>NZ_JBHSXX010000001.1:0-4800000 GCF_042662605.1 Haloechinothrix salitolerans
AAGCAGGAGCTGGAGGACGGCTGGGAGGTCGCACAGATCCTCGGTACCGGAGCGACAGCGCGGGCGCTCCTCGTCGAGCGACTGACCGATGAGTTCGACGGGGAACCCGTCATCGAAGAGCGCGTCTTCAAGATCGCGCTCGACGAAGAGAAGGCCGAGCGGCTCTATGACGAGGCCAGAGCGCTGCATCTGGTCGGCGGTGGCTCGATTGTGCAGCTCAAAGGCGGGTCACGCGAGATCGGCGGGCGCACGGTACTTGAGCTCGAGTTCGCAGGACGCACAACGCTGGGCAAACGCCTCCGCGACGAGGGCAAGCTGTCCTACCACCACCTCGAACGCTACGGCTCGGACCTCTTTCGCGCGCTGGACCAGCTCGACGCCAACGGCGTACAGCACCGCGACATCAAGCCAGACAACCTGGGCATCTTCGAACGCAAGGACCGCACAACACAGCTCAAGCTGTTCGACTTCTCGCTAACGAACGCCGCTGATACCGACATCAAGGCCGGCACCCGCGGCTACCTCGACCCGTTCATCGGAACACCGCGCCGACCAGCCTTCGACGCACATGCGGAGCGCTATGCGGCCGCAGTGACGCTCTACGAGATGGCCTCCGGCGAGCGCGTGAAGTGGGGCGATGACCTCACTGCGCCGGACATGTCCGACGACGAGCTGCCTCGCATCGAAGCCGACCTCTTCGAGCCTGCACTGCGGGACGGGCTCACCTCCTTCTTCCAGAGCGCGCTACACCGCGACGCCGAACGACGCTTCGAGACCCTCCGGCAGATGGAGGACGCCTGGCGGGCCGTCTTCAAGCAAGCAGACGCCGCAGCGCCAGCAACAACGCCTGCCACCGTCGAGACAACCAAGTCGGCCGACACAGACATCGAACAAGTCCGCGACGCCGCAGCGGAGGCAGCAACACTCGATACGCCACTGGATGCTGCCGGTCTGTCCCCTCGCGCGGTGTCCGTGGCGAACTCCTACGGCGCCACGACGGTGCGCGATCTGCTCGATGTGCCGCGCTACCAGATCTCTCGTGCACGGGGAGCTGGTCAGCTGACCAGAAAGGAGCTCAACCGCAGGCACAAGCAATGGGACACCCGGCTGCTCAAGGACGCTGGGGCCGCTCGCGAGCCGGAGCCGGCGGAAACGCCCGCGCCACTCGTTCCCGCGAAACTCTCGATCAATGACCTCGCTGCGCGCCTGCAACCTCAGGAAGCCAGGAAGGGCTCAAAACGACCTGACGTCGAACGGCTTGCTCTCGGCCTGCCAGATGCGGAGGGCAGACCATCACCACTCGACACATGGCCCACTCAAAGTGCCATAGCCGCGCATCTCGGTGTGAGCCAGCCCAGCGTGTCTCGGCACTTTGTCGAGGCGGCCAAGTCGTGGCGCACAACCGAGTGGCTGGTGCCGATCAGGCGTGAGGTAGCCAAGATCCTGGAGGACCTTGGCCGGGTCGGCACGGCGAGTGAGATCGCAGCGGAACTGCGGGCACAGCACGGCACCACCAACGAAGATCAAACACGCACCCAGCGCGACGCCCTCGCCGTAGTTCGGGCCGCGGTCGAGGCGGAGCTTGCCGCCGAGTACGCCGGCGAGACCAGTGAGGAAAGCGAGCCGCGGATCGCCGTTGCTCGTCGCGGTTCCGTAGTGGTTCTCGCGTCGGAGTCGTTGGCAGGTTCGAGGAACCCAGCCCGCAGGAGCTGGCCGACTACGCCACAGCACTCGGCAGGGTCGCCGACAAGCTGGCGGAGGCTGACCCGCTCCCCGGCAGCAGCGCTGTGCTGCGCGAACTGCGAGCAGTCGTCGCGCCCGAGGGGATGCGGCCGCTAGCGGATACTCGACTCGTCGCGCTGGCGGCTGGGTTGTCTCACCACGCTGCCGCTTCCCGGCGGCTTGAACTGTATCCGCGAAACCTCGAGCTGTCCCGGGCGCTCCGAATCTCGCAGGCGGGCGCCGGCGTTCCCAGCAAGGGCATCACGTTGAAGACGCTGCTCGCCAAGGTGCGCGCGCGGTTCCCGGAGGTGCGACTCGGTGAGCCGACCTACGTCGAGGTCGAGGAAGCCCTGGCCGCTGCCGGGAGTCGGTTGACGTACGAACCGGGTAGCGGTGTCTTCAAACCACCGGAGCAGGTGTGGCGCCGCACGAGCGCTTCGACTTCGTCGAGCTACCTGTCGTCTGTCGACGGCACACACTCGTTTGGCCGTGACCCGCTCAAGGCGGCGTCGACACAGCTCGCGGACGCAGCGGCTCGTGGCGGCTTTCTCGCGCTCACGATAAGGGCGAAGCACCTGCCTGGCACAGTTGAAGCGCTCACCAGCCACTACAACGTCGTCGCCGTGGACCTGAACCGTGTCTTCGTCGACGAGTTCCGGACGCTGGCCAGCGAGAAGAACCAAGCGTGGAGCAAGGTGCTCGCAGCGGACGCCCGCATGAGCATGTCCGGAGCGGCACCGAAAGGATTGGCGTCGTACGTCGAGGCGACCTGGAAGCGGGTTCAGGAGCGGCTCAGCGCTCACCTGATCGAAGAAGGCTCGGTACTGCTCCTGCACGACGCAGGGCTTCTCGGCAGATACTTCGACTCCGGCGGGCGCCAGTTCCTCACCGAACTGCAGAACGCGGCGCGCAGGGCGAGCGACCAGCCACACGGCGTATGGCTGCTGTGTCCGGCGGAAGCGCCCCGCGACGCGCCCCAGCTAGCAGGGCGGATCGTCGAGGTGCTCGGCGAACACGAACGTGGTACTCCGCCAGGAGTTCGTAGCTTCGCTACGCGAGACCGGGGCGGCGTAGTTCGTACACACCGATGAAGCTGACGGTAGTCAGCCCCACAACGCCGCGACAGACTCCACCAAACCAGCTCGTTCAAGCTGGACAAGCACGTCCTGCACCGTCTCCGGTGGGTTACATCTCGAGTCTGCGATCTGTTGCACGGCCCCATAGACCAGACTCTTCCTCAGGTCTATCTGGTCAAGCACAAACGCGTCCGGATCTTTGGCTTCGACGCTCCATGGTTCGAGGGCGTCCCTCGGGAAGTCCCGGAGGTTGCTGGTCACAATGACCTGAGCATGGGCCTTGATGGCCGCCGCCAGCACGTGCCGATCATCCGGATCCGGCAGCTCCAAGGACTTGACCAGTGGCTCGTATCCAGTCACGAGACAGTCACGGACCGATCGAGTGATCAGCATCCGAGTACGCGCGAGCTTGTTGGGGTCAAGGTCCGGACGATTAGCCTCGACGTTCCTGAACACCTCGTCGAGGATTTCATCGGTCCACTTCGCCTGAACAAGACCACCCTGCGCGATCCTGATCAGCAGGTCGCGCAGGGTGTTGGGATAGAGAACGCTCGCGTCGTAGACAACGACGAAGGCCACTGCTCAGGTCAACCCCATCTCTTGGTTGAGAGCCGACAGTTCGTCCGCTGCCTGCCGTCGACGAAGGTCATCCTCACGGATGTACCTGCGTAGCGACTCGGCCTTCACCCGCCGATGCTTCCCAACCGTGCGGTACTCGATCTCGCCAGCCTCAAGCAAGCCGATCAAAAACGGCCTTGAGACATTCAGCAGATCGGCGGCCTGTTGAGTCGTCAGCTCGGCATGCGATGGCAAGATCGACACTCCCTCGCCTGCCGCCATATGGGCAAGTATTCGGGCGAGGAGCTCAACTGCGCCCCGAGGGACTTCCAAGACTTCGTCACACTGGTCGTCAACGACGAGGCGCAGGATCTCGTCTGACTGGTGCTTCGCTAGATAGGCCTTGATGTGCGGCAAGGCTGCATGAGCGATGCTGCTATCGGCTTGAGCAGGCGTGACCTGGTCAGCACTGAATGAAGTCATGGCCATGGCTCTCTCCTCAGCACAGCAGTCTTTACTATCGCAGTATCCGAAATATTCGCAACATCCGCAACCGTTAGGCTGTGTCCTCAGTCGTTCGCCTTGCCGTTCGGGCCAGGAGGATTCGAGAAGTAGGCGAACGACCAGGGTCAACTGGGCTGAGCGGCATCAACTTCGCCGGGTCTTGCGTTCTCGGCGCGGCCCCACCACCTGCGCAATCGCGATGAGCAGAACTCCAGGGAAGGCGACCAGGAACTCATGCTCGGCGACCTGAGCGAGCTTCGCCGCACCGCCCGACATCACCCGGAGTTCGCGGTCGCAGGTCAGTGTGCCCGCAACCCCGGGCGGCGAGAATGTCGTGCCCTTCAGAAACGACCGACCGAGTGGCTGCGTGCCGAGGCGGACCTCACCGCCGTCCTTGCCGGTGAACACACAATCCGTGGCAAACGTATCCGCGACGAGGTACCTATCAGCTGTGTCGCCCTGCGTCATCGCCACACCGCCCTCGCCCATCGTCGGCGCAGCGAACTGCCCATACACCCCGGTCAGGATGACGAACGCGATCAGTACGGCCCCGACCAGGCGCATCGCCCACCGCACCGCCATCCATCCGCGTTGGGTCATCGATCGTCCAGCCGCCCGAAGCCCTGCCACAACTCGTCTGGCTCCTCGTCGCTCTCCCCTGCGTCCTCGTCCGGCGCGGACTCCTGCTGCTCGGCGATCAACTCGTCGAGTTGCTCGGACATGCTCGCGAGGTCGAGTTCACCGACACGCTCGAGCCCCGCCTCCATCGCTGACCGGTACGCGGGGATGTCTGCGAGGCCGCGCATGGTGATGTTTCCTTCGCGCAGTTCGGTGCCCATCTCACGGACCACCGAGTCCTCACTTCGGGTCATCAGGTCAAAGATCATGCGCTCCATGGCCTGCTCGTCGCGCAACATCTCCCCGATAGGGGACTGGTCGATCTTGTCGAGGATCTCTTCGACGGAGGGCTGCCCGAGATTCTGGTTATCGGCCATGGCTACTCCTACACGCTGGGAAGGGTCATCGAGTTCGCCGGCAGCTTCGGCAGTGGCGTGGTGGCGTCCACCTTGCCGAAGTCTCCCGCCGCGCCCCTAAACGCATCCACGGTGGCACGGATGCGGGCGATGAGGTCGAGGAGCTGCATCACACCGCGAACGACCTTATAGATCCTGGTCAGCGTGAACGCGCCGATGACCAACGCGATCGGTAGGCCGACGCCAGTCGCCCCGGCCCCGCTGACCGCGGCACTCGCGGCAGCGGCCAGCGCAGCGTCGGCGATGTCGCTGAGCAGCACTCCGATCGAGCTGCTGAGTTTCTGAGCCCCGACGGCGGCTCCCTCATACTCCTTAGCGATGTCCTCAAGTGGCTGCCGTGCCGACTCCAGCGACTTGGCCAGCACGAATAAGTGCACCTGACAGCTGTCGGCGGCGTTGCCGGTCCACGCCCCGGGCAGGCTCTGCGCGTACCAGCGGGTGTTGTCGGCCATCTCGGTGACGGCAGCGCTGACATTACGGAAGACGTCCGCGCAGCCGCGCATACCCGCCCAGTCACCGACCACCGGTTTGAGAAAGACCTCGAACGGGTCGTAGGCGCGGTCGCAGATCCCCAGCGACGCCGCAGCGCCGGTGACATTCCAGATGGCGTCGCGCACTAGCGACGTCGGACTGGCCAGGTCCGACCAATGCGGCTCGTAAGGCATCTCCTCGTTGTAGTCCTGCGGCGGCTGGTACCGGGCCGTCGGATCAGCGACCTCCTGGAACGCACCGACGTTCGCTTCAACACGCTCGGTGCCGACTTTCGCCGCGCCGACATCGACGCACGGGTACGTCGCGTCGAGTTCACGCGCGTTCGCGTCGTCGGTGGCCCGGTAGTACTTCGCCGCCGCATCCAAAGCCCCGGCGGTACTGGTTGCCGTCGGGTCAGCCAGAGACTTGAGGAACTGTTCGACCTGGTCCTGCACCTGCTGGTGGCCGCCGGCGATCAGATTGATCAGGCCCTCGCCGGTCAGATCGAGGTCCGTGTGGTTTGCGACGTAGGACCTGCCCTGCGTCGCATGCTCGGCCAGCCGGTCGAACTGCTTACTCAACCCGGCGACCGCGTCCGGCTCGACGGAGAACCCCATGGAACGCCCCCTGATCAACGGAGTCTGTGCGCGTCGCAGACTACTCAACGATCACCTTGCACGTAACGTGATCTGGCAGGTTCACTCTTCGGCGGTGGCGTGCTCGTAGTGCTGACGAAGCACAGACTCCACTGGCATTCAGGTCGAGATGCAGGCTGACACCGGGATGCTCAATCCGCTTGAGACATCGCTGCAGTGAAGCCGTACTCGCGAAGTGCCCGTCCGGACTGGGCGTCTTGCCATGCTGTTTCCCGGCGCGTTTCTGCGATCTGGCAACGACTCTTCCGGTCGGCATTGGTCTTCGTTGCTGACGACGCTCTCGAACGGCAGCCGGCGAACGCGCCATCGGAACGAATCTCGCCACCATGCGGCACCGCCTGGGCAATGGCGTCGACGCTGTCGTGGCAGGGCAATGTGTCGGCCGCGACGAGACTCGCTCTTTCGGCATCATCGACACCAATCCCGCTGCCCCGCACCGCGCAACAGGAATCCTGCAGCGGCCCGATCCCGCCACCGTCTCCGAGCCGCTGGCCGTCGTCTCCCGACTCATCCTGCGACCATCCATCCTCGATACGCTCAAACCGACCGACAAGGCCGGAGGCGAAGTCGATCTCGGTGTTGCCGTGGGTGAGCTCGCATCCAACGGCTTCGTGAACGCCCACCGGATCATCGGTCGCTGGGTCATGGTCGGCGATCCAGCCCGCTACTTCGACGCGCTGCGCACGTTCTGGGAAATGTCCCACGTCGACCTGACCAGGCATTCGGAGGATCTGTGAAACCGATCGACATCTTCAATGATCGCTACGAACACCTCGGCACTGAGGACAAGAAGGAGGCCCACCGCCAAGGGCTCTGGCACCGCACGTTCTCGGCTTTGGCACTCAACCCGATCACACGACGTATCATGCTGCAAAAGAAGGCGCCAGGCCGGTACTCATTCGACCGGCCCGACTATGCCGACATCACCGTCGGCGGGCACTATCACGCTGGCGAGACCATCCCCGACGGCATCCGTGAGGTACACGAGGAACTCGGGCTCGACATCGAGTATGCCGACCTCCACCCCATTGGCCTGCGCCAAACAGCCGTCACGCTCGCCCCGGACTACATCGAGCGGGAGTTCCAGCACTGGCACCTGTTGCCGCTCGGGATCGACCTCGACGCTATCCCCTTGGCCGATGCCGAAGTCTCCGGGCTCGTCGACCTCGACATCGACGACGCCATCGCGCTCGCTGAGGGGGCCGGCGACTCCGTCCCGGCGCGATACGCCACCCGGACCGGCACCGGACTGACCTACCACGAGGGAGAACTCACGCGTGCCGACCTCGTCCCGAACTTCCTCACGATCGACCAGCTATACCTGCGCATCTTCGTTGCCGCGCGTCGATACAGCGCGGGTGAACGACGACACCTCTACTGGTGACCGGAGACATCGATGGCTATCGCCCTGATCGCAGGCACCCGTCCCAAGGTCACCAAACTCACGCCGATCGCCGAACTCCTCGGCGAACACGCCCACGTGATCCACACCGGCTAGCACTACAGCACGGGGATGACTGGGGATCTCCCGGCGACACGGATACAGTTGGGTCCGCTTCCGCGCGATACCACCCGGGGCCAGCAACTGGGACACCTCACCAGAGAGATCGCTACCGTGCTCCGCGAGCACCCACCTGAAATGGTTATCGTCCATGGCGACACCACCTCAGCTCTGGCCGGAGCGCTCGCCGCGAACGCGGCGGTAATCCCACTCGTCCATGTCGAAGCAGGCCTGCGCAGCTTCGACCGCGCCATGCCCGAGGAACACAACCGCGTGCTCATCGACCACCTCGCAGACCTGTGCTGCGCACCGACCACGACGGCCGCCGACAACCTCCGGGCCGAACGCATCCCCACGGAACGTATTGTCATCACCGGCAACACCATCGTCGAAGCCGCAAGACAGGCGCTACCCGCCCCGCGTCGACAAGACGAGATCCTCGAACAGCTCGGCGTCACCACCCAGCGCTACATCCTGGCAACTGTGCACCGCCCAGAGAATGCTGATAATCCTGCGGTAATGGAACAACTCCTCGTCCAGTTCACCAACCTGCCCGTGCCGGTCGTACTACCACTTCACCCCAGGACGCGGAAACAAATCCAAGATCACGGCCTTTACTGAACTCGCCAACCAGCTTCGTCTCACTGAACCGCTCGACTACCCGGACACCCTTGGGCTGATCCAACACGCCGCCGCCGTCATCACCGACTCCGGAGGAATCCAGGAGGAAGCCACGGTCCTCGCGCGCCCTGTGGTCGTTATCCGCCGCAGCAACGAGCGTCCAGAGGTTGAGGCCGATCACGGCGCCAGGGCGCTCTCTGCTGGCGATATCGCCCGCATCATCAGCGGCTGGTTGTCTGACCTCGAAGCGGTCCATGACCGTCTCCGACATACTCCGTCGCCGTACGGAGACGGCACCACGTCGGCCCAGATCGTTCGCGCGATCTGGGATCGCGTAGCCGGACGCCGTGATCACGACTCACGCCCGACCAGCGCCTGAGTCAGCCGAAATAAGAGATAGCGACCGATAGCCTCGCACTGTGGACCTACTGCCATTCTTGACGAGTCCGTCCGGTCGCTGCCAACGTAAGCGGACGTCGGTTGGAGTGCTGCTGCGGGAGGCGGACACGTGTGTCTCGCTGGTTGAACCAGTCGTGCAAACCACATTGGGACATCCCCGGCGGCGCAGTCGACACCGGTGAAGCTCCCTTCATCACCCGATCGGATACCCGAAGGCAGGGATATTCGACTGCGGCCTCATCACCGACGAGGAGGTCCTCGCACTGACGCTGAGCGACTCCGAGATTCCTCTCCACGAACTCCACTCGATGAGGTCACTGGCGAACTCGAACCATCGCTCGCCCGGTGCCCGCATGCCGCGCCCGCGTCGCCGCGGCACGTGGGCTCCCAGGTCGTGCGAGGACGGCGGCCCGTTCTATGGAGGCAATATGACCAATCCCGAAGAAGAATTAGCCGAGCAGATAGTCACGAGAGCCCTGGACGGTGCCGTAATCCAACGAGACGAAAATTCAGGGCATAGCGAGGTAGATCTCATCGTCGATGCCACGGACGGACGGCGAATTGCAATTGAGATCACTCAATTAACTTCAGCTGACTTCTTGCGACTACAAGACCATTTCAAGAAATACCTAACTGGGCCAATCGACACACTTTCTTACACCTGGATAGTTAGATTCACCGAGACGATTAACATCAAGCAAAATGCAGAATCCATCATCACTCTGCTTCGCAATCTTGAACAAGCAGGAATCTACAACTTGCGCGAGAATGCACAGCAACCACCTGGGAGCGAAGGACACGATAAAGAGGTTTACGTGAGGCAACTTCGCAACTTGGCATTACTTGAAGTATACGCCGTAGCAGGCCCAGGTTGGATCCTGTACGCCAACACGACAGTCGGGACATCGAACGCTACCGGCGAAATTCTGTCCACCATCGTTTCAGATGTCGTCAACGATCCAGATCGAAACGACAACGCTATAAAGCTGCGGTCATCCAGTCTCGACCACCGCCACCTATTTATCTGGGTGGGTAACCCCTCAGAACCTGTGAGACACGCGGTTGAACAGGCACTCAGGTCGGAGTTTTTGCCGACGACTCCCCCTTCCGTCCCGTCTGACTACACGGGTGCCTGGATCGCGGTCTCTGGAAATTCCCCCATTGCCCTGTGGGAGCGTGACGCGGGTTGGCAGACGATATCGCCTTCTTGACCCTTGTATGTCCTACGTATGGGTCTCAGTTTCCCATGAGGGACCGCATCCTGGCAGCCGACACAAGTCGCTCCCTCAAGCGGCCTCCGCCACCGTACGAGCAGTGGAAGTAACAAATCGGTACGTTGCGTAGCGAACGGCACCCAGCCTGCGATGATGCGGGAGGAAGCGAGCAGACTGAGGTGCGAGAGCGTGACGGTGCTAGACACGGCGAGCGGAGTAGAGAAGAAGGCCCTGCTGAGGGACCTACGCAAGCAGCTTGAAGATCTCACGGTGGACCTCAGGGAGCGGGCCACTGACAAGCAGTTCCACGAGCCACTACGCAGGGAATACAACGCCGCCTACGACGCCAAGCGAACAGCGGCCACCTACGAGACGTGGCTTGAGGGACGCGTCACGCAGGCTGCGGTGGGCTGGATTCTCGGCTGCGTGTTCGTGCGGTTCTGCGAGGACAACCAGCTGATCCCCGAGCCGTATCTGGCGGGGCCAGGTGACCGACAGGCCACCGCCCAGGCCCGGCACGAGCAGTTCTTCCGCGAGCACCCGCACAAGAACGACCGCGACTGGATCGAAGCGGCGTTCGACCACCTCGCCACTGCGCACCCGACGGCGGCGGGCCTGTTCGATCACGCCCACAACCCGCTGTGGGAGATCACGCCGTCCTACGAGGCGGCGAGCGCGCTGCTGAAGTTCTGGCGTCGGCTCGGCCCGGACGGCGAGATCGTGCACGACTTCAGCGACGCCGACTGGAACACCCGCTTCCTCGGCGACCTCTACCAGGACCTCTCCGAGAACGCCCGCAAGACCTACGCGCTGCTGCAGACTCCTGAATTCGTCGAGGAGTTCATCCTGGATCTCACGCTCGAACCTGCCGTCGAGGAGTTCGGGCTCGAACCGACCGTCGAGATCCGCCGTGCGGGCGGCGAAGTCGAACGGATAATGCACGGACTGCGCACGATCGACCCTGCCTGCGGATCCGGTCACTTCCTGCTGGGCATCTTCCACCGGTTGCTCGCCAAATGGCGCGAAGCAGCACCCGGCGTTGACGACTGGGAACTCATCCGCCGCTCCATGGAATCCGTGCATGGTTGCGACAAGAACCCGTTCGCGGTCTCGATCGCACGATTCCGACTACTCGTAGCAGCGATGAAGGCCGGTGGAGGCCAGCGACTCGATGCCGCCCCCGCGTTTCCCATCAACGTCGCCACCGGCGACTCCCTCATGCACGGCCGGGACGTGAAGGGCGAGCAGGAAGACCTCTTCGCAAGCGCCGAAGAGTTCACGTACCGCACCGAAGACGTGAACGAGTACGTGAAGTCCTGCGAGCTGCTGACGCCGGTCTCGTATCACGTAGTAGTAGGCAACCCGCCCTACATCACAGTCAAAGACAAGCAGGAAAATGAGAACTACCGTGAACGCTGGAGCGCCTGCCATCGTGAATACGCCCTCTCGGTGCCGTTCGTGCAACGAATGTTCCATCTGGGCACACGCCAGCAGGCCGGTGGATATATAGGACAAATCACCGCGAACTCATTCATGAAGAGGGAATTCGGGAAAAAACTGATCGAAAAATTCTTTCCCACGGTGTCACTATCGCACGTCATAGACACTTCGGGTGCATACATTCCCGGCCATGGCACGCCCACGGTCGTCATTATCGGTCGCAAGGACTTCGCCGGCAGCGGCACCACCATCCGTGCGATTCTAGGCATTCGCGGAGAACCCTCCACTCCCGAAAAGCCCGAGAATGGCCACGTATGGCGCGCTATAGTCGAGCAAGTTAGCAAGCCCGGCAGCGAGTCCGAATGGATCACCGTCAACGACACACCTAGCGAACTGTTTGCCAAGCACCCCTGGTCGCTCAGCGGTGGCGGCGCTGACGACCTAGTCACGAGCTTAAACGCGGGCGCAGCCGGTGGCCAACTCCATTCAAAAATAGAACTATTCGGCCTCGTCTCTATAACAGGCCAGGACGAAGCCTTCTTCCTTGACAGCCAAGCAACAGTTCACCGCTCTGGCGTTGAAAACTCGATCGCGGTAATCTCAGGCGATACCGTCCGTGACTATATCGCTAACCCACAGGCCAAATCCCTATGGCCATACGACAAATACTGCAAACCGATCTCCATGACCATGGGGGATAGGTGGTATCGTCACCTCTGGCGCAATCGCAATACTCTGCAAAAGAGGAAACGTTTCGGTAAACCCGTGGAGTCCATTAAATCGATTCAGTGGTTCGAATACCGGGAACTGTACACATCCAAACTCAAGACTGATTTAACTATAGCTTTTGCTGAGGTCGCCACACATAATCACTTTGTATTAGATCGAGGCGGGAAAACCTTCACGCAAACAGCGCCGGTGATTAAGTTGCCGGAGGGAGCGAGCGAGGAAGACCACCTCATGCTGCTTGGAGTGCTGAACTCCTCTACAGCGTGCTTCTGGCTCAAACAGAATTGTTACCCCAAGGGCGGCGATCCAATCGGTGATAGCGGTGCCCGAGTCAGTGCCGAGTCATGGTCGGACAGATACGCTTTCAATGCCAGCAATATTGCGAGGTACCCGCTCCCTGAACAACTGCCTTTGGAGGCAGGCCGCGCGCTTGACTCGCTCGCCCAGGAGCTCGCTGCCCACGAGCCGTCGGCTTCCGTCGCCGAGGCCACACCCACCCGCGCAGAACTCGATGCTGCGCGCGCCGGGCACACCCGCATCCGCGGTCGAATGATCGCACGGCAGGAAGAACTCGATTGGGAGGTCTACCAGCTCTACGGCCTGGTCACCGACACCGAAGCCGCCGAACTGCGCGCCGACCCGGACACAGTGCCCGAACTGAACCTCGGAGAGCGCGCCTTCGAGATCGCGCTCGCGCGCAAGATGGCGGCAGGCGAGGCCGAGACCGCGTGGTTCGATCGCCACGGCTCGACGCCCATCACAGAGATCCCCGCCCACTGGCCTGAGCCGTACCGCCAAGTCGTCGCGAAGCGGATCGAGACGATCGAAAAGCGCCGGGACATCGCGCTGATTGAGCGACCCGAGTGCAAACGTCGGTGGTCCGCCGAGCCATGGGAAAAGAAGGAACGCGAAGCGCTCGAAACGTGGCTGCTGGACCGCTGCGAGGACCGCGACCTGTGGTTCGCCATGCGTGACCACTTCACGCAGCCGCGCACACTGACGGTCAACCAGCTCGCTGAGCTGATGCGCAAGGATCCAGATTTCACCAGCGTCGCCGAGCTCTACGCATCCGATCACCTCGACAAGCCGAACTGGTCGCTGGCCAAGATCCTCGAACAGCTCATCGCTGACCAGCACGTCCCCTACCTGGCCGCCATGCGCTACAAGGACACCGGTCTGCGCAAGCGTGATCAGTGGGAGGACGTCTGGGAGCAGCAACGCGAGGAGGACCGCACCGGGCAGCGCCTCGACATCCCGGTGCCGCCGAAGTACAAGTCCACCGACTTCCGCAAGACGTCCTATTGGACCCATCGCGGCAAGCTCGACGTGCCGAAGGAGCGGTTCATCTCGTACCCGGAGGCGAACCCGGACGCGGACAACACGCTGCAGCTTGGCTGGGCAGGTTGGGATCATGCCGATCAGGCACAAGCGCTGGTCAATCTGGTCAACGACCGTACCGAGCAGGCAGGATGGGGGGCTGACAAAATCACCCCACTGCTGGCCGGACTGGCCGAGCTCATGCCGTGGGTGCACCAGTGGCACGGCGAGTACGACGAGCAGTGGGGCGGTAACCCGGCCGAGGAGTACCAGGCTTTCCTCGACGAGCAGCGGGCCAAGCACCAGCTGTCGACCGAGGCGCTGCGGGCCTGGCGCCCCGCGCCGACAACACGCGGACGGAAGAAGAAGTGAGGGCGGACCCACCGTGAGCAGCGAGGTTTACCTCCGGGATGTCCTTCGACTCCCGGAGTCGGTGCACGCAGGCGACTTCAAGGTCGACCTTTCCAAGGGTTTCACCGCCACCGAGTCCATGGTCGAGGACTACGTCGTCACCGACCAACTCCAGGACGCGTTCCGCCGCGCGCTCAACCTGGTGCGGGCCGCGCTCCGTGACGGCAGCTCGCACGCTGCCTACCTGCACGGCTCGTTCGGCGCCGGTAAGAGCCACTTCCTCACGGTGCTGCACGCCATCCTGAACAACCACCCGGTCGCGCGCGCGAAACAGGGACTGCAGCCGGTCATCGACGAGCACGACGAGTGGCTGCGCGGCCGGAAGTTCCTCATGGTGCCGTACCACCTCGTCGGTGCCGCTGACCTCGACTCGGCCCTGCTTGGCGGCTATGTCCGCACCGTGCGAGAGCTGCACCCGGACGCACCCACCCCGGCCGTCTACCGCAGCGACGAGATGTTGCGCGACGCCGAGAACATGCGCAACACCCTCGGCGATGACAAGTTCCTCGAACTGCTCGGCGACGGCGCGGGTGCGGCTGACGAGGACGACCTCGATGATCTTGACGTCCTCGACGACACCGGCGGCCGCTGGACCAGCGCCGCTCTCGACGCCGCGTTCGCGGCCCCCGCTGGCGACACCCGCCGGAGCGCGCTGGTGTCCGCACTGCTGTCCGGGCCGTTGTCCGCGTACGCGTCCGCCAAGCAGGGCGAAGCCGAGGCGTTCCTGCCGCTGGAGAACGGGCTCGCCGTCATCAGCCAGCACGCCAAGCAGCTCGGCTACGACGGGATTGTGCTGTTCCTCGATGAGCTGATCCTGTGGCTGCAGGCGCACCTGTCACGCCGCGAGTTCGTCAACGACCAGGTCAGCAAGCTAGTCAAGCTGATCGAGTCCGGTGACACCAACCGCCCGGTGCCGATCGTGTCGCTGATCTCCCGGCAGCGCGACCTCACCCAGCTCGTCGGCTCGGACGTCAAGAACCTCGAACAGCAGGTGCAATACCTCGCCGAGCGGTTCGACACGATCAGTCTCGAAGATCGCAACCTCCCCGCGATCATCAAGGAACGTGTCCTCAAGCCACGCTCGGATGACGCGCGTGCGCAGCTCGATGCCGCGTTCGGTGCGATCGAGTCCACCAAGGCCGACGTCAAGGACGCGCTGCTCGATGCCAACGGCGCCACGCACGCCGACTGGTCGGACTTCCGGAAGGTCTATCCGCTCTCGCCCGCGCTGCTGAACGTGCTCGTCGCGCTGTCGGGAGCGTTGCAGCGCGAACGCACCGGACTCAAGCTCCTGCAGGACCTGCTCTACCGTCGCCGCGAAACGATGAAGCTCGGTGAGCTCATCCCACTGGGCGACCTCTGGGATGTGCTGGCCGAGGGCAGCACGGCGGCGTTCACCGACCGGCTGCGCAAGGAAGCGGAGTCCGCGGCCAAGTTCCATGCCAAGGTCCGCGCGTTTCTCGACGACAAGTACCCGTCGCCGAACGACCCGAACTACATCGCCGACGACCGGCTGATCAAGACCCTGCTGCTGGCCTCGCTCGCGCCGGATGTGCCCGCGCTGCAGCGGCTCACCGGCCGCAGGCTCGCCGCACTTAACCACGGCTCGCTGCGCTCCCGCACGGTCGAGCCCGGTTCGATGGCCGTCAAGCGGCTCCGGGAGATCGAAGCAGCGATGGGAGGCGAGCTGCGCGCGGAGGGCGACGAGGACCCCGTGTTCACGCTGCATCTCTCGGACCTGGACATCGAGCCGATCCTCGATGCGGTCAGCGAAGTGGACACCCTCGGCCAGCGAAAGGCCTGGGTCCGGGAGCAGCTCTGGGACGCGCTCGGCGTCACCGACGACGGCGCCTTCGTCTGCACCCGCGAGGTCGTCTGGCGTGGCAGCAAGCGCACCGCCGAGTTCGTCTGCGGCAACGTCCGCGAGCGGCAGACGCTGCCGAACGAGCAGTTCACCCCGAATCATCCCGGCAGCATCCGGTTCGTCTTCGACTACCCGTTCGACGACCCGAACAAGTACCCGAGCGATGACCTGGCGCGGCTACGCGAGCTGCAGCGGGCGGACGTTCACGAGCCGACGATCGTGTGGCTGCCGTCGTTCCTGTCCGATCAGCGCTCGACCCAGCTCGGTAGGTTGATCAAGATCCGGTATCTGCTCGAGCGCCCGGACCGGCTGGAGAGCTACACGTCGACGCTGTCCAGCGACGATCGCATCCGGGTGCGTCACCAGCTCGAGGCGCAGCGCGACACGCTTACCACCCAGCTCACCGGCGTCCTCGGCCAGCTCTATGGCATCAGCAGGCTCGACCCGGCCAATGCTGGCGCGGAAGTCGGCGATGAGGGCCACGTGTTCTCGCTCTACCCGGACCACAAGCCTCGGCTGCAAGGCGGTGCCGGTTTCGAGTTCAACATGCTGGCCCTCGCCGACGACCTGTTCGGCCATCGCTATCCGAAGCATCCGAACTTCGACGTCAAGGGTGATCGGAAGCCCGTCACCCCCAGTGAGCTGCGCAACGCGCTGCACTGGATCACCAGGGCCACCGAGGAAGGCGGCCGTGTCGAGCTGGACCGTAACCAGCTCACCCCAGTCGGTAGGATCGTGCACCCCCTCGAGCTCGGCGAGGTGCACGACGGGCCGCTGACGACCTCGCCGGAATGGCGCAAGCGGATCGACCAGCACGCGGCCCGCGTCGGCGCTACCGGCGACTACGCGGTCGAGGACATCCGTAAGTGGATCGCCGACCTCGGCTACACCGGTCTCGACAAGCTGGTCAGCAACCTCATCATCGCCACGTACGCGCTGCTCACCGACAGCGCCTGGGTGCATCACGGGATCGTGGAGAACCCCCCGTCGCTTGAGCAGATCGGCACGGGCTGGTCGCTGCGGGCCCAGGAGCTGCCTAGTGAGGACGAGTTCCAGCTGGCACGCGAGCGCGCCGGGAGGCTCTTCGGCGTCGCGGTCTCGGCGGTGCGCTACACCGGCAACGTCACCAAGCTCGCCAGTGCCGTCCGGGAGAAGGTCGGTACCTACGAGCCGGCGGTGCACGGGTTGCATCGGTCGCTGGACAAGCACTCCGAGCAGCTCGGCATCGACGCCTCGGCACCCAGGGTTCGCTCCACCCGAGCGGCTGCCGATCTGTTGGCGAGCTTGTCCGCGGCCGAAAGCCCGACCCAGTTGGCGCGCAAACTGGCAGCTGCACCCGGCCAGGAGTCGGACAGTGAGCTTTCCCGCACGATCACGTCCGCCGAGACCGTGCTGCGCGCGCTGGACACCTGCAACTGGGGCATGCTGGCAAACCTGGCGACCTTGGCCGGCCACCAGGACGGCATCGGTGACCGGTCCGAACGGCTCCTGACCGACGTCACCGAAGCTGCCAGCGCCAGCGAGTTCACCACCGAGCTCGCACCGGTACTGACCCGCGCCAACGCAGAGGCGGCGCAGATCATCACCGATGCGGCGAGTGCGACCCAGGCTCCCGCGCCCGCACCGCCGCAGGCCCCCGCGTCAGCGGCACCCGCATCACAAGGCCCGGCGAACACCCACCGGACACGCCGGATCACACCGAGCGCCGCGGAAGCGGATATCGCTGCGATCCTGGCTGACGTGCAGTCCGAGATCCGTGCCTACAGTGACCAGCACCCCGGAACTGTCATCGAGATCGACTGGCGTCCGGTGTCGCAGGACGGCCCAGCTTGATGGCCACCGCGCCGCCGCTGCTCGACCGCCGCCTGTTAGCGCCGTTGCTGGAAAACCGGCTGCGTCAGGCGGGCGACCGACGGTTGGTGCTCGTCTACGGTACCTACGACCCGAGTAGCCAGGTCCAGTTCGATGTCGCCATCAACAACGGTGGTCACAAGCGCTCGGTGCACGTCACCGACCAACCCTCCGTGCTCGGGATCGCGTCCGCGTGGCTGGACCATCAGGAGCGGGCGGACCCAACGAGCGTCCTGGTCGTCACCACCACGGCCAACGAGACCGAACTCGACTGGGACCTGCTCGGGCATGTGGTCAAGCAGGCGGTTCTCAACGTCGACCCCATCGAGGTTGTCCAGCTCAAGTTCGGGGCGAGCAGGCTGGATCCCCAGGTATGGGAGCAGCCGTGGCTACTCACAGCGCTGCTCGCAGCCGAACCGGCCGACGGCTGGCCAAGGACCGGCGGGGTCCTGACCTACGACGCCGCCCTGCGTGCGCTCACGGCCGCGAGGCTCGGTGTGCCCGGTGACGGACTTGACTTCGACGGACTATTGGCGTGGACGCAAACTCCAGGCGGCCCGGAGCGGTTCCAACAGCTCGACCACGCGGAACGGAAGGGCATCAGCGAGTGGCTGGCGGCCTCGGCGGGTGACGCCGTCGCACCGCTACTCACACTCGTCGAAATTGGCAGGGCCGATGACGCCATGGCGCTCGGTGTCGTCGGTACGGCCATACACGATCCGCAGGCCAGCACCGATGTCGCTGCCGCCGTTGGCGGGTTGTTCCCGAACATTCCTGCCGCGGCGATTCGTACCTTCGCCACCGCGGTCGAGCACGTCATTACACGGACGCTGGCCACCATCCACAGCAGGCGTAACGGTGATGAGCGGGTTGAGGCAGTGACGGCAGCACTCGCACGCGCCGATCAACTCGCCTCCCAGACTGGACTCACCGACGCACTGGCCTCCAGCACCGTGCTGCCGTCGGCGTTCCGAGCCCGACTGAGCGAGCTAGCCAACGCACTCCCCGACCCGACACGGGCCGGGGCCGCCCTGCGGCAGGCGCAGGACCACCAGCTCGCCGGACTGCGGCAGCACGAACTGCGTGCAGCGGAGATGGCGGTGCGCATCGCCAGGTGGCTGACGCAACCAACGTCCGACGTGCCGTCGGTGGCGAACGGCGTCGCCCAGTACCTGGCGGAATGGAGCTGGGTGGATCGCGCGCTCGATGTCCTCTGGGCGGGCGACGACCACGCCGGTCCACACGTCACCCAGGCGTACCGGCGGCTCGTCGAGGAAGCAGTGCGACGTCGAACCGAGGTCGACAAGGCGTTCGCCACCCGCGTCGTGCCCTGGGCGAAGCATGCCTCCGTGCATGCTCCTGATGGGTGCCTTCTCGTGGAGGAGGTGCTCAATCGTGCTGCGGTTCCCCTTGCCGCTAGCGGGCCACCGCTGATCGTGGTGGTCGACGGGATGAGCGGCGCCATCGCGAGCGAGTTGGGCGAGCAACTCGCCGACGCGTGGTACGAAGTCTCTCCCGAACCGGACCGCAGGTTGGTGGCCGTGGCGACGATCCCGTCCATCACCATGGTCAGCCGAGCATCGCTGCTGTGCGGGAAGTTCACCGACGGCGGCCAACCGGTCGAGCGGGCCGGGTTCAGCGCCTTCTGGAAGCGCCGCCACAAGCAGGCCAACCTGTTCCACCAGGCCGATATCGGCGGTGGTGCTGGTGAGCAACTCAGCTCAGAGGTCGTCACCGCGCTCGCGGGCGACGACGTGGTCGGTGTCGTCCTCAACACCATCGATGACGCGCTCGACCACGGCAGGGAGAAAGCCGGATGGCAGCTGTCGGACATCCGGTTTCTGCCACAGCTGCTCGCGCAGGCACGCAACTACGGCAGGCCGGTGTTGCTCGTCGCCGACCATGGACATGTGGTCGACCGCGGCGGCGACGGACCTCGGCCCGCGAACGGCGACCGTGGTGCCAGATGGCGCACGGGAAAACCAGACGACGGCGAGGTCGCGGGGTCTGGGCCGAGGGTGTACGGCGACGAGGTGGTCGTGCCATGGCGGGAAGACGTCCGGTACACGTACCGGAAGGCCGGTTACCACGGTGGTGTGGCACCCGCGGAGATGACGGTGCCCGTGCTCGCACTCGTCCCAGCTGTGGACGGCGTCCCGCGGGGTTGGTCCACGTTGGCGACGGAAACGGTGCGACCTGACTGGTGGGAGCCGAAGACCCCCAGCGAAGCGCCGTCAACCACGTCCGTGCCCGCCGCCCCGCGCAAGCGGAGGCCCACCGAACAGGATGGCGCGCTGTTCGACCTGCCGCGACCGACGCCCGCAGCGCAGGAGAGCCTCGGATCACTAGTCGTCGCGTCGGAGGTCTACCAAGGCCAGAAGGCGTTCGTCAGCCGGGCTCCCGACACCCAGGTCGTCGTACGAATCGTCGACGGACTCGCTGAGGCAGGCGACCGGGTGTCGATCTCAGCGGTCGCCGCCATGGCCGGCAAGGCTGCCCGCAGGGCGGAGGGGCTGCTCACCACGCTGGAGCGACTGCTCAACGTCGAGGGCTACCCTGTGTTGGAAAAGATCGATTCGGGGCGCCGGGTCACCCTGAACGTCCCGTTGCTTCGCGAGCAGTTCAAGGTGGGTGACACGTGACCGCAGCGGTGAGTGCGGCCCGGCGCCGCGAAGTGCTGGACGCGCTACGCCGCGGCACCGTCCCGCAGCAGGGTCTCGACCTGTTCGCGGTTGGTCTCGACCGGTTCACCAACGCGCTCGACGACGACATCGCGAGCATCACACGCGGTGGTTCGGCGTTCCATGCGGTGCGAGGCGAGTACGGGTCAGGTAAGACGTTCTTCGCCAGATGGCTTGCCGAGCGGGCCAAACGGGCTGGGTTGGCGACCGCCGAAATCCAGGTCTCCGAGACCGAGACGCCGCTGCACCGACTTGAGACGGTCTACCGGAGGCTGACCGAACGTCTCACCACGGCGACCCACCAGCCCAGCGCGCTTCGGCCGATCATCGACGCCTGGTTCTACACCCTCGAGGAGGAGGTCCTCGACACGGAAACCGTCGACGAGGACGACGAAACCGCCCTTGCTGCGGCGGTCAACACCTTGATGGAACAGCGGCTAGCTGGTGTCGCACGCACAACGCCTGCCTTCGCGGCGGCTCTGCGCGGCTACCGGAAGGCCCAGCGCGAAGGTGACGCAGCAACCGCAGAAGCATTGATCGCGTGGCTCGGCGGCCAGCCCTCAGTGGCGGCATCCGCGCGACGGGCGGCTGGGGTTCGCGGCGAGCTCGACCATTTCGCCGCCCTCGGCTTCCTGCAGGGACTGCTCACGGTGCTGCGCGACTGCGGCCACCCCGGCCTGCTGCTCGTGCTCGATGAGACCGAGACACTGCAGCGGGTACGCAGCGACGTCCGCGAGAAGGGGCTCAACGCCCTGCGGCAGTTGCTCGACGAGATCGACTCAGGACGATTCCCCGGGTTGTTCCTGCTCATCACCGGCACCCCAGCGTTCTACGACGGTCAGCAGGGAGCACAGCGGCTACCTCCGCTTGCCCAACGACTGGCAACCGACTTCACCACGGACGCACGCTTCGACAATCCGCGCGCCGTGCAATTGCGGCTGACCGGCTTCGACTTGGAACGGCTCGGTGAACTGGGACGGACGGTGCGCGACCTGTACGCAGGAGCAGCGCGCGCTCCCGAACGCATCGCTGCCCGGGTTGACGACGGCTTCATCGCCGAACTCGCCGCTGCCGTCACAGGTGGGCTCGGCGGACAGGTCGGCGTGGCACCTCGTGTCTTCCTGCGCAAGCTCGTGCAAGACGTGCTCGACCGGGTGGACGAGTTCGCCGAGTTCGATCCGCGCGTGCACTACCCGGTGACCGTCTCGGCGAGCGAGCTCACCGAAGCGGAACGCAACGCCGCCAGCGCCGAAGACATCGACCTGGACCTGCCGTGACCACGGCGCTGGATCGCCTGCATCCGGCGCTCGTGCACCACCTTGTCAACACGCTCGGCTGGCGCGAGTTGCGACCCCTCCAACAAGAGGCGATCGAGCCCGTCCTTGCGGGCAAGGACGTGGTGCTGCTGGCACCGACAGCGGGCGGCAAGACAGAGGCAGCGACGTTTCCCTTGCTGAGCGCGATGGAGCAGCACAACTGGCAGGGACTTTCGGTGCTCTACATCTGTCCGCTGCGCGCGCTGCTGAACAACCTGCAGCCCCGGCTCGCCAGCTACGCCGCTTGGCTCGGCCGCACTGTTGAGTTGTGGCACGGCGATGTCGGAGCAGGTCCACGGAGCCGCATCCTTCGCGAACCACCCGACATTCTCCTTACAACGCCGGAGTCGTTGGAGGGCATGCTCGTGTCGTCGAAGGTTGATGCGCGGCAGCTTTTCGCGAACGTGCGGGCTGTCGTCGTCGATGAGGTTCATGCGTTCGCTGGTGATGATCGCGGTTGGCACCTCCTTGCCGTGCTGGAGCGGCTGGCTCGCTTGGCCGGCGCACCGCTGCAACGGATTGGGTTGTCGGCAACTGTCGGCAACCCGGACGAACTGCTGCGGTGGCTGCAAGGATCGCAGCACGGCCGGGCACGGGTCGTGGTCGCACCGGCTGCGGGCGTTGCGGCTGAAGTGGACGTGACCGTCGACCACGTCGGCTCGATCGTTAACGCCGCCAAGGTCATCTCCCTGCTGCACCAGGGCGAGAAGCGCCTGGTGTTCGTCGACAGCAGGCGCCGCGCTGAGGAGCTGGGAGCCGCGCTCCGAGCACGAGACGTCACGACGTTCATCTCCCACTCATCGCTGTCGTCCGATGAACGACGCCGGTCCGAGCAAGCGTTCGCGGACGCACGAGACTGCGTGATCGTCGCGACCTCGACGCTGGAGTTGGGGATCGACGTCGGGGATCTGGACCGGGTGATTCAGATCGACGCGCCGCGCTCCGTAGCGTCGTTTCTGCAGCGGCTGGGGCGCACCGGTCGGCGTTCCGGCAGCACACGGAACTGCCTGTTTCTGTGTCTTGAGCCGGACGCGGTGCTCGTGGCAGCCGGTCTGCTCGAGCGCTGGGCGGCAGGGTGGGTTGAACCCATCGTGCCACCGGTCGCGCCGCGCCATATCGCCGCACAACAGATCCTCGCGCTTGCGCTGCAGGAACACACCATCGGCACGAAAACGTGGCGGGAGTGGTGGGGCGACCTGCCGCTGTTCGACGATGACGCACAAAAACTCCTGGAGCACCTGCTCAGCGAGGGCTACCTAGAACGCGACGGCGCGATGGCGTTCATCGGACCGGAGGCCGAGCGCAAGTTCGGTCGTCGCTATTTCTCCGATCTGCTTGCCGTGTTCAGCGCGCCGCCTGAGTTCACCGTGCTCGCTGGTCGTTCGGAAATCGGGCGCGTCGGCGACGACGTGCTGATGACCGATGACCAAGACGGTCCACGGGTGCTGTTACTTGCCGGCCGTGCGTGGCAGGTCGGTCACATCGACTGGAAACGCAGGCGATGCTACGTCGAGCCGACCGACCTGCCGGGCCAAGCCAAGTGGGGCAGTGGCAGCGGGGGCTTGTCTTTTGACCTAACTCAAGCACAGCGGGCCGTGCTGCTCGGAGCGGAGCCATCCGATGTGACGTTCACGCAGCGCGCGCAGGCTGCGCTGAACGAGCTTCGGGAAGAACACAGTCGGCACGTGGCCGACGACGGTTTGGTGTTCTTCCGTGCGGCTGGAAACCTGCACTGGTGGACGTGGGCCGGTACCGCCGCCAACCGCACCCTCCACGCATCCTTGCCGACGCTCGTCGACGCTCGTCAGCGGATCGGTGACCGATCGATTCGCCTTCACCCCGACGCCACGGCAAAGGAGGTGAGCCAGGCGCTCTCGAAGGTCGGTGACCTCAGCCCGCCGCCGACAAACGAGTCCGCGATCCGAGGCCTGAAGTTCGCCGCTGCGCTTCCTCCTGACCTCGCACATCGCACGATCGCGGAGCGCCTGGGCGACCATGTCAGCGCCACTGCCGTACTGGAGCAACCCAGGAAATTCTACGTCGACGCGCAGTAGCTCTCCTCCAGTAATCGCGATCGGTCGCTCGCCAAGGTGTTCCACCTACGACGCCGGATCGACAACGATGACCGATGCGTCATCGGTGGACGTGGCCGCTGAGACGACGCGCACGTAGCTGGCCTCGCGATGCTACGGCAACGCCGAGACGATCTATCAGATGTGCTCCGACCCTTCATCGAGCGAGAGCTTATTTGTTCTTCGGTAACGAGCACGTGGACTGCGATCGGCGCCGCCAACCAACTCGATTGATCCCTCTTGTCGAAGAATGCGCAACCAACGAGCAACGGTTTTGTCGGCAAGCCCGGTGGCTGCCGTGATCTCGGATCGGGAACGAACCTGCTCACCAATAGCTGCGATGACCTGTGCTCGCCGATCAGCCCGGTGCGCCTGTTGCGTCTCTTCGCCAGCTGCGTCCGTTTCCACACCCGGAGCCAACCCGGATGTAGCTGCCTTGCAATATGCCCGCGCCACGGTAGTAGCAGGGCCTGCGCGAAAGTTCTACTGCGGGGATTTCCGCAACGACAAGATCAGCACCCTCAAACCGGTGTGTTTTGATAGTTGGACGAAGGGGCGGCTCCACATCCTCAGAGCAGAGTGCCCCCAGATCGGCTGTCATCTTGGCGGCGTCGCGCACTCCGGACGCGTGGAAACCTGACGTCTCATCCAAACCGAGGATGAGCACGCCGCCGCGCCCATTCGCAGAGGCCGAGAGAGTCTCCCTCACCGAGCGTGGCAGTCTGTCCTCGGCCCGTTTGGCCTCGACGTCGGCATGATCAGCACCCAGCGATCGGAGAGTGTCGACGATCTCGGCTAACTCATCGTCCAGCATGCCCAGCCTCCAGCATGCTAATTAGCATGCTCACACCAACGAGGTGAGCATGCTCCTAACAGTCGCAGGCCCCAGACGTCCCCGCGACAAGGATGGAGACTCATCTTGCCCATGCCGAACATGGCAACAGGGACGATGCTTCTCCAATTGCACGTGCCACGACAGCGTCAAACGTCGGTCCTTCGCGCAATACTGCCGCCATGCAGTGGAGCTTCACTGGCGAGATCGAGCGGTTCACCGGTCTCGGCGGCTGGTACCACGTCGACGTTCCGGACGACATCGGCGACGAGTTCGAGCACGACGGCTTCATCCCGATCATCGCTGAAGTCGGTGTGAGCCGGTGGAAGACGTCGGTCATGCCGAAGGGCGATGGCTCACGTTTCGTCGCGATCAAGGCCGCCGTCCGCAAGGCCAACGACCTCGACGAAGGCGACCCGGTCACCGTGACCATTCGCCGTGGTTGAGCACCAGCGGGACAATACCCAGATGGACAAGTACCAGCTGGTGACGTTCGTGCAACGGCGCATCGCGAACCCGATCATCCGCACTGCGCTGCTGCGCGGTATACCACTACCGGGCTATGCGCTACTGGAGACAACCGGCCGCAAGTCCGGCCAACCTCGCCGAGTTCCCGTCGGCGATGGCCTAGACGGTGACGTGTTCTGGATCGTCGCCGAGCACGGACGTCGCTCGGCCTACGTACGGAACATCGAAGCGAATCCCCGGGTGCGCGTGCGCGTCGGTCGCCAGTGGCGTACTGGAACCGCGCACATCCTCACCGACGACGACCCGCGCGAACGCCAACGCGAGCTCAGCCGACTGCGGCTGAGCGCTCGGCTCAATGCCGTAGCGGTCCGCTCGCTCGGCACCGACCTGCTAACAATTCGCATCGATCTCGACTAAGCAGGCGCACGACCAGGCGGAACCGTCACCGCGATCTCCGCGCCAAGCCGAGCGCCCAGGGCCAAGGCGAGGTCGTCGCCGCTCCAGAACCGTCCGGGGTCGTACCAGCTCGGCCGCCGCCCGCTGGCGAGTAACCCCATGGCTTCGTAGGTGACGGCGACGATCTCAGCGCAGTAGGCCGTCTCCAGGCCGCCCCCGGCCGCAGGCCGGCGACGCGTCGGCATCCGACCCCGGAACCACCGCGACGCCAGCCGTGCCGTCGACGGAAACGGCGTTCCGTTGAGCCTCGCGATCGTGCGAAGTACGGCGTCCTCCATCTCCCGGGTGACGTCGTAGTCCAGCTGACGCAACCACGCCCGCTGCCCGTACCGGTTACCCCAGACGACGACCGCATCGCGCAGGTCGTGCAGTTGCGCACCTCGCTGCCGGGTACCCGCCCATATGTCCGGCAGCGACCGGCCAAGCTCCGCGTGCCACATCAGCGGCGGCAGGTCCTCGATGACCACGGACATGCCGACATGGTTGACGGGACTGTTCGTCGTCACTCGGATCGCGCGGTCGGCCATCGTGTGACCGCGGAACAGCCACACGTCACCGGTCCGAGTGAGGGTCACAGCCTCATCGAGCGTGATCCGCGCTTCTGGCACGGTTGTAGCCTAAGCACATGCGCTGGTGGAAGGTACTCGGCCTGGCGGGCATCGCCGGTGTCGCCGCCACCGGGGTCGTGATCGCCAGGGCAGAGCGACGTCGACGGGCCTACACGCCCGAGGAGATCCGCGAACGCCTGCACGCCCGCTTGGCTGAAGCTTCACCGGCCGAGAAGCCGGCGTCGGGCTGAGGACCGCATCGGACTGAAGACCGTGTCGAGTAGAGCCACGTGAGTTGTCCTGCCACACTGCCGCCGTGGAACTGCTGATTGCCAGCAACCCTGACCCGGACTCGCGGCTGGCCTACCTGCTGCGGCTGCCCATCGAGGGCGGCTTGGTATTCCGTACGTCTGGGACCTGGCCGCGCACCAAAGCGCTGTACTGCTACCCGGTGTCGGCTGACGAGTGGCCGGACGACCCGGACATCGTGGAGCGCGCGCCGCTGCGGTCCTGTCGACGTCGAGGTGCCGCGATCGACGTCGTGTTGGACCGCTACCGGGAGAACCGCTCGCAGCTAGTGTTCACCAAGGCGCGGGGTCGAGACGCCGTGTTCTGGCAGTCACCGCGTACCCGTAAGCAGGCGCGACCGAACCTGCGGACGCCGAGCGCACGCGCGGCCGGGATCGCCGACCTGGAGATCATCGTCGATAGCCGCGAGCACTACGCGTACCGATTCAGCACCCAGCAGGTGAACGTCGTCAAGCGAACGCTGCCGTGTGGAGACTACGGCACGTTGGTCGACGGACGGCTGGTAGCGGCGGTCGAGCGGAAGTCACTAGGCGACCTCGTGACCAGTCTGATCAACGGCACACTGCGCTATGCCCTCGGAGAGCTCGCCGCGCTGCCTCGCGCCGCCGTCGTCGTGGAAGATCGATACTCGGAGATCTTCAAGCTCGACCGGATGCGCCCAGCCGACGTCGCTGACGGCCTCGCCGAGCTCCAAGTGCGCTGGAGCGAGGTTCCCATCGTGTTCTGCGAGAACCGTCAACTCGCCGAAGAGTGGACATACCGGTACCTCGCCGCCGCACGGCAGTGGGCGTACACCGAACGAGACGCACTCCCCCGCATCGCCCCCGCCGCCGACAGCGAGACCGGTGACGCGCCCGCGGCGCCCGAACCATCGACAGCCGAGGTCCGCGCGTGGGCTATGGACCACGGCCTGCCTGTGTCCGATCGGGGCAGGCTGCGGCCCGAGATCTGGCAGGCTTGGCGGGACGCACACCGCTAGCATGCCGGTCACGGTCGGACTGAACCTAATCGTGGGTGGCCACGTCCGACGATGCGATGGCCGGCCCAAATGCAACTGGTATCCAGAGGGACGAGGATTACTGGGAGCAACGTTCATTACAGCCAGTCCAACTAGTTACTCACCGCAAGGATTGAGCACGGTATACGCCAACAACAACGCATACGACTATGAGCTGTGGCAGGAACTGGATCCCATTGAAGGCCATCCGCCGTGGCGGCGCTCGAAGACGACGATCGGGCACGAGGCGAATGCTTAGTAGGTGTCGGGCTCCGTGACGACCTCGCGTACAGCGTCAGTGTCACCGACCCGGAGAAGAACTTGGGCGACGGCCCGTGTGCTGTCGCCACGAAACTCGCAACGCTCGCGGTGAAGACCATGAAGAGGGGAGCCTAATGTTCCTACCGCGTAGCAGGTGAGACCGCTGATTCCGAACTGTCGACCGCTGACGCACGCGCAAGCGTTAGCCCAGCCCCATCTTCGTCTGAGCCGGGCAAGGCTGCGGCCCGATATGGCAGACTTGACGGGATCACGCTGTTAGCGAATGCAACTGATCGTCGGATGGAACCCAGACGTGGGTGGTCGCGTCCGACGATGTGACGGATTCGATTGTGACCGTTTAACCGGTTGGATACCGTGACAGAGCGTTGACAGCTGCCACAGTGGCCGCGCGACGCATGGGGACGAAAGGGGATCTGCTGTCATGGTCAGGATCGACGGCTATCTGGCGAGCACATCGGCCGCAGCCGGTGACGTCGAGGACATCGCGTTCGATGCCGATGGGATACAGCGCATCATCGACGACACGAACGACTTAATCCAGCGAGAACTCATGCGAGCGCGGCGTGACGCAGCAAACATCTTCGAAAGAATGCTGAATCCACCGGATCACCCTGCGGGGGACCAGTTCGTAGCATTCGCGAAACAGCATGCCGAGCGCTACACCGAGTTCAACGATAATTACGTCGAGGCACTCAAAAATTTCGTCCGGAAACTAGAGAAGCTGCGAGTCGACTATATCAACCGCGAGGAAGACCTGAGTTGGGGATTTGACAAGGGAATGAAGCACTGACATGGCTAAAACAGGTTTAACCCTTCCTGCTCTAATACTGGTGGCCGGTGTAGTGCTCGCGGGTTGTTCGGATAGCGAAGCTGGCGCACCGGCATCTTCCGACGACGCGGGCGCCAACAGTTCGGCTTTGACCAGCCCCAACGGCGACTTGCCGCACAGCGGCGCCCCCGCTGTCGCTCAACCGATTAACACGAAAAAGTGGGAATCCGATCCATGCTCAGTGATATCAGCGAAGCAGTTTTCGTCAATCGGGTTCGATGACGTCGACGCAGAACCGAACCCCCACGTAGAGGCTGGCCCGACGTGCGATTGGTACCCCTCGAACGCGACCCTCGCTGGGTTCAGTGGTGCCTTTATCACCGGCGATCCACCAACCGAAGGTTTGAGTCGCCTTTACGAGCGACGCGAACTGGGCGACTACAAGGTCTGGCAGGAGCTCCGACCCATCGCAGGACACCCAGCTATTCGGGCAGAATATAAGGATGAAAGCGATCGAGGTATCTGCGGCATCACGGTCGGGGTCCGTAACGACCTTGCATATGGTGTGGAAGTCACCGACGAGGACAAGGAGATCACTAACGATCCCTGCGCTTTCGCGCAAAAGATTGCGAACCTCGCGGTGAAGACTATGAAGGGGGAAGGGTAATGCTGCCCTACTGCATAAGCGGGTACGAGATCTACCGCAGAGTCAACCCCAGGGCGGACTTCGAACACGCACTCGGCAATGGCGCTCAAGCATTCGGGGATCTGCACAAATCGCACTATGAAGTCGACACCGAGTTGTCGCGGATCGTCAAGTCGCTCGGTGACGCGTGGAAGGGCGAGGCCGCTGAGGCCGCCAAGGCCGAGATGATGGAGCTGCAGAAGGTCTCCGCGACGGTCGCGAAGGCCAACATGGAGCCCGCGCAGTACAGCTACGACGACGAATCGTCGAGTCACGCGAGTTTGCGTAACGGGCTACACCCGGTGGATGCGGAGCCGGAAGAAGCAGGGTGGTACGGCGTCCTCCCCGGCTTTGACAGCCAAGAAGACAAGAACGCGCAGTGGCAGGCAGATAACCAACACAACATCAACGAATACGACAAATTCTACAGCCGCTCGCAGCAGAACCAGCGGCTGATGAACGAGCCGTTCCCGGAAATCAAGATCGGCGACGACGTGAACTCCGGCGACAAGGGCCGGACCGGCGGGGTTGCCGGTGGTGGCGGCGCGACGAGCCCAAGCTCCAGTGGCTCGGGGTCGGCGCCAACGGCGGCATCGGGATACGGCGGTGGCGCGTATGGCGGCGGTTCCTACAGCACGAGCGCCCCGCAGGTCCAGTCACCCGCTGGTGCGGGTGGCTATTACGGCGGCACCAGCCCGGCGGGCTCCGGCGGCAGCGTTACGGGCCCGTCAGCGACCGGCCCGTCCACCGGCCTCCCGCCGGGGGCGGAGCGACTGCCGGACGGATCGATCCGTTACCCAGACGGCACCATCCGCTACCCAGACGGCACCGTGCGCACTCCGGACGGCCGTCTGATCCGCCCCGGCAGCACCACGACGTCAGGACTCGGTACCGGGCGACCCCGGTCCGGCGCTGACGGCGGGTATGGCCCTGGCGGCGCGGCAGGTCCTGGCCTGGCGGGCGGTGCCGTCGCCGGTGGCGGTGCGGCGGCGGGCTCGGCATCAGGTATGGCCGGGCAACCGCTCGGCGGCGGCAAGGCCGCTGGTGCGATGCCAAGCCAGGGTGCGGCACCCGGCGGAATGGCCGCTAAGGGCGGAGCGGGCTTCGGCCCCGGTCGCGGCGGCATGGGCGGCATGATGGGGGGCGCTGGCGCAGGCCGCGGCCAAGGCGGCGATGACGACGGCGAGCACCAGGACAAGTACTACATCAAGCAGGAAATGGACCCGGGGTTGCACGTCGAGTACGACGAGCACGGCGAAAAGCTGGTCGACGAGAGCACGGGCTTTACCGTCGTCCCGCCGGTCATCGGCGAATAGCACGCCACTCGACAGGGGGATTCTCGACGTGATCAAGCACGCTGTCTCCATCTCGGTGGAGGCGTACACCAGAGCCATCCAGTGGCTCAATCTCGGTGAACCGCATCCGACGCTGATCGGGGGCGCGCTGTGGTATCCGCCGAACGACGCCGCGGTGCGCGACCGGCAGATTCTCGCCGAGTTCGCCGAGCAAGGTCTGACGACGGGCAACGCCGTCTCGGACGATTTCGCGGAAACGCTCGTCGTGATGCAACGCGCCGCCCGCGAGTACTACACGCTCGCCAAGGTGGAGGGCAATCATGTCACCGTCCGAGCTGCGGTGATCGGCCGCGACGCCGTGCTGGTCATCGCGGGCGGCGGCATGGTCGACCTCGAGCCGATCCCATATGACCAGCTCGGCATCCGAGTGGCGAGCGCGCTGCCAGAAACGCCTGCCGCGCGGATCCGTTCGATGAGCTGTGACCGCACCATCCTCGAAGCGATCGAGAAAGGCGAACGCCCACCACCGGGCCCCAGCGTCACCGACGCACGGCACATGCAGCGTTGGCTGCATCTTGAGCGGACCAATGTCGGCGAGATGCACGCGGCCATCCGGCACGAGGCGCACGGTAAACGCATCGCGACGAAGCCCCCGCTGAGTTGCTGGATCGACAACGAAACCGGACGCGGCCTCTTGGTGCACGCCGATGGTGGGTGGCTGAACCTTGGCCCTGCGGGCCCCAACGAGCTGGCCAAGCGGTTCGCGCAACTCGAGGATGCCCTGCGAGGCCGCTAGTTCACCACTCGACCACCAGCTCGGATGGCATCGGGCGATGCAGTCGCCACGTGATCGACAGCGGGTCCTCCCCGTGTTCGGCATACGAGGCCTGACCGAGGCACCGGAAGGGCGCCGGGCTGTCGCCGGTAGACATCTCCCGCACGAAAAGCACCACGTGGCTGCCCTGTTCGGCGTGGCGCAGGTAGCGCTGGCCCGTCGTGGATGACGTCGACAACCGGTGCCTCGGCCGCCAGCGAAAGAGTTCAGTGCTCACCAGCTCGCCAGCGCCCGGCGTCACCAGTAGCGCGTCGGTGCGGGTCGCCGGGCACCACGCCGCGCCCGCGTTATGGCCACCCGGCGGACGTCGCAATGTCGCGTAGCCGAGCGCGGCCAGGATCTCCGCGCGCAAGTACCGAGCGTGGCTGGCCAACGGCACCGACGCCAGTTCGGCGTCGAGGGACACTGCCACATGCCGCGCGCGATCTAGCGCGACGTCGATCAGCTCCGCGATCTCCGCGCAGACTGCCCGATGCCGTCGCAAATGCGCCAGCCCCGCCGGGTACGACGCGAACCCGCCACGCTTCGGCCACACCGTGAACAGCAGCATCCGCGCCAGCCGCTGCTCCCGCTCGGTCAGCTGTCCATAGCGCGGACCATCGACGTCGACCAGACGCCGGTACATCTCCGCGCGTTCGGCGTCGTCGACGTGCGCGAACGCCGCCACCCGCCGGAGCAGGACGTCTTCGTCGGGACCTCCGGACGGCGTCACGAACCCGGCCGCACGGCGAGCGGATATCCACGTGCCACCGTTGCGGTAGACGTCGGACACCGCGCGGTCGGCCTGGTGCAGGTACGCGGCGAGCGGTAGATCGCCGTGGGAGCGGACGTCGGCGGCGAGCTGGCCCCGGGACAGCCGCGACGGTGCGCCGAGGTTGGCTAGCACGATGCGCCGCGCGGCTGGGTCGAGCACCGCACGGGAACCAGACGGCAGCGCGGTAAAGCCCTGTTCCACCTGACGTCGCAACGCACGTCGGCTCGCACCGGTCAGTGCGCGGTACCGCACGTCGAATCGGAACTCCGGGCGCTGCGTACCGATGAAGTCGAGCACCGTCAGCGCGGCTTTGCCCGGCGCGCGGCGCAGGCCGACACCGAGCTGCCGAAGGAATCGCGCCGGGTTGTCGGTGGGCCACAGCAGCAGCACGGTGTCGACTCCGTGAACATCCACCTCGTCGCCGTCGGACGCGAACAGGAGGCGAACGTCGCCCGTCCGGAGCGCGGCGACCGCCTCATCGTGGCCGGCACCGGTAGCAGCCAGCGCCGGAATACCGGATTCGCAGGCCGCGCGAGCCATGTACTCGGCGTGCGCGTCCGACACGCACCACCCCACCGCCCGCATGGAGCTCACATCGGACACGTTCTCGCGCAGCGCGGTGAGCACGATGTTCGCCCGCGCATCGTTCCCGGTGTAGCGCGCGTCGAGGGCGTCGACGTCGTACGTGCCGAGTTTCCAGTTCACGTCAGACACATCGACGTCGTCCGCGATGCCGAAGTACCGCACCGGCACCAGTAGCTCGGCCGCCACCGCGTCGCACAGTGACAGCTCATACGCCGAACGGCCGTCAAAATGCTGCAACACCTCGTCGTCCGGCGCTGCGGTGAGGCCGAGCAGTTCCCTGGGTCGCAGATGCCCCAACAGCCGCGCGTACCCGGGGGCCGCGCCAGGGTCGAAGCCGTCCACGACGACGACGTCGAAACGGCCAGCGGGTAACTCGTCGATCCCGTGCTCGACGAGGTCGCTGATGTTGACGAACAGGTGCCGACGACGCGGCCGCCTACCCGCTATGTGGATCGCGCCGAACTTGTCGTCACCAAGTGCCTCGCGGAACGTCCGCAGCGCCGACTCCAACGACGCACCCCGTGGCGCGACATACAACAAGCTCGTCTCGCGTCGCTCCCGAAGCCGCCGGTAATCCAGCGCGGCAAGCACGGTTTTGCCGGTACCGGCCGCTGCGACGACCACATTGCGGTGCCGGTCGTGTGTGTCGCGTTCGACGTCCAACGCCGCGAGCGCCTCCTGCTGATGCGGTAGCGGCCGGACTTGAAGTCCAGCGTGCCCGATCGTCGGCGGGACGCCGTCGCCAGTGGCGAGAGCCGCGTCGAGCCGGGGCGCATCACGGGCGGGGTCATACCGCTCGACCGCACTGGACGTCCAGTGGCTATCGAACGCGGCCTGGAACTTGCGTAGCAGCTCAGGGGTCGCGGTGCCGGACAGCCGCAGCGTCCATTCCATGCCCTCGGCAAGCGACGCTCGGGACAAGTTCGTGCTGCCGACGAACGCCGTGTCGTCCCCGGACGTGCGGTGGAACAGCCACGCCTTGGCGTGCGGCCGTTCGGGTTCCGTGCCGTAGCCGATGCGGACCTCGGCGTTGCCGCGCTCGACCAAGTGGTCGATGGCCGCACGCTCCGTCGCGCCGTGCCTTGCCGTGGTGATCACCCGGACCGGTACACCCCTCTGGCGTAGGTCGTTGAACGCATCGTCGAGTAGCGACAGACCGTCGCGGCGCACGAACCCGCACAGTAGGTCCACTCGATCGGCGCTGGCGAGTTCAGCCCGCAAGGCGACAGCAAGCGATGACGACGCGGTCCCGCCGGACAGCACGTCGTCGGACGACGACCTGTGGGCAAGCAACCGGCTGGCGGCCGCACCGATGGCAGCCACCCCATCGCCTGCCGCCGGCAGCTGCTGGCGCGGAACCGCCCCCGAGTCGAAGCCGGTGAACGCCATGAAACGGTCGAGCGAGCCTGAGCCGCCGTCATCGTCGTCTAGTAGTTCGAGCACCCGGTTGACCAGGTCGTTTCGCCGTTCGTCGTCCGGTTCCGTCTCGATACGTCGGCGTACGGCTTCGGCGACCCGCCGCGCGATGGCCTCGGGTGATTGGACCGGTTCGGCAGCACGGCCGACCGATGCCCCCGGCTGAAAGCGAGTGCGCAGGACCGCGAGCGTGCGCTCAAGGCGAATGGTGCGGACGGCGTCGGGGATACCGTCGGCCAGCGGGTCCATGCGCCAACTTTGCCACGTAACCCTCTTTAACACTCGCGAGGTTGGTACCGCCCTGTCGCACCCGAACGGACCGGCTGGTACCACTCCCGTGGGTCGTCTACGCGGAGTAAGCACTGGGATCAATTCGTCACGTAGCGAAACGCATAGGGCCGGTGATGCGATGACCAGGCAAGAGCGCTCGTAGAACCGGCAACCTCGCCGTACCGTCCTGCGAACGCCCAAACCCGCTTCGGCAGGACTCGGAGGCATGTCATGGCCGAACAGCATGGACTGCACACCGCATTGATCGTGCACGGCGCCGAACCATCGGGCCGCTCGTGTCCCGTCGTCGTCGGCCTCGCCCAGGCCAACGGCAAGCTCAACATCGCGCTCCGGGTGGGTGAGGACAGCGAGACCGTGTACCTCGAACCGAACGACGCCGCACGCCTGATCGTGAACCTCCGGAAAGCGATCGCGGCGGAGTACCACTACAGCTGGCCGTCCCAGCCGCCGTTCACCAGAAACGCCTCGGCTGATCAGGCCAACTCCGGACGTCCCGTGTCAACGCGATCCCGCAGCGCCTGAAGAACGTCACGACCACGGGCGGTGAATGACGCTCGCGCCGCGACAGCCGCGCCGCCCTATACAGCCGCGTACGGATTCAGTACACGTGCGCCCGCCATTGCCATGTCACCACTCCTGCGGGTGACGACGGCAAGTCCATTGACACTGGCCGTCGCGGCGATCAGGCCGTCAAGCACCGGGATGGGCTGCGTGCTGTCCTGCCGTCCCCACGCGCTGGTCACCGCCGCCGTCACCGGCAGGATCCGGTCATCGAACCGCGTCACGATCCCGCCGAGCCAGTCGTGCAACCGGCTCGCCTCCGCGTCATCGCCGCGCTGCCGTAGGCGTTCCGCGCCCCGCTGCAGCTCGCCGATCGTCACCGCGCTCAGGAACAGCTCGTGCGCTGACACTCGCTCCCACCACGCGGCGACACCCCGGTCCGGTTCGGACTTACGGATCTCGACCACGACGTCGGTGTCGATGAGGTAGCTCATCGCGCCCCGCCCACGTCGAGATCACGTGGCTGATCCCGCTCCCGGTCGGCGACGACGTCGATCAGGACCTCGGCCGCCGTGGCGGACACAGCGATACCGGAAGCCGAGCCAGCGACGTCACCCGAAGCCCCGTCAGCCGCCTCCCCCACCAGTGCCTGCTTGAGATCCACCTCGACGTCGAGACCCGCCAGCCGCCGGTACTCCGCGGCGTCGAGCACCACCGCCACGTCTACCCCGTGCTTCGTGACGACTTGCGGACCGTCCTCCCGAGCCGCCCGCAGCAGTTCGCTGAGGCGTTGCTTGGCGTCTTGCGTGGGCCATCGACGATCCATCTAGACAGTCTAGACAGCACGTTCTGGTGATGGTCAAGAACCACACCAACACGAACCGCGCGTGGCGCTGGCGAAAAGCGCTCCTAAGTGCGCCATCACCCGCGATGTCGCTCCAACGGACGAGCAATCTCCCCTTGACGGCTTGACCACTCCAGTCGCAGACTGGTGTTGCGTAGAACACAACTGATGTGCATTACGCAACGAGCGCCGCGACACGCATCGTCAGCTACGGGCCGCACATCAGCTACGGCACCCGGCTCCGGCCACCCAGTCCGCCACATCTCCCTACTCCGGATTCCCAGGCGCAACAGCGAGGTGTCCCTCATGACAGACGTACTACACCCCTACCCAGCGGCCCACCCGACAACGGCGGTGGACCAGCCAGCCGTGATGCTCTACACGCGGCTCAGGAAGTCGCCGTACTTCTGGAAGTCGCGGGCCCACGGCGTCGCCGCGTACAGCGTCTACAACCACACCTATCACCCCCGCCACTACGGTGACCCCGTCGGCGAGTACTGGGCCCTGTTGCAGGGTGTGACGCTGTGGGACGTCGGCGTGGAGCGGCAGGTCGAGATCTCCGGCCCGGACGCCTTCGATTTCACGAACATGCTGGTACCGCGCGACCTCAGCAAGTGCGACGTCGGCCAGTGCAAGTACGTGTTCGTCACCGCGCCGGACGGCGGGATCATCAACGACCCCGTGCTGCTGCGGGTCGAGGAGAACCGGTTCTGGCTCTCGCTCGCCGACAGTGACGTCGGGCTGTGGGCGATGGGGCTGGCCCACGCGGGCGGCTGGAACGTCCGGATCCGCGAGGCCGACGTCGCCCCGCTACAGATCCAAGGACCGAAGTCGAAGCAGGTCATGTCCGACCTGTTCGGCGCGGAAATCCTGGACGTGCCGTACTACCGGCTGCGCGATTTCACCGTCGACGACATGGACGTCGTGGTCAGCCGCACCGGCTACTCCGGCGAGATCGGCTACGAGATCTACCTCTACAACGCCTCCCGCGACGCCGAGCGGCTGTGGGACGCGGTGTGGCAGGCGGGCGAGCCGCACGGCATGCGTCCGATCGGGCCGTGCCACATGCGTCGGATCGAAGGCGGCATGCTCGCCTACGGCAGCGACATCACGCTCGACACCAATCCGCTCGAAGTCGGCTACGACTATCACTGGATGGTCGACCTCGACCAGGACGCCGACTTCATCGGCAAGGACGCGCTGACCCGTATCAAGGCGGAAGGCATCACCCGCCGCATGGCAGGCGTCGAGATCGACGGACCACCGCTCGGCACCTACAACGACGGCTCCATGATCGAGCCATTCGACGTCTACGCCAGCTCGACCGAACCGGTCGGCCGGGTGACTAGCGCCTGCTACTCGCCCCGGTTGGAGCGCAACATCGGGCTCGCCATGCTGCCGATCGAGCTGACCGAACTGGGCAACACCGTCACGGTGCGCACACCGACCGGCCTGCGGACCGGCACCGTTGTCGAGAAGCCCTTCATCGACCCGCGCAAGGAAACCCCGAAGGGCTGACGCGGTATGAGCTTCCAGCCGCTCCCGAAGGTGCCGCGCACGCGGCGGCCGTCGCCCCGCTGCTCGCCGCGCCGCGTTACGAAATCCTGCCGCTGCCGAGAGCCCTTGAGGCGACCGAGCAACTCCCGGCGGGCTCGGTCGTCACGGTCACGGCATCACCGCACAAGGGCCTGCACGCGACCATCGACCTCGTCGAGGACGTGGCGGCGCAGGGGATGCGCGCCGTGCCGCACCTCGCGGCACGGCAGTTCCGTGACAGCGCCGAGTTGGCCGGCGTCCTCGACCGCCTCGACGCGGCTGGCATCGACGAGGTGTTCGTCGTCGGCGGCGACAACCACGACCCGGCTGGCGACTTCGCGGACGGCCTCGCCCTGCTGCGGGGCATGGCCGACCTGGGCAGACTGCCCACCGACGTCGGGGTGCCGTCCTATCCGGAGGGACACCACACCATCGACGATGCCACGCTGTGGACGTCATTGCGTGCCAAGCAGGAGTACGCCACCTACACCGTCACGCAGTTGTGCTTCGACGCGGACGCCATCTGCCGGTTCGCCGCGGAGGCGCGGCGGCGCGGCATCACGCTGCCGGTGGTGGTCGGTGCGCCAGGGGTCGTCGATGTCACCAAGCTGCTGCGGGTCGGGCTGAAGATCGGCGTCGGCGACTCGCTGCGGTTCGCGCGCGGCAACGCCTCGGTCACGGGCAAGCTACTGCGACCGGGCGGCTACCGGCCGGACGGCCTTGTCCGCAAACTCGCCAGCCGCGTCGCTTATGGCGACTGCACCCTCGCTGGCCTGCACTTCTACACCTTCAACCACGTCGCGGCGACCGCTCGCTGGGTGCGCAACACGCACCGGCGGGCGGCATAAGGAGGGGTTATGGCAACCATGCCAACGGACATCGAGATCTCCCGCAGCGCAACGCTCAAACCGCTCACCGACGTCGCCGCCGACATGGGCATCGGTGAGCACCTGATCGAGCCATACGGCCGCTCGGTCGCCAAGATCTCGCTCGACGCGATCGAGGAGCTGGCCGACCGCCCGCGTGCCCGCTATGTAGTCGTCTCGTCGCTCACCCCGACCCCGCTCGGCGAGGGCAAGACGACGACAACGGTCGGGCTCGGCCAGGGCTTCGGCCACATTGGACACCGCGCGGTCATCGCCATCCGGCAGCCGTCCATGGGGCCGACCTTCGGCATCAAAGGCGGCGCGGCAGGTGGCGGCTACTCGCAAGTCGCACCGATGGAGTCGGTGAACCTGCACCTCACCGGCGACCTGCACGCCGTCAGTTCGGCGCACAACCTGCTCGCCGCGATGCTCGACAACCACCTGCACAAGGGCAACCCGCTCGACATCGACCCGTTCTCGATCTCATGGCGGCGGGTGCTCGACGTCAACGACCGCGACCTGCGCGAGATCATGACCGGGCTCGGCGGCAAGCCGCATGGCATCCCCCGCCAGACTGGCTTCGACATCACCGCGGCCAGCGAGGTCATGGCGGTGCTCGCGCTCGCGGACTCGCTGCCCGACCTCCGCAAGCGGCTAGGCAGGATCGTCGTCGCCTACGACCACAACGGCATCCCGGTCACGGCGGAGGACCTGCGCGCGGCGGGAGCGATGTGCGTGCAGTTGCGGGAGGCGATCAAGCCGAACCTGATGCAGACCATCGAGCAGACACCCGCGCTGGTCCACTGTGGCCCCTTCGGCAACATCGCGCACGGCAACTCGTCCGTCGTGGCCGACCTCATCGGCATCCACGGCGGCGACTACCTCATCACCGAGGCAGGGTTCGGCGCGGACATGGGCGCCGAGCGCTTCTTCAATATCAAGTGCCGGGCGTCCGGCCTCACGCCGGACGCGGCGGTGATCGTGGCGACGGTGCGTTCACTCAAGGCGCACTCCGGCAAGTACAAGGTCGTCGCGGGCAGACCGTTGCCTGACGAGATGCTCGCCGAGAGCCCCGACGACGTCCACGCCGGGTCGGCCAACCTGCGCAAACAGATCGCCAACATCCGCGCCCACGGCATCACGCCCGTCGTCGCGATCAACGCCTTCCCCAGCGACCACGAGAGCGAGAAACAGGCCATCGTGGACATCGCGAACTCGGAGGGCGTGCGCGCGGCGGTGACCTCGCACGTCGCCAAGGGCGGCAAGGGCGCTGCCGAGCTAGCTGAGGTCGTCGCGGAAGCATGCGAGGAGCCATCGCACTTCCACTACCTCTACGACGACAGCCTGCTGCTCGAGGACAAGATCGACGTCGTGGCGCGGCGCATGTACGGCGCGGACGGCATCGACCTCTCCGCCACCGCACGCAAGCAGCTCGACAGCTACCAGAACAACGGCTTCGGCTCGCTGCCGGTGTGCATCGCCAAGACCCACCTTTCGCTGTCGGCCGACCCGTCCCGCAAAGGCGCGCCGACCGGCTGGCGGCTGCCGGTGCGCGAGGTCAGAGCGTCGGTCGGCGCTGGCTTCATCTACCCGATCTGCGGGGACATGCGCACCATGCCCGGGCTGTCCTCGCGCCCAGCGGCCGAACACATCGACATCGACGAGACCGGGCAGGTCGTGGGGCTGTCCTGAAGGAGTTGATCGCTATGAGCACGGCAACATCGAACGTGCCAAGCAGCGCGGACGTCGTCATCATCGGCGCCGGGATCGTCGGGAACTCGGTCGCCTATCACCTCGCCGAGCTGGGCTGGCGCAACATCGTGCTACTCGACAAGGGGCCGCTGCCTGACCCGGGCGGCTCAACAGGGCACGCGTCGAACTTCATCTTCCCGGTAGATCACTCCAAGGAGATCACCGCGCTGACGCTGGAGTCGATGCGCCAGTACGAGAAGCTGGGCACGATCACCACGTGCGGCGGCATCGAGGTCGCCCGCAACGAGGAGCGCGTCGAGGAGCTGAAGCGGCGGCTGGCGTCGTCGAAGGCGTGGGGCATCCCATCGGAGCTGATCACGCCGGAGCGCGTGCAGCAGCTGGTGCCGTTCGTCGACCCGAGCATCATTCTCGCCGGGTTCTGGACGCCGTCGGCCGCCGTGGTTGACCCGTTGCAGACCGGCGCGCTGATGCGGGAGCAGGCCATCGGGCACGGCGCGCTCACGGTGTCGGCGAACACCGAAGTCACCGGCATCACCACCGAACGCGGCCGGGTCACGGCTATCCACACCGATAAAGGTGACATCGCCACCGACCGGATCGTCATCGCCTGCGGGGTGTGGAGTCCGCGCATCGCCCGGATGGCTGGCGCGCACATCCCGCTCACACCCGCGGTGCACCAGATGATGGACGTCGGCCCGATCCCGGAACTCGCCGACACGGGCACCGAGATCGCCTACCCGATCGTCCGCGACATGGACGCACTGATGTACGAGCGGCAAAGCGGGGCCGACCTGGAGATCGGCTCCTACGCGCACCGCCCGATCCTGCACGAGCCGGACGAGATCCCGTCCATCGAGGCGGCGGCGCTGTCACCGACGCAGCTGCCGTTCACCCAGGACGACTTCGACCCGCAGCTGGAGGACGCCCTCGAGCTGTTCGGCTCGATCCTCAACGAGCCGGGCGCGGGTGTGCGGCACGCGATCAACGGCCTGCTCTCGATGACCCCGGACGGCTCGCCGATCCTTGGTGAGTCACCCGAGGTCGGCGGGCTGTGGTCGGCGGCGGCGGTGTGGATCAAGGAAGGCCCCGGCGTCGGCCGGATGATGGCGGAGTGGATGACCACCGGTACGCCGGAGATCGACCTGCACGGCGCCGACATCGCGCGGTTCTACCCGCACCAGCGCACGACGCACCACGTCGTCGCACGCGCCAACGAGGGCTTCAACAAGATCTACGGCATCGTGCACCCGCGCGAGCAGTGGGAGTCGAACCGGCGGCAGCGGCTGTCGCCGTTCTACACCCGCGAGGTCGAGCGGGGCGCGGTGTTCTTCGAGGTCGGCGGCTGGGAACGGCCGCACTGGTATGAGTCGAACCGGCCGTTGGTCGACGAGTTCGGCGTGCCGGATCGCCCGCACGAGTGGGATGCCCGCTGGTGGTCCCCGATCACGAACGCCGAGCACCTCGCGATGCGGGAGCGGGCCGCGATGATCGACCTGACGGCGTTCGCGCAGTTCGACGTCTCGGGGCCCGGTGCGCTGGACTACCTGCAGTACATGGTGATGGCACAGGTGGACAAGCCGGTCGGGCGGCTGATCTACACGCCGGTGCTCGCGCCGAACGGCGGGTTCCGTAGCGACCTCACCATCGTCCGGCTCGGTGATGACCACTTCCGGGTAATCACCGGCGGCGCGGATGGCGCGCGAGACGCGTTCTGGTTCCGTTCCCACCTGCCGGACGACGGCTCGGTGGCGTTCGCGGACATCACCTCGGCGGTGTGCACGCTCGGCCTGTGGGGACCGCGAGCCCGCGACATCCTCGCGGCGGCAACGCCGGACGAAGTCTCCAACGAGGCGTTCGGCTTCGGCACCGCGAAACGGATCGTCATCGACGGAGTGCCGGTGATGGCGTTGCGGGTGTCCTACGTCGGTGACCTCGGCTGGGAGCTGCACGCGCCGTTCGAGCACGGGCAGCACCTGTGGGACGCCATCGCGGCGGCGGGCGAGCCGCACGGCATCGTCCCGGCAGGCATCGGCGTCTACGGCACCACCGGACGGCTGGAGAAGGGCTACCGCCTGATGGGCGCCGAGCTTGACTCCGAGTACAACGCCGTCGAGGCGGGCCTGGCGCTGCCGAAGGTGAAGTCGGCGGACTTCATCGGCAAGGAGGCCTACGTCGCGGCGCGCGAGTCGGGGCCCGCGGCGACGTTGTGCACGCTCACGGTGGATGACCACACCAGCGCGTCCGGCATCGCCCGGTACCCGCAGGGCGGCGAGCCGATCCTGGCCCGCGACGGTGAGCGGATCGTCGACCGCAAGGGCAGGGGCTCCTACGTGACCAGCGCGGGCACGGCGCCGTCGCTCGGGAAGTACCTGCTCATGGCCTACCTGCCGCCGGAGCACGCCGTCGAGGGTGAGCGGCTGCTGGTGGAGTACATGGCCGAGCAGTACCCGGTCACCGTCGCCCGCGTGGGCCGCACGCCGCTGTTCGACCCGGACGACACACGCATGAAGTCGTGAAGGGAGGCAAGCCATGGACGTGCTTGTCTGCGTCAAGCGGGTGCCAGCGCCGGGCGCGAAGGTCCCGCTGACCGACGACTCGACCGAGATCGACACGCGCTACCTCGGCCACACCATCGGCCCGCACGAGGAGTGCGCCGTCGAGGAGGCCGTGCGGATCGTCAAGGCGCACGGCGGCAGCGCGACGGTGCTGGCCGTCGGGCCAGCCGAGGCCGACGAACAGCTGCGCTACGCCATCGCGATGGGCGCCGACAAGGGCGTGCTGGTCGACGTCGGTGAGGCGGAGCTTGACCCGCAGGCCACCGCGTCGGCGATCGTCCACGCTGTCGGCGACACCCGCTACGACATGGTGCTGTTCGGCACCGAGTCGGCGGATGCCAGCCACTACCAGGTCGGCATCCGGGTGGCCCGCGCGCTCGGGTTGCCGATCGTCGGCGGCATCAAGGGCATCGACTTCGACAGCGACGGCAGCGCCGTGAAACTGCGCCGCGAGGTGGCCGACGGCGTCGAGGTGTACCGGGTGCCGCTCCCCGCTGCCGCCGCCGTCAAGGAGGGCCTGAACCTGCCGCGCTACCCCAGCATGCCGGGCAGGCTCAAGGCCAAGAAGGCTCGCATCGACGTCGTGCCGTACACGCCGGAGCCGGGTGGTCTGCGCAAGGTGCGGCTGCGGCAACCGTCCGACGACCGCGAGGAGGCGATCGTGCTCGGCCACGGCGCGGACGCCGCTCCCGCGGTGGTCGACGTGCTGGAACGGATCGGGGTGGTCTCATGATTCTGGCAGTGTTGGACGACTCCCCTGCCGCGTTGGACATGCTGGCGTTCACACAGTCGCTAGGGCAGCAGGTCGAGGCGGTGACGTTCGGGGAGTTCGACACCGATGACCTGGCCAAGCGCGGCGTGCGGACGTTGCACCAAATCACGCACGACGACCTGGCCGACTGTGCCCCCGCAGCCAGTGGCGATGCGCTGGCCCAGCTGATCGAGCACCTGCGACCGGACGGCGTGGTGGGCGTGTGCTCCGACGCCGTCACCGAGGCTATGGCGCACGTCGCCGCGGTGACCGGGCTGCCGCTGGCGACGAACTGCGTCGAGGTCAGCACGGGTGATTCGTGGCTGCTGACCAGGGTGCGCGGCGGCGGGATGCTGCTGGAGGAAGCCGAACTGCGCGTCGGCACGGGCGATGGCGCGAGCCCCGCGCTGCTGACCATCGCCCAAGGCGTCTCCGGCGACATCGGGTCCGGGCCTGTCGAGTCCTGTGACGTCCGCGAGTTCGCCCCGGAGCTAACGGCGACGGCGACGCAGGCCCGCATCGTGGAACGTGCCGATCGCGGCGGCGGCATGACGCTGGCGACCGCGCCGGTCATCGTCTCCGGCGGACGCGGCGTCGGCAGCGCGGACGGCTACCGGGTCCTCGAGGAACTGGCGGAACGGCTTGGCGGCGTCGTCGGCTGCTCGCGGGTAGCGACCAACAACGGCTGGCGCCCGCACAGCGACCAGGTCGGCCTCACCGGCACCAAGGTCAGTCCCGAGCTGTATCTCGCGTGCGGCATCAGCGGTGCGACACAGCACTGGGTTGGTTGCATGGACTCGAAGGTGATCATGGCGATTAACACCGACCCGGAAGCACCGCTTGTACGCAGGGCGAACTATGCCGTGATCGGCGACGTCCACGAGGTTTTGCCCGCCATCATCGCGGAGCTCAGCGCCCGGTCGACAGCGTGATCTGTCCGGGGCGACCTCGGATCGCGGGAAGTGCCCTAGACTCGAAGGTCGTGAGCTCCCCTAATGATGACCGCAGGCCCGGCGGTGTGCAGTCCGTCGACAGGGCGATCACCATCTTGGAGTTCCTGGCACGCAATGAGTGGTCGGGCGTCACCGAGGTGGGAAACGAGCTCGGCGTACACAAGTCGACCGCGTTTCGGCTCCTGAACACGCTGGAAGCGCGTGGCATCGTCGAACAGCACACCGACAGCGGCAAGTATCGGCTCGGCGCTGGTCTCGCGCATCTCGCGCGCGGCATCAGCGTCGACCCCGATCTGACCCAGAACTCGCGGTTCGGCTGCGAGTGGCTGGCACGGCAGACCGAGGAGACCGTCACGCTCACCGTCCTCGAGGGCGATATCTGCGTGACGATCGACCAGATCGTGTCGAGTTCCACCGTGGTGAGCCGTAGCTGGCTTGGCAGACAGACGCCGCTGCACGGGACGTCACCTGGCAAGGTGTTCCTCGCGTTCCTGCCGGAGGAACGACGCGCCGAGCTGCTGTCCGGTGAGCTGGAGAAGTTCACCGAGAACACGATCGTCGACCCCATCGCGCTGCGCGAGGAACTGGACCGAGTGGTCGAGAACGGCTTCGCCACCACCGTCGAGGAGTTCGAGGAGGGCCTGAACGGTGCGGCGGCACCCGTGCGGGACGCGGAGGGAACCGTCGTGGCCACTATCGGCGTGTCCGGCCCCTCGTACCGGCTCGACGAGGACGAGCTCCGCAAGCTCACGCCGGTGATCCGCGAAGCAGCCGACCTGGCGTCCTCCAGGATGGGATACTTCCATCCGATCAGCACCGACGACTAGCGGGCCGGAGGCCACGTTCCTGGGGTTGCGTGCGGAACGGGACCAGCGGGCACCATGGCTGGTAGCAGGTCGCGCCGCATGCAGACTCTCGGCCACTTGCCGAGGCCGTTGGCCCGCTCTGCCTCGAGGATGGCGAGCAAGCCTGGCGACAGCTCGGCGAGGCCGAGTTCCCGGAACCCGCAGCGCAGATAGTACGGCGCGTTCCACGGCACGGCGGCGAACGTCGTCAGCGTCAGCGCCTCGATGCCACAGCGCGCCGACTGATCGGCGGTGTGGTCGAGCAGCGCCTTGCCGATGCCGCGCCGGGCGAAGTCGGGATGCACCGAGACCTGTTCGATGTGGGTATTGCCGTCGACGACATCGGTGATCAGATACGCCATCAGCCTGCCGAAGGGCCCGACGGCCACCCATGCCTCGCCGTTGCGCTGGGCGTACGCCAGCTCGGTCAGCGTGGGAGGCTCGTCGTCGGCGATCTCCGCCATCCCGATGTCACGGAAACACCGGCCGGCGGCACGCTCGATGTCCTGCAGTGCAAGCAGCTCGTCGGCACGAGCCGTTCGGATACGCACCCCACCAGTATCGGCCTGGTTGGCCGACCGTGCCATCCCCACACGGTGTTCGGCTGATCGCAGCCGTGATCCGGCCCACCAACGGTTCCACTCGCTGTGACATGATCCCGGTTATGAACATCATTTCCATTAGCTGGGATGGGTGACATGGCCACGCTACTCATGGTGGAAAGCTGGTTGCGCTCGACCGGCCACAGCCTGCCGCCGCTGATCCGGCGGCTCGGCCACGACTACGTCCTGCTGACCAAGGACCCCGCGCTCTACCCGGAATCGACGTCCGGACTGCGGCACCCGGTGCGCGCCAACGCGAGCGAGATCGTCCGCGCCGACACCAACGACCCGGACGCCGCCGTGGCGGCAGCTCGCACGGTGGCGTCGCGGCGCCGAATCGACGGCGTGCTGACGACCTGCGACTACTACCTGCCCACGGTGGCCACGATCGCGGACGCGCTCAGCCTGCCCGGCGCGCGACCGGACGTGCTGCACACCGCGACCCGTAAACACCGGGTGCGGCAAGCACTGGACGACGCGGGGGTGCCGAACGTCGGGTTCGCGGTAGCCGATTCGTATGACGCGGCGCGCGACGCGGCGATGTCGTTGGGATACCCGCTGGTCGCGAAGCCAGTGGACCTCAACTCGGGCACGGCGGTGCAGCGGGTGGACGACGACGCCGCGCTCAAGGACGCGTTCCACGAGATCACCGCGGACGAACGCAACACGCGCGGTCAACCGCGCGAGCGCGTGATGCTGCTGGAGCAGTTGGTCGACGGGACGGAGGTCAGCGTCGAGGCGATCACACGGGACGGTGAGACCACGATCGTGGGTATCACCGACAAGAGCCTCGCTGGGCCGCCCGCCTTCGTGGAGTCCGGGCACATGTTCCCAGCCGAGCTGCCCGAGTCCGCCGTCGCCGAGACGTCAGCGTACGTGCGCGACGTGCTGGCCGCGCTCGACTACCGTCACGGCCTCAGCCACACCGAGCTGCGGCTGACCACCGATGGCCCCCGCCTGATCGAGGTCAACCCTCGACAGGCTGGCGGCTACATCTTCGACCTGCTGCACTTGGTGACCGGTGTGCATCCACTTGAACAACTGGTGCGACTCAGCCTCGGGCAGCAGCCTCGGGCGCATGAGACCACCGACATCGCCAGCGCCGCGGTGTTCTTCGTGATCTCGCCGCGGCCGGGCACGGTGGTCGGGGTGGTGGGCACCGGCGCGCTGGACGTCGACCCGGACGTCGTGCGCTGGCAACTCTCGGTGCCCGCCCGGGCTGGGCTGCCGCGCAGCAACGACGCGTACCTCGGCCACGTCGTCGTGTCGTCCGCATCGCCCTGTGACGCGCGCGCGAAAGCGGAGGCGGCGGTCGGGTCGCTGCGGTTGCGGTTCGCCGACGGCACGCACGCCCAGCCGCTCGGGGTGCCGTCCGTGGTGAGCCCGGCCCCGGTGGGGTCATAAGTCCGCCGATCCACCGGCGTGCGACGCCAACGTGTGCTTTTCTGAAACCGTGGACTTCGAAGCCGTTGCTGATGAGCTCTACAGCGGCCCTCGCGAGGAGTTCATCCGCACCCGCAACACCCGTGCGGCCGAGGCCAAGGATCGATCACTGGCCACACGGATCAAAGCGTTGCGCAAGCCAACACTGGCGGCGTGGCTGGTCAACCGGCTCGCCCGCGAGCGTCCAGACGACCTGGCCGAGTTGACAGCGCTTGGCCAAGAGCTGCGTACCGCGCACGAGGAGTTGGCGGGACGACGGTTACGAGAACTGTCGGTGCGGCGGCGCGAAACCGTCGACGCGCTGACGCTCGCCGCGCGAGAGATCGGACGCGAATCGGGACTCGGCGTCAGCGACACCGTCACGGATCAGGTCCACGCCACGCTGCAAGCGGCACTGGCGGGCGGCGAGGCGGCGGATTTGGTGATGGCAGGGCGGCTGGCCGCGCCGCTGGACCCGGCCGACGCGCAGCAGTGGCTGACGGCGGGCGTTCTCGCGCGGCGGGCGGATGACGAGGCGGGCGAGCCGTCTGGCGCGACGCCCAGCGCCACGTCCGGACAAGCCTCCCGTACGAAATCCGGCGCTCGCACGACCGGCTCTACCGTCAGCGCCGCCGAAGTCCAGCGCAGGCGCGAAGCGCGCAAACGGGCCGAACGGGACGCCGAGAACGCCAAGGCGCGCCGAGACGAGGCGGCCAAGACACTGGCCGATGCGCAGCGACGCGCCAACGAGGCCACCGAGGAGGTCGCGGAGCTACGCGCGAAGCTCGTCAAAGCGCAGCGTTACGAGAAGCTGGCACGCAATGCGGTGCGGGCGGCGCAGCTCGAACTCGGCACCGCGGAGCGGGAGTCCGATCGCACCGAACGTGCGCTACGACGTCACGGGCCGCCACACTGAAGACGTCGGATCGAAGACGTCACGCGAGCGACGTAAGCACGCCCGCCGCGAGTGGTAGATGTCGACATGTGACCCGGTCCCCGCGAGGCCACATGTCGACTTCCGCGCGCCTGGTATCAGCGCACCGTGCGCCGGTACCAAGCGCGAGACTCGCCCTCTGGCACGAAGATGCGGGCGAGCAGCGTAGTCAGCGCGGCGCCGATCACCAGCCAGAGCAACGCGGCGATGCCCTCGTTGAGCGCCACTTCCAGCTTTTCGTTAGCCGCGGGGAACAGCGTGCCGAGGCCGAGATCGACTGCCTCCGCCCAGCCGGTCACGAACTGGGCGAAATCGTTGCGCATATTGGCCTCGCCCACGACGAGCAGGATGTGCAGCGCGAGCACAACGGCGAATAGCCCGGTGACGACGCTGATTACGCCGTTGACGACCCGCACGAAGCCAAGCCGCACGGGCGGCCGCTCCGAGACCACTTCGCCCCGCTGGTCACGGTCTGGTTCTGGGTTGGTCGTCATGCCCGGTGGATAACCACGATATCCACCGGGCAAACGTCGCAAGGGTCTCTACCAGGAACCGATACAGTCGTATCGCTGACCATTCGACTGTATCGGTTTCCGCGAAAGACACTCACACCGAAGAGCCTCACCGCGACAGCGCCCTACGGCAGCGACCGCCCCGACCAACTCCACGCGTAGCCGGGGTCCTCGCAGGCGTCAGCGGCTTCACCAAGGTCGAGCGGGGCGAAGGTGTCCACCATGACCGCTGTCTCATCGAAGAACTCCGCGCCGACCGACGCCTCGGCCGCACCAGGCTGCGGACCGTGCGTGCACCCTGACGGGTGAAGTGACATCGACCCGATGTCGATACCGGAACCCTTGCGCGCCTCGTAGTTGCCGCGCACGTAGAACATCAACTCGTCGGAGTCGACGTTGGCGTGGTTGTACGGCACCGGGATCGCCAGCGGGTGGTAGTCCACCTTGCGCGGGCAGAACGAGCAGACGACGAAATTCGGCCCCTCGAACGTCTGGTGCACGGGTGGCGGCTGGTGCACCCTGCCCGTGATCGGCTCGAAGTCGTCGATATTGAATACCCACGGATACAGGCAACCGTCCCAGCCGACGACGTCGAAGGGGTGGTGGTCATAGGTGAACCGCGTCAGCCCGGCGCGATGGCGGACAAGGACCTCGGTGTCGGCGTCGGACTCAGGGCCATCGACCAGCAACGGTTCGGTGGGCCCGCGCAGGTCGCGCTCGCAGTACGGCGCGTGTTCGAGGAACTGGCCCTTAGCCGACAGGTAGCGCTTCGGCGGCCCGATGTGGCCGCGCGCCTCCAGCGAGAGCACCCGCAGCGGCGGTGTCGCACTTTGGTCCCGCCCACCGCCCCTACTGGCACCTGGCACCACGCGATAGGTCGTCGAGGTCGGCAGCACGACGTAGTCGCCGTCTCCGACGTCGAGGGCACCGTAGATGGTCTCGATGGTGCCGCTGCCGCCTTGGATGTAAAGCAGTTCGTCGCCGATGGCGTTGCGATACAGCGGGCTCGGCTCGCTCGCGACGGCGAAGCCGATGGTGACGTCGTTGTTGCCGAACAGCCTGCGCCGCGCGGTGATGGCGTCGGCGTCCGGTTTGAACGCCAAGTCCTGCGTGCGGTACGCGCGCGGCTTGAGCGGGTGATTGGCCACGATCGGGCCTCGATCGTCCTCGACCGGCTCCGCGCCGACGATCGACGTGGGCAGGTAGCGGTGATAAAGCAGGGCCGAGTCAGAGGAGAATCCCTCGACACCCATCAGCTCCTCGGCGTAGAGGCTGCCGGTGGGCGAGCGAAACTGGGTGTGCCTTTTGGGCGGTACCTCGCCGATCTTCCGGTAGTACGGCATAGCGATCTCCAGACGTACGCACGTCGAATGCGGTGAACGACGCCTTCCCCGCGTTGGTTGCGGCGAAAGCGTCAATCACCGCGCCCAGTGCGGTGAAAGCGTCGTTCACCGCGGATAATCTGTCCGATAATCGGAACATTTCGTTCGACTATAGTACGCTACTAGCGTGTCAGTCGTGTCAAGCGCAGTGGAACTCACGCCGCCGGGCCCTAGCGGCATCCCGCCCCTGTTCACGAGACTCGTCGACGACTCCGCGCTCTTTCCACCAGGCACGGCTTCGATGTCCGAAGCGCTGCACGCCTACCTCGATGCTCGCGCTGGCGACTACTCCGGCGTGCTCGGCCTGTTCCTGTGTCCCGCGTCCCGGCTACCGGAGCTGATCACCGAGATCATCAAGATCAAGCCATCTCAGCCGCTGCCACTCTCGCTGATCATCGACACTGGTCTCGGCGGTGTCCCGAAGGCGATCTCCATCGTCGAGTCCCGCGCCGAGCTACTCACCTTGCGCATGGTCGAGATGCCCGCACCGTCCGATGTGGACGAGGTGTGGCTTGAGCGGGTCTCCGAGTTCGTACCGGAAGACGTCGTGCGGGTTGTCGAGCCCCGCCGCGGCGTTGGCTGGCTCGAGGGCGTCCGCAAGGTCATCGAGCACGGCAGCTGGCCCAAGATCCGCTGCGGAGGGCTTTCCGAGGAGAACTTCCCCAGCGTCGATGAGGTCGCGGACTTCTTCTCCGTGGTCGCGGGTGTCACCGGGGCGTCGTTCAAGGCGACCAACAGCCTGCATCGGGCGGTGCGCCACGTCGACCCGGAGACCGGCTTTACCCACCATGGGTTCCTGAACCTGCTGGTCGCGTCCGCCCGCTGCCTAGCGGGCAAGGACGTCCGAGGCGCGCTGGAGTCCACCGACGGCGCGGCGCTCGCGGCCGAGGCGAGCGAGCTGAGCGACTCGGCGGCCAAGGCGGTGCGGGAGCTGTTCGCCTGCTACGGCTCGGCGACGTTCGGCGAGGCCATCGCGGACCTCGAGGAGCTGGGACTGCTGTGACCGCGAGGCGCTGGCCATGAGCACGGCGAGCTCGGGGAGTTCGCTGACGCTTGACCGTGGGCTGGCGCTGTTGCAGACCGTCGCGGACGCCGAGGGCCAAGCGTGCAGCGTGTCTGAACTCGCGGAGCGCATCGGCGTCAGCAGGGCGGCCGTGTATCGACTGCTCGGGCCGCTGGTCGAGCGCGGGCTGGTGTGGCGGGACGGCACCAAGGTCCGACTCGGCGTCGGGCTGCTGCGCCTGGCCGACCGGGTGCTGCCGCAGTTACGGGAGGCCGCGACGCCGATCCTGCGCGCACTGGCCGAGGACGTTGGCGCCACGGCCCACCTGTCGATCGCGGATGGCGATACTGTGCAGGCCGTCGCCGTAGTGGAGCCGTCGTGGACCAGCTACCACGTCGGCTACCGGATCGGCAGCCAGCATCCGATTACCAAGGGCGCGGCGGGCAAGGCGATCACGCTGCGGCAGGACGACCCGGAGTGGGTCGCCACGGTCGGCGAGCTGCAACCGGGTGCGTTCGGCGTCGCCGCTCCGGTGCGCAAGGTAATGGGACTGCGCGCCAGCATCGGAGTGGTGTCACTGCATCATCTGGACGCCGACGAGATTGGCCCGCGAGTGGTGACAGCGGCGGCCGATTTGGCTCGCGTACTGCGGTGACGCCGCGCTAGCCTGAGTGCGTCCGGGCCGCGCCCGGCGCGAAGGAATGCGCCAGGTGTGATGGATCTATCGGGGCCGCAGCATCATCGGGATGCCGTTGGCGGGACGCAGCGTGACCGCTGTCAGCGCCTGTGGCTGATGCCCCGGCACGAGATCGAGTTCGAACCGCTGCGTGATCGTGGCGAGCAGCAGCACCGCCTCCAGCATCGCGAAGCCACCACCGATGCACTGCCGCCGCCCGCCGCCAAAGGGGAGATAGGCGAGCCGGTGCCGGTCGGCGGCACCGGGCAGGAAGCGATGCGGGTCGAAGCCTTCCGGGTTCGGCCAGTGCTCAGGGTTGCGATGCACCAGGTACGGCGGCGTCGCGACGATGCTGCCCGCGGGAATGCGGATGCCGTCGAGCTCGTCGGAGTCCCGCGCCTCCCGCTCGATCATCCATGCCGGTGGGTAGAGCCGCATGGACTCCGACAGCACGGCCGACGTCCACTCCAGTTTGGTGACGTCGGCAGCGGAGGCCGCGCGACCGGAGAGCACGTCGTCGACCTCCGCGACGAGCCGGTCGCGCGCGTCCGGGTGGCGCGAGAGCAGCAGCAACGTCCAGGCCAGTGCGTTGGCGGTGGTCTCGTGCCCGGCGAGGAGGAAGGTCATCAGCTCGTCGCGGATTTGCTGTTCGTCGAGCGGTTCTCCATCGTCGTCGCGCGCGGACAGCAGCGCGTCGAGCAGGTCGGTGTCCTCGCGACCCGAGGTGTCCGAGGGATCTGAGGGAACCGCACGCCGCGCGGTGATTAGCCCGTCAACGACACCGCGCAGGTGCCGTTCGGCCCCGCGCGCCCGCAGCCGCGCGGGCGTCGGCCAGCGGTGGTAGTCAGGCACGAGCATGAACAGGGGGTGACGCACCACTTTCACGAACGACTCGAGGACCGTCTCCAGCGCGGGGGCCATCTCGCTGGCCTCGCCGCTGAGGTCGGTGCTGAACAGGGCACGTCCGACGACGTCGAGGGTGAGCGCGCTCATCTCATCGGCGACGTCAACGACGCTGTCCTCACCGAGCGTTGCCCAGCGGTCCATAGCCGTGCTCGCTGCGTCAACCATGGCGGGCGCGAAGGCGTCGATGCGCCTTCGCGCGAACATCGGCTGCACGAGCCTGCGTTGGCGTGCCCAGCTCTCGCCTTCGTTGGTTAACAGGCCGTTGCCCAGCACCTCGGTTAGCGGACGGTAGGTACGCGCCTTGCGGTAGTTGTCCTGGTTGCCGACCAGTACGTGCGAGACCAACTCTGGCCGCGAGGTCAATGTCAGCTGGTTGCCGCGCGGCAGCGGCACGCACACCAGGTCGCCGTGGGTGCGGGTCAGCTCGGAGATGGCAGCGAGCGGATCGGCGCGCAGCGAGGGCAGCAGGTGTAATGCTTCACGTCCAGTCAGCCGTGCCGCCATCGCTTGCCTCCCTGCGTCGATGGGACTTTAGACAAGCGTCTATCTGCCGATAGCTCGTGTCAAGCGAGACGGATGCCCCGCTGCTCGACGCCTACGCGAACGTCCGCACGGCGGCGGCGACGGCGAAGACGGCGAACGCGATGCCCGAGACTCGATGCAACAGGCGCGGGTCAATGCGGGCACGCACCTTGTGGCCCACGAGCACCGCGACGCCCGCGACCGCGGCCAGCGCGGCGAACGAACCGAGGCCGACGGCCAGCGGCTCACCCCAGCGCGCCGCGAGTCCGACCGTGGCGAGCTGCGAGGCATCACCGAGCTCGGCGGCGAACAGGACACCGAACGACGTCAGCGCGGCACGCGTGAAGGACACCGGTCCCGCACCCTGACGGCTGGCGTCCTCCGCACCATCGCGCACCGGGGCGAAGCCCTCTCGCAGGAGCAGATACGCGCCGATACCGAACAACAGCGCGACGACGCCCGTTACCAGCGCACCGGGCAGCAACCGCAGCGCGCCGCCGAACAGCGCGGCGACCGTGACGTGCACCATGAACGCCACGGAAACCCCGGTGAACACCGGCAGCCCCTGGTAACGCGTCGTCAGCACGAGGGTGGCCACCATCGTCTTGTCCGGCAGCTCCACCGCGAAGACCAGCGCGAACGCGCTGACAAACGCCAGCAATTCGGCAGTCATAAAATACTCGCACCCCCTTTCCATTTCACGCTAACGGAAAGGGGGTGCGAGGTCTATATTATCGGAATTGCGAATCGCCATTTTTGCCGCGTGACGACCCGATTTTTCGGCTCACCTCAATCGCGACTTCAATGCGACGACTCGCATTTTTCCACGCGGCGGCTTTCAATCTTTCTCGTGTCGTCGTCCGTTTTTCAGCGTGCCAGCCGCTGCCACAGGAACTCGAACACCAGCGCCCACTTGACCGCCCGTTGCTCGTTGTCCGCAGCGCCGCCGTGACCGCCCTCGATGTTCTCGTAGTACCGGACGTCGTGCCCGAACTCGCGCATCCGCGCCACCATCTTGCGCGCGTGGCCAGGGTGCACCCTGTCGTCGCGGGTCGACGTCATCACCAGCGTCGGCGGATACGTCCTGTCCGGCGCGAGGTTGTGGTATGGCGAGTATTTCAGCAGGTAGTCGCGGTCTACGGCGTCGTCGGGATCGCCGTATTCCGCCATCCAGGACGCACCGGCGAGCAACAGGTGGTACCGCAGCATGTCCAACAGCGGCACGCTGCTCACCACCGCGCCGAACAAGTCTGGGTAACGGGTGAGCATGACGCCAGTGAGTAGGCCGCCGTTGCTGCCGCCCTCGATGCCGAGCCGTTCCGGCGAGGTGATGCCGCGCTCGATGAGGTCGCGTGCGACCGCCGCGAAATCCTCGTAGACCCGTAGTCGGTTCCGTTTCTGAACGGATTGATGCCACTGCGGGCCGTATTCACCGCCACCGCGAATGTTGGCCACGACATACGTGCCGCCTCGCGTCAACCAGGACCGACCGATAATGCCGCTGTAGGACGGGGTGAGGGAAATCTCAAATCCACCATAACCGGTGAGCAACGTCGGCCCGTTCGATTCCGGCGCACCGACGACGAAATAAGGGATATGGGAGCCGTCGTCCGAAATCGCGAAGTGCTGCCGGACGTCCAAACCCTCGGCGTCGAACCGCGCGGGTGCGCGTTTCAGCGTCTCGAACTCGCCGCCGATCACGCCTCGGTGCAGCATAGAGGGTTGCGTGAAGCCACTGACGTCGAGCAGGAACTCGTCGCCGTGGTCGGGGTCGGTGCCCCTGATGTCCGCCGTGCCAACGTCGGGCACGCCCGCGAGCGGTTCCTTGCGCCAGCCTTCGCTTGGCGTTAGGACGTCGAGCCTGCTCTTGACGTCGGTGAGCGTGGCGATAATTAGGTGGTTGCGCGTCCAGTCGTGGTAGTTGAGCGACGTGTGCTCGTCCGGCTCGAACAGTACGGTGAACGCGCGGTCCCCGGCGAGGAAGTCGTCGAACCCGATGGCCAGCAGCGCACCGGCCGGATAGCTGACCTCGCCAATGGTCCATTCAGAGCGGGTCTCGACCAGCAGCCACTCGCGCTCGACGTCGATCTCGGCGTCGTCGGGAACCTCGATGCGAGTGAGGCTGTCGTCCGCGCCGAGTAGGTAGAACTCGGTGCGATAGAAGTCAACCGCCCGAGCGACGAAGTCGCGCTCGTAACCGGGGGTTGGGTCGTGGTACGCGACGACGGCGACGTCGTCTGGTTTGCCCTCGAACACCACGGTCGCCTCGGAGAGCGGAGTGCCACGCCGCCAGCGCTTCGCGATGCGTGGATAGCCGGAGGTCGTCATCGCGCCGTCGCCGAAGTCGGTACCGACGAAGACATGGTCGACGTCGATCCAGCCGATGCGGCTCTTGGCTTCGTCCAGCGCGAAGCCATCGTCGACGAAGGTGAGCGACGTCAGATCGAACTCGCGGACAACGGTCGCGTCCGCGCCGCCGCGGGAAAGCTGTACCAAGCAGCGGTCGTAGCCGGGGCGCAGCACCTTCGGGCCCTGCCACACCCAGTTCTCGCCCTCGTCCGCCGCGAGCGCGTCCACGTCGATGAGGACCCGCCAGTCCGGTTCGTCCGTACGGTAAGACTCCAGCGTCGTCCGCCGCCACAGCCCACGCGGGTGCGCGGCATCCTGCCAGAAGTTGTAGAGGTACTCGCCCCTGCGCGCGACGTACGGGATGCGGTCGTCAGCGTCGAGGACCGCGCGGATGTCTTTACGGAGGTCGGCGAATCGAGGAGTCTCGGCCAGCTCGGCGAGGGATTCGGCGTTGCGGGCGCGCACCCAGTCAAGCGCCTCATCTCCGGTGACGTCTTCCAACCACAGATACGGATCGTGTTCCACTCCCGCGAGGCTAGCCGACCCGCGGCGGTCAGCTACCTGGCCGGTGCCAACCGTTGAGCTGCACCTGCGCTGCTTGCTCCCGCTCACGCTTGGCCAGCTCCGCGTGCAGCTCGCGCAATAGCTCGCGGTCCCGGTCGCTGAGTTGCGCCTCAGCCTCGGCCGCCGGAAGCTCCACCGCCTCCCGCTGCGGGGCCTGCGGCTCCTCGCGGTCGGCGGCCTCGGCGTCGTGCAACGCCTGGTGCAGTTGCCGCGCGTCATTGCCCGACAGCTCCGCCGTGCTTTCCGAAGCGGACTCCGGGAAGTTCACCACGTTGCGGTCACCATGGCTCGGTGGCTCGGCAGGATGGTTGGGACGCGGCGGCTCGACGGGCTTGTCAGCGCGGGGCGGTTCCGCGGCATGGCCATTCCGCGCGGCCTCGGTCCGGTACCCGTTAGGCGGTGGCTCGGCGGGATATCCGTTGCGCGGCGGAGTCGTGTCACCAGAGTGGTCGATGCGCGACGGCTCGCCGCCGTGATCGCCTCCCGCTGGCTCAGCAGCGGACTCGGGTTGCGGCCAGAACACCTCGCCGGGCTGCCGGTCCGCACGATGATGTCCGTTCGTCCTGCGCGGCGCTTCGTGCCCGTTAGCCACGTTCACACCGTTTGGCGCAGGGGTCGACGTCCCATTCGCAGCAGCCGTGGACGTCGCTACGGGCCGAGTCGGAGCTGACTCGGCATGTCCGTTGCCGCCCGTCGGAGCAGCATGCGTCGCGAACGCGGGCTTCTCCTGCGCCGCGAAGAAGCCAGCCGATTCGCGAGGACGTTCCGACGCGACAGGACGTTCCGGCTCAGCAGCCGGTGCCGGCCGCGGTGCCGGCTGCGGTGCCGGTTGTGGTACCGGCGGAGGTACTGACGCGGGTTCAGGCGCAGGGGCGGCAGCCTGTTGCGGCGCCACTTCCGGTGCCGGCGCGCTGCTCGTGTCCGTCAGGACCGGCGCGGCGGCGGCGAGTGCCTGCCGATGGTAGTTGGGCCACGCGACGTCGGCCGACGCCACCTCGACCACTGCCCGGATGCCCGCGTTGCGCAGCGCGGCGGCGACAAGGTGCGCCGTCGCTGGCGGACTGCCCTGCGCACCGAGTTCAATCAGCACGACGCGCTGCGGCACCTGGCCAGGAACCCTGCCGGCCGCGGTGTTACGCCACACCGCGTGGATGGAACGCACGTCCGTCAGCACGGCCTTGATCGGCTCGATGGCCCGCTCGACTCCCGAGTCCGGCTGGTCACCGCCGGTAAAACTATGCGACGGGTCGACGTCGTGCTCGCTGACGATCAGTTGATCGAGCAGCGTGACGTCTGCCCCGCTCCTCGCGACGACCTCACCCAGCTCACGCCGCTCCGATTCCCGTAGAGGAATCCCGCCCGCGATCAACGTGCCCACGACAAGCTCAGCGGCCTCGTCCACCCGCGCCACCGCTGATAGTTGCCGCGCGTGACCAAGGGCACCATCATCGATCCTGCCCGCGAGCGCCAGCAACACGGTGTGCAGCCGTAACGGCACCGGTATCACCGGTCCCTCATGGTTTGCCACCTTGCGACCTCTCCCTCCAGCTCGCGGGCCGTGCGGACAGGCTCATCTCGCGGCTCCGACCGCACCAACGCTGACGGGACGTGAATTCGCCAGCGCTTCCCGGTGATACTCGGGCATGTCGAAGTTCGGTGGGAGAACTTCGATGCTCGGCTCGTCGTCGCCGAGCACCCGCAGCACACGTTGCAGTTCGCCGGTCAGCCGAGGCCAACCCGCCACAGCGGTCACTAGCAACACCCGTTTCTCACCGCGCTCGTGCCCCTCAGCGCGTCGCCACGTCGCACGCACATCGCCAACGTCCGGCCTGCCGCGCAGCGCCGCGTCGAGCAGTGCGGACACGGAGTCCGCCACGTTCGCCCGTTCCGATGGCGATTCAGTGAACGTGTAACGCGGACGGGTGGCTCCGTCTATCCGCAACGTCGCGCTCACCTGATGGACGTCGGCACCGTGCGGCACCAAGCAGGCGGCTAGCAACCCGTGTTCGCGCTGATCAAGCCCAATACCGTGCCTGAGCAACGATTTCGGCAACGTCCTGGCGAGCACGGAAAGCTGACCCTCGCCGAGCCAGTCCCGAAACCGCCACAACGCGATGTCCGGCAGCCGACCCGCGAGCAGGAGCAGCAGCTCATGGCACGCTAGCTCGTCCTCGGATTTCATCGGCCCTCCACGTGCACGCTCAGACGCCCGTGACGGGCAGCATGCCACAATCGAGATTCACCCGTTAGAGGGGTGTCGACATCGATTTGTAACTTAACGTATCCAGTGCAATTTCCGACAAATCGACGTCGAACTCACTTATCCACAGCCGCATGGCCCTGAACGCGCGCCCGTCGTATCTCCATACTTGAGTGCACCCTGATGCCAGCGTCGAGGAGGCAAAGTGCTTGTCGCGTTCAGTGTTACCCCGCTTGGCGGGGAGTCCGATGGCGTCGGCGAGGCCGTAGCCGAGGCGGTGCGAGTCGTCAGGGACTCCGGGCTGCCCTGCGAGACCAACGCCATGTTCACCCTGGTGGAAGGCGAGTGGGACGAGGTCATGGCCGTCATCAAACGGGCGACGGAGGTCGTGCAGCGGCACGCCCCTCGCGTAAGCCTTGTGATCAAGGCAGACGTCCGACCAGGACACACCGGACAGTTGCGGGCGAAACGTGAGCGCGTCGAACGCTACCTGGAGGACGGCGTCTGACTGGGAGGCGCCCCGGCGGGCGCCGATTCGGTGGCCGTTGAACTGGCGGCCTGCTTGAGTTCGATCTCGTACGATGCGGAGCCGCCATCGACGGCAGTGACGACGACTTCGACCTCGTAGTCGACGCCATCCGCCGACATGGTGCACGTGGTGATCTCCGCGATCTGCGCCTTCACCGGACCGTCGCAGTCAAGGTCTTCCGGTGGGGTGTTGGCTTTCCGAAGCGCATCCGCGACGCCCTGTTCCAGGTCCGCGTCGGAAATGACGTCCTCGGTGCCCGTCCCGCATCCTCCTGTCACTAGTATTCCCGCGGACGCCACCGCGGCCGCGATCAACCCCCTACGCACCATCCCAGATCCTCTCTTACCCACTCGCCATGTTCCGGCGAGCCCCACATTAGCGCCGCGTTGCCCCTCGTGCGTCGTGTCCCGCACTCACGCCGCTGTGTCCCTCGCTCCCAATGCTGTGCCGCCGCTCCGTGCGTCATGTTCCGCGCTCCTGCCGCCGGTTCCACATTCGTGTCGAAACGCCCGGCACTCACGACGTCGCATCGCTACTGTGTTCCGGGGATCGCCAACAGGACTACATCGAGAGGCGACGTGCACACCACACAGACCGCGAGACGCTCAGCCATCGCGGCGATGCTCATCGGGCTCAGCGTCACCGGGTGCACCGTGGACGTTGACGCCGGCGTCGAAACAACGCCATCGGTACCGCGGGAGCAGGTGGAACACATCGTGAAGGAACGGCTGGCGGAAACAGTCGGGCGGAGTCCGGACACGGTGTCCTGTGACGACGGGCTCGATGCGGTCATCGACGCGTCCGTCCGGTGCACGCTCACCGCGGACGGTGAGACGCACGGTTTGACCGCCAGAGTCACCACCATCGAGGGCGACACGGTCAGATTCCACATCCGAGTGGATGACAAGGCATTCCGGTAAGCCACTTGCTGATCCGGCTCTCGGAACACGACGTCGAGAACGGGGGACACGACGTCGGGAACGAGGGACGCGGCGACCCAGGGCGTGAGGGGCGTCACGACGTCGACCTCTCGGCGGAGCCGCTTTGTGGAGTTCCTACAACAAGCGACCGAGAGGCGGTGAGGCGAATCGCCATTCCGGTACTCCTTGGTAACCGGCATGCTGCACATGGGAGGCGGGAATCGTCCGCTTGACCACGACAGCGTTGTTGTCCCGGGTCCCTTGGCCAACTCACACAGTTTTGGCCTACCACGCGCGTCCCCCACACAGGAGGCTCACCGGTGTTTCGCCGTGTCGTCATCGTCAACCGAGGCGAAGCCGCGATGCGGCTCATCCACGCCGTCCGCGACCTGGCCGCGGAGACCGGCGAACCGATCGAGACCGTCGCGCTCTACACCGACGCGGAACGGACGGCGACGTTCGTCCGAGAGGCGGATATCAGCTACTGCCTCGGACCAGCAGCCAACCGGCCATACCTCGACATGGCCGTGCTGGAACGCGCCCTACGTGACACCGAAGCGGACGCCGCATGGGTCGGGTGGGGCTTCGTCGCGGAAGACCCGGCGTTCGCGGAACTGTGCGAACGCGTCGGCGTCACGTTCATCGGACCGAGCGTGGACGCGATGCGCAGGCTCGGCGACAAGATCGGCGCGAAGCAGCTCGCCGAGGAAGTCGGCGTGCCGGTCGCCCCGTGGAGCCGCGGCCCGATCGCGGACGTCGACGCGGCACAGCACGCCGCGAAGGAGATCGGCTATCCGCTGATGCTCAAGGCGACGGCGGGCGGTGGCGGGCGTGGCATCCGCGTCGTGACCAGCGACGACGAGCTCACCGACGCGTTCACCCGTACTAGCGAGGAGGCCGCGCGGGCGTTCGGGAGCGGCGTCGTTTTCCTGGAACGCCTCGTCACCGGCGCGCGGCACGTCGAGGTCCAGGTGATCTCCGACGGCGAGGCGGCGTGGGCACTGGGGGTCCGCGACTGCTCGGTGCAGCGGCGCAACCAGAAGATCATCGAGGAGTCTTCCTGCCCGCTGTTAGACGCCGACCAGATCCAGACGCTCAAGACGTCCGCCGAACGGCTCGCCGTCGCGGTCGGCTATCGGGGCGCGGCCACCGTCGAATTCCTCTATCAGCCGACCGAGCGACTGTTCGCGTTCCTTGAGGTGAACACCCGGCTGCAGGTCGAGCACCCGATCACCGAGGCAACCACCGGAACGGACCTGGTGAAGGCTCAGCTACACGTCGCGTCCGGCGGCAAGCTGACCGGCGACATGCCACCCGAGTCCGGTCATGCGATCGAAGCACGCCTCAACGCCGAGGACCCCGATCGCGACTTCGCCCCCGCGCCCGGCAGGATCGCGATGCTCGACCTGCCAGCGGGCCCAGGCATCCGGGTCGACACCGGTGTCGCGGCCGGCGACACCATCCCGTCCGATTTCGACTCCATGATCGCCAAGATCATCGCCTACGGTCGTGACCGCGACGAGGCGCTCGGCAGGCTGCGCCGCGCGTTGCGCGAAACGACGGTGATCATCGAAGGCGGCGTCAGCAACAAGAGTTTCCTGCTGGACCTGCTCGACGAGGACGACGTCGTCAACGCCACGGCGGATACCGGCTGGATCGACCGGGTACGCGCCGAAGGCGGCCTCGTGTCCGACCGACACTCCGGCATCGCGCTGGCCGCCGCCGCGATCGAGGCGTACGAAGACGCCGAACGGACCGAGCGGCAGCGCCTGTTCAGCACCGCGCACGGTGGACGTCCCCAGGTGCAGCACGAGGTCGACCGCGCGATCGAGCTCAGCCTCCGCGGCACGAGCTACCGGGTAAAGGTCGCCAAGATCGGCCCGCACCGGTACCGCATCGGTATCGGCACCGGCGACGACGACATCACCACCGTGGACGCCGAGCTGGAGCGTTACGGCTCCGGGGGCGCCACTGGCTCTGGAGAGCGTGACGTCGCCACCGGACGGCTGATCGTCAACGGCGACAGCTTCCGCCTCGTTACCCACACTCACGGCCCCGTGCACCTGATCGAGGTGAACGGCACCGCGCACCGCATCAGTCGCGAGGAGGGCGGTGTGCTGCGCTCGCAGGCGCCTGCGCTGGTGGTCGCGACGCCGGTCGACGTCGGTGCCGAGGTCGAGGCGGGCTCGCCCGTGATCGTGCTGGAAAGCATGAAGATGGAGACGGTGCTGCGCGCGCCGTTCGCCGCGACGCTGCGGGAGTGCTTCGTCTCAGCGGGCAGCCAGGTCGAGACCGGTGCGCCACTGCTTCGGCTGGAACCGCGCGCCGATGACGACGAGGCGCCAGCTACCACCGCCGCTCCGGTCGACCTCGCGCTGCCCACCGCGGTTGGCGGCACCGCGGAACACCGCGCGCGGCGACACCTGGAGGACATGCGCAGCATCCTGCTTGGTTTCGACGTCGACCCGGACGACGACGGCAGCATCCTGCGCGGCTACATCGCCGACCGCGACGCCGTCGGCGACGGCAGGCTCGCCGCCGAGACCGAGCTGCTGGAACTGTTCGCGGACATCTCCGAGCTGAGCCGCAACAAACCCGCTGGTGAGGAGACCAAGGCGGAGACCCGCGTGCACAGCGCACGCGAATACTTCCACTCCTACTTGCAGAGCCTCGATGTCGAGCGCGCGGGCGTCTCGGAGACGTTCACCGCGCGACTGCGGCAGGCGCTGAGCCGCTACGGCGTCAACGACTTGGAACGCACCGAAGCGCTGGAGGAAGCGGTGTTCCGCATCTTCCTCGCGCAGCAACGGGTCAGCGCGGACGTCGAGGTCGTGACCACCGTGCTGCAGCAGTGGCTCACCGACCCGCCGCCGGTCGGTGACGCGCGGTTCGCGGCGGGCGAGGCGGTTGAGCACCTCGTCGCGGCAACCCAACTGCGCTTTCCCGTCGTTGGTGACCTCGCCAGGAGCGTCGCGTTCCGATGGTTCGCCCAACCGATGCTGCGCCGCACCCGCGCCGAGGTCTACGCCGGGGTCCGCAAGCACCTGCGCTACCTCGACGAGCACCCGGACGCACCGGACCGCGCCGAGCGGATCAAGGAAATGGTCGCGAGCCCGGAACCACTGGTACGGCTGCTCGGCCAGCGCATCGGCAGGCAGGGCTGCGACCTCGGCCCGTTGCTGGAGGTCATGACCCGCCGCTACTACCGGTCGCGCGGGCTGGACGGCGTGCGCTGCTTCGAGCACGACAACCAGCCGTTCGTGTCGACGTCGTTCGACCTGGACGAGCAGCGGTTACGCCTCCTGTCCACCGCGACCGACTTCGCCGAGCTGCCGAAGGCCGCCCGCACCGTCGCCGAGGTGGCATCGGACGAGGGCAGCACGACCGCGGGCACGTCTGACCTCGTCGTGGACATCTACCTGACCTGGCAGGACCAGCCGGTCGGCGCGGACGCCGACGACGCGATGGCCGCCGAGTTGCGCGCCGTGCTCAGCGAGGTGCCGGAGCTGACGCGAGCGCGGCGGGTCACCACGACGGTCGCGGGCCCCGGCGGCGGGCACGGGCCGACGATGCACCATCACTTCACGTTCCGGCCGTCCACCACGGGCCTGACCGAGGAACGGCTGATCAGGGGTATTCACCCGCTCGTCGCGCAGCGGCTGCAACTGCGCCGGTTGAGCAACTTCGACCTCACCCGGCTGCCCTCGGCGGACGAGGACGTCTATCTCTTCAGGTGCGTCGCGCCGCACAACCCGTCCGACGAGCGGCTGGTCGCGATGGCGCAGGTGCGGGACCTGACACCGTTACGCGACAACGACGGCAGGCTGGTCTCGCTGCCGGCGGCCGAGGGCGCGCTCGCCGCGTGCCTCGACGCGATCCGCAAGGTGCAGGCGCAGCGCCCGCAGAAGAACCGCCTGGACACCAACCAGATCCTGATCTACGCGTGGCCGCCGAGCGAGCTGACGCCGGACGAGCTGACCGCGCTCGCGCAGCGCGTCGTGCCGTCCACGGCGGGCGCGGGAATCGAGGAGGTCCGGTTCATCGGGCGGCAACTCGACCACGACACCGGCGAGACACACGACGCGGCCATCAGGGTGTCGTACGAGGCGAGCGCAGGGGTAACGGTCACGGTCGGCGAGCCGACGTCCGAGCCGATCACCCCGCTGGACGACTACCAGCAGAAGGTGTTGCGCGCGCGCAGGCGCGGCACGGTGTATCCATACGAGCTGACGGAGCTGCTGGCAGGTGACGGCGGCGCGTTCACCGAGTACGACCTGGACGACACCGGCACGCTGGTGCCGGTTGAGCGGCTAAAGGGCAACAACACCGCCGCGATCGTCACCGGCGTGGTGAGCACACCGACCGAACGCCACCCGGAAGGGGTCACGCGTGTGGCGTTGTTGGGCGACCCGACGAAGGCGCTCGGCGCGCTGGCGGAACCGGAGTGCGCACGGGTGATCGCCGCGCTCAACCTGGCGGAGCGGATGCGGGTGCCGGTGGAGTGGTTCGCACTGTCCGCGGGCGCCAAGATCTCGATGGACTCCGGCACCGAGAACCTGGACTGGGTCGGCCGCACGCTGCAGCGCATCGTCCGGTTCACCCAAGACGGCGGCGAGATCAACGTCGTCGTGGCAGGCATCAACGTCGGCGCGCAACCGTACTGGAACGCCGAGGCCACGATGCTCATGCACACCAAGGGCATTCTGGTGATGACGCCAGACTCGGCGATGGTGCTGACCGGCAAGCAGTCGCTGGACTTCTCCGGCGGCGTGTCCGCCGAGGACAACTTCGGCATCGGCGGCTACGACCGCGTCATGGGGCCGAACGGGCAGGCGCAGTACTGGGCGCCCGACCTCGCCGGGGCCCGCGACGTGCTGATGGCGCACTATGACCATTCGTATGTCGTGCCCGGCGAACCCGGCCCACGCCGCGTGACGACGTCCGATCCGGTGGACCGCGACATCTCGTCGTACCCGCACGAGCTGGCGGGTAGTGACTTCCGCACCGTTGGCGAGATCTTCACCGCGAACCCGGAGCGCAAGAAGGCGTTCGACATCCGCACGCTGATGCGCGCGGTGGCCGACGCCGACCACCCGCTCGTCGAGCGCTGGGCTGGTATGGCCGACGCCGAGATGGCCGTCGTCACCGACACGCACCTCGGCGGCTATCCGGTGTGCATGATCGGGATCGAGTCGCAGTCCGTGCCGCGCCGCGGCTTCCCGCCCACCGACGGGCCGGACGCCTACACCTCGGGCACGCTGTTCCCACGTTCGTCGAAGAAGGTGGCGCGGGCGATCAACGCGGCGAGCGGTAACCGGCCGCTGGTGGTGCTGGCGAACCTGTCGGGGTTCGACGGCTCGCCGGAGTCGATGCGCAAGCTGCAGCTGGAGTATGGCGCGGAGATCGGGCGCGCGATCGTCAACTTCGACGGCCCGATCGTGTTCTGCGTGATCTCGCGGTACCACGGCGGCGCGTTCGTGGTGTTCTCCAAGGCGTTGAACCCGAACATGACGGTGCTCGCGGTCGAGGGCTCGTACGCCTCGGTGATCGGCGGCGCACCCGCGGCCGCGGTTGTGTTCCCCGGCGAGGTCAACGCCCGTACCGCCGCCGACGAACGCGTACGTGCGCTGGAGGAACGGGTCGCGGCGGCGTCCGGCACCGACCGGGCGGAGCTGTCCGCGCAGCTCGCCGAGACCCGAGCCGCCGTCCGTTCAGAGAAGCTGGGCGAGGTCGCGGCGGAGTTCGACCGGGTGCACAGCGTCCAGCGCGCCGTCGACGTGGGATCGGTAGACGCGATCATCTCGCACACTCGCCTCCGGCCGGAGCTGATCGACGCCATCGCGCGCGGCGTGGCGCGCTGAGGGGCGTTCGCTGCGATAAGCCCCTCCTTTCGGAGCCTTGCCATCACCCGTCGGCCAAGGTTAGGCTCACCTAACAACAGGAGGAGCGCTATGACCAGCACCGTACGGAGACGGCCACCCGCACCCTCCCCCGAAACGAAAGCGAAGTCGATCGCCGCGTACCGCGCGCCAGCCCGGCTCGCGCCCGCGTCGGAGTCCGAGCTGACCGGCGCGATCACCGGCCAGGCGACCGGGTCAGTCGACGCGACGACACCTCGGTTCTGCCACGTGCACGACACGGGCGGCGCGAGCGTCCTGCTCGACGAGAACGATCCCCTCGTCGTCACGACGGCGACCGCGCGCGGCGGAGATCTGCCGGTGCTGCTCGAACTGACCGACATCGCGCCGGTCGGGTTGCGCGAGCGCACGCGGGGACTGCTGTGGATCACCGGGTGGCTGCGACTGCTGCCGTCGAAGGCGGCGCGCCACCGGGCGATCATGATCGCGGAGGAGCGCCCGGCCGCCGAACTGCTCGACGTAGGACACGGCGCGCGAATGGCGTGCCTGCATCCGTCGTCGTTGGTGCTCGCCGACAGCGATGGCACCCATCCGCTGCTGCCGCACCAGTTCGCCAAGGCGAAGCCCGACCCGTTCTGCGAGTACGAGCGTTACTGGCTGCGACACCTGGAAGGCGAGCACCCCGACGTCGTCACCGCGCTGGCCAGGCATGTCCCCGCCGAGCTACGAGACGGCAAAATCCGCCCGCTCAGCCTCGACCAGTACGGACTGCGGCTACGCGTCGAGTCGGATACCGGCGATCACGACGTCCGGCTGGCGTTCCGGAAACCCGCCGTCACGCCGCAGCAGCTCTCCGACGAGATGCGACGTCTTGTCGGCTGCCCGTTTCTCGCCGCGCACAGCGCGGCCCCCGGCGGCTGACGAACGCCACCGGGGGCCGCGGTGAATGACGCCTCCTAGCGCGAGGTCTTGGCCGTAGCCTTGGACCCGTCGCCGCCGTTCGGTTCGACGAGTCCTTCCTCGATCAGGTTCTGCGAGACATGCTCCGTGATCTCCTCACGTTGCTGCCTGCGCTGTATACGCAGCATGATCGCACGCTCCTGCCTGAGCTCCTTCAGCGTCGAGACACACATCGCGAGCATCACGACGCTGAACGGCAAGGCGATCACGATCGCCATCATCTGCAACGCGGCAAGCCCGCCTGCCAGCAGCAGCGCGATCGCCACGAGCCCCTCCATCGAGGCCCAGAACACACGGCTCCACGTCGGCGGCTCGGGGTCACCACCGGAGGCGAGCATGTCGACCACCAGCGAACCGGAGTCCGAGGACGTTACGAAGAACAGCACGATCAAGATGATCGTGATGCCGATGACGATCGTCCCGCCTGGCAGCCCATCCAGCACGGTGAACAGCGAGCCCTCCGTTGCCACCGTCGGGTCGCCGTCTTCGTTGAGGGTGACGAGACCGCCACCACCGAACAGCTCACGGAAGATGCCGGAGCCACCAAAGACGGTGAACCACAGGAACGACAACGCGGTGGGCACGAGCAGCACACCGGCGACGAACTCACGGATGGTGCGACCACGGGAGATCCGCGCGATGAACACACCGACGAAGGGGGCCCACGAGATCCACCAGCCCCAGTAGAACATCGCCCAGCTGCCCTGCCAGCTAGCGCCCGATGGGCCCTCGTTGGCGGTGGTGTCGAAGCTCAACTGCAGCAGGTTCTGCAGGTAGAGACCGATGTTCTCGACGAAGTCACGGAGCAGATAGAGCGTCGGCCCCGTGAACAACACGAAGAGCATGATCAATGCCGCGATCACCATGTTGGTGTTCGACAGGTACTTGATGCCTCGCTTGACACCCGTGACCACCGAGACGATCGCGACAAGGGTGATGGCGCCAATGAGAATGACGAGCAGCAGGTCGGTCGGCTCGTCAACGATCTCGAGGAAGCTCAGCCCAGACGCCACCTGGGTCACACCGAATCCGAGCGAGGTAGCCACGCCAAAGAGCGTGCCGACGATCGCCGCGATGTCGACGGCGTCACCGATCGGACCCTTCACCTTGTCCCCGAGCAGCGGCTGGAGCACCCAGCGAATGGAGATCGACTTGCCCTTCCGGTGCACCATGTAGGCGACCGCGAGACCGACGACCACGTAGATCGCCCACGGGTGAATGCCCCAGTGCAGGAAGGTCTGCACCATCGACTGCTCAGCGATGTCGACGTTGCTCACCGGACCACCGGTGGCATCGACACCGCCCTCGCCCGCGAATCGCGCGGCGTTGCTCTCGGCGTCCACTCCCAAGCTGGGCTTCGGGTTCGCGAAGTGGTTCAGCGGCTCCGCGACCCCCCAGAACACCAGGCCGATACCCATGCCCGCCGCGAAGAGCATCGCGAACCAGGAACCAAGACCGAACTCGGCTTCCTCGTCCTGCGGGGAAAGCTTGATGTCACCGTAGTGACCGAGCCCGACCCATAGTGAAAACACCACGAACAGCGAGACGATGATGGTGTAATACCAACCAACCTTCTCGACGATGAATGTCTGAACATTCGTGATGGTTTCGTTCGCCGTGTCTGGCGCGATCACCGCGAAGAGGACAAACCCTGCGATGATGACCGCTGACGGCCAGAACACCGGCCCATGAATTGCTTTATACCAAGGCTGCGGCCCGGCTGTGCCGGGCTCAGCAGCTGACGATTCCGCCACGAGACTTATCCTTCCTCTCGGCAGCTCGGGCTAATCCTCGTGCGTTGCAGCCCGGACGCTATACCGACGGAATAACAAATAGGTTGCTAAGCTGCGGTTTCACTGACTCCAATAGCATGAGCCGACCGCTGTCACCTCTCTGACCAGGCGTTACCTCCCTACCAGCGAACATGAAACAGTGTTAAGGAACTTCCGGAACTGGCTCAACCCAGCACCCGCACCGTCACACAGTGTGGTCACTGACGACGGACAGCGCAGGGCGATCATGGTTGAGATCGTCATCGTATTCGCCATCACGCTCGGCCTCTCCGCGTTACGCAGCCTCCTCTCGCTGGTGGAGTCGCTGCTCCGCGCCGGGGCGCTGTCCGACCAGCAGGTCGCGCTGCACCGTCCCCAGGCCGACATCGCCACGATCGACCTGCTCAAGCAGTTACTCGGCGCCGGGCAGCTGATCGCGTGGGGTGCGTTGGGGTTGTACCTGCTCTGGCGGGCCGGATTCTCACTCGCCAAGGTGGGACTCCCCGTTCGCATCGATGGCCGCGACATCGGGATCGGCGTCGCGCTCGCCGCGGTGATCGGCATTCCGGGACTGGCGTTGTACCTGGTCAGCTGGCAGCTGGGATTCAGCGTCGCCGTCGTGCCTTCGCTACTCGACGCGACGTGGTGGCGGCCGATCACGCTGACGCTGTCCGCCCTCGGCAACGCCTTCGCCGAAGAAGTCCTTCTCGTCGCATTCCTCCTCACGCGCCTGCGCCAACTCGGGTTGTCGGCGAACTCCTCGCTGCTGTTGTCATCGGTGCTTAGGGGTGCATATCACCTGTATCAAGGCGCCGCTGGCTTTTTCGGCAATGTGGTGATGGGACTCATCCTCGGCAGGGTCTGGCAGCGGACCAACCGGTTGTGGCCGCTCGTGCTGGCGCACTTCCTGCTGGATTTCGTCGCGTTCGTCGGATACGCACTGCTCAAGCCGCTTCTCCCCTGGCTGCCCTAACCCGCGATCGCGCGCTGCCGACCGCCGCACCGCGCGATTACGCTCGTCCCCGTGACGATCGACACCGAACGCCCCGTGGCCCGTGTGGACAGTGAAGTCGGGCGGCTGCGGACCGTGCTGCTGCACCGGCCCGGTGACGAGCTGAAACGGCTCACGCCACGCAACAACGACACGCTGCTGTTCGACTCAATCCCCTGGGTCGCTCGCGCGCAGGACGAGCACGACCAGTTCGCCGACGTCTTGCGCTCCCGAGGTGTCGAGGTGCTGCTGCTCACCGACATGCTGTGCACCGCGTTGGCGGAACCGGCTGCGCACGAGGCTGGCGTGCGGGCGGCCGTTGACCGCCGTAGGCTCGGCACCGACCTCGCCGACGTCGTCAGCTCCCATCTGTCCAGTGTGGACGCGGAGTCACTGGCGCACGCGCTCATCGCTGGCATGACATTCGAGGAGTTGCCCGCCGCCGAGGGCGCATCGCTGGTGCGCAAGATGAACCATCCGCACGACTTCGCCATCGATCCGCTGCCGAACCTGCTGTTCACCCGCGACTCGTCCGTGTGGATCGCGGACACGGCGGCGGTCGCCTCGCTGGCCATGCCCGCCCGGCGCAGGGAGACGTCGCTGCTCGACCTGATCTACGATCACCATCCACGCTTCGCGGACACCGAACTCGCGTACGGCTCACACCACGCACCGGTCGAGGGCGGCGACGTGCTGCTGCTGGCACCCGGCGTGCTCGCCATCGGCGTCGGGGAGCGCACGACGGCGGCGGGCGCCGAGTCGCTGGCGCGGTCGGTGTTCGCCGACGACCTCGCGCACACCGTCCTCGCCGTGCCGATCACGCAGCGCAGGGCCACGATGCACCTGGACACCGTGTGCACGATGGTCGACATCGACGCCGTCGTGATGTATCCGCTCGCACGCGACGAGCTGATCGCCTACACGCTCCGCGACGACAACGGCGGGCTGCGGGTGGACGGCCCAACGCCGTTTCTCACCGCGGCCGCCGACGCCATGGACATCGACCACCTTCGGGTGATCGACACCGGTCTCGACCCGGTCACCGCGGAACGCGAGCAATGGGACGACGGCAACAACACCCTGGCCATCGCGCCGGGAACGGTCGTCGGCTACGAGCGCAACGTCGAGACGAACGCGCGACTGGAGCAAGACGGCATCGAGGTGCTGCCGATCGCCGGGTCGGAACTCGGGTCGGGAAGAGGCGGCCCGCACTGTATGTCGTGCCCTATTTCGCGCGATTCTATTCCCTACCAAGGAAAGCCTAAGTGAATTGAGTGAACCCTTTCCTAAGTAAGTGCACACAAATTGACGCATCTCACTGAATCGCGGTGGAAATGCGTTCCGCGATCGGGTTAGTGTCGAAATATGACCACCAAAGAACCCCGTTCCAAGTTTTACGAGCTACTGCAGCAACAGGTCCAGAACGAGTTCACCGCGTCGCAGCAATACATCGCGCTCGCGGTGTGGTTCGACAAGGAAGACCTGCCGCGACTGGCCAAGCGCTTCTACGCGCAGGCTGTCGAGGAGCGCAATCACGCGCTCGCGATCGTTCAGTACCTGCTCGACACCGACCACCACGTCGAGATCCCTGGCACGGGGCAGGTCCGCAACGACTTCTCCGATCCGGTCGAGTTGATCGAGCTCGCGCTGGCCCAAGAGAAGGACGTCAAAAGCGACATCGAGACGCTGGCCAAGACGGCGCGCGGCGAGGACGACTACACCGGCGAGCAATTCATGCAGTGGTTCCTCAAGGAACAGGTCGAGGAGATCGCGCAGATGTCAACGCTGCTGAACATCGCCAAGCGCGCGCAGGGCAACATGTTCGAGGTGGAGAAGTTCCTCGACCGCGAGGACGATGGCGGCGGCGCCGATCCCACCATGCCCCCTGTCGCGGGCGGCGCGCTGTAAAACGCGACCGGCCCTTCTCCGCTAACGTGCCGCGGGCTGCTCTGGCATCTGTCAGGGCAGCCCGCAGTCCTGTTCATCGGCCACGAGCACGACTTCGCTGACCCGTTCGCCGTCGATGCCGAACACGTAATGGCCGCCCCGCCCTGTCGGGATCTCGTATAGCGCGGGGTCGTCGGCTTCGGTCGCGTCGTAGGTGCGTTCGAGCTCCTGGCGAGTCGAACCGGCGGCGATGCCTTCCGGTGTACTCGCCTTGTTCGCGAAGACGGCGGCAAGGCCCGCTCGCTCGGAGACGAGGATGTGACGCACCGCCTGATCGCCTTCGGCAAGCTGGTACCTGGTGCAGTCCTTCGGCGGCGGCATGTTCGGGTCCGCGAGCATGCCGGTCTGGCGCACCTCGTCGTACGACATGCCGAGCCGGAGCGATCGGTAGCCATCGGGACCGATCTCCATCGGCCGCGCCGAGGCATCACCGGGCGCGGGCAACATCCGCTCCCGCGTCGCCCCGTCAGGACCGGTCGCCATCGGAGTACCGCGCCGTGCTGGTCCCGATTCCGCGCGGGCCTCAGCTCCAGCCGTCCCTGGCGCGGACGTCGACGGCACGTCCTCAGCCAACGTCGTGCCATCTTCCGGCTGCGGCGGGCTCACCAGCACGAACCCACCGAGCAGCACACCAGCGACGGCGAGCGAGCCGCCAGTGGCGTAACCGACCTCGCGCCGCCTGCGCCGCCTGCGCGCGGCGGCCACGATCGTCTCCCGCGCCGATGCCGTCGGCCGCAGCGCGAACCGGTCATCGGACAATGACGTCCGGAGGCCGTCGGTGATGTCGGAGTCATCCTGCTGATTCACGTCCGGCCTCCTTTCATCCGTCGCTCTCGACCGGGTAGTCGACTTTTGTTCGAAGTGTCGATATTGCCTTACTTGCTTGGCTCTTTACCGTTCCCGTGCTGATTCCGAGCGCCTCCGCGATCTCGTTTTCGGAGAGTCCCTCGTAGTAACGCAGCACGATGACGGCACGTTGCCTCGGTGGCAGTTCCCGTACCGCACGGACGAGCGGTTCGTGCTCAAAAGGATCGGCCTCGGTATACCCGCGATGTTCCGGCGTTTCGGCGACCAACGTCTCTCGTTTGACGCGCCGCCACCTGCTGATGTGCGCGTTCGCCATCGACCGCCTGATGTAGGCGACCGGATCTGACGTCTTCCGCCTGATGCTCGGCCACTTCGAGCCGATCTTCTCAAGCACGGTCTGCACCAGATCGGACGCGTCGTGCGGGTTTCCGGTGAGTACGTAGCCGTAACGCAAGAGTCCAGGCAGTTCGGCCTCAACGAACTCCCCGAAGTCCGTGAGGTCGTTTCCCACCGAAGCCTCCTAGTCAGCGGAGCGTGAACTGACGGCCGATCAACCCGTCCCGTGCTCGTCGTTCCGCGGCGTCGAGCGGCTGATCCGCCAGACTGGCCAGCGCCTCCTCCAGCCGCGCGCCAAGCTGCTTCGTCGGCTCGATCCACTCCCGAGCGTGCGCGTCGGGGTCAAGATCCCACACCGGGACCAGCAGGCCGTGCGCCCGGAACGATCCCGCGTACCGGGAGTCCTCACCGAGCGCGAGCTCATCCCGCACCGACAGCCTCGCGAGTGCCTTGAGGACTTCGTTCTCGTCCTCCTGCCGCACCCAGCGCAGGTGCGCCTTTTCGCCAGCGTGCACCCAGTACGCGGCCGGGCCGATGCGCTCGGACGGCTGAATCGCCGCGTTCGCCCGCTCCAGCGAGAGCGCGACCTCACCGGTGGGCTCGGTGTCGGAGTCCATCCACCACGAGAAGTCCTCGTGCAGCTCCGGCTCAAGCTCGGCGTCCGGGACGAGCAGATCTTGCAGCCGCTCGTTCTCGCCCGGCTCGCTTGTGGTGTCCGGCGCCGCGAGCACCGCGCCCGGTTCCGCGTCGAGCACCCAGCGCAGCGAACGGCCGAGGTCCCTGCTGACGTCGGACGACCGGGTCTGCACCTGCAGGCCAACGAACCGCTCGCCGTCGGCGCGCACCATCGCGGCGGCGGCGCCGGGCAGCACGCTCGCCAGCGTGACCTCCTTGTCGCCCTCGGCGTCCACTGACTCGGCCAATGTCAGTTTCGCGGTCGCGGAGGGGACGAACTCCCGAAGCGCTATCAGCTCCGGCTCGGCGGCGAGTCCCTCGAACGGTCTGCCGACGAAGACATCCCGAACCTTGCGGCGCTTGTTCTCCGCCCTGCGCGTCGTCCGTGCCTTGCGGGAGCCCTTGCCCACGTCCGTCCTCCTCGGAAAGTCGTCATCACGATGGTGCTCGGGCAGGTCGCCCGTGCGTGACGCTACCCGGCGGCTACCTGCGCGCACTCGCTGGGCGCGTCGTTCGCAACTCCGGCTCGGGCGCCCCGCGCACGTCAACCACGCGAAACCGCCGCGGCGGACGTCGCGAACGCGGCGCGAGTAGCGCCATGACCCTGCGGATCACCAGCACCGTCAACACCGCGAGCACCGCGGCCGCGATGTTGGTGACCGCGGTCAGTGCCACGGCGTCAGCCTGTTGTTGCAGGCCGTCTCGCGTGCGCCAGATCGCTGTCAGCGCGACGAGTACGCCGTTGCAGACCCAGGCTGCCCACCATGCCAGTGCCAACCGGGACGGACGTGGCTTGCTGTGCCCGTTGCCGAGCGCGGCGTGCTCCAACTCGACGACGACCGGGCCGGTGAGCACGAGACACACCACCAGCACGCCGAGCGCGGCCACCGGCATCAGCGTCACCGCGACCCGTTCCACGGCGGGTACCACCGTCGCGACCAGCCATAACAGGCCGAGGACGAGCCCCACCGCCGGCCACGGCGCGAAGACCCGCAGGATGACACCGAGCAACGACCGGGGCGGATCGTAGCCGGATCGGTGCGCGGCGGCGGCACGGGCGAGCAGCAGCCACGCGAACGTGAGGATGACGGCGACGAGCGACAGCAGCGGCACCGTCGCCAGGTACAGCCACACGACGAGCGTGTCCGACGCCTGCACGATACCGGCGCTCAGTGCGGCGTCCCTGCTCCGCACCAGCAGCGCGTAACGCCACAACTCCGCGCACGCGGCGAGCGTGGTGAACGCAGCCAGCGCGAGCAGCGCGACGATCGCGCCGATACCGATAGTGCGCTGCGCTTCAGCGGGATCCTGCTTGGTGGTCGCGGTGCCAGGTACCCGCGTCGGCAACCGCCAGACCAGGTTGGGAAAGCCCCATTTCGGCGGCGCGGGATAGGACGGCGGTCCGGTGTACGGCTCCTGCCTCGGCGTGCGCCGGAGCGCGGGTGAGTGCGGTGTGAGCGCCACCCACCGGACGCCACCCCGCGCCGGGCCGGACACGGGAGGGCGCCGGCCGTGTCCCTGGTACTGCCAGGCACCGGACATGGCTCACAAGACCGTGGGTGCGACGTCCGGATGATCGGCGACCATGTCCCTGCCCTCGGTCTGCCATGACTTCATGCCACCGGCGACGTTGACCGCTTCGAAACCGTTGGCGTTGAGGAACGCCGTCGCCTGCTCGGAACGGCCTCCGGTGCGACAGACGACGTAGATCGGCTTGTCGTCGGGGAAATCGGCCAGCTCTCCCATGCGTGCTGGGACGTCCCGTAGCGGCATGTGCACCGCCTCGGGGGCATGGCCAGCCTGCCATTCATCGGGTTCGCGCACGTCGAGCAGCACAAGGTCGGATTCAGGCAGGTCCTTCACCGATGCGGTCGGTACGTCTTCTGCGAACAGCACACCTCGATGGTGCCACGGACCCGTGTTGCCTGCGCGTGAGCCGTGGCGTGGCGACCTCGGCGGCACGACGGGCTACCGACGGTGGCGGCCCTGGCCGTGGCCGAGTCGGATGCGCTCCTCGGCGCGGCCGTAACGCGGGATCGCGGCGTCGGTGACGAACCCGAGCCGGTCAGGGGCGTGCATTCGCAGCATGAAGTTGTTGACCGTCGCGCTCCCGGTGTTCCTGCTCGCGAGGCTGACAAGCGCGGCCGTGATAAACGCAGCTGGCACCGACAGCAGCGCGGGCCGCTCCAGGAGGACCGGCGCCCAGCCGCCCGTGTAATCGCTGGCGATATCCAGCCCGAGCGCGGTGAGCACCGCGACCCCGCCAACGAACATGCCCGCGGCAGCGCCCTTGGCGGTCAGCCCACGCCACCAGATGCCGAGCACGAGCACCGGGCAGAACGTCGATGCCGCCAGGGCGAACGCGATCGCGATGCCGTGCGCGATGTCCGGCTGCCTCGGCACGAGCGCGATGCCGAGCGCGGACAGCGCGAGCAACACGGCGGCGCTGCGGAAGTCGCGAACCCGCTCTGGCATCAAGTCGGCCGAGATCACGCCCGCGACGCTGTAGACCAGTCCGGACGTCGCCGCGAGGAACGCGGAGAACACACCGGCCACGATCACGGCCGCCAGGATTTGCCCGCCGATGCCAGGCAGCACGGACGTCGGAAGCAGCAACACGGCGGCGTCCTTCTCGCCGGTGACCAGCAATCGTGGCACGTACAGCCGTGACAACGCGCCAAGCAGCACCGGGAACAGGTAGAACAGTCCGATCAGCAGCACGACGTGCAGTGTGGTGCGCCGGGCCGCCCTGCCGTCCGGGTTGGTGTAGAAGCGAGCCAGGATGTGCGGCAAGCCCATCGTGCCCAGCATCAACGCCGTAAGCAGCGAGTACGTTCCAAGCAAGTCCCAGGTATCGCCACCGCCAGGTGCCAGCCAGTCGGCGTTGTCGGCGGGCGCGCCGACAACGACCGGTGTCGGGGTCCCCGCGTCGAACCGCAGTGTCGTACCAGCGGCGACATCGTGGCGAACCTCCGCGGACCACAACACCTCGCCCTTGGCGGGCGCGCCGTCGACGACGCCGTCCGCGTACAACGTCGTCGGCGTGCTGACCTGCAACTTAACCGGAGTGTCGACGGTGACCGTGGTGTCCTGCGGCAGGGTGGGCGGCGCGGCGTCGGCGAGGCCGGCGGCGGCGCCCTTACCCCCCGACCCGATGAACACCACGCACAGCACCAGCGTGGGCACGGCGATGGCGAACAGCTTCAACCAGTAGTGAAATGCCTGCGCCAGCGTCGTCGCCCGCATCCCGCCGCCGAGCACGGTCACCAGCACGACACCGATCACCGCGACCGGACCGGCCCAATCCGGCACCGGAAACAACGTCGTCACCGCGAGCTGGGCGCCCTGCAACTGCGGCACCATGTAGAGCAGCGCGATCAACACCGTGATCAGGCTGGCGAACCAGCGGATCCCCCTGGAGTCGAGCCTGGCCTCGACGAAGTCCGGCAGCGTGTACGCGCCGCTGCGCCGCAAGGGGGCAGCCACGAACAGCATCAGCACCAGGTAGCCGGCCGTGAAGCCGATCGGGTACCAGAGCGCGTCGGCGCCGTCGGTAAGGATCGCGCCAGCTATGCCGAGAAAAGAAGCAGCGCACAGGTACTCACCGGAAACCGCCGCCGCGTTGCGGCGTGACCGGACGGTGCGGCGCGCCATGTCGAAGTCCTGCGCCGCGTTGTGCAGGGTGGCCGATCGGCGACCGAGGTAGAAGGTAACGACCGCGACGAGCGCGACCGTTGCCGCCGCCGAGATCTCCCAACCTGTCATCGCCGTGTCAGTTCTGTCAGCTCTCGATCATGTCAACGAAGTCTCGCTCGTGCCGTTCGGACAACCGTTCGTAGGCGATCCCGAGGACGAACAACACCGGAGACACAAAGACTCCCAAAATTAGCCAGGCAATAGGGACACCCACAACGGTGAAGGACGCGAAGCCGGGCTGTTGCCAGAACAGCAGCGGTAGTCCCCCGAGCAACAGCACCATGATCGCGCCGAACGCGGTGCTCCAGCGCAGTAACGCCTTGATCAGATCCCTGATCAACATCTCGCCCCAGCTGGTCTGCTCGGCGAGCTCCATCCGCGAGCGCAACGACGGCACCGGCATTCCCTCAGGACCGCCGAGCACTACCCGCTTTCGCTTGGGCTTGGTCGGCTGGTCCAGCTCGCTTTTGGCTGCGAGGGCGTGCGGGGAACGCGTTCGACCGTCGCCCGCCGCACCGGTGGCATCGACGGCCTGCTTCTGCCGAGTGTCGGATCAGGGCTTCGTACCCGTCTGCGATGGGCTCCGTCGGACATCGCCGCTAACCGTTCCTCACGCCGCCGGTCAACCGATCCTTCAGCTCACGGGTGTGCCGCCGCGAGACCGGCAACACCTTCTGCCCGTTGCCGATGACGACCTGGTAGCCGCCCTGGCCCATCCGCAGCTCGGTGATCAGCCGCTGCGCGACCAGGTAGGAGCGGTGGATCCGGACGAAGCCCGCCTTGCCCCAGCGCTCCTCCAGTTGCGCGAGTGGGATACGAACCAGATGCGACGAGCCGTCGGTGGTGTAGAGCCGAGCGTAGTCGCCCTGCGCCTCGACCCACTGCACCTCCTTGCGCTGGACCAACTTGGTGGTGCCTGCCAGCTCGACCGGGATGACCTCGTTGTCGTCGCCCGGTACTACCTGCTCGGCGGCGCCGCTGTCCTCCGCGCGCTCCCGCAGCTTCTCGAGCACCCTGTCGATCGACTTGTCCAGCCTCGGCTGCTCGTACGGCTTGAGGATGTAGTCGACCGCGCCGAGGTCGAAGGCGTTGACCGCCTCATCGGTATGACCGCTGACGAACACCAACAGCGGCGCCGGGTTGAGCGCGGCGAACACGCGCGCCATCTCCATGCCGGTGAGACCGGGCATGTGGATGTCGGCGAACACGACGTCGACCGGCGGCAAGCCATTGGCCTTGCGCTCTTCCAGGATCGGATGGCCATAGGAGATGAAGCGCAGCGCCTCGGAAGCGTCCACCGCGTTGAAGATCTTGCCGACGTGCGGGTTGTTCTCCAACCGATGGGTCAGCATCTCCATGCCAGGCTCCTCGTCGTCAACAGCGAGGACGACGAGCCTCCGGGTGTTGTCATGCGTACTCACAGTAACAAGCATCCTGCCTAGTGCCGCGGACAATGTCCAGAGGGAATCTGGTGGTTTCGCACGGCGCGGTGCCTGCTCACCTACTGCCGCGTTCCGTTACAGCCCGAAGCGAGACCAGCTCGTCCGCTGCTCTATCGCGTGCAGCAGCGCGCTGACCCCAGCGGCCGCGGGCGCGCCAAGTCCCAGCTTCGCGAGCAGCGGTTTCTTCGGTTCGGCCACTGTGATCTCCGCGTCGGGGAACCGCTTGGCGACGACCTCGCGCAGCGTGCCGATGCCGTCGACGAGGCCCAGCTCCTCGGCTTTGCCGCCGAGCCAGACATCCCCGGTGAAGAGGTCGGCGTCATCGGCCAGCTTGCTGCCGCGCCGCTGTTTCACCCAGTCCGCGAAGAGCTGGTGTAGCTGCTCGTGCATGTCCTTGAGCCAGGCGACGTCGGCCGGGTTCTCCGGCTGGAACGGGTCGAGCCGCCGCTTGTTCTCGCCCGCGGTGTAGAGCCTGCGTTCGATCCCGAACCGCTCGATCAGTTCGGAGAATCCGAAGCCGCCGCTGACGACGCCAATCGAGCCCACCATCGACGTTCGATGCGCGTAGATCTCATCGGCGGCGCAGGCCAGCCAGTATCCGCCGGACGCGGCGACGTCCTCGCAGAACGCGAGCACCGGCACGCCCTTGTCCTCGGCTAGCTGGCGGACGCGCTCCGCGATCAAGCCGGACTGCGTCGGCGCGCCGCCCGGCGAGTTGATCAGCAGCGCGACGGCTTTCAACCTGTCGTGGCTGAAGGCTCGCAGCAACGCGGACTCGACGGAGTTGATGTTGAGCGTTCCCCTGCTGAACGGCGTGCTGTGCGGCGTGATCACGCCGTGCAGCTTCACTACGGAGACGACGTCGGACTTGTCGCCCCTGTCGGGAATCATGGGCAGCCTGGATGTCAGCTTGTCGGTGACGCTCATGGCGTCCAGCCTAGCCGCGAACCGCGTGGAATGAAGGGAGTCAGCGCACTCGCTGCGTCACGTCATCCGGTGCGGGCGGTGTGCGGGATCGCGTCGGCCTTGTCCGCTCCGTGGTGACCTGCTGTTGCGGCGGCAGTAATGGCGAGCCGGAGCCGTCCGTCTGCTCCTTCGGCGGGGTGTAGCTCGGCACGTCGGGTCGCGCGTTCGGGTGGAACTTCGGCACCCGTAGCGTGACCTTCATGCCCGCACCCTTCGCGGTCTCCACGATCAGCGGATAGTCGGGCCCGAACAGCTGCCGCATCCGGTGGTTGATGTTGCCGAGGCCGACGTGCGCTCCGGTGCGGTGGGAGTCGCGCAACTCCTCGAGCCGAGCTGGATCCATCCCGACGCCGTCGTCCTCCACGCTGATCAGCGCTTCGTTGCCCGCGTCCTCGGCGATGACGGTGATGGTGCCGCCCCCCGGTTTGCTGGCGAGGCCATGCTTGACGGCGTTCTCGACGAGGGGTTGCACGATCAGGAACGGCACGACGACCTGCAGCACCTCGGGTGCGATCTTGAGCCGAACGTTCAGCCTGCCGCCGAACCGGGCGGTTTCGATGGTGAGGTACCGGTCGATGTTGCGCAGTTCCTCGGCCAGCGTGGTGAACATGCCGGAGCTGCGGAACGAGTAGCGCGTGAAGTCCGCGAACTCCAGCAGCAGCTCGTTGGCCTCCTCCGGATCGGTGAGGATCATCGACGAGATGGTGTTCAGCGCGTTGTAGACGAAGTGCGGCGAGATCTGCGCGCGCAGCATCTTGATCTCGGCCTGTTGCAGCGCGCGCTTCGACTCCTCAAGGCTGGCCAGCTCGAACTGGGTGCGCACGAACTGCGCGACGGCGTCGGCCATGTGGATCAGCCGCTGTCCCCTGCTCCTGCCGACAACGATCAGCACAGCCTCGGTTTTGCCGTCCACGATCAGCGGCACGATCACGGCCGTGCGCATCCGGCAGGCGTTGCCCCGATCGCACGGCAGCTTCTCGTGCACGACGATCTCGCGGTGATTGCCCTCGCGCGCGGCGGCGATGTAGTCGACGAAGTCGACGTAGTGGTCGTTCGCCTCGCCGTCCCAGCTCTGCAGAATGCCGTCGGCGTCAGTAATGCCGATGGCAACGCAGCCGAGCAGGTCAAGCAAGTGCCGCGTGATCCGGTCGGCGGCCTCCTGGTCGAGACCTTCCCGCAAGTCCGGTGCCGCGAGCGAGAGCTGATGCACCGCACGCAGGACGGCGTCTTCGGTGGCTTTGCCAGGTCGGCGTGACCGGATATAGAGCCACACCGAGAAGATGACGGCCAGCACAGCCACGCCCCAAGGCACAAGCTGTGACAGCGACGTGTCGAACACGCCGTTAATGCTCGTTCAGTCACGCATCGTTGACAAGGCTCCCGCGGAGTGTTGCGTCCCGCTTTCGGTGCATTGTGTGCACTGAACGGGTCATTCGTGGCGGCCATTGCGGTGAAGACACCATGGGGACGCCCTCACGGACTGTTATCGAAGCAGCCGATCCATCCGGCGGTCCGACAGCGGCTTGCCCTTCGTCTGGCATGTCGGGCAGTACTGAAACGACTTGTCCGCGAACGACACCTCCCGCACGGTGTCGCCGCAAACCGGACACGGCAGTCCGGTGCGTCCGTGCACCCGCAATCCGGAGCGCTTCTCGCCTTTCAGCCTGGCAGCTTCTTGTCCGACCGAGCGCTCGACGGCGTCGGCGAGGATCTGCCGCATGGCGTCCGCGAGCCGCTCGAGCGACTCGGCATCGAGCTTGCCCGCCGTCGCGTACGGCGAAAGCTTCGCGAGATGCAGGATCTCATCCGAATAGGCATTACCTATTCCCGCCATGAGGGACTGGTCCGTTAGGGCGGTTTTCAACCGCGCGGTGCTGTTTCCCAAGATGCCCGCGAGATCATCGCGGCCGAGCGAGAGTGCGTCGGGGCCAAGCCGCGCCACGCTCTCGACATCTGACGGGTCGGCGACGACCCAGACCGCGAGCCCCTTCTTGGTGCCGGCCTCGGTGAGGTCGAAACCGGGTCCGGCCAGGTGCACCCGCAACGCGATCGGCCCTCTGCCCGGTTTCGGCGGGGCCTGCGGCAGCGAGTCCGACCAACGCAGCCAGCCCGCCCGCGCGAGGTGAATCACCAGGTGCAGGCCGTCCGCGACGACGTCGAGGTGTTTTCCGTGGCGAGCGACGTCGGTGACGGTGCGGCCGACGAGGTCCGTCACCGGCGGGTCGTACGTCTTGAGCGCCGCGAGCGAGGCGACGTCGACGCGAGTGACCTCCCGCCCGACGCCGTGCTCGCGCAGGTAGTGGACGAGCGCCGCGACCTCGGGAAGTTCCGGCATGGCTACTCGACCGGCCGCAGCGGGCCCTCGAACTCCGGAATCGAATGCTGCTCGATCGACTGCTTCGCCCGCGACATCTCGGTGCGCACCTTGATCATGCCGCGCACGGTGCCCACCCAGCGTTCGGACGGCTTCTCCGTGTCGGGGTCACCGTCGGTCTCGGCGACCACCTTCCACGGTCGGCGCAGCACCCATCGCAACGGGAAGAACAACGCGAACAGCGCGATCGTTAGCACCACCCAGCTTGGCACGATCACGTCCGCCGGACGCCACGCGACAAGCACGATGACGAACACCGTGATCACGGCGATCATGACCGCCGCGGGGACGTACCCGCCAGCGACGTCGTGCTCGAAGTCGTCCGCCGTGGCGGGCGTGCGCCATTCCAGCTCACTCCGCAGGGTCCACGTGCGTCCGTCAGCGCCGTTTACCTGACGATCCATCGCCGCTCCCGTCGCGATCGGTCATCAACCCTCACGGGTACCCAACGTTACCGTGTGAGCACACGCTGGCGCGAGTGTCGGCCACGAGTTGGTAGCACCACGGTCAGGTATCGCGCGGCTGTGGCACGGGTGGGTGGTGCACACTCGCCACGGTGGGTGAGGATCGTGATATGCCGCCCGCACGACCCACCACCCACAGCCTCGCCATGGGACCGCATCCCACGGAGGAACTCCCGCGCGCGACCGGCGCGCCAGCGATGAACGACGCGCCCACGTTATCCGTGGGACTGCCGCATGCCGAGGGCCTGCCATCAGCGGCTGAGTGGGAACGTCTTGAACGCGGCGTCGCGCAGCGGGTGCGGGCACTCGACGCCTTCCTCTCCGACGTCTATGGCGATACGGCGGACGCCAGGGTGCTCGCCGACGGTGTACTGCCGCGACGGTTGGTCACCACGAGCGCGCGGTTCCGCAGGGAAGCGGTCGGTATCTCCCAACCAGTGCGCGTTGTCGTCGCCAGCGTCGATGTCGTCCGTGACGAGCACGGTACCTTCAGGGCGATCGCGGACGACCTGAGTTGCCCCGCGTGGCCCGCGCACGTGGCGCCGCACCTGCTCCGGGCACTGCGTGCGGTGACACGAGTGGCCGATCCCGTCGTGCTCGCACTCGCGCCAAGCCACTCAGCACTCGCCAGGCAGCCCGGCGTGACGACCGTTGCCGGGCGAGGCCTTGTGTGCCGGGAAAACACCGTCTACCACGATAACCGCAGGGTGGACGTGCTGTACCGGACCGTCGCGGACGACCTGCTCGACCCGCTGCACTTCCAGCCCGACTCCGCGCATGGCGTCTCGGGCCTACTCAACGCGGCACGCGCGGGATCCGTGACGCTGGCCAACGCCGCGGGTAACGGACTCGGCGAGGACCCACTTATCCACAGGTTCGTGCCAAGGCTCGTCGAGTACTACCTCGGCGAGCACCCCATCCTGCCCGTAGTGGACAAGGAAACTGTCCACACCACGCATTTCCTCCCCGTCAACGCTGCTCATCAGCGCTTTCCCGACTTATCCACAGCACCATCCACAGCCGATATGTCGCCCGTGAGCCTGCGACTGTTCGCGGTCAACGATGGTGTCTCGGTCACCGTGCTATCCGACGCCGTGGGGATAACCGATCTATCCACAAGCAACATTCCACAGCGCGGCAGCACTGTGGAAACCACGGTGCTGTGGTGAGCTGGCAACTGCGTGTAGTGCACCGCACCGGGTACCACTACACCCTCCCGGCGACGACGTCCTACAACGAGGCGCGGCTGACCCCACGCTCGGAGCGTGGGCAAACCGTCGTCGCCAGCAGGCTCGACACCACCCCCGCCACACGCGAGTATCGCTACACCGATTACTGGGGCACCGTGGTCAGCGCGTTCGATCTACACGAGCCGCACACGGAGTTCAGCGTCGTCGCGACATCCGTAGTCACGACCAGCGGCCCGGTCTCACCCGTCCGAACGCACACCTGGGCGGACCTGTACCGACCCGACGTCATCGACGCCTACGCCGAGTACTTGCAACCCACCGCGTACACACCACGGGATGCCCAACTCGATCAGATGGCGCACAGGCTCTCCGCGCGTACCTCTCCGGCCGACGCCGTATTCGCGCTCACGCACTGGGCGCGAGAGCAGCTGACATACCGGCCGGGCAGCACCGGGGTCCACAGCTCGGCGAGCGACGCCTGGGCGGCGCGTGAAGGCGTGTGCCAGGACTACGCCCACGTCGCGCTGGTGATGCTGCGCGCGATCGGCATTCCCGCGAGGTACGTGTCGGGCTACCTCTACGGCGAACCGCGCGCGGAACCGGGCCGGACGGTGCGCGGCGAAAGCCACGCGTGGGTTGAGGTGTGGACGGGCGGATGGTGGGCGTACGACCCGACCAACGCACTCGCGGTCGGCGCGCGACACGTGTCGGTCGCGCGCGGCAGGGACTACGCCGACGTCACCCCGCTCAAAGGCGTGTTCACCGGCGGCGGGACGTCGACCCTTGACGTCGCCGTGCACCTGACGCGCCTCGGCTGAACGACGAAGCCGGAACACCACCCCGTCTGAGGATCACGGGCAAGAGTCGTACCAGTAGTACTCGTAGGACTCGTAGCGTCCGTTGTCGTAATAGTACTCGTACACCTCGTAGCCCTCGCCGTCGGTGTAGGAGAACTCGTGCACCTCACGCCGGTTGCGCCGCTCGTTGTACGTGTCGGTGTAGTAGTAGTCGTCAACGCACTTCTCGTAGGACGAACGTCCAGGACCTGGGCCCTGGTTTGGCGACGTACTAGGCGACGTGTCCGACGTAGCCGGTGGCTTCTCGTCGCTGGGCGGCGCCGACCGTTTGGACGGTTCCGTCCGTGGCGGCGGTTCGGTCGACCGCGGCCCACCGGGCCTCTTCGACGGCGCGTCCGGCGTCACCTTGGTCCGAGGTTTCGCGCCCCCAGCCACGTCGACGTGCGACTTCTCCTGCTCCGGCAGCGCGGTCGCCGGTTCTGGTGACGGCAGTGTCGACTCTGGCGTCGGCGACGCCTGCTGGAGCGGCCGATCGTCGCGCTCCCGCGTACGCCGTGTCTCGTGCGTGCTCGACTCGCCGTCCCGCGTCCGAGACGCGTCCGGAACCGGGTAGCCGTTGTCCGGTCCACGCTCCAACGACGGTTCACTGTCGGAAGTGGTCTGGGAAATGCCCTGTTCACCGACGAGTCCGAAGTACTCGCCCGCGTATTCGGTCATCGCGGGGCCGACCGAGAAGCCGAACACCCCAGCGGCCGCGGTCGACGCCACCGCGATGCCGACCTTCACCTTGGCACTGGTGAAGGCTGTCTTCACCGCACCGGACCAACTCGCCGACGCCCCCGATGTGGCCGCCGCACCGGTGGCGCCCGCCGCACCGGTGGTACCTGCCGCACCCGCATCAGTCGCGGCGGCGACACCGGCGACCGCGATGCCGTTCGCGTTGGCGCGCAATGAGAAGCAGACATCACGCAGTTCATCGTGGGTCGCGCGGCAGCGGGCGCAGCTCGCGAGGTGCGCGCTGATGCGGTCCGCCTCGGCTCCGGTGACGCTGCCAGCCGTGTAGCCGCCGAGCTTCTCCAAGACCGACCGGCAGCCACCTTCGCTTCTGGTAGTGGCGAGGTGAGCCTGCAGATACGCGGCGCGCAGCCCGAGCCGAGCGCGGCGGGCGAGCGCCGCGGTCGCGTTCGGGCTCAGCCCGATCTGCGGCGCGACGACGGCGGGCTTCGCACCCTCAACTTCGGTCTGCCACAACACAGTGCGCCAGCGCTCCGGCAGGCTGGTGAACGCCTTCGTGATCAACGAGTGCTCGGCGGCACGGGACGGGTTGGACTCGGCCGCGCCCGCGCGGCTGGTCAGTTCGTCATCGGTGACTGGAACGTCCTGGACCGCGCCTTTCCACTCCCACGACACCCGCCGGGCGACCGTGAGCAGGTAAGCACGGATGTTGTCCGTCGGACCGCTGCCTCGCTTCACGGCGCGCAACACCCGGAAGAACGTCTCCGCGGTGATGTCTTCCGCTTCGTTGCGATCTTTCGCCAGGCCGAGCGCCAGCCTGCGCACCGCGGGCGCGTGTTCCTCGAACAGTTCGCTGAAGGCAGCGTCCTGTCCCTCCCGCAGTCGGCGGAGCAGCGCTGGCTCGTCGATCGCCTGCGTCATCCGGCCAGGTACCTCCTCGCCGATCATCGATCGGCCGACACCAAAGGGCCTACCCTACGGAGTGACGGAACTGTTCCGTCACGCACAGTGTGACGTTAACGCCGACTGAGCGTGACGATTTTACGCCAGAGGCAACGTTGTGCCACCTACGATCGTGGTACGCCAAATGTACGTTCCGTGATATCCAGGTTGACGGCCAAATGGCGGTGCGACCCCCTGACTCACCAGGAGGCACGAACGTATAGACTCGTTCCTACGCCGCGCGTTATAGCGCGATGCGGACGTAGCGCAGCTGGTAGCGCATCACCTTGCCAAGGTGAGGGTCGCGGGTTCGAGTCCCGTCGTCCGCTCAGCCAACTCCCCGAACCCCCAGAGTTCGGGGAGTTTTCGTGCGCCGGCCGACTGCCAGCGGCAGCATGCGCGAAGTCCACCCGGTACCGCCGTTCGGTTTCCAGCGGATCACTTCCATCCAGGCACCCAACACACCGCCACGCTGCTTGACATGCAACCACTTGGCTGCATAAGGTAAAGGCAACCAAACGGTTGCATATAAGAGGTGGTGCGGATGGACGAGGTCTTCAAGGCACTGGCCGACCCCAGCCGCCGCCGACTGCTGGACACCCTGAACGCCCACAACGGTCAGACACTGCGGGAGCTATGTGCCGGGATGGAGATGACGCGGCAGTCGGTGAGTAAGCACCTCGCCGTACTCGAAGCCGCCAACGTCGTCACGACGACCTGGCGCGGCAGGGAGAAGCTGCACTACCTCAACGCGGCGCCGATCAACGCGATCGCCGAACGCTGGATCGACCAGTACGACCGCGAGCGAGTTCGTGCGCTCGCGGACCTACAACACGCATTGGAGCGCAAACCGATGAGCAAGTCCGAATTCGTCTACACCACCTACATCAAGACCACGCCGGAGCAGCTATGGCAGGCCTTGACCGATCCCGCGTTCACCCGCCGCTACTGGGGCGTCACATTCGACACCGACTGGCGAGTCGGCTCGACGATGACCTGGGAGGAAGGCGGCAACGTCACCGCGGATCCGGAGCAGGTCGTGCTCGAGTCGGAGCCGTACCGGCGACTCTCCTACACCTGGCACACGGTGACACCGGAGTGGGCGAAGGCCGTCGGCATCAGCGATGACATTTACAAGCAGGCGGCGGACGAAGGCCGCTCCAAGGTGACGTTCGAGATCGAACCGCTCGGCGATCTGACCAAGCTGACCGTCGTCCACGACGACTTCGACAAGGACAGCACCATGCTCGCCATGCTCAGCCAGGGGTGGCCGGGGCTGCTGTCCAGCTTGAAGACCCTGCTGGAGACGGGCGACCCGCTGCCACAACCAACGACGTCCGGAAGCTGACACCGCGAGCCAGATCACCCGCAAGGGCAGTGTCACGCGCGTCACGCTCAATGTTACGTTCCGGTCACGATACGCCGGGATGTCTGCGGCCTGTTGTCGCTCAGTTCTGACCTGTTCGCAGGCCGTTCACCTGGCTGACGACACGCGACGCGCATGGAGTGATGTGGTATCTGGAAGCTCGGGACGAAATCGAAGCGAGCACCCCGGCCATCTCCGGAAGACCGGGCTGGTTTCTTCGACGACTATCCCCGGTTCTTCGACACGAGCAACACCTACGCCTACCGGGACAGGCTGAACCTGCGGCATGAGGCGATCATCGCGGCGAACCGTGACGTCCTAGATGGCGCGCGGGTACTCGACATCGCCAGCCACGACGGCCGGTGGTCGTTCGCCGCGTTGCGGGCAGGTGCCACGCACGTCACCGGCATCGAGGCACGCAAGGAACTCGTGAAGGGCGCCGAGGACAACTTCGCCCACTACGACGTCGATCCAACCACCTACCGGTTCGTCTGCGGGGATGTGTTCGACGCCCTCACCACGGAGGGCCTCGACGTCGACGTGGTGATGTGCCTGGGCTTCCTGTACCACACCCTGCGATACAACGAGCTGTTCACGCACATCAGGGCGCTACGGCCCCGCCACCTGATCGTCGACACGAACGTAATGCCAGACCAAGACAAGCCGGTTGTCCGGCTCGTCCGCGACAAGACAGCGAAACAGCAAAACGCCGCGGCCGACGCCTTCTCGCATAACGGGCAGGCGCTCGTCGGCAAGCCGTCGGCGCCCGCTGTCCGGTTCATGCAAGAAACCTACGACTTCGAAGTCGAGGACATCTACGACTGGCATAATCTGCTCGCCGCACGTCCTGGCGTCGAAGGATTAGCCGACTACCGCAAGGACCAACGCGTCACCATGCGCAGCAGGCTGGCGGCCTGAGTCACGCGGCGTCGGTGGGCCACCGGTCCCGCCGACGCCGCTGCTCCCGTCTTGGAGCCCCGTGCGCAGCTACGGAAAGTCGCAGGCATTATCACTAGGGTGACGAGTCGGAAACTGCTGCGCGTCTACGTCGATGAAACGGGCGACCGGGGCACAAGCACCAGATCCTCACCCTTCTTCGCCTTTGCTGCCGTGATCGTGGCAGACGAGAACGAAACCGCGCTGCGGAAAGCGATGACGCATCTGCGTACCACGCTAAGAACCCCAAGCGGCGCAGCCTTGCACTGGAACAAACACGTCAAGACGTTCTCCCGCAGACAGCACGTCACCAGCACGCTGGCCGTTCTACGGCAAGTCAGCGTGGTGTACGTCATGGTCGACAAGGCAGCCATACCGGCCGGTTCCGGAATGCTCGACGATCACGTTCTGTTCTACAACTTCGCAGCGGGCCTCGTTCTGGAACGAGCGGTACTCGCCGCACGCCACTGGCCAGGCGGCCAGCACGAAGCCATTGTCCGATTCGGACATGTTCGCGGTTTCGACCATGCCACCAGCCGCGACTACTTCGATCGAAAGCGAACAGCCAGCGCAACAGCAAACCTGCCATGGGGATGTCTGAAATCGATCCACTTCAGCGACCAGGCATCGTGGGATGGTCTACAAGCGGCGGATCAATACGCGGGGATGCTTCACGCCGCTTTCCACCCCGACGAGTTCGGCGGCTACGAATCCGCTCACTTCCTTGCCATCCGACATCAGCTCCGGCGTAGTCCTCGCGGCAAAGCGTGGGGATGGGGTTTCAAATTTCTCGGGAATGGCGCGGCGGTGACTCGCCTACCGTGGTGGCCGCATACGGGCCTCTGAACTGGAAGAGGCCTCCGAGGGGGTCCGGGGTGCATCAACCGGGAATCCGGAGGGTCTGGCAGCAGACCAAGCATTCTCCCCGCGACCTCCACGGAGGCCTCTGGGTACCAACTATACAGGACAACCTCGAACGCTTGTACTACCTCAACGAGTGGTTGTGCTCACTGCCTCCTCTTACCCCGCACCAAGCCCTACCGGGCAAGACACTCCCGTGCCCGCGATACCGCAGTAGCCGTTCGGCACCTTGTGCAGATACTGCTGGTGGTAGTCCTCGGCATAGTAGAACGCCCCGAGCGGCGCGATCTCCGTCGTGATGGCGCCATGGCCCGCCTGCCGCAGCGCCGCCCCGAAGGACTTCGCCGAGGCTTCGGCGGCCTCGCGCTGTTCGTCGTCCGCGTAGTAGATCGCCGACCGGTACTGCGTGCCGACGTCGTTGCCCTGCCGCATACCTTGCGTCGGGTCGTGGTTCTCCCAGAACACCTTGAGCAGGTCCTGGTAGCTGACCCGCTCCGGGTCATAGACGACGAGCACGGCCTCGGTGTGTCCGGTGCGGCCGGTGCAAACTTCCTCATACGTGGGATTCGGCGTGTAGCCGCCCGCGTAGCCCACCGCCGTCGAGTACACACCCGGCGTCCGCCAGAACAGGCGCTCCGCGCCCCAGAAGCAGCCCATGCCGAACACGGCCGTGCGCATCCCGTCCGGAAAGGGCGGAGTGAGCCGGGCGCCGGTGTTGACCGCGTGCCGCTCGGCGACAGTGATCGGTTCAGCGCGGCCTGGCAGTGCCTCGGACTCGCTGACTTGCCTACTCTTGTCACCGGAAAACCACATGGTTCTACAGTGCCACGAACGGCGGCGAGACGTCGTCAGCAGCCGAGCACGTCACGACTACGTAAGGGTGGACAGTGGGCAACTACGGTGACTTCCAGGCAGCGATCTACGCCGAGGGCATGTTCGGCAACACGCCACCGAAGCTCACCACCGACCTCGCCCACCTAGAGGAAAAGGCGCGGGAAACGCTGAGTGCCGAGGCGATGGGCTATATCGTGCCCAGCGCCGGATCGGGCGCCACCGCGCGGGCGAACCGGGAGGCGTTCGACCGCTGGCGAATCGTGCCCCGAATGCTGCGCAACGGCCCTGAGCGCGACCTGTCCTGCACCATCCTCGGCACCGAGATGCCAGCGCCGGTGATGCTCGCTCCGGTCGGGGTGCAGACGCTGGCGCATTCCGAGGGAGAACTGGCGACTGCACGCGCCGCGACGTCACTGGGACTGACCTACACCCATTCGACCCAGGCCAGCTACTCGATCGAGGCGGCCGCGGAGGCCAGCGGTGACGGGTCGCGCTGGTTCCAGCTCTATTTCCCGAACGAACGCGACCTGTGCGTCAGCTTCCTGGAGCGCGCGAAGACCGCCGCGTACTCCACCGTCGTCGTCACGCTCGACACGACGATGCTCGGCTGGCGGCCTGCCGACCTCGACCGGGGTTTCCTGCCGTTCCTCGCGGGAAGCGGCATCGCGAACTACCTCACCGACCCAGTATTCGCGGGCTCGCTGGCCAAACCGCCAGAGGAGGACCCGGCGATGGCGGCGCTTCGGTTCGCGCAGGTCTTCCCCAACCCCGGCCTGAGCTGGGACGACATCGCGTTCGTGCGCGAGCATTGGGACGGCCCGGTCGTGGTCAAGGGCATTCTGTCCGCCGAGGACGCGAAGCTCGCGGCGGACAACGGCGTCGACGGCATCGTCGTCTCCAACCACGGCGGTCGACAAGTCGACGGCGCCATCGCCGCGCTCGACGCGCTCCCCGGCATCGCGGACACCGTCGGCGACCGGCTCACGGTGCTGTTCGACTCCGGCGTGCGCACCGGCGCGGACGTCGTCAAAGCGCTCGCGCTCGGCGCGCAGGCGGTGCTGCTCGGCAGGCCGTACCTGTATGGGCTGGCGCTCGACGGACAACAAGGTGTCGAGCACGTGCTGAAGTGCCTGCTGGCCGAGCTGGACATCACGCTGACGGGCGCCGGCTACACGAGCCACCGCGAGCTGAGCAGGGAGTCGCTGGTCACCGCGTGATCTGGCTGGCCTCGCTGGCGACCGGTTCCTCAGCGGGGGCTTCCCAACGCAGCAGGTCTCCTGGCTGACAGTCGAGCGCCTCGCAGAGCGCGGCAAGCGTGGTGAAGCGGACCGCCTTGGCGCGGCCGTTCTTGAGCACCGCGAGGTTCGCGGGCGTGATGCCGACGCGATCCGCCAGCTCGCCCACCGACATCTTCCGCTTGGCCAGCATCACGTCGATGTCGACGACGATCGGCATCAGATGACCTCTTCCAGCTCAGCCCGCATGTTCGCCGCCTCGATGTCGCGCGCGACAGCTTGCGCGAGCAGCATCCGCAGCACGAGCACGATAAGCGCGACACAGAACACGCCCGCGGCGACTCCGCAAGCCAACAGGACGATGCCAGGAGCGACCGCGTCGCCCGCCACGGCGTGATTCGCGCTCGCCAACAAGACCGCGAACGCGAACACCAGCAGAGCGGCGGCCACGACCGCGCCGATGATGACGTCCACGTACCGGAAGGCGGCGTGGGAGAACACCGTGTCACGTCGGACCATCGTCACCAGCCGCCAGATGCAGACCAGAACGACCTGGATCGACACGATGCCCAGAACCGTGATCACGACGAACGGGATGCGTACGTACGCGAGGTCCGCGTTGATCTCGTTCAGGTCGATGGCCAGCAGCGGCACCATGACCACCTGCACGAATACCGAACCAGCGAGCAGCACCGCGAGAACGCCACGCAGTGCCCACACGGTCAACGTCTTCATCACGACCCTTTCAATCGACCTGCGATAGGAATATATCGAAATTCGATAGATACGTCGAGAGTCACTGGTCACGTCTTGATCGCGAGCGCAGCCGGATAAGCGTACGCTCACCGGCATGGGTATAGCCGCCGATGAACGTCAGGCACTGTGTGATCTGTTCACCGAGGTGGGTCCAGCCGCGCCGACGCTGTGCGCTGGCTGGCAGACCAAGGACCTCGCAGCACACCTCGTCGTCAGGGAGAGTCGACCGGAGGCCGCGGGCATCCTCTTGAAGCCAATCGCCGACCGGCTAGCGCGGCTGCAGGACGACTACGCCGCGAAGCCGTGGTCCGAGCTCGTGGAGCAGGTACGCTCCGGACCGGCCTGGTACTGGCCTACCCGCATCGGCAAGCTCGACGAGTTGGTCAACACCGCCGAGTTCTTCATCCACCACGAAGACGTCCGGCGCGCGCAGCCCGGCTGGGAGCCACGCGAACCCGATGCCCGTCGCGACAAGGCGTTGTGGCAGGTCGTTTCGCGGATGGGAAAGCTGCTACTACGGTCCAGCCCGGTCGGCATCCAGTTGCGGACACCGTCCGGCAAGCAGGCAACAGCCAAACACGCGGAGAACCCGGTCACCATCACCGGCGAACCCGGTGAACTGCTGCTCTACGCCTACGGCCGCGACGAGATCCGCGTGGACTTCGACGGCGACCCCGCCGCCGTCGACACCGTGCAAAGCATCAACCGCGGACTGTAGGAGGGCTCGTGGAACGGGACTCCCGCCTCGCGCTCGCACTGGCCCTACTCCTCGGCGGCGTCGGCACGCTGCACTTCGCGGTGCCAAAGTTCTTCGACGCCTTGATCCCCCGCGCGCTACCTGGCTCGCCGCGCGCCTGGACGTACGGCTCCGGCGCCGCGGAACTCGGCTGCGCCGCCGCTGTCGCGATGCCCCGCACCCGCCGCATCGGCGCGACGTTGACAGCACTGCTGTTCATCGCCGTCTTCCCTGGCAACGTCAAGATGGCCGTCGACTACCACCGCACGCGGAAGCCACTGGCGATGCGGGTTGGCACGCTGCTGCGGCTGCCGCTGCAGATTCCGCTGGTGATCTGGGCACTGCGCGTCCGCGATCGGGCGTAATCCTTTCGGACACACCTCTCGACCCGCAGCGATCTCTACCCTGGGTAGCCCTCTTCTCGTCCAAGTTGTTCATCCGTTCGCACCTTCCCGTAGTCCTATGGAGTGATAGCCTGTTGCGCACTTTGTGGCACTAAGGGGAGATTTTGTGTTTCTAACGGTAAGACGTCGTGCTGCCGGATTAGTATCAATAATCAGCATTTCCGCAGGTGTAGCGGTTGCCGGAATGCCGAGCGCCGCCGCGGACACTTATGACGACGCGCCCAAGACGTCGTGGAGCTACACCGATTCACGTGACGTGCACTCGTCGCTGGGAAGCGACGCCGACGAGGACTTCCCGGTTGGCGCGTGGCGTGACGACGACGGCAAGCACCACCTGTCGAAGGGCTATTTCACTTTCAACCTCGCGGAGTACCGCGACAAGCGGATCCTGAGTGCGCGGGTGATCGCGCGGGAGACTGCGGCGACCGACTGCGACAAGCCGCGTTCCACCGAATTGTGGGTGGTCGATGCCGGCGAGGCGCCGACCTGGGCCGATCAGCCCTCGGAGCTGCAGAAGATCGACGGCGGCTTCAGCTACTCCTGCGAGGCCAGGCTCGGCTGGGTCACCACGGATATCGTGCGCGAGGCGGTTCAGTCCGGCGAGGACTCGGTGTCCTTCGCGCTGCGCATCGCCGACCAGTTCCAGGGCGACGTCGCATACGGCCGCAGGTACGCCAGCGACGTGCGGCTGTCGGTCGAGTACAACGAACCGCCGAACGCGCCGACCGACCTGACGTTCGACCGCCAAGCCTGCGACGACACCGCACCGTGGAACACCAACCCGAACCCGGCGCTGCGAGCGTACGTCTCGGACCCGGAGGGTGACGCGGTCCGGGCGACATTCGCTATCTGGCCCGTCGACGATCCCAGCGACCGCACCGTGCACACATCGAGTTGGGGATCGGGCGGCCACCTGTACACCTGGCGGCCGCAGGACGGCGTGCTCGAGCACGACCGCGAGTACGCCTGGCAGGTGCGGGCCGAGGACGACCACGACGTCTCGGCGTGGAGTGCCGAGTGCCGTCTCCGCAACGACTTCGACGCCCCTGACTCGCCGCCCACCGTGTCCTCTGTGGACTATCCAGACGACGGCCAGGCGCACTTCGGCAGCGGACAGCCGGGTGAGTTCACGTTCGACGCGGACGGCGACCAGGACGTTGTCGGGTTCAACTATTACTCGATGTGGGACTCCTCGCTCACGTATGTCGCAGCCGATGAGCCCGGTGGCACCGCGACAGTGACAATAACGCCCGAGTCAGGCGGGCGCGCGATCATCTACGCGGAGTCGGTGGACCGTGCGGGCAATCGGTCAGCACGTGCCAGCTACGACTTCCTCGTCGAGAAGACAGAACCGATCGTGCAGGGGCCGTATAGCGGCAGGGCCTACGTGCCGGTGGAGTTCACCTTCTCGCCACGCATGGAGAACGTTGTCTCGTATACCTACCGCGTTGACGGCGGCGACCCCGTGACCGTGACAGCCGAGGATGATGGCACCGCTGGGTTCACCATGACGCCCGAATCGCGTGGGACGATCGAGCTGGACATCTGGAGCACGTCGGCGGATGGCATCCAGTCGGCGACAACAGAGCACTCCGTCCAAGTTACCGATGCGCCGCTCGTCAGCAGCGATGAGTATGGCGAGAGCTGGCCAGGTAGCGGCGGCGCCGGTGTCGAAGGCACGTTCCACTTCAAGTCCGAACTGCCGGACCTCGTGGAGTTCGAGTACTACTTCGATGGAGAATCTCCGCAGGTCGTGACCGCGAACGACGACGGAACCGCCGAGATCACCTACACGCCGAAGGACAGCGGGTTGGACAGCGTCACTGTGGCCGGCCGCACCGCGGACGGCCACGTCACCGAGGAAGCGAACTACACGTTCTACGTGGCAGACCCTGACGGGTGGTGACCCAGCAATAGACAGACCCCTCGTGATGTTGCGCGAGTATGTCCGGTTAGCCCGGATTCTCGAACAACACCGCGAGGGGTCTCGTCGTGAGATCGAGCGGTAAGCCTGATCCAACCACACCCATCGAGACTCGATCGGGCGCAACACCCAGGCACCCGATCAGCTAAGTTACGGGAAGGCACGAATCGACCCGCCAGCGCCGCCTGGGCATGGAGAATGGGCACGGTCAACACGATCTCGATAAGGGGGTGCCGGGGGTGACCTGGCAGGAGGAGCTGCGCAAGCTTGACGAGGACTTCTCGACAGGCAAGATCACCGCAGACGAGTACCGGGAACGGCGGGACCAGGTGCTGTCGTCGGCGGTGACGCAGCAGCCATCGGACCAGCAGGGCGGGTCGAACGCCGAAGAAACCCAGATCGTCGCCAAGGGTGACGTTGGACAGTCGCCGCAGCCGCCCGAGCAGTCCACAGAAGATCAGAGCTCAGCCGAGCGCACTCAAGTCGTGCGGCCGTTGCAGCAGCCACCGGCACAGCAGCCGCCCCAGCCACCCCCACAGCCCGGTGCGCAGCAACCACCGCAAGCGCCCCCGATGCCGCAGCAACCTCCTCAGATGCCGCCGGGGTACCCACCGCAGGCTTATCCGCAACAGGGATATCCCCAGCAGCCCATGGGATCACCGCCCGGTGGCTTCCCACAGCCGAACACCGGCGGCTTCCCGCAGCAGTACCCGGCGTCCCCCGCCGGTGGTTTCCCGCAACAGCATCCCGCCTCGCCCGCGGCTGGATACCCCCAGCAGTCTGGCTGGCACGCGCCGATGCCGGACGCCACCCCGCCGTGGGGACGTGACGAGTTTCCGCCCGTCACACCGACGCCGAACCAGGGCTGGCCATACAGCCAGGAGGACTGGCACAAGCCGAAAAGCGTAGGGACGTCCCGCAAGCTGGCGGTCGCGGGAATCGTCGGCGCGCTGGTCGCGGGGCTGACAGTCGGCGGCTGGTGGCTGTGGTTCCAAGGTGAGGATCAACCGTCGAACACGGCCGTGGCGGCGACGACGACCACAACGACACCGACGACGACAACCACCACGACGACAACCACCACGACCACGACCACAACGACGCCGAGCAAGACCAAGCCGAAGAACAACGCCGACGCACTGGTCAAGCTGCCAGGTAAGAAGCGACCCGACAACGGCACGTTCGGCCTCAAGCGAGTGCGGAAAGACGACCTACTGCCGTCGTCGATGCTGCCCGCGATGCGCAAGGCCAAGCTGGATTCCGGCCTGCTCCGCACGACCGCCGCCAAGGGCGCGGCGATCGAACTCTTCGCGATGGAGTTCAAGAAGCGGAAGCGCTTGGACAACGTCGCGGACGCCTACGCGAAGGCGCAGCGGAAAAGCAAGCAGATGTCCCGCCACAAGCGACTGTCGACGAAGCGGATCAGGGTGTTCAGCACACCGGTCAAGAAGAAACCGACGATCTTCCGTGCGGTCTACCTTACGGAGGAACGGGTGATCATCCTGGAGACTTTCGGCAAGAAGCGCGCCAAGGTGCGGGAGCGCTTCAAGAGTGTGCTCGAGCGCCAGGTCGATCACGCGCCTCCCGAGAAGAGCTGACGGTCACCACGGCGGCCCGCGACAGCGTCACACCGTCGCGGGTCGCACGGCGCGCACCCGGACCCGCTGCCCGGAAAGCGCCGCCGTGCCCGTGAGCTCATCGACGCACTGCTCGTCGGTGACGTCGTTGATGCTCGCGCCCGGGTGCGCACTCGCGACATCGAGCCGGACGCCATCGCGGCCATGTCCCCAGCCGTGCGGCAGGCTCACCACGCCGGGCAACATGGCGTCGCTGACCTCGACGGGAACCTCGACCTCGCCGACCCGCGACGACAACACGGCGTGCTGGCCATCGGCGAGCCCGCTGCGTTCGGCGTCGTCCGGGTGGATCAGCAACGTGCAGCGCGGTTTTCCTTTGACGAGGCGTTCGCTGTTGTGCAGCCAGGAGTTGTTACTGCGGAGCTGTCGACGTCCAATGAGGACAAGCTCGCCCGGCTGCCACGCCTGCTGCCTACCGCGCAGCCGGTCGAGGTCGTCCAGGTACTCCCTCGGCGCGAGATTGATCTTCTTGCGCGGGGTGAACAGGCGGTCCGGAAGCCGTCGCTCCAGCGGGCCGAGGTCGACGCCGTGCTGGTGCTTCTTCAGCGTGCGAAGCGACAAACCCTTGGCGAGCTTCCGCAGGCCATGCGGCCCAGAACGCAAGCCGAGCTCAACCATCACATCCGGTCCGAGCCGTTCCAACGCCGACGCCGCGAGCTTGCCCGGCATACGCAGGCTGTCCGGACCGAGCACGCGCGACGCCAGTTCGAGGCAGATTTCCCAGTCATGCCGCTGGTCGGAGTCACGCTTGAATACCGCAGGAGAGTACTTCGCCCAGTTGCGCACCGCGACCATCGTGAGCAGCAGTTCGTAGTGCGAACGCTCCAGCGGGCCTGTCGGTGGCAAGATGACGTCGGCGTGCCGCGTCGTCTCGTTGAGGTACGGGTCGATCGACACCATGAAGTCGAGCTGGCCAAGCGCGCGGTCCAGCCGAGTACCGTTCGGTGTGGACAGCACCGGGTTGCCCGCCGACGTGATCAGCGCGCGGATCTGGCCATCGCCGCCGGTTTCGATCTCCTCGGCCATCGTGGCGACCGGCAGCTCGCCGCTGAACTCCGGCAGCCCGCGTACCCTGCTGCGGTACGTGGCGAAGCTGCCGTCGAGCCCGGCCCTCTTCGCGAGCGGGATTGGATCGATCGCGGGGGTCGTGAACATCGCCCCGCCGGGCTCGTCGAGGTGTCCAGTCAGCGCGTTGACCACCACGAGCAGCCACGCCGCGAGCCCGCCGAACTCCTGTGTACAGATGCCGACCCTGCCGTAGACGACGGCGCGCTCGGTGGTCGCGATCGACCGGGCAAGCGCGACGACGTCCTCCGGTGCGATACCGGTGATCGGCGCGGTGCGCTCCGGTGGGAAATCCATCGCGGCGGCCTTGACTGCGGTGACACCGACGGTGTGCTCGCCGAGCCTGCCGGTGTTGACCAGGTCGTGCGTGAACAGAACGTGGACCAGCGACAGCAGGAACAGCGCGTCGGTACCCGGCCGGATGAACAAGTGCTCGGCGCGGGACGCCGTCTCGGTGCGGCGCGGATCGACGATCACGGCCCTGCCGCCGCGCTGACGTAACGCGGCGAGTCGCCCGCGCATGTTCGGCGCCGTCATGACGCTGCCGTTGGAGACGAGCGGGTTCGCGCCGATGCAGACGAACAGGTCGGTGCGGTCGATGTCGGGCACCGGCAGCAGTGCCTGGTGACCGAACATGAGATACGAGGCCAGCATCTGCGGCAGCTGGTCCACCGACGTCGCGGAGAACAGGTTGCGCGTGCCGAGGCCACGGATGAACGGCTGTCCGAACAGGAGCAAGCCAGGATTGTGTGCGGTCGGATTCCCCTGGTAGACGGCGACGGCGTCCTTGCCGTGCTCGGCGCGAATCCGCTTCAGCCGTTCCGCGGTCAGGTCGAACGCCTCGTCCCAGCCGACCTCCCGCCACGTATCACCGTCGCGCACCATCGGCCGCAGCAGCCGGTCCGGGTCGTGGTGCAGGTCGGCGAGCGCGGTCGCCTTCGGGCAGATGTAGCCGCGCGAGGCCGGGTCGTGCTCGTCGCCCCTGATGTCGATGACCCGGTCACCTTCGGTGGTGACGACGATTCCGCAGGTCGCCTCGCACAGGGTGCAGCTGTGGTGATGCGTGTGTCGAGTGGTGCCCATTGCCGCTCCACCGTCGTTCGCTCGTCGCTTGTTGGCAAGCTTCCAATAGGCTACCCGGGAACGCCACCAGACGGCATGGTTCGGAACGTGCGGCGGTAGGCGGCCGGGCCAACCCCCAGTTCCGCCCGCAGTCCGCGCCGCAGGTTCGCGGCCGTGCCGAGGCCAGAGCGTTCCGCGATCCGATCGACGGTCAGGTCGGTCGCCTCAAGCAGCCGCTGGGCGTACCGGATGCGCTGACCGCGCAGCCACTTGCCCGGTGTCATTCCGGTCGCCGCGGTGAACGCGCGATGGAACGTCCGGCCGCTCATGCCCGCGTGCGCCATCAGATCGTCACACCCGATCGGCTCACCGAGCCGTGCCAACGCCCAGTCCATAGTGGACGCGACACCCCGCGTCGACCGCTTTGGCATAGATGTCTCGGCGTACTGCCGTTGCCCTCCTTCGCGCACCGGCGGCATCACGATGCGTCGCGCAAGCGCCGCCGCGACGTCGCCGCCGAACTCCCTGCGCACCAAGTGCAGGCACACGTCAAGCCCACCGACGACGCCCGCCGACGTCAGGACGTCGCCCGTGTCGGTGTAGAGCGCGTCGCGCTGGACATCCGCGCGTGGCGCCACTCGGGCAAGATCGTCGAGCAGTGCCCAATGTGTGGTGGCCTGGCGGCCGTCGAGCAGCCCGGCTGCCGCCAAGGTGAAGGCACCCGAGCAAAGCGACATCAGAATCGCACCGCGCTCGTGGACCTCGCGGAGCTCAGCGGCCACCCGCGGCGAGATGTCGGTGCGCTGGTGTCTACCTGGTGCGATCACGACATCGCACCCGGCGAGACCCCCGATGCCGTGCGTCGCGGGCATGTCGCCCACGGGATGCAGGCCGGTGCGCCGCCTGCCCCGCGAGCACCATCGGACGTCGAACCGTGGGACGCCGTGGTCGGTGCGGTCGATGCCGAACACCTCGGCGATCACGGCGACGTCGAACGCCCTGGCGTCCGACAGCAGCACGACACCGACGGTACGCATGGCAGAAATGTATCGGATCAGTATATCTTTGTCTGGTCCATTGGTCGTCGCACACGGACAAGATCGGGGTATGGAACCGGCACTCATCGTGATCGACGCACAACGGGCCTTCGACGACGGCGGCATGCCTCGGCACAACAACCCCGCGGTGTGGTCGAACATCGCCGCCCTGCTCGACGCCTGGCAGCAGGCCAACCGGCCTATCGTCCTGGTCCGCCACGACTCACGCGAACCAGGGTCGCCGCTCGCACCCGGCGCTCCTGGCAACGCGTTCGTCGCCGAGCTCGCAAACGTCGAGCCGGACCTGCTGGTCACGAAGCACGTCAACTCCGCCTTTCACGGCACAGTCGACCTGCACGGTTGGCTCGCCGCCCTGGACATCGGACAGATCGTGCTTTGCGGACTGACGACGAACCACTGTGTCGAGACGACCGCCCGAGTCGGCGGCAACCTGGGCTACGACGTCGTCGTCGCTATCGACGCCACCGGTGCCTTCGCGGGCACCGACCCGGACGGGCGGGTAGTCAGCGCCGACGAGCTGACGCGCGCCACGGTCACCAACCTGCACTCCGGCGGGTTCGCGAGCATCAGCTCCACCTCCGAGGCGATCAGGCGATCGGCCCCATCCCAGCCGCTGTTCGGTCGATTGCTACGCCCCTGACCGCGGCATAGCGTCACTGTTAGCTACGAAGTGCGTCATCCGGTTGAGGGGGACTCGGCCGGGCAAATCGGACCGAGATCAGCACCGGGCGACCCGCCCAACTTGGCTGGAGTGTGAAATGGTCCGTCACCGCGCGCCGCGCCCGCGCCGCCGCCTCGTCAGCACCGCGGCCGCCATGGCCGCCGTCCTGCTCATCCCGCTGGTTCCGGTATCGGCCAGCGCGGAGGACACGGCGTCGGACACGTTGACGATCAACTGGGCAACCTGGCTACCGGCGTATATCGGGCCCTTCGATCCGGCGAGTTCCGATGAGTGTCTCTCCGGCAAGGACAACTGCGCGAAGAAGACCATCCACGAGATGAGCAAGCGGGTCGACTCGCTGATCGAGAACTGCGATCACAACGCGGTGTTCTCGCTTGCCTACCTGCGCATCACGCAGGGGTACGAGTGGATCCGCGACACCACCGACGACGACGGCAGCCCGCATTACGAGGACAAGGCGTGGATGAACTACGTGGTGGAAACCTTCGCGCGCGCCTACATCTGGGCATTCGACGAATGGCGCGCGGGCAACCCCGACGTGCCGCTGGCGTGGCAAATCGCTTTCGACGCCGCGGCCGCGCGAGAAGCCACCGGCAACGGCGACCTGCTGGTCGGCATCAACGCCCACATCAACCGGGACCTGGCGTTCGTCATGGCAGCGAGCGGCCTGACCCGCCAGGACGGCACCTCAGGCAAACCGGACTATGACAAGGTCAACGAACTGCTGCGGGTGCTGACACAGCCGCTGGCCGCCGAACTGGCCGCCCGGTTCGACCCGGACATGGACGACGGTGAGGAAAGCATCGCCGACCCGGCGAGCTTCCAGCTGATCGTCGGCTGGCGGGAACGCGCATGGCGTAACGCTGAGGACCTCGCTAGCGCTGCTACTAGCGAGGAGCGCGAGCTGATCGCGGCACGGATCGAGGAGGACGCCGCCGCCGAGGGAGTGCTGTTGCTTGAGTCCAACTCCTATGCGCCGCCGCTGACCACGACAAAGCCACGCGACGACTACTGCGCCGAGCACAAGTACGACCCGCCGCCGAAGGAGTACCCGTTCAAGGTGAAGTGATCGCACCGTCTCCTGAACGCCCATCCCGGCACGGAGCAGGTGTCAATGTCAGTCCATGAACCCGAGTCGCCCACGCGCGCGCTCGGTGAGGTCGACGAGGCACCCGACGTCGTCGCCGCGCTGGTCGCTGCTCAGCGCGGCAGCGAGGACGGGTTCCGGCTGCTGTACCGCGACGTCCAGCCCCGACTGCTGCGCTATCTGCGTGCGCTGGTCGGCGTCGACGCCGACGACGTCGCGGCGGAGGCGTGGCTGCACATCGCGCGTGATCTAGGCTCTTTTCGCGGCGACGTCGACGACTTTCGTGGCTGGGCGACCCGGATCGCGCGTAACAGGGCGATGGACCACATCCGACGGCAGAGCAGACGTCCAACCGCGGACGCCCCTGCGGACACGCTGCACGAACTGCCCGCGCCGTCGGACACCGCCGACGCCGCGGTCACCGCGATGGCGACCGACACGGCGATCGCGTTGATCGCCCGGCTGCCCCGCGACCAGGCGGAGGCAGTGATGCTGCGCGTGGTGGTCGGTCTCGACGCGAAAGCGGCGGCCACAGTGCTCGGCAAGCGCGCCGGAGCGGTCCGGACCGCCGCTCACCGTGGCTTACGCAAACTCGCCAAGATCTTGGAGCAGGAAGGTGTGACACATTTTGGGGCGTCGACGCTGAGGGATATGAGATGAGCACGAACCGTTCCCGCCGCATCGACCGGCGCACCGCAGAGCAACTGCTCAGTGGCGCGTCCGCGTCGTCGCGACCCGCCGACGTCGAGCCGTTGGGCGATCTGCTTGACGCCGCATCGGCACCGGGTCATGCGGGTGAGCTCGCTGGCGAGCACGCCGCGCTGGCGGCGTTCCGGTCGGCTCAGGTTGATCCCGTACCTCAGCAACGGAGACGTTCCATGATCAAAACCGCACTCGCTGCCCTGCTCACCGCCAAGGTGGCCGCTCCGGCCGCCGCCGCTGCCGCCGTCGGCGGTATCGCCCTGGCCAGCACCACCGGCGCGCTGCCGCTGCCCGGCGACTCTCCCGCCGAGCCGCCCGTCAACCAGGTGCCAGCCACGTCCGTCACGGCGCCGTCCACCACGCCCGCAGACAAGGCCGACGCGCCGTCGCCGTCATTGCCGGGACTGTGCCAGGCCTACACCTCGGGCGCGAACAACGACAACGGCAAGCAGCTCGACAGCGCCGCGTTCCAGGTGCTGATCACCGAGGCTGGCGGCAAGGACAACGTGGCAGAGTACTGCGGCGACGTCCTCGCGGAACGCCCCGGCAAGCCGAGCACGCTGCCGACCGAAGCAGACCGTGGTGAAGGCCGTGGCCAGGCGCCGGAAGCCCGCCCGACCGGCGCGCCAGAAACGGTCCCGTCCGACTCCAACCGCCCGGACAACGACGGCACCGACCGCCAGACCACCCCTCCGACGAGCACCCCGGAGCACCCCGACGGCGAGACCACCGCGACTCCGGAGAACCCGGGCAGCGACTACAGCGACGCCCGCGGCGAACAGCCAGCGCGACCCTGATTCCCCGTCTATAGGGGGACGCTCAACGGCGAGCGTCCCCCTATCGACGTCCCACCGCGCTACTGGTTACGGACGGCCACCATTGCCGCCGTTCCCGCCGCCGTTGCCACTCGGGTGCGGCGCGTTCTGCGCACACCACTCCTCGACCGTCTGGTCGGACTCCTCGGCCGCTGCCTCAAGGGCCTGGAACGGCGGGGCCTGACGCTTCTTCTCCTTGCCCTTGTCCGAACCCGCGAAGTACGCCGTGCACAAGCCGAAGTTGTTCGAACCGTTAGGCCCCGGATCCGCCGACGCGATCCCGGCGGCGCCGCCACCGATGAGCAACGCGACCGCCAACGGCGCCACGATCTTGGTTAGACGCATCCCTGCTCCTTCTCCCGCGCTGAGCGGCACCCCGAGAACCTGATCGGCAGGTGCGGCCCCGACTCTCGATGTCGCCCGAACGAGTGTGTAGGCGTTAGTATTTCGTGGTGCATTCACTGGAGCAAACAGCTCATTCCACAAAACGGCATGTATTCGTTTTCTGGTTGGCGGCTACGCTTCTCGCACTGACGGCATGTGGCATGAGTCCCGCTGACGACACCGCGACGCCGCAGCGGCGCGCGGCCGACCTGGCACCCTCGTTCACCCCCGTGCCATCCGTGCGCCAGGACCCATCGGACCGCCCTAACCCGCCAGCACGCCCACGTTCCGAAGCTCCGGAGGCGTCCGCGTCCGAGGCAGCACCACAGACGAGGGCCATTCGATCGAAAGAGCCCGCATCCACCGCGGCGACCACGCGGTCATCCCGCACGCCCGCCCGGGCCACCGCGACGATCGAAGACACCACGGACGACGTCGACTGGACATTGCGACGTCCGCCGGACTACACCGACATCGCCTCGGCGACGCTCACCCGGACGAAGGGCGGCTTCACGCTGCGGGTGCGGTTCGCCGCCGAGCTACCACAGCGGCAGCACGACGACCGCACGATGAACGTCGCGTCGTTCTTCGACACCACCGGCGACGGCGAGATCGACTACGAGATCTGGGCGAACCTCGCCGACAACGGGTGGGGCCCGAGCTACCGCGACCGCCGCAACAGTGAGGCACGGTTCATGGCCGACAGCGGCATCCGCGTCGCGGCGAAAGGGCGCAGCCTGGTGTTCCGGTTCCCGCTGTCCTATCTGGCTGGCGCCCGGACCTTCCAGTGGGCGACCGCCTCCGAATGGGGCAGCTACGAGACGATCTCCACGGCAGCCGCCGCTCGCGACCACGCCCCGGACACTGGCGCGGCGCCGTTCCCCGACTGACCGGTGGGCCGGTCAGTGCGACTCGCGCGGGCATCGTGACCCCAGTCACGACCCCAAGGTGATAACCGCCCCTTACCGCAACAATTCGCTAGCCTGCACGTTCACAGGCTTGAAGGCACTACGACAGCTGGGGACGAAGGAGCGGGCCAGATGGAACTCACCTCGACAGCAGCGATCGTCACCGGCGGCGCGTCCGGCCTTGGCGGTGCGACGGCGACGGCACTGGCAGCCAAGGGCGCCAGCGTGTTCGCACTAGACCTGCCCGCCGCGATCGAGAAGGCGGCACCCGCCGAAGGCATCACGTACGTCGAGACCGACGTGACCGACCCCGAGCAGGTCCAGTCAGCCGTCGCGACCGCGTCCGGTGCCGGTGTCCCGCTCCGCACCGTGGTCAACTGCGCAGGCATCGGCCCGTCCGCCCGCATCCTGTCCAAGAAGGGCACGCACGACCTCGCGTTGTTCCGCAAGGTCGTCGAGGTGAACCTGATCGGCACCTTCAACGTCACCACACTGGCCGCCGAGGCCATCGCCAAGACCGAGCCACTTGAGGACGACGCGCGCGGCGTCATCATCAACACCGCGTCGATCGCCGCCTACGACGGGCAGATCGGACAGGTCGCCTACGCCGCGTCAAAGGGCGGTGTCGTCGGGCTGAACCTGCCCGCCGCGCGGGACCTGGCGTCGTCCGGCATCCGTGTCATGACGATCGCCCCCGGCATCATCGACACCCCGATGCTGGCCACGGTCAGCGAAGAGATCCGTGCCGCGCTGGCCGAGGGCGTCCCGTTCCCGAAGCGGCTCGGCAAGCCCGCCGAGTACGCACAGCTCGCCGTCGACATCGTCGAGCACGACTACCTGAACGGTGAGGTCATCCGGCTCGACGGCTCGCTGCGCATGGCCCCGCGCTAACGTTCCTTTAACCGCCAGGATGCGAGGACGTCGTCAGGCGTTCACCGTCGTCGACGATGCGGCATAGTTGATCTGAAGACGTTGTGGTCGCCCGAGCAACCACAACGTCTTCAGATCAACACCAGCGGTAGGACAAAAGCGGCAAACGGACGCGACAGGCCGGGCTGGACGCGGCCAGCCGGGCAAGACCCCCGGCTAGAGCTCCCCGATGTACGGGACGTCGGCCATCGCCGGTCCGGACATCCATGCGCGCAGTGCGTACGTGGCGCGGACGTCGTCCTCGTTGTAGCGCAGCAGCCGCTCCCGCTGCGCCAGCGCGGGAGCGCTGCCGTCCATGCCCACGGCCTCGCGATACCAGCGCATCGAGGCTTCGCCGCTGGCGTCCGGGTCATCCCAGTCGTGGCCAGCCTGCCGCGCGAGGACCTTCAACCCCTTGCCCGCCGTGGACAGGAAGGTGTCCGAGACACTCTGGAACAGGTCGACCCACTCGTCGGAGTCGACGAACGCCCGCACCTCGTCGACCTCGGGCACGCCCGGTTTGCCCGCGAACCGCGTCGCGGAGCTGAGCAGCCAGCGGTTCTCCGCTAGCGCGTTGTAGCAGTACGCGCGGAAGGTGAGTCCGCGACGCGACGCCCGCGCGCGGACCTCACTGAACCATGTCCAGAACTCCGCGAACGAGCGCGCCTCGTCGTCGGTCGGCACCGGCTCCCAGGTCGCGAACGCCTGGTAGCCCCGCGGCAGCCCGATGTCCGCGCCCGACAGCAGCGCACCCCACAGGTACGCGCCGTGGTCGGCGAAGCTCTCCATGTCGACGTCGACCTCGACGTCCCCGCGCGGAACGACGACCTCGGGCACCTTGCGCACCACGGACACACCGCCGCGCCACGCCCGCGCGAGCGCGACCGCGTGCTCGAAGGACATCCCTGTCAGTGGCGCGGGCGGCTCATCCGCTGGATCAAGCGCGGCGAGTTGATCCACCGTCGCGACACCACGTTCCCGCAGGTTCAGTGCGTCGTCTCCGCGCACGACGAGGCTGACGTCGCGGGTGTCGAGCAACGCGGGTTCGCACACCGTCCACCACGGGCACTGCTTGCACTCCACGACGCGGGACGGCTGCGCCAGCGGTTCAGCACCCGTCGCGGCGGCGACAGCGACAGCGTGCCGGTCGGCGAACCGCTCCGCGTACTCGACCATCGCGCTGCGCTCACCGGGGAACGTCGGAGCGTCGAGATCGAACCACAGCACGACGTCGGCGTCGAGGCCGATGACGCCACCGCGTGCGACGTCCGGCTCGGCATACCCCGCCGTGCGCAGGAGCTCCCGCACATGGGCGAGGCGGAGCTGGTCGCGCGGGTGGGAGCGCACCTTACGGTCGGCGTCCTCACGCGCGTTCGCGGGGTTGAGATCGGGCAATGTCGTGGTCATCGCGCCAGTGCCGGGGTCGCTGATCCGGTGCCGCACCACGATCACCGGCACGTAGCCGCCATCGGTGCGGACCAGCACCTCGGCACCGCCTCTGCGTCCGCCCTCGGTATCGGCGGGTAGCAGCCCACCGGAGATGTACGGCGCACGAGCGGCGAGCGCGTCCACCGTCGCCGCCACCCGTTCGCGTGGTGGCGCGTCCACCGGCACGCTCACCCAGCCGTCCGGATGCCCGGCGCGGAGCCGCTCGGTGACGTCCGCCCTGTGCTCGACGGCGTCCGCGATGCGCTGCTCGGTCGCCGGGTTGGGCGGAGCCAGCTCGACGTCGACATACGCGGGATCGTTCTCGAGGTGCACGCGACGCCTGCACCTCGTCAGCACCCCAGCGTCGAGTAGCACTTCGCCCATACCCACCACCCTAAGCGCAGCCACCGACACCGTGCGCGAAGCCTGTCGCCGACAGTTGCCTGGCACACCGCGCGTCCGCTGGGCCGCCGGTCCACACTCGAAGTAAGTTTGAGCCACGCAACGACCGACGACTAGTACGAGGTGGCCACGGATGGCGCGCAAGAAGAAGGAAGCGCCGGAAGCGGAGCATGGCTTCGCGGCGGAAACCCTGGAATCCCTCGAAAAGGCCACCAAGTCGAAGAAGCTGACCAAGGCGGCGAAGAGAGAGGCGAAGGCAGCGAAGAAGGACCGTAAGGCCGCCAAGAAGGCCGCTAAGAAATCTGCCTCCGCCACGCCAACGACCCAGGAGGCAGCGCATGAGGAGCATGCCCTGACCGCGAAGAAGGCGCGTCAAGCCCTAACCGTGACGAAGGTTATCCTTCCGGCCGTGATTCCCGTTGTCACCCCGATCGCGGTGCGGGCAGCAGGGGCCTGCCGCGACGCATACGACAAATACCAAGCACGCAAACTCGGCGTCGCCGTTGATTCGCTCGGCGAATACTCCGGCCATGGCGCCGCCCTGCACGCGAGGATCGCGGGCCTGTCCGACGGCCTGAACGAGCTCCGCGTGGGCGGAACAGCCGAAGGCGTCCAGTTCGCCGACGAGGCGGCTGGCACCGTACGACAGCTCAGCTCCGCCGTGCGCGCCGCCGAACACATGCCACCCGGACGTCGTAAGGATGCGCACCGCGCTATCGCGGCCGAGCTCGAGGAACTCGAAGCGACTTTGTTACATCACCTCGGAGTTTGACCGGGTGCGGCAGGCGTCACGCCCATAGCCGCACGATGACTCGGCGCGATCGCATACGCTCGTACGCGTGATCACATGGTCGCGGTCAGCCCACGCGAGTCGTGCCGTGCGCGCGGCGCGCGGTTCGGTGCTCGCCGTGAGTTCGGCCGTGTTGACCGTCTGCGCGCACACGGCCGCCGGTGGCCACCTGCCCGACCCGGTGACGACGATCGCGCTGACCGGGCTGCTCGGCTGGCTGGCCACCACGATCTCAGATCACATCCGCGGCACCGTCGGTATCCTCGCCACACTCTCGCTGGCGCAGCTGCTCCTACACAGCACGCTGACGGTGGCAGGGGGACACCACTACGCCGCGCCGGTGTTCGACCCCGTGGTGATGACCGCGAGCCACGCGCTCGCCACCGTGGTCATCGCGCTGCTACTCAGCCACACCGAACGCGGGTTGCTGCTGGTCGGGGCGAGCCTGCGCAGATTGCTGCCGGTGGTGTTCACTCCGGTACCGCCGCCGCACGGCACACCGAGTGCGGTGCTGTTCCCGCCGGTTCCAGACGACTATATCCGGGTGCTGTTGCGCCGGGTCTGCCACAGGCGCGGCCCGCCAGCCCCCTCCTGATCACCTACTTCACCGCCATTCGACGCGGCCACGACAAGGCCGCGATCTCATCTTGATCAGGAGTTGTCATGTCACGAACCAGAACATTCGCGCGCGCGGGTGCGCTCGCGCTGACCGCCGCCATCGCGGGGTCGGTCACAAGCGGCATCGCCGCCGCGCATGTCACGGCCAACATCTACGGAGAGCAGCCGACCAAGGGCGGCTACACCGCGATCGTCATGCGCGTACCGAACGAGGACGACGAGAAAGGCACCATCAAGCTGTCGGTCGGCATCGCCGAGGAGTACGCGCTCGGGTCGGTGCGGACCCAACCGGTGCCGGGCTGGGATGCGGAAGTCACGACAACCACGCCGCGGGAGCCGGTCACCAACGCGCACGGCGCCGAGCTCGACGAGGTCGTCACCGAGATCACCTGGACCGCGGAAGACGGCAACGAGATTAAGCCGGACGAGTACCAGGAGTTCACCTTCTCGACTGGTCCGCTGCCCACAGACGTCGACCAGCTCGTGTTGCCAGCCACGCAGACCTACGAAGGTGGCAAGGTCGTGGCATGGGACGAGCCACCGGCCGAAGGTAAGGAGTTGGAGCGCCCCGCCCCCGTCGTGCCGCTCGCGGTCGAAGCGAGCGGCCACGGCTCAGGGTCGTCCGACTCCGCGTCGGCAACCGCGGAGCTGACCGGGCAGCGAGCCGCCGAGACCGAGGACGTCGCCGCTACCAGCGCGGCAACTGACTCGACCGCGCGCTGGCTCGGCGGACTCGGGCTCGCGTTCGGCGCGCTCGGGGTCGGCTTCGGCATCGGTGCCATCGCCCGATCGCGGCAGCAGACAACACGGGAGGACTGAGCGTTGACGACCGCACCGAGCAGGACACTGGCACGAACGACGATCGGCACGCTGGTCGCGGTGCTCGCTCTGCTCGGCGCCGCACCGCAGGCGCTCGCGCACAACACACTGATCGGCTCCGACCCGAAGGAAGGCGCGGAGATCGACGTCGCGCCGAGGAAGGTGACGTTGACGTTCGACCAGGAGGTGCAGTCCGGCGACGTCAACCAGATCGTCGTCAACGGACCGGACGGCGGCCAGTGGGCCCGCGGGCCGGTCGATGTGGATGGCACCGAGGTGTCCCGCGCGCTCGGCGAACTTGGCCCCGCTGGGGAGTACACGATCGGGTTCCGCATCCTGTCCGCTGACGGCCATCCGGTGACACGAGAGATCCCGTTCACGGTCACCAAGTCGGGCACCGGTACGCCGGTCGAGACACCGCCCGCGCAACAGGACGCCCCCGTCGAGACCCCTGACGCTCAGGACCCGAGCGCGGTCATTCCGACGTGGGTGTGGATCGGCACAGCGGTGCTGCTGCTCGGGGTGGGCATCTGGCTGGCGGTGCGCCAAGGCCGCGAGCAATGACGTCGCCGAGTGCGGCGGCACGACTGGCTCCACTGAGTGCCGCCGTCGCCGCCGCACTCGCGGGCGCGCTGGCTGCCGCCGGAATCACGGTGGCGGCACCGGTCGCTGGCATCGCCGATCCCGGCACCGGCATCCTCGTCGCGTTGCCGCTGGTCAGAGTGCTGCTCGGCGTAGCAGCGGCAGCAACCGTCGGGCTGTGCCTGCTACCGCTGCTACTCGGAACACTCGGTACGGGCGGCGGTCAAGGCGACGATGGAGCGAGTGGCGACGGCGTCGTCCAGTCCGCTGGCCGTGTCGAACCCGTGCTGCACCGCGCCCGCCGGTGGGCGGTGGTGACGTCGATGGCGTGGGTGGCCACCGCCGTCGCCTCGTTGCTGCTGCACACCGCCGAGTTCCAGGTGCGACGCGACACGATCGGCCTCGCGGACGTCGTCAGCTACGCCAGCACCGTCGCCACCGGCAAGGCACTACTCAGCGTCATCGGACTCACGCTGCTGCTGTGTGCGCTGAACGTGCTCGCCGTCCGGCATCGCGAGCGAGTGCCCGCCGAGGTCCGCGCCGGGCTCGGGGTCTTCGCGCTACTGCCGCTACCGGCGACTGGTCACGCGGCAGGCTGGGCAGGGCGGGAGTACGCCGTCGTCGCGCTAGAACTACACGTCGTCAGCGCCGCGGTGTGGCTCGGCGGTCTCGCGGCACTCGCGGTGCTGCTCGCCAACGACATCGCACTGTTGGCCACGGCATTGCCCCGGTTCTCGGTTGTCGCCACCGTCTGCATCGCGACAACGGCGGTGACCGGCACGATCAGCGGCCTTACCCAGCTCGGTACGTACGGATCTTCGGCCGCCGCGATATCGGCCGCACTGATCAGCACGCCTTATGGCGCGCTGTTGCTCACCAAACTGATCTGTTTCGGTGCGATCGCGCTCGCGGGCGCGAAGATGCGCTGGCGGGTCCTGCCCGCCGTCATGGCACAAGGCGGCAGCGAACCGGCCGGACCCGACCACCCCCAGCGCACGCTTACCGGCCGCCCCGCCTTCGCCGTGTGGGCGAGCATCGAGCTGCTGTTGCTCGGACTCGCGTTCGGCGTCGCGGCGGTGCTCTCCCGAGCCGGGTTCGGTTGATCCATTCGGCCTCGTGGTGACTAGTGGGACCGAATTTCGACGTTGGCGGGGTGCCAAATGATCAAAACGGCGAGCGGTACTCCCACGTCGGTGAACGTCGTCCCGCGACTCGCGCGATTCAGCGGTAGCGAGTCCAGCGCGCCTCGCGGTTACCCGCCCTGAGGTCGGTCAGCCGCCGCTCGAACTCCGGCCGCACGTCGGGGTGGCTGCGCAGGATCGGCAGCACGCTGGTTGTCAGCTTAAGCTCCCGCGCCGCCCGCAGCACCTCGAAACCGTCCCACGCCATCACGTCAAAGCCGTAGGCGTCAGCCAGTTCCTCGTATACGGCCATCGGCTCCCCGAACCGCAGCACGCCGAGCGCGACCGGCATCAGATCCCACTCCGGCGGACCGACTCCTGACGAGTCGAAATCGCAGAGCAAGGGGCCGTCCTCGCCAGCGAGGACGTTGCCCAGATGCGCGTCGCCGTGCACCAGCGCTGGTGACAGCGGAAAGTCGAGCACGTCGAGGTTGGCCTGCACCTCGTCGCACCGATCAAGCAGGAATCGCCGGGCAGCCAGGTCCAGTTCCTCGGCGTCGGCCACCCGCGACCGGACGTCGGTCAGCGGTGACCAGCCGGGCACCCCTTCGGGCACCGGCAGCGCATGGACCTGTCGCAACAGCCGCGCCAAGTCGGCGGGCGACGACCGCACCGGCCGCTCGCTCGCCCGCCACCACAGCGTCGCGACGTGCTCGCCCGCGCTCACCGGCTGCTCGATCCCTGGAAAGAGCCGCACGGCGGGGACGTCGTGCCGCGCGAAATGCTCGGCGACGGTGACCACCTTGGCGACCCGGTGCCGCAACGTCTCCGAACCGACGATACGAACCACGACTGGTGCGCTGACCAGCGAATACACCGCGTTGTTCGTGAATCGCAGCAGCTCGGCCCCTGCCGGGTCGAGGTCTGCCTGATCGCAGACGTCGGCTAGCGCGGCAGCCAACTTATCCCGCGTGAAGCGGGGATTCTGCGTTTGCACCGTGCCTGAGCCCCCAGACCCCGTCACTAAGCGGCGTAAAACGCGTTGATCCGCTCGGTGAGTTCCCTGGCGTCGACGTTGTTCCTGCGCTTCTCGGCCTCGGCCTTCATCGGTGCCATCCGGTCCTTGACCCGCGCCGACTTGAGCCCATCCGCAGCCTCAAGCGCTGACCTGCCGATCTTCGCACCGTGATCGATGTCGCCGTCAAGCAGGTGGTTGGTGGCCAGGGCGCTTAGGTTGAACGCCTTGCTGCGTGCCATGTCCTCGCCGTAGCCATCGATCGCCCTGGTCAGGGCGGGAATCGCGTACTTGGTGTGCTTGGCGTCCTGCCTGGCGAGCACGGTGTGCACGGTACCGACCATGGCATGCAGATCGGTCTGGTTGAAGAACTTCACCCAGGACTCGGCGTTGTCGATATCGGCGCGAGCGAAGGTGTCGCGAGTCATGCCGAGCAGCTTGGTCGACTGCTGCTCGTTGCCCATCTCGGCGTAGGCCCACGCCTCGTTCGCGCAGAGCACGGCGACCGCTAGATCCGAACCGGACTCCTGCGCGGCGATCTGGCCGAGCTGGAACATCTTCAGCGCGTCGTCCGGCGAGTGGTGGTGCAGATAGACCCTGCCCATCCGGTACAGCACGTTGGCCACGAGCGGGTGACTGCCACCCTCCTTGGCCAGTTCGAGCGCGTTAGCGAAGTGGGTACGCGCGGAGTCGACGAGCCCGGTGTCGAACGAGGTCCACCCCGCTACGTTGTGCAGGTCGGCGAGCGCGACGTAGAGCCGCGACCTGACCTGGTCGGTTCCGCTCGCCGTGAGCATCTGCCTGCCCCACGACAACTGGGCGACGACGGCATCGCGGCAGAAGCCGCCGCCGTACTGGTAGTCGAGTGCGCGCAAGGCACGGGTAGCGGCTTCCACCTGGCGGACATCGGCCATGCCGATCCGTCCCGGCGCCGGCGTCGTCGCCGGACTCGCCGCAGCCCACGACCCGGAGTCCACGGCGAACACGGTCGCGCCCATCGTGACCTGGGCGGCGTGCGCAAGGAACCTCCGTCGTTTCACCGCCTCGTCCTCCTCAGCCTGTTCGGCGCCGTCGCTGCCAGTGGCGACGACCTTGACCTGCGTGGCCTCGTCGTAGGCGAGACCCATGTAGCCACGCGGGATGCGCAGGCCATCGGCGATACGCGCGAGCACGTCGTACGCCATGACCTGCCTTCCCTTGAGGATCTCCGAGACCTCCGACTGCGACTGGCCGGTCATCGCGGCGATCTGGCGCTGCGAGATGCCGTGGCGGCGCAGCAGCCGGTACACCGAGCTGACCCGCCGTGCGGCGAGCGCCTCGCGCATCTCGTCATCCTCCCAGGTCTCCGGCGGTATCGGGTGAGACTCGGGCAGCCCCTCAGCCTGCGGCTCAGGGCGAGATCGCTGGTGAGACACCGTGTTCTCGGTCGCGTCCATCAGTAAGCATCCTCGTGGAGTGGCTTTCAGCTGAAGAGTAGGCACACCTATTCAACCGCGCGAAACCGTGGAAATGAACCCTTGATCGGCTCGAGTGAACTTCGCCGACCGCTCATCGGCGCGGTGATGCCGGTCGCCGCTGCCCTCTCCCGTCCATCGCTCTTGGCGCGCACTCTTAAGTCAGCGCCTCATGTAGCGCACAAGGGACCGACCTACCACAGCTCGTCAGTACGGACATAAAGGACGTATCGGCGAGCTGGGACGAACAGAGCGGAGTTGATCCGGTGGAGCTCCTCGACTCGATCGCGAGACGACGTATCGGGGCAGTGTCGAACCCGGCGCGTCCCGCACCGCGACGGCCCGTCCACTCCACCGCCTACCGCGAAGGTGCCGCCGCTGAGCCGGAGGGCACGCGGCAGGTGGAGAACGGCCAAACGGTCTGGCGGATCCGCTGCGGCGACATGATTCACCGGGACCGCTGCGTGACCGTGTTCGTCGACAACGGGGAGGTCGTCGTCGTCGGACCACCAGGCGAGACGGCACGACTCACCGACGGCCAGGTCGGACAGCTTCGCGCTGCCCTGAACGAAGCGGCAAAGCTCGCGGAAAGGTAAGGCACACAGTGGACCAGATCCTCGGCCAGGTGCTCCGCAACGCGGTGTGGGAGCGGCTGGACACGCTGGCATCGCTCCCAGACGAAGCCGACGCGGGATCACTTGCCTCCGTCGCCCGCACCGAACTGCCACGGCTTGCCCAGGCATGGCGCGCCATGCTGAGCGCCCACGAACCGGACAGCCGAGGCGACTGCCCCACGTGCTCGACCCGCTGGCACCGCAGCAAGGCCCCGTGCTCGGTGTGGCAGGCGGCGCACGAGCACCTCGTCGCTGGTGGCCTCGCCCAGACACCAGAGCAGCGGACGTCCTCGGAAGGACGTCACGCGCTACGGATGCCGCATGTCGCGGGGTTAGGCGCTGGCTGACCCACCAACCTGGCGATGATCGCTGACCGAGTCGCCCCCACCGGTCACCGCCGATCATCCGCCTGCTGGCCGCGGCCGGCTCGTCCGTCCCCCCGAGCGTAATGAGCTGGCCGCGGCCTCCCCGACAACTTGCAAACTTCATATCCCACTGGCCGACCGACCCATCCCCCAACCCCGCGAGCCGGTGCCGCGCTCCCCCTTCCCCCGACCGGCACCGGCTCGCGGTCCCGTTTCGGCGCTAGTCCGCATGGCGTAACCTGAAAACCTGTCCTGCGTTGTAGTAACTGAGACTGCCGGTAACACCCATGCCGAGTCTGGAGTTCGTGGCGCACCACGCCGCGGTGGGGGGAATATCGCAGGGTGCGAAAGCAAGAGGAGATGTGCGTGTCCGATCTCGACACAGTCCGTACGGTCCCTAAGGTGGAACCAGTGGTGCTACCACCCGAGTTCACCCCTCTTCGCAGGAAGCCGGTGCAGCAGCGCAGCGCGAAGCGGGTGGAGAAGATGCTCGACGCCTGCGCGGAGCTGCTCGACGAGATCGGCTACGACGCGTTGACGACAACGCTCATCGCCAAGCGGGCCGAGGTCGCCGTCGGTTCGCTGTACCAGTTCTTCCCTGACAAGCGTGCCGTCGTGCAAGCGCTGACCCAGCGCAACCTCGAACAGTTCATGGCGTCGGTGCAGGAGCGCATGAGCGCGGTCGATCCAGACCACTGGTGGGACGTCGTCGACGGGCTGCTCGACGTCTACCTGTGCATGCACCGCGAACAGCCGGGCTTCTCCAAGGTGCACTTCGGGGACGTCGTCGACACCCGGCTCCTCGATTCACGGCGCGACAACAACACCGTCGTAGCCGATTCGCTGACCGCGCTGGTCGGCGCGCAGATCGACCTGCCGGAAGAGGAGATCGCGATGCCGGTCTCGATCGCGGTGGAGTCGGCGGACGCCCTGCTCAAGCTGGCTTTCCGGCGGGACCCGCAGGGTGATGCGCAGATCGTTGACGAGACCAAACACCTGATCAAGGTGTACCTGGAAAGCCGCTTCGGCGCCTGAGCCGCATCGGTGCGGCTCAACCGAAGTTCTTACCTTCACCCCGGTAGGTGAGCACGGTCTGTTCCCGCTGTCCCCTGCTGACGACGTGATAGACGTCGACGCGCTCCGCCAGCTCACCGGCCTTGGCGTGGCGCAACCAGACCTTGTCCCCGATGGCGAGACCATCGGCCGCCGCGCCGGTGACCGGAGTCTGGACCTCACCGGCGCCTTCCAGGTCGAGCAACCGCAGACCCGCTGGCAGATACGGCGTTGGCAGCCGCGACCGGCCAGCCGGGCCGGATGCGACATAACCGCCGGAGAACAGCGTCGCGATACCGGGAGCCGGTTTACGCACCACCGGCAGCGCGAACAGCACCGAGGGACTCGGTTGGAAGCCGCGGTAGGTGTCGAACAACGTGGGGCCGATGAGCCCGGACCCCGCGGCCACCTCGGTGACAGACGTGTCCGCGATGGTTGTCTCGATGCTGCCGGTGCCGCCGCCGTTAACAAACTCCAGGTCAGTGATCTCGCGGACCGCCCGCACCGCCGCGGCGCGCCGTTCACTGAGTTCCGCGGCGGAGCGCTGCCGCATCACCCGCACCGCCAGCGAGGACAGCGGATTACCCGCGTCGTCACCCACCCCAGCGATCTGCCCCTCGTAACCCATCAACCCGACCAACTCGAAGCCGTCGCGCGCGGAGATATGGCGGGCGAACGCCGCCGCCTGCTCCGGTGTGTGGATCGGCGAGCGGCGAGGACCCACGTGCACGCCTGGCACCGGCCGCCAGGAGACGTCGAGTTCGAGGCAAACCCGCAGCGTCGGATGGTCCGGCCCGAGCAGTCGGTCAACGAGATCGAGGTGGTCGGCGGCGTCGACCATGATCGTGATGGCGCGGCGCGCATCGGCGTCCGCCGCGAGGCCGCGCAGCGCTCCCGCGTCCACCGTCGGATAGGCGACGACGATGTCGCCGCTGATGCCCTGCTCGTGCAGCCACAGCGCCTCGGCGAGCGTGTAGGCGAGCACGCCCGCCGTTCCCGGTGCGGCCAGGGCGCGTTCCAGCAAGAAGCGGCACCGCAACGACTTGCTGGCCAGCCGGATCGGGACGCCGCTGGCGCGCCGCACGAGGTCGTCGAGGTTGGCGTCGAACGCATCGATGTCGACGATCGCCAGCGGCGCGTCGAGGCCATCGGTCGCGCGATCGTAGGCGTGTCGCGATCGCTCGTCATCGCGCGACGCGCGTGGCTGGACTGGGCTGGCCATAGGGCGAAATGTCACTCTCTGTCCGCGTTAACATGAAGTATATTCACATACTATGGACGAGTGTACTCCACACGACGGCTCGGCGGGGAAAACCGCATCGCGCGCGTTGACCTGGACAAACTGGGCGGGAACGGCGAGCGCGACGCCCGATGTCGTCCACCGGCCCCTGACCGCCGAGGAAATCGCAGCGGCCGTCGCGTCGGCGGCCGCCGACGGCAAGCGCATCCGAACCTGGGGAAGTGCTCACTCCTTCACACCGATAGCGGTGGCTGACGAGCACGCCATCGATCTGTCCGGCTACAGCGGCATCACGCGTGTCGACCGCGCGACGAACGAGGTCACGGTGCGCGCTGGCACCACGCTGCTCGCGCTGAACGCGGCGTTGGACGCGCACGGACTCGCACTCGTCAACATGGGTGACATCGACAAGCAGACCATCGCTGGCGCGCTGTCCACCGGCACCCACGGCACCGGCGCCGCGCTCGGCGGACTGGCGAAGCAGGTCAGCGCACTAGAGCTGATACTCGCGGACGGCTCTGTGGTGCGATGCTCGGCGTCGGAGTCACCGGAGCTGTTCGCGGCGGCACGGGTCGGCCTCGGTGCGCTCGGCGTCATCAGCACCGTGACGCTGCGGTGCGTACCGTCGTTCGTGCTCGCCGCGCGGGAGGCACCAGGCGCGCTCGCCGACGTCCTCGACCGGCTCGACCACGACGTCGACGGCAATGACCACTTCGAGTTCTACTGGTTCCCGCACGACGAGACCGTGCTGACCAAGCAGAACAACCGGCTACCTGAGGGGGTTGAACCGCGGCCGCTGAGCCCGCTGCGCTCTTGGGTGGAGTATGAGCTGATCGAGAACCGGCTGTTCGGCGCGGTGTGCCGGGCGGAACGCGCGATCCCGGCACTTGTCCGGCCCGCGCAGCGCCTCATCGCGGCGACACTGTCCGAACGCGACTACAGCGACGTCTCACACCGCGTTTTCGTGACGAACCGGGCGGTCCGGTTCGTCGAATCCGAGTACGCCGTGCCTCGTGCGGCGCTTCCCGAGGTACTGGCCGAGCTACGGCGGGCCGTGGCGCGGCTGTCCGACCCGGTGGCGTTCCCGGTCGAGGTCCGGTTCGCCGCCGCCGACGACGTCTGGCTGTCTACGGCTTACGAGCGCGACACCGCGTACGTCGCGGTGCACCAGTACATCGGGATGCCGTATCGAGAGTACTTCGCGGCGTTCGAGTCGATCGCGAACGCGGTCGGCGGCAGGCCGCACTGGGGCAAGCTGCACACGCTCGACGCGACGGCACTTCGCGAGCGGTATCCGAGATTCGACGACTTCCTACGCGTGCGCGCCGAGGTCGACCCGGATGGCCGGTTCGGCAACGCCTATACGGATCGGGTGCTCGGCGGGCCGTGAGCGCCGCTGGCGCGCACCGGAGGTTGCCCGCGAACCGGCCTCGGCCGCGGCGCGCACGGGCGCGCTCAGCTACGCACGGCCGCCACGGCGTCATCGACCGGGATGTCGCCCGAGACCAGCTCCAATGTCTTACCGATGGTTGCCGGTTCGTCGAGCAGCGCGAGCAGCACCGCCGCGACGTCGTCACGCGGGATGTCGGCGCGTTCAGTGTGCTCGGCCAAGTGCACGCGGCCGGTGCCCGGGTCGTCGGTGAGCCTGCCGGGTCGCAGGATCGTCCAGTCGAGATCGCGCGCCCGGAGGTCGTCCTCGGCCGCCGCCTTCGCGCGCAAGTAGGCGGCGAACACCTCGCCGACCTCAGGGTCGTCCGCACGCTCCAACGCCATCGCACTGATCTGGACGTGCCGCCGCACGCCCGCAGCTTCGGCCGCGTCCGCGAACAACGCCGCTGCCGCCCGGTCGACGGACTCCTTCCGAGCGACACCGCTGCCGGGGCCAGCGCCCGCGGCGAACACGGCGGCGTCCGCACCACGCAGCGTGTTCTCCACCTCGGCGACGCCTGCTGTTTCCAGGTCGACGACGGCGGCCCGCGAACCCGCGTCGGCGAGGTCTGCGGTGTGGTCGGGGTCACGCACGATGCCGATGACCTCGTCACCGCGCGCGGAGAGCAATGTGGACAGCCGGAGGGCGATCTTGCCGTGACCGCCAGCGATCACTACGCGCATGTCAGGCAGCGTAATAGCCTGCGACGTCTAGCGCTCCGGCGGCGCGGGCCAGCGCCAGGAAGGCTCAATCCACCCCGGCCGGGACCTCGTCCACGGCCAGCAGCTGCTCGTACACCATCTCGTTCATCCACCGCGATAGCGCGTCGTCGGCCATCATGACGCGCTCCGGCCTACCGGCCAGGTCAGGGCGGACGACGGTGTCGTCGTCGACGGAGAGGACGTCGAGCCCGTACGCGCGGGCACGCGGAAGGCAGTTGTTGACGTAGTCGTGGGTGAGCATGACGGTGTCGGGCAGCACCATCGCGGCGTCGTAGTACCGCGCGAACGGCACCGCCCACGCCAGTCCGGTGCGCCAGTGCCGCGCCACCGCGATGACGCTGAGGACCTCCGCCGCGGGGGCGGGCGCCTCGTGCGCGAGCTCCGGCCAGGTCCAGGTGGACACGCTCGCGCGGTCGATCACCGGTGGCACGCCGGTGGCGATCCGTTCGGCGTGGGCGTCCGGCCGCAGCCGCGCCACCACATGCACCTTGCGACCGAGCAGCGTCATCCGCGGCAGGACGACGCCGTCCTTGCCGAGGACCGCGGCCACTTCCTTCGCGATGTCGAGCGTGCTCGTCGGAAGCGGGCCGGGGGGCACGACCCGGGTCGGGTTCGTCCGCGCACGGTGCGCCGCCGAGGTCGCAGCATCAGAACCTGTCCGTCCCGGTGTTGCCGCCACGTGGTCAGCCTCCCTAGTTGTCACAGCCAGCAGGGACCGCTCGATGTGAGCGGCACCTTTCCTGGATAACAAGCGGGATGTGCCCACGTCTGTACCTTGGCGGTCCGCCTGCGATCGGCGGCACGGAGTTGTCGGTGACCGGTCGATGAGTGGTCAACCAACTTCTGCCGGGCAGTGCGGCCGGATGGGTGACCGGATTAGACCATTAGTAGCCGGGTAGCGCGATACCTGTTACACAGCGCAACATACACCCAGCACGACCAGGCGTTACGTCGTCGACTCGTGGTCACCGTACGGTGATCGCTGTGTTCAGCCATCTACCGGAGCCTTGCCGGGCGACCGCTCGTCGCCGCTCACCGACGTTGAGCGGTAATTCGGCACCAGCGCTCACTCGCGGCGTCCGCGATGATGTTGTGGCGAGAGGTATATCTCACGACACCGGTTTTCGGCCACCCCTCCCCCCGCGACGCGCCGTAAGGTAAGCAACGCCGCTGACACATTGGAGGCCGCATGCGCTCACCGAAGGACTTCTTCGCGCCCCTGGCACTTGGCGCGCCGGAGCCGGTCCGCGAGATCCCGTTTCGCCCTTCGCGGATGATCCACTTTTTCGATCCGAGCAACGAGAAGATGCGCACCAAGGTGCCGTCGATCGCGCCGAAGGTCGACGTCTTGCTCGGTAACCTCGAAGACGCCGTGTCCGCTGACAACAAGGAAGCGGCGCGCAACGGGTTGGTCGAGGTCGGCAAGGCGAACGACTTCGGACAGACGCAGTTGTGGACGCGCATCAACAGCCTCGACTCGCCGTGGGTGCTCGACGACCTCATCACGCTGGTCACCGAGATCGGCGACAAGCTCGACGTCATCATGGTGCCCAAGGTCGAGGGCGCCCAAGACATCCACTACGTCGACCGGCTGCTCGCTCAGCTGGAGGCTCGCGCTGGGCTGACGAAACCGCTACTGGTGCACGCGATCCTGGAGACCGCGAGCGGCGTCGCCAACGTGGAGGACATCGCGGGCGCCAGCCCCCGGATGCAGGGCATCTCGCTCGGCCCGGCCGACCTCGCCGCGAGCCGGCGCATGAAGACGACACGCGTCGGCGGTGGACACCCCGGTTACCTGGTGCGCACCGACCCAACCGGCGACGACGTGCACGAGGGCCGCACCACCTACCAGCAGGACCTGTGGCACTACACGGTCGCGCGCATGGTCGACGCCTGCGCGATGCACGGCATCCTGCCGTACTACGGGCCGTTCGGTGACATCAAGGACGTCGTGGGCTGCGAGGACCAGTTCCGCAACGCCTTCCTGCTCGGCTGCGTCGGCACCTGGACGCTGCACCCGGTCCAGATCGACATCGCGAAGAAGGTCTTCTCGCCCGCCGCCGAGGACGTCGCGTGGGCGCGGCGGGTCATCGCGGCGATGGGCGACGGCACCGGCGCGGTGATGATCGACGGCAAAATGCAGGACGACGCGACCTACAAGCAGTGCAAGGTCGTCGCGGAGCTGGCCGACGAGCTTGCCGCCCGCGATCCGGAACTCGCCGCCGCCTACGACGCGGCTACAGTGTCAGATTCGGAGGCCATGACTGGTGAATGAGACGCAGCCTGACCAGGCGACCGAGAAGGCCAGCGCGCAGGTGGGGCAAACGCCGCGGCCCCGTCGGTCCGTGCTGTACATGCCGGGCGCGAACGAGCGCGCACTAGAGAAGGCCAAGACCCTCGATGCCGACGCGCTCATCCTAGACCTCGAGGACGCCGTCGCGCCCGACGCCAAGGACGAGGCCCGTGAGCGCGTGTGCGCCGCCGCGGCGTCCGGCGAGTACGGCGCGCGCGAGGTGACCATCCGCGTCAACGGTCTCGACACCGACTGGCACGAGGCCGACTTGCGCGAGGCCGCGAAGGCAGGCCCGGACGCCATCGTCGTCCCGAAGGTGAACTCGCGGGAGCAGGTGACGACCATCGAGCGCGCGCTGGAGTTCAACGGTGCGCCGGACCACACCAAGATCTGGGCGATGGTGGAGACGCCGATCGCCATGCTGCGCGCGGCCGACATCGCCGCCGCGAGCGACCGGCTGACGGTGCTGGTGATGGGCACGAACGATCTCGCCAAGGAACTGCACGCCGAGTTCGTGCCGGGCCGCGCGCCCCTGCTCGGCGGGTTGTCGCTGGCGCTGCTCGCCGCCCGCGCGACAGGGAAGGTGATCCTCGACGGCGTCTACAACGACGTCAAGGACGCCGAGGGCTTCGAGGCGGAATGCCGGCAGGGGCGCCAGATGGGCTTCGACGGCAAGACGTTGATCCACCCCGCGCAGCTTGAGCCGTGCAACCGGATCTTCGCGCCATCCGAGGAGGAAGTGGCGCACTCCCGGCGGGTGATCGAGGCGTTCGACGCGGCCCAGGCCGAGGGCAAGGGCGTCGTCACCGTCGACGGCCGGATGATCGAGAACCTGCACGTCGACAACGCCCGGCGAATCCTGGCGCTGGCTGAGGCGATCGAGGCCCGCGGCTGACGTCTGCCGGCGGGGCGCCCTTACCTCGCCTGCTTCAGCGCCTGGGTGATGTCCGCCCAGAGGTCGTCCGGATCTTCCAGGCCGACAGAGAACCGCAGCGCCCCGGCGGGGACGTGCGCGTCGCTTGGCCGGGCGGCCCTCCGCTCCAGGGTGCTCTCCGCGCCGCCGAGGCTCGTGGCATGCCGGATCAGCCGCAGCGCAGCGCAGAAGGCGTCCGCCGTTGCCGCGTCCGCCAGCTCGAACGAGATCACGCCACCACCGATCGACGGGTACCGGACGTCCACGATGGACGGATGTTCACGCAGGCGCGCAACCAGGTCAGCCGCTGTCGCGGACACCGCCGCGTACCGCACCGGCAACGTCCGCATCCCCCGCAGCGCTAGCCACGCCTCCAGCGCGCCGGGCGTCGCACCGCCACGCATCCGGGCCTCCCGTAGCTGCTCGGCGAGGCGGTCCGACGACGTGACCGTGACGCCAAGCAGCAGGTCGCTGTGTCCGCCGATCAGCTTGGTGGCACTGTGCATCACGATGTCCGCGCCGAGCGACAACGGTTGCTGGCCGAGCGGTGTCGCGAACGTGTTGTCCACGGCGACGAGCGGCGGATCGTCGGCCGCCGCGGCCGCCGTGGCGATCTCTGCGATCGGCATCTCGAACAGGCTCGGGTTCGTCGGCGACTCCAGCCAGAGCAGGTCGGCCTCGCTCGCCGCGGTCAGCCAGGCGTCGGTGTCGCGCGGGTCGAGCCGTCGCGCGCTGAGCCTGCCGGACGTCTCGGCGTGCCCAAGCAGATGGCGCATCCCGGCGTAGCTGTCGGTCGGAACGACGACCTCAGCGCCCGCGGGCAGCAGATCGAACACGGCCGAGATCGCCCCCATGCCGGACGCGAACGACGTCGCGTATCCGCCTTCCAAATCACCGACGGCGTCCTCGAACGCTCGCCAAGTGTCGGTGCCGTCCTCGCGTGCATAACCAAGCCCGAGGTGGCTGGTCGGGGTGATCGGCACGTTGGCCGGGTCGCCCTCGCCGTCCTGTCTGCCTGAGTTGACCGCCCTCGTTCGTGCCGACCAGTTCATGATCCTCCTTCGCGCCAGTTACCACCCGGTAGGGCGGGTCTCCATGGTGACAGAGCGAGTCGGCTCATCGCCCTCGACCGTTCAGCGCAACCTGCCTGCTCCGCTAGTCCCAAGCCTCTATCCAGGGACAACATAAGCGATTACGGTGACCCCACTCACTGCGAAGCGAGCGCGGTTCGCGTTTGAACACCGTCACGAGGAGGGGGACTGTGACTACTCGGTTATCGGTCGTCGTCCCGGTTCGCGACGAGGCACGTCGCTTGCGGACGACCCTCGACGGGCTCATCGACGCGCTCGCGCGGCTGCGGCACCCGGCGGAGATCGTCGTCGTGGACAACGACAGCACGGACGACAGCGCGGCCGTCGCACTGTCCTATCGCGACACCGCGGTGCCGGTCCGCCTGCTCTCCTGCGTGACGCCAGGCAAGGGCGCCGCCGTAAGGACCGGTGTGCTCGCGACGAGCGATGAGTACGTCGGGTTCTGCGACGCCGACCTAGCCACTGACGTCAGTGCGTTCCCGCCTATGCTCGCCCAACTCGACGCAGGCGTGAACGCCGTCATCGGCTCACGGGCACATCGTGACTCCAAGATCGCGGCACACCACGGCATCACGCGCCGCACCGGCGCGTCCCTGTTCCGGTTCGCGACACGACAGCTCGTCCCAGGGATCGCCGACACCCAGTGCGGATTCAAGTTCTTCGACAGGGCGACGGCGGAAGCCGCGTTCCGGCCATTGCGCACGCAGGGCTTCGCCTTCGACGTCGAAGTACTCGCCCGCGTGCAACGAGCGGGGGCGCTACTCGCCGAGATCCCGGTGACCTGGACCGATGTCCCCGGCTCCACCTTCAACCCGGTGCGCGACGGCTACGACAGCTTCGCGTCACTGGCCCGTATCCGTGCCGTGCTCGCCAACGAGGCGGCGGCACGTCCACACCGAACGCCGAGCACCCCCGGCGTGCTGGACAGGACAACTCCCGAGCTGGCTCGAGGTGCATTGCGGAGTGCCTAGAACGACAACCGAACACCGCGACAACCGAATCCTGCCACTCCGAGAAGTCCGCGTGGCGATGCTCAACTGGCGCGACCGGGAGCACAGCCAAGGCGGCGGTGCGGAGGAATACGCGATGCGAGTCGCGCACGCGCTGGTTGAGGCTGGCGCCCGTGTCACGTTCGTGACCGCGCGCGATCGCGGCCAGTCCCGGCGCGGCAGGGACGGCGAGGTGCGAATCGTGCGCCTCGGTGGACGTCTGACGGTCTACCCGCTCACGCTCGCCTGGCTGGCACGGCACAGGAACAGCATCGACGTCGTCATCGACTGCCACAACGGCATTCCGTTCTTCAGCCCCCTTGTCACCAGCGCGCACACGAAGACGGTGTTGCTGATCCACCATGTGCACGCCGAGCAGTTCGCGGTGCACTACTCGCCCCTGCTTGCACGGTTCGGTGCCTGGCTGGAAGGCCCTGTCGCGCGGTGGCTGTATCGGAAGGCCATCACCGTCACCGTGTCACCGTCGACCGTGCGGGCGATGCGTTCCCGCCTCGGCTGGCGTGGCCCGATCTTCGTTGTCGCTAACGGAATGACGTCACCGCCGCAGGTCCCCGCCACGCGCACGGAGGAACCGACGTTGGTCTGTCTTGGCAGGCTGGTCACCCACAAGCGCGTCGAGCAACTGATCGACCCGGTGCTGCGGCTGCGGCAACGCTGGCCCGGACTGCGACTGCACCTGATCGGTAGCGGCCCACTGGAGCACTCGCTGCGCGCGGCGACGGCCGACCTGGATGGCGCGATCATGGTGCACGGTTACGTTGACGACGCGACGAAATCGCGGCTGCTCAACCAGGCGTGGCTGCATGTGACGCTGTCGGATGGCGAAGGCTGGGGCCTCGCGGTCCTCGAAGCGGCCGCGCACGGCGTGCCGACGGTATGCCGCGACGTCGACGGCCTGTGCGACTCCGTCCGCCACGGCGAAACCGGCTGGCGCATGCAGCCCGACGACGACGTCGTGGCCACGCTGGACCAGTACCTCGGCAAGATCGCCGACCCGCCGTCGGCCAACGACGTCGCCGAGGCGTGCCGGAACTGGGCGTCGCGGTTCGACTGGACGTCGACCGGCGAGCGGTTCGTCGGCGTCGTCGCGAACCTGCTGCACGGCGAGGCCGCCGCTGGCTGGCATCGCGGTCAGCATGAGGCGATCGTCGCCGAATTCCGGCTGCCGTGCGATCACCAGTGGCTGAAGTGGGCTGTCGCGCGGATCGGCGTCGGTACCCGATTCGGCACCGACGGCGACCACGGCTGGGTGATCGCCGAGCAGTACCCCGCCGGCGACCTGGTGACCGCGCTGCACGAGGCGGGCGCGACCGAGGTCGCCGTCAGGGCAGCGGACGACGTCGAACGACTGCTCGGGGAAGCAGTCCCACAACGAGAGCACATCAGGCCGCGACCGCGGCTGAGCCGCTAGGAGGATCGGTTGCGCAGCGCACTGACATACATCTCGCTTGGGCTGGGCGTGTTCGCAGTCGCCCTTGGCCTGGTGCTGCGGTTGTACACGTACCCGCAACTCGCCAAGATGCCGCTCGACCTCGACTCGCTCTCGGTCGCCACCGGCACGGCCGACCGCGCGCTCGTCTTCGTGGCGAACGGCCCCGACGAACACGTGCCGGAGTTCCGTGACAACCTGCCCATCACATCGACGACCAAGGTCACCGCCGATCCCACCGCGCCGGAGATGGAAGAGGGCGGCGACGTCGCCGCCTACATCGAGGCGACGAAGATTGTCGCGACCGACAACCCCGACATCGGACCGCTGTCGGCCAGCGTGCGGCAGCTCTGCGTCGACCGGCACACCGGCGAGGCGGTCGCACCGTGCGAGACGCAGTTCACTGAGACAGACCACACCGGGGACAAGGAGGAAGACCGCGTCGAGGAGGAGCGCGACCGGGTGCAGCAACCCGGCTTCGGCTTCAAGCTGCCGTTCGACACGGAGAAGACCACCTACCCGTGGTATGACCTACGGATCAAGGACACGGTGGACCTCACGTTCCAGCGCGAGGACACCGTTAAGGACCTCGATGTGTACCAGTTCGCGTACCACATCGAGCCACAGCGGATCGGAAGCCGCGAGGTACCCGGCTCGCTGCTCGACGAACCGGACACACCGAGCATCGAGGCCGACCTCTACTACGAGGCGGATCGGACAATGTGGATAGACCCGGTGACGGGCGCGGTGATCGCGCTCGAGCAGTCCGTGACGCAGAAACTGGTGCGGGACGACGAGGACTACGAGGATGGCACGATCGTCTTCGACGGCACCCTCGCACTCGACGACGAGACCGTCACCAAGAACGTCGCGGACGCCGAAGAGAGCGGTGGCAAACTGTGGCTGCTAACCACGTTGCCGATCATCCTGTGGGTCGTTGGTGGGGTGTTGATCGCCGTCGCGGTGGTGCTGCTCCTCCGCTCCCGCGAGCCACGTCCAGAGGCAGGTAACCACCGGCTCGAGTAGCGCGGTTCGGTGCCGGGCGCGCGGTTAGCGCGTCCGGCACTACCGCTTTCGCAGCACCATCGCGAGATTCCACGACGCGATTTCCCGCAATCCAGGAATGCGCACGATCCATTGCGCCCACCATGGGTGGTAGCGCGGCAGCGCGTCCACCACGATCACATCGGAACACTGGCGTGCCCATCGCAATACCGAGCCGACACTGACCGCGAAAAGCGTTTCGCTGTAACGGTTTTTCGGCTCGTGGCCGTGACGGCGCACATAGCGGCGACGCGCGTAATGGCCGCCGAGGAAGTGCCATGGTGACGTCTCGTGCCCGCCCCACGGCGAAAGCCATGTCGTGTAGGAGACGAACACGATGCCGCCCGGTTTGGTCACCCGAACCATTTCGGCGAGCATCGCATCAGGGCGTGCCACGTGCTCCAGCACGTTCGACGAGTAGCAGACGTCTACTGTGGACGTGCGTATCGGCAGCTCGGTGCCGCTACCGAGCAGCATTCCCGGCCGCATGTCGCCCCGTGCCGACAGTTCACCGACGTCGGGGTCGAGCCCGACATAGCGTGCGCCCACCGCCTCGAAAGCGTCCGCGAAGTAGCCGGGTCCGCCGCCGACGTCGAGCAGCGTCGCACCGGACAGCCGGGCATACGACGCCACCTGTCGCGCGGAATCGTCAGCAAGCGCGCCATAAAACAAGTCCGGGTCGGACTGCTCGCTGCGAAACGCGCGAAACAATTCGACTGACCGGCGGAGATTCGCCTTATGTGGCGCCAATGTCACCATAGGTTCATCACTTTCTCGCTGGCTGCCGCGATCATCTCGCACCGGGCCTTTCACTTGCCAGGAAAATGCCGCATCACATCGGTCAAGAACCCAGCTGCGGTCGTTGTGTCGAAATGTGAGCGGCGGGTCCGCATGGTCACCGTCGTCGTGCCGGCCGCGGTCACCGCACCGAACGCGACCCCCGATCCACCCCGCGCGATCGGGAAAAAGGCCAGCTCCGTCACCCGCCCCGCCGCGCTAACACTGCCCACATTGGACACGAGGAAGGTGGCGGCGATCCGGTCGGTGAGCGGTCGTGCCAGTCGACACACCGTGCGGACAAGCGGCGTCCCGGGCGGCTCCGGCTCGATCGGAGTGTGAGCGAGCGCGGCACCAATCCGCTCGGCGTCGGTGTCCTGCCCCACGGGCAGCAGCAGGTACGCGCTGGCGTCCACCGGATCAAGCACTCCGCCCGCACGACGAGACGCACCGATACCAGCTACCATCCTGCCGTTCTCCCTGCGGTGGGAACGGTTCCAGCCCGCGACGGTGCGGGCGACGGCCGCCGTGAGTGTTGGCGTGCGCAGTCCAACCTCGGGGGTGCGCACCGCGACGAGGGTGTCGCCGTCGACGGTGTCCACTGTGGATGAAAACGTGGCGCTCGGATCGATACCGCGGTCACCGGCCAGCCCGACACCAGGCGCGATCCGTGCGGTCGGGCGCAGCACGGCATCCGCGAGCCTGCGGGCAGCCGCGCGAGCCAACGACGTCGCGGCGACGTTCGCGCTGAGCCCGGCCACACTGCTGGCGACAGGGACATCGAGCGCACGGCCGAGCAGCGCGAGCAGCCCGAGCCCGTCTACCGCGCTGTGGTGCGCGGCGAGTAGCAGCAGCGGCTCCGACTCCCCCACCGCGACACGCACGAGCGGATCACCGTGGTGGTACGGCGTGTCGGCGAGCACCGTACGTACCGAGCCCAGCGTCGCCTCGGTCACCGGGGTCACATCGGGCGCCGGGCCAAGGTGCGGATGCTCCACCATGGTCGCGACGAGCCGCTGCGCCACCTTGTCCGGATCAACCGGATGCGTCAGCCGCGCTTGCAGCAGGATGCTCCAGGACACTGAGGTGTCCCCGCCATGCGCGAGCACCGTCTCGGTCCGTGTCACCGTCCCGCTGAGCGGGTGCCGTAGTCGATGTCGTTGTAGACGTTGTTCGCGCCGATATTGTTCTTCAGATCGACATTGGCATCCGGATTTCCAGCAGCCGTCAGGCCAACACCGGCGGCAATGGCGACCGCGAGTCCTGCCAGCACCGACGTCAGGACACCTACGAGCTTGGCCACTTGACCCCCTCGACTTCGGACGTGGCGGACAATCTATCGCGACCGCGTGGCCAGGGACAATATGCGACGAGCAGAGAACTACCGATGAGTAGTGCGGCTACGCCATGCGCGAGCGACACTGGTACCAGCGGCGGCGTGAACTGCTGCGGCCGGCCGATATCGCCGGGCACCCGATAGAGCGACAACCACTCGCCCCGGTACTCGGGTGTGAGCCGGTCGAGCAGCGCGGGCTCGACGTCACCGGGCGTGCCATGCTCGACGAGCACCCAGCCGACGCCGACCGCGCCGAGGTCGCCGTCGGTGGCCAGGGTGCGACGGATCTGCTCCGCTCTGGGGTCCTCGCCGGGGATCGGTGCGCCGTCGACGTAGAGGGTGTCACCGATGACCACGCCGCGCGGCAGGAACCGAGGCGCGGGGTCGTGCATCGGGCGGTGGTCGTTCCAGGCGAACGCGCGGTACGACGCGAAAGGCAACGCGACGACGTCTCCCTCGCGCGGATCGTCCGCCAGACGTTCGGTGACGATCCGCCAGTCGTCCGGATAACGCACCGGCTCCAGCCGTCCGAACCCGGCGAACGCGAGGTCGGGCAGCAGCACGAACGGTGCTACCGCGGCCACCGCGAACAACGCCACCCGCTGCCATCGCACGCGCAGGTACCGCGCGGCCTGCTCGATGGCGAGCGCGAGACCGAGCGCGAACGGCACCGCCCACAGCGCGACCCACTTCTGGCCGTCCCGCAGCAGCCCAGCGCCCGGCACCGCCTCGACCAGCCAGCGCAGCAGGTAGGCCCCGTACGGCAGCGTCCCGAGCAGTGCGAGCAGCACCCCGGCAGCACCGAGTGCGAGCAACGACCGCGCGGGCGTGACGCCGATGCGACTGGCCAGTACCCGCTGCCCCAGCAGCGCGAGGACGACGAGCGCCAGCGTGAACACCGGTACCAGCGGCACCGCACGGCTGGCAGGCACGACGTCGGCGTTCCACAACCCGCCGAGGCCAAGAACGCTCACCACGGGACCGGCCCAGTTCTCCCCACGCGCGGCGAACGCGGCGACGGCGTCCGGGCTCGACAAGGCGTCACCACCGCGCAACAGCGACGGGACGAGCCATGGCGCGTTCAGCACGGCGGCGACACCGCCGACCACGGGGGCGCGGCGGATACCGGACGCGGCGAGCGCGACCAAGCATGCGATGACGCCTCCGGACGGCGTCAGCACGGCAGGCGCGATCGCCAGCACCAGTTTCGGCAGCGCGCGCGGCTCGCCTCGCCGTAGCGCCAGCCCAAACGCCACGATCCACGGCAAGCAGGCGTAGGCGATCAGGTACGGCCAGTGCCCGATGAACAGCCGCTCCGCGACGTATGGCGTCCAGCCGTAGGCGACGGCGGCGACAAGGCGCGTGCCGGTGGACATCGTCGGCACCAACCTGCCAGCGCCCAGCGGCGCGGCGACGAACACACCGAACAGGATCAGTTTCTGCAAGACGTCACCGGGAATGATCGTCGTGGCGAGCGCGAGCACCGCGTCAGCGGGTACCGATCGAGGCAACGCGGAGCTGACGCCAATCACATCCGGTAGCAGCGGTTGCCTGGGTGTGAACACCATGTCGTAATGGAGTACGAAACCACCGGGCAGTACCGGCGCGAGCGCGAGCAGGGCAATACCAACGGAACAGATCGGCAAGACCATTCGATGCAGCGATCCTGCACCGTTTGGACCCGAATTCCGCACTAGATTTGCCTCCGATGATCTCGCGGTTAGAGTTTCGTGGAACTACCCTTTGGTAACAGAGGTCCGATATGACGCGAGTTGCTGCGGGACTCCGCGGTACTGCTAAGCGAGCGCAGGTCGACACGCTGATCGTCGCCATCGCGTTCGGCACGAGCAATATCGGCGCGTATCTGCTCAACGTCATCGCGCCCCGGTTGCTCAGCCAGGCCCAATGGGGCGAGTTCGGGTCGCTGCTCGCGATCCTCGTGGTCGGCGCGGTACCCGCACTGGGGCTGCAGACGTTCGCCGCGCTGCGCGTGGCCAAGCTCCGCACCGGCGAGACGACCAGCACCCACCTGCGTGACCTGCCACAACGTGACCTCGGTCAACTCTTCACCATGGCGCTCACCGCGAGCGCTGCCGTCACCGGACTCCTGATCGCCGCGACACCGTTGCTGATGATGCTGCTGCACTTCTCAACGCCGTGGCCGACGTTGTGTGTAGCGGTCGCGTTGACTGGCGTGACCTGCAACGGCATCTTCCTCGGCATGCTGCAAGGCGCGCAGCGGTTCGGCGCGCTGGCGCGACTGATCATCATCGACGGCCTCGGCCGCACCGGCGCCGCGCTGGTCGGACTGCTGGTGTTCGGCACGCCAACCGGGGCGCTCGGCACGATGGTCGTCGGGACACTGCTCGTCGCGACGACCGGCTGGCTGATGTGCGGCAGGCCGCCGCTGGTCAAACGGCAGCCGGGACACGTGAGTGAGGTCTTCCACGCTGGTCAGGCGCTGCTCGGGCTTGTTCTGCTTGTCAACTTGGACCTGATCCTCGCGCGGCATCACCTGCCGCCGGACGCGGGCGGCGAGTACGCGGTCGGTTGGGTGATGACCCGCATGGCCTACTGGCTGCCGTACGCGATGGCCGTCGTCGCGCTGCCCCGGCTCGCCGACGCCGAGCAGCGACGTCGTGTCGTACCGATCACGCTCGGGTTCTGCGCCGGCCTGAACGCGCTCGTCGTGCTGGTCGCCGTCGTGTTCGGCAGCGACATCGTGACGCTGATCGGCGGTGGCGGCTACGCGGCGAGCACCCTCCCGCTGTGGGCGTTCGCGCTGGTCGGCTCCCTGCTGTCGCTGGTGCAGATCCTGCTGTACTCGCGCATCGCCAGCGCGGACCGTCGCTCGACGGTGCTGGTGTGGGTCGCGGTCGGCATCGAGATCGCCCTTGTCACCGTCTGGCTGCACGACTCGCTGCTGGAGATCGTCACCGCGGCGGTCGCGACGACAGCGGGACTGGTGCTGACGAGCGCGCTCATCGAGCTGCGTCACAGCCTCCTCTCGCGCCACGGCAACTTCGCCATACCCCAGACGCCGCGGCTCTGACGTCTCATGATCCACTCGGCGCGGCGGGTGGTTCACGCGGTTCGGCGTTGCCCAGCGGTGGCGGCAGATACCGCTCAACGCACGCGGCGACGACGGCCGCGAGAGCGACCAGCATCGCGCCTTGGGCCAGCCAGCCGTACGCCCACTCCTGGCCGTTGCCCAGCAGCCGCCCGGTGACCGCCGTCAGTGCCGCCGTCACCATCCCGGCGACGGCCAGCACCCTCGGTGCCCGCGCCCACAACGCCGCCGCGAGCAGGCACGCGAGCAGTGCGATGACGGCGGGCACGCCGCCGATCGCGAGGAGCAGCACACCGAGCGCCACCGTGATCGCCCGCGTGCCGCCGGGTGCGGTGCTGATCGACGTCAACCGCCGAACCGGGACGAACAGCACGACCAGCAGTGCCATCGCGGCGAGCGCACCGATCAACAACGCCTGCCGGTAGTGGGTGTCCGGATCGAAGCTCAACGTCACCGTCGTCGCGTCGCCCGCTGGCAGCAGCCACGCCTGTTGCCAGCCGTCGACCCTGGTGCGCCGCAACGGTTCGCCGTCCACGGTGGCGACCCAGCCCTCGTTGGCGTTCTCCGGCACGGTCAGCACCGCGACCTTCCCCGCCGCGACGTCCAATTCCCGATGCGCGATGTCCCACTGCCGCACGGTGACGGCGCGGGTGACGACGGGCCCATCGGACGCCGCCGGGTCGGACCCGGCCACACCATCCGGCCCGGTGGACCGCGCCGGACGCAACCACAGGTCCTGCACCACGAACGACGGCGACTCCCCGCCGCGCACCTCATGCGCGCCCGGGGCGAGTTCGATCCCGCCCGCGCTGTCCTCGCAGGTGTCGAACCGCCGCTCGCGATGGGCGTTGACGTCGCCGACGGTGCCGGACACCGACGTCGCGTACTGGAAGCCGTCCACGGTCACCGGTGGGCCCGACCCGCACGGCACGGTGAACGGCGTGTCCGGGCCGACCCCGCCGAGCAGGTCGCCGGCGCCGTCCAGCGACAGCTCGGTGATGCCGGTCGTTCCGTCTGGCCACGTGATGCCCGCGTCGTTCGGCCGCGGCGGGGGCGCGGTCAGGTGGATGTCCAGCTGGTCGGTGACGAGGTCGATCGGCGCGCGGCCCCGCTCGTCCAACTGGACGGTCCGGTTGGTGGTCGGCGTGCTCAGTACGACCTCGACCGGCCGCGCGGCGCCGGACGACTCGTCGGTGCGCAGTCGCAGCCCAGTCAACTTCCTCGGGCCTTGCCAGCGCAGCCGCAGTGTCGGCTTGGTGTCGGTAACGTCGGCGATCCAGGTCGTTCTCGGGTTGCCGTCGACGGCGGCGAGCGGCCCGGCTGCCAGATCACCGGCCAACGTCGTCGACGCCGACAGCTCGACGCCGGGCAGTGACACCGGGTGGTTACCGCCGAACGACGGCAACACCGAGCCGCCGAACTCGTACCGGGTCGTCACCGGTGTCCGCAGCAGCCGGTGCAGGCCGTGCGGCTCTTCGCCGAACCGGGTCAGCCCCGCGTCGCAGCGCTGGCCGCCGGTGCCGGTCACGCAGGCGTAGCGCGGCAACGGCCCCCGACTGAACGAGAACGCGAGCGGCTGGTCCTCGGCAGGATCGACGTCGCCGGGCACGCGCAACGCCCGCTGCGGTGTGACACCGGGGATCGCCAACTCCGCGATGCCGACGTTGCCGGTCTGGCGGTTGGCGGCGACGTCGAGGATGGTCACCCGGACGTTGCCAGTAAGCCCGCGCGCGACCGGGAATCGCGCCACCGGCTCGTTGGTGGGCACGTCGTGCTCGACGGACCCGGTGTCGGTGGTGATCCGCACGCGCGTCACCGGCCAACCGACCCTGCGGTCATCGACCAGTCGCAGCGTCACCTCCTCAACCAGCCGGGGGGTGTCGAGCTCGACGTCGAGCCATTGCCCCTGCGGCCCGTAGAAACTGGACGACTGCCACGCGGTGTAGGCGTTGCCGTCGATGGCGGCGAACGGCTGGCCGGATGGGTCACTCATCCGCACGGCGTCGGCGTAGCTCACCGAGGACGACGCCGTCACCCCGCGGATGCCCTGGTAGTCCGCCAACGTCTTGTGGCTCAGGTCCGACACCGGCAGCAGGTCGAGCGCGGGCCGATCTTGCCGTGGCTGTTCGTCGACGGTCATGGTCTGGCTGAGGTTGGCGCGGACCCTGCCGACGTTGCGTTCCCGATGTCGCAGTCCGTCCGTCGCGAGCCACCGGCCGGTCCGCACGCCGTCGGCGTCCCCGGCGAGGATGGTGGGCTCGCCGGGGCGGAGCAGTCCGGCGTCGAGCAGTCGCAGCACCGACTCCGGCCCGCCGCTGACCGTGGCGACGTCGTCCAACCGCACCGCCGTAGCGGTCGGCACGGGCCGGGTGACCTGGTAGACCTCGATCGCGCGCGCCGGCTCGGCGTCCAGGTCGATGCCGCTGACGATCGGCAGTTCCGACGGCCGCAGCTCCGGCCCGAAGGCGGTCACCCGCTCGACGCCGTCCGATCTGGACAGCGCGGCACGCAGCACGCTCAGCGGTGGTGCGGAGGTCGTCTCGCGGTCGATGTCGTTGCGCAGCAACAGGAAGCCGTGGCCGGATCTGGCGAGGAACGTCGCGAGGCCGTCGCTGCCCCTACCATTGGCGAGCGTATTCTCCACCGCGTCCATCAGCCGCGTGTTGCCCTCGGAGCCGAGCGGGATCTGGCTGCGCATCGCCCAGGACGACGCGGCGAGCGGCTGCACCGGCTCGTCGACAGTCTTGCCCCAGTCGTATTCCCCGAACCCGGTGCCTGGCACCAGCAGCGTGCGGGTGCCCTCGCTGTTCTCGCCGAGCCAGTCCATCGCGGTCGTCCAGTACTCCGGGATCTCCTGCCAACCGGGGCCGGGCCGCAGCGTGCCGGTCCACGCCGGGGTCGCCACGATCGCGACCAGCAGGAACCCGACGCCGAGCCGCGCGCGCCGCGCCCACACCGCCGCCGTCCCGCGCGCCGCTCCCCGAGCCATGGCAGGCAGCACCCCCGTGATGGCGTGCGCGAAGGCCAGCATCAGCGGCAGGCGCAGGCCTGGCTCGAACTTGTGGACGTTGCGCAGCGGGGCGAGCGGGCCGTCCAGCAGGTCGCGAACGGTCTCGGCGAACGGGCTGTCCAGCGTCCCGACGTAGCCGATGGTCAGCAGCGTGACACCGGCGAACACGCCGAGGATCAGAAACGGCCGCTCCGGCAGGCCCGGCCGTAGTAGCCCGAACACCGCGACCGTCGCCAGCAACGCCGTCGCCAGCATCAGCACCGGGTTGTCGACAAGGAGATAACCCGACGGCCACCACGCCGTGCCCTCGTAGACGTAGGCGACCCACTGGTTCGTGCCGCGCAGCACCTGCAACAACGACGTCGGTGACGTGGTGTTCGCGGACGACTCGACGTAGTCGATGAACGGCAGGCTGTACTGGCCTAGCAGCAGCAACGGCAGGAACCACCACAGCGCGGCGAGGGTCACCGACCCGGCCCACCAAGCGAACAGCCGCACGTGCTCGCGGGTCCAGCGCCGCGTCAACAGCCACAGGCCGGGCAGTACCAGCGCCATGACCACAGCGGCGCCGTTCACGCCGCCCATGCACAGCACCGCGAGCGCCGACAGCGCGGCGGCCTTGCGTGGCGAGCCGATGCGGTCGACGTTGACCAGCGGCAACATCACCCATGGCAACATCACCGCTGGCAACATCTCGGCGGAGACCGGACCGATCTCGGTGAGCATCCTCGGCGCGAGCGCGTAGCCGAGCGCGGCGGCGTAGCGGGCGGGCTCCGAGCCGATCCGCAACGCCCGCGCCAGCGCGAGCGCGCCGAGAAACGCCACACACAGCAGCAGCGCGCACCACAGCCGCTGCGTGATCCACGGCGGAATGTTCAGCAGGTCCCCCGCCGCGAAGAACGGGCCCATCGGGAACAGGTAGCCGTAGGCCTGATTCTGCAACTCGCCGCCCGAGGCTTCCGGGTTCCACAGGTGCAGCGAGCGGGCGAGGAAGTCGACCGGATTGACGACGAGGTCGAGCTTGGTGTCGAACGTCGTCCTGCCCGGCAGTTGTAGGAACGAGAGCACGGTAAGCGCGAGCAGCACCCACGCTGTCGGTTTCCGCCACACCGCCACCAGCGACATCAGATCACCGGCCGTCCGACGACGACGTCTGTGACGCACACCGCGGCGACCCGCGTGTTCCGCTTGATCTCGATCCGGCCCACCACGCCGTCGATCGGGATGTACAGCCGATTCTCGCCCTTGTCGAGATCAACGCGGATTCTCGTGCCGCCCGCGATCACGGTGGCGGGCCCACCTCGCGCCGTGAAGTACCGCAATCGCGCCAACCGCCTGCCATCGACAGTGGACGTCAGCGGAATCACGCTCCAGCGGTCCCGCACCGCGTAGCCACACTCGTCGACCGGCCCAGGCATCCCAGGAACGCCATCGACGATCCCGGTCACTTCCGTCGGCCTGCCAGCCCGGTCAAGGAGGTAGATCTCATCGTCGGGTTCGTCGAATCGGGGGGAGTTCTCGAACTGCCCAAGCACTCGTGACGTGACCCCATCGGAACCGAACCATGGCGTCATCACATCGCGCGGCACGGGGGTGTCGTACAGCACGATGTCGCCGCGCGCCGCCAACGCGGCGCGCGCGGTGGTGACGTAGTCACGTGAGGTCGAGAACCGCATGTCGGGTGCCAGTTGTGCCGTGCTGGCCGTCGCGCCGATCGCTACCGCCAGCACCACGACGACGAGCACCGGGGCACCGAGACGCACCCTCCGCGTCGGCACCGGAGACGTCGCGTGCTGGCCACGCGGCGTGAGGAAGGCGAACGCCCCGCACAGCACCATCACCAACACGGCGTCGGCGATATAGCGCATGTCCATCCCAATGGCCGGTCCGAGCAGTGCCAAGCGCTTGGCGGCGACCAGCCCGACGTCGATGACCAGGTACGTGCCAAGCAGTGCCCAGGCATAGATCGCGCGTCGGCGGCCCCGCCACCACCCGGCCACCAGCACGCCGACCGCAACCACGACGGCGAGCACTTCGAACGCCAGTGGCGGCATGGTCAACTGAGGAACGCCTTCCCCATCAGGCGCGCTCACCGGCAGGCCAAGCGACGGCACGAGCAGGCTGTCGACGATCATCCGCCATGCCAGTCGCGGCAGGCCATCCTCCGCCACCGGCGCCTGCGACGAACCGGTGGTCACCGCGAGATAGAGCCCGCCATAAGCGGCCAGCAGCGCGCCGTAAGCCAGCCACAGGCGCAGGTGTGAGCGCACCGCCCAGGCGATCGGTGTGCGGTTCCCGGCGGGCGCCAACAGAACGGTGATCCCGAAGAGCACCAATGGGATCAGGCCTGCCTTTTCGTAGAACAGGAGACCGACACCCGCCCACAGCAGTCCCGCGACGGCCTGGCTGGTGCGACCGTCCAGCAGATATCCGGTGTGGGCGAACAGCGCGCTGACCATGGCCAGCATCGTTGGCAACAGCTGAACCCCGTAGGCCCACCACATCGTCGGCGTCAGGACAACGGGCGAGCAGGTGAAGACCACGAACGGCAGCAACAGTGGCCACCGAGGTCCGAACCACCGCACGAGCAGCAGCCACAACACGACCGACGTCGCCGCCTGCATGGCGAGTAACGGCAGCATCGCGACCGCGAAGTTCAGCGGCGCCACCTCGGTCACCACCCAGGCCAGCGCGAACACACCCGGCGAGAGGTGCTCGTTGTAGTCCTGGAACAGATACGCCAGGTCCAGCCCTTCGGTGGCGGCGCGGTAGGTGATCAAGAAGTCGTCGTGGGCGAAGAACCCCCGAAGCGCATACCAAGCGTGCACGCCGAACGGCACGATCGCGGCGATCATCGCGGCACAGTGCACCGCGCCGTGGTTACGCCACACGCGTCAGCGTCCCGAGTCCGGTTTGCACGCGGGCGGCTGGCACAACAACTTCGACAGCGCCGCGTAGAAGACGTCCTTGATCTTGCTGGGGTCGGGCGTCGTGAACGCCTCACCACCGGTCGCCGCCGCGATCTGCTCCAACTCCTTCTTATCGACGTCCGGACCGATGCCAATGCCAATGACCTGCAACGGACGACGCGGGTCGCGGAGCTTGCGCAACTTGGTGAGCAGCTTCTCCCGGGTGATGCCCTCCGGGTAGGCGTTCTCGCCGTCGGTCAGGACGACGACGATGTTGATGCGGCCCGCCTCCCAGTTCTCGGTTGCCTCGCGGTACGCGGCGAGCGTGCTGTCGTAAAGCCCGGTGTTGCCGCCGATCTGGTCCGCGGCGGAGCGCAGTCGCGCGATGCCGTCGCCGCTGAGGTGTTCCCGCACCTGGCGCACCGGCAGCAGCTCGCGGTACGGCTTGGTGCCGTCCAAGTAGGTGGAGAACAGCCAGAGCCCGATCTTGGTCGTCGGTTTGAACAGCCGCAGGCCGAGTTCCGCCGCCTCGATCGTCGCGGCCATTCTGGTCTTGCCGGTGCCCGGCACGACGGCGCCCATCGAGCCGGAGACGTCGAGCAGCACCTGGATGCGGGCACTGAGGTTCACGCCAGCCCACTCGTTCAACAACTGCCGCACCTCACCGGCGTCCGGCAGCGCGACCGGCCGCACCGCACGCGACGACGTCCGCTCGCCACGTTTCCGCAGCGCGATGCCCTCCGGCGTGCGGAACCCCGCGTCGGCGAACGCCTCCGAGAACCGTTGGCTGATCAGACGGTCGAGGAAGTCCTTGGCGGCGGCGCGCCGTTCGCCGGTGGTGTCCGGCAGCACGATGTAGGGGAAGTCCAGCGCGGGGATCGGCTGCTCGGGATAGCTGGCGACCAGATCGGCGGTGCGCGCCTCGACGTTGTGGGTGAGCAGGTCGAACTCCGTTGTCGGGAAGGCGTCCAGCGGCTCGGTGTCGCCCGACTTGCCCGGCAGCCTTTGGTAAAGGGTGGACGGCTCCTCGGCTACGTTGGCCGCGACGTGCCGCAGCGAGGACGTGTACGCCTTGCCCGGTCGCGGCGCGTCACCGGCGAGGTGCTTGAGCGCGATGAGCGCGGACAGGCTGGCCGGATCCCACGCCGGGTCCGCGATGCCGACGTCGAAGTCCCCCGCGTCCGGCCCGACCACCGCCGACCAGCGCGGCGCGACGGCTGGCCAGCCGAGCTGCGTCGCGGCGTCATCGGTCAGCGCGAGCACGACTGGGGTACTCGCGATCGACGTGCCGTTGACGGGGACGTCCCAGGCGCCCTTGTCGTTGGCGTGCTGGAGCCACATCGTGGATTCGGGAATCCAGACGTCCGGCGGCTTCGTCCCCCGCGACAGCACGAGTGACTCGGCGGCGACTTCGGATTCCCGCGCGGTGACGTGCACGCGATAGCAGTCGTCGCCTTCCTGCTGCGACACCGTACGCGCTGCCTGCCGCACCACCGGCGCGATGTCGGTGGCCGCGGTGACCGTGATAGCGGTGTCCGATCCGCAGCCAGCCGCGCGCAGCTCGTCGACGAGGAAATCGAAGGCGAACCAACCGACGAGGGTGAGCACAAGCAGCGTGCTCAGCACGATCACGCGCGCACGCGGGGGACCCGCCGAGGCGTGTCGACCCATCGGCTTCGCCCTCCTCGCTCGTGACCCTCATCCATTCTCGTCAATTCCGCACGTCACGGAACGTCCGAACATCGGTATTTGCCTGCGCCATTCGCACCAAGCAGGGCCAGATGATCACGCCGCGTTGCGAGTGGTTACCGCTCGGTAGCGCGCGAGGCCCTGCCGCGCGTGTCTCACCTTCCCGGCCGGATGAAGTTGATCTGAAGACACTTCGGTCGTCATTGCGACGTAAACGTCTTCAGATCATCGCGAGCCGAAACGCTGGGAGACCGAGAAGCGGCCCAGACAAGCGAAAAGGGCCCCGCCGAAGCGGGGCCCTTCGATGTGGGCGAGGAGGGAGTTGAACCCTCACGTCCTTTCGGACACACGGACCTGAACCGTGCGCGTCTGCCATTCCGCCACTCGCCCTGAGTGCTGAACTAGCTTAGCAATGGCTTCGATAGCACGTTTCAGGGGGTGTTCCAGTGAGCCAGGGCCACCGACCCACCACCCACAGTGGCGCACGCAACACCAGCCCCAACTCGGGTTGACAGCGGTATCACCCCGCACTGGCACAGTGGGACAACGAGAGCGTCACCACAGAGTGTTTCCAGGATGGCGAGTGCCGAACCGGCCGCACACAGATACGATCGGACCGTGAAGGAGCGCGCGAAGGAGGGCGAGTCCCGGTGGGCCGTATACAGCGCTTTGACCGGCGTCTTGAGGGCATCGTGGGCAACACCTTCGCGCGCATGTTCGGTGGCAATGTCGTCACCCAGGAGGTGGCGCAAGCCCTTGAGCGTGAAAGCGAGGACAATGTCCGCGAGCTCGCTGGTGGGCGGTTACTCGCACCTAACCACTACATCGTGTCCCTCGGTCCTACCGACCACGACCGGATGTCCGGTGACGAGCGCCGTGTTACCAGGGTGCTCGCGAATGCTGTGGCGGAACATCTCGCAGAGCACGGTTGGGACACCTATGGTGACGTCGTAGTCTCGCTAGAGCGCAACGACGCGCTGCATACTGGGCAGTTCCGGACCCGATCGTCCGTGGACCCCGATATCGCGGCAACCAACATGGGACGCTCAGGACAGGAAGCACCACCCCGCAACGCAGGAGACCGAGCAATGAGTCAGCCACCCGGCTACGGCCACTACGACCAGGGCGATCCGTACGGCCAGTACGGCTACGGCCAACCCGGCTACGACCAGCAGGGCGGGCAGCCAGGTTACGACCCTGGCTATGGCCAGCCCGGCTACGACCCCGGCTACGGACAACCCGGTGGGCAACCTGGCTACGACCCCGGTTACGGCCAGCCCGGCTACGACCCCGGCTACGGACAACCCGGTGGGCAACCTGGCTACGACCCCGGTTACGGCCAGCCCGGCTACGACCCCGGCTACGGACAACCCGGTGGGCAACCTGGCTACGACCCCGGCTACGGACAACCCGGCTACGACCCCGGTGGCTACGGCGCACCACCGCCTCCGCCCCCTCCGGGTGGTCAGCCCGGGTATGACCCCGGCGGTTACGCGCCACCTCCCGGCACTCCCCCCGGCGGGCAGCCGGCCTACGACCCCGGCTACGCGCCGCCTCCGGTGCAGACCGGCGCCCGGCCGATGGCCGCGACGCTCATGCTCGATGACGGCTCCAACCGCAGCTATTCCCTCAAGCAGGGCAGCAACGTCGTTGGCCGTGGACAGGACGCCGACTTCCGGTTGCCGGACACCGGTGTGTCGCGCAGGCACCTCGAGATCACCTGGGATGGCCAGAGCGCGACACTGGCTGACATCGGCTCGACCAACGGGACTACCGTGAACGGGACGCCGGTGCAGACCTGGCAGCTCGCCGATGGCGATGTGATCCGCGTCGGGCACTCCTCCCTGACGTTCCGAACACAGGGCTGACGCGAGGTTCCTGGCCTGACCGGGCGATGATGGAAGCGGGAGTGGACTTACTCAGGTGCCAGAGCTTGTCGTGCAGTTGACCAGAGCAGGGTTTTTGGCCCTGCTCTGGTTATTCGTGCTGGCCGCTCTGCGGGTGGTGCGCTCCGATCTCTACGCGGCGTCCGGCCTCAAGGTCGACATCCCGCATTTCCGAAAGAAACCACAACCCCAGAAAGCCGGCGGCGGCAAGTCACCGGGCAAGCTGGTCGTCACCCACGGCGCGCTTGCTGGTACCAGGATCGCGCTTGACGGCCGACCGATCCTGATCGGCAGGGCGGACGACTCGACGCTCGTGCTCGACGACGACTACGCGTCGACGCGACACGCACGCCTTTCGTTGCGTGGCACCGATTGGTACGTCGAAGATCTGGGATCGACGAACGGAACGTACTTGGATCGGGCTAAGGTCACAGCACCACTCCGAGTACCCCTCGGTGTCCCCATCCGGATCGGCAAGACGGTGATCGAGCTTCGCCCATGACGCTTGTGCTTCGCTACGCAGCCCGCAGCGACCGGGGTCTGGTTCGCTCCAACAACCAGGACGCCGTGTACGCAGGCCCTCGCCTGCTCGCTCTCGCCGACGGAATGGGCGGCCACGCGGCAGGGGAGGTCGCGAGCAAGGTCGTCATCGCAGCGCTGGCCCCGCTCGACGACGACGAGCCGGGCGACGACCTGCTCAGCCAGCTCCGCGAATCCGTGATCGGCGGCAACAACGCCATCGCCGAACTTGTGGAGAACGAGCCCGAACTCGAGGGCATGGGCACCACGCTGACCGCGATCCTGTTCTCCGGCAGCACCCTCGGCCTCGTCCACATCGGTGACTCCCGCGCCTACCTGCTGCGGGGTGGTCAGCTCACCCAGATCACTCACGACGACACGTTCGTGCAGAAGCTGCAGGACGAAGGCCGCATCACCGAGGAAGAGGCGGACTCGCACCCGCAACGGTCGTTGCTGCTCAAGGCGCTGACCGGCCACGAGGTTGAGCCCAGCCTGACGATCCGCGAAGCACGGGCAGGCGATCGTTATCTGCTCTGCTCCGACGGTCTCTCCGGCATGGTCAGCAGGCAGACGCTCGAAGAGGCCATCAAGATCACCGACGCGCAAGAGTGCGCCGACCGGATGATCGAACTCGCGCTCAAGGGTGGCGGCACGGACAACGTCACCGTCATCGTCGCGGACGTCGTCGATGTCGACTATGGCGATGACGCCCCGATCATCGGTGGGGCCGCTGGTGACGGCAGCGACGAAGGTCATCAGGGTGACTCGCCCGCCGCCAGAGCCCGAGCGCTGAATCCGCCCCCGCCGACTCGGCCCGTCGAGCAACCGGAGCCACCCGACCCAAAAGCGCAACGCAGCAAGCGCATCAAGCTGATCGTCGGGCTGGCGCTGGTGCTGCTAGTCCTCGCCGCCGCGACGATAACGACCCGGTTCTTCGTGATGCAGCAGTACTACGTCGGCGTCGACGAAACGGGTGAGGTCACCGTCTTCCGTGGCATCAAGGGCAGCATCCTCGGCATAGACCTGAGCTCGGCCGAGGCCGACTCCTGTGCGGGCCTGAGCGCGGCGTGCGAACCGCTTATGGCGGACGACCTAGTCGAGAACGTGCAGGACGTGCTGCGCAACGGGGTCGAGAAGGACAGCCTCGACGACGCCAAGACCTACATCCACACGCTGCGCTCGCGCTCCAGCTTCCACCGGGATTCGGAGGACGAGACCGTGGCCTCGCCATCGCCGATCCCCGGACCGTTCCCCGCGCCGACCACGACCGACGCCGACGACCGGACCGGTGGGCAGACGACCGGCGCCGACCAGGATGGCGGTGGCTGATGAACCGGCCAGTGGGTCTGGTCGGTGGGCGGGAATCCGAGGCGGCAGCGACCAATCCTGGCGGTGCCGCCCCCACCACCCGACGCGGCACGGAACTGCTCATGCTGGCGTTCGCCGCCGTCATCATGACGGGTGCGCTCGTGCTTGTCGACGCCAACCAGGAGCAGGAACTCACCCTGGCCATCGTGTGGTACGGGCTCGCCTACCTGGGCATCTTCGCCGCGGCACACCTCGCGGTACGGCGGTGGGCACCCTATGCCGACCCACTGATCCTGCCGTGCGTGGCGCTGCTCAACGGCATTGGCCTCGTCATGATCTACCGCATCGACCTCGCGCTCGCCGAGCGGGCGACACAGGTCGGCAGGGACTTCACCGGGGTGGCTCCCCGCCAGGTGATGTGGACGGTGCTGGCACTCGCGCTGTTCCTCGCCGTGCTGATGGTGATCAAAGATCACCGCACGCTGACCCGGTACTCCTACACCGCGGGCCTCATCGGCCTCGTACTGCTCGCGCTGCCTGCCGTGCTCCCCAGCGCGATCTCCGAGGTCAACGGCGCGAAAGTGTGGATCAAGTTCGGCCTCTTCAGCATCCAGCCGGGTGAGTTCGCGAAGATCCTGCTGCTGATCTTCTTCGCGTCGTTCCTCGTCGCGAAACGCGACCTGTTCACGGTGGCGGGGAAACGGGTGCTCGGCGTCGAGCTGCCGCGCGCGCGAGACCTCGGACCGATCATCATCGCCGCTGGCGTGTGCCTCGGCATCTTCGTGCTGCAGAAGGACCTCGGTCCCGCACTGCTGTTCTTCGGCGTCGTGCTTATGCTGCTCTACGTCGCGACCGAGCGGTTCATCTGGGTAGCGGTCGGCCTGAGCATGTTCGGCGCGGGCTGCCTACTCGCGTACACCCTGTTCACTCACGTCGAGCAGCGCGTGGCGAACTGGATCGATCCGCTGGAGACCTACGACGAGCCGGGTGGCGGTTACCAGGTCGCGCAGGCGCTGTTCGGGCTCGGCACCGGTGGCGTGATGGGCACCGGCTTGGGCGCGGGCCGTCCCGAGACGGTGCCGGAGGCCAACACCGACTTCATCCTCGCCGGCATCGGCGAGGAGCTGGGCTTCATCGGCCTCGCCGCGGTGCTGATGGTGTACCTGATACTCGGCATGCGGGGTATGCGCGGCGCGCTCGCCGTCCGCGACACCTTCGGCAAGCTGCTCGGCGGCGGTCTCGCGTTCGCGCTGGTGATGCAGGTGTTCGTCGTGGCAGGCGGGGTCACCAAGCTGATCCCGATGACCGGCATCACCTCGCCGTTCCTGTCCTACGGCGGGTCGTCGCTACTGGCGAACTACATCCTGGTGGCCTTGCTGCTGCGCATTTCGGACGCCGCTCGCAGGCCGCAGCCACAGGCCAGGCAGCGTCCGCAGCAACAGCAGCCGCCGATCGCGGAGGCGCACACCGTCATGGTGCAGGCGCCCAGCGCAGGTGGCGGTGTCGGTGAATCCGACCTACCCCCTGCCCCACCGCCCCCGCCACCTAACGGCTCTGGTCCGGCGACGTATCCGGGTCCAGGCTCGGATGGCGCCCCCGCGCCGGGCCCCGCCACTCCGTCGAATCGTGGCGGACACTCCGGAGCAGCCAACGGCACCAGCAACGGACCAGGCGCCGACTCGGCGGGCGGTACTGATCACGGCAACGGCACGGAGGGGGAGTCAAAGGCATGAACACTCCCCTGCGCCGGGTGGGGCTCACGATGCTCGCCATGGTGGTGCTGCTACTCGCCAACGCCACCTACATCCAGGTCGTCAAGGCGGAAGACTACCGCGACGACTCCCGTAACCAGCGGCAACTGCTGTACGAGTACAGCCGCGAGCGGGGACAGATCGTGTCACAGTTCGGCGGCACGATCCTCGCGCAGAGCAGCAAAACGAACGACCGGCTACAGTTCCTGCGCGAGTACCGCAACGGACCGATGTACGCGCCGATCACCGGCTACTACTCGTGGCGCTACGGCTCGGCGGGCATCGAGCGCGCCAAGAACGACATCCTCACGGGTGAGGACGCACGGCTGTTCGTGCGCAAGCTGTCCGACATCATCACGGGACGAGACCCGCGCGGCGGCCACGTGCAGGTCACCATCGACCCGACTGTGCAGCAGGCCGCCTATGAGGCGATGACGTCGCGGGGATTCACCGGTTCGGTCGTCGCGCTCAAGCCGGACACCGGCGAAATCCTGGGGATGGTGTCGACGCCCTCGTACGACCCGAACAAGCTGGCCTCGCACGACGGCAATAAGCAGGAACAGGCGTGGGCCTCGTGGAACTGCGATACGTCGGCGCCGAACTGTAACCACAACAACCCGATGCGCAACCGCGCCATCCAGGAAACCTACCCGCCCGGCTCGACGTTCAAGCTCGTCGTGACGGCGGCCGCGCTGGAGGATGGCGCGACGGCGGACACCCCGGTCGAGAGCGCGAGCAACGTCGTGTTGCCGGGCACCAACAACATCACGCTGGAGAACTTCGCCGGCGCGACCTGCCCCGGCTCGACGTTGAAGGACGCTCTCGCGTACTCGTGCAACACCGCGTTCGCCAAGCTCGCCGATGAACTCGGCGCGCAGAAGTTGCGCTCGACGGCCAAGCAGTTCGGCATCGGGATGGACGACCTCTCGATCCCGCTCGACGTCGAGGAGTCGCACCTCGGCCCGCTCGACTCGTCCGCTGTGCTCTATCAGAGCGGTATCGGCCAGCGCGACGTCCGGCTCACGCCGTTGCAGGACGCCATGCTCGCCGCGACGATCGCCAACGACGGCATCGCGATGAAGCCGCAGTTGGTAAAGGAGCTGCTCGCGCCGGACCTGTCGACGCTGGAGGAGTTCGACCCGGAGGAGCTGACCGGCGAGCGCGCTCTGAGCAGCGAGAACGCCGACGTGCTTCGCGACATGATGATCGCATCGGAGGCGAACACCAGCGGAGAGGGCAAGCGCTCCGACCTCACCATCGCGTCCAAGACCGGCACGGCAGAGCACGGCAACGACCCGAAGAACACCCCGCCGCACGCCTGGTATACCGCCTTCGCGCCGGCGGAAGACCCGCAGGTCGCGGTCGCGGTGATCGTGGAAAGCGGCGGTGACAGGGGGCTCGCGGCCACCGGCGGCACCGTCGCCGCCGCGATCGGACGCCTGACCATCGACGCGGCGCTGGGGGAAGGCTAGATGGCGATCACCTCGGGGCAGCTGCTCGCCGAGCGGTACCGACTGGACAGTCGGATCGCCGTCGGCGGCATGGGCGAAGTGTGGCGGGCCAGCGACACCAGGCTGGACCGCACCGTCGCCGTCAAGATCCTGAAGGCGGAGCTGTCAGGGGACGCCGAGTTCCTGCACCGCTTCCGTACCGAGGCACGCACGACGGCCTCGCTGAACCATCCTGGTATCGCGGCGGTGCACGACTACGGCGAGGCGGCGTCTGGCGTGCCCGGCACCGACGGCGCCGAGGACAACCTTGCCTACCTCGTCATGGAGCTTGTCGACGGCGAACCCCTCGCCACGCTGCTCGCCCGCGCGGGCCGGATGACCGCCGACCGGCTGCTCCCGATACTGGAGCAAGCGGGTAGGGCGTTGAACGCCGCCCACGAGCGCGGGCTGGTGCACCGTGACATCAAGCCAGGCAACATCCTCGTCGTCAGGGGCGGCGACGGCACCGACACCGTCAAGCTGACTGACTTCGGCATCGCCAAGGCCGCCGATGCCGCACCGGTGACCCGCAACGGCATGGTGATGGGCACCGCGCACTACATCGCCCCCGAGCAGGCGACAGGCAAGGATGCGTCGCCCGCGAGCGACGTCTACTCGCTCGCGGTGTGTGGCTACGAATGCCTCGCGGGAAGACGGCCGTTCCTGTCGGAGAACGCGGTCACCGTTGCGATGATGCACATCCGCGACCTGCCACCACCGCTGCCGCCCGACGTCCCGCCGACGGTACGGGCACTGATCGAGTCCACGTTGGTCAAGGACCCCGCGCTGCGCTACGCCGACGGCGGGGAGTTCGCCAACGCCGTCGCCGCCGTCCGGCACGGCCACCCACCGCCACTGCCCGTCGGGGCGACGACGACGCCACCGCGCGGAATCCCGACGCAGCCGGGCCCCGGTTCGCGGCCGAGGATGCACCCGGTGGCGCCCGTGCCAAGCGGTGCGTTCCCCATGCCGCAGCCCTCGCAGCGTGGGGCGTCTCGCAGCCCGTTGCTGTGGGTGCTGCTCGCCATCATCAGCGTCGGCTTCATCGTGATGGCGGCGCTCATCGTGCCGATGCTGATCGACAACATCGGTTCGGGCGGTGACGAGAACACACCGGCGACGGCGCCCACTACCCTGCCCGCTGAACAGCAACCGACTGGTGCTGGTGCCGAGCCCACCGAGGTCAGGCCCTTCGGCCTCGCGGTCACCCCAGCGGACGACAATGAGCGTTACCCCGATGAGGCTCGGCATGGCGCATGATGAACAGGACGACAGTGCGATGAACCACGACACGCACGGCACCGCGACGTACCGGACACCTGACCCTGCCACGTCGGCGCCAATCGCGAAACGAGGACGGCGATGAGTACGGCGAACCTGCTCTCGAATCGCTACGAGCTGGGGGACACCCTCGGCTACGGCGGGATGTCCGAGGTTCATCACGGCCATGACGTGCGGCTCGGCAGGGAGGTCGCCGTCAAGATCCTGCGCGCGGACCTCGCCCGCGACAGCGTGTTTCAGGAGCGGTTCCGCCGCGAAGCGCAGAACTCCGCCGCGCTCAACCATCCCGCGATCGTCGCCGTGTACGACACCGGCGAGACGGATTCCGAGTACGGTCCGCTGCCCTACATCGTCATGGAGTACGTCGAGGGTCGCACGCTCCGGGACATCATCAAGACAGAGGGTCCGCTGGAGCCGAGGCGCGCCATGGAGGTCATGGCGGACGTCTGCGCCGCGCTCGACTTCTCGCACCGGCACGGCATCGTGCACCGCGACGTCAAACCGGCGAACGTGATGATCAGCAAGACCGGTGCCGTGAAGGTGATGGACTTCGGTATCGCGCGCGCCATCCACGACGGCCAGGCCGCGATGACGCAGACCGCTGCCGTCATCGGCACCGCGCAGTACCTCTCACCGGAGCAGGCGCGCGGCGAGTCCGTCGACGCCCGCAGCGACGTCTACGCGGCGGGCTGTGTCCTCTACGAACTGCTCACGGGTCAGCCACCGTTCACCGGCGACTCCCCTGTCGCCGTCGCCTATCAGCACGTGCGAGAGGACGCGTCCGCACCGTCGCTGCTCAACCCGAACATCAGCCCCGAACTCGACGCTGTCGTGCTCAAGGCGCTCACCAAAGGGCCAGCCAACCGGTACCAATCCGCTGCCGAGATGCGCACCGACCTGGTGCGGGTGCTTTCCCAGCAGCGACCCGCGGCACCGATGGTGATGACCCCTGCCGACCGCACGCAGGTGATGGGCGCGGGTAGCTCACACCAGGAAGACTACGACGAGTACGCACAAGGCTACGACTACGACGACTACGCCGCCATCGAGGCTGAGGAACGCCAACGGCGCCGCAGGCGGATGATCGGCCTGCTCGCGCTACTCGGCGTCGCCATACTGGCCGCCATCCTGTGGCTGGCCGACCCCTTCGGCAGTGACAGCGACGTCGCCGCCGTGCCCAACATCGTCGGGCAGAAGGTCGACCCGGCCGAGATCGCGTTGCGCGAAGCGGGCTTCTCCGACATCGAGAAGGAAGGCGTCAAATGCATGCCGACCGCCTTCGGTGAGGCGGCCCCGTGTGACCCGCAGACTGATGTACAGCGGGTGATCGAGGTCAACCCAGCCGAGAACACCATGGTCGACGTCACGCAGACCATCACGCTGAAGTACGGGCTGCTGCCGGAGGAAATCCAGATGCCCAAGCTCGTCGGCAAGAAGCAGGCCGAGGCGGAGCGCATCATCGAACAGAACAACCTGCTGCTCGACCCGAACGTCAAAAAGGTCGAGAACACCGATCCAAACAAGACCGGCAAGGTCGCCAAGCAGACCCCTGCGGCGAACGAGTTCGTCGACGAGGGCTCGGTCGTCACGCTGTCGGTGTTCGCCAAACCGGAGATGGTGGAGGTCACCGACTACACCGGAGAGTCATTCGAGACGGCGGACGCCGGGCTGCGCGCGGTCGGTTTCGAAGTCAACCGGGTCGACGTCGACTCGGACCAGCCGGAAGGAACCGTTGTTGGCCAGGACCCGAACGACGGCAAGGCCGTGAAGGGCTCGGTCGTCACCGTCGAGGTGTCCAATGGCTCGCAACAGAAGATAGAGATGCCGGACGTCATCGACAAGACGGAGGACGAGGCGAAGCAGATTCTCGCCGACGCTGGGCATACCGGCAACGTCGAGGTAGTCAAGAACCCGGTGGACGACCCTGACCGGAACGGGCTGGTCAGCTCGTCGAACCCAGAGGTGGGTAACGACATGCGCCGGTCGGACTCCGTGACCCTCTACGTGGACGAGTACACCGAGGACGGCGGTGATGGCGGCAACGGTAACGGCGGGGGCGACGGCAACGGCATCTTGCCGGGCGACGGCCGAGGGGAAGACGGCTGACGCCACGCGCGCGCTCGGCCGCGAGTCCCGCGTTGTGGTGTCGCGAGTTCCGCGCTAGCCGGCGACGGCGGCTTGCTGCAGCGTCCGGGTGGCATCTTCCAGCTCGGTCACCCGGCCTTCCGGCACCGGATGACCAGCGAGCGCCATCCAGTTGGCCAGCATCCGATGCCCGCCTTCGGTGAGCACCGACTCCGGGTGGAACTGCACGCCCTCGATCGGTAGCTCACGGTGGCGCATGCCCATGACGATGCCCGATTCGGTACGCGCGGTGACGTCGAAGATGTCGGGCACGGTCTCCGGCAACACGGTTAGCGAGTGGTACCGGGTCGCGGTGAAGGGGCTCGGCAGCCCGGCGAGTACGCCGACGCCGGAGTGCAGCACCTGGCTGGTCTTGCCGTGTAGCAGCTCGGGCGCGCGATCGACGGTGCCGCCCCACACCGCCGCCATCGCCTGATGGCCGAGGCACACCCCCAGCGCGGGCAGCTCCCGCCGCGCGCACTCGCGGACGACGTCCATGCTCTGACCGGCGCGTTCCGGCGTGCCGGGGCCTGGCGAGACGAGCACCCCATCGACGTCGTCAAGCAGGTCGACGTCCACGACGTCGTTGCGCGACACCGTGCACTCCGCGCCTAGCTGGGCGAGGTACTGGACAAGGTTGTAAACGAAGCTGTCGTAGTTGTCGACAACGAGCACGCGCATGCGACCAGCGTATACGCCGTGTCATCACATAATCGCCGCGCCGGGGCCCGAACCCTATCGAGGGAGTGACCGACTTCTCAGGCCGCGCGACGGGCGCGACGTCGGCCACGCCGCGATACTGGGGACTGTCCGGGGCAATGGGAGCCGCGCGGCTCCCTGGTCGTCGAGCGAGGAGCGAGAATGACAGCTGAGCGCGCCCACGACATCGTGGTGTTCGGAGCGACCGGGTTCACCGGGCGACTGACGGCCGAATACCTCGCCGCGCACGCACCATCCGACTGCCGCTGGGCGCTCGCCGGGCGCAACCGCACCAAGCTGGAGGCAGTGCGGGCCAGGCTCTCCGAGATCAACCCGGATTGCGAGAAGCTGCCGCTGCTGCATGCCGACGCGAGCGATCCCGCGTCGCTGCGCGAGGTCGCCGCCAACACCCGTGTCGTGATCACCACGGTCGGCCCGTACATGACCTACGGCGAGCCACTGGTCGCCGCGTGTGCCGAGACTGGCACCGACTACCTCGACCTCACCGGCGAGCCGGAGTTCGCGGACCTGATGTACGTCCGCTACCAGGCGAAGGCCGTCGCGTCAGGCGCACGGATCATTCACGCCTGCGGCTTCGACTCCGTTCCGCACGACCTCGGCGCGTACTTCACGGTGCGGCAGTTGCCGCACGACCGGCCGATCCACGTCGACGGCTTCGTGCGTGGCGGTGGTCAGCCGTCCGGCGGCACGCTCGCCTCCGCGCTGGACATCCTGTCTCGCACCACGCAGACCCGCGATGCCGCCAAGCAGCGCAAGAAGATCGAGCCGACACCGTCCGGCCGGCGGGCGCGCGCGGTGGCAGGCAAGCCGAGGCGGGACGAGATCGCACGGTCATGGGTGGTGCCACTGCCCACCATCGACCCGCAGATCGTGGCGCGCTCCGCCCGCACCCTCGACGTCTACGGCCCCGACTTCACCTACAGCCACTACGCGGCGATCAAGCGCCTGCCGGTGCTGGCGGGCGGCGCGATCGGCGTCGGCGCGCTGGCTGGCTTGGCACAGATCGGGCCGCTTCGCGAACGGCTGAGCTCGCTTCGCAAGCCAGGCGAGGGACCGAGCGAGGAGCAGCGCTCGAAGTCATGGTTCACGGTGCGGTTCCACGGCACGGCGGGCGACGCCGAGGTCGTCACCGAGGTCTCCGGCGGTGATCCCGGTTACGGTGAGACGTCGAAGATGCTGGCGGAGTCCGCGCTGTGCCTGGCGTTCGACGATCTGCCGGAGCGGGCGGGCCAGCTCACCCCGGCAGCCGCGATGGGTGACGCGCTGATCGATCGACTGCGCAGGGCGGGTATCCGGTTCGAGGTGCTCGCCGGCAAGCCGGTGAATCCTCCGTCACGGCAGGTGACGCTCGGCTGACGTCGGCGGGCGTGAACCGCCATGCGTGGGTTTCCCACCTGGTGGACCTGTCACGTGCATCACGTTTTCACTTAGGGCACCCTTACTTACTCTGGTGTATATGACCAGAGCCCTGCGTGTTGCGATCGTCGGTGCTGGCCCGGCCGGGGTCTACGCCGCCGACATCCTGGACAAGTCCGACACGGACGTGAGCATCGACCTGTACGAGCGCATGCCCGCGCCGTTCGGCCTGATTCGCTACGGCGTCGCGCCGGACCACCCGCGCATCAAGGGCATCGTGACGGCGCTGCACAAGGTGCTTGACAAGCCGAGCATCCGACTGCTCGGCAACGTCGACTTCGGCACCGACCTGAAGCTGGACGACCTGCGCGAGTTCTACGACGCGGTCATCTTCTCCACCGGTGCCGCCGCCGACCGCGATCTGAATATCCCCGGTATCGAGAAGGACGGCAGCTACGGCGCGGCCGACTTCGTGTCCTGGTACGACGGTCACCCTGACGTCCCGCGCGAGTGGCCGCTGACCGCGAGGAGTGTGGCAGTGATCGGCGCGGGCAACGTCGCGCTCGACGTCGCGCGGATCCTCGCGAAGACGGCAGACGAGCTGGCGTCCACCGAGATCCCGGACAACGTCTACGCCGGGCTCAAGGCCAGCCCGGTCACCGATGTCCACGTCTTCGGCCGTCGCGGCCCCGCGCAGGCGAAGTTCACGCCGCAGGAGTTGCGGGAGCTGGACCACTCGCCGAACGTCGAGGTCATCGTGTACCCGGAGGACATCGAGTTCGACGAGGGCTCGATCGCCGAGATGCGCGCACACAAGCAGGTCGACATGGTCGTCAAGACACTGCAGGAGTGGGCCATCCGCGACGAGGGCGACCGGCCCAAGCGGCTGCACCTACACTTCTTCCACTCGCCCGTCGAGGTGCTCGGCGATGGCTCGGTCACCGGACTGCGGACCGAGCGCACCGAGCTGACAGGCGACGGGAACGTGCGCGGCACCGGCGAGCACCACGACTGGGACGTTCAGGCCGTCTACCGCGCGGTGGGCTACCTGTCGTCCCCGCTGCCCGAGGTGCCGTTCGACCACCAGACCGGCACCGTGCCGCACGAAGCGGGCCGCGTGCTCGACATCGACGGCGACCAGGTGCCCGGCGTGTACGTCACCGGCTGGATCAAGCGCGGCCCTGTCGGGCTGATCGGCCACACCAAGGGCGACGCGCAGGAGACGATCCGCAGTTTGCTCGCCGACATCGACTCGCTCACCCCAGCCGTCCAGCCGGACGAGGACGCGGTGCTGGAGTTCCTTGAGCAGCGTGGCGTCGAGTACACGACGTGGGACGGCTGGTACCAGCTCGACGCGCACGAGCGCTCGCTGGGCGAGGCCGAGGGCCGCGAGCGGAAGAAGGTCGTCGAGCGCGAGGAGATGGTGCGCGTCTCCCGCGCGTGAGCGCCTGCCGGAGACCACGTTGGGGCTGCCGCGCTCTACACCGAGACGTCGTTGAAGGGCAGCTGCGGCTCAAGCCACGGGAAGACGACGAACAACAGCACCGCGACGATCGTGATGATCAGCGCGATCGCGGTGAACAACCGGACCACGAGCGGCCCGGGCAGATGACGCCAGATCCAGCCGTACATCAGGCTCCCTTCGACAGATCGCCGCGGATGCTCACACCGGCATGCCAAGGCGGGGCGACCGCGCCGTCGCGAGCCGTCATACTGGCTCCCCGATCATCCCGAGCAGCGTCTGGTAGCTGCCCGCCTGTTGCTTCGGCACCTGGTTCACCAGCGCACCGTGGACGATCATCCGCTCGCTGTTGCCGTACTCGGGGTGACAGGTCGTCAGGGTTACCAGCGACGCCTGCTGCGCCTTCGGCAGCGGGTTATCCGGACGGTACGGCACCGGCGCGACGGCGTCGCCCCTGTCGGGCGTGACGATCCGGCGGCCGACCGTCCGGCTGTACGGCCCGCCCTCCGGCTGGTTCGGCTGGCGCAGCGACGGCACGCGGGCGCACCTGGGGTCACGTCGCTTGACGGTGTTCCAGTCGGCGACTTCTTCAGGCATCGGCATGACGCGGTAGACGAAGAAGTCCGTCTCGGTCTCCAGCACGATGGCGTCGCATGAGTTCAGCTTGTCGAGGTCGTTGAACGGCGCTCCCTTGCCGATCCGGTGACCAGCGATGCCGACGTTGCCGGGCTGCCCTGGTAGCGCGGTGTCCGGATAGTGCCCCGGCCCGACCTCGAGCTCGTCCGACCCCACACCCTCGACGATGACGAACTGGAAGTCCGTGCCGAAGCTGGGGATGTAGATCCGCGCGAAGCCGCTACCCTGCTGGGGTTTCGCTGGACGCTTCGCCTGCTTTTTGGGTTGGCTCGGCTGCTCCGCGACCGGGCCCGTCCAGGACTGCTCCAGTTCGTCGTTGATGCTGTCCTGTTTCTTCGCCGCGATGACGTCGGTGACGTACAGCGTGTATACGACGAAGAGCAGCACGACGATGCCCAAGGTGATCATGAGCTCGCCAAACGTCCGCACCACGACGACGAGGGCGCTGGTTCGCTGCCGCTGCCTGCTTCCCACGGCCTCTCCTCCTCGGCTCCCCCGTTCTCGGAACGTCGCGGTTACGTTAACGTGGTGGTAGACGACGGTTGCGGGCGCACCTGCGAAAAGTTTCCACTGGCACGAGTGCGAGCATCCCACCGTCAAGCGTGAAGGAGACTGACGAGCATGCCTAAGTCCAAGGTACGCAAGAAGACGGCGTACACACCGCCCGCGAACAAGAACACGGCGGTCAAAGTTCGCGCGCAGGGTCCGTCGCACCCGGTCTACCTGGCCGTGATGTTTGGCCTGATGCTGCTCGGGCTCGTCTGGATCGTGGTGAACTACCTGGCCGGCCACAAGATCGACTTCATGGCGGAACTCGGCAACTGGAACTTCGCGATCGGTTTCGCGCTGATGATCACCGGGTTGCTGATGACCATGCGATGGCGCTGAGAAGTGTGAATTACACCACTGTGTCGAATCCCCACTGTGGATAAGCCCTGTGGATAACCACCCTGATCAGGGAACCCATGTGGATAACCCAGGGTCATCCTGGGGACCGAAACCATCACTCCTTGGCGTCGGGGCCGCTCTGACGGTGTGCGCGGCGGCCGCGACCGTGTGGTTCGCGACCACCGCTGACCCGCAGAGCGCGCTGCTGATCGGCGTGTTCGCTGTCGCCTCTGCGATGGCGACCGGCTACGGCGCCCTGGTGCGTCCCCGGCTGCGCGCCGACGCCGACGGCGTGCGTGTCCGCACCCTCACCGGAACGGACTTCGCCCCATGGCCCGCGGTACACGCGCGCCTTGTGACCACCCGCAGGCTCGGCAGGGACGGCACCACCCTGGAGTTGGAGTTCGACGACGTCAGTGAGGAGCCGAGGCTCATCGTCCTCGGCTGGCTCGATCTCGGCGCCGATCCAGACGACGTCCTCGACGACCTCAACCGACTCAGGCGTTAGTGCCGGGCGCGAAGCAGTTCACCTGGGAACAGATGTAGTCCGTGGTGAGCTGAGCGTCGCGGGTCAGCACGATGCCGACCATCGCGGCGAGCAGCAGCACCGCCACCGTCGTCTGCATCGCCACCCTGCGCCGCTCCGGCGCGTAGACCATCGCCGCCGTCGCCAACGCGCCGATCACGAGGCCACCGAGGTGGCCGAGCAGCGAGATCGCCTCGATCTGCACGCTGATGAACAGGTTGATGGCGATGACGCCGATGACCGGCGTCGCGTTCAGCTTCAACCGCAACACGGCGACGAGCATCCCGCCCAGCACCCCATAGAGCGCGCCGGACGCGCCCGCCGTCGATTTCAGCAGGCTCTCGAACGTGAACACCGCGACACTGCCGCCGAGCAGTGACAGCAGGTAGACGACCGTGTAACGGATCTTGCCGAGCAGCAGCTCGAGGTCCCTGCCGAGTAGCCACAGCATCAGCATGTTCACCGCGAGGTGGAGCAGTCCGAAGTGCAGAAAACCCGACGTGACCAGCCGCCACCACTCACCGTTGACGGCGATGGCTGGTGTGAACAGCGTGCCCTCGGCGAACAACGGCGACGCCTGGTTGGCCATCACGCTTTGCGCCTGTGCCGCCGTCACGACGAACACGATGGCGTTGATCGCGATCAGCACCGGCGTCACGACGACGCGGGAGGACGCCCGTGCGCCAGCGACGGTTCGATATCCGAAACCAGCCTTGCGGTACGACGCGGCCCGCGCTTTGGCCTGCTTACGAGCCGAGTGAACGCAGTCGACACAGTGGTAGCCGACCGACGCTTCCCGCAGGCATTCCGGGCACGCTGGACGCTCGCACCGCGCACAGCGCAGCCCGGTCTGCCGATCCGGGTGCCACCAGCAGGTGTTCATCGTGTGCTGCTCCGCCTGCTCGGACACCGCCGTGTCAGTCCTCGTACTCGATGGAGACGCGCTCGATCACGATGTCTTCGAGAGGCCGGTCCGCCGTGCCGGTCGCCGTGGTGGCGATCGAGTCGACGACGTCGCGGGACTCCTGGTCGGCGACCTCTCCGAAGATCGTGTGCTTGAAGTTCAGGTGCGGCGTGCGCGCGACCGTGATGAAGAACTGCGAGCCGTTCGTACCGGGGCCCGCGTTGGCCATCGCCAGCAGGTAGGGCCGGTCGAACTGCAGCTCGGGATGGAACTCATCGCCGAAGCGGTAACCGGGACCGCCGCGCCCCGTGCCGGTCGGGTCGCCGCCCTGGATCATGAAGCCCTCGATGACCCGGTGAAAGATCGAACCGTCGTAGAACGGGCCTTCGGTCTCATTTTTAGCATTCGGCTGCGAGTAGTACTTCGTGCCGTCCGCGAGGCCTGCGAAGTTCGCGACCGTTTTCGGCGCATGATCCGGAAAGAGCTTCAGGTTGATGTCGCCGAGAGTGGTATGCAGCGTTGCCTTGACCGCTCGGCCGGGCGATTGATTGCTTTCAGTCACCCAATCATCGTGCCATCACGAGCGAAGAAGCGTGTCAACGGGCAGGATGGGTACTGGCAGATACGTCGTGACAACCGATTGTTGAGGTGAAGGCCATGACGACGGCCACGGAGAAACTGGCCGGCACTATCTCGTCTGGCGCCGAATCGGTGCGTGACGAGGCCGGAAAGACGACTCGCCGCGCTCGCAAGCAGTTCAAGAAGGCGGCGAAGCAGACCAAGAAGGACCTCGCCACCAGCGCCAAGAAGGCTAGGAAAGCCGCGAAGGAGGACACGGAGAAGATCAGGGCCGACGTGATGGAAGCGGCGCACCAGGCACGTGAGCAGCTCCAGGAAGAGTGGGACACCCGCAAGACGGCATGGCAGGAGGAGGCCGAGAAGCGCTCCCGTAAGGACCGCAAGAAGGCCAGGAAGCAGCAGGAGGACTCCCAGCCGAAGTCCCGCAAGGACCGCAAGAAGGCCTACAAGGACCTGAAGAAGCAAGCCGCGGAGCAGAAGAAGCGCCGCAAGGAACACGAGATGAGCAGGTCAGAGGCCAAGTCGGCGGCCAAGGAGCTGAAGGCGGCCGCCAAGGCGGCGAAGAAGGGCCAGGATGCGGCGTCCGGCAAGGGCGCGAAGAAGCGCCGCTGGCCGCTCGTCATCGGACTCGGCGCTGTCGCCGCTGGCGCGGCCTACGCGATGCGGCCCAAGTCAGAGCCACCACTCTCGCTGGTGCCGCCGAGGTCGGACGACGGGGCGACAGGCACGTCCGGCGCCACGTCGTCTAGCGGTGCGCAGCAGGCGCCGCAGCAACGCAACGGCCAGCAGGACACGGAGGCGTCGACCGGCAAGCAGTCCTGACGGCATACGAAAGGGGCGGGAAACGACGTTGGTTCCCGCCCCTTTTCTGTGCGTTGCCTGATGCGGCTGTGCTACTTGGGCCGCTCAGGCAGTGTGCTTCTCGATGACCGCGCCGAGCCGGGGAAGCGCCTCCTCGACGTTCTTCTTCCCACTCGGACGCAGCTTGTCGTAGACCTTCTTGATCGACTCACGGCTGGAGCGCTCGGCACGCGCGTCGGTGACGGAGAGCAGCGCGTCCGCCACCTCGTCCGAACGCGAGCTGAAGTAGTCACCGAGCGAGCCGCTGCCCGATGCGGCGTACTCGGCGTAGAACGGCTCCAGCTTCTCGGTGAATTCGTCGAGCAGCGAGTCAACGGCGTCCGAGATGATGCCCGGCTTGAGCTTCTTCACGACGCCGTAGCCGCTCTTGATGGCGATGCCCTTGTCGTCGACCTCGTCGTCGATCATCTGAGCGAAGTCGGCGACGACCTGGGGTCGCTTCGACGAGTCGAGCAATGCTGCCTTGAGCGTTTGAGTCACGGATTCCCGCCTTCCGATGCTGACAAGCTATACGAGGGGTAACTCACACGAGTGTGTGAGCGCGCGGGACAACCTAGTACAGGGCTCCAACTCGCCCGAAGCGGGTACCCAGCCGCGGTCACCGTGCGTGTGTAGTACGTTACTGGGCTCGCGACATGCTAGTTGGCTCGATCAGGTGGTGTCGTTAGCGCTGTCGAGCGCTCGCCCAGCGCCTGCCGAGTAGCAGCAGGATACCGCCGATGAGCACGGCGGCCAGCCCACCAAGCACCGGCAGGGTCGCGTTCACACCCGTCGTCGGCAACGTCTCAGGAGCCGCCTCAGGCGCTTCCCCGCCTGCTGGCGGCTGGGTTTCCCCCGGCGGCGTTGGCGCTGGCGGAGTCGACGTCTCAGGCGGCGTTGTGTCCGTCGTGGTGGGTGGTTCCGTCGTTGTCGTCGGTGTGCCTTCCGGTGGTGTCGTCTCCGGTGGAGTGGTTTCCGGCGGCGTGGTTTCCGGCGGCGTCGTGGGTGGCTGCTCCTGGCACGAGGTGTGCGCGGGGTTGCTCTTGCCGATTCCGCTGTTGGTGTCGCACTCGTAGCCCGCGTTCGGGTCGGAGCCGCCTGGCATCTGCCCCGGCGGGTTCTTGTTGTCGGCCTTACCGACGCAGCCAGCACAGGGCTTGCCCTTCGCCTTGCCGTCGCCGTTGCCGTTTCGCGACGGCGAGCCGTCGCGGGTGGAGTCATACGGGCCGTGGGTATTGGCGCCATTACCGGAGTAGTCGGCGTTCGACGGCGGCTGCGGGCTATTGGTGTCCTCGCTGGACGGCTTGCCCTGGGACGACGTGCCTTGCGGTGACTGCCCCTTACCGCGATTGGACCGTGGCTTGCCCTTCTCGTCGGGCTTGCCGGTGTCGTCGGGCTTACCCTGCGCTGAGGCCGAGGCCTCCGCGCCGTTGCCGTTGCCACTTGGCTCCGCGCCCGCTCCCGCGGCCACGAAACCAAAGGTGAGGACGATGGCCGTGGCGGACACAGCGGCGACGCGCGCGGCGCCCCTCATGACCGAGCTCCTCATGATTCCTCCCGACGATCCGGGCTGATCGATTTGATCGCTTCACCCCGTATGTCGTTCTCACCAGAAGATCGTTACTCCGATCGCCTGAGCGACTACGCCGTATGCCGCCCTCGGCGGCGTCGGAACAGCGGTCACGTGGGGAGGGCGTTCACAGCCGTTTCGCCGAACGGAACGCGCGAGAATACAAACCACCGCTGTCAAGCAACGAGGCCCCACCGACGTCGCTCATGGTAGGTCCGTCGACCTTGGCGCGACTGGACAGGAAACGGTGATGCCCCTCGGTGTCGATGCCGAGATAGATGCCCACGTGGTCCAGCCGAGGGCCTGTGGTGGGATCGTTATCGAAGAACAGCAGGTCGCCCGGCTGAAGCCTGCCATAGGCGGTGGCTTTGACCTGCCGGTCGGGGATGATCTGAATCCCGGGGCCGACGGTACCGATCTCGTGAGCCCGCCGCGGCAACGCGGCCGTGGCCGTCGCGGTGGATGACAACGGGTAACCGCCCCGGTAGCCATAGACCAGCCGAACGTAACCTGAGCAGTCCACCGCGCCGTAACGACGCCGTTCCGGGTACTGCACCCCTTCAGCACCGAAGTCCCAGCTGATGCCGAGGTAGTCGTAGAAGTCGTTCTGCTGGTCACGACCGATCCTGCTCTCCGGATTGAGCGGCCCGAACGAGGCATCACCCCGCGTCCGTACGCCGTTGGCATCGCGCTTGTCGGGGACGCCGTCGACGTACTGCATGCCGATAGCCAGCAAGTCTGGCTGGCGACCAGACATCTTCTTCCGCAGCCAATCGCCAAACCACGGCTCGGATCGCATTCCCTGCTGCCAGGGTCGCGGCAGCAGGTGCACGTATGCGGTCGTGTTGACCGCCGCACCAGGGAACTGGTCCTCCGCCAGCCTGCGCCGCGCGCCATACGTCACTACGGTGCGCGCCCCGTCAGTCAACGTCGCGCGCACTCTCCCATCGGCGTCGCGCACGACCGTCCTGGCCGGATCGGCGATCCGCTCGTAGGTGAAGTCGCCCGCGCTCACATTCGCCGCCGCGAACTCGGCTTGCGGCTGCCGGTTCACCGTCAGCCCTTCTGGGGCCATTACCGCAGCCGTCTGCTGGGGCTCCTCGTCGTCGCCCAGCATGGTCACCACCACGCCTGAAACGGCGATGACAACCGCGAGTACCGTGATCTCGGCGGCTTTGCCCCCGCCTCGTCGCGCTCGACGCACGTCCCGCTCTCCCTTCTTTCTCGTCACCGCCGGCATCACAATGTCGGCAGGACGCCTACAAGCACTCCGCTAGCCAGCACGCCGTACCCGGCGAGGCTGACCGTGGCCGTGGCAGCCAGAGTCGCGACCGGTGGCTGCCTTACCAGTTGGTACGCGATCAGTCCTGGCACTACGAAGCCAAGCGTCTGATGCGCGAAGACCAACGGAAAATCCTGTTGCACGATCATGAAGAACGTCGTCTGCAACACCACGCCGAGCAGCACGACGGCGGCGAAGAGCCGCTTACCGTAGAGGATCACCAACCGCTGCAAGACGCGGGTCCCGGCGTAGGTCAGCGCGGTGACCAGGACGATGATCGCGATCTTGCGCAGGTCCTCGACCATGGTCAGCCCTAGCCAGCCAGGTGTGATCATCCCTCCCGGCGAGAGGTTGGTCGTCAGGTAGCACACCAGCGAGAACACCAGCCCGATGGCCAGCCCCAAGGTCGCTACCTCCGGGCTGAGCGACCCCGAGATCACCGCAGCACCCCCGTCCGCACCGGCTCTCCCACGGTCTTCGACGCCGCCAGCCGTTCAATCAGTACTTCGCCTTGCCCGTGGATATTGCCGATCGCCACGAGGGACCCGGCCGACCCGAGGCTGTTCGCGACGTCAGCCAGCACCGCGTCGATGTCTGGGTTGTCACCGCGATCGAGTACACGGTCCTGCCACCCGCTCGGGATGGTGCTCCGTGCGCTGCGGACCGGCTCTCCGATCAGCACCACACCGTCTGGGTCAATATCGGCGATGAGAGAGCCCATCTGCTGGTTACGCTCCATGCGGTCGGGCCTGCAATTGATCACGACGTGCAGCGGCCGTGCGATGGCCCGCTGCGCGAGGAGCCGTCGGATGTTCATCAGCGTGGATTCCGGATCGTTCGCGGCGAACACGTTGGCGAATCGCAGCGACGTGCCGTGCACGGTGTACTCCTCGACACTCAGCGCACCAGGATCCGGCGGCGCCGCGATCATGCCGATGAGCGCGTCGCGCCTGCTGACACCAAGCAGCTCGGCCACCTTCAGCGCGATAGCGACGTTTTCCTTGAACATGATGGAGCGAAAACCGCGCATCTCGTCGTCTGATACCGATTCCGGATCCACCGCGATCAGCTGGCAGTCGCGGGCGTTAGCCTCTTCGCGCAGGATCGGCAGCCGCTCACGTTCCGCGGTGACACAGACACCACCGATCGGCATCGAGCGGCTCAGCGAGCGGGCGACATCGTCCAACGTCGGGCCCATCTCGTCCAGGTGGTCTTCCCGTACGTTGCACAACACACCGATCGTGGAGCGAATGAGCTTCTCCTGGTTGACTTCCTGCAATGCCGGGTTGACAGCCATGCACTCGATGACGAGCGCCGCTGGCCGGTACGCGGCGGCGTTGCGGACGATCCCGATTTGTTCGACGACATTGGCGATGCCGAACTTGCGATACACCGGCACCTCACTGGCGTCCGGATAGATGAAGCGAGCCGCGGTGCCTGTCGTCTTGGCGACGGTCGTCATACCACCGCCGCGCAGGGCACCCGCGCACAATCGCGTGATGGAGCTCTTGCCTCGGATGCCGTTGACGAGCACGCGGTGCGGAATCGACTCAAGGTGGGTGTAATGCCTGCGCTGCTCGACGATGCCCGCGACGAGCAGACAGGCCGACACGGAAAGGAGCACGACGTAGAGGAACAACATCTCGGCTATCCCCGTCCTTGATCGCCCGCGTCACGGGGCGGAACACGCATGGGGCGACGGGGTGGTGGTGCGGGTGACCTCCCGGAACGCGGTGCGGACGCTCCGGGGCCAGCGGGCTGGCGACTCGGGGGCTGCGGATAGCCGGGGCGAGGCACCTGCTGGCGTGGGGCAGCGTCAGCACGCGGCCGCACTGGCCGCACCGGTCGCAGCTGGCGGGTACGCAATTCCGCTGGCCCGAGTTGGCGCAGCGTGCCGAGCTGGTCCGGTCCGCGGAGCAGGGCTCGGCGACATACCTCGAGGCAAACCGCGACCGCACCGATCTCATCGTGCCGCTGCGGGTACAGCACGATATCCCTCGGCGACCGCAGCATCGTTTCGGCCGACGCACCGAGCTCCTGCAACGGTCTGACGAACACGAAGAAGTGCCAGCCGCCGATGATGACGGCGACGAGCGCGACGAGCAGTGCGATGGTCAACGCCGCACGGCGCTGTTCGATGGCGGGCAGCGCCAACTCCACGATGGGCTTCTGCGCTACCGCTCTCCACCCCAGCTCGGCGGCGCCGCCATCGGCGATCGGCGCGACAGCGATGATCTCGGCGTCGATGCCGGTGCCGTAGACACCGGCCGCCACGGGGCTGCCGGCTACTTCGGCCAGCAGGGACTCGACGCCATCGTTGGTGACCCGCTCGAACGCGATGAAGCCATCCGTGTCAGCGATGACGCGCTCACCCGCGTCGACCAGCCGGACGTGACCATGCCGTTCCCGTACCAGGTGGAGCAGATACGAGACATCGAATTCGGCTACCAGCACGTGTCCGGAGTCTCCGAGCGAGGCGTGCGCGTAGACGATCGGCACACGACCACTGGTGTTGGCTTGCCGGACGCCGTCGCCCTCGGGTACCTCGTCCACGGCGAAGCGTGGCCGCTGACCCCACACCGAAACGACGTCGCCCTCGTCGGCGACCACCGATACCGATCGGTATCGCGACATGCGCGACAGTTCGCGCAACGGAGCATCGACGTCGTCCGGCGCGGCGGCGTCAGTCCCCGCGATGTCGCGCAGGTCCGCGACCCCGCGATCGAGCACGTCAGAGACGGACGCACTTAGTCGTCGCACCTCATCGGCGGTGTCGGTCACCAACCGCTCGGGGACACCCGGGTCGCGACCGAACGCCACCAAGACGTAGCAAGACCACCCGAGCGCGGCCACGACGAAGCCGACGACAACCGTACTCGCGGATATCCGGACCCAGGGAAAGCGCATATCACGAGTTCGCTCGGTCCCACCCAACCCAAGGCGCACCCGGTCAAGCACACCGGTGAGCTTGTCGATCTCGCGTATGCGGGAGCGACGGATCGCGTTGCCAAGCCCACCAACCGCGACCACAAGTGAGTCTGCCCGCAGCCTCCGCACGGGCCGCACGATGCACAGCCGGAGGGCCAGGAAACCCGCTACCGCGAGGCCGGCCAGGACCGCGAGCACGGCGGCAGCGTCGCCATCTTGGCGTGCTCGCTGGGCTTCGACGTCACCCATGAGCACGACATGGATCGCCGCGGTCTCGGCGTCACCCAATGCTGCATAGGTTGTCACCCGAGCGCGCTCGCCGGGCGCATCCCCTGTGTCCTCGGCGTCCCCCGGCGGTGCACCTTCCCGCAACGGGGTGACGAAGCTGCCCGCGGACCCACGCGTCGCGGCGGTACGCACGCGGCCCGCTGCTCGGTCGGACACACTGGGCTTACGCGTAAGCCCGGATGCGGCGAACACCTCACCTTCGGAAACAAGCAGCATCGTGCGGTCCTCGCCGACCAATCGGGCGTCGGAAGTCACGTCGATACGAGTGATCGCTGCTAGCAGCGACGAGTCGGCGCGACGATCGAGCGGCATAGCCACAACGAAATCCACCGCGGATCCGCCAGTGGCGGCCGGGATGATGGCCGGGCGGTCAAGCGACCGCGCCGTCGATGGCGGGAGCGGTACCGGCGCGCCGTGGCCGGCTCGCAGCTTCCCGCGTTCGCGGCCGAACAGTGCGACGCCGTGCCACTGAGCGCCGCGCGCCACGTTCTTAACCAGCCGTGCCGGCTGGGCAAAGTGCGCGTCTTCAGCCGCGTCAACCGCAGCCCGCAACTCCGTTACCGCATCCTGCGCCTGCTCGGTGAACATATCCGCGAGGTCACGGGTCAGACCCATCTGAGAGTCCACAACGGCCGTGGCCACCACTTCATCGGAACGATCGGCGCCGACCAGCAGCCATCCGCCTCCTGCCAGCACCAAGAGCAGAATCAGCGCGATGGCGCTTGGCACGGCTACGCCGCTGGGAAATCCCGCCTGTGGAATCTGCTTCCGGAACTCACTAGCTTCAACCGCGCTCGTCACGGCACGCTGCGACGCTCCGCGTCGTCGAACGCGTCGCACCCTCTGACACTCCTCCCCGGCAGCTACGGATCCCCCCGCAGCGAGCACACTTCGTCCGCGCGCGACCCCGCACTTTACCCAATCGTGTTAACCCCTTAGAAGCGGTCATCCCGGCCCATCGGGATGTATCGTCGCGCGACGCAGCAGACGTTACGTCGTTAGAGTGAACTGCGTCCGAACGGCGGAAGGGGTATTGTGAGCCGCCGCACAGTCTGCCGGACTGCGTCTACGCCACACTGAGCTGATGGATCAGCGGCACCTCGGCCATGAACCGGAACCGTCCAAGCGACCCCGGTGGTGCCGGACGGGCGACGCATACTTCCCTCACGCGGCGCTCGTTGATGGTCAGTGGTGGGTCCTGCGCCTCAACGCCTTCCCAGACCACCCGATGTGGACCTTGTTCGTAGATGGCGATAGACGCTTCGACCTGGACGAGACCCCCTCCGCGTGGGGCCAGTCAGCCATCAAGAAGAGCAACCCGGTGCTCGATTCCCAGACCACCGCGAAAGCCCTGGCGCCAATTCGACACTTCGTGGCCTATGGCAGCGAAGTTGGGCAGACCTGCGACAACCTATTCTGTTGCGGTTGACGTAAACGAGAAGACCGCAAATCGGCTGAACTCGCCCGGGTGGCGCCGAACATGCAGGCGTGCTCCCGGCGTTCGATGCGATTCGCCCACCAATCGGCACGTTTCCCCAGGTAACACAATGTGGAGCCGAGGGGAATCGAACCCCTGACCTCCGCCTTGCAAAAGCGGCGCTCTACCAATTGAGCTACGGCCCCTCGCCGTGAGCGGTGCGCTCACGGATGGATCAGTTCTGGCCGGACGCCCCCTGCGCGCTCTTCGCGGGAGCCGAGCCGTTCGTGCTAGCCGAACCAAGCGGTGTCTCGGACGGGGCGGTCGCCTCACGCCAGAGGTCCGCCTCGGACTTCGCGTCCTTGTTCCGCTTCAGCACGAAGAGCACGCCTGCTATACCAGCCAGCACCAGCAGCTTCTTCATGACCGCTTCGCCTCCTCCGCACTACGCCGAACTTGCCCGATGCTACCGCCTGTCGCTGCCTAAGTGTCGCGCACCCCACCCAACGCGATGCTTCACGTGAAACACGCACGGCTCGCATGCCAGGGGGTGGGACGGCACATGCGCCTGGCATGTCGCGTGGCATGTGCCTTCCCGCGGCCACCCGGTATCTTGGTCTGTTCGAGTTCCATCCCGAGTCCGCTCGGCAGCCCACAGGAGTCGCACGTGCGCACCAACGGCATCAATGGATGGCGGTTCGTGGCCGTTGGCCACGTCGATCGGAACGCAGGGAGCTGACAGTGGAGGACGTCGTACTCGTCGACGACGAGGGCAACCGGATCGGCACCGCCGACAAGGCCACCGTCCACCACCGCGAGACTCCGCTGCACTTGGCCTTCTCCGCGTACGTCTTCAATGCACGTGGTGAGTTTCTGATCACCCGCCGCGCCGCGACGAAGAAAACCTGGCCCCACGCCTGGACCAACAGCTGTTGTGGTCACCCTCTACCGAACGAGGGACTCCCCGACGCCGTAGTCCGGCGGCTCCAGGACGAACTTGGGTTGGCAAGCACGGCGGTCGACCTTGTGCTGCCGACGTTCCGCTATCGCGCAGAAATGCCCAACGGCGTCGTCGAGAACGAGATCTGCCCGGTCTTTCGGGTGCGCGCGGACGACATGCCACGGCCCGAGCCGACTGAGGTCTCGGACACCCTTTGGTTGCCGTGGGACACCTTCGTCTCGGGCGTCCTCAGCGGTGAGCTCACCATCTCCCCGTGGTGCTATGAACAGGTCGTCGCGCTCAGCGAACTGTCGGACGATCCACGCGACTGGGATGTCGCCAGCACGTCGGAACTGCCGCCAGCGGCGCGGGCGTAGCCGCGACACCAAGCTACTAACACGGACCGTCGCTCGTCCCGGCCACGAATCAGCGCTAACGTGGCCAGCACGATGTTCACATCGCTGGTGCCCCGCGCCCCCACTGCCACCTCCGTGAAGTCGATCTGGCTTTTCGAGGGTGACTGCGTGGGTGAAACCACGGCACCCCGGGAAGAGTTGCGCCTCCCGACGGGTGCGGTCGAGATCCTGTTCAACCTGCGTGAGGACTTCTTCAGGCTTCCTGGCAAAGAACCGGCGCTCCGAACTTGTCCAAGCGCGGTCGTAGCAGGGCCATACCAGCGCCCGTACGTGTTGGACACGGCTCAGCAGTCGAGTGTTCTCGGGGTGGTGTGCCATCCAGGTGGAGCGCGGCCATTGCTTGGCGTGTCCGTGCACGAGTTGCGCGATCGCCATGTCGCGTTGGACGATCTATGGGGCGCCGACGCCGATCGGCTGCGCGAGCAACTGGTCGCCGCGCCCGACGCATCAACGCGGCTCCGCACACTCGAATCCGCATTGAGCTACCGACTCACCAATTCCACACGAGTCGCACACCCGTTAGCTGCCGTTGCGACCGCTTACCTGTCCGGCACGCCAACGCAGCACGGTGTCGGCCAGCTTGGCGAGCGGTTCGGGTACACGCCACGTCGCATTGAGCAAGTCTTCCGCGCCGATGTGGGACTGTCACCGAAGGCCTATCAGCGACTGCAACGCTTCCGCTCAGCGCTCAGGCGCATCGACGACGCCGCGTGGCTCGGCTGGTCAACGTTCGCATCGCAGCACGGATACTCCGACCAGGCGCACCTCATCCGGGAGTTCCGCGCCCACTGCGGTCTCACGCCCACCACGTATCTGCGCCACCGAGGCGAACGGCTCAATCACGTGCCTTTACCGCCCGTAAGCCGTTTCGTATCTGTCCAAGACCCGCGCGAGGTCTAGTCATCACCATGGCAGGCGGGCCAGCACTGTCTCGTTACCGACGGCGCCAACGCATAGCCAGACCAACCCAGGAGGTCGCTCACGTGTCAGCAAGCAGGATCGTGCCGTATGCCGACGGAACCGACATCGACGGTTCCCGGGAGTTCTACGTCGAGGTGCTCGGACTTCAGGTCGCCATGCACGAGCCGGTGCTCGGGTTGACCTCGCCGACCAATCCGACAGCACAGGTCATCATCCCGCCACCAGGCATGGACAACCCGCAACCGCGTTTCGGCGTCGACGTCGGTGACCCGGCCGCGGTGGACGCCGCACACGCCGCGGCGGTCGAACGCGGCCTGTCGGTCGTCTACCCACTGACAGACGAGCCATGGGGAGTGCGTCGCTTCTTCGTGAAAGATCCGAGCGGCACGATCATCAACGTGCTCGCTCACCTTGAGTGAGATCAGTATGAGTGGAGCTAGGCTCATGCGACCGCACGTTCGGCGGCGTCCATCCTGTCGTCAGTCGCGATCGCCATGCCAACAAGCATGGTGAACACCAACAGCGCCATGATCGCGAACGTGGGCGGCAGTCCGAGCAGCTGCGCCAGTAGTCCACCCGCGAGCGCTCCGAGTGGCTTGGTTCCCCATGCGACGAGCCGATAGCCGCTGTTGACACGGCCTAGCAGCCCGTTGGGCGTGATCCGCTGCCGCAGCGACACCACGGTGACGTTCCAGATCACGATGCCGGTACCTCCCAAGAAGAAGGCGGCGCCAATGACGAAGAGGTTCGCCGTCACGGCCGGGATACCGACAAGCAGGGCTCCAAGGAAGATCGACAGTGCCAGCGCGCGGGCCCGACCGAGCACCCGGCCGACTGACTCGGCGACGAACGATCCAAACAGACTGCCCCCGGCGACGGCCGCCAACAGCACGCCGAACGCCTGCTCAGACAACCCCATCGCGGAACTCGGCCCGACCGCGTACAGCACGAAGACAGCGAACATCGCGCTGGTCGCGAAGTTGAACAGGCCGGTCATGACAGCAAACGTCCGGAGCAGCCGGTGACGCCATAGGAAGCGCAACCCTTCCGCGATGTCATGACGCATGCTCGTGCGCTGGGATCGCTCGACCCGGAACGAACCACGCAGGAACACCAGCGCCACCACCGCGAGGCCCCACAGCGCTACCGGAGCCGCGAAGGCGATAGCAGTCCCTGTCGCCACCAGAAAACCGGCCAAGGGGCGGCCCATGAACTCGTTGGCGGTCAACTCCGCCGCATACAGGCGCCCATTCGCCCGCGGTAGCAGGTCAGGAGGCACCACCTGCGGCATGATCGACTGGGCCGACGTGTCATAGATCGTCTCGGCCACGCCAAGGCCGAGCGCGATGGCATACAGCCCCCAAATCGAACCGGCGTCAAGGATGACAGCTAGTCCCAGCACCGCGATCAACAGGGCCCGGACACTGTTGGCGCCGAGCATTGCCCTACGGCGGTCGAGTCGGTCGGCGAGTGCACCCGCGGGAAGTGCGAAAAGCAGCCACGGCAGCGTCACCGCGACCGTCAGCCCAGCGATCAGCGTGGGCGACCGCGTGAACTGTATGGCTACCAGGGGAAGCGCGACCGAAATGATCCCATCGGCGAGGTTGGACAGGCCGGACGACGTCCACAACCGCCAGTAGTTGGTTCCCAAGACCGTTCGTCCCGGCCGGGGCGCGGTTGGAGCATTCCCGGCGATAAGACCGTCATCCATCACGCTGATCGATAATCGCACATCGATTGAGAAAATTCCATCGATATGATGTCTCCATCGATCCGTACTATCCTGCGGGCATGGACGATCAGGGCAGTGAGCGGCAGTCGTCGACGCGAGTCGTGCCTGAACTACGGGAGCGACGTGAGGTAACGGCGGAAGAGGCTAAGGCCCTGGGGCATCCGCTCCGTCTACGGATCTTGCGACTATGCCGGCAGCGCGAACTGACGAACAAGCAGCTGGCTGATCGGCTGGATCGTGACCCGGGGACTGTCCTTTACCACGTCCGCCAACTCGTCGACGCGGGCTTCTTGGAACAAGCGCCGGTACGAAGCGGCGACAGCGGCGCCTTGGAAAAGCCCTACCGGTCAGCGACCAATACCTGGTGGTTATCCGCTCCCCGAATGAAGACGGAGGCCGAAGGCGCGCTAGCTCCTATCGAGGCCTTTCAGGACGAACTGCGGGAGGCGGGTCCAGACTCCGTCCAGACCTACGCGCGGTTCATGCTGCACCTCTCGCCCGAGGATATCGCTGAGTTGGATCGCCGAATCTGCGCGATCCTTGATGAGTACGTCGAGACTGAGGAAGCCCGCCGCGACCAACCCGTGTTCGGCGGCATCTTCGTCCTGCACCGACTCGCTGACGAGGACTGATCCGGAAACAACTCAGGCCCCTGACTGTGGAGGTCGGCGCCTGAGTGCGTCGACGAGGTGATCGAGGGTGTAGCCGTTGGTGCCGCCGACGGGGTTACGCCGCCGCGGCCGTATTCGACGGTGACCGGCCCGGTAGACCACAAGTTCGGCGATTCGCACCTGGGATCAAAACGAGGTTCGCAATCCGCCATTCTCATCGGACGCCCAGACTGGCTGATATGAGACCGTCAGTCTCTGTCATAGACTGATCGTTCATAAGCTGCGGACACCAGGACGACCGAGCCACCCTGGGCTTCCACCCGCCAACAATTCCACCAGGAGGGGACGAAATGCCGCCAAACGCCGCAATGCCCTCAACACCGGAAACAGCGGGTCCCGGCGAGGATCCGCGGCCCGCCCGGTCTCGCGCCATGCTCATCGACGCGGCGACCAGGCTGTTGGGCGAAGGCGGGATCGACGCGGTCACCATCGACGCGGTGACCCGAACCGCGGGCGTCGCGCGAGCAACGCTGTATAGACACTTCGGCACCGGTACCGAACTGCTCGCAGCGGCCTTTGAACGCCTCATCCCACCGGTACCGCCCGCTCCACCGCAGGGCCCGGTGCGCGAGCAGTTACTAACACTGTTGACCAGTCAGGCGAAGTTGATCGAAAACGCGCCACTCCAGCTCACGGTACTGTCCTGGCTGGGGCTGAGTCTGCGGGGCTCGGTCGAGAGCGAGCCCGGCGCTGGCGGGCAAGACGAGGAGCGACCACGGCTGCGTTTGCTGCGACGCCGAATCATCGAGCAATACAGGCAGCCCTTCGATGCCATCCTCACCAGCGACGACGCGCGCGCGACGCTGCGCTCCGACCTGGACCCCGGAACCGCCTTGGCCCAGCTCGTCGGACCGCTCATCTTCAACCGCTTGGTCACCGACCAGCCGATCGACGAAGCGTTCTGCGCCCGCATCGTCAACGACTTCGTCGCCGCCAACACCCACGACCAGACCTAGATTGTGAACCACTAGTCTCTGTGCGAGACTAGCAGTATCGAACCACCAGGTTTGGGTCCTGTCGAGGTGGATGCGTTGACACGCGCGCTCGCGTTTGCGTGGAGGAAGGTGCGCCGCGATGACGACCGGGAATCCGACCACGGCGGGCACGACCGTCACAGCCGGACATACGCGGTGGCGCCGCTTCCTCGGGCTACTGACCCCGACACTCGTCGTCGTTGTCCTGATGGTCATCGGGGTACTCAACGGCACGTTGCCGATCGCCATCGCCACCGAGGGTCAGCAGCGAATCAAGATCAAGATCAACGAGATGACCGCCACCGGCTACGGGGCCTTTCCGCGGTTCTTCGAGACCCAGGACGGCGAGAAACACACCGTGGTGGTCGTCGGCCTGTCCGGGGTGCGCTCGAGCGGCTTGTGCGGCTCAGGAAAGGTCGACACCCCCATCGGCGACTACGTACTGCGAGTGGAAACCAAACCTGACGGACAGCCCTTCCAAGCCGACGACGTGAAACTCGCCATCGAGAACATCGACGGCGCCAACCTCGCCGGTGACACGCTCGCACTCAACCGGCACGACACCAACGCCAATGGAACGCCCGTCGACTCCGGTCACCCAGGAACGCTGCCGATCACCGTCCGCTCGGTGCTGCTTGACCTACACGCCGACGTCCGCTGGGTCACCACAAGCGGGCTGAAACTCTCCGCCGTCGACCTCACCGCCGGACGCAACGTGCGGGAATGCTTCTGATGCCGCATCTGAGCCTGGGGCAGTCGCTGGCGTGGTGGCGCCGGTGGCGGCATCGCAGACCGTTCTGGGCAGGCGTATTCACCCTGGCCGGTGGTCTGACCATCGTGCTGCTGCCCGCCAACCAGTTCACCGTACTGATGCTGCCAGGCGTAGCCGGGCTGGCTGGGTTCCTACTGGGTGGGCTCATCACCGCGATCGGCCCGTTGCAGTGGTTCCTGCCCGACCAGCGCATCCTGTTGGGCATCACGACCGTGCTGCTCGCACTCGCCGCCTTCATCTACACCAACCTCGGCGGATTCCTCCTCGGCACGCTACTCAGCATCATCGGCGGCTGCCTCAGCTTCGCCTGGACACCCGACCCAACACCACCGCGAACGCCACCGCGCCCACGACCGTCACCAGCACCACGAGCTCGCGGATAAACAGCGAAGCGAAAGCAATCGTCCAATCTCACCGACAGGCTTGGCTATCACGGTTGAGGGCGAGCCAATCCTCTGTCTAGCTTCCCTCGTATATGCCACTCATGGGCCGCAACGAGTGCTGGTTGCGCAGCTCGGCGACGTCCTGGGAGGAAGGGTTGGATATATGCCCGACCGGACCCCTCATCGGCAGCAGCGTCGAACGTCGGTGTCGGTAGGGCAACTGCATGCATTTGGCTACGGCCCAGTCCCTCCCGGGACTCTACGCACAACAACGCCGCCCCGTCCGTGCTGGTCAGGGCGGCGTTGTGGGTGGGCCTACCAGGACTTGAACCTGGGACCTCTTCGTTATCAGCGAAGCGCTCTAACCGTCTGAGCTATAGGCCCCTACAACATCGAAAAGACTACCCCATCCCTTCGGTCGCTCCAGCACCGGGGGCGATGCCAGCGAACCGCCAGCGCACGCGCTACTCCCGCTCGGAAAGCGTCACTTCGAGCCCACCGGCCAGGTCAGCCGAGACGTTGTAAATGAACGCGCACACCGTCGCCAACGCCGACATCAGCACGATGTTGATCATGCCGATGATGGCGGCGACGCCGAAGACATTGCCCGCGCTGATGAGCGGATCGGATACGGCCTCACCCTCGCCGGAGACCAGCGACGTGTAGGTGCCATTGAGCTTGTCCCACACGCCCATGCCGTCCAGGACGATGTAGAGCAGCCCAACCGCGACCAGCCACACCAGGAACAGCGCCACGCCGAGCACGAGGGACAGCTTCAGCACAGACCACGGATCGATCCGCTTGATTTGCAGGCTCGCGCGTCGGGGACCCCGACCCGGCCTGCGCAGCGCGGACGGCGTTGTCCGCGTGGTCGTGTCCGCCCCCGCCGCACCCACGTTGGCCTGTCCCTTCACCGCACTGGAGTTCCCATACTGCTGCTGTCCCATGCCGGCGCCGCCGAACATTCCGCCGGCGGCAGAACCGGTCACAACGGGCAGGTCACCAGTATGAGACGTAAGGCCCTCGCCATCGTGCGTCCTCGCGTCACCTTCGTGGTCCTCGGACCGCGTCGGGAAGTACGCGGTGTCCGCGTCCGAGGACACCTCCGCCGTTTCCTTCGCCACCCGCTGCCACGGCGGCTGATGCACCTCACCGTTCGGTTCCTGATCGACGTCCTGTTCCACGTCGCCGACCTTCCTGCCATCTTCGGGTGGTGCCATAACCGTGGTCCCTCGCTCACTTACGGCGCGGTCGGCGCCGCTGTCACTCCGCTGATTCCAAGTCCGTCGACTCCGGCTCAGCTGCCTCACCGACATCGTTGGGCTCGTCCGCGTTACGCGCAACCGCGAGCAACGTGGTCCCCTCGTCCAGGTTCATCAGCCGTACGCCCTTGGTCTGCCTGCCAGCCTTCCGAACCTGGTTCGCGCCGGTCCTGATCACACCGCCGGTTGATGTGATGGCGTAGAGCTCGTCGTCTGTGTTGACGATGAGCGCTCCCACCAGCCTGCCACGACGATTGTCATACTGGAGTGTGAGCACACCCTTGCCACCCCTGCCCTGGACGGGATAGTCCTCGATCGCGGTGCGCTTCGCGTAACCGCCCGTGGTCGCGACCAGCAGGAACGTCCCTTCTCGCACGACGTCCATGGCGAGCAGTTCGTCTCCTTCGTTGAACCGCATGCCGAGCACACCGGACGTCGCCCTACCCATCGGACGGAGCACGTCGTCGGAGGCGTGGAACCGGATCGACTGCCCCTCGGACGAAACCAGCAGGAGGTCGTCGTCAGAGGACGCGAGCACCGCGCCGACCAGTTCATCGCCATCGCGCAGGTTGATGCCGATCAGGCCACCACTGCGGTTGGAGTCGAAGTCACTCAGCCGTGACTTCTTCACCAGCCCGCCCTTGGTCGCCAGCACCAGGTACGGCGCGACCTCGTAGTCCTTGATCTGGATGACCTGGGCGATCTCCTCATCCGGCTGGAACGCCAGCAGGTTCGCGACGTGCTGGCCACGCGCGTTCCGGCTCGCCTCAGGTAGTTCGTACGCCTTCGCCCGATACACCCGGCCCTTGTTGGTGAAGAAGAGCATCCAGTCATGCGTGGAGCACACGAAGAAGTGCTGCACGATGTCGTCCTGCTTCAGCGTCGCGCCCTGGACACCCTTGCCACCGCGCTTCTGCGAGCGGTACAGGTCGGTCTTGGTCCGCTTCGCGTACCCGGTACGAGTGATCGTGACGACGACGTCCTCGACGGCGATCAGGTCCTCGACCGAGACATCGCCGTCGTACGGGATGATCTGCGTGCGACGGGCATCGCCGTGCTTCTCGACGATCGCGGTCAACTCGTCCTTGACGATCTGCCGCTGCCGCTCCGGCCGGTCGAGGATGTCTTTGAGGTCCGCGATCTCGCGCTCGATCTCGGCCAGCTCATCGACGATCTTCTGACGTTCCAGCGCGGCCAGCTTGCGCAGCTGCATGTCGAGGATCGCGGTGGCCTGCACCTCATCGACGTCGAGCAGCTCGATCAGGCCGGTCCGCGCCTCGTCGACGGTCGGCGACCGCCGGATCAGCGCGATGACCTCGTCGAGCATGTCCAGCGCCTTGACGAGACCACGCAGGATGTGCGCGCGCTCTTCCTTCTTGCGCAGCCGGTAACGGGTGCGCCGGATGATGACGTCGACCTGGTGCTTGACGTAGTGCCGGATGATCTGGTCGAGCCGCAGCGTGCGCGGCACACCGTCGACGATCGCCAACATGTTCACGCCAAAGCTGTGCTGCAGCTGGGTGTGCTTGTAGAGGTTGTTCAGCACGACCTTCGCGACCGCGTCCCGCTTCAGTGTGATCACGATGCGCATGCCGCTGCGCTTGTTGGACTCGTCGGCGATGTCGGCGATGCCGGTCAGCTTGCCGTCGCGTACCAGGACGGCGATGTTTTCGATCAGGTTGTCCGGGTTGACCTGGTATGGCAGCTCTGAGACCACCAGGATCGTGCGGCCCTTGACGTCCTCCTCGACCTCGACCACCGCACGCATCCGCACCGAGCCGCGGCCAGTGCGGTAGGCCTCATCGATGCCGTTGGTGCCGAGGATCAGTCCCCTGGTCGGGAAGTCCGGCCCCTTGATGCGCTGCAGCATCGCGGCGAGCGTTTCATCCTCGCCCGCTTCCCAGTTGTCCAGCGCCCAGTACACACCCTCCGCGACCTCGCGCAGGTTGTGCGGCGGGATGTTGGTCGCCATGCCGACCGCGATACCGGAACCACCGTTGACCAGCAGGTTCGGGATACGCGACGGCAGCACATCGGGTTCGAGCGTCTTGCCGTCGTAGTTGTCGGAGAAGTCGACCGTGTCTTCTTCGATGTCGGCCAGCATGTGCATGGCCAGCGGGGTAAGCCGAGCCTCGGTGTACCTCATCGCCGCAGCTGGATCGTTGCCCGGCGAGCCGAAGTTGCCCTGTCCGTCGACCAGCGGATACCGCATCGACCACGACTGCGCGAGCCGGACGAGCGCGTCATAGATCGCCGAGTCGCCGTGCGGGTGGTAGTTACCCATGACGTCACCGACGACGCGCGAGCACTTGGTATAGCTGCGGTCGGGTCGGAGGCCGGTGTCGAACATCGAGTACAACACCCGGCGGTGCACCGGCTTGAGGCCGTCGCGCACGTCGGGCAGCGCCCGCGACACGATGACGCTCATCGCGTAGTCGATGTAGGAGTTCTGCATCTCCTGCTGGATGTCGACCGGCTCGATACGGCCGCGGTCCGGAGGCAGAGTTTCGGTCACGTCTGCTCTTCTCTCTTGCTCACGGGGTTTGTCGCTGCGATCAGTTCCGAGTGACGTCTGGCGTCAGAGGCACTGATCAGACATCGAGGAATCTGACGTCCTTGGCGTTGCGGGTGATGAACGAACGGCGGGATTCGACGTCATCACCCATCAGCACGCTGAACAGCTCGTCCGCCTGCGCGGCGTCGTCGAGTGTCACCTGACGCAGCAGACGGTTCGCTGGATCCATGGTGGTTTCCCACAGCTCATCGGCGTTCATCTCGCCGAGACCCTTGTACCGCTGAATCCCGTCGTCCTTGTTGATCTTTCGGCCCGCCGCGAGCCCCTCCTCGAGCAAGCCGTCCCGCTCGCGGTCGGAGTAGGCGTAGCCGGGTTCGCCGCGCTGCCACTTGAGCTTGTAGAGGGGTGGCTGAGCCAGATACACATACCCGTGCTCGACCAGTGGTGTCATGAACCGGAAGAGCAACGTCAACAGCAACGTCGTGATGTGCTTACCGTCGACGTCGGCGTCTGCCATCAGCACGATCTTGTGGTAGCGCAGCTTCGAGATGTCAAAGTCGTCGTGGATACCGGTGCCGAGCGCCGTGATGAGGCTCTGCACCTCGTTGTTCTTGAGCACCTTGTCGATGCGGGACTTCTCGACGTTGATGATCTTGCCTCGGATCGGCAGGATCGCCTGATACATCGAGTCCCGGCCTTCCTTGGCCGAGCCGCCCGCCGAGTCACCCTCGACGATGTAGAGCTCACACTCATCGGGATTGTTGGAGCGGCAGTCCTTGAGCTTGCCAGGAAGCCCGCCGATGTCCATCGCGCTCTTCCGCCGCACCAGCTCACGCGCTTTGCGCGCCGCGAGCCGCGCCTGCGCGGACGAAACCGCCTTCGAGATGATCGCCTTCGCCTCGGACGGGTTGCGCTCGAACCAGTCGGACAGCCACTCGTTGGTCGTGCTCTGCACGAACGACTTGGCCTCACTGTTGCCAAGCTTGGTCTTGGTCTGTCCCTCGAACTGCGGCTCGGCCAGCTTGATCGACACGATAGCGGCGAGGCCCTCGCGGACGTCGTCGCCAGTGAGGTTGGTGTCCTTTTCCTTGAGCAGCTTCTTGTCGCGCGCGTACGCGTTGACCACGCGCGTCAGCGCGGCCCGGAAGCCCTCCTCGTGGGTGCCGCCCTCATGGGTGTTGATGGTGTTCGCGAAGGTGTAAACAGACGGCGTGAAGCCGTTGTTCCACTGCATCGCGACCTCGATCTGCACGCCCTCTTCCTCGGCCTTGGCCTCGAAAGCGATCACTTTGTCGTGGATGGGCTCACGCGCGGCGTTGATGTGCTTGACGAAGTCCTCGAGACCGCCTGGGTATTGATAGACCAACTCCTTACGAATGGCCTGTTCCCCACTGGCGTCCTCCGCGGTCTCGTCGGCGATCCGCTCGTCCCGCAAGACTATGGTCAGCCCCTTGTTCAGGAACGCCATCTCCTGCAATCTGCGGGCCACGGTCTCAGCGTTGTAGTGGGTGGTCTCGAAAATCTCGTCGTCTGCCCAAAACGTGATAGTCGTCCCGGTCTGCGTGGTCGCACCCTGCTTTTCCAGCTTGCCCGGAACGGACCTCTCGTAATGCTGCGTCCAGATCGTGCCGCCGCGGTGGATCTCGATATCAAGCTGCTTGGACAGCGCGTTCACCACCGAGACACCGACACCGTGCAGACCGCCGGAGACCGCGTACGACTTGTCGTCGAACTTGCCGCCCGCGTGCAGCACGGTCAGCACCAGCTCGACGGCCGGCTTCTGCTCCGTGGGGTGCATCTCGACCGGGATGCCACGGCCGTCGTCGGTGACCTTGACCCCACCATCGTTGAGGAGGGTGACCTCCACTTTGCTCGCGTGGCCCGCCATCGCCTCGTCGACGGCGTTGTCCACGACCTCCCAGATGAGGTGGTGCAGACCGCGTTCACCGGTGGATCCGATGTACATGCCGGGGCGCTTACGAACGGCCTCGAGGCCCTCCAGCACGGTGATGGATGATGCGCTGTAGTCGCTCTTGTTGGCTGCCACCGGCTCGGTGTCTCCCTGTCTTCGAGTCAGCGAAGGGTGTCCGCGCGCGGGTCCGTTCGAAGAACCATTCCACGCACTGCCCTAAGTCTACTTGGCCGTACTCGCTCACATGCGTCAAGGACACCCCTAGACGCGTCACAGAGCGCCGAATTCGAACCCAGTCGTGTCCGATCGCCCGCGAGTGCTTCCACTCGCGCCTCAGCGGGCATTGGAGTCAGCGGGTCGCGCGACTCATCCGTAGGTGTCTCGTGGCCCTCGACCAGGCACGTGCCGGGGACCATGACGCCAGCTCGGCGACGTCGGCCCCTGGATCTTGATTCGTTTGACGACGCCGTGTCCGACCCCTGCGGCGATCTTGGCGATGAGCTGCGGTTGCAGCAAGCGCAACTGGGTGGCCCACGCGGTCGAGCGAGCCCGCACGGTCAGCTCGCCATCCTGCAGCGACACCGGCTCAGCGTGCTCGGCGACGTCGGGACCGACCAGCCGCGCCCACTCGCCGAACACCTTGCCGTTGGTCAACTTGCCTGCCCATCCCCGGTCCGCGGCTATCCGGGACGCCAGCCGGCCAAGGGGTTGTGGATCGCGGTCATCCGCACCCGGTCCGGACCACCGCCTGCGCCGTGACCTGCGGGAACCACCACCAGTCGCGCGCCGCGCCCGCACACCGGGCTGGGTGCCGCGCGCCGCCGCCCGCCGCTGCGCCTCCCGCAACGCGGACATGGCGAGATCCCGTCCCGATTCTGCTTGCTCGTTTGGAGCAGCGCCGTCCTGCTGCGTAACCGGCTGCGGCGCCGATTCACAACCGGGCGAGTGATCGGTTGCCCGTTGTGGGTGATTGCCTACGTCCTGTGCGCGCTCGTGCCCAGTGTTATCCACACTATCCACAGGGTTATCCCCAGCTGGGTGATCCTGGCGACGTGTCGATGTCACCCGAGGTGTTCGGTTACTTCGTGATTCACTCACGTGTCACCACCCCGTCAGCCACTCGGTACCGGATTCCGGTCAGCTCGTTCGGAACATCGTCGTCCACGGCAGCGGTCACCAACACCTGTTCCGCGCTCGCCGCGACGTCGGCGAGCCTAGCCCGCCGCCGTTGATCGAGCTCGGCGAATACGTCGTCCAGCAACAACACCGGATCACCCCACTCCGCCCGCAACAGCTCGTAGGAGCCGAGCCGCAACGCGAGCGCGAACGACCACGATTCACCGTGACTGGCGTAGCCGCGTGCCGGGGCATCACCGAGGATCAGTGCCAGCTCATCCCGGTGAGGACCGACCAAACTCACCCCGCGCTCCAGGTCAGCCTCGCGTGACTCCCGCAACGCGTCCAGCAGGATCTCCGTCAGCGTGTCGGGCTCAGCCTGCTTGCCACCCGGTACGCCGTAGCCGTCCGGGATCGCGTCGCCGACGCTGGCCCGGTACGCGACCCGTGCCTGCCGATCTGGGCTGTGTCCGGCGATGCCTTCGTAAGCGGCTGTGGTATGCGGAGCCAGCTCCGCGACCAAGTCAAGCCGACCGGCGAGCAGTTGCGCGCCCACCTCAGCGAGCTGGGTATCCCACACGTCGAGGGTGCTTTCCGCATACGGGTCGTCATGGCCACCACCACGCCCGCCTTTGCGCTTGCCCGACGTCTTTAGCAGGGCGTTGCGCTGGCGCAACGCCTTCTCATAGTCCGAACGCACCCCAGCGAAGCGCGGCGCCCGCTGCACGAGAAGATCATCGAGGAACCGCCGCCGCTCGTTCGGGTCGCCTTTGACAAGCGCGAGGTCCTCGGGAGCGAACAGCACGGTTCGCACGATGCCGAGCATGTCCCTCGGCCGGGTGGGCTGACCCCGGTTGATACGCGCGCGATTGGTCTTACCGGGGCTGATCTCCAGCTCGACGGTCATCTCCCGGTCACCGTTGACCACAGCGGCTCTGATCAACGAGCGCTCACACTCATGCCGTACCAGCGGCGAGTCGCTGGACACTCGATGCGAGCCGAGCGTCGCGAGGTAACCGACGGCTTCCAGCAGGTTCGTCTTTCCCCTGCCGTTCTGCCCCACGAACACCATCGGGCCGGTGCCGAGATCGAGGTCAACGTGCGGCCATGACCGGAAGTCGGTGAGCTGCAAGCGGCGAACGTACATCGGCTCACTCAGCGGCGTCGATATGTCGACATGTACACCAGGTCAGGACTCATCGTCGTCACCGCTACGGGTGACGGCGTGGCCGCCGAACTGGTTACGCAACGCGGCAACGGCCTTCATCGCGGGTGAGTCGTCCTGGCGGGAAGCGAACCGAGCGAACAGCGCGGCGGAGATCACCGGCGCGGGTACGGCATGGTTGATCGCCTCTTCCACGGTCCAGCGGCCCTCGCCCGAGTCGTTGACGTAGCCCTTCACCTCGGTGAGGTCTCGGTCCTCCTCCAACGCCCTTACCAGCAGATCGAGCAACCAGGACCGGACGACGGTTCCCCGCGACCACGCCTTGAGCACGGCGGGCACGTCGGTGACTTCCCGCGCGGCCGCGAGCAGTTCGAAGCCCTCGGCGTACGCCTGCATCAAGCCGTACTCGATGCCGTTGTGGACCATTTTCGCGAAGTGGCCAGCACCGACGTCACCCGCATGAGCGAACCCCTCGTCTCGGGGGCCTTCGGGGCGAAGTGCGTCGAAGATCGGCATCGCTCGCGCCACATCGGCTTCGGACCCGCCTGCCATCAACCCGAACCCGTTCTTCTCACCCCAGACGCCGCCGGACACCCCGACGTCGAGGTAACCGATACCTCGCGTCGCGAGCAGTTCAGCGTGCGCGGTGTCGTCGGTGAACCGGGAGTTGCCGCCCTCGATCACCAGGTCGTCTTCGCCGAGCAGGTCGGCGAGCTCGGCGATCGTCGCCCGGGTCGGCTCGCCCGACGGCACCATGACCCACAGAACCCTTGGGGCGTCGAGGCGGGACACGAGGTCCGCGAGCGACGCGGTGTCGCTGATGGTCTGGTCGGTGTCGTAGCCAACCACGTCGTGACCCGCGGCGATCAAGCGTGCCCGCAGGCCGGCGCCCATCTTGCCCAGGCCGATCAGGCCCAACTGCACTCTCGGTTCACCCCTTCGCGCGTCGACTCAGCCGGGCAGCCGCACCGGCATCAGCAGGTACAGATACCCGGAAACGACGTTGCCCTCGGCATCGGTTGGCTTGATCAACGCGGGGCGATTTGGCGTGGTGAACGTCAACTCGGCACGGTCGCTGTTCAGCGCGGCAAGCCCGTCACTGAGGTAGCCGGGGTTGAACGCGATGGTCACCTGCTCGCCCTCGTACTCGACTGGCAGCTCCTCCTCGGCGCTGCCCTCGTCATCGCCGCCCGCGGTGAGCCGCAAGGACTGATCGGCGAACTCGAGCCGCACCTGGGTGCCACGCTCGGCGACCAGCGAGACGCGCTTGATCGCTTCGGCCAGCGCGCTGACATCGAGCACGGCACGCGACGTGTGCTGTGAGGGAAGCAGTTGGCGATATGGCGGGAACTCGGCGTCGAGTAGCCGGGTCGTGGCGTAACGGCCTGCGCCGGAGAGGCCGAGTAGTCCCTCGCTGCTGGAGAGTCCCAACCGGACCGTTGTACCGCTCGTGCCCAGCGATTTCGCCGCCTCGGCGAGGGTTCGCGCCGGCACGAGCACGGCGGCGTCTTCCATGCCCTCGGCGGGCTGCCAGGTGAACTCCTTCATGGCGAGCCGGAACCGGTCGGTCGCGACCATGGTCAACGTGTCGCCGGTGATCTCCAACCGCATGCCGGTGAGCATCGGCAGCGTGTCGTCCTTGCCGGATGCGACAGCGACCTGCGCGACGGCCTGTCCAAAGGTGTCACCAGCGAGTTCGCCCGCGAACGTTGGCTGTGCTGGGAGCTGGGGATAGTCCTCGACCGGCATGGTCGGCAGGCTGAAGCGCGCACTGCCACAGGTGATCGTGGCACGGGAGCCGTCGACGGTGATGTCGACCGGCTGAGCAGGCAACGCCTTGGTGATATCGGCCAGCAAGCGGCCTGAGACCAGGGCTTTTCCGCCGTCAGCGATCGTCGCGGGGACGCCAACCGTCGCCGAGACCTCGTAGTCGAACCCCGACACGGTCAGCGCATCCGTGTCGTCCGGCCCGGCACCCGCTTCTAGCAGCACGCCACCCAGCACGGGAACCGACGGCCTGGTGGGCAAGCTGCGCGCCACCCAGGCAACGGCATCGGCGAGCCCGTCACGCTCGACCCGGATCTTCATGCGCCACCCCTTCGACGGCCGAGTGGTACTCGGCATGGCTGGACCTGGTGATGCGCCCCCGCCAAGCCAGCGTGACACGGCGGGACGCACCGAGCGGTGACCGTCGCGGCGAGGGTGTCGGCCTGCCGTACGGACGACCGGTGTGCGAACCACGTTAGAACGTCCGCTCGGAGCTCGTCATCCGGGCCTCGGTTGCGTCATCCGCTCGGTCGGCCGGTCTGTCCCCACATCTCGCGCTTGCTTGTTTTTGAAGAGATTTCTCTAAAAAGAAGAGATTTCCCGTAGCAGTAATAGGGGCTGTGAATTGTGTGGACAGCCGGTGTCGCCGCAGGTCGCGAGAGCGCGAGGGCTGTGGACATCAGGCTGGCAAGTGCGGTGGACAACTTCGCCCATCGGTGGATCAACGCGATCCGTTGCCGACAGTCCACCGACCATCCACCGACTATCCACAGTTTTCCACAGGGTTGTCCTCAGCTGTGGGTGGACAACTCCCCATGTCGAGCGCGCGCCAACTAAGGCGCAGAGTTCGCCCGAGACGGTGAGTACGTGCGGCGTGTCGTCGTCAAGCACCACTGGGCGTGTCGCGCCCACGAGTTGTCGTTGTTGTCAAGCCGACGTCCGGGTCGGGTGAACCCGCTTCGCCACGGGCGGACACCGATGACACACGAGCGTGCCGCCGCGTGATCCATAGCCAAGCCGCTGACATGGGGCGTCAATCATGCTAACCAGTTTAACCAGTGTTGTACACCCTTTATAGTGGTTACATGCAGGCAGGTGTGCGTCTGCTCGACAGCGATGACGGGCGGCGGTTCGATTTCGACCCCGGCAGCTTCTGTCTCGAACTGCTGCTGACCGGTGGACCGGTGCAGGTGCATCGCACCGAGTTGCTGAGAGGACCGGGTGACATCGTCGAGTGGGTAGTTCAGTCGCGGCTCGCCCGTGTCGCAGCGTTGGATGACGTGCGGGTGCGTCCGTCTGAACTTCGCGAGCTGAAGGACTTTCGAGACGTGATGTGGTCGGTAGCGCGAGGTGTCGCACGCGGCGACACGGTGGACCGGGAACACCTAGCGCACATCAATGATTGCGCCTCGATGGATCTCAACCCCGAGCTCGATCCAGACACCGGTGCTCGACGATGGGCAGCGCCGATCACTGGGGACCAGATTCTCGGTGCCGCGGCCAGGGACGCGATCGAGTTGATCGGTGAGCGCGCCAGTCGCGTCCGGGAATGCGTCGCTGACGGATGCGTATTGGTCTTCTGCGACACGTCGCGGCCGGGCAACCGTCGCTGGTGCTCGATGCGGCGGTGCGGGAACCGAAGCAAAGTGAAGGCGTATCGGAACCGTCAGGATTAGGAGTTCCGGACCGGGTCGCTGTCCTTATATATAGGGCGTGATGGCGGGCGCCTTCTCCTTATATATGGCCTGCCCTAGAGAGCCCAATAGACATCCGACAGACAGGCCCTGTATATGAGGAGAGAATCACCGGTTCGCGCACTCGCCATCACGGCGGCGCGGCGGCTGCCATGATGAGTTCGTGTTCCCCGAACCGTCCCAAACCGAATCGCTCGAACAGACCGGCGTATCGGACAACCAATCCCACACCGCTCGACGGGTGCCGCTCGCGCAGGTGGCTGGTCTCGTCGGCGTGCTGCTGCTCGCGGCCAGCTCGGTGTCAGTGGGCGCCGTACCGGTCGACGCGGACCCTGGTGTGATCCCCGCGCTCGGCGGTATAGCGGACTTGCCGGTTCTCGGCCTCGCCGCCGCCTTGGTCGGTATGGGGTTGGTGGTTACCGGCTGGCTACTGCTGGCCACGGTGCTTATCCCTCACCCCGGCGCGATCTCGTCTCGGCGCATCGTGGCGACTATCGCGCTGTGGATAGCGCCGCTGCTGGTCGTCCCGCCGATGTTCAGCGACGACGTCTACAGCTACCTCGGTCAGGGTGCCGTCGCGAACCAGGGTTTCGATCCGTATGCCGGTGGCCCCGCCGACTTCTTGGCGAGGGGCGACCCGCTTGGCCGCAACGTCAGCGGGTACTGGGAGCGCTCCGCGGCCCCGTACGGGCCCGTGTTCCTGCTGATCGCGCAGCTCATCGTGCGCATCGTGGGCGCGGACATCATCGCGGGCATCGCTCTGCACCGAATCGCGGAGTTGGTCGGGCTGGCCTTGGTGCTCTGGGCGCTAACCGCGCTCGCCCGGCGCACCGGGGGCAGGATGTCGCGTGCGTTGTGGCTGGGGGTGCTGAACCCGTTGGTGCTCTTCCACCTCGTCGCGGGTATCCACAATGACGCCCTCATGCTCGGGCTGATGTTGGCGGGCACCGAACTCGCGTTGCGCGGGCTCGACCACGAACGGCTGGGTTACCTTCCGCTGGTGGTCGGCGTCGGATTAATTGGTACCGCCGCGGCGGTGAAATTGCCAGCCGCCGCGGCGCTTACGGTGGTCGTTGTAGTGCTTACTCACCGTTGGGGCGGCGGGCCAATCCCCTTCGCCAAAAGCGTCACGGTGACGATTGGGCTTTTCGGGGCGGTACTGGTCGCGTTCTCGATGGCGAGCGGGTTCGGGTTCGGCTGGGTCACTGGTTTGTCGACGCCGGGCGAGGTGAACAGTTGGCTCGCGCCGACCAACCAGGTCGGGTTCCTCGTCGGTGGTATTGGAATGCTCGCCGGCGTCAGCATCACACAGGCGGCGATCGGCGTCGGCAAGGTTATCGGCGCCGTGGTGGCTGTGGTACTTGGCATCCTGGTACTTCGGCGGATGCTCGACCGTACGGTCGAACCGTTGACCGGGCTCGGGCTGCTGTTCGCGGTGGCGGTTGTCTGCGGTCCTGTGGTGCAGCCGTGGTATCTGCTGTGGTGCGTGCTCCCCCTGTCCGCCGTCGCGCTCCACACCCGCTGGCTCTGGGTGCTGACCTGGACCAGCGCGGTGCTCGCCGTGATCGTGCCACCGCTCGGGTCAGGAATCCACGGCAACGTTCCCGGCATCGCGCTCGGTTACGCTCTTGCCTTCGCCGTGCTCGCCACGGTGATCATGGTGGCGCGCTCGCTCAGGATTGCTTCGCCTGCTGTTTGATCCGGCTCGTCAGTTCCTGCACCTGGTCGTAGATGCGCCTCCGCTCGGCCATTTCCTTGCGGATCTTCTTGTCCGCGTGCATGACCGTGGTGTGATCCCTTCCCCCGAACGTCTGCCCGATCCTCGGCAGCGACATGTCGGTGAGTTCCCGGCATAGGTACATCGAGATCTGCCGCGCGGTCGCCAGTGCCTTGGTTTTGCCAGGTCCGCACAAGTCCTCGATCGCGACGTCGAAGAACTCCGCCGTCACACCCATGATCGTGGATGCGGTGATCTCCGGCGTCTGCGAATCGGGGATGAGATCGCGGAGGACGATCTCGGCGAGGCTGACCTCAACCGGCTGCTGGTTGAGCGAAGCGAACGCCGTCACCCGGATGAGGGCGCCTTCGAGTTCACGGATGTTGGCTTCGATGCGGTTGGCGATGAACTCGAGGACGTCGCCGGGGACGTCGAGTCGATCCTGGGCGGCTTTCTTCCGCAGGATCGCGATGCGGGTCTCCAACTCCGGCGGCTGGATGTCGGTGATCAGTCCCCACTCGAACCGGGTGCGCAGTCGGTCTTCGAGAGTCTCGAGCCGCTTGGGTGGGCGGTCGGAGGAGACCACGATCTGCTTGTTGGCGTTGTGCAGCGTGTTGAAGGTGTGGAAGAACTCCTCCTGGGTTCCTTCTTTGCCTTCGAGGAACTGGATGTCGTCGACGAGCAGGATGTCGATGTCGCGATAGCGACGCTGGAACGCGACCTTGCGGTCGTCTCGCAGCGAGTTGATGAAGTCGTTGGTGAACTCCTCGGTGGAGACGTAGCGCACGCGCATGCCGGGGAACAGCCGCTGGGCGTAGTGCCCGACGGCGTGCAGCAGGTGTGTCTTTCCGAGCCCGGACTCACCCCAGACGAACAGCGGGTTGTAGGCGCGCGACGGTGCTTCGGCGACGGCGACGGCCGCAGCGTGCGCGAACCGGTTGGACGCGCCGATCACGAAGGTGTCGAAGGTGTACTTCTCGTTGAGCCGGGTCTTCGACGTCTGCGGCTTGGCGGGCGCGGTGTAGGGCTGGCCAGCGACTGGGCGGCCGGAGAAGGTGGGCCAGATCTCGTGGACGGCGGCCATCGCTTCGCCCTCTTCGTCCACTTCGTCGTCGTCCGACTCGCTGCCCTGCTCGCTGTGCCCGGAGCTGGCGGCGCCGTTTGTACGGTAGCCGTCGTTAGTGTTGCCATGTTCGGCGGTCGCTTGGCTCGCCGTGACCGGTTGTGTGGTGGCGGGCACCTGGTCACCTGCCTCGACCGTGTCGACCTTGACCGCTAGGGAGACCGTACGGCCGAGGCGGCGCGAAAGCGCGTCGGTGATGGGATCCCGCAGTGCGCGCTCGATCGCTTCCTTGGCGAAATCACTCGGAGCGGCGAGGAGTGCGGTGCCGTCGAGGAGCCCGATAGGTCTCGTCACGCGCATCCATGCCCGCTGTTGCGGGGAGAGCGTCCCGCTGGACAGCTCCCGGACGACCTGCTCCCACACGACTCCCAAATTGACCTGGTGGTCGGACACCTGCTCGGCTCCCCTCCCCTCGGGTTCACGACGATGTCGGCGTCAGTACTAGTAACGACCGTTCGTCACGATCACCTGAGTGGTCACCTGCCCAGCAGGTATCCACATGGTTATCCACAACTGTGCACTAATGTACTGCGGCCGTAGAACGTCCTGCGGCCGAGTGCGACTACGCTATCGGTAGAGGTTGTGGCACGGAGCCGCGCGGCTCGATAAGAACCTCAGAAGGGGTACGCTAACAAGCACCGCGAGCTGCCACAAGACTTCCATGGCGGCAAGCATCGCACCATACACGGCGTGTTGCCACTCGGCCCAACTATCGTGACGGCGTGTCGCTACAGGGGGCGGGTGACGGTCTGTTCCGACCGGTCGCGTACCCTCGAAAAGTCTCCCGTCGACACCGGGCGGGTTTCGCGTGCCCGGGTTCTCCCGCATGTACAGCGGAGCCAGGTCGGTCGGAGACACGCCAGACACAGGGTGACTGTCGGCGCCTGTAAACGAGGCTGCCTGCAGTCAGTGAACCATGAGAAACCGGGAGACACTGCCGTGAGTAAGCGCACCTTCCAGCCGAACAACCGTCGTCGTTCCCGTAAGCACGGGTTCCGGCTCCGGATGCGCACGCGCGCGGGCAGGAGCATTCTGGCCGCCCGCCGCCGTAAGGGCCGCGCGAAGCTGTCCGCCTGAGTCACGGGGTAGCGAGGCAGGCTTGTTACCCGCATCCGCGCGGTTGCGACGGAGTGAGGATTTCCGGCTGGTCATGCGCAAGGGCGCACGATCAGGTCGGCGCAGGCTTGTCGCACATGTTCTCACTCGTGACCCGGCCGCCTGCTCGGACGGCGCACCGGTTCGTGCCGGTTTCGTCGTGAGCAAGGCGGTCGGGAACGCGGTCGTGCGGCATCGGGTTCTCCGCCGTCTGCGACACCTGGTCGCTGCCAGGTTGGGAACGTTGCCGCGCGGTACCACGTTGGTCGTACGTGCGCTCCCTCCAGCCGCATCGGCGTCGAGCGCGGAGCTCGGGAAGGATCTCGACCGGGCGCTGCGCAAGCTAGGGCTATCCAGTGAGGAGCGCGGGACCGCTGCCGGGGACCCGGCGTGAGCACGAGCATGGCATCGGACGCCGCGAGCGAGAACCGATGTCACGAAGAAGGTGACGGCCGGATGAGTGATCACCACACCGAGCCGTCCGCCGGCTACCGGCCAAGCCCGCTCGCCTGGGTATTGTTGCTGCCCATCCGGCTGTATCGCGTGGCGATCGGTCCCCTGTTTCCACCCAGCTGTCGCTTCTATCCCAGTTGCAGCGCCTACGCCGTTGAATCGTTGACCCGGCATGGCGCGTTCCGTGGGCTCTATCTCACCGTTCGCCGGTTGCTTCGCTGTGGTCCGTGGCATCCGGGCGGTTTCGACTTCGTGCCTGAACGCTTCAGCTTCCGTGTTCAGCCTGACACGGCCCGTTGTCCGGACGACCTGGACTCTGACATTTCGACGCAGGAGTTGCCGTAGTGTTCGAATATCTTCTCTATTACCCAGTCACGTTCATCTTGTGGGTCTGGCACAAGGTGTTCGGCACAGTGCTTGGCGAGACGAACGCCATCTCCTGGGTACTGGGTATCGTCTTCCTGACCTTCACCATCAGGGCGATCCTGTTCAAACCGTTCGTGAGCCAGGTCCGCTCGATGAAGAAGATGCAGGACTTCGCTCCCGAGATCAAGAAGATCCAGAAGCGCTACGCCAACGACCGGCAGCGGCAAGCGCAAGCGATGCAGAAGCTGCAGCGCGAGCATGGCGTCAATCCGCTCGGCGGTTGCTTGCCGATCTTGTTGCAGGTTCCGGTCTTCATCGGTCTGAACCACACGCTGCGCGCGTTCCAGTACCACTACGACAATCATCCGAACTGGGGCAACTACTTCTTCGACCGCACCGGTGTCGTGCAGTACATCAACGCGGATCTGTTCGGTTCAAACCTGGGCCAGGCGATCTACAACACCGGGCTCACCGGCGGCACCGATGCTGGCGGTTTCCACGCCACCGCGATTCCGGTAGCCGTCCCGCTGATGATCCTCGCCAGTATCTTGACGCACCTGACCGCCCGTCACTCGGTTGAGCGCCAGAACCCGGCGTCCGCGACGCAGCAGACCGCCATGATGAACAAGCTGACGCTGTACGTCTTCCCCATCGGTCTGCTTGTCTTCGGTGCCTTCCTCCCGCTCGGTCTGCTGATCTACTTCCTGGCCAACAACGCGTGGACGCTGATGCAGCAAAAGATCGTCTACACCAGGATCGACCGCGAGGAAGAGGCGAAGAAGGCGGAGCAGACCGAGAAGCGGACCAACCTCGCTCCGAAGCCGGGTCAGAAGCCGAGCCAGCAGAAGAAGCAGACCGGCACGACGTCCGGGAAGAGCAAGGCCGGTTCGAGCGGCAAGAGCACGTCGGCGAAGTCCCCGACGTCGAAGAGCGCCGCTACCGACAAGAAGCCGAGCACGGGTCAAGGCAAGAGCAAGAGCCGTTCGACGTCGGCCGAATCGTCCGGCGAGAAGCCCTCCGAGCACAAGTCGTCAGGTAACTCGTCCGGGAGTTCATCGAGTAAGTCATCGAGTAAGTCATCGAGTACCGCGCCACAGAACGGTTCGGGTGGATCGAAGTCGGCGAGCGGTACCGCGAAGAAGAAGGCCGATCGGAAGCGACGCTAGGGCAATGAAGGAGACGATCATGGCCGAGACGGCACAGCAGGCTGTCGAGTCGGAACCAGCTGAGGTGGTGCCAGCGGACAGCGATAGGAAGACCGCGCACTCCCCCGACGCTGACGATGCGTTGGTGCAAGAAGGCGACATCGCCGGTGACTACCTCGAGCGCCTGCTTGATCTGCTCGACTACGACGGGGATATCGATCTGGACGTCGAAGGCGGCCGCGCGGTGGTAAGTATCGACGGCGGGGAAGATCTGGACAAACTCGTAGGGCCGCGCGGCAACGTGCTCGAAGCCCTCCAGGAGTTGACTCGGCTCGCGGTGCAGCAGGAGACGGGAGTACGGAGTCGGCTCATGCTCGACATCGCCGGCTGGCGTGCGGACCGTCGCGACGAGCTGAGCGAACTCGGACGAACGACGGCCGAGCAGGTAGCGGAGTCCGGTGAAGCGGTGAGACTGAAGCCGATGACGCCCTTCGAACGCAAGGTGGTGCACGACGCGGTCGCCGCGGTAGCGGGCGTGACGAGTGAGAGCGAGGGTGAAGAGCCTCGCCGTCGGGTCGTCGTGGTTCCAGAGACCTGATCGACGAAGCGAGAGAAGACGGGGCGGGCCGAATTGGTCCGCCCCGTTTTGTATGTCTGGCGGTGGCCCGACCGACTTCCCAGATGTGGCGATGTCGGCAGGCGGGTGGTCGCGACTCGGTTCTTTATCGTCGCTGTTCGGTGCCGAGGGAATGGAGTGCGTGTGGGATGGACCTGGGACAGGTTTCATGTGAAACGGCGACTAGTTATGTAACGGCGAGAATATTGGCGATGGTGAGGACCCGTTCTCGGTACGGTTTCATGTGAAACCTCGCGGCCGTCGAGTGTCGCTGTGGACGCTCGGCCGTTTCACGTGAAACCCGCGGCTAGTTACACGTAGCCGACGTTGGTGCCTCCGTGGTGGACGTCGAGTCAGCCGATGCGGTACGGCGATGGTGAGTGCTGTGACGAGACGTCCTGCGACGACCGGTCGATGTTGGAATGGCGGAGCCCTTGGCGGTACTGATAGGTGGTCCCAGCACGATGAGCCGAGCGGAACCGTGGCGCCAAGGCGCCGAAGCGACTCGGCCGCCGTGGTCCGTATCCTCGACTGCGTTTCACGTGAAACGCAGTCGACCCGACCGGCACGGGCAGCATGCGAGAGAATCGATGACGATCCTCCCCTCCGACCCAGTAGGACGTGACGAGTGAGTGCGGTTGAGCATTCGATCCCGACCCCAGATGTAGCGCGACGAGTCTTCGGCGACCAGGTTGACCGCGCCGAGGGGTACGCGGATTTCCTCATTGAGCACGGCGCCGTCCGTGGTGTCATCGGTCCGAGGGAGATCGACCGCCTCTGGGAACGCCATATCCTCAACTCCGCCGTGCTCTCCGAACTGGTCGCCGATGGCGTCCGGGTCATTGATGTGGGCTCAGGAGGCGGCTTCCCCGGTGTGCCGCTGGCGATCGCGCGACCGGACGTCGAGATGGTGTTGCTGGACCCCATGGCGCGACGCATCGACTGGCTGCACGACGTCGTCGACCGATTGGACCTCTCCAACGTGACCGTTGTCCGAGGTCGAGCTGAGGAGAAGTCAACTCGGAAGCAGGTTGGTACGGCGGAGGTCGTGACGGCTCGCGCGGTAGCGCCGCTCGGGAAGCTCGCGCGGTGGTGCTTGCCGTTGGTGCGGCGTGACGGCGAGCTGCTCGCGCTCAAAGGCGACAGCGCCGCGGCAGAGATTGAGCGGGACGCCCGGCAGATCGGGTCGGCTGATGGAGTTGATCCGGTTGTGATGCGATGCGGTGAAGGCGTTCTGGACCACCCGACAACTGTGGTGCGGATCCGCAAAGGCGCGCGAGCGGACCAGTCGCAGGGGCAGCTTCGGCGAAAGCGCCACTAACAGCGCGCCGGTGGTGTGTTTCGCAGCCAACGCGCCTACGGAGTGTTCTACTTGTCCCCCCGGTCATGGGAGGATAGGGCCGCCGCGCTCGGACGGGGTGTGCACCGTCGGATGGTCGCGGACCGACCGGTAGATGACGAGCTGTCGCCAGCGCCAGCGGCGTGAACGTATGCCGCGCGATCGGTGACCGTTCGGGCTAGTCGTACGGTCGAGGAGCTTGAATGTTGCTACACCACGACAAGACAGGGATGTTCCACGTGAAACGGTGCACGCTCAGGCACGCGAATACAGCAACGAACGCCGCTGGGAGGTGTGCGCAGCAGTGAATCCGCCAGCTGTTCCCGGCGAGCAAGGCAACGCGCCGGGTTGGACCCCGATCGCGGAGGAAGCCGTCCGCGCCGCTCGGGTACTCCACCCTGAAGGCAACGCACTCCCCCGCCCCACCAGACGACGCGTCATCACGGTCGCTAATCAAAAGGGCGGCGTCGGTAAGACCACGAGCACCGTGAACCTCGCCGCGGCGCTCGCCCTCCACGGGCTTCGGGTGCTCGTGATTGACCTCGACCCACAGGGCAATGCCAGCACCGCGCTCGGTGTCGAGCACCGCTCCGGCACGCCGTCGATCTACGAGGTTCTTATCGGTGATGTCTCGGTGACCGATGCGACGGCTGTCAGCGACCAGTCGGACAACCTTTTCTGCATCCCGGCCACGATCGACCTCGCTGGTTCCGAGATCGAGTTGGTGGAGATGGCGTCACGCGAGTCGCGCCTCAAGGAGGCGCTCACGAGCCAGTCGCTGGATGCTATGGATATCGACTACGTCTTCATCGACTGCCCGCCGTCGCTCGGTTTGCTCACGGTGAACGCGCTCGTGGCCGCTCATGAAGTGCTGATCCCGATCCAGTGTGAGTACTACGCGCTGGAAGGTCTCGGTCAGCTCCTTAGCAACATCGAGCTAGTGCAGGCACACCTCAACCGAGATCTGTCGGTGTCCACGATTCTGCTCACGATGTACGACGGCAGGACGAAGCTCGCCGACCAAGTCGCGGACGAGGTCCGCAATCATTTCGGCGACATCGTGCTTCGCACGATCATCCCCCGCAGCGTGAAAGTCTCCGAGGCGCCCGGTTACGGACAGACCGTGCTGGCCTACGACCCCGGATCGCGTGGGTCCATGAGCTACGTTGACGCGGCTAAGGAAGTCGCTGAGCGTGGCGTCCAGCATCGGGAGGCGTCGTGATCGATACTTACCGGGGCATACTCGTTCACGCCAGCACGAGTGCTGGCTCAGAGGAACAGGAGTAGGCAATGGTTGAGCGAAGGGGCGGGCTCGGTAAAGGGCTCGCGGCTCTGATCCCCACCGGCCCAGCGGCGGACGACAACGAGGGTGAGGCCATTCCCAAGGCCAACGTCAAAGTTGTCGACAACGCCGACTGGTTCGCCGCGAATGGCGCGGTTGGTGCGCCGAGTGGTGAGGTCGCGGGTGCCGTCTACCAAGAGGTACCCGTCGCTTCGGTCACGCCGAACCCGAAGCAGCCCCGGCAGGTCTTTGACGAGGAAGCACTGTCCGAGCTGCAGCACTCCATTCGCGAGTTCGGACTCATGCAGCCGATCGTGGTGCGGCAGCTCGAAGGCGAGAGCTATGAACTCGTCATGGGCGAGCGGCGGCTGCGTGCCGCCGAGCGTGCTGGCCTGGAGAAGATCCCGGCGATCGTGCGGCAGACCACCGACGACGCGATGCTGCGCGATGCGCTGCTGGAGAACATCCACCGAGTACAACTCAACCCGCTCGAGGAGGCGTCGGCGTACCAGCAGCTGCTCGAAGAGTTCGACGTGACCCACGAAGAACTCGCCAGTCGGATCGGCCGTAGTCGTCCGGTCATCACTAACACCATCCGGCTACTCCGACTCCCCTTCCCTGTGCAGCGTCGGGTCGCCGCCGGGGTGCTGTCGGCGGGCCATGCTCGAGCGCTGCTGTCGCTGGAAGACCCCGAGAGTCAGGAAGACCTCGCTGGCCGCATCGTGTCAGAGGGTTTGTCCGTCCGTGCGACCGAGGAAGCGGTTACCCTCGCCAAGCGCGATGAACCCGCCAAGCCCAAGCAGCAGCCCCGAAAGCCGATGCAGGCGCCCGGTTTGCAGCAGGTTGCCGACCGACTCTCCAATGCCTTCGACACCAAGGTGAAGGTCGACCTCGGCAAGCGAAAGGGCCGAATCGTCGTGGAGTTCGGATCAGTCGACGACTTGGAGCGCATTGTCGCGCTGATGGATCCGAAGAAGGCCCCATAGCGGCGGTAAGTCAGCCACACGCCGTTCCACAACGTGTGTAGGGCCGAGCGGTCGATGTACATTGCCACGACCGCTCGGCCCTTTTTTGCCTGTCGCGGACCGCAGGCCGAACCCGACCCGCGTAGGCGCAAGCGGGCTACGCGGTGCCCGTTAGGCCGACAAATCGGTCAAATGACATTATTTGGCATCTGAAAAGCCGCAGGTTGTCACCCGACGTTGTTTCGTCACGGTGATGCTAACCGCGAGGTGTCCTCTGCCGTGACGGCCCTGTGTCAGCTCCTGCTGATCGCCTGATCGATGAGATCGGAGTAGATCGTGCCGATCGACTTACCTGACGCCTCGACGGCCATCGGCACCGTGGACGTCTCGGTCAGCCCAGGCGATATGTTCACCTCGAGGAACTGGACCGTGCCGTCCTCGGCAACCACCGCGTCGGTGCGGGAGATGTCACGCAACCCGAGCAGTTTGTGCGCCGCCACCGCCAACTCGCTGACCGCGCGAGCGGAGTCATCGGACAACCGGGCGGGCGTGAAGAAGTCAGTCAGCCCCGCCGTGTAACGCGCGGTGTAGTCGTAGATGCCATCCCCCGGCACGATCTCGACGGCGGGCAAGGCGGTCGGCTCGCCGTTCAGTTCGATCACCGTCACGGCGACCTCGGTACCCGAGATGTATTGCTCAGCCAGCACGGTCTCGCCGTAGGCGAAGCAGCCGACCATGGCCGTCGGCAGTTCGGTGGCGTCCGTGACGACCTCCGCGCCTAGTGCCGACCCACCCTGGTCTGGTTTGAGGATCAGGGGCAGGCCAATACGGGCCACCATCGCGTCGAGGACAGCCTGCGCGCCAAGCTCACGGAAGGTGCTGTGCGGCAGAACCACCCACTCCGGTGTTGTGTGTCCCGCTTCGAGTAGCTCAGCCTTCGCGATCGGCTTGTCCCATGCCCGTCGGCAGGCGTGCGCTGAGGTGCCGACGAACGGGATGTCGAGCATCTCCAGGATCGACTGCACGGAGCCGTTCTCGCCTTCGCCACCGTGTAGCGCGATAACCACCGCCGACGGCCGTTCGGTGCGCAGCCGGGTGATCAGTTCGCCATCGGTGTCCCACTCCTCTACGTGGAACCCCTCGTCTCGCAGCACGGCCGACAGCCTCCGTCCGGAACGCAGCGAGACATCACGTTCGTGCGAAAGCCCGCCAGCGAGCACGGCAACGGTTCGATCTGCCACCCTGGACAACTCCTTGCGTATGAACGATTTTCCGTGCCTGAGCCGCTAAGCGGTGTCCGGCGACGGTGATTCCGGCCCCGAGGTCAGTCGATTGTGGACGGTACCGAAAGTCTGGACAAGCTCCAATTCGGACTCGAGCACCCCGGCCAGCCTACGCACTCCCTCCTTGAGCCGCTCGGGTGTCGGGTAGCAGTACGACAGCCGCATTTGCCTGCTACCGAGGCCGTCCGCGTAGAACCCAGTGCCGGAGGCATAGGCGACCCTAGCGGTTACGGCGCGCGGAAGCATTGCCTTCGTGTCCACTCCCTCGGGCACGGTTACCCATACGTAGAACCCACCGTCAGGGTGGGTCCAGCTGCAGCCAGGCGGCATGTGTTGCTCCAACGCGGAGATGATCGCGTCACGACGTTCCCGGTAGATCTCGCGGAACTTCTTAATCTGCCCCATCCAGTCGTGCGTCGAGAGATATCGCGACACGAGCAGCTGGTTCAGTGTCGGCGGGCACAATGTCGCCGACTCCGCCGCCAGCACCAGCTTCTCCCGCACAGCGTGCGGCGCGAGCACCCAGCCGACACGGATGCCGGAGGCGAACGTCTTGGAGAACGAACCCAGGTAAACGACGTTGTCCGGATCCGTGGCCCGCAGTGCTTGGTAGACCTGGCCGTCGAAGCCAAGCAGTCCATAGGGGTTGTCCTCGATGACCAGGACGCCGTGCCTGCGGCATATCTCCAGCACCTGCTCGCGGCGCGATACCGCGAGCGTCACGCCGGCGGGATTGTGGAAGTTCGGGATCGTGTAGAGAAACTTGACCCGCTTGCCCTGCTTGGCGGTCTGTGTCAGGGCCTCTTCGAGGCGGGACGGCACGAGGCCATCGTCGTCCATCTCGACGTGTACGACTTCGGCTTGGTAAGCGGTGAACGAACCGAGCGCGCCGACGTACGAGGGGCCTTCGGCGATCACGACGTCGCCGGGGTCACAGAACAGCCGGGTCACCATATCCAGGCCCATCTGCGAGCCAACCGTGATGACGACGTCGTCCGGGTGAGCCTGGATATTCTCCAGCGCCATGATCTCGCAGATCTGCTCCCGCAGCTTCGGCACCCCGTGCGCGGAGCCGTACTGCAGCGCGACTTGGCCGTCCTCAGCGATGGTGTCGGACAGTTGGGTGGCGAGCGACTCAAGTGGCAGCGCGGCCAGGTTCGGCATCCCGCCAGCCAGCGATACGACCTCTGGCCTGCTCGCCACCGCGAACAGCGCCCTGATCTCGGACGCGGTCATGCCCTCGGTGCGAGCGGCGTAACGGTCAAGGTGCGGGTCGAGCTTGCGCGGCGCCTGTTCGGTTGCGGGCGCGGTGTCGCCTGCCTGGCCATGTCGTGCCATATCGCCGTGCTGCGAACTCGAGTCAGCTGGAGTCATCTGGTCGTCACCTAGGTCGCGGTGGTCAGTCCATCGAGTGTAACCACCCCACCCCACCAGCGGTGATGCCGTCGCATCGCATCACATCCAGATGAGCGATGAGCACCCAGTAGTGGCGGATGGCTAGCCGTGGGCCGTAATGGCGGCCTATCCTGGCACCGGCGGAGTTTTCTGCCCGTGGATTCGCGGCACCGCACATCGTCCGGGCGCCCCACGATGCAGACTCCAACGGCGCATTGTCGCCTGGCCACCTGCCAGAGCTTGCCGGACTTGTGGAGGTCCCGTGTCTCGCCGTGTCGTCGGCATCACGCTCGACAACCTCGAGGACCTGCCGCGCCACTGTCGCCGATGCGTGTACTGGGAGATGGCCCCCCATCTCAAAGGCACGGCGGAAGAGTTCGGTGAGACGGAACTGGAGAAGGAAGCCTGGGTCTCCAGCCTGCTGCTGGAGTGGGGCTCCTGCGGACGCGTCGCCTACAGCGGCAACCTTCCCGTCGGGTTCGTGCTGTATGCCCCGCCGAGTGCCGTGCCCCGCGCGGCCGCTTTCCCTACGTCGCCGCCCAGCCCGGACGCCGTGCTGCTCACGGCGTTCCACGTGCTGCCGGAGTTCCGAGGCGGCGGGCTCGGTAGGTTGCTCGTGCAGGCAGCGGTGCGCGACCTCACCCGACGAGGAGTGAAGGCCATCGAGTCGTTCGGCGATGCGGACCCGGCCGCCGCCGATCCCGATAGCCATGATTGCGTGGTGCCGTCGCCGTTCCTGGCCAGCGTTGGGTTCAAGACGGTGCGCCCGCACCACCGGTGGCCGTTGCTGCGACTTGAGCTGCGCTCCGGTATGTCGTGGAAGGAAGACGTCGAGTCGGCGCTCGAGGACCTGCTCGGTCAGGTCACCGTCGCCGTGGGCGGGCCACAGCTCACGCGGAGTCGATAACGCGGGACTCGCGGTCAGTGCTTGGCGAGCTCGTGGCGGAGAACGTCGGCGAAGGTGAACGTGCCGGTTGGCTGGTCGTCCTCGCCGAGCAGGTACAGCCGCTTGATCGCGATGAGGATGCCCTCCGCCACGACGTCCCGGAACCCCGGATCAGATAGCTTCGCCCGGTCACCGTCATTGGTGAGGTACCCGATCTCGGCGCGCACGGCGGGACAGCGCGTCAGCCGCAGGATCTCCCACGTCTTCGGGTGAACCCGGCAGTCCAGCAGCCCGGTGCGCGCGACGAGTTCCCGTTGGATGTAGCTGGCGAGCAACTCACCGACCGTGGACGTCGTGCCGTTGCCGGTGCCGAAGTGGAACATCGCGACGCCGTTCGCCGCCGGTGAGATGTTCTTGTCGGAGTGCAGCGAGAGGAACAGATCGGCACCCGCTTCGTTCGCGAAAGCCGCGCGCTCGGCCTCGGAGGGGCCGCGCTGGGGCCCGCGCGAGATGAACGCCTCCATACCGGTGGCTTTCATCCTGCCTTCCAACCTGCGAGCGAGATCCCACGCGACGTCAGACTCGCGTACACCGGCGACGGACACGCCGGGGTCGTCTCCACCATGACCAGGATCGATGACGATGCGCTTGCCGCGAAGCCTCGGTCCCGCTTGCCGGACCTGCTCCTGTTCGCGCAGGAACACCGGCCTACCACCGCGCGCCCGTGGTGAGAGCTGCTTGAGCGCGCGCACCGTCGCCGCGCCGCACATACCGTCGATCAGCAACCCGTAGTCACGCTGGAAGCTGCGCAGTGCCTGCTCGGTGCGCGGACCGAAGATTCCGTCCGGCCTGCCAGCGTCGTAACCCAGTTCGGTGAGCCGCTCCTGCAACGTGAAGACGTCGTCCCCATGCACCTGGGAGGACATCAGGTAGGCCAGCGGCCTACTGCCGAGGTGGTAGCTGGCGCCACGGAGCGACCGATAGGTGGCCGGTCCCACGATGCCGTCGGTGAGCAGGCCTCTCCGTTGCTGGAAGGTACGCACGGCGTGTTCGATCTCGGCATCGAATGTCACCCGCTGAGCGCTTTCAGAACCGTTCGGCAGGGTCAGCAGGCCCAAGCCGACCAGCAGGGACCGAATTTCGGCGACGTCTTCTCCGACATCACCGCGGCGGAGTACCCGCATGCACTCCTCGCTCTTTCCGTGTGCGCCACCGTTCACCGATGTCTGGTGAACCCCCGAGTCATTCTCGGGGGTTCCATTGTGCCTTGTGAACTCTGTGTGAGCGCGCAGGGAGGGTGCGTGCGCCTGGGATTCTGACCCCATGGCGCAATCACCGCGTACCGGACCAACGCTCGGTGTCGCTATGCAGGTCATCGCGCCGACACGCGCGCGACACTGCCACCACCAATCGCGGTACGGGATGTTGATGTGATTACATTCGGTAGTGGTCCGGTGTCTCGGCGTGTCAGAACCTAGGCGAGGAGGCCGTTCCGGCGTTGTCGAAATTCGTCCGCTTTGCCTGGTTAACGGCGGCGAAGTGGTGATCTTCAGACATTCTGGTCGCCGCAACAACCAGAATGTCTGAAGATCCACAGCAACCGGCCGTCGCGCCGGTACTACTCGCCTTGAAACCCCCGGGTGTGTATCAGTTCAGGACGTCGGAGAGGTCGTTCAGCAGCGCGGCCTTGGCCTTCGCGCCCACGATCTGCTTGACCGGCTTGCCGCCCTGGAACAGGATCAGCGTCGGCACCGACATCACCTGGTAGTCCCGTGCGGTGCCCGGGTTCTGGTCGATGTCCAGCTTCGCGACGGTCAGCTTGTCCGCGTGCTCGCTCGCGATCTCCTCAAGCACCGGCGCGACCATCTTGCACGGTCCGCACCAGGTGGCCCAGAAATCGACCAGCACGGGCTTCTCGCTGGCGAGGACGTCGTCGTTGAAGCTGGTGTCAGTGACGGTGACGGTGGAACCGGCCATCAATTTCTCCCTTGTGAATCATGGCCTCGATGTCGAGACCGGTGTGGTTGTCCTGTGTTATCTCGGTGGGTTCCGCTCGACCGGATCGCTTACCGGTCGTCGTATCGGCCGCTACCGGCCGCTCAATTGGCCGCGGGTGCGGTGGCCGCGTAGCCGCCGCCAACCATCTCCGCCGCCTCGTGCGCGATCGACTCACCATGCTCGGCGAGCCAGCGCTCCGCGTCGATCGCGGCCGAGCAGCCGGTGCCCGCCGCCGTGACCGCCTGCCGGTAGGTGTTGTCGACCAGGTCGCCACAGGCGAACACGCCGTCAACGTTGGTGTAGGTGCTCCGACCTTGGGTACGGACGTACCCCTCGTCGTCGGTGTCGACCTGCCCGCGAATGAGTTCGCTGCGCGGGTCGTGGCCGATGGCGACGAAGAACCCGGTCACGTCCAGCGAGGACTCCTCCCCGGTCGCGGTGTCCTTGAGCCGCAATCCCTTCACCGTGCCATCGCCGACGACCTCGGTGACCTGCGAGTTCGTCCGCCACTTGATCTTCTCGTTCGCGCGGGCGCGCTCCAGCATGATCTTGGAGGCGCGGAACTCGTCACGCCGGTGGATGATTGTGACACTGCGGGCGAACTTGGTCAGGAACGTGGCCTCCTCCATCGCGGAGTCGCCTCCGCCGACAACGGCGATGTCGTGGTCGCGGAAGAAGAAGCCGTCACAGGTCGCGCACGACGACACGCCCCGGCCGAGTAGCTCCTGCTCACCGGGCACGTACAGGTACCTCGGCTCGGCACCCATCGCGAGGATGACGGTACGCGCCGCGTAGCGCTGGCCGTTGACAGTGACGTACTTGACCGGCCCGTTCAGCTCGAGCCGCTCGACGTCTTCCGCGCGCAGCTCAGCTCCGAACCGCTCGGCCTGGGCGCGCATCTCGTCCATCAGCTCGGGACCCTGGATGCCGTCTCGGAAGCCGGGGTAGTTCTCGACTTCCGTCGTGGTCATCAGGGCGCCACCGAACTGAGAGCCCTCGAACACCAGCGGTTCGAGCTGGGCGCGGCCCGCGTAGACCGCGGCCGTGTAGCCCGCGGGCCCGGAACCCACGATGATCACGTTTCGTATGTCTTCGGCTGCCACCAGGGACCTCCGCTCGTGCCCCGTGCCGGGGTCTGGTCGTCTTGCTGTAGGCGTCAACACGATCGTATGCGCCGTTGTTCCCTAGTGGAGCCCGCAGGGTCGGTGGCACGGGACACGCGCCGCGCTACTCGCCGACGACCTCGTCGTAGATGATCCCCGGCGTGTCCTTGTCGCAGCTGGCTGGGAACGCGAGCAGTCGATACTTCGCCAGCTCACCGCTGGTGAAGACCACGATCACGGCGTCTTGCCCATCTACCGTGGCAGGCCGGACACCGAGCAGGTCGTTGTCGATCGTGAGCCCGTTGGCTTCGAGGCACGCGTCCAAGCCAGCTCGATCACCGAATGGCCCGAAGTTCTCGACACCGATCGTCTGGTTCGCGCCAGGCGCCATGTCGGTCCCGCGTAGCGAGAGCGGTTGGTCCGCCGGCGGGGTGGACCCGCTCACCGAGTCACCGGCGAGCGGGGTGCCCTGCGTGCTCTGCGTCGGCAGGGAGAGGGCGACGGCGGCGACGACGGCCGCTGCCGCCGTCAACACGCCTGCGCCCCACCCGAGTTGCTTGGCCCGCTTGCGCCGCGCCTGGGCCAGATCGACGACCTGTCCGTGCCCTGGCTGCTGTGCCTGCCCTCGCTGTGGCGCGGGGGCGACCGGCTGTGGCCGCTGGGCCGTTTCGGGAAACGCCCGCTCCCGCTCACCGGCGAGCGCGGCTTCGATGCGTGCGGCGACATCATCCGGCATCGGCGTGACCGGGGAATCCCGCAGCCCCGCCAGCTCGGCCTTGGTCCTGTCGAGGGCGTCAAGCACGGCCAGCGCCTCGGTGTCGTTCCGTACGTGGGACCAGAGCTCGGCCGCCTCGGCGTCGTCGAGTGCGCCAGCCCGCATCTCGGCGAGCTCATCGACCGTCCATGACCTGGAGTCGCCGCCGGCAGGCAGGTCCGAATCAGTCATTGTCCCTCCCTCTGCCGTGGTGACCCTGGCTGGTGACCACGTGCGGGGCCCTGCGCGGTGGCAGTGCTTCCTCGTTTGCTTTCGTGAGGTGGGACGTTCGCATTCGCATCGGGGTTCCGCAGATGATGGAGAACCTTGGCCAGTTTCGCTCGACCACGGGCGCACCGGCTCTTCACCGTGCCTTCCGCGACGCCGAGGAGCGACGCCGTCTCCGCGACCGAGTACCCCTCGACGTCGACAAGCACGATGGGTACCCGCTGTTCGTCGGGCAGTTCGGCGAGAGCGTCGGAGATCAGCATGCGGGTTTCGCGCTGCGCCATCGAGTCTCCCGGCGAGGCAGGCTCTCGATACTCGTCGGTGTCCGGTAACGGCACCGTCGGTTTGGCCTGGCGTTTTCTGATCCTGTCCAAACACGCGTTGACGACGATCCGGTGCAGCCAGGTGCTGACCGCCGATTCCGCGCGGAACTTACCCGCCGCCCGGAACGCCGAGATAAACGCCTCTTGCAGCGCGTCCGCGGCTTCCTCGTGATCGCGCAGGGTACGGAGGGCTACCGCCCACATCTTGTCCTTATGCCGCCGGACGATCTCGCTGAACGCGGTGGGATCGCCAGCGGCGTGGGCGGCGATGAGATCGGCGTCCGTGGGAGCAGCTGCGGTCACTCGGGTGATCTTAGTAGGGTCGGACCGGCCTTCGCGTGCGCCCGCGATCACCGCGCGTCACGAAGGGCGCTGGTAGAACTCGAGGTCACCGATGCTGGACTGGAACTGACCAGGCTGGCCGCCGAGCCTGGTGACCCAGACGATGACATGCGATGTCGGCCGGGCATTGTCCACGTCGATTTGTGTCGGTCCCTGCTCCAGGTCGATCGGGCCAGCGACGAGCCTGGTGTTGTCAAGGAAAGGGTTGCCAATCTCGGCGGTCCTGATCTCGAGCCGAGTGCCCGGTGTGCCGTTGACGACAAGCACCCTCGACAGGTCGATGGGCTGGTCGAAGCTGGCGACGAGACCGACACCGGTTTTGAGCGCGGGCAGCTGTTGCTTGTACTGGTCGGTCTGCCATGGCGTCGAGGGATCGCCGTCGATCGAGGCGGACGCGCGCGATGGAAAGTCGCCGGTCCCCTCCGGGTTGTAGACCTGGACCGCCGAGGGGCGCACCGGCTCAGGGGTCGCCGGTGGCGGTGCCTTCGACGTCTGCTGCTTGGTGTTTTGCTCACTTGATTCGGCGACGTTGACGTTGGGACCTGTCGCGTCGTTCTCCGAGAAGAAGCTGATCAGTGAGAGACCGATCCAAGCGAGGATGGCCACCGCCGCGACGACGAGCGCGGTCGCCCACAGCGCGACCTTCTTGCGCTGCGCTGGGTCGCGGACGGGTTTCTTGGTGGTCCAGTACCCGCTGTCCGACTCTTCGTCGCTTTCCTCGGCTCCCGCGCCGGTCGCCGTCGCGGCCTTTCGTTCCTCCTCCGCCGCGACCTGCTGCAATACCCGGAGAAACGCCGCGCTGGTGCGGATGCCGCCCTCTCCGCCGTCCGAGAGGGTGCGCACCGCGAGCGACGACAGCTCGGCGGGCACCGTCGGCTCGAGCGAGCGCGGTGGCACGACTCCGCCGTGCGGCGCGTGCGGGGCCGGTGCGATCGCTGCCGGTCCGCCCCGTAGCGGCCAGCGCGCGGTGAGCAGCAGGTAGAGGACCGCGCCGAGCGCCTTGATGTCATCGCGCAGCGTGGTCTCCGGCAGCGGACCGGGGAACGCCAGCCGCAGTTGCCCGTCAGGTCCCCTGCGGATTCGCTGCGGGTGATCGAGCCCGAGCACCAGGCCGGAGCGGTGCGCCCGCTCGACGGCGTCGACGAGGCTGTCGATCATGCGGCACGCCACGACCGGCGCTACCGGCCCCTCGTCGACGATGTCGATCAGGTCGGTGCCCTTGCTCCACTCGGCGACGACGATGCCCAGCAGCCCCTCACCCGCGGCGATGCCGCTGCCGAGGGTGAGTACGTCAAGCACGCGGGCGACATGCGGGTGACCGAACTGGGAGGTATGCGCGGCGCGTTCTAAGGTGCGGCGGGCCTCGCGGGTGGCATCGAGGTCGGCCTGGTCACCGACGATGAGGGTGAGCGCCACGTCGCGACGGAGCTGGCCGTCGCGTGCCCGCCAAAAGTGCGCGTTCGCCCGCTCGTCAACGCCAAGCTGCGCGAGCAACCGGTAGCGGCCGTCGCCGACGACACCACCGGGCGCGAGTGAACCACCGGTGGCTCTGATGCTGGTTCTCGGCGCGCCGTCTGACTGCTCGTTCCGCCTGGTGTCCACCGACTGCGACAACCTCCGTGTCCGATCTCTACCCGGGCATGAAGAGCCCTGCCGGCGTCTCGTCCTCACTACTGAGAGTACGGCAAGGTCGCGCTTCGCACGCCGTGATCGCGTTGTGACGTCCGACGTCACCCTGTCGGCTGGTCGTACGCCCTACCAGGCATGACGTCCGGCCGTCACGCGCGCCCGAGCAGTCGGGACACGCGATTTGTCAGCGGAGCGAGTTCGTCAACCTTGAGCGCGGCGAGGACACCGAAAGATACCCCGAGGCCGACGATGCTCTGCGCGATCAGCGACACCCATGCGTACAGCGTGCTTGGTAGCGCGTCCGGCACCAGCATTCCAGTGACGACGGCGGCGGCGACGCCGAGCCCGCTGGCGAACACGGTGAACAGAATCACCCCAAGCACCCTGCGGCTGCGCAGGTTACCAAGCCGCACCCAGAGCCAGACCTGGCCGAGCACCGCGCCGACGACGAAGGTCATCGAGTTGACCATCATCGCACCGAGCACGATCTGCTTCGGGTCGAGCAGTGCGGCTGACAGGTAGAGCAGCGGCACTTTGACCGCGGTCATCACCAGCATGATCAACGTCGGGGTGCGGGCGTCCTTGAGCGCGTAGAACACTCGCAGTTGCAGCATGACCAGCGCGTACGGCAGCAGCCCGAACGCGGCGATGGCCAGCGCCTTGCCCAGCCGTTCCGCTGACGCGACGTCGCTCTCGCCAAATGAGAACAGCGCGATACCGACCGACGACCCGACCACGGTCATGATCGCGGCGATCGGCAACAGCGTCACCGTGGAGATGCGGGAGGCGTACGACAGGTTGGAGACCAGCTTCGGATGGTCACCGTCGGCGGCCGCCCTGCTCATCCTCGGCATGATCGCGGTGAGCAGCGAGACGCCGATGACGCCGTACGGCAGCTGGAACAGCAGCCAGGCGTTGTAGTACGCCGTCATGCCGCCCTGGTCACCGGCGGTGAGCACCCGAGTTGTGACGATGTAGCCGACCTGGCTGACAGCGACGTAGCCGAGAATCCACGCCGCCAGGCCGCCGAACTCCTTCATCCGCGAGTCGATGCCCCAATTCCACCGGAACCGGAACCCGGTGCGCAGCATCGGCGGGATCAGCATGACCGCCTGCGCCACGATGCCGAGCGAGACGCCGATGCCGAGGGTCAACAGTTTCGGGTCGCCCATCCGCACCGGGTCGACGGAGATCTCCCCCGGCATGAGCGCGAACACGCCGATGGTGACCATCACGACGAGGTTGTTGACCACCGGCGCCCACGCGGGCGGACCGAAGATCTGCTTGGCGTTCAGGATCGCCATGAGCAGCGCGAACACACCGTAGAACAGGATCTGTGGCAACAGGAGGTACGCGAACGCCGTGGTCAGCTCGGGGTTGGCGCGGTCGGTCGACGAGTCGACGTAGAGCGAGGTGAACAGCGGCGCGGCGAGCACCGCGATGACCGTGGCCACTGCCAGCAGGCTCAGCGCGACGGTTAGCAGCCGTTGGGTGTACTCCTGGCCGCCGTCGGGATCGTCCTGCGAGCGCACCAGCAGCGGCACCACGATGCTGGCCAGCACTCCGCCGAGCAGCAGCTCGTAGACGATGTTGGGCAGCGTGTTCGCGACGTTGAACGAGTCGTTGCGCACGCCGATGCTCAATACCCAGACCAGCATCACTTTCCACAGGAAGCCGGTGATGCGGCTGATCAGCGATGCGATCGCGATCTTGCCGGTCGACTTCGCCAGGGACTCCTTCGCCGCTGGCCGTTCGGGCGCCTCGGTTGGCTCGCCTGGTGCCGTAGGCGCGCCGACGGCGGGCAGCACCCGGGTGAGCTCCTGATACGGCTGCAGCACGTCGGGGTCGGCCGTCGGCCAGCGGTGGGACGGCGGCTGGCCGTACGGCGCGCGCGGCGGTCCTTGGCGGCCAGGGCGGCCTTGACGTCTCGGTGGGCCGGGCGGGCGCGGTGGCCGCTGTCTCGGCCCCTGCCCTGGCTGTTGCCCCTGCCCGCGTTGTGGGCGAGGGCCGCCGCCGGGCGGTTGGCCTTGAGCGCCGGGCGGCTGTCCAGGGGGTGCGCCTGGTGGCGGGTGCTGCCGGGGTCGCCGTGGCGGCCGTTGCTGCCCTCCTGGTGGGGTGGTGGACGGCTGTCCCTGGGGTGGTCCGGGTGGTGGCTCGTGCGCTGGCCATTGCGGGCCGCCGGGCCGCTGGCCGCGCCCAGGCGGTGGGGAGACCGGTGTCCGCGCTGGCCGGGTGGGCTGGTCGTGCGGCGGCGGGACCGTGCCGGGCTCGGGCAACTGGCCACCCCGCGGGGGGTGTTCATCCTGATCCGGTGGTCGCGGCTCGTCCCGAGGGGGTGGGCCGTGCTGTGGCGGCTGCTGCGGGCGGCGCGATGGGAAGGGTCGCCGGGGTGGCTCTGTGTTCAACGCGGTCCCATCCTCGCGACGTCGATCCCGGTGTGGCGCGCCGCCGGAGTCTAACCCCGCTCGGCTCCGTTGGAGCGGAGCCTACGGTGGATTCGCCGTCCCGCGAGCAACAGCAACGCGCCGCCTGCTGCTGCGGTCACGATAACCGTGACGACGCCGTACTCGGTCGATGCCAACTGAAATCGGGTCGGACTGCTCAGCGGAGTGCCGCCTGGTGTGCTCAGTGACACGTCGACCGTGAACCGCCCAGCACGCAGCGCTTCGGCGGGTACCCGCAGGTTGACCGCGGATTCCGGTGCGAGCTTCTGGTCGCTGATGTCGTCCGGTCGAAGGCCGCTCGTGCTGGACAGCATCACCCGAACGGTGATCTCGACCGGTAGGTCGTTCCGGATAGACACCGGAATCGGCGACGACCCCGACGCCAGCGAGATGGTGCGGTCGGGCTCGGTGATGCTGACCTCATCGAGCAGATCGTTGAGCTGGTTGTCCGCGTCGGCGACCGCGGCCCGAGCGACCTGTGCCCGGTTGGGCAACGCGTGTGACGTCGCCCGCAACAGCCCCTCTCGCACCGGAAGCAGCAGGTCAGCCGGGTCGACCTGCATGGTTGTCGCTTCGGTCATGGCGGAGGTCACGTCGGCGACGGTCGCGTCGATCGCGGCGATATCGGCGGTGACCTCTCGGGAACCTCTTGGGTCGAGGCTGCCTTGCTGCGCTGGCCGCGTGGTGCCATTGGTGTCGGCGCCGAACATGGCGCTCGGCGCCACAGGAAGCAGCGTGCCGTCGCGTGCGAAGTCGCCGATCCCACGCAGCAGCCAGATCAGCTCGTCGTGCGGCACGCTCCACTCCCATGGTGGGGCGATGAGCAGCGGTGCGCTGTCGCCGTCGCGTGCGCGAAACGCGATCGTGGCGAGACCGTTCTGCGTCGCGATGGTGGGATCGTCCGCCGCGACGGTCGCGTTCGCCGTGGTGTCACCGCGTGCGACGCCTGGTCGTAACGCGAGCGTGACCAGTTCGTTCGCCGGTATGACGGTGTGTTCACTGTCGCCGGTGGTCACCGTCGTCGGCACGGCGGCTCGCTGCCCGTCCATGCCGCCGATGAGTAGGTTCTTTCCCGCCTTGCTCACGGCGTCCAGCGCCTGCTCGCTCAGCTCGCTTTCGATCGCCAACGCGCCGTCCCTTGGTGTGACGCCCAGGACGTCTTTGATCACGCCGTCGCGCGATGCGGCCAGCGTGGCCAGATCGGGCGAGCTGCCCGCTAGCAGTGAGATGTCCGCTCTCGCATAGGGCGTTGGCATAACGCAGGCGTCCGCGACGAGGGTGCGCAAGTCGGCCAGCCACGCTTCGGCGTCGGCGCTGCCGGAGCCTTCCGACAGGCCCGGTCCGGTCCGCACCTGGTAGCCCCGCGTCATCGCGGACGCCGTCGCGACCAGCTCAGGGTCAATCACGAAGCACAGTGACGAGAACAGCCGCTCGTCGTCCCGAACCGACTCCGCCGCGCGGACCAGCGCGTCCAGCCGACCACCTGGCCGCATTTCCTCGGCGAGCGTGTCGTCGGCGAGCACGAGGCCGTCACCGAGCGGGTCGTCGACCACCCTCGGCGTGCTGGCGATCGGCCACAGAATCGAGGTCGCGGGCGCGCTTGTACCGGACGCCACGCCGTTGGTGCCACCCTCACCACCAGGCATCGACAGCACGGGCAGTAGCAGATGAGACGCGGCGAGCCGCGCTTCGAGCCCGTCCTCCGGTTTGCCGTTGACATTGATCAGCAGTGGGTAGATGCCCGTCTCGGGGAACTCCAGACCGGTCCGCGCGTCGCGAAGGCCAACCTTGAGCGTGAACGTGCGTTGCTGCTGTGGCTCCAGGCGCGGTCCGACGTCGATGAACGGCGTGAGTTGGTAGTTCATCGGTGAGCCAGCCGTCAGCGCTTCGGTGAGCGTGTCCCGGTCCGTTTGCTTCGAGCCGAGGTGTAGCCGCGCCCGGAGGCTGTCGATCGGACGATTGGAGATGTTGGTGATCGTGACCGTGATCGTGAGGGTGCGCGCTCGCGCGGTCACGATGCGCGGTGTCATCGACGTCACGTCGAGCCGCAGCATCTCGGTCAGGTCGGCGGGTGGTTGGGCGGTGTCCTGCTGCCGCTCGGGATCGGCTCGCACGGGTGAGCCGGCCATACCGGTGAGGAACAGCAGCAGGACCGTGGCACCGAGTGCGAACGCGATTCGTGTCACTCGGATACCTCATCAGGGCACTGGTCGGCGAGTGATTCGGGGCCGACGTAGCCGTCGGTGGCGAGCAGGGTACGTGCCTTGCCGACGAGCTTGCGTTCGTCGCCGTACGCCAACGTGGTCGCGAGGTCGCCGAGTGGGACCCATGCGACCTCGGCGACCTCGTCGTCCTCGTCGCAAAGCTGACCACCCGTCGCTTCGAGCAGGAAGTGGTGCACGGTTTTGTGCACTCTGCGGCCATCGGCGACGAACCAGTAGTCGATATCGCCGAGCGGTAGCAGCACCCGCGCCGAAATGCCAGTCTCCTCCTTCACCTCACGCACCGCCGTCTGCTGGTGCGTCTCCCCGTCCTCGACATGCCCCTTGGGTAGTGACCACAGCAGTGAACCGCTGCGGTCCAGCCTGCCGATCAGGACAGCATGGCGATGAGCCGGGTCGAGGACGAGGCCACCCGCCGAGGTTTCGTCTACGGTCGTCATGTGCCGAGGGCGGCGACGCCGGGACCGGCGTCGAGGCTTGGCCCGTCGCGGTTCACCGCGCGCGTCACCGGATCCTGGCATACCAGCGATGCTAGCCGGAATGGCGATGCCCCGAGTCCGAACTCGGCCAGTGAGGCGTGGCCGCTAGGCTGAATCGCCGTGCCTGATACGAGTCCCAACCGTCACGCCATACGCAGTGCCAAGCGACATGCCGAGCGGAATGCCATCGCCGAGTTGATGCGCATATCGCCCATCGCCGACGAGCTGACGACCCGGTTCGTCCAAGCTGGTCATCAGCTGTTCCTCGTCGGCGGTAGCGTCCGCGACGCGCTACTCGGCAGGCTGTCCGATGACCTCGATTTCACGACGTCCGCGCGGCCAGCGGAGATACTCAAGCTCGTTCGTGGCTGGGCGGACGCGGTGTGGGAGACCGGTATCGAGTTCGGCACCGTCGGCGTCACCAAGGGCGGCACGCAGCTTGAGATCACCACGTTCCGCACCGATACGTACGACCGTGTCAGCCGCGATCCGGACGTCGTGTTCGGCGAGAGCATCGAAGGCGACCTCAAGCGCCGCGACTTCACCGTGAACGCCATGGCGATCGACTTGTCGGCGAAGCGGTTCGTCGACCCGTACGGCGGCATGGACGCCCTCAGCGACCGGCTGCTTGACACGCCCGCGGCGCCGGAGGAGTCGTTCGCCGACGACCCGCTGCGGATGCTGCGCGCGGCGCGGTTCGTCTCGCAGCTCGAGTTCACGCCGTCTCGTCGCGTCGTGACCGCGATGACCGACATGGCGGGCGAGATCACCCGCATCACGGCCGAGCGGGTACAGGCCGAGCTGAGCAAGCTGATGCTCGGCGCGAAACCCCGGCTCGGTATCGAGCTGATGACCCACACCGGGTTGGCGGAGCACATCATCCCCGAGGTACCGGGCATGCGGCTCGCGATCGATGAGCACCACCAGCACAAGGACGTCTACGAGCATTCGCTCACCGTGCTGGACCAGGCCATCGACCTGGAGACGCGGCACGAACCGACGTCGGGACCGGATCTCGTGCTGCGGCTCGCCGCGTTGCTGCACGACATCGGCAAGCCCGCGACACGGAAGTTCACCGAGGGCGGCGGCGTGACCTTCCACCACCACGAGGTCGTCGGCGCGAAGATGGCCCGCAAGCGGCTGCGGAAACTGCGCTACCCCAAAGACGTCATCAACGACGTCTCACAGCTGGTGTTCCTGCACCTGCGGTTTCACGGCTACGGCAAGGGCGAGTGGACCGACTCCGCGGTGCGGCGCTACGTCACCGACGCCGGTGAGCTGCTGCCGAAGCTGCACAAGCTGGTCCGCGCCGACTGCACCACCCGCAACCGGCGCAAGGCCGCGGCGCTGCAGCGCACCTATGACGACCTCGAGGAGCGAATCCAGCGCATCGCCGAGGAGGAGGACCTGGCGAAGGTCCGGCCCGACCTGGACGGCAACGAGATCATGCGGCTGCTCAACCTGCCACCGGGACCGATGGTCGGCAAGGCGTGGCAGTACTTGAAGGACCTGCGGCTGGACAAGGGGCCACTCGAGCACGAAGAGGCCGTCGCCGCGCTGCGGGAGTGGGCCAAGGAGCAGGGGCTCGACGTCCCGGAGTGATTAGGCCACCGGCTCGAGCGCGCCGGTCGACACGTGCTGGCCGACGGGCCGGGGCAGCAGGTACGCCAGCGCGCCACCTGGCATCCCGCCCCACGGCAGCGTGACGCCGGTCAGCACCCGCAGCGGACGTCGTAGCCGGTACTCGGTGCGGTGGGTCTCGCGGTCCGGCAGCAACGACGTCTCCTGGAATGTCGCGGATGCCTCGTGCGTCAAGTTGCCCGCGTCGTCGCCGAAGCGCACCAGCCGCGTCCCGGCAGGCAGCGTGACCATGCGCTTGCCGCGCAGCAGCGTTAGCGGCGGCTCGCCTCGCATCGGCACGATCGGCCAGTCGGTCGGGTGCTCCTCCTCATGCGGTTTGGCCAGCGCCCGCGTCGGATGAAACGCCAGGACGCCGAGAAGGTGCGCGGCCGCTGCTTTGATCTTCGCGAACTCCTGGACATCGCGCTGCTCGCCGTCCGTGCACCAGGCGACCCGCCAGCCCCCGCTGGTCCGGACAAGGCACCACGCGTCGTTCGCCTGCTCCCCGAACCGATACGACTCCCTGGCGACGCCCAACTCGTCAAGCCGCTTACGCAGCAGCGACAACACCTCGGACGCCCGCAGCGGCGGGAGCACGCTGTCGTCGCGCTCCACCTCGGTGACGGCGTCCTGCTCATCGAGGTCGGCTGGGGACTGCGGCGGATACGGCTCGCCGAGCACTTCGGCGCGTGCGGTCTCCCGCAGGCGCCGGCTGACGAACGGCGGCCGGTAGGAGTTCGCCCTGATGTGGTCGAGCAGCTCGGCTTCCGGTGCGACGCCGTGCATCCGCAGGTAGTGCGGCACCGCGGCGGGCCAGATCCAGGTGCCGTCGGTGTGGAAGGCGTTCGGCACGCTCGGAGCGGTCTGCGGCGCGAACAGATCCGGGGTTGGTCCGTCGCCCACGTGCACGACGGGCGAGCGATACAGGTACGTCATCACGCCGCGTAGCTCCCCGCCGGGCACCGGCGCGCGGTTCACCATCGGTCGCTTGCCGGGATGGTGCATGTCGACGACCTTCGCGTGCCGGAACGTTACGTCGAGCGGCAGCCCAGCGCGAGCGCCAAGCCATGGCGGCACGTGCTTGGCGTCGCGGGGGAAGCGCCGCAGCTCGAGCTCGAACGCCCGCGCCGCGTCCCTGCCGTCCTCGTCCGGCGCACGCCGCCAGCGCGGTTGCGATGAGGCGTCGTAGTCGAAGGTGAAGTTGTCATCCGGGGTGACGGTCATGGTGCCCTGGAACCACGTGCCGAGGTCCTGCTGGTACATCAGCGTCCGCAGCTCGCCGAAGAGGTGGCCGAGCAGCGGTGGCGCGCTCAGTGAGTACGCGACGTCGCCTACAACGCACCGGACTTCCAGCTCGGCGTACCCGCCAACCTGCCGGAACCGAGCGGCCGTCGTGCCGCCGCCATCGGGACGCAGGTCACGCAAGATGCGTCCGATCCGGCGCAGCAATCGGCGCTGATCAGCGTCGCCGGGCTCCGCTGGCGCACTCAGGCCGTGGTACTCCTGCCACAGGGACTCGATCTCGTCGGGCTTGGCGAGCGCCCCGAAGCGGCCGTCCTCGCCAACCGGCGTCAGGACGAGCTCCGCGGCCGTTGTCGCGTCGGAACCGATCCAGTGCAGCTCGAGGACGCCGTCCGAGTGCTGGTCCGCGAGCTCGAACGTCTCCTCCGCGAATCGGCAGTGGGTGCGGATGGTGAACGTGGCTGGCAGGTCGTCGTCGGCGACGAGTTTGGCCGCCGCGCCGTCGTGCGTGGTGTCGAAACCATCCGGCCGCTGGCCCTCCGGCGCGATGAGCAGCACTTTTCCCGCCGACGACGAGGGGGTGACACGAAACGGAGCACCGTTCCACAAGGCGTACTGGGCGTCCGGGTGGACAGCGGGCAGAGCCTGATGACGCACGGGAATCCCTCCAGGTGTTCCGGCTTAACCTATCGGTTCGGCGGGCTCGGGCGCGCATGACCCGGTGTGTGCGCGAGCGGCCGCGCTCGCGTGCCACCGGCGCCGTTCCAGCCGAGGAATGGCCCCCGAAACCCCGCCGCATCGGCCTGAGGTGGAGTGGGATTATGGACCCGTGCGCGCGGATGCCATTGCGCAGGGTTGCCTGCTTGTCGCTGATCCCACCATGTCCGACCCGAACTTTCGCCGAACGGTGGTTTTCGTCCTGCACCACGGCGATGAGGGCACGCTCGGTGTCGTGCTGAATCGGCCGAGCGAGGTTCCGGTAGACGAGGTGGCGCCAGACTGGGCCGCGTTCGTCAGCGATACCGGCGAGGCGTTCATCGGCGGACCGGTCGAGCAGGACACGCCCCTGTGCCTCGCGGCGCTCCGCAACGGCGAGACGTCCTCGTCCGTGCCGGGCACGATCGCCGTGAGCGGCCCGGTCGCGCTGGTCGTGCTGGATTCCGACCCGGACGAGCTGGTGTCCAAAGTGCGCGGGATGCGAGTGTTCCTCGGCTACGCGGGCTGGGACGCCGGGCAGTTAGAGGGTGAGCTGGAGCGCGAGGACTGGATCGTCGTCCCAGCGCTGCCCAGCGACGTCTTCGCCGAGCCAGGCACGGATCTGTGGGCGCGGGTGCTGCGCCGTCAAGGCGTCCCGACGGCGCTGCTCGCAACGCATCCAGGGGACCTGCAGCTGAACTAACCGCAGCCGCCAGCGCCGCACGCGCAGCCCCCGCAGCCGCCTTCCGGCGCGGCGGGTTCGGGTACGGCGGCAGCGGCACGGTTGCCCAGCACGCCACCGGCCGCGAGCAGTCCGAGTAGTCCGACGACCCCGAACACCGCGGCCAGCGTCGTCCCGAGCGCGCTGGGCATGGCAAGCGCGGCGAGCCCACCGGCGACACCGACGACGCCCGCCGCCATGGTCGGGATGCCCGCCACCTTGTTGCCAACAGCGAAGGCTTCGTCGCTGCGCAGCGTCGCCTCGGTGCGGACACCGGTGCCCCGATCCCTGCTGAGCTTGCCCTGCCAGCCGAGGAAACCGCCGACACCGACGAGCAGCCCGCCGATCAGGGGAATGAGCGCGACAACGACCATCCTTCGAGGATAAGCCGCACCCATGCGCGTCGACGCCGTGGCCTGCCCGGGTGTGGCCCGCGCCGCTGCCTGGCGGGCAGTCGCCGGGTCCGGGCGACGCTGTCAGGGCTTGCGGCTACCATGGAGCGCATGAGCACGGCACGCCTGCTCCTTCTTAGTAGGCCGCGCTGACCACCCTGGTCACGCGCGGCGACCCCTCATGCCCTCCACGGCTGGGGGGTTCCGCTGTTTATGGGGTTAATGGGCAGGAGACCGGCACCGATAGGGAAGGGCTAGTCGATGAGTGAGGCATCCGGCGCGCCAGCGCACCGGTACACCGCGGCGGTCGCGGGGGAGATCGAGCGGCGCTGGCAGGACTACTGGGAGAAGAACGGCACGTTCCACGCGCCTAACCCAGTGGGCGACCTCGCTCCAGAGGACGGCAAGCCCACCGGCGACAAGGTGTTCGTGCAGGACATGTTTCCGTACCCGTCGGGCGCGGGGCTGCATGTCGGCCACCCCCTCGGCTACATCGGCACCGACACCTTCGCGCGGTTCAACCGAATGCTGGGTCGCAACGTGCTGCACACTCTTGGTTTCGACGCGTTTGGTCTGCCAGCTGAGCAGTACGCGGTGCAGACCGGCACCCACCCCAGGGTGACCACCGAGGCCAACATCGCGAACATGAAGCGGCAGCTGCGTGCCCTTGGCCTTGGCCACGACGAGCGGCGTTCATTCGCGACGACGGACCCGGAGTACTACCGCTGGACGCAGTGGATCTTCCTCCAGATCTACAACTCGTACTACGACGCCGAGCAGGGCAAGGCCCGCCCGATCGCGGAGCTTGCGGCGGAGTTCGCCGACGGCACGCGGCAGGCGCCGGACGGCACGCCGTGGTCCGAACTGACCCGCGCCGAGCAGGCCGAGATCCTGGACACCTACCGGTTGGCCTACGTCACCGAGTCGCCGGTGAACTGGTGCCCCGGCCTGGGAACGGTGCTCTCGAACGAGGAGGTCACCGCGGAGGGCCGCAGCGAGCGGGGCAACTTTCCCGTCTTCCGCCGCAACCTCAAGCAGTGGATGATGCGCATCACCGCCTACGCCGATCGCCTTGTCGACGACCTGGACCGGCTGGACTGGCCGGAGAAGGTCAAGGCGATGCAGCGCAACTGGATCGGGCGCTCGCACGGTGCCGAGGTCCATTTCCCGGTCGACGAGGGCAAGGACACGATCGAGGTCTTCACCACCCGGCCGGACACGTTGTTCGGTGTGACCTACATGGTGCTGGCCCCGGAGCATCCGCTGGTGGACTCGCTGACGACCGAGCAGTGGCCTTCCGACGTGGACTCCCGCTGGACCGGTGGCGCGAGCACGCCCACCGAGGCGATCGCAGCGTACCGGCGGCAGGCGTCGATGAAGTCGGAGCTTGATCGGCAGGAGAACCGCGACAAGACCGGCGTGTTCACCGGGGCATACGCGGTCAACCCTGTCAATGGCGCGCGCATCCCGATCTTCGTCGCCGATTACGTGCTGATGGGTTACGGCACCGGCGCGATCATGGCTGTTCCCGGCCAGGACCAGCGTGACTGGGACTTCGCGGAGCAGTATGGGCTGCCGATCGTCCGCACCGTCCAGCCGGATGAGGGCTTCGATGGTCAGGCCTACACCGGCGATGGCCCCGCGATCAACTCCGCCAACGACAGCGGGCTGTCGCTGAACGGCCTCGGGGTCGACGAGGCGAAGAAGACCACGATCGCCTGGCTGGAGGAGCACGGCCACGGCAAGGGCACGGTGCAGTACAAGCTGCGGGACTGGCTGTTCTCGCGGCAGCGGTACTGGGGCGAGCCGTTCCCGATCGTCTACGACGTCGAGGGCATCGCGCACGCGCTGCCGGAGGACATGCTGCCGGTCGAGCTGCCCGACGTCGATGAGTACGCGCCGACCACCTACGACCCGGAGGACGCCGAGACCAAGCCGTCGCCGCCGCTGGAGAAGGCGACCGACTGGGTCGAGGTGGAGCTGGACCTTGGCGACGGCCCCCGGCCATATCGCCGCGAGGTCAACACCATGCCGAACTGGGCAGGGTCCTGCTGGTACCAGCTGCGCTACGTCGACCCGACCAACGACGAGGCGATGTGCGACCCGGAGAACGAGCGGTACTGGATGGGGCCGCGACCGGACAAGCACGGCGCGGACGACCCTGGCGGTATCGACCTCTACGTCGGCGGCGTCGAGCACGCCGTACTGCACCTGCTGTACGCGCGGTTCTGGCACAAAGTGCTCTACGACCTGGGCCACGTCTCGTCCGAGGAGCCCTACCGGAAGCTGTTCAACCAGGGCTACATCCAGGCCTTCGCCTACACCGACTCGCGCGGCGTCTACGTGCCCGCAGAGGAGGTCACCGAGGAGAACGGGAAGTACTTCTACGGTGGCGAGGAGGTCAGCCAGGAATACGGCAAGATGGGCAAGAGCCTCAAGAACGTCGTTACGCCGGACGAGATGTTCGACCAGTTCGGCGCGGACACGTTCCGGTTCTACGAGATGTCCATGGGGCCGTTCGACGATTCGCGGCCGTGGGCGACGAAGGATGTCGTCGGCGCGCAGCGATTCCTGCAACGGCTGTGGCGACTGGTCATCAACGAAGACACTGGCGAGCTGCGGGTGTCGGAGTCGGACACTGCCGAGCCGACCGAGGACGACCTCCGTGCGCTGCACAAGGCGATCGCCGGGGTGCGCGCCGACTACACCGACCTGCGGTTCAACACGGCTGGCGCGAAGCTGATCGAGCTGAACAACTACCTCACCAAGACGTACGGTTCGGCGGAGGCCACACCGCGCGGGCTGATCGAGCCCCTCGTGCTGATGCTGGCGCCGCTGTGCCCGCACATCGCGGAGGAGCTGTGGCAGCGGCTCGGCCACGAGACGTCGCTGACCCACGGGCCGTTCCCCGAGGTGGACGAGCGCTACCTGATCGAGGACACCGTCGAGTACCCGATCCAGGTGAACGGCAAAGTGCGGTCGCGGATCACGGTGCCAGCCGACGCCGACGACGACGCGGTGCGGGCCGCCGCGCTTGGCGAGGAGAAGATCGCCGCGTTGCTGGACGGCGGTGAGCCGCGCAAGGTCATCGTCGTGCCAGGTCGCCTGGTGAACGTGGTGGTCTAGGGTTTCAGAGCGCGCCGAGGCCGAGTTCGCGAGCGAGCTCGGCCAGCATCGCGTCGAACAGCACGTCGGGCTGGGAAACCGTCATCGGGAAGTTGCCGAACACTTCAAGCGTGACGTGCCCATAGATGCGGATCCAGTACTGCACCATCAGGAACGCCACTTCCAGCGGTAGCCGGTGCGGGTCGAAGCGCACCCCTTGCCGTGCGAGGGTGTCGAGCACCGTCTGCCGGAACGCCGCGACGTCGTTGCGGAGTGCGGCCGGCACCAAGTCGTCCGGTAGACCGGCGAGTTCGTGGCTGACGAGCACCCTGGCCATGCTGGTGATGAACACCCTGCCGAACGGCTCGTTCGCGCCGGTCAACGGCGCCGATGCCGGTTCGGTGGATACGGAGGCGAACACCAAGGTGAACTCGTGCGGGTGGGCGAGTGCCCACCGGCGGAAGCCCCGGCAAACAGCGAAGAACTGCCCGATCCCGTCGTCGGGAAGCCGCGCGACGTCTTCGGAGAGTTCCTCGGCGAGTTCCACGCTGATCTCGCCGCGTAGCTGTTCCAGCAGTTGCGAGTGGGAGCGGTAGTAGCGATAGAGGGCGGGCGCTGTCAAGCCGAGCTTGCGGGCGATGGCGCGGAGCGTCACCCCTTCGACACCGTGCTCGACAAGCAGACCGCGGGCGGCTCGCTTGATCTGCGAGCTAGTGTCCAAGACTTGCCGGTCCGAGCGGCTGGCCTCGCTCATACTCCGACGATACTGCGGGTCATGGCGTTAGCGCAGTGCCTCGATCGAGGCGCCCTAGTACGAGCCGGGGTGCGGTCCCGAGATCGAGGCGCCACCGGCGCCGATCGCTCGGGGGGCTACGCGACCGACGCCGGCGACTCGATCCCGCCACCGACAGCGGTGGCTGGACTGGTTGCTAGCCGTGAGGCTCGTGGGTATTACCCGTTGAGGTTAGCCCACGAACGGGTGACTCAATGCAACCTCCGTCATGATGCCGTGCATTCTGACATTTCGCAGCTCGGGGTTCAGATCCGGCGCCCAGAACCGCCGGGTTTGGCCGATTCGTTATGCCTCGTAACACTGCGTAAGTGGGTGACAACGGAACCGAACCGGGTGAACCAGCACTATGACAGTCTGGGGTCGTGTCGGAACGAAGTCTTGACCTGGTTGTCGTCGGATCGGCCAACGTGGACCGGGTGGTGCGGGTCGAGCGTCATCCCGCGCCCGGTGAGACGGTCCTCGGCGGCGACACCGCGCTGTTTCCCGGTGGTAAGGGCGCCAACGCGGCGGTGGCGGCCGCGCGGCAAGGGGCGCGGACCGGCTTCGTCGGTGCGGTCGGTGATGACGACGCGGGGGCGTTGTTGCTCGCCTCGCTGGCGGATGCGGGCGTGGACACCAGCACCGTCCGCCGCGTCGATGGCCCGAGCGGTGCCGCCCACATCACCGTGAGTCCGGACGGCGAGAACGCCATCGTGGTCTCCCCCGGAGCGAACGCGCGTGTGGGCGTCGCGGACGTCCGCGACGCGTCGCATGTCATCGGTGCGGCGAGCGTGTTGTTCGCGGTGCTCGAAGTGCCGCTGGAAACTGTGCGCTACGCGGTGGCGCACGCTTCCGCGCGAGGTGTGCGCGTCGTCCTCAACGCTTCCCCTGTGGCAGCGCTAGCAGCCGAAACCCTGGCAGTCCTTGACCCGCTTATCGTCAACAAGCACGAGGCGGCCGCCTTGCTAGGTCGCACGGGCAGCGGCGAGGAACTGGCGGCGGGACTGCGTGCTCGCGGGCCCCGCTCGGTCGTGGTGACGCTCGGCGGGTCAGGCGTTGTCCTCGCCGACGCCGATGCCGTCGTCGGCGTGCCAACGCCCGAACTCGGTGACGGCCGCGTCGTTGACACCACGGGGGCCGGTGACGCCTTCGCGGGTGCGTTAGGGGGCAAGCTCGCCACGGGTGCGTCCCTTGTCGACGCTACGCGGCACGCGGTGATGTACGCGGCGGAATCGGTGACACGGCACGGTGCGCGGGGCGGCTGACGGTGCGGTGCCGGTGCGGTGGTTGCTCAACGGCGTGGCGCGTCGACGTGCACGAGACCAGGCAGGTCCGCGAGCACGATGTTGAGCTGTCCGCGCGTCATCGCGTTGTAGGCGATGTCGGTGCGTTCGGTGAACTCGTCAAGGTCGATCAGGCCGCGACCGATGGCTCGCTGTAGCAGGCTGACCACGTGTTCCCGCTCCGCGTCGGAGACGCGGAGGTCGCGCGGGTTGACCGTGGCGTGCCCGGTCCCGTTCGCGGCATCAGTCATGACATCGATGCTAGCCACGCGACTCGCCATGCGGATCGGGGAAAAACCCTGAACCGGGACGTCGCGTCCCGCGCTCGCGCCGCCGTGTTCGTCATTCCGCCTCCCGGGTGGTCTCACGCGAGCCGTCCTCGGACGGCTCCGCCACGACGTCGGGGGCGGAGCCACCGCGCGCCAGCACCGGCACCTCATCGGCGGTTTGCGCCTCGTCGTTGTCGATCAACGACTTCGCACCAGCGTTGAGTACCGCGACCAGCGGTACGGACACCAGCGCGCCGGTGATGCCCGCGATGACTAGACCGGCCGTGATCGCCAGGATCACCGCGAGCGGGTGGATCTTCACCGCCCTGCCGAGCAGCAGCGGTTGCAGCACGTGGCTCTCCAGTTGCATGACCGCGATGACGACGGCGAGCGCGATCAGTGCCTTGATCCACCCCACGGTCACCAGCGCGACGAGCACCGCGATCGCGCCGGTGACGACGGCGCCGATGATCGGGATGAACGCGCCGAGGAACACCAGCGTCGCCAGCGGCACCACGAGCGGCACCCCAAGAATCCACAGCCCGATGCCGATCCCGACCGCGTCGACGACGGCGACGATCGCGGTGGCACGCACGTAGCTGACCAGTGACGCGAACCCGCGCCTGCCCGCGATGTCCGCCTGCCGTCGCGCGTTGCCCGGCACCGCCTTGACCAGGAATGACCAGATGTCATTCCCGTGCAGCAGGAAGAAGATGAGGATGAACAGCGTGAGCAAGAAGCCGGTGAGGAATTCGCCAACCGCGCCCGCGGTGGTGAGCGCGCTGGTCGTGATGGTGCCCTGGTTCCGCTCCACATACGAGACGATCTGGTCGATCAGGTCGTTGATATCGGCGCTCTCCAAGCCGAGCGGCCCTTCGGTGAGCCACCGCCCCACCTGATCGAAGCTGCGGCTGAGCTGTTCCCGCAGCGCTGGCAGGCCGTCGGTGAACTGGACGACCACGAACGTGACCAGCCCGGTGAGTATCGCGAGGCCGCCAACGATGGTCGCGGAGACGGCGAGCCCCCTGGGGAAGCGGGCTTTGCGGATGAGCAGGTCGACGACGGGCGCCATCAGCGCGGCGAGGAGTAACGCGACCGCGAGCGTTGTCGTCACCAGCGCGAGTTCGCCGACCAGCCAGATGATGACGCCGAGCGCCGCGGCCACGACGAGTAGCCGCCAGGCGAACGCGGCGCTGAGCCGGAGGCCGACCGGAACCATGCTGGTCACGTCGGTGGTGGGCGTCGGACTGGCGGGGGGCGGAGCTTGATCGGTGCGCTGCGCACTCTTCTCGGACACGGCGCAACGGTAGCGGGCCGCGTGTCGCGTCGGCATGAGGATTGACGGAAGAGTTGACTTACTGGCTGGTAACCATAGGTCGTCAGCCGTGATCACAAGCTGTTACCCGCGACCGCACAGAGTGTTTGTCACACGATGGGGGGCACTGCTCGTGTCGAGCGTGCGAAACCCGTCGGCTGTTTGCCAGTCTCGACGTCACGCACCACGTGTGGTGCTGACCCGAATACGAAGTGCTACTCCCCGATCGCAGCGAGAAAACGAGCTGCGGTGGAGCACGTCCCCAGCCGTCTAGGTAGTTGAAGGAACCGGTGAACTCGGTGGCATCAGTGAAGCAGGAGCGCGCGAGCCGCGTCCGGCGCTGGTGCCTGCGCACGCTCACCGTGGTCGGTGGCTCCATCGCCGCCAGTGTCGCGGTATGGGCCATGACGACGGCGGCCGCGAGCGCGGACAACGACTCGGACGGCGACTCCTGGCTCGGCGGTTCCAAGCTGGTCGAGGTCAGCGACGTCGTAGCGGGCGGAGAACAGGCCGTGCGCGATGGCGTGCACCGCGTCGACGACGGTGTCGACCGCGTGCGGGACGCGCTGCGCACGAACAACGAGCCTGGCCCCGCCGAGGACGGCGACGGGAAAGGCGAGCCCGGTCGCGAGGACATCGACAACGAGGACAAGGACGGCGCGGGTGACACCGCTGGCACGTCCAACACCGCCTCGGTCGACCACGTCGCGAACTCGCTCGGCCTGAACGATCACATGCACGCGACCGCCGACGGCATCGCGGAGATGCTCAACGGTCTGTTCGCACTCGATTACCAACAGCCTGGTCGCGGCGACCTTGGCCTCGATGGTGCGCTGGACGACGCCACGCACCTCGACGACTTGCGCGAGAAGCTCACCGGCTGGTTCCGCCCGGCAGCCGACGAGGTGCTGCCCGGTCTCCCTGGCGGCATCGCCGACGGCGCCGCCCCGTTACCGATGCCCGCGCCGAGCGTTCCCGCTGGTGTTGGTGGCTCGGTGTCCGACAACCCCTTCCTCGCTGACTCCGCCACCGCGCAGGCCGCCCCGATTCTGGCGGCAGCTGGCGGCAGCGCCGACCGCGACGCCGATGTCGTCGCGGCATCCGATGTCACAGACTCCCCGAGCGACGGCAGCCCGCTGCGGCTGCCGGCAGGTGCCCCTGCTGCGCCGTCCGCGCCCGCCAATGGTGGTGCCACCGGCGGGCACGCGGACGGTTCGCCGTTCGCCGTCACCTCCGGCTCGGGTCTCGCCTTGACCGCCCTGTCGGCGGCCAAGGCCCTTACCGGCGCGGCTGTCGCGCCGGTCGAGCCGGGCCGCCAGCCCGGCGTCACTCCTGACTGAGGTCATTCCCTAGGGCAACGCGCGTTTCGACAGCGCCTGCCCGAATTCGTCATGGCTACCGCCAGACACCTCTCCCTGCGAAAAATTCGCAACCCCGTAAATCCCAATCAAGGAGTACCTCTAATGCATAAGTGGGCGAAGCGCGGAATTCAGACCGCGCTCGTGACCGGCGGGATGTTCATGCTGGGTACCGGCATCGCATCCGCGGACGAGAACGTTGACCCGGATCGTCCGGCCAGCCCGATCGATGGTGGCATCACCGTCCCGGTCGACATCTCGAACAACAACATGGGCTCCCTCGACGGTGAGCAGCACGAGGCACCCGAGCTGCAGGAGACCATCAGCACGAAGGACGTCACCGACCCGCTGGTCGAGGCCTACGAAGACAGCGACATCGCCGCGAACGACCCCCTGAAGGGCAACCGCGTCAACGCTGACCTCGTCGTGCCGGTGCAGGTGACCAACAACGCCGCCGGCGTGCTTGGCGACGCCGAGACCACCGGCGGTGACTCCACCCAGACCTACGACGGCACCAGCGACATCAAGACGGACGGCAGCGGTGACGCCCTGGCGGGCAACGTCATCGACCTCGACTGGGCCGCTCCGGTGCAGATCGCGAACAACGCGGGCGCGCTCCTCGGTGACGCCAAGACGTCGGGCAACTCCGCCCAGCAGGACACCACCACCGGCGGCAACGTCGAGACGGACGGTGCGGAGGGCACGATCTCCGGCAACATCCTCGCCGGGCAGGCCGCGACACCGCTGCAGGGCAACAACAACGCGCTCGCCGCTGGCGGCACCGCGGAGTCGGACGGCAACTCGGCCGACTCGTCGGCCCACAGCGGTGGCTACCTGGAAACCGACGGTTCCGACGGCGTGCTTTCCGGTAACGCGGGCGGTGGTCCGCTGGCCGCGGCAGGCGGGTTCAACAACAACGCTGGCAGCTGGATCGGCAACGCCGAGACGACGGGCGCCGAGACCGGCACCGGTGCGACGGCCGGTGGCACGCAGACCGGCTTGAACGACATCGACACCTACATCCAGACGAACGGCGAAGGCGGCGTTGGCTCTGGCAACATCGGTCAGCCGCAGGGCGCGGGCAACCTGACCGGGCACGGTGTCGCAGGCACCTGGATCGGCACGGCGGAGACCTCGGGCTCCTCGAGCTCAACCGCGACCGAGGCTGGCGCCTTCTCGAACACCTCGGGTGACGACGGCGTGCTGGCGGGCAACATCGCCGACGCGCCGGTTGCCGCCCCGATCGAGGTCTTCTGCAGCGCCGGTAGCTGGATCGGCATCGCGTCCACAGCGGACTGCGACAACAGCAACTCCGCCGAGGCCGGTAGCGGCACCTACACCTCCGGCACCGGCTCGACCGGTGGCGGCAACGGCGTGCACGCTCCGGTCGGCGCGCCGCTCGAGGCCTTCGGCGTCGGCGGCTCCTGGATCGGCACCGCTGAGGCGGAGGCCACCGAGGACAAGCTGGTCGACGCCGGTGGCTACAACGGCACGACCGGCGACGACTCCACCGTCGGCGGCAACATCGTGCAGACGCCGGTCGCGGCGCCTGGCGAACTGTTCGGCATCGGTGGTGCCTGGGGCGGCTCCGGCTCGGGCACCGCGTCCGAGACGAAGGTCGTCACCTCGGGTGGTGACGGCGACACCTCCGACGACAACGGCACCGGTAGCTCGAACGTGATCGCGACGCCGATCGCGCAGCCGCTGCAGGGCTACGGCATCGGTGGCGCCTGGATCGGTGAGGGTCACGGGCAGGCAAGTGCCGACAACACCACGACCGCCGGTGGCGACTACACCGGCTCTGGCCAGGGCGGCACGCTGTCCGGCAACGTGGGCCAGGTGGCGAGCGCTTCGCCCGCGCAGGCGTTCGGCATCGGCGGCGTCTGGGGCGGCAACGCATCCGGTTCCGCGGAGTCCAGCTCCTCCACCACCGCTGGTGGCGAGGTCAGCGCGGACGGCTCGGAAGGCTCCGGCTCCGGCAACGTCGCGAACGGTGCGCTCGCATTGCCGCTGCAGGGTCACGGCATGGGCGCGTCCTGGATCGGCCAGGCCGACGGCACCGCGTTCAACGTGACGGAGGCCGCCGCTGGTGGCGACGCCGAGACCGACGGCACCGGCGGCTCGCTCGGTGGCAACGTGCTGTACGCCCCGCTCGCCGGTGCGGGCACGGGCTTCGGCAACGCCGCGTCCTTCATCGGCGGTGCGTCGGGTGAAGGCGCCAACGAGGTCGTCTCCGAGGCCGGTGGCGACACCGCGACCTCAGGTGACGAAGGCTCCGGCTCCGGCAACGCGCTCGGTGTGCAGGGGCTGCCCATCGCCCAGGCCTTCGGCAACGCGGCCAGCGTTGTGGCGAACGCCGACGGCGTTGGCACCAACACCACGGACTCGACGTCCGGTGGCGACATCGTGACCTCGGGTGAGTCCGGCTCGCTGTCGGGCAACATCTTCGACGTGCCCGCCGCCGCGGTGGCGCAGGTGTTCGGCAACGCCGCCACGCTGGGTGGCATCTCGCACGGCATCGGCGACAACACCACCACTGGTCAGGCCGGTGGCAACGCGACAACGGCAGGCGACCAGAGCAGCCTGTCCGGCACCAACACCGAGCTGCCGCTCGGCGCGCTGGTGCAGATCTACAACTTCGAGGCCCCGTTGCTCGGCGAGGCGCTGGCTCTCGGCACGAACGTGACCAACATCAACCTGGACAGCCAGGAGCCGCAGATCAATCTGCCGCTCAACGGTTCCGAGATGTCGATCGACAGCGTGCCCGCCCTGAACAAGATGGCAGCGGCTCCGGCCGCCCCGCTGCGTTCGGAGCGTGCTGGTCTGCCTGCCGACGTGAGCCCCGCGCTGCAGCCGATGCCGATCTCGGCCCCGGTCTCGCCGGGCGTCGACATGCCGCTGCCCGCACCTGGCCTGCCCACCGGTGGCGTGCCTGGCGCAGGTGAGCTGCCTGGTCTCGACGGCCTGCCCGGCCTTGACGGTCTGCCTGGTCTCGACGGCCTGCCCGGCCTTGACGGCCTGCCCACCCCGGCTGGCCGCAACCTGCCTGGTGCCGGCGAGCTGCCCGCGCTGCCGACCGACGGGCTCCCCACGGGTGGCCTGCCGACCGACGTCGACGGCCTGCCGGTGCTTCCGGAGCTGTCGGGCGTGGACAACCTGACCGTCCCGGGTGTGCCCGCCACCGGCCGCAACCTGCCTGGTGCCGGCGAGCTGCCCGCGCTGCCGACCGACGGGCTCCCCACGGGTGGCCTGCCGACCGACGTCGACGCGCTGTCGGAGCTGCCGCTGTCGGGCGAGCTGCCCGTCTCGGGCCAGCTGTCGGGCGTGGACATGGCGCTGCCCGGCGTTGACTCGCTGCCCGCGCGGAGCGAGACGACGCAGACCGGCGTCAAGGGGATGTTCGCCAAGTTCCTCGGCCTGCTGACCGGCGGCAAGTCGATCCAGGCCTGATCACTCTCCAAGTGAATGCGCGAAGGGCTTCTTTGGGACGCGAGACGTCTCAAAGAAGCCCTTCGTGGCGTTCGACGGCCGGTCAGCCAGGCACCCACGAGCCGAGGACCGGCTTGAACTCACGCACCGACCGCTCGGCGATGGCCCCCTCCAGGTAGTAGGGGTCCTTGTCGATGATCTGGTGCAACGCGTCGAGGTCGGCGGCTTCGATCAGCACGACGCCGCCGGAGTCGTCCGCGAGGGGGCCAGCGATGGCCACCGTGCCCTGCTCAGCCAGTCCCGCGAGGAACTCGCGGTGCCTCGGCCGAACCTCGGGCATCTTGTCCTGTTCATAACGAATCTCAACCAGGTACCACGCCATGGGAGTGCAAGTTACGCCAGTCGGCGCCGCTGGCAACCGCGCGGTCGTCGAGTCGGACGTCGGAGCGGTGGTCGGCCGTGTGCGCGGCGTGACATCGATGCGCTGTCGATATTCTTGGCCGTATCGGCTTCAACTGGCGGGAAGGGGGAAACGGCATGCCGGAGAGCAGTGCGGAACGCACCGTTGAACGCACGCTCGGTCACCTCCGCGCGGTAGACGCGCCGGATGAGCAGACCGACCCTGGCATGCCGGTCACCCTCGAAGACCTTTATCGAGTGCACCGGATGCGCCTCGTACGGCTCGCGATCCTGCTGGTCGATGAAGCGGCCACGGCGGAGGATGTCGTGCAGGAAGCGTTTGCCGGGCTGCACCGAAACTGGGCGAAGCTGCGCGACGAGGCCGCCGCGATCGGTTACTTGCGTACCGCCGTCGTCAACGGTTCGCGCAGCGTCTTACGGCGGCGCAAGACCGCACGCGAGTATGTGCCGCCGCACGCGGTGACGGCACGTTCTGCGGAAAGCCTCGCCATGCTCTCCACCGAACATCAGGCCGTCGTCAACGCGCTCGGCGTGCTGCCACCGAGGCAGCGAGAAGTGCTCGTTCTGCGCTACTACGGTGGGCTCAGCGAAGCCGAGATCGCCGAGGCGGCCGGTATTTCTAAAGGCACCGTGAAGTCGACGGCGAGTAGGGCATTGGAAGCGTTGCAGCGCGCGATGGCGGAAGCGCAGCACCAGTGAGCGAGTCTCGGCCCGAGTCGGGTGAAAGACCCGGCGAAAGCGACGCTCCGGTGACTGGCGATAGTCCGGAAGAGTTACTCGCGGAAGCGTTGCGCGCCAAGGCGGGCCAAACCGGTAGTAACGCCAGCGCCGTCGCTGACGAATCACAGACAGATAGGATCACCCAGTCGTCAGGTACTGACCAGCGAAATTCGCCTCATTCGGATATACCGGACATCACTATGGGCTGGGTGATGGTGCTCGCTGTGCTTCTTGGGCTGGCAACCGGAGCCCTGATCGGGCTACTCACAGTCGTCTGATTGGTGCGATCCGTCCTGGGTTTTATCCCCCAAATATACGTATGGTGACACTCCGCCGATGCTGTTAGCATGTTTGTGGGGCAAATGCCCGAATCATGTGGGTGAGCCTCTACCACTCTGCGTGGTCCGCGTCGTCCCAGACCCCGACGGCACCTAAGTATCGGTTTGTGCACTTAGGGGTCGAGATGTCTGGCTACAGCGCGAGCATTCCCTTTGGCAATTTCCACGTTCGGCGCACCGCTGCGCCCGCGTCCGCGGTGGCACCAGAGCGCGCGGCGGCAGCGGAGGACGTACCGGCGCCCGCTGAGGGCGAGGTCACCGACCCCTATGCGCCATTGGTCGAGGCGGCCAAAGCGGGTAACCGGTATGCGGCGGACGATCTGCTCGCCGCACTCCGGCCGGTCATCGTGCGTTACTGCCGTGCCCGTATCGGGCGTGCGATGAGCACCTTCTCCTCCGCGGACGACGTCGCTCAGGAGGTATGCCTCGCCGTCCTGACGGCCCTACCGTCGTACCGGTCCAGCGGCGCGAGCTTCCTCGGCTTCGTATACGGGATCGCCACCCACAAGATCATGGACTTCCACCGCAAGTATTCCCGAGACAAGTCGCTGCCAGTATCGGATGTGCCCGACATCGGCATCGAGACCTCTGGGCCTGAACAGCAGCTGCTGCGGGCCGAGCTGGGGCAACAACTGGCCGAGCTGCTCAATACGCTGTCGGACACGCAACGTGAGGTTCTGACACTGCGGCTGGTGGTGGGACTCTCCGTCGCGGAGACCGCGGACGCGATCTCGGTGACCCCCGGCGCGGTCCGAGTGTGCCAGCACCGCGCGTTGACGAAGCTCAGGAACCGGCTGACCGCTCGAGTTGGCTCGCCGGCGTCGGGAACATCGAGAACATTGACTCTGGATTGAACAGGTTCTCCGGGTCTAGTGCTTGCTTGATACTGCGGTGCACCCGCATTCCGACCGGCCCGATCTCGCGCGCGAGCCACTCCTGCTTGATCTTGCCAACGCCATGCTCGCCGGTGATCGTTCCGCCCAGCGACAGCCCGACGTCGAGGATGTCGTCGAACGCCTTGTGCGCGCGTTCCGACTCGTCCACCGAGCTGGGGTCGTAGACGATCGTCGGGTGCATGTTGCCGTCTCCCGCGTGGCCGACGACGGCGATCCGTAGCCCGACCTCGTCCGCGATACGGGCGCATCCGCTGATGAGTTCCGCGATCCTGGTGCGCGGTACCGAGACGTCGTCGGTGAGCCACGTCCCGTAGGTCTCCAGTGCGGTGAGGACCACCCGCCGTGCCTGGAGCAGCATGTTGCCCTCGGCGAGGTCATCGGTCACGTAGGTCATGTCGGCACCCGCGTCGGTGCAGATCTGCTCGATCGCGGTCAGCTCGCGGCGCGCGACCTCGCCGCCGGAGTCCGACTGGCACAGCAGCAGCGCCTCGCAGCCGGAGCCAGCCCCGATGTCGGTCTTGAGGTACGTCTCCGCCGCGTCGATGGACGCCTTGTCCATGATCTCCATCAGCGACGGGACAAGGCCTTCCTTGACCACGCGCGCGACCGCGTCGCCAGCCGCTGCGGTGTCGTTGAATGCCGCGACCAGCGTGCCTGGGGCCTGCGGCAGCGGCTTGAGGGACACGGTGGCCTCGGTGATCACGCCGAGGGTGCCCTCACTGCCGATGAACAGTTTGGTCAGGTCGTACCCGGCGACGCCCTTGACGGTTCGACGGCCGGTCTTGAGCAAAGAGCCATCCGCGAGCACGACCTTGAGCCCGAGTACCGCGTCGGTCGTGACGCCGTACTTCACGCAGCACAGGCCACCAGCGTTGGTGGCGAGGTTGCCGCCGATCGTGCACCAGTCGTAGCTGGACGGGTCCGGAGGATAGAACAGCCCGTTCTTGGCGACGGCGTCCCGGAAGTCCAGGTTCACCACGCCCGGCTGGACGACGGCGAGCCGGTTCGCGGCGTCGATTTCGACGATCTCGTTCATCTTGGTCAGCACGAGTACGACGCAGCCGTCGATCGCGTTGGCCGCGCCGGTCAGCCCGCTGCCAGCGCCACGCGGCACGATCGGCACCCCGGCCGCCGCGCACGCCCGCACCGTCGCTTGCACGCCCTCGGTGTCGGTCGGCATGACGACCGCGAGCGGCGTGCCGTATGGGGCGAGCGGCATCATGTCGCGGCTGTAGCTGTCAGTGACATCGGTGTCCGTGATGACAGCCGAGTGGCCAAGCTCAGCGCGCAGCCGATCGACAAGGGCGATCCCAGAGCCCGTTGTCGTGGGCTCGCTAGCAGTGCTCATGCTCCCACGGTAGTGCGTGGGTGGTCGTTATCGCGATGTGTCGCGTGCTCGATCGCGAGCACGCCGAGCACGATCGCGACGCCGAGCAGCATCAAGCCGACGGTGACGACGACGTCTCCGCTGGGCGCGAGCAGGTGCCGCTCGCCGGATTCCCACGGCTGCCATGGCCACAACGCTCGCAGCGACCCCGCCAGCAGTCCGGTCATGACGACGTGGGTGAGGTGGTGGTGGTGCTCGAGCAGCCACTGCAACAGCTTCACGAACAGCCCAAGCCCAATGAGAGCGCCGAGCGCGAACGTGCCGATGTAGCCAAGGTCGCGGTCGTTGATCGCGTCCATCGTCGTGGTGTAGAGACCGATCGCGAGCAGCATGAACGACCCGGACACGCCCGGCAGCACCAAGGCGCAGATGGCGACGGCCGCCGCCGCCATGACGATCAGCGGGTGCGGCTCGATCTCGGTCGGTGGCAGGCCGGTCAGCACGAAGGTGGCCGCCGCGACGGCGAGCGCGAGCAGGTAGTTCGCCGGGCTCCACGACTGCCCCGAGCCGGAATACGGTACCCACAGCGAGGCGAGGACGAGGCCGAAGAACACCGCGAATGCCTGTTGCGGGTGCTCCTCCACCAGCGGAGCGACCAGCTTCGCCGCGGTGAGCACCGCGATGAACATCCCAATGATGACGGCGATAACCATCGCCCAGTGGACCCGGCGGAACTCCTCGGCGGCACGGGTGGTTCCCCTACCACGCGGCAGATCGCTCACCGCGAATTTGGCACCGGAGATCGTGTGGCCAGCCGAGATGATCAATCTGTCGTAGATGCCGGTGACCAGCGCGACGGTGCCGCCGCTTACCCCGGGAATGACCTCGGCGGTGCCGATGAGCCCGCCCCGGAACGCGTTCAACAGATGAGTACCAACGGATTTGCTCGACGCAGCCACGCGGTCAGCCTACGACCAGTCGTGCGACGGCCTGTCAGGGCGTGCGCCTGTGGGTAGCCGTCCCGTGACGCCGGGGCTGGTGCCCGATCGCCGCGGAGTGGAGATGGCGTTGCTCACAGCAAACTATTTAGCTTGCGCAACGAGTTTTGCGTGCGGCATAGTTGTGTACTGAAATTAGTTGATGTAAGCAAGTAGTTGGGCTGGGTCATGACGGAACTCGCGCGCCAGGAGGAGCTCGACGTCGCCGACGACCTCGGTGTTGAGCTGGTCCGCACCATCCGCCTCCTCGCGAAGGCCAAGGCCAAGCTGTCGTCGATCCCTGGCAGCGCTGACCACAGTTCGTTTCCGATCATCGCGACGTTGGTCTGCGAAGGGCCACGTCGAACGTCAGCGCTGGCCGAGGCGCTACACACCGAGGTCTCCACCATCAGCAGGCAGACCAGCGCGCTGGTGCAGCAGGGCCTCATCGAACGGCAGGCCGACCCCAACGACGGCCGAGCCTGCCTGCTCGCACCGACGGCCGCTGGGCGCGAGCTCTACGAGCTGGCGCGCCAGGAACGCAACCGCTGGCTTGCCGCGACGCTGCGGGACTGGGACGCCGACGACGTTGAGCGGCTCATCGGCCTGCTCACCCGGCTCAACATCGACCTCGCCGACAATCTCGGCGCATCCCACGACCCGACAAGGCAGGGGGAGAAGGCATGACGGCGACAGTGGACAGTGACGACGGCACGCCCTATCCGCGGCGGACCACGCAAGATCCGCCGCTGTTGAGTCATCGCCAGATCCTGACCATCCTGTCGGGCCTGATGATGGGCATGTTCCTCGGCGCGTTGGACATGACCATCGTCTCCACCGCCGTCCGCACCATCGCCGATGATCTCAACGGGCTGAGCCTGCAGGCGTGGATCACGACCTCGTACCTGATCACCGCGACGATCATGACGCCGATCTACGGCAAGCTCTCCGACATCTACGGCCGCAAGCCGCTGTACCTGACCGCGATCTCGGTGTTCCTCCTCGGCTCCATGGCGTGCACACTGGCGACGTCGATGTACCAACTCGCCGCCTTCCGCGCCGTGCAGGGCCTCGGTGCCGGTGGGCTGATGTCGCTTGGCATCACGATCATCGGTGACATCGTTCCCGCGCGGGAGCGGGCCCGCTACCAGGGCTACATCGTCGCGGTGTTCGGCACGTCCAGTGTGCTCGGCCCGGTGATCGGCGGGTTGTTCGCCGGGATGGACTCCTTCCTCGCCGTCGATGGTTGGCGCTGGGTGTTCCTTGTCAATGTCCCGATCGGCATCGCGGCGCTGTTCGTCGTCGCGAAGGTGCTGAACGTGCCGCACGAGCGCCAGCACCACCGCATCGACTGGTGGGGCGCGGCGGCGCTGGCGACCGGTGTGGCACCACTGCTGCTTGTCGCCGAGCAGGGCCGCGACTGGGGATGGACGTCACCACACGCGCTGATCTGCTACGCCGTCGCGACCGCGGGCATCACGGCGTTCATCCGGGTCGAGGCCGCGATGGGCGACGCCGCGCTGCTGCCGTTGCGGCTGTTCCGCAACCCGACGTTCAGCGTCGCGATCGGCGCGAGCGCACTGGTCGGTGTCGCGATGTTCGGCTCGATGACGCTGATCCCGCAGTACCTGCAGATCGTGCAGGGCTTCAGCCCCACTGAGGCCGGTCTGCTGACGCTGCCGCTGATGGGCGGGATCATGGTCGCGACCACGATCACCGGTCGCTACACGTCGGCGACCGGCAGGTACAAGATCGCGCCGGTGATCGGGACGCTCCTGATCTCGCTGGGCACGCTGCTGCTTGCGCAGGTCGAGTGGGACAGCCCGGTCTGGCAGCCGATGGTCTACATGGGCGTGATCGGCATGGGGCTCGGTGGCTGCATGCAGACGCTGGTCGTCGCGGTACAGAACGCGGGCCCGCGTACCGACATGGGCGTCTCGACGGCGTCGGCGACGTTCTTCCGCCAGATCGGTGGCACCCTTGGTGTCGCGGTGTTCCTCTCGATCCTGTTCAGCACGCTCACCAGCAACGTGCGGGCGGCGTTCGCCGAACTCGGGCTGCCAGCCGCGGCGGCGAGCGCGGGCGACCGGAACATCATGGTGGACTCGTCGTTCCTCAAGAGCATGCCGGTCGAGCAGGCGAAGCCGTTCCTGATCGGGTTCACCGACTCGATCAACACGGTGTTCTACGTCGCGGCCGCCGTGGCGTTCGCCGCCAGTATCGTCGTCATGACGATGCGTGAGATTCCGCTGCCCGACGCGCGGCGACAGTAGAAATTCACCCGTAGGACGGCGGCACGACCTTGGCGCAACGTACCCTTAGGGGTCGTGAGTGTCGTGCAGGCCGCAGCGGCCGAGGTAGGTGTCGGCTGGCTGTCGAACGCGGGCCCAGCCCTGGTATGGGTCATCGTGCTTAGTTTCATTTTCCTTGAGTGCGCGGTGATTCTCGGCCTGTTCCTTCCCGGCGACTCGCTGCTGTTCGTGGCGGGTGTTGTGCTGGCCAGCCACCAGGCGGAGGCGAGCGCGTGGTGGCTCTCGGTGGTCGCGTTGCTGGTGGCGTCGGTGGCGAACCAGGTCGGTTACTACATCGGACACAAGAGCGGTACCGCGTATATCGCGCGCAGGGGCGGCAAGATACTCAGCAGGGAAAAGCTCGACAAGGCCCGCGATTTCCTAGACCGCAAGGGCTTTTTCGCCATCGTGGCCGCGCGCTGGATCCCGTGGATACGCACGTTCGCTCCGCTGATCGCCGGCGCGGCGGGCATGAACCCGCGCCGGTTCGCGCTCGCGACATTCGTCGGCGCCGTGCTGTGGGTGCCGACGCTGGTGCTGCTCGGCTACTACGCCGCTGACGTCTTCCGCTCGATGCCGTGGTTGCAGACGACGGCGGTGTGGGCAGGCGTCGTGTTCCTCGTCGGGGGCACCGCCTACGGCATCTGGCAGTACCGGCAGGAAGTACGCAAGCCGATCGCTGAGCAGCGCACGCCACTGCCGAGCGGTTCGCGCTAACGCCGGAGCGCGGCCGCGGCCTCGAGTACCAGCCAGCCACCGACCTGCACCGACAGCTCCCGCGACGGCCGCTGCTCCCCCTTCGCGGGCACGGTCGCTTGCTTCGCCCAATCCGGCCCGAACAGCGGACCGTGCGCGAGCGCGGCGCCCTGCCAGCAGGCCTCCGCGGAGGCGAGGACGATGTCCCGAGCGGTGTCGGCGGCCGTGCGTTGCGGCAGTTCGGACGCGGCGAGCGCGAGGTACCGCGCGCAGATGCCGGAGAACAACCCGCCGTCGCCGCCACCGTGTCCCCGCAGCACACCGTTGGGCGCGAGCTTCATGGCGATCGCGTCGATGGTGCGTTCCGCCCGCTCTCGCCAGAGCGTGCCGGAATCGGTGCGCGCCAACTCGACGCAGCCACCGAGGTAGACGCCCTGACAGTAGGTGTAGATCCGCTTCACCAGCTCACCGACCTCGCCGGTGTCCCGGTCGATGCGCAGCCCGTCGAACACCAGCCCTGTCGTCGGGTCGACGAGCGTGTCGGTCAGCCATGTCATGATCTCCGTGGCCCGCGCCTTCTCACCGGTTCGAGCCAGCAGGATGGCGGCGGGACCGTTGGCTGGCGCGTTCTTGTACCCGTCCCCACGCCGCCACCAGATGCCGCCACCACCGTCCGGTGTCCACGCGATGTGGAGTTGCTCGGTGAGTTCGGTCAGCGCATCGTCGACGTCTAGGCCTATGACGTCCTTCGCGCGGTGCAGCGCGAGGCCGAGCCACGCCATGTCGTCGAAGTAGTTGTTGGTCCAGCTCAGCCGGTTACGGAGGTGGATTCCGGTGATCAGGTTGCTGATCAGCCCTGCCCGCCGCGCGGACGGCGCGCGCAGTTGTGCGTCGATGAGGCAGTCCAGCAGGTGTGCCTGCCACCAGTAGTTCCACGTCCGGTGCCAACGCTGCTCCCGGGTCGGCGGCCAGCCGTTCCTGCCTAGCGCGGTGCGAGGAAGGCACCACAGCCTGACGACGTGCCTGCCGAGGACGGCGTCTTCCGCCGCGGCTGCGCGATCGGCGAGGTGATCCACATGATCACTGTGCCACGCCGCCACGATCGGCCACCTCCGAAAGGCGTAGCTCGCGATGGTGACGCGGAATAGTGTTGGGTGACTGCTAAATTCCGCCACCGACAGCGAGGTGCGTCATGCCAAGAACCGCCCATGTCACCTGTCCGCTGTGTGAGGCGACCTGCGGGTTGTCCGTCACCCTGGATGGCCCCGATGGTTCCGACGTCACCGAGGTCAGGGGCGATCGCGACGACGTCTTCTCGCGCGGCTTCATTTGCCCGAAGGGCGTCTCGCTCGGCGCGCTGCATGCCGACCCCGACCGGCTGCGGGCGCCACTCATCAAGCGGGACGGCGAGTTCGTCGAGGTGAGCTGGGACGAGGCGTTCGCGGAGATCGACGCGCGACTGCGGCCGATCATGGCGGAGCACGGCAACGACGCGCTCGCGATCTACGCGGGCAATCCGTCTATCCACAACGTCTCCACAACCCTCTACGGGCCGGTGCTGTACCGGGCGATCAGCACGAAGAACTTCTTCAGCGCCAGCACGGTCGACCAGATGCCCAAGCACTACACGTCCGGATACCTGTTCGGTGCACCGTTCGCCATCCCGGTCCCGGACATCGATCGCACGCGGTACCTGCTGATGCTCGGCGCGAACCCGTTGGTGTCCAACGGCAGCCTGATGACCGCGCCGGACATGCGCGGCAGGCTGAAGGCGCTGCGGGCGCGCGGCGGCAAGCTGGTCGTCGTCGACCCGAAGCGCACTCGCACCGCCGAGGCGGCCGACGAGCACCACGCCATCCGGCCCGGCACCGACGCGCTGCTGCTGTTCGCGCTGGTGAACGTGCTATTCGAGCGGGACCTGGTTTCGTTGGGCGCGCTCGAGGATCACACCAACGGCGTGGCCGAGCTGCGCGCGTTGGCGGAGCCGTTCACGCCGGAGGCGGTCGCCCCGGACGTTGGCATCGACGCCGAAGCGATCCGACGGCTGGCCGTCGAACTGGCATCGGCTGACCGCGCGGTCGTCTACGGCCGTATCGGTACAACGACGCAGGAGTTCGGCACCCTGGCGAGCTGGCTGGTCGACGTCCTCAACGTGCTGACCGGCAACCTCGACCAGCCAGGCGGCGCCATGTTTCCGTCACCCGCCGCGAGCGCGCCCGGCAGCAGCAAGCCGTTTCGGCACGGGCGGTGGCGCAGCCGAGTGCGCGGGCTGCCCGAGGTGTACGGCGAGCTGCCGGTGGCGACGTTGGCCGACGAGATCGAGACGCCGGGCGATGGCCAGGTCAGGGCGCTGTTGACGGTCGCGGGCAATCCGTGCCTGAGCGCGCCGAACGCGGAACGTCTCGACGCCGCGCTCGGCCAGCTCGACTTCATGGTGTCGCTCGACGTCTACCTCAACGAGACCACCCGACACGCCGACGTCATCCTGCCTGGCCCGTCGCCGCTGGAACGCCCGCATTACGACCTGGCGTTCTACCAGCTTTCGGTTCGTAACGTGGCGAACTGGACGCCCGCGGCGATGCCGTCCGATCTGCCGCAGGAGTGGGAGACCCTGTTGCGGCTACTCGGCGTCGTCACCGGTCAGGGACCGAACGCCGACATCGCCGCGCTAGACGATTTCGTGGCCGGCGAGTTCGCGCGGCGGACCGGTGCCGACGTCGCGTCGGCCGCGGGTCGCGTCGGCCCGGAGCGTCTGGTGGATTTGCTGCTGCGGTCGGGACCGTACGGGCTCACCCTCGCTGATCTGGAGGACGCGCCGCACGGCGTCGACCTCGGCCCGCTGATGTCACGGTTGCCGGACGCGCTGAAGACCGCGAGCGGCAAGATCGAGCTGGCGCCGGAGTCGATCACCTCCGACGTGCCCCGGTTGGCGGCGCGGCTGGAAGACGTCCCGAATGGACAGTTCGTGCTGATCGGTAGGCGGCAGCTGGCGTCGAACAACTCTTGGATGCACAACCTGGAGCCGTTGGTACGTGGGTCGAACCGTTGCACGGTGCAGGTACACCCCGACGACGCGGCGGGTATCGGGCTCACCGACGGCGCGCTGGCGAAGGTGTTCTCCGCGGCGGGCACGGTGGAGTTGCCGGTCGAGATCACCGACGTGCTGCGCCCCGGTGTCGTCAGCATCCCGCATGGGTGGGGCCACGACGTCGACGGCGCTCGGACGTCGGTGGCCGCCGCCCACGCCGGGGCGAATACGAACGTGCTCACCGACGACGGTCCGCTCGACGCGCCCACCGGCACCGCCGTCCTCAACGGCATCCCGGTGCAACTCGCCCCGGCATAATCCGGGCGGTTCCGGCAAGGTGGGTGCGGAGCCAGGTCTTACCAGGCCTGGCCCAGGTCCGCGTGCTGGGTGATCCAGGTGTGCATGACGATGCCCGCCGCGACGCCCGCGTTGATCGACCGGGTGGAGCCGAACTGCGCGATGGATACCGACAGATCGGCTGCGTCGCGTGCCTCGGCGGACAGTCCCGGCCCCTCCTGGCCGAACAGCAGCACGCACCGGCGCGGCAGCGTCGCCGTCTCGATGCGGCGCGCACCATGGGTGTTGTCGACCGCGACGATGGTGAGGTCTTCCGAGCGGGCGAAGGTGACCAAACCGTCGACGTCCGGGTGGTGGTGTAGGTGCTGGTAGCGGTCGGTCACCATCGCGCCGCGCCGGTTCCACCGTCGCCTGCCGACGATGTGCACCGCGGCGGCAGCGAAGGCGTTCGCCGTGCGGACGACGGTGCCGATGTTGTGGTCGTGCTGAAAGTTCTCGATCGCGACGTGGAACGGATGCCGCCTGCGGTCCACATCGGACACGATGGCCTCGCGTCGCCAGTACCGGTACGGGTCGACGACGTTACGGCGGTCGCCGTGTTCCAGTAGTTCAGGGTCGTAACGCTCGTCGGTCGGCCACTCGCCCTCCCACGGCCCGACGCCGACTTCGTCCGGTCGCGTCCACTCGGTCGGGCCAGCCGCGTCGGGGCCAGGACCGGAGGCGGCGTCCGGACCAGTGCCGCCGTGCTCGTGCGGGCCGTGAGTCACCGTCTCAGGACAACCCGAGGTCGTCGAGCCCAAGCAGTGCTCGGTAGCGCAGGCCGTGCGCTTCTATGGCTTCGCGCGCGCCGGTGTCGCGGTCGACGATCGTGGCGACGCCGACGACCGACGCACCCGCCGCTTCCAGCGCGTCGACGGCGGTGAGCACGCTGCCTCCCGTCGTCGAGGTGTCCTCCACGGCGAGCACCTGTTGCCCAGACACCTCGATGCCCTCGATGCGGCGCTGCATCCCGTGGGTCTTGGCCGACTTCCGGACGACGAACGCGTCCAGCACCACCCCGTCCGCCGCGGCCGAGTGCATCATCGCGCAGGCGACCGGATCCGCGCCGAGCGTGAGCCCGCCAGCGGCGACGTAGTCCCAGTCGGACGTGAGCTGCCGCAGCAACGTGCCAATCAGCGGCGCCGCGGCGTGGTGCAGGGTCGCGCGCCGCATGTCGACGTAGTAGTCGGCCTCTACCCCGGAAGAGAGGGTGACCTTGCCGGAGACGACGGCGAGCTCGGTGACGAGTCGGGCCAGCTCGGTCTTGGCCGCGAGGTCGATCGCACTTCGTGATTCCGGGGCGTTTACCACGCGGACGAGCCTCTCTATCCGATCAGGTGCGGTTGCGTCGAGCAGCGAGTTTACCCGTCAGTGTCCGGAGCACCGGTGGCGGCAACAGCCTGCCAACTCCAACGATGGCCTGCCAGCGTTTGCCGGGAATCGAGATCGTCTTGCCGCGCTCCAGGTCGTGCAGGCAGTCGCGCACGACGCGCTCGGCGTCCAGCCAGAGCGCGTCGGGGATGCCAGCGGTGTCGTCACCGGATCGGGCGTGGAACTCCGTCCGGGTGAAGCCGGGGCACAGCGCGAGCATCCGTACTCCCGTGCCGGTCAGCGACGCCGACATGCCCTCGGTGAACGCGGTGACCCACGCCTTCGTCGCGCCGTACGCAGCGCCCGTGCCAGGAAAGAACCCAGCCACGCTGGACACGTTGACGACCGAGCCGCTGCCGCGCTCGACCATGCCTGGCAGCGCGGCGTGGGTCAGCCTGAGCACGCTCGCGACGTTGACGTCAAGCTGCGACTGCAACCTATCCACAGCCGTATCGGCGAATCTGCCATTGAGGCCGAAGCCCGCGTTGTTCACCAGGACGTCGACCGAACGCGTGCGCAGGACGTCCTCGACGGAGCGCCGCTGCTCGCTGTCGGACAGGTCGGCGGGCAGCACTTCGACGTCCACCCCGTAGCGCGCCGACAAGGCGGCCTCATGCGCTTTGAGCCGGTCGACATCGCGAGCCACGGCGATCAGGTCGTGTCCCCGCGCGGCGAGCTGGCGGGCGAACTCGGCGCCGATCCCCGCCGTCGCTCCCGTGATCAAGGCGGTAGGCATGCGGACTAGCCTATGTCGCCGTGCGGCTTCTCATGCATGTGGTCGACGTGTCGGACACCTTCGGGCGGGTCCTGCCACACGTGTTTGCCGCCTTCGTCCTCTTCGGCCGGATCGATGATGTCCGCGATCTCGCCGACGTCGCGCAGCAGTCGCTCCAAACGGGACGGTCCGGCGTTCGGCGACACGGCGGCGAGCACCCAGTCGTGCTCCATCCACACCACGCTGACGTCGCCGCCCAGCTCGTTCGCCGCGTCGATCAGCAGCTGCGAGATCACCGACCGCGCGGCCTCGACGTCGTCGGTAAAGGCGTAGCGCTGTCCGGCCGGACCGAGTAGATCGGGCATCTCGGAGCGCTGGAACGGCACGCTCGCAAGCCACAGCTCAAGCAGCACCGGGAACGCCTTGCCACAGCGCACCGCGACCACCGACGCCGGGATCTGCCGATTGGCCTCGATGTCGAACACGTACACCGAGCGGCGGCCCTCGCTGGTGAACGTCGTGCCAGCGACGACGTTGACAGCGGCCTCAGCCCGGTAGTAGCCCATGGCACCTTCGGTCCAGTGGCTCACCATGCGGGCGTCTTCCTCGGCGAACTGCCAACCGCGCAGGTCTGCCCAGCGCAGCCGCTCACGGTTGCGCGAGCCTTCGCGGGCGCGGTCGACCGCGAGCAACGCCAGCCCCGTCACCAGAGCGATGAAGGCGATGAGAAACCACATCCACGCCGGTATACCCACGTGGAACACCCTATCGTCTGATGTCACGTGGTCACGTCAACCGCGCCGAGGCGTGCCCCGGACGGGCGCCGAGACCGGCCGCGCGGGGCGAGTTGATCACGTCTACTCGCGTTGTTGCGCGAATATGACCGTTTTGCACGGTTTTCCGAACAACAACGCGAGTAGGCCCGATCAACTTCGGGCTGCCGGGGACGCCGAGCGCGGCTGTACCCGGCGTCCCGGCCACCACCGTCAGCCCCGGCTCACCTCCAGCGCGTCGGCGGCGGCACCGGCGGCGGGGACGTCGACGCGTACCGTGTCGCCGTCCCGGATGTCGCCGGACAGCAGCGACTTCGCCAGCTGGTCGCCGATCGCGGACTGCACCAGCCGACGCAGCGGACGTGCGCCGTAGATCGGGTCGAACCCGTTCACGGCCAGCCACTCCCGAGCGGCATCCGAGACGTCGAGCGTGAGCCGCCGCTGCGCCAGCCGCTCCCCGAGCCGCGCCACCTGGATGTCCACGATGGCCGCGAGCTGCTCGGTGCCGAGCGAGTGGAACACGACGATGTCGTCCAGCCGGTTCAGGAACTCCGGCTTGAAGTGCTGCCGCACGACCGACATCACCGCATCGGAGCGCTGCGACTCCTCCAGCGAGGCATCGGCGATGGCCTGCGACCCGAGGTTCGACGTCAGGATCAGGATGGTGTTGCGGAAGTCCACCGTGCGGCCCTGGCCGTCGGTGAGGCGACCATCATCGAGCACCTGCAACAGCACGTCGAAGACGTCCTGATGCGCCTTCTCCACCTCGTCGAGTAGCACGACCGTGTATGGCCTGCGCCGCACCGCCTCGGTGAGCTGCCCGCCCTGGTCGTAGCCGACGTAGCCGGGCGGCGCGCCGACCAGCCGGGCGACGCTGTGCTTTTCACTGTATTCGCTCATGTCGATGCGCATCATGGCGCGTTCGTCGTCGAACAAGAACTCCGCGAGCGCTTTGGCCAGCTCGGTCTTGCCGACACCGGTTGGGCCGAGGAACAGGAACGATCCGGTCGGCCGGTCGGGATCAGCCACCCCGGCGCGCGCCCTGCGCACCGCGTCGGACACCGCCATGACCGCCTCGGACTGCCCGACGACGCGCTTGCCCAGGTCCTCTTCCATTCGCAGCAGCTTGCCGGTCTCGCCCTCAAGCAGCCTGCCAGCGGGGATGCCGGTCCACGCACTGACGACGTCGGCGACGTCGTCAGCCCCGACCTCTTCCTTGAGCATGACCTGCTGGTCGGGCGCGGAGGCGGTGTCCTGCTCCGCGACCTCGAGCTCCTTCTCCAGCGCGGGGATCTTGCCGTAGCGCAGCTCGGCGGCGCGGCCGAGATCGGCGTCGCGCTCGGCCCGCTCCGCCTCGCCGCGCAGCTGCTCCAGCTGCTCCTTGAGGTCGCGGATCTTGTCGATGGAGCTCTTCTCGTTCTGCCAGCGTGCCGTCAGCGCGGACAGTTCCTCGCGCTTCTCAGCCAGCTCGCCGCGCAGCGCGACCAGCCGCTCACGCGAGCCGGGATCGTCCTCCTTCTCGAGGGCCATCTCCTCGATCTCGAGACGACGCACCGCGCGCTCCACTTCATCGATCTCCACCGGCCGGGAGTCGATCTCCATGCGCAGCCGGGACGCCGCCTCGTCGACGAGGTCGATCGCCTTGTCCGGCAGGAACCGCGCCGTGATGTAGCGGTCGGACAGCGTGGCGGCGGCGACGAGCGCCGCGTCGGTGATGCGGACACCGTGGTGCACTTCGTAGCGCTCCTTGAGTCCGCGCAGGATGCCGATGGTGTCCTCGGCCGAGGGCTCGCCGACCAGCACCTGCTGGAAGCGGCGCTCCAGCGCGGCGTCCTTCTCGATGTGGCCGCGGTACTCGTCCAGCGTCGTCGCGCCGACCATCCGCAGCTCACCGCGCGCCAGCATCGGCTTGATCATGTTGCCGGCGTCCATCGCGCCTTCGCCGGTCGCGCCCGCGCCGACGATGGTGTGCAGCTCATCGATGAACGTGATGATCTGGCCAGCCGAGTCGGTGATCTCCTTGAGCACGGCCTTGAGGCGTTCCTCGAACTCGCCCCGATACTTCGCGCCAGCGACCATCGAGCCAAGGTCGAGTGCGACGACGCGTTTGCCGCGCAGCGACTCCGGCACGTCCCCCGCCACGATGCGCTGGGCGAGCCCCTCGACGATGGCGGTCTTGCCGACGCCGGGCTCCCCGATCAGCACGGGGTTGTTCTTCGTGCGCCGCGACAGCACCTGGACGACGCGGCGGATCTCGGTGTCTCGACCGATGACCGGGTCGAGGTCGCCCTTGCGAGCCCGCTCGGTGAGGTCGACGCCGTACTTCTCCAGCGCCTGGTAGGTGCCTTCGGGGTCCGGGCTCGTCACCCGCGCGGACCCGCGCACCTTGGTGAACGCCTCCCGCAGCGCCTCCGGCGTGGCGTTGTGCCGCTTGAGCAGGTCGGCGACCTGACCGCCTTCCGAAGCCAGGCCGACGAGCAGGTGTTCGGTGGAGACGTACTCGTCCCCCAGTTCGGTAGCGAGCTGCTGCGCCTTGGTCAACGCCTTGAGCGCATACGCGTCGAACTGCGGTGTCGCCACGGTGGCGCCGGTCGCGGTCGGCAGCGACCGCGTGATCGGCTCCAGCTCCGCGTGCACCTGCGCCGGGTCGGCTCCCACGGCGGTGAGTAGCGGCCCGGCGATGCCATCGCCCTGGGCCAGCAGCGCGCCGAGCAGGTGTGCCGACGTCACGTCGGGGTTACCCGCCACCGTCGCCGCCTGCGCCGCGGACGAGATGGCTTGCTGCGTCTTGGTTGTCGGGTTGAAAGCGTCCATCCCTTGCCCGTTTCCTTGTGGTAGCTGCTCATAACGAGGGTGCACCATGGTCGGTGTCCTCGCTGGTGAGTTGGTCTCGCTAAGAACAACGTCAGGAAAGTTGAGCTTGTTCCACTCAACTTTACCGTGACGGGTGTGACCTCCGCGTTACGGCTCTTCCGACCAAAAGACGTATTTCGCTCGCGGGGGAAGCTGGGGCTTGTGCGGCAGCGGATCTTGGGGTCAACTTTCTCTCCATGCCAACAAGCACACACTCAGTGATCACGAGTCACTCGGATGGGGTTCCATGGGTCCTCGCTCAGGAGGACGTCGAAGGCGCCCAGAGTGAGCTGCTATCGACTGTCGAAGAGAAGATTGACTCGGTATTCGCGCCAATCGCGGACGGGCTGGGCAACTTCGTCTTCGCCGAGGTCCCGATCTTCGGGACGAACTTCCCCTGGATCGTCGGCTGGCTTGTCGTCGCGGGGTTGATCTTCAGTATCTACTTCGGATTCATCCAGTTCCGAGCTTTCAAGCTCGCGACGGAGGTGGTGCGCGGCAAGTACACGCGCGATGACGAACCGGGCGAGATCACGCACTTCCAGGCGCTGTCATCGGCGTTATCTGGCACCGTTGGACTTGGCAACATCGCGGGTGTCGGTGTCGCTGTCACCATCGGTGGTGCCGGTGCCACCTTCTGGATGATCCTCGTTGGTCTGCTCGGCATGGTCACCAAGTTCGTGGAATGCACCCTCGGTGTGAAGTACCGGGAGATCCACGAGGATGGCACCGTGTCCGGTGGGCCGATGCACTACCTGCGCAAAGGCTTCGCCGAGCGCATCCCGGGCAATGCCGGGAAGATCCTCGGCACCGGCCTCGCGGGCCTCGTCGCCGTGGGTATCCTGTTCTTCGGCATCGGTGGCGGGAACATGTTCCAGGCCAACCAGTCGATGGCGCAGCTCCGTCGCGTCACTGGTGGCGAGGACAGCCCGCTCACCAACGATGGCGCCGGTCTGATCTTCGGCATCATCCTCGCCGTGATCGTCGGCGCGGTGATCTGGGGCGGCATCAAGTCGATCGGCCGGGTGACCAGCCGCCTCGTGCCGTCGATGGCCATCATCTACATCGCGGCTTGCGCGATCGTCATCCTGTTCAACATCCCGTCGGTGCCAGGCGCGATTGGCGAGATCCTCTCCGGCGCGTTCACTGGTGAGGGGGTCGTCGGTGGTGTGATCGGTGCGATCATCCAGGGCCTGCGGCGTGCCACGTTCTCCAACGAGGCCGGTCTCGGTTCCGCGCCGATCGCGCACTCCGCGGTCAAGACGAAGTACCCGGCCACCGAGGGGCTCGTCGCACTGCTCGAGCCGTTCATCGACACCGTTGTCGTGTGCACCATGACGGCGTTGACGATCACCATCGCCAGTAGCCAGTACTGGAACGAGTCGAAGGAAGCCCTCGTCGCGGCTGACCTCGCAGGCGAGGAGGCGCCCAGCATCCCCGGTGTCGAGGTGACATCGAGTGCGTTCGAGACGGCGCTGCCTGGCTTCCAGTACGTGCTCGCCGTCGCGGTGTTGCTGTTCGCGATCTCCACGATGATCACTTGGGCGTACTACGGACAGAAGGCGTGGACGTTCCTGTTCGGCAAGAGCAACACCAGTGAGAACGCCTACCGTGCCGTGTTCTGCACGTTCATCATCGTCGGCTCCGTTGTGCAGTTCAGCGACGTGCTCGCGTTCACCGACGCGGTCATGTTCCTTCTGGCATTGTTCAACGTGATCGGGCTCTACCTGCTGGCACCAGTTGTCAAGCGGGAGCTCAAGCACTACCTCGGTGGGCTGCGGACCGGCGAGATCGAGGAAGTGGAGCGGGTCTGACCCGGTAACCCTGATAAGTCGATTGGGCAAGACGAGTGATCCCGCCCGGTGAAACGGGCGGGATCACTCGTGTTTGGGGCTAGGGTTACGGCTACGCTGCCTGAGACCCAGGCGTGTCCCTATTACACCCCGCGTCCAGTTAGAGACTTATGAGCCCACCCGACGCCGTCAGCCCTGTCCCGCGTGGATCAGCGGCACGCAAGGCGCCGCCCGAGGTCACCGCGATGGTGCGGCTCATTTCGGATACCTGGGCGCGGGCGGAGCCGTACCTGCCCGAGATGTCCCAGACGTTCTACGGGCTGTTGTTCACCCTCGCGCCCGACACTCGCGAGCTGTTCCCGATCAACGTCGAGGTGCGCAGGGGCAAGCTGATGCGCGCCATCGCGCGCGTGGTGCAGATGGTCGATCGGCCGGACGACCTGGTGCCGTTCCTCACCCAACTCGGTCGCGACTACCGCAAGTTCGCCGTCGAGACTCGCCACTACGAAGCCATCGGTACCGCCATGCTCGCCGCGTTGCGGGACCAGCTTGGGGACGCATGGACCCCAGACGTCGAACGCGCGTGGGCGGAGGGTTACACGATCGTCGCGCGGTCGATGCAGGAAGCGGCGGCGTCCGACCCAAGTCCCGCCCTGCTCAGCGCCACCGTGACCGATCACCGCAGGCTGAGCTGGGACCTCGCGCTCGTGCGGATCGAGCCGGACGCGCAGGTGTCGTATCGGGCGGGTCAGTACATGAGCGTCGAGATTCCGCAGCGTCCCCGGCTATGGCGTTACCTCTCGCCAGCCAACGCACCCCGCGACGACGGCTCGCTGGAGTTCCACGTGCGCGCCGTCGATGGTGGCTGGGTCAGCAGGGCCATCGTCAGCCACACCCAGCCGGGCGACATCTGGCATCTCGGGCCGCCGCTCGGCAGGCTCAGCGTTGACCGAGGGTCAGGTAGGGACGTCTTGATGATCGCGGGTGGCACCGGGAGCGCCCCGCTGCGCGCGTTGGTGGACGACCTCGCACGCTGGGGCAAGAATCCCAACGTCACGATGTTCTTTGGCGGTAGGACCGCTGACGATGTCTACGAACTGGAGAGCCTGCGCGCGCTTGAGTCGGTGAACCCGTGGTTCACCGTCGTGCCCGTCGTGGAAAGCGGCGGCGGTATCCCCGGTGCCGAGCAGGGCACGCTCGCCGAAGTCGTCACCAAGCGCGGGGCATGGCCGGAGCACGACGTCCTCGTGTCCGGCTCACCATCGATGATCAAGGCGACGGTATCGCGGTTACTGGTCGCGGGCACCAGCCTGGATCAGATCGCCTACGACCCGTTCACCCTTGACTGATACGCGGGAGCTCGCTCGGCCGCTTCGCGCTCCGCCTTGCGGGCCTTGCGGACGCCGAAGTAGTCCCCACCCTTTCGTTTGACGTCATCGGTGCCCCACGCCTGGTCAGCGTCGGCGTGGATCATGCGCGGGATGTGCTTGCGGCAGTGGATGTATGCCTCGTCGATCTCGACAAGCACCCACCGCTCCGGCCTCCTGCCGCGCTCCGTCTCCTCGGGAATGCCGTCGAACTCGGCGCGCATCGCGTCGTCGTCCACGATCATCGCCCTGCCGTTGATGTGCAGACCGATCCGGTCGCGCACGAAGTCGAGCAGCAGGATGCCGACGTGCGGGTTCTCGCTGATGTTGCCGAGGCTGGCCATGACGCCGTTGCCTCGGTACTCCGGGTAGGCGACGTGGCTCCGGTCGAGCACCTGGATGAAGCCGGGCGGTCCGAAGCGCGGCGAGCAGTCCGCCTCGCCCTTGGCGTCCGACGTCGCGATGAACGCCATCTCCATCCGGTCGATGAAGTCGATCATCTCGTCGTTGAGCGCGTCGCACACCTGGTCCTGGTAGAAGCGCTCCGCGCGGGTGCGGGTGCCATACGTGACCTGCAACAGGTGCTCGCCGTCCGAGCCGGGCAGGTCGGTGTCGGTGTCCGTGGCGGGGTCCTCCGGCGCAGGCGGCACCGCACGCCAAGTGACGGGCGGCGCGGTCCAGGTCTCCGACGGCTTCGGCGCGGGCTGTGCGCTGCGTCCTGCACTCGGGACGCCGTGTCCTGCACTCCCGACACCGTGTTCGACACTCGGGGTCGCGCCGTTCTGCCGCGTGCCGTTGCGCGGGACGACGTCGCGTTCACCGGCGTCGTGCTTGCCGCGCCGGTGCTTCGGTGTGGGCGGAGTCTCCGGTGGGACGTCGTCGGTCGGGTTCGGGGTCAGATCCATCCGTGACATGCGTGCGAGCCGGAGCGAATGTTTCACCTGCGGTCCAGACGATCTCGGGGTACGGGTGGGGACGGGGCTGCCGACCGACAAGTCTGACACGACAGGGGGCCAATTCCTACCCCTCGTATTGCCGGTACCACGGAGTGACAATGGTCCGTTACCGCAGGAAGTCGACCTCGTACGCAACGCAGTTTGCACCAGTTGGCCGAACCACACTGCCTTTTTTTCGTGCAGAATCAGGTTACTCTCGATTGGGTGACAAACCAGCGGGGTCGCGGTCAGTGCGGCCTCGTACACCTACGACTACCCTGCGATCGTGGAGAAGCCTCGCACAGATGACAGTGAACGCCGTGCTCGACGAGCCAGAGGAGCCATCGGGCTCCAGTAGCGCACGACAGCGCGACGCTGAGCGGGTTGTCGGCATCATCAGGGAGAGCTTCTCCAAGATCGAGCACAACGCGGAAGGGCTGTCACGTCAGTTCTACGCGTTGTTGTTCGCCATCGCGCCCGACACGCGGGACATGTTCCCGGCCAACATGGAGGTGCAGCGCAGCAGGCTGCTGCGCGCGCTGGTGCACATCGTGCAGATGGTGGACCGACCCCAGGAGCTGACACCGTTCCTGCGCCAACTAGGCCGTGATCATCGTAAGTTCGGCGTTGTCACCAGGCACTACGAGTCGGTCGGCACCGCGCTACTTGGGGCGCTGCGGCATTACGCGGGCGACGACTGGACCGAAGAGGTCGAACGCGCGTGGGCGGACGCCTTCGCGATTATCGCGGGCGCCATGCAGGAGGGGTCCGCGTCGGATGACGGGCCCGCCTGGTGGAACGCGGAGGTTATTGATCACACGCGGCTCGACTGGGAGACCGCGCTGATCCGGGTTCGGCCTGACCGGACCATTCCGTTCTACACCGGCCAGTACGTAAGCATCGAGAGCCCGCAGCGTCCCCGGCTGTGGCGCTACCTGTCGCCTGCCAACGCACCTCGCGAGGACGGATCACTGGACTTCCATGTCCGCGCGGTCGACGGCGGCTGGGTAAGCAGAGCCTTGGTCGGTTACACGCGGCTTGGCGACGTCTGGAAGATCGGATCCCCGCTTGGGAACCTCTGGGCCAACCCGAAGGCCGACCGCGACTTGCTGCTCGTCGGTGGTGGCACCGGCATCGCTCCGCTGCTGGGCGTGATCGACGAGCTCAGCGGCAGGGACACCCGGCCGTACGTGACGATGTTCTTCGGTGGCCGCAAGGTGGATGACCTGTACTACTTGAACGAGTTGCGGGCGCTTGCCGAGCGCCACTCCTGGCTGACGGTTGTGCCTGTCACCGAGGACGGTTCCGCCGAAGGTGGCGAGAAGGGTCAGCTCGCGGAGGTCGTCACCGGTCACGGGGCCTGGCGCGACCATGACGTGCTGGTCTCCGGCTCCCCCGGCATGATTCGCTCGACGGTCTCCCGGATGCTCGTCGCGGGCACCACCTTCGACCAGATCTCCTACGACTCGTTCACCACGGACTGACAACGCGGGCGAGCGTCTGGCTCACACCACTGTGAGTCAGACGCTCGTATCCCAGTTTCGTTGCAGGACACCGGGCAGCTCAGGGTGCCCCGTAGTCCGCAGGCCATTCGTGATCGGCGAAACAGTTGTTTCGGATCATGAAAGCTTCTGCCGTTTGAGATTCGTAGGTATTGCCCGATGTGTCCGCGTATTTCACTTTAATTCGCTTTATAAGGCTCGATGTTCCTTCCGGCTTGACCCCGACAGAAATGGTCCATACGTTTCCTGGTTCTAGCACTTCACCGGAAGCCTCTACCCCATTCTGCCACGCCAGGCTCGAATCGTTCGTGTTTGGTGGGTAAGGGCCACCAACCACTGTGTTCGGCACCCGACTAGGGTTCTCGGACGGCCACCTCGCGATCTCTGCGCCGACTAGTTTGACCTGCTTCGGCTCGACAAGTTCGATTTCCGTTATTGTTATCGGTTGGTCGCCGATCGATTTTATTCCTTGGATGGGGAGCGAAATTGCTGGATTGCCTCTTTGTGATTTGAGGCATGTCCATCCCTGAAGTGAGTCAGAGTCGTCTCCCGGAACAACAAGTGGTTTCGGTTGCCCACTTGTGCACGCTGTCAGCGCAACTGTGACCAATCCCGCAAGAGTCAGGAGGTAGAGACTTCGTAGGACGAGCAATGTATTACGAATTCTGAATTACAAACGCGCCTGGGCGTTCGTATGCCGGATGGGCCAGCGTGCCACACATAGCTTTCCTCGAAGTCATGAAGTCGAATTTCACAGTTGAGGCAGTCGAATACCCGGTCCTGGTGGAAAGGTTTATTCCGATTGTAGAAGCTAGTTTTGCGCCCCCGGCCCAAGTCCTAGCATAGCCGGTTTCCTTAGCATGGTAGGAGCCGGGTAGGTATCTGGCGCATCTTGATTGCGGTTGCCTCGCCCGTTTTGACGCATCTCTATTGTATGTACCTGCGATGCTGCCGTATGCGGTAGCTTTAACGGTGCTGCTTACCCAATAGCCGTAACAGTTATACCTGCTGTACTTACTGAAGGGGCGCTCCGTGTAAAAATGCTTGTAGGTGTATCGGCCGTACCTGGGGAAGCCAAGCGTGTCGTCAGATGAGCGCATTACCGTTCCGCTCGCTTCGTATCCGCTACCTGAATCCACGCCTACACCGATTTCGCTGTTCGCGCTTGTCTTATGTATGATCCTTCCCCATACTCCCTTAGTTCTAATGAAGAGCGATCCTACATTTGTGCGTTTTGGTCCCAGGTTGCTCCCTTGGGCGAAAGTCGACGTTTGGGAATCGGTAGACAGCGCTCGGATTTGTGCTGGGTCCGCAGAAGTAGAGCCTTTAACCGGTTGAAGTGTCAGATCAAGTTTTCCGGGTAGTGTGGACAGCGGGCTCGAGGCACCGTTAGAATTTGGAGAGATCAATCCCTGGATCAGCTTTCAGCGCGTAACGACCATCTGACGATGTCGTCGTCCGGCCTATAGGCGTTAGGTGAAAATTTCCGCCGTCTTTGACCCTCTCCATCTCCGCTTGTCCTGGCCAGGCCAGTAACCGTACAGAAGCTCCCGATGCTGGTTGCTGCTCAGTATTGAATACTTTTCCTGCGGTGATGATGGGAGTGGTAAGTGAATCAGAGTCTGCTACTTTTGTTTCAATTCGTTGTTCCTCTTGCGCGCATTGTGTATCTATAGTGATTCAAACTGGCGTCGGAGCGCGGACGCGCCGCTGCCACTCGGTGTCGCGTCCGGCTTTCCCGTCGAGTCGATCAACTTCTTGCGGGCTGTGATCACGAGCACTGGTCGAACGAGCTTGTCGCGCTCTCAGAGTTGAACGCTGCGACGCCGACCGCGATGCACCCGGTGTTCCGGCGTCGCCGGCTAAAACGCAACACGACGTCGAGAACAGGGGACACACGACGCTAGAAACGGCGGCGCTTGGGCTTCCAGACGACTAGCGCTGTCTCCCTGCGCATGGGGACGAGCTCCTTGCGGTAGGAGGCGTGGACGGCAGCGGCGGCCTGCTCGGCTGCCGCGTAGGCCGCCGCCAGTTCCTCCGTCAACTCAGCCACCTTCGACCGGAGCGCGTCGACCTCGCTTTCGAGCTCGATGATCCGCTTGATGCCCGCGAGGTTGACGCCGTCCTCCTGCGACAGCCGCTGCACCTCGCGGAGCAGCGCGATGTCGCGCATCGAGTAGCGACGACCACCGCCGGCCGTCCTTCCTGGCGAGACCAGCCCCATCCGGTCGTACGTGCGCAATGTCTGTGCGTGCAGGCCGGACAGTTCCGCGGCGACGGAGATCACGAACATCGGTGTTGTCTCGTCCGTCCCGTGGGGCAGACCGCCGAAACCGTTCGGGAAGCGCAGCGACATCATCGCTCCTTCAGCAGCTTAGTGATCTCCGGCCGCGGGTCATGCTTCTTGATCTTCTCGGCGTACTCGCGCAGCGCCGTCTCGGCGTCGTCAGGCAGATGGTCCGGTACGGTGACCTGCAACGTCACCAGCAGGTCACCGGTCGTACCGTCCCGCTTGCTTATGCCTTTGCCGCGCACTCGCAGCACCTTGCCGCTGTTGGTGCCAGCGGGCACCTTCACGGACACCTTGCCGTCGAGCGTCGGCACGCTGATCGTGGCGCCGAGTGCGAGTTCGGTGAACTCCACCGGCACGGTGATGGTCAGGTTGTTACCGGACCGCCCGAAGATCGGGTGCGGCGTGACATGCACCCGCACATAGAGGTCGCCCGCGGTCGCGCCGCCTCTGCCGGGTTCGCCTTGCCCGGCGAGCCTGATCCGCTGGTCGTTATCGACGCCGGGCGGGATGCGAACGGTCAGGGTGCGAGTCCGGGTGCTGACGCCGTCACCGCCGCACTCCTGGCAGGGGTTGTCGATGATCGCGCCCCGCCCCCGGCAGTCGCGGCAAGGTTCGGAGAACGCGAACGCGCCCTGACTGGAGTTGATCAGCCCGGCGCCGCCGCAGGTCGTACACGTGCGCGGTGAGGTGCCAGGCTTGGCGCCCGACCCCGCACAGGTGCCGCACGTGGCGGGGCTGGAAAGCCGCAGCGGCAGGGTCGCTCCCTTGACCGCCTCCGCGAAGTCGATCCTGATGTCGGTCTCGACGTCGGAGCCACGCTGCGCCGCGGTCGCACCGGCACCAGCCGCCCCGCGCCTGCCGAACAGCCCGCCGAGGATGTCGCCGAGGCCGCCCATGCCGCCAGGCTGGCCACCCGCGCCAGCGCCGAACAGGTCACCGAAGTCGAACCCGCCAGCGCCACCACCGCCTGGGAAGCCGAAACCACCCGCGCCGCCACCCGTGCCGGCACCGGAGCCGAACAGCGCACGTGCCTCGTCGTACTCCTTGCGTTTGGCGGGGTCGGACAGCACGCCGTAGGCCTCTGAAACGGCCTTGAACTTCTTCTCGGCCTCGGGGTTGCCGGGGTTGGCGTCGGGATGGTTCTCCCGCGCCAGCTTCCGGTACGCCTTCTTGATCTCCTCCGTCGACGCGTCGGAGGAGACGCCCAGCTCACGGTAGAAATCCTTGCCGAGCCACTCACGAGCGGTCACCGGACGTCTCCTCCCTTCGTCAGTTGTTGTCTTCTCGTGCTGGTGGTTCAGCCGGTTCGGCCGGGTCCACCAGCGTCTCCGGTCGCTCCTCCTGCTCGGGTTCGTGGTCGGTCACCGCGACCATCGCTGGCCGCAGCACTCGGTCGCCGAACTTGTACCCGCGTCGCAGCACCGTCGTCACCGTCGGCTCCGAGACGTCGGGGGAAGTGCTGTGCTGCACCGCCTCGTGCACGCTCGGGTCGAACGGCTCACCCTGCGAGCCAAACGACTCGAGTCCGGCGCGCTGCAGTGTCCCGACCAACTTGTCCGCGACCGCCTTGAACGCGCCGTTGAGGTCGCCGTGCTGCTCCGCGCGCTCGATGTCGTCCAGCAACGGCAGCAGCTCGTTCGCGAGTGACGCCTTGGCCGCCATGGTGTTAGCGACCTTGTCCCGGTCGACGCGCTTGCGGTAGTTGGCGTACTCGGCCTGCACGCGCTGCAGGTCCGCGGTGCGTTCCGCGAGCTCCTTCTCTACGTCAGAGGCCGGTGTCACCGCGTCGTCGACGATCTCCCCGCCCGCGGGCGGTCCTGAGCCGTCCGCGGGTCGGGGGGCGTCCTCGACGATCGGTTCTTCACGGAGCTCGCCCGTCTCGGGATCAATCTTGCGACGGTCCCGCACGATCACTGGCTCCTCCGGCCTGACGCCTTCGCCTTCCTCGTAGTTCCCACTCACTTCTTGTCGCCCTCGGACTTGTCCTCGTCAACGATCTCGGCATCAACGACGTCGTCCGCGCCAGCGTCACCAGACGCGCCGCCGGCGGCGCCGGCGTCACCGGCCGCGCCAGCCGTCGCGTCCTGCTGGTCCGCGTACATCGAGGAGCCCATGGCCTGCGACTCCTGCGTCAGCTTCTCCATCGCGGACTGGATGGCGGCGGTGTCGGTGCCCTTCAGCGCCTCGTTGAGCTCGCTGACCGCGTCGTTGACCTTGGTCTTGACCTCGTCAGGCAACTTGTCCTCGTTCTCCTTGACGAACTTCTCCGTCTGGTAAGCGAGGGTTTCGGCCTGGTTGCGGGTCTCGGCCTCTTCGCGACGTTTCCGGTCTTCCTCAGCGTGGGCCTCGGCATCCTTGACCATCCGGTCGATGTCTTCCTGCGGTAGCGCGGAACCACCGGTGATCTTGATGCTCTGTTCCTTGCCCGTGCCGAGATCCTTCGCGGTCACGTGCACGATGCCGTTGGCGTCGATGTCGAAGCCGACCTCGATCTGCGGCACACCGCGCGGTGCGGGCGGAATACCGGTCAGCTCAAAGCTGCCCAGCTTCTTGTTGTGCGCCGCGATCTCGCGCTCACCCTGGAACACCTGGATCTGCACCGACGGCTGGTTGTCGTCGGCCGTCGAGAAGATCTCCGAACGGTTGGTCGGGATCGTGGTGTTGCGCTCGATGAGCTTGGTGAACACGCCGCCCTTGGTCTCGATACCCAGCGACAGCGGGGTGACGTCGAGCAGCAGGACATCCTTCACCTCGCCCTTGAGCACACCGGCCTGCAGCGCCGCGCCGACGGCGACGACCTCGTCCGGGTTGACGCCCTTGTTCGGCTCCTGGCCGCCGGTCAGCTCCTTGACCAAGTCCACAACCGCGGGCATGCGGGTGGAACCACCGACGAGCACGACGTGGTCGATGTCGCCGACGGAGATGCCCGCGTCCTTGATCACGTTGTGGAACGGCGACTTCGTGCGGTCCAGCAGGTCCTGCGTGATCTTCTGGAACTCGGCGCGCGAGAGCGTCTCGTCGAGGAACAGCGGGTTCTTGTCCGCGTCGACAGTGATGTAGGGCAGGTTGATGTTGGTCGTCGACGAGCTGGACAGCTCGACCTTGGCCTTCTCGGCGGCCTCCTTGATGCGCTGCAGCGCCATCCGGTCCTTGGTCAGGTCGATGCCGTGCGATGCCTTGAACTTGTCCACCAGCCAGTCGACGATGCGCTGGTCCCAGTCGTCACCACCGAGGTGGTTGTCACCGCTGGTCGCACGCACCTCGACGACGCCCTCACCGAGCTCGAGCAGCGAGACGTCGAAGGTGCCACCACCGAGGTCGAAGACCAGGATGGTCTGCTCTTTCTCGCCCTTGTCGAGGCCGTAGGCGAGCGCGGCCGATGTCGGCTCGTTGACGATGCGCAGCACGTTGAGGCCCGCGATCTGGCCGGCTTCCTTGGTGGCTTGGCGCTGGGCGTCCTCGAAGTACGCGGGGACGGTGATTACCGCGTCGGTGACCTCCTCGCCGAGGTAGGCCTCCGCGTCGCGCTTGAGCTTCATCAGCACCCGGGCGCTGATCTCCTGCGGGGTGTAGTTCTTCCCGTCGATCTCGGTCTTCCAGTCGGTGCCCATGTGCCGCTTGACCGACCGGATGGTGCGGTCCGAGTTCGTCACCGCCTGGTTCTTGGCGGGCTGACCGGTAAGCACCTCGCCGTTCTTGGCGAAGGCGACGATGGACGGGGTGGTACGGGAACCCTCGGAGTTGGCGATGACCGTCGGCTCGCCACCTTCGAGGACAGCGACGACCGAGTTGGTCGTCCCGAGGTCGATGCCGACCGTTCGCGCCATGGGTGGTCCTCCTGTGTCTAGCTGGGATCTTGCGTCTAGGTTGAGTACGTCTGACTCAAGTTCTATCCGGACTGCTTCGTCCGCGTCAACTCAGACTTGAGTGATTCACACTCAACCTCGCTGCCCGTACAACGGGTGGGGGTGCGGTGTTGTTCCCAGGCGCGGCTCAGCCAGCGCGGATGACCAGGTTCCCGCTGTCGACATCGAACTCCATCAGGTGCTCGGAGTCTGGGTCGGTGGGGACGTCGATCTCCTCGTTGCCGGAGTCGACGTTCGACGTCACCCGGTACGGCACGTCCGGCACGGTCAGTTCGATGTTGCCGGAGTCGATATCCGCGGTCACGTCGGGCGGCTCGACGAAGGTCAGTTCGACGTTGCCGGAGTCGACGTCGGCGTCGAGCGAACCGACCAGGCCCGTCCCGGACACGCTGCCGGAGTCCACGTCGAGCTGGACTGGACCGTCGACGTCGGTGAGCACGACGTCACCGCTGTTGACCTTCAGGTCCGCCTCGGCGATGCCTTCCAGGTCGACAGAGCCGGAGTCCACCTTGCCATCGACTGTGGTGTCAAGCGGCACGACGACCTCGTAGCTGACGTCGCATTGCCAGCCGCAGTCGTCGAGGTTCAGGATGCCGTCCCGCACCTCGAACGCGGTGTCCGGTTCGCCCCAGTGGTACCGGTACTCCTGGTGCACCGTGGTGGCGTCAACGTCGGCCGCGCGGATGCTGATGCCGCCGCTGTCGTTGTCGATCTCCACGTGACGCACGGGTTCGTTGATCGTGTCGTCCGCCGAGGCCGTCGACGGATTCCACCAGCCGGTCGCGATCACCACCGCGATGCCGAGAAACACGACGCCCGCGATCGCCCTGCCCGTTCGAGACACCACGCCCTCCGTTCGAGATCCCTGTGTGGACGACGTTAGGGCTAGGCCCTACCCCGGCACATCAGGGACAACCCCCAGAAACGCCCGGAGCGGACCCTGGCGCGCCTACCACAGCGAAAGCGTCTTTCAGCGCGGCCTACTAGCCTCGCAGTCGGACGACTTTCCGTAGCCAAACCTCGAATCCCAGGAGGACTCATGGCACAGCCACCCAACCCGTACGACTTCCTGCCGCAGGTGCCATCGTTCACCCTGCGCAGCAACGACATCGCCGAGGGCGAGACGTTGGCGACGCCGCACCTGTCCGGCATCTTCGGTGCTGGCGGCGAGGATCGGTCGCCGCACCTGGCGTGGAGCGATTTCCCCGCCGAGACCAAGAGCTTCGCCGTCACCTGCTTCGACCCGGACGCCCCGACCGCCAGCGGCTTCTGGCACTGGGCCGTCTGCAACATCCCGGTGACCACGACGGAATTGCCTTCGGGTGCCGGTGACGCTAGCGGCTCCGGCCTCCCCGCGGGGGCGGTCACGCTGAAGACCGATGGCGGTGTGCGGCAGTACCTCGGTGCCGCGCCGCCTCCCGGCCACGGTCCGCACCGCTACATCTTCGCGGTGCACGCGCTGTCCGCAGACAAGCTGGACGTCGACGAGAACGCCACTCCCGCCTTCCTCGGCTTCAACATGTTTGGCACGACGCTCGCGCGGGCGACGATCACCCCCATCTACGAGAACAAGGGCTGAGCACCACCAGCCGCCCGGGAGCCACGACCCTCCCGGGCGGCTCACCGTGGCTTGAGTAGGTACTCCACCACCGGGCGCAGCTCATCGGCGGTCGGCGGTTCGTCGTCGATCAGGCCCTGGATCAACAGCCCGTCGATACCGGCGAGAAACACGCGGAAGGCGACCTCGTCGTCGTGGCGCACCATCGACGTCAAGACGTCCAGCCAGCGCCGGGCGGCGGGGCGCAGCGCGGGACGTCGTGAGGCCAGCAGGTACAGCTCGTACTCCGCCATCGTTCGCCCGCGCCGGGGTCCCAACGCCTCCGCGAGCAGGGCGGACACCTCGTCGGCCGCACTCGGACCGCTGCTCAGTTCCGACGACCGGCGCAGGCCCTCGCGCGAGCGCGCGCGGTCGATCATCCAGTACACCTCGGTCGCCATGTCCCGCGCGCACGAGATGAGTGTGGCGATCAGCAAGTCGTCAAGCGTGGCGAAGTGGTACGTCGTGGACGCCGTTGGAATGCCAGCCTCGCGCGCGACCGTCCGATGTGTGACGCCCGCGACGCCGTCCCGCTCGATCACCCGCAGCGTGGCGTCGATGATCTCCCGACGACGTCGTTCGCCGCGCGCCTTGCGGCCGTCCGTTTGCACACTCACTGCGGCGCCCTTCCCAGTTCGAGCAACACGACGCCGCCGACGACCATGGCGAGCCCGATTACCATCGGCATGGTCAGCTGTTCCTTGAAGAACACCACACCGACGGTCGCGATCAACGCGATCCCGAACGCTGCCCAGATGGCGTAGGCGACCCCGACCGGAACGCCGAGTTTGAGCACCTGCCCGAGCGCGGCGAAGGCAAGCAGGTAGCTGCCGACCACCACCACGGAGGGCCAGAGCCGGGTGAAACCCTCGGACAGCTTCAGCGCGGTCGTGCCAACGACCTCGAGCACGATGGCCACGGCGAGAAGCAGGTAGGCGGCCATTGGCAGCTCCTCCCAGTAACACTGTGTCGTTCCACACTACCTGAACTATCGTCCAAGTTTACCGGGAGTCGTAGAACACATCGGCGGGACAACAGCACGGTCGATCGATTACCCATCAGTAGGGTAAGCCCCGCTTCGTAAGCATTACGCCAGCAGAAAGGCCCGCTCCATGGGTGCGCTAGAGCTCACGCTCGGCGGTATCGCCGTCCTGTTCAGCATCGTCGCGTGGGGAATGTTCGTCGCGACGGTCCTGCGCATGGTCAAGATCATCCGTCTCGGCCAGCCGGACGCCACGCGCAACGGCCCGTTCGTGCCGCGCATGAAGACGCTGGTCAAGGAGTTCGCCGCCCACACGCGGATGAACAAGCTGCGCCACGTCGGCGTGATGCACTGGATGGTGATGTGGGGCTTCCTGATCGGCTCCGCGGTGCTGTTCGAGGCCTACGGCGAGGTGTTCGTCCCCAGCTTCCACTGGCCGATCATCGGTGAGTGGGTCGTCTGGAGCCTCGCGATCGAGCTGCTCGGCCTCGGCACCGTCGTCGGCGGTGTCGCGCTGGCGATCATCCGGCAGCTCAACCATCCGCGCCGCGCTGACCGGCAGTCCCGCTTCGCCGGGTCGAACTTCTGGCAGGCGTACTTCGTCGAGGCAGTCGTCATCATCGAGGGTCTTGGCATCCTCGGTGTCAAGGCGTTCAAGATCGCCGCTGGTCTGGACCACTCGCCGCTGTGGGCGAGCTTCACCACCGCCCCGCTGGCTGAGCTGCTGCCGACCAGCCCGAACGGCGTCGTCATCATGGCGTTCATCAAGCTGATGGGTGCGATGGTGTGGGTCGTCGTCGTGGCGCGCTACATGACGATGGGTGTCGCCTGGCACCGGTTCAGCGCGTTCTTCAACATCTACTTCAAGCGCGAGGATGACGGCGGCGTCGCGCTCGGTGCGCTCAAGCCGATGATGAGCGACGGCAAGCCGCTCGACTTCGAGGAAGCCGACCCTGAGAAGGACGTCTTCGGTGCTGGCCAGGTCGAGGACTTCTCGTGGAAGGGCTGGCTGGACTTCACCACCTGCACCGAGTGCGGGCGATGCCAGTCGCAGTGCCCCGCGTGGAACACCGGCAAGCCGCTGTCGCCGAAACTGCTGATCACGCAGCTGCGCGATCACGCATACGCCAAGGCGCCTTATCTGCTCGCGGGCGGCAAAAAGGACATGATGGGCGAGGAGATCGGCCTTGAGGGCGACGACCCGCACGCGGGGATCGACGTCCTGGCGCTGGCCGAGTCCGAGCGTCCGCTCATCGGCGGTCCCGAGGAAAACGGCGTCATCGACCCGGACATGCTGTGGTCGTGCACCAACTGCGGCGCTTGCGTCGAGCAGTGCCCCGTCGATATCGAGCACGTCGACCACATCGTCGACATGCGCCGTTACCAGGTCATGATCGAGTCGAACTTCCCGACCGAGCTGGGCGGGATGTTCAAGAACCTGGAGAACAAGGGCAACCCCTGGGGCCAGAACGCCAAGAACCGCCTCGACTGGACCAAGGAGGTCGACTTCGAGGTTCCAGTTTTCGACGGCGAATGGGGCGACACCGAGTACCTGTTCTGGGTCGGCTGCGCTGGTGCGTTCGAGGACCGCGCGAAGAAGACGACCAAGGCCGTCGCCGAGCTGCTGCAGATCGCGGGCGTCAACTACAAGGTGCTCGGCTCAGAGGAGACCTGCACCGGTGACCCGGCGCGTCGTGCCGGTAACGAGTTCGTGTTCCAGATGCTGGCGCAGCAAAACGTCGAGGTGCTGAACTCGGTGTTCGCCGAGACACAGCCGTCGAGTCGAAAGATCGTCGTCACCTGTGCGCACTGCTTCAACACCATCGCGAACGAGTACCCGGAACTGGGCGGGCAGTACGAGGTCGTGCACCACACCCAGTTGCTCAACCGGCTGGTGCGGGAGAAGCGGCTCACCCCGATCGCCCCGGTCGCTGAGGGCGTCACCTATCACGACCCGTGCTTCCTTGGTCGCCACAACCAGGTGTACGAGGCGCCGCGTGACCTTGTCGGCGCGTCCGGTGCACAGCTCCGCGAGATGCCGCGCCACGGTGACCGGTCCATGTGCTGTGGTGCTGGTGGTGCGCGGATGTGGATGGAAGAGCGCATCGGCAAGCGGATCAACGTCGAGCGTGTCGACGAGGCGCTGGGCACCGCGCCGACGAAGATCGCGACCGGCTGCCCGTTCTGCCGCGTGATGCTCACTGACGGCGTTACCCAGCGGAAGAACGACCAGCAGGCCGACGAACACGTCGAGGTCGTCGATGTCGCACAGCTGCTGCTGTCGTCGGTGAAGCGCAAGCCAGCACCGGAGGGCTCGGACGGTGCCGCCACGCCGGAGTCGACGCCCGCCGCCGGTGCCGCGAGCAATGGCGCCAACGGCTCTGGCAACGGCTCGCGGTCCGAGGTCGGTGGCGAGGCGGAGGCCAATGGCAAGGCGGACGTTTCCACGGCGGCTGCCTCCAGTGGCACACCACTGCCCGAGCAGGACAAGCAGGACGGCGGCGCGTCGGCCTGACGGTGCGTTGAGTGACGCCTCGAAGGCGTCACCGCTCGGTGCGCCGGGCGCGCAACTCCTCCGTCGTCGGGAGCCGCTGGTCCGGATCCAGTTTCAGCCCACCCTTGGCGGCGGTGTCCGAGATCAGCAGCCACGCCCAGTCGACGAGCTTGCGGATCAGTTCTTCGCGCGTCTGCTCGGTCGGGTTCTCCAGCCAGCGGTTCGTCGCGGCGTCCACGAAGCCGACCAGCCCGTAGGCCGCTGGCTCCGCCGCCGTGGTGTCGCCACCCGCGACCTGGAGGTACTCGCGGAACAACGCCGCGATGTGGCCGCTGACCGCGACCTTGACGTCGTGGTACGCGGACACGCCCGCCGCGCCGCTGACGTTGATCACGTACTGGTAGATCGCCTCGTGCTCCGCCATCCAGGTCACGTGCGTGCGCACCGCGAGTTCGATCATCTCCATCGGCGTGCCGCGCGGGTTCCACACCGGGTCGAGCTCGACGACGACCTGCTCGATCACCCGCTCCGCGATCGCCGAAGCCAGATCTGCTTTGCCACTGAAGTGCCGGTAGAGCCGGGTGCGCGGTACTCCCGCCTTGTCCGCGATCTGTTGTGTTGAGACGTCGGGGCCGTGCTCGGTGATCGCGGCGAGTGCGGCGTCGACGAACTCCTTGCGACGACGTTCGCGCTGGCCAGCCCACCGGGTGGCGCGGCCATCGGCGCGCGCGGGGGTGGGACGTCGTTTCACCGTCACGGGGCACAGTGTCGCAGAGACTCTGGCAATTTTAGTGGTACTCGTTGTACCGTACACCTTAGTGTGACTCGAAGTAACGCTAACTGCTGGTAGCAGCTTCGAGGTGGACCTCAAGGCGATGGAAGCGAGCGGTGTATGGGCAGCGTGCGGGAGGCACCACCGGCGGGTGGCGCGGCACTCGATGAGGTGATCATCGCGGCGATCATGGCGTTCGCGGTGATCGTGCCGCTGATGGTGTTCGTGATCCGCGAACGCGCGGGCAAACCGACGCTGCTCGGGAAGCTCGCGGACACCGTGTCTCGCTACGACGGCCTGCCGCGCTGGGCAGGACTGCCGATCTACCTGCTGATTCTCGCCGATATCACCGGCGGCATCGGGGTCTATTGGGATGTGCCGATTCACATGGAGCTTGGCCGCGACGAGGGGCCGCTGGCCAACCCATCGCACTACCCGATCTACTTCGCGCTGCTTGGGATCTTCTCGGCGGGCGTGATCAGCGCGACGCTCGCGCGCGGGGAGCTGCCGCTGCGGACGTTCCGCATTGGCCCCGCGTGGCGGGCGCCGATGGGTTCGATCGTCATCATCACGTGCGGCATGGTCGGCGTCGCCGGGTTCCCGCTCGATGACCTCTGGCATCGACTGTTCGGTCAGGACGTCACCGAATGGGGCCCGACGCACGTCCTCATGATCGGCGGTGCGGTACTGACGCCGATCGGGATCATGCTGCTGCTCGCGGAGTCCAAGCAGGTCGGCGCGCGGGCGATGACAGGGCGCGGCGCGAAGCTATGGGGCGCGCTGGTCGGCGGTATGTGGATCACGACGATCACCGCGTTCCTGATGGAGTTCGAGCACGGCATCCCGCAGTTTCCGCTGCTCAACCAGGTGGTGCTGGTGGCGATCGCGACGACGTGGGGCCTGGTCTACGCTCGCGCGACCTTCGGTCCAGGCGGCGCGCTCGCCGCGGTCGGACTGTACGTCGTGCTGCGGTGTCTGCTTTACGTCGTCCTGGTGCCGTTCGATCTGACGCCAGCGCCGTTCCTGCCGTATATCGGCGAGGCGATCCTGATCGAACTGGTCGCACTGGTGATTTCACCCAAGCGTGGGTACGTCTTCGGGGCGGTGTCCGGTGTCGCGGTTGGCACTATCGGCGTGCTGTCGGAATGGCCAGCGACGCATTGGTTCATGCCGCAGGCGTGGCCCGCTGAGATGATCGGCAAGTTCATGGTGTTCGGCACGATCGCCGGGGTCAGTGCGGGGCTCGCCGCCGTGTGGCAGTTGCGGCGGTTGGAGGAGATCGGTAGCCGCGCGACGTCTACGCCCGCACCCGTGCGGACGCGGACGACGCACGCGCTCGGGCTCGCGGGTGCGCTCGGGATGGTCGGCGTGATGTTCGTCGTCGTGCCGCCGCAGGACCCGCCGCCGATCACTGGCGACCTGGTGGTGACCGACGCCAGCGCCAGCCGCACCATCGACAACGACACCAACGAAGGCGTTCCGCCGCGCTGGGTCGACCTCGCGGTGACGCTGCGCCCAAGCGACGCCGACGCGGACAAGAACTGGCTGTCGGTGATCTCCTGGCAGGGTGGCGACTTCTTCCGCACCGACATGATCAAGGGCGCCGACGGCGTGTACCGCTCGGCACGGTCGGTGCCGGTGTATGGCAGTTGGAAGACCGGTATCCGGCTGCACACCGGCAACAACATGATGGCCGCGTTGCCGGTGTATCTGCCGTACGACGCCGAGATCGACGCGCCCCCGGTCGCGGCCGAGTCGGGTACGCGAACGTTCGGGCCGGAGCACGAGCTGTTGCAGCGCGAGCGCAAGCCGGGCGTGCCGGAGTGGCTGTGGACTCTCGGCTACGTCGTGGTGGGCGTGGTGTGGTTCGCCGCGTGGATCCTCTGGACGTGGATGTATATCGTCGCGGCGGCGGGTCCTGCCAGTGGTGGTGCCACCGGCAGGCGACCACGGACGCGGACCACGGCAGCGGCGAGCTGACTGCTTGGGCGATGGCGTCGGCGACGGAAACCCGTTCGGCTGGACGTCGACGTCCAGGTATGCTCGGGCGCGTGCACCGGCTCTATCCCATCACCCCACCGCCCCGCCGCTGAGCGGGGCGGTCGCGCTGCGTCGTACGACGGTCGTCGTGCGGCGATCGTTGTGCTTACCCGGTGCGGTCTCGTCAGGTTCCGTAGCGCGGTGCTGCTGATCGTTCAGCGCGCGCCCCGCGTCGTCGTGTCCCATTCCTTCGACGCTGGAGCGTTCTTTCATGCTGACCGCTGTTCATTCGCGTGCTCGCGGCCGTGGTGCCGCGGCCCTGCTCGTCGCGGGCGTGTGCTGGGGAACCGGTGGTATCGCCGGTGCGTTGCTCGCGACGTCAGGAGACCTGCACCCGCTATCGATCGCGGCTTACCGGTTACTGCTTGGTGGCGTGTTCGTCTCGATGTTCCTGCTGGCCACCTCGGGAATGCGGGTGCCGCGCACCGCCGCGAGCGTCCGGCGACTGCTCGTCGTCGGTGTGTTGCTCGCGGTATTTCAGGCCAGTTACTTCGCGGCCGTGACGCTGACTTCGGTCAGCCTCGCGACCATGATCACGATTGGGAGCGTGCCCGTGTTCGTCGTCGTGGCGACCACGGCGCGGACCGGGCGAAGGCCGTCCGTGACGACGTTGGGCGCGCTCTGTTCCGCCATCGTGGGGCTGGTGTTGCTGATGGGAGCCCCAACCGGCGCGGGTGAGGGTTCGCCGCTCATCGGGATTGGATGTGCCCTGCTCGCGGGCGCGGGCTTCGCGACGGTGACCATAGCCACCAGGCGACCGGTGGCGGGGCTGGATCCGTTGCGAACGGCGGCCGTCGGCTGCCTCTTAGGCGGAGCGCTGCTATTGCCCGCCGCGCTGATGGTCGGTGTCAGCATCCCGCTTCGGCCGGAGCCGGTCGCCGCGGCGCTGTACCTCGGCCTCGTGCCGACCGCGCTCGCCTACACCGCGTACTTCACCGGGCTGCGCAGTGCCCACGCGGTCGTCGCGGGGCTCGCGGTGCTACTCGAACCACTCACCGCGGCATTGCTGGCCACGGTGCTGCTCGGAGACCGGCTCGGCGTCGTCGGCTGGTGTGGTGCAGGGCTGCTGGTGGTCGCGCTCGCCGTGAGTCAGCTGCGCCCAGAGCCGGTGCCGATCCAACGATCAGAAGTGGCACCAGCGGAACGGTGACTCGCGGTTCGCCTGCCTGGCCGAACCGCTCGGGTCAGCGCCGAGTGTCGGTGCGGTGGAAGTTCCGGTACGCGCGGCTCGGTGTCGGTCCGCGTTGCCCCTGGTAGCGCGAGCCGGCCTGCTTCGTGCCGTACGGAAACTCCGCCGCGCTCGACAGCCGGAACAGGCACAGCTGCCCGATCTTCATACCGGGCCACAGCGTGATCGGCAGGTTCGCGACGTTCGACAGCTCAAGGGTGATGTGACCGTTGAAGCCGGGGTCGATGAAGCCCGCCGTCGAGTGAGTGAGTAGCCCCAGCCTGCCGAGTGACGACTTGCCCTCAAGACGTCCCGCGAGGTCGTCGGGCAGGGTGACCATCTCGAACGTCGAGCCGAGCACGAACTCGCCAGGGTGCAGCACGAACGGGTCGTCGTCGGTCTGCTCCACCAGCGACGTCAGCTCGTCCTGCTGCAACGATGGGTCGATGTGGGTGTACTTCGTGTTGTCGAAGACCCGGAAGAACCGGTCGAGCCGTACGTCGATGCTGGACGGCTGCACCATCTCGACGTCGAACGGGTCCAGCTCGAGACGTCCGGCTTCGAGCTCTTTGCGCAGGTCGCGGTCACTGAGGAGCACAGGGACACCCTAGTCAACGGGATACCCACGTGGGCATCGGCGGGCACGATTTCGCCCACCGATGCCACCAGCAGGTGTTTTCGCTACGCGGCGCCGTCGACCGGGGTGTCCATCGGGCGCGAGTAGCTGCGGTCGAGCGGCAACGCCTTGCTGACCTGCGCGAGATACTGCGAGCGGGTCAGCTCGCCGATCTTCTGCTGCAACCAGGTCGCGCCCGGCACGCGCATCCGCGCGGTCTCGGCGGCGAAGGTGACGGCGGCGATGCCGCGCACGGTGGCGTCGGTGAGGCGGTTGCGCGGCAGCCCGAGAAAATCGGCGTTGGCGCCGCCGATGAGCATGCGACTGATCGCGGCGTGCAGGCTCACCGACGCCGACCCGACGACGCCGGACAGCGGCCCGAGGCCAGCGCCGATGTTCGCGTTCTGCGCGAGCAGAGCGTTAGCGAGTCGCTTGGAATCGTTGTCCGGGATGAACTCGGTCGCGGCGAGCAGCCACAGCAGCCGCCACGCGTCGGCTTCGCTGCCGGGCAGGAGCTCGTCGTCGACGCCCATCAGCCAGCCGACGTACCGCCAGAGGTGCATGACGTCTTCGCGCTCCTGCTGGGTGTATCGGATGCCGAGCAGTTGCGTGCCCAGCAGGAACACCAGCGAGAACAGCAGCAGAGTGCCGACGGTCTGCACCTGGTTGACCGGTCGGTCCCATGCGTCGTAGTCCCAGTCGTCGCGGCGGTTCATCGCGTCTCGCACGAAGGCGTGGACGAGCCGGATCTGGAGCGCGGCGCGCATGCCGTCACCCTGTGGGCGGAGCGCGCCGGGAGTGGTGACGTCGATCCACCACGACGCCGTCTCGGCGAGCCTGCGGGCGGCGGTGTGTTCGAGGTCGCCGGTGTGGACCAACGTCTTGACCGCGCGGGACGCGAGATAGCCGCCCATCAGCGACATGTCGCCTAGCGGGAACATGCCCAATAGGCCGGTTCGGATGATCGACCGCGCCCCGTTGTCAATGCGGTCGAAGTCAACCCAGTACGGCGTGGCCTCGACGTCACGGAAGAACGCGACGAGTGGCGGCGGTGGGTTGTCGACGCTGTCGATGCCCTCGGCGAGGGCCTGCTCGAACAGTGCGCGTCCTTCGCCGCGTGGCATCGCGTGGATCATGGCGACGACGTCGTCCGCGAGCGGATCGTCCGCCTGCGCGAACTGCCGCAACCGGGCAAGCTGTGCGGCGTCCGCCCTGAGGTCGCGGTTCCCGGCGAGCCGCAGCGCGCGCTGCATGCGGCCGGTGGCGAACAGCTCAGGGTCGGGCAGGCGTTCGTGGTCGGTCATCGGTTTCACCCCACCGTCGTTGGTCGAGTGCCAGCACCCGACAACAAGTGTTGTCACTTTCCGGCTAGGGGTCAACCCCGCTGGGAGATGAGGGGAGGGTGGACACGGATGATCCGCTGACGTGTATCCTGTCTGACGCCGTGCGGATGTAGTTCAATGGTAGAACATCAGCTTCCCAAGCTGAGAACGCGGGTTCGATTCCCGTCATCCGCTCTCATAGAGAAACCCCAGGCCATAGGGCGTCTACTGTGGACCTGGGGTTTTCTCTTGCGTAGATCAACACGGGTTCCGGGCCATTAACGGACCACTAGCTCACCGGCGCGTGCGTGCCAGACGATCCCAGATCACGTGCTTGGCTCAGGCGCGGCCGTTTCGTACCGCGGACGGCCGGTGGGCCGATAGACCTGGATTGTTACCCCCTTCGGGGTGGACCGCGATTCAACCAGGTCGAGCGCCGCGTCTGAGCCGGTGTCGGGGAACAGCCGCGTGCCCTGACCGACGACCACCGGGCAGACCAGCAGGGTGAGCTCGTCGACGAGCTGGTTGGTGAGGAGCCAGCGGATCAGCGCGCCGCTGCCGTGCACCTGCAACTCGCCCTCTGGCTTGGATTTCAGGTCTGCGATGGTGGTCGCGAGATCGTCGGTGAGCACGGTGGTGTCCGACCACTTCGGATCGGTGAGGGTGGTCGATGCCACGTACTTGGGCTTGGTGTTCAAGGCCGCCGCGATGGGGTTGGTGTCCGGGTCTGCCATTGTTCCCCAGTAGCTGGCGAAGATCTCGTAGGTCCGCCGTCCGAACAGGAACGCATCGGCGCGCTGGTAGACGTCGTTCAGGAATGTCGCGGCCTCGTTGTCGTAGTACGGCATGACCCATCCGCCGCGCTCGAATCCGCCCCTGCGGTCCTCATCGGTCCCGCCGAGTCCCTGCATCACGCCGTCGACGGTGACCCACGTGGTGGTGGTGAGCTTCATGATGTTGGATTCCTTTCTCATGTGTCCGGTGTGAGGCGCGCTCGTCGCGTCTCCAGGAAGTAGCGTTCGGTGTCGTTCGTGGCCAGGGCGATGGCCTCGTCATAGGCGGCGATGGCCTCCGAGGCGCGGCCGAGGCGGGTGAGCAGATCCGCGCGAGTGGCGGGCAGGAGGTGATAGTCCGGCAGGTCTAGCTCATCGATGGTGGCCAGCGCCAGTGCGGGTCCGTGCACCTCGGCGACGGCGACCGCCCGGTTGAGCGCCACGATGGGCGTCGGGGTGTGGTGCATCAGCTGGTCGTAGAGCGCCAGCACCTGCTTCCAGTCGGTCGCGGACCCGTCCGTGTGCACGGCGTTGATCGCGGCATGCAACTGGTACGGCCCAGGCTGATCACGGCGCAGGCACCACCGCACCAGCTCATGCCCCTCGGCGATCAGCTGCCGGTTCCACAACGACCGGTCCTGTTCCGCGAGAACCACCAGTTCGCCCGACGGTCCCACCCGCGCTGGCCGCCGAGCTTCGGTAAGCAGCAGCAGCGCCAGCAGCCCGATCACCTCCGGCTGGTCGGGCATCAGATCGGCGAGCGCCCTCGCCAGGCGGACGGCCTCCAGACACAGGTCCGTCCGCAGCAGTTCCCCCGACGTGGCCGTGTATCCCTCGTTGAAGATCAGGTAGAGCACGGTGAGTACCGATGCCAACCGCTCCGGGAGCTCGGCGGCGTCGGGCACCCGATAAGGGATGCCAGCGTCGCGGATTTTCTTCTTAGCGCGGACGATCCGCTGGGACACGGTCGCTTCCGGCACCAGGTAGGCCCGCGCGATCTCGGCGACCCCCAGCCCGCCGACCAGACGCAGAGTGAGTGCGGTCCGCGCGAGCGAGGACAGCGCCGGGTGGCAGCAGGTGAAGATCAGACGGAGCTGGTCGTCGCGCACCGGTCCCATCTCCGCCGGCTCGTCGGGTTGGTGCAACAGCAGGGCTTGGGCGTGGCGGGCCTCGCGGGTGGATTCTCGGCGCAAGCGGTCAATCGCTCGGTTGCGGGCGGTGGTCACGATCCACGCGCCGGGGTTGGTCGGTGGCGCCTCATTCCACTTCTGGACGGCCACCGCGAATGCGTCCTGGACGGCCTCCTCTGCGAGCCCGAGGTCACCGAGGACGCGGGTCAGCGTGGCCACGCACCGGCCGTACTCCGCCCGGTAGACGCTGTCCAGGTCCATTCGCGCTCAGTCCTCCGGCACGTGGTCGAACGGGCGCACCTCGATCGGACACCCGCACGCCAGCGCGCACTTCTCAGCCCAGGCCAGCGCCTGGTCCAGGTCCTCGCACCGGATCACCCAGAACCCGCCGAGCTGTTCCTTGGTCTCGGCGAACGGGCCGTCGGTCATCGTCGTCGTGTCGCCCGCGGGGCGGACGACCGTTGTGGCGTGCGAGCCCCGCAGGCCACCGACGAACACCCACGAACCAGCGGCCCGCATCTCGGCGGTGACCTTGTCGGTCCGGGCGAACTGCTCCCGCGTCTCCGTCTCGGACAGCGGCGGCGCACTTTCATCGAACTGGACGGCGAGCAGGTACTGCTTCATGGTCAACTCCTCGGAGGATCTGGTGTCTCTCACCTTGGCGACGAACGGGCTCGACGCCATTCGACACCACCGCGAGAAAAAAATCAGAAGCCGTACTTCCTCCGACCGTGTTCGAGTCGTCAAGGCTTACTCGTCACAAGAGATCCGACGATCCGACTGGCACCAGGCACGGTTTCACCGCTGGCGGCGTGAGACCGGGGAATCCGCCGTGATGTCACGTTCCCGCGCCCGCCGGTGTCTTCATGCCGAACAGGTAGACGTATGGGAGGACAGCATGACGGCACGTGTTCCGAAAGTCGCGCTCACTGGCTTGACCGGAAGCTTGATCAAGCGGTTCAGCAGCAAGATGTTCGGCAAGGTGCCCGAGTCGATCGGGGTGCTCTGGAATAACCCGGAGGTCTTCAAGGCGGGTATGTCGTTCGGGAGAAGGCTCCAGAAGTGGGACCGGGCCGACGAGAGTCTGAAGTCGTTCGCGCACATGGCGGTCGCCGCGCAGGTCGGCTGCGGCTGGTGTCTCGACTTCAACTATTTCCAGGCGTGGAACAAGCAGTTGGATCTACGCAAGGCGAGTCAGGTGCCGCGGTGGTGGGAGTCGGACGTTTTCACCGCACTGGAGCGGGACGTGATGGCCTACGCCGAGGCCATGACGAACACACCTCCGACCGTCACGGATGAGCTGTCCGCGCGCCTGCTTGATCAGCTCGGCGCGGCGGCCCTGGTCGAGCTCAACGCCGTGATCGGCTTCGCCAACTACACGACACGGTGCAACACGGCGCTCGGGATCGAGTCGGAGGGCTACTCCGATGCGTGCGAGATTCCGCTGGCCGCACGCCCGGGACATTCCGGCGTAGCGTCGGCGTCATGATCGACGATCCGTTCGTTGCGCATCGCAGCCTGCTGTTCACCGTCGCCTACGAGATGCTCGGCTCGGCGGCCGACGCGGAGGACGTGCTGCAGGAGGCTTGGCTGCGGTGGGCCGACGTCGACGGCGCGCGGGTGCGCGACGCGCGGGCGTACCTCATCCGGATCGTCACGCGGCAAGCGCTCAACCGCCTGCGAACGTTGGCGCGCCGCCGTGAGGAGTACGTCGGAGAATGGCTCCCGGAACCGCTGCTGACCAGCCCCGACGTCGCGGACGACGTCGAACTGGCCGAAAGCGTGTCGATCGCGATGCTTACCGTACTGGAAACGCTCGGGCCGACCGAGCGGGCGGTGTTCGTGCTCCGCGAGGTCTTCGAGATTCCGTACGGCGAGATAGGCGAGGCCATCGGAAAGCCCGCCGCGACGGTTCGGCAGATCGGGCGACGGGCGCGTGAGCATGTGTCGGCTAGGCGGCCGCGGGTGCGAGTGAGTCGGTCGGAGCAACAAGCCGTGGTGGAGCGGTTCCTGACCGCGCTGCGGACTGGGCAGTTGCAGGAACTGATAGAGATCATGGCTCCTGACGTGGTCGTCGTCGCCGACGGTGGTGGGCTGGCGCGTGCGGTTCGGGTTCCGATCCACGGCGCAGAGCGAGTGGCGAAGTTGTTTGAGGCCGCGAATCGGATCCGGGGACCGTTCGAGGCGACCACCGTGTGGCTCAACGGCGCGCCCGCGGGTCGGATCGAGATCGACGGCGAGCTGACCGCGGTGAGCTTCGTCGTGGAAGACGGCAGGATCAGCCGGATCTACGCGATGCGAAACCCGCGGAAGCTGGTGCGGCTGAGCGAACCGGCCGAACTCACCCGGTAAGCATGCCAGCGCATGCGGTTGTGCCGCGGCCAGCGGTGTTGGTCGCGGTGGGCGGGTGTGTGGTTGTGTCGGGTTGCCCTGCGAGGCGGTCTGGGTCGGCGGCTGGGCTGACTAACTCGCCAGGGGGTCGGTGTGGGGTGCGGTGAAGCGTCGGGGTTGGTGTGTCGGGTCCAGCCAGGCGGGTGGTAGGCATTCGGGTTTGCCGTCGGTGGCCATGCGGACCTGCCAGTTGGCGTGGTGGACGAGGCGGTGGCAGGCTGAGCAGAGCAGGCACATGTTGGAGATGTCCGACCCGCCGCCGTGGTGCCATTCGGTGATGTGGTGGACGTGGCACCAGCGCGTGGTGCGGCTGCACATGACGCAGCCGCCGTCGCGGGCGGTGAGGGCGCGGCGTTGTGCGCGGGTGGCGGTGCGGACTTCGCGGCCGAGGTCGAGGATTTCGCCGTTCGAGCCGAGTACGGCGGGCACGAGGCGCGCGTCGCAGGCCAACCGGCGGGCGGCTTCGGCGGTGATGGGGCATTCCCCATTCAACGTGGGCGTGTGCGCGAATAGGTCCTGCGGGGCCGGGGCCGTGTCGGGGTGGCGCTCACGCCGTAGCAACTGGTTCAGGTTCATCGACACCGTCACCACCGGGGTTTCGCCGGCTTCGGTGGGCCGTTCGGTGGCACGCTGGGTGTAGTCGAGTAGCTCGGCGAAGGCGTCGCCGTGGCGTTGGCCGGTGCTGCGCTGATCGGGTATGCCGTCGGCATGCGGTTTGGGTTTCGCCAGCGCCGACAGCAGGGTCTCAAGGAGTTGTCCGGATTCGGCATCCAGGGTGGCGCGCAGTGTGAACCGGTTGTGGCGGGTCCAGGACCACAGCAGTTCGCGTTCCGGTTCGGCCAACCCGTCGTCACCGTCGTCGGTGGGTTCGGGCCCGTCGGGGTCGAGCAGCGCGAGGATGTGGCGCCCGGCGCGGCGCACCACCGCCGGTTGAGCCTGCTGGGCCAACTCGATCAGCGTCTTCTCGTAACCGTCCCGCTCGGTGTCCTCCACAGTGGCGGGCAGGGCGGCCATCACCTCGCTGATCGCGTCGACATGACCCGGATTCAGCACCCCGTCGGCGGCGGCCTGCGCGGTCAACGGTGCGGCCGCCGCCCGCTCCGCCGTGCCCTGCCGGGTGGGGTGGAGTCGTTCGGCGCGCCGGGCGCGTTTCCTGCCCTCGGTGATACCGATACGCAGCGCATCCCGCTGCAGCGCCGCCAACGACGGATACCCAAAGGTAGCGAACACCCCACGCGAGGAAATCTCCGCCAACACCGCCGCCTGCACCGCCTCCGCACGGTTCCGCAGCACCTCGGCGTCCCGCAACGCGGCGGTCAACTCGGCGTCGGTGGCCTGCTACCAACCCTGCGGGCCGGGCGTGGGAAGCGTGGTGTTCGCGCTGCTCATACCCCCAACACTACCCACCATCGAACACCTGTTCTAGATATAGGTGTAGAACCTCCGTAGCACCTCCGCTGCACATCCGTAGAACCTTGACCAGCTCCGCGAGCCCACTGAGCACAGCTCTATCGATCGGTTTGGGTGTTCAGTCCGACCCGATTTTCGGCTTCATGAGCAACTGGATGGGGCGCCACCCGATGAACAAGGCCAGCGTTCCTTGGGCGGCCGCGTTGGTCCAGTCTCGCTCGACGAACCACCACAGCATCGAAGACAAGAGCAGCATCGAAAGCGCCAGAAACCCCTGGTAAAGGCCGCCCAAGGCGTGAAAGCGGCGCCGGAACTCGTCCACGTCGCGAACGTAGCATCGATCGGACGTCCTGAGATGGCGTTAAGCGAGCGGCGCCAGCGCCTCGGCCAGTGGCTCCAACACCGTCGGGGTGTGGGGTGGCGGTAGGTAGACGATCGCCAGGTCAAGTCCCTGCTCACCCAGTGCGGCCGCCGTCTCAGCCACGCGCTGGGGGTCGCCGTCTTCGCCAAGCCAGACGTGGCTGGACAGCGTGATCTCCGCGGGGTCGCGGCCGATGTCGGCGCAGTGCTGGTGCAAGACGTCGCGCTTGTGGGCGAACTCTTCGGGCGTGCCGCCGCCGAAGTTCCAGTGCTGCGCGAATCGTGCCGCCGTCCGCAATGTGCGCTTCTCGCCCGCGCCACCAATACAGATGGGTGGGTGCGGTCGTTGCACACCCTTTGGCTCGTTTCGAGCGTCCTTTAGTTGGTAGTAGGTACCGGAGAATGTCGTCGTCTCCTGCGTCAGCAGCCCGACGAGGACCTCGCACGCTTCCTCGAACCGGTCGCTACGTTCGCGGGGTGTGCCCAACTCCATGCCGTAGGCGTCGGACTCCTCCTCGTTCCACCCGGCACCGATGCCTAGCTCCAGACGTCCGCCGGAAATGACGTCCAATGTGGACGCCATGTTGGCCAGCACGGCAGGGTGCCGGTGGTGGATGCCGGTAACGAGATTGCCAACCCGCAGACGTCGCGTGGCCTGCGCTAGTGCCGTCATCGTGAGCCAGCCTTCGAGGCACGGCCCGGTCGAGTCGGAAAAGATCGGATAGAAGTGGTCGAACGTCCAGCCAGACTCGAAGATCTCGATGTCATCAGCCGCTTGCCACACGCTGAGCATGTCCGACCAGGTCGTGTTCTGGGGTGACGTCTTGAACGCGAACCGCATGAAGTCATCGTAGTCCGCGGCCGCCGCCCTCGACCTCGATTTCGACGCTTACTGTGACGTGTAGGACGACGTGGCACTGTGGCAGGCTCGACGTCATGCCTTTGCCACAGGCTCTCGTCACCGATTCAGCGACGTTCTTGCTACGGCGGGCGACTGAGTCCGACGTCCCTTCGCTTGTCGACCTCATCGCGAACGACTCGCTGGGCCGACAGCGTGAACGGGTCGATAATCTGACTCCGTATCGACAAGCGTTCCACGCGATCGACAGCGATCCCGCGCACGTGCTACTTGTCGCGGCCAACGAGGACGAAGCGTTGGTCGGCACGATGCAGCTGACGTTCGTTCGAGGCCTGGCCCGACAGGGCGCGTTACGGGCGCAGATCGATGCGGTGCATGTCCGGGAGAATTGCCGGTCACTCGGGCTGGGCCGGGCCATGATGCGGTGGGCAATCGACGAGGCCCGTCGGCAGGGCTGCGCGTTGGTGAGGTTGACATCGCACAAGCAGCGCACGGACGCACATCGGTTCTATTCGCGGCTCGGGTTCGAGGCCTCGCACGAGGGGTTCACGTTAGCGTTGTAGTTCGTGTGTTTACACGGCACCAACGATTCCGGCTCACGCTTCGATGGCGGAATCCCGATCCGCCTCGGTGGCGGGAATGCCGTCGAGGCTCCAGTTCTCCATGGGCGGCTCGTGTATCACGATCCGCACGTCGGAAGCGGGGATGTCGAACGCGCCGAGTTCCGCGACGAGATACTTGTAAAGACGACGCTTGGTTCGATCAGTGCGCCCCTTGAACATCGTGACTTCGACAATCACGTACCGCTCGGAATGCTGAGGTGGAATGATCACATTCTCGGGCGAATGCTCGACAAGCCTTACCGTTGGAACGTCCTCGGAAACCTGGAGTGCACCGACGAGTGCGCGGCGCACGGCTTCGAGAATTCCACGCTTGTCGTAGATGCCGCGTCCAGTTAGCAGTTCGATCGTCGCGAGCGCCACGCTCGCAGATTAGCACCGGACTCGGGCCGAGAATCACGATCACGGTTCCGAAATCCCGATCGACGACGAATGTCGAACACAGCGGCGTGGGTGTGAGACACCACGCCCCACACCCACGAGGACGGCAATTACTTGCAGGTTGAGAAGCCTTGATGGCTGCCCGGCTTGTGGCCACCTTCGCCGAGCGCGCCATCTTGTGCGGATGGCTTGATGTGGTGCTGCGCGTAGTCGGAGTTGCCCGGTTCGCCGGAGTCGTTGCATGGTCCGGCGTCGTGTGCCAACGCGGGAGCAGCCCCGCCACCGATCGCCAGTGCGAAGCCTAGCGCTGCGGCCGCAGTCACTCTGCGCATCGCGTCCTCCGTATCTCTCGAGGCCCATTGAGGCCATGGACATTGGCTGACGTTGTGGTACTACGAGCGAGCGATGTCAACGGATTGGGTGTCGACGAAATGTACTCCGATTGGCGTAGTCGACGTGTTCGCGACTGATCGCAACGGCGTGTTCGCAGGGTGGCGCTGGCTGATGCACGGCTATTCGTGCCAGCCAGCCCGCGCGAGGATTTCTTCAATCACGGGCCCCTTCGCCTCGGCGTAATAGTTGATGTCGCGCCACTCGCGTTTCGCCAGCTCACGCTTGGTCTCGGCGTACAGGTCGCGGTCGGCGTCGCTGGCGCGCAGCCGGTCGCGAAACGCGAGGTAGCGGCGCACTGCGGTGTGCCCCGGTGGGTAGCAGTGCAGGTTGACCGGTTGATCCGGGTCGCCCGCGCGGAAGGCACGATGTTCGGACTCCCGCACGCGCAGTTCATAACCCGCCGCCGCGTCCGGGTGGGGATGTTTCATCAACGCACGCCGACGCTGACGTGGGCGCTCGCTACCGAGCGGTGGGAGTGACCCGGCGCGCGGTGAGTCGTGACGTCTGGTGCCTGCCTGTGGTCGTCGTCTCCTCACTGAGCACCTGAAACCCCTCGGGTAGTCGCGCGCTCAGCTCACCTGGTTTGACGTGAAACCGTCCACCGTCGGGGTCGGCGAGTGCTTCCCACTGCAGCAGCCCGTCCGGCGTGATCATCTGGCATGCCCGCGCGAAGACGTCCGGTTCCCAGTATCGGATCGCCACGACAAGCGCGAACTCGCCCGCCGGGAGGTATGTCCGCGCGTCCGCGTGCACGCACTCCACCCGCACGCCCCTGCGACTCGCTTCCTGGGCGAGTTGGTCGAGTGCCAGGTCTGAGACATCGACGGCGACGACGTCGTGTCCCGTTTCCGCGAACGTCAGCGCGGTGCCCGACCGACCGCAGGCGATTTCCAGCACTCTGCCATCCGGGATGCCCGCGCGCAGTGCCTCTGCCGCGAAGGGATGTGCGACGAAATCCGGCGACATCGTTTCGTAGCGGGCGTTCCACCGCAGCCGGTCGGGGTGCTCCGAATCGAGTCGCATGCGGTTCACGGTAGCCCGCCCGCGAACTTTCGCGGTCCGCGCTGGCGACTGCTAACGTGCGGCGGCATCAGTTGCGCGGAGGTGAAGCCCGTATGGCGAATGTCCTAGTGCTTGGCGGTGGTTTCGGTGGTCTCGCCGCGGCTCACGAACTGCGGCGACGCTTGCCCGCCGACGACACGGTGACCGTGATCGCCGCGCGCGACACGTTCTTCGTGGGATTCGCGAAGCTGTGGGATCTCGCGGGAATGCGCCCACTGGCTGATGGCACGCGATCGCTTTCGGCGTTGGAACGGCACGGCATCCGCTTCGTGCACGCGGACATCACCGCGATCGACGGGTCGGCACGCAGTGTGGACACGTCGGCGGGGACCTTCACCGGCGACGCCATGGTCATCGCGCTCGGTTCGGGCTATCAGCCGAAGCACACGGCTCTGCTCGGCGACCACGTGCACAACCTCTACGACGCGACGGCGCTGCCCGGTATCCACGCCGACCTGGATGCCCTAACGAGTGGCACGTTGCTCGTCAGCATCCTCGGCGCGCCGTACCTCTGCCCGCCCGCGCCCTTCGAGGCCGCGCTGTTGCTGGACGAGTGGCTGCGCGCCAAGGGCCGTCGTGACGACGTCGATGTCGTGGTGTCGACCCCGCAGCCGCTCACACTGCCGGTCGCGGGCCCGGACGCCAGCCATTTTCTTGCCGAGCGTCTCACCGAGCGCGGGGTCACGGTTTTGACCGAGCACCCGGTAGAGGCGATCGACGGTGGTGTCGCCCGGTTCAGCGAGGACCGCGGCCAGGAGTTCCAGGTCATGCTCGGTGTGCCCGCCGCGGCGCCGCTACCGGTGGTGGCTTCGAGCGACGTCGCATCGGAGTCCGGCTGGATCAAGCCCGACCGGTCGACGTTCGCCACCAACGCCGAGCGCGTCTACGCCGTCGGTGACTGCACGATGGTGCCGACCTTGACCGCGCAGCTTCCGAAGGCGGGCGTCTTCGCTGAGGCCGAGGGGCTGACCGCGGCCGCCAACGTGGCCGCCGATCTCCACGGCGGCGAGCGGGTGTCGTTTGACGGTCACGGCTACTGCTTCCTGGAACTACCAGGTCAGCGGGTCGCGAAGGTGGAAGGCGACTTTTACGCCGAGCCCAAACCGGATGTCGCGCTCACTCCGCCCGACGAGGCGGCGTTCGCGGCGAAGCAGCGGTGGGAGCAGGAGCGGTTGGCCGGCTGGTTGGGCTGACCCGGTGGTTCACAACTTCTGCGCGAACTCCACGATGTTGCCGTCCGGATCGGCGATGTGCACGGTCCGCTCCCGCCACGGCCGGTCGACCGGGCCGGTCAGGATCTCGACACCCGTCTGTCGCAGCCGGTCCGCCTCGGCGTCGACGTCGTCGACGATGAACCCGATCTCGCCGCAGGGCGGGTTGCCGCCAGGACGTCCGATGAGCTCAGTCAGCTTACCGCGCTCGAACAACGCGAACTTGGTGTTGTCCATGGTGAACTCGACGTAGCCGTCGCCCTCGACGCGCACCTCGAGGCCAAGTACATCGCGATAGAACGCGACGGACCGCTGGAGCGATTCGACATACCAGATGACGTAGTCAATTCGACGCATGTCCTCACGGTAGGTGGGACGTCTGTCGCCAGACGTAGGCCGCCGAGATCGGGTGGTTCCGATAGCGCTCCCACTTCGGCTTCACCGCGATCCACTCGTCGTCGATCACCGCTTCGCGCATTTCCGCGAGCCGCCACCCGGCTTCGATGCCCGCCGTGATGTGGTCGCTGATCAGGTGCACCGTCGTCGTGATCGCGATGTGCTCACCGCTCTCGGATGTGAAGTGGGTCGGCATGCCGGACCGCATGATGAAGTGCGGATGGAACGACACCATCGCGAACGTCGCGTCCGCTGTCGCTACGCGGGCCGCCTCCCGGTACAGCGGACCAAGATCGCTGAGGTGTTCATCGATAAGTGACGCGGTAAGTAGGTCGTACGTGTCGTCGGGTAAACCGGTCGCGGTCACATCCGCCTCGATGAGCCGGTCATGGGCGCCACGCCGCTCGGCGACGGTCAGCATCTGCGGCGTGACGTCGATACCGTCGATGGCGGTGACGCCCTTGTCCCGCAGCCACGCACCAGTCCTGCCGGTGCCACAGCCGAGATCGAGCGCACGGTTGGCGGTCTTCCAGCGCGGCGTGGTCAGCCGGTCGAAAAGCGCGATATCCATCGCGTCCTCGACGGTGTCCTCATAGGTTTCGACCCACTCGCCGTACCCCGTGCGGGCGTCGACGGTCCGGTAACCACGGCTGTCGAAGCTGCTGAAATCCATGCGGTCAGGATCTCGGCGTAGCGCCGGGAAGCCAACCGAATTTTCGTGCTTGCCTGATCGAAATCCGGGTACGCGGCCGCGAGTGGAACCAGTGGCGGGGTGATCGCCTTCCGGCCCTTCTCCGTAGTCGTGTGACTGCGGTAGGTTGTGATCACTGGGTGGAGGTGATCCATGTCACAGGTGCGGAAAGCGCGGTCGTCGGAGTCACCAACGACCGCGCAGGAGCAACGCGCGCGGCAGGCGGTAGCGCGGCGGTGGGTCGGGCTGCTGCTCGGCGTGCTGCTTGGCGCCGTCGTCTATCTGGTCTTGCCGGACTCGCTCGCGATGGAAGCACGGGCGACGGCGGGCATCGGCATTCTGATGGCGGTCTGGTGGATGACGGAGGCGATCCCGCTCCCCGTCACAGCGTTGGTGCCGCTGGTGGCGTTCCCGTTGTTCGAGGTGACGCCTATCGGCACCGTCGACGTCGAGGACGCGGGTGCCGACGCGACGACGTCAGACTTACTCGGTGCCGCGGCGCCCTATGCGCACCCGGTGATCTTCCTGTTCCTCGGCGGGTTCATGCTCGCGCTCGCCATGCAGCGTTGGGGGTTGCACAAACGGATCGCGCTGCGCACGGTACTGCTCGTCGGTACGAAACCGGTGATGCTGGTCGCTGGCTTCATGCTGGCCACCGCGTTCCTGTCGATGTGGGTCAGCAATACCGCGACCACGGTGATGATGTTGCCGATCGGACTGTCGGTACTAGTCCTGGTCTCACAGCTCGGGGACGGTAAGGATAGTGGCGGTGACGATCCGAACTTCGCTGTCGCGCTCATGCTCGGCATCGCCTACGCGGCGTCCATAGGGTCGCTCGGGACCATCATCGGTACACCGCCCAACGGCCTGCTGGTCTCAAACCTGGAAGAGCAGGGCATCCATATCGGGTTCGGGCAATGGATGCTCTTTGGTGTCCCGATCGCGATCGTGTTCCTATTCCTCGCATGGCTCGCGCTAACTCAACTGGTGTTCCGACCGAGGCTGAAAGAGTTGCCCGGCGGACGCGAGCTGATCCAGCGGCATCTCAACGAACTCGGGCCGATGTCGGCTGGCGAATGGACCGTGCTCGTCGTATTCGTCAGTGCCGCGCTGGGGTGGATCTTCATCCCGACGCTGTTCGGCAGCGACGGTGTGGACAGCCTCAAGGCGGCGCTGCCGCTCCTCACTCGGGTCGAGGACGAGGTGATCGCGATCGCGATGGCGATCGCGCTGTTCATTCTTCCGGTTAGAGGCAGGCCTGGTGAGCGAGTGCTGGATTGGGACACGGCCAAGCAACTGCCGTGGGGCATCCTGCTGCTGTTCGGCGGCGGGCTCACCCTTGCCAACCAGATCAAGGTGACGGGGCTCGGCGGATGGATCGGCGAGCAGGTCGAAGGCGTCGGCGCGGTTGGTGTTCTCGTGCTGGTCCTGATCGTGGCGGGGCTGGTACTTCTGCTGACCGAGCTGACGAGCAACACGGCCACGACAGCGACGTTCTTGCCGATCCTGATCGGCGTCGCCGGTGGACTCGCCGTCGATCCGATGTTGCTTGCCGTGCCAGCCGCGCTCGCGGCGACGTCGGCGTTCATGCTTCCGGTCGCGACGCCACCGAACGCGATCGCGTTCGGGTCTGGCTACGTGCGTATGGGCCACATGGTGCGCGCGGGCGTCGTGCTCAATGTCGTGGGAATGGTGGTGATCACGGTCGCGATGTTCACGCTCGCGGGTCCGGTGCTAGGGGTGTCGTTCTAGCGCCGATCGTGTGGATCGCCGGTGCGTGATGCCGTTCGGGTGGTCTCGGCCCGCCGAGCCGCGCCGTCCTCGGCCGCGACGATCACGGCGGCGACGGTGAACATCAAGACCAGGATAACGATTACCGCGAGCGGATCCATGTCGTCTCCTGGGTTTGTGACATACATTGTGTTGCGAGTCACAGACCGTACCGGGCCTGAGATCGGAACGCCAGCGGCTTGCCGGGATGCGGTGGGCCGCACCGCGCATGAACTGGTTGGACGCCGCGGCGGATCCCGCGGGCTCCCTCCGGACAGGGGCGGAATCTAGTACGAAAGTACTGGTCTGCTGCCGATGTGCCACGTCACGCGGGCGCTGCGCCACCGTCACATCGCACGACGGTGGTGGAGGCTTTGCCGCGCCGTGTGCGCGGCTGGAGGGAGTGTGGCGAATTGAGCATCGACGTGCGCGGTCAGCGGATGGTCACGGTCGGCGTTGTCGATACCGTGCCGCTGTTCCGTGACGGGCTTGCCACCCTCATCGAACGAACACCGTGGGCACGCATGGTGGCACACTCCGCGAGCCAGCAGGGTTGCCTCGTCATGATCGATCAACTGCATCCAGACGTCGTGCTGTTGGCGTCCGAGCTAGCGCCGCAATGCCAATTCATCCATACGTTGACGACCGGCGGAGACGCACCGCGCGTGGTGGTCGTCGTCAGCGATCCCGACAGGAACGCGCGCTACGTCGCGGGAGCGATGGCCGCTGGCGCCTACGGCGCGCTCGTACGGAACGCCGATCCGCACCGATTCGCCGATGCGATCCGCAGCGTGTGGCACTCACACCGTTATCTCGATCCGGTGCTGCGGGCGATGGTCGGCTCGGTCGAACAATCCGGTGCTGCCGCGGGCAATCAAGGCGTGCAACCGTTGCGGATGCCGTTGTCGCGGCGAGAGTTCCAGGTCATGCAGCTGATCGCGGAGGGGATGGAGAACGCCGCGATCGCGAAGGTCCTTTTCCTGTCGGTCGAGACGGTACGTACGCACGTCAAGAGCATCCTGCGCAAGCTGTCCGCGCGCGATCGCACCCACGCGGTGACGATCGCGTTCCGGTCCGGTCTGCTGCAGCTGACGCCGTTACCGCCCACGGAGACAAGGTCGGAGGAGAACCCGGTCGCCGCGGGCAGTTCGCCGGCGTCGTGACTGACGAGGACTACGACCGTGACTTCCGGCGTATCCAACCCCGACGATGACGACTTTGGCGGCGCGGCCGTGCCGTCAGTCTGCCAGTGCTGTATCGCCATTGTCGCCCGTACGGGTCGATCGGACGGCCATCCGGCGGAGCCCGTGGTGTGATGGTCGAGACATCCTGGCGCAGCGCTTGCTAGCATTACTCGCTGGTAATATCCTGAAGTTACTGGTGAGTAAGCCAGCGGCCAACGACGGCGCGCTACGGGCGGCCGATCCGCGGCGCAACCGGGACACCCGGTGACGGGGAGCGGGCCTCGCACGCGCGGCCTTCGACCTGACAACACAGGCAGGTAGCCCCTCTCGACGTCGAGGTCACGGCCTCGCGGCGGGAAGCGAGCCGACACCGACACGGAGCAACCACACATGGGTCACTACAAGAGCAACATCCGAGACCTGGAGTTCAACCTCTTCGAGGTGCTCAAGATCCAAGAGCACCTGGGTACCGGTCCCTTCGCCGAAGCTGACGAGGACACGACGCGCACCGTGCTGTCCGAGGTCAACAACCTGGTTTCGGGCGTCGTGGCCGACTCGTTCGAGGACGCCGACCGCAACCCGCCGGTGTTTCACCCGGACAAGTTCGACGTCACCATGCCGGAGTCGGTGAAGAAGGCCCTCAAGGCCACTGTCGAGGCTGGTTGGGACCGCATCAGCCTGCCAACCGAGCTGGGCGGTTTCGGCATCCCGCCGACCGTCGCCTGGTCGGCCGCCGAGCTGTACACCGGCGCGAACGCCGCCGTGTTCTTCTACATGGCTGGTAAGACGTTCGCCAACATCCTTTACAACAACGGCAACGAGCAGCAGAAGAAGTGGGCCCAGATCGCCATCGATCGCAACTGGGGTTCCACCATGGTGCTCACCGAGCCGGACGCCGGTTCCGACGTTGGCGCCGGTCGCGCGAAGGCGTTCAAGCAGGACGACGGCTCCTGGCACATCGAGGGCGTCAAGCGCTTCATCACTGGCGCCGCTCAGGACGACATGACCGAGAACATCTTCCACCTCGTTCTCGCCCGCCCTGAGGGCCCTGGCATCGAGACCAAGCCCGGCACCAAGGGCCTCGGCCTCTTCTTCGTGCCCGCCCACCACTTCGACCCGGAGACCGGTGAGCTGACCGGCGAGCGCAACGGCGTCTTCGTCACCGGCGTTGAGCACAAGATGGGCATCAAGGCGTCCACCACCTGCGAGCTGACCTTCGGCCAGCACGGCACCCCCGCCAAGGGCTGGCTTGTTGGCGACAAGATCGACGGCATCGCGCAGATGTTCGACGTCATCGAGCACGCTCGCATGATGGTCGGCACCAAGGCCATCTCCACGCTGTCGACCGCGTACCTGAACACGCTGGAGTACGCCAAAGAGCGCGTGCAGGGCGCCGACCTCACCCAGATGCTCGACAAGACCGCGCCGCGCGTGACCATCACGCACCACCCGGACGTGCGCCGCGCGCTGATGACGCTGAAGGCCTACGCCGAGGGTCTGCGGGCGGTCTACCTCTACACCGCGACCTACCAGGACAAGATCGCGCTTGGCAAGGCATCCGGTGAGGATGTCGACCTGCTGGAGCGGGTCAACGACCTGCTGCTGCCGATCGTCAAGGGTGGTGGCTCGGAGCGCAGCTGGACGCTGCTCGGCACCGAGGCGCTGCAGACCCTGGGTGGCTCCGGCTTCCTGCAGGACTACCCGATCGAGCAGTATGTCCGTGACGCCAAGATCGACACCCTCTACGAGGGCACCACGGCGATCCAATCGCTGGACTTCTTCTTCCGGAAGGTCGTCCGTGACAAGGGCCAGGCGCTCGCGCACGTGGCTGGCGAGATCACGCAGTTCATCGAGTCGGAGAGCGGTAATGGCCGGCTCAAGGAGGAGCGTGCGCTGCTGAAGCAGGCACTCGATGACGTCCAGGGCATGCTTGGTGCGCTGATCGGCTACCTCACCGAGTCGCAAGACAAGCCGGACAACCTGTATAAGATCGGCCAGCACTCGGTGCGGCTGCTGCTGTCGGCCACCGACCTGCTCGTCGGCTGGCAGCTGCAGAAGCAGGCCGAGATCGCCATCACCGCGCTGGACAACGGCGCGAGCGAGAAGGACCGGCCGTTCTACGAGGGCAAGGTCGCGGCCGCGTCGTTCTTCGCCAAGACGGTGCTGCCCGAGCTCACCGCCCGTCGCAAGGTTGTCGAGTCCGCCGACAACGGCCTGATGGAGCTGGACGAAGCGGCGTTCTGATCATCTGATCGCGTACAGTACGCGGGCCTGGGTGTCGTGTCCGGCACCCAGGCCCGCGCTGCGGTTTCTTGCGCGAAATCCGGTACAGTCGCATCGCCTGCGATACGATCGTATCGGTTTGTAGGAGAGGAAATACCACCGTGAGGCAGTCGGACTCGACTGCCTGGCTGGTTTCGCGTCGCGACAGCGACGCCGTGCGCTGCGCTGTTCGGAGCAATCCGCGCGGATATCAGCCGTGGTGTGAAACGTCCCGACCGTGGTTAGCGACCCCTGGTTAACACATTTACCTACCGGGGGTGCGAGTCGTGCTGCGTCGTCGAACTGGGCGAGCTCGGACAGCGCTGGCGCGAGGTGCCATCGCGATGTGTGTGGCGGCCGGGCTGATCAGTCCCGTCCCCGCGCAGGCGGCGATCGGAGCCGAGGCAACCGCGGCCATCCCGGCAACCGGCGTCAAGACGGCAGCCGCCAGCGCCATGGGTACCGTCCCGAGCGGCTTCTCCGATGACGTAGTCCTTGACGGTCTCAACGTCCCGACGGCGGCGGCGTTCGCCGACGACGGCAGGGTGTTCATCGCCGAGAAGAGCGGCATCATCAAGACGTTCGACGGCCTCACCGACACCACGGCTACGGTCGCCGCCGATCTGCGCGACGACGTCTACGACTATTGGGACCGGGGCCTGCTCGGCATGACCGTCCACCCGGACTACCCCACGAAACCGTACCTGTACGCGCTCTACAGCCTCGACCGCAAGCCGGGCGGTGGCCAGTGGGGTGATGCGTGCCCCAATCCGCCCGGCGCGAACGACCAGGGCTGTGTGATCAAGGCAAGGCTGTCCCGCCTCACCCTGGACGGCAACGGCGTCGCGACGGACGAACAGCCACTGCTCACCGGGTGGTGTCAGCAGTACCCCAGCCACTCCATCGGGACCGTGGCGTTCGGCCCGGACGGCGCGCTGTACGTCGGCTCCGGTGACGGCGCGAGCTTTACCTTCACCGATTTCGGTCAGGAAGGCAACCCGTGCGGGGACCCACCGGAGCCCGCGGGCACATCCCTTACCGCTCCGGACGCCAGGGGCGGCGCGCTGCGGTCACAGTCAGCGAGGCGACCCGCGGGTGACCCGATCTCCATGGACGGCTCGATCCTGCGCGTCGACCCGGACACCGGCGACCCGCTGCCCGACAACCCGTTCGCGAGCAGCGGAAACGCCAAGAAGCAACGCATCATCGCCTACGGCATGCGCAACCCGTTCCGGTTCAGCTTCCGGCCGGGTACCGGCGAGATCTGGGCCGGTGACGTCGGTTGGCGCAAGTGGGAGGAGATCAACCGCATTCCGGGCGCCGGTGACACTACGGCCGAAAACTTCGGCTGGCCGTGCTACGAGGGCGGCGTGAAGCAGCCCGGGTACAACAACGCTGACCTGACGGCGTGCGAATCGCTCTACACCGGCGCGGGTCAGGACGAGCCGTACTTCGCCTACCACCACCAGAACGAAGTGGTCGCGGGCGACAACTGTGGTACCGGCGGGTCCTCGATCAGTGGAATCGCGTTCGAGGACGGCACAAGCGACTACCCGCTCGCCTACCGGGGCGCGCTGTTCTTCGCGGACTCCTCGCGTGGCTGTGTGTGGGCGATGCGGCGAGGCATCGATGGCCAACCCGACCCTGGCAGCATCGAGTTGTTCGCTGGCGACGTCGTCCGGCCGGTGCAGTTGCTCATCGGACCGGGCAGCGACCTGTACTACATCGCGCTCGACGTCGGCGAGCTGCACCGGATCAGCTACAACGACGGCAACAACCGTCCGAACGCGGTGGCCAGCGCGTCTCCGACATCCGGACCGGCCCCACTGACGGTCGACTTCGACGGCACGGCATCTACCGACCCGGACACGGAGGCGCTCAGCTACGCCTGGGACCTTGACGGCGACGGTGCCTTCGACGACGCGTCGACGGCGACCGCACAGCGCACTTATCTGCATGAATCGAGAGTGCGGGCGAGCCTTCGGGTGACGGATCCGCGTGGTCTATCCGATGTGGACACCGTCACCATCACCGTTGGTAACCCGCCGGATCCCACCGTGACGATCGACAGCCCGACGTCGGATCTGACCTGGCGGGTGGGTGAGACCATCTCGTTCTCCGGGCATGCGGAAGATCCGCAGGACGGCCCGTTGCCCGCCGACTCGCTGGACTGGCAGCTCACGTTGCGGCACTGCACGACGATAGACTCGTGCCACTCGCACGCCGTGCAGCTCTTCCGCAGCACGGCATCCGGCTCGTTCAGCGCGCCTGACCACGATTATCCGTCCTATTTGGAACTGACCCTCATCGCGACCGACTCGGACGGCAACTCAAGCAGCGAGACGGTCCGGCTCGACCCGGAGACCGTATGGCTGGACTTCGACACCGAACCGAGCGGCCTCGACCTGAACGTCGGTGACACCGAACGGACGCCGTTCAGCCGCAGAGTCATCGTCGGCTCGCGCAACACGATCGCCGCACCGAACCCGCAAGAGCCGGACTACTGGTTCACCGAGTGGTCTGATGGCGGCAAGCGAGGCCACGACGTCTTCGCCCCCGCGAGCCGAACGACGTACACCGCGACCTACATCTCGTGCACGGTCGACGGCGTGAAGCAGCCGGACTGCGGTGAAGCGACGCCGAGCGCGGTGCGCGATCTGGAGCCGATCGGTAGGCGCGCCAAGGCGAAACTGAGCTGGCGAGAGCCGTACTGGCCGGGTCATGACGGCGTGACCAAGTACCGCATCCACGTCGACGGCGAGTTCGTCAAGGACGTCGGACCTGGCAAGCGGCGCACGGTTGTCCGGAACCTCGCGACTCGACAGTCGTACAGCTTCCGCGTCACCCCATACAGTGCGGCCGGGCCAGGACCCGGCGAGACGACGAAGCTGATCGGCACGACGGTGCGCTCGCGGCAGAGCTCACGGTTCATCACCTACGGCGACACCGTGCGGGTGCGGGGTGCCTACACCCGCACGGACACCGGCGGTCCGGTGCGTGGCGCGTCGATCCGGCTTGTCGGACGCCCGCCCGGTGAAAAGGGTTGGCGCGGTCTCTCGTGGCAGAAGACCAACAAGAAGGGCATCGTGGCCTTCCCCCGTAAGACCAAGCTGAACTGGGAGTACCGGCTGATCTTCTATGGCAACCGGAAGTACATGGGGGTCACGTCGGCGTGGCACCGCGTCACCGTGCGCCAACGTGTGCGGGCCTTTTTCTCCGACCCGACGCCGTATCCCGGCGAGCGGGTGCGCCTGTACGGCCGTGTCTTGCCGAACCACGAGGGCAAGTGGGTGCGAATCCAGCTCAGGGAGAACGGCGAGTGGGTAACCGCTGGCAACCGGAAGCTGTCGGCCACGAGCAGGTACCGGTTCGCTATCCGCTGGAACCGTCCGGGTGACTACTACTACCGGGTGTGGCGGTGGCGACACCATGACCACGGTTGGGGCGTGAGCCCGGTCCGCAAGCTCAAGGTCCGCTGGTGGCACGACTAGCCGGTCGCTAGCTGTCCTTCTTCTTCGTGCAGACGATCTCCGGCTTCGGGTTGTAGGTCGCCGTGCGCTCCTCCCTGCGCACCTCAGCGCCGGTGTCGATGTCGTAGAGGATGCGGGTGTCGGTCACCGTGAACCCGTCGATGCCCCCGGATGGTGTGCAGTCATCCGATTTGACCTTCTTCGTGCCCGCTTCCTTGATGTTGGTCTTCGGGCCGGTCTTCGACTCGACGCGATAGTGCTTGGTGCCCCAGATCTTCACCGTGACGCTCTCCGGTGTCCAGAATGTCTGAATCGCGACCCCGGTGGGGGCGTCATTGGTGAACGCGATGTCGATGACGCTCTGCCCGTCGGGGTACATGAACACCGTGGCTTCCCGCGCCATCGGATAGCGGCTGATGTAGTAGCTGTGCTCCTGATGTCCCGCGTCCTTGAGGCCCGCGAAGTACGCCGCGTTGTAGAGCGTGGTGGCGAACTGCGAGATCCCGCCACCGACGGCCGAACCGGGCACACCGTTCTCGATGATCCCTGCCTCGACGTAGCCCTCCGCCTTGCCGCGCTTGCCGGTGTAGCCGTTCAGGCTGAATGTGTCGCCCGGCTTCACGATCGCGCCGTTCACCTCAGCCGCGACGGTGCGGATGTTGATGCCGGAGTCATCGGCGAAACCACCGGTGGTGAACTCGCCGATGACCTCCTTGATGCCGAGGTTCTCCGCTTCCTCCGTCGTGGTCTTCGGTTTGGTCTCCTTGTAGAAGGCGGTCAGTGAGCGGTCGTCGGACTGCTCGATGACGTCGAGGTACGGCTTGAGCGACTTCTTCCAGTTGATCTGGCGGCCCACCTTGCTCGGCTTGACCGTCGGCTCGCCACCCTCGAACACGATCTCGGCGTCGCGGCCTTCCTTCTCGGTGCTGGCGAGCTGCGGCTCCAGCGCCTCACGGAGCGTCTTGCGCTTCACCTTCGGCTTGAGCGAACCGTCCTTGGCGGGCTTGAACTCGAATGCCTTCCCGATCACCTTCGGTGTGAGCACGCCTGTGGCGCCATCGCCTTCCATCGTGATCGGTGCGGATACGGCGGGCTCGGCCACCTGCTTCAGCGTGGCGCGCACGCCTTCCTCGGTCGTCTTGACCGGCTTGGACGTGACGTCGAGCTGGACGCCGCCGTCGTTCAGCCAGCCGGTCTCGATCGTCGCGATCGCGGCGTCGACGTCGGTCACCTGTTGCCCCTGCCGAGGCATGACAGCGACCGCATCGACTTCGTCGCCGGAGCCGGTTGGCTCGAACTTGATGTCGCCCTCGATCTTGGGGTGGTTCAGCTCGTTCTCCACGAGCCGCGTCACCGTGTTCCGAAGCCGCTCCGGGACGGTCTCGCTGACGATGCCGACCTCGGTCGTGCCCCAGAACGAGGTGAGCCTCGCGATGGGGTTCAGCGACGATTCGCCAGCCTGATCCAGCGTGCCTTGCCAGTCGACGGCGAGCCCTGCCGACGTCGGGTTCAGCTCTGTCTTGACATCGCCCGCGGTGATCTTGATCGGGTCGTCGAACCGAGGCTGCAACTCCTCGCGCAGCTTCTGCTCGGCCGACGTGCGGCTCATGCCACCGACATCGACACCGGCGACGGTCACGCCGCGCGGCACGTCGCCCCAGTTGACCAGCAAGTCGGCGAGATAGGTGAGGGCGAGGGCCGCCATAACCGCGCCCGCGATGAGCAGGGCCTTGCGCCTGCCGGAGCGGCCTTCCTCGTCGCCGGGCCCGGCCTGGTGCGGTGGCGCGACCGGTTCGGTGAATGCGGTGGTCGCGAACTGGTTCGGGTCGCCGGGGCCGCTGGCGCCCGCTGGCCCGCCGTACGGGCCAGCGGGCGGATACTGCCCTGGCAGCTGGCCCGCGTAATGCCCCGGCCCGTGCGGTCCGCCAGGACCAGCGGGACCACCGAATCCGGACGGCTCGGGCGGCGGGACCGGCATCGCTCCGACGATGGTCGGCGCGTCGTCAACCGGCGTGACATGCTGGGTTGGCGGTGTCACCTGCTCGGTCGGTGGCGTGGCCTGCTCCGTCGGCTCCGATCCCACCGGTTGGAAGGCATCGGTCGCTTGATCCTGGCCCTGCGGGTGTTGCCCCGGCCATGGGCCGTGCTGCTCGGCGCCGACGCCGGGTTGTGCCCCGCTGTCGTCGCCGCTCGTGGTGTTGTGGTGCTGCTGTGCGTCCCCCGACGACGTCTCAGCCTGCCCCGATGGCTGGCCGCTCATGCTCCCCTTATCCGAATCCCATGCCGGCCAGTAGTGCTCCTCATCGGCCGCCGAAACCTCCCGGCCTTACAAGTACAACCCCGTACCGTGCTCAGTACGTTCACTCGCGATCGCATGGATGTCGCGTTCCCGCATGACCAGGTAAGACTTACCTTTGATCTCCACTTCGAGCTGGTCCTCCGGGTTGAAAAGCACCCGGTCGTTGACCTTCACATTGCGGACATTATTGCCCACGCCAAGCACGTCCCCCCAAATCAGCCGGCGAGCGACCTCCGCCGTCGCCGGTATCACGATGCCGCCGCTGCTGCGTCGCTCGCCGTCGTCGGCCGTCACCCGCACCAACACACGATCGTGTAGCAGCTGGATCTCCAGCTTGTGGTCGTCAGACGCCAGTCCAGGTTCAGACACGGCGGCAATGGTACTGGTCATCGCCGAGGCGACGTCGTAGTGGCCACTATTGCCGCCTGAGGGTCCTGGTCAGGCCAGCGGCGACGGTGGTGGCCAAGATCCAACCCGTCGCGGTGAACCCGGTGGCGACCCACTTGTCGACGCCACCGGTGTGCCACCTGCCCTTGTTACCGAAGTCCACGATCGGCACCAGCAGGTCGACGGTGTAGAGCACGGGATTCCACTCCAGCCCGGTGTCGTCGGCGTTGACGAGACATCTCGGGCCGCTCACCGTGTAGCGCGGGTCGTGCACGCAGGGATCGGGCAGCAGCCCGAACCACAGGCTGCCAGCCACCAGGAGCAGCATCAGCCAACCGAGCGCCCGGATCGGCCGGTAGCCGTAGCCGACGACGGCGCGCTGGAGCCAGCTCCATAGCCACACGCCAGGCCCCATCGGGCCCGCGCCTTTGCGCAACGCGTCGTAGCGGTACTGCTGCTTGCGCATCAGCACAAGCGAGGCGTGCTCCTCGTTGCCGCTGGCGCGCAGCATGGCGGCGAGCTGATCGTATGGGCCAGGCCGGTAGCGGCGCATCGCGTGGCGCAGCAGCGCGATCCGCTTCTGAACATGGTCGTCGCGCTCGAGGTCGATCGGTGTGTGCAACGCGTCGTAGCGAAACTCCTCCAACTCGAGTCCCCCGCTCGCCCGCCACAGCGCCTCGTTGTCGTCCAGCGTCGCGCAGTGCGCTCTGCGCAGGATCACCGAGCCAACCGGCGGCTGATGCGGGGTGAGTACGAACTCATCCGCCACGACGTCGCTGGCATCAAGCGCGACACCGCGCACAAGGCCGCGGCCGTCGATTCCGGTCGCGCCTGAGCGCCGAGTCTCGGGCACGGAGTGCAGCTCGGCGCCAGCGAAGCTGATCCTGCGGCCCACCTTCGCGCCGTCAAGCGTGACACCTCCCGCTGCCGTGAACGGTTTCGCGCCGTGGGCGGTGCAGACCAGGTCCCTGCCGACCGAGGCCGCCCGCAGGTCGACCGAGTAGCTCCTGGTGGTGCGCATCGTCGGTGAGGTCAGCTCAGCCCCGAACAGCTCGATGGACCCGCCGACCTGAAGGCCCTGGAGCTGTACCGTGCCGTCGATGGCGGTGTCGGAGAGCTGGACGTTGCCGGACACGTGGGAGCGGCGTGCGGAGAAGACATCCCTGCCCGCGTGCGAGAACGTGGCGTAGCGGGCGAGCAGGTTGCCGCCCACGGTGATGTCGGCCAGCCGCAGCTGTCCTTCCGTTACCAGCCGCGTCGCTTGGATGTCGCCGCTGATCTCGGTGCCGTCGATGTGGATCGCCCTGTCGTACTGCGGCACCTGCTGCTCACGGCGTCGCACCGCGATCTCGGCGTTGGCGAGCCGCAGCGAGCCGCCGATCACCGCGTTGATCATGCGCACGGTGCCATCGGAGCGGAAGCCGTCGCCGCAGATCAGGTTGCCGTCGAGCCGCATCCTGTCCGCGACAAGCGACGGCCACGGGTCGATCGATGGGTCCCCGGTGTGCATGGCATCGCGCCATTCCTCGATCGCGACGTCGCCGCCGGGATTGACGATCAGCCGCGCGCCCCGCATGACCAGATCGCCGTCGATGTGGGCGCTCTGCACCGACACCATGCCCCGCGCGGAGAACCGCTGCTGGGTGTTGCCGATGCCGCGTTTGCCGTTCTCCGTCTCGCACAGCATGCTGCCACCGATGTGCGCACCCATCGCGTTGAGCGCGAGCCCGCGCGGGTTGTGCAGCCTAGCGCCGGAGAGGTTCACGTTGCCGCCGGTACGCAGGCCGGGCAGTCGAACCTCGCCGTTGGTGTGCAGCCGGTAGGCGAGTAGCGCGCCGGACACCGAGAGCCGATCGGCCTGAATCGCCTTGCCCTCGCGGTAGTCGATACTGCTCTTGCTCAGTACGACCGAGCCCTCGACGACGGCGTCGGTGAGCACAACGGCGGCGTTCGGCATGCCCGGCTCCTTGCGGGAACCGAGCGCGAGGCTCGTCTGCGGCTCGCCGGTCGTGGCCGGTGTCAGCTCGACCTGGCTGCGCAGCAACCGGACGTCGTTCTTGCACTCCAGGTTGCGTGCCTTCAGCCCAGGCAGCCAGCAGCTGAGAAACGCCAGTCCGAGCAGCCTGGACTCGCGGACATCCGGTTGCTGCTCGAAACGGCAGTTCTCGAACCGCAGCAGGAAGTCGAGATCGGCCCCTCGTAGGTCGAGCACACCCGTGATGTAGCTGTCCTTGACGTGAAACGTCGGCGAGTTCGTCGCCGCGGCGCGCCTGCGCCACAGGCCACCCGACTCCGGCTCGACGAGCTGTTTGACCAGTTCGGCCGCTTTGACCTCGTACCGAAGGTCGGGACCGACCTTGGCGTCGAAGGTCTCGGCGGCCTGCTGGCCGTCGTCGGGCTGGGCGATGTTCTCCCCAGGCATCAACGCGCCCCCTCGTTATGCGTGTGGCGATCCCCATTCCCGCTTCCCCAGCCAATCGTCTTGCGAGTATGCGGCGCAATCCGCTACTGGTGTGCCGCTATGGCAAACGCCGTCCCCTACGGCGAGGCCGCTTCCTCGACGTGGGTCGGGTTGAGCACCCGGTGCAGGAACGACTTGGTCCGCTCGTGCCGTGGGCTGCCGATCACCTGGGCAGGTGGTCCCTGCTCAACGACGACGCCCTCGTCCATGAACAACACGGTGTCCGCTACTTCCCGCGCGAACTGCATCTCGTGCGTGACGACGAGCATCGTCATGCCCTCGTCGGCCAGCTGGCGCATCACGGTGAGCACGTCGCCGACAAGCTCGGGGTCGAGTGCCGACGTCGGCTCGTCGAACAGCATCACGTCAGGGTCCATCGACAACGCGCGCGCGATCGCGACACGCTGCTGCTGGCCACCGGAGAGCTGCGCGGGGTACTGCTCGGCCTTCTCCGCGACGCCCACCTTCTCCAGGTTGCGCATGCCGACCTTGGCGGCCTCCGCCTTGGAGCGCTTCAGCACCCGCCGCTGGGCGATCGTCACGTTGTCAAGCACGGACATGTGTCCGAACAGGTTGAACTGCTGGAACACCATGCCGAGCTTGCGGCGGGCGGCGTCGATGTCGACGTCGATGTCCGTCAGCTCGGTGCCGCTGACGAACACCTGTCCCGCCGTCGGTTGTTCGAGCAGGTTCACGCAGCGCAGCAGCGTCGACTTGCCTGACCCCGACGGTCCGATGATGCAGATCACCTGGCCCTGCTCGACGGTGACGTCGATGCCCTTGAGCACCTCGAGGTCACCGAACGACTTGTGCAGCCCGGTGACCTGGACGGCATGGGTCATCACACCCGCCCCCTCTTCTGCTTCGCTTCCAGCTTGCGGACGAGGTAGCCGAGCGGCACCGTCAGGCACAGGTAGAGCAGGCCCGCCACGATCAGCGGCGTCGAGTTCCCGGTTCGCGTAGACAGCGACTCGCCGAACTTGAACAATTCGTAGCCGGACAGCGTGAAGCCGATGACGAACACCAGCGAGGAATCCTTGAACAGCAGGATCAGCTCGTTCGTCAGCGGCGGGATCACGATCCGGATCGCCTGCGGAACGATGACAGTGAACATCGCCCTGCCCTGCGACATGCCCAGCGACCGGGCCGCCTCCGTCTGCCCCTTCGGGACCGCCTCGATGCCAGCCCGGAACGTCTCGGCGAGGTAGGCCGCGCTGACAAGGCCGAGCGCGAGCGCGACGGTGCCATAGGGGTCGTACGGCATCTCGTAGTCCTGGAACGCGATCGGCACGCCGAAGCCGAGGATCATGAAAACCACGATCGCGGGCAGACCGCGGAAGATCTCGATGTAGGCGAGTGCGATCGCCCGGTACGGCAGGACGTCCGACAGCCGCATCAGCGCGACGACGAGGCCGAGGAAGAATCCGAGTATGTAGCCGGACAGCGTGTAGATGATGGTGTTCTTCAGCCCGACGGCGAGGATGTCGGGGAAGGCCTTCCGCGCCTCGTCGAGATTGAAGAACGCGTGCTGAATGGCGGCCCAGTCAGCGACGAACGCGAGCGTGACGATGACGACGAGGAACACCGCGTACTGGATCGCCAGGCTGATTTTTTTGCGTTTACGTGGGCTGAGGCGGGCCCGCGGTGCGGGTCCCGCCTCAGTGACGGTCGTGTCGGTCGTCATTGGTGATTAGGAGCCACTCTCGGTACCCGTCGGCGTCTTCTCGGGTGCCTCACCGATCCACTTCTCGTAGGACTCGGCCCAGCTGCCATCCTCGAACGCCTGCTTGAGCGACTCGTTGAGCTGGTCGAGTAGCTCGGTGTTGCCCTTCTTCACCGCGTAGCCGTACTGGTCACCGGTGTCGACCTTGTCGACGACCTCCCAGTCCGCCGCGATGTCTTCCTTGTTCTTCAGCCAGTCGAGCACGGTCGGCAGGTCCTGCAGCACGACGTCGACCTTGCCCGCCTGCATCGCCTGCACCTGCAACCCCGCGTGGCGGAAGACCTGTGGCTTGAAGCCCTCGGACGTCGCGTAGTCGAGGCTGGTCGTGTCAGCCTGCACCCCGAGCGTGAGGTTCTGCGACTCGACGTCGTCGAGGCCCGTGACATCCGAGCCCTGCTTCGCCACGACGGCGAGGGTCTCGTCGAAGTACGGCACGCTGAAGCCGAGGTTCTCCTTGCGCTCCTCGGTGATCGTCATGCCGGCCGCCGCGATGTCGCACTTGCCCGCGTTGAGCGCGGCGCCGTTCTTGATCTGCGCGAAGTCGACGTCGATGATCTCCTGCTCGACGCCGAGGTCCTGAGCGACGATGTCGATCATGTCGACGTCGAATCCGACGATCTCGCCGCTGTCATCCTGTTCCTGGAACGGCGGGTAGGGCAGGCTGGTGCATGTGGTCAGCGTGCCGTCGTTGACCAGCTCGACGCCGCTGCCGTTGCCTTCCGCCGTGTCGCCACTGTCATCACCGCCGCCACACGCTGCCGTCGTGAGTGCGAGCGCAGCCGCGGGAAGTAGGGCAAGCCTTGTGAGCTTGGATCGACGTGCCACGATGTCTCTCCGTCTCTGGTGGTATCCGATCGAGTGATCGCATCCTGCCACCTGTCTCAGCTGGCGAGAAGCCCAGGGTCGTGCTTGAAGCACGCGACGACCCACTTCGTAACCTTGACGTGACCCGTTAGCAGCCGTTCGGGCGCGCAGGACTGTGAGGCATTGTGGTCGTTCAAACAGCCACAACGACTCACGTTCCATGAGCGCCGAGATTTCTGGAGCCCGGCACCTACGCGCGGGCGTGTGCGTCAAGCAGATGCGCCACCGCGGCCGTCACGCGCTGGGCGTGCGGGATGTGCAGCCACTCGTCAGGGACGTGGGCGTTGGAGTCCGGGCCGAGCGCGCCGGTGACCAGGAACTGCGCGTCCGGGTACTTCTCGCCGAGCAGCCCCATGAACGGGATCGACCCGCCGAGGCCTGCCCCGCGCCACGGCGCGTCGAAGATGTCCTTGCTCACCGCGTTCAGCCCCCGCTTCAGCCAGGGCGCGAGGTCGGGGGCGTTCCAGCCGTTCGCGTGTTCCATGTCGGTCAGTTCGACCTTCGCGTTGTACGGGACGTCGGTGGTCAGCGCCCGCTCGATGGCCGCGACGGCCTCCGCCGCGTCCGCCGTCGGCGGCAGCCGGAAGCTCAGCGCCAGCGTCGTCGACGTCCTGAGCACGTTGCCCGCGTTCTCCGGCGTGGGCATGCCGTCCGCACCGATCACCGACATCGTCGGCCGCCAGCTCGTGTTCAGCAGCAGCTCCACCTCGTCGTCGGACATCGGCCGCACGCCAGGGGCGAGCGGGAAGCTGTCACGTACCGAGCCAGGAGCGGACGCCACGGTCTCCTCCGCCTCGCGACACCGGTTCTCGGGGATCGACACCGACAGCTCAGGCAGCAGGATCGAGCCGGTGTCGGCGTCCTCGATGCGGTCGAGCAGCGTGCGCAGCACCCGGAACGAGCTGGGCACCGCGCCGCTGGCCATGCCGGAGTGCTGCGCCGTCTCCAGCACGGTGACCGTCACGCACACTTGCGCCAGTCCGCGCAGGCTTGTGGTCAGCCACAGTCGTTCGTAGTCGTTGCCGCCGGAGTCGAGGCAGACGACGAACGTGACGTCGCCAAGTCGCCGCTCAAGGTGTTCCAGGTAGGCGGGCAGGTCGGGGCTGCCGGACTCCTCGCCGGTCTCCAGCAGCACGATCGCGCGGGCGTGCTCACCACCGTTCTCCCGCACCGCCTCGATCGCCGCGGTCGCCGCGTATCCCGCGTAGCCGTCGTCGACCGCGCCCCTGCCGTAGAGCCGGTCGCCGCGCTGAACCGGCTGCCACGGGCCAAGGCCGTCGGCCCACCCACCGAGCGGCGGCTGCTTGTCGAGGTGGCCGTAGAGCAGCACGGTTCCGTTGTCCACGCCGCCCCGCGTTGACGGCACGTCGAGCAGCAGCACGGGGGAGCGACCAGGCAACTGGACGACGTCGATCTCGGCGCCGGGGATCTCTCTTTCCGCGAGCCAGGACTTGACGTGCTCGATGGCTCTGGCGAGCGCGCCGGTCCGCTCCCAGTCCGGGTCGAATCCCGGTGACAGCGCTGGAATTTCGATCAGCCCGCTGAGGCTCGGCAGGATGTCGTCCTGCCATGTCCGGTTTACCGTCGAGGTCACTGCTGCTGCGTCCACGGCGGAGATGATGCCACCGCTCGTCCGGCTGGACGACACCCATCTAACGTGTGGCGGAGATCACACTCAAAGCCGATTGGCGAAGCCGGACGGCGGAACTGGCCTCGGGCGCGGTGGCTACGGGCCACGCGAGAGTGGCACGAGAAGTCGTGGGCGGGCGCGGCCTGAACAGCGACTACTCACCCCGAGCGACCGCTCGGACACTAATCGTTCCTAACCCCGACTCTCGGCGGCCCCATGTTCGGAAGACCAAGCAGTTTGCCCAGCTCAGCCGCCATATTCAGACAACGAATCGGAATCTGGGGCTGACATCCGGCGCGGTGCTCGTGCCAGGATATGAAGCAGAACACCGTCAACGCCGACGGCGGCCGGAACCTTCCCCACCGGAAGCACCCGGCACCGTCGGCAGTAGTCGTCGCACTCGCCACAAGTGGGAGCGAGACAAGAGACCGAGGAGACAGCACATGTCGTCCCCAGAACAGTGGGCGCAACCCGATCAAGGTGCGGACGCGGCCGCGACAGCGGGTCAACCATCCGCGGAACAAGTGATCGCCGGATTGCGCGCGACAACGGAAGGCGGGGCTGACCTGATTCAGCTGCTCACCCCGGAAGGTGAGCGAGTAGAGTCCCCGATCTTCGATCCCTACGTCGCCGACGTCGACGATGCTTCCTTGCGCGAGCTGTATCGCGACATGGTCATCGTCCGCAGGGCGGACCGGGAAGCCAACGCGATGCAGCGGCAGGGTCAGCTCGGCATCTGGGTGCCGTTGCTCGGCCAAGAAGCCGCGCAAATCGGCTCCGGCAGGGCGATGCGCCCCAAGGACATGGCGTTCCCGAGCTATCGCGAGCACGGTGTCGGCTACGCCCGCGGGGTCGACTTCAAGGAACTACTCGGCATCTTCCGGTGCTCCGACCAGGGCCAGTGGGACTTCGCCAAACACCGCTTCCACCCGTACACCATCGTCATCGGCAACCAGGTGCTCAACGCGTGCGGCTACGCGATGGGCCAGAAGTTCGAGGGCAAGGTCGGCAACCAGGAGTCAGATGGCGGCGACAACGAGGCCACCATCTGTTACTTCGGTGACGGCGCCACCAGCCAGGGCGACGTCCACGAGGGGTTCGTCTGGGCCGCCGTCTACGACGCGCCGCTGGTGTTCTTCTGCCAGAACAACCAGTGGGCGATCTCCGAGCCGACCGAGCGCCAGTCGCGGCTGCCGCTGTACCAGCGCGCCAGGGGTTACGGCTTCCCCGGCATGCGGGTCGACGGCAACGACGTCCTCGGCTGTCTCGCCGTCACCCGGTGGGCACTGGACACCTGCCGCAAGGGCAACGGGCCGGTGCTGATCGAAGCGTTCACCTACCGCATGGACGCTCACACCACCACGGACGACCCCACGCGCTACCGGCTCTCCGACGAGCTGGAGGCCTGGAAGCTCAAGGACCCGATCGAGCGGGTACGGGTGCACCTGACCCGCAACGGCGGCGCGGACGCCGACTTCTTCGCCGAGGTCGACAACGCCGCCGACGAGTTCGCCGCTGAGTTGCGCGACTTCTGCTTCAACATGCCCGACCCGCCACCGGAACGGATCTTCAGCAACGTCTACGCCGAGCCATCTCCGGTGGTCGAGGCGCAGCGCGAGGAGTTCCTGTCCTATCTGGACGGTTTCGCGACCGCGGGAGGTGAGCGGTGATGGCGGCACCAGCGAAGTCGGCCAACTCGGCGACGGTCAACCACCCGGAAGCGCCGTCCTCGGTGCAGAACCTGACCATCGGCAAGGCGCTCAACCTTGGCCTGCGCAAGGCCATGGAGGACGACGACAAGGTCCTCATCCTCGGTGAGGACGTCGGCAAGCTCGGCGGCGTCTTCCGCATCACAGACGGGCTGCAGAAGGACTTCGGCGAGCAGCGTGTGCTGGACACCCCGCTCGCGGAGTCCGGCATCGTCGGCACGGCGATCGGGCTCGCGGTGCGCGGGTTCCGGCCGGTGTGCGAGATCCAGTTCGAGGGCTTCATCTTCCCCGGCTTCGACCAGATCAACAGCCAGCTCGCCAAGCTGCATTACCGCACGCAGGGCGAAGTCAAGGTGCCGGTCGTCATCCGTGTGCCTTACGGCGGCGGGATCGGCGCTGTCGAGCACCACTCGGAGTCACCGGAATCGCTGTTCGCGCACCTCGCGGGCCTGAAGGTCGTGTCGTGCGCGAACCCGGTCGACGCCTACTGGATGATCCAGCAGGCGATCTCCTCAGACGACCCGATCCTGTTCTTCGAGCCGAAGAAGCTCTACCACTCCGGCGCGCTCAAGGCGCCAGTCGACACGGCCGCGACTCCGGACCCGCTGCACAAATCCCGCGTGGTCAAGCAGGGCACCGCGGCGACGTTGGTCGGCTACGGCCCGTCGATCAAGGTGTGCCTCGACGCGGCGACCGCCGCGTCCGGCGAAGGCACCGAACTTGAGGTCATCGACCTGCGTTCGCTGTCGCCGCTCGACCTCGCGCCGGTTTTCGAGTCGGTGCGCCGCACCGGACGTCTCATCGCCGTGAGCGAAGCGCCATCGGAGTCATCGATCACCTCGGAGATCGTCGCGCGGGTGCAGCAAGAGTGCTTCTACTCGCTTGAAGCGCCGGTGCTGCGGGTGACCGGTTTCGACACGCCGTACCCGCCTGCCAAGCTGGAGGAGCACTACCTGCCGGACCTGGACCGGGTGCTCCATGCCGTCGACCGCACACTTGACTGGTGAGGGGGGCACTGATTCATGCCTGAGTACAAGCAGTTTCCCCTTGCCGACACGGCGGAAGGCCTCACCGAAGCCGAGATCCTGAACTGGCAGGTCCAGCCGGGTGACGAGGTCACGGTGAACCAGATCGTGGTCGAGGTCGAGACGGCGAAGGCCGCCGTCGAGCTGCCGATCCCGTGGTCCGGTGTGATCACCGAACTGCACGTCGAGCCGGGCCAGGTGGTCGAGGTCGGCACGCCGATCCTGACTATGGACGTCGATCCGCACGGCGAGGGCGGCGGCGAGGTGCCGCGGCAGGCTGCCGCCGAGGTGAATGGCTCGGCTCCCGCTGCCGCTGAAGCCCCCGCGCAGCAGGAGACCGCGGAGGAGGAGATGAAGCCGTTGGTCGGCTACGGCTCCAAACCGACGGTCACCAAGCGTCGTCCGCGCAAGGACACGCCGCAGCGCACCGAGGCACCTGCCCCTGCCGCGCGGGCGTCCGCTCCCACCGCTGTGTCGGCCCCGCCCGGCGAGTCGGCACCCGCGACGTCGGACTACGTGCCGCTGGCCAAGCCGCCGGTACGCAAGCTCGCCAAGGACCTCGGCATCGACCTGCGCACGGTGATCGGCCACGGCAGTGGTGGCGTCATCACAAGGGAAGACGTCGAACGCGCCGCGAACGGCTCGGCGCCGGCTGCCGAGCAGCCTGCCGCGCCGTCGGGTGCGCGGGAACGTGGTGAGCGCAGGGTACCGATCAAGGGCGTCCGGCGGATGACCGCCGAGGCGATGGTCTCCTCGGCGTTCACCGCCCCGCACGTCACGGAGTTCCTCACCATCGACGTCACGCCGATGATGGAGTTGCGGGAGGAGCTGAAGAAGCACCCGGACTTCGCGGGGGTGAAGCTGACGCCGCTGGTCTTCGCCGCCAAGGCGATGTGTATGGCGGCCAAGCGCACGCCGGAGGTCAATGCTCGCTGGGACGGTGACGCTGGCGAGATCGTCTACCACGACTACGTCCATCTCGGCGTCGCCGCCGCGACTCCGCGTGGACTTGTCGTGCCGAAGGTCCGGGATGCCGACGAGATGTCGCTGGTTGAGCTGGCCAAGGCGATCGACGAGCTGACCGCGACCGCGCGGGAAGGCAAGACGCCACCGGAGGACATGCTGCGCGGGACGATCACGATCTCCAACGTTGGCGTGTTCGGCGCCGACACCGGCACACCGATCATCAACCCCGGTGAGTCGGCGATCCTCGCGTTCGGTGCGATCAGGGACATGCCATGGGTGGTGGACGGCGAGATCGTGCCACGCAAGGTGTGCCAACTCTCGCTGAGCTTCGACCACCGCCTTGTCGACGGCCAGCAGGGCTCGCAGTACATCGCCGACGTCGGCGCGCTGCTGGCCAACCCGGCCATGGCGATCACGTACTGACCCGGTTGCGCGGTGAATGACGCTTTCCCAGCACCCAACGCGGCGAAAGCGTCATTCACCGCATCGGAGCGGACGCCGCTCGACGCCTGGGAACGAAACCTCCCCTCGCGTACGTTGAAGGGGATATGGGCGTAGTACTGCTGCTCTACCTGATCGTTGAGGTCGTCGCCATATGGGCGGTGGCCTCGGTCGTCGGCGCGCTATGGACGATTCTTCTGTTGCTCGCGGGCGCGATCGTCGGCTCGTGGCTGGCGCGTCGCGAGGGCGGCAAGGCGATGCGCGCGGTCATGGCCGCCGCACAGGCCGGACGCTCCGGCCACCAGGAGATCACCGACGGCATGCTGGTCGCGCTGGGCGGCGTGCTGATCTTCCTGCCCGGTTTCGTCACCGACGTCCTCGGTGTGCTCGCCATGGTGCCGCCGACCCGCACGGCGCTGCGTCGGGCCTGGTTGCGGCGGCTGGAACGCACCGCTGGCAATGTGCGATACGGGCGCAGGGTGGTCGTCGTCGACGGTCAGGTCGTCGAGGATAAGGCATACGACACGAGCTACGGCGGGGCACGAGAACGGCGCGAGGACGACGGCGACGACGGCCCGCCGCGCGTCATCGAGGGCTGATCTCCCGCGTCACGCCACCGGCTTCGGGATGTCGAAGTAGCTGGTCAGCATCGCGGCGACGGAGTAGTCGCCCTTGATCTTGACCTTGCCGGTGACGAACATCGACGCGAACGCGGCGTTGCCGGTCGCCATGAGAATGAAGTCGTATACGGACAGCGTCACGGTCGTGTCCGGAACTCTGTCGAGATCTTTCGCCGCCGCGAAATCACCATCCTCGATGATCGTCTGGTAACGATCGTAACCGTCCTCGCCATCGCCATTCGTGAATCGCCACGAAACGACGATACTCACATCTCGAACTTTCTCATGAATGAGCTGTTGCGACATCCGGCGGAATATTTCGTCGAGAAAGAACGGGCGCAGTATTTCATCGTCGGCGAGCGCCTTGAGTTGTTCCTTGCTCGCCCGGGACACCAGCCGGACGAGCGAGTCGGTACTGAGCGTGTTCAGGTGAACGCCCGCGCCCGCTTCACCAAGCATGTGCAGGGTTTTCAGCAGTTGCGTGAACTGCTCGGGGCGCAGCTTGCTGAGGTCGAGCGCCTGGGCGAGCGTGTTGAGCTCGTCGCCGTTCGACGTCGGATCGTCCGCGAGGCGCCGCGCGAGGTAGCGCTGGCGGATGCGGTGGAACCACGCCTTTGGCGTCCGTTTCTTAGGCACGTTAGTGATGGTACTTCACGCCCTCGGTGAAGGGAGATCGAAATACCTGATCAAACCCGCGGCGAATCCGAGATCACCTTTCACGTTCAGTTTTCCGGTGACGAATAACACAGCCGGAGTCGTTTGCCGAGTGATGAGCCGGAGAAAGTCAACCGGTGACACTGTGATCGTCGATCGCGGGGTGTCGTCGGTAACACCGGGGTACACACTGCAGTCGCCATCCGCGAAGTGGCACTCGTACCGGTCATAGCCGCCGTCTCCGCTGCCGCCGGTGAGCCGCCATCGAACGACCGCCCGGAGTTGTCCGACACGGTCCCCGCGCGCGTGTCGCCCCATCCTGCGGAACGCCTCGTCGAGTAGGACGCCGCGTAGGTCTGGAGCGGCGAACACGGCGTCGAGTTGCGCGCGGGACGACGTCGCGATGAGTGTGGCGAAGGTGGCTGACTCGACGTCGCCGAGGCTGAGGGACGGCACGGCCGCGCTGATCTCTCGGAGCGCGTCGAGTAGCCTGCGCACGCCGGACTTGTCCAGTTGGGTGGGGTCGATGGCGCGGACGATGGCGTCCACGCCGATGTCGGCGTGCTTGAACTCGGTGGGCTCGATGGTCTCCAGCGTCTCGATGAGGCGGTGGCCACGTAACGCCGGGAGCGCGTCGATGCTCGTGTTGTCCGGCATCGCTCCTCCTGGTCGGTGGTGGCCCTACCTGCTGCGATCGGACCTACTTGGCAGTAAACCTACCGGCGAGTAGATTACGGGACAACGTGGTGTGAAGGATCTAATGTTGGCGGTTGGCGTCGGCGTGGACCGATTCAGTACCCTCACGCGGCGATAGGGAGGTGTCCACAGTGCCGGAGAAGACGAAACGAGCGCGGCGGCTGCCCCGCGAGGTGCGCGAGCGCCAGATCCTCGACGCCGCGGTCGAGGTGTTCTCCGCCAACGGCTACCACGCCGCGTCGATGGACGATGTCGCCGAGGTCGCCGGGGTGTCGAAGCCGATGGTCTACACCTACCTCGGCTCCAAGGAGGACCTGTTCGCCAAGTGCATCCGGCGGGAGGCGAAACGGCTGCTCGACGCCGTCGCCGCCGGGGTGGATGCCGATATGACGCCCGACATGCAGCTCTGGAGCGGGCTGCGGTCGTTCTTCTCGTTCGTTGGTGACAACCGCAGTTCATGGCTGGTGCTGCATCGGCAGGCGCTGTCGGTCGGCGGCTCGTTCGCCGAGGAGATCTCGCAGATGCGGGCGCGCTCGATTGAGCTGGTCGCCGCCGTCGTTGTCGCGACGGGCACCAAGCAAGGCATCGGCGAGCAGGCGGAGAAGTCGGCCGAGGGGTTGGCCGCCGCGCTGGTCGGCGCGGCGGAGTCGCTGGCCGTCTGGTGGTTGGACCACCCCGACGTCAGCGATGGTCTGCTCGCCTCGTGGCTGATGAACCTGGTCTGGCTCGGCTTCGGCGACCTCGTCAAGGGCGAGGTCTGGACGCCGAACTTCCCCGCGACGACGTAGCGTCCGCGGCCGTGCGGCCCCACGTGAGCGCTACGCGCCCGGTGTGACAACAAACGCGTCTGAAATGTCCGCTTCCGTTGACACACCGGGCGCGCGGCGCCGATCTGCACGGCCCGCTCAGACCCGCCGGATGACGCCTTCCAGGTACGGCTTCGGCTTGCGGGCGTCCCACAGCTCGAAGGCGTAGCCCTCCGCCGTCGTCCAGCTGGTGAACCCTGCCTTCGCGGGCAGCAACACCGGCAGCTTGAACGTCACGTCGATCTCGTAGGCGTCCGGCAGCTTGCCCTCGAACGCCGCGAGCGCGTGTGCCTTGGTCCACATGCCGTGTGCGATGGCGCGCGGGAAGCCGAGCAGCTTCGCGGTGGTGTTGTAGAGGTGGATCGGGTTGTGGTCCCCGGACACCTCGGCGTAGCGCCTGCCGATGTCGTTCGGGATCCGCCACATCGCGCGCGCTGTCGGCTGCGCGAGTTTCTCCTTTGTGGACTTGCCGCCGCCGGATCCGCCGCCGCGTTTGAGATATGTCGACACGTCGACCCAGACCGGCTCGTCCTCACCCGCGGGGATGACCTCGCTGATGACGTCGAACTGCTTGCCCTTCTCGTGGTCCCGCAGGTTCTCCACGTGCACCCGCAGCGTGAACGAGTCCGCGAGCGTGATCGGCCGCCGCTGCGTGATCCTGTTCGACAGGTGCACCAGGCCCATCAGCGGGAACGGGAACGACGGGTCCGACATCAGCTTGACCTGCAACGGAAACGCCAAGATGTGCGGATACGTCGCGGGCAGCGCGTCGGTCAGCCGGAACCCGCACACCTCGTTGTACTTCGCGAGGTGATCCGGGTCCACGACGACGTCCTTGCGCACCAGCACCGTGTCAGGCAGGTCCTTCCGCCGCGACGCGACGCCGGGCAGCATGCCCATCACGGCCCTGCCGAACAGCGGTCCGAGCTTCGGTGACGAGTCGAGTTCAACGACGCTCATGCCTCACGCCCCGATCAGTGCCTGGCCGCAGACGCGGACGACGTTGCCGTTGACGCCTGCCGACGCCGGGTTGGCGTACCACGCGATGGTCTCGGCGACGTCGACCGGTAGCCCACCTTGAGCGAGGCTGGACAGCCGCCGCGCTGGTTCGCGGATGGTTGCCGGGATCTTCGCCGTCATCTGCGTCTCGATGAAGCCTGGCGCGACCGCGTTGAAAGTGTGGCCCTTCTCCGCGACGGCGGGCGCGGTGCTGTCGACCATGCCGATGACACCCGCCTTGCTGGTGCCGTAGTTGGTCTGGCCGAGGTTGCCCGCGATGCCAGCCACCGACGACACCCCGATGAACCGCGCGTTCTCACCGAGCACGGACGACGCCAGCAGCGTGTCGTTCACGGCGAGCTGCGAGAGCAGGTTCACCGACAGGACAGAGTCCCAGCGACCCTCGTCCATGTTGGCCAGCTTCTTGTCGCGGGTGATGCCCGCGTTGTGGACGACGATGTCGAGATTGCCGTGCCGCTCGGTGAAGTAGTCGACCAGCTTCGTGCCCGCGTCGGAGGCGGTGATGTCGAGCTGAAGCGCCGAGCCGCCGATCTTGTTCGCCACCTGCGAGAGATCTGCGCCCTGCGCCGGAATGTCGAGGACGACGACGTGCGCACCGTCGCGAGCAAGTACCTCTGCGATCGACGCGCCGATGCCGCGTGACGCGCCGGTGACAAGCGCGACCTTGCCGTCGAGCGGCTTCTCCCAGTTCGTCGGTGCGGTGATGCTCGCGCTGCCTGCGCCCGCCGTGCCGACCCGAATGACCTGGCCGTCCACGAACGCCGACTTCGCCGACAGTAGGAACCGCAAGGTGGACTCGGTAGCGCCCTCGCTGCCCGGGGCGACGTAGACGAGCTGCGACGTCGCTCCCTTGGTCAACTCCTTGCCGACCGAACGGGTGAAACCCTCCAGCGCGCGCTGCGCGACCTGCTCCTTGCCGCTGGTCAGCTCGGGCGGGGTGCCGAGCACGACCACGCGGCCGCAGTAGCCGACTTGGCGCATCACCGGGTGGAAGAAGTCGTACAGCTCGCGCAGCCGCGCGGGGTCGGTGATGCCGGTGGCGTCGAAGACGAGCGCGCCGTACTTAACGCCGTCCGATGACAACCCTGCCTCCTTGCGGACGTCGATCCCAGCGCTGTTCAGCTGCTCGCCGACGGTCTTCTCCAGCCGTCCGCCCTTGGCCGCGCCGAGCAGAGCGGGGCCGTCGAGCGGGGCCTGGCCTGGTTCGTAGCGGCGCAGCGGAGTCGGCTGCGGCAGACCGAGCTTGGGCGCGAGGAACTTGCCTACGGATGAATTGGTGAACTGCGTGTACCTGTCGGCCATACCTGCCTCCTTAGTGAGGTCATGCCATGTTGGTCATGCCAAGCCGTGTTCCGTGGTGGGCTACCCCGCGACGACCCAGACCGCACGTGTGCGGACGTGTGTCAGCGCACAGCCTAACCTACTTGCGAGTAGGTTAGTATCTACAGCAAGGACAGTGCCAGACACGTGCAGATACTGGGTCGTTCGTCACGGTAGGCCCATCTGAGGGCCGTGACGACCGGACGCCGTCAGGGAGCACCAAAGAGCTGGTGCCGCCCGTCGCCGAATGCGAGACACTGGCGATGCGCAGGCGGGCAGGTAGCAGCTTCCATCCCCGCACGAAAGCAGGAGGATTCACATGGCCACACCGAAGAAGGCAGCCGGAAGCGCGGGCGGCCGCAAGTCGGTCCGCAAGGTGGCGATCATCGGCGCCAACCGCATCCCGTTCGCGCGCTCCAATGGCCCCTACGCCAAGGCGTCCAACCAGGACATGCTCACCGCGGCGCTCGACGGCCTCGTCAGCCGGTTCGGCCTGCAGGGCGAGCGCATCGGCGAGGTCGCCGCGGGCGCTGTGCTGAAGCACTCACGGGACTTCAACCTCGCCCGCGAGGCCGTGCTCGGCAGCAAACTCGCGGCGGAGACGCCCTCGTCCGACGTGCAGATGGCGTGCGGCACCGGGCTGCAAGCCGTCGTCAACGTCGCCAACAAGATCGCGCTCGGCCAGATCGACTCCGCCATCGCTGGTGGCGTCGACACCACCAGCGACGCGCCGCTCGCCGTCAACGACGACCTGCGCAAGATCCTCGTCCAGCTCAACGCGGCTAAGAGTGCCGGCGACCGGGTGAAGCTGCTCGGCAAGATCCGGCCGGGCCACATCGTGCCGGAGATCCCGCAGAACGCCGAGCCACGCACCGGGCTGTCCATGGGCGAGCACGCCGCGTTGACCGCTAAGGCCTGGGACATCAGCCGCGAGGCGCAAGACGAACTAGCGGTCGCCAGCCACCGCAACCTCGCCGCCGCCTACGAGCGCGGGTTCTTCGACGACCTGATGACGCCGTTCCTCAAGCTCACCAAGGACCAGAACCTGCGCGGCGACTCCACCGTCGAGAAGCTGGCTAAGCTCAAGCCGGTGTTCGGCGGGCCAGAAGGCACCATGACGGCGGCCAACTCGACGCCGCTGTCCGATGGCGCGTCCGTCGTGCTGCTCGGCACGGCGGAGTGGGCGCGCAAGCACAACCTGCCGGTGCTGGCGTACCTGACCTACAGTCAGACCGCCGCCGTCGACTACGTGCACGGTGACGAGGGCCTGCTCATGGCGCCGACCTACGCGGTGCCCCGCCTGCTGGATCAGGCGGGCCTCGGCCTCGGCGACTTCGACTACTACGAGATCCACGAGGCGTTCGCCTCGCAGGTGCTCGCGACGTTGAAGGCGTGGGAGGACCCGGCGTTCGCCAAGGAGAAGCTCGGCCTCGACGCGCCGCTCGGCTCGATCGACCGCTCGAAGCTCAACGTCAACGGCTCGTCGCTGGCCGCTGGCCACCCGTTCGCCGCGACCGGCGGGCGCATCGTGGCCACGCTGGCGAAGCTGCTGAACGAAAAGGGCTCCGGCAAGGGCTTGATCTCCATCTGCGCCGCCGGCGGCCAAGGCATCACGGCGATTTTGGAGAAGTAGCCGGTGCGGCCATCACCTCAGCTCGCGCGTTTGAGGTGATGGCCGTCTGCCGTTCTATGGGCATTTCTAGTGCCGCGACTAGAGAGATGTAGAGATCGCTACGGTGTCGGTAGGGCGCTGGCAGCGGGATGCCGCGCTCGGCCGGCACCGAGGCGTTGCTGCGCGCGCGGCAGCTCGCGTACGCCGTTCGTGCGACGGCATTACTGCCACCTGGCGCTTCGCCGGGCACAACGGCCAGCGGCGGGTTATGGTCGCGGCGATCCGAAGCCGACGACGGTCCGTGTCGTCCGCGCTGGTGCGCTGGGAGGAGAAGCCATGGGGATCTTCGACGTCTCGTTCAGCAAGTTCATCACGCCCGCCGTGGTCAAGTTCGTCTACATCATCCTCATGGTGCTGCTGGGCCTGGGGTATCTCTTCGCGGTGATCGGCGGCTTCTCCGCTGACGTCGTGACTGGGCTGATCGCGCTCATTCTCGGGCCCGTTGTCGTCTTCCTCTACCTGCTGCTCATCAGGGTCTCGCTCGAAGCGCTGGTCGCCGTCGTCCGCACCGCGGAGAACACGACCGAGTTGCTGCGTATCCAAGGCGGAGGCGGCGCGGCGATGGCTGGCCCGCCACAGCAGCCGTACGGCGGTCCGCCACCTGGTCAGTCGCCGTACGGTGGGCAGCAGCCTGGCCCACACACCGGTCCGCAGCCGCAGCAACCACCGTACGGCCAGCAGCCTCCGCCGCAGACGCCACCGCCAGGGTTCTACCCGAACCAGTAGTGGCGGGGCGCCGGGTCGTTCCGACGTGTTGACCTTCTTCCCGGCTTCGCGAAAGCGCCACATCGCCGCCCGGTGTCTGGTTAGAATCGCGCGGTGTTGAGCGCCCGCGAGTTGACAAAGGTGTACAACGGCACACCAGTCGTCTACAACGTCTCGTTCGATCTCCAACCAGGCACGGTCACCGCTTTTCTCGGGCCGAACGGTGCGGGGAAGAGCACGACGCTGCGCATGCTCACCGGTTTGACCCGACCGACCCATGGTCAGTCGTGGTTCGCCGGTAGGCATTACACGGCATGGCCGAACCCGGCGCACGTCGCTGGCGTACTGCTGGACGCGTCGGCCACGCATCCCGGCCGTACCGGCAGGTCCCACCTGCGCAACACCGCGATCCTCGCTGGCGTACCGACCAGCCGGGTCGACGAGGTCCTCAATGAGGTTGGCCTCGCGGACGCGGGCGGGAAAAAGATCGGCAAGTACAGCCTCGGCATGCGGCAGCGGCTGGGCCTTGCGCAGGCCCTGTTGACGCGACCACCCGTGCTGATCCTCGATGAGCCGATCAACGGCCTCGACCCGGAGGGCATCCGCTCGATCCGCACCCTGCTTCGTAATCACGCCGCGGCGGGCGGAACGGTGTTGCTTTCTAGCCACGTCCTGTCCGAGGTCGATCAGACGGCCGACCGGGTGCTGATGATCGGCAATGGGCAGATCGTGGCGGACGGTCCGCTGCGAGAGCTGGTTTCCTCACAGCAGTCGGTCGCACGGGGGCCGGACTCAGCGCGGTTGGCGCAGGTCTTGCGAGATGCGGGGATCGGGGTGCAGCCGACACCGGACGGCGCGGTGTTCGCCAACGCCACTCCCGAGCGGGTTTCCGACGTCGCGTTCAAGGCAGGCGTGCAGATCCACAACATCACCGAGTACCAGCAGAGCCTCGAGGAGATCTTCTTCCGGCTGGCGGGAGGGCAGCAGCGGCGATGAACGGAAACCAGCCACCCCATGGTGCGATGGCGCAGGCCCCCGCGATGGGTGCGCCACAGATGTACCAGCAGCCGATGCCGCCAGGTGGCCAGCCTCCGGTGCGGCAGCTGGCGTGGCAGCATCTTGCCGAGCGGCGCGCGTCATTCCTGACCCAAGTGCGGGTCGAGTTCCGCAAGCTGGCCGGAACGATCAGCGACCGCATCCTGCTGATCATCGGGCCAGTGGTGTTGATCGGGCTCTCGGTGTGGGTGACATCCATCGGTGAGCGGTTGGAGTCGGCGTCGGATCAGCTCGCCCCCGCCGTGTGGTTACTTCGCGTCGCCGCGATCGTGCTGCACGCTGTCCTGATCAAACTGATCGCGGGTGAGTGGCAGCACCGCAGCGCGCAACCAACACTGCTGGTGCAGCCCTCGCGGGCTCGTTACTTTCTCGCGCAGGCCGTGGTCGTACTGACAGTGTGGTTGTTTTGTGCCGCCGCGCAGATCGCGGTCACGTTCATCGTCACGCCGATGGCGACCGAACCGACGTTGGGCTATCTGCTCGATTACCGGCCAGGATGGGTCATCGGCGTGCTCCTGCTCGGGTCGCTGTCCGCTGTCATGACCGCGTTGATCGTGTCGATGTTGATCCCGAATGCCGCGGGTGCGCTCGCGGTGTACGTCGGCGTCGTTCCCGTCCTTACGATCGTTTCCGGCGTGTTGCCTGAGGTGTTCATCTGGATCGACCCACTCGCCCCTGCCATGACGCTCGCGGGGTTGTCTCCGGTCGACAATCCCGCGCCCGCGTTCACATCGCTCGGGTTGTGGCTAGGACTGCTCGCGTTGTCCGGGTGGCTGGTGTCGCGGCGGGACCTGGCCTGAGCGGATCGTTACTGGGTGGCGAGTGAGCCGCCGTCCGGATCGATCATCGGGAGGAGCTCTTCGGTGATTTCCCGCATCCGAGGGCAGTGCTCCGTCATGAACTTGTCCGCTTCCGCTTCGTTGACTTCCCACGTCATAGCTGGCTTGATGCGTTCGCCGAGCGGGGCACCGATGTGCTCGTGCAGCAACCCAGTGAACCGGATCGCGTGCGGCGAGCCGGTGTCGACGACGTATTCACATCGCGGAGTGATCGGTACACCCCGGAGGTCGAGCTGTCGCACGGCGTAGTAGCGGTCGAGCAGGATCGTGCGGTGGAAGTGACCGCTGTGTTTGTGGCCTAGCCAGAAATCTGGGAAGGCCCTGTCCACGGATGGGTTCGGCGGGGGTTCCGCCGTTACCCAGACCTGAGAAAGGGTGCCGTCCTCTTCCCCATCGAGTAGACACGCTTTGTCACCGAGTCCCCTCGACGGACTGCCGGTCCCGGCGAGGCCGAGCTCGCGCAGCTTCGCTGGGTCGAACTGGGAGCAGTCCCCGGTGTAGGGATAGGGCCGTTCCTCGAGCGACTTGACGTCGTCGTAAGCGACGGCCTCCTCGGGGATGGCCGGTGCCGGCGTCGCCGGTTCGGGACCAGGCGGACTGGAGCAACCGACGAGGGCCGTCAGGCCGACGAACACCAGGGCCACTGCGCGCGATGACGATCTCCTCACGCGGGTATTTCATCATGAACGCCATCGCCATGCGGGCGTTTCCGCTGTACCCGCCACGGGTCGGGTTCAGATCAGGGAAAAACCCTGACGATTTTGTCGGTGGTCGTCCCTACTATGACGTCGGCGTCAGTGGGAGTGGCGCCGAGTTCGACACCAGGTCGTTCGTCGCCCGTGCCGTGGGCGCGGTGTTCGTCTCGTCAGGCAATACATCGTCGCGGTGGTGTGTGCTCGGTGAACGACTGTCATGAGCGCGGATTCGCGCCTTGTTGTGGAGGGAACATGGGATCTCGCTTCGATGGTGTCGCCGTGCGCGCGGAGGGGTTGGTCAAGTCGTTCGGCTCGACCCGCGCGCTCAACGGCGTCGACCTGGAAATACCGACGGGGCAGGTGCTGGGGCTGCTCGGCCCGAACGGCGCGGGCAAGACGACGACGGTGCGCATCCTCACGACGCTGCTCGAGCCGGACGCGGGCAGCGCGATGGTCGCCGGACACGACGCGGTGACCGACCGCGACGCGGTGCGCCGTTCGATAGGGCTGTCAGGGCAGTACGCGGCGGTGGACGAGAACCTCACGGGGTTCGAGAACCTCTACATGGTCGCGCGGCTGTACGGCATGAGCCGTTCGCGGTCCCGCACCCGCGCCCGTGAGCTGCTGGAACGTTTCCGGCTGACCGACGACGGCGACCGGCCGTCGAAGGGCTACTCGGGTGGTATGCGGCGTCGGCTTGACCTCGCGGGTGCGCTGGTCGCGCGGCCCGTCGTCGTCGTGTTGGATGAGCCGACAACGGGACTCGACCCGCGCGGGAGGATGGACACCTGGGACGTCATCTCCGAACTGGTGGACGACGGCACAACCGTCCTGCTGACCACGCAGTACCTCGAGGAAGCCGATCAGCTCGCCGACTCCATCGTCGTCATCGACAAGGGCAAGGTCATCGCGCGTGGCACGGCGGACGAGCTAAAGCACCAGGTCGGCGGCGAGCGGTTGGAGCTGATCGTCGCGGACGTCGCCGACTTGCCCGACACCGCGCGGGTACTTGCCGAGATTGGCTCGGGACAGCCGTCGACGGACGCGCACACCCGCAAGGCGGACATCCTCGTCGACGCGGGACCGAAGGCGTTGATCGAGGCGCTGCGCAGACTCGACGCGGAGAACATCCTGGTTTCCGACGTCGCGCTGCATCGGCCGACGCTCGATGACGTCTTCCTCGCGCTCACCGGCCACGCGGCCGAGGAGGAGTCGGCGCGGAAGGGGGCGGCGGCATGACGGCGCTCACCCTCGCGCCGCCACGGGGCGGTTTCGGCGATGCCATCACGCGCGGCTTGCGCGACGGCGGCGTCGTCACCTGGCGCAACCTGATGAACGTCCGGCGCAATCCCGAACTGCTGCTCGGTGCGACGCTCCAGCCGATCATGTTCGTGCTGCTGTTCGCGTACGTTTTCGGCGGAAGCTTCGGCGGCGGTGCGTACCGCGAGTTCCTGATGGGTGGCATCTTCGCGCAGACGGTGGCGTTCAACTCATCATTCACCACCATCGGGATGGCCAACGACCTGCAGAAGGGTGTCATCGACCGCTTCCGGTCGCTGCCGATGTCGCGGATGGCGGTGCTGCTCGGCCGCACGACGGCGGACCTGGTCGTCAACATGCTCGGTCTCGTCGTGATGTCGCTGTGCGGGCTGATCGTGGGCTGGCGGATTCGCGGCAGCTTCGCCGACGCGGTGCTCGGTTTCGCGGTGTTGCTGCTGTTCGGGTTCGTGATGTCCTGGATCGGTGCGTTCGTTGGGATGCTGGCGGGCAAGGTCGAGGTGGCGCAGAGCGCGGGATTCATCTGGATGTTCCCGGTCACGTTCATCTCGTCGGTGTTCGTGGTGCAGACGACGTTGCCCGGCCCGCTTCGGACATTCGCCGAATGGAACCCGGTGACGGCGGTCGCGGACTCGGTGCGCGGTTTGTTCGGCAATCCCCCGCTGCCTGGTTTTGAACGCCCGGACGGTTGGCCAGCGGAGAACGCAACGCTCTACGCGATTCTGTGCTGCATCGCGATTTTCGCGGTCTTCGCGCCACTCGCGGTCGCGAAGTACCGCAAGGTCGCGAGTAAGTAGGTACGACACGGGGTGTCAGCAGCGGGGTGTTGCCGTGGCGGTCGCTCGCGAGTCGCACCCCGCTCTCGCGCTGTCTGCGACCATCTAGCGACAGCGCTATAACTGCCTAGACAACGATAGTCCGCGCGAGTGCCACGTTGCTGTGTGGTGAGTTCCGTGATCCGGTGTCGCGAGTTCCGCGTTCCACCGCGCGCTTCCGTAGCGCCATATTTCATTTTCTTGCTTCAGCGCTAGAAAGCGGTAGATGTCGTCAGAAACCGCTAGCCGTTCACGCTTGACCTTGACGTAGCGTCAACTTCTACCGTGGTTCTCACCGACGCCACGAGGGAAGGAGGACGTCGTGGCTACCCAGGAGTGGTCGATCCAGGAAATCGCGCGCGTGGCGGGCACGACCAGTCGCACGTTGCGGCACTACGACGACGTGGGGCTGCTCGCGCCGAGCCGGGTCGGCAGCAATGGGTATCGCTACTACGACCAACACTGCCTTGTGCGGCTGCAACGCATCCTGCTGTTGCGGGAGCTTGGCCTCGGCCTGCCCGCGATCGCGGACGTGCTTGACGGCGAACGGGACAGTGCCGCCGCGCTGACGGTCCACTTGGAGTGGCTCCGTCAGGAGCGTGACCGCATCGAGCGGCAGATCGCGTCGGTGACCACGACTCTGCGCAAGCTGGAAGGAGGTGAACAGATCATGGCAACCGAAGCACTCGACGGGTTCGATCACACCCAGTACAAGGACGAGGTGATCGAGCGCTGGGGCAAGGACGCCTGGGAGCGCGGTGACAACTGGTGGCGCTCGTTGTCCGATGAGGACAAACACGAGTTCCAGCGGCGGCAGCACGACATCGCCGCGGACTTCGCCGAGGCGCTTACCCAGGGCAAGTCGGCCGACAGCGACGAAGTCCAGGCGATCGCCCAGCGTCAGTACGACTGGATCACGATCGGCTGGCAGGGCAGGCGCCCGACGGCGGACGAGTTCGTCGGCCTCGGTCAGATGTATGTCGATGACCCGAGGTTCAAGGCGAACTACGACCGCCACGGCGAGGGCACGGCGGCGTTCGTCCGCGACGCCATGGTGACTTACGCCGATCGCGCCCTGCGCTAATCGTGTCGTCACGCGCGCCGGCTGGGGCCGCGGACCCAGCCGGACCGCACCGAACGCGGGACACGGCGTCGAGAACACGGGACACGGCGCACGGTGGCGGTGCGACACGCGTAGTGGAATATGCCGGAATATCGGGCTGGCACTAGAAATGTCGATACGGTGCTAGTCATGGACCCGGTACGGAACCCGTTCGCGCCAGGTGCGGGCCAGCGTCCGCCCGAGCTCGCGGGCAGGGAGAAGGAACTCAACGCCTTCGACGTCGTGCTGGAACGGGTCGCGCGTGGCAGGCCGGAACGCAGCCTCGTCCTCACCGGGCTGCGCGGCGTCGGCAAGACAGTGCTGCTCGGCGAACTCCGGTCCATGGCGCTGCGGCGCGGCTGGGGAACGGGCAAGATCGAGGCGCGCCCGGACGCCGAGCTGCGCAAGCCGCTGTCCGCCGCGTTGCATCGGGCGATCCGCGATCTCGCCGTGCGGCATCGCGCGCCGGACCGTGTCGAAGACGTCCTCAGTGTGTTGAAGGCGTTCGCGTTGCGTGCCAATCACTCGGACACCAAGCTACGTGATCGTTGGCAGCCGGGTATCGATGTCCCCGCGGCGCAGGGCCGCGCTGACTCCGGCGACATCGAGATTGATCTGGTCGAACTGTTCACCGATGTCGCCGAGTTGGCCGCGGACGTCGGTACCGGGGTCGCGCTCCTGATCGACGAGATGCAGGATCTTCGGCCGGACGACGTCTCCGCGCTGTGCGCGGCGTGCCACGAGCTGTCGCAATCCGGTGCGCCGCTGGTGGTCGTCGGGGCGGGGCTGCCGCACGTACCCGCCGTGCTATCGGCGTCCAAGTCGTACTCTGAGCGGCTGTTCCGGTATGCCCGCATCGATCGGCTGGACCGCGAGCACGCGGACGTCGCGGTGCTCGCACCAATCGAGCGGGAGGAGACCGGCATCGAGCCGGAGGCGCTGGACGCGCTGTTCGACGTATCGGGTGGCTACCCCTACTTCATCCAGGCGTACGGCAAGGCGGCGTGGGACGCCGCGCCCGCCGACCCGATCACCCACGAGGACGTCAAGGTCGCCGCACCCGAGGCGGAGGCCGAGCTGGCGGTCGGCTTCTTTGGCTCTCGCTACGAGCGTGCGACGCCCGCGGAGCGGGAATACCTGATCGCGATGGCCGAGCTGACCCACGGTCGCGACGAACCGGCGGGCAGCTCGGACGTCGCGGTGTATCTCGGTCGCAAACCGTCCTCGCTGTCACCCGCGCGCGACAGTCTGATGAAGAAGGGGCTCGTCTATTCCGCCGAGCGGGGCCAGATCGCCTTTACCGTGCCGCATTTCGGTCACTACCTGCTCGGCAAGCGGGAGGACTAAAACGAACCAAGCTAAATCGGACAAAGCGGGCTATGGTACCAGCTCGACATGGTGACCCAGAACACAATTGGGTGAAGGTGTAACGCTGCCAAGGCCGCTGTCGATACTCCAGATGACCCCGTGGTGCTGGCGGACCCCCGACCTGGCAGCATCACGGGGTTTTCCAATGCGTGCCCCAGGTGTCATCGCGCACCCCGAGGATTCGCGATCTTGGCGGGCGGTACACAATTCAGTACCGAGTGTCACCGCCCGCGTCCCTTCGATGAATCCAGGAACCTCATGACACGACTGAGGCACGCCGTGGTGCTTCCCGCGGCCGTAGTCGGATTGCTGGCTGGCGCCGTCCCCGCCGTTTCCGCTCCATCAGCGCCGACCGAGCCGCGCGCCGCCTACACCCAGCAGCGCATCGACTGGGGTCCGTGCGAGGGGCTCCCCGAATCCGCACCCGCTGTCGCGAAGAAGCTGCGCTGCGGTGAGTTCAGTGCGCCGATGGACTGGGACGACCCCGCCGACGGCGACGACGTGACGATCGCGGTCAGCAAGCTGCCCGCCACGGGTACCGCTCGCGGCGCGATTCTCACCAATCCGGGCGGTCCCGGCGGCCCAGGAAGGTTGTTTCCAGTGCGGTTTCGCGAGCAGCAACGGATGCGCGCGAACTACGACATCATCGGCTTCGACCCACGCGGCACCGGCGAAAGCAGCAACATCACTTGTGGCGGCGCGACGAGCAACGTCGACCCGCTCGATCCGAGGGACCGCAGCCAAGAGAACCTCGACCTGATCCTGGACACGACGGAGGCCGCGGCGGACGCGTGTCAGCGGAAGTCCGGCGAGCTCGGGCGGTTCATCAACACTTACCAGACCGTGCGTGACATCGATCTGCTGCGCACGCTGCTCGACCGGAAGAAGATCAGCTGGATCGGCTACTCGGCGGGTACGTGGCTCGGTGCGCAGTACGCGACGGCATTCCCCGGTCGGGTGGAGAAGATGGTGTTCGATTCCAACATCGACTTCACCGCGAACTGGCAGAAGGCCTTCGACTGGCAACCGCTCGGCTTCGAGCGCCGGTGGCGGGCTGACTTCCTGCCCTGGCTGGCGCGGCACCACGACATCTACGGTTACGGCCGCACGGCGCAGGCCGCTCGCGTCCGCTACGAGAAGGTCCGGAACGCGCTGGAAGCCGACCCAGTCAAGCTGGACGGCAAGACCATCGGACCGAACGAGTTCGACATCCAGATCTCGGGCGCGATGTACAACAAGCTCGCCTTTCCCGGCTTGGGTGAGTACCTGCGTGCGGTGCGTGACTTGGCGATGGACCGAGCGCACGGGCAGCGCCGCGTGGCGGCTCTCGACACGTTGCGGCGTTTGCGGCTGCGGGACGACAACGGCGGTCCGCTACCGCTCGCGGTCGGCATTGACGGCAGCACGGGTGCGCCCCGTGCGCAGGTGAGCGGGTTCGGCGGTGAGTCGGCGAACCCGCCAGGCGGCGAATACGACGACGCCTTTGATGCCAGCTTCTGGACCATTCCCTGCAACGAGACCGAGTGGCGTGGTGACCGGCGCAGCGTCGTCGCGCAGTCGGACTACCTCGGCAAACGTTACCCCCTGCTTGGGTGGGGATGGCTGGTTCAGCCGTGCGTCTTCTGGGACAACGACCCGATCGACTTGCCGACACCAACAGGCGAAGGCGTGCCGCCGGTGCTGATGGTGCAGTCGACGCACGACCCAGCGACGCCGCTGGAAGGGGCGCGGCGGGCGCACGCGAACTTCGCCGGGTCGCGGATGATCACCGTGACCAACGAAGGCGACCACGGCATCTACGCCGGGGGTAACGGCTGTGTGGACAACCTGGTGAACGCCTACCTTGTGGATAACCAGGTGCCACCGGACACCCTGTGCCCTGGAACGCCGCTACCCGAGCCAGAGACAACGCCCGCGCGGCAGCCGGAGCGAGGCGTCTCCTTCCGGTGACGGCCCGGTGACAGCGTGGTTGGCGGGACGGGCGCGGTCATAGCTCGGCCATGCCCCGATGATCGCGACTCGTCCACCTAACGGAGCAGTAGGTCCACAGGTTGTTCACAGAGTTATCCACAACCTGGGGGCAACTATGCCCCACGCCCGAGCGGGCCACGCCGACGGTCGGTGAACACGTCCACAACGCGAATGGGCCCGACACGCACCCCGGTATGTCAACCACACGGGGAGGTGCCGGGCCCGTACGACTCAGCCGACGTCAGCCGAGGCGCTGCTTCAGTGCTTCCAGCTCGTCCCGCAGCGACGTCGGGAGCTTTTCGCCGATCTTGTCGAACCACTCCTCGATCAGCGGGATCTCCTGCCGCCACTCCTCCGGGTCGACCTTCAGCGCCAGCTCGATGTCCTCGAGCGGGGTGTCCTCGATGCCGTTCAGGTCGAGCTGGTCGGCGGTGGGCACCCAGCCGATCGGGGTCTCGGACGCGGCGGCCTTGCCCTCGATCCGCTCGATGATCCACTTCAGGACGCGCGAGTTCTCGCCGAAGCCTGGCCACAGGATGCGGCGGTCGTCGCCACGGCGGAACCAGTTCACGTAGAAGATCTTCGGCAGCTTGTTCGCGTCGGCGCGCTTGCCGGTGTCGATCCAGTGCTGGAAGTAATCACCGGCGTTGTAGCCGATGAACGGCAGCATCGCCATCGGGTCGCGGCGCACCTCGCCGACCTTTCCCGCGGCTGCGGCGGTCTTCTCCGAGGACAGCGTGGCGCCCATGAAGGTGCCGTGCTGCCAGTCGCGCGACTCGGTGACCAGCGGGATCGTGTTCGCGCGGCGGCCACCGAACAGGATCGCCGAGATCGGCACGCCGTTCGGGTCGTCCCACTCAGGCGCGAGGATGGGGCACTGCGACATCGGCGTGCAGTACCTGGAGTTCGGGTGCGCGGCCTTCTCGTCGGAGTCCGGCGTCCAGTCCTGCTTCTTCCACGACGTCGCGTGCTCGGGCGTGTTCTCCATCTCCTCCCACCAGACGTCGCCGTCGTCGGTGAGCGCGACGTTGGTGAAGACCGAGTTGCCCTTGTTGATGGTCTCCATCGCGTGCGGGTTGGTCTTGTAGTTGGTACCAGGCGCGACGCCGAAGAAACCGGCCTCGGGGTTGACGGCGTACAGCCTGCCGTCCTCGCCGAAGCGCATCCACGCGATGTCGTCGCCAAGGGTCTCGACCCGCCAGCCAGGAATGGTGGGTCGCAGCATCGCCAGGTTGGTCTTACCGCAGGCGCTCGGGAACGCGGCGGCGATGTAGTAGACCTTGTTCTCCGGCGAGATCAGCTTGAGGATCAGCATGTGCTCGGCCAGCCAGCCCTCGTCGCGGCCGATTACCGACGCGATGCGCAGCGAGTAGCACTTCTTGCCGAGCAACGCGTTGCCGCCGTAGCCGGAGCCGTAGCTCCAGATCGTGCGCTCCTCGGGGAAGTGGGTGATGTACTTCGTGTCATTGCACGGCCACGGGACGTCCTCCTGGCCGGGCTCGAGCGGCGCGCCGAGCGAGTGCAGCGCGGGCACGAACTCGCGCTCGGTGCCGTCTTCCTTGACGAACTTGTCCAGCGCCTTCTTGCCCATGCGGGTCATCACGCGCATCGAGGCGACGACGTACTCGGAGTCGGTGATCTCGACACCGAGCTTCGGGTTCTCGTCGCCGAGCGGCCCCATGCAGAACGGGATGACGTACATGGTGCGACCCCGCATCGAGCCCCGGTAGAGCTCGGTCATGATCGCCTTCATCTCGTCGGGGTGCATCCAGTTGTTGGTCGGCCCGGCGTCTTCTTCCCGTGCCGAGCAGATGAACGTGCGCTCCTCGACCCGCGCGACGTCGCTCGGGTCGGATGCCGCCCAGTACGAGTTCGGCTTCGACTTCAGCGGCACGAAGGTGCCCTGGTCAACGAGCTTCTGGTTGATCCGCTCCGATTCGGCGTCCGAGCCGTCGATCCATTCCACACGGTCCGGGGTCGTCAGCTCGGCGACCTCACGCACCCACTCGAGCACGCGGCTATGCGTCGTAGGTGCGTTGTCCAGTCCGGGGATGGCTACAGCAGTCATCTCGTAAATCTCCTGACTCCGACACGGTTAGCCCACGCGGAGACCACGCGGGGCTGAGTGATCGGCGTGCGGGCTTCGTTGCCGGCGACCGAATGGCTTCGCGCACCGGGAAGCGGACAAGTGCTTGGCGTCGCTTCGTCGGCGTGCTCGTTTTGGGGGTCCCTTGAGAGTAGCCGGGTGAAAGCCAGGTAACCGAGCCATGTCCTGTCGGTTCTCTCACAAGAACGATAAGGGAATCGATTCAGTTTTCCCTTGGCGATCACGTTTGGAGTAGTCGACGGACGGGTTCCCGAGCCGATGGCGACATCGCGGCCTACCGGCGGCGGTGGTCCAGCGTGCGATATGTCCGTTAGGTCAGGCCAGAAAAATCTTCGGCATGGGCAGCCGGATACCTCAGTTTGGGCTCAACCACTGCCCCGTGTACGGATCGATTTTGGCGACACCCTCGATATTCGTTGTGATTCCGCTCACGCTTTCTTGTGCCGCGTCGCCAATGGCCTCGCCGATTCCGCTTCCGGTGTCCTCGCCAGGCTCGCCGCCGTTGCCGCCGCTGGTCTGGGTGGCGCCGGTATCGACAGGCTCCCATCGGCCGTCGCCAGTGTGCTTCAGCGCGACGGTCGTGCCGTCGCTTTCCACCACGAGTGCGTAGTCGGCCTCGCCATCGCTGTCGACGTCGGTGAAGTAGAACGTGTTGCCCTCGTCGTCCTTGGTGACGGCGGTGTCGTTCACTCCGTCCTCGTTGGTGTCGATCGTCGCGGGCCCCACTTCGACCTCGCCCCGCGGCATGTCGGCCGTCATCGACTTTCCGGTACCGGAGGTGTCCTCGCTCGTGTGGGTGTCCGTCGGTCCCGCGGTCGCCGTGGCCTGGTCGGGTGCCGATGGGTCGATGGCGACCCACTCACCGGCCTGCTCGTCGAACCGTGCCTCGGCGATGGTGTTGCCCCGTTCGTCCGCCTCGACGTAGATGTCCGCGTCGCCATCGCCATCCTCGTCGATGTAGGCGCTCCGGGTGTTATCAGCGTTATCGACGATCGCGGTGTCGACATGTCCATCGGAGTCGAGATCGGCGTTCTTCTCGACCTCGTAGTCCTGCCCGTCGACCGTGACGGTCACGTCCTCGCTCGTAACCGTCTCGTCGCTACCGCCGGACTCATCCACGTACATCGCTTTGACTGTCCCCTCGTGTCCATCGCCCGACCGGGCTGACCGCGCCAGACTTGTCGTGTGCTCGTCGAAACGTCGTGGCTGAGACTTACCGTAGGCCCGGCGGGTTCCCGGCACAACGAACCGACACGCCCCCGAGCGATCCGCGGCCGTGATGCCGCTCGATGAGCACGACGAACCGGACGTACCGGACGCTCGATAGGCCGGGCGGGTCAGCGTAGGGATGCGAGCAGCGTGCGGGCGGTCTCCAGGCCGCTTTCCGCGTTCTTGAGGTGGGCGCCGACAGTGGCGAGCTGTTTCGACTTCTCCGCCGCGCTGAGCTTCAACGTCGTGTCGACCTCCTTGATCTCCGCCTCGATCGCTTCGATCCGCCTGGTCAGCGCCTCCTCAAGGGCGAGCGACAACTGGTGCTCCGCGTCGATGATCTGCTCCGACACCAGTTGGTCGATGGCCGAACGCGCATCCGCGATGGCGTCGGTCAGCCAGGTCTTCACGTGCTGCTTGTTCGCGGCGTGCCGCCTGGTCCTGCCGATCCACCAGCCAGCGCCGAGCCCGACGGCCAGCACGGGTACGGCGACAAGGCCAGCGGTCGCTAGCGTCATCGCGCCGCCGGTGGCCAGGCTCAACCCGGTCCCGCTCGCGCCGATGCCCATGTAGGTGCCCATCCCGACCATGAGCTTGTCCTCGGCGGTCGCGGGGCGTTTCTCGGGCGGGCGCAGCACGACCGGCTGGGTGCCGCCTCGTGCGAACTGGGCCCGGATCACTCGCAGTTCGTCCTCGCTGAACAGGTCGGCGAGCGCGTTGCTGGTCGCCTCATTGAGACGCTGGTCGAGCAGGGTGTTCAGCCTCGCGGACACCAGCCGCAGCGCGGAGTCGACCTCCCGCGGCAGGGCGTCGAGCACGTCGGCGTCGGCACCGTCGATGCGTTGCCGGAACCATGACTGGACATCGCGCACCTGCCGCGCGACCTCATGCGTGCAGTCGACTCGCGCACGCTGGATCTCGCTGCGCAGGGTGAGCTGCCACCCGCGCGTTGACGACTTCCGTTCCGCCCGCAGCGCGTCCCTGCGCTTTCTGAGCGCGTCCCCTTCCGACTCGCCTGCTTGGAGCGCGCGTCGTTCGGCGGTGAGTCGCGCTGTCTGCTCTTCGAACGCGGTGACCAGCGTGCGAAGTGTGTTCGCCTCCCGCAACGCGTCCGCCCTGCCGATGACGGCCTCCTGCACGGCGGTCTGTAGCGCGATCACGCCGGACTGCTGCCGCAGCATCGCCGCGGCGTCGTCCGAGGACGCGGTGCTTGCCATGTCGAACATCCGTGCCGATACCGGAAAGACCTCGGCATCGGCGAACCGGGGCGCGTGCTCGGCCAGCAGTGTGGTGTTAGCGTCGAGCACCTGTCGCCAACCTTTGAAGGCATCCGTTTTAGACAGTGCGAACAGGACGGTCTCGACCTTGTCGCTCACTTTGCGCAGGAACGCCAGCTCGCTCGCGGTGAACGGCCCGGACGCGTCAACGACGAACAACAGCGCGGTAGCCGATGCCGCCGCCTCGATCGCCAGCTCGCCGTGCATCGAGTCGAGCCCGCCGACACCCGGAGTATCCACAAGCGACACACGCCGCAGTAATGGGCACGGGTAGGCCACCTCGACGTAGCGCGGCGGCAGTTGGCCCTCCGGCAGTTCGCAGGTCGCCGACGTCCAGCTGGCTAGCTCGTCCAGTTCGAATGGAACCGGTGGCCGGTGGCCGGGGTAGCAAGCTCGCGCGCGTGGCGAATCGCCGTAGATGAACCGCAGGTACGTCGCCGTGGCGACATCGGCGTCAACCGGGGACAGTCCTTGACTGGCCAGCATGGCGTTGACCAGTGAACTCTTGCCACGTTTGGTTTCCCCCACGACGACGATGGCCGGTGCGTCCCCTTGCCGCTCGCGTGTCTCGCGCACCCAGTCCGCCGCGTTGGCGTCGATTTCACGCAGCGATGCGATCAGCGAGTCGCAGCCCTTTCTGGCGTTCTCGATCGGTGTGGCCCGTGGCTGGAAGAACGCGGAGGTCACGTCGTTCCGCCCGCGGTGTAGACCGTGACAACCGGCGCTCGGAGCAGCGTGTCGCCGTCGCGGAACCCGACGACCTCGGTCTCGGCCACTCGGCCCGCCAGTGAATCATCCGATGTGGACACCGTGCCGCCCGCCTCGTGTCGGGCCGGGTCGAACGGCTGGCCGTCAGGGCGCAGCGCGGTGACGCCGACCCCAGCGAGGCCCTCCTCGATCCGAGCGATAACTCCCTCACTGCGGGCGCGGTCCAGCGCGTAGAGACACAGCTGGATTAGCGCGGCGCGGTCGTCCCGCAACCGCCGCATGTCCCGCTGGCCGGTATCGGCCGCGGCGATGAGGTGCGCGGCGATCTCGCCGGTCGGTACGTCATCGGGGTTGGTCCCGGGTGGATCGCCATCTTGGCGGTTGAACCATGTTGCCACTGCCACCACTCTCGCCTACTTATCGCGCAGCTGCTGCCAGATCAGGAAGTACGCCCGGTGCACGACGTGTGCCACCCTGCTTTGCGCCGGAGTCGCGCCGAACGAGGCGAACGAGCGCCACCAACCCGCCCGCTCCAGCGCGTGGGCGGTGAGCTGCTCCCGGTTGGCGTCCGGCATGCCGAGTTGCGCGGTCACCTCGGCGTTGCTGCCGACCCGCAGCACCTCTTCGGTGAGGTCATCCGCCAGGTCGACGGCACCCGACGTGACCAGAGTCAACGCCTCGAGCACACGTAGCTGGTGCGCCTCAGGCGTCGCTAGCAGTACCTCGATCGCGTCGTGCACCTTCCCGCGCTCGGCCGGGTCCGGCGCGGCTTGGGCGAGTGCGGTGATCGAGGCCAGCGCCGCCGCGGCCTTGATGCCGTCCGCCCGTGCCGCGAACACCGTGCCCAGTCGCGCACGCACGGCTTCGAGCCCGGAGGCGTCCCTGATCGTACGGCGCAACTCACCCGTCGTGATGCCCGGTTCCGCCCTGATGGCCTCGATGCCGCACCGTATGCCGTAGAGGTCGAGGCGATCGAGCAGTCGCGACCTCGTCCCGGCGGGCACGTCGCAGTCCCAGCTCGTGAAGATGTCCGCCGACAGCAGGATCGTCTCGAGCGTCGCGTCGTCCAGTTCGGACAGATCGCGCAGCGCGTCGGCGTCCGCCGCGGTGAACCCCCCGGACTCGGCTGTCTCGGCCAGCAGCCCGATCACCGGGATGACGTCGGCCACTTTGGGCTTAAGGGTGGCGGCCTGCGCCTCGGCGAGCAGCGACGCCGCGCGCCAGACGTCGCCGTCCGCGCCTGTGACCGACTCAGGAGCGACCGTGTCGGCTTTGTTGAGTACCGCTATCGCGTTGACGGGACCGGCCTCCTTGCTGGCGGTGGCGGCGGTGAATGCCGCGAGCGCCTGCTGGTCATCGGCCCGCACGCTCTGTGTCACCACGTACAGCACCGCTTCCGCCCCCGCGACGGCGTCCCGCGACGTGCGATCGAGCGCGGGGACAGCATCGCCGTCCTCGCTTGACCCCCGCCGTCTACCGAGCACGCCCTCGGTGCGTGCCACCGACGCCGCGTCGAGCGAGCCGAGACCGGGGGTGTCGATCACCGTCATTTCCTTGAGGACGGCGCTGGTCAGGTACGCCTCGATGTGCGAGACGGCGTCCAGGTCCATGCCGAGCGACGCGGGGATCATGCCGTCGGCGTCGAACGGCAACACCGTGGTGCTGCCGTCGGTGAGCACGACCTCGACGCGGTCTACCGTGCCGTACTGGAACCGGGTGACAAGGCGGGTGCACTCGCCGACGTCCGTTGGCGCCACCTTGCGCCCGATCAGCGCGTTGACCAGCGTGGACTTGCCCGACTTGATCCGCCCGGCAACCGCGACCTGCAGCGGGGCGCTCAGTCGACGCAACACCTCGGCGAATCCCGCCGCCGTCCCGCGGCCGACCTGGGGTTGGAGCCTGCGGCAGAGGTTCGCGACCGACGTCGACAGTGGACCGACAAGCACGCCCTGGTCCGTCACAGCGGTCAACTCCCCCATCCCCTTCCTGCTCGGCCCGGCGCGGGTCGCTATGCCGCATCGTGCCACGACACGGGTCCGTCTGAGGTTCACCCCAGGGTGCTACTTGAGACGGACGCGCGGGCGATGTCGTCAACATAGTCTGAGGCGCATGCGTCGGTTGAGCCTGTGGTTGCACGCGCATCCGATGGTCGGGGACAGCGCCATGGCCGTGCTGATCGCCGCGTTCGACCTGCTGCTGCTCGGCGTCGAAGGCGAGCAGCGCGCCGGTCCTTCCGCGCCGGCCGCCGTGCTCGCCGTGATCACCCTCGCGGCGGTCGCGCCGCTGGTCATACGGCGCAAACACCCGATCTGGTTCGCATATCTTGTGCTGATCATCGGCACAGTGCACGCGGCGTTCGAGCTGGGCATGGCCGCTATCGCCACCGCGTGTATCGCCGTTTACACGCTGATCGTCTACGTCAACCGGCGACAGACCGCGACCTACTTCGGGGTGCAGGTCGTCGTGTCCACGGTGCAGATCCTGATCCAGGTCGAGCGTGCGGAGTGGCTGATCGCGCTCGGCTTTACCTGTGGTGCGCTGGGATTCTGCTGGGTTCTCGGCGAGTTCGTCGGCGCGCGGCGGGCGTACCAGGCCGAGCTGGAGGCGCGGCTGCACCTGCTTGAGACCGAACGCGACCACGCCAGTCAGATCGCGGTCGCCGAGGAACGCAGCAGGATCGCGCGGGAACTGCACGACGTCGTCGCGCACGCGGTGAGCGTGATCGTGGTGCAGGCGGACGGCGCGATGTACGCCATCGAGCGCGACCCAGCCACCGCGCGGGACGCGCTGCGCACCATCGCCGAAACCGGCAGGGGCGCGCTCGACGAGCTGCGCGGGCTACTCGACGTCCTGCGTGGGTCCGGTGATGTCGCCGAGCAGCCACTCGCGCCGCAGCCGGGCATCGCGGCACTACCCGACCTCGCGGAGCGGATGCGCGCGGCGGGCATGCCTGTCCGGCTCCACCTGGACGGTGACTTCGCCGACGTCTCGACCGGGGTGGAGCTCGGCGTGTTCCGCATCGTGCAGGAGGCGTTGACGAATACCCTCAAACACGCGGGTCGCACCGCGTCGGCCACCGTGACCGTGCGACATCGAGCCGATTCGGTCGAGGTTGACGTCGTCGACGACGGAGCTGGCAAGGCGCGTCCCGTGCTGGCGCCCGCGCTGACCGACGTGTCAGGCGGCAACGGCTTGATCGGAATGCGCGAGCGCGCGTCGGTGTTCGGTGGCAAGCTGAGCGTCGGGCCCGAACCGGGCGGCGGCTGGCGCGTGCACGCCGTCATCCCGCACCAGGGCCGCCACGCCGTGCCGTGAGCGGGCGCGCTGAGGACGCGATGAACGGGGAACGCAGTGATCCGGGTTGTGCTTGTGGACGACCAGGAGCTGATGCGCGTCGGCTTCCGGATGGTGCTCGGCGCGCAGCCCGACATCGACGTCGTCGCTGAAGCGGGTGACGGCGACGCCGCGGTTCGGCTCGCCAAGCAGCACCAGCCGGACGTGGTGCTGATGGACATCCGCATGCCGAACCTGGACGGCGTCGAGGCCACCCGACGGATCGTGGCGGCGGACACCGCGCGCGTGCTGGTGATGACGACGTTTGACCTGGATGAGTACGTCTACTCCGCGTTGCGCGGCGGGGCGAGCGGGTTTCTGCTCAAGGACACGCCGCCTGACGAGCTGGTGTTCGCGATCCGGTCGGTGGCGTCCGGCGATGCCGTCGTCTCGCCGAGCATCACCCGGCGGTTGCTCGACCGGTTCGTCGACTCGGCCGGTCCGACCCGCGATTCCGCCGTGCTCGACGTGCTGACCGAGCGGGAGCGCGAGGTGTTGGCCCTGGTGGCACGCGGGCTGTCCAATACCGAGATCGCCGGGAAGCTGTACCTGTCAGAGGCCACGGTGAAGACGCACGTCGGGCGGGTTCTGACGAAGCTTGACCTGCGCGACCGGGTACAGGCGGTGGTGCTCGCGTACGAGACCGGGCTGGCGCGGCCGGGCGTCTGACCGTTCGCGACCGCGACCAACACCGGGTGTGACTCGCGAAATGGGGGACGGATCAGGGTCTTCACCGATACCGGACTGGGACTGTGTGCTGGCAGGGTGCTACGTGGGTCGGGGGAGGAAATCGACCCCAGGGATGACGCGCGATGACCCGTGACTGCCCGAGCATGGCAGTCGCGACCGATTGGCGCGCCACAGGCCGGACCAAGGGAGACACCATGATCGAGGCGAAGGGCCTCACCAAGCGCTACGGCGACACGCTCGCCGTCAACGACCTGTCGTTCCAGGTGCGACCGGGCACGGTGACCGGCTTTCTCGGGCCGAACGGCGCGGGCAAGTCGACGACGATGCGCATGATCCTCGGCCTTGACCGGCCGACGAAGGGCACCGCGACCGTCAACGGCAAGCACTACCACGAGCTGAAACACCCGCTGCGCACCGTGGGGGCGCTGCTCGAAGCCCGGTGGGTGCACCCGAACCGGTCCGCCCGCGCGCACCTGACCTGGCTCGCGAAGGCAAACGGCATCCCCAAGCGCAGGGTGGAAGATGTGCTGGACATCGTCGGCCTGACCAGCGTGGCCAGCAAGCGTGCGGGCGGGTTCTCGCTCGGCATGTCGCAGCGGCTCGGCATCGCGGGCGCGCTCCTCGGCGACCCGGAGGTGCTGCTGTTCGACGAGCCGGTGAACGGTCTCGATCCGGAGGGCATCCTCTGGATGCGCAAGTTCATGCACCGGCTCGCGGACGAAGGCCGCACGGTGCTCGTGTCAAGCCACCTGCTGTCGGAGATGTCACTGACCGCGAACGAGCTGGTCGTCATCGGCAAGGGTGAGTTGGTCGCGCAGAGCAGCACGGCGGACTTCGTCGCGCGCGCCACCGAACAGACGGTGCGCGTGCGCTCGCCGCAGCTTTCGGTGCTCGTCGATGTCCTCTCCGGCGAGGACGTTGGTGTCCGCGAGGAGGACGGCGGCGTCGTTGTGTCCGGAATGGACAGCGAAAGCATCGGCGAGTTGGCCGCCAAACACAGCATCGTGCTGCACGAGCTGAGCCCGCAGCAGGGCTCACTCGAACAGGCCTTCATGCACCTGACCGGCGACACCGTCGAATACGCCACTCAGTAGCTAACACTGACCAGCACCACACAGGAAAGCTGACACGACATGACTCTGCTCGCAGTAGAACGGATCAAGCTGTTCACGACCCGCTCGCCGTGGTGGTGCGCCGCCGTCGCGCTGACCATCGTCATCGGCTTCGCGGCGCTGATCACCGGCACCGCGCCGAGCGACTTCCCGATCACCGTCGCCACGTCGCAGTTCGGCTACAGCTTCGGATTGGCCGTGATCATGGTGCTCGCCGCGCTGTCGATCACCACGGAGTACCGCTTCGGCACCATCAAGTCGACGTTCCTCGCCGTGCCGAACCGCACCGCGGTGCTGCTCGCCAAGACGGGGGTCGTCGCGCTGCTCGCGCTGGTGATCGGGGAGATCGCGGCGTTCGGCGCGCTCGGCGTATCCGCGCTGCTGGCGCCGGGGAGCGACCTCGCGCTCAATAGTGCCGCCGACTGGCGGCAGGTCGCTGGCGTCGGCCTCGTTTACGCGATCACCGCCGTTATGGGCGTCGCCGTCGGCACGCTCGTCCGGCACAGCGCGGGCGCGATCTCGCTGCTGCTGATCTACGTGATGGTCGTCGAGACACTGGTGCCGATCATTCCGCGCGTTGGCGACGACATCTACAAGTGGTTGCCGTTCAACGTCGCCGAGAAGTTCCTCAGCGGTGACGGCGCCGTGCGGGGCGCATCGGAGGGGCCGCCGCTGTCGACGTCGACGCTGAGCCCCTGGGTGGCGCTGGCGTACTTCGCCGGTGTCGCGGCCGTGCTGCTGACGGCGGCGATCATGGTGGCACGCAGGCGAGACGCGTAAGGACACCCGTCGTGCGCCTTCGGGGTGCGCACGGTGGGTTTCGGGGATAGAGAGTCCGGGTCGCATTCGGGGGCGACCCGGACTCTCGCCGTATCGGAGTAGTAACGATTCGTGTTCATCCCGCGATACAGGGACTGAGACCCCAGTGCGGCGCTCGGCGAGCGATCACGGCTGTGACAGGTTAGGGTGCGAGCTTGTGAGAACTCTCACGAACGGCCGACATTAGTTCGCTGAGCAGAGAAAATGGGTATGTCCGTCATTGAGACGCCTTGGAGGTGACCATGACGGCGACTGAAACAACACAACGCAGCGGTAAGGACAGCGGTACCGATACCGCCGAGGATTCCGCTGCCGCCGATATCGCGCCGCCTGAGCAACGTAGCCGGTTGCGCGTCGAACCCACCGCTGGCCTGCAATGGTCGCAGGCGCTGGAACTGCCCCACTCCGCGACGGAGGCTACCCGCCCCGCCGAGATCCGTAGGGCCTACATCCACCGCGCGCCGGAGGCGCACGTGCTCGCGCTGTACCGCGAGGCTTGCGGCACCGACGAGCCTCGGCCGGATGTGCCAGCCCCGTGGTGGCTGCGCGCGCTCGCGCGGGAGGACATCGAATCGCGCACGACCGCGTTCCGCGTCGAGGACCGGATCGCGCAGTTGCTGCTGCCCCGGCCCGGCTGGGAGTTCGTGCCGTGGGCGGCCGACGGCGAGTCAGGGTACTGGGAGTTCATGCCGTCGGAGCGCGGGCCGTCCGGGTACACCGTGCCGACCACGGTCCTCAACACTGACAGGCACACCGGCTGGATCGACGTCCTGCCAGCGCACTCAGGAGCGACACCGGAACCGATCGCCATCTCAGGCCTCGCGGGGCTGCGGTCCCGGCTCGGTGAGATCGAGGCCATTCGCTGAGGTAGCGGTGTCCGGCCGCCGGGTGGGCGCTCGGTAAGGTCGTGCTGGTGAGCGCCCAGGAACGACCAACCAACGTGGCCCACCCACGCAGCGTGGTCAGCTACGTCAAGCGCGGCGGGCGGATGACCGTCGGGCAGGAGCGCGCATGGCGTGAGCACTGGCCCGCGCTCGGTAAGACGGTGTCCGAACTCGAGGGCACGCTCGACGTCGACGCGTGGTTCGGCCGCAAGGCCCCTGTCGTGCTGGAGATCGGTTCCGGCATGGGCGAGACGACGTCGGAGCTCGCCAAGCGCGAACCCGACGTCAACTACATCGCCATCGAGGTCTACGACGCTGGCCTCGGCCAGCTCATGCTGCGCGCCGAGAAGCTGGGCGTCGACAACCTGCGGCTGCTCCACGGCGATGCCGTCGTGCTGCTCACCGAGCACATCGCGCCGGAGTCGCTGGATGTCGTGCGGATCTTCTACCCGGACCCGTGGCCGAAGAAGCGCCACCACAAGCGCAGGCTGATCCAGCCGGAGTTCGTGCGGCTTGTCGCGTCGCGGCTGCGGGTCGGCGGAACGTTGCACCTCGCGACCGACTGGGAGGACTACGCCGAGCAGATGCGCGAGGTCTGCGACGGCGAGCCGTTGCTGCGCAACGTATACGCCGACGAGCCAGGTGGCTGGGCGCCGCGCCCGGACTGGCGGCCGGTGACCAAGTTCGAGTCCCGCGCCGAGCGGGAGGGCAGGGTCTCGCGCGACCTGATGTACGAGCGGCGGTAAACCTGGCGATTTCTGGCAGGATTCAGGCCATGCCGTTTCCGTTTCGTTTGCACGCCCCCGCGTTACTGCCCTGCGACCGCGATGACGACTGCCCCGTGGTGCGCGACGCCGCGTTGGACATCGATGCGACCGGGCGGATCAGTTACGCGGGGCCGAGGGCAGGGGCGCCCGCGCTTAACGACGCGACGGTCACCGAGCTGGACGGCATCCTGCTGCCAGGGTTGATCAACGCGCACGCGCACAGCCCGATGACGGTGCTGCGAGGTATGGGTGGCGACCTGCCGTTGCTGCGCTGGCTGCGCGAGGTGATCTGGCCCGCCGAGGCGCGCATGGGGCCGAAGGAGATTCGTGCCGGGATGGTGCTCGGCTCGATCGAGATGCTGCGCCACGGTGTCACCACCAGCGCGGAGATGTACTTCCAGGGCGACAAGGTCGCCGACGCGGTGCTGACCACCGGCGCGCGAGCGGTCATCGGCTGCCCGATCATCGACCTGCCAGGCATGGACTGGCGCGCCATGATCACCGAGGTTGACCGCTGGATCGATGCCGATGGTCTGCGGTTCGGGCCCGCCGATCGGATCGAGATCGGCTACGGCCCGCACTCGGCGTACATGCTGCCGGAGGACGCGCTGCGGGCGATCGCGGAGTCCGCGGTGCCGCGTGGCGCCTTGATGCAGGTACACGTCGCCGAGGCCCGGGATGAGGACGTCAGCCAGCGTGAGGGGCACGGTTCCGTGCCGAAGCTGCTGGACGCCGTCGGAATGCTCGACGGCAGGGTGCTCGCCGCGCACTGCGTGCACATGTCTGACGAGGACATCGCGCTGTTCGCGCGGCGCGGTGTCGGGGTGGCGCACTGTCCTGGCTCCAACGCCAAGCTGGCCTCCGGCATCGCGCGGCTGACCGATCTGCAGGCGGCTGGCATCGACGTCGGCCTCGGCACCGACGGCCCCGCCAGCAACGACGACCTCGACCTCTGGCACGAGGTGCAGCTCGCCGCGATGCTGGCGCGACTGTCTACGCGCGACTCGACGGCGTTGTCCGCCGAGGAGGCGCTGCTGATGTCGACCCGTGGTGGCGCGGCCGCGCTCGGCAGGGATGACATCGGCGTGCTCGAACCGGGCCGCTGGGCCGACCTGGTGCACGTCGACCTGGACGATCCGACGTTCGCCGGGGGCATCGACGTCCCCGATGAGCAGCTGCTGGCGAACCTCGTCTGGGGTGCTGGCTCCCGGCGGGTGCGCGACGTCTGGGTGGCGGGCGAGCAGGTGGTGTCCGCCGCGGAGCCGACCAAGGTGGACCGGGCGGAGGCACAGCGCGTAGTCCGTTCGGCGGGTGCGAAAGTGCGGGTCTGAGCTGCGAGGATCACGCGGAGTAAAAATTTCGCGCGAAGGGGTGGCGTAATCACCTGTTAGTGGTACGTTACCTGCCCGTGACCTACCACCGTGCGCATCGATCTCGGGCGCTGGCTGCCCTCCTCGGCGTGGTCCTCGGCGGTGTGACCGCCGGCGGCTACACGATCGCCACCGGCCAGACGGACATCGGCGCGGCGTTTCGCTCGCTGTCGGCGGAGATCGCGCTCGCCGACGCGCCGAACAACGGCGGTGCGGGCGCGGTCGGCACTGGCCCATCCCCCGTCCCCACGCCAGTGACGACATCGGACCGGCAGCCCGCTCGAGCTCCCGTCGAGACGACGTCGGCCAAGGCGAAGCCGAAACGTACGCCGAAGCCCACTACGACATCGCCAACGACGACGTCGTCCGCGCCGTCCCCGACGCGGACCACCGAGCGCACTCGGCAGCTCACCGTCACCCCCGAGGTGACGACGTCCCAATCGACGTCCAAGACCAGCGAGCGGCCCACCATGACCGAACGCGCGGTGCGACTGGTCAACGACGTTCGCGCGGACCATGGCTGCGGTGCGGTGTCAGTGGACGAACGCATCGAGCGAGCGGCGAACAAGCACAGCACCGACATGGCCGAGCGAGGTTACTTCTCCCACGACACCCCAGAGGGCGTCGGGTTCGCCGAGCGGATCGAGAACGAGGGTTACCCAAGCCCCGGCGCGGAGAACATCGCCAAGGGCTACCGCACCGCCGAGGACGTCATGGAGGGCTGGATGAACTCCGACGGCCACCGCGCCAACATCCTCAACTGCGACCTGAACACCATCGGTATCGGTCTCGACACCAACGGCTGGCTCTGGACGCAAGACTTCGGCTACTGAGCGTCACCGGGGTCGGATGCTCACCTCGGTGACGTGCGCGTCGTCCCCCGCCGTCACGGCGCTGAGCACGGCCTGCGCCACGGACTCCGGTCGCAGGAAGTCCGACGCTCGGTACTCGCGGCCTTCGCCAGCGATGATGCGCTCCTGCATGGCCGTGTCGGTGCGGCCGGGATGCACCGACGTCACGCGCAGCGACGACTCCTCGGCGCGCAACGCGTCGCCGAACGCCCGCAGCGCGAACTTGCTCGCCGCGTACGGCGCCCAGCCGGGCCGCGCGTTGTAGCCCGCGCCGGAATTGATCAGCACGACGTTCCCGGACGCCGCCCGTAGCGCGGGCAGTAGCAGCCGGGTCAGCTCCACGACGGCGAGCACGTTGACGTCGAAGTTCCGCTGCCACGCCTCCCTGTCGGCGTCCTCGATACGCCCCAGCGGTGCGACGCCGGCCGAGTGGACCAGGACGTCCAGCGCGTCGATTCCCGCGACTGCTGTTGCGACGGCGTCCGGGTCCGTTAGGTCGACGGCGAGTGGTTTGGCGTCCGGCAGTTCCTTGGCGAACGTGGCCAGCGCGTCCGCGTCCCTGCCGCCGAGCAGCAGCTGGTGGGTGGGGGCCAGGGCGCGCGCGATGGCGGCGCCGATGCCTTTGGATGCTCCAGTGACCAGTGCGAGTGGCATGGCTCCCAGTGTGCCGCCTCGTTCGGGTGCCGCGATCAACGGTGGGTTAGAGTAGCGAGCTGTGGAGATCCTGTTTTCGACCTTGCTTGTCCTGGCCATCGTGGCCACGACCTGGTTCGCGGCCTACGTCGTCTACCGGCTGTACGCAGACCAGGGCTGATGGCGGACAGCGGCAACGAAGCGGTCGAGGCCGCCGCGCGGCGCGCCGAACAGACGAGGGGCCGCAACATCAGGCCGTCGCCCGATCTGCCTGAGCTGCCCATCCCGGGCGACACCGCCAACCTGCGGGAAGGCGCCAACCTGAACGACGCCTGCCTCGCGCTGCTGCCGTTGGTCGGCGTCTGGCACGGCGAGGGCCAGGTCGACTATCCCACGATCGATGGTCCCGTCCGCTACGCGCAGCAGCTCACCATCGCGCATGACGGCAGGCCGTTCCTGTTCCACGAGGCCAAGTCGTGGCTGTTGGACGACGACGGCAACGTCATCAGGCAGGCAGCGCGCGAGGTCGGCTGGTGGCGCCCGCAGCCGGACGACACCATCGAGTTGCTCCTCGCCCACAACACCGGCGTCCTCGAAGTCTTCTACGGCAAGCCCCGCACGCAGACGTCGTGGGAGCTGGCCACGGACGCCGTGGTGCGCTCCACCAGCGCCAAGGAGGTCACCGGCGCGAAGCGCCTCTACGGCATCATCGCCGATGGCGACCTTGGTTACGTCGAGGAACGCGCGATGGTTGGCCAGTCGTTGCAGCCGCACACCTCGGCGCAACTGCACCGAGTGGCTGGCTGACGGTCCCGCCTGAGCGGTGGGCGGGTGCATACTCATCCACGACAGCCCTACTGTCGGGATGATCTGCGATGTCCGAAACGCTTGCCGAAGCTCGTGCGGCACACGCCAGCCGCGACTGGCCTCTGGCCTACGAACGGTTCGCCGCCGCTGACCCGGCGTCACTGAGCGCGGACGACCTCAACCGGTTCGGCGACGCGGCGTGGTGGCTCGGCAGGATCGATGACACGCTCGACGTCTCCGAGCGCGCGTACCGTGCCTACGTCGCCGAGGCCGCCCCGCGGCTGGCCGCGATGTGCGCATTGGACCTGGCGTTCCTGCGGTTCCTGCGCGCGGAGGACGCGCTCGGTGGAGCATGGCTGGCAAGGGCACGGCAGTTGCTCGCCGACGATGTGGACTGCGTTGAGCATGCCTACCTCCGCTACGCCCTGGACATCGACGCGGCCGATTTCGAGGACCCCGAGAGCGTTGTGCGGGCCGCCCGCGACATCCGCGCCTCGGCGCGCCGCTACGACGACGTCTGTCTCGCCACCATGGCGACCGTGGCCGAGGGCCGCGCTCTCATCGCGCTTGGCGACGTCACTGCCGGGCTCGTGCTCTTTGACGAGGCGATGGCCGTTGTAGTCACCGACGAGTTGCGACCGGACCGGGCTGGCAGCATTTACTGCAACGTCATCGCTACCTGCCACGAGCTGGTTGACCTGCGGCGGATGCGGTCCTGGACGGAAACGTTCGACGAATGGTGCGCCACCATGCCCGACGCCGTGGTCTTCACCGGCATCTGCCGTGTACACCGCGCGCAGCTTATGCAGACACGCGGCGACTGGACGCGGTCGGAATCCGAGGCACGCCGCGTGTGCGACGACCTGGCCGAGTTGGTGGTGCCCACCACGGCCGATGCGCACTACGTCGTCGGCGACTCGCTCCGGCTGCGTGGCGATCTGGACGCCGCCGAGCGCGCGTACCTGCGCGCGCACGAGCTTGGCCGTGATCCGCAGCCGGGGATGTCGCTGCTGCGGCTCGCGCAGAGGCGCGCCGACGTCGCCGCGCGCTCCATCCACGCCGCGCTCGCCGCCACGGCCGATCCGCTCGCTCGCGCGCCCCTGTGTTTCGCGGCCGTGGAGATCAACGTCGCCGCTGGCGAACTCGGCGTCGCTCGTAAGGCCGCAGACGAACTGGACGACGTCGCGCGCCGCTACCCGAGCCCCGGCTTGCACGCCATGGCTCGGCACGCGACCGGTGCCGCGCTGCTTGGCGAGGGACGGCCCGCCGACGCGCTGCCGATGTTGCGCCAGGCCTGCACCAGTTGGCTGCGGCTCGACGCGCCGTACGAGTGCGCGCGGGTCCGGCTGCTGCTCGCGAACGCCTACAGCGCGTTGGACGACCACGACGCGAGCGCGCGCGAACGGGACGCGGCCGAGGCGACCATGACCCGGCTCGGTGCGCCGCCCGTGTCCGCGCCGGACATCCTGGACGGCCTGTCCGCGCGCGAGGTCGAGGTACTGGCCCTGGTCGCGCACGGCAAGACCAACCGCGAGGTCGCCACGGAATTGGTGCTCAGCGAGAAGACCGTGGCGCGGCACCTGTCCAACATCTTCACCAAGCTCGGGCTGCCGACCCGCACGGCCGCGGCCGCCTACGCCTTCGAGCGCGGCCTCGCGCGCCGGAGTGGGTAACACGACCCATCGCCCGCCGAGAGGTTGCATGCTTCGGCCGATGTCGCGCCGGACGCTCTCCTCCTAGCGTCAAGCGCAGGACAAAGGAGGCAGCCATGAGAGCCACCGAAGACCTGCTTGCAGGGTCGAGCAGAACCACCGAAGACCTGCTTGCGGAGTCGAGCAGAATCACCGAAGCCGCTACCAACACCATTGACCAGGCCGCCGCCGAAGAGTTCGCCGAACGGCTGCTCGGCGACTACACCAGCGCCATGGTCACGCTCATGATCGACATCGGACACCGCACCGGCCTGTTCGACGCCGCCGCGGCCGGTCCGGGCACCAGCGACGACCTCGCACAGCGCGCGGGGCTGACCGAGCGTTACGTCCGCGAGTGGCTCGGTGCGATCACCACGGCGGGCATCACCACCTACGACCCGCTCACCCGCACCTACACCCTGCCCGCGGCGCACGCGGCCTGCCTTACCGGCGGCGGCGCCACCAACGTCGCCCCGCTCAGCCTGCTCGTCGGCCACCTCGGCACTCACATCGAGGACGTCGCCAAGGCGTTCCGCGAGGGCGGCGGCGTGCCGTACGAGAAGTACCGGCCCGGCTTCACCGACGTCATGGACGGCATCAACCGCGGCCTCTACGACGGCCAGCTCATCGACGGCATCCTGCCGCTGACCGGCGACCTGCCGGATCGGCTGCGGTCAGGCATCCGCGCCGCGGACATCGGGTGCGGCACCGGCCACGCGCTGACCGTGCTCGCCACAGCGTTCCCCGCGTCGACGTTCGTGGGTTACGACATCGCCGCCGACGCCATCGACCAAGCCCGCGCGGAGGCCGCCGATGCCGGGCTGGACAACGTGACGTTCGAGGTGCGGGACGTCGCCCACCTGCCTGCCGACGCGCGGTTCGACGCGGTGTTCGCGTTCGACGCGATCCACGACCAGGCCGACCCGGACGGCGTGCTGCGCGGCGTGCACGACGCGCTGGTGCCGGGCGGCAGCTTCGTCGCGGTGGACATCAAGGCGTCCAGCCACCTGGAGAACAACGTCGACAACCCGCTGGCGCCGATGCTCTACGCCGTCAGCACGCTGCACTGCATGACGGTCTCGCTCGCCTGCGGCGGCGCGGGCCTTGGCACGGTGTGGGGCGAGGAGTTGGCGCGGCAGATGTTCGCCGACGCCGGGTTCGAGGTCGTCTCCGTCAACGACGTGCCCGACGACCCGATCGACATCCTCTACCACTGCCGTCGGCCGTGACCCTCACGCCGCGGGCGTCGTCACCAGCAGGTGCGGCGCCCGCTGGCCCGTCCCGGACCTGCGGTGCTCCACCAAGTCGAGGTGCGCTGCCCGCAGCGCCGCGACGACGTCGTCGGTCGGCCGCACCGTGAAGCCGTGCCTTGTCACCGGCATCTCGGTCATGGCGTCCGGGTCGGCCATCCCGATCACGAACCTGCCGCCTGGCGCCAGCACCCCGGCGACCTCGGTGAACGCCCGCTTCAGGTCGTCGATGAAGTAGATGGTGTTGACCGTGATCACGCCGTCCACCGAGGCGTCGTCCAGTGGGAGCCGCGACATCGACGCCTCGTGAAGCTCTAGCGTCCCCGTGTCGATCGCCTTGGCGTACTTGCGACGCGCTCGCGCCAGCATCGCCTCGCTGACGTCGATGCCGTGCACGGTGCCGGATGGTCCGACCAGCTCGAGCAGCGTGCGGAGACCTGTCCCGCCGCCGAAGCCGATGTCGGCCGCCACCGCGCCCGGCTTCAGGTCAAGCGCCGCGATCGCGTCGCTAATGAGCTGCGCGTTGCGGTGGTTCAGCAGCATGCCGGTGAGCGCGCCACGCCGCCCCGTCGGGTGGCCGAGTTGCTTGGCGAGGCCACGCTCGAATGACTCACGGAGTCCCATGATCAGCGACGGTACTCGGCCTCGTACGCCGCGACGAGTTCCGCGTGCGATTCCCGCGCGTCGGGCAGCGGCTCGCCGTCCAGCGTGTGCACTCGGGTGATCTCGCGGATCGACGAGGTAAGGAAGAGCCCGTCCGCCGTGCGTAGGTCCTGGGTGCGGAGCGGCTCGACCTTGGTGTGCCATCCGGCGCGTTGCGCGGCGCGGAACAGCGCTGCCTGCGACGTTCCTGGCAGGATGCCGGTGGTCGGTGGTGGCGTGTAGAGGGTGCGGTCACGCGCGACGACCACTGTTGACGTCGGTCCTTCGAGCACCGTGCCGTTGGTGGCGAGGAAGATCGCGTCGTCGGCGCCGCGCCGGTTGGCCTCCCTGATGGCGGCCATGTTCACCGCGTACGACAGTGACTTCGCCCCGAGCAACAGCCATGGAGCGCGTTCGGCGAGGCCCTCGTCGATGCCCCTGTCGAGCGTCACCACGGCGATGCCGGTCTCGCGGGCGCGTAGGATCTTTTCATCCACGTCCATGCCCAGCGCGAACGCCAACGGCTCCCCGTCAGGGTCCGAGCCGCGGGTGCAGACCAGCTTGAGGACCATCTCGCGGTCGTGCGGCCAGCGGGTGAGCACCTCGTCGACGGTGCGTCGCCACCGGTTGACGTCTTGCTCGGGAAGGTCGAGCATCGCAGCCGAGCGGCGCAGTCGGTCGAGGTGTGGCCGCAGCTCGCGAGGATGGCCGTCCCGTACGAGGATTGTCTCGAAGACCCCGTCACCGCGTTGCAGACCGAGGTCGTCTATTCGTACCTGAGGTACGGCCGGATCCTCGACCGAGCCGTCGAGGAAAACCAGAACGCGCATAATGGTCAGGGTAGCTAGAAACCGGGGAACAACATCGAGGAGCTATTGTGCGGTCTCCCGTGCTCGGGCGGCAGGGCGCCGTCGCCCCGCCGGAAGGACATCCAGAAGCAGGTGTGCCGTGGCACTTCGGTGATCCGTTCGCCGAACAGCGGTCGGCGGTCAGGGCGGCGGCGGTCGTCGACAGGTCACACCGCCAGGTGCTGGCCGTCACCGGAAGCGACCGGCTGTCCTGGTTGCACCTCGTGATCTCGCAGCACGTCACCGAGCTCGCCGAAGGTCAGGGCACGGAGGCGCTGATCCTCGACAGCCACGGCAGGGTGGAGTCCCACCTCGTACTCGGCCACACGACGCTCGGCGGTGAGCCGACCGTGCTGGCCGACACCGATACCGGAGCCGAGATCACCAGTGCGTTGCCGAAGGGCGGCACGCAGTCAGTGGTGGCGTATCTGGACGCGATGCGGTTCTGGTCCGACGTCACCGTCGCCGACGTCACCGATGAGTGGGCGCTGTTGACGGTGCTCGGCCCGCATGCGGATGCCGTTCTCGAGGAACTTGAGCTGGACATCGACCTCGATTCCGAACGGTACGCCGTCGCGGCTGGGTCTGGCATCGTCGCGCGAAGAATGCCCGGTCCAGCTCCCGGCGGTATCGACCTGTTCGTGCCGCGCGCTGAGCTGATGGCCTGGTGGGAGCGGCTGGTTTCCGCCGGTGCCAGGGAAGCGGGCACGTGGGCGTATGACGCGCTGCGGGTGGAGTCCATGCGCCCTCGAAGGGGCGTCGACACCGATGAGCGCACCATTCCGCACGAGGTCGGTTGGATCGGCGGCGCTGCCCACGTCGCCAAGGGCTGCTACCGGGGCCAGGAGACGGTGTCGAAGGTGTTCAACGTCGGTAGGCCGCCGCGCAACATGCTCCTGCTGCACATTGACGGCTCGCAGGAGATCTATCCGGAGACCGGCGACCCGGTGCTCTACAAGGACCGCACCGTCGGGCGGGTGGGCACCGTTGTGCAGCATCACGAACTCGGCCCGATCGCACTGGCGCTGATCAAGCGTTCCGTGCCAGTGGACGCCGAACTGGTCGTTGGACAGGACGACCGGATGGCGCAGGCCGCGATCGACCCGGACTCCGTGCAGGAAGAAGGGCCCGCGCCGGGGAGGGACGCGGTGCAGCGGCTGCGTGGATGAGTGCTCGGTATCACAAGATCGACACCGCCATCCGCGTGATAATGCGGCCGGATGCTTGGCATCGGCCCTTACCTGGAGCACGATGTCGGCGTGATTGAAGTCCGCCCCGGCGGCAGGCGCCGCATCGATCGGGTGCTCGCCGCTGACTACGTTCATGGCTTGGAGCGCCTGACCCTCGCTGAGCTGCGGGCGCGGCGTGACGAGGCGGCGCAGGAGGAGACGGATCTGTCATACCTGCGGCGGCTGCTGCACGCGCGTATCGACATCGTGCGTGCCGAGCAACGCAGGCGCAGCGACGGCGGGTCGGCCGACGTGGTCGAGCAACTCGCCGAGATCCTCGCGGACGACGCGGTCGGCACGGTCGGCAGGCACCAGTCACTCGAACCGTCCAGGGTCGGGGAGCGCAGGAGGCTCACTGAAGCGCTGATCGCCGACGCGGGGTTGTCGGACGTCGCGTCGCTCTCCGATGACGCGCTGGAGCGCAGCCTCGCCGCCTTCGCCGAGGAGGAGCGCTCGGTGTCGGGCAGGCGACGTGAGGTGCAGGCGGTCGTCGACACGATCAACTCCGAGATCGCGGGACGCTATGCGCACGGTGCCGCGTCGGTGGACGACCTGCTCGCCGCCGAGCGTGACGGCTAACAGCGCCGCCTCGTGGACGTCTCCTAGCCGCGCTGGTCAGTTGAACCGCTCGCGGGCGGCCAGCTCGCCCCAGTAGTCGCGCAGCCCGGTGAAGAGATCGGTGAGTTCCTCGACGTCGCCGGACTCCAACGCGTCGAGGATGCTGTGCACTTCCTCGGCCGAGGTGTCCGACTCAAGCAGCGGGTCGGCGATGAGCTGCACCAGTCCGCCGTAGTCCAGCTCGACCGCGGACCTGGCGTCGAACGCGGCGAGCCATCGGTCGGTGTCGATGAGCACCTTCGTCGGCCCCTGGTCGCCGAGCACGTTCTCGGCGAGTTCGCGCGCTTTGGCGACTCTCCTGCGCGCGTCGGCCATCGCCACCCGCCAGGACAGCTCCCGCTCGGGGTCGTCCATCCCGGTGCCGAGGTTGAGTGTGCGCTGTTCGGGGTCGACCAGCGTGAACCACGGCAGGGGGATCGTCCAGGTCACCGACAGGACGTGCAACGCGGACGAGTGCACCTGGCCGAGCGCCGCCGAAGCTCTCGCGCGGGCTCCTTCGAGATTGATCTCGTTCGCGTCGAGCACGGCGGCCCGCAGCGCGGGGTGGGCGTCGTCGAGGAACGACGTCAGCGCCGCCGCCGAACGCGGGCGGAGTTCGAGCGGGCACACCAGCGGGCCGGGCCCGACGGTGACGCCCTCCGTGGTCGGCACGTCCTCTGGTCGGAGGACGAGGACGTCGGTCAAGCCGCTCGGCGCGGGCCTGCCGTCCGCGAGTTCCGCTGGGAGCAGCCGCGGCGGTTTGGTGAGCTGTGATTTGAGCCACATGTGCTCTTCGTGCGCGATCGAGTCCGTTCGGGTCATCGTCGCCTGCTCGACCGCCGCGACCAGCCGTTCATCCGGCGGATCACCGAAGGCCGAGAGCGGCTCGTAGACACGGAGGTAGGCACTGAACGGGCGGGGCACAGACGAATCGTGACACGGAGTGTGGCCGCACCGCTTCCCCGGGCGGCCAAAGGTGGCAATTTCGCGATGTGTGGTGGCTTCCACGCCATGCCGCGTCGCGTCCGCGAGGTAAGACACGGTACGGTAGAGGGCAGGAAATAGTTGTCGAGTCGATGCGGGGCTGCCGTTCCCCCGGCTGCCCCGCCCCTGTGTGAGGGGGTCGAGCCATGGGGCGCGGCCGAGCGAAGGCCAAGCAGGCGAAGGTGGCCCGGGAGCTCAAGTACAGCACTCCCCCCACAGACCTTGAAGCCTTGCAGCGCGAACTGGCAGGCAAATCGCCTGACAAAGGCCAAGACGAGGACTGGTACTCCGACCCGTACGAAGAGTACGACGACGAGTACCGCCGCTGAGTGCACCCGCAAGCGCGAGGGCTGGCCTGAGTGCAGGCCTCCCTCGCGTTTGCGTCGTGTCCGCTTGACGAAGTGAGAGATGACGGTGTCCGACCAGATCCATCGTGTCGGCGTTGTCGGGGCCGGGCTCATGGGTTCCGGCATCGCGGAGGTCAACGCGAAAGCTGGCCTCGACGTCACGGTCAGCGAGGTATCCCAGCCAGCGCTCGACGCCGGTAAGTCGCGCATCGAGAAGTCGCTGCACCGTGCGGTCCGTAGCGGCAAGCTGACCGAGGCGGATGCCGAGGTCGCGGTCGGCAAGCTCACCTTCACGACATCGCTGGATGACTTCGCTGACCGCGATATCGTCATCGAGGCCGTCGTCGAGGACGAGCAGACCAAGTTGGACGTCTTCCGCACTCTCGACAAGGTCGTTGACCGCGAGGACGCGATCCTCGCTTCCAATACGTCGTCCATCCCGATCATGAAGCTGGGCATGGCGACAGGACGACCAACGCAGGTCGTCGGGATCCACTTCTTCAACCCGGTGCCGGTGCTGCCGCTCGTCGAGCTGGTGCCCTCGCTGCTGACCGGTGAGGACACGGTCGAGCGGTCACGCGCTTTCGTGACCGATGTGCTGAGCAAGACCGTCATCCGCTCGCAGGACAGGGCGGGCTTCATCGTCAACGCCCTGCTCGTTCCGTACCTGCTGTCGGCGATCCGGATGTTCGAGTCCGGCTTCGCGTCGGCGGAGGACATCGACCGAGGCATGGAGCTCGGCACCGCGCATCCGATGGGGCCGCTGCGGCTGAGCGACCTGATCGGCCTCGACACCATTAAGTCGATCACCGAATCCATGTACGAGGAGTTCAAGGAGCCGCTGTACTCGGCCCCGCCGCTGCTGCTGCGGATGGTGGACGCGGGCCTGCTCGGCAAGAAGACCGGGCGCGGCTTCTACGACTACCGCTGACGCGGCGACGAGTACTTGATCTGAAGACGTTGTGGTCGTGATGACGACCGAAATGTCTTCAGATCAACTCGCTCCGGGTGCTTACTCCCCGTCGAAGTGGCCCTTGCGGTAGCGCTTGAGCTTGCCGCGCTGCTTCTTCGCCGTGATGCGTCGTTCCTTCGCGCCCTTGCTCGGCTTGGTGGGCTTGCGCGTGCGGGGCGGCGGGGCCGCGGCCTCCGCCAGCAGTGAGGCCAGCCGTTCCCGCGCCGCCTCGCGGTTCGCCAGCTGCGCCCTGTGCTCGCTCGCGGCCACCGTCAGCACGCCGTCGACAAGGCGGGGCCGCAACCGGTCAAGCATCCGTTGCCGCAATGACTCCGGGACGCTGTCCGAACGTGCGAGGTCGAACGACAGCTCCACCCGCGAGTCCGTCGTGTTCACGCCCTGCCCACCGGGTCCAGCGGAGCGCGAGAACCGCTCTCGCAGCTCACTTGCGGGAATAGTGATCCGCGCGTTCACGACGACGTCGCCGCGGGTGTCCATCACGACAACCGGCGTCAGAACCGCGGGTGGTCGCCGTGCAGCAGGGTGCGCGCGCCCTCCGGGTCGTCGGCGGGCCGGACATCGCCGAGCACCCAGGCGGGTACGTGGCGTGCGGTCAGCACGGCCAGCGCGCGGTCGACGTCCTCCGGCGCGACGACGGCCACCATTCCGACACCCATGTTGAACGTCTTCTCCATCTCGGCGCGGGTGACCTTGCCGCGCTGCGCGATCATCCGGAAGATCGGCTGCGGCGTCCAGCTCGACCGTTCCAGGTTCGCGATGAGCCCGCGCGGCATCACTCGTTCCAGGTTCGCGGCCAGCCCACCGCCGGTGATGTGCGCGAAGGTGCGCGCGTGGGTCTCCGCGGCCACGGCGAGGCAGTCGCGGGCGTAGATCCGCGTGGGTTCGAGCAGTTCCTCGCCGAGCGTGCGACCGAACTCCTCGACATGCCCGTCGAGCGGCATCCGGGCGTCGGACAGCAGTACCTTCCGCGCCAGCGAGTAGCCGTTGGAGTGCAGCCCGGTCGAGCCCATCGCGATCACGACGTCGCCCGGCCGCACCCGGTCCGGCCCGAGCACCTCGGACGCCTCGACCGCGCCTACGCCGGTCGCGGAGACGTCGTAGTCGTCGTCGGCCATCAGCCCGCGATGCTCCGCTGTCTCGCCACCGAGCAACGCGCAGCCAGCTTGCACGCAGCCTTCCGCGATCCCCGCGACGATGTCGGCGACGCGCTGGGGCTCGACCTTGCCGATGGCGATGTAGTCCTGCAGGAACAGTGGCTCCGCCCCGGTCACGACCAGGTCATCGACGACCATCGCCACCAGGTCGATGCCGATGGTGTCGTGGGTGTCCATCGCCTGCGCCACGGCCAGCTTGGTGCCGACGCCGTCGGTCGACGACGCGAGGACCGGCTCTTTCCAGCGGTCAAGCTTGAGCGAGAACAGCCCCGCGAAGCCGCCGACGCCGCCGAGCACTTCCGGCCTACTCGCCCGTTTGGCGTGCGGCTTGAGCAACTCGACCGCCGCGTCACCGGCCTCTATGTCGACACCGGCGTCGGCGTAGGTCGCTCCTGTCGGGCGCTCCGCAGGGGGCGGCACAGAGGGCACGGTGCACTCCATCCTGATGTTGTGAAAGTTCTACGGACGCTTGACAGCGTCCTCGGCACCATAGCCTGCTTGTGGTACCGAGAGTGAAGACGTCGCTGACGGCTCATCAGGTTGCCGCGCCGGCTGCAGACTTTCCAGCACGTGTTTGCCGATCAGTTCGTCGTCGGGCAACGGAATAGGGTACTTACCGTCGAAGCATGCCGCGCACAGCCGGGACGCGGGCTGCTCGGACGCCGCGATCAGCCCGTCGAGCGACACGTACCCGAGCGAGTCCGCGCCAATCGAGCGGCGGATGCCTTCCATGTCGAGGCCGTTGGCGATCAGCTCGGCGCGGGAGGCGAAGTCGATGCCGTAGAAGCATGGCCAGCGCACCGGCGGCGAGGCGATCCTGACGTGCACCTCAAGCGCACCGGCCTCGCGCAGCATCCGCACCAGCGCGCGCTGGGTGTTGCCGCGCACGATGGAGTCGTCCACGACGACGAGGCGCTTGCCGCGGATCACGTCGCGCAGCGGGTTGAGCTTGAGTCGGATGCCGAGCTGCCGGATTGTCTGCGACGGCTGGATGAACGTCCTGCCGACGTAGGCGTTCTTCACCAGCCCCGAGCCATAGGGGATGCCGGACGACTGCGCGTAGCCGATCGCCGCTGGCGTGCCAGATTCCGGCACCGGGATGACAAGGTCGCCGTCCGCTGGATGCTCCTGCGCCAGTTTGCGGCCGATCTCGACGCGGGTGGCATGCACGCTGCGACCAGCGATGGTGGTGTCCGGCCGCGCGAGGTAGACGTACTCGAACACGCAGCCCTTCGGCTCCGGCGCGGCGAAGCGGGACGACCGCAGGCCGTCGGCGTCGATGGCAAGCAGCTCGCCCGGTTCGACCTCGCGCACGAACGACGCGCCGACGATGTCCAGGCCAGCCGTCTCGCTCGCGACAACCCAGCCTCGCTCCAGCCTGCCGAGCACAAGCGGCCGTACGCCCTGGGGGTCACGGGCTGCGTAAAGGGTGTTCTCGTCGGCGAAGACCAGGCAGAACGCGCCTTTGAAAGTGGGCAACAGGTCCATCGCCGCCGCTTCGATGCCCTTGTCGGCGGCGGCAGCTGCCAGCAGCTCCGTCATGACGTCGGAGTCGGTGGTAGCGCGTTTCGCGGCACCGCGGCCGGGCGGTTCATCGCCGTTGCCCATCGCGCCGAGCTCAGCGGCCCGGTCTGCCAGTTCCGCCGTGTTGACCAGATTGCCGTTGTGGCCAAGCGCGATGCCGCTACCGGTCGCGGTGTTCCGGAACGTCGGCTGCGCGTTCTCCCAGGTGCCGCCCCCTGTGGTGGAGTAGCGGCAGTGGCCGACGGCGATGTGGCCCTCGAGCGCGGAGAGGATCTGCTCGTCGAATACCTGGCTGACCAGCCCGAGGTCCTTGAAAACGACGACCTGGGAGCCATCGGAGACGGAGATGCCCGCCGCCTCCTGGCCACGGTGTTGTAGCGCGTAGAGCCCGTAGTAAGCGAGCTTGGCGACTTCTTCCCCAGGTGCCCAAGCCCCGAAAACCCCGCACTCTTCGCGGGGCTCGGGGTCGGTGCTGTGATCGAAGGCTAGGTCGCCGCTGTTGTCGTTGGCGCCGTGCGATGCCACCAAAAGCTCCTGCGAGGACGGGGTACGGCCATTCCTAGTGTAGCCGCTTAACCCGTCCGTAACGGACGCCCTGGAGTGGCGCTGCCCACTGTGATCGGACGAGACCCTCGGTCAGCGGATCGGTCAGCCGACCGCGGTAAGCCATTTCGCCGCGCCGGGCCGTACCGGCACCCAGCAGCCGCTGCTCTCGGCCTCGCGAGACGGCACGGCATGGTCGTCCGGCAGCGCGAGCATCGCGCCAAGCACGGTGCTGACGTATCCGCTCGTCTGCCACAGCACTTTGCGCGGGGCGAGGACGTCGGTCTCGTTCCTGGGCATCCGCATCGCGTGAACATCGTTCTCGTCATGCAGCGTGACGACGTCGATGACGCCGTTGTGGACCCGAACACCGACGACGGCGGCGATCTCGCCGTCGTCGTCGGTGGGGTGCACGAACCGGAAGCCGCGTGTGACGAGTTGACGCAGCTGGTCCTCTGTGCTGATCACGGTGGCTCCCGTGTCAGCCCGCGATGTCATCGAATTCGCCGTCCTTGGCGCCCGCGACGAACGCCGCGATCTCCGCCTTGGTGTAGACCAGCGCCGGACCGTCGGGGAAGCGAGAGTTACGTACGGCGATCTCACCATTGTTCAGTCGTGCCACCTCGACGCAGTTGCCGACGGCACCACTACGGGAACTCTTACGCCACGTGACCTCGGTCAAGTCCGTCGCGGGCATACCGTTGGCGATTGGGTTCGCCATCTTTCCCTCACCTCCCGACTTAGTGGGATGCATCTGCACGTGCATCCGGTTGTGCGAGGGAATCTAGCACGTGTAACGGCAAACGCAAATGCATGTGCATGAAGTCCTTCACCAGGGGTGCATAACCTGCGCAAAACCGTGTCAAATGTTCACGTTTGGGTGACAAAGATCGCCACGCCACGGGAACCACGGGTGTACGGCGATCGGTGCGGAGCGCCGCTGACCTGCGTTGTCGCAGACGTTCTCATCCGAACGGGCGGTAAGTGGTGACGCCCTGGTGAACGGCGGCTTAAATCTCGTTGCGGCGCTTCTCGAGCAACGCGCGGGACTGCTCCGGTGTCTCGGCGTCAACCGCGAGCTGGTCGATGACCCGCGCGTACGGCTCAAGGTCGTCCTGCTTGTCGAGATATACGGCACCGGTGAGGTAGTCGACGTAGACGATGTCCGGCAACTCGGGCTCGGCGAAGCGCAGCACGCTGAATGCGCCTTCCGCGCCGTGGTTGCTCCGGCTGTACGGCAACACCTGGAGCGCGATGTGCGGCATCCTCGTCCACTCGATCAGCGCTTCGAGCTGCGCCTTGAACACGGCGTGCCCGCCGACGGGGCGATACAGCACGGCCTCGTCGATGAAGGCCCACATCCTGGGCGCGTCGGGACGCGAGAGGATCTTCTGTCTACGCATCCGCAGTGCGACACGGCGTTCGGTCGCGTCGGTGGCGAACTCTGGCCTGCCTTTCGTCGCGACGGCCCTCGCGTAGTCCTCCGTCTGCAACAGGCCGGGCACGAACTGCATCTCGAAGGTCTGGATACGCGAGGCCGACTCTTCGAGGCCCACGTAGTTGGTGAACCACGACGGGAGCAGGTCGTGGTAGCGGTACCACCAGCCGGGCTCGTTGGAGTCATGCACCATCCGCATGTACTCGGCGCGCTCCTGCTCGTCGGAGAGTCCGTAGAGCGTCAACAGGTCGGCGACGTCGCGATCCTTGAAGCCGACCCGGCCCAGTTCCATCCGGCTGATCTTGGACTCGGAGCCCCTGATGTGGAATCCGGCGTCGGCGCGGGAGATCCCCGCTTCCTCCCGCAACCGCCGCAGCTGTGCGCCGAGCACCATGCGGCGAGCGGTCGGCGTGCCACTGCTCTGGTCCGCGCCACCCCTACCGGACTGGACTGTCATGTCTGCCTCTCGCTCCTGGCATCTCAAGCCGTCCCCGACCGATCACTCAGCGTACAAGGTCGGTGTGCCGCGTCAAGCGCGACTCCCGCGTTTACGTGGTGATCGTCGGACCTCTAGGCTACGTGTGATCCGCGCTACTTGAATACGTCTACGAGGTTGTCGATGACACACGCCCCGGATTACCCGGTCCCCGCCGGAGTGGACCCGACACAGGTGAGTATCGCTCGGGTTTACGACGCTTTCCTTAACGGTAAGGACAATTTCGAGGTTGACCGCCAGGTGCTCAAGATGGTCCGGGGCAAGGTACCCGAAGCCCAGGACATGGCCACCGAGAACCGTACGTTCTTGATCAGGGCGGTGCGTTTCCTCGCCAGCCAGACCGGAATCAGCCAGTTCCTCGACTGCGGTTCCGGCTTGCCCACGTCGGAAAACGTGCATCAGGTAGCGCAGCGGATCAATCCGGAGGCACGTGTCGTCTACATTGACAACGATCCGGTCGTCCTGGCGCACGGTCGTGCGTTACTCGAGGAGAACGACAGGACGCACTTCGCTTCCGCGGACATCTTCAAGCCGAGGGAGATCCTCGAGAACGACGTCGTCCGCAAGCACATCAACCTCAACGAGCCGCTGATCTTCCTGCAGGTCGGCACGTTCCAGCTCTACGACGGCCCGCGCGACGAGCCCGCGAAGATCATGCAGGAGTACATCAAGGCGCTGCCGTCCGGTTCGTACGTGGCATTCAGCCACTTCTTCGATCCGGAGAACGAGCACACCGAGACCGCGCGCAAGATGGAGGAGCAGTTCCTCGCCAGCCCGATGGGGCGGGGCACGTTCCGCACGCGGGCCGAGTGCGAGGAGTTCCTCGAGGGGCTTGAGCTGATCGAGCCCGGCCTCGTCCTGTGCGCGGACTGGTGGCCGGACGGGCCTCGGTTGAAGCCGCTCAACTCGGTGCAGCACTGCTTCATCTGCGCCGTCGGCAGAAAGCCCTAGCTAGTAAGCGCCGGGTGACGGCGCTTACCGAAGACGCAGTTGAGGCAGTAGGTGTGAGAGGTCGGATCGCGTGCCGGACGCCGAGACGCTGCCGTCGGTGACCGCTGTGTGCCAGTCGGTCAGTCCGGCGGCGAGCCGTAGCCAGGTCTTTGGATCGGTTTCGACCACATTGGACGGAGTGCCTCTGCTGTGCCTCGGCCCACCGACGCACTGGACGGCGGCGAACGGCGGCACCCTGACCTCGACGCTGTTGCCCGGTGCGTCCGTGGCGAGGGTGTGCAGACTCAGCCGGACCGCGGCGGCGAGTTCTCGTCGCTCCGGCTTGTCGCCCTCGCCGGACAACCAGTCCGACATCGACTCGACGACGCGCCGTAGCTCGGCGGGGTTCGGTGCGCGCCGGGAACCAGACATGGGAAATAGGATGAGCGACGCGCGAAACACGCCAGCGGTTGGGGGCGGTCACGATGGCATCTGACGACACCGGCAAGGTCACGCCTGGGAAGCCTCGGCGCCAGCCCCCGATCACCGACTCGATGCGCGCCCGTGCGCAGCGCAACCCGAACTCCTGGCTGTACGTCATCGACGAGGCCTTCGACCCGTCCGGCTCGGTGCCGGACTGGGCGGTCGTCGGGGCGTATCCGGTCAACGCGAACGGCGAGATCGTGGCCGACTTCCATCCGAACGAGGACTACCGGCCGTCGCCGAAGGCGCTTGGTTTCCCCGAACCGGACGGCGAGCTGGAGGAGCTGCTGCAACTGGTGCGGACGGGACACCGACCGGTCTCCGACCTGCCACCGGTGGTGCTGCGCTCGACGTTGCACGTCTACGCCGTCTCGCCAGAGCAGGACAACCTCACTGGCTTTTACGACAAGCGGGGCCGGATCGTGGTGCCCGCCTACACCCGGCGAACCATGATCCCACCGGAGTGGCCCAGTTCCCGCACACTCACCGGGCGGGAGATCCTGCCGCAGCTCGCGGGTCACCCGCTGGCGATCAACCCGGAGGGCCTGGTCACCGCGGTGGTGCCGGTGGAGCACCTTGAGGCCGCGTCGCGGCGTCGCTGGCGCGGGTGACACGCAGCCTGCCTGGCACGGCGTGGCGTGCCTCAACCGCCTGATCTGGCGAGAACCGACCGTCCCGATGCGAGTGGGGGTGAAAAGCCAGTCGCGCTCGGCGGTCACGACGGGATCCGGTTGCTGCGGTTGCGTCCACGATCGGGCGACAGGTCACGCGAGAAGGTGACAGCGAACAAGTTCTCCGTTCACAATAGACGGTCGGATGGCCGTGGGGGTGCCGTTCGACCGTTCGTTGGAGGATGATCGCATGACGGCCACGCGAGGGCGGCCGGGGCGCCGGGTGATGCTCGGGGCGCTCGCGGTTGTCGGCGCGGTCGTCGCCTCGTTGCTCTCGACGCCGAGCGTGAGCGCGGAGCCGCTGAGCGCTGTCGACGTCTACGTACACCGGTTCAGCCACCCGATGGGCTCGCAGATCGCCGCGCATGAGCGGGGTGGGCCGCGGCAGGAGAGCCCTGGCGACTCGGAGACCTCGGATGGCTCTGGCGCCGAGTCCGATGGGATCGAGGGCATCGACGTGAGCGGTTGGCAGCGCGAGGTCGATTGGCAGTACTGGTGGGACAAGGGCAAGCGGTTCGCGTACGTGAAGGCCACCGAGGGCACCGGTTACCGTAATCCGTACTTCACGCAGCAGTACGTTGGCTCCTACGACGTCGGCATGATTCGAGGCGCGTACCACTTCGCGCTGCCGGACCGGTCCTCCGGCGCGGCGCAAGCGAGGTACTTCGCCGAGCGTGGCGGCGCGTGGTCGGCGGACGGTCAGACACTGCCCGGCGCACTCGATCTTGAATACAACCCGTACGGCGAGACGTGCTACGGCAAGAGCAAGCGGGCCATGCGGGCGTGGATTACCGACTTCCACGACACCTACCGCGAACACACCGGTCGCGCGCCGGTCATCTACACGTCCGCGAACTGGTGGAACCAGTGCGTTGGCGACGGTCACGGGTTCGAGGAAACCGTGCCGCTCTGGGTGGCGCGCTACGCCGACAAGGTTGGTGACCTGCCCGCGGGCTGGGATTTCCACACGTTCTGGCAGTATTCGAACGATCCGATCGACCAGAACACCTTCAACGGCACAAGGAAGCAGCTCGAAGCCGTCGCGTTGGGAGAGTGACTCCCGCGGGTCCCACACCGGGCCCTGCCTCGCGTGCCCGGTCGAGGCACCACCGTGCGACTGGCGTGTGACCCCGTAGAGTTTGGTGGGGAGATCTGCTAGCGCGCCGCGAAACCGCCGACTCCGTCACCCGAGCTTGGACACCGGAGGAGCGATGGGTCTCGACTCACTGGAAGACCTGGTCGACGCCAACGACGTCTCCGGCATGAAGCAGTGGCTCGACGAGAACCCGCCGCACGTCATCGCCGACGAGCTCGGCAGGAGCGAGACGATCACGTCGGTGCTGTTGTTCCGCCTGCTTGACAAGGACCACGCGCTCGCCGTCTTCGAGGAACTGGACCCAGTCGACCAGCAGAAGATTCTGTCGGGACTCCGCGACAAGGCGTTTCACGAGCTGGTCGAGGCGATGGATCCGGACGATCGCGCGCGGCTGCTCGGTGAGGCGCCAGCCAAGTTCACCCAGCGCGTCCTCGCGGGGTTGTCGCACGAGCAGCGGTCGATGACCGCCCGGTTGCTCGGCTACGAGGAAGGCGCCGTCGGCCGGATCATGAGCCCCGCCGTGCTGGTGCTGCGCGGCGGGCTGACCGCGAAGCAGGCGCTCAACGTCGTACGTGAACGCGGCGAGAACGCGGAGACCGTCTACACGCTGCCTGTCGTCGATGACAGTCGTCGGTTCCAGGGCGTCGTCACGCTGCGGGAGTTGGTGCTCGGTGGGCCGGACACACTCGTCGCGGACCTCGCCGACACGGAGGTGCCGACCGTGCGCGGATCAGAGGACGCCGAGACCGCGGCGAGGCTGATGCAGGAGACCAACCTGCTTGCGCTGATCGTCGTAGACAGCGAGGACAGGGTGATCGGCCTGCTCACCATCGACGACGCCTTCGAGGTGATCGAGGCGGCCGACACCGAGGACGTCGCGCGGCAGTCGGCCGCGACACCGTGGACCGGGCACTACATGGCGGTCAGTGTGGTGCAGCTCGCGCGCTCGCGGGTGTTGTGGCTGTTGCTCCTGATCGTGGCCGCGACGCTGACCGTTGGGGTGCTGGAAGCGTTTGAAGGCACGTTGGCGCAGGTCGTCCAACTCGCCGCGTTCATCCCACTGCTGGTCGGTACCGGCGGCAACAGCGGCGCGCAGGCGGCGACGGCCGCGGTGCGCGCGCTCGCGGTTGGCGAGCTGCGTACCAGCGACGTCTTGCGTGTGGCGTTCCGCGAATCACGGGTCGGGCTGCTGGTAGGGCTCACGCTCGCGGTCGTCGCGTTCGTGTTCGGCCTGCTGATCGCGGGCAGCGGTATCGCTGTCGCGGTATCGCTGTCGCTTGTGGTGATCTGCGTGTGGGCCGCGATGATCGGCGGCACCATGCCGCTGCTTGCCAAGCGCGTCGGCATCGACCCCGCCGTGGTGTCAGCGCCACTGGTCACGACGCTGGTCGACGCGACGGGCCTGATCATCTACTTCCTGATCGCCAAGGCCGTGCTGGGGATCTGACTGCCGCCTGGCGGCTACAGTGGACGGTCGTGGGTGTCCCCTTCCTCATCGCCGGAGCGGTCGCGCTGCTCGCGGGGGTGACCGCGTTCGTCGTGTGGCAGCTGCGCGGCGGTGGTGACGCGCGGCGACAGAGCCTGCCGCTGGCGGGAACGATGCTGATGGCTGCCGGTGCGCTCGCTCTCGTCACCGGATGGTTGCTCGCTGAGCCAGGCACCGCGCGCGCCGAAGCGCTCAAGTCCGGTGGGCTCGCCGCTGGTTCGGTCGTCGCGCTGTACGCGTTGTGGCTCAACGACCGTCGTAGGCGAGTCGATGAGGATCGGCATGCCTTGGAGAGCGACCGGGCGGAACACGACAGGGAGAAGGCCGCTGACGAGCGCTTCGCGCGGGCGATCGAGCTGCTCGGCAGTTCCGCCGACCAGGTTCGTGTTGGTGCGGTGGCCGCGCTGCTCGCGGTTGCCCGTGACCGGCCGAAGTACTACGTGCAGCCGGTCATCGACGTGCTCTGTGCGTATCTGCGTCGTCCTTTCGACCATTCGCGTTACCAGCTTCAGCAACGGGAGTGGTCTCGGCAGGAGGCAGAGGAAGCCGAGCGCGAGCTCCAAGTTCGGTTGTCCGCACAACGAGCCATCGGGGACCTGCTACCCGCGGCCTCGGACGCCGACGCCACACGTTACGACCTCGACCTGACCGGCGCTGTCCTCGAGTACTTCCGTCTCATCGATCGCGCCGTTGGCACGATCACGTTGCGGTATGCCCGCCTGTACAGCAGCAACGACTTCAGCGGGACGGTGTTCCTCGGCGACGCGTGGTTCACCGACGCGCACTCGCTGGAAGGCAGGTTGCCTGCTCAGCTCTTGTTCAAGAACGTCGAGTTCCGTCGCAAGGCATGGTTCAGCGGGTTCACCGCGGCAGGGCGTGTGCTGTTCACCGGTGCGCGATTCGTGGGCGACGCCAAGTTCAGCGACGCCAGCTTCGGCAGGGTCGACTTCAGCGGGTGTCATCGCGACGGCGCCGTGATCGACCCGCCGCGGGCGCTCGACGAGCGGGGGTGACCAGCCGCTCAGTCGAACAGCGCGGGCAGCGTGCCTTCCCACGCGGTGCGCAGTTCCTCCAACGGCAGCGTCGCGACGTCCTGGATCTCGAGGGCGTCCGACTCGGGGACGACGACGCCGGTCTTGCGCCACGGCAAGCCCCGCGCGCCGCACAGCTCCGTGAACCGCAGTTCCTCGCTACGCGGCACCGCGACCAGCACCCTGCCCGCCGATTCCGAGAAGAGCTGTACGAACGGGTCCATGTCCGGGTCGAGCACCAGCCGCGCGCCGGTCTGGCCGATCAGTGCCATCTCCACGATGGTCTGGGCGAGGCCGCCCTCGGAGAGGTCGTGCGCGGCGGAGATCATGCCGTCGCGCGACCCGGCGACCAGGATGTCGGCCAGCAGCTTCTCGCGGGCGAGGTCAACCTGCGGCGGGGTGCCGCCGAGGTGGCCGTGCACCACGTGCGCCCACTCCGAACCGCCGAACTCGTCGCGCGTCTCGCCGAGCAGGAGCAGCGACTCGCCGGCCTCGTTGCCGATACCGGTCGGGATGCGCCTGCGGACATCGTCGATCACGCCGAGCACGCCGACGACCGGGGTCGGCAAAATCGCGGTGTCACCGGTTTGGTTGTAAAAACTGACGTTTCCGCCGGTCACCGGGATGCCCAGCTCGCGGCAGCCCTCGGCCAGGCCCTTCACGGCCTGCTCGAACTGCCACATCACGCCGGGGTCCTCCGGCGAGCCGAAGTTGAGGCAGTTGGTCACCGCGAGCGGCGTCGCCCCGCCGGTAGCGACGTTGCGGTACGCCTCGGCCAGCGCGAGCTGCGTGCCGGTGTACGGGTCGAGCTTGACGAACCGGCCGTTGCAGTCGGTCGCGGCCGCGACGCCGCGCCCGGTCTCCTCGTCGATGCGAATCATGCCGGAGTCGCACGGCTGCGAGAGCACCGTGCCGCCCCGCACGTACCGGTCGTACTGCTGCGTGACCCACTCCCGCGAGGCCAGGTTCGGTGAGGCGATCATCGTCAGGATCGTCTCGCGCAGCTCGTCCGGCGTGCTCGGGCGTGGCAGCAGGTCCGGTGTCGCGGACTGGAGGACATCTTGCTCCGTGGGCCGCGCGAATGGCCGGTGGTACTCCGGGCCCTCGTGCGCCACAGTGCGAGGCGGAACGTCGACCACGGTTTCGCCGTGCCAGGTGATCACCAGGTTGTCGCCGTCGGTGACCTCGCCGATCTCGGTGGCGATGACGTCCCACTTGCGGCAGACCCGCAGGAACGCCTCGACGTCCTCCGGCTTGACCACGGCGCACATGCGTTCCTGCGACTCGCTGGACAGGATCTCCGCCGGGGTCATGCCCTCGGCGCGCAGCGGCACCTGGTCCAGCTCGACGCGCATGCCACCGTCGCCCGCGGAGGCCAGCTCGCTTGTCGCGCAGGAGAGCCCGGCGCCGCCGAGGTCCTGAATGCCGACGACGATGCCCTCACGGAACAGCTCAAGGGAGCACTCGATCAGCACCTTCTCGGTGAACGGGTCGCCGACCTGGACGCTCGGCAGCTTCTTGCGCCCGGTGCCCGACTCGTCGCCGGAGAACGTCTCCGAAGCGAGCACCGAGACGCCGCCGATGCCGTCGAGGCCGGTGCGCGCGCCGAACAGCATGACCTTGTTGCCGACGCCAGTCGCGTGCGCCAGGTGCAGGTCCTCGCTGCGCATCGCGCCGATGCACATGGCGTTGACCAGCGGGTTGCCCTGGTAGGTGTCGTCGAAGACGACCTCGCCGCCGATGTTCGGCAGGCCGAGACAGTTGCCGTAGCCGCCGATGCCCGCGACGACACCGGGCAGCACACGCTTGGTGTCCGGGTGGTCGGCCGCGCCGAACCGCAGCGGATCGAGCACCGCGAGCGGGCGTGCCCCCATCGCGATGATGTCGCGGACGATGCCGCCGACACCGGTCGCCGCGCCCTGGTACGGCTCCACATAGGACGGGTGGTTGTGCGACTCCACCTTGAAGGTGACCGCCCAGCCGTCCCCGATGTCGACGACACCCGCGTTCTCACCGATGCCCGCCAGCATCTTGGCGCGCATCTCCTCGGTGGTGTTTTCTTTCCAGTAGTGCCAGTGCACCTTGGACGACTTGTAGGAGCAGTGCTCGCTCCACATCACCGAGTACATCGCCAGCTCGGCGTCCGTCGGCCTGCGGCCGAGGATCTCGCGGATGCGGGCGTACTCGTCGTCCTTGAGGCCCAGCTCGGCCCACGGCTGCTCAAGGTCAGGGGTGGACTCGGCGTGCTTGACGGTGTCGAGAGTGGTCACGCAGGGGCTCCTTGGAGCGCGTCGAGTGCGGACAGGAACATGCCGAGGCCGTCGTCACTCGGGCCGGTCAGCGCGTCGATGGCGTGCTCGGGGTGCGGCATCAGGCCGACGATCCGGCCGGTCGGGTCGGTGATGCCCGCGATGTCGCGGCGGGAGCCGTTGGGGTTCGAGCCGACGTACCGGAACACCACGCGGTCGTCGCCCTCCAGCGCATCCAGTGTCGGCTCGTCGGCCATGTAGGCGCCCTCACCGTTCTTGACTGGGATCAGGATCTCAGCGCTCGGTTCGTATCGGGTGGTCCACGCCGTCGACGTGTTCTCCACCCGCAGCCACTGGTCGCGGCAGACGAAGTGCAGCTTGTGGTTGCGCACCAGCGCGCCCGGCAGCAGGCCCGCTTCGCACAGGATCTGAAAGCCGTTGCAGATGCCCAGCACCGGCATGCCGTTGCGCGCGGCGTCGATCACGGAGCCCATGACCGGTGCGAACCGCGCGATCGCCCCCGCGCGCAGGTAGTCGCCGTACGAGAAGCCGCCCGGCACAACCACGGCGTCGACGCCCTTGAGGTCGGCGTCGCCATGCCAGAGGGATACCGCCTCGATGTCCGCGTACGTCACCGCGCGCGCGGCATCGACGTCGTCCAGCGTGCCGGGGAAGGTGATGACGCCGACCTTCGCCGTCATTCCGACACCCGCCGGACGACGAAGTCCTCGATCACCGGGTTGGACAGGAAGCCTTCTGCGATCTTGGCGAGCGTGGCGTCGTCGACCGAGTCGTCGACCTCCAGCTCGAAGTGTTTGCCCTGACGGACGTCGGCCACGCCGTCGAATCCGAGGCGGGGCAGCGCGCGGGCGACCGCCTGTCCCTGCGGGTCGAGGATCTCGGGCTTCGGCATGACGTCGACGACGACTTTGGCCACGTGACAGCTCCGGGTTTCGGTGGGTCCTATGGACGACGTCAGCCTACCTGGCCTGCGGATTCGCGCTGGCGGTGAGGTTTGCCGCACGCGACGCAGGTCACGTGCGCTAGCAGGCGGTGGCTGCTCGTGAGCGGTGGGTTTCGCTGCTGGAGAAACCCGTGGCGGCGCGCACCCGTGATGGGCAGGCTTGAGCGGCATGCGGATGCTGGTGTTCGGCGGGACGATCTTCGTCAGCAAGGCGGTGGCGGCCGAGGCGGTGCGCCGGGGGCACGACGTCGTGTGCGCGGCGCGCGGGACGTCCGGCGCGGTGCCGGACGGGGCGACGTTGCTGCGGATCGACCGGGACGCGCCGGACGCTCTCGCGGACCTCGTGGGCGAGCGGTTCGAGGCGGTGGTCGACACGTCGATCATGTCCTACACCTGGGTGACCGATGCGCTGGCCGCGCTTCGCGCCACAGCGGAGCACTGGACGTTCGTGTCGTCCATCAGCGTCTACGCCGACGAGATAACACCAGGTCAACGGCCTGGCGCGCCGGTCGTCGAGCCCCGCGCGGCGCACGGGACGCTGACGGATCGGGACGCCGACCCTGGCCTGTACGGCGCGGTCAAGGTCGCGAGCGAGAACGCCGTTCGTGACGCACTCGACGACCTGGCGCTCATCGTGCGGCCCGGACTCATCACGGGACCGGGCGATGGGTCCGACCGGTTCGGGTACTGGCCCGCGCGGTTCGCGCGCGGCGGTCGGGCCGTGGTGCCGGACGTTGAGCAGGAGATCCAGTACATCGACGTCCGCGACCTAGCCTCGTGGATTGTGACTGGGGCGGAGCAGCGGGTCACCGGGACGTTCGATGCGGTGGGGCCGCGCTGGCAGTTACGGGACCTGCTAGCGGCGATCGCGTCGGGTTTTGATGCTGAGCTGGCGCCGGTACCTCCGGACCAGCTGGTGGGCGCCGGCGTCGGGCCGTGGGTGGGGCCGCGCACGTTGCCGCTGTGGCTGCCGCCGGAGGCAGCGGGGATCGCGGCGCACGACCCGGAGCCCGCGCGGCAGGCGGGCCTGCGCACCCGCCCGCTGGACGACGCGGTCGCCGGGGCGTTGGCGCACGAGCGCGCCCTTGGCCTCGACCGTCCTCGCAGGGCGGGGCTGACGCCAGCGGAGGAGGCGGAGATCCTGGCGGCGGTGGCCGAAAATCCGTAGCACCGTGTCGGTGGGCGTCGGTATCGTCCGGCGCATGGGAGGCACTGAGTTCACTTGACCCACTGACAGACCCAGCTTCCGGCTGCGGATGGTGCTCACCGCGCGGCCGGGACTGACGCTGACCGCCGCCATAGCGGGTGCGGGGGCGATGCTGCCGACGGCGGTGATGCCGCTGGTGGTTGGCGCGGCGATCGACACCAGCATCGCTGCGGGCGAACCGGCGGACCTCGCGGGCTGGATCGGGCTCGTGCTGGGGCTCGCCATCGTGCAGGCAGTGGCCAGCGGCGTCCTGAATTGGGCGTCGCACACGATGTGGATCCACGGCGCGGTCAGTGCGGAGCGCGCGGTCGTCGGGCACGCCGCACACCTTGGCGCGACCCTGCCGAAGCGAATGGCGACCGGCGAGGTCGTCGCCATGGGGTCAGAGGACGTCTACGACATCGGCAACGCCGTCGAGACGTTCGGCAGGACCATCGGCGCACTGACGTCGTTCGCCGTCGTCGCCGTCGTGCTCGTGACGATCACCCCGGTCCTCGGCACGGTCGCGCTGGTCGGGGTGCCGCTCGCCGTGCTGGGTATCGGGCCGCTGCTGCGACCGCTCCATCGGCGCAAAGAAGCCCAGCGGGAACGGTTCTCGGAGGTCACGGCGATGGGCGCGGACATCGTCGCCGGGCTGCGCATCCTGCGCGGTGTCGGCGGCGAGCGGCAGCACCTCCGCCGGTTCACCGTCGTCAACGACCGAGTGCGCGACGCTGGTGTGGCCGTTGGTCGCACCGAGTCGTGGCTCGCGGCGGCGGAGATCGCGCTGCCCGGCCTGATCACCGTCATCGTCACCTGGCTCGGCGCGCGGCTGGCGCTGGACGGTGCGATCTCGCCGGGTGACCTGATCGCGTTCTACGGCGCGTCGGCGTTCCTGGTCGTGCCGGTCCGCACCGCGACCGAGGCGGCGGACGCGGCCAGCGCGGCGCGCGTCGCGGCGGGCCGCGTCGACCGGCTGCTCCGGCTCGCCCCGGAGTTCGACCAGCCCGCACAACCGATGCCACTACCGGAGGGCCCGTTGTCGCTGGCCGAGGGTGACGTCGTCGCGCCCGCCGGGCGGCTCACCGTGCTGCCGCCGGACCGCGCGCTGGCCCAGCGCCTCACCGGTTACGCCGACAGCGACGCCCTGATCGGCGGCGTGCCCATCCGCGACGTCGACCGCGCGGAACTGCGCCGCCGCGTGATGCTTGTCCTCGGCGACGATCACCTCTTCGCCGGACGGGTCGGTGAGGAACTGGCGGCGGGCGACGCGGTGTCGGTCGCGGACGCCATCGCGGCGGCCGACGCCTCTGACGTCATCGACGCCCTGCCCGAGGGGTACGACGCCGTGCTGAGCGAGCGTGGCAGATCAGTGTCCGGTGGCCAGCGGCAACGGCTGCTGCTGGCGCGGGCGCTCACACTCGACCCGGACGTCCTCGTACTGGAAGAACCGACGTCCGCCGTGGACGCGCACACCGAGGCGCGCATCGTCGAGCGGATCGCCGCGCTCCGACAGGGCCAAACGACGGTGGTACTCACGTCGAGCCCGCTCTGGCGCGTCGCCGCCGACGCGCATGGTGTCGCTCCACATGGCCCCGCGGCGAGCTCGCGGGACGCACCGGCAACCGCACAGGAAGGAGCCGCACGATGATGCTTCCGCTTGCCGACGCGCGGATGGTGCGGCGATGGCTGCGCGACGTCGCCAGCAGGAAGCGCGGCGACTTCGCGGTGATGCTCACGTTGTTCGTGCTCGCTTCGCTGCTCGGGTTGGTCGGGCCGCGCCTGCTCGGCGTTCTGGTGGACGCCGTCGCGGCGGGCAGGCGTCCACCCGTCGATGTCTTGGCCGCGGTCTTCCTCGCTGTATTGCTCGCACAAGCGGCATTACGTCGATGGGCGCACGTCCGCGCCACCCGGTTCGGTGAACACCTACTCGCCACCGCGCGTGCGGACTTCACCGAGCACGTGCTGCGACTGCCGATCGGCACCGTGGAGGAGGCGGGCACTGGCGACCTGCTCAGCAGGGCGACGTCGGACGTCGACCGCATCGAGTACGCCGCCCGCTACGCCGCACCGGAGATCCTGACGTCGTCGATCGCGGTCGTCCTGACCGTTGCCGCGATGCTGGTGACGTCGCCGCTGCTCACGCTCGGGATGCTGGTGTCGGTGCCGCTGCTGATGCTCACCACGCGGTGGTACTGGCGGCGCGCGAACCCGGTGCTCGAGCGGATGCTCGCCGCGTGGGGCGACGTCCAGGCGTCCGCGACGGAGACCGTGACCGGCGCGCGAACGGTGGAAGCGCTCGGCCTCGCGGATCGGCGAGTGGCGCACAACGACCGCGCGCTGCGCGCCGCTGTCGCGACCGAGCACGCCCACCGGTCGTTGCTCGCGCGGTGGTTACCGACACTCGACCTCGCCTACCTGCTCCCGGTCGCCGCGGTGCTGGCCATCGGCGGTCTCGCCTACCGCTCAGGCCTCGCCGGACTGGGCGACATCACCGCGGTCACGCTGTACCTGCTCGCGATGTCCGCTCCGCTGGTCGAACTGCTGGCGTGGGTGGAGGAACTACAGGTCGGCTCCGTTGGCCTGCGGCGCATCCTCGGCGTCCGGCGGGTGCGACCCGCCCGCGATGGCGCGAGGGTCACGCCCAGTGGCAGGGACGTCCAGCTCCGCGACGTCCGGTTCGCCTACCGCGACGGTCACGATGTCCTCCACGGCATCGACCTGGACATTGGGGCTGGCGAACGGCTGATGGTCATCGGGCCGTCCGGGTCGGGCAAGTCGACGTTGGCGCGGCTGCTCGCGGGCCTCGCCGAGCCGCGTAGCGGCACGATCTCGCTCGGCGGTGTCGACCTGCGGTGCTGGCCGCACGACCAACTGCGCGGCGAGGTGCTGCTGCTCACCCAGGAGCATCACGTATTCGCGGCGACCGTGCGGGAGAACCTGATGGCGAATGGCGACGACTTCCGTCTCCACGACGTCCTCGCGGTCGTCGGGGCGGACGACTGGGTGCGGTCGCTGCCGGAAGGGCTGGACACCCGGCTCGGGCCTGGCGCGGTGTCGGTGTCGCCCGCCGTGGCGCAGCAGCTCGCGCTGGCCCGAGTGCTGCTGGCGGACCCGCCGGTCGTCGTGCTGGACGAGGCGACCGCGGCGATGGACAACGGCGCGGCGAGGCAGGCCGAACGCTCGGTGGCCGCGGCCCTGGCTGGTCGCACGGTCATCTCGATCGCGCACCGGCTTGACGCCGCCCGCGACGCCGACCGAATCCTCGTGCTTGACGACGGCCGCATCGCCGCGCTCGGCACCTACGACGAACTGGTGGCCGAGGGCGGGTCGTACGCGCGGGTGCTGGCCTCCCACGACTCCCCGGTCAGGTGATCTCCGCGTCCGAACCGGCGAAGTCCGCTGCCGTTGGCGATCACGGCGCTTAAGGTCCGGCTGGCAGGGGTGTGACCGACCGGGCTTGGAGGACGCCGTGATCGCATGGCACGCCGCGCATCGACGTCTCGCCGCCGGGTTCCTCGCGGTGGCGTTGGTGTCGTTACTGTCTGGCGTGGTCGCCAGCCCGAGCGCCGCCGCCGTGCCGGGGACTGTCGCCGTGCCGGGGGCCGTCGCCGTGCCCGTGCCGCAGTGGGAACCGGGTCTGCGGGCGTACTTCGTCCTCACCGAACCGGGTGATGTCAGCCCTGCCATCGGCGCGGTGCGCGCGAACGGCGGATCGGTGTTCGCGGCGTACCCGGCGATCGGCGTCGTCGTCGCGCATGCGACCGGAGCGGACTTCGCCGGCATCGTACGGAAGGCACCAGGTGTCGAGCAGGCCGGTGCGACACGCACGTCGGACATCCCCAAGCAGGCGTACCAACCGGTCGTCCCGCCGAGGCCGCCGCAACACACGCCGATGGGACCGGAACGTCCGCGCTGGAACCTCACCCAGATCGGCGCGGACAAGTCGTTGCCGGTAGCCAGCGGCTCGCGGGACGTCGTCGTCGGTGTGCTCGACACCGGCATCGACGGCGAGCACGCCGAACTCGACGACGCTTTCGACGAGAGCAAGTCCGCGTCCTGCGCCTACGGCTCGCTCGACCGGCGCGACGGCGTGTGGCGCGACACGAACTCGCACGGTACGCACGTAGCGGGCACGATCGCGGCCGCGAAGGACGGCGTTGGCGTGCTTGGCGTCGCACCCGGCGTCACCGTCGCGTCGGTGCGCGTCGCCGAGGAGCCTAGCGGGCTGTTCTTCCCGGAGAACGCCGTGTGTGCGTTCATGTTCGCCGCGCAGCAGGGCTTCGATGTCACCAACAACAGCTACTACATCGACCCGTGGCAATACCTGTGCCCGGACGATCCCGACCAGGCCGCGATCCTCGAAGGCGTGCGCCGCGCCGTGCGTCACGCCGAGCGGAAGGGCATGCTGCATGTCGCGGCGGCGGGCAACTCGGACTACGACCTCGCCAACAAGACCACCGACAGCTCAAGCCCGAACGACTCGAAGCCCATCGCCAACCGTCCGCTGTCCGCCGACTGCATCGACCTGCCGACCGAACTGCCCGGTGTCGTCACGGTGTCCGCGACGGGCATGGAGACACGCAAGGCGTCCTACTCGAACTACGGCACCGACAAGATCGACATCACCGCGCCAGGTGGCGACCCGGGAAAGCAGGACGAGGGCGTGCTGTCGACGGTGCCCGGCGGTCGGTACGGCTTCAAGGCAGGGACGTCGATGGCAGCGCCGCACGTCTCCGGCGTCGCCGCGCTGCTGGTGAGTGCGCATCCGGAGTGGACGCCCACGGACCTGCGGCGACGGCTGCTCGGCCAGGCGCGCGACATCGACTGTCCTGACGACGACCGCTGCGCAGGCGACGCCGCCCGCAACTCGTTCTACGGCGAGGGCGTCGTCAACGCGGCCGCGGCGGCGGGAGTCGGCCGCTAGCGCGAGCGTCCGTGCAACACCCGCATCATCCGCGCGACCAGCTTCTCCGTTGCCTTCGTCCGCGAGAACGACGTCAGGGACAGCGGCGGCGAGAACCGCTGCCGCGCGATCGCCTTCGGCCGCGCGAACTCCCGCAGCCCCTCTGGCCCGTGGATGCGCCCGAAGCCGGAGTCGCCGTGCCCGCCGAACGGCAGCGACGCGATCCCGGCGAACGACAGTGGCGCGTTGATCGACGTCGCTCCGGTGCGCAGCCGCCGCGCGATGTCGACACCCTTGCCGCGTGTGAACACTGCCGATCCGAGCCCGTACGTCGAGGCGTTCGCCCGCGCCACGGCCTCGTCCATGTCGCGAACCTTCGCGATGGTCACCGTCGGCCCGAACGTCTCCTCGCGCACCGCCGCCGCGTCCTCCGGGACGTCGACGAGCACGATCGGCTGAACGGTCCGTTCCCCGATGGAGTCAAGCCCGCCGTAGACCGCCTTGCCGCCGCGCTCCAGCGCGTCCTCGACGTGCCGCCGGATGACGTCGATCTGCGAGCGCATCGTCATCGGCCCGTACTGCGCGTCCATATCGGACCCGCCGCGCACCGTGCCCACCTTCTCGACGACCTTGGCCACGAAGTCGTCGTACACCTTCTCGTGCACGTAGGCGCGTTCGACACCGGCGCACGTCTGGCCCGCGTTCGCGCACGCGCCCCACACGGTCGCGTCGGCCGCCGCGTCCAGGTCGGCGTCGGCGTCCACGAGCACCGCGTCCTTGCCGCCGCCCTCGATCACGACCGGTGTCAGTCGCTGCGCCGCGGTCGCCATCACCTTCTTGCCGGTGGCAGCCGATCCGGTGAATGCGATCTTGTCGACGTCGCTGGCGGCGAGGGCCGCGCCGGTCTCACCGAATCCAGTGATGAGCTGCAACACCGGCTGCTCCGGCACCGCCTCCGCGAACGTGTCGACCAGCCACTTCCCAACACCCGGCGTGTGCTCGCTCGGCTTGAACACCACCGCGTTGCCCGCCGCGAGCGCGTACGTGATCGAGCCGAGTGGCGTGTAGACCGGGTAGTTCCACGGACCAATGGCGCCAACGACACCCAGCGGGTGGTACTCCACGCTCGCCGCGTTGTTCGCCAACAGCAGTCCGGGTGAACGTCGCTGTGGCCCGAGGATCTTCTTCGCGTGCTTCGCCGCCCACTCGATGTGCTCAATGGCGAGCACAATCTCCAGCTGCGCGTCGCCTTCCGGCTTGCCGGTCTCGGCGCGCACCAGCGCGCACAGCTCGGGCAGTCGCCGGGTGATGATGCTCTTCCACTTCCGCAGCCGCTGTGCGCGTCCGGCGAAGCCGAGCTCGTCCCAGAATCTCGCGGCGTCGTGAGCCCGCGCGACGGCGGCGTCCACCTCGGCGGGTGTCGTGATCGGGTAGGTGCCGACCACCTCGTCGGTCGCCGGGTTGAGCGAGTCGAACGTCCGCTCAGCGGTGTTATTCGCGGTGCCTTCTGGCAGCACGGTCGCCATCGGTGCCTCCTGCGCGAGTGCGTCGAACGGGTCGAGCATGCCCTATTGTTGACGAATTGCCAACAGCGGAGCAGCAAGACGCGCTGAGTTCAGCATGCCACCCGACGCGGTGGCGCACAGGGGTGTAGGTAGTCCCCGTTCGGACCTTGGCGACGCAGGTGGCTGCTCGTAGGCTTGGCGGTCTGGCGGCGCCAAGCGAGGAGGACGTCGGGAGATGCGCATCTCTCATTTCGGACACGCCTGCGTGCTGGTGGAGACCGGGTCGGCCCGGATGTTGATCGATCCCGGCGCGTTCTCGTCCGGGTTCGAGTCCGAACGCGGCCTGGACGCGGTGTTGATCACACACCAGCACTACGACCACATCGACGCGGAAAAACTGCCCGCTTTGCTCGCCGCGAACCCCGGCGCGCGGCTGATCACGGACCCTGGTACGCACGAAACCGTCGCCAAACTCGATCTCGACTCCCACACCACCTATCCCGGCGAGTCGCTGCGGATTGGCGACACCACGATCCGGGCCGTCGGTGGCGAGCACGCCGTTATCCACAAGGACATCCCGTGTGTGGCGAACGTCGGCTACCTGGTCGATGACGGCGCGTTCTACCACCCCGGCGACTCGTTCCACGTTCCTGAGCAGCGCGTCGACATCTTGGGGCTGCCGACAGCGGCGCCGTGGCTCAAGGCATCCGAGGCGGTAGACTTCCTGCGCGCGGTGGCTCCGAGGATCGCGGTGCCGATCCACGAGGCCGTGCTGGCGTTCCCGCAGATGCACTACGGTCTGTTCACCAACCTCGCCCCGGACGGCACTGAGGTGCGGGTGCTGGAATCCGGCGAGACGCTGACGACGTGACGACCGTGGCAAACTTGTCGGGGAGGACGCATGCGGTACGAGTGGATCTCGTTCACGACCGATTACGGGCTCGATGACCCGTTTGTCGGTATCTGCCACGGCGTCATCGCGCGGATAGCGCCGAACACCCGGGTCATCGATCTGATGCACACCGTGCCCGCGGGTGAGATACGGCACGGTGCGTTCACACTCTCGCAGGCGGTGGGCTACCTGCCGCCCGCGGTGCACCTCGCCGTCGTCGATCCCGGTGTCGGCACCACGCGCAGAGCGGTGGTCGTCGTCGCGCGTGACGGGCTACTCGTGGGTCCTGACAACGGCTTGTTGTTGCCCGCGGCGGACGAACTGGGTGGCGCTCGGGCCGCTTTCGAGCTGACCGAGCCGGATTACCGACTGCCCGAGGTGTCCGCCACCTTCCACGGCAGAGACATCTTCGCTCCCGCCGCCGCGCACCTGGCCGTCGGTGTCCCGCCGGAACGGTTCGGAGCGCCGATCGACGTCCGTGACCTCGAACGGGTCAGCTCCCCCGCACCATCGGTGCGACCAGGCGCGATCACCACCGAGGTACTGATGACCGACCACTTCGGCAACATCCAGCTGGCCGCGCGCGCCGACACGCTCGCCGATGCGGGTTTCGTCGAGGGCCAGCAGGTCACGGTGCACATGGGCGAGGCAAGGCACATCGCGGTGATCGGCCGTACCTTCGAGGATGTGGAGAACGGCGAGCTGATCCTGTTGGTCGACTCAGCGGGAATGCTGGCGTTGGCGATCAACAGAGCTTCGGCGGCGACCAAGCTCGGCTTGGTGCGTGGGCACTTCCCGGAGTGCGTGCTCTCAGGGCCGACCGGCTAGCCCTGTAGTGGGTGCCTTCCCTACAGGATCGGGGCCGGTGTGTACTTCGCCGCGTCAGGGTGGCGCTCGATTATCGCGTCCACCCGCTTGACGACCGCCTTGACCTGCGCCGGAGCCACCCCAGTGAAGGAGAGCGGGTCGGCGAGCAGCGCGTCGAGCGCCGCCTTGTCCAGTGGCAGCCGCTCGTCAGCGGCGAGCCGGTCGATCAGGTCGTTCTCGGTGCCCCGCTCCCGCATCGCCAGCGCGGCGGCGACGGCGTTCTCCTTGATCGCCTCGTGCGCGGTCTCCCTGCCGACCCCGGCGCGGACCGCGGCCATCAGGACCTTCGTCGTCGTCAGGAACGGCAGGTAGCGCGCCAACTCGGTGTCGATCACGGCGGGGAACGCGCCGAACTCGTCCAGTACCGTCAGCAACGTCTCGAACAGCCCGTCCGCCGCGAAGAACGTATCCGGAAGCGCGACCCTGCGCACCACCGAGTCGGAGACGTCTCCCTCGTTCCACTGGTCGCCCGCTAGCTCACCGATCATCGAGCCGTAGCCGCGCAGCACAACAGCGAGGCCGTTGACGCGCTCGCACGACCGGGTGTTCATCTTGTGCGGCATGGCGCTAGACCCCACCTGGCCGGGCTTGAAGCCCTCGGTCACCAACTCGTGGCCCGCCATAAGCCGGATCGTCTTCGCCAAGCTGGACGGTGCCGCCGCGAGCTGCACCACGGTGGACACCGCGTCGTAGTCCAGCGAACGCGGGTAGACCTGGCCGACGCTGGTGAACACCCGCTCGAAGCCGAGGTGCGACGCTACGCGTTGTTCCAGCCGTTCGAGCGTTGCCTCGTCACCCAGCAGATCGAGCATGTCCTGGGCGGTGCCGACCGGGCCCTTGATGCCGCGCAGCGGGTAGCGCGCGATCAACTCCTCCAACCGTTCGAACGCCACCAGTAGCTCGTCGGCGGCGGTCGCGAACCTCTTGCCGAGCGTCGTTGCCTGCGCGGCGACGTTGTGCGAACGGCCTGCCATCACCTGCTCGGCGTGTTCGCTCGCTAGCGCCGACAGCCGCGCGAGCACCGCGACCACCCGGTCCCTGATGAGCTCGAGCGAACGCCGCACCTGCAGTTGCTCGACGTTCTCCGTGAGGTCGCGCGAGGTCATGCCCTTGTGCACGTGCTCGTGCCCCGCCAGCGCGTTGAACTCCTCGATCCGCGCCTTGACGTCGTGTCGCGTCACCCGCTCGCGCGCGGCGATGGAGTCGAGGTCGACGGTGTGCAGCACCCGCTCGTAGTCCGCGATCACGCCGTCGGGGACGTCGACGCCAAGGACGGCCTGCGCGCGGAGCACGGCGAGCCACAGCTCGCGCTCCAGCACCACCTTGTGCTCTGGAGACCAGAGGGTCGCCAGGTCGGCGGAGGCGTAGCGGCCTGCGAGGACATTCGGAATGCGCGGCTTGTCTGTCACGGTTTCAGCGTAAACGGCGCTATGCCGTCAGTTCCGCTCGGAGCATCTTCGCGGCGGCGCCGCGGGGGTCGGGGGAGATCTCGATCAGGGCGTTGACGACCGCGCCGTCGACCAGTGCGATCAGCCGCTCCAGCTCGACGTCGGATACCGGCATGCCGGAGCGGGAGAGGATCTCGGCGAGCAGCGCGCGCAACTCCGTGCCCAACGTATTCATCAGGGGCCGCAGGTACGGCCTGCGGCCGGTCGCCACCAGACGCTCGTAGCGGGACAGCACGAACTCCGCGTCGGCGGCGGTGTCTGGTCGCTTCGAGCCGAGCAGCATGTCCAGTACCAGCTCAACGACGGTATCGATGCCTCGATGCCGGGTGGCGAGCTCGTCGAGCTGTCGCCTACCGCGCTCCAGCTCCTGCCGCCCCTGGTGCTCGACGACGGCGGTCACCAGGTCGTCGAGCGAGCTGAAGTAGTACGTGGTCGACGCCAGTGGCAGGCCCGCCCGCTCCGCGACGGCCCGATGTCGCACCGCGTCGAATCCGCCTTCGACGAGCAGCTGGGAGCCCGCTTCGATGAGGGCGGCTCGACGTCGCTCTCCCTTGGGCGTGCTTGCTGTCGTCATGGCCGGGTATCTTGCCAGCTCGTCGCTCCGTCGCTAAGTGCCGCTAGGTGCTGTACTCGCCGGGCGTCACCGCGTGGTCGCGATGGCGTCCGCGATCCGCCCTACGTCCGCCGCGAACGGCGCCGTGGCCGACCCACCCGTAGGCACGCTCGCCACGACGACGATCCCGCTTGACGACGCCCGTGCCGTGGCCACCATGGTGTCCTCGCCGAGCGACATTGTCACCTCGGAGCGGCCCGGTAGGTGCGCCACCATGATCAGCCCGGTCGCATCGCCGTCGGTGACCCGGAACGCGGCGTTACCGCCGTCGGAACACAGCCGACCGGGAACGGCATTGTCAGGGACGACCGAAAGCTCGCCAGCGAGGGCGGTGGCGAGCTCCCGGTCGACCTCGTCGCACCATGCGGTGCCGGCGATCCCTAGCTTGTCGGCCTGGGTCGTGACGTCACGGCCCCCCTGCTTGGACCGCTCCGACCGCGACTCTCCGGAATCGCCACCCTCTAGACGCATGTCCTCCTGGGCGGGTTGCCCCGCGTTCGGCCTCGCTTCAAGGGGAGCGGGTGCCGATGCCACCTCGCCGGTGCCGCGATCGGAAAACGGGCTGGTCACCGCGACCACCCCCGCGCCGCCGAGCACGATAGCCGTGATCGACGTCACCGCCGCGACACGCATCCGATGCCGCGCGGTCGCCCGTCGCGATGCCGCCGAGACGTCGTCGACGTCGAACGACGCGGGAGGTGCGTCCTCGGTCGCGTTCCGGAACAGCCGGGTGAGTTCGCGATCATCCATGGACGTTCACCTCCTCGTCTAGCGCGTTCCGCAGCGTGGCGAGCCCGCGCGCGGTCTGGCTCTTCACCGTGCCCTCCGTGCAGCCGAGCGCCGTCGCCGTCGCCGCGACGTCGAGACCCTCGAAGTACCGCAGCACCAGCACGGCCCGTTGCCGTGGCGGCACCTCACGCAGCCCGGCGAGTAGTGCCTCACGGGTGACGACCTTGGTGTCGAAGTCCGTTGCGGCAGGGGGCGGCTCCGGCACGTTGTCGACGAACCGCTCCCTGCGCCACGGCCGGCGCGACTCGTCGATCACCGACCGGACGAGCGTCCGGCGCACGTACGCGTCTAATGCGCCCTTGTCGCGAATCTTGCGCCACTTGCGGTGCAGCGCGACAAACGCGAGCTGCGCCAGGTCGTCGGCCCGGTGCCAGTCGCCGCACAGCAGGTACGCGGTCCTGCGCACGGCTTGGCGCCGGTCCGTGAAGTACTTCGCGAACTCCTGTTCCTCCTGCTGATCCACGCGCGGTGAGCTCCACTCTCTCTGGCATGCCAGTAAGGACGTAGCGTGGGCGGCCCAGCGTTGCACGCCACCCTAAGACGGGTGAACAACACCGGTGTACCGTTCCAGGTCATCATCGGTATTGCCTTCGACAACGCTGTGTGATGTGATCGAACTGTGACCTTCGCAGCGGATAACATGATCGACCTTCGTTCCGATACCGTTACCCAACCCGACGAACGCATGCGAGCGGTCATGGCCGCGGCGGACGTCGCGGACAACGTCATCGACGTTGACCCGAGCGTCCGCGCGCTTGAGGAGCGCACCGCCGAACTGCTCGGCAAACCCGCCGCGCTGTGGACGCCGACCGGCACGATGGCCAACCTCATCGCGCTGAGCACACACTTGCGCAGGGGCGACAAGTTCCTCGCACCGCGCGGCGCGCATGTGTTGACCAACGAACTCGGCTCGGCGGCCTGGCTCGCTGGCGGCATGCCGGAACCGATCGACACCGATGCCGGGCCTGGCAGGCCGTCGTCCGCCGCGATCCGTCGGCTGGCCGCCGGTGCGAAACAGGCGCCGTACTACATGCTCCGCACGGCGCTCCTGTGCCTGGAGAACAGCCATAACGCCGCTGGCGGCGCAGTCACTCCACCGGATGAACACGTTCAGTTGGTGGCTACCGCGCGTGACTCCGGGTTGGCGGTGCACCTTGACGGTGCGCGGCTGTGGAACGCCGCCGTCGCACTCGACGTCCCACCCGCCGCACTCACGGTGGGCACCGACACGGTTTCGGTCTGCTTCTCGAAGGGGCTCGGCGCGCCAATGGGCTCCGCGGTGGCGGGCAGCATCGGGTTCGTCGAGCAGGCGCGGCGAATGCGGCAGATGTTGGGCGGTGGTGTGCGGCAGGGCGGCGTCGTGGCGGCGGCTTGCCTGCACGCGCTGGAAAACCTTGATGATCTCGCGGCCGATCACGCCAACGCCGAGCGGCTGGCGTCCGGGTTGCGAGAGTTCGGCTGGGACGTCGCGCGTCCTGAGACGAACATCGTGCTCGCCGGGGTCGCCGACGTGCCTGCCACGCTCACCTCGTTGCGGGAGATCGGCGTGCTGGCGCTGCCGATGGCGGGCAAGGTCCGGTTCGTGACGCATCGGGACGTCACCACGGCGGAGATCGACGAGGTGCTGCGCCGTATCGGGGAAGAACGCGCACGCCGAGATAGGCGTCACGAGGCCACGTCCGCCAGGGCGTGACGTCGTAAGCGGGCTGCGGCGCGTGCTGCGTCGTTGCTCGCCGTCGCGCTTGGGTTCCGCGCTGCCCAGCGTCGTGTCGGTCAGGAGCGAATCTGCTTGCGGCTGTCGCTGCCCTTGATGGCGCTGTACGCCGCCGTGGCCAGGAACGCGACCCCACCGATCACGCCGAGCCAGAACAGCCCCTTGAGTACGAAGCCGATCACGGTGACGGCCAGCCACAGCGCGATCAGGACGCCGACGATCTTCCAGAACATGCGCTTCCTCCGGTCTGTGCGATGACTCTCGCCTCGCCACTACCTCAACCCTGCCACCCCATCCGCCGGGAAGCCCGGATTCCGCGAGAATCTCCGGGTCTTTTCCGGGGTTGGCCCTAGTTGTCCGAGAGCCTCACCCCCGCAGCACCGGCTCCAGTCGCCGCAGGCATTCGGTGACGTCCACTGCGGATCCGGCGAACGAGAACCGCACGAACTTGCCGCCATCCACCGGGTCGAAGTCCACGCCCGGCGTGATCGCCACCCCGGTCTCGTCGAGCAGCCACTGGCACCAGCGCAAGCTGTCGGTCGTGAATTCGGAGACATCGGCGTAGGCGTAGAAGGCGCCGTCGACAGGGGCGATCTTGTCGATGCCCATGCGCCGCAGTCCGTCCAGCAGGATGTCGCGGTTCTCCCGGTACCGCTCGACATGGCCGTCTAGCTCGGCGTAGGCGGTGTCCGTGAAGGCGCACACCCCTGCGCGCTGGGACAACGCGGGTGCGCAGATCGTGAAGTTCCCAACCAGCACGTCAACGGCGCGGTGCAGGCGTTTCGGCACCAGCATCCAGCCGAGCCGCCAGCCCGTCATGCCGAAGTACTTGGAGAACGAGCCCAGCACGATCGCCTCGCGTCCGTGCTGCCAGGCACTGACATCTGCCTCGTCGCCGAAGGTGATGCCGTGGTAGATCTCGTCGCTGATCAGCTGCACGCCGCGCGCCGCGCACCAGTCCGAGATCGCGGCCAGTTCGTCGGCGGCGAGCGTGGTGCCGGTGGGGTTGCTCGGGCTGGCGATGATGAGGCCGTCGATGTCGCCGAGCTGGTCCAGCTGTTCCACGGTCGGCTGGAACCGGGTCGCCGCGCCGGTGGGGAACTCGACGACCTCGCAGCCAAGCGCGGCGAGCAGGTTGCGGTAGGCGGGATAACCGGGACGTGCCATGGCGACTCGCGCGCCCGCGTCGAACGCGGCGAGGAACGACAACAGAAAGCCGGAGGACGAACCGGTCGTCACGATCACGTCGCTCGGGTCGACGGTGAAGCCGTACCGGCGCGCGTAGTGCCCCGCGATGGCCTCCCGCAGCTCCGGGATGCCGAGCTGTTCGGTGTAGCCGAGGTCGCCGCTAGTCAACGCGGTCGCTGCCGCGTCGAGCACCGGTTTCGGCGCGCCAGCGGCTGGCTGTCCCGCGCACAGTGAGACGACGTCGCCATGCGTGCGCTGCCGCGCCGATGCCGCGGACAGCACCTCCATGACGTGAAATGGCGCGACGTCTGCGCGGGCGGACGGACCGGGGAATGCGGGGTGAGCCATGCCCGGCAGCTTAGGAGGTCGCCGCGTCTGGCGAGTCGCACCCTGGTCGGCGCGAGTCGCACTCTCGGCCGCCTACGCCGACACCGTCCGGATTGAATCCCGGGGCCGCAGTGGCATCGGCACCGTGATGAGCCGCCGCCCCGACGTCCCATCGAGCAGCGTGGCCACCGCCGTCTTGCCGAGCTCGTAGTGCGGCAGCGCCACCGACGTCAACGTTGGCCGCAGCCAGGACGCCAAGTCGGAGTCGTCGAAGGACACGACTGAGACGTCCTCTGGCACGCGCAGTCCGCGCTCCTCCAGCGCCTGGTATGCGCCGAGCGCGAGCCGGTCGTTGAGGCACACCAGTGCCTTCGGCCGGTGACCCTCGTCCAGCAGCGAGGCAACCCCCTCGTAGCCGTGCTCCGGCTCCCATGCGCACTCGTACGATCCGGCGATCGCCGTTCCCGCGTCGGCGAGCACCTCGTCGACGCCCCGCATCCTGAGCCTGCCCGCGTACACGCCGTCCGGCGTGTCCGTCGTGCGGTGCCGTCCGCCGATAGCGTAGATGTCATCGTGGTGCCCCGCGTCTACCAGCGCCCGTGCCGCCGTCCTGCCGCCGCCCAACTCGTCCGGAAGGATGCGCGGCCCATCGAAGTCGTCGATGCCGTTGAGCACCACGACGGGCAGTTCGGACAGCGCATCGGGCGGACACCCAGGCTTGGTGAACATCATCGCGTAAACAACGGCGTCGACCTGCCGGTCCAGCATCTCGTCTACCAGCTTCTTCTCCGCGATCGGATCGCCGGACGTCTCAGCGACGAGCAGCAGGTAGCCGCGCTCGAGCGCGGTGTCGAGCGCGCCGTGGATGACCTCACCGGCGAACTGGGTGGTGGCGATGGTGTCCGAGATCATGCCGATGGTGCGGGTGACCTGAGTGCGCAGGCTGCGCGCGGTCTGGTTGGGTCGGTACCCGAGTTCGGCGGCTGCGGCATTCACCCGGCGCTGGGCGTCGGGCGATATGCGCATGTCGGTCCTGCCGGACAGCACGAACGACGCGGTCGTTCGGGACACACCAGCTCGGCGTGCCACATCCGCCAGCGTGACTCGGAACGGCGTCATAGGGTGAGATAACTCGATTTAGTCCCACTGGGCAACCTAATTCCGGCACTCTCGTCATGTCGTGGCGGGTGGGCCGATGGACGCGCGGGCGCGCAGCGGCATCGGCACCCGCACCTGGCCCGGCTCCCGCCGGTTCTCGACCAGTAGCGTCACCGCCGTCGTGCCGAGTTCGTAGTGCGGCAGTGCGACGGAGCTGAGCGCTGGCCGCAGCCAGGATGCCAGGTCGGAGTCATCGAACGACACCACAGAGACGTCGTCTGGCACGCGTAGCCCGTGGTCGTGCAATGCCTGGTACGCGCCGAAGGCGAGCCGGTCGTTGAAGCAGATCAGCGCACTTGGCCGGGCGTGGCCGAGCAGCTCGGACACCGCCCGGTAGCCGTACTTCGGCGCGTGCCACACGCACTCGGTCACGCTCGCGGGCGCGGTCCCTACCTTGGCCAGCGCGGCATTGATGCCCGCCATCCGCTCGCGGCCCGCGACGACGCCGCCCGGAGTCTCCGTCGTGTCGTGCCTGCCACCGATGACGTGAATCCGCTCGATGTGACCCGCGTCGAGCAGTGCTCGCGCCGCCGTCGCTCCCGCCTCGGTCTCGTCGGGCAGCACGGTGGGAGCGTCGAAAGACTCGGCGACGCAGTTCAGCAGCACTACGGGGTACCCGCGCAACAGCTCCGGCGGCTGTCGTGACTGCGTGAACATCGCCGCGTAGAGGAAAGCGTCGACCTGCCGATCCAGCATCTCCTGGAGCAGGTCGCGCTCGACGTTAGGGTCACCGGACGTCTCGGCGACGAATATCAGCCGGTCGTGTTTGAAAGCGGTATCGGCCGCGCCCTTGATTACCTCACCCGCGTAGGGGGTCGTCGCGATGGTGTCCGAGATCAGCCCGATGGTTCCGGTGACGTTGGTGCGCAGGCCGCGCGCGGTGAGGTTCGGGCGGTAGCCGAGCTCATCGGCGGCGGCGAGCACGCGCTCCCGCGTCGCGGATGCGATGCGCATGTCGGTCCTGCCGGACAGCACGAACGACGCCGCGGTCCGGGAGACGCCCGCCCTGCGGGCGACGTCGGCGAGGGTGACCCGAGACGACATGCCGTACTCCCTGCCGTTGTGTCTGAAGCTTAGTTCGTCCCCCTGTCAATTTTGGGCTGGGTATTGACAGACCTGTGACCGGGGGCACAAGCTGTGTGCTAACTCGATTTAGCACGACGGCAACCCGGCCGTTATCCCGCGGACGGCGAACCCGTGCGCACCGGATCGAGTCGCCAGGCAGAGTCGCTGGTGAAGGGACTCTCAATGAAGTTGTCAAGCAGTAGCGGCGGCCGAACTTGGTTCGGCGAGGGTGAAGGTGCGTCCGTCACGCAGCAGTGCCCACAGCACGTCGACCAGGCGTCGGGCCAGGGCTAGGAGTGCTTGGGTATGAATGAGCCGCTCACTGCGTTTGCGGTCGTAGAACCGCCGCGACGGGCCGTTGGTGACCTTGAGGCTGGACAATGCGGCCATGTAGAACACCCTGCGCAGGCGCCGGTTGTAGCGTTTGGGGCGGCGCAGGTTGCCGCTTACTCGCCCGGAATCACGCGGTACGGGCACCAGTCCTGCGTAGGAGGCCAGTCGACCGGCCGTGCCGAATGCGGCCAGGTCGCCACCGGTGACCACCAGGAACTCCGCGCCCAGGCCGGGTCCCATGCCTGGCAGAGATTCGATGATCGCCGCCCATGGATGGGCGCGGAACCGGGCGGTGATCAGTTTGTCGGTGTCCTTGATCTCGCGGTCGAGATCAAGCAGCTTCGCCGCGACGCGCTTGACCAGCATCGCGGTGTCGGTCTCACCGGGCAGCGCGATGGTCTGGGCTTGGGCGGCGGCCAGGGCGGCGGCCGCGGTCTTGGCGATCCCGGCTGGCCACGCCTTGTTCTCCCGCAGATGCGCTGCTACGCCGTCGATTCCGGCGGTGCGGATCTCAGCCGGCGTGCACATCCCGGCGACCAGGATCAGCGGGGTCCGGTTGGAGTAGTCGAAGGCGGCTTCCAGGCCGGGGAAGATCGACCCCAGCAGTGCGCGAAGCCGGTTGATCCCGGCCACCCAGTCGCCCATCAGGTCGGTGCGGTAGCTGGTGAGCTGGGTCAGCCCGACCACCAGCTCGTCGGGCATGGCGACCTGGTCCAGATCTCGCCGCAGGCGCGCGGTTTCGGCGATCACGCGTGCGTCTTTGGCGTCGGTCTTGCCCTCGCCGCGGAAGCCTGCGGTCATGGTGTTGACCACCCGGCCCGGGACATAGGTAACCGTCTGCTCGGCGGCCAACAACACGCTGATCAGCAGCAACGCCAGTGGGCTGGTCAGATCAACCGCCCATCGCACCCGTGGGGCAGTGTGGCCGGCGCGGGCCAGCAGCTGCTCGATCGAATGCTGGTCGTTGCCGAGTTTCTGACGGAATATGACCTTCCCGTCTGGGTCGATCCCGCACGCGTGATGCGTCTGCTTTCCTACGTCGATCCCGACCCAGATCTCCGGGTGATCGGCCACCGGTCAACTCCTGTCGTTACTGGTCAAGCCCGTGGACAACCCCGCCGGCAGATCCCTAAACAGCGACGGTCCGCATCAGCTCTCAATCAGCGGCCGGAGCGTCCAGCACGGCGGGGCAGCCAGTCCTCTCCAGCCTCGACAAAGGCGAACGATCATCAGCTACACCCCACCGCCCTGGGCGTCCAGGGCATCAACCCCAGACACCAACAACCTTAGGGACCGATCATGGCGATCGTGACGTACGAGAAGGCAACTCGTGCATATCCGGGGACGGAGCGCCCCGCGGTGAATTCGCTCCAGCTAGAGATCGACGATGGAGAGTTCCTCGTCCTCGTCGGCCCGTCGGGCTGCGGCAAGTCGACCAGCCTGCGTATGCTCGCCGGTCTCGAAGACGTCGACGACGGCGCGATCTTCATCGGTGACAGCGATGTCACGCATCTCGCGCCAAGGGATAGGGACATCGCGATGGTGTTCCAAAACTACGCGCTGTACCCGCACATGTCCGTCGCCGACAACATGGGCTTCGCGCTCAAGATCGCGGGCGTATCCAAAGAGGAGCGCCGTAGGCGTGTAGCGGACGCGGCGGCGTTGCTCGACCTCGAGGCTTATCTTGATCGCAAGCCCAAGGCGTTGTCCGGCGGGCAGCGGCAGCGGGTCGCGATGGGCAGGGCGATCGTGCGGGAGCCGCAGGTGTTCCTGATGGACGAGCCACTATCCAATTTGGACGCCAAGCTGCGAGTGCAGACCCGCACTCAGATCGCCGCGCTGCAGCGCAGGCTCGGCATCACCACAGTCTACGTGACGCACGACCAGGTCGAGGCGATGACGATGGGTGACAGGGTGGCGGTGATGCGCGACGGGGTGTTGCAGCAGTGCGCCACCCCGCGCGAGCTGTACGACCGGCCTGCCAACGTCTTCGTCGCCGGGTTCATAGGCTCCCCTGCCATGAACCTGTGTGACTTCCGGGTCGAGAACGGCCACGCCGACGTTGGTGGCAGCAAGGTCGCGCTGCGGCGCGGCACGATCGCCGCGCTCGCGGACGAGGGCGCGACAACGGCGACACTCGGGTTCCGGCCGGAGTCGCTGGAGATCGTCGGCGAGGGTGAGGGATTCGGCCTCACCGTGAACCTGGTCGAGGAGCTCGGCTCCGACGCCTACGTCTATGGCACGCTCGACGGCTGTGACCGGCGACTCGGCGACGTCGACGTGATCGCGCGGGTCGACTCGCGCCGCCTTCCCTCCAAGGGCGAGCGGCTGCACCTACGGGTGCGCCCCGGAGAGACGCACGTGTTCTCCACGCAGACCGGCGAGCGCATTTCCGCCTGATCCCCGATCCACCTTTCGCGCGCAGCGCACGTGGCATTGCGTGCGGTGCGCTGAATCGATTAATCAAGGAGTATCTCGTGAGAACCCGAGCACGCATCCGCGCCGCCGTTGGCGCATCGCTGGTGGCCAGCCTGCTCGCCGCGTGCGGCACCGGAAGTGGCGATGAAGAAAGCGCTGTGCCCGAGGTCGGCGACTTCACCGGCCGCGGCCCGATCAGCTTCGTGGCGGGCAAGGACTTCGCGGGCGGCATGTCCGCACTGCTCAAGGAGTGGAACGACAAGCACCCTGATGAGAAGGTCACGTTCATCGAGCTACCCGAGCAGGCTGACCAGCAGCGACAGCAGTACATCCAGAACGCGGAGACACAGTCCGACGCCTACGACGTCATCTCCGTCGACGTCGTGTGGACGTCGGAGTTCGCCGCGCACCGCTGGATCGACCCGCTGCCGGAAGACGAGTTCGAGACCGGCAAGATGCTCGATCCGGTGGTCGAGGCCGCGAAGTACCGTGGTCAGCTCTACGGCGCGCCGAACTACACCGACGCCGGACTGCTCTATTACCGCACCGACCTGCTGAGAAAGGCAGGTTTCGACGAGCCGCCGACGACGTGGGACGAGATGGCCCAGCAGTGCGACGAGATCCTCGAGCTGCCGGAGTCGAAGGGTATGTCGTGCTATGCGGGGCAGTTCGAGAAGTACGAGGGCCTCACGGTCAACTTCGCCGAGTCCATTCAGTCCGCTGGTGGGTCCATTGTGGGCGAGGACGGTAAGCCCGCGCTCGACACTCCGGAGGCGAAAGAGGGCTTCAGTAACCTCGTCGACGGCTTCGAATCCGGGATGATCCCGAAGGAAGCCATTACTTACCAAGAGGAAACGGGCAGGCAGGCGTTCCAGAAGGGCGACCTGGTCTTCCACCGGCAGTGGCCGTACCAGTACGCGCTCGCGAACGCCGACGACGGTTCGAGCGAGGTGGCAGGCAAGTTCGACGTCGCGCCACTGCCCGGTGTGGACGGTCCCGGTTCGTCCAGCCTCGGCGGATGGAACCTCGCGGTGTCGTCGTTCGCGAAGAACAAGGCGACCGCGCTGGACTTCATCAAGTTCATGACCACCGAGGAGATGCAGCGCAAGCGCCTGGTGGAATCAACGCAAGCACCTGTCTACGCCTCGCTGTACGAGGACGATGAGCTGATCGAGCAGTACCCGTATCTGCCCGAGCTGAAGGAGTCGGTGCTGAGCGCCGAGCCGAGGCCGCGCGTGGTGCGCTACGGCGACACGACCGCCGCGATCCAGGACGAGGCATACGCCGCGCTGACCGGTGAGAAGTCAGCGGAGGACGCTCTCGCCAGTCTCCAGCAGCGGCTGGCCGGACTCGTTGACGGGCCCTGACATGGTCGCCATCGGCATGCGTCCCACGGGCAAGCAGCCTGCCAGCAAGTCGGCGGCCAAGGCGGAGTCGATCAAGTTCGGATCGCTGCTCGTCGCGCCGACGATGCTGGTGCTGGCAGTCGTCGTCGCCTACCCGATGTTGTCAGCGGTACGGCAGTCGCTGTACGGCCCCGAAGGCATCGACTCGCGGACGGGGTTCGTTAGCGATACCGAGCCGTTCGTCGGGCTTCAGAACTACAGCGCTGTTTTCACCGAGGCAGGAGGCCGGTTCTGGAACGCATTCGGCAACACCGCGTTCCTGACCGCGACCTCGGTCGCGCTGGAGACCGCGCTCGGCATCGGCATGGCGCTGATCATGCACCGCGCACTGCGCGGCAGGGCGTTGATCCGCGCGAGCATCTTGGTGCCGTGGGCGATCCCGACCGCCATCGTCGCGCTGCTGTGGCGGTGGATCTTCAATGCGGACGGTGTCGCCAACGCGATCCTGCCTGGCACGACGCTGTGGACGACGGAGGGCTTCCACGCCAAGCTGGCCGTCATCTTCGCCGAGACGTGGAAGACCGCGCCGTTCATCGGCTTGCTCGTGCTCGCCGGGCTGCAGCTGATCCCGAAGGAGACCTACGAGGCGGCCAAAGTGGACGGTGCGGGCCCGTGGCGGCGGTTCATCAGCATCACACTGCCGCTGGTGAAACCGGCGTTGCTGGTCGCGGTGCTGTTCCGGATCCTCGACTCGCTGCGCATGTTCGACATGCCGTACGTGCTGATCGGCGCGCGTAAGGAGTCGGTGGAGACGTTGTCCATGCTGGCGCACGACGAGGCGATGAACGTGCGTTTCGGCCCCGGTGCGGCGTATGCCGTGCTGCTGTTCCTGTTCGTGTTCCTCGTCGCGTTCACCTTCGTCAAGGTGCTCGGCGCCGACGTCGTCGGGGATGCGGCTCCGGCGCCTTCGCGCCGGACGCGGCGCAAGGCACGGGCACGCGAGGAGGTGAGCTCGTCATGACGACGTCCCCCGCTGAGACGACGGTGGTCCAGCCACTGCGGGCGCGGCCAGCGCCACGGCGTGCGGGCACCAGGAAGGCAAGGGCGCCCAAGCCACGGCAGCGGGGCTGGCCGACCACGCTTGGTGTGCTAGGTGTCGTGGCGTTCTGCCTCGCGCCGTTCTACTGGATGGTGGTGTCCAGCCTGCGGCGCTCGGCTGACATCTTCGACAAGTCGCCGCTGCCCCAGCCGTTGTCGTTCGAGAACTACGACGCGGTGTTCGCACCGTCGCAGGGCTTCCTGCGGGCATTGCTGAACAGCCTGGTCGTGTCCGGCACGACGACCGTGCTCGCGCTGCTGATCGCGACGCTGACGGCGTACGCCATGGCACGGTTGGACTTCCCGGCCAAACGACTCGTGCTCACCGCGATCATCGCGACGTCGATGTTCCCTGTGGTGTCCATTGTGGTCCCGTTGCTGAAGATGTTCACCGACTTCGGCTGGATCAACACCTACCAGGCGATCATCGCGCCGACGATGTCGTTCACGCTGCCGCTCGCGGTGTGGATCCTGACGGCGTTCTTCCGGCAGATCCCGATCGAGCTGGAGCACGCGGCGATGGTGGATGGCTGCACCCGTACCCAGGCGTTCCGCCGGATCGTGCTGCCGCTGGCGGCGCCCGGCGTGTTCACCACCGCCATCATCACGTTCATCGCGGCGTGGAACGAGTTCCTGATCGCGCTGACCATGACCAACAAGCCGAACATGGCCACCGCCCCGGTGGCGATCTCGAAGTTCGTCGGCGCGAGTGAGTTCCAGGTGCCGTTCGGCAGCCAGATGGCGGCGGGCGTGCTGGTCACCATCCCGCTGGTGATCCTCGTCGTCGTCTTCCAGCGCCGCATCGTTGACGGCCTCACCGCTGGCGCGGTCAAGTGACGCACTCGATTATGAGGAGAGCGATGACTCAGGCAACAACGCCGTGGTGGCGGAACGCCGTCATCTACCAGGTGTACCTGCGAAGCTTCGCGGACGGCGACGGCGACGGCATCGGCGACTTCGCAGGGCTGCGGTCCCGATTGGACTATCTGGCTGACCTCGGCGTCGACGGAGTCTGGCTTAACCCGTGTTTCCCGTCGCCGCAGAACGACCACGGCTACGACGTGGCCGACTACACCGACATCGAGCCGGACTACGGCGACCTCGCGGTGTTCGATGAGTTCGTGACCGAGGCCCACGAGCGGGGCCTGAAGGTGTTGCTCGACTTGGTGCCTAACCACTGCTCCACCGACCACGCCTGGTTCCAGGAGGCAGTGGCCGCCGGTGCTGGCTCGCCCGAGCGGGAGCGGTTCCTGTTCCGCGACGGCAAGGGCTCCCGCGGCGAGCTGCCACCGAACAACTGGGAGTCCTGCTTCGGCGGCCCCGCGTGGACCAGGATCACCGAGCCGGACGGCACGCCGGGGCAGTGGTACCTGAACTTCTTCGACTCCACCCAGGCGGACTTCAACTGGCGCAACCCCGACGTCGTCGCACTGTTCGATGACGTGCTGCGGTTCTGGTTCGACCGGGGCGTCGACGGCTTCCGCATCGACGTCGCGCACGGGCTGTACAAGCATCCCGATCTGCCGGACTGGCATGGCGGGCACAACAACGAGTACGGCTGGAACCGTGAGGAGGTGCACGAGATCTACCGTGGGTGGCGGCGCGTCGCCGACTCCTACGGTAAGGACCTCACGATGGTCGGGGAGATCTGGGTGCCCACGGTCGAGGACCTCGCCAAGTACCTGCGTCCCGACGAGCTGCCACAGGCGTTCTTCTTCGACCTGCTGATGCAGCCTTGGGACGCAGGAGACTGGCGGCGCTCGATCGACCGCGCCTTCGCCGAGATCGGCTCCACCGGCGCGACGATCACCTGGACGCTGGCCAACCACGACGTCCACCGCGCCGTCGCCCGCTACGGCATCGTGCGTGCCGACGAACTCCCAGCCGAGCTGGACCCGAAGCTAGCGCAGGTGCGCCCGCGCGGGGACGTCGACGTCGCCCTTGGCGAGCGGCGGGCACGGGCGGCGATCATGGCACTGTTGGCGCTGCCCGGCTCGCAGTACCTGTACCAGGGCGAGGAACTCGCCCTGCCCGAGGTGCTCGATCTGCCGGACGACCAGCGCCAGGATCCGAGTTGGGTGCGCACGGACGGCGCCGACGTCGGCAGGGACGGGTGTCGGGTGCCGTTGCCGTGGACGCCCGAAGCGCCGTCGTTCGGGTTCTCGCCGCCTGGCGCGGACGGCGCGCCGTGGCTGCGGCAACCAGAGTGGTTCGCGAAGTACGCGATATCCACTCAGGAGGGTGATGAGGCGTCGATGCTCTCGCTGCACCGGACCGCGCTGCGGGTGCGCCGGGCCGAGCACGGTCTGCTCGGCGACGACTTCCGCTGGCGCGATGCGCCGGAGGACGTGTTGTTCTTCGAGCGCGGCGACGGTATCGCCTGCGTGGTCAACTACGGCGCGCCGTCGTACGAGCTGCCAGCCGGTGCCGAGGTGCTGCTGTCCTCCGTGCCGCTCGACGGGGACCGGCTGCCGACCGACGCCGCCGCGTGGCTCCGGCTGCTCCGGTGAATCCGCCGCGGTTCCAGCGCGCATCCGCGTAGTCCGTCAAACACGTGGAATACCGCCTGCGATCCAGAACTCGCGGCCCCGTGACGCGGGACTCGCGGGCCTTAGCGGGCGGGGTCCGTGTCGAGGAGGAGTTCCCAGACTCGCTCGGCGAGGAGGGCGTTGTCCGCTGGCGCGACGGTGCACCAGTCCTCGCCGTCGCCAGCGCGCTCGACCACCATCAGGTAGCGGCCGGCGTCGGTGTCGTGGCAGGCGACGACGTGGCTTGCGCGTTCCCGAACGCCGGAGCGGGTCACCCGCTCAGCACCGAACTGTCCTTTCGCGACTGTCCCGAGCAGCATGCCAGCCAGTTCCTGCGCCGAGAACAGATCGAGGCCGCGATCCTGCAGTGCGCCAACCAGGGCGTGCGCGTCCCCGCGTGCCCGCACCGCGGCGTCGGTGAGCAACGCGTGCGGCAGCGTCACCGACTGCCCTACACCGGCCGGTAGCTCGCCAGCTACCGACACCGCGGACTCTACGAGAGTGTCCGCTCGTGCCGGTATCAGCCAAAACTCGTCTCCGTCGACGAGGCCGAGCACCGCGTCGTTTCCGCTGCTCGCGGCGAGACCATGGACAGGGTGATCCGCCCATAGCCAGACGTCGACGCACCGCTGCGGGTTGGCGAGCACCCCGAGCTGATCGAGCAGCGCGCCGGCGATCCGCTGATCGCGGGCGAGGCCACGTGCCTCAAGTGCGGCCCACGCCTTGTCGACGAACTCCGCGCGCTCGGCGTGGGTCGTCCCAGGGCTCGGCACACCCAACGCGACATGCCGGGGTCCCAGGCCCTCGGCCTCCCACACGACGTCCAGTTCGAGCGTCGACAGTGCGACGGGGTTGTCGGTCACGGGCGGTCCTGCTTGTCGTGATGGGATTCGTTCGGGTCATCGCCGATGGTGTCGCGCGCGACCATCCGGTCGTCGGCGAACAGGTCGGCGTCGTCGATGCCGTGGGTGCGCACGCGTGCACCGGCTGGACCCTGGGGCGCGGCGTGCTCCAAGTATGCGGGGGCGTCCTGGCCCGCGTCGGGCTCGATCTCCGCGACGGCGTCCGCCTCGGCCGCATCCTCGATCACCCCGACATCGAACTCGTGCCGCGACATCTCGTCGGTGTCCTCGGCGACGTCGTACCGAGCACCGCGGCGCTCCCGGTCCGGCTCGGCGCTCATCGCGCCAGCGACGCCTGCCGCGCCGATGGCCGTCACCGCGCCAGCGATGCCGTCCTCGTCCGCGAGCGGTGCCACCGTCGTTGCGCCCTGGCCCTGGGCGAGCGTGGCCTCCGTCTGGCTTTGCGGCATCACGCCGCTGAGCTTGCCGGTGGCGAGCAGTTCGGCGGTTACCCCACCGCCGCCGAGCGTCGTGGCGCCGCCGATCGGTGCGCCGGACGCGGGTGGGGTGGCTGGGGTGACGTCGGCGCTCGCTGCCGTGCCGGTGGCGGCGATTCCAACGGCGATGCCGCTCGCGTTTGACGCCCGCGGCCCGGACCGACCCTCCGTCGAGCCAGTGAGCGGGTCTGTCACGCCGCCGACTGCGCCGGACCCACCGTCGGAACCTCCGGACGACGGCCGCTCGCTCCCGCCTGAGCCGGCCGCCCCATCACCGGGTCGGCCGCCGGATGGCCTTCCGCCCGTCGTCGTGTTCGCTCCGGACGACGTCCCATCGGACGGCGGCGGACCGGCATTCACCGGGGACGTCGGCAGTCCGCCAGGGCGCGACTCCGGCCCGGACACCGACTCCGCCGCTGCCGCCATCGTCTGGTACCCGGCCGCGGCGCCGTCGTCCGGCGTCTCGGGTGGCAACGGACCGTGGTCCAGCACGATCGCGCCCGGCTCGCCGAGCTCCCGGACGCACGCCAACTCCTCCGCGCACGTGCTGGCGAGCTGGTTCAGCGCGTCGACGGCTTGGTCACGGGCGGCGCTCGCGGCGCGGACCTTCGCGGCGTGATCGGTCTCGTGTCCGATCAAGTCCGCGAGGACATCCATCGTGCTGAGGCCCTCGGCGCCCTCCCGTAACGTCCGCGAGTCCGGCAGCGTGTTCAGCGCGCGCTGGAATGCCTCGCTGAGCCCGAACGCGACCTGGGACGCCTCGTTGAGCTTTCCGGTGGCGTCCTCGGCGAAGTCGGCGCTCGTCATCATGACGTCTCGGGCAGCGGACGACGCCTCGCCGTGCCACTCGACCCCAAGCTTGCCTAGCTCCGTGCGCAACGTGTCGTCGGTGTTCCGCAGTGCGGTGGCGACCTTGGCGAGCGCCTCGACCGCGTTCGCCAGGCTGCCTGTGCCCCGCCCCTCGCGGAGCAGGTCGATCTCCAGGGCGAGCATCCCCACCGTGTAGCCCTCGAACCGAAGCTGGCGGACCTTGTCCAGCGCGCTCGTGTGCATGGCGTCTACCCCTTCCCCCGTAATGCGCCGACCGCTACCCTCGCGGCCTTCTCGGACAACGCGCACGCGCGGTCGTGCGGCACCTCGCTCGCATAGCTGGTGCCGAACCGCACCCGCAACGCCTGCCCCCGCGCGACGCCGACCACGACGTCACAGTGCCCCTCCGGCTGCGCCTCGGGGAACACTCGCACGGCGGGGAACCCGGCGATGGTGATCGGCGTGGCGGTGATCGTTCCTGGTCGGGACCGGTCGCCGGTTATCCAGTTCGAGACGCCGTCGCGTGGCATCGCCGCGATGTGCAGCTCGTAGACCGGCTCCAACTGTCGTTGCGCGAGCACGCACTTCTCGCCGTCCGCGTCGGTGCGGCGCTCGGGACGTTGCGTGATGCCGAGCGCGTTGAGTGTGTCGCGATCGAACAGCGTGCACGGATTGAGCCCGTCGACGCGCAACTCGGCTGGCCGCTGCGGCAACGATGCGATGGTGTGCGCGGTGTCGTGCCGCGTCGTATCGGGGGCGGGCGCGGCCGATGGCCCGCCGGAGCATCCGGCGAGGGTCACCGCGGTGAGCATGGCCATCGCGACCGGTCCGTCACCAGTGCGCACGGCGATCCTCGAACGCCGCGGCGGACTCCGCGTCATCGAGCTGGTACCGCTCGGCCGCCTCCCTGAGTCGCAGCGCGAGCTGATGCAGCGTGCGCAGGTACGCCTTCGCCCGTGCGAGCTGGGAGTCGTCGTTGTCGACGACGGCCGCGTTCCATGCTTCAGCCACGTAGCCGCTGACCTGATTCTCCGACGGTGGGTCGATGCGCATCGCCAACTCGTGTTCGATCAGCGCGGCGCTCAGTTCATCCGCCTGGTCCGACACGATTTTCGCGGCGGCCAGCACCTGATCCGGATCAACCGTCAGACGGGTGGTGCCGGACGCGGCGAGTGTGGTGCCGCCGATGCCCGCCAGTGGCGTAGCGCCCGCACCGCTGTCCTGCTCGCTCGACGTTGACATACCGCGACCCCCTGCGCCTACGGACGGTAGCCGGACACCTTCGCCCAGCGAGGTTACCAAGCTCGCGGGGTCGCTGGGTGCGGTTACGACGAACTCGCGGGCAGCGCGACCTCGCCCTTGACAGCGGCGCTCGCGATGTCCGTGCGGTGGTGTCCCCCAGGTAGATGTACCGATGCGACCCGCTCGTACGCCTGTTCGCGAGCCGAAACCAGGTCGCGACCGGTACCAACGACGGACAGCACGCGCCCGCCACTGGAGACAACGGCACCGTCGTCGCGACGCCGAGTGCCCGCGTGCAGCACACCGGCGAGGTCTGCACCGGTGATGACGTCGTCCACGCGCGGACGCCCTGGGTAGCCCTCCGCCGCGATCACCACCGTCACCGCCGCGCCGTCGGCCCACTCCAGCGGCGGCTGCTCGGCGAGCGTTCCGGTCGCGGTGGCGTGCAGCAACGTAACGAGCGGGCTGCGCAGCAACGCGAGCACAGCTTGGGTCTCCGGGTCGCCGAAGCGGCAGTTGAACTCCACCACCTGCGGGCCATCCGAGGTCAGCGCCAGCCCGGCGTAGAGCAGGCCTGAGTACGGCGTGCCGCGCTTGGCGAGTTCGTCGACGACCGGCTGTACGACCCGCGCCACGATGTCGTCCACGAGGCTGTCCGGCGCCCACGGCAACGGTGCGTAGGCCCCCATGCCACCGGTATTCGGGCCGGAATCACCGTCACCAACCCGTTTGAAGTCCTGCGCGGGCAGCAGCGGACGCACCGTCGTGCCGTCGACCAGGCAGAACAGCGACGCCTCCGGCCCGTCGAGGAAGCTCTCCAGTAGCACGGGGTGGCCGCCGTCGAGCAGCGTCATCGCGTGCTTGCGCGCCTCGTCGTAGTCGGGCGTGACGACGACACCCTTGCCAGCCGCGAGCCCGTCGTCCTTGACGACCCAGGTCGGACCGAATCGGGCCAGCGCGGCGTCCAGGTGCGCCGGGTTGTCCACCACCTCTGATGTCGCGGTCGGCACTCCCGCCGCCGCCATGACGTCCTTGGCGAACGCCTTGGAGCCCTCGATGCGCGCGGCATCAGCGGATGGCCCGAAGCAGGCGATGCCCGCCTTGCGCACCGCGTCGGCGGCGCCCACGACCAGCGGAGCCTCCGGGCCGATGACGACCAGGTCCGCGCGCCAGCGCGTCGCGAGCGTGGCGACCGCGTCGGGGTCCTTCACGTCGACCGCGAGCGACTCCGCCAGCGTGGCCGTGCCCGCGTTGCCTGGCGCACAGGCGAGCGCCGAGATCTGGGGGTCCGCGGACAGGGCGAGGACGATGGCATGTTCACGGGCTCCGGAGCCGATAACCAGGACGCGCACGGGTGCAGGGTAACGCCACCCGAACAGGAGCCGCTCGCCGCCGTGCCCGCGGTTGTGACCCGCGCCGTTGATCTATGTGCCCGCTCACGTCCACCACATGCGGCCAGTCACGTCCACGTGGTGCGCGTGCTACACAGATCGGGTGTCTACTTCTCCACGTGTGGTACTGACCGCGTTGCTGCTTGGTTCAGCGGCAGCGCTCGCGAGCTGCGGTGACGACCAGGCGGCCAGCACGGAACCGGCATCGGAGGGAACGTCGGTCGCGCCGACCTCTGAGCCCGCGCCCGAGACGACGGCAGCGCCGGAACCAGAGCGGCTCATTGTCGACGTGATCAATGGCTTCCACCGGGCCGTCGACGCCAACAAAGGCAAGCGCGCCTGCGCGCTGCTGACGTCCGAACTCCAGGGTGTCTACGCGCAGAACCCCGGCGCGAGCGACTGCCCCGGCGGCATCAGCCACCTGCACGACGAACTCGGCAAGACCAAGCTGTCCGCGCTGAAGTTCGCACCAGCGGACGTCGAGATCATGAAGAGGGGGAAGGAAGCGGTCGTTAGTCACAAGCGGATCGCCAAGCGAAACGGTACCGACCCCGAGAAGACGAACTCCTACAACCTGGAGCGCGAGCGGGGCGGCTGGAAGATCTCCTACATCGGCTGATCCCCGCCGCGTGGGCCGTTACTGTGCAGGCGGCAGTTCCGCTGCGAAGGCTTGGCTCGGCTTCTCGATGATCACTGAGGCGCCGTCGGGAGAGGTTCTCGCTCCGGTCAGCCGGGGCAGGCTACCCAGCGAGAACGGGAACGCGGCCAAGGGCAGCAAGGCGAAAGCGGCAAAGGCAACGCCGCCCAGCCACTGCATGTCGTCGGCGACCGCGGCCACCACCAGTGAACCAACGAACGTCGCTAGCCCGCCAAAGAACATGACGGACGCGACAGCCAGCCACAGTGCCCTGGTATTGGTGCATTTCCGGCACAGTGGCCATCCTTTGACGTCCGCGGTGCGCACTTTCTTTCCGAAATCACTGAGCCGTTCGCTCATGCCGATCACGTTCGACTGAAGTAGCGCCCGGTTTCCCTCGATCTTCACCTTCGACTGGAGGACGAAGTCCTGTCGCCGGATGGCGGGCAGGCCGTGCCGCGAGCAGTGGCGCGGCAAGTTGCCCGGCTGGCCAACGATGTCGGCCGGTAACGTGACCACACCAGGCAGACGCGACACCGGATACTCCTGATCTGGTGATGACGAGGACTTCAGTTGCCGCTCGTGGACGCGGTGAACACGCGGCAGGTGTCCCCCACCGGAGTCGATCTACTTCCCGCGGGCTGTAACCACGTTGTGTCCGCTTTCCAGGCTGTTGCGTTTCGCTCTCGAGCAACCTCGCTTTACGCGAGTTGATCAACCTCACTCCTGCAGTGACGAAAAATACCGGACAAACCGAACATAACTTCGTCACTCGGGGAGCAAGGTTGATCAACTAGTCGCGATCGAGACAACGATGCACAGACGCTTTCAGTGCGCCCAACGCAGCGGAAGCGTCTTTCGTCACCAGTCGCTCAGTCGCCGTCGCTCTCGCCCGCGATGAACCGCTCGACGGCGTCGTGCGCCTCGGAGTCGTTGTACTGCACCGGCGGGGACTTCATGAAGTACGACGACGCGGACAGGATCGGGCCGCCGATACCGCGGTCCTTGGCGATCTTGGCGGCGCGGACCGCGTCGATGATGATGCCCGCCGAGTTCGGCGAGTCCCACACCTCGAGCTTGTACTCCAGGTTCAGTGGGGTGTCGCCGAAGGAACGGCCCTCGAGCCGCACGTAGGCCCATTTGCGGTCGTCGAGCCACGGCACGTAGTCCGACGGCCCGATGTGGACGTCGGCTTTGGCCATCTCGTGTGGGATCTGCGAGGTCACCGACTGCGTCTTGGACGTCTTCTTCGACTGCAATCGGTTGCGCTCCAGCATGTTCTGGAAGTCCATGTTGCCGCCGAAGTTCAGCTGGTAGGTGCGCTGCAGCTCGACGCCACGGTCCTCGAACAGCTTCGCGAGGACCCGGTGCGTTATGGTCGCGCCGACCTGCGACTTGATGTCGTCCCCCACGATCGGCACACCGGCGTCGGTGAACTTCTGCGCCCACTCCGGGTCGGACGCGATGAACACCGGCAGTGCGTTGACGAACGCCACACCGGCGTCGATCGCGCACTGCGCGTAGAACCGGTCCGCGTCCTCAGAGCCAACCGGCAGGTAGGAGACGAGCACGTCGGCGCCGGACTCGCGCAGCACGTTGACGACGTCGACCGGTGACTCGTCGGACTCCGTGATGGTCTCCTGGTAATACTGGCCGAGTCCGTCATAGGTATGGCCGCGTTGGACGCTGACGCCTAGCGGCGGCACGTCGGCGATCTTGATGGTGTTGTTCTCGCTCGCGACGATCGCCTCCGACAAGTCACGGCCAACCTTCTTCGCGTCAACGTCGAACGCCGCGACGAACTCCACATCGCGCACGTGGTAGCCACCGAACCGCACGTGCATCAGACCCGGCACGCGTGCGTCAGGGTCGGCGTCACGGTAGTAGTGCACGCCCTGCACCAGGGAAGCCGCACAGTTTCCGACGCCAACGATGGCCACCTTCACAGTCTGGCCGTTTTCGCCCATGCCGGTTTCTCCTTCACTAGGTGTGTGATGTGTCGTGCTTGTCAGCGGAGCGAGTCAGCCGTGCTGACCGCGCTGCTCCGCCTGCTCGTGTGCGATGAGCTCGTTGAGCCACCGCACTTCTCGTTCACTGCTTTCCAGCCCCAGCCGATGCAATTCCCTGGTGTAGCGGTCGATCCGCTCCTCGGCGCGCGCCAGCGCGGCCCGCAAGCCTTCGCGCCGCTCCTCGACTCGCCTGCGACGTCCTTCGAGGATCCGCATCCTGACGTCGGCCGGGGTGCGGGAGAAGAACGCGAGGTGGACGCCGAAGCCTTCGTCGTCCCATGTCTGTGGACCGGCGTCGCCGAGTAGCTCGCCGAACCGCTCCTTGCCTTCCGCGGTGAGCTTGTACACCCGCCGCGCCTTCCGGCCCCATGCTCGGTTCTCGGTGTCGGTCGCCGTTCCGGGCTCCTCGGCGATCAGTCCGGCACGTTGCAGCCTGCGGAGGGTCGGATATACGGAGCCGTAGGAGAACGTCCGGAACATTCCCAACGTGTCGTGCAGGCGTTTGCGCAGCTCATAGCCGTGCATGGGTGCCTCGTGCAGCAGCCCGAGGATCGCGAACTCCAGCATTAGGCACCTCCTTTGCCTGCTCGACGTGCGGCAATGGCCGAACCACAGTCATCCGTTCCATCGCCGCAATCTACCGAGCCACTATATCGCGTCGATACATCGAACGCAGCATGATGGCGGACGCGATGTGGTGAACGACGCTTTCCCCGCACCCCGGTCCGCATTCCGAACCTGTGGTGAACCGGCCGTAGGCACGTAGGCTGTTCTCGTGCGAAACCAGCGGCAGATCGTCGACTACGCCCTCCGGCGCAGGGCGTTGCTCGCGCGGTGGCGCGCGGGACACGTCTCGACCGACGACATCTGCGACGCGAACCCGTACCTCACCCAGGCGGCCCGGCACCACGGTGAGTCCATCGAGCACCCGTGTCCGGTGTGCGCAAAGCAACGGATGGCCCTGGTCGCATGGGTCTTCGGGGATGAACTCCAGCACGCGTCAGGTTCCGCGCGGAAGCCGGACGAGCTGGAACGGATGGCCGAGCTGTTCGCCGAGTTCACCGTGTATGTCGTTGAGGTGTGTTTCGCCTGCCGCTGGAACCATCTCGCGCTGTCCTACGTTGTCGGCACTGGCGAGCCAGGAACACGCGCTCCTCGCACCCGACCCCGGAAGTCCGCCACGCCGTGACCGTCCCGAGCCACGCTTTCGACTCCCCCGTGCCGTCGCGGGGGCGGGCTGTGCTGACAATGTTCACTCTGGAGACTGATTCGTGACAGACGACGGCAGCTCAGGACGGCGATTCATGGACGGTGACGCGAACTGGCCTGGCAGTGACCAGGACCGTGGGCCCAGTCCGCGCGGGCCAGGTGACGATCCACGCTGGCCGACGAGTGCGGAGCAGGGCAGGCGGCGAGCCCCGCAGCAGGGGCCAGGTGGCGAGCGTCCGCCCCGGCAGAACCGTCCGGCCCGTGATCCTCGCCAGTCACAGGGGCGGCCGGCAGGTGCGTCACCGGACGGCCGCGCGCGCCCGCATCGGACACCCCCGCCCGCAGGCGGCCCCGCTCCGGGAGGCGCACCCGCTGGTCGTCCCGGCGCCCCAGGGCGACCGCCCGCTGGCGGCCAGCCAGGCCCGCCGCCACCGGGAATGCCACCGGGGCAGCGTCCTGGGCCGCCGCCCGCACCGCCCCATGGGCATCCCGGCGCGCCCCCACCCGGCGCGCCACCGAGGGGACAGCCACCTGGCGGCAAGCAGGATGACGCCTACGCGACGGAGATGTTCTCGCCGCTCAGCGGCGGTACGGGAACGGAGCCGCCCGAGCCGGAATTGCTGACCCACCGGCCCGCGGGCGACCCGATGTGGCGTGATCCCGCCGCCGACGACGAGATGACCGCGTTCGTCGCCAACCACGAGCAGGGTCCAGACCTGCCCGGTGATCCGGACGAGGAAGACGTCGACGATGGCCTCACCGCGAAGCAGAAGAGGTGGCGACTCGTCCGCAGGATCGGCTACGCGGCGGTGACCGTGTTCGTGCTGGTCCCGATCGCGATCTTCACCGTGCTGTATTTCGTGCTCGACGTGCCGTCGCCGTACGAGGTCGCGGCGTCGCAGGACAAAACCGTCACCTACATGTACTCCAACGGCGGCGTGATGGCCAAGGACATCACGGATGGCAACCGCGTCCTGCTCGAACCGGACCAGGTTCCCGACAAGGTCAAGCACGCCGTCTACGCCGCGGAGGACGAGACGTTCGAGACCAATGCCGGTTTCGACGTCATGGGTATCCTGCGCGCGGCCAAGAACCAGCTTACCGGTGGTGTCGGTGGTGGCTCGACGATCACGCAGCAGTACGTGAAGAAGGCCACTGAGAACGACGACCACACGATCACGCGCAAGGCGACCGAGATCGTCAAGGCGTTCAAGATGAGCAACCAGCTCAGCAAGACGGAGATCATCACCGCCTACTTGAACACCATCTACTTCGGCAGGGGCGCTTACGGCGTTCAGGCCGCATCGCAGGCGTACTTCGCCAAGGACGTCGGCAAGCTGAGCCCGGCCCAGGCCGCGTACCTCGCTGGCATCATCCAGGCGCCGAGCAGGGGGGACAACCTGGAGTACGCCGAGCGCCGCTGGAACTACGTGATGGACCAGATGGTCGAGAACAAATGGCTGTCGTCCTCCGAACGGGCTTCCGCCACGTTCCCGAAGCCGGTCAACGAGAACAAGACCGACTCGCCGGGCTTCGACGGGTCGCGGCGCCACCTCAAGGCCGCGATCGGGTCCGAGCTGGAATCGCTCGGCTACTCCGAGGAGCAGGTACGCACGGCGGGCTACACCATCCACACCACCATCGACAAGCGAGCGCAGCGCATCGCGGAGCAGGTGGTGCGCGGTGTCATGAAGGGCCAGCCGAAAAAGCTGCACGAGGCGTTCGTCGCCGTCGATCCGGCGTCGGGTGGGGTCATGGCCTACTACGGCGGGCCGTACGACGAAACCGACTACGTCAACTGGGCGAGCAAGGGCCGCAACCCTGGCTCGACCATGAAGGCCTTCGACTTCCTCGCGCTGCTCAAGAAGGGCGAGAAGGGACCATACGCGACCTATGACGGCACCTCGCCGCGCACGTTCGGCGACACCGAGGTCAGGAACGCGGGTAACGACCAGTGTCCGGACTGCACGGTGATGGAGGCGATGAAGCGCTCCATCAACACCGTGTTCTTCGACATGGTTTTCAATGACGTCGGTCCGCGCTCCGTGGTCAAGGCTGTGCGGGAAGCCGGCGTGAGCGAGAAGTCGACCGTCAGCGACGTCGACGGCAACATCGCCATCGGCGGTGGGGACAACAAGATCACACCGCAGGACCTGGCGTCCGCGTACGCGACCTTCGCCGCGGACGGCGTGCGGCGGGACTCACACCTGGTCACCAAGATCACTACGCCGGACGGCGACGTCATCTATCAGGCCGACCGTAAGGGCACGCCCGCGTTCTCCCCGGACAGGGAGAAGAGCAAACAGATCGCGGGCAACGTCACGATGACCTTGGAGCCGGTGCTGGGCTACTCCGATCTGCGGTGCGCCAACGGCCGTGAGTGCGCGGGCAAGACCGGTACGCACGAGGCACCCGGCCATCCAGGGGAGAACTCGCAGGCGTGGATGGTCGGGTACTCACGGCAGATCGCGGCCGCCGCGTGGGTCGGTGACAAGGCGCTCGCGCCGATTAGGGACGCCAACGGCACCCCGATTTATGGCTCCGGCCTTCCCGGGTCGATCTGGCAGCAGTTCATGAATCGCTATCACGAGGGGTTGCCGCTTGAGCCGTTCCCCGAGGTCGAGGTGATGGGTGAGCCGCCACCGCCGCCGCCGGAACCCGAGCCGACGGAGGAACCGACCGAGGAGCCGAGCGAGGAGCCGGAGGAGTCCGAGCGGCCGCAACCGGAGCCGCCAGGCAGGCCGGAGGAGACCACCACCACGACCGCGCCGACGACGACCGAGGACGGCGACGATGGCGGCGGCAGCATCTTCCCGGGGAACGGGAACGGCAACGGCAGGCCGACAGAGGAGGAGCAGACCTCCGAGGCGACGCAGGAGGAGAGCAGCTGACGCCGGTGCGACGGCGGGTGCGCGTCCGGCCCGCAACCGCGGCTCGTGGCGTGCGGTAACGTCCTGACGTGCCCTCCCCGTCAGCGCGCCCCTGGCTCGGCGAACACACCCGGAGCGAGGCCGACCGGGTAATCCCGACCTGGACCGAGCCGCTCGCCGCCGCCGCGAGCAAGCCCATTGGCGGTCCGCTCGGCGCGCACGCCCTCGTGGGGCGGCACTGGTTCTGGACACCGCTTCGCGTCGTGCTGCTGCTCGCCATCGTCACGCTGACGTTCGCGTGGTTCGGTAAGGCGGCCTGCATTCAGCAGCGTGTCAACGACGACGGCACCGCGAGCCTCGACTGGAGTTCGCATCGGCAGTACGTCGCGATGTGCTACTCCGACATCGTGCCCCTGTACGGGGCGGAGCGGTTGAACAACGAGAGCTTCTTCCCGTATCGGGACGGCTGGCTTGAGCTGAGCAACGGCGATGGCGGCAAGACCAGCGTCACGATCCATGGCGACGGCGACTGGTATCGGGTCGTCAACGACGTGGCGGCCGTGGATGCCACCGGCGCGCGGTACCAGCTCACGCCGCGAAACCGGTTCGACGTCGTCGACGGCCAACTACGGTTCGCTAATGGTCACGTCGTCGAGTTGGCCAATCGCGACCAAGTCCGGTTCATGGAGTACCCGGCGTTAACTGGGCTGTTTCAGTGGGCGATGGCCACGGCGACGCGCGCATGGGAAGACGGGGTGCGCGCTGGCGTTTTGCCCGGCGGGATCTCGGTCGCGATCTACTTCAATCTCATCGCGTTGTTCCTGGCGTTCGCGTGGTTGGTGACGGTGTGGTCCGTCGCGCGGACGTCCCGGCGGAGACCATGGGATGCCGCGCTGGTCGCCCTGTCACCGCTGGCGGTCGTGCATGCCTTCACGAACTTCGACACCCTCGCCACGGCGTTCGCGGCCGGGGCGATCTTGGCCTGGTCTCGGCGGCGATGGGGCCTCGCCGGTGTGCTGATCGGCGTCGGCGCCGCGTTCAAGCTATACCCACTGTTCCTGCTCGGACCGCTGTTCGTGCTGTGCCTGCGCGCGGGCAAGCTGCGGGCATGGGCAGGGACGACGTTCGCCGCTATCGGCACCGTCGTCGCGGTCAACCTGCCGATCGCGCTGCGCTACCCGGATGGCTGGTACGAGTTCATCCGACTCAACAGTGAGCGCGGCATGGATCCCGACTCGCTCTACAACGTGGTGCGGGTATTCACCGGCTGGGAGGGCTTCGACGGCCCGCTCGCGCCAGGCCAGGCACCGGCGACGCTGAACACCGTCGCCGCCGTGCTGTTCCTGCTGTGCTGTGCCGCGATCGCGGTGGTCGCGCTGTCAGCGCCGGTGCGGCCGCGGCTGGCGCAGGTGGCGTTCCTGGTGGTGGCGGCGTTCCTGCTGACGAACAAGGTGTGGAGCCCGCAGTTCTCGCTGTGGCTGGTGCCGTTGGCGGTGCTGGCGATCGGGCACTGGCGGCTGCTGCTCGGCTGGATGACGATCGACGCACTGGTCTGGGTGCCCCGGATGTACTTCTACCTCGGCGTGGACAACAAGGGCCTGCCTGAGGAGTGGTTCCTCGGTGCCGTCGTTCTGCGCGACCTCGCGGTGATCGGGCTGTGCGCGCTGATCGTGTACGAGATCTACCGGCCGAGCACGGACCCGATGCGGGCAGGCGGTGAGGACGACGCCGCGGGCGGGGTGCTGGATCGCGCTCGAGACGTCGTCACGCTGCGCTTCGGCCGTTCCGGCGGGGATCGGACGCCGGTGGGCGCTGGCAGCGGCCCCGCACCGTGGTGATGTGGGTGTCTCGCACGAAATCCGATACAGCCGCATCGCACGCAATACAAATGTATCGGTTCGTGCGAAAGACAACTGCCCGCGAGGTCTTGACGCCCGACTAGCGGAACGACATCGCGTCGAGAGCCGCAAGGCTCGCACTCCTGGCGTCGCATACGCCGTTGGCAACGGCGCCCGTCATTGGGAGATCGTCTTGCGGAGGTACGCGATGTCGTCCGCCTGGCCTTCGGCGGGGGTCTCCACGATCACGGGCGCGCCGGCCGCGGCCGCGACGTCCGCGAGCACTTGTGAGTCGATGGTGCCGTCGCCGCCGACGATGTTGGCGTGCCGGTCGCGGTTCGAACCGAACTCGTCGCGTGAGTTGTTCAGGTGCACGAGGTCGATCCGGCCGGTGATGGCCTTGACCTTGTCGACGGCGTCGTCGAGCTCCCAGCCTGCCGCGAAGGCGTGGCAGGTGTCGAGGCAGAACCCTGGCTCGAACTCGCCGACCGCCTCCCACAGCCGCGCGAGCATGTCCAGATCGCGCGCCATCGCGTTGTCGCCGCCCGCCGTGTTCTCGATCAGGATCGGCACGTCGAAGCTGCCGCGCTCGAACAGCTTGCGCCAGTTCTCGATGCCCGCATCGGGCTCCTCGCCTTTGCGGACGTGACCACCGTGCACGATCAGGCCCCGCGCACCCACCTCGGCGGCGGCCTTCGCGTGCTGCGAGACCATCTTGCGCGAGGGAATCCGGATGCGGTTGTTCAGCGACGCCACGTTCACCAGGTACGGCGAGTGGATGAACACCTCGACGTCGGATGCCGTGATCTCGTCTGTGTGCGGGTGCGGTTTCGGAGCCTTCCACCCCTGGGGATCGGCAAGGAAGAACTGGACGACCTCGGCTTCGCGCTCGCGGGCCGCCGCGATCGGATCGTCGTCACGGACGTGCGCGCCAATAAGCATGGCGTGAGCCTATCCGAGACGACCCTCAACGCTCTGGAGAGTGAATCCGAGCCGCTGGGCTTCGCTAAATGCACCCGTTCCGGTTAGGTTTCCAACCCGGAGGAGCGCCAACCAGGTCGCGGGGTGTCAGTCGTTCGGTGAAGGGACACCATGGTGAAGCGATATCTCGGTGCGGTGCTGGCCGCGTTCGTTGTTGGCTGTATCGGCCCGTTGACGGTGGGGTCCGCGCAGGCCGATGAGGAACCCGAAGACGGGTCATCGCTGCTTGGGTCGGTCACTGCCACGCTCGGTGCGCTGACCGGCGGAGACGCCGACGCCGCGCCGGATGCCGACGCCGTACCGGACGTGGACGTGCCGTCGCCGGCCCCGGGCGAGCCCACGCCAGGCGACCAGCCGCCAGGTCCCGCGCCAGCGCCACCGGGACCGGAGTCCGCTGAGCCGGAAGGCCCAAGCACCGATCCCGCGCCGGATGCCGACGGGTCCGGCGTCATCGGCGCGGTGACTACCACGGTCAGCCGCCTCGCCGATGCGCCAAGGTCCCTCCTCACCGGAAGCGCGGGCGATGACGCGCCGACACCAGGAATGCCGACACCTGACGTTCCCGCTCAGCCAGACGTCCCCAGCCCAGACGTCCCCCAGCCTCCGACGCACACCCCGCCCCCGCAACCGGAGCCCGAGCGGCCGGACGGCCCGTCGGCCGACCTTCCAGGCGACCCCGACACCCCGGCAGGGCCTCCCGCCGACACCCCGGCTGGGCCCCCAGTCAACGCCGCCTCCACCCTGCCCGACTTCGGCCAGAGCGGCGTCACCGAAGTGGAGCATTCAGCGCCAGGGGCCGACCAGCAGTCGATCACCCAGCCGGACATCGCCGCGCCGGACCGCTCGGAGCCGGGACGTCAACAGCGCGACGTCCCAGGGTTCCCCGTGCCCGCCGATTCCGCCGGTGGCAACACGGCTGAGCAGGGCGAAGCCGCCGCTGAACCGCCCGAGGAGGACGTCAGGGCGGAGACGATCTCGCTCAAGCACGTCACCCGCACGCCGTTCGTGGTCGCCATCGCGCTGCTTACCGCGGTTGGCGCAGTGACAGTACGCCGTGTAATCACGGCGAGGTAGAAGTTTGCCGAGCTCGCGTCACGAAGTGCACCCAGTCACGTTGTTTTAAACAGTGGGCCATTGCACACTGGGTGACATCGACGAGAGCAAGGTTGGTCACATGAGCAAGCTGAGGCGCAACGTGGCGGCAGGCGCGGCGACGGTGCTTGTCGCATCATCCGCGATGCTCGCGCTCCCCGGGTCGGCAGTGGCTGCCGCCCCGATTGTCGCGAGCAGCTGCGGTCAGACAATGCGGGGCGACGCGGGTGCTCCGTTGTCGATTGACCTGGCCTCCGCACTCGGTATCTCTGGTGCGCCGACGGTCGGGCTCGGTGCCGTGTCGGAAGGCACGCGGTCCTACTCGCTGACCAAGTCCGAGCTGCTGGACGCCCTCGGTGGCCTTTCACTGCTCGGTATCACGCTGCCGAGCCTGTGCGAGGTGACCGTCACCGGTGTGAAGACCGTGACGGAGCCGGTGGAAGACGTGACCAAGTCGGTCCAGAAGGCCACGGAGCCGGTCACCGACGCGGTGCAAGACGGCGCGGAGACCCTTCAGAAGGCCACGGAGCCGGTCACCGATGCCGTGAAGGGCCTTGTCGGCGGCTCGGACGACCCGCCGACGTCCGGTGGGAATGGCGGCAACGGTGGTAACGGCGGCTCAGGCGGCGGTGGTGGAACTCCCCCGCCCGAGCCCAGGGATCAATCGGTACCTGGCCCATCGAGCCCGCCGATCGAGCCGAGTAACACCGGCATCGGTGCGCCGTACTACAGCGCGTTCTCGCCGATGAGCGCGTTCTCGACGTTCCCGTACCGCAACGCGTCGTTCTCCACGCACGCCCCTGGCTTGCGCTACGGCTCTGGCTTCAGCGACTACGCGCCGTCCTTCGGTGTACTCGGTGAGGACGGGTCCGGCGATGGCCAGGCGGTCGCCAACGCGGGGAGCGCCGACGCGCTGCCGCCGGGGCAGGGCAGGGTCGGTCTGCCGATGCTGCTCGCGGTGCTCGCGCTGGCCGCGGCGAGCGCCGGTTTGGTGCGCAGCTGGGTTCTTCGGAGTATCGCTCGCGTCCGATAGCGGGAATGATTCACAACTCACCGTGACCACGTAGGCTAACGCGAGAGTGTTTTGACGCCTGCGGTCACTCGTTCGGGCCGCGAACGGACTTCAAGGAGCCCCGATAGTGCCCAGCTACCGGTGTACCCGCCGTGCCCTGTCCGTGGTTCTCGCTGCCGGTATCGCGTACGTCTCGCTGGTCGGGCTGGCCCCGACCGCGGTGGCCACGGTGACGGCGGCGAGCTGCGGTGGCTCGATCGCGGGCAAAGTTGGCGAAGCGGTCAAGCTCAAGTCGGAGACCGTCAAAGAGTACGTCGTCGAGTCCGTCCACGACGGGCCGGAGGCGCCGCTGTTCGGCTGGAAGAACGAGCGGACACGGATGCGGGAGGCGTTCGAGGACGGCGCGTTCGAGCCCATCGCGCTGCCGAAGGTGCCGGACGCGGAGTCGACGCAATTCAACGGCAAGCGGATCGCGAAGGCCGTGCTCGCCAAGATCGACAGCGTCGACGAGGTCGCTGACATCGCGGAGGACGAGGAAAACCGCGAGAACATCACGGCGGCGATCAAGAAGAACTGCGGCCTGACGGTCACGGCGACGAACTACACGCCCCCGACATCGTCGACCCAGCCGCGTACCGGCGACGGCACGCAGGGCGGCGGACAAGATCGTACGCGGGACAAGGACAAGGCACCATCCACGACGCCGCGCCAGACCGGCGGCGCGGCGCCCCCGCCATCGGCGCGCTACGGCACCGACGAGGGGCGTGCCACGCAGCGCTACTACGGCACCCGGGTGCCGTCCGCCCCGCCTCCTACCGGCCGCGCCGGGCAGCCCGGCCTACCGACGAGCTCCATCGAGCCGCCCGCGCTGCCCGAGGACTTCGGCCAGTCCGACCCGAATGTGGACAACGCGGGCAATGCCGAGGCGATCGAGGCGGAGCGGGAGGCGGCGGCGGTGCGGTTACCGCTGCTCCTCGCGGTCATCGCCCTGGCGTGCGTCGCGGCGGCCCTCGTGCGGACCTGGGTCCTGCGCAAGGTAGGATGACGCGCTGACTAACCCTCCTGCCACGGATGGTCCGTGGCCGTTCCAGCCCAGAGGAGGTGAGTGGTTTGTCACGTCATTACGAGGTCATGGTGATCCTCGATCCCACTCTCGACGAGCGAACCGTCCCCACCACGTTGGAGAACTACCTCAACGTGATCCGGGATTCCGGCGGCAGCGTTGAGCAGGTGGACATCTGGGGCCGTCGCAGGCTCTCTTACGAGATCGCGAAGCACAGCGAGGGCATCTACGCCGTGCTCGACCTCAACGCGACGCCCGAAGCGGTGAAGGAGATGGACCGGCAGCTTTCGCTGCAGGAGATCGTGCTGCGCACCAAGGTGCTTCGCCGTGACACCAAGCGTTCCGTAGCGAAGGTTTGAGGTGATTCACCATGGCTGGTGACACCATCATCACGGTTGTCGGCAACCTGACCGCCGACCCCGAGCTTCGCTTCACACCGTCCGGCGCCGCCGTCGCGAACTTCACGGTCGCGTCGACGCCGCGCATCTTCGACCGGCAGGCCGGTGAGTGGAAGGACGGCGAGGCGCTGTTCTTGCGCTGCAACATCTGGCGGCAGTCGGCGGAGAACGTGGCCGAGTCGCTGTCGCGCGGCACCCGCGTCGTCGTGCAGGGCAGGCTCAAGCAGCGTTCCTTCGAGACGAAGGAAGGCGAGAAGCGCACTGTCGTCGAGCTCGAGGTTGACGAGATCGGCCCGTCGCTGCGCTACGCCACCGCCAAGGTGAACAAGGTGAGCCGGGGTGGCGGCGGTTTCGGTGGTAACTCCGGCGGTGGCGGATCCGCGCCTCCCGCTGACGACCCGTGGGGCTCCGCGCCCGTCGCGGGCGGCCAGAGTAGCGGGTTCTCCGACGAGCCGCCGTTCTAAGTGCCTAGCTGTCGACATCTGACCGGAACGTTTCAGACATAACCCAGGAGAATTACCGTGGCCAAGCCACCCATTCGCAAGCCGAAGAAGAAGGTCTGCGTGTTCTGCAAGGCGGAGAAGAAGGGCCGTCCGGAACCGATCGACTACAAGGACACCGCGCTGCTGCGCAAGTACATCTCCGACCGCGGCAAGATCCGCGCTCGCCGGGTGACGGGCAACTGCAGCCAGCACCAGCGTGACGTCGCGACCGCGGTCAAGAACTCGCGTGAGATGGCGTTGCTCCCCTACACCTCGACCGCGCGCTGAGTAGAAGGAGGAACGTCATGGCAAAGATCATCCTGACTGCCGACGTGGCGAACCTCGGCGGTCCCGGGGACATCGTCGAGGTCAAGGACGGCTACGCGCGCAACTACCTGTACCCGCGCGGGCTCGCGATGCAGGCGACCAAGGGCGCCGAGAAGAACATCGCGACGATCCGTCGTTCGCAGGAGGCCCGCCGGATCCGCGACCTCGACCACGCCAAGGAGGTCAAGGCCACGCTGGAGGGCATGGCTGACGTCGAGCTGCCCGCGAAGGCGTCCGAGAACTCGAAGAAGCTGTTCGGTTCCGTCACGGCCGCCGACGTCGCCGACGCCGTGAAGGCCGCCGGTGGCCCGGTGCTCGACAAGCGCAACATCGAGCTCGGCACCCACATCAAGCGGCTCGGCAAGCACTCGGTCACGGTGCGGCTGCACCCCGACGTCACCGCGAACTTCCGCGTGGACGTCGTACCGCGCTCCTGACCGCGGCTGACACCCCGTGAGCTGACCCGCGTCAGCCGCAGCGAACTCGGCCCCCGCTCCATGACCGGAGCGGGGGCCGAGTTCGTTTTATCGGTGCTCCGTGGACTTGTGCACACCCCGTGCGCGACACGCCGAACGACGAGTTTCCCGCGACACGCCGAGGAGTTTGCCCCCAGCTTATCCACAGTTTGTACACAAGGTTTGACCTGCGGTTTTTCACAACGGTGTGATGGTTGTCCCCAGGTTATCCCCAGCGAAAAGGTGGCCTGTGGTTGAACACCCGGCATCTTCCCCAGGAACTGCACAACGCTACCGCGATCCATCCCCAATCCATCCCCAATCCATCCCCAAGCGGTTTTGCTTCTCGCTCGGGCACCGGTCTAGCGTGCCGTGAGCCAGTGGTGCCTTCGGCGGTCCAGATCCACGAGACTCGTGCGTGTCGGTCCGGCTCGGCGTAGCATCCGGATGTATCATAGTCGAACGTTTATTCGAGCACGGCTCACTGTATTGACGTAGCCCAGGAGGGGGTGTTCGGCCCGGTGGCGCTCACCGATGACCGCGGTCCCGCATTCACGACGGACTCGCCGGGATCTGGCGGGAGCGGCGGATTCGACCGACAGCCACCGCAGGATGTTACGGCGGAGCAGTCCGTGCTGGGCGGCATGCTGTTGTCCAAGGACGCGATCGCCGACGTCATCGAGGTGGTGCGGCCCGGCGACTTCTACCGGCCCGCACACCAGGCCGTCTATGACTGCATCCTCGACCTCTACGGCCGTGGCGAACCGGCCGACCCGATCACGGTGTCGGCCGAACTGGAGCGGCGCGGTGAGCTGGGCCGGGTTGGTGGCGCGCCATACCTCCACACCCTGATCGCGACGGTGCCGACGGCGGCGAACGCCGGGTACTACGCCGAGATCGTCTCGGAGAAGGCCATCCTGCGCAGACTGGTCGAGGCTGGCACCCGGATCGTGCAGTACGGCTACGGTGCCGCCGATTCGTCCGGTGCCGCCGTTGACGAAGTCGTCGACCGGGCGCAGGCCGCGATCTACGAGGTCACCGAGCGCCGCGCGAGCGAGGACTACATCGCGCTGGAGGAACTGCTCCAGCCGACGATGGACGAGATCGACGCGATCGCGTCGAATGGTGGGACCGCTGAGGGCGTGCCGACCGGCTTCGCCGATCTCGACGAGGTCACCAATGGTCTTCACGCGGGTCAGATGGTCATCGTGGCGGCGAGACCTGGTATCGGCAAATCGACGCTGGGAATGGATTTTGTCCGTTCTTGTTCCATTAAGCACGGTTTGACCAGTGTCATCTTCTCGCTGGAGATGAGCCGCACCGAGATCGTGATGCGCCTGCTCTCGGCGGAGGCGAAGATCCGCCTGCAGGACATGCGTGGTGGCCGCATGACCGACGACGACTGGACTCGGCTGGCGCGGCGGATGAGCGAGATCAGCGAGGCGCCGCTGTTCATCGACGACTCGCCGAACATGACGATGATGGAGATCCGCGCGAAGGCCCGGCGGCTCAAACAGCGTCATGACTTGCAGCTCATCGTCGTCGACTACATGCAGCTGATGACGTCCGGCAAGAAGGTCGAGTCGCGGCAGCAAGAAGTGTCGGAGTTCTCCCGTCAGCTCAAGCTGCTCGCCAAGGAGCTTGAGGTGCCGCTAGTCGCTATCAGCCAGCTGAACCGTGGTCCCGAGCAACGCACCGACAAGCGACCAATGCTCTCCGACCTGCGTGAGTCCGGTTCGCTGGAGCAGGACGCCGATATCGTGCTGCTGATCAACCGTCCGGACGCCTCAGAGCGTGACGACCCGCGTGCGGGTGAGGCCGACCTGATCCTTGCCAAGCACCGTGCCGGTCCGACAAGCACGGTTACGGTGGCGCACCAGTTGCACTACAGCCGGTTCGCCGATCTCGCGCAGGCGTAGCCCGTCTCGCGGGCACCCGTCAGCCCGTCCAGGCCATCACCGAGAGGCGGTGGGCGAGCCGGGCGGCAGCGTCTCGTAACTCCCGGGGCTCCAGCACCTCCGCCTCGAAGCCCAGTCTGGCCACGTGCATGGCGAGCCAGTCCAGATCATCGCCGCCGGCGACGAGCACGCAGCCGTCGCCATCTTCCTCGACGCGCCCTACCTGGGGTGGCACCAGCTCCCGTACTTCGTCGGGTCGCGCGTGTACCCGTACCCGTGCGAGATACCGGTAAGGCGCAGTGGTCACGGACCGTTGTACGTAGGCGACCGGGTCCGGATGCTCCCTAGCCCGGAAGCGCCACGTTGTCGCCTCCACCTCGCGCATCCGGTCTAGCCTGAAGGTCCGCCAGTCGTCGCGGTCGATGTCCCAGGCCATCAGGTACCAGCGGCGGCTCGTGGCGACCATCCGCACTGGTTCGACCGTGCGCTCGCGTTCCTCACCGCTGCCGTCACGTGGACGACCCGCGTAGCGAAACCGTATGCGCACGGCGTCGCGACAGGCGCGCGCGAGCGTCATAAGCAGTTCCGCGTCGATCTGGACGCCGGGACCGACAAGGGTCTCGGTGGCGCCGTGTACGGCGCGCACCTCGGCGCGCAGCCGGGGCGGCATCACTTGGTCGAGCTTGGCGAGCGCTCGCAGCGCCGCCTCTCCGGCCCCGGCGACCGTGTCCCCTGTCGCCAGCCGCAAGGACACCGCCGTCGCGATCGCCTCTTCGTTGTCGAGGAGCAGTGGTGGCAGCCGGGTGCCCGCGCCGAGCTGGTAGCCACCGCCGACACCCGCCGTCGCGTGCACGGGGTAGCCAAGCGCGCGCAGCCGCTCGACATCGCGTCGCACCGATCGGTCAGTGACTCCCAGCTCGGCGGCGAGTTCGGTGGCGGTCCACGACGGCCGCCGCTGTAGCAGCGCCAGCAATCGCAGCACTCGCTCGGTCGTCGCTTCGACGGTCACGTACGCATCGTTCCACAGATCGCGGACCGAAACTGTCCGCTATTCACGAGAGTCTTTGGAACCATGACCGAACCGACCTGGAACCCGCTGCTTCGAGAGCAGCTCACCTGGCATTGGACCAACCAGCTACGCGATCGCCTCAACGGGCTCACCGACGACGAGTACTTCTGGGAGCCCACACCCGGATGCTGGAACGTACGCCGGCGCGGCACCGGTACCGCGCCGATACAGGCTGGATCCGGCGCGATGACCATCGACTTCGCGATGCCGGTGCCCGACCCGCCACCGTTCACGACGATCGCCTGGCGTCTCGGTCACGTGATTGTCGGCGTGCTCGCGATGCGCAATGCCTCCCACTTCGGTCGCGTGCCCACCGACTATCAGTCGTTCGAGTACGCCACGACCGCGGCGCGAGCGCTGGCCCAGCTCGACGCGGAGTACGCCACGTGGGTGGCTGGTGTCGAGTCCCTCGGCGAGGCTGGCCTCGCACGCCCGTGTGGTGAGGCCGAGGGACCGTTTGCCTCGGAACCGCTGGCGGCACTCGTGCTGCACATCAACCGTGAGCTGATCCACCACCTGGCCGAGGTGTGTCTGCTTCGCGACCTGTACCTGCACACGCGGACGCGATCGGAGACGAACTGAGATGGCCAGCGAAGTCCAAATCACCCTCGACTGCGACGACCCGGCCGGATTGTCGGCATTCTGGGCCGAAGTCCTCGGCTACCGCCTGCTGGACCCTCCCGAGGGCTTCGAGTCGTGGGAAGAGGCCCTCGTGGCGCTGAACGTGCCACCTGAAAACCGCAACGACCTCTCGGCATTGGTCGATCCCGATGGCTCCGGGCCGCGGTTACTCTTCCAGCGCGTACCCGAGCCCAAACAGGTCAAGAACCGCGTCCACATCGATGTGCGGGCGGCCCCAGGACTTGAGGGCGACGCGCGCATGTCCGCCCTGGAGGCGGAGGCCGAGCGGCTCGTCTCCCACGGTGCGACTCGGCTCAAGCGATACGAGCCTGCTCCCCCACTCGGCGCAGGGTGGATCGTAATGGCCGATCCCGAGGGCAACGAGTTCTGCCTCGACTGATCGGCCGCTGAGGCGGGAGCCGGTGTGCCCGCCTCAGCACACGCATGCCGGTAGTCAGCACCCCCTTCTTCCCCGTGCGTTCATGTCGCGAAGTGTGATGCCAAAGTGGTGTCATTACTGGCTCAGTATTGAGCCAGTAATGCTTGTAATGGTGCCATAAATGTGCCACCATGGCGCCATGGACTTAACGTCGTATGTGGGCAAGCTGGGGCGGGAGTTCGCCACGCTCGCCGAGGCCGGTGGTGACGAGGCGCGCGCCCTGGTTGAGCGCCTCACGGGCTCACTCGAATCGGCAATCCGGATGACGCTGCTCGAAGCGCTCTCCGACGCCGCGGACGAGATCACTCGCGACCTGGCTCCGGGTTCGGTGGAGCTGCGGCTGCGGGGACGGGATCCGGACTTCGTTGTGACGACGCCGCCCGCCGAGCCGATCCATGGTGCGACCGCCGACGGCCCGGCGGAGTACGGCGCCGGAGACAACCCTTCACCGATCGCCGAAGACGGCCCTACGACGCGGATCAACGTACGCCTGCCGGAGCAGCTCAAGGCCGCGGTTGAGGACGCCGCCGCCAGGGAAGGACGTTCGGTCAACGCGTGGCTCGTCCGCGCGGCCTCCGCAGCCCTGGAGCGCGCTGATCGTGATCAGAACCACGAGCAGCGCGTGGGCAATCGGGTCCAGCAGCGCTTCACCGGCTGGGTGCGCTAGCCACCGCACCGCGCCTCACCACACGTCCCCGACCTGCGGGGATGCCGTACCGACTCATGATGAGGGGACTCCCATGCCAAAATTTGACACTCCAGAACCGATATCCGTGACGCTGGAACTCGGCGTCGGCAACGTGCGGATGACCGCGAGCGACCGCACCGACACGGTTGTCGACGTGCGCCCGAGCGACCCCGCCGACGAATCGGACGTGCAGGCCGCGCAACGGGTCCGCGTCGACTACGCGAACGGCGTGCTTCAGGTCATTGGACAGAAGGCACGCGCCTTCGACTTCTCCCGCAAGACCAAGTCGGTCGACGTCTCCGTCGAGCTTCCCAGCGGTTCGCGAGTCACCGCCGAGGTCCAGGTCGGCAACTTCGACTGCGCGGGTCGGCTCGGGGAGTGCCGCTTGAAGACGTCCACTGGCAACGTCCGCCTTGAGCGAACCGGGCCGCTGCGCCTGCACACCTCGGCCGGTCACGTGACGGCGGGAGTCATCGCGGGCAACGCCGAGGTCCACACCGGTTCGGGTGCGGTTCGTATCGGCGAGGTTGAGGGTTCGCTGGTCGTCAAGAATTCCAACGGCAACACCGAAGTCGACGCCGTCAACGGTGACGCCAGGGTCCGCGCGGCGAACGGCGACATCTCCGTCGGACGGGCAGGCGCCGGGGTGGAGGCGAAATCGTCCAACGGCAGCATCCGCATCGGTGAGGCGGTCCGCGGTTCGGTCGTGCTCGGAAGCGCGATGGGCGACCTGGAGATCGGTATCGCGGAGGGCACCGCCGCCTGGCTGGAAGTGAAAACCTCGTTCGGGCACGTGCGCAACACCCTGGAGAACGCCGCCCGGCCCGAGGAGCCCGACGAGACCGTCGAGGTGCGCGCCCGCACCTCCTACGGCGACATCACAATCCGCCGTTCCTGAAGGGGAAACCATGGCTACTACCCAGTCCCAGCCCGCGGTCGCGGCAACCGGTCTGCGTAAGACATTCGGCGACCACGTTGTGCTCGACGGCGTCGACCTCACCGTGACACCGGGATCGGTCTTCTCCCTGCTCGGCGCGAACGGCGCAGGGAAGACCACCACGGTCAAGATCCTGTCCACTTTGATCAGTGCGGACGGCGGCACCGCGCGGGTCGGCGGACACGACGTCGTGCGCGAACCGGACGCGGTGCGTGCCGCGATCGGTGTCACCGGTCAGTTCTCCGCGGTGGACAACCTGCTCACCGGCGAGGAAAACCTGCTGCTGATGGCGGATCTGCATCATCTCGCGCGCGGTGAAGGGCGACGTCGAGCCGCCGAACTGCTCGAACGGTTTGACCTAGTCGAGGCAGCCCGCAAACCGGCGATTACCTACTCCGGGGGTATGCGGCGGCGGCTCGACCTGGCGATGACGCTGGTCGGCAGCCCGCGAGTGATCTTCCTCGACGAACCGACCGCCGGACTTGACCCGCGTAGCCGCCGGGGCATGTGGCAGATCGTCCGGGAACTGGTGGCCGATGGCGTAACCATCTTCCTCACCACACAGTACCTGGAGGAAGCCGACGAACTGGCCGACCGCATCGCGGTCCTCGACCACGGCCGGGTGATCGCGGAGGGAACCGAGGACGAGCTGAAACGCCGCATCCCCGGTGGGCACGTTCGCCTGCGGTTCGCCGAGCAGAAGGCGCTCGACGCTGCTCGGCGCGTGCTGGCTCATGCCGCACCGGACAACGACGCGCTCGCGCTGCGCGTGCCCAGCGACGGCAGCGTGCGCTCGCTGAAGACCCTCATCGACCAGCTCGACCGCCGGGCCATCGAGGTCGACGAACTGTCCGTGCACACCCCAGATCTTGACGACGTTTTCCTCGCCCTCACCGGCGCTACGAACGAGAAGGTGACTACCCGATGAGCACCCACGTCTTCACCGCGGACCTCCGGTTCCATCCGCTGCGCGACTCCGCGACGATGTTGCGCCGCAACCTCAAGCGCATGCTGCGGTACCCGTCGATGACCCTGACGCTCATCGGGATGCCGGTGGTGTTCCTGCTGTTGTTCGTCTACGTGTTCGGTGGCACGCTCGGCGCCGGGCTCGGCGGGGCGTCAGCCGGTCGCGCCGAGTACGTCAACTACGTGGCGCCCGCGATCATCCTGATGACCGTGACGGCGACGGTCCAGGGCACCGCGATCTCGATCGCCATGGACATGACCGAAGGCATCATCGCCCGATTTCGCACCATGCACATCGCGCGCGTCTCGGTGTTGACCGGACACGTCGTGGGTAGCGTGATCCAGGCGATGATCGGCCTGGCGATCGTGATCGGCGTGGCGCTGCTGGTCGGCTTCCGGCCTGTCGCCGGGCTGGGCGCGTGGCTGGCCACTGCCGGTTTCCTCGTGGTCGTGACGTTCGCACTCGTCTGGTTGTCCGTCGCACTCGGGCAGGTGAGCAAGAGCGTCGAGACCGCGAGCAACCTGCCCATGCCGCTGATCCTGTTGCCGTTCCTCGGTAGCGGGTTCGTCCCCACGGACTCCATGCCTGCCGGGCTGCGCTGGTTCGCCGAGCACCAGCCGTTCACGCCGATCATCGAAACCCTGCGCGGTCTGCTGATGGCCCAGCCTCTCGGGAACGACGTCTGGATCGCGCTCGCCTGGTGCGTCGTCATCATGCTGGGCGGATACGTCTGGTCGAAAAGGCTGTTCAACCGCGAGTACTCCCGCTAACGGCGGCCGACTTCGCAGCCCGCCGAACCGCCGGTACGACAGCCTGCTGCTCCCGGCTGATTTACTTGGTCAACATCCGCACGTCAGTAGAAAAACGACATCATCAGTCCTACCCGGGAAGTACACCGCGAGTGACAGAGCACCTCGGCTACGCCCAGCGCATCCGACAGGAGCTGGAGGAGATGGCGTTCGTCGTCGAAGACGCCGCCGAACCGGGCGAGTACGTCGTTACGGCTTATGGCGACGACGACCTACCACTGCGGCCTCGGCTGAGCCTGCCTGAGGACGTCCTCGCCGATTACCTGGACGCGCTGGCGGCCGACCTTGCCGCTGACGCGGCGTGGGACACCGAACAGCCGCTGGACGAGGCCATCTCGCTTGTGTTGATCAATATCGAGGAAGAGCTGGCGTCGACCGACCTGGAGGGCCGCAACCACGCCGTGCACGTCGGCGTGCGGCGCGACCACGCGGGCTCAGCGCAGTGGGTCGCGGAACGTGAACCCGCAAGAGACGCCGCCTCCGGGGCCGAGCTGGCGCGCGAACTGGAATGGGTGGCCGACCCGCCGCGTCTCGACGAGCGGGATGCTCAGTACACCCCGCCGAGCTTCGAGTGATCCCAGCTGACCACCTTCGTCGGGGTGAACACGATCCCCACTCGCTTGGCTGCTTGCTTGCGCAGGACGTCCACCAGCGAAGGCGGAACCTCGACGCTCTCGTCCTCGAACGTGTAGCGGTGCATGAGGTCGATGCCGATGCGCAGCGTCTCGTCGGCGTCGTCGATCAGTTCGACGTCGCATTCCATCGATACGCCGCGCAGCTGCTCGTACTGCTCGCCGTCCTCGACGAGCACCGTGGCTTCCGGGAGCCGTCGGAGGTTGGCGACCTTCTGTGAGCTGCCGTAGGTCCACGTCTCCAGCCGAGGCGCTTCGACGTCGTCCACTCGGGGGAGGTACCACAGTGGAGCCAGGTGTGGTCGCCCTTTCGGGCCCATGGTGGCCACGTTGATCACCCGCTGCGACGAGAGGAACTCGGCGACCTCCGTCGCGGACATCTTGATCTGATCACGTCGAGACATGCGAGCACTCTAGACCCGCGACACGCAGGGGCGGCCAGCGGCACGAAACAATCGTTATGTGCCTGGCGCATCCAACTGCTTCGCGCGCTGCTGTTTTGCCCGTTCGGTCGCGGCTTTGCCGCCGTGGCCGGTCATCGCGGCCTCCCGCGCGCCCCTGCGCCGGATGTCCTCGATCGCCTCGGCGTCGGCCTCGGCGACGTGCATCATCCGCGAGCCGACCTCGATGAACGGCGGCAGGAACGCCCTGATCAGCTTCGCGCCGCCGACCCAGCGTGGCACGTGGATCGTCCGCGACCGCCGCAGCACGCCCTCTTCCAGCTTGTCCAGCGCGAACCCCAGCGGATACGTCTTGCCGAACAGCCCCGGCATCCCCGCGCGGAGCTTGCCGAATACCGGGTGCTTGTCCGCGCTCTCCACCAGGTCGGTGCGGATCCAGCTCGGGTGCGCGACGCCGACTTTCACGTTCAGATGTCGCAGTTCCGCCCGCAGGCTGTTGCAGAACGCCTCGACGGCCGCCTTCGCGGCGCAGTAGTTCGCCAGACCTGGCGCGTGGGTGATCGCGGCCAGCGAGGAGATCGCCAGCAGGTAGCCCTTGCGCTCGATGACGTGCGGCATCGTCACCCGGAAGGTGCGCCACACCCCAAGCAGGTCCACCTCGAACACCTTCTCGTACGCCACGGGGTCAACCGACCGGGCGAAGCCGGTGGTCGCGATGCCCGCGTTGGCGATCACGATGTCAATGCCGCCCCACTTCTCGACGACGACGGTCGTGGCGGCCTCCAGCTCTTCCCAGCTGGTGACGTCGGCTTCGAGGGACACGGCGTTGGGGCCGATCCGCTCGGCGACAGTGTCCTGCTCCTCGATCTCGAGACCGACGAGCGCGACCTTGGCGCCCCTGCGCGCGAACCGCTCCGCGAGCCCGGCACCGATCCCGCGGGCCGCGCCGGTGATGAACACGACGGTGCCGTCGAGGTTGCCCTTGCGCTTGAAGGGGTTGCGCACCACTGGCTCTCCGCTCCTTTGCGATGACAGGTCGATGAGCTTACTCCCAAGTAAGTGTTGTCGTAGAGTAACAGTTACTTGCGAGTACGTCTGTCGTTCTTTCGTACGAATTGGTCACATCGCCCGCCCGTTCGTGGGCGGCGGGACAGCGCTGTCGCCACGGTCACGGGGTGCGTTATGGGGCGTGACCCAACGGGTTGATGTGCTCGTAGGATGCGGGTAGGAGACAGCTGACAGCACCGCCTGCCCACGAGGCGGCATATCCGCGCAGAACCCCCGCCCGAGGAGGAGCACCGATGCCTATCGCAACCCCCGAGGTTTACGCAGAGATGCTGGACCGAGCCAAGGAGGCAGAGTTCGCGTATCCGGCGATCAACGTGACCTCGTCGGAAACGCTGAACGCCGCCATCCGAGGGTTCGCGGAGGCCGAGAGCGACGGCATCATCCAGTTCTCCACCGGCGGCGCGGAGTTCGCCTCTGGCCAGAAGGTCAAGGACATGGTCACCGGTGCGACCGCGCTCGCCGAGTTCGCGCACATCGTCGCCGACAAGTACCCGATCAACGTCGCCCTGCACACCGACCACTGCCCGAAGGACAAGCTGGACGGCTTCGTCCGGCCGCTGCTCGAGATCTCCCAGGAGCGCGTGAACGCGGGCAAGAACCCGCTGTTCCAGTCCCACATGTGGGACGGCTCCGCGATCGACCTGGACGAGAACCTGGAGATCGCCGCCGAGCTGCTCGGCAAGGCAGCCGCGGCCAAGATCATCCTTGAGGTCGAGATCGGCGTCGTCGGTGGCGAGGAAGACGGCGTTTCCAACGAGATCAACGAGAAGCTCTACACCGCTGAGGGTGACTTCGTGAAGACCGTCGACGCGCTCGGCGCGGGCGACAAGGGTCGCTACCTGCTCGCCGCCACGTTCGGCAACGTCCACGGCTCCTACAAGCCCGGCGCGGTGCAGCTCAAGCCGGACGTCCTCAAGCGTGGTCAGGCCGTCGCCGCCGAGAAGCTGGGACTGCCCGAGGGCTCCAAGCCGTTCGAGTTGGTCTTCCACGGCGGCTCCGGCTCGCTGCTCGAAGAGATCCACGAGGCGGTGTCCTACGGCGTCGTCAAGATGAACGTCGACACCGACACGCAGTACGCCTTCACCCGCCCGATCGCCGACCACATGTTCAAGAACTACGACGGCGTGCTCAAGATCGACGGCGAGGTCGGCAACAAGAAGGTCTACGACCCGCGCAGCTACATGAAGGTCGCGGAGGGCGCCATGGCCACCCGCGTCGTCCAGGCCGCCGAGAACCTGAAGTCGGCGGGCAAGAAGCTCTGAGCGCGCTGCGATGGTGCCGTCGGTCAGTCGCCGATGGCACCATCCGCGATCGCGCTCGTTGGCGCCACTGGGTACCGGGAGTCCGGCTGCACGCCGCCGGCACCACCGGCAGTGTCCAGTAGCCCACCGGCGGCGCGGACTCGGTGGTCAGCCCTCCAGGGCCGCCTTCAGCTCAGCCAGTCGCTCCCGCCACCGCTGCTTGAGCTTGGCCGCCGTGTCGGCGTCCGTCAGCTTGGTGTGGCTCACCGCGACCTGCGTCTTGGCCTCTCCCTTGGCGGTGAAGAGGAACTCGACCTTGCCGGGTTCGCCGTCGAGCACCGCGCGGAACACCTTGTTCTCCCGCGACTTGCCGTGCGGTGTGAGTGTGTCGCCCAACCATTGACCGCGCTGTCCGGCATCGGCGATGGCGGCGTAGGCGACGGCGAGTGGTGCGGCGATTGTTTTGCTCGCGTTCGCCGCGAAGTAGCCGTCACACTGTTGGCCTGGTTGCCGGAGACCTCGTTCCTGTTCGTAGCCGACGGTGATGCTCTGCGCCCACCAGCCGGACACGTTGTGCTGCTCGCCGATCCACCGGGCGATCTCGGTGTGGCTGCGGTCGCGAGCGCCCCACTCATCGAGCAGCGCGAACCACTCGGCCCAGCCACGGCCGGTGTTGCGCCGGATCGACTCGTCGTTGTTGATGTGGACGGCACGGCGCGCGGTATCGGTACTCGACGTCGTGCTGGTGGCCGAATCGGGCGCGGCGGGTTCCTGCTCAGGCAGCAGGTGCCTGCGTGCGGCCGTGTAGCTCTCGCCGGTCTTGGCCATGCGGGCGCGCACGCGACGCTTGAATGACTTCTGCGTGGTCATCGGGACGCTCCTTCCCGTGGCGGCGGCGATCCGACTCACGCTCGGCATCGCCCCACCGGAAAGGGGCGGAGACACCACCGGAGAGAACTCGCGGTCCCCTTTACCTCCGCTGAGCCGGTGGCGTGAGCACCGGGGAGAAGGTCAGGCGCTCCGACTGCGCCGTGATCAGACTACGCCGCGAGCGGGTCGCCCTCAAGCCGCGCCGCTGCCCGCTCCCGTGCGTAGCCGCCCAGCCAGCGGCTCCACCGCCGCCCACAGCACGCCGACTGCCACCAGCACCACTGGCAGCGTCCAGTAGTCCACCGGCGGCGCGGACTCGGTGTGGACGTCGCCGAGCAGCCAGGGCCGCAACTGCGCCTGCACCCACAACGCGCCGAAGCCGAGCGCGGCGACCAGCACCCCACCCAGCGGCGCCCGCAGTCGCGCCGACCGCACCCGTTGCGCCCGCGACCGAGCCAATGGCAGCAGGAACGCCAGATCCACCGCGAGCCCGACGAACACCAGGTAGAACGGCACCGTGGACGGCGGGAAGCCCCCAGCGACCAGCAGTGGCCAGATCGCGGCCCGGTAGGCGACGTACGCGCCAGCGACCGCGGTCGCTGTCCAGCGCACCCGCACCACCGCACGCGCGGCGATCAGCAGCAGCGCCATCACGCCGATGCCCCACAGCGGGTACACCCAGTCCGGAATCGGCAGCGCGAAGTGGATCACGGCATCGCGGTCGACGGTGCGCCCGAGGTCGTCCGCCGCGAACTGGAGCAGCGACGGCTCAGCACCTGGCTCGCCACGCTCCCACGCCCGCAGCGCGAGGATGCCGTACTCCTGCTGGCCATTGGCGAAATACGCGGTTTCCAGCAGGAACGCCCACAATGCGACCAGCGTCAGCGTGCGGGTCTTGCCCGGCTTGCCGTAGCTCAGCCAGCCGTCGATCGCACCGAGGATCATCACGGCCGTCCCGATGTAGAGCATCGCGTGCGTCGGGCTCCACGCCGTCAGGTCGAGGCCGCTGATGCGGTGGTTGAGCACGTCGAGTGGCGCCGCGAGCAGGAACGTCACGGTGCCCGCCTGCATCAGCCGTAGCGACCGGCGGGTGCAGGCCATCCCGGTGTAGGTGTGAATGATGACCAGCGCGCAGACCATCGCGGTGCCCACGCTGTTCAGCAGGTGCGGCGGCGCGAAGTCGTCCCGGATCCACATGAAGTGCCACGACATGTCCCAGGACGAGCCGAGCAGCTTGAACAGCAGCGCGACGAGCCAGGTGCGGTAGGTGAAGCTCACCACCCAGTCCGGTGTCGGCCGACCCGGTCTCCTGCGCTGCCAGTACCGCTGGAAGAACACGCGGGTCTTGGTGACGGGGCCGCCATGGGGAGCGGGCTCGGTAGCGGGCTCGGGGGCGGGTACTGCCGCAAGCTGGTCGGTCACGGAGGCATCCTCTCGCGCGCGGGGCCGCGCGGAAGCGGGTCGGGAGGCGATCTCGGGGGAACATCGGGGTATCCCCTGACGCAGGTTTATGAAAATACCTCGGGAACACGCCGTCGCGGGGCCGGTGTGGCGAGAACCGCGTCCGCACTGCATCATCGTCGTGATGATGTCGAAACGTGCGATCGCCATTGTGCTGGTCTTACTGCTGGTGCTCGCGGGCGGTAGTTGGTTCTTCAGCCTGCTTGGCTGAGACCGTCAGCTCGGGGGATGACCGCTGTCGCCGCCGCTGATGGCGCTGGCAGGATGGCACCATGACGAACCTGCTAGAACCGGAGCCAACGCTGTTACCCGCGCGCGCCGACGCGCAGGCGGCGCTGGACGCCGGAACCCCGCCATCCGAGGTCGCCGCGGAGCATCCGGACTGCAGCGAGGCATGGGCCGCTCTCGCCGAGCACGCGCTCGACGCGGGGGAGTACGTCGCCTCCTACGCCTACGCGCGCACCGGCTACCACCGCGGCCTCGACCAACTCCGCAAGGCGGGCTGGAAGGGACACGGTCCCGTGCCGTGGAGCCACCGCCCCAACCAGGGCTTCCTGCGCTCGGTCGCCGCGTTGGCGCGCGCGGCGGAGCGCATCGGGGAGACCGAGGAGTACCTGCGCTGCTCGCAGTTCCTTTCGGACTCCGACCCGGAGGCTGCCAAGGCGACCGGCTTGGCTTGAGCGGCGACGCGGTTGGGGTAGCGACCGAGCGTGGCCGCTACCCCAGTCGCGCCTGGGTTAGAAGGCGGAGCAGTTCGAGCTGAACGGTTCGCCCGCGATCCGAGCTTCGAGAAACCCGAACATCTCGGCGTAGCTGACTAGGGCACCAGCGACGTGGCCAGGAGCCACGTTGCCGCTGAACCGCACGTCAGCCCCTTGATCGCACCAGCGGTGGGCGGTGCCACGCCCGGCCTCGTAGGGCACCACGTCGTCGTACTCGCTGTGGGTCACCAGCGTCGGCACACTCGGCGCCCGACCGTCGCCAAGCAGCTGCTCGGACACTGGGCCCGCCCACGGCGACTCGGTGATGTACTCCCGCATCGGTCTGCCGTCGACGGTGAGCGACGACGTGTCCGTCCACGCCGTGGTCAGCACCGACTCGATCGTGCATTGCTCGGCGAGTTCGTCGAACCAGGCGTGGCCCTTCTCGTTGAGGATGTCGTCGAGGTTCGTCGGGTAGGCGGCGTCTAGGCCTTTGGCTGCGTACCCGAGGAAGGCCACGTAGAGGCTGCCGTCCAGCTTCCGCGCGACGATCTCGAGATCACCGGGAACGCCACCGGCCGCCACACCGATGATGCCGAGCTCTGGCGCGTAGGACGCCGCCAGCTCCGCGGCCGCTCCCGCGGCCTCTCCGCCCTGTGAGTACCCGGCGATCGCGATCGGCGCGGTCGGAGACAGTCCGGTGCCCTGCAGGTTCAGGGCTGCCCTCGCGGAGTCGAGCACTGCCCTGCCGGTCGCCTCGCGGACCATGTAGGTGTGCGTGCCCGACGTCCCGAGGCCCTGGTAGTCGGTCATCGCGACCGCATAGCCCCGCAGTAGCAGGCCGCTGATGAACGGGGCCTCGTACTCCGTGCCGACTGTGGTCTGCCGCGACGGTGCGCACTGGTCACCGAGGCCCTGCGTGCCAGCGGCGTAGGCCACGACCGGCCGTTCACCGGGGCCGTCCCACTCCGCGTTCGGCACGATCAGCTGGCCGGTCACGGCGATCGGATCGCCACCGCGGTCGGTTGTGCGATACATCATCCGCGTCACCTCGGCGTCCACCTTCACCAGCTTCAACGGCGAGATCCAGAACTCGGACGGTTCGCTGCGTACGAGCGCGCCGTTCTCGGCGGGCAAGGTCTTCGGCGGGTCGTAGAAGGTGGTGCCGGGGTATTCCTCGCACGTGAACCGGGCGTCGCCCCAGTCGGCATGGTCCTCGTCGATGCCGTCTCCCGCGTCGTCGACCACGAGATCGACGAACTCCGCGCCCGCGATCCGCGCGTCGACCGTACGAGTAAAGGAGTAGCCGGTCAGGCGGTCGGAGGCATACACCTGGTAGCCGTCGGCGATGACCCGGAACCGCACCGAACCGCTGCCGCCCACTTCCTCGTCGATGCCGACCTTGGCGGTGAAGGTGTCGCACTGGCCGCCGGTGTAGAACCGCAGCCGGGAGTTGGCGTGCACCCCGATTCCCTTGTCGAACGTGTACGAGTTGACGTGCAAGGTGGCGCCGTCACCGACTTCTTTCTCGCCGTTGGACATGTCCCGTTCGGCGGGTCCCCACCCGTTCTGGTGGCGAACGAAGCTCATGTCGCTGGCCCAGGTGTCGCTGGTGGGGGCGGTCAGGTCCCCGACAGGCTGGGCGGTGCCATCCCCTGAGCACAGGAACCGCGCGCCCGCCCAGTCCGCGTGGTCGTAGTCGATGGTGTCGCCGCCTTCGTTTACCACCAGGTCGACGTAGGACGCGCCGTCGATGTCCGCCTCGATCCTGGCGACGTCCGATGATCCCGTGAGTACCGGGCTCTGCGCAGCAGTGGCGCCGTCGGCGATGACGCTGAAGACGACCGATCCGGAGTACCACACCTCGTCGTCGACGCCGATGTCGGAGACGAAGGTCTCGCAGTTCCCGCCAAGGTGGTAGCGGATCACCGACCCGGCGTGCACGCCGAGTCCCTTCGCGTAGCTGTTCCCATCGACCGTGATGGTGGATCCGTCACCGGCCTCTTTCTCGCCGTTGGACATGTCCCGTTCGACCGGCCCCCAGCCGTTCCGCGCCGAGACCCAGTCGAGGTCGCTGGCGTAGACGTCCGCCGTCGGGGGTGCTGGTTCGCTCTCCTCGCCGGTCGCGGCGCCCGCTGCTCCGACCGTAGACGCGGCGATCGCAGCTAACGTGACAAGGAAGACGGATAGTCGCCGACGGACACCGAGTGCAGACTTCACCATAGGGAAGGCCCTCACTTTCCGCTCGCAGGGTGACAGTGAGGTGAATGCTGAATGTCGGAGCGGAAAGTGCGGAACTGTGCGTGTCCCCAGAGGTCGTCGTGCGATCGTTGTCGCAGGGGACAGCTAGTGGGCCGAAAGGCTCAGCCGGGTCGTACTAGTAGCAGGTCCTCGGTGTGCCGGTACCAGGTCCAGCGTTCCGTGGTGCGTTCCCGCGCGACGCCGTCCAGCACTGGCGTGGTCGGCTCGCACCCGATGGCGAACGCCCTGCCGCGCACCGTGCGCCGTTGCCTGCCGAACCGCCGGTACCGCAGCGTCACCGTCAGGCCCGGCCCGCCAGCGGTGTCCGGGCTGACGTCGATCCGGTGCGCCGTGCCGCGCAGCACCATGTCGTCGTCGCAGTAAGCGATGCCGTCGACGCGTCGCAGCGTGCCGACGCCGACCAGCACACCGCCGACGTCGTCCCTGATCAGCGGCACCCCGTGCGGCTGCTCGGTCGCCGCCAGCCGAAGCGCGCGCTCGGTGTCGGTCGGCAGTCCCCACAGCGCCGCGCAGGCCGACCGCGCCGTGGGGACGTACCCGACGCTGACGCCGAGCCGGTCCCGCCGTAACAGCCGCAACGCGACGGCGGCGAGGTCGGCGTCGGTGCCGGCCACGACGACGTCCGCGCCAGGTCCGTCGCTCCGGTCAGCGGCTTTCGCCAACTCGGCGTCGACGTCGGACTTGCCAGGTCTGGCGGGAACGGGCACTATGCGGTGCTGTTCAAGTCCCGCGCGTGCTAGGACGGCCGGTGAGATGATGCTCGTCCCACAAGCGAGCACGATGCCACCCATGACGTTGACCTCCGTTACCCTCGTTGACCGGCCATCCGTTCGGGTGCGGCCAAAGCAGACAAACAGGAGTGTCACATGCCCGCCATCGTGCTGATCGGCGCCCAGTGGGGCGACGAAGGCAAAGGCAAGGCCACCGACCTGCTCAGCGACCGTGTGCAGTGGGTTGTGCGCTATCAGGGGGGCAACAACGCCGGTCACACCGTCGTGCTCCCCGATGGCCAGAACTTCGCGCTACACCTCATCCCGTCCGGGATCCTCACGCCCGAGGTGACCAACGTCATCGGCAACGGCGTTGTCGTCGACCCCGGCGTGCTGCTGGACGAACTAGCCGGGCTCGAGGAGCGCGACGTCGACACCGCCGGCTTGCTGATCTCGGCCGACGCGCACTTGATCATGCCGTACCACGTGGCCATCGACAAGGTGACCGAGCGTTACCTCGGCTCGCGCAAGATCGGTACCACTGGGCGCGGTATCGGGCCTTGCTACATGGACAAGGTCGCTCGCGTCGGTGTCCGGGTGCAGGACCTGCTGGACGAGAAGATCTTCCGGCAGAAGGTCGAGGCCGCGCTGGAGTACAAGAACCAGGTGCTGGTCAAGGTCTACAACCGCAAGGCGCTCGATGCCGACCAGGTCGCCGACGAGGTCCTGGCGACGGGTGAGAAGTTCGCGCACCGCATCGCCGACACCCGGCTCGAGCTGAACAAGGCGCTCGAAAGGGGCGAGACGGTCCTGCTTGAGGGCTCGCAGGGCACGCTGCTCGACGTCGATCACGGCACCTACCCGTTCGTGACGTCCTCGAACCCGACGTCGGGTGGCGCGAGCGCTGGCTCCGGTATCGGTCCTGGCCGGATCACCACGGTGCTGGGCATCCTCAAGGCGTACACGACGCGCGTCGGGTCGGGGCCGTTCCCGACCGAGCTGCACGATGCGATGGGTGACTACCTGCGCAAGGCCGGGGGCGAGGTCGGCGTCACGACCGGCCGCGACCGGCGTATCGGCTGGTTCGACGCCGTCATCGCGCGCTACGCCGCCCGCGTCAACGGCATCACCGACTTCTTCCTCACCAAGCTCGACGTCCTCTCCGGGCTGGAGAGAGTGCCGGTCTGCGTGGCCTACGAGGTCGACGGCTTCCGCAACGAGGACATGCCGATGACGCAGACCGACGTCCACCACGCCATCCCGATCTACGAGGAGCTTCCAGGCTGGTGGGAGGACATCAGCGACTGCAAGACGTTCGAGGATCTGCCGCCGAACGCGCGCGCGTACGTCGAGCGGTTGGAGGAGCTTGCGGGCGCGCGGATCTCCGCGATCGGCGTCGGCCCCGGCCGCGAGCAGACCATCGTGCGCCACGAGTTCGCCTGAGGCCGCGCTGAACGACGCAGCGAAGGCGTCTTTCACCGCACACGACGGCGGGGGCACTCCGGAATCCGGAGTGCCCCCGCCGCGTTTCCAGTGTTGCCCGAAGGCGTCCTGAACGGACGTCCTGAACAGACGTCGTCAGACGCTGATCGGCACCTCGTACAGGCCCGGCTCGCCGGTGGTCACCGACGCCTCGCCGTTGCCCTTGGCGCTCAGGGCGCGCACGGTCCAGGTGCCCTCCGCCGCGTAGAACCGGAAGTCACCTTCCGGAGACGCTTGCACCTCGCCGACGAACTCGCCGTCGCCGTTCAGCAGGCGCACGTAGGCGCCGCCGATCGGACCGTCACCGCCGGAAACCTTGCCTGCGACGACGACCTGGCCGTTGGTGTCCAGGCTCGCCGGGGTGGCCGTCTGCGCAGGTGCGCCGCAACCGTCACTCATCACTTCGCTCCCAACTCGATCGGCACGCCGACAAGCGAGCCGTACTCGGTCCATGAACCGTCGTAGTTCTTGACGTCGTCGTGCCCAAGCAGCTCGCGGAGCGCGAACCAGGTGTGGCTGGAACGCTCCCCGATGCGGCAGTAGGCGATGGTGGGCTTCGACGTGTCGAGGCCCGCGTCCTTGTAGAGCTCGGCGAGCTCGTCGTTGGACTTGAAGGTGCCGTCCTCGTTGGCGGTGGACGCCCACGGCACGTTCAGCGCGCTCGGAATGTGACCGGAACGCTGCGAGGACTCCTGCGGCAGGTGCGCTGGCGCGTTCAGCTTGCCGGAGAACTCGTCGGGCGAGCGGACGTCGATGAGGTTCTTGGTGTTGATCGCGTCGACGACCTCGTCGCGGAACGCCCGCAGGTTCAGGTCCTGCTCCTTGGCGACATAGCTGGTCTGCTTGCGCTCCGGCACCTCGGTGGTCAGCTCGCGACCGTCCAGCTCCCACTTCTTGCGGCCGCCGTCGAGCAGCTTGACGTCCTCGTGGCCGTAGAGCTTGAAGTACCAGTAGGCGTATGCGGCGAACCAGTTGTTGTTGCCGCCGTAGAGCACGACCGTGTCGTCGTTGCTGATGCCCTTCTCGGAGAGCAGCTTCTCGAACCCGGCTTTGTCCACGAAGTCACGGCGGACCTGGTCCTGCAGCTCGGTCTTCCAGTCGATCTTCACCGCGTTGCGGATATGGCCGCCATCGTAGGCGGTGGTGTCCTCGTCGACCTCGACGAAGACCACGCCGGGGGTGTCGAGGTTGTCCTCGGCCCATTGCGTGGTGACCAGGACGTCTTCGCGACTCATGTCAGTGGCACTCGCTTTCTTGTCGTTGGGTTTTCTTGTTTCTCACGCTTGGGTCTTGGTTCCAGGGGCGAACCGGCGCAGCAGCAGGTACGTCTCGCAACCGAGGCAAAAGTCGAACGCGGCATTGAGGAACGCGGCGAACAGCGCGAACCCCGTCGCGATCGCGCCGAGCAGCACGACGTCGGCGGCATAGCCGATGGTGCCGACCAGCGCGAACACGAAGCCGACGCCCTGGGCGAACCGCACCGGTGCCGCCGCCTCGCGCTCCGTCGTCGGCCCCAGCCGGGGCGCGACGAGCGTGCGGTACAGCACGGCGTACGGCGCGTGGCGCAGCCCGATGAACGCTCCGATGCCGAAGACGATCGTCTGCGCGGCGAGCAGTGGCCACCACGACGTGAGCAGCACGACGGCGAGCACGACCGTGGTGATCACCGCGGCGAAGCGCGGACCTCGCGGGTCGATTGGTGGGCCTGCTGACATGATCGTCTCCGGTGAACTGTGTTGCGCTTACCTGGTGTTTCGCGGCCGCCAGCTCACGCGAGCGGCTCAGCTCGTGAGCGAGAGACACAGCGCGCTGCGCACGCGACACAGGTCGACCGCACGCCGCTCGGTGAGCAGACGCAGGGTCAGCCGGTCCGTGTGTCGCTGGTTCACGCGAGCGACATTACCGGCGCATTCCCCTCTGTGGGAGGGGCGTCCAAGGAATGGAACACGATAGTCGGAGCCTATCCGGTGTAGTACGGGGCACGGCCGCCATCACTACAGTGCGTAGCTGGCTCAGGCGGGGGCCAGGTGGGGCCGCAACGAGTCGAGGAGGGCGTCCGCGTCGGGCACACCACCCACCCGGAGCAGTTCGGTGCCCGCCGCGTCGTACGCGATGGTCGTCGGCGTCCGCAGCACGCCGAGCTGGTGGGCGATCTCCGGCTCGTGGGTGACGTCGATGTCCGCGTGGCGCAGGCCGTCGTGGTTCTCGGCGAGCATCGCCAGCCTGGCATGGGTGTGGCGGCACGGGCTGCAGAAGGTCGTGGAGATCTGCACCAGCGTCACAGCGGGTCCTAGCGCGTCAGCCACCCTTTCCGGCAAGTGCGACGGGTCGACGTCCTCCCCGGGGCGCGCCGGGCGGATCCTGCCCTCGTGGAGCCGCAGGGCCACGCCGACCGCGAGCCCGGCCGTCAGCGCACCGAGCAGGATCCACAGCCCTGTCAGACCCATCACGCGCGCTCCCTACTTGAATGACGTCAACGCGGCGCCTTCGGCGAAGGTGACGTTGTTGGCCTTCCCCTGCACGATAACCGCACCTTGCTGGACGGCTACCCCGCTCGGCCGGACGTTGAATGGCAGGCTTCCTGGGCTGATCGTCGTCCTGAACTGCGGTAACAGGTTCTGTCGCACCTGCGGCGGGACCACCGTCCTCCCGTTCTCGTGACCGATTTCAAGTCGGTGCGGCTCGATCGCCACCGATGTCTCGGTGAGTTCGAGTATGCCGTACGCCACGATCTCGGTCTGGGTACCCGCGATCCTGGTCGTGGCCGCGAGCCGCACGCCAGCGGTCTCGGGGAAGTCGTCCATCGCGTCGCGGCGCTTGTCCAGATCCGCGACGCTGACCTTGTCCTTCTCGTCCCCGGACTTGACGTAGGCCTCCGCCGCGGGCTCGATGTCCAGGTTCGGCAGCTTGATCAGCCGTCCGATGTCGCGCTGCCTGATCTTGATCTTGCCTTCCAGCTCACCGATCTCGATCGCGTCGGTGTTGCCCTCGAGGACGTCGTTCAGCGGTGCGGTGACGTCGCGTAGCTCCGCGATCAGGTGCAGGTTGCGCAAGGTGTCCCGCACGGCGACGCCATCCGCCGAGAGGGTGATGTGTTCATACTCACCCCCCAGTGCCTGGGTGGTGAACGGGAAGCCGTGGATGGTGACCGCGGGGTCGTCGTTGAGATTGAGCTGCTCGCGGGTCTGCTGCGACACCTGATGCTCGGCGACGGCCGCGAACCCGAAGTCGGCAGCGACCAGCAGCGCACCGAAAGTGACCAGGAAAACGAGCAATTTCGTGCCCGTGCGTCGGGGCCGTTTCCTCCGGGGTGCGGCGCCGGTTCGGGCACCGTCTCGCACGGCGTTACTCACTCGCTCTCCCTCTGCTCACTCGCGTGTTTCGCTGCGCCTCCCCGTGCGCACATCGCGGTGCGCGCTCAGCCGTTTCTGTGATGCAGCTTTCTTGTCGGGTGTGTACTGGCTGGTCACCCGCTATTCTCTTACGAAACCGGCGCTCGGCGTACCGGGTCAGGTCCCGAGAGTAGGTTCGGTGGAAGCCAGCGAGACAAGGCGGTGCGGCGATGAGTATGGAACTGCTCGTTCTCACGACGGAGTCCGACGCGTCATCGGTGCTCCCTGCTCTCGGGCTGCTTCCGCACTCGGTTCGGGTTCGCACGCCCGAGGTTACCGCGTTGCTCGACGCGGGTCACCGCGACGTGATCGTGGTCGACGCTCGGCAGGATCTGGCGTCCGCCAAGAGCCTGTGCCGTTTGCTTTCCAGTGCCGGCGACGATGACTCCGTACCGGTGATCGTCGTGGTGTCCGAGGGTGGGCTCGTCGCGGTTACCGCCGAATGGCGAGTTGACGACATCATGCTGCCCACCGCGGGGCCCGCCGAGGTCGACGCTCGGCTGCGGCTGGCTACCACTCGCGAAGGTGCTCCCTCGCAGGCTGACGCCGAGCTTCGGGTCGGCGATCTCGTCATCGACGAGGCCACCTACACCGCCAAGCTCCGCAAGCGCACCCTTGAGCTGACCTACAAGGAGTTCGAGCTGCTCAAGTACCTCGCGCAGCACGCTGGCCGGGTCTTCACCCGTGCCCAACTGCTGCAGGAGGTCTGGGGCTACGACTTCTTCGGTGGCACCCGCACCGTCGACGTCCACGTGCGGCGGCTGCGAGCCAAGCTCGGTCCCGAGCACGAGCAAATGATCGGAACCGTCCGCAACGTTGGGTACAAGTTCGAGCGGCCCGCCAAATCGACGCAGTCGCAGCGTCAGGACGATTCGGTGCGCGCCGAGCGCCGCGAACCCGCCCGCACCGAGGACCGGTTCGACGCGGCCCTTCGCTCGCTGACCTCACGGTAGGTCCGCGACGCCTGGCCCCTCCGACGTCGTGTCCCCCGTTCCCGGCGCCACGCGGCACCCGCGGCCCACCGGTAGCGTGGGCGTGTGCTTACTCCCCGCTGGTTCGACACGCTTGACGAAGCCCGCACCGAGGACGTCCGTGCGCTGCTGCTCGCCGCGCGCGCGACCGACGGCTGGCCCTCGATCACCACGACCGGGCCGCTGCCTGCCGAGTTCGCCGGTGGGCGGCACCTGCTCGGTTACCGTGGCGACGAGCTCATCGGATACGCCCACCTCGACACCGAGGGCGACGCCTTTGGTCGGCAGGTCATCGAGCTGATAGTGCACCCGGAGCACCGCGACCAGGGCCACGGCTCCGCACTGCTCGACGTCGTCATGAAGGCGGCGCGCACGCCCGGCGGAACCGTGCGTGCCTGGTCGCATGCCGACCACCCGGATGCCGCGAAGCTTGCCGTCCGCGCTGGGTTTACCCGCGTCCGGGAGTTGCTCATCATGGGTGCCGCCGCGTCGGACCTGCGGCTCACCGAGCCAACACCGCCAGACGGCGTGCGAATCCGGACGTTCCAGCCCGGTAAGGACGAACAGGCGGTCGTCGACGTCAACGCCCGCGCGTTCTCCTGGCATCCGGAGCAGGGAGCGATGACCGTCGATGACCTCGTGGCCGCCGAGCGGGAGGACTGGTTCGACGCGGACGGTTTCTTTCTCGCGGAACGTTCCGGGAAACTCCTCGGCTTTCACTGGACCAAGGTGCACCCACCTGGACCGGAACGTGACTCGCGGCCCACCGGCGAGGTGTACGTCGTCGGCGTCGACCCCGCGGCGCAGGGCACAGGCCTCGGCACGGCGCTGACCATCGCGGGCCTGGCCTACTTGCGTGAGCAGGGACTGCCGAAGGTGATCCTCTATGTCGAAGGCGACAACCCCGCCGCTATCGCTGTCTACCGCAAGCTCGGTTTCGACACCGAGTCGACGGCGGTGCAGTACGAGAGTTGATCAACTACCCGAAGCGACCCGAGATGTAGTCCTCTGTCGCTTGGTTGCTCGGAGTGGAGAAGACCTTCGTCGTGTCGTCGATCTCCACGAGCTGCCCCGGCTGGCCGACGCCTTGCAGGTTGAAGAATCCCGTGGTGTCGCTGACACGCGCGGCCTGCTGCATGTTGTGGGTGACGATGACGATCGTGTAGTCGGCCTTCAGCTCGTTGATCAGGTCTTCGATCGCCTGCGTCGAGATCGGGTCGAGCGCGGAGCACGGCTCGTCCATCAGCAGCACGTCCGGCTGCACCGCGATGGCGCGCGCGATGCACAGTCGTTGCTGCTGCCCGCCTGAGAGCCCCGAGCCCGGTTTGTTCAGTCGGTCCTTGACCTCGTTCCACAGGTTCGCCGACCGCAGCGAGCGCTCGACGAGGTCGTCAAGGTCGCGCTTGCCGATACGGGAGTTGTTCAGCCGCAGGCCAGCCGCGACGTTCTCGTAGATCGACATCGTGGGGAACGGGTTCGGCCGCTGGAACACCATGCCGACCTGCCGTCGCACGCTCACCGGGTCGACGTTCGGGCCGTAGAGGTCCTGGTCGTCCATGACGACGGTGCCCTCAACCCGCGCGTTGGGTACCAGCTCGTGCATCCGGTTCAGCGAGCGCAGAAACGTCGACTTGCCGCAGCCGGACGGCCCGATAAGCGCGGTGACCGACCTCGGCTCGATCGTCATCGACACGCCCTGCACGGCGAGGAACTTGTCGTAGTAGATGTCGAGATCCTTGACCTCGATGCGCTTGGCCACTGTGCTTCCTTCTCCGGTCGTGCCGCTCAGCTGCGGGTCTTGGGGGCGAAAAGGCGTGAGATGAGGCGGGCAACGAGATTGAGCACCATCACAATGATGATGAGGACGAGGGCCGCTGTCCATGCTCGTTGCAGTGACGGCTCCGGCGGGATGCCTGGGTTGACGTACTCGTAGTAGGAGAACACCGGCAGTGTCGCCATTCTTCCGTCGAACGGGTTGAAGTTGGTGCCCGTCGTGGCGCCCAGTGTGATCAGCAGTGGTGCCGTCTCGCCGATGATGCGGGCGATGGCCAGCGTTACGCCCGTTGCGATCCCTGCCAGCGCCGTCGGCAGCACCACCTTGACGATCATCCGCCACTTCGGCACCGCCAGCGCGTACGCGGCTTCGCGCAGTTCGTTGGGTACCAGCTTGAGCATCTCCTCGGTTGAGCGCACGACCACCGGGATCATCAGCACGCTCAGCGCGATGGCACCCATGATGCCGAGGCGGATGCCCGGTCCGAAGAACAGCGCGAACAGCGCGAACGCGAACAGACCAGCGACGATCGACGGGATGCCGGTCATGACGTCGACGAAGAACGTGATCGCGCGGGCGAGTTTGCCCTTGCCGTACTCGACCAGGTAGATCGCGGTGAGCATGCCGATCGGCACCGAGATCAGCGCGGCGAGGCCGGTGACGATCAGGGTGCCCACGATCGCGTGGTACGCGCCGCCGCCCGCACCGACGACGCCCTGCATCGAGTGGGTGAAGAACGTGATGTCGAATCGCGCCGCCCCTCGGGTGAGCACCGTGATGATCACCGAGACCAGTGGCAGCAGCGCCAGCAGGAACGTCGACGTCACGACGGCGGTGACGACACGGTCCTTGGCCTTACGCGCGCCCTCAACCGGCCGCGACCACGAGTAGATCGCGACGCCGTAGAGCAGCACGACGACAATGGCGGAGAGCCCGACGCTGATGCCGATGCCGAACAGCGCGAAGCCGGCCAGGATCGCCGTAGCGAGCGTGATGTGCGGCGCCCAGCGGGGCAGCGTGCTGTGGACCAGCGGCGGACCGCCGATCGGGGACTCGAGGTCGAGCTCGCGTTCCGGGGTGGACGTCGGCATCAGTTGGCTCCCGAGAACTCTCGGCGACGGTTGATGATGGCCCGCGCGAGCATGTTGACCGCGAGCGTGACGGCGAACAGCACAAGACCAGACGCGATGAGGGCGTTGATGTCGATCCCGGTCGACTCGGGGAACTGCAGCGCGATGTTGGCGGCGATGGTCGACGGGTTGCCCGAGCTGATCAGGTTGAACGTGACCCCCCCGGACACTGACAGCACGATCGCGACCGCCATGGTCTCACCGAGGGCGCGGCCAAGCCCGAGCATCGACGCCCCGACGATGGCGGAGCGACCGAACGGCAGCACCGCCATGCGGATCATCTCCCAGTGCGTCGCGCCTAGGGCGAGCGATGCTTCCTCATGCAGTCTCGGCGTCTGCCGGAACGCCTCCCGGACGACGGCGGAGATGATCGGTAGAATCATCACCGCGAGCACGATGATCGCGACCAGCATAGTGCGTCCGGTCGCCGATGGCGGGCCGGCGAACAGCGGGATGAAACCGAGGTGCTCGGCAAGCCAGCGGGTGGGCCCCTTCGTCGCGTCCGCGAGCACGAAGAAGCCCCATAGGCCGTAGATGATGCTGGGGATGGCCGCGAGCAGATCGATGACGTAGCCGAGTGCTTGCGAGAGCCTGCGTGGCGCGTAGTGCGTGATGAACAGCGCGATGCTCGTTGCGAGCGGTGCCGCGATCAGCAGCGCGAAGAACGCGGAGAGCAGCGTGCCGAACAGCAGTGGCCAGATGTAGAGGACAAGGCCTTCGCCGCCGGGGATTTCGTTCGCCGGCGCGATGATCGCTGGCCATGCCTCAACGAGCAGGAACGCCGCGACGCCTGCCAGCACGGCCAGGATGAGCACGCCAGCCCCGGTGGAGAGGCGGGAGAAGATGCGATCGCCTGGCCGTTCCTTCACCTTGGTGCGGGGTGGCGCTGGCTTTTCAGCGGCGGGCTCAGTTGCGGGCTCAGGGGAAGGCACTGTCCATCCCTTCGTGGTGTCTGGTTCCACCGTAGGGCGCGCTGACGGTGGTCATGAGCCGGGCGGCCGTCAGTGTGACGGCCGCCCGGTGGCATGAGCGATGGCGTGTCAGGACTGGCCACCGGCGGAGATGGCGTCGATGGCCGGGGTCACCTTCTCGCGCAGCGAGTCCGAGATCGGGGCGGACCCCGCGTTCTCCGCCGCGGTCTGCTGACCCTCCTCGCTGATCATGTAGGACAGATAGGACTTCACCAGCTCGGCGGTCTCGGCGTCCTCGTACTGCGCGCAGGCGAGGGCGTAGGAGACCAACACGATCGGGTAGGTGCCCGCTTCCTTCGTGTCACGGGCGAGGTCGAAGGCGAAGCTGTACTCGCCGCGACCCTCGACCCGCTCGGAGACGTCCAGCACGGCCGCGGCGGCTTCGGGCGAGTACTCGACGAAGTCGCCGCCGACGCCGACCTTCGCCGTGCTGAGGTCACCGGCCTGGCTGGCGTCCGCGTAGCCGATGGTGCCGTTGCCAGCCTTGACGGCCTGCACGACGCCCGATGTGCCCTGCGCGGCCTCGCCACCGGAGACCGGCCAGTTACCGCTGACCTCGTGCGGCCAGGCGTCACCAGCGGCGGCGGAGAGGTACTCGACGAAGTTCTCGGTGGTGCCCGACTCGTCGGAGCGGTTCACCGGAGTGATCTTGGTGTCGGGCAGCTCAGCCTCCGGGTTGTCCGCCTTGATCGCCGGGTCGTTCCACTTCGTGATCTTCTGGTTGAAGATCTTGGCGATGGTGTCCGGCTTGAGGTTGAGCTCGTCGACGCCTTCGAGGTTGAAGATCACGGCGACCGGTGAGACGTACGCGGGGATCTCGACAAGCTCGCCGCAGCGCTTCTTGGCCCCGGCGAGTTCCTTGTCGTCCAGGTAGGCATCGGTGCCGCCGAAGTCAGTGCCGCCCGCGACGAACTGCTCCCGGCCGCCGCCGGAGCCGATCGGGTCATAGTTGATCGTGACGTCGGGGTTCTCGCTCGTGAAGCCTGCGATCCAGGCCTGCTGGGCGGCTTCCTGCGAGCTGGCGCCCGCGCCGTTGATCGTCCCGGACAGCCCGCTCTCGCTGCTGCCGCCGCCTTGCTCGTTCGCTGGGCCGCAGGCCGCCAGCCCGAGGGCGATCGCGGTCGCTGCCGGCATCGCGACGATGCGGCTCAGGGTGGAGCGATTCACAATAAACCTCTTTCGGGGTATTGCGGTCGGCGTAACCGACTCGTGTGCGTTCACGCAGCAGGACGCTAAGGAGGTGACATGACACGGTAGGGCGATGTAAGTGAACGGAAAGCGAACGACGGGCGTCGGGCGGAAGTCATCACGTCGACGTCACGTGGAAGTTACCAGGTGTTCGCTTGTTTTGTGAGCCCGATAACACTATCCGGCCGCACTATGGAGTGAGGTATCCACGCGCTGTGATAACGGGGAGCGACGAAAAACACCCGGTCATCTGGCGGTAGATGACCGGGTGGGAAGATAATTGTCAGAGTTCGTCGGAGTTGTACCCCGGCATCTTGCCGGTGGCGACGAAAACCATGCGGTTGGCTACCGACACAGCGTGATCGCCGTAGCGTTCGTAGAACCGGCCGAGCAACGTGGTGTCGACGGCGGCCGCGACGCCGTGTTGCCAGTTCTTGTCCATGATCACCGTGAAGAGGTGCCGGTGAATGTCGTCCATCTCGTCGTCGGCGATGTCGAGGGAACGGGCGGCCTCGACATCTCGCGTGTGAATAACGTCCTCTGCCTGCCTGGCGAGCCGGACCGCGAGCTTGCCCATCTCGGCGAAGTACGGCGCGACCTCCGCCGGTAGCACCGGCTCAGGGTGTCGCCTGCGCGCCGCGCGCGCGACGTGCAGCGCGAGGTCACCCATCCGCTCCAGGCTTTCCGCGGCGTGGATCGCGGCGAGCACGGTGCGCAGGTCGGTCGCGACGGGGGCCTGCAGGGCGAGCAGGGCGTACGCCTGTTCCTCGCAGCGGGCACGGGCATCGTCGATCTTCTGGTCGTCGCTGATGACCTGTTCCGCGAGCGGCAGGTTCGTCTCGAGAAGCGACGTCGTGGCGCGCTCCATCGCCGTCGCGGCCATGCCGCACATCTCAGCCAGGTTGTCGGCCAGCCGTTCCAGCTCTACGTGATATGCCTCGCGCATGGGCCCACTGTACGTCGATCGCGTCGACCGCGCCGTAGCGGTGAGATGAACCGATGATGAACCGGGGCCGCGAGGACGGGCTCAGGGATTGCCCGTGCCTTGTCGCAGCGTGCTGTCGTCCGCTCGCGCCGTCGTCTCCTGGCCGCCGTTGTCTTGTTTATTCGCTGGTTCCTCACCAGGCAGTGGCGTGTCGTTGATCAGCGCCTGGAACAGCATGTCCGTGCGTTCGCGCATCATCACCTCGTTGCCACGCTCGTTGGAGTAGCCGGTGGTCGGCAACGTGAGGAACTGTATAGAGCCAGTATCGAGGCCCCGCATCGACTGCGCCAGCGTGAGCATGTCGTCGACGCCGATGTTCTCGCCGTACGTCGCGGCGGTGAACGCGTTGACGAAGCTGGTCAACTTGCTCGGGTTGGTGAGCACGTCATTGGACATCGCCTTGCGGAGCAGTGCGCCGATGAACTGCTGTTGCCGACCCATCCGGCCGTAGTCGGAGGTTAGGTCGCCCTCGACCTTCCTCGCGCGCACGAACCGCAGTGCTTTGGTGCCGTCGAGCGGCAGCGGACCGGCTTTCGTGGCGATCGTGCCCATTTCCTGGTCGACGATGGGGCCGTTGGCCTTGACCGTGACGCCGCCGACCGCGTCGACCATGCTTTTGAAGCCTTGGAAGTCGATGCCGACGAAGTGGTTCATCCGCATGCCGCTGAGCTGCTGAACCAGTGTGGTGACGCAGCGCGGCCCGCCGACGGCGTACGCGGTGTTCAGCTTCACCCGCTGCGCTCCCGGGACGACCTCCTCGCTGTACTGGCGGGTGCTCGCATCCCAGCGCTGGCACGCGGGGCGAGTGACTTCGAGGTCACGCGGGAACGACACCACGACGGCGCGATCCCGATCCTCGGGAATGTGCGCCAGCATCACGGCGTCCGACCTGGCGCCTTGTACGCCGGGCACTTCTCGCGCGGCGCCCGCCCGCGTGTCGGACCCGACGATGAGGAAGTTCTCATCACCGAGCTGGGCAGGCGCGTCCTTGATGTCAGCCGAGTTGACGTCGAGGGCCGCGATCTCCTCCAACGTCGAGTCGTACCAGGTCTTCATACTCCAGGCGCCGCCCGTGGCGAGGAAAACGATCAGCGCGAGGACACCGACGGTCGCCTTGGTGAGCTGGGCCGCGCGCTGGTCGAGCCGAAGACGCTTCTCGCGCAGGCGGGTCGCGGGCTTCTCCTCGTCGTAGCGGACCTTGATCTGTTTCGACGCCGCCGTGTCCGGCTCGATGGCCGGGATCTGTTGGGTCTCCGTATTGCGCCATTCGCGAGTGGTAGTGCTCGCTCGCGCGTTGTTGGAGCGCGCGAGCGCCGCGGCGATGGGGCGCTCGCGCTGGCGCGCTGGTGGCGGCGGGTCCGCGTTCGGCGGCACGGGTCGCGCTGGTGGCGGCTGGGGTCTGTTCCGGTCGAGCGTCTCGCCACCCTGCGGGGCTTGCCGGTGCTGCTGTTGTGGTTGTCGGCGTGGCGGGGCTTGCTGCCCCTGCCCCTCGCTCCGTTCCGGGCGACGTGGCGGTTGCTGTGGATGCGGGGGGCGTGGGGGTGGTTGCCGTGTGCCTGGCGGCTGCTGAGCCGGAGGTTGCCGTGTGTCTGGCGGCTGTCGTGCCGGGCGTTGCCGCGCTCGCCCTGGCGGCGCTGGTCGCGGTACCCGCGGTCCCGGTGGCGCTGGTCGTTGGGCTGGCTGCTGGGGTCGGTAGGGGGGAGACCCCCGGTGCGGCGCGTTCTCGTGCACCGAGCCTCCCATCATGGTGTCAAGCGGCCGTGATCCCCGCTGGCGTGCCAGGGCGATGAGGGACGTGTTGTATCCCGCCCTCGTTGCGTGCCGTTATCGTACGGATACAGCGTGATGGAGGGAACACTGTTGGGCGATTAGTGCGGCGCTGCGTAGATAATCTCGGGCGAAATGTGCGCACGTCCGAGAAGAACTGCTCCGGATGGAGTAAGCTAATCGGGCGATGTCATTGCGTTCTGTTGCCGGAAATGGCGGAGTCGCTAACGTCCTCAGCGGCAGTTGTCATCAAGCCCCGCGATTCGGATCGCGCCACTTCTACGGTAGGCGACGACATTCCTTCCGGCGCGTTTGGCGGCGTAGAGCAAGTCGTCGGCGCGGCGCAGCTGCCATTCCGCGTCGCGCTGCGGCAATTCCCAACCTGGCCGGTGTGTGAGGCCCGCGCTGATGGTGACGACGAGGCCCGGCACGATGCTCGACCAGTTGTGCTCGGCGACGCGCACTCGCGCGCGCTCCAGCGTCGTGACGGCGAACCACGGGTTCGCCTCCGGCAGCACGAGCACGAACTCCTCACCGCCGTAGCGCGCGCAGAACGCCCCGGCGGGCAGATCAGCTTGCAGCAACGCGACGACCTGCTGCAGCACCCTGTCCCCGACGACATGTCCGTGGGTGTCATTGACCTGCTTGAAGTGGTCGAGATCGATGAGCGCGACGGCGATGCCTTCGCCGTCGCGACGTTGTTCCGCGAGGAGCTTGTCCAGCTTCTGATCCAGGTAGCGGCGGTTGTATGACGCGGTGAGCGCGTCCCGCAGGCTCGCGTCGACGGCTTCCGCGTGCGCCCGCTTCAACTCGTCGACCTGCCGCTGGTACTGCTCGGGAATGAGCGGCGTGACGTGCTGGCTGTCGCGTGCGAGCCGCAGTGCCTCGGTCAGGTGCGAGTACGCGAGCTGCCACCTGCCTTGTGTGGCGAATGCCTGCGCGATGGACTCGTGAATATCGACAAGTTCTGTGGTGTCGCGCGGGCCGTTGACGAGGTCGACGTCGATTGGTTGGGAACGTGTGGACGCGCCGGTCTCGCTGGGGCGCCAGCTCGGATGCGTGTCCAATCGATTCGTCACGTTCTGCTCCAGTCAGTGCGTGCCATATCTCGCGCGCCCGTTACCCCGGGAGGGATTGGTTTGCCGCGCTGCCGTGCACGGGTCGGCCTCCGCGATCGCCGCCCTCGGTGGCTGGCCGATCCATTGCCACCGTGTGCCACGACTTTGTTGTCGTCGGGTAGGACCGACGTCTTGAGCTAACGGGACGACCGGTGAGGGAATATCACTCGATTGGAGGGCAACCTTTGTGGGAGTTGTGAACACGCCAGCCTGAATTTCATACCTAGGCCTTGAATTCTGGCTTGTACCGGCGTGTCGGCTGGTCTAGCCGCCGCTGTGCATCATGTCCGCACCGGCCGGAACGCACGGATCGTCCGGGTCGTCCAGCCAACCGTGCGGCAGGGTGACCTTGCCGGGCGAACCCTGCCTACCCCTCGGCCCGGTCGCCGCCGCGGGGAACGGCGCGTCGTGGTCGAGTCGCTCGATCAGCTCGTCGAGGACGTCGAGGCTGGTGATCATGGCGAACTCGCGGCGCAACTCGGAGCCGACAGGGAAGCCCATGAAGTACCACGCCATATGTTTGCGCAGGTCACGCATGGCTTTGTCGTGGCCGTCGTGCTCGACGAGCAGTTCGGCGTGCCGCCGCAGCACCCGCGCCACCTCGCCGAGGTTCGGACCCTCCGGCACCGGCCTCCCAGCGAAGGCGGCCTCCAACTCCCCGAACAGCCACGGCCGGCCAAGGCAGCCGCGCCCGACGACGACGCCGTCGCATCCGGTCTCGGCGACCATGCGCAGCGCGTCGTCCGCGGTGAAGATGTCGCCGTTGCCCAGCACGGGAATCGACGTCACGGCCTCCTTCAGCCGTGCGACGTGCGACCAGTCGGCCTGGCCGGAGTAGCGCTGTGCTGCGGTGCGCGCGTGCAGTGCGACGGACGCCGCGCCCTCGGCCTCGGCGATACGGCCAGCGTCGAGGTAGGTGTGGTGCTCGTCGTCGATGCCGACGCGGAACTTGACGGTGAACGGCGCGCCGTACGGCTCGGCCGCCTCGACCGACGCCTTGACGATGTCGCCGAACAGCTTGCGCTTGTACGGCAGCGCCGCGCCGCCGCCCTTCCGCGTGACCTTCGCGACCGGGCAGCCGAAGTTGGCGTCGATGTGGTCGGCGAGTCCCTCACCGAGGATGATCTTGATGGCCTCGCGCATGGTGTTCGGATCGACGCCGTAGAGCTGCATCGACCGCGGGTACTCTCCCGGCGCGAAGCTCATCATGTGCATCGTGCCCGGGTGTCGCTCCACAACGGCGCGTGCGGTGATCATCTCGCACACGTACAGGCCGGCGCCGTAGGACTGGCAGAGTTGCCGGAACGCGCGGTTGGTGATCCCGGCCATCGGTGCGAGCACGACTGGCGGGTCGACTTCGAAGGGGCCGATCCGTAGCGATGACGTCGTAACAGGCACGCCCTCCAGGCTAACGGTCGTGACCCCGATGGCGTACACGGTGGTGCTCCTACCTGCGGTGAACCATTCGCCGCGAAAAAGTTCGAGGAAAGTTCGGCGGCGATGTCGAAGCGGAGCCGCCTGCTCCGACGTTCCGGTTGAAAGCACGGAGCGAGCCACGGTGGCTCGCCGCGACGGATACGAAGGAGCAGAACAATGGGCCGCTACATGCTGATCGTCAAGGCAACCGCCGACTCCGAGCAGGGCGTCATGCCCAGCGAGCGGGAACTGGCAGACATGGGCGCGTACAACGAGAAGATGGTCAACGCTGGGGTGCTTGTCAGCGGCGAGGGCCTGCACCCGAGCTCTAGCGCCGCCCGGGTGACCTTCTCGGGCGGCACGGCAGCCGTCACCGAGGGGCCATTCGGCGACCCTCGAACTCTGGTCGCGGGCTTCTGGGTGCTTGAGGTGGCCTCGCGAGAAGAGGCTGTTTCGTGGGCGCGTGGCATTCCGTTCGTCGACGGCGAGGTGGAGGTGCGCAAGATCTTCGAGGCCGACGACTTCGGCGAGGAGTTCACGCCGGAGCTCCGGGAGCAGGAGGAGCGGCTGCGCGAGCGCGTCGCTGTGCGGCACGGCGGCTGAACCGGTCCACGCCACCCGCGAAGTGCGACTGTTACTGGGGGTAGTCGCACTTCGCGGGTCACCTCTGCCTGGCTTACCGTCGAACCATGGCGCTCGGGGTGTGTTTGCTGTTCGACGGGAAATCACAGCGGTCGATCAGGAACCTCTGGGACCGCATCGAGTCCGAAGGCGTGCCGACGTTGCGCTCCCACACGCACGGCCAGCACCATCCGCACCTGAGCTACGTGGTGTTACTGCACTGGGATGCTGACGCCGTGCGCACCGCCGTCGACGAAGTACCCGGCTATGAGCCCTTCGATCTCACGTTTGACGCGCTCGGCTCTTTCCGTCGAGGGCGGGTGTGCCTGGTACCCGCCGTGCCCGACGGGCTGGTCGCGCGGCAGCATCGTGTGGTTGAGGCGGTGCGGCGCACCGGCGCCGTCGTACACAAGCACTACGAGATCGACCGCTGGCTGCCGCACTTGTCGCTGGCGAACCGGGCGCGGTTGGACGCGTTGCCCGCGGTCGCCGCCGCGATCTACGACGTCCTGCCGCTGACCGTGAGGGTGAACCGTGCGGCGTTGATCGACAGTGCGACTGGGCGGGTATGGCCGCTGGCGGTGCTGCCGTGAACGGCGTTTTGCCGCGTTGCTTGGGAGGTATTCGCCACCATGCCGGACGCTGACCATCACCACCACTATCACGAGCCGGAGCACCAACGGCTGACCCGCAACGTCGCCGAGCTGCTCGGTGAGTTGCGCGTCGCGCAAGCCGGGGTGCAGATCCTGTTTGGCTTCCTCCTCGCCGTCGTGTTCACTCAGACGTTCAAGGAGATCGGGACGTTCGAGAAGTCGTTGCACCTGGTCGCGGTCGTGCTCGCCGTGTTGTCAACGGCGCTGCTGAGCGCACCCGCCGCATGGCACCGTGTGCTGTTCCGCGCCGGACGTCGGCGCGAGATCTTGCGCAGGGGGAATCGTCTGGTGTTGATGGGCCTCGGTTGTCTCGCATGCGCGGTGATGGTGACCGTCGCGCTGATCGGCAAGGTCGTGTTCGGGACCGTGGCGATGATCTTGCTGGCGGTTGGCGCCGCGCTCGCGTTCACGTATCTGTGGTTCGTCGCGCCATGGCGGTTGCGGCGGTAGCGGTGGCGGTTGCGTGGGTGCGATGCTGTTGTCCGGCGCGCCAGCCGCGCGACATCACTCGGGCGCTTCGAGTCGGAACCCGACCTTCATCCCCACCTGAAAATGCCCGACGTCGCCGTCGACGATGTGGCCTCTGATCTCGGTGACCTCGAACCAGTCGAGTTCACGCAACGTTTGCGACGCGCGGCGGATGCCGCCTCGAATAGCGTCGTCCAAGCTCTCACTGGACGAGCCGACGATCTCGCTGACGCGGTAGGTGTGATCTGCCATGGCGGATGTCCTCCTCGGTGATCTTCTGGTTGTCGGGTGATCGCGGGTCCGGTCGCGATGGCGCGGTGGGCGTCGTGGTGCCGCGACGGCCTCGCGGAGGCCGTGTTCGCTGTACGGCGTGGCGCCATTGTCCGTCGTGAGTGGCGCAGCGCGCAGCGTGAGCAGGCGAGCGCTGTGCCGTGCGGCGGCTAGACGGGCGGTGGTTAGAAGGGTGGGTCGTCGCCGGGTGGCGTGGGTGGGCTGCCTTATGCCGTTGGTCACGAACGATGCCCCGTCAACCACGCGAAACCCACAATCCCGACGCGGATTGACCTGCATGAACGAACTCACACTTGCGCTCCCATGGCTACTCGCCAGTAAGGTGGCCGTCCATGGAGACGTCAGAGCGAGAAGTGGCGCGCAGGGTCCGGTTCACCGACGTCATTCGGTCGTTGCCGAAGCTCGCGCCGGACATGCCGAAGATGGCCCGGGGCGCGCTCGGCCTCGCGACGATGCGCTCGGGCAGCAAGGCGTCGCTCGGTCGCGTCTTCCAGGACGCCGCCGCCAAGCACCCGGAACGGCCCTTCTTGCGGTTCGGCGAGTCCGAGATCACCTACGGCGAGGCGAACGCTCGGGTGAACCGGTACGCGGACGTCTTCGCTCAGCATGGCGTCGGCCAGGGGTCGGTCGTCGGTGTGTTGGCGTCGAACCGGCCGGAGACGATGCTGGTCGCGCTCGCCGCCGTCAAGCTGGGCGCGGTCGCTGGCATGCTCAACTACAACCAGCGCGGCGACGTCCTCAACCACAGCCAGAAACTGCTGGACAGCACGGTCTTCGTGGTCGGGGCGGAGTGCCGGGAAGCTCTCGACTCGCTGCCGAGCGGTGAGATCAACGGCAAGGTCATCGGGCTCGCCAAGCAGGCTGACCGGTTGTCAGGGCACCAGGACCTCGACGAGCTCGCCGCCGACGCCAGCGAGGCGAACCCGCCGCGGTGCGCGGAGATCACCGCCAACCAGACGGCGTTCTACATCTTCACCTCGGGCACCACCGGCATGCCGAAGGCCAGCGCCATGTCTCACCTGCGCTGGCTGAAGAGCATGACCGGCCTCGGTGGCCTCGGCGTGCGACTGCGCACTGACGACACCCTGTACTGCTGTCTGCCGCTCTACCACAACAACGCGCTGACGGTCTCGCTCTCGTCGGTGCTCGCGGCGGGCGCGACGCTGGCGCTCGGCAAGTCGTTCTCGGCGTCGCGGTTCTGGGACGACGTCGTGCTCACCCGCTCCACCGCGTTCTGCTACATCGGTGAGCTGTGCCGCTACCTGCTGAACCAGCCGGTGCGCGAGGCCGAAAAGCAACACCAGGTGCGCGTCGTCGTCGGCAACGGGCTGCGACCGGAGCTGTGGGGCGAGTTCACCGAGCGGTTCGGCATCGAGCGGATCGCGGAGTTCTATGGTGCGAGCGAGTGCAACGTCGCGTTCGTCAACGCGCTCAACATCGACCGCACCGCGGGCGTGTGCCCGCTGCCGTTCGCGATCGTCGAGTACGACCCCGCCACCGAGCAGCCGGTGCGCGACGCTAAGGGCAAGCTGCGCAAGGTCCGTACCGGCGACGTCGGGCTGCTGGTCACGAAGGTGACGAACCGTGCACCGTTCGACGGCTACACCGACCCGGACGCCACCGAGCGCAAGCTGCTCAGAGACGCCTTCAGGTCCGGCGACTGCTGGTTCAACACCGGCGACCTGGTGCGCAAGCAGGGCTTCAACCACGTCGCGTTCGCCGACCGGCTCGGCGACACGTTCCGCTGGAAGGGCGAGAACGTCGCGACCACCGAGGTTGAGGCGGCTGTCGCGGAGCACCCTGACGTGGAGCAGGCCGTCGTCTATGGCGTAGAGGTGGCCGGTACCGACGGCAAGGCGGGCATGGCCGCGATCAAGCTCGCGGACGGCGCGCGGTTCGATGGCGCGTCGTTGGCCAAGCACCTGCTCGATCACCTGCCCAGCTACGCGGTGCCGCTGTTCGTGCGGCTCATCGACGAGGTGGAGCAGACGTCGACGTTCAAGAGCCGCAAGGTCGACCTGCGCGACCAGGGCTACGACACCAGCGAGGTGAGCGACCCGCTCTATGTGCTCGCCGGGCCGGGCGAGGGCTACGTACCGTTTTACGAGGAGTACCCGGCACAGGTCGCTGGTGGCGAGGTGCGGGTCTAGCGCCACTCCACGACCAACCGTCCGTCGTGCCAGTTCACGGGCGTGCCGAGTTCCCGGCACGCGGACGTGAAGCGGCTGCGCAGCCACCGGACGTCGAGGCCACGCGCTAGCCGGGTGTAAGCCGGTTCCAGTGTCAGCGGGCACGCCTCAAGGCGCACCGGGCCGTCAGCGTCGACGTCGACAAGGAACAACAGGCTGAGGTCATTGCGCAGTACCGGGTCGACCACGTAGTCGTCGATGAAGTCGCCGAGGTCATAGAGCACGCGGTTGGCGACGCCGTGCACCACGTGCGCGGAGTGCCCCGCGATGAGCGTGGCACCCGCGTCCACGAGCGTGCGGGCGGCGCGGCGCACGTGGCGGATGGGTGATGACGTCATGTTCGGACCCCAGTGCGGCGTGACCAGCACGATGTCGTTCGCGGCGGCGAGCGAGCGGACCCGGTCCGTGAGCCAGTCGGTGACGCCCGTCCAGAGGTCGGCGTAGGCGGTGCCTGGCCGGTCCACCCCCGCGGCGAAGTCGCTTGGGTGATCGGCCACGCCGAGCACTCCGACCCGCTGGCCATGGGCGTGCAGCACCGTCCCGGCGCGCGCCGCCTCGGCGTCAGGACCAGCGCCTACCCACTGGATACCCGCCTGTTCGAGGTGCGTGATGGTGTCGGTGAGCGCCTTGACGCCGTAATCGAGCGCGTGGTTGTTGGCCAGCGTCACGCAGTCAACGCCGAGCCAGGTCAACGTCTCAACGGCCCGGGGTGGCGCGCGGAAGTGGAACGGCTTGCGACCGGGATCCCACCGCGCGCCGCGCTGGGATACGCAGCACTCCAGGTTGAGCACGACGAGGTCCGCTTCGGCCATGATCGTCCTGACCTCGGGCGCGAACAGTCCGGGCGGCCCGACCTCGTGCAGCCGCTCGGCTACCCCTCTGCCAAGCATGGTGTCGCCCGCGAGCGCGAGCCGAACCGGCCGCACGGTGCCTCCTTCCCTCGAGCAGGCCCCGACCCCAGTGTCACGAACAATCACCAGGCACGCACGACGAGTGAAATCCGCAGCACGGGGGGCTGCTGCTGATTCTTATGAATGCGTACTTGTGCTCCATTTGTGTGAGTTGCGTGACATAGGACACACGATCAACGACTGTTTCGTGGGGGAGTCGACGTCGACGGCGGGAGCGCGACCCTCCTGCCGCGGGAGGAGGAAGCAGATGAAACGCAGGACTCTCGTCGCGATAGCCGCCGCCGCGCTGGTCGTCAGTTCCACCAGTGCCGTCAGCTACGCGTCGGATGATCACCCCGATCTGGGGCTCGGTGGCACCGTCGACGACGGCCACGAGGGCCACACGCACTACGAGGACGGAGCGCGCGATCCGAGTGCACCGCTCGCGGAGTACGACGGTGGCGGCGTCGTTAGCGATGGACCGTCGGGCAAGAAGATCAAGAACCTCGCGCTGCGCGGCAGGGGCAAGCGGCTCGACGCGGGCGCGACGACCGACGTCTGGACCCACGAGGGCTACTCCTACACCGGCACGTTCAACAGCCCGTGTGGCGGTGAGGAGGGCGCCGGCGTCTGGGTCTGGAACGTCCAGAACCCGAACGACCCGTCGTTCGTCGGCGTGATCGACTCCCCCGTCGGCAGCCGCTCCAACGACGTCAAGGTGGACACCCTCAACTCCGGCGCGATCCTGGCGCACTCCAACGAGTCCTGCGCTGGTGGGCCGGGCGGCATCGAGCTCTACGAGGTCAGCGACCCCGCCAACCCGGTGCATCTGTCGTCGATCAGGGCCGACGAGCTCAACCCGATCTCGAATGACCTCTTCGGCGGCATCAGCGACGTCGGCGTGCACAACATCTGGCTTTTTACGCAGGGCAGCAAGGACTACGTGTCCATCATGGCGAGTCGGCGTTCGACAACTTCCGCACCTACGACATCACCGACCCCACCGACCCACAGCTCGTCAGCGCGTGGGGCGCGGAGGAGGTCTTCGACCCGGGTGTCGGCGACGAGACCGAGGACGTCGGCCGGGTGTTGGACGCGGCGTTGTGGCTGCTCGACGGCTACGGCGACTCCAGGAACCGTTTCCTGCACGACATCACGTTCGACGAAGCGGGCACTGTCGCGTATTTGTCGAACTGGGACGCTGGGCTGATCCGGCTTGACATGACCGACCCGGCGAACCCGCAGCTCGTCTCGGTCGCGCTCGACGTGGAGAACGGCTCGCTCGACGGCGAGGTCAACAGCCACGCGGCATGGCCGAGCGACGACGGTTCCATCGTCGTCGAGACCGAGGAGGACTTCGACGCGTGGGGCGTGCGCCCGCCGACGAACCTCACCTTCAGTGAGGGCGATCCGCCCACGCCACTGCCGGGCACCGCGGCCTCCACCGCCGCCGGTGACGAGTTCGAGGGCAGCCAGACCGGCAACGACGTCACCGTCGACGCGGACAGCATCACGGTGAACTCCGGCCCGCTGGCAGGCACGACCTTCCCTGCGTCTGAGTTGGCAGGTGATCAGCCGAAGTTCGCCGACGTCGGCCCGGTGACCGGCGAGGCGGTGTGGATCGGCAGGGCCTGCGACGGTGACGCCATCCTCAACGCGGGTGCCATTGACGAGGGTGACATCGCGTTCATCAGGCGTGGCGCGTGCACGTTCCGTGAGAAGAACTTCAACGCGGCCGACGCGGGTGCGGCAGCCGTCGTGATCACCAACAACGTGCCCGGCTCGCCGTGGGGCGGCGTGCGGATCTGGGACTACTCGGACCCGGCCAACCCCGAGCTGGCGTCGACTTTCGACACCGCGTGCAGCGCGGCGGGCGAGCCGATCCCCGGCTGCGACAAGTTCGGCACGTACTCGGTGCACAACGTCGTCGTCGAGAACACCGATGACGGCCGAGTGAAGGCTTACATCTCCTGGTACTGGGACGGCATGCTGGTGCTCGACGTCACCGACCCCGCCAACCCCGTCGAGGTGGCGCGCTACTTCGACAACTCGGCGGAGTTCCTAGCGAGCAACGGCGGTGAGCCCCACGACTTCTGGGGCGTGCACAAGGAGGACGACAAGCCCTGGATCTACGGCTCCGACCGTAATGGCGGCCTGTACGTGTTCAAGGAGCAGGGCAAGGGAAGTGGTAAGTGACTCGCGAGGTCGCGACTAACCAGGCCTGACGCGGACGGCGGCGGGTGAGTGGTGGGGCAGAACCACTCACCCGCCGCCGCCCTGTGCCGCGGGGCACGGCATATCGGAAGTCAGCTGGTGACGGTGACTGTCCCCGTCATCCTCGGGTGGTAGAAGCAGACGTACGGGTACTTGCCCGGTTTGTCGAAGGTGCGCTTGTAGGTGTCGCCTTTCGCCATGTCGCCGGACTTCGTGCCGTCGTCGAAGTCGACCGTGTGGGTGGACTGGTCGAGCTGCGTCCACACCACGGTGGTGCCGACGGGCACGGTGATGTTGCCCGGCTGGTAGGTGAAGTCGACGATCCGCACCTTCTTGGTGCCCGCCGACGGCTTCGACGCCGGTTTCTCGGTGGTCTGTTGCGTCGTGGTGGTCTCCTGCGTCGTGGTGGTCGGCGGCGCGGTTGTGGTTGTGGTCGTTTCGGTGGCGGGTGCCGCCTGATCGGTACCGTCATCGGCCTGCTCCGACATGCCGCAGGCGGACAACGCGATGGCCGCTGCGACGAGGGAAATCGCGATGCGCATGGCTCACTCCTCGGGTGACGTCACCGCTGGCGCAGTGACGCGAAGACGATGATGTTGTCGCGGTAGCTGTCACGGTTCCGGTTGAACTCGCCGCCGCAGGTGATCAGGCGCAGCTCCGGTTTCGCCGTCGGCAGCCACACCTTCTCGGTGGGGAACTTCTTCTTGGCGTGCTGTTCGACGCGGTCCACGACGAACACCAGTTTCTCGCCGCCCTTGGCGGTCACGGTGATCTTGTCGCCCGGGGACATCTCACGCAGCCGGTAGAAGACGTCGGGGCCGGTCTTGCTGTCGACGTGGCCGAGGATCGCGGCCGGTCCCGGCTCGCCGGGTGCGGCGCCGTTGGCGAACCAGCTCATGTCACCGAACTCGGGCACTTCCAGCGTACGGTCCTTATTCAGCCCGGTCTGGGTGAGCTTCCCGCTGACGCCGATGGCGGGGATGTTGATGGCGACCGGCTCCGGCACGGAGTCCGGGGTCCGGACGGCGCGGTACGACTTGACCGCGTCGAGGTTGGGGGCCGCCGCCGCGGCGGTGCCCGCGGCGCTGTCGCCGCCTGCTCGCTGGTCGGCGGGGTTCGCCTCACCGGCGCAGCCCGCGAGCAGGAGTAGGAGTCCGATGATCGGGGCGAGGATGCGATGCCCACGCTTCATGAGTCGCTCCTTGGGTGGAGGGTGGGACCCAGCCGTAGGGGCCAGGTCCCACCCAGTCGGTTCACACCGCGTGGTGCGCGGCAGTGATGCTCACGGGAGGCTCACTTGGCGGTGCCGCCAGCGCCGGTCTCGACGCCACCGGCCGGCATCTCGTCACCCATGAACGCCACGATGCCCGCCGAGAGTGCCTTGGCGGTGTCGTACATGTGGTTGTAGGCCTCGTCCGCCGTGGCGAACGCACCCTCGAAGTCACCGTCGTTGAACTGCTTGACCTGCGAGGTCAGCTGGTTGACGTGCATCTGCAGGCCGTCGGCGACGACGTCGGCTGGGATGCTGCCGTCGGACGCGGTGTCCAGGAAGTTCGAGAAGTCCTGCCGGTACTGCTCGAGCCGCTTCAGGGCGTCGTCCTGCTTCTGCTGGTCGCCCTCGGCGAGGCCAACGGTGTACTGGACGAAGAAGTCGATGTGGTCGGCCCACATCTTCATGAAGGCCTGGCCGCCTTCCTCACCGAACACGCTGGAGATCGCGGCGGTCAGGTCTTTGGTGTTCTCGTTCAGCGCGCCCGCGATGGCTTCGAAGTCATCCTGGCCGGACACGCCCGCGCGCATGGCCTGCATGGCGATCGCGGCGTGCTCACCGAGCAGTTGACCCAGGCTGGAGCGCAGGTCGATGGCCTGGCCCTCGACCGAGCCATCGAAACCATCCTGAGTGGACACGATGGCGTTGGCGAGGCCCTTGGCGGTGGCGAACATGTGGGCGTAGGCCTCACGGGTGGTGCTCGCCGCCTTCTTGTAGTCCTCGTCGTGGTAGGCCTCGACCTGGCCGATCAGCTGGTCGACGTGGGACTGCAGCAGGTCGGCGACGGCGTTCTGCGGCAGTTCGCCCTCGGTCGCGCCCTCAAGGAACGCGCCGAAGTCTTTGCGGTACTGGTCGAGGCGTTTCTTGGCCTGGTTCTGCTTCTGCTGGTCGCCCTCGGCGAGGCCGACGGTGTAGTCAACGAAGAAGCCGATGTGGTTGGTCCACAGCTCGTTGAACTTCTCGGCGCCCTCGTCGCCGTAGACGAGCCGGATCGACTCGGTCAGGTCGTCGGTGTTCTTACCGAGCGCGCCAGCGGCGGCGTCAAAGTGATCCTGGCCCGCGACGCCGGCACGCATAGCCTCGATCGCGAGGAGGGCGTGCTGGCCGAGCTGACGCTCAAGGGTGATGCGCAGTTCCTCGGCGGTCACCTCGGCCTGTTGCGCGTTGACGACGTTGTTCACGCCACCGGTTTCGGTCGTGTTCTGTGTCGCCACCGCGCCCCCGCACGCGGTGACGAGCAGGCCCGCCGCGACGGACACCGCGGCGATCCTGGTTCGTGATAGCAGAGACATGGCTAAACCCTTCGTGGTCGGTTGTGTAGCCAGCACGAGTGATTCGGACCATCGGATGTTCCGGATTGGCCGGTCTTGCGATGTTTCTCCCGCGGCTGTGGTGGTCCGGTCGCGCGATGCGATCCACGCAGGTGAGTGGGGATACTGTGCAAGGCGGTAACGGAGAGGAGTCTTGCGATGACCGACGCGAGTTCCGGGGACGCGGGTGTCGCGTTCGTGCTGTCCGGTGGCGGCAGCCTCGGCGCGATCCAGGTGGGCATGCTGCAGGCGCTCTACGAGCGCGACATCGTGCCCGATCTCGTCGCGGCGGCATCGGCGGGAGCGCTAAACGGGGCGTTCCTCGCTTCCCGGCCCGAGACATCGGCCACCGCTGACCGGCTCGCCGAGGTGTGGTCCGGATTGGAGACCAACGACGTCTTCCCGTTTAACCCCTTGACGGCGTTGCTCGGCGCGCTCGGCTGCAAGGACCACGTCGTCTCGTCGAGCAAACTCCGCGAGCTGATCGAGGAATGGATCGAGTTGGACGACCTCGGCGACGCGCGGATCCCACTGCACGTGATCGCGACCGACCTACTCAGCGGCGCAGAACTGCGGTTGTCTGAAGGGCCGGTGACCAGTGCCGTGCTCGCCAGCGCGGCGCTGCCCGGTGTGTTTCCGCCGGTGCGTAGGGGACGTTGGGTGCTTGTCGACGGTGGCATCACGAACAACACACCGCTTTCGCACGCCATCGCACTTGGCGCGCACAAGGTCTACGTACTGCCCACCGGTTACACCTGCACGTTGGAGAAGCCGCCGCGTGGTGCACTCGGTGTCGCGTTGCAGTCGTTGAACGTGCTGATCCAGCAGCGGCTGGTGCTCGACATTCAGCGCGTGCCAGAGTCGGTCGAGCTGGTGGTGCTGCCGCCACTGTGCCCGCTGGACGTCGTCCCGGTGGATCTGTCGCGCGGTGAGGAGCTGATCCGTCGCAGCCGGGAGCAGTCCCGACATTTCCTGGACAACCTGCCGGATGAGCGGCATGTGGTGCCCGAGCTCATGCGACGGGTGGTCCATCCGCACGCTGATGCGGGCCGAGGGTAGGGGCCAGGCGGCTCGGCGCTGGGCCGTCTCCCGCGCCAGGGCCGCCCGGCTCGGGCTGCCCGAGCTAGGCGCTCGGACAGCCGTGATCAGGCCGCGTGCGCGCTGCGGCGTACCAGGTCGGCCCGCTCCTGTTCGGTCATACCGCCGAAGATGCCGTAGTTCAGGCCGTTGTCCAGCGCGAACTGGAGACACCGCTCACGTACGGGGCACGTAGCGCAGATGCTCTTGGCCTTCTCGGCCTGCCTCGCACCCGGCCCCATGTCGGTGACCGGGAAGAACAGTTCAGGGTCTTCGTCACGGCAGGCGGCGCGATGCCGCCAGTCCATTCCGTCTCGCCTCACCTCGCGCCACCTCCTTCGTTTCGACGTCTGGCTTCGCTGGGCATGCGGGATCACGGGATCCTCGCGCCTGGTGAGAGTCTGATTAGCCAGTTATGCGGGTACCCAGGTTGGGCCCGCGCTATGACCGCCGGCCGCGTCGTCGCGGCCGTGGTCCTTCCGCAGCTTAGGTATCAACGTGGGGCAGCGGGGGTTTGTTCCCGCCGTCTCGCTGTTCCGTTAGTACGTCCCGGGTCAGTCCGCGAGCAGCCGGTACCGCAGCCGGTCGACGTCGGTCCCGCCGAAGCCATGCTCGGCGAGCCACTCCGTGACGCCGCCATGCTCGGTGTCCAGGTGCCGCAGGAAGGCCGCCATGGTCTCCGCGCGCGGAGTGTGCGCGTCAACGGGCAGGCGGTCGATGTCGCCCGCATAGGTGGGCGTCGACCGGAGGCGGTCGAGGATTGCCTCGATCCGCTGGCCGGTCGCCGCGTAGTCCGCCACGACCGCGTCTTCCTGCACACCGACCGCTGAGAGCGCCATCGCCACGACGACGCCGGTGCGGTCCTTGCCCGCCGCGCAGTGCACCACGGCGGCGCCATCGGACGCGGCGATCGTGCGCAGCGCGGACACTACGCTGTCCGGCCGGTCCGCGAGATAGCTGAGATAGATGCCACAGACGATGTCGTCAGGCGCCATCGCCAGGATGCGCTCCCGGCGTGACTCGAACGTGTCGGCAGCGGCGTCGGTCGCGTTGCCCCGTTCGGGCAACATCGAGTGGTGGGTGTGCCGGACCGTGCTGACCTCGGTGAGCGGACCAGGGCCCTCCAGGGTCAGCTCGTTGGTCGTCCGCAGGTCGATGACGGTGCGCAGGCCGTGTTCGTCGACGAACTTGGCGACGTCGTTTCGCGTAAGGCCCTGCAGGTTGTCCGAGCGCAGCAGCCTGCCGGGGACGGTTTTGCCGCCATCAGCCGTGGGCATGCCGCCGACGTCACGGACGTTGACGGCACCTTCGAAGTCGATCCAGCGCACGTCTCCATTCATACCGTCGAGAGGTGCCACGATGCCATCGATTTCTCGCGGGGTGGAACGTCTCGCGTCGGGCGGTCCCGGCAAATTCACTCGCCGTCGCTGGTGGACTACCTCGCGGGCGGGTCCGCTCAGCCGACGGACGCCGCGATGATGTGGTTCGCCCGCGCGCTACGGCCGGTGCAGTGTGGCAGCGTCCCGGCGAAGTCGTCTGGACGACGTAGCGTCGCCTCAGCGAACCCGGCCTTGCGCAACGCGGCTTCGGCGTCCTGTGGGCCGGTGAAATGCAGGTGCACCTGGCCACGCACGAATGCGGACAGCAGCGCGACGGCGGTCCGGTTCAGCCGGCCCTCGGTGTTGCTGCCGAGGTGGATGTCGGAGAGGTAGAGCCCGGTGGGGAAGCCGCTGAGGACGTCGGTGAACCGGGACCACATCGCCTGCACGCTGGCGATGTCGAAGTAGTTCACCAGGCCCTCTGTGATGATCGCGAGGCCCTTGCTTGGATCGAGGCTGGTGGCCAGCTCGGCGAGGCTGTCCGGTCCGCTGTCGCGCATCGCGTCGACGTCCTCGACCCGGTGGTTCGGGCCGCGGGCGCCGGTGGTGTTGAGCATGCGGCGTTTGCGCTCGGCCATGCCAGGCAGGTCCGCCTCGACGTACGTGATCGCGTCGCCGAAGCGCCGGGTGAACCGCCAACCACGGCCGGACAGGCCCGCCGCGACCTCGATGACCTGTGCGACGTGGCCCTGTTCGATGGCTTCCGTGAGCAGGTGGTCGATCACCTCGTGGCGGGCGAGCAGGTAGTGCTCCAGATGCGCCTGGCCGAGCCGGGCAGACGCCGCGTTGGCCGGGGCGAGCGCGTTGTAGAACAGCCTGCCCGCGTTCGTGGCCAACCCGGGGTGCGACAGCCCGTTGCGGACCCAGACGTAGCCGGTGTAGTGCGCCGTCGGGCTGATCCGATCTGAGCTGGCCTGAAGGAGTTCGCGGATCATTCGGTGAGACTACCTGTGGCGTACGAAGTGATGCCGTTACCAAGTACTGGATCAGGAGCCGTTCGGCATCAGCACGAGCGTGGCGAAGTTCCCGCCAGCACTGAACACGGGAAACTCGGTTGCGCACCGCATGCGCGTACCAGAAGGTGAGCGAATGCTGATCAGACGTGAAACCTCCGCCGATGTCGACGCCATCAGCGCCGTGCATGCGGCCGCGTTCGCGAGTTCCGAACACCCTGACCAGGTTCCGGTGGAGGTGGGGCTGGTCGGCGCGCTGCGCGACGGCGACGCATGGCTGCCCGAGCTGTCGCTGGTCGCGGAGCGGAAGGGGGCAGTCGCTGGGCACGTTGTCTGCACACGTGCCCATGTCGGTGCGACGCCCGTTCTGGCGCTCGGCCCGATCGGTGTGCTGCCCGAGGCGCAGGGCGAGGGCATCGGTGCGGCGTTGATGCACGCGGTTCTCGGTGGTGCGGACGCGTTCGGCGAGCCACTGGTGGGGTTGCTTGGCCATCTCGATTACTACCCGCGGTTCGGTTTCGGGCTCGCTGACCGGTACGGCATTACACCCCCGATCCCGGAATGGGCATCACACTTCCAGGTCCGCACCCTTGCGACCTACCAACCGTCGATCCGCGGCGAGTTCGCTTACGCCAAGCCTTTCATGGAACTGTGAACGGTAAGCACGATATCGGTGATCCCGCCGCCATCGCGCTGCGATCGGGTCACGATGGCGCAAGCTGCCGCCGCAGCGCCAAGCGCTGCTCCTGCTGGCACACCTGCGCAACGGCGAGATGTACACGCGGCTGGCGCCCGGATTCGGCCTGGGCGCGGCCACGGTGTACCGGTATGGGACCGAAGCCATCGACGTGCTCGCCGCGCTCGGACCGAAGTTGAGCGACACCATCCGCATGGCCAAAGGCTCATTGACTCATGACACGAGTGTCTCGTGAACGGACCCAGCTACCTACCCAATAAGCGGCCGGGGGTGCCGAAAATGACGGGAAGGAGCGACCGAGTAGGACGTGCGTTGCGTGCGTTCTTGCGGCAATTGGCCGTTTCGGCAGGGTGGCGCTTCGATTGGTCGGTGTTGACCAGGGATGAAAACATCGCGGCTTCTCGCCATAGCCTCATCACCGCTGAGGCGAACGAGTTGATCAAGGTGCTGGATCCTGTGGTGGTGCGGATATAGCGAGGTGTGGCTTGCCCAGTGCAGTCCGATGTCGTCACTCGTCGCCGACGCGCAGGCGGGCGACCAGCTTCTCCATGGTCTCCACCTGCTCTCGCAGTGCCTTGCGCCCTTGGCGAGTCAACTTGAGCCAGGTACGGGGACGTCGATCTTCGAAAGTCTTCCGTGACTCCACCAGCCCGGCGTCTTCGAGGACGCGAAGGTGCCGACTGAGATTGCCGTCGGTCAGGTCGAGCTGATCGCGCAGTACGGCGAACGCACACTCGGTGGTCTCGCTTAGAACCGCGAGAATGCCGAGCCGCACACGCTGGTGCGTGGTCTCATCGAGCTTCAGCGCGGGATGTGGCTCGGAGGTCACTCGGTGCCTCCACGGGTGCGGCGTAACCCCATGAGCCCGACGATGAGCAGGGGCAGCGCTGCCAGCATGAGGACCGGCCCCGGGCGGTGCAGACCAAGCAACGTGAGTTGCCCGCCGAGCGCAGGGCCTTCGCCACCGCTGAGCAGCCACGTAACCCAGCCAGGCAGCCCACCCATCCCGAGCGCGCAGTGCCAACTCGCGATCAAGCCGAGCCACACGCCACCGAAGATCAAACCCCGGCTGCGTTCGATGACGCCAAGCGCGATCGCGGCAACGGCGACAGCGAGGAGTGGCGTGAGCAGCCCCCGCCATCCGTCGGGATACTGCGCGGTGACCGTCCTCGTGGGTACGGCAGCGATGATCGCAAGGAGGGCGAGCGTCGCGAGCGTGGTCAATGCGAACCACGGCCAGGCGACCTTCACACCCATCCGGCGACCCCGCCACCGGTACCACGCTCCGGTGGCGAGAACGGTCAAGGGGAGGCCGATGAACCAGAACAGATAAGCGCCGACGTGGCTGCGCGGCTGTGCGGGAAGCCCTGGCCAGAAGGGAAACCGCCACATCTCACTCATCGGCTGATGGAACGGGAACTGGTACAACAGCGTGCTGGCCACCACGAGTGAGGCCAACAGCAGCGCGGGTAACCACACTCCCCCATGCGCTAGGCGGCGGCTCCGCTCTCTGAGTTCCTGGATGTCGGCAAGCGTTTGTGCCGGATGCTCGGTCATGCTTCCCCCTAACAAGAGCTTTGCAACACAAAGTACGCGCGACCGCAGAGCTTGTCGAGTACGCGGATCGGGGGACTGTCACGTGTCGGTCAGGTCGCGGGCGCCATGGCGACCCGCTCGGGCCACAGCATCACGAGGTCGTCGCGCCCGCACGGCTCGGACGCCTTCAGTCGGAGAGTGCGTTGCGGGCGATGACGTTGGCATACCACCACGCGCTGTCCTTCGGCGTGCGCCGCTGTGAGGCGAAATCCACGTGGACGATGCCGAATCGCTTGCCGTAGCCGAATGCCCACTCGAAGTTGTCCAGCAGTGACCACACGAAGTAGCCGCGCACGTTCACGCCCTCGGCCAGCGCCCGGTGGACGGCGGTGAGATGGCTGCGCAGGTAGGCGATGCGCTCTGGGTCGTGGACGTCTCCTTCGGGGTCGGCGTAGTCGTCATAGGCGGCGCCGTTCTCCGTGATCAACAGCGGTGTCGTCGGAAGCTCGTCACGCAGCCGGACCAGTAGTTCGTGCAGGCCTCCCGAGTCCACCGGCCAGTCCATCGCGGTGCGCGGACCCTGTGGCGGGACGAAGCGCACGTGCCGCTCCGCGCCCGGCCACGGCGAGGGCGTCTCGTGGCTCCCGGCCGCGACGACGGTGGGCGCGTAGTAGTTGATCCCGAGGCTGTCGATCGGCGTTGACGTCACGTCAAGGTCGCCGTCCTGGACGAACGACCAGTCGGTGAGCGCCGCCGTGTCCGCGACCAGGTCCTGCGGGAGACTTCGGTGGAACACGGGATCAAGGAAGATCCGGTTGCCCAGCGCGTCGATGCGGCGTGCCGCATCACGATCCACTTCGGACGTCGTGTGTGGACGGACCGCGTACAGGTTGAGGGTCAGGGAGATCTCCGCCGTGTCGGGCAGCGCGGAACGAAGCACCCGGACGGCATGTCCGTGAGCCAGGTTGAGGTGGTGCGCGGCACGGAGCGCGGACGCCGGTTCGGTGAGGCCGGGCGCGTGCACCCCCTCCGCGTAGCCGAGGAATGCCGCGCACCAGGGCTCGTTCAACGTCGTCCACGTGTCAACGCGGTCGCCGATCGCCTCCGCGACGATTCCGGCGTACTCGGCGAAGCGGTCGGCCGTCTCCCGGCGCATCCAACCGCCGCCCGGGTCGCCGTGTTGCAGCTCGTGCGGCAGATCCCAGTGATAGAGCGTTGCCACCGGCCGGATTCCGGCGTGGCGCAGTTCGTCCACCAGGCGCCGGTAGAAGTCGAGGCCCCGCTGCGCTGCGGGTCCGCGTCCGGTGGGCTGCACGCGTGGCCAGGAGATCGAGAACCGGTAGTCGGTGACGCCCAGATCCTTCATCAGCGCGACGTCTTCGGACATCCGGTGGTAGTGGTCAGCCGCGGTGTCCCCGGTGTCGCCGTTGCGAACCTTGCCGGGCGTGCGGCTGAAGGTATCCCAGATCGATGGCGAACGACCGTCCTCGGCCGCGGCGCCCTCCACCTGGTACGCCGCCGTGGCCGTGCCCCAACGGAAGCCGGTCGGAAAGGTGAGTTCCGTTGCCGGCTGGCGGTTGGTGTCGACAGAGGTCATGACAGCGGTTGCTCCTTTGTTGTTCGCGATGACGAGTGGACGGGCGAGCCGGTTCAGCCCTTGACGGCGCCGCGCATGATGCCGCCGACGATCTGCCTGCCAAGCAGGCCGAACACCAGCAGGACGGGGAGGGTGCCGAGCAGCGTGCCCGCCATGATCACCGATTGGTCGTGGACGTAGCCGCCACCGAGTTGGCGCAGCGCGACCTGCACGGTCGGGTTCTGTGAGGACAGCGCGACGATCGGCCAGAAGAAGTCGTTCCATGCGGTCATGAACGTGAGCAGGCCGAGGACCGCCATGCCTGGCCGGGCGATGGGCACGACGATGGTCCAGAACGTCCGCGCCGTGGACGCGCCGTCGACGCGCGCCGCCTCGATCAGCTCGTCCGGCAGCGTCTGGATCAGGAACTGCCGCATGAAGAACACGCCGAACGCCGACACCAGCCCCGGCAGGATCACCGCTTGGAGTTGGTTCACCCACTGCAGCTCCGCGATCAGCATGAACAGCGGGATCACGCCGAGCTGCGGCGGGATCATCATGGTGCCCACGGTCACCGCGAACAGCACGCCCCGCCCCCGGAACCGCAACTTCGCGAAGGCGAAACCCGCGAGCGTGCAGCACAACACCGTGCCGATGGTGATGGAGCCCGAGACGATCAGGGAGTTGAGCAGGGCGAGACCGATGTCCGCCTCGGCCATCGCGGCCTCGAAGTTGTCGAACAGGTTCGGCCCCGGCAACAGCGCTGGTGGCGTCTTCGCGAGGTCGGCGTTGGAACGACTGGCCGCGACGAGTGTCCAGTAGAACGGGAACGCCGACAGCAGGAACGCGACGATGAGCAGCGCGTAGATCAGCTTGCCCGCGCGCATGCCAGGCTGGTTGCCGCGCTTGCGCTTTTGACGTCGAGGGCGCTGTGGCGGCGGGGTGTCGGTGGTGGTCGCCGCCAGTTCGGGGGCGTCGAGCACGGTCATCGGACAGCCTCCTTGCGGATGCGGCGGCGCGCGATGAGGGCGTTGACGCCGACGAGGACCGCGATGAGCAGGAACATCACCCACGCGATCGCGGCGGCGCGGCCCAGGTGCATGAAGCCCCAGCCCTGCTCGTACAGGTAGAGACCGAGCGTCTGGTACTGGTGCGAGATGCCGCCAGACACGGACCCCTCGAACAACAGCGGCTCCCCGAAGAGCTGCGTCGCGCCGATCGTGGACACGACGACGGTGAACAGGATCGTTGGTTGCAGCCCCGGCAGCGTGACGTGGAAGAACTGCCGCCAGCGCGAGGCACCATCCATTTCAGCCGCCTCGTACAGCTCGTGCGGAATGGACTGCATCCCCGCCAGGTAGATCAACGCGTTGTAGCCGGTCCACCGCCAGATCACGATGGTGGACACGGCGATCTGCGAGGCCACCGTGTTCGTCTGCCAATCCACCGGGCCAAGACCGACCACGCCGAGCAGTTGGTTGATGAGCCCGAAGTCGTGGCCGAAGAGCTGGGCGAACACCAACGTCGCCGCCGCCACCGACGTGGCGTAGGGCAGCAGCATCACCGTCCGGAAGAATGTCCGGCCGCGCATCCGGTAGTTGAGCAGGTGCGCCAGCCCGAGCGCCATGACCAGCTGCGGCACGGTCGAGAGCACGCCGATGGTGAAGGTGTTGCGCAACGCCGTCCAGAAGAACTCGTCACCGAACAGCGCGATGTAGTTGTCCAGCCCGCGCCACTCCATCTCGTCCGGGTTTTGCAGCTCAACCCGGTACAGCGAGACGAACGCGGTGTAGATGAGCGGGAACAGCCCGAACGCCCCGAACAGCGTGAAGAACGGGGCGATGTAGCCGTAGGGTGACGCTTTCCGCCAGGCGCGACGAGCCACCGACGGTCGGGTGGCCCGCCGCGCACCGGAGGCCGGAGCGAGCGAGGTCATAGTCGTCGTTCCTCCTGACCTGGTCATCCCAGGACGTTGTCGACGCCCTTCATCGCGTTCGACCACGCCTCGTCCGGCGGGGTGCCCTTGCGTTCGACCTCGCTCAAGCCGTTGATGATCTGATCGCTGATGCTCTTGTCGTGGATGCCAAGCACCTGGACGGGCGTCTCCTTGGCCGCGTCGCCGAAGATCTGGCCGATCGGGGCGTCGTTGAAGTACGGGTCGGTGGCGTCGGTGATCGTCTCGATCGCGCCGGTCGCGGAGGGGAAGTTGCCCTGCTTGCGGAACAGTTCGGCCTGCTGTTCGGGAGCGGTGAGCCACTGGATCAGGTCGTAGGCTTCGTCCTTGTGCTCGGCCGCGGCGGGAACGGCCAGGTAGGAGCCGCCCCAGTTGCCCGCGCCGCCGGGCAGCGCCGCGATGTCCCACTTGCCCTCGCCCGCGTCACCGGCCTGGCCCTTGATGTAGCCGAGCATCCAGGCTGGACACGGCAGCGTGGCGAACGAGCCAGCGGCGAACGCCTGGTTCCACTGCGGTGACCACTGGTCGAGCTTGGCGCTCAACCCCGACTGGGCGGCCTCCGCCGCGGTATCCCACGCCGTCTCGACGGCCGGGTTGTCCTCGTAGATCAGGTTGCCCGACTCGTTGTAGTAGCGCTGTTCCTCCTGGCCGATCATGACCGCGTAGAGGCTGCCGACGCTGTCGATCCAGGCGCTGTCATCCGGTGCGTTCGCGGTGTACTCCTCGCCGAGCGTCAGGTAGTCGTCCCATGTGGACCATGCTTCGGCGAGCTGCTTCCTGTCGGTCGGCAGCCCGGCTTTCTCCAGCAGGTCGCTGCGGTAGCACATCGCCTGCGGTCCGATGTCGGTGCCGAGCCCAAGCACCTCACCGTCCGATGTGGTCGCCGCAGCCCACTTGGCCTCGGTGAACTCTCCTTCGAGCTCGCCCGCGCCGTACTGGGTCAGGTCCTCGAACTTGTCGGCCTGCCGCTGGGTGACCGAGGTGATCCGGCCGACCTCGATCGCCTGGATGTCGGCGAGCCCACCGCCGCCAACCAGGCGCGTTTGCAGCGACTTCCAGTAGTCCTGTTCGTCCTCGGTGTCGGTCTGCTTGATGGTGATGCCGGGGTTGAGCTGCTCGTACTTCTCGTAGAGCCCCGCTTCCTGGTAGCCGAAGGAGCCGAAGAGGTCGATCGTCAACGTGACTGGGCCGTCCTCGGAACCGGACGAGGCTGCTCCGCAGGCGGAAACCAGCGCGCCAGCGAGCAGGAGGGCACCGAGCCGTAGTCCCGTTATCCGGCGGGTCGCTTGTGCGTCAGTTCGCGTGTTGGGCATGTGAAGTCTCCCTTGGCTTCGACGGACTACAGGCTCTGGTGGCGCTGAGAGCGCTCTCACCAATGGGCTGGGAGCTTGCCCGACCAAGGTGGAGCCGTCAAGGGTGCGATCGTCGCTACCTGGGCTGAGGTCTGGATATGCGATTGCCATCGACGTTGACAGGAATGTGATCCAGCTCTACTTTCAGTCATGCTGAGAGCGCTCTCACACATGCCGTTACTCCGCCAACGACGACCGAGGTGCCGCCCATGACACGTTTTCGCGCTGGACCGCCGTTCCACTTACGCCGCCGCTCGCGACCCCTCGCGACGTTGCTGCTCAGCGGGGCACTGGCCACCGCCACTCTGGTGGGGCCCGCCGCGGGTACCGCCGCTGCCGACACCATCACCGTCGGCGCGGGTAGCTATTCCGACACGCGTCCCGCTGGAACTTCCGGGCCCAGCAGCAACACCGGTACGCCGGTCAGCCCGAAGGTCACCGCAGCGGTGCGGGGAGAGCCGGTACCGACCAATGACTGGTGGTCGTCGCTGGCCTTCCAGCGCTACGACTCCAACCCCTACTCCACGCCCATGTACGGGCATCCGCTTACCTACGAGGCCACCGCCGCCGGCCTCGACGTCGGGTATCCGACAACGCCCAACATCACCAACGGTGGCCGGGACTACGAGTACGCCCACCAGCGCGATCTGACCCTGGGGCTCAGCGGCCTCAACGCGTCGGAGACCAAGGTCGACGGCTGGTCCGACTGGACCGTGACGCCGTACTGGTCCGACGGCACGCGAACCCTGCGCGCCACGATCGGCCACGGGATGCCCTACGTCTATGCCAAGGGCACCGGCGGCGATGCCAGCGTCGCCACCGCCACGCTGCCCACGGTGTTCGCGGACCAGGGCAACGTCGTGGGCGTCACGATCAACGGGCATCACTACGCGCTGTTCGCTCCCACCGGGAGCGACTGGTCGATCTCGGGGCGCACGCTTACCGCGAACTTGGGTGCCAAGGACTACTTCTCGCTTGCCGTTCTGCCCGAGGCCGCGGCGCTGGAGACGTACAAGAAGTACGCCTTCAGCTTCGTCACGGGATCGCGCGTCTCCTGGGACTACAGCGGCGGGACCGTCCAGTCCACCTACACGCTCACCACGGAACCGCAGGAGGGCACCGAGACCGGCACATTGCAGGCGCTCTACCGGCATCAATGGCTGAGCACGACCGATGCGCTCACGCCGTACACCTACGTCTCGCCGCGCGGCACGATGAAGGTGCGCGAGTCGACGTCGTTCACCACCAGTCGATCCGCCGCTCCCCTGATGCCCGCGCTGCCGGAGACGTCGGGGATCGACGAGAACCGGTTGCGGCAGTATCTGGACGACGTCGTCAACGACGCCGATCCGTTCTCCGGCGCGACCGACACGTACTGGACCGGCAAGGCGCTCGGGCGGCTGGCGCAGCTCGTTCCCGTGGCCGATCAGATCGGTGCCACTCAGCGGCGTGACCAGCTGCTCGGGCTGATCAAGGGCCGGATGGAGGAGTGGTTCACCGCCGGTGGCGCGTCCGAGTTCTCGTACGACACCGACTGGCGGACGTTGATCGGCTACCCCGCCTCGTACGGCAGCGACACCGAGCTCAACGACCACCACTTCCACTACGGCTATTTCGTGCACGCGGCGGCGATCGTCGCGCAGTACGACCCGGCGTGGGCCGACGACTCGCAGTGGGGCGGCATGGTCGACATGTTGATCCGGGACGCCGCCAACCCCGTCCGCACCGACAGCGAGTTCCCGTTCCTGCGCGGATTCGACGTCTACGCCGGGCATGGCTGGGCGTCCGGGCATCAGAGCTTCGCGGCGGGCAACAACCAGGAGTCGTCGTCCGAGTCGATCAACATGAGCGCGGGGCTGGCGTTGTGGGGCGCGGCCACCGGTAAGACCGAACTGCGTGACCTGGGAATGTACCTGCTGACGACCGAGTCGGCGGCGATCACGCAGTACTGGTTCGACGCCGATGAGCAGGTCTATCCCGCCGAGTTCGGGCACGACACGGCGGGGATCGTGTGGGGCAGCGGGGCTGCCTACGCGACGTGGTGGACCTCGAACCCCGAGGAGATCCACGGCATCAACGTGCTACCCGTGACCGGGGGTTCCCTGCACCTCGCCAGCAGGAAGGATGCGATCGACCGCAACCTCGCCGAGATGGAGCGGGAGAACGGTGGGCCAGCCGTCGAATGGCGGGACATCCTGTGGGAGTTCGAGTCGCTATCCGATCCGGCGTCGGCAAAGGCGAGGTGGGATGCCGAACACGCGGCGTACACACCAGAGGCCGGGGAGTCCAAGGCACACACCTACCACTGGCTCGCCACGATGGACGCCCTTGGTGCGCCGGACACGGCCGTGACCGGTGACATTCCCACGTCGGCCGTGTTCGCTACGGACACCGCACGCACGTATGCGGCGCACAACTACGGGTCGACTTCGCGCACGGTCACCTTCTCCGACGGCACGCGGCTCAGCGTCCCGGCTGGGTCCACGGCCACCACGACGAAGTCTGGCTCCGATCCGGACACCAGCACTGGGAATACGTTCCAGCTGCGCAGCGGTGGCACGCTGACCACGGCTACGGACGGCACGCCCGGCAGTGACACGATCGCCTCAGCGGAGGGGAAGAACTACGACGGCACTCCGCATCTGCCATTGGTGTATGTCGCCGAGAACGTGACCGGTACGCACGAGGCGGGCGAGTCGACGTCGTTCCGGTTGCCGGTGGACGCTGGCACGACGGTCGGTCTCGGTCAGCAGGCGCGGGTGAGCTACGACCTGACCGGCGACGGGACGTTCGATCGGGTGGAGACGTACAACTACTTCGCCACCGATCCGGTGGACGGGTGGGAGACGTACACCCAGGCGAGGGGGTTGAAGTCGGCGACGGGAGCGCTAGGCGACCTCGACGGCGGCACGGTACGCCTCGAGGTGTGGCACGCCATCGGTGATGGCACGACGGAAATCGCCACCGGAACCGCCGACTCCGTGCTGGTCATTCCATACGAATGATCAGGCGGAGGCCCGTCGGACCAGCTCCGTCGGCATGATCACCGAGCCCGGGGTGCGCACCCCGGGCTCGGTGCGTGCGTCGGGGCCGTCCTGGTTCAGCACCTGCATCAGTAGGCGGACCATCACACGGCCCATGCCCTCGACGTCCTGGCGGATCGTCGTCAGCGGCGGTTCGGCATTCGCGGCGACGGGCAGCATGTCGTCGAAACCCACCACCGCGACGTCGTCGGGCACGCGCAGGCCACGTTCGTGCAGGACACGTAGCGCGCCAATTGCCATCATGTCGTTGGCGGCGAAAACGGCGTCGAGGTCCGGGCGCTGCTGGAGCAGTTGGGCCATCGCGTGTGCGCCGCCGTCCTCGGTGAAGTCGCCGCCGGCCAGCAACGCCGGGTCGGTGTCGAGCAAGACGTCGCGGTAGCCGTCGTAGCGGTCGAGCGCTGAGGTCTGGTCCGGTGGGCCTGAGATGTGGGCGATACGTTCGCGGCCCAACGCGACCAGGTGCCGGACGGCCTCGCGGGCGCCACCCCGGTTGTCGCTGTCGACGTACGGGACGGGCGAATCGCCCTCGTCCGACGTCGGCCAGCCGGGACGTCCGCCGAAGACCGTCGGCACCTGCGTGCCGCGGATGACTGAGGGCAGCCCGTCGTCGTTGTGCACCGAGAAGGCGAGCGCGCCATCGACGTGGCCGCCGCCAAGGTAGCGGGCGATCCGCTCGTGGTCGCCTGGCCCCTCCACCCAGAGCAGCACCAGTTGGGCATCGTGCTTGGTCAGCTCCCGGCTGATGCCGCGCACCTGCTGCTCGAAGAACGGGTCGGAGAAGATGCGGAACTCGGGCTCGGCGATGATCACGGCGACCGCGCCGTACCGGCGGGTCACCAGACTCCGTGCGGCGTGGTTCGGTACGTAGCCGAGCTCCTGGACAGCCTGGCGAACCCGATCCGCGAACTCTGGACGCACCCCGGCGTTCCCGTTTACGACACGCGAGACCGTCGCCCGGGAAACACCGGCGCGCGCCGCGACGGCTTCCAGGGTGGGACGGGTCCCGGTGGTCGACTCAGGCAAGGAGGCTCCTCAGGACGGCGTGGGGACCGGCCGTGTGGAAAGGGTTCACCATTGCACGATATCCGCTACTGCGGAGTGACATTGGCCGTGGCTCGGTAGGTTCATGTTCTACGCTCGGGTGCTCGCCTGACCGGGAAGCAAGCGTGAAGTGGGCCGCCTGGGACTCGAACCCAGAACCTACGGATTTCCAGGCCGTGGGTCTGGACGTTTGACGTTGGCTGCCGACAGCGGTTCTCACCAGCTACGACGATCGGTTGGGCTCAATGTCGCCGGTCGCTGTTGATGGTCGTTTGTCGATGTTTCCTGCGGGAAAAGTATGGAGATGATCTTGGCCGAAGCTGCGTTTCGGTTGCTACCGCGCGACGCGCTCGACTGCGCAACCTCCTGCTTACCACTCTGGGTTGCAAGGACGAGGCACTACGCCGCTGACCTCGCCGTTCGTCGTCGTCAGGGTTCTCGTCGTTTGTCGATGATCGCAGGCGTCTGCCGGGTTCATGCGCAAATGAACGTGAAACGCGAAGTTATGAGCGATTTTTTGGCTAATCAGGAAGCAGCGTCAGGGCACGTACGTGCTTCGGCCGGACGACGGAGAAGTGCCGAAGGTCGAGTGTCGCGACCTCGGGTTCGTCCAGTCGTTCGGCAAGCGCGACGACGGATGCATCGCTCGTCCCTAGCGGGAAGTCGGCGTACTGGTCAACAAGGTCGGCCATCCGTGCGTAATCAGCCTTGGTCAACTCCATCGACACGAAGTCGTCCTCCGACAAGGACCGAAGGAACCCGGACTCGGCTCGTGGCCCGCCGTAGCGCTCCAGCAGGTACCCGACTTCGGCCACGATCGGGGCAGGTACGACGATCGGACGGTTGGCCAGGTGGAGACCGGTGAACAGCTCGACGCAACGGTGATGATCGGGGTCGGTGGCAATCGCAGCAGCAACCAACGGACCGGTGTCGCAAATGATCACGCTACTGGCCGAATCCCTCGCGTAGCAGTTCCTCGCTCCGGGCACCGACCGCAGTGCCGTCCCCCTCGATGCTTCCGAACCACGCAGGTGGCCACGGCCGCTCCCGAACAGGACGGAGGTGACGGCGCACGTCCGCTAACGCCTGGGGCACTTCCTCTTCCGGCAGTTCCTCCACCAGGCGTAGCAGCTCGTCACGCTCAGCGCTCATGCGATCAGTTTACAGCCAGACACGGTGTCGTCGTCGGTGTCGTCAGGAGTGTCGTCAGCCGTTCTCAGCTTGGGTACCAGACCGACGGTGCGTACACCGATGCTGTGAGCGGTGCAGGTACTACGACGCGCTTCCGAGTCGTCGGCACTTTGCTAGCGCACGCACAGTAACTGCATGAGTCCTGCTTGCGACCTCCATCAAAGACCAACGATTGGAGTGATCCAAGTGACCGTGCCGATGGACAACCCGGCTGGGCGATTGAGTCATGTGCTTTCTCTGGCTCGGACCCTCGACCCCGAGACTCCTGCACGCGATGGTTGGGCGGAGATATTGAATGTTGAAATAGAAAATGGTAATGCTTGGCAGCTTCTGCGAGGTGCCGCCCGACTTGGCCAGTTGGCATGGGACACACGGCAGAAAATAGAATCTTTTGAAGACGAGAATCCTACTTCACTCCTGAAGCATTTCGGCGAAGTTGAAGGAACGCTTGCAAAGTTCCTTCAACTTCAATCATTTAACATGGGCAGGTTTCTTGACTCACTGTCTCCTGCCGGTGAGTACTGTCTTGAAATGTGTGCAAACAGGCTGCACGCCCGCTGCCCTCAACCTGCTCTAAAAGAGGAGACTCGGCGTTCACTGATCGATCAACTTTCTACATTGACAGCAGATGTGAGAGCGGCTCAAGATTTGCCACCGGAAGTCCGAACCTGGACACTTTCGACGTTAGATACGGTTCGCGATGCTCTTAATGATGCTGAAATGCGCAGCGCATCAGAATTCGAGCCCCTTGCCGATGAAATAGTTGGAACACTGGTCAGAAAACCAAGCTATCTATCAACTCTAATCGAATTCCGCATAGCTCGATCTTTCATTTCATTTCTAAAGGAGCTAGATCTGCAGCTCAACCTGGCAGCCAACGCGGTCACCGTGGGCTTAGCGATTGCTTCTGGCGCTGCAGAATCACCGCAACCTGTTGCCAACTCAGTGATAATAAATTACATCGAGCAGCGCATCGAGCAGGATGTTCAAATCCTGGACGGTAACGTCATTGTTGGCAGTGAGGTCGACAAACTTGCGCCGCCGATTACTGAACAAGATTAGGAAATTATCCCTCGGAGATGGTAATGAAATTACGCTTTTTATATTACTAGCGATCTGGCCGAATTAACAGTTCAGACGAAGCTTCGAGTGGAGACAAGAAGCGATGGTACCTGCCAACAAGAGTCGGCCAATGACACCTCGACTGCACATGATATTCCTCGATGACAGCATGCAGTCACGGCGAACAAGGAAAGAGCTTGGACGTGTTGCAGCGCTTGGCGCGGTAATAGTTCCTCCTGAATCTCTTAAGGTGTTTGGCGATTACGTAAAGATGTTGCGCGTACGCTACGGGGTTCCAACTTCATCTGAAATCAAGTGGAGTCCGTCTCCAAATGACTCTTGGATGCGAGCTAGAGAGAATACGCCCGCCCGCGTATCGCTCTACGAGAAGATTCTCCAGGGTGCAAGAATTTGTCAGATAAGGTCCGTTTATGCGGCACTAGATTTGGATGCTGTCACGTGGTGGGACGAAGATGAAGCCAAAAGGCGTCTTCTGGAATTCGTGTATGAACGTGTATCACTCAGTTTGGAAGCATCTGACGACGAGGATGCGGGAACACGCTCGGTAGGTGTAGTTGTTGCTGACACGCCTAGCGGCGACCGAAAAGATGAGAAAAAAATGGTTGCGTGAAACGCTTGAGCTGACGAATTACGGTACGAAATATGTAGCAAACGAGCGGATACACCTTCCAATTATGACGAGCTGGTCACACCATTTACCTCACCTTCAACTGGCCGACCTCGTTACGTCTATGTCGACCGCTGCGATCACGGGAAGCTCCTGGCTAGTGGCCGCGCTAGTTGGTTGCGCTGGTGGTTGGTGAGGCTCCTGGTGGTGTGGCGACAGCGGCGTCACGGGAGGTAGCCGGATGGACGGGCCAAAGGTGATGGTGCCCGACTGGGGTCGGACCGAGATTCGGGCGTTGCGGATGGTTCGGCGGATTACGGTGCGGGAGTTCGCCGCGCACTTGGGTGTGACCGCGCGTGCGGTGTCTTTCTGGGAGCGCGCGACGGCGCCAGCCCGTCCTCGTCAGGTGAACCAAGCGGCGCTAGATGCCTCGCTGCGGCAGGCGGACGCGGACACCCGGCGACGGTTCATCCAACTCTTGACGGAGTGGACGGGCTCGGTTCGAGTGGCTAGAGCGTGTCTCCCGATTCATCGGGCGAGCATGACGGTGGCGGCGAGGAGTACGCCGCCGAAGTAGGTCCGCGCGTACTTGTCGTAGCGGGTCGCGATTCCGCGCCACTGCTTGAACCGGCCGAAACCGCGCTCGACGGTGTTGCGCTGCTTGTAGAGCTCGGGGTCGAAACCCGGTGGCCGACCACCGGCGGACCCCTTGTCCTTACGGCGTTTGGCCTGGTCGGAGCGCTCGGGGATGGTGTGCCGGAGGCGTCGCCGCCGCAGTTCGCGGCGAGTCGACGGGTGTGAGTAGGCCTTGTCCGCCAGCAGGCGATCCGGCCGGTGCCCGGTCGCGGCCAGGGCCTCGAGCAACGGCGCCAGGCGCGGATTGTCCCCGGCTTGCCCGGCGGACAGCAGCATGGCCACCGGGCGGACACCGGAGGTGACCAGGGCGTGGACCTTGGTGGTCAATCCGCCGCGCGAACGACCGATCGCGTGGTCGTCCGGCTCGGAAATCTTGTCATTCGACCTGGCCCCCTGTGTGGTCCGCGGAGGGCGCGCCGGCGGCATGCTGGTGCGCCCGCACGACGGTGGAGTCCACCGACAGCAACCAGTCCAGCTTGCCCGTATCGGCGTGGTCGGACAGCACATGCTCGAAGATCCGCTCGTACGTGCCGTCGCTTGACCAGCGGCGATGCCGCTTCCACAAGGTCTGCCAGGGGCCGAACTCAGCGGGCACATCACGCCACGGCGATCCGGTGCGAAAGCGCCACGCGATCGCTTCCAGCACCTGACGGTGATCACGCCAGCGCGCACCACGCCGCCCAACATCAGACGGCAACACCGGCTCGATCGACTCCCACAACTCGTCCGTGATCACACCAGTTCTGATCATTCACCGATCATCAGCGAACCACCGGCCGATATTCGGGAGACACGCCCTAGACGCCGCTGATTGCGGCGAGGCTCTTGTCGTCGTGGCGTTTGGCGCGAGGTAGCGCGCGGCCGTTCGGATCGTCGTCGGCTTCCCACTGGTGACAGCGGGCCAGCACGGCTCCGAGGTCTCGCGATGTGGCTGCGGCCACATGGGGCCAGTCGTCAAGTCCAAGGTGTTGCATGGGTGTGTAGGCCCCGTCGGTGGCGAGCACTAGCCAGGGCACCTCGTCGGTAGGCCGCCGGGTCGTGATGGCGTGGTATGCGGCGTCTGGTGTGGCTTCGGCGATCCAGTAGCCGCCGTCGCGGTTGCGATGCTTGGCTTGTTCGGTCTGAAGTTCGCGCAGCAGGTCGCGGTGTTCGTCGTCGTAGCCGGTGCCGCTGGCAAGCCGGTCGCGGTACTTCCGTGACGCCGCGAAGCCCAGTGCGCCCAACCGGTCGTCGCGGATGATTTGGTCGGGCAGGACCACCTGGGTGTCGCCCAGCATCAGTACGTCGACGTGGCCTGCGCGCACGCGGGCGATGGCGACGGTGGCGGAGGGCGACTCACCGGGGGTGAGGTCGAGCGCGGTGGCCGTGGCGGCGATCGCGTCGGCGAGGGTGTTGGCCAGCTCGGCGGCGGGCTCGTCGGTGAGTCGCTGCTGGACCTCCCGGCCGAGAGTGTCGGCGTAGGCGGCTGCGGGTATCGGCACCGGGACGAACGCGGACGCGCCGTCGAGCACGATCACCGCGTTGGCGGTGGTGAAGATTCGGTCGTCGCTGTTGTCGAGGTCGGGAAGTTGCGCGGTCGCGACTCGCATGTGATCACCAAACGTAGGGACCGGCGGCAAGCTCGCTGCCGGTGATGGTCAGTCCGCAAGACGGCAGCTACCGTGCTCGATGAGGCGGGGCTGAGTGCGCGGGTGATCGCTGATCAGCTTGGGCACTCCAAGCCGTCAATGACCCAGGACGTCTACCTCGCTCGGAAGGTGGTCGATCCCGCGACGGCGGTGGCCTTGGAAGGGCTGCCCGATAATCGGTCGGACGGCGTTTAGTGAGGGTTTTCTGTGGAGCTGATCTTGACGCTCGGTCTCTGTACGCTGCCGACCTGGGTGTTTGGTGGGCCGCCTGGGACTCGAACCCAGAACCTACGGATTAAAAGTCCGCAGCTCTGCCAATTGAGCTAACGGCCCTGCAGGGTGCAGCCTACCTTCCCGGTTGATGTGTCATGCACGGTCCCGGGGGCATGGACTGCATGATCGACAAGTTACCGCACGAGTCGCCCGCGTGGCGGCGTCCAGGGCCGCTCACTCCCGCGTCGTCGCTCGTTCCAGACCGTCCAGGATGAGGTCCAGCCCGAACTCGAACTCGTTGGCGTAGGAGTACCCGGGCTGCAGGGCGTACTCCGTCGCCATCTCGACGAAGTGCGGATGCGTCTCCGCCGACACCTGCCGCATGATCGTGTCGGCCAGTGCCTCCAGCTCCTCGGGGCTGTTGAACGGTAGCTGCTGCTCCTGCATCGCGAAGCCGTAGATGTAGCTGTCCAGCACGGAGTAGGCGTGCGCCGTCATCTCGACGGAGAACCCGGCACGCCGAAGGCACCCGAGCACCGCGTTGTGATGGCGCAGGGTCGCGTGGCCGGGGTTCTTTCGCGACTCCATCAGTCCGATCGCCCATGGGTGCCGGTTGAGCGCGTCGCGCATGGCGACCGCCCGCTGCCGCATCGCGGTCTGCCAATCGACGTCGGAGCTCGGCAGTTCGATCTCGTCAAACACGACGTCGACCATGCCGTCAAGGACGTCGCTTTTGTTCGCGACGTGGTGGTACAGCGACATCGCTTCGACGTCGAGCCGACTGGCGAGCTTGCGCATCGTGAGCGCCGCGACGCCCGCCTCGTCGGCGAGTTCGACGGCGGCGCGCAGTACTCGCTCCCTGCTCAACGGGACACGAGGTTCCTCGGTCATCGGTTCCCTTCGATCTTGACTGCCTTACAGTATAAGGTTACCTTACATCGTAAGGTCAGAATGGGAGGACCGTCATGGGATCGGATCAGCTGAAGGTGTGCATCGTCGGAGCGTCCGGCAAGCTCGGGCGCTACATGGTGCGGCACGCGCTGGGCAAGGGCTACGAGGTCGTCGGCGTCTGCCGGGAAAAGAGCGTCTACAAGCTGGACGACGTTAAGGACCGCATCACCATCGTCCCGGGTGACACCAACAACCGGGACGTCATCCGCCGCGCGGTAGCTGACTGCGACGCCGTGCTGACGGTGCTGGTCCCGTGGGGCATGCGGCAATACTCGTCCGGAACGGCGCAGGCGGTGCTCGACTTCGCGCCACGCGGCGCGCGGCTGATCTTCTCCTGCGGCTGGCACATCACGCGCGATGGCAAGGACGTCTACTCCTGGAAGCTCAAGGCGCTCGTCAAGATCCTGGCCGCGCTCGCGCCGCTGATCCGTGTCGTCGACCTGAACGACCAGGTCGAAGCGTGTAACCGCATCTTCGCCAGCGACACCCGCTGGACCGTTGTGCGCGGCAGCGACTTGGAGGAAGGGCCGAGCGAGGGGTTGCCGGTGTGGAGCCGCCACGTCGGCGATCCGATCCTCGCCAGTAACCGCACCCGCCGCGTCGACTACGCGCTATTCATGGTCGAGGCCATCACCAACGACGACCTCGTGCAGGAAGCGCCGGCGATCGTTGGGTGCCAGACGCCGTCAGCGCTCGCGCATGCCTAGTTCACCGGCGAACGACGTTCCAGCAGGACCGTGTCATGCCAGACGCCGTCGCGTTGGGCGATCCGTTCCCGGACACCGACGGTCCGATAACCAGCGCTGTGGTGCAGCGCGATGCTGCCTCGGTTCTCGGTGAAGATCGAACTCTGCAACGTCCAGAGCCCGGCGGCGTCCGCCTCGGTCACGTGCTTGTGCAGCAACGCCTTGCCGATCCCGCGACCCTGGTGGCCCCCGGCAACGTAGACGGTGGTCTCGGCCACGCCTTCGTAGCACTCGCGCGGTGACACCGGGCTGGCCGACACCCAGCCGACGACCTCGCCGTCCAGTTCCGCCACCCAGCGATGGCCCGGCAGCCACTTCGCGTCCAGGCTGGCCTTGCTGGGCACGGATATCTCGAACGTGGCGATGCCAGTCTCGATGCCTTCGGCGTAGATACGTCGGACGGCGGGCCAGTCGTTCGCTTCGAGTGCTCGCACCGTGACGTCCGCTGGCAGGTCGTCTGGGCAGCACGGTCGCGGCCCGAGCAGTCCCATGACAGCGTCGGCCGCGTGTGGCAGGCCGGTGCAGCACGCCTCGTTGATCGTGACGATCGTTGCCGTGCCGCTCTTGTGAGTACGTACGAACCCGACCTCGGCCAGCTTGCGCAGGTGAAACGAGCACGTCGACTGGCTCGTGCCGAGGATCTCGGTGAGCGCACCGACCGTGATGCCCTTGGGGCTTGTAGCGACCGCGTGAAGCAGGCGCACGCGCACCGGTTCGGCGAGGCAGGCGAACCACTCGGCGTAGGTGTCCGCGTCGGTCTTCGGCAGGACTTGTGCTTGCGGTGCGGCGATCGGCATGGCGTCAGTGTATCGATTGGTATCGATGGTTGCATCTATCGATCAGCGTCGATATAGTCGTTGTCGATTTGATCGATTTCAATCGATAGAGGGAGTCGTGGTGGACGGATTGCCTGTGGTGGTTGTCGGTGCGGGACCGGTGGGGCTCGCGGCTGCTGCCGAACTGGTGGAAAGGGGCGTCGACCCGCTGGTGCTTGAGCGCGACGGACAGGCGGGCGCGGCGGTGGCGCAGTGGGGCCACGTGCGGTTGTTCTCGCGGTGGCCGGAGCTCATTGACCCGGCAGCGCGGCGGTTGCTTGAGTCGCGGGGGCGGCAGCAGCCCGACGACGACGCTTACCCCACCGGCGCGGAGTGGGTCCAGCGGTACCTCCGGCCGCTGGCCGACGCATTGGGCGATCGGGTGCGCTTCGGCGCGGAGGTCGTTGGCGTGGCTCGGCGGGGTCGCGACCGGGTGGTGGACGCCGGACGGGACGTCGAGCCGCTGACCGTGCACGTCCGTGGCGGCTCGGGTGTGGCGGTGGTGCACGCTCGCACGGTGATCGACGCGTCCGGCACGTGGGGCACGCCGAACCCGCTCGGTGGCGACGGCTTGCCCGCGCCTGGTGAGCGTGAAGCGGCGGATCGGATCACGTATCGGTTCCCTGATCTGTCCGAATTGGACGCCCGCGTGCGGTACGCGGGCAAGCATGTCGTCGTCGCCGGCAGTGGGCACTCAGCGTTGAGCGCGTTGGTCGTGCTGGACGAACTCGTTCAGGAGCATCCGGACACCCGGATCACGTGGCTGCTGCGGCGCGGACGCATCGGGGAAACCTTCGGCGGTGGCGACGCGGATCAACTTCCGGCGCGCGGTGCACTCGGCCAGCGAGCCGAGGCCGCCGTCCTCTCCGGACGGATAGATGTCGTCACCGGATTCCGCACCGAGCGCGTCGAACCCGGCGACCGGCTCGCCTTGGTGTCCACTGAGGGACAACGCGTTGCGGATGTCGATGAGGTCCTCGCGCTGACTGGGTTCCGGCCAGACCTGTCATGGCTGTCGGAGGTCCGGTTGGCTCTCGATACGACCTTGCAGGCACCGGTGGCGCTGGCGCCGTTGATCGACCCGAACGTCCACTCGTGTGGCACGGTGTATCCACATGGTGAGCGGGAGCTGTCCCACCCGGAGCCGGGTGTGTACCTGGCTGGCATGAAGAGCTACGGCCGCGCGCCGACGTTCCTCGCGCTGACCGGGTACGAGCAGGTGCGCAGCATCGCCGCCGCTCTCGCGGGTGACCGGGAGTCCGCAGAGCGGGTGGAGCTGGTGCTGCCGGAGACCGGCGTGTGTGGCGGGGCCGGGCTGACGGCGGTGACCGCTGGGAGCGGCGGCGGATGCTGACGCGATGTGGGATGGCGTCGCGGCGACCGTAGACCTGGGAGCACGCTCCAAGGTCAAGCCTGCTCGTACTCGTCATGCAGCCGCCACCATCCGTACGGCGGCGTTTGCGGCCAGCCTTCCGGGGAATCTTCCCACGTCTCCTGCCGACCGAACGGCGTCAGGTCGAGGAACGTCCAGCTGCTGCCGAGTCGTTCGACGCCGCGTCCTGTGGTGAAGTACGTCCGGTACACCTCGTCGCCGTCGCGCAGGAAGACGTTCAAGCCAAAGCCGTCACCGGCATCCATGTCGTCGTGGAAGCTGTTGCCCAACGAGGAGTACCACGGGATCGTCCACCCCATGCGCTCCTTGACCCGCAGGATGTCGCCGATTGGGCCCCGGGACACCAGCGCGAACGACGTGTCGCGAGCGTGTAGTGGTGCGAGGTGGCCGACGTTGTCGGTGAACATAGCGCAGCCGGAGCAGACGTTGTCGACGTCGTGCCACATGAAGCAGTACACGATGAGCTGGCGTCGCCCCTCGAACAGGTCGAGCAGGCTCGCGGAGCCGTCCGGCCCCTCGAATGTGTAGTCCTTGTCGACCCGGACCATCGGCATGCGTCGCCGCTCTGCCGCGAGCGCGTCCATGGCGCGGGTCATCTCCTTCTCTTTCTTCAGCAGCCTCTCCCGCGCGGCGTGCCACTCTTGCGCGGAGACGACGGGGGGCATGTTCATGCGACTCCTCCTGTGAGTTCCGTGAAGGAACCCACTCTAGTGCAGTGAGTTCCTTTAGAGAACCCACTGCCGTACGATGGTTACCATGCAGCGCACCAAATTCGGCGACATGGCGTGTTCGATCGCCCGCACTTTGGACGTCATCGGTGAGCCGTGGTCGCCGCTGATCTTGCGCAACGTCTATGTCGGCATCACCCGGTTCGACGAGCTGCGGCAGACCTTGGGCATCTCCCGCAAAGTGCTCGCTGAGCGCCTGAAATGGCTGGTGGAGAACGACGTCCTCGTGCGCGAGGAGTACTCGCGGCACCCGCCGCGTTTCGAATACGTGCTCACGCCCAAGGGGCAGGAGCTATGCGATCTGCTGCTGGTGATGGTGCGTTGGGGCGATCGATGGCTGGCGGGCGAGACGGGTCCGCCTGTGCTGTACCGGCACCACGCCTGTGGCGAGATCAGCCACGTCGAGTTGCACTGCGGGTCGTGTGGCGAGCCGATGCGCGCCACGGACGTCGACGTCATTCCTGGCCCTGGAGCCGAGTAGGCCTGAGCAGTGGTGAACCCACATGGGTGTGGGTGCCATACATGATCGACGTCGTGAGTATGGGTTCCTCCGACGTGGAGCGGACACGCTCTGTCGTCGTAGTTTCACCGCCATGAGTGCGGGCGATCTGTCGGGCCGGAGGGCCCTGGTCACCGGGGCGGCGAGCGGAATCGGGCGGGCCTGTGCGGTGCGGTTGGTCGAAGAGGGGGCGGCGGTCGTCGCCGTCGATCAGGACGCGGACGGCCTCGCTGAGCTGGCCAAGACCGTCGACGTCGAGCAGTCCGTCGTCGATCTCTCCCAGCTGAACGATGTCGACCGCCTGGACCTCGCCGTTGACATCGTGGTCAACAACGCCGGCCTTCAGCACGTGGCACCGATCCAGGAGTTTCCGCCGGATCGCTTCTCCTACATCCTGCGGGTGATGCTGGAGGCGCCGTTTCGCATCGTGCGTGGCGCGCTCGGCCACATGTATGCCGGCGGCTGGGGCCGCGTCGTCAACATCTCCAGTGTGCACGGCATGGTGGCGTCGCCCTACAAGGCCGCCTACGTCGCCGCCAAGCACGGCCTCGAAGGGCTGTCCAAGGTCATCGCGCTTGAGGGTGCCGACCACGGCGTGACGTCGAACTGCGTCAACCCCGCCTACGTGCGCACACCGCTGGTGGAGAACCAGATCGCGTCGCAGGCCAAGGCCCACGGCATCACCGAAGACGAGGTCATCGAGCGGATCATGCTGGAGCGCGCCGCGCTGAAACGCCTCATCGAACCCGACGAGGTGGCCTCGTTCGTCGCCTACCTCTGCTCCGACGCGGCGTCGTCCATCACAGGGTCGTCGATGCGGATGGACGGCGGCTGGACCGCCCACTAACCACGGCGAACAGGGGCCACAACGCCATGGCGGCTGCGACAATCGGGGGCGTGTTCTGGAACGACTTCCTCCGACTGCTGGCGCGCGACGCGGCGGCGGTCGAGTTCGAGGGGCCGCTGCTCGCCGCACGGGCGCGCGGCGAGCCCCCGGAAGTGATCGAAGAACTCGAGGAAGGTAAGCACCTCGCGTTGCAGGTTCGCGAGATGCTGGCCAGCAGACGTCGCCGGGAGGGCCAGCTCACCGCCCTGTTCGAGACCGCTGGCGACCTTGCGCGCCTGTCCGACCTCGACTCCGTGCTGAACGCGATCGTGCGCAGGGCGCGACAACTGCTCGGCACCGACATCGCCTACCTGACCATGCACGACCCCGTACGCGGCGACACCTACATGAGGGTCACGGACGGCTCGACGTCGGCGGCATTCCAGCAGCTCAGGCTCTCGTTTGGCGAGGGGCTCGGTGGACTCGTCGCGCAGACCGGCATGCCGTACTTCACGTCGAACTACATGTCCGACCCGCAGTTCCGCCACGTCCACACCATCGACTCCGCAGTCGAGCAGGAGGGCCTGGTCTCGATCCTCGGCGTGCCGCTCCAAATCGGCTCGCGGGTGATCGGCGTGCTGTTCGCCGCCAACCGCGCCGAGCGGCCGTTCACGCGGGAGGAAGTCGCGTTGCTCGGTTCGCTCGCCGCGCACGCGGCCGTCGCCATCGACCAAGCCCGGCTGCTGGAAGAGACCAGGGTCGCGCTTGACGAGCTGAACAGCGCTAACCGACTACTCCAGGAGCACAGCGAGGCCGTGGAACGCGCGGCGGCCGCCCACGACAAAATGGCGCAGCTCGTGCTCACCGGCGGCGGCGTCGCCGAGCTGGCCGTGAGTACCGTCGAGGTCATTGGCGGATCACTGCTCGTGCTGGACGAACACGACCGCGAACTCGCCAGCGTCGCGAACCCCGAGTCGATCGAGCCGCAGTCGTTGCGGGGCGCGGTCGCGGCATCGCGGGCGAGTGGACGGTCGGTGCGCGAATCCGGGCATTGGGTCGCCGCCGTCTCCGCGGGCACCGAACACCTCGGCGCGCTGGTCCTCAGCGGCAAACACGAGCTGGAGGACGCCGATCAGCGCATCCTCGAGCGCGCCGCCGTCGTCACCGCCCTCTTGCTGCTCGCGCGACGATCCGGCGCTGAGGCGGAGAGCCGTGTGCGTGGCGAGCTGCTGGACGACCTGCTGCGACGTAGCGACCTCGACCGCGCCGCGCTGGATGCCTTGACCGCGAGAGCGGACCGTCTCGGTGCCGACCTGGACGCGCCTTACTCGGTATACGTCGCCGATGTCGGCAGCGCGGATCGGCAGCGAGCGATCCTGGCCGCGAACCACATCGCCCGCACACGGTACGGCCTCGGCGGCAGCTTCGACGGCAAGATCGTCCTGCTGCTTCCCACCGAGGAACCCGGCAAGGAGGCGGCCGCGCTCGCGTCGGAACTGGGGCCGACGCTGTCGGCCGAGGTCACCGTGGGCGGGGCGGGACCGGCGCGCGGCGCGGCGAATGTGGCATCCACCTACGCCGAGGCGCAGCGATGTCTTGGTGCACTCCGAACGCTTGGCCGGACGGGTGAGGGCGCCAGCGCGGCCGAGATCGGTTTCGTCGGTCTCGTGCTTAGCGACCAACCAGACGTATCCGGGTTCGTCGACGCGCAGCTCGGGGCCATTGTGGACTACGACGACCGGCGTGGCACCGAGCTGATCAGCACGCTGCGAACCTACTTCGCCTGCAACGGGAATCTCGCCAAGACCAAGGATGCCCTGCACGTCCACGTCAACACCGTCGCGCAACGGTTGGACCGCATCTCGCGACTCATCGGAGACGATTGGCAGGCGCCCGAGCGGATGCTGGAGTTGCAGCTGGCCTTGCGGCTACACCAGCTGCGGCACGGCAAGCGCTGAACCTACGGCCGAGCGGCCCCATGTGAATTCAAGCCACACCCCATTCGCGATTTATGTGTCTTGGCCCCATGTCGCGCTGGGGTGGCGATTCCTAATGTGATCGCCGTGATGAGCGCCACATCGTCCTCGACGGGCAGTACAGACACCGACCCGGTGCTGCGCACGAGCGGGTTGTCCAAGGAGTTCAGCGGTTTCCGTGCCGTGAGCGACGTCGACCTCAGCGTCGCGCCTGGCACCGTGCACGCCCTTGTCGGGCCGAACGGGGCGGGCAAGACGACGCTGTTCAACCTGCTGACCGGCTTCCTCAAACCGAGCAGCGGCACGATCACCATCGAGGGGCACGACGTCACCGGCATGCGCCCCGAGCAGATCGCGCAGCGCGGCGTCGCGCGGTCGTTCCAGATCGCCAGCCTCTTCGAGGAACTGACGCTGGCCGAACACGTCGAACTCGCGCTGCAGGGTCGCGACGGCACGGGGTACCGGTTCTGGCGGTCCGACAAGCGCTTGCGCCGGTATGCCGCCGAAACGGGCAGGCTCCTCGATCAGGTCGGGCTTGGTGGCATGTCCGGAGCCCCGGCGGGCAGCCTGGCCTACGGGCAGAAGCGCGCGCTGGAACTGGCCCTCGCCCTCGCGCTGTCGCCGAGGCTGCTACTGCTCGATGAGCCGACCGCGGGCATGGGAGTCGAGGACGTCACGCGCACCATCGAGCTGATCAAGCGCGTGCGCGCCGATCGCACCATCGTGCTCGTCGAGCACAACATGCAGGTCGTCGCCGACCTCGCCGACCGGGTCACCGTGCTGCAGTTCGGCAAGGTGCTCGCGGAGGGCGGCTACCAGGAGGTCCGCGAGAACCCGGACGTCATCACCGCCTACCTGGGAGAAGCCGTTGCTTAACGTCAACACGCTGACCGCGCGCTACGGCGAGGCGCAGGTGCTGCAAGGGGTGTCGCTCGGTGTCGACACCGGGGAAGTCGCGACGCTGGTCGGGCGCAATGGCGCTGGCAAGACGACCCTGCTGCGTTGTCTGATGGGCCTGCACCGGTCCATGACCGGCGACATCGAGTTCGACGGAACGAGCATCGCGACGCTGCCGCCACACAAACGCTGCCGCCTTGGTCTCGGGTACGTGCCGGACGACCGCGGGATCTACGCGAGCCTTTCGGTGGAGGAGAATCTCACGTTGCCGCCGGTGACCGGCCCGAATGCCTGGCCGCTGGAGAAGGTGTACGAGACATTCCCGGTGCTCGCCGAGCGGCGGCGGCAGGCGGGCACCCACCTGTCCGGCGGGGAACAGCAGATGCTCGCTATCGCGCGCGTGCTGCGTATGGGTGCCCGCATTCTGCTGGCCGACGAGCCGACCGAGGGGCTGGCGCCGCTACTGGTGCGGCAGATCGGCGAGATCATTCGCACCGTCAAGGAGCACGGCGTCACGGTGCTGTTGATCGAGCAAAACGTCCACTTCGCATCGACGGTGGCCGACCGCCACTACCTCATCGCGCAGGGCCGTGTCGTCGAGTCGCTAGACAACGCGGAAGTCGAGCGGCGCGAGCACGAACTGCTGGAGTACTTGGGCATTTGACGAGGCATCTCCCCGAGAACCAATGACCAGGCTATCCATTCACGACTAGGGAGGAACTCACGTGGCAACCAAGCTCACGACAGTGGGTGCGCTCACCGCCACCCTCACGCTGGGCGCCGTGATCGCCGGGTGCGCCGGTGCGGGCGGGCCGCAGAGCGAGGGCGGCGCGCTCACCGACGACGCCATCAAACTCGGGGTGATCACCGATCTGTCCGGTGTGTACTCCGAGCTGGCTGGCCCGAACGCCGTCGAGGCGGTGAAGATGGCTGTCGAGGACTTCAAGGCCGAGCACGGCGATGACGCCGTCACCCAGAACATCGAGGTGACCGACGCCGACCACCAGAACAAGCCGGAGATCGCCAACACAACCGCGCGGGAGATGTACGACCGTGACGGCGTGGACGCGATCTTCGACGTCCCGACCTCGTCGGCGGCGTTGGCGGTGGCGAACGTGGCGCAGCAGAACAAGAAGATGTACTTCAACATCGGCGCCGCGACCACCGAGCTGACCGGTGAACAGTGCAACGCCTACACGTACCACTACGCCTACAACACCTACATGCTCGCGCACGGAACGGGAAAGACCGTGACCGAGCAGGGTGCGGAGAACTGGTACATCATCTATCCGGACTACGCGTTCGGTCAGGACATGAACAAGAGTTTCACCGCCGCGATCGAGGGTGCGGGTGGCTCGGTGGTCAAGGCGGACCCCACGCCGTTCCCGAACGACAACTTCTCGACGTTCATGACGAAGGCGCCAACACTGTCGCCGAAGCCGGACGTCATGGGCACGATGCAGGCGGGCGGTGACTTGGTCAACGTCGTCAAGCAGTACAACGAGTTCGGCCTTAGGGACAAAGGCGTCGAGCTCGCGGTTGGGTTGATGTTCGACACCGACATCGCCTCGATCGGTGTCGACAAGCTCGAAGGGACGCTCTACACGACGCCGTGGTTCTGGAACCTCGATGAGCGCAGCCGCGAGTGGGCCGACCGGTTCGCCGACCGCACCGGCACCCGTCCGACATTCGATCACGCCGCGAACTACTCCGCCGCGACGCAGTACCTCGAAGCGGTGCAGCGCGCCGGATCGGACGACGCCGACACGGTCCGCGAGGAGCTGGATGGGCACACCTTCGACGACTTCTTCGCCCGCAGCGCGGAGTTCCGCGCCGAGGATCACGCCGTCACCCACGACGCGTACCTGGCCCGGGTGAAGGAAGAAAAGGACGTCGAGGAGGACTTCGACTTCACGGAGAAGGTCGACACCATTCCGGCCGACGAGGCCTACATGGACCCGGCCGACTCCGGCTGTGACATGGGCTGAACCGGGGGTGCCGCCGGTGGCCGCTCCCCTCGGCCACCGGCGGCTCTAGCCGACGGCACTCGTAGCTCAGTTATGTGCCTCGGTGGCGGCCAGTGACGGTGCACAGTGACTCGTGGATGAGGTGACACGCAGGTGAGCGGACTGCTCCAGCAGTTGTTCAATGGGCTGGTGAGCGGCAGCTTCTACGCGCTGCTCGCGCTTGGCCTCTCGGTGATCTTCGGCATGCTCGGCGTGGTGAACTTCGCCCACGGCGCGTTCTACATGCTTGGTGCGTTCGGTGCGTTCGTACTGCTCGACAGCGTGGGGTTGAGCTGGTGGTTGGCGCTGCTCGTTGTGCCGATCCTGCTCGGCGTTTTGGGCATGGTGTTGGAGCGGCTGTTCGTGCATCGGCTGATGCATCTGTATCCGCTTTACAACTTCCTGCTGACCTTCGGTATCGCGTTGATCCTGCAGGACCTGATCCGGATGAAGTACGGCGTCACGTCCCAGCCATACGCCCGTCCGTCCATCCTGGACGGATCAGTCGACCTCGGGCTGTTCACCTACCCCAAGTACCAGGTGTTCGTGTTCGTGTTCTCGATCGCGCTGTCCGGGTTGGTGTGGCTGGTGCTCGCCCGCACCCGTGTCGGGATGATCGTGCGGGCGTCCACCGAGCGCGCCGAGCTGACGCGGTCGCTCGGCATCGACGTCCGGCGCTGGGTCACGCCGGTGTTCGGATTCGGCATCGCGCTGGCCGGGCTGGCGGGGGTGCTTGCCGCGCCGATGCGCGCGGTGAACTCCTCGATGGGCGCCGACCTGATCATCGTGATCTTCGCTGTCGTCGTCATCGGCGGCCTCGGGTCGGTGCTTGGCTCGGTCGCCGCCGGCTACATCGTCGGCATGTTGACCGCACTCGGCAATTTCTACGTTCCCGCGCTGTCGCAGAGCCTGGTGTTCATCCTCATGGCACTGGTGCTGCTGTTACGGCCAGCCGGACTCTTCGGCCGCGAGGAAGGCGTCCACGCATGATCCTGACCAGGCTTGCCAAGCTCACCAACGGCTGGAACCCGGCGCTGCGGATAGCGCTGCTCGTCATCGGGCTGGTACTCGCGTTCGGGCTACCGTGGACGATGTACCCGCCTGTCGCGCTGGACATCACCGCTTGGGCGTTGTTCGCGGTGGCGCTCGACCTGTTGCTCGGCTACACCGGGATGCTCTCGTTCGGGCACGCGGCGTTCTGGGGCTCGTCGGCGTACGCGACGGGCATCATCGCGATCGAGACCGGGATGCCGTTCCCGGTCGCGGTGCTCGGCGGCGCGCTGGTCGCCGCACTGCTCGCGCTGCCTATCGCGATGCTGTCCGTGCGCCGGTCCGGCATCTACTTCGCCATGGTGACGCTGGCGTTCGCACAGCTTGTTTTCTTCATCGCGAACCAGTGGCGTTCGGTGACCGGCGGTGAGAACGGTCTCCAAGGCATCCCGCGCGAGTTCTTCGGGCTCGACCTGTCCGACTCGTTCTATTTCTACTACGCTGCGCTGCCGCTGATCCTGCTCGGCCTCTTGGGCGCGTGGCGAGTGGTGCACTCGCCATTCGGCAGGGTGATGGTGGCGATCCGGGAGAACCAAGCGCGGGCGCGGGCGCTTGGTTACCCGGTCGACCGCTACAAGGTGCAAGTGTTCGTGCTGTCGGCGTTCCTCGCTGGGATCGCGGGCGGCGTCTACGCCGTTGGTCACGGGTTCGCGTCGCTGCAAGAGGTGTACTGGACGACGTCCGGCAAGGTCGTCGTGATGAACATTCTCGGTGGCATGGGCACGCTCTGGGGGCCGGTGCTCGGCGCGGGAATCATCGTGCTGCTGGAGGATTACCTCGCCACCGCGGGAATCGACGCGGTCGGCCTGGTCACCGGTTTGATCTTCGTCGTCACCGTGCTGCTGTTCCGGCGCGGCATTTGGGGAACAGTGCGACACCTGGTGCGCTCCCACGCGCCCAAGGACGACGGAAACGACGAAGCGCGGCAAGAAGAGCCGGAGCCCAAACCGGCCCCGGCCCGGCAAGGGTGACCGGAGGGAGCAACCATGGGCGGCAGAATCGTGCTGGCGGCAGCGTTCGTGTCCGTGCTCGCGGCACCGCTCATCACAGTGAGCGGCACCGGAGTCGCTGGCGCCGACGGGTGTGAGGGCATCGGGCGGATCGATGTCCCCGGTGCGGTGCAACAGAAACAGGCGTGCCTCGATGACCTGACGACGGCGGGCACCACGACGTCCGGTCACACCAACCCAGACGACTGGTCCGGCCTCCATGCGTCTGGCACGGAGAACCCGACCGGCGTGCCCGGCGTGCAGGTGGACGGTTACTTCCCGGACGAGTCCACCAGCAACACCAACAACGGCTGGGCGCACGACTCGCAGTTCGTCATCCGACTGCCGGAGGACTGGAACGGTAAGGTCGTCATCACCGGCGCACCGGGTGTGCGCAGGCAGTACGCCAACGACTACATCATCAGCGACTGGGTGCTCGACAAGGGCTACGCCTTCGCGAGCACCGACAAAGGCAACACCGGCCTTGAGTTCTACAAGGACGGCGCGCGGCCCGGCGACGCCGTGGCTGAGTGGCACTACCGCGTCACGCAACTCACCCTCGCCACGAAGCGGGTCGCGGCGCAGTACTACGGCCAACGTCCACATCGGACGTATGTGACCGGCATATCCAACGGCGGTTACCTTACCCGCTGGGCGCTGGAGAACCACCCGAAGCTGTACGACGGCGGCGTGGACTGGGAAGGCACATTGTTCACTGAGGACGGACCGAATCTGTTCACCTACCTGCCCGCCGCGTTACGGAACTACCCGGCTTACAAGGCTGGGGATTCCGACGCACACCAGGCGATGATCGACGCCGGGTTCGAGCCCGGCTCGGAGTTCCTGTGGGACTTCCACTACTCCTACTACTGGGACCTCACCCAGCGCATCTATCGGGAGGAGTTCGACCCGGACTACGACGGCGCGCTGGAGGCGGGCATCCCGTTCTGCCAGCCGGGAACTCCGAACTGCGACGCTGACTACGACTACGCCGCCCGACCGGAGAGCGTGCACGACGCGGTCGGCAGGGTGTCCAACACCGGCGACATCGGCAAGCCGATGATCACCCTGCACGGCACGCTGGACGCGCTGCTCCCAATACGCACCGACTCCGACGTCTACCGGAACATGGTGCGGCGCTCGGGTAAGTCGCGGCTCCACCGGTATTACGTCGTCGAGGACGGCAACCACGTCGACGGGCTGTACGACAATTACCCGGACCGGCTCCGACCGATGTTGCCCTGCTACCGCGAGGCGTTCGACGCGATGGTTCGGTGGGTGGAGGATCGCGACCGCCCCGCCCACAACGGCGTCATCCCCAATGTCGAGGACGACCCGGTGAACGACTGCGACCTCCCCAGCCCCGGCCGGGGTCGTGTCCCCCGTTCCTGACGCCGTGTCCCCCGTTCCGGACGTTGTGTTCTGCACTCACGACGCTGTGTTCTGCACTCACGACGTTGTATTCGGCGTTCGCGACGGCGTATTCGGCGTACCCGTCAGTGATGGGCGCGGTGTGATGTGCGCCGTGACCGGGTTTGCGTTGTCGCCGTCGCTGGCAACCCGATGGGTGTCATCACAGGAAGGAGGATTTCCACGATGGCTAACCAGCAGGGCATCAAGGGCGTCATGGAGGACGTCAAGGGCCGGCTGAAGGAATCGGCAGGCACGCTGCTCGGCAACGACGAGATGCGGCGTGAGGGACGGACGCAGCAGCACAAGGGCGAGTCCCAGCAGCGGGTTGCCGAGCACGAGAGCCAGGCCGAGCAGGCACGTCAGAACGCTGCTGCCGCTGAGCAGAACGAGCGGCGGCAGTAGTAGCGGCGCGACACGATAGGCCCGGCGGCACTCGACCGCCGGGCCTATTGATGTGCTAGCTCCGCAGCAGGTAGAAGCGCCAGAAATCGTTCTCGATGTCCAGGACGTCGGCGTCGGTGTAGCCCGCTTCCCGTGCCCAGCGCAGTACCGTCGGCACGCGCAGGACGGTGCCGCTGACCTCGACCGGGTCCTCGGCGAGTGTCGCCGCCACGCAGTGCAGCACGCTCCACCCGAACTGGAAACGCTCCATGAGGTCGGCTGGAGCGGTGAGTTGGTCGCCGACCCGCTCGTCACCGATCAGCACGGCGCCCTCGTCCGCGAGCGCTGCTCGCGCGGCCCGTAGCGCACCGACCGGGTCCCCCATGTCGTGCAGCGTCTCGAACATCATCACCAGGTCGTATTCCCCCGACTGAACCTCGGCGGCATCGCCGACCACGAACGTGACGCGGTCGGCCACCCCCTCCTTGGCCGCGATGTCACGCGCCTGCGCGACCGATGCCTCATCGAGGTCGACGCCGACGACGGTGGTCCTGGGGAACGCCTTCGCCAGCGCGATGCTGGAGTGGCCGATGCCGCAACCCAGGTCGAGCACCTTCGCCGATGGCGCACGTCGCAGCCGCGCCTCGACCGTCGGTGCAGCCGCGATCCAGTCCGCGAGCTCGTGCAGGAACATCGGCCGGTTGACGCCGGCGATGCCCTCGCGAATGTCGACGCCGTACGCCTCGTACGGCACGCCGCCGCCGGTGCGGTACGCCTCTAGCAACCGCGGCAGCACCCCGGCGCAGCCAGCGAACATCCTGGTCAACGGTGCGACATGGAAGGGGCTGTCCGGGTCGGTCAGAACTTCCGCACTGTGTTCGGCCAGCCGATAGCGCCGCAGCTCCGGTTCCGCACCCGGGTTGTCGCAGTCGATGTACCCAGCGGCCGCTTGCTGTGACAACCACTCGCTCGCGTAACGCGTGGCGATACCCGCCCGGTCGGCGATATCTCGCTCGGTAGCGCCGTCCGCGTCCCCAAGCGTGCGGTAGAGACCGAGTTTGATGCCGAGGTAGACGCTGAGCGTTTCCATCGATCGGGTGGCGTCTTCGAGTAGTCGTTCCGCGAACGCCTCGCGCGGGTCGGTAGCGGTGGGCGAATCGGTAAGCGCGGTCATGTCGGACCTCCTGGTGTGCGGCGCTTGTCGATGTAAGGCACGGTCGCGCACAGCGGTCACTCCCGACGTACACCCGACGTTCTCGTCGTGTACGCGTTCTGTACGTGATGTCGGTTAGTGTGTTTTTGTAGCCGTTTCGGCGGAGTAGGTTGCCGCCGTTACCGGACGCGGGCGAGGCGCACCGGGAGGACAATGTCGCGCGTGCCTGACGTGGAGTTCGGCGTCCTTGGGCCGATCGAGGTCCGCGTCGGCGGGTGTCCCGTGGCGGTGCACGGGGCACGTCAGCGAGCAGTGCTCACGTCGTTGCTGCTGCGCCGCGGTACCGTCGTGTCGCTCGACCGGCTCGTCGATGACGTCTTCGGTGAGCAGCCGCCGGACGACGCCCGCAACGCGGTGCAAACGTACGTCGCCCGGCTGCGCAAGGCCCTCGGTCCCGCGGCGCGGTACGTGGTCACCCGCCCTCCCGGCTACCTGCTCGATGTGCCCGACGACGCCGTTGACGCGCTCCGATTCGAAGCGTTGTGCGTGAACGACAGCGCTGCTCTGGCGGACGTCGATGCGGCGCTCGCGCTTTGGCGTGGTCCCGCGTACGGCGAGTTCGCCGACGACTTGGCGCGAGGGCACGCGCAACGGCTGGAAGAACTGCGACTTGTCGCCATCGAACACCGGGCGGAGCTCCTGCTGGATCGTGATCGGACCTCCGAGGCAGTGTCCTCGCTTGAGGCGCTCCTCGACGAGGAACCGTGGCGGGAACGCGCTGTCACGCTGCTGGTCACGGCGCTTGCCCGGCAGGGTCGCACCGCCGATGCGCTGGCCGTCTACCGCACGTACCGCGACCGGATCCGCGACGACCTCGGCCTCGATCCGCCGTCGGAGCTACAGATGCTGGAGCGGCAGGTGCTCACCCGCGAGTTGAGTTTCGCGCCGAAACAGGAACAGCGCTCACGGTTGCCAACACGCACGACGTCGTTTCTTGGCCGGGACGATGAACTCGACGCCGTGGCCGCCGCACTAGCACCTGGCACAGTGGTCACGCTGACCGGACCGGGCGGTGTCGGCAAGACTCGCATCGCGGCGGAACTGGCCAAGACCGAGGGCCACGTCTGGTGGGTGGACCTCGCCGCGCTGCACGATGACACCGCGCTACACCGGACAGTCGTCGACGCGATCGGACTCGACGTGCGGCCGGGTGACACCGGCGTCGACGCGCTGCGGGGCTGGCTGCGCACCGCCGACGGGCTGCTGGTCCTTGACAACTGTGAGCATCTGCTCGTGGGCACGTCGTCCCTGGTGGAGGACGCGCTCGCGGTGCCGTCGGGGGTGCGGCTGCTCGCGACAAGCAGACAGCCCATCGGCGTTGGCGCCGAACACGTGCTTGTCGTGGGTCCGCTGCGGTTGCCGGAGACCGGCGAGCCGAAAGACGCCGCACCCGCCGTTCAGTTGTTTCTCGACCGCGCCCGTACGGTCGATGGTTCCGCGCGGCCGCGCCTCCTGCGTCGAATCGTGGATATCTGTCGTGCTCTCGACGGCCTGCCGCTCGCGATCGAACTGGCCGCCGCGCGCGTCGGGACGTTGACCGTTGACGACCTCGCCGATCGGCTCGACGCCCGGTTCGAGCTGCTCAGAGGTGCACGAGGCCAGGCGCGGCACAACACCCTCGAGGGTGTCGTCGACTGGTCATACGAGCTGCTCACCGAGGCGGAACAGTTGGTTTTCCTGCGGCTGTCGGTGTTCCGCTCGGAATTCGATCTCGCCGCGGCCGAGGCCGTCGTGGCGGACGCCGACCTGCCCGTGAGTCGCGTCGCCGACCTCGTCGCCCGGCTCGCTGATCGTTCGATGCTGACGAGACCGGGGACATCCGGTGTCGGCAAGTACCGAATGCTGGAGACACTGCGGCACTACGCTGCCTCTCGGCTTCCCGAACGTGCGCGAGATGAGCTGCGGCGGCGCCACGCCGAGTTCCTTACCGACTTCGCCGAACGCGCCGAAATCGGCCTGAGCAGCGACGACGAGGGCGCGTGGGCGCGCGCCGTAGAGGGCTGGCTGAGCGACCTGCGCGCGGCGTGGCGATGGGCCAGCGAGGCACGTCCCGATCTCGCGGTACGGCTGACCGCCGCATTGATGTGGTTCGGCTACTGGCGGCTGCGCGCCGACGTTCTCGCCTGGGGCGAGTGGGCGGTACGCGAGATGCCGTCGCACCCACGTCTGCCGGAGGCCTACACGGCGGCGGCGCACGCGGCGTGGTTCGGTGGTCGGCTCGAGCGGGGGCGGGAGCTGGCCCGGCGTGGCATCGACGTGGCCGGTGGCGGCGAGGCTCCCGCCGCGGCGGCTGCGCTCAACGCGCTTGGCGATATCGAACTGCTCAGCGGCGCGTTAGACGAGGCGCTACCCGCGTATGAGGCCTACGCCGTGGTGTCAGAACGTGCTGGAGATGCCGTTGGATATGCGCTCGGCAGGGCGAATACCGCGTTGAGCCTGGCGTACGGCGGGGATCCCCGTGCCGCCGACGTCGCGGCCGATGCCGTTGCCGCCGCGTACCGTGCCGCGAACCCGACCAGCGTCGCGTTCGCGCTGTTCGCGCAGGGCGAGGCGCTCGCGGACGATGATCCAGACCGCGCGTCGGCCGCGCTCGCCGAGGCACGGTCGGTGGCTGCCGACGTCGGGAACCCGTTCGTATCCGGCGTCGCGTTGACGGCATCGTTGGCGCTCAGTGGGCGACGCGGCGAGCCTGCTGAGGCGTTGGCGTTGTTCCGGCAGGCGGTCGAGCACTGGCAACGCACTGGCAATCGCACGTTGATCGTGACGACGTTGCGCAACCTGGTGATTCTGCTGGCGCGTACCGGTCGCGACGTCCACGCCGTCGAACTCGCGGCCGCGCTGGAACGCACCGCGCACGCCAGGACGTACGGCACTGAGGCGCAGCGAATCGAGACGGCGCTCGCGGCGGTACGGCAGCGCCTCGGTGACGACGTCTACGCACGCGCATGGGCGTCCGGCGCACGGCGGAGCCTGGACGCCGCGGCGGAGCACGCGGCAGCGATCCTGCGGGCGGAGTGACGCGGCTCCGCGCGAGAAAATTCGTTTGCTTCACGCCGCGATGTCGCGGACGCTGTCGCGCATGTCTGCGATGAGTGACCGACCCGTGCGAAGTCCCTTCGTGCAGCAGCGGTCGACGTCCCAGAAAGGCGCGTTCCTCGTGCCGCTGTGACGACGGCACTGCTGGCTGGGCTGCTCGCTGGGTACGCCATCGCCATTCCAGTCGGCGCGATCGGCGCGTATCTCATCGGGCTCACCGCACGCACGAACCTGCGGATCGGCCTGTCCGCCGCGTTCGGTGTCGCCACAGTGGACGGCGCGTATGCCTTGGTCGCGGTCCTCGGTGGCGCCGCGCTCGCGCCTGTTGTCGCGCGCTACGACGAACCGTTGCGGGCCGTCTCGGTTGGCGTGCTCGCTGTGCTGGCCGCCGTGGTGTTGTGGCGGTCGCTGCGGGAATACCGTGTGCCCGAGTCGGGTGACGAGCCAGGCGAGCGGATGACGTCGCCGCCGAAGGCTTACTGGACGCTCGTGGGCCTGACCTCGGTGAACCCGACGACGGTGGTGTACTTCGCCGCGCTGGTCGTCGGGCACAGCGGATCCGTGACGGCGACGCCACTGCACGCGACGGTATTCGTAGCCGCGGCGTTCGCGGCGTCGGCGAGCTGGCAATGCCTGTTGGCTGGCGGCGGCGCTCTGCTCGGCTCGCTGTTGTCCGGGTCGAGGGGACGGCTGGCGACGTCGCTGGTGTCGAGTGCGCTCATCGCCGCCTTCGCGGTGCACCTGGCACTGGGTGGGTGACGCGGGGGTCCGCGAGTTCCGCGATCAGACGTCGACGCGAAGGCGGTGCCGCTTCGGCTCCCCTGGGGCGTCCGCCGCGCGGAGCAGGCTGACCGTGCGCCCGGCGAGCTCGTGCTGCTTGCTTCCCGCGTGGTAGGTGAAATCGCCCGCGGCGCGCTGACCGTCCGGGGTCGTTAGCACGATCTTGAGGTGCGTGATCGGCCCGACGAAGCACTGTTCTCCTGGCGGGCACGTGTCCTCGACGTGCTCGCACTCGATCGCGATCGTCGCGCCATCCGTAAGCGTGGCCCGGTCACCCACCGCGAGATCGACCGTTCCGCCAGGCGACACGCTGCCGACGTCGGCAAGACCTTCGGGGCACTGCCAACCGGCGTCGTCCGCGATGGGAAGTCCGCGTGTCGGCGCGTTGGCACGACGGCTCGGTTCACTTGGCTCCGCTACTTGTGCGCAGCCGAACAGCGCGAACGCCGCAACGCCGCATAGTGCCAGCAACCGGACGCCGCGCACGCACGCAACCGGGGCGATCTTCACGTCCCCAGCCTAACGCCGCGAAGGCGGGACACGACGTCGAGAACGGGGGACACGACGTCGAGAAGGCGGGACACGGCGTCCGGGAGACCCGAACGCCGTGTCCCGCCGTGACGTCAGCTCTCCGGGACCCAGGCGTCGTCGAACGCGTTCGCGAGCACACCGCACGTCGAGCCGTAGTCGCCGCCGGACGAGTTGATCACCAGCGAGGCGTCGACGTGGATCGGGAACGACAGCACACAGCTGGTCATCGCGCCGGTGCTGATGCCCCACGCGCCGCCGTGCCCGTAGTAGGTGCCGTGCTCGCCGCCCACTGTCCGCAGCCCGAGCTTGGCGTCGCGCATCAGGTCGCGGAGTGCGGGTGACAGCAGGTCATCGGTGTAGCGCAGGTGCGAGAAGAACGCCGCCAGGTCGTTCGCGGACAGGTAGTAGCCGTACCCGCCGCAGCCCGCGACGTAAGACTCGGTCTGCCAGCCGGACGCGCCGTCGTCGGGGAACCGGTACAGCACCGTCGGGTCCGGATCTGACGGTGCGCATCCACCCGTGATGCCGACGCTGGCGAACAGGCCGGTCATATGGTCGTTGAACATCTCAGCGGTCAGCTCGTCCCACTGGTCCGCGAGCGGTACTGAGAAGTCATAACCGGGCACGGCGGTGTCCAGCAGCATCGCGGGCAGCATGATCCGGAAGATGCCGAAGTTCATGTTCGCGTAGGAGTACGACGTACTGCCGAGGTCCTGTTCGACCGCTTTCCTGATGTTGTCGTAGGCCGCCGTAACCTTGCCGCCCTCGCCGGTCGCGGTCTCATAGTTCTGCCGCAGCCCGCTGGTGTGCGTCATGAGCTGCTCGAACGTCACCTCAGCGACGCCCTCGCCCGGCTCCCATGTGCCCGGTAGCCACGGCCCGATCGGATCGTCGACGTCTATGCCCTTGTCCGCGAGTACGCGCAGCGCCGCGACCGTAGTGATCGGCTTGCTCACGCTGGCGACCGTGATGTCTTTCGCCGCGGACTGCGCCAGCGGCCCGCCATCCGCCGACGTCCGTGCCAGGCCGACGCCACCCTGCCGCGAAAGTTGCCCCGCCTCACCGATGGCGTATGCGAAGCCGACAGTCTCACTCTCCAGAGTGTCCTTGATGTTCTGTTCGAATATCCCGACGTCGAACACCTCGGTGGTTGACGGGTCCTTCAACGAGCCAGGGCCGCCCGATTTGACGGTCTGGCCGTGGCCGACGGTCAGTGGCTCCGTTTCGGCCGTCGCGCCGCGTTCGTCCAGCGGCGCGAGGTCGCCGTCGGCGAGTAGCCGTGCATAGCGAGCCGGCAGTTCAGGGTGTCGCGAAGGCACTCTTCGCTCCGCCTGGGGTCCGCCCGGTGGGCTGACGTTCGGCGTTGCGGATGTCGGGGTCTCGGCGACGACGTCTCGGACGTCGTCGCCAACCGAACTGGTGGTGCAGGCCGTGCTCGCCATGAAAGCTAATACGAGCGTGGCGGTCGCGTATCGGACGCGGGATGGCGTGATGTGGGACATGGGGTCTCCTTTGCTTGCTGGATGAAGCAAGGAGGCGTTTGCCCGTCGCTTAGTCACACATTTCGCCCGCGAGCGGTGACAACGGCAGGACAGAAACTGCGCAGCAGACCTGTAACCGGTGATTCCGGTCATGACATGCCCGGAGGCGCTGAGGATGACGCCGGACCCGAACTACCATCGCCCACGACGTATCGCCGACTTCGAGGACGTGCATGCGGCCCCAACTACTTCCGATGCCGGTCACAGCCCCCGCACGGGGAGCGGTGGCGGCGCTCGTCGTCCTCGCGACGGCGGCGTTGACCTGGCATCTGCTGGGACCGCATGTCACGCATGCGTCGGGTGGCCACGGCCCGCCGATCGTCGCATCCGATAGTCATCACGACGAATCCGAACATCACGACGAAGCCAAGCATTGTGAGGACGCCGAGCCGTGTCCCAACGACGGGCACGCTGGCACATGTGGCTACCTGCTTCAGCAGGATGGCGGGCATGACGTTGTGCCGACGGCGGATGTGGCGTGGTACGTGTGCGGTTCCCTAGGCCGTGCAACGTCCACTCAAGATGCTGGTTCGCAGCGCAGCAGGGCGCCACCGGATCCGGTTCGTGAGCTCCAGGTCATTCGCGTCTGATCCTTTCCGATCACCGGCTGTCTGAATGACCGCAGCGACGACCGTGCGTCGTCGCGTCACGCTCAAGGAACTCACATGCACCGCGAAACCAAGACCGATACCAGGCTTGCCGTCCTCCTCGCTGCCTTCGCGTCGATCGGGGCAGGAGGCGTCCACATCGCTGTCGTGCCGAATCACTGGCAGGAATGGCAGCTTTCCGGCGTATTCTTCGCCGGTCTGGCTGCGTTCCAACTGATCTGGGCAGCTGTTGTCATCCGCTGGCCCCGACCGGCCATTCTCGGCTTTGGTCTGATCGCGAACCTTGGCGCCATGATTCTGTGGGGCGTCAGCCGCGCATGGGGCCTTCCGTTCGGTCCACATGCCGGAATCCCGGAAACTGTCGGCGCGCCTGGAGTGTTGACGATGATGCTCGAGGTGAGCGTCCTGCTCGGCCTGACGTGGAGTGTGTTGCCGAGACGTCGCGCCACGTCGCTCACGACCGGCGGATACCGCTTCGCGGTGACTGGCGCCGCCCTGGCGATGCTGCTGCTCATGACACCAGGCGTCATCAAGGGGTTGGAACACGGCCACAGCGCGACCGAGGGGCATCACGGGACGAGCGAGTCGGGTGACCACGGCGGAGACTCCCCGAAACCCTCGACAACGACCACGAACACCGGGCCGAACCAGCCCGCGGCACCGAAGCAGCAAGCCCCTGAGGCGTCACCGACGGCGCGACCGCCCGCGGATGGCGGCTCAGGCCACGGCGACCACGGGCACGGGTAACCGTCAGCTGTCCAGCAGGTCGGCGAGCAGCTCGCGCACCCTGCGGTCGATGTCGTCGCGGATCTTCCTGACGGCGTCGACGCCTTGGCCGGCGGGGTCGTCGAGCTGCCAGTCGAGGTAGCGCTTGCCGGGGAACACGGGGCACGTGTCTCCGCATCCCATGGTGATCACGACGTCGGCGGCCTCGACGTCGTCGGTGGACAGCTTGGTCGGCACCTCGGCGGTGATGTCGAGCCCCCACTCGGCGAGCGCGGCAACGGCGGCAGGGTTGACCTCGTTCGCGGGTGCCGAGCCAGCGGAGCGGACGTCGACCCTGCCAAGGGCGTAGTGCTGCAACAACGCCGCCGCCATCTGCGAGCGACCCGCGTTGTGGACGCAGACGAACAGGACCTCGGTCATCATTCTCCTCCGGTGCGCAGCAGACGGGCGATACCGACGCCGATGGCGGCGCCGACAAGCTGGGCGAGTAGGAACGCGGGCACCGACGCGGGTGCTATCCCCGCGAACGAGCCGGTCAGCGCCCTGCCGACGGTGACGGCGGGGTTCGCGAACGACGTCGACGACGTGAAGAAGTACGCCGCGAAGATCCACGCCGGGACGCCGATGGCGATCAGTTGGGCACGGCCCTCTCTGAACAGCCGAATCACCAACAGCAGGCCAGCCGTCGCGACAACCTCACCGAGCCACAGCCCGCCACCGGTGCGAACCTGACCGGTCCATTGCACCAGTTCCTGGCCGAACATCGCGTGCACCAACATCGTGCCAGCGCACCCGCCGACAAGCTGCGCCAGGATGTAGCCCGCCGCGACCGAGGCGCGCAGCCGTCCCGCGAGGGCGTCCACCAGTGTGACGGCCGGGTTGATGTGCGCGCCGGACACCGGGCCGAGAAGCGCGATCAGCAGGCCGAGCACCGCCACGGTGGCGAGCGCGTTACACAGCAACTGCAGCAGGATCTGGTCCGGCGCGAGCTGCTGCGCCATGATGCCGGAACCGACAACGGTCGCCACCAGCAAACCGGTGCCGAGCGCTTCCGCCAGTAAGGGGCGGCCGATTACGCGCGTTGTCTCGCGCGCGTCCGTCGCGGTGGCCATGGAACTCCCATCAGGCGTGCTCGCCGGCCGGCAGGCCGTACTGCGAAGCAGTTGAGCACGCTGTATCGATGAACGTCAATATGTAGGCGTAGAATTGGGACGATGACCACGACCGACCCCCTGCGGTTCAAGGCGCCAGACGATCCTGAATGCACCGTCGATCCGCTGTGCTGCGCCCCACTGGGCGACGCCGTGCTGGCGCAGGCCGACGCCGAGCAACTAGCGGACGCGCTCAAGGCGCTCGCGGATCCCGCGCGGCTGCGTGTGTTATCCCTGCTGAGGGCCGCGCCGGGCGGCGAGGCGTGCGTGGCCGACCTGGTGCGTCCACTTGACCTCTCGCAACCGACGGTGAGCCATCATCTGCGGGTGTTGACCGACGCCGGTCTGGTCGCGCGGGAGCGGCGCGGCACATGGGTGTGGTACTCGCTGCGCGCCGAGCGACTGGCGGAGATCCGCTCGGTGCTGCGCTAACTCGCCACTCGCGGCACTACGCGGATTAGGCATGCCGGACGACGTCCCGCGCGATGTACCGTCCGGCGATGTCGCCAGGATCTTCCCGGGGCCGGGGGATTGAGTGCGCATGACATCGATGGGAGAGGGTATGGAGCAGGTAGGCGTGATCGGTGGCGGCACGATGGGGCTTGGTGTCGCGTACGTCTTCGCGGCGGCGGGCTGCGAGGTCGTGCTTGTCGAGCCGGACCAGGCGCAGGCGACCCGAGCGACGGAGACGATCGCGCGGCAGGCCAGGCGCGCCGAGGAGAAGGGGAAGCTCGACCCGACGGCGGCCGCGGCGGTTCCGGAGCGTGTGCGCATGCTCGGGGCGACTGGGGATCTGCCGACCGGTCTGGACCTGATCGTCGAAGCCGTCCCGGAGCGGCTCGACCTGAAGCGACGCGTGCTCGCCGACGCACAGCGGGCTGAGCCCGCGATGCTGGCGTCCAACACCAGCGGGCTGAGCATCGACGCGCTCGCCGCCGGGCTCGACCGGCCCGCGAACTTCCTTGGCATGCACTTCTTCAACCCGGTGTGGTCGATGCCGCTGCTGGAGATCGTGCGTGGCAGCGCGACGTCCGAGAGTTCGGTCGCCGCCGCCAGGGCGGCGGGTGAGCTGATCGGCAAGCAGTGCATCGTGGTGCGCGACGTACCTGGTTTCGCCACCAGCAGGCTCGGCGTCGCGATCGGGCTGGAGGCGATCCGGATGCTCGAGGAGGGCGTCGCCTCGGCGGAGGACATCGACCGCGCGATGGAGTTGGGCTATCGGCACCCGATGGGGCCGCTGCGGCTCACCGACCTCGTCGGCCTCGACGTCCGGCTCGACATCGCCCGTCACCTCGCGGAAAGCCACGGCCCTCGTTTCGAGCCGCCTCGGCTCCTTGTCGACAAGGTGACAGCTGGCGAGACCGGCAAGAAGTCCGGGAAGGGCTTCTACGACTGGACCGAGTGACACGCTGACGTCTCCCCCGACCATGTCGGTTCGCCCACTATGCGCAACGGGGCCTTGCGGGATTCCAGTTGATCTGTTGTGCTTAGGCTAACCTAATAACGAGCAAGTGAGGGGGTGGCAGTGCCCGTGTACGCGTGCATCTGTGCCGCCGTGACGACGTCGCAGGTAGAGGCCACGATCCTGGCTGGAGCGCGCACCGTGTCGGACATCGGCGAGCGGTGCTTCGCCGGGACCGGTTGTGGGAACTGCGTCGACCGCCTCGAAGAGCTCATCGAACAGTCCGAACCCTCGTCGGAGAGTGTGGAGAAGCTGCCGCAGAGCGCCTGAGTACGTTTCCAGTTGTGACGCTGGTCATGCCCGAGTACGGTCCGGTCATCGGCTGGATCGGAGGTAGGTCATGCGCGGCGACGACGAGGTCATCGAACTCCTGAATGAACAGCTCACCAGTGAGCTCACCGCGATCAATCAGTACTTCCTGCACGCGAAGATGCAGGCCAACTGGGGTTTCACCAAGCTGGCTGAGCATACTCGCGCGGAGTCGATCGAGGAGATGCAGCACGCCGAGGTGATCACCGATCGCATCCTCTTCCTCGAAGGGCTGCCGAACTACCAGCGCCTGTCGACGCTGCGAATCGGCCAGACGGTCAAGGAACAGTTCGAGGCCGACCTCGCGATCGAGCGCGAGGTGCTCGACAGGTTAAAGCCCGGGATCAAGATGTGCCGGGACAAAGGCGACATCACGTCGGCGAACCTCTTCGAGAAGATCCTCGCGGACGAGGAGCACCACATCGACTACCTCGAAACCCAGCTCGAACTGATGGACAAGCTCGGCGAACAGCTCTACCTGAGTCAGCTCGTCGAGCGTCCACCCTCCGCCGGGTAGCCGCTCCGCCGCGAGTCCCGCGTTGTGGTGCCGCGAGTCCCGACTTGCGGTGCGGTGTGTTCGGGATCCGGTGCCGCCTGTTCCGGCTTCTGTACGAAACCCGCGTCAGGCGTCGTAGTCGACCTCGACGGTGTCGGTGATGGGGTGGCTTTGGCAGGTGAGTACGAAGCCTTCGTCGAGTTCGGACTGCTCAAGGGCGAAGTTGCGCCTGAGGTCGACCTTGCCGGATATCACCTTGGCCCGGCAGGTTCCGCATACTCCGCCCTTGCAGGCGAATGGCAGGTCAGGTCGTCCTCGTTGCGCGCCTTCGAGCACCGAGGTCCCGGCGGGGACGGCCACCGTGGTCGCGCGTCCGTCGAGGCGCACGGTGACTTCGCTGGTCTCGCCTTCGATCTCTGGTTCGGGGTGTGTCGCGGGCGCGGGCGGCAGGTCGCCGACGTAGAACAACTCTTGGTGCACCCGCTCGCTCGCGACGTCGTGCTCGAGCAGCACGTCGCGGATGTCGGTGACCATCCCGAATGGCCCGCAGAGCCACCAGTGGCCGACCAACGCCGGGTCGCCGAGCAGCGGCAGCAACGCGCGGAGCCGGTCGGCGTCGAGTCGTCCGGTGAACAGCTCGACTTCGCGGGGCTCGCGAGAGAGCACGTGAATCAGGTCGAGCCGGGTCGGGTAGCGGTCTTTGAGGTCGGCCAGTTCGTCGGCGAACATCACCGTGCTGGTGCGCCGGTTGCCGTACAGCAGCGTCACCGTCGCCTCCGGGTGCCGCAGCACGGACGCCGCGATCGACAGCGCGGGGGTGATGCCGGAGCCCGCTACGACGAGCACGTGGTGTCCTGGCACGTCGAGGTCGGGTGTGAACGAGCCGGTGGGCGGAGATACCTCGATCTCGTCGCCTGGTTGGACGTCGTGTACCAGCCAGGACGAGAAGAGCCCATCCGGTACCTCGCGCACGCCGATGCGTGGCTTGGCGCCCGCGGGCGCGCAGATCGAGTAGTTACGTCGCTCCTCGCGGCCGTCGACCATCCGGCGCAGCACGAGTGACTGGCCGGGCCGGAAGTCGTAGCGGTCGGCGAGCTCGGCTGGGACGTCGAAGGTGACCGCGACGGCGTCGTCGCACAACCGTGTCACGTCGGCGACGGTCAGCGGGTGGAACTCGCCGCGAATCCGGGAAGGTGCGGGGGCGGTCACTAGATCTCCTTGACGTGTTCGAACGGTTCGGCGCACACGCGGCAGCGCCGCAGCGACTTGCACGCGGTCGCCGAGAACCGGGACAGCTCTTCCGTGTTGGCCGCCCCGCAGTGCGGACAGCGAACGGCGTGCACCGGGGAGCCGAGGGTGAGCGGAATCGGACCGTCGTTGCGGGGTGTGGCACCGGGCGGGGAGATGCCTGCCTCGGCCAGTTTGCGCTTGCCCTCGTCGGTGATCCAGTCACTGCTCCACGGCGGATGCAGCACGGTGCGCACGTCGACGTCGCGGTACCCGGCGTCGCGCAGCGCGTGCACCAGGTCGTCGCGCATGGTGTCCATCGCGGGACAGCCGGTGTAGGTGGGAGTGATGGTGACGACCACCGTTCCATCTACCTCGGACACATCGCGGAGCACGCCGAGGTCGGCGAGGGTGAGCATCGGCAGCTCGGGGTCGGTGACCGTCTCGGCGACCGCGCGGGGATCGGAGATCCGCCTTGCCTGGTTCGGTGTGTGGCGCCCTTGACTCGTTACCGCGCTCACCATGTCGCCTCCGGGTGCGCCCGTGCCACGGCCTGCATTTCGGCGAGCAGGAAGCCCATCTCCTCGGTGTGCACGCCATCGCGGCCCTTGCGGCCGGAAACACCAGCGAGTGGCGGGATGTCCGGCACCGTCAACGTGGCCGCCGAACACACCTGGGTAAGAACGTCGTCGAACTCCGTCCGCGACATGGCCGGGTCGACCGCGACGTCCGCCAGCGCACGCTCGACCGGGTGGGTGTCGAACAACTCACCGACGTAGGGCCACACGGCGTCCAATCCGGACTGCATCCGCCGGTGCGAGTAGTCCGTACCGTCGCCGAGTCGCACTGTCCATTGTGCCGCGTAGTCGCGGTGGTAGGTGACTTCCTTGACGCCCTTGGCGGCGATCGCGGCCAGCACCGGGTCACGCGAGTCGGTGAGCCGCCGCAAAAGCGCCAGCCGCCAGGTGGCGAAGACCAGCAGTTGTGCGATCACGAGGGCGAAGTCAACGGGCTCGTGGCTGGACAGTTCGGCGAGCCGGATGTTGCGGAACTCGTGCTCGTCGCGGAAGAATGCCAGCGCGTCCTCCGGTCGATCGGCGACAGCGGCACCGGCGGACGCCGGCATGGCCGTACCCGCCTTGCCCGCCCGCGTCAGCAGCAGCCGGGCCTGGCCGAGCAGGTCGAGTCCGATGTTCGCCAGGGCTACCTCATCCTCAAGCTCCGGTGCGCGGGTGCACCACTGCTGTAGCCGATGCGACATGATCAGTGCGTCGTCGCCGAGCATCAAGCAGTACGACGCCAGGTCGTTACCGTCCACACCGGACGGTAACGACGTGTCCACACCGGACAGTGGGTCGGTGAAGCCGGTGCCGAACGCCCAGCGGGCCTGGTCGTTGGCCTCGCTGACGGCTTCGTATGCGTTGTCGAATGACATCACTGGTCACGCTCACATGTGGGGCACGGTGTCGGGGATGTCGTAGAACGTTGGGTGCCGGTACACCTTGTCGGCGCTGGGCGCGAAGAACGGGTCCTTCTCATCCGGGCTGGACGCGGTGATGTCGGCGGCCTTGACCACCCAGATGCTCACGCCCTCGTTGCGCCGGGTGTAGAGGTCGCGCGCGTGGTGCAGGGCCATCTCGTCATCGGCGGCGTGCAGCGACCCGACGTGCACGTGGTTCAGTCCGCGCTTGCTGCGCACGAACACCTCGTACAGCGGCCACTCGTGCTTCACCGGCTCCATCTCCGGCCGCATCTCGCTCATAACATCTCCAGCTCTGTGACCATTGCCGATAACGGCGTCGACGTGTGCGTGTGCGCTGCGGTGAAACCGCTCATGCCGCCTCCCGATGCTTGCGGGCGTGCGCGGCCGCGGCCTCTCGCACCCACGCGCCCTCGTCGTGTGCCCGCTTGCGGTGGGCGACGCGCTGCGCGTTGCACGGTCCGTTGCCACGCAGCACCTCCTTGAACTCGGACCAGTCGATCTCGCCGAAGTCGTAGCTGCCGCGCTCGGCGTTCCACCGCAAATCCGGATCGGGCAGCGTCACACCCAACGCTTCGGCCTGCGGCACCGTCATGTCGACAAATCGCTGCCGCAACTCATCGTTGGTGTGGCGCTTGATCTTCCACGCCATCGACTGCGCGGTATTGGGCGAGTCGCCGTCCGGCGGGCCGAACATCATCAGCGACGGCCACCACCAGCGGTTCGTCGCCTCCTGCACCATCTCCCGCTGCGCGGCGGTGCCGCGCATCATCGTCATCAGCAGTTCGTAGCCCTGCCGCTGATGAAACGACTCCTCCTTACAGATCCGGATCATCGCCCGCGCGTACGGCCCATACGAACAACGGCACAGCGGCACCTGGTTACAGATCGCCGCGCCGTCGACCAGCCATCCGATGACGCCGACGTCGGCGAACGTCAACGTGGGGTAGTTGAAGATCGACGAATACTTCTGCTTGCCGCTGATCAACCGCTCAGTCAGATCACCCCGGTCGGCGCCCAGTGTCTCCGTGGCCGAGTACAGGTACAGCCCGTGCCCGGCCTCGTCTTGGACCTTCGCCAGCAGGATCGCCTTACGCCGCAACGACGGCGCCCGCGTGATCCAGTTGCCCTCCGGCTGCATCCCGATGATCTCGGAGTGCGCGTGTTGGGCGATCTGCCTGATCAGCGTCGCCCGGTACTTCTCAGGCACCCAGTCGCGCGGCTCGATGCGCTGATCGGCCTCGATGGTGCGCTCGAAGTGCGTCTCAAGCGATTCGGTGGTGGTCACTTCTGCTCCTTGGAGACCAGGGTCAGCACGTCGTACTTCGCCACCGACTCGCCGTCGGCGTTGGTGACGTCGGTGTCCCAGCGCACCTCGCCGTAGTCGGCGTTCTCGCGCGGGGTGATCTGCTTGGCGGTCAGCGTCACGGTCAGCTCGTCGCCCGGCTTGACCGGCGTCAGGAACCGAAGGTTCTCCAGGCCGTAGTTCGCGAGCACCGGCCCCGGCTCCGGCGCGACGAACAAGCCCGCCGCGAACGACACGACCAGGTAGCCGTGCGCGACGATGCCGCCGAACAGCGGGTTCGCCGCGGCGGCTTCCTCGTCGGTGTGGGCGTAGAACGTGTCGCCGGTGAAGTCCGCGAAGTGCGCGATGTCCTCCTCGGTGACTCGGCGCGGCCCGGCCACCACCGTGTCGCCGACCAGCAGCTCCGCGAGCGACTTGCGGAACGGGTGCGTGCCCTCACTGCGCGGCGCGCCGGGCACCCACTGACCGGTGACCTCGGTGAGCACGGTCGGACTGGCCTGGACGGCGGTGCGCTGCATGTGGTGCTTGACGCCGTTGAGGCCGCCCATCTCCTCGCCGCCACCAGCGCGACCAGGCCCGCCGTGCACCAGCGCGGGCAGCGGCGACCCGTGCCCGGTGGACTCCTTCGCGTCGTCGGCGTCCAGCACGAGCAGCCTGCCGTGCCATGGCGCGACGCCCAGCACGACCTCGCGGGCGAACGCCTTGTCCCCGGTCACCACCGACCCGACGAGGCTGCCCTCGCCGCGCGCCGCTAGCTCGATGACCTGCTCCGTCGAGGTGTAGGGGATGAGTGTGGCGACCGGCCCGAACGCCTCTACCTGGTGCGGCTCCGCGCGCTCGGCGTCGTCCACGCGCAGCAGAACCGGGGAGATGAACGCGCCCCGCTGGGCGTCGGCGTCGACGACGTCTACCTGCTCCGGGTCGCCGTAGACGACGGTGCCGACGTCCATAAGGGCCTTGAGCGAGCGCCGCACCTCCTCGCGCTGTTCGAGGCTCGCGAGTGCGCCCATCCGCACGCCCTCGCTGGCGGGGTTGCCAACGGTGACCTTCGCGAGCCGTTCGGATGCCGCGCTCGCGACGTCGTCCATCAGCTCGGCTGGCACGAAGGCACGTCGAATCGCGGTGCACTTCTGGCCCGCCTTGACGATCATCTCGGTGACCAACTGTTTGACGAAGAGATCGAACTCGGCTGTGCCCTTGGTGGACTCGCGGCCGAGAATCGAGAGGTTGAGCGAGTCGGCCTCGGCGTTGAACCGCACGGCGTTACGCACGATGCTCGGGTGCGCGCGGAGCTGGCTCGCGGTGGACGCCGAGCCGGTGAACGACACGACGTCCTGCGCGGTGACGTGGTCGAGCAGGTCACCGGCGCTGCCGCAAACCAGTTGCAGCGAACCCTCGGGGAGTATGCCCGACTCGACGATGATCTCGACAAGGCGATGCGTGAGGTACGCCGTCTGGCTGGCGGGCTTGATCAGCGACGGCATCCCGGCGAGGAACGCGGGCGCGAACTTCTCCAGCGGTCCCCACACCGGGAAGTTGAAGGCGTTGATCTGCACCGCGACGCCGTGCATCGGGCTCAGAATGTGCTGACCGACGAACGTGCCGCCCTTGCTCAGCGGCTCGACGGCGCCCTCGGGCCAGACGGTGTCGTTTGGCAGCTCCCGCCTGCCCTTACTCGAATAGGTGAACAGCACGCCGATGCCGCCGTCGATGTCGAACTTCGAGTCGCCCAGCGTCGCGCCGGTCTTGGCGGACAGCGCGTACAGCTCGTCCCGGTGTTCCCGCAGGTGGGAGGCGAGCGCCTTGAGGAGCGCGCCACGCTGATGGAACGTCAGCTCGCGGAGCGCGGGTCCGCCGACACGACGTCCGTAGTCCAGTGCCGCGGCCATGTCAATGCCAGTGGTGGACACCCGCGCGATCTCCTCGCCGGTCGCGGCGTCATGTACCGGGGTGCCCGCGTCGCTTGGGGTGTGCCAGGTGCCGGATACGTAGCTGCGCAGGGGACTCATGGGCGACCTTTCACGCTCGCTGGGGGGTAATTTACCTACCAGGTGTTCAGTAATTCATGCTAGCGCGATCGCGGGACGGGGGAAAGGGGCCTACTGGCGCTCGGTGGCGCTTCGCCGGGGAGGTCGCGCGATTGACGCCGGTTATCGGGCGTTATGCCCGGTCTTCCGGGCAAGGAGCCCGGCGAAGTCCAAGTCTCGCGGCCTTGACAGTGGTGGTCAGCCTGCCGTTGACTGGCCTGCGTAGGTCAATTACCAACCATTTGGTCAGGTATCGAGGCGGTGGAGCGGTGGCGGAATCGGCGGACACGCGGAACGCCGCCGAGCGGATGCTTGACGCCGACAAGGCGTCGCGCGCGCTCGGCATCGAGTTGACCGAGCTGTCCGAGGGGCGCGCGGTGATGACGATGGCGGTGAGCGACCTGATGGTCAACGGCCACGACATCGCCCATGGTGGCTACGTCTTCCTGCTGGCTGACACAGCGTTCGCGTGCGCGTGTAACAGCCATGGTCCGGTCACGGTCGCCGCGGGCGCCGAGGTTTCGTTCGTCGCCTCGGCTCGGCTAGGTGACGTTCTGGTCGCGACCGCCGAGGAGCGAACGCGCTACGGGCGCAACGGGATCTACGACGTCACGGTACGGCGCGCTGGTGCTGACGGCGCCGTCATCGCGGAGTTTCGCGGCAGGAGCCGGACCATCGAAAAGAACGGGGAGGCAGGGTGACAACGACGTCGGCAGGCTGGGACGAGGCGGAACGGCTCAGTGTGGCGGAGCTGCGGGAACGCCAGCTCGATCGGCTCCAATGGACGCTGCGCCACGCATACGAGAACGTGCCCGCCTACCGGCGGAAGTTCGACGAGGCAGGGGTGCGGCCCGAGGACTGCCGCACGCTCGATGACCTGGCGAAGTTCCCGTTCACCACCAAGCAAGACCTGCGCGACAACTACCCGTTCGGCATGTTCGCCGTGCCAAGGGAGCAGGTCAGCCGCATTCACGCATCCAGCGGTACCACGGGGAAACCGACCGTCGTCGGCTACACCGAGGCCGACGTGAGCATGTGGGCCGACGTCGTGGCGCGTTCCATCCGTGCGGCGGGTGGGCGTCCCGGCGACCTGGTGCATGTCGCCTACGGCTACGGGCTGTTCACCGGTGGGCTCGGCGCGCACTACGGTGCCGAGCGGCTGGGCTGCACCGTCGTCCCGGCGTCCGGTGGCATGACGGCGAGACAGGTGCGGCTCATCAACGACTTCCAGCCCGCGGTGATCATGGTGACGCCGTCCTACCTGCTCACACTGCTTGATGAGTTCGAGCGGCAAGGCCTCGATCCGCGCGGGACGTCGTTGCGAGTGGGCATCTTCGGGGCGGAACCGTGGACGGAGGAGATGCGCCGAGAGATCGAGGAGCGGATGGGCATCGACGCGGTCGACATCTACGGGCTGTCTGAAGTGATCGGGCCGGGTGTCGCACAGGAGTGCGTCGAGACCAAGGACGGTCTGCACATCTGGGAGGACCACTTCTATCCCGAGGTGATCGACCCGATCGAGGGTCACGTGTTGCCCGAGGGTGAGCGCGGCGAGTTGGTGTTCACATCGCTCACCAAAGAGGCCTTCCCGATCATTCGCTATCGGACCCGCGACCTAACACGGCTGCTGCCGGGCACCGCGCGACCGGCGTTCCGGCGGATGGAGAAGGTCACCGGCCGCAGTGACGACATGATCATCCTGCGCGGTGTGAACGTGTTCCCTACCCAGATCGAGGAGTTGCTGCTGCCGGTTGACGGGCTGTCGCCCCACTTCCAGTTGGTGCTGTCTACCGCGGACCGTATGGATCACATGACCGTGCGGGTGGAGGCGGAACCCGGTGCGTCCGCTGATGTGCGCAGGTCGGCGGCGGCGGAGTTGGTCGCGCGAGTCAAAGACAGTGTCGGCGTCAGCGTTACCGTCGACGTCACGGATCCTGACACGTTGGAGCGGTCGTTGGGGAAAATGCGTCGCGTGATCGACGAGCGGCCCGCTACCGTCCTGGAGCATGGCGGCTGACCATGTGATGTATCCACCGATCGAGCCCTATCGCCACGGGATGCTCGACGTCGGCGATGGGAACCACGTCTATTGGGAGGAATGCGGCAATCCCGATGGGAAGCCGGCGCTTGTGGTGCACGGCGGGCCGGGAACGGGTTGCGGAACTAGCGTACGGCGGATGTTCGACCCCGAGCGGTACCGGGTCGTGTTGTTCGACCAGCGTGGCTGCGGGCATAGCACGCCACACGCCAGCGATCCGGCCACGGATATGCGGCACAACACGACGCATCACCTGCTGTCTGATATGGAGCAGCTACGCGAATACCTCGGCATCGACCGGTGGTTGATGTATGGCGGATCGTGGGGCTCCACGCTAATCCTCGCGTATGCCGAGCGCTATCCACATAGGACGTCCGAAATCGTCATAAACGGCGTCACGATGTCGCGGCGTCGCGAGATCGACTGGCTGTACCGGGGGGTTGGGCGGTTCTTCCCCGAACAGTGGGAGCGGTTCCGCGCGGGTGTTCCTGAGTCCGAACGCGACGGTGACCTGCTCGCTGCCTACGCGCGGCTGATGGAACACCCTGACGCCGACGTGCGCGAGCGCGCCGCCGCGGACTGGAGCGCGTGGGAGGACGCCGTCCTCTCGCTGGAGCCGAACGGTGTCCCGAACGCCTACAGCGATCGGCCGTCCGATGCGCTGCTCGCGCTGGTGCGGATCTGTGCGCACTACTTTTCCCATGACATGTGGCTCGAGGACGACGAATTACTGCGCAACGCCGACCAGCTCGCTGGTATCCCTGGCGTGTTGGTACACGGTCGTCTCGACCTGAGCGGTCCGCTGGAGACGCCGTGGCTGTTGACTCGGGCGTGGCCGGACGCGGAACTGGTCATCATCGACGATTCCGGCCACACAGGCAGTGACACGCTGCGGAAGCGGATCGTGGCCGCGTTAGACGACTTCGCGACGCGGTAGGATCGGTCAGGAACTGTCTGGTTGTTCGGTGGTCATGGGTGTGGTCTCGGGTAGCGGAGCGACCCGGTTCCCTACCGCTTCGTCATGGTGGCCATCCGGTGCTCCTGCGTCATCGGCGCTTTCAGCCTGCTGGCGTTGCAGCTTGGGTGGCGGCGTGATGTACGGCCGGAGTCGCTCGCCAACCCGTTCGTAGAAGGTGGGCACGGCTCCCTCGAGCAGTTCGATGAAGGTGCGTGAGCCGCTGAACTTGCCTGCGAGGTCCTGCACCAATAGAACTTCGAAGCTCGTCGGTACTAGTGAGCGGTTCTCGGATTCGAGGACGCTGGCATTATCACGCAGATCGGCAAGCGATGCTTGGGTCGTGGGCGCCCTGCCTGGCCAGTACGCCCTGACATGGATGCCATGGGGATCGGTCTTGGTGAGTTGTCGCAACAGCCAGTTGATGCGGCTTGATGCGCGCTGTTTGTCGCGTGGTGCGGCCAGCGTCATGGAGACTGAGATGCAGCGACGTTGTAGGTCGGCGACAACGACGAGTGGCGCTGCGGCGTCGGGAATGTCAAAAGTGCAGCTCAGCCGATGTGTGGCGACAAGGCTTTCGCAATCGTCTCGCATCCGTGCCGTTGGATCCTCGCGGTGCGCACGGCTGAGTCGCAACCTGACCGTGTGACTTAGTTTGCGGCTTAACAGAAGACACAGATCGCGGGTTTCCTGGTGCCAGGCTGCGACACTGTCCTCAACTTCTGGCGCTGTTTTCGCCAGTCGCGCTCCCGACTGGACCTTTGAGTTCAACTCCTTCCATTCAGGGTTCATCCGGTCGAACGTCGTGACCGCCACACTGCGGTGCGAGAAGTAGCGCACCATCTCGTTGAGAATGAAGCGCTGTTCAGGTCGTTCGAAGTCGTATTCGTTGAGGAGCAGCATCGCTTCCGTGACGACGGACATCCACGACCAGTGGAACGTCTCGACACCTTTGGTTGCGCTTTTGGGTAGACGTACCGGGCTGTGCCGCGGTGTTGCGACGAACTGATTGGAGATCGTCAGCAGTGCGGGAACGTTGTTGCTCCGCGCGAGGTTGAGGTACTTCGTGAGTTGGTCAGCATCAATCTCCGTTCGGCCGATCTTCGCTTCTACAAGGCAGTGCCACTGCCTGCCGCGACCACCATCAACGACGATCAGCCCGTCTGGACGAATCTTGTCGCTGTTTCCGTCGAAGACGACCTCGGTGAAGCACTCCAAGCTGGCACGAACACCGAGGCGCTGGCCAATGTGCTGCAGCATGGCCTTCGCGAACGGTGGGACGCTGGTCAGCGCCGCGAGCATGATGGATACCGCGCGTGCTTCTTTCGACGTGTCTGCACCGACGGGAATGAGTCGTGCGGGTTCTCCTGAACTGAGATACGTGGGGCGAGTGCTCATAGCGTTTCCCTCGTGGACGTCGTTGTCCTGTTACTCGCTGGTCGCACGGCTACTCGTGCGACGCTGCGGGCGTGGCTTGTGCTTAGAAAGAAGATTCGACGGGAAACGTCCTCGCGTTACATCGCGACTACGTAGTGCGACAATCTCGCACGCCTGAGATGCTACGGCGGGAAGCGCTGCGGTGATGATCAGTGCGATGAGCTGTCACGGGCAACGCTGGAACTTCCGAGTCCGCTGGAGGTCAAGGCTGCTACTCGGTCGGCTCGTCCGGGCCCGCGTTCGGGCTTTCCGGGTCCTGGGTATCGATATCGTGCCGGAACGCTGGTTCCTCGGTGTCGTCCTCGTCGCGACGTTGCTCGGCGCGCTCGCCGAAGACGCGCTCCTCCAGCGCGTCAACCGCGTCGTCGGGGCGTGTCTGCGGGTCGTCCGGCATGTCACGGTCGTGGTCGTCGGCTGGCTCGATCACGATGGCGGCACCTCCTTGACGTCCATGCTTCCCCCGCTGATCGTTCGGCGGCAACCGGAGACCCGGTGTCGCCGGGGTGGGTTACCCCACCTGGTGTTTCCTAACCAGGCGCGTCACCTGCCGCTAGCCGACTGCGGTGGCGCGCTGCGCGGTGCGCTCGATCATGTCAGCGAACCGAGGCCACAGCGGCTCAGGTAAGTCATGGCCCATACCGTTGATGACGTGCAGCTCAGCGCCAGGCACGGCGCGTACCGTCGCCAGCCCGCAGCCGACGTTGATCAGCAGGTCGTCCGCGCCGTGGATGACCGATGTCGGCAACCGCAGCCGCTTCAGCATCGGCGTGCGATCCTGTGCCGCGATAGCCGCGGCCAGTTGCCGCGCCGTGCCCGCCCGGTTGACGCCCCTGTCGAACGTACGCTCCGCGCGCGTGCGCAGTCGTTTCTCGTCGGCCGGGTAGGCGGGTGAACCGATCACGCTCGCCATCCGCAGGTGATGGGTGATGTAGCCGTCGCGGTCGCGCGGCGGAGCGGTGAGCAGCGTTGACACGGCCTTGCGGTGTGGCCGCCAGACCAACCGGTTGCCGGTATGCGACATGATCGACGTCAGCGAGCGCACCCGATCGGCGTGCCGAATGGCCAGCAGTTGACCGATCATGCCGCCCAGCGACGCACCGACGACGTGCGCCGACGCGATGCCGAGCCGGGTCAGTAGTGCGGCCGCGTCGTCGGACATGTCATCCAGCGAGTAGGCGGTCTTTCTGCCCAAGTATGCGGCGGGCAGGCTCACCGCGCCGCCAATCGACGTCGAGCGGCCGCAGTCCCGGTTGTCGAACCGGATGACGTGAAAGCCGCGCCCGGCGAGCAGTTGGCAGAACTCCTCGTCCCACCAGATCATTGGTGCCGACAGCCCCATGATCAGCAACAGCGGCTCGCCATCGGGCGGCCCGAACGATTCGTAGCAGACATCGATGCCGTTGACGCCTTCCGCGAACTGCTCGGGCATGCGCTCCACCTCTCCCGTGATCAGGACACCAGGGTAGGCCGGAGTTCAGTTCGCCGCGCAGATCTCCGCGACGAAGTGGGTCGAGTTCCGCCGTCATCGTTGTCGGATCGCCGTTCGCCGCGACGTCGGGCGGCGTAGCGCTTGCTAGGACGTCTATTCGCTGCTCTCCGAGCCCTCGGCGTCGGTGTCGCTTTCCAGCAGGCCCTGGCGCAGTTTGGCGAGGGTGCGGCTGAGCAGGCGTGACACGTGCATTTGCGAGATGCCTACGCGCTCGGCGATCTGTGTCTGCGTGAGGTTGTAGTAGAAGCGCAGCGCGATGATGTGCCGTTCCCGCTGCGGCAGCTCGCGGATGAGCGGTTCGAGCGCCTCGTGGTTCTCGACGCCTTCGATCCCCGCGTCCTGCTCCCCAATGGCCTCGCCGAGCGGCATTCCTTCGCCGTCATTGCCGAGTGACTCGTCCAGCGATGACGCGTGGTAGGCCTGGCCCGCTTCGAGCCCCTCATACACTTCGTCCCTGCTGATCCCGAGGTGGTTGGCGATTTCGGCGGGTGTCGGCGCCCTGCCCAGCTCTTGCGCGAGGCGTGTGCTGGCTCCGGACACCGACAGGTGTAACTCCTTGAGCCTGCGTGGCACACGCATTGCCCAGCTGGCATCGCGAAAGTGCCTGCGGACCTCTCCCATGACCGTCGGCACCGCGTACGAGAGGAAATCGCTGCCCTTGTCCGGCTCGAACCGGTCCACCGCATTGATGAGTCCAACGGTGGCGACCTGCACGAGATCCTCTTTCGGTGTGCCCCTGCCCGCGAACCGGTGTGCGATGTGCTCTGCCAGCGGGAGGTAGCCCCTCACCAGCTCGTCCCGAATGGTCCCGCGACGCGGGTCGTCGTCAGCAAGGACGGCGAGCTCCTCAAACAGCGGAACCAAATGGTCGTACTCGTGTGATGAGTGCCGCTGCTGCGATGTCGCCGCCTGTCTCACCGGCTTACCACCGGCCTGCGCTTGACGAACTCGATGTGCACCTCGTGCAGCGAGTCCTCAAGCTGATCGGCCCAACTCGTGACGCCGTCAGTGAGCGTCGTCAGCACGCGCCAGCCGAACGTGGATTCGCTCGGCGTCACGTCCTCCGCCGATGTGACGGTCACCGTGAACATGATGTCGTCCGCGCCGATGGTGAACCGGCATGCCAACACCGAACCGGCAACGGCGTGGGCGATTAGTGAAGAACATGCCTCATCGACGGCGAGTTCCAGGTCGGATATCGCGTCGACATCGAAGTCGGCGCGCATCGCGATATTGACCGCCACGGCGCGAACGATCGGGAGGTGGACCAAGTTCGCACCGAGGCGCATTTCGATGTCATCCTTCGCGCCGATGTCACTCCCGGCGCGCTGTTGCGCATCTGCCACTTTTCACCACGTTCTTTAACTACTGCGGGCCCGCCGCGAGTATCGCCGCTCTCGCGACCACTGTGCCGTGCGATGACCTGCTCCGCAGGTCTCGCCATTCGCTCGGCGTAGTACGTATACCCACCAGGGTGCCGGCTCAATCCTGTTCGGCCCCGTGCTCCATGAGGGGTTTACCACGTCCGCGTCGCGGCCTCGGCAAGATCCGCCTAGCCTGCAACGGTGACCTGGTGGCATGCGATCGTGATCTCCGCGGCGGGTATCTGGGCCGGAATGATCAATACCGTTGTTGGTTCGGGCACTCTTGTGACTTTCCCCGTGTTGATCACGCTCGGCTATCCGCCCGTCACGGCCACGACGTCTAACGCCATCGGGCTCATCCCGGGGGCCATTAGCGGGTCGATCGGCTACCGGAAGGAACTCACGGGACAAGCGGGCAGGGTCACCCGGCTCGCCGTCGGATCCGTCGTCGGTGCCATCGGTGGCTCGATCCTGCTGCTCGCGTTGCCGCCCGATGCGTTCGAGACTGTCGTGCCGTGGCTCATCGGCCTCGCGCTTGTGTTGGTAGTAGCCCAGCCCAAGGTCAGCGCTTGGGTGTTGCGGCGCAGCGGCAGCGCTGACGGCCACGGCGGGCCGGTCCTGTTCACGTTCGTGCTGCTGATCGGCGTCTACGGTGGTTACTTCACCGCCGCACAGGGCGTGATGCTGATGGCGGTGCTCGGCATGTTCCTGAACGAGCCGATACAGCGCCTCAACGGCGTGAAGAACGTGCTCGCCGCGGTTGTTAATACCGTCGCTGGAGTCGTGTACGCCTTCTATGCCCCGGTGAGTTGGCCGGTGATTGGCTTGCTCGCGGTAAGCTCCACGGTCGGCGGCCTGCTCGGGGCGAAGATCGGCCGCAAACTCCCGCCGCGCGTGCTGCGGGCCGTGATCGTGCTAGTCGCCGTGGCCGCGATCGTCAAGCTTGTACTCGATTGAGCCTCGGCGAGACCTGCTCGCATGGGGCGGCAGCGGCGGCGTGCCGCCCCATGGCGCGGTCAGCGCGGAAACGAAGTCGCGGTGGCGAGCAGGGTGTCGTTCTCTTCTGGCGTCCCGATGGTGACCCGCGCGCCGTCGCCGACGAAGGGCCGCACGATCACCTTGCTCTCCAGCGCGTGCTCGGCGAAGTCCGCAGTACGCTCACCAAGCGGCAGCCACACGAAGTTCGCTTGGGACTCAGGCACGTCGTAGCCTGCCGCTAGCAGCCCGTCGCGCACGCGTTCACGTTCTGCCACCAACTCAACGCACCTGGCGAGTAGTTCCTTCTCGGCGTCCAGCGAGGCCAATGCCGCCGCCTGCGCGACTGAGTTGACGCTGAACGGCACGTAAACCTTCCGGGTCGCTGACACCACGGTCTCGTTCGAGATCAGGTAGCCGACCCGCAGTCCGGCGAGACCGTAGGCCTTGGAGAACGTGCGTAGCACCGCGACGTTGTCCCTGCCTGGCAGCAGGCTGAGGCCGTCCGGCACGTCGGGATCGGTTACGTACTCCCGGTATGCCTCGTCCAGCACGACCAGCACGTTGTCCGGCACGGTGTCCAGGAACCGTTCCAGTGCCTCGCGGCGCACCGCCGTGCCAGTGGGGTTATTCGGGTTGCACACGAACACCACACGAGTCTTAGGAGTGATCGCGGCGGCCATGGCGTCGAGATCGTGCGCGTACGTGTCATCCAGTGGGATGGTGACCTGGTGCGCGCCGACGACCTGGGTGATGATCGGGTACGCCTCGAACGAGCGCCAGGCGAACAGCACCTCATCGCCTGGCGCGCAGAACGCCTGGATGAGCTGTTGGCATAGTGACACCGAGCCGCAGCCGATCGCGACCTGATCTTGGCTGACGTCCAGCTTCGACGCGAGCCGCTCGACCAGCGCGAACGCCCCCATGTCGGGATAGCGGTTGGCCGACTTCGCCGCGTCGGCGATGACGTCGAGCACGCTGGGTAGCGGGCCCAGTGGTACTTCGTTACTTGCCAGTTTGATGGCGCCGGGAATGGAACGCCCCGGCACGTAGGCCGGCAGCGAGTCGAGATCTGCGCGCGGCGAGACGGGCATAGGTTCAGCTCCTGGTCTTCTCCGGTGCTCATGGCACCTCGGTACGGTTGCGTGGGTCCCACGTGAGGTACGACCTTGAGGTTAGCGGTTCTCCTGGTGTGCGTACTGGACAAATCAGGCTTAATCGGCTCACGTGGTTGAACTTGCCCGCGAATGGTTCCACTCGCGGGCCAACTCCCGCCTCGGGTACCCACTCGCGGCAGCGGGTCTGGCGCGTGTCGGCGGGCATGGGCTAGGAAGGGTGCATGACACCGCAGTCCCATCCCCACGTTGATGCCCCGGAAGTCCTGTGGCGACCTGACGAGGACCACGTCGCGGACACCGCTATCGAGCGGTTCCGTCAGTGGTTGCGTGACACCAAGAACGTGCAGGTCACCAACTACGACGAACTTTGGAACTGGTCGGTAACCGAACTCGATGCCTTCTGGGACGCGACGGCCGAGTTCTGCGGTGTGCGCTGGCACGATCGCCCGACGGCGGTCACCGAGGGCGAGCGGATGCCAGGTGTGCATTGGTTCCCCGGGGGCTCGTTGAACTATGCCGAGCACGCGCTGTCTGGCGGGATCGCCGGTGCGGAGAAGCGTGACGATGAGCTGGCGGTGATCTTCCACCGGGAGGACGGTCTTACCTCGCAGCTCACCTACGGGCGGTTGCGCTCGCAGGTCGCCGCCGCGCGGGCGGCATTGTCGTCGCTCGGCGTGGGAATGGGCGATCGGGTGGTCGCGCTCGCGCCGAACTGCCCACAGACTTTGGTCGCTTTCCTCGCGGCAGCGAGCCTCGGCGCGGTGTGGTCATCCTGCTCGCCGGACTTCGGCGTGCGGGCCATCGCTGACCGCTTCACCCAGATCGAGCCGAAGGTGCTCGTCGCGGTCGACGGTTACATGTATGGCGGGCGGACGTTCGACATCACTGGCACGGTGCGCGAGCTGCGCGCGGAGATGCCTTCGTTGAACGCGACCGTACTGATCGACTACGCCGGTACTGGTCGCGTCGAGGACGCGCTCGACTGGGACGCGCTGCTCGCCCAGCAGGAGGGCGCGCCGCTCGCGTTCGATCCGGTGCCGTTCGAGCACCCGTTGTGGGTGCTGTACTCATCGGGCACCACAGGTCTGCCGAAGGGCATCGTCCAGGGGCACGGCGGTATCACGCTGGAGCATCTGAAGTCGCTGTCGTTGCAGATGGACCTCGGGCCAGGCGAGCGGTTCTTCTGGTTCACCACGACCGGCTGGATGATGTGGAACTTCCTGATCTCCGGCCTGCTTGTCGGGTCGACAGTCGTACTCTTCGACGGCAGTCCTGGTTATCCGGACCTCGGTGCGTTGTGGCGACTCGCGGAGCAGCACCGGATCACCTACCTGGGGGTCTCGGCGCCCTATATCCAGCAGTGTTTCAAGCAACGGCTCAAGCCCGCTCAGGAGCACGACCTGTCCGCGCTGCGGGCGGTCGGCTCGACCGGTGCGCCGCTCAGCGTTGAGGGCTTCCGATGGATCATCGACGAGCTCGGCAGGGACGAGCACGGACGGCCAGTGCAGATCTGCTCGGTATCCGGTGGCACTGACGTGTGTACCGCGTTCGTGGGGGCCTCACCGGACGTGCCGGTATGGCTTGGTGAGCTGTCCTGCCGCGCGCTTGGGGCGGCGGTCGCGGCGTTCGACGAGGACGGCAACGAGGTCGTGGAGCAGGTCGGCGAGTTGGTGATTACCAAGCCGATGCCGTCGATGCCGGTGTTCTTCTGGAACGACCCGGACGGCTCCCGGCTGCACTCGGCATACTTCGACGAGTACCCGGGCGTATGGCGGCACGGCGACTGGATCCGCATCACATCGCGTGGATCGTCGGTCATCTACGGTCGCAGTGACTCAACGCTGAATCGGGGCGGCGTGCGGATGGGCACAGCCGAGTTCTACCGGGTGGTCGAGGGGCGCGACGAGATCGCGGACTCCCTGGTGATCGACACCACGCGCGTTGGCGAGGACGAGGGAAAGCTGCTGTGCTTCGTCGTGATGGCGCCTGGCGCGTCGCTTTCGGATGTGGAGCCAGAGCTACGCAAGGAGCTGCGCTCGGCGCTTTCACCCCGGCACGTGCCGGACGAGTTCATCGAGGTCAGCGAGGTGCCGCGCACGCTCAACGGCAAGAAATGCGAGGTCCCCGTGAAGAAGATCCTCAGCGGTGTGCGGCCCGAAAAGGCTGTGTCGGCTGACGCGCTGGCCAACCCGATGGCGCTTGAGCCGTTCATCGCCAGGGCAACCGGGGCAGCCACGCGCTGACATCGTGCGGTGAACGCTGTTTTCGTTGCGTTGGGCGAGGTAGAAGGTGCTCTGCCTGCGCTCAACGCGGCGGCGGCGCGCATCACTCCCCACGGACGGGGGCCCGTAGCGTTGGCTATGAGCGGACATGTAATGTAGTTGCTCACTGGCCATCCGCCTGGGAGGCTTCGCCTAGTCTGGTCTATGGCGCCGCACTGCTAATGCGGTTGGGGGCAACACCCCCTCGCGGGTTCGAATCCCGCAGCCTCCGCTGAGCTTGGGCCGATCAGCACCCGGTTGCTGGCTGGTTCGAGCGATCAGCTAGCCTGCTAGCTGAACAAACTGAAAACAAGCGCCCCTAGCTCAACGGATAGAGCATCTGACTACGGATCAGAAGGTTGGGGGTTCGAATCCCTCGGGGCGCGCGCTTGTGACCATGATGAATGCCCCGCTGACCAGCACAAATCCGGTCAGCGGGGCATTCGTCGTTGTGCGGCCGTATGCGGCCGTGTGTGGCGCTGTGCGGCTGGCTGTGGGCCATTTGTGGGCCGCAGGTCCAGTTCGTTGAGGACGTCGCGAGCCCCGGACTATCCCGCGTGCTGGTCGCTCTTTCGCCCAGTGATCACGATATGTCGAACCTCGCACATGTCTAACGCAACAACCGGCTGGGGTTGGGCGACTACACAACATGAGCCTTGTCCAGCTTGGTAGGCATACCGTGGCGATTGGCTGCATCGCGTTAACAGTCGCGTGTAGCGCACCATCGTCTCCTTCACCTATGACGGTCACGGCCACAACGACTTCTGCAGCGCAGCAAAACGAGCCGTCGCGCACGGTCTCGATGCCAGTACCAACAGTTGTCCCGGACTCTGTCTTGCACAAGTTCGGTCGCCGAATATTGGCAATGGAAGAACTTATCACCCGTTGTGCGCGCAAGCCCGATCCGCTGGTGAGCGGGTGGGACTGCGCAGCACCAAACATAGAGTTCCAAAAGCTCTTTGAGCGGATCGTCGCTTTCATTGAGACCCGTCCCGACCGAGAAAAGTACGCCGACGTGATTGATTCCGCGACTTCCGCACTCCAGGAATTCGATGTTATGCGCCGTAATCCGTCATGCAGAAAAATTCTTCTCAGAGTAGAAGACGAGAGGGAAATTGGCGACTGCGGGAGCTGGTGGAGAATCGGCGATAGATGGTCAGATGTGAAGGAATTCCTCTTTGAGCTTGATACAGCTTAAGAGGCCCGGCGACTTAAAGAGAACGTTCTCACGGAAGTAAGAACCTTCGCTTGGAAAGTAGGTAGTTGACTTGGGTATAAAGCACGAGAGTCAGTCAGATCCTTCACTGGGGAAAGAGATCCCTGCTGGTACGCCAGTAAGAATCATTCAGCACGCTGAGCATGCGCAATTCGGCACGATCTCTTATGAAATCCGACGGCTGTGGTATCTCCATTTTTTGATGGCGCGTAGCGGCTACAGCGAGTTGGCGAAGCTTCACAAGAAGGTTTTGGATCGCCCGGTCGAATCGAGTAACGCGCGCAGCCTGGAGGGTGCAGACGAACCGGACTTAGTCTTTTTGGTTTACGGTGCGGGTACCCAGATGCTGCTGAACACCGTGCTGACTATGCAACACTTCTGCCAGGAGATTGAGTCAAGACTGCAGTTCAAAATTTCCGGTAACACGCTTTCAGAACGAATACGCGAAGCTTTCGATAGCGCAGAGATAACGTCGGTGTCAGCGGCAGGAGAAGGTTATGATGCCTTGCAGGAAATAATATATAGACGCGATGCTGTCGAGCACCCGAAGCTGAACAATGTATTCAATTCGCATCCAAACAACTGGGACCAAGTTCCGTTGAATTGGTTGTTAACGGAACGATCCCTCCGATCGTTTGAGCGATGGTTTCGGTGGTTCAAAAATGCTGCCGACGAGTGGGGTGGGCATCGAGTAAATGATCCGATGGTGGTAACGTTAACAGTTTCTAGGGGAATGAAATCGACAAGACAGGCAAAGAAGCCACCGAAAGAATAGGGTGCAGAAACTTCTAGCGAACAGAAGTCTAAAGCGAATCCGCCGACCGGTAGGGCGGTGCTTTCATGGAGGGCCCGCCTCGCTGCGGCGGCGTGCGGAGCCAGTGTTTCGGCCTGCCGGTTCAATGATTTCATGCACACGGGCCTACGATCCGTGGCCGTGGAACCTGACGTGAAGATCGCACTAGTGTTGGACGAAATCCGTGCAGCCGCCGAAGCCCGCGACACCCGGGCACGCGACGACGCCGTTATTCGCGCACTTGACCTAGGAGCCACACAGCTACAGTGCGCCAAAGCATCCGTAGTCACCACGGAACGAATCCGCCAGCTCAGACGAGCCGCAGGACGCTAGCAGACGAGAGAGGAAAGCAGAGGCCATGAGCTACAGCGGCCGAAACGCCTGGGATGCCTGCTGGGAGCTGGACGCCGACGAGCGCAAGCCAGTGTTCGTAGGCACCCTCATCCGCGACACGACGCCGTACGTCGCGATCAGGGTAGGCACCACCGGGATACCCGCCGTGATCAGTCCTGACGACGCACAGACCCTCCGCGCTCACCTCCAGGCCGCGATCGACGAGGCAGAAGTGTCGCAGCAGTTAGCCGCACGCCGTGACCGCGCCCGCCGCGATGCCCTGCAACGGGTCCGTGACTGCTCAGCCGCTGACGACTCGGCTGGGAGAGACGCGGCTATCACCGCCGCCATCGACGCTGAGGCGACGTTCAGCGACGCCGCCGAAGCGGCCGGACTGGACTCGGACGAGGTGCGGCAGATTTGGCGGACCCAGGTCGACGCCGAGCAATCCACGTAGCGTTCACCGTCCCCATCGCTGATGAAGCACATCGGCTCGCTCTCCGATGAGTCGCATCCGGACGTCGCGCTCGGTCTCGTCGTGGTGGGCATCGTTCGCCGTGGCTTGGCCATGCCATTTGCGGTAATAGAGGCCGACTTCGCTAATGAAGTGTCCGACGCTGACGGAGCTGGCCGCGAGGAGTAGTCCGGTGTCTTCTGAGGCGGGTATGCCCATCCATCCGCCGAGAGTGACGAGTAGGTCTCGGTCGATGCAGATGGTCGTGGGATGGACTGGCAGGCGATAGTTGTTCTCGCGCCAATGGCGCAGGACCTTGCCGGGTTCTAGCCGCCCTTCGGCTGGGTCGGCATCGAAACCGACGGTGGAGCCGTCCGGTAGCAGGTCAAGCACGCGGGAGGTAGTCCAGCGAATCTCCGGGTCGCGCTGGAATGCTTCAATGTCTCGGGCGAGCGCTCCTGGCGTGAGTACGTCGTCGGCGTCCAGGTTCTTTACGAGCGTGCCGCGCGACCGTCCTAACGCGAGGTTTCGTGTGAGCGCAACGCCGCCACGACGGCCGGAGCCGAACTTGATTTGCGGATCGTTCGGCAGAATCTGGTGGGCAACGCGCGTTTCTCCGTCCTCCTGGACGACCCACTCCCATTCCCACCCGTTCGGCAGCGTTTGCGACTTCAAGGATTCGTATGCTTCGCGAAGATGTTCCGCGACTGGCTGGTACACGGGTGTGATGACGGAGAGCAGCGGCATGGTTCAGTCGTCCCAGCGGGTGAGCTGGGTCGTGTAGACCGCCACGGTTCGGTCACCGGGCAACACGACGTCGGACACCTCAACGACGTCACCGGTAGTCGCTACGGAGATTTTCCGTAGTGCGATCACTGCCGTGCCCGCGCTCAACTCAAGTTGCTGTGCTTCGTCCACGGTCGGCGGTCGTGCGGTGAGCTCTTCACGGATGTGGTCGAGTTCGATTCCGATGGTGTAGAGCTGGTGCTGCGTTCCGCCTGGCCACGGTTCGTTGTCTGCCAAGAGCAGGTCAGGGTTGCGCGCTGCGACGTCGTGCACGATGTAGGAGTCGATGAGGCTCAATGGGGCGTCTTCGGTCTTGAGCCTGGTCCGATAGACGCGGTGCAGCAGCTTGGTGCCTTCCGAAACGTCGAATACGGCGGCCAAGTCCGCATTAGCGAACACCGAGTCGTACGCGGCGTAGAACTCCAGCGCCGACATGTCGCGGCCGGTGTCGCGCTCAGTCGCGCCAGTCGTGCGGCGTTCTTCGTCGCTGAGCTTCACACGGTCTTTTTCCCACTGGTAGCGCTCAGCTGTCCGCTGCACCTTCGCCCGAGGCTTGCGAACGAACGTTCCTCGCCCGTGCTGCCGCTGAACTAGCCCTTCCGCTTCCAGCACACCGACCGCATGCCGGATCGTCGGTGCGCTCACCTTGTAGTGCGTTTTGAGTGCGTCTTCGGTGGGGATGCGATCCCCTGGCAAGTGTTCCCCGGCGCGGATTTTCGCACGTAGATCGTCCGCGATCCGCTCGTATTGCTTGGCCAACTTGTGCACCACCGTCCGTGTTTGCTGCTGTGAATCCATCCTATCTCCTTAAGAGGACTTGACAACCTCAGGACCTCCCGGGCAAGGTGTGACCTCAGCAAGTCATTAAGAGGACTTGAGGACATAAGGACGAACGGGAGAGCGATGAAGTTCGTACGGATCACGGACCCGCTGGCCGTCGAGGTGGTGGCGGCGGTGTCGGACGAGACGGTTTCCGCTGTTGAGAGGGAGGAAGCGATGGCTGCTGAGGTGGCTGAGATTGATCGGTTGATTGACGACGTGGACCGCGAGTTGGCCGCGCAGGAGCGCACCGAGGCGGTGCGGGTGTCGCGGGCGTTCACCGACGTGCGGCAGGTGCGGCGTGCTCGCCGTCGCGCGGATCGTGTGGCGCTGCGGACGCTGCCGGGCCGCGTGGACGTTTCGGCTGCCGGGGAGGTGGCGGCCTGATGTCGCTGTATGGAAGCGAGGTTGTCGGAGCGCATTGGCCGATGGACGGCCCGCACACCCCGGAACGGATCGAGGCGGCCGGGGTGGCGCTGGAGGAGCTGGCGCGTTATCTCAATCACGCCACGATGCCGCGCAAGAGCCTGTTGACCGACGCTCCGCGCGGGGCGGGGCTGCTGGGCTCGCTGGCCACGGCCGCGCGTCGACAGGTGCAGCTCTGCCGTCAGCTGGAAGCTATGGCGCACCGAGTGGCCGGTGATCCGACGGTGCGCCACGACCGCGACCGCGACGACGCCGAGCGTTCCCGGCTGTTGGCCGTGTCTGCGGCTGAGGAAGCCGAGGGAGAGCTGGGCTTCGCCGCCGAGTTCACCGCAGAGCTGGCCCAGTGCCTCGACGGCGCGCAGCGCCAGATGGCCAGCCTCTTCCACGCGCGTCCGGGTGGTGGTCTGCCATGAGCGCATCGACGCTGTGCGAGCTGGGCCGACTGCACTGGACCCGACCGGCCGCTGACGCGCCCGCCGTGGTGGTGGCTGAGTGGTACGAGCGCAAAGCCACCGTGCTGGAACACCTCGCCACCGAGGGCGCCGGCAACGCGGCGCGGCTGGCCGTCGAGGCGCACGCCCATGCCGCCCGGCTGCTGGCCGCCGAGGGGGTGGCCGCGTGATGAGCCGTATTGCACACGTGACCCTGCCCGCCGCGCACTACCTCGCCGCGCATGGCCCGGAATGGGTGTGGCGTGGGGTGTTCGGCGACGACACCACCCGGCTGACTGGTGTCCCGGCCGGACAGGACGCACCGGCCTGTGTGGCGCTGTACGTGTGCGAGGACATCGACCCCCGCCACGGGGTCACCGCCTACCTCGACCCCGCCGACGCCCACGACGTCGCCGGAGCGGTCCTCGCCGCCGCCCACGCAGCCACCAGCAATGACCCCGGCTCGGCGGGCCGAACAGCCAAGAACGACCCCACCGAGCCAGGTCTCCCCGGTTCATCTGAGCACTCGACGGGAAGACGCCCGACGGTACGCGCAAACAACACTTTCGTAGGGGGCCGTCTGGGTGTCCGTTGTCGCCTCACTCGCCGCGACCGGGTGAGCTACACACCCCGCGAACTCAACCGGCTCATCACCAGCGTCACGGCCCGCGAAATCGCCGGGCGACTGCGCCAGCGGGCCGACTGGCATCGCGAAGCCGCCCACACCGTCCGCGCGCACCACCCGGACGTCGCCGGGTGGCACCGCGACGAAGCCGCCGCCCTCGACGCGCTCGCCAACCACGAGGAGGTTCAGCGATGAGCATTCGAGCGATCCGACCCGGTGGCCGACCGCGCAGCGGCCCGGAACTCACCCTGCCCCCGGCGTGGGTGTCCGAGGCGTTGTGCGCGCAAACCGACCCGGAAGCGTTCTTCCCGGAGAAGGGCGGCACGGCCGAGCCCGCGCGGCGCACCTGCGCGCGGTGTCCCGTGCTGGCCCAGTGCCGCGACTACGCGCTGACCAACGCCGAGCACTACGGCGTGTGGGGCGGGTTGACCGACAACGACCGCCGCCGCATCCGCAGTCAGGGCCGCCGCACCGGCACCCCCGCCACCGAGCTGGGGAGGGAAGCCGCGTGAGCACCTTCGACGTCCTCGAACACCACGGCGCGTGGCGGCTGGCCGCATTCCTCGGATGCGTGGCTGTGTTCCTGCTGCTGCACCTCGCCCGGTGGCCGTTCCGCCTCATCGAACGCGCGCTGCTTGCCGTGCAACGCGGCCTAGATGCGCGTATCACCACCGCCCTGACACCGCCCGCTGCCCGTCCGTTCCACACCACCGCGACCGCCTGAACGCCTGGAGGCCGTAGATGAACACCGAATCCGAGGACAGGACCGACACCGCGCGATCGGGGCCGTTGAACCGTGTCGCCTCGGCGCTGGCCTGGTACACCCCGGAACTCACCGGGGCGGCCGTATCGGCGGGAGCCGCCGCGACCGTGTGGGCACCCCTCGGCGCGATCAGTGCCGCGCTGGGCGCGTGGATCGCGACCGATCAGGTCAACGCCGCCCGCGCACGCCGCCACGCACGCCGCGAGGTCGAATACCGCGCCCAGCGTGCCCAGCTCGACCCCGCCGAGGACCACGACGGCGAGGACGACGGCGCGCAGGACGACGCTCGCGCTGACGACGGGGTGAGCGTTTCCGGGCCCGCCGCCGATGAGCGGGCCGAGCGGCCCGGCTGGGAGGTGGCCGGATGAGTACGCGCACCCGTAACGGTCACGATGCCTGGACCCTGCTCGGCGTTGGCGTGGTCGCGCTGGCCGCCGCCGTGTTGTCGTTCTCGTCGTTGCAGGACTTGGCGGAGCGCGCCGGGTACACGCCGAAGTTGGCCGCGCTGCTGCCGCTGGCCATCGACGCCCAAGCCGTCGTGGCCACCCGGGCGTGGCTGGCCACGAACACACCAGTACGGGCACGCGGCTACGCCCGCACCCTCGCGTTGGCCGCCGTGGCCGGGTCGGTGGCGGGCAACGCCGGACAGCACGCGATGGCCGCCGCGCACGCGGTCACGCCGTGGTGGGTCGTGGTCGCCATCGCCTCGGTGCCACCCGTGGCACTCGCCGCGACCGCGCACCTCGCCGCCCTCCTGGCCACCCACCGCCCGGCGGATGAGCACACGGCACGCGCACCGGAACCGAGCACGACCGACGTCGGTGAGCGCGCAACCGAACCGCACAGTGAGCGCGTCACCGAGCGGCCGGACGACGCTCGCCCAAGCGACCCCGTGAGCGCTCGCACCACCGCGCACCACACCGACGCGGTGAGCGCTCAGCAGGCCACGCAACCGTCGCGCACCACGGCGCGCACCAAGTCGCGTGCGAAGCGCTCACCGAAGGGCCAGGCGCGCGCTCGCGCACTGTTCGACCGGCACGCCGAAGCGGGCACCGTCGATCAGCTCACCGGCTCCGACATCGCCACCGCGGGCAACGTCTCAGCGGCAACCGGCCGCCGGTGGCTCGCGGCCTGGCGCAGCGACCACGACGCCGACCGTCCGCAGCTCGCCGTGGTCGGTGAGAGCGCCACGTAACCCCAGCGGCCGGGTGGCCGCCGACCGGCACCCGTGGCCTCGACGGCTACCCGGCACCCATACCCGCCGCGCAGCACTTCGCAGAGGGAGACAGCACCAGCATGGACACCCACAACTACGAGAGCCACGACACCGAGCACGGCAGGGTGGTGTATCTGCCGAACGCCACCACCGACGCTGACGCGGAGGTGATCGACGCTGAGATTGTGGACGACACCCCCACCGACACCACTACCGGTGAGCGGGCTGGTGAGCGCGCGGCCGAGCGTTCACCGGGCACTGAACTGGAGGACGTTCGGGCGCGCACCGTGTTCGGGCATCGCAGGCTCATTTCGGTGGAGCGGCGTGATCGGATGGCCGACGGCGCGGTGGTGCTCACCGAGCGCGCCACCCCGGTCGTGAAGACCGGCAGCAAGGCGTTGGTGCGCAACACGGTGCACGTCGCCCAAGGTGTGATCGTGGTCGCGAAGCGGTGGCGTGACGCGCACGGCAGTACGCGGTATGAGCGGCAGATGCGCGCCGCCGAGGCCGCTGGCGATCAGGAAGCGTTGCGCTACTGGCAAGAGGCCGCCGTCGCGGAGAAGCAGGCCCGCCATTCGCGGGTGATGGACTGGATCCGCTCCCCGATCGAGCTGGCGAAAGCGTTCGCCATCGGTGTCGCTGGGGTGTGCGGGTTCCTGCTCGCGGTCGGCATCGTGCTGGCCGTCGCTGACGGTGATGCGGGCATGATCCTGGCCCCGATCGGGCTGGTGATCGACACGGTGCGGTGGCTGTGGTGGTTCGGCGCCGCCTACGGGTTCCTGCTGTTCAACGCCGCCCTCGCCGCTCTCGTGATCTACCTGTGGCACGAGGGCAAACACCACGCGAGCTGGACACCCGCGTGGTTGACCGGCAGCAGCGACGACAACACCGGCGAGTCCGTACTGGTGACGCCGGGTGGGATCGTCGCGGCGCTGCAACACCTCGGCATCGCGCCGCTCAACCGGGCGTTCAAAGACGGCTGGACACCGAGGTTTCACCTGTCGCCGACCCGGGAGGGTCAGGGCGCGTTCAAGGGCTTCCGGGCGATTTTTGACCTGCCGATGGGGGTCACGCCGAACATGATCAGCGACAAGGGCGACGTGCTCGCCGCCAACCTGAGCAGGAATCCGGTGGAGGTGTGGCCCTCGGACTACGGCAAGGAACAGGGCGGACGTCCGGGGTGTGTGAACCTCTACGTCGCCGACGCCGGGGTGATGGACAAACCGACACCGGAATATCCGCTGCTGCACACCGGCACCGCAGACGTGTTCGCGGGTGTGCCGATGGGCATCACCCAGCGCGGCGACCAAGTGGCGTTCCCGCTGGTCGGCTCTAACGTGGTGTTCGGTGGGCAGCCGGGGCAGGGCAAGTCGAACGCGGGGCGGGTGATGATGCTCGGCGCGGCCCTGGACCCGCTCGCGGAGCTGCGGGTGCACGTGTTCGCCCTCAACGGCGACTTCGACGTCTACGCACCACGGTTGTCCCGGTATGAGAAGGGCGCAAGCAGCGAGCACGTCGAGGCAGCGGTGGCGCACCTGCATGAGCTGTACGAGGAAGTCACCCGCCGCGAAGGCCGATTGGCTGAGATTGGGGCGAAGAAGCTCACCCGCCCCATCGCGGACAAGCACCCGGACATGCGCCCGCTCATCGTGGTGTTCTCCGAGTGCCACGAGCTGTTCGGGCACGCCGAGCACGGTAAGGAAGCCGCCGAGCTGGCCATCAACGTCGTCAAGCGTGGCCGCAAAACCGGGGTCGTGACCGGCTACGACACCCAGTCCTCACGCACCGACGCCATCCCCAGCCAACTGGTCGAAAACGTCGGTCTCAACGGGTGTTTCAGCGTCAAGACCTGGCGCAGCAACGACGGGTTCCTCGGCGACGGCAGCTTCGCGGCCGGTATCCGGGCGACCGAGCTTCGGTTCAACATCGACCGGGGCACCATGGTCGTCACCGGGGCCACCGACGAGCTGTTCGAAATCTGCCGCACCTACTTCATCGACGTCGACGACGACGCCGGATGGGACCAAGCCGCCGACGTCATCACCCGCGCCATGCACGCACTCGCCCCCGGCACCCCCGTCGAGGGCGACCGACCCCAGCGGCAGATCGAACAGGACCGCGACCTGCTCGAAGACCTCGACGCCGTGCTCGGTGACGAACCCGTCCCGGCCGCCGACGTACCCGCCCTGCTCGCACGCCACGCGCCCGGCTGGGCACCGTATCGCCGGTTGACCGGCAAAGCACTCCGCCAGCAACTCCACGCCGACTACGGCATCAAAGTCCCGTCCACCGGCAACCGCTGGCCCGTCGATCCGCTCACCGTGCGTGACGTTCTCGCGCGGCAGGCGACCGCCGACCTCGACACCGACACATGACACCGCGCAGCCACGAGTTAACCGACCGCAACCCATCGAACACCCCGAAAACCGGGCCGAACAGCACACCCGACAGGCACAAGCTAACTCGCCTCACTGGCTAACTCGTCGCAGCGCAGCAGCACAGTGACCCCACCGACGATCGGAAGTTAGAAACCTAACTCGATCCCGGCGACCTAACCCGCCCGCGAACTCCACCAACCACCACCCACGCGGCAGCCACACCCGCCGCCGCGACGACACCCCCTACCCAAAAACAGCTACCCACAGTGACCAGGAAGGTACCCGATGGATCGCCAGTTGAAGCGCGCGAGGATCGCGCACCACGAGGCCGCCCACGCCGTCATCGGACGGGCAGTTGGGCTCACCGTCACCAAAGTCCGCCGCTATTCGGTCGGTCTCGGCCCGTTCGACCCCGAGCTGGCCACCGAAGAACTCCAGTTCCTGTTCGCCGGGATGTACGCCGACGTCCGCCTGCTGACCGAGCACGGCTACCCGCGTGCCAAAGCGCTGCGCATGGCCAAACCACCAGCAGGGCACGACCTGCGGGCAGCGCGTTCCCTCGTGCGCTCAATGCGCAAGGACTACCAAACCCGGCTCAACCTGAAGCGCGCCGAGCGCGACGCCGCCCGCCTCGTGGACCGCCACTGGGCATCGATCACCCGCATGGCCAACAAACACCTCTGACACCCGCCACGGGAGGAAACCCCATGCGCCCTATCGCAACCGATATTGAACGCCAGTTCGTCGGCACGCTGCTGTGGCTGCCGACCCACCAAGCCCGCACGGTGCTGGCAGGGATGCGCGCCGACGACCTCGCCACCCCGATGCCCGCCGACGTACTCCAGATCGTGATCGAGCTGGTGGCGGCTGGGCACGACCCGGCTCCGGTGGCGGTGTTCTCCCACGCCGTCATCACCGGCCGCGCACCCGGCGAGACTCGGCGCGGCTGGCTAGGCAAGTGGCTGGCCGACACCTACACCGCTTGCCAAGCCACCACACCGGCCCACGCGCAGCACCTCAAGGCGGTGGTGCTGGAGGCGGCGTGGCGACGCGCCATCGCCGAGCACGCCGCCCGACTCGCCCAGGCCGCCAGGGACAGCGCCACCGACGTGCTGGCCGCGCTGGCGGACGACACCAGCCGTATCGACGCGCTGTGGGCGCGCTACCGGACTGCCCTCGACCCGACCGACGCCAATGCCCGTGTGTTGAAGGAGGTTGCGTGATGAGTGAGCCCGCGCGCCCGCTGCGCGCCGTACCCACACCGCCCGCCAGCTCGGCGGGCTGGGAGGAACCGATCCCGCTGTCAGCGGTGCGGCACCTCCCAGGCTTTCCCACTGATGCGTTGCCGCGCTGGCTGGGCCAGCAGGTCGAGGCGGTGGCCGAGGCCACGCAGACCCCGCCCGATCTGGCCGGGTGCGTCGGGCTGGCCGCGCTCTCGACGGCCGCCGCCGGTCGCGCCGTCGTGCGAGTCCGGCAGGGCTGGGTGGAGCCGGTCAACCTCTACACCGTCGTGGTGATGGAACCCTCGGCGCGCAAGTCGCCGGTGTTCTCCGCGATGATCCGCCCCATCTACGCCCTCGAACGCGCCCTGCGCGACGACGCGAAGGAGGCGATCGAACAAGCCAAGGTGCAACGTCGCGCCGCCGACTCGCTCGCCGAGCGCGCGGAGAAGGCCGCGCACGCCACCGAGGGCGACGAGCGCGATGCCGCGCTGGCCGAGGCCGTCGATGCGGCGATCGAGGCCGCCCGCATCGACATCCCGGCCGAGCCGAAGCTGGTGGTGGACGACATCACCCCCGAGCAGGTCGGCACCGTGCTGGCCGACCAGGGCGGCCGGTTGGCCATCCTCTCCGACGAGGGCGGCATCTTCGCCATCATCGCCGGGCGCTACTCCGGCCACGCCAACACCAACGTGTTCCTCAAGGGCTACTCCGGCACCCAACTGCGGGTCGATCGGCAGGGACGGCGCGGTGAACTCGTGGAAGCCCCGGCGCTCACGCTCGGGTTGACGGTGCAGCCCGCCGTCATCGACGAGTTGGGCGACACGGCGATGCTGCGCGGCTCCGGGTTCCTCGCCCGCATCCTCTACGCCCAACCGCAAAGCCTGGCCGGATACCGCAAAGCCCGCCCCGAGCCGGTGCCGCGTGAGGTGGCCGAGCTGTACGACGCCCGGTTGCACACCATCGCCCACACCCTCATCGGCTGGACCGACCAGCCCGCCGAACTCGCCTTCGCTGGCGAGGCCGACGACCTCATGGCCGAACTCCAGAGCGAGCTGGAAACCCGCCTGCACCCGGAGACCGGGGCGTGGGCGCACATCGGGGACTGGGGCGGCAAATTCCACGGCCAAGTCGCGCGCCTCGCCGGGCTGCTGCACATAGCCGCCCATCCGCACAACCCGTGGGAACACCCCGTCACCGCCGAGACCGTGGCCAGCGCGTGGCGCATCGGGGACTACTACGCCGCACACGCGCTGGCGACGTTCGACCACATGGGAGCCGACGCCAGCCTCGACGCCGCCCGCCGCGTGCTCGCCTGGATCGACCAGCAGCGCCCCGCCCGCTTCACCAAGCGCGATGCGTTCAACGGCACCCGAGGCCCCGTCATCCGCCGCGCCAGCGACCTCGACCCCGCCCTGACGCTGCTGGAAGACCACGGCCACATCGCCCACCAGCCCCCGCCCGAACGACCGCCCGGCGCGCGAGGCCGTAAGCCCAGCCCGACCTACTGGACCCATCCCACCTACCGGCAGGAGGCCCCGTGAACGCCCGCAGAATTCGCACAATACGCAGAAACCCACGCCAATCCGTGTTTCCGCAGGTCAAACCGCACGCGCGACGCGGCGGGTCCGTGCACACAGAATTCCGCAGAATTCCCGCACAAATACCCGACACCCACCCACACCGCCCCGGACGACGGCGCGCACCACCCGACACCGAGGGAAGCCAGGCCCTCCCCGAGCGGGCCACGACACAAGGATGGCCCGACTCCCCACCCCGCTTGTCGCGTCGACCAGCCACCCGGTTACCGACACCGCCCGCGACCACCGCCCGATCGGCGCGGCACGGCCCGCGACAGCAGCCCGAGCCAATTGTGCGGGAATTCTGCGGAATTCTGCGTAACCCACCTCAAGATCACAGACACCTCCTGTGACCAGCACAAAGACCGGACACCGCCGAATTCTGCGCATTGTGCGAATTCTGCGAGCCCACAGCCACCCCACCCCGGAAGGAGCGACCCCATGCCACACCACCCCAGCCACCACGCCCCCAGCACCAAGGAGCACACAGGCCGATGGCTACCCACCGCCGCCACGTCACCATCACGCAGTTCTGTGAAGACCTAGGAATCTCCCGTCGCACCTTTTACGAATGGCGCAGCAAGAAGCGCGCCCCGCGCTGTATCAAGCTTCCGAACGGGGAGTTGCGCATACGAAAAACGGACCTGGATGACTGGTTGGAGTCTTGTTATGAGGGGGTGGCCTGATAGTGCACGGCTATGATGTGAAGATTTGGAAAATCCAGACCAGGTATAAGACTAATGACAAAGGCCAAAAGGTGCCCGCGCGGCATATCGTGCGGTGGTCTGTTGACGGAGAACGATTTGAACCCAGCTTTCGCAGCTTTGCCCAAGCCGACAGCTTCCGTTCAGAATTACAGACAGCGGCGCGACGTGGGGAGCAATTCAACCTGGAAACTGGGTTGCCGATTTCTCACGCGAAGAAAGCGCACGCGACGCCCTGGTACGAATTCGCGTGTTCCTACGCGGATATGAAGTGGGATGAAAGTTCCCCGAAATACAGGTCCGGTATTGCCGACTCGCTTATCGCGATCACTCTTGCCATGCTGAAAGCTGGCGGCGACGAACGACCCTCGACAAGCGTTGTATCGCGGGCATTGCGCCGGGCGTTCAACAAAAATCTCCGCGAGCAGCCGATGCAGGACGAACAAGCGCGGGCACTGCGGTGGATTGCGCGAAGCACGCGGGATGTCGAGGAACTCGCCAAGTTGGACGTGCTCCGCGCTGTTCTGGCTGAGTTGGACAAGAAAAGGAACGGTGAACGCGCTGCGCGCGACACGATACGGTTGCGACGTATTGCGTTTGGTAACGCGCTGGACTACGCCGTGGAAAAAGAGCTTCTTGATAGCAACCCGATGAGAGAGATAAAGACTAGGAAGCAAAAAACGACACACAGGCAGGTTGACCGGAGAAGTGTCGTTAACCCCGTGCAAGGTCGCACACTCCTGCTTACCGTACGAGAGACGAGACCGTTCCTGTACGCATTTTTCGCGTTGCTTTATTACGCAGGATTACGTCCCGAAGAAGCCGCGAATATTCGCAAAACAAACTTTTCCCTGCCTGATGAGGGGTGGGGAGAAATCCATCTGGAAAAGGCGTCTCCAGAAGTAGGTGCCGCGTGGACAACCAACGGCGAACGCTATGAGGAACGAGAGTTGAAACATCGGGCAGAGGATGAGGGTCGCACGGTGCCGTGTTCAGACGAACTGACCGCGATTCTTCATTGGCACCTGGAGAAGTTCGGCACCACTCGGGATGGGCGCCTGTTCTGGGGCGAACGCGGCGGGGAGCAGCTCGGCGGCACCGTGTACGCGCGGGCCTGGCGGCGCACGCGAAAGTTGACGTTCACACCGGAGGTCGTAGATTCCCCGCTTGCCAAGCGGCCGTACGACTTGCGTCACGCCGCTGTGTCCACGTGGCTGAACGCGACCGGTGACCCGGTACGAGTCGCTGAGTGGGCCGGGCACAGCGTGAACGTACTTCTTCGCGACTACGCCAAGTGCCTCGACGGGGAGGAACAGCGAGCGCGGGAGCGTTTGGCGCGACGGCTCAAGGGCAGGTGATCAAGGGTCGCTGTGGGCCATTTGTGGGCAGCCGCCGACGCAAAGGGCCCACAGCGGCACTGTTCTCGCAGGTCAGAAGGCATTTTCTGAACTGGAAAGCCGCTCTCTACGGATCAGAAGGTTGGGGGTTCGAATCCCTCGGGGCGCGCTTAAACTCCCAGGTCACAAGCCTGGGAGTTTTCTTTGGATGTTGCCTACTGGCGCCACGTCCAACATTCGTCCAACACCGGCAATCCGGCCGAATTTGATCACGCTGCGGCATCAGAGCCACAGTTGCGTCGAGCTGTTCACTGGTCTCCATCTGGCCAACCGTCCGATCGTCGTACCTGCCCCGATCGTGGCCCAGGTCGGGTACCTGCTGGAGCGCTACGGCGGGCCACGAGCCGAGTCCCAGTACCTTCGCTCGATGGCCGAGGGCGACTTCGTGTCGATGGAGTTGACCAAGGCTGACTACGCACGGATGGCCGACCTCGTTGATCAGTACGCCGACTTCCCGTTAGGGACGAGCGATGCATCCGTCGTCGCGCTTGCCGAGCGACTGGACGAACCAGAGGTTGCGACGCTCGACCTTCGGCACTTCTCCGTTGTCCGGCCGAAGCACGTGCGTGCTCTGACGCTGCTTCCTGAGTCGCCAAGAAGCCGCCAATAATCAACCGCAAACGACCTCGAAGGGTCTTTAACGACAATTCTGGCGACAACGATCAGCGACACCGGTGATCATCGTTGTCGTTCAGCCGTGGAAACGTTGGCCGTTCACGTCGCTTCCGCTTGGGCGAGCAGATCCGCCTCACCGCGTACATACGGCTCGACATCGGCGATTCGAACCAATTCGACGGCGTCGAGGCTAATGCGGTGTGCACGGAGGAGGACCGCGCACCCGTCAAGGTCGGCCTGTGCCGCCCAGCAATCGGCTTCCCGAAACCAGGCGAACTCAACAGGCAGGCCGTCGACTGTGATGGTGACGGAAGACCACGCCGGGTCAGGTCGTGCCCACAGCATCTGCATCCAATCGCCCGCTGTCGACTGACCGCGACCTTCTTCTGTCTCCATCCAGAGCCACTCGGCGAGGTCTCGACGACGCGTCGCCGGGTCACTGTCGTCGGCCATAGTTTCAACGTGCAGATACTCACCGTCTGCGTCAGTCGGGTCACCGTGTCCAAGCCCCAAAGCCTCGACCTGGAAGGGCATGTCGACGCCCCATCCGGACGCGGAGGAAGCCAGGTGACGCAGACCTTGCCACGACGGCGGCAGCCCGTATAGCGGAAACGGGGCATTCCGGAACAAATCTGCCTGTTGCCGCAAAGTACGCGCTCGAGCCCTACGTGGACTCAACTCCCGCAACAACCGGGTGCCAAGGTCGCGGCGCTGCGGGTTGCCCCAAAACGCCGTGGACAAGAAGAACAAGGCCACGGCTACGACCGCGAGCAACGCGACGAGCCACCATGGCCAGCCGAATGCGATCTGCGCGGCTACACCAAGGCTGGATCCGAGAACGGCGGCCGCGATGTAGATCCATGGCGAGGGATGTATGCGACGCGCACCGAGAATGATACGAATCAGTCGTACAGGCAGCAGGTGTCGACGCCCCGCTGCCAGCGGAATCTGTTCGTACTCCCCGTGTCCCCTGCTAGCCATGTAAACACTCTGCCACTCATTCAAACTCCGACACGGACACGATAGGCGGCAAGGAAGGATCATGTTCGTCGACAAGTTGACGCCGGTGGGGACCGCTGCGACGATCCGCGAATGCGGCATCATCGGATATTCGCGGCGCTCTACGACAAGATGATTGGCCTGTGCGAGCGCGCTGGCTTCCGCGATGCTCGCGCCGACTTGCTCGGCCAGGCGCATGGGCGAGTGCTGGAGATTGGTGCTGGCACCGGCCTGAATCTCAGCCACTACACCGCGGACGTCGATGATCTCGTGCTGCTCGAACCCGACCGATTCATGGCAGCACGGCTACGTGACCGGATAGCTGCGGATCCGTCGTTGCCAGCGTCCGTCACGGTGATTAACGAGCCCGCCGAACACCTGCCGTTCGACGACGAAAGCTTCGACTGTGTCGTCTCGACGTTGGTGCTGTGCACCGTGGACGACCCTGAGCAGACGGTCGCGGAGGTGGCGCGGGTTTTGCGCCCTGGCGGGCGATTGCTTTGCTTGGAGCACGTCCGCAGTTCGTCGAGTGAACGGCTCGCGCGCTGGCAGGATCGGCTTGACCTGCCCTGGGGTTGGTTCGCGGGTGGCTGTCATCCCAATCGCGACACCGCCCGAATACTGCGCGCGTCTCGCCTCGACGTCGAAAGCCTCGATCACGGCGAGATGCCGAAGGAGATCGGTCCGCTGATCCGCCCGATGATCTCTGGCGCGGTGACCAAGGCGTAGCGATCCGGATGGGCGAGCAGCGGGCGCCCGCCATTTGCTGGCGGGAATGTCGCGCTGGGTCCGGCATCAAGACGCGTGCGCCACCGGATCGTTGCCCCTGACCTTGCTCCAGGACAGCGCGATGGGCACCGCGACGATCACGCCGACGATCCCCGCGACGGCGATCGCGTTGGCGGTGCCGGTGATGTCGGCGAGTGCACCAGCGGCGAGCGCGCCGAGTCCCTGCACCGTGATCAAACCGGTCGAGTTCAGTCCGGAGCACTGCGCCCTCGATCTGTCCGGCAACCTGCGGACGAAGGAGACAGTGCCCTGGATGTTGTACCCGGTCGCCAGCATCCCGGACAGCGCGAACAGCACAAGCGCCGCGATCAGCCCGGGTTGTAGCACGACCAGCGCCAGCGGTACCCCAGCCAGGATGCCGAGCACACCGATGACCCGCACCTGCATCGACTCCGGAACCCAGCGCCCGAACACGACGGCGCCGATGACGCTGCCGAACGGATCGGCCGCCATGAGCAGTCCGACGGCCAGCGCACCTGCCCCGATGTCGCCCGCGAGTGGTGCCGCGAGCGCCTCGGCCACGACGTAGAAACCGGCAAGCCAGTTCAGGGCGACCAACGTGCGCAGCGCCGGATCGCGCCACACGATCCGCGCGCCAGCCGCGGTCGACGCCAGAAAAGACGGCTTGTCCTCGCCGGTCACCGCGACCTTGCGTTGGCGAACCAGTAGCAGCAACAACGCGGAGACGACGAAGGTTCCCGCGTTGACGGCGAGCCCTGTCGCCGGACTTGCGGCGCCGACGAGCAACCCGCCGCCCGCGAACCCAACAAGCTGGCCCGCCTGGCTGGTCATGTTCCTGATGGCCATGCCGACCATGTACTGCTTGCCCTCGAGCACGTCTGGCAGCAGCGCCTGCTGCGCCGCCTTGAACGGACCGTTGAGCAGCGTCATGGCCGCCACAAGCACGCACAGCAACCACAGTGGAGTTCCTGGGACGATCATCAGCCCGACGAGCACCGCACGCCCGACGTCTGTCGCGATCATGACGTCCCTGCGCGGGTAACGGTCACCGAGCCCGGCGAACAAGACACCGCCGAGCATGGCTGGCACGAACGTCAACGCGTAGGTCAGTCCTGTCAGTGCGGCTGACGACGTCTGGTCGTAGACGAGAACCGTGAGAGCGACCCGCGCGATCTGGTCGCCGATGACCGAGAACAGCTCGGCGAGCCACATCGTCCTGAACTCGCCAATCCGCAGCACCGACCTAAAAGTCACGCGCTCCGACGCGCCCGTGACATCAGCGGTCATACGGCCCTGCCAAGCGGCTGTGCTGCGGTATTCATCCCACTTAGGATGCCAGTCGCGGTGTTTCCATGCCGAGGTCTCCCACCCGAACGGCGCCACGCCGCTCGGCATGGAAACAGTGATCACGATACCGATGTGCGATGGTGAGGATGTCGCGAGCGTGGCGGCATCCCGGTGGGCGGCACCGGAAAGCGCATGGTGGATGCGCGTTCGCCCGCTGGCTGGCGAGGTCGTGGCGAGGCGAGTGAGGTGATCAGATGCGTACGCGTCCTAGCGTGGTGGCCTTCGATGTCGTAGAGACCTTGATGGCGCTGGAGCCGTTGGCGTCTCGCTTCGCTGACATCGGTTTGTCCGAAACGACCCTGCGCCGTTGGTTCGATCGACTCATCCGGGACGGCATGGCGCTGACGCTCGCCGGCGACTATCTGCCGTTCCCAGAGTTGGCCAGCGAGGCGCTCCATGGCATCAGCGAGCGTGATCTCGACGAGGCTTCGGTGCGCCATGTGCTCGAGGGATTCGCCGAGTTGCCCGCGCATCCCGACGCCGAACCCGCAATGCGCGAGCTGGCGGACGCGGGAGTCGAGATGGTGTGCTTGAGCAACGGCGCCGCGCGAACGACCGATGACTTCGTCGCCCGCACGGGACTTGATCCCTATATCTCTCAGGTCATCAGCGTGGCCGAGGTGGAACGGTGGAAACCCGCGCGCGAGGTGTACGAGCACGCGTTGCACCGGATTGGCGCGCCCGCCGACAGGGTCGCGCTGGTCGCCGTCCATGCTTGGGACTGCCACGGCGCCAGCAAGGTCGGCCTGACGACGGGTTGGGCGAGCAGACTCGAGCGTGTCCACCCGCGCGCGTTCGCCCAACCGGACGTCACTGGCACCGATCTCGTCGACGTCGCGAGGGGATTGCTCGCGCTGCCACAGTCCTGAGTCTTACTCGCGCTCTCAGCGATGTGATTCATATCAAAGATCAACTCTGGCGGCGTGTTCGCTGGTGTGGTTGACCGTTTTCGCCCGATCCTTGCGTGCCGCACTGTCACCGCGAGGAGGGGAACCCCACGATGATGGGTCGCACGCACGCGCTCACCGGCTGGTGTGCCGGACTTGGTCTGGCTCCTTTCGTCGGTGCCGGTACGTTGCATGAGGCCGTCGTTTTCGCTGCGGTAACAGCGGGTTTCGCCCTTCTGCCCGATTTGGACCATCCTGGTGCGACGGCGTCGAAGTTGCTCGGACCGGTCACCCGTGGATTGTCCTGGCTGCTGCGACGCGGGTCATCCGCGCTGTACGCGCTTACCAAGGGACCCAGGGACGAGAACCACACCGGCACGCACCGGCACATGACGCACACCGTCGCGTTCGCGGCCGCGCTCGGTGGGCTCACCGCGCTTGGCACGGAGACCGCTGGTCCATACGCTGTCGCGGCGGTAGTGATCTTCGCCCTGTTGCTCGCGGAGAACGCCCTCGGCGACTGGCTGCTCCCTGTCGCCGGTTCCGCCGTCGTGTTGTGGGCGTTGTCCAGCCCCTCGGCGTTCGACGACCTGGCGCAGCTATCCGGGTGGCTCGGGATCGCTGTCGCTGTTGGTTGCGTAGTGCACTGTCTGGGTGACGCGCTCACCGAATCGGGGTGTCCATTCCTGTGGCCACTGCCGATCGCTGGCGAGACGTGGTACGAGATTCGACCACCCGCCGTGCTGCGGTTCCGCACCGGCAAGCGTGCGGAGAACATGCTGCTGTTCCCGGTGTTCTCAGTGCTTGCCGTCTTGCTGTTGCCCGGGGTGTTCGATCTTGTCGCCGAGCACGTGGATGCGGTGGCGACCGCGATGCGTGATTGACAGGGACACGACTACGTCAACCGCCGTACTCATGCTGAGTCGTTTGGGTGAGAAACGCGGCGATGTCAAGCCCGGATGAGGCCCCAACGTTTACGAGGTGCACACGTTTCCCTACCCTAAGGATCGATCACTGTCAGGCGCGCGAGGCGAGCGAGGTAACCGGTGTCCAGCGTTGTACCCGAGTCCCAGCGTGTCCCCGTCGGTGTCGATCCCAACCGGGCGAGCATCGCCCGGGTTTACGACGCGTTTCTCGGGGGCAAAGACAACTACGAGATTGACAGGCAAGTTCGCGACCGGGTGCTTGAGGTCGCCCCGGAAGCGGTCGACTTGGCGGTCGAGAACCGCCACTTTCTCATCCGGGCCTGCCGGTTCCTCGCGCACGCCGTGGGGATCACGCAGTTCCTCGACTGCGGCTCCGGCCTGCCGACGGCGGAGAACGTGCACCAGGTGGTGCAGCGCATCAACCCGGATGCCACGGTCATCTATGTCGATAACGATCCGGTGGTCGAAAAGCACGGTAAGGCGTTGCTGGAGGACAACAACAACACGCATTTCATCGCGGCGGACATTTACAAGCCGGACGAAGTGCTCAACCACGACGTCGTGCGGAAACACATCGACTTCACGCAACCGATCGCGTTCCTGCAGGTCGGCACTCTGCACCACTTCGTAGGTGATGCGGATGGCCCGGCGCAGATCATGCGTAACTACATCGACGCGTTCGCTTCCGGCTCCTACGTCGTCATCAGCCACTTCTTCGACCCGGAGAACGAGCGTTCCGAGGTTGCCAGGAAGATGGAGGAGATCTTCACGCACAGCCCGATGGGCTCCGGGTCGTTCCGCACCCAGGCTGAGCTGAGCAATCTGACCGAGGGCCTTGAGCTGATGGATCCCGGCTGGGAGCGCTGCGCGTTGTGGTGGCCGGACGGCCCGCTGATCGGGCCGCTCACCGTTGGTCAGGAGTGCATCGCGGGCGCGGTCGGCCGCAAGCCGTAAGACAGGGAGCAGCGCTGTAACGACGAGGTGGCGACACACCTAAGCCGCGCGCGACCCTGACAACGACACCGGCCGTCCGCCGATCTCGGGCGGACGGCCGGTGTCGTTGTTACTCCGTCAGGCCCGCCTTGCGTAGCGCGTCGGCCATCGCGCCCTGCGGCGCTGGCTTGCCACGGCCTCGGTCCTGGCCGCCACGCTGACCGCCCTTGCCGCCCTGCTTGCCACGTCCCTGCGGCTGGCCACCGCTCTTACCGCGCTCGGCACGCCGCTTGCCTGGCTCGTCGTCCAGGCGCTTCGTCAGCGAGATCCGCTTCCGCTCGACGTCGACCTCGAGCACCTTCACCTTGACGACGTCGCCGGACTTCACCACGTCGCGCGGGTCATTGACGAACTTGTCCGACAGCGCCGAGATGTGCACGAGGCCGTCCTGGTGCACACCGACGTCGACGAACGCGCCGAACGCGGCGACGTTGGTGACCACACCTTCGAGGACCATGCCCGGCTTGAGGTCGCCGATCTTTTCGACGCCCTCGGCGAAGCGGGCGGTCTCGAACTTCGGCCTCGGGTCGCGGCCGGGCTTCTCCAGCTCGTGCAGGATGTCGGTGACGGTCGGCAGCCCGAACTGGTCGTCGGTGAAGCGGTTCGCGTCGAGCTTCCGCAGCGTGGCGGTGTCGCCGATGAGCGAGCCGATGTCGGTGCCAGCGGCGTCGATGATCCGGTGCACCACCGGGTACGCCTCGGGGTGGACGCTGGAGGCGTCGAGCGGGTTGTCGCCGCCGGAGATCCGGAGGAAGCCCGCGCACTGCTCGAACGCCTTCGGCCCGAGCCTCGGCACCTTCTGCAGCGCCTCGCGGGTGGCGAACCGGCCGACGTCGTCCCGATGGGCGACGATGCTCTCCGCCAACGACGACCCGATGCCGGACACGCGCGCGAGCAGCGGTGCGGACGCCGTGTTGACGTCGACGCCGACGGCGTTCACGCAGTCCTCGACCACGGCGTCCAGCGAGCGGGACAGCGACTGTTCCGGCAGGTCGTGCTGGTACTGGCCGACACCGATGGACTTCGGTTCGATCTTGACCAGCTCGGCGAGCGGGTCTTGGAGCCTGCGTGCGATGGAGACCGCGCCGCGCAGTGAGACGTCCAGCGACGGCAGTTCCTTGGCGGCGAACGCCGACGCCGAGTACACCGACGCGCCAGCCTCGGACACCGTGGTCTTGGCGAGCTTCAGCTCGGGGTGCTTCTTCAACAGGTCCCCGGCGAGCTTGTCGGTCTCGCGGGAGGCGGTGCCGTTGCCGATCGCGATCAGCTCGACATTGTGCTTCGCCGCGAGTGCGGCCAACGTCGCGAGCGACTGGTCCCACTGCTGCTGTGGCTGGTGCGGGTAGATGGTGGCGGTGTCGACCAGCTTGCCGGTGGCGTCGACGACAGCTACCTTCACGCCGGTGCGGTAGCCGGGGTCGAGGCCCATGGTGGCTCGGGTGCCCGCTGGCGCGGCGAGTAGCAGGTCGCGCAGGTTGGCCGCGAACACCCGGACGGCCTCGTCCTCTGCGGCCTGCCGCAGCCGCATCCGCAGGTCGATGCCGAGGTGGAGCTGGATTTTGGTACGCCACGCCCAGCGGACGACACCGGACAGCCAGGCGTCGGCGGGCCTGCCCTGGTTGTCGACGCCGAACCGGGCGGCGATGCGCTGTTCGTAGTCGCTCGGGCCGCTCTGTGGCTCGTCGGTCGGCTCGTCCGGCGTCATGGTGAGGTCGAGGATCTCCTCCTTCTCGCCCCGGAACAGCGCCAGGATGCGGTGCGACGGCAGCTTGGTGTAGGGCTCGGAGAAGTCGAAGTAGTCGGAGAACTTCGCGCCTTCTTGTTCCTTCCCCTCGCGCACCTTGGACGCGAGGTGGCCGCGCTGCCACATCCGTTCCCGCAGCTCACCGATGAGGTCGGCGTCTTCGGCGAAGCGCTCGACCAGGATGGCCCGCGCACCGTCGAGCGCCGCCTTGGTGTCCGCGACGCCCCTCTCGGCATCTACATAGGACTGCGCGGTGGTCTCTGGGTCCTGCGACGGGTCGGTGAGCAGGGTGTCCGCGAGCGGTTCGAGGCCAGCCTCGCGGGCGATCTGTGCCTTGGTGCGTCGTTTCGGCTTGTAGGGCAGGTAGATGTCCTCAAGGCGTGCCTTGGAGTCGGCTGCCCGGATAGTCGCTTCCAGCTCGTCGTCGAGCTTGCCCTGCTCGCGGATCGAGTCGAGGATCGTCTGGCGACGTTCCTCCATCTCGCGGAGGTAGCGCAGTCGCTCCTCAAGCGTGCGCAGTTGGGTGTCGTCGAGCGCGCCGGTCGCCTCCTTGCGGTAGCGGGCGATGAACGGCACGGTCGACCCGTTGTCGAGTAACTCGACCGCCGCGCTGACCTGGCGCGGCGTCACCCCCAGTTCGTCGGCGATGCGCTGGTCGATGGTCGGCTCAGTTGTTGCTGTCACGCTTGCCTTTCCGCCCGCTTCGAAACATCCGGCGCCATATTCTCACCGAGGGCCGACACTATCGCCAGATCGCCCCGTACTTGCTATTGACAGAGTGACAACAACTTGTGATGGTAGTGAGATGAACTACCAGGAGGTCCGCTACGACGTCGACGACCGGATCTGCACCATCACACTGCACCGGCCAGATGCGCGCAATGGCTACACCCTTCGAATGTCGGACGAGTTGGCGGACGCCTTCGCGCAGGCGGACGCCGATCCCGACGTGCGGGTCATCGTGCTCACCGGGTCGGGCGACGACTTCTGCGTCGGCGCGGACCTCTCCGGCGGGTCGCTGAACGCCTCGGAGGACGACGCGGGTGAGGGCTGGCAGGAACCGGCTGGCCGCTGCTCGCGGGCGATTTTCGAGAGCAGCAAGCCGGTGATCGCCGCGATCAAGGGAGCCGCCGTCGGGGCTGGCTCGACGATCATCCTTCCGGCTGACTACCGGATCGCGGCGACGAACTCGCGTTTCGGCTTCGTGTTCTCGCGGCGTGGTATCTACCCGGAGGGGGCGTCGGTGTGGTTCCTGCCGAGGCTGGTCGGTATGGGTGCCGCGCTGGACTGGATGATCAGCGGCAGGGTGTTCGGCGCGGACGAAGCACTGAGCGCGGGGATGCTCCATCAGGTGTATGAGGCGGGCGAGGTCCTGGACAAGGCGTACGAGCTGGCGCGCGAGCTGGTGACGAACACGGCTCCGGTGTCGGTCGCCGTGATCAGGCAGATGCTCTACCGGCTCTCGCCGTTGGAGTCGCCGGCACGGGTGCACGAAGTCGACTCGCGGCTCATCGCTGGCTGCGCGGGTAAACCAGACGCCCTCGAAGGGGTGATGTCGTTCCTGCAACGTAGGCCGCCGGAGTTCACCGGAAAGGTGCCGCAGGACATCCCTGACTGGCTGCCGTGGCGCGATGAGTCATCCCCTGGGAGCTGAGTACGTGCGTGGCGTGGTGGCTCTGCGGCAAGATGTCGTGCCATGAGTACGGAGACGGAGCCCCGCTGGCGGCGGCTCGAACCGGATCAGCGCCGCGAGCAGATCCTCGACTGCGCGATCAGGTTGTTCGGGGAGCGGCCTTACGCCGAGGTGTCGACCACTGACATCGCGCGCGAGGCCGGGGTCGCGAGAGGATTGATCAACCACTACTTCGGGTCGAAGCGCGGGCTCTATCTTGAGGTGGTTCGACGCATGGTGACGGTGCCGGTCGCGGACCGCTCCGCCGTGCCGGACGGCTCGCTCGCCGAGCGGGTCGAGTTCAGCGTGGACTGGCTGCTCGACGTCATCAGCGCGCGCGGCAAGACGTGGGTTGCGGTGCTTGGTACGGAAGGCGTCGGCAACGACCCCGAGGTTGAGCGGATTCTCGCCGAGGCGGATGAGATGGCCGCGGAGAACCTGGTGCGCACCGTCGGAATGCGCGACGTCGAGCCAGCCGGTGCCGAACTACGGGCGATCGTGCGGGCGTTCGGCGGCATGGTGAAGGCGGCGGGTCGAGAGTGGATCACCCACGGCACGTTGACGCGCGAACAGGTGCAGCTGGTGCTGACCGAGCAGTTGACGGCATTGCTCGGGGAGACGTTCCCGCACTTGCAGCGGTTGTAGCGAACTCGACGTCGATGGTTCGGTTGGGCGTCACATGCGCCATGCGGCGAGCAGTTCTTCGGCGTTGAAGCTGGCGTCGAGGCCGCGACATGACGTGCCGCACCGGGTGAGTGCAGGTGGCCTGAACCAACGGAGGAACGATCATCGACAGGTGTGTCGGCGGGTGCGACGGTAATCACCATGGCCGAGACGCAAAAGCTGACGTTCCCCGGTTCGCAGGGCGAGCTGGCCGGACGCATCGAGTTGCCCGCGGACACGCCGCGCGCATGGGCGTTGTTCGCGCACTGCTTCACCTGCGGCGCGGACATCGCCGCGGCCACGCGGATCTCGCGGGCGCTGGCCGAGGCGGGTGTGGCGGTGCTGCGGTTCGACTTCACCGGCTTGGGGCATTCCGGCGGCGAGTTCGCGAACGCGACGTTCTCGTCGAACATCGATGATCTTGTTTCTGCCGCCGATCATCTGCGTTCGCAGTACGCGGCTCCGACGATTCTGATCGGGCACTCACTGGGCGGGGCGGCGGTCCTTGCGGCGGCGGAGCGCATCCCGGAGACGAAGGCGGTCGCGACCCTAGGCGCACCTGCCGATCCGGCGCACGTGACCAAACTATTCGCCGCGCGCAAGGAGCACATCGAGGCCGAGGGCGAGGCCGACGTCTGCCTGGCGGGAAGGACGTTCCGCATCAAACGGCAGTTCCTCGACGACATTGCCGCGCAGCCGCAGGCGGAGCGCATCGCGAATCTGCGGGCCGCGCTGTTGGTCATGCACTCGCCGATCGACGAGCTGGTGTCGGTGGACAACGCGCGCCAGATCTTCGAGGCCGCGCGGCATCCGAAGTCGTTCGTCGCAGTCGATGGCGCGAAGCATCTGCTCACCCGACCCGGTGACGCCCGGTTCGTCGCGTCGGTGCTAGCCGCGTGGGCCGCGCGGTACGCGTTCGACCCTGAAGAGCCCGAGGAGCCCGCGGACGAGGGCGGTGTCGAGGTCAGCGAGAGCCACGTCGGCAGCTATGGCCAGCGCATCAAGGCTGGCGGGCACGCACTCACCGCGGACGAGCCCGCCCCCACCGGCGCTGACAGCGGGCCATCACCGTACGACCTGCTGCTCGCCGCGCTCGGCGCGTGCACGTCGATGACCGTTCGGATGTACGCCGACCGTAAGCGATGGCCGCTCGACGACGTCCACGTCGCGCTGCGTCACGCCAAGATCCACGCCGAGGACTGCGAGCACTGCGAAACCAAGACCGGCATGATCGACCACATCGAACGGCGGATCACGCTCACCGGGACGCTGGACGACGAGCAGCGCGCGAAGCTGCTGGAGATCGCGGACAAGTGCCCGGTGCACCGGACGCTGCACTCCGAGGTTGACGTCGAGACGTCAGAGATTCGAGGGTAATCAGCCGACGCGGGTTTCCTGCCCGGCGAGCTTCGCCGACAGGGGCGTCACCGGGAACGACCGGAGACCGCGCTTGAGCTCCGCGAAGCCAGGCCAGCGAGCCAGCGTCGTGATGGCATCCCATAGTTTGCCCGCATCCTCACCCTCGGGCGCCTTATCGATCACTGGGCCGAAGAACGCCGGGCCGTCTGGCGGGTCGAACGAAAGGATGGGCGTGCCGACGTCGCCGCCGGCCCGGTCAACTGCTTCCTGCGTCTCGGCGCGCAGCTGTTCATCGAGGCTGTCGTCGTCGGCAGCGGCCGCGAACTGGGACGGGAAGCCAGCATCGACCAGGATGGCGCCAAGATCGCGCCGCTGGCCGGTCTCGGCGAGAATGCCCTCGAACGTCTGGCCGTTGGACGACGGCGTGTTCCACACGGAGCCGCCCAGCGCCCGGTACAGATCACCAAGCGCCTCCGGTCCACGCGCGTCGCGCACCGCGGCGACGACACGCAGCATCTCCAGTCCGCGCTGGTGCGCGTCCGGATAGCCTTCTGGTTTACCTTCGTAGCCGATTGGCTCGTTGAGCAGCCGCAGTGAGAGTGGTCGCCAGGTCACCGTCAGCGGGCGAACCCGCATCACGTTGCGGACCCACTCCGAGGTAACCCAGCAGAACGGGCAAACAGGGTCGAAGAAGAACTCGATGTCGGAATCGGACACGTGCATCCCTCTCATGGTGTTAGGACCACCTTCGAGTAGCCCTCTTCGCGGCGGTCGAAGCGCTCGTATGCTTCCGGGGCCTCATCCAATGGTGCACGCTTGGACACGACGAAGCTCGGTTTGGCGCGCTCGGCGATGATCAGATCACGCAACTGGCGGTTGTACGCCTTGACGTTCGCCTGGCCGCTGCCCATGCTCAGGCCCTTCTCGAAGTAGGTGCCGATGTCGATCAGTAGACGTCCCTTGGCGGCTTCTTCGCTTGGCGCGCCGGGGTCCTCCGGTAGGTAGAGGCCGACCACGCCGAGACGTCCAGTCGGGCGAACGGTCGCTATGAGATTGTTGAGCACGATCGCGGGCTGTTCCTCGCCCTCGGCGACGGTCGCCTGGTAGCCGACGGCGTCGATGCCCTTGTCCGTGCCGCCGCTTGTGCGGTCGACGATCTGCTCCGGCGCGCTACCTTGAGTGAAGTCGATCGGCTCCGCCCCGATCTGCTCGGCCAGGTCGAGCCGGTCCTGCACCTTGTCAACGACGAACACCCGCGATGCGCCGCGCAACATCGCTGAGTACGCGGCCATCAGCCCGACCGGGCCGGCGCCGTAGACGGCAACCGTTTCGCCTGGCGAGACATCTGCCAGTTCGGTGGCGTGGTAGCCGGTGGGGAAGATGTCGGCGAGCATCGCGAAGTCGTCCTCGTGCTCGGTGCCCTGCGGCAGCGGCAGGCAGTTGAAGTCCGCGAACGGCACGCGGAGGTATTCAGCCTGGCCGCCGTCGTACGGGCCCATACCGACGTAGCCGTAGGCACCGCCCGCGCCGCCGGGGTTGACGGTCAAGCAGAACGCCGTGTCGCCCGCGAGGCAGTTGCGACAGAACCCGCAGGCGACGTTGAACGGCATGCTGACGCGGTCGCCCTCGGCCAGGCTGGTGACACCCTGGCCGACCTCCTCGATAACGCCCATGTTCTCGTGCCCGAACACGATGCCAGGCTCCGCGACTGTGCGGCCCTCATACATGTGTAGGTCAGAGCCGCAGATCGCGGACGTCGTGATCCGCACGATGACGTCGGTGGGCTGCTCGATGCGCGGATCGCGGACGTCCTTCACCGCGACGTCGTGCGGGCCTTCGTACACCACTGCCTTCATGCTCAGCTCCATCGGTGTCGGGGAGGTCTGTTGCCAATTGGCTACCCGGGAGCGGGCGGTTTGACGCATGAGGGAGGAACGGTTCCGTGAGATGTCGACACGCGCAGCTCACGCCCAGCCGAGCGTGCCGAACGTGCTGCCTGCTCGGTAACCGCGGATGCCTGCCGCTGGGTACTCGATCAGCCCGTCCGGCAGGTCTTCCAGCGGGAACCAGTCGAGCTCCGAGCACTTCTCGGGCTCGCGGTTTACGGGCTCACCATGCCAACGCCGGGTCTCGAAGAACAGCCCGAGACGCGGTTCCCGGCCGGGGCCGGTTACGTGCAGCGTGTGCACCAGCCGCAGGTCGCCGGGGTCGACCCGCACACCGATCTCCTCGTCGGCCTCCCGCACCACCGCGTGGAGCACGGACTCGCCCGCGTCCAGTTTTCCCGCTGGCAGGTGCCAGCGGCCGTCAAACGTGGGATCGGGGTCGCGGCGTTTGGACAGCAGCACACGATCCCGGTCGATGAGCAGGAGGTGGACGTCGATCAGGTGCCGATCGGGCATGGGCAGCAGCGTACAGCCGCACTCACCGCCGCTCGGCGATCAACAACGCGTACCCGATCACCCCGTCGTCGATGGCTTGCTTGGCCAGCGAGCAGTAGCGCAGCACGGCATCGACGTCGACGCCAGCATCGGCCAGCCGCTTCCCTGCCGTCATCCGGAGCATCCGCACCCGCGCGTCGATCTGCTCGACCATCCGCGCGATGGCGTTGTCGTGCCGCTCGGTGTGCGTCACCGCCAGCCCGGCCTCACCGACGATCCGGCTGTATTCGGCCACCGGTCGCGCGTCGGCGATACACGCGACCCATGCGGCTAACGTGCTGAGTTCGTCGGGTAGCCCAGTGTCGGTGATCGTGACGTCGGTGATGCCGACCCTGCCACCCGGTCGCAGTACGCGCGCGAACTCGGCCGCCGCGGTGGCCTTGTCCGGGAAGGTGCAGAACGCGCACTCGCACACCAGCGCGTCAAACGTGGCATCGGGTAGCGGGATGCGTTCCGCGTCGCCGAGGTGGAACCGGACGCGCTCCGACAGTCCCGCTTCCGCCGCGGCTAAACGAGCGGTGGCCACAGTGGCCTCACCTAGGTCCACACCGTCCACGTCGACGCCGAATTCGGACGCGAGTAGCTTCGCGGTCGCGCCTGGTCCGGCCGCGACGTCCATAACGGACTCGCCAGACCGTAACCCAAGCCGATCCGCGAGCCGCCGGGTCAGCGTGAGCCCACCCGGGTGGTACGACTCGCCGAGCACCAGCGCTACGGCGTCGCTGCCGTAACTGGCCGCGCAGCACGCCTTGGTTTCGTCGGTGCTGGCTACAGCGGTCTCGGTCCCGCTGGTCGCGTGCCCTGTTTCCGTCATCGTCCGTCGTTCCTCTCGCTACGCGCGCCGTCCCGGTCTAGCGCGACCTTCGACCCGTACGGCGAGTCCTCCACGACCTCGCGCAGCGGGATCGCGTTCGGTACGACATCCGCGACCTTCACCCCGGACATTTGCTCCCGCACCTGCTCGCGGTACCCGACCGAGTTGTACGCGCAGAACGGGATGAGCCGCCCGTCCGGCGTGATCTCCTCGACGCAGCACTTCATCAGCTGCTTCACGTTCAGCGTGTACGGATCGAGGAAGTCCTGCACCACGATCATGAACGCCCGATCAGTCAGCTCCGCCATGGCTTCGGGCAGGTTCACCCCGCAGGCGTCCGCGCAGTCGAGTGCCTCGGCCGTCACACGCAGCCGGTCCTCGGTGACGTCGGTGCCCATGAACGCCGACGCGCTCCACAGCTTCTCTAGCGCCTCGCGGATCGCGTAGTCCGGTACCACCCGGTTCGACACGTAGTCCAGGTAGTCCTCCACCCGCAACATCCTGGGGATCGGAAGTACCCCGAAATCCGGCTCGTCCGGCGTGCCCTCGGTAACCAGGTACGTGATCGAGCGACACGTCGGGAAGCAGCACGGCACCGGGAAGAAGTCGTCCGTGCGGAACCACTCTGGCCGCTGCTCCACCAGCAGCTTGATCACATCGGGATTGGTCAGCCGCGTCATCGGGTCGAACTCGACGTGCCTGCCCGAGTGCGTCACCGGCTGGAACGCCACCGACCGCACGGCCGGATGCGACAAGCCGAACTCGACGATGTCGCCGATCTCATGCTCGTTAAGCCCGCGCTCGATCGCGGCGACCAGTGTCACCGTCAGCCCAGCGTTGGCGCAGTTGTCCAGCGCGCGGCGTTTGATCTCGCGGAGGTCCTTGCCGCGAATCTCGCGGTGGGTGCGCTCGTCGAAACCATCGAACTGGAGGTAGATGTTGACCGACCGGCCCTCGACGTCGTTGCGTTCGCCCAGCGCGGCCACGAACCGGGTGTCCGAGGCCAGCCGAATTCCGTTGGTGTTGAGGTTGACGGTGCGGATCGGCCGCCGCTGTGCCAGGTCGATGAACTCCAGGATCTGCTTGTGGATCGTCGGCTCACCGCCGGAGAACATCACGACCTCGGCCTCGCCCTCCGACTCCACGAAGACGTCCAGCATCCGCTCACACTGCTCACGGGTGATCGAGTAGCCGTCCGGTTGATGCCCGGAATCGGCGAAACAGATTGGGCAGTCCAAGTTGCAGCCGGTGTTGACCTCGATAATCCCGAGGCAGGTGTGCTGTTTGTGTTCTGGACACAATCCGCAGTCCGACGGGCAGCCCTCGTTGACCTCGGTCTGGAACGTCAGCGGCAGCGTGCCTGGCTTGTTGAACCGGGACGACGCCAGGTACTGCTCGGCGTCGCCATAGGTCAGCGCCTCGAACCAGCCATGCTCGCGACATCGTTTCCGCAGGTAGACCTTGTCGTCGCGGATGTTGACCTGCGCGTCTACCGGCACCTTGCACACCGGGCAGATGGACTTGGTGAACTCCACGAACACCTCGTCGCGGTCCTGCTTCTGCCTACCGGATTGACCGTTGCCTGTCACATGTCCTCCGCTCGCCAACGTCGTTCAGCGACAAGAGGAGCACAAACACGGCCGGTCAAACCTTAGAATTGTCGTCTCGCGGACAGTGGCGTGCACGAAAGGCTTCAGACCCACGCCCAATCATCGGGCTTCCAGGTGGTTCGCGTTGTGGCCGCTGTCCCGTCGAATACGGGGCGCCAGAACCGCTCCAACGCACGGAAGGCGCCGTCCAGATCGTCCCACCGCAGCGGATATTCAGTCGTGAAGCCGTGCCATGGTCCAGCCCAGTCGGTCGGCGGCGCGACGAGTACTGGCGGCCACGATGTGGTTCGAACCTCGAAGGTATCGTTGGTGGTTCTCGTAAGAACGTCGCCATGAGGCAAAGCGACTTCATCTGCGATTACCAGCATGTCGAACAGGTCTTTCGCCCGGCTACTGCGTTCGTCGTCGTAGGTCCGGGTATACGCATGCAGCTTCTCCGCCAATTGCTGCGCTGGCGTGACCATGGGAATTGTCAACGGCGCTGCACCGGTGAAGTCGAACGGATTGCGCCGCACGGTGACTAGTTCGATGGGACGCCGATCGTCGGGACTGAGCACGTTGACATCCAGACTGAGTTGCTCGAACACCCGCCCATCGAGGGTCGCGGTCACCGGGTATCGCAGCGCGCCTTCGTCACCCTCGCCCTGCAAGGGACGCGCGTCGCCAACGTTGAATGTGAACCAGTCGCAAACGTCGGCATCTTCTATGTCGGTAAGTGCATCTTCCAGATCATCGAGACTCGCGCGCCAGTTCGCATCGGCGTCTTTGGTGCCGCGTACATGCGCGCCGACCCGTGCGATCAGCGCAAGCCCACCCTTGAGTGCCCAAGCGGTGGGCGCGACGTCGCTCAGCCGAACCAGCAGTCGGTTGAACGCGGCTTCCTTGCGGAGGCGGTTCAGCGGTATCCTGGACTTCTGCGCCTCAGTACGCAAACGCTGTTCCAACGCGCGGCGAAACGCGGCCGCATCCCGGTACCGGTCGCGAGCGTGCATTTACTCCCCTGCAAGGACGTCTACGATAGCCGGTGCGAGAGCGGGCCGTTCGCGTGCCAGCTTACGAATCTGACGCCGTGTGAGCGCACCGCGCTCCATCGCTTCCGCAACAGCTTGCCGTACCACAGTGGGTTCGCTCGTAACGGCGACGTCGGCCAGCGTCCGGCTCAGCGTGGTCACGGGAACACTATCGTGGACTTCTCGGTCCATCGCTTCCAACGGCGCATGATGTACGACCACGCCTCGCTGCCGACCGCGGAACGGCCGAGGCACGGTCACATGGATGTTCGCGGGCATCGCATCCGAGATGCCATGTACGACGAGCGCTGTCTCGTGGCTGGCGGCGCTGTCGCTTCCTGCCCACAGGCAGGCCGCTACGACGTCCTCATTCCGATGTCCGGGAAACCGTCGCAGGCGATAGATGCCGTAACGGACGCGTTCGAGGTCGCCGCTCCGTACGCGTCCGGACAGCGTGCGCCGGGACACTCCTGCGGCAACGGCTTGCGCGGCGGAGAAGTACCCGGCTTGTCCCTCCGCGAGTTCGTAGAGGGTTGGCATCGTCTCAGACATCAACATTACCTGTTCGGTAACCTTTAGGCGTTGGTAGGCGGATATCGCGCGTAAATATTACCAGGCAAGTAACGTTCGTGCGAGTTGCGCATACGCGGTCAACCAAACGAAAAAGCCCTCGACCTGCTGAACAGCAAGCCGAGGGCAGTGGCGGTAGCGGTGGGATTTGAACCCACGGAGGGTTGCCCCTCACTCGCTTTCGAGGCGAGCTCCTTCGGCCGCTCGGACACGCTACCGCCGACTAGGCTACCGGACGGGCGCAGCCGGACCGAGCATGGGGGTGGGGCCTTATCGGTGTTCACGGTGTGCCTGGAAGAACTCGTCAAGCAGGGCGGTGCACTCGTCGGCCAGCACCCCGGCGAGCACCTCGGGGCGGTGGTTGAGCCGCCGATCGCGGACGACGTCCCACAGTGAGCCGACCGCGCCGGTCTTCGGCTCCCACGTGCCGAAGACCACCCGCGCGACCCGCGCGAGCACGATGGCTCCAGCACACATCGTGCACGGCTCCACTGTCACAGCCAGTGTGCAGCCCTCCAACCGCCAGCCGTCGCCGTGGCGCACCGCCGCTTCCCGGAGCGCGAGGATCTCGGCGTGCGCGGTCGGGTCGCCGGTTGCCTCCCTGGCATTGTGCGCGCGGGATAACTCGCTGCCGTCCGGGGCGAAGATCACCGCCCCGATGGGCACGTCGGCGCCGTCGAACGCGGCCCGCGCCTCGGACAGCGCGGCGCGCATCGCCGTCACGGGTTCCACGGACCCCACGATGATTAGAGCCGGTCGAGCAGATCGTCGAACTGGTCCCCGAACCCGCAGCGCCGCGCGATCATGCGCAGCTGTTCGTCCGGGTAGAGCTCGATATCGCTGGCGATCATCTCTAGTTCCTCGGACGGCAACCCGAGGTCGGACATCATGCCGAGGTCGCCCTCCGCCCAGGTCTCGTCATCATCCTCGTCCGGCATCTCCGCCCGGAGCATGTCGAGTACATCCGCCGCGATGTCGTAGTCCAGCGCGGCGGCGGCGTCCGACAAGACCAGCTCGGTGCCGCTCGGCGCGAGTCTGATGAGCACGAAGAACTCGTCGTCGACGCACAGCAGTGCCACGACGGCACCCGTCGTGACGATCTTGCCGAGCTCCGTGATCGCCGCATCGAGATCAGTCAGCGCGTTGGGGTCAAGCTCACTGCATCGCCAGCCGCCGTTCTCGAGCACAGCGGCCACCGCGAATCCCGGTCCCGACTTCTGCACCGTCATTCACACACGGTATTCCGAGGGATGCGGTCCTGACCACTCGAATCGATGAGAGACTGTCCGCGTGCGAGATCTGTGCGTGATCGGCCTTGGGCTGATCGGTGGTTCGCTGCTCCGCGCGGCCACCCAAACTGGCAGGACGGCCTGGGGTGCGACGGAGTCGAGCGCCGACGCCGACGCCGCCCGCACCGACGGCTTCGACATCGAGCCCGCCGTCGAGGCGGCGCTGCGTCGCGCGGCGGAGCGCGACGCCATGGTGGTGCTCGCCGTACCGCTGACCGCGGCCGAGTCGGTGCTGCGCACCGTTGCTGAGCTGGCGCCACACTGCCTGCTCACCGATGTCACGAGCGTCAAGCAGCCGATCGCCGAGCTCGCCGCGCGGATCGCGCCACAGTCGACCTTCGTCGGCGGCCATCCCATGGCGGGTACCACTCGATCAGGCTGGCAGGCGGGTGATGCCCAGCTGTTCGCCAAGGCGGCCTGGGTCGTGTGCGTCGACGAGGACACCGATCTCACGAGCTGGGCGGAAGTCGCCACGCTCGCCATCGACGTCGGCGCCGAGGTCGTGCCGACGTCCTCCGAGCTGCACGACGAGGCGGTCGCGCGCATCTCGCACCTCCCGCACCTGCTCGCCGCCGTGCTCGCGCATGTGGGGGCCGAGGACGGGCCGCTGCCGCTGTCGCTGGCGGCGGGGTCCTTCTCCGACGGGACACGGGTCGCCGCGACCCGCCCGGAACTGACCCGAGCGATGGCGGAGGGCAACCGGGCGGCGCTGCTGCCGGTGCTGGACTCGGCGCTCGGGATGCTCGGCGCCGCACGCGGTGCGCTGGCCTCCACCGGCTCGTTGGGCGCGACGATCAACGCTGGCTACGAGGCCACCCGTGCCCGTGCCACCCAGGCCGGATCGCCGCGCTCGCCGGTGCGCGTCGACCTCACCGCTGCCGACGCGCCGGAAGCGCTGCTCGCTCTCGGTGCGCAGGGCGGGCGTATCACGGAGCTGAGTGACGACGTCGCTGTCGGTGCGCTGCCTATGCTCGACGACGATCACGGGCAGCAGTAGGGCGGGCGCCGTTCGACGCCCGCCCTATGGTGAGGTCACTGCTTACTGGTTGCCGCCTTCCTGGACGTCGCCGCCACCACCGAGGAAGTCCTTCGCCTTGTCCGCGGCGTTGTCGATGGTGTCAGCGTGGTCACCGAACTTGTCCTTGGCGAACTCGGCGGCCTTGTCGACGCCGCCCTCCAGCTTCTCGCCGTGCTCGTTCATGGCGTCCTTGGCCTTGTTGCTCAGGTCGTTCAGGTCCATATCGCATCCTCCTTGACTGTCCCCCTGCCGGATAGCGGGGTGCTGCGGCAGGCCCTCGTTCCTGCCTGCGTTGCGTAACCGCACGACTACTCCAACCCGAGCGCGCGCTGTTCGCAACACGATGGGCGAGACTGGCCGGGGGATATACCCGGTCTGGTGACGTCCGCCGGTGGTGTGGTCTCCGCTATACGTGCACCGATGACGGCAACGTCAGTGGTCGGGCCGCGACCGCCACGCCGCTCGCAGCAAACCAGCGGTGACATCGCGGCGCAGCACGGCCAGTCGATGGGGCGGGATGCGTCCGGGCTCGTAGTCGTCTAGCAGGTCGACAAGGCGTCGCAGGGTCGCGTGCCATCGCTGAGCGGCTCCGTGAGTGAGCTCGATGGTCGGCGAGAAACGCACGGGACGTCGCGGGGGTAGTGTCACGGAGCGTTCCTGCGCGCGGAGAAGGTGTCGCGCCTCGTTCTCGACGCACTCGCGCGAGAGATGGAGCCAGATGGCGGCGGCATCGGTTGACCAGCGTTGCTCCGTCTTCGCCCTGGGATCGATGATCGCCGCGTGTTCGGTGTCAGCGACGACGTTGTCCTCGCCGGAGCCGATGGTGATTTCCCCAGCGAGAGGGGCGGTGACGAGATACCGGGCGAGGAGTGGTTCCGTCTCCAGTGCGACGGGCCCGCCCCACGCGATCGCGCTGAGTTGCACGCCGTCGCCAATGTCCACATGACGCATGTCCGCCTGGAAGCGTTCCGGGGAAAGCGAGATGATGCTACAAATTCGGACGTTGTTTATGATTTCGTCATCGTAGTCCATATCGGACGAATTCGGAACGTCGCGTTTCGCCATCAGCCGCTCCGATAGGTAGCTGTCGGAGCGATGGTGGCTCGTGGGCGTGGGATCAGCATGGTCATGACCATCGCGGTTCCCTCTTGCTGGATGCGGGGGCCTAGTCAAGTCGGAATCGACAACGTGTGTTGCCGTGCCGTGGATAGCGATTGTCGGCGGCCCCTAGTATAAGCGCTCGCGAATAAAAGACAAAGCGTTCGCGTCATTCACTAAAACATGTTCCATCGTGGCCTCGCGGGTGCGTGGTTTTCAGGCAGTGCCTCCGGGCGTGACCCGGGGTAACGACATAGGCTGTCGCGAAGCGAAGTGATCACCGAGGAGGTAGCCATGCCAGCGGAGTCGTTTACCTTTGAAGTCAGCCGGACGAGCGATGCCGACGCCGCGACGTTGTTCGCACTGGTGAGCGACGGCGCGCGCTGGTCGGAGTGGGCTAAGCCGTTGATCGCGAGTTCGTCACTGGTCAAGCCGGGTGCCGATGCGCCGAACGGTGTTGGTTCGATTCGCAAGTTGGGTGCGGGACCGGTCGGTGTGAAGGAGGAGACGACGGCGTATGAGCAGGACCGGTTGCATGCCTACAAGCTGCTGACGCCTGGTCCGGTGAGCAACTACCGCGCCGAGGTGCGCCTTGAGCCCCGCGCGGGCGGCGGTACCAATCTGACCTGGCACGGGACCTTCGACGAAAAGATCCCCGGCACCGGCAAGTTCGCGCGGCGCGGCCTCGCGAAGTTCATCGGTGCCGTCGCCGACAAGGCGATCAAGGCCGCCGAGCGGAGGTAGCGCGACTCGCCCGTGCGTCGGTGCGCTTAGTCCACGCCGTCGGCGTACCGGGCTTTGAGGCGGCGGGCGTGCCAGCGTTCGAACAGTAGCGGCATCTCCTCCGCGAAGAACTCGAAGAAGTCGCGCATCTCGGCCAGGCGTTGACCGGCTGGGGTGTTCGTACCGAGGATGTCGATGCCCTCGTTGGCGGTGTCCACCCACACCTTCATCAGCCGGTCCTGTTTGAGGAAGCTCGCGTACCACATGTCGTCGCGGACTCGGTAGGAATCGCGGCGCTCGCCGGGCACGCGCTCCTTGATGATCAACCCGACCTGGTCCAGGTAACGCACCGCGCCGGAGATCGCGGCAGGGCTCACCGACAGCATCTCGGCCAGTTCTCCCGCGGTCAGCCTGCCGCTGTTGGTCACCATCAGCGCCGCGAACACGCGCGCCGCCATCCGCTGCCACCCCATGTTGGTGAGCCCCAGTGCGAGCTTCTCCACGAACCGCAGCAGTGCGTCGTCGTCCCGTTTCGCTTCGCGAGTCACCGGGGCATCCTCTCTCACCCTGAACCGCTACTGGCCAGTCGACCGAATTGTGAATATTTATTGTCTTCACAAAGTTGTGAAATCAGTGTAGCTTCCGGGGCATGAACGACACCACTCCCGCGATCGCGGTTACTGGGCTTGTCAAGTCGTTCGGACGCACCCGCGCGCTCGACGGTCTCGACCTGACCGTCACGAGGGGGGAAATCCACGGCTTCCTCGGCCCCAACGGATCGGGCAAGACGACCACGATCCGCGTGCTGCTTGGCCTGCTCAAGGCCGACGCGGGCACGGCCCGTTTGCTCGGCGGCGACCCGTGGACGGACGTCGTCAGCTTGCACCGGCGTCTCGCGTACGTGCCAGGCGACGTCAATCTCTGGCCCAACCTTTCCGGTGGCGAGGTCATCGACCTGCTCGGCAGGCTGCGCGGCGGGCTCGACACCCGTAGGCGTGACGACCTGATCGAGCGGTTCGACCTCGACCCGAGGAAGAAGGGCAGGGCCTACTCCAAGGGCAATCGGCAGAAGGTCGCGATCATCGCGGCCCTGTCGTCGAACGTCGACCTGCTGCTGCTCGACGAACCCACCGCCGGTCTCGACCCGCTCATGGAAGCGACGTTCCAGGCGGCGATCCAGGAGGACCGCGCGCAGGGCCGCACCGTGCTGCTGTCCAGCCACATCCTCGCGGAGGTCGAGGCGCTGTGCGACCGGGTTAGCATCATCCGCGACGGCAAGACGGTCGAGACCGGCACGCTCGATGAGTTGCGGCACCTCACCAGGACGTCGATCACCGCGGAGCTGGCCGGCCCCGCCGACGGCCTGGCCACCTTGGCCAACGTGCACGACCTCCAGGTCGATGGCAGCACGGTGCGGTTCGACGTCGAGACCGACGCGCTCGACGAGGCGCTCCGGCACCTCACGTCGGCCGGCGTGCGCAGCCTCGTGAGCCAACCGCCCACATTGGAGCAGTTGTTCCTGCGGCACTACACCGAGGAAACCGTTCGCTCGAACGGTAAGGCGGACCGATCATGAGCACGACCGTCCTGAAAGAACGGTCTCCATCCAGTACGGACAGCGCGCTGACCGGATTCGGCACGATGCTGCGGTTCGCCTCGCGTCGCGAGCGGGTCAGGATGCCGGCGTGGATCGCCGCGCTGACCTTGCTGACTGTGTCCACTGTGGCTGGTTTTCCCGACCTGTATCCGACGGCCGAATCGCGACAGTCCCGAGCCGCCCTCATGGACAGTCCCGCCGCGACGGCCATGAGCGGCCCCGGCTTCGGGCTGGACAACTACACGTTCGGCGCGATGCTGGCCAACGAGATGCTCAGCTTTCTCGCGATCTTCGTCGCGCTCATGAGTGTGCTGATGGTCAGCAGACACACCAGGCACGAGGAGGAGCAGGGCCGCGCCGAACTGATCAGGGCGGGCGTCGTCGGTAGGCACGCCAACCTCAGCGCGGCACTCGCTGTCACGGTGATCGCGAACCTGCTGCTCGCGGTGGTCCTTACTCTCGTGCTGAGCGGTATGGGCATCGAGACGATCACGTGGGGTGGTTCGGCGTTGTTCGCCGCGTCGCTGGCGATGGTCGGCATCGTGTTCACCGCCGCGTCCGCCGTCTCGGCACAGGTATTCGAGCACGGCAGGGCGGCGTCCGGCATGGCGGGCGCGCTGATCGGCGTCGCGTTCGCGCTGCGCGCGGCCGGCGACATGGGCAACGCGGCGCTGTCCTGGTTGTCCCCGATTGGCTGGGCACAACGGACCAAGGTCTATGTGGACGGCACAGCGTGGCCGCTCCTGCTTGGAGTCGTCGTCGCGGGGGTGCTGGTCGCCGTCGCGTTCTCGCTCAGCACTCGCAGGGACGTCGGCGCTGGACTGCTGCGACCCAGGCTCGGGGCGGCTCGCGCGTCGGACGCGTTGAGTACCCCGCTCGGATTCGCGCTGCGGCTGCACCGGGGCGCGGTCGTCGGCTGGACGTCGGCGCTGTTCCTGTTTGGAGCGATGTACGGCTCGCTGGCGTCCGAAGTGGAGGCGTTCGTCGAGGACAACCCCGCGATGCGGGAGTTCATCCGCACCATGGGTAGCGCATCGTTCATTCAGTCCTGGCTGGCTTCGATCATGGCGATGCTGGCGATGGTGTGTTCGGTGTTCGGCGTGCTCGCCATCGTGCGGATGCGCACCGAGGAGACGTCTGGTCGTGTGGAACCCGTGCTGTCGACCGCGCTCACCCGCGTGAGATGGGTGGCGGGACACCTGGCGGTCGCGCTTGGCGGGGGCGCGGTCATCATGCTGGCTGGCGGACTCGGCCTCGGCGTGAGCGCTATGGCGAGCACGGGCGAGTCGGCGTTGTTGCCCGACCTGCTCAGTGCGGCGCTGGTCTACATCCCCGCGGTGTGGCTGACGACCGGGCTCGCGCTCGCGCTGTTCGGGCTGCTGCCCAGTGCGGTGCACGCGACGTGGGTCGTGCTTGGCTACGGGCTGTTCATCGGCATGCTCGGCCCGCTGCTGCGACTACCCGGCTGGCTGAACAACCTCTCGCCGTACTCGCACGTGCCGCAACTGCCAGCGGTCGACGTCGAGGTCACGCCGCTGGTGCTGCTCACGGTGGTCGCCGCTGGACTGATCGCGCTGGGGTTCGTGGGGTTCCGGCAACGAGACCTTGGATCGGCGTAGGACATGACGGCGCTGGCGGGTACCGGGCAGCTGACCCGGCTCGCGCTGCGCCGGGATCGGTTCCTCCTCCCGGCGTGGCTGCTGGTGCTGAGCGTGCTGCCCGCTGGTGTTGCCAACGCCTACGAACAGCTCTACCCGACCGCGGCGATGCGGGAACCGCTGGCGGCGACCGTGGGCGCCAATCCCGCGCTCGCGGTGCTGCTCGGTCCCGCGTTCGATCTGTCGACGCCGGGTGGGTTCACCGCGTGGCGGCTGCTCGGTTTCCACGCGGTGATCGCGGGCCTGATGGTGATCTTCACCGTCACCCGCCACACGCGAGCCGAGGAGGAGACAGCGCGACACGAGCTGCTGGCGTCCGGTGTGATCGGCCGTTACGCCCCGTTGACGGCGGCGGTTCTGGTGGCGACCGGCGCGTCGGCGCTCGCGGGGCTGCTCGCCACGACACTGCTGCTTGCCACTGGTTTAGCGGCGGCGGGCGCTCTCGCCTATGGTGCCGCGCTGACCGGGTCGGGCTTGGTGTTCACCGGCGTCGCCGCTATTGCCGCGCAACTGGTCGCGTTCGCGCGGACGTCGAACGGCATCGCCACGAGCGTGCTCGGCGCGTCGTTCCTACTGCGGGGTCTGGGGGACGCGTCGGACGAAGCGAGCTGGCTGTCGTGGCTGTCGCCGATCGGCTGGGCGCAGCGACTGCGACCGTTCGCGGACGAACGCTGGTGGGTACTCGCCCTGTCGGTCGTCGCGTCGCTGGTCACCCTCGCGGTGGGCTACCTGCTGCTCGGCCGACGCGACGCCGGTGCCGGATTTCTGCCGGAACGGCTCGGCCGGGCGCACGCGACACCGAGCCTGCGCGGACCGTTCGCGCTGGCCTGGCGGCTGCATCGAGGGTCGCTGATCGGCTGGAGTATCGGTGTCGCCATCTCGGGTGCGGCGTTCGGGGCGATCGCACTCGGCATCGGGGACCTTATCGGCGACAACCCGACGATGCGCGAGATGTTCGTGCGTATGGGCGGATCCGCGATGGTCATCGATGCCTTCCTGGCGCAGATCGCCGAGATGTTCGGCATGATCGGTGCGTTCTACGGCGTGCAGGCCGCACTGCGGGCGCGCGGGGAAGAAGTCGTCACACGGGTGGAGCCGCTGCTCGCGACGGCGGTGACCCGATTGCGGTTCATGACGAGTCACCTGGTATTCGCGCTGGTCGGGGCCGCGATAGTGCTCGCGGCGGCCGGGTTGGGCGCCGGGATCGCGCACGGGCTCCGGGCTGGCGACGTCGCGGGCAACGCGAGCGCGATGATCGGCGCGACGTTGGTGCATTTTCCGGCGATCTGGCTGGTCGTCGGGGTCGCGGCGGTGCTGTACGGGTTCACACCCCGGTGGACGTCGTCGGCGTGGGCCGTCGCCGCGGTAGTCGTGGTGCTCGCGCTGTTCGGCCCGGTGCTCAACCTTGCCCCACTGCTCATCGACGTCTCGCCGTTCAGTCATGTTCCGCGGTTGCCAGCCGTCGACGTCGAGGTCGCGCCGCTGGCGTGGCTCACGGTCCTCGCCGCGGCCCTGCTCGCGGCGGGCCTCGCGGCGTTCCGTCGTCGTGACATCGGGTGAGGCTGGGCGCGCGGCGGCGGGAGACGCGGTCGCGCGGATCCTTGCGCGATGGGGGACGATGCGTTGCATGAACGAGCAGCAGCACCCCAGTAATCCCCGCAGCTCCGAGGTGACCAGCGGCTACGAGCGCGCGCCCGCGCGGGCCATGCTGCGTGCCGTTGGCATGAAGGACGAGGACTTCGAGAAGTCGCAGATCGGTATCGCGTCGTCGTGGAACGAGATCACGCCGTGCAATCTGTCGTTGCAGCGGCTCGCGGCGGGCTCCAAGGACGGCGTCCGCGAGGCGGGCGGCTTCCCGATGGAATTCGGCACCATCTCGGTGTCCGACGGCATTTCCATGGGTCACGAAGGCATGCGTGCGTCGCTGGTCAGCCGCGAGATCATCGCCGACTCCGTCGAGTGCGTCGTACACGCCGAACGCCTCGACGGCACCGTGCTGCTCGCCGGGTGTGACAAGTCGCTACCCGGCATGCTGATGGCCGCCGCCCGCCTGGACCTGGCGTCGGTGTTCCTCTACGCCGGGTCGACGTTGCCCGGCCACATCGACGACCACGACATCACCATCCAGGACGCCTTCGAAGGCGTTGGCGCGTGCGCCCTTGGCCGCATCACGCCGGAGGAGCTGGACGACATCGAACGGCACGCCTGCCCAGGTGAAGGCGCGTGCGGCGGCATGTTCACCGCGAACACCATGGCGAGCGCGGCCGAGGCGTTGGGCATGTCGCTCCCCGGTTCGGCGTCGCCACCCGCGCCGGACCGCCGTAGGGACGACTACGCGCGCCGGTCCGGCGAAGCCGTCGTCGACCTCATCAAGAACGGCGTCACGGCGCGGCAGATCATGACGCGCAAGGCGTTCGAGAACGCCATCACCGTGGTCACCGCGCTGGGTGGCTCGACGAACGCCGTGCTGCACCTGCTCGCCATCGCGCGAGAGGCCGAGGTCGAGCTGAACATCGACGACTTCAACCGCATCGGTGACCGCACGCCGCTGCTGGCTGACGTCAAGCCGTTCGGCCGCTACGTAATGAGCGACATCGACAGCGTCGGCGGCCTGCCCGTGGTGATGAAAGCGCTGCTCGACGCTGGCCTGCTGCACGGCGACACGCTTACCGTCACCGGTGCGACCATGGCCGAGAACCTCGCGGAGATCAGCCCGCCCGACCCGGATGGCAAGATCATCGCGGCGGCGTCGAGCCCGCTCGCGCCGACCGGCGGGCTGACGATCCTGCGCGGCTCGCTCGCGCCGGAGGGCGCGGTGGTCAAGAGCGCGTCGCTCGCGGGCGGTGTCACCGAGGGCCGCGCCAGGGTGTTCGACGACGAGACCGACGCGATGCACGCGGTGACCGAGGGCGAGATCAAACCGGGCGACGCGGTCGTGATTCGCTACGAGGGTCCCGCTGGCGGACCCGGCATGCGGGAGATGCTGGCCGTGACGGCGGCGATCAAGGGCGCCGGGCTCGGCTCCGATGTCTTGTTGCTCACCGACGGCCGGTTCTCTGGGGCCACCCACGGACCGTGTATCGGGCACGTCGCGCCGGAGGCCGCGCACGGCGGGCCGATCGCGCTAGTCGCGGACGGTGACCGGGTGCGACTCGATCTCGACGCCCGGCGGCTGGACTTGCTCGTGGACGACGCGGAGTTGGAGCGGCGGCGAAAGGTCTTGCGGCCTCGCGAGCCCCGCTACACCACCGGCGTCCTCGCGAAGTTCGCGAAGCTGGTCGGGTCCGCGGCGGATGGCGCCGTGTGTGGGTGACACCCCGCCCGACGCGATGAAGGGCTTCTTACTCACATCTGCCGTGAGTAAGAAGCCCTTCATCGCACTGATACCGGAGTTACCTCACTGGACTTACCTCACCTTGAGGATGAACAACCCTCGGTCCATCGTGCTGACGCCGACGATGTCCCGCTTGAAGTAGGGGTAGTTGCTCCAGGTGCCGCCCTCGAACGTCGCGTTGTCGTTCTCCGGGTAGACGTCGAAGTACGCTTTCTCCTCCAGTTCGCCGGAGGCGATGTCCTTCGTGCTGTACACGCGCAGGCCCGAGGTGTAGTTCGAGGCATAGGCGCGCTTGTTCTTGATGTAGATGTTGTGGTCGATCGACGTCGTGTCGTTGTCGAACGTCCCGATGTGCTTCGGGTCGTCGAGATCACGCATGTCCCAGATGCGGGTGCGGGTGTTGTTCCCGTGGGAGACCTCATCCAGTTCGTCACCGTGCAGGAAGTACTTCTGGTCCGGCGTGAGCCAGCCCTGATGGCTGTAGCCAGCGTCCGAGTACGGGACACGGGCGACCCTGGTCGGGTTGTCTTTGTCCGTCACGTCCGTGATGGACACGAAGTGACCGTCCCCGCCCCGGTCGGCGTTCGAGTTGAAGCACAGCTCTCGGCCCTGGTAGTCGGCGTCCGGACCCGAATACGCCACGCACTGGGTGTCGTGGATGTATCCGTCGTCGGCGAAACAACCGGCACCGGTCGGGTTGGTCGGGTCACTGATGTCGACCATATGCAGCCCGCCGTCGCAGGTGCTGGTGCCAACGGCGTAGGCGTAGCCGGTGTCCTCGTTGATCGCCACGTTGTGGGCGCTGCCGAAGCCGTCGTAGTGCGCGTCCTCGGTGAACGTCCCGCTCTCGTCGCGCAGCCGGGTCAGGTCGAAGACCTGCATGCCGTGCGGGATCTGCTCGGAGACGATGAAGGCGTGGTTGTCGTGCACTTTGATGTCGCGCCAGTACGGCCGGTGCTCGTCGAGCACGTGCGCGGGCAGCATGCCGACGACCTCCGCCTTGCGCGGCTTCTTGAGGTTGACGAAGACGGTGCCTTCGGTGCCGCCGATGATGGCGTAGTCGATGCCGGTCGCGGGATCGGTCCAGCCCCACATGTCGTTGGCGAAGCTGAGGCCGAGGTCTTCCAGCCATAGGTGGTCGAGCATGTCGATGCCATCACAGCTGTAGGTGTCGGCTGCGACGCCCTTGACGCAGGGCGTTGTGCCATTCGATGTGTGCTGGAGCTCCGCCGCACGTTCCTCCGCTGTTGGCGGGGAGACGTCGTCGAAGGCTTGTTCATGCGCCGATGCCGGGATAGCACCGATGATCGACGCCGTGAACAGCGCGATCGTCGCGGTAGCGAGAGTTGCTCTCATTCGTTCCCTCCCGGGGTTGTCCGCCGTTGTGCGGCGGCGCTCGTGACCCAAGTCACCCAATCGGGTACGAATGCAATTCACAATAGGCTGAATGGGCGAAGCTAAACGTCGGAAAGTAATCACGTCCCCTGACCTGCGGGAAACGTCGCGGCTCCGGGTTGCTGCACCGATTCCGCCATATGACCGACGAAAGTCGTGAGCCAACCGGGTGTAGTTCGGCAGAACCGTCAATTTGACTTCTTCCGCCGTTCACTCCGCCGAGCGACCATGTCGTTACCGTCCATGACGAGAGGGGGCGCGGTGATGATTCGGCAGCGCATGGCTCGAACAGCGACGATCACACTGGCCGCGGCGACGGTGGTTGGCGCCAGTGTGACGGCGGCATCCGCGGAAGGTGCGTCAACGATCGCCGACATCCAGGGCACGTCGTGGCTCTCGCCGCACACTGGCGAGACGGTCGCCGGGGTACGTGGTGTGGTCACCGCGATCAAACGGTTCGGTTCCGCGCGGGGGTTCTGGTTCCAGGATCCCGAAGGGGACGACGACCCGCGCACCAGCGAGGGACTGTTCGTCTTCACCGGCGCGGCCACGCCGGACGTCGAGCCGGGCGATGCCGTCCGTGTCACCGGCACCGTGAAAGAGTTCTACCCCACGAATCCCGACGACTCACCGTATCTGTCCACGACGGAGCTTATCGATGCACAGTGGACGGTGAAGTCGTCCGGGAACCCGTTACCGGACGCGGAAGTGATCAAGCCGGACACACTGTCCGATGTGCTCACCGCCAAACCGGGCGGCAACATCGAACCATCCGATCTGGAGCCGGACGTCTACGCGCTCGACCTCTGGGAGTCGCGCGAGGGCATGCGGATGGCGGTGGACAGCCCTCGCCTTGTCGGGCCGAGCACGCCGTACAACGAGCTGTATGTGACGACCAAGCCCGAGCAGTATCCGTCACCACGCGGCGGCACCGTCTACACCGGATACGACAACGACAACACCGGTGTGCTCAAGATCGAGTCGCTGATCCCGTTCAGCGAGCGACCGTTCCCCGATGGCGATACCGGTGACACGCTGTGCGGCACGACGTCCGGCGTCATCGAATACGACCGCTTCGGCGGCTACACCCTCCAGGCGACCGAGCTCGGCCGGGTCGTCGACGGCGGGCTGGAGCACGAGACAACGCGGGAGCAGCGTCCGAACGAGCTGTCGGTGGCCAGCTACAACGTGGAGAACCTCTCGGGTGTGGATAACCAGGCCAGATTCGACGCGTTGGCGAAAGGGCTCGTGGATAACCTCCGTTCGCCGGACATCGTGGCGCTCGCCGAGATCCAGGACAACAACGGCCCGGCGGACACGGACGACGGCGTCGTCGCGGCGGACGAGACGTTGCGACGGTTCACCGACGCCATCGCCGACGCGGGCGGAGCGCGCTACGAGTGGCGGCAGATCAACCCCCTAGAAGGCGAGGACGGTGGCCAGCCAGGAGGCAACATCCGCGTCGGCTTCCTGTTCGATCCGAAGCGCGTGTCGTTCGTGGACCGGGAGGGCGGCGACGCGACCACCGCCGTCGAGGTCATCTCGGACGGCGACGAACCACAACTGTCAATCTCTCCCGGTCGTATCGCGCCGAACGATGCTGCCTTCGACGGCAGCCGCAAGCCGCTGGCGGGCGAGTTCACCTTCCGAGGCAGGACGGTGTTCGTCGTCGCGACCCACTTCAGCTCGAAGTTCGGCGACCAGCCGCTGCACGGCCGGTTCCAGCCGCCCACGCGAGTCTCGGAGCGCGAGCGCATCCCGCAGGCCGAGCGGGTGCGGGAGTTCGTCGACGACGTCCTCGCGGTGGACGAACACGCGAATGTTGTCGTCGCGGGCGACATCAACGACTTCCAGTTCTCCCCGGCAGTCGGGACGCTGACCGAAGGCGGCGCGCTGCGTGCACTGATCACCGAGTTGCCCAGCGAGGACCAGTACACCTACATCTACGAGGGCCGCTCGCAAGTGCTCGACCACATCCTGGTCTCGCCCGCGCTGGACGACGCCGATATCGATGTCGTGCACATCAACGCCGAGTTCCAGGACCAGGCGAGTGACCACGACCCGCTGGTCACACGGCTGCGCCCCGCGGGCGGGAAGTCTGCGGGGCAGCCGCGCTGACCAGGACGTCAGGCGACCTTGGTGACCTTGTCTCCGGGACGCACGACACCCGGCGTGACGACCTTGGCGTTGAGTCCGCGTAACCGCAGCTCACGGCGATGCGGGGAGTTGACGAACCGTAGCGCGTCGAGCCCGAAGCGATCGGCGAACTTGGCGCACCCCCGGTGTGGCTGCTCGGTCACCTCGATGACCGCGGTACCCAGGGCCAACCGAGTGCCCGCTGGCAGGTTCGCCTCGGTGATATCGAGGTCGAGGTAGAGCTGGTCGCCCGCGAGCGCCCTGCGGTCGGGATCGCCCGCGATGTAGGAGATGATCCGGGCGTTCATGACGTTGAGCTGCATGTCCGGATGCGACGCCCCGTCCTCGGTGCGCTTGCTGCCTCGTTCGATCCAGGTGTCGCCGACAAGGCCGACGGCCGGGTCCAGTTCGCCCTCGTCAAGCACTTCGCGCTGGTCAACGTCTGGCCTGCGCACCACGAGCTCGACGGTTCCCACGTCGGCAGGTGAGTCGAGGAAGTAGTCGAGCTTGGCCTCCAGCTCCGCCATGCTGCGTTGCGTCATGCTTCGCAGTCTGCCCCGGTGGTCACTCGCCGCGCTACGAATTTCTCGAAGGGTGGGCGGCGCCACGTTTCGGCGTGGCAGGGCGAACGTTGCCGCCGCGGTGCGTCGATCGGATAGCGTCGTAGGGTGACAGCATCACGAGCCACCGTGCGTTCCCTGCATTACTACCCGATCAAGGCGTGCGGTGGCGTGACGGCGGATCACGCGCACGTCACCGAGGCCGGGCTGGAGCACGACCGCGCCTTCACGGTGGTCGACGCCGATGGCGTATGTCTCACGCAGCGGGAGCACCGCACGATGGCGGCCATAAGGGTGGCGGTCACGAACGATCAGCTCACCGTCTCCCACCCTGTCGCCGGGTCGCTCACACTCGCCGTGCGACGAGAGGGCACGCGGATTCCGGTCACCGTGTTCAAGCACATCGGCCACGGCATCGACCAGGGCGACGAAGCCGCCGAGTGGTTCGGCACCGTGCTCGGCGAACCGTGCCGGTTGGCCCGTGTCCCCCAGGACCATCGACGGCGAACCAGCGGACTTCACGAAGGCACCGCCGGGTTCGCCGACGGCCACGCGGTCACCGTGGCCTCGCTAGCCTCGTTGGACGAGCTCACCGCACGCATCCTGGAGCGCGGCGGTGAACCCGTGCCGATGGAACGGTTCCGCGTCAACATCGTGCTCGACGGCTGGACCCGGCCACACACCGAGGACGACGTCCGCGGCATGTCGATCGGTACCGGGCGGTTCGGCTACGCCAAGCGGGACATCCGGTGCCAGGTGACCACGATCGACCAGGACAGCGGCCAGAAGGCGGGCCCGGAACCGCTCCGCACTCTGGCCACCTACCGCCGCGATGCCGAGGGCGGTGTCGCGTTCGCGATGAAAGCGGCCGTGATGACGCCGGGGGAGATCACCGTCGGCGACGTGGTGGACGTCCACGAGTGGAGCGAGCCCGCGCTCCAACACGATGTCCAGTAGCGGTGCGGTGGCACGCGTTGTACGCGGGCGCTCGCTCACGAGAGTCAAAAAAGTTCGGACGATTTCGGACGACGATGTCGAGATCCCGCGGCTGGCTCCGTCCCCGTGGTGAACGCGACCACAATGGGTCGCACAAGCACCGAGGAGAAAGACGATGGCGAAGTACTTGCTGCTCAAGCACTACCGCGGCGCGCCGGCGGCGGTCAACGACGTTCCGATGGACCAGTGGACGCCGGAGGAGGTCTCGGACCACGTGCGGTACATGAAGGACTTCGCGGCCCGGCTCGAAGGGACCGGCGAGTTCGTCGACGGTCAGGCGCTCGCCCCAGAGGGCACGTTCGTCCGGTACGACGGCGAGGGTCGCCCGCCGGTCACCGACGGCCCGTTCGCCGAGACCAAGGACCTCATCGCCGGCTGGATGGTGGTCGACGTCGACAGCTATGAGCGCGCTATCGAGCTGGCCGGGGAGCTGTCGGCCGCCCCAGGGGCGGGCGGGAAGCCGATCCACGAGTGGCTGGAGGTGCGCCCCTTCCTCGCCGAGCCGCCCACGGTGACCGAGTGAACGAGTCGCTGCTGCGGGAGCTCGTTCCCGCGGTGATCGGTGTCCTCGTCCGGCGCGGAGCGGACTTCGCGTCGGCCGAGGATGCCGTGCAGGAGGCGCTGATCCGGGCGCTGGAAACGTGGCGGGACGATCCACCGCGCGATCCGACGGCGTGGCTCGTCGCGGTCGCGTGGCGCAGGTTTCTCGACGCCGTCCGTGCCGAGACGTCGCGGCGCGGGCGAGAGCTTGCCGTGGAGGTCTCGCCTTCCGCCGGTTCGGCGCCCGCGGTGGACGACACGCTCCAGCTCTACTTCCTGTGTGCGCACCCGTCGTTGACGCCGTCGTCCGCGGTCGCGCTCACGCTGCGCGCGGTCGGCGGTCTGACCACCCGCCAGATCGCCCAGGCCTACATGGTGCCCGAGGCGACCATGGCGCAGCGGATCAGCCGGGCCAAGCGCGCTGTCTCCGGCGTGCGGTTCGACCAGCCTGGTGATGTCGCCACCGTGCTGCGCGTCCTCTACCTGGTCTTCAACGAGGGCTACTCCGGCGACGTCGACCTCGCCGCCGAAGCCATCCGGCTCACCCGGCAGCTCGCCGCCGTTATCGATCACCCCGAGGTGGCGGGGCTGCTCGCCCTCATGCTGCTCCATCACGCACGGCGCGCCGCTCGAACCGCGCCAGACGGCAGCCTGGTGCCGCTCGCCGAGCAGGACCGCGACCGGTGGGACACGGCGGCGATCAGCGAGGGAGTTGAGATCCTGCAGGCGGCTCTCGCCCGCGACCGGCTGGGTGAGTTCCAGGCACAGGCCGCCATAGCGGCACTCCACGCTGACGCACCCACCGCCGAGGAGACTGACTGGGTGCAGATCGTCGAGTGGTACGACGAGCTCGTGCGCCTGACAGACAGCCCGTACGTTCGGCTCAACCGCGCGGTGGCGGTCGGCGAGGCCGACGGACCGCGCGCCGGACTGGCGGCGCTCGCGGCGCTGGACGACTCGTTGCCCCGCTACGCCGCGGTGGCGGCGTATCTCCACGAGCGTGACGGCGACCTGGTGACGGCGGCGCGGCTGTACGCGGAGGCGGCCCACAAGGCACCCAACCTCGCCGAGCGTGACCACCTGACGCGGCAGGCCGCCAGGCTCAACTCCCGCCACCGTCGTTGACGGGGCGCGCCGCTTTCCCACTGTTGGCCCGCGACACCCGAGGCGGAAACGACGAACGCCGGGCGGCCCGTCGTGGGCCTGCCCGGCGTTCGCACGGTTCAGTGAGCGGAGGATACGGGATTCGAACCCGTGAGGGCTGTTAACCCAACACGATTTCCAACTTCGCTTCGCGTCGTTCGGACGTGTCCGTTGGGGCTGTGACCTGCTGTGAAGCAGGACATCTGCAACGTCAGTGGCAGCACGAACGGGCCTGAACTGCAACCCAAAGTGCAACCTCGCTCTGCCTGCCCCAGCCGAGGGAGGGAACCCGTAACCGTGGCGAGAAACCTAGCCACAGCGCCGCTCTCAGGCTGGCGTTCCCTAGCCTCCCTCGTTCCCTTCAACGGTGAAACCCCAGCGCAACCCTAGGGAAACCGTCAACAGTGGCGTGAGGGAATTTTCCCTTCTCGTCGGGTGCGCTCCCTCGGCTGTTCCCTGCCCATTCCCTACCCACAGCATCAAACCGGCCGACGAAACCGGGAAGAACTACGTAGGGACCCTGCCAGGGAGGCAGGGAGTTCTCCCTGGCAGGGTCCCTGACCCTGGTCCCTGCCGTTGACGTGCGCGAACAACGGTTCAGGGACCCCAGGGACCCTCTGCGCAGTGGCTGTCGATGCCCGCCAGAGCCATGTGCACCACCCGTAGTGCGCCTCCCTCCCTGCGGTACATCACGGCATGGGTTTGTTCGCGAGGTCAGCTACCAGGCTGGTAGCGCCAGGACTGGCCTGTGCCCTTGTACTGCGCGACGGGGATCGGCTCGACACCGGGTCGCATGCGTTCGCGGTACAGCACGCCGTTCAGGTGGTCGATTTCGTGCGCTACGAGTCGCGCCATGCCTCGCTCGAATTCGGTGATCCGAAGGGTTCCGTTCGCGTCCTGGTGTTCGACTTCGATGCGCAGGGGTCGAGGGACCATGCCTCGCACGTCGAAGAAGCTCAGGCAGCCCTCGTACTGCTCATCGGTTTCGGATGCCTGGTCGATGATCCGGGGGTTCAGGAGCGTGATCGTGTCGCCTTCGGGCGGGTGGATGACCGCTGCCGCGCGACCTATGTTGATCTGAGGAGCCGCGAGGCCCATGCCCTTCGCGAAGGTGTGCACCTGGCCGACGCGCTCTAGCGTTGATACGAGCTGAGCCACGACGCGCCGCGCGTCCTCGGCTTCTGCGGACAGGTCGAAGTATCGCGCCGTCTCGCTGAGGATGGTCTCCCCTTCCTGCGCGATGCCGAGGGAGCGCATTTGTTCGGCTGGGCTCAGGGTTTTCACGTTGCTACGTTCCTCTGCGTTCGCTGCCTTGAATTTCCACTCGACGCGATAGCGGGCGTGGAGTGGTGGGTCATCCGTTGACCATGTGAATGTTGTGACCTCGTTCGATTCCGTGCGACTGATTGGAGTGCGGAACGTGGATGACTCGGCAGACATTGACGTTTCTGTGCCCCATGCAACGGGGTCCAGTTCGGACGGGAATTCCAGGACCATGCTCAGTCGGCGCGTTGGCAGCCTAACGGCTCGCTGCCACCACGGTCCCCATTTGTGCGCGCTCACCGTGTAGACGTACTCGATCCAGCGAGTTTCGCCGGGATACAGCGGGAAACGTCCGTCGCCGTTCTCGAATAGGAGCCAAACCTCCTTGAAAGCGTCTCGGTCGTGTTTCGCTCGCCAGGTCATCGGTTCGTCGCCGCATGTCGCAGTGAGTCCGATCTCTTCCCACGTCAAAGGGTCTTCGCGGTAGAGCCGGTTTGACTGCTCAGGGTCGCCGGGATGGCGATCTACGGCGATCCTGATCAGGTACTGCGTGACGGGTTCTGTCCCGACGTTCGAGAGCTGCCTACGGACGAGGGAACGGAACATGCCATCGACGTATCGCAGCTCGGCGTGTTCGTGCTCGACGACGAGCGAGGGGCCGGGAGCGGACTGGGGATCGTCTGGCACGGCGGCCTCGGCTGGCTGCTGTCGGTTCTTTGGGCTGGGCGGGGCCGTGACGTCCTGCATGGCTTTCCACCGTCGTACAAGTGCCCTGCCCGCCCGTAGCTGCGTGTCGGCCTGCTCCGCGAAGCTCTTACTCGGCGCGACCGTTCCACGTTCAACCTTGCTCACGTAGGACGGGGTGTAGCCCACGAGCTTCGCGAGGGCTTTCTGGGAATAGCCCGCGACTTCTCGCCAGTGCCGTAGTTCGGCAATGAACTCATCGGCAGGGCTTTGACCTGCACTTTCTGTGTCGTGAGTGGTCACCGTATCGTCCCCAGAGTCGGTGTGAATGGAATGAATGAAACGTGATTGATGATCACCGTGTGGTCAACCCCTGACGCTGGCCGATGCTGGGCACATGAACACCGAAACGACAGCTCAGCGAGCGACACCGGCTGCACCAGATCAGTCGGCAAGCTTGCGTTCCAGCGCCTCTACGCGCTCGGTTAGCGCTTCAACCGAGTGGCGTAGTTCGTCCATGTCGGAATCTGCATCGTCGGTCGCGTTACGAGGCCGTGTCCGTACGTACGAGCCTTTGCCCTGTCGAGTCACTATCAGGCCGTCGTCCCGTAACGCGGTCAGTGCGCTTCGCGCGGTGCCGATCGATACGTCGTACTCGCTGGTGAGCACTGGTATCGCCGGAAGCTGGTCACCGGGCGCGAGTTCGCCGGATTCGATCTGCGCGCGTAGCGCGTCCGCGATCTGCTGGTACGGGGGTCGCTCATCGTCGGGATCGAGTTTTCCCATGTCAGCGAGCATACAGACCACCGACTGTGTTGTCAGTGCTGCAACACTATTGACAGTGTTAGCAGTGTTGCGTAGCGTCTCTGGTGTTGCAGCAGTCGCAGCGAATACGAAGAAGCCCCGGCGCGGTGTTGGGAGCACCGGCCGGGGCACACATCGGAACCGTTGGAGGAACGATGCAGTTTGAGCCTACTCGCATGTACCGCGCGAGAGCGGTCGCTGATGCCCTGGACGTGTCGGTAGCGACGATCTACCGCGCGGTGGAGGCTGGTCAGCTTGACGCCTACAAGCTCGGCACGGGTAAGGGCACGATTCGGATTCCGGGAGAGGCTGTCGCGGTGTACCTGGCGCGGTGCGCCGACGCTGGTAGCCCTGCCGGTGACGACGTGGCGGGGGAGGTGGCCTGAGATGGCTGTGACGATGACGAGTGGAACGGTCGCCGGTCACTCTTGCCGGTTCGCGGTCGCCCTGCGCGATGGCAACCCGACCCCGGTGGTGACTCAGGTGTCGATGACGGTTCCGATGTCGCTGGAAGACATCGAGGCCGTGCTGTGGTCCGTCTCGCCCGGACTGGACGAGGCCGACTGGGCCGACGACGACTACCTTCACGGCCTGATCGCCGGAACCGTGCTGGCGGACTCGTACACGATCATCGAGGGCGCTCGGCTGCACCTGGAGAGCCTGACGCCCGGTAGCGATGAGTACGAGTTCGCGCAGTGGCTCCGGTGGCGTGTCCGCCAGCTCTACGCACCCGACGCGCGCACCTCGCCGTGTTCCAGCCGTCCTGAGCGGGAGCTTGAGGGCGCGGTGTCGTGAGCGCCCGTGAACGTTGCGCGCTGAGCGCTCGACCCTCGTTCGGCTGAGCGCTCAGCGCGCGTTCACCACCCTTCCCGTATCCGCGCTCGGTGAGCGCTCACCCCGTCACGCGGTGAGCGCTTGCCTGAGCGTTCACGAACACGCTCAACAACAGTCCTGAGCAGGGAGTTTGTCAGTGAGCTACCCCGATACACCCGCGCGGCATCTCCGGCCCGTGGACATGCCGCCGGATGCCGTTCACGAACCGCCACCGGCTGAAACAGTGAGCGGCCACGGGCACGCGCGCCGGGTGCGCCTGTCGGCTGCCGCCGGGGTGCGGCTGCGCCCAACACACTGGCTGTGGGATGAGCGGATGCCACACGGCGCGCTCACGATCGGTCCCGGCCGCGAGGGCATCGGCAAGTCGCTGTTCTGCGCGTGGCTGGCCGCACGGGTGACGCTGGGCGAACTGTCCGGCGTGCACCACAGCGCGCCCAAGAGCGTGATCTACGCGGCCACCGAAGACTCGTGGGAACGCACCCTCGCGGGGCGGCTCATCGTGGCCGGGGCCGACATGCACCGTGTCTACCGCGTCGAGGTCGAGAACGTCGCGGGTCACACGCTGCCGCTGTCGCTGCCGCGTGACTGCGACGAGCTGGCCGCCGAGATCACCAAGCATGATGTCGGGCTGATGATCGTGGACCCGCTGATCTCGGTGGTCGATTCCAAGCTGAACCCGAACCAGGACGCCGACCTACGGCGCGCGCTGGAACCGCTCGGCAGGCTGGCCGATGACACCGGCTGCGCGATCTTCGGGCTGGCGCACTTCAACAAGGCCACCGGAACCGACGTGCTCTCCCGGATCATGGGCGGTCGCGCGTTCTCTGCCGTTTCCCGCGCAGCAATCGCGTTCGCCCGAGACACCGGGGCCGACGACGGCTCATGTGTGATCTCGCAGGTCAAGAACAACCTCGGACGCCTCGACCTGCCGTCCCTGCGCTACCAGGTCGAATCCGTCGAACTCGACACCGACGAAGGCCCCGCCGAATGGGGACGCCTACGGATGCTCGGCGAGACCACCACCCACGTCAACGACCTTCTGGACGACGCACCCGGCAATGATGAGGACCGTTCCGAGCGGGACGCCGCCGCTGGCTGGCTTGAGGACTACCTCGTGCAGAACGGTGGTAGTGCCGCGTCGGCCGACGTGAAGAAAGCCGGTCGCGCCGCTGGCTTCTCCGAAAGCACCCTCGCTCGCGCTCGTCAGGCACTCAAAGTCACCACGAAGGCCGATGGGTTTCCCCGTAAGAGCTTCTGGAGCCTGCCATGATCAGCCATGCCACCGCCCCAGTCGTGTCACTAGTCGTGCCAACCGTGACACGACTGGACAGAAGCCCTGTGAACTGGGAAAACAACCCGTGCGTTTGCCAGTCACGCCAACCTGTCGGGGGATGGCACGACTGGCACGACCGACGCCAGTCACGCCACAGTCGTGCCACCTCTCGCGAGGGTGACACGACTGGCGACGAGGGCGCGTGTTTGCGCAGTTCAGAGCCGCTATTTCCAGTCATGTCAGCCCTGGCACGACTGTGGCGTGACTGGGCAGCCCGTGGCACCACTCGCACGACCGCGTCGCCCGCGCCGTTGTGGCTCACGCTCTGTCACGTTTATGTGCGGGGAAGCGGCCGGGGAGGTCACGGGGATGCGGGGAGTTTTCCCTGCCCGCCTCCCCGCCGTGCCTCCCCAGGGATGAGCTGCCGAAACACGGTGTCGGGGAGGCGGGGGAGGCTCGCCGCACGGGCCGTCGAAACCCCGGAAACGGCATGGTCAAGCCGTGCCGTGCGCCTCCCTCCCCGGCCCGATGGCGAGTTAGCTCGGCTACCGCGAGTTAGAAACCTAACTTGGCGAGTTAGCCCGCCGCGTCCCTGCGCTGAGCTGCGCGGAGTTACGAAAGTGAGCCAATTAGCCAGGGCGGATACGCCCGCCGTACCCGCCTTTGAGACGCACGTCGGCAGGACTCGCCGGACCTAACTCGCCGCTCCACTGTTCCAGCCGCCTAGCACCCGCCGCCGCTAGACCTAGCGTCTCCGCTAGCAGCCCACAGCGTGGCTGAGCAGGACGCTAGCGCCTAGCACCCGTCCGGCGCGAACAGCGCCACAACCCGTGATTCCAGGCCAGCGACACCCCGCGATAGGTGCTCGCTCTACCCCGTCATGCCCACACGCGGCCACAGCAGGACGTGACCGCCGAGGAAAGGAGACCACCCGTGCCAGCTCCACGCTCCCGCAGCCACCAGACCGACAGGAGTCACCACGGATGGACACCGACAAGACCACGGACGCACCACCGCGCGTGCTGCTGACCGTCGAGGAAGCAGCCCACCGGCTCAGCATCGGCCGCACGAACATGTACGCGCTCATCAAGGCCGGACACGTCGACACCGTCCGCATCGGCCAACTGCGCCGCGTACCCGCCGACGCCCTCACCGCCTACGTCCAGCACCTCACCTACTACCAGGCCGCCGCGTAAGCGGGAATAGGAGAGCACACGATGGCACGAAAGAAGCGTCCCGAAGGGACTCGACGCCCCAACGGGGCCAGCTCGATCTACTACAGCGAGAAGGACGGCAAGTGGCACGGCTGGGTCACTGTCGGCGTCCGCGACGACGGCAAGCCCGACCGGCGGCACGTCAAGCGCAAGCGCGAAGCCGAGGTTATCGATGCGGTGCGCGGGCTGGAACAGCAGCGCGACAGCGGCAAAGTTCGAAAGCCCGGACGAGCCTGGACCGTCGAGAAGTGGCTACGTCACTGGGTCGAGAACATCGCCGCGCCGTCCGTCAGAGAAACCACGATGGTCGGCTACCGGTCGTCCGTGTACAAGCACCTCATACCCGGCATCGGTGCGCACCGACTCGACAAGTTACAGCCTGAGCACCTGGAGACCCTGTACGCACGGCTTCAGAAGCCGCGAGAGCAGGGAGGTAAGGCGCTCAAGGCGGCCACCGTTCACCTCGCGCACAGAACGGCAAATGTCGCTTTCAACGAGGCTGTACGACGGCGACGCATGGTCGAGAACCCCGCGCGCGTAGCGAAGGCACCGCGCGTTGAGCAGGAAGACATCATCCCGTTCACGAGAGAAGAGGCCCGGGGACTTATCGACAAGGCTGCCGAGATACGTAACGGTGCCCGATACGTCGTCGCGTTGTCCGTTGGCCTGCGCCGTGGCGAAGCGCTGGGTTTGAAGTGGTCCGATTACGCCGTCAAGTGGCGTCACGGGTGCCCGAAGGGCAGTACCTGCCGATCGCGTGATGCGTCGAAGTGTGACCTTCGGGAAGGACGCGGCACGCTGACGATCCGGCGTGCGATCCAGCAGCGGACGTGGCAGCACGGCTGCGATCCGGACGGCTCGTGCGGACACAGGCTCGGAGCGTACTGCCCCCACCGTCGAGACGGCGGCGTTGTGGAATCGGAGGTGAAATCGCGTGCAGGCCGCCGCGTGATCGGCTTGCCTCATCCGGTAATCGAATCGCTTGAAACGCACCGATCGCACCAAGAGATTGACCGCGAGAGAGCGGCGAACCTCTGGGCTGACGAAGGCTGGATATTCACAAACCGTCTCGGCCGCCCGGTGCATCCGACAGAAGACCACCGAGCGTGGAAGGCCCTGCTTCGGCTGGCCGACGTCCGGGACGCGCGACTACACGATGCGAGGCATACGGCGGCGACGTTCCTGCTTGAGTTGAAGGTGCCGTTGCCCGCTGTCATGGAGCTGATGGGGTGGTCCAACGCGGCGATTGCCAAGCGCTACATGCACACGAACGAGGAGTTCGTTACCGCGATCGCAGCCGAGATTGGCGGCCACCTCTGGGCTGAGGAAGACGATACTGATGACGATGACGGCCCGGCGACTGTCCGCCTCGCCATCTGAGTCCGACTCAGAACTCGGCGCTGAGTTCGCTGCGAGGCTCAGCGCCGAGTCGTGTCGTTCATTCGACCAGTCATTGCGACAGTAGGCCGTAGATAACATTTGCAATGAAACCGATCGGGATCGAAGCTAGTAGGCCGCCGAGGAAGAACTTCCACTGAATGCGCCTACCAATGGCGGCAGCCTCTTCGTGCGCATCCTTGATGGTGGTGTCAACAAGCTTTCGAACTGCGTCGGCCTCATCTTGATGCAACGCGGCTAGCCGCTGGTTTTGTTCCGCTTCTGCGCGCATCCGCTCAAGTGCGGACGTCTGTACGTGCAACTCTGCATTGAGTTCTTCGATGATCAGAGACGACTGGCGCAGGTACTCGCGCAGATCATCGACTCGTCCGGTAAGAGTGCTCCTCTCCTCGTCAGAAGGTTCTCGTGTGGGAATTCGAGATTGGCGGAGAGCTACGAAGGTTATGGCCAAAGATAGGAAAGCACTCAGGATCGCCGCGATAGGAGTGAGAGGGCGAATTGTTTCTATGTCGCTGGCGTCGACATTCCCGGTTAAAACCAGATATGCAGCATTTAAGATTCCTGTCAGGAAGGCAATAACGAGCAGTTGAGGTAATAGGCGAAAGATCTTTCTTCTGATCGATCTTGCTCGCTGTGAGCTTCCTCCTGCCGACACTATTTCTCCTCCCGTCTTGTGGCGCCGCCGTCGCGCCGTTCGGCCAGCGGAGTCCAATGGTGCGGGGTTGCGCCTGCGATGGCCGCTTCGGGTGCTTGTGTCGTGGCATCGGAGATGGTCAACCGCAACCCGAACTGCAACCCGACGACGAAACGCCGGGCCACCTGTATCGGGTGCGCCCGGCGTTTCGCCTGGTCAGCTGGCGGAGGATACGGGATTCGAACCCGTGAGGGCTATTAACCCAACACGATTTCCAATCGTGCGCCTTAGGCCGCTCGGCCAATCCTCCGCCGGTTAGGCTACCTGACCAGCGGGTCTCGCCGCGCGGCGGCCTCCGTGAGCCATCGAACTCGCAGCGCACCTCCCAGATGACCACGCATTCACCCTTCGCGGCCCGCCCGTCGCGGCCCCGTAGCATTGGAGCCGACATCAGGCCGTGCGCTGGCCGCGACTCGTGGCAGCGCGAACTCGTCGTCGAAGGGCACCGTATGACCGACCAGCAGCTGGTCAAACCTCTCCCCATCAGCGGTTTTCCCGAATGGGTCCCCGAGGTGCGGCTGGTCGAGCAGCATTGGATCGACGCGATCCGGCGCAAGTTCGAGCGGTACGGGTTCTGCTCGATCGAGACGCCGTCGGTGGAGGCGCTCGAGGTCCTGACGGCGAAGGGCGAGACGTCCAAGGAGGTATACACACTGCGTCGGCTCCAAGCCGACTCGGACGATGACAGCGACGCGCGCCTCGGACTGCACTTCGACCTCACCGTGCCGTTCGCCCGGTATGTTGCCGCGCACCTGAACGACCTGGTCTTTCCGTTCAAGCGGTACCAGATCCAGCGCGTCTGGCGCGGAGAACGCCCGCAGGAGGGCCGCTTCCGCGAGTTCACGCAGTGCGACATCGACGTCATCAACCCGGAGAAGGTGCCGCTCCAGTTCGATGCCGAGCTGCCGCGCATCGTGCACGAGATCCTGACCGAGCTGAAACTGCCCGCCTGGTCGCTGTACCTCAACAACCGCAAGATCCTGCAGGGCTTCTACGAGGGCCTTGGCATCGACGACCCGATCGAGGCCATTCGGATCGCCGACAAGATGGACAAGATCGGCGCCGACGGTGTCGGCCAGTTGCTGTCCACCCGTCTCGGGCTCTCCGACGACCAGGTCAGCGCATGTCTCGACCTCGCGCGGGTCAACGGCGGTGACTCCTCGATCGTGGACACCATCGGCAAGCTCGGCGTCAAGTCGGACCTGCTGTCCGAGGGCCTCGATGAGCTGGCGTTCGTGCTTGACTCACTGTCCGATCTGCCGGAAGGTGCCGTCCGTGCCGACATGTCGATCGCGCGCGGGCTCGACTACTACACCGGCACCGTCTACGAGGCGAAGTTCCTCGACTGGCCGGCCTACGGCAGCATCTGCGCCGGTGGTCGCTATGAGAACCTGGCGGGGAGCTTCACCAAGCGCAGCCTGCCCGGCGTCGGCATCTCCATCGGCTTGACCAGGATCTTCGCGAAGCTGCTCACCGAAGGGCTGCTCGAGACCGGTCCGAGCTGCCCTACTGACGTCCTCGTCGTGCTGCCCAGCGAGGAACGCCGCGCGGACGCAACCGCGACGGCCGCCACGCTGCGCGACAGGGGCCTCAACGTCGAGCTGTACCACCAGGCGGACAAGGTCGGGAAGCAGATCCGATACGCGTCGCGCAAGGGCATCCCGTATGTCTGGTTCCCGCCGTTCGACGACGGCAAGCCGCACGAGGTCAAGGACCTCGGCTCCGGTGAGCAGGTCGAGGCCGACCCGACGACGTGGCGGCGCCACTGAGGCGTGCCAGCACGAACCGGCACCGATCAGCGTGATCCGGGTCGCTGACGGCACCGTCTTACGTCGTGAGCGGGCTGGCCCCGTCGTATCGGCCACATGGCCTTGCCGCACCTCGTATCGTGACCGTCATGGCTGTGAACCCGACTGGGCAAGGACTTAAACGTTTTCTCGAAGCCGCTCCTGACGAGCCGGTCGTGATGCTGAACCTGTTGCGGTTCCGAGAGGGCGGTGAGGACTCCTACGAGCGCTATCTCGCGCACTTCGGTGACTGCGCCCGCGAGGTCGGCGGCGAGGTCATCTACTACGGGGACGGCGACGCGGCCCTTGTCGCCGAGGATGGCCAGGCGTGGGATGCCGTGCTCCTTGTCCGGTATCCAACGAGGCGGGCGTTCTCCGAGATGGTGCGGAACCCGCGCTACCAGGAGGGCACGCATCTCAGGGACGAGGCACTCGTCGAGGCGGTGTTGCAGCCGACGACGATGCGTCCGCTGCCGACAGCGGAGAACTGAGATCCGCGACGACCCGGACATGGCCCGTCTGGGCGGGATCACTGACCCATCCGGGCGGGACCGCGAGTCCGATCACTCACAGTGAGTACCGCGCGGTTTACGTGTAGTTTCCCCGCTAGCCAGCGACATGGTTCACGCATTAGGGTGACGCTCGGTGGTGGGAATCCGCACGAATGTCGTGTTCCGTTCGGTGTCCAGCACTGGACAGAACGCGGGATGGGTACGGACCGCAACGACGGACTGCGAGGACCGGCTTCGGCCGGTCCTACGGGGGTAAGAGGTAGATTCAACAGTGAGCACTGCGCTGCGGCCCGATGTCGAAGGGGCGTCGGAACGGCGAGCTGACAAGCGGGGCGGGCGTTGGTCGCGACCTGCCGAGATGGTGGCGAACTCCTGGGCGACGACGCCAGGGCGACTCTCGATCATCGCGGGCGGTCTCATCGCGCTGATCCTGCTGACGGGCGCCGTCGCCGCGGTGACGACCAAGTCCAAATCGGACACCACGAGGGACTTGGTCGAGATCCACGAGCCGACCGCCGCCGACGTGCAACGGCTGTACCGGGCGCTTTCCGATGCTGACGCCGCCGCGGCGAGCTCATTGCTCGCGGCGGGCGACGAGCCCGTCGAGCTGCGAGAACGCTATGAGCAGGACATCGCACTCGCCGGTCCGACGCTTGGCCTCGCGGCGCTCGATCGCTCCGGCGACGAGCGGGTCACGGAGCAGATCGAGATCGTTGGGCGCCAGGTGCCGACCTATGCCGGTCTCGTCGAGGCGGCGCGCGTGAACAGCCGCCAGCAGCTCCCCATCGGTGGCGCCTACCTGCGGGAAGCGTCGCACCTGATGCGCACCGAGATCCTGCCCGCATCGGAACGTCTGTACCGGATCCAGGTAGAGCGCGTGGCCGATGAGCGGGAGTCCGCCGTCAGGTTCCCGTATGCCGCGGCTGTCCTTGCGGTCGTCCTGCTCGTGGCGCTGGTGATGGCACAGGTCCAGATCAGACGACTGTCGAAACGACGACTCAACGTCGGCCTCATCGTCGCGACGGCGGCGATCGTGCTCGGCATCGCGTGGAGCGCCGTCGCGATGACCGCGCACTCCCAGCTCGTCAACGAGGGACACGAGCACGGCTCCGAGCAGGTGAACCTGCTCGCCGACACCAGGATCAAGGCGTTGAAGGCGCGCGCGGACGAACTGCTCACGCTGGTCGCGCGCGGCGGCGGAGCCGCATACGAGGAGGAGTTCGCCAAGCTCGCACGCGGCATAGCTGGCGACGGCGGCGATGGCGGCACGCTGCGGGAAGCGCGCGCCATGATCGAGGACGACGAGATGGCGGCTCATCTCGACAAATCGATCGCCGCGGCGGAACGGTGGCTGACCACCCACGGTGAGATCCGCGAGACCGATGACGGCGGCGACTACGACGCGGCTGTCGAACTCGCCATCGACCGCAGGCGGGTCGGCTCCGCCGCGCAGGAGTTCGCCGCGCTCGACACCAGCCTTGGCAACGCTATCAGGAGCGGACGGCAGCTTTTCGTTGACGAGACGGTCGGTGGTGCGCGGGCGTTGACGCTGCTCACGGCAGGTTGGGCGGTGTTGGCACTTGTCGCGATGGCGGGAGTCGTCGGTGGTATTCGACAACGACTGCGGGAGTATCGATGAAGCGTTGCGTCCGGATCGTGCTCGCGACTCTGCTGGTCGCGTTCACCGCGTCGTGCGGTGACCCGGGTGAGCCACGTTCGCTGGTTCCCGTCGTGTCAGCCGAACGCCCGATGCCAGCCGGTGTCGACCTGTCGCCGGAAGCACCAGAGGGCGGAGCCGGTGAAGACTGCGGCGACCCTACCGCCAGCCTTCCGCCGAGTGGACTCGCGACACCCGCTGGCTCGACCATGGCCGAGATCAAGGAGCGGGGACGCCTCATCGCGGGTGTCTCCCAGAACACGTATCTGTTCGGCTTCCGCGACCCGTCCACCGGCGAGCTGGAGGGTTTCGACATCGACATCGCGCGCGAAGTAGCCCGCGCGCTGTTCGGCCATCCCAACCAGGTGCAGTTCAAGACGGTGAACGTGCAGGAGCGTCTCACCGCACTGGAGGACGGCTTGGTCGACATCATGGTCTACGCCATGACCATCACCTGCGAGCGCCGTGAGCAGGTCGAGTTCTCCAGTGTGTATTTCGAGGCCGGCCAACGGGTATTGGTACGGAAGGGTTCCGGCTATACCAGTTTGTCCGACCTTGGCGGTAAGAAGGTATGTGCGCCGAAGGGGTCGACGTCATTGGCGAACCTGGTGGCCGCCGATCCCAAGCCGGAGCCGGTTGCGGTCAGCGATCTGGCCGACTGCCTGCTCTTGCTGCAGCAGCGGCACGTGTCGGCTATCTCGACGGATGACACCGTCCTGGCGGGGATGGCGAGTCAGGACCCGACGATCGAGGTTGTCGGCGAGACATTCAGCAGCGAGCCATATGGCATCGGAATACCCAAGGACAACAAGGACATGGTGCGTTATGTCAACGCTGTGCTCGAGGACGTGCGGGCGGACTCGTGGCGGGAGATCTACGGTCGCTGGCTCCAGCCTGTCCTTGGTCCGGCGAGCCCGCCGTCCCCGACCTACCAGTAACGCAAGGCGGGAGTGGTACTCATGACGCGCTGTCCGCGTGCCGGTTGCGCCGGAACGGTTGACGAGGACGGCTTCTGCGACGTCTGCGGCCTTGAGGCGGTTGAGACCGCGACCGGGTCCGAGTCGCGGAGCAACGCGTCGGCGCGCACCGGCGCCTCAAGCGGCAGCGGTGTGAAGTCCTGGACGGCCGCTTCGTCGTCATCGAACCCAGTGTCGTCGCGGTCCGGATCGTCCGGTCGCGGCATGCTTGGCGTCGGGCTGATCGAGGTCCCTCCGGTGCCGTACCGCGACCCGAGCGACGTCGTGCTCGACAACCCCGTTGTGCCGGAGCGGCAACGGTTCTGCGGTCGGTGCGGCTCAGAAGTCGGTCGATCACGCGGGGAGCGACCGGCGCGTGCGTCGGGTTTCTGCCCCAAGTGCGGGCAGCGATACTCGTTCACGCCAGCGCTCTCGCCGGGCCAGGTCGTCAATGATCAGTACGAGGTGCTCGGATGCCTCGCCCATGGCGGGCTCGGCTGGATCTACCTCGCGCGTGACCAGGCTGTCTCCGGTCGCTGGGTGGTGCTCAAGGGCGTCATCGACGGTGCGGACGCCGACGCGACCGCCGCGGCCATCGCCGAGCGGCACTTTCTCGCGAAGGTCGAGCACCCGAACATCGTCAAGATCCACAACTTCGTGCAGCACGGCGATGACGAAGCCAGCGTCGGCTACATCGTCATGGAGTACGTCGGCGGGCAGTCGTTGAAGGACCTGCTCAAACAGCGCCGTATCGAACGCGGGCCAACCGAGTGCCTTCCGGTCGAGCAGGCCATCGCTTACGCGATCGAGGTGTTGCGCCCGCTCGGCTACCTGCACGCCAACGGCCTGCTGTACTGCGATGTCAAGCCAGACAACGTGATCCAGACCCAGGAGCAGCTCAAGCTGATCGACCTTGGCGCCGTCCGGCACATCGACGACGACACCGGCGCGGTGTTCGGCACCGAGGGCTACCAGGCGCCCGAGGTGTCCGAGGAAGGGCCGTCGCCCGCGTCCGACCTATACGCCGTTGGCCGGATGCTCGCAGTGCTGTCGATCCCATTCGACTTCCGCTCCACGTACGTCGATCGGCTGCCGTCGCAGGCGGAGGCTCCGCTGCTTGCCGAGCACGAGTCGTTGCGGCGACTACTGGCGCGGGCCTGCCATCGCGATCCGAAGCGCCGGTTCGACTCCGCCGTCGAGATGGCCGAACAGCTCACCTGCGTGCTGCGCGAGGTGTTGGCCGCCTCGGATGGGCAGCCGCGGCCGGCGTCGTCGACGAGCTTCGGGCCCGAGCTGGAGAGCTTCGGAACCCATGCGGACGAGAATGAGGTCGTGGCCACGGTGGACGGTCTCACGGTCGCCCGTGCGCTGCCGGTGCCTCGGGTGGACGGCTCTGACCACGCCGCGGGACTGCTCACCGCGCTCGGTTCCGCCAGCCCCGCCGACCTGCTTGACGAGATCAAGGACACCGCGCCAACCGTCGAGGTGCGGCTGCGTCGCGTGCGTGCCCACATCGAGCTGCGTGACGTCGACGCAGCGTGGTCCGAGGCCGAAGAGGCGTCCGGTGATGCGTGGCGGGCGCGGTGGGCCAAGGGGCTCGCCGCACTGGCCGCGGACAAACCGGTCGACGCGCGGCGCGCGTTCGACTCCGTTGTCGACCTGCTGCCCGGTGAGCTCGTCGCCAAGCTCGCGCTGGCCGCCGCCGCCGAGCTCAGCGGTGACCTAGCGGACGCCGCGCGTTATTACGGCGTCGCGTGGCGCACTGACCGATCGCTGGTCAGCGCGGCGTTCGGGCTGGCGCGTGTGCTGCTCGCGGACGGCGCGCGGACCGAGGCCGTCGCGGTGCTCGGTTCGGTGCCGACGACGTCCGCGCACTACGTCGCCGCGCAGGAAGCGGCGATCCGCGCGGTCGCGAACACCTCGAACCCCGCTTCGCTGGCGTCGATGGAGCTGGTCGCCGCTGGCGAGCGTCTAGGCCAGATCGAGATCGGCGAGGCACGGCGAGCACGGTTGGAAGCCGACCTGCTTGAGACCGCGTTGAATCGGGCGTTCGCCGACGGTCCCGCCACTCCGGATGGCTCGCGGGTGCTCGGTTGCCGGCTCGAGGAGGACGATCTGCGGCTCGGCCTCGAACAGCGCTATCGCACTCTGGCGCGGCACTCCGCGAGCGTGCTGGAGCGGTACGCGTACGTAGACCGTGCCAACCAGGTACGCCCGTGGACGTGGGTGTGACATGGCGCAGCGCTGTTCCTCGTGCACGGAGCCGGTCTGGCCCGAGGACGCCTACTGCGAGGCATGCGGGCAGCGGCTCGCTGGCTCGCAGGTGGTGGCGCTGACGCGCAGGACACCAACGGGCGGACCGGTGCTCGTGCAGTCGGACGAGTGCGTGTATTGCCACCACAGGGCGATCGACGACCAGTTCTGCCTGCGGTGTGGGCGGCAGCAGCCGGACGCACGGGATCGCATGGAGTGCGACATCGGGTCGGTGTGCGGCATCAGCGACAGGGGCATGCTGCGCGACCGCAATGCGGATGCGATGGCGTTCGGATGGGCGGGCGCGACCGGTGATCCCGCCACGGTCGTCGCCGTGGTGTGCGACGGCGTCGGTTCGACACCCAAGTCCGACCTCGCCGCCCAGGTCGCCGCCGATACGGCGACCGACGAGTTGCTGCGTTGCGTCGTAGAGGGTGTCGCGGCGCGGGAGGCGTCGATGCTGGCCACGGCTGCCGCGTCGAAGGCCGTAGCCGGCCTGCCCGGCGATGGCGCGCCGTCGACGACGTTCGTCTCGGCCATCGTCACGACGACCGAGGTTACGGTCGCCTGGCTCGGCGACAGCAGGGCCTACTGGATCTCGGCGGATGGCGCCCAGGCGGAGACCCCGGTCGACGGCGATACCGTGTACGGCTCCGCCTGCCTGACCGTCGACCACACCGAGCGCAACACGCTGCTCAACGAAGGGCTCGCGGCGCGGCACACGCTGACCCGGTGGGTGGGCGCGGACGCCATCGATCTGGAACCGCAGGTCGTCAGTGTCCGGCCCGCTGGTACCGGCAGCATCCTGCTGTGCAGTGACGGGCTGTGGGGTTATGCCACCGACACCGGTGCGCTGGCGGCGCAGGTGCGATCAGGGACGTCGCCGTACCAGGTCGTCAACCGCCTCGTCGACAACGCCATCAAACGTGGTGGCCGGGACAACATCACCGGTGTGGTCGTGCCGTTCCCACCGGCGGTGGTCTCACCATGACGGCACCGACCTTCACCGTCGACGTCGCGCACAACAAGCATCTGGCTCGTGGAACCGCGGAGGCGGATGCCATCATCACCGTGACAGCGACGGATGCGGATGCGGCGACCCCGCACGCCGCCGTCGTGATCATGCTGGACACTTCCGCGTCGATGTTCCGGCCGAGTAAGCTCGCCGCCGCCAGGCGCGCGGCTTGTGCCGCGATCGACGCGTTGCATGATGGCACGGCTTTCGCGGTGGTCGCGGGGACCGACCAGGCCGACATGGTGTATCCGTCCGAGCGTCAGCTCGCCGTGGCGGGCGAGGGCACGCGGGCGGACGCGCGGCAGGCGATCGAGGGTATCGCCGCGCATGGTGGCACCGCGATGAGCCGCTGGTTGTGGCTCGCGGACGAGCTGTTCGCCAGGAGTGGCTACGAGGTCAAGCATGGCATCCTGCTCACGGATGGCCGCAACACATCAGAGCCTTCGGAAGATCTCGCGTCCACATTGGATCGGCTGCGGGGAAGGTTCACCTGCACGTGCCGGGGCGTCGGCACCGACTGGGAGGTCGGTGAACTGCGGCAGATCGCCGACGCGCTGCTCGGCGACGTCGATATCGTAGCCGAGCCCGCCGAACTGGCCGCGGACTTCAGCGCCATCGCCGCCAAGGCGATGCGGAAGAGCGTCCCCGACGTCGCGCTGCGGCTGTGGACGCCGCAACATTCCGAAGTCACCGAGCTGCGGCAGGTCGACCCGTCTGTCGCGGACCTGACGGCGCACGGCAGGCGATCGCAGCAGCAGGCGATCGACTTTCCAACCGGCGCCTGGGAGCAGGAGACCCGCGCCTACCACGCGCGGATCGCGATGCGGCCCGGTGGAATCGGCGAGCGGATGCTGGTGTGCCGGGCGAGCGTTGTCGCCGGTGACGCGCAGTCCAAACCGGGCAAGATCGTCGTCAGCTGGACCGACGACTACGCGCGCTACGGGGTCATCGACCCGACCGTCGCGCACTACACCGGCCAGGAGGAGCTGGCGGAGGCCATTCAGGACGGGCTGGCGGCCCGCCGTGAGGGCGATCTCGACACCGCCACTGGCAAACTCGGCCGCGCCGTCGCGCTCGCGAATGAGTCCGGCCACGCCGAAGCCTCCCGACTGCTGTCCAAAGTGGTCGATATCGATGACGCCGTCACCGGCAAGGTGCGCCTGAAGCAGACCGTGTCCGCTGTGGACGAGATGACGCTCGATACCCGCTCGGTCGTCACGTCCCGGATGCGCCGCTCCGGCACGTAAGGTTCGTGTCCCCCGTTCTCGACGTCGTGTCCCCCGCTCCCGGTGCCATACGTGTCACACCCGCCCGCGCAGCGCCTTCCGGTCGAGCTTGCCCACACTGGTCAGCGGCAGCTGGTCGAGGATGTGGACAACTCGGGGATACTTGCTGCCAGCCAGCTTCGTCTTGGCGAACGCGATCAGCTCATCCTCGGTCGCCTCAGCGCCCGGCGAGAGGGACACGAACGCGACGACCTCCTCGCCGACGACGTCGTGCCGCTGTCCGACGACGCCCGCCATCGCCACCGCTGGGTGCTCGACCAAGACGTCCTCGACGTCGCGCGGGTAGACGTTGAAGCCGTTGCGGATGATGAGGTCCTTTTTTCGGTCCACAATGGTCAGAAAGCCGTCGTCGTCCAGCCGTCCGATGTCGCCGGTGAACAGCCACCCGTCCCGCAACGCGGCCTCGGTCGCTTCTGGCGCGTTGCGGTAGCCGCGCATGATGCCTTCCGCGCGCACGGTCACCTCGCCGTCGGTGCCGGTCGGCACCGGCTGGCCATCCTCGTCGACGATGCGGACCTCATAGCCGGGGATCGGTGGGCCGACGCTGCCGATCTTGCGACGTCCCGGCGGGTTGGCCGACACGACGCCGCCGCTCTCGGTGCAGCCGTAACCCTCAAGCACCTGCATGCTAGGAATCCGCTGCTCCAGCGCGTCGATGGTCTCCCGCGCGAGTGGGGCGGCGCCGATGTTGAGGTAGCGCAGGGTGGACAGGTCGGCGTCGTCGAGCTGCTGGGTCAGCAGGAGCTGCGCCATCGCGGGCACGAGCGTGCCGCGCTCGATCCGGTGCTGTTCGGCGAGGCTGACCCACTGCCCGGGATCGAACCATCGCATCAGCACCGTGACGCCCGGCTCGGGTGAATGCATCCCGCTGACGGTGACGATCATGCCGAACGCATGCGAAATGGGCAGCGGGTTGAGCACCCGCACGAGCCCTGGCACGTACGACGCGTCATGTGCGCTGCGGCCGCAGTACCAGAGGTTGCGGTGGCAGAGCTCCACACCTTTCGACCTGCCGGTGGTGCCACCGGTGTACATCAGCGCGGCGAGGTCACCCTCGTCCCGGTCGACGACGGCGATCGGCTCGGACGACTCCAGCGCGTCGAACGCGGTGACGTCGAAGCCATCCCGCTTCTCCGCGCTGTCCGACTCCGCGACGACGATGTGGGGCTTGACGTCGAGTTCGCCGGCGGCCTCGACCACCTTCGGGACGAAGTCTCCCGTCGTCACGACGGCTTTCGCGCCGGAGTCGACGAGCACGTGCCGCAGCTCGGGTGCGGTCACCAGGAACACGACCGGCGTCACCACCGCGCCCATCCGCCAGATCGCGTTGTAGACGACCGGAACCTCGGGGCAGTTCGCCATCATGACGACGACCTGGTCGCCCGGCTCGACGCCGATCTCGCGCAACCCGCCCGCGACGCGACGGGCACGGTCGAGGAGATCGGCCGAGCGCCAGCTACGACCTTCGAAGATGAGCGACTCGTGGTCGCCGTTGCGGTCGAGCGACTCTTCGGAGAGAGCTCCGAGGTGTACCGAGGTCGCGGCCGTGCTCATGGATCTCCTCCATCACCAGCTATTTCTTACTGACTGGTAGAAATACCGGAGGTTCTCGTGGGAGGTCAAGGGTTGGCGAGGATCACAGTCGTCGCCCGTGGTCAGTCAACATGATCGTGGCGTGGGACGCGGCCAGCACGCGGGTAACCTCTCCTGGGCAGCAGTTGCGCCGGAAGGTCGATATCACGCTATGAGCACCGACATCGAGGGGACGTTGCCGACGAAACGACGTCGGGGCAGGCCGCCCCGTTACCCGTTGCCCGATCCGGAAGATCGCGCCCGGATCATTCTCGACGCGGCGCTTGTCGAGTTCGCGCAACGCGGCTACGCGGCGACGGGTATGAACGACATCGCGCGGGCCTGCCGGATGACCAAGCCGACCATCTATGAGTGCTTCTCGTCCAAGATCGACTTGTTCGGCGCGTTGGTCGAACGGGAGCGGAGCGCGCTGGTCGCGCTGCTGCGACAGACCTACCGGGACACCGCTGAACTGGGGTTATGGGAGAAGGTGCGCGTCGACACCGCCGCGTTCGTGCACTGGGTGTGCGAGAACCCGGACGCCTTCGCGCTGCTGTACCTGATGCCGTCGCCCAAGACCGGGCTCACGCAACGTGCGGAGCTACAGGCCGAGGTGGCCACCGCGCTGGTGGAGAGCATGGAAAAGCTGCTTGCCAAGCATGGCCGCAGCGGCGGGCGGTCGCTGACGACACTGGCGTACATGGCGACCAGCAGCGCGCTCGGCGCGGTGCTAGCCAGCAAGCACCTGCTGCCCGAGCACGCCGAGACGGTCATCGACCTCGCGGCGGGCTTCATCGCCGCCGCCTTCCGCGACGTTCCCACGGACGCCATCGCGGCATTCGATCAGGTCAGTAAGGCTGTCAGCGATCGCTAACGTCGTCAGATCGCGGCGGGCGCCCCGTGAGGCGACGCCCGCGCTATGCCTTGGCCCAGGCGACCACGTCGTCCGCTCGCCAGGTGTTCACCACACGGTCCGCCGGGACACCGCACTCCTCCGCCCTGGCGCAGCCGTAGCGCTGCCAGGCGAGCTGTCCCGGCGCGTGTGCGTCGCTGTCGATGGCGAACCGGCACCCGGCGTCCAGCGCACGGCGAAGCAACCTTCGGGGCGGGTCGAGACGATCCGGGCGTGAGTTGATCTCTACGGCGACGTCGTACTCGCGGCACGCGTCGAACACCGCGTCGGCGTCGAACTCCGACTCCGGCCTGCCCTTGCCGACGACGAGGCGCCCTGTGCAGTGGCCGAGCACGTTCACCCGGGGATTGGACACCGCCGCGAGCAGTCGCCGAGTCATCGCCGGTTTCGGCATACGTAGCTTCGAGTGCGCCGATGCCACCACGACGTCGAGCCGGTTCAGTAGCGCTGGCTCCTGGTCGAGCGTGCCGTCGTCGAGGATGTCCACCTCGATGCCGGTCAGGATCCGAAACGGCGCCAGCTCCGCGTTCAGCTCCGCGACGACGTCCAGCTGCTCGCGCAACCGTTCCGCTGAGAGCCCGCGCGCCACGGTGAGCCGGGGCGAGTGGTCGGTCAGCGCCAGCCATTCGTGGCCAAGCTCACCTGCGGCCTCGGCCATCTCGCGGATCGGACTGCCGCCATCTGACCAGTCGGAGTGGCTGTGGCAGTCGCCCTTGAGCGTGGCAAGCAACTCGGCGCCACCGGACACCTCTGGCTCGGCCCGCGCGAGCAGCCGTCTCAAGTACTCCGGCTCACGTCCGGCCACGGCGTCGGCTACGACCTCGGCGATGCGCTTGCCGATGCCCTTCAGGTCCGTGAGCGTGCCACGCCGCACCCGTTCGGCCAGCTCGTCGTCGGACAACCCCGCGACGACGTCGGCGGCGCGCCGGAAGGCGGCGACCCGGTACGTCGGCTCACCGGCGCGTTCCAGGTGGAACGCGACCGTACGCAGTGCCCGTGCGGCTTCCATCAGCCCGCGAGGATGCCGGTCGTCGAGAACAGCAGGGCGAGCGCGGGCAGGAAGTTGTTCACCTGGTGCGCGACCACGCTGGCCGTCACGTTGCGGGTGAGTAGCCGGGCCAATCCGATCGGGATCGACAGCACCAGCAGCAACGGCGTCCGAAGCAGCTCCATGTGCGCCACGGAGAACACCACGGTCGTCACCGCGAAGATCACCCAGCGGTTCCAGCGCCAGTGCTCGAAGGTGCGCCACAGCACACCCCGGAACAGCACCTCCTCGCTCAGCGGTGCGACCAGCCAGACGCCGAAGAAGGCCACCAGTCCGGCCGCGAGGCTGAGCTGCTCACCCTTGAACAGCTCGCCGACGGCGGATTCCGCCTCGTCAGCGCCGACCCAGGATGCCCAGATCGCGGCGGCGGGAATCGTGATCAGCAGTCCCGCGATGCCGATGGCGAGCCCGCGGAGGGTGTCCCGCCGGTTCCAATGCCACGCCAGTTCCCTGCGTACGCGGCCTTTAGGTGGTCCAGCGCCGAACAACGACGTGCCGGCGACCGCGACCAGAGCGGCGAATACCGGCGGTATCACCAGCATCGTGACCAGCGGCGCGGGTGGCAGCGGCGCACCCTCGGTCAGGGACGGATCCGCCACCGCGAACGGCACTAGCACGATGATCGGGGAAAGCACCAGCGTCAGCTCCCCGGCCAGGAACACGAGGAACAGCGCGAGCCCCTTGCGCGGAGTGCGCCCCGACGCGCGGGCTTCGCTCGTCCCGTGCTGAGATGTCCTCACGCCCATGTCGGATGGTTACCCCTCGGCCGCGGTATTCACGCCTCCGGTCAAAGACGACAGTACGCCGCAAACGTGGTCGTTTCACCATCCGCCAACGCAGCGAAACCGACCCGCCTGCTGACCCGAACCGGTGGAACGCATAATGGCCATCACCGCCGACCAGTAGAGGTGCACTCCATGAAACTCAACCACCTTGACCGGCTGGAGGCCGAGAGCATCGACATCTTCCGAGAGGCCGTTGCCGAGAGTGAGCGCCCCGCGCTGCTTTACTCCATCGGCAAGGACAGCTCGGTGTTGGTGCACCTCGCGCGGAAGGCCTTTTACCCGAGCACGCCCCCATTCCCGTTGGTGCACGTCGACACCACGTGGAAGTTCCGTGAGATGATCAAGTTCCGCGACGAGACCGCCTCCGAGCTCGGCATGGAACTGATCGTGCACAAGAACCCTGACTGCATCGCGCAGGGGATCAACCCCTTCGACCACGGCTCGGCGGTGCACACCGACATGTGGAAGACCCAGGGGCTGCGGCAGGTTCTTGACAAGCACCGGTTCGACGCCGTCTTCGGTGGTGCGCGCCGCGACGAGGAAGCCTCGCGCGCGAAGGAACGGGTGTTCTCGTTCCGGTCCGCCCAGCACCGCTGGGACCCCAAGAACCAGCGCCCCGAGCTGTGGCGGCTCTACAACACCCGCACCGCGCCGGGCGAGAGCGTCCGCGTGTTCCCGCTGTCGAACTGGACAGAGCTGGACATCTGGCACTACATCCACCGCGAGAACATTCCGATCGTCCCGCTGTACTTCGCCAAGGAGCGCCCCGTCGTCGACCGCGACGGCACGTTGATCATGGTCGACGACGACCGGATGCCGCTCGCGGAAGGTGAGGTGCCGGAGATGAAGATGGTGCGCTTCCGTACGCTGGGGTGTTACCCGCTCACTGGGGCCGTCGAGAGCACGGCGACGACGCTGCCGGAGATCGTCGCCGAGATGCGCGCCGCGACCACGTCCGAGCGGCAGGGCAGGGTCATCGACCGCGACCAGTCCGGGTCGATGGAGCGGAAGAAGCAGGAGGGGTACTTCTGATGGGTCAGCCCCAAGTACAGGTCGATCTGGAAGCCGAACTCGCCGAGCAGGAGCGCGTCGGCCTGCTGCGCTTCATCACCTGCGGCAGCGTCGATGACGGCAAGTCCACCCTGATCGGACGGCTGCTCTACGAGTCCAAGCTGCTCTACACCGACCAGCTCGAAGTCCTCGAGGCCGACTCGAAGAAGGTCGGCACGCGTGGTGGCGAGCTCGACTTCGCGCTGCTCGTCGACGGCCTCGCCGCCGAGCGCGAGCAGGGCATCACCATCGACGTCGCGTACCGGTTCTTCGCGACCGACCGGCGCCGGTTCATCGTCGCGGACACACCTGGTCATGTGCAGTACACCCGCAACATGGTTACCGGCGCGTCGATGTCGGAGGCCGCGGTGATCCTGTGCGACGCGCGGCAGGGTGTGCTGACGCAGACGCGCAGGCACGCGCACCTGGTTTCGCTGCTCGGCATCAAACACGTCGCCCTCGCGATCAACAAGCTCGACCTCGTCGACTACTCGCAGGAGGTCTTCGACAAGATCAGCGAGGACTTCAGGGCGTTCGCGAACGAGATCGGCATCCGCGAAGTCGCCTGTGTGCCGCTGTCGGCCGTGAACGGCGACAACGTCGTCAGCAGTAGCGACAAGACCCCGTGGTACCAGGGCCCGACACTGCTCGGCTGGCTGGAGAACGTCGAGCTGACCAGAGACGAGGAGGACCTCTCCGGTCCCGCCCGCCTGCTTGTGCAGTGGGTGAACCGGCCCAACTCCGAGTTCCGTGGCTTCTCCGGTCGCGTCCTCAGCGGCGTGCTGCGCAAGGGCGACCGGATCCGGGCCGTGCCCGGCGAGGCGGAGTCCACCGTTGAGCGCATCGTCACCATGGACGGCGACCTCGACGAAGCGGTCGTCGGCGCATCGGTCACCGTGGTGCTCGCCGACGAGATCGACGTCAGCAGGGGCACCGTGCTCGCGGTCGCCGACGAGCCCACCGACGTCGCCAACGCTTTCCAGGCGCACATCGTCGGCATGGACTCCAACGACCTGGTGCCAGGGCGGCATTATCTCGCCAAGATCGGCGCACGGACCGTCGGCTTCACCGCCGACCACCCGAAGTACCGGATCGACGTCGACACGCTCGCCCACCTGCCAGCGAAGTCGATCGGGCTGAACGAGATCGCGGTCGCGAACGTGCACTTCGACGTGCCGGTGGCCTACGAGGAGTTCAAGCGCAGCAGGGACCTCGGATCGTTCATCGTCCTTGACCGGCTCACCAACGCGACTCTCGGCGCGGGGATGATCGACTTCGCGCTGCGTCGCTCGGCCAACGTGACCTGGCAGCAGCTCACCGTCGACAAGCAGGCTCGTGCCTCCCAGAAGGGACACCAACCGGCCGTCGTCTGGTTCACCGGGTTGTCCGGCGCGGGTAAGTCCACCATCGCCGACCTGGTCGAGAAGCAGCTGCACGCGCAGGGCAAGCACACCTTCGTGCTCGACGGCGACAACGTGCGGCACGGGCTGAGCAAAGACCTCGGCTTCACCGACACCGACCGGGTGGAGAACATCCGCCGGATCGCCGAGGTGGCGGCGCTGATGGTCGACGCGGGCTTGATCGTGCTCGTCTCGTTCATCTCGCCGTTCCAGGCCGAGCGTGACCAGGCGCGTGCGCTGGTCGCCGAGGGCGAGTTCTGCGAGGTCTTCGTCGACACCCCGCTCGACGTCGCCGAGCGGCGCGACCCGAAGGGTCTTTACGCCAAGGCCCGCAAGGGCGAGCTCGCCAACTTCACCGGCGTCGACTCGGAGTACGAGCGCCCGGAGAACGCCGAGGTGCACGTCGACACCACGCAGCAGGACCCGGAGCAGGCCGCATCGGCCGTAGTGGCCAAGCTGCGCGACATGGGCGTGATCTGAGCGGTTTGCCGTGTGGTGACGGGCTTCTTCGCAACACATAGCGTTGCGAAGAAGCCCTTCGCGACACTCGCTACTGCCCGGATGAGCCGGTCTGCGCCATCCGTTCCCGCTGCGGGACGACGGTGTACTTCGGGTCGCGGGCCGAGGCCACCCCAGCCGCGTAGACGCCGAACCGGGTGCACACGCCGGCCGCGAGGTAGGCGGCACCCGCCGCCGCTGAGGCGACCCGGCTGCGCGTGCCAAGCAGCGACAGCCCGGCGCCGACGGCCGTCAGCGCCTTGCCCGCCTTGAGTAGTGTCCCCGCACGTCCATCGCGGTAGGTCTCCGAGACGACGCCGAGGTTGTGCTCCAGCCGGTGCTCCGCCGACAGCTCCGCGGCGGCGCCCGCGAGTCCGAGACGTCGTGCCGGGGCGGTTTCCCGCGTCGGCACCAGCAGCAGCGCCGCCCCGGCGCCGCTGGTGGCCGCGCTGCCAGCGAACAGCACCGACAGCTCACGACGTCCCTCGTGCCATGCGGGCGTCGCGGTGTCCGCGAGCAGCACTGCCGTATAGGTGCACATCGCGGGCCCAAGCAGCCCGGCGGCGTTCCCGGCGAGCGTCCCGATCGGCCGCAGCCAGCCGGTCAGCATCGATCCAGCCGACGCCGCCGCGAGCCCGGAGAATGGTGCGAGAATCCAGGACCCGACCGACAGCGGCGATGTCGGCTTGAACACCCGCAGCATGTAGAGGAATCGTTCCGGCCTGCCGAGATCGTGGATCAGCGCGGCGACGCTGGCCAGCGACCCACCGGCCGCGACCAGCGTGCCCGCACGCGCCAACCGGGGAAGCCCGGACAATCGCGCCATCGCGGCCATCGATGCCGACGCGCCCGCCGTGCCGCCGAGGAACAGGTACAGCGGGACGTCCGGCTGCTCCCACGCGGGTTCCTTGACGATCGGCCTGCCGTAGTAGGAGCGGAACTCGGCGGGCTCGACCATGGCGTGTTCGCGACGCGACGGCTGAGCACGGCTCGTGCCCTGCGCGCCGCTCGGCTGTTCGCGGTTCGATCCCTGCGCGCGGCTCATCGCCGTGCTCCGACGAACGACGCGACCACGGCGGCCGCGACACCTAGCGCCGCCGCGCCCGCGCGCCGCCACATTCCTGGTAGGTCCCGCGTGGTGACCACCGGATCGGGTGGCAGGCCGTACACCTCGGGTTCATCCAGCAGGAGGAAGAACGCCCCGGTGCCGCCGACGCCGTCGTCCGGGTTCTCGCCGTACAACCGCGCCTCGGTAACGCCGTCCGCGTGCAGCTCCTGCTTGCGCTGCTCCGCGCGTTGCCGCAGGACGTCGAGCTCGCCGTACTGGATGGAGTCCGTCGGGCACGCCTTCGCGCACGCGGGTTCGAGGCCGTCGCCGATGCGGTCGTAGCACAGCGTGCACTTGAACGCCCTGCCGTCGTCCTCCCGCTTCTCGATCACGCCATACGGACAGGCTGGCACGCAGTAGCCGCAGCCGTTGCAGATGTCCGGCTGCACGACGACGGTGTCGAACTCGGTGCGGAACAGCGCGCCCGTTGGGCAGACGTCGAGGCACGCGGCGTGGGTGCAGTGCTTGCAGACGTCCGAGGACATCAGCCACCGGACACCGGCCTCGTCCTCCTGCTCCGGTGCGCCGATCGTGGGCATCCCCAGGTTGTCCACACGCGACGCCGGCACCTGCTGTTCGATGAACGCGACGTGCCGCCAGCTGTTGGCGCCGAGGTCGCCGGTGTTGTCATAGGACAGTCCAAGGAGGTCCATCCCGCCGTCGCCACTGGACCCGGACGCGGGGACGAGGTTCCACTCCTTGCACGCGACCTCACACGCCTTGCAGCCGATACACACCGACGTGTCGGTGAAGAACCCCATCCGTGGCTGGGTATCGGCGTACCCGGAGTCGCTCACGCCTCACTCCCTTCGATTCCCGCGCGTCGTTGGTACTCGCGCACCAGCTCAGGTAGTGCACTGCCGCGTGGCCGCCTGCCCGGCCGGATGTCACACGTCGCGGCCTTGGCCTCTTGGATGTGCACGTTCGGGTCGAGCACGACGGACAGCAAGTCGTTCGCCGAGTCTCCTGTGGACAGACCATTCGGTCCCCAGTGATAGGGCAGCCCGACCTGATGGATCGTCTTACCGCGCACCCGCAGTGGCTTCATCCGCTCTGTCACGAGCACGCGAGCCTCGATCGCGGTGCGAGCGGAGATGATCGTCGCCCACCCGCCGTGCTCGAGTCCGGTCTCCTCGGCGAGCTCGGGCGATACCTCGCAGAAGAATTCCGGTTGTAGCTCCGACAGGTACGGCAGCTCTCGGCTCATGCCGCCAGCGGTGTGGTGTTCGGTGAGCCGATAGGTCGTGAAGGCGTACGGGTAGACGTCGCTGCCCACCGGGTTGTACCGGTTGTGCTCGCCGCCGAAGGTCTGCCTCCCTGGGCTGGCCTGCTGGCCGTAGAGCGGATTGTCCACAGGAGACTCGTGCGGTTCGTAGTGAGTCGGAAGTGGACCGTCGGTCAGCCCTGCCGGGGCGAACAGCCACCCCTTGCCATCCGTCTGCATGATGAATGGGTCGGTACCGGACAGTGCGTCCTGCGCCTTCGCGCCCTCGGGTGGCTCGTAGTCCGGCGGCTTGGTCGCCTCGAAGTCCGGCACGTCGGGGCTGACCCACCTGCCCTTCTCGGCGTCCCACCAAACGTAACGCTTGCGTTCGCTCCACGGCCTCCCTTCTGGGTCGGCCGACGCTCGGTTGTAGAGGATGCGCCGGTTCGACGGCCACGCCCACGCCCAGCGTGGCGCGACCCAATCCTGTTTGGAGCCAGGAACGCGGTTGGCCGCGTGGTTCACGCCGTCGGCATAGACGCCACAGTAGATCCAGCAACCAGACGACGTCGACCCATCGTCGGCCAACTTGGTGTACGACGGCAGTGGACCTTCCGGACCGGAGCCGTTGATCTCGGCGAGCACGGATTCGGCGTCCGGCTCGTCTGTTGGTCCATGCGTCGGATACGACCAGGTCAGTTCCCGCAGTGGCAGGTCGCGCGGGTCGGTGGACTCCCGCACCTTCCGCAGGATGATGCGCCCGAGGTGGTAGTAGAACCACAGGTCGCTGCGGGCGTCGCCGGGCGGCTCGACAGCCTTGTGGTGCCACTGCAACAGCCGCTGCGTGTTCGTGAAGCTGCCGTCCTTCTCCACATGCGACGCGGCCGGAAGGAAGAACACCTCGGTGCCGATCTCCTCGCTCGCCAGCTCGCCGGTGGCGATCTCGGGTCCGTCTTGCCAAAACGTCGCACTCTCGATCAACCGCATGTCGCGGACGACCAACCAGTCCAAATTGGCCATGCCGAGCCGTTGTAGCTTGCCGTTCGCGGAGCCGACGGCGGGGTTCTCTCCGACGAGAAAGTAGCCTTTGCACTTCCCCGCCAGTTGGTTGTAGACGGTCTGATAGGTCCCGTGGTCGCCGGTCAGCCGGGGTAAGTGGCTGAACCGGAAGTCGTTCTCCTCGGTGGCGTGCTCCCCCCACCACGCCTTGAGCAGGCTGACCGTATATGACCGCATGTTGCCCCAGAATCCGGTACTGCCCGCGTCGAGCCCGACGAACGTATCCAGGTCGAGGTGCTGATGGGCCTGCGGCATCGGGATGTAGCCCGGCAGGATGTTGAACAACGTCGGGATGTCGGTTGAGCCCTGAATGCTGGCGTGGCCGCGCAAGGCGAGGATCCCGCCGCCCGGCCTGCCGATGTTGCCGAGCAGCAGCTGCAGGATCGACGCCGCCCTGATGTACTGCACGCCGACGGTGTGGTGGGTCCAGCCGACCGAGTACACCCATGCCGTCGTCCTGCGCCGCCCCGAGTTCGCCGTGATCGCTTCGGCGACGTCGAGGAACTGCCGCGTCGACACGCCACAGATGTCCGCGACGACCTCGGGCGTGTAGCGCGCGTAGTGCCGCTTGAGCACCTGGAACACGCAGCGTGGATGCTCCAGCGTCGCATCGATGCTCGGCTTGGCGTGTACGTTCGCACCACCACTGCCGTAGGACTCCGCACGCGCACTGCATCCATGGTGTTCGCCGCCGTGCTCTTCGTCCGGATGTACCCACAGCTCGCGGTTACCGGCGGCGGGTGCTGGATCGGCGCCCTCGTAAGCCCACGTCGTGACGTCGTACCGCCCTGTCTCCGGGTCGAAGCCGGAGAACAGTCCGTCGAGGTCCTCGGTGTCGGCGAAATCCTCGCGCAGGATCGCACCCGCGTTGGTGTAGGCGACGATGTAGTCGCGGAACTCCTTGCCGTTGCTCAGGACGTAGTTGATCAGCCCGCCGAGGAACGCGATGTCACTTCCCGCACGCAGCGCGACATGCTCGTGCGACAGCGCGCTGGTGCGGGTGAACCGAGGATCGACGTGGATGACCTTCGCGCCGCGGTTCTTCGCTTCCATCACCCATTGGAAGCCGACCGGATGGCACTCGGCCATGTTCGACCCCTGGATCACGATGCAGTCCGCGTTCGCGAGGTCCTGCTGGAACGTCGTGGCACCGCCACGACCGAAGGAGGTTCCCAGACCGGGAACCGTCGACGAGTGTCAAATGCGCGCCTGGTTTTCGATCTGTACCGCGCCGAGCGCCGTGTACAGCTTCTTCATCAGGTAGTTCTCTTCGTTGTCCAGCGTCGCGCCACCAAGGCTGGCGAAGCCTTCGGTGCGGTTCAACCGGACACCGTTCTCGTCGGTGTCTTCCCACGTCTCGCGTCGGGTCTCGATCACCCGGTCGGCGATCATCTCCATCGCCGTGTCGAGCGACAGCGTCTCCCAGTCCGTGCCGTACGGCCGCCGGTACAGCACACGGTCGACGCGGCCGGGGCTGGTGACGAGCTGCTTACTCGCGGCGCCCTTCGGACACAGCCTGCCGCGCGAGATCGGCGAGTCAGGGTCGCCCTCGATCTGGCTGACCGCGCCGTCCTTGACGTAGACGCGCTGGCCGCAGCCCACCGCGCAATACGGGCAGATCGAGGGAACCACGTCGTCGGCGTCCTCGGTGCGGGCGTGCAGGCGCTTCGAGGCGTCCGACTGGGCGGCGGCACCGAGACCGAGGCGATCTGCCCCGGTCAGCTGCCGATAGACCGGCCAGCCTTCGATCCATTGCCTGATACCCACGCCGCCCTCCCGGACTTGGCTGCGGTTCCCTTCCACCGTAGGAGGCTCGCGGGCGACGCGCACCCGGTTCGCGGCGACGGAATCACGGCGCGGGGCATGAGCCGCGTCTTGAGTCCCGCGGCACGCCGGAGTCATCGGCCATCAGCGCGGTGAACACGGGTGCCGTCGGGACGTAACCGCGTGACGCCTTCCGCGTCCAGCAGTTCCAGCAACGGGACGGCGACCCGCCGCGTCGTCGTCAGGGCCTTGCGTACCTGGCTCACCGTGAATGGCTGCGGCATGTCGGCCAGCGCTCGTGCTGCCTCTGCCACGGCATCGGGCCCGAGGACGACGCCCTCAGCGATGCGGCTCAGCCTGCCCGCTCGTACCGCGGCTGCCAGCTCGCGGTGTCCGAGACCGAGCGCACGGAGCTTATCGGCATCCGGTGCGCGGAACGGTGCCTCGGCCAGTTGCGTCTCCAGTGTCCGCACCGCCAGGTCGACGTGCTCCGGTAGCCCGGTGTCCGCCGCGCGCTCTCGCACGAGTCCGTCCGCCTGCGTCAGCTCGGCTGCGACGAGCACGTGGTCGAGCAAGCTCCCGTCCGGGAGGCCCAGCTCGCGGCGCAGCTCGCCCGAGGGCATTCCCGCCGCGAGCGGGTTGGCCGCACGCCATGCCCGCACCCGCTCGCGTGCTTGTTTCGGCAGTTCCGCCCAGCGATCGGGATCGGCTCGCCAGTCCCCGATCTCGACACCAGCGTCCGGCAACCCCCGCATCCGCAGGTGCCCGGCGCGCACGAACCCGTGCCGCCGCAGGTAGTGCCCGGCAAGCTCCCCCGGATCGTTGCTGTTCAGCTCGGCCGCCCTGCGCCGCGCCGATCCCCTGCGGCCCAGCGCTGGCGGGTCGACGTCCAAGACGTCCACACCGGCGTGAATCCGGTGCTCCCCCGGATCGCGCAACAGGCAGACATCGCCGGTGCGCAGTGGCAACAGGCGATCCAGCGTCAGCCGTGCCGTGTCGGGGCCGAGCGGGCGCACTCGTGCTGGCACGGCGGCCGACCCGGCGTGCAGCATCAGGTGTCGAGCCCGGAGGTTGTCGGGTATGCCCCGGCCGTCGCGGTCGCTCGTGGTACCGGCCTGGCCGTCGCCGCGAGCGCTGGCATCCTCGCTGTCCCGCCGCAACCGGACATCCAGCACTGACGTCGTTAGCCAGGCATCCGGCCGCAACAGCGCGTCACCGCGCCTGATCGTGCCCGGCTCGACACCCCGCAGGTTCAGCGCCACTCGTGCGACCGCTGCCGCGCACGTGACGTCGTGCCCGAGCGACTGCAGCGACCGCACCCGTACGCGTTCGCCGCTCGGGAGGGCCAGCGCGTCTCCGGTGCGGAGCGTGCCCGCCGCTAGTGTGCCGGTGACGACGGTGCCAGCGCCGCGCACGGTGAACGCACGGTCCACCCACAGCCGGACGTCGGCGTCGGTGTCCGGCGACGGCAGCGAGCGGGCCAGCGTCGCCAGTGCCGTCCGCAGCTCGGGCAGTCCGTCGCCGGTCGTGCCGGACACCGCCACCCACGGGACGTCGCCGAGGCTGGATCGTGCGATCCGCGCCCGCGCCTGTTGCGCCGCATGATCCGGGTCCGCGCGGTCGGATTTGCTGATGGCCAGTAGCCCGTGCCGCACGCCCAGCGCGTGCAACGCCGCCAGATGTTCCTCGGACTGCGGCATCCACCCCTCGTCCGCCGCGACGACGAACAGTGCGGCGGGCACCGGCCCGACCCCGGCGAGCATGTTCGGTACGAACCGCTCGTGACCTGGAACGTCGACGAACGCCAGCGTGTCGCGGTCCAGCTCGGTCCATGCGAAGCCGAGGTCGATCGTGAGCCCGCGCCTGCGCTCTTCCTCCCAGCGATCCGGTTCCATCCCGGTCAGGCGCCGCAGTAGCGTCGACTTGCCGTGGTCGACGTGCCCCGCCGTCGCGATCACCCGCATGCGCGCAGGGCCTCCAGCAACCGGTCGTCCGCCTCGACGTCGATAGTGCGCAGGTCAAGCAGGCACCGGCCGCGCTCCACCCTGCCGACCACCGACGGATCGCCCATCCGCAACGCGGCGGCGTACGACTCGGGGAGGCTCACCGCCGCGCTGGGCAGTATCACGCCAGGCGCGCCGCCACCGCCGACCATCGCCTCCGACCTCACGGCCTGCGCGTCTATACCGTGCTCGCGGAGTCGGGCGGCCAGCCGGTCGGCACGTGCGGTGAGCGCTGTGGGGTCGGCGTTCAGCGCGCGGGTGACCGGTGGTTCCGGTCCGCGCAGCGTGGCCTCCAGCGCGGTGAGGGTGAGCTTGTCGACGCGAAGTGCGCGGGCGGACGGGTGCCTGCGCAGTTGGGTGACCAGCGCTTCGTCACCAAACAGCAGCCCTGCTTGCGGGCCGCCGAGCAGCTTGTCGCCGCTCGCGGTGACCAGATCCGCGCCGTCACGAAGTACGGTCGCCGCATCCGGTTCATCCGGTAGCGCCGGGTGCGGTGCGAGTAGGCCCGATCCGATGTCGACGATCAGCGGCGCATCGAGCTCGCCGAGCTCACGCACGCTGGGTGTCGCGGTGAACCCGGTGACCAGGTAGTTCGACAGGTGGATCTTGAGCACGAATCCGGTGTCCTGCCCGATGGCGTCGGCGTAGTCGCGCGCGGTGGTGCGGTTCGTGGTGCCGACTTCGCGCAGCACCGCACCGGTTGATTCCAGCAGATCGGGAATGCGGAAGCCGTCGCCGATCTCGATCAGCTCACCCCGGCTGATCACGATCTCCTTGCCCGGCGCGAGCGCGAGTGCGCACAGCAGGAGCGCGGCGGCGTTGTTGTTGACCACGTGCACGGCTTCGGCATTCGGCACGGCGTCGGCGAGCGCGGCCAGCGTGCCGCGTCCCCTGCGCGCGCGGCTGCCGGTAGCGAGGTCGAACTCGACGTCGGTGGTGCCGCTCGCAGCCTGTATGGCGTCCAGCGCGGCCGCCGACAGCGGTGCGCGTCCGAGGTTCGTGTGGACGAGCACACCGGTCGCGTTTAGCACCGGTCGGCACTGGCTCGCCGTCGCGGGCAGCGCGTCGAGAGCGGCGTCGGCGACGTCGTCCGGACTGATCTCGCCCGCGCGAGCGCGCTGCTGCGCCGTGGCGATCGCCGCTTTGACGACGTCCCTACCCAGGATGTCCTGCGCCTTCGCGAGTCGCGGCAGCGCGAGCAGCGCGTCGGTACCCGGGATGCGGCTGCGCGGGTCGGCGGCATCAGTCATGGCAAGCCCCCTCGCGCATGGCGGAGGCGGACGGGAATCGAACCCGCCAATGACAGGACCTGCCATTCAACGGTTTTGAAGACCGCGCCAGCCACCAGGCTAGATACGCCTCCTCGCGCCATGGGTCCATGATCGCAAGATTCGGCGTCGGATGCGACGTCGCTGCCGCTGCGCCATACGGGTGAAGATCAAATTTCACGAGCATCTGGACCGTGACTGTCGCGAACCTCGCTCGTTCCACCGTGCGGCCCAGGCAGTCGACACGGTCGGGAACACGACGGGAACGCTGTCCGCGGGGTTGAGGAGAGACAACGTCCACTGGGACGTGCCCGCGCACGGGGCGTCGAGCGACTCGGCGCCCCGAGCGCACCCCCTCGGGTGACGCTGGCTTCGGTGTTTCGCCGCCGCCGTGTTGGGCCGACTCCGTTACGTTCGACGCATGGGTGACGACTCTGTGCAGCCGAACAGATTCACGCGCAGGCACGCGCTCGGCGCTGGTGCACTGGTCGCGACGGCGGGATTCGCGGGAATTCCCGCCGCGGCGGCGGCCCCACCAGGGACGATGCACCCCGCGCACGCCTGGCGACGTCTGGTCGAAGGCAACGAACGGTTCATCGAGGCGCGGCAGCAGCACCCCCATCAGGACCTGCCGTGGCGGGAGACGCTGGTCGACGGTCAGCAGCCGTTCGCGTGCGTGCTCGGCTGCGCCGACTCCCGCGTGCCGCCCGAGCTGATCTTCGACCAGGGACTCGGCGACCTTTTCACGGTGCGCACCGCGGGCGAGGTGCTCGACGAGTCAATCATCGGCAGCATCGAGTACGCCGTCGCACACCTGGGTGTGCCGATCGTCGTCGTCCTCGGTCACGAAAGCTGTGGCGCCGTCACCGCCGCGGTAGACCTCGTGCGCAGCGGCCATGGTGGTACCGGATCGATCAGCACACTGGTGCGCGGCATCGAGGCCAGCGTGCTCAGCACACCGAGGAATGACAACCCCGACGCGTTCCTCGCCGCGTGCGTCGTGCGGCAGACGCGCCGCGTCGTCACCCAACTGCGGGAACGCTCCGAACTGATCCGCGACGCCGTCGACTCCCACCACCTCGGCCTGGTGCCCGCCGTCTACGACCTGGATGAGTACCGGGTGACGCGGCACTGAGGTGTTGGGAGGGGCTTCTTCGCGCCACATAGCTTCGCGCCACATGGCGATGTGTAGACGCCCTTCACGTCACGGCCCCGTCACCCGACTCGTGGTGCACAATGCGGATGTGTGCCTGACGTCGACGCCCGTGGCCGCTCGTGACTGAGCTGGAGTTCCGGGGCAAACGGCCCAAGCGGGACCGTGCCCTGATCATGGCGATCGTCAACCGCACACCGGACTCCTTCTACGACCGGGGTGCCACCTACGCGGAGGACGCCGCGCTCGCCGCTGTTCACAGTGCCGTCGATGAGGGTGCGGACGTGATCGACATCGGCGGCGTCAAGGCTGGTCCCGGTGCCATGGTCGGGCCGGCGGAAGAGGCGGACCGGGTCCTGCCGCTGATCGAGTCCATCCGGCAGGAGTTCCCAGAGCTGGTGATCAGCGTTGACACCTGGCGCGCGTCGGTCGGCAGGCAGGCGTGCGAGGCGGGCGCGGACCTGCTGAACGACACCTGGGCGGCGGTCGATCCAGCACTCGCCGACGTCGCGGCTGAGTTCGGCGTGGGCTACGTCTGCTCGCATACCGGTGGCATCCCGCCCCGCACCCGGCCGCACCGCGTGCGCTACGACGACGTCGTCGCGGATGTCCTCTCCGAGACGACCACCCGTGCGGAAGAACTGCTCGCGGCAGGCGTGCCGCGGGAAGGAATCCTGATCGACCCGACTCACGACTTCGGCAAGAACACCTGGCACGGCCTTGAGCTGCTGCGGCGGGTGGACGAGCTGGTGGGCAGTGGCTGGCCGGTGCTGATGGCGCTGTCCAATAAGGACTTCATCGGAGAAACCCTCGGTGTCGGGTTGCACCAGCGCGTCGAGGGCACGCTCGCCGCGACGGCGTTCTCGGCGGCGCGGGGCGTGGCGATGTTCCGGGTGCACGAGGTCGCCGAGACCCGGCGCGTGCTGGACACGGTGGCCGAGCTGGATCGCGAGTAGGGTGGTAGCGGAGATCCACTTCCGGCTGTCTGGAGGGTGCAGATGCTGTTCGGGGATGAGCATGTCCGGCGCTACGAGGAGACCAACGGTGAAGAGGGCCACATTTGGCTCAACGGCGTCCCGTGCCTCGTGCTGACGACGACTGGCCGCAAAACCGGCAAGGAGCGCAAGTTCGCCCTGATTTACCAGGAGCACGAGGGTGACTACGTGATCGTCGCGTCCAAGGGCGGCGCCGCGAACCACCCCGAGTGGTATCTGAACCTTGTCGACAACCCCGACGTCACCGTGCAGGTCGGAGCCGACAAGTTTCCCGCGAAGGCGCGCACGACCAGCGGTGAGGAACGGGCAGCGTTGTGGTCGAAGATGGCAGCCGTCTGGCCTGATTACGATAAGTACCAGGCCAACACGGAGCGTGAGATCCCGGTCGTGGTGCTCGAGCCTGTCAGGTAGTCCTCACATCACCCGATAGGGGTCGATCCCATATGCTCGCGGGTATGGGCACTCACTTCGACGTGGTGGTCCTCGGGGCCGGACCCGGTGGATATGTCGCCGCGATCAGGGCAGCACAACTCGGTTTCTCCACGGCGATCGTCGAGGAGAAATACTGGGGCGGGGTATGCCTCAACGTGGGGTGTATCCCCTCGAAGGCGCTGCTCCGCAACGCTGAGCTGGCGCACCTGTTCCACAACGACGCGAAGACGTTCGGCATCGAGGTGGACGGCACGGTCCGGTTCGACTACGGCGCCGCGTTCAAGCGCAGCCGCGACGTCGCCGACGGCCGCGTCAAGGGTGTCCACTACCTGATGAAGAAGAACAAGATCACCCAGTTCGCTGGATGGGGTGAGTTCGCCGACGCCAACTCCATGCGGGTACGGCTGACCGATGGCGGTAGCGAAACGGTCACGTTCGGTCACTGCATCATCGCCACTGGCGCGACGACGAAGCTGCTGCCGGGCACATCGCTGTCCGACCGGGTCGTGACCTACGAAGAGCAGATCATGACCGACCAGCTGCCGGAGAGCGTCGTCATCGCCGGTGCTGGCGCGATCGGTGTCGAGTTCGCGTACGTGCTGCACAACTATGGCGTGAAGGTCACCATCGTCGAGTTCCTCGACCGGATGGTGCCGCTGGAGGACGCCGACGTCTCCAAGGAGCTCGCCAAACGCTACAAGCGCATGGGCATCGAGGTGCTCACGAGCACGAGGGTCGACGCGATCGATGACTCGGGTGACAAAGTCACGGTCACGGTGTCATCGGGGAACGGTGAACAGCGCACACTGGAGACCGATAAGGTGCTGCAGGCGATCGGGTTCCAGCCGCGCGTCGAGGGCTACGGCCTTGAGAACACCGGTGTCGCCCTGACCGAGCGCGGTGCGATCGACATCGACGACTACGGCAGGACATCGGTGCCGAACATCTTCGCTATCGGCGACGTCACGGCGAAGCTGATGCTCGCCCACACGGCCGAGGCCATGGGCGTGGTCGCCGCCGAGAGCATCGCGGGCGCGGAAACCATGCCGGTGGAGTACGTGATGGTTCCGCGCGCGACCTACTGCCAGCCCCAGATCGCCAGCTTCGGCTACACCGAGGAGCAGGCCCGCGAGCTAGGCTACGACGTTCAGGTGGCGAAGTTTCCGTTCATGGCCAACGGCAAGGCACACGGTCTCGGCGACTCCACTGGGTTCGTGAAGCTGATCAGCGACGGCCGTTACGGCGAGTTGCTCGGCGGCCACCTGATCGGGCCGGAGGTCACCGAGTTGCTGCCGGAGCTGACGCTGGCGCAGCAGTGGGACCTGACCGTGCATGAAGTCGCCCGCAACGTCCACGCCCACCCGACGCTGACCGAGGCGGTAAAGGAGGCCGTCCACGGCCTCGCGGGACACATGATCAACATGTAAGACAAAACCCGCTGTGACCTGGCGTTTCTATGGTCACAGCGGGCCTCAGGCCGTCGTGAGGCCGTCATGCCGCATCAGCGACCTCGCCCACGGCCGCGAAGCCGAGGCCCTTGGCGAAGAACACGTCAATGGCACGGCGAGTGCGTTCGTGGCTGTTCGGCATGAGGTGGGTGTACACGCGCAGGGTGAAGCCTGGGTCGGAGTGGCCGAGGTATTTCGACAGAGCTTTGATTGACTCGCCAGCATCGAGCAGCACCGACGCATAGAGGTGCCGCAGCGCGTGGATACCGTCTGCGCGCGTGTGCGGATCGACCCCGGCAGCCTTGAGCGCGGGAATCCAGATCTTGTCCATCTCCTTCGGCGTCAGGACTCGCCCAACCTTGTCAACCATCAGCAGGTTCACCGTCGTTGCCTTGCCGTCCGGGTGTGACCACGGCAGCGTGACCGGGGTGCTTGGAAACTGGTCCGCACAAGCGTCGAGCTGGGCGAGCAACGCGCCGCCGATCGGTACTTCGCGTGTCTTGCCGCCTTTGGGCAATGCGAACACCGGCTTGCCTGCAACGAGGCGCACTTGCCGACACACGTGGACGACCGCTCGGTCGCGATCGACGTCATCAAGCGAGAACGCGAACAGTTCTCCCTTGCGTACGCCGATACCGGCCGGAACATCGACCGCAGGCTTGAAACGGTCGGGCAACTCGTTGCGCACAGCCTTCGCTCGCTCGCGAGACCACGGCACGACCTGTTGCCGATTCATTCGTGGCCGCTTCACGCTTCAAGGGTGGCGCGCTCCGCGCGCCGCCAGCGGGCCGCCGGTCGCCTCCTGCTGATGCCCGGCTCCGGCGGCCCGCCACCGCACGACGGACCAGCACGCCACGATCGTTCGACCCACCTTGGCAACCGCGCGTCACCCTGGCTCCCCGCCGCCTTCGTCCCCGGATGATCGAACGCCGCGACGGCGGCATCAAGGGCGCCTCCGGCGTCGCTACGCGATGCGCTGTCGCGCACCCTTGACACCATCGCCACGGCGCTACGAGAAGGCAAGGACGAAGGGGACGGGGAGGAGTGGGCGGTGTGCTGGGCCGTGGGCCGTCCGGTTTCCGTTGGTTGCGGGACCTGGGTGGCTACCGGCTCAATGCTGGTTCGGATGCGGGCTCGCTCTGCGTGGCGGAGCCTGGCTGATAGGTGGCGGCGATCTGGCGGCGTTCACGCCAGAGGTGGTACACCGCGATCGCGAAGATCACTGAGCCGATGACGTTGGCGATGAAGTGCCACCAGATGCGGTACGTCCACAGGCCAGGTCCGGGATCGAGCAGGCCGAACCACGTGGACAGCCCGATAGCCTGCGAGGCGCCCAGCCATACCGTCAGCATGAGCACGAGGTGTTCGACGCCGTGGATGCCCTGCATCAACACGCCCATCCTCGCCCACTTGCGTGCCTTGGATTTCACCGCCCGATGAGTGATCAACATGACCCCGACGATGCCTGCCAGGAACAGCAAATTGCCCGCGAAGTGCAGGATCTCCATGCCCAGCGATGGCTTCGACTGGTCCACCTGGCCAAAGCCGTCGGCGAGCCCGGTGCCCCACGGAGTCATCCAGGCGGGTGCGTTCGGGTTGGCCACCCAGTAACCGACCTGGGCAATGTGCTCCTGGAAATGGCCCAACTGTCCGAGGATGCCGAGGAAGATCTGACCAGCCGCCGCACGGTAAATCCACGGCCGCACCGGTCTGCGGTTCGCGTACGCGAGCACGGCTACGGCCACCCACATAGCCACGGTCCACGCGAGCAGGGCAACCGCCCCCAGCGTGTCGAGGACCGATGCCGGACCACCCATCATAGGTCCACCTCCTACCTACGCGCGGCGCTGAGTGCGGCCACCGTCACCAACGGTAAGCAGGGCGGAACACCACCACTACCGCCAAATTGCTGAGCCTAGTGACCCGGGCGTGTAGATGTGGGGACCGCGAGCGCAACGACCAGGACCACCAGAGACCCAGGATCACGAGGTCGCTACCCCGCTGCTCGTTGCTGGCAGCGTGGTGATCGTCCTCCAGGCCGCATACAGGCCGTCTTGCGTCAGGCACAGGGGAGAACCCGCGAGAACTGGCGAGGGGTGTTCACTGAGGTCAGAGCGTGTTTCCGAGGAATTCGCCAAGGTCAGTCACGACTAGCCGTTAGATGAGCAACATGTGACGTTGGAGCAGTGAGCCACCCGATCTTGATGCTCTGTGGTTGCACGGATCGCCGGAAATTCTCATGATCCACTGACGTGGGTCTGTCGGTGGGCGGCCGTACCGTCACTCGCATGACGACTTGGACGGAGTTCACCGCCGCCGCGCCGAGGATCGCCGAGATCTTCACGCGGCGCCACGCAGCGACCAGCAATCTGTGCATGCTGGCGACGATCCGCGCGGACGGATCGCCCCGGATCAGTCCGATGGAGCCGAGAGTGTTCGAGGGCGAGATGTGGCTCGTAGGCATGCCGGACACGACGAAGTTCCGCGATCTGGCTCGTGATCCGCGCTTCTGCCTGCATACCGCGACCGTTGATACACAGGTGACGGACGGCGACGCGAAGGTGTGGGGCGTCGTTCGCGACGTCCAGGACACAGAGTTGCAGCAGCGGTTCGCCGCCCACCTGTTCGAGGACATCGGTCTCGACCTGCGTGGGCAGGAGTTCCACCCCTTCTACGCCGCCGACCTGACCGGGGCGTCGTCGGTCGAGATTGTGGACGACCGCCTGGAGATCACCATCTGGAAGCCAGGCGAGCCGGAGCGCGTGGTCCAGAAGACGTAACTGGCGGCTCGTCGTCAAAAGGGCGGGTCGTCAGGTTGTCGGGGTTCGGGAATGCCGGCTGGTCTTGTCGCAGTGTTCGACGCGTCGGATGTGTCCTGTGTGTACGGCGGTTTTGTTGACTCGGTGGTCGATGGTTCCGGCGGCGAGTTCGTTTCCGTAGCGGCACCGCGCTTCGGTGTCGCTGGCTTGGGTGTTGCTCTTGGTTTCAGGACTGGCCGGCGTCGTCGCGTGATGCGCTGACCGGTGGGAGTGATGATGGTGGCGGTCGTCCCATCGGGGCTGAACTCGATGCGCCAGCCGGGTTCTTCCTTCAGGTTGTTGTGGTAAGCGCAGGCGGCTTCGCCGTTGTCGACGCTGGTGTCGCCACCGGTGCTATGGCTGCGGACGTGGTCGAAGTGACAGTGTTGCGCGGTGCGGTGACATCCGGGAATGGCGCATTCGCGGTCACGGGCGTGGATGACCTCACGAATGGTGGCGTTGGGACGGTAACGGCTGCGGCCGAGGTCGCGCGGGGCGCCAGTGGCGGGATCGCAGATCACTTTGCGCCAGATGCTGCCGGGTTCGCACATGATGTGGCGCGCGATCGGGCCAGGAATCTGGCCGTACCCGGCGAGTTCGCAGCCGTCATCGGTGATGCCCAGCGCGGCGTCGATTGGCATGTGGAGGTAGACCATCGCCGCTGGTGACAACCCGCTGGTCGTGCCGTTCGCGCAGTCGTTGGTCTCACCGCTGAGTGCGTTCCCTGGGCGAAGAAGCCGGTGGATAAGGATGTCGGCGCGGAGCTGGTCGAGAGTACGGTCGTCGCCTTGGCGGCGCCGGCGCCGGGCTTCGGCGTCGATGCTGTTGTAGGCGGCGCTCGCGGCCTCCGCGGGAAGCTGGGCGTTGAGCCGGGACATGGTGTCTTCGCCAGGCAGGAGTTCGACCTTACGTCCCGTGCGGGCGCGGCGTGCTCGATCGGCGAGGCCATCGGGGTCGACGGCGTGGACGGCGCGGCGGGCGACGCGACGTACCTCGGTGGGGTTCTTGCCAGCGAGACGCCCGACGAGCCGCTCATCGACCTGGCGGGCGGTCTCGTCATCGAGGTGGACGGTGAGGTCGAGGACGCGACTGGCGGGAAACGGCTCGACGTCTCCATCGTGCATCGCGGCCAGTAGCACGGGGTGGCGGTGAACGAGCTGGTTCGCCTGGCTGCGGCGGTCGGCAGCCTGGTGGCGAGTGATCCGCAGGGCGTAGGCGACCTCGTCATCGGTGCCGGGTGCGTCGTCGCGCAGACTCTCGAAGCGGGCGAGAAGGCGCGCTTCGATCGCTCCGGCGCGGGCGCGGAGCTTACGCAGCGAGTCGAGCGCGGACAGCGTGTCGGTGTCCGACAAGAGGTCGATATCGCCGTTGTCCAGGGTGAGCGCATCGTGGTCATGCCAGTCGGCGTCGCTGGGACGGCATCCCAGCGACGGATCCAGCCGAAGAGCATCGCTCACGTGTTCGATTATAGTCACGATGTGGTAACGGCGCGTCGAGGTAAGGAGGCATCGGCGCAGGTCAACGCGGATGGGTGAGGATCCAGCCTGCCAATGGTGCCACTCGCGGGCAGCAGTCACGTTACTGCCGCGTAGCTTTACACTGATTCGCATCGTGATGCCACTACTCGACGAGGAGGCTTCCGTGGCTGAACCGACCGCGCAGGGTTCGATCGACATCGCCGCGTCGCCCGAGCTTGTGTACGAACTGGTCTCCGATGTCGAAAACCTTCCGGAATGGGCGGCCGAGATCGAGCGGTGCGCCTGGACTGGCGGTACGACCGGCCCGGCTGTTGGCGCGAAATTCAAGGGGCGCAACGAGCACAAGAAGCGTAAGTGGGGCAGCCTCTGCGTCGTGACGGCCGCGGACCCCGGCCGGGAGTTCGCCTTCCAGGTGCGAATCGGTGGCGTGCCGTCCGCGTTGTGGCGGTATCAGATCGAGCCGACCGACACCGGCTGCCGGGTAACCGAGAGCACGCGGCGCCTTATCCCGCGTCCGGTGACGATGACGGTGAACCGGCTGTTCCTTGGCATCAAGGACCGGGACCGCCACAACCAGGCCAATATCGAGCGCACGCTGACGAAGCTCAAGGAACACGCCGAGTCGCTGGCGGCCAAGCGGGGCTGACGCCGCACAACGGTGCGCGGCACCGCAGCGACCCAAGCGCCGCAGGTACCCGGCCACCACGCCCGGAACGTCCGCTCATCGCCGTACCGGCGCCGGATACACCACCGATCGTAGGTGCTCCGGCAGTTCCTGGTACTGCTGCTCGCGTTCCCGCACAGCCGCATCGCCCTGGACGCACGCGGCGGCATAGGTGGCCGCGTGTCTGGCGTGGTCGGCGACGTGTGCGGTCGCGGCCGCATGACCAGCGGCGTGAGCCGCGGACCGTGCGGCAGGATGTCCGGCGTCGCGGGCCGCGGCATGGGCGGCGAACGCGGCGGCACGCGCCTCGCTGACCGTGATCTTGCCCTGTGCCCATGCGCGGGCGGCTTCGACGGCGTCCCGTGTCCGGTAGTCCTGCGGACGGTGCCGCTCGAACGTCGGGAGCACGCGTGCCGCGCAGTCGGCGGCCCAGCCCGCCAGCGCCCTGTGGTCGGGTTCGTCGAGCGTCATGGTTCTCCCTGCGGCTGGCGTGATCCTCAAGGGTGCCGAGGATGACCGGCGCTGGCTACCCCTGTTCACCGCACCGGCTTAGCGCTGCCGTCCGCGCTGAGGCGGCACGGCGTCACCACGGTGCCGATCGGCTCGCGCACCCACCAGGCGCCGGTTTCCTTCCGTTCCGCGCGGGTGGTGTAGCGGTAGTGGAACAGCCGTGCCCGCACCACCTCGGGCGGTTCGTCCGGAAACGGGTTATGGCGCACCAGCTTCAGCGTCGTTCGATCACCGGTGAGTAGTTTGCCGACCAGCGCGGGCAGCCAGCCGGAGCCGTAGCGCGGCGACAGCGAGGCGAACCACAGCAGCCAGTCCAGTCGCAGGTGATAGGGCGCTACCTGCGGGGGACGTCGATAGGGATCGCCCGGCTTGCCCTTGAACTCGTACTCGCGCCACTCCGGGTCGTCGGTGTCCGCCGCACCCTCGATGATCACCTCGGTGCGGCGCCGCGTGACCGAGCCGAACGCGCCGTAGGTGTTGACCAGGTGGTACTTGTTGAAGCTGAAGTTCATCAGCTGCGTGCCGCCGAGTAGATTGCGCACCGGCCAGTAGCTGAGCACCACGGTCAGCAGGGTCACGCCGATCACGACGCCGTTGAACCACATCGGCGGCGCGGCGAGGTCGTCCGGCGCGGACCAGATCAGCGAACCGTCCACAGCGGACACCGCGATGGTGATCGTGACGACGTTCAGCCAGGCGAAGTTGCCGGACGCCACCAGCCAGCATTGCGTCACGATGATGATCGCGGCGGCGACCGTGGCGGCGGGCTGCGGTGCGAACAGCACGAATGGCACCACGAGCTGCGTAGCGTGGTTGGCCGCGACCTCGATCCGGTGCAATGGTTTCGGCAGTTGGTGGAAGTACCAGCTCAGCGGTCCAGGCATCGGCTGGGTCTCGTGGTGGTAGTACAGGCAGGTCAGGTCACGCCAGCACGGGTCCCCGCGCATCTTGATCATCCCGGCGCCGAACTCGACGCGGAAGAGCAGCCACAGCAACAGCCACAGCGTCAGTACCGGGGGTTCGACGGACGCCGGGCCGAGGAAGATCGCCAGGAAGCCGGTCTCAAGCAGCAGCGACTCCCAGCCGAACGAGTACCAGATCTGCCCGACGTTGACGATCGACAGGTAGAGCACCCACGGCACCGCCCACAGCAGCATGTAGCCCCACACCGGCAGCAGGTCCGCGATGCCGAGCAACAGCGCCGAGGACACGACGACTCCGAGCCACGCCACCGCCGCGAAGAACCGGTCCGAGTAGTGCCAGTGGAAGATGCTCGGTGCCTGACGGAAGCCACGTGCGGCGAGGAAACGCGGGATCGGGGTCAGGCCGCGTTCGCCGAGCAGCGCGCGAAACTGGTTGACCGCGACCAGGAACGCCACCAGGTACAGGGCAGCCAGCAAGCGCTGGAACACCAGGCGTGATGTCCAGTACGTCGGGTCCGCGAACCAATCCCAGCTCACCTCCCCGATTTTCGCGCGCCAGGAGACGTCGTGCAGCAGCGAAACGGCAAACAGGCGACGCCGTTCAGTGTTCTATGGGAGGTTACGGCGCGGTGTGTGTCGCTACCGGGCGTTGCCGCAAGACCGCGCGCAGGTCGACGCCGATCGGCCGGGCGAGCAACAGCACGGCGAGAACCGTGCAGGCGATCGTCAGGATGCCGCCGCCGAGCAACGACCAGCGCGCGCCGAACAGTTCAGCCACCCAGCCGATCACCGGCGCCCCAGCCGGGGTACCGCCCATCAGGATCATCACGTACAGCGACAACACCCGCCCGCGCATGTGGGCTGGCACGGTGGTCTGGATGTAACCGTTGGCCGCGGTCAGTGTGGTCATGGACAGCACGCCGATCGGCACGAGCGAGACGGCGAACAGCGCGTAGTTCGGCATCAACCCGGCGGCCACCTCCAGTACACCGAACGCGATCGCGCCGCCGACGACCAGCCGCTGCCTCGGTGTCGTCCGACGTGCCGCGAGCAGCGCGCCGGACAAGCTGCCGATAGCCAGGATCGAGCCGAGCATGCCGTAGGCGTGTGGGCCCTTGTCGTAGATCGCGGTGGCCATCAGGGCCATCGTCATCTGGAAGTTCAGTCCGAACGTGCCGATCCCGAACATCACAAGCAGCACGAGCATGAGATCCGGTCGGCCGCGCACGTAGCGCACGCCCTCGGCGAGTCGTGCGAACGCACCCGCGCCGTTCACTGTCGACGTCGCCGCAGGGGCCGGCTTGCTCAGCAGCATCAAGGCCACCACCGGCGCGCCGAACGAGACGGCGTTGAGTAGGAACACCGGGCCGGTGCCGATGGTGCCGATCAGCACGCCGGCGACGCCGGGGCCGATGAGGCGGGCGGCGTTGAACGACGCGCTGTTGAGCGCGACGGCGTTGGCGAGTTCGCCGTTGTCGACCAACTCGCCGACGAACGCCTGGCGCGCCGGGTTGTCCAGGGCGGTGCCGACGCCGAGCAGGAACGCCAGGACGTAGACGTGCCAGATCTGTGCCGTTCCAGTGACGACGAGAAGGCCGAGGGTGAGGCCGGTGGCGCCCATGAAGCTGTTGGTCGCCAGCAGCAGCGTCCGCTTCGGGAGCCGATCGGCCAGCAGGCCGCCAAACGGGGTGACCAGCAGGAAAGGGAGGAACTGGAGCCCCGTGGTGATGCCGACGGCTTCGGCGCCGCCGCCGAGGACGACGAGCACCAGCCAGTCCTGCGCGACCCGCTGCATCCAGGTGCCGATGTTGGAGATCACCATGCCGAACCAGAACAGTCGGTAGTCGCGGTGGCGCAGTGACCGGAACATGGACTTCGATGACGGGGCTTTGCGCAGCAGCGGAAACTCTCCTTCACGGCTCGGTCCGGCGGTGAATCGGAACGGCTGGCGGCGCGGGTAAGCAGGCCTGCCGGTAGTTAGTTTAGCTCATTAGCGTTGCTAATTAAAGCGAGAGAGGTGTGATTTAGGCACACCCGTACCAGTTCGCATCGCCATGCCGACGCGCCGCGGGAAGATCATGCGCCGCCTGCTGCTCGACCAGCCCTTCCGGCTAGCGGCGAGTACCGCACTACATGCGAAGCTACTCGCCATGACTCAGTTGTCGGAGTCGGTCGTGCCGCGTCGTCGCAGGTAGATGCCCAGCCATCCGGCGAGCCCGAGTGCCGCGACGCCGCCGATGGCCCACAGCCAGGCGGTCTCGGTGTCGGCGTCAGCCTGGGTGCCGGTCGCCTCTTCGTGGGTTACCTTTTCGGTGCCGCCGCTGCCCGCGGGTGGTCGACCCTCGCCGATGACGGCGGGCACCGTCTCTGGTAGGTCGCGAGTGCCCCCGCACAGCGACGCGGTCAGCCCCTTCTTGCCGAACTGGGTAAACACCAGGAACGGGCCTTCGCCGTCGATCTCTAGGCCGCAGCTTGCGCCTGAGCGGGCGGTGCGCACCTGTGTCATCGTGCCTACCTGACCCTTGTAGACCTCCGAGACGGCGAACGTCAACGTGACCGGGTCGGTGCTGGAGACGGTCCCGCCTTGGTCTGGTTCTCGCCGGTCGAGCAGGGTGCCCGCGAAGATCACGTCGGCGCTGTCGGCGAACTCCGCGTCCGTCATCGGTGCGCACGTGCACGCCAGTGCTGGTGCCGCGCCCAGCGTCGTGACCAGCTGCAGTAATCCCGCGAGCGCGGTCGTCGCCAGAACCGCGCCTATCGTCCTCGTTCGTATCACCGAATCCTCCCCATGGTCCCGCCCCCGATTCGCTGCCTTGTTGTTTACCTGACGGCGATGAGGCGCGCGAGGTTGCACCCCTACAGTCGCGACGTGCGGCCGCGATGCGCGTGACGTCTCCCCCGGGTTGAACTCATACCCCCAAGGGGTATATGGTCCTGGTTTAGTAGATACCCGTGAGGGGTATATTCGAACCAGGCGACACAGGAGGACTGTCATGGCTACCGCGACCTACACCGTTTCCGGCATGACTTGCGGCCACTGCGCGCAGTCGGTGACCGAGGAGGTCAGCGAGGTTCTCGGCGTCACGGACGTCGCCGTGGACCTGCCGACCGGCGCGGTTACCGTCACCAGCGAGGCGCCCGTGTCGGAGGACCAGATCCGTGCCGCCGTGACCGAGGCGGGCTACGAGCTGGTCAGTCAGGAGTGACCCGGTGAGCACCATGCGACAGGAACCGGCGACGGCCGATGTCGAACTCGCCATCCAGGGCATGACCTGCGCGTCGTGCGCGAACCGGATCGAGCGCAAGCTGAACAAGCTCGACGGCGTGCACGCCACGGTCAACTACGCCACGGAGACGGCTGCCGTCAGCTACCCGGCGGAACTCGACCCCACGGCACTGCTCGACACGGTCTCCGCGGCGGGGTACTCCGCGACGCTTCCGGAGCCGAAGCGTACCGCCGACGATGTCGACGGTGCGGAGGGCTGGCACGACGCCAAGGCCGATGGCGAGACGCGCGCCGCCCGCGACCGGTTGCTGATCTCGGCGGCGTTGTCAGTGCCGGTCATCCTGCTCGCGATGGTGCCCGCGCTCCAGTTCACCTACTGGCAGTGGATCTCGCTGACGCTGGCGAGTCCGGTCGTCGCGTGGGGCGGGTTCCCGTTCCACCGCGCGGCGGTGAAGAACCTGCGCCACGGCACCGCCACGATGGACACCCTCATCTCGATGGGCACCATCGCGGCCTACCTGTGGTCGCTGTACGCGCTGTTGTGGGGTGGTGCCGGCATGCCTGGCATGACCCACCCGTTCGAGTTCACCATCCAGCGGGGCGACGGCGCCGCGGCGATCTACCTCGAGGTCGCGGCGGGCGTGACGACGTTCATCCTGGCGGGGCGCTACTTCGAGGCTCGCGCCAAGCGGCGGGCCGGTGCGGCGTTGCGAGCGCTGCTTGAACTGGGCGCCAAGGACGTCTCGGTGCTCAGGGACGGCGTCGAGCAGCGGATTCCGGTGGACCAGCTCGCGGTCGGCGACCACTTCGTCATCCGGCCTGGCGAGAAGATCGCCACCGACGGCGTGGTGGTCGATGGCAGCTCCGCCATCGACGAGAGCATGCTGACGGGCGAGTCCGTGCCGGTCGAGGTCGTCGCGGGTAACACGGTCACCGGCGGCACGGTCAACGCGGCGGGCAGGCTCGTCGTCCGCGCGGAGCGGGTCGGTTCGGACACGCGGCTCGCGCAGATGGCGAAGCTGGTCGCGGACGCGCAGAGCGGCAAGGCAGCCGTCCAACGGTTGGCGGACCGGATCTCCGCGGTGTTCGTGCCGATCGTGATGCTGCTCGCGGCGGGCACGCTGGCGTACTGGCTGCTTTCCGGTGGCGGTGTGCAGGCGGCGTTCACCGCCGCCGTCGCGGTGCTGATCATCGCGTGCCCGTGCGCGCTCGGCTTGGCGACACCGACGGCGCTGCTGGTCGGCACCGGGCGTGGCGCGCAGTTCGGCATCCTGATCAAGGGGCCTGAGGTACTGGAGTCCACCCGCAAGGTGGACACCGTTGTGCTGGACAAGACCGGCACCGTGACCACCGGACGGATGGCGCTGGTCGACGTCCACGCTGCCGAGGATGTCGACGTCACCGACGTGTTGCGACTCGCGGGCGCGGTGGAGAACGCGTCCGAGCATCCGATCGCGCAGGCCATCGCGCGCGGCGCGCGGGACAAAGTCGGGGACCTCGGCACTGTTGAGGACTTCACCAACCTGGAAGGCCTCGGTGTGCAGGGCGTTGTTGACGGGCATGCGGTGCTTGTCGGGCGGCAGTCGCTGCTGGACGACTGGAGCCAGCCGCTGCCGGAGGAACTGCTCGCCGCCAAGCGCGCGGCCGAGGCCGAGGGGAGCACGGCGATCGCCGTCGCCTGGGACGGTCAGGCGCGCGGGTTGCTGGTCGTGGCGGACACCGTGAAGGACACCTCGGCCGAGGCGATCGGAATGCTACGGGGTCTCGGACTCACGCCGGTGCTGCTGACCGGGGACAACGAAGCCGTCGCACGGTCGGTGGCGGCGCAGGTTGGCATCGACGAGGTGATCGCCGAGGTGTTGCCGAAGGACAAGGCCGACGTCGTGAGCCGATTGCGGTCCGAGGGCAAGGTCGTGGCGATGGTCGGCGACGGCGTCAACGACGCGGTCGCGCTGGCTACGGCGGACCTCGGTCTCGCGATGGGTACCGGCACGGACGTCGCGATCGAGGCGGGCGACCTCACGCTGGTGCGTGGCGACCTGCGCGCGGCGGCGGACGCGATCCGGCTGTCACGGCGCACGCTCGGCACGATCAAGGGCAATCTGTTCTGGGCGTTCGCCTACAACGTCGCGACGTTGCCGGTGGCGGCGGCCGGGCTGCTCAACCCGATGCTCGCCGGTGCGGTGATGGCGTTCTCGTCGGTGTTCGTCGTGTCGAACTCGCTCCGGTTGCGCCGGTTCCGTGCCGCCGTGCGCTGAAAGCGGCCTTCACCACACCTCCGACGTCGGGGAGTAGACGTCTGAGGCCTCGGCGCGTACGTTGATCCCGACGACAACTCCATAACGGGCCGCATGAGCCGGAGCGGGAGAGTCCTCGTGTTCGCAGCGAGGCGCCGAAGGAGCAAGCTCCCCGCCAAACTCTCAGGTACCCATACCGCTTCAGGCCAGGCCACTCTGAAAAGCAGGCGCTCAAGCGCCTCACCCACGGTGCAAGCCGTCCGCGCATGAAGCGTGGCCGGTGAAGCTCTCAGGTTCATGACAGAGGGGGAGTTCCTATCCACTGACCGAGGAGCTCCCAGATGTCCGTTTCGTCACCACCGCATCATCCGGTACCGCGCGCTCCCGAGGAGTACCCGGCATGAGCACGCCGTCTCCGTTGCACGAGGTGCACGCCGCGCTCGGCGCGTCGTTCACCGACTTCGCTGGCTGGAACATGCCCGTCCGTTACAGCAGTGAGCTGGCCGAACACCGCGCGGTCCGCGAGGCCGCCGGCCTGTTCGACCTCTCGCACATGGGCGAGATCGAGATCACCGGGCCGGAGGCCGCGCAGGTCCTGGACTACGCGCTAATCGGTAAGCTCTCCGCCGTCAAGGTGGGCCGCGCCCGCTACAGCATGCTGTGCGACGCCGACGGCGGCGTGCTGGACGACCTGGTCACCTACCGGCTTGGTGAGGAGCGTTACCTCGTCGTCGCGAACGCCGCGAACGTGGGTGTCGTCGCATCCGCGCTGGTCGAACGAGCGGAGAAGTTCGAAGCGACCGTCACCGACCGCTCCACCGAGTACGCGCTGATCGCGGTGCAGGGCCCGAAGTCGGCGGCGATCGTGCGTGCCGTGAGCGACGCCGACCTGGAGTCGTTGCGCTACTACGCCAGCATGCCCGCGACGGTCGATGGCATCGACCTGCTGCTGGCCCGCACCGGCTACACCGGCGAGGACGGTTTCGAGCTGTACTGCGCCCCCGAGCAGGCGCAACAGGTGTGGCGGACGCTGGAGGCGGCCGGTGAGCCGCACGGTCTGCTGCCCGCGGGGCTTGCCTGCCGCGACACGCTCCGGCTGGAGGCAGGGATGCCGCTCTACGGGCACGAGCTGTCCGCACGGCTCACACCGTTCGACGCCGGGTTCGATCGGCTGGTGAAGTTCGAGAAGGAAGGCGACTTCGTCGGTCGCGCCGCGCTCGCCGAGCGCGCCAAGCAGCAGCCGAGCAGGGTGCTCGTTGGTCTGACCGGCACCGGACGTCGCGCGCCACGCGCCGGTTACGCTGTGCTCGGCCCGGACGGCACCACCGAGATCGGTGAGATCACCAGCGGCGCGCTGTCGCCAACGCTGGGTTATCCGATCGCGATGGCCTATGTTTCCGCCGAGTGCCGCGAGCCTGGCACGAGCCTGCACGTCGACGTGCGGGGCAAGGCACTGCCGGTCGAGGTGGTTGCCCTGCCCTTCTACCAGCGATCCTGACCCCTGCCGAAAGGAACGATTGCGAGCAATGGACATCCCAGAGCACCTCAAATACACCGAAGAGCACGAGTGGCTGGCGCTGGACGGCGACGTCGCCACCGTCGGCGTGACCGACTTCGCGCAGAGCTCGCTCGGTGACATCGTGTTCGTGGAGCTGCCGGACCAAGGCGATGAGATCAGCGCGGGTGAGCCGTGTGGCGAGCTGGAGTCGACCAAGTCGGTCAGTGAGCTGTACGCCCCGGCCACCGGTGAGGTCGTCGCGGTCAACGAGGACATCAGGGACACGCCTGAGCTGGTCAACAGCGACCCGTACGGCGATGGCTGGCTGTTCCGCGTGCGTGTCGGCGAGCTGCCGGAGCTACTCGACGCAGCCGATTACGCAGAGATCATTAAGGAGTGAGCTGGGTTGTCCACATTTGATGCCGACTTGTCCACAGTCGATCCGGAGGTCGCGGCAGCGGTCGATGCCGAGCTGCGTCGTCAGCAATCCACCCTTGAGATGATCGCTTCGGAGAACTTCGCGCCGGTCGGCGTGCTCGAGGCGCAGGGCTCGGTGCTGACGAACAAGTACGCCGAGGGCTACCCGGCCAAGCGCTACTACGGCGGCTGTGAGCACGTCGACGTCGTCGAGAACCTGGCTATCGAGCGGGTCAAGGCGCTGTTCGGGGCCGAGCACGCCAACGTGCAGCCGCACTCTGGCGCGCAGGCCAACGCCGCCGCTATGGCCGCGCTGCTTGAGCCGGGCGACACCATCATGGGCCTGAGCCTGGCGCACGGTGGACACCTGACCCATGGCATGAAGATCAACTTCTCCGGCAGGCTCTACAACGTTGTCGCCTACGAGGTCGACAAGGAGTCAGGCAAGATCGACATGGGCGAGGTGGAGCGCCTCGCCAAGGAGAACGAGCCCAAGCTGATTATCGCGGGCTGGTCGGCGTACCCGCGCCAGCTCGACTTCGCCGAGTTCCGCCGCATCGCCGACGAAGTCGGCGCGAAGCTGATGGTGGACATGGCGCACTTCGCCGGGCTGGTCGCCGCTGGCCTGCACCCGAACCCGGTGCCTTACGCCGACGTCGTCACCACCACGACGCACAAGACGCTGGGTGGCCCGCGCGGCGGTGTCATCCTGAGCCGCTCCGAGCTGGCGAAGAAGATCAACTCGACGGTCTTCCCCGGCCAACAGGGCGGGCCGCTTGAGCACGTCATCGCGGCCAAGGCGGTGGCGTTCAAGATCGCGGCGGGCGAGGAGTTCGCCGAGCGGCAGCAGCGGGTCATCGACGGCGCTCGCATCCTGGCCGACCGGCTCTCGCGGCGGGACTGCGCGGACAACGGCGTCAAGGTGCTGACCGGTGGCACCGACGTCCACCTGGTGCTGGTCGACCTGGTCAACTCCGAGCTGGACGGGCGGCAGGCCGAAGACCGGCTGCACGAGGTCGGCATCACCGTGAACCGCAACGCGGTGCCGAACGACCCGCGCCCGCCGATGGTCACGTCCGGCCTGCGGATCGGCACTCCGGCGCTGGCGACGCGCGGCTTCGACAACGCCGACTTCACCGAGGTCTCGGACATCATCGCAACCGCGCTGCGGCCAGAATTCGACGACTCGACGCGCGCCGAGCTGCGTACGAGGGTGGAACGGTTGGCAGCGAAGCACCCGCTCTACCCAGAGATGTAACCCACGGTGCTTCGCCGCCGATGTGCTGGTCACAAGGCGGCGAAGCACCACCGCTCGGCATGAGCGCAAGGAGGCGCCATGGCGATCAGCGTCTTCGACCTGTTCTCGATCGGCATCGGCCCGTCGAGCTCCCACACGGTCGGACCGATGCGGGCCGCACGGATGTTTGTCGATGACCTCGCGGCGGCAGGGACGCTGACCGCCACGGCGCGGGTCACGGCGCACCTGTACGGCTCGCTCGGGGCGACCGGCCACGGGCACGGCAGCGACAAGGCCGTGCTGCTTGGGTTGGAGGGCGAGACCCCGGAAGACGTCGACACCGACAACGTCGATCAGCGCGTCGCGGCCATCCGCGAGCAGCGCTCGTTACGGTTGCTCGGCGAGTATCCGATCCGGTTCGCCGACAACGATCTCGTGCTGCATCGGCGTGCGAAGGGGGACCCGCTGCCGGGTGGACGTCCCGCGCACCCGAACACCATGCGCTTCGCGGCGTTCGATGTCACCGGGGCGGAGTTGGCGGCACGGACGTATTGCTCCATCGGCGGCGGCTTCGTACTCGACGCGTCGGTACCCGATGGGCCCATCGCGGTGCGCGATGAGACGCCGTTGGAGTTCCCCTTCCGCACGGCCGCTGATCTGCTCGCGCACTGCGACGTCACCGGCCTGCCCATCAACGAGATCATGCGCCGCAACGAGCGCACATGGCGCACCGACGCCGAGATCGATAACGGCCTGGACGAGATCTGGCGCGTGATGCGGGACTGTGTCGCGCGCGGATGCCTGCGTGGCGGCGTGCTGCCCGGCGGTCTCAAGGTACCCAGGCGCGCGAAGGCGTGGCACGACAAGCTGGTCGCCGAGGGCGTCTCCGATGATCCGTTGACAGCGATGGACTGGGTGAACCTGTTCGCGCTCGCTGTCAACGAGGAGAACGCGTCCGGCGGGCGGATCGTCACCGCACCCACCAACGGCGCGGCGGGCATCATCCCCGCGGTGCTGCACTACTACGTGCGGTTCGTGCCAGGCGCGGACCAGGACGGTGTGCGGCGGTTCCTGCTGACCGCGGCTGCCATCGGCGTCATCCTCAAGGAGACCGGCTCGATCTCCGGCGCCGAGGTCGGCTGCCAGGGTGAGGTCGGTTCGGCGTGCGCGATGGCGGCGGGCGCGTTAGCCGAGGTGCGCGGCGGTAGCCCGGCGCACGTGGAAAACGCCGCCGAAATTGGTCTGGAGCACCACCTCGGCCTGACCTGCGATCCTGTGGGCGGGCTGGTGCAGATTCCCTGCATCGAACGCAACGCGATCGCGGCGACGAAGGCGATCAACGCGGCGCGGATGGCCCTGCGCGGCGACGGGGCGCACGTGGTGTCGCTGGACAAGGCGATCAAGACCATGCGCGACACCGGCGCCGACATGAAGACGAAGTACAAGGAGACGTCGCGGGGTGGGCTCGCGCTGAACGTGATCGAGTGCTGAGGGGGCGCGACATGGACACGGTGCTCGTGACGGGTGGGACCGGCAAGCTGGGCAAGCACGTCGTGTCGGCGCTCAAGGCTAACGGCGCGGCGACGCGCGCGATGACCCGCGACCGCTTCCCGCTTCGAGGCAGGGTGAGCGGCGATCTGTCGACCGGACGCGGCGTCATGGAGGCCGTCCGTGGCGTGGACACGATCGTCCATTGCGCGACGCATCCCCGGTTCAACAAGGTGGACGTCGAGGGCACGAAGTGGCTGCTCAAGGCCGCGCACGGCTTCGGCGTCAAGCACATCGTGTACGTCTCGATCGTCGGTATCGACGACCACCCGTTCCCCTACTACCAGGCGAAACGACGTACCGAACGGCTCATCGAGGAGTCCGGCATCCCGTACACCATCCTGCGGGCGACGCAGTTCCAGGAGCTGGTAGTCGCCGTGGCGCACGCGCTGACGAAGGGGCCGATCGTGCCGATCCCGAAGGACTTCCGCGTGCAGCCGGTCGACATCGACGCCGTCGCGGCGCGCCTCGCGGAGCTGGCGGCTGGTGAGCCCGCCGGACGCGTGCGCGACATCGGCGGCCCCCAGGCGGTCTCCCTGGCCTACGCCGTCGACGCATACGCCTCGGTCGTCGACCGGACGCGCAGGCAGGTCCAGATCCCGGTGCCCGGCAAGGTCGGCGCGGCCTTCCGCGCTGGTATGAACCTCCTCGGCGAGGACGGCGAGGAGGTCGGCGAGTCGTTCTCTCACCACTTGGTGTGGCGGGTGGAGACCTGATCCCACCCGGCATCGTGTCTGCTTGTACAGTGGGCAGCGGACCCCGTGCGGCGTCCATCCTGTGAACCTCCCCAGGGCCGGAAGGCAGCAAGGATAAGCAGGCTCTGACGGGTGCGCGGGGTCCCCTTATGTCTTCGTCCGGTCGCTGGCACCGGCAGCGCCAAGATCACCGGTTCCCGGTAGGCTCGCGTCGTGGCTCTCGCGCTGTACCGCAAGTACCGTCCGGCGACCTTCGCCGAGGTCGTCGGTCAGGACCATGTCACGGAACCGCTCCGGGCGGCGCTCGCCGCGGGTCGCATCAACCACGCTTACCTGTTCTCTGGGCCGCGTGGCTGTGGCAAGACGTCCAGCGCCCGCATCATGGCTCGCTCGCTCAACTGCGCCAACGGGCCAACACCGGACCCATGTGGCAAGTGCGACTCGTGCATCGCGCTCGCGCCGGAAGGCCCCGGCAGCGTGGACGTCGTCGAGTTGGACGCCGCCAGTCACGGTGGTGTCGACGACGCCCGTGAGCTGCGGGATCGGGCGTTCTACGCGCCCGCTGAGTCGCGCTATCGGGTGTTCATCATCGATGAGGCGCACATGGTCACGACGCAGGGCTTCAACGCCCTGCTCAAGATCGTGGAGGAGCCGCCGGAGCACCTGATCTTCCTGTTCGCGACGACCGAGCCGGACAAGGTGCTGCAGACGATCCGTTCGCGCACCCATCACTACCCCTTCCGGCTGATCCCGCCGAACGCGATGCGGGAGCTGCTTGAGCGCAACGTCGAGGCCGAGGGCGTTCCGGTGGAGCCGTCGGTATATCCGCTCGTCATCCGGGCGGGTGGTGGCTCCGCGCGCGACACGCAGTCGCTGCTCGACCAGCTGCTCGCCGGGGCCGGTGAGGACGGCGTCACCTACGACCGGGCGGTCGCGTTGCTCGGCGTCACCGACCGGGCGCTGATCAACGACATGGTGGACGCGCTCGCCGACGATGATGCGGCGGCGGTGTTCGGCACCGTGGAACGTCTTGCCGATGCCGGGCACGATCCACGCCGGTTCGCGTCCGACCTGCTCGATCGGTTGCGCGATCTGGTGCTGTTGCGGTCGGTGCCGGACGCGGGTTCCCGCGGACTGGTGAACGTGCCGGATGATGAACTGTCGAAGATGACCGCGCAGGCAGACCGTGTCGGCGCGGCGACGCTGACCCGCTACGCCGAGATCGTCCACAATGGACTACTGGAGATGCGTGGCGCGACGTCGCCCCGGCTATTGCTCGAGTTGCTGTGCGCACGGATGATGCTCCCCGCCGCCGCGCCGGACGCGCAGAGTGAGAGCGCGGTCCTGCAACGCATCGAGCGGTTGGAGCGCAGGGCCGCCGCGAGCGGAAGTGCCGGTGGGGTTTCCGACGCGTCGGAGCCCGAGCAGCCGCAGCGCGTGTTCCGCAGGCCGTCGCAGCAACCGGAGCAAGGTGGCCAGGAGTCACAGGTTCCGACGGACGGTCAGGCCGCGCAGTCATCGGCGGCGGACGCGACGTCGGCATCGGCGTCGCGGGCCGCGCCGCAACCGGGCACGGCCTCGGCGTCGCAACAGCCGTCGCAGGCCGCGCAGCACCAGTCCGCCCAGCCACCGCGGCCGGCACAGGCGCAGCAGCCAGCGCAGCCCCAGCAGCCTGCCCAACCTGCCCAGTCGAGCCCGCGAGCTGAGCCCGCACAGCCTGCTCAGCCCACGCCAGAGCCGCGGACCGAGGCACCCGCCCAGGCTGGCGGCATCGACGCCACCGGACTGCGTGGGGTGTGGCCGCAACTGCTCGCCACGATCCGCAACACCCCTGGCGGCCGGAGCATCGAGGCGATGTTGACCCAGGCTGGAGTGCGCAGTGTCGAGGGCAACCTGGTTGTCCTTACCCACAAGGCGGCACCGCTGGCGCGGCGGCTGTCCGACCCGACCAACGCGGAGAAGATCGCCGCGGGGCTGCGGGAGGTCCTCGGCGGGGACTGGCAGGTGCGCTGCGAACATGAGGGTGCGGCTGGCCAGCAGAGCACTCCGGCGGCGCGGCAGCAACAACCTCGTCAGCAGGCACAGCAACAAGCACCGGCACAGCAACAAGCACAGCGACCAAGTGGGCAGCCGCAGCAGGAGCGCCCGCAAGAGCGTCCACAGCAGCGGAAAGAACAGTCCGAACCGGACATCCCGCTGCCGCCGGAGCCAGCGGAGGACGAGGACATGTACACCGAGGAGCCCAGCTCGCTCGGTCCGCCGCCGGAGACACGCCATTCGGAAGACCCGAGCCGCGCCGCGCACCAGCTCCTGTCCGACCACCTCGGCGCTCGCCGCCTCGACTGACATCGCGTAGCACCAGAACCATCCGCGGCGAAGGACGTTTGTCCGTGTTGAGCGCGGTGAGGGCGTCGTTGGTCGTGCGCTCCGCGCGGAGTTGATCAACCTTACTCCTTGGCTGACCAATTTTTGTCCATTTTGCCCGGTTTTGCTGGTCGCTCAAGGAACAAAGAAGATCAACTGCTCGCGAGGGCAAGAAGTTGATCAGCCGTGTCGAGTCGGACGCCGCGCCGCGCCCAGGGCGCGCCGGGGGCGCACCGCGACGTCCCTGCCTGCCACCGGGTTAGGCTGGACACCAGCCGCGAAATCAGGTGACAACGAACGGATCGAGGGCCGAGATGGTGCAACCAGGGGGCGGCATGCCCGACATGCAGCAGATCCTGCAGCAGGCGCAGCAGATGCAGGAACAGCTGGCGACCGCGCAGCAGGAGCTGGCGAACACCGAGGTCAGCGGCTCCTCTGGCGGCGGCCTTGTTACCGCGACGGTGACTGGTGGCATGGAGTTGAAGGACGTCACCATCGATCCGTCCGTCGTCGATCCTGACGACACCGAGACGCTGTCCGACCTGGTCGTCGCGGCGGTGCGGGACGCGATGGCGTCCGCGCAACAGTTGTCCGAGGAGAAGTTCGGCCCGCTCGCCGGTGGCCTTGGCGGCGAGGGCGGACTGGGCGGCCTCGGCCTTCCCGGCGGGATGTGAGTTGTTCGAAGGCGTCGTTCAAGACCTCATCGACGAGCTGGGCAGGCTGCCCGGCGTCGGGCCAAAAAGCGCGCAGCGCATCGCGTTTCATCTGATCAGCTCGGAGCCGGCCGACATCAAGCGGCTGGTCGACGTCTTGGGCAAGGTCACAGAGGGCGTACGGTTCTGTGAGCTGTGCGGCAATGTCTCGGAGCAGCAGCAGTGCCGCATCTGCCGCGACACCCGACGCGACGGGGCCATGCTCTGCGTGGTCGAGGAACCTAAGGACGTCCTCGCGATCGAACGCACCCGCGAGTTCAAGGGCCGCTACCACGTGCTCGGCGGGGCGCTCGATCCGCTGTCCGGTGTCGGCCCCGACCAGCTGCGGATGCGGGAACTGCTGGCGCGTATCTCGTCGGACGAGGTTACCGAGGTGATCATCGCGACCGACCCGAACACCGAGGGCGAGGCGACCGCGACGTATTTGGTGCGAATGTTGCGCGACTTCCCTGGGCTGAACGTCACCCGGCTCGCGTCCGGGCTGCCGATGGGCGGTGACTTGGAGTTCGCGGACGAGCTGACGCTGGGTCGCGCGTTCTCCGGGCGCCGCGCGTTGTAGCCGAAGGGCGCGGGCGAGACAGTCCGGTTTGCGCTGAATGACGTCCGATGAATGCTTTAAGCCGCAACCCTGTGGCCAGATCGTGATCCCCTGAGCAACACCTGAGCGTTGCTCAGGTCTAGGGTGTGTCCCGACGCACAGACAAGGACACAACCCGAGGTGTGTGATGACCCAAACACGGATGGCTCGGTTGCTTCGGTCACGGGGGCAACAGCGCCCGTGGCAGGCGGCCGTGGCGGGTGCTGCGGCCCTCACGATGGTGCTCAGCGCGTGCCAGAGTGATGGCGGCCAAGGCGGCGGTGGCGACGGCGGTGAAGGTGGCGACATCATCATCGGTACCACCGATTCCGTCCCCACGCTTGATCCCGCGAAGTGCTACAGCTACTACTGCGGCACCATCATCGACAACATCGGCTCCACGCTGGTGAGCTACAAGCCAGGTGAGACGACGCCGAGCCCCGATCTCGCGGCCGAGGAGCCGGAGATCAGCGAGGACGGCCTGACCTACACCTTCACCTTGCGCGAGGGCGTCACTTTCCATGACGGCTCCGAGCTGACCAGTGAGGACGTCAAGTTCTCGCTGGAGCGCGCGTTGAACATCAACCACCCGGAGGGCGCGGCCTTCCTGCTGGAGGGGATCGACTCAGTCGAGGCGCCCGACCCGCTGACGGTAGAGATCACGCTGAAGGAACCGGACATCACATTCGGGTCCAAGCTGGCCTACAACGTCGCGACCATCCTGCCATCGGACGGCGAGTACACCGCGCCGGACGAGAAGCTGCCGGACGACTCGACCGATGACACCTACGAGAAGTACGTCAACGAGAACCTGGTCTCGACCGGCCCGTACACGCTTGAGGACAACCGGCAAGGTGAGTCGATCGAGCTCGCCGCGTTCGGCGACTACTTCGGCGACGCGCCGAAGAACAGCCGCGTTCTGGTCAGTTTCTTCGACAAGAGCGCGCAGATGGTGACCGCGCTCAAGTCGGGCGAGATCGACGTCGCTTTCCGTGACCTGACACCGGAGCAGCGCACGTCGCTGGAGAACGACGACAGCATCAACACCATCCAGGGTGAGGGTGCCTCGATCCGGTACATGGTGTTCAACACGAGGCTGGAGCCGTTCGACGACCCTGACGTCCGCAAGGCGTTCGCCGCCGCCATCGACAGGGACCGCATCATCGACGAGGTGCTCGGGGGCGCCGGTGAGCCGCTGTACTCGATGGTCCCGCCGTCCTTCGACGCGAACGTGCCCGCGTTCGATGAGCAGTACAGCGACAAGGAGCCGAGCGACTTCATCGACGGCAAGGTCGAGTTGGACCTCTGGTACAGCACCGACCACTATGGCCCGACCGAGCCCCCACTCGCGGAGACGCTGACCCGGATGCTCGAGGAGAGCGGCTCGTTCGAGGTCAACCAGAAGTCCTCGGAGTGGGCGCAGTACACCTCGAACATGGCGCCTGGCCCGACGGGGCAGTACCCGGCGTTCCTGCTCGGCTGGTACCCGGACTTCCTCGACCCGGACAACTACATCCAGCCGTTCTACCACTCGGAGAGCAGCTTCCTGCGGATGTACGACAACCCCGAGATGGACCAGCTCATCCGTGATGAGCAGACGGCGGAAGCGGCGGACTCCGAGGAGCGTATGCGGACGTTCGAGGAGATCCAGCGGATCGCCGCGGAGGACGCGCCGATCGTGCCGCTGTACGTCAGCATCCCCGAGGCGTTCGTCCGTAGTGACGTCGAGGGCGTGCAGGACACTATGGACGCCTCCCAGGTGTTCCGCTACTACCTGATCCACAAGTAATACGCGGACGGTTTGACGACCGTCATGCTTCACACCGCGGCGTGGCCGTGGAGAGATGACGCTCTCTCCACGGTCACGCCTGCGCGCTGTGTGGATAGAAAGGCCTCAAGGCTGTGAAAGCTGGTTCCTTGGGTCGCTACGTCCTGCAGCGTCTCCTGCTCGCCATTCCGATGGTGTTCATCCTGCTTACGTTGCTGTTCCTGCTGCTCAACGCGGCGCCGGGCGATCCGGTGACAGCGACGCTCGGTGGCAGGCTGCCACCGGAGGAGATCGCGCAGCGCAAGGAGGCGCTCGGTCTCAACGACCCGCTCTACGTGCAATACCTCAATTACATGGGTAACGCGCTCACCGGCGATTTCGGTAACCCGGTGACCGATCCTCGTAGTGTCGTGCAGATCGTGCTCGACACCGCACCCGCCACGATCGAACTCGCCCTCGCCGCCATGCTGGTCGCGATCCTGCTCGGTATCACCGTCGGCGCGCTGTCCGGCAGGTTGCGTGACACGCCGTTCGACGTCGGTGGCAGGCTGTTCGGCATCCTCATCTACGCCGCGCCGGTATTCTGGACCGGGCTGCTCGCGCAGTTGTACTTTTCCGTTGAACTCGGGTGGTTACCGAGTCAACAACGTGCGGGGGGATTCGACGCGCCGGAACCCATCACCGGGTTTTACGTGCTCGACTCGATCATCACCTGGGACATGGCGGCGCTGGGCACGGTGCTCGCACACCTCGTGCTGCCTGCCGTGACGCTCGGGCTACTACTCGGTGGCGTGTTCATCCGCCTTGTCCGCGTGAACATGCTCCAGACGTTGCGTTCGGACTACGTCGAGGCGGCGCGGGCGCGTGGGCTGCGGGAACACGTCGTGTTGTTCCGGCACGCGTTCAAGACCGCGCTCATCCCGATCATCACGATCATGGGCTTGCAGTTCGCGATGTTGATCGGGAACGCCGTGCTGACCGAGCACACGTTCACCTGGCCGGGGCTTGCGCAGGCGCTCGTCGGTTTCATCGGCGCACGGGACTACGCGGCGGTGCAGGGCATCGTCACGTTCATCGCGCTGGTGATCGTTGGCGTGTCGCTGTTGATCGACATACTCACCGGGCTGGTCGACCCCCGGGTGCGTTACTGATGGCGAGGGTGACATGACAAGCACATCAACCAGTGGCGACGACGCCGTGCTTGAGGCGCGGACGCCACTGAAGACTCGACTACAGCACGCGTGGCGACCGTTCCGGGAGTCGAGCAGGGTCTCGCGGGGGCTGATCTTCAGCGGACTCGGCATCATCGCGGCGTTCCTGTTGCTCGCGTTCGTTGGCCCGCTGGTCTATCCGTACGACGGCACGCAGTACCGCGCCGAGACGTCGCCAGGCGAGTTCACATCGTTCCCCGAGCTGGCGCCGCCGTCGGCCGAGCACTGGTTCGGCACGACGAAGGACCAGTTCGACGTCCTCGCCAGGATCATCGACGGCGCGACGCTGGCGTTCGCCGTGATGGCGTTGGCGGTCTCGATCGCCATGCTCATCGGCGTGACGCTCGGCCTGTTCTCCGGCTACAGGGGCGGCAGGCTGGACCGGATTCTGGTGACCGCGATGGACGCCGTGTACGCGTTCCCACCACTGGTGTTGGCGATCATCGTGTCATTCGTGCTCGCGGCGTATCTCTCACCGGGTGTACCATCCGCGGCCGCCGCCGTGGGCCTGGTCTACATCCCGCAGTACTTCAGAGTGGTGCGCAACCACACGCTGTCGGTGAAGGAGGAACCCTTCGTCGAGGCGGCGAAGTCGTTCGGCGCGCGGAACCGGACGGTGCTCGGGCGCTACGTGTTCTTCAACGTGGTGCAGACCGTTCCCGTCATTCTGACGCTGAACGCCGCCGACGCGATCCTGGTGCTCGCCTCGCTCGGCTTCCTTGGTTATGGCGTGCAGCCGCCGACGCCGGAGTGGGGTTACGACATCTCGCAGGCGGTCAACGACGTCGCGGCGGGTATCTGGTGGACGGCGCTGTGGCCTGGCCTGGCGATCGTGCTGCTCGTGATGGCGTTGACGCTGGTCGGTGAGGGCCTGAACGACGTCATCAACCCCCTGCTGCGGGCGAAGGGCAAGGCGGGCCGCAAGATCAAGGGGATGCCGAGGGCACGTCGCCGTGACCGGTCGCGTCGAGCGGCCGATGCCGCCGAGCAGGATGACGAGGGGCTGGCCGCGAAGGTGCGCGATCTGCGGGTTGGCTACCGCACCGCCTCCGGTCCATTGTGGGCGGTCGACGGCGTCAGCTTCGACATCAAGAAAGGCGAAACCGTCGCGCTCGTCGGTGAGTCCGGCTGTGGCAAGTCGTCCATGGGCCGGGCCATGCTGCGCCTGATGCCGCCTGGCGGTGTCGTGGGAGGACAGGTGGAGATCGGTGGCACTGACGTCGCCACCGCGCCGGAGTCCGAGGTCCGCAAGCTGCGAGGTGAGGGCGCGTCGCTGATGTTCCAGGAGCCGATGACCCGGCTCAATCCGTTGGAACGCGTCAGCGACCACTTCGTCGAGATGATCAGGACACACAAGCCGAAGACGTCTCGCGAGGAGGCCCGCGCGATGGCGCGGGACGCGCTGGTGCAGGTCGGCATCCCGCCGACGCGGATCGACAACTACCCGCACGAGTTCTCCGGCGGCATGCGGCAGCGGGTGATGTTGGCGCTGTCGATCGTGCTCACGCCTCGGCTGATCGTCGCGGACGAGCCGACGACCGCGCTGGACGTCATCGTTGAGTCGCAGATCCTGTCGCTGCTGGAGCGGCTGCGGGCAGAGGAGAACGTCGGCATCCTGTTCATCACCCACAACCTGGGTGTCGTCGCCGAGGCCTGTGACCGGGTCGCGGTGATGTACGCGGGCAAGATCGTGGAGATGGGTCCGGTCGACGAGATCTTCACCAACCCGAAGCACCCGTACACGCGGGGGCTGGTGGCGTCGACGATCTCGCTGAACACGACCGAGCTGCGGTCGATCGGTGGCTACCCGCCGAACCTGATCGACCCGCCGAAGGGCTGCCGGTTCGCGGCTCGATGCCCGCACGTGATGGACCACTGCACGGAGAGCCCGCCCGAGCTGACCGAGGTCGGGCCGGAGCAGCGGGCCGCGTGCTTCCTCTACCCGGGCGCTGGGCAGCCGGTGCCGGAAGGAGTCGTTGCCCCATCGGGTGATCCCCAGGTGAGTGGCATATGAGCGAGGAAGGACAGACACCGGTGACCGATTCGGAACCGTTGCTCGTCGTCGACGACCTGAAGACGCACTTCCCCGCGCGTGGCGGGCTGTTCGGCGGGGGTGGCAAAAGCGTCGTCAAGGCCGTCGACGGCGTCAGCTTCTCGGTCGGCAAGGGTGAGGTACTTGGCCTCGTTGGCGAGAGCGGGTCTGGTAAGACGACGCTGGGCCGTTCGTTGCTCAAGCTGGTGCAGCCGACGTCCGGCCAGATCCGCTACCGGGGTCGCGACCTGGTTCCGCTGAACGACGGCGAGATGCGACCGCTGCGGCGGGAACTGAGCATGATCTTCCAGGATCCGAACGCATCGCTGAACCCCGCGATGACGATCGGGCAAGGCGTCGGGCACCCGCTGCATATCCATGGCATGGTCAGCACCCGCGCCGAGGCGCGCAAGCGGGTGGTGGAGATGCTGGAACGCGTCGGGCTGCACCCGGCGGAGACCTTTCTCGACCGCTACCCGGAAGACCTGTCCGGCGGGCAGAAGCAGCGGCTGGTCATCGCCCGCGCGTTGATCACCGAGCCGAAGTTCGTCGTGGCGGACGAGCCGGTCGCCGCGCTCGACATGAGTGTGCGGGCGCGGGTGCTTGAGCTGATGCTCGAGCTGAAGCGCGACCTCGACCTGACGTACGTGTTCATCACGCACGACCTGGCGACGGCACGGTTCCTGTGCGACCGGATCGGAATTCTGTACCTCGGCGGGCTCGTCGAACAGGGGCCGTCCGACGCGCTGTTCGACGACCCGCAGCACCCGTATACGCGGTCGCTGCTGTCGGCGATTCCGCTGCCCGAGGCGGGTCGGCGGAATCGGCCGAAGAAGCTGCCGCGCGGCGAGATTCCGGATGCCGCGAAGCCGCCCGCCGGGTGCCGGTTCCATCCGCGGTGTCCCGAGGCATTCGGGTCGTGCGGCTGGCAGGGCCATGATCTCATCGACATCCTCGAGGACCGGTGGACCGAGGTGGACAAGGAGACGTTCACGGCCGAGCTGGAGTTGTTCGGCAAGCTCAGCGACGCCGACGTCGGCACGGACTACGTGCGGTTCCCGTCGTCCACACCGGACACGTTGGCGGAGTGGTTGCGGGAGAACGGTCCCGCGCTGCCCGCGAACGTGTTCTCCGCGGTGACCGACGTCGAAGTCGAGGAACGCGGCGTCGTCGTCCGGTTTGGACCAGGGCCGGAGCCAGCCGTGCAGCACATCAAGAACAGGGACGTCGCCTGCCACCTGCACGGCATCACGGTGCGGCAGGACGGCGTGCACGTCGGGGATCCGGAGCAGGCACCGACGTCGTGAGCGGTCGGGGCGGCACCGTGCGTGGTGCCGCCCCATTGCTCCGCTGGTCCTGGCGATGCTCGGTGGCACCGCCAGGACCTGCGGTCACGATGCCTGGCCCGCGGTGCCCAGTACGGCGAGCACCCTGCCGAACAGGTCGTCCGGCACCGCGCCGGGATCGAGGCTGTCCTCGACCGCGAAACCGTTGGACAGTGCCAGCACGACCACGGCCGCCTCGTCCGGCGGGAACGGCAGTGTGAGCCCGTGCCGCTCGGCCATCCGCTCGATCATGCCCGCCAACGAGGCACGCAACCGTTGCCGTCGCGTCCGCAGCGCTTCCGCCAACTCGGGGTCACGCTGCCCGCTGACGGCATAGGCGATCAGCAGTCGTTGCCACTTCGCTCCGGTGTGGATCGCGTCGACGAGGTGTTTGCCCACGTCACGTAGGGCATGGCCGGCGTCGGCCGCGCCGTCGAACAGTTCGGTCGCCTCCCGCTGCCGTTCCGCCACGTACTCGTCCATCAACGCGAGCACGAGGTCGTTTTTGCTGCGGAAGTTGGAGTACACCGCGCCCTTGGTGAGCCCAGCCGCGGCGGCGACGTCGGCTACCGACGCCGCCTCGATCCCGTGCGTCGTGAAGACGTCGTGGGCCGCGGCCAGGACTCGCCGTCGGGTTTCCTCCCTGGTGGGGCGACGTCGTGTCGTCACGGTGCCGTTGCGCAGGTGTTTGGCGGCTGCTGACCGGAGAACCGGCCGCCGAGGTAGTCGACGGCGAGCGGCGCACCGGTGATCGCGCCGAGTACATGGTCCCCGACGACGGCTGGCTGGAACTGGACCGTGCCGCCGCCCGCACACCAGGCCTCGTTGAGCGTGATCGCTTGGTCGAAGGTGACGAGTTCGTCGGTCGGCGAGTGGTAGATCATCGCGGGCGCCTTCGGTGTCGTGTTGCCGAGTTCGATGTCATCCAGCACCTTTTGCCACTCAGGAAGGGACATCGGATCGTCCACCGTGGTGTAGCTGGACAGGCTGCGGAACGCGTAGCGAACGGAGAACTCCTCGACGCACTGTGTGCTGATCTCGGCTGCCATCTCCTTGCCCTCGTCGGTCAGAATCTCCTCGAACGGCGCATCAGGGTATGCCCGCGCGAGGCCGACCGCCGCGGCCAGCACGAGACCGCTCGCTGGGCCGCCGTCGTGCAGGTTGGCCATGGCTTCCATGTCGGCGGGGGCCGCACCGACGGCCGCGCCCGCGACGTTCAGCTCCGGCGCGTAGTCGGCCGCGCGCTGCGATGCCCAGGCGGTCGAGAAGCCGCCCTCGGAGTAACCCCAGAACCCGACCTGCGTGGCGTCGCTGAGCCCGGCTTCGGGTAGTTCGGCGGCGGCGCGGGCGGCGTCCAGTTGAGCATGGCCGAGTGAGCGACCGGCGACGTAGGTGTGCGGACCCGGCGTGCCGAGGCCTTCGTAGTCGGTGACGACCACGGCCCAACCTCGGTTCAGGGCCTGGCTGAACAGGGAGAACTCCTGCTCGCTGCCCGTGGCGAGCTTGTACGACGGGGCGCACTCCGGCCCGAGGCCGTGGGTGCCAACGGCGTACGACACCAGCGGGCGCTCGCCGTCGCCTGTCCACGCCTCTTGGGGCACGATCACGGTGCCGGAGACAGCGTTCGGCTCGAAGGTCGCCGACGTCGAGCGGTACAGCACCTGCCAGGCGTTGACCGGGACGCTGAAGCCGTTGTCCGAGACGTCGATCTGCCGCGAGCGGAAGACCGTGCCCGGCTCGACGTCCGGTATTGGGTCCGGCGGAGTGTAGAACGGATCGTCCTGCGGCGGCGGGAACTGCTGCGCGGCGGCTTGCAGGACGTGTGCCGCGTGCGCGGGGGTGACGGCGCTGGCCGTCGGAGTCGCCGCGCTGGCGGCTGTGGTGATCGCACCGGTGAGCAGCGCCACCGTCGCACCAACGGTGAGAAGCGCCTTGGACGTCCGTTGTCGTCCCACACGCCAGCCGCCGTGGCTACCGCCCAGTCTCGGCGTCCATGCTCCGTCGCGTGTCCCAGCCCTGGTGTTCTCCGCTGTCATGTCGCTGACCACCTTCGATACTCGCCGGTATTGAATACCGAACGGTATCCAGTGGCGTGGGTCACGTCAAGCGCGCAGATGCTCTCGGGCGGGTGGCGCGGTACAGCGGCAAGCCGTCAGCGTCCGACCGTCGCGCACTCCGCCTGTGGCGGCGTTGGCGGCACGGGCACTGGCCGGGGCCGGGACATCGATCCGATCAGCACGCCGATGATCACGATGCCCGCCGCCGCGATCTCGATCGCGGTCGGGCGCTCGTCGAGCACCAGGAACGCCAGTGTCATGCCGACGACTGGTACCAGCAGCGAGAACGGCGCGACCACACCCGCGGGGTTGCGGCTCATGAGCGTGCTCCACAGCCCCGATCCGGCCACCGTGCCAATGAGGACGATGTAGACCAATCCGCCGAGCGCGACCATCCCCTCCGACGTCCCGACCCCGGCCAACGCCTGCCACCCGGCCGACGGACCCTCGAACGCCAGCGACAGCGCGAACATCGGCAGCGGCGGCACGACGGACATCCACAGCGTGAAGTGCAACGGGTTCACCTGGCTGGTCGTCTCCGCGAATCCGTTGCGGTTGCAGAGGTTTCCCGCCGCCCAGCTCAGCGCGGCGAGCAAGGTCAGGATCATCGGCAGCAGCGCGGCGTGCTCGGCGCGTTGCCACCCGATGATGCTCATGCCGACCACCGCGAGCCCGATCCCGGACGCCACCATCGGCGTGATGCGCTCGCGGAGTAACACCGCACCGAGTAGCACCGTGAACGGCGCCGATGCCTGCAAGACTAGCGACGCGAGCCCGGTTGGCATGCCGATGTGCATCGCGACGAACAGGAACGCGAAGTGTCCCGTGCCGAAGCCGAGGCCGTAGCCGATCAGCCAGCGCACTTTCACCCCTGGCCATGGCACGAGCAGCATCGTCGGTACCGCGAGCACGGCGAACCGTAGTGTCGCGGCGAACAGGGGCGGAAAGTGCTGGATGGTGGCGTGGACGGCGAGGAAATTCGCGCCCCACATCACGGCCACGGTCAAGGCGAGCAGGCGATCCCGTTGCGACATGCCTCCGAGCCTGCGATCAACGACTCTAAAGCACTAGCGAATTATTCTTCAGCGTCCTTGTAGAGTTGCTTCATGGACGTCGTCCGGCTTCGGGCGCTTCGGGAGTTCGCCGATCGGGGCAGCCTCACCGCGGCCGCCGCCGCGCTGCACTGCACGCCGTCCGCGGTGTCGCAACAGCTCAAGGCCTTGCAGGCGGAGGTGGGGGTGGTGCTCACCGAACCGGCGGGCCGCGGTCTGCGGCTGACCGACGCCGGGCGCGCGCTCGTCGTCCGCGCCGACGAGGTGCTCGCCGCCGTTGAGCGCGCGCAGTCCGAACTGGACACCTACCGCAGCGTGCCGCGCGGAACCGTGCGGATCGCGATCTTCCCGTCCGGCGGGCAGCTCTTGCTTCCCGGTTTCCTGCACCGAGTGGCTGAACACTCCGAGCTGGGCGTCGAGGTCCGGGACATCGACATGATGCCTGCCGAAGTGCCCGCGATGCTCGCCGATTTCGACATCGTCGTCACTCATCGCGACGAACGTGCGGAGCCGTACGAGTCCGACCGACTGACCGTTGCTCATTTACTTCGGGAACCGCTCGACGTGGCCCTGCCGGTCGGTCACCGGCTCGCACACCGGCGCAAGGTCGAACTCGCCGAGCTGGCCACTGAGCGCTGGCTTGGCGTCGAGGTCGGATTCCCCGTCGACGACGTGCTGCGCTCGCTCGTCGTCCGCACCGGGGTACGCCCGGACGTCGTGCAGCGCATCAATGACTTCGGCGTCACGGAAGAATTAGTCGCGGCAGGCCACGGCGTCGCGCTACTGCCGAGGTACACGATCGACACCCGGCGCGGCAAGCGCTTGCTGCGCAAGCCGATCGCCGGGATCAGGGCGGCGCGCCACGTCGAGGCCGTGCTGCGCCCCGGCGCCGCGGCCCGTCCCGCGGTCGCCACCGTGCTGGACCTGCTGCGTGCCGAGGCCCGCGCGGTGACGCCGCGGTGAGTGCGCTGCCTTACCGGTGCGCGCGGTTGATCGCCGAGATCACCGCGCGCAGCGAAGCCGTGACGATCGACGGATCGACGCCGACGCCCCAGTACACCTTGTCGTCGATGGCGCATTCGACGTAGCTCGCTGCCTGGGCGTCGTCGCCCGCCGTCATGGCGTGCTCGCTGTAGTCGAGCAGCTTGATGTCGTAGCCGATGGTGGACAGCGCGTCGAAGAACGACGCGATCGGCCCGTTGCCGGAACCGGTGATCTCGTTCGGTTCCCCATCGACGTTGACTGTCACCGTGATGGAGTACTGGCCGCCACCGTTGTCGGTAACGTGCGAGCGCACCAGCTCCAGCGGGGACGTCGTCGTCAGGTACTCCCTGCTGAAGGCGTCCCACATGGTGTCCGGGTCGACCTCGCCGCCGGACGTGTCCGTGTACTGCTGTACGACCTGGGAGAACTCGATCTGCAGGCGACGCGGCAGGTCGAGCTGGTGCTCGGTACGCATCACGTAGGCGACGCCGCCCTTACCGGACTGCGAGTTCACCCGGATGACGGCTTCGTACGTGCGGCCGACGTCCTTCGGGTCGATCGGCAGGTACGGGACCTCCCACGGGAACTCGTTCACCGGCACGCCTGCCTTCTCGGCGGCCGCCTCAAGCGCGTCGAAGCCCTTGTTGATGGCGTCCTGGTGGCTGCCGGAGAATGCGGTGAAGACCAGGTCACCGCCCCATGGCGAGCGTTCGTGCACCGGGAGCTGGTTGCAGTACTCGACCGTGCGTTTGATGTGGTCGATGTCGGAGAAGTCGATCTGGGGGTCGATGCCCTGACTGAACAGGTTCATTCCCAGCGCGACGAGGTCGACGTTGCCGGTGCGCTCTCCGTTGCCGAACAGGCAGCCCTCGATCCGGTCCGCCCCGGCCTGGTAGCCGAGTTCAGCGGCGGCGATGCCGGTTCCCCGGTCGTTGTGCGGGTGCAGCGACAGGATCACCGAGTCACGCCGGTCCAGGTTGCGGCCCATCCACTCGATCGAGTCGGCGTAGACGTTCGGCGTCGCCATCTCGACGGTCGCGGGCAGGTTCAGAATCACCGGGTTCTCCGGCGTCGGCTGCCAGATGTCGGTGACGGCGTTGCACACCTCGGCCGCGTACGACAGCTCGGTGCCGGTGAACGACTCGGGCGAGTACTGGAACCGGAAGTCCGTCTCCGGGTTCTTCGCCGCGAACTCCTGCGCGAGCTCGGCGCCTTGGGTGGCGATCTTCTTGATCCCCTCGCGCTCCTCGCGGAACACGACGCGCCGCTGGAGGATCGACGTCGAGTTGTAGATGTGGACGACGGCCTTCGGCGCGCCCTTGAGTGCCTCGAAGGTGCGCTCGATCAGCTCGTAGCGGCACTGGGTCAGCACCTGGATCCGCACGTCATCGGGGATGACGTCCTCTTCGATGATCTCGCGGACGAAGTCGAAGTCGGTCTGCGACGCCGACGGGAAGCCGACCTCGATCTCCTTGTAGCCCATCGCGACCAGCAGTTCGAAGAACTTGCGCTTGCGCGCGGGCGACATCGGATCGATCAGCGCCTGGTTACCGTCGCGGAGGTCGACGGCGCACCACAGCGGGGCGCGGGTGATACGGGCGTCCGGCCAGGTGCGGTCCGGCAGTTGGATGTCTTCGACCAGGCGGTACCAGGGTTGGTACCGGCCGACCGGCATCGAGCTGCCGCGTTGGGGGTTCCACACCGGCTGGCCAGCGGGTACTGGGCCGTTGGGCGCGGTGATGGGTCCGTGTTCCGGGCGGGGGGAAGTGGACATTTGTTGATGGTCTCCTGCTGTCGGTGTTTCCGCTATGGGCGGGTGACCGGCGGCACGACAAGGCCCCGCGACGGGGGGCCGGTCGGATCAGGCCCCGTCGCGGCAGCGAAGCAGGAGTGCGCGTGCCACGGGTTCAGCATAACCACACTGTCGAGGGCTGGCACACGTCAGGGGCGTCGCAGGCTGGCTGACCGGGCGATTTGCCGATGTTGCCATAGCGGTGTGCCGCGTGGCATGTCAGACTTCCGGCATGGCCGAGCACGCTGATAAGTCGAGCGCTACGTCGAATGAGGACGACACCGTGGGCGGTAAGCATGGCCCGAGCGTCGACTGGGTCGCGGTGAAGGACAAGATGGTCAACATCCTCGCCGCGATCGTGCGCTGGGTGTTCCTGCTGTTCGCGCTGGTGCTGGTGTTGCACGTGGTGTTCACCATCGCCGATGCGAACGAGGACAACAGCATCGTGTCGTTCGTCCGCGACTGGGCCGATCCGCTCGCGCTCGCCTTCAAGGACCTGTTCCAGCCTGATGACGCGCAGCTGAAGATCCTGGTCAACTACGGCATCGCGGCGATCTTCTGGCTGATCGTGTCGTCCCTTGGCGCCACGATCATCCGCCGCCTCGGGTCGCTGGGAAAGTAGCGTTCGCGCTGAAGGCGTCGTTTGCCCATCAGCCGGAGCTGTTCAGCGCAGTTGATCACGTGTACTCGCACTGTTGTTCGCCAAAGCGAACTTAATGGACAAACTCGCACCACAACGCGAGTAGACGTGATCAACTTCAACGGCGAGGTAGTGACGCGTTCGCTGTGGCACCCGTGCCCCTCAGAACGCTGGCGCGCCCCATTCGCTGAGCGCGAACTCCGCCAGCGGGATGCGGGAACGCTCGCCGCGTTCCCGTTCGACGAGCCGCTGCGCGCCGAGTACCTCGGCGTCCGCCTGCACCCCGACGGCGATGGTGACCACCGGCCGGACGTCGTTGGGCAGCGCGAACGCCTGGTGCAGCGCGTCCGGGTCGAACCCGGCCATCTGGTGTGCGCCCAGCCCCTCTGCCACGGCCTGGAGCACCAGGTTCTGCGCGGCGAGCGCGACACCGTATTCCGCGTAGGGGATGTCGCCCTTCTCGTTGCGGGTGACCGCGAGCCCAGCGAGCAGCACACCGACCCGGTGCGCCCAGTCTTGGTTGCGCTCGGTCAGCGTGCCGTGGATGCGGTCGAACACGGCGTCGCCCCTGCGTCCAACCAGGAACCGCGCTGGTTGGGTGTTGCCGAACGACGGCGCCCACCTCGCGGCTTCCAGCAGCGCGCGTAGTTGCTCTTCGGACACCTTGGCGTCCGGGTCGAACGCGCGCGGGCTCCAGCGCTGCGCGATCAGTTCGTGCACGGCGACGCTGGTCGTCGCTGGCTTGCGCTGCATGGCTCCAGTTATATCGCGTACGGCCAGGTGACAAGGGCGTGCGCGCCGAACCAGCCGCTCACCACGGTCGTGGCGACCAGCACTACCAGCGTCGTCGCGGGTTTGCGCTTCGCCAACCCCAGCGCTACCGGTATGAGCAGTGTGAACGCGGGCAGCAGCAGCCGGGCCTTGGAGTTCATCAGGCCGTTCGAGCCGAGATCCATGATCAGCACGCCGAGTCCGTACACCAGCAGCGGCCATTCCACCCGCAGGACGAACCCGACGACTACCAGCGCGACGGCGGCGAGCAGCACCAGGATCGTGCCGATCTCATGCACGGACTCCGATCGCGCGATGGCCTCGCCGGTGAACCGCAGCGTGGCGGCACCGCCGTCGAACGCGGAGTTCCACCCGCGCTCTTGCAGCTCGCTCCACCCACCGAGCTGAGCGAGGACACCCGCCCCTGGTCGGATCTGCGCACCAGCCCACCACAGGTATCCCACCAGCCCCATAGGGGCGAGCAGCAGCCCGCCAAGCGGGCGCAGCGCAGGACGGAGACCACCCCGTCGGCGGACCTCAACCGCACAGGCGAACGCCGCCGCGCCGACGGCGAGGACGAGCGCGAGCCCGGTCGGTCGCACCAGTCCGGCCAACGCGCACAGCACACCGGCCCACATCCACTGGCGGCGCAGCACGAACACCAGCGACCATGCGGCGAGCGCGCAGAACAGCGCCTCGGAGTACGTCATCGAAAGCACGACGCCCATCGGCGACGCGGCGAACAGCGCGACCAGGATCAGCCCGACACGACGCGACCCGCCCCGGATCAGCATGCCGATACGGACCAGCGCGTATGCCGCCGCGATCCCGGCGAGGATGCTGACGACGAACGCGGCGGTATCCACCGAGAGCCAGGTCAGATCGGCCAGCCAGCCGGTCACCGTCGGGTAGCCGGGGAAGAACGCCAACGGAGTCTGCGGGGTGCGCTGGCCGTGCGCGTCGAGCAGCCCCTCCGGCGCTCCCGTGTACCCGCCGGTGGCGATGCCGAGGTACCACTGGCCATCCCACGCCGTCAGCGACCGATGCACGGTGGTGTTGTTGGGACCGGCCATCAGCACGAGAATCAGCACCCCGACGAGACGTACGCCGAGGTAGACCAGCGCGGGCGCGAACGCGAGCAGCGCGCGGGGCGCGGTGCGGTCGCGGCGCGACGTACCGGCTGGGGCCGGCGACACGCGCGGTGCTGACCGCTGCTCGATGAGCGCTGCGGTGTCCGTCGGACTCACTGCGGCTTCCGGGGGTAGGCGAACGCTGGTCCGTCCAGGGTAGTGTGCCGCGCCCGACGTCGGCGCCACGACATCATCGCGAAGGCATCACGGCTGGTAGAAGCCACGTGCTCAGGTGAACGGAAAGTGGTCGGTGCCACATCGGTACCGCGAACGGGTCGGGTCGGCCGGTACCCTTGGTTCAACTACAGGGACGACGCCCGCCTCGATACAAGGACTGGGGCCTGGGCGCTCCCGTTGGAGGAGGTTGGCGCGCAGTGGCGCTCGTAGTCCAGAAGTACGGCGGATCGTCGTTGGAGAGCGCGGATCGCATCAGAAGCGTTGCCGAACGCATCGTGGAAACCAAGAACGCAGGTAACGACGTTGTCGTTGTGTGTTCCGCGATGGGTGACACGACGGATGAACTGCTCGATCTGGCAGGACAAGTCAATCCGGACCCGCCGGAGCGCGAGATGGACATGTTGCTCACCGCCGGTGAGCGCATCTCGAACGCGCTCGTGGCGATGGCCATCAGCAAGCTCGACACGGAAGCATGGTCGTTCACCGGGTCGCAGGCCGGCATCTCCACCACGGCCGCGCATGGCGACGCACGTATCGTGGAGGTATCACCGACGCGGGTGACGGAAGCGCTTGACCAGGGATACATCGCCCTTGTCGCGGGCTTCCAGGGTGTCTCGAAGGACACCAAGGACATCACGACACTCGGCAGGGGCGGCTCGGACATGACCGCGGTCGCCCTCGCGGCGGCGTTGAAGGCCGACGAGTGTGAGATCTACTCCGACGTCGACGGGGTCTACACCGCGGACCCAAGGATCGTGTCGGACGCACGCAAACTGGACACCGTTCCGTACGAAGAGATGCTCGAACTGGCCGCGACCGGTTCGAAGATCCTGCATCTGCGTTCGGTCGAGTACGCACGGCGCTACGGGGTGCCGCTGCGGGTTCGATCGTCCTACAGCACCAAACCGGGCACGCTTGTGGCCGGATCGATCGAGGAGATTCCCGTGGAACAGGCGCTGATCACCGGCGTGTCGCACGACAAGTCAGAAGCCAAGATCACCGTGACCGACGTCCCGGACTACAAGGGCGCCGCGGCGCGGATCTTCCGCGCGGTCGCCGACGCCAACATCGACATCGACATGGTGCTGCAGAACGCCTCGCGCACCTCGTCCGGCGTCACCGACATCACCTTCACCCTGTCGATCGACAATGGGCCGAAGGCCGTCGCGGCGCTGGAGCAGATCAAGGACGAGGCCGGGTTCGACGCGGTGCTCTACGACGACCACGTCGGCAAGGTCTCGCTGGTCGGCGCCGGCATGCGCTCGCACCCCGGTGTGACCGCGAAGTTCTGTGAGTCGCTCGCCGAGTCGGGTATCAACATCGAGATGATCAACACTTCGGAGATCCGCATCTCGGTGCTGATCCGGGACACCGACGTCGAGGACGCGGTGCGCGCGATCCACGAGGCGTTCGACCTCGGCGGCGACGAGGAAGCCGTCGTCTACGCGGGGAGTGGTCGCTGATGCGGATAGGGATTGTGGGCGCGACCGGCCAGGTCGGCGCCGTGATGCGCAGGCTACTTGAGGAGCGGAACTTCCCGGTCGATGAGATCCGGTACTTCGCGTCCGCGCGCTCGGCGGGCAAGACGCTGCCGTGGCGCGGTGAGGACGTCGTCGTCGAGGACACCGAGAAGGCGGACCCGTCCGGCCTGGACGTGGCGCTGTTCTCCGCTGGTGGATCGACGTCGAAGGCGCAGGCTCCCCGGTTCGCCGATGCGGGTGTGACGGTGATCGACAACTCGTCCGCGTGGCGCCTCGACCCGGACGTTCCGCTGGTGGTCAGCGAAGTCAACCCGCAGGCGGTGAAGGAGGCCCGCAAGGGCATCATCGCCAACCCGAACTGCACCACGATGGCCGCGATGCCGGTGCTCAAACCGCTGCACGACGAAGCTGGTCTGGTGCGGCTGGTCGCCAGCACGTACCAGGCGGTGTCCGGTAGCGGACTCGCCGGTGTTGACGAGCTGGCCAGCCAGGTCGCGGCGGCGGGTGCTGACGCTTCGAAGCTGACCCACGACGGGTCGGCGGTCGCCCTTGGGGAGCCGTCGAAGTACGCGCGGCACATCGCGTTCAACGTGCTGGCCATGGCGGGCTCGATCGTGGACGACGGCTCCTTCGAGACCGACGAGGAGCAGAAGCTCCGCAACGAGAGCCGCAAGATTCTCGACGTCCCCGAGCTGAAGGTGTCCGGGACCTGCGTACGGGTGCCGGTGTTCACCGGCCACGCGCTGTCGATCAACGCCGAGTTCGCGCGACCGCTGTCGGTCGAGCGTGCTACCGAGTTGCTTGGCGGTGCCGCTGGCGTGGAGCTGTCCGACATCCCGACGCCGTTGCAGGCGGCGGGGCAGGACCCGAGCTACGTCGGCCGCATCCGGCAGGACCCTGGCGTCGACGACGGCCGCGGCCTCGCGCTGTTCGTCGCGGGCGACAACCTCCGCAAGGGCGCCGCGCTGAATACGGTCCAGATCGCGGAGCTCATCGCCCAGCGGTAACTAGCGAGCCCCGAGCTCCGGGTTCGCTAGTTCTGACTTTCAGGCCGCTTCCCGCACGGCCCTGAGTGTCACCCGGACAGGGTCCTACCTCTGGAGGGTGTCACCTGTTCTAGCCACGGCAGGATGTCGACGCCGGGCATCGATGTCGGCCCATCCGCGTCGGTGTCGGCAGGCGCCAGGTGGACGAAAGGCTGGCCTGTGATGAATGGATTGCGGCAACGTCCAGCAGCTGCGTTGGCGGAGGACAGGCTGGGGGAGCTCGACGAGAAGTACGTCGAGCTGATGAGCATGCTTGAGCCCGAAGCGGTCATGCGGCGGGTGGTTCGCGAGGTGCCGGAAAGCCTCGATATCGACGTCGCATGGGTCGGCAAGCCGGACAGCGACGACACCCTCCTCATTGGTGACTCCGTGCGGGCAAGGACCGACGTGCTCGACGGACTCGCCGTGCCGAAGGGCGTCGGACTCGGCGGTCAGGTGATGCTCACGAAACGGCCCATGTGGGTGAAGAACTACATCACCTCACCGCGTATCACGCATGACTTCGCTAGTCAGGCACAGCTGGAGGGGCTCCGCGCGATGATCGCGGTGCCGATCATGCACGACGACCGCGTTCTGGGTGTGCTCTACGGCGCCAACCGGTATGAGACCGACTTCGGCGACCGCGCGGCCCATGTACTCGGTGAGATCGCGGGGCGCGCCGCCACCGCCACGGTCGTGGCGGAGCGTGCGAAAGAGTCCGCCGAGGTCGCCGTATATGAGGAACGGCGCAGGGTCGCGCTGGAGCTGCACGACACTGTTGGCGCCATGCTGTACGCGGTAAGCGCGGGTATTCGCACGCTCGGCGCCGAGGTCACCTCGTTGGTGTCGGCACCGCACATCAAGGACAAGCTCCAAGCGATTGAGGAACAGGCGAGCGAGGCGGCGGCCATGCTGCGCGGCTCGTTGCGAGTGTTGAGCAACGCACCGGAAAAGGTCGCGCTCGGTGTCGCCGTGCGGGAGGATACGCGTGCGTTCCAGGAACGGACCGGCACCACCACTCGTATGATCACGGTGACCGAGCTGCCGCCGCTGCTGCCGTCCCGGGTGCGGGTTTTGTCCGCGGCGACGCGGGAAGCTCTGCTCAACGTCGAAAAGCACGCGCACGCCGATTCCGTCGTGGTCACGCTGGTCGCGGTGGAGGGCGGTGTCGCGGTGACGGTGGTCGACGACGGCGTCGGGCTCGCGCCGAGATCTTCGTGGGACCCCGGCCTCGGCCTCGCCGCGATCAGTGATCGGCTCGCGCGACTCGGGGGGAACCTGACCGTGTCGAGCGGCGACGACGGCGGGGTCAGCGTGCGGGCGTGGGTGCCGCGCTAGCCACGACGGCGCTTAGCCGCAACTGGTTTTGTCGAGGTCAGAGCGGGAAAACTGGTTGCGACGATACCCGCGCGTCGCCGATCCTGAGGCGCCTTTGAAGCACCGAGGGAAGGGGCAGTGATGCACACCGCAGTAGGCGGTGCCCGCGTGCCGATCCGCATGTGGACCGATCCGAGCACGGTCGAGGACGCCGCCCTGAGCCAACTGCACAACATCGCGAACCTGCCGTGGACGCATGGCCTCGCCGTGATGCCAGATGTCCACCTCGGTAAGGGCGCCACGGTCGGCAGCGTCATCGCGATGCGGGATGCCGTATCGCCAGCGGCGGTCGGCGTCGACATCGGGTGTGGGATGAGCGCGGTGCGCACGTCCCTGTACGCCGAGGATCTGCCGGACGACCTCGGCAAGCTGCGGCGCAGGATCGAGGACCTCATCCCGGTCGGGTTCGCCGGGCACAAGGCGCCGGTTGATCCCGCGCGGGTGCACGGCGTCGGCGGCTGGGACCGGTTCTGGCGCGGTTTCCGCGAGCTGCACAGCGGCGTGCAAAACATGTGGCACAAGGCTCGCACGCAGATGGGCAGCCTCGGTGGCGGCAACCACTTCATCGAGGTGTGCCTCGAGCAGGGCGGCGAGGACGCCGGTCGGGTATGGCTGATGCTGCACTCCGGCTCGCGTGGCATCGGTAACCAGCTCGCGCAGCGGCACATGGCCATCGCGGCGAAGCAGCCGCACAACGCGGACCTGCCCGACCGGGACCTGGCGGTGTTCCTCGCGGGCACACCCGAGATGGCCGCGTACCGTAGGGACCTGTTCTGGGCGCAGGAGTACGCCGCGCGGAACCGGGCGACGATGGTGGCGCTGCTCAAACAGGCCGTCGCCGACGTCGTGCCGTGGGTACGCTTCGACGAGGCGATCAGTTGCCACCACAATTACGTCGCCGAGGAGCGCTACGACGACGTCGAGCTGCTGGTCACACGGAAGGGCGCGATCCGCGCCGGGTCCGGTGACCTGGGAATTATCCCCGGGTCGATGGGCACCGGGTCGTACATCGTGCGCGGGCTCGGCAACGACGAGTCGTTCCAGTCCGCCTCGCACGGCGCGGGCCGGGCGATGTCACGGACGAAGGCGCGCAAGACGTTCACCGAGGCCGACCTCGCGGCGCAGACCGAGGGCGTCGAATGCCGCAAGGACGGCGGCGTGGTGGACGAGATCCCGGCCGCCTACAAGGACATCGAGTCTGTGATCGCGGCGCAGACCGACCTGGTCGAGGTCGTCGCCCATCTCAAGCAGGTCGTCTGCGTGAAGGGCTGATCCGCCTCACACCTTCTCGGTCAGCCGGAACACGGGGTGGCGCTCTGCTGCCGCGACGAGTTCGGCGTCGGTCGAGCCGGCGGTGCGGCCGTTGACGTACGGGCGCACCTGCCATTCCCACGGTGCGCAGTTGCCCACTGGTTCGCCCGCGCACTCCCAGCACGTGCGCGCCGAACAGCGGGACGCCGAGCCGCAGCAGTGCAGCCACGGCCGCGTTCGACGTCCGAACCAGTCTGCCGGGTTCCTGGTGATGGATGGCGGCCATTGCTCTCCTTAGAGAGCAGTGCTCACAAACAGGAACACTGACCTCGCCTGTGGCACACTGACACGTTATGAACGCCGTTCGGACGGCGCGGCAGCGCGCCCGCGACGAACTCACCAGTGCGATCAAGGCGGAGGCGCTGCGGCAAGTCGTCGCCGAGGGGCCACAGCGGTTGTCGCTTCGGTCGATCGCGCGCGAGCTCGGCATGGCGTCGTCCGCGATCTACCGGTACTTTCCCAGCCGCGATGACCTGCTCACCGCGTTGATCATCGACGCGTATGACTCGCTCGGTGCGGCGGTCGAAGACGTCGAAAGTCACGTGCCGCGCGAGTACATCCGTGCAAGGTGGCAGGCGTTGTGCGCCGGAGTGCGGACGTGGGCACGGCAGCGCAGCCAGGAGTACGCGCTGATTTTCGGCTCGCCGGTGCCCGGTTACCGCGCGCCGGAGGAAACCATCGCTCCTGCGAGCCGGGTCGCCGTGGTGCTGGGAAAGCTGCTGGCCGATGGCTGGGCGGCGGGAGAGCTGCGCCAGGTCCAGGCGCCGCCATTGCGGCCCGGTCTTGCCGAGCAGGCCGAGGGCGTCGCGACGGCCATCGCGCCGGACGTGCCGTCCGAAGTGCTTGCGCGGGCGTTGGTCGCCTGGACGCAGTTGTTCGGGATGGTCAGCTTCGAGTTGTTCGGACACCTCGTCGGCAGCGCTGATCCTGCCGACGAGTTCTTCGAGCACGCGGTGGGCTGCATGGCCGACCTGATGGGCCTGCCAGCCGAGTAACACGCGTTGCTCAGCCCGGCAGCAGATGGCGGCGCAGGAACTCGGTCTGGTCGGCCACCGCGCGTTCGAAGCTGTCGCCGACATAGATGTCGAAGTGCCCGATCGGGTACCGCTTCACCTCGCCGCGCGGGGCTTGCGCCGCCCACTTGGCCGTGTTGTCGCCGGGACAGAGCGTGTCCTGGTCGGTGATGCACCACAGCGCGGGGCACTGGACATGCTTGGCCTTCGTGCCAGGCCGGTACAGCGGTACGCGCAGCCCGATGCGGGCGGCGACCCGGTTCTCCCACACCGTGTCCCGCGGGACCAACGCCATCATGCCGGGCTTGGCGTCGTGCGTGGTCATTACGCCGGGGCTGCCGGGGTCGGCGACCGCGGGTAGGTAGTGCGGGGGTTTACCGAGCGCGGCGTTGATCTGGTCGCGCAAGGCGTGCACCGTCAACGACGCCGCGTGCTTCGGGCCGACCGCACGCAACGTCGCGAGCCCGTCGGAGAACGGACACTGCGCCACGATCGCGGCGATCCTCCTGTCCTCGGCGGCGAGCGTGACGACGTGCCCGCCGGAGTACGACGAGCCGAACAGCGCCACCCGGTTCGGGTCGGCCCAGTCGACGTTGCGAGCCTCCGCGATCGCCGCGCGCCAGTCGTCCAGCTGCTTGCCGATGTCCAGGAGTTGGCGCGGCTCGCCGCCGCTCGCGCCGAAGTGCCGGTAGTCGAACAGCAGCACGCCGAGGCCCGCCGCGACGAACCGCTCCGCGTAGGCGTCGAGGCGCAGCTCTCGCGTCGCGGAAAAGCCGTGCGCCATGACGACGATCGGATGCGGGCCATCTCCGTCCGGTCGGTACAGCCAGGCAGCGCACTCTGCGCCGTGCGAGGTGAACGTCAAGTCAGTGCGAGACATGGGGTTATCGTGCCTCGTCATGTCGAGGGCGTCCATGTTGTGTTGGCGCCGCACAGCACCAGACACGGCAGGTCGCCTGGTATGCGGCCCGCCGCGAACGCCGCGAGTGGCGCGGCCGCGGCCGGTTCCACGGCGAGTCGGAACTCCTCCCACAGCAGGTCACGCGCGGTGAGGATCTCGTCGTCGGTCACCAGCACCGACGTGACGTCGGCCGAGGCCAGCACGGCGAACGGGATGTCACCGATCCGGGTGGCGCCAAGCGCGGATGCCGCCACAGAGTCGACGTCGGTGTCCACCGGCTCGCCCGCGTGGAGTGCTTGGTGCAGGCAACCGCACCCGTGTGGCTCGACGGCGACGGTCTTTCTGCCGTCCGAGCCGAGCGCGGTGCCTGCCGCGAGTCCGCCGCCACCCACCGCGACGACGATGGCGTCGACGTCCGGCGCGTCCCGCGCGATCTCCCGCGCCATGGTGCCTTGACCTGCGACGACGTCCGGGTCGTTGTACGCCTCGACATAGCGCGCGCCGGTCCGTGTGGCTGCGTCATGCGCGGCCGCGGCGCACTCCGCGTAGGTCGTGCCGTGCCGGATCAGTGTGGCGCCCGATCGCTCGATACGGCGCGCCTTCGCCTCGGGGACGGTCTCCGGCACGTACACCGTGGCCGGGAGTCCTAGGCTCTTCGCGGCGGTGGCGACGCCGAGGCCGTGGTTGCCGCCGGACGCGGTGATCACTTGCTCTGGCCGCTCACCGCTGGCCAGCGCGTTCACGGCGCCTCGGAGCTTGAAGGAACCGGTGCGCTGGAGGTGTTCCAGCTTGAGCAGGCACTCTCTGTCGCCGATCTCCGTGCGCAACAGCGGTGTGTGCCGGACGTGGCCGTGGACGCGGGTAGCGGCGGTATCGACGTCGATAGCGGTGGGGATTCGCACGAGACCCAGTCTGCCGAACCCGGAACACGCGGCGCCGTACCGGGGGACTCGCGGCAGGGGAGGTCGGGACTCGCGGCGGCTTAGGTTGCCCGGTTGGCGTGATCAAGCCTTGTGGGTGATCTTGCTGAGGGTCGTAGATCAACATGACCTACCCGGGTGAGGTGTGGGCCGCCGTCGAGTGAGGTCGACGTGAAGTCACGGCCATTTGGTTGCGCAAAGTAACTGGTCTGACTCCTGTGTGGGTGCTTGCGGCTCATTCGTATCGGGGTCACCAGCCGACCGGTTGTCACCGGTTCTTCCGCCCTGCTGTCCACCGGAGTGGTGAGGGCGAGTAGTGGTCGGCCCAACCGAGGAGTACGGATGATTCCAGCGCCACAAACAGCCCATTTCAGGGCGGACACGGACGCTGTGAGGAGTACGCAATGAAAGGCAAAATCGCTCGCACGATTGCCATTATCGCGACCGGAAGCATCCTTTCGGTGACTGGCGCGGGAGTCGCAGGGGCAAGTCCGTCGGACGACGTCATCGGCACCGGTTCCAGTTCAGCCAGCATGGTCGACGTCGCGGGCCATCTCAGTGAGCTTCGCGTCGAACTCGCCGACACCATGGAACAGTCCAACTTCACCGCGATGGGATTCGCCCTCGACGAGACAAAGACACTCGTCACCGGCATCGTCAGCGGGCAACGTAGTTCGATCTCCAGCGAGACCGTCACCTTGGCCAAACAGGCATCGGCGCAAACCGACGAAGTCGAGGCGGCGCTGGCGGATGTCCAGGCGCGAATCGGGGGGCTGCCCGACCCGGTCGCGCTGCTGCGGTCGTTGCTGAAGAGCCTGCTGACGACGTTGTCGGCCTTGATCGACAGCATTCTCGGCGGCGTGCCGTCGGTGTCCGACCTCGGTGTGCCCGGCGTCGGTGGCGGCGCTCCGGAAGCACCGGACGTCGGTGACGTCACCGAAGGTGGCGACGGTGGCGGGCTCCCGGTGCCAACGCCATAACGCGTCTGTCGGCCATTCTTAGCGTTTCTGATGGGGGAAGGAATCCGGCGCCGGTAGCCCCGGCGCCGGATTCCGCTATTTCGCGGTCAGGTCGAGTCCCGTTCGCAGCACACCCGCGATTTCCAGCGTCGCTTCGCGGAACCGGGGACTGATTCCGAGCAGGTTAATGAAACCGTGGATAAGGTCCCAATGTCGGTGCAGCGTGACCGGGACACTCGCCTTTTTCAACGCGTCGTAGTACGCCTCGCCGTTATCGCGCAGCGGGTCGAAACCGGCGGTGATCACGGCGGCGGGCGGCAGCCCGCTGAGGTCTTTGGCGAGCAATGGTGACAGCCGAGGGTCGGACTTGTCGGCACCCTCCGGCACGTAATGGCCCTCGAACCAGTTCATGTCGTCGTCGGTGAGGAAGAAGCCTTCGCTGAAGAATTTCCGGGACGCCCGCCGGTTGACGAAGTCGACCTCGGGGTAAATCAGCAGCTGGAACGCGGGCAGGTTGCCGCCGTTGTCCTTGGCTTGCTGCGCCACGACCGCCGCGAGGTTGCCGCCGGCGCTGTCGCCGCCGACCGCGATCCGGTTCGGGTCGGCGCCCAGCTGTTCGGCGTTGGCGACGACGTACTCATAGGTGTCGATGGCGTCCTCGACGGCGGCGGGGAACGGGTGCTCCGGCGCGAGCCGGTAGTCGACGCTCAGTGCCCGCACCCCGGCATGCTGCGCGAGGAAACGCACCGCGTCATCGTGAGTTTCAACGTTGCCGACGACCCAGCCGCCACCGTGGTAAAACACCAGCAGTGGGGCGTTCTCGCCGACATGGTTCGGTATGTAGAGCCGGGAGTACAGCTCACCCCCGCGCGCGGGGATGCGCACCGGCCTGCTTCGCATCGGTGGCCTGCTGGCACGCTCGGCGATCTTGGCTGAGGCGTTGAGGTTCGTCCGTGCCTCTTCGGGTGACGCGGCAGCGAGCTGAATCCCGGCGAACTGGTTGATGCGCAGCATCAGTTGGGCGTCGACGTCGAGCGTCTGCCCGTCCAATTCGATCGGCCTACCCGCCATGAGCCGCCGGATGTGGCGGGGCAACGCCATCGCGGCTCGCATGGTCGCTGCTTGCACCGGAATCGGAATGCGCTCGGCAAGTCTCGGCACTGGTGTCCTCCTCTGATGACCGGGTCATCCGCAGTCTGGCATGGTCCCTTGGCGTCGTGGGAGTGCGAGCAAGCACACGTCGGGTGGACCTCCATCGGGCTCGAAGTCGTACGGTGCATATCGAGCCGTCGTGAGGAGAATGAGGCATGGCCGGTAATCGGGCGATCACCGTGGTAGGCATTGGCGGATCCCTGCGGGAGGGTTCGCAGTCCGAACATGCGTTGCGCGCCGTGCTCGCTGGCGCCAAAAGCGCAGGTGCGAGCACGGTGGAGATCACGGGCGATCGGCTCGTGCTGCCGTTCTACGACATCGCCATCGACGAACGCAGTGACGCGGCGCGCGATCTAGTGGCGGCGATTCGCGCCGCCGACGGGCTGGTCGTGGTGTCGCCCGGCTATCACGGCGGACCATCCGGTTTGGTGAAAAATGCCCTCGACTACGTGGAGGATCTCCGTCACGACGCGCGTCCCTACCTCCACGGCCGCGCGGTCGGCACGGTCGCCGTCGCGTACGGTTGGCAGGCGGCCGTGACGACGCTGAACCAGCTCCGCACGACGGTGCACGCGCTTCGCGGCTGGCCGACCCCACTTGGTGGCGCGGTGAACTCGGTGGAGACGAAGTTCGACGAGAACGGTCAGGCCAGCGACGCCAAGGTGGAGACGACGCTGCGCACCATCGGCGAGCAGGTCGTCGACTTCGCCCGACGGTGACGTCTGGATCTGCTCGCCCGGAAGTCGGGACTCGCGGAGCCCTCAGCCGAGCGTGCGGAGCGCGAAGTCGACCTCGATGGCGGTCTGCTTGATGGTCTCGGCGACCACGAGGGAGCCGTGGCCGGCGTCGTACCGGTAGAACTCGTATCGCGCGCCCCGCTTCGCGAGCCGGTCCAGGTAGTTCTCGATCTGCTGGATCGGGCACCTCGGGTCGTTGTCGCCAGCCAGGACCAGCACTGGGGCGCTGACCTCGTCGACGTACGTCAGCGGTGAGCACTTCCGGTACACCTCGGGCACGTCTTCCGGTGAACCGCCGAACAGCGCCCGGTCGAACGCGCGAAGCTGTTCCATCTCGTCGTAGTAGGCCGTGACGTAGTCGGCCACCGGCACTACTGAGATACCCGCCGCCCAGCGCTCCGGCTGCGTACCGAGCGCGAGCAGCGAGAGGTAGCCGCCCCAGGACGCCCCGTTTACCACGCACTTGTCTGGGTCGGCGACGCCGTTCGCGACCGCCCAGTCGTGCACGGCGGCGACGTCTTCCAGCTCGGTGAGCCCTGGCCGTCCCTCGATCGCGTCTCGCCATGCCGAGCCGTAGCCGGTGGAGCCACGGTAGTTCACCTCGATGACAGCGAACCCGGCGTCGACCCAGACCGCGCGGTAGGCGGAGAACCGGTCCTCGTCAGCGGCGTGCGGGCCGCCATGCAGGGAGAACATCGTGGGCAGCGGGCCGTCAGGGGCGTCGGCGGGTCGCGAGATGAGCGTGTGGATCGGCCCGCCGGGGCCGTCGACGTACGCGTCCGTGATCGAGACGGACTCCGGTGCCCGTTCTCCCGGTGGGGTAAGCAGCACGGTGTCCTCGCCGGTCACCGAGCGGGCGCGGATCGCTGGCGGCGTCTTCGCGCTGGACCAGGCGTACTCGATCGTGCCGTCCGGCCGGACACCCGCGCCGCCGATCCGGCCGGGCGGCGTGCTGATGTCGGTCAGGACGCCAGTGGTGAGGTCGTAGCTGTGCAGCGTGCTGCGGCCGGAGTGGAAGTGGACGACGAGCAGTGCCGTGCCGTCCGGGTACCAGGTCGCGGCCACTTCCCCGGGTAGGTCGAGCGAGATCTCGGTCTCGGTGTCGCGCGCGACGTCCCAGATCAGCAGCTCTTCCTTGCCATGCCGCTCGTGTAGCACCAGGAGCCGCTGGTCGCCTGGAACTGGCGAGAACTCCAGCGCATCGAGGCCCTTTCCGGGCCCGTCCCACTTCTCGGTGACCATGCCGAAACCGTCCGTCGCCAGCACCCGCAGCGCGGGGTGGCGGGAGTCGCCGTGTTCCGAGTGGCTGATCGCGAGCAGTGCCTCGTCACGGGAGAGCGCGGCGACCCCGGCATCGTGCTCGCTGGCATACGCCGTGCGGGTGGCGCCGCCAGCGTGGGTGTAGATCGTGGTGCCGTCATCGGTGGACACCCCGACGGCCGTGACGTCGCGGCCGAGTTCGAGACCGGCTGGGTAGCCGTCTGGGATGTCCGGCAGGCGCGCCGGATCGGCGTCGTCCGCCGTGAACGGCTCGTGGACCCAGTGGCCGTACTCGTCGCCGTCGGTGTCGTTGAACCACCAGATCGCCCGTCCGTCCGGGGCTATGGCGCCATGCACCGTGCCGTTGGGCCGGTCGGTGACCTTGCGGTGCTCGTCGGTGGCGCGATTCCAGGCATAGATCTCGAATACGCCGCTGACATTGGAGACGTAGATGTTGGCCGATGGCTCGTCGCGGGCCCAGTCAGGCGAGGACATCCGCGCCGCGGTGAAGCGGGCGCGCCACCGGGCTTCGGCCGCTGGGTCGGCGAACAGGCTGTCCGGCACCGTCGGTTCAGGGTGAGTGGTCACGGGTAGATGGTGCCACGTCGCCGGACGGCGAGAGCGTGGCCCTAAACATGAGAAAGCGGCCCAAGTCCGTAGTGGACCTGGGCCGCTTCCGTTGCGTCGGGGTGGCGGGATTTGAACCCACGACCTCCTCGACCCGAACGAGGCACGCTACCAAGCTGCGCCACACCCCGATGCCGTGTATCTCGGGCCGGGAACGAGTCTAACGGACGCCGATTCCGGTCTTGAACCGGGACTCCCCCGCTGCTTCCGCGGACGTCGAGCCGCGCGGCACCAGGGTCAGCAGGCTCGCTTCAGGTGGGCAGGCGAACCGCACCGGCGCGAACGGCGACGTGCCGAGGCCCGCGGAAACGTGCAGCCACATGTCCGAACCCCAGCGTGAGGCGCCGCGCGCCCGCGAGCGGTCCAGCTCGCAATTGGTTACCAGCGCGCCGATGCCGGGGATTCGCAGCTGGCCGCCGTGGGTGTGACCGGCGAGGACAAGGTCGTAGCCGTCCGATGCGAACGGGTCCAGCACCCTGGGCTCCGGTGAGTGGGTGATGCCGAGCCGCAGCGCCGCGTCGGCGTCCGGCTTGCCGGCGATCTCGCTGTAGCGGTCGTAGTGCAGGTGCGGGTCGTCCACACCGGCCGCGACGATCCGCTGGCCCGCGACGGTGATCGTCTCCCTGGTGTGGGTGAGGTCATGCCAGCCGCGTTCGATGAAAGCCGCGCGCAGATCCTGCCACGGCAGCGGGGGGCCGTGGATATGCTGGCGATTCTCCACGTTCTCGAACAGATACCGCGCCGGGTTCTTCGGCTTCGGCCCGAAGTAGTCGTTGCTACCGAAAATGAAAAGCCCTGGGAAGGGCAGCAGTGGCCCGAGCGCCCGCAACACCGAAGGCACCGCTGCCGCGTGGGAGAGGTTGTCGCCGGTGTTGACGACGAGGTCCGGCTCCAGTTCGGCCAGCGACGCCACCCAGCGCTGCTTGGCCGTGTGGCTCGGCAACATATGCAGGTCGGAAATGTGTAGGACCCGCAGCGGCCTGGCGTCGCGGGCGAGCACAGGCAGCTCTGCCGTCCGCAGGGTGAAGCGTCGCCGTTCGATGCCAGCCGCGTAGGCGAAGGTCGTCGCGCCGAGTGTCACAGTCGCGAGACCCAGTCGACGGGCACGGCGGCGGGCGGGGCTCATCCTGCGGTGAGGGGCGGTATCCACCCGAGTCAGGATACTGTGGCTCACGGGGACTAGTTGCCCCCGTCCTCTCCATCGTTGCTCTCGTTCGGTCCCTCGTCGCCGTTCTGGTCTTCGCCCTCGGTGGTTTCGGTTTCATCTGGGGTCGAGTGCATCCGCGCGTACTTCGGGTCCGGCTTCGGCAGGTCCTTCTTCGGCAAGTTCGCGTGGATCTTCTTCATCGCGCCGAACCAGGTGTCCGCCGGGGTGCGGGCACCCTGCATGTTGCCGGTCCCGAGCTCGCACGCGCGCACATTGCCTGGTCCCGCGTAGCACAGGCTGCCGATCGGAGAGTCCGGCCGGAACACCATCGCGGCACCCGCCAACTGGGGCGTCGCGCCAACGAACGTCGACGCTTGGGCGTTCTGCGCGGTACCCGTCTTGCCGATCATCGGTCGATCCCAGCCCACCTTGGCGGCGGCGCCGGTCGCGGTCCCGCCCGTGTGGTCCTTGCTCAACCCGACGGCGAGGGTATCGGCCAGCGGCTTCGGAATAACGCGCTCGCAGGGCTCCTCTTGGATCTTGACGGTGTTGCCGTTGCGGTCTGTGACCTTGGCGATTGGAGTTGGTGGGCACCACACGCCGCCGCTCATGATGGTCGCGGCGACGTTGGCCAGCTCAAGCCCACTGACTGCGACAGGGCCGAGCGTGAACGATCCACCGCCCGGTGAGTACTCGCTTGGTTTGAATATCTTGGCCTGACTTACTCGCAAATCGGCGTCCTCCGCCTGCGGGTCAGGCGTGTCGCCCTGGCCGTTCGCGGCGAGGGAGCGCCGCATCCCGAGCTTCTTCGCCATGTTCACGACTGGGCCCATGCCGGTTTTCTCTTCGAGGATCACGAACGCGGTGTTTGGTGACTTTGCCAGTGCGTCTTGCAGCGTGATCTGTCCGCCGAATGTCGCGCCTGGGTAGTTCTGCACGCAGTATTGTGGATTACCGGGGCACGCGTCTTGATCGCTCGCGGAAAAGACCGGGGAGATGTGGAAGTTGGGTGCCGAGATTTTGTCGTAGATTCCAACGACGCGCTCCTGCATAGCCGCCGCCGCGGTGAAGATCTTGAACGTCGAGCCCGCGCCACCAAGGTTGATGACGTCCGACGGCAGCGCGTAGACGGTTTGGCCCTTGCTCTTGTCCGGCCCGTAGTCCTTGTTGGCCGCGAGCGCGACGACCTTGTGGCGCTTCTTGCCCGGTTTGACCAGCGACAGCGTGTTCGCGACGTTCGGCTCGGTTTTGCTCACCTGGAACTCGGCCGAGTCCTTGGCGACCTTGTTCGCCTTGCGATTGAGCGTCGTCCTGATGGTGTAGCCGCCGGTGTAGAGGTCGTCCTTGTCCATTCCGGCGCGCAGCAGGTAGTCCTCGACGTACTGGCAGAAGAAGCCGTGGTCAGGTCCCGCGCCTACGCAGTTGGCAGGCGGCTTGCGAGGCCCGCCCGGCAGCACGCCGAGCGGCTGGTTCTTGAGTTCCTCGGCGTCCGCTTCGCTGAGCTTGCGGTTCTCCACCATCTTGTCCAGCACGAGGTTGCGCCGCTTCTTCGCGTCCTCGGGGTGGTTCCACGGGTCGAGCGCGGTCGGGTTGTTGACCATGCCCGCCAGCAGCGCGCCTTGGGCGGCGTCCAGCTCCTTCGCCGAGACACCGAAGTACGCGCGAGCGGCGGCGCCGACGCCGAAGATGCGGCGGGAGAACTCGACGATGTTGAGATACCCGGTAAGGATCTCCTCCTTACTCATCTTCGTCTCGAGCTGGACCGCGATCCGCGCTTCCTTGAGCTTGCGCGCGATGGTCTGTTCCTGGGCCTTCTGCCTGCCGATGAGGTGCTTCGGGTTGTCGTCGTTCCAGTAGACGACGTTGATCAGGTAGTTCTTGACGTACTGCTGTGTCAGCGTCGACGCACCCTGGGTGTCTCCGCCCTGCGTGTTGCTGATCGCCGCACGCACGGTGCCCTTCCAGTCGACGCCGTCGTGCTCGTAGAAGCGCTTGTCCTCAATGGAGATCAGCGCCCACTTCATGGCGTCGGAGATCTGGTCGCTCGCGGTGGGGATGCGGTACTGCTGATACAGCGTCGCGATGGGTTTGCCTTTGGCGTCCGTCACCGTAGTGACCAGCGGCGGCGGCACGTTCGCCAGCTCGGTCGACGTGTTGTCGACGGTCGCGCTCGCCTTGTTCGACATGACACCGAGCCCCCCGACGAACGGGAACATCATGCCGGCGAGCAGCACTCCTGCCAGCAGGCACAGGCCGAGCAGCTTGAATATGCCATCCGTCGTTCGCACATCCCTGATGCTACGTGCCTCCGCTGGGGCCTCGCTTGCCTGGCGTGGTAGTGCGAGCAGCCGGAACGATCACGCCCTGTGTGTTACCGCGGCGTGAATTTGGATTACCCACGTTGGCGGCGGGAACCGATGGCCTCTACAGTCCGTCAACGTCTCACGTACTGGCGCGGGGAGCGCCGTTGGGCGGAGAAGTGAGCATGACAGATATGAGGGAGCTGGGGGTATGAACAGCACTGAACCGGACTGGCGCACCGCAGCGGCCTGCCGCGACACCGATCCGGATGGTCTCTTCGTCAAGGGCGCGGAGCAGAACAGGGCGAAGCTCGTCTGCATGGCTTGCCCCGTTCGTACGGAGTGTCTCGCCGAGGCGCTGGACAACCGGATCACGTTCGGTGTATGGGGCGGTATGACGGAGCGGGAGCGACGCGCGCTCCTGCGCCGCAGGCCAGACGTCCAGTCATGGCGTGACCTGCTCGAAGAGGCCCGCCGGGAGCACGGCGACGCGGAGCAGCCCGCCCGCGCGGGTTGATGGAGCGGGATGCGGTGAAAGACGCTTTCTCTGCGTTGGGTGCGGTGAAAGCGTCTTTCAGCGCGCGTGGCCATTGCCGGACAGCCGCTCACCGATCACTCGCAGCCCAGCGATGTCGTTGACGTCGCTTGGCAGCGCGGGCACCCCGACGACGGGGACGCCGGGATGGGCGCGGGTGAAGCGCGCGAGCAGGCGCTGTTCCCGCTGGTCAAGGGTGACACGGTCGGCATGCAGGCGCAGCACGGCCGCCGCGAGCGGACCGTTGCCGTCGCGTTCGAGTGCCTCAGCGGCGGCGAGAGCTTTCGTCGCTGGCAGGTCGGCCAGTACGGGGTGCGTCCGGTTCGCGACGAGGCCCTGGAGCGGCATCGACTCGTCGGACAGCCGCTCCACGAAGTAGCTCGCCTCGCGCAGGGCGTCCGGTTCCGGCGCGGCCACGACAAGGAACGACGTCCCCGGCGAGCGCAGCAGCTCCGCCGTCTTGGCCGCGCGTTCCTTGAAGCCGCCCGCCGTGCTGTTGAACGCCTGCATGAACGCCGATGCGTCGGTTAGCAACTGCCCGCCGATCACGGTCGACACCGCTTTGGTCGCCATCGCGAGCCCCGCGGTGAACGCCTTGCGCACACCCCAGCCACCCGCGCGGGCAGGGCTGGTCAGCAGCTTGATCAGCCGCGTGTCGAGCGCGTTGGACAGCCGCTTCGGCGCGTCGAGGAAGTCAAGCGCGGACCGGCTCGGCGGGGTGTCGACGATGATCAGGTCCCACTCGCCGTCCGCGACGAGCTGGCCCAGCTTCTCCATCGCCATGTACTCCTGCGTGCCGGAGAACGACGTGGACACCGTCTGGTAAAACGGGCTGGCCAGCAGTTCCTCGGCGCGGTCAGGATCCGAGTGCGCGATGATCATGTCGTCGAACGTGCGACGCATGTCCAGCATCATCGCCCACAGCTCACCGGCTGGCTCGAAACCTTCCAGCTCGACCCTTTTCGGCACGTTGCCGAGCTCCTCGAGCCCGAGCGCCTGCGCGAGCCTGCGGGCGGGGTCGATGGTCAGCACCACCGTCGTCCTGCCGCGCTCGGCGGCGCGCAACGCGAGCGCAGCCGCCGTCGTCGTCTTCCCCACACCGCCGGAGCCGCAGCAGACGACGACCTTGGTCTTCGGGTTGTCGATCAGGGTGTCCATGTCGAGGTGCCTCGCCTGCGCCACCACTACCGCACCCCTTTCTCGACCAGCAGGTCGGCGATCTCGTACAGCGATGCGACGTCGATGCCCTCTGTGATGTCCGGGATCTCGATGCGTGGTTGGTTGGCCTCGCCGAGCTGCTCCATCGCCGACCGTTCGGCGGCCACCCGAATCGCGTGCTCCACGGTTTCGTTGACCAGGCCGTCCAGCACCTCAGGGGCGAGATCGAGACCGGCGGCCTCCAGCCCGGAACGTACCCGGGAGGAGTTGACCCTGCCATCCGCGGCGGCGGTGATCGAGCGGGCGGGAAGTCGCGGCGGTCGCACCCGGTTGATCAGGACCGCGCCGGGCCGCAGCTTCGCCTCGACGAGGTCGTCGACGGCCTCAAGCGTTTCGCGGATGGGCATCTCCTCGAGCAGCGTCACCAGGTGCACCGCCGTCTCCGGGGAGTGCAGCAGCTTCACGACGCCCTCGGCCTGTCCGCGGATTGGTCCGCTCTTGGTGATGTCGCTGAGCGCGCGAGTGACGTCGAGGAACTTCACAACGCGCCCCGTCGGCGGGGAGTCGACCACGACATGGTCGTAGCTGTGGCGGCCGTCGGACTCCCTGCGGGTGACGCATTCTTTGATCTTTCCGGTGAGCAGCACGTCCCGCAGACCCGGTGCGAGCGTCGTCGCGAACTCGATCGCGCCCATCCTGCGCAGCGTGCGTCCCGCGAAGCCGAGGTTGTAGAACATCTCGAAGTACTCGAGCAGCGCGGCCTCGGCGTCGATGTGCAGCGCACACAGCTCGCCGCCGTCGGGTGCCGAGACGAGGTGACGCTCACCGTAAGGCATGGGTTCGGTGTCGAAGAGCTGCGCGATGCCCTGCCTGCCTTCGACCTCGACCAGCAGCACTCTCCTTCCGCCACTGGCGAGTGCGAGAGCGAGCGACGCGGCGACCGTCGTCTTCCCGGTTCCCCCCTTGCCGGTCACGAAATGCAAGCGCGCCCGCCTGAGTTCCTTGGTCCAGCCAGAGTCGCCGAGCGGTGTTGTCACGGCCGTCAGAGTAACCGGTGAATGCCTCTATTGGGGTGAAGGGCGTTATCGCACGCTCAGAAAGCCAGCACCATCGCGGTGACGACGACGCCAGCCGTGATCACGATCGCCCAGGTCAGTGGTGCGGCGAGCGTGGTGATCATCAGGACGCTGATGATCACCATCGCGGCGAGGCCGATAGCACCAGCGACCGCGGTCTGCCCGCCTGAGTGAGTCCGTTCGCGCACCTTCGCCATGGTGAGCAGCACCAGCGTGATCCCGGCAGCGACGAACAGCGCCGTCGCGATGATCCGCCATGCTTCCATGGTCGACAACCTAACCCGAGCTGGTTAACTCCCTGGTGCGGGGAGGTGTAACCGCGACAGGCATGCGGGGGACAGTCGTCGGCATGGGTTGGCTCGCTAGGCTGCGGGCACGACGCAATGAAGCGCGACCGGCACCGGTAGCGACGTGGTCAGTGGCCCGTCAGTGGCATTGAGCGCGGAGCGAGCCCGCCGGCGTGACGCAACGAAGGGACAGGTGCATGAGCGCGACCACATGGGAGTACGCGACGGTTCCGCTGCTGATCCACGCGACCAAGCAGATCCTTGACCAGTGGGGCGCTGACGGCTGGGAGCTCGTCACCGTGCTGCCGAACCCGACTGGCGAGCAGCACGTCGCCTACCTCAAGCGGCCGAAGGGCTGAGCGCGATGAGCTGGAGCGCACGGCTGATCGAGCTGGACATCGACCTGCCGACGGTGGTCCCGCCGGTCGCGGCGTACGTGCCCGCCACCCGCAGCGGGAACATGGTCTACACGTCCGGCCAGCTGCCGATCATCGATGGTTCGCTCGCCGCCGCGGGCAAGGTCGGCGGTGAGGTCAGCGCTGACGAAGCCAAGGGGCACGCTCGTACCTGTGCGCTGAACGCGCTCGCCGCCGTGCACGGGCTCGTCGGCATCGACTCGATCGTGCGGGTGGTCAAGGTCGTCGGCTTCGTGGCCTCCGCGGAGGGATTCACCGGTCAACCAGGTGTCGTCAACGGCGCGTCGGAGTTGCTCGGCGAGGTCTTCGGCGATGCGGGTCAGCATGCCCGTTCCGCGGTCGGCGTCGCTGAGCTACCGCTCGGCGCACCCGTCGAGGTGGAGATGATCGTCGAGGTCGGGGAATCAGCGTGACCAGCTGGCCCAGGTCGGTGCCGCTGCCGGACGACTTCGTTCCGCCGAAGCTGCCCGACGTGCCTGCCACGCCCAAGGACGCGGCGACAGTGATGCTGGTCCGCGATGCCGCCGCGCACGGTGGCGGCCATGGCATCGAGGTCTTCCTGCAGCGCAGGGTGGCTGGTATGGCCTTCGCGGGCGGGATGACCGTCTTTCCCGGCGGTGGACTCGACCAGCGCGACATGGACAGCACCGCCAGCGCCGTCGCTTGGTACGGGCCGGACGCCTCGGCGTGGGCCGCTTGGTTCGGCTGTGAGACGTCCCTCGCGCGGGGCCTGGTGTGCGCGGCCGTGCGGGAGACATTCGAGGAGTCCGGCGTGCTGCTCGCCGGTGACGCTGACGGCGCGATCGTCGCCGACTCCACGCCGTACCACGACGCCCGCGAGGCGTTGATCTCGCGGGACCTGTCGCTGGCGGCCTTCCTGGACGACGCGGGGCTTGTGCTGCGCGCTGACCTGTTGCGGCCATGGGCGAGTTGGGTGACACCCGCCGAGGAGCCGCGTCGCTACGACGCCAGGTTCTTCCTCGCGGCATTGCCAGAAGGACAGCGTGCCGACGACGCGACGTCCGAGACGGAGTCCTCCGCGTGGCATCGGCCCGCCGACGCGCTCGCCGAGGCCGACGCGGGGCAGCGTCCGATGATGCCGCCGACAAGGGTGACGCTCGCCGAGCTCGCCGAGTACGACACTGTGGCGAGTGCGCTCGCCGCACGCAGGGAGATTCCCCGGATCGAACCGACGATCGTGCGCGACAGCGAGGGCGTGCGCGTCGAGTTTTCACTGCCTCGAGGAGAGTGACACGCATGCGGCATCCCGCCTACGGCCAGCTGCGGCCCGTCAGCGACGTCGCGTCGGTGCTGCTGGAGAACAATCCGTCGACGATGACGCTCGAAGGCACCAACAGCTGGGTGTTGCGTGCGCCTGGTGCGGCGGGCAGCGTCGTCGTCGACCCGGGCCACGACGATGAGGAACACCTCGACCTGCTTGTAGAGGCCGCGGGTGACGTCGAGCTAGTGCTACTCACCCACCATCACCCGGACCACGCCGATGGCGCTCCCGGTTTCGCTGAGCGCGTCGGCGCGCCGGTGCGGGCCGCTGAGCCCGAGTTGTGCCGTGGCGGTGACGCGATTGGCCACGGCGACGTCGTCGACGCGGCCGGCCTGCGGTTCGACGTCCTGCACACCCCCGGCCACACCGCCGACTCGGTGTGCCTGACTGTCGGCCACGGCGCCACCACGCACGTGCTGACCGGGGACACCATCCTCGGCTACGGCACCACGGTGCTTTCCCACCTCGGGGACTACCTCGACTCGCTGGACCTGCTCTCCGAGGTGCCCGAAGGCGCCGTCGGGCTGCCCGGTCACGGGCCGGAGCTGGCCAACCTGCGCGCCACCGTTCGTGAGTACCGGGAGCACAGGGAGCAGCGGCTGAACCAGGTGCGCGGCGCGCTGGCCGAGCTAGGAGCGGACGCCAGCCCTCGGCAGATCGTCGAGTTCGTCTACACCGACGTCGACCCCAAGCTCTGGGGAGCTGCCGAGGCCAGTGTCCGCGCGCAGCTCGACTACCTCAACCGGCGGGGTTGACGTCCGCATTGTGTGCCGCCGTGCCCACACCAGCGCGGCGAGCGCGAGTCCGGCGCAGGCCGCCGCGAGGAACGACATCGGCGGCCCGAACCGCTCAACGACGAACCCACTGGTCGAGTGGCCGATGGCCAGCCCGAGCGTCGCCGCGGTGATCACCCAGCCGAACGCCTCCGTCGCGGTGCCTTGTGGCGCGACGACGTCGATCGCGGTGGAGTGACTGGTCGCTTGCGGGGTGATGAGCGCGCCAGCGATCACCATGCAGCCCGCGAGCAGCAGCAGCGACGTCGGCGCGAACGCCGTCGGCAGGACCAGCATCCCTACCAGCACCCCGTGTCCGCCGAGCAGCACCGGCAGCCGTAGCGGCAGCGGGCGAGGCCAGGGCCGCAGGCTGAAGAACAGGCCGAACAGCACGGAGCTGAGCGACCATACCGACAGCAGCAGCCCGCCGATCGTCGGTTCGCCGGCGTCGGTCGCGACGGCAGGCACGGCGACCTCGACGAACCCGATCACGATGCCGAAGCCGAGCACCGCGATCACTACCGTGCGCATGCCCGCGCTGCTGAGCGCGCCCATGACACTGCCAGCGTGCTCACCCTTGGGGCGCGCTCGCCACGCGCGGGCCGCCGGGGTGAGCGCGAAACCGACCGAGCCGATCGCCATGCAGGCGGCGCCTGCGACGACGCCGGAGCCCGGCCACGGTGTCAGCAACATGATTCCGGCGAGGCCGGGGCCGAGGATGAAGAACACCTCCATGGAGATGGCCTCGTAGGCGTAGGCGGCGTCGCGCGCGTTGCCAGGTGGCAGCAGCCGCGCCCACAACGACCGTGCGGCGGATGGCACACCGGGCTGGCTGCTGCCAGACATGACCGCGAGCGCCACAAGAAGCGCGGTGGGTGCGCCGCGTTCGATCGACAGGACCAGGCTGATGACGGCGGCCGTGAAGATCACGGTGGCTAGCAGGATCGGCCAGGTTGGTCCGAACCGGTCGATGATCCTGCCCTGAACCACGGAGCCCGCCGCGACGCCGAGTAGCAGTCCAGCGCCGACCAAGCCGGCGATCGCGAACGTGCCGGTGACGTGCTGGGTGTAGAGCAGCACGGAGAAGCCGATCATGGCGATCGGCAGGCGCGCGAGCAACGAGCACAGTACGGGCACACCGGCACCTGGCGCGGTCAGCGCGGTGCGGTAGTCGGCGAGCGAGGCGTTGTTGGACACGTGTACCAGTATGGCTAATTGTGGTACGGAAGTACCACTCGATTTCTGGTTGGTTCACTCACACCAGCCGACCGACCGAACCGTTGTCGCGCAGGGCCGGGAGAAGCAGGTTTCGATTGGGTAACGTTACGCAAGATTTGTGCCGACTTATGCAACATATCCGCCCTCAGCACCGTCCTTGAGGGTGAACGGCCTTGAAGTCGTGGACGCCGTCGGCGATGGTGGAGATAAGAACATAGTGAGAGCTCCCTCCGGCAGATTGGGTCGGGGCCTATGTCCGGAGGGCGGGGAGCGCGGAACGTCGGGGGATGGGCCGCGCATACAGAGAAAGGAGCCGGTGCGCCACGTCGGGGGTGGCGCCCGGCTCCTTTTTCTGCTTTCCGGCTGTGTGTCGCCCGCGAACTCGACAGCGTTAGCGCGTCGGTGCGGTGGCGTATGTCACCGCACCGGTCACCGCAGGCCGTTAGAGGTCGCGCGGAACCGTGATGATCGCGGTTCGGCTCACGGAGATTTTGTCGTCCACCGTGATCTCTATAGGCCGCGTGCAGCCGATCTGGTAGCCATGCGGTGTGATGGCCTTCGGGGTGTCGTCGGTGGTCAGGCGGTCACACTTCGCGCTGACCTGCTTGAAAGCGGCGCTCGCCTCGCCGCGGCGGGCGCCGTCCGGCCATACCTCCCGGACGGCCAGCTTGAACGCCTCGTCCATGTACCGCGCGGTGCGCCTTCGGGCCACCTTGCTGTTCGCTCCGGTGGCTCCCGCCGCGACCGTAATCGAGCGCAGTGGCCGTTTAGGCGCTTCGCGCTGGGTCTCCATATCGACGTCGAGCGTGATCAGTTCGCCGTTAGCGGTGAACATCCGCCCGCATTCGACGTCGCGAGACACCTCGAAACCTCGGTCGTCGGTCTCACCGCGCCGAAAACACCGCCATCCCTGGCGTGCCTCGATGGCCTCGCTGAGCCCGCGCGCGGTGATCTCGGGCGGGAAGCACCGCCACAAGTCGGGCCGGTCTGGGTAGCACGGTCGCGGCCCGCCTGGTAGCAGCGGTTGGGTCGTCGTGCTCGTGGTTGCCGTGGGGAACGAGACGTCGGCGGTAGGTTGCGCCGGCGTGGGGTCATCGTCGTTCGATGCGGACACCGCGAACGCCGCGACACCCACACCCGCGGCGACTATCACGACGCCCGCGACGATCAAGACAACGAGCCATCGCTTGTTCGAGCGTGGTGGGGTAGGCGGCGGGGGCGGCATGGCATGGTGCCAACCACCCCACGGATTGTGCGTCATCGACTTCCGGCCCTCCCCACACCGCCGGAGATCAGCGAGCCCTGCGGGCCAGTCGCTCCGGGTCGAGGATGAGCACGCTCTTGCCCTCCAGTCGCAGCCAGCCGCGCTGGGCGAAGTCGGCGAGTGCCTTGTTCACCGTCTCGCGGGACGCACCCACGTACTGCGCGATCTCTTCCTGCGTGAGGTCGTGGGTGACCCGCAGTAGGCCTGCCTCCTGGCTGCCGAAGCGCTGCGCGAGTTGCAGCAGCGCCTTGGCGACGCGGCCAGGCACGTCGGTGAAGATCAGCTCGGCGACCATGTTGTTGGTGCGGCGCAGCCTACGCGCGACCACTCTGAGCAGCTGCTCGGAGATCTCCGGGCGGGTCGAGATCCACTGGCGCAGGGCGGCCCTGTCCATGATCACGGCGCGCACCTCGGTCACGGTGACGGCGCTCGATGTCCTCGGGCCTGGGTCGAAAATGGACAGCTCGCCGAACATGTCGGAGGGCCCGAAGATGCCGAGCAGGTTCTCCCTGCCATCCGGGGACTTGCGTCCGATCTTCACCTTGCCTGACTGGATGATGTAGAGCTTGTCGCCTGGCTCGCCTTCGTTGAAGATCACGTGCCCCCTGGGGAACTCCACGCTCTCCAAGGTCTGCACGAGTGCCTCAGCCGCGGCTGGTTCTACGCCCTGGAAGATGCCCGCGCGGGCAAGGACCTCGTCCACCTGTGCCTCCTGTCGCACGCGACCGTGTTCTCCGCCGTCTCTCGCGGGCACGTGTCGCTGGTCACTGTGCCTCAATGTACCGCCCGGGCTACTCTATGTCGGCACAGCCTGTCTTGCCCGGTTGTCGTGCTGTTCCGACCTGACGACGGGCTTGGTGAGCCCACCGCGAGGCCGTCAGCGAGTAGCCCGGCCTGTGTGGTGCAGTCTAGGGCGTACTCGCGGAATGCCCTGGCAGCCAGCGTCGGCGCGGTCTCGATCGAACCCACACGTGTGAGTGCCCGATTCGTGACCGCGCGGCGACGCGACCCGCCAAGTAGGCGATCTTAGACGTCGGTCACGCGGCGTTGCCACCCGGTCCGGTAGCTGGGGTAGCTCGTTACTGTGCGCTCTCGGGCCTGCGCGTACGGAGTTTGTTCGCCTTACCGCTGACCCTGCGTAGGCGGAACAGCTCGAGAGCTCGTCCGATGCCCTGACCGTAGAGCGCGCCCACCTCGTTGGGGTGTGCCTTCTCCAGGAACTCCTCGACGTCTTCCTCTTTGACGGTCACGTTCCGAAGCCTGCTCTCCACGCGCTCCATGAACAGCGCGAACACGAGTACGACCAGGGGAACAGCGACTACGAACCAGACCGTCATAAGGTCAATCCTCGCTTACGTCTCGACGATCGTTCAGGTGCTTGACCCGGATCGGCGTGTTCTTGTGATGTTGCCGTGACGCCAGCGTCGCCCCGAATCCGCTGCCCACTAGCGGATGAACTCGCGTCTGGCCGTAGGCTAGCCGTGTGCCTTCCGTAGCCAACATGGGCCCCGCCAACAGTGGCCGACGTCGCAGGAAGTTCACCGACGAGAGCAGGCTGGCACTCATCCGGCGTGCGCGTCGTATCTACCGCAAGCTCGGCGAGGCTTTTCCGGACGCCCACTGCGAGCTCAACTACAACACGCCCCTTGACCTGATCGTGGCGGTGATCCTGTCCGCCCAGTGCACCGATGAACGGGTGAACAAGGTCACTCCCGCGCTGTTCGCGCGGTACCCGACCGCGGCGGATTACGCGGGGGCCGATCGGGAGGAGCTGGAGAGCTACATTCGCTCGACCGGCTTCTATCGCAACAAGGCGACGTCGATCATGGGATTGGGCGCCGCGATCGTCGATAAGTTCGGCGGCGAACTGCCCGACAACCTCGCTGACCTGGTCACGCTGCCCGGTGTGGGGCGTAAGACCGCCAACGTCGTGCTTGGCGAGGCGTTCGGCGTGCCGGGCATCACCGTGGACACCCACTTCGCCAGGTTGGTGCGGCGCTGGTGGTGGACCGATCTGGACGATCCGGTGAAGATCGAGCACGCCGTCGGCGAACTGATCCCGCGCGAGGACTGGACGCTGCTGTCCCATCGGGTGATCTTTCACGGCAGGCGGGTTTGTCACGCGCGCACGCCCGCCTGCGGTGCGTGTCTGCTCGCGCGGGAGTGCCCGTCCTACGGCACCGGTCCGACCGACTTCGACACGGCGGCGCGGCTGGTCAAGGGGCCAGAGCGCGAGCATCTCCTCGAACTCGCCGCTGGCGCGGGCCAGGTGGCGCCGTGAGCGGAATCACGCGTTGGACGCTCGTGCTCGGAGTGCTGGTGCTGGCTGGCATCGTCGCCGTGCTGCCGACGCTACGAGACGAGAACTCCGCCGCGCCTGGTGCTTCCGGTGGGTCGAACACCGACAGCGGCGCGTTGGCCGCGGCACGCCAGGACGCGCGGCTACCGGATTGCCCCGGCGCCCCGGGCGCGTCGGACGGGGCGGGCCGTTCGCGCACGTCCGGTCCCGGCAGTGGTCCCGCCGTCGTGCCGCGGCTACGCGACGTCGAGGCCCGGTGCCTCGCGGATGGCGAGCGGATCGACGTCGGCGCCGCCCTGGCGGGCAGGACGACGCTGGTCAATCTGTGGGCGACCTGGTGTGGGCCGTGCCGGGATGAGCTGCCGGTCCTCGACGCCTACGCCTCTTCCGACGAGGCCGTTGGCGTGTTGGCCGTCCAGGTGGACAGCGGTGAGCTCGAAGGTCTTGAACTGCTCGCCGAGCTAGGCGTCCGATTGCCCGCCGTGCACGACGGCGAAGGTAGAGGACCGATCCGCTCCGCGCTGCGTGCACCGCAGGCGCTACCCGCGTCCTACGTGATCACCAGTGATGGTCAGATCCGCTTGATCGAGAATCCCAGGGTGTTCTCGCGCGTTGAGCAGGTACGTAAGGCCGTTCGAGCCTACGGAGGAAGCTCGTGACCGAAACCGCGCCCGGTGCGCTCGTCGAACCTTCCGAGGTGCCGGCTTGGCTGCGCGGCCTCGTCGACATCGCGGGTGACCTCGACTACCGCACGTTCACCCGGTTCTCGCCGCCAAGCGACGTCGACGTCCGCGACGCGGCGGTGCTCGTGCTCTTCGGCGAGAGCGCCGCCAACGGTGCGGGACCTGATCCTGACGTGCTGCTGCTGCGCAGGGCGGATGACATGCCGTCGCACCCGGGTCAGGTTGCCTTCCCAGGCGGTGGCGCCGATGAGGGCGACACCGGTCCTGTCGACACCGCCCTGCGGGAAGCCGTTGAGGAGACCGGGCTCGAGCCGGACGGCGTCCTGCCCGTCGCGCTGTTGCCGCAGCTCTTCGTCCCGGTGTCTGGCTTCGCCGTGACACCGGTACTCGCACACTGGGAGCGACCGAGCGCGGTGCGCGCCGTCGATCCTGGAGAGACATCCGCCGTGGCTCGTGTCAGGCTCGCTGATCTTGCCAATCCCGCCAATCGATTCGTCGTCCGAAGGGATGAAGGTGGCTGGCAGGGGCCCGCATTCGTCGTTGACGGGCTCTTCGTGTGGGGCTTCACCGCTGGCCTGCTGAGTGTGCTGCTCTCGCTCGGCGGGTGGGAGGAAGAGTGGGACACCACCGACGTCCGGCCGCTGCGGCGTGCGCTCGCCGAACATGGTGAGCGCCTGTGATCAGGTGTGACATGAAGTCCGGGAGCCCGCGTCACGACCGCGCGGGCGGGCTACTACGGTTGCCAGGCCGGAAGTCCACGAGGGAGTGATCGTGAACTGGGTCGACGTCATCGTCCTGCTCGTGGCGCTGCTGGCTGCCATTTCCGGTGCACGGCAAGGCGTCATCGTCGCGCTGCCCGCATTCCTTGGCGTGCTGTCAGGGGCAATCATCGGAATCCGTTTCGCCGCGCCCATGGTCGTGGACATGTTCCAGAACCCGGCCGCGAAAGTGGCGCTCGCGTTCGCGACCGTGGTGTTCCTTGTCGCGCTTGGTGAGACGTTCGGGGTATGGGTCGGCAGAACCCTCAAGGAACGCCTCGGTGCCAACGGGCCCTCCGTGCTGGAGAACGGGCTTGGCGCGCTGGTGCAGGGCTTGGCGGCGTTCGCGATCGCATGGCTCGTCGGATTCTCCATGACCAGCGTCTCCGGCCTGCCGGGGCTCGCGGCGGCGATCAACAATTCCAAGGTGCTCGCCACGGTCAACGACACCATGCCGGACCAGGCGCATGCCTTGCCGAATGACCTGCGGCGGCTGCTCGACGTCTCTGGTCTGCCTCGAATCCTTCCGCCATTCGCCGAGTCACCCAACCGAAACGTGCAGCCGCCGGACACCGCGCTGCAGAATTCGGCCGTGGTGCAGCGGATCAGGCCGAGCGTGCTGAAGATTCGCGGCGAGGCACCGTCCTGCGCCCGCAGGCTGGAAGGCAGCGGATTCGTTATCGCACCGCAGCGGGTCATGACCAACGCGCACGTCGTCGCGGGTACCAACCAGGTGCGGGTGGAGTCCAACGGCTCGTTGCTCAACGCGACGGTGGTGTACTTCGACCCGGACACGGACGTCGCGGTACTGAACGTGCCCGCGTTGAACGCCCCGGTGCTCGATTTCCAGTCCGATCTTGCCGACAGCGGAGACAGCGCGATCGTCGTCGGTTACCCGCTCGACGGCCCTTACACCGCGACACCTGCCAGGGTGCGGCAGCGGATCACCCTACGCGGACCGGACATCTACGAGTCGAAGACCGTGCGCAGGGACGTCTACACGGTGCGGGGTCAGATCCGTAGTGGCAACTCCGGCGGCCCGATGGTCGCTCCCGACGGCGATGTCCTCGGTGTCGTCTTCGGCGCGTCAGTGCAGGACCCGGACACCGGCTTCACTCTGACGGCGGAAGAGGTCGCTCCCGAGGTTCAGCAGGCGCCTGGCATGACGCAACCTGTCGGCACCGGCCGCTGCACGTCCTAGCTCGCGCCCCGCCGCGATCTGGCGCACCGTGTCCCCACTCCCGACGCTGTGTCCGACACTCCCGACGCTGTGTCCGACGCTCCCGACGTTGTGTCCGACGCTCAGGACGTTGTGTACGGCGGTTCGGTCAGTGCGCGTCGAGCCAGTCACGCAGAAGCACCGCCGTGCGGTCGGGCGCCTCAAGGTGCGGGTAATGTCCGACATCGGAGAGCATCTCGAAACGCGATCCCGTACCGGCCCAGCGGTTGCTATCACGTGCGGTGTCGATAAGTACGCAGCCGTCGTCCTTGCCGTGTATCTGTAGGACAGGAGACGGACATGGCCGTCGCATCGCGCGGGCGAACCGCCTGCCGTCCCCACGAAACAGTGAACGGAAGGCCCACCGGTAGTACTCGAGCGAGCAATGCGCCACGCCAGGGATGCACATGGCGTCGCGCAGCGTCGCCGCAGTGGGGGCGAAATCCGGGCTCATGTGCCAGCGTGGTCCTGACCAGGCACGCAGATATCGCTCGACCTGTGCGGCGTTATCCGCGAGTAGTCGCCGTTCGGCCGCGATCGGAATCTGGAACCGGTAGATGTGGCTGGTCGCACGGCGTTGTCGCTCGTTCACTAAACACCTACGCAGCGCCGGACGTAACGCCAGCGGATGAGATGTGCCGACGACGCTCACTGTGTTGACGACGCGGGGATGCAGTGTCGCCGCTGTCCACGCGATCGCACCGCCCCAGCCATGCCCGACTAGATGGGCCCGGCGCCCTCCGAGCGCCCTCACGAGACCGGCGACGTCCCCGGCGAGGGTCCACGCATCGTAGCCGCGCGGGGGTTTATCGGAGTCACCGTAGCCGCGCATGTCGGTAGCGACGACACGATAGCCAGCATTAGCGAGAAACGTCAGGTGTTCACGCCAGACCCACCAGCACTGGGCGAAGCCGTGCAGCAGCACAACGAGTGGGCCGTCGCCCGCTTCGGCGACGTGCAGCGCGATCCCGTTGGCGGAGACGTCGCGATGCGTCCACGGCCCTTGGTACCGGACGCTGGACGGGTCGGGTGCGCGGGACACGCCATTAGCCGCGACTTGGGCCACCTTGGTGCGCGTCGGCCTCCTCATCGGACTTCTTTCGTGCGAATACCGCCGAGGTCTTCTTCACGCTTTCGATGGTCTCCTCTGGCGCGTGGATCTTGCGCACCTTGCGCCAGCCGAGCAGTCCACTTACGACGGCGACCGCCAGCATCAGGCCGAACACGATGAGGAAGGCGGCCCACCGCCATAGCCATACGGAAAGCAGCTCGCCGAGGAAGAAAAAGAAGAAGAACGAGCTGTAGAGGGCGACGACAAGCGCGATGATGAAGTAGACGCTGCCTTTGACGCCCTTCTTGACCTCGCCGATGACCTCGGACTTCGCGAGCTCGATCTCCGCCCTGACCAATGCGGACATCCGTGTCGACGTATCACGCACGAGCGTGCCGATCGACGGTTCGCCCGCGCCGTTGCCCGCAAGGGCCTTGTCATCGTCGGTCAGCGGTAGGTAGTCCACCGCCCCGCTGGCGTCGTTGAACTGCTCCTCGTGCCGTGTCACGAGTGTCATCGTGCCATGGGGCAGGTGACTTGCAAGTGATGAGGTCGGGCGATTCGCGTGCGAGTTCGGGCACGCGGTCGCTTTACGCCTCCTGCGCGTTGTTGTATTGCGCGTGCGCCTTGCTGCGTTTGCTGAGTAGCGCCGCCGCGAGTAGGGAGGCGGTCGCTGACGCGATCAGCACCGCGGACTTGGCCGGTTCTCGCGCCTCCTCGGGCAGGCCGAGGTCCGCGATCAGCAGACTGACGGTGAAACCAACCGCGCCGAGCATCGCCAGCGCGGTGATGTCCCGCCAGTTCGTCCGGTTCGGCAGTCTTCCGATACCGGTTCGCACCGCGATAGCACTCGCGCCGACGATGCCGATCAGCTTGCCGCCGATGAGCCCCGCCATGACCGCCAGCGGGATCGGCGAGGTGAATACGGTCGTCATCGCCTCGGCGTTGATCGGAACGCCCGCCGCGAACAGCGCGAAGACCGGAACGGCGATCAGTGCCGAGTACGGCTGCAAGCGGTGTTCCAGCCGGATGGCAGGAGCCTCCTCCTCGCCAGGATCGGGGCGCACCCTGGTCAGCAGCCCGAGCACGACACCGGCGATAGTGGCGTGGATGCCTGTGGTGTGTATCGCGACCCAAACCACGACCGCGAGCGGCACATACAGCCAGGAGGTCCGGACCCGCTTTTTCTGCAGGAACCAGTACACCGCGAGTGCGACCAGTGCCACGGCACCAGCCACGAGGTCGAAGCCCGACGTGAACAGCACCGCGATGACGATGATCGCGCCGAGGTCGTCGACGACGGCCAACGACAACAGGAAGACCCTCGCGCTGCTGGGCAGGTGACGGGCAGTCAGGGCGAGCACGCCGAGGGCGAACGCGATGTCGGTGGCCATCGGGATGGCCCATGCGCGCTCGAAGCCTGGCTCACCCCACGAGATCGTCAGCGCGATGAGCGCGGGTGCGACCATGCCGCCGATCGCGGCCACGATCGGCAACGCAGCGGCCTTGATGTTCGACAACTCGCCGACAACGAGTTCTCGTTTCAGCTCGAGGCCGACGACGAAGAAGAACAGCGCGAGCAGGCCGTCCTTCGCCCACGTCCCCACACTAAGGTCCAGATGGAGGAAGTGCGGTCCGATCTCGGTGTCTCGGAGAGCGACGTAGGCATCACCGAAGGCCGAGTTCGCCCAGATCAGCGCGATGGCGGTACCGATGAGCAGCACGATGCCGCCGGTGGTCTCGGTACGCAGGTAGCGGGCGAACTCAGCTTTGGGGTGGGTCTGGCGGCGGGCCACACACGCTCCATAGGTCGTAGGGACATGAGTGTCTTACTCGCCGACCAGACTTCCCGGCACTCCTTCGGTGATCCTAACCGCGACGTCCACTCGCGGCTGTCTTATGTGTGATTGCTCAACCCGCTTGACGGGCTTTGTGTGACTACTCGTCGCCTTTGCCGCTCTTGAGGCCCGCCGAAATCTGGTCCATCACGGTGGTGTCCGCCAGCGTGGTGACGTCGCCGACCTCGCGGTTCTCGGCGATGTCGCGCAGCAGCCGACGCATGATCTTTCCGGAACGGGTTTTCGGCAGCTCCGGCACGACCATGATCTGACGCGGTTTGGCGATGGGGCCGATCTCGCTCGCGACGTGGTTACGCAGCTCGGTGATGGCCTTCTCGCCACTAGCATCGTCGTCGGCACCGCCGCGCAGGATGACGAAGGCGACGATGCCCTGCCCCGTCGTGGGGTCGGACGCGCCGACGACGGCGGCTTCGGCGACATTGTGGTGCGACACCAACGCGGACTCCACCTCGGTCGTGGAGATGCGGTGACCCGAGACGTTCATGACGTCATCGACCCTGCCGAGTAGCCAGATATCGCCATCGTCGTCGTACTTCGCACCGTCGCCAGCGAAGTAGAAGCCCTGGTCGGCGAACCGCGACCAGTAGGTGTCCTTGTAACGCTGATCGTCGCCCCAGATGCCGCGCAGCATGCCCGGCCAAGGTTTGTCCAGCACCAGGTAACCGCCACCGCCGCGGCCGACCTCGACGCCCTGGTCGTCGACCACCTTCGCGGAGATGCCGGGCAGGGGCCGTTGGGCCGAGCCGGGCTTGGTCGCGGTGACTCCGGGCAGCGGTGAGATCATGATGCCGCCGGTTTCGGTCTGCCACCAGGTATCCACGATCGGGGCATTCCCGCCCCCGATGTGCTCGCGGTACCACATCCACGCCTCGGGGTTGATCGGCTCACCCACCGAGCCGAGCAGGCGCAGCGACGAAAGGTCGTACTTCGCGGGGATGTCCTCGCCCCACTTCATGAACGTACGAATGAGCGTGGGCGCGGTGTAGTACAGCGTGACGCCATAGCGCTGCACGATCTCCCAGTGCCGCCCCTCATGCGGGGTGTTGGGGGTGCCCTCGTAAACCACCTGGGTGGCGCGGTTGGCCAGCGGCCCGTAGACGATATACGAGTGCCCGGTTACCCAGCCGATGTCGGCGGTGCACCAGTAGACGTCCTCGCCGGGCTTGTGGTCGAACACGACGTGATGGGTGTAGGCCGCCTGAGTGAGGTAACCGCCCGAGGTGTGCAGGATGCCTTTCGGCTTCCCTGTGGTGCCCGAGGTGTAAAGGATAAACAGGGGGTGCTCGGAGTCGAACGCCTCCGGGGTGTGGCTGTCGGGTTGGGCGTCCATCAGCTCGTGCCACCAGATGTCGCGGCCGTCCGTCCACGGCGGGATTCCGGTCTCGTCGCCGGTCCGGCGCACCACGAGCACCTTCTCGACCGACTCCGCGCCCTCAAGAGCCTCGTCGACCTGCGATTTCGTCGCGGCCGCCTTGCCGCGCCGGTACTGCCCGTCCGAGGTGATGACGACCTTGGCCTCCGCGTCATCAACCCTCGTGCGCAGCGCCGACGGTGAAAAGCCGCCGAATACGACGCTGTGCAGCGCACCGATGCGGGCACACGCCAGCATCGCCACGATTGCCTCAGGGACCATCTGCAACTGGATCGCCACCCGGTCGCCCGCGCCGACACCTAGTGATGCCAGTCCGTGCGCCGCGCGGCTGACCTCTCGTTGGAGCTCGGCGTAGGTGATATCGCGGGTGTCGCCTGGCTCACCGACCCAATGGATGGCGATCTGGTCGCCGTGACCCGCCTCGACGTGCCGGTCGACACAGTTGTAGGCCACATTGAGCTTGCCGCCGACGAACCACTTCGCGAACGGCGCGTTCGACCAGTCGAGAACCTGGTCCCACCCGGTCTCCCAGTGGAGCCGCTCGGCCTGCTTCGCCCAGAACGCGTCGCGGTCGGCTTCGGCCTCCGCATAGGTGTCGGCGGTGGCGTTGGCACGCGCCGCGAAATCCTGGCTCGGCGCGAAGGTCCGCTCCTCGGTGAGCAGGTTGTCCAGAGTCGCCGACTGTCCGGATTCGGTCCGCTCTGCCATGCTGCGAAGCCTCCTGACTACTGTCTTCAGGGTCGGGTAACGGGGGTGTGATCTGTGACTACCGACGTTAGCGCCCGGGGACAACACTCGCACCAATCTTCCGGGCAGGACTCCGCGAACGGCTGGGATTGGCCCGCCAGTGGAACCATTCGTGGCCCAACGAGTAACGTCCGCGCTGTGACGGACCCGTTAGCACCCCTTCTCGACCTCCCCGGTGTCACCGAAGCCGTGCGCTCCGCGCGCGAGGCGGTTGACGCCGTACACCGGCATGCGGCGAACCGCACCGGGTGGCCCGCAACCGCCGCTGAGGCGTCGGTGCGTGCCGCGCGCGCGTCCGCGGGAATCGACGGCGCCGATCCCGAGATTCCCGAGGGCGGCGAGGTCGACGAACCGGTGCTGGCCGGGTCGCTCCGGGTCGCCGAGGCGCTTGGACCGCTGCTGCCCACCTGGGAGCGTGCGCCGTTGCAGGCGCTCGCCCGGTTGCATGTGCTCGCCGCCGCCGATCTGGTCTCCGACCCCGACGACTTGGGCAGGCCGCGGCCGGGTGACGACGTCGCCACACGATTGGAGCTGCTCGGCCAGCTAGTCACCGGAGCGACCAAAGCGCCGGGTCCCGTGCTCGCCGCCGTCATCCACGGCGAGCTGCTCGCACTCAAGGCGTTCCCGTCCGCCGACGGCGTGATCGCACGAGCTGCTGCTCGACTGACGATGATCTCCAGCGGGCTCGACCCGAAGGGCCTTTCGGTCCCGGAGGTCGCCTGCTACCGCAAGCTGAACCAGTACCGGACGGCCGCGGATGGCTTCGCGAGCGGGGAGACCGACGGCGTCAGGGAATGGCTGCTGTTCAGCTGCGAGGCCGTTGAGACGGGCGCGAAGGAAGCCGCTGGCATCGCCGACGCGGCCGTTGGCGAGTGACATGCCCATGCGCGGCAGGCGGCTGAGCGCGATCTTGCTCGCCATCATGGTCGCGGTGACGGTGGCGTGCTCGCCGCGGGCGACAAGGGGTGTGCCGACGGCTCCGACCGCGCCCACGTCACGCACGGCCATGCTCCAAGAGCAGGATCGGCCGCGCTCTTTCAGTGTTGTGGCGACGGGCGACATCCTGATCCACCCGCCGCTCACCGCGCAGGCCGACCGCGACGAAGGCGAGGTTGGCGACGGTCGCAGGGACTTTCGAGACCTGTTCGCCGGGATCCGGCCGGTGATCCAACGCGCCGATGTCGCGCTCTGCCATCTCGAGGTGCCGCTCGCCGCGCCAGGCGGACCGTTCAGCGGCTATCCGGCGTTCAACGCGCCACCCGAGTTGGCCGACGCGCTGGTCGACACCGGGTACGACGCTTGCTCGACAGCGTCGAACCACACTCTCGACCAGGGTGAGGAGGGCGTCAAGCGCACGCTGGACGCGATGGATGCCGCCGGGCTGCGGCACACCGGCTCGGCACGATCCGCGCGTGAGGCGGCCAAACCACTACTCATGGATGTCGGCGGCGTGACTGTCGGCCACGTTTCGTACAGCTACGGGTTCAACGGAATCCCGCTACCAGCGGGGAAGTCCTGGCTGGCGAACCAGCTGTCAGCTGAGCAGGTGATCGCGGAGGCGAAGCGAGCTCGTTCCGCCGGTGCCGATGTCGTCATCGCGAGCCTGCACTGGGGCGAGGAATACCGCCACGAGCCGAGTGCCGAGCAGACCACGCTGGCGCGTCGGCTGCTCGGCACGACGGCGATTGACCTTATCGTGGGGCACCATGCACACGTGGTTCAACCAATGGAACACATCAAGGGCAAGTGGGTCGCCTACGGGCTCGGCAACAGCGTGGCCAGGCATGAGGAACCTCGAGGCGTCAGCGAGGAAGGTATCGCCGCGCGGTTTCGCTTCACCCGCGGAGCGCAAGGCTGGCGGGTCGACAAGGCAGAATACGTTCCCACCCTGGTCGACCTCGGCCCGCCGATCCGGTTGCGGGACTTGACGGCGCCCAGTGCCGAGCCCGCGCCGAAGTCACTGCGGCGGATTGATCGGATCGTCCGCAGCAGGAACGGTGGCCAGCACGAGCTCAGCAGGCCACGTCGCTGATCACCGCGTTCACGACCCCCATTCGTGGGGTTTACGTCTACCGTCTGGCCGCACGCCCAGCCGGTGCGACATCGTCGCGTCGCGTGCCGGATCGACGGCCATCCGGGCGGTCGGCCCCATACGCTGTGCGACCCCGACGAACAGGCAATCCGTCACGGTGAGCGCGGTGATGCGGCTCGCGGTCCAACCGGTGCGAAAGGTCGTCTCGTGCGCCGCCGTGGTCAACGTGTAGTCCGCCACGGTGGCGATGGGTGAGCGCGGGAAGTTGGTGATCGCGATGGTGATCGCGCGTCGCTGCTTCGCGGCGCGCAGCGCTTCGATCGTGTCCGAGGTGGACCCGCTGTAGGAGATGCCAATCGCGACATCGCGTTCGGTGAGTACGGACGCGGAATTCAGCATCACATGGGTGTCCGACCATGCGAAGCTGACCTTTGATATGCGATGCAGCTTTTGCTGGAGGTCCGAGGCGACGAACGCGCTCGCGCCGACGCCGTATATGTCAACTCGCGGCGCCACTGTCACGGCGGTGACGGCATCGGCAAGGACGCCGATATCCAGCTGGGAGGCGGTGTCCTCCACGGCCCTGGCTTCGGCGAAGCTGATCTTGCTGACGATGGCGTCAAGATCGTCGTCCGCTCCGATCTCGTTGCCGAGTACCTTGCTACCGCGCGCCTGGGTGCGTGCCGTGTCCGCGGCGAGCGCTATCCGAAGCTGCGGATACCCGCCAACACCGACAGCCTTGCAAAATCGAGTCACCGTTGTCTCGCTGGTGTTCGCGGCGAGTGCGACTTCGGTGATGCTGCGGTTCGCGACCGCTGACGGGTCATCGAGCACCACTTTGGCGACGCGTTGTTCGGCTCGCGCGAGTCCCGGCAGCAGCGAGCGGATGCGTACCAGGGGGCCTGGATCGTTGTCCGCCGCGAGTTCGATGACCGGCGTAGCGCCGTCGGATTCGCTGTCGTCAGCGGCGGAAAGATCACCCACAGAGGTTGGAATCGACAACTACGCCCACGCCCTTCTGTCACGTCGCGATCCACGGCTGGTGTGGCCTGGAAGACACACGTCTAGTGATGGGCGATGAGCACGAACGTGTCAATTCGCCCATACCGTGAATGTTTGTCCGTTGAGGACGTCGCTTGCGGGCGCAATACCGTTAACGGCCATCGTTAACAAGTTGACAACAGGACGCGATTCCTGTTCATGTTAGGTGACGGTGGGTCGATGTGATTGGCGACGTACGCATGCAATGGCGGCGGCCCGTCGACACGAATGTCGGCGGGCCGCCGCCTGCTCGCGCGGGCAGTCGGGTTACCAAGCGTGCAACTCGTGTCGTACCTTGTGGACTAGGCGTCCGGCGTCCCGGTACGCAATCCCGTTGACGACAAGCCTCCCGCGGCGTGCTGCGCGTGGGTGCCCGGTGTCCGCGCACGGAGACCTATCGGGGTGGACCAGCCTTATCTCCGACTGCTCCCGGGCCGATCAGGTGTCCGCACCTCTCTTTCTACTCAGTGATGACGGCCACTTCAAGAGAGCGAACGGGTGCACCGGTCAAGAGGGCGTTCGGTAGTGACTTCAGCGCGTCCACCGACTAAGATTCCTTTTCTGCGCGCGACGAAACCGCTGTTCAGCGCCCCTTCCGTCACTTAATCACCAGCAGTCGCTCGGCCGTGTACTAGCGCTCTTGGCGACGTCTGTTCTTCACCCCGTACCAGGTCACCCCAGCCACCGCGAGCGCTCCCACACCCATGCCGAGTGCGACGGCGGTCGCCGTCGGATGGGGGATCTTCGTGCGCAGCGATACTGGCCGGGAGAAGGTCAGCACCGGCCAGCCACGCTCCTGCGCGATCTTGCGTAGCTGCTTGTCCGGATTGACCGCGCACGGCCTGCCGACGGCCTCCAGCAGGGGCAAGTCGGTGCTGGAATCCGAGTAGGCCAAGCAGCGGCCAAGGTCGTAACCGCGTTCCGACGCGAGCCGCCGTGCGGCTCGTGCCTTCTCCTCGCCGAAACAGTAGAACTCGACCTCGCCGGAGTACCGCCCATCGACGACCTCCATCCGTGTCGAGACGCTGAGATCGGCGCCAAGCATCTCCGCGACCGGCTCGACCACTTCTTCGCCCGTCGCGGAAAGCACGATCACGTCATCGCCCTCAGCCTTGTGCGCCGCGATCAGCTCGGCGGCCTCCGCGTAGATGAGCGGATCGACGACATCGTGCAGCGTTTCATTGACGATGGCGCTGACCTGAGCGACGTCCCAACCAGCGCACAGCGCCGAGATCTGTGAGCGGAGCCGTTCCGTCTGTAGCTCGTCGGCACCGGCGAGCGAGAACATCAACTGCGCGTAGGCGCTCTTCAGCGCCGCTTTGCGATTGATGAGGCCTTGCTTGAACAACGGCTTGCTGAAGGCGAGCGCGCTGGATGAGGCAATGATCGTCTTGTCGAGGTCGAAGAACGCGGCGACGCCGGACCTGCCGCCGAGGTCGCCGTGATGTTCGCCTTCTGGCGCGTCGAACATGGCGCAAGCATAGAAGTACGGCGCACCCAGCCGCCGTTCATGTCGAGTTATCCACAAGGCTCGCCCGTTGTCCACAGCGAAGACAATCGGACATTTCGCCGTCCGGGCCGCCGTGGGTAACAGTGATGGCACAGCCGCGCCGCATCTCATCTCGGCAGCGAACCTGGTGCCGCGTTTCAGCTCAGTCCACGGTCAGTTAATGGAAACAGGGGGTAGTATGTCCAGCTCTCGCCCGCTCGTCGCCATAAGTGAGGAAAGCGTCCTCGACGAGATCTTGCGCATCGCCGCGGCGGCGGGGTGCGAACTCGATTGCGTCCCCGACCTCGTAGCGGCACGGGCACAGTGGGCACGGGCACCCCTTGTGCTTGTCGACGGCGCCATGCTCAACGACGGCGACGGACAGCTACCTAGGCGCGGCGGTGTCGTGCTCGTCACTGGCCAGCCGCTCGACGTCTCGGGCTGGGAAACCGCGTACGCCGCGGGCGTCGAGCGGGTGCTGACCCTGCCTGACGCGGAATCCGCACTTGTCGACCTACTCGCCGACACCGCGGAAGAACCAACGGAGGGGCGAGGTGCGGTGCTCGGCGTGATCGGCGGCAGGGGTGGCGCCGGTGCGTCAGTGTTCGCGGCGAGCGTAGCCATCGCGCATGCCGACGACGGTGGAGACGCGTTGCTCGTTGACTGCGACGCGCTGTCTGGTGGCATCGACCTGGTGCTCGGTGCCGAACACACCGAGGGGTTGCGTTGGCCGGACGTCACCGTGCGCGCCGGCCGAGTGTCGATGTCCGCGCTACGTGACGCGCTCCCCGAAGTGAGTGGCGGTGCGGGCAGGCTGGTCGTCCTGTCATGCGGCAGGTCGGGGGACGGCCCAGCGCCGGAAGCGGTTTCGGCCGTCATCGACGCGGGTGTGCGGTCTGGGTACACGGTGGTGTGTGACCTGCCGCGACACCTGGGTTCGGCTGGATGGCAGGTCGTGGACGTCGCCGACCTGATCGCGGTCATCGTGCCGGCCGAGGTACGCGCCACCGCTTCGGCACACCGGCTGGTCGAACGGCTACGGCATCGGTCGCGCCGTGTCGGGCTCGTTGTCCGAGGTCCCTCGCCCGATGCGTTGCCCGCTGATGTCGTTGCCGACGTGGTCGACGGTGAGCCGCTTGCCGTGATGCGTGCCGAGCCACGGCTGGCGAGGGCGCTCGAACGCGGTGAGTTCCGGCCTCGGCGTGGTGGCCCGCTCGCGGGTGGCGCCGCTGACGTGCTTAACGCGTTGCGTGTCGACTCGAAAGTAGCGGCCTGATGCGTGCGGACCTGGTTGACCGCGTGCGCAGACGGCTGGCCGATGACGGCGCCGACGTCAGCTCAGCGACGGTGGCGGCGGCGATACGGGCGGAGTTCGGCGTCGCTGGCCACGAAGAGGTGTTGTCCGCGTTGCGTCAGCTCCGCCACGAACTGGTCGGCCTCGGCCCGCTCGCGGAACTCGTTGACGACGATGCCGTTACGGACGTGCTGGTGACCGCGCCGGATCAGGTATGGACGGATGGCGTTGGGGGCCTGCGGCGTAGTGATGTCACGTTTTCCGACGAGGCGTCGGTGCGGCGACTGGCGCAACGGCTGGCGCATGCGGCGGGCAGGAGGCTCGACGATGCGCAGCCCTTTGTCGACGGGTGGTTGCCGGCGGCGGCCGCCGCGGCTCGGGTCCGGTTGCATGCTGTGCTGCCGCCCGTCGCGGCCGGAGGTACGTACCTGTCCCTGCGGGTACTACGGCCCGCGGCGCATGACCTCGCCGCACTCACCGCGTTAGGGACGGTGGATGCGGCGGGTGCGGCCTTGTTAAGGGCGATCATCTCGGCGCGTTTGACACTGCTCGTCTCCGGGGGAACCGGCGCGGGCAAGAGCACCTTGCTAGGAGCGTTGCTTGGCGCCGTCGCACCGACCGAACGCATCGTATGCGTGGAAGACGCTGGTGAGCTCGAGCCGGATCATCCGCAGTTCGTACGCCTCGTCGCCCGGCCGCCGAACGTCGAGGGCGCTGGAGAGGTCGGCCTGCGGGAGCTTGTGCGGCAGTCGCTGCGGATGCGACCTGACCGGCTCGTCGTGGGCGAGGTGCGGGGTTCCGAGGTGGTCCAGCTACTCGCCGCGCTCAATACCGGCCATGAGGGCGGTGCGGGCACGCTGCATGCGAATTCCCCTGCCGAAGTGCCCGCCCGCCTCGAAGCGCTCGCCGCGTTGGGCGGATTGTCGCGGGCAGGGCTGCACAGTCAGGTCGCCGCCGCTGTGCGTGTCGTTCTCCACATGCGGCGAGACGGCGATCGGCGCGTGTTGGCCGAGATCGGCGTGCCGCATCGGCGTGGCGACGACGTCGAAGTCCTGCCTGCCTGGCGTGACGGTGACTGGACCGAACATGGCAGCGCTCTTACCCGCCTGCTCACGGAGCGGGAGGTGATGGTGCCGTGCTGACGGTCGCGACTGTCACCTGTGGGCTGGGGCTGTTGTGCTGGCCCGCGGGCCGTGCCATGCCGCGGCTGCGCGCGGTCCGGGGTATGGCGGGTATGACGTCGTGGCGAGTAGCGCACCCTTGCCGCGCGATGACGTTCCGAAGCGTCGCCGGGATGCTTACCGCGCTCGCGATGCTGACTGGTGTGCTCACCCTCGGCATGGTTCCCACTGCCGTACTACTCGCGCTCGTCGCGGGCGTGGCGTGGCGCTGGCGCGAGCGGTCGCGCGAACAGGCGCGCGCCACGGCGATGTCCGCCGTAGCTGACGCGCTTGGCGGGATCGTCGCGGAGCTACGGGCGGGTGTGTCGCCAGTCTCCGCTGTCGATTCCGCCGCTGCCGACCTCGACGTCCGCCACGCCGAGGCCGCGGCGAAGCTGCGTACCCTCGGTGCCGCAGCACGTCTTGGCTGCGATATCACCGCGCAGGTTCGTGCGCGGGACCACGTCGACCCCGTGCTGCTGGCTGTCGCACGGATCGCCAGTGGCTGGGCGCTGGCGCATCGCCACGGACTGCCGCTCGCCGATGTCCTCGATTCCATCCGGCGCGACGTGGAGTCCAACGCTCGGTTCGCGGCACGGTCGCGAGCCATGATGGCAGGGCCACGAGCGAGCGCGGCCGTGCTCGCCGCGCTCCCGGTGCTGGGAATCGCGCTCGGTGAGGCCATGGGTGCGGGGCCGATCGCTGTGCTGCTCACATCCGCCGTTGGGCAATTGCTTCTTGTGTGCGGGGCCGCCCTCGTTCTCGCGGGCACCGCCTGGTGCGCGGTGTTGACCAGGCAGGAGGTGTTGGCGTGATCGAGCTCGCGTTCGGCGCCATCGCGGCCGCGGTGCTTGTGTTTCCCGCCCCGCGCGCGTCGATGCTTCGCACCCAGGCGCTGCTGTCTGTTTCTCGTGCGGCCCGAGTGCCGTCCGCTGGCATTCGTGGCACGCACGGGATGTTGTATCGGTTCCGGCGCCCTGGGCGCGTGAACTCGCTGAGCCTCGCGGCGCACTGGGACTTGCTCGCGGCCTGCCTCCGGGCCGGAATGCCCGTGGCTGACGCACTCGGTGCGGTAGCCGACACCATGCCGACATCGGCGGCTGCCGCGCTACGCCGTACCGGCGAACTCATCGCACTGGGTGCCGCGACCGAGGAAGCTTGGCGGCCAACACTGGACTGCGTGGCGACGGCGTCGCTAGCGCGAGCCGCGCGGAGAACCGCGAGATCCGGCAGCGCGCTCGCCGGTGCCGTCGACGACCTCGCGGCCAGGCTGCGTGCCGAGTTCACCGAATCAGCGCAGGAACGCGCGCAGCGAGCGGGAGTACTGATCACGTTGCCACTCGGCTTGTGCTTCCTGCCTGCTTTTCTGTTGCTCGGGGTCGTGCCCGTCGTCATCGGGCTCGCCAACACCGTGACCGTTACACCCTGAACCACAGGAGCGTCCATAGTGGACGTTCGCGGGAGTTAGTTCAACGACATCAAGGAGGTCACTTACGATGCCCTTGTTCCCTCTGCCGTCATACCCGCTTCCCGTGAGGCCGCTACCGCCGAAACGACCACCGCAAGTCGCGCGACGTGGTGGTCTCGCCGGAACGCCCACGACGCCACCGTTCCCCATGATGTGTCCACGTACGCTGCGAGCCAGGTTGCGCGCGCTGGGTGCGGCGGAACACGGCATGACGACCGCGGAATACGCCATCGGAACACTCGCTGCCGCGGCGTTCGCCGCCGTCCTTTATGGAGTCGTCAGCGGTGACTCGGTCGTCGACGCGTTGACGGGACTCGTCGAACGCGCGCTCTCCGTGAACTTCTGATGGTGCTGTTTCCGCGCCGCGGTGACGACACCGGAACGGTGACGGTTGAGGCCGCCATCTCGCTTGCCTCACTCGTTGGGCTACTTGTCCTCGTGCTCGCGGGAATCGGCGCGGTTACTGATCAATTACGGTGTACCGATGCCGCGCGCGAAGCCGTCCGGCTCGCGGCACGAGGCGATCCCGACGCCGCGAGACGAGCGGTTGCCGCGATCGCTCCGAACGGTGCGAGCCTGGAGTTCGTTCCCGATGCTGATGGGCTCGTCGCCGTAGTGCGTTCGGTGCCGGTCGGCGGGCTATTGCCCGGTGTACGTATCGAAGGTGCCGCGTTCGCGATCATCGAGCCGGGAGTCGTCTCCGTCGAGTCGTCGCCGGAGGGTCCGAGTCCGTGACGCGGGTAGGCAGGCAATATGTCGGCGGCGGAGGCGACCACGGAATCGTCACGGTATGGACGGCCGGTGTCGCCTTCGCGCTGCTAGCGGTGTTCGCGATGCTGATATACCTCGGTGCGGCGACCCATGCCCGGCATCGGGCCGCCGCGACAGCCGATCTCGCCGCCCTCGGCGCGGCGGTGAAGCTCAACCACGGAACGCGGCACGCCTGTGAGGCCGCCGCGCTCGTTGCTCGGCGCATGAAGGTCGACCTGGTCTCATGTCAGGTACGAGGCTGGGATGTGCTCGTCACTGTCCAGGCAACTGCCGGATGGCCGCTCGGCGACGTCGGCGGCGCGGGCGAGGTGACCGCTCGGGCGCGTGCGGGTTCCGTGGAGGCCGTGCGATGAACGGTTCTACCGAACCTGACCGGCACGAGCAGGAGTCCGGTTAGACGGTCCCGGTGACGCGATGAGCGGTATTACGCGCTGGTCACGACGTGTTCTCTCGTGGTGTCCAGGCGCTGGACACGTTCGGTTGAACCGTTAACCACTGGTCGTTCATCGCGCCGTGACCACCGGTTATCGACTCACCACTACACGCGATCTGCAACTTGCCGTTTAGTGAAGTGTGCGAGGTCGCAACCGGCCCCGCGAGCGAAGGCCCAACGAAGGGCAGGAGGCAGGAACAGCGAGATGAACAATCCGACGATCGGCATCGACAGCGTCTCGTGGCGTGATGCGTTCCGCATCGAGTTGCGGGCGGAAGCCATCGGCCTCGCGACGCGGGGTTGGCCAGTCGTGCCGGGGACCGCTCCGGCGGGCGACGGCGTGTCCGGCCCGGTACCGGTGCACGACGACTGGCAGGAGCGTGCCGTCGCTGACTCTGGGGACGTCATCGAGTGGTGGGGTGGCGAGGTATACAGCGTCCTCGTCGCCACCGGAAGCTACGTCGACGCCGTCGAGGTAGACGCCGAACTTGGCCACCGTGCGGCGACCTTATTGAGGGAGACCGGCCGCCCCGCTCCCATCTTGGCTATGCCGAACGGCAAGTGGGTGTTCCTCACCGAGTCTGGTGGCGAACTGGCCGGGGAACTCGCCACGCGCCCCGGAGTCGTCCGCCATGGCATGGGTAGTTGGGTGCCACTGCCGCCGACCCCGTTCGCGCATGGCGTCGTGCACTGGCGGGTCAAGCCCGAAGTGTGGGAGTGGAAGCTCCCCCGTGCGGGCGCGCTGCATGGCGTTCTCGCCAGGGCGCTCGCCACGCTGCCCGACAACCGTGACAGCGAGTTCCACGTTCACGCCGCATAACTGAAGACCATCAAGGTGGTCGTGCTCACCGTGATTCCCGCGCTGCGCTTCCCGCCCACCGGCATAAGGGGCACCTCCCGCCCCCACGTCCCCTATGCCGGCAAACCAGCGCGGACCGCCCCGAGCACGGTATCCAGCACGGCCACCGCGCCCGCCTTGTCCAGCGGTTCGTTGCCGTTCCCGCACTTCGGCGACTGGACGCAGGACGGGCACCCTGCCGGACACTCGCAGGAGACGATCGCCTCCCGCGTAGCTGCCAGCCATGGGATCAATGCGGCATGGCCGCGATCGGCGAATCCCGCGCCCCCGGGATGGCCATCATGCACGAACACCGTCGCCTCCCCGGTGTTCGCGTGCAAGGCGGTGGAGACACCGCCGATGTCCCATCGGTCGCAGGTAGCGAACAGCGGTAGCAGGCCGATCGCCGCGTGTTCGGCGGCATGCAGGGAGCCGGGGATGCGCGCTGCGGTCAACCCAGCGCCCCCCGGTTCCCTGCCATTCAACAACTCATCGCTGACCGTGTACCAGACCGCTCGGGTGTGCAGCGTGCGTTCCGGCAGGTCCAACGGCACCTGGTCGATCACCTCCCCGGAAGGCAAGCGTCGCAGGTAACCCACCACCTGTGAGGTCACCGCGACCTGGCCGAGGCAGACCGTCACGCCGCCGAAGACGTCTCGCGACGTCGTCTCCAGCACTTCGATGTCCGTCACGTCGCGCGCCGACGTGCTCCATTCCGGGTTCTCGGCGTGTACCAGCGCGAGACCGGCGTCCAGATCAAGGTCGTCGACCACGAACGACGCGCCTTGGTGCAGATAGACCGCTCCGGGATGGACAGTGGCGCAGGCGGCACCGCTGTCGACCGTGCCGAGCACCCGTGATGTCTCCGCCTCGACGATCACCACGTGATCGTTTCCGCCGCCGCGGATGCCTACCTGTGCATGCGGGCGTTGCCGCGACGTCCAGTACCAACCGCTCGCACGCCGCCGGAGCAGCTTGTCGTCCACCAGCGTCGCGAGGACCCGCCGTGCCGCGTCGTCACCGAAGTCCGCCAGCTCTTCCGCCCGTAGTGGCAGCTCCGCCGCTGCGCACGCGAGCTGTGGTGCGAGCACGTAGGGGTTCGTCGGGTCCAGTACGGCGGCCTCCACCGGGCGATCCAGCACCGCGTCCGGATGGTGCACCAGGTACGTGTCCAGTGGGTTGTCCCGTGCCACGAACACCACCAGCGCGTCTTTGGTAGAGCGGCCAGCGCGGCCAGCCTGCTGCCAGAAGGAGGCCAGCGTGCCCGGATAGCCCGCCAGCACGACGGCATCCAGGCCCGCGATGTCGATACCCAGCTCCAGCGCGTTTGTCGACGCCACGCCGAGCAACTCACCGGAGAGCAGCTTCGCCTCCAGTTCGCGACGTTCCTCTGGGAGAAACCCCGCGCGATACGCCGCCACCCGCTCCGACAGGTCCGGGTCAACGTCGGCCAGCACGCGCCGCGCCCCCGCCGCGGTCAGTTCCGCTCCCCGCCGCGACGTAACGAACGCCAGGCTGCGGGCACCCTCGATAACCAGGTCAGCGAGGATGCGCGACGCCTCAGCGCCAGCGGAGCGTCGCACGGGAGCGCCGTTTTCGCCGGTGATCTCCGTCAGCAGCGGCGGTTCCCACAGCACCACCGTGCGCGCGCCGCGTCCCGAGCAGTCCTCGGTCACCGCCACGCAGTCCACGCCCGTCAGCCGCTGAGCGAATGTCGCTGGGTCGGCGGTCGTCGCGGAGGCGAGCACGAACGTCGGCGCTGCGCCGTAGTACCTCGCCACTCGTCGCAGCCTGCGCAGCAGCACCGCCACATGCGAGCCGAACACGCCTCGGTAGCTGTGGCACTCGTCGACAACGACATAGTCCAGCTGCCGGAAGAACCGCGCCCAGCGCTGGTGGGCACTGAGCATGGTGTGGTGCAGCATGTCTGGATTGCTGAAGATCAGGTTGGCGTGGTCGCGTGCCCAGTCTCGCTCCGGCATCGGCGTGTCGCCGTCGCACGCGACCGCCCGCACCTCACGCAGGCCCAGGTCGGCCACCGACCGCAGCTGGTCGTTCGCGAGCGCCTTCGTCGGCGACAGGTACAACGCCGTGCTACGGGAGCGTGTCGTCAACGTCGTCAGGACGGGGAGTTGGTAACCGAGCGACTTGCCGGACGCCGTCCCGGTTGAGATCACGACGTGCCGCCCCTGCCAGGCGTGCTCGACCGCCGCCACCTGGTGTGACCATGGCCGTGTCACACCGGACTGCCGCAAAGCGGACACGACGTCGTCAGGTGCCCATTTGGGCCAATCCTGATGGCGGGGCGGCCGCGCGGGCAGCGTTGTGAGATGTGTCACGGGGTTCTCGCCGGACGGTACCCCCGCCAGCACTTGGCGTAGCAGCGTGCCCGCGAGTGCTACCTCGACTTCGGCGATATCCACGACCGCGAGCTTCGCACATAGGGCAGACAGTCCAGGAGCGTCCCGGACGTGACTGGGCGCACCGTCGTGACATCGCGCACGCGGCTACCAATAGACTCCGCCACAAATCACACCACTGTGGTGAAGATCCCACTTCAGCACGAGGGGTGCGATGCACTCGCTCGGTGCTGATAACTAGGCGAACACAGGAGGACGAATGTCCCGGCAGTTCCTCGCGGACAGCATGACGCTGTCTGGAGGCGACTACGGCATCGTGGCCGCAGTCGCCGTGATCGCCCTCGCCGCACTCGCCATCGGTTATGTCCTGCTTCGTGAGGTTCTGGCGGCCGGCCAGGGCACCGAGAAAATGCAGGAGATCGCCAAGGCCGTGCAGGAAGGGGCCATCGCGTACCTGAAACGGCAGCGCAACACCCTCGGCATCTTCGGTGTCCTGGTGTTCGTGCTGTTGTTCTTCCTACCGGCGGAAGACTGGGGTGAGCGCATCGGCCGCTCGGTGTTCTTCCTGGTAGGCGCTTCGTTCTCGTTCGCCATCGGATACCTGGGCATGTGGCTGGCGACGCAGGCCAACCTGCGGGTCGCCGCGGCGTCCCGGGAATCCGGTGGCCGCGAGAAGGCGATGCGAATCGCGTTCCGCACTGGCGGCGTCGTCGGCATGATCACGGTGGGCCTCGGCCTGTTCGGTGCCGCGGTAGTCGTGCTCGTCTACGCCGGTCAGGCCCCGAAGGTGCTGGAAGGGTTCGGCTTCGGTGCCGCCCTGATCGCGATGTTCATGCGTGTCGGTGGCGGGATCTTCACCAAGGCCGCTGACGTCGGCGCCGACCTCGTCGGCAAGGTCGAGCAAAACATCCCCGAGGACGACCCGCGCAACGCGGCGACGATCGCCGACAACGTCGGTGACAACGTCGGTGACTGCGCTGGTATGGCGGCTGACCTCTTCGAGTCATACGCGGTGACGTTGGTGGCCGCGCTGATCCTGGGCACCGTCGCGCTCGGCGCTGACGGCCTCGTGTTCCCGCTGATCGTGCCCGCCATCGGTGTCATCACCGCCGTGATCGGCGTCTACATCACCAAGGCGCGCGAGAACGAGGGCGGCCTCGTCACGATCAACCGCTCGTTCTACATCTCGGCCGTGATCGCGGCGGTGCTGTCCACCATCGCCGCGTTCGTGTTCCTGCCGGGTGAGTTCCTCGAGGCGGACGGCAACCCCGCGATCGTCGCCACCGTGTCCGTGATCATCGGTATCGCGCTCGCCGGTGTCATTCTTTGGGTCACCGGCTACTACACCGGCACCGAGCACAAGCCGGTTCAGGACGTCGGCAAGAGCTCCGAGACCGGCCCCGCAACGGTGATCCTGACCGGCATCTCGGTCGGCTTCGAGTCCGCCGTCTATACCGCGCTCGTCGTCGGCGCGGCCGTATTCGGTGCGTACCTTATCGGCGGCAGCGCCGCGTTGTTCGCCGTCGCGCTCGCCGGTACCGGCCTGCTGACCACGGTCGGCGTCATCGTCGCGATGGACACGTTCGGCCCGGTCTCCGACAACGCGCAGGGCATCGCCGAGATGTCCGGGGACGTCGACGAGCAGGCCGCTGGCGTGCTCACCGAACTCGACGCCGTCGGCAACACCACCAAGGCCATCACCAAGGGCATCGCGATCGCGACCGCCGTGCTCGCCGCGACCGCGCTGTTCGGCTCCTACCTCGCGTCCATCAACGAGGCGCTCACCGAGGCAGGCAGGTCGCTCAACTTCGCGGACTACGCCGTCTTCGATCCGAAGGTGCTCGTCGGCATTGTCATCGGTGCCAGCGTGGTGTTCCTGTTCTCCGGGCTCGCCATCAACGCCGTGTCGCGGTCCGCGGGTGCCGTCGTGCGCGAGGTGCGCCGCCAGTTCCGCGACATTCCGGGCATCATGGATGGCTCGACCAAGCCGGAGTACGGCCGCGTTGTCGACATGGTGACCAAGGACGCGCAGCGGGAGCTGGCAACGCCGGGTCTGCTCGCGGTGTTCGCGCCGATCGCCGTCGGCTTCGGCCTCGGCACCGGTGCGCTCGCCGGGTATCTGGGCGGCGCGATCGGTGCCGGTGTGCTGATGGCGGTGTTCCTCGCCAACTCCGGTGGCGCGTGGGACAACGCGAAGAAGCTGGTCGAGGACGGCCACCACGGCGGCAAGAACTCGGAGGCGCACTCCGCGACCGTCATTGGTGACACCGTGGGTGACCCGTTCAAGGACACCGCCGGTCCCGCGATCAACCCGCTCATCAAGGTGATGAACCTGGTGTCGCTGCTAATCGCGCCCGCCGTGGTGAACCTGAGCGTCGGCGACTCGGCGTCACCCACCGCGCGGGTGATTATCTCGCTGGTCGCCGTGGGCATCATCGTCGGTGCGATCATCATCGCGAAGCGGCGGGTCAGCGTGATGACCGATGAGCCGGCCGAAACGGTGAACGCCTAGCGTCACCGGCTCGACGTCCCGCTGAACGGCCACCTCGGAGGCGCGGTGCTTCTGGGGTGGCCGTTCGCGCGTGGTGCCGTGAAGGGCATCTTCATGGCGTCTGGTGCCAGTAAGATGCCCTTCACGGTACCCCGCCCACTAGCGCGACTTCGAACTTCTGTTCTACGATGTGTCGTCGTGGCGCAGCTCTCCTTTTATTCCGCCGACGCGAGCCAGCCCGGGGTGGCTGACCTCGCGGGTGTGCTGTGCGCACACGGCAGGATCGTCAGTTTCGCGTCGAGCGCGGCGCGGTTGTCGATCGTGGTGGACGAGCCATGGCGGGCGACGGCGCTGCGGGAGGAGTTCGCGGTACGAGGTGTCACCGCGACATTGACGACGGCGGACTGCGGCAGCCCGCTGGTGCGCACGGCGTTCCGGTCCGACCTGCTCGGTCTCGCCACGGCGTGGACGGGGGACGGCGCGAAGCGCGTGCCGGATGACTTCCTGCTGACCGGCGCCGTGCTGCGGCTGTGGGCGTTGGCGGCTGGCGCGCGGGAGCGGCATGATGGCAAGCGGCGCAGCGGGTTCCTGCTGGGTTTGGACGCCGATGAGCAGGGAACTCACGAACCGTTGTTGCGCGCTTTGCGGCAGGCTGGCCTACTCTCGATGTCCAGTAGGGGTAGCGTTGTCGGAGTTCGCACGGACACACCCGCCGTGCGAGTCGCGGGGCGAGCCCGGCTGCGCAGGCTGGTTGAGCTGGTTGGCGACGCTCCCATCGCGGCGGAACCGGCATGGCCGGCATCACTGGTCGCGGTGTCGGCGTAGGCAGGACTTGCGGTCATAGGTCATGCTGTCAGTCCAACCCGGCAATGCCATTGACCAGCGGCCATGCTAAAGGTGGAAAAAGGAACTCAGTGAGGAACGGCATCACGCCTGGTATCGACGCATCTCTCGTGGATGCTTGGCACGGAGCCGGTTCACTGGATCGGCGTCGATGCGATTCACCTGCCGCGGCGCACTCGCGCGACGCTGTCGTGGCGGTGTCGCCGTACCAGGAATCGCGCGACCGGTAAAGGAGGCTGCCAAGCGTGGCAGGATCGACACGGAGCAAAAGCGGCACGGGCGCTTCGGCTGACGGCAGGCGGCGGCTTGTCATCGTCGAGTCGCCGGCGAAGGCGCGCAAGATCGCTTCTTACCTCGGCCGCGACTACGTCGTCGAGTCGTCCAAGGGCCACATCCGTGACCTGCCGCGCGGTGCCGCCGACGTGCCCGCCAAGTACAAGGGTCAGCCGTGGGCGCGGCTCGGCGTGGACGTCGAGCACGATTTCGAGCCGCTCTACGTTGTCACGCCGGACAAGAAGTCCACGGTGACCGAGCTGAAGGGCCTGCTCAAAGACGTCGATGAGCTCTATCTCGCCACGGATGGTGACCGCGAGGGTGAGGCGATCGCCTGGCATCTGATCGAGGCGCTGAAGCCGAAGGTGCCGGTGCGCAGGATGGTCTTCCACGAGATCACCGAGCACGCCATCCGCGACGCGGCCGAGAACCCCCGCGACCTCGACAACGCCCTGGTCGACGCGCAGGAGACCCGCCGGATCCTTGACCGGCTCTACGGCTACGAGGTCTCGCCGGTCTTGTGGAAGAAGATCATGCCGAAGTTGTCGGCCGGTCGGGTGCAGTCCGTGGCGACCAGGATCGTCGTGGAGCGCGAGCGCGCCAGGATGCGGTTCACCTCCGCGTCTTACTGGGACATCGCCGCCACCATGTCGGCGGCCGACAACACCAACGGCGATGCGAAGTCGTTCAGCGCGCGGCTGGTCTCCGTGGATGGCGACCGCATGGCGACCGGCAAGGACTTCACGTCGGACGGCGTGCTCAAGGAGTCGCTCACCGACGTCAAGGTGCTGGACGAGGCCGAGGCGACCCGGCTGGCGCAGGCGCTCGCCGACGCCGAATTCACCGTCGCCAGTGTCGAGTCGAAGCCCTACACCCGCAAGCCGTACGCGCCGTTCATGACGTCGACGCTGCAGCAGGAGGCGGGGCGCAAGCTGCGCTTCTCGTCCGACCGCACCATGCGGATCGCGCAGCGGCTGTACGAGAACGGTTACATCACGTACATGCGTACCGACTCGACCACGCTGTCCGAGACGGCGCTGACGGCCGCGCGCGACCAGGCCACGCAGCTCTACGGCGCGGACCATGTCGCCAAGAGCCCCCGGCAGTACAACCGCAAGGTGAAGAACGCGCAGGAGGCACACGAGGCGATCCGGCCCGCCGGTGAGGTGTTCCGCACGCCAGGCGAGGTCGCGAACGAGCTGGAGTCGGATGAATTCCGGCTGTATGAGCTGATTTGGCAGCGCACTATCGCATCCCAGATGGCTGATGCGAAGGGCACGACGATGTCGGTGCGCATCACCGGCACGGCCGCTGGCACCGGTGAGGAGTGCACGTTCGCGGCCTCCGGTCGCACCATCACGTTCGCGGGGTTCCTGCGCGCCTATGTCGAGGCGGTCGACAGCGAGGCGGGTGGCGAGGCCGACGACGTCGAGCGCAGGCTGCCACACCTGGAGCGTGACCAGCGCGTCAACGCCGACGAACTGGCCGCGGACGGTCACACGACGTCACCGCCGCCCCGCTACACGGAGGCGAGCCTGGTCAAGGCCCTCGAGGAGCTGGGTATCGGGCGGCCGTCGACGTATGCGTCGATCATCAAGACGATTCAGGACCGCGGTTACGTGTGGCGGAAGGGTTCCGCGCTCGTGCCGTCCTGGGTGGCGTTCTCCGTTGTCGGGCTGATGGAACGGCACTTCGGGCGTCTGGTGGACTATGACTTCACCGCCGCGATGGAGGATGAGCTGGACCGTATCGCCGAGGGCAGGCAGGAGCGCACCGCGTGGCTGTCCGGGTTCTACTTCGGCGGCGACGTCGGCCCTGCGGGGTCGGTAGGTCGCGAGGGCGGGCTGAAGAAGCTGGTCGGCTCCGGCGTCGAGGACATCGACCCGCGCGAGATCAACTCGATCCCGATGTTCACCGACGACGAGGGCAGGACGGTGTATGTCCGGGTGGGTCGCTACGGCCCCTATCTGGAGCGCACCGTCAGCAAGGACGGCGAGGAAACCTCGCAGCGGGCAAACCTGCCGGACGAGCTGCCGCCGGACGAGCTGACGGCCGAGATCGCGGAGAAGCTGTTCGCGACCCCGCAGGAAGGCCGCGTGCTCGGCACCGATCCGGTCACCGGGCACGAGATCGTGGCGAAGGAGGGCCGGTTCGGCCCTTATGTCACGGAGATCCTGCCAGAGCAGGAGGAACAGCCCGCCGAGAACGGTAAGAAGAAGACGTCGAAAGCGCGGAGGCCGAAGCCGCGCACCGCGTCGCTGTTCAAGTCGATGTCGATCGAGTCGGTGACGCTGGACGACGCGCTCAAGCTGCTGTCGCTGCCGCGCGTCGTCGGTACGGACCCGGAGTCCGGCGAGGAGATCACCGCGCAGAACGGGCGTTACGGGCCGTATCTGAAGAAGGGCACGGACTCGCGTTCGCTGGCCACCGAGGAACAGATCTTCGACATCACGCTGGATGAGGCGCTCAAGATTTACGCCGAGCCGAAGCGCAGGGGCCGGCAGGCAGCGGCCCAGCCGCCGTTGAAGGAGTTGGGTGAGGACCCGCAGTCCGGTAAGCAGATGGTGGTGAAGGACGGGCGGTTCGGCCCGTACGTCACCGACGGTGAGTACAATGCCTCGCTGCGTAAGTCGGACAGTGTGGACGACCTGACGCCGGAGCGTGCCGCCGAGTTGCTCGCGGAGAAGCGCGCCAAGGGGCCCGCGCCAAAGAAGAAGCGGAGCACCGCCAAAGCGAAGAAGTAGTCCGCACGCGGGGGTATGCCGCCGTGGCTTCGGTGAGTGCGCGCGGAACCCCGGGTATGGGTAGGGAAACGCATCCGTGCGGGCGATCGCCTGTGCCGGTGTTGGGCGCTACGCTCGAGAGTGCGTTCGCTCGAAAGTGGTCTCGGGGGTAGGCGATGGCATCGCACGCTGGATTGGACGGCGTTGACGGCACGCAGCCGTTAGCGCCAGCCGCGCTGTATCCAGACCCGACAGCGGGCCTCGTCACGTCGGACGCCGATATCAGCGCGAGCGCGTTCGCGGTCCGGTACGACGATGTCGAAGTCCCGATCGCGCAGCCGGTCGAGGCGGATCAGGAGGCCATTAAGGCGATGACGGAGGCCGTCCTCGCCGACATCGATGAGTCGGACAGCAGGCCAGGCGGTTCGACGTCGGGACAGCAGGGCGGGCATCGCACGGGCGCCCCGCCTGGCATGATGGCCGCACCGCAACCCGCGAGCGCGCGGATGCGGGAGGCGTGGCGCTCCTATCAGAGTCAGGGAAGTAGCGGGGACGGCATTTCGCTGCCCAAGCCGAAGCTCACCCCAAGAACGAGCAATACCGGCGCCGTGATTGTCGCCGTCGTTCTCATCGTGGTTTTCGGCCTGATCGCGCTGCAAGTTATCGGCGGCATCGTCGGGGCTATCGGCGGTAGCCTGGACTGACCCGCCCTCGGCGCCGCTTCCCGCGGTGCTACCTCTCACGGTCGCCGCCGGTGCGGGTCGGCCGGTCGGCGAAGGTTACGCTTGCCCGAGCAGTGCCACGGTAGCGGCGGGTCACCATGGACAACCGTGCGACCGTCGAGACGAAGTGGGGTGTGGTTCATCGCTGGGGTGCTTGGTCAGGTAGGCGAGAGCGGCGCGGCCACCCAAACGGCCACCAACGCGTCCACGGTGTACCGCGCGCGCCGCGTACTAGCGATCAAACCGTTCCGCAGATTGTGGACGGTCATGTTCCTCTGCAGCACCGCCGACTGGCTGACGCTGCTGGGGCTCACCGGCCTGGTGACCAAGCTGACCGAGACCTATATGGCGCAGAACTTCGCGTTCAGTGGCGTCGTGCTCACCCTCCTGTTGCCGGGCTTGATTTTCGCGCCGCTCGGTGGACTGCTCGCCGACCGCTTCGACCGCCGCAAGGTGATGGTCGCCGCCGACGTCGTGCGGTGCGTGCTGCTGCTGTCGATCGCCCTTGTCGGTTCGCCGTTGTGGTTGTTCGCGGCCAACTTCATGGTCGGTTTCGCTTCCACGATGTGGATCCCGTCGAAGGAAGCCGCCGTCCCGAATCTGCTGCGGCGCCGCGACCAGGTGGAGACGGCGAACCAACTCGGCATGGTGATGACCTATGGCTTCGCCGTCGTCGCGGGCGCTGGGTCGTATGCGCTGATCACGGTGTTGCCGCAGGTGATCGGCCTGCCGGAAGGCACGACCGGTGAGTTCGGTATCGCGAAGTTCGTCGTGATCTGCACCGGACTGCTCTACCTGCTCAGCGCGATCATCATCGCCACCCGCATCCCTGAACTGTCACTGCGCAACGTGCATGAGGACGACCAGGATGCGAAGGGGGCCTCCACCGAGGACGCCGCACCTGTCGGCTTCCTTCAGATGATCAAGGACGGCGCCCGCTACGTGCGCAGCACCAAGCTGGTGCGGGGCCTGCTCATCGGCATGGTCGGCGCGTTCGCGGCCGGTGGCGCCGTCGTGGGGTCGTCCAAGCCATACGCGGCCAGCTTGCTTGCCGGGGAGTCCGCGTTCGGCATGATGTTCGTCTGCGTGTTCCTCGGTCTCGCCGGAGGTATGGCGGGCGCACCGAAACTCGCTCATCGACTACCGCACGACCGGCTGTTCGGCATCGCGATCGTGTTCGCCGGGTTCGCGCTCATGGCGGTGGCGGCGGCACCACACCTCATCGTCGCGCTGGCCGCCGTGACGCTGGTCGGCGCATGCGCGGGGGCAGCCTTCCTTACCGGCGTCACCATCATCGGTACGCAGGTCGAGGACGCCATTCGCGGGCGGATCAACGCGATTTACCAATCGCTGATGAAGATCATTCTCGGCGGCTCCGTCGCGGTCGTCCCGCTGCTGATCGGCTTGGTGCGGCCTCGCGTCATCAGCGTGTTCGACAACCGCATCGTCATCGACGGCACCCGGCCTGTGCTGCTCGGCGGCGGTGTGCTGGCCGCGCTCGTCGGCGTCGCCGCGTACCGGCTGATGGACTCACGGCGCACCGAGCCCATCATGGCGGACCTGCGCAACGTGTTGCGCCGTCGCCCGCGCCGCGCGAACGGTCTACTCATCGCCATCGAGGGCACCACGGCGACCGACACCGCGGACCAGGCGGCCAAGCTCGCACTGTGGCTGCGCCGCAACGTCACTCAGCCGATCGCGCTCGCCACGGACCCCGCGCTGGACGACAAGCGGCTCACGTCGATCCTCACCAACGCCTCGCTCACCGGGGCGCGCGCTCGCGCGCTCGCGGCCGCGGCCGTGCGGGCCGACATCGTGGAACGCGACGTCCGGCCCGCGTTGGACAACGGTGGCATCGTGGTGATGGAACGCTTCGCGGACTCTTCGCTAGCGCACCTGTCAACGGTCGCGGGGCTCGACGCCGACGAGTTGGAAGGGTTGGCTGACTGGGCCACCGACCGGTTGCGGCCCGACATCACGTTGCTGCTCGACACCGAACCGACCCCGGACGGCGATGGCGGCGTCTCGCACCAGCAATGGCGGATGCGGGGCCTGCTGTCCGAGATGGCCGCCGCCGACCCGGACCGCTACGTCGTCATCGACGCCGACGGCCCGCCGGACGAGGTGGCCGAGCGGGTGCGGACGGCTGTGGAGGCCGTGTTGCTCACCAAGGGCATCCGGCGCTCGCCCAACGCGGCGGCCGCGGCGCGGGACGCGCGCGAGGCGGAGGAAGCGTTCGCCGCGGACGACATCCCGGTCGCTGCGTTGGCCGAGCCGGTGGCCGACGTATCCTCCGATGTGCCCGCGTCACAGGAGACAGCGACGAAAGGCGGTGGGGCATGAGCGTGTGGTCGCAGCTTGTCGGGCAGGAGCCCGCCGTCGAGACGTTATCCGCCGCGGTGACCGACCCGGCGTCGATGACGCACGCGTGGCTGTTCACCGGGCCACCTGGCTCCGGGCGGTCGGTCGCCGCGAAGACGTTCGCCGCCGCTCTGCAGTGTGAGCCGGGCACCGGCTGCGGTGAGTGCACCGGATGCCGCACCGCGCTGGCTGGCACCCACGCGGACGTGCGGCTCGTCGTACCGGAGGGGTTGTCGATCTCTGTGGCGGAAATGCGCGCACTGGTGCAGACGGCCGCGCGGCGGCCCGCCACGGGACGCTGGCAGATCGTGATCATCGCTGACGCCGACCGGCTGACGGAGGGCGCGTCGAACGCGCTGCTCAAGGCCGTTGAGGAGCCGCCGTCGCGCACGGTGTTCCTGCTCTGCGCGCCGTCGGACCACCCTGAAGACGTCAGCGTGACGATCCGCTCCCGATGCCGCCTGGTCAACCTCCGCACGCCGCCACCGGAGGCGATCGCGCGGGTGCTGGTCGAGCGCGATGGCATCGAGTCCGAGCTCGCGCGGTGGGCGGCGTCCGTGTGTGGGGGACACGTCGGCAGGGCGCGCAGGCTCGCCACCGACGAGGCCGCGCGACAGCGGCGCGCCGAGGTGCTGCGGATTCCGACGAACCTGCGCAGGCCGGCGGACGTCTTCGCGGCGGCGGACGTGCTGATCAAGGCGGCCGAGGCGGACGCCGCGGAGGAAAGCAAGGAACGCGACGAGGCCGAGCGGAACGAACTGCGGACCGCGATGGGCGGCGATGGCACCGGCAAGGGCGTGGCGGCGGCGAAGCGGTCGGCGGAGGCCGCGGTGAAGGCGCTGGAGAAGAAGCAGAAGTCGCGGGCCACCCGCACGCAGCGCGACACGCTCGACCTGGCGTTGGTCGATCTGGCTGGTTTCTATCGGGACGTGCTTGTCGTGCCGAGCGGGGCGCGGTTGAACCACCCGGACGTCGCGGAATACAGCACGGAGGCCGCCCGCCGCTGGTCACCGGACCAGGCGCTGCGCAGGCTAGAGGCCGTGCTCGCCTGCCGTGAGTCGATCCTGTGGAACGTCAAGCCACGGATCGCGGTGGAGGCCATGGTCGCCACGCTGGCGGAGTAGTCACTCCGCCGGTAGATACCAATCCGGCCAAAGTAAGCCGAGTTGGCAGGTCAAGCTAGTTCGCCAATCGACTTACTTTCGGTCTTCTTGGTATGCCCTCGGCACAGGGGACGGCGTTGTCCGCCTTGGCGTGCGGAACGGGAGCGTGAGCAGCACGACACCGAGCAGCACGGCGGCCGCTCCCGCCCATAGCAACGGGACGCTGGTCGCCGCCGTGCTCGGGATGTTCAAACCTGGCGGAACCGCGTCACCGGCGGGTGCGTCGGCAACGATGGTGCCGCACTCAACCCCACCCGGCGCGACCAACGCACCGGCGGTCTGCTCGCCGAGTGAGTACTGCGCCAGCGTCGACGGCACCTCGTAGGGCAGACCAGCGACGTCGCCCTTCTTGGACGCGAGTGCGTTGGCGAGTGCGCGGGTCGGCAGTAGTTGGACGTCGAGTAGCCGCGCGGACGCGGCGTACTCGGTGCCACTGATCGGGGTATCCGTCTCGGCGCTGGTTTGGTTGAGCCCGCCGACGCTGAGCCGCAGCACGAAAAGGTCGCTGACCGCACGCCGCGCCGGGTCGCGTAGCTCAACCCGGGTCCCTTTCGCCGTCCGCGCCGCGCCGGCCACGATCGGCACCGACGCCAGCTTGGCCTTCGTACGCTGGTGCAACGCGGGTTTTGGAACGCCGATAGGGAGATCCTTCGAGCGGTTGTCCGCGTCCAGGGTGAACAGTTCTCTGCCGCCGCGCTTGACCGAAATCGTGGGAATGTCGAAGTCGACCTCGGACGTCTTCTCGTCGCCAGTGGCGGTGACAGTGAGCGAGGCAGGGCGCCGCACCGTCGCTGTCATGCCGAGCGGACTGCCGGGTAGCAGTTCGATCTTCTTGGTGCGCACGGTCGACGTCGACCGCACGGCCTTGCCATCCGACCCTGGAGCATCGACGATCGAGATCTCGGACGTGGTGTCGACCCCGTTGGGTACGCGCACCAGCGTGCCGTCGCCGTCGTCGCTTTGCTCGGCGCCGGAGAGGAGCCCGCTGAGCGTGCCGAGACCGCCGTCGGGCCGGAAACGGCCGGAGACGGCGTCGTTCGGCAATGGCAGGTCGTTGACGTCGATGTTCGGCAGGGTGGGGATGGCGTTGCCCGCGGCGAGACGGCCGGTCTCAGTGCTCGCACGAGACGCGGTGTCGACGCACGGACCGTCCTCCTTCCCCCAGCGTGCGTGCACTGTCGCGGTGGTGTCGCCGATGCTGACGAGTGCGTCACCGGGCGAGTCCGGTGCGCTGAGCTGTTCTGTCGCTGGCTCGGCGTTATCCGGCGCGGCCGTCTGCACCAGGAAGCCACCAGTGGGTGTTTCGATGTCACCGAACAGCGAGCCCTCCGGCGTCGCCTGCGCGATGGTGCGCTCGAACGGCAGCGCCGCATTGGTGTTGAGCTGAGCGGTAGCGAGTCCGTAGCCCGCGTCGAACGGGCGGTCCTCCGACGGGAGTCTGGTCAGGTCGGGCAAGATCGACGTCTCAGGAATCGACCCGGGGAGCAACCGCAGCATTATGGCGGCCGAGCCAGCGTGGCCGACGGCGTGACCAGCATCGGCGGGCTCCTGCTGCGCGGCAGCGAGGATCGCCGCACCTGTACTGATGGCGGCGCTGGCCTCGCTCGGTTGGCTTGCCGCGCTGGTCATGACGGCGAGCAACCCGCACACCGAGCCAAGGGCCAGCGTACGGATGCCGCGATGCCGCATAGGTGTCCTCCGGTCGAACGGGTGCCTGCGTCCTGTCTAGTCGATGTTGGTGGGGGCTGCGAGTGACGCGGCGGGCAACCGCTACACTAGACCGGTCCGAGCGACACGCCGCCTTAGCTCAGTCGGCCAGAGCGACGCACTCGTAATGCGTAGGTCAGGGGTTCGATTCCCCTAGGCGGCTCCACACTGACCAGGCCCTTTCCGACTACGGAAGGGGTCTGTTGTCTTTGGTGTGTTCGGTTGGGCTGCGATCGCAGGCAGGCAACGGTTACTTGTTCTTAGATAGAAACCGGCGCTAACCGACGTCCGATTGGCAGCAGCGGTTCGTGTCGTCAGGACCATAACGTGCCAACGCTGTTGTGATGCACTCCGCGCTGACCGGGTCAGTGATGCGGTTGTGGGCGGCGCGTAGCAACTCCGACACGAGGTGATGGGCCGCGGTGTGACCAGCTTCGTCACGAACGTGATCGATCACTCGTATGATGGCATCATCATTCAGGCTGGTTATTGCAGCACGCAACTCAGCGAATTTGGCCTCGATGTATGCATCGGCGGGCAAGTTGGTCAAGTCGTCCATAACCTCACCCAATCTGACCTACCGATGTGGAACACGCAGTCGTGCCTAGCCCATCGACAGACGATCTGGTCAGGGCACATCGACGACTTGTTCAATTCCGGTTGAACTGCCAAGCCGAGCTTGGCCGCAGTCACTGCCTCAGGTAACGCAAACCCCACTTTGCTTCGAATCGCGCCACCGGGTCAAGCGTGTACAGCATCGTCGTGGTGCGATATGCCGTCACGTATCAGGGGGTGGCGCCGTTGTTTTGGTAGATCGATGAGCAGAGGGGTGCTATCCCATGAGGCACATGTGGCCGCTGACGGCGACAGTGGTAGAGCCTGTCGCGGGTTCGGCATCGCTGGTGACGCCGGGTGCGGCCGCGGACACGGCGCCAGCCTCGCCGGTGCCAGAGGCCGGTTCGGCCGTCTCGAACACCGCGTCGGTGAAGGTCACGTAGGTCTATGCGGGAACCGTCCGCCACCAGCGGCAAGGAACGGCTCCAGGACGGTGCCGCCGGGAAACGGGGCGGTGAGCGTGGTGGACCGGTCTTGGGGCTCGCCAGCGTGGCTGTCGGTGTACTCGGTTTTGTGTGGGCCCTCGCGGGGGCGACGCTGCTCGTCACCGCTCCGCTGGGGCTGGCAGCACTTGGCTGTGGCGTGCTCGGCTGGAACCGTGCGCGCCAGCGGCGCCCGCCAGGCCGCCGCGACATGGCCGCCATCGGTTCCTCGCTCGGCGTGCTGGCGTTGCTGGGCGGTGTCCTGACGGGCACAGGTGGTTCCGGGAAGATCGACCCCGGCAGCGAACCCCGTGCCGCGGCGGCGCTGCCCGGAGAAGCGATTCGTATGGGGGGCGTCGAGGTCGCGGTCACTGATGTCCGTTCTGCTCCGAGCGACAGTCCCGCGAGCTCTGGTACGCGCGTGACGGTGGTCTATCAGCTCACCAACATCACCGGCAGTGACAAGGTCTTCGACAAGAGTGCGCAGATCGTTTATGCCGACGGCCAGGCGTATCCCGCGAGTGCGCAGGGGACGCTCGAAGTGTCCGATTCCGCCACGATGCTGCTGATGCTTGAGCCGGGTGTCACCACGCGCGGTAAGGTCGCGTTCTCCGTGCCTGACGCGGCAAGGCTGACCACGATCGGCGTGGTCAGCTCGGACGGAACGGAACATCTGGTCACGGCGCCCTGATCGAGCTGTGCCGCGATGCGGTCGCTCATGGCGTCGTGGCGCATTCCCCGGATAAGTCAGCACGGATGTTGCGCACATGCAGAATAGAATTTAACATCGATTAACTCCAATGCTGAGCTCGCAGCCGCTGGAGCACACGTGAACACATCTAGGCTCAGCGGGCATCCGGGACGGACGTGCGGCGGTGAACATCACGGAGCGGATTCTGGAGTGATCTTGCGAGCACTGCGGCGGCTTACGAAACGCCGTTGGTCCTGGCGAAGGCCGCGCCCACCTGGGCGGCGCGCCGGGGCTGTGGTGTTGGTCGTCGTGCTGGCCGGGCTGGTGGCCGGCGGTCTGGCGCAGGTTCGCATCGATACCGGCATCAGCTCGTTTCTGCCTTCCGGGGATTCGGCCTATGAGGCGTTGGAGGAGAAGGCGGCATCGTTCGGGGGCGATCCGGTGGTTGTGCTGCTGGAGTCGGCGCAGCCCCGCGAGCTGTTGTTGGAGAAGACGAAGCTGATGCGGCTGCTGAGGTTGGAGGGCGAGCTGTCGCAGCTGCCGGATGTGGCGGCGGTGTATGGGCCGGCCACGGTGCTCAATCAGACGGCGGGCGCGTCGCAGAATCTCCTGGCCCGGATCAGCGGTCGGCGGGACGCCCTGCGTAACGCCGCCGAACACCGTGCCAAGCAGAACGGTGCGGGCGATGCGGAGGCCGCGGCGGCGGGTGATGCTGCGGTCGCGCGGTTCGACCGACGCTATGGTGCGTTGTTGGCCCGTGGCCTACCGGCGGGGCTGCCGACCTTGCGCAATCCCGGTTTCGTCGAGACGGTGCTGTATACGGAGGACGGCCAGCCGAAGCCGCAGTGGCGCTTCGTGCTGCCTACCGATCGCACTGTCGCGGTGCTGGTTCGGCCGAGGCAGGGTTTGGACCAGGCGGCGGCGGGCAGGCTCTCCGACGCGGTGCGCGCCACGGTCGACAAATCCGCATTGGATCCGGCGAAGGTCACGGTCACTGGCGTTCCGGTGGTGACTTCGGCGCTGACCGAGCGCGCGCAGCGGGAGTTGCCGGTGCTTGGCGCGATCGCCGCGTTCGCGGTGGGATTGGTCTTTTTTGTAGCGCCGTGGAGCAGGCGGCGGCGCGCGCGGTTGCGTCCAGTACTGGTCGCCCTGATCGGAACAGCGTTGACCCTGGCCGCGTTCGGGTGGTTACAGCACCCGTTGTCGCTGGGTGTGGTGGCGTTCTTGCCCATCTTGCTCGGCATCGGCAGCGACTTTCCGTTCTACCTCTCGCAACCAGGTCACCGGCGGCGCGCGTTGGTGGCAGCGCTGGCCGCGGCGGCCGGGTTTGGGTCGTTGGCGTTGTCGCCGCTGCCGTTCGTACGTGAGCTTGGGCTGGCGTTGGCCGCGGGGATTGTGGCCACGGTCGGCATCGCGCTGGGCATGCGGCGGCTGTTCGGGGCGGTCGCGCCCGCGCGGACGCCGTACGTCGACGGCCGGGGTGACCTACTGCGAGCGCGTGTCTGGCAGCGGGTTGTCGTGCTCGCGGTAGCCCTGGGGCTGGCCGGGGCTGGTTGGGCCGCGCTCCCCCAGCTGGACATCGAGTCGCGCCCGGATGAACTTGCTCGTGGGTTGCCTGAGCTGGAGGCGGCGCGCTATGCCGAAGACGTGCTCGGGTCGTCCGGGGAGGTCAGCATCCTGCTGCGGGGTAAGGATGTACTCCAGCCTGAGGCGTTGCGGTGGACGCGGCAGGCCGAAGAGCGGCTGGTCCGGCAGCACGGTGACCAGCTACACCCGATCGTCACCACGTCCGGTTTGCTGCAGTTCCTTGGCGACAAACCGACGGTGGAGCAGATTCAAGCTGGGGTCGAGCTGATGCCCTCGTATCTGACCTCGGCGGTGATCCGGCCTGACAACAACGTGGCGTTGATGAGCTTCGGTGTCGAGTTGCGCGAACTTGACCAGCAACGCGCCCTGCTGGCCGAGGTGCGCACGACGCTGCCGCCGCCGCCCAAGGGATACGAGGTTGAGCTGGTGGGGCTTCCAGTGGCTGCCGTCCAGGGCCTGGATGCCGTCTCCGGTGGTCGAAGCCTGATCAACATGGTCGGTATCGCCGCGGCGGGACTAGTTCTCGTGATCGGGTTGCGGCGACGCGCCGATGCCGGGCGCGCGGTTTTGACGATCCTGCTCGCCACCGGATGGGTGCTGGCGCTGGCGTGGGGGGTTAGCGGCTCGCTGAACCCACTTACGGTGGCTATCGGCTCGTTGACAACCGCGACCGGATGCGAGTTCGCGGTGATGCTGGCCGGTGCCGGGCGGCGGCGTCGCCATTGGCTGTGGCGCGGCGTGGCGACCGCCGCGGTGGCCGGTTCGGTCGGTTATCTCATCCTCGGCCTGTCCGGGGTGGCCGTCCTGCGGGAATTTGGCCTGTTGCTGGCTGCCAGCGTGGTCTGCTCCTACCTCGCTGCCGTGGCCGTGTTGTGGGCATTGCCACCTCGCGAGGCATCGGCGACCGATCACAGCGACCAGGGGCGAAACGGCGTTAAGACGATGGAGGTGGCACGGTGAATCTCTCCGGCCTACGGTCGGTACTCGGTCGAGGATTGACCGCCGTGCGGCGCTGGCCACTGCTGGTGCCGCGGGGACGTGCCCGAGTGGTGAGCCTCGCGCTGAGTGGTGTGGTGCTTGCCGGTGCCACCACTCACGTTGCCGTCACGTGGGTGACCGCGTTGCCCGACAACGCGGTGCTGCGTGTCGGCGAGACCGTCATCACCGAGGACCAATTCCAACAGCGGATAGGTGCGTTGGAAGCGCTCTACGGCGTCAAGGTGCCCCAGGAGGGACAGCAACTCGAGCAGTTCAACCGGGATGCGGCGAAGTCGATCGCGGTGAGCCTCATCCTGGATCAGGCCGCTCACGAACGCGGTGTCGTCGTCGCGGGCAAGAAGGCGCGCGACGCCCTGGACAAGATCATCGAAGAGCAACTGCCCGGCGGGCGTGACGACTTCGTGAAGTTCCTCAGCAGTCAAGGCGTCGCCGAACACGACGTCCTCGACGAGGTTAAACGACAGCTCGCGACCAGCAGGCTCTTCGAACAAGTCACAGCTGATGTCGCACAGGTCACCGACAAGGAAGTGCGCCAAGCCTACGATGAGCGCAAGAAAGAGATGGTGTCACCGGAGAAGCGGCACTTGCGCAACATCGTGGTGAAGTCTAAGAGTCAAGCGAAACGCCTGTTGGATCAGGCGAAGGCTGGAACTGACTTCGCTACTCTCGCGAAGAAGCGCTCGCTCGACCAGAGCACGAAGAACAAGGGCGGCGACCTCGGCACTTTGACCGCCGACCAGCTCGACAAGCAGTACGCCAAAGCCGCCTTCAACGCTGATAAGAATTCGTTCTTCGGGCCTGTCAAAACCCAACATGGCTGGAACGTCGGCCAGGTAGTCGCGGTCACACCCGCCAAGCAGTTGTCTTTCGATGACGTCAAGAAACAACTCAAGGCTCAGCTGAACCAGAAGCGCACGCTGGAAACCTGGCGGGCATGGCTCGGCAACCAGATCACCGCCGCCGACGTGGAGTACGCCGACGAGTATCGGCCTGACAACCCAGACGCCCCACCGACGGACACACCACCGCGGTGATCTCTCAAGAAAGCGGGTGGAAAGCGTGGTCGTATTTCTGCTGGTCATCACCGCTGCGAGCCTCGTGCTCGCAGGGTTTCTCACTGAAATGACCGAACTCAGCATCGGCGCTGGGGTTATCGCACTCGCTGCCGGGTCGCTGGTGGCCGGTCGAGTCTTGGCAGATCGACGTGAGCATCAGTCGGAAACGTCCTCAGCGCAAACCGCTGACGAGGAGGACGACGTGCCCGCTCGACAGCCGACCGGAGACGAAAGTAGCGCGGCCGTCGACCGGAGCGACGTCGCGGATGGCATCGATTCACCGGATGGTGAACGGGAAGCGGCGGGTGCCGAGCAGGGCGTTGCGACTGTCCGCACAACCGAGCCTGATGTCGAGATCGTTCGTGTCATCGCTGGTCGGAAACGGTTCCATAAGCCGGGTTGCTCATCGCTTGCCGATCGACAGAGTGAGGAGCTGACGAGAGAGGAAGCGGAAGAAGAGGGCTTCACGCCGTGCTCGCTCTGCGCCAAGCCCGTGGCGAACGGCAGTTGTTAAATATATATTAAAAACAACCCCGGGTGAGCTGCTGGTCCTGAGCTGTGCGAGTTCTGTCGTCAGACCACCTGAAGGTGTCGCGGCGCCACGGCGGCTCGCGGGCTCGGCCACGGGGTCTCGCTTCTCTTAGGGTGGCAGCCCACTGACGGCGAACGAGCGGCGCGTGACGTGCCATGTCTTGACGATGTTGCACAGTCACTTATCATAGGTTAAATTAAATGACCTCAAGTACGGCCCACCACGAACGTGCGATCGCCGGGTGCGGCGTTCCTCGTCGGCGCTGCGGTAGGCCGAACGGAGATGACCAGGGAAATGGAGTTGCGGACGGTGCGGATCAGGTGGGAGTGCCGGGATGACTTCGCCCGCTGAAGTCGGGGAACGACCCGACGTCGAGCGGTCCCCTGCCGCTGGTGGGCAGCGGCGGAGCCGATGGCTCCGCTCGGCCGCGGTTCCGGTCGTCGAGGCGGGCGCGATGGCTACCTTCAGTGCCAAGACTGTCTGGTCGGCCGTTCGTCATCCTTTCGGCTACTGGGGTGAGGTGCGCGACCAGATCTTCCTCACGCTCAGGTTGTGTTGGTTTCCTTTGATCGTCTCGACGACGGTGTTCGGCCTTGGCGCGGCCGGCATCCAGGCGGGTCACTTGACGACGCTTCTCGGTGTGCCAGAGCGTCTCGGTGGTCTGGCCGTCTTGGGGAGCATCCGCGAGTTCGCGCCGTGGATCAATGCCATGGTGATCGCGGGCGTGATGGGAACGGCCATCACCGCGGACATCGGTGCGCGGCGCGTCAGGGACGAGATCGATGCCATGCAGGTACTCGGTGTCGATCCCATTCGGACGCTGATCGTGCCCCGTGTCGTCGCCATGACGATAGTTACTGGTCTTTTCAACCTGGTAGCCCTCGTGTTCGGGGTTGTCGGCATCTTCATCGGAGCCGTACCGATCCGGGGTGCTAGCGCCGCCGGATTCTATTCGCAGTTCTTCGCCAACGCGACGACGACGGATGTGTGGGCAAGCGTCTTAAAGACCGCACTGTTCGGACTCATCGTGGGGTTGGTGTGTTCGTACAAGGGCTACGCCGCGGGGGGCGGACCCATCGGCGTAGGCAGGGCGGTCAACCAGGCGGTTGTCATTTCTTTCGCTGCTATTTGGGTATTCAATGCCGTATTCACGACGATACTTCTCGGTTTGAATCCCGACATGATGGTATTCAAATGAGGATTAAACTACTATGACTCGGGGCCTGCGCCACGCGGACGGTGAGACCGGAGAACCCAAACGCGGTAGTTCCCACCGTCGGGCGGCATACGTCGACGTCTCATTGTCCGGCGTCGGGCGTAAAGCCCAATCGGCTGTGACGACCGGCGGCGACATCATTCGGTTCTCGGGGCAGGTGCTTCGTTCCCTGCCCGATCTGCGACATCACAGCGCGGAGATACTCAGCCAGGCGGCTGTACTGATTTTATCCAGTGGTCTCATCATCTGGATGATGCAGTTCGTCATGGGATACCAGTGTGGTCTTGAAGGAAAGTACTTCTTCGATCAACTTGGTGCTCCGCTCTATTCAGGAGCCTTCAGTTCGTGGTGTCTGTTGCGCGAAATGGTGCCTTACATGTTCGGCTACATCTTCGCCGCCAAGGTCGGCTGCGGGTTCGTCGCGGAAATTGGTTCCATGCGGATCGCCGAAGAGATCGACGCCATGGAAGTGATGGGAATCAAGTCCAGAAGCTATCTCGTCGGGACTCGCATACTCGCCGCCTGGATCGCCGTGCCGTTCCTATATTTCGTTGGCCTCGGTGTCGCCTATGTAGGTGCGTATATTGTCAACGTATATATGCTCAGTGGGGTTTCGGAAGGTACGTACGAATTTGTCTTCTGGCTATTCCAGAACCCCGTGGATCTGACGTTTTCACTGATGAAGGTCATGGCCATGGCCACCGTGATCATCTTCATCTCGTGCTACTACGGATATACCGCGACTGGCGGGCCGGTTGGAGTCGGGCAGAACACGGCGAAATCAATGATCGTGAACTTGCTGCTGATTCACGTTGTCGGACTGCTCCTGACTCAGTTCCTATGGGGCGTCGATCCGAATGCTCCGATCGCAAACTAACCGCTCGCCAAGCCTGAGGAGCCATTTCATGTTGGACAAGATTTTCAACCGTGACCATCCGGACGTCGCCAAGCGGGCGACGTGGGAAAATGGTTGGCCTCGGGAGGGCGACGGTTCGGACCCGGCTGCCGGGGCTCATAGCATGCGAGTTCGCAATCTGCACAAGGCGTTCGGAAATTCGGCCGTGATGAAGGGGCTGAGCCTTGATTTCGTGGACGAGGCGATCACGACGATTCTCGGCCCGTCGGGTACGGGTAAGAGCGTGCTGATCAAGCACCTCGTCGGACTCCTCGAGCCGGACGACGGCGAGGTGATCGTGTTCGGCCAGGACATCTGGGGTATCAACGAGAACGAACGCTACGAACTCAGGAAGAAGTTTGGCGTCCTGTTCCAGGACGGCGCGCTCTTCGGGTCGATGAACATTTACGACAACGTGGCGTTTCCGCTGCGGAAGCACACGGACAAGAGCGAAGACGAGATCGAAGACATCGTCATGTCCCATATCAAGGAAGTCGGTCTCGAAGGAGCGGTGACGAAGTATCCCGCTGAGCTTTCCGGCGGTATGCGCAAGCGTGCCGGCTTCGCGCGGGCACTTGTCATGAAGCCGCAAGTCGTCCTGTTCGACGAGCCGGACTCCGGTCTCGATCCGGTGCGTACGAGCCTGCTGTGTGACCTCATCCTGGATATTCACCGCGAGCACGGCGGTACTTATCTCGTCGTCACGCACGACATTCAGAGCGCCAGGAAGGTCAGCGACTACGTCGGGGTGCTGTGGAAAGGACAAGTGGTGCATTACGGCGAGGCGAGTAGCGCCTTCGAGAGCACCGATCCTTTTGTTCGGCAATTCCTTTCCGGAGCGTCGGCCGGGCCGCTGGGGATGGACTGACAATGAAACGGCTCGCGATATTCCTCTGCGTTGGCGTGCTGGCAGCGGCGGCTGTCAGCGGGTGGACGGCGGTGAACGGCACCAACTACACCGTCGATGTCGTCGTGCCGTCGGCGACGAACCTGAACAGTGGTAGTCCGGTACTGATCGACGGATTCCGCTCGGGTTCGTTGACGGAGATCCGTGCTGAGGAAGGACACGCACGGCTCACCCTCGACATTGACGATGAGCACGGTCCATTGCACGACGGGGCGACGGTCACGGTGAAGTGGAAGTCGCTCGTCGGCGAGCGCTTCGTCGAGGTGCACGACGGCCCGCGGCGAAATCCGGCCATACCGGCGGGCGGCATGGTCACGGGAAAGATGCCCAAGCCGATGGAGGTTGACCAGGTTCTCGCTGCCCTCGACAAACCCACTCGGAAACGTCTGACTTCGTTGATCGATCGCCTGAACACCACGGTGAGCGGTCACGAACAAGATTTCCGGAAGACGTTGCGATCCGCGGGCCCCGCATTGCACGCGCTCGGCGACGTGCTGAAGAGCTTGGGTGCCGATAGTGCGGCGATCTCGCAGTTGGTGTCCCAGTTGAACACGATGACGGGCACCTTGGTCGCCGACGACAGCAAGGTGCGGGCGATCGTGCAAAGCCTGTCACAGCTGTCAGCCGATGTCGCGAGTGAGCGAGGAGAGCTGGCGCGCTCGCTTGAGAAGCTTCCCGAGACGGTCGAGCGCGCGGACAACACCTTGTCCCGGGTGCCGGGTGTCGTCGATCGCGTGTCGCCCTTGCTGCGAGATCTCAAGCCAGCGACGAAGCGGCTGCCATCGGTCGCGCGCAATCTGAAGCCCGTGTTGCGGGAGTTGCGACCGGCGATGGCACGGCTACGGCCGACGCTGCGTGCCGCTGATCGCGTACTCGGAGGTACGCCCGCATTGCTCGACTCGGCGCACGCTGTGGTTCCCGGAGTGGACACCGTTGTCTCAGGTTTGCTCAAGCCGCTCGACTTCCTGCGCCCGTACACCCCTGAGGCCGCCGGCGCGTTCAGCACCTGGAACTCGGCCGCGGGCAACTACACCGGTACCGGCCACTATGCCCGGTTCAACGTACTGGGTAGCGCCGTAGCACCTGGTGTGAATCCCGGTGCCGTGCCGCCGGGATTCGAGTCGAATCGACAACCAGCCCCCGGAAGTTTGGTCGGGCAGCCGTGGCGCGATGCGCAAGGGAGTGGTGTCCGGTGATACGTCTGGTCCGTACGGGCGCGGGAGGAGGACGCGGCGGCGTCACGGTGACCCGGATCGTCGCGGTCGCGCTGGTCGTGGCGCTCGCCAGTGCCGGGTGGTCGACAACCCAGACCGAGCATCGCGACGGCATGTTGATCGGTGCCGAGTTCCGCGATGCCAGCCCGCTGTTCACCGGCCTTGACGTCAAGGTCGATGGAGTCCCGGTCGGGGAGATCGTCGACATGCGGGTCGTCGAGCGGCGCGAGTCGCGGAAGCAGGCCCGGAAGCAGGCCCGGGTCATGCTCCACCTGACCAATGACGCGTTGCCGGTGTACCAGGACGCGTCGGCGACCGTACGGGCGTCCAGCTTGCTCGGTGAGTACTACGTCGATCTGGACCGGGGCTCCCCGTCCGCTCCGGTGATGCGGGACGGACAGATCCTGCCGGCCGGCCAGAACTCGCAGACGACGCAGCTGGATCAGGTACTCAACACGGTTGACCAGCCGACCGGCGAAGCGCTGGCTTCGTTGATCACCGCATTGGGGCATGGCCTCGACGGTCAAGGCAAGAACGTCGACGCGACGCTGAAGGCGCTGGCACCGGCGATGAAGGACACCGGACAGCTGGTGAAGATCCTCAAGGAGCAGAACACCCTTCTTGGCAATGTCGTCGATCGCGTCGAGCCGGTCGCGAGCGCGCTTGCCCACAACCGGGGTAAGACGCTGGATTCCCTGGTGCAAGCCACGTCGGAACTGACGGCGGCGACCGCGGCTGAGCAGCGCCACCTCAGGGATACGCTGACGCAACTGCCAGCGACGCTCACCGAAGCGAGGAAGGTCCTCGGCCAACTGGCCGGTACCGCCGAGCAGGCCACGCCGACGCTGAAAGCGCTTCGTCCGACGACCGACCAGCTCAGTACCCTCAGCGCCGAGCTGAAGACGTTCGCGAAATCGGCGACACCCGCGTTGGCCAAGACGCAGCCGGTCCTGGACCGCGCGAACAAGCTGCTTTCGGCGGCACGTCCCGTGGCGGCGCAACTCCGTCACGCATCGCCCGACCTGCGATCCGTGGCATCGGATGCGCGCCCCATAGTGGCATCACTCGCCAAGAACATTGGCGATGTCCTCGACTTCGTCCGGTACTGGGCGCTAGCGACGAACGGCTACGACGGGATCTCGCACTACTTTCGCGGCCAGCTGGTGATCAGCCCCCAGATGGCCGAGATGCTACTGCCACAAGTCACCGGCCAGGCAGGAAAGAAGAAGCCGGGTCAGCGGCAGAAGGTGGCGGACCTGCTTTCCGGGAAGCTCGATGCCAACGATTCGTCCCCGTCCGTCGGTTTACTTGCTCCCCAGGATGACGAGGGAGGAAGCGCGACAGGGCTGAACCGAAAGCAGGAATCCGGAGTGCTTGAGTTCCTGATCGGAGGTGGCCAGTGATGACGCGGCGTGCGAAACAACGGTGGCGGCGCAATCTCGCGGTCGGCGCGGCCGTCATCATGCTGTTCGCCGCGGCTGTCGTGTTCAGCGTGAACGCGACCGATGGTCTGCCCGGCACCACCAAGGTCACGGTGCGAGCCGCGTTCAGTGACGTCGGGACACTGCGTGAGGACAATGATGTCCGCGTCGGCGGTGTGCGGGTCGGCAGGGTGAGCGATGTCTTCTACCGCGATGGTCAGGCGATCGCCGAGCTCGAGCTCACCGAGATCGATGCGGTGTATCGCAACGCCAAGGCCCGCACGGCGTCGGTCGGGGCGCGTTCCGCCCTTGGCGCCAAGTACGTCGCGCTCAACCCGGGCACACCGGATGCCGGGAAGGTCGATGCCGACCAGGTGATACCGGCGACCGAAACCGGTGGCGCAAAGGACATAACGGAACTCCTCGACGTCCTGGATAAGCCAACCCGGCAAGCGCTCGGCTCAACGTTGCGCGAAACGGGCAGGGGCTTTTCAGGGCATCAGCGCAACCTCAGCGACGCGGTCGAGGCATTGCCGAGGGAGTTGCCCGACTTGGCCACTATCTCCCGCGCCTTGTCCGTTGACAACGGTGCTGACGTCACCCGGCTCCTGCGCAATCTCGACACCCTGGCGGGCCGGTTTCATGGCAAGGAGCGCCAGCTCGCCGACCTGGCGGGGCAGCTGGAGACGACGTTCCGCGCCGTCGCGGTCGACAACGGCCTCCCGTTACGGCAGACGATCCAACGGGCGCCCGGGACCCTCCGCGACGTTCACGGCGCGCTGCGCTCGTTGCGTGAGCCCCTCGCACACACCGAATCCGCGATGGCCGCATTGCGCCCGGGCGGCAAGGCGCTCGGGCGTGCGTTGCCGGACTTCCGAGGTGTGCTGCGTGAGGCGCCGCGGCCGCTGGACCGGCTACGGGCGGTCTCCGATGACGCGGTGCCCGCCCTCGAGGCGTTGACCGGTGTGATGGCCGACGCTCGACCGGTGGCGCCCCAGGTGAGGCGGGCTCTCGGCAACGCCGCCGATCCACTCGCGGTGCTCGCGCCGTACTCGCCGGAGATCGCGAACTTCTTCACCCACCTCAAACGGACACTCGCCAACTCGGACGAGTCGGGCCACTGGCTCAGCTTGGTCTACGTGCCGAGCAGCGAGTCGGCGGGGACAGGAATGCTGCCACTCTCCGATCCCGCGGTCGCACGGAATCCGTATCCGGGGCCCGGCGAGGCCAGCAGCGACCGGAAGAACAGCGTCGTGACACCGAGGGGGAACGGATCGTGATGTCTCGAATCACGGCGATGAAACGGCCGACCGCGTCACCGTTCTTGCTCGGGGCGATCTTCCTGCTCGTCTTGGCGATTGTCGGGACCGTTGTCATGTTCAAGGCGCCGATCAGCAACACACTCGGATCTGGCGAGACGGTGACCGTCCACTTCGCGGACAAGTACGGGGTTCGCGCTCACCGCACCGAGGTGCGGATGGCAGGCCTGACCGTCGGGGACGTGACCGAGGTGCGGCGAGATGACCACGGCGGGGCGGTGCTCACGCTGAAGATCGATGACGACGACTACGACAAGCTTCGCTCCCGCCCATCAGCGCGAGTGCGGCCGGTCACGGTTCTTGGCGGGTACTACTACGTCGAGCTGATTCCCGGTGGTCCGCCAGGACGGTTCGGTGGTGAGATCCCCAAGGGCAGGACAACGGTCCCCGTCGAACTGGACAAGATAACCCGCGAGCTGCAGCCGGATACGTTGCGTGCGTTGCGAGGCACTACGCGACACCTGGACGACTCCCTGGACAAAGATGGCAGGAAGCAGCTGCAGGCGCTGCTCGACAGCGCACCAGAAACGCTCGACCCGGCAGGCGACGTGCTGGCAGCCGCGCAGGGGCGGCGACCAGAGACCGACCTGACCGCCATCGTGAGCGGGCTGGAGAACGTCGCGTCCACCCTGAACACACCAGATCATCGGTTGGAGTCCATTCTCGATGGCCTCACGACGACGAGCGCCGTGCTCGGCAGGCGCTCGGACGACGTGCGTCGTACCTTGGACCGGCTCCCGGCGACGCTCGACTCCGCGAGGTTGGGGCTGACCCGGCTCGACACCTCGCTACGCAAGCTGGCGGCAACCGCTGGTCCCGCTCGGCCGACCGCGCGTGAACTGGATGCCACGCTCGCGGAACTCGATCCGGTGCTGGTCAAGGCACGTCCACTGGTCTCGGACCTCAGTGACGCGTTGCGGGATGTGCGGCCCATGGTCGAGGACCTGGCGCCCACGGTGAAGGGGGCGACGAAGGTGCTCGATGATGTGCGTGGCCCGGTGCTCGACCGGTTGCGTGGCCCGGTGCTTGAGACGGTGCGGTCGTCGTGGCACGGCACGGGCAAGTACGAGGGCGGCGGCGCCGATTTCCCGTTCTACAAGGCATTGGCCTACGCGCTGAGTGGCCTTGCCGGGTCGATCAGCACCCTCGATGAGGACGGTCACCAGTTCAGGATGGCCGCGACCGTTGGCCCGGACTCGGTCCACGGTATGCCGATCAACCTGGAGCAGCTGTTCAGCCGGCTTGTCGAGATGAGTAAGGAAGGTACGGGATGAGCGCGGGGAAAGGGCGACTGCGCAAGACCTGGCAGCGAATTCGGACCGAGCCGAAGTTCGGCAGGAACGTGCTCGTTGTGCTCTGCCTCGTCGTGCTCGGCCTGACCTCAGGCGCCGTGATCGTCAACAACCAGGGCTCCGGGCTGACGACGTGGCCATGGACCGAACGTTTTCAGTTCGAGGCGGTCTTCCGGGAGGCACACGGCGTCGCGGCCGGGCAGGGACAAGGCGTCCGCATCGCCGGGGTCACGGTAGGTTCGATCGAGCAGGCGAAAGTGAGCGAGAACGGCAATGCCGTGCTCCGACTTGGCGTCGAGCCAGGCCACCAGATCTACGACAACGCGCGACTCGTGCTGCGGCCTAAGAGCCCCCTAAACGAGATGTACGTGACGATCAATCCCGGCGGGCCTCCCGGCGAGCCCATCGAGGCAGGCGAGCGACTGCCGATCGGCAACACCCAGACGCCGGTGACGATCGACAGAGTCACCGCGCACCTCGACGGCGGAACAAGAGATGCCCTCGCTTCGCTGATCAACGAAGCCGACATCGCGTTGACGAACGCTCCCGAGAAGTTGGCGACGGGTGTTTCCGGCACCGAGAAGGTCTTGCGAAACCTGCGTCCCGTCGTTACCGAACTGCACAAGCGGCAGGACACCCTCGCCGACCTGGTGAGCGCGGTGGCGGCGATCTCCCGTGCCGTCGGTGAGGACAACCAACGGCTCACCCGGCTGGCCGACGACCTGCAACAGAGTCTCCAGGTGTTGAGCGATCGCAGCCATCCGCTCGACAAGGCGATACGGCAGCTCCCCGAGTTCACCTCCCAACTCAAGCGGGCGACCGACGCGGTGCGGGCATTGTCGGGCCAGCTGGACCCGACACTGGACAGCGTGCGGAAGGCGTCGGACAGCTTGCCCGACGCGCTGGCCGATCTACGGTCGACGGTCGAGCAGGCTGGCCCGGTCGTCGACAAGGCGAATCCCGTTGTCGCGCAGCTCAAGCCGGTCGCGGCGGACCTTCGCCCCGTCCTGAGAGATACCCGGGCGGCGCTACCCGATCTCACCGCGATGAGCGCGCGACTCGATCCCGTTACCTCAGCGGTGCTGCCGTACCTCAATGACCTGCGGGCGTTCGCGTACAACACGGCGTCGATCACGAGCCTGCGTGACGGGAACGCCCCGGTGATCCGTGCCCACCTTGTCGCGGCGCCAAGCACGATCCCGCTGCTCGAGAACATGTCTTCCCAGGGGAACTGAGGAGCCACCATGCGGATTCCAACCTCGCTACTCGCGCACATCCGCCTCGTCGTCGTGTTGGCGTTCGCGGCGGTGTGCGGTGGCGTCTTCGTCTTTCTGTGGACAGGAGCGGGTGGCCGGATCCCGTTGGTGAGCGACGAAGGCTACCGCGTGTCGGTTGAGGTGCCCACAGTGGACAATCTCGTTCCCGCGTCGGACGTGATGTCGGCGGGCGTTGAGGTCGGATCGGTCGTCGATATCGACGTCGAGCAGGATCACGCGCGGGTCACCATGGAGCTGAACGAGCGGCACGCTCCGCTGCACGAGGGCGCTACCGTCACCGTCAGGTACAAGACACTGTTGCAGGAGACGTTCCTGCAGATCGACGACGGTGACGGGGCAGCTCTTCCCGCTGGCGGCACGTTGCCCGACGGCTCCGCCGAATCCGCGGTCGATCTGAACGACGTCCTTGTCAGCCTCGACAAGCCAACGCGGAAAGCGCTGGGCGGAGTGCTGCGCTCCATGGGGATGGCAACGGACGACACGGCCTCGCAGATCTCGGCGACGCTGAACGGCCTTGGCCGCATGGGGCGCGAAGGGGAGACAGTATTGGACGCGCTGGCGCACCAGTCAGCGCAACTCCGTGATCTGAGCGGCAACGCCGCCACGTTGCTGAGCGCGCTCGACACCCGGCAGGGGCAGATCGCCCAGCTGGTCGGGGACGCCGAGCGGCTCACCGAGGTGACCGCGAACGGTAACGACGACGTGGCGGCGCTGATGCGCAAGCTTCCTGGGCTGCTCGATACGGCGCGTGGAGCAAGCGACGATCTGGAGCGCCTTTCGGGAGACCTGACTCCGGTCGCGAAGAATCTCGACGAGGCCTCTCCTGAGCTCTCGGCGGCGCTGCGTCAGCTGCCCGCAACGTCGGCTGACCTGCGCGGACTGCTGCCGCATCTGGACAGTGTGCTGGCACGCGCGCCGAAGACACTGCATCGCATCCCACCGGTCGGCAAGGACGTTCGTCGGCTGCTGCCACACGCGGGCACAGCGTTCGCCGATCTGAACCCGATGCTCGGGTATCTGCGGCCGTACGGACAAGATCTGGCCGCGTGGTTCGCCACGACCGCGGACGCGGCCGACGCGACACGTCTCGGCGGTCATCACGTGCCGTTCACGGTGGTGCCAAACGAGCAAACCGTGGCAGGCGTGCCGGGCGGAACCAACGACCTCAGCCCACGGGTTAACCCATATCCCCGTCCTGGCGCCGCTGAGCATCCGACTCCGTTTACGGGGAAGTACCCGCGTGTGAAGGAAGGGAACTGAGTGAGCGTGAGGAAAGGCGTCGGTCTCGTCGGGATCGCGCTCGCCTTCGTTGGTTTCGTGGCGGGCGGGCTCGCGCACGTCACCATGGAGACCAAGCTCGCGTCGTTCCTCCCCGTCGATGATCCGGTGATGCGGGATCTCGCGACGGTCAACGAGTCATTCGGCGCCGAACCGGTCGTCGTGCTGATCGAGTCGGACCGGCCACGTCAGCGGTTCGAGCGCGATAACCTCTTGCCGCTGCTCGGCCTTGAGGGCGAGCTCGCGAACCTCTCCAACGTGGCGACCGTGTACGGGCCGGGCACGGTGTTGAACCAGATCGCTGGCCAGACGCAGGATCTGCTCGCTGAGCTCACTGGCCGCCGAGACGGGATACGCACCAAGGCGATCAATGAGGCTAAGCGCGACGGTGCCTCTGCCGCGGCCGCCGAGCGAGCCGGTGAGCGCGCGGTGCGGCAGTTCGACCAGCGCTACGGCAGTCTCCTCGTGCAGGGCCTTCCCGCGGGGCTACCGACGTTGCGGAACGGCGACTTCGTCCGGCAAGTCGTGTTCGACGCCGACGGCAAACCACGCCCGCAATGGCGATTCGTCGTGCCGCGCCCGGACGCGATCGCGGTCCATGTGCGACCGAGCCACGGACTGAGTGAGGACGCGACCAGTGATTTGGTCCGCGACGTTCGCGACACCGTCGCCGAAGCCGACCTGGACGCTCGTCGGGTGACCGTTTCCGGCGTGCCGGCCGTCTCCGCGGGGCTGGCGGGCACGGTGCGGAACGAGGTTCCCCTGCTTGGCGGGCTCGCGGTGGTGGCCATCGGCGGGTGCTTTCTCCTGATCCCGTGGACACGGTGGCGCTACCGGCTGCTTCCGCTCGCGAGCGCGCTGCTTGCCGTCGCCGCGACGGTGGCCGTCTTCGGCTGGATGGGACGACCGCTCTCCCTCGGGGTGGTCGCGTTCCTTTCGGTGCTGCTCGGCCTCGGCAGCTACTACCCGACGTATCTCGCGAAGCGCGCGACGACGCGCGTGGTGGTCGCGGTCGTGCTGGCGACCGCGGCGAGCTTCGCCACGCTGGCACTCTCGCCACTGCCGTTCGTGCGTGATCTCGGCATCGCGCTGGCCATCGGCGTTCTCATGGCGGCGGGTATCGGAGCGCTGCTGTCCCGGCGCACTTATCGGAATGGCTCGGCGAAACTCGCCGCGACGCCCACCGTAGCCTCCATTGGGGCCAGCGAGGGCACGTCAGCGACCGGGACGGAACGGCCGGGCGCCCGAGCACCCCGTCCGGTTGGTCGTGCAGGGGCAGGCTTGGCGATCGTGCTGGTAGCGGCCTCGGGTTGGCTCGCGCTACCGAGCCTCCCGCTCGAGGGGAGCTTCCGGCAGTTCACCGCCGGGCTGCCTGAGATGGCCGATGCCGACCACGTCACTTCGGTACTTGGCTCGTCCGGCGAGTTCGACATCATGCTCAAGGGAGACGACGTGCTGTCGCCGGAAGCGTTCGCATGGGCCCAGCAGGCGCACACCATCGCCGTCGCGCGGCACGGGGACGAGCTCCGCACGGTGATGTCACCGTCGAGCCTATTGCGGTTCCTCGGGCCCGATCCCACGGCCGACCAGGTGGCGGCGGCCGTGCGCCTGCTTCCCTCGTACCTGACGAGCGCGGTGTTCCGCGGCGACGGTGAGGTCGCGCTGCTCAGCTACGGGGTAAAGCTCGATGACCTCGAGACCGTGCACGCGCTGCGCGACGACCTGCGAGAAGCGCTGCCGGAGCCGCCGGACGGGTACGAAATGGCGATCACCGGACTGCCAACGGCAGCCGTGCGGGCGAACGAACTGCTGTCAGCGAACCGGGTGCTGAGCAACGTAGCCGGGATCGTCGCGGCGGGAACGGTCCTGCTGATCGCGTTGCGCCGCCGGGCTGACGCGGTCCGTGCGGTGCTCGCCGCCGGTATCGCGACCGGGGCCGGTCTCGGTGCGCTGTGGCTGCTCGCCATTCCGCTGAGCCCGCTCACCGTCGCCTTTGGCTCGTTGACCGCCGCTGTCGCGTGCGAGTTCACCGTGATGCTCTCGGACGCCGCCCGGCGAGGCAGTTCGTCGTTGCGGCGGTCGATCCTGCTGGCCACAGCGACCTCCGCGGTCGGGTACGCGGTGCTCAGCGTGTCCGATCTGGCCGCCGTCCGGGAGTTCGGGCTGCTGCTCGCCGGATCCGTACTGCTGTCACTTGTCTCCGCGCAGGGCGTCGTGTGGGCGACACGCGCCCGTGCCGACACACCCGCGATGGCGGCAGGACCTGTGGAAGCACATCCCACGACATTGGAGAAAGCGGGAGTCGCGCCATGATGAAAACGTTGTTGCACGTCATCGCGAGGGCGGTCAAGCGAGTCGGGTGGCCGAGTGCGCGGGCCGGACGTGTCGCGGTCTCCGCCTGCACGGTGATCGCCCTTCTACTCACTGGCGGGTTCTTCTGGCTGCATTCAGGGCGCGCGGCGTTCGGCACGTACGCGGGCGAGGGTGCGCTGTCGTTCGTCCCCGCATGGTTGCCAGCGGACGTGGCGTTCCGCTATGGCGACAAGCTCGTCACCGAAGATGAGCTCAACCAGCACAGCGACATGCTGCGGGTGCTGTACGGCGTGACGACTCCGAAGAAGGAAGACGGGAAAGCCCAGTTCAGGAAAGACGTCGCCAAGTCGTACGCTGTCAGCCTTGTCTTGCAGCGCGCCGCTGGCGAACGTGACATCAGCATCGCCGACAAGCAAGCGCGCGATGCGTTGACCCGGTTCGTCTCGGAACGGATCGGCGAGGGCCCTGGTGCGTACAACCAGTTCATCCAGTCGTTGAGCGATGAAGGCACCTCGGAGAAGGTCGTGCTCAACGAGCTGAAACGCAGACTGGCGATAGCGAAGCTGTCCGACGCCGTCGTCGGTGACGTAGGAAAGGTCACCGACAAGGAGGTCAAGCAGGCGTTCGTGAGGCGAAAGGACAGCCTTGGCACGCCGGAGCGTCGCGCGATCAGCAACATCGTGGTGAAGTCGAAAGACGAGGCCCGACGGGTCCTGCGCGAGATACGCTCCGGTACCTCGTTCGCCAAGGTCGCGCGCACGGTCAGCTTGGATGGCAGCACCCGGGACAAGGGCGGACGCCTCGGCACCTTGAGCAAGCGGCAGCTCGAGAAGTCCTACGCCGAAGTCGCGTTCAGCACCGATAAGGGTGAACTGTTCGGGCCGGTCAAGAACCAGCACGGATGGAATGTCGGCCGGGTCAACAAGATCCTGCCGCCGAAGCCCGCCGAATTCAGCGAGATCAAGAAATCGCTCGCGCAGCAGCTACGCACCGAGACCGCGCTCGAGCGGTGGCGTTCCTGGCTTGGCGAGCGGATCGCGGACGCGGGAATCGTCTATGCGGACAATTATCGGCCAGCGGACCCTGACGCGTTGCCCACGATGGCGCCGAGCAGGCTATCCGGGCCGCGCTGACCGGGCCATGGCGAGTGAGACCACATGACGACGTTCATTCCGTTCGGCATTGCCGCGCTGATCCTGATCCTGCTCGGCAGGTGGGGGATGCGCAACGCGCGGCGCGCCGTGTCGCCGTCATTGCCCGCGGGCGAGCGGGAGCGTCGCGCTCGCGTCCTGCGAAGGGGCAGCGTCTGTTGCTGGGTAGTCGCCTGCCTGTTTCTCGCGGTTGGCGGCCACGCGTTGCTCGGTTAGATCCGTTGTTCGTGAGCGCGGCGGTCGCTTGAAGCCGTGCGCCGCATTTTCGTTGAGGAGGTCGCTGATGACCGTCGCAGTCATCGGAGCAGGTGTCGCTGGTGCGGCCGCGGCGCGGACGCTCCGCCGCAATGGTGTCGAGCCACTTGTCTTTGAAGCGTCGGACAGCGTGGGTGGACGTACCCGCACCGTCGCGGGTGACGAGTGCGATATCGACTCGGGAGCCATCTTCCTCATGGGCTCCTATGACGCGACGTTCCGGTTCCTTCGGGAGTCAGGACACGACACCGAACTGCGGCGATGGGAGGCTCGCGCGGCGGTCATGGACGAGGACGGGAAAACCTATCCCGTCCGTTTCGACCGGCCGTGGACTTTCCTGCGGCTTCCGCACCTCAGGTGGCGGGACCGTTTGCGGCTGGCGCGGACGATCGGCGCGCTGTCCGTACGCAGTGGACCGGCTCCCTTCGACACCGACGGCCTCGCCACGGCGGACGACGGTAGAACCCTGGCGGAATGGGCACGGGCCACTGTCGGCGACCGTGCCTACGAATACGTCGTCCGCCCACTGATGGGCCCGCTGACGGGCGCTGATCCCGAGAAGATCTCAGCGGCGTTCACAATCGCGCTGATGAGTCAGGTACACCGGACGCGGCTCTCCGTACCGCGGGGTGGTCTCGGCCGGATCGCGTCCTGGCTGCTCGACGGTATTGACGTGCGGGTGTCGACGCCGGTGCGATCGCTGGAACATCGATCGAGTGGTGTACGGGTCGGCACGGCAGATGAGTCGTTCGACGTCGACGGTGTCGTCGTGGCTACCGATGTACGGCAGGCTCGAGCGTTACTCGATGGCGTTGTGGACGACGACGTCTGCGCCGCGCTCGACGCGGTCGCTCCCATTCCCGCCTACCACGTCCTTCTCGGCTACGACACCGACCCGTGGCCTGCCGTCGGTCATGACCTTGTGGTGCAGGCCGGGCCGGGACGACACCACAACTACGGTGTGCTGCTCAACAGCAGACGCGCCCCGTATGCCGTGCCGCGGGGCGGACAGACGGTGAGCGTGTATTTCGACCGCGACCAGGCTCCCGAGAGCGACGAGGAACAGGTCGTGGCACGGGCACGCGGCGCCGTCGACCGTGCGTTTGGCGTCGCCACACCGGATTTCCACCGCGTATTCGGCATGGACGTCGCGTTGATCGCACCGACGCCTTGGCATTACGAGTCAATGCGGCGGGCCCGCGATGCGATGCCGGACACGATCCGTCTCGCGGGGGACTATCTCAGTCATTCGGGTATCGAGGCCGCCCTCGACTCCGGTGAGCGAGCGGCGCGTGATGTGCTGGCCTCGAGTGTCTCGCCGCGATCGGTGATCGCGCGCGACAGGCCGGCAGGCGGAAGGTCGGCCTCATGACGCGTGAGCTGACGAGCACCTCACGGCGGGCGCTGCTGGCCTGCGCGTGGTGCGGGCCGCTGGCGGTCGTGGTTTCGTTCGCGGGCTGGCTGATCTCGGGTGTGCTGCCGTTCCCGCTCGGCGCGGATAGCACGACCGCGGAGGTCGTCGAGTTCTACTCCGGGGGCGCACACGTGCCCATGGGCATCGCGCTCGCGTCGATTGGCGTCTCACTCGTCATCCCGCTGAACGCCGCCATCGCCTACATCATGCGGCGCGCCGAGACCGGACAGCCGATTCTTGCGCTCGTCCAGCTCGTGAGCGGCTCGGTGACGGCGGTGCTACTGCTGGTGCCGATGCTGATCATGGCGAGCGCCGGCTTTCGCCCTGATCGGCCTTCGGAGCTGACGGTGCTGCTCAACGACACGGCATGGCTGTTGTTCATCACTCCGGTGGGGCCATTCGTGATTCAGAACGTGGCTATCGCGGTCGTCATTCTCACCAGCAAGGCCGCGGTACTGCCGCGATGGCTCGGTTTCCTCAACCTCTGGGCAGGCTTCACCTTCACGTTCGATGTGATCGCCTACGCCTTCCAGGAAGGCCCGTTCGCCTGGCATGGGCTGCTCATCTTCTGGTTGGCGTTGACCGCCTACGCGATTTGGCTGATCGCGATGGGCCTTTGTGTTCGCCGCAGCGTGTTGAGCTGGAACGATGATGGTGTCCCTACCGCGGAGGCGGTGTGATGGGTAGTCAACTCGCGCTGCGCGGAGTTGGCGCACGGCGGCAGGACGGGCATGTCCCGTCCGAACCGTGGTTGTGGCTGTTCCTGCTGGCCGACATGACCGTGTTCGGGTTGTTCTTCGGGGCCTATCTCTGGGAGTTCGGGTCGGCGCGCGACGCGTTCACGGCGGACGCGAACGCCCTGTACGTACCTCTCGGCTTCGTGAACACGCTGGTGCTGCTGACGTCGTCACTATTCGTCGTCAGGGCCGTCGAGTCTCATAGGCTCGGTGCGTTCGCGCGAGCGAGAAGGTATCTCACCGGGACCATCCTTGGCGCGGGTAGCTTCGCGGTGATCAAGCTCGGCGAGTACGCACTAGAGCTGGCTCACGGTCATGGGCTGACCTCGTCGGACTTCTTCATGTACTACTTCGTCATCACGGGCGTTCACCTGATGCATGTCGGCATCGGCACGTCGGTTCTTGTCGCGTGGCACCGGTCCTTGAGATCGGGGCACTGCGCGTTCCGAACCCGCTGGGTCGAGGGTGTCGCGGGGTACTGGCACATGGTCGACCTGCTCTGGTTAATTATCTTCTCGCTGCTCTACATAGGAAGTCCCGCATGACGACATCGAGCACCAGACCGCGGAATGTCTACTTTGGCTTGCTCCTCGTCTCCGTCGCCACACTGGTGCTGGTGACAGAGGAGGTGCAGGACGTCCTGTCCGCCAAGGTCGCCGCCGCGATCGCCGTGACCATCGCCTTCGGCAAGGCCCGCTTCGTCGTGCTCGACTTCATGGAGCTGCGCCATGCGGCACGAGTGCGGACGTTCTTCGACACGTGGCTCGTCGTCATGTGTCTTGGCTGCGTCGCGCTGATCCTGCGGTAGCGCCGCTTCTGGCACGCCACGGTGTAGTGCCGTCGCCCTGCCAAACCGGCAGGGCGACGTGCGCTACTCGGATGTGTCAGACAGCGAGCCCAACGGGACGTCCGGCGACGATCTGGTCGAGATACTCGCTCATCCCGTGCAGGGTGGTGCCATCAGCGAGCCGCCACGCCATGAGGCTTTCCACGATGCGGGTCATGCTCACCGTTCCCGTGTCGTCGGCAGGCCGATGCCGAAGGGGAACGGTGGCCTGCGCTTGTCCGTGCAACGTCCACTCTTGATCGCCGGACCGCAGCCCAACGGTGATCTCCATCTGCTCGTCGCGGTCGTCGCGAATGGTGGTGATGTCGAGGTGATCCAGCTGGTGCAGGGTCCGTCCGTCCCACACGAAGCCACCTCGGACGGCGGAGCCGTCCCGCTGCCCGAACCACGCTCCCATGAAGCTGAAGCCGTCGGTGCAGCCGTGAAGCCATCGGTAGAACCAGGGCGCTTGCCAGCTGCGGGGTCCCCAGGTGTGGTCGCGGAGGCCATGCCCACTCACCGTTGTGGTGTGGTCATCGATGCGTACGGATCCTTCGACCACAATGGACTGTTCGTAGTGGTTGGGAACGAACGATCCTTCGTCAGTGTCGAAGCTGTGCTCGGACGCGGGCGCGATCGCGTGCACCGCGAGGTCTATGACGCAGTCACTCTTGCGGCTCGCGCCTAAGGCCTTGCTGGGGTCCGTCATCGCCGCCGGGTCGTCGACCACGAAGATTCGACCGTCGTAGCTGACGTCGATGTGCCGCATCGGTTCCCGTACGTCGACGCGCATTCCGGCGGCGTCGAGCCGGTCGTTCGAGGTCACGCGGGGCCGATCGTAGGCGAAACCGAGTCGGCCATCCGGTAGGTACAGGCAGACGGTGACCTCCCCGCTGCCCTCGTTCGGCCGATTGCCGACCCGCAGGAATCCGCCGAGCTCCGCGCGCGGGTCGTAAAAATGGAAGTACATGGACTCGCTGAACGTGGGGTCTTCCCCGATCGGATGGGTGTAGTCGTCTTCAGGGCGCATCGGCGACCTCCTGTTATTCGTACTTGGCGGGCATGGGGTCCGGGTGCGATGGGAGGTACGCTGGCCAAACTCACCCGGCGAGCTCCAGCGCCTCATCGAGCAGATACCGGATCGTGCGCTCGAGTTCGGTGAGGTCGGGTGCTCCGTGCTCGCCGAGTTCGCCAGCGCGTCGCCGCAGCAAAACGCCCTGCAACAGAGTGGCGGCTTTCCAGTGGGTGAAGGCGCGGTAGTAGTCGAGGGAACCGACGTCGCGGCCGGTGCGTGTGACGTAGTCGGCGATGAGTTCGGTTCGGTCAGCGAAGCCGCCTGCCCTGGTCGGGCTGGGCATGGCGATCGCCGGTTCATCGGGTGCTCGCCAGTCGTCGACGAGCCAGGCTAGGTCGGCAAGGGGATCGCCGAGCGTGCACAGTTCCCAATCGAGTACCGCCGTCACCCGGCCTTCCGCCACGAGAAGGTTCGCCAAGCGGAAGTCGCCATGTGCCAGTACGACGTCGTGCTGTTCGGGGACATTGGCCTCGAGCCGCGCTCGGCATGCCCGCCACGCCGGGTCGGCTGCCGAGTCTTCTCCCCATGTGCGCCAGTTGCGCACCATGCGCCGGATTTGGCGTGCCACGTAGTTGTCCCGGGAACCCAGATCAGCCAGCCCGATCTCGTCCGGGTTGAGTGCGTGCAACTCGGCGAGCACCGCGACCACGTCGGTTGCCAGCCACATCCGTTCGCTTGCTGTCAGCGCGGTGGCGTCGTGCTCCTCGGCCAGTGGAATGCCGCGTGCGCGTGCCATGACGGCGAACGGTCCGTCGATTCCGGCCTCGTCGACGCCAGTCGCCACCACCTCGGGCACCGGGACAGCCGTCCCCGCGAGCGCGTGCAGAATGCGCGCTTCCCGGTGCACACCGTGCGCGGCGCTGCCACCATCAGCGAGTGGCGGCCTGCGGAGTATCCACTCAGTGCCCGCCGCGTCGGTGAGCAGGACGGTGACATTGGATTGGCCCGCGCCGATACGACGTGACCGCAGTGGTGGGGCGAGCGCCGGTACCCGGTCACCGAGCCACTTCGCCAGCTTGCCGTCGCACGCTGTGGACGCGGTCATGAGACTCCGCCAGGTATCGGTCGGCCTGCTTGCTGCATTATTTAAATTAAAATATAATACTGATCTCACGCTCGCAAGCCCAACGACGGCGCGCGGAAGTCAGGATCACGACCATCATCAGGAGCCGACATGAGTAACCGGCAGGCACAACACCTCTCCGGCAGGGTCATCGCGATCACCGGCGGAGCGCGGGGAATCGGCCTCGCCACCGCCAAAGCCGCGCATGCCAGGGGCGCGCGGGTAGCGATCGGCGACGTCGACGGTGGTGCGGCCAAGGAGGCAGGCGCGTCGCTTGGCGAGGACGTGCTCGCGCTCGAGCTCGACGTGACCGACGAGAAGTCCTTCGGCGGGTTCCTTGGTGAGGTGGAGCGTCGCTTCGGTGCGCTGGACGTCCTCGTCAACAACGCTGGCATCATGCCGATCGGGCCGTTCCTCGACGAATCGGTGTCCCGGTCACGGCGTGCGGTTGACGTCAACGTCATGGGCCCGCTGATCGGGACGCAGCTCGCGCTCACGGGAATGGTGCAGCGCGGTCGCGGGCATATCGTGAACGTGGCCTCGGCAGCCGGCAAGTCTCCGGTGCCTGGTGGCGTGACCTATGCCGCGACGAAGGCCGCCATCGTGTCGCTCACCGAAAGCATTCGGGTGGAGCATGCCGGATCGGGCGTTTCTTTCACCTGTGTGATGCCGTCGTTCACGAATACCGAGCTGATCTCGGGAACGAGTGGGACGAAGTTCATCCGCACCGTCCAGCCAGACGAGGTGGCGCGGGCCATCGTCCGGGCGGTCGAGTCGGGTAAGCCTGACGTATACGTGCCGCGCGTGATCGGGTTCATTCTCAAGACGCAGCCGTTGATCGGCAGGAAGCTGCGAGACTTGGCCAACCATGCCATCAAGGCGGATCGCACGTTCCTCGACGTCGACAAGCGCGCACGGGAAGGTTATGACGCCCGCATAGGCTCGGGCCCCGAGTAAGCGGGCAGCGTAAACGGGCTGGCGCGGAGCAGGACACAGGTCGCCGGCCATGGACCGCTGGGGGCGGCGGTCCATGGCCGGCGATTGGCACGTCCGCACTCACGAGCCGCGACTCAGGGGGCGAGGTCGCGTCCGATGATCTCTTTCATGATCGCGGTCGTGCCCGCATAAATGGTCTGGATGCGAGTGTCTACGAACGCCCTGCCGACCGGGTACTCCCGCATGTAGCCGTAGCCGCCGTGCAGCTGGAGGCAGGCGTCCATGACCCGTTTCTGCAGCTCGCTGACGTACCACTTGCCCTTCGCCGCGTCGACAGCGCTGAGTGTGCCCTTGTTGAACGCGAGCACCGACTTGTCGACATATGCCTGCGCGATGTCGATTTCGGTTGCCAGCTCGGCGAGTTCGAACCGGACGTGCTGGAACTCGCCGATCGGTTGTCCGAACGCCTGCCGCTCGAAGCAGTACCGGCGCGTTTCGTCGAAAATCGCCTTGCAGTTCGCGATCGCCTTGACCGAGACGCCGAGGCGCTCGCGCGGCAGGTGGCTCATCAGGTAGCGCAGGCCGAGGCCCTCCTCGCCGAGGACGTTGGCAGCCGGTACGCGGACGTCGTCGAAGAACAGTTCCGCGGTGTCCTGCGCTGGCAGCCCGATCTTCTCCAGCTTCCTACCCCTTGTGAAGCCCGGCATCCCGTTCTCGACGACGAACAGGGTGTAGCCCTTCGATCCCGCGTCCGGATCGGTCTTCGCGGCGACGATCACGACATCGGCCATGATGCCGCTTGAGATGAACGTCTTCTGTCCGTTGAGGATCCAGTCGTCGCCGTCGCGATGTGCCGAGGTGCGGATGCCGCGCAGGTCGCTGCCGGCCCCGGGTTCGGTCATCGCGAGCGCGCCGATCAGCTCACCAGACGCGAAGCCAGGCAGCCACCGCTGCTTTTGCTCCTCGCTGGTCAAATCGAGCAGGTAGTGCAGCACCAGATCGTCCTGCAGCGCGATGGTGAGCGCGAAGGAGATCACGTGCGCCTTGGCGATCTCCTCGGCGGCGACCATGCGGAAGCGGTAATCCGGCTCGCCCGCGCCGCCGTACTCCTCAGGAATCTGCAGGCCGTAAATCCCGTGCTTGGCCGCTTCGGCGAACACGCCTCGGTCGATCCAGCCGTCGGTCTCCCACCGTTGGTGATAGGGAATCACCTCGCGGGCGAGGAACTCCCGCACCGTCTCTCGGTAGGCCTCGTGGTCGGCGGTGTAGAGGTCACGTTCCATGCGCTACGCCAATCGCTCGATGACGGTGACGTTCGCCTGGCCGCCGCCTTCGCACATGGTTTGCAGGCCGTAACGGCCGCCGGTGCGCTCCAGCTCGTGCAGCAGCGTGATCATGATCCGAGCGCCGGACGCCCCGAGCGGGTGGCCAAGCGAGATGGCGCCGCCGTTGACGTTGGTCTTGCCCGGGTCCGCTCCGATTTCCTTGAGCCAGGCGAGCACGACGCTGGCGAAGGCCTCGTTGACTTCGAACAGGTCGATGTCGTCCACGGTGAGCCCCGTCTTGGCGAGTGCGTGCTGGGTCGCGGGTAGCGGGGCGATGAGCAGGTTGACCGGGTCCGAGCCGAGTACGGACATGTGGTGGATCCGGGCGCGTGGCCGGAAGCCGTGCGTGCGAACCGCGTCCTCGGACGCGATCATGAGTGCGGCCGAGGCATCCGAGATCTGGCTGGACGTCGCGGCCGTGAGTCGGCCACCAGGGGCCAGCGGGTCCAGCGCGCCCATGCTCTCTAGGTTCGTGTCGGCTCGGGGCCCCTCATCGTGCTCGACCCCATCAAGCGGCGTGATCTCCGCGTCGAATCGGCCCTGCTGCCTTGCCGTCACCGCGCGCTGGTGGCTTCGAAACGCGAACTCCTCCAGGTCGGTGCGCTCGAATCCAAATTCGTCGGCGATCATCTCCGCGGAGCGGAACTGCGAGATCTCCGCCGTGCCGTAGCGCTCCTGCCACCCCTTGGAGCCCGACCATGGGTCGGTGGCGCCGTACGGCTCGCCCGCCAGGAAGGAACTGAGGATCGGGAACTGCGTCATCTTCTGCACCCCGCCCGCGACGACCAGGTCGGCGGTGCCGCTCATGACAGCTTGCGCGGCGAAGTGCACGGCTTGTTGCGAGGAGCCGCACTGCCGATCGATGGTGACACCAGGGACAGTCTCGGGGAGTCCCGCGACCAGCGCGCACGTCCTGGCGATATCGCCAGCCTGGGAACCGATGGCGTCCAGACATCCGTACACCACATCGTCGATCGCGGCGGGGTCGAAGTCTCCCCGGTCGACCAGGGTGCGGATGGGATGCGCGCCAAGGTCGGCGGGATGCGTATCGCTGAACCCGCCCTTACGCCTGCCCACCGGCGTGCGGATGGCGTCGACGATATAGGCCTCGGGCATGCTGTCTCCTCGGTCGAAGCTGTCTCAGTCCTATCAAAATTAACATAAATTCAAAACCATGGTGGCGGTTGTGACAAGCGACATCTCGCTCACTCGTGGGCGAGCCGAGGCTGGCATGGGGACAGGCAGGCTGTGGTGTCGCTGCCGGCGCCTTGTCACTATCGGGCAATGGTTTGAAATAGAATTAAAAATCCGCTACCATGTGAGTCCAAGTAAGCCGGGGTTCGATGATGTCGGCGTACCGGTTCCAGCTCAATCATTGTGGTGCAGGATCACCCCGTCGTGGAGGAAGCATGTCGTTCGCCAACGAGGATGAGGTTCGTCGGTACATCGGCGGAATCTTCGAAACCGCATTCAAGGACCCTGAGATCGGCCCCAAGCTGGTGGACACCGGCATCGTGCTCAAGTTCGACTTCACCGAACCGGACGCCGTGCTGATCGTCGACATGCCGAACCAGCAGGTGTACCAGGGCGACGTGCCAGGGACGGAATGCAGCGCGACCATGTCGATGACCTGCGATGTGGGCAATGCCTACTGGCAGGGCAAGGTCAACCTGCCGTTCGCCATGGCGCGCGGCAAGATCGGCGTCGACGGCAACGTCGCGTCGTTGCTCAAGCTGGCGCCGCTCGGCAAGAAGCTCTACCCGACCTATATCGAGACCCTCAAGAACGATGGCCGGGAAGACCTGCTGGCCTGATCCCGAGGCTCACAACGGCACGCGAGAAAGTAGACATAGCGATGACATCGACCGTTTCCCAGAAGCGCCAGTACGACCCTGTGTCGGTCTCGCCGCTGTCGTTCTGGGCAGCCACCGCGGCTGAGCGCGAGGAGAAGTTCAAGATTCTTCGCGACGAGCGCCCCGTCAGCTGGCACCCGCCGCTCGAGGGTGCCCTGATGCCGCCTGAGCAGGACGGGATCTGGGCGATCACCAGGCATGAGGACATCGTGACGGTCACCAAGGACTGGGAGACGTTCTCCTCAGCGCATGGTGTGCAGCAGGAGGAGGTTCCCGCCGAGATTCTCGAGGCCGCCGAGTCGTTCCTCGGGATGGACCCACCGCGGCACACTCGTCTGCGCAGGCTGGTGAGCGCCGCCTTCACACCCAAGCGCGTCGCTGTCATCGAGGACCAGATCCGTAACCAGGCCAAGCAGATCGTCGACGACCTGATCGAGGCTGGTGACTGCGACTTCGTGGAGCAGGTCTCCAAGCGCCTGCCGATGTGGACGATCTACGAGATGATGGGCCTGCCGCCGGAACAGCGCGAGGCCGGCGCCCACGCCGCCGACGGGATGGTGTCATGGGCCGACGAGGACGTCGCCGCGGGCCGCGAGCCGGGTGAGGTGCTCAACGAGTCGCTGGTGACCCTGCTCACGCTGGGTATGGAACTCGCGGAGCAGCGGCGGGCGAATCCGGCGGACGATCTGATGACGAACCTGGTCCAGGCCGAGGTCGACGGACAACGGCTCACCGACGAGGAGATCGGCGCCTTCTTCGTGTTGCTCTCGGTGGCGGGCAACGACACGACGCGCAACACCATCACGCTGACCACGAAAGCGTTGTCCGACTTTCCGGAGCAGAAAGAGCTGCTCATGATGGACTACGACGGCCGGATCAAGACCGCCGTCGAGGAGTTCGTCCGCTGGGCGACTCCGGTGATGACCTTCCGTCGCACGGTCACGCACGACACCGAACTACGCGGTCAGCGCATCGCCGCGGGCGAGTGGGTGGTGATGTTCTACTCGTCGGGCAACCGGGACGAGCGGGTGTTCACCGACCCGCACGTCTTCGACATCACCCGTGACCCGAATCCCCACGTTGCCTTCGGTGGGGGCGGCGTGCACTTCTGCCTCGGCAACCAGCTCGCCAAGACGCAGCTGCGGGCGATCTTCAAAGAGCTGCTGTTTCGGGTGCCGAACCTGGAGGTCGGTGAGCCGACCTACCTCGTTGGCAACTTCGTGCACGCCGTGAAGAGCATGCCCTGCACGCTCGGCTGATTGGGAGGAAACACGTGACGTCCGACCTCGACCAGGCGGCGCCAGCGGGTGCCGAGACCCCTGGCATCGCCACCACCGTCGCCGCGCTCCGCGCGACGTTCGCCTCGGGGCGGACGCGTGACGCGGAGTGGCGAATTCGGCAGCTGACCGGGATCGAGCGGCTCCTCGACGAGCGCGAGGACGAGATCGCACGCGCACTCGCGGAGGATCTCGGCCGCTCTCCCGCGGAGGCGTGGCTGGGGGACGTGGCTTCAACCAAGGCGGAAGCGACGTTCGCCCGTAAGCGCGTACGCAAGTGGATGAAGCGCAAACGTGTGCCACTCTCGCTGGGGTCGTTGCCAGGCCGGGGCTGGTACCAGTACGAACCGCTTGGGCTGGTGCTCGTCATCGGCCCGTGGAACTACCCGGTCTACCTTTCACTCGCCCCGCTCGTCGCCGCGATCGCCGCTGGCAACTGCGTGGTCGTCAAGCCGTCGGAGCATGCGCCCGCATCGTCGCGACTGCTCGCGCGACTGATCCCTGAATACCTTGACACCGACGCGGTCACGGTGGTTGAGGGCGAAGCCGAGGTGACTCAGGCGCTGCTAGCACAGGGCTTTGACCACGCGCTGTTCACCGGCGGTACCGAGATTGGAAAACGGGTGATGGCGGGTGCCGCTCCGCACCTCACTCCGGTGACGCTCGAGCTGGGAGGCAAGAGCCCGGTCATCATCACGCGCAACGCCGACATCGAGGTGGCAGCGCGGCGAATCGCGTGGGTGAAGCTGATGAACTCCGGTCAGATCTGCATCGCGCCCGACTACGTGCTTGTCGAGGACGTGGTGCGGGAGGAGTTCGTCGACGCTCTGGTCGCGACGATACGGAAGTTCCGCGCCGACCAGGAGTCTCCGACGACGCCGATCGTGAACGCACGGCAGTTCCAGCGGCTGGCCGGGCTGCTCGAGACGTCCGACGGAACCGTCGCCTGCGGGGGCGGGTCCGATCCGGACACACTCGGGATCGAGCCGACCGTGCTCGTCGACCCCAGTCCCGACTCGCCGGTGATGGCCGACGAGATCTTCGGGCCCATCCTGCCGGTGCTGACCGTCGACTCCCTTGACGACGCGATCGCGTTCGTCAACGCCCGGCCGAAGCCACTCGCCAGCTACCTGTTCACCTCGGACGCCGATGAGCGTGACCGTGTTCTCGCCGAGGTCAGCTCCGGTGGCGCCGTCGTCAACCACGTCGCGGTGCACTGCCTCGAGCCGCAGCTGCCTTTCGGCGGCGTAGGCAACAGCGGCATCGGCGCCTATCACGGCCGGTGGGGCTTCGAGACGTTCAGCCACCGCAAGGCAGTGCTCGCCAAGCCGTCACGGCCGGATCCCACCTTCATCTATCCGCCGTACAACTCGCTGAAGCTCGCGCTGATGCGGCGATTCTTCTGACACCGAACTCCGCGCTCCCGCCGGCCGGAGCGTGGGTTGGCCATTCCCCGGGAGGTTAGATGAGTCGGTACGACCCGTTCTCGTGGACCGGGCTTGTCGACGCGCCCGCGCTCGTACGCGGCGCGTCAACCGGCTTCACGGTGCTGGTCATCGGCGGACTGACCGCGCCGCTCGGTGCCCGGCTCATGCCGGTCACCGGTGCGGTCTGGCTTCCCCTGGTGGCTGTCGTGGCATTCGCGGTCGCGGGAGCCAAGATCGGCACCGCGCCACGGCCACCGCTGCACGGCGCCATCGCCGCCCTGGCCGCGTACCTGCTCGTGCTGCCGCTCGTGTTCCTCGGTGGTGGGGCGTATGGCAGCCAGCTGGCCGTAACGGCGGCCGCCGCGTTGCTCATCGGTGCCATCGCGGGTGCGATCCGCGCCCGCATGGCTGCCCGTACTCCTAATCCGTGATCGGCGACGCCCCACACCCGCGGGGCGTCGCCGATCACCACGTCAGCTCGTCAGCCCACCGCGCTTGATCAGCTGGCCGGCGATGACGTTGCGCTGGATCTCGTTCGTGCCCTCGCCGACGATCATCAGCGGGGCATCGCGGAAGTAGCGTTCCACGTCGTACTCGGTGGAGTACCCGTAGCCGCCGTGGATGCGCACGGCGTTCAGCGCGATCTCCATCGCGGTTTCCGAAGCGAACAACTTCGCCATGCCCGCCTCCATGTCGCACCGCTCATCCGCGTCGTAGCGGTCGGCGGCGTGCAGCACGAGTTGGCGGGCGGCGGTCAGCGTGGTCGCCATGTCGGCGAGGTAGTTGCCGATGGACTGGTGCTGCCAAATTGGCTTACCGAAGCTCTCGCGTTCCTGGGCGTAGCGCAGCGCGTCGTCTAACGCGGCCTGACCGACGCCCAGCGCGCGGGAGGCGACTTGGATACGGCCGATCTCGAGGCCCTTCATCATCTGCGCGAACCCCTCGCCCTCGACGCCACCGAGGACGGCGTCAGCGGGGCAGCGGTAGTCGTCGAAGGCGAGCTCGCAACTCTCGATGCCTTTGTAGCCGAGCTTGGACAGATCCCGCGAGACCGTCAGCCCTGGGCCGTGCTCGACGAGCAGCACGGAAATTCCCTTGTGCTTCGGCTCGGCCGATGGGTCGGTCTTGCACAGCAGCGCGATCAACTGGGACCGACGCGCGTTGCTGATCCAGGTCTTCGCGCCGTTGATCACGTACTCACCAGCCCCGGCCGCGGCCCCGCTCGCCGTGCTACCCCCACTGCCGGCGCGACGGGCGGTGGTTGTCATCGCCTGCAGGTCGGAGCCGCCGCCCGGCTCGGTCAGCGCCATGGTCGCGCGGATCTCGCCGGTGGCCATCTTGGGCAGATAGCGCTGCTTCTGCTCGGTGGTGCCGAATCTCGCGAGCAGCTTGGCGACGACGGTGTGGCCGCCCATGGCGCCTGCCAGGCTCATCCAGCCACGGGCGAGTTCGGTCGTCACGCCGACATAGCAGCGGGTCGACACGTGAACCTCGCCGTATGGCTCGGGGATCGCGAGCCCGTAGATGCCGAGCTCCTTCATCTGCTCGATGAGCTTCTCGGGGTAGGTGTTCTCGTGCTCGAGCTCGCGCGCGATCGGTCGCACCTCACGGTCGACGAAGTCCCGTACGGTGTCGACGACGGCCTGCTCTTCCGTCGAAAGGCTGGTCACGCCAGGCGCTCCTTCGCTGCTGTCGTTGCGGACAATCTGTACTTTAACGTAGATTAAAAGCCTGATGGGAGGGTGGACTTGTGACTGACGCCTATGTCACGCCGCGCTGCTGCCTGTCGGTACCAGCCACCGACGAACGCCGGTTCGCGAAGGCGGCGGCATCCGGCGCGGACGAGATCGTGCTCGATCTCGAGGACTCGGTGCCGCCCGGCGGCAAGGACGAAGCCCGCGAGCGCGTCGCCGCGTGGCTCGCGACGCAGGAGGTGCCCGCGGGAGTGTCGGTGCGGGTCAACGCGCCCCGCTCGCCGTGGTGTCATGCCGATATCGTCGCCGTCGGCGGCTCCGCTGGCGCCGACCGCTCGATCGTGGTGCCGAAGGTGGAGAACGCGGGCGATCTGGCGTTCGTCGACCGGTTGCTTGACGGCGTTGAGGCCGCGGCCGGGCGGGTGCCGCAGACGAGCGTGCAGGCCCTCATCGAGTCGCCGGAGGGCCTGGCCAACCTGGGCGAGATCATGACCGCGACGCGGCGGCTCCGTGCGGTGATCCTCGGCTACGCCGACCTGGGCGCGGCACTCGGCCGGTCACCGGACGCCGGGGCGGATTCCTGGGCTCCCGCACGGCACGCGATGCTCGTCGCGGCGCGCACTGCGGGAGTCGCCGCGATCGACGGGCCGTTCCTCGGCGTCGACGCCGACGAGCCCTTCACCGACGCCGTGCGGCACGCCGCACGGTTCGGGTTCGACGGCAAGTGGGTCATTCATCCGCGCCAGGTCGCCGCTGTGGTCGAGGCATTCACGCCAACGAGCGCTGAGGTCGAGCACGCCGATCGGGTGCTGGCCGCGCTCGAGTCAGGGCACGCTCGCGGTGCGGGCGCGGTCGAGCTTGACGGGCAGATGATCGACGAGGCGCTGGCGGTGACGGCGCGCCGCACGCTGGCCAAAGCGGGGAGAAGCACGGCATGACCGGAGTCGATGAGCGGCTGACGACGGCCGAGGGGCCGTACTTTGATGAGCTGTCCGTCGGGCAGGTGTTCGCTGGTGCGCCCGGCGTGACACTCACGTCCGGCCTTGCCGCGGCGCACCAGGCCATCACCGGCGACAGGCTCGCGCTCCCGTTGGACGCGGCGCTGTGCGCCGACGTGACAGGGCGTGGCTTCCTCGCGCCGCCCGCGCTGGTGTGGGACATCGCTATCGGGCAGTCGACCGTGGCCACGCATCACGTCAAGGCCAACCTGTTCTACCGAGGCCTGGTGTTCCGGCGCACGCCTGTGCTCGGTGACACGCTGCGCACCAGGACTGAAGTGGTGGGAATGCGGCAGAACACGCCGCGTCCGGGGCGGACGCCGACGGGGCTCGCCGCTCTGCGCATCACCACCGTCGACCAGGACGAGCGGCCGGTACTGGACTTCTGGCGCTGCGCCATGCTGCCGTTGCGCGATCCCGACCGCGACACCGGGCACGTCGACGACCTCGACAGCATCGGTGCGCCGCCGGATCCCGCCGCCCTTGCCGCCGTCACCGACGGCTGGAACCTCGCGCGCTTCGCCGAGCGCGGCCAAGGCCCGCGCTTCGCGGACCTCGTCGAGGGGCACGAGATCGAGGTCGGCGGGGGCGACGTGGTGAGCGGCGCGCCGGAGCTAGCCCGGCTCAGCCTCAACATCGCGAAGGTCCATCACGACACGGCCGCGGGCGGCGGGAACAGGTTGGTCTACGGCGGCCACACCATCGGCATCGCCCTTTCGCAAGCCAGCAGGGCCGTGCCGAGCATCCTCACGGTCGCGGGCTGGCACAGCTGCGATCACACCGGCCCGGTGCACGAGGGCGACACGCTGCGCAGCAGGCTCCGTGTCGAGCGCACTGAGCCGCTGGTAGGTGGTGGCGGGCTGGTGCACCTGCGTTCCCGGGTTCGCGCCGACGCGGAGGAGCCGCGTGACGTGCTCGACTGGCGCTTCGCCGCTGTCATCGCCTGACGCGGCGCAGAGGGTTCTCAAAATTTTTAATCTATGTTCTACTAAACACAGCTGAGGGGGACGTCGAGTTTGGGAGATGACTATCCGTGTACCCGGGAAAGATCGCTGAGCAAACGCCAGACAAGCCCGCGGTCATCATGGGCGGGTCCGGCACGACCATGTCTTATGCGGACTTGGAAGCCAACTCCGTGCGCGTGGCGCGGTTGCTGCGCGACGCTGGCCTGCGCCCTGGTGACGTAATCGCGTTGCTGGCCGAGAACAACATCCGGTGCTTCGAGATCTACTGGGCCGCGTTGCGGTCCGGCCTCTACATCACCGCGATCAACCAGCACCTGTCCGCCGAGGAAGTCTCGTACATCATCGATGACAGCGGCGCGAAGGTGCTGTTCGCATCGGCCGCGTTGCGCGAGCTGGCCGAGTCCGTGGTGTCACGGACACCGAATGTGGCGGCCCGGTATGCCTTCGACGGACCGGTCGACGGTCATGAGTCGTATGAGGACGCCCTTGCCGCGTCGTCCGCCGAGCCGCTCGCCGATCAGCCAGCTGGTGCCCCGATGCTGTACTCGTCTGGCACGACGGGTCGCCCGAAGGGCGTGAAGGTGTTCGTACCGCAGGTGCAGGTGGGTGAGCCCGGTGCGGACGTGCTGGTGCCGTTCGTGTCGAAGGTGTTCCAGCTTGGGCCGGAGGACACCTACCTGATCCCCGCTCCGCTGTACCACGCCGCACCACTGCGCTGGGCAGGCGCGATTCACGCGCTGGGCGGCACGGTGCTGGTAATGGAGAAGTTCGACCCTGAGCGGATGCTCGCGCTGATCGACAAGTACAAGGTCACCGCGACGCAGGTGGTGCCAACGATGTTCGTGCGCATGCTCAAGCTCGCGCCCGAGGTGCGGGACAAGTACGACGTGTCGAGCATGCGGGCGGCCATCCATGCCGCCGCGCCATGTCCGGTCGAGGTCAAGCAGCAGATGATGGACTGGTGGGGCCCGGTCGTATGGGAGTACTACGGCTCCACCGAGGGCAACGGCCTGACGGCGATCAGCCCGCGGGAGTGGCTCGCCAAGCCCGGCTCTGTTGGCAGGGCCATGCTCGGCACCCTGCACATCTGCGACGACGATGGCACGGAGCTGCCGCCGGGTGAGATCGGTTTGGTGTACTTCGAGCGGGACGAGCTTCCGTTCGAGTATCACAACGATCCGGAGAAGACCAGGCAGGCGCAGCACCCAGAGCATCCGAACTGGACCACCGTCGGCGACGTCGGCTACGTCGACGAGGACGGCTACCTGTTCTTGACCGACCGCAAGTCGTTCATGATCATCTCCGGCGGGGTCAACATCTACCCGCAGGAGGTCGAGGACGTCCTGACGCTGCACCCCAAGGTCTACGACGTCGGTGTCATCGGTGTGCCCGACCCGGAGATGGGTGAACAGGTGAAGGCGGTCGTGCAGCCCGCGTCCGGCGTGACGGCCGATGCTGAGCTCGAGCGCGAGCTCATCTCCTACGTTCGCGAGCGCATCGCCCACTACAAGGCGCCGCGCAGCGTCGACTTCCTCGACGAACTGCCCCGCACTCCGACCGGCAAGCTGGTCAAGCGCAAGCTGCGGGAGCGTTACGAGCAGCCCGTGGCCTCCTGAGGCGTCGAGGGAGACTCGGTAACCACGGTGGCCCGCCGCTTTCCTCGCGGCGGGCCACCGTCGTTGTGCCGCGATACGGATATGCCCGTTCAGGGCATCGAGTACCCGCCGCTGACGGCGATCACCTGGCCCGTTACCTGGCGCGCGGTCCGCTCGGACGACGCCCACACGACGGCGTTGGCGATGTCCGCCGCGGTGGTCAGCCGCCGCAGCGGGATCTGCTTCGTGACCGCGTCGACCTGCTTGTCGGTGAAGATCGCGTCCTGTCCTGCCGCCCACAGGCTGGTGCTGCCTACCGCGCCGTCGTCCTCCGGCAGCACTAGTCCGGGACAGACGACGTTGGAGCGGATGCCGTGCCTGCCGTGCTCCTTCGCCACGGTGCGGGCCAGCGCGATGAGCCCGGCCTTCGTCGTGCCGTAGACGCCTTGCCTGATCTCGCCGAACGCGGCGTCACTCGAAATGAACACCAGTGAACCCGCACCGGCGTCGCGCATCGCCGCGATCGCGGCCTGGCTGCAGTCAATGGCAGCGAAGAGGTTGACGTCGATCATGGTCTGCCAGTCGTCACGGCTGGTGTCCTCGGCGATGAACCCGGGAATGCTCACGCCCGCGTTGTTCACCAGCGCGTCGATGCCGCCCCATGCGTCAACGACGGAGGCGACCGCACGACGGCCGGCGCCGGCCTCGGCGAGATCCATTCGCACCACCTCGGCCGCGGCGGCACCGCGGCCGAGCGCCTCCTTCGCGACCTTGGCCGCCTGCTCGCCGTCGCGGTCGCAGATCACGATGCGTGCGCCTTCGTCCGCGAAGCCGTGCACGATGCCGCGGCCGATGTTCGACGCGCCGCCGGTGACCAGTACCCGAGCGTCCCTGAGTCCGAGGTCCATTCCGCCTTCTCTCGGTTGTCGTGTTCGGGGGCCCTACGCCGAGCCAGGGGCGTAGTTGACGGCACGATGGTACATATTTTATGTTCAATTCGAAAATAGGAAGGACGTGGGACAGCTGTGAGGATCTTCAACGGCATCGGAGAACTGCGGGCCGCCGAGGGCGAGGAACTTGGCACGAGTGACTGGCTCGTCGTCGACCAGCCGCGAATCGACCTGTTCGCCGACGCGACAGGCGACCACCAATGGATCCATGTGGACACCGAGAAGGCGGTGGACGGCCCGTTCGGCGGCACCATCGCGCACGGACTGCTGACGCTGTCGCTGCTGCCGACGTTCCTGCAGCAGATCTACCGGGTCGACGGCATCAGGATGGCCGTGAACTACGGGCTCGACAAAGTGCGGCTGCCCGCGCCGGTACCAGCGGGTTCGAAGCTGCGGGCGACGTCGAAAGTCCTGGAGGTAACCGACCTCGACGGTGCCGTTCAGGTAAAGCTGAGCACTACCATCGAGGTTGAGGGCGGCGACAAACCAGCCTGCGTGGCCGAGTCGATCGTGCGGTACGTGGCATGAGCGGTCTGGTGGAAGGCCGCGCCGCTGTGGTCACCGGAGCGGCACAGGGCATCGGGCTGGCCATCGCCACGACGTTGCATGAGCACGGCGCGTCGGTCGTCATCGCCGACCGCGACAGCGACCGCGCCGAGCAGGCCGCCAAGGAACTCGGCAGCGAACGCGTGCTGGCGCTCGGCTGCGACGTCACGGACGAGGCCAGCATGGAACGCGCGGTGCACACGGCCGCCGAGGAGTTCGGCGGCCTCGATATCCATGTCAACAACGCGGGCATCACCCGGGACGCCTCGCTGCGCAAGATGGGGGTGGACGACTTCGACGCGGTGATGACCGTGCACCTGCGCGGCACCTGGCTCGGCGTCCGCGCGGCGTCCGCCGTGATGCGGGAGGCTGGCCGGGGCTCGATCGTCAACATGTCCTCGCTGTCCGGCAAGGCTGGCAACCCGGGCCAGACCAACTACAGCGCTGCCAAAGCAGGCGTCGTGGGGCTCACCAAGGCAGCGGCGAAGGAACTCGCGCACAAGAACGTACGGGTCAATGCCATCCAGCCGGGCCTGATTCGCACCGCGATGACCGAGGCGATGCCGCAGGACGTCTTCGCCCAGAACGAGGCGGCCATCCCGATGAAACGCGCTGGCGAGGCGAGCGAGGTCGCGGGCGCCGCGCTGTTCCTCGCCTCCGATCTCGCCAGCTACATGACCGGATCCGTGCTCGAGGTCGGCGGAGGGCGGCTGATGTGACCGCGACCGCGGACAACCAGCGCGAAGACACCGACCTGGTCGTGGCCGAGGCCGCGCCACATGTGCTGCGGGTCAGCCTGAACCGGCCGCACCGGCGTAACGCCCTCACGCCTGGGCTGATGGATCGGTTGACGGCCGTCATCGACAGCGTGGCCGACGACCCGGCGGTTCGGGCTCTTGTCGTCACAGGGAATGGTGCTGGCTTCTGCTCCGGCTTCGACCTGCGGGAGATCCGCGACACGCACCAGCTGGGGCTGCCCGAGCTGCTCCGTAAGCAGGAGGAGTGGGCAGGCGCTATCCAACGGCTGATCGAGTTGCCGTTACCCGTCATCGCCGCGGTCAACGGTGCGGCGGTCGGAGCGGGGATGTCGCTGGCCCTTGCCGCGGACATGCGCGTCGTCACCGAGGACACGACATTCGGTGCCGCCTTCGTCCGGATCGGACTGTCCGGTGCCGACCTCGGGCTCTCCTGGACGCTGCCAAGGACGGTGGGCATGGGGCTTGCCGCGGAGATGATGTTGACAGGGCGGCCGGTGGACGGCACCGAGGCTTACCGGATCGGCCTTGCCAACCGCGTCTGCACCGAGGACGACCCGCTGGCGACCGCGGTCGAGCTCGCGCAGGCTGTCGCGGCCAACAGCCCGTTCGGTGTCGCGCTGACCAAGAAGGTGCTGCACAGTGGCGTGGACGCGCCATCGTTCGCCGCGGCGGTCGAGATCGAGAACCGCAACCAAATCCTTGCCTCCCGTACCGAAGACATGGCTGAGGCCCTCCGCGCCAACGCCGAAGGTCGGCGACCGGAGTTCCGAAACAGATGAGGGTGTGATGGACGCGAACAGTGCGCGACCCGCCGTGCGGACCAGAACGGACGGCGGTGTCGGCCACCTCCTGCTTGACCGGCCCGATGCGATGAACGCGATCACGGTAGAGCTCGGCGATCAGCTCGAGCGCGGGCTGCGGGAACTGGCTGGTGACGAGGCCGTTCGCGTGATCGTCATCAGAGGTGCGGGCGGGAACTTCTCCGTCGGCGGCGACTTCAACGAGGTGGAGCGGCTGCGCGCGAGCGGACCTGATGCGCTGGCGCCGCTGTTCGTGAACTTCGGCATGGCGTGCGGTGCGATCGCGGATCTGCCGGTACCTGTGGTGGCCGCGGTTGAGGGCTACGCGATGGCGGGCGGCTTCGAGCTGATGCAGGCCTGCGACATCGCCGTGGTGCGATCCGACGCCACGATCGCGGACAACCACGCCAACTTCGGTCAGGTTCCTGGTGGCGGCGGTTCCCAGCGGCTGCCTCGGCTCGTCGGCAGGCAACGCGCGCTTGGCCACATTCTCTCCGGTGATCGCCTGTCCGGCGAGCAGGCCGCGGCGTGGGGGTTGGCGTACCGCTGCTTCGAGCCGGACGACTTCGAGCAGGGCGTCTCGGAGCTCGCCGAGCAGCTAGCGAGCAAGAGCCGCGACGCGCTCGGCACGATCAAGCGACTGGTGTACGACGGCTTGCGGACGAGCCTCGAAGACGGACTCGCCACCGAACTGTCCACAGTGATCGAACATGTCTCCGGAGACCCCGCTGGAGACGACATCGCCGGGTTCACCGGTAGCAAGGGAGTGCGTACATGACCGACAAGCTCATCGATAGTGGTCCCGTGCTGCTCGATCTCGACGAGGACGGGGTGGCCAGGATCCGGCTGAACCGACCCGACGCGTCCAACGGGATGAACGTCGAGTTCCTCACAGCGCTGCACGACGCGGTGTTGCGTTGTCACGGTGAGCCGAGGGTGCGCGCCGTGATCCTGTCCGGCGAGGGCCCGAATTTCTGCGCGGGTGGTGACGTCCGAACGTTCGCGAGCAAGGGCGACGCGCTCCCGGACTACCTCCGGGAGGCAACCGCGTGGCTACAGCTCGCCGCGTCGGCCCTGATTCAGCTGCGCGCGCCGGTCGTCGCGGCGGTGCACGGATTCGCCGCCGGTGGTGGCGGCCTCGGCCTGGTGTGCGCATCGGATTTCGTGGTTGCAGCCGAGTCCGCGAAGTTCATGTCCGGTGCGGTCCGCGTCGGGATGGCGCCCGACGCGGGCGTGTCGGTCACGCTGACCCAGTTAGTGGGGCTCCGCAAGGCGATGGAGATCCTGCTAACCAACCCGACGCTCACCGCGGCGGAGGCACTGGACATCGGGCTGCTGACCAAGGTAGTGCCCGACGACGCCTTGCACGCCGAGGTGACCGACCTGGGACGCACCCTGGCGGTGAGCGCGCCGAAGGCCGTCGGCGAGACCAAGCGGTTGTTGTGGAGCGGGGTCGGCGCGGCGGTGGAGACGCGCCTTCCTGAGGAGGCTCGCACGGTGGCTGAGCTGGCCGCGACCGCGGACGCCAAGGAAGGTCTTGCCGCCGTGATCGAGCGCAGGTCACCGGAATTCACGGGGACATGAGCGCGGAGATGGACACATCGGACTGCGTTGTCGCACACGATGAGGGTGCCGTCCGGGTCGTGACGCTCAACCGGCCGGACCTGCGCAACGCGATCGACCTCGACCTGCGCGTGGTGCTCGCGGAACTGCTCGAGAAGGGCATGGCGGACGACGACGTGCGGGTCATCGTGCTCACTGGCGCCGGGTCGTCGTTCTGCTCTGGCGGCGATATCTCGACCATGCGGCGCATGGGGCCCGCGGAGAGCAAGCCCCGCGCCGAGGCGGCCAAGCGGGTGATCACCGCGATCTGGGACGGACCGAAGCCGGTGGTGGCGGCCGTCGAGGGCTACGCCATGGGCGCGGGCACCGCGCTGGCGCTGGCTTGCGACCGGGTTGTCGCCGCCCGTGACGCCACGTTCAGCACGACCTTCACCGGCGTCGGCCTCGCGGGCGACATGGGTATCTTCGCCTCGCTGCCAGCGCGGGTTGGCCCCGCCACGGCGCGGCAACTGATGTTGCTGCCGAAGCGGCTCACCGGGGACGAGGCGGAGCGGCTCGGCATGGTCGACGCCGTGACCTCGCCTGGCGAGGCGCTCGCCCAGTCGCTCGTCGATGCCGCGACAATCGCCGCCGGCCCGCCGCTCGCGCTGCGCGAGATCAAGCGGATGCTCACTCGCTGGCCAGCCGATCCACGTGGCGTTCTCGACCAGGAGGTGGAGCTGCAGACGCGCTTGTTCGACAGCGAGGATTTCGCCGAGGGAGTCGCGGCGTTCCGCGAGCGCCGCACCCCGGTCTTTCGTGGATGCTGAGCAGGCGACGCCGGACGAAGGGATCAGCCATGCGGCCCGATCGAGTGGGTGCGCTTCGCGCGGAGCGTGCGGAGATGTTGCGGTTCTCCCGAGAGCTGGACGACACGGAGTGGCGGGCCGCGAGCTGCGCGCCCGGCTGGCGGGTGCAGGATGTGGTGACGCACCTGGCCGCCGGATGCCGTGCCGTCTTCACCCCAGCGGTGCTGTCGATCATGCGCAGCAGGGACATCGAGCGAACTAACGACGAGTTCGTCGATCGGTGTCGCGACTGGCCGCCACGGCGGACGCTCGCCGAGTACGAGCGCTGGAGCGCCAGGCTCGCCACTGCGGCAGGCGTTGTGGGGCATGGGCCGGTGAGCCGGATACCACTGCCGCTCGCCGAACTCGGTCGATTCCCCGCCGGGCTGCTGCTCGCCGGGGCGATGACCTTCGATCACCACACCCATCTCCGCCACGACATGGCACCGGCACTTGGCAGGCCGGTGCCCGGCACCGACGCGGCTCGGATGGGCACGGTGCTGGAGTGGATGTTCGCCGTCCTGCGCAACCAGCTGCGATCCGCCGACCCCTCGTGGTTGACGCGGCCGCTCGACGTCGTACTCGATGGTCCTGGCGGTGGTGGCTGGCGCGTTGGCCCTGGCCCCGTGGTTGCCGCGGGAGTCACCGGCGGGGCGGCGGCCACGATCACCTGTCCGGCGACGGACTTCCCGGAATGGGCTACCTGCCGCGCCGCGTGGCGTGACCGGGACGTCCGCATCTCGGGCGATGCCGAGTACGCCGCCCGCTTTCTCGACAGCGTTCGCGTGGTGTGACCGATGCCGGTGCCGTCAACCGCGCCGCCCGTGGCCGAACGGAGGTCGATTCCATGACAACTCCGCACCCCTCTGGCACGACGTCATGGCGCTTGCGGGAGTCCCGCTGGCCCAAGGACGACTCCGTCGCGCTGGTTGACCACACGGTCGGGTCGCTGCTGACTGAGCGGGCCACCGAGCAGCCGGGCGCGCTCGCCCTGGTCGGGACGGCACACGGCACCGACGACGAGCGGCGCCTGACCTATGCCGAACTGCACGCCGAGGCGTGCCAGGTCGCCCGTGCGCTGCTGCGGCGGGTGCGGCCGGGTGACTTCGTCGCGCTGTGGGCGCCGAATGTCGTTGAGTGGCCGATCGTCCAGTACGGTGCCGCGCTGGCCGGGGTCACGCTCGTCGCGCTCAACCCCGTGCTGCGGCAGCATGACCTCGCCTACGCGCTCGACAATTCCCGCGCCGCGCTGCTGCTGCACGCCGAGTGGAGTCGCGACTACGACATGTCCGCCGTTGTAGCCGAGGTGCGTGGCGAGCGGAAACAGCTGCGCGAGGTCATCAGCCTCGCCGAGTGGGACGAGTTCCTCGTCTCAGGTGATGCCTCGGCATCCCTGCCGTCGCCAGCGCCGGATGATCCCGTGATGCTGCAGTACACCTCGGGCACTACCGGATTGCCGAAAGGTGTGCTGCTGCGGCACCGCTCGCTCGTGAACGTCGCGAAGCTCACGATGGAGACCGCGGAGATCACCCGTGGCGCCGTCTGCGTGAACCCCCTGCCGATGTTCCACACCGCCGCCTGCGTCATCGGCACGCTCGGTCCGCTGTGGCTCGGCGGCTGTGAGGTGCTCGTCGAGCGGTTCGCCCCAGGTCCCGTGCTCGAGCAGTTGGCGCGGGAGGACGCGTCCGTGCTCTTCTCCGTGCCAACGGTGCTCGGCGCGCTGCTCGAGGCGGTGCGGTCGGGCGCGGCTGCGGCGCACGCGTTGCGGACGGTGCTGGTGGGCGCCGCGAACGCGCCGCGCGTGATGATCGAGGGGGCCGAGCGGGTCTTCGGCGCCGCCGTGCACAACCTGTTCGGCCAGACCGAGCTGGCACCCGTGTTGGCCATGACCAGGCGTAGCGACACCCGCGATGATATCGTCACCACCGTCGGGCGGCCGTTGCCGCAGGTCGAGTGCATGATCGTCGATCCGGCGACGGGTGAGGTGCAACCGCTCGGCGTGCCGGGAGAGATCTGCGCGCGGGGCTACCAGCAGCTGATTGAGTACCTGCACCAGCCGGAGGAGACGGCGAAGACAGTCGACGCCGACGGGTGGGTGCACACCGGCGACCTCGGTGCCATGGACGAGCGCGGCATGATCACGCTGACCGGCAGGCTCAAGGACATCATCATCCGAGGTGGCGAGAACATCGCTCCCGCCGAGATCGAGTCCTGCCTTGCCGAGCACGACAGTGTGCTCGAGGCCGCGGTTGTCGGTATCCCGGACGAGAAGTGGGGTGAGACGGTCGGGGCCGCTGTCCGCGTGCGAGGTGAGGTGACGTGCGGCCTGCGTGCGGAGCTTGAGCGCCACTGCGGGCGCTGGCTCGCGCCGTACAAGGTGCCCCAGCACTGGTATCTCGCCGAAGAACTGCCCGTGACGCCAAGTGGCAAGGTCCAGAAGTTCAAGCTCACCGAGGCCGCGGCCGATGGCGCGCTTCCGCCGCTGCCGTGAGGGACAGGTCACGAAATCCCCGCCAGGGTTGTCCCTGACCACGGCACGGTATTAATCTAAATACGATTAAAAGATCGGGAGGTTATCGTGCGCGCCGATATCGAGCAGCGCCGCGACCGGCTTCGGCAGCGATACGCGGAGTGGACGCCACGCACCCTTGGCGCGTGGCTTGCCCACTGTGCGCGGTCCTATGGCGACGCGCCGCTCGTCATCACGGATGAGCGGACGTGGTCCTACGTCGAGGTCGACCGCTGGGCCACTCGCATCGCCGACGGGCTAGCGTCGTTGGGCGTTCGGCAGGGCGACCACGTTGGCATCCTCATGGCCAACTACCCCGAGTTCATCCCGGCGAAGTTCGCCGCGGCGCGGGCGGGCGCGGTCGCGATCCCGTTCAACTACCTCTATCGCCGCGACGAGCTCGCCTACGTCCTCGCGCAGTCCGAATGCTCGGTACTGCTCACCATGACCGGCTTCGGTGGCCTTGACTACCTGGACATGCTCGACAGCATCGCGCCGGGATGGGAAGTGGGTGCGACCGAGTCGCTGCCCATGCTGCGGCATGTCGTCCAGCTGTCAACGGATGGGCGCGAGCGTGACGGGGTGCGGACGGTTGACGAGCTCGCCGAGCTCGGCGACGAGCACAAGGGCGCGACCACGGACGTGACCGTGCGGCCCGACGACATCGGGGACATGCTCTACACCTCGGGCACAACCGGCTCGCCCAAGGGAGTGCTTGTCACCCACGACGCCGTCCAGCGGACAGCGTATGCGTCGGCCCTGACAAGAGCGTTCGAAGACGGACGCCGAATCCTGTTCTCGTTGCCCTGTTACCACATGTTCGGCTACGTCGAAGGCCTGCTCGCCGCGATGGTCGTCGGCGGCGCGATCGTTCCGCAGACCGAGTTCGACCCGGTGCGCTACTTCGACGGCATCCAGCGCCACCGCGCCACCGACATCCTGTGCGTGCCGACCATGAGCGTCGCCCTGCTCGAACACCCTGACCGCGCGAACTACGATCTCTCCTCGCTGCACGCGATCCTCTCCGGAGCGGCGCCCGCACCGGTGTGGCTGTGGGAGCGCGTCCGTGACGAGCTTGGCGTGGCCGAGATCGTCACCGGCTACGGCATGACCGAGTGCGGCGGTGCGATGACACTGACCCTGCCGGAAGACGAGCTCGCGCTCACCTCGAATACCGTGGGCAGGCCCAAGCTGGCCGGTGCGGCGGGGGTGCCGGGCGCCGACGCGCTCACCGAATACCAGACCGTCGACCCAGAGACCGGTGCGGACCTGTCGCCGCACGCCGAGGGCGAGCTTGCCTCCCGTGGGCCGACCAACATGCTCGGCTTCTGGCGCAAGCCAGCGGAAACCGCCACGGCGCTCGTCGACGGCTGGGTGCGCTCGGGCGACCTCGGTCGGGTGCGTGAGGACGGCTACCTCGAGCTGACCGGGCGGAGCAAGGAGCTCTACAAGAGCGGTGGCGAGCTTGTCATGCCAAAGGAGATCGAGGATCTGCTTAGCGCGCATCCCGGCGTCAGCCAGGCCTTCGCGATAGGTGTGCCCGACGAGTGGTGGGGCGAGGCGGGTTGCGTGTGCGTCGTCAGCGCCCCGGAACACGATGTCACCGCCGAGGAGCTCCTCACCGTGTGCAAAGACAAGCTAGCGCGCTTCAAGGTCCCCAAGCACGTGGTCTTCCTCGACGCCGACGAGCTTCCGACGACGCCGACCGGCAAGGTGCGGAAGTTCCGGCTGGTGGAGTTGGCGCAGCAGCGATTGGAGGAAACTCAGTGACCTCGACGATCTCGGGCGCCGCCAGCGCGGCGAGACCGGACTACGCGAGCCTCATCCAGCCGGATCGGGTCCACGGCTCGCTCTACACCGACCCTGCGATCTTCGCCGAGGAGCTCGAGCGCATCTGGTACCGCACCTGGGCGTTCGTCGGCCACGAGAGCGAGGTGCCCGAGCCGGGGGACTACGTGCGCAAGACCATCGCGCGGCAGGACATCATCATGACCCGAGGCAAGGACGGGCAGGTGCATCTGCTGCTGAACCGGTGCGCGCACCGGGGCAACCTGGTGTGCGAGGACGCGCGCGGCAACTCGGGTTCGTTCCGCTGCCCCTACCACGGCTGGACCTACCGCAACACTGGCGAGTTGCTCGGTTATCCCTACAACAAGGGCTACGGCGGCAAGAACAAGCTCGACCTCGCCTTGGGCAAGGTCCCTCGTGTCGACTCGTACCGGGGTTTCGTCTTCGGCAGTTTCGCCGAGGACGGCCCCACGCTGACCGAGCATCTCGGCGCCGCGGCGGGCGAGATCGACCGGCTGTGCCGGCTCTCGCCGGAGGGCGAGATCGAGCTGAGCGCCGGTTGGCTGCGGCACCGCACGCGCGCCAACTGGAAGTTGCTCGCCGAGAACGAAACCGACGGCTACCACCCGCAGTTCGTGCACGGCTCGATCTTCTCGGTCACCGGAAGCACGATCGGACCGCTTTACAGCGACAACTCCACCGCCGTCACCCGTGACCTCGGCAACGGACACAGCGAGAACGACCTGCGGCCGGAGTTCCGCAAGTTCGGCGAGCCGATGCGCTGGTTCGGCACAACGGAGGACCGGGTGCCGGAGTATGTCAAAACGATGCGCGAGCTGCATGGTGATGCCGCGGAGGACATCCTCGTCGAGGGCTCGCCACACGTGATGATTTTCCCGAATCTGTTCATCGCCGAGATCCAGATCTTCGTCATCCAGCCGATCGCGGTGAACGAATGCGTGCAGCACTCGACCGCGATCCAGTTCAAGGGCGCCCCCGAGCTGAACCGCCGCATGGTGTCGCAGACGATCGGTTCCGTCGGACCAGCGGGGATGCTGCTCGCGGACGACACCGAGATGTACGAGCGCAATCAGCGCGGCGTCGAGATGCTGCGTCCGGAATGGCTCGACATTCGTCGCGGCATGATGCGCGAGAGCGTGGACGAGCGCGGCCTGACGATCGGTGGTGCCACCGACGAGACCGGGATGCGCGGCTTTTGGTCGCACTATCGCAGCCTGATGGAGGACGACACGTGACAACAGCAAGCACCTCCGCCAGCGTCGCGACCACCGCGCTCGAGCTGCGCGAGATCGAACAGTTCCTCTACCGCGAGGCGCGCTATGCCGACGAACACGACTACGACGCGTGGGAAGCACTGTGGACCGATGACGCGATCTACTGGGTGCCCGCGGGAAACCCCGACGCTGACCCAGCCCACCAGGTGTCGGTCATCTACGACAACCGCAACCGCATCTCGACCCGCCTGAAGCAGCTGCGCACCGGCAAGCGTTATTCGCAGTCGCCGCCGTCAAACCTGCGCCGCATTGTCTCGAACGTCGAGGTGCTCAATGAGGACCCGGACACCGGCGAGGTCACGGTCGGCGCGAACTTCGTGCTTGTCGAGTCCCGCGAACGGGGCATGGAGACCTGGGCGGGCCGCTACATCTACAAGCTCAGGGTCGTCGACGGCGAAATCAAACTCGCCTACAAGAAAGTGCAACTCGTCAACAGCGACCGGCCGATCCCAACCATGGCGTTCCTGATTTAACGGGGTATGTCGAGTGTCAGAAGCGGAAGAGAACGGTCAGGTGCTCGGCTCGGCGAACGGCGTCGTCGGCAGCGAGTTCGCCGAGGTGTCCGTGACCATCGACGAGGCAGGCAACGGGCCCCGATTGCGCATGGAAGACCTACGAACCGGCCGTGTCCGGTTCCTCGACGCCTTGGAGCTCGAGGCGATCGTCTGGTTGCCAGAAGGCCACCTACGGCAGTTGCTCGACCCCTCGGCCGACCGCTGGCGCGAGGAGCGGTGATGACCGAGGTCCTCGACGGACCGGACGAGCTGGATCTCCCCCGCTACGTCCGGGACAGTGACCTTGTGGTGTGGGGCCAGGCGTGTGCGGAGCCGCTCACCCTCACCGAACACCTGATGGCCCAGCGGGCGGCGATCGGCCGATTCCGCTGTTTCCTCGGCATTCCCGCTTCGGACACCGTGCGCCCCGAGCACGGCGACGTCGTGTCGTTCGTGTCGTACTGCGGCAGCGGCGGAAACCGCGCGCTCGCCGATGCGGGTGTACTCGACGTCCTGCCGTGCCACTACTCGTCGTTCCCCTCGCTGCTCGCGGGCGGCACGTTGGGCGCGGACGTGGTCCTCGTACAGGTCGCGCCGCCCGACGAGCACGGCCGATACAGCCTCGGGCTTGCCGAGGACTACTTCGCCGCCGCGATCGACACCGCTCGCGTGGTGATCGCCGAGGTGAACGAGCAGGTGCCGCGCACGGCGGGCCGGAGCCTGACGGCGTCCGACATCGACGTGATCGTTCCTGCCTCGCGGCCGCCCGCCGAGATGCCTGCCCGGCAGCCGGACGAGGTGACCAGACGGATCGCGGCGAACGTGGCAGGCCTCGTCGACGACGGCGCGACGCTGCAGTTCGGCATCGGCGCCCTGCCTGAGGCGATCCTTGGCGCGCTCACGGAACACACCGATCTCGGCGTCCACTCCGGAGTGCTCAACGACACCGCCGCCGAGCTGATGCGCGCCGGGGTGATCACCAACGCCCGCAAGACCGTCGATCCGGGACGCGCGATCGCCGGTTTCCTGCTCGGCACCCGTGCGCTGTTCGACTTCGCCGACCGGAACCCCACGATTGAGCTACGTGGTACCGCCTACACGCATGATCCGGCCGTGCTTGCCGCCCAGGAGCGGTTGGTCGCGATCAACACCGCGATCGAGGTGGACCTCACCGGCCAAGTGAACGCGGAGACAGCGAACCGCAGGTACGTGGGCGCGGTGGGTGGCGCGGCGGACTTCCTTCGCGGCGCCGCCCGATCCCGTGGTGGGGTGCCGATCGTCGCGCTACCCGCCACCGCTGGCGGACGCAGCCGGATCGTGCCCGCGCTGTCGGGTCCGGTGAGCACCGCGCGCGCCGACGCTGGCGTCATCGTCACGGAGTACGGAGTGGCGGACCTGCGCGGGCAGCCACTGCGTGTCCGCGGGGAGCGGCTGGTCGCGATCGCGCACCCCGACCATCGGCCCGCCCTTGCGGACGCACTCGCGGGCACCGGCTCACCCGACGGTCGCCGGATCCGAGATCGACAAGGAGCCCCATCATGAGACGTGCCGCGCTCGTCGCCCCCGTGCGCACCCCGGTCGGCGCCTTCGGGGGCACCCTCCGGCCGCTGCCAGCCGAGGAGCTGGCCGCCGCCGTGCTCAGGGCGCTCGTCGAGCGCTCCGGCATCGATCCGGACCGCATCGACGACGTCGCGTTCGCCCAGTCCTACGCCAACTCGGAAGCGCCGTGTATCGGCAGGTGGGCCGCCCTGCACGCGGGACTGCCGATCGAGGTGCCAGGCTTCCAGCTCGACCGCCGGTGCGGCGGTGGCCTGCAGGCCGTGGTGACCGCCGCGATGATGGTGCAGACGGGTGCCGCCGACGCAGTTGTCGCGGGCGGTGTGGAGAGCATGAGCAGCATTGAGCACTACACCACCGATATGCGATGGGGCCGTCGCGCCGGGAACGTGGCGCTCTACGACCGGCTCGACAGGGGCAGGGAGCGGTCGCAGCCGGAATGGCGGTTCGGTCAGATCAGCGGCATGGTCGAGACCGCGGAAAACCTGGCGGAACGGTACTCGATCTCGCGTGAGGCCGCCGACGCCTTCGCCGTCCGCAGCCACCAGCGGGCGGCACGCGCGTGGGAATCCGGCGCGTTCGCCGATGAGGTCGTGCCGGTCGAGGTGCCGCAGCGCAAGGGTGACCCTGTGGTTTTCGCGAAGGATGAGGGCATCCGCGCGGACTCGACGCCCGACACGCTGGCGACGTTGCGCACCATCATGCCCGGCGGCACCGTCACCGCGGGCAACGCGAGCCAGCAGAACGACGCCGCGGCGGCCTGCCTCGTTGTGGCCGAGGACAAGCTCGACGAGCTCGGCCTCGAGCCGCTTGGCTTCCTGCGCGGCTGGGCGGCCGTGGGTTGCGAGCCGGCGACCATGGGACTCGGCCCGGTAGCCGCGGTCGAGAAGCTCTTCGCCCGCACCGGGGCGTCCTTCGACGACCTCGATCTCATCGAGCTGAATGAGGCGTTCGCCTGTCAGGTGCTCGCCGTGCTCGCCGGGTGGGGTGTCAAGGAGGACGAGGTCGCCGACCGGCTCAATGTCAACGGCTCCGGGATCTCGCTCGGCCACCCCATCGGCGCCACCGGCCTGCGGATCCTGACCACCCTGCTGCACGAGCTACGACGGCGCGGCGGCAGACACGCCCTCGAGACCATGTGCATCGGCGGCGGCCAGGGCATGGCCGCCCTCATCGACGCGCCCTAGGAGTTTCATGAACGCGCATGCGCTGATCGGCTACGCCGCCTACCTGCCGCGTCACCGCCTGCGGCGGGACGAGGTCGGCGCGGCGTTGCGGACGAGTGCGGGACGCGGCGAGCGCGTCGTCGCGGCCTTCGATGAGGACAGCACCACCATGGCGGTCGAGGCGGCGGGCGCGGTGCTCGCCGCTCATCCAGAACGGACGGCTACCGCTGGCGCGATCTACTTCGCCACGACGTCGCCCGCGTACTTCGACAAGACCAACGCCGCGGCCGTCCATGCCGCGCTCGGACTGCCCGCCGCGACCTTCGCGGCGGATCTCGCCGGGTCGGCGCGCTCCGGCATCGCCGCATGGCGCGCGGCGGCCGCGAGCGGTGGCTTCGCGGTCGCGGCGGACGTTCGAACCGGACGTCCTGGCTCTGGCGACGAGACCGGCGGCGGCGACGGTGCGGCCGCATTCCTGTTCGGCGACCCCGATCTCGCGATCGCTGATGTCCTCGCCGAGGCGTCTGAGACCGTCGAGGTGCTTGACCGCTGGCGCGCCCCAGGGGCGAGCGCGGGCGGCCAGTGGGAGGAGCGGTTCGGGCAGCACGCGTACCTGCCGGTACTCACACGGACGGCGGCCTCGGTGCTGCGCGAAGCCGGGGTCGGCAGAGCCGACCACGTGGTAGTGGTCTCGCCGAACGCCGGTGTGATCAAGCAGGCCATGAAAGCCATCGTCGGCAGGCGGACCACGACCGGGCCCCCGATCGGTCACGCCGGTGCCGCCGACGCGGGGCTTGGCCTCGCGGATGCGCTCGATCGTGCCAGTGCGGGCGAGACGATTCTCGTGCTCTCCGTTGCCGACGGCTGTGACGCGGTGCTGTTGCGTGCCACCGATCGACTGCCGCGGATGCGGCAATCGCACCCGGTCGCGGAGCAACTCGCGACGGGGGTGGCGGTCTCGTACCCGACGTATTTGAGCTGGCGTGGCTGGCTTGATCGGGAGCCGCCGCGCAGGCCGGAACCGGACCGGCCAGCTGCCCCGCCGTCCGCCCGCGCCGCCGACTGGAAGTTCTCCTTCACCGGGTCGCGCTGCCGTTCGTGTGGATTCGTGCACTTGCCGCCGTCCAGGGTGTGCAAGAAGTGCCGGAGCGCCGACGACATGGATTCGCGGTCGCTGGCGACCGCGACGGGCACCGTGGCGACCTACACCGTCGACCGGCTCGCTTACTCGCCGTCCCCGCCGCTGATCGACGCGGTCGTCGACTTCGACGGCGGCGGCCGGTACACGCTCGAGGTCGCCGACACCGAACCCGACGCACTCGCGGTGGGCACCAGGGTCGCGCTGACCTTTCGCAGGCTTTTCACCTCGGGCGGTGTGCACAACTACTTCTGGAAGGCCCGCGTGCTTGAGCAGGCCACAGTGGACAGGGAAGCCGAGTTGGTGGCCACGGGAGAGAAGGCATGAGCAGCACGGGTATCGCCGACCGAGTCGCCGTCGTCGGCATGGGGTGCACCTCGTTCGGGGAGCACTGGGATCGCTCGGCGGAGGACATGCTCGTCGACGCGGTGCGGGACGCGTTGCGCTCGGCTTCCGACACTGGCGGCGACGACGTGGACGCGTACTGGCTCGGTACGCTCGGCTCAGGCCAGTCCGGCCTGACGCTGAGCAAGGCGCTCTCGCTGGACTACAAGCCGGTCACGCGCGTGGAGAACTACTGCGCCACCGGATCGGAGGCGTTCCGCAACGCCTGCTATGCCGTCGCGTCCGGTGCCTACGATCGCGTGATGGCGGTCGGCGTCGAGAAGCTGAAGGACTCCGGGTTCTCCGGGCTGTTGCGGGCCGACCCGCCGAGCGACGGCACCGCGGCCGAGTTGAGCCTCACCGCTCCCGCCGCGTTCTCGCTGCTCGACCCGGCGTACTGCGCCCGCTACGGCGTAGACCCTGCAGACATGCGGGCGGCGATGACGCACGTGGCGTGGAAGAACCACCACAACGGCGCGCGCAACGCCAAGGCGCAGTTCCGATCCGTCGTGTCCAAGGAGAAGATCGAGTCCGCTCCGACGGTGGCGGGCAGGCTGGGCGTCTTCGACTGCTCCGGCGTGTCCGACGGTGCGGCCGCGGCGCTCATCGTGCGGGCCGAGGACGCGCACCACTACACCGAGCACCCGATGTACGTGAAGGGCCTCGCGCTCGCGGCGGGGCCCGCGCTCGGGGCGGCGGACCAGGACTACGACTACACCACCTTCCCCGAAGTCGTGCACAGCGCCGCCGACGCCTATGCGCAGGCAGGCGTCACGGATCCACGCGGCGAGATCTCGCTCGCCGAGGTGCATGACTGTTTCACCCCGACCGAGCTGGTGCTGATGGAGGACCTTGGCTTCGCCGAGCGCGGGAAGGCGTGGCAGGACATCCTCGACGGTGCCTTCGAGCTCACCGGCAGGTTGCCGGTCAATCCCGATGGCGGACTGAAGTCGTTCGGCCATCCGGTCGGCGCGAGCGGCCTGCGGATGTTGTACGAGTGCTGGCTGCAGTTCCGCGGCGACGCGGGAGAGCGGCAGGTCGACGCCCCGCGCCTCGCGCTGACACACAACCTGGGCGGCCGTCCTGGTAGCTGCGTCTCCTTCGTCTCGGTGGTTGGCGCCGAGCGCGACTGAGCGACGCGTCACACCCGCCTGGCGCACACCGTTGTTGACACTGGCGTCCCGACTATTTACTTTATATTAAAATAAGCACGATGGAGGATCGATGCCTGGAGTGAAGGACCGTGTCGTCGTCGTCACCGGGGCCGGCGGCGGCCTTGGGCGGGAGTACGCGCTGTTGCTCGCCCGTGCTGGCGCCCGTGTCGTGGTGAACGACCTCGGAGGCGCACGCGACGGGTCGGGCGCGGACACCGCCATGGCGGACCAGGTGGTCGCCGAGATCGAGGCCGAAGGCGGTCAGGCCGTTGCCAACTACGACAGCGTGGCCACCGCCGAGGGTGCTACGGCGATCGTCGGTACCGCGCTCGACGCGTTCGGCGCCGTCCACGGCGTGGTCAACAACGCGGGGATTCTGCGCGACGCGGCATTCCACAAGATGTCCGACGAGGACTGGGAAGCGGTCCTGCGCGTGCACCTCTTCGGCGGTTACCACGTCACCCGCGCCGTCTGGCCGCACTTCCGCGAGCAAGGCCACGGCCGGGTGGTCATGGCGACCTCCACCAGCGGGCTGTACGGGAACTTCGGTCAGTCGAACTACGGCACGGCCAAGGCGGGGCTCGTCGGGTTGATGCACACCCTGGCGATCGAGGGGCGCAAGTACAACGTCCTAGCCAACGCCGTCGCGCCGATGGCAGCCACTCGCATGACACAAGACGTGGCACCCGCCGAGTTGCTCGAGAAGCTGCCTGCCGAGCAGGTCGCCCCGATCGTCGGCTACCTGCTCACCGACGAGTGCACCGACAGCGGCACGGTCGTAGTGGCTGGCGGCGGCAAGGCCTACCGCGTGCAGCTGTTCCAGGGCGAGGGTGTGACCTTCCCGAGCACCCCGTCGATCGACGAGGTCGCCGAGGCATGGCCGCGGCTCACGGACCTGACCGACGCCGTGCCCGGCGTCAACCCGGTCGGATGACTGCCGAGAGGTAAGGAATTCATGAAGATCGTGCTGGACAACGACAAGTGCACCGGGCTCGGCATCTGCGAGTCCCTCGCGCCCGAGTTCTTCGAGGTCGGCGACGATGGTGCGCTCGTACTCAAGCAGTCCGACGTGCCTGGTTGTCACCTCGCCGACGTCGAGGCCGCCGTCGATGGCTGCCCAACCGAGGCGTTGCGCCTCGAGGGCTGAACCGGACGTCACACGAAGGGGCAACCATGGCTGCCGATCACCTGGTCGTCGTCGGCGCATCGCTTGCGGGCTTGCGCGCGGTGGAAGGCGCGCGCAAGACCGGTTTCGACGGCACCATCACACTCATCGGTGCCGAGCGGCACCTGCCCTACGATCGTCCGCCGCTGTCGAAGGCCTACCTCGAAGCCGAGAACGAACCGTCCGCCGAGACACCGACGTTCCGGAACGAGCAACTGCTCACCGGCGAGCTCGGCGCCGAGCTGATGCTCGGTGAACCGGCGACGGCGCTCGACACCGATGCCAAGGTGGTGCACGTCGGTGACCGTCCGGTCGCCTACGACGCGATGGTGATCGCCACCGGTGCCGACGCGAAGACGTTGCCGGGCGCTGGCCAGCTTGACGGCGTGTACACCCTCCGCACGCTCGACGACGCCGTCGCGGTGCGCGCGGCGCTGGACGGTGGCACTCGTGCGGTGGTGATCGGTGGCGGTTTCATCGGCTCTGAAGTGGCGTCGAGCGCAAGCAAGCGCGGCCTCGATGTAACCGTGGTCGAGGCGCTGCCCACTCCGCTCTCGCGGGCGGTCGGGGAGTTGATGGGCGCAACGTGCGCGTCGCTGCACCACCGCAACGGCACCACCCTGCGGTGCGGGGTTGGCGTCGACGCCATCGAGGGCGACGGTCGTGTCGAGCGGGTGGTGCTTGCCGACGGCAGTACCCTGCCTGCCGATCTCGTCGTCGTCGGCGTCGGAGCCTCCCCGGCCACCGGCTGGCTCGACGGCTCAGGCCTGCGGATCGACGACGGCGTCGTCTGCGATGAGACCCTCTTCACCGGCGCTGACGGCGTTTACGCGGCAGGCGACGTCGCGCGCTGGCACAACCCGATGTTCGACAAGCTCATGCGGCTGGAGCACTGGACGAGCGCGGCGGACCAAGGTGCTGTGGCCGCCAAGAACGCGCTCGCCCCGGACGCGGCCAAGCCGTACTCGACCGTGCCGTACTTCTGGTCCGACTGGTACGGCAGCCGGATCCAGTTCGTCGGCATCGCCGACGCCGACGAGGTCGTGATCGTGGACGGCGATCTCGATACCGATGGCCGCGTGGTGGCGCTCTACCGCTCCGGCCGCCGCCTTGTCGGTGCGCTGACCATCAACGGCCAGGCCGTGATCATGAAGTATCGCGGCTTGATCGCCAAGCGGGCGAGCTGGGACGACGCGCTCGCCTTCGCCGAGAAGCGAAAGGCTGCCTGAGCCATGGCAATCGATCGGCACGACGCGGAAAAGCTCGCGACGGAGTTGTACGCCGCGCTCGCCAGGGGTGACCGGGAACGAATCGGTGCCCTGTTGCATCCGGAGTTCCAGGGCAGGACCACCGAGGGACTGCCGTTCGACCTCGGCGGCACATACGGCGGCCCGGACCGGATGTGGCATGAGTTCTGGCGCCAGGTCGGGAAGAACTTCGTCGCGCGGGCCGAGCCCGCCGAGTTCGCGATGCTCGACGACGGCAGGCTGCTGGTATCCGGACGCTACACCGGCACGGCGCGACGCGGCGGCGCGCTCGATGCGGAGTTCGTCCACGTCCTGTCATTCACCGACGGGCGAATCTCCGGTCTCGTGCAGCTGACGGACAGTGCCCGCTGGCGACAGGCACTCGACGGCGCTGGGCGTGAGCTGAGCGCCATCGAGTACGCGGTCGAGGACAACGTCGCGTCGATCCGGCTGAACCGTCCTGATGCGCGCAACGCCATCAACCAGGCGGTAGGCGACGACCTGTACGAGGTGGCGCAGCGGTGCGCCACGGACACCGAACTGCGGGCCGTGCTCATCACGGGGAACGGCCCGGCGTTCACGGTCGGCGGCGACATCGCGGTGTTCGCGGACACCGATCCCGCCGCGCTGTCCGCGACACTGCGGCGCATGACGACGCCCTACCACGAGGCGATCCGCGTGCTCACCGAACTGTCCGTACCGGTGGTGGCCGCTGTCCACGGATCGGTCGCTGGCGGCGGGCTCGGGCTGTTGCACTGCGCCGACGTCGCCCTCGCCGCGGAAGGCACGAAGTTCGCGGCGGGATTCACCACGCTGGGACTGTCCGGCGACGGCGGCAACTCGTGGTTCCTGCCGCGGCTGGTCGGGCTGCGCCGCGCGCAGCAGTTCTACTTCGGACGTCGAGTGCTCGACGCCGCCGAGGCGCTGGAGTGGGGCCTCGTGACCGAGGTCGTGCCGTCCGGGCAGCTTCGAGACCGGGCGCGGGAGGTCGCGCTGTCGCTCGCCTCGGGACCAACGCGAGCCTACGGCGAGATCAGGAAGCTGCTCCGCGACTCGTTCACCACGACGCTGCCCGAGCAGCTGGCCAAGGAGACCGAGGCGCTGGGCCGGGTCGCGGCAGGCGCGGACCCCGCCACCGCGGTGCGCGCCTTCATGGACAAGTCCGAGCCGACGTTCGAGGGACGGTAAGAGATGACGGGATTGGTCAGCGACAGTGACGAGCGGCGCTTGCTCCGGGAGAGCGTCGGCAAGATCGCGGCGAAGTACGGTCCCGGGTACTACACGGAGCGTTCGCGCGGTGGCGAGCACATCGGGGAGCTGTGGGCCGACTTGGGGCAGGCAGGACTGCTCGGTGTGCACCTGCCAGAGGAACACGGCGGTGGGGGAGCGGGACTGGCTGAGCTCAACATCGTGATCGAAGAGCTGGCCGCGAACGGAATCCCGTTGCTCATCACGGTCATCTCCCCCGCGATCTGCGGTTCCATCCTTGCCGCGCACGGTTCGGACGAGCTGAAACGCGACTGGCTGCCGGGGATCGCCGATGGCACCCGCAAGATGGCGTTCGCGCTGACCGAACCGGACGCCGGGTCGAACAGCCACAACGTCTCCACCCATGCTCGCAGGGACGGTGACGGCTGGACCATCTCCGGCAGCAAGTACTACATCTCGGCAGCCGACGAATGCGAGGCGATGCTGGTCGTGGCGCGGGACGGCGAGCCAGCCGCCGATGGCCGCAACCGGCTGTCGTTGTTCGTGGTGCCGACCGACTCCCCCGGTGTCACGCTGCAGCCACTCGAGACCGCGCTGGTGTCGCCGGACAAGCAGTTCACGGTGTTCTTCGACGACGTCCACGTCGGGGAAGACGCCCTGATCGGCGAGGCGGGCAAGGGGCTACGCCAGGTCTTCGCGGGCCTCAACCCGGAACGCATCATGGCGGCCGCGATCTGCAACGGAGTGGGCCGCTACGCGGTCGACAAGGCACGCACCTACGCGACCGAGCGGCAGGTGTGGTCCACGCCGATCGGCGCGCACCAGGGTATCGCCCACCCGCTCGCGGAGGCCCACATCGCTGTCGAGCTCGCGCGGCTGGCCACCGCACGGGCCGCCGAGCTCTTCGACGGCGGCGGCGCTGCCGCCGAGGCGGCCAACGTCGCCAAGTTCGCCGCCGCGGACGCCGCGCTGCAGGCGCTTGACCAGGCCATCCAGACCCACGGTGGCAACGGCCTCTCCCGTGAGTACGGGCTCGCCGACCTGTGGTTCGTTACGCGGATGCTGCGCACCGCGCCCGTGAGCAGGGAGATGGTGCTGAACTTCGTCGCCCACACCAGCCTCGGGCTGCCCCAGTCGTACTGACAAGCCGTACCGACACCGGAAAGGCAGATCATGACCGAAACGAAGCACGAGTTCGACGCCATCGTCATCGGTGCGGGTGCTGGTGGGCTCTGCGCCGCCGCGAGGTTGACGCATCTCGGCTACCGGACGCTCGTCGTCGAGCGGCTCGAGCATGTCGGTGGGCGTGCCTCGACCAGGGACATCGATGGGTTCAAGGTGAACAACGGCGCCATCGTCATCGAGGTCGACGGCATCACGGAGCAGACGTTCGACGAGGTCGGCGCGAAGTTCGACGTGCGGAGGCCGGACCCGCCGATTCTGTACCGGATCGGCGACAAGGACGTCGACGTCACCGGTGGTGGCTGGGGCTTCCTGCTTTCCAGGCTGACGCGGCAGGGCGCCAAGCTGCTGCAGGGCCTCGGCGCGGCGCGCGAGGACGATGGCTTACCTGAGGACCAGCTGTCCACGGCGGACTGGGTCGCGAAGTACACCAAGAACGAGTCGGTGCACGGCATCTTCCGGAACATGTGTGGCTCGGTGTTCGCTGTCGGGTCCGAGGAGCTTCCCGCGAAGGTGTTCCTCACCTACTTCACCCGCAAGAGCGCGTTCAAGAAGTTCGGCTTCTGTCCACAAGGGACGATCGGGGTCTGGCAGTCGCTCGCGGACACGATCACCGAGAACGGCGGCGAGGTGTGGTTGTCCAGCGAGGTCACGTCGCTGACCGTGACGGACGGGCAAGTCACCGGTGCGGTGATCGAGCGCGACGGCGAGCCGGTCGAGGTGTCGACGCGGTTCGCGGTCAGCGACACCGGACCGGCGGCGACGGTGCGGCTCACGGGCACAGAGCACTTCCCAGCGGACTACCTGGAACAGGTGCGGACGGGTGACCGCCCGTGCGGGATGATCACGGTGAACTTCGCGAGCCAGGAGCCGCTCATCGACGCGCCAGGCATGCTGAGTTTCGCCAAGACTCGGCGGCTGTGCTACGTCGCCAACTTCACCGCGACCTGCCCCGAGATGGCACCGGAAGGCTGGCACCTCTACTGCGGCACCGCCGTGCCGAAGCCGTCGGTCGGTGACTTCGACGAGGCCGAGGAGACCAAGCTGCTGCTTGCCGACCTCCGCGACGAGATCGCCGGGTTCGACCAGGCGCGGATCCTGTCCATCGAGGTAACCCGCGACGACTGGCCGCCCCAGCGCGCGGTCGCCGGTTTCGACCTGCCGAGTGCTACGCCCATCCCGAACCTGTGGAACGTCGGCGACGCCGTGAAGGAGTACGGCAACGGCGGCACGACAGCGTGTGCCGAGACCGCCAAACTCGTCGTCGACCAGATCACGGAGCGCTACCCGAGTGGGTCGGCGTCGTAGTTCAGGGCGTTGCGACCGAGCGTCAGTCCGAAGGGAGCGGCGATGAGTGTCGTCGATCGGGTCAAGGCCGCGGGACTCGCGGGCAGGGTGGCATGGCACGTCGCGCGGGAGAGGGTCAGCACGCGAGCGGTGGCACCAGACCCCGCGCAGGTGCCACCGTCCGCCGAGGCGGTGACGCCGGAATGGCTGACCGAGGTGCTGTGCTCCGACGTGTCCGGCGCGAAGGTCCTCGACGTCGCCGTGACAGGAGGGGACGACGGCACGAGCTCCCGCAGGGCATTGTCGGTGACCTACAACGAGACCGGGCACGCGGCTGGCCTGCCGGAGTCGTTGTTCGCCAAGTCAACGGCGACGCTGTCCTCGCGACTCTTGCTAGGGCTCACCGAGATCGTCGACGGCGAGACGCGGTTCTACAATTCCGCTCGCCCGACTTTACGGCTGCGAAGCCCGCGCGCGTTCTATGCCGGGTACGACCCGCGCAGCTATCGCTCGCTCGTCCTGCTCGAAGATCTCCGTGTCCAAGGATGGAGTTTTCCCAACCCGCTGACGAACCGGGTGAGCCGGTCCGACGCAGAGGACATGGTCTCGGAGCTGGCCGCCTACCACGGGGCGTTCTGGGAGAGTGAGCGGTTCGCGGCCGATCTGCGACAGCTCAAGGGCACCTATGAGTGGCAACGGAACCTCAATCGCAAGATCGGGTTCGATCGGCGAACCATGGTCGGCCTTCGCCGGGCGGCCTCGGTCGTTTCAGAGGAGCTGCTCGCCCGCGGCCGGGAGATCTACCCGAAGTTCATGCGGTCATTGGCGATGCACGAGCGGTCGCCGAGGACACTGCTACACCAGGACGTTCATCTCGGTAACTGGTTGCGAGACCCGGACGGACGCATGGGGCTCTACGACTGGCAATGCGTCGCGACCGGGCACTGGGCGATGGACTACTCCTATGCCCTTGCCTGCGGACTCGCCACCGAGGATCGCAGGCGGTGGGAGAAGGACCTGCTCGAGTATTACCTGGACCGGTTGCGTGCCGCGGGCGTACGGGAGCCGCCTTCCTTCGACGAGGCGTGGCTGGCGTACCGGCAGCAGCCGCTGCATGCGCTGGTATTCGGTCTGTTCACGCTCGGCGGCAGCAAGGTCGAGCCGGAACTGCAACCGCGCGACTACACACTGTTCGCGATCGAACGCATCGCTCGCCACGTCACCGACCTCGACACACTCGACGCGATCGAGTAGTGCCGCCGCTCTGCCATGCGCATCGTAATCAATCCGTCACGAGGACCTCACCGTATGCCGCTTCCGCGTGATCTCTACGTACGGATCTACGTATCCGTACGGGTAACTGACGACGTGACGTCCGACACGCTGGTGGTGTGCCACGTGCAGGCACACCACATCACGGTGGAGGTCACTATGTCACTCAGTTGCCCTGAAGAGGTCTACCGCTACATTGGTGGGACCTTCGAATCCGCGTTCGATGATCCGGAGCTTGGGCCGAAGCTGAGGCGGGCGCACCTGCGGATGCGTTTCGGCCTCGTGGACCCGGACTGCGTGATCCATATCGACTCAGATCGTTCGGAAGTGCGTAACGGCACGGGCGCTGACGTCGACCCCTCGCTCATCGTCGCCATGGATGCCGAGACCGCCAATCGGTGCTGCCAGGGCAGGCTCGACTTTCCGTCCGCCATGGCGCGGGGAGAGGTCGCCGCGAGAGGCGACATCAACGGTTGGCTGGAGCTGGTGTCGCGGAACTCCGAATTCGCGCGCATGTATGTCGAGACTCTGCGCCGGGAAGGCCGTGCGGACCTGATCGTGGCTTAGGAACGGCGGCATTCGTACGGCGGTGCGCGCAGGAAGGAGGACCATGAAGGTTCACGTCGACTACAACAAGTGCACCGGCCTTGGCATCTGCGAGTCGCTCGCGCCGGACGTGTTCGAGGTCAACGACGATGGTGAGCTCGAACTGAAGACGGACACCGTCCCCGACGGGCAACTCAGCGACGTCGAAGCGGCCGTCGACGGTTGCCCCACCGAAGCCCTCAGTATCGAGTACGACGAGTGAGCGGTGTGAGGAAACGGACGGATGAGCACTGCGCTGGTGGAGCGAGGGATACCGGATGAGACGACGGCGCACGACGGTGACTCGGCGCGCATCTGGTCGCTTGTCGACAGGGCGGCCGCAGGCGATAGGCGCGCGTTCGCGACGCTGTACGAGATCCACGTCAGCGACGTCTTCCGATACGTGCTGGCACGCACCGGCAATCACCATCGGGCCGAGGACATCACGAGCGAGACCTTCGTGCGAGCGCTCAGCAAGATGACGTCACTCACCCACCGGAGGTCGAGCTTCCGCGCATGGCTGATCACCATCGCTCGCAACATCGTCTTCGACGAGTCCCGTTGTGCTCGTAACCGGCTCGAAGCCGAATTCCCAGAAGGATACGAGGTGGTCGCCGCCGACGCCGATCCGGCGTCGGCGGCCTACCGGTCGATCGTCGCGGGAGAGCTGCGGCGGAATCTGCTCCACCTGTCCGCCGATCAGCGGACGTGTCTCGAACTTCGGTTCTTCCACGGTCTCTCGCTCACCGACGTGGCAAGGCGCATGAAACGGAGACCCAACGCCGTGTCGGCCATTCAGGTGCGGGCTTTGCGCACGCTCCGGTGGCGCACGTCAGCGCACTGGCCGCCGCCGGCCAGTTAGACCGCGTTCGTACCGTCGCCGTGGCGCCAAGCAATGGCGACCACACCGAGAGGACGATGCTCATGCACCAGGGGATCCGCGCCGCCCCGGACCCTGTCAAGCCCGCCGTGATCGCCGCCGAATCCGCCGTGAGTCTGAGCTACGGCGAGTTGACCGAGAACTCGGCGCGGCTCGCAGGGGCTCTACACGCTCGTGGCTTGGAAAGAGGTGACGTCGTCGCGATTCTCGCCGACCTGTCGCCATGTGGTTTCGAGACCTACTGGGCCGCGCTGAGTTCTGGTCTCACCTTTACACCGATCGACTGCTCGCTGTCGCTCGAGGAGACCGCGTATGTCATCAACGACAGCGGCGCGCGCGCACTCGTGGTGTCGGCTGAACTCGACGACCTCGCGACGGAGCTACGGCCACTGACACCAGGCGTCGATGTGCGCCTCGCCTTTGGTGGCGTCGTCGACGAGCACGAGACCTACGAATCGGTGGTGTTGGGTTCGCACACCGCCACGGTCGGCGAGTCCCGGGGACGCGAGATGTTCTACACGGCGGGCGTGACGGGTCGACCGCGAGCGACGAGAGTCGTCGCGGCCGACGGCGAGCCTGACGAGCACACTCGCTGCCTCAGGACGCTGCTGACGCGGTCGTGCGCGGTCGATCGTGACACGGTGCTCCTCTCCGCTCTGCCGTTCTCCGATGCCCTCGGCAGCCAGGTCGCCGTGAGTGTGCACGATGCCGGCGGCACCGTTGTGACGGCGGCACGACACTCTCCTGAAGCGCTGCTCGCCGCGATCGAGCATTACCGGGTCTCGGTGCTGCACGTTGCCCCCGCGATGCTGGTGCGGCTGGTCAAGCTGCCGCAGCGGGTTCGTGACGGCTACGACCTCGCCAGTGTGCGGGCGGTGATTCACTCGGGTGCGCCGTGCCCGGCCGAGGCCAAGCAACGGGCGATCGACTGGCTTGGGCCGATCGTTCACGAGTTCTACAGCGGAGCCGAACGCAACGTCATGAGCTTCATCGATGCCACTGAGTGGCGGGCGAGACGCGGTTCGGTCGGAAGGAGCGTTCTCGGCTCGGTACACGTGTGTGATCAAAACGGTGACGAGGTGCCGCGCCGTGAGGTGGGCACGGTGTACGTCGAACGGCGAGCGCCCGCGTTCTGGTACCACAACGCTCCGGACGTGACGATGGCGGCGCAGCATCCCGTCCGTCCGAACTGGACGACCGTGGGGGACCTCGGTTACGTCGACGACGACGGGTTTCTCTATCTGGCCGACCGTGAGTCGTTCGTCATCACCGTGGATGGCGGCGCGGTGTATCCACGGGAGGTGGAGGACCTGCTCGTGATGCATCCCCGCGTGGCCGACGCCGCCGTCATCGGAATTCCTGACGAGCGTGACGGACAGCAGGTCAAAGCGGTGGTTCAGCCGGAACGCGATGCCGAGCCGGGGCCAGAGCTGGCCAGGGAGTTGATCGAGCTGGCGCGTGCGCACGGCGGGCGGCACACCGTGCCACGCAGCGTGGACTTCATCGACACGGTTCCGCGCACGGCGGGTGGGAAGCTCACCAAGCGTTCGCTGATGCGCAAGTACGCGCTCGTCGACAGCGTCGCTCCCTGACCGGCCCCGCTCAGCCGGACTCGGTATCGGCGGATTCCGGGCGGTCGGACATCCACCGGACGATCTCGATACGCGACGTGAAACCCAGTTTGGTGAGGATGTGCTCGACGTGCGTCTCGGCGGTGCGCTTGGAGATCACGAGTGTGCTCGCGATGTCCTTGTTGGTGAGGCCCTTCGCCACCAGTTCGGCGATTTGCGTTTCTCGTCTTGTGAGGTTGTCACCTGTTGCGGACTCGGTCTTGCGGCCGATGTCGCGGCGCCGCGATGGCGGTCGTTCGTCGAGGGCGTAGTCGATCGCGGCGGCCTGGTCGAGTGCGGCACCCTCCCGCCACAGCTCGTCGAAGCGTGCCGCGTCCAGGTCGGCGCGAAGCACATCAATGCAGCGCTGGTGATAGGAGAACAGGCCGGGGAGCGCCGCCGTCGACGTTTCGATCGCCTCCCACTGGTTCTGTGCCGCGCCGAGCAGAATAGTGGCGCGCCGCGGATCGTGCGGTGCGGCGATCCATGCCAGGGTTTCGAGGCCGAGACCGATGCCGAGTTTCTCCGCCATCGCACGCTTCAACCGAAGGCTCTCCCGCGCCAGTTCGATCGCGCTGGTTTCGTCTCCCGCCGCCCACGTGGCGAGCCCCGCGATCCACAGCGAGTACGAGCGGTACCACGACTCGCCCGCGGGCTCGCTGATGCCGAGACACTCCTTGTGGCACGCGAGCGCGCGGTCGAGGTCACCGGTGAAGGTGTGAACGAGCGCGAGCAGAACGAGCGTGTGCGTCGTCTGGGAGATGTCCCCGGACGACCGGAAGCCGGTGAGTGCCGATTCGAACAGTTCGACAGCACGTGCGGGGTCGTCAGAGAACATGGCGACGAAACCGGCGGTCTGCTCGAACAACGTCGTGACCGGTTCCCCGAGCTCGGTCGCGAGTGCGGTGCCTTCGGCGAGCAACTCGCGGGCCGGCTCCATGTCACCCTGCATCGTCGCCCACCAGCAGGCTGTTCGCAGCGCCAGCGCCCTGGTCGCTGTCGGTTCCGGCGCTTGGGCGAGCAGCCTGCCGAACCACACTCTGCCGGGGCGGAACAAACCTTCCGCGAGTCCGAACTCGAGCAGGTTCGCTCCCATCCGAAGTCCTGGCTCGGCTTCGCCTGGCTCCTGATGGCAGAACTCGAGTGCGGTACGCATGTTGCCCTGTTCGCGCCGCAGTCGAACGATCAGGTCGATCTGCCGCGGGCTCACCCACTCGCGCTGTGTTCGGCGCGAGAGCTCGACGTAAAAGTCGCGGTGACGACGCCGGAGCTGGGTGAGCATCCCGCGTTCGCGCAGTCGGCTGATGCCGCGTTGCCTGATCGCGGGGAGCATGTGGAACCGGGTCCGGCCGCCCTGGACCTCCGCGGCGAGGATCGACTTGTCCACTAGCGCGAGCAGCACGTCGGGAAGCTGTGCGCACGCGTCGTCGTCGCCGCTGTCGTCGCCGCTCGGACAGACACCCTGCGCCGCGTCGAGCTCGAAATCGCCGGTGAACACCGAGACGTAGGCCCACACGTCACGCTCGGCCTCGGAACAGAGCTCGAAGCTCCACTCGATGCACGCGGCCATGGTGCGTTGCCGGTCGGGGGCGTCCCTGCTGCCCCGCGTCAGCAGTTCCCACCGGTCGGTGAGGTGTTCGGCGAGCTCGTGCGGTGACATCGCGCGTAACCGCACCGCGGCGAGTTCGAGCGCGAGCGGAATGCCCTCGAGCTTGCGGCAGATGGCGGCGACCGCGGCGCGGTTGTCCTCGGTGAGGGTGAAGTCGGGGACCACCGCCGCGGCGCGGTCGACGAACAGCGAGATCGCTTCGTACTGGCGCAGCGGCGTGGTGCGTTCCTCACCGTGTGACGGGACGGTGAGCGGGGCGACGGTGTGCACGGATTCGCCCCTGAGACGCAGCGGCTCCCTGCTTGTGGTCAGCACCCGAAGGCCAGGACAGGTGCGCAACAGGGTGTCGACGAGCACGGCGACCGCCTCGACGAGGTGCTCGGAATTGTCGAGCACGAGTAACAGCTCTCGTCGCCTGAGGTACTCGACTAGTGAGGCTGGCGCGGTCCGGGTCGAGCGGCCCTGCATACCGAGCGCGGTCGCGATGGTGTCAGGGAGCCACGCGGGATCATTGAGCTCACCAAGTGAGACGAACCGGACACCGTCCGTGAAGGCCCGGCGCAGTTCGGCGGCCACCCGGAGCGCGAGGCGGGTCTTACCCACCCCGCCGAAGCCTGTCAGTGTCACCAGGCGCGACTCAGACAGGCTGCGTTTGACGTCATTGCGCTCGGCCCGCCTGCCCACGAAGTTGGTCAGTTCCGCGGGCAAGTTGGTGGCGGCGTCCCGCATCGACGCAGGTTCGACCATGCTCCTGCCTTGATCGTCAAGGGTTTCGATGGGTCACCAGGATACGCCGTGTGGGTGTACTTAGGCCTCGGGTGACCGGTTTGATCGCCTCCGGGCGCTTCTGGCCTTCGTTCCTGGGCCATCAGTCGCCGGTGCCGGGCTGGCGGCGAGACCGTGGCGTACCAGCGATTGGGCTGTACGGATCACCGAGTCCAGCGAGTCGCGGCGCGGGTTCCACCATTCGGCCGCCCAGCTCAACGCGCCCATCACCAGCATCCTGGCCGACGTCGGGTCGAGGTCGCTGCGCAACTCGCCCGCCGAGCCAGCGTCCGAGAAGAGCTTGCGCCACAGGTCGCCGTACAGCTTCGACTCGTTGTCGTATCGGATCCGGAGCTCATCTGGAATCTGGCCCGCGTTGCGGATGGCGGCCGTGGTGTAGTCGGATATTTCGAGTTCGTACCGTAGATGGGCCTCGACCGCTGCTTCGATGCGCGCGAGCGGGGGCAAATCCGACGGTAGCTGGTCGAGCACGCCCTGTAGGTGCTCTCGCATGTGGGCGATACCGGTCCACATCACCTCCTCGATGAGGTCCTCCCGCGAAGGAAAGTAGTAGTAGATCGCGGGGGCCTGGATCTCCGCCTGTTGGGCGACGTCGGTCAAGCGCGTTCCGGCGTAGCCGCGCCGGCTCAGTACGTTTGCCGCGGCGTCGAGGATCCGTGCGCGAGTCTTCGCGGACTTGGGCTCGCCCTTGGGGCTCGCCGCGTCGCCTGCTTTGGCCTTGGCGGTGGCCTTCGACCGCGCGTCCTTGCTGCTGCTTCGCGACTTCCGTGCTGGCGTCACCGCCGTTGTCGCTGCGGATTTTTTGCTCACGAATAGATTCTAAGACGTCCGACGGTGTGTTCGCCCACGCTACTTCTGCTTGATCGCGCTGTAGGCGTTCTTGATGCGGTCAACGATGTCCGGTTGCCAGGTCACCTCGCGGTAGGCGAGGGTTTCGTAGGTGAGCGCGCTCGCGGGGTCAAGGGCAGGCGACGTTCGCGCGATCTCCTTGTTGTTCACCGCGGACTTCACCGTGGTCTCGGCGATGGAGCCAGCGAGTGCGGTTGCCGTGCTGATCACCTCGTTCGTGGGTACCAGCCGGTCGATGAGTCCGATCCGCTGAGCTTCCTCGGCGTCGATCCGCTCGCCGGTGAACGTCAGCAGCTTCGCCTGGCTCAGGCCGACGATGCGCCACAGCGGGGAAAAGTAAGGGGTGAGCCCGAACTTGATCTGGGGATAGCCGAAGAGGGCGTTCGCGCTACCGATCCGGATGTCGGCGAACACCGCGATGTCGCATCCGCCGCCCAGCGCGGGGCCGCCGACAGCGGCGATGGTGGGTTTCCGGTAGTCGAGCAGTGTCCCGTAGGCACGTTCGCACGCGGCTGCGTACACGGCGCGGGTTCGCTCGGTGAACGTCGACTGGACATCCAGGTCCAAACCGGCGCAGAAGATGTCCTCGCCGCCGGTCAGCACGACCGCGGCGACGTCGTCGTCGTTCGCCCAGGAGTCGAGCTGGTCGCTCATCTCCGTCATCAGCTCCACGCTGAGTGCGTTGCGGCGGTCGGGCCGGTCGAAGGTGATCGTGCCGACGCCGTCGCTGACGACGGACGTGATGTTCTCGAAGCCGGGCATGATGTGGTTTCCTCTCTGCTGCGGTGGCGTTACCCGCTGGGTTGGGACCGTGCTGGCGCGGTGCGGTGGCGACTCAGTCGGTCGCGAGGCGTTCTGTCGCTTTGCTCTGTCCCGATCGGAGCGCGCTCAGCCCCTCGGTGAGGCGTCGGGTGAACAGGCCGCGCTGGACGAGATCGGCGGTCACCCTCAGCTCGTAGGCAGTGGCGCCGACGTGGTCCATGTTGCTCGCCCGCAAGGCGACCTGCTTGAGAACGGTCGTCAGTTCGGCACCGGACTCGGCGATGTGCCTCGCGAGCCGAAGGCCGCTCTCTCGCACGGTGCCGACCGGGACCACCTCGTCGACGAGGCCGACCCGATGGGCTTCTTTCGCGTCGATCGGGTCGCCGGTGAACAGCATCCGTCGCGCTCGCTGGGACCCCGCTTTGCGCAGCATCCCGTGGTAGAAGCCGTTCATCGCGTACTTGACCTGCGTTGAGCCGAACGCGGCGTTCTCCGAGGCGACCGTGATATCGCACATGTTGGCGAGATCCATGCCGTAACCAGGCGCAACGCCCGCGACGGCGGCGACCGTCGGCTTGCGGTAGTCGTAAACGGTCGTCATGAGCTTCAGGGCAAGGTCGACGAAGCGGGAGAGGTCATCGCCCGTGACCTCTTCGAGGATGTCGAGTGACCACCCCGCGCAGAAGTACTCCTCGTTGCCGACAAGCAGGACGGCGGCGACCCGGTCGTCCTCCTCCCACTCCGCCAGCGCGGCGATGATCTCGCGATGCAGCTCCCAGCCGAGGGCATTGCGCTTCTCTGGATGGTTGAGCTGGATCACGCCCACGCCGTCCGTAATGGACGTGAGCAGATAGTGATAACTCGTCACGGTTCTGATCCTTTCCACCCGAGGGGGCGCTCCCGGGTCCGTGCGTCCGTCGGCCGGTGAGCCACCGCGACAGCGGATCTCCGGCACGATCGGGATCAATTCATGGTTGTTCTGGGAGATTCACGTCGAGAACGGCGTGTACGAGGATGTCGAGCTCGGTCTCGATCTGCGGCCGCGTGTGCAGCCTGCCCAGCCGGACGATGTCGTTCACGATGCCTCGCGCCGCGTACACGAGTGCCAGTCGTGTGTTCGCAGGCACGTTCGGCCGCCTGACCCGCAGCGCCGCGGACCATTCCTCGACGTTCGCGGTCAGTTCTGCGATGACCGCGCGACGGCACTCGACCGGCAGGTTGATGGCCTCGGTTACGTAGACACCGAACAGATGACGCTGCCCGACGCCCACCTGAATGTAACGACGTACCAGTTCGTCGAGGGCCTGCTGGTCACCGGCAGCCCCCTGGGTCGCGAGGCTGCGCGCCGCGCGCGTAAAGGCAGCCACGAGAAGGTCGGATTTCGTCGCGAAGTGGTGGTAGATGCTCGGCCCGGCCATTCCCACTGCGTCACCGATGTCATCCAGGCTGACCCCGGCGTAGCCGTGCTCATGAAACAGCGCGATCGCGCTTTCCAGTAACTGCTCGCGGCGGGAGGGTGGATCGGCTTGATCAGGTAGCCGCCGTACGGGCTCGTCATCACTGGGTGGGGGCAGTTCCGCTCGGGCGGCCGCTGCGGCGGCCGCCGCGAGGACGTACTGGTACTCCTCGCGGGGCAGGGGCGACCGGCTGAGCGAGGCGCTGGACATGATCGCCAGCACCGCGGTGGCGAGAACGCTCAGCTGCCCTCGGTCGCAGTCGGGCCGGGCGTGCCGGATCCGGGTGATGAACTTGGCGACGAACTCGTCGAAACGGCCCTGGACGGCCGCGCGCCGCTCGGCGTCGAGATGCCGCGCCTCTCGCTGCAGCAACACCCACACGTCCCGCCGGTCGATGGCGGCACCGGCCAGGCTGAACAGCGTGTCGTCCAGCGGCTCGTCCGGCGTGGCGTTGAACGCGGCTTCCGCGACGTCGAGACCGCTCTCGATGGCGCCCGCGAGCAGCCCGGTCTTGTTGTGGAAGTGACGGTAGACGGCGGGTGCGGTGACACCCACGTCGTTGGCGACGTCGGCGAGCGCGACGCCGTGGAATCCGTGCCGGTAGAACCACTGCGCCGCCGTCGCCGCGAGCTGCTGCTTGCGCTCCGCGGCGGTGAGACGAGGTGAACGCCGATCACGTTGCTGCGCCCTCGTCTTTGCCATATCGCGATCCCTTCGTATGACCGGTGTCGCGTGCTCCGACGTCGGCCGATGCCGACGATACCGCGAGTGTCCGTCTTGCATAGTGAATATTAACTAGGCTAGCGTATCGCCCACAAGCGCGGCTGTGTAGTCAATCTTCTTGGGAAGTCACCGATGACGAATCAGGTTCACCTGACGTTCCTGGCGGGGAGTGGGCATGTTTGACGCCACTCGCACGCTGTACGACGAGGACCACGAGTTGTTTCGGCACACCGTGCGGTCCTTCATCAAGACCGAGGTCGCTCCCCACGACGAGGAGTGGGAGCAGCGCGGTCGGGTCGATCGGTCGTTGTACCGCGCGGCAGGGGACGCCGGGTTGCTGTTCTTCGCCACACCGGAGGCTTACGGCGGCGCGGGAATCGACGACTGGCGGTTCAGCGCGATCGTCAACGAGGAGTTCGCCCGGGCAGGCTATGCGTCGGCGGGTTTGGGAATCGGCCTGCAGAACGACGTGGTCTCCTCCTATCTGCTCGACATGACCGATGACGACCAGAAGGCTCGCTGGCTGCCTGGCGTGACGTCGGGCGAGTTGATCGGCGCGATCGCCATGACGGAGCCGGACGCGGGCAGCGACCTCTCCGGCATCAGGACCCGCGCGGTTCGTGACGGTGACGACTACGTCCTCAGCGGGTCGAAGACGTTCATCTCGAATGGTCAGAACGCCGATCTTGTCGTGCTGGCCGCCCGCACGTCCGATGACAGGCATCGAGGCCTGACGTTGTTCGTCGTAGAGCGGGGTATGGCCGGCTTCGAACGAGGGCGGAACCTAGCGAAGCTGGGTCTGCACGGCCAGGACACCAGCGAGCTGCACCTGACCGACGTGCGCGTGCCGGTGGCGAACCGGCTCGGCGAGGAGGGTCAGGGTTTCTTCCAGCTGATGCGCAACTTGCCGCAGGAACGGCTCTCGCTGGCCGTCACCGCGGTCGCCGCGGCGGAGGGCGTGCTCGGTCGCACGATGGACTACGTGATCGAGCGCCGTGCCTTCGGGCGGCCGATCGGGTCGTTTCAGCACAACCGGTTCCTGCTTGCCGAGCTGCACACCGAGCTCGAGATCGCCAGGGTGTTCATCGATCACTGCGTATCGCGCCACGTGGCAGGGGAGCTGACTGCCGCTCAGGCGGCGAAGGCCAAATGGTGGTGCACCGAGCTGCAGGTCCGCATCGCCGATCGGTGCCTGCAACTGCACGGCGGGTACGGCTACATGCGGGAGTACGCGGTCAGTCGCGCGTTCATCGACGCTCGAATCCAGACGATCTATGGCGGCAGCACCGAGATCATGAAAGAGATCATCGGCCGTGATCTCGGGCTGTGAAACGGCAATCGAGGAGATGAGGAACAGTGAAGCCCAGCGACCCAACGGACGGTGACTTCCTGCGCCGGTTCGCCACCGAGTGGCTCGCCGCATGGAACTCGCACGACACCGAGCAGGTTCTTGCCCTGCTGCATCCGGACATCGTCTGGGAGGACACCGTCTTCTGGACCGATGTCATCCACGGCCGAGAGTCGGTCAGAAACTACGTCGAGCGCATCTGGAAAGCGATGCCCGACGTCGGCTTCGATGAGGTGCAGCTGTTCACCGCGCCGGAGGACGGCCGGGCGGTCGTGCTGTTCCGGCAGCAGGGAAGCGGGCCGCCGCAGCTTGATCCGGCACGCCGGTTCGACACCTACGGATGCGACATCTTTCTCGAGTTCACCGACGGACTGTTGTCTCGCTACCTCGCGCAGTACGAGATCAACGAGATGATGCGTCAGCTCGGCGCATTGCCGCCGCGTAACGGGAAGATCGGCGGGGCCTACCTGCTCTCCCTGCTCGGCGGGAAACCGTCGGCGGCCGCCCCCGCGCACTCGGCGAGCCAGCGTCAGCCAGAAGCATGACCGGACAAATTTAACTTGAAATCAAATTAAAAACCGCCTATGGTAAGCCACCTCGCGATGCCGCGGCATGGCGGCATCCGCTGTTCCAGCGGGCATCGCGGCCAAGGAACAGGAGCATCGATGACATCGACGACGTCCCAGCGGCAGTATGACCCCGTGTCGGTGTCGCCGCTGTCGTTCTGGGCAGGCACGGCGGAGGAACGCGAGAAGACCTTCAAGACGCTCCGTGACGAGCGGCCGATCAGCTGGCATCCGCCCATCGAAGGGGGCCTGATGCCACCGGAGAAGGACGGGTTCTGGGCGGTGGTCCGGCACGAGGACATCGTCCGCGTGAGCAAGGACTGGCAGACGTTCTCGTCGGCGTCCGGCGTTCTGATGGAGGAGATGCCGCCGGAGATCCTCGAAGCGGGGCAGTCCTTCCTTGGCATGGATCCGCCCCGGCACACCCGGCTGCGCAGGCTGATCAGCGCCGCATTCACACCGAAGCGAGTCGCCAAGATCGAGCATCAGATCCGCCAGCAGGCCAAGCACATCGTCGACGATCTGATTGACACGGGCGATTGCGACTTCGTCCAACAGGTTTCGAAGCGCCTTCCGATGTGGACGATCTTCGAGATGATGGGCCTGCCTGACGAGCATCGCGAGGAAGCCGCGCACGGCGCGGACGGCATGGTGTCCTGGGCCGACGAGGAAGTCGCGGCAGGCAGGGAACCAGGCCAGGTGGTCGCCGATGCGATGATGACGCTGCTCTCGCTCGGGCTGGATCTTGCCGCGCAGCGCCGTGCCAGTCCGGCTGATGACTTGATGACCAACCTGGTGCGGGCGGAGGTCGACGGACAGCGACTCACCGATGAGGAGATCGGGGCGTTCTTCGTGCTGCTGTCCGTCGCGGGCAACGACACCACCCGCAACACCATCAGCCTGACGATGAAGGCGTTGTGCGACTTTCCCGACCAGCGGCAGCTCCTCCGGTCGGATTTCAACGGCCGGATCGCGACGGCGGTCGAGGAGTTCGTGCGCTGGGTGACGCCGGTGATGACCTTCCGCCGGACCGCGGCGAGGGACGTCGAGCTCGGCGGCAGGCAGATCCATGAAGGTGACTGGGTGGTGACGTTCTTCTCGTCGGGCAACCGCGATGAGCGGGTCTTCGAGGATCCGAACGTTTTCGACATCACCCGTGACCCCAACCCGCACGTCGCCTTCGGTGGCGGAGGGCCCCACTTCTGCCTGGGAAACCAGCTGGCGAAGACCCAGCTACGGGCGATCTTCAACCAGCTGACGCATCGCGTTCCCAACCTCGAGGTCGGTGAGCCGACGTACTTGGTAGGCAACTTCGTGCGTGCGGTGAAGAGCATGCCCTGCACAATTGGAGCTCACCAATGACACAAGGTGCCGCGTACGCGGGTGTCAGTTCGAGGGCGGTGGGGTACGCCCCGAAGTTCGCCCGCACCTTCGTCGCCGAGGCGGGCGGCATGGCCAAGTTGCTGGCCACCATCACATGGAGTGCCCTCAGGCGTCCCACCGGTTACTGGGGACGGGTGCTAGAGGACATGCACGAGGTCATCAAGACATCGTGGCTCGCCATCGCCCTCGCGGTCTTCGGCTTCCAGGCCGCCGTGTCGATGATGGCGGTCCAAATTGTCGACATGGTAGGCGCGGGCGCCTTGTTCGGTCCGTATTTGTTCGCGTTCAGTACGACGACGTTTACGATCTGGGTCAACTCCATGGTTGTCGCGGGTGTCGTCGGCACGGCACTCACCGCGGAGGTCGGTGCCAGGAAGGTACGCGAGGAACTCGACGCCATGGAGGTCATGGGCATTGACCCGATACGGGAACTCGCCGTGCCGCGAGTCGTATCGATCACCCTCACGACCGTTCTTCTGTCGATTCCGGCGCTGGCCGCGACCGCGGTAGGGATGCAGGTCGCCGCCGACTATGTCGTGCACATGCCCGCACCCGACTTCTATCAGACGTTGTTCGCGGGAACGTTGCCGATGAACATCGTTAGCTTTCTGCTCAACAGCGCGCTGGTTGGCCTGCTGATCGGCACCGTGTGCTGTTACAAGGGATTCGTTGCCGCGGGCGGTGCCATTGGACTCGGGAAAGCCGTGAACCACGCCGTTGTCATCTGCTTTTTGGGCGTGTTCGTCTTGCAGCTCGCATACCAGGCGATCGTTCTCGGCATCTTTCCGGACGCGATGGGAACATTGCGATGACGAGAACAGGAACACCGATCGCCACCTCCGCGACGGTAAACCAAGCCGGACCCGATACCCGCGCGACGTCGTTCGCTCCGGGTGCCCGTCGCGGAGTCGACGGTGCCGGACGCATCGTCGCGTTCTCCTTCGGCGTTCTCCGCGAACTGCCAATTGCCTTGCGGCTGTATCCCTCCGAGGTATTCAGGCACGCTGGTTTGCTGATAGTCCAGAACGCGGCCGTCGTCCTGTCCATGGTGTTCATGTACGGCGCGTTGCTGAGCATCGCCCTGCACTCCATCATGACGAACGTCGGGATCGGATCGTTCGTCGCATCCCCACATACGATCGGTGATTTGCGCGGTGTTCTCGCGGCGGTCTTCGGCTGGATCTTCGCTGCCAAGGTGGGTTGCGGGATTGTCGCCGAAGTGGGTGCCATGCGGATCAGCGACGAGATTGACGCCATGGAAGTGATGGGCATCCGCAGCGTCCCCTACCTCGCCGGTACGCGCGTCTTGGCGGTGCTGTTCGTGTTGCCGTTCCTGTGGTCGGTGGCACTGGCGGTCGAGTTCGCCGCCGGATACCTGTTCAACGTCGTGCTGCTGCGCTCGGTGTCCGCCGGTGGCTATTTTGACGTCCTGTTTCTGTTGCAGAACATGACGGATTTTGTGTACTCGGTGAGTTGGGCGACGTTGTTCGCGCTCATCATCACGCTTGTTTCCTGCTATTACGGCTATTACGTGCGCGGCGGTCCGGTGAACGTGGGACGGAACACCGCGAAAGCAATGCTGGTCAATCTCGTGATGATCAGCTTGACGATGATGGTGCTGATCCAGCTGCTGTACGGGAACAACCCGAATACGCCGATCGGAAATTGACCACGGTCCTTATCGCTACGGAGTTTCGATGTCTAGAACGGTTTCGGCTGATTCTCCCGACGGTCGGGTGTCGGGTAGCTTCGCGCCGCCTGTGTACGGGAACGACAACGGGCACACCATCGAATTGCTCGATGTGCACAAGAGCTTCGGTGGCGGCGCGCCGGTTCTCAACGGCGTGACAGCGGGCTTCACGGACAATGCCATCACCACGGTGCTCGGACCGTCCGGGACCGGCAAGAGCGTGCTGCTGAAACACATCGTCGGCCTGCTGGAACCCGACGCGGGGCAGGTGCGGGTGTTCGGGCAGGACATCTGGCAGGTGAGCAAGGAAGAGCGTTACGACCTTCGGAAGCGGTTCGGCGTGCTGTTCCAGGACGGTGCGTTGTTCGGATCGATGAACCTGTACGACAACGTGGCGTTTCCGCTACGGAAACATACCAGGAAGTCGGAGTCCGAGATCCGCGAGATCGTGATGGCCCACTTGAAAGAGGTGGGGTTGGAGCAGGCGACAGACAAGGCGCCGAGCGAAATCTCCGGAGGGATGCGTAAGCGTGCGGGATTCGCTCGCGCGCTGGTGATGCGACCGGACGTGGTGCTGTTCGACGAGCCGGATTCGGGTCTGGACCCGGTCAGAACGAAGTTGCTGTGTCAGTTGATCGCCGAGGTCCACCGTGAGCACGGCGGAACCTACATCGTCATCACGCATGACATCGCCAGCGCTCACACGTTGAGCGACTACATCGGACTGCTCTGGCAGGGAAAGCTGGTCCACTACGGCGCGGCCGAAGGGGCGTTCGCATCCGATGACCCGTTCGTGCGGCAGTTCCTTTCCGGCGACGCCGCCGGGCCGTTGGGGATGGATTGATATGGCTCGATTGCGCTGGGCCAGCGTGGCGGTCGTGATGGTCCTCGTCGCCGCGGGCGGCGTTGTGGCGTTCGGCGGCCAGAGCTACCAACTGAACGTGTTGATGCCGACGGCGGACGGCGCGTACGCGGGCGGCCAGGTGCTGGTGCATGGCCAGCAGGCCGGCCGGATCACCGAGGTCGGTATCCAAGACGACAAGGCACTGGTCACGGTGGACATCGACGAGGAGTACGCGCCCCTGCACGCGGGAACGTCGGCTCGCATCAGCTGGGAGTCCCTGCTCGGACACCGGGTGCTCGAGCTGCTGCCCGGTCCTGGTGAGAATCCCGCGTTGCCATCGGGGAAGATGATCGAGTCCACACAGGAGAGAGTCGAGCTCGACGACGTCCTCACCATGCTCGACGGCCCAACCCGGAAACGGGCGCAGGCTCTTGTCAAACAGCTCAACCTGACGTTGCGGGATAGCGAGAAGGATGTCCGCGCGACCGTGAAGAGCGCGGGTCCCGCGGTCCGGGCGCTCGGTGAGGTGATGCGCGCGGTCGGTGAGGACGGTCCGGCGATCCGCGGGCTGATGAAGCGCCTCTCGGCCATGGTGGGCGAGCTGGCCAAGCACGACACCGCGGTCGCGGACACCGTTCGCGACCTCGGGCAGCTGACGTCGACCACCGCCGCCAAGCAGGAGCGGCTGAAAGCCGCCTTGAGCGAGCTACCTGGCACGGTCCGGGAGGTCACCGAGACCCTCAACCAGGTTCCCGGTGCGGTTGATGCCACGATTCCGTTGCTGCGCGACCTGCGGCCCGCCACCGAACAGCTGCCCAGAGTGGCCAGCGACCTCAGGCCGGTGCTCGCTGAGCTGCGGCCGACCCTTGCCGACCTCGGCCCGACACTCGGCTCGGCGCGTTCGCTGTTGCGGCAAACACCCGAGCTCTTGGATGCCACGCACGCGACGCTGCCCGGTGTTGACAAGGCGGTGACCACCCTGCAGCCAGCGGTGGCGTTCCTGCGGCCGTACACCCCGGAGTTCACCGGGTGGCTGACCAACTGGACGTCGGTGTTCGGAAGTCAGAACAGCAGCGGAAACATCGCTCGCATCCTGATCACGGGCGCCGGGACGAGCCTGAACAAAGGCGTGCTGCCGCCAGGGATGACGCAGGACCCAGAGCCCGCGCCGGGATCGATCGCGGGGCAACCGTGGGCCGATGCGAACGGGGACGGAATCCGATGAAGAAAACGCTGATGCTGCGCGCTGGCGCCGCGTTCGCCGCGGTGCTTGTCCTCGCGGGGGCCGGGTTCACCGTGACGGCGTCGCGACCGCCTACCGAGTCCACCGTCGTCGGTTACTTCGCCGACGCGAGCCCGCTCAACCGAGGGTCGATGGTGCGGGCGGCCGGAGTCAGGGTCGGTACCGTGCGCGACATCTCCCTCGAGCGCGACAAGGCGCGGGTCACGATGAACGTGAATCCGGCCGTGCTCCCGCTGCACCGTGACGCGAAGCTGACGATCCGGCCCGTCAACCTGCTCGGTGAGCGCTACGTCGAGATCGACACCGGTTCACCGTCCGAACCGTATGCGCGCGAGGCCGTCGTGCCGGTCGAGCACACCGACTCGTCGGTGGACCTGCAGGACGTGCTGAACACGTTCGACAATCCGACGTCGACTGCGCTCGCCGCGATGGTCACCTCGCTGGGTCAGGGAATGAAGGACTCCGGGGCGGAGACCGCCGCCGCGATCAAGGCGCTCGCCCCGGCGATGCGTCGGAGCGCCGAGCTGGGAAGGATGCTGCGGAAGCACAACACGATCCTCAGCCAGATAATCGACCGGACGCAGCCGGTCGCGCGCGCACTCGAAACCAATGACGGCAAGACCCTGGACCAGCTGGTCGCGAGCACCGAGCGCACCCTGTCCACGCTGGCGGCCAACCAGCATGCGCTCGACGCGGCGCTGGCCGAACTGCCCGCGACGGTGACTGAGGCGAGGCGCACCCTGCGTGAGCTGGCCCAATTGTCCGAGGCTGCCACGCCGACGCTGAAGTCGATCCGGCCCGTCACTGACGACCTGGCCGGCATCACCACTGACCTGCGGCGGTTCGCCGACACCGCGGAGCCGGCGCTGGCATCGCTGCCGCCGGTGCTCGAGCGGGCGGACGAGTTGTTGAAACAAGCCGCCCCCGCGGTCGCGCGGCTCCGCAAGGCAGGGCCTGACCTGCGCGCGACCGCGAAGAACCTGCGTCCGCTCGGTGACGAGCTACTCAATGACAATCTCGGCGACCTGATGGCGTTCGTGAAGAAATGGGCGCTGTCGACCAACAGTCGCGACGCCCTCGGCCACTACTTCCGCGCCGTGGCGTGGGTGACTCCGGAGACGCTACAGAACCTCGCGGCGGCGTTCCTGCCCGCGCAGGGCACATCGCAGGGAGCAACGTCTGCCAAGCCCGCGCCTGACCCGGCGGAGGTGCTCACCGAGATCGTCCCGGATGCCTTGCGCAAGGCCGACCCCGGCAACGCAACCGGCCTGAACCGGAAACAGGAGCGGTCGCTCCTCGATCAGCTCTTGGGAGGCGCCTGATGCCGCAGCCGGTACATCGCGACCATGCGCGCAAGTTCCTGATCGGTGTCGTCACGCTCGCCGTGATCGGAGTCGTCGGTTACGTCGGCGCCACCGTTCAAGGCGGTGGTGAGGTGCCGCTCAAGCCCTACACCTACGCCAAGGCCGCCTTCAACAACGTGGGAATGCTCAAACCCCGCCAGAACGTACTGCAGAACGGTGTCCGCATCGGACAGATATCAGGCATCACGTACCAGGACGGACGGGCGGTCGTGACGATGCGGCTGAACGGGAAGCGACAGCTCTACCGCGACGCGCACGCACACATCGGCTACCAGTCGGTGCTCGGACGCAAGCAGTTGGAGCTCGATCCTGGCACCCGCTCGGCGGGTGCGTTGGGCGATCGCACCATCCCGGTGTCGCAGACCAGTGTCGCGACCGAGCTCGACCAGGCGCTGTCGGCATTCGACAAGCGGACACGGGACGCGCTGGGCGCCAGCCTCGTGGAGCTGGGTGGCGGCCTTGCCGGACACGGTGACGATCTGCGGGACGCATTGCGCGCGGGGGAGGACATCCTCACCGACGTCGGTGCGATCAGCGCGACGTTGGCCAGTGAGCAGGCCGATCTGCCGTCGGTGTTGCTTGCGGCGAACCGGCTGGCTGGTCGGTTCGCGGGGCGCCAAGAAGAACTGAGCAGCCTTCTCGAGCAGATGAACGCGACGTTCCGCGCGGTCAACGTCGACGGTGCGCGGCCGCTCAACGACACGGTCCGAGCACTGCCTGCCACCTTGCGGCAGAGCCGCCAGGGTCTGCGGTCGGTGAACGCGCCACTGTCCGATCTGGCATCGGCGATGACCACGATCGCCCCGGGCGGGCGAGAACTCGGAGCGGCGAGCGACGACCTGCGCGGCGTGCTGCGCGAGGGCGTTGCTCCGCTCGCCAAGCTCCCCGGCGTGAGCGGGCAGGCCAAGCCCGCGGTGGATGAGCTGACGCACACGGTCGTCGACGCGAGGCCGCTGGTTCCTCGCGTGTCGCGCACCGTTGCGCATGGCCGCGTCCTGCTACACGGGCTCGCACCGTATGCGACCGATATCGGTCGATTCTTCAGCGAACACGACCTACTCAGCGGCCGGATCGCGCCCGGCAAGCACTACTTCAGCTTCATGCTCGCGGCACCCGGAATTTACAGCGCGAGCGGGCCGGATCCGATGGCCGACCCCGTGCCCTACCCAGCGCCAGGCGGTGGCGCATGGCGGGACCATCAGTCCGCGGGAGGTGGCCGGTGAATCCGATCAAGGCCTTGTCGACGAGGAAACCGCGCAAGCTCGGCTGGCGGCCACGAACGCCGTTCGGCATTGGCGTGCTCTTTCTCGCGGTCGCCATGGCTGTGGTGCTTGTCGCCGCGTTCAAGGCTCCGATAACGGCATTCCTGCGATCAGGCGAGACGCTCAGCGCGGAGTTCGAGCGGAACTATCAGCTGCACGCGGCGGAGACGAAGGTGACGATCGCTGGCCTCGAGGTGGGCGTCGTGACCGATGTCGAGACGACCGAGCAGGGTACGGCCATGGTGACGATGAAGGTCGACGAGTCCGCGCTCACCACCCTCGGCCCGAAACCGAGCGCTGTCATCGCGCCGAACACCCTCCTCGGCGGCAAGTACGGAGTCGAGCTGCAGCGAGGTGGCGGAGCGGGCGCGTTCGACGGCGACCTCATCCCACTGGCGCGTACTCGAACCCCGGTGGAACTCGACCGCGTCCTCGAGTCTCTGCCGCGGCCAGCACGGCAGAGCGCGCAGGACGTCACCAAGCAGCTCAACGACGCGCTCGCCAATGGCGGAAGGCAGGCCCTGCGTGACCTTGTCGCCGACGCGCCGGGAACGCTCAAGCCCGCCGGTGCGGTACTCGATGCCGCCCGGGGCACCCGTCCTGGCGTTGACCTGCCGCGAATCGTCTCCAACTTCCATGCCACCGCCGACGTTCTCAGCCGGTACACCGGGCAACTCGGTGACATCGTGACGTCATTGCGCGACACCACGGGCGTGCTGGCAGCGCGCAGCGGGCCACTTGCCGACGGGATCGCGTCGCTGCCCAGCACGCTGCGTGCCACCCGCACCGGGGCGGTCGATCTCCGCGGCAGCTTGACGAAGCTGACCGCGACCGCCGATTCGTTCCGCCCAGCGGCCCGAGAGCTGGATCCGCTACTTCGGCGACTCGACCCGGTGTTGCGCGAGATGCGGCCGCTACTGCGGGATCTGCGGCCTCTGATTCGCGACGCCCGCCCGCTTGTCGAGCAGTTGGTGCCGGTTGCCAAGCGCGGCACGAAGATGCTCAACGACGTGCGCGGACCGGTGCTGCGGCGGGTCAACGGTCCGATCGCGGACACCGTGATGAACACCTGGCACGGCACGGGGCCGTACCGGAACAGCGGGCGGGGGATGCAGGCGGACCACAAGTTCTACGAGGAACTTGGCTACCTGATGGCCAACGCGGACCGGGCGTCCATGGCCCAGGACGTACAAGGGTCGATGGTCAACTTCCAGGCAGGGGCGAACGACCAGTCGCTGCACGGTGTCCCGCTCACGCTGCCGAACCTGATCGAGGAAATTAAGACGTACGCGGGAGGTAGCCGATGAGAAGTCTCCTGCGGACATGGGAGCAGGTCCGCAACGTTCCTGGCCTCGGGCGCTACCTGATCGCGTTCGTCGTGCTTGTCGCGGTTGGCCTCACCGCGACGGGCTACTTCTTCACCAAGTACGGGTGGCATCCGCCGTGGGAGGAGCGCTACCTGGTCGCCGCCGAGTTCGAGAAGGCGCCAGCGGTGCGCCCGGAAAGCCGTCAGGAAGTCCGCATCGCCGGGGTGACGGTCGGCAGGGTCGTGTCCGCCGAGCCGCAGCCGAACGGCAACGCCCGCGTGGTCATGTCGCTCGATCCAGGACACACCATCTACGCCAACGCGCGGGCGGTGCTGCGCTCCAAGTCGCCGGTCAACATCATGTACGTCGCGCTCGACCCAGGCGGACCTCCTGACGAGCCGTTACCTGATGGCGGCACCATCCCGGTGTCGCAGACCGATCGGTTGATCGAGCCCTGGGAGGTGCTCAACAAGCTCGACGAACGAACGCGGAGCGCGCTCACCTCGCTGATCAACCAGGCTGACGCCGCGCTGGTCACAGCACCGCAGCGGCTGCCGGACGGGCTGCGGGCCACCGACGTCACGATGGCCACCTTCCGCCCTGTCGCGAAGCAGTTGCGGGCTCGGCGAGGGAAGATCGCCCAGCTTGTCACCTCGTTGGCGCGCATCTCCACCGCCGTGGGAGAGGACGACCAGCGGCTCGCCCGGTTGACGTCGGCGCTGCAACGGTCGCTTGACGTGCTCGCGAAACGAGACGACGAACTTGGTGCGACGCTGGGGCAGCTGCCCGGCCTGACAACGGATCTCACGCGTGCGATGACAAGCACGAGTGGGCTGAGCACCCAACTCAACCCCACGCTCGACGCGCTCCGTAAGGCCTCGGACGAGCTTCCGCAAGCCTTGTCGCGGCTCACCGACACGGCTGCGGAGGCAGGGAAACTCGTGGCTGCGGCCACCCCGGTCGTGGCCAAGGCGAAGCCGGTCGTCGCCGACCTGCGGCCGCTGGCGGGCGACGTCAACGCCGCGCTGGGCGATCTCTCTCCGGTGACCGGATACCTGCCGTCGGCCACGAAGCGCATCGTGCCGTGGATGAACGACCTGGCAGCGTTCGTCTACCACACGTCATCGGCGGCCAGCCTTGCCGATGTGAACGGCGGGATGATTCGCGAGAACACAGTCTTCGACGTCATCGACCAGGTGGACGCCGCCGTGCCTGGCACCGTGCCTGGCGCTGCCGATGCCGGAGAAAGGACTGGGAACTGATGAGCGCGGTACGCATTTCCCGTCCAGTCGCGCGGCGGCTCATGACGGTGTTCGGCGCGGTCGCCGTATTCGCCGGTGGCTTGCTGTACTTCTGGACGCAGGTGGGCGGACCCGTGCCCGGCGCTGTCGGCGACGACGGCTATCGCGTGTCTTTCACGAGCGCGGACGTCCAGCATCTGAAGGAACGTAGCGATGTGGAGATCGCCGGGGTCGTTGTCGGTCACGTCAGTACGCTGGCGCTCGAGGGCGACCGGACCAGGGTGACGCTGAACCTGTCCCCGGAGGCGGCGCCGTTGCACGAAGGAGCAACGGTTCGCATCGGTCTCAAGTCGATCGTCTCGCAGTCGTATGTCGAGATCGTCGACGGCGACGGTGCGTCCCTGCCGGACGGCGTGACGCTACGGAAGCGGGCAGTGCAGCCGACCGTGGACATCGACCAGCTGATCTCCACCCTCGACGGTGAGACCCGCAAGGCGTTGCGCGGCACCCTGCGCTCACTGGGCACGGCAACCGACGGAACGTCTGACGACGTCGGCAGGTTGCTGGCCGGGCTCGGGATGCTCGGTAGGGAAGGTCACACCGCGCTGGACGCGATCGCGGACCAGACCGAGGACTTGCAGACGCTGACCCGCGATGCGACGCGCCTGCTCAATGCCCTCGACACCGGGCGAGGACAGATCGCCGACGTGGTGCGTGACGCGCGGACGTTGACGGAAGCCACTGCCGGGCAGCGGAAGGCCATCGAAGACACGACGCGGGCGATGCCAGCGTTGCTTCGCTCCGCCAACGCGGGCACCGGCAAGCTCCGCGAGTTGTCCGGGCCGTTGGCTCCCGTCGCCGCGGACCTGAAGGCGGCAGCGCCCGATCTGAACAAGGCGCTGCTGCGACTGCCCGCGGTGACCAGTGAGCTACGCGGCCTGTTGCCCGCACTGAACGGCACGCTGGATACCGCTCCCGCCACGCTGCGACGCGTTCCCACGTTCGGAACCGACGTGCGCGCGCTGATCCCTGACGCTGAGCTGGCGCTGCGAGACATCAACCCGATGCTGTCGTACCTCGAGCCGTACGGCCGGGACCTCGGTGCGATGTTCGCCAACTTCGGCGCGGCGATGGATCTGACACTCCCCAATGGCATACGTCCGGTCCGGCTGGCGGCGATCTTCGACTCGGCGAGCGTCCGAGGTAATCCGCTCTCCATTAAGCAAGACCCATTGAACTGGACGAATCCGTATCCGGCGCCGGGCGAGGCTGGGAACCCGCGTCCGTTCCGCGGTGAGTACCCGAAGGTGGAGCGTGCCCCGAAGTGACGCCTCGATCGCCGTGCTGCGTCAGCGGAGCAGTAGCCGCAGCACGGTGTCACGGAGTACGCGAATGTGTGAATTGAGAACGGAGGCGGTCTCGTGGACCATGCCGATCAGGTGAAGCTGCTTTCCCGATTGTTCGAGCTGCGCGATGCCAAGACGACGACGTTCGCGCCCGCCACCCGGTGGCAGTCGACCTCGATCTACGTCGATTCCGAGCACTTCGACAACGAGGTCCGCACGCTTTTCCGCGAACGGCCGCTGATCGCCGGGCTCAGCTGCGACCTGCCGCGCACCGGGGACTACTTGGCCGTCGAGCTCGGCTCGATCCCGGTCATCGTCGTACGGTCCGAGAACGGGCAGGTCCGTGCGTTCCTGAATGCCTGCCGCCATCGCGGTTCACGGCTCGCCGAGGGCAGGGGCCCTGCCAACCGGGTCTTCCGGTGCCCGTATCACGCGTGGGTCTACGACATCGACGGGCGGCTGTTGGGCCAGCCGGTGGCCAGAGGCGCGTTCGACGGTGTCGACCGGGACAGCACCGGACTGATCGAGCTGCCCGCGGCAGAAGGCTGCGGGTTGATCCTCGTCGGTCCGACGCCCGAGGCGGGGCCCATCGACGTCCCCGACATCCTCGCCGGGATGGGCGAGGAGATGGCGAGTCACGAGTTCGACTCGTGGACCCTGATTGGCGAGCGTGAGGGTACCTGGCAAGCGAACTGGAAGCTGCCCTACGAGACGTTCACCGAGGCATACCACATCTTCGCCCTGCATCGGGACACCTTGGCCAAGGAAGTGCTCTCGACGCCGATGCTGAGTGAGTTCTTCGGTCCTGGTGGGCACGGGCTCCTGACCGGGCGGGAGGCTCCCAAGCTGCAGGAGAAGGATCCGGGAGAGTGGACTTTCAAGGGACACGCCAACCTAGTCTACTGGCTCTTCCCGAACGTCATCCTGAGCATGCCGATGACCGGTCATGCCGAGCTTTGGCAGTGCTACCCCGGCGAGAGTCCCGGTCAGTGCCGGGTCACGACGCGGTTCTACCTCCCGCAGGAGCCGAGTACGGACAAAGAGCGCTCCTTCTGGGAACGAATGATCGACTTCACGATGTCCGTCGTCGAGTCGGAGGACTTCGCGCAGCAGGAGGCGATTCAGCACAACGTCGAGTCGGGTCTCTACCCGGAGCGCATCTTCGGCCGCAACGAGCCCGCCCTGATCCATTACCACGAAAGCCTCGACCGCGCGCTCGGCGTGTCCACTGTGGTCGATGACGGGAAGGCGGCGTACCTGACATGATCGCGAAGAAGCTCACCGATACCGCCGCGCTCATCGTCGGGGGTTCCTCCGGTGTCGGGCTGGAAACCGCCCGGCAGCTGACGCAGGCAGGAGTGCCGCGAATCGCTCTGCTAGGGCGCGACGCGGAACGGCTGCGGGCGGCTTCGGAGTCGGTATCGCGGATCTCCGGCGCCGAGGTCGTACCGCTCAGTGCCGACGCGACCGATGCCGCCGCCGCGGCCCGGGCCGCGGCGGAAGCCCACACGAGGCTGGGGTCGATTGACCTGCTGGTGAACTCCGTCGCGGGCGGTGCCCCGCCCGCCCTGCTCCACGAGATCGACCCGGCCGACATCGAGCCGACACTGCGCGGACAGTTGCTCGCGCCGTTGCTTATGACCCGGATCGTGTTGCCGTGGATGTACGAGCAGGAAGGCGGCTCGATCGTCAACATCGCCTCCGATGCGGCCAAGGTCGCCACGCCTGGGGAAACCGTGCTCGGCGGCGCGATGGCGGGGATCGTCACCTTCACCCGCGCCGCCGCGCTCGAGGCCAAACGATTCGGCGTCAGGGTTAACGCGCTGACGCCATCGCTCATCGAAGGCACCCCAACCACCGAGCTCATCACCCGGGACGGGTTCAGCGCGAAGCTGTTCGCGCATGCCGCCAAGCAGGCGCATCTCGGTGTGCCACAGCCAAGCGACCTCGCGGCTCTCGTCGTGTTCCTCGCCGGGCCGGACGCCCAGCGCCTCACCGGTCAGGCGATCAGCGTCAACGGCGGCATCTCGGCTGCCTGACCGGACGCGGAGCGTGCGAGACAACGGTGACGTCGGCGCCTATCGCACGTACGCGGGCATCGCAGGTGCGCCGCCCGTCGCGATCGTCTCGATGCTGCGGAGGACGACGAGCGCGGCGCTGTGGGCGGCCGATCCGAGTTCCGGCGAGTGAGCGACGAGTCGCCAGCGGCGGAGGGCGTCCCGCAGCGCCTGCTGGACCTGGGTGCCGGATGGCGCGTGCAGCCCGAGGCGTTTCTCGGGTTCGGTCCCGTGCTCACCGATCAACCGTATGGCTTCCTCCCGTAGGCCATCGGGTAGCAGCCCGGGGTCGGCGAGCAGCGATGCCGCCAGCCGCAGTTCCTGGAACTCGTGCGCGCCAGCCACGGCACGGTCCAGCTCAATGAGCAGGGCATCGCTGCCGGTACGTGGCTCCATCCGGAGCAAGACGTCGAGCGCGAGCATCGCGGCTCGCGCCTTGAGTATTTCGGCGCGCGTCACGAAAAGCACGTCGATCGTCTCGCGGAGTTCGGCGAGACCGCTGCGTTGCGCGAGTTGCGCGGCCAGCGTGGGCTGCGTGTCGTTGCCTTGCCGCACCAGTGTCACGGCCAGCCGGACGCCGAACAGCCCGAGCCGGTCGAGCAAGCGCTCGCGGGTGCCCGCGTCGACGGGCAACGACACCTGGGTGCTCGTAAACCGCTGCACGGACAGTAGGTGCGCCTCCAGTCGGTCCGTGGGCTCGCTGGCGAGCGTCCGAAGTGCGCCGAACTCGGTGGCATTCAGCGTGCGCCCGGCATTGGCCGCCTGACCGGCGACCGCGACAACGTCCTGACACAGGGCGCGCAATTCTGGCTCGCGTCGGGCGCGGCGCGCGATCTGCCGCGCCGAGATCACCGCGTCGGCCCTGCCGCCGCCAAGCTCGTCCGCTCTGGACAGCACCGCCACCGTATTGATCGGCGTGGCCTGCGCGACCGGATGCTCGTGCACCGCGCGTGCAAGGTCCAGCTCCGTGTCCCGTGGCCGGCGGAGCAGGCAGAGCACGGCGTCCGCGTCGGCACATCGCGCGCGAATCTCCCGTGGCGCGGCGTCCGGCTCGACGGCGGTGGTATCCACCGGCGTGATGTCCCGCAGCGAACGGCCGGACGCGCTGAGCGCTCTGACCACTGTGGACTTTCCGGAGCGGGAGGGGCCGATGACGGCCAGCCGAAGCGGTTCATCGAAGCGCGCTCGCTGGCGACGCAACATAGCCATGGCGCGAGGGTTGTCCCGATACAGCTCGATCGCCCGGTCCAGCAGGACTCGGGTGAGTGTCGCGGTGACCGAGGTGTTCACGCCGTCAGCTCGCGTGGCGCTGGCACGATCGACGCCCACACCTGGTCGTTCAGGTTTCGCACGCGCTGGCGTAGCGTGCCCAACGACTCCAATGCGGTGGAGATTTCCTTTGTACGCCGGTTTTTCTCCGCCGTCTCGATGTCGACCGCTTTCTTGAGCTCTTTTGCGGACGCCGTGATCTCGGCGCGGCGTTGCTCCGCGTACTCGGTGTAGCGGTCGCGCAGCATGCGTTGCAGTCGGCGGGCGGTGTCCCTGCTTTCCTTGTTGCAGGCGAGATAGAAGTCGTCGACGTGTCGGTGCGCCGCGGTCTTGGCGACGGTCTGCCTGCGCTTCAACCGGCTGCCGCGCTCCTCGAACACGCTCTTGAGTCCAAACGCGACGCCCGCGCCGAGCGAGATCGGATTGATGAGGGGCATTCCGGCGACCGTCGTGGCGAGTCCGAACATGAGCAGCCCGCTGTAGGAGCCGCGCATGCCGACGAACAGCTTCTGCCCTACTGAGAACTTCTCTACGTTGGGCCTACGAAGCCCGTTGGCGTGCTCGAGCGGCGGGTCCCCGGCGGCCACGTCGGGGACGAGATCGGGGCGGTGCGGTGCGATCTGGCGGGCAAGCTGGTGTGCGATCCAGTCAAAACGTTCGAACAACCACCCGAAGTTCGTCTCAGCCACCTCAGTGAGCTGATCCTCCAGCCATTCCTCGAACTCCGGCCAGGTGCGAGAGGGGTCCGCTTCCTCGAAATACTCATCCACCTCCCGCAAGATCCTGCGTGTTCTGTCACGGAGGTCGAACTCCAGATCCGAGGTCAGGTCGGCGACAGCGTCGGCGAGTAGGGTCTGCCCGCGAGCTGAAACCCGCTGCAGCTGCTCGATCTCGCGTCCCGCCGCATGCCAGCGGGTGACCGCGTCCCCGGTACCCCCGCGCTGCGTTCTCGCGTGTTCCTCGCGGAGCCCGTTGATCAACCGGGTGACGGTCACCTCGCTCAGCGCGGCGACGGACCGCTGGTTCAGCTCGTCGGAACGTTCGAGCCAATCGTGTCGCAGCCGACGCACGAGTTCCTCGAACCCGGATTCCGCGTTCAGCACACGATCACCACCGCGGGCCGCGGCCATTCGCAGCGTCGCCGAGACGGGAACCACGGTCGCGGGCAGTCCATCCTCCGCGAGTCGCGCCCTGGTGCGTTCGGCGACGTCTTGCCACCCGGGAACGATGTCGATTTTGGTGAGGGCCACCAGCACGGTCGGACAGATACGGGTCACGCGCTCAAGCAGCTCGCGCTCGTTCGCGGACAGATCGCTGGTGGCGTCGGTAGCCATGAGCACAGCGTCCGCGCACAACACCTCAGACAGCACACTCGAAAGCCGCTGGGTACTCGCCGGTGGCGTGTCGACTAGCACGAGTCCAGCCCGCAGCAGTCCTCGCGGCAGGCCGATCCTGGCGTGTACGACGTCACTTCCTGGGGTGGCCGCGTCGTGATTCGCCCGGTTCGTCACCGATTCGATCGGCACCGGCAGCCGCCGCCCCGATTCCGCGCCGCCCTCGATCGCGCCACGCGCGTCTGGATTGTCGGCGATCATCGCTGCGTTCGGTGTGTCCGCGTATTCGACGATCGCGGGCACCCGTGTCGTCTCGTCGTCGCCCACCGCGCACACCGGGGCGTTCACCAGCGCGTTGATCAGCTGGCTCTTCCCCTGCCCTGACTCACCAAGCACGAGAATCCGCAGGGTCGGCTCGAGTAGCCGCGCTCGTCTTTCCCACAGCGGCTGTGCCAGATCCTGTCGATTGTGCGTGACGCATGCCTGGATCGTGTCGTCCAGGATGCCGAGCCAGGGCGGTGCCATCGCCGAGCAGTGTGCCGTCTTGCCCGCCAAACGTGAAGGTGGCTCGGGCCGAAATCACGGACCGAGCCACCTTCACGGTCTTATATGTGTCGGTTCAGCCGCCAATGCCCAGATCGCCGACGGCGTCGCCAGCGTCCGGAGTCGGCGCATCCTGCGGGACCGCGCTGCCGAGCGGGCTGTTGCTGACGCCCTCCTCGACGGTGTTCAGCGACGGCTGGGGAGCGTCGGGGAGCTCTGGCTGCGGCGCCGCGGGCAAACCGGTCTCCGGCAGCGGGTTCTCGACCGGCAGGTTCGGCAGCTCGGACGGCACGCCCGCGCCAGGCAGATCACCGGCGGACGGCAGGCCGGCTCCGGTAGGCAGGTCCGCCCCCGTCGGCAGGTCGGCTCCGGTAGGCAGGTCGGAGCGAAGGTCAGGCGCCTGCGATGCGCTGACGTCGCCCGGCGACGGCACCTGCGACGGGGCCTGCTCGATCCGCCCCGCCAGCTCGTTGGACCCGCTCGACACGTGACCGGCCGTGTAGTCGGCGCCGTTGCTGATGTGGTCGGACGCGGTCTCGGCCGCACCCGTCAGGTACGCGCCGAGGGTGTCGCCGCCCGCGGTGATCTGCTGCGCGAACGCGTCGCCGCCGGAGGAAACGTAGCCGGCCACCGTGCCAGCGGCGACCTCGCCGCCCTTGCTCAGCGTGTCACCGTCGAGGGTCAGGTTCGGGTCGCCGCTGCCGTTGAACTCGAAGCCGTCGGAGCCGCCGATGCCGTGCACGTACACGTTGCCCAGGTCAGAGTCGGCGCTGCCGCCGCCGTGCACTGTGGACGTCGACGCCCCGAGGTGCCCCTCGGACTCGAAGCCCATTTCGGCGCCAGCCGCCTCGAACTCGCCTGCCGCCTCGTCGGCGGACAGCTGGGAGGCTCCGGTGAAGGAGCCAAGCGGCGAGTCACCAACCATGGCGGTCTCCACGCCGTCAAGGTCACCCTTGAGGCCAGCGGCACCGGAGCCCTGGTCGTTACCGAGCGCGCCAGCGAGGCCGACGGACTCCTGCGAGCCCCACGCGTCGCCGGTCAGCGTGCCAAGCCCGGACTCCGACGACACCTCGCCGGCGAAGCCGTCCAGGTCGCCGTTGCCACTGAGCGTGCTGCTGAAGGGGTCGCCGTCGTAGCCGCCCTCGGCGCCCATGCCGAGCGACGTGGGGGCCGTGACGTTGTCCTCGGCGGCGGACTGCGCGACGACCCGCAGGTGGTCGACCGCGGCTTGTGGGTCGGACGACAGTTCGGACAGCCGGGCTTCCAGCGAGGCCAGATCGGCACCCGGCGCGTACGCGAGCACCAGCGGGACGACTTCCTGCACATCCTGCGGGGTGATGTCCTGCAGGCCGGCGTTGGCGAGCGTGCCGGTCGGGTCGTCCGCGAAGTCGGCCCGAGCGGTGGCATCGCTCAGCAAGTTCGACACGAAGTCGTACAAGGTGTTTTGGGATTGCATCAAGGGAATGTCTCCTCGCGGGTAGGTCTTGTCCGGCAAGGAAGCGTAGGGCTCACCCGTGCTAGTGACATCGGGGATGACGCCCTTGTCGGTTGCCCGCGGTCGACTAGGACCACGGTTAGTAGTGTTAGGGGATTAGGGGAACCCGAATGGGGGACGGGGTTTGGTAGGAAGATCACCCAACACGACTGACCCGGAGGGCAGCGACCGGCTATGCCGTACGTACTGGGGATTGACCTCGGCCACACCCGTACCCGCGCCGCGGTGTGCCGGTACGGCGATGGAACGTGGACGGCTCCCGAGGTCGCGCCGCTCGACGGCGGTCGGCGGTGGGTTGACTCAGCGGTGCACATCGCATCGGACGGGGCGGTACTCGCCGGGCACGCCGTCGCGCGGCAGCAGGGGCCGCCGGAGCGCACCGTGCGCGGGTTGCCGCATCGCGTCGGGGATCCGGTGCCCGTGGTCGTCGGCAGCCAAGCGTATCCAGGTGAGACCCTCGCGGCAGCACTCGCCGGGTGGGTGTCCGACCAGCTGGCGACCTCGTTCGGGGAGCCCGCCCGTCAGATCGTGCTCACCCATCCCGCCGGGTGGGGACCGCATCGGCGCCGTGTGTTGCACGACGCGTTGGAGGCCGCGAGACTGCCAGGGGCACTGGTGTTGCCCGCACCGGTCGCCGTGGCAGAGTGGCATGCGGCCGCCGAACAGGTCGACGTCGATAGTGTGCTCGCCGTGTGTCGGTTGGGGGGTGAGCGTGTCGAGTCCTCGGTGTTGCGGCGCGGGAACGCGGGTTTCGACCTGCTGGCGCGCGCGACGAGCCCAGACCCGAACGCGGGTACCGTGATCGACGACTTGCTGGTGGAACACGTGCTCGACGGACTGGATGACCCGCCGAGCGATCCTCGGCTTCGTGCCAGGCTGCGTCACGGGTGTCTGCGCGCGAAAGAGCTGCTCGCTGAGCAGCGGGAAGCGGTGATTCCGGTGCCCGCCGCTGGCGACATCCCGATCAGCCGCCGGGAGTTGGACCACATCGCCGCGCCGGTGCTGCGAGGAGCCGCCGACCAGCTCGCGCGGCTCGCCGCGTGCGTGCCCGCGGACGATCTGTCCGCCGTGGTGCTGGCCGGTGGCACCGCACGCATGCGGCAAGCCGCGACGCTCACCGAGGCCGCGCTGCGCCGAAACGGGCATGACTGCCCAGTACGGGTTGGCGAGGATCCGGCTCACGCCGTATGTCAGGGGGCCGCGTTGATCGCACGACGGCGGTTGGCGCCCGATCCCGAACCGGCGTCCGTCGCGGCGAGTCATCCGGCCATACCACGTCAGCCGGTATCCGGCGGGGAGCACGAACCGGACGAGATCGAGCTCGGGTCACCGCCGCCGAGGCCACCTGTCGAGATCACTCCGCTGGAACCACCCCCGCGACGGTCCTCGGTGCTGCTGCGCCGTGGCGCCCGTGGCGCCAATCGAGACGGAGATGACCGGTGACGCGGGCCGTGGTGGCGATCGAACCGATCCTGGACCAGCCGACCGCGCGGTTGTGCGCGGCGATCGCCGACGGTGAACGCTCCGGCGTCCGGCTGGCCGTGGTGGCCCCTGGCGAGTACGGCAAGACGGCGCTGCTGGATCACCTGGAATCGGCGTGCGCCAAGGGCGGCGTGCCGACCGTCCGATTTGAACAGATTAGCGGTGTCGAAGATATCGAACCGGCGCTGATGCTTGTCGACGACGCGCACGCACTCGACGACGGCGCGCTCGACAAGCTGCGACGGTGTGCCGAGGATGATCGGTTAGGACTGATCGTCGCCGCGCGGCCCATGCCCCGGCCAGTCGCGCTGAACGACGTGCTTGCCCTGTTGCGCGGGCAGATCGTGTTGCGCCCGCTCGATCGAGGGCAGATCGAGGACAACATCGGCACGAACCGCACGGAATGGGCCAGGTTCATCCACGCCCGCACCGGTGGCGTGCCCGGCTTGGTGCACCGTGTCGTGAGCCGTCTCGATTTGCGGCGGCTCGCCGGAGCGCCCGCGATACCCGAGCCCGCACTGGCCGATCTTCGCCACGAACTCGACCAGCTCAATCCCGACACGCTCCGGCTGTTGATCGCGACCGACGCGGGCGCCGGCGGGGACTTCGACCTGCTGTGTGGGGCGCTCGGCATGACGTCCGACGTCGTCTTCGGGCTGCTGGACGACGTGCGCACCACCGGGCTCGTCAGTGCGGACGGCACGCCGTTGCCGGTGGTCGGGCAGGCACTGCGCTCGCTGATTCCCGCCGAGCGGCGGGCCGCGGTGTGCCAGCGGCTCGCGACGATCCAGCTGGATCGTGGTGCGCCCGTGCTTGAGTTGGTGCGGCCGTGGCTGGGTACTGGGGTCACCGGTTCCGGTATCGCCGGCGCGTTCCGCGCGGCGGCGGAGGAAGCACTGGACACGGACCCGCTACTTGCCGTCCGGTTGTTCGATGCCGCGGTGACCGCTGGCGCCCCCGCGGCCGCGCTAGGGGCACGGCGTGCCGAGGCGATCGCGTTGACCGGGGATCTGGACACCGCGCTTCGGCTCGCCGATGACGTGATCGCCAGCCCAGATGCCACCGATCGAGCCGATGCGGCACGGATCGCGGGAACCGCGCTGGCGCATCGGGGCAGCTGGGGTCACGCCACTGAGCTGTTGCGATGGTCGGGCTCCGTGCGATCGCGCGCGTTCGCCGCTGTCGGGTTGGTCGCCACCGGGCGACATGCGGAGGCCAAGCGGTTGCTCGATGACTCGGAGCAGCGTGGCGTCGACGGGCCGCCGACGCTGTTGTCCGGCGCCCTGTCGTCGATGGCGCGTGGCGTATTGGACTCGGTCACGGGGACGCCGACAACCGCACTGTCTACTTTGGTCAGTTCAGCCGAGATGCTCGAGCCGGTTGGGAGGGCGGTGTTGCTGCCGGATAGCCCCGCGGCGCTCGCCGCCGTGCTCGCGTTGCAGTGCGGCGAACCGGCGATCGCCGAACCACTGCTGAAACGCGCGGTGCGCGACGGCACCGGCGGGAAGCCGATGTTGGTCAGGCACCAATTGTTGCTGGCCTGGATCGCGATGACACGGGGTGACACGTCCACCGCGGCGAAACCGCTCGCGGCGGTGGGGCAGCCCGCACATCCCCGCGACTGGCTGTTCGCCGTCGCCATCGAGGTGGGGCTCGCTCGGCGGCAGAGTGACCTCGCCGCGCTGCGCAAGATTTGGGGCAAGGCATGTGCCGCCGTGATCCGGCAACCGGTCGATCTGTTCACGTTTCTGCCGCTCGCTGAGTTCGCGGTCGCCGCGGCAAGGCTCGGCGATCAGGACCGGCTGGCGCCACATCTCGCGCGGGCGCACGAGCTACTCGGCCAGCTCGGTGATCCCCCGCTGTGGTCGACCGTGCTGCACTGGAACGAGCTGCACGCCGCACTTACCAGTGAGCGGCGTGATGAGGCCGAGCGGCATGCCGCCGCGCTGCGTGCGAACGCCGAACATGGTGCGCACTTGGCCACCATGTCGGCCGCCGCCGACTGCTGGTTGCGGGCACTGGATGGAGCGGTGGACCCGGACGAGGTCGAGGTGGTCGCACGGGGTCTGCGGGACGCCGGTTGCGGGTGGGATGGTGCCTGGCTGGCACGACAGGCCGCGATCCATACCACGGACCGCTCCGCGATGCTGCGCCTGCTGGACTGCGCCCGCTCGTTGCAAGGCGGCCCGGCGCGTGGTGACGGGGCGAGCGAGGACGGCTCAGCGGTGGCGCAGCTCAGCGAACGTGAGGTGCAAGTCGCGCGGTTGGTGGTGGACGGCCTGACGTACAAGGAGGTCGGGGCGCGGCTGTTCATCTCGGCGAAGACGGTCGAGCACCACATCGCCCGGATCCGCCAGCGGCTTGGCGCGGACAGCCGCGCCGAGTTGCTCACCCAGCTCCGGGCACTGCTCAGCGCTCAGTCCGCGGAGTGAACGCCGCGTGCCCCTACAGCCGTGCTGCGGCGATGTCGTCGTACCGACACGTCAGGTGGTTGTGCACCGTGACGACGCCGGGCACGAGTGCGGCGAGCCTGCCAGCCCACTCCACCTCGCTGCGCCGGTCGAGTTCTCCCTCGAGCGTGACCTCGCCACCGCTGACGGTGACCGTGGCGTCCTCCGGCGCGGCCCACAGCGAGTACCGCAGCACGTCGTGGCGTACAGCCGCGGCGAGGTCGTCGTCGCTTCGGGTGAACACCCGCATCACGTCGCGGCGCGCCAGTACGCCTACCAGCGCACCGTCGTCGTCGACGACGAACAGCCTGCGGAGCTTGCCGGTGAGCAGCCGCTTCGAGGCGTGCGGAAGTGATACCTCAGGGCCAACCGTGACCACCTCGGGGGTCATGACGTCAGCCGCGGTGGTCGCTTCCTGTTTACGGAAGCGCCGGCGGGTCCTGGCCAAGGCGAATGTGCCGGGTTCGCGCCGGTCGGTCTGGGCTCTGACCTTCATGAGCAGATCCGCTTCGGAGATCACCCCCATCGGGCGACCGCCGGGCTCGACGACGGGCACCGCGCTGATGCCGTGCTGGGCGAGTACCTGGGCGACCTGTTTGAACGGCATAGTCGGCGTCACCGTGACGACGTCCCTTGTCATCACATCCGCGACCGTCAACCCGACCATCGCACACCTCCGCGTGGTTATGCCTGCCTGCTGTCGCCAGCGTGCGCCACCGTGAGAACGGGGTGGCAGCGCCAAGAGTCGTACGTGGCAGGGTCGAAGGTCCTCGATCGCCTTAGAACACGTTTTGCGCCAGCCGCGAGATGAGCAGGACAGCGGCGATGGCAAGCAAGATCCACAACATCTCGCTGGTCGACAGCCCCGGCGGTTCCTTTTTGTCGTTGTCGTCGCTCATCGCCGCCCACTTCGCGGTGCGTGCTGTGGCAACCCTGGCCGTGGCGGGCCTGATGGGGGTGGTTCCTCGGACTCGCCGGGAGGCTCCGTCGGTTCTGATGGTGAACCGTACTTCCCGGACTCGTTGTGGTACTGCCCGATGTAGAGGACAACCCGGTCCGCCTGCTTGATCGTCGTCTCTTCCTCGGGACGAGTAGCGACCACGAGACCGTCATAGTCCTGGTATTTCTCTGCCAGGTCGTAGTCGGCGACTTGAACGATGCCGGTATGGCCTGATTCGGTGAGCTCTTCGCGGGCTTCGCCTTCCGACATCCCGAATAAGTCGGGCATCGCCATGGGGTGCTCCGAGCCATCGGACACCGTGATGACCACCGACGAGCCCTTGACCGCTTTGTCGGAACTCGGTTCCTGCGCGACGACGGTACCTTTCGGTTCCGCCGAGGCCGTCCATTCCGTGACAACCTCGAAACCGACGCTGCTGAGCCCCGCGCGCGCGGCCTCCTCGTTCTTTCCGGTGTAGTCGACGACGCGCACCATGGTAGGCCGCTCGTATACGGTCAATTTGACCGTTTCGCCCTGTGCCACGGTATAGCCCGGCTCTGGGTATTGCCGCACGATCTGGTTCGAAAGGGCGGGGTTCCGGTTCTCCAGTTCCTTGATGTTGGGGTTGAGCAGCAACCCCTTTTCCTCGAGCAGGTCGCGTACCTTGCCCTTTTTCTTCCCGATGAGGCTCGGCATCTGGAATTGTCGTGGCGCTTGGCCGATATCCACCACGATCCCGGTGCTGGTGGCGACCTTGGTACCTTCGCTTGGCGTGGTCCCGAGTACCCTGCCGTACTCATCGCTACCGCAGACCGGTTTCTTGCCGAAGGCCTGCGCCCAGCATGGTATGACATTGCGTTCGATCTGGGTGAAGCCGAGTTCGCGCAGTTCGCTTTCCGCTGCCATGAACTGCTGTCCCGATATTCGCGGGATCGCCGCGACCGGCTCGTTGGCCCAGGGATTGAACTGCCAGAGCAAGAAGATCAGCATCGCGGCCGCGCCAAACGCGGCGAGGTATGGCATTCCCCGCCGCGCGCCAGTGTCCTCACGCCGCTTCGTGTCATCGGCCGTAATCCGCTGTGTGGGTGCGGCGGGCACCACCCGGTCAGGGGCCAGGATCCTTGGCGCCCGTGGGCGCTTGCCGGCGAGTATTCTGACCAGGTCGGAACGCATCTCGATGGTGCTCTGGTACCGGTTCGCCGCGCCTTTCGTCAACGCTTTCAGTACGACGGCGTCGAGGTCTTCGCCGATCGATGGCCGCACCGATGACGGCGCTGCCGGGGTTTCCTGCAGATGCTGGTAGGTGACCGCCACGGGGGAGTCGCCGGTGAATGGCGGCCGCCCGGTGAGCAACTCGTACAACGTGCAGCCCGCGGCGTAGACGTCGCTGCGGGCATCGACCCGCTGGCCGCGCACTTGTTCCGGCGACAGGTAATGCGCTGTTCCGATGACGGCGCTCGGTAGCGTCATCCCCGCCCTGGCGTCATGGGCGGCGCGGGCGATACCGAAATCCATGACCCGCACCGCACCGGAGTTGGTGAGCATGATGTTGCCCGGCTTGACATCACGGTGGATGACGCCGTGGCGGTGCGAGAAGTCGAGCGCGGCGCAGACGTCAGCCATGACGCGTAACGCGTGCTTGGTGTCGAGCGCCCCGTTCGTACTGAGAATGTCGCGTAGCGTCCTGCCGTCGACGTATTCCATGACGATGAACGGGGTTGTCCCCGAGGGACCTTCCGTTTCGCCCGTGTCGTAAAGCGAGACGATCGCCGGGTGGTTCAGCGCGGCCGAGTGACATGCCTCCGCGCGGAAGCGTTCCTGGAACGACTCGTCTCTGACTAGATCAGCGCGCAGGATCTTGATCGCGACTTCGCGGCCGAGGCGAACGTCTCGCCCCCGCCAGACATCGGACATGCCGCCACGGCCAATGAGGGTGCTCACTTCGTACCGCTCGGCGAGCAGGCGAGGTCCGGCCGGCGTCGCCGACGATGCCGGCCCCTCCGACACGTCACCTCGCTCGTACGAAGTACTCATTTTGTTTAATGAAACATATAATGGACGTGTCGTCAAATCTCGTGGCGTTATCGAGCACGTTCCGAAACCGTTCCGCTACCCATCGCTGATGGTTGTCCGTTCCGCCGCCTGCTTGTCGGATGTGTGGAGTTCAGGATGGCATCGGCAATGTGTTCTCGCATTGGGAGCGCGCGCTCTCAGGGGTGACGTGGTCAGGATTTCCCACACTTGGGTGGATGAAAAGCGGTGAGCCGGTATTCGTGGGCGTGACTAATCCCGCTGATACGCTAACCGCCATGCTTCGGCGTGAGGCCTAACGGTTAACATGAACATTGACCGTGTTTCCGAGCTTCATCGCCTAAAGAGATTGTCGCTCGTTGAGCCTAGCCACAGGAGGATCCATGGCACAGAAAGTGCTTGTCGAGATCGTTGATGACCTCGACGGTTCCGAAGCCGCTGAGACCGTGCAGTTCGGCCTTGACGGCATCACGTACGAAATCGACTTGTCAGACACCAACGCTGGCGAACTGCGTGACTCGATCGCGCACTATGTCGAACACGCTCGTCGAATCGGTGGCCGTAAGCGTGCCGGTCGCGCGTCGAAGGGATCGGCCGCGCAGACCGGGGATCGAGACCAGAACAAGGCCATTCGGGCGTGGGCGCGCAAACAGGGCTACGAGATCTCGGATCGAGGCCGGATTCCCGCTGACGTGGTCGAGGCTTACCACCAGCGGAAAAAGAAGTAGTGAACGCGCCGGGGTGAGGCTCGTCCGGTTAGTGGATCGAGCCTCACCCGGTGAGCGTAAGCGGGTTCCTTGACGGTAGCCGCGCCCCTCCCTATTCTCGCGAAGAATGAACTCTCGATTTCATTAATTGATGGGTGGGAGCGGGTATGGCCGGGCGGCTAAGGCTCATGCGGATCGGCGTAACTGGCTTGGAACGGCCAGTGCTACTCGGCGACGACGATCGCTATTACGATCTGCGCGATCTGACTCTCGATATCGATGGCACGTTCTTCGCGTCTGGCGGTGTGCGCCGTGTCCGGTCCGCGTACGAAGCTGGAGAACTGTCGCCCGTTCATCGGGACGACATCAGGATCGCGGCACCGATCGCGCGGCCTGGTTCGGTGCTGTGTATAGGGCAGAATTACGCGGCGCACGCCGCCGAGTCCGGTGACGATCCGCCCAGCGAACCCATTCTGTTCTACAAGGCACCGAACACCGTCGTCGGTCCTTACGACGACGTGCTGATTCCCCGCGGTTCGACGAAGACCGATTGGGAAGTGGAACTCGGCGTCGTCATCGCGCGGCGGGCCCGCTATCTCGACTCGCCGGATGCGGCCCGTGCCTGCATCGCGGGTTTTGTGACCTCGAATGACGTCTCCGAGCGTGACTTCCAGCTCGGCCGTCCCGGTGGGCAGTGGTCGAAGGGCAAATCCTGCGAGACCTTCAACCCAGTCGGTCCGTGGTTCGTGCCAGCCGAGGACGTCGCCGATCCGCAAGCGCTGACGCTGCGGTCGTGGGTGAACGGTGAACCTCGGCAGGACTCCAAGACGTCCGACATGATCTTTTCCGCTGCCGAGATCGTGTGGCACCTGTCGCGGTTCATGGTGCTCGAACCCGGCGATCTGATTAACACCGGCACGCCGCAGGGCGTCGCGCTGTCGGGTCGGTTCGATTACCTGCGTGCGGGTGATGTGGTCGAGGTTGAGGTCGAGGGGCTCGGCAAGCAGCGGACCACCTGCGCCTCGGCCTGATCCGCGCGTGGGTTGGCCGTCATCATGCCGGTGAGCTGGGTCTGGGCGGCATCGCTAGGTACTGGCTGTCTCGCGGTGTCTTTGACACTTACCGCCGACCTTCATACCATTTAATGAAGCTCAGATTCTAGAGAATAAAACCGGTGTCATGGGAAGTCGAGCGAAAGGTGAGTTCGATGCGTTTCGCCATGATCGCTCCGTACCAGGGCGCCGACTCACTCGAACCAGTGCGGGACGACCTCACCCTTTTCAACGTCGAGGTGATGACGCTCGGGCTGTCGTCCACTCCCGATCGCACCAACGAGACGGTGGCGCGGTTCGGTTCTTCCGCCGAGCGGGTGCTAGACGACTTGGTGTTTCACGGTCCGTGGGATGGCGTGCTCGTCGCTGTCAACGCGTTGTCCGATGGTCCGTGGGTTCCGCAGGATGTCGTGAAGCGGCTCGCGCGCCGGATTCGCCACATCCTTGGTCCGCATCTTCCGGTCGGTGTCGTCGATGACGTGAGCGCCAACCTGCCGCAACAGCTGTTCGACGGGATCATGGCGCTGTGGTTCCTGCGCGTCGTCGCGCTCGACGCTGCCGACCGGACGCCCGGGCGCTAATCCCGCCGACGCTCGTGAATCGGCGCGGCCGTGGCGCGGTGCTCGGTCAGCGTCGGGACCGTAACCGAGGTCGTTCGCCTCGGAGGATGGCCGCGGCGGCGTCGGTGGAGAACTGCCCGGGACAGCCATACTTGATCCACGTCGCGCCGAGCAGCAGCGCGCCGCAGTCGGCGACCATCTCAGGTCCACCGTAGGGCGCCAGTTCGCGTTCGACTTCCGCCCAATCGCGATACACGTGTCCCTGCATGTGATGCGTCCACTCGTGCACCGCGACGGAGTACACCTTGTCGCACGGTGTTCGCGGCGCGATCCAGATGCGGTTACCTGGTACCTCCGCCCTGCCCCACGCGCCGGTGTCCAGGATGATCCAGTTCGCGGGGCGGCCTTCCTTCCCGTGCTCGAAGTTGGCCATCCAGTCGCAACGACCGTTCGCTTTCGTCTGTGGTGTGACCGCGACGGGGTCGGGGCGAATGGTCGCGCTCGCCAGCGGCGGTCCGCCGGTTCGTGGTGTTCTTGTTGTTCGGGGCTTCGCGCGCTTGCCCTTCGGCTTGTCGCGGTTCGGTGCTGCCTCGGGTGTCGTTGTCGGGGCCGCGTGCCGCGTCGGAAGCGGCGCGGCTGTCGTCGGCTCTGGGGTCGCCCCACCCGCGCCGGGTCCACCCGCCGCGGTGATCTGGCGGTACTCCACTCTCGGTCCGCACCCAGCCGTGATCAGTACCAACGCGATACCGCAGAGCGCGGCCACAAGGGCGAGCGAAGCCGGACCACGACGACGTAGCAGGGGGGCGAGGGGGCAGTGGTCGAACGTCGTCGGCGTCTGTCTGCCCATGGTGGTACATCCTAGAAGCAGGTGGACATATTTGAAATAGTCTATTTTGATGATGAAACGTAGCAATCCGTAATGAGGGTGTGCTATCCCGAGGAGGTGTCGCGGTGCGTGCCGAACGTGGCGACTGGTTGATCATTGAACGAGCCAGCGTTGACCAAGCTCCCAGGAAGGGTGTGATTCTCGACGTCGGTACGCCGGACGGCCTGCCGCCGTTTCTCGTGCGTTGGGGCGGCAACGGCTACACGTCGCTTGTCGTTCCCGGGCCCGACGCGCGGATCGTGAAACGGGCCGCGGCCAGCAGGCAGCGTCGCCGGACGCAGCGGCGCGTACCGCGGTGGTGGCGACGGCTGACCGTGCGCGGCTAACGCTGGATCAGTGGCGGACGAGTGCGGCGAGCTCGAAGTGCATGGGATCGGTCCAGTCCCAGTCGCCGCCCCAGGCGAAGCCCCACTTCTTGAAGATCGCGACGACGTCTCGGTCGATCTCGCCCTTGGTGCCCCTGTGGTTGCCCGCCACGTTGAGATCGATGGCGATACCCCAGGTGTGCAAGGAAAGGCCTCTGTCGGGGTCGTATCCGATGAATCGGGGGAAGTAGCAGCCGCCGTAATCGTCTGGATCGATAGCCGCGGTGAGTCCGCGTCGCTCCACCTCGGAAAGCGCGGCGCGCAACTGTGGCAACATCACTCGGTGACAGGTGACCGTGCCCAGGATCGGCACCGACTCGGTTCGGATGTTCGCGTTGACCCACTCCCGCTGGGGCGCCACCGTGCCGTCGGGGAAGTAGCGGTAACTGAAGCTGCCGACCGCGTCCGCGACCGCACCTCCGGTGAGTAGTGCGGTGTGCGAGCCCCTAGTCGCTGTCGTTGGGTGCAACGGGTCGACACGGGCGCGATCGCGCACGACTTTCCGCACATCCCGCGTTCCCTCGGCGATGTCGTCGTGGCGCAACGCGACGACGAGCGCGTTGTGCTGGGAGATGCCCAGCTGGTCACCACGCCGCTCGTTCACGATGGCGTGGACTCGCGGGAGCGTCGTGGCATAGGCCCCAACCCGCAATGGCAGTCCGTCGCCGCGTTGCCGCACGGTGAGCGTCCCGCCCAGTGGTTGGCTGAGGTCGTCAGCGATCTGGTGGCTGAGTACTACCTCCCCCGCGGCGACCGCGTCCCACACGCCGTCCGTTGTGGCGGTCGCTTCTGGGGTGAATCTGCGATAGCTGGCGGAGTCGACGGCCGCCACGGTGATCGACCTGTCCGCCACTCGAACCGAAGCCATCGCGAGCGGAATCGTCGCACGCACCTGGGGCATCGAGTCGATGCGGTTCCTGAGCCTCGCGGGCAGCGGCGATGCGCCGATCACGAGCATGTCCGCGCGTTCCAGCTCGCCGGTCAATCGAGGTGGGGGCGGTACTGACCATTCGGTGTCGATGGGATTGGTGAACTCGACCGCGGCCGGGACAAACTGATCACGCGTGCCGGGCGCCGGGCCGTCGTCCGCCGAGTCCGCGTGTGGACCGCAGCCGGTGAGCAGGGTGGTGGCGACTACGGCGGTGGACGCGAACAGATGGCGTCCGTGGCCGCGAGTCGACTTCCGGAAAGGCAATCGCGTCACTCACCACCTCCGGTGTCGTTATCTCTATGTAGCACTTGAAGTCCACTAGCTGCAACTGTTATTTTACTTGCTAAGTGGCGTAACGGGAGGCGGTATGCGAGCGCTGGTCCCGATTGTCGCGGTCCTTCTCTTCGGTGTTTTCGCGGCGTCGGCGGCGGACGCGAGCACTGTTCGCTATGTTGCCCAGGAAAATCGGCAAGAGCGGACCTGGAATTTCGAGCAGGCCACGATCCCCGGCGCGCAACCTCAGGGTGACTGGGGCGAAGGCGTGACCGTCGCCGTCATCGATACCTGGGTGGACTACACGCATCCCGACCTCAAGGGGCGCATCGCCGGTCGCGCGCTCTGCATCGACAGTGAGTCCGGGTGCGAGGACAAGGAGCACCGCGCGGACAGATGTGAACACGGCACTCACGTCGCGGGGACCGTCGTTTCGGGTCGTTACGGTGTCGCTCCCCAAGCGCGGGTGTATGCCGTCCAGGTGCTCGCGTACGACTCGGCGCGAAATTCGTGTACCGGAGCGTCCGACGACGTCGCACGAGGGATCGGGTTCGCCGTCGCCAAAGGCGTCGACGTGATCAATCTGTCGCTCGGCACGCTCGTTCCCGGGGTGTTCTCGAGCGAGGCGGTGGCGGCCGCTGTCGAACACGCCGCACGCGCCGGTGTTGTCGTCGTCTTCGCCGCGGGCAACAGCACCGTCCCCATCAGCGAGGACTACGGCTCCGACGCGGTGATCGTCGCCGCGACGGGCCCCGACGGTGAGATCGCGTCCTACTCGACACGGGGCGGATCCGTATCGCTCGCCGCGCCCGGCGGCGACGACGGTGCCGCGGGGCTGACCGCGTGTAGCCCGCGGACCTGCGTCAAGTCGACCGTTCCAGGAGGTTCGTACGCGCTCCTCGAGGGCACGTCGATGGCGGCGCCGCATGTGTCGGGGGCAGCGGCCTTGTTGCTGTCGCAACACCCCGACCGGGGCAGGGAGGACGTGCTGCGGTCGTTGCAGTCCACCGCGCGCCCGCTCGCGGGAACCCGCCACGGCCTTATCGACGCGACCGCCGCGCTGGCGTTGCGGAAGCGGGACGCAGCACCGACGACGACCAGCGCGAGCGGGACCGAGCCGAACGGGGCGCTCAGACAGCGAACCGAACAGCCGAGGCCGCCGCGACAGTCGCCCCCACCCGGCGCCGACGCTGGGTCCGATCCCCGCCCTGGAGATTCCCGCTCGGTGACCTTTTCTCGCGATCCCGCACCTGACGGTGGCGACCGCGCCGCGTCACCGAAGACGACCGACGAGGCCGCGCCGGTGGGGCCGCCGGCGTCAGGCCCCCCGGGTGGGAGCACGAACTCAGGGCTACCCCTCAAGGCGATCTGGAGTGGGCTGGCGGCGGTGGGAGTGATGACAGCGGTGCTCGCTGTTGTCGGCGCGACGCAACGGTTCCGGCGATCTCGGTACGAACCGTGATGAGCAAGGCGACGAGGCAATGAGTAAGGCCAGGGGCACCGAGGTCGGCGATCTCGCGCGCAAGCGCCAGCGTGACGCGGCCGCTCAGCACCCCGTACGTGGAAAGATCATCGGGCTGGCCGTGACGGCGGCGGTTGTCGCCGCGGGTGCGGGTGTGGTGTTGGCCGCGAACTCGGGGGCGCCCGAGCGGTCTGACCGTGCCGACAACCGTGCCGCGACGGCACCACCGAGCGCGACGCGAACCGAGCCGCCGCTCACGCTCACCGAACGCGGCACCATTCCGAAGGAACTGGGTGAGCTCGCGGGTTTCGGCTCGGAACAGCAGCCAGATCAGAACACCTTCGCGATCGAGGACATCGTCGTGGACCCGCCGTGCGACGTCGGTTATCGCACCCGTGCGTCCGAGCACATCGTGCGTCTGCACATCACGGTCCATACGGGGTCGGACACGGAGCGCGCGAGCATGCTGGGACGCATCCTCACGCCCGGCTTCTTCGAAGCCATCGGCCCAGACGGCCGCAGACACGGGGCATGGCCAGGCGAGTGCAGCGAAGCCGCTGGCACCGCGTGGCCGGACGAGTTCGAGCCCAACCGTGAGTACTCGAGGACGGTGGAACTCCGGCTGCCGGTCAGCGAGGGCACGTTGATCCTCAACGGTGTCATGGCCAACGCGGCGGGCTGGGAGTGGCGGTTCTGATCCGCCGCCACTCCCAGCCCGATCGTGGCTGGGAGTTACCCGCCGCAGGTCGCCGCCGGTTCCGAATCGGTGTCGGACGACGAGTCGGAACCGGCTTCCGCCATCGCCTGGTGCCCGCCGAGTGCCTCGACCGCACCGACGACGTCGGCGAGCCCGGTGCCCTTGTCGTAGGAGCTCCGGTAGTCGCCGACGTCGCGGTACGGTGCGCCGTCCTCGTAGCGGTATGCGGTCGACTTCAACGCGTGCTCGACATCTCCTGGCGTCGCCGACGGATCGAGCTGGAACAGTTGCGCCACGATGCCCGCGATGTGCGGAGCCGCCATCGACGTCCCACTGATCGTGTTGAACGCGGCGACGTCCTTGACGTTCTTCCCGGACTGGGGCGCACCGCCGCTGGAGCAGATCGCCAATTGCGGGCGGCAGGCCGACGTGATGTTCTCGCCTGGTGCGGAGATGTCCGGCCAGGTCGACGGCTCGGTTCGGTCGCCCCGCGAGGAGTAGCCGGATAGCACGCCGTCGCGGGTGCCCGTGTCCTTGTCGAAGTAGGACGCCGCCGAGATGATCCCCGGCGTGGGGTCCTGACCGGGTGGGTTGGCTCGGTTGACGCTGCCGTCACCGCCGCCATTGCCGTTGGCCCACACCGTGACGACACCCTGCGCGGCCAGTTCTCGCTGCAGCTTGGCGGTCGCCGACTCGGGGTTGAATGAGCCGCCGGACGCCGGTCCATAGGAGTTGTTGGTGACCTTGATCGGCGGACATTCCGCGGCGGAAACGCCATCACCGCATGGCGCTTCGTGGTTGTTCAGCACCCATTCCAGCGCCATGTTGGCGTTGATGATCGCCAAGCCCGCACCCATCGACAGTGACACCAGCCGCGCTCCGGGTGCCGCGCCGCTCGCCGTCGCGCCGCCCGCGAGCTCGGTCGGCTGCCCGGCCACGATGCCGTTGACGTGGGTGCCGTGGCCGCCCGCCGAGAGGGTGTCGGTGTCGACAAGTGGACCGACGTCGGTGAAACACGCGTCGAGGTTGGTGCGCACGACGCCGCAGAGGTACTTGAGGTTCGCCACGACGATGCTGTCGCCGTTCTCGGTCTGGAAGAACGGATGGGTGGGGTCGACGCCGGTGTCGATGACCGCGACCGAGACCCCACTGCCGTCGAGTCGCGTCCCCGACCTGGCGAATGAGTCCGTGAGCACCTCGCTGCCACGTGTCGCGTCGTGCGAGCTCGTGGTGAACAGCTCGATCGGCTGGTTGCCCTCCACGTAGCTAACGCCGGCTTGCCGTGCCGCGAGTGTCACCTGCGGCGGAGTACCGCGTGCGATCGTGACGCCGATCCTTTCCAGGTCACCGAGCCGTTCCAGTCCCGCCCTCTCGGCGCCGGAACGGGCGGCCGCCAGGCTCGTGCCGTGGATGAGCACCGTCAGATCCTCGGTCGCCGAGACGGCGTCCAGCTTGCTGGCGAGCCACGGGTCGATCGGGGCGGTATCGGCCAGGCCGCCCAGTGGATTCGCCGCCGCGCTCGCGGGACCGAAGAACATCAGCACGACGAAAGCGATACTCGCGATACGCGCCAACCGGCCGCGTTGGGACATGGGGGCTCCTCTTCCTTAGATCAGCTCGGGCTCGCCGCGATGGCCGCGGCGAGCACGGTTGCGAGCGTGGGAAGCCAGCGAGCCCTGCTGCGCGGCGGGTTGATCCACCGCACGCCACGATTGGTGGCCGTGGGAAGTGGGACCTTGTACGGGCAGCCGAGCACGGTGACGCCCGGCGGCATTTCCGGCTGGGAGAGCACCAACTCGTTGGGGTCGGCGAGGAACACCCAGCCGTCGACGCCCATGCCGAGGTCGAGCACTGGTCCGCAGGACTCCTGGCGCTGCAGGTACTCCGCAGTCGCGCCCGCGAAGAGCGCCTGCACCAGTGCGCCGACCATCCCACCGCCCATCTGCAGTGAGCCCGTCTCATCGACCGCCCAGCCGTAGACCTCCCGATACAGCCGCGCGGTGTAGTGCTTCTCGGCGGTTGGCAGCGTCCTGGGTGTCCGCTTCGAGATGTGGGTGGGGTGATGCCGCAGTGACGTCGGGGCGGACTCGATGCTCATCGCGGACTCCTGGCTGTCGTCCCGGAGATGTCACCCGGGTACCGCGGGCGCGTGGCCGCGATGTAACGCCGAGTGATAATAAATGAAACGAATATCTCAACTAATGATTGACTTTACGATGTGCTGTGGCGAGTGGTCAAGCTTGCCACCGACATGGCGGGACGCGGTCACCAGCGGATGTCCAGTCGACTCAGGCATACACCCCCAGCCGGGGCGTCAGCGTGCGCGCCGCGTCGAGCAGGGAACGGACGGTGGGTGCGTAATCGGCGACGTCGGCCGAGGTGGCACGGTTGTCGCGGCTGGTCGGTGTCGCGAGTTCGAGCGCTCGCTGCCGCAGCAGTTCTATCTGCGAGAACCGCAGGCCGAATTGCGCGGTAACCGCGCGACTGACGACGTTCAACGCCGCGTTCGCCGCTGGTCGTAGTCCTTGCCTCGCGAGCATGCCCGACCCGATCAGCTGGGCGGCCTCGCAGACGAGCAGGAAAGCCGACGCCGGGGCGCTCGTCGCGAGCTGGTCCGACGCGTCCAGGTGGGATTCCGCGAGCTCGAAGAACGGTGTCGCGTCGGCGTCCGTGCCGCTGATCAGCTCGAGCTGGCCCTCATCGAGCAGCTCGCTGATGACCTCCTGCCCCTGCTCCCATGACGCCACGATCGATGGGTGACCCGCCGGTCTGCGCAGGATCGCGACGTCGACGACCGGGCGGCGGTCGCGCTGTCGCGGAATCGGCACGCCGTTCACCTCGGCCTTGGCGTCGTCGGTGCCGACGATGGTGTACTTGATCTCACGGTGAACGCGCTTGCTCGCCCTGTCGATCGCGGCTTCCAGCTCCGGTTCGTCCAGCGCCGACTCGTCGGGCACCGTGAGCCTGATCTGGATCATCGTTGGATCGATTCCCGGGAGGCCCGCGAACCGCTCCGCCCAGGTGCTGCATACCGTGATCCTGCTGATCCCCGGCACGCGGCCGAGTTCTTCGCCGAGCACTTGCGGCACGCCGTAGGTGACCCGGATCAGGTCGGTGAGCGGGCCGACGATCGGCCGGTCGGTCACGGCTCGGACCAGCCGGACCGTGCCCTCGTTGCGCCGCGCGAGGATGCCCGCGGCCTCGAGCAAGTCGCTCTCCTTCGACACCGACGCGAGCGAGCCACCCGCGTGGTCGGCGAGCTCGGTGAGACTGAACGCCCGGTTCGGGTTCATCAGTGTCGCGGCGAGGATGCCCGCCTGCACTCGCGAGCGGAACACCGGCAACAGCGCGGGTGAGCCTTGGTTGCGGCGAGACGTGTTCGAGTTGACCGGCGGATTGGCGGTCACAGCCGCGTGCCCGAGCTGGCTGCGTCGCCGCGCGGCGGCGGCTCCCGCGTCCAGCGTGGACTTCGGGATTTGGAGCGCGACCGACAGCCACTGGCGCCACTCGTCGCGCGGTACCTGGCGTCCTCGCTCCCAGCGGGCGACCCGATCTCTGCCCATGGTGGCCTTGCCTGAGATCGCCGCGAGACGATCGGCGAGTTCGTACTGGCTGATCTTGAGCCGCTGTCGTGCTGACCGAATGAGTTGTCCGATCGGCGGGTCGGCGTTCGTCTGCATGTGCCGTGCCCCTTTCCTGAGAGTCGAATGCTCCAGGTGTTCGACGCTACGAACGTGGCGATGCTCCCTGCTGTCCTATCGGCGAGCACTTCTATCCGCTTCACGTCGCGGGCTCCGGAGTGATTTTTCACCAGGGTTTAACTGGTCCCCTGGTTGCTCCTTCCTCGGTCTATGACGGTTAATTCGATACCTGTGGCCAAAAGCTGTGCAGGAGTTCTTATGGATACGCGCCAGGTCTCTCTTTCCGACGCACTTCTGCCCTCAAAATCCTCGCTGCGAAATTGTCTAGCCGCCATGCATTTGACGGGTTTCGACACCGCTTTTCTCGTCGATTCCGAATCACGACTCATCGGTGCCGTCACGGCGGAGGACGTTCGTGCCGCACTCGTGAACGGTAGTGACATCGATTCCTGTGCCGGTGATTTGGTGACCGAGCCCGCGGTTGTCACCACCAAGGACGACACGAGGTCGCGCGTGATCGACGTGATGCGTGCGGTCGGTGTTTCGCAGGTCCCCGTGGTCGACGACAGTGGCAGGGTGGTTGGGTTGCATGCCGCGAACGGCATGATAGGAACGCCGCATCGACGGAACTGGGCAGTCATCATAGCCGGCGGTTTCGGAAAACGTCTCGCGCCGGTGACGAACACGATTCCCAAGCCGATGGTGCGGGTAGCGGGACGCCCTATTTTGGAGCATTTGATCCTGCATCTCGCTAGTTCTGGAATTCGGCGAATACTCGTTTCCGTCAACTACCTTGGTCATATGATCCAGGAATACTTCGGCGATGGTTCCGCCTTCGGATGTGCCATCGAGTATTTATGGGATGATGAAGATCAACCCTTGGGGACCGGTGGGCCGTTGCGCCTGTTATGCGATTTCGAATCGCAGCCCGATGAACCGCTACTCGTCCTTAACGGCGATTTGGTGACTGGTTTCGCTGTCGGCAAGCTACTCGACGCCCATGCCGCTCGCGGCGCGGTGGCGACCATCGCCGCGAGTGAGTATCACCATGAGGTGCCGTTCGGCGTCGTCGAGAACGAGAACGGCTGGCTACGGCGCATCGCGGAGAAGCCAGTGCATACCTGGCCGGTGAACAGCGGCATCTACGTGCTTGAGCCGTTCTTGTTGTCACGCGTGCCGAAGGGAAAGCTCTATCCGATCACCAACCTGTTCGAGGAGTGCCTCGAGCGTGGTGAGCCGGTGGGTGTGTGGCGGATGGACGATCCCTGGCAAGACGTCGGCAAACCGGAGGAGCTCGCGAGGGCACGCGGGCAGCGCTAGTGCCAGAACTCGCCCTCTCAGCGTCGCCCGTGGTCACTGTGAGGCTGGAACTATGACTGACATCACACCGGACCGCCATCCGTCCCTGGGCTCGGAACGGTCGGAAGCCGCTCCAGACGATCTGGCCGACGCTGGCGAGCAACGAGGAGGCGAACCGCTCATGCCTGCGGAGCTACGCGGATGTCCCTTCGCCGCGCCGGGGGTGATGGTCACGAGGGCCCAGGTAGCCGATGGCAGGCTGAAGATCCCGTGCGCCAACGGCTACGACCATTTCGAGTTCGACTCCTACGTCACGAGGAACGGAAGGCTGATCCCGGTATTCGCCTGGACGGACCGGACAAGGGTCGCCGAGTAGCGGATCACCCCGCCGCTGGACCGAGGGCGATCCTGCGCAGGGCCGACAGCACCACCAGTCCCTCGCTGAGCTGATCAGCGATGTCGGTGTGGACGTTGTCGACCGTGCCGACGGGAACGTCCGGACCCAAGATGTGGCGTACTCGCTTGCCCATCCGCCGGGCGGCGGAGTCGTGCCCGTCGCGCGCTGACTGGCCGTCGAGGATGACGAGTACACCGTCCCACGGTCCCCGTAACGCCAACTCGTCGAGCATGTCGTCGGTCACGTCTCGCGGTACGAACCCGTCTTCGCACGGTGCCCGACCGTCGTGTCGGGAGGGCAGCACAACGACTGTCATCTCGCCACGGTGGCCGGTGGTGTCCGCCGTGGTGAGTGAACGGGTGTCATGGCACGGTGCGAGCATCGCGAACCGCATAAGAGCAGCCTCCGGGGCCGGTGTCTCGGCATACCCGACCAACCCAACGTCCCGTTGGTCCCGTGCGACAAGGGGGCCATTCCAGGTGGGGTGTGACTCGGGTGGCCAGGCGGCCCTTCGCTCCGTGCGGTGTCGCGGCCGCCGTCAGCCGCCCGAAGGCACGTCGTCGGAACCGTGCGTCGTGCCCAGCTGCTCTGCTACGTGCTGCAACGCCGCCGCCGCGCGCTCGACGTCCTGCACGGTGAACCGTGCCGATGGTGCGCTGAGGCTGACCGCCGCGGGCAGCCTTGTGCCAAGGATGGGCACGGCGACGCAACGACCGTCCAGCTCGTTCTCCCCGTTGTCGACGGCATAACCGACCCTGCGCACCTTGGCCAGTTCGTCGAGGTAGGTGTCGATGTTGGTGATGGTGTTCGGTGTGCGCTGCTCCATCCCGGACTGCTCGAGTAGTTCTTTGACCCTGTCGGTGTCCATGTGTGCCGCGATGGCCTTGCCGAGCGCGGTCGAGTGCAGCGGGTCGCGGTCGCCGCGTTTCGCCGCCAGCCGGACGCCGCGTTTGCTCTCCACGATGTCCAGGTAAATGATCCGGTCACCATCGAGGAGCCCGAGGTTCGCCGATTCGTCGTGTTCATCCCTGAGGTGTTCCAGCCAAGGCCGAGCTCGCTCCCGCAGTACCTCGAGGTGGCGCGACTGCATGCCGACGAAGCCGAGACCGAGCCGGAACAATCCGGTGTCGGGGTCTCGCTCGACGTAACGGTGGTTCTCAAGCGTCCAGAGGTAGCGGAATGCCGATGACTTCGGGAGTCCGGTCTCCGCCGCGAGGACTGGCAATGGAACACCGTCGATGGATTCCTGCAGTAGGTTCAAGATCGCGCACACGCGCTGGACCGCTCTGACGGTGTAATCGCGCTCTTCTCGCTGAGGTACCGCATCGGTCCCGCTGTTGTCACCAGCCTTGCCGTTGGATTGCTGCCGCCCGGTCGCCAGCGGACTCACCCCTTTTTCCGATTAAACAGGTTGTTTCAAAATCCTAGCCGATTTCAGTGTAGCCAATCAGGGGGCCATCTCATGCCGATCTGAAACGCCAGGACAGCGAACGGCGCAACAAGCTGCGACGCACGGTGAGGGCGGGTTCCGCCAACTGGCCCTGGCGCGCGGCGCTCATGCTTCTGGAGACTCGGAGGGTCAGCGCGTTCAGGGAGGGACACATGCCAGCGTTTATGGAACCGTTCCGGATCAAAGCCGTCGAACCGATTCCCTTCCCTTCGGTAGCCGAACGCGACGCCGCGCTGACCGAAGCGGGGCACAACATCTTCCGAATCCCAGCGCGGTTGATCACCATCGACATGCTGACCGACTCCGGCACCAGCGCGATGTCCGCGGCCCAGTGGTCCGCGCTGCTTTCCGGTGACGAATCCTACGCGGGGGCGCGGTCGTTCGAACGGTTCGAGCATGTGGTGCGCGAGTTGACCGGCTACCCCGAGGTGCTCCCGGTGCACCAGGGAAGGGCCGCTGAGCGCATCATCCTGCACGAACTGCTCGGCAGGGGCGACGTGTCGGTGTCCAACACGCATTTCGACAGCACTCGCGCCAGCGTCGAGGCCGCGGGCGCTGATGCGGTGGACCTTCCCGTCGAGTATGACGAGGCGACGCCGTTCGGAGGTGACATCGACTTCGATCGGTTGCGGCGACTGCTCACCGGGGACGGGGGCGCGCGGGTGAGGTGCCTCGTCCTTACCGTGACCAATAACGCCAACGGGGGTCAGCCGGTTTCGCTAGATAACGCGCGCGTTGTTCGGCAAATATGTGATGAACACGACATCCCGTTCTTACTCGACGCTTCCAGATTCGCTGAGAACGCCTACTTAGTCCATCACAGATCACCGGAAACATCCGGAACGACAGTACGTGAAACAGCGCGAGAATTTTTCAGGTTAGCGGATGCGTGCTGGGCGAGTTTGAAGAAGGACGGTATCGCTAATATCGGTGGGTTAATCGCGCTGCACGATGCTGATTTGGCGAAGCGCTGCCGCGCGAAAGTCATTGAAACGGAAGGTTTCCCCACGTATGGCGGGCTGGCGGGCCGTGATCTTGACGCGTTGGCGCAAGGGTTGCTCGAGGTAACCGATGTGGACTATCTGCGGTACAGGGCGGAGTCGGCGCGCTGGTTCGCGGGCGTGCTGGCAGAGGCGGGGCTGCCCGTGCTCCGACCAACCGGGTGCCACGCTGTCTATGTCGACGCGGGGCGGTTGCTGCCGCATATCCCGCCGCACCAGCTGCCCGCGACGGCGCTCGTCAATGAGCTGTATCGGGCCGGTGCGGTGCGCACTACCGAATTGGGCACCTTGGTATTCGGCCGGCCAGGGACTGATGGCGCGACCGATATTCCCGCCCCGAGAGAACTCGTCCGCTTCGCGATACCCCGAAGGGTGTATACCGCGAGCCACTTGGAGTATGTGGCGGAGGTCGCGGAACGTGTCGTGGCGAAGGCGGCCGATCTTCGCGGGTATCGGATCGTCGAGCAGGACGATGTAATGCGGCAGTTCACGGCGATTTTACAGCCGGTGGAGTGATCCACACCGTCGTGGCGGTGAACCGGACGCGTAGCGGCCATTCACTACCGTATGGTCATTACACGAATGGCCCTAGCCTCGCGCTTTCACGCTGGTTCGGCCCGCGGGCTGTGTCGATCATGAAGAAAGGTGCTCTGAGCTGCAAGAATATGACTTGCTGAGGGTCATGTTCGAGCGAGTTCAGGAGCACCTTTCTGGTGGGTAAGTCTACTGGTCCGTACCCGTCGTTGTCGGTCGATACCGCCGGAAGTGGGGTCGTGTCGCAGGCCGGGGCGGTGATCCTGCTGCGAACCGCCGAGAAGGCCGGTCTTGCTGCGGCGCTGTCGGCGGCGTTGGCGCCGTGGCGCAAGCCGTTGGCCACACATGATCCGGGCAAGGTCGTGCTCGATCTCGCGGTGTCGGTGGCGCTGGGCGGTGACTGCCTGGCCGATATCGCTCTGCTGCGCGAGCAGCCAGCGGTGTTCGGCCGGGTGGCGTCGGATCCGACCGTGTCCCGGCTGATCTCCTGCCTGGCCGCCGACGCCGGCAAGGCCCTGTCGGCGATCGGCCGGGCCCGCGTGGCAGCGCGGAAGACGGCGTGGGGCCACGCCGGCAAGCGCGCCCCCGATCACGGCATCGACGCCGAGCACCCGCTGGTCATCGACCTGGACGCGACGTTGGTGACCGCGCATTCGGAGAAGGAGAACGCGGCCCCGACCTATAAGAAGAGCTTCGGGTTCCATCCCCTGCTCGGGTTCGTCGACCACGGCGACGACGGGACCGGGGAGCCGCTGGGCTGGCTGCTGCGCCCGGGAAACGCCGGAGCGAACACCGCCGCTGACCACATCACGGTGGTGGCCGAATGCCTGCGCCAGTTGCCGTTCACCGCCCGGGGTGGCCGGGTCGGGCGCAAGGTGCTGATTCGCGCCGACGGTGCCGGCGGCACCCACGACTTCGTCGACTACCTGACCAAACAGAAGCTGTCCTACTCTCTCGGATTCGGGCTCTCCGACGACATCGTCGCCCGCATCGGCACCATTCCCGCGCACGTGTGGACACCGGCCTACGACTCCGACGGCGACCCGCGCGACGGGGCGTGGGTCGCCGACGCCACCGGTGTGCTGGACCTGTCCGGCTGGCCCGAGGGCATGCGTGTGGTCGTCCGCAAGGAACGGCCGCATCCCGGCGCGCAGCTGCGGTTCACCGACGTCGACGGACTCCGGCTGACCGCCTTCATCACCAACACCGCCCGCGGGCAGCTGGCCGACCTCGAGCTGCGGCACCGCCGCCGCGCCCGCTGCGAGGACCGCATCCGGATCTGTAAGGACACCGGCCTGTCGAACCTGCCGCTGCATGACTTCGCGCAGAACCAGATCTGGCTGGCCATCGTCGCGCTCGCCGTCGAGCTCACCGCCTGGATGCAGCTGCTCGCGCTGGCCGACCACCCCGCCCGCCGATGGGAACCCAAACGCCTGCGGCTGCGGCTGTTCTCCATCGCCGGCCGCATCGCCCGTCACGCCCGCCGCACACGCCTACGGCTGTCCGCGCACGCACCCTGGGCCGATCTGATACAGACCGCGCTCGCCCGGCTCGCCGCACCACCCGCACCGCCCTGATCAGCGACAACCCGCCCCGACGAGACGAAACACCACCCGGGCCCGTGGAACCCGGCAGGCCGCCCCGACTGACCACGGGCCACTGCAGCTCGCCACCGACCGAAAAGGAGGCCAACAACACCACCGCCCAGCGCAGTCAGGCCGACACCTCAAACGCGAGAAAGATCGAGGCTAGAAAAGCGGGTGTAAATCTGCGAGCGTTGGCTTCGCATGTTGAGGGGGAACACCATGCTTGCTAGATAAGGGACCATGCGCGACGATGACGAAACTTCCGCTATCGCAGTACCGGCTTTTCGATTCCACGGACCTCGACGATACGCGTCAACGGGTGGCACAGGTATTTTGCGACCACCGAATTGACCTGGTGGGCAGGGCATCCCGGCTTGACACGCATATGAACTGCCAACGCATACGGAACACCTCGCTGGCTTCCATCACCTATGGCGGCGATGTCAAGGTCGATCCAGGGGAATGTGAGAACTTCTTCCCCGTGATGGCGATCCTTGAGGGCCGCGGAACGTTCCGGTGCGGCAACGACAGCATCGACGCGACCCCGGACGTCATCGCGGTCGCGTCACCGACGCTTCCCCTGAGCATGCGGCTGGCCGCCGGAACGAAGCTGGTGATCGCGCGAATCGAACGGCCGGCGTTGGAGGCGACCTTACGCGAGTTGCTCGATCAGTCATTGCCGTGGCCGATCGAGTTCCAGCTCGGGATGAACGCCACGGAGGGGATGACCGCCGCCTGGGCGAGCGGGTTCCTGCGCTTCATCAATGAACTGGACAGCAACAACCGTTCCTGGTCGCGTTCCCACAGCGCCAGAGGGCTGGAACGGTGGTTGATGGAGGGGCTGTTGCTGGCGCAGCCGAACAACTACACCCATGTTCTCGACGGTGACACCCGCCCGATTCCGAACCGGGTTGTCGACGCCGCGATCGAGCTCATGGAAGCACACCCGGAGTCCGAACACACCATCAGCAGCCTCGCCAGCGCGGCGGGGGTGAGCGCACGGGCACTGCAGGAGGCGTTCCGGCGGCATACCGACGTCACGCCGATGCGCTACCTGCGCGAGGTTCGGTTGGAGCGGGCTCACCAGGAACTGCTCGCCGCGGAGCCGGATACCACGACCGTCGGCAAGGTCGCGGCGCGCTGGGGCTCGCAGCACTTGAGTAGGTTCGCCTCCGCCTACCACGCCCGCTACGGCGAGTATCCCTCGACGACGTTGCGCAAGTGAGCTACCCGCGCGGACTGGATGAGTCCGCGCGGGAAGTGGATCGTGCTCGGGCGTGCGTGGTCCTAGCGTCGACTGCGTGTCAACGTACAGCCGCAAGGGGGCGGATTCAGTTCGTCCTTATCGCAGCGAGCCGATCGGCACCGTCGTGCGGCGCGCCCGTCAGGAACGCGGTCTCAGCCAGCACGCGCTCGCCGAGGCGCTCATGTCGCTGTCCAACAACTACGGCGTGAGCAGGACCGAGGTCGCGCGCTGGGAGCGGGGCAAACGCGTGCCTGGCCCGTACTGGCGGGGTTGGCTCAGCTCGGTTCTCGATATTCCTGTCGAAAGACTCGGTGCGGCCGCACGCACGGCGCGCGCGCAGCGTGCCGGGCCGGTCGCGTCCGTGCGCACCGATATCACCACAGCGGGAGATGGCTGCCATGGCTAGGTCACTGGTGACGCTGGTGAACCCCAATTTCGTGTATCCGCCGATCACGCCGTACGCACTCGACATCCTGACGACGTCCTTGGAAGCGGACGGGTTCGACGTCGAGGTGGTGGACCTGACGTTTCGTCGCGAGGACTGGGAGCGGTGCCTCCGCGAGTACTTCGCGACCCGCGATCCGTTGCTCGTCGGCGTCACGGTCCGCAACACCGACACCATTTATGCCCAGCAGCAGCGGGTCTTCATCGATACCCACCGCGATGTCGTCAACGCCATAAAGGACCATACCTCGGCGCCGATCGTCGCGGGCGGCGTCGGATTCTCGTCGATGCCGTTCGCGCTCACCGACTACTTCGACATTCCCTACGGGGTAAAGGGGCCTGGCGAGCACATCATGGTGCGGCTCGCGCGGACCCTGCTCGCGGGCGGCCGCACCGATGACATTCCTGGGCTGCTGATCAATCATGGGGAGGGCCGCGTGCGCCAGGTTCTGCCGTATCCCGCGCGGATAAGGCAGGGACGCCCGCCCGACACGCTCGCCACCGGCGCGGGTGTCGTCAACACGAGCACGGTGTACCTGCGTCGTTCGGCGACCCCGTACAAGGTGGACAACGTCCGGTACTACCGGACAGGCGGGCTCGGCAACATCCTGACCAAGAACGGGTGCGTCTACGCGTGCTCACACTGTGTCGAGCCGGACGCGAAGGGAACCCAGTTCACCCGCCGTGAGGTCGCCGTGGTCGTAGACGAGATCGAGGCGCTGACCGATCAGGGCATCTTCGACATCCACACCACCGACAGCGAGTTCAACCTCGCCATCGCCCACACCAAAGCGGTGCTGACCGAGATCGTGCGGCGCAAGTCGGCCGATCCCGCGACGTCGTTGCACCAGCTGCGACTGTGGGTCTACGTGCAGCCGACACCGTTCGACGACGAACTCGCGGCACTGCTCGCGGAAGCGGGATGCGGCGGCATCAACCTGGCTCCCGACCATGTGCGCGACGACGTGCTCGACGGGTGGAAGGTCACCGGCAAAGGACGTCGTTACTACACGTTCGACGACGCGCATCGGGTGTGCTCACTCGCACGGGAGCGCGACATTCCCACCATGGTCGAAGTGCTCCTCGGCATGCCGGGTGAGACCGAGGCCACGTTGCGGGAATGCGTGAAGCGCACGCTGGACCTGGACGCCACCGTGACCGGGTACAGCCTTGGCATCAGGGCGTTTCCGTACTCGCCGCTCGGCATCCAGCTGGCGCGGGAGTGCGGCGGCACCCGCACGGTGCGGGGCCTGCAGTCAACCACCGCACTGGAACCGATCGTGCTGACGCCGAAGGGTGCGTGTTCGACCGTCGAGTACGAGCGGCAGTTCATGTTCGACCAGCACGGCCGGTTCCGTCCGGTCTACTTCCTCTCACCGGAACTGCCTGAGGATCGTGCGACGGTGGAATCACCGAGCGGGCGGTGGGCGAAGTCGATCGACCTGCTCCACGACCTCGTGCCGGAGGACGATCTGCACCGGGTGATGTTGCCGACGCTGCCGGGACTGACCCAAGACGACAACAACTACGCCGATAATCCGTTTCTGCTGCGGCTCATCGAACTCGGCTACACCGGTGCTTTCTGGTCGCACTGGCCGCACCGCGCGGAGATCATGCGTGACATGGTCACGACGCGTTGAGCCGCTGGCGTGGTGTCGTATCGACGCCGTCGCGAGCGCGCAAGGCGTTGACTTCCTGCGTGAGGGCCTTGAGGTGAGCGAGAATCGTCGCGTGCTGGCTTCGTTCGTGGTCGAGTTCCGCCCTGAGCTCGGCGAGTTCGTCGCGTAAGGCCTTGAGGTCGGGTTCGGAACCCCGCTGCTCACGTGTCCTGCTCGCCATGACCGCCTCGGCGACGGTGACCGCGTGCAGCGCCGGTGCCCGCGTCGCCGCCGGATCGTTTTCCCGTTCGGAGAGGCGGTGATCGAGCTCGGTCGCCTCGGTGGGCAGCGGCGAGTCCACGCCCCGCCTGCGCTCGATCAGACCGAGCATGCCTGCCAGCCGTCGCGGGCTTGAGTCGGCGATCCGGCCGATGCCCAGGATCTTGTGGCGTTGCGGATCGCGAGGGTCGTCGAGTTCGACTCCCGGTAGGAACGTTCGGATCGTGCCGGATGGCACGGCGTGTCCGTTGCCCACCATCTCGTTGAACTCGAGGTTCATCGTGGGATCCAGCAGGAAGACACTGCCGAGACCGATGAGGTGCCAGGTAACTTGGGTCGCCCAGCGGACGAAGTCGTCCGTGTCGCGTATGCCTTGGCTGGCGACGTAGACGGAGCCGAGCCGTGAGTCGTCGGCGAGGTAGTCCATGAGGTCCGGCAGCTGTCCGCTCGCGACCCACCGGGGCTCGGCGGTCATCTCGGTTCCGCCGTCGTAACACGTCAGTTTCCCGAGCAGCTCTCGCAGCACCCGGGGAACCGACATGCACGCGAACGAAGAACTCGGATCCGGTCGGTCGCCGTCGACGGTCTCGATCTCCGACCAGAGCCAGCCAGGTGCGTCGTGGCGTTCCACGGCGGTGAAGGTCGTGCGCCACACCTCATCGCGCGCCGCGCCTTCATGGACCCGGCGCCACCGGTAGACCTCGTGGCCGTCGTTGTCGTGTTCGCGGAAGATGGTGAGGAGGTTGTCGTCCGCGAAGCGGTACCGCCCGGGTGCCGCCGGATCGACGTCGATCTGTTTGGTCGTCGACCATCGTCCGATGTGGTTGATGAGGGTTTCCACCAGTGACTGGTCAGGACCAACTCGGAGGAACGATCGGAAACCGACGGCCATGGTTCAGTTCCTTCCGCCTCATCGTGGTTGTTTTGGCAACTAAAACTAGAAGCTTATTAAATGAAAAACTACGTATGACAATGCGGAATGTCAACGGTATGACTTCCACGCGATCGGCTGACTCGCTGCCCAGTTCAGGCCTCGCGAGCCGCACTCATCGAGCCGTCCGCCCCGGACGGGGCGGTCAATCCTCCACCTGCTCGCGGAGGCCGATGAGGTCGAGTGCTTCTGCGGCGAGGTCGTATAGCGACCCAGCTGTCCCGCTCGCGAACCAGGTCCGTATCGCGCCCTGCATGGCACCAAGCCCAGCGTGCACGAGGACGTTGGCTCGCAGGCTCGTCGCGGGATCGGTGTGCGTGCGAGTCGCGACAGCGTCGATGAGGGCGTCCACCAACGAGCTGTACCGGTGCTGGCCCTGTGCCATGGCGTTCGGTGCGTGCTCCGCTATCCGCCTGCGCAGCAGCAGGGCTTCGCGTCGTTGCTCGATGTCCGCGGTCAGCGCTAGCAAAACCCGGCGAACCAGCGCGTGCGGTGTCGTTTCCTGTGGTGCTGACGCGACCGCCTCCAGCGCCACCTCCCGCTGCCGTTCGGGATTGCCATGGAGCAAGTCATCCTTGCTCGCGAAGTATCGGAAGAACGTCCGCCGGGAGATATCGGCGGACGCCGCGATGTCGTCGACCGTGACGGCGTCGACACCGTGTTCGGCGAACAACCGGAGCGCGGCGAGTTCGATCTCGTCCGCCATCCGCTGCCGCCGCCGGGCGCGCAATCGCTCGCCGCTGCGTGTCTCCGCCGTGCCGACCATGGCTCGAGCATAAGTGGCATGGCACTAGCGCCGAAATTGCACCTATGCCAAGGTGGCACCTGGTGTCGATAGCGTGCGGACATGGTTGTGGACAGCGAGCCACGGTCGAGACCCGACGCGAGCAGGGCCGGGCCACGCTCTGTCATCGAGGCGTCTGAGCTGGTCAAACGTTTTGGGGACGTGCGTGCGGTACGGGGTGTCTCGTTTGATGTGCGCCCGGGTGAGTTGTTCGCGTTCCTCGGCCCGAACGGGGCGGGAAAAAGCACCACCATCAACATGCTGTGCACCCTGGCGCGGCCGACGGCGGGTCGGGCAACGGTGGCGGGCTATGACGTCGCGCGGCAGCCCCGACGCGTGCGGCAGCACATTGGGCTGGTGTTCCAGGAACAAACCCTTGATCCGCAGCTCACGGTTGAGGAGAACCTGCGATTCCACGCCGTCCTCTACCGGATACCCCGTCGGCAGGTCCCGGAGCGAATCGAGCGGGTGCTAGCGCTGGTCGACCTCACCGACCGGGGACGGAGCCTGGTCGCCACGCTCTCCGGCGGCATGTCACGTCGGCTGGAGATCGCCCGAGCGCTACTGCACGAACCGCGGGTGCTGTTCCTCGACGAGCCGACGGTGGGGCTCGATCCGCAGACCCGCTCCCGGATCTGGGAGAGCGTCCTCAAGTTGCGCGATCGGGACGTCACGATCTTCCTCACGACTCATTACATGGACGAGGCGGAGAACGCGGACCGAATCGCGATCATCGATCACGGAGAGATGGTCGCGTGTGACACGCCCGCGGCGCTGAAGGCCGAGGTGGGCGCTGACGCGATCGACGTCGTGACGGCCGATGACGACGCGGCGAAGGAGACGTTGGTTCAGGCCGGTTACGACGTACGGTCCGCGTCACACGGGCTGCGCGTCTACGTGCCTGATGGGGAGCGGGCCGTCGCGGATCTCGTCACCGGTGCGGGGGTCGGGGTCAGCCAGCTGCGTATGCACCGGCCCACCCTTGATGACGTCTTCATGCACTTCACCGGGCGTGCGATGCGCGAAGACGAGCCTGGTTTGACGGAGCTCGAGCGAAACGTCCGCAACTTACTGGCGCGGCGGCGATAGGAGCGGGTGCGATGGGTCAGGACAGCGACGAGATCGTGACCGCGCCATCGGACGCTGGATGGACCGGTTTCGGTGATGACCGAGTCCGCGTCGGTGCGGAGTTCCGCACGGTGGTGATGGTCGCTGAGCGGGAGCTGATTCGCTTTGTCCGGGCACGTGGCCAACTGGTGACCGGGTTCATTCAACCGTTGAGCTTCTTGCTCATTCTCGGCGTCGGACTCAACCGGCTGGTCACGCCGTCTGGAGACGTCAACTTCGTCCAGTTCGTACTCCCCGGCGTCGTCGCGATGAGCGTCGTCGGCGCGGCGCTGCTGAGCGGGGCATCGGTTGTCATCGACAGGGAGTTCGGCTTCATGCGCGAGATGGTGGTCGCTCCGCCACACCGGACGAGCTTGGTGGCGGGCAAGATCATCGGGGGAACGCTGGTCTCCACCATCAAAGGGGTCGTCGTCCTGGTACTCGCCCCGTTGCTCGGTATAACGCTGGACGTCGTCATCGTCGTCGCGGCCGCCGGGATCGCGATGCTGATCGCCATGGCCGTCACCGCGCTCGGCGTTTTCCTCGCGTGTTGGATCCAGCGGCTGGAGACATTTCAAGCCGTCATGCAGATGCTGCTGATGCCGATGATGTTTCTCTCGGGAGCGCTGTTCCCGATTCGCGATCTTCCTGGCTGGCTCGCCGTGCTTACCCACGTCAACCCGCTGACATATGGCGTCGATTCGTTGCGGCGGGTCGTCCTTTCGCGCGAGGCTACTGACCTTGATGCGCAGGGCCGGTTCGCGACGGGTGTCGAGCTGTTCGGCTACGAACTTCCCGTCATCGTCGAGCTCGCCGTCGTGGTAGGACTTGGACTACTGTTCGCCGCCATGACGATCCGCCGGTTCGGGAAGCCGCAATGACGTGTGGTGGCTCGAACCTCAGCCGCCGCCGTCGCCATTTCCTTCCGAAGCCGAGCCGAGTTCTTTGGCGGCGTCTTGCAGCGCTTTCGCCGCCGATTCGACGTCTTGGACTGGAAATCGCGCGGCCGGTGCGCTCAGGCTTATCGCGGCGGGGAGGCGGGTTCCAAGGATGGGGACCGCGACGCAACGGCCGTCCAACTCGTTCTCACCGTTGTCGACCGCGTAACCAACACGGCGTACTTTCGTGAGTTCGTCTAGGTAGCTTTCGACCGTGGTGATCGTGTTGGCGGTGCGGGAAGTCATACCCGCGTGCTCGAGCAACTCTCTCACCCGGTTGTCACTGAGCTGCGCCGCGATGGCTTTGCCCAATGCCGTGGAATGGAGTGGGTCCCGATCACCCCTGCTCGCCGCGAGTCGAACGGTACGTTTGCTCTCGACGATATCGAGGTAAATAACGCTGTCTCCGTCGAGGATGCCCAGGTTGGCGGACTCGTCATGCTCATCCCTGAGCTGTTCGAGTATGGGGCGCGCGCGTTCCCGAAGGACCTCGACGTGCTGCGATTGCATTCCAACGAACCCGAGACCGAGTTGGAACAACCCGGTGTCGGGATGGCGCTCGACGTACCGGTGATTCTCCAGCGTCCACAGGTACCGAAACGCCGACGACTTCGGCAGTCCGGTCGCGACGGCCACCGCGGGCAGCGGAACGCCGCCATCCAGCGACGATTCCTGCAGCAAGTTCAGGATCGCGCACACTCGCTGAACCGCCCGTACCGTATAGTCCCGCTCTTCCACTGACGCGCTATCGTCAGAATCTTTCTTGCGCTTCCGTCGGGGTGGCACGACTGACCTCTCTCACATAGAACGGATTATGGAACTAGACACGCGCACGGCTGCTGCCAGCTGCCCGGGAGTCGAAGCGCCTGATCTGTCAATTCAGGAAACTATTTCATTGTATGAAATCGGCGGGGTATTGGCAAGGTCGGTTAGCGGCGACACGATTCCGCTGAGCCGCCGTCACGTTATCGCGTGACTCGTTCCGGCATAGGCGACGACGTCGATTTCGAACTTGATCGCGTCGGTGAGGCAGTTCGTGATCGTGGTACGTGCCGGGAGTGGCGGCGAGAAGAATTCGCGGTACAGCAGGTTGTACTCGGCGAGATCGGCGGGGTTCTGTACATAGGCGTTGACCTTGACGACCTCGGTCAGGTCGAGATTGAACTCGGCGAGGATGTCTCGGACGTTCTCGATGGACCGGTGCATCTCCTCGGCGAACGTGCCAGGGACGATCTTCCCGTAGTCGTTGACGGATGCCTGCCCTGAAACGTATATGAACTCTCCCGCCCTGATGGCTTTGGAGAAATTCGCTGTATTCCCGTCACGGGTCGGTCTGGTTCGCGTCATCCTAGCGCCAATCAAGTGTGAGAGTGCCGCACGTGTAGAGGGGAAGAATGTAAAGAATCGCACGAGTATTTCAGGAACAATTATGGCAGTTCGTGATGTTCGGTCAAGCGACGCGATAGGATGGTTTATAGAGTGAAATATAGCTTGTAATTTCTGGGTAGTCTGTTAGAAAATACTCCTGTCCACCGCTTTGAGGAGATGCCGATGTCGGAACCCGTTCACCAGACGGTGCGCTACGGAACAGGAACCGGACCGGTTACCAGGTCGGACACGGTGTCCGAAACGTCGGTGTCCGAGGCGTCCCTGCCCTCCGACGATCACGACACCGCGATCGCCCCGGCCGTGGGAGATGCGGACGAGGTCGACGAGCGTGCGTACGACGACGGACACCGCGATGACCAGTGGCAGGAGCCCGAGGACGACCAGTGGCAGGAGTCCGCGGACGTGGCCGACGACACGACGGAGTTCGTGCGGCCCGCGCCCGCCGAAGAGGCGCCAGCGCCGAGCCGTCTCGGTGTGGCGTCGGAACGTATGGCGGCGTCGTCGCACACGACAGGGGTCTGGATTGGCCTCGTGCTGGCGTTGGCCGGGTTCGGCGCGATCGTCTTCACCTGGTCCAAAGTCGCCGGGCTGACGAATGTCGCTGAGCAGATGCCCTATCTGGTGTCGGGTGGCATCGCGGGCCTCGTGCTGATCATCGCTGGCGCCACGGTGATCGATGTCGTGGTGCGCAGGCGCGACAGCAAGGAACGTACCGAGCAACTGGCGCAGATGACCCGGGCGCTTGCCGAGGTGAGGGAAATGCTCGAATCGGAATCGCGCCAGCGCGAGGCCGAGTAGATATGACGGCGATCGATACGGGTGCGTCGACGCACACACCGGTCAGTGGAGTCGATTCCGAGACGATGCGGCGCGCGCTCGCGCTGGTGCGGGCGTGGCGCGATCCCGCGATGCCCGGTCTCGTCTTCCTGCCGCTGCTCGCGCTGGCAGGGTGCGTCTCGCTCGTCATCGCCGTCGTCAGCATGGCGGGCACTCCCTACGTTCCGTTGCAGCTCCCGTTCTTCGTCTCCGGTGGCTTAGGGGGCGTGGCACTATTCGCCATCGGCGCTCTGCTCGCCGCCGTACAGGCCGAGCGCCGGGACCGAGCCGTGGCGACGGCGGAGACGCAGGAGATAGCCTCCGAGGTGTGTGCCCTGGTCAGCGCCGCGCTGCGGAGATCGCGGGACTGACCGCCTGAAGTTGCGTGGTCTCGGCCCAACGCCCGATGCTGTGAACATGACAGCGAACGGGGCGAGCGGCGATGACACCCACGTTTGACGATGGTCAGCGGCAGGTGGGTCTCGAGGCGGATTCCGAGACATTGCGGCGTGCGCTCGCGCTGGTGCGGGCGTGGCGCGACCCGGCGCTACCGGGGCTGATCTTTCTGGTCGCGATGGCCGTTGCCGGAGCCGCGGCCGTCGCTTACACGGTGTTTCGCGTCGCCGATACGCCGTACGTTGTGCTGCAACTGCCGTTCGTCGTCTCCGGTGGTCTTGGCGGTGCCGCGCTCGTCGTGGTCGGCGCCATGCTCGCTGGCGTGCTCGCGGAACGCCGCGACCGTGCGATCGCTCGCGCGGAGATGAGCGACATCGTCGATGAACTGTGCGCCGTGATCCATCTCGTCACGGAGCGTCGTCGCTGGCCCGGACACGGACGACGTCGTTGACCGCGCGGGGTACCGACGTCGCCAGGAGGCGGCCTAGCGCACGTCGAACGAGTCGGACGTCGTCTGTCCGGAGACCTCGTCGGTGAGGGTGTCGGCGGTATCGCGGACCGCCTTGACAGGGTCGGGCTCGCCAGGATTGCCAGGGCCTGGCTTATCCGGGCTCGGCTCACCGGGTTTCGCGGGCCGCGTTGGTGGGGCCGGTGCTCCGGTCGGGGAGGCTTCCTGGACGGGAGCTGATGGTTGGTCGCTGCCGTGTTGCCCGCGCTGCGGCTGGGAGGCCGCTGGTCTGGAGTCACGCCGTGTGGTCTGTTCCCGCGACGCCGAGGACGCCATGGCGGTGCCGCCGTGCCGCGCATCAGGGATGACGACGGTTTCACCGGAGTAGACCTCCAGCCACGCCAGGACGACGCTCAGGTACCGCGTGGAGTGGTTGTAGCTGAGAATGGCCGCGTGGAGATCGCCGGTTCGACGTAGGTCGCGGTCACCCGCACACAGGTAGCCAGCCGCGGCGACGGTGGAGTCGTAGAGGTTGTGCGGGCTCGCGACGCCGTCAGCGTTGCCGTCGGCGGCCCACCCGGCCCACGTCGAGGGAATGAACTGCATCGGCCCCACCGCACGATCCCATGTGGTGTCCGCGTCGTACCGGCCGCCATCGGTGTCTCGAATCGCGGCGACGCCGGGACTGCCGTCCAGTCGCGGTCCGAGGATCGGTCGCAGCGTCGTGCCGTTCTCATCGACATTCCCGCCTTGCGCGTGGCCGGATTCCACGCGCCCTATCGCGGCCAGCAACGCGGCGGTGAGTCCGCACCGGGGATCGCTCGTGTTGCTCTGCTTCTCGGCGTCTCGGTACGCGCGGAGCGCGCTGCGTGGGATGCCGAGCGGATCGAAGGCGGGTGCCGCGGTTGGTTGGTGGCTCCGCGGCTTCGCGCTCACCCTGACAACGGTCTCACGAGTGGACGGAACGGGCGGAGGTTGCAGGAACGCGGCGGTGCCGCCGTCCACTCCGAAGGGCGCCTGCCGTGTCGTTTCTGGACCCGATGACGCGGTGACCATCGTCGGTACCGCGTAGCCGGTGTTTGTCGCGAGAAGGAGCGCCGCCAGTGACAGGTGTAGACCGCGCCCGACGTCGAGGGCGGGAACGACGTCGACCCGCCGCAATCCGTGGCGGAGGGTACGCACGATCTGGCGGAGTGGTCGTAGGGCGTGACCAGCCATGACAGAGCTCCTCGCCATTTCTTTTAACGAAATATATGTTTTATAATATGAGCTTCAAGAAGTGGCGGTCAACGTCCACGGTCGGATCCGCATTTCGGTACGGCGCGAAAAGTTCGTGGTCGAGTCGTGATTGACGAACTTCAGGTCGAATCGTAAAGTAAATTTAGCGTATTGATAGATAAAATGATTCGGCGTGCGTGACGGACGGCATGAGCCCCGGGAGCGACTCGGTGAAACTTCGGCGCATCCTCGTACTGTCAGCGGTCGGGTCGCTGATGGTCCTCTACGGTCAGGTCTCGGCGCTGGCGGCGAGCGAATCGGCGAAAGTCGGCACGCAGACCGAAGCGTGGTACGTGACGACGACGAGCGAGACGTGTTCGTCCATTGACTGCTCCATGCTCGCCGCCCCCGCTGAGTTTCCGAAGAACACGCTGCATGTCGGCATCTCGAATGGGACACCGACCGCGGCGACCTACATCGAATTCGACATGTTCAGCGCGAACATACCGACGGGTTCGGTCTTCACCAAGGGCACCGTCACGTTGCCTGTGGATATGGCACCCGGCGATGGCACGCTGCGCCAGGACGCGGCGGAACTCCAGGTCTGCCAGGTAACGGAGTTCTTCAGCTCCGTGGCGGCCTCGCCGGACAAGCCGCCAGCGACCGACTGCGAGACGTCCGCGAACGCCAAGTACTCGGCGGAGCCCGCGCCGACGTTCACCGTGGATCTCGGGCCATTCCTCGCGGGATGGTCCAAGGGCGACTCGGCCGCGTTGGCCATCCTGCCCGCCCCGGAAGCGGAAGAGGCCTCGGAAACATGGCACGTCGCCTTCTATGGCAAGGACTACGGCGCTGGCCTGCAGGATGATGCCCCGGTCTCGCCGGAGAGTGGGACTCCGAAGCCGATTACCGCGAAGCTGACCTACGAACCGGAGCCTGACGGCGAAACCACGACGTTGCCCCCACCTGAGCCCGAGTTCACGCCGCCGCCCGCGCCGAGCCCGCCGCCGATCAGCCCGATCGACGTCGCGCCGCCTGAGCCTGCCGATATCGCTCCGGTGGCCGACGCCGAGCTCCCGCCGGAGGAAGCGGTCGAGCCCGCGCCCGAGCCCGTCGCCGCGCCGGAGTTCATCACCGTCGGCTACCAGTACCCGATCGCGTGGATCATGCCGTTGCTGCTGCTCATCGGGTTCGCCATGACGGGGCATTCGTTGACGAGGAGCCTGGAGCGACCAGGGAGTTCATTGGGATGACGGAACCAGCAGGACGGCACCGGTCCAGCTCGGACGACGACGCGCGGCCGTTGGACGACGATGCGCCGAGGGCGGATGTCGCACCGCAAGGGGCCGACGCGCGGCAAGCGGACACGGAGCCGTTGGACCCGGGGTACTCGGCACAACCTGATCCCGCAGCGCCGCCTGACGACGTGGCCGAGACACCAGCTGAGCTCGACGAGCGCCATCGTGAGGAGCTGGCGGACATCGGCCGCCCGCCACCCCGGTGGAAGGCGTTGCTGCTCACGCCGTCGAACGGCGTCTGGGGCGGCCTTGTCCTGGTAGCCGCTGGCTTCAGCGCCATCTTTTACAGCTGGGGCACTGTCGCGGGAACGCTCAACGCCAACGAGCAGCTGGCCTCGTTGGTCGCGTGGGGCTTCAGCGGGTTGGCGCTGGTCATCATAGGCATGGCCGCGGTCGACGTCGCGGTGCGGCTGCAGGACCGTCCCGAGCGCAAGCAGCAGGTCGGTCAGGTCGAACGCTCCGTCGCGGAACTCCGCGAGGCCCGCGACGCGCGATCCCGCTCGTATTACTAGATGAGCGCCGACGCGAGGGTTCGGCACGTCGCGAGTGTGAGGCGTTTTGGCTGCTGTAGCGACCCAAACGCCTCACACTCGCCGCCATGAGGCGCTATGTCAGGCCGAGCGAGGCGGCCTGCGTCGCGAGCTGGGTGACGCAGGTCCAGTCGCCGGTGCTCACCGCGTCGGCGGGTGACAGCCACGAGCCGCCGACGCAACCGACCGTGGGCAGCGCGAGATAGTTCGGCGCGTTGAGCGGCGTGATCCCGCCGGTCGGGCAGAATCGCGCCCGCGGCAGCGGTCCCGTCAGCGCCTTCAGGAACGGATGCCCACCCGCCGCCTCGGCCGGGAAGAACTTCATCTCCGTTACGCCGCGCTCGAGCATCGCGAGCACCTCGGACGCGGTGGACACGCCAGGCAGATACGGCAGCCCGGTGTCCGCCATGGCGTCGAGCAGCGTCGGTGTGCTGCCGGGGCTGACGAGGAACCGAGCTCCCGCGCCGACCGCGTCCTTGACCTGCGCCGGCGTCGTCAACGTGCCTGCGCCGACGAGGACGTCCGGCAGCTCGGTGGCGATGCGCTCGATCGCCGTCAGCGCGGCGTCCGAGCGCAGCGTGACCTCGACGATCCGGACGCCGCCTGACGCGAGTGCCCGTGCCAGTGGTACCGCCGTGTCGACGTCTTCGATCACGACGACGGGAATGACGGGGCTGACGTCGAGCACACCGGTTGGTTGCGTGCTGGTCATGCGGCACCTCCCGTAGCTGGGACACCGGCGTCGGGACCGGCACCAGGTCCGGTCCCGACGCCGCACCCCCGGAACACCGTCGCGCCCCTGTCGGCGGGACCGACGGCGGCGCGCAACGGCGCGAACAGCTCACGCCCGGTGCCGGTCTCCCGCGCCGACGCCGCGGGGGCAGCGGCGGGACGGGTAGCCAGCTCGGCGTCGTCAACCAACACCCGCAGAGCCCCCGACTCCGCGTCCAGTTCGATCACGTCGCCGTCCTCGACGCGCGCGATCGGGCCAGCGTCGGCAGCCTCCGGCGTCAGGTGGATCGCGGCGGGGATCTTGCCGGACGCGCCGGACATCCTGCCGTCGGTGACCAGCGCCACGGCGTGCCCAGCGTCCTGCAACACCCCGAGCGCCGGGACCAGTTTGTGTAGCTCAGGCATGCCGTTGGCGCTCGGCCCTTGGTGCCGGACGACGGCGACGACGTCGCGGTTCAGCTCGCCGTTCTGGAACGCCGTCAGGAAGTCCGCCTGATCGGCGAAGACTCGCGCGGGCGCCCGCACCACGCGGTGCTCTGGCTTGATCGCGGACACCTTGAGCACGGCGTTCCCCAGGTTGCCGGTGAGCATCCGCAGCCCGCCGTCGGGCGCGAACGGATCGGCGACGCCACGCAGCACGGACTTGTCCAGGCTGTCTGTCGGCCCCGGTCGCCAGGTCAGCGACCCGTCGTCCAGCACGGGCTCCTCTCGGTAGCGCTCCGCGAGCGTGCCACCGGCGACCGTGCGCGCGTCCGGGTGCAGCAGCCCGGCATCCAGCAGCTCCCCGACAAGGAACGCCATCCCACCGGCGGCGTGGAAGTGGTTGATGTCGGCCGAACCGTTCGGATAGATCGTGGCCAACGACGGCGTCACCGCCGACAGTGCCGAGAAGTCCTCCCACCGCAGGTCGATCCCGGCGGCGGCGGCCATCGCGACTAGGTGCATCGTGTGGTTGGTCGACCCGCCGCTCGCCAGCAGCGCGACGACGGCGTTGACGAACGCCCGCTCGTCCAGTACCTCACCGATCGGCGTGTAGTCGTCGCCGAGCGCGGTCAGACCCGTGACCTGCCGGCCGGCGGCCTCGGTGAGCGCGTCCCGCAGCGGCGTGTTCGGGTTGACGAAGCTCGCGCCGGGCAGGTGTAGCCCCATCGCCTCGACGACGAGCTGGTTCGAGTTCGCCGTGCCGTAGAAGGTGCAGGTGCCCTCGCCGTGGTACGACGCCGCCTCGGCGTCAAGCAGTTCCTCGCGGCCGACCTTGCCCTCGGCGAACGCCTGCCGCACCCGTGACTTCTCCGCGTTCGGCAGCCCGGACGTCATCGGGCCGGCGGGCACCAGGATCGCGGGCAGGTGCCCGAACGACAGCGCGCCGATCACCAGGCCGGGCACAATCTTGTCGCACACGCCGAGCAGCAGCGCGCCGTCGAACATGTCGTGCGAGAGCGCGATCGCGGTGGACATCGCGATGACCTCGCGGCTGAACAGCGACAGCTCCATGCCCGCGCGCCCCTGCGTGATGCCGTCGCACATCGCGGGCACGCCACCGGCGAACTGGGCGATGCCGCCCGCCTCGATCACGGCCTGCTTGAGCTGTCGAGGGAACGTCTCGAACGGCTTGTGCGCCGAGAGCATGTCGTTGTACGCGGACACGATCGCGATGTTTGGCTTGAGCGTGCCGCGCAGCAGGTCCTTCGCTCCCGGTTCGGCCGCCGCGAAGCCGTGCGCCAGGTTGGAGCAGGCCAGTCCGCCGCGCGTCGGCCCCTGCGCGGCGGCCTCGTGGATGCGCGCGAGGTAGTCGGCCCTGCTAACGGCGCTGCGCTCGGCGATCCGCCGGGTCACGGCAGTGACCGTGTCGTGCAGCCGAGTGTGGGTCACACGTCCTCCTCGTGCCAGGTACGTCCGTCGCGTTCGATCAGAGCGGTGGCCGCGGTCGGCCCGCTGGTGCCAGCGGCGTAGCGCTTCGGGCGGGTGCCGGACTGCTCCCACGCCGCCAGGATCGGTTCCGTCCACTGCCACGCGGCCTCGACCTCGTCGCGGCGCATGAACAACGTCGGGTCGCCGCGAACGACGTCGCCGAGCAGCCGCTCGTAGGCGTCCGGTAGCCGCGATTCGAAGGTCTCCGCGAAGCTCAGGTTCAGCGGCACCTGCCGCAGCCGCACCCCGCCTGGCCCCGGTTCCTTGGTGACCAGGTGCAGCCGAATCGCCTCGTCCGGTTGCAGCCGGATCACCAGGCGGTTCGGCGCGATGAACTCGTCGGCGATGCCGGGGAAGATCGAGTGCGCCACGGGGTTGAACTGCACCACGACCTCCGACGCGCGCCGCTCTAGCCGCTTGCCGGTGCGCAGGTAGAACGGCACGCCAGCCCAGCGCCAGTTGCCGACCTCGGCCTTGAGCGCCACGAACGTCTCGGTATTGCTCGGCTTGCCGTCCAGCTCATCGAGGTAGCCCGCGACCGGCTCGCCGTCCACGAGGCCGGGCGCGTACTGCCCGCGCACGGTGGCGCGCAGGACGTCCGGCCCCTCCAGCGGGCGCAGCGCTTGCAACACTTTCAGCTTCTCGTCGCGCACCGCGTCGCGGTCCAGCCTGGTCGGCGGCTCCATCGCGACCAGACACAGCAGTTGCAGCAGGTGGTTCTGCACCATGTCGCGCAGCGCGCCGGAGGTGTCGTAGTACCCCGCCCTGCTGCCAGTGCCGACGGTCTCGCTCGCGGTGATCTGCACGTGGTCGATCGCGCCGGAGTTCCACAGCGGCTCGAGTAGCGCGTTCGCGAAGCGCAGCACCAGCAGGTTCTGCACCGTCTCCTTGCCGAGGTAGTGGTCGATCCGGAAGATCTGCTTCTCGGCGAACACCGCGCCGACGTCGTCATTGATCGCGCGCGCCGACGCGAGGTCGTGGCCGATCGGCTTCTCGAGCACCACGCGGGACTGCTCGTTGACCAGCCGGGCCTCCGACAGCTTCTGGCACACGGGGCCGAACAGACGCGGCGCGCAGGCCAGATAGAACACGCGCACCGAATCTGGCGCCTCGGAGAGTCGGGTGATCAGCTCAAGCCACGGGTCCTGGCCCGCGATGTCGATGGTGATGTGGTGCAGGCGGGCGAGGAACCGCTCCTCGCTGGTGGTGTCATGGCAGTCCTCGGGTACAAAGCCCCGCAGCTCGGCGGCGATCTTGTCGCGGTACCCGGCGTCGTCCAGCCCCGCGCGGGACACCGCGACGATCCGGGTCGCATCGTCCAGGTGGCCGTCGCGATCGCGCAGGTACAAGGCGGGCAGCAGCTTACGGATGGCCAGGTCGCCGGTACCACCGAATACCACGATGTCGCAGGGGGCGAGCGAATTCGCTGCCGACATCGATCTCCTCCGTCCGGGTAGTTCGTCCCTAGAGTAGGCCTAAATCGGTACAGAAACAAGCAAACTTCCGCACTTTACGTGCTTAACTTCTCGGTAGGCTGGCGTGAACGGGGCTGAAGGTGGCCTTCGGCACGCACTGTGTACCGAAGGGCGCCTTGGGCTCGGGTGCACTACGCGGGTAGGGAGCGTGGATACGTGGCACGACGGGCGAGCGCGGCGGGTGCGTCGGTCGGTGAGGTCTTCCGGCTGATCAGACAAGGCATGGCGGCGACGCGCTCCGACATCGGACGGCTCACCGGCCTGTCCCGCACGGCGGTCACCCTGCGGGTCACGCAGCTACTCGACAAGGGGCTCGTCGTCGAGCGTGCCGAGGGAGTGTCCACCGGCGGACGTCCCCCGGTGCGGCTGCGGTTTCACGCCGACGGCGGCACCGTGCTCGCCGCCGCGCTCGGCGCGAGCAGGGCGCAGCTCGCCGTCTGCGATCTGGCCGGCACCGTTCTCACCGAGACCGAGTTCGCCGTCGACCTCGCGGACGGGCCAGACGTGCTGCTCAGCAACGCCGTCAAGTACCTCGATCAGCTGCTCGCCGAGTCCGGCAGGCCTCGCGACACGTTGTGGGGTATCGGGGTGAGCGTGCCTGGTGCCATCGACGTCGTGACCGGGACCAGCCTGAGCCCCGCCGTGCAGCCCGGCTGGGGCGACGTCGCCGTCGCGGACTACTTCACAACCAGGTTCGGTGTACCGACGCGGGTGGACAACGACGTCAACGTGCTCGCCCTCGCCGAGCATCGCAGGCATCCCGATGTCGACGACCTCCTGGTCATCAAGGCCTCCACCGGGATCGGCGCGGGCCTCATCGCGGGCAGGCGGCTGCAGCGCGGTGCACTCGGCGCGGCGGGCGAACTCGGCCACACCAAGGTGTGCGACGCCGATGACGTCTCCTGTCACTGTGGCAACACGGGGTGCCTCGAAGCCGTCGCGGGCGGAAGGGTGCTCGCGGCCGAGTGCTCCGCGCTTGGTAGGCCGGTCACCGATGCGTTCGGGGTCGCGGAACTGGTGCGTTCCGGCGACCCGGAGGCGCTGCGGCTGGTGCGGCAGGCGGGCAGGCGCATCGGCGAGGTCATCGCTGGCGCGGTCAACCTGCTCAATCCCGGATTGATCGTGGTGGGCGGCGACCTCGCACACGCCTACGAGCCACTCGTGGCTGGCATGCGCGAGGTGATCTACCAACGCGCGACCGCTACCGCCACGCGAACGCTCCGCATCGAGCCGAGCGAGCTGCACGCGCAGGCCGGGATCAGTGCCTGCGCCACCCTGATCCTGGATGACGTTCTTTCGCGACGCGCGGTGGACGCACTGCTGTCCTAGCCGGACGACTCCGCGGACGTTCCTGGGGTTGTTGCGTGCGAAACCGGACGAAACCGGACATGGAACAGTCACAGCCCCAGGAAGCCCACGCAGCGATTGCCCGTTCACCCGCGCGGGTTGGCTAGCTGCTCCGTTCGGGCGACTCAATTTTGTATTACCAACCAGTATCCCGTGGGGATGTGAATCGTTGTCCCGTTCGACGTGCGATCGACGAACAGGACAAGGAACTACTGCTATGACGGCCCTTCGGCGCATGACCGGCTTGGTCTTCGCGCTCAGCCTCGGCTTCGGCTTCGCCGGTATGACGGCGGCGTTCGCGGAGGTACCGGCCGCTGAACCGGGCACCATGTCCGGCTCCAGCGTCACCAAAACGGGTTGGTGGTGGAAGACCAACGACACCAGCGAGACTCCGCAGGAGCTGCGGGCGGTCACCGACGCGGTCCCGCCACCCCCTCCACCGAGGAACGTGCCCGAGGGCACCCTGCCGGTCGCCGCTTATCTGGGGGAACCGGACAAGGTGTCGGCGATCGAGTTCGCCTTCGATGCCGAGCCAGGTGCGCTGGTGTCGTCGTTTCAGCTGTCATTGCGTGAGACCGAGGAACCCGGTGCCAGCGCCGCGGCCGACGCCGAGGACACGACGGTGGTCGCCTGCGAGGTGACCGAGGCGTTCTGGACCGATGGTGAGGCGGCGAACTGGCAGGCCCGCCCCGACTACGACGACGCGGGCTGCGTGGAAGGTGTCCGTGGCGAGAACGGCGTGTGGACGTTCGACCTGACGTCGTTCGCCGCGACGTGGCTCGGCACGGATCAGCGGGCGTCCGGTTCCATCGTCCTCGTTGAGGACGTAGATGAGCCGACCAGCTTCCAGGTGGTCTTCGACGGCCCCGCTAGGGACGGCGTCGGAACGTCCTTCGAGTCCACACCCGGCACCAGTTCCGACGCCTCAGGCACCGGTGACAGCGGCGAGCCGGACATCGACATCAGCGCCGGGACGCCGGATGCTGGCTCGGGGCCTCCAGTTTCGGGTGGGGTTCCGACGGCGTCGTCCGTCGGCATGGACACCGTGCCACCTGCCGCGGACGCCCCCGCTCCCGCCGCACAAGCACAGCAGGAACCGCCGCAGCCACAGGCCGCGGGTAACCAGCCTTTCTTGATCGCACCGTCTGCCGTTGAGGCCATTCCCGCGGGGGCGTGGGTACTGGCCCCGCTCATGCTCGGCGTGGCCTACCTGATGATGCTCGCGCTCGGCCCTGCCGGTGAGCCGAACGCTCACCTGGCGCGCAGAGGGGTCAGCAAGGCGCTGGAGCGCCTCCGGAGCACGGGCACCAAGACCGCGGAAGGAGTGCGCTGATGTTGCCGCGCCAACGAACGAAGCGGGCGGCGGCCGTGCTGGCCGCGCTGGCCCTCACGCTGGTCGCCGCGTGCGGGCAGAAGCCGGGCGTCGGTCAGCTTTACGGGCCTGGCAGTGCCTACGGTCAGCAGGGCGTCGTGCCTGGCCAGCCAGGCGTGCCCAGTCAGCCGGGCGCCGTTCCCGGCGAGCCGGGCAGCACGGGGCAGAACTCCATCCCCGGCGCGACCGCGCCTGGCCAGCAGCAGGTCGGCGCCGCTCGTTCCGGCGGCACGACTGGCACTGGCGGCACCGGAGGGACCGGTGGCACTGGGGGCCAGGCTGGTGGTAACGGCGGAAATGGTGGTGGCTCCGGCGGTCCCGGCGACACCACGGGTGTCTCCGACAGCACGATCAAGATCGGCATCCACGCGCCGGTCACCGGCGCGGCCGCGTTCCCGCAGCGTTCGTTCGAGAACGCCGTCGGTGTCTATGCCGATTACATCAACAGCAAGGGCGGCATCAACGGCCGCAAGCTAGAGGTGCTGTTCCGCGACGACGGCTTCGACCCCAACCGCGCGCGGGCGGTCTGCAAGGACCTCGCTGAGCAGCAGAAGGTGTTCATGTTGATCGGCGGCGCCGGCTCCGACCAGATCGACTCCTGCGCCCGCTACGCCAACTCGGTCGGCGTGCCGTACGTGTCGGCTGGCGTGCACGAGACGCGCCCGGGCCTCGGCCCGCTGTCGCGGCTGCGCACCTACTACGCGGCGTCGCTGACCTACGAGCAGCAGGCTCCGCTCATCACCAACCTGGTGAAGAAGCAGTTCGGTGGCGACACAGTGGGCTTGCTCGTGGCCAGCAACGACAGCTTGAACAGCTACTTCGGTCGCCAGAAGGGATCGCTGGAGAAGGCCATCGGTGACAACCTGGAGTTCGCCGACCGTGTGCCGAAGAACATCCAGTCCGAGGCACCCACGATCGCGGCTAAGATCTGCAACAGCGGCGTCAGTGCCGTCGTGTGGAACGCATCGCCGAGCGGGCTCATCAACGTCACGAAGTCGATGACATGCAGCGTCCGGTTCATGGGGCCGGGCAACACCAACGGTCTGAACATCGTGGCGACCGGTGGGTGCCCGCAGCTGGACAACGCGCAGTTCTTCTCGTCGTTCCCGCAGCTCGACAAGATCAACGAGCTTGATCCGAACTTCGAGCCCGCTTACCGCAAGAAGAACGGCGGTTCCGACCCCGACGACATCGGTATCGCCATCTGGGGCGTCGAGAAGCTGGTCAGCATGATCCTCAAGGCCGGTGGCAAGGATCTGAGCAGGCAAAGCTTCATGGCCGCGATGGACAGCGGCAAGACGTTCGACAACAACGTCTACCCCGCGTCCAACTTCGGTAAGAGCCGATTCGGCGGTACCGCCATGCACCTGCTCAAGGCCGACTGCGGGCAGAACCGCTTCCTCACGGAACGGCTTAACGTCAAATGACGACCGAACTAGGCATCGCCATCGTCAACGGAGTCTTCCGTGGCAGCGTGTATGCCCTCGTCGCGCTGGGCATCGTGCTGATCTACCGGGCGTCGGGCGTGTTCAACTTCGCACAGGCGGAGTTCGGCACGACCGGGCTGTTCGTGGCCTACATCGGGGTCGAGCTGTGGAACTGGCCGTACTGGGCCGGATTCCTGTTCGGACTCGCCGGCGCGCTCGGGATGGGGCTCGCGACGGAGCGGTTGGTGATCCACCCCTTGCGTAACTCTTCGCGGGTGACGTTGCTCGTCGGCACGGCTGGTGTCGCGCTCGCGGCGATCGGCATCCAGTTCTGGCAGAGCAACGAGCAGCCGATCAGGTCGATGCCGAAGATCGTGGAAGGCGTGGCCTTCCAACCGTTCGGTGCGGCGATCACCTATCAGCATTTGATCACGCTGGTCGTGCTGATAGTGGTGGCGCTCGCGCTCGCGGTGTTCTTCCGCTCACCGTCAGGGCTGGCCATCCAGGCTGCGCAGCAGGAAGGCACCGCCGCTGAGCTTGTCGGCATCAGCGTGCGCCGGGTGTCGATGATGACCTGGGGCATCGCGGCGCTGCTCGGTGGGCTCGCCGGGGTGCTATCCGGGCCGAACCTGACGTTTACCGCCGGTTTCCTCAGCTTCGGCGCGGGCGCCGCGCTGTTGCCGGGCTTCATGGCAGCCGTGCTCGGCGGAATGCGCAGCATGCCTGGCGCGCTGTTCGGTGGGCTTGTCGTCGGCGTGATCGAGCAGTTCGGCAACTTGAGCATCCTCAGTGACGTCTCCGGCGGCGGTGCGATGATGCTGTTCCTGTTCCTGCTCGTCGTGCTGCTGTTGCGCCCGCAGGGACTGTTCGTGCGGAAGGCGGTGGCCGCGTGACCGAACACCAGACGATGTCCGATCGGGACAACCCCATGTCGGACACGGATTCGGTGTCCACAACGGACGACACGACCGAGATCACCACGACCGTCAGCGCGCCCGAGACCGCGCCCGACGCGGCCCCGGACGGTGCCGCGGAAAGCACCCGCGAGCTGCCGCCCGTCGTGGCGGACCAGGTGGACGACGACGTCGCGCCGTTCCGACCTGGCGTCGGCGGCTGGGTCGCGCGCGGGCTGGTCTGGGCGCTGCTCGCGTGGGTCGTGTTCGCGTTGCCTGGCAACTTCCTCTCGCCGTTCGAGCTCGGTGTCTCCGACGTCGGGCACGCCAGCAAGGCGGCGATCTTCGCGATCATCGGGCTGTCGCTGAACGTCCTGATCGGCTACACCGGAACCATCTCGCTTGGCCATCAGGCGTTCGTCGGGGTCGGCGCGTTCGTGTCGGCCTACGTCGTCGTCGACATGGGGCTTGAGTTCTGGGTCGCCGTCCCGATCGCGGCGGCCGTCGGCGGAGTGCAGGCTGCGGTGCTCGGCGCGATCTCGCTGCGGCTCACCGGCCTGTACTTCGCGTTGGTGACGCTGGCCTACGGCCTGTTCGCGGAGGAGACGTTGTTCGGCATCACCGCGTTCACCGGCGGTGAGGGCGGCAAGAACGTGCCCCGCCCGCTCGGCTTCGAGGACGACTACACCTTCTACTACCTGTGCCTCGCGTTCCTCGCCGCTGTGCTGTGGGTGGACTGGCGGTTGATGCGGTCCAAGGGCGGCAGGGCGTTGCAGGCGCTGCGGGAGAACCCGAGGGTCGCGTCGTCCTACGGCATCGACGTCAAGGCGTACACCCTGTTCGCATTCGTCGTGTCGGGCATCTTCGCCAGCATCGGCGGCGCGCTACTCGCACAGCAGAGCACCTTCCTCGTGCCCAAGACGTTCAACTTCCAGCTCGCGCTGATCTTCATCCTGATGACGGTCGTCGGCGGGCTGCGCAACCGCGTCGGCGTCGTCATCGGCTCGGTCGTGTTCGCGCTGCTCGAAGAGGGCACGCTGGTGCACCTGCTGCACCTCGAAGGCATCCTCGACAGCACCATCGGCCTGCCCGCCGAGTTCTTCGGGCTGGTCATCGGGCCGATCCTGCTGCTGCTGACCATCACCCTCTACCCGGGCGGTATCGGCCAGCAGGTCGCGCCGATCGCGCAGTGGCTGCGCGGCAAGAAGTTCGACTTGCACGCGGGCAAGGTGACCGAAGTGGAGGTGACCGATGTCCGTGCTTGAGGTGCGCAACCTGAACATCCAGTTCGGCGGGGTGCGGGCGTTGGACCACGTCAGCATGGAAGCTGGCGAGTGGGAGATCGTCGGCATCATCGGCCCGAACGGCGCTGGCAAGACCACGCTGTTCAACTGCATCACCGGCTTCTACCGGCCGAACAAGGGGAAGATCCGGTACCGAGGCAAGCCGATCACGCGGCTGCCGGTGCACAAGCGCACCGCGCTCGGCATCGGCCGGACGTTCCAGAACGTCGGGCTGGTCAAGAACACCACGGTCGCGGAGAACCTGGTGACCGCACAGCACCTGGAGACCAACTACGACCCGTGGGCGGGGATGCTCGGCGGACCAGCCACGTTCGCCGAGGAGGCCCGGCTGCGGGAGCGGGCCGACCAACTGCTCGAACTGATGGATCTGTCCGATGTGGCCGAAGCGCGGGTCGCGGACCTGCCGTATGGCGTGCTCAAACGGGTCGAGATCGCCACGGTGCTCGCTACGGATCCCGACCTGCTGCTGCTCGACGAGCCCGGCTCCGGCATGGGACCGGAGGAAGCGCACGCGCTCGGGGATACCCTGCTTGAGCTGCGCAAAGAGTTTGGCATCACCATCGTGATGATCGACCACCACGTACCGCTGGTCACGCAGGTCTCCGACTACGTCTATTGCCTCAACTTCGGTGAGGTGCTCGCGGAGGGCAGGCCGGACGTCGTCCGCAATCATCCTGAGGTCGTCCGGGCCTATCTGGGGGAGGAACCCGTCGAGGATCCTGCCGATGTGGCGAGTGAGGAGTACGTCTGATGGCGCTGCTCGAAGTGTCTGACCTGGTGGTCGGCTACGACGCCTTCCCTGTGCTGCACGGCATCGACTTCACCGTGGAAGAGGGCGAGCTGTGCGTGCTGCTCGGGCTCAACGGCGCGGGCAAGACCACCACGGTGTCCACTGTGGCCGGTCTGGTGAAGCCTCGCTCGGGACACGTCGTGTTTGACGGCAAGGACCTCGGCCGCCGATCGCCGTCCGCGCGGGTGGCTGGCGGGATCTCGCTCTGCCCAGAGGGACGGCGGGTGTTTCCCCGGCTGACGGTGAAGCAGAACCTGCGGCTCGGCGCGTGGACGCGACGGCGACAGAGCAAGGCCGTGCAGCGCCAGTTGGAGCTGGTCTACGACTACTTCCCCCGGCTCGCTGAACGCGAGGGTCAGCTCGCGGGCACGCTTTCCGGTGGTGAGCAGCAGATGCTAGCGGTCGGCAGGGCGTTGATGTCGCGGCCGAAGCTGCTGCTGATCGACGAGGCGTCACTCGGCCTCTCGCCGACCGTGGCGCGCACCGTGTGGGAGGTGACATCGCGCATCAAACAGGACGGAACGACGGTGCTGATGGTCGAGCAGAACGCGGGAGCGCTCCCGTTCGCCGACCGAGCGCTGATCATGGAGAAGGGGACCCTGGTATACACCGGCGTGGGTGACGAGCTGCGGGACGTCAACCTGCGCGAGGCGTACCTCGGGGCGTAATAGGCCGTGACAGGCCGTGTAGGGCCGCGAGAAACAAGGAGAAGACGTGCAGACCAACCTCAGTCGCCTCGGCGGGCAGCTCGGTGTGCTGCTGTGCCTTGTCGGCTTCGTCGTCATGTTCCTCGGCTGGAACGGTGCCGCTAGCCATAACGTGATCATGGCCCAGTTCCCGTACCTGATCTCGGGTGGCGTGATCGGGCTGGCGATCGTCATCGTGGGTGCCGCGATGATCATCGTGCAAAACCAGCGACAGGACCGCGCCAAGATCGAAGCCGCGCTCGACCGGCTCGCCGCCGCGACAGAGCAGCGGGGCGCCGCGGCGGCCGCCGCGGCGGGTGGTGTCGGCTTCACCGGGTTCGTCGTCGCGGGTGAGTCGTCGTACCACCGGGTCGACTGCCACCTGCCAGAGGCGCGGGACGAGGCCGAGCTGGTCCGCATCGAGGACGTCATCACGCGCGGCCTGTCGCCCTGCCGGGTGTGCTCGCCGCCGAGGACTGGCCAGCTGACAAACTGAGCATGGTGAGGGTCTCTGGGGTTGTGCGGGCCGCGCTGCCCGCGTGCGCGCTCGCCGCCGGCCTGTCCTCCTGTGGGGTGTACGACGCCGTCTCGGACAAGCCACCAGAGTCGGTCGACTATTCTCCGGTCGTCGCACCGCAGGTCGCGGATGGCCCTGAGACGACGGTGGCCGCCCCCGGGAAGCTCCGTGGAACGTTGCGGACGCCGGACATCCTCGTGCTCGGCGACGAGAAACTTCCCAGTGGCTTGCGCGACAAGATCGGCGAGTTGCCTGGGGTGCGGGCGGCGGAGCCGTTGTCGGTCGCGTCTGTGCCGGTCGGAGAGCGCTCGGTGACCGTGGCCGCCGTGGACAGCGGCGGCTACCGGCGCTTCACCGTGAAGCACACCGCCACCTCCGACCCCGTGTGGCAGGCCGTCGCCGCGGGCGATGCTGTTCTCAGCCACGAGATCGGCCGCGACCTGGACCGGCCGCTCGGTGGGAACGTCGGGTTGCGCGCCGGGAAGCATGACGTCGACATGCGTGTCGGCGCCTACGCCACCACGGTGCCGCGCATCGACGTCGTGGTGAACGAACGCAGAGGCGAGCAGCTTGGCATACGTCCGCACAACGCGATGCTGCTCGCGATCGACGACACGCGACGGGACGACGTGTCGGCGGCGCTCACGAAGTTGCTTGGCGATCGCGGCACGATGCAGGAATTGACGTCGGATCCGCCTCCGTCGTCCGGCACTCGCCGGGCGGCGTACCTGACTGGTGGCGCGGGCTCGGACTCGCTGGGCTCGTTCAGCTATCGATACTTCCCAGACGGCACCGTGGAGCCGGAAGCGTCCTGGGTGCGGGCCAACATCATCACCGAAAGGGTGCCAATCCTGGGTGACGTCACCTGCCACCGCGTCATGCTGCCGCAGTTTCGCGCCGCATTGCGCGAGATCGTCGACAAGGGACTCGCGGACACGATCAACCCCGCCGACTACGGCGGGTGTTACGTGCCCCGATTCATCGGCCGCGATCCGAATCGGGGACTTTCGCTGCATACCTGGGGTATCGCGGTGGATCTCAACGTATCCGGTAACCATCGCGGTACGGTCGGTGAGATTGATCGACGGGTTGTGCGGATCTTCAAGAAATGGGGGTTCGCCTGGGGCGGCGATTGGCAGTGGACTGATCCGATGCATTTCGAGCTGGCCGCGATCATTCGGTGACAATCGGGGCGAGTTTAGGCGAGTCGATGTGACACCGATTCACTCGTCGTTACAGCCAATCCCGGCTTTTTGAGTGACCGTTAGCAGAACTTTATCTACTCAACGTGTTATTTGACCCAAGTGTCTTCACTCTTTGGAGTGCGCCATACTGCTGCCCACCTTGATCACGCGCATGTCGGATTCGTGTGCACGTGGTCGCCCGTGAACTCCTACCCCTGACGGAGAACATCATGGCTTTCGAGAAGAACCGGGTTCGCGCGGCCGTGCTCGCGCTCCCACTGGCCGTCGGCCTGAGCCTCGGCGCGGCGACCGCGGCCCAGGCGACTGAGGACGCGAAAGAAGACCCCCGCGCCACTTCATATACCGGGCAAGAAAACGCTAAGACCTGCAAGGATATCGGCGTGAGCGGCGAGCTCATCGCGTACCTCGATGAGGATGACGGCGAATACACCGAGCGGATCACGTATGAGCGTGGCCAGCTGGAAGACAATAGGTACCTGGACATCTTGTCCGTCGATCCCGAGGTCGATGTCACCGGGATCGTCGTCAAGGGTGCCGACGGCTACAACGTCTACATACCTGGCGAGGAAGGCGACGGCGGGGTAGCGCTCAATGAGAACCCGCCGTGGAAGGACCTGCGGTCACCGCTTAAGAAGGGCAAGGTTCCGCAGATCAGCCACTGGTACATCTGCGGCGTCGACAACACGCCGCCATCGGAGTCAAGCTCCCCCGCTCCGTCTTCCGAGCCGAGCAGCCCGGCGCCGTCGTCTGAGCCGTCCAGCCCTGCTCCGTCGAGTAGTGAGCCCACACCGTCCGGGACTACCCCTCCGGGGACCACCACCGACACCACGTCGACGACCGCGGAGACTAGCCCGGCGTCCACGACGTCGACCACCGATGCTCCGGTCGTCGACAACGTCAGTGACAGCGACGACCTCGCCGTGACCGGCTTCGGCAGCAGCTGGCTCATCTGGGCCGGTGTGCTGTTCGTGGTCGCCGGTGTCGGCACCATCGCTGGCCTGCGGGTGCTGCGTAAGCAGTAATCACCCTGACCAACCCGCTCGGCCCCCACTGGTTCCGCCGGTGGGGGCCGAGTCGCGTCGGTGGAGCGCTGCTGTCCGTCCGAGATGATCTCCTTTGCTCCCTCAGTTACCAAAATTCATTCCGATTGTCCGGTTCTGCTGGTCACTCAAGGAGTAAAGAAGATCAACTACGTGCGGCGGCGACCGCGGCGGACCCAGTGGTCATGACGGCATAATCCGGGAGTTGATCGACGGCACGACGGCGTCCTGACCAGTGGGTTTACCGTCTCCGGTCGCCCTAGCAGATTGGATTCGGACAACCTCAGGCGCGCCTCATACAGCGGCGCGTGGCCCCGGACTAGAGTGAGTCGGCATCTCAATCGAGACGAGTACTGGGAGGGTCGTCGAAGTGTCCACGGACTCGTTCGTCCACCTACACGTGCATACCGAGTACTCGATGCTCGACGGCGCCGCGAAGATCGGGTCGCTGTTCGAGGAGACCAAACGGCTGGAGATGCCGGCGGTCGGCATGACCGACCACGGCAACATGTACGGCGCGGACGAGTTCTATCAGCAGGCGGTCAAGGCCGGTGTCAAGCCGATCATCGGCATCGAGGCGTACGTCGCGCCGCAAAGCCGTCACCACAAGAAGCCGGTGTTCTGGGGGCAGAGCAATCAGCGGGGCACGGACGAGTTCGGCGAGGGCGGCGACGTCTCCGGTGCCGGTGCCTACACCCACATGACGATGGTCGCCGAGAACGCGACCGGCCTACGGAACCTCTTCGCGCTGTCGTCCATCGCCAGTATCGAGGGCTACTACCGCAAGCCTCGCTGTCTGTTGGCTGGTCAGGAGATTGTGACCAGAAACGGTATGACGAGGATCGAGGATGTCCAGGTAGGCGATGAGGTGCTGACGCATCAAGGCCGATTCCGGCCCGTCACTGAGGTCATGCGTAATCACCACGAGGGTGAGATCTACGGCCTTGATCTCAGCGGCCGATATGGGCGAGTGACCTGGATGACAGGGGAGCACCCGGTTCTCATTCGCAGCCGTGATGGCAGTAGGACATGGGTCGAAGCGCGTGACGTCGTCGCCGGACGGCCGGGAACCGGCACTCGCGAGCAGGCTGACAACTGGAATAGTTGGGTGTGCCTGCCTCGGGTGCAAGCTGATGGTCCCGAGGTCACGTCGATTCGCACGGCCGACTATGTGAACTGGAGTTCGTGCCCTGACAAGCCGGGTACCTTCTTCTCCGAATCTCCGCGAAAAGGAATGGGGCCTACCCACCATTACGCAACTCTGCCGGACGAGATCGAGCTAGATGCGGACTTCGGCTACTTCCTTGGCCTCTACGTCGCGGAGGGTGTTGTCGACCGCGGACATGCGGTGACCTGGTATTTCCACGAGGACGAGCATGACCTCGTGGACGCGTGCTGCAAGTTGATTGAGCGGTATACCGACCGGCAAGCGACGGTGCGCAAGCGGCGTGGCGACGATTATCATGGCGTCGAGGTTTCGGTCAGCTCCACTCTGCTCGCGCAGTTGCTCAAGTCGCTCTGCGGCAGTCACGCTGCGAGTAAGAAGCACCTTCCAGGCTTCGTTTTCGACGCTCCTGAATCCTTCATGGCGGGTGCGTTCCGAGGCGTGCTCGACGGTGACGGGTCGAAGACTCGCCCCGAGGTCGTTAGCCTCCAGCAAACTTCCGAACAACTCCACTGGCAGATGCGTACGTTGGCGGCGCGGCTGACGGCGGACTTCGTCGGTACGTATAAGCACCCGGTACGAAGCAGTAGGCATGCGCAGAGCTATCGCGCCAACTTCCGTCCGGAGAACCCGCAACGGTATCGGCGCACGCTGAGTGATGATGACTACGTCTACAAGCCCGTAAAGGATGTACTGCGAAAGTCGTACTCCGGGTACGTCTACAACATCGAGGTAGCGGAAGATCATTCTTATGTAACCGATTTCGCGGTCCACAACTGTGACAAGGAGCTGATCGCCGAGCGCGCCGAAGGCATCATCGCCACGACCGGCTGCCCGTCCGGCGAGGTGCAGACCAGGCTGCGGCTGGGACAGTTCGACGAGGCGCTCGCGGCCGCCGCCGAGTACCGCGACATCTTCGGCCCCGAGAACTTCTTCCTCGAGCTGATGGACCACGGCCTGCGCATCGAGCGTTCGGTGCGCGAGGGTCTGCTGGAGATCGGCAAGAAGCTCGACATCAAACCGCTCGCGACCAACGACTCGCATTACGTCACCAAGGACCAGGCCGACGCGCACGGCGCGCTGCTGTGCGTGCAGTCCGGCAAGACGCTGAACGACCCCAATCGCTTCAAATTCGACGGCGACGGCTTCTACCTCAAGTCCGCCGCCGAGATGCGCGAGTACTGGGACGCCGAGGTGCCCGGCGCGTGCGACTCGACATTGCTCATCGCGGAGCGGGTGCAGTCATATGAGGACGTCTACGCCCATCGAGACCGGATGCCGCGGTACGAAGTTCCCGAGGGGCACTCCGAGTCGAGTTGGCTCGAGCACGAGGTCATGGCTGGCCTCAAGCGGCGCTGTCCGGACGGGGTGCCGCAGGAGTACATCGATCGCGCGAAACTTGAGATCGGCGTCATCAGCGACAAGGGATTCCCGGCGTACTTCCTCGTCGTCGGTGACCTCGTGTCGTACGCGAAGAGCGTTGGCATCCGCGTCGGTCCTGGTCGTGGGTCGGCGGCGGGTTCGCTGATCGCCTACGCGATGGGCATCACCAACATTGACCCGATCCCGCACGGTCTGCTGTTCGAGCGGTTCCTCAACCCCGAGCGCGAGTCGATGCCCGATATCGACATCGACTTCGACGACCGCCGTCGCGGCGAGATGGTCCGCTACGCCACCGAGAAGTACGGCTCGGACAAGGTCGCGCAGGTCATTACCTTCGGCACCATTAAGACCAAGGCCGCCATCAAGGACGCCGCGCGCGTCCACTTCGGGCAGCCCGGCTACGCCATCGCGGACAAGATCACCAAGGCGCTGCCGCCGCCGATCATGGCCAAGGACATCCCCTTGGCCGGGATCGTCGACCCGGAGCACGAGCGCTACCCCGAGGCCGCCGAGGTTCGCACGCTGATCGAGACCGACCCCGAGGTCAAGACGATCTTCGAGACCGCGCGGGGACTCGAGGGACTGATCCGCAACGCGGGTGTGCACGCTTGCGCGGTCATCATGTCGAGCGAACCGCTGATGGACGCCATCCCGCTGTGGCAGCGCGATGACGGTGCGATCATCACCGGCTGGGACTACCCGTCGTGTGAGGCCATCGGTCTGTTGAAGATGGACTTCCTCGGCCTGCGCAACCTCACCGTCATCGGCGACGCGATCGACAACATCAAGGCCAACCGGGGCGAGGAAATCGACCTCGACACCCTCGGCCTGGAAGACCCCGAGTCCTACAAGCTGCTCGGGCGTGGCGACACGCTCGGCGTGTTCCAGCTCGACGGTGGCGCGATGCGTGACCTGCTGCGCCGGATGCAGCCGACCGGCTTCGACGACATCGTCGCCGTGCTCGCGCTGTACCGGCCGGGTCCGATGGGCATGAACGCCCATAACGCCTACGCCGACCGCAAGAATGGTCGCCAGCAGATCACGCCGATCCACCCCGAGCTGGAACCGCATCTGCGCGACATCCTGGCCGACACCTACGGCCTGATCGTCTACCAAGAGCAGATCATGCAGATCGCGCAGAAGGTCGCTGGCTTCTCCATGGGTCGCGCGGATGTGCTGCGGCGCGCGATGGGCAAGAAGAAGCTGGAGGTCCTTGAGAAGGAGTTCGAGGGTTTCCGCGACGGGATGCAGGGCAGCGACCTGGTCGAGGGTGGCTTCTCGGACGAGGCGATTCAGGCGCTGTGGGACACGATCCTCCCGTTCGCCGGGTACGCGTTCAACAAGTCGCACGCCGCTGGCTACGGCCTGGTGTCGTTCTGGACGGCGTACCTCAAGGCGAACTACCCCGCTGAGTACATGGCGGCACTGCTGACGTCGGTGGCCGACAACAAGGACAAGTCGGCGGTGTATCTGGCGGAATGCCGCAGGCTCGGCATCAAGGTGCTGCCCCCGGATGTCAACGAGTCGGCCGAGCGGTTCGCCGCGGTCGGTGACGACATCCGCTTCGGGCTCGGCGCGGTGCGCAACGTCGGCGCGAACGTCGTCTCGTCGATCATCAAGACCCGCGAGGAGAAGGGCAAGTACTCCTCGTTCGTCGACTTCTTCGACAAGTCGGAGCTAGTCGCGTGTAACAAGCGTGTGGTGGAGTCGCTGATCAAGGCGGGTGCGTTCGACTCGCTCGGCCTCACGAGGCTAGCCATGATCCAGTGCCACGAGGACGCCGTCGACGCGGTCGTGCCGCTCAAGCGACAGGAGGCGATGGGCCAGTTCGACCTGTTCGGCGCGGGTGGCGCCGAGGAGGAGACCGACTCGGGGCATTCGCCGCTGGCTCACTTGACGTTCACCGAGGAGGAGTACCCGCGCAAACAGAAACTCGCCTACGAGCGGGAGATGCTCGGCCTGTATGTGTCGGCGCATCCGCTTGACGGCGCGGAACGCATGTTGCGCAAGAACGCGCCGAAGCCCATCGCGGCCATTTTGGAGGATCCGCCAAAGGAAGGCGAGATCGTCGTCGCCGGATTGATCACGTCGATGGAGCGGCGGGTCAACAAGAAGGGTGAGCCCTGGGCGATCTGCACGGTCGAGGACTTGGACGCGTCGCTTGAGGTGCTCTTCTTCCCGAAGTCATACGCGCTGTTCGCCGCCGATCTCGTCGAGGACAACGCGGTCGTCGTCAAAGGCAGGGTGAACTGGCGCGAGGACAGGATGTCGGTGTTCGGTGGCGGTGTCGTGCCGCTCGACTTGTCCGGCATCGAGGATGGACACGACGAGCCGCCGTTCGTGTTGCTCGCCGCCGCCGACAAGCTGGACAAGAGCGTCGTCACGGAGTTGAAACGCACGCTCGAGGTCCACAAGGGTGAGACGCCCGTACACCTCAAGCTGCTCAGTGACGACAAGGAGACGATGTTCGCCCTTGACGCCTTCTCGGTGAGCCCCAGCTCCGCCCTCGTCGGCGAGCTCAAGGCTATCCCGGGGATCACGGCCAACGTCTAACGCCGTGTCCGACACTCCCGCACGCGTGTCCGACACTCCCGCCGCCGTGTCCTGCATTCCCGCCACCGTGTCCCCCGTTCCCGACGTCGCGTACCCGATACGCGGCACGCCGTAGCCGTCCCTGACGACGTCTCGGGGTGCGTCCAGGGCTAAACCAGGGCGTTTCCTGATACTGCGCTCAGCTTCGGGTCGGCATTGTCGGATTCGTGGGAACTCACGCGGTAATTCCGTCTCGACTGCTCGCTCGTCCCCCCGCGATCTACAGCGCCTCGACCACGATCGCGCGAGCTGCGATCACCGGCGTGCGTGCGGGCACGCACCTGGTGGGGCGTGCGTCTGTCGACGTCGTCGCCCCGGTCGCACTCGGCTTCACCGGACTCGGCTGCGCGGCCGCGTTCTTCGTCGTGTTGCACGCGCTCGCGCCCGCGTCGCTGAACCCGTTGCGGGAGCCGATGTCGGACTACGCCCTCGCCGACGGCGTTGGCTGGATGTTCCCCGTCGCGGTTGGCCTCATCGCCATCGGCGGAGCCGGTGCGACGCTCGGCCTCGCGCGGACGGGACTGCTCGGCACCGGTTGGCTGCGCTGGACGATGACCGTGATCGTCATCAGCGCTATCGGAACCGCCGTGTTCCCCACGGACGAGGACTTCCCGCTCTCGTTGACCGCCGAGATACACCGGTACGCGGCAGTCACCCTCTTCATCGCGGTGCCGATCGCGGCCGTATTGGCGGCAACGACGCGCGGGCATGACGCGTGGCTACTCGCCATCGGGCTGGTGGCGACTGGCTTGCTCGTTGTCTTTCTGCTCAGCCATCTCGCCGTGATGCCGCAGGCCATGCAGGACCTCCGAGGCTTGTTCCAGCGGCTACTGGTCGTCGTGGATCTGGCCATCCTGGGACGTCTCTGCCAGGCGGCGCACCGTGCCCGAATGCGCAACACGACGTCCGGAAGGAGGGACACGGCGGCACGAGCGCAGGACACGCGTGCACGAGTGTCGGACACAACGGCACGAGCGCAGGACACGCGTGCACGAGCGCAGGACACAACGGCACGAGCGCAGGACACAACGGCACGAGCGCAGGACACGCGTGCACGAGTGTCGGACACGGCGGGGGAGGAACGTACCGGGTCGGTGTTACCCACCGTCCCGGGTTAACGTGCACTTATGCCTATGTACTCGTTCGAGGGAAAAAGCCCGACCGTGCACGCCGATGCATGGATCGCACCGACCGCGACCCTGGTCGGGGACGTCGTCATCGAGGCAGGTGCGTCCATCTGGTACGGCGCTGTGCTCCGTGGCGACTTCGGCAAGATCATCGTCCGCGAGGGCGCCAACATCCAGGACAACACGGTCGTGCACGTCAACGAGGGCGTCTGCGAGATCGGCAAGAACGTCACCGTCGGGCACATGTGCCTTGTGCACGACTGCACCATCGGCGAGCAGGCGCTCATCGGGAACGGCTCGACGGTGCTGGATCAGTCCGTTGTCGGCCCGAAGGCGATGGTCGCGGCGGGTGCGGTCGTGACACCGAACTCCGAGGTCCCCGGCGAGGTCATCGCGATGGGCGCCCCCGCCAAGAAGCATGTGCCGCTCACCGACACCGCGCGGGGCTGGGTCGAGTACAACGCCGTGATCTACCAGGAGATCGCCAAGCGTCACCGGGACGGTGTAGAGCTGATCGAGGAATAGACGTCGCGAAGACACCGTCCGCCGCACTAGCATCGGGACGACGAGCGACTGGCGCGAGAAGGTGGAGCACCACCGGGGAGCGGCTATCAGCGGGCACCGTGCGCCTGGGTGTCCGTTCGAGATAGGAGTACGCGATGTCCCATGAGCCTCCGCTGCCCGCCCTGACCGCCGCTGATTCCGAGGTCGCGAACCTCGTCGAGGCCGAGGCGCGACGCCAGCACGACAAGATCCGCATGATCGCGTCAGAGAACTACGTCTCGCGGGCGGTGCTTGAAGCAACCGGCACTGTGCTGACGAACAAATACTCCGAGGGCTACGCGGGCAGGCGGTACTACGAGGGCCAGCAGGTCATCGACCAGGTGGAGAACCTGACGATCGAGCGCGCCAAGGCCGTGTTCGGCGTCGACCACGCCAACGTCCAGCCCTACTCGGGTTCGCCCGCCAACCTCGCGGTGTATCTCGCGCTGGCTAAGCCTGGCGACACGATCATGGGGATGGCGCTGCCTGACGGTGGCCACCTCACCCACGGCTGGACGGTGTCGGCCACCGGCAAGTGGTTCAACGCCGTCCGCTACGGCGTGCGCAAGGAGACCGGCCGCGTCGACTTCGACCAGGTGCGCGAACTCGCGCGGGAGCAGCGGCCCAAGCTGATCTTCGCGGGTGGCACGGCGATCCCTCGGACTATCGAGTTCGCCACGTTCGCCGAGATCGCCCGTGAGGTAGATGCCGTGCTGGTCGCGGACATCGCACACATCGCTGGCCTAGTCGCGGGCGGTGCGCATCCCTCACCCGTTGGCCACGCGCCAATCATCACGACGACGACACACAAGACGTTGCGCGGCCCGCGCGGCGCGATGATCATGACGGACGCCGACTACGCCAAGGACATCGATAAGGCGGTCTTCCCCGGCTTGCAGGGCGGTCCGCACAACCACACGACGGCGGCGATCGCCGTCGCGCTCGGCGAGGCGTCCCGGCCGGACTTCCGCGACTACGCGCACAACGTCGTCGCCAACGCCAAGGCCCTAGCCGACGCGCTGCTGGAGCGCGGCTTCGACCTGGTCTCGGGCGGTACGGACAACCACCTCATCCTGGCCGACCTGACCAGCAAGGAGATCGGCGGTAAACCCGCCGCGCAGGCGCTGGACCGGGCCGGGATCGAGCTGAACTACAACACCGTGCCGTTCGACCCGCGCAAGCCGTTCGACCCGTCCGGCATCCGAATCGGCACGGCCGCGCTGACGACGCGCGGGCTTCGGCCGGAGCACCAGCCGCAGATCGCGGAGTGGATCGACCGCGTGGTCACGGCGACCGCGCGTAGCGACGAGAGCGTCATCGACACGGTGTCCGCCGAGGTTGGCGAGCTACTGGCGGAGTATCCGATCCCCGGTTACGCCGCCTGACGCGCTGACGACGCGGTCGCTGCACTCAACGACGTGAATGACGCTTTCACTGAACCCAACGCAGTGAAAGCGTCATTCGCCGCGGCGCGGCTCAGTGGGACTCGCCCGAGGCGGCCAGCTTTTCCAGCCGGTCCTTCTCGCGCTCGTACGAAGCCTTGATCTCGGTCTCCGCCTCGACGCGGCCCACCCACGAGGAGCCCTCGACACTCTTGGCCGGCTCCAGGTCCTTGTAGACCTCGAAGAAGTGCTGGATCTCCAATTTGTGGAACTCGTTCAGGTGGTGAATGTCACGAAGGTGCTCGAGCCGGGGGTCCTCCGACGGCACCGCGATGACCTTGTCGTCCGGGCCCTTCTCGTCGGTCATGCGGAACATGCCGATGGCACGCGCGTGGATCAGGCAGCCGGGAAATGTCGGCTCCTGCACGAGCACGAGGACGTCGAGCGGGTCGCCGTCCTGACCCAGCGTGTCGTCGATGAAACCGTAGTCCGCCGGGTACTGCGTCGCCGTGAACAGGGTCCGGTCCAGCTTCAACCTGCCGGTCTTGTGGTCCACCTCGTACTTGTTGCGCTCCCCACGGGGGATCTCGATCGTTACGTCGAACTCCACGGCGTCTCCACAGTCTGTGATGTCTAGGTGCGCGTGCCCGCGTCCCAGGGCGCGCCTGCGCTCGCGGCCGACTCGCGCGTGTCTCTGCGATGGTCTCGCTACTAGTGTGGACCATGCACTTCCTGGGGACGCGATGGCTGGTGGCAGAGGAGACGTAGGTGACAGGGGAATCGGGCGATCGCGGCACAGGGGGCTGGCCGGTCGACGACCAAGACGCCATCGCGCCACCGCACTCGTCCTCACCATCGCAGGGACAGGCGTCGTCTCCGCAGGGGCACGCCGGGTCGCGGCAGGGACGTCTTCCGCAGCCCCCTCCGCCACAGGGGCAGCGCCCTGACCAGCCGTATGGTCAGCCGCAGCGACCCGCTCCCGGGCCACAAGGATCTGGGCCAGGGCCGGGCCAGCACCCGCACCAACCGCACTGGCCGCAACAACCCCCTCCGGTGCCACCCGCACCGACGGTCGCGGCGCCGCAGCGCATCGAGCCGCAACGGCAATCCCGCTGGGGCGCGCGGAGCTACACGGACGGCCCGTCACAGGAGGACACTGACCCGCGGTGGCAGAGCCACCCCGTCCACGACTTCGATGCGGCGACGGACGCGCTCCCGTACCCGGAGCACGCGCCGGCCGGCGGCGCGCCGAATACCGCGGCGGCACCGCACCATGCTGACCCCAGCGGCACGCGCGACGCGGACGATGACCGCGGCTCGGCAGTCGAATCGCCCGACCATGCGACCGACCGTGCTACTGACCCCGCTGGCTCCACTCCCGACGCGGCCGCCACAGTCTCAGCCGCGGACGTCATCGGCGCGCGCCGTCGCGGCAAGAAACCCCTCGTGATCACCCTCGTCGTGCTGTTGCTCCTTGGCGTGGTCGGTGGTGCGCTCGTCGTCCCGGACGTCGCCAACCGGCTCGCGCTGCCGTGGGCGCCGAACGCTCCCCAGCAACCGCCGCCGGAGCCGGTCGCGGTGAGCCGCAGCCTCATGGGGCCCGAGGAGGCCGTTCGCGCACCTACGCCAGCAGGCGTGAGCGCCGCGTTGGAGAAGGCCGCGAGTAGCGAAGCGCTCGGCACGTTGTCCGGTAGCGTCGTCGACCCGGTGACCGGCACCGCGTTGTGGGAGCGGGACGCCGACAAGCCGCTGCCGCCAGCGTCCACCACCAAGGTCCTCACCGCGGCGGCCGCGTTGCTCAGCATCGATCACACCGCCACCCTGACCACCAGGGTCGTCAACGGCCCTGACCCGGGTTCGGTGGTGCTCGTCGCGGGTGGCGACCCGACGCTGTCTTCGGCGGGCAAGGGCGAGGACACGCTCTACACCGACGCCGCCCGGCTGAACGACCTGGTCAAACAGGTGCGGACGTCGGCTGGCGACGTCGACACCGTGTATCTCGACACCAGTACCTACCAGGGCGGTCGTCGTGCGCCAGGGTGGGAGCCAGGTGACGCGCCGTCGACATACGCCGCACCGATCGAGCCGGTGATGCTCGACGGGGGGCGGACGAGCTTGTCCAATGAGGACGCACCCCGTACCGGCGACCCCGCGGCGGCCCTCGCCGCCGAGTTCGCCAAGCGGCTCGGCGCGAGCGTTGGTGGCTCGGCGTCGGCCTCGGCCCGCGATGCCACCGTGCTCGGCGAGGTGTACTCCGCCCCGCTGACGGTGCTGATCGCCGACGTGCTCACCGCGTCGGACAACGTGCTCGCCGAGGCGGTCGCCAGGCAGGTCGCGCTGGCCAACGACCAACCGGCCTCGTTCGGTGGCGCGGCGACGGCGATCAAACGGGTTCTGGACGACGCCGGGTTCGACGTCTCCGGGGTCACGCTCGCTGATGGCAGCGGCTTGTCCTCGAAGAACGCGGTTCCCGCCCGACTGCTCACGGATATCATCGCCGCCGCGGCGGGCGACCCCGCCGACCCCACGACGGCGAAGCTGCGACCGCTGCTGACGGGGCTGCCGGTCGCGGGTGGCACCGGCACGCTGATCGACCGGTACGGCCGCGAATCACCCGGCAACGGCTGGGTCAGGGCGAAGACTGGCACGTTGTCCGGGGTGAACACACTCGCCGGGGTGGTGTTGACCAAGAGCGGCAGGTTGCTGGTGTTCTCCCTGATGTCGTCTGGCACCGGCCCCAGCTCCGCGCGGCCCGCGCTGGACGCCGTCGCGTCGGCGCTCCGCGGCTGCGGCTGCCGCTAGAAGTTGATCACGTCTACTCGCGGTATTGTTCAGGAAATCGGACGAACGTGACGTATTCGCGCAACAGCGCGAGTAGACGTGATCAACTCGCCACCTACCCCACCGACCGAAGCATGGGACGCCGCGCGACACCCACCGAAACGGGTAGCGTCACACGGTATGGACACGGTGACCGGTCGAGGCGCCCCACCGGGCGACGTCAACGCACATCCGCTCGTCGACTGGTCCGTCGCGGCGACGACGGGCGCGCTGCTGGTCGGCGGCGGCCCGGACGTCCCGCGCGAGGTCGCGGACAAGGCGGTGGCGCAGCTTGGTGAGTTCGCGACCGAGGCCGAACAACACGTGCGGGATTTGACCGGGCTTGGCGAGGGCTTGCCGATCCCGGACGCCGCCGTCGTGGATCGCAGGGCGTGGGTGCGCTCCGCCGCCGCTGGCCTTGACGAGCTCACCAGCAGCGCGATGGCCTCGTCGTCACGTAATCGGGGCGGCCCTGCCGGACGACTTCTCGCGGGCGGCGCTGGTGTGCAGACGGGGCTCGCGCTGGCCTTCCTCGGCTCGAAGGTCCTCGGGCAATACGACCCGTTCGGCCGGGGTGGTGAGGGTGTGCTGCTGTTGGTCGCGCCCAACATCGTGCAGGCCGAGCGCGCCATGGATGTCGATAGTGACGACTTTCGGTTGTGGGTGTGCCTGCACGAGTGCACCCACCGGCTGCAGTTCAGCGCCGTCCATTGGCTCGCCGACTACTTCGCGGATGAGGTCAGCCGGTTCATCTCCGGCATCGACGACACCGCCGCCCGCTCGCTGAACCGCCTCCCGGATGTCATCCGCAATGCCAAGCACGCGGACGGCACCCTTGGCGTCGTCGAGGCGTTGCAGTCGCCGCGGCAGCGCGAATCATTCAACCGTTTGATCGCGGTGTCGACTCTCCTAGAGGGGCACGCCGACTTCGTGATGGATGAGGTCGGTCCCGAAGTCATCCCCTCGGTGGCCAGTATCAGACGCAAGTTCACCGAACGCCGTAAAGGCGGTGGCCTGCTTGACCGCGTCCTGCGCGCGGTGCTCGGGATCGATGCCAAGATCAAGCAGTACGAACGTGGTAGTAAATTCACCAAGCACGTGGTCGCCGAGGTGGGCATGGCCGGCTTCAACGAGGTGTGGCGCTCCCCGGAGACCCTGCCGACCCGAGACGAGATCAGCGAGCCGGACACATGGTTGCGCAGAGTTCACGGTTAGTCCCCGCCGTCGTCGCGGAGAAGTCGCCGGGGCAGGCCGCGTTGCAGGTCCGCGCCGCGGTGACGTCGTTGCTGGACGACGCCGATGCCGCTGGCCTGCTCACCGAGCGCGTCGTGGGCGTTGCGGTATCCGGAGGGCCGGACTCGCTCGCCTTGGCCGACGCCGCCGCGTACGCCTGCGACAAACGGGACCTTGAATCGCACGCGTTGATCGTCGACCACGGTTTGCAGGCCAGCGCCGCCGCCGTCGCCCGCGAGGCCGCACGGACGGTCGAGGCGCTCGGCGTCACCAAGGCGCGGGTGTTGCAGGTCGAGGTCAGCGGGCGGGGTGGTGTCGAAGCCGCTGCCCGGCGTGCCCGCTACGCCGCTCTCGCGGAAGCCGTACCGAACAGCCTGGTCTTACTTGGCCACACCCGCGATGACCAGGCTGAGACCGTGCTGCTCGGCCTCGGCAGAGGCTCCGGTTCCCGCTCCCTCCGCGGAATGTGCCCGCTTGACCCGCCGTGGGGGCGGCCGCTGCTCGACGTTCCGAGATCCGTGACGGTCAGGGCCTGCGCGGAACTGGGAGTTCTCCCCTGGCAGGACCCGCATAACGCCGACAGCCGGTTCACACGGGCACGGCTGCGCGCCGAGGTGCTGCCGCTGCTGGAAGAGGTGCTTCAAGGCGGGGTAGCCGGGGCCCTCGCGCGCACCGCGACACAGCTGAGGGAGGATTGCGAGGCACTGGACGCGCTCGCGGTCGACCTCCACACGGCCGCGATGGCTACCGAGTCGGCGGAACCGGACGGGGACGGTCCCGGTGAGTTCGACGTCGCCACGCTCGCGGAAGCGCATACCGCGGTGCGGCGGAGGGCGTTGCGTGCGTGGCTGCTCGAAGCGGGGGGAACCGACCTCACGGACGGGCATCTGCGCGCCGTCGACGAACTGGTCAGCCGCTGGCGCGGGCAAGGCGGGGTGTGGCTGCCGGGTGACTTGGTGGTTAGCCGCGCCCATGGCAAGCTTCGGGTGTGCCGCCAGGGGCAGACCTGAGCACCACCGAGTTGAGGAGCGAACGTGTACGAAGGCGATATCGCCTCCGTGCTCATCACAGAGCAGCAGATCCGCGACAAGACAGCTGAGCTCGCCGAGCAGGTCGCGGCCGATTACAAGGAGACAGGCACGGGCCACGGCGGAAACGATCTGCTGCTGGTCGGCGTGCTCAAGGGCGCCGTGATGTTCATGACGGATTTCGCGCGGGCGCTTCCCATCCCGGCGCAGCTGGAGTTCATGGCGGTGTCGTCGTACGGCTCGTCGACGTCGTCGTCTGGCGTGGTGCGGATCCTCAAAGACCTCGACCGGGACATCTCTGGCCGCCACGTGCTGATCGTGGAAGACATCGTCGACTCGGGCCTGACATTGTCGTGGCTGATGCGCAATCTCGCCACCCGCAACCCGGAGTCGCTCGCGGTGTGCTCGTTGCTGCGCAAGCCGGATGCGGTGAAGGTTGACGTTCCTGTGAAGTATGTCGGATTCGACATCCCGAACGAGTTCGTCGTCGGCTACGGCCTCGACTATGCGGAGCGTTACCGCGACCTGCCCTACATCGGCAAACTGGACCCCGCTGTCTACTCACAGTGATAATCGATCTCAACTGCGCGAATTTCGTGGGGAATCCGTTGCGCGGCGGGGGTTTGATCGGGAACCGTATGGGCGGACAGCGCGTCATAACGACGAACCGACTGCGTTAACCTATGCGAACACGACACCGCGCGGAGAGGGCGCGGTGAATGGGGACTCAGGGGAGAGTGACACATGGTCAGGAGTCTGAGCGACGCGACGGCGTTCGCCAACGCGGCGGCGGCGGGTCAAATCGGGATCGACCCTGACGCGGCGCGGACCGTCCTGAAGAAGATCCGCAACGGCAAGGACCAGGTAGACAACCTCATCTCCCAGGCGTCGAGCCTCGGGGTGGCTCCTCGGCTCGGAGCGAACCCGGTTGGCACCGCGATCGCGGCCAAGTACTCCGACCGTGCCGACGGCGGTCGTGACTCGTACGCGCAGGCGCTGCGCAATCTGCGCGCCCAGTATGACCAGGTCGAGAACGCCATCGTCGCCGCGATCAAGAACTACGACGAGATGGAATCCGCAGGCGTCCGCTCGTTCGAGAACAAGGCATGACCGGTGCACGGCCGCGGCTTCGGAGAATTGCGATAGACAGGGGGAACGATGACTGATTCGTACGGCGGCTCGCAGCAGGAACCCACCGGCGACACTTCGCGAGAGACCACAGAAAGCACTACCGAGGCGACGCCGGACACGACGTCCGGTACCGCGTCGGGCACCGCGTCCGACTCGAGTGCGCCTACCGGCGGCTCCACCGCGCCGCTCGGCAGCACCACGTCGACGACGGAGGCGATCGTCGACAACGCGCGCAGCGTGCGCGACGACTTCCTCTACGGCGACGACAGGGCGATCCTGAACCCGCCGAACTGGGCGAGCCAGTCCAGCTCCCAGCTCTACAACGGCGCGGTCAACGACAACGATCCTGGCTTCGCCGACAGCATGGGCCAGACCTGGACCCACCACGGCACCGAGCTCAGCCACGTCGCCGACGCGCTGTACGAGGCCATCACGCAGCTCAGCGGCGTTTGGGTTGGTGAAGGGTCCGGCGCGGCGCAGGGCGCGTTGATCGGTGTCGCCAACGCCAGCAGCACGGCGGGTGACGCGGCACGCACCATGGGCCAGCGGATGAGCCAGCAGGCCGCCGCTGCCGCCGAGGTCAAGAAGATGCCGCCGCCCAAGGACTTCGATTACACCTCGGAGATCGACAAGTTGCTCAGCGGCCATCCCGCCGCGATGAGCGTCAATGACATCAAAGCCGAGCTGGACGCCGCACAAGCCGTGCGTGCCGAGCAGCAGCGCTACATGGACGAGTACACCAGGGCGATGAGCGAGGTCGACAGCTCGACCCCGAGCTTCGCGCCCGAGTCCATCGGCGTGAAGCCCGCGGCCGGTGCCAACCACGCGAGCAGCCCGAGCTCCGTTGCTGGCGGCGGGGTGAATGTCACCGGCGGCGGCGCGAGCCTCACCGGAGCGCAGGGCACCATCGATGCCGCTTCGGCGACTGGCGCGCGGACGGGTGCCCCGGTCGCCGGTGGGGCTGGTGCCTCCTCGTTCGCCGGTGGCAACGCCAGCCACAACATGACTTCCGCGCCGGTGCCGCCAGGGTCGGTCGCGGCGACCGGGTCGTCGGCTGTTTCGGCCCAGGCCAGTGGCCCCAGCGCGGCGGGTCTCGCCGGTGGCGCGGCGCTCGGTGCCGGAGCCGGGCTCGCCGGAGCACGGGCGCTCGCCAAGGGCGGCCGTGCTGGCGCCAAGCAAGGTGGCAAGCACAGGGCCCAGCGTGACCAGCAGCACGAGGCCCAGGGCGCGTCGACGGAGGCAACCGAGGCAACCCAGGCCGCTGAGGCGCGGCAAGCCGGTGCGCAGTCGATCGACGCCCCCGAGACGGGCGCCGTGCGGCACGCCGAGCAGGAGCCGCCTCGGCAGGTGCCGGGGGCGAACTGGCAGCCGCCAGAGGTGGGCGTGGCAACCCAGGGTGTCAGCCAAGGCACCCCGGTGCAGCAGGGCAGCTGGCAGCTGCCGCAGACCGGCGCCCCGGCGGCGCAGGGCCCGCAGGGGCAGCCGCTCGCGGCTGGTGCCACCACGGGCACCGCGGACCATGTCGCCGCTGGGCCCGAAGCCGGGCAGGTGACCGCGTCGACCGACAACAGCGCCGCGCAGCCGACCGCCGGGCAGTCCCAACAGCAATTGCAGGCCCACCAGGCACAGCAGGCCGCCAACCAAGCCGGACCGGTCGCTCCGATGCAGAGCCACCCGCACGGTTCCGGGGCGGGCGCTGGCGCTGGCGCGGCGGGGGTCGACGCGAGCGACACCGAGCACGAACAGGCGTCTTACCTGATCGAGCCGGACCCGGATGACCTCTTCGGTCCGACCGACACGGCGACGGCGGGAGTTATCGGCGCTGAGTTCGAGGACGACTGATGCGACTGGGTGGGCCGCTGACACCCATCGAGTTCGATTTCCTTTGGGAGGCGTACGGCACCGGTGAGGTGCCGTATCCGCTGGAACTGCGGTCCCACGGAGCCACCTATGCCGAGCGCTCCGAGCTACGCGGCCAGACGATGCGGTCCCTCGTCGCGAAAGGCGTCGTGGACGAGCGGGGCGCGCTCGCGCCCTGGCTCGCCGACTACTTCGACCTGCTCGCCAAGGCGGAGATCAGCGTGGACTCCGTGCACGTCGTCGGGGCTGACACCAAAGCGGTGCTCGCGGTGGTCTGCGCGCGTGACGAAGACGGGCTCCTCGCGGTGCAGGACGAGGAGGGCCTGCACCTGAGCGAGGTGCCCGCCGGGTCGTTGGCGAGCTCGATCGTCGGCCTGCTGCCGCACGCGGAGCGAGGTAGGGAGCGGTCCATCACCATGCCGGTCGACACCCTCGTCACCGGAGCTGGAGCCGACTTCATGCAGCGCCGTAACGGCGCACCGGCCACCGAGGCGGGCAGCTCGGACGCTGACCGCAAAACCCTCGCCCGGTTGCACGCCCAGCCGAGGCTGCGGGGCGGGCAGATCGCGGCGAACTCGCGCACCGGCTCCGGCAAGCGTGCCCGCTCGTCGGTGCTGAGCTGGTTCGATACCGAGTCCGGGCGTTACCTGACCAAGGCGACGACCGGCACCGACGGCAGGGAGTGGATCACCATTTCACCGGCTGACGCGCCAACGATGCGGCAGCGGGTCGGTGAGCTGATCACCTGGGTGCGCAGGGAGCTCGAGGTGACGCGGTGAGCGGTTGGGAGCTGCTGTGCCTACCGGCGAAGCTCACAGAGCTGGAGCTGCCATGAGCGAGCGCCTGCTCAACCCGATGGTCTTCGACTTTCTCTGGGAGGAGCTGCGGCTCGGCGAGTACCCGTACCCGCTGCGGGTGCCGTCGCACGGCGAAACCATGGACGGGCGTCTCGTGCTCCGTGCCGAGGTGGGCAAGCTGATGATCGCCGACGGTGTCAAGGACAGGCGCGGCGTCGTCGATCCGACCCTTGAACACTGGCTGCATGCGCTGGCGACGGCGACGCGCAGCGTGGACGCGATCCACAGCCCCGGCACTGGGGAGGAGCCGGTGCTTGCCCTCGCCGCGTCCGATGGTGAGACCGCGGTGCTCGCGGTGCAGAGCGCGGCGGGGGTACGGCTGCGCCCTATCTATCCGGAGGCGCTCGTCTCCGAGGTCATCAACCTCCTGCCCGCTGGCGAGCGAGGCACGCACCGTGCGGTCACCCTGCCGCTCGACGACGCGCTGCGCACCACACCCGCGCGGGTAACGGTGAGTGCGAGCAGGCGCGACGACGAGCCGAGGCGCGGGTTCGGTCTTCGCAGGTGGGGGCGGTCGGGCAAGTCGCTAGCGGACCGCTCGGCTGGCGACCAGCGCGAGGACTACGCGCTGCTGGCCGCGCAACCGAGGCTGCGCGGCGGTCAGCTCGCCGCGAACAGCAGGGATGAGATCGGCCGGAAGCACCGGTCGTCCGTGCTGGCCTGGTTCGACACCGTCACCGGCCGCTACCTGAACATCGCGCGGTCAGGCGAGGATGGCCACGAGTGGATCACCGTCGCACCCGCTGACACGAAAACGCTGCGCACGAGGTTGTCAGAGCTGCTGAGCGAGGTGAGCGCGGTAGCGAGCTGAACTGGCCTCCTTGCTCGCTGACCGTGGGAACTCGGGCGGATTCTCCCGCGTTGAGCAGTCAGTGAGTGGGGCGCTACAGGTCCGGAGGCTGGGCGGTACCCTGAACGGACGTGGTGTCGGTCCCGCCAGCACATCACTGGCCGGTGTGCTTCGCCGAGCGCGCCGGTGACAATAAGTCGTCAGTCAATCAGGAAGGTCAAGGCCGTCTAGGCTGATTCGCATGGATCGAAAGCGCCTGCTGAGGAACCCTCTGGTGTGGATCGCCATCGCGGTGGGCGTCTACTTCCTTGTCTCAACGGTTCTCGACAGCAACCGGGAGTACAGCGAGGTACCGACGTCGCGGGCGCTGGAGCAGGTCAGTGCTAACAACGTCGCGGAGGCGCAGCTCAAGGACAGGGAACAGGAGCTGCTGCTGACGCTGAAGTCGCCGGTCGACGTCGAGGGGCAGTCCACCGAGAAGGTGATGGCGCAGTTCCCCGCACGTGCCGCCGAGGACATCTACACCCAGCTCAGCCAGAAGTCAGGTGTCAAGTTCGACACCGAGGTCACGCAGGACTCGTTCATCGGGCAACTGCTGATCTACATGATCCCGCTCGGACTGTTACTGCTGCTGTTGTTCTGGATGATGAACAACGCCCAGGGCGGCGGTAACCGGGTGCTCAACTTCGGCAAGTCCAAGGCCAAGCAGCTCAACAAGGACATGCCGAAGACGACCTTCGACGACGTCGCCGGTGCCGACGAGGCGGTCGAGGAACTGCACGAGATCAAGGATTTTCTCCAGCATCCCGCCCGGTACCAGGCGCTCGGTGCGAAGATCCCGAAGGGTGTGCTGCTCTACGGCCCGCCCGGCACCGGTAAGACGCTGCTCGCGCGGGCGGTCGCCGGTGAGGCTGGCGTGCCGTTCTACACGATCTCGGGTTCAGACTTCGTCGAGATGTTCGTCGGTGTCGGTGCTTCGCGTGTTCGCGACCTGTTCGAGCAGGCCAAGCAGAACGCGCCGTGCATTATCTTCGTCGACGAGATCGACGCCGTCGGCCGACAGCGTGGCGCTGGCCTCGGCGGCGGCCACGACGAGCGCGAGCAGACGCTGAACCAGTTGCTCGTCGAGATGGACGGCTTCGACTCGCGTGGCGGCATCATCCTGATCGCCGCCACCAACCGGCCGGACATCCTCGACCCCGCGCTGCTGCGTCCCGGCCGGTTCGATCGGCAGATTCCGGTCGCCGCGCCTGACCTGCGGGGCCGCAAGGCGATTCTGAAGGTGCACGCCAAGAGCAAGCCGCTCGCGCCTGACGCCAACATCGACGGCCTCGCCAAGCGCACCGTCGGCATGTCGGGTGCCGATCTCGCCAACGTGCTCAACGAGGCCGCGCTGTTGACCGCGCGGCAGAACGGCACCGTGATCGACGATCACGCGCTCGAGGAGTCAGTCGACCGCGTCATCGGCGGACCGGCAAGGAAGAGCCGGATCATCTCCGAGAAGGAGAAGAAGATCACCGCCTACCACGAGGGCGGGCACGCGCTCGCCGCGTGGGCGATGCCGGACATCGAGCCGGTCTACAAGCTCACCATCCTGCCTCGCGGGCGCACCGGCGGACACGCGCTGCTTGTGCCGGAGGACGACAAGGAGCTGATGACCCGCTCCGAGATGATCGGACGCCTGGTGTTCGCGCTAGGTGGCCGCACCGCGGAGGAACTGGTCTTCCACGAGCCGACGACGGGTGCGTCGTCCGATATCGAGCAGGCCACCAAGATCGCCAAGGCGATGGTCAAGGAGTACGGCATGAGCGCCCGGCTGGGCGCCGTGAAGTACGGCAAGGAGCAGGGCGACCCGTTCCTCGGCCGGTCGGCGGGCCAGGAGGCCGACTACTCACTCGAGGTCGCGCACGAGATCGACGAGGAAGTGCGCAAGCTGATCGAGACCGCGCACACTGAGGCGTGGGAGGTGCTGTCCACCTACCGCGACGTCCTCGACGACCTCGTGTACGAGGTGTTGGAGAAGGAGACGCTCACCCGCAAGGACCTTGAGCGGATCTTCGCGCGGGTGGAGAAGCGGCCCCGGATCACCGTGTTCAACGAGTTCGGTGAGCGCAAGCCGTCGGACAAGCCGCCGATCAAGACCCCGGGCGAGTTGGCTATGGAGCGTGGCGAGCCATGGCCCCCACCCCCGCCCGCACCACCGCAGCCGCCCGAGCCTGCCGAGCCGCAGCCCCAGCCGCAGTACGAGCAGGAGCCGCGGTACCAGCCGCATGACGAGCAGCCGACTCGGGAGCAGCCAGCCGCTCCCGCACCGGTCTCCTGGGGCGACGAGCAGCGCGAGCACGAGCACGCGCGCGGCTCGGCGCAGCCGGACAACCCGTTCGCGTACCGGCCGAACGGTGGTCCGCCGCAGGGCGGGTCTAACGGCGGCCAGCACGGTTCGCGGCAGTACGGTGGTGACGGTGGTCCGCAAGGCCCGCAGGGGCGCAGCGGTCCGCCGAACTATGGCGCGCCTCCCGGCTGGCGTCCCGCGACGTGGCCGGAGGGCGGCGAGCGCCACCGAGGCGACCTAGATGAGCAGGATGGACAGCACCGACGGTAAGTACCCGCACCTGCGGGTGGATGACGACGAATTCGAAACCGTGATCGAACCGCCAGGCGGTCCGGTTTTCGATGCCGCGCGCGCCGAGAAGGCGGTGCGGGAGCTGCTCATCGCCTGTGGGGAGGACCCCGACCGCGACGGTCTGCTCGAGACACCAGCCAGGGTGGCGCGCGCCTACCAGGAGATGTTCGCCGGGCTGCACACCGAGCCGGACGCCGTGCTCGACCGGACCTTCGACGAGAGCCATGAGGAACTCGTCCTGGTAACGGACATTCCGATGTACAGCACATGTGAACACCATTTAGTGCCATTCCACGGTGTCGCACATGTTGGTTATATTCCGGACGAACGGGGCAGGGTCACCGGGCTGTCGAAGCTGGCGCGGCTAGTGGACCTCTACGCGAAGCGCCCGCAGGTGCAGGAACGGCTGACGTCGCAGATCGCCGACGCGCTCGACAGGAAGCTCAGTCCGCGCGGCGTGATCGTCGTCGTCGAGGCCGAGCACCTGTGCATGGCGATGCGCGGCATTCGCAAGCCGGGTGCGCGCACCACGACATCGGCGGTCAGGGGCCTGCTGAAGACGTCACCGGTGACGCGGGCCGAGGCGCTCGACCTGATCAAGGCGAGGCGGTGACGCCGGTGGCTGAGCGGCACTCGGCGCTACCCACGCCCGATCGTTGTGTCGTGATGGGCGTCCTCAACGTCACCCCGGACTCGTTCTCCGATGGCGGCCGGTACCTCGACCTTGACGACGCGCTCGGCCACGCACGCGACATGCACGAGCGTGGGGCGGACCTGATCGACGTCGGCGGCGAGTCCACTCGGCCCGGCGCGGAGCGGGTAGACGCCGATATCGAGATACAACGTGTCGTCCCGGTCATCAAGGCGCTCGCCGCGGAGAGCATCGCGCTGTCGGTGGACACCACCCGCGCCGCCGTCGCCGAGGCGGCCCTCGACGCGGGCGCGACGGTCATCAACGATGTCTCCGGCGGGCTCGCCGACCCTGGCATGGCGCGGGTCGCCGCGCAGGCTGGTGCGCCGTGGGTGCTGATGCACTGGCGCGGCCACAGCAAACACATGGATGAGCTCGCCAGCTACGACGACGTCGTCGCAGACGTCCGCGACGAGTTGCTGGAACGGGTCGATGAGGCCATGGCGGCCGGGGTCGCGGAGAACGCCATCGTGCTTGACCCGGGTATCGGCTTCGCCAAGGACGCCGACCACAACTGGGCGTTGCTGAACCGGCTGGACGCGCTGGTCTCGCTCGGTTTTCCCGTCCTCGTTGGGGCGTCGCGCAAGCGGTTCCTCGGCGCGCTGCTCGCCGACGCCGACGGCACTCCGCGTGAGTCAGCTGGCAGGGAGGACGCCACCGCCGCGGTCTCCGCGCTTTCCGCGGCGAATGGTGCGTGGGGCGTGCGGGTCCACGACGTCGGGCCGTCGTTGGACGCGGTCAGCGTGGCCGCCGCATGGCAACGAGGCCGCGCGTGACCGATCGGATCGCGCTGACCGGCCTGCGGGCGTTCGGCAGGCACGGCGTGTTCGCCCACGAGCGACGAGAGGGGCAGGAGTTCCTCGTCGATATCGTGCTGCATGTCGATCTCACGGCGGCGAGCAAGTCCGACGCGCTGGCCGACACGGTGGACTACGGTGCGGTGGCGGACATCGCGGTGCGCATCGTCAGTGGCGATCCGTATGACCTGATCGAGTCGGTCGCCGGTCGTATCGCGGACGAGGTGCTCGCCGATGAGCGGCTGAAGGACAGGGTCGAGTCGGTCGAGGTCACGGTGCACAAGCCGAGCGCGCCGATCCCGCACGAGTTCGCTGACGTCGCGGTGACCGTGACCCGCGGCCGCTGAGGAGCCGTCGATGCCTCGCGCTGTGCTCTCCCTCGGCTCCAACCTCGGTGACCGTATCGGCTACCTGCGCCTCGCCGTCGCCGGTCTGGGCAACGCCGTCGTCGCGGTGTCCCCGGTGTACGAGACCGCGCCCTGGGGTGTCACAGATCAGCCGGACTTCCTCAATGCCGTGTGCGTCGTCGACGATCCCGCGCGCGACGAGTGGGGCTGGCTGCGTAGCGGGCAGGCGCTGGAACGCGAGGCCGAGCGCGTGCGCGAGCAGCGGTGGGGCCCGCGCACCCTCGACGTCGACGTCGTCACGGTCGACGGCGTCCGCTCGGACGATCCGGAGCTGCTGCTACCGCACCCTGGCACCCCGAGCAGGGCGAGCGTGCTGGTGCCCTGGTACGACATCGAACCGGACGCCGTGCTGCCCGGCCACGGCCCGATCGCGGAGCTGGTCGCCGCCCTCTCGGCCGACGACGTCGCGAATGTTCACCGCCGCGACGACCTCCGTCTCCCCTGAGCCCCGCGAGTCTCCCGCTGTGGTGCCCCGAGTCCCGACTCCTGGGGTCCCGTCCCAGGCCGGATCTCCGTGTCCCTCGTCGATCTCCTACGCTGGCTGGGTGCATTTCACGCGCGCGAGAGATCTGCTGCTGTCGGGCATCGTCGCCGCGGGCGTCGGCCTCGCGCTGTTCGATCTGGCATACGGGTCGATGCAGAGCATTCCGCGCTTCGCTGGCGGGCTGCTCGCGATCATGGCGTTGGGCGAGCTGATCGGTGGGTTCGTCGTGAAGGACCGGATCCACACTGGACGACTCACCGAGGCGATCGTCGTCTCGCGTGTCGTGGTCCTCGCCAAGGCGTCCTCACAACTCGGCGCGATCATGCTCGGCGTTTGGTTCGGCGCGTTGCTCTATCTGGTACCGCGGAGCGCGTCACTCGCCGCCGCTCGGGAAGACATCCCGAGTGCGATCATTGGTGCCGTATGCGCCGCCGCGCTCGTCGCCGCGGCACTGTGGTTGGAACATTGTTGCCGCACGCCGCAGGACAGCGATCACGGCGATCGCGGAGATCAACAAACTCCGCGTAACTAGACAATCCGTACCAGCAAGGTCTCGACTCGATAACTTGCAAGGTACGCTCTACGCCATGTTGGGCGCGCGAGCGATTGCGGACAGCCATAACGGGAGCAGACCGTGGCTGATCGCAGGCGCCGTATGCGCACTCGCCGCGACGGGCGCGCTGCTGCTTACCGATGAAGCTCGATGGTTACGCTTGGGCATCGTCGCGGCGCTGTGGGCGGCATTGCTCGGTGCCTTCCTCGCGACGAAACACCGAAAAGCCGCGGAGCAGGCATGGCACTCGGTCGCCGATGCGCAGCACATCTATGAGCTGGAATTGGAGCGGGAGATTACGGCACGCAGGGAGTACGAACTCGAACTCGAGGCGTCCACCCGTCGCAGGGTAGAGCAGGAAACCCACTCCGAGATTCAGGACCTGCGCACTGAAGTCATGGCGCTGCGGGATAGCCTGCAACAGCTCTTGGAAGGAGACGTGGTCTACGAGCGGGTCGCGCTGACCGAGCAGTCGACACGGAGGCGATCAATGCGGGAGGAACAGAACGGCGTCGCGTCCGGGGAGGGCCGCTCAGGGCCGCGCCTCGTTTCGGGCACCAAGACGGCGCTTGAGGAAGTCGCTGATCAGCGCACCCAGGTGATCTCGCGGGTCGTCACCTCGAGCGCGCCTCGGCTCCGGCGAGCAGGCCAGCACGTCGTCGATGAGCCCCGGTATGAGCCATACCCGGGGGAGCCGAGGCAGGCCACCGGGTATGAGGCGTTCCCGGCCGAGCCCGCACCTGAGCCGAACCCATACGAACCCGTATCGAGCGCCGAGCCCGAGCAGGCTCGCTACTACCGAGCCGAGCTGCCCACCGGCGATCAACCGGACGACGGACTCTCCCTACCGGAACACCAGTCCGCATCCGAGTTCTCCCTCGCTGACTACACCAACGGTGGCAATGGAACGGGCGGCTCGGCCGCGGCGCGCAAGTACGAGTTCCCCGCGTTCTCCTTGTTCGAGGACAGCGCGCAGGAGTCGTTCGATGCCTTCGGTGGCAGCGCGGCGGGTGACGGGGCCTTCACCGCCAACGGCCACGGCACCAATGGCGGGTATCAGCCGCCACAGCAGTGGCCGTCAGCACCGCAGCCACCGAAACGTCCGCACAACGACGGCTCCGATACCGGCGACCTGTCGGCGGTCATCGCCGCGAACCAGGGGAACCACGCCGCTAGCCAGCAGGGCGCCCACTCAGCTGACCACGGAGGCGCATCTGACCACAGAGGCGGATGGGCGCGGCCGGCGCAGACGCAGCAGCCCCAGCAGGAGCACTCCTGGTTCACTCCGACGTCGCCCGTGACGCCGACGGAGAACGGCCACGCCGGGGGCGCGCACCGCGAAACGCCGCCGGCGACCAACCACTCGCTGCCGCCGGGCGCGCTGGAGATCCAGCGCCAGGGCAAGCCGGGCGGCAGGCGACGGAAGCCGGACCCAGACGACGCCGCGATGGCATCAGCAGGGTCGTCGGAACCGGTCGTGCCGGAGACTCCGACCGTGCGGGCCGCCTCCCGACCGGAACCGGCGCCCCGTGCGCCCATGCGGGAGGAATCCACCGGATCCCACGCGAGTGGCCGGTCCGTGCATGACCTGCTGGCCGCACACGGCAGGAGCACCCCGGCTCGTCGGCACCGCTACAAGGATTGAGGCCACACACCGCGATGTGGTCGTGACCTTGGGCGATCACTTGACGGTCGCGCATGCCTCCTACGCAGTGAAAATCACCTGATCGGCGCGTGGTGCTCGTCACCTCGGCTCGGCACGACCCCGGTCTGGTGAGCTACGCTCGCGCCGTCGTCCGGTACCCGCCGATTCGGAGCGGGACTGGAACGAGTGAAGGAGCATGCGATGACGATGCGTCGGCCGAGGCTTGCCGTCGGCGTTGTGTCAGCGGGTCGCGTCGGCAGCGTTCTCGGTGCCGCCCTCGCCCGTGCTGGCCACAACGTGATCGCGGCATCGGGGATCTCGGCCGCGTCCGTACGCCGCGCCGAAGAACTGCTTCCTGGCGTGCCACTGTTGCCGCCGGACGAGGTCGTGCGTGAGGCCGATCTTGTCATCCTGGCCCTGCCGGATGATGCCCTCGCCGGCACCGTCAAAGGCCTCGTCGCCACCGACTCGCTCACCGCGGGCAAGATTCTCGTGCACACCTCGGGGGCCCATGGCGTCGACGTGCTGCGTCCCGCCGCTGACCGCGACGTCTTGTGCCTCGCGCTGCATCCCGCGATGACATTCACCGGACACGCTGAGGATCTGGAACGGCTCGCGACCGCATGCATCGGCGTCACCGCACAGGACGACGAGCGGCAGGCGACCAGCGTCGGCTCCGCCCTCGCGGTCGAAATGGGCGCCGAGCCCATCGTGATACCCGAGGCGGCACGCCCGCTGTATCACGCCGCGCTCACTCACGGCGCCAACCACCTCATGACACTGGTCGCGGACTGCCTCGAGATCCTGCGTGGCGCTGACATCGAGAACGCGGACCGGCTGATCGCCCCGCTGCTTTCCGCCTCGCTGGACAACGCGCTGCGCCGGGGGGATAAGGCGCTGACCGGTCCGGTCGCGCGCGGCGACGCGGGCACGGTCGACACCCACCTGCGGGTGCTCGGCGAGCACGCACCGGAGGTGCTGCCTTCCTATGCCACGCTCGCGCGCCGCACCGCGACCAGGGCCGCGCGCTCCGGCCTGCTCCGCGCGGACGCCGTGGCCGATATCGACGCAGCACTGGATGGATGGCGATGACAACGAACCTGCCGAAGTTCACCCGGGGGCAGCTCAACGTCTACGCGCGCCCTGACGACGTCCATCGCACGACGTCCGCCCTGCGCGCCGTCGGCAGGACTGTCGCGCTTGTCCCCACCATGGGCGCGCTGCACGAGGGACACCTCGACCTCATCCGCCGCGCCAAGCGGGTGCCGGGCAACGTGACCGTCGCCGTGTCGATCTTCGTGAACCCGTTGCAGTTCGGGCCAGGCGAAGACCTTGACGCCTACCCGCGCACACTCGAAGCTGACCTCAAGGCCCTGGAGCAAGAGGGCGTGGAGCTGGCGTTCACCCCGACGGCCGACGACCTCTACGGTGAGGACGCCGCTGTCACGGTGCACCCAGGTCCGCTCGGCGACGTCCTCGAGGGCGCGCACCGGCCCGGCCACTTCGGCGGTGTGTTGACCGTGGTGGCGAAGCTGTTCAACATCGTGCGGCCGTCCTACGCGGTGTTCGGCGAGAAGGACTATCAGCAGCTCGTGCTGATCAAGAAGATGGTGCGCGACCTGAACATGGACGTCCACGTGATTGGCGCGCCGACGGTGCGGGAGCGCGACGGCCTCGCACTGTCCTCCCGTAACAGCTATCTCTCCGATGAGCACCGCGAGCAGGCGGTGACGCTGTCGGCCGCGCTGACGGCTGGCGCGCATGCTGGACCAAACGGCGCGGACGCCGTGCTGGAGGCGGCTCGGGCGACGCTGGCAGCGACGCCCGAGATCGACGTCGACTACCTGGAACTGCGGGGCACGGATTTGGGGGAGCCACCGGAAACCGGCGCGGCGCGGCTGCTCGTCGCGGCGCGGGTCGGCGGCACACGCTTGATCGACAACGTGGGGCTCGTACTCGGCACCCCGGCAGGGACGTGAGGAGAAACCGATGTTGCGCACGATGCTCAAGTCCAAGATCCACCGGGCGACCGTGACCCAGGCCGACCTGCACTACGTCGGCTCGGTGACCGTCGACGAGGACCTGATGGCGGCGGCCGATCTGCTGCCTGGCGAGCAGGTCACCATCGTCGACATCACCAACGGCGCGCGGCTGGAGACGTACGTCATCCCCGGCGAGGCGGGTAGCGGCGTGCTGGGTATCAACGGCGCCGCCGCGCACTTGGTGCACCCGGGTGACCTGGTCATCCTCATCTCCTACGGGCAGATGGACGACGCGGAGGCCCGGCGCTACGAGCCGAGGGTCATCTTCGTCGACGCCGAGAACCAGATCGCCGACCTCGGCGCGGACCCAAGCCAGGCGCCTGTCGGCTCCGGCCTGGTCAGCGGCCCTGTGCCGATCACGCGGCAGGCTGGAGAGCGCGTGTCCACCCAGGAGACCGCCGACGCCGTGAAGCTCGACGCGCTGCTGCACGCGGAGCACTGACGGTGCTGCTCACCGTCGCCGCGCGCGACACCGCCATCGTCTTCGGCCTCTATACCGGCAGGGACGAAAACGCGACACTGGTGCGCGACTGGCGGATGCGCACCGATCCCCACCTCACCGCGGACGAGCTCGCGCTGACTATGCGCGGGATGCTGGGTGAGCACGCTGACGCGATCACTGGCGCTGCCGTGTTGTCCACCGTGCCGCAGCTACGGCGCGAGCTCCGTACCATGTTGCGCGAGTACTACCGCGACGTGCCGAAGGTGGTCATCGAGCCGGGCGTGCGCACCGGGGTGCCGTTGCTGGTCGACAACCCCAAGGATGTCGGAGGTGACCGGTTGGTCAACGCCCTCGCCGCCCACCGCATCCAGCCGGAACGCCCATGCGTCGTCGTCGATTTCGGCACCGCGACCGTCGTGGACGCGGTGTCCGCTAAGGGCGAGTTCCTCGGCGGGGCGTTCGCGCCGGGCATCGAGATCTCGCTGGAGGCGCTGGCCGCGCGGGCGGCGTCGTTGCGCACGGTCGAGCTGGTGCGGCCCCGCTCCGTCATCGGCAAGACCACTGTCGAGTGCCTGCAATCCGGTGTGCTCTACGGCTTCGCGGGCCAGGTGGACGGCCTGGTGTCGCGGGTGGCGGCCGAGCTTGCCCCCGGCGAGCAGGACGTCGTCGACGTCATCGCGACCGGTGGGCTCGCGCCGATGATCCTCAAGGAGTCCCGCACCATCAGTCACTACCGGCCCGATCTCACCCTGCTCGGCCTGCGCTACGCCTACGAACGCAACGTCGTCACGTAGTGACCCGCTGAGCACGTCATGTGACGTGGTTCAGTCCCATCGAAACCGGTTCGCACGCCGCTGAACGGCTTTCGTACGCTATGTGACCATGACCGAATCGCAGCGCCCCGCAGCAGAACCGGATGTCCCCGAGCAGATGCGGGTGCGCAGGGAGAAGCGTGACCGGCTGCTCGCCGCTGGAGTCGATCCCTATCCCGTCGAGGTGCCTCGCACTCATACGCTCGCCGAGGTGCGGTCGGCGCACCCCGATCTGCCCGTCGATACCGCGACCGGCGACATCGTCGGTGTGACCGGCAGGGTTATGTTCATGCGCAACACCGGCAAGCTGTGTTTCGCGACGCTGCGTGAGGGCGACGGCACTGAGTTGCAGGCGATGATCAGCCTCAACGGCGTCGGCGAAGAGGCGCTCGCCGCGTGGAAGTCCGACGTCGACCTTGGCGACCACGTCTACGTGCACGGGGAGGTCATCACGTCGAAGCGCGGCGAGCTGTCGGTGATGGCCGATTCCTGGCGGATCACGTCCAAGGCGCTGCGCCCGCTGCCGGTGATGCACAAGGAGCTCGCTGAGGAGACCCGCATCCGGCAGCGCTACGTCGACCTGATCGTGCGGCCCAAGGCGAATGAGGTGGTGCGCACCCGTGCCGGGGTGATGCGAGCGTTGCGTGACTCGTTCCATCAGCGTGGCTATATCGAAGTCGAGACGCCGATGCTGCAAACTTTGCACGGCGGGGCGGCCGCGCGGCCGTTCGTTACGGAATCCAACGCATTCGACATGCAACTTTTCTTGCGCATCGCGCCGGAGCTTTATCTCAAGCGGTGTGTCGTCGGGGGGCTGGAGAAGGTCTTCGAGATCAATCGAAACTTCCGGAACGAGGGCAGCGACTCGTCCCATTCGCCGGAGTTCGCGATGCTGGAGTTTTACGAAGCGTATGCGACGTACGACTCCATGGCGAGGTTGACGCGGGAACTCGTACAAGAGGCGGCCAAGGCCGTCTTTGGCTCCCATATCGTCACCCTTTCTGATGGATCTGATTACGATCTGTCAGGCGAGTGGACGAGTCTCACAATGTATGGCTCGCTGTCCGAGGCGCTCGGCGAGGAGGTAACTCCGGAAACGCCCGCCGATAGGCTCCACGCTTACGCCAAGGAGCGCGAACTGGAGGTGGACCCGAAGCTCACTCACGGCAAACTCGTCGAGGAGCTGTGGGAGCACCTGGTTGGCGACCACTTGTACGCGCCCACATTCGTTCGCGACTTTCCCGTCGAGACGTCACCATTGACGAGGCAGCACCGTAGTAACCCCGATGTTGCCGAGAAGTGGGATCTCTACGTGCGAGGTTTCGAACTGGCGACTGGGTATTCGGAGCTGGTCGATCCGGTAGTCGAGCGTGAGCGGTTGACGGCACAGGCGGGGCTCGCCGCCGCTGGCGACAGCGAGGCGATGCAACTCGATGAGGATTTCCTGCGTGCGCTGGAGTATGGCATGCCACCGTCCGGTGGTGTCGGCATGGGCATCGACCGGTTGCTGATGGCGCTCACCGGCCTCGGAATCCGGGAGACGATCCTGTTTCCCCTGGTACGTCCGGAATAGCGAGAACCGCTCTCGTTGGCTTCCTCCTGGTTTCGTGTGTTCGACCGCTGACAGGTACGGCCAATGGCTGGGAGTAGACCTCGGGTTTGGGTCTAGATTGGAAAGGCGTGCCCAGCGTGCAATCCGAGAGTTTGCGTTCTCAGCATTTTCCGAGTATTAATGAGCTAACATCGACTTGAGTTAGCTGCCTGGCCGGAGTAGCGATCATTCGAACAGGCGTCAACCGGGAGGAAACCAATGGCACAGAAGGTCCTCGTATCCCTCGTGGACGATTTGGACGGCTCAGAAGCTGACGAAACCGTCGAGTTCGGTCTTGACGGTGTCAGCTACCAGATTGACCTCTCATCCGCGAATGCGGAGGAGTTGCGTGACGCGCTCGCGCAGTATGTAGAGCATGCTCGCCGGGCGGGCGGCCGGAAGCGTAGCCAGAAGTCTTCTGGCGCGAGCGGTGGCGGCAAGTCGGCTTCGGTCGATCGGGAGCAAAACCAGGCTATTCGGGCATGGGCGCGGAAGAACGGTTACGACGTTTCCGACCGCGGCCGTATCCCGTCGGAAGTCGTCGACGCATACCACAAGCAGAACTGAACGTCAGTACCGTGGTAAGGGGCCGCCTGGGTATTCCGGGCGGCCCCGTTCGTGTGTCTTCAGATGGTCACCGTGTGATCGCGGTGCGCCATTCGGAATCATTTTCTCGTCCCGGCCTGGCCCATTTGGGCGAAACTGGGTGGGCTTGGCGGAGTTACTCGTTGCTCAGTGCTGTCGCGGCATGAGCGGCGGCGACCGGCGGGGGCACGTGTCACACGCGCCTTTGCCGTTGTCTAGCAGGTAGTGAAAGCAGCAACTTTCCTTGCGGCGGGTCCAGCACGGCTGGCCGTCGTCGAGCGTGGTGTGCAACGTCGAAGCCGACGTGAACGGCTCGATGCGATCCGGCAGTACGAGGGCGGCGTCGGCGACCCCAGCGCTCTCGTTGCCGCCCTGTTTGCCTGCCTTCCACAGCGCGACGTCGAGCGCGTCGGTCGCCGCGCCCCACAACGCGTGCTTGCCGAAGCGCACCGGTGGCCGGTAGGCGGCGACGAAGCGGGTCGCGTGCGCCGCGTAGCGGGCGCGGAGCAGCGCCGCGAGCGCGCCTTCCGACTCGACGACGGTCGCTTCGGACGTTTCGGCGGCGGGGTCGTCCGGCAGGCAGGCGAATCGCGGACTGAGCAACGCCACGACGTCTGGCTTGGGCTTGCCGGTACTCGATACGTGGAAGGCGAGGTCGTCGGGGCGCAGGCTCGGCACCCTGCGCTCGTAGTGGAACAACAACGCGCCGAGGGTGGCGGGCGCCTGCAGGTACCACGACTTGATGGAACCAGCCGCCGTACGATCGGGAGCCTGACCGTACTCGGCGCGCAGCCAGGCGCGCTGCTCGTCGTGCCAGCGGCTCAAGACATCCGATCTCGTCAGGACATCCGCGCAGAAGTGCCACCCCCTGACATCGCCGGTGAGCTCGGTAGCGGGCGGCGTGCCGTACCGGAGTGCCATAAGGTCCTGGGTGGCGTTGACCCTGACGATCGCGTCGAGCAAGCTGTTGTCGGGAGGGCAGGCGGTGAGTACGGAACGTCGAACCGCCATGCGCACCTCCCGGTCCCGACTCATTAGGGATGCCTTACTTTACCTCGCGTGAGTGCTATCCGCCCACATGGAGTACGTCACTCAGACAAGTGAGTGGTGTGAAGGGCGCCTTCGCGTCGCGCTGCGTCGAGAAGAAGCCTTCACGCCGCCGGGACCTATCCCGTTGTTCGCGCTCAGCGGACATGCGGTTCGCGCGGAATCATCCCGTGCCGCCCACACGTTGTGTAGACAGAATCAAAGGCCATGTCGGACGGGGCTCACGTGCGACACACAGTGCTAGTCACAGGGTCCACGAGGTGAAATACGCCTGAGTGGTTACCCGGTCGACATGGTGTGACTACTACAGTGGGCTTACGGTGGGAATCCGTATCGCGCACCTGGGCGCGATGCCTGGCCAAGGCCAGGTACCGCCGAGCAGCAGTCAGGGAGTGGAGATGTTCGAGAGGTTCACCGACCGCGCGAGGCGGGTGGTTGTGCTTGCTCAAGAAGAGGCGAGGATGCTCAACCACAATTACATCGGCACTGAGCACATCCTGCTTGGGCTGATTCATGAGGGTGAGGGTGTCGCGGCGAAGGCGCTCGAATCGCTTGGCATCGCGCTGGAGGGTGTCCGTCAGCAGGTCGAGGAGATCATCGGGCAGGGGCAGCAGGCGCCGAGCGGGCATATTCCGTTCACCCCGCGGGCGAAGAAGGTGCTCGAGTTGTCGCTGCGGGAGGCGCTGCAGCTTGGCCATAACTACATCGGCACGGAGCACATCCTGCTCGGGTTGATCCGTGAGGGTGAGGGTGTGGCGGCGCAGGTGCTGGTCAAGCTCGGCGCGGACCTGAACCGGGTGCGGCAGCAGGTGTTGCAGCTGCTGTCGGGCTATCAGGGCAAGGAGCCGCAGGAGGCGGGCAGCGGTGGCCGCGAGGGCACGCCGTCGTCGTCGCTGGTGCTTGACCAGTTCGGCCGCAACCTGACCGCGTCGGCGCGGGAGGGCAAGCTCGACCCGGTGATTGGTCGGGAGAAGGAAATCGAGCGGGTCATGCAGGTGCTGTCGCGGCGCACGAAGAACAACCCGGTGCTCATCGGTGAGCCCGGTGTCGGTAAGACCGCGGTCGTCGAAGGGTTGGCGCAGTCCATCGTTAAGGGTGAGGTGCCCGAGACGTTGAAGGACAAGCAGCTCTACACCCTCGACCTCGGCTCGCTGGTCGCTGGGTCGCGCTACCGGGGTGATTTCGAAGAGCGCTTGAAGAAGGTGCTCAAGGAGATCAAGACCCGTGGCGACATCATCTTGTTCATCGACGAGTTGCACACGCTGGTCGGTGCCGGTGCGGCGGAGGGCGCGATCGATGCCGCGTCGATTTTGAAGCCGATGCTGGCCCGCGGTGAGTTGCAGACTATTGGTGCGACCACGCTGGATGAGTACAAAAAGCATGTGGAGAAGGATGCGGCGTTGGAGCGTCGGTTCCAGCCGATCCAGGTGGGTGAGCCGTCGTTGGAGCACACCATCGAGATCCTGAAAGGGCTGCGGGATCGCTACGAGGCGCACCACCGGGTTTCGATCACCGACTCGGCGTTGGTGGCGGCGTCGACGCTGGCGGATCGCTACATCAACGACCGGTACCTGCCGGACAAGGCGATCGATTTGATCGACGAGGCCGGTGCCCGGATGCGCATCCGCCGCATGACCGCCCCACCGGACCTGCGCGAGTTCGACGAGAAAATCGCCGACGTCCGCAGGGACAAGGAATCCGCGATCGACGCGCAGGACTTCGAGCGCGCCGCGCGGCTGCGTGACGAGGAGAAGACCCTGCTCGGTCAGAAGGCGGAGCGGGAGAAGCAGTGGAAGGACGGCGACCTCGACGTCGTCGCCGAGGTGGACGACGAGCAGATCGCGGAGGTGCTGGCCAACTGGACCGGTATCCCGGTGTTCAAGCTCACCGAGGAAGAGACCACCCGGCTGCTGCGTATGGAGGATGAGCTGCACAAGCGGATCATCGGTCAGGAGGACGCCGTCAAGGCGGTCTCGCAGGCGATCCGGCGTACCCGCGCTGGCCTGAAGGACCCGAAGCGCCCGTCCGGGTCGTTCATCTTCGCCGGCCCGTCCGGTGTCGGCAAGACGGAGCTGTCGAAGGCGCTGGCGAACTTCCTGTTCGGTGAGGATGACGCGCTCATCCAGATCGATATGGGTGAGTTCCATGACCGCTACACCGCGTCGCGGCTGTTCGGGGCGCCCCCGGGTTATGTCGGCTACGAGGAGGGCGGCCAGCTCACCGAGAAGGTGCGGCGTAAGCCGTTCAGTGTGGTGTTGTTCGACGAGATCGAGAAGGCGCATCAGGAGATCTACAACACGCTGTTGCAGGTGCTCGAGGATGGGCGTCTCACCGACGGTCAGGGTCGCACGGTTGATTTCAAGAACACCGTGTTGATCTTCACCTCGAACCTCGGCACGCAGGACATCTCCAAGTCGGTGACCCTCGGCTTCGCTTCGACCAGCGACGAAGGCTCGCGCTACGAGAAGATGAAGCAGAAGGTCAACGAGGAAATGAAGAAGCATTTCCGGCCGGAGTTCCTCAACCGTATCGATGACATCATCGTGTTCCACCAGCTCACCGAGGACCAGATCGTGGAGATGGTGGACTTGATGACCAGCCGTGTCGAGGAACAGTTGAAGAACAAGGACATGGCCCTCGAACTCACCACCAAGGCGAAGAAACTACTCGCCAAGCGCGGCTTCGACCCCGTGCTGGGTGCCCGGCCACTACGCCGCACCATCCAACGCGAGATCGAGGACCAACTCTCCGAGAAAATCCTGTTCGGCGAAGTCGAAACCGGCCAAATCATCATCGTCGACGTCGAAAACTGGGACGAAGAAACCAGCCCCGACGACCAAGCCCGCTTCGTCTTCCGCGGCGAAGGCAAACCGGTCGATGTGCCGGACGCACCGCCGGTCGACATCGCCGCCACCGGCGGCGAGGGCGGCGGCTCCGGTTCCGGCTCCAGCGAGGCCGAGTCGGAGTAAGGACACCGACGGGCCAGTGAGACGGCCCGCTGCGGTGACAACGCGACGGAGGGCGGCTCCCAGGGTAGGGAGCCGCCCTCCGTGCGTCGTGTCCCCTGTTCCCGCCGTTGTGTCCCGCAGTCTCGACGACGTGTGTGACATTCGCACGTCTTGACGGTGTCCGTACGGCGTGTCCGGCAGGGTCGATGCCGTGACCGTCACTGGGGACCAGACCACGGCAGCAACCGACGTATCCAACGACCCGTACGCGTCGAGCGTGGGCACGAAGCGCCGCAACCCGTGCGTTACCGTCACACTCGTCGCGGCCGTCGTCGGCCTCGCGGCATACGCCGTGCTGCGGCTGTTCGTCTCTGGCGTGCTGGACACCGACGGCAACCGCTACACCGCTGCGGCTCTCGCGCTGAATCCATACGCCGCGCTCACGGGGGCGCTGCTCGCCGCGATCGCCCTGCTCGCGCGCCGGTGGTGGACGGCGGCCCTCGCCGTGGCGCTCAGCGTCGCGCTCGCCGCGACCCTCATGCCGCGCGTGCTCGCCGATCCGCAACCGGCCGCGTCCGGCCCGACAATCCGGGTGCTCGCGCTCAACATGTACTTCGGCAACGCCGCCGCCGAGGACGTCGTCCAACTCGTCCGCGAGCGTGCCATCGACGTCCTCGCTCTCCTGGAACTCGACCCAGCAGCGGTGTCAGCGCTGGACACGGCGGGCCTTGACGGCGTCATGCCGCATCGGGTGTTCGAGCCGGCCGGCGCCGCCGTCGGGTCTGGCATCGCGTCGCGCCATCCGCTTCGGGAGCTGTCGCTGGCCGGGCCGTCGCTGCTCGCGCAGCCGAGCGCGCGGGTGCGGATCGGCGAGACGGACGTCGAAGTCGTCGCGGTGCACCCGGTCGTTCCAGTGTCCAATGTGGTCAAGTGGCGGCAGGAGCTACGCGACATGCCAGCCGCGCCGAACGACGGTCCCGCGCGCATCCTCGCGGGTGACTTCAACGCCACCCTCGACCACGCCGCGTTTCGCCGTGTGCTCGACTCAGGTTATGTGGACGCCGCCGAGCAGACCGGCGCGGCGCTGGAGACGACGTGGCCTCGGCGGCGCAGCGCACCACCGGTCACGCTGGACCACGTGTTGGTCGACGCCCGTGCGGCCGTGCGTGACTTCGAGGTGATCGACGTCGACGGCAGCGACCACAGCGCGGTCTTCGCCGCGGTCACGCTTCCGAGCTGACGTCACAGCCGGGCGTCGATCTCCCGCAACGCTTCCAGCGCGCCGACGCCCAACGAGACACCCTTCCCGCCGGGGATCTCCGGCTCGCGCGGATTGATCCGCACCAGCGCGCCGGTGTCGACGCTCGCGGACTCCGCGTGCCACCGGACGGTCGGGATCGCCAGGCCAGCGCCGAGTTCGACCACCACGAGGTCCCGGTGCCGTGCTTGCCACTCTCGCAGCGCGTCGAGCTGCCGCTGGCTGCGGTCCGGCACCCAATCGGCGTCCCCGAACATCAGGATGTTGGGCCGCGCCACGGCGCCGCACCGCTCGCACCGGGGCAGTGGCGAACACGCGTGCATCGTGGCCTCATCGACGTCGACCACGGCATCCTCCGCAGGCCACACTTCGCCTGAGCAGCCGATGCCGCACTGGAGATGGTGGATCGAGCCGTGTACCTCGGCCACGTTGTCGAAACCCGCGCGCTGGAAATGCCCGTCGACGTTCGAGGTGAACACCGCTGCGCCACCATCGAGGCCGTCACCCCATTGGCGCAGCAGGTCGAAGCCCTCGTGGGGGATGGTGCGCCGATACAGCGATAGCCGGTGACCGTAGAAGCCCCACGCCAGTTCCGGGTCGGTGGCGAAGTGCTCCGGGTTGGCCAGTTCGGTGAAGCGAAAGCCGAGCCGTGCGTACGGCGGATACGCGCGCCAGAAGCCCTCGTCGCCCCGGAAGTCGGGAAGCCCGGAGTCGACGCCCATGCCAGCCCCGGCGCACACCAGTAGCGCTCCGGCGTTGGCGATCGCCTCAGCCGCTCGGGTGTAGTCGTCGTCGGTGGGTGTCGTCACGCCGAGGGATCGGAACGCAGTACGACCTCGAACTCCAGCAGGCTCGCGCCCGTCGACACCGGATTGCGCGACTCACCCGCGTGGGCTTCCTTGGCTGGCCCTTGCGCCCAGTTCTGGAAGTCCTCCTCCGTCTCCCACTTGGTGTAGACGAAGTACCGATTGTCGCCCTTGACCGGTCGAAGCAGCTCGAACCCGAGGAAACCGGGCGCGGAGTCCACGCTGCCCGCCCGTGCGGCGAAGCGCTTCTCCAGCTCCTCGCCGGCGCCCTCGGGGACCTCGATCGCGTTGATCTTCACAACAGCCATGCGCCCCAGCGTACTGTTCGGCAGCCCGTATCGCTCACGGCGCGATGTTACGTCGGGGAGTGCGTGTGACACGACGTTCCGAACGTCGGACGCACGTGCGGGAACGGGGATACAACGTCGGGAGCAGGGGACACGACGCAGCCAGTGCTCACGGCCTTAGCGTGCCGGGGTAGAGGTGCTCGTCCGGTGGGATTTCCTCGCCCCGGAACCAGACGTCGAAGAACTCGGCCAACTCGACATCCGCGCGGTCACTGACGAACCGCTCGAACTCCGGCCACGATGCGTTGCTGTGCCGGTGCTCCCGCGCCCACTCTCGCAGCACCTGATCGAAGACGTCGTCCCCGACCTTGCGGCGCAGCGCGTGCATGGCGAGCTTCGATTTGCCGTACATGCCGTCGAACTCGTTGCCCGCGCCCATCTTGTGCAGCTTGTCCGCCCAGAACGAGTCGTCGCCCGCGAGCTCATCCACCTTGTTGAGGTAGTACTGGTCGAGATCCATGCCCTGTTTCGCCTCGGCCCACAACCATTCGCTGTAACTGGCGAAGCACTCGTTGAGGCACATATCGGACCACGACTCGATGGTCACCGAGTTGCCGTACCACTGGTGGGCGTACTCGTGCACCACGGTGTCCAGATCCGCCCAGGATGCATACGTCGGCCGACCTTGGGTCTCCAGCGCGAACGAGATGCTGTCGCTCATGTAGATCCCGCCAGCCGTATCCTGCGGGTACGGGCCGAACTTACTGCTCAGGAAGTCGATGATCTCGCCGTTACGGGCTTCAAGCTCGCGTTTGCTCTCCTGCCCCGGCGCGTACGCGGACAGCACCGGTGTCCCGTCGTCCAGCCGCGACCGCTCGACGGTGAACTTGTCGATCGCCACGGTGGTGACGTAGCTGGCGGCCGGGTTGGTGTCTTCCCACGTGTAGGTGGTCCAACCGTCCTCGGTGCGCTTCGACTTCTGCTTGCCGATCGACACCGCGACCCAGCCTTCCGGAACTCGCGCGGACAGCCGGAACGTCGCCTTGTCGCGGGGCGTCTCGTTGACCGGGTACCAGAACGACGCCGAGTGTGGTTCGCCGAGCGCGTAACTGCCGCCGGACGACGTCGTGAGCCAGCCGACGGTGGCCAACTCGTCCTCGTCGGTGCTGGTCGGCTTACCGCTGTATCGCACCCGGGTGACAAGTTCTTCGCCATTCTCAACTCGCTTGGCGGGCGTGATGACCAGCTCGTGCTCGCGCATCCGGGTGAACGCTGCCCTGTCGCCGTTGACGAAGACCGACTTGACGTCGAATCCCCGCAGGTCGAGGTTGAACCGCGACAACTGCTGTGTGGCCGTCGCGGTGATGGTGGCCTCGCCCTTGAGGTGCTGGCTGTTCGGGTTGTAGCTGATGTCGATGTCGTAGCCGCGCACGTCGTAGCCGCCGTTGCCCTGGGTGGGGTAGTACGGATCGCCAGCACCCACCGCACCGTGGAACGGCTTGGTCACGGTCGGTAGTGGCTCCTCCGCGTCGTCGGCCGGACCGGTGCACCCGGTTAGGGTAAGCGCGAGACAGCAGAGCAGTAGCCGCTGCGGGGAGAAGGTCACGCAAGGAGCCTAAGTGACGCAGCCACCATGGGTCATCGACTTCGGTGGGTCAGGCCAGCCGATCGTCGTGCTGCACGGGCTGATGGGACGCGCCCGGACCTGGTGGCCGGTTGCGCGGTGGCTGACCGAGCACGGCCATGTCGTCGGCCTCGACGCCCGTGTGCACGGGCGCAACCCGCACCGCAGCGCCTGTCGGACCGAGGACTTCGTGGCCGACGTCGCGGCGCTCATCCGCTCACTCGACGCGGGGCCCGCGGTGCTGATCGGTCATTCCATGGGCGGGCTGCACGCGTGGATGACAGCGGCGCGGTATCCCGAGTTGGTGCGGGCCGTCGTCGTGGAGGACATGGCGCCCGACCAGCGCGGCAGGACTGTTGAGGCGTGGCGGGGTTACTTCGAGTCGTGGCCGGTGCCGTTCCAGTCGCTGGCCCACGTGCGCGAGTTCTTCGCCCCATACGGTGATTACTTCGTCGAGTGCATGACCGAGCGCGAGGACGGCTACTACCTGCTCGCCGACCTGGACGAGCTGTACGAGATCGCGGCGGAGTGGGGTGAACGGGACTACTGGGACGACGTCGATGCCATCAAGTGCCCGCTGCTGGCTATCGAAGCCGAACACACCGCTATGCCACCAGGGCAGCAGGCGGAACTGGCCGCGCGGGTACCGGACGGCGAGCATGTGCGGATCCCCGGCACCGGCCACGTCGTCCATGCCGACGCGCCGGAGGCGTACCGGGAAGCCGTGGCGCGCTTCCTACGCCGCGTAGCCGGGTGACGCACTCACCGCGTCGCCGCGAGCCGCCGTTTCCACTCCGCTGACGCCCGTTCCGGACCAATCAGCAGGGGCCAGATGTCGGCGCCGAGGAACCCGCGCTCGTCGATGTGCGCGCAGGCGGCGCAACTCGGCTTGTCGAGCCCGTGTGCGGTGGCCATGTCCGTGACAGCGTCACGCGTGGCCGGTCCGAAGACACCATTCACCGGCACCCGCGCGCCCCGTTCCCGGAGCAGGCGCTGTGCGATCAACACGCGCTCGCCCTCGTCGCCGGGCCGCAGCAGCGGCCACTCCGGTGTCGACGGGGGCAGCGGTGTGCCGAGCCGCGCCGCCACGGTGCCGCGCAACTCGATCAACCGCTCGTAGAGGACGTCGCCTGGACACTGTGTCGAGTTGAAGTCACGGTGGCCCATGATCAGCCGCGGCGAGACGTCGTACTGGTACGCCATGTACGTGACCAGGTTCGCCAGCGAGTCCCACAGCATGTCGGGGACGTCTTCCTCGGTGTAGAGGCCCTCGTTCTCGATCCCGATGACGCGGCTGTTGAAGTTCGCGACGTTGGTGCCCTCCACATGCCGGGTGCCCTCACGCAGGATCTCCAGGCTGCGGTGCCTACCCTCGGTGATGTGGCCGCCCCGGCTGATGGTGAACTGCTGCCCGGTGTCGATCCACCCGCGGGAATCCATGTGGAAGTTCTGGATCGCGCGTGAGATCTCGAACGCGTGCTCGCGCGACAGATCGTCGGTATTGCCTGGTTCCACGGTGTGGTGCACGACGATGTACGTCGGTGGATGATCCACGACGACGATGTCCGCGCTCGGTGGGCGGGCTTCCCACTCCGCCGTGCCGTAGATCGTCGGTTCGGTTATGTGTCCTGACGACGTCGCTCGCGCCGTACGTGCCGTGAGCCCGCCGGTGACGGTCGCTGCCAGTCCCGCGCCGAGCAGCGTGCGGCGGCGGAATCCCGGTGCCATCGTGACTTCTCCCCTGGTGAAACGCACGGATTAGGTGCGTTAGGGGACACTAATCCGGGGCGAGACCGCCGACAACTACTGACACGTCAACCGAACGGGGCACGTCGGGGCTCCGTACTGGGCAGAGCGGTGCGGATCGGACGTGCCGGACACCGCGTTAGGCGTGCTCACCGGGAAGCGCGAACCGACCGTCCGGTGTCTGCTCCACCAGCCCGTCCTCAAGCAGCGAGAACAGACAGCGATCCCGTTGGCCATCGACGTTCCACACCGTGTCCAGCTTCGTCTTGGGGACTGGTTCACTGGTGCCGCGCAAGACGTCGAGCAGTAGGCCACGGACCTGGCGGTCGGTGCCCGCGAAGCGTTGCACCGGCCTGGCGGGACCGTCGTACGCGGGCTTGCCAGCCTGGTACCAGGCGCAGAACGACACCACGGGGCAGCGCGCGCACTCCGGCGCCCGCGCGGTACACACCGTCGCACCGAGTTCCATGAGCGCGGCCGAGTACCGGGCAGCCTTCTGCTCCGGCAGCAGCGCCTCGACGTCGGCCATGTCGCGCGTGTTGGACGGCGGACCGGCGTCGCCAGCACCATGCACGGCGCGTGCGATGACCCGGCGCACGTTCGTGTCGACCACCGGCACCCGCTGGCCGTACGCGAAGGCGGCGACCGCCCGCGCGGTGTACGCGCCGATACCGGGCAGCGCCAGCAGCGTGTCCACGTCGGAAGGAACGACGTCGCCATGTTCCTCGGCGATCACTCCGGCCGCGGCGTGCAATCGCAGCGCCCGGCGCGGGTAGCCGAGCTTGCCCCACGCTCGTACGACCTCGCCCTGGCTTTCGGCCGCGAGCGCGGAGGGGCGGGGCCAGCGAGTAAGCCAGTCGTGCCAGATCGGCTCCACACGCGCGACCGGCGTCTGCTGCAGCATGATCTCGCTGACCAGCACGCCCCACGCGTCGCATTCGGGGGCACGCCACGGCAGGTCACGGGCGTTGGCGTCAAACCATCCGATCAGGGTGCCCGCGTCGAGCGGGGCATGGGTCGCGTCCGTCATAGCGCTTGTGATTGTGCCCCGACCAGGGCGTTGGCACGTAGCCGCCCTCACTCGACCTCGGTCAGCGCTCCGGTGTGGACGTCGTAGACGAAGCCGCGCACCTGGTCGGTGTGCGGCAGGAAGTCGCTGCGCCGGACGCGGTTCATGGAGCGCCTGACGCTGTCCTTGACGTCGCTGAAAGCCTCAACCGCCCAGGTCGGCCGCAGCCCGGTGTCGGCCTCCAGCTCGTCTTTGAAGCCGTCCTCTGTGACGAGGTTCAGCCCGCAGCTCGTGTGCTGCACGATCAGCACCTCGCGGGTGCCTAGCTTGCGCTGGCTCAGCGCGAGCGACCGGATCATGTCGTCGGTGACGACGCCGCCCGCGTTACGCAGGATGTGCGCGTCGCCGTGGTTGAGACCGAAGATCTCGAACACACGGATCCGGGCGTCCATGCAGGTCAGGATGCTCACGTGGAGCTGCGGCTCCGGCGATTCGCGGTAGCCTTCCGCCTTGAGGCCCAGCTCCTTGTTGCGGTTGATCAGTTCCTCGATCGCGGTCACGTGCGCCTCCTCGACTCTTCGTGCGCGCCTATTCCATCGGGACGGTGGCCGGTGGACAAGGCTAATTAGAGCAACGCCACGTCGCGAATATCACTCGTGTCAGGTTGCCAACGCCACGTCGTTGTTACGGCCCGAACCAGTGTTGCTCCGCGGTACGCGGCGGAGCGGACGTCTTGCCGATCCGCAGTTCCGTCTCCAGCGTGATGATCTGCTGGTTCAGCGGATTGCCCTGGCCGCGCCGTGTGGGATCGAGCAGCAGGTTGCCCGCTGAGCGTCCCTTCTCGCGCACCGGCTGGTACACGGTGGTCAGTTCGGCGCGTTCGGCGTCCGCGATGCCGTCGAAACCGGTAATGGAGAGGTCCGCTGGTACCCGCAGTCCACGCCGCTGCGCCTCGTTGAGGGCACCGAGCGCGAGGATGTCCGACGTACAGATAATGGCGGTGACCTGCGGGTTCGCGTCGAGCAACTGGCGTGCGGCCGACGCGCCCTCGTCGAGCGTGTGCTCGAAACGCTCCACGACCGGCACGGTAGACCAGTCGACGCCGACGGCCTCGAACGACTCCGCGAGCGTGGTCAGCCGGGTGCGCTGCACGTGGTAGTGCGCCTTCTCCTGACGGTCACGCGATGCGAAGCCGTCGTTGCGGTCGCGGGACAGCCGCATGCACAGCACGCCGATCTCGCGATGCCCCAGCTCGATCAGGTGGTACGCGAGCGTGGTCATGGCCGCCGCGTCGTCCGGTGCCACGCGATCAACGCCGGAGAGCACCGGCTGGTCGATGATCACCGTCGGCACCGGCCGCTGCAGGACAGCGTTGAGGTGCGGATCATCGTCGGGCACCGAGTAGACGACGAAACCGTCGACCCCGGCCCGGTGCACCGTCGCGACGTCTTCTTCGCCGGGCCGAGCTGGCACCAGCTGCACGCCGACTCCGGCGTCCTCACAGGCGAGGGCGAGCCCTTCCAGCACGCCGAGCGCGGCTGGGTCCCGGAAGGCGTAGGAGAGGTTCTCGGTGAGCAGCAGACCGATGGCGCCCGCCTTGCGCGTGCGCAGCGACCGGGCGACCGGGTCAGGCCCCGGATAACCCAGCTTGCGCGCGGTGTCGAGAACGCGCTTGCGGAGCTCGGGAGAGAGCTGGTCCGGACGGTTGTACGCATTCGACACTGTCGTGCGTGAAACGCCCAGCTCCGCCGCAAGCGAGGCAAGCGTCGCTTGCCGTCTGGTGCGAATCGGCCGACCCATAACTAGGAACCGTAACGGTTCAGAACATGTTCTGAGAAGCCGACACCATGCTGATGCGAATCTGGCATGAACGTTGTGGTGACCGGCACAACGATTAGGTGATGCGCAACGTAGCACGAATGGGGTAAGTTATCGATAACGGTTTCCATTACAGTTTGCGTCGAGTGACGAGAGCGAGGGCGGATGATCACGAATGGGGTGCTCCGGAAGGGGTACGCGGTAGCGACGGTCGGCGCGCTGGCTCTTGCTGTCACCGCCTGCGGTTCTGGGGATGCCGGTGAGGCCACCGATGACGGCGCCATCTCCGTCGTGGCCTCAACCGATGCATGGGGAAGCGTGCTCAAGGCGGTCGGCGGCGACAAGGTGTCGGTGACGTCGATCATCGACGCATCTGACGGCGATCCGCACTCCTACGAGAGCACCGCACGCGACGGTCTCGCGTTCGAGGAAGCGCGGTTGGTGCTCTACAACGGTGGCGGGTACGACGAGTTCGCCGCGCAGCTCGCGGAGCAGGCCACCGACGCGCCCGTGCTCAACGCCGTCGAGCTCTCCGGTCATGAGGCAGGGGAAGGCGGCCACGCCGACGAAGGCGGTCACGAGGATGAGACGCACGCCGACGAGGGTGGCCACGCCGACGAGGGCGGTCACGAGGGCGAGCCGCACGCCGACGAACACGGCCATGACCACAGCGGCCCCAACGAGCACGTCTGGTATGACTTCCACGTTGTCGAAGCCGTCGCCGATGCTGCCGCCGAAGCGCTCGGCGAGATCCGCCCCGCCGAGGCCGAGACCTTCACCGCCAACGCCGAGGAGTTCACCACGGCGTTGGAAGACATCGAGGAGAAGCTGGCGGCCATCGGCGAGGACAACCCCGACGCGAAGGTGCTCGCCACCGAGCCGGTGAGCCACTACTTGATCGAGGGCGCTGGCGTCACCGACGCGACGCCGGACGAGTACCGGGAAGCCATCGAGAACGAGACCGACGTCCCGGTCGCCGTACAGGACGAGGTGTTGCGCCTGGTCGAGGGCGGTGATCTCGCCGTCGTCATCAACAACCCACAGACGACGACGCCGGTGACGGAGCAGCTGGTCGAGGCCGCGAAGCAGGCCGACGTGCCGGTCGTTGACGTCACGGAGACCCTGCCGGACGGTAAAACCGACTACCTTGAGTGGGTCGAAGCAGAAGTGGACGCACTCGGAGCAGCAGTGAACCGATGACCGAACCGGCCATCCAACTCAGGGACGCGAGCCTGTCGTTTGGCCCGCGTGCCCTGTGGTCTGGCCTGAATCTCGACATCGCGCCGGGCGAGTTCCTCGCGGTGCTCGGCCCGAATGGTTCCGGCAAGTCCACACTGCTCTCGGTGCTGCTCGGGCAGCAACGGCTGTCGTCGGGCACCGTCCGCGTCGCGGCGCGGGACGCTGCGGTCCGGGGGGGTTCGCGGGGGGCTTGCCCCCCCGCGGGATGGGCTACATCCCGCAGCAGGGTGTCGTGGACTTCCCGCACACGTTGCGCGGCATCGACCTCGTTGGTCTCGGTCTCGATGGACATCGCTGGGGGCTTGGGTTTCGTGGCGCCGCCGAGCGCAGGCGCAGGGTCGCGGAGGCGATCGAGGCGGTCGGGGCCGAGTCGTTCGCGCACAGGCCGCTCGCGTTGCTCTCCGGCGGTGAGCAACAACGACTGCGGGTGGCGCAGGCCCTCGTCGGCGAGCCGGCCGTGTTGCTGTGTGACGAGCCGCTGCTGTCGCTCGACCACGTCAACCAGCGTGCGGTGAGCGACCTGATCGAACGACGACGGACCGAGGCGGGCACCACAGTCCTGTTTGTCACGCACGAGATCAATCCGATCTTGTCCTATGTGGATAGAGTGCTGTACTTAGTTGACGGCCGGTTCTCCATCGGCAGCACCGAAGAGGTGATGACCTCTGACACGCTGTCCACTCTGTACCGAACGGACGTCGACGTGGTGCGCATCGGCGGCCAGATCCACGTGACAGGGCCGCACAGCGCGGTTTGCGAGGACGACCCCCACCACCCTCACTCGGGGGCGCGCCCATGAAGGACTTCTTCAACATCGAACTGACGCTGCGGCTACTCGGCCTCGACTTCGTGCAGAACGCGTTGCTCGCGGCCGCTGTGCTCGGCGTCGTCGCTGGTGCGCTCGGGCCGCTAATCGTGATGCGGCGGATGGCATTCGCCGTGCACGGGACCGCTGAGCTGGCGTTCACCGGCGCGGCGGCGGCGCTGCTGCTGGGCATGAGCGTGGCTTACGGGGCGTTGGCTGGAGCGGTGGTCGCGGCGTTGCTGCTCGCGCTGCTCGGTGGCAAGGAGCGCGAACGCGACTCGGTCATCGGGGCGGTGTTGTCGTTCGGGCTCGGCGTCGGCGTGCTGCTGTTGTGGCTGTATCCCAGCCGAGCGCAGAACAAGTTCGGCTTGCTCGTCGGGCAGATCATCACGGTCGACTCGGCGAACCTGATGGTTTTCCTCGTGTCCGGTGCTGTCGTGCTCGGCGTGCTCGCCGTGGTCTATCGGCCGCTGCTGTTCGCCAGCGTCGATCCCGTTGTCGCGGCCGCGCGGGGTGTGCCGGTCAAATTGGTAACGCCGTTGTTCGCCGTGCTCATGGGCATCGCGACCGCGCTCGGTGTGCAGACCGTCGGTGTGCTGCTTGTGATCGCGCTACTGGTGACACCGGCCGCCGCCGCCTGCCGGGTCACCGCGTCGCCACTGCGGGCGACGGTGCTCGCGGTAATCTTCGCCGAAACCGCCGTGCTCGGCGGGATCGTGCTTTCGCTGGCCCCGGGTGCTCCGGTCAGCGCGTTCGTCACCACCATCGCGTTCACGATCTACGCGGTGTGCCGGGTGATCGAACGCCGCAGGCTGTCGACCACCCGCACCAGCGCGCGGGTTACTACAGAAACAGCAACAGCAACTGAAGCTCACCGATGATCGCCCCGATAATGCCACCGACGACGATCAGCTTCGGTTCTTCCTGCTTGAATGCGGGTCGCAGCAGGCTCTCGTACTCGTCGGCCGGCAGCGCTAGCATCCGACGCTCGATCATGCCCGCGACGTCCATGGCGCTCGTCAGGTAGCCGTTGGCGCTGCGCGCGGTGTCCGGGATCATCGGCATCGCCTTCAGCGCGGCAGCCCGGTGCAGTTGGCCGACCGCGACATTCCTGCCCGTCGCGGCGAGCAACGGCCGGAACGCGCGCGTCTGCTCGTTCACCGCATCCGCGACGACGTCTTCGATGAGCGACAACATCCGGTCGGCGCGGGGTCCACTGAGGACAGCCGTGAGCATGTTCGGCACCGTCAGGACTTCGTCCGCGATCAGCCGGGCATAACGGTGTGCCACATCGGCGCGCCTGCGGTGGAAGCTACCCCGCACCGGCCAGCCGAGGATCGAGACAGGCTCGCGCGGCCGGAACACCAGCGTGATCGCCAGCCAGTCGGTTAACAGACCGATCGCCGCGCCGAAGATCGGCATGACCAGCGGCTCCTTCGTCAACGCCCACACCACGGCCTGCGCGATGCCGATGACGAAGCCGAACCAGATGCCAGAGCGGGCGATGAACGTCAGTTCGGGCCGCGCCAGCTCGCGGACAATGCGGACGAGGCGGTCGTCGTCCTTGGTGAGCTGGGCGAGCGCGAACTGCTTGACGTCCACGACGGCGTCGATATTTTCCCGCAGCTCGGTGAGTGTTTGCGCGACGACGCGCGGTGTCGCCGCTTGCACCTGCTTGATCACCATGTCCTGCGCGAGCGGCGGCAGTGCCTCCCACATGGTCGGGTGATGCTCGGTGATGACGTCGCGGGCGATGGCATCCACCGCGTTCAGCAGCGGCTGCTCGATCTCGGCGTTGATGCGGTCGACGTCGATGCGATCTAGCACCTCGCGGGGGTCGATCAGCCGCGTGGTGAGCAGTTCCGCCGCGATGCCCGCGATGCGGCCGCGATGCTTCGGCACGACGCCCTGCCAGCCGAATGTGCGGTGCGCTGGGCGGAACATCATCTCGATGGCGACGCGCTTGGTTACGTAGCCGATAAGCGCGCCGATGACCGGGATCGCCGCGTAGAGCAGCCAGTTCTGGCTCAGCTCGGCAATCACCGGCACCTCCGCTTAATGCAGCATCAGCAGCACTTGCAGCTCGCCGACCAGCCCGCCGATGAGTGCGCCGACCGCGATCAGTTTCCACTCGTCCTGCCGGAAAGCCGGCCGCAGCAACTGCTCGAACTCGAATCGGTTCAGCTTGCGCATCCGCTCCACGATGGTGTTGCGGACGTCGAGCGCGCCTACAGCGTAGTCCTCGGCGTGGTGCACCGTGGCCGGGACGCGCTCCATCGCCTTCTGGGCGACGGTCGCCTTCATCTCCTGGAACTTGGTTGTCCCGACGGCGGCGACGACGAACGGCTTGATGATGCCAGCTTGCGCGTCGACGGTGCGCCGCACCTCCCGCTGAATGAGCTCGAACAGCCGGTCGGACTTCGGTCCGGTCAGCACCGCCTCGACGATGTTCGGCACGGTGATGACCTCGGCGGCGATCATGTCACCGTAGTCGGCGGCGACCTCGTCCCTGCGCTTCTGGAACACGCCCTGCCAGGTGAACACGCCGAAGAACTTTCTCGGCTCCCGCGGCAGGAAGATCATCTTCAGGGCGAGCCAGTCGGTCAGCCAGCCGATCATGAACCCGAAGATCGGCATGACAAGCGGTTCGTGCGTCAGCGTCCACACCGCGAGCTGCACCAGGCCAAGCGCGAATCCAAAGTAGATCCCGGAACGCGCGATGAAGCTCATCTCCGGCCGGGAGATGTCACGGATCAGCCGGTTCAGCAGCGCCTTGTCCCGGACAAGGTTCGTCACGACCATGTGCTTGAGGTCGAAGACGTCCTCGATGTTGTCCGAGACCTGCTTCATCAGCTTCGCGATGGCCTTCGGTGCCTGCGCCTGCACCCGCGCGAGCAACATCCGTTGCGCCCGCGTCGGCAGCATCTCCCACAGCTGCGGTTGGTACAGCTCCATGACCTCACGGGTCACCTCGTCGACCGCGTCGAGCAGGGGCCCTTCGATCTCCTTGGCGATCTGTTCCGGGTCGAGGCGGGCGAAGATCTCCCGGGTGTCGACGATGTTGCTGGTGAGCGTTTCCGTCGCGATGGCCGCCATGCGGTGCGCGTTCGCGGGAAGCACGCCCTGCCAGCCCAGGTACGGCTCAATGCCGACGAACTCGAGCGGGCGAAACATCATCTCGATCGCCACGCGCTTGGTGACGTAGCCGATCAAGGCCGCGATGAACGGGATGGAGACGTAGATCGGCCAGTTGGCGTGCACGTCGGCCACGATGGCGTCGATGTCCACCCAACCCTCCTTACCGATCTCGTGGGTCCACCAGCGAAAACGGTAGCCCGTGGCGCGGGCTCTTGACTGGCCGGGTGACACGGATCGTGTCGGGGGTTACGCGGGCTGCGCTGGGGTCTGGCCTTCGCGCCTCGTGCCCGCCCCGCGCCTTACGCCCCGCACCCGGTGCCGCTCCCCGCGCCCGAGATATTGATCACCTCTGCTCGCGTTGTTGCGAGAGTATGTCCGGTTCGCACTGTATGCCGAACAACAGCGCGAGTAGACGTGATCAACTGCGTTGAATGGCGCTTTTCCCGCGCTAGGCGCGGCGAAGGCGTCGTTCACCGCATCCCCGGAAACCCGAGCGAAGCGGATCAACCAGACATCGCCGTGATATGACTACGGGGCACTCACGGAAGGGGAGGCGACGTGACGCAGGAGATGGACATACCGCCGAGCGGGAACGAGGCGGTGCGGCCGACATCGGAGCCACCGCCAGGTGAGACGCCACCTGGGCGTGCGGCGGATGCCAAGAAAGTGCCATTCATTATCGCGGGTGCGGTGCTGCTCCTGCAGGCGTTGCTGACGGCCGGTTGGCAGGGTTATCTCTGGTATGACACCGGGTTGAGCCTCACCGGTGTTCCAGATGCGCTCCTCGAACCCCACGAGAACCCGGTCGAGTTCGCGGTACTCAACTCCACCAAGGCCGTGTTCGCGGTCGCGATGCTGGTGACAGCTCTGTGCCTGTTCGCCCGCCGCAGGGCGGCACGTAGTGCCGCTGTCCTGTTCGGCGCGCTGCTGTTGGTGGAGGGCGTTCGCGAGGCGTCCGGCGTGCTCTCTCCGGCGTATGAAGAATGGCTGCCAGCGGAATTGATGCCGTGGCTGCGGGCGTCGTGGGCGTTCGGCCTTGTGGTCGCGTTCGCCCTGTTCGGCCTGATGCTATGGGCGCGGGAGAACATCGATTCGCCGCGCCTTACGCGCTCGACGTATCGCGTCGGCGGGGTGCTGCTTGTCGTCTACGCGCTGCTCAGCGTCATCGCGTTCGTCGTGTCTCCAGCGGCTGACGACGTCATGGTGTTTCTGCGGATGATCGCGGACCCGCGCGCGTCCGGGCCGACGATGCTGTTCGGTGCGCCGTACTTCACCAGTGCGTTCGGCATCGTGGCCGCGCTCGTTCTCGGTGTGCTGGCGATGTCGCGCAAGCGGTCAGTACGCGGCGCCGTGCTCGTGCTGATGTCGACCGCTCTCTATCACGGCTTCGCGGGCCTGCTGTTTGGCCTGCGGGGCATGCCCTGGTCGGACGCCGACGTGGCGCTCCATCTGGCGAACCTGTTGCTCATGCCGCTGCTCGCGGCCGTCATTCTCGTGCTGTTCGCCAAGGACAGCGACAAGCGGGCCATGGCGGCCCGGACCGGAACGACGTCAGACGCGCCCCGCGGCCCTGCGCTTGCGGGCGACCTCGGCGAGCAGCACACCAGCGGCGACTGAGGCGTTCAGCGACTCCACGCCATGCGCCATCGGGATCGACACCGCTGAGTCGCAGGTCTCGCGCACCAGCCGCGACAGCCCCCTGCCCTCAGAGCCGAGGACGACGACCAGTGGCTCCGTCGCGAGTTCGAGGCCGTCGATGTCGGTGTCGCCGTCGGCGTCGAGCCCGACGATCATCAGCCCCTCCGACGCGAACGCCTTGAGTTGCCGGGTCAGGTTGGTCGCCACCGCGATCGGCAGCTGCGCGGCCGTGCCCGCGCTGGTCCGCCAGGTCACCGCTGTGACGCCCGCGCTGCGACGTTGCGGCAGCAGGACGCCGTGTGCGCCGAACGCGGCGGCGGAGCGGATGACGGCACCGAGGTTGCGCGGGTCGGTCACACCGTCCAGCGCGACGAGCATCGGCGGGTCCCCTGACTCGCGCGCTGCCCGCAGCAGCTCGTCCGGCTCGGCGTAGTCGAACGGTGGCACCTGGAGGCCGAGTCCCTGGTGGACGGCGTTGCGCGTCTTACGGTCCAGTTCGTCGCGGGGGATCTCCAGGATCGAGATGCCCTTGTCCGCGGCGATGCGCACCGCCTCTTTCACCCGGTCGTCAGCGTCGATGCCGATCGCGACGTAGAGCGCCTCGGCGGGCACGTCGGCACGCAACGCCTCGGCCACCGGATTGCGGCCCGCGATCAGCTCAGGCTGCTGCGCCTTCTTCTCTCGCTGCTTGGCCGACTGGTGACGGGCCTTCGACTTCGCGATCGCGCGCCGCTGCTTGGGATGTCCGGGGCGCATCTCAGCCCTCGGCGTCGGCCCCTTGCCTTCGAGGCCCTTCGACCGCTGGCCACCGGAGCCGGTGACGGCACCCTTCTTGGTGCCGGGCTTGCGGATCGCGCCCTTGCGCTTGGAGTTGCCTGCCATCAGTCGGATTTCACCTGCCAGGTCGGGCCGTCGGCGGTGTCCGCCACGGCGATTCCAGCGGCGGCCAGCCGGTCGCGCACGTCGTCCGCCGTGGCGAAGTCGCGTGCGGCCCGTGCCTGCTGCCGCTGCTCAAGCATGCCCTCGACCAGGGAGGCGAGCGCCTGCTGCGTGCCATTGTCCCCGCCGCGCTCCGCTTGCTCGGTCAGCGGGTCGATGCCGAGTACGCCCGTCATGCCGCGCACCGCCGCCGCGTGCTCCGCGACAAGTTTGTCGTCGCGGTCGTCCAGCGCGGTGTTGCCCTCGCGCACGGTGTTGTGGATAACCGCGAATGCCTGTGGAGTAGCCAGGTCGTCGTCAAGGGCCGCGGCGAACTCGGCGGGCACCTCGCCCGGTTCGACGTCCCCGACCTGTGACGTCGCCCGGCGCAGGAACTGTTCCACGCGCCGGTAGCCCTGTCGCGCCTCGGCGAGCGCCTCGTCGGAATACTCGATGGTGGAGCGGTAGTGCGGCTGGATCAGGTAGTAGCGCAGCTCCTGACCGGTGGCCTTCGCCAGCATCGCCGGGATCGAGACGACGTTGCCTAGCGACTTCGACATCTTCTCGCCCGACATCGTCACCCACGCGTTGTGCAGCCAGAACCGCGCGAAACCGTCGCCAGCCGCGCGCGACTGGGCGCGCTCGTTCTCGTGGTGCGGAAATACCAGGTCGACACCGCCGCCGTGGATGTCGAACTCCGAACCGAGATACGACGTCGCCATCGCGGAGCACTCCAGGTGCCAGCCCGGCCTGCCATCGCCCCACGGCGTCGGCCAGGACGGCTCGCCCGGTTTCGCGGCCTTCCACAGTGTGAAGTCGCGCGGATCCCGTTTGCCCTCCGCGCTCGTCTCGCCCTGTTGCACCTCGTCGGGGCGCTGGCCGGACAGTTTCCCGTAGTCCGGGAACGACTGGACGTCGAAGTAGACGTCGCCGCCGGAGACGTAGGCGTGGCCGGAGTCGATCAGCCGCCGCATCAACTCGACCATCTGCGTGACGTGCCCGGTCGCGCGTGGCAGCGCGGACGGTGGGAGGCAGCCGAGCGCGTCGTATGCGGCCTCGAACTCACGCTCGTGAGTGAAGGCCCATTCCCACCATGGCCTGCCCGCTTCGGCCGCCTTGGTGAGGATCTTGTCGTCGATGTCGGTGACGTTGCGGATGAACAGCACATCGAGGCCGTTGTGCATCAGCCAGCGGCGCAACACGTCGTAGTTCAGCGCGCCGCGGATGTGGCCGATGTGTGGAGTCCCCTGCACGGTCGCACCACAGACGTAGATCGAGGCCCGGCCGGGCGTGGCGGGCTCGAACGGACGGATGGTGCGGGTGGCGGTGTCGTGCAGGTGCAGAGTCACGCCGAAATGGTACGGGTTTGCGCTGATGGGCGAGTTGCTGGGCGGGTGGAGCGGCGAGTTGCGCCCTGTCCGGCGCGAGGCGCACCGTCACCCGTCGGGCAGCAGGAGCGCGGTCGCGATGGCGGCGATACCTTCGCCGCGTCCAGTGAGGCCGAGGCCGTCGGTCGTCGTGCCGGAGACGCTGACCGGCCCACCCAAGACGTCGGACAACAGCTCCTGCGCCTCGTCACGGCGTTTCCCTATCTTCGGCTGGTTGCCGATGACCTGCACCGACGCGTTGCCGAGCCGCCAGCCCGCCGCGTCGATCCGAGCGCGGACCTCGGCGAGCAACTCCGCGCCGTGAGCGCCGGACCAGCGCGGATCGCCGGTGCCGAACACCGAACCGAGATCACCGAGGCCCGCGGCGGACAGCACCGCGTCGCACAGCGCGTGCGCCGCGACGTCGCCGTCGGAGTGTCCGGCGCAGCCATCGGCGCCTTCCCACAACAACCCGGCGACCCAACACGGCCTACCCGCCTCGATGGGGTGGACGTCGACGCCCTGACCGACGCGCGGCGTCACGCTTCCTCCTTCGGCGCGAGGACTGCCTCGGCAATCGCGAGATCGAACGCCGTCGTGATCTTCATGCTATCGGGGTGACCTGTGACGGTAATCACTTTTTCGCCCAGCTGTTCGACCAGACCGGCGTCGTCGGTCGCCGCGTCGAGCCTGGCCGAGTAGGCGGCGCGCAGCACGGCGTCGGTGAACCCCTGCGGGGTCTGCACGGCACGGAGGGCACCGCGGTCCTGCGTCGCGGTGATCACCCCGGCGGCGTCGACCACCTTGACGGTGTCGGTAACCGGGAGCACCGGGACGGCGGCGGGAGCGCCGCTACGGACGGTGTCGACGACGGCGCGGATGATCGCACCCGGTGCGAACGCGCGTGCGGCGTCGTGCACCAGCACGACGTCGTACGCACCAGGTGGAACGGATTCAAGCGCGAGCCGGACCGACGAACTCCGGTCGTGGCCACCGACGACGACCTCGCAACGCTCCTCGAAAGGAGCGAGCTCTCGCACGAACTCGGCGTGGTAGTCGTGCGGCGCCGCGACGACGACCGCGTCGACTACCTCGGAGTCGAGCAGGCCGCTAACGGCACGTGCGAGCAGCGAGACGCCTCGGACCTCGACCAGCGCTTTTGGCACTGGCGAACCAAGCCGCTCACCCCTGCCAGCGGCAGGGACGATCGCGACGACCTTCAGTCGATCAGGCTGGAAACCTGGGCCGGGCAAGTGCCCTAGCCGTCGATTCCCTGAGTAGCGCCGGCGACACCGGCACCGATCCGCTCATCGCCCGCGACACCGTCACTGGCCCCGGCCGTCTTCTCCAGGACCTCGTCCAGCAAGGTCTCCGCCTTGCCTTCGTCGGTGCCTTCCGCGAGTGCGAGCTCGCTCACCAGTATTTGCCGGGCCTTCGCCAGCATCCGCTTCTCACCAGCGGAAAGGCCACGGTCCTTTTCTCGCCGCCAGAGGTCGCGCACCACTTCGGCCACCTTGTTCACATCGCCAGAGGCGAGCTTCTCCAGGTTGGCCTTGTACCGACGAGACCAGTTGGTTGGCTCCTCGGTGTGGGGAGTGCGCAGCACATCGAAGACGTGATTGAGGCCATCCTCGCTCACCACGTCACGAACCCCGACGATCTCGGCGTTGTCCGCGGGGACACGAACGGTGAGATCGCCCTGCGCGACCTTCAAGACGAGGTACTGCTTCTCCTCGCCTTTGATCACACGGGTCTCGATTGCTTCGATGAGTGCGGCACCGTGGTGCGGGTAGACGACGGTCTCTCCGACCTTGAAAACCATGTGTCCTCTGCCCCTTTCGCTGGCTCCATGCTAGCACGCGGCTAACCGGGGCCCCCACCGCCCCGGCGTCCGTCGTCGCAGGTCAGCGGCCTAATCATACGACGAAGGGGCTTGACAAAACAGTGGCATGCATGCTCATGCAGGTGGCGGCCTACCGCGTCCCGGTCAGCGGGCCGTCTACTGTGGATCGCTCAGGCCCCGTGACGCTCCCGCGTAGGCGGTTCGGGGGTGGTCACCGTCTTGGCCATACCGGACAGGCGTTAGGCTTTTGACGCACTCAGTCCGGCACAGGAAGGACACCGGAGCTCATGCGGCAGCAGAATGGTCGCTCGTTTGGTCGGCGTCTCGCGGTAGCGACGCTCGGAGTCGCGGCGGGCGCGCTCCTCGCGGGCTGCAGCGCGGGGCAGATCACCCAGACCGACACCCAGCTCGCCGCCGTCAACGGGGGTGGCGCCACCGCGGGGCAGTTGAGCGTCAACAACGCCGCGTTCGCCTATCCCGAAGACGACCAGCGCGTGTGGCTCGAGGGCTCCGACGTACCGCTGACCATGACGATCGTCAACAACGGCGAGTCGAGCGACGAGCTCAGCTCGATCAGCACGCCGATCTCGCGCGACGTCGTCATCGATGGCGACACGACGATCCGGGCGCACAAGGCGCTCACGATCGACGGTGGAACGGCTGAGGCGCCGAACCCGCCCGGCGGCGAGATCGCGGCCGGCGAGGTCGGTACCGCGACCGCGACCCTGCGAAACATCAACCGGGACCTGTTCCCCGGCCAGGTCGTGACGGTGACACTGACCTTCGCCGACGCGGGCACCGTCGATCTGCGGGTGCCGATCGAGTCGCCGGACGAGCCGCGCACCGCCGAGCCGCACAGCGAGTCCGACTCGGCGCACTGACCAACGACGGGAGACCTCGCACGGAGGTGGTCGGGTGTCCGTTGACGCGGCCTTCCGGCGCGAGTTCGGACGCTCGCCCGCCGGAACCTGGGCCGCTCCCGGCCGCGTCAACCTGATCGGCGAGCACACCGACTACAACGACGGCTACGTTCTGCCGATCGCGCTGTCGCATCACGTCAGCGTCACCGCTGCGCCCCGCGACGACCACATGCTGCGGCTGGTCTCTCACCAGGCAGATGGCCGAGGGGAACTCGCCATCGACGACCTCGCGCCCGGCAGGGTCACCGGCTGGGCCGCTTACCCCGCGGGCGTCGTCTGGGCGTCGCGGCAGCGGGGACACCATGTCGGTGGGCTTGACCTGCTGATCGACGGCGACGTCCCGCCGGGCGCGGGGCTCTCGTCGTCCGCCGCGCTGGAGTGCGCCACCGCGATGGCCGTCGCAGACCTCTACGACATCGACCTGGCAGGGCGTGAGCTCGCCGAACTCGCGCGACATGCGGAGAACGAGTTCGTCGGCGTTCCGTGCGGCGTGATGGACCAGGCCGCTTCGGTGCTTTGCACTGCTGGGCACGCGCTGCTGCTCGACACCAGGAGCATGGCCGCGACCCAGGTGCCGTTCGATCCAGCCGCCGACGACCTCGCGCTGCTTGTCATCGACACTCGTGCGCCACATCGGCTCGTGGACGGCGCCTACGCGGCGCGACGTCGTTCCTGCGAGCGCGCCGCCGCCACGCTGGGTGTCACCGCATTGCGGGACATCGACGTCGATGGCTTGGACGCGGTGCTCGCCGCGCTACCGACCGAGGAGCTGCGGGCGCGGACGCGCCACGTCGTCACGGAGAACGCCAGGGTGGAACACTTCGTCGAGCTGTTACGGGCGGGAAGGCTCGTTGAGGCGGGGCCGGTGTTGACGGCGTCGCATGTCTCACTGCGCGACGACTATGAGGTCACGTGCCCTGAGCTGGACACGGCGGTCGAGGCGACGCTCGCCGCGGGCGCGCTCGGTGCCCGGATGACCGGCGGCGGCTTTGGCGGATGCGCCATCGCGCTCCTCCCGGGCGCGCGGGTGCGGGCCTGCGTCACGGAGGTTCATCAGGCGTTCGAGCGGAGCGGTTTCGCTGAGCCCGCGGCGTTCACCGCGACGCCGTCGGATGGCGCTCGTCGCGTGCGGTGAGCGGTGCGTGGCGCCGATTCACGCGGTGGCGCTGACGGTCTGTCCAGCAGTGACGTCGCGATGCAGCTCAAGCATCGCCCGCGCGGTTTCGGCCCACTGAAAGCGCTCCGCGCGGCGCCGTGCGGCCCTACGGCGAACCCCGGGGTCGCGCGCCGCGAGCCGCGATACGGCGTCGGCGAGCGCCTCCGGTTCGGGTGCCCCATGCTCCCCGCAGTCGTCGTCGACGAGCTCCGGCCCGCCGCCGCGGTCGGCCGTTACGACCGGTGTTCCGCAGGCGAGTGCTTCGAGAATAGCCAGTCCGAACGTTTCGCCAGGGCATGCGGACACCGCGACGTCCGCCGATGCCAGGTACGCGGCGAGGGTCCCTCGGTCCGTGACATGGCCGTGGAAACGGACCGGTGCGCCCCGCCCGATGGCACGGAGCTCGTGCTCGTGGGGGCCGCTGCCGAAGACGTCCATGTGGACGGGCACACCGCGCTGATGCAGCGCGACCGCGGCGGCCACGGCCAAATGGGGGCTTTTCTCCCGTGACAATCGCCCGACATGAGCGAGTTTGAGTACGCCGTCGTCGGCGGGAGCGCCGCGCCGGGGATGGAAGACGTCCAGGTCGACGCCGAGCGGGACGCGGTGCACGGGAGTCGCGTGCGTGGGGAACTCCGCGGCGGCGAATCGTGAGGTCACGACGACGGCGTCGAAGCGCCTTGCCAACACTCGGTTAAGTACCGAAACGCCAGCCCCGATGCCGGACTGCCAGCCCGTTCGAAGCGACAACATGGCGTCGAGCCGCTCGTGTGAGAACAGCAGGCACCCGACGCCCGCCCGTCGCGCCCACCCAGTGACCGGAAGTAGCGTCGACTTGTCGGAGATCTCGATCGACGTAGGCCGGAAGCTGGCCAAGACCTCCAATACGCGCCATGGCTCCAGGATGAGGCGGTAGCCGCCGCCGACACGCGGCGCCCTGAGCTGGACCAGGGTGCCGACGGTGGTGCGTTCGACCAGGTCTCGGGAGCCCGGGGTAACGAGCAGCCGCGCGGCCCCGGACTCGACGTAGTGCCGCCCGAGCATCTCGACGGCGGTCTTCATGCCACCGGAGGATGGCCCGACGAAGTTGGCGAGTTGGGCGATCCGCGGGCCATCGGAACGAGACTGGTTCACGCGGCCAATCCGGTGGGACGCGGAAGCACGGCGACGTAGTGCTTGGCGACGAGGTCGTCGACCACGTGCCCCCATGTCCGCCCGGCGACCCGGGCGACGCCGCCCGTGGCGAGCCGAGACCGTAGCGCGTGATCGCGAGCGAGGAGTTCGACCGCGCGACGCAGTCCGTCGCGGTCGCTGGGGGCGTAGAGCAGGCCCGACTTGCCGTCGGCCACGAGATCGAGTGGGCCACCCATGGCTGGCGCCACGGTCGCGACCCCGCTGGCCTGCGCTTCCTGCACGGTCTGGCAGAACGTCTCATGTTCGCCGGTGTGCACGAAGACGTCGAGTGACGCGTACGCGGCGGCCAGTTCCTCGCCACGGAGCATCCCGAGGAACGCCGCTGCCGGTAGCGCGTCCCGCAGCGTCTCTCTTTCTGGGCCGTCGCCGACCACGACCACGCGAGTGCCGGGGATGCCCGCTAGCTCGGTAAGACGTCGCACTCGCTTCTCCATCGCCAGCCGACCGACGTATCCGATGAGCAGCTCACCGTTGGGTGCCAGCCGTCGTCGCAGTTCGTCGCTACGTCGATCGGGGCGGAACAGGTCCAGGTCGACGCCTCTGCCCCACAGCGCGACACGCGGTACTCCGGCGGCACGTAGTTGAGCCGCGGTGTGGCTCGATGGTGCGAGCGTGCGATCGGCCCTGCTGTGAATCCGCCGTATCCAGGCCCACACGGCGGTGTTGGCGCGGATCCGATATTGGCGGGCGAACCCGGCCAGGTCGGTCTGGAATACCGCGATCGTGGGCACGCCCAGCCGTCTGGCTACGCTAATCCCGGCCGCGCCGAGCACGGCCGGGGACGCCAGGTGCACCACGTCGGGCGCGAACCGCGCGAGGACGTCGGTGATCACACGTCGGTGCGGTAGTGCCACCGGAAAGCTCGCGTAGCGGGGTAGCGGGACGCTGCGCAGTCGTATAACACGGGCCCCGTGGTACGACGTGTCGCCGGGGCCGGGAGCGATGACGAGCGTCTCGTGCCCGGCGGCGGTCAGTTCCTCGACCAGGTGCCGGACGGTGTTGGCGACGCCATTCACCTGCGGCAGGAACGACTCGGCCACGATCGCGATGCGCACGCCGTCAACGTGGCAGTCGTGAGTGAACGCGCGACGAGCCGCGGGTTGCGCGTTGACGCCAACTAGCTGACGAAGTGCCGCCGGACGTCAGGGCCCGGTTTGTCGTCACTTGGCTGTCACGCGACGTCCGCGTCATGAGCGGTCTCTCGTCACCACCCGGTGCTGGGATGAACTTCCATGGACGAACGCATCTGTGTGATCGGAACCGGCTACCTAGGAGCCACGCACGCGGCGTGTATGGCCGAGCTCGGCTTCGAGGTCCTCGGCGTCGACGTCGACGAACGCAAGGTCGCCATGCTCTCCGAAGGGATCGTCCCGTTCGCCGAGCCGGGCTTGGACGACCTGGTCTCGCGGCACGTACGTCACGGCGGGCTGCGGTTCACCACATCGCTCGCCGAGGCGGCCGAGTTCGCGACGGTGCATTTCGTCTGCGTCGGCACCCCGCAGGCTCGTGACGGCCATGGCGCCGATCTCGGTGCGGTGTTCTCCGTGGTGGAGGGGCTGGCACCCCTGCTGTCCCAGGACTGCCTGATCGTGGGCAAGTCAACCGTGCCCGCTGGCACGGCGGCACGACTGACCGAGCGGCTCGCCGCGTTGACGCCCTCGGGTGTCGACGCGGAGGTCGCCTGGAACCCGGAGTTCCTCCGCGAAGGACACGCCATCGAAGACACCGTGCGCCCCGACCGGCTGGTACTGGGGGTGGCCTCCGCGGAGGCGGAGAAGATCCTGCGGCAGCTCTACCGCCAACCCATCCGCGAGGGCGTGCCGGTCGTGGTGACCGACGTGCCGACGGCGGAGCTGAGCAAGCTGGCGGCGAACGCGTTCCTCGCCACCAAGATCTCCTTCATCAACGCGATGGCCGAGATGAGTGACCTCGTCGGTGCCGATGTCGTCAGCCTCGCCGACGTCTTGGGTTACGACGACCGGATCGGGCGACGTGGCCTCAGCGCGGGTATCGGTTTTGGCGGTGGTTGCCTGCCCAAGGACATCCGGGCGCTGACCGCACAGGCTGAGGAACTCGGCGCGGGCGCGGGCGAACTCTTGTCAGCCGTCGACGTCGCCAACCTTCGTATGCGCGAGCGGGTCGTCGAGCTTGCCGTCGAGGCGTGCGACTCCGACCCGCGTGGCCGCCAGGTCGCGGTGCTCGGGGCAGCGTTCAAGCCGTTGTCCGACGACGTGCGGGACTCACCGGCACTGCACGTCGCGACCACCCTGCGCGGGCTGGGTGCGCGCGTGCGGGTGTTCGACCCGGTCGCGAACGACAGCGCGAGCCGGGTCGCCCCGGCGCTGGACTACGTGGATAGCGCACGGGCGGCCGTGACCGGTGCTGATCTGGTCCTGCACCTCACCGAGTGGCCGGAGTTCCGCACCCTCGACCCGTTGACGCTGGGCTCGGCGGTGAACCGTCGTCGCATCGTGGACGGCCGCAACGGCCTTGACCCCGACCGGTGGCGACTGGCCGGCTGGAGCTACCGCGCGCTTGGTCGTCCTTGACGCTGTCGCGATCGGGCGCGGACTCGCACGATGCGCTACTGGATCGGCTGGGTGGCGAGCTTGCGCGCCAGCCGTTCCGGCTTCGGCCACCGCACGTGGGAGACCCAGTGCAGCTTCTCGAAGAGCCAGATGACCCTGGCCGAGATATCGATCTGGCCGCGTCGCACGCCGTGACGCGCGCCGGTGGGGTCGGCGTGGTGGGAGTTGTGCCACGACTCGCCGAACGACAGCACGGCGAGCGGCCAGAAGTTGGCCGACTTGTCGCGGGACGCGAACGGGCGGTCCCCGATCATGTGGCAGATCGAGTTCACCGACCACGTGACGTGGTGTAGCGCCGCGACCCGGACCAGGCTGGCCCAGAAAAACGCGGTCAGCGCACCCCACCAGGACAGCGAGATCAGCCCGCCGAGCAGGGCGGGCAACAGTAGGGTCGCGGCGGTCAGCAGCGGGAACAGCCGGTCGACGACACGGATGGCTCGGTCCTTGAGTAGGTCGGGCGCGAACCGCTTGGCGTTCGTCCGGTCGCGCTGGAACAACCAACCCATATGGGCGTACCAGAAGCCCTTGGCGAGTGCCTTGGCCGATGTGCCGAAGCGCCACGGCGAGTGGGGGTCGCCTTCGCGATCGGCGTAGGCGTGGTGGCGACGGTGATCGGCCACCCAACCGATGACCGGTCCCTGCATGGCCATGCTGCCTGCCACGGCGAGGGCGACCCGCAGGCCGCGCTTGGCTTTGAAAGCCCCGTGAGTGAAGTACCGGTGGAAGCCGACGGTCACGCCGAGGCCGGTGACGACGTAGAACGACGCGGCAAGAGCGATATCGGTCCAGCTGAGGCCCCAGCCCCACGCGATGGGTATCGCGGCGATCAGGGCGAGTAGGGGGACGACGGCGAACACCTTGACGAGGAACGTCTCGGTGCCGGACTTCTTGCCGTCGAGCATCGGTTCGGCGCGCTTGTCGCGCGCGGATTCACTGCGAGACCGTTCGAGTGTTGAAAAAGACATGATGCTACCTCCTGGTAGCGGGTCGTGATTGCCACCCGAGGTAGGTGAGCCGCTGGGTTTGTCGGATTGGCGGCGGAACCGCCATGCCCGCGTGGTACCCACGCGGGCACGGCGCTAATCGTGGCGCGAGGGCCAGATCAGAGCACTCGCACGCCACTGGCCTGCGGGCCCTTGTTGCCCTGTGTGAGCTCGAACTCGACGCGCTGGTTCTCCTCGAGGCTACGGAAGCCGTGGCCGTCGATCTCGGAGTAGTGCACGAAGACGTCAGGGCCATCCTCGCGAGCGATGAAGCCGAAGCCCTTTTCAGCGTTGAACCACTTCACGGTTCCTTGTGTCATTCCTTGTTCTCCTTATGAGGGATGTATGCCGGGTCGCACTGCGCGGCCCCGCGTGGCCGGGTTGATCAGACGGCGACTTCTCGGCTTGCCCTGCAAGGAGAGGAGCGACGCCCGCACCAAGTTCCTGCGCGAGCGTGCTTGGAACACGAACACTTCAAAACTTCGACCTAACCACACAACGAGCCCCGGAGCGGATTTGTTCCCGCCGCTGGGCTCGCCACGCCGTCGCACGGTGTTGTGTGCGATGTCGGTGATCCGGAGTTGGTCGTGGTCGCGCAGACACGAACGGGTATGGGGCGGCCCCCGAGCGTTTCCCGCTGTGACAGCGGAATCGGCTGGACGAACACCGATGCTCGGGGGCCGGGTGGCCGCCTGGAATTGGCGACGTGGTTCGCGTTGGTCCCAGCGTCAGCCGGCGACCACCTCACGCGTCCGATAGCCAATCATGTATCGGATCACCTCCTTTCCCGTGTACGGCAACCATACGTGCGGCTCGCGTATGTCGAGAACTCATTTTTGACGAGTTGCCGCTCGGTGTTGCGCACGCGTGGGAGGGCTCGCCGTGGGCTGTCCCGCAATCTGATCGGGAGGGTGATACCCGTGCTGAGTTCGCTCAACTGGCAGTGATGGTGATCAGTGTTTCGAGCCCGACGAAGTCGGAGGGGTTGCGGGTGAGCAGTGGCCAGCCGTGAGCGCCAGCGATGGCGGCGATCTGCAGGTCGGCGAGTCGGCGGGGCTGGCGACCGTGGGCTCGAACGCGTGCGAAGACGTGGCCGTAGAACCGTGCTGCCGCTGCGTCGAAAGGGAGTGGGACGAAGCTGCTCTCCACCCATTGCAGGCGGCGAAGCCTGGCCGCTTGGTCATCAGCGGTCTTGGCCGCTGCGACTCCGGCGGACAGTTCGGCGAGGGTGATCGCGCTCAGATACAGCGCGCCGTCCGGGAGGGAGTACGGGTCGAGCCCGTCGCCGAGATCGATGACGACGTTCGTGTCCAGCAGGACGGAAGAGAGCGGTTCACTCATCGACGACGACATCACTGTCGACGTACGCGTCGAGATCGTCACTCGTTGCCTGCATCGGTATGCCGGGTGCCATGTGCGGTTATACCGAGTTATACTGTCCGTATGAAGACGGCGATCTCGGTCCCTGAGGCCACCTACGAGAAGGTCGAGCAGCGCTTGGCCTCCATGGGTGTCAGCCGATCGGAGTTCTACTCTCGCGCAGCGACCCGCTACCTCGACGAACTGGAGGAGCAGGAGCTTCCTGGGCAGATCAACGAGGCTCTCGCACTTGCCGAGCAGGACGATAGCAATGCCGCCGCTGCGGAAGTCGGGCGTCGGCGGATTGCGGACCTGTCGGGTGACTGGTGATCCGCCGTGGAGGGGTCTACTGGGTCGATCTTGGCGAAGCCGTCGGTAGCCGGCCGGCCAAGGAACGACCCGTTCTGCTGGTCCAGGCCGATCCCTACAACTCCAGTGACCTCGCCACGGCGATAGCGGCGGTGTTGACCTCGAACACGGCCCTTTCGGCGATGCCAGGCAACGTGTTCGTCCCGGCCGTCGCGAGCGGGCTCCCGAAAGACTCGGTCGTCAACGTCACGGCCCTGGTCACGGTGAACAAGGCCGAGCTCACCGGGCCGGTCGGTCAGCTACCGACCAGCCTGCTGGAACAGGTGGAGCGCGGGCTCGTCCAGGTACTCGGACTGCACTGAGCAGATCCTGCGCTTGCCCCAGGTCAACTCTGCGCTGACAAGGGACTCGAACCCTTGACCTACGGTTTACAAGGGCGTGCGACAAGCGTGACCAGGGCCTCTACCAGGCACTTTCGTCACGCAGATGGCCTCTGGAGTCCCAGATTTCACTCTGAGTATCCCGGTTTCCGTGCTACGGACCGTGCCACGGCTTCCGTGACCGGGCTCGTCGGACAAGAATCTCGGCCTTGGCCGCGGTGGTGAGTGCGACGCCGTATTCGACGTCGCTTTTGGCTGCGAAGAGCTCGCGCAATGCCTCTCGGCGGCGGCTGCTTGATCGCGCTTGGCCATGGCGGTCTTGAGTTCCTTCGCCGCTGTGGGTGATCCTTGCCCTCGCTGGTCGCGCCGGTGAGTGCGGTGACGATGGCGTCTTTGGCGCTGATGCCAGCATGGATGCCGGCGTGGATCGCATCGCCAGCGGCGGGTGTGTTGCGACCGGCGGCGAGGTTGTCCTCGGCTGAGGCCAGGTACTCCTCGGTCTTCTTCAGGAATGCCTTGGCGTGGTTACGCTGCTCGGCAGTCGCCATCAAGCGTCTCCTGTCCTCATCGGGGGCTTTGTCCCTACCAGTGCCACGCCGTCGCGGAGGATGTCGCTGACGACTGGCGCGCCATCATGGGCGAGTCTTGTGAACTCGGCTTCGGTGAAGACGAGGACATCGCAGTCGTTGCCCAGTCGCGTGCGAACCACGTCCTCCAACCCGCTTCGTCCGTCCCACTCGGGTGAGGCGATGACGGCGAGGTCGAGATCACTTCTGGCTGAGGCTTCGCCGCGAGCGATCGACCCGAAGAGAATCACAGTGTGCACGGTGGAGTCGATGGCTTCGCCAATGGCAGCTTTCAGAGCCGCAATGGGGTCGAGGAGGGCGCGTAAGGGCGCCACTGCGGCGTGGTCTTCGTTGACCGTGTGGACGCCAGCGCGACCGATCGTCTGGGACGTCACCAGTCCCAGTTGCCGCAGAGCTTTCAACGTTTCCTGGATAGACCACAGGCTGTAGTCGTCGCTGACCATGCTGTGGATCCGTCGCCCCGTGAGTGGCTCGCCGGTCCGCAACAAGATCGAGAGCACCGCGCCACGCGGGCCGGGGATGATCCCACCGAAAGGTTCGCCGAAGTGCATGTGACTACTGTACCAGTCATGTGACTGCATTCACAGTCATATGACTGGTGGGGTCATGGATTGCGGCAGCACCTCGGCGGGCGGTGCACTGGTGGCCGCGCACTGATCGTTAGTCCGCGCCGTTACACCCATGTTCCGATGGAGGTTCTCTAACCTGGTAAAACTCGCTCCGAGTGTCGGCGGCGCGGTCCACAGTGGACGAAAATGTGCCAATCTTGTGCCATGCTTGATCTTGAAGGGCCTTACTGTCGCCACATCAACAGGAATTGCCCCAGGTCAAACCTTGGGCCGACAAGGGGACTCGAACCCCTGACCTACGGTTTACGAGGGTGTGCGACAGCGTTGACCGAAACACCAAAACACAAGTGAGCTCACGGTGTCTTAGAGAAGCGCCTGATCGTCGGCTCGGTGGTCATCGATGGCGCCACGACCGCTCGCCACAGGCGGTCGGGTCACGCGTTTCAGGAGTTCGAGCCTTTCCCACGCTGCGGATTCCTACCCTGAACTTCGGAAACGGCGGCTACCAACCCGCAAAGCCGCTACAGAAGCTATCCATTGTGGACGAAATGGGTCGTGTCGAAGACCTCGACCTCGACTCGGGGCGCGGGCGCCTGACGACTGGGGCTGGGCCGACCGCCCTATCCGTGGCAGCGACGAGACCAGCAACCGCGCGCAGGTCCGCGAAATCCACGCGATCCTCGACGAAGTCGACCACGTTGTGCGTTGGGGCGGCGACTACACCGGTCGGCCCGATGAGATGCACTTCGAGATCAATGCCGGTCGCGCCGCCGTCGAGCGGGTCGCGCGGCGACTCGCGGGAACGACGACTCGACACCTCGTCGCAAGCCGAAGCGTGGCGACGGCCGCCCGACGCTCAAGCGTGGCAGCCGCAGCGACGCCGTGGAACTCGTGCAGCGCTACCTCGGCATCCGCGACGATGGCATCTTCGGGCCGGTTACTGAGCGCGAGGTGCGCCGCTACCAGCGCCAGCAAGACCTTGTCTTCGACGGGATCGTCGGTCCGAACACCTGGGCACGCATCGAGGCCGGGCTGCGTGGCGAGAAGCCCGGCGGGCTGAGCGGTCGACGCTTAAGCGGGGCAGCCGAAGCGACACCGTCCGCGAGCTGCAACAGCACATGAACGAGGTCTACCCGCTTTACTCGCAGTTGCGCGTCGACGGCATCTACAGGCCGAAGACACAGCGCGTGATGCGCGAGTTCCAACGCCGCAGTGGGTTGGTGCCCGACGGAATCGTCGGCCCGAAGACGTGGGCCGCGCTCGGCATCTAAGGAGGTCAAGATGGGCAAGATCAGTAAGTGGCTTGTGTCCACGAAGGGGCGTCGGTGGCTGCCCCGTGCGCTGCTTCCATACCTGCCGAACTCGCGTATCCGTCGTGCCTGCGGCCATGCCGACGTCACCCAGATACGCCCCGAGTGCCAGGGCGTCCACGATGGCGTCGTCGCGGTCTGTGGTCGGCCGGTCGTTCGCGTGCTTGCGGACCCGCTCCAGTGCGTCCTTGGCGGCGGTCTGTTGATCGGCGTTCTTCTCGGCGAGGTCTCGCCATTCTGTGACCGCCTCTCGGATGGCGGCGATCAGATTCTCGGCTTCGTCTTCGGTGAACGCCAGCACCGACCGCCCGCGGTCGAACGAAATACCGATGCTCGCCGTGGCGGTGGGTCCGAGAACACCAATGTGGATGTTCTCGGGCAGCTCGTACGGGACTCTCGTGCCTCGTACGACATTTTTGGTGATCCAACGGGGAGGGGTCATTCACGGAGCTCCGCACGTAGATGGTTCGCTAGGCAGAACGGAACCGTTGCCAATCTCTTGGGACTGGTTGCTCTCGCTCTTCCAGAAGATCGACGAGTGCCATGACCAGTCGTGGCCATCGGTTCGCGAGGTGTCGGAGTTCGTCTGTGTGTCGTGGTTCAGCCCGCCCGATGATCTCAGCCACGGTATCGGCTGGCGCACTGTTCAGAGGAATAGCGGGGCTTGGTGGGCGATCATGTCGACGTCGACCGATGCCATCGCGTCGGCTATCCGGCGCGCACGTTCGTCGGAGGTGAGCATGCGCGGGTCCCGGTGTGTAGGCATAAGTGTCAACAGAACGGCGTTGTCGAAGGCGCCACGCATCTCCGCTATCGCCTCCGTATTGCCGGACTCTCGCACCTCGGCGGCTGCCGCACTGGTGCCCGTCCAATCCTCACAGAGCGAGGTAAACGTGACGGGCCGTACCGTGACGTCCGGCAGGGCCGAGCCACGCTGCGATAGTGCAGCAATCGCACAGAATCTCGTCAGGAGACGACCATTCGCCGATGACGATGCACCCGCCTAGAGCGTGTCTCCCGATTCATCGGGCGAGCATGACGGTGGCGGCGAGGAGTACGCCGCCGAAGTAGGTCCGCGCGTACTTGTCGTAGCGGGTCGCGATTCCGCGCCACTGCTTGAACCGGCCGAAACCGCGCTCGACGGTGTTGCGCTGCTTGTAGAGCTCGGGGTCGAAACCCGGTGGCCGACCACCGGCGGACCCCTTGTCCTTACGGCGTTTGGCCTGGTCGGAGCGCTCGGGGATGGTGTGCCGGAGGCGTCGCCGCCGCAGTTCGCGGCGAGTCGACGGGTGTGAGTAGGCCTTGTCCGCCAGCAGGCGATCCGGCCGGTGCCCGGTCGCGGCCAGGGCCTCGAGCAACGGCGCCAGGCGCGGATTGTCCCCGGCTTGCCCGGCGGACAGCAGCATGGCCACCGGGCGGACACCGGAGGTGACCAGGGCGTGGACCTTGGTGGTCAATCCGCCGCGCGAACGACCGATCGCGTGGTCGTCCGGCTCGGAAATCTTGTCATTCGACCTGGCCCCCTGTGTGGTCCGCGGAGGGCGCGCCGGCGGCATGCTGGTGCGCCCGCACGACGGTGGAGTCCACCGACAGCAACCAGTCCAGCTTGCCCGTATCGGCGTGGTCGGACAGCACATGCTCGAAGATCCGCTCGTACGTGCCGTCGCTTGACCAGCGGCGATGCCGCTTCCACAAGGTCTGCCAGGGGCCGAACTCAGCGGGCACATCACGCCACGGCGATCCGGTGCGAAAGCGCCACGCGATCGCTTCCAGCACCTGACGGTGATCACGCCAGCGCGCACCACGCCGCCCAACATCAGACGGCAACACCGGCTCGATCGACTCCCACAACTCGTCCGTGATCACACCAGTTCTGATCATTCACCGATCATCAGCGAACCACCGGCCGATATTCGGGAGACACGCCCTAGTCTCAGGAGACGCGTTTCGGTGGCCACGTGCTCGGCGGGCACTGGGTTGGCGAGCTGCGTGCGGCAGTGGGTGCAGTGGAGATAGACGTACACGGTTATGTTTCCCCTTCCTCTGAGTTGTTCTCTTCTCGCTGTAGCTGCCGGAGCACGCTTGGCAGGTGAAGGCCGACAGCGTCTGTCACTGACAACAGCGCCGCGAGGTCGGGATCGACCTCGCCAGCTTCCATCTGCGCGATGTCGGCGGGTGTGAGTCCGCTGGCTGCTGCGACGTCGGCGTGAGACAGGCTGGCCTCATCGCGCGCATCCGCTAGCATGCGGCCGAATGCCACTAGCAATCTGTCCATCGGCCCTCCCCGCCGGGCACCGTCACCTCGCACAGCCACGCGACGTGTTCGGCGATCTTCTGCGGATCAACCTGCTCGATGGCGTCGCTGACACGCCGGACACGCTCGCGGTCGGGCATCACCCTGGGATCGTCCTGCGAGGCGTTTAGTAGCTTGACTACGGCGATGTCGTAGTACGTCTGGAATACGGTGACTACATCTGAGACGTCCGAATGCCGGATCGCCGTCGCCGCCGCGCTTCTACCTGCCCAGGACTCCCACTTCCCGTCGACGAACGTCGCGCACCTCGTCGAGTCGGGCTCGCCACGCCACGCGGCACACGTACACCGCAGGCACAAGATGGCGTCGGGATCATCCGCGCTGCCGAGAATGAGACAGCCATCCTCGTCGGCAAGACCCGCGAGCACGTCGGCCATCGGCTTTTCGTCGTTCTGCCCGAGTTGCGACCCGCAGGTCGTGCAGTACGCGATCAACATGCTGATCTCCCTCTGTCGGCTTCGTCGGTAGCGCCTCGGCCCGAATCGACAGGACGCACGTCGCTCAACAGGAGATGGGGCAAGTAGTAACGACGCACCGTCGGCACCTCGATCATGGGGCGATCCAGGTCGATGGTCGGCCAGGCCGGGGACGACATCCCGATGACCGTGCGCGGTACACCACACCCGCTCGGTCGTTTGCGCCAATGGTCACGATTCGTCAGTGGGTCTGTCGTAGTAGTTGACTACGATCCGTATGGCGACGAAAAGCACGACGGCGGCGACCAAGAGCCAGCTCACCAACACGAACACCCCTTCTCAGGATGTTCACATGCCGCCTCGATCACCATGCGGTTGGCGCGCTCGATGAGCGTGTCAGCAATGCCGCGCAGCTCGCCGCTGAGGCGACGTCGCAGATCGGCGTCCAGCTCAGCATTGTCCAGCTCGTCGGCCAGCAGGTCGCTGTCACGGACCATCCGGTCAATGCCGCTGATGATGCCGGGCGCGATCAGTGCAAGCTCGTGCCACAAGCTCTCGTCGGTCGTACGGGGTGTCCTCACGGCAGCATCGCCCCGAGCGCGCCCCAGGTGGCGACGGTGACCACGGCGATCAGCACGATAGACGCGACCACCGCGCCGAGCTGGTCGGAGCGCCGCTGACGCGCCCAGGCGTCCACACCGGCGCGATGGCGACTCACTGGTCCGCCTCACACTCGTCGTCGGCGGGCCGATTCTCATCGGCGCGAGCCTCGGCATCAGTGAGGATGACCGGCTCGTCGGCGCTGATGTGCTCCCGGCTGACGTGCGACGGCGGCAGGTAACAGCTTCCCGAAATCCATGACATGCGCGCAGCGTCACACGGCGACTACGGGTCGAGAGGCACAGTTTGTGCCCCCACTCGATTGGACTACTACGCGGCGATGCCGACGCGGTGCGCGAGGTCGGCCACGTCGTCGCGCATCCCGGACGGTGGCCGCTGCCGCAGGTCGCGGATCAGCTCGCGCGCCCACCCGTTGTAGCGGATCGTCTCGCTCGCAGTCCGCTCGGACCGATCCAGCAGTGCAAGCGTGGCCACGCGCTCGTCGCGCTGGTGTGCCGCACGGGCATGCTCGATCAGGTGGCGGGCACGACGTGGCACGCTTGCGATCGTGTCGGCGTCGATACTCTCGGCCGCGCGCATGGCCTCGCCAGGCCGCCGCAAGTCAACGCCGAGGGTGGTGGCGTGCGCCGCCATCGTCGGCGCTGAGAAGCTGCTTTGTACGTGCCGGTAGTTCGGCCCGAGGGTCCGTGCGATCGCGTCGGCGCGCTCGAACGCTCCCCAGGCGTCACCGCGACGGCCGCGCCGTGCGTGGGTCAGTGCGATCTCGGCTTCGAGCGCACCGACCATGCCGCGCCAGTCATCGGGTGCCCCGTCGAGATGCGGGGTGAGCTGGCCGATCGCGTCGTGTGCGAGCCCGAGTGCCTCATCCCAGCGGCCCGAGTCGCGCAGAGCCTGGATCATGGCCCAGGCTCCGCTCGCTATGCAGTACGGGTCGTCGGCTTCCTGGCCCTCGGTGAGCGCGCGGTCAGCACACAACCACACCAGCTCGGGTGCGGGCTGGTAGGCGACGTAGAAGTCAGCGAGCGCGTAGACTCCGCCGAGGACTCGCCGTGCGTCGCGGCGTTCCTCGCTGCGTGTCGCGCGCACGGCTTGCTGCGCGTCGCGAATCAGGTCCGGCAAGATCAGGCCGAGTTGCGTGCGGTGGTCGGGCGAGCTGTGCCGGATTTGCCAGGCGCGGGTTAGGCGCTGCCGCAAGTGCGGCACGCTGACTTCGCGACCTGCTGGGCTGATGCGGTATTCGGTGAGCGCGGCCTGCACGTCGGCCAACGCAGGGTGTCGTTCCCCGGCGTACACGCTCACGGACACGGCGTGTCCGTTGCCGGTCAGGTCGGCAAGATCGGCCAGGCCGAGCGCGTCGGCGATGCGTAGCAACATCGGCAACCGAGGAGGATGCAGTCGGCCCACTTCGACACCCTTCAGCCAAGACGGGGACCGGTCAACGAGCTGGGCGAGCACAGGGCGAGTCATACCCGCACGCTCGCGGTACCGCTGGATGCGCCGCCCGATTGGCAGGCTGTCGTCAGGTCGATGCGACATCTGGTCACCTCGTTCGCGGAGTGATCTCTTCGCGAAGCCCCCGGCGGGCCAATGCCGGGGGCGTGTCCTCCGCGAAGAGGTTCACGTCACAGGATACGTGAGGTGGCAACATGGTGGTGTCGCCCCCGTACCCAGAAACCCGCTCGGGGGCGACCCTGATGCCAGGCATAGGAGCATGGTGAGGCTGCTACAGGGCAGCCGCCACGCCTTCGTGCCCCACGTTTTGAGGGGGAAAGCGGAGCCGACAAGGGGACTCGAACCCCTGACCTACGGTCTACAAGGCTGTGCGACAGCGGCGACCAGGGCCTCCACCAGGCACTTTAGTCAAACAGTCGGCCTCGGAAACCTCTATATCCCCGGTGTTTTACGACGTTTCGCGTCACGAACGGCGTCACGGACTCGCGGACTTCGGACTGCGCTCGCCGCATGGCGGCTTCCGTCAACGTGCCGTCCATTTGCGCACGTGCCGGTTAGCTGCTGAATCGGTTGTCGTCGATTCCGAGTACTCGCATCTTCCGATACAAAGTCGAGCGTGCGATCCCCAGTCGCTCCGCTGCGGCCAGCTTGTTACCGCTGGCATCGGCCAGTGCTTGCAGGATCGTGTCGCGTTCGGCGCGCTCGAGCGAGGCGAGGCGGTGCCGGGTGGGCGATGACCGGTACTCCGGTGGCAGATGGGATTGCGTGATGTCGGCTCCCATCGAGCGGATCAGCGCCGAGGTCAGCACAGCCTCCAGCTCGCGGATGTTTCCAGGCCAGTCGAGCCCAGTGAATGTTTGCAGCGTGGCGGGTTGCAGGCGCGGGACCGGTGAGCGTGGACTGTGTTGCTTGAGGATGGCCGGGGCGATGTCGGCGATATCCTCCACTCGGTAGCGCAGCGGCGGCACCAGGAGTGTGGCCGGGAGGTGGTCGAGCAACCTGGCCGCAGGACCGTGGCCCCGGCGTTCCGGGGCTGTGGCGATAAGGCGGGCCCGACGGGTTGCGGCCTCCAGGTGAGCCAGGACGTGGGCGCATAGCTGGTCAGGCAGGTCGTCCAGATGCCGCAGGACAAGTGTGCCTGGTGTTGCGATACGGCTAACGAACCGGTCCAACCACGCTTCGGGTTCGAGCCGGGCTACTGTGCCGTCGAGTACCGTGCAGGGTTCGTCTGGCGCCCATCGCTTGTGTAGATGCCGCGCGACGAACAGTTTGCCCGATCCGGGTTCGCCGCATATGAGGGTGGGCGGCCCTGATTCGACTATTGAGTCGATTTCGCGCCGCAGCCGGGTGCTGGCGGCGCTGCGGCCGGGGAGCCGCTCCTCGGCTGGTGGTGCGGTTCGCCCTGCGGTCGGCGTTGAGTGAGACGGGTGGCGACGCGGGGTTATCGAGCTGGCGTTGCGAGTTCGCATCTCGACGAGTACGCCTGCGGGGCTGCTTCCTTCGCCTACCTTCGAGGCTTTTGCCTGTACCACGATGTCCTGGGCTAAGCGGACTTCGCCAGTGCACTCGTCGCGCCGGGCCAACATGCGGGTAGCCCAGTCCCAAAGGAGGGCTTGGTCCGAGGGATCGAGCAGTTTCGCCGCTGCTGTGTTGCTGATGATGAAGTCCTGGTTGAGCGAAACCACGGCCGAACGCACTTTTCGGGAGACGCGCAGGAAGTGCTCCAGCAGCATCCGCTCCTTGAGGGAGGCGTCGGCGTACATCCTCGACTCGATCTCGCGGACGGCGGAGAGCACCAGTGGTTTCATCAAGACGTTCGTTTCGTCGAAGCGGCAGGTCACGTCCAGGACCCCTTCGACGGTGCCGCTGATCGGATGCATGACAGGTGCGCCAACACAGGCGAACTCGAGGAGGTTCTCTCGGAAGTGTTCGGCTCCCTGCACGAAGAATGGTCGGCGTTCCTCTAGCGCGCTGCCGATGCCGTTGGTGCCCGTGAATTCCTCGGCGTAGCGGAATCCCGGGGCGACATACGCTTTGTCGAGCGCCCGTACCAGCTCCCGGCCGCCCGCTCTGCGGTCGACGATCTGTGCTTCGGCGTCAGCCAGCATGATGGTCGCCGGACTGTCGGTGAGCTGGTCGGCGAGCCGATCGATCACCGGAGCCGCTGCCCGCAGCAGGCGGCTGGGGCGGTCGAACTCGCCCTCGTAGGGCACGTCGTCGCTGGTCGCCTTGACGCCGATCAGATGACAGCGACGCCATGAGGTTGCGATGTCCGCGCGAACGCGTGGATCCACCGATTCGCTCTGGTTGCCGGTCAGTAGAGTGGCGGCATCGCCGAGGATGTCGTCACGGGTGCGGCGCATCGTGCCCACGGACTCGTGGATCCTGCCCATCTGTCACCTCGTCATCGACTTGTCGCCACGACAGTGAAACTAGTCACATCCTCGCTTGGTAATTGTCCCACTTTAGAACACTTGGCGGCTGGACTAGACCGTTCGAGTGAGAGTTGTCCTGGTGTTATCAGGGGCTAATGCCAGGGAGGCCGCACTCGAGATAGCGAGCACGCAGCTGCTTCTTGTCGAACTTGCCGACGGACGTCTTCGGGATGCGCCGTACGAAGACGATGTGTTCAGGAACCCAGTACTTCGCGAATCGGGCTTGAAGGTGGTTGCGCAACTCCTCCTCGGTGACGCTGCCTTGCGCTTCGACGCAGGCCAGGGGCCGCTCTAGCCACGTTTCGTCCGGAATCGCGATGACGACGGCCTCGTGCACCATGGGGTGGGCCATCAGCGCGTTCTCCAGATCAACTGATGAGATCCACTCGCCGCCACTCTTGATCAGATCTTTGGATCGGTCCTTGAGGGCCATGGACCCGTCGGGGGTGAACACGCTCACGTCGCCGGTGCGCAGCCATCCTTCGCGGAAGCTGTCGACCGAGCGCGGGTCGTCCAGGTACTCGCGAGCTGCCCACGGGGTGCAAACCTCGAGTTCGCCAACCGACTTTCCATCCCACGGAAGCTCGGTGCCGGCCTCGTCGGTGATCCGCATCTCGACCAGGGGAAGGGGCTTGCCCTGGGATGACACATCCGGGGAGAAGGTGGCGATCGGAGACGTCTCGGTCATCCCCCATCCGTTGACCACCACGGTGCCGTTGTTCTGTTGCCACCACTCGGTGAGCGCGGCCGGGGGCGCCTGCCCGCCCAGCCAGAGCCGCTGCAGGGAGTCGAGATGGTAGCGCCTGCCGGTTGAGTTGTGGGCATCGCGCAGCATCGTTCCGACCGTCACCGCCGCGACCATGACATTCGGTCGCTGGTCGTGGATGATGCGCAGGAGGTCCTCGGGTCTCGGATGAGTTCCGGGCAGCACTAGCGTGGTCCCTTGGAGAGCGCACGCGTAGGGCGTACCCCAGGCGTTCACGTGCGACATCGGGGTGACCACGAGGTACGTGTCGTCTTCAGCGACCTCGGCTGAGCCCTTTACGCACAGGGCGAGGGTGTGCAGCACCGTGCTGCGGTGGCTGTACAACACGCCCTTCGGGTCTCCTGTCGTTCCGGAGGTGTAGCACAGTCCGGCGGCGGCGTACTCGTCCAGCTCCGGTAGCTCCACAGCGGCGGCGTGCGCGAGCAGGTCCTCGTAGTCGAACACGGGGCTGAGCGTCGTGTCTGCCGGAACTTTGCCGAGTACGACGTAGGAATGCACCAGTGGCAGCCGGTCGGCGATCGATTCCAGCAGGGGCACCAGGTCGGGTTCGACGAGAACGACTCGGTCCCGCGCGTGGTCCATCGTGTATGCCAGCTGATCCTCGGACAGCCGGTGGTTGGCGGTGTGCAGGATCGCCCCCATTCCGGGCACCGCGAAATAGCACTCGAGGTGGCGGTGGGTGTTCCATGCCAGGGTCGCCACCCGGTCGCCTGGGGCGACGCCGAGGGCGGCTAACGCCCCTGCCAGCCGTCTGACCCGGCTCCCGAGCTCAGCGTAGGTGTAGGTGTGATAGCCGGATCCGTCCCGGGAGATCACCTGCTTGTCGCCGAAGACGTGCTCGGCGCGCCACAAGAGGCGCTTGATCAATAGTGGTCGGTCCATCATCAGGCCGTGCATGGCTCTGCCCTCATCCTTTTCGGCGTTACCGCGTCGACCGGTGGGTCGGGACGGTCATGCGACCGTCCCGACCCGTCGGCTACGCGATGTGGAAACCGGCGAACCCGTTCGCCTTCGCTTCGGCGAACTTCTCGCGATACAGCGGCAGCCCGCCCGGGTAGTTGAGGCTCTGGACAGTCTTACCAGGGATATTGGCGCCCATGTACCACGACTTGGCCTTGGGGAAGAGGGTTGGTGCGACCAACTGCGCGACGTGGTCGGTCCAGTCGCGGTCAGCATCGGGTGTCGACTCGATGCGCTTTCTGCCAGCGCGCAACAACTGATCGACCATGTCGACGATCATCTCGCCCTGGATCTCGGCGCAGGTGGGGCCGTTGCAGAATCCCGAAGGACTCTGTGGGCCGTAGACGAACAACATGTTGGGGAAGCCTGCGGTGGCGATGCCGAGGTGGGCGTCGACACCGGCGGCCCACTTGTCGCGCAGCAGCGTGCCGTCTGCGCCCCGGATGTCGATCGCTGTCAATCCGCCGGTGACCGAGTCGAAGCCGGTGGCGAACGCGATGATGTCGAACGCACGCTCGGCTCCGTCGGAGGTGACGATGCCACGTTCGGTGAACGACTCGATCGGTGTCTCGGTGAGGTCGACCAGGTGTACGTTGTCTTGGTTGAACACGTCGAAGTAGTTCTGTTCCAGCGAGGGACGCTTGACACCGAACGGATGTGGCGGTTGGGTGGGCGCGAGCTTCTCGGCGGTCGCCGGGTCCTTGATCCTGGCACGTACCTTGTCCCGCCAGAACGAGTAGGCGTAGTCGTTGGCTTTCTCGTCGAAGAGGGTGTCCTGGAAGACCCCAAGCCAGAACCGGAAACCGCCAGCCTGCCACAGCTTCTCATAGCCAGCGGTACGCTCTTCGTCGCTGAGGTCGAGAGCGTTGCGAGGTTCGAAGTCGAAGTCGAACCCGGCGAAGACGTTGCCGCGCCGCTCGAACCGTTCGGGCAACTCGGCTTTGATCGTGGCCTGGTCCTCCGGGGTGAGCGTGCGCTGCCGCATAGGGATCGCCAGGTTCGGTGTCCGCTGGAAGACGGTCACCTCCGCCGCGTCACGAGCGGCCTCCTGGGTGACCTGGACGCCACTGGCCCCGGTACCGATGACGGCGACCCGCTTGCCGGTCATATCGAGCCCTTCCTGCGGCCACAACGCGGTGTGGTGGCAGGCGCCGGCGAAGGCGTTCAGGTCGCGGATCGGCGGGATGTAGGGCTTCGAGCCGAACCCCAGGCATGGAACGAGATAGGTGCAGCGCACAGTGGTGCCGTCCGATGCCCGCACGACCCACTGGTTGCGCCCACTGTCGAAGTCGGCCGAGGCGACCCGGGTGTTGTAACGGACGTCTCTGCTGATGTCCAGCTTGCGGTCGACGTAGGCGAAGTACTCGCGCACCTCGCTCCAGTCGGGGTAGAGCTCGCTGTACTCCCATTCCTTCCACAGGTCGTCACGGGAGAACTGGTAGATCGGGCCCTCGGTGTCGACCCGGGCACCTGGGTAGCAGTTCCAGTACCAGATCCCGCCGAGCTTCGACCCCGCCTCCCAGATCTTCACCGTATGACCCAGACTGCGCAGCCGATCGAGCTGGTAGATGCCAGCGAAGCCGGCCCCGATCACGAGAACATCGAGCTCCTCGACGGCGTTGGATGTGGTGCTCATGTTTTTCGCTCCTTCGCGTTTTCGTGCCGATGGGTGAGTTGTTGGTCAGGGAGTGCCTGCATGCGGCACGTCGACGGTGGTCGCGAGCAGCCGGCCGAGCCGGGTCGTCGACCGTTCCGTTTCATCGAAGTTGGGCGCGACGCACAGGAAGAGCGTCCGGCCGTCGTTTCCGCCGAGCATGCAGGCGAAGACGCCGTCGTCACCGGTGCTGATCTCCTCGAGGATCTGGCCACCTTCGGCGACACGGACGACTCTGTTGTTGAGCGCGTCGGCGACCCACAGGGCGCCCTCGGCGTCAAGCGAGTTGCCGTCTGGTCCGATGGCGGAGGCCGCGACGAGCTCGTCGACGCTGTCGGTGTCGGGTAGCGCGCCGAAGTTCGCCCAGTCGCGCCGGGGTCCGAGCGAACCGTCTGGAGCGATGTCGAAGGCCGAAATCCGGTTGCCGAACGTCTCGTCGACGATCAGAGTCGAGCCGTCCGGTGTGATCACTGAGCCGTTGGGGAACATGACGTCTTTCGCGGCGATGCTCGCTTTGCCGTCCGGATCGACGCGGACGAGCGTTGTAGTTCGGAACGGTGCGCCGCCCATGAGGTCGAACCCGAAATTGCCGACGTAGGCGCGGCCTTGCTCATCGACGACCATGTCGTTGACATGCCCGCTAGTGAGGCTGGAGAGGTCGGCGTGCTCGACCAGTTCGCCGCGCTCCAAACGCAACAGTTTCCGGTCACGCATCGAGACGACGAGCAGCGCGCCATCGGGCAACCAGCCGAGTCCGGATGGTTGTTGCGGCACGGTGGCGATCTTCTCGACATCGCCCTCGGGTGTCACCGCGATCACTTGATGGGTGTAGAAGTCCGACACCCATAGCCGACCGTCGTGCCACCTCGGCCCTTCGAGGAAGGTGTAGCCCTCGACAATGGGAGTGAGTTTCCGATCAGTCATTGCTGACTCCATTCGCTCGTGAGCAATGAGTTTCCGGAATAGTGAACCGACCGTGACGGCAATCACTGTCCGAGAATGCAACACAGGTGATCCGCGGCGTGTGGTGTCGCGAAATGGGACAGCGTCCACGCCCGTGTAGCGAAGCAGGACAGTCTCGTGGCCGGGTGCGTTCGTACGTTGCTTGCCAAGGCAATGGTGACGACGAACTCGGAAGGCGGTGCGAATGCAACGCACCAATCTGTACATCGACGGTGAATGGCGCCCGCCGCTTTCCGGCGAGTACGGCGACGTCGAGAACCCGGCCACAGAGCAGCTGATTGGGCAAGTGCCCGCAGCGGGCGTCGCCGATGTCGACAGCGCAGTGCTGGCTGCACGAGAGGCACTGGCTGGCTGGCGCGTACTGACGCCGTCTCAGCGCGCCGAGTATTTGGATCGTCTGTTCGTGGCACTGGAACAGCGCCGCGGGCACATTGCGTACACGATCACGAGGGAACTCGGTACGCCAGTAAAGACGTCGGTCGCTATCCAGACTGCCCTTCCGCTGCGGGTGTTGCGTAGCTATGTGGATCTCGCCGCGGTGATCGAGTTCTCCGAACGGATCGGGAACTCCCTCGTCGTGAAGGAGCCCGTGGGTGTGGTTGCCGCGATCACACCGTGGAACTACCCGCTCCACCAGATCATGGCGAAGGTCGCGCCCGCGTTACTGGCGGGATGCACCATAGTGCTCAAACCGGCGGACCTGGCGCCGCTCGTCGCCTATGTCCTCGCCGACGCGGTGGCGGAGGCGGGCATCCCCGGTGGTGTGTTCAACCTGGTGAGCGGGCAGGGATCGGTACTTGGTCCTGCGTTGGTGACCCATCCCGGCGTCGACATGGTGTCCTTCACCGGATCGACCGAGGTCGGCAAGCAGATCGCGGTGTTAGCCGCCGACAGTGTCAAGAAGGTCGCGCTCGAACTGGGTGGGAAGTCCGCGAACGTCATACTCGATGACGCTGACCTCGCCGCCGCGGTGAAGGTCGGTGTCGGCAATGCATTCCTCAACGCTGGGCAGACATGCATGGCCTGGACGAGAATGCTTGTCCCGTACTCGGCCTACGAGCAAGCACTGGAGATCGCGAAAGCGGCGTTGACGAAGTACGTACCCGCCGATCCGCTGGCCGAAGAAACCAAGCTCGGCCCACTGGCCTCGGCCAAGCAGCGGTCATCGGTACTGTCCTACATCGAGATCGGACTGAAGCAGGGTGCACGCCTCGTCGCGGGCGGCGGCGAGGTGCCCACTCGCGGGCACTACGTTCCCGCTACCGTCCTGGCCGATGTCAAGCCCGACGACGTCGTGGCGCAGGAGGAGATCTTCGGCCCCGTGCTGGCGGTCATCCCTTACTCGGACGATGACGACGCGGTCGCGATAGCCAACAACTCGCGTTACGGGTTATCCGGTGCGGTGTGGTCGCGAGACAGGAACCGCGCGCTCGAGATCGCACGGCGCATGGAAACGGGGTCCGTCGACATCAACGGTGCCGCCTTCAACCCACTCGCCCCATTCGGTGGGTCCAAGCAATCGGGTCTCGGACGAGAGCTCGGGCGCTATGGCCTTGAGGAGTTCTTCCAGATCAAAGCGATCCAGCGGTGAGGAGTGACGCCATCATGGTGAAGGCATTGGTCGCACGGTCAGCGGGAGCCGACCTTGCGGTCGAGGAGATCGAGCTGCCGAGGCCTGAGCCGGGAGAAGTGCGGGTTCGGATCGCAGCTGCTGGAGTGTGTCACTCGGACCTGTCCATGATCAACGGAACGGTGCGTCCGAAGTTCCCACTGGTGCTCGGGCACGAGGCGGCAGGTGTCGTGATCGAGACTGGGTCCGAGGTGCGCAGGGTGGCTGAAGGGGACCACGTCGTGATCAATTGGTCACCCGCGTGCGGCGAATGCGCATTTTGCCAACACGGCGAGCCATGGCTGTGCGTGACCATGGAAGGTGTCACATCGCGGCCGCGCGGCACGCTGGCCGATGGCACTCCCACACATGTCACGCTCGGCGTGGGTGCCCTCGCCGAGGAGGTCGTCGTCGGCGAGGGCGCACTCGTCACCGTTTCACCAGAGCTGCCCATGGCCGACGCCGCACTACTCGGGTGCGCGGTTCTCACCGGAGTCGGGGCCGTTCATAACACTGCTCGCGTACGGCAGGGTGAGTCGGTCGCGGTGATCGGGCTCGGCGGGGTCGGGCTGTCAGCCGTGGCAGGTGCGCAACTGGCCGGCGCTGAGCGGATCGTCGCCGTCGATATCTCTGCGGATAAAGAAGAATTGGCGCGCACCTGCGGGGCAACTGATTTCCTGATCTCCAATCCGGAGCTTCCCCAGGTCGTTCACAGCCTGACAGACGGCCTGGGGGTGAATCACACCTTCGAGTGCGTCGGTCGCTCGGACACTATCCGCGCAGCGTGGCAGAGCACCCGTCGAGGTGGCACCTGTGTAGTCGTAGGCATGGGCTCACGTGACGACAAGATCTCCTTCTCCGCGCTGGAGCTTTTCCACTTCGCCAGGACCCTGACGTCGTCGGTGTACGGCTCCGCCGATCCCGACCGCGACATCCCTGGCATCGCGTCCGCCGTGCTGAGCGGATCCCTCAATCTCGACGCCATCGTGACGCACCAGATCTCGTTGTCCGACGTCCCCGCCGCGTTTGACCGTATGCGCCATGGCGAAGGCGGCCGCTCCATCGTCCTGTTCACGTAAACCCACTCCCCGGAGAAGCGACCATGAGCTTGAAGCCACCCGATCCGTCTGATTTCCTTGATCTGGACGCCAGCCTGACCACCGAGGAGCGGGACATCCGTGACACGGTGCGCACATATGCCACCGGCCAACTCCTCCCGCACGTGCCCGACTGGTACGAGGCCGGATGGCTGCCCGCGGCCGAGCTGGCGAAGGAATTCGGCTCGCTGGGACTTCTGGGCATGCATCTCGACGGCTACGGGTGCGCTGGCGCCAGCGCCGTGGCGTACGGCGTCGCCTGCCGCGAGCTCGAGGCCGTCGATTCCGGCATCCGCAGCTTCGTGTCGGTGCAGGGCTCGCTCGCGATGTTCGCGATCCACCATTGGGGAAGCGAGCAACACAAGCAGGAATGGCTGCCCCGGATGGCGACCGGCGAGGTGCTCGGCTGCTTCGGCCTGACCGAACCGGACGCCGGTAGCGATCCCTCCGGCATGCGCACCTACGCCCGCCGCGACGGGTCGGACTGGGTCCTCACCGGCACGAAAATGTGGATCACCAATGGCACGGTTGCCGACGTAGCTGTCGTGTGGGCGCAGACGGAGGAAGGTGTCCGGGGGTTCGTCGTGCCCACAACCACGCCTGGATTTCAGGCCAACGAGGTCAAGCACAAGCTGTCGTTGCGGGCATCGTTGACAGCCGAACTCGTGCTCGACGACGTTCGCGTGCCAGCCGAAGCAGCGTTCCCCGACGTGCGAGGGCTCCGTGCGCCGCTGTCGTGTCTGAATGAAGCACGGTACGGAATCCTGTTCGGGGTCGTCGGTGCCGCCCGCGCGTGCTACGAGTCCGCACGTGAGTATGCGTTGACCCGGGAGCAGTTCGGCAAGCCCATCGCGGCATTCCAGCTCACCCAGCGCAAGCTGGCTGATCTGGTTGTCAACGTCAATCGCGCCGGGCTGGTCGCCCTCCACATCGGCCACCTCAAGGAAGCCGGCAAGCTGCACCACAACCTGGTGAGCTTCGGCAAACTCGCCAACGTCCGCGCTGCCCTCGACGTCGCACGCACGGCTCGCACCATGCTCGGCGCGAACGGCATCTCGCTGGAGTATCCAGTTATGCGCCACATGGCGAACCTGGAGACCGTACTGACCTACGAGGGCACCGAAGAGATGCACGCACTCTCCATCGGGCAGGCGGTCACTGGAATCCCAGCGTTTCGCTGACCGTCTCGCCCCTATGGGACTTCATGCGGTTCTCGGCATCCAGCTCGATACCTCATCTCCCGGTCACTGTTAGCTCGAGTCCGCTGCCCGACATCACTAAGGAGGCACGCATGTCCGTCCTACCCGTCGAATTCGACGCCTTTGTCGCCGAAGCCACGAACGACTCCGTCGCCCGAGGAGTGCGCCGCATGCACGCCAATGACCTGCCGGCGGGTGAGGTCACCATCCGCGTTGGCTGGTCCGGCGTCAACTTCAAGGACGCACTGGCGTGCGTTGCCAGCGGCAAGGTCGCGCAAATCTCTCCGCTCGTTCCTGGCATTGATCTCGCAGGCTCGGTAGTCGCCTCGGACAGCACCGAGTTCTCGATCGGCGATCAGGTGATCGTGCACGGTTACGACCTGGGCGTCGCTCATCACGGGGGCTACAGTGAATACGCCCGAGTCCCTGCCGCCTGGGTCGTACCGCTACCGCACGGGCTCACCCAGCGGCAAGCCATGTGCCTCGGAACCGCCGGCTTCACCGCGGCATTGAGCGTGGAAGCTTTGGAGCAGCGTCATATAGCCCCCAGTGCCGGTCCAGTCATTGTCACCGGCGCATCCGGCGGCGTAGGCAGCGCGGCAGTCGGCCTGCTGGCCCGCCGTGGGTACCACGTCGTCGCGGCCACGGGCAAGGTCACGGCCCATGACCGCCTGCGCGCGCTCGGCGCGGCGGAGATCGTAGATCGTACTGACATCGGAACAGCGGACAAGCCGCTCCAGCGCGAGCGCTGGGCAGCGGCTATCGACTGCGTAGGCGGTAAAACGCTGGCGAGCGTCCTGAGCGCCACCGCTTACGGAGGGATTGTCACCGCATGTGGCAACACCGGTGGAGCAACGTTGCCGACCACGGTGTTCCCCTTCATACTCCGCGGTGTCTCGTTGGTCGGCATCGACTCCGTTCGATGCCCCATCACCCACCGACGCCAGGTGTGGCAACGCCTGGCCGCAGATGTAGATGCGACTGACGTGGCCAACCTGGGACCTTCCGAAGTCACGCTGAACGAGCTCAGCCAGACACTTGAGACTGTGCTAAATGGATACTCGGAAGGACACACCCTGGTGCGACTATCTCACGACGCCTGAACGCCTGCATCGCCGCGCGCTGGTCCGGTAATAGAAGCGCACCGACCCCTACCGAGAGGACTACCAACTGCTCGGAGACTGGGGCGAGTCAAATCCGACGAACCCGTCCGCAGGTGGAGCAAGCCATCTTGACCTCACTCGACAACTGCGGGTGCTGCTAGAACATCCACATCTGCTGTAGTGGGGATGTCAACCTTCCAGGCCGGGAGCCCAGCCCGACACGACGAGGTGGACGAGCGAAATCGCGACGAGACACGCTGGAGTTCCTCGGGCGTTGTGATCATGCGGATGTTACGGCGGGGTGGCAGCTGGGTTCGCTTCGTGCCCGTATGGCTCGTCACGGTCGGTTGATGGTTGAGAGCCAGTTCCGGATGCGTTGTGCGACTTGCAGGTCCGTGGGCAGGGTGTGGAGTCGGTTGGCGAGGACGGTCGGATCGACCAGGCCTGCGGCCACGAGAGCGGTGCCGAATGCGTAGTCTTTTTCGCGGCCTCGACTTCCATCGAGGTGGTTGCTTCTGGTGGCAGTTTGTCTTCGGTAGTTCGCCGAGGATTGATTGGCTGCCGATGACGACGACGTCTGGGTCGTCGACGATGCGAGAGGCGGCGCGGAGGACGTGTTCGAGTTGCTCGCGTTTCATGCGGCGTGGTCGGTCTTCCAGTGGGTGCGGAACGAGTTCAGTGCTGCCTGTCGTTCCTTGGTGGTGAGGACTCCGGCGAAGGGGCTGTTCTGTCGTAGCTCGATCGCCCAGCGGGCGCGGGAGGTGAGGGCGTCGAACACCGCGTCCGGTCCGGCGTTGAGCAGTTCTTCCCAGTGGTCGAGCCACCGGGTAGCCATGCCGTCAGGGTGGACGTGGCGAAGATGACGCATGTTCTCGTGAGCGGTTTCCATCACGCTGGCGGTATCTGTGGCCAGTCGGCCTGCTACGACTTGGTGCAGCCACAGTGACCGTTCTTCGTCGCGGCGCAGTGGGGGCTGGAGGAAGGCCTCGGCGTCCGCTCGGCGGATGCGCCGATGCGCGCCGACGGTGACGTAGGGGAGCTGGCCGGAGGAACAGAGATCGACAACGTGTTGTCGCGAGCAGCCGAGCACCTCGGCCGCCTGTCCCGTGGACAACAACTGCTTATCGTTCACGGATTCTATGGTCGATCATAAACACCAAAAACACAAATTCGCTCCAAAAGGGGCATACTTACGTCACGCGAGGCCAGCAGCAGGCGCTGTTGTGCATCTGCCAACAACGCATTCCCTGGTCACACCCTGAGCCGACAAGGGGGCTCGAACCCCTGACCTACGGTTTACAAGGGTGGGGCGACAGCGACCACCAGGGCCTCTACCAGGCCTTTGGTCACGTGAGTGGTCTCTGCGGGCATCAGAAACCACACGATTTGCCCCGTTTCGTGTCACCCGCGCTCCGGCTAGGCATTCGCAGCCTCTGCAGTCTCAGCAGTACACCGGAATCAGCGCACGCTGAGGTGTCACGAGAACTCGCCTCGTTCGGCGCGGGCGGCGACGTCGCGCCAGAAGTCGAGTGCGGCGTATTCCATGCCGAGCCCGAGTCGGAGGGTGATCATGCGAGGGGCGACGTCGGCGACGTCACCGTAGCGGTGCTGCATCTGTTCGTATTCGGCGATCCTGCGCTGGTGTTGTTCGATCTGGTCCTTAGCGAGCCGGGCGACGTCTTCGGGGCCTGCCAGTTCGTTGAAGAACAGTTTGATCTCGGCGATATCGCGCAGTTCGAAGTGTGCGTTGACGGGCTCGGCCAGCCAGTCCTGCAGTGCGGCTCTGCCGGATTCGGTGATTGAGTAGATCTTGCGGCGGCGCCCGGATTCTTCTTCGTCGAGTTCGAGTAGACCGGCTTCTTCGAGGCGTTTGGGCTCGGAGTAGAGCTGGGCGTGGGGGAAGTTCCAGAAGTAGCCGACGGACCGGCCGATGGCCCGTTTGAGGTCGTACGAGGTCGATGGGCCGCGCAACGCGATCATCCCGAGCACCACGTACGACGTTGTGGATAGTCGAACCCTTGACATGGTCTGAAGCGTACCGTACCTTCGCTAACCATATGAATCATACGATGCGGGTAATACGATACGCGTCGCATGGTTGTTGATCATCGCACTGTCGCGAAGGGACGGTCATGGATCTGGGCAGGAGCCTGACGTGGACGGCCGAGCGCTACCCAGGCCGCCGCGCGGTGGGAGGTAGATGTCCGCTGACGTACGCCGCGTGGGATGCGTGGACCAACCAACTGGCGCGGGCGCTGGCGGAGCTGGGGGTCCGGCCGAAGGATCGTGTCCTGTTGTCGCTTGGTGGTGGCGAGCCGCTGGCTAGCCTGCACCTCGCGCTGCAGAAGCTGGGTGCCGTCTCGGTTCCGTTGTCGTTCCGGTTCTCGCCGTCCGAGCTTGCCTACTGCATCGGGGATGCCGCACCGGTCCTGGTCGTGACCGATGCGTCGACGGCTCAGGCCGCCGACAAGGCGCTGGCAGGCCTGCCGCCGATGCTGCGGGTCGCGTCGGGTTCGTCATCGGACGACACGATCGAGCGGCTGGCGTCGAGGCAGCCGAGCGATGCGCTTGACGTCGCGGTGTCCGATCAGGACATCAGCGTCATGCTCTATACCTCGGGCACGACCGGGAAACCCAAGGGCGTTCCCCGGACTCACGCCGCCGAGCACCACGCTTCGGTCGCACACATGCTCCAGAGTGGACACGCACGGTTCGACACCGTGCTGGGTGTGATGCCGCTGTTCCACACCATGGGGCTGCGCACCCTGTTGGCGAGTGTGATCGGCGCCGGCACCTGGGTGCCGCAGGCCAGGTTCGACGCCGATGAGGCGATGGAGCTGATCACGACCGAACGGGTCGACACGCTCTATCTGGTGCCGACGATCTACTGGTCGCTGCTGCACACCGGCCGGCTGTCGGAGGCCAAGTCGGTGCGCAAACTGGCCTATGCGGGTGCGTCGATGACCACCGCGCTGGCCGAGCAGTTGGTGGACGCGGTCGAGCCGGTCTCGTTCGTCAATCACCTGGGTAGCACCGAGATCTACACCTTCACCATCGGCCCTGACGCCAGGGCGAAGCCGGGCTCGGCAGGGCGCGCAGGGGTGTTCTCCCGGGTCCGGCTGGTCGACCCGCTCCCTGGGGCGAGTCCCGACGATGTGGTCGGCCCAGGGGAGCAGGGGCAGATCGCCATCTCGATGGCGAGCCCCGAGGCGTTCGCCGGGTATTGGCAGCGCCCCGACGCGGACGCCAAGTCCATTCGCAACGGCTGGTACTTCCCCGGCGACCTCGCGACCACAGACGCGGACGGTGACCTCTGGGTCGCGGGCCGAGTCGACGACATGATCAACTCCGGTGGGGAGAACATCTATCCGGACGAGATCGAGGACGCGCTGGTCCGCTGCGACGCGGTCGAGGAGATCGTCGTGGTCGGCCTCGCCGACGACAGGTGGGGACAGGCGGCGACGGCATTCTTCGTTCCCGCGACGGGTATGGCACCGGAGCGTGCTCTGGCTGAGCTCGACAGCTTCGCCCGCGAACGGTCGGGACTGCCCTCGCTGAAACGGCCGAAGCGGTACGTCGCCGTCGAGACGATCCCGAAGTCGGCGGTCGGCAAGCTGTTACGCCGCGAACTGAGCGCGGGCACCTTCAGCCCGCTGGCCGACAGCGCGCAGGCATCTGGCCAGGTGGGCGCATGAGCGCGGGGTCGCAACAGCAGAAGCGCACGCTGGCACGGGTGGAGGACGCGGCGTTGCTGACCGGCAGGGGCCGGTTCCTCGACGACATGGACCCTTTGCCGGGCACGCTGACCGCCGCCGTGGTGCGCAGCCCGCATCCGCACGCGCGCATTCGCGCCGTGAACGTGGAGCGGGCGCGGCGTCATCCCGGTGTCGCCGCCGTGATCGGACCCGATGAGGTCCGTGAGACGCTGCGGCCGTTCCCGCTCGCGTTGAACACACCGATGCCGTACTACCCGACGGCGACCGACAAGGCCCGCTTCGTGGGCGAGCCGGTAGCGGTTGTCGTGGCATCGGACCGTTACCTCGCCGAGGATGCCGCCGAGCTGGTCGAGGTGGACTACGAGCCGCTGCCGCCGGTGCTCGACGTCAAGCGCGCCTTGGCGCCGGACGCGCCTCGGCTGCACGAGGACGCCGCCGACAACGTGGCGACGGACCGCACCTTCACGTTCGGCGACGTCGACGCGGTGTTCGCAGCGGCCGACCACGTGGTGAGTGGAGAGTACGAGTTCCCGCGTTACTCCTCGACGCCGATGGAGTGCTACTCGGTCGTCGCGGAGTGGCAGGACGAGGCCGACGGCCCCGCGATCCAGGCGTGGGCCAACTTCCACGGCCCGTTCTCGATGGTCGCGGTGCTCGCCGGGGCGTTCGGCCTGCCTGCCTCGCGCATCCGGCTGATGATTCCCGCCGACAACGGGGGCAGCTTCGGCATCAAGGCGGGCATCTATCCCTACGTCGCGCTGATGGCGCTGGCCAGCAAGCACGCGGGCCGTCCGGTTCGCTGGACCGAGGACAGGATCGAGCACCTGCTCGCCAGCTCAGCCGGCTCCGACCGGGCGATGCGGTTCGAGGCCGCGGTGACCGCCGACGGCACGGTGCGTGCGCTGCGGGCCGATCTCGTCGACAATGTCGGCGCGTACCTGCGGCCCCCGGAACCGTCCACTCTGTACCGCTGCTTCGGCAACATCACCGGCGCCTACACCATCGACGCCGTCGAGATCCGCTCCCGCGCCGTGGTGACCAACAAGACCCCGACCGGGCTCAACCGGGGCTTCGGCGGACAACAGCTGTACTTCGGCCTGGAACGACTGATGGACACCATCGCCGGGGTGTGCGGGCTCGACCCCGTCGAGCTGCGGCGGCGCAACCTCGTGCAGCCTGACGACTTTCCGTACGCGACCCCTACCGGCGGCGTCTACGACTCCGGAGACTATCCGCGAGCCGTCGACATGCTGGTCAAGAACGCCGACTACCAGCAGCTGCGCCGGAAACAGCGAGAGGCTCGCGAACGCGGCGAGTACTACGGCATCGGGGTGGCCACCATCGTCGACCCATCGGCGACCAACATCGGCTACGTCGGACTCGCCACCCCCGCTGAGGACCGGCGGCCCGGCCGGGACAAGTCGGGCTCCACCGAGCACGTGCGGATCAGTGTCGACCCGAACGGCGTGGTGTCGGTGCTACTGGGAACCGTTCCCCAGGGGCAGGGCCACGCCACGGTCGCGCAGTCCGTCGTCGCCGAGCAGTTCGGCCTCCCGCTCGACCAGGTGCGCCCGGTGGTGGAGATGGACACCGCCACCACGCCGTGGACCATCAGCTCGGGCAGCTACTCCTCACGGTTCGCGCCGCTGCTGACCAGCGCGCTGGTCGAAGCGAGCGAGAAACTCGCGACGACCATCAGGATCGCGGGAGCGACACTGCTCAACGCGGACCCAGCCGACGTCGAACTCGCCGAGGGCCAGGTGCGGCTACGGCACGAGCCCGCACGCGCGGTGGAGTTCCGGCACGCCGCCGGACTGGTCCACTGGGACCCGGGGGCGCTGCCCGACGGCGTCCCGGCGCGGCTCTATCAAGAGGCGGCGTTCACACCGCCGCAGTCGAAGGCAGCCAGCCGCAGTGACCAGATCAACTCCAGCCTCTGCTACGGCTTCGTCGCCGAGCTGGCCGCCGTGAGGATCGACCCCGACACCAGGCAACCCACGCTGGAGCAGGTCGTCACGATCCACGACGCGGGCACCATCCTCAACCCGACGCTGCTCGAAGGCCAGGTGCACGGCGCGCTGGCGCACGCCATCGGCGGCGCGCTGTACGAGGAGCTGCGCTACACCGACGCCGGGCAGCCCACGGCGACGTTCATGGACTACCTGTGCCCGACCTCGGCCGAGACCACCTACGAGCTCACCAGCGACCACCTCGAGACGCCGTCCCCGCTGACCAAGCTCGGCGCGAAGGGCTGCGGCGAGGGCAGCTGCATGAGCCTGCCGGTGGCGATCGCCAACGCGGTCGCGGACGCGCTAGGCCCCGCGGGCGTGAACATCACCAGCTTGCCGCTGCACGGCAACGTGCTGCACGACCTGCTGGAGAACCAGGCAACAACCGACACGGAAGGAACACACTGACGATGGCACTGACCGGAGGAGAGATCAGGCTGGACCGTGGCCACGACGGCAGGGTCGCCTACCTGACGCTCAACCACGGCAAATACAACATCATCACCTGGGAGACCCGCCAGGTGATGGCCGACCGGTTCGCCGAGATCGACGCCGACGACGACATCCAGGTCGTCGTGATCACGGCCGAGGGCGAGCACTTCTCGTCCGGCGGCGACATCGCCGGGTTCATGGAGGTCGACCCGATCGACTTCACCGACCTCGGGCACAACGTGACGGCCCCGGCACGCAGCTCGAAGCCGGTCATCGCCGCCGTTGACGGCTACTGCTTCGGCGTCGGGCTCGAGCTGGCGTTGTCCACCGACATCCGGGTCGCGACCACCCGTAGCGAGTTCGCGTTGCCGGAGATGCGGCTCGGCATGATCCCGGGTTCCGGTGGTACCCAGCGGCTCGCCCGGCTGATCGGACTGTCGAGGGCGAAGTACCACATCATGACCGCGAGCAGGATCAACGCCGCGCAGGCCGGTGACTGGGGTTTGGTCGCCGCCGTCGTTGACGACCGCGCCGCGCTCGACGCCGAGGTCGAGCGGATCGTGACGACGCTGCTCGGCTACTCACCGCTGGCCGCCCGCACCGCCAAGGAGGTGCTCGACAAGGGCGTCGATGCCCCGCTGTACTCCGGGATCGAGCTCGAACGCAAGGCCTACGCGATGCTGCGGTCGAGCAAGGACTTCGCCGAGGGCGTCGCCGCGTTCGCCGAGAAGCGCGCCCCGAAGTTCCAGGGCCGGTGAGCCGATGAAAGCCGCGCCGTTCGCTTACGTCCGGCCGTCGAGCCTGTCGGACGCGGTCGCCGAGCTCGCCGCGACCGAGGGGGAGGGCAAGGTCATCGCGGGTGGGCAGTCGCTGACGCCGGTGCTCGCGATGCGCCTCGCCCGGCCGGAGACGCTGATCGACATCACCGCCGTCGCCGGGTTGGACCAGATCGTCGATGCCGACGGCGTTGTCGAGATTGGTGCGACCGTGCGGCAGCGACGTGTGGAGCGCGACCCGGTGTGCTCGATGGTTCCGTTGCTGCGGGCGGCGATGCCGTGGGTCGGACATCGCGAGATCCGCAGCCGCGGCACCGTGTGCGGCAGCGTGGCACACGCCGACCCGGCCGCCGAGCTGCCCGCCGTCGCGTCCTGTGTGGACGCCGGCGTCGTCATCGCGGGACCGGGCGGCAGCCGAAGCGTCCTGGCGCGGGAGTTCTTCACAGGCGCGATGATGACCGCGCTGGGCCAGGACGAGATCGTGTCCGCGGTCAGGTTCCCGGTCGCCGCGCCCGGCGAGGGATTCGGCTTCGCCGAGATCGCGCGCAGGCACGGCGACTTCGCACTCGCCGGTGTCGCCGCGCGTGTCCGGCTTGACGGCGAGACGGTCGACGCGGTGCTCACCGGGTTCGGTATCTCCGACCGGCCCGTCACGCGCGCGGTCAGCGACGAGCTCATCACCGTGGTGCGCGCTGGCGGCAGCGAGTCCGGCCGCATGGCCGACGACCTGCGGGAGGCACTCAGCACGGTGGCCGACGAGATGGTCGACACCGACGGCGACGCGCACGCGTCACGGGACTATCGCCGCAGGCTGTTCCGCACGCTGGCCGCCCGCGAACTGAGCAAGGCATACCACCGCGCTCGCAGCGACATCGACGAGGTGAACGAATGACCACGACACCTGCCACCCGCGACGACACCGCGCGCCCCGGGACACCGCGGCCGGTCAAGGCGGCCGTCGACGACACGGTCGAGGTCCGGTTGACGGTCAACGGCAACTCGGTCACCCTGGCGCTGCCAGCACGCCTCACGCTCGCTGACGCGCTACGCGAGCACCTCGGGCTGACCGGAACGCATCTCGGCTGCGAGCACGGGGTGTGCGGAATGTGCACGGTGCTCGTCGACGGCGAAGCGGCCAGGGCCTGCCTGCTGTTCGCGGTTCAGCTCGACGGGTGCGACATCGTCACCGTCGAAGGGCTCGGCACGCCCGGCGAGCTGCACCCCCTGCAGGAGTCGTTCGGCAGGAACCACGCGCTTCAGTGCGGGTTCTGCACCCCGGGGTTCCTGATGAGTTCCTACGACCTGCTCACCACCAAACCCGGCGTCACCGACGAGGAACTGCCCGAGGAGATGTCCGGCGTGCTGTGCCGCTGCACCGGATACCGCAACATCCTGGCCGCGATCGCCGAAACCCGCCAAGCGCATCCCGACGGTGTGCCCGGCCCCGGCAACTGCGCCCGGCGTGCGCTCATCGGACGGGTCACCGGCGGAGCGGGCGTCGTACCGGACGGTGAGGCGAACACCGGCAGCGGCACGGAAACGCCCGGGCGGGACGGCGACATCGTGCTTCCCAGCGGTGACCCGACGGCGGTCGTGAACACCAGGACCGAGATCGCGGTGTCCGAGAACGAGGTGTGGCGGGTCCTCGACGATGTGCCGCTGCTGGCCCGCTGCCTGCCCGGCGCCGAACTGACCGACGACCTCGGCGACAACCGCTACGCGGGCCGTGCCAAGGTCTCGGTCGGCCCGGTCAAACTGGCCTTCACCGGCACCGCGCACATCATCGAGCACGACAAGGCGGGACGCCGCATCCGCATGCTCGCGCAGGGATACGACACCGGTGGGGCTCGCACGCAGGCCGAGATCGTGCTGCGCACCGAGGCGACCGCTCAGGGCACCGTGCTGTTCGCCGACGCCGCCGTTTACCTCACCGGTCGCATCGCCCAGTTCGGCAGGGCGCTGGCCGGCGACGTCAGCCGCCGCATGTTCGAACAGTTCGCCGATGCCCTGAGCCGAACGGCCACCTCGGGCACAGCGCTGCCCGAGCCAGTCGCCACCCCGAGCGCGCTGACGATCCTCGCCGGCACCCTCGGCGACCGGCTCAGGACGGCGTTGCGGCGGTTCCGCCTCACCCGCCGAGCCAGCAGGTTCCGGACCGGCCGGACCAGCACTCAACCACAGAACCGCAAAGAAGGTGACAGCCGATGAGCGCCACCCCATCGACCGCCTCTACCGAGGCGACGGGCACCGAGCACAGCCTCATCGAACGCGGCCCCGGGTTCCGCAGCGGACTGCGCGACCGGAGGCGCAACCTGACCGTGGCGACCGTGGGCACCGCGATCGTCGCCGCCGTGTTCGGATGCACCGGACCGGCGCTGATCATCATCGACGGCGCGAACGCCGCGGGACTGAGCGCCACGCAGACGGTGTCGTGGATCTTCGCCGTGTACGTGTTCGGGGGCCTGAACTCAGTGCTGCTCGCCCTGTACTACAAACAACCCATCGTGGGCGCCTGGAGCATCCCCGGTGCGGTGCTCGTCGCCGACGCACTCGGCTCCTTCTCACTCAGCGAGATGGCCGGGGCCTACCTCGTCAGCAGCGCATTAGTGGTGCTGCTCGCGCTCACCGGCGTGTTGCGACGGGTCATGAACTGGCTGCCGTTCCCGATCATCATGGCGATGATCGCCGGAGCGCTGATCAAGTTCGCCATCGACGTGGTCAAGGCGGGCTCGGCCACGCCATGGATCGTGGCCGCTTCGGTCGCCGGATATCTCTTCTTCTCCCGCTTCATCAAGCGGATCCCCGGTGTCGTCGGCGCGCTCGTGGTCGGCGGGATCGCTGCCTGGATGAGCGGCTCCATCACCGGCACCGAACACGACGTCACGCTGACCGCACCCGCGCTCGTCATGCCGAGCTTCGACCTCGGCGCGATCCTCGCCGTGTCCGTGCCATTGGCGGTCCTCGTGATCGGCGCCGAGAACGCGCAAGCCATCGGCACCCTGATGGCGGCCTCCTTCCGGCCGCCGACGAACGTCATGACCTTGCTCAGCGGGCTCAGCGGTGCGGCGGCGGCTGGATTCGGCGGGCACACCGCGAACATCGCCGGTCCGATGACCGCAATCTGCAGCTCCCGCGAGGCCGGCCCCGAGTCCGGGCGGTACGCGGCGAGCGTGGTCAACGGCTTGCTGTTCATGGCCTTCGGTGTCTTCGCTGGTGTCGCCGTCGCGGTGGTGACCGCGCTGCCGTCCGAACTCGTCTCCACCGTGGCCGGGCTCGCCATGATCACGGTCCTGCTTTCGGCGTTTCAGGGCGCGTTCCGCGAAAACCAGTTCCAGATCGGTGCGTTCTTCGCGCTCGTCATCGCGATGAGCGGCGTCACCATCTTCGGCGTGTCCAGTCCATTCTGGGCGCTGATCGGCGGGTTGGCGGTGTCACTGCTGCTCGAGTCCCACCATTTCAGCCGCCGGGAGGAGACTCAGGGCGCGGCGTAACCGCCACAGGGGAGAACCGGAGCGCACGCGGCGGGTCAAGCAGCGTGAGGGTGGCGGTTCTGCGGAGGTTTCGTGAGCAGGCAGCCGTCGTGCGGTCTCGCGACGAAGCTCGCAATGTCGCGGCGGGCAATGCCGTCCTCGCCGGCATCGCGGCGTCCGACGCCATCTGTTGTATCCGTCTGGGTAGCGTCACCGCGGGCAAGATCATCACGCTGCCGCTGATCTGTTGCGCACCGTCCGGCCCGACGGCCGAACCCTCGCCACCGCCCTGACCACGGTCCTGGCGGTCAGAGACCCGTCGCACTACGGCGAGACCTTCGTGAGCGACCGCCGATTGTTGCGGCTGACGATCGCCCGACGTCGTGGCGGCTCACTCCGGCAGCGCTACGGGTGTGAACTCCGTGAGCCCGAAGTAGGTCACCACGACTGCGCCGAGCCCGGTCAGCACCAGGCTGCCCGCAGCGAACGTGCCCAGCACCGGAATCGCGTTGAGCGCCTGGAGCGCCACCATGACGGCGACCTCGCCCAGTGCGGTGGCTGGTGCGGCTCGACGCACCGGCAGCCACCGCGCGACGAGCGAGCCGAGGCACACGACGCCATACCCGGCGGCCGCGAGTCCGATGGCGAGGCCGAGCAGGCCAATCGGCAGCAGCACCAGCGTGAACGCCATGAACACCGACAGCGCCAAGAACGTCACCGTCACCAGCGCGCCGACGGTGAGGCTGACGAGGGGATGACTGCGGACTGCCGTGTGGACGTTGCGCAGCGCTCGCGGGCGGCGGTGGGCCAGCCATGCGCCGATCAGCGCGAGCAACGCGGTCACCAGCGGGCACCCACTGTCGCGTCCTGACGTAGGCGAACAGCCTCATGTCGCGAACCTCACCTACGGTCCCCGCTGTGTGAGGTAGCCAGCGACGTCGGCGTTGTACACGACATCCTCGGTTCGCAACGTCGCCCACGGTGAGCCCTCGTCCTGCCAGGTGATCGCCGTCCGCATCGGCAGGGTGCGGCCGCCGAGGTCACCCCATTCGGCGACCTCGTTCACCCAGCGGATCTTGGCGGCGCCGTCCTCACCCTTGTAGCGCATTGACGCCATCGACCGCAGCCAGCCCGTCCTCGGGTCGAAACGCACCAGGAAAGCCTCTGTTTCGTCGCCGAAGGGGACGACCAGCCGGGCCGAGTGCGCGCCCACCACGTCCCACCTCACCCGCGGATCGGTCACCCACACCGCGGGCAGCCAGACCGCTTCCGCCCAGAGCGCCAGGTTCGCGCCCTGATCCACCTTGGGGCCCTCGCTGACGCCGAACGGGAGCTCGAGTCGGCTCGTGCCGTCGAGGAACGACTCGTTGACCGACAACAGCGGGAGGCCGAACACGGTTGTTTCGATGTAGTGCCGATAGTCGTGGCCCGCGAGGTGGGTGAAACGGAACCGCGCCGGGAAGGTGATTCCGGAAATCCGCATGCGGCCACGGCCGCTGATCACCGCCGAGTCGATGACAGGCAGCCGATCGCCATAGAGCTGCAGGTAGAAGCGTTCCACTGGCGGCGGCAGGTTCTGCGGCAACGCCGTCGTCTCCGGCTCCGCCCGCGACAGCGGCGGGCTCGAGAAGGATCGAGGGTTGACCTGCAGGCCGACCCAGGCGATCGCAGCGAGCGCGGTCACGCTGGCGGCGACCACGGCGATTCCCTTCAGGCCGCGTCGCGGTCTAGCGCCCGGGACGGCATCAGGGCTGCCTGTCTCCGGGACATGCTTCATCGCGGCATCGTTGTCAGGCGAGTGCGGTGGCGGCTTCGAGCGGAACCGCATCGTCACACTCGCCTCGGCACGTGGCCGTTGAGGGTGAACATCCACCGCATCGCGCGGTGCCCCGGATCGTCGGCGGGCGGGAACATCAGCGGGCAGCCGCCATCGATGACCTCGATGTCATGCTGCCTGCCGTACTCGACGGCCTCGGGAGAGACGCTGCCGCCGCCGAATGATCGGTGCAGCCACACATGCTTGATGCCAAGCTCGGCGCATTCGCGCATTGTGGTCTCGGCGTGTTCCGGGCGGGTGCCGATCACGACCGCGTCGACGCCACCGGCGATCGACGTAAGGTCGTGGTAGCACCTGTCGCCCTCGACTTCGTCCGCGTTCGGGTTGACGGCGAACACGTCGTAGCCGCGGTCGCGTAGCCGCTGGTACACCACGTTGCTGCCGTGGTTGGCGGGCGTCCGGGATACCCCCGTGACCGCGATCCGCTTCGTGGCCAGAAACTCCGCTGCGGCCTGTGTGATCGGGCGCATCGCCACTCCTCCCTGGTCAGGCGTTCCTGTGCCCAGCGTCGACCGGCCACGGCAATGCCCATAGGGCACTCCGACCCCATCGGCGAGTACTAAACGCAACGGCCACCTGGACCTGCGCCGCAGGCCCCGAGGAGCGGCGCTACCCATGGGACCGTGGTCGTGATAGTGATGGCGGGTGCGTGTGATTCCGTTATGCCGGTTCGCCCGCGCCGCGTTGGCCACCCCGCTCGGCAGGTCATCCAACTTCAGCGTGCTGGAGGCCACGGACCTCGACCAGGAGTCTCCCGGGGATCCGATAGCGCGCCTGGTATGGCGCATTCACCGCGATGAGAGCGGTTCCGGGTGGCATCACTCCCCAGCGTTCGATGCCTGCTACCGCGTCGAGTTCAACGAGTACGGGGTCGTCACCGATCCTTCCCGGATCGACTGCCCGGAGAACGCCACCGCGTACACGCCGCCACCTGTGCCCAAGCGCAACATCCCGCGCGAGTTTCGTCCTGCCCTGCTCGCGCGCACCGGTGCGAGTGCGTCGAGTAGTGGCTGCGGCGATGGTGAGGGTTCGTCCGGGCTGGTGTCTTGGAACTCGGCGATCTCGAGGCCGACCAGTTCGTGCTCGGCGATGACAGTTGCCGCCGCGTGGAGGCGTCGAGGGTGAGTCCGCCGGGTACGCGGTAGTCCGTTGGCACGATGCCGGGTTCGAGGACGTCGCAGTCGAGGTGCCAGTACACCGGACGTGCGTCGATCGCCGCCCGAAGTCGCGCTTGGGCTGGCCGTGGCAGCCCAAGTTGTCTACCTGGCGGTGCGTTTCGACTGGCGCCTCGGTGTAGCAGCCACCGTGGCCGCACTCACCCAAGACGTCCTCCTTGTGCTCGGCGCGTTCGCCTGGCTCGGCAAGACCTACGACGGGCTGTTTCCTGGCCGCGTTGCTTCCCGTGATCGTTGTTCGAGTGGGTACGCGAACTTCGCCCGCATCGTTGGCGCTGCGGTGCTGCAAAATCGGGGTGCTGTTCGTGTTCGGCGCGCTGCTGGTTCTAGGTGACGGGTCTCTCGCCGACTTCGCGCTCGCACTCCTGCTCGGGTTGATCATCGGTACGGTATCTACCGTCGCCACCGCCGGTCCCGTTGCCATCCTGCTGGAGAAGAAGTACCCCGGAGCGGGACGAACCGCGTCTCCACGGGCACGACGCCCGGACGTACGCACGGACAGCGGTGCTGTCGTATGACATGAGGGGCCGATCCGGTAGCGATCCGCTATCCGACGATCGATGAACCCGAAAGGTGGTGTGATGACCCTCCAGCAGCTCTACGCCGCCATGCTCGTCGCTGGTGTCGTCCTGCTCGCCGGGGTCATCGCTACCCGCATCGGGACCCGTGTCGGCTTGCCCAGCCTGCTGCTGTTCCTCGCCTTGGGCGTCGTGCTCGGCGAGGACGTCATCGGTATCGATTTCGACGACGCCCAACTGGCCCAGAACATCGGCACGGCCGCACTCGCGGTCATCCTGGTCGAAGGTGGGTTGAGCACCAGATGGTCCGACATCCGCAACCTCCTCGTGCCCGCAGGGCTCTTGGCTACCGTTGGCGTCGCGGTGAGCGTGACGATCACCGCAGCCGGTGCCCACTTCCTGCTGGACGTCAACTGGCAACTCGCCCTGCTGCTGGGGGCGATCGTGTCCTCCACCGACGCCGCGGCCGTGTTCTCCGTACTGCACGTGCTTCCACTGCCGAGACGGCTAGCGGGATCGCTGGAGGCCGAGTCCGGGTTCAACGACGCGCCCACCGTTATCCTCGTGCTCCTGTTCAGCACTACCCCGCTCGAGGTCAATCCGGTATACGTCGCTGGCAGCCTGCTCTACCAACTCGCCGCCGGCGCACTCATCGGCCTCGTCCTCGGGCGGGTGGGCGCCAAGATCCTCAAACACGCGGCGTTGCCCGCTTCGGGCCTGTACCCGTTGGCGATCTTCGGACTCGGCATCGTCGCGTTCGCCGCCGCCGGTGCCGCGCAAGCTAGCGGGTTCCTCTCCGCCTACTTGGCAGGAATCGTGCTCGCCAACAGCGGACTGTCCCACCGCTCCGCCACCCGATCCTTCGCCGAGGGACTCGGCTGGCTCGCACAGATCAGCCTCTTCGTGATGCTGGGCTTGCTCGTGACCCCCAGCGAGCTGCTCGACGAAGTTCTGCCCGCCCTGGTCGTCGGGCTCGTCCTACTCTTGCTCGCCAGACCACTGTCCGTGCTGTTGTCGGTGAGCTGGTTCAAAACACCCTGGCGTGACCAACTCTTCCTGTCCTGGTCCGGACTGCGCGGAGCCGTGCCCATCGTGCTCGCGACCTTCCCGGTTGTGCAGAACGTCCCCGGCAGCGACCGCCTGATCGACATCGTGTTCGTCCTCGTCGTCATCTTCACTCTCGTCCAGGCCCCCAGCCTCCGCCCCGTGGCGTGCGTACTTGGGCTGATACGGGCGGACGCTGCCCGTGAGGTCCAGATCGAATCCGCACCCCTTGACACCATCGACGCCGAACTACTCACCCTCACCGTCCCCGAAGCCTCCCGCCTCCACGGCGTGTCGGTCATGGAGCTTCGGCTGCCGCCGACCAGCGTCATCAGCTTGATCATCCGCAGCCGGCAGGTGCTCGTCCCGCGACCCGAAACCTGGCTCAAGACCGGCGACGAACTGCTCATCGTCACCACGAACGCGCACCGCGACGCGACCGAACGACGACTCCGCGCCGTCGCCCGACGCGGCCGACTCGCCCGCTGGTTCGGCGAACACGGTTATCCCGACTGACCACGTACCTCGCTCGATGGGACCCTCGATGTAGGCGGTGGTCGAAGCGGGTTCATTCGGCCTCGTCGCCGTGCTCGCGCTGGTCCCGGTTGGTGTTGACGACGTCGTCGATGAGCGTGTCAACGGTGGTTGCCGCGGCGAATGCGAAGGGTTCGAGCACGATGTCGGCCCCGGATTGGCGAAGGTGGGCGGCGTCGTGCTTGGTATGGGCGGTGAGAGCTATCCGACCTCGGTAGTCGTGGTGTCGCAGGCCGTGGAGCAGGGCATTGTTGGCCTCGCGCAGTGGGAGCGTGCTGATCACGTGGCTGACGCGGGAGAGTGGTAGTGACTCGAGGAAGTGGACGTCCTCGGCGCTGCCGAAAACCGCGGTGACACCGCGCCGGTCGTTGTTTTCGACGCGTTGCGGGTCGAAGTCGACGGCGAGGACGCGGTACCCGGCCTGGCTGAGTTTGTCGGCGATGTGGCCGCCGAAGCGGCCGAGTCCGTAGAGGATGACGTCGACATCGTGGTCGTCGCTGGTGAGTGTGGCGGTGCGGCGGTCGGAGCGGTCGAGTATGGCGAGCAAGCGTGCGAGACGAGCGTAGATCTGGTGAGAGTAGAGGATCAGGTAGGTCGAGCCGCCGATGGTGATGAGCCCGACGACGGTGATCAGGCTGACGGTGGCGTTGGTGATGTGACCGAGGCTGAGCCCGAGCGCGGCGAGGATGAGGGAGAACTCGGAGATCTGTGCGACGGTGAGGCCGGCGAGGAAGCCGACCCGCACGGGGTACTTCATGAGGGTCATGATCGCGATCACGATCAGCGGGTTGCCGATCAGCACGAACACCGAGAAGATCGCCGCCGCGGTGATCTGCTCCGCGGCGTTGGTGAACTCCAGCCTGGCGCCGAGGTCGAGGAAGAAGAACAGCAGTAAGAAGTCACGCAGGCTGACCAGCCGAGCGCCCAAGGCGTCGCGGTACTGGGTTGTCGCGAGGGAGACACCGGCCAGGAACGCGCCGACCTCGGTGCTGAATCCCAGCCACTCGCTTACCGCGGCGACCGAGACCGCGTAGGCGACGCCGAAGAGCACCAGCAGCTCTTGCGAGCGGGCGATGTGGCCGAGCAGTGTCGGCAGGACGTAGCGCATCAGCAGTGCGATGCCGCCAAGTAGTCCGAGTCCCTTGGCGAACACCAGGGCGATGTTCAGCGCCACGGTGTCGTCGGTCTGCTGTCCGAACGCGGTGAGCGCGATCATCACCAGCACGACGACGATGTCCTGCACGATGAGGAAACCGACAGCGATACGTCCGTGGAGCTGCTCCAGCTCACGTTTGTCGGACAGCAGTTTCACGATGATGATCGTCGAGGAGAAGGTGAGCGCGACGGCCACGTAGATGGCGGTGACGGTGTCCATGCCAAGGGCGATGGCGATCAGGTAGCCGATGACCGAGGTGAACACGACTTGACCGAGTCCGGTCGCCAGCGCGATCGGTCCGGTGGTGCGGACGAGGTGCAGGTCGAGTCGGAGGCCGACGAGGAACAGCAGGATCGCGATGCCCATCCTGGCGAGTAACTCGATCGTGCCGCCGGTGGTGACCCAGCCGGTACCGGTAGGTCCGACGAGAATGCCGACGCCGATGAAGGCGACGATGAGCGGCTGTCGCAGCCGGGTCGCGAGCAGGCCCACCACCGCGGCGATGGCGAGGATGGCCGCGATCAGCGGGAAGGCGTGGACATCAGCCGTCATCGCCCGGTCCGTTCGGGAACGACGAGCACATCGGACTCTGCCCGTCGCATCAGGTGCGCGGCGACACTGCCGAGCAGGGCGTAGCTGAGTTTCGTACGGCTGCCGGTGCCGACCACGATCAAATCCGCGCCGTGGTCGGTGGCCAGGTCCAGCAGGGTGTCGCGGGCGACACCTGATTCGATGACAACGCGGGACGGCTGCGGTTCCAGTTCCCGCGCGAACCGCTGGATGCTGGCGCGCACGTCCTCCAGACTCACGTGTCGGAGTTTCGCGAGCGCGTCCTCAGCGATACCGCGCAGCCGCAGCAAGTGCTCACCGAGAACGACGGCGACATGAACGATGATGTGCTCCGCACGCGGCGTGATGCCGGTGCCCGCGGTAGCGGCGGTCGCGGTGTCGGTCGCGTCCACGGCGAGCAGGACCCGACGGTACGGCTCACTGGCTGGGCGACGAACGACGAGCACCGGGACAGGGGGAAACCCGCACCAGGTTCTCCGCGGTGTGACCGACGAACGGGAACGTGTGCGCCCCGGTCGCACCCACGATCACGAGGTCAGCGCTACGGTCGCGCGTCTGCGACACGATCTCTACCGCCACCTCGCCGGTCACGACGACCTGCTCGACCTCGGTGTTCGTCGCGTGCTGCCGGACCTGGGCGGCCAGGCGCGAGCGCGCGAACGCCGCCAGGTCGTTCGCTGCCCGGGGTGGCAGCACATGGAGCGCGGTCAGCCCAGCGTGATGCTGCTCGGCGAGTCGCACCGCGCGCTGCACCGCCCGCCCCGACTGATCAGAGAGATCGGTCGCAACCACCATGCTCTGGGGAGATTCCACTGACATCGCCTCACTCCCGTCAGCACGCCGGCACTTACAGGCAGGCTAGCGGCCACCGCACCGGGTGAGCACATCCAAACGGCGAGCGTGGGGCGTCTGCCGCTCCCGCTCGCCGTGACTCTGCTGTCAGGTGACGTTGATGGTGGCGTGTGCGGTGTGCACTGTGCCGTTGGTCTGGAGCTGGATGAACAGCCGGTAGGTTCCTGGTTTTAGAGCCAAGTAGGTTACCCGCTTGGTAACCCGGGCACGAGTTGATCAGGCGGCGGTGTCAGAACCTCCTGGCGCTGAGGGCTCGGTTATGTCGCACCGGTACGTTTCGCTCGGCGTGTCATGAGAAATTCGGTGACGATGGGAGTGATCGAGATCGCGACGATCATCAGGAGGACTGGCTCCAAGTTGTTTCGTACCCAGTCGATTCGACCCAAGAAGTAGCCGAGCACAGTGAGTCCCGCCGCCCAGATGACTCCGCCCACAGCGGAATAGGTCAGATAGTGTCGAGGTGACATCTGGACCGCACCGGCGATCGCGGTGATGAATGTGCGCACGATAGGTACGAAACGCGCCAGCACGATCGCCCGGGCGCCGTGCTTGTCGAAGAAGTCATGCGTCCTCTCGGCGTACGCCTGCTTGAACAACCGTGAGTCGGATCGGTTGAACAGCGCGGGACCAGCTTTGCGGCCGATCCAGTACCCCGTGACATTCCCCAAGAACGCGCAGGTCACGAGCACGAGGCACACCAGCCACAGCGGTTCGGCGATCAGCCCGTCCGCGACGAACAACCCGGCGGTGAAGAGCAGGGAGTCTCCTGGCAGGAAGAAACCAATCAGGAGTCCGCATTCCGCGAACACAATGAGACACAGTCCCAGCAGCATGTACGGCCCGAGACCGGACAGCAATGTCTCCGCCTGAAGCCACGTCGGCATGCCCGCAAGATGGTCGATTCCCTGAGCGGCAACGCCGGCAGGAAGAAGTGTTTCGACCGACATGCGCGTTACCCGTGGGAGAGGGCTTGATAAAGGAAAGCGAGCCCGGTGCCCGGGACGCCGATGACGAAGATGCTGAACGCCCCGTACAACGGTTTGTCTTTGACGAACATCGCGACCTGGAGGGCCACTACGACCCCGAAAGTGGCGAGCAGCAATACCAATGCGACAACTGACATGGAATTTCCGTCCGTGAGAAAAACTAAGCCATTACCGATATGTCATCGCGCGCGAAGGCAGGCGTGATGGCCTGCAAGCATGGGAAATGCGCGCGGCAGGCAACCCACACGAATTCGGCGTTCGTGGGTGTGCGTCGCCCGCATGGCCGGGCGGCCATGGCGAGCGTTCTGTGCGGGTTTCGACTTCAGACGGACGGCGGCGCGCGACTGCGGGTCGCGCTCTCAGCGGCGACGGGCGTGCCCGAGTTCTCGGCCACATGGTCGAACCACAAGCCCGCGGGGAGACCGGCGCTGGGATGGGGAGCGTGGACGGCCCACGAGCCCTCCGACGGTGACGCGGCGAGCGTCGGACTCGATAAGGGTATGGGTCGTGCCTGCGGGAAGTCGGTGTCCGACTCCGGGACGGCGGCAGGCTCCTCGGCCAGCAGCAGTAGCTGGTGGGGTGACCCACCGCCGGCGGAGCCGAGCAACGCCGGGGTGAGCCATCCGAATACCGCGAGCAGCACGGCGAGCGGAAAGGCGAGACGTCCCGCCCTGGCCTTCTCGTGCACGCACCCGCTCCTATCAGCGCAGGTCAGTTCCGCTGAACTCGCGCCAAGCATACACAGACGTCTCACCGGCTTCGGCTTAACACGTTCTGCCATGGAATTGCACGGCCTTTGGTCGCGGCGCTGGCTTAGGATGGCAGGACGAGCGAGGAGTGTGCGGTGGGCGGCAAGGAATCGGCACGGGCTGGCGTTGGCTGGCTGCTGGTTGTCGTCCTGGCGGTGGCGTTGGCTCCGCTCGGGCTTCCCTCGCCTGCGAGGTATCCGGATGCGGCGATGCCAACCGGTCCGAGCGAGCCGCATGCCGCGCATGGCCATCTGGCACCCGATTCGCTGACGATGCCGCGTCTCCCGCGTCCTGTGGGTGAGGTCGCGTTAGCCCACGGCGATGACGCTGATCCGGAGTCGGGAATCGGGCCGGTCGGGTCCGGTCCGGTGTCTCCGCCGGTTTCGTTTGGTCTGACAGCTGTGGACACCGTTTCGTGGCTGTCGACGGTGGATGTGTCGAGCACGCGTGATCGTGCTCCTCCGAGGCACGGGGTTGCCCTGATGTCTTAGGCGCGCCTGAGCGTGCCGCGCCCTTTTCGCCGACGCATGTCGTTGGTGATCTCACGTTTCGGAGGAACTCGCGTTGTCGCGCTTATCGGCGCGGCGGGATTTGTTGGGCCGAGCGCTGGTGTCGTTGGCCGTCCTTGCCGTCGCCATCTACTTGTTGTTGACTGTTACGCCCCGATTGGGGCTTGATCTGCGAGGCGGGACGCAGGTCGTGTTGGAGACCCATGATTCGCCGACTGCCCGCGCCGATGCTGAGGCGACCGACCGCACGCTGGAGGTGTTGCGGCGGCGGGTGGACGCTCTGGGGGTCGCGGAGCCGATGCTGGCACGGTCTGGGGAGAACCGGATCGTGATCGAGCTTCCCGGGCTTCAGGACCCGGCTGAGGCTGTGGAGGTGATCGGCCGCACCGCGCAGCTGACCTTCCACCCGGTGATCGGTGCCGCTTCGGCCGATGCGCGGCCGCAGCAGAAACCAGCGCCGGACGGCACTTGGGTATTGCCCGATGAGGACGGCGGTCTGCTGCGGCTGGGGAAAGCGGCGTTGAGCGGCGAGGGGGTGGAGCAAGCTCGCTCGGGTGTCAACCAGCAGGGCGTCGGCTATGTGGTCGACGTCGATTTCACCGATGACGACGCGTGGCGCGGACTGACCGGGAAGGCGGCGTGCTCGCCGCCGGGTGATCCCTCTCGGCGGGTCGCGATCGTGCTCGACGGCGAGGTGATCTCATCGCCACAGGTCGATCCGAGTGTGGGTTGTGAGGCTGGCATTCCGGGTGGTCGCACCCAGATCACGGGGTCCTTCACGCAGCAGGAGGCCAAGGACCTCGCGGTGTTGATCAGTGCGGGAGCGCTGCCGGTGCCGGTGGAGATCATCGAGCAGCGCACGGTCGGGCCGACGCTGGGGGCGGAGGCGATCAACGACAGCGCGCGGGCCGCGGTGATCGGGCTGGCGCTGACGGCTGTGTTTCTGGTGGCGGTGTACTGGCTGTCCGGGCTGCTGGCGGTGCTGGCGCTGCTGGGTTACGCCGCGATCGCGTATGCCGGGCTGTTGGCGATCGGCGCCACGTTGACCTTGCCGGGACTGGCCGGGCTGGTGCTCGCGATCGGGATGGCTGTCGACGCCACGGTGCTGGTGTTCGAGCGGACGCGTGAGGAACACGCGATCCGGCGGCGTAGCTTGCCGGGCGCGGTCGAGCGAGGCTTCAAGGGTGCGATGTCGGCGATCGTCGACTCCAACGTGACGACCCTGCTGGCGGCGGGATTGCTGTTCTGGCTGGCGTCGGGACCGGTGCGCGGGTTCGGCGTCACCGTGAGTATCGGTGTGGTGGCGTCGATGTTCACGTGCCTGGTCCTGACCCGCGCGTTGCTGCAACTGGCGTTGGCGGGCGGGCTGTCGAAGTGGCCGCGATGGAGCGGGCTGACCCACGAGGGCGCGGTGCGGCAATGGATCAACCGACGCGATTCGGGCTTCTTGGCGCGGCCACGACAGTGGCTGCTCGGTGCCGGGGCAGCGGTCGTGATCGCGCTGGTCGGGCTGGGGGTCGTCGGACCCAGCCTGGGCGTGGAGTTCACCGGCGGCCGGGTGCTGGTGTACGAGATTCCGCGCGCGGTCGACGTGGAACGGGTCCGTGCGGCGGTGGAAGACGCCGGATTCCCGCGTGCAGTGGTGCAGGCCTCCGGTGACCAGGAACTGTCGGTACGCACCGAGCCCATCGAGCAAGAGGCGACAGGACGGATCCAGGCAGCGGTCGCCGAGGTCACCGGCGATGCGACACAGCTGCGTGACGAGAAGATCGGGCCAAGCCTGGGCGCGGAACTGCGCACCAAGGCGTTGATCGCGCTAGGGCTGGCAGTGCTCGCGCAACTGCTGTACCTGGCGATGCGGTTCGACTGGCGGTTCGGCGTCGCCACCGTGGTCGCGCTGGCGCAAGACGTCCTGATCGTGCTCGGGCTGTTCGCCTGGCTGGGCAAGACCTATGACGGCGTGTTCCTCGCCGCGCTGCTGACCGTGATCGGATACTCGGTCAACGACTCGGTGGTGGTGTTCGACCGGGTGCGAGAACTGCGGCATCAACATCGACGGGAACCATTTTCCCGGATCGTGGGGGAGGCGGTGCTGCAGACCCTTCCCCGCACGGTCAACACCGGCATCGGCGTGCTATTCGTACTGGGCGCACTACTACTCCTTGGCGACGGGTCGCTGGCCGACTTCGCGCTCGCGCTACTGCTCGGATTGTTCGCGGGCACCGTCTCCACCATCGTGACCGCAGGGCCGGTGGCCATCGTGCTGCAACACAGGTACCCGCCCACAGCACCGCAGGCACGGCGGCCGGTCCGCGCCCGCGACGACTCCGGCGCCGTGGTGTGAAGGGACCGGGAATCGCAGCTCATACGGTCGGTGGTGGGTGCGTTTGGAACTGGTGATTCACCCGCCACAGGGGCGTTGGTCGGCTTCGAAACCGCAGGTCAACCGCTATGTCGCGACCAATGCGGCACCACCGGACGCCCGTGGGGCCGCGGATGATGCTCCCATCTTGCTCCCGTGTGCAGTCGCACAGTCCACAACGGGCACCCCAAACAAGATCGGCCTCCGACTGCGTTGCCACAGCTCGAAGGCCGTTTCTCGAGGAATCTTCAAGAGTGGACCTTGGGGGAGCTTGCTACAACACAAAACCCCAGCTAGAAGCACTGGAGGCGCTGCTCCGGAAGCTGCCCAACACCCACGACGCCCGCTCCGCCGCTAGTTGACCGGCCGAAACCAGGTCGGGCACGGCAACTCGATGCCGACCAGGTCCAAGCACTCATCGCTGGGTACCAGGCTGGAGCAGCGCCGCCGCAGCCTCTCACCCGAGCAGGTCGACACCGCCATCCACTTGTACAACCTCGGCTGGTCACTAGCGCGAGTCGGCGAACGCTGGGCGTTGACCACACCTCCGTGCTGACCAAACTCCGTGAACGCGGCATCCCCACCCGAGACACTCACGGAAGACCACGAGTCTGAACAGCCGGGTTCACCGTGTTGTTGGTTGGCTGCGGGCGGGGCGTCTGCGGACGTCGGTGATGCCGACCTGCCTGTCGATCCGGCCGGCCGTGGCCGCGTTGTCGCCGCTGAGCAGGACCAGGGTGCTGCCGGTCAGCGCGGCAACTTCAAGAACGGGCGCTGGAAAAACAAGGTCGAACGCGGCTCCCGCGCCTCCGGTCCTTCCCGTTCACACCGAGTCCCCGAGCCCGTTCACACCGAGTCCCCGAGCAAGATCATCGACCCGCGCGTGAAGAACCCCGGCTCCGCCGAATGGAACCAGGTCTTCCGGATGTTCGAACTGCTCCTCTGAAAGGCGTTAGACATGGCCAGCGGACTCTCACTCACCCTCGATCAGCCGACGCACGTGGCCGCGCTCGCCGAGCTGCAACGCTTCACCGGGCGGGCGCGCGGTGCTCCACCCGAGGTCGCAGGAACCACGGGAAACCTCACGGTCACCTCGACATTGCGCGACGACCACTACACCGTCGTCGCGGCCGGCGGGTCGATCGACGCGCGGGCACTCCCCTTCTTGCCGCGCACTTCGCCGGGCTGGGGCTAACCCCACCCGTGATGTACGTGATGGACGACCCCCTGCTGGCCGAGGTGTTTTCCTGGTACCGCGCCGTCATCGACGACCCGAAACCGCATGCCGCGCTGTGGTCGTCGCTGCGCTGCCCCGGCGGGCTCGAGGACGTCGCTGAACCCGGTTCCGCGGCCCGGTACCGGACTTTTATCGACACGGCCGCCCACGGCCGCGGCGAGCGGTGGGGGAGGCGCAGGTGAGGGCGGTCACTGAACGGCCGAAACGACGAATGTGGCTTCGGATGTTCGGAGCCGGCCTGGTCCTGTGGATCATGTCCGCGGTCGTCACCTACCTGACCGGGCACCCCAACCTCATCCCGACACTCGTGCTGCTCGGTAGCTTCCTGGCGTCGGCGACCTTCGTGGCAGGCGTTCGAGCGCCGGGACTCCGGCGAGATCACCGCCGAACTCGTGTTCCGCACGTTCATCATCGGCGGGGTGCTCGGTGCGTCGGTGCTGGAGACGTACCTGCTGCACCCGTCGGCGTGCCTGTACGGCGGCGTCGGGCTCATCGAGGAAGCGGTCAAGCTGGTCGCGCTCACCCTGCTGACCCAGCACTTGGCCGTCGATGCGCGACGGGCTGATCCTCGGCGCCCCGGTCGGGACGGGCTGTGGACCGCCGTTCTCAGCGGGTTCCTGATCGCGTGGAGCGCACGCTGCCGCAGCGACACCGGCAGGATCGGGGCTCGGATCTGCTCGTCCTGATCACCGCCCTGCCGCGGCGCGCGGGAACCGACTCCGTCATCGCCAGAGGTGGCAGCGCGCGGTTGGCCAGTCGCCACGGGGGGCTACCCCGTCGTGCCCCAGGACCGCGGCCACCGCGCCTAGGACCGCAAGAACCATCCCGAGCACGGCCCAACGCGACCGCACACGAGCAAGACCACCGCCGCGCTGAAAGAACGCGATCGACAACTCCAGTCGAAGTGTGGAAGGTCGCGGTAGGACACACTGACCACCATCGGGGGATACCGCATCAGCGTCCAGGTGCCGCACGACGACCCCGAATCGTTCGTCGGCCGATGGTATGGCGGGAGCATGGTGATCAACGAAGACCTGACCGCGATCAATAAGAACGCCAATAACGCCGACGGCTACTGCGCGGTCGGCATTCAATTCGCACACTCTGGCACGTCGGACGTGCTTCACCGTGCCCCTCGTTGCGGCGTTGGAGAACATCCGGTGCGCTATCCAGCGCCGACATCCTGAGGTCCCCGATGTTGTCCTCACGCTCGGTGCGGATTCGATCGCCGAGCGTGAGACCATCGCTAGGGCACCTTCGCCGTCTGCTGGCATAGCGAGCTGAGCGGCTTCCTGAGCTGTTCATCGGCGGCGAAGGTTCTCACGCAATCAGCGATTGTCGGTTGCACGGAGCCGTACAAGGAGATCGTGAGACGCTAGTCGCCGACAGGCTAGCATGCTACACTTCTAGTAACCGACATGGAGGCGCTCGCGACACGCCGAGCAACGGCTCGGTGCTCAGTGTTACGTGAGGACGGCGGGACGCCGCAGGAGCCCTCCGGCGTCCCGCTCGGGGTGGCGTAGTGCGGCCACCCCGAGCGTCTGCTGGTTGCGGAGCGGCACGAAAGCTACGGGAAAGGGAGGCACGTGTGATACCGCATGTGAGTATCTGGAGTGATCTCATTGACGTACCCCTGAGACACCGTCATGTTGTGGCGAACGGAGTCCGGACGCGCGTCGTGGAGGCCGGGGAAGGTCCTCCGCTGGTCATGGTGCACGGGACGGGCGGCCATCTCGAAGCCTACTCGCGCAACGTTCGCGATCTGTCTCGCCATTTTCACCTCATCCTCTTCGACATGGTGGGGCACGGCTATTCTGAGAAACCCGACCGGCCCTACACGATTGATGTTCTCAGTGACCACCTGATTGGTGTGCTTGATGCGCTCGAGATCGAACGAGCGCATCTGTCTGGTGAGTCCATTGGCGGCTGGGTCGCGGCCTGGACCGCGGCGCATAAGCCCGAACGGGTGCAGCGGTGTGTACTGAACACGCCGGGAAACATCCTGAACAAGCCCGAGGTCATGAAGCGTGTGAAGGAGTCGAGCCTCACAGCGGTTCGCGAAGCTACACCCGAGAATGTTCGGTCGCGGCTGGAATGGCTTTTCCATGACAAGTCATTCGTCACGGAGGAACTAGTGGAGATCCGGCGCTCCATCTACACCCAGCCCGGGTTCGAGCGTGCTATGGAAAATATTGTAGCCGTTCAGAACTGGGAGATCCGCGAGCCCTTCGCATGGGGGCCAGAGTGGTGTGGACGGATTGCCGCGCCAACCCTGCTGCTCTGGACAGACAACGATCCCACCGGCGGCCTCGATGAAGCCGAACTCCTATTGAAATGGATTCCTGACAGCAGACTGCACGTGATCGGCGACGCGGGTCACTGGCCGCAGTGGGAGAAGCCGGACGAGTTCAACGATATTCACCTAAAGTTCTTACTGGAAGGAGACCGGTGAATGAGCGCTAGAACCGGGAACCAATATCTCGAGCAGATCTGCAAAAACAGTCCCGAAGTGTGGATCGGAGCCGATCGCGTCACAGACGTCACCGCACACTCCGCCACCCAGGGAGCAGCCCACGAGATCGCGCGGCTTTACGACCTACAGCACGATGCCAGGTATCGCGGGGACATGCTGTTTACCTCCCCGACCACAGGTCAGCAAGTAGGTACTCAGTTCCTGGTCCCGACCAAGCAGGAGGATCTGCTGAGGCGCCGTCGCGCACACAAGATCTGGGCCGACGCCACATGCGGTCTCATGGGCCGGACCACGGACTTCATCGGCGCCATGCTCACCGCTTGGTATGTCAACGCGGACTTTTTCGGGGACACGGCGGACCGGGTGCGTGACTACTTCGAGTACGTTCGTGAGAACGACCTTTTTCTCACGCACGCGATCATCGACCCGCCGGTGGATCGGTCCCGACCACCGTCGCAGCAACCCGATCGCTTCACCTACCTCGGTGTCGAAGCGGAGGCCGAGGAAGGACTCATCGTCAGCGGGGCGAAGATGCTGGCGACCGCTGCGCCCTACGCCGACGAGATCCTGGTGTGGCCGTTCTCCCGACGCAACCACGAGGCCGCAGACGCCCCGTATGCCCTGGCGTTCGCGATTCCCACAAACTCGGAAGGGCTGCGATTCATCAGCCGTGAGCCCTACAGCAGTGGAAACCGGTTTGATCACCCGCTGGCCAGCAGGTTCGACGAAATGGATGCCGTGGTCGTATTCGACCGTGTGTTGGTGCCGTGGAACCGGGTCTTTCTCAACCAAGACTACGACCGGGTAAACCGGATCTGGGAAATTAACTCCAACGCGTTCACGGGGGTGCAGAGCAGCGCCAGGCTCATGTCCAAGCTGCAGTTCGTCGCTGGTCTGGCCAAACGAGCGACGGAGCTAGTCAGGACTGATCAGTTCCCACAAGTCCGCGACATGCTCGGCGAGATCACCACTTACATCGAGCTCACCAGGGCAGCACTGATCGCTTCGGAGACGACTGCGGAGACCACCGCCTCGGGTGCGGTGGTCCCTAATGTCACGCCGCTCTACGCCGTCCGCAACTCTGGTAACCGTTGGTATCCCCGGGTGCGTGAGTTGCTGCAGCTGACCGTCGCAGGTGGTCTGCTCTACCAGCCGGCGGATGTATCGGCCTTCCGGTCTGAGATCGCCGGCGACCTCGACAAATTCTACCGTGGTCCTGAGGTCGCCGCGGAGGATCGCGTCAAGCTGTACAAGGTCGCGGCGGACCTCGCCGTGTCCGGTTTCGGTGGTCGCCACGAACTGTACGAGCGTTTCTACGCAGGCGATCCGCTCTTCCTGCGGATCAACACCCAGTTCCAGATGTACGACTGGGCGCATCCGCTCGATTTGGTCGACAGCCTGCTGGATTCCTATGGCGTCGACGACGTTCTTGGCGCGTCGGGCGAGGAGGTGACATGAGCACGCCGCGCCGGCGTGCACTCGTCACGGCGTCTTCAAGGGGCATCGGAAACGCGATCGCGAAACGGTTGCGGAATAGCGGGATGGATGTATACGTCACCGGGCGAGGCCAGGAGAAGACCGAGCGTGCAGCTGCCGAGATCGGTGCCGCTGGGTGGTGTACAGCCGATTTGACCGAGGCGGGCGCCGCAGAGTACGTCACAGCCGCAGCGAACGAGGTGCTCGGCGGGATCGACGTCCTCGTGTGCAATACCGGAGGTCCTCGCGCGGGCACGTTTGACAGCCTGACCGCCGATGACTGGGAGTACTCATACCGGCTGATCCTGGACAGCGCCATCCGGCTGACGCGTGAAGTGGTCGGGGCGATGCGCTTTTCGGGGTGGGGAAGGCTGATCTATCTCACCTCGTGCGGGTCCGTGCGCCCACTTCCCGAACTTCATCTGTCCAACGTGATGCGGTCGGGGGTCGAGTCGCTCGCGATGTCGATCGCCGCGGAGGTCGCTCCGGATGGCGTAACCACCCATGTCGTCGCGCCTGCCCATATCGATACGGCACGGCGCAAGCAGATCACGAGGCACCTCGCCGAGAAGCGGGGAGTGGATTTGGAAACATTCGAAAAGGAGCAGTTGACCAAAGTCCCGATGGGAAGGTTCGGACAGCCGCAAGAAGTAGCGGCTCTAGTGGATTTTCTCTGCTCTGAGGACGCCGGGTTCCTTACGGGCCGAACTCACGTCATCGACGGCGGTTTTACGCAGGTGGTGCCACTATGAGCAACTCCCCGGCAATGGAAATCTGGCTACAGAAGCTGCACGCCATGAAACATTTCGATCCCGAGTCGGTTATGCCCGAGAATCTTGTCGTTGGCCCGGCAGCCGCGCACTGGCTCACCCCAGAAGTGACCGGAAATCCGACGAAGATCGGCGTGCTCGCTGACATCCCCGCTTTGTCCATGGAGTTCTACTTGCAGGAAATTCCCGCGGGTGAGGCCAGCGACCTCCAACGACACGCTCATGAGTCAGTGCATGTGGTTCTCCGTGGATCCGGTCGATCGGAAATCGGACCGCGGGTCCTTCCGTGGGCAAAAGGTGACCTGATCTACACGCCACCGTGGGTGTGGCACCGGCATTACAACGATGGCACGGAAACCGTGGAAATGTTGCTGATCGAGAATTCTCGTCTGCTCGATCAACTCGGTCTCAACCAGCGGGAGAGCGCTGGATTGGTGTCTTACAACCAGTTCAGAGGAGAATAAGATGGGAATTTTGAAAGTTGCGCACGCGGACCTCGCGGTCGCCGATGTCGAAGAGGCGGTCGGATTCCACACCGACCTGCTCGGTCTGGTCGAGATAGGACGGGCAGACGGTGCGGTATTCCTCGGTTGTGGTGCCGACAACAACTATGACCTCGCGCTCGTGCAAGGTGGCGGCGGCGTCCGTCACTTCGCACTTCAAGTGGAGTCCGAGGACGACCTCGTATATTACGGGAAACGCCTTGCTGAGCTCGGTGTGACGACCGAAACACGTGGCGACGCGGCCCCCGGCCAGCTCAGGGGACTGAGGTTCCAGGCTCCCGACGGGCACTCCATCGAGCTGGTAGTGAGCCGAGACCAGCCGGTCTACCTTCACCCGGGCAATCCCACGCACACCCGGCACAAAGGCGTCGTACCGCTTGATGCGGACCACATCACGCTGCGGTCCAGCGATGTGCGGGGTCTGGTCGAGTTTCTCGTGGCGGGCCTCGACTTCAAGATTTCCGACGTGTTCGAGCCGGCGCCGGGTACGTGGGCGGCTGCGTGGGCGCGAGTGGGTGAGTACCATCACGACGTCGCCGTGATGGGGGCACAGCGGTCGTCGGAGACGCTGGACCACTTCGCGTGGACCATGGACGGCATCGATCACTTGAAGCGTGCGGCGGACATGTTGAGCCAGCTGGAAGTTCCCCTGGAGACGGGCCCGGGCAGGCACGGTGTCGGAGGCAACCTCTACGCGTACTTCTGGGCACCGGGTGGTAACAGGTACGAGCTCTCCGCTGAGATGCCGCGGACGGTTTCCCCTACCGCCGGTCCCAATTTCTGGAACGACTTCCGTGCGGCGTTCAGTGCATGGGGCGCACTCCCGCCCGAGTCGTTCCAGGTCGGCTCCTGACGCCACACGTCGCAGCTAGGGGCGGCCGTACTACGTGGCCGCCCCTAGCTCGAGGCCGCATGTTCTGCGACCTCGCCGACTAAGCCACTAGCGTGCCAGCTTTCGCGGTTAAGGCGACACGTTGGGCCAACCGGTTAACCACTTTGTGGATGTAACTCGCTCTTGAGTAGGCATGCTAGGTAGTATGAGCTTATGACTAGTCAGGCCGGTGTCGAGTCAGAGTCATTCAGGCCAGAGAACGACCGGCCAACCCGGTCGTTCGACCCAACGCGGTCATCCATGCGCCTCGGCTCGCTCATCTATGACCAGCTGAAACAACGCCTGCTCGAGGGTACTTACGCGGCCGGGGAGCGCCTGTCGGTCGAAGCCTTGCGCACCGAATTCGAGGTAAGCAAGCAGCCGGTGATGGACGCGCTCCGCCGGCTGGCGGGTGAACGACTTGTCGATATCATCCCGCAGGTGGGGATTCAGGTCTCGACTTATTCGCAACGGGAAGTAAAGGATTTCTTCCGGCTCTTCGCAGGTGTCGAAAGCACGATCACCGAGATCGCCGCGTTGCGGCGCAGCGAGTCGCAGCTTGTCGAACTCACGAGGGTTGAAGCACGCGTGGCGAACCTCCGCACGGAGACGGATCCTGCCGAGCGTGCCCGGCTGTACCGGATCTTGAATCGCCAGTTCCATTCTGTCATTCACACGATGGCCGGCTCAGAGATCATGATGGACATCGCTCAGCGAATGTTCGACCTGAGCGACTTCCTGATCAACACGAGCGGTATACCCGCTCCTCTGACGACAGCCATCGATGAACGTCATTCCGATCACGAGGAGATCCTGGAGTCGTTGCTCAACCGCGACGCCGAAGGCGCTCGCCGCCAGATGGAGCGGCACATACTGGACACTGTGGCGGACATAAACGACACCGGTGCCGACGCCGAGGAAGCGAAGAGTAAGAAGGAAAGCTAGCCGGTCCGTCGGCTGATAACGGCGGCGAGGCCCATACCACAATGCCGCTCCCCGCCAGGTCGAACCGGCGGGGAGACGCAGCAATCAAGCTTGGACAGGTTTCTGGACGGGTATCTCGACAGCCGTAGTGATCGAAAAGCCCGCGATCCATTCCTTGATCTCCTCGTAGAACCGATAGTTCATTGAGTATCGGTTACGAGCCGCTAACGCTGCGTATGCGGCGATCCAGGTTCTCACCTCGTGCGCGGAGTCGCCACCCTGTTCGACGAACCACTCGTTACTCCAAGTATCGATCTGTGTGAGGTCACCTGCGGCAAGGATATCGAGGAAAGCATTGTCCCACTCCGGATTGAGCGCACGCATTGTCGATATGCCTGCGGCGAGGTCCAGCCCGGACTGGATCACCCGGGCCTGCCGTGCCGCGCGCTCCTCGGGCGTGGGGTGTCGTCCGGCGATGAGGCGTTGCGCCACCTCCGGTGACGCACCCTCGAGTTTCGGCACCGGTGGATCGTGGGACAGGCCGCCCGATCCCACGAATAAGACTCGCTTGTCCAGCGCTGCCGTCGCCTGGCCGATCGCCGAGCCAAGCTTGCGAGCACGGCTCGCTGGCCCCAGCGGAACGGCCACCGAGTTGATGAAGACCGGTAGCGATGGAACGGCTTGCAAACTGCCAAAGAGAAACTGTAGCGGTTGGGCGAAACCGTGATCGACGTACATGTGCTCGGACACCGCGATATCGATGCCCGCGTCGAGCACGTCGGCTACGATTTGCCGAGCGATGGGGGTGACGGACAGCGGTCCGGCCAGAGTGTCGTAGTCACCGAGCGCGGTGGCGTTCGTTCCGACGCAGAACGGTGGCATCATGTCGTAAAAGAACCCGTTGTAATGATCGGGGGCAAAAAGTACGACCAGTTCTGGATCGAAGTCTTCGACGAACTTCTTGGCATGATCGAACGCAGCCTGCACCCTGGCCTCCGTTTCCGGGGCCGGATTGTTGAAACCAATTAGCGGGGAATGCGAGAGTGTGCACAGCGCGGCGGGCATGCGGGACTCCTTACCATGAAATGTCGGGTATGCCCTTGGACGTGGGCAGGCGTGAGACGCCGTTCGGTTGGAACGCGAATGGTTCACCGCACCACCAGCCCATGTCAGTGCGGAGTGGTGGCGCTTGCTGTTTCGGGGGTGTTGAGCAGTGTGCCGAGCGCACCGTCGAGAGCGTCGGTGACGACCAAGTCGGCAAGACCGGAGATCTCGTCGAACTGGGCGTGTGGATCGATGAGCACGACGTGGCCGGCTCCGGTGACCGCCCGCAAGCTCTCCCGGTCGTGGGCGCCGAGGCCTAGGTACATCGTGGGAGCGATCGTCCGGGCCAGCGGTCCGATCTCCACCTGCGACGGAGCCTCCCCGGCCGTCACGGCGGCTGAGGTCGCCGCCAGCGAGCCGCCGATCCTGCGCGCAAGCCGTTCTGCCGCCTTGCGCGTCGCCGAGTCGAGCCCGGCTCCGAGCCCGATGACTACGGGTGCCTGAGTGAGACCGGGAGCGGTGGGCATCTCGATCCGCTGGTTTATCGATTCGCACCGGGTGTCGGCGGGAGTTACGGTCGCCTCGACGCACTCAACTCTTGGGTCATTCGCATCTCGGACCGGGGCGACCGTGAAGGAACCTGGGCGCAACGTGCCCATCGATGGGATCGTATGCGCGATGACGGGTGCCACCACGTCCCCTCCGAGCGCTGGCTTGAGCCATACGAGGTCTGGGTCGGCGGTGTCGCCGTCTCGAACTTCCAAGCCGACGAAGTCACCGGTGAGCCCGAGGCCCAGCCGGGCCGCGACCCGCGGCGCGTAGTCGCGACCCCTGGCACTGAAAGGGGCTATCACGGCGAAGGGTGATCCCTCGGCGACCGCAACGCTCAGGGCATTTGTGAACGCTGCCGTCGAGTATCCTGACAGTCCGGGGCTCCGTAGCACAATCACCCGGTCTGCCCCATGCGCGGCTAGAGTGCGCGGCGCGTCGTCTGTGTCCGCGCAGGGGAGCACAGCAACGGTGGTGGAGCCCAGTTCGGCCGCAACGGAGCGCGCGCACGCCAGAGCCTCCAGGCTGGTGGGATGCAAACCGCCATCCGGGAGCGGCTCGGCGACGGTCCAGATCTCCCGGGGCGGCTCCCGACCTTCTGCGGGCCGGTCCGACTGGGCCTCATCCCGCGCTGCAGCGATGGCCGTGGCCAGCCTGCCGACTACGTCGCCGACACCAGCGCGCTCGGTGATGCGGTCGGTGCGCCCGGGGCGGATCTCGACGACGAAGGTCGGAGAACCACGTGTTCCGAAGTCTCGAGGGCTCGCTCCGAGGTCGTCGGCGGTGACGGTCTCGATAGCTGTCGGGTCGACGTCGTCGACAGCGGGAGGCGTGACGCCGCGACAGACCGAGACCAAGGCCGGCAACCGCAGCCCCCAGTCCTCTGTACCGACATCGGTTTCGGTGCAAGCGAGTAGGCGGCCGTTGCCGGTAGGTCGCATCGACATTACCTGTGTGAGCTGGGGCAGCCCGGCGAGCTCGGCGATCTGTGGACCGACCTGTGCGGTGGCTCCGTCCAGCGTCCAGCGGCCAGTGAGAACGAGATGCGGCTCTTCGCGCTCGACGAGCCGCGTGATCGCGCGCGCCGTCGCCAGCGTGTCAGCACCGGCGAAACGCCGGTCGAGGAGGTGGACTGCTCGGTCGGCGCCCCTGCTCAGGGCGTCGACTAGGCTGGCCGTGGCGGTTGGTGGCCCCATGGTTACGACGATCACCTCCCAGCCCAGTGCCTCGCGGAGCTTTAACGCGTGCCCCAGCGCGTAGAGGTCGGCTGGGTTGGTGACCGCTGAGCCTTCTGTGCGGCGAACGCGTTTCGTTCTTGAGTCGAATTCGGCCGATCCAGGGCTGGGTACCTGTTTGAGACAGACGAGCGCACGGGCCCGGACAGGACCGCTCACGCCCGTTCTCCTGTCATGGCGTCCTCCCGAACGTCCGGGAACTCCTCGCCGGGTTCGAGTTTCCGGAACTCCTTCTTGCGCGCCCCGCAGACCGGGCAAATCCAGTCGTCGGGGATATCCTCGAATGCGGTCCCCGGTGCGACACCCCCTTCAGGATCTCCCTCCGTGGGGTCATACACGTCTTCGCACACCTCGCAGACCCACAGCGCGGTCGCCGGGTCTGCCTGGCTTTCCTCCGTGGCGACGAACGTACGCATCACGATCTCCTTCCCTGCAGTTCTAGCATTCTAGACGTTATCACCGGCGTGCGGTATGCCTTTGGGTGCCATCACGCTGCGTTGAGGTTGGCGGGTGATAGGGCGCCACCGGATGTCGGAGTAGTCGCACCCGGTGGACGCTCTGTACACCAGTGCTCTGATCAGGCTGACCAGTCGGTGTCGATCTGCCCGAACATCCTCATCGCTGCTTCGAGAGAGGGAAGATGCGCCAAAGCCACCGACATCGGGCCACGGAACTTGACCTTGCGGGTGACCATCGCCTTTGCTGCCGGGATCTCTCCGGCGCCCAAGCGCTTCCACGTGTCTGCCTTCGCGGTGAGAACGTACTCGGGCTTCACGCCGTCAGCGGGGGCGCCTGCCCGGACAACCTCGCCTTCCACCACCTCTATCTGACCGGCACGACCTTCGTCTTCGGCGAGTCGATACTCGATGACCATGCTCAGCTTCTTGAGCCCTTCGCGCGTCGCCTCGGTTTCATTCCAAAGTTCCGCGTAGCTCTTCATCCACTCCGGGGACAAGACGGGTGTAGCCATGCTGCGCCCTCCTTCTGACTGACCTACTACGATCTCAGATCGTTATTGACAAGTTGACTAAAAATACTAACATGTTAGAAGGTCAGTAGCAACACAACGCGCCCCTCCAGACCCTGAAGGAGACAAAGGTGCCTGCATCAGGAAAGGCCAAACCATGCTGAGCAATGAGCTGCGGCAGACCCTGCAGAAGGGCCTGCACGACATCAACGGCGACTGGACCGTTCCAGCGGCGATCATCAGTGACCAGGAGGTGTATAGCGCCGAACGCGAGCGCGTGTTCGGCCGCGCCTGGGTCTTCCTCGCGCACGAGAGCGAGATTCCTGAGCCCGGAGACTACGTCGTCCGGTACATCTCAAACGACCAGTTCATCGTCTGCAGAGAGGAGGGCGGTCAGGTTCGGGCGCACCTTAATAGCTGCCGCCACCGTGGCATGCAGGTATGCCGCGCGGAGAAGGGCAACGCATCACACTTCCGCTGCCCGTACCACGGCTGGACTTACAACAATCAGGGAGACCTGGTTGGCGTGCCGGCAGGCAAGGACGCTTACGGCAACAAGCTCAAAAAGTCCGACTGGAACCTCCGGGCGATCCCCAAGCTCGCCAGCTACAAGGGCCTTGTCTTCGGCTCACTCGACCCTCATGCCGAATCGCTGGAAGAGTACCTGGGGGATATGAAGTTCTACCTCGACATCGTGGTGGACCGCAGTGATGCTGGCCTCGAGATAGTTGGTGCACCGCAGCGGTGGGTTGTCGGCGCGAACTGGAAGCTGGGTGCCGACAACTTCGTCGGCGACGCGTACCACACCATGATGACCCATCGTTCCATGGTCGAGCTGGGTATGGCGCCGCCGGACCCGCAGTTCGCCCTCTACGGCGAGCACATTCATATGAACAATGGGCACGGGCTGGGGGTCATCGGTCCGCCTCCCGGTATGCCGCTGCCGGAGTTTATGGGGCTGCCGGAGAACATCGTCGACGAGCTGCAGCGGCGGCTCACCCCCGAACAGGTCGAGATCTTCCGGCCGAATGCGTTCATCCACGGCACGGTCTTCCCGAACTTGTCGATCGGTAACTTCCTCATGGGACGGGATCACCTTTCACCGCCCTCACCTTTCGTGACGCTTCGGCTGTGGCACCCGCTGGGGCCGGAGAAGATGGAGGTGTGGTCCTTCTTCTTCGTCGAAAAGGAGGCACCCGAGTGGTTCAAGGAAGAAAGCTACAAGGCATACCTGCGCACTTTTGGGATCTCGGGGGCATTCGAACAGGACGATGCCGAGAACTGGCAGAGTATCACCCGCGTGCTGTCCGGCCGGTTCGCGCAGGCCGGAGACCTGAACTACCAGATGGGCAAGGGGGTTCTGGAGCCCGATCTGGACTGGCCCGGGCCAGGGGAGGCATACCCGCTGGACTACGCGGAGGCGAATCAGCGGAACTTCCTTGAGTACTGGATGCGGCTGATGCTCGCTGATCCGCCTGGCGCGGGCAACGGCAAGGCGGATTCGTCGGCTGACGACCTGGCCAAGGTCCGAGCGAATGCGGAGGCTGCGCGATGAGCACGGTGACAGTGATCGCGGACAATACTCTTCGTGAGGTTACGGAGTGGTTGTTCATGGAGGCCGAATTGCTCGACAACGGCAAGTACCGGGAATGGCTCGATCTTGTAACCGAGGACCTGAGCTACGTCGTGCCGCTTCGGGTGACGCGGGAACGTGAGGCCGAGTCCGATGTCATCATCGGCATGAGCCATCAGGACGATGACGCGGACTCGATGGAGATGCGCGTCCTGCGCCTCGAAACGGAATACGCCTGGGCAGAAGACCCGCCATCGCGCTCAAGGCATTTCGTGACCAATATTCGAGTGACGCCGGGACAGAATGCGGACGAGTACGCGGTCAAGTCGAACTTACTGCTTTATCGCACGCGGGGCGACGTCGCATCCTTCGACATCCTGTCCGGTGAGCGTCAAGACGTACTGCGCCGTGTAGACGACCGTTTCCGTCTAGCCAAACGAGTCGTGCTACTCGATCAGACCACGGTCATGACGCACAACCTCGCACTGATCATGTGATAAGGGAGCTTTGATGGGCGTCATCCACAATGATGGCCGAGAGCCGGAAATACAGATCGCAAATGAGTTCACTGTTATCCGGATCGGCTATACCCGTACCGGTGCTGGCGAGCGCCTGGTCATCACCTCACCCCGTCTCGGGTTTCGGACCTATCTGGACCCGTTGCAGTTGGAGAGCCTCACCTGGCAGAAGCCGGAGATGTACTCGGCGCTGCTTGACACACCTTACGGACCGGGTGCGGATTTGAAGGCCAAGCCATTATCGGCATTGTTCAGAAAGGACTGAGTGACTTGGGATTCCTCGATGGCAAGGTGGCGCTGATCACCGGCGGCGGATCTGGTATCGGCCGAGGGGTTGTCGATCTTTTCGTGCAAGAAGGCGCGAAGGTGGGGGTACTGGAAATCTCCCCGGAAAAGGTAAAGACCTTGCGTAACGCCTTTTCCAGTGACTCCGTCGTGGTGACGGAGGGTGATGCTACATCGTTGACGGACAACGAACGTGCTGTTGCTGACGTGGTGGATGCATTCGGCTCTCTGACGACTCTTATTTGCGTCGTCGGGGTATTCGACTACTTCACCGAACTACCCCAACTCCCGAAAGATAAGATCAGTGACGCGTTCGATGAGCTGTTCAGCGTCAATGTCAAGAGCAACATGCTGAGTGTGAAAGCGGGGCTCGACCAGCTTATCGAGAACCAGGGTGACGTAATCCTGACTATCTCGAACGCCGGATTTTACGCCGGAGGCGGCGGGCCACTGTACGTGGCATCAAAGTTCGCTGTCCGCGGTCTCGTGACCGAGCTCGCCTACGAACTTGCACCCAAGGTCAGGGTGAACGGCGTGGCACCGGGAGGCACGGTGACCGAACTACGCGGCATTCCGGCGCTGGCGAATGAGGCACAACGGCTGAAGGACGTACCCGATATCGAGAACCTCATTGAAGGTATCAATCCACTGCGCCTCGTGGCCAACCCGGAAGACCACGCCTGGTCGTATGCGATCCTGGCGGCCCGGGAGCGTACACCAGCCGTGACGGGCAACGTCATCCACAGCGACGGTGGTCTCGGTGTACGCGGCCTTACCCGTATGGCGGGGCTCGAGTCGTGACCGGTAGCCAACCGGTCCAGCCACTAGCGTTTTACGACCGGTACTGAACCACGCTGACCCGTTGGCCGGTCAGAACCAATCCTTGGCTAATGGGTCAGCGTGGTTGTCGGGATCGGATCGCCGACCGACAGATGCAACCTGCGGCAGGTAAACGCGAAGTCAGCGATTACTGTAATCTATTTCGTTACTGTAACGAGGTTTCTATGATTGTGCGTCCCACGAAGCAGTTGGTCGCTGAGGAAGTAGCGGAGGACCGCATCCGCGGCGCAGCACGGCGCTTGCGGATCGCGGCAGCAGAGCACCGAACGTGCCGACCGGTTCGCGACATGCTTGGTCGCCAGGACATCGCCGCTGCATATGCGGTGCAGCGTCTGCTGACCGAAGCGGCGATCCGCGACGGACGGCGCGTAGTCGGGCGGAAGGTGGGGCTGACGTCGCCCGCGGTACAGCGTCAACTCGGCGTCGACCAGCCGGACTTTGGTGTCCTTTTCGAGGACATGCAACATGACGACGACCCGATCGAGGTGGACCGGCTGCTGCAACCCAAGATCGAGGCGGAGATAGCATTTGTCCTCGCCGAGGACCTGGACCGGCCGGTGTTGACTACGGACGCGGTTAGTCGTGCGACAGCCTTCGTATCACCGGCGTTAGAGATTGTGGACAGCCGAATCAATAACTGGGACATCTCCATCGTGGACACGATCGCAGACAACGCATCTTGCGGGTTGTTCGTACTCGGACCGCAACAAATCCCACTCGAGGGACTTGCGCTGCCGGATGTGACGATGACCCTATACGCGGACGGCGACAATATCTCCGAAGGTGCAGGATTCGCATGCCTCGGGGACCCGCTCAATGCTGTCCTGTGGCTAGCAAACACCGCTGCCGAGTATGGATCGCCATTGCGTGCCGGCGACATCGTATTGTCAGGCGCGCTGGGGCCGATGGTGCGAGTGCGTCGGGGTATGCAGTATTCGGCGGAAATCAGCGGGATTGGAACGGTCAACGCCCGATTTTCCTGAACACCGACTCATCGGCACTCGCCGACCAGGGCCGACGTTGCTTCTGCCCATGTCGTGACGCGCAGCGAGAGGACGCCGACCGGTGGTGCCGGCTACCGACGGTGTCCGTGGGAACGGTGATGAGCACCGTGAACGGCGCGACATGTGTATGGTATCGCCGGTCGCGGGCAGACTTGTGCCATGCGCCGCTGTCGTCCAACTGGTGAATCGACGCGATGGTCGCTGTAGCCGCCACCACAGATCTGCACGATCGGCCCTCATACTTGGGTGGCGTACGAGTCGATGCCGACGAACCACTTGGCCGCCACGGCTGCCGCCCCCAATCCATCGATGGCGTCGCCCAACGGTGACCCGGTAGCGCCTACGGTCGGCTGCGCCAAATGTGCTCGACCCTGGTCCTGCACCGACCAGGCCCGCTCACGGAGGGGCTATCGGCGCGGCGTGCAGCCACCCGCGAGCCGTGAGCGCAGGGCGGCCCAGACCCTCCGCGATCGAGCGGTATCACCGGAATCGAGACCAACAGCCAGCAGCGCGGCACGATCGTTTCGGCGTCATCACTACGGGCGGGCACGCACCAGGCCTGGGCAGCACCTGAGTGGCGTCTGCGGACGCGGCAGGTCACCCGCTCTGGGTCCAGCTTGCCGCTCGCCATCGGCGCGTGTGCGCACACGCCGCCGTGCTCAGTCACCACGACCCCCTCAGCATCATCAAAGACGAGCTTCAACAGCCGGTGTCGCCTCGTTCGTCAGTCGGTGTGGAGGGCAGCGCACCGCGATAAGCCGGAAAACTCTACGAGATATCGGACGTGTAGCGGGCCGAGAGTGTACGAATGGCGCGATACTGCAAGGCGCGCACGGCAGGGTCGGCGCGACGCATCGTAAGCGACGTCTCCGTGACAGAATAATCTTTGAAGTAGCGAAGCCATAGGCAGGTTGCCTGGTCCCAGGACAAGGATGCCAGCTGCTGATGAAGCTCGCGGTATTCGTCGCGCTTGACGAGGACATGCTCGGGATCAGCCTCGTAATCGCCAGTGTCAGAGAAATCAGGGACGAGATGCTCGATCCGGAGCGAGGCCCTTCTGGCGGCATCGAGCACGACGTTGCGGGCGATGGTGACCAGCCAGGGGAGCACTCCTTTACCGTAACAACGGTAGGTGTGACGGCGGCGGAACGCGCGGAGGAACGTCTCGTTCGTGTAATCGTCGGCGAGTGTGTGATCACCCGAGTTGCCGAACACGTACCGCCAGATCGTTGTACGGTGTCGTCGGTACCACTCCTCTGTGGACTCGGTACAATCACACGTACCCGAATGGCACGTCGCGGTGGCGATCACTGTCGGCACCGCAACGCGATGGAGGCCCCTGGTGTGGGGGCCCCGCCATCGCGTGGAAGCCGGCAGATACCCGCGCGCCGTCGTTCGCGTGCCTGGGGACGGGACATCAGGACGGTTGATGGACGGGGTCCCGGAAAGTGTCGCGACGCCGAATCGACAGGCATGATCTACTCCCTGAGCGCACCTCGATGTGCTGGGTTCGATTTCCAACATTGCTGCTGCGCGGGGATGCAATCATCTGATGAACTACCTAGAATGCTACCTAGTGGTCCGTGTTTGAAGTGGTTTTACGGTTGGCTTTCTTGAGGATCTGTTCGGGTGTTTTGGTCCAGACGAAGGGGTGGCAGCGGTCGTTCCAGCCGGTGATGAAGGCGCGGATCTTGGCGTTGAGGTCGCGCACGGAGCGGAAGCTGCCGCGGCGGATGGCTTGGCATTCGATGATGCCGAACCAGACCTCGATCAGGTTGAGCCACGACCCGGATGTCGGCGTGAAGTGCACGTGGATGCGCGGGTTGGCGGCGAGCCAGTCGCGGACTTCGACGCGTTTGTGGGTGGCGTAGTTGTCCATGACCAGGTGCAGCTCTTGCCCCGGATAGGCACGGGCGAGTTGCCTGAGGAAGGCGAGGAACTCCTGGTGCCGGTGCCGTGGTTTGCACGGCGCGGTCACCGTGCCGGTGGCGATCTCTAAGGCGGCGAACAGCGTGGTGGTCCGTGGCGGACATAGTCGTGGGTACGCCGCTCCGCCAGCCCGGGCTGCATCGGCAACGTCGGCTGGGTCCGATCTAGCGCCTGGACCTGCGACTTCTCATCGACACAGAGCACGATCGCATTCTCCGGCGGCGCCAGATACAGCCCGACCACGTCGGTGACCTTCGCGATGAGTTCGGGGTCGGTAGAGAACTTGAACGTCTCGCACCGCCAGGGCTGCACCCCGTAGGCGCGCCAGGCCCGGGCCACCGTGCCGTTACTGATCCCCAGCCGGGAAGCCAACAGCCGCGACGACCAGTGCGTCACCCCGAGCTTCTTCGGCGGCGGCTTCAACGTCGCCGCCACGATCTCCCGATGATTAACGGAGCGGGGCCTGCCCGAACCGACATGCGACACTAGCCGCCCTGGTCGCGGCCATGGAAGCCCGTCACCAGGCCGGATCAGTGGGGTCACGGCCGGTCTTGCGCCACAACGTAGGGCCTGACCACCCTGGACGCGCTATTGGCAAGAGGTCAATGGCGAGAATCTTGACCCTATCGGTGTAGGTAGACGTACACTACGCTCCAGTATCTTTTTCGCAAGACTCTACCTACAGGTGGAGGGTCACATAGGCAAAGCCGAACGGTGCATAGAGAAAGTGCTGAGGGACTCGGGTCCATGTCCAATGCAGCAGCCCGCACGCTAGGCAACCTGCCCGCCGAGATGACTAGTTTCGTGGGGCGTCGGTCGGAGCTGACCGCTACGAGGAAGCTACTCAGCTCGACGCGTTTACTCACCCTGACCGGTCCTGGGGGCGTCGGCAAGAGCAGGCTGGGCGTTCGAGTGGCGGCGGATGTCCATCGCAGCTTCCACGACGGCGTGTGGTTAGTAGATCTGGCCGAGATCAATGATGGCGCGCTGCTACCGCTAGTGATCGGGACCGCGTTCGGGCTGCAAGACGCGTCGAAGGATCCTGAATCCCGGCTCGCCGACTTCGTGCACGACAAGCAGTTGTTACTGGTGCTGGACAACTGTGAGCATGTCGTCGAGGCCACCGCGAAGCTGCTCAAGAACCTGCTTACTGCGGCTTCGGGCCTGCGCGTGCTCACGACGAGCAGGCATGTGCTTGGCGTCGAAGGCGAGTACGTTCTGTCGGTTCCACCGCTCACCCTGCCAGCACTGGAGCGTGGCGATCGATGGGCGGACGAGTCCGAGGCCGTTGCCCTGTTCGTCGAGCGCGGCGCGGCCGCACTGTCTGGCTTCTCGCTAACCGAGGAGAACCAGGACACGATTGCTCAGATCTGCCGTCGTGTCGACGGCGTGCCATTGGCCATCGAGCTGGCGGCGGCTCGACTGCGGGCGTACTCACCGGAACAGATCCTATGCCGGTTGAGTCAGACGTTCCAGCTTCTCGCTGCCGGTCCGCGCTCGGCCCCGGTACGCCATCAAACCCTCCACGATACGCTCAAATGGAGTTACGAGCTTTGTTCACGCTCCGAGCAGATGTTGTGGGCGCGGCTATCCGTTTTCGCCGGCGGATTCGGGCTGCGAGCGGTAGAGGAAGTCTGTATCGGAGATCCCATCGCGTCTGAAGACGTCTTTGATCTACTGGGTAGCTTGGTAGACAAGTCCATCGTGACCACTCAGCGGGAACCCCTCAGCCCTGATGCACGCTTCCGCATGTTGGACACTGTCCGCGAGTACGGCCGGGAACGCCTTGTCGAGCACGGTGAGGCCCGGGAGCTGCGGTTGCGGCACCTCGACTACTTCAAAAAGCTCGCCGAACGAGGGAGTGTCGATTACTTTAGTCCCCGGGAGGCAGATTGGTTCCGGGAAGTCGGCGCCGAGCGTGCCAATATCCGATCAGCTCTCGAACTATGTGTCACACACCCCGAATACGCGCGGGATGCTCTGCGTATCGGCACCGCACTCCGGACTTACTGGATCGCTCCAGGATTCATCCTGGAGGGCTACCAATGGTTGCGGAAGTCGCTCGCGCTCGATCGTGAGCCCACGGAAGCGAGGGCGCGCGCGTTATGGGCGATGAGCTACATCGAGATCTTGCTCGGTGAGGTGGAAACTGGGATCGGGACCATGGACCAGTGCCGGCTACTCGCTGATCAGCTTGATCTACTTGACTTGCACACCGACCTGACACTGTGCGCCTCGCTCGCCGAGTTTCTGCGAGACGACCTGGAACAGGCGCTCAAGATCGCCGAAGAGGGTGTTGCCGCAGGTAGGATCAAGGGCGATCCGGCCATAACAGGAGAGGCACTATTCCTGGCCACGATCATGGCGTTCGCGCTGAACGACCCACAGGCCGAGATGTACGGGGCCGAGGCGGTCGCACTGCACGACGAACACGGAGCGCAACTGTGGAAAGCCTTCGTACTCTGGATCATGGGCCTGTACTGGTGCCGGGAAGACAAGCTCGGTGAGGCCACCGTCAACCTGCACCAAGCCATAGACATCTTTCAGCTGCTCAACCACAACCTCGGACTCGCGTGTTGCCTCGACGGTCTAGCGTGCGTGGCGGTGGCTGCCGAGCAGCCGGAGCATGCCGCGCAGCTGATGGGCGCCGCGCAAACGATCTGGCGAACCGGGCCAGCTCGACTGCCGTACATCTACGTGCGCAAGACGGTCGTCGACGATGCGGAACGGCGAACGAAAACTTCCCTGGGGCAGAACAAGTTCGAGGCGAACTTTAGCGAGGGAGCGGCCTTACCGCTGGAGACAGCGCTCACCCTGGCGGTGAACCGGACCGCTAAGGTGAGCGTGAGCAGCGCCGCCGAGCGGAGGTCGCGCCGGCGCGAAACCGAATCCACCAATCTGACCAGGAGAGAGTCGGAGGTCGCCGAACTGGTGGCACAGGGCATGCGTAACAAGCAGATCGCCGAATCACTGGTGATCTCCCCGCGCACGGTGGACGCACACGTCGAGCACATCCTCGTCAAGCTCGGGTTCCATTCCCGGGCACAGATCGCGAATTGGGTCGCGAGGCGCAAAACCGCGCGGCCGGGGAGTGATGCACGCATCTCTGCCGTTTGAAAATAGGTACCTACTTGGGATTTCTAGGTAGCACCACCAATGTGACGCAAGTCTCGAGGAAGCAGGCTGAAGCAACCCAGGAGCGGTGGCTCCGACTCAACTGACGAAGACCCGGAGTGGATCATGCCTGTTGACCTCGTACCGCGCCCTTGCCCCCGCTGCCGTCGGTCGATCGTGCTGGTCAGGAAAGCGTGGGGGAGAAGCTGGATGCACATCGGCACTTGGCTTCCGCTGTGCGAAGACGTGTGGATCGACAGCCACCCGGAAGGAGAGCGCCAGCGGATGGCGCCCGGCACGAAGTCCCGGGTACGACCCCTCGGGACGCCTGCTCTCGGATCCGGGCTCGACGCAGCGTAGAAGCGTTACCCTCGCGTTGCCGCCCGCCAGCGGATCCGGCAGTAGTCAGGCGGGCACGTTTTCCATCCCGAGACTGCGGTACCGGCCACCGAAGAAGATCAAGGGCTTGTCGTCGGTGTGGTTGAAATACCGAATCTCGCCCGTGTAAATCGTGTGGTCCCCGACTTCGTGCGCATCGATTACCGTGGTGCCGAGGTGCGCGATAGCTCCTTCTAGCAGGGGGACCGAGCCGACCCACGTGAATCGCGGCTCGAAGCCGTCCACCGGACGTCCGGCGAAATGCTGGCTCACGTGCGCGGCCTCGTGTGGCAGAACGCTTACCCCGTAAACTCCGCTCGCCGCGATGAGTCCGTGCATCTTCGCGTTCTTGTTGATGCATACCGCGATGAGCGGGGGATCTAGCGATACCGAGAGAAACGCATTGAGTGTCATCGCATGGACGGAGTCGCCTACCGGCGTAGTCACAATGGTTACACCGGTCGTGAAGCGACCAAGTGTGCTGCGGAGTTCGTGGTGATCAATGTGCTGACTCATGATCCCTCCTTCTAGAAGCATGCTAGCATGCTAGTTAGTGGTTTGAAAGTTCTGCGGCTCAGGCATTTGCGTCGCTGTCGGCACTCATCGTGAGCGACGGCGCCGACGCAAAGCCTTGCTGGATCACGTCACTCCGTCTCAACCTCTCCTAGCAACGTCCTGCTCACCTTCTAACGGTCTGGCGTTCTAGTAGGCATGGTGGAACCCCGCCTTGTCCGACCGGTACTAACATGCTAGCGTGTTGCGCAATCGTTGATGAGCAACCTCACAGCTCCGATTCGCTGCAAGAGGAGACCGCATGGCACACGGACGCGGGGCCGCCCCCAAAGCTCAGCGAGCCATACCCGACAGGGTTGGATCAGCGTCGGCGGACACGGTCGACCCTGCCGCTATGGCCGGCGGGGCATGGACGGGCTTCTGCGTCCTGCTGCTCGGCGGCCTCGCCCTCCCCCTCGTCACTGCCTACACGCAAATCGGCCCCACTCTCCTGTCGGCGGTGACGGGGATCATCGGGTTCGCGGTCGCGGGAGCGCGAATCGGTGCGGCTCGCCGGCCAGCGGTCCATGGAATGACGACGGCCGTCGCGAGCTACCTGCTCTTTCTCCCGATTATGTACGGGTTTTCGCAGACTCAGATCCCGGTCGTCATGGCAGTGACGGCGACCGCCGGGATCACCGGGGCGGTTGCCGGGCACCTTCGTAGCTGGTCCCTCTCGATCGCGGCTAATGCAGGGAATGAAATATGACGATAAGGATAACGAAAGACCTCGAACGTCCGAACCAGGACCGAGGCCGTCGCCGTACCGGGGAACGGCCGGGATGGGTATCAGCAGCCCAGCGGCCTCTCCTAGAGGCGGGCGAGATAACCCAGCTGTTCGGCAAGGTCATCTGGTCGGCGGCGCGTTATCCAGTCGGTTACTGGACAGATGTCCGTGATCAGATGTATGACACATTGCGCCGCTGCGCCATTCCGATCATCGTGTCCACCACGATCTTCGGATTCGCCGCGCCTGGTATGCAAGGCGGCGCCATGTACAGCGTCCTCGGGATCCCTGAGCGCCTCGGATCCTTCCTGCTCATGGCGAGCGTCAGGGAATTTGCCCCGTGGCTAACGGCGATGATCGTCGCAGGCGTTATGGGCACCGCCATTACGGCGGACCTCGGTTCCCGGCGCATCCGCGACGAGCTCGATGCGATGCAGGTGCTTGGAATCGATCCCGTGCGAACGCTGATCGTGCCGAGAGTTATCGCGGTAACGGTGATGACGGGCCTGCTCGTTGTCGGCGCACTGGTTTGCGGAGTGTTCGGTGGATACCTAGTCGCCGTGTTAGTCTTCGACGCCAATGGTTCTGCCTTCGTCGCTAATTTTTGGGCGAACGCAACTACGACCGACATCTGGGGCAGCGTCATCAAGACGTTAATATTCGGGCTTCTTACCTCGGTCGTTTGCTGTTACAAAGGCCTCAGTGCACAGGGCGGGCCAATCGGCGTCGGTCGCGCCGTGAACCAGGCGGTGGTGATCTCCTTCGTCGCCGTTTATGTCTTCAACTATCTCTTCACCACTGTTCTGCTCGGGCTTAACCCCGACATGCACGTATTCAAGTAAAGGGCCCATGGCATGGTAGAGACCACCAACTGGCGGCGAACCCGACAACCAGTGCGCCGAGCGAATCTAAACGGTGCCACGGGTAGTGAGGGAATCAGGGACAACATCAGATCCGCGGTTACAACCGGGGGCGAAATAGCCAGATTCTCCGGTCGTGTGGTCCGCAGCCTGCCGGACTTACGCCACCACATCGGCGAAATCTTCTCGCAAGCCGCGACATTGGTGCTCTTCAGCGGTCTGCTCATCTGGTTCATGCAGTTTGTGATCGGAACCATGTGCGCCACCAATGCGAGTTATACCCTGGAGCAGGTGGGCGCGCCCAGCTATGCGGCGGTGTTCAACAACGTCTGCGGCCTTCGTGAGATGTCGCCGTACATGTGGGCGTACATCTTCGCCGCAAAAGTTGGGTGCGGCCTCGTCGCTGAAATCGGGTCGATGCGTATCTCAGAGGAAATCGATGCGATGGAAGTCATGGGTGTCAACTCGTTGAGCTACCTAGTCGGGACGCGCATCATGGCGGCTTGGATCACTATGCCGTTCCTTTATTTCGTTGGACTGGGGTTCACGTTCATCGCCATGTACTTGATCACCGTCGTGCAGTTCGGGACTGTGTCGCCGGGTGGGTACTCGTACCTGTTCTGGTTGTTTCAAAATCCGTATGACGTGGCCGCTTCCATGCTGAAGATGTTCGGAATGGGTACAGTGATCATTTTCGTCGGTTGTTATTACGGGTATTACGCGGCCGGCGGTCCGTCGGGGGTGGGGAGAAACACGGCGAAATCGATGATGCTCAATATGGTACTCGTGCACGTTGTCGGACTGTTAGGCAGTTGGCTGGCGTGGGGTGTGCATCCGAATCTGCCGATCGGCAACTGACCAGATCGAAATTGCGGCGGTCTTAATAGATGAGGAGGACTCAAGTCGTGAGAATATCGGGAGAGCTGTCGGCAGGCCACGTTCCCAATTGCGATTCAGCCAACGGGGCGCGTGCGATGGAAGTTCGTGATCTCCATAAAACCTTCGGACGTTCACGTGTGCTGCAGGGTCTCAACTTGAAGTTCGAGAACGACGCCGTCACGACCATTCTGGGACCTTCCGGTACGGGTAAGAGTGTGCTCATCAAACACCTGGTCGGCCTTCTGGAACCGGATCAGGGAGAGGTGAAAATCTTCGGTAAGGATATCTGGGGCATCGCCGAACGCGAGCGGTACGACATCCGCAGACGCTTCGGCGTACTGTTCCAGGACGGTGCGTTGTTTGGCTCGATGAACATCTTCGACAACACCGCGTTTCCGCTGCGAAAACACACGGAAATGTCGGAGCCGGATATACGTGACCTGGTGTCTGGGCGCCTCAAAGAAGTCGGTCTCGAAAACGCCGCCGAAAAATTGCCCGGCGAGATATCCGGGGGAATGAGGAAGCGGGCGGGATTCGCGCGCGCGCTGGTGATGAACCCGGACATCTTATTGTTTGACGAGCCGGACTCGGGTTTAGACCCGGTACGGACGAGTTTACTCAACGACCTAATCCTTGAAGTGCACAGGGAACACAAAGGTACGTACCTGCTCGTGACGCATGATATCCGAACAGCGCGCAAGGTGAGCGACTACATCGGCCTGATCTGGCAAGGAAAGGTCGTCCACTACGGGCCCGCGGAAGAGGCGTTCGCGTCGGAGGACCCGTTTGTGAGGCAGTTCCTGCTCGGAGAATCGGCCGGACCCTTGGGAATGGACTGAGCGATATGCGACGTCTGGCAATTCTGGCGGTCGCCGCGACCGCGCTAGCCGGTGGCGCCGGGTGGGCTGCTTCCAGCGCCGACGACGGCTACACAACCCATGTCGTGCTGCCGTCGGCTACGGGCCTGGTCGAAGGAAGCAAGGTCCTCATCGATGGCTTCGACGCCGGCCAGGTGGGTGATATCGAGGTCGTGAACGGCAAGGCTCGGGTCGCACTTGATCTGGACGACGAAGTCGCTCCGCTGCACTCCGGGGCCGAGGCGGCGATCGTGTGGAAGGCGGTCCTCGGCGAGCGTCAGGTTGACATCCGCGATGGAGCTGAGTCGAACCCCGTGATCCGCGATGGCGGGACGCTCGAAGGGAAAATGCCGGATCCGGTCGAGATAGACAAGGTGCTCAACGCCCTTGACCGCCCTACCAGAACACACCTGCGGTCCTCGATCAAACGGCTCAACAAGACCGTCGGCTCGAACGAGACGGAGTTGCGGCAGACGCTCACGCAGGCGGGGCCAGCGGTCGCAGAGCTCGTCGGCGTGCTTCGAGAGGTCGGTTCGGATGGTCGCGCGATCGAGCAACTGGTGAGCGAGACCAACGAGATGATCAGTACCCTGTCCCGTCGCGATGCGGTGGTACGGGGAATCGTCGAGCGCCTCTCGGGGATGAGCCGCGATCTGGTGCGCGAGCGTGAGGCTATGCGCGCCGGACTGGCCAAGCTTCCCGAAGTGCTCTCGACGGCGGATCGGACGCTCGGCAAGGTTCCGGATGTCGCGGACGAGGCGGTTCCGCTGCTCGAGGATTTGCGACCGGCCGCGGAACGGCTGCCGTCCGTGGCGAGCAAGCTGCAGCCGGTGCTGCGGGACCTCCGTCCGATGGTTGCCCGGCTGCGTCCCACGCTCCACGCGGCGGACATGCTCCTGCAGCGCACACCAGCACTGCTGGACAGTACGAAGCAAGTACTGCCCGGCAGCGAGTCGGCGATTAGCGACCTGACACCCGCGTTGTCATTCCTGCGTCCGTACACGCCCGAGATCGTCGGATGGTTGTCGAACTGGGCCTCATCGGCCGGAAATTACGACAGCAAAGGGCGATACATGCGCATCTTCGTTCCCGGAAGTGGATCGAGTTTCAACCACAATCCAGGAGTGATGCCACCAGGAATGGTTCACGACCCATATCCGCTGCCCGGTGAACTTGTCGGGCAGCCATGGCAGGACGCTTACGGGAGTGGTCCCCGATGAACGCGAACACGATACAAGGACGCCGGCGGTCGAGGCTGAAAATCTTGGTGGTCGTGCTGGCGACCCTGCTTGGGGGTACCGGCGCGGCCGCAGGCATCGGCAAGTCCGCGGACGCCGGCGGGGACATGACCGTCGTTGCCGAATTCGAGGACGCGAGCCCGCTGGTGGTCGGAAACCAAGTCAAGCTCGACGGCGTGGTCGTCGGCACGGTGGAGAGCATCGAGGCACGGCGCAACAAGGCAGCGGTGGCGATGAAACTGGACCGGTCGGCGCAGCCGCTGCATCAGGATGCCCAGGCGATCATCCGCCCCGTCACGATCCTCGGCGAGCGGTTCGTCGACCTCGACCGGGGAACACCCTCGGCACCACTGCTGTCTACGGGCGCAGTGCTGCCTGCGAGCCAGACGCGGCAGGCGACGGACCTGGACGAGGTACTCAACATGGTTGACGAACCAACCGGGAAATCGCTCGCCGCGCTGGTGACGACGCTCGGCCAGGGTATGCAGGGCAGGGGTAAGGATGCTGCTGATGCGATCGCGGTCCTCGAATCGGCGATGCGGGACACCGACGGCCTTGTCGAGGTGCTGAAGGAGCACACCAGGCTACTGAACGACCTGGTGAGCACGGCTCAACCAGTCGCGGACGCGCTGGCGGCCGACGACGGCGAGACCCTGGATCGGCTCGTGGGCTCAATTCATCGGGTCGTGCAATCGACGTCGCAGAAGGACGAGGCACTGGACGCGGTGCTTTCACAACTTCCCGCAACCCTGTCGGAAGCCAGGGCCACGCTGGGACGGTTGGCCGGCACGTCAGAGGCGACCACACCGGTTCTTGCGGGGCTACGGCCGACTACGGACAACCTCAACGCGATCAGTGAGGAACTACGAGAGTTCAGCAGGACCGCCCAACCGGCATTGGCGAGCGCCGAACCGGTGCTGGCGCACGCGGAAGAACTGCTGAACCAGGCGAGGCCGGTTGTCGCCGAGATGCGAAAGGCAGGTAAGGATCTGAAAGGCACCGCCAGTGCGGCGAAACCGCTGGTAGCACGGTTGACCGGCAACATAGAAAACGTCCTGAACTTCTTCCGGTACTGGGCGATGGCCACAAATGGCTGGGACGGCCTTTCACACTACTTTCGCGGAATGGTAATCATCAATCCTCAACAGATTACCGGATTGCTACCGAAAACTTCTGCAACCGAGCTCACGGGAGCAAAGGGCGAAAAACCGCCGCCGAAACGGAACAACGAACGTGCCGTGTGGCAGCAACTTCCCGAACTCCAAGGTGGTGTGAGCGGGTTGCTCGACAGTTCCAGGCCGAGTTCGCGAGACGGCGGCGTAACCGGGTTGAGTCAACAGCAAGAGGGCCGTGCTCTCGACTTTCTGCTGGGAGGTTCCCGATGACCATCGGCCGGTTGCGGAAACGCCGAACCCTTATCGTAGGCATGGTTGTCGCGGCCACGGTTGGCGTGGCTGCATACCTCGCGACGCAGGCGCACAAGGGCCTGCCGTGGGACGACAGAACTGTCGTGCATGCCGAGTTCGCGGACGTCAGCGGACTCAGGATCGGTGATGACGTGCGGATCGCGAGCGCGCGCGTCGGTAGCGTAAAAGGTATCGAACTCGTGGACGGAACCCCACGCGTGACGATGCAGCTCAGCGACCAGCGTCCGATCTACCGGAACGCGCGAGCCGAGGCGAGAACGGCTTCGGTGTCGTCCCGGTCCCTACTGGGACAAAAGTACGTGAACCTCATACCAGGGTCGCCCTCAGCCGGACCGCTCGGGCCGAAAGACGTGATCGCGCGGGGGTCAACCACGGAGGCCAGGGACGTCAACACGCTCCTTGACGACGTGTTCGACGAATCCACGCGCGAGGCGGCGGGTTCCGTGTTACGAGAGGTCGGCGGCGGTCTCGGTGGGCACGCGCGCGATCTCAACGATGCCGTCGAGGCGGCACCCGAGATGCTTCCGCAACTCGGCGCCATCGCCCGGGCATTGTCCACAGAAGACGGGGCGGATATGGCGGCTCTGCTGGCCAGTGCGGAACGCCTCTCCGGCCGGTTCGAGGGCAGGCAGCAACACATAGCCGGACTCCTGCGCGGCTTCCGCACGACGATGGATGCGGTCGGTGTCGACGAGGGCGCGCCGTTGCGGGGAACCCTCGAACGCGGGCCCTCGACGCTTCGGACGACTAGAGAGGCGATGCGTTCCCTGCAAGAGCCATTGGCGGACCTTCAGGCGGGAATGGGCACGATGCGGACCGGCGCCAGGGCCCTCGGTGAGGCGACACCTGATCTGCGAGGAGTGCTCCGCGAAGGTACGCGGCCACTTCAGAAAATGCCTGCGGTCAACAAACAGGCCGAACCCGCGGTCTCGGACCTGACTGCGGTTGTCGAGGACGCTCGTCCACTGGCACCCCGTGCGGTCCAGATGCTCGACCGCAGCCACAGCTTCCTCAATGTACTGGCCCCCTACGCGCCGGAAGTCTCAACCTGGTTCACGAACTGGGCAGGGGCGTTGTCCCACAAGGACGAGAACGGTCACTACCTGCGGCTTTCCTTGCTGTTTAGCGAGGAGTCGGTGGCTGGACAAGGTGGGATTAAGAGCCCGCTGGTCGACCGTAAACCGTATCCGGCTCCAGGCGAGGCCGCAAAGGATCGGTCCACCCTCTCGACGGGAGGTGAAGGATGATGACGGCGGTCCGTCGCAACCTCAGGAAACTGCTGGTCAAGACCGGTGAGCTGTCTCCGTTCAAGCTGGGCACCGTGATCATCGCCCTAATCGTCCTAATGGTGGCCGGCCTGTCCCAGATGGAGAAGATCAGAACGTGGACGAGGTCCGGTGAGATCGTCCGTGCGGAGTTCGCGCGGAACTACCGGCTCCAGGACTACGTCTCCGAGGTAAAGGTCGCCGGCGTGGTCGTCGGCGTCGTGGAGTCCGTCGAACGCGCCAATGGTGGCAAGGCAGTTGCCAGGCTCAAAGTAGACGACGGCATCGTGGAAACGCTTGGATCTTCCCCTCGGGCACTGATCCGGCCGACCACAATCCTCGGCGGGAATTACTATGTCGCGCTGGAGCCGGGCGGTTCGGGAGACAGGTTCTCCGGAACGATCCCGGCGCAGCGCACCGAGGTTCCCGTCGAACTGCAGCACGTCGCCTCGGCCCTGCAGCCCGATGCAATCGACGGTATCCGCACTTCGGTCCGGGCCATGGACAAGACCTTGGGTCCGCGAGGACGGGGTGCTGTCGAAAAGATGCTGGACCACGCACCCGGTACACTCGGTCCAGCCGCGAAAGTGCTGCGGGGGCTTCAGGGAGAGCGCCCTCAGCGAGACCTCAGGAACCTCGTGCAGGGGCTCGAGTCGACCGCGCGTGTACTGACCCGGAACGACGGTGAACTTGAGTCGATTATCGAGGACATGCACGCCGTCTCGAACGTGCTCGACGACCGTAGTGAAGAAGTCGCAGCGACGGTTCGTACGCTCCCCGCGACACTTGACTCGGCGGAGCGCGGTTTGCATGCACTCGATCGCACTTTGACGAAGCTCCGGGATACATCAGGCCCGGCACGGCCCGTGGCCCAGGAACTCGACACGACCTTGAAACACCTCGGCCCGGTATTGGCCAAGTCGCGTCCGCTGGTCTCCGACCTCAAAGGTCTGCTGGCGGACGCCAGGCCGCTTGTCGAGCAACTGGTGCCGACCACACGCCAGACCACGTCGGTCCTGAACGACGTAAGCGGTCCGGTGCTCGACCGCGTGAACGGGCCGATCAAGAAGATGGTTCTGACGCCGTTCAAAGGCAGCGGTGTTTATTCAGGCGGCGGCTCCGACAAGCCGTTGTACCAGGAGATCGGCTACATGTTCGCCGACATGGACCGGGCCTCGCAACTAGTCGACGAGAACGGAACGGCCGTCGGCCTACAACCCGGTTTCGGGGGCGCGCTCATCTCAGGCACACCGATCAACTTCGAGAAACTGCTCGACACCATTGGCCAAAGTCGTGGCGGCACACCCGAACAACGGGAGGGTCGATGAGAACTGTCACTGATCGCATCAAACTGGTCTGGGAAAGGATCGGACGCGAGCGCCACCTGAAACGCAACCTCCTGGTCGTGACCACGCTCGTGGTCCTCGGCCTTGGCACTCTCGGCTACATCTTCAGCCAGCAACAGACGATCCAATGGCCGTGGCACGACGAGTTTCGCTTCTCCGCGACGTTCGACGAAGCTCCCGCGGTCAACCCGGAGAGTCGGCAGGAGGTGCGGATCGCTGGCGTGAGCGTGGGCGATATTCAGTCCGCGTCAGTCGACGACGAGGGAAACGCAAAGGTGGAAATGTCGATCGACAGCGGACATGCGATCTACGAGAACGCACGAGTGGTGCTTCGGCCGAAGAGCCCGCTCAACGAGATGTACGTCGCACTCGATCCCGGTGGTCCCCCGGCCGAGCGGTTGGCAGCCGGCTCCACCCTTCCTATCACCAGTTCGTCGCGGCCTGTTCAGGTCGATGAGGCGCTTGGCCACCTGGATGCCAACGCAAGGGACGCGTTGACGACATTGCTGTCGGAATCCGACGTGGCGCTGGCGAACGCGCCGAGCCGGCTGCCCGGGGGGCTGGACGCCACCGGTGAGGTGCTCAAGGACCTGCGCCCGGTGGTCACGACGTTGCAGTCCCGGCAGCGGGCTTTGGCGCAGCTCGTGAACGCACTCGGCCGGATCTCGACCGCAGTCGGGGACAATGATCAGCGTCTCAGCTCACTCGCCAGCTCGCTACAGCGCACGCTGCGCACAACCGGAAAACGCGGCGGGGATCTGGATGCCGCACTCGCCGAGCTTCCCGAATTCACCGCCGAGCTCAAACGCGCGATGAGCAGCGTCAGCGAGCTCAGCAGCGAGCTGGATCCGACATTAGACAACCTTCGCGGAGCCACGGACAAGCTACCCGGCTCGTTGGCACAGTTCACCAAGACCATCGACCAGGTCGGCAAGACCGTCGACGCAGCCCGGCCCGTCGTGGCGAAGGCCAAGCCGGTCGTGCGAGACCTCCGCCCGTTCATCGGCGACGTTAGGGCTTCCCTGGTTGATGTCAAGGAGATAACCCGCCGGTTCCAGCCGATCACGTCTGCCGTTCTCCCGTATCTGACCGACCTCAAAGCGTTCGTCGTCAACACGCGTTCGGTGGTCAGCCTGCGCGACAAGGATGGCTCGGCGTATCGCGCGGCCGCCCAACTGTCCGACGAGACGATCTCTGGTCTCGTGCCGCTTCTGCCCGAGCTTGCAGCGGCAGCGTCCCGATAGGTGAGTGTCGATGATGAAGTTGCCGTCCATAACGGCGTCCATGCGGACGCTGGTGCTGGTTGTCTTCGCCGCAGTCTGTGTGGGGCTGTTCGCGTACCTGTGGGTCAATTCCGGTGGCCGGATCCCGGGAGTCTCGGAAGAGGGATACACGGTCACTACGGAGTTCTCCGGGGTATCCAACCTGGTTGACGACTCGGATGTGACCATCGCAGGAGTCACGGTAGGTAGTGTACGCACCGTCGAAGCCGTCGGACGTCGCGCACGCGTCGTGCTTGAGCTCGATGAGTATGCTCCACTGCACGAGGGGGCAACGGTACGCGTTCGTAAGAAGACGCTGATCGAGGAAACATATCTGGAGGTCACCGATGGCTCCGGCCCGGCCATACCGGATGGGGGTCGCCTGCCGGACGTGGCCGCCAAGGAGGCCGTCGAGTTCGACGATGTGCTATCGAGCCTGGATGCGCCCACGCGGGATGCGTTGGCCAGTACGCTTCGCTCGCTCGGCAGGGGGACGAAAAACACTGATGACGCGATTTCGCGGACGCTTCAGGGAATCGGAGATCTCGGCCGTGAAGGGCACGACGCGACTTCGGCCTTGAGTGCGCAGTCGAAGGATCTCCGAAAGCTGACGGGAAACACGACGACCCTGCTCGCGGCGCTCGATACCCAGCAAGGCCAGATCGCGCGACTGGTCGAAGACACTGACAAGCTGCTGAGCGTGACAGCTTCGAGTGACAACGAGATTCGATCGGTGATGCGCCGACTTCCAGGGCTGATGGGGACTGCTGAAGAGGCCGGGGGCGCGCTGAAACAACTGTCGGGCGCCCTTGCCCCGGTCGCGCGTCCGGTCCGGGCCGCCGCGCCTCAGATGAATGCGGCGCTTGTGGAGCTGCCCGCAGTGGCAGCGGACCTGCGCGGGCTGCTGCCGTCGCTGGACGATGTGTTGGGCAAAGCGCCGCGTACGCTACGTCGGGTGCCGGCTGTTGCTGACCACGCTCAGCGGTTCCTGCCCACGGTGAACATTGCATTGTCCGATCTCAACCCGATGCTTTCCTATCTTGTTCCCTACGGGCGTGATGTGGCGGCTTTCTTCACGAATATCGGTCAGGTGACAGGGTACAGCGACGCGAACGGTCGCTTCATCCGGTTGATGATGGTGTACAACGAACAGAGCGTCCAGGGCAAACCGTTGAGCACTGAGATGGGACCGCTCAAGAAGAACAATCCGTACCCCAAGCCAGGCCAGGCCGAGGATCCCGCACCGTTCAATGGCGAGTATCCGCGCGTCAAGAGTGACCCGCCCAGGTGAGAATGGTGAAACGGTTGGCTGGCCTTCGTGCCTTAAAACGGTACGGACACGACGCCGTGCGGGTAATCCGGAAGATCAATCGGCGGCAGGTTGTCTACGCGATCGCTACGGGGTTGCTGACCGCTCTGGTCGTGCTCGGCGTGACACAAAGCCGGGTGGAGACGGGGATCGACTCGTTCCTGCCCGCGCGAGACCCCGCTGTTTCTGAGTACGAAGAGCTCAGCACGTCGTTCGGCGGCGATCCTGTTGTCGTCCTGCTGGAGACCGAGCAGCCGCATCAACTCTTCGAAAAAACGCAGCTGATGCGGCTGCTCAAGCTCGAGGGGGACCTATCCCGATTGTCCGGGGCGGCCGGCGTGTACGGGCCCGCAACCACACTGAACCAGATTGCGGGCCGGGCGCAGGAGCTCATGGCGGAGCTTTCCGGACGGCGCGATGCCCTGCAGGCGCGTGCCCGGAGCAAGGCTCGACAGGCGGGCAAGTCCGACGGAGAGGTCGCGGCAGCCGTTGAGCGTGCGACCCGGAAGTTCGACAGGCGATACGGCCAGCTGCTCGTTCAGTCCTTGCCCACGGGGCTTCCGACCTTGAGCAACCAGTCGTTCGTTAGCTCGGTGCTGTTCACACCGGACGGCGAACCTCGACCTCAGTGGAAGTTCGTCGTGCCTTCGGAAAAGGCGGTGGCAATCCACGTCCGGCCTCGGCAGGGGCTTGAGCAGTCGGCGACGGACGAACTTGTCGCGAGTGTGCGCGCCGCCGTGGGGTCGGCGGAGGTTGACGTCAGCCGGGTGACCGTGTCCGGGGTCCCGGCGCTGGCCGAAAAGCTGGGTGAGAAGGTTCGGTATGAGGTTCCGCTACTCGGCGGAGCAGCTCTCCTGGCGGTAGGCCTGTGCTTTCTCATCGTGCCGTGGCGAAGACGGCGATCACGTCTGCTTCCGCTCGTCAGTGCATTGGCGGGGACGGCTGTGACCGTGTCGGTGTTCGGCTGGCTCGATCGCCCGCTCTCGCTGGGCGTCGTCGCGTTCCTACCGGTACTGCTCGCGGTTGGCAGCGACTTCGCAACCTATCTCACGCAGCGGGCGCAGCGGAGGGTGGTGCTGGCGGTAGCGTGCGCCACATCCGCCAGCTTCGGCGCGCTTGCGATCTCGCCCGTGCCCTTCGTGCGAGACCTCGGCATCGCACTGTCAATCGGTGTCCTGCTTTCGTTCGTTGCCGGGTTGCTCCTGGCCGCACGGTTCGCTGGTCAGGAGAATCGTTTCGAACAGTCGGTGCCTCGCACCGCCGGTGAAAGCCGTGTCGCTACCACGCGGCGGAAAGTGCGGTCCCGGCAAGTCGCGGCTTTGTTCGCCGTTGCCGTGATCGCCATCGCGGGATGGGCGATGCTACCCAAGCTCTCGGTGCAGAGCGATCTCGAAGACCTGGTCGACGGCCTTCCGGCACTCACTCAGGCCGAGCACGTCGAGCACGTTCTCGGTGCTTCGGGGGAGATTGCGCTTGTGATGCACGGTGACGACGTAACCTCTCCGGAGGCGCTGGCATGGATGCGCCAGGCGCGAGACATCGCCGTCACCCGGTACGGCGATCTGATGCACCCGGGCCTGTCTGTGCCCGAACTACTCGGTTTCCTGGGTCCTTCCCCCAGCCCAAAGCAGATCGAGGCCGGGGTCCGTCTACTGCCGCCGTATCTCAGCGGTGCGGTTCTCCGACCGGACGCACGGGAAGCAGTGATGTACTTCGGCGTCGACTTCAACGACGTAGCCGGGCTGGGCCAGCTACGTGACGGTTTGATGGACCAACTACCGCCCCCGCCTCGGGGCTACGAGGTGGAGTTGACCGGGCTGCCGATCCTCGCCGCCCGAGGCTACGAACTGGTCTCCGACAACCGCTACCTAATCAACGGGGTCGGTATCGCCGCAGCGGGGTTCGTCCTCGCCCTGGTGCTTTCCCGGCGAAAGGATGCCCTGCGTGCGGTCACCACTGCGGTCCTGGCCACCGGCGTGTGTTTTTTCGCCCTGTGGCTGACCGGGACATCGTTGAGTCCTATCACCGTGGCGGTCGGCCCCCTCGTCGCCGCAGTCGGTTGCGAATTCACAGTCCTACTGTCAGAGGCCGTTCGACGGCGCGATCGCAGGTTGCAGCAATCAGTGATGTTGGTAGCCATGGTGTCGGCGGTCGGCTACTTGGTTCTGGGACTTTCCGTGCTCGCGGCGATCCAGCAGTTCGGGCTACTCCTGGCCGCCTCCGTACTGCTGTCACTGGTGACCGCGATGGTCGTGGTGTCGGCGACCACAGCCGGGGAGCAGCGGCCCACGCCGCCCGGGAATGCGCTGAGCTCCACCCCGTCGGAAGCGTTAGAGGGAGTCACGCGATGAATCTGAGGTCAATCCTTACCGGGGTCCGGAACGTGCCGCACCGCATCCGATCGGCGCAATTCCTCCAAGGGCGCCGGACTCGCACGATCTTGGTATTGGTGGCCGTACTGGCTGTCGTTGGTGGGAGCGCCGGCGGGTTCTACTGGGTTCATGCGGTCAGCCTTCCCAAAAACGCGGCGCTCCGTTACAACGATCGCGTGGTCACTGTGGACGAACTGGATCGTCGAGTGGACACGCTGAAAGCTCTGTACGGAGTTCAACCACCGGATCCTGGCGACAAGCAGAAATCGAACGCATTCCGGCGCGACATGGCCAAGGCGATAGCTGTCAGCATGATTCTCGACGACGCCGCCAAAGAACGTGGAATTGTCATCGCAGGCAAGACGGTGCGCGACACGTTGACCAAGTTCATCTCCGAAAACATCGGTGAAGGACCTAGTGCCCGCGCTCGTTTCGTCCGTGCACTGGGAACTACGGGGACCTCCGAGCAGGCTGTGCTCGATGAGATACGGCGGCAACTTGTGTCGGTCAGCTTGTTCGAGGATATAACTCAGGGTCTCTCAGTAAATGACAGCGAGGTCGCAGAGGCGTTCAAGAATAGGAAAAAACAACTCGGCAGGCCCGAGCGTCGAAAGATACTCAACATCGTGGTGGGGACAGAAGAGGAGGCCAAGGCTATCGTCAGCGACTTACGCGCCGGTTCGTCGTTCGAAAAATTGGCGAGAGAGCGAAGCCTGGACGGTGCGACCCGGGGTGACGGCGGAAACCTCGGGTTAGTGAGCGCCGGGCAGTTGCAGGACGAGTATGCCGAAACCGCGTTCAACGCCGAGCCAGGTAGCATTTTCGGTCCGGTCAAGGCAGAACACGGTTGGAATGTCGGCAAGGTGAAAAAAGTGCTGCCGCCGGCAGAAGCGTCATTGGCGGAAGTTGAGGAACCTCTGCGGCGCACACTTGAGATGGAGAGGGCTATCGAGAGGTGGCGGTCCTGGCTCGGGGAAGAGATCAAGAACGCGGACGTCGAGTACGCGGAGGGCTATCGGCCTGCCGCTCCTGACGCGCCGCCAAGCCACACCCCGGGCATGTCGCCGCGGTGATGGCCGAGTTCGCGGTCCTGACAGCGACCGCCGTAATCCTCTACCTGCTTGGCCGGTGGGGTCGTCGCAACGCTGTTACCTTAGCGGACCAGACGACGCTGCCGGAGGTGGAACGTAGGCGCCGTGCACACGTCTTGTGGCGCGGCGGCGTCGCGTGCCAGGTGGCGGCAGCTGTGTTCCAAACACTGGCGGTGTCAGCACTGCTGTGAGTGCATGCCGACCAGGTGGAATCGGGTACCGCTTGCAGCTCCGGAACGAGCTGCGCCAGCGGAATACCCGCATCCGGCCTGACAGGGTTTCCGCGGCGCGTTGGTCGGCTTCGGACAACCATGCGGTGTATACCCGCAGGGTGGTGGTGCCTCCGCCGCCGTGGCCGAGTCGTCCGGCGACGGTGCGGACGTCCACGCCAGCCGCGAAACTGGTAGAGAGCATTGTTCCGGCGTTGCGATTTGCCCTTTTTGATCTTGGATGGTGTGTGGCTATTCGCAGGGTTGGTGATTGCGGGTTCGGGCGAGTTCGGCGGCGTAGCGGTTCCAGTCGCCTCCGGCTTGGTGCATCCATTTCGTGGCTGTGGTGGGGTGCAGGTTCAGCAGGTCGGCGAGCACGGCGGCGGGGACTTGCGCTGCCAGGTCGAGCAGGGCGGCTCGTCGGCCGGCCTGGGTGGAGATGCCGAGCGCGCGTAGCCGGTGCGCCAGATGGGAGGCGGTGATGGGCCGGCCGGGCAGCCCACCGGGAAACAGCCAGGGCGTCTGGGCTGGTGAGCCGATCGCGGTATGGGGCTTGCCCTCGGCGATGAGCCGGAGCAGCAGCTCACCCAGCGGTTCGGGGACCGGGACGTCGTGCTGGCCGAAGCGGACGAACACGTCTGGGCCGCGCTGGCTGACCTGGTCGGTGGTCATGACGGCGATGCGGGATTGCTGCTGGCCGAATAGCAGCAGGAAACAGCCGGCGACCCGGTCGATGGTGGCGAGGTGATCGTCGTGGAGCAGGGTGGCGACCTGTTCCCATCGCTGATCGGCGGCGGTGGCGGTGCCGGTGCGACGCTCGGGCTCGGCAACGGTGAACTCGTCGCAATGCCGGTGTTCGGCTGCCCAGAGGACGAAGTCCCGCACGTGAGAGGCCGCTGGATCGGTGGTGAGCCACTGGTCGATGTCGGCCTGAGAGCAGTCGGCCAGCGTAGTGTCTTTCGCGGCGAGCCAGGTCAGAAAGGCGACGGCGGCCTTGATGTTGTTTCTGGCGTGGGCGGTGTAGGTGCGTGGCGCTGGCCGGGCTTCGGTGCCGCGGCGCAGCCGCCGCAGCACCCGCCAGGTGGCGAAGGCCTGCACGAGCCGCCGATGCTCGGCGATGTCGATGGTGGCGAGCAGGGCGGCCAGCCATTTCTCGGTGCGGGCCAGTTGCTCGTCCCGGGGTGGCAGGACGCCGCCGGCGACGAGCATGTGCCGCAGGTAGTCGGCGGCACGGGCCTGCGGGTGGGTGTCCAGGGCCTGGTGGCTGGCCGCCAGGCGCCCGGAGGCGACGTCGGCGAGCAGGCTCGCGGCGGCACCCTGGCGCAGCCAGTTCAGCGCGGCGCGTGGGGTGCGGGCCGCGCAGATCGCCTCGAACACGGCGGTCAGCTCGGCCGGGACCTGGCCGGTGCCGCCGGAGAGCAGGTGGGCGGCGCGGCGGCGCAGGCTGCAGGCCGCGCAACGGTTTTTCTCGTAGAGCTTGTCCTCCATACCGCAGTCGCCGCAGGCGTGGGTGACCGGTATCCCGGCGCAGTCGGCGCAGGTGGTGGCGCCCGGCCCAGGCGGGAAGACCAGCCGTCGCTGGTTCCCGCACCCCGCGCAGCGTCCCCGATGGCGCAGCGCCGCGGTGTAGCAGGGGTCGCACACGGGTCCCTCATCCCAGCGGACCGTGGGTGGGCGGTCGTGGCCGCAGCGGGCGCACGTGGCGGTGGCCCGGGGTGTGCACGTCACGCAGATCGGCGCGTCACTGGCGGCGAAGTTGCATTCCCGCCGCTGGCCGCACACGCTGCAGACCGCGTGCGGCATCCGGTAGCAGTTCACGCAGATGTCCGGCTGGCCGTCGCGAGCCCGCGCGGCGATCGAGGTGATCTTGTGACAGCGGCCGCACTTGCGCCGCCCCCGTTCGCGTCGGCGGCACCGCTCGCAGATCGCCTCGCCGGTGTTGGTGCGACCCGCGACCGGTTTGACCATGCCGCAGCGCACGCACTCGGCGGGGTTGGCGTGGTGCGCGCACCGAGCGCACATGCCGCCGCGCTCGGTGACGCTCAACGGTCGCCCGGTGCGGCCGCAGACCGCGCACCTCGGCTCGGTCACGGTGGTGGCGCCCCGAGCGATCAGCTCGGTGACCAGCCGCCCCACCGCGGGTGGGGCACCCTGGGCGAGTGCGTCCGGGTTGGACTCCAACGCTGCGGCCAGGCTGCGCCACACCGCAGGGTTGGTCGCGACCGCATCCACCGCCGCCGCCACATCCTGTGTGGACAGTGATGTTTCGACCGCGCTCACCCGGGCGATGATCTGCTCGCGCCGGCAGGGCGAGCAGATCCGGTCCGGGCCCGCGGGCATCGCGTGCCCGACCGGGCAGCGGGATGTGCCGGTCACGTCCTACTCCGCAGGCACAGGCAGGATCCGGGCGCGGCGGGGCCGCGGCCGCTGTCCCTTCGGCGGGGCCGCCGCCGTCGTGTTCTTCGCCGACGCAGGGACCGGTTCGATCAGGTCGTCGGCCCGGCAGCCGAGGATGTCGCACAACGCCACCAGCACGGCCAGGTTGAGCCGCTCCGGGGTGCCGGTCACCAACCGATACACCTGCTCTCGGGACAACCTGACGCCGCGTTCGGCCAGCAGCGGCACCAGGTCGGTGGTGGCGAACATCCCGGCCTCGGCCATCAGCCTGCGCAAATGCCACACGTACTCGATCTTGTTCGTCATCGCTCGCCGTCCCCATCCTTCTCGTAGGCGCGGGCCAGCGCCGCCTTGAGCATCCGGTTGCGGGCATCGGCGCCGACCGTCGTGTACACCGCTGTCGTGGACGCCCACGAGTGTCCTACCTGCTGCTGCACGAACAGCGGGTCCGTGCCGTCCTCGATCAGATGCGACACGTACGAGTGACGCAGCGAATGCACCGAAAGATCATCCGGGAGATCGGCCATCCTGCGGAACTGGGCGAAGCGGTCATCGATCTGGCGCAGCGAGATCCGATCGCCGCGTTCGGTCAACCACACCGCCGGATGCCGGTCACAGCCGTAGAGGGTCGCACCTCCTCCAGGTACTGCCGGACCGTCTCGGCCGCCCACGGCACCACCGTAGCCACCGCCCGCCGTCGCGGCGGGCTGCCCCGCATCGCCTTGCCGTAGCGGACATGCAGCACCCCGAACCCGCCCAGCTCCGGCGCGGCCGGGTTGACCGCGAAATCGGCCACGTCCAGCATCGCCGCCTCCCGGCGTCGCAGCCCCCACCCATAGACCACCTTGAACAAGCAGGCATCACGGAAGGTGGCCAGCCATCCCTTACGCCGCGACGCCGCCGCCCGCTCCACCCGATCATCGGCGGCATCGAAGAACGCCTGCAACTCCTGCCGGGTCAGCGGCCGACGCTGCGGACGACCCTCCGAGTCGGCCACGTGCACGGCCATGTTGTCCTCGTGGCACACCTGCACTGGCCGAGCACCGACCCGCTGCTCACACTCGGCGATCCAGCCATAGCGCGGATCGCAGGCATAGGCCAGGAACATCGCCAGCGCGCCCTGATAGGTACGCACCGTCGAGTGCGCCCAGCCACCCGCGGCCGTCCACGCCTCCACCTGCGCCGACGTCCACTGCCACGGCCAGCCGGCGACCTCCGCGAACCGGCGCACCACCCGTTCCCGGCCATCGATCAGCGAACCGCTCAACCGACGGCTGGCCTGCTGGCGACGCCAGCCCTCCAGCATCGCGTCGAACAACGCCGGCTCTGGCCGCAACGGCGTCGTCCCATCGACCAGCACCAGCGCCGCCGAGCCCACCGCTCGCTCCGCCACCCGAAACCTCCCACACACAAGCCGTGACTAAACGCAACAGATCAACACTCAGTGCAACAGAAATGGATGACGCATCGTGGCACCAGACGCAACCGGCGACCTTCACACGCAGGTCACACGGCGTGTCCGGCAAACGCTGCACCCGCCTCACCAAGACGGCCGTGACCAGGAATCCCAGGTAGGCAGCCTTCACACAAACCGCGGAATGATGCATCAAATGCAATTCCGCTCATTTTCAGTTCGGTGGCCGAGTAGTGGCGCAGCGCGTGCAGGTGCGTATCGATGCCGAGGCGCTGTACGAGCCCCCGGTACCGCTGCGTGACCGTGTCCGGTCTTTGTGGCACGCTCCCGTCCGGCGCAGGGGAGAACACGAACGCGTCCTCGGACAGCTCGATGCCCAGTGCTTCCGCTCGAGCTACGCACCGCTGTCTGTGCTCAACCAGCAGCTCCACCGTCTGCTCGTCCAGGGTGATCCGACGATCCTGGTGCGTCTTGGTGTCGGTCTCCCAGATATCCCGACCGTCTTGCGCGATCGCCTTCTGCATGTGCAGCACTTGGTAGTTCGAAGTCAGGTGCCGCCACCGGATCGCGCATGTCTCGCCGCGTCGGGAGCCGGTCACGGCCTTGAGCCAGACATGGGTGCCCCAGTCGACGTCGTCGCGCCAGGCGCGGTTGATGATCGCCGCGGTTTCCTCTGGCCTTGGTGGTTGCGGGTTTGCCCGGGAAGGTGCTGGGGCGTCGGAACTGTCGATGGGACTGACGCTCACCCATCCCCATCGCACTGCCTTCTTGTAGGCCCCGGACAGGAGGTAGTGGATTTGCCTGATCGTGTTCTCCGCGAGCCCCTCGCACTCGTGAGGCTTGCAGCGCGTGTCGCACTCGTGTGGGCGCGGAGTGCGGTGATCGATGAGTCCCTTGGCGCCTGTGCAGTGACGGCGGCACCGCCGCAGCTCGGCGTTGAGTGAGTCGACGATCTCACCGTCTACCCGGCCCGCCCTTGTCTCGCCGATGAACGGGCGAACGTGGTTTTCAGCAAGCTCGTAGTAGCGCTTCTTGGTCTTGCGTCCGACTTTGCTTCGCTCGAGATAGCGATCCAGGAGCTGGTTGACCGTCGCGTTGGTCTTCGGGTGCCGATGCTCGTTGACCTGGTGCACGAGCCGAGTGAGCACCCGCTGCGCTTCTCGGTCGGCGTTCTGGCCTGCGGGCACAATCTCGGTGAGGTCGTAACGTTTCTTAGTAATCGGATCTCGACCGGCGAAGACACCCACACGACGGGCTCCGCTGGGAAGCTCATCGATCGTGCCACGACTGCGCTTCCCAGCGTTCCGCCTCGGTTTCGAACCTGCCGACACGCGGTGAGCGTACGACGATTCGCGTCACAAGTGGCGTCATGCCACGGGTGGCGTGTCGTAGGTCAGCGACGTTTCCCCTGGTCACACCTTGAGCCGACAAGGGGACTCGAACCCCTGACCTACGGTTTACAAGACCGTTGCTCTACCAACTGAGCTATGTCGGCATGGCCGGAAACCCGGTCCATCATCATCGTATGTTGCCACGCCGGACTGCTCGACGGACCCCCTCCTGGCAGGCTTGTGAACGCTTCACGAAACAGCGCCGAAGCGACCTCGAATGGCTGTGACGAAAAGCACCACTGGCCCCTGCAACAGTCAGGCTGCCTGCACCGATGCCTTGCGGGATATTCAGTGAGGAGGTGGCAACATGAAGCTCTCCCCGCGCAGGCGCGGCGCGCACGTCAAGCGGCGTGCGTGGCGGGTGCTTGAAGCGCCGTCGGAGGCCCCGACGGACGACACCGGCAAGGCGACCAACGGCAGGAAGGGCCCGCTGCGCGCCTGGGGCATTCTCGAAGCTCCCATGCGCGAGCAGCCGAGTCCGGTAACGGACATGGCCATGGGGCCGGAGCTGCCCGATGATGCCACCGTTCACTTCGCGCTCGAACTCGCCCTGCGTATCGGCGAGGTCCAGATGGCGACCGGGGCGGGCGCTTCCGATGTGACGGCGACGATCCTCGCGGTCACCTCGGCGCTCGGTCTGCCGCAGTGCGAGGTCGACGTCATCTACACCTCCATCACCGTTACCTGCCACCGGGGCACCGAGATGGCGCCGGTGACGGCAGTGCGTGTCGTGCGTACCCGCAGCCTTGACTACAGCAGGCTCACCGCTGTCGAGGAGCTGGTCAAGCAGATCACGAGGGGCCAGATCAGCGCGGAGGACGCCTACGCCGAGTTGCGCAGGGTCAACGCGGCGCCGCATCCTTACCCGCGCTGGGTCGCGACGCTCGCGCTCGGTGGAATGGCGGCGTCGGTCACCGTCTTCATCAACGGCGACCCGGCGACGGCGGCACTCGCGTTCTTCGTCAGCGCGTTGATCGACCGCGTCGGCAGAGTATTGAACCGCTACGCCCTGCCGATGTTCTTCCAGCAAGCCGTCGGCGGACTGATCGCGACGCTGATCACCATGGCGGCCGTGAGCAGTGACATCGGTGCCTTCCGGTCACCCAGCCTCGTCGCCGCCGCCGCGATCACGGTGTTGCTCTCCGGGCTCGGCACTGTGACCGCAGTGCAAGACGCCATCACCGGCTACAACGTCACGGCGGCTGGTAGATCGATGGAAGTCGCGCTAATGAGTGCCGGGCTGATCACGGGCATCGTGATCGCGTTGCAGATCGCGATCGCACTCGGTCTTGAGCGCACCCCGTTGCCCGACTTGCCAGCGCCAAAAGCGATCGCGTTACCCGTCATGATGCTCGCCGGCGCGGGGACCGCTGGCTTCTTCGCGCTCGCCAGCTATTCCCGGGTGCGACCGCTGCTGGTCGCGGCCGTCGCCGGCATGGTTGGCGCGGGAACTTACGGTGCCATCCGGTTCTCCGGTGGGGACGCCATCATGGCGACGGCGATCGCGGCCACGTTCGTCGGCTTCTCAGGCGGTTTGCTCGCCAGGCGGCTGCGGGTGACGCCGCTGGTCGTCGCCGTCTCAGGCATCACGCCGCTGCTGCCGGGACTGTCGACGTACCGGGGGCTGTACGAGCTGGCCGTTTCCCCGGCTGGTGACATCACAACGCTGATGAAGGCCATCGCGCTCGGGCTGGCGCTCGCGGCTGGCGTCGTCCTCGGCGAGTATCTGGCACAGCCGGTACGGACCAGGCTGGGCAGGCTGGAACGCAAACTGGTCGGCCCGAGGATGGCGGGGCCGCTGAAGCCAGCCAAGCGCAGGTTGGACTAGTGGCATTGCCGCGAGAGCACTCCCATCCTCGCCCACGACAAGTAGGCTCGGAGCCGTGAGCGATCCGGATTTTCTCGTCGTTGCCAACCGGCTGCCGGTCGATCTGGAACGCGCTGCGGACGGTACGCAGCGCTGGACGCAGAGCCCCGGTGGTCTGGTGTCCGCGCTTGAGCCGTTCCTGCGCTCCCGCAAGGGTGCGTGGATCGGCTGGCCTGGCGTACCCGACGTCGAGGTGGACCAGTTCGCCGATGACGGTCTCATCCTCCACCCCGTCCCATTGACCTCCGCCGAGGTGCGCGACTACTACGAGGGCTTCTCCAACGCGACGCTCTGGCCGCTGTATCACGACGTCGTGCAGCGGCCGGTGTTCGACCGGCGCTGGTGGGACGCCTACGTACGGGTGAACCAGCGGTTTGCCGACGCCTGCGCGAAGATTGCTGGGCAGGGCGCGACGGTGTGGGTGCAGGACTACCAACTGCAACTGGTGCCGAGCATGCTCCGGGAGCTGCGGCCCGATCTGCGCATCGGCTTCTTCCTGCACATCCCGTTCCCGCCGGTCGAGCTGTTCATGCAGCTGCCGTGGCGGGCGGAGCTGGTGCGCGGGTTGATCGGTGCGGACCTTGTCGGCTTCCACCGGCCTGGTGGCGCCCAGAACTTCCTGTGGCTGGCCGGACAGCTGATCAGCCTCGAGCCGAGCAGGGGCGCGGTCGGGGTGCGCTCGCGTCCCGGCCACGTGCAGGTGGGTGACCGTACCGTGCGGGTAGGCGCGTTCCCGATCTCCATCGACTCCGCTGGCCTGGACGCGCTCGCCCGCACGCCGGAGGTCAGCAAGCGGGCGTCGGACATCCGCGAGTCGCTTGGCAATCCACGCATCGTGCTGCTCGGCGTGGACCGCCTCGACTACACAAAGGGCATCGACCTGCGGTTGCAGGCGTTCCAGGAGCTACTGCAGGACGGTCTTGTCGCCCCGGAGGATGTCGCGTTCGTGCAGTTGGCGACACCGAGCAGGGAGCGAGTCGAGCACTATCAGCGGATGCGCGGTGATATCGAGCGCATCGTCAGTCGCATCAACGGCGAATTCGCGACCGTAGGCCATCCGGTCGTGCATTATTTGCACCAATCGGTTGGCCGGTCAGAACTCGCGGCGTTTTTCCGGGCGTCCGATGTCATGGTCGTCACCCCGTTGCGAGACGGGATGAACCTGGTGTGCAAGGAGTACGTGGCCTGCAAGCATGACCAGAAGGGTGCGCTGGTCCTGTCCGAGTTCGCTGGTGCGGCGGCCGAGCTGACCAGCGCGTTCTTAGTCAATCCGCATGACCTGGACGGGGTGAAACGCGCCTTGCACACTGCTATTACCCTCGACCCAGCCGAGGGCCGTCGCCGGATGCGTGCTCTGCGGCGTCAGGTCCTCACTCATGACGTCGACAGGTGGGCTCGCTCATTCCTAGACGCGCTCGGCGCGTGACGGCCGTCGCGCCGTAAATTGGGCCATAAGCTTTCGTACTTTATCGATTTCGTTGGAGGGGCGTTGACCGCCGAGGCACTTCCCGCGGACCTGCGCCGCGCCATCGTGCACATCGCACGTACTCCGCGGCTGCTCGTCGCGTGCGATTACGACGGCACGCTCGCTCCCATCGTGGAGAACCCCGACACCGCGCGCCCGCTGCCGGAATCGGTTGGCGCGATGCGCTCGCTCGCCGCGTTGCACGAGACGACGGCCGCGGTGATCTCGGGGCGGGCGCTACGTGATCTCGCCACGCTGTCCCGCTTGCCCGCCGAGGTGCACCTCGTTGGCAGCCACGGGTCCGAGTTCGACATCGGCTTCGTGCACGAACTCGACGCGAACGCGCGCGAACTGCACCGCAAGCTCGAAGTCGAGCTTGACCGGCTCGTCGACGGCGTGCCAGGGGTGTCGCTGGAGATCAAACCGGCCAGTGTCGCGGTGCACGTGCGCCGCGCCGATGCGGACGACGCGCGTCGCGTGATCGAGGCCGTGCACGAGGGGCCGTGCCGCTGGGACGGCGTCACCGTCACCGACGGCAAGGCGGTCGTCGAACTGTCTGTCGTGCCGACCGACAAGGGCAGGGCGCTCGACATCCTGCGCCACCAGGTCGGCGCGACCGCCGCGATCTTCCTCGGCGACGACGTCACCGACGAGAAGGCGTTCGTGCGACTGTCGGGGCCGGATCTCGGGGTGAAAGTCGGCGAGGGCGAGAGCATCGCGGAGTACCGCGTCGACACCGCCGACGATGTGGCGACCGTACTGGCGTTCCTGCTCGAGGAACGGCGCACCTGGCTCTACGGTGAGCAGGCACCGCCGATCGAGCGGCTGTCCATGTTGGCGAGCGAGCGGTCGGTGGCACTGCTGACGCCGGACGCGCGGCTGACGTGGCTGTGCCATCCCGGCCCGGACGCTCCCGCCGTGTTCGCTGATCTGCTCGGCGGGCAGGGCGCGGGACACTTCTCGATCGGTCCCAAGCACAACGGCCTGCCACTTGGCCAGCGCTACCTGCCCAACACCATGACCGTCGAGACGCGCTGGTCCCGACTGCTGGTCACGGACTATCTGGAACCGGACACCGCGGCGCACCGCACCGACCTGGTGCGCGTGATCTCGGGTGAGGCCGAGGCATCGATCGTGTTCGCGCCGAGGCCCGAGTTCGGCGGTGTGCCGGTACGGCTGCTGCGGGAACACGACGGGTTGCGGGTGCTCGGCACCTCGGAGCCGTTCGTGCTGCGTTCGCCGGGCGTCGATTGGACCGTCACGTCGGATGGCTTGCACGACACGGCAGAGGCCGTGGTGCGACCGACACCGGACGAATCGGTCGTGCTTGAGCTGCGTTGCGGTACGACTGACCTCGACAGGCACGATCTGCCCGAGCTGGAGCGCAGGCAGCGGGCAGGCGCCTACTGGAGCGACTGGGCGGCGACGCTGAAGGTGCCCGAGGTGGAGCCGGACCTGGTCGTCCGCTCCGCGCTGACGCTGCGTGGGCTTGTCGACAAGGAGACAGGGGGCGTGCTCGCCGCGGCCACGACATCGCTGCCCGAGGAGATCGGTGGTGTCCGGAACTGGGACTACCGGTACTGCTGGATCCGCGACGCCGCGATGACCGTGCGGGAGCTGGTCGCGCTCGGCTCGATGTCCGAGGCGGAAGGGTATCTGCGCTGGTTGCATGGCGTGCTGACCACGCTCGCCGGTCCAGAGCGGTTGCACCCGCTGTACACGCTGACCGGCAATCAGATCGGCGCCGAGGCTGTGATCGACTCGCTGCCTGGTTACTCTGGCTCGCGGCCGGTGCGCGTCGGCAACCTGGCGAACCACCAGGTGCAGCTCGACGTCTTCGGTCCGGTGGTCGAGCTGGTCGTCGACCTCGCCGAGGTGCGAGGAGAGCTGCACGACGAGGACTGGCAGATGGTGCGCGCGATGGCCGAAGCCGTCGACCGGCGCTGGTTCGAGCCGGACCACGGCATCTGGGAGGAGCGCCACGTGCCCCGGCACCGCGTGTACTCCCGCGTGATGTGCTGGGTGACGATCGACCGCGCGATCAAGCTCGCGCAAACCTACGGCAGGGAGATGCCCGCCAACTGGCCCGCGCTGCGGGAAGCCATCGCCGCCGACGTCCTCGAGCACGGCTGGAACGACGAGGTGCGGGCGTTCACCACCGCCTACGACGGCGTCGACCTCGACGCTGCCTCGCTGTTCGTGGGGCTCGCCGGGCTGATCGACCCCGCCGACGAGCGGTTCCAGTCGACGGTGACCGCCATCGAGGCGGAGCTGCGCAGCGGCTCGACGGTGTACCGGTACCGCCGCGACGACGGCTTGCCAGGCGGTGAAGGCGGCTTCCACCTGTGTGCGGCGTGGATGATCGAGGCGTACCTGCTCACCGGACGTCGCACCGAGGCGCAGGAGCTGTTCGACCAGCTTGTCGATGCCGCTGGCCCGACGGGGCTGCTGCCCGAGCAGTACGACCCGATCGCGGAACGCTCGCTCGGCAACCACCCGCAGGCGTACTCCCACATCGGTCTCATCCGCTGCGCCACCCTGCTGTCGCGGTAGCCGCGGTCGCTACTCGTGCTCCGCGTAGGGCCGGTTGTCGGCCAGGTGCAGGGCGGTAGCGAGGTCGGGAACCTCCCGAACCGAGATGCCGTCCGGCACCTGGCCAGGGTCGGGCGGGACGAGCGCCGTCGTGAAGCCCATCCGCATGGCTTCGGCCAGTCGCCGTCCGATCGCTGACACGCGCCGGATCTCCCCGGTGAGTCCGATCTCTCCGATCGCGACCATGTCGGGGCGCAACGGCATGAACCGCGCGCCGGAAGCGATGGCGAGCGCGATCGCGAGGTCGGCCGCCGGTTCGCTCAGCTTGATACCGCCAACCGTCGCGGTGTAGACGTCCCGCTCGCCGAGGCGAATCTTCAGCCGCTTCTCCACCACGGCGAGCACCATGCTTACGCGTGAGCTGTCGAGGCCGCTGGCAGCGCGGCGCGGCATCGGCGCCGACGTCGTGGCGATGAGGGACTGCACCTCGGCAAGCAGTGGGCGTTTGCCTTCGAGCGCGACGGTGATGGCGGTACCCGCCTCCGGTTGCCTTCTGCGGTTCAGGAACAGCCCGGACGGGTCAGGCACGCCGGAAATGCCGCTGTCGTGTAGTTCGAAGCAGCCGACCTCGTCCGCCGCGCCGAAGCGGTTCTTCACGCCGCGCAACATGCGCATGGTCGAGTGTTTGTCGCCCTCGAAGTGCAGCACGACGTCGACCAGGTGCTCCAGCACGCGCGGGCCGGCGACGGATCCCTCCTTGGTGACGTGCCCGACGAGCAGTACGGGTAATCCTCGCTCCTTGGCCGCCGCGACCAGCGCCGCCGTGACCGCCTTGACCTGCGTAACCCCACCTGGCGTGCCCTCAGCTTTGGGGGAGGCCATCGTCTGGACGGAGTCTACGATCAGCACGCCAGGGTCGACCGCGTCGATGTGGCCCAGCACCGCGGACAGGTCGCTCTCCGCCGCGAGATACATCTGGTCATGCACCGAGTCGGTTCGTTCGGCGCGAAGCCGCACCTGACCAGCGGACTCCTCGCCGGTGATGTAGAGCGATGGCCCGAAGTTCCCATCGCGGGCGGCCCAGCGGAACGCGACCTCCAAGAGCAGCGTCGACTTGCCGACTCCGGGTTCACCCGCGAGTAGCACCACGGCGCCAGGCACCAGTCCGCCGCCGAGCACGCGATCGAGTTCAGGCACGCCGGTCTGCCGAGCCCTTGCCGTTTCGACGTCGACCTCACCGATTGGACGTGCGGGCGACGACGGTGCGCCCGCGGCGACCTTGGCCAACGCCGGGTTGGGTGCGCCGCGTTCCTCGACGCTGCCCCAGGCTTGGCACTCGGGGCACCGACCGACCCACTTCGCGACCTCGTAGCCGCACTCGGTGCACTGGTAGTTCGCGCTCTTTTTCGCCACGAGTCCAGACGCTAACGCCCCGCACCGACAACGCGGCGGTTCCCACGCGGTCCGATAGTCGTGTCCCCGCTCCCGACGTTGTGTCCGGCTTCCGATACCGCGAGGCGGTTCCCGCCGGTGCCGTGCGTGGGATGTTGATCACGTCTACTCGCGCCGTTGTTCGCGGAATCAGATAAAAAAGACATACTCGCGCAACACCGCGAGTAGACGTGATCAACTGCGGCGGCGGGCGCTGACATCCGGTAGACAGGAAGGATGCGGAGCGAGGACTGGGACGAGAAGTTCGCGGCGAGCGAGTTCCTGTTCACCGAGCGGCCGAACCAGACCGTGGTCACCGAGACCATCGACCTCAAGCCGGGCGCGGCGCTCGACCTCGCCTGTGGTCAAGGTCGCAACGCCGTGTGGCTCGCCGAGCAGGGTTGGCACGTCACCGCCGTCGACTTCTCGCGCGTGGGTCTCGACCGGGCGCGGGAACTCGCCGAGGCACGCGGCGTTGACGTCACATACATCGGGGCGGACGTCGTCAGCTGGCAACCGCCGGTGCGGGCGTTCGACCTTGTGCTCATCTCGTACCTGCAACTGCCGTGGGACCAGCTGAAGACCGTCCTGGCAACGGCGACCAAGGCCCTCGCGCCAGGTGGAACGCTACTGATCGTCGGTCACGACGTGGACAACATCGAACGCGGCTACGGTGGCCCGCCCGACCCCGCCGTCCTCTACGACGTGCGGCGGATCGCGGCGGAACTCGCGGCCCTCGATGTCGAGACTGCCCGACGGGTGGATCGCGTCGTTGATACCGACATCGGTCCGATGACCGCGATCGACACTCTCGTCAAAGCTACCGCGCGTGGCTAGCAGAACGACGTTCATGATCGGTAGCGAAGGTAGGGATTGTCACACGTGCGCGCGCATCGTCGCTGGTAATCATGGTGAGCCTGGTCTACTGCGGCTAGACTCGATAATGAGTTCTGTTAAGTTGATATGACATGTCGGGAAAGCACACGAGTTCTGCGACCGGTGGTGGCATTGTCACCGTCGGCGATGTGGTAATTGACCATCCGACGAAGGCTGACGGTGCCGCGTTCTGGCGGATAGCGCGGGACTCGCGGAAGCTGGACCTGAATTCCTCGTACGCGTACCTGATGTGGTGCCATGATTTCGCGAGCAGCTCGGTTGTGGCGCGTTCCAATGGTGACGCCGTTGGATTCGTGATGGGGTATCGGAAACCGGACGCGCCAGACACCGCTGTCGTGTGGCAGGTCGCCGTTGACGCGTCGCAGCGTGGCAAAGGTCTCGCTGGCCGCATGCTCGACGCGATGTACGCCTCCCTGCTGAACGACGGCGTGCGGTACCTGGAGACGACCATCACCCCGGACAACGATGCCTCCATCGCGCTGTTCAGCTCGTTCGCCAACCGTTGGGGAGCTGAGCTGGACCGTGGCGAGTTGTTCGCGGTGTCCGACTTTCCCGACGAGCACGAGCGGGAGGATCTGTTCCGGATCGGCCCGCTCGTCACGCCGCCAGAGGCGGTGCGTTCCGTAGTCACGAACGTGCACGAACCGACCTGAGAAAAGTACGACATAACCGAGAGAAACGGCCGCGCGCACGTCGCGAGGGCCGGACGGAGCAAACGTGAGTATTTTTGAAGCGCTCGAATCGCAAGTCCGCAGCTACAGCCGCGGCTGGCCGGTCGTGTTCAATCGGGCGCAGGGTAGCTGGCTGTACTCCGAGGACGGCAAACCCTACCTCGACTACTTCGCTGGCGCCGGGGCCCTGAACTACGGGCACAACCACCCGCTGCTCAAGCAGGCCCTGATCGACTACATCCAGAACGACGGCGTCACCCACGCGCTCGACATGTACACGGTCGCCAAGCGGGACTTCCTCGAAGCGCTCGATGAGGTGCTGCTGAAGCCGCGTGGCCTCGAGTACAAGGTCGTCTTCCCCGGTCCTGGCGGCGCCAACGCCGTCGAGGCCGCGCTGAAGCTGGCCCGCAAGATCACCGGCAAGGAAGCGGTCATCAACTTCACCAACGCGTTTCACGGCATGACGCTGGGTGCGCTCTCGGTGACCGGCAACTCGATGAAGCGCGGCGGCGCCGGCATTCCCCTGGTGCACGCCACGCCGATGCCGTACGACAGGTACTTCGACGGCGACTATCCGGACTTCTTCTACCTCGAGCGGCTGCTTGAGGACTCGGGCAGTGGACTGAACGAGCCAGCGGCCATCATCGTCGAGACGGTGCAGGGCGAGGGCGGCATCAACGCGGCCCGCGTCGAGTGGCTGCGCGCGCTGTCCGACCTGTGCAAGAAGCACGACATCCTGCTGATCGTCGACGACGTCCAGATGGGCTGCGGCCGGACCGGTCCGTTCTTCAGCTTCGAGGACGCCGGGATCAAGCCGGACATCGTCTGCCTGTCGAAGTCCATCAGCGGCTACGGCATCCCGATGGCCCTGACGCTGATCCGCCCCGACCTCGACGTCTGGGAGCCGGGTGAGCACAACGGCACCTTCCGTGGCATCAGCCCCGCGTTCGTCACCGGAACGCATGCGTTGCGCAACTTCTGGTCTGATGACACCCTGGAGAAGTCGGTGCGGGCCAAGGGCGAGCGCCTTGGCAACGGCCTGACCGAGATCGTCGAAGCGCACCCCGACGCCTCGCTGACCGCGAAGGGCAAGGGGTTCGCGCGCGGGATCGAGTTCGCCGACGGCGACACCGCCGGCAAGGTGTGTGCCGCCGCGTTCGAGCGGGGGCTGCTGATGGAGACCTCCGGTCCCGACGGCGAGGTGGCCAAGCTGCTGCCGCCGCTGACCCTCACCGACGCCGAGGTCGAGCAGGGCATCGAGATCATCCGCGAGTCCGTCGCGGCCGTGCTGCGGTAACGACGGCAGACGAACCGACAACGAGATACTGAGCAAGGAGAGAAGCTTGATCGTCCGAACCCTCGACGACATCACCGATACCGACGCCGACATCAAGACGCCGAACTGGCGTAGTAAGCGGATTGTCCTTTCCAAGGACAAGGTTGGTTTCTCGTTGCACGAGACAACGGTGTACGCGGGCACCGTGAATGACTTCTGGTATGCCAACCACTACGAGGCGGTGTTCATCGTCGAGGGTGAAGGCGAGATTACGAACAAGGCCACCGGGGAAACCCACCAACTGAGGCCGGGCTCGATGTACTTGCTCAACGAGTACGACAAGCACCAGCTCAGACCGAAGACGGACATCAAGGCCGTGTGCGTGTTCAACCCGCCCATCACGGGCAGGGAGGTGCACGACGAGAATGGTGTGTACCCGTTGGTCATTGAGGACGAGTAGACTCGTCTTAGAGGCGTCGACGGCCGACTCTCGCGCCGTCGAAATGTAAAAATCCACATCTGAATATCGCGAACCGCCCGTCCATTCGGAAGGGCGGTTACGCGCCGTTGTCCCCAACGAGTAGGAAAAACGAAATTCGATACAGATAACTAAACCGAGGAGGCGAGCATGACGCTCACGGATGCCCGAATTCAGGACAGCTATCCGACGCGGATCACGACCGAGCCGGAGCTGATCGAGCGGGAAGACCCCGCGGTCTGGGGATCCGACAGTGACGGCCCGATGAGTGCGGCGGAGCTGCGCGCGCACGAAGCCAACGGCTACACCATCGTCGATGGCCTGCTTTCCCCCGCCGAGGTGCAGGGCTATTGGCAGGAGCTGAACCGGCTTTCGCGCGACGAGACGCTGAAGGCCGATGAGCGTGTGATTACCGAGAAAGCCTCGGGCGAGGTCCGGTCCATTTTCGACGTGCACAAGCTGAGCGACCTGGTCGCCGAGCTGGTGCGCGACACGAGGGTGCTGGACCGTGCTCGCCAGATCCTGGGCTCTGATGTTTACATCCATCAAAGCCGTGTCAACTACATGCCCGGTTTCAAGGGCAACGGCTTTTACTGGCACTCGGATTTCGAGACCTGGCACGCCGAGGACGGCATGCCTCGTCCCCGTGCGGTGAGCTGCTCCATCGCGCTCACCGACAACTACCCGTTCAACGGCGGGCTGATGCTGATGCCGGGCTCGCACCGCACCTTCGTGCAGTGCGTAGGCGAGACGCCGGACGACCACTACAAGTCGTCGTTGAAGGAGCAGCAGATCGGCGTGCCGACCCACACCGACATCACCAAGCTGGCCGCTGAGCACGGCATCGACCAGTTCACCGGCCCAGCGGGTGGTGCGCTGTGGTTCGACTCGAACATCATGCACGGGTCGGGCAACAACATCACGCCGTACCCGAGGTCGAACATCTTCCTGGTGTTCAACAGCGTGGAGAACGCGCTTGAGGAGCCGTTCGCCGCGAGCTCGCGGCGGCCAGAGTTCATCGCATCGCGTGACTTCACGCCGATCCGGCGGTAAGTCGGACTGGTCGGGCGACGGCCGTTCCTTGGCATTCGGGTAGCCGTCGCCCAGCTGCCGTCCCGTGACGCTGGAAAGCCGGTCGGCACGTCCCCCAAGCGTGCCGACCGGCGCGCACGGACAGTGCGACCGCGGGGCCAGTGCCTGGCCCTGCGACTCCCCTCTTCCGCAGGGCCAGCGGGCTCGGGCGGTGATTCGCACTGTCCGTACACCTAGTAAGAGGCAAACCGAGGGCGGTTGGTTCCCCTCGCCGCAAAAATTTCTGGAAGTCCGTTGCCATCGGCCCTTCGAGCGCCAGGACTCATTCCCCGTGCGTCGTGGCCATCGCGTCGGCGCCGTTGGTCGACGGTCGGATGCCATCGCGGCTGACCGGCACGAACGGCTCAAGGTTCGGTCGCTTCGGCCGTAGTCCGTCGCCCATGGACTCGCCGCGTAACAGCCTGCCGATCCACGGCAGCAGGTGCGTCTTGGTCCATTCGATGTCCGAGCGCCGCATCGTCAACCAGTTCGGCTGCTCGACCTCGGGCCACGGTTCCCGCCAGTCGGCCTGTGTCTCTATCCCAAGGACCTCGGCTGTGCGCAGCGCGATCCTGCGGTGGGCTTCCGAGCTGAAGTGCAGCCTGTCGTCGCTGAACGCGCGGGGATCCCGCAGCACATCCATCGCCCAGAGGTCCACCACTCGCGTGTTGTAGCGCTCGACCGTCGCGTGCAGGTGCGCGTTGTAGAGCGCGACCTTGTGCCGGATCCGGTTGACCACCGACACCTCGCGCGTGTCGGGACCGGTGAAGACCACGACGTCGATGCCGGCGTGGGTGAGCTGCCGAATCATGTCGTCGAATCTGGCCGCGACGTCGTCGACGTCCGCACCGGGAACCAGAATGTCGTTGCCGCCCGCGCAGACGGTGACCAGTTCGGGGCGAACGTCGAGTGCGAGCGGCAGCTGCTCGTCGATGATCTCCTGGAGCGTCTTGCCGCGTACGGCCGTGTTGGCGTAGGCGAAGTTCGGGTTGTCCTCCGCGAGCATCACGGCGAGCCGGTCGGCCCAGCCGAGAAAGGAGCCGTCGGGTAGCGCATCGTTCATTCCCTCGGTGAAGCTGTCCCCGAGAGCGATGAAGCTGCTGTACTCAGGCATACCCGTGTCTCCCTTCTGCCGCGCCCCACGGAGGGTCTCCCCAGCGCCTGTTCATCCCCTGTGCCGCGCGGTAGGGCTTATGCGCAGACCGCGGGCATTCAATGATCCGAGAATGCCTGGTCACACGACACCTACGCCACCGTCGGTCGGCGCAACCGTCGCCACATTGTTGCTTTTCGACCTCGAAAACTGTCCTGACCTGTGCCGATCTAACGTTCGACGTGGCGGAAACGGTTCCGTCACATTCCCATTGAGCGCCATCGCGTACGGGACCGGGGCGCGCTACCGCCACGGGGCGTGGTCAGGCAGGCTAGGGACGTGACTGAGCGACCTACCCCGGATAAGACGTCCGCTGCCGGGCGGGAATCCCTGGGGGCGCTGCTTGGTGGCAGGCGCGGCGCGATCGACGCCAGCTTGCCGCCGCTGGCCTTCGTCGCCGGTTGGCTGATCGCCGATCGCTCGATCGGCTGGGGTGCGTTCGCGGCCATCGCGGTCGGAGTCCTTGTCGCCGTGGAACGGCTGCTGCGCGGCAAGCGGGTCGGTGCTGTCGTGCTCAGCCTCGCCGCCGTCGTCCTCGCCGCGTACATCGCGTTACAGACCGGCAGGGCGGAGGACTTCTTCCTGCTGCAACTGCTGTCCAACCTGGTTAGCGCACTGGTGTGGGCGTTGAGCATCCTCCTGCGGTGGCCGCTGCTCGGCGTCGTCGTCGGGACGATGCTTGGGCAGAAGACACGCTGGCGGCGTGACCCGGACTTGTTGCGCGCGTACTCGCTGGCGAGTTGGGTGTGGGTGTTCGGGCAGTACACCGTGCGGGTCGTGGTGTTCGGTCTGTTGTGGTGGAGCGGGCAGGTCGTCGCCCTCGGTATCGCTCGTACCGTGCTGACCTGGCCGCTCGTCGCGTTGACGATCGCGGTCAGCGGTTGGGTACTCCACCGCGCGCTGCCAAGTGACCACCCCGGGTTGCGGCACCCTCGGGAGCTGGCGCACGCACAGGATTAGACGTACCTGGCGCGGAGCTTCCTGGGGCTGTGACAGATGGGTGTCCGGTTTCGCCCGGTTTCGCGAGCACAACCCCAGGAAGGCGGCTCGACGTCTAGCCGCGCAGAACTTCAGCCAGTAGCGCCGGGTCGACGTTGCCGCCGCTCACGATGGCCGCGGTGCGCCCTGGCGGCAGGTCCCGGTGCAGTGCGGCGGCGCAGGCGACGGCGCCGCTCGGCTCGACCACGAGCCGAGCGCGGGTCGCGAGTGTGCGCATCGTCGCGCGAATCTCGTCCTCGCTCACCGTCACGGCGTCGTCGACGACCTCGCGTAGGTGCGCGAACGTTAGCTCGGACGGCTCGGTGCGTAGCCCGTCCGCGATGGTGCGGGCGCGCCGCTCAGGCGTCCAGTGCACCTGGCGTCCCGCACGCAACCCCTCCACGGTGTCCGCCGCGAGCTCCGGCTCGACGGCGATGACCCGAGCCTCCGGCCGCAGCGCCTTGACGGCGACCCCGACACCGGACGCGAGCCCGCCGCCCGCCACTGGCACCAGCACGACATCGACGTCCGGCAGGTCCTCGACGATCTCCAGGCCGACTGTGCCCTGGCCCGCGATCACCTCCGGGTGGTCGAACGGCGGGATCAACGCCATGCCGCGCTGCTCGGCGACCTCGGCGGCGACCCGCTCACGGTCGGCCATCGGCACCTCGATGATCTCCGCGCCGTGCGCAGCCGTCGCCTCGACCTTCACCCGAGGTGTTGAGTCCTGCATGACGATCACGGCGGGCACACCAAACGCTTTCGCAGCGAACGCGACCGCGTTGGCGTGGTTGCCGCTGGAGTACGCGACGACGCCGTTTTGTCGCCGCGCGTCGTCGAGGACGGCGATGGCGTTGTAGGCGCCCCTGATCTTGAACGCGCCGATGGGCTGCAGGTTCTCTGGCTTGAGCCACAGCGGTCGCTCGGACCACGGTTGCGCGAGCAGCGGCGTGCGCAGGGCGACGCCGGCGACGCGTTTCGCGGCCGCCCTGACGTCATCGACGATTACGAGAGTCACGACGTCCAGGATGCCAGGGTTGCGGACAGCCGTTCCGCCGCGACGCGTGGGTCGTCCGCTTCGGTGATCGCCCGGACGACGACGACCCGGCGCGCGCCGGCCGCGAGGACGTCTGGCAGCCGCTGCTCGTCGATGCCGCCGATGGCGAACCACGGCCGCTCCGGCGCGGCGTCCGCCGTGGTCCTGACCAGGTCCAACCCCGGCGCGTGCCTGCCTGGCTTGGTCGGCGTCGGCCAGCACGGCCCCGTGCAGAAGTAGTCGACGCCCAGCTCCCTCGCGGCGGCCGTCGCCTGTTCGACCGAGTGCGTCGAGCGACCAATCACGACGTCGTCGCCGAGGATGCGCCGCGCGAGTGAGACCGGGATGTCGTCCTGGCCGAGATGCAGGACGTCGGCATCGAGGGTGAGCGCGATGTCGGCCCTGTCGTTCACCGCGAGCAACGCGTCGTGCCGCTCACACGCCTCGGCCAGCGTCTCCAGTGCCGCGATCTCCTGCGCGGCCTCGAGGGGGACGCCGTTGGTCTTGTCGCGTAGCTGGATGATGTCGACCCCACCGGCCAGCGCGGCATCGGCGAACTCGGCCAGGTCGCCGCGCTCGCCACGGGCGTCGGTGCACAGGTACAGCCGCGCGTCGGCGAGTCGTCGCCGGATCGCGTCGCCGTCAAGCTGAGGCATGCCTCGACGCTACCGTGGCGTGGGCGGGTGGATTCCGTTGGTGTCTCGCGCTACGGTGAACAGTGTCCGCACGGGAGCCGTTGCAGCGGCTGAGAGGGAGCATGCAGCTCCGACCGTGGAACCTGATCCGGGTTATGCCGGCGCAGGGAGCGTGATTTCGTGTGATGTCGCAACAGGTGACCGTCGTTGGTGCCGGCGTGATTGGGCTTGCCGCCGCCTGGCGGGCCGCGTCGGCGGGGTACCGCGTGACGGTGGTCGATCCGGAACCGGGGCGGGGTGCGTCCTGGGTGGCTGGCGGGATGCTGGCACCGGTGACCGAGGCGTGGCCGGGCGAGGAGGCTGTGCTCGAACTCGGTGAGCGGTCGCTGCGTCGCTGGCCGGAGTTCGCCCGCGAGCTGGCCGTCGACGCCTTCGACCCCGGCTTGTCGGAGGCGGGCACCGTCGTCGCCGGGAGGGACGCCGCCGACGCCGACCAGATCGGTATTCTCGCCGACTACCTTGGCCGGATCGGGCGCACCGTGGAGGTGATCAGCGGACGTCGGTTGCGTTCGCTCGTGCCTGGCTTGGCGTCAGCGCTCCGATCAGGGATCGTCGTGCCTGGTGACCTGGCCGTGGACAACCGGCAGCTACTTGACGCCCTCCAGGCGGCCTGCAAGCGCAACGGTGTCGAGTTCGTGCGCGAGTCCGCGCGCGAGATAGGGCCGTCCGCGGTGGTCACCGACTCCGGTGTGTACGACGCCGACGCCGTCGTGCTGGCCGCTGGTGCTCGCAGCGCGCTGCTGCACCCCCAGTTGCGGGAGGCCGTCCGGCCGCTCAAGGGCGAGATCGTGCGGATGCGTCCGCGCCGTGGGTGTTTGCCGCCACCAGGCGTGACGGTGCGCGCGATAGTCGAGGGCAGACCGCTGTACCTGGTCCCGCGCGCGGACGGGGAACTGATCGTCGGCGCGACGCAGTACGAGAGCGGCTACGACGAGAGCGTCAAGGCAGGCGGCGTACGGGAGCTGCTGGACTACGCCGAGCAGGTGTACCCGAGCGTGAGTGAGTACGAGCTGACCGAGATCACGGCGGGACTGCGGTCGGCCAGCATGGACAACCTGCCGTTGATCGGCAGGCTGTCCGATGGCGTGATCGTCGCGACTGGTCATTACCGCAACGGCTTGCTGCACGCGCCGGTCACGGCGGACGCGGTGCTCGGCATCCTGGCGGATGAGGGGCTGCCGGACGAGATCGCGGCGGCGGACCCGACGCGCGACAGAAAGCGAGAACAGGTGTGATGGACGTCGAGGTCAACGGCGAGGAACGCGAGGTCGCGGAGGGCACGACGCTGGCGCGGTTGCTGGAGCAGCTCGGCACGGCGCGACGTGGCGTCGCCGTCGCGGTGGATGGCACGGTCGTGACCAGGAGCGAGTGGCAGGACGTCGTGCTCACCGACGGCGCGAAGGTCGAGATCCTCACCGCGGTGCAGGGAGGCTGATCAGGTGACATCGGACGATCCGCTCGTCATCGGCGGGCAGAAGCTGGACTCGCGGCTGATCATCGGCACCGGTGGCGCGACGAACCTCGCGGTGCTGGAACGGGCGCTCGTCGAATCCGGCACCGAGCTGACAACGGTCGCGATGCGCCGGGCCGATGTGGACGGCGGCTCCGGCGTGCTCGACCTGCTGCGACGGCTTGGCATCAGCCTGCTGCCCAACACGGCGGGCTGCCGGAGCGCGGCCGAGGCGGTGCTGACCGCGCGACTGGCCCGTGAGGCGCTGGAGACCGACTGGATCAAGCTCGAGGTGCACGCCGATGACCGCACGCTACTGCCCGAGCCGTTCGAGACGCTGGACGCCGCCGAGCAGTTGGTCGCCGACGGCTTCACCGTGCTGGCCTACACCAACGACGACCCGGTACTAGCGCTTCGACTGGAGGAAGCGGGCTGTGCCGCGGTGATGCCGCTCGGCGCGCCGATCGGCACCGGGCTCGGCATCCGCAACCCGCACAACATCGAGCTGATCACCTCCCGTGCCAACGTGCCGATCGTGCTGGACGCGGGGATCGGCACAGCGTCCGACGCGGCGCTCGCGATGGAGCTCGGCTGCGACGCCGTGCTGCTGTCCACGGCGGTGACCCGCGCCGAGGACCCGGAGCGGATGGCGGCGGCCATGCGCAACGCCGTCGACGCCGGGCGTCTGGCACGGCTGGCGGGCCGGATTCCGCAGCGCTTCTGGGCGCAAGCGTCAAGCCCGCCGCGCTAGCGGCGGTGCGGGGCTCAGTCGTCCAACACCCAGAGCGGCGACACCGGCCCGACGCCCGCGCCGAGGGGATACGACGCCTGGACGCTGCGCTCGATGAACCGTTTGCCGTGCGCGACGGCGTCCGGCACGCTCGTGCCCTTCGCCAGCGACGCCGTGATGGACGCGGCTAGGGTGTCTCCGCCGCCGTGGGTGTGCTTCGTGTCGTATCGGGGGCCGGTCAGTTCGGTGAAGTCGTTGCCGTCGTAGAGCAGGTCGGTGCACGTCGGGTCGTGGTGCATGTGCCCGCCCTTGACCAGCACCCATCGCGCGCCCAGCGCGTGCAGCTCTTTGGCCGCTTGGCGCTGCTCGTCGGCGTTGGTGACGTCGATGCCGACGAGGAGCCGGACCTCGTCGAGGTTCGGCGTCACCAGTGTCGCGCGGGGCAGTAGCTCGGTGCGGTAGGCCTCCAACGCCTCGTCGCGGAGCAACTGATCGCCGTGCATGGACGCCGCCACCGGGTCCACGACCAGTGGCACCGACGTCCCGATGCCGACCTCGTCGCAGGCAGCCACGATCGCCATGATGATCTCCGTCGTGGCGAGCATCCCGGTCTTCGCGGCGTCGACCCCGATGTCGGTGGCCACCGCCCGGATCTGGGCGGCGACCACCGACGGCGGAATCTCCGACACATCGGACACGCCGACGGAGTTCTGCACTGTCACGGCGGTCACGGCGCTCATGCCGTGGACGCCGTTGGCGAAGAACGTCCGCAGGTCAGCCTGCAAGCCGGCGCCGCCGCCTGAGTCCGACCCGGCGATGGTCAACGCGCGGGGAGGAGTTGCTTGCAGGCTCTGACCATCGGACGCTGGGGTCTCCCTCACGCCTGACCGTTCCCCGTTTCGACTTCAGCGGCCTCCGCCATCGGCAGGTAGACCTTGTTGCCGTGCTCGGCGAACTCCTTGGACTTCTCCTGCATGCCCGCCTCGATCGCCTCGACGGTCTCCAGTCCGTGCTCGGCCGCGTAGTCCCGGATGTCCTGCGTGATCCGCATGGAGCAGAACTTCGGGCCGCACATCGAGCAGAAGTGCGCCGTCTTCGCGGGCTCGGCGGGCAGCGTCTCGTCGTGGTATGCCCGCGCGGTGTCCGGATCGAGTGAGAGGTTGAACTGGTCCTCCCAACGGAACTCGAACCGCGCCTTGGACAGCTCGTCGTCCCACTCGTGCGCGTACGGGTGGTCCTTGGCCAGGTCAGCGGAGTGCGCCGCGATCTTGTACGAGATCACGCCGGTCTTGACGTCGTCCCGGTTGGGCAAGCCGAGGTGCTCCTTCGGCGTGACGTAGCACAGCATCGCCGTGCCGTACCAGCCGATCTGCGCCGCGCCGATCGCCGACGTGATGTGGTCGTACGCGGGCGCGATGTCGGTGGCGAGCGGGCCGAGGGTGTAGAACGGCGCCTCGCCGCACAGCTCCTCTTCCTTCTCGACGTTCACCTTGATCTTGTGCATCGGCACGTGGCCTGGGCCCTCGATCATCACCTGGACGTCGTGCTCGCGCGCGATGTGGGTCAGCTCGCCCAATGTCTCCAGCTCGGCGAACTGTGCGCGGTCGTTGGCGTCCGCGGTCGAGCCGGGCCGCAGGCCGTCACCCAGCGAGAACGTGACGTCGTAGGCGCGCAGGATCTCGCACAGCTCGGAGAAGTGGGTGTAGAGGAACGACTCCTTGTGGTGGTGCAGGCACCACGCCGCCATGATCGACCCGCCGCGCGAGACGATGCCGGTGACGCGCTTGGCGGTCAGCGGGATGTAGCGCAGCAGCACACCCGCGTGCACCGTCATGTAGTCGACGCCCTGCTCGCATTGCTCGATGATGGTGTCGCGGTACAGCTCCCACGTGAGCTTTTCCGGCTCGCCGTTCACCTTCTCGAGCGCCTGGTAGATCGGCACCGTGCCGACCGGCACCGGCGAGTTGCGAATGATCCACTCGCGCGTCTCGTGGATTCGCTTGCCGGTGGAGAGGTCCATGATCGTGTCGGAACCCCAGCGGGTCGCCCACACCATCTTCTCGACCTCTTCCTCCACCGACGACCAGACGGCCGAGTTGCCCATGTTGGCGTTGACCTTCACCAGGAAGTTCTTGCCGATGATGGCCGGTTCGGACTCAGGGTGGTTGCGGTTGACCGGAATCACCGCGCGGCCCCTGGCGACCTCATCGCGCACGAACTCGGGGCTCATCCGCTCGCGCGCCGCGATGAACTCCATCTCCTCGGTGATGATCCCGGCCTTGGCGTAGCCCAGCTGGGTGTTGTGCTCGCGGCCGTCGATCCAGGGCTTGCGCATCGGCTGGAGGCCCTGATGGACGTCGATGGTGGCGTCGTCGTCGGTGTACGGCCCCGAAGTGTCGTAGACGTCGAAGTGCTCGCCGTTGGTCAGATCAATGCGCCGAACTGGAACGCGCAGTCCGCGCTCGGTGGTGATGTAGTGCTTGTGCGATCCGGTGATCGGCCCGGTGGTGATGGTCGGCTGGACGCCCTCAAGCTGGGTGGACTCGTCAAGAGTGGTCACGCGACTCTCCTCCCTACGCCGGCATTACCCGGTCAGGTTCATGCGGTCGGCGGCGCTGTGCTCGAGGCCAGCCGCCCTCTCAGCCCGCCATGGCGCGAGCTCCCGCGGTTGTGTGGTTGTCAACTCGACCCTGCCATGCCGCCCGTGCCGGTTCAAGGGCGGACCTCAACCGACGGGCAGTTCCGTTGGTGTCGCGAAGACGTCGACCATCGCGCCGTTGCGGAGCACCGTTATCGGCAGCGGAGTGCCGATGACCTCGCCGAACAGCCGCCGCTGAATCCCCTGCGCGTCCGCGACTTCTTCCCGCGCGACGGTGAGGATCAGATCACCCGTGTGGAGGCCCGCGCGGTCGGCAGGACCGGAGCGGACGACGTCGACGATGCGCAACCCCGCGTGCTGGCCGGTGCGCGCGGCGACGTCCTCCGGCAGCGGCGCGGGTACGCCGACGATGCCGAGGTACGCGCGCCGAACGCGACCTTCCACCAGCAGGGTGTCGATAATGCGTCGCGTTGTCGGATTCACCGGGACGGCGAGGCCGAGTCCGACGCCCGCCAGCGCGGTGCTGATGCCGACCACGCGCCCGGACGCGTCCGCGAGCGCGCCGCCCGAGTTCCCCGGATTGAGTGCGGCGTCCGTCTGGATGACGTCCTCGATCACTCGGCTCGCCTTGCCTTGCTGCACCGGCAGTGACCGGCCGAGCGCGCTGACCACGCCCGCCGTGACCGAACCGGACAACCCGAGCGGACTGCCCACCGCGACGACCAGTTGGCCGACGACCAGGTCGTCCGCGTTGCCGAGCCGCGCGGGCTCTTTGCCGTGCGCTTCGGTGCTGATCACGGCGAGGTCGGACAGTGGGTCCGCGCCGATCACGCGGAAGGGCGTCTCCGCGCCGTCTGAAAAGGTGACGGTGCCACTATCGCCGGAGCCGATGACGTGGGCGTTGGTGAGCAGGTGCGCGTCGTCGAAGACGACCGCTGAGCCGTTTCCTCGGCGCAGCGTGATGCTCGCGACCTGCGGCGTCACCGCCCTGGCGACCGAGCTGACCACGCGCGAGTAGGCGTCGAGGGCGTCCTGGTCGATGTCGGACATGGGGCCACCACCCGTCGGATTACACCGTTACATCCAGTGTGCGCCGAGCGGATGTGCTGGTGCCGCCACGTTCGCCGTGGGCGTAGTCAGCTCGGGTAGCGGCCCTCGGCGGGGTTCCAGCTCAGGCCGGGCACGCCCCAGCGGTTGCTCTTGATCATCTTCTTCGCGGCGCGCTGGTTCCTGCCGACCAGTCGATCGAGGTACAGCAGGCCGTCGAGGTGGTCGGTCTCGTGCTGGAGGCATCGCGCGAAGAAGCCGGTGCCCTCGACCTCGACCGGCTCGCCGTCCAGATCGACGCCCGTGACCTTCGCCCAGGTCGCCCTGCCGGTCGGGAAGTTCTCACCCGGCACGGACAGGCAGCCCTCCATGTCGTCGTCCGGATCAGGCATCGTCTCGGGGCGTTCGGACGTCTCCAGCACCGGGTTGATCACGAGGCCCTTGTGCCGTGCGCCCTCGTCGTCCGGGCAGTCGTAGACGAAAAGGCGCAGGTCGACGCCGATCTGGTTGGCGGCGAGGCCGACGCCCTCCGCCGCGTACATCGTGTCGAACATGTCGTCCACGAGCGTGCGCAGGTCGTCGTCGAACTGCTCTACCTTGCGGGTCGGGTTGTGCAGGACGGGATCGCCTGCGATGCGGATGGGATGCACGGTCACGCCCGAAATCCTAATCCGCCCGGATGACGGCGGCGGAACCGCTTGCTGGAGTGGGTGAACACCCCCGACGCGCCGACCTAATGCGGACTACGTGTCGGTGCCCCATGATCTAATGTCGCCAGCGAATCACAGGCCTGTGATTCGCGCCCCGCGCCAGGCGTAGCACCAGCGAGTAACGACGCGATTGTGAGGCGAACAGCTAGATGGACGCAGCGGAGCCGGTACCTCGGCCCGATGATCCATCCCCGCTGACGCGTGCCGACGTGGGCGTGGATGGGTTGTCCCGCAGAGACCACGAGATTCTCGCGTTCGAGCGGCAATGGTGGCAGTACGCGGGGGCGAAGGAACAGGCGATCCGTGAGCTGTTCGGTATGTCGGGCACGCGCTACTACCAGGTGCTGAACCGGCTCATCGAGTCAGAAGCCGCGTTGCGCGTTGACCCGCTGCTGATCAAACGCCTGCGTAAGACGAGGGCCGCGCGTAAGCGGGTGCGCGCGGCACGACGGCTGGGGATCGAGCTGTGATGAACCTGCCAGGACTCTCCCGACCGTTGCGTGCCGCGGGGCTCGCGCTGGTCGGTGTCGCCGTGATCGCGGTCGCGATCGGGACCGTGACGGTTATCACGGGCGATGCCGACGAGGCCGCCGCGCCGAGCGGCGAGCAGACCACCACGACGGCGCCTGGCGAGGGTGACGGTGGTGAGTCCCCGACATCCGCACCCGGGTCGCCGTCCGAGTCGCCATCGGATGCCGTGACGGAGTCGGAGACGGCGACGAGCGAGCCGGACGACGGCGCGTCGGACGGATCGGACGGGTCGGACGCTGGTAAGGACGGCGCAGGGGCCGGCGACGGCGCCGGTGACGGGGGCAAGGCGACTGACCGTCCTGGCGGCAAGGACGATGTCGGCAGCGGTAAGGATGGCTCCGCGCTGTGGGAGATGGTCGACGTCCGGGTCTACAACAACAGCAAGATTTCCGGGCTCGCCACGCGCGCGTCGCGTGACCTCGAGGCGAGGGGATGGGACGTCGTCGAGACCGGCAACTACTCCGACGGCGTCATCTACACCACCACGGTCTACTACCGCGAAGGTACAAACGAGGAAGCCGCCGCCCAGGCCATCGGTGAGAACTTCAGCATGCGTGTCAGGCCTCGGTTCGACGGCATCAAGGATGCCAGCCCAGGTGTGATAGTCATCGTGACCAAGGACTACGAAGGTCGCGAGGCCGGCAAGTAGCGACGCCCGACACCTCGTGTCCCCCGCTCACGACGCCGTGTGTGCCGTTCCGCGCGTTAGCGTCCCGTAGCGTACGCCTCCAGCACGGCGAGCTGCGCGGGATCGAGCGATGGTCGCACGGTCTTGCGGGCCGCTTCCAGGTGCTTGGCCGTCACCGCCGCGGCATCCAGTGACTCCCGCATCGCGGTGAGCGCGCCTTCGCGGATCAGCGCGGCGCAGTCGGCCGCGGAGTAACCATCCAATGTGGCGGCGAGCGCCTCGAGATCCACATCGGATGCTAGCGGCGTGTTCTGTGCCGTGGCACGCAGGATCTCCGCTCGAGCGTCCGCGTCCGGCGGTGGTACGTACACCAGTCGTTCGATCCTGCCCGGTCGCAACAGTGCTGGATCGACCAACTCTGGTCTATTGGTAGCGCACAACACGACGACGTCTCGCAGCGGTTCCACGCCATCCAATTCGGTCAGCAGTGACGCGACCACGCGATCGGCGACTCCGGAGTCACCCGACTGCCCGCGTCGAGGTGCCAGCGCGTCGATCTCGTCCAGGAACACCAGCGACGGTGCGGCTTCGGCCGCCCGCCGGAACAACTCCCTGACCGCCCGCTCGGATTCGCCGACCCACTTGTCCATCAGTTCAGCGCCCTTGACCGCGAACACGTTCAACGCTCCCGTGCCCGCCAATGCCCGAACCAGGAAGGTCTTGCCGCCGCCCGGCGGACCGTAGAGCAACACCCCGCGTGGCGGCGTCACGCCCAGCCGCGAGAACGAGTCCGGGTAGCGCAGCGGCCACAGCACGGCCTCGGTGAGTGTCTGCTTGACGTCGTGCATGTCACCGACGTCGTCAAGGCTGAGACCGCCGGTCGCCAGCGTGTCCGATTCGGACATCGACAATGGACGTACTGTGCTGAGCGCATCCACCAGGTCCTGGTGCGACACTCGCGGTAGGTTCGCCTCGCGTTGTCGCAGGGCCGCTCTGAGCGCGGCGTCGCGGCGTAGCGCGACGAGGTCGGCCGCCACGAAACCGGGTGCTTTCGCCGCGATCGCGCCGAGGTCGACGTCCGGTTCAAGCGGGACGTCGCGTAGCAACACCCGCAGTAATTCCGTGCGCACTTCGGTGGTGGGCAACGACAAGCTCAGTTCGCGGTCGAGCAGGTCAACGGCGCGCAGTCGGTTGTCGACACCCTCCGGGTGAGCCGTGGTCGCGACGACGGCGATGTTCGGCGCGCGAAGGGCATCGCGAACGCGGTCGAGCAGCACGGTGGCGACCGGGGGCGCGTCCGCCGGGAGCAGCGCGTCGACGTCGGTGATCAGGAGCGCGGCGGGTCCCGTGGCGGACTTCGCGGATCGGACGGCGTCATCAAGGCGGGCGACCGCGGCGTTCGGTTCCAACACGGCGACGCTCGGCGCGGCGAGCGGAACCACGGTGATGTTGTTGGCGCGTGCGACGGATCGGACAAGGGTGGCTTTGCCGACGCCTTCCGGGCCGCTCAGCAGGACGCCGAGCCGGGCAGACGCACCGAGTTGCTCCAGCAGTTCGGGATGCGTGAAAGCGAGCTCGAACCATTCGGTCAGTGTGCTCGCCGCCGTGTGCGCGCCCGCGAGGTCGGATACGGGCGGGGTCGCTTCAGCGTGCGATGCCGCGTCGGGACTGTCGGACACGGCGTCACGGGTGTCGGACACGGTGTCGCGAGTGTCGGACACGGCGCGCCAGGAGAGGACCGTGGACGGGCCGACCGTGACCGGGCCTTCGGGGTCGGTGGCGGTGATGGTCAGCAGCTCCGTCGTCCAGGTCATGCCGATGGCGCGGGAGAGCTTGCCGCGTGCCTCGGCGACGTCGGTGCCCGCTGGGGGTGCGAGGTCTTGCGGCAGCAAGGACACGGCGTCGCCGATGGTGAACACCTTGCCGATCAGCGCTAGCCGCAGCGTTTCCGGCGGCAGTGACATGCTCGCCAACCGAGAGCCGGACACGGTCACGCTGCGGGCGTGTGCGACGTCAGCAGGAGACACCACCACCTCGCCGCCTTCGGTCACGCCCAGGTTGGACAGCGTGACGTCGTCGGTGAGCACCACACCGTGCTGGCCGTCCTCCGGAGCACGCGCGGCGAGCGCCGCGCTGACCCGCGCTCCGACCAGCCGAACGGCGTCCCAGGCGCGCAGACCCAGCGCGTCGAGCACCTCTTGGTGCAGGCGGACGACGCCGCGCCGGGTGTCGAGCGCGGAAGGGGTCAGCCGTGCGGTCAGGGTGATCTGTGGTGTCGGCACGGTGCCGAGCCTACTGAGACAGCGCGGTCAGCGCTGCGGTGTTCAGGATGTCCGCACGTGTGGTGCTCATCGTTGGCGGTGTCACCGGCATCTAGAGCGTGTCTCCCGATTCATCGGGCGAGCATGACGGTGGCGGCGAGGAGTACGCCGCCGAAGTAGGTCCGCGCGTACTTGTCGTAGCGGGTCGCGATTCCGCGCCACTGCTTGAACCGGCCGAAACCGCGCTCGACGGTGTTGCGCTGCTTGTAGAGCTCGGGGTCGAAACCCGGTGGCCGACCACCGGCGGACCCCTTGTCCTTACGGCGTTTGGCCTGGTCGGAGCGCTCGGGGATGGTGTGCCGGAGGCGTCGCCGCCGCAGTTCGCGGCGAGTCGACGGGTGTGAGTAGGCCTTGTCCGCCAGCAGGCGATCCGGCCGGTGCCCGGTCGCGGCCAGGGCCTCGAGCAACGGCGCCAGGCGCGGATTGTCCCCGGCTTGCCCGGCGGACAGCAGCATGGCCACCGGGCGGACACCGGAGGTGACCAGGGCGTGGACCTTGGTGGTCAATCCGCCGCGCGAACGACCGATCGCGTGGTCGTCCGGCTCGGAAATCTTGTCATTCGACCTGGCCCCCTGTGTGGTCCGCGGAGGGCGCGCCGGCGGCATGCTGGTGCGCCCGCACGACGGTGGAGTCCACCGACAGCAACCAGTCCAGCTTGCCCGTATCGGCGTGGTCGGACAGCACATGCTCGAAGATCCGCTCGTACGTGCCGTCGCTTGACCAGCGGCGATGCCGCTTCCACAAGGTCTGCCAGGGGCCGAACTCAGCGGGCACATCACGCCACGGCGATCCGGTGCGAAAGCGCCACGCGATCGCTTCCAGCACCTGACGGTGATCACGCCAGCGCGCACCACGCCGCCCAACATCAGACGGCAACACCGGCTCGATCGACTCCCACAACTCGTCCGTGATCACACCAGTTCTGATCATTCACCGATCATCAGCGAACCACCGGCCGATATTCGGGAGACACGCCCTAGGCCTGTCACTGTTTGCGCAGGCCGAGGCGGCGCCAGTTCCGGGTGCGGCCGCTACCGTCCGATGCACGGCTGCCCGTCGATGAACCGCTGCCTGCCGAGCCACTACCCGAGGAGGAACCGCCACTGTCCGACGGCCGCGACCGGCCCGCCGTCACCGTTTGCTGCGCCGAGCCGTTGCGGGGCAGCCGCACTCTTGGCAGCGAGGCACCCGCGATCCGGCTGCGGATGGGCCGCCGCAGCCCAAGCCGCCGGTGCCGCCTGCCGCTGCGCCGGATCGCCCTGCGCTCGCGGGCGGGCACGTCCCACGCTTCCGGGTGATTCGCCAGCCATGCGTGCCGATACAGCGCGTACGGGATATGTGCCAAATACAGCAGCAGCGCCACGCTCAGCGCGATCAGCGGATACTGCACGATCGCTGCCACGAGTAGCCCGACACCGACCAGCAGCGGCGCCACCGCTTTCGCGGGCACGCTCACCGACTTCAGCGACAACGTCGGGAGCCTGCTGATCGCCAGCGCCGCGATCGCGATCAACCACAGCCACACCACGGGTCCGGTCGACCACCAGCCGGTGCCGAACTCCAGCGTCAGGATCACCGGCATCAACGCGAGCAGCCCACCGGCGGGTGCGGGCACGCCGACGAAGAACTCCGAGGCGAATGGCGGCTTGTCGGTGTCATCGAGCAGCGTGTTGAATCGCGCGAGGCGAAGCACCATGCAGACGGCGAACACCAGCGCCGCGATCCAGCCCGCGCGATTGCCGTCGGCTTGCCAGACGAACAGTACGAGCGCGGGGGCGACGCCGAAGGAGATGGCGTCGGACAGCGAATCCAGTTCGGCACCCATCCTCGACGTCGCGTCGAGCAGGCGGGCGATGCGGCCATCGAGGCTGTCCAGCACCGCGGCCGCGACGACGCCGACGATGGCTAACGCGAAGCTGCCTTGCAGCGCGAACTGCACCGCCGATAGGCCCGCACACAGCGCGGCCACCGTGATGGCGTTTGGCAGCAAGCGGACACCCGGCGCGGTGCGCACCATCAGCGCCCCAGCGACGACGGCAACTCGGCCAGTGCGGTCTCGCCGCCCACGGTGCGCTGTCCCTCGCTGACCAGTACCCTGCTGCCGGATGGCAGGTACAGGTCGACCCGGGAACCGAACCGGATCAATCCGTACGTCTGGCCGGTCTCGACCTTGTCGCCCTTGCCGACCTCGCACAGGATGCGCCGCGCGATGAGACCCGCGATCTGCACGACGATCAGCTCGTGGCCGTCGTTCGTTCGGATGGCGACCGAGTTGCGCTCGTTGTCGTCGCTGGCCTTGTCCAGGTCGGCGGAGAGGAACTTGCCCTTCCGGTACGCCACGGCCTCGATCTGACCCGCCGCGGGGACACGCTGCACGTGAACGTCGAACACCGAAAGGAAGATGCTGACGCGGGGACGTGGCGTCGCGCCGACGTTCAGTTCGGGCGGCGGGATGGCCTCGCCGATCGTGGCGATGGTGCCGTCCGCGGGCGCGACGGCGACGTCTGCGCGCGGCGGGGCGACGCGGTGCGGCTCGCGGAAGAACCAGGCCGTCGCCGCGGCCCCGACGAAGGCGAGGGTGCCGAGCGGCTTGCTGATCTTGCGTAGCGCCATGGCAGCCGCGGCCGCGCCGAGCACGAACGGCCTGCCCGCGGGATGCATGGGGGGCACGGTCTCGCGGGCGAGCGTCGCCGCGTGCGAGAACGTCTCACGGACGCGTGCCTCTGGCGCCGGAGGTGTCGAGCTGCCAGGAGAGGCCGGATTCATGTCTGACTTTCCGTTACTGTTCTGCTGTCGGGCGGGGCAAGGCTACCCCGTTTCGGTGTGTGCCTACGCTACCGCGTGCGGTCACGACCACTACCGGCTGCCGTGGCGAGCCGGACCACCGCGAGCAGCAGGATCGCACCGAGTACCGCGACGCCGAAGCTGGGCAGGTCGAACCCGAAGTTGACATCCTCACCGGTGGCGAGTCGGTAGATGAACCCGCCGAGCGCCGCGCCGACGATGCCCACCAGCACGCTGACCAGGCAGCCCTGCGGGCGTCGTTCTTTCCCACCGACGACGACGTTGGCGGCCCATCCTGCCAGTGCCCCGAAGATCACCCACGCGATGAAACCCATGTCGCGAGATTATGCCCGCCCTCAGCTCAGCAGCACCACGTCCACCTCGGCGCCCTCGTCCGCCTCCGTGACGTCTTCCGGAAGCACGATGAGGCAGTTCGCCTGGGTGAACGCCGCCAGCAGGTGTGAGCCAGGCCCGCCGCGTGGGCCGACGGTGCCGGTGACGCTGCCAGTCTCCGCCGCGACGGGTGGCGTGTAGAACCCGCGCCGGAACTGCCGCTTGCCCTCGGGTGCGACTAGCCGTTCCAGTAGCCGCGCCCGTACCACTGGCCGGTCGACGTGCGCGTGGCCGAGCGCCGCGAGCAGCGCGGGCCGCAGGAACACCTCGTACGACACCAGCACGCTCACCGGGTTGCCAGGCAGCGTCACGATCGGCGTGCCGTTGACCGTGCCGCAGCCCTGCGGCCCGCCCGGCTGCATCGCGACCTTCGTGAACCGCACGCCTTCGCTGGTCAGTGCGTCCTTGACTACCTCGTACGCCCCCGCGCTGACACCACCGGACGTCACGATCAGGTCGGCGTCCTCGGCGTGCTTGGTCAACGTTTCCAGGAAGGTGTCGACGTCGTCGACGACGCTGCGCACGACGTCCACCTCACACCCGAGTGCCCGCATCGCCGCCGCGAGCATGATGCTGTTGGACTCGTAAATCTGGCCGTGTCGCAGCGGTTCGGGTGGTAGCACCAGCTCGGAACCGGTGGACAGCACCAGCACCCGCAGTCCCACCTTGACCGCCAGCTCGGCGCGTCCTGTCGCCGCGGCCAGCCCGAGCTGCGCGGCGCCGAGCAGCGTGCCCTCGCGCAGCGCGACGTCGCCCACCGTGACGTCCTCGCCAGCGCGCCGCACACTCTTGCCGACCTCGGCGGTCGCGAACAGGCGCACGCGCTCGGTGCCGCCATCGGTGTCCTCCACCTTGACGACGGTGTCCGCGCCGTCGGGCATCGGTGCGCCGGTCATGATGCGGTGCGCGGTGCCTGGCTCCAGCGGCGGACCGTCGGTGCGGCCCGCCGGGATATCGGCGGCCACCGGCAGCTCTACCGGCGACCGCTCGGACGCGCCCGCGATATCGGCCGCCCGCACCGCGTAGCCGTCCATGGCCGAGTTGTCGAACGGCGGCAGCGACACGCTGGCGGTGACGTCCTCGGCGAGCACCCTGCCGTGGCACTCTTCGAGCGGGAGTGTCGCGGTGCGCGCGGCTGGCAGCAGGGCTGCGACTGTCGCCTGGTAGTCGGCGACGGAGAGTGGCTGACTCATGGTGGTGATCCTCCCTCGTCCGACTATCGGCGCGCCAGACGGCCGCGTGCTTCGCGACGTTCCTTCGCTAGCGCACCGGATCTCACTCGTGAGCGGACGGTGATCTGCGCGCGTTAGGCTCCCGTGCGTGACGGACGAGCAGGTCGGGGACCTCACGGGACGCCGGTTAGGCAATTACCGCATTGATGGTGTGCTCGGTAAGGGCGGGATGAGCGTCATGTACCGGGCGACGGACGTCCGGCTCGGGCGCAAGGTCGCGCTGAAAGTCATCGGTGAGCACCTTGGTGCGGACGCCGAGTTCCGGGAGCGCTTCGTCGACGAGGCGCGCAACACGGCAGCCATCGATCATCCGAACATCGTCCCGCTCTACGACTTCGGCGAGATCGACGGCATGCACTACCTCGGCATGCGGCTGGTCGACGGCTCGGACCTCGCCAGCTTGATCTCGGACGGCCCGATGCGTCCGGAGCGGGCCGTCGGGTTGCTGGAGCAGGTCGCCGACGCCCTTGACACGCTGCATCGACGCGGTCTGGTGCACCTCGACGTCAAGCCGGCCAACGTGCTCGTCACCAAGCGGGAGTCGATCAGGGAACACGTCTATGTCGCTGACTTCGGGCTGACACGGCGCGGCGCGACCGGGCACCGCACCAGGGGCGGGGACTTCCTCGGCTCACCCACCTACGCCGCGCCGGAGCACCTGCGCGGGGAGCCGCTCGACGGCAGGACCGACCAGTACGCGCTCGCCTGCGTGCTCTTCGCCTGCCTGACCGGGCGTCCGCCGTATCCAGGTGATGTGCAAACCGTGATCAAGGGACATCTGAACCTCGCGCCGCCGTCCGCCGTCCGCGTCGTGCCGAGCCTGCCGCGGGCGATCGACGCCGTGCTGGCCACGGGCATGGCGAAGGACCCGGCGCGGCGCTATAACAGTTGCGTCGAGCTGCTCGCCGCGGCGAGTGAGGTGCTGACGTCGTCCCGGCCACGGGAGACGCCGCCGCGCGAAACGCCACACGAGACGTCGCGGCGGGAGACGCCGCCGGGGGGCAACGGCCGCCCGCCACAACCACCCCAGCAGCCGCACGGGTCGCGCCCTGGTGCGATGCCGGGTCCGGCCCAACGTGGCCCGGGTCGTGTTCCACCTCCCGGGTACGGTTCGCCGGCGCCGGAACCGGTGCCCCCGACCCCGACCGCGCCGACTGGCAACTACTCGCCGCAACCGCAAAACCCCCAGCCGAGCTGGTTGGTTCCGCTGTTGCTTTCCGCCATCGTCGTCCTCGCGGTGTTGCTCGCGGTCGTGATCATCGCGACGGCGTGAGTGTCATCTCGGTATTCCTGCCCTCGCGACCGCCCACCCCGAGGTTGCACTCTCATGGTGAGAGTGCTAAACACGTGACTAGCACTCTCACAGGGAGAGTGCTAGGCGAGATGAGGCGCCAACCCGGTGTCGCACTCGCTTGAAGGTCGGGACGGTGAGGCTTGGCTCGGACATCCGAGCCTGTCGTCCGTCGCGGGCACCGAGCTCGGCCAAGTTGCAGAGTCCTGCCGTGTGAGCCCTCGTGGTGAGCACGGCGCCCAATACCGGAGGACCACACCGAAATGGCCAAATTGATCGCGTTCGACGAGGACGCCCGCCGCGGTCTAGAGCGCGGCCTCAACACCCTCGCCGAAGCCGTCAAGGTGACGCTTGGCCCCCGTGGCCGCAACGTCGTGCTCGAGAAGAAGTGGGGCGCGCCGACCATCACCAACGACGGTGTCTCCATCGCCAAGGAGATCGAGCTCGAGGACCCGTGGGAGAAGATCGGGGCCGAGCTCGTCAAGGAAGTTGCCAAGAAGACCGACGACGTCGCCGGTGACGGCACCACAACCGCCACCGTGCTCGCTCAGGCTCTCGTCAAGGAGGGTCTGCGCAACGTGGCTGCCGGTGCCGACCCCATCGCCCTCAAGCGTGGGATCGAGCAGGCCGTCGAGGCCGTCACCGAGCAGCTGCACAAGATGGCGAAGGAGGTCGAGACCAAGGAGCAGATCGCTGCCACCGCCTCGATCTCTGCCGCCGACCGCACCATCGGTGAGCTGATCGCCGAGTCGCTGGACAAGGTCGGCAAGGAAGGCGTCGTCACCGTAGAGGAGAGCCAGACCTTCGGCCTCGAGCTCGAGCTCACCGAGGGTATGCGCTTCGACAAGGGCTACATCTCGGGTTACTTCGTCACCGACGCCGAGCGTCAGGAGACCGTGCTCGAGGACCCGTACGTCCTGCTCTACGGCTCGAAGATCTCCAACGTCAAGGACCTCCTCCCGCTGCTGGAGAAGGTCATGCAGTCCAACAAGCCGCTGCTGATCATCTCCGAGGACGTCGAAGGTGAGGCGCTGGCGACCCTGGTCGTCAACAAGATCCGCGGCACCTTCAAGTCCTGCGCGGTGAAGGCCCCCGGCTTCGGTGACCGCCGCAAGGCGATGCTGCAGGACATGGCCATCCTCACCGGTGGTCAGGTCATCACCGAGGACGTCGGCCTCAAGCTGGAGAACGCCGACATCTCGCTGCTCGGCCGTGCCCGCAAGGCCGTCATCACCAAGGACGAGACCACCATCGTCGAGGGTGCTGGCGACGCCGACCAGATCCAGGGCAGGGTCAACCAGATCCGCGCCGAGATCGAGCAGAGCGACTCCGACTACGACCGCGAGAAGCTGCAGGAGCGGCTGGCCAAGCTGGCCGGTGGCGTCGCCGTCATCAAGGCCGGCGCCGCGACCGAGGTCGAGCTGAAGGAGCGCAAGCACCGCATCGAGGACGCGGTGCGCAACGCCAAGGCCGCCGTCGAGGAGGGCATCGTCGCCGGTGGTGGCGTGGCGCTGCTCCAGGCGTCCAAGGCCGCGTTCGACAGCCTCAAGCTGTCCGGTGACGAGGCGACCGGCGCGAACATCGTCAAGCTGGCCGTCGAGGCTCCGCTCAAGCAGATCGCCGTCAACAGCGGTCTCGAGGGCGGCGTCGTGGTGGAGAAGGTCAAGGGCCTCCCGGAGGGCCACGGCCTCAACGCCGCGACCGGCGAGTACGAGAACCTTATCGACGCCGGCGTCATCGACCCGGCGAAGGTGACGCGCTCGGCGCTGCAGAACGCCGCGTCGATCGCCGCGCTGTTCCTCACCACCGAGGCTGTGGTCGCCGACAAGCCGGAGAAGGGCGGCGGCGGTGGCGCCGACCCGACCGGTGGCATGGGCGACATGGGCGGCATGGGCGGCATGATGTAACGACTGTCCAGTCGTCGAAAGGGCCGGGTGCGCACTGCGCGCCCGGCCCTTTCGCTTGGTACGCCCGGCGCGCTGTGTCCGACGTTCGGGACGTTGTGTCCCGCGTTCGGGACGTTCGTGTGGCAGGGGTATGTGGCGTTACTCGTCTTGTGGCATCAGCAGCCAGCACGCCAGGTAGATCACGATCGGGGCGCCGACGCCGAATAGCGTGACCGCTACGAGCAGGATGCGCAGCAGCGCGGCATCCATTCCGAGGTACCGCGCCCAGCCGCCGCAGACTCCGGCGAGCATCTTGTCGGTGGAACTCCTGCGAAGCTGCTTGACGTCGTTGGAGTGCATGTCCGGTGTCATGGTTTCCATGCTCCGGTGCGACGTCAGCCCGCACATCAGGGCTGTCCCTGGTTTCGACCCCGAGACATCCCGGGCGCGACGCGGTGTCCATCGCGAGCCACACGACGTCCTGAGCGGGGAACTCGGCGTCGCGACCGAGGGACACGATGTCGTGCGAGGGTTTGAGCTTCCTCCGCGTGTGCAAACCGGCACGCGACGGAAGGAGGTCATCGTGTCCAACGCTCTCGCGGGTAAGCGAATCGCGTTCCTGGTCGCGCCGGAGGGCGCTGAGCAGGTAGAGCTAACCGAACCGTGGCGTGCGGTCGAGAACGCGGGCGGTACTCCGGAGTTGGTGTCGTATCAGCCCGGCCAGGTCCAAGCGTTCAACCACCTCGATCCCGGTGACACGTTCCCGGTGGACAAGGTCGTCACGGAGGTCGCGCCGTCGGAGTACGACGGACTGGTACTTCCGGGCGGTGTCGCCAATCCGGACAACCTGCGCACGATCCCTAATGCCGTGCGCTTCGTCGGTGAGTTTTTCGCCCAGCGCAAGCCAGTCGCCGCGATCTGCCACGCGCCATGGACCATGATCGAAGCGGACGTCGTGCGCGAGCGCACGATGACGTCGTGGCCAAGTCTCCGAACGGATCTGCGTAACGCGGGCGCTACGTGGGTCGACCAGGAAGTCGTCGTGGAGAACGGCCTCGTGACAAGTCGCAAGCCGGACGACCTGCCCGCGTTCTGCGCCCGCATGGTCGAGGAGTTCTCTGAAGGCGAACACGTCGGCCAAGCGAGTGGGAAGGCCGAGTCAAAGGCGCACTGACGCGCCGAATGTCGGACACAGTGTCGGGAGTGCATGACACAGCGTCGGGAACGTCGGACACGCGTCAGCGGGGGCTGGCGTCGAGCAGGTCGGCGAGGGCCATGGCATCGCGGGGTGCATAGGCCTCGACGTCGTTGTCGAAGTAGACGTAGACGTCCCGACGTCGCCGGGGCGCGGGCGGCCCGACGGTGTGCTCGCCGCGCGGACCGCCGCCGTCGCGCCATTGCCGGATCTTGTTCGCCCACTCGCGCAGCACCGTGTCGCTGTACCCGCTGGTGTAGAGCTCGACGTCGCCGTGCAATCGCACGTAGACGAAATCCGAGGTCACGTCTTCCAGGTGTGGCCACTCACCCGCCGAGTCCGCGACACACAGCGCGATGTCGTGCTCCCGCAACAACTCGACGCATTCCGCCGTCGCGAAGCTCGGGTGCCGCACCTCGAGTGCGTGGCGAATCGGACGGTCGACGTCGACCTCGGTGAACGGCTCCGCTTTGAGCTTGTCGTCATGGCCGCGCGCGAGTTCGGCCGCTTCTGCTGTGGACCGGGGTAGTGACGCGAAGAACCCGGTGAGCCGGTCGACGTCGAACGTCATGCGCGGCGGCAACTGCCACAGCATCGGCCCCAGCGTGGGGCCGAGCGCGAGCACGCCGCTCGCGAGGAAGTTGGCCAGCGGCGTCTCGATGTTCCGGAGTTGCTTCATGTGAGTGATGAACCGGCTGCCCTTGACGGCGAAGACGAAATCGTCTGGGACGGCGTCGCGCCAGCCGCGGTATCGGTCGGGACGCTGGAGCGAGTAGAACGAGCCGTTGAGTTCCGCGGTCCGCAGCTGCCTGCTCAGGTATTCGAGCTCCCGTTTTCGTGGCAGGTCGTCGGGGTAGAACGTGCCGCGCCACGAGTCATACACCCACCCGGATGTCCCGACGCGGATTTCAGTCACGCCGTTCACCTCCTGTGCTGGTACCCACGAACGGGTTGTCGTCACATCGTGCCGTGACCAGTCGTGTCGGCTTGACGACGGGAGATCAACTTAGGCTAGGCTCACCAATACTCATTGCCGAGGTGGGGAGAGCCGTGAGCGCTGAGATCGCAGTGGGCCCGGTTGGTGAGAGCACGCGGGAGGCCGTGTGCGAGTCGATCTTCGACTGTGTCGGCAACACCCCCATCGTCGCGTTACGGCGGCTGTTTCGCGACCCGAGTCGCGAAGTCCTCGCGAAGCTCGAACTGATGAACCCCGGCGGGAGTATGAAAGACCGTTCGGCGCGCCATATCGTGGCGTCGGGGCTCGCCGATGGCGCCATTCGCCCACGCAGCACGCTCGTGGAGAGCAGCTCCGGCAACTTCGGCATCGCACTCGCGATGGCCGCGCGGGTCCACGACCTGCGGTTCGTCTGCGTGATCGACCCCAAGACGACCAGCGCGAACGCGACGATCTTGCGCAGGCTTGGCGCGACCGTCGAGATGGTGACCGAACCTGATGAATCCGGTGGGTACCTGCACACTCGCATCGCCAGGGTGAAGGAACTCGTGACGACGACACCCGATGCGGTGTGGATCAATCAGTACGCCAACGACCGCAACTGGGAGGCGTACTACCACGGCACCGGTGCGGAGCTCGCCACCCAGTTGGTGCGTTCCCCCGAGTGCCTGATCGCCCCGGTCAGTACGACCGGCTGCATCCTCGGCTGTGCTCGCAGGCTTCGTGAGCGGTTCCCGAGCATGCGGGTGATCGCCGTCGACGCCGTCGGTTCGGTGATCTTCGGTGGCAGCCCCGGCGCGCGGGAGATACCCGGCATCGGCTCCAGCCGTGTACCGGAGCTGTGCTGTCCTGGCGAGATCGATGACGTCGTCTACGTCGACGATGTCGACGCCGCCAAGGGGTGCCGCGAATTGCTGTCGGCGGAGGGCATCTTCGCTGGTGGTTCCAGCGGCGCCGTCGTCGCCGCGATACGCGAGCTCCTGCCTACCTTGCCCGAACCGAGTCGCGTGGTGGCGATCTTCCCCGATAGGGGCGACCGCTACCTCGATGTCGTGTATGACGACGACTGGCTCGCGGCGGCGCGGCGGCGTAGCAAGAACCAGACTGATCTCAGGAGCGAATGAGATGACCGATGCGGGACCCAGCATGCTCTACCTCAACCGGCGCGATATCGCCGCTGTTGGTGGTGACCAGTCCGAGCTGTACGTCGCGGCGTTGGCTGAGGGGCTGGTGGCGCACGCCGAAGGCAAGACGGCGCAGCCGTTGAAGCCGTACCTGCGCGCGTCTGGCGATCACATCGCTGACCGGATCATCGCGATGCCAGCCCACGTGGGCGATCCCGGAATGTCCGGTCTGAAGTGGATTGGCAGCAAGCACGATAATCCCGAGCGTGCTGGGCTTGAGCGCGCCAGCGCGGTCATCGTCTTGAACGACCCGTCGACCAACTATCCGGTCGCGCTACTCGAAGGCGGCCTGATCAGCGCGTGGCGCACCGCCGCGGTGTCCGCCCTGGCGGCACGGCATCTGGCGCGCCCTGGGTTTACCGACGTCGCACTCATTGGTTGCGGCGTCATTGGGTCGACCCAGCTCGCGGCTTTGCTGCAGCAGTTCGCACACATCGAGACGGTGCGTCTGTTCGACGTCCGGCCGGAGGCGGCCGACAAGCTCGCGGCCACGGTCACGGCCGAGCACGGTGTCAGTGTGGTGATCACGGATAGCGCGGAGGACGCGGTACGAGCGGGCGACCTGGTCGTGCCGTGCACCGTCACCGACCGCCCTTACATCCACAGCGACTGGTTGAAGCCGGGATCGCTGCTCTGCAATGTGTCCATTATGGATGTCCACAAGGACGTCTTTCTCGACGCGGACAAGGTCGTCGTGGACGATTGGGAGCAGAGCAACCGGGAAAAGAAGATCATCAATCAGCTGGTGCTCGACGGCGCGTTCTCCCGCGAGCGGCTGCACGCCGAGCTGGGCGAGATCCTGGCCGGTCGCAAGCCGGGACGAGAGACCGACGACGAGGTCATCGTGCTGAATCCGATGGGCATGGCGGTCGAGGACATCGCCTGTGCCGCCGAGATCTACCGTCGAGCGCTGGAGCAACGGGTCGGCACCTGGTTGGATCTGTACTGAGCCATGGACCCGCACACCCTCGTCCTTCGGGACCTGATCGACACGCTCCTCAGCGAGAACATCGCGGGCGTGGCGGACGCGCTCGACGTCGACGCAGCCGGGATGGCCGAGGTCGCGCTGGTCGAGACGGAGCGCTGGGCTCGGGTTCCGGTCAACGGCGGTGCACTCGTCTTCCGTTGCCGCGACGGTGGTCCGCCCCGACCGTGGCGGCTCTCTCGCGGGCCGGTGTGGTTCGTTGGCGACACCCAGCGTGAGCTCGCGCCCGCCGAGGTACTCGCGCTTCTTGTCGACAGCGGCGAGTTTCCCGAACTCGACGTCGTCACGGCCGACCTGCGTGCGGCCGTCGAACACACCGAGGCGACCTTCGCCGGTTGGTCGGCGCTGGTCGAGCGGGCTCCGCGACCTGGTGGGCTGCTGACAGGGGAGCGGCTCGCCGCGACACGCAACCGCCCGTTCCACCCGACCGCGCGGGCGGTGTCAGGTTGGTCGGCGGCGGAGCTGGCCGAGTACGGGCCGATGCGGCAGCGGCCACTCGCGCTGCGGTGGGTCGCGGTGCGGCGTGACCGGTTGCGGCATGGCGAGAGCCCCGCGTCAGGTCGAATCGCGGAGATCCTTCTTGGGTCGTCCGAACACGATCAGCTTGTCGACGCGGTGCGGAAATCCGGTGCGGACGACGAGTACCAGGCGGTGCCGGTGCATCCCTGGCAGTTCGATCAGGTTCTGGCGGCGCAGTGGGCTGACGAGATCGCCGCACGTGACGTCGTGCCGCTGGACTGCCGGCTTGGGAGGTTCCATCCCACGGCGTCGTTGCGCACTCTGGCTACCGCGCCGGAACCCGCACCGCACGTCAAGCTTCCGCTCGGCGGTGGCACCCGCGGTGTCGCGACCCTTGGCGCGGCGCGACTGCTGCCGCCGCGTTACTTGGACAACGGTGACAAGGCGCAACGCACCGTGCGGTGGATCGTGGACTCCGATCCGGAACTAAGCGAGCGTGTGGCGTTGTGTGAGGAAAGCGCGTGGTGCGGCTGGCACGCCAGCGCGGCCGATGAGTTCGCCGACCGGCCGGGAGAGCTGGCCGCGCAGGTGCGTCGCTATCCAGCCGATGTCCTCGCCGACGACACCATCGCGCTGCCCATGGCGTCACTCGCGGCTGACCAATGGCACCATCTTTCGTCTGCCCTGCACGTCGACGACCCCGTCGCGTTCTTCCGAGAGATCACCACCGCGTTCTGCGCGATGACCTTCGCGTTTCTCGCCCACGGTGTCCTCCCGGAACTACATGGACAGAACGTTGTCGTCGCGCTTCCCGCGACCCGCCCGTTCACGGGCACCTGGCCGAGGTTCGTGTTGCGAGACCACGACACCGTGCGGATATGTCCACGGTGGATGTCGGCGGCAGGTACGCCCGATCCGGGGTACCGGATCACACCTGGCGCGCCGCAGTCGCTGCGCCTTGACGAGCCGGAAACGCTGATCGGCTACGCGCAGACGTTGGGATTTCAGGTCAACCTCTATGGCATCGCTGATGCCCTCGCACGGCACTACGACCTGGACGAACAGATCTTCTGGCGGGTGCTGGCCGAGGTTGTGGCCACCGGTATCGAGGCCGCGGCCGTACGGGACGAAGTCCGCGACAGGCTGCGTGCCACGGTGGTTGACGCGCCCACGTGGCCAAGCAGGCGGGTCCTTGGCCCACTGTTGCGCGCGGGGCACGGCAATGGTGTGAGCATGCCCGCCGCCACCGGCCGAGTGCCCAATCCGCTGGCACCAACGGTGGCGCGCCCATGACGCAACGTTCGCGACCTGTCGATGTCCCACGCGACCCGATCACGGGGCCGAATGAGCCCGCTTACGCGGCGACTGACAGCGCGTACGGGGTGGCGCGGCACGCGGCGCGGCAGCGGCTGCTCAACGCGTACCTGCGGGAGTCGGGACGTAACCCCAGCGAGACGGGTGATGGCCTCGCCAGGGTGCCGTTGAGCGGTGAGCGAGCCATCGTCGTCCCGCTGCGGCACCGTTCCGAGTTCGGCCATCACGTCTATGGCGATGACGCCTGGTTGGAACGCCCCGGCGCCGCGCGGGAGCCGCTGACCCACCGGGAGGTGGTCGCGCTCCTGCTCGACGAGGTGGCGACGTTCGCGGCCAACACCTGGGGCGAGGCCGGTGATCACGGCGCGCTCGCGCGGCAGATTGACGGCAGCATCGCCGCGACGGCCCGGTACCTGGCCGAGTCGGCCGCGGACGATCACGCGGGGGTAGCGACCGACCCAACACGCCAGGCGGAGCAGTCGGTGCGCTTCGGGCACCCGTTCCATCCGACCCCGAAGAGCATCGACGGTTTTGGCGACGACTTGCCGCGCTATGCCCCGGAGCTGGGTGCGCGGTTCCGGCTGCGTTGGCTCGCGGTACGCGCCGACGTGCTGCTGGAGCGTCGCGTGGCGGCCGGTGCGTGGGTACCGCCCGCGGTTGTGCGCCGGACTCCCAGCGGCTACGAGTCCTTGCCGATGCATCCCTGGCAGGCCGAGTACCTCGTCCGGCAACCGAGGATGGCCGAACTCCTCGCGGACGGCATCCTGATCATGCTGGGCGAACTGGGCGGCATTGGGTACCCGACGTCCTCGGTTCGCACGGTGTGCGACCCGGCGTTTCCGACGTCGTGGAAGCTACCGCTGCACGTCCGGATCACCAATTTCGTGCGGACCAATCCCGTTGAGCATCTGCGCCGTGCCGCCGACGCGAGCGACCTGATCGCGCGGCTCGCGCCGAGCTGGCGGCATGAGCGGTTCGGGGTGCTGCTGGAAACCGGTTACCGCGGCGTCGATCCCGCCGTGGTGGGCGATGACCTCGCGGCCGACATCGCGGTGCTGTTCCGGGAGTACCCGTTCACCGATGGCCGCTACACGCCGAGAGTCGTGGCAGGCTTGCTGGAAGCTCGCGGCGACGGCGCGCCTGCCATCGTCGATGAGGTGCGACGTTCCGGTGGTTCCCAATCGGAGTGGCTGCGACGCTACCTGCGGGTGGTCTTGCTGCCGTTGCTCGACGTCTTCGAGCGCGACGGCGTCAGCTTCGAGGCGCACGTTCAGAACAGCTTGCTGCACACTGATGGCGGTTGGCCCGTGCGGTTCTGGGTGCGCGACATGGAGGGCACGAGCGTCAGCGCGGACCGTTGTTCCAGCGTGGCCGATACGAGCCCGTTGTGCTACTCCGACGCCGAAGCGTGGCTCCGGTTGCGCTATCACGCGATCACCAACCATCTTGGCCATCTGATCGGGGTGCTCGGCCGTCACGGCCACGGAGAGCGCCCGTTGTGGATGACAGCGAGGGAAGTGCTCCTTGACGAAGGTGGCGCGCTGGCGAACGAACTCGTGACATCACCGATGCTGCCCGCGAAGGCCAACCTGATCAGCCGATTCGCCAACCGTGGCGAGCGGCCACTTTACGTCGATGTCCCCAATCCGATGTGCAGGTGAGGTCATGAGGACTGCTCGCAGGTCCGAATCATCAGACATGAGGACTGCTCGCGGCTCCGAATCGTCGGACGCTACGGCGGACGTGATTCAGCGTGCTTTGCGTGCGCCGGATTTCATTGCCGCACGGCGGCGGGTATTCCGGCAGCTGCTGGAGTCTTTGGTGTACGAAGCCGCGATCAGCATTCGAGATGCGGACACTGGTGAATCCATTGTGGATGCCACAGGCGCCGACGGTGCCCCCGTGCGCTATACGTTCCGGATGCGGCGACGATTCGGATTCAACCGGGTCGTGCTCGAGTCAGGGCCGGTGCGGCGCCACGATGCTGCCGGTAGTGGCGAGGCGGAGTCCATCACCCGGTTCCTCGCGGAGTCAGTGGATTCGCTGCTCGCGGAGCCAGCTTGTCTCGCTCGGTTCGCGGATGAACTGGAACGAACGTTGATCAACGATGCGCTCGCCCGCTATGTCGCATCGGAACGTGGTCATGTACTGGCCAGCGCCGAGTACGATCAGCTCGAATCGCTCGTGCTGGACGGGCACCGCTATCACCCAGCGTTCAAATCACGGGTCGGCTTCGATGTCACGGACAACCTCGCTTTCGGCCCTGAGTTCGCCCCCGACGTCCGTCCACTGTGGCTCGCTTCGCACCGCTCGATTACGGAGGTCACCAGAGCGGCGACACTGAATGAGGCGGACTTCCTCGCCGCGCAGCTCGGGGAGACGCTGGCATCCTTTCACGAGAGGCTTCGTGCCGAGGGCGTCGATCCGGGAAGCTATACGTTACTGCCGGTGCATCCTTGGCAGTGGCGAGAATACGTCGCCACCGCGTTCGCCGAGCAGCTCAGACGACGACAGCTCATCGTGCTCGGCGAGGACCCGCGCGCCTTCCGTGCGCAACAGTCCATTCGCACGCTCGCCTGTCGGGACATGCCGGACCGTCCGTACCTGAAACTGTCGATGTCGCTGGTCAACACCTCCACCAGCCGCGTACTGGCCCCACACACCGTACGCAACGCGCCGCCGATCTCGGATTGGCTGCGTCGCGTGATCGATGAGGACGCCTTCCTGCGCGACGAGTCGGGCTTGATCGTGCTCCGTGAGGTCATGGGAAGTTCCGTCACGCCTGATCCGCCCGCCGCGTTCGCGCGGTCAGCGACCTACGGCACGCTGGCCTGTATCTGGCGGGAGAGCCTGCACGCCTTCCTCACCTCCGGCGAGCGAGCGGTGCCGTTCACCGCCCTAACCGGGAGTGAACTCGACGGCACACCCTTCGTGGACGCCTGGCTGCGTCACCATGGCGCTCGCGCGTGGACACGTCGACTTGTCGGCGTCGCGGTGATTCCCTTGCTGCATCTGCTGTTCCGACACGGTGTCGCGTGCGAGGCACACGCCCAGAACATGGTGCTGGTGCATCGTGACGGCATGCCGGAACGTATCGCGCTCAAGGATTTTCACGACGGCATCCGGTTTCACCGTGCGCTACTGTCCGATCCGGACGACTGCCCGCCAATCGACAGCCCGCCACCGCACCATGTCAACGCGAACTCCTTTGTGGAGACCGACGACGTTGATCTCGTCACCGACTTCCTGCTGGACGCGTTCTGCTTCGTCAACCTGGGCGAGCTAGCGGGATTCCTCGACGACGCCGGGCTGCTCGGCGAACGCGAGTTTTGGGCGATCGTGCGGGAAGGCATCGCGACCTACCAGGCGCGGTTCCCCGAACTACGCGAGCGGTTCGCGCTGTTCGACGTCGGCAAGCCCACGGTCGCGGTGGAGAAGCTGACCACGCGCAGGCTGCTCACCGACACCGAACCGCGCCTGCACGACGTTCCCAACCCACTCGCGCCGCGGTCGGACGATCCCGCCGGTCGAGGTGACGATGACTGACCCGCTCACCACGGCGTTGACCACACGCGCGCCGCACGACGCCCCGGTGTGCCGGTACGGCTACGACCTCGACGCGCTGCGCGAACACGTCGCGGGCGTCGTGGCCACACTCCCGGAGCGCTGCCGCATGTTCTATGCCATGAAAGCCAACAGCGCCGCACCGATCCTGCGGACGCTCGCGCCACTGGTGGCCGGGTTCGAGGTGGCGTCGGGCGGCGAGGTCGCCAAAGCCAGGGCCACCGGTGACGACGTTCCGATACTGTTCGGCGGTCCGGTGAAGACCGACAGCGAGATCGCCGACGCGCTCCGCGCCAAGGTCACTCGCTTCCACGTCGAGAGCCTGCTGGAACTTCATCGTATCGATGCCGTCGCCGCGGCGCACGGTGTCACCGCGGAGGTGCTGCTGCGGGTGAACCTCGCCGGGCCGTTCCCGGCCGCGACGCTGGCCATGGCGGGACGGCCAACCCAGTTCGGTATCGACGAGTCCGTGCTGGCCGACGCCGTCGCGACCGTGCGGTCGCTGCCGTACGTGCGCCTCGTCGGGTTCCATCTCCACTCGTTGTCCAACAACCTGTCCGCCGACGCCCACCTGGAACTCGTGCGGCTCTACCGGGACACCGTGACGGCGTGGGAGAACCGATTCGACGTACGCTGCGAGGTACTCAACGTCGGCGGCGGCATCGGGGTCGACTACGCCAACCTCGACTCGCGGTTCGACTGGTCGCGCTTCGTCGAGGGACTGGACAAGCTGGTCACGACGTTCCCCGAGCACTGGCGCGAGATCGACTTCGAATGTGGCAGGTACCTGGTCGCGGCGTGCGGGCGGTACGCCGTTGAGGTGATGGACGTCAAACGCAATCACGGCGTCGACTACGTGCTGGTGCGCGGCGGCACGCATCACTTTCGGCTGCCGGTGTCGTGGCAGCACAGCCACCCGTTCACCGTGGTACCGGTGGACGCGTGGCCGCGCGGCCTGCCCCGCCCCGCCACCGACGGGCCGATCACGGTGGTCGGCGAGCTGTGCACGCCGAAAGACGTCCTCGCCCGTGACGTCCCGGTGCGCGCCAGGGCTGGCGACGTGCTGGTGTTCAGCCACGCGGGCGCCTACGGCTGGGAGATCTCCCACCACGACTTCCTGTCGCACCCGCACCCGGAGCAGGTGTTCCTGGGTTCCTAGCCCACGTCCTCCGCGTCCCGGATCGTGTAGGCGTAGCCCTGTTCGGCGAGGAAGCGCTGCCGATGGGCGGCGTAGTCGGCGTCGACGGTGTCGCGGGCGACCACGGAGTAGAAGTGCGCCTGCCTGCCGTCGGCCTTCGGACGCAGCAGCCGTCCGAGGCGCTGCGCCTCCTCCTGCCGGGAGCCGAACGTGCCTGATATCTGCACCGCTACGGCGGCCTCGGGCAGGTCGATGGAGAAGTTCGCGACCTTCGACACCACCAGGGTCGGTATCTCGCCTTGCCGGAACGCTTCGAACAGCCGCTCCCGCTCGGTGTTGCGGGTGGCGCCCGTGATCACCGGGGCCTCCAGCTCGGCGCCGATCTCGTCCAGTTGGTCCAGGTACGCCCCGATGACCAGCACCGACTCCCCTGCGTGTTTCTCCACGATGGAGCGAATCACTGGCGTCTTGGTGCGCGCGGTCGAGCAGATCCGGTACCGCTCGTCCACCTCGGCGGTGGCGTAGGCCATCCGCTCCGCCTCGGTCAGCGTCACCCGCACCTCAACGCACTCGGCGGGCGCGATCCAGCCCTGCTGTTCGATGTCGCGCCACGGGACATCGAACCGTTTCGGACCGATCAGCGAGAAGACGTCGCCTTCGCGGCCGTCCTCGCGCACCAGCGTCGCCGTCAGCCCGAGACGTCGCCGCGACTGCAGGTCGGCGGTCATCCGGAACACCGGCGCGGGCAGCAGGTGCACCTCGTCGTAGATCATCAACCCCCAGTCGCGGGAGTCGAACAGCTCGAGGTGCCGGTATACGCCTTTGGTCTTGCGGGTGAGCACCTGGTACGTCGCGATGGTGACCGGCCGGATTTCCTTGCGCTCGCCGGAGTACTCGCCGATCTCGTTCTCCGTCAGCGACGTCCGCGCCAGCAGCTCCCGCTTCCACTGCCTGGCCGCGACGGTATTGGTGACCAGGATCAACGTCGTCGCCGACGCCTGCGCCATCGCGGCGGCGCCGACCAGCGTCTTGCCAGCGCCGCACGGCAGCACGATCACGCCGGAGCCGCCCGCCCAGAACGCGTCCGCCGCCTGCCGCTGGTAGTCGCGCAGTGCCCAGTCCGTCTCGTCCAGCGACATCGGGTGCGCCTCGCCGTCGACGTACCCCGCGAGGTCCTCGGCGGGCCAGCCGACGTTGAGCAGCGCCTGCTTGAGCCTGCCGCGCTCCGACGGATGCACCGCGACGGTGTCGTCGTCGATGCGCTCACCCAGCATGGGTGCGATCTTGCGGGAGCGCAGCACCTCCTCCAGCACTGCGCGGTCCGTCGTCGTCATCACGAGGCCGTGCGCTGGGTGGTTGGTGATCTGCAGCCGCCCGAACCGCGCCATGGTGTCGACGACGTCGATCAGCAGCGGCTGCGGCACCGGGAAGCGGGTGTAGTTGGTCAGCGCGTCGACGACCTGTTCCGCGTCGTGGCCCGCGGCGCGGGCATTCCACAGCGCGAGCGGTGTGATGCGATAGGTGTGCACGTGCTCCGGTGCGCGTTCCAGCTCGGCGAACGGCGCGATCGCCACCCTCGCGTCCTCCGCGCGGTCGTGGTCGACCTCAAGCAGCACGGTCTTGTCCGACTGGACGATCAGGGGGCCATTCACAACGTCCTTTATACCGAGTACGTCCGGGTGGAGCCGATGCCCCGGGTAACGTTGACCTGCCACGTCGAGCGAGTTCAGCCGCCCCGAGTCGCGGAGTTCGGTACGAGCGAACTGACGTCGATGCGCTTGCGCACGAGCCCGCAGTCGTGCATCAGGTCTGCCACCCGTTGCAGGCGGACGGCGTTGACCGACGTCGGGAACGTGCCAAGCGCGACGAGCGTCGCCGCCGTCTTGTCCAGGAACGAGAACGAGGCGAGGACGTCGCGCACCTCGGTGGGATCCGCCGCGAGCTGTTGCGCCTTCGTCAGTACCTCGCGGAACACCGCGAACGTCGTGGGGTGCTTCGTCGCCGCCTTCCCGGTCGTGACATAGCTCGACATCGGGAAGTCCAGCATCGCACCGCGTGCGGTGTCGGTCATGATCCGCGCGCCGAACTCCTGCTGCGCGCGGCTGATGTCCGGTTCGGTCAGCCACGCCGCGTCGATCTCACCTCGCCTGAGGGCGTCCATCATCGCGCCGAAGGGCATCGCGGTGAACTGGATGGCGTCGGGATCGATACCCTCCGTCGCCATCCGCGAGCGGGTTGTCAGTGTGCCGAGCCCGCCGAGGGTGTCCACGGCGATCCGGGGCGCCACCTTCGCCGTCGGGCCGTCGTAGCCGCTGCCGGGTAGCGTGACTAGGCCCATGGTGTCCGGACCCGCGATGTAGGCCTCGCTTTGGATCCGCACATCCGCCCCATTCGCGACCTCCTTGAGGACGGTGACGTTGCCGGTGAACGCGACGTCGACCGTGTCGGACCACAGCGCCTTGAGCGAGCGCCGCTGGCTGGGCTGTTCCACGAGCGTGACCGTCAGCCCCGAACGTTCGAACATCTCGCGCTTGACGGCGAGCCGTAACGGCGCCGTGTCGATCGCTCGGGTGACGGCGACTTTGAGCGTCGCCAGTTCCACGGGGCCATGCGGCCGTTCGGGTGAGATCACAGAACAGGATGCCAACAAGGCGAAGACCATGATCACGACGCCGAGGCGGTGCGGACGCGGCGGACCGTGGTTCGTCATGCGCCGCATGCAGGCCTTCCGCTCTCGGCAGTTGTGCAGGTGCGTGGCGATTCTATCGGTTCAGAGCGCCCTGTGATCCGCCTTTCGTGGCACGTCACGCCCCATGGCCGAGCGTGATCAATTTGGTCTCCAAGCACGTGCTGATGCATGGGACACGGGCTTTTCGAGAGCAACCCGGCCAGATACTCTCCAGCTACCGCTGCCCCGCACGGCGCGACAACGAGGTCTGGTGCGGCGACCGTGGTCCAGTGGACGAGTTGAGAAGATCCGAGAAGGACAGCAGTGTGCCCCGACGCGCGACCGCTCACCCCGATGACGCGACGCAACGCGCCTCGGCGGAGCCGGCCGATGGCGACGGCAGGAGCACCCGGCGCGGGTTTCGCCCTCGCCTCCGCTGGCTGAGTCCCAGCGTCACCGGCGGTGCGTGGCGGCTGCGGAACTGGTCACTGCGCACCAAGCTCATCGCCGCCCTGCTCGTGCCGACCATGACCGCGCTCGTGCTGATCGGAATGCGGTTCCACGGTCAGGTCGCATCGGCGGGTGAGCTGGCCCAGCTGTCCGCGCGGGTGCGCACCGACACCGCCGTCGCCTCGCTGGTGCACGTCCTGCAGCGGGAACGTGACCTGACCGTCCGCCACATCGCGCGGGACAGGCAGGGCGAGCCCACCGAGCTGCGGAAGCAGCGCGATCGGGTTGACAAGGAACTCGGCGAGTTCAGCAGGGCGCTAGCCGCCTCCCGGCCTGAGCTCGCTCCCAACGCCGCCAACCGCTTCGAGAAGCTGCGGGAACGCCTCAACGACCTCTCCAAGCTGCGGTTCGGGGCGCAGCACGCCGCGTATCCCGCAGACGCGGTGCTGCGGTCGTACAGCGAGCTGATCTCCGCGCTGCTGTCCGCGCGGGAGCAATCCGTCGCCACCATCAGCGAGCCGGAGCTGGTGCGGTTGCAACTGGCTGGCTCCGCGGTGTCGCAGGCGAAGGACCAGATGTCGGTGGCCCGCGCGCTCGTCGCGGAGGCACTGGTCAAACGCTCGCTCAGCTCGGAAAGGGAGCGGCGCCTCAGCTCCGCCAGCGCCGAGGCCGAGGCATGGCGCACCGACTTCCGCAAGTTCGCGACACCCGCGCAGCGGCGGATGTACGACGACACCGTCACTGGCCTGATCGTCGACCAGCGCAACGACATGATCGAGTCGGTACTGGTCCGCACCGAGACCGGCCAGTCGTTCGATGGCCTTGATCCCGCGCGATGGGAGACGTCGTCGACCTACACGATCAATCTGGTCCGCGACGTCGAGGAGGCGCTGCTCGCCCAGATGCAACAGCGCACCGACGCGCTCGCGGGTGCCGCGCGGACCGCCGCGCTCCGGGACAGCGCGATCGTCATCGGCGCGTTGCTGATCGCGGTGCTGCTCGCGCTAGTCATCGCCAGGTCGCTGCTGCGACCGTTGCGCACGTTGCGCAGCAGCGCACTCGAGGTCGCGGAGTATCGCCTACCCGCCGCGGTGCACGGGCTGCTCGTCGATCCGCACGCCGCGCGGTCCGCTGACGTCGCGCCGGTGCCGGTGAACAGCAATGACGAGGTCGGTCACGTCGCGCGCGCGTTCGACGCGGTGCACGGCGAGGCGATCCGGCTCGCCACCGAGCAGGCCGAGTTGCGCAGCAACGTCAACGCGATGTTCGTCAACCTGTCTCGCCGTGGGCAGGAGCTGGCGGATCGGCAGCTCGACATGCTGGACCGGATGGAGGCGGAGGAACAAGACCCGGACACGCTGGCATCGCTGTTCGAGCTGGACCATCTCGCGACGCGGTCCCGCCGCATCTGCGAGAACCTGCTCGTGCTCACGGGCAACGACTTCGCCCGCATGTTGCCTGGCACCGTCGCGGCGTCCGAGGTGGTCGGGGCCGCGCTGTCCGAGATCGAGCAGTACCAGCGGGTCGAGCTGGCGTCGGTGCCCGACATCGCGGTGCGCGGCGACGTCGTCAGCGACGTGGTGCACGTGATCTCCGAGTTGCTGGAGAACGCCACCAACGGCTCGCCGACCGACACGATGGTCACGCTGGCCAGTTCGGTCGACAAGAACGGCGCGTGGCTGATCGAGATCACCGATAGCGGGCCTGGCATGTCGCAGGAGGCGATCGACTCGGCCAACTCGCGGCTCGCCGAACTACCGGAGATCGACGTTGAGGCGTCCCGGAAGATGGGGCTCTACGTCGTGGGCAGGTTGGCGCAGCGCAACGGCCTCGAAGTGCGGCTGCGGCACGCCTCGACCGGCGGGCTGACGGCGTCCGTGCTGGTGCCCGCGCAGGTGATCGGTGAGCTGTCCGAGGACACTGAGGTCGGACCGTCCACGGAGCCGGGCAGGCGGCCGGAGTGGCTGGACACGGTGACGGTGCGGTCGCGCAAGAACCAAGGCTCCGGCCCGCCGAAGCGTGCGCCGGTGGTGACCGAGCGGGCGGCGCATCCGGAGGAGGGTGTCGTCCACCACCCGCTCGATGACGACCAGCCGACCGAGCGGCTTCCGGTGTACAAGGACCTGCTGACCAGGTGGTTCCGCGAGGGCGATGACGAGCCGGAGCTGCCGGGGCTCTACACGGGTCCGTCCCGCCCGGTGCGATCGCTGCCGGAGGGTGAAGCCACGGAGGGCGACGCGGGAGGCACGGCATCTTCGGTATCGCCGTCGGCTTCGGCGGCTCCCTCGGAAGACGAGGAGGCGACCGCTACGGCCGATGCGCGAGGCGGAACGGACGTCGCGGCGCGGCACGATGGTGGGACCGAGCCACCGGAGCCACCGGCCGAGACGGAGCCTTCGGCCGAGACGGAGCCGCCCACCGATCTGGATGCCGACACGGGACCTCGCGCGATCACCAAGCCGAAAATGCGCCCGGTGCGGAACTCGGCGACCGAGGCGGAAGCGGTCGTGGAGTCGTTCTTCGATGCCGTGCTCGACGGCGCGCCTGGACCGTCGCCCGTCGCGGCCGAGCCAGCCGCGCCGCCGACGTCCGGTGGCGCGGACGACCACGTCGATTTCGCCGCACGGTCCGAGTCACGCACCGATGCGGAGCGGTCCGATCCGGACTCGGCGGGCGAGCCAGCTACTGACGAGCGCGAGGCGGACGACCGGTCCACCGGCGACGACTTCGGCCTGATCGCCGTGCTTGACGCGGTCACTGGGCGCAGCAAACGTTTCTCCACATCGGCCGATGTCGCGGCGGATGCAGAGCCTGACGCGCATGGGCACGCTACCTCCGATTCCAGTCGGTACGCCGAGCCTCGGTTTCGGCCAGCCCCTAACCCGGTGCCGGTGTCGTCATACACCGGGTCACCGGACACAGAGGACGAACAAGACGGGACTCACGAGGGTGTCAACGGGCATGAGCCGGTGTCGGAACCGGACGGCGTCGGGAGTTCCGCGTCGGCGTCCACGCGGCGAACGACACCCATCACTCGGGTGGAACGGCCCACCATCTGGACGAACCAACCGGCGGATGCGGCCAATGGGGTGAACTCTGCGAACCAAGGCGTGTCGCGATCCACCGCCGAATTCGCGCCGCCGTCGCAGGGTGAACTCGATCTCGCCGAGGCCGATCTCAGCCCGCCATCCGAGGGCGGCACCGACCGTCTCGACCGGACGTCAGACCTGCTCAGCGGGGATACCGACGCCTCGGACGACGGGGAGGACGTTGCCATGCGGACCGACGTCATCTCACGTGCGCCCGACGCGGTTCGAAGCAGGATGCGCAGCCTCTCAGAAGGGATGCAACGCGCTCGACAGGGCAGCGATGGGGAATACGCTGATTCAGGTCATAGGGCCACCGTAGGCGTGGGACAACAGCAATGGCTCGATGAGCGAGTCGGATCAGGAGGCAAGGAGGGATAGTGGCACCGTCCGCTGGGCAGCCAACCGGGACCATCGACTCGCTGCTCACGGACTTCGCACAACGAGTCGACGGGGTCGCGCACGCGGTTGTCGTCGGATACGACGGGTTGCCGCTCGCGGTGTCCGCTGAGCTGCCGAGGGACCGAGCCGAGCAGCTGTCCGCGATCACGTCGGGTCTGATGCACATGGCGGGAAGCGCGGCGGACTGCTTCACCGGGGGCGCGGTGAACCAGACCGTCATCGAGATGGAGCGGGGGTATCTGTACCTCATGTGGGTGCACGATGGTGCCGTTGTCGCCGCGCTGGCGTCGCCGAGGTCCGACTTGGGAACGGTGGCCTACGAGATGGCCATGTTGACCGACTCGCTGGCCGACAAGATCCCGCGCGCCGCACAGCAGGCGCGGGGTGACAAGGGGGCACGATGATGGTGAACCAGACGAACAACGACGAGGCGAGCTTCTACCCGGTGCAGGACCAGGCACCGGTCATACCGCCCGCGCAGCGGCAGGTCTCCCTCGCCCGGCCGTACGCGCGTACGCGTGGCCGCACCCGCCCGGACCGCAACCTCTCGCTCGAAGCGACGGTCACCACAAGCGAGCAGGGCAGACGCTACGAGGGCGTGCGAGCGGTCGAGCACCGCGCGATCTGCGACTTCTGCGTGCACGCTCGCACCATTTCGGATGTGGTCGCCGAGTTAAGACTGCCGCTGGGCGTGGTCAAGGTGATCGTGGCTGACATGGCTGAGGCAGGCCTGGTCAACGTCCACCAACCGGGACTCGCGTTCGGCGACAAGTCCTCCCGCGAGTTCACCGAACGCCTGCTGCGCAGCCTGCACGACCTCTGAACGGCCAACGCACGCGTTCGCGCCCGGGCCCGCGCGCCGAAGGTGGCCGTTGGAGCGGGATCAGTCGTCGACAAGGGCCGCTGACGTGATGCGGTGGAGCGGGTAGCGCTCGGCACTGGAGCCTTCCAACACGCCGCCGGACAACCGCACCGGCGTGACGACGCGCTGGGTCGCCGTGCCGTGGGCGTCGACAAGTCCGATCCATACTTGCCGCCCGCCGCGTGCTGCCTCGCTGAGCAGCGCGAGCGTCGCCGAGGTGTCGCCCGTGCCCGCGTCGTTGCGGACACTCGCGCCATGGCGGGACGCGGCGGCGCGGTCGCCCGCCTTGATTCGTTCGACCACGCCCGCGATCTGCCGCGTGCCGCTCGTGTGTGGTGACCCAGCCACGCGTTTTCGCGCCGGAATGCGTCTGCCGCGTTGCCGCAGGTCGATCACCCTGCCGTCCGGGCCTTCCGCCGCCGGGGTGAAGCCGCGCTCGCGCAGGCCGGTCATGACGTCGCCCAGCGGCAGGTCGCTGACGACTACCGTTGGCGCGATCGCCCGCAGACCGAGTTCCGTGGCGGCGGGGCCAGCCAGGACCTCGGCGAGCAGTGCTTCGTCGTCACACCGCAGAAACGACGCGCACGTGCCACCGCGCAGTTTGCCGTGGCGGCGGGCGACGTCGTCGATGAGATACGTCAATGACTGGGGCACCGGCGTAGCCGAGCGCGAGGCGAACAACTCGTGCAGCTCGGTGGCGGTTCGTCCGGTGTCAAGCGCACGCCGCACCGACGTCTCGCTCACCCGATACACGGTCGCGTGCCCGGTGGACTCCGCGTCGGCGACGGCGTTGATCTCGGTCGCCAAGTCCGGCTCAAGCGGGCCAGGCGCGACGACGGTGAGGTCGGCCTGCACGAGCACATGGTCAACCGGGTCTGGCATCGCTTCGGCCATCGCGTCCGCCGCGCGGCCGCGGTGGTCCTCGTCGGACTCCGTCTCGCTGTCAACGAGCAGCGCCCGCGCCGCCGTCGTGGCCGCTCCGAGCGCCACAAGGCCGAGCGCGGACGCCTCAGACAGCGTCCATCGCACCAGCTCGTCCCGCAACTTGCCGCCGCGCCGGGGCGCCTGCCACGCCAGGTACTCGACAAGGCTCTCGGTCTCGACCCCCGTACCGGGCGGCAGCTCGGCGAGCGCGCGCAGCACGCGCCGCCTTGACTCCGGCGCGAGTGGGCGGCGCAACCGTTCGGACAGCGGCGTAGGCGGCTTGTCGGCCGAGGAAGCGCCGGTGGCGGCACCCTTGACGGCCGTGTCCGCCTGGCGTCCGGCCGCCGTGCCGTAGGCCAGTCCCGGCAGCCGGGGCAGCGCCAGCCAGGTGTCGGCCAGCAACGCCCACTGCCCGGATGGCGGCGCCGCGAGCCAGGTGTCGGTCAGCGTCGTCGGCACCCAGGCGGCGTCCTCCTCGTTGCTCTCCGCGGCCAGCCCGGCCCCGACGACCAGCTCCGCGAGCAGCACCGCGCGTGGCTCGTCGACGTCGAACTCCCGCATCATCCGACGGATCTCACGCACGCCGAGCCCACCGGCCTTGAGCACCGACGGCGGTTCCTGGCCCCAGGACTCCAGCACGTCACCGACGTGCCGCAGCAGCGACATCGCCTCGCCCGCCGCCGTCTTGTCGACGGTGTCAGCACCGTGTTCTCGGGTGGCCAGTGACGGCGGCGTCAACGTCGACGCCGCGAACACCCGTCCGCCGCGCAGGTGCACGCCGAGCTGGCGGGGCAGTTCGACAGTGGTCGCGTCGCGGCGCATCAGCAACCCGCGCGCCAACAGCCGCTGCACCGGGGTCTTCGCCTCGGCGAGCGGAATGTCGATCGCGGCGTCGCGGCTGGTGCCGATCGGCGGACCGGCCGCGAGCGTGTCCAGCAGCGACCGCTCCTCCTCGGTCACCTCGGCGAGCGCGGCGTCGAGATCGACGTCGTCCAGCGCGGGCAGCGGGCGGCCGAGCCCGGCCGGATATGGGCCGACGACGTCGCGGGCGGCGGGCACCACCGCGATTGCGTTCCCCGCGTCCCAAGCGATCGCCAGCGCGCACAGTCGTTCCACCGAGGTCGCGGCGTCCACCCCCAGCACGCTGGCAACGTCGGAAAGCTCCACCGGCGTGGTGTCCGCGCCGAGTCGCAGCAGTGCCTCCAGCGTGGCCAGCGTCGCCGAGTCCAGCTCGTCGCAGGCGCGCGCGACCGACCCCGGCGTGCTCGCGCGGGTGGCGAGCACCGTGGAGTCAGGGGGCGGGGGAGTGGCGAGGTCGCGCCTGGCCAGCAGGAGCGCGGACAGTTCGTCGGGCGTGGCCGACCGGAGCGCCGCTGCCAGGGAGACCGCCGCCGAGTCGTCAGCCGCGTGCATCACATCAAACGATACCGACCAGCGTCCGCCGCGGCCCGTGTCGGCAGACTAGAATTCGATCGCACCAAGGCACGTCAGGACCCGGAGGAACAACGTGGCGAACGCGAAGAAGGTGGCCAAGGACCGGATCGACCCGTCGTGGCCGCAGCTGGAAGACGGCGAGCACCCGGTGAGCGAACTCGCCGCTGACCGGCAGGGATCGCTGTCGCCGTTCGGTGACGTGAGCTTCCCACTGGAGCGCGTGCCTTACGAGCACCCGGAGACGGAGATCAACAAGGGTTCCTGAGCCCGGACACGCTAAGACTCCCTGTGCGCGGGCACGATAGGGTCTTCACCACACCCATCGGCGCTCATCATTGTGGAGTCACACATGGCTGTACCCGGTCCTGGCTATTCGATCACGGTTCGCGTCGACGCTCCCGCCGCGGCGAGCACCGCGGGGGACCTGACCACCGCGGTTGGCCAGGTCGGCGGGGTATTGACCGCTTTCGACATCGTCGAGTCGCATACCGACCGCATCGTCGTCGACATCAGTGCCAACGTCATTGACGCCGAGCACGCCGATGGCGTCACCGACGCGCTGGAGCAGCTTGAGGGCGTCCGGGTACGCAAGGTCTCCGACCGAACGTTCTTGATCCACCTCGGCGGCAAGATCGAGGTCAACTCGAAGGTCGCGCTGCGCAACCGCGATGACCTCTCCCGCGCCTACACGCCGGGCGTCGCGCGGGTCTGCAAGGCCATCGCCGCCAACCCCGAGGACGCCCGCAGGCTCACCATCAAGCGCAACACCGTCGCCGTCGTCACCGACGGCTCCGCCGTGCTCGGCCTCGGCAACATCGGACCGGCCGCCGCGCTGCCGGTGATGGAGGGCAAGGCGGCGCTGTTCAAGAAGTTCGCCGGAGTCGACGCCTGGCCGGTGTGCCTCGACACGCAGGACACCGATGAGCTGATCCGCACCGTCGAGCTGCTCGCGCCCTCCTACGCGGGCATCAACCTTGAGGACATCGCCGCGCCGCGTTGCTTCGAGATCGAGGCGCGGCTACGGGAGAAGCTGGACATCCCGGTCTTCCACGACGACCAGCACGGCACCGCGATCGTCGTGCTCGCCGCCCTGCGCAACGCGCTACGCGTGGTCGGCAAGGACATCGCGGACTGCAAGATCGTCGTCTGCGGCGTCGGCGCGGCCGGATCGGCCATCATCCGGCTGCTGCGGGCGAAGGGGCCTGGCGACATCGTCGCCGTTGGCAGGCGCGGCATCGTGCACACCGGGCTCGACGACATGAACTCCAACGTGCGGTGGATCGCGGAGAACACGAACGCCGAGCAGTCGCAGGGCAGCCTGCACGAGGCGCTCGTCGGCGCGGATGTCTTCATCGGTGTGTCAGGCCCGAACCTGTTCGGGGCCGAGCAGGTCGAGACCATGGCCAAGGACCCAGTGGTGTTCGCGCTGGCCAATCCCGACCCGGAGATCGACCCGATCGAGGCCCAGCAGCACGCCGCCGTCGTGGCGACCGGTCGCAGCGACTATCCGAACCAGATCAACAACGTGCTCGCCTTCCCCGGCGTCTTCCGTGGCCTGCTCGACGCCCACGCGCACCAGATCAAGGACGAGATGATGGTCGCCGCCGCCGACGCCATCGCGGATGTCGTCGACAGCGACCGGCTGAACGCGGCGTTCATCGTGCCGAGCGTGTTCGACGCGGCCGTCGCGCCAGCGGTCGCCGACGCCGTGAAGAGCGTCGCACTGCGTGAGGGATAGTGGTGGCGTGAGTGAACTCAGCCACGTTGACGAGTCGGGCGCTGCCAGGATGGTCGACGTCTCCGCCAAGGACCGCGGCGCGCGTGTCGCCACCGCGACTGGGGTCGTGCGCACCACGCCCGAGGTGATCGGGCTGGTGGCGGAGGGCGGTCTGCCGAAGGGCGACGCGCTCGCGACCGCGCGTATCGCGGGCATCATGGGCGCCAAGCGCACGCCGGACCTGGTGCCGTTGTGTCACCCGCTCGCCATCTCCGGCGTCGAGGTCGAGTTCGACGTCAGGGACGCCGAGATCGGCATCTCGGCCACCGTGCGCACCACTGACCGCACCGGGGTGGAGATGGAGGCGCTGACGGCGGTGACGGTCGCCGGACTCACGCTGCACGACATGATCAAGGCCGTCGATCCGGCCGCGACGCTGGACGCGGTGCGGCTGGACCGCAAGGAAGGCGGCAAGTCGGGTGTCTGGGAGAGGCCGGAGGATCGCTGATGGGTGAGCTGAATGGTGAGCGCCGTGCCCGGGTGATTGTCGCGTCGAACCGAGCCGCGGCAGGCGTGTACGAGGACACCAGCGGTCCGATCATCACCGACTGGCTCACCGAGCGCGGCTTCGACGTCGATCTGCCGGTCGTGGTTCCGGATGGTGATCCGGTCGGCGCCGCGCTGCGAGAGGCCGTCGCGGCCGGTGTTCAGGTGGCGATCACCACGGGCGGCACCGGTATCTCGCCGACGGACCGCACGCCCGACGTGACGGCGCGGGTGCTCGACTACGAGGTGCCGGGGCTCGCCGACGCGATCAGGGCCGCCGGACTACCGAAGGTGCCGACCTCGGTGTTGTCGCGCGGCAGAGCTGGGGTCGCCGGCGGCACGCTGGTGGTGAACCTGCCCGGTTCGCGCGGCGGGGTGAAGGACGGTCTCGGCGTGCTGGACGACGTCCTGGACCATGCGCTGTCACAGCTAGCCGGTGGCGACCACGTCCGCGAGGACGCTGGCGCCGCGGTCGATGCGCCGGGTGCCGGGCGTGCTTTCGGGGACGGGACTGCTGGCGCCGGGAGTACGGTGAACGCCGCCGTTGCCGCTCCTGAAAGCGCGACCCCCGCGGTAGCCCCCGAGCCTGCCGCGCGGGTCGTGCTGTCTCAGGTCACCGATCAGTCGGTGTCGGTCGATGAACACGCCGCGGCCGTCGCTGACCGCACCGCTGGGGCGGTCGTGAGCTTCGGCGGAGTGGTACGCGACCACGACGGTGGCCGCGACGTGCGCGCGCTGTACTACGAGGGCCACCCGCGCGCTGGCGACGTCCTTGACGACGTCGTGGCTGAGGTGACCGCTCGCCATGCTGGGGTCAGGGCCGTCGCGGTCAGCCACCGCATCGGTGACCTCGCCATCGGCGACGTCGCGCTGGCGTGCGCCGTCGCGGCGGCCCACCGGCAGGAGGCGTTCGCCGCCTGCTCGGACTTGGTGGACACCGTCAAGCAGCGGCTGCCGATCTGGAAGCACCAGATCTTCGCCGACGGCACCGACGAGTGGGTCAACTCGCCCTAGCGCATTGCTGTGCCCCACCGCGATCGGGGGTGCACGGTGGGGCACAGCGACTCAGCGCGGGCCGTTGATCACTTTGAGGTGGCGATCTTCTGGCCGACCAGGATGAAGTCCGGGTCGCTGATGTAGTCGTCGTTGAGCTTGTGCAGCTTCTGCCAGCCGCCCTTGACGTCCTTCTTGTCGGCGATCTCGGAGAGCGTGTCGCCCTTCTTCACCGTGTAGTCGCCGTCAGGGTTGGACTTGGCGACGCGGGCCTTGACCGGAGCGGCCTGCGGGGCTGGCTCGGGATCGGCTTGTGGGGCGGGCTGTGGCGCCGCGGCACCGCCGCCCTCGGTGTTGGAGCCCTGGTAGCTGCCGCTCGCGCCGGCCACGTGCCAGCCGGTCTTGGCGGTGCATGCGGGCCAGGCGTTGGGGCCCTGGCTCGCGAGGACCTTTTCGGCGATACGGATCTGCTCGGCCTTCGACGCCTGGTGCGCGTAGCCCGTGCCACCGTATGCCTGCCAGGTGCTGTGGGAGAACTGGAGACCACCGTAGTAGCCGTTACCGGTGTTAATGCTCCAGTTGCCGCTGCTCTCACACTGCGCGAGCATGTCCCAGTTCGGGGCATAGGCAGCGTTGGCGGGGGCAGCCATCGCAATCGGAGCACCGACTGCAACGCCCGCGACGGCAACACGAGCGATGTTGCGAGTAGTCGTAGACAGCTTGCGGTGCTTGCCTCGGTAAGACATTTGGCACATCTCAATCCTCCGCGCCGCCGTCTTGGCTGGGGTCATCCCGCGTCCCTGTCCCGGAGTTACTTTCGTTCGGGGTTGTTTCCGGGAGATCCGTCGGACAGGGTTTGGCGAACGGATTCCCGGTCTTGCCGTGGCTGGTCGGGGCCAACCGAGAGACGACGGTACGTAACCGGAACCGTGATCGGAAATTTTCCGATGCGTGATCTAGATCACGGTAACAATATTGATTCGGTAACGACTCCGTGATAATCCCAGGTCAGGGCGTCGTTATCAGTCCGTTGCCTTCTCGAGATGGAACACCCAGAGTGAGGTCTGCGTCACGTGGATACGCCGCCAGTGGACCAGCGGTAGGGGCGGTTGGAGGGCCGCCTGAGCGTGTCCCACGTCGCATCCACGCGGCGCCGCTGGACCCAAGAATCCGCAGCGTCAGGCCGAAAAATAGCCCCGGAATCCGGGTCCGAATCGCCCCGGAATCGCGTCGGAATGCGTCCCGGAATCGAGTGCGAATCAAGCCGGGTTTGGTGCGTCGTTGTCGCACGTCGGATGTTGGTCGCGGCGCGTCCGTTGACATCCACGACGAGCGTGCGACTGCCGCGGTGCTGCCGGAGCCCGCGAAGTGAAGTGTGAGGCGTTGTGGTCGTCATAACGACCACAACGCCTCACACTCGCGGTGGTCCGGCAGGTGATGCGGTGGTCCGGCAGGTGATGCGGTGGTCCGGCGGGTGATGCGGTGGTCCGGCAGGTGGCCGTGGTCCTCCGGCGGTCGCGTTCCGTCAGCCGCCCGCGAACGGCGGGAGGACGTCGAGCCGCGCGCCGTCGTGCAATGGCGCGGAGTGCCGGCGCACCGCCACCTCGTCCAGCAGGAAGCTGGCGGCGGTCAGCACCCGCGCCAGCGCCGCGTCATGCTGTGCCCGTATCGCGTCGAGGGCGGCGGCGAGGTCGGCGCCCTCGGGTAGGTCCAAGGTCTCGGCCTCGGTGCCCGCCGCCGCTCTCGCGGAGGCGTAGTAGCGGACGTGCACAGCGATTGTCCGAGCCGTGGCGGCCCCGGCGGCCTGTCCGGCCGTGGCGGTCTCGGCGGCCTCGGTGGTCCCGTGAGCCCCGGCGGCTGCGGACGTCTCGGTGGTGTCGGTCATGCACTAGCCCCCGATGGAGCTCATCGGCCGCAGTGGCTGCGCGAACCCGGCGTCGTTGATCTCGTGCCCGGCGAGTTTGGCCCACATCGTGGCGCGCCAGGCGTTGGCGATGTCCTCGTCCGTCCCGCCATTGCGCAGCATGGCCCGTAGGTCAGTCTCGCGCTGGCTGAACAGGCACGAGCGGATCGCCCCATCCGCGGTGAGCCGGGTGCGGTCACACGCGGCGCAGAACGGTCGTGTGACCGAGGCGATCACGCCGACATCACCGGGTCCGCCGTCGACAAGCCAGCGTTCCGCGGGGGCACCACCGCGCTCCTCGTTGCTTGGGGTGAGTGTGAACTCGGTTCGCAGCAGCTCCAGGATCTGCTCCGCGGTGATCATGGCGGAGCGGTCCCAGCTGTGCTGCGCGTCCAGCGGCATCTGCTCGATGAACCGTAGGTGGTAGCCGTTCTCCAGACAGAACCGCAGTAGCCCCGTTGCCTCGTGCTCGTTGACGCCGGGCAGCAGCACCGCGTTGATCTTGACGGGGTCCATGCCAGCGTCGCGCGCCGCCGCCAGTCCGGCGAGCACGTGGCTGAGCCGATCGCGGCGGGTGATGCGGATGAACGTGTCCCGCTCGACGGTGTCCAGCGAGACGTTGATCCGGTTGAGCCCGGCCGCCGCCAGTTTGGGCGCCCGCTTGGCGAGGCCGATGCCGTTGGTCGTCATCGCAACGCGCGGCCGAGGCTCCAGCGACGTGATCTCCGCGATCAGTGACTCAAGGCCGGGCCGCAGCATCGGTTCGCCGCCGGTGAGCCGGATGTCGGTGATGCCAAGTCGCTCGACCGCGATGCGCATCAGCCGGAGGAGTTCGTCGTCGGCGAGCACCTGGTCGTCCGGCATCCAGTCGAGGCCTTCTTCTGGCATGCAGTAGGTGCAGCGCAGGTTGCACTTGTCCGTCAGCGAGACGCGCAGATCGGTCGCAACCCTGCCGAACGTGTCGACGAGTGCTGGCGTGTCGGGCCGCCCGGTCATGTCGGCGGCGCGTGCGTCGCCGACCATCTGGGGGAGGCCGAGGTTTATCGCGGTCACCTTGACCAGGGTAACGGCCAAGAGTGACGGAAATGACCACCGTCGTTGGGTTGCGCCGCGACGAGAACACGTACACGCGGGTACTCAGGGCTGTTCGTTCCGCAGATAAGTGTCTAGAGTGCCCGCTGTGGCGCAATTTCGGATTTCAGAAGCCGCTGGTCTTCTTGGTGTGAGCGACGACACAGTGCGCCGATGGGTGAGGGCGGGCCACCTTCCGGCGCTCGACGAGACCGCTGGTCGCACGCTGATCGACGGTGCGCGCCTCGCCGAGTTCGCCCGGAAGCGGGCCGCGGCGGCCGACGACCCATCCGGTGTGGGGCGTTCCGCCCGTAACCGGTTCGTCGGCCTGGTCACCAAGGTCATCGCCGACACCGTGATGGCGCAGGTCGAGATCCAGGCCGGACCGCACCGTGTGGTGTCGCTGATGAGCGCCGAGGCCGTCCGCGACCTTGGCCTCGCACCGGGTGAGCTAGCGGTCGCCGTTGTCAAGGCGACGACGGTCGTCGTCGAGACGCCGGGCGGTGCCCATGTCTAAGGCCATCGCCACCTCGCTGGCCGCGCTGCTCGCCATGGCCGGGTGCACCGCGTCCGAGGAGCGGACGCTGACCGTGTTCGCCGCGGCCTCGCTGACCGACGTCTTCACCACTTTGGAACAGCGGTTCGAGGACGAACACCCGGACGTCGACGTACGGGTGCATTTCGCGGGCTCCTCGCGGTTGGCGCAGCAACTCGCGGAGGGCGCGTCCGCTGACGTGTTCGCCTCCGCCGACGAGGACGTCATGCGCGACGTCGCCGGCGAGGGTCTGCTCACCGGGGAGCCGACGCCGTTCGCGACCAACACGCTGACGATCGCCGTTGAGCCGGGCAACCCGCTCGGAATCCGTGGTCTCGCCGATCTCGCTCGCGAGGACGTCACCGCCGTGGTCTGCCAGCCGCAGGTGCCGTGCGGCAGCGCGGCGCGCGAACTGGCGGCGGCCCACGACGTCGAGCCGCGCTTCGCCAGCGAGGAACCCGACGTCACGGCGGTGCTCGGGAAGGTGCGCGCCGGGGAGGCCGACGCCGGGCTGGTCTACGTCACCGACGTGCGCGACGAGGCCGTGGACGAGGTGGCGATCGACGGCGCCGAGGACGCCGTCAATACGTATCCGATCGCCACGCTCACCGAGGCACCGCTGGCGGCGGAGTTCCAGCGGTTCGTGCTCGGCGCCGGGAGCGGTGTGCTGCGCGACGCGGGATTCGGCGCGCCGTGACCCACGATCGCCTCACCCCGGCGGGCCGGGTGCCGAGGGCGCTGTGGGCGCCAGCGGTGCTCGCGCTCGCGCTGGTCACGCTGCCGATCGCCGGGCTGCTGCTGCGCACCGACTTCGCCCGGCTGCCGACGTTGCTGACCTCGGACGCCTCGCTGCACGCGCTGCGGCTGTCGCTGCTGACCGCGGCGCTGTCCACCGTGCTGTGCGTGCTGCTCGGGGTGCCGCTCGCCGTGGTGCTAGCGCGCTCGACGTTTCCGTTCGTGCGGGTGGTGCGCGCCGTCGTGCTGCTGCCGCTGGTGTTGCCGCCCGTCGTCGGCGGGTTCGCGCTGCTCTACAGCCTCGGTCGCAATGGTTTTCTCGGCTACCTGCTCGACGTCACCGCCGGGATCACGGTGCCGTTCACCACCGCCGCCGTGGTGATCGCGCAGACGTTCGTCGCGATGCCGTTCCTCGTCGTCAGCGTCGAGGGCGCGCTGCGCGCGACGGGCGAGGACTTCGAGCGCGTCGCCGCCACCCTTGGCGCGCGGCCAGCGACGGTGTTCACTCGCGTCACCTGCCCGCTGTTGTTGCCAGCCCTGGCGTCGGGGGTGGTGCTGAGCTTCGCGCGGGCGCTCGGCGAGTTCGGCGCGACGATCACGTTCGCGGGCAGCCTGCAAGGCGTCACCCGCACGCTGCCGCTCGAGGTCTACGCGCAGGCCGACGCGGACGTCGACAGCGCGGTGGCGCTGTCGCTACTGCTCATCGTGATCGCGGTCGTCGTCATCGTGGTCGCGCGACCACGTTCGGTCGAAGGAGTCAGGGCATGAGCGGGCTGCGCGCCGAGCTGCGGCTGCGTCGGGACGGCTTCGCGCTTGACGTCGCGCTGGATGTCCCCGACGGCGAAGTGCTCGCGGTGCTCGGGCCGAACGGGTCGGGCAAGTCGACGTTGCTTGACTGCCTCGCCGGGTTGCTGCGGCCCGCCGACGCGTCCATATATATAGCGGGCCGTTCGGTGGCGGGGTTGCCGCCGCCGGAGCGCAGGGTCGGGGTGCTACGGCAGGACCCGCTGCTATTCCCACATTTGAGCGTGCTGGACAACGTCGCGTTCGGACCTCGCTCGCGCGGCAGTGACCGGGCGACGGCGCGGGAGGTGGCGCGGCGCTGGCTCACGGAGATCGGCGTGGCGGAGTTCGCCGACCGGCGGCCCTCCCGGCTGTCCGGCGGGCAGGCGCAGCGGGTCGCGCTCGCGCGAGCTCTCGCGACTGATCCAACGCTGCTGCTGCTCGATGAGCCACTCGCGGCGCTGGACGTCGACGCCGCACCCGCCATGCGCGCCGCACTGCGGACGGTGCTGCGGCAGCGGCGCGCGGGTCGGGTCGCCGTCGTCGTCACGCACGACCCGCTGGACGCCATCAGCCTCGCGGACCACGTGCTTGTGCTCGCTGCCGGCCGGGTCGTGGAGCAGGGGCCGACCCGTGAGGTGCTGGCCTCGCCGCGTACCGGGTTCACCGCCCGGATCGCGGGGCTCAACCTGGTGGTGGGCGAGGCCACCGCGGATGGTCTTCGCGTCGATGGCCACGCGCTCACCGGGGTGCTGGCCGAGGACGCCGTTCCCGGTGACCCGGCTGTCGCGGTGTTCCCGCCAAGGGCGGTCTCGGTGTTCCTATCGGACGACGAGCCGCACGGCAGCCCGCGCAACACCGCTCCCGCCACTATCGCCGCGCTGGAGCCGCACGGCGCCGTGGTGCGGCTGCGCACGCGCGACGACCGGCCCGGCTGGACGTCCGGTATCGCCGCCGATCTCACCCCGGCCGCCGTCGCGGACCTCGCCCTCGATGTCGGCAGTCAGGTGTTGCTCTCGGTGAAGGCGGCCACGGTCGACGTTCACCCAGCGCTGCGGCGCTCGCCCGCCCCCTGATCTGCCGCGGGCGCCGAGGCGGGCATATCGTCTGATGTGTGACTGTTGAGCCAGCGACGTACGTGGTGGGCGACGTGCACGGTCATGTCGAGCCGCTGCGTGCCGCACTGCACGACGCCGGGCTGGTCGACGCCGCTGGCGACTGGGCGGCTGGCGAGACACACGTGTGGTTCCTCGGTGACTTTGTCGACAGGGGACCGGACGGTATCGGCGTGATCGATCTGGTCATGCGGCTGGACCGGCAGGCGGCCGAGGCAGGCGGCCAGGTCCAAACGCTGCTCGGCAACCACGAGATCCTGCTGCTCGGCGTGCACAAGTTCGGTGACACCGAAGTGCCGTCCGACTACGGCTACCGCAGCTTCGACCGGAGCTGGGCACTCAACGGCGGCCAGCAGTCCGACGTCGACGCGCTGACGCCAGAGCACATCGACTGGCTGCTGGCACGCCCCGCGCTCGCCCACGCCGCCGACCACCTGCTGCTGCACTCCGACACGCTGGAGTACTTCGAGTGGGGTAGCAGCATCGACGACATCAATGACGGCGTGCGCGACGTCCTCGCCGGGGACGACCTCGTGGAGTGGTGGGAGCTCTGGCGGCGGCTGACCACCCGGTACGCGTTCCGGGGACCGGATGGTCCCGAGGTGGCCGACCGGGTGCTGGAGCGTCTCGGCGGTAGCCGCATCGTGCACGGCCACAGCGTCATCGCCGACCAGCTCGGCGTACACCCGATGGACATCGAAGGGCCGCTCGTCTACGCGGGCGGCAAGGTCCTCGGTGTCGACGCCGGTCTGTTCGTCGGCGGTCCGTGTCTTGTGGTGCCGCTGCCCTGGGAGGGATGAGCAGCATCCCTCACACGCACAACTCGCCGCGCGCGATCGTCACCGCCTGCCCGGTGAGGCTCACCCGGTCGCCCGAGAGCGTCATCCGTACGGTGCCGCCGCGCTCCGACACCTGCCTGCCGGTCAGCTCCCGCTTGCCGAGCCGCCGCGCCCAGTACGGCGCGAGGGTGCAGTGCGCTGAGCCGGTCACCGGGTCCTCGTCCACCCCGGCGTCTGGGTAGAAACAGCGGCTGATGAAATCGACGCCGTCGACGTCCGACGGGGCGGTGACGATCACGCCTCGAGCGGGCAGTTCCGCTAGCGTCGCCTTGGGTCGCACCGCCCGCACCTGCGCCGCGTTCACCGCGACGACCAGCAGGTCAGACACGCCGCGCTCGACGTGCTCGATGGTGACCCCGCCCAGCGCGTCGACCAGCGTCGGGTCGGCGTCGACCGGGTCGCCGGGGTCGGCAGGGAAGTCCATCTCCACCCAGCCGTCGCCGGTCGCGGTGCACGTCAGCATGCCGCTGCGGGTCTCGAACGTCCGTGAGTCGCCGAGCACGTGCGCGGTCGCGAGCGTCGCGTGACCGCACAGGTCGACCTCGGTCGTCGGCGTGAACCACCGTAGCGGGTGCGGTTCGGGCGCGTTGGCCTCGACGAACGCCGTCTCGGAGTGCTTGAGTTCCGCCGCGACGGACTGCATCCAGTCCTCGTCGGCTGGCGCGTCCAGCAGTACGACCCCGGCGGGGTTGCCCGAGAACGGCGTGTTGGTGAAGGCATCGACGATATACATCCGCATGGACCCGATCATGCCCGTATCGCGCGCGGTTACGCTCGACGGTCGTGAGCTTGTGCGTCGGATTCGATCTGGACATGACGTTGATCGACCCCAGGGACGGGATGGTTGAGATCATTGACGCGTTGGCGACCGATACCGGCCTCCCGCTGGACTCGGCGGGGTTCGCCGCGCGACTCGGCCCGCCGCTCGCGATCGGGTTACGCGACGCGGGTGCGCCGGAGGATCGGATTCCCGAGCTGGTGCCCCGATTCCGGCAGTTGTACCCGGACGTCGTCGTGCCAGGGACTCGGCCGATGCCGGGTGCGCTCGCGGCGATCGCGGCCGTGCGGGAGGCGGGCGGCGCGGTGATCGTCGTCACCGGTAAGTACCAGCCCAGTGCCGAGCTGCACCTGCGTGCGCTCGGCGTCGAGGTGGACGCCGTGATCGGGGAGCTGTTCTCGGACACCAAAGCCACCGCGCTTGTCGACTACGGTGTGTCGGTCTACGTCGGTGACCACGTCGGGGACGTGCGGGGAGCGCGGCGGGCGGGCGCGGTGTCCGTCGCGGTGGCGAGTGGACCTTGCGGTGCCGATGAACTGGCCAACGCGGGCGCGGACGTCGTGCTGACCAGCCTCGATGACTTCCCTGCCTGGCTCAGTGAGCACCGTGCCGTCACACGCTAGTTCACTCGATCAGGTATGAGGTGTCACGGTGGCGCAATGCGGCGCGAATTTCCTCGTATACCTCACGGCTGCATCGACACAGGCGCGCACGTATGGTAGCCAAATGGCTACGCTCATCCGATCGGGCGTACTCATTGACCACACAGGAGGGTGACGCGGTGAGTCCACGAGGCGGATCGTCCCGGCGTGGGCGCCGCCGCGAACGCGGCACTGGCGCACGAGCCCCCTCGACGAAGAAGATGATCAAGAACACGACCGTCGCCGAGGACACCGATGTCGTGTCCGACGTTCCGGACGCTGTGTCTGACACTCCGGACGGTGAGTTGAGCATTGGCGACACTCCCGAATCTGAGGGCGCGGACAAGCGCGAGGAGGCCGATGCGGCGACTTCGGCTGCCATTGAGGACGCCGCCGCCCACGCCGATTTCATCGCGCAGTTCCCGTCGACCGATCCCGATGCCGTAGACGGCGACTTCTCCGCGACGGATGCTCACACCCAAGTCGAAGTCACAGGGGCCGACGACAACACCACAGTCACAGGGATCGATGACGACAGCGATGCGGCTGCCGTAGCAACGACGGACGCCACGGACATCGCACAACCCGCTGAGCTGTCCGAGCACGCCGAGGCGGCTCCTGGTGAGGACGCACAAGGTCCCGTAGATGATCCGTTTGGTGGTGGTGCCGACGACGAGTCGGACGTCCACCGCGATGACGTTGTCGAACTGGTGGGCGCGGCGCCAGCGGCCACCCTCGACGACGAGACACCGGCGGCCGACGCCGAAGCTGACGCCGAACCCGAAGCCAAGTCCGACACCGAGGCAGATGCTGAGGCAGACACCGGGACCGAGGCGGATGCCAGTGACGCGACGCCCGTCACCGATGACGGCGACAGTGTCGCGCGGGACGACGTCGCCACGGTCCCCGAACCGGTGCCGGAATCGGCCCCCGAATCGGCCCCGGAACCGGCAGCCCTTGACCAGGACGTCGACGGCACCGACGACCCGGACGAGTCCCTCGACGACACGCTCGACACGGACTTCGACGACGAGGACGCCAGCTCCTGGGTACGGCCCTACGTCTGGACCGGCGGGCGTACCGAGACATCGCTCGACTTCGCCGTCGAGACCCTGGTCAGTGCTCGCCAGCAGGTCACTGGCACGGAGGACGCGCTGCGGGACGAGCATCGCAGGGTGCTGGAGTTGTGTGAGCAACCGCGCTCGGTCACCGAGATCGCCGCGCTGCTGTCGGTGCCACTCGGCGTCGCTAAGACGTTGCTCGGGGCGATGGTGGAGGAAGACCTCGTCGTCGTGCACCGCGCCGGCGGGTCGGCGGCGGGACCCGATCTCGCGCTCATGGAACGGGTCTTACGGGGGCTCAAGAAGCTTTAGCGGGAACAGCGGTTTGTAACACCGCGGGATTCGGGAACGTTAATCCGAGCGGGCTTCCCGCCACAGCAGTACGAGCCCGGCGGCGAACCCCAGCGATGTGAAACCGACCGATCCCATGGTCAACCACACCGGGATGGCGCGCTCGCCGAGCGCGTACAGGGCCAGCACGACGAGGATGCCGGTAATGCCGATGGCGAAGCACCCAACCGTGAGATGTAGTGGACTCACGGAAAACTGTCGTAGGGGCATGGGAGCCTTCCATGGACGACTGAACACGGCAGTGAGGCTAACGTCGATGACGCGCCAAGCGACTACCGAGAATACCGTGAGCGTCGCGTAACGAACGAGGCTACGCTGTAACCAGACGCGCGTCGGTGGACGGACACCGAGGCGCGTTAGTCGTGAGGGTGGAAACTCGCGGCGGGCAAGCAGAGCGAAGGAATGGTGAGTGCGGTGCCGACCGGCAGGGTCAAGTGGTACGACGCGGAGAAGGGCTTCGGGTTCGTTTCACAGGATGATGGCGAGGACGTCTACATCCGCAAGTCCGCATTGCCGCAAGGCGTTGACGCGCTGAAGTCCGGTCAGCGGCTGGAGTTCGGCGTCGCCGACGGCAGGCGCGGCCCGCAGGCGCTCTCGGTGCGGTTGCTCGACCCGCCGCCGTCCGTGGCGGAAGCGCGTCGCCGCCCAGCCGAGCAGCTACACGGCATGGTCGAGGACATGATCAAACTGCTTGAGGCGCGCGTGCAGCCGGAGCTGCGCAAGGGCCGCTATCCCGACCGCAAGCACGGCAAGAGCATCGCGGAGGTACTGCGCGCGGTCGCCCGCGACCTGGACCCGTAAGCCGACGCCGTAAGCCGCGGCCGGAGGAAAGCCACGCGGACGTCCCGGGGACGGGCGTCGCTACCGCGCTTCGAGCTGGAGGCTCCACCAGCCTCGTGCGAGTAACTGCGGGTTGCCCTCGGCGTCCGTGATCGGCTTGCCATCCGTGCCGCCCGCGTAGGCGCCACCGAGCTGCAGCACCTCGACGACGAGCAACCGTTCGCCGGGGTTGGCCGGCCGCGCGGTGTAGGCGTGCGACTCACCTGGTGCGAAGAATTCCTGGCGTACCGGCAGTGGCGTGCCGTCCGCCGAGAGGCCTTGGACGTTGACCAGCCATGGGGTCTCCGCGATCTCGGCGGGTACCGAGATCTGCACCGGCTCGCCGGGTCGGATCGGGAGCGTCGCCCGCGCGTCCGGTGTCGCGTCGCAGTCGTTGATCAGCACGTCGCAGTACTTCAGCGGCGCGACGCGGGTGTGTTCGCCGTCAGCGTAGATCGACACCTCGGGCGGTCCCGCGTCGGCGCAGGACGTCGTGATGAGCGCGAGCGCGCCGAGCAGCACGCCAAGCGCGGTCTTCCTGGCTGACATGATCACCTGTTCCGCTCGGGACCGCGCCGCGTGCGCGTGCGGCGCGGGACACCCGCCTGTGCCCGCTGCCCGAACCGCCGGAACGTGTCAGTGCTCGGCAGTAGGGAATAGCCACGCTGCACGAGCGCCGTCTGGGTCAAACCGAGCGCGAGCAGCAGCGACACGACGAGAAATCCGATCCAGTATGTCGGCGGCAGTAGCAGGCCGATCGCGCCGCCGGAGCACCATGCGAGCTGCAACACAGTTTCCGAGCGACCGAACGCCGACGCGCGGGACTGCTCGGGGAGGTCGTGCTGGATCACGGCGTCCAGGCTGATCTTGGCGAGCGCGCTGGCGGTCGCCCCGGCGAGCCCGACTATCGCCGCCGTCGGTATGCCAGGAAGGATCGTGGCGAGCACCGTGGAGGCAACGGCTGCGCTCAACGCGCCGATGATCACCTGGTCCGGTCGGCCGAGGTGGAGCCGAGACCCGATGGCGTTGCCGAGGAAGCCACCGAGACCCGCCGCGCCGCCGATGATGCCGAGCAGCAGCAACTGAATGAACGGTCCCTTGTCGTTCACCTCGGCGTCCGCCTTCACCGCGAACGCCGCGAACAGCATCAGGAACCCGGTCAGCAGCCGGACCGTGCCGTTGCCCCACAAGGCGAGCGTGACGCCGCGCCCGATGTGCTGTTTCGGGCGTTTCCGTAGTGGGCGAGTGTGCAGTGTCGCGGGGATCTCGCCCTCGGTGCGCTCCACCCAACTTGGGATGCGCATGGCCTGCACCGCACCGACACCAGATATCGCGGCGGCGAACACGAGCGCCCCTGGCGAATCGGCCAGCCAGCTGAACAGGCTCGCGAACGCCCCGCCGACACCGGCGGCCGCCAGCCCGAACACGGTTAGCCGCGCGTTGGTCTTGGACAGCGTGATGTCGGGCGGCACCACTCGCGGCGTCACCGCGGACTTCAGCACCATGAACGACTTCGAGAGCACCATCTTGCCCAGCGCGGCCGGATACAACGCCCAGGTGTCGAAGTAGACGGCGATGATCACGCACATCAACGCCTGGCCCGCCGATGCCGCCGCCATCGCCAGCCTGCGACCCCGCTGGATCCGGTCGAGCGCGGGCCCGATCAGCGGCGCGATCAGGGCGAACGGCGCGAGGGTGACCAGCAGGTACAGCGCGACCTTGCCTCGGCTCTCCGCGCTGGCCGCTGAGAAGAACAGGGTGTTCGCCAGGGCGACGGCGAGCGCGGCGTCGCTGGCGTAATTGATCATCAGGGCGTAGCTGAGGGAGGTCAGCCCGGACTTGTCGGCGCCGTCGGCCTTGTGCACGCGGTGGAAGGCGTCCACCGCGCGTCCCGACAGCTCCTTGCCGCGTAGCGCCGCGACCCTGGTCACCGTGAGCTTCTTCGGTACCCGCTGGCCCGGTGGCGGGGGCTCGGTGTCGGATGGGCCTGGTTCGGTTTCCGGTATTGGCGGGCGTTGCGCGCGCCACGCGCCCGGTCGGCGGACGTGGCCGTCGGTGCCGTAGCGGTCGAAGCCGCGCGCCCCGGGTTCGGCCGGCGCGCCTCGGGGACGCGGCGGCGCCTGCTCCCGACGCACCTCGACGGTGTGGGCTTCGTCGGCGGTTACCTTGCGCTGGGGCTCGTGCCGTTCTGAGGTGGCGCGACCCCCGCGAGGCGGGGGCGGGGTGTCATCCCGCTCGGGAACCCATTTTCTGGTCGGCTTCCTGCCAGCGCGACGCGACCGGTCACCGTAATGTGGCGAGCCGGACCTGTCATCCGAACCGGAACCGATCACTCCTCAATCCTGCCCTACGGGAGCTTGCCTCGGGCGCACCGGTCGCGGCACGTCACTGTTGTGGCACGAAGCGCACTCGAAACGTCTTGGGCCACAGCTTGCCGGTGAGAAAGAAATACTCGCTTCCTGGAATCGCGGCGATGCCGTTGAGGACATCGGCCGTCGCCTGTTCGGACGGTTCGAGCAGGCCGGAGGCGTCGATCTCTCCGGTGACCGTGCCCTCGCCGACGTCGATGCGCAGGATCGTGTCGGTTTGCCACACGTTCGCGTACACCGTGCCGTTGACGCACTCCAGCTCGTTGAGCCGGTCCACCCGTTCGCCACCGGATCGCACCCGCACCGACCCGGTTTCGGTGAACGTCTCGGGGTCACGGAACGTCAGCGTGCCCGAGCCGTCGCTCATCACCAGCCGTTCCTCTTCGGCCTGGTGGCACAGCCCCCAGCCCTCGCCGGAGTACTCGACGCGCTCGCGCTCGGCGAGGGTATCGGCGTCGCGGCGGATGGCGATGCCGTTCTGCCACGTCACCTGCCAGAGTGAGTCCTCGACTACCGTGATGCCCTCGCCGAACAGCGGCGGCGGTAGCGCGACGCGCGCTAGTTCCTCGCCGGTCGTGGTGTCGACGGCCCGCACCCAGGACTTGCCGACCCGGCCAGTACTCTCATACAGGACGCCGTGTGCGATCTCATATCCCTGTGTGAAAGCGTTTGTGTCATGTGGAAGCGTCTCCAGGACCTGCGCACGCAAGCGCTCGGGCGGTTGCGGCGCAACTATCCCGGCCTCACCATTGGTTTTCGTGCCCCTCGCCGGTTCACCGCTGGCGCCACATCCGGCGAGGGTAGCCCCGGCGAGCAGCATGCTCACGAGGAGCCTGGTCCCGATCATGAAGAGTCCGCTACGCACCAGCCACGCCTCTCTGCAGAGCCTGCGTTTATTCTCGAAACCATGAGCTCGACGTCGACCGCAACCGAGACCGCGCAGCCGCAACCAGCGCCTGAGCTGGTTGACGCGGTCGAACTGTCGCGCTCGGTTGCCCGCGACGAGGCCGCTGACCGCGGTTACGACCCGGGCTCTGTCGTCGGTGAGCATATCGGCGTCACGCCGGAAAGCCAGGACTGTGTCACCCATCTGTTCCATGCGGATGTGCCTGGTTACCGGGGTTGGCGCTGGGAGGTCACCGTCGCCACGGCGGGCGAGGAGTTCCCGGTCACCGTCAGCGAGGTGCTGCTGCGCCCGGGCGAGGACGCGCTGGTCGCGAAGGACTGGGTGCCGTGGGAGCAGCGTGTGCGGCCCGGCGACCTCGGCATCGGCGACCTATTCCCGCCGGAGCCTGATGACGAGCGCCTCGTCCCGGCTTACCTACAGAGCGATGACCCCGCTGTCGAGGACGTCGCGATGGACGTCGGCCTCGGCCGCGAGCGGGTGATGTCGCGCACCGGAAGGCTCGAAGCGGCCGCCAGATGGCGCTCCGGCGAGTTCGGCCCTCGTTCGGACATGGCGCGCAGCGTGCGCGAGCCGTGTGGGACTTGTGGGTTCTACCTGCCGCTCGCCGGGTCGCTGAGCGCGGCGTTCGGCGTGTGTGGCAACGAGATCGCGCCCGCTGACGGCCACGTCGTCCACGTCGAGTACGGCTGCGGCGCGCACTCCGAGATCGTGGTCGACAAGAGCGCCCCCGTCCCCGTCGCGGACCTGATCTACGACGACTCGCTGCTGGACGTCGAACCGCATGCCAGCTCCCGGTGACGGCTGACCCGTTCGATACCGCCGCGCTGCGCGACGCCGTCGTCCAGGCGTGGCGTGCGTCGCCGACCCGGTTCACCGAGGACGCGAACTCCGAGGAGGACCTGCGCATCGGCGGCTACGCCGATCGGCTGTTCGTCGAGTTGGCGCAGAACGCCGCGGACGCGGCGACCTTGGCGGGGGTGCCGGGCCGGGTGCGGGTGTCGGTGGTCGACTCGGAGCTGCGGGTCGCGAACACCGGCGCCACGCTGGACGCCGATGGCGTCGCCGCGCTCGCGTCGCTGCGGGCCTCGGCCAAGCGCGGCGGCGTGACGGTCGGCCGGTTCGGCGTGGGCTTCGCCGCGGTTCTCGCGGTGTCGAGCGAACCTCGTGTGGTCTCGCGCACCGGTGGTGTGGCGTTCTCGGAGGCGTTGACAAGGGACGTCGTCTCGGAGTCGCCGGAGCTGGCTGACCAGGTGCGCAGGCGCGATGGCGCGGTCCCGGTGCTGCGGCTGCCGTGGCCGACGGATGAGACGCCGCCGGAGGGCTTCGATACCGAGGTGCGCCTACCGTTGCGCCCGGACGTCGACGTCGAACGGCTACTGGCCGACATCACCGCTGAGATCGACGACGTCTTGCTCACCCTGCCCGCGCTGACGCGGGTCGAGCTGCCCGACGCGGTGTGGACCCGCTCCGGCCCCAGCGCCGTGTCCCCCGTTCCCGACGTCGTGTCCCCCGTCCCGGACGTGGTGGCGATCGCGCGCGATGGCGAGCCGGTCCGCCGGTGGCTGGTGCGCGAGACGAGTGGGGACTTCACGGCCGCGCAGGTGGCGACGTTGGGCATTGAGGCGGTGCCCCGGTGGACGGCGCTGTGGGCGCTGCCGGTCGACGTCTCCGGCGCGCCGTGCCCCCTGGAGCGCGACGTCCTGCATGCCCCGACCGCCACCGACGAGCGAATGACGTTGCCAGCGCGGTTGATCGCATCGGTACCGGTCGAACCGTCGCGACGGCGGGTGCTCGCCGGTCCCGCGGTGTCGGCCGTCCTCGCCGCTGCCGCGGAGTCGTACCTGGACTTGGTGCGCTCCGTCGCGCCGGCGGAGCGCCTGGCGCTGGTCCCGTCGTCCGGGTTTCCGGCATCCGATGTGGACGCCACGTTGCGTGAGGAGATCACCGAGCGGCTCCGGACGTCCGCCTGGCTCCCGCGCGCGGGCGGCGGAGAACTGTCCGGTGCAGAGGCGAAGGTGCTCGACGTCGACCTGCCGGATCTCGGCGCGCTACTCGGTGAGGTGCTGTCCGATATGGCCGCGCCCCTAGGGCCCGGTGCGCTCCGCCCGCTGGCGCCGCTTGGTGTCACGACGCTGACCGTGGCCGACGCCGTGGACGGCTTGGCGGGGATCACGAGACCCGTGGGCTGGTGGCGCGAGCTGTATGACGTTCTGACCGCCGCGCTCGACGCTCACGCCGTGAGCGCGGACGCGTTGTCCGGACTCCCGGTGCCCCTGATCGACGGTCGCCTTGTCACTGGCGTGCGCGGCGTGCTGCTGCCTGAGGTCGCCGAACAAGAGGTGCTCGAGCTGCTGGCCGAGGCGGATGTCGTCGGCCTGCACGTCGCGGATCCCGACGTCGCGCACCCGCTGCTGCGACGGATCGGGGCGGACGTCGTCGACGCGCCGGGGTTGCTGTCGGCGCCAGCGCTGCGGGCGGCGGTGGAACGCAGCGTCCCGGACGCCTCGGCGGGCATGGACGTCGGGGCGCTCGTGCGGTTGGTGCTGCGGTTGGTGTCCGACAGCTCCGGCGGCTCCGATCCCGGCTGGCTCGGCGCGCTCGCGCTGCCTGCTTCCGATGGCGGTTGGCGGCGCGCCGACGAGTTGCTGCTGCCGTCCTCGCCGCTGCTCGACGTCTTCGCGGACGACGCGATCGGTGACGACGCCGCCCTTGACGTCGTCGACAAGGACTTCGCCGCGCGATGGCCTGTCGAGACGCTGCGGATGGTCGGCGTGCTCGACACTTTCGCCGTGGTCAGCGACCCGGAACCGGTCGAACCCGATCACGACCTACCGGACGAGCGAGAATGGTGGGACGCGCGCGCCGAGGTACCCGCCACACTGCTCGCGGTGCGCGACCTGGACCTGGTCGACGACGACGCCTGGCCTGCCGCCCTCCGGCTGCTCTCCGCCCAGCGCGAGACGTGGGAGGCCGTGACCGCGCCAGGCGGGCACACCGGATGGTGGCTCGCCCGATTCGCCGTACTCGGCGGCCATGCGCCGTGCCACTGGCGACTCCCGGAGTGCGAGGCGCTCGCGGGGCTGTACGACTCGGTGCCGGACGTCGGGTTGAGCCACGCCGTGCTTGCCGCCGCCGGCGTGCGGGACAGCCTTGACGTTTCCGATGCCGATGACGCCGAAGACCTGCTTGACCGGCTGGCTGACCCTTCCCGCGAGCCGCGCCAGGGTGTTGTGCTGCGGGCGCACGCCGCGCTGGCCGCGTTACCGCCGGGGGCCGCGGCGGCCGTCAGTCCGCCGGATGCCGTGCGGGTGCTGGATGGCAGCGTCGTCGACGCCGACGCGGTGGGCGCTCTGGACGCGCCGTGGCTCGTGGGCGTCGTTGACCCGGCGACGTTGGTCGCGGCCGATACCGTCGCGGTGGCTGATGCGCTCGCCGACGTGCTTGACGTCCCACTGGCCAGCGAGCGGGCGGCGGGCGTGGTGGTGTCCTCGGGGGAGCTGATCGGCTGGTCCGAGCTGAGCGCGGTATGCGTCGTCGCTGAGCTGCTGGGCCTCGACGTCCCGGAGGGCGGCGTCGGCCTGCATCCCGGCCTTGAGGTCCGCCTCCATGGGGCCGGTGGCGCCACGGTGTCCGCGTCGTGGTGGGTGGACGACGACGGCGTGCTCCATGCCGACGACAGCGAGCCCGGTCTTGCCCGTGCCTTCGCTCACGCCACGGACCGCTGGGACCTCCGCCACCTCATCGAGGCCCTGCTAGCCGACCCCACGGCGACGACGCTGCTCGCGTGAGGACACGGCCCGCCAGACGGTCACAACCCCCGCTGGGCCCCTCGGGAGCCGCTGCGGGAGGCGCGGCGCTGCCAGGCGACGATGCTCAACCCCACGCCGCCGAGGGCGACGCCCGCGATCGACGTCCGGATCCAGAGATCGGCGTCGTGGCCGAACCAGACGGCCAGCACCACGAGTGTGGCAAGCGTGATCGCCCAGATCGACGTCCCGACCAGCACCGCGGGTGTGAGGTCGACCAGCGGCTTTGGCAGCTCGGGTGGTGTGGCTGGCGCCACGTCGTCAGGCGGGTTGGTCACGGTATCAAGCGTACTGCCAGCGCTCGGTAGGCTGACGAAATGGCACAAGCGGCGCATGAACGCACCCTCGCCAGCCAGCTGCGGCTCGCGGTCGTGAGGCTCAATCGTCGGTTACGCGCACAGCACCCGCAGTCGAGCGTGTCGCTGACGCAACTGTCGGCGATGTCGACGTTGCACAAGTGCGGCGCACTGACGCCTGGCAGGCTTGCCGCGAAGGAAGGTGTGCAGCCGCCGTCGATGACAAGGGTGATCGCCGCGCTGGAACGGCTTGGCTACGTCGAGCGGCAGCCGCACCCGACCGATGGCAGGCAGGCGATCGTCGAGTTGAGCGACTCGGGCAGGGAGTACGTCGAGGCCACGATCTCGGCGCGGGAGGCGTGGCTCGACGAGCGGCTGGCGAAGCTGTCGTCCGACGAACGCGAGATTCTCAGCGAGGCCGCCGAGATCATCGAGCGAATGGCGGGGCGGTGAAGCGCACCCCTTGCGCGACCGAGCGAGGTTAGGCTAACCTAATCAACGTCCGCTTCGTGGTGGGAGCGGCAGTCAGTTCGGGAACAGACGAGGCCCGTGGCGGAGCAAGCGCCACGGGCCTCGTCGCGCGTAAGGCTACGTGCCAACGCGCGGTACTTGATCAAGGTGGATGCCGAAGCGCGACCGGTACGTGGCCAGGATCTCGGCGTCGTCGCTCAGCGTGGTTTCTTTCCGCTCACCGTCGATCGTCTCGATGAGGCGGTCGCCGCTGAGGGTGACGCGGCCGGACGCCGTTGGCAGCGAGCACGTGACTGACCGGGTGAAGTGGGAGTCGGACGACGTCGACTGCCACCAGCACGTCGGGACGAAGTCGCTCAGCTCGCGCGGCCGGAGTTCGAGGCGGTACACGGGTTTCTCGTTCGCGTAGATGTCAACGTCGCCGTCTGGCCTGGCGGCTAGCCGGAACACGCCCTCGGGGTCGTGCTGCGGTGCCTCACTAGCCAGCCGTAGCGGATGCCGCGTGTGCCGGCCGAATCCGACGTCGACCAGCCACTCGCCGACCCGTAGTGCCATGTGGTCGAACGGCGGGCCGAGCGTGTCATCGTCGCGGTAGACCTTGGCCGAGAGCGGTGAGACGTCGAAGCCGAGCGCGCGCAGCAGCATCGCGAACGCGCCGTTCAGCTCGTAGCAGAATCCACCCCTGCGGCGGTGGACGATCTTGTCGTGCAGTGCGTCCGCGTCCAGCCTGATGGGCTCGCCGATGTGGATGGACAGGTTCTCGAACGGCACCGTGTCCAGGTGTCGTTCGTGCAGCTCGTGCAGGACTTCAGGGGTGGGCGCGGTTGGCCGTCGCGCGCCGATGCGCGCGAGGTAGGCGTCGATCTGGGTGTCGTCCACGCGATCGAGCGTGGCACTTCGAGTGCACTCGAGGTCAAGGGGCACCACCGTCAGGCAGTCGTCAGACATAGTGAAGGGCGTCTTCGCGACGCTATGTGTTGCGAAGACGCCCTTCACACGGCGCGAGTGGAGCCTCAGCTCAGCAGCAGGCCGTTGCCGCCAGCGACGGCGTTGTCGAAGCGCTTGCCGATCTCCGCCCAGTCGTAGACGTTCCAGAGCGCCTTGACGTAGTCCGGCTTCACGTTCTTGTACTGCAGGTAGAAGGCGTGCTCCCACATGTCAGTCATCAGAATCGGGACGGTGGGCAGCGCCATGTTGTTGTGGTGGTCGCGCAGCTGCTGGATGATCAGCTTCTTGGCGATCGGGTCCCAGGACAGCGCCGTCCAGCCGTTGCCCTGGATGGTGGTGGCGACCGCTTCGTAGTGCGCCTTGAACTTGTCCCAGGAGCCGAAGCTGTCGTCGATCGCCGCGGCCAGCTCACCGGTCGGCTTGTCGCCGCCGTTCGGCGAGAGGATCTTCCACCACACGACGTGGTTGGCGTGGCCGGCGAGGTTGAACGCCAGCGTCGTCTCCAGGCCGACGATGGAGCCGAAGTCGCCGGAGTCGCGTGCGGCGGCGAGCTTCTCCATCGTGTCGTTCGCGCCCTTGACGTAGGTCGCGTGGTGCTTGCTGTGGTGCAGCTCGTTGATCTCGCCGGAGATGTGCGGCTCGAGCGCGCCGTAGTCGTAGTCCAGGTCAGGGAGCTCGTACAGAGCCATCGCCCCTCCTTGAGGTTGACGCGGGTAAGTAGTCCGTGCGTACCCAACCTAATAGGGATCCAATCCACGGGCGAACCGGGTGATCAACGTGACGTCATCGCGTCGTTGTTGCCCACGATGTGGGAGCCAGCGCCTACCGCCAGGTGTGCACCGGGTCGCCCGCGTGCATGTGGTCGGTGTAGCGGGTCAGCATGTCGCGCAGCGCGGACTCCCGATCCGCTCCGGCGCGTTCCAGCCGGTCGACGCAGTCGCGCTGCCATGACGATCCGGTGCGGCGCGCGATGCAGCGCTGTTCGATGATGCCGAGATAGCGATCCGCCGCCTGCGCGGACACCCCCGCCGAGATCAACCCCTCGTACGCGAGCGGCAGCAGCACGCGCAGCACCAGGTCGTCCGGCCGCGTCCAGCCGACGTCCGGCCAGTAGAGCTGGGCGTCCATGCCGTCGCGGGCGCCGCGTTCGAGGTTCTCCTCCGCCGCCTTGAAGGCCATCGCCGACCACACCGGACGTTCCGCCCGCGCCAGCGCGCATTGTGCGCCGTAGAAGAACGCGGCATTGGCGACGACGTCGGCCACGGTCGGTCCCGCTGGCAGCACCCGGTTCTCCACGCGCAGGTGCGCCATGCCGTCGACGACGTCGTACACCGGACGGTTCCAGCGCCACACCGTGCCGTTGTGCATGCGCAGCTCGGTCAGCCGCGGCGCGCCGCCCGCTTCCAGCACGTCCATCGGGTCTTCGGGGTCGGTTTCGGTGAGTAGGCCGGGAAAGTACCGGACGTTCTCCTCGAACAGGTCGAAGATCGACGTGATCCATTTCTCACCGAACCACACCCTCGGCCGGACGCCCTGGTTCTTCAGCTCCCGCGACCGGGTATCGGTGGACTGCAGGAAAAGTGGAATCCGTGTCTCGTGCCAGAGGGCCTTGCCGAGCAGGAACGGCGAGTTAGCGCCGATCGCGAGCTGCACGCCCGCCAGGCACTGCGACGCGTTCCAGTAGGGCGCGAACTCGTCAGGCCCGACCTGGAGGTGCAACTGCGCGGAAGTGCATGCCGCTTCTGGCAGGATCGAGTCGGCCTGGCTGCGAAGCATCTCCGGACGTCGTCCCGGCAGCGGCGGGCCCTCCATGGCGAGGTGGGTGAGTTCGCCGCGCGCGGCGATGATCTCGTCGTTGAGCAGGGCGTACCGCGCGTTGCTCGTGAACCACTTCGACTCGAAGTGCTCCTCGGTCAACGTCGGCAGGATGCCGATCATGGCGAGGCTCGCGCCCGCCTCGCCGGCCGCGACGTCGGCCTTGGCGAGGTAGGCGCGTAGTTGGGTGTCCCATTCGAGCAGCGCGTCGCCCTCAAGCGCCCGGGGTGGCACGTTGAGTTCGAGGTTGTGCTGGCCGAGCTCCGCGGTGAACACCGGATCGTCGAGTTGATCGAGCACCTCGCCGTTGCTCATCGACGGCCGCATGCCACCGTCGATGAGGTTCAGCTCCAGTTCGAGTCCGATCCGCTGTGGTTGCGTGCGGAACCGGCCCTCCGCCAGCATCTGCTCTATCGAATCGAGGCAGCGCTGTACTTTGTAGCGATAGTGCGCCCTGTCGGTGGAGTTCGCCAGTACGTCGTTGCCCATCGCGCCCCGCTTCCCTCTCGTAGGCCTATGGCGAACCCCCGGCGAACAACCGTGACACAGAAATCGACGCCCCAGCTAGCGGCCAAACTGGTGCTCTCGGTGAGTGAGAGTTAACGCTGTGCATTCAACTGACGGCCCTCGGCGAAAGGCGTCCCCGAACGGGCTCACCCATGCGTAGGGAACGTCAAAGCCAATGGCAAAGTCGTGGCGTGGCAACCCAGATCGTCATCGACGATCCCGACGACGACCGCGTCGATGACTTCCGGGATCTCAAACGCGCTGACCGGCGGCCGGACCGTCCTGGCGGCAAGGGTTTGGTGATCGCGGAAGGAACGATCGTCGTCCGCCGGTTGCTCGCGTCGCCGTACCCGGTCCGCGCGCTACTCGGTGTGGGGCGGCGCATCGAGGAGCTGCGCGACGACCTCGCCGACGTCGCCTGTCCCGCGTACGTGGCTTCCGCCGACGTCATGGCGACGGTGGTCGGGTTCCATCTCAACCGTGGTGTGCTCGCGGTGGCCGACCGAGTGCCCCGCCTATCGGTCACGGAGCTCGCGGCGTCCGCACGAACTATCGCTGTCCTCGAAGGTGTCGGTGACCACGAGAACATTGGCGCGCTGTTCCGCAACGCCGCCGCGCTCGACGTCGATGGGGTGGTGCTTGGCGCTGGCTGCTCCGACCCGCTGTACCGGCGCAGCGTGCGGGTGTCGATGGGGCATGTACTGCGGGTACCTTTCGCGACGGCGGAGGAGTGGCCGAAAGCGCTGACGACGTTGCGAGACAACGGGTTTCGCGTCGCCGCACTGACACCTCGATGGAACGCGGTCTCGCTCCACGAAGTCCAACCCACTGAGGGCGAGCGGATCGCGGTGTTGCTCGGCGCGGAGGGTGACGGACTGACCGACGCGGCGATCGAGGCGGCGGACGTCGCGGTGCGCATCCCCATGGCCGATGGCGTTGATTCGCTCAACGTCGCCACGGCTGGTGCGATCGCCTTCTACGAGCTCGCCCACCGGGTGAGCTAAGTTAGACCGAACAGCGGAATCGGAGTCGGGAGGCGTACGTGGAGCTGCGGGTTCGGGGTGATCGCGCCGTGCTCGCCCGTGGCGACTCCGAGACCGTGCACGAACTCGCGCCGGAGCAGTTGCCGCTCGGCGCCGACCTCGCCGCCGCGCTGCACGAGTGGGCGCGGGTCGCCGCCGCGATGCGCAAGGCGGCGACCGGTCAGAGCGCGGCGCTGTCCGATCCAAGCCACGACGCCGTCGGGGTAGTGTCTCGGCGGGGACGTCAGCTCGCCGGGAGGGTGGCCACCGAGATGCGCATGACGGTGCAGTACCGCGATCCGGTGACCGACATGGCGACCGTTGTGGTGCCCAGCCCCGACGACGGCCGACGTCGTGGACCTCGGCACGCGCGTGGCTACGACCGAGGACTGTTCCAGCGTTCACCGGGCGAGCCGACGCCGTGGGCGACCGGGCTCACCGTGTCCGCGCTGATGATGATCGTCGTGGCCGTGGCGATGCTTGGCCTGATCACGACGCTGGAACGCGCGACGCAAGGTTGGATCGCGTTCCTCGCCGCCGCCGTCGTGAGCGGTGGCCTACTGCCGTCGTTGTGGCTCGGCAGGCGCGTGCCGATCATCAGATGGGTGTGTTTCGGTGCGGCGGCTGGCCTCGCGGTGTCTTGGCTCGGGGCGCTGTTCGTGCTGTTCTAGCGGCGGGAGGCCATGCTTACGCCGACGGGGTTGCCGCCGCGGTGTCCCGGCGCGGCCGCGTCACGCGGACGCTGTTGGCGACTCGCATCGCCGCCGTCAGCACCGCTTGGCAGGCCGCATCGTTCGCGGTGCTGACCGTCATCAGCACGACGTGCGCGCCGTCCGGCGTCGGGATCTGAAACTCCGCGGTGATGCGCGGCAGCACCGCCGCATGTCCGTTCCCGGTCAGGTCGGACGGCAGGCGGTACTCACCAGCGGTCACCGCCACCATCGCCGGGCCGATGGCCAACCGGATCACCCTGACGTCGGCGTGTGGATGCCGTTCCTGATACCGCTGCCGGAGCCGCGCGGCCGCGACATCGCGGTGGCTGCGCAGCGCTGCCAGCTGGTCCTCGCTGGTCATGTTCAGCGAGGTGATGGCAACGGCGAGATCGGCGAGTACTGGTTCGGCAACAGCGTCAACGTCGACGGGAAACCGGCCGTACAGCCGGATGCTCTCCTCCGCGAGCAGGTGCGCGAACCACGTGACGTACCTCGGGAGTTCCGCGGTGTGCTCGCCAGCATGCGGTGTCAGCTTCGCGGCCAGCACGTCGACGCTGGGCGCGTTGTCCTGCTCGTTGGCGCGCAGCGGCAACCCGACGAACCCCGGCGGCGGCGTCAGCAGCAGTTCCGGCTCGTGCGTTCGCTCCTCGGTCATTCCCACCCACGCTCCTCGACACGCTCTCGATCGCGTTCGGCTCGCGTCGCGCTGTCCTCGTCGATGCCGTCGGCGATGGCGTTCTCTAGCGCCACCGCGATTTCTTCCTGAATGGCCAGCGACCCCACGCCAGAACCGGGCCGCATAGCCACGGCGAGCCCGCCGACGTCGCGCAGAACGTCCGATGCGTTGGCGATGACGTTCGCGCTGTCGTCTATGACGTCGGCGACGACGCGCTCGGCGTCTCCGCGGGCCTCGGCGAACTCCATGCCGACCGTGCCGAAGGTGTCACCCGCCGCTTCGAGGCACCCGCCGGACAAGCCCAGGTCGTCAGGGGCGAGGTCCCGCGCCTTCTCCAGGAGCCCAGCAACGCGCCGAGCGGATTCGTCGTGCTGCCGCCTGAGCCGCTCGGCCGCTGCGAACACGACGTCGAGCTCCGCGTCGCGGGCCTCGCGTGCCTGTAGCTCCAGCTCCCATGCTCGCCGCCGCAGCTCGCTCAGCTCAGCGTGCCAGTCGGCGAGCGCCACGGCCGCCCGCGACATCGACCGCATGGCGGCGTCCAGGTACTCGGGCAGATCGTCGACTCGCCGCACGAACGCCTCGCCCGCCTCGCCCTCCCAGATCCCGGCCTGGTCGACGATCGAGCTGATCGCATCGCGCGCGAACGCGAGTCGGTCACTGACTCGCTCGTACCGCTCGGCGCTCGCGTCGACCCTGCCGAGCTCGCCTGGTGCGGGGTTGAACCCCAGCGCATCGAACCCGCGGGTCATGATCCGTCCAGGGCCCTGCTGATGTCGCGGCCCTCATGTGGCCCATCGTCGAGCGTGGTGATCAGCGTGCCAAGTTCGGCGATGTTCACCGTGTACCCGATCATGCGTCCCCTCCTGCCTCCGTGCTGGTTGAGACGCGGCGGAAGGCGACCGGGTTCCGCGGGGTGCTAGCCGCGCTGGCTACGCACGCCGAGCAGGACGTCCTCCCAAGCGGGGACGACAGGATGCCCCTTCTTGGTCTTACGTCGCTGCGGGACGTCGTCCGCTGGTGCTTCCGGAGCGGACTCGGCTTCGGCTTGCGTGGGCAGCGGGGCCTCGATCACCGTGGCGCCCTCGTCCTGCTCAGCGTCACCGGCCGAGTCGAGCATGGCCTGCGCGTCGTCCGCTTCCTCGGTCACCGGACGCAACGTCCGTGGTGACCGGCCGACTTCGGGGTCGTGCAGGTCTGCCGCGTGGTCGTCGAGCGCGGTCACGGTACCGCCATGCGCGCCAGGGGAGAACGACCAGTGCGCGCGGTTGTCCGAGCGCCCGGTCTGCCACTGGAGGCAGATGACCCACTTGCCGCCGTCGCCGCGCCAGGCGTCCCACCTCGCGGTGCTGTAGTCCTGCCCGCGCACGCCGAACGCGTACGCGACGACCTCGCCTAGGGTGCGCACGTCAGGGCCGTCCTCCCGTATCGGGTGGGCGTCCTGCGCCAGCTCGGCGGTGCGGGCGCGCTCCAACAGCACGGGGTAGGCGAAACGCTCCACACGTTGCTCCGGGATCCCGGCGCTGGCCGCGAGCTGCTCGACGGTCTCGCCGGCACGAATGCGGGCCTGAATCTCGCGTGGGCGCATCTGGCTCTCCAACTCGATCTGGATCTGTCCGAGCCGGGTGATATCGCCGCGTGCCGCGGCACGGAGCCGCTCGTCGGCCGGGAGCAAGAACTTCTCCCCGCGCTCGGTGTCTTCGCACACGATGGACTTCCCGTCCTCGTGCAGCCCGACAACCCGTAGCGCTCGCATTCCCGCCTCCCGCGACGTCACCTATCCGAGTGGTAACAGTAAATCGGCGCGTCGGCTTGACGGTCGAGCCACGCCGATACTTGGCCCAATCTGGTCTAGTTGATCACGCGGATGGGCGAAGGTGAGAGCCGTGAAGGGCATCTTACTGGCGCTTGACGCCAGCAAGATGCCCTTCACGACACCGGCAGCCCTCAGCCGAGCCGCTCCACCACGTACTCGATGCAGCGGGTCAGCTTGGTGACGTCGTCCGGCTCGATCGCGGGGAAGGTGCCGACACGCAGCTGGTTGCGGCCCAGTTTCCGGTACGGCTCGACGTCCACGATGTTGTTCGCGCGCAGCGTCTTCGCGATCGCGGCGGCGTCGATGTCGTCCGAGAAGTCGATGGTGCCGACGACCTGCGAGCGCAGCGCCGTCTCGGACACGAATGGCGAGGTGTAGCTGGTCTTCTCCGCCCACTCGTACAGCCTGCCGGACGACTCGGCCGTCCGCTCGGTCGTCCACTTCAGACCGCCGTTGCCGTTCATCCAGTCGAGCTGGTCCGCCAGCAGGAACAGCGTCGCCACGGCGGGCGTGTTGTACGTCTGGTCCTTGCGGGAGTTGTCCAGCGCCGTGGTCAGCGACAGGAACTCCGGCACCCAGCGGTCCGACCCGCCGATCTCGCCGATCCGCTCGATCGCGGCGGGCGACATCAGCGCGAGCCACAGCCCGCCGTCCGAGGCGAACGACTTCTGCGGCGCGAAGTAGTAGACGTCGAAGTCCTCGGCGTTCACCGGCAGGCCACCGGCGCCAGACGTCGCGTCGATCGCGACCAGCGCGCCGTCGCTGCCTTCCGGCCTGCGCACCGGCACGGCGACGCCCGTCGACGTCTCGTTGTGCGCCCAGCCGACCAGGTCAGCGCCCTGCTGGTAGCTGATCTCCGGGGCACTGCCCGGCTCGCCCTCGACCACGATCGAGTCGGCGAGGAACGGCGCGCCCTTGGTCACCTTCGCGAACTTCGAGGAGAACTCGCCGTAGGTGAAGTGCTGCGCGCGCTCGCGCACCAGCCCGAACGCCGCGGCGTCCCAGAACGCGGTGGTGCCGCCGTTGCCGAGCACGACCTCGTAGCCCTCGGGCAGGCTGAACAGCTCACGCAGGCCCTCGCGTACGCGGCCCACCAGCGACTTGACCGGCTTCTGACGGTGCGACGTGCCCATGACGGAAGCGCCGTCTGATGCCAGGTTGGCGAGCTGCTCCGGCCGCACCTTGGACGGGCCGCAGCCGAAGCGCCCGTCGGATGGCTTGATGTCGTCGGGGATGATCACCTGTCCAGATTCGGTCATGCCAGTCAGTGTGACTGACGTCCCGCTCTCGTGACCCATCGGTGTGCCCAACCGCATTCGTTTCAGTCTGTCGCGGGCGCCACCCTGCCTCGCCGGCTCACTCGGTCGCGGAGCGCCAGCCCGCCTCGTCGACGCCGCCGGGAATCGGAGCGCTCGGGTCGTACGGCGTCCGGGTGAAGATGAACGTCGCCAGGTTGAGGTGGTGCGGCACACCTTGCGTGTCCCGCTCGACACGCAGCGTCTCGCCCGCGTAGTAGCCGTCGAGGCCCTCCCACACATCGTCACCCACGGGGCGGAACCGGGAGCGCCGTCCCGCACCGACCGGCGCCAGATCGAGCCACCCGTTCGGCAGCACCTTGACGTGGATCGGCGAGGGTCCCCAATGCCAGAGCCCCGTGAGTTCCAGCAGCTTGAGGTCGATATCGGCGGGCCGCCACGGTTCAGGTAACGCGGGCTCGCGCTCGTCGGCCGTGCGGATCAGGTCGATCACCACGCCCAAGATGCTCACCCCAGCGGTGGTGTTGGCCATCGCGAGCGCACCGGTGCCCGACGTCTGGTCGACCATCGAGCATGCCACGAAGCCCGGCATCGACCCGGTGTGACCCGCGTAGCTGCGGCCGTGCTGCCTGACCAGCTGGAAGCCGAGGCCGTAGCCCATCGCCCAGACGTCGCCATCGTCCACGGCGACCGCCTGGCGCATCTCCGCGACGGTGTCCGGATGCAGCACGTCGCCGCTGAATCCGGCGGTGAACGACGTCCAGCGCGCGAGGTCGTCAACCGTGGACCACAGCTGCCCTGCCGGGGCCATGGCGCCCGCGTCCGGCGTCGGCTCGGGCAGCACGACGTCCGCGAACGGGTGCACCGCCCAGCCCTTAGCCGCCACACCCTCAGGATGCGGGGTAGTGCGGGACATGCCGAGCGGGGTGAGGACCTCGTCGCGCAGCGCGTCCAGCCAGGTGGACTCCCGCAGCCGCGCGATGATCTCGCCAAGGATGCCGTAACCGGTGTTGGAGTAGTGGAACTGCTTGCCCGCTCGCAGCTTCAGCTCGGCGGGGGTGAGGTCGGCGGCCAGTGCCTCCCAGGTGTCGCCGATGCTGCGCTCCCACCACTCGCCCGGCGACTCCGACGTGATGCCGGACGTGTGTGCGAGCAGCTGCGCGATGGTCAGCCGTCCGAATGCCTCGGTCTTGGCGTCGTCGAGGTGGGCGTCGACCCGGTCGTTCAGGTCGAGCTTGCCCTCGTCGCGCAGCCGCATGACCAGCGCTGCCGTCAGGCTCTTGGTGATCGAGCCGAGCCGGTACTGGGTGTCGTTCGTGGGTGGGACGTCGTCGACGAAGCCACGGCCGCCCGACCACACCAACTCGTCGCCCCGCACGACGCCCGCGACCAGCGACGGCGCACGGTTCGTCGTCTGCTCGGTGGCGATGCGCGATAGGAGGGCGAACTCGGTACTAGGGAGCATGCGCGTCATTTTGCACTGAATGGCCGCATCGTGCGGTGCCATTTCGCCACTGGCCACGACGGGCACCGTCGGCTCCGCCCGCCGAAAGTCGGGACTCGCGACCCAGGACGTCGGGGCTCGTGCGGCCGCGGGCTTACGGGGCGATGCGCTCGATCCGCCAGTCGTCGCCGTCCTCGCGGACGTAGCGGAGCCTGTCGTGCAGCCGGTCCTCCCGCCCCTGCCAGAACTCCACCAGGTCAGGCACGATCCGCCAGCCGCCCCAGTGCGGCGGCGGCGGGACCTCGTCGGTGTCAGCGAACCGGCGCTCGATCGCGTGCAGCGCGCTCTCGAGCGACCGCCTGCTCGGCACGATCCCGGACTGCGGTGACGCCCACGCGCCGAGCTGCGAGCCGCGAGGCCGGGATGCCCAGTACTCCGCTGTCTCCGCGGCGGGCACCTTCTCTACGGGCCCTCGCACGTGGACCTGCCGGTGCAGCGCGTACCAGGGGAACGTCGCCGACGCGTAGCGGCTGGTGCTCAGCTCGTGGCTCTTCGCGGAGGTGTAGTTGGTGTAGAAAGCGATGCCGCGCTCGTCGAGTCCCTTGCACAGCACGGTCCGCGACGACGGCCTGCCTTCGACGTCCGCCGTGGCGAGCACCATCGCGTTAGGCTCGGCGACACCGGCGCCGATCGCGTCGTCAAGCCACTGCCGCAGCTGCTTGGTCCACGTCGGGGCGAGATCGGCTTCGTCGAGTGCCTCCCCTTCGTAAGACACGCGCATCCCGGGCAACGTGACCGCGATACCCGATACGTCGCCCTCGCTTGCCCTGAACTCAGCCATGCGGTGTCCTCCGGTGATCGACCAGCGCCATGCCAACTCGGTAATGATGAAGGTACGGCCCACGGTACGGGCAATGGAAGGGCGCGAATTGGTGGTGACTATTGCTCCTGGTCGCCGTGCGTTGTCAGATAGGCATGACATCAGACGAAACGTGACCGAACACACTCCGTGTGCCGATTGCCCACCGTAACGCCACAGGAGCAGGCTAAGGCGATCTACGCACGTTAAACCACCGCGGCGCGGCGGGGGACATTCGCCGTGTCGCGCCAGCAATCCGAGAACCGGACACGGCGAGGAGCCTCGATGACACAGGGGAACGCACACAACGCGGATGACGGTTTCCGGCCCGGCCTTGAGGGCGTTGTCGCCTTCCGCACCGAGATCGCGGAACCGGACAGAGACGGCGGCGCGCTCCGCTATCGCGGTGTCGACATCGAGGACCTCGCGGGCAAAGTGACGTTCGGAGATGTCTGGGCGTTGCTCGTCGACGGCACGTTCGGCCAGGGACTGCCGCCCGCCGAGCCGTTCCCGATCCCGGTGCATTCCGGTGACGTCCGGGTCGACGTCCAGGCCGCCCTGGCGATGCTCGCCCCGATCTGGGGCTACGAGCCGCTGCTCGACATCACCGATGAGCAGGCACGGGACCAGCTCGCGAGGGCGTCCGTGATGGCGCTGTCCTACGTCGCCCAGTCGGCGCGCGGTATCGGACGTCCCGCCGTGCCGCAGTCCCGGGTGGACGAGTGCGACACCGTCACCGAGCGGTTTATGACCCGCTGGCGCGGCGAGCCGGACCCCGCGCACGTCAAGGCGATCGACGCCTACTGGGCTTCCGCCGCCGAACACGGCATGAACGCGTCGACGTTCACCGCCCGTGTCATCGCATCGACCGGCGCCGATGTGGCGGCCTCGCTGTCCGGGGCGATCGGCGCGATGTCCGGGCCGTTGCATGGCGGCGCGCCGGCGCGGGTGCTGCCGATGGTGTCCGAGGTGGAGTCGGTCGGCGACGCTCGCAAGGTGGTGCGCGACATTCTGGACCGCAAGGACCGGCTGATGGGCTTCGGGCACCGCGTGTACCGGGCGGAAGACCCGCGCGCCAGGGTGTTGCGCCGTACCGCGAAGGAACTCGGCGCGCCCCGGTACGAGGCTGCCGCGGCGCTGGAGCAAGCGGCGCTCGCGGAGCTGCGGGAGCGCAGGCCGGATCGTGCGATCGAGACGAACGTCGAGTTCTGGGCCGCGGTGATCCTGGACTTCGCCGAGGTACCGCCGCACATGATGCCCGCGATGTTCACCTGCGCCAGGACGGCGGGCTGGTGCGCGCACATCCTGGAGCAGAAGCGCACTGGACGTCTGGTGCGGCCGTCGGCCGTCTACGTCGGGCCCGAGCCCCGGCGCCCCGAGGACGTCGAAGGCTGGGACACGGTCCAGACCCTCTGAGCGCGAGTCCCACGTCCCTCACGCCGTGCGCAGCTCCCGCGCGATGACCATCCGCTGGATCTGGTTCGTGCCCTCGAAGATCTGCGGCACCTTCGCCTCGCGCATGTAGCGCTCGACCGGGAAGTCGCGCGTGTAGCCAGCGCCGCCGAGGACCTGCACCGCGTCGGTGGTCACCTTCATCGCAGCGTCGGTCGCCACCAGCTTCGCGATGGACGCCTGCCGCGCGAACGGCACCCCGCGGTCCTTGCGGCGCGCGGCCTCCAGGTACGTCGCGCGGGACGACTCCACGGCCGCCGCCATGTCCGCGAGCAGGAACTCCACGCCTTGGAAGTCGATGATCGACTTGCCGAACTGGGTCCGCTCCTTGGCGTAGCGGACGGCCTCGTCCAGCGCCGCCTGCGCGAGTCCGACCGCGCACGCGGCGATGCCCAAACGACCCGATGCCAGCGAGTCCAGCGCGATCCGCAGCCCGACGCCCTCGCCACCGAGCAGCCGGTCGGCGGGCACCCGGGCGTCCGAGAAGATCATCTGCGACGTCGTTGACGCCGTCATGCCCATCTTGCGCTCCGGCTCGGCAGCGGAGAGACCAGGTGTGGCGGCGTCGACGAGCAGGCAGCTGATGCCCTTGGAACCGTCGGGCGACGTCCGCACCATGGTCGTGTAGAAGTCGGCCTTGCCGCCGTGGGTGATCCACGCCTTGGTGCCGTTGACGACGTAGTCGTCGCCGTCACGGACCGCGCGTGTGGACAGCGCCGCCGCGTCAGAACCGGCGTGTGACTCCGAGAGCGCGTACGCGCCGAGCAGTTCACCGCCGAGCATGTCCGGCAACCAGCGGTCGCGCTGCTCGTCGGTGCCGTAGAACGCCAGCGCGAAGCACGACATCGTGTGCACGCTCAGCCCGACGCCGACGGACATCCACGCGCTCGCGATCTCCTCAAGCACCTGGAGATAGACCTCGTACGGCACATCGCCACCGCCCCAGCGCTCCGCGTACGGCAGCCCTAGCAGGCCGCTCTTGCCGAGCAGATGGAACTGTTCGCGCGGGAAGCGCTCCGCTGCCTCGTACTCGTCGGCGCGCGGCGCGAGTTCATCGCGCGCTATCTCTCGGGTGAGCGCGAGCAGGTCCTCGGCCTCGGTGGACGGCAGCAGGCGTTCGGCGGGCATGACACTCCTTGAATCAGTACTGCGAGCTGTACTGTAGAGCGTATCGCAGTACTATCGTACGCTGAAGCTCATGGCAACCGGCGCACACAGACAGCCGACCGCGCGGCAGCAGGCGCTGCTGGCCGACCTGGAGGAACTGTTCCTCGCTAAGGGTTTCGCCGCGTTCACCCTCGACGACCTCGCCGCGCAACTGAGCTGCTCCAAGTCGACGCTCTACACACTCGCGGCCAGCAAGGAACAGCTCGCGACGCTCGTGGTGCGGCGATTCTTCAAGGGCGCCGCCCACACGATCGAGCAACGCATCGAGGGCGAAACCAACGCCCGAGAGGTCATCGCGACGTACCTGGCTGGCGTGTCCGACCAACTGCACCGGGCGTCGTCGGAGTTCATGCGCGACATCGCGGAGTTCACGCCCGCCCGCGCGGAGTACGAATCCAACAGCCGGGCGGCGGCGGAGCGCATTTCGTCGTTCATCGACGACGGCGTGCGTGACGGAATGTTCCGTAACGTCCATGCCACGTTGATCGCGCAATTCGTCGGGGTGCTGATCGAGGCGATCCAAACCGGGGTCGTCGCGGATCGTGCCGGGGTCAGCGACGCCGAGGCGTACACCGCTTTGGCGGAACTTCTGCTCGATGGTTTGACCCGAGAGTGATTTACGCCACCTGGCGATCATCTACCGACTGTGAGAATGTTCCCAACTCCGCCGTTGGGGGGTAGTCAGGTGCTGCGCGAATGGTGCTCTCTGCACTAGCGTAAGGCGGAATTCATACCCCAACGGGGCGGTGTGCGGTGCGGGTCCTGGCTGGGGCTGGTTGACCACAGCCGACCGAGCCCAGTCAGGCGCAGCCGTCCCGTGTGACGTGAGAGGGACGTACATGTCCGACACCGCAGCCACGCCGCACACCGGCACCGAGACCGTCGCGCTGCGCTTGCCGAACGGTGAGCATGAGCTGAACGTAGTACCCGCTGTCGAGGGCGCGCCGGGCATCGAGCTCGGCAAGCTGCTGTCCTCGACCGGATACATCACGTATGACCCCGGTTTCGTCAATACCGGCGCGACGTCGTCAGCGATCACGTATATCGACGGCGATGCGGGGATCCTCCGCTATCGGGGATACCCGATCGAACAGCTCGCGGAGCACTCGAACTTCATCGAGGTCTCGTACCTGCTGATCTACGGTGAGCTGCCCACGCAGACCCAGCTCGCCGACTTCACCGAGCGCATCGAGCGCCACACTCTGCTGCACGAGGACCTGAAGCGGTTCTTCGACGGCTTCCCGCGCGACGCGCACCCGATGCCGGTGCTCTCGAGCGCGGTGTCGGCGCTGTCGACGTTCTACCAGGACTCGCTGAACCCCTTCGATGAACCGAGTGTCGAGCTGTCCACCGTCCGGATGCTGGCCAAGGTGCCGACGCTGGCGGCCTATGCCTACAAGAAGTCCATCGGTCAGCCGTTCCTGTACCCGGACAACTCGCTCAGCCTCGTCGAGAACTTCCTGCGGATGACCTTCGGGCTGCCCGCGGAGCCGTACGAGATCGACCCGGACATCGCCAAGGCGCTCGACCTGCTGTTCATCCTGCACGCCGATCACGAGCAGAACTGCTCGACGTCGACGGTGCGGCTGGTTGGTTCGTCCGAGGCGAACCTGTTCGCCAGCGTCTCGGCGGGCATCAACGCGCTGTTCGGCCCGCTGCACGGCGGTGCCAACGCGGCCGTCCTCGACATGCTGGAAGACATCAGGGCGGACGGCGGCGACGTCGCCCGGTTCGTCACCAAGGTGAAGAACAAAGAAGCCGGCGTCCGCTTGATGGGCTTCGGCCACCGGGTCTACAAGAACTACGACCCGCGCGCCAAGATCATCAAGAAGACGGCGGACGAGATCCTCGGCAGGCTCGGCAAGAGCGACGAATTGCTGGACATCGCGAAGAAGCTGGAGGAGACCGCGCTCTCCGACGACTACTTCGTGCAGCGCAAGCTCTACCCGAACGTCGACTTCTACACCGGGCTGATCTACCGGGCGCTCGGGTTCCCGACCGAGTACTTCACGGTGCTGTTCGCCCTGGGCAGGCTGCCGGGCTGGATCGCGCACTGGCGCGAGATGATGCTCGACCCCGCCCGCAAGATCGGCCGTCCGCGCCAGGTCTACACCGGTGCGCCGGAGCGGGAGTACCTGGAGATCGAGAAGCGCTGACGTCCTAAGCGCGTCGGCGCGTCCAGCGGGGCGGGGCCGGGCACAATGGCCGGGATGTCCGACCGTTGTGCCGTGCTGTGGTTCCGGCGGGACCTGCGGCTCGCCGATCACCCCGCCCTGCTGGCGGCCGCCGACCGCGCCGATACGGTGCTCGCACTGTACGTGCTGGACGAGCGCCTGATCGGGCCAGCGGGCGCGCCGCGCCTCGCGTTCAACTACCGATGTCTGCGCGCACTCGACGAGCAGCTTGGGGGCAGGTTGCTCGTCGTGCGCGGCGACCCGGTTGACGTCGTGCCCGCCCTCGCACGGGCCTGCGGGGCCGCGTCCGTGCACATCTCCGCCGACACCGCGCCGTACGGCCGCGAGCGGGACGCCGCCGTCGCCAAAGCGCTGGGCGGGGACCTGGTAGCGACCGGCTCGCCATACGCCGTCACGCCCGGCAGGGTGCGCAAGCAGGACGGCACGCCGTACCGGGTCTTCACGCCGTTCTCCCGCGCTTGGCTCCAGCACGGCTGGCGCGGTCCGGCCGCCACCGACGTCGCCATCACACGCTGGGTTGACCCCGCCAACCTCGACGTCGAGCGCGCCGCGATTCCCGCCGATCCCGACCTGGGCGGCGTCGAGCTGCCGGACGCAGGGGAGGAGGCCGCGCTCGCGGCGTGGCGGCGCTTCCGCGCGGACGGGCTCGCCGACTACGACGAGCGGCGCGACCGGCCGGACGTCGATGGCACCAGCATGCTGTCGCCGTACCTACGCTGGGGCTGCGTGCACCCGCGCACGCTGCTGGCCGACCTGGGCAGCGACCCCGGTGCCACGTCGTTCCGCAACGAGCTGGCCTGGCGGGAGTTCCACGCTGACGTCCTGTGGCACCGGCCGGACACCGCGCGGCGCAACTACGACGAGCGGTTCGACGCGCTGTGGTGGCAACCAGGGCCGGACGCCGAGTCGCTGTTCGATACCTGGCGCGAGGGTCGCACCGGGTATCCGATCGTGGACGCGGGCATGCGGCAGTTGCTGCACCACGGCTGGATGCACAACCGTGTGCGCATGGTCGTGGCGAGTTTCCTGGTGAAGGACCTGCACGTGCCGTGGCAGTGGGGCGCGCGGCACTTCATGCGACACCTCGTCGATGGCGACCTGGCGTCGAACCAGCTCAACTGGCAGTGGGTCGCCGGGTCGGGCACCGACGCCGCGCCGTACTTCCGCATCTTCAACCCGACGACGCAGGGGCAGAAGTTCGATCCGGTCGGCGACTATGTCCGCGCGCACGTGCCTGAACTGCGTGGCATCGCGGGGAAAGCCGTGCACGAGCCGTGGCGGCTGTCCGAGGCGGAGCGCGGCGACTACCCGCTGCCGATCGTGGACCACGCCGTCGAGCGGCAGGAGGCGCTGCGGCGGTACGGCGAGCACGTCACCAGGCGCTGACGTTCAACCCCGCAGCGCCGCCGCGAGCTTCATCCGGCTGCCGGTGTGCAGCACCGCGTTCTGGTAGATCCGCCCGCCGATGTAGGTGACCAGTACGATCGCGGCGAGCGTGAGCCCGATGGCCAGCACGGTTTCCCACACCGCGACGTCGCCCGCCGCGACGCGGCCCGGCATCAGGATCGGCGACATCAACGGGACCAGCGACAGCACGCGCGCCGCCGTGCCGTCGGGGTCGGCGATCATCACGTTGAACCCGGCGAGGAACCCGACCACCAGCACCATCGTCACCGGGGTGAGCACGGACTGGGCGTCCTCCTGCCGCGACACCAGCGCGCCGGAGCCCGCGAACAGCGCGGCGTACAGGAAGAACCCGAGCAGATACCAGATCACGCCCCACACGAGCGTGCCAACCGCGACGCCGGACAGCGTGAGGACGTCGGCGGCCAGCGCCAGCGCGATGCCCGCCGCCGCGATCGCCACCAGTTGGATCAGTCCGACCAGCCCGATCCCGACGATCTTGCCAAGCAGGAGCTGCCACGGGCGGATCGTCGCGAGCAGGATCTCCACGACCCGGCTCGCCTTCTCCTCGACGACGCCTTGGGCGACGAGCGTGCCATAGGCGTTGATCGACATGAACAGCAGGAACGTCATGATCGCGCCGATGGCGAGCCGTTGATCGTGCTCGGCGTCGCTCGGGTCGATCGCGATGACCTCGACTCGCGTGGCGTTCGCCTCCGCCATCACGCGATCCGGGTCCGGAACGCCCGCCTCCGCCAGCTTCGCGGTGAGCACCTCCTGCCGGGACAGTTCGGTCAACACCGCGCGTAGTTTGGGGTCCAGATCCTCGGCGACAAGCACCCGCAGCTCGGCCGCGGTGCCCGAGACGACCGCGTCCAGCGAGCCTTCGCTGAGGTCGGGTTTCGCGGCCTCGACGTCGGCGACGGTGGTCGTCTCGACGTCGAAGTCCAGTTCCGTCGCCGCCGTGGCTACCCGTTCGGAGAGGCCGGTCGCCTGTCCCGCGAAACCGACTCGGGTGCGGTCGTCGTCGCCGAAGACCGACATCTGGAGCAGCACGTAGCCCGCCATCACCGCGATGATCACGAGCGTGCCGATCAGGAACCACTTCGTGCGCAGCCGAAGTATCAGTTCCCGTTGCGCGACAAGGCGCACCGTGGCGGCCGATGTCACTGTGCGTTCCCTTCGATGACGACGTTGCGGAACAGATCGGCCAGCGTCGGCCGGTGCCGGGAGAACTCGGTGACCGTGCCCGCCGCCATCGCGGCGCGCAGCACGGCTTGCTCGTCGCCGTCCCTCGCCAGTTCGATCAGCGTCGCGCCCCGGTCCTCGCCGAGCACCCGCGCGCCCTCGATGTCATCGGCCCAGCCCGCCGCTGCCTCGACACTGACCCGCAGCCTCGTGGTGACGTCCGCGGTGAGTTCATCGATGCTGCCGACGGCTACCATCGCGCCATCGCGGATGATGCCGACGCGGTCACAGAGCCCCTCCACGAGTGCGAGCTGGTGACTGGAGAACACCACGGGCACACCTTGCGCGGCCTTTTCCTTGAGCACCTCGCTCATGACGTCGACAGCGACCGGGTCGAGACCGGAGAACGGCTCGTCAAGCACCAGCAACGCGGGGTCGTGCACCAGGGCGGCGGCGAGCTGCACTCGTTGCTGGTTGCCAAGGCTGAGTTTCTGGATCTCGTCGTCACGCCGGTCGGCGAGGCCAAGACGTCTGATCCAGTTCTCGGTGGCGGTGTGTGCGTCGTTGGTGGTAAGGCCATGCAGCCGTGCGAGATACACGAGCTGGTCGCGGACGGTCATCTTCGGATAGAGCCCGCGCTCCTCAGGCATGTAACCGATGCGGGCACGCGTTTCGCGGTCGATCGGCTTACCGTCGAAGCGCACCTCACCGGCATCCGCGGCGAGCACCCCGAGCATGATGCGCATCGCCGTCGTCTTGCCAGCGCCGTTGCTGCCGACGAACCCGAACAGTTCGCCGGGCCCGACGGTGAATTCGACGTCATCGAGCGCGACGATGTCGCCGTAGCGTTTGCGCAGGCCAGAAACCTCCACAGCGTGCCGCACCCGTGCCCCTGCGTGCTGCACGTCGAGCGCCATGGCGTGCCTCCTCGCGCGATCACTGCCTCCCAGTACGGCCAATGATCGCGCGCGGTGATCCGGACGGTTACGGCGGGGTGGCGCGGGTTGCGCTGAATGACGCTTTCGCCGCGGTGGGCGTGGCGAAAGCGTCATTCATCGCGTCGGATGCGGGGAAAGCGCCATTCACCGCACGGGCCGGAGCGCCATCCACCAGCGCTGGTTCCCGAGTCGGATGACAGCCGAAATACGCGTGCACCGGCTCGGTCAGAACGGGAGCGTCGATGCTGGCCGCGCCGTCGACCGACACGACGTCGTCCGGCAGCAGCTCACGGCGGTAACGCGGGTCGGGCCTGCCCGGCTCACCCCAGCAGCTCAGGTCAGCGGCTTCGCAGACGTCGAGCACCTTGAGCTGGTCGGTGGTGGCCAGCAGGACGACGTGTTCCTCGATTACGTGCGGGACGTCCGGCATCGGCATGAGCGTCACCGTGCGCTGGTTGTCGCGGTCGCGCACTCCGGTCGTCCACACCGCCGAGTAGCCGACGCACTCGGCACGCAGTGCCACGGCGGGTCCGGTGAAGCCGAGGTTCTCCCGCAGCCAGGTGAGCTTCGACGGGCAGGCGTTGGAGCCGTAGGCCAGCACCGGCGTCCTGCCAGCCAGCGGTGGGGCGTCCCGCTCGGCCAGCCAGACGTCCAGCGCGACGCCGTCATCCGCCGGGACAGCATCGTCGGCATGGCAGGCCGGAGGGGCAACATCGCCCGCCGGCCCGCCCACGACGTAGCCGGTACGGGTCGCCGTCAGTGGATACCCCACGCCGTCGACGTGCACGAACGACGTCGGCGCGCGACGTCCTGGATACGGGTCGGCCGGATACTCGGCGTCGGTGAACACGCCCCGAGTGTGGCCGACCCACGCCCGGCGACGCTACGTCAGCCTTGTGATGTCCAGCTGGCCCTCGGCATTGGCGGTGCGCAGCCGCTTCTTGTCGAACTTGCCGACGCTGGTCTTGGGGACCTCGTCGATGAACGTCCAGTTCTCCGGCAGCTGCCACTTGGCGACCTTGTCGCCGAGGAAGTCCCGCAGCTCGGCGGCGGAGACCTGCTCGCCTTCCTTGAGCACGACGGCGACCAGCGGCCGTTCGTCCCATTTCTCGTCCGGGATGCCGATGACGGCGGCCTCCGCCACCGCCGGATGCGCCATGACGCTGTTCTCCAGCTCCACCGACGAGATCCACTCGCCACCGGACTTGATGACGTCCTTCGAACGGTCGGTCAGCGTCAGGAAGCCGTCCGGGGTGATGTGGCCGACGTCGCCGGTGCGCAGCCAGCCGTCGTGGAACTTCTCTGGGTCCTGGACACCGTGGTATGCGGAGGCGATCCACGGCCCGCGCACCTCCAGTTCGCCGACGCTCTCGCCGTCCCATGGCAGCTCGGCGCCGGAGTCGTCGATCAGCCGTGCGCGCACCGACGCGGGGAAACGGCCCTGCGTGTAGCGGTAGGCCCACGCCTGCTCGCCCGATGTGCCCTTCGGCGCGCGCGCGACGCTGCCAAGCGGCGACGTCTCCGTCATGCCCCAGGCGTGCAGCACGGGAACGTCGTACTGCTCCTCGAAGGTGTGCATCATCGCTGGCGGCACCGCGGAACCACCGACGACGACCTCACGCAGGTGCGAGATGTCCTGTGGGTTGGCCTCGAGGTGCTGCAGCAGGCCCTGCCACACCGTCGGAACGGCGGCGGCGAACGTCGGCTTCTCGGCGGCCAGTATCTCCGCGATCGGGCCGGGCTGCAGGAACCGGTCAGGCATCACGAGCGACGCGCCCACCATGAACGCCGCATATGGCAGGCCCCAGGACATCGCGTGGAACTGCGGCACGATCGCGAGCGCCTTGTCGGACTGCGACAGCGCCATGCCGTCTGTCATGCAGACCTGCATCGAGTGCAGCCAAATCGAGCGGTGCGAGTAGACGACACCCTTCGGGTCACCCGTCGTGCCCGACGTGTAACACATCGCGGCGGCTGAGTTCTCGTCGACTTCCGGCCAGTCGAAGCTCGCGGACTGCGCGGCGAGCAGGTCCTCGTAGGAATGCACGGTCACCCCATCGGGTGCTTCTAGCGAGGCGGCGTCCCCGTTGGCGACGATCACGTGCCGCACCGTCTTCAGCTCGGGCAACTGCTTGGTCAGCAACGGCACCAGCGTGCCGTCGACGATGATGACCTCGTCCTCGGCGTGGTTCGCCACGAAGATCAACTGGTCGGGGAACAACCGGATGTTGAGGGTGTGCAGCACCGCTCCCATCGCCGGAACGGCGAGGTACGCCTCGAGGTGTTCGTTGTTGTTCCACATGAACGTCGCAACGCGCTGATCAGCGGTGATGCCGAGCGAGCGCAGTGCGTTGGCCAGTCGCGCCGCCCGCTCACCGACCTGTGCGAACGTCTCCCGCCGCGGTTGCTCGCCCGTCCATGTGACGACCTCGCTCGCGCCATGTGCGGTCGCTCCGTAGCGGAGCAACTGGGACAACGAGAGTGGAACGTCTTGCATGGTGCCGAGCATCGGTACTCCTGGTGTCACGTAGGCCACGGAACGGGTTCGTGGCGAGCGTAACCCGGCTCGCAACGCGGGATATCCACCTTTCGCATGAGTGCTTCAACCAGGCGATTTGGCGTGTCGATGCAGCGCGTTCGGCCAGGTTGGCGTTTACTTGGTGAGTAGTGCCTGTCTGGGTGGGTCGTTCGCGGCCCGCGATGGCAGGACGATCAAGCGCAAAGAGGAAGGATTAGTACGTTGGCTCTGCCCACGTTGACTCCGGAGCAGCGCGCTGAGGCGCTCGCCAAGGCAGCGGAGGCGCGCAAGGCCCGCTCCGAGCTGCTCGCGTCGATCAAGTCCGGCAAGCAGAGCATCGAGTCGGTGCTCAAGCGCGCCAAGGAGGACAAGACCATAGGAAAGACCAAGGTCGCCGCGCTGCTCAAGGCCGTCCCTGGCCTTGGTGCGGTGAAGGTCGCCGCGCTGCTAGAACAAGCAGGTATCGACCCGGACCGCCGCGCGGCCGGCCTCGGTGAGCGGCAGCGCGCCGCGCTGATCGACGCGCTTAAGTAGCGCATCCCATAGGTCTCCACCGGTACGCCAGGTGCCGGCATAAGACCTGGTAGACGCCTTGGCGGGCGTCTACCAGGTGGCTCGCGCGTGTCTTCGCGGGGTAGTTGCGCTGATCACGGCCACGGAACAGTCCAGCCGGGTAGTGCCACAATCGTCCCGTGACGGATACCGCGAGCATGTCGCGCCAGGGCGTGGCCGACCCCGTACGTGCGCTCGCCGACTATCGCCGTGGTGATTTCCTCTTCGCCACTCAGCAGCGCACGCTGTTCGCGCGCGGCGTCGAGCGCGAGGTCCCCTTCACGGGTGGTTCTTGGCGTCCCAGCGACCTTGACGACGCCGCGACCCCGCTCGCGGTGGGTGTGCTGCCCTTCGACCTGACCACGGGGCCAGCGCCCCGGCTCGTCGTGCCTCGTGAGCTGCGGGTGGCAGGACCCGCGCACGAGCGCGTCCGGGCGCTGCCCTCACGTGATGTTGGCGTTCCTGAACGCCTGGTCGCCGTGCCTGAGCAGGACAAGCACGTCGACGCGGTGGCGCGCGCGCTTATCCCGCTACGAGATGGCGTGCTGCGCAAGGTCGTGTTGGCGCGGGTGCTCGACATCGCTTTCGCCACGGACGTCGATCCGGCGCGCGTGCTGCACAACCTCATCGCGGACAATCCGGACGGCTTCACCTATGCCGCCGCGCTGCCCGGTGGCCGTACGTTGGTCGGCGCCAGCCCGGAGCTGCTGGTGCGTCGCTACGGGACGCACGTGGTCGCGCACCCGCACGCGGGCACGGCGCCGCGCTCGACGGATCCCGACGTCGACGAGGCCAACGCGCGCGGACTGCTCGCTTCCGCCAAGGACAAGACGGAACACGCGCTGGTCGTGGAGGCCGTCGTCGAGGCGCTGCGGCCCTTCTGCCGCACGCTCGACGTCCCGTCGGCGCCGTCGCTCGCCCCGACGCCCGCCGTCTGGCATCTCGGTACCGAGATCACCGGCGAGCTGACCGAGCCGGACGAGGTTAGTGCCTTGGAGTTGGCCACCGCGCTGCACCCGACGCCAGCGGTGTGCGGCACGCCAACCAACGCGGCGCGCGAGCTGGTCGGGGAGCTGGAGCCGTTCGACCGGGACTACTACGCGGGCGCTGTCGGCTGGGTCGACGCGGCGGGCGACGGCGAGTGGGCGGTCGCCATCCGTTGCGCCGAGATCGCCGACCGATCGATGCGGCTTTACGCGGGCGGCGGCATCGTCGCCGCCTCCGATCCAGACGCCGAGCTCCGCGAGACGTCCGCCAAGTTCAACACACTCCTACAAGCCATGGGCGTGGACCTAGACCCGTAGCTCGACGTTGTGTCCTGCGTTCTCGACGTTGTGTCCTGCGTTCCCGACGTTGTGTCCTGCGTTCTCGACGTTGTGTCCTGCGTTTTCGACGTTGTGTCCTGCGTTCAGTTCACAGCGCTGCCCAGCTCTCGGTGACGTCGACTGGACCACTGGTCAGGACGGCCACGGCCGCGCGGTAGCCGGAGCCCGGATCGACGTCGATCAGTGTCGCGGTTGCCGGGTCGAGCGCGGCGTCGTCGGCAGCCACGAGCCGTGCGGGTTCACCGGGTGCGGACAGGGTGATGCTGCGTAGCGGGATCTTCAACCCACGTCCGGTCGCCTTCATCAGCGCTTCCTTGCGCGCCCAGTAGGTGAAGAACGCCGTAGCCGCGTCGTCGGGCGTGAGTCCGGATACGGCTGCGCGTTCGGTGTCGTTGAGCGCATAGGTGATGAGGTCGTCGGTGGCGCGGCGGCTGGTTGCTTCGACGTCGAGTCCTACGGAAACGCCGGCGGTGACCGCGATGCCTACCCGAGCTCCGGAGTGAGACAGCGAGAGTTCGATGTCGTCGGGGCCGATGACGCGCGGCTTGCCGTGCGGTTTGCCGCAGTCCGCGCAGGTGGCGTCGAGCGTGATCGCGGCGGGTTCCGTACCAAGCCAACGTGCGGCGGCGAACCGGGCGAGTACCCGTCCGGTGAGGAACCGCAGCTTGTCCGCATCCTGGCGGTAGGCATCGAATCGCCCCAGCTCGGTGTCGTCAAGCGTAGAGAGGTAGTTGTCCGCCGATGCCAACGGGCGCGACCACCACACCTCACACGTGACGCTCATGATCCCAACCTACGGGGGTCGTGTCCGATGCCAAACACAGCGTCGGGAACGCAGGACACGGTGTCGGGAACGTCGGACACGGCGTCGGGAACGCAGGACACGGTGTCGGGAACGTCGGACACGGCGTCGGGAACGCAGGACACGGTGTCGGGAACGTCGGACACAGCGTCGGGAACGTCGGACACAGCGTCGGGAACGCAGGACACGGTGTCGGGAACGTCGGACACGGTGTGCGGGGTCACACTTTGGTGCCCCAGGTGTATTTCACGATGGTGCGGCAGCGATCCATGTCGGGTTGCGGCGGGGCCTCGCCGGTACCGAGGGAGCGCAGTGCGATGTCGGTGAACTCGCTGGCGAGCGTGTCGAGCTTGATCTCGCCCTTGGTGGAGTACCACCGTGCGACGCCGCTGCACATCTCCAGCAGCGCCCTGCGGGCGAGGCCGTCGTGGTCCGACCGGAACAGGCCGGCCTCCGCGCCTTGCTCGATCGTCTCCGCCCACAACTGCTCGTACGCGTCGCGCTTGTCGATTACCCGCTTGCGCAGCTTCGGTGCGAGCGAGCGAAGCTCGTTGTCGACGACGGCCGTTTCCTTGGATTGCACCGCGTGCGCGACTACGTGCAGGGTGACTAGCCTTCCTAGCTTCTCGCGCGGGTCGGCTACGTCGGTCGTCGCCAGCATCGCGGCGGACAGCAGCCGTTCCAAGCTTTCCCACATGATGTCGGCGAGCAGTTCTTCCTTGCTGCCGATGTAGTGGTACAGGCTCGCTGGTGACACCTTCGCCGCCTGCGCCAGTTCCCGGATGCCGACACCGTGGAAGCCCTTCTTCGCGAACAGCCGGATCGCGGCGTTGCGTATACGGGTCTGGGTCGGGTTTACCGCCATGTTCGCTCCACCCTGTCGTAAGTTCGTGCGAGCGCGTCGCCATCGTCGCCCCGCAATTGTCCTTTCGCGACTCGCTCGGACGGTGTCATCGGCAAAGAGTCCACAACAGACCAGAAGCGGGGCACTTTGAAGTAGGCCAGTTTGGACGAGCAGAACTCCGCGAGAGCGTCCGGCTTCGGTTCCGCGTCACCAGAGGGGACGACGAACGCCTTGATCTCCTCGCCGCGTACATCGTCCGGTACGGCGATCACGGCGGCGAGGGAGACTCCAGGATGCTGGCACAGTGTCCGTTCCACCTCGTCGGCAGAGACATTCTCGCCGCTACGCCGGATCATGTCCTTGGTCCTGCCCACGTAGTACACCCGGCCTTGCTCGTCCATGGTGGCCAGGTCACCAGTGTGGAACCAGCCGCCCCGAAACGCACGTTCTGTCGCCTCGGGGTCGTCGTGGTAGCGCAGCATCAGCCCGGTGCCCCGAAGCGCCAGCTCGCCGAGCTCGCCGCGTGGCAGCGGTAGACCATCCTCGCCGAGGATGACGGCTTCCCGGCCGCGGGTGGACCTGCCGAGGCAGCCGGAACCGACCAGCGCGTCGTGATCGGTTTCGGACATCCTGATGTCGGCTCCGGTCTCGGTCATCCCGAACGCTTCATACCACGGTACGCCCCAGCGCTGTTCCAGGGCGGCGTGCAGGTCGTGGGGAATGGCTGAGGCGTGGATCGCCCTGACGCGGTGGTGGCGGTCGTCGGGGTGCTCAGGTTGCCGCAGCAGCAGCGTCGGCATCAGGCCTAAGCAGTAGAACCAGGTGACGTCGTATTCGCGCACCTTCTGCCAGAACGTCGACGGGTGGAACCGGTCCAGCACGACGAGGGTCGCACCCGACGCGAGTCCCAGCGCGACGTTCCATTGCGGATCGATGTAGTGGAACGGCTGTGCGGTGATGATGGTGTCGGAGTCGCCAATGGACGGAAAGTCGAACACCAGGTCGCGAACCAGGGTCAGCCAGTAGCGGTGCGGCAGTACGCAGCCCTTCGGCGCGCCCGTGGTGCCCGACGTGTACTGGATGTTCACCGGACGCTCGGGTACGGCGGCGACGTCGGAGGCGCCGGTCGTGGAAGCCGCGGACGTCGAGCCGATGTCGTCCGGTGTCAGTACCCGTTCTACGGACGTCTTGGGCTGGATACGCGCAAGCAGATCAGTGAACTCAGGTTCCACCACCGCCAGCCGCGCGCCAGAGTGCGCGATGACGTGCCCGCCGTCGATCTCGCGGTAGTTGGTGTTGATCGGCACGATCGCCGCGCCGACGCGGGCGAGCGCCAGCCACAGCAACGGGAACTCGGGCCGGTTCCGCAGCATCACGGCCACCCGATCACCAGCTGTGATCCCGTGACTGGCCAGCACTCCCGCGAGCCGCGCACTCCGCCGCGCCACGTCGTCGAACGTCAGTGACGTGCCGGTTTCGTCGAACACCCACGCCGTGCGGTCCGGCCATCGTCTCGCTGCCCTCCTGACCAGCGCGGACAGGTCGTCGATCTCGGCGAGCGTCGTCATGTCCCCTCCGTGCCCCGCTCGCGGAATCGCCCCGCCGACGCGGCGACGTGCGCCGTGTTCTCGGTCAGCAAGGCGTGTGTGACTTCGAGTTCCAATGCCGCCTCTAGTGAGGCGTCGATGCCGGCGTCGACGGCCCGCTTCACCAACGTGACCGCATACGATGGTTTGCCAGCGAGCTCGCGGGCCATGTCGACTGCGGTACCCCGCAGTTCATCGGTGGCGACGACGCGGTTGACCAGACCCATCTCCATCGCGCGTTGGGCGCCGATGCGCTCCCCAAGTAGTAGCAGCTCCTTCGCCCGTACCGGCCCGACCAGCAACGGCAGCAGCCGGGACGCGCCGCCGGTGACGCTGAGCCCGAGCCCTGCCTCCGGAAACGCGAACACCGCGTCTTCGGCGGCGACCACCAGATCACAGCTGAGCGCGAACTCGGCGCCTGCCCCGATCGCGTAACCGTGAGCCGCCGCGATCACCGGTTGGGGCAGCGCCCGCAGTCGCCGCGTGACGTGCTGAATGCGCTCGATCCTGCCTCGGGAATCTCCGGCGGGTGTCGATTCCTTGAGGTCGTGCCCAGCACAGAACGCCCTCCCGTTGCCTGCCAGCACGACGGCGCGCACGTCCTCTCGCGCCGCGATCTCGTCCAGCCGCGCGATCAAGTCGTCGACGAGCGTGGGTACGACCGCGTTGAGCCGGTGTGGCCGGTCGAGCGAGACCACGGCGACGCCGTCGGTGATGTCGATCGCGACCGTGCGCGCTGAGTCAACTGACGCCATGACACCCAAGCCTAGACGATCGAACGATCGGTCGGCTAGGTTTGAGCCGACAGCGATCAGGACACGGAGCGGGGGTGCATCAATGCGGGTGGACGCGGTCTACACCGGGGCGAGGGTGCTGACCGGCGAAGACTTCGTGCCGGTCGACGCGATGGCCGTGCACGGCGGGAGGATCGTCGCGCTGGGTCACGCGGCGCGCGAACTGAGCGCGGCACGGACCGTCGACCTCGGCGGCGCCACCGTCGTGCCCGGTTTCCACGACGCGCACAACCACATGGCCTGGTACGGCATGGGCCTTGACGAACTCGACGTCAGCGAGGCGAGCTGTGCCAGCCTGGACGACATCTACGCCGCCGTCGCCGCGCGGGCCCCCGAGCAGCCGGCGGGCACGTGGATCGTAGGCCGCGGCTACGACCAGACCAAGCTTGGTAAGCACCCCGACCGGTACGGCCTCGACCGAGCCGCACCGAAGCACCACATCAAACTGAAGCACACCACCGGTCACATGTGCGTGGTCAACTCGCTGGTGTTGAGCCAACTCGACCTCGCGAACGTGCCGGCTGGCGGCGACGTCGTCAGCGAGGGCGCCGAACCGACCGGCTTGCTGCGTGAGCAGGCGCAACGGCTGCTTGATCCGCTGCTGTATCCGGTGCCGCTGGCTGATGTCGAACGCGGCATCGATCGTGCTGGTCAGCAGTACCTCACCGAGGGCATCACTAGTGTGCAGGAGGCGGGCATAGGGCGTGGCCTCGTCGGCAACACACCCATCGAACTCGCCGCGTACCAGCGGGCGCGGGACGCGGGCAGGCTGCGGGTGCGCACGACGTTGATGATCGCCGCCGACTCGCTACACCCGCTTGAGCACGGCGACGGCGACGATGTCGAGTTCGGCCTTGACCTGGGTCTGCGCACCGGGTTCGGCGACGACTGGCTGCGGATCGGGCCGATGAAGCTGTTCTCCGACGGCTCGCTCGTCGGGCGCACCTGCGCGATGCACGAGCCGTTCGCGGGCGAAACCAACAACAGGGGCTACTTCCAGACCGCCGAGGACAAGATCCCGGAAATCGTCCGGCGTGCCCATCGGTCCGGTTGGCAGATCGCGACGCACGCCATCGGCGATCGCGCGATCTCGGTCGTGCTCGACGCCTACGCGGCCGCGCTGGCTGAGTTCCCGCGCGCCGACCACCGGCATCGCATCGAGCACTGCGCCGTCATCGACCAGCCCGACCTGCGGCGGGTCGCCGAGCTGGGGGTCATTCCGGTGCCACAGGGACGATTCGTCAACGAGATCGGCGAGGGAATGCGCGCCGCGCTAGGTCCGGGGTGGGAGGCGTGGTGCTACCGGCAGCGCGGCTTCCTCGACGCCGGGTGCGTGGTGCCGGGTAGCTCCGACCGTCCTGTCGTGAACGGCGCGCCGCTGCTCGGCATGGCCGACATGGTGCACCGTCGCACGCCGACCGGGCACGTGCTCGCGCCGGACGAGCGGATAACCGCGCGCGAAGCGCTCCGGGCCTACACCTACGGATCGGCATACGCCACCTTCGCGGAGCGCGACTTCGGCACGCTCGACATCGGGAAGTGCGCCGACTTCGTAGCGCTGTCCGCCGATCCCACCGACGAGGACGGCCTTGCTGACGCCAGGGTGCTGGCCACCGCCATCGATGGTGCGATCGTCTACGAGAGCTGAGGGAGGACCGATGGCCGTACGGGACGCGACACGCGACGACGTCGACGAGATCTGCTCGCTCATCGAGGAGCACGCCGCGTACGAGGGCAAAGACGACCTGCGGCTGGACCGCGCCGCGATGGCGGAGCATCTGTTCGGAGTTGACCCGAAGGCGTGGGTGTTGATCGCTCATCCAGACGACGACGCCGACGCGGTGGCTGGGTTCGCGTTCTGCTGGTCGACGTTGTCGACGTGGGAGGGCAAGCCCGGAATCTGGATGGATGACCTGTTTGTCCGGCCCGCCTATCGACGTCAGGGGCTGGCCGCGGAGCTGATGGCCGCCCTGCGCGAGCGCACCGACGGTCGGGTCGAGTGGGAGATGCGCGAGGGCAACGACAAGGCGACGGCGTTCTACGCACAGCTTGGCGCGGTGCCGGTCACCGGGTGGGTGCAGTACCGCTGGCAGCTCTGACAGCGGTCACCCGCTGGGCTCACTGAGGTCGGGCAAATCGGGAACGAATCGGCGCTGGCCGGGTGGAGGCGCTGGCAGGGCGGCGCTGCGTCAGCCGATCGGTAGCGGCCGCACTCGGATGTCATCTTGAGAGAACACGACCACAGCGCCCTTGATGAGAATGTCGCGGAGGGCTGACATGTTCGCCGCCAGCAGTGCGCCCTGCCGCTCGACGGCCAAGGACAGCAGCTCGCGCACCAAGATCACCGACGGCGCGTGGGCCTTGCTGTGGGCCAGGTTTCTCGTCAACGAGGAACTTCACGCCGGTTGCTTGAGCTCGAGGTGGAACTCGTTCTCCGCGAGCGCGGCAGAGTAGGCGAGTGACTGCCGGACGTCTTCGATCTCCAGGTACGGGTACTCAGCGAGGATCTGCTCCGTGGTCTTCCCTGCGGCCAACATCTGCACGATCATCCCCACGGAGATGCGCAGGCCTCGAATACACGGTTTGCCACCCAGCTTGTGTGGGTCGACCGTGATCCTGTCGAGGTGTGAATCCGCCATGCGCTCATGGTGCGCGTACCAGGCCGCATGTCGCGCACCAAGCCGCATGTCGCGCACACGGCCGCACATCACCGGATGACCAGGGCCGTATCGTAGGGGTATGCAGGATCGGTTGCAGCGGCGTTCGGCCTCGATCGAGGACTACGTCCGGGTCATCTACGGCCTCGCCGAGCGTGGTGAGGAGGTCACCAACAACACGTTGTCCTCACGGCTCGAGGTGAGCCCGTCCTCAGCGTCGGGCATGGTGACCAAGCTCTCGCAGCAGGGGCTCGTCGCGCACGTCCCCTACAAGGGCATCGGGTTGACACCGGAAGGGATGAAGCTGGCGCGTTCTGTGCTGCGCAGGCACCGCCTGATCGAGTCGTACCTGGTCTCCGAACTGGGCTACACGTGGGACGAGGTGCATGCCGAGGCCGACGCGCTGGAACACGCCGTCTCCGACCTGCTGGTCGACCGCATCGCGGCGAAGCTCGGTAACCCGGTGCGTGACCCGCACGGCGACCCGATCCCGTCCGCCGACGGCAGCGTGGAGGAGATGTCGACCCGCATCCTCGACGAGCTGGAACCCGGCGCCGTGGGGGAGATCGTCCGGGTGTGGGATACCGATCCCGACCTGCTGCGCTACCTCGCCGACCGGCGGATCGGGCTCGGGGAGCGCATCGAGGTCGTCGAGCGCCAGCCGTTCGGCGGGCCACTCGTGGTTAAGGTCGGCACTGACACCCACGCGCTCGGCAAGGAGATCGCGCAAGCACTCTCGGTGGCGCTGCTGTAGGGGCCTGCGATGCGTGGCGTGCTGATCGACATCGACGGGGTGCTCACGGTTTCGTGGCGCCCGCTGCCAGGCGCGGTCGACGCGCTCGCGTGGCTGCGCCGCGCTGGCTACCCGCTGAAGCTGGTCACCAACACGACATCGCGCTCCCGTCGCTGGATAGCGGACACCCTGGTCGACGCCGGGTTCGACGTGAGCATCGACGATGTCGTCACCGCTCCGGTCGCCACCGCGGCCTACGTGGCCGAGCACTTTCCCGGCGCCCGCTGCCTCGTGCTCAACAGCGGTGACATCAGCGAGGATCTCGCGGGGTTCGACGTCGTGACCGACGGCGCACCGGACGTCGTCCTCGTCGGCGGCGCGGGGCCGGAGTTCTCCTACGACGCGCTCAACACGGCTTTCGAACACGTGCGGCGGGGCGCGCGGCTGGTGGCGATGCAGCGCAACCTGTTCTGGCGCACCGACGCTGGCCTCCAGCTCGATACAGGGGCCTTCCTGGCTGGACTGGAGCAGGCGGCGCGGGTCGAGGCGGACGTCGTGGGCAAACCGGCGCCGAGCTTCTTCGCCAGCGCGTTACGGCTGATCGACGTCGCCGCCGAGGACGCGATGATGGTCGGCGACGACATCGAGTCCGACGTCCTGGCCGCGCAGCGGGCCGGGCTCACCGGGGTACTCGTCAAGACGGGCAAGTACCTGCCGGAGACGCACGCGCGAGCCGACGGCACCCCGGACCATGTGATCGATTCGTTCGCCGACCTGCCGGACCTGCTGGGCTCGATGCGGTGAATGACGCCGCGTCAGTCCTCGTCGCGGCCTTCCAGTAGCAGCCGTACCGACAGTTCCAGCCGGTGCTGGACGTCGGTGGCGGACGCGCGGCGCGTCACCCACGCCACCAGGTTCGCCATCCAGACGTCCGCGATCATGTGGAAGATGACGCTGTCCCGCTCGGTGGGCTCGTCCTTGCCCATCGCGCGGGCGAACATGCTCTCCATCAGCTTGCCGACTTGCTCCACCTCGGCGGCGGCGGTGGTGTCGGCGAACATGAACGCGCGCACCATCGCTTCGGTGAGGTGCGGGTCGCGCTGTAGCATGCGGGTGTTGCGGCCGAGTACGAACAGCAGCCGCTCCGCGGGAGTGTCGCCGGGAATCTTGGTGCGGTCGAGCTTTTCGCTCGCCCGCTGGAACTCCCGGGACAAGCCCGCGACCAGCAGGTGCACCTTGGAAGGGAAGTACCGATACAGCGTGCCCAGCGCGACATCGGCCTTGTCCGCCACCGCGCGCATCTGCACCGCGTCGTAGCCACCCTTCGCCGCCAGCGCGAGCGTGGCGTCGATGATTCGCTTGCGGCGTTCGCGCTGCGCCGCCGATCCGAGTTCCTCGCTTGATGGCGTGGCCATGCTGGTGCTGTTCGTCGCTTGTGGCGGCTTCGGTGGCATCCGCTGGCTCCCCGTTCGTCGGAACCTGTTACAGGTTGTCGGGAGCAGCTTACCTGAGGCCCGGCACTCCGCACGGGATGCCGTAGTCGACACCAAGATAGAACACGTTCTACTCTGAGGTGGTTGACGTCGTCGAGGAGGAACCCGTGCCAATCGCCATCACCGACACCCAGCGCGCGCTCGCCGACTCCATCCGGGAGTGGGCCAAGCGGTCCCACCCCGTCGAGGCCGCGCGTGATGCCGCTCCCGAGCGCACCTGGGCTGGGTTGGCCGACATCGGGCTGTTCGGCATCGCGGTTCCCGACGACCTCGGCGGGGCAGGCGCCAGCGTCGCCGACGCCGCCGCCGGGTTGGAGGCCGCGGCCGAGGTGCTCGTGCCGGGACCGGTGCTGCCCACGATGCTCGCCGCCGCGTTTCTCGGTCACCACGCGGACGCCGCGCTGGCCAAGGAACTCGTGCCCGGCCTGGTCGCGGGGACGTCGTGGGCGGCAGTCGCGCTAGATCCCGCGACGGTCACCGGCGTTTCGACGTCCGAGGGCGTCCGGCTGTCCGGTGATGCGGGACTGCTTCCCGGCGCGGACGTCGACGCCGTGCTGCTCCTTCCCGCCGACGTCGACGGCGAGCGGCGGTGGTGTGTCGTCTCGCCCGGTACCGCCAGAATCGAACGCCTGGATTCCCTCGACCTGAGCCGGAGCGTCGCCCGTGTCCATCTGGACGACGTCGTCCTGCCACCGACCGCGGTGCTGCCAGGCACCTCGGACGTGCGGGACTTCGCTGCTGGCCTCGCCGCGGCGGAGGCGTCCGGCGTCGCGGCATGGTGCTTGCGGACCGCGAGTGAGTATGCTCGCGTGCGGGAGCAGTTCGGCGTCAAGATCGGCACCTTCCAGGCGGTCAAGCAACTGTGCGCCACGATGCTGTGTCGGGCGGAACAAGCCGCGGCACTGGCGTGGGACGCCGCTCGTGTCGCCGACGGCGGCGATACGGATCAGCGCGCCTTCGCGGCCGCGGTGGCGGCCGCGGGCGCTCTCGACGCCGCCGTCGATAATGCCAAGGACTGCGTCCAGGTTCTCGGCGGTATCGGGTTCACCTGGGAGCACGATGCCCACCTTTACCTGCGGCGCGCCGTCGCATTGCGGCAGTGGCTCGGCGGTAGCGCGACATGGCGACGTCGTGCCGCTCGGCTTGCCTTGGCGGGCACCCGCCGCGAGCTGGGCGTTGACCTGCGCGAACACGGTGCGGACGCGGCCACTGCCGAGCGTGTGCGCGCGGATGTCGACCAGATCGCCGCTGCCCCCGCCGAGCATCGCAGGGGGATGCTCGCCGAGACCGGCTACCTGATGCCGCACTGGCCCAAGCCGTACGGGCTCGACGCGTCGCCCGCACTGCAGCTGACCATCGACGCCGCACTCGACCGGGCGGGCGTCGACCGTCCCGACCTGGTCATTGGCGGGTGGGCCACCGCGACGATCCTGCGCCACGGCACCGACGACCAGCGCGACCGGTTCTTGATGCCGACGTTGCGCGGCGAGCTGAGCTGGTGCCAGCTGTTCAGCGAACCGGAAGCGGGCTCCGACCTGGCGTCGCTGCGCACTGTCGCGGAACGCACCGACGGCGGCTGGCTGCTGACCGGGCAGAAGGTGTGGACGTCGCTCGCGCGCGAGGCCGACTGGGCGATCTGCCTCGCGCGCACCGACCACGAGGTCCCCAAGCACAAGGGCATCACGTACTTCCTGGTCGACATGCGCTCGCCCGGTATCGAGACCCGGCCGCTGCGGGAGATCACCGGCGAGGAGCGGTTCAACGAGGTCTTCTTGACCAGCGTGTTCGTGCCGGACGCGAACGTCGTCGGCGACCCTGGTGACGGCTGGCGCCTCGCGCGGACCACGCTGGCGAACGAGCGGGTCGCGATGAGTGACTCGTCGCTCGGCGAGAGTCTGGAGCGACTGCTCACGCTGGTGCGGGAGGACACCGACCTCGCCGAGGTCGGGCGGTTGATCGTGGACGGCGCCGCGTGCGCGCTGCTCGACCTGCGCTCGGTGCTGAGCCAGCTCGCCGAGCAGGGCCAGGGCGCGGAGTCCAGCGTGCGGAAGCTGATCGGCGTGCGGCATCGGCAAGACGTCGCCGAGTTCGCGTTGGACCTGCTCGGTCCCGCTGGGCTTGCCGGCGAACCCGCCACACACGACGTCCAGCACGAGTTCCTACTCAGCCGCTGCCTGAGCATCGCGGGCGGGACCACGGAGGTGTTGCGCAACGTCGCGGCGGAGCGGCTGCTGGGGTTACCTCGGGGGTGACAAAACTAGAACATGTTCTAGTTTTGTGCGTATAATCGCTGGTATGCAGCGACTCACCGGACTCGACGCCAGCTTTTTGTACCTCGAGACGCCCCAGCAGTTGCAGCACGTATGCGCGCTGCTCACGCTCGACCCGTCCACCGTACCTGGTGATCACACGGTCGACGCGTTCGTACGGCGACTCGCGGACCGGTGCGCGCGGATTCCGGTGTTTCGCCGCAAGCTCTACAGCACGCCGTTCAATCTGGACCATCCCGTGTGGGTGGCCGACGAGGAGTTCGACGTCGACAACCATGTGTTTCGTGTCGAACTGCCCGCGCCAGGTGGCAGGGAGCAACTCGACGCGCTGTGCGCGGAGGTCGCGGGCACGCCGATGTCCCGAGATCGGCCGCTGTGGGAAATGCACGTCGTAGAGGGGGCTGCCGATGGTCAGCTCGCGGTGATCGCGAAACTGCACCACGCGGGCATCGACGGTGTCAGCGGCGCGAACCTGATTTCGTATCTGGCGAGTCTCGAACCGGACGCGCCGCTGCCGGAGCCGCCGCCGGAGGACATCGCTCCACCCAATGTGACCGATGTCATCGGTGCGGGGTTGGCGGGGTTCGTTCGCAAGCCTGTCGAGCTGGCGCGGTTGCTCCCGGAACTTCTGGGGCTCGCCCCGTCGTTCATCGCGCGCTCGCTGCGTGGTGAGGGTATGCGGCTGCCGTTCACCGCGCCGAGGACGTCGTTCAACGGCACCATCAGCGGCGACCGAAGTGTCGCCCACGTCGATCTTCCGCTTGACGACGTCAAGCGGGTGAAGAACGCCTTTGGTGTCACGGTGAACGACGTCGTGCTCGCGGTCTGTTCGGGGGCGTTGCGGACGTTCCTCGCCGAGTATGACGAACTACCGGACAGGCCGCTGCTGGCCACGGTTCCGGTTTCGGTGCGGGAACGCAGCCAGCGCTCGGATCACGGCTCCAACAAGGTGTCCACCTGGTTCGCGTCGTTGCCGACGCAGCTGGCTGATCCGGTCGCGCGGCTGCGTGATCTCGGCGAGAGCAACCGCAAGGCCAAGCGGCACCATGAGTCGATCCCGGCCGACCTGCTGCAGGACTGGGCACAGTTCGCCGCGCCGATGACCTTCGGTCTCGCGGTGCGCGCGTACTCGGCGCTGCGGCTTGCCGAGAAACACCCGGTTGTCCACAACCTGGTGATCTCCAACGTGCCGGGCCCACCGATGCCGCTGTACCTGCTCGGCGCGCGGATCACCGGTATGTATCCGTTCGGGCCGGTGTTCCACGGCGCGGGACTGAACATCACCGTGGTGTCGCTGGCGGGACGGGTCGACGTCGGACTGATCGCGGCGCGCAATCAGGCGAACGACCTGTGGCCGCTCGCCGACGCGATCCCCGCCGCATTGGCTGAACTAGTGGCGGCCGCGGAACTTGCCACGGACGGGGGTTCTGGTAGAGACTAGAACATGTTCCAGTTTTCGTGGTGTGAGGAGAGCGGGTGGACTTCGGTCAAGACGAGATCGCGCTGGCGATCTCCGGGCTCGCGGGCGACGTCTTGCGCGCCGAATGCGACCCCACGACCGGTGATGGCTACGACGAGCGGGCGTGGTCCGCGCTGTCGAAGGCGGGCCTGCTGTCGCTGGTCCTGCCCACCGACCTGGACGGCGACGGACTTGGCATCGGCGAGCTCGCTGCGCTGCTCACCGAGGTGGGGCGGCGCGCCGCGGCCGTGCCCGCGCTCCCGACGTTGGCGCTCGGCGCGCTGACGGTCGCTCAGCACGGCACCGCCGAGCAACGCGATGCGTTGTTGCCCTCGGTCGGTGATGGCACCACGCTGCTGACCGCGGCGGTGAGCGAGCCGGGCGCGCCATTGCCAGCACGGCCCGCGACCACGGCCTCTTCGATGTTGAGACGTTCTGGTCGCTATGACGACCAAAATGCCTCAAGATCCACTTCAGGGTGGCGACTCACCGGCACCAAGACGTCCGTGCCCGACGCGATGCAAGCCCACCGCGTCCTCGTCACCGCCACGACACCGGACGGTGTCGGCGTCTTCCTACTCGACCCGCAGGCCGAGGGCGTCACCGTAACCAGCACACCGACGTCGACGGGCTCTCCGGAGCACACTCTGACGCTGGCCGACGCGCCCGCCGAACCGCTCGGCACCGACACGACCGGCGTCGCCGCCGCGGCGCTGCGCAACAACGGCGTCGCGGCGGCGCTCGCGCTCGGTAGCGGCGCACTCGCGGGTGCGCTGGAATTGACCACCGAGCACCTGCGTACCCGCCACCAGTTCGGCAAGCCGCTCGCCACGTTCCAAGCCGTCGCGCAGCAGATCGCCGACGTCTACATCGCGGCCCGCACCGTCGAGCTGTCCACGGCGTCGGCGATCTGGCGGCTCGCCACCGGGCGCGACGCCACCGAGGACATCGACGTCGCGACCTACTGGCTCACCACGGAGGCGTTACCAGCAGCGCGCACCTGTCACCACCTGCACGGCGGACTCGGCGTCGATGTCACCTATCCGCTGCACCGCCACTACGCGACGCTCAAGGATCTCGCTCGCTTCCTCGGCGGTGCGGGGCACTCGCTCGACACGCTCGCGGGAAAGGAGCGCTGAGGCGTGCACATCGACCTCACCGACGACCAGCGCGCGCTGCGCGACGAGCTGCGTGAGTATTTCGCGGGGCTGATGACCGCGGACGAACGCGCCGTGATGCGCACCGAACGGCACGGTCCGGTGTTCCGCGAGGTGGTGCGCCGGATGGGGCGGGATGGCTGGCTCGGCGTCGGCTGGCCCGTCGAGTACGGCGGCCATGGCTTCGGTCCCGTCGAGCAACACATCTTCGTGGACGAGGCGTCCCGTGCGGACGTCCAGCTGCCATCGGTGACGCTGCAGACCGTTGGCCCGACGTTGCAGGTGTACGGCACGCGAGAGCAAAAGGACTACTTCCTGCCGAAGATCCTCGCGGGCGAGGTGCACTTCGCGATCGGCTACAGCGAGCCGGACGCGGGCACCGATCTGGCGGCACTGCGGACGACCGCGGTCCGCGATGGTGACCACTACGTCGTCAATGGACAGAAGATCTTCACTACGGGTGCTCATGACGCGGACTACATCTGGCTCGCCGTCCGGACCAATATGGACGCGCCGAGGCACAAGGGCATCTCGATCCTGATCGTCGACACCAGCGATCCCGGATACAGCTGGACGCCCATCATCACGTGCGACGGCGCGCACCACGTCAACGCGACCTACTACACCGACGTGCGGGTGCCGGTGAACCGGCTGGTCGGTGAGCAGGACAAGGGTTGGAAGCTGATCACATCACAGCTCAACCACGAGCGCGTCATGCTCGGGCCAGCGGGACGCATCGGCGCCGTGTACGACCGCGTACACACCTGGGCGAGCGCGAATGGCTTGCTCGGCCAGCCTGACGTCGCCGCGGCGCTCGCCGAGACGCGCGCCACCCAGCGGGTCAACGAGCTGCTCAACTGGCAGGTCGCCAGCGCCGACGCCGACAAGCCCGTCGACGTCGCCGATGCCTCGGCGACCAAGGTGTTCGGGTCGGAACGAATCCAGCGGCTCGGCGCGTTGCTGGAGGACGTCGTCGCACGTCACGGTGACTTCTCCGACCCCGACACCGCCGCACTCGCCGACTGGCTCGACATGCAGGCCAAGCGCAATTTGGTGCTCACGTTCGGTGGCGGTGTCAACGAGATCCAACGGGAACTGATCGCCATGACCGGACTCAACCTGCCGAGGGTGCCCCGATGACGACTGACGCGACTGACACCGTGGCCGACGCGGAGGTACGCCGTATCAGGCAGGCGGCCGACCGCATCGCCGCCGCTGGCCCGTCCACACCGGTGCTCGGCAGGGACCCGGTGAACCAGGCCATGGTGAACAACTGGACTGAGGCCATGGGCGATACCAACCCGGTCTACACGGACGCCGCGTTCGCCGAATCCTCCAGCCACAACGGACTCGTCGCGCCACCGGCGATGGCGCAGGTGTGGACGATGCGCGGTCTGCACGGCACCCGCGCCGCCGACGACCCGCTCGGTGCGATGATGCTCGCCCTGGACGAGGAAGGTTTCACCTCGGTAGTGGCGACCAACTCGTCGCAGACCTATCACCGTTATCTACGGCCTGGCGAACATGTAGCGGCGTCGAACGTACTGGAGAGCGTCGTCGGTCCGAAGCGGACCGCACTCGGTGAGGGCTGGTTCGTCACGACGCGGACGATGTGGACGGTCGGTGAGGAGACCGTCGCTGAGATGACGTTCCGCGTCCTCAAGTTCCGTCCCGAGTCCGACCGGGCCCCCTCGGCCCCGGAAGGCACGCGCATCATCGACGCTCCGGAGTACGCCGACGGGGTGCTCCGGCCGGTGATATCCAGGGACACGGCGTTCTTCTGGGAAGGCACGCGGGTCGGTGAGCTGCGCATTCAGCGCTGGGGCGACACGCTGCGGCATCCGCCTGGTCCGGTCGATCCCAGTGGTGACTTCGACACCAAGCCCGATTATGTCGTCGCGCGCGGCACTGGGACGGTCTACAGCTACGTCGTCCACCACGCCCCGAAGGTTCCCGGCAAGCGGCTGCCGTTCGTCGTGGCGCTCGTTGAGCTGGATGAGGGTGTCCGCGTGGTTGGCGAGCTCATCGACGTGGAGCCAGACCAGGTCGCGATTGGACTTCCGGTGCGCGCGGTATTCCTCCGCATCGATGACGAACTTACGTTGCCTGCCTGGGAGGCTCAGACATGAGGACTGCTCGCAGGTCCGAATCATCAGACATGAGGACGACGACCCTGCGCCCCACGGATGTCGAGGTCGGCGCGACGCTGCCGCCGATGACCATTCAGGCGACGCCAACGTTCATCATCAGCACCGCGCTGGCCACTCGCGACTTCCAGGACGTCCATCATGACCGCGATGCCGCCGTCGCACGGGGTTCCCAGGACATCTTCCTCAACATCCTCACCGACAACGGTTTGGTGCAGCGGTTCGTCACCGACTGGGCGGGTCCCGAGGCACTGGTTCGCGCGATCGACATCCAGCTCGGCGTGCCGTGCTACGCGTACGACACTCTCACCTTCACGGGCACCGTGACCGACCGTGTGACCGTTGGCGGTGAGCAGCGGTGGGTGATCGAGGTGATTGGCAAGGGCAATCTCGGCGACCACGTGCGGGGCACGGTCCATATCGCACTGCCGGAGGTGACGTCATGACGACCGCGCGAGTGTCGGGAACCTCGACCAGGGAAGCTGGTCGCGATACCGGGTCGCTGGATGCCGGCGTGTCCGGAAAGGCCGCTATCGCGGGGATAGGTGCTACCGAGTTCTCCAAGGACTCCGGGCGGAGCGAGCTGCGGCTCGCCGCGGAGGCGGTACGCGCGGCGCTGGCGGATGCGGGGCTCGAGCCGGCTGACGTGGACGGCTTGGTCACGTTCACGATGGACAGCAATGCCGAGATCGCGGTCGCCAGGGAACTCGGTGTAGGTGAGCTGCGGTTCTTCAGCCGTATCCACTACGGCGGGGGTGCCGCGGCTGCCACGGTGCAGCAGGCCGCGATGGCGGTCGCCACCGGTGTCGCCGATGTCGTCGTCGCCTACCGTGCGTTCAACGAACGGTCAGGTCATCGGTTCGGCCAGGTGTCCTCCGCGGCCGCGCAACAGGTCAACACCGCCGGTATCGACAACAGTTTCACGTACCCGATGGGCATCGCGACACCCGCGGCGACCGTCGCGATGCTGGCGCGGCGATACCTGCACGACTACGGCGCGACGACCGCGGACTTCGGTCGGATCGCTGTGATCGACCGTGTCAATGCCGCCACGAATCCGAACGCCTGGTTCTACGGCAAACCGATCACGCTGGACGATCATCAGGCGTCCCGCTGGATCGCGGAACCGTTGCGCCTGCTCGACTGCTGCCAGGAGTCCGACGGTGGCGTGGCGCTGGTGATCGTCAGTGCTGAACGTGCGCGCGAGCTGCCGAATCCGCCCGCGTTCGTGCGTGCCGCCGCGCAGGGCAGCGGACCGGACCAGTACGTCATGACTAGTTACTACCGTGACGACCTCGCGGCGCTGCCCGAGATGAACGTCGTCGGTCGTGAGCTGTGGCGGCAGGCCGAACTCAGTCCCTCCGATGTGGACGTCGCGGTACTGTACGACCACTTCACGCCGTACGTGCTGTTGCAACTGGAGGAGCTTGGCTTCTGCGGCCGGGGCGAGGCGAAGGACTTCATCGCCGACGGCAGGCTGGAGCTGGACGGCTCGTTGCCGCTCAATCCGCACGGCGGTCAGCTCGGCGAGGCCTACATTCACGGCATGAACGGCATCGCGGAAGGCGTCCGGCAGCTGCGCGGCACGGCGGCGAACCAGGTCTCGGACGCGGACACCGTCCTCGTCACGGCGGGGACCGGCGTCCCGACCTCAGGCCTGGTGCTGACGTCGTCCTAGCGCCCGCGAGCACGGTCGTCATCGCGCGTTGTGGCGCCGATGCCGCTGGCGCTTCCGCGAGGCGTCGTCTACACGACTCCCGTTACGTCGCCACGAGAACGCCGTCCGAGAGCACTGCCGTGTCGCGTTCGACGGAATGCGCTGTGACCAGGTAGCGATCGCCCTCGACCCACACGCTGGTGCGCAAGGTTTCGCCAGGGATGACCACGCCAGCGAACTTCGCCGACCAGGATCGCACCCGGTGCGGATCGCCGCCAAGCATGAGATCGGTGACAGCCTTCGCCACGATGCCGTACGTGCACAGTCCGTGCAGAATTGGCCGGTCGAACCCAGCCGCCTTGGCGAATTCCGGATCCGCGTGCAGCGGGTTGCGGTCGCCGCACAGCCGATAGAGCAGTGCCTGCTGCGGCAGTGTCGGTGTCGATACGACGGCATCCGGCGCACGCTCCGGTAGTGTCACCTTCTCCGATGGGCCTCGCTCACCTCCGAAACCGCCCTCGCCGCGCGCGAAGATGCTGGATCGGGCGGTCCACAGCGGACTGTCCGCTTCGTCTACCACCTCGGTCTCCTGGACGATGACCGCCGCCTTGCCCTTGTCGTGGACGTCGGCGATCCGCCCGCGCGCTGTGGCCTTGCCCGCGACGGGAATCGGCCGGTGCACGGTTACCGCCTGGCTACCGTGGACGACCTTGGCCAGGTCGATGTCGATGCCGGGAAACGACACCGACGGCGGCTCGTAGGTACGCAGGTTGGGTGCCACGGTGGCGAAGCTCGGCAGCACCCGGAGGTCTTGCTCGTAGGTGTAGCGCAGCTCAACAGAATTCACCGGGTCGGCGCCCGCTCCGATGCCGAGGTGATACAGCAGCACGTCGGATGGTTCCCAGGAGAACGACGTCTCGCCGAGGTCCGCTCCAATCGCGACCGAGGGATCGATGGGCATGGGCTGCTCCTCACTCGTAGCTGACGGACACGTCATCGGTAACGGGCACGGACTGACAGGCGAGCACGATGCCCTCGTCCAAGTCCACCGGTTCCAGTACCTCGTTATGCAGCATCTTCACCTCGCCCGCGGTGACGTAGCAGGCGCAGGCGCTGCACGCGCCCTCCCGGCAGGAGTACGGGGCGTCTAGCCCCTGCTCGAGCAGGAAGTCGAGCAACTTGCGGTTCCGTGGCCACGCGAAGCTGTGCCGCTCACCGTCCAGCTCGACGTCGAGCCGCGTCGGCGAGTCCGCTTCTGGCGTGCCGTCCGTGGCGGCGTCCACTGTGTCCTCGACCTCGAACGGGTTGCGGGACAACGAAATGAACCGCTCGATGTGGACTTGCTTGCGATCAACGCCGAGCGTGGACAGTGCGTCGGACGCCGCGTCCATGAACTCGCCTGGACCACAGATGAACGTTTCCCGCCCTGCCCACGGCGCCGTGAGCGCGGCGAGTTGGGGTACGGACGGTAGTCCCTGGACCGACTCCAGCCAGTGCACGACCGTCAGCCGATCCGGGTGCTCCTTGGCCAACTTAGCCAGCTCGTCGGCGAAGATCACCGAGTGTTCATCCCGGTTGGCGTAGAGCAGCGTGATGCTGCCGGTACCGGTGGCGAGCACCGACTTCAGTATCGACATGATCGGCGTGATCCCGCTACCGCCCGCGAGCAAGAGCAGGTCGGTGTCAAGGGACTTCGGCGTGAACACCCCGGCTGGCGGCAGGACTTCCAGCACCATGCCCTCGGCGGCGTTGTCGCAGAGCCAGTTCGACCCGTAGCCATCCCGCACCCGCTTGACGGCGACCTTGAGCGGGCCCGCCTCGTGCGGCGCGCTGCACAGCGAATAGCAGCGTCCAACCGAGCCGGTGCGCTCGCTGGGAATCCGCAACGTCAGGAACTGCCCCGGCCGGTGGTGGAACTTCTCCACCAGATCATCGGGGACCGCCAGCTCCAGCGAACACGCGTCCGGCGTCTCGGCCACGACACGGGTGATGCGCAGCCGGTGGAAACCGGTGTCCGGTAGCTCCGGTTCGGTCACGCTCCCTCCTCGCGTCTCATGCCTCCGACCCGTGAGCAGTCCTCGGGTTCGATGCCTCGGACCTGCGAGCAGTCCTCGGGCCCCACCGGGATCTCGCCCTCAGCCGCGGCCGTCGCGATGCTCTCGGACAGCTCGATGCAGGTATCCAGCAGCGCCGTGTTCCCGCCGCGCGCGACTTCCTCAGCGTAGCGAGGGCAGCTACTTGCCGGTTCGGACGTCCATTGGATGCTGGTGTGCTGCTCGCTGTTCTTCCGCACCAGCACCTCAGTGGCACAGGAGCGGCACGACACCGGAGTGAGCCTCGCGGTGAGGAACTCGGCGCGATCGGCGAGCGTGTCGGCACGGACGTCCGGCTCGCCGAACGTCGTCCTACCCCCGGTGAACGTGCCTCGTGCCTCGGTCGACACCGCTCACACCCCGGTTTCCTGCGTGGACTCCTGCTTGGCGGCCAGATTCGCGGCCACCTCGGCCTCCCACGCCTCGACAGCGTGCGAGGTGTCCACTTCGAACTCGAAGCGGCGTGTCATGTCTTCCGTGACGTCCTCGACGTCCACGTAGAACTGCTCGTACCAGCGGCGCAGCTGGTAGACGGGGCCGTCTTCCTCGCACAGCAGCGGATTGTCGATCCTGCTCTTGTTCTTCCAGATCTCGACGTCCTGCAGGAATCCCTTACCGACGTTCTTCGCGAACTTGGCCGCCACCTTGTCGGCCTGCTCGTCGGAGAGGCCGGGCAGCTTCTTCACCTTCACGCCCCATTGCAACACGAAGGAGTCCTGCGTGACCGGGTAGTGGCAGTTGATCAGCACGTTGTCGATCTCGATGCCGTTCCAGGTGTTGTGCAGGTGGTTGATCATGTATGACGGGCCGTAGTAGTGCGCCTCGGACCGCAATAGGTTGTCCGCGCCGCCGTAGTTGCCGACGTCGACGTCAGGGCGTCCTTTGGTGTTGAGGTACTGCGACGCGATGTGGCCCTCGAAGACGTTCTTGAAGTACGTCGGGAACCCGAAGTGGATGTAGAAGAAGTGGGCCATGTCGACGACGTTGTCGATGATCTCCCGGCAGTTCGAACCTTCGATGAGGACCGAGTCCCAGGTCCAGTTGCTCCACTCGTCGCTGAACACGCCCTCGATGCGCGGGATGACCACCTCATCGCTCGGCGGGCGGCCTTGCGGGTCGTGCCAGATGAACAGCTGCTCGTTCTCCTCGCAGGTCAGCCAGGACCGGGTGCGGGCACGCAGCGGCACCCGCTTGGCGTATGGGATGGACTTGCACTTGCCGTCGCCGCCCCAGCGCCAGTCGTGGAACGGGCAGGCGACCTCGTTGCCCTTGACCGTGCCCTGGGTCAGGTCGCCGCCCATGTGCCTGCAGTAACCGTCCAGGACGTTGATCTTGCCGTCCTCGCCTTGGAACACGACCAGCTTGGTACCGAAGGCATTGATCGCGTGCGGCTTGCCGTCCTTGTAGTCCTTGGCGAGGCCGATGCAGTGCCAGCCTCGGGCGTAGCGGGTCGGCGTGGTGCCGACGTCGATGGTACGGAACCCGGGGTCGGTTGCGGTCATGACAATCCTCCGTCGTGATCGGCGAGTGCGGGTGCTGGAGTCGCTGCTAGGTCGTGTGCCGCGAGATAGCCGAACACCATCGCGGGACCGATGGTCGCGCCAGGTCCAGCGTAGGTGTGGCCCATGACGGGCGTGCTGGCGTTGCCCGCCGCGTACAGTCCGCCGATCACGCTGCCGTCCTCGCGGAGCACCCTCGCGCGGGCGTCCGTTTTCAGCCCACCCTTGGTGCCAAGGTCGCCCGGCACCAGCTTGGCGGCGTAGAACGGTGCGTTGTCCAGCGGGCCGAGGCTGGGGTTGGGGCGGTTGCGCGGGTCGCCGTAGTAGTGGTCATAGGCACTGGTTCCCCGGTTGAAATCCGGGTCGTTCCCCTCGGTGGCGAAGCCATTGAACCGCTCGACGGTGCTGGTCAGCGCCGCCGAGGGGACGTCGATGGCCGCGGTGAGTTCCGCCAGCGTCGTCGCGCGGTGGAGTGCCCCTGTCTTGAACCATCGGCCCGGCAGTGGCTGACGCGGCGCTACCCCCGCGAACAGGTATCGGTTCCGGTAGCGCTGATCGAAGATCAACCAGGTTGGCATGTTCTCGGCGGGACCGTCGCCCTGCCCGTATTCGCCCCCGTACATCGCGTGGGTGGCGTCGACGTACGGGGCGGATTCGTTGACGAACCGCTCGCCACGCCCGTTGACCATGATGCTGCCTGGCAGTGACCGTTCAGCCAGGCAAAACCAGGGCCCGCCAGGGAGCGGGATGGACGGCCCCCACCAGGCGTCCGACATGAACTCGACGGCGGCGCCAAGTGCCTGACCAGCGCGGATGCCATCGCCGGTGTTGCCAGGCGCGCCGGTGGTCCAGTCGGTGCCGATCGGTTCCCGCTGGTAGCGCTTGCGCATCTCCTCGTTGTGTTCGAAGCCGCCCGATGTGATGACGACACCCCGGCGTGCGGTGAGCCTGCGCTCGGTGTCTCCCTGTCGGACGACGACGCCGGTGACGGAATCGCCGTCAGTGGTCAACTCGACCAGTGGTGTGTTGAGCCAGAGCGGCACACCTGCCCTGGTGAGGCCCGCTCTGAGCGCGGCGGCCAGTGCTTGTCCCCGCACGAGCAGGTGTTGTCGCAGCAAGGACGCCTTCAGCCAGCGCGCGCCTACCCGTAGCGCACGCAGTGGCCCCTTCGGGGTGCGGGTAAGCAGCGTTAACAGGCGGAAGTCGGCCTGCGTGACCGCGAAGTTCCGCGGTGACTTGCCGTAGTCGGGGGCCAGCGTGTCGAGGTCGTCGCCCAGCTTGGTGCCGTTGAACGGCACCGGTTCGACCGAACGGCCACCAGCACGTCCGCCGGGGGCCTCTGGGTAGTAGTCGGAATATCCGGGGACCCACCGCAGCCGCAGCGGGGTGGCGCCCAGCAGGAAGGAGATGACTTCTGGCCCTCGATCGAGGTAGGTGTCGATTCGGTCAGAGTCGACGTGCTCGCCGATGATCGTGTGCAGGTATTCACGAGCCGCGCCGTCGACTTCGGTGATACCGGCCGCACGCAGCGCCTCGTTGTCCGGGATCCACACGCCGCCACCGGAACGGGCCGTTGAGCCTCCGAAGGTTGACGCCTTCTCCACGATCAGCGCGCGCAGGCCCTTATCGGCGGCGGCGAGCGCCGCTGTCATCCCCGCGGCCCCGCTACCGACGACGATGACGTCGAACTCGTCGCTGGTGTCGTCGCCTGACGCCATGCTGCTCCCTGTGTTCGGCCGGCCACTGTAACCTGTTGCAGCCGGAGGCGGCTTTTCCGTCTGACTCGCTACTCTAGATGAGAACATGTTCTAGTTTCTAGGGTAGCTCACGGACTGGACGTTTCGCACGGGTCGATCGGGCGCTGGGAAATGTCTCACCGTCAGCAACCTCCTCAGGGGTGGGTGCTGACAAAAACGAGAACATGTTCTAGTGTTGGAGTAGCGTTTCCACCAGACCGATTGGGGCAGCGACGTGCCGACACCGACAAGTAGCAGTGCCGCCGAGGTGCTCGCCGGGATCGAGGAGCTGCTTCCCGTCCTGCGCGAGCGTGCTCAGGACGCGGAAGATCTCCGGCGAGTACCGGACGAGTCGATCAAGGCGTTGCAGCAGACTGGCTTCTTCGCCCTGCTCCAGCCGAAGCGCTACGGCGGGATCGAGGCGGACCCGGTTGACTTCTACACCGCCGTCAAGCTGATCAGCAGTGCGTGCGGTTCGACAGGCTGGGTGGCCTCGATCCTCGGCGTGCACCCGTGGCACGTCGCGCTGTTCGACGCCGCTGCGCAGGACGAGGTGTGGAACGACGACCCCGATACGCGTATCTCGTCGTCTTACGCGCCGATGGGCAAGGCCACCGTCGTCGACGGCGGTTATCGCTTGTCCGGCAAGTGGAGCTTCTCGTCCGGCTGCGATCACTCGACGTGGGTGCTGCTCGGTGGCCCCGCGTTCGACGCCGAGGGCAACCCTGTCGACTTCTGCACCTACCTGCTGCCGAAGTCCGACTACGAGATCAACGACGTGTGGGACACCGTAGGCCTGCGCGGCACCGGTAGCAACGACATCATCGTGCAGGACGTCTTCGTGCCGCAGCACAGGGCGCTGAGCTTCATTCCGATGTCGAAATGCCAGGTGCCTGGACAGGAGGTCAATCCGGGTCCGCTGTATCGGCTGCCGTTCGGATCGGTGCATCCGAGCACTATCACCGCGCCGATCATCGGGATGGCTCAGGGCGCGTACGAGGCGCACGTCGAGCACCAGCGCAGCCGGGTCCGGGCCGCTTACGCGGGTGAGAAGGCCAACGAGGATCCGTTCGCCAAGGTGCGTATCGCCGAGGCCGCGAGCGAGATCGACGCCGCTTGGCTGCAGCTGACCAGCAACATCGCCGAAGAGTATCGGCACGCCTGCGCGGGCGAGAAGATCCCGTTCTCACTGCGGGTCAAGGTTCGTCGTGACCAGGTGCGCGGTACCGAACGCGCTATCGCCGCCGTTGACCGGCTGTTCGAGAACTCCGGTGGACGTGCGCTGCAGAGCGGGACGCCGATCCAGCGGTTCTGGCGAGACGCCCACGCTGGCAGGGTGCACGCCGCCAACGACCCGGAGCGCGCGTACCAGATGTTCGGTACGTCCGAATTTGGCCAGCAAGTGAAAGATTCGATGGTATGAGTTCGCCCGAGGGTCACTACGTCGACGCCGCGCCTGACCTGCGGCTGCACTACCACGAAGCGGGGTCGGAGCACTCCGAGACGGTGGTCCTGCTGCACGGCGGCGGGCCTGGCGCCTCGGCGTGGAGCAACTTCGCGCGCAACATCCCGGTGCTCGCGAAGCGGTTCCGGGTGATCGCCGTCGACCAGCCTGGCTTCGGTCGTTCCGACAAACCCACCGAGCACCCGCAGTACTTCCGCCACAGCGGTGACGCGCTCGCCGGGATGTTCGACGCGCTCGGTATCGAACGTGCGCACCTGGTCGGCAACTCGCTGGGTGGCGGTACCGCCGTGCGGTTCGCGCTGGATCACCCGGACAAGGCGGGCAGACTAGTGCTGATGGGGCCTGGTGGGCTCAGCGTGAATGTCTTCGCGCCCGACCCGACCCAGGGCGTACAGAACCTGATGCGGTTCGGCGCGCAGCCAAGCAAGGAAGCGCTGGAGACGTTCTTGCGCGGCATGGTCTACGACCAGTCGCTGATCACCGACGAGCTGATCGAGGAGCGCTACGCCGCCGCCACCACTCCGGAGGCGCTGGCCGCGATGGCTGCCATGGGCGCGTCGTTCGCCGGGCCCGATGCCGAGCTGGGCATGCTCTGGCGCGAGGCACACCGGCTGCGGCAGCGCGTGTTGCTGATCTGGGGACGCGAGGACCGCGTCAACCCGCTGGACGGCGCGCTGGTCGCGTTGAAGCAGATCCCCCGGGCGCAGCTGCACGTGTTCGGTCGCTGCGGGCACTGGGCGCAACTGGAGAAGTTCGACGAGTTCAACCGGCTCGCGATGGATTTCCTGAGCGATCCGGCTTCGGGGAGTGGTAACTGATGGGCATCCGGTCGCTTGGCTACCTGCGTATCGAGGCTACCGACATGCCTGCCTGGCGTGAGTACGGCCTCAAGGTGCTCGGCATGGTCGAGGGCTCCGGTGACGACCCGGACGCGCTCTACCTGCGCATGGACGACTTCCCGGCGCGCCTGGTGATCGTGCCTGGCGACGCTGACCGGCTCTCGGCCGTCGGATGGGAGACGGCGAACGCCGCCGAGTTGCAGGAGGTCCGCGACCGCCTCGACGCGGCCGGGGTGCCGTACAAGGAAGGCACCGCCGAGCAGCGCGCCGACCGCAAGGTGGACGAGCTGATCTCCTTCACGGACCCGTCCGGCAACACCCAGGAGGTGTTCCACGGCGTCGCGCTCCAACACCGCCGCGTCGTCAGCCCTTACGGGCACCGCTTCGTCACCGGCGAGCAGGGTCTTGGCCACGTCGTGCTTTCCACGCACGACGACGATGCCGCGCTGCACTTCTACCGGGACGTTCTCGGTTTCCGGCTGCGCGACTCGATGAAGCTGCCGCCGCAGGCCGTCGGCCGTGGCGAGGACGACCCGCCAGCCTGGCTACGGTTCTTCGGCTGCAACCCAAGGCACCACAGCCTCGCGTTCCTGCCGATGCCGACGCCGAGCGGGATCGTGCACCTGATGGTCGAGGTGGAGAACACCGACGACGTCGGGTTGTGCCTCGACCGGGCGCAGCGGCGCGGCGTGAAGATGTCCGCCACGCTTGGTAGGCACGTCAACGACCTGATGTTGTCGTTCTACATGAAGACACCCGGCGGGTTCGACGTCGAGTTCGGGTGCGAGGGCCGTCAGGTCGACGACGAGTCCTGGATCGCGCGCGAGTCGACCGCCGTCAGCCTGTGGGGCCACGACTTCAGCGTGGGGATGCGGTAATGGGTCGCGGGGCGACGGCTGGGTCCGCTGATCTCGCGATCGACCCGGGCCGGTTCCGCAAAGTGCTCGGCCACTTTTGCACCGGCGTCACGGTGGTGACCGGCGCCGGTCCGGACGGTCCTGTCGGCTTCGCGTGCCAGTCATTCGCGGCGCTGTCGCTTGATCCGCCGCTGGTGCTGTTCTGTCCCGGCAAGAGCTCGCGCGCGTGGCCGGTGATCGAGGCGTCCGGTGCGTTCGCGGTGAACGTGCTCGGCGACTCGCAGCGGGATGTCAGTACGGTCTTCGGTTCCCGCGGGGTAGACAAGTTCGCCTCGGTCGACTGGACGTCCGCGGGTTCGGGATCGCCGCTGATCGCCGGATCGTTGACCTGGATCGACTGCGCGGTCGACGCCGTGCACGACGCCGGGGACCACTACATCGTCGTCGGTAGGGTGCTTGAACTCGGCGAGACCGGCACGGACCAGCCGTTGCTCTTCTACCAGGGCAGCTACACGTCCACCGCGCGGGAGCACACCGAGCCGGCCCCCGCTCGGGAACGCCTCGATGCCTTCCTGACCTGGCCTTGCGGCGACGACTGGCTCTGAGAGCTCCTCCGCCGACGCCCGCGAGTCCCGTTGTGGTGCCGCGAGTCCCGACTCGCGGTGCCGCGAACACGGCGCCGGGGCGGTCACCTTCGGGCGAGGTGCTCGTGCGGCATCCCGAACAGCTGGGACGACGAGTGCGCGCGCTTGAAGTAGAGGTGGGCGTCATGCTCCCAGGTGATCGCGATGCCGCCGTGCAACTGAATCATCTCCGAGGCGACGGTCTCGAACGCTTCCGAGCAGTACACCTTCGCCGTCAGCGCGGCGTCCTGCGCCTCGGGTGAGTCCGTGTCGATCGCGTCGCCCGCCGCGTAGCAGGCCGAACGGGAGGCCTCGACCAGGACGTGCATATCGGCCATCCGGTGCTTGAGCGCCTGGAACGAGCCGATGGGCCGTCCGAACTGTTCCCGTTCCTTGCTGTAGGCGACCGTGAGCGCAAGCGCTTCAGCCGCCGCGCCGACCTGCTCCGCCGCCAGGACGGCACACCCCACATCGCGCACCGAGGCGAGTGCCTCCCGGACGTCGCCGCCGACTCGCCGAGCGGGGACGTCGTCGAGTGCCACGGTGGCGAACCGCCGTGTGCCGTCCATCGATGCCGTGTGGGCGCGCCGCGCCGCGGCGGGGTCGACGTCGTACAGCCCGAGTTCGCCCTCACAGTCCGCGACGACGAGCAGGACGTCGGCGGTGTCGCCGTCGAGAACGTAGTGCGCGGTGCCGTCGATGACGTAGCCGCTGCCCTCGCGCCGTGCCACGTACGCGGTTTGTCGGGGGTCCCAGCGACCCGAGACGTCGACCCAGCCCAGCGTGGCGATCTGACTTCCCGCCGCCAGACCGGGAAGTAGTCGTGAGCACGCATCGTCGTCGCCGGAGCGCAGTAACGCCTGCGCGGCGATGGTCGACCCGAGCAAGGGTGAGGGTGTGACGCCGCGCCCCAACTCCTCGGCGACCGCTTGCAGCTCCCGGATTCCCGCTCCGAAGCCGTCATAGCGCTCCGGAATCGCCAACGCCGCGACACCGACCTGTTCACACAGCACCGACCACAGCTTCTCGTCGTAACCGCGAGGCGCGGCCATCGCCGCCCTGACCCGCTCAGGGCCCGACTCGCGCTCCAGCACGCTGTGGATAGTCCGTGCTAGCTCGGCGCGCTCGTCGCTTGCTGTCATGCCGCCCCCCGCTCGCTCGTGAGTGCGGTGAGTACCTGTTCGCGGTGCCATGCCTGTGTTCCCCAGGCCGACCGCAGCGCGCGCACCTTCGTCAGCCACAGCGACAGGTCATGTTCGGCCGTGTAACCGATGGCGCCATGTACCTGCAATGCGGTACGTGCCGTGAGATAGGCGGCATCCGCGCAGGCCACCCTCGCGGCCGAGACATCGCGTGCGACGGACGGGCTACCGGTGTCGAGGCTCACCGCGGCGCCGTACAGCAGGGGTCGTGCCAGCTCCAACTGGGTCACCGCGTCCGCGAGCAGGTGTTTGATCGCTTGGTACCCGCCGATCGGGTTGCCGTACTGGGAACGCTGGGTGGCGTAGTCGACGCTCATCTCGAGCAGTCGCCGCCCAGCGCCGAGCAGTTGGGCGCCGCACGCGAGCACACCGTACGACCAGGACCGGTCCGCCTGTGCCGGACCAATCGCGTCACCAGCGGCTACTTCGGATAGCTGTCGAGTACCATCCACTGAGGACATCGAAGCGCCGGGAACGAACTTCCGTAGCGTTCCGTCAGCCACGCACACCCGCACGTCGGCGACGTCGGCGTCTACCGCGTACGGCACGTGTGGCGGCCACGCGAGCGTGCCGATCCGGTCACCTGAGCCCAGCTCAGCGAGCCACTTGGTGTGGCCGCTGTCGGCGAGTAACACCGGGAGTGCCGCGATCGACTCCACCACGGGACCTGGCACCGCGTGGCGGCCCAACGCTTCGATCGCCACCGTCAGGTCGACGGCGCTCGCGCCGAGGCCGCCGTGTGCGTCAGGCACGGCCAATGCCGTTACACCCAGGTCAGCGAGTCGCCGCCAGAGTCGCAGGCCAGGCTCGTGCTCCCCGTTCGCCCATGCGCGCACCACGGTCGGTGTGTCGGCGTTGGCGAGCAGGTCGTCGATACTCGCGGCGAAATCTCGCTGTTCCGGCGACAGCGTGAATCTCATCGTGGTCCCTTCGGCAAGCCGAGCAGCCGCTCGGCGATCGTGTTGCGTTGAATCTGATCCGTGCCGCCGTAGATAGGACCCGCGAGCGAGAACAGCCATCCGTCCAGCCAGTCACCGCGAAGCTCCCCGTCAGGACCGAGGATGTCCAGTGCGGTCTCGTGCAGTTCGAGGTCCAAACTCGACCAGAACAGCTTGTTCACACTGGACTCCGGACCGAGTTGCCCGCCTTCGGCCAGCCTCGTCACGGTCTCGAAGGTGTAGAGCTGGTACGCCCGCGCGCCGATCCACGCATCGGTGACGCGCTCGGTCAGTGCGGTGTCGGAGGCGTCGCCATCGCGTTGCCACAGGTCGAGCAGCCGATCGGCGGCGGCGAGGAACCTTCCTGGCGAGCGCAGCGACAGGCCGCGTTCGTTGTTGGCGGTGGTCATCGCGACCCGCCAGCCGTTGCCCGGTTCACCGATGACGTCGGAGTCCGGCACGAAGACGTTGTCGAGGAAGATCTCCGCGAACCCCGTCTCGCCGTCGAGCTGCGGGATGGGTCGTACGTGCACGCCCTCGGCGCGCAGATCGAACATCAGGTACGTCAGCCCGCGGTGACGTTCGCTATCGGGGTCGCTCCGGAACAGGCCGAACGCGGCGTCTGCGAACGCCGCACGCGAGCTCCACGTCTTCTGCCCGGACAGCAACCAGCCACCATCCGTGCGCGTTGCCGTGCTGCGCAACGCGGCGATGTCGCTGCCAGCGTCCGGTTCGGACCATGCCTGGGCCCAGACCCGTTCCGAACGCGCCATCGCGGGCAGGATTCGCCGCTGCTGTTCCGGAGTGCCGTGGGCGAAAAGCGTCGGCGCTAGCATGAAGATGCCGTTCTGGTTGACGCGCGCCGGTGCCCGCGCCGCGTAGTACTCCTCTTCGAACAGCACCCACTCCAGCAGTGAGGCGTCCCTGCCGCCGAACTCTTCCGGCCACGACACCACCGACAACCGCGCGTCGGCCAGCCGCTTCTCCCAGTCGCGGTGCTGTTCGAAACCAGCCGCGGTGTCGAACGACTCCAACGGCTCGTTCGGTACGTTCTCCGCCAGCCACGCCCTGACCTCGGCGCGGAAGTCCTTGGCATGCTGATCAAGATCTAGATCCACCCTCATTCCTTCCGAGCGGAGTTCTTGGCCGCGCTGGCCATCGACTTCGCGTCCTGTCCGCCGAGCGAGTCGCCATTGGACACCTCGGCGTTGTGCGCGTGCGCGAAGTGATGTAACCCGAACGCGGCGTCCATGCCGGTCCGCATACCCATCTGGTCCTCAGCCTGGTTGACTGCCTTCTTCGTCAACGCGAGGCCGAACGTCGGCATCTCGGCGATGGTGTTCGCCAGCTTCAGCGTCTCGGCTTCCAGATCGTCGCGCGGGACGACGCGGTTGAGCATGCCCCATTCCTTGGCTTGCGCCGCGCTGAACCGCTCGCCGGTGAACAGGACTTCCTTGGCAGCGCGTGGCCCGAGCACCCACGGGTGTGCGAAGTACTCAACACCCGGAATACCCATACGCACCACCGGATCGGCGAAGAAGGCATCGTCGCTTGCGACGATCAGGTCGCAGACCCATGCCAGCATCAGCGCTCCCGCGATGCACGCGCCTTGCACGCTCGCGATCGTCGGTTTGGGAATCTCCCGCCAGCGGCGGCACATTCCCAAGTACACCTCGGACTCTCGTGCGAATCGCTGGTCGCCACCGTGCCTGCCGACGTGGTCCCACCACAGCACCGCACGGTTGTCGAAGTGCGCGTCGACATCGCGGTCCGGTGTGCCGATGTCGTGCCCCGCGGAGAAGTGTTTGCCCTCTCCCGCGAGCACGATCACCTTCACCGCGTCATCCTCTACGGCGCGCGTGAACGCGTCGTCCAGTGCGTAGGTCATCGCTGAGTTCTGCGCATTGCGGTACTCCGGCCGGTTCATGGTGACCACCGCCACCGGACCGCGCCGCTCGTAACGGACCACCTCGGTCACGACGTCTCCTTCCGCTCTTGATCCCGTAGGACCCGCTTGAGCACCTTGCCGGTGGCGTTGCGGGGCAGTTCGTCGACGAACTCCACCGCCCGCGGCACCTTGTAGTTGGCGAGCCGTTCCTTGCAGTGCGCCAGCACGTCCGCTTCGGACAGCGCGCCGTCGCGACGCAGGATGTATGCTTTGCCGACCTCGCCGAGACGGTCGTCGGGTATCCCGATCACCGCGGACTCGGCCACGCCGTCCAGCCGGGCGAGTGCCTGTTCCACTTCGGCCGGATAGACGTTGAACCCGCCGGAGACGTACATGTCCTTCTTCCGGTCGGTGATGGTGAGATATCCGCGCTCGTTGATCACGCCGATGTCGCCGGTGTGTAACCAGCCGTCCGCGTCGATCGCTTCCGCCGTCGCTTCGGGGTCGTCCAGGTAGCCACGCATGACGTTCGGCCCACGCAGCAGTACCTCGCCAGGCTCGCCTGACGGGACGTCGGTGCCATCGTCGGCGACCGTGCGCAGTTCCATGTCGGGGACGGGCCTACCACAGGTCGTCGCCACGGTTTCCGCGTCGTCGTCGGCACGGCACATGGTGGCGACGACCGCCTCGGTCAACCCGTACGCGGTCAGCACGGTGTCGAAATCAAGCTCGGATCGCATGCGCTCGACAAGCACAACCGGCACCGTCGCGGCACCCGTGACGGCCAGCCGCAGGCTTGACAGGTCGAACTCCGCGCGGCGGGAGTGGTCCAGCATCACCTGGTAGATCGTCGGCGCTCCTGGCAGCACGGTGATGCGCTCGGACTCGATGAGCCGGAATGCCTCGTCGACGTCGAACGCCGCTTGCGGCACGATCGTCACGCCGCGCTGGATGGCGGCGAGGATGCCCGCCTTGTAGCCGAAGCTGTGGAAGAACGGATTGATTACCAAATAGCGATCGCCGTGACGAAGCCCACCGATGTCGGCCCAGGTCTCGGCGACACCGAGCGACTGCGTGTGCGCGCTGATCGCACCTTTGCTGCGGCCGGTGGTGCCCGAGGTGAACAGGATGTCGCTCGGGTCTTCGGGGTCGATGCCGGCGAGCCGGTCGTCTAGGGTCGTGTCGTCGACGTCGCTCGCGCCATCCGCGATGTCGCGCCATTCGATGACCCCTGCTTCGGGCTCCGGTTCGCCCTCGACGGGCACGCGCAGAACGCAGCGCAGCGTGGGGACGTCGCCCGCCTTGCGCAGCGCGGCGAGCCGGTCGGTACCGAGGAATGGCCCCGCCACGATCAACGCGGACGCGGCCGTGCGATGCAGGATGTCGTGGGCTTCGTGGCCGGTGAAGCGGGTGTTGATCGGTACGAGCGTCGCGCCCGAGGACAACGCGCCGAGCGCGGCGATCATCCAGTGATAGGTGTTGGGTGACCAGATCGCCACCCGATCGCCCGCACGGACACCCTCCGCGATCAGCAGTCTCGCGCAGTCGCGGACCCGTAGTCGCAGCTCGGTGTATGTGAGCCGGATATCGCCGTCGACGACGGCCTCGGTGTCGGGGAACCGGCGTACCGCGTCCGCCAGCGCCGCCGGAATCGTCCCTGATGCCGGCATCGCGCCACCTCCTCCCGGTCGGCTGTCGACAGGCCGGTGGCTCCGTGTCGCTTATCGCACGGGCTACCGAGCAAGTGCTTGGTAGAGTAGCCTACGCAGTGATGCCCCGGTTTGACCAGAGAGGCGGCCGATGGAACCTGACGACCAGTTCCGCGCACGCATCCGCGACTGGCTCGCCGACAACCTGACCGGCGAGTTCGCCGATCTGCGAGGACGTGGCGGGCCAGGCAGGGAGCACGAGGCGTTCGACGAGCGCGTCGCTTGGGAACGCCACCTCGCCGCCGCCGGCTGGAACTGCGTCGGCTGGCCGGTCGAGCACGGCGGCGCGGGTGCCACGCTGGAACAGCAGGTGATCTTTCACGAGGAGTACGCCCGTGCCGACGCCCCCGCGCGCGTGAGCCACCTCGGTCAGGAGCTGCTCGGCCCCACATTGATCGAGTTCGGCACTCCGGAGCAGCGGCGCCGGTTCCTACCGCGTATTCGCGACGTCGACGAGCTGTGGTGCCAGGGCTACTCCGAACCCGGTGCGGGCTCAGATCTCGCCGCGGTCGCCACCACCGCCACCCGCGAGGGTGACGAGTGGGTGATCACCGGTCAGAAGGTGTGGACGTCGCTCGCACACGTCGCCGACTGGTGCTTCGTGCTCGCCAGGACCGAGCCCGGCTCGCGGCGCCATCGTGGACTGTCCTATCTGCTCGTTCCGATGCGACAGCCAGGTGTCGAGGTTCGGCCGATCACACAGCTGACGGGGACGTCGGAGTTCAACGAGGTCTTCTTCGACGGTGCCCGCACTGACGCCGATCTCGTCGTCGGCGAGCCGGGGGAGGGCTGGCGCGTCGCGATGGGCACGTTGGCGTTCGAACGCGGGGTGGCCACGCTCGGTCAGCAGATCGGCTTCCGCCGCGAACTCGACGCGCTCACCGACGAGGCGCGACGCACTGGAGCCGACGCCGATCCGGCTATCCGGGAGGGGCTTGCCCGCGCCAGGGTTCGGCTGGACGTCGTGCGTGCGCACGCGCGTCGCACGCTAGGCGAGACGGCGACCGGCACCGCGGAGGTGAGCAAGCTTCTTTGGGCGAACTGGCACCGTGACCTTGGTGAGTTGGCGATGCGGGTGCGCGGTGCCGCGTCGCTGACCGCCGAACCCGAACTGGACGACTGGCAGCGGCTGTACCTGTTCAGCCGCGCCGACACGATCTACGGCGGCTCCAACGAGATCCAGCGCAACGTCATCGCCGAACGCGTGCTCGGGTTGCCGCGGGAGGTGAGGACATGAGGACTGCGCGCAGGTCCGAATCATCGGACATGACTGCGATTCCGGCTATTCCGCCGTACCCCAAGGGTAAGGACCTGCTCGCCGACAAGGTCGTTGTCGTCACGGCGGCGGCCGGTACCGGCATAGGTTCCGCGGTCGCTCAGCGCGGCTTGGAAGAAGGCGCGCGTGTGGTGATCAGCGACTGGCACGAACGGCGGCTCGCCGAGAAAGCCGACGAACTCGCCGCCGACCACGGCGACCGCGTGCACGCCATCGCCTGCGACGTCACCAACGAGGATCAGGTGCAGGCCCTCATGGACGGAGCCGCCGACCACTTCGGACGCATCGATGTCTTGGTGAACAACGCCGGGCTTGGCGGCACGAAGTCCATCGTGGACATGACGGACGATGAGTGGTCCCGGGTGCTCGACGTGACGCTTAACGGCACGTTCCGAGCGACCCGTGCCGCGCTGCGGCGGTTCATCGACCAGGGCGGTGGAGGTGCCGTCGTCAACAACGCCTCGGTGATCGGCTGGCGAGCGCAGGCCGAGCAGTCACATTACGCGGCGGCCAAAGCTGGCGTGATGGCGCTGACCCGGTGTGCCGCCGTCGACGTCGCCGAACACGGGATCCGGGTGAACGCGGTCGCGCCGAGCCTGGCGATGCACCCGTTCCTGGCTAAGGTCACGACCGACGAGCTGCTCGCTGAGCTGGAACAACGCGAGGTGTTCGGCAGGGCGGCGCAGCCATGGGAAGTGGCCAATGTGATGGTGTTCCTCGCCAGCGAGTACGCCTCGTACCTGACCGGCGAGGTGGTTTCGGTCAGTAGTCAACATCCGTGAGGGACCCGATGAGCCCAGCCAACAGACAAACTTCGTCCGGTAGGCGAGCCGAGCTGCTCGCGCTGGCCTGCAAGCTGTTCGCCGAACGCGGTTTCCGCGCGACCACGGTCCGTGACATCGCCGAGGAGGCTGGCATCCTCTCCGGCAGCCTGTACCACCACTTCGACTCCAAGGAGTCGATGATCGACGAACTGCTGCGCGGGTTTCAGGACGAGTTGTTCGGCCGGTACCGCGAAATCGTCGCTAAGCGGCTGGGTCCACGGGAGACACTGCGCGCGGTCATCACCGCGTCGTTCGAGTCGATCCACAAGCACCACGACGAGGTGGCGATCTACCAGAACGAATCGCAATATCTCGGCCAGTTCCCGCGCTTCTCCTATCTGGAGGAACGCAATGCGGAGTTCCGTGATCTGTGGACGTCCATTCTGGCCGACGGTGTGCGTTCTGGTGATTTCCGATCCGACCTGGACATCGAGGTGACCTACCGGTTCATCAGGGACACGGTGTGGGTCGCCGTCCGCTGGTACAGCCCCGGTGGTTCGCTGACCGCTGAGGACGTCGCCGAGCAATACCTGCGGATCCTGCTCGACGGGATTTCCGCGAAACCGACAACCTGAAGGAGCCTACGCATGGCGGAAGCCTTCGTGATCGACGCCGTCCGGACACCGGTCGGCAAGCGCGGCGGCGGACTCAGTGAGGTGCACCCCGCTGACCTCGGCGGGCATGTGCTCACCGCGCTACTTGACCGGGCGAAGGTCGAGCCAGCACTGGTGGACGACGTGGTCATGGGCTGCGTGGACACCATTGGTGGCCAGGCAGGCAACATCGCTCGGTCGGCATGGCTCGCGGCCGGGTTGCCGGAACACGTTCCCGGCGTGACGGTCGACCGGCAGTGCGGGTCGAGCCAGCAGGCGATCCACTTCGCCGCGCAGGCCGTGATGTCAGGGACCGCGGACCTGGTGGTCGCGTCCGGCGTGCAGAACATGAGCCAGATCCCGATCAGTGCCGCGATGCTCGCCGGCAGGGAGTACGGCTTCGACGACCCGTTCTCTGGTTCCGCTGGCTGGCACAAGCGCTATGGCGACACGGAGGTGTCGCAGTTCCGCAGCGCCGACATGATCGCCCGGCATTGGGATCTCACGCGAGATGCGATGGAGTCGTATGCGCTATCCAGCCACGAACGCGCGATCGCCGCGATCGATGGCGGCCGGTTCGACGCGGAGCTCGCCCCGCTGGGTGACTGCGTCGCGGACGAATGCCCCCGTCGGTCGACGTCACTGGAACGGATGGCGTCGCTCGATCCGCTGAGCGAGGGCTCGCGAATCACGGCCGCCGTATCCAGCCAAATCTGCGATGGCGCTAGTGCTGTGCTGCTCGCTTCGGAAGGGTTCGTGGCCGAACACGGTCTGCGTCCGCGCGCGCGAGTGCATCACCTCTCCGTTCGGGCCGCCGATCCGGTGTGGATGCTGACCGGACCGATACCCGCGACTCAGCACGCGCTGCGCAAGACCGGGCTGAGTATCGAGGACATCGACCTGTTCGAAGTCAATGAGGCCTTCGCGAGCGTGGTGCTGGCCTGGCTGGACGAGACCGGTGCCGACCGGGACCGCGTCAACGTCAACGGCGGGGCGATCGCGCTGGGCCACCCGATCGGCGCGACGGGCGCGAAGTTGTTCACGACCTTGCTGCACGAGCTGGAACGTCGCGGCGGCCGCTACGGTCTGCAGACGATGTGCGAGGGCGGCGGCACGGCGAACGTGACGATCATCGAGCGGCTCTGAGTGGCGCCGCACCTTTCCGGTTCCGTGCGATCGCGTCCGCGGCGTTACGGCTGCTGACTCTCCGACGGCCTGCTACATGTCCGGCCTCGTCATGACTCGTCTGACGTCGGCCGCTTGGCCTTCGGCAATGAGGCGACCACCAGGTCGTAGGAGTCCTCGATCATGTCCCGGACCAGCTGGTCGGGGACCGAACCGTCAAGCGTGACGGTGTTCCAGTGTCGCTTGTTCAGGTGGTAACCGGGCACGATCGAGGGATAGGTGACGCGGAGCTGCTCGGCTAACGGCGGGTCGCACTTGAGGCTGACGCTGAGCGGATCGCCGTCTAGTGCGCTGATCGCGAAGAGCTTGCCCCCTACCTTGAACACCGAGTGCCGTTCGTCGAACGGGAACTCCTCGCGGGCGCCCGGAAAGCTCAAGCACAGCGCCTTCAACTCGTCAGCATCGATCACGGCCCGATCTTATGGCCTGGGTCTGACATTCTGTCGGGCTTCGGCCCGCTCACGGAGTGGACCTGGCGATGGCGGTCCGGATCGCGTGGCGGCCTCGGTCGGTCATCGCCGGATCGCTGTAGAGAATGAAAAGATAGTTGGCCAGCTCCAACGCGGCATAGAGCTCAAAAGCCAGTTGGGTAGCGTCGATCGCCGGGTGCAGCTCGCCTTGGTCCTTGGCCGTGGTGATCAGCCCCTCGAGTAAGCCGAGCCACCCTCGCTGCCCCTCGGCGACGGCATCGTGGATCGCGCCGGCGGGCGCGTCGTATTCGGCGAGAAGTTGGGCGAAGAAGCAACCGCCCGGAAACACTCGTCGCTCGACGTAGCGCAGGTAGGCCTCGCAAAGGTTCTCGACCTGGGCGAGGCCCGCTGGAGCGGCCAAACCTGGTCGGACCACCTCGCGGTCGAATACCGCCTGGGCGGCGTCGATGGTCTCTCGCTGTAGTCGCTCCTTCGAGCGGAAGTGCGCGAAGACGCCGCTTTTGCTGATGTCGAGTTCGCGGGCGAGACGGCCAACCGTGAGGCTTCCCAGTCCCTCGATCGAGGCGAGTCGCATGGCGGCTTCGAGGATGACGGTGTGGGTCTGCTCGCCGTCGGAGCGTCGTTGCGGCTCTTCCGAGCTTTCCGCGTCTAGCACGTTGACAAGATAGCACGACCATGCGATCTTAGATCGAACGATCGTGCTATCTATTCGAGGGAGGCTCACGATGAGTGAGCTAAACGTCACGACATGGGGAAACGGCACACCCGTTGTCTTCGTTCATGGCTCGTTAGTGACCGGGGTCGAGGAATGGCACGCTCAGCAACCCCTCGCCGAGGAAGGTTTCTGTCTCGTCGTGCCCGACCGCCGCGGCTACGGGGGCAGCCCGACGGTCCACGGTGAGGATTTCCTGCGCGACGCCGACGACGTTGCTGAGCTCCTCGGCGACGGCGCGCACGTCGTCGCCCATTCCTATGGCGGACTGGGTGCCATGCTCGCCGCCTCGCGACGTCCCGAGGCGACGCTGTCCCTCGCCCTGCTCGAACCGCCCGCGTTCACGGTGGTCCGTCATGACAGTGCGGGTCACGCGCTGGTCGAAGATGTCCGCGACGTCTTCGACGCCGAACTTCCCGACCAGGAGTGGTTGGTGCGTTTCCTCAAAGCGGTCGGCACCGATCCCGCGACGCTGCCCGCTGGAGTGCTCGAGGAAGTGGCGCCGTTCGTGCCGCTTGTCCGACGGTCACGCAAACCCTGGGAGTGCGATCTGCCGACGGCCGCGCTGACATCGGCGCCGTTTCCCAAGCTCGTGGTCTCTGGCGGGCATAGCGACGCGTTCGACGCCATCTGTGATGCGCTGGCCGAACGGATCGATGCCGAGTGCATCGAGGTGTCGGGCGCAGGCCACGAGATCCAATTCGTCGGGCCGCCGTTGAACCAGGCTCTGTTGGATCTGTGGCGCAAGGTCGCGTAACGGCGCGGATCTGGCAGACGGCCCTACAGCCGTGGCAACGCCGCGATCCGTTTCTCAGCCTCGCTCACCACGGACTCGATCAGCTCCGCCACGGTGGGCAGATCGTCCAGCATTCCGACCACCTGGCCGGACGCCAGCACCCCGGCGTCGGTGTCTCCCTCGACCAGGCCCGCGCGCAGCAGCATCGGCGTGTTGGCCGCCATCATGAGCTGTGCCCAGTCCCGGTCGCCAGAACGTCGGGTCGCGAGCCCCTCGCGCAGCAAGCCGCGCCAGGACACGCCGGTCAGCCGCCGGAACCGCAGCGTATTGCGCGCTGCCCGGGCCAAGCCCCGTAGCCGTCCTGATCGCTCCAGCGCGTCGACCAGTTCGGTGCGCAACACCCGGTGCGGGACGCCGTCCACCTTCGTCGTCACCACGGTGTCACCCAGCCCGCGTGCCAGATACGCCTGTTTGACGTCGTCGGGCACCGTGCTTTCCTTGGTTAGCAGGAACCGGGTGCCCATGCCGACACCGGCCGCGCCGTAGGCCAACGCCGCCGCGAGTCCGCGTCCGTCGAAGAACCCGCCGGCCGCGACGACCGGGATGTCGACCGCGTCCAGTACGGACGGCAATAGCAGTGTGGTCGCGACACCGCCGGTGTGGCCGCCACCTTCGCCACCCTGCACGATCACCGCGTCCGCGCCCCAGTCCGCGACCTTCGCCGCGTGCCTGGCAGCGCCAACCGACGGAATGACGACGACGCCAGCGTCTTTGAGCTGGGCGATCATCTCCTTACGTGGGGCGAGCGCGAACGACGCCACCCGCACGCCCTCGTTGATCAACAGCTCTACGCGCCGCTGCGCGTCCTCGGCGTCGGCGCGCAGGTTGACGCCGAACGGTGCGTCAGTGCGCTCGCGCACTTCCCGGATCGCGGCCGCCAGTTCGTCGTAGGTCATGGTCGCCGACGCGAGGATGCCGAGCCCGCCGGCCCGTGCGGTGGCGGTGACCAGCCGGGGACCGGCGACCCAGCCCATGCCGGTCTGCACCACGGGATGCCGGACGCCGACCAGCTCGGTCAGCGCCGTCCGCAGTGGGCCTGCTTCGCTCATGACGGCACTTCCTTGTCGCGCGACGACGTCGGGTCGACGACCTCCCTGATCAGCCGCAGTTCTTCGGCGTCCGGCAGCCGCGACTCAGTCACGTTCGAGGTGTCCAGCGGGAACGACGTCCGCTCCAGTACGTCGTCGATGCTGACGCCGGGGTGCACCGACACCAGCCGCATCGAGTGGTCCGGTGTGTCGAAGTCCAATACCGCGAGATTGGTGACGACCTGGTGCACGTCGTGAAACCGGCTCGCCGCCGGACCCGCCTTGCGGGCGTTGTCGTAACCCACGCCCGAGACGACATCCACGGCGTCGACGAACACGCGCTTGCTGTGCTTGGGCGTCCAGTAGCTGGTCCGGTGGTTGACGGTGTTGCCAGGCGCGCCCCTGACACCGAGCAACTGTCGATCCGGACGGGCGTGCGCACCGATCGCGGAGATGTTCTGGTTGCCGAACCGATCGATTTGGTTCGCGCCCATAACGACGTGGCGTTTGCCGTGGGGGACGACGATGTCGAGCACCTTCTTGAACGGTTGCCAGCCTTCGACGGTCCCGTCGGCGTCGAGCAGGGAAGCTTCACCGTCGGTGAGTAGCAGGCCAGGTGCGAAAGTCAACCGCGCCAGCTTCGCACCGAGCGAGGGGATCAGCCCCATCGGACTGGCGAGCACCTCGCCCGCGTCGCGGAACAACTCGGCGCAGGCGGTCACGGCCACCTCGGCACGCGTCACGTCAGATGATTCGGTGCTCATGTCTGATGATTCGGACCCGTGTGCTGCGCTCATGCCGCGGCCTCCCTGAACTTCGCTACCTGGGCCTGGTATCGCGCCTCGTCGCCGGACAGAAACCGATCCACGAAGGACGGCCACGAGTCCGGGTCCTTCGCGCAAGAGACGTAATGCCGCTGGAATGCCTCGTCGCGACCGTAGTCCGGTGCCGCCGAGGTGAAGTGTGCGCCGTGCGGTGCGGCGACGACTCCGGTGACCGCACCCCGGTTCAGCAGTAGGGACTGCACGGGCGCGGACGACAGTTCGGTGGTGTCCACGATGCGTTCAGCGGAAACGAAGCAACGATCCGCCGCGAGCGCGAAGTCGTCGTCGAAGTACGGGTCCGGCCCGAGGTACTGTGCGTTGCCGCGTGCGTCGGCACGGTTCAGGTGCACGAGCGCGACGTCGAGTCGCAGCGCGGGTACCGCGAGCAACTCCTCGCCGTCGGCATAGGGCGACGTCACAGTGCGCAAGTCTGGATTGGTCGTGACCACATCGGACCCAAGGCCAGCCCGGATCGGCAGGAACGGTAACCGCTTCACCGCTGCGGACAGGCCGGCGGCGACCATTCCCTCGTCGTACTCCGTGACGTCGATCGCGCCGGATTGCCGTGCCCGTGCGAAGTGCGGGTCGAACGGCACCGAATCGAGCGTGACGAACCCGAACACAAGCCTCCGGATCTTTCCCGCGGCTGCCAGCAGTCCAACGTCAGGTCCGCCGTAGGACACCACCGTCAGGTCCTTGACGTCGGTTCGTAGCAGCGCCCGAACGAGCGCCATCGGTTTGCGCCGCGAGCCCCAGCCACCGATCCCGATCGTCATTCCGTCGCGGATCTCGGCGGCCACCTCGTCGGCGGTCATGCGTTTGTCCATTCAGGCTCCCGTGCTAGTTCCCGTGCCGCTGCTGAGGAAGTCCTGACGTGCGCCGTCGGACACACCCGCCAGGTTGAGTTCGAAGGTGAAGCCCTGTTCGAAGCGGTAGCTGCGGTGGACGTCTTGGGGATCGATGCCGTTGATCGCTTGCTTGGCCTTGCGGATCACCCGGGTGTCCTTGGCCGCGATCTCCCGTGCCACCTTGAGCGTCGCGTCGTCGAGTTCGGATCGCGGCGCCACGCGATATACCGACCCGTGGTGATGTAGCTGCTGAGCGGTGATGGTGCTCGCGGTGTAGTACAGCGCTCGCATCAGGTGCGGTGGCACCAGGCGGGCGAGGTGTGTCGCGGCGCCGAGGGCGCCACGGTCGACTTCGGGCAGCCCGAACGTCGCGTCGTCGCTGGCCACCACGATGTCGGCATTGCCGACGAGCCCGACGCCGCCGCCGAGGCAGTAGCCGTGCACGGCGGCGATCACCGGCACGGCGCAGTCGTAGACCGCCGAGAACGCGGCCGCGCAGCCGTGATTGGCGCCGATGAGCGCGGTGTAGCCGTCGCTCGCCTCGATCTCCTTGATGTCGACCCCGGCGTTGAAGCCGCGGCCCTCGGCACGCAACACCACGACGTGGCAGTCGGGGTCGGCGCCCGCTGCCTCGACAGCCGCCGCTACGTCGTACCAGCCGCGCACTGTCAGCGCGTTGACCGGCGGTGCCGACATCGTCACCACCGTGACGTGCGGCTCGGGTTGGGTCGTGGTTACTGCGGTCACGTCGACCTCCTGCTACCTAACCTAGCACTTGCTTGGTACAGTAGCAGCCGCGCCGGGAATCCCGATAGGCCCGGCGTTCGAGCTGGACGGAAAGGTGCGCCGATGGCCGTATCGCTGGACTACGGCGGCGCGATCGTGCTGGTCACGGGCGGCGTGCGAGGAGTTGGCGCCGGGATAACACGCGCGTTCGCGCGGGCGGGGGCGACCGTGGTGACCTGCGCTCGTCACGCCCCCGAGGCGCTGGACCACGCCCAGTTCGTCCCGTGCGATGTACGGGAACCTGAGCAGGTCGAGCGCATGGTGGACGACGTCGTCGCCGAGTACGGCCGCATCGACGTCCTGGTCAACAACGCGGGGGGCGCGCCGTTCGCGCTGGCCGCGGACGCTTCGCCTCGGTTCCACGACAAGGTCGTCGGGCTGAATCTGCTAGCCCCGCTGCTCGTCGCGCAACGTGTCAACGCCGTCATGCAGCGACAGGAGCCGGGCGGCGCGATCGTCAACGTCAGCAGCGTCAGCGGCACCCGGCCGTCGCCAGGCACCGCCGCATATGGCGCGGCCAAGGCCGGGCTGGACAACCTGACCGCGAGCCTCGCCGTCGAGTGGGCGCCGAAGGTTCGAGTCAACGCCCTAGACGTCGGCATGGTCCACACCGAACAGTCCGAACTGCACTATGGCGATGCCGCTGGAGTGGCTGCCGTTGGTGCCACCGTCCCATTGGGACGGCTCGCCGAACCCGACGAGGTCGGGGCGTGCGCGCTGTTCCTCGCATCGTCGTTGGCGTCATACGTCAGCGGCGCCACGCTTGCCGTCCACGGCGGTGGTGAACGTCCCGCGTTCCTCGACGCGGCACAAGCCAGAGCCTGATGTTTCGGACCTGCGAGCAGTCCTCGGGTCTGATGCTTCGGACCTGCGAGCAGTCCTCAGAACGAAAGGAGCACGTGTGAGCGGCATCGTGCGAGACAGAGTCGTCATCGTTACCGGAGCGGGCAGGGGGCTCGGCAGGGCGCATGCGCTGGCCTTCGCGCGGGAGGGTGCCGCGGTGGTCGTCAACGACGTGGGGGTCGCGCTCGACGGTTCGGGTCACTCGATGGGCCCGGCGCAGCAAGTCGTCGACGAGATCACCGAGCAGGGTGGACGCGCCGTCGCCAACACCGATGACGTCGCCGACTGGGAGGGCGCCGCGAACCTCGTCGCTACCGCTCTCGACACCTACGGACGGCTGGACGTACTGGTCAACAACGCCGGATTCCTGCGCGACCGGATGCTGGTCAACCTCGCGGAGGATGAGTGGGACGCCGTGATGCGAGTGCACTTGAAGGGGCATTTCGCGCCCATGCGGCATGCCGCGGCGCACTGGCGTGCGGAGAGCAAGGCGGGCAGGCAGCCGGACGCTCGCGTGATCAACACCAGCTCGGGCGCCGGGTTGCTTGGCAGCATCGGGCAAGGCAATTACTCCGCGGCCAAGGCAGGTATCGCGGGTTTGACGATCGTCGCCGCGGCCGAGTTCGCGCGCTACGGGATCACCGTTAACGCCATCGCGCCCGCCGCGCGCACTCGCATGACCGAGCAGGCGTTCGCCGAGGACATGGCGGTACCGGATGGCGGATTCGACGCGATGGCGCCGGAGAACGTCTCACCGCTGGTGGTCTGGCTGGGTAGCCCAGAGTCGGCCGGGGTGACCGGCCGGGTGTTCGAGGTCGAGGGCGGCCAGGTGTCGCTGGCGACCGGCTGGCACCACGGACCGCGCCGTGACAAAGGCGCTCGCTGGGAACCCGCCGAGCTTGGACCCGTGGTGGAGGAGTTGATCGCCGAGGCCCCGGAGCCGGAGCCGGTTTACGGGGCGTGACTCGTCGGGCCAAGGCTTGGTCGTCATCCACGCACGGTGCTCTTCGCCGGGGATATAGCGAGTTCGACGCCGATTATCGGGCGCTATGTCCGGTCTGTTCGGCAACATGCCGGCGAAGTCGCCGCTGCGGGGTGGTGGTGCGGTGCCGCCAGAGCGAAGCTGGCCAACACCGGAGCGGAACCTGCGGCGGCTGGCGTACGTCTGACCGTCTCGCTACGTTGATCAGACGCAGCGCCTGTTCGGTCTACGTACGAGGGGATCGCCATGACCGGCTACGCCGTCAACATCGCCGAGCTGGCCAAGCTCATCCAGACCTTAGAGGACGGTGCCCACGAGGTCAGGGAGGCCAACACGACCCTGGCCGCCGAGGGCCAGCTCGACATGCTTGGCCACGACGCACTCCGGGACTCGGCGCACGAGTTCGAGGAGACGTGGCGTTACGAGCTCGGCAAGCTCGACGAGGCAGCCGAAGGCGTGATCGAACGTCTTGCGGCCGCTAAGAAGAACTACGAAGAGCTCGAAGACGCTCACGGTGGTCTTTTCGACCAGGTCTTAACGTCGACGGGCGGAGACGGCGGCTTGTCCGGTGGATCACCGCCGCTCATCACGGACGCCAATCGTCCGCCTGGAATGGCCGTGGTTGGCGGCGGACCGATGCCCGCGGCCAGGGACATCGGCGCGGCCCTCGATGGTGCCAGTCCGAATGAAGGATGCTCGGTTACGTAGCGCGAACTCGCCCTGACACGAGCGGCAGATCGAGCGCGGTCAGCAGGCCCGGCGGCGCGGCGATCACCGTCGGAATGGCGTTCACCAATCGCATCGCCGTCGCCTTGAGCCCTGCCGTGTTGTGGTCGCCGTCGGTGCCGAGTAGTTGCAGGTCAAGTGTGTAGTTCGGCTCGCCGCTGACGATGACCCGGTAACAACCCTGGCCCGCTGGTTGTGGCCAGCCTGGACCAAGATCGTCCCGCAGCCGCGTCACGTGCTCCAAGACGACGACCGGACGGCCACCTCGCATGCCGCGTACCTCGAACCGAAGCGCCGCCGCACTGCCTTCCGGAATGGTGCCGGAGGCGATGTCGAACGTCTCCGGCGCGGGCAGTCGCTCGACCTGCTCGGTGACCTCATCCAGCGTGACGTCGAGTCCCGTCGCGAGCTGCCGCACCACACTGCCCCAGGCCAGCGACAACACGCCCGGTTGCAGCAGCATGGGGACGTCGTCCATGGGCTTGCCGAAACCCATGATGTCGAACAGCACCTGTGGGTTGTCGTAGGTGGAGTAGTCGAGGATCTCCAGGCAGCGCACCTCGTCGATGCGTTCGCTGATGCCGGTGAGCGCCAGTGGGAGGGTGTCGTTGGCGAAGCCGGGGTCGATGCCGTTGACCCACAACGACGCGCCGCCCTCTGCCGCGGCCTGCTTGATCGGCGCGACCAGTCCGTCCGGCGCCGTGCCGTCGGGGTATTGCAGAAACACCGGCCCTGAGGAAACGACGTTGATGCCCGCGCGCAGGAATCGGCACAGGTCCTCGATGGCCTCCGGGATGCGGTGGTCGGCCATGGCGGTGTGCACGATGCAATCCGGCCGCAGTGCCAGCAGGGCGTCCGCGTCCGTGGTCGCGGCGACGCCAAGCTCGCGGCCGAGTCCGGCCAGCTCACCGGCGTCCGTGCCCGCTTTGGCGTCGCTGGACACCCATACGCCGGCTAGGTCGAGGTCGTCGCGCGCGTCGATGCCCGCGATCGCGTGCCTGCCGACGTTGCCGGTGCTCCACTGCACTACTCGGTATCCCATGTGTCACTCCAGGTCGGGGATGCCGAGGTCAAGGTTCGGCGTTTCCAGCCCGCCGTCAACCTCGAGCACCTTGCCGGTCACGTAGCCGCCTGCCCGCGACGTCAGGTAGAGGATCGCCGCCGCGATGTCCTCCGCCTCGCCGATGCGCCGCAGCGGTGTCGCCTGTTCCATCGCGGTACGGATCTCGTCGTTCTGCGCCACGATGTCGAGCGCGGAGGTCATGACAGAGCCGACCGAGATCGCGTTGACCCTGATCTTCGGGGCCAGGTCGCGCGCGGCGAGTTTGCTCCAGTGCGCCAGTGCCGCCTTGGCGGTGCCGTAGGCGAGGTAGCCCCGTCCGCTGACGCGTCCGACTACAGAGGACACGGTGACGACCGAACCCCCGCCGGTCTCGAGCATCTTCGGAACGGCGGCCTGCGTCAGTGCGTGCGCGGTGGCGACGTTGAAGTGGAAGGCGTCCTTCAGGTCGTCGGCCTTCGTGGTGAGGAAGGCGTTCGGCATGCTGCCGCCCACATTGTTCACCACGATGTCTACTCTGCCCAGTGCACTGTGGGCGGTCTCCGCGAGTGCTGCCGCCGCATCCAAGTCGGACAGATCAGCGGGGGCGACCACGGCCTTGCGGCCGAGTGCTGTGATCTTTCCAGCGATCTCGTCCAGTTGCGATTCGGTACGAGCCGACAGCGCGACGTCCGCGCCCGCTTCGGCCAGCGCGAGCGCGGTGGCCGCGCCGATGCCTCGCCCGGCGCCGGTGACGATGGCGGTCTGTCCGTCGAGCCGGAAGCGATCCAGGACCATGCGGATCACGCCCGCTCGATGATGGTGGCGGTGGACATCGCGCCGCCAGCGCACATGGTGATCAGCGCCGTGCTCGTATCGGTGCGCTCTAGCTCATGCAGCGCGGTGGTGATCAGCCGGGCGCCGGTGCTGCCGACCGGATGGCCGAGTGCGATCGCGCCGCCGTTGACGTTGACCTTCGCCGGATCGGGCTGGTGCACCCGCTGCCAGGAAAGCACCACCGACGCGAAGGCCTCGTTGACCTCGAACAAGTCCGGGTCACCGATGCTCATGCCCGCGCGAGTCAGCACCCGCTCTGTCGCGGCGATCGGTCCGTCCAGATGGTAGTACGGTTCGGCGCCGACCAGCGCCTGCGACACGATCCGCGCCTTCGGCGTCAGGCCAAGCTCGCGTGCCTTGTCCTCGGACATCAGCAACACGGCGGCGGCACCATCGGACACCTGCGATGAGCTGCCCGCGGTGTGCAGGCCGCCGTCGAGCACCGGCTTGAGTTTCGCCAGCCCGTCCAGCGTGCTCTCCCGAGGTCCCTGGTCACGCTGCACCAGCCGGGTCTCGCCGGTGAGCTGGCCGTCGTTGATCACCGGCGCCTTGACCGGCACGACCTCCCGCTCGAACCGGCCCTCGTCCCATGCCGTCAGGGCTTTGCGCTGGGACTCCACGGCGAACTGGTCGACGTCGTCCCTGGTCAGACCCCTGCGGGTGGCGATCCGCTCGGCCGCCTCGAACTGGTTCGGCATGTCGATGTCCCAGGAGGCGGGGCGCGGCGTGCCGATGTCGGTGCCTCGGTTCGCGCCAAGCGGCACCCTGCTCATCGCTTCCACGCCGCAGGCCAGGCCGACGTCGATGGCTCCCGTTGCGATCAGGCCCGCGATCAGGTGCGTGGCCTGCTGAGCCGAGCCGCACTGCGCGTCGATCGTGGTCGCGCCCGTCGCTTCTGGGAGTCCGGCGTGCAACCATGCGGTGCGGGTGACGTTGCCCGCCTGCTCGCCCGCCTGCGTGACCGCACCACCGATGACCTGCTCCACCAGCGCGGGATCGACCCCGGCGCGGTCGAGCAGGGCATGTTGGATGGCGCCAAGTGTCTCGGCGGGGTGCAGGCCAGCCAGCCAGCCGCCTCGCTTGCCGATCGGGGTACGTGCCGCGTCGACGATGACTGGGTTGCCCACCGGCTCCTCCTGAGGGGTTTGAATCGCGCACTGCCTGTATCACAAAGTTAGAACATGTTCTTTTTTTCGGCAATAGTGTGTCTGGCTGAGACCACGTCAACCACAGGTCGGCGGCGGTATCGACGTCGATCATGGCGCATCGACGTCCAGTGAAAGGTTGTTCTCGTGGGTTCTCATCGCGGCGAACCTATGCTTCAATCGTCGGTAGAACGTGTTTCACAAGGTCGTGTGGCGCAGGAGGTAAACCGTGGCAGCTCCGCTCATTCCGGAAGGATTCGATTTCACCGACCCGGACGTCTGGGCCGAGCGAGTCCCGATCGAGGAGTTCGCCGCGCTGCGCAAGACGGCCCCGGTGTGGTGGTGCCCGCAGCCGCCTGGCCGGAGTGGCTACGACGACGGCGGCTACTGGGTGGTCTCCCGGCTGGCCGATATCAAGGAGGTCTCCAAGCACCCTGAGCTGTACTCGACAAGGGAGAACACCGCGATCATCCGGTTCAATCCGGAGATCACGCGTGACGAGATCGAGATGCAGCGGATGATCCTGATCAACATGGACCCGCCGCAGCACACCAAGGTCCGCCGGATCATTTCCAAGGGCTTCACCCCGCGTGCGGTGGAGGCACTGCGCTCCACGCTGACCGACCGGGCGGAGCGCATCGTGCATGAGGCCAAGAAGCACGGCAGTGGGGACTTCGTGGAGCAGGTGGCGTGTGAGCTGCCGTTGCAGGCGATCGCCGAGTTGATCGGTGTGCCACAGGAGGACCGCGGCAAGATCTTCGACTGGTCCAACGAGATGATCGGCTACGACGACCCCGAGTACGACATCGATCCGGTCAACGCATCGACCGAGCTGATGGGCTACGCCTGGCAGATGGCCGAGGAACGGCAAAAGTGTCCGGTCGACGACATCGTGACGAAGCTGGTCAACGCCGATATCGACGGGGAGTCGCTCGGCTCGGAGGAATTCGCGTTCTTCGTGATCCTGCTCGCCGTCGCGGGTAACGAAACGACCCGCAACGCCATCACTCACGGCATGAAGGCGTTCCTCGACCACCCCGAGCAGTGGGAGCGCTACAAGGCGGAACGGCCGAGGACCGCGCCGGACGAGATCGTTCGGTGGGCCACACCGGTCAGCGCGTTCCAGCGCACCGTCACCGAGGACACCGAGTTGGCCGGTCAGCCCATCCGTAAGGGGCAGCGGGTCGGGCTGTTCTACGCCTCCGCGAACTTCGACGAGGAGGCGTTCGACAATCCGTACGAGTTCGACGTCTTCCGCGATCCGAACCCGCATGTCGGTTTCGGTGGCACCGGCACTCACTACTGCATCGGGGCGAATCTGGCGCGGCTGGAGATCGATCTGATGTTCAACGCGATCGCCGATGCCATGCCCAACATCCGCGAGCTCGAGCAGCCCGCGCGGCTGCGTTCGGGCTGGCTGAACGGCATCAAGCACTACCGCGTCGCCTACGAATGAGGAGCGACGACGTGGATCTGACCGCGCTGGAAGACATCCGCAGGCTGAAGTACCGCTACGCGAGAAGCCTCGACCTCAAGCGCTGGGACGAGTTCGCCGACGTGTTCACCGAGGACGCGACCGCGGACTACGGCACGCGCGCCACCAGTGAGCCACTGTCGCTGCGTGGGCGCGACCAGATCGTCTCCTACATGCGCGACGCGCTCGGCGGGAACATCATCACGGTGCATTTCTGTGCCCAGCCCGAGATCGAGATCGACGGCGACACGGCAGACGGCACCTGGTGTTTCGAGGACACCGTGATCGTTCCCGACCACCGGGTGATGATAAAGGGCTCGGCGTACTACGAGGACCGCTACCGGCGCGAGGACGGCGTCTGGCGGATCGCGCACATCGGTTACCAGCGCACCTACGAGTTGATGCTGTCGTTCGACGACATGCCGAGCCTGCAACTGCTGGCCAACCGCTGGGCCGACGTCCCGCAGCCGCAGGCCTGACCAGGAGGCACACTGGTGCTGACCGAACCATTCGCCGAGGCGATCGCCGAAGCCGAGAAGATCATCGAGAGCGCGCCGCACGTGCGCACCGAGCAGGATCTGGTCGAGGGCTACGACTACCTGGCGGGCAGCATCCGTGCGTCGCTGCAGATGGCGTGGGCGTACGAGCGGGACTTTCCGTTCTTCGTCTCATCCACCGGCCCGTACACCAAGCTTGGTCTCGACAACCCGGACACGCTGTACTACCACGCCTACCTCCGCGACGACGCGGAGTACGTGGTGACCGGCTTTCGTGGCACGACCGCGGATCTGAGCTTCCAGGTGCTCAACGGTGACTACAGCCCGGCGTCCTCTCCCGACAGTCTGACCGCGTTCGACGATAGGGAATTCGACATCGATGACGATGGCCGGTTCGAGATCCGATTTGGACCTGGGTCCGGTAGGAACTACGTCACGCTCGGTGCTGGCTCGGCGATGCTGGTGGTTCGCGAGGTCTACAGTGACTGGTCCACCGAGCGGTCCGGCACTATCCGGATCCACCGTGCCGACCGGCTTGGCACCGCGCCGCGGCCGCATGACAAGGACACGCTGGTCAAGCGCTACGGCGTCGCGGGCAAGATGTTGTTGTCCCGCTTGCGGACGTTTCTGGCATTTCCGGAGTGGCATTACCTGAAACTGCCGGTGAACACCCTGACCGAGCCGCGCGGCACGCCGGGTGGGCTCGCCACGCAGTTCTCGTCGGTGGGGCACTACGAGCTCACCGACGACGAGGTCATGGTGATCACCGTGCCCGCCGCGTCCGCTGATGTCGCGCCATACCAGGGATTCCAGCTCGGCAGCATGTGGTACATCTCGCTGGACTACATCAACCACCAGACCAGTCTCACCCGCGACCAGGCACGCGTCGACCCCGACGGGATGATCCGGTACATCGTGAGCGAGCGCGATCCGGGCCTGGCGAACTGGGTTGAACGTACCGGCCACGACCGGGGGTACCTGCAACTGCGCTGGCAGCGGTTGACCCGGGACCTGACGCCCGCCGACGGGCCGACATGCGAGGTCGTTCGGTTCGATGACTTGCCGGAGAAACTGCCGTACTACGCCGACCAGCGGGTCACGCCGCGGGAGTGGTCGGATCGGATCGCCGCCCGGCAGACCGCCGTCGCCGATCGGATGCTGGGGTAGACATGCTGCGGGACAAGGTCGTCGTGGTGTCCGGGGTAGGACCTGGACTCGGCCGGTCGATCGCGATGCGGGCCGCGCACGCCGAGGCGGACGTCGTGCTCGCTGCGCGGACGAAGTCCAACCTGGACGCCGTAGCCGACGACGTGACGGCGCTGGGACGTCGAGCGGTGACGGTGCCGGCCGACGTCACGGCGGAGTCCGATGCGGACACGCTCACGGATGCGGCGATGTCGGAGTTCGGCCGGGTGGATGTGTTGGTGAACAACGCCTTCGCGATCCCACCGCTTGGCGACCTGGCCGACGCCGACCTCGATGCCGTCCGTGCTGGTTTTGAAACCAGTTCGATCGCAGCGCTGCGACTCACCCGCTTGTTCACACCCGCACTGGCGGAAGCTGGCGGCTCCGTCGTCATGGTGAACTCGATGGTGCTGCGGCACTCGCAGCGCGGGTACGGCGCGTACAAGATGGCCAAGGCCAGCTTGCTCGCACTCGCGCAGAGCCTGTCCACCGAGCTGGGGCCGCGCGGCGTCCGGGTCAACTCCGTCGCGCCTGGCTACATCTGGGCGGACACGCTCAAGTGGTACTTCGGGCATCTGGCGAAGAAGCGTGGCGTGTCCACTGAGGACGTCTACACGGAGACCGCCGCGAACACGGACCTGCGCCGACTGCCCGAGCCGGACGAGATCGCGGACGCCGTCGTGTTCCTGGCATCGGACATGGCACGCGCGATCACCGGGCAGTGCCTCGACGTCAACTGCGGCGAGTACCACCACTAGGAGCGAGATGCGAGACAGCGTCGGCACGGTCGCGGATCTGCACGACTCGGCCACCAAGGTCACCGGGCTGGACGACTTCGGCGACGACGTCTACCTCGAAGGCCTGGAAGTGTTGCTGGACTCCTACGAACGCGAGGCGGAGCTGACGCCGCTCGGTAACAGCATCATGCGGGCGTCGCTGCGAGGTGCGCTGGTGGCGCGGCTGTTGGCGGAGGCGGCGTGGCGGCAGTATCCGGACCACGCGGATATCCCCATCGAACGGCCGATCTTCGTGACTGGGCTATCGCGTACCGGGACGACCGCGCTGCACCGGTTGCTCACCGCCGACCCAGCGCACCAGGGGCTCGAGCTGTGGCTCACCGACGTCCCACAGCCGCGTCCGCCGCGCGAGACATGGGTCGACGACCCCATCTATCAGCAAATCAAGGCGGGCTACGACAAGCACCACGCCGAGAACCCTGACTTCATGGGCTTGCACTACACCTCGGCTGACTCCGTCGAGGAATGTTGGCGGCTCCTGCGGCAGAGCATGAAGTCGGTGTCGGAGGAATGCCTGGCGTACGTGCCCAGCTACTCGCGCTGGTTGTCCGAGCAGGACTGGACTGATGCCTATGCCCGGCACCGGCGATTGTTGCAGCTCATCGGGCGCAACGAGCCAGGCAAGCGCTGGGTGCTGAAGAACCCGAGTCACCTGTTCGCGCTGGACGAGCTCCTCGCGGTGTATCCGGACGCGCTGATCGTGCAGACGCACCGGCCACCAAGCACGACGTTGGCCTCGACGTGCAGCCTCTCGCTCGCCGCCACCGACGGGTGGTCCGCGGCATTCACCCCTGAGGTAATCGGGCGGACCCAGCTTGACCTGTGGGCGCGCGGGCTAGCGACGTTCGCCGAGGCCAGGACACGGCATGACCCGGCGCGCTTCTGCGACGTCGACTACGACGACTTCGTGGCCGACCCGGTCGGCACCGCCGAGGGTATCTACCGGCACTTTGGTCTCCCGCTTTCCGACGCCGCCCGCGCCGAGATGCGCCGCGTGGACGCCGAGAGCCGCACTGGCCCGCGCAAACCGTCGCACCAGTACGCGTTGTCCGACTTCGGGTTGACCGCGGCACAGGTGGAGGAACGGTTCGCCGACTACGTGGGCGCGGCGTCGCGGTAGACGTCCCCGCGACGGCCACCTTGTGGCGGAGTTGATCACGCCTACTCGCGCTGTTGTTCGCGAAACCCGGCGAATCGGACGTATTCGCGCGACAATGCGAGTAGGCGTGATCAACATCGGGAGTGGTGACGCCGGGTGTGACGGCCGTCCAGCTGGTGTGCTCAGGGAACGGCATCGTGCGACCGCCGCGCTGCGCCTACTCTGGCTTCTCCGCGCCCACCAGCCACAGTGCGAAGTACTGCGAGCCGCCGCCGTAGGCGTGTCCGACGGCTTTACGGGCGCTGTCGACCTGGTAGTCGCCCGCCTTGCCCATCACCTGCTTCGCCGCCTCGGACATCCGCAGCATCCCGGAGGCGCCGATCGGGTTCGAGCACAGGACTCCGCCGGAAGGGTTCACCGGCAGTTGCCCACCGAGTGCCGTCTCGCCGGACTCCGTCAGCTTCCAGCCCTCGCCTTCGGCCGTGAAGCCCAGGTTCTCCAGCCACATCGGCTCGAACCACGAGAACGGCACGTAGATCTCCGCCGCGTCCACCTCGGACAGGGGGTCGGTGATCCCGGCGTCGCGCCACAACTGGGTGGCCGCGTCGCGGCCCGCCTGCGGGTTCACCTGGTCGCGCCCGGCGAACGTCGTGGGCTCGGTGCGCATCGAAGTCGCGTGAATCCACGCCACGCCCTCCGCGGCGGCATCACCTGAGGCTTCGTCACCGATCACCATCGCGCACGCGCCGTCGGAGGACGGGCACGTCTCGTCGTAGCGGATCGGGTCCCACAGCATCTGCGATGCCTGCACCTGCTCCACCGTGATGTCGGACTGCTGGAGATGTGCGTACGGGTTGAGCGAGCCGTTGCGTCGATCCTTCGCCGCGACCATCGCGCCCACGACTTCCGGCGCCCCCGACCGGCGGATGTAGGAGCGGACGTGCGGCGCGAAGTAGCCACCCGCGCCCGCGCCGACCGGCATGTTGAACGGAATCGGGATCGACAGTGCCCACATCGCGTTCGATTCGGACTGCTTCTCGTAGGCCACCGTCAGCACCCGCCGATGTTCGCCGGACTGCACCAGGCTCGCGGCCACAATGGATGTCGAACCGCCGACTGAGCCCGCCGTGTGGACCCGCAGCAGCGGCTTGCCGGTCGCGCCCAGTGCGTCGGCCAGGTACAGCTCCGGCATCATCACGCCCTCGAACAGGTCGGGCGCCTTGCCGATGACCACAGCGTCGATGTCGTCCCAGCCGACCTGCGCGTCCGCCATAGCGCGGTCGATCGCCTCCCGCAGCAAGCCCGCCATGGAGACGTCCTGACGCTTGGCTTTGTGGTGGGTCTGTCCGGTGCCGAGCACGGCCGCACGCTGTTTCATTGTTGTGCCTCCATCACGGCGACGAGGTTCTGTTGCAGCGCGGGCCCGCTGGTCGCGTGCGCCAGCGCGCGGTCGGCGTCGCCCGCCATCACCCGACGCGCGGCCTCACCGATGCGGCTCAATCCCGCCGAGAACATCGGGTTGCCCGCCAGCGCACCGCCGGACGGGCTGATTCGGACGTCGTCGCCGAGCCCGAGCGCGCCCCGCAGGATCAGTTCCTGGTGGGTGAACGGCGCGTGCAGCTCCGCGACATCGATGTCCTTGACGTCGAGAGCGGCGCCCGCCATCTCGGTCGACGGTGAACGGGTCAGGTCTCGCGCACCAAGTACGGGGGAGTCGACCCTGTGCTCGATACCGGTGATCGCCGCTGGTCGGGACACGATGTCGCGGGCGCGGTCTTCGGCGGCGAGGATGATCACCGAAGCGCCGTCGGTGATCGGGGCGATGTCGTGCGCCCGGAGTGGATCCGCCGTTAGCGGCGCGTCCAGCAGGTCCGCCACGGACACATCGCCGGAGCGCTGCGCCTGCGGGTTGTCGCGCGCGTCGGCGAGGCTGCGGGCGGCGACTTCGGCCATGTCCTTCTCGCTCCAGCGGCCGGACTCCAGCCCGAGCCTGGCCTGAAGCGCCGCGATACTGATCGAGTCCGGCCACAGCGGAGCGACGGTATACGGGTCGGTTTGCAGGCTCAGGACCCGCCGCAGCGTGCCCGCCGACGACTTGCCGAAGCCGTACACGAGTGCGGTGTCGACCTCGCCGGTGCGGATCTTCACCCATGCTTCGTAAAGCGCCCACGCGGCGTCCATTTCCACATGCGACTCATTGATCGGTGGGAACGCGCCGATGGCGTCCACCGCGGAGATGAACGAGAACGCCCGACCAGCAAGGTAGTCCGATGAACCGGAACACCAGAATCCGATGTCCGACTTAGACAGTCCGGTTCGCTCAAAAGCTTCTGCCAGCGTCGGCACCAGCATCTCGACGCCGTTGGTGGTGCCTGGGGTTTGCCGCACGCAGTCGGACTGCGCGAACCCGACGACGGAGACTCGACTCATTGCTGCCTCACAGGTGGTGTGCGTAGGACTCGTACGGCGCGTCGGGCTCGCCGGTGGGCTCGAAGTGCGCGATGTTGCGCATGCTGGTCACCCACTCCTCGCGGGGCCGCCAGTGCGCCCGCACCCGCATGCCCATCCGCACCTCGTCGGCATCGCAGCCGCGCACGAGGTGCAGGAACGCGATGTCCGCGCCGTCGAGCAGGATGTAGGCCACGACGTACGGCGGAGTGATCTGCTGGCCGAGGAATGGCACGTTGACGATGCAGAACGTCGTCACTATGCCGGTGTCGGGCAGTTCCACCTCGGTTGTGGTGGGTACGCCGTCGGTGGGGCACGCGCCACGCGGTGGGAGGTATACCTTCTCGCACTTCGGGCAGCGCTGCCCGATCAGCTTGCCCTCGCCGAGCGCTCGCAGGTACCGGCTCTCCTCGGGCGACACGGTGTGGTCGTAGCCGAGCTTGATCGGGGTGATCATGATGCCGTCGTCCTCTGCCGCTGGTGGGGCCGGTGACATCGGCGGGGGTGGCTGGTCGTCCGGCGCGTCGGCGGGCGCGAAGTACGCGATGTCGCGAATGTGGCCGACCGGCTCGTCAGCCCAGCGCACCCGCACTCGCATGCCGGTCCGGATCCGCTCGGGTGAGTCGACGTCGACGGCGTGCAGCAGCGCGGTGTCCGCGCCGTCCAGCTGGATCAGTGCCCAGGCGAACGGTCGTTGGATCGGCTGGCCCGCGACCGGGTCGGCGCACCAGGACCACGTCAGCACCGTGCCTTCCTGGCCGACCTCGACGAACTCACTCAGCGGTGCCGCGGTGACAGGGTCGTACTCGACGGGCGGCACGTGCACCCGTCCGTCCGATCCACGGACACCCTCGATGCGGCGCTCGGCGAGGCCGGTCATGAACCGTCCGAGCACCGGCCCGAGCGAGCGGGTGTAGTCGAACTGGATCTCAAGCGGTTCCGACAGCGGTGGCGCTTCAGTAGTCACGATGTGAGTGAAACATGTTCTCGATATCTCCGGCAAGTATTCACGCTTCAGCGGTGGATGTCATATAGAACACGTTCTAATCATCGACCCTCGAACACGGGCGTGCGCTTCTCGGCGAAGGCACGTGGCCCCTCTTTGGCGTCGGCGCTGGTGAACACCGACAGCCCGATCGGCGCCTCGATGGTGAAGGCATCCTCCTCGGCCATGCCCTCGGTCTCGCGCATCGTGCGCAGCACCGCCTGCACCGCGAGCGGGCCGTTGGCCACGATCTGATCCGCCAGCTCCAGCGCCTTGTCGAGCGCGGTGCCGTCCTCGACGACGTGTCCGATGAGTCCGATCTCCTTCGCCTCTGTGGCGGTGATGTGTCGCCCGGTCAGCAGCAGGTCGGCGGCGACGGTGTACGGAATCTGCCGTGGCAGCCGGACCGCGGAGCCGCCCATCGGAAACAGGCTCCACTTCACCTCGGAGATGCCGAACTTCGCGCTCGTACCCGCCACGCGGAGGTCGGTGGCTTGGAGGATCTCGGTGCCACCCGCGATCGCCGGGCCCTCGACGGCCGCGATCAACGGCTTGCTCAGACGGCGCCCCTTGAGCAGTCCAGGAATGCGCGCGGGGTCCCAGCCATTTCCAGACATCGCCTTGCCTGGGTCGTTGCGGCTCATGTTCTTCAGGTCGGCGCCCGCACAGAACGACCCGCCCGCGCCCGTGAGCACGCAGCAGCGGATGGACGGATCGGAGTCGACCTGATCCCATGCGCGCTCCATGATCTCGATCATCTCGGCGCTGATCGCGTTGCGGGCGTGCGGCCGGTTCATCGTCACGATCAGCGTGCCCCCGCGCTGCTCAACCAGCGCGTGGGGCGCGGTGTCGTTGTCGTGATCGGCGGCTGCGGTCGACGTCATGGAAACCTCTTCCTCGGTTGGCGCGGACGTGAATGCGCTCGGGGTTGATACATGTTTCACGCTCCGTGGTCACCTTGATACCACTGGAGCCAGCTAGACCATTGCCCATAACGATAACATGTTCTAGTTTAGAGCAATGGCACTGAACATCGCTGACCTCATTGAGCACACGGTCGACGCCGTTGCTGAGCGCACCGCCGTGATCTGCGGCGATCGGCAGGTGAGCTATGTCGAACTCGACGAGCGCGCCAACCGCCTGGCCCACCACCTCGCAGCAGCCGGGGTCGGCGAGGGCGACCACATCGGGATCTACTCCCGCAACTCCATCGAGACGATCGAGGCGATGTTCGCGGCGTACAAGCTCCGTGCCGTCGCGATCAACGTGAACTACCGGTACGTGGCCGAGGAGTTGCGCTACCTCTTCGACAACGCCGACCTCGTCGCGCTGGTGCACGAGCGTCAGTATGCGCCGACCGTCGCCGAGGTGCTGCCGTCAGCGCCCAAGCTTCGCCACGTGGTGGTCGTCGACGACGACTCAGGCGCCGATTACGAGTCCTACGGCGGCGTCGAATACGAGGCCGCGCTGGCCGCGCGGTCGCCGGAACGCGACTTCGCCGAACGCAGTGCCGACGACCTTTACATCCTCTACACCGGTGGCACCACCGGCTACCCGAAGGGTGTGATGTGGCGCCACGAGGACGTCTGGCGCGTGCTCGGCGGCGGCATCGACTTCATGACCGGTGAGTACGTGCGGGACGAGTGGGCCATGGCCGAGCAGGCCAAGGAAGGTCCCGGCCTGGTCAGGATGACCATCTCGCCGCTGATCCACGGCGCGGCACAGTGGGCCGTGTTCGGTGCGTTGTTCGCTGGCGGCACCGCCGTCCTCGTCTCACAGTTCGACCCGGACGACGTGTGGCGGACGATCGAGAAGCACCGAGTGCAGGTGCTCGCCTTCGTCGGCGACGCGATGGCCAGGCCGATGCTGAAGGCGTACGAGGCGGGCGACTACGACGCCTCGTCCGTCGTCGCCTTCAGCAGCCACGCGGCGCTGTTCTCACAGTCGGTCAAGCAGGCCTACCTGGAGACCTTCCCGAACGCGGTGCTCACCGACGCCATCGGTTCCTCGGAGAGCGGCTTCACCGGGATCAGCATGATCACCAAGGATGCCGATCACTCGCAGGGGCCGAGGGTGAACTTCACCAAGCAGGCGGTGCTGATCGACGAGGCGGGCGAGCTCATCGAGCCGACCCCCGGCGCGGTCGGGCTGATCGCGCGCGGTGGGCACGTTCCGCTCGGTTATTACAAGGACCCGGAGAAGACCAAGTCGATCTTCGCCGAGATCGACGGCAAGCGCTACGTCATTCCCGGCGACTACGGCCGCTACGAGGACGACGGGTCGGTGACCCTGCTCGGCAGAGGCTCGCAGTGCGTCAACACCGGCGGCGAGAAGGTGTTCCCCGAGGAAGTCGAGGGTGCGCTCAAATCGCACCCGGACGTCTATGACGCGCTGGTCGTCGGCGTGCCTGACGAGCGTTACGGGGAGCGGGTCGGTGCGCTGGTGCAGCCCCACGACGGCGCATCGCTTGACACCGCGACCCTCGACGCGCACGTGCGCACCAAGATCGCGGGCTACAAGGTGCCGCGCAGTTACTGGATCGTGCCCGAGGTCCGCCGCCAGCCCAGTGGCAAGCCGGACTACCCGTGGGCGAAGTCTTACGCCGACGAGCACGCGGACAGCGCGCTCGCCGTGACCCGCTAAGCACAAGAAGGAGCCCCATGCGCACAGAGTTGTGTGACACGCTCGGAATCGACTACCCGATCGTCGCGTTCACCCCGTCCGAGCACGTCGCGGCCGCCGTCTCGCGCGCCGGTGGTCTCGGCGTGCTCGGCTGCGTCCGGTTCAACGACGCCGCCGACCTCGACGCCGCGCTGGACTGGATGGACGCCAACACCGGTGGCAAGCCCTACGGCGTTGACATCGTCATGCCGTCGAAGGTGCCAACCGAAGGCAGCGTCGGTGACCTCTCGAAGCACATCCCGGAGGAACACCGGGCGTTCGTGGAGCGGACGTTGCGCGAGCTTGGTGTGCCGGAGAAAGCGGACAGTGACGACGGCGCAGGGGTGCTCGGCTGGCTGCACTCGGTGGCCCGGTCCCATGTGGACGTCGCGCTGAAGCACCCGATCTCCCTGATCGCCAACGCGCTCGGGTCGCCACCCAACGACGTCATCGAGCAGGCCAACGGCCATGGCGTCAAGGTCGCCGCGCTCGCGGGCAAGGCGGAGCACGCCGTGAGCCACGTGGACAACGGCGTCGACATCGTCATCGCGCAGGGCTACGAGGCAGGCGGGCACACCGGCGAGATCGCCTCCATGGTGCTGCTGCCGGAGGTGGTCGACGCCGTCGGCGACCGTGCACCGGTGCTCGCGGCGGGCGGCATCGGGTCAGGCAGGCAGGTCGCGGCGGCCCTCGCGCTGGGTGCCACCGGGGTGTGGATGGGCTCGTACTGGCTGACGACCAGCGAGTACCTCGAGACCATGCGCGAGTCGGGCACCGTGCAGGAGGCGCTGGTCGCAGCCAGTTCATCGGACACCGTGCGCACCCGGATCTTCTCCGGTAAACCCGCGCGGCTGCTCAAGACCCGCTGGACCGAGTCGTGGGCGCGGCCGGACGCGCCGGATCCGTTGCCGATGCCGCTGCAGAACCTGCTGGTCGCCGAGGCGCACCAGCGTATCGCCGCGGCCAAGGACCCGAGCGTTGTCGCGATGCCGGTCGGCCAGATCGTCGGTCGGATGAACGCCGTCCGCCCGGTCGCCGAGTTGATGAGTGAGTTGGTCGCGGAGTACGAGCGGGCGCTGGACCGGCTGGATAAGACGCGCTAACACGGCAGGAAGGAGCGTCTGGTGCTGTCTCCCCTTGACGACTACCCGATACACCAGGTCGCCCAACCGGTGCGCCAGGTCGCGACGAGCGATCGCAACTTCTACGACCGCTACTACTTCAACTGCCACGCCAGCTCGCCTGAGCTGTTCTGCGTCATCGGGATGGGGCAGTACCCCAACCTCGGCGTGTCCGACGCGTTCGCGACGGTGCGCAAGGGCGACGAGCAGCTCTCCGTGCGCGCTTCCCGTGAGCTCGGGGCCGACCGAATGGACACCACTGTCGGCCCGTTCCGGATCGAGGTGCTTGAAGGGCTGCGCAGGCTGCGGGTTGTGCTTGAACCGACCGAGCACGACCTCGCGTTCGACCTCACTTTCACCGGGGCCGTTGCCCCCGTGCTGGAACCGAGGCATGTGCTGCGCCAGCCGCAGGGCCGAGTGATCATCGACTCCAGTCGCCTTGCGCAGACTGGCACTTGGTCGGGAACACTCACCGTCGCGGGCACCGATTACGACGTCACGCCTGATGTCTGGCAGGGAACGCGCGACCGGTCCTGGGGTATCCGCCCGGTCGGGGAGCCGGAACCACCCGGCTACGCCGCGGCGCAACCACCCGAGTCGTTCTACTGGTTGTACGCGCCGTTGCGGTTCGACGAGTTCAGCATCATCACCATCCTGCAGGAGGATGGTCGCGGCCGTCGCTCGCTCGAGGAAGCCGTGCGGGTGTGGCCGGAGAGCAGCGGCAAGGAGCCGGAACCGCTAGGGCGCCCCGAGGTCGCGCTGACCTTCACCCCTGGCACCCGTGAAGTCGCTACGGCCGTACTCGACTTCGCCGACGGCCCGAAGGTTGAGGTCGAGTGTGTGCTGCCGGTCGCACTCGGCGCTGGCGCCGGATACGGCACCGATGACTGGCGGCACGGCATGTACCTCGGCGAGCTCGAGGTGCAGGGCCGCGGACACGACGTCGGCGACGCCGCGAAGCGGGCGGCGTACTTCAGCGTCATCGACAACCTGGCGCGTGCGCGCTGCGAAGGACGGCTCGGCTGGGGCCTGTTCGAGTTCGCCTGTTTCGGTCCGCACGAACCGTCCGGGTTCACCGGGTGGGACGACGTGGCCTGAATGAGTCCCCTGAACCCAATCGGCTGAGCAAGCGCCGGAGTGAGGAGCACGAGCATGCGAGAGTACAAAGAGCTCTACATCGGGGGCAGCTGGGTCGCCCCGGAAACCGAGCGGCGGATCGAGGTGATCTCGCCGCACTCCGAGCAACTGGTTGGCCGCACGCCGGAGGCGACGACCGAGGACGTCGACCGTGCGGTCGAGGCCGCCTGGCACGCGTTCGACCACGGTGACTGGCCGAACACCGCACCCGAGGATCGCCTCGCCGCGTTGCGGCGGTTCGCCGACGCCTACAACGCGCGGCAAACGGAGCTGGCGGAGCTGTTCAGCACCGAGATGGGTTCGCCGCTGTGGTTCTCCCAGGTCGGGCAGGTGGGCGCGACATCGATGGCGCTGGCCGAGTTCCTCAACATCGCCGAGAGCTTCCCGTGGGAGGAGCGCAGGACCGGTTCGTTCGGCGGCGAAGTCGTCGTGCGGCGCGAGCCGGTTGGTGTCGTCGGCATCATCACGCCGTGGAACGTGCCGCACTTCGTGACCATGGCCAAGCTCGTTCCCGCGCTGCTAGCCGGGTGCACCGTCGTACTCAAGCCGCCACCAGAGGCACCGCTGTCGGCGCTCGCGCTCGCCGAGATCGTCGCGGAAGCCGGGCTGCCGGAAGGCGTCGTGAGCGTGGTGCCAGCTGGTCGTGAGGTCGGCGAACATCTGGTCACCCACCCCGGTGTGGACAAGATCGCTTTCACCGGATCAACCGCGGCGGGGCGCAGGATCGCCGCGCTGTGCGGCCAGGATCTGCGGCGCGTGACGCTGGAGCTCGGCGGCAAGTCCGCCGCGATGATTCTCGACGACGCCGACCTCGACCAGACCGTGCAGCAGCTGCAGATGGCCTCGCTGCTCAACAGCGGTCAGGCCTGTATCGCCCAGACGCGCATTCTCGCGTCGAGGAAGCGCTACGACGAGGTGGTCGACGCGTTGGCGGCCATGGTGGGCGGTCTGAGCGTTGGCGACCCGATGAACGTCGAGAACTACATCGGCCCGATGGTCGCCAAGCGGCAGCAGGAGCGGGTCCGTGACTACATCGGGATCGGTACGGCGGAAGGTGCGCGGTTGGTCGTCGGCGGCAGCGAAATGCCAGCCGGGCTGGACACCGGCTGGTACGTGCGGCCGACGGTGTTCGCCGATGTGGACAACGATATGCGCATCGCGCGGGAGGAGATCTTTGGTCCGGTCCTCACGGTGATTCCGTATGACGACGAGGCGGACGCGGTACGCATCGCCAACGACTCCGAGTATGGCCTCGCTGGTTCGGTGTGGACGTCCGATGTGGAGCATGGGGTCGACGTCGCGAGGCGGGTGCGCACCGGGACGTTGGGTATCAACCAGTACCTGATGGATTTCACCGCTCCGTTCGGCGGGTTCAAGGCAAGCGGTATCGGACGTGAGTTCGGGCCGGAGGGCATCGAAACCTACGTCGAGTACAAGTCGATCGCATTACCGATCGGCTGAGCCATGACCGGTCCGCTACGCATCGCGACAAGGGGCCACGACGAACTGCGGCAGGGCCTGCAGGATTGGCTGCGCGCTCTGCTGCCCGCCGACGCCGAGCCCATCGTCGGGCCGGTTACCGCGCCTGGCGGCAACGGCATGTCAAGCGACACCGTGATGTTCGAGCTCACGACAGCGATGCGGGGTGCACGGCGGTGCGTGGCGCGGATCGCACCGCAACCGGATGCCGTGCCGGTGTTTCCGCACTACGACCTCGCACGGCAGTTTCAGATCATGTGCCTTGTCGCCGAACGCTCCGACGTGCCGGTGCCTGAGCCGTTGTGGTGTGACACCGACGGTGTGGCGGCCGGTTCACCGCTGTTCGTGATGGCGTGCGTTGATGGTGACATCCCACCAGACGTCATGCCGTACAACTTCGGCGGCTGGCTCGCGGAAGCGGATCAGGCAGACAGGGAACGGCTGCAGGAAAGCACCGTCGCGGCCATCGCGGGCATTCACGGCATCGAGCTGACCGCTGACGACGTGGCGCTGCTCGATAATGACCGCGATGAGCCGACGCCGCTGCGGCGGCATGTCGCCGAACAGCGGGATTACTACCGCTGGGTGGCACGGGAACGGCCGCACCCGCTAATCGAACGTGGCTTCGCGTGGCTCGCGGAGCATTGGCCCGCCGAGGAAGGTCCCGCTGTCCTCAGCTGGGGTGATGCCAGGATCGGCAACATCATCTACCGCGACTTCCTGCCGGTTGGGGTGCTCGACTGGGAGATGGCCGCGCTAGGGCCGCGCGAACTCGACATCGGTTGGCTGATTTATCACCACCGGTTCTTCGAGGATCTCGCCGCGATGGCTGGTCTCGACGGGCTGCCCAGTTTCCTGCGGCCGGAAGACGTCACGGCCACCTACCACGCCGTGACCGGATATCAGGTACGTGACCTGCACTTTTACATCACCTATGCGGCGCTCCGGAACGCGATCGTCATGGCTCGGATGGCGCAGCGGCAGGTGCGCCTCGGGGAACGGGAACAGCCCGAGGATCCTGACGACGTGCTCTACGACCGGAGCTCGCTCGAGGCGCTGCTCGATGGGACGTACTGGGATGCCATCGACTAACGCAGATAAGTAGAACCTGTTTTCGTTCTGCGTCGTTGTACTGGGTGACACGCTGCCGACGAGGAGGTGTCGCGGTGGTTCGGGCGACAGCGATACGCGGGGGAACACGTTATCGGTATGCGCGTGGCAGGCCGGTTCGCAGGCTGGCGACCGCCGCCGCGTCCGCCGGCTTGTTGCTGACCGTTCTGCCGCCCGGCGCGGCCGCGTCAACGGACCCTGGCGGCGGCTGCCCGGTTGTCGGCACAGCGGTCGGTGTCCAGGTCACCGTGAGCGCGAGCGACAATCTGCTGCTCTCCGCACCGACCGGGGCCGGGGTGCCGGTCGCGCAGGCCTGTGTGGACTACGCGGTGCGGGACTCGCGGGCGTTCGCCAGCAGTCCGTATCCGGGTGAGACGGTCCTCGCCGGACCAGGGCTGCTGGGACAGCGGCTCGGCCAAGACGTGCCCGGCTATCCGGCGTACGCCTCATCGCGACACCCGGCGCGCGGATCCGGCGAGGCCAACGGTCCCGGCTATGACCTTAGAGCCAGTAGTGACGAGACAACGAGCACCGCATGGGCACGGTCCGGTGGCGCACCGGAAAACGGCGAGGGCGCTGGGGGCGCAGATGGCTCCGGAGACACCCTCTCCGTCCCTGAGGCCACCGTCGACCCCGACTCGCGTTCGGCCGCGGCGACCGCGAGCAGCGACACCCGGCCGTTGACGATCAACGACGTGCTCACCCTCGGCCAAGTACACAGCACCGCCACCGCGGAGCTCAGCGGGGACGGCACCATCCGGCGCGACTCGGACCTGCGAATCGGTAGGACCACCGTCGCTGGCGCCGAGGTCGTCATCACGCCCAAGGGTGTTAAGGCGGCGGATCAGACGGTCGGTCTGCCGGAGCAGCGCCCGGCGGACGCGTTGGAGCAAGCCGGAATCGACGTCGAATACCTCGCGGCGGAGAAGACCAAGGACGGGGTGCTGTCCGCGGGTGTCCAGATCGTCGCCGAGCACACCGACCCCGGGTCCGGGGCGACCTACACGGTTACCTACACCGTCGGGCGGGCGTTCGCGGGTGTGGCACCGGTTCGGGACGACTCGTTCGACCGCGGCGGCGGGCTGGACGCCCCGCCGCCGCCGAAGGTCGCCGCCGAGCCACCGGCGCGGGGTGGCGCGCGGGCAGCCGAACCGCCTGGCGGGCCCAGTCCGGCGAATGCTCCCGCGCCTGAACCCGACCAGGCACCGGAGCCCGCCGCGGCGCCAGAGGTCGAACCGCCTGAGACGCAAGCGGTGCGCCAGGCGGGCAACCCGATTCCGATGGGCGTCGGCGCGCTGTACCTGGCGATCGTGCTCGGCGCGCTGGCCATGGTCGTTAGCGCCACGATGCTGCGGCTGTTGGGAGTGAAGACGCGATGGACCTCATGACAAGGGCGCGCAGTCAAGCCGACCGGCTGCTCGCCGCGGCGACGCTGCTCGCTGGGCTGTTGACACTGATCGCGGGCTGGCTCGGCGTCAGTGGCACGCCCTATCCCGCCGAGCAGTTGCCGTACCTGATCAGCGGCGGCATCGGCGCGCTGTTCCTGCTCGGGGTGTCCGCCACGCTGTGGCTGTCCGCCGATCTGCGAGACGAGTGGCGCAAGCTGGACCGGATCGAGCGGGCGATCCGTGAGACCACGTGGGACGACGGCGAGCACGCTGCTGAGCCGTACGCGACGGTCGATGTCTCGGCCGGTGCCGTACCGGACACCGCGGACGCCGAGGCGCCCACCGAGCGGCTCGACCGGCAGAACGGCGGTAAGGCGCCGAGCCGAGTGTCGGCAGGGGACCAGCCATGACGGGCAGCCCCCAGACCTGGCAGCCGTGGCAGCCACGGCAGGCAGGCCCGTGGCGGGACGCTGACCTCATCTCGGTGTGCCTCATCGCGCTGATCGGCGTCGTCATGATCGGCGCGGCCTGGTTCGGCGCGGCGGGCGCCGCGTCGCTGACCCAGCAGGCCGCCTGGGCGACCCTCGCTGTCGGCGGCCTCGTGGTATCCGGTGTCGGTCAGAGCCTGTGGCTGTTGCGGTTGCGCCGCGCGATCGGGCAGCGGAGGGTCGGATTGATCTCGCTCGACCCGCCAGCGGCGGCGGAACCAGCACCCCAGCCGGTGCCCCGGCACGACACCGCGTCGCTGCCGTTGGTGCGCGCCAACGGCATGCGCAAGGTGCACGATCCCGGCTGCCCGCTGGTGGCGGGCAAGGACGTCGAGCCAGCCGCGCTCGGTGACGGCGAACCCTGCGCGGTGTGTCAGCCATGAACGAGCTGCTGCCTTTCGTCATCATCGGGATCACCACCGGTTCGGTGTACGGGCTGGCGGCGATGGGTCTCGTGCTGACGTACAAGACGTCTGGCATCTTCAACTTCGCGCACGGCTCCATCGCCGCACTGGCCGCGTATGCCTTCTACGACCTGAATGTGCTGCGCGGCCTGCCCTGGCCGGTCGCGGTCGCCATCGTCGTCGTCGTGCTGCCGCCGCTGCTCGCGCTGGTGCTCGAGCGGATCGCCACCCGGCTCGCCGACGCCACGGTGACCATGAAGATCGTCGCGACGGTGGGGCTGCAGCTCGCCATCACCAGCGCGCTGCTCGCGCACTACGGTGGGCAGAGCCTGCCGTTCCCCGCGTTCCTGCCGGTCGAGACCGTCTCGCTGCTCGGTATCGAGGTGGGCATCGACCAGCTCGTCTCCACCGGCATCGCGGCGACCGGCGCGCTGGCGTTTTACCTGTTCTTCCGCCGGTCCCGGCTCGGGGTGCGGATGCGCGCCGTCGTCGACGATCCAGACCTGCTGTCGCTGTCCGGGACAGGACCGGTCGCGGTGCGCCGCTCGGCCTGGCTGATCGGTACCTGGTTCGCCGCGATCTCCGGGCTGCTGCTCGCACCGCAGATCGGGTTGGACGCGTTGCTGCTGACGCTGCTGGTGGTGCAGGCCTACGGCGCGGCCGCCGTTGGGCTGTTCCGCAACCTGCCGGCCACCTACGCCGGTGGACTGCTGATCGGGCTGCTCACCGCGCTCGCGACGAAGTTCGTCGTCGGCTCGGAGACGCTGGCGGGGCTGCCACCGGCGATCCCGTTCCTCGTGCTGTTCGCGGTGCTGCTCGTGGCAGGCAAACGACGTCTTGTCGAGGTCGGCGGCCAGCTGCGGGCGCCGGTGTCATCGCCGCTGCTCACTCCCAGCGCCACTCGGGTCGTCGTGCTGGTCACACTGGTTGTCGCGCTGGCGATACCGCACCTCGTCGGCGCGAAGGTGCCGGTGTACTCGAACGCGCTGGTGTTCGTGCTGATCTTCGCCTCGTTGCACCTGCTTGTGCATACCTCGGGGCAAGCGTCGTTGGCGCACGCCGGGCTGGTCGCCGTCGGGGCGGCGTCGTTCTCCCACCTGGCTGTCGGTGCCGGGCTGCCGTGGTTGGTCGCGGTGTTGCTGGCCGGGGTGATCGCGGTGCCCGTCGGCATGCTGGTCGCCGTGCCCGCGATTCGGCTGTCCGGGCTGTTCCTCGCGCTTGGCACTTTTGGGTTCGGGCTGCTGCTTGAGCGAGTGGCATACCGTACCGACTTCATGTTCGGCACGACCAGCACGCTCGAGGCGACCCGGCCCGCCGGGTTCGACTCCGACACGGCGTTCTACTACGTGCTGCTCGGCTTCGCGGTCGCGGGCGGGCTGGTGGTCGCCGCGGTCAACCGCAGCAGGCTCGGCAGGCTGCTGCGCGCGATGGCGGACTCCCCGACCACGCTGACCACCCTCGGACTCGGTGTGAACGTCACAAGGGTCACGGTGTTCGCGATCTCGGCGTTCCTGGCAGGAGTGGCGGGTTCGCTCTACGCCTCGCAGAGCCTTTCCGCGACCGGCACACCGTTCACGGCATACAACTCGCTGGTCTGGCTCGCGGTGCTGGTGCTGTTCGCGATGGCGCGCTCGGCAGCGCCGGTGCTCGCCGCGCTGTTCGTCGCGGTCGCGCCCGCCTACGGCGGCGGTGAGGCGATGGTCGACTGGATGCCGGTGTTCTTTGGCCTCGGTGCGCTGTTGGTCGCGCTGCACCAGGCAGGGACGCGGCCCACTGGTGCGTCGGAAGGCGCTACCGACGCCGAGGGCACCGGCTCGCGAGCGGCGGAGCGGGTCGGCGCGGGTAGCGCGGCCGCCGAACGGCTCGCCGAGACCGCATCGGCGCACGCCGCACGCAACGGTTCCGGTGCGCCGACAGGGGCGCGGCTACGGATCGGAGCACCACGATGAATGCCGGGTTGCGAGTTGACGGGCTGACCATCCGCTTCGGCGGGCTGACCGCCGTCGACGGCGTGACGCTCGATGCCCCTCGAGGCAGGGTGACCGGGCTGATCGGCCCGAATGGCGCTGGCAAGACCACGACGTTCAACGCGTGCTCCGGGCTGCTGCGACCGTCCGCGGGCACGGTGAGTCTCTTCGGTCAGGACGTCACCGGCGCGTCGGCCGCCGCACGGGCTCGGCGTGGACTAGGGCGCACCTTCCAGCGCATGGACCTGTTCGACTCGCTGACGGTGGAGCAGAACATCGCGCTCGGCCTCGAGGCACGGCTCGCGCGCGGGCATCCGATCAAGCAGCTGGTCAGCTCGAGGGCCGATCGCAAGGCGGTGCGCACGGCCACCGAGGAGGCGCTCGAGCTGTGCGAGCTCGGTGAGCTGCGCCGGGAGCCAGCTGGCGCGCTGTCCACTGGGCATCGGCGCCGGGTGGACCTCGGCAGGGTGCTGGCTGGCGGGTTCTCGATGCTGCTGCTCGACGAGCCGTCGTCCGGATTGGACACCTCGGAGACGGTCCGGTTCGGACAGTTGGTCAGCCGGGTGGTGGCGGAACGGGGCTGCGGCGTGCTTCTCGTCGAGCACGACATGGCGCTGGTGATGGCGATCTGCGACTACCTCTACGTGCTCGACTTCGGCGAGCTGATCTTCGAGGGCGCCCCGGACGAAGTGCGCGGCAGTGAGGTCGTGCGCGCGGCGTATCTGGGATCGGAGGCGGCATGAGGACTGCTTGCAGGTCCGAATCGGAGTGCCAGAGGACTGCTTGCAGGTCCGAATCGGAGGGCACCGATGCTTGAGCTGACCGATGTTTCCGCTGGTTACGGCGAGACCGCCGTGCTCGCCGACGTCTCGCTGTGGGTGCCGCCACGCTCCGTCGTCGCGCTGCTCGGGGCCAACGGCGCTGGCAAGACGACGCTGCTGCGGGTGGCGTCCGGGTTGCTGAAGCCGTCGGCGGGCCGGATGTCGCTGGACGGCACCGATGTGACGGGCAAGGCGCCGCACGTGCTCGCGAATCGGGGCGTGTGCCACGTGCCGGAGGGGCGCGGCATCTTTCCGACGCTGACCGTGCGGGACAACCTGATCATCCAGGCAGGGGACGGTAACGCCGATGACGCCGTCGAGCGGGCGGTGTCGGCGTTCCCGATCCTTGGGGAGAAACTCAGCCAGCTCGCCGGGTCGCTGTCCGGCGGGCAGCAGCAGATGCTGTCGCTGAGCAGGGCCTATGTCACTGACCCGTCCTACGTGCTGCTGGACGAGGTGTCGATGGGACTGGCACCGGTCGTGGTCGACGAGATCTTCGAGTCGCTGGCGACGCTCGCCGCGCAGGGTCGCGCGTTGCTGCTGGTGGAGCAGTACGTCACCAGAGCGCTTGATCTCGCTGACTACGTCTACCTGCTCGCGCGGGGACGTATCGAGTTCGCGGGGGAACCGGGCGAGCTCGACGCCGAACGGCTGATGGCTCGCTACATGGGAGGCACGCATGCCTAGGAGGACACCGTGAGGATCTGGACACGCAGCCGCGTCCTGGTGGCGTTGTTCGCGGTGACCGCACTCGTCATCGCGGCCTGCGGGACGCGGGTCGACCACGACAGCATCGTGCGCGCGGCGGACACCGGCGCCGGGCCAGCGGCGTCGGACGTCGCTCCCGGTGAGCCGGGCTCCGTCGCGGATGCTCCCGGCGCAACGGCAGATCCCGATTCCGACCCGACGACGGGCGAGGCTGCCGACTCCGGGCGCGGCGACGGCCCCGCGGGGGAGCGAGGCGGATCATCGGGCGACGCGGGCGGAGCCAAGGGTGACTCCGGTGGTGACCAGGGCGGCGCCACGAACGGCGAGCCCATCGTCATCGGCACCGTCGGTGCGTACTCCGGGCCAGGCGGCGCGGCGCTGGCGCAGGGCGCGCGTGGGTTGCAGGCTTGGGGCGCGCACGTGAACGCGAACGGAGGCATCAACGGCCGGCCGGTCAAGGTCATCGTGATGGACGACGGCGGCGACGCCGCCAAGGCACGCAGCCTGATGAAGGAGCTGGTCGAGGAGCACAACGCGGTCGCGGCCGTGGCGGCGATGACCGTCGTGGAGACGTTGAACTCCTGGAAGGGTTACGTCCACGAGAAGAAGTTTCCCGTCGTCGGCGGCACCTGCGGTCCGGAATGGGTCAAGGCGCCGATGCTGTTTCGACAGTGCCCGTCATCGGCCAACCAGATCTATGGCACGGCGCTCGTTGGCGCGAAGCACGGCGACGGCACGAAGTTCGGCGGATTGTTCTGTAGCGAGACGCAGTCGTGCACCTACGTCGAGGAGCAGTTGTTCGACAAGGGCGGCGCCAAGCGCGCCGGGCTTGACCCGGTCTACCGGGCGCGGATCTCGGTATTCCAGGCCGACTTCACCGCCGAGTGCATCCAGGCGCGCAACGCGGGCGTTGAGCTGTTCATGGTGATCGCTGATCCGAACACGGTCGAACGCGTCACGTCATCGTGTCGCAGGCAGAACTTCACCCCGCAGTATCTGCAGATGTCCAGCACGATGCGGCCGCAGTTCGCGAGCAACCCGTCGTTCGAGAACGGGCTGGTCAGCATGTCGGTGTTCCCGTTCGCGGGATTGAGTACCCCGGCGTTCAAGGAGTTCGCCGCCGCGTGGGAGCGCTTCGGCGATGGCAACGCCCCCGGGCCCGCCGCCGCGCAGGCATGGGCATCAGCGAAGCTGTTCGAGAAAGCCGCCAGCTCGGCGGGGTCCGAGATCAGCAGGTCGAGCATCGTTACACAGCTGCGGAAGCTGCGGGACGAGCGGCTCGGCGGGCTGACGGTACCGCTGAACTACGACAGCAGTGGTGTCAGCGACGTCCCGTGCACCTATTACATGCGGATCGCGGGCGGCAAGTGGACCGCGCCCGAGGGCGACGACCTCACCTGCTGGTGAGGTGGAGGTGCCGGTGCCGCAACCATCATCAGAGCAGGTGGACGTGCTCGCTCCCGCACGGCTAGGTCCGGTGACACTGCGCAACCGGATCATCAAGTCGGCGACGTACGAGGGACTGAGCAGAGACGGCCTCGTCACCGACGAGCTGATCGAGTTCCACACCCGGCATGCCGCTGGCGGTGTCGGGATGACGACGGTGGCCTACTGCGCGGTCGCGCCGGAGGGACGCACCGATCGGCGCCAGATCCTGTGGCGTCCCGACGCGCTGACTGGACTGCGGGCGCTGACCGAAGCGGTGCATGCCGAGGGCGCGGCGGTGTCCGCCCAGGTCGGACACGCGGGGCCGGTCGCCGATCCGAGGAGCAACCGCGCGCGGGCCGTGGCACCGAGTCGACGGTTCAACCCCATGGCCTTCCGCTTCGCACGGCAGGCGACCCACGATGACCTCGCGAGGATCGTTCGGGCACATGCCGACGCGGCGCGCATGGCGGTCGACGCCGGGTTCGACGCGGTCGAGATCCACCTCGGGCACAACTACCTCGCGAGCTCGTTCCTGAGCCCGAAGATCAACCGCCGCACCGACTCCTATGGCGGGAGTCTGGCGAATCGGGCGCGGCTCGCCAGGGAGATCGCGGCCGCTGTCAGAGCAGCCGTCGACGGTCAGCTCGCGATCACCGCGAAGCTGAACATCGACGACGGGGTGCCGGGCGGCTTCTGGCTCGACGAGGCGATCACCGTGGCTCGGTGGCTAGAGGCGGACGGCTCACTCGATGCGCTCATGCCGACGGCCGGTAGCTCGCTGCTCAACCCGATGTATCTGTTCCGGGGCGACGCGCCGGTGCGTGAGTTCGCCGCGGCCATGCCCCGGCCGGTCGGCCTCGGCGTGCGGATGGTCGGCAAGTACGCGCTGCGCCACTACCCCTACACCGACGCCTACTTGCTCGATCAGGCGCGGCAGATCCGCGACGCCGTTCGGATGCCGCTGGTTCTGCTCGGTGGGATCACCACCAAGCAGGTCATGGACCAGGCGATGCGCGAGGGCTTCCAGTTCGTGGCCATGGCGAGGGCGCTGCTCCGGCAGCCGGACCTAGTCAACCGCATCAAGGCCGATCCGAGCACGCCCTCGCTGTGCATCCACTGCAACAAGTGCATGCCCACCATCTACAGCGGCACCAGGTGCGTGCTCGCGGAGCCGTAGGCGCCGCCCACCGACGTCCCCACGGAGCGGCTAGGTCGTCATCAGCTCCGCGCAGCGCTCGCCGATCATCATGGCGGGTGCGTTGGTGTTACCGCCGGTCACGGTGGGCATGATCGACGCGTCCGCGACGCGCAGGCCCTCGATGCCACGCACCCGCAGCTGCGGGTCGACGACGGCGCGCTCGTCGGCGCCCATCCGGCAGGTGCCGACCGGGTGATAGACGCTGTGCACCCGGTTTGGCAGCTCGCGACGCAGCGACGTCTCGTCACGGAACGCGTCGCCGGGACTGAACTCGGCGCGTACGTCGCCCGCGATGAGCTTGTTCGCCATGATCTCCCTGGTGAGCTGAATGCCCTCGATCAGCAGATCCGCGTCAGCGGGTTCGGCGAGGTACGCCGGGTCGATCAGCGGTGCCGCCGTGGGGTCGGACGACGCCAGCCGTACCTCGCCCCTGCTCTGCGGGTAGATCAACGTCGGCAGCACCGTCAGCGCGGGTCGCTTGTCAGGCCGGTGGATCACCGGCGCGTCCTGGTTCGGCACCGGATACGACCACGGCAGCGTGTGGAACTGGATGTCGGGCCGATCGGTCGCCCGGGACGACCGCACGAAACCCACCGCCTCGAACACCGTACGTCCGAACCACGAATCACCTCGGAGCATCTCGGTGAGTACGCCGGACGCGAAGTGCAGAGCCGTGCCTCGGTGGACCGCGGATGGCATCAGGAACGACATCGGCACGAACAGGTGGTCGTGCAGGTTCTTGCCCACTGGCAGGTCCGCGCGCACCGTGATGCCCATGTCGCGCAAGTGTCCAGCGGGCCCGATGCCGGAGAGCAACAGCAGGTGCGGTGAGCCGAACACACCAGCCGCCAGCACCACTTCCTGGGAGGCGGTGATCACCCGGGTGCCGGACTTCTCGGCGATCTCCACACCGGTGACGCGGTCGCCGCTGAACGTCAGCCGCGTGACGTGTGCCTTGGTCAGTACCCGCAGGTTCGGGTTCCCGCCCAGGTACCCACGTGACGAGCTGTAGCGCAGCCCGTCGGCCGCGCTCTCCTGGAAGATGCTGACGCCTTCCTGCTCGGCGCCGTTGTAGTCGTCGAGCTTTGGCACGCCCACGGTGTCGCTGAGCGATTCGATGAACGACGTCGATGCCTCGGTGAGGTCGCGCTGCCGGGTCACCTTGATCGGGCCACCCGCACCGCGCAGCTCGTTCGCGCCTTCTTCCCAGTCCTCCATCCGCTTGAAGCTCGGCAGGACGTCGTCATAGCTCCAGCCGTCGCAGCCCTCGGCGGCCCAGCCGTCGTAGTCGGCGCGGTTGCCGCGTACGAACAGCATCCCGTTCACCGAGCTGGAGCCGCCGAGCACCTTGCCGCGCGTCGACGGGATCTGGCGCTCCAGCGCGTGCTTTTGCGGCACCGTCGAGAAGCCCCAGTCGAATCGCTTCTTGAGCTGGGGCACGCTGTGCATCGGGGCGATCATGCCCGGTACCCGGACGAACCGGCTCTTGTCCGGCCCGCCAGCCTCGATGAGCACCACGCTCGCGCCGTGCTCCGCGAGCCTGCTCGCCACCGCGCAGCCGGCGCTACCCGCGCCGACAACGACGTAGTCCGCTTCCGTCATGGTTGTGACCTCGATCCGAACGTAGGGGCCGCCGTGCGGCGCTGTGTGATGCTCATGTCTCCGCCGCCAACAGCGAGCCAAGCGTACGCAGCTGGGACGTCGCGCCGCCGAGCGCGAACTCGGCACGCTTGGCCGCGGCGAAGTAACGGTGTGGCGGTGCGTCGGTGTCGATGCCGACGCCGCCGTGCAGGTGCACCGCGGTGTGTGCCACCCGGTGTCCCGCGTCGGCTGCCCAGAACTTCGCCGTCGCGACCTGCTCGCCGGCTGGCAGGCCCTCGGCGAGTCGCCATGCCGCCTGCCACAGCGTCAGCCGCACCGCCTCGACGTCGATGTAGGCGTCCGCGAGCCGCTGCCGTACCGCCTGGAATGACCCGATCGGCTTGTCGAACTGCTCCCGCTGGCGGGTGTACTCGCCGGTCAGCTCCAGCGCGCGTTCCACGATGCCGAGCTGCAGCGCGCACAGCCTGACGATGGCGTGCTGCCTGGTCGACGTCGTGGCGTCAGGTTCGCTGAGGACGTCGTCCGCCGCGACGGCGACGTCTTGCAACTCGACCAGCGCCGCGTCGTCGCCGTTGACGGTGCGCTGCGCGGAGACCGTGACGCCGTGCGCGTCGGCTGGGACGACGACCAGCGCGTCGCCGTCGTCGGCGGCCACCTCGCACAGGAACGCTCCCGCGTGGACGCCGTCGAGCACGGCGGTCTGCGTGCCGGATACCAGCCAGCTATCACCGGAGGGCCGCAGGGTGAACGGCGCGGGCGCGCCCTCGTCGGCCAGCGCAACCGCCAGTGTGGCCTCGCCCCTGCTGACCGGCAGGATCCAGCGTTCGATGTGCGCTGGCGTGCCGAACCCGGCGAGCGCCGATGCCGCGGTCACGCTACTCAGATAGGGCACCGGTGCCGCCGTCCTGCCGATTTCGATCAGCAGGCTGCACTGCTCGAGCAGGCCGAACCCACCGCCGCCGGTTTCGGCGGGCAGCGCGGCGTCGAGCAGCCCAGCCGTGGCCATCGACCGCCACAGGTCGGGGTCGAAACCGCCGAGGTCGCGGTCGGGGTGCCGCTCGGCCCAGTCGGTGAGTACGCGCCGGGCGAGGCCGGCGAGGTCGTGTTGCGCTTCGGTGAGGCTGAAGTCCATGGGTGTCCTTAACGGAGTCGCTTACCGGGAGACGGGCTGGCCGAGGGCGGTCGCGGCGATGATGTCGCGCTGCACCTCGTTGGTGCCGCCGCCGAAGGTGAGGATCAGTGACGCGCGGTGCATCCGCTCGACGCGGCCGTGCAGCAGCGCGTCGGGCGAGCCCTCCCGGACGACGCCACCGGTGCCGAGTACTTCGAGGAGCAGCCGGTAGCCCTCGGTGGCGAACTCGGTGCCGAACACCTTGGTCGCGGATGCCTCAGCGGGCGCGAGGTCGCCGGTGTCGGCGGCCCAAGCGATCCGCCAGTTGCGGAGCTTGAGGTACTCGGTGTTGGCATGCACCCGAGCCAGGTGTGTGCGTACCCACTCGGCGTCGATGATCCGGGAGCCGTCTGGCTGCTTGGTGCGCTGCGCCCACTCACGCACCTGCCGCAGCGACTCTTGCAACGGCGCGGCCGAGGTGAGCGCGACCCGTTCGTGGTTGAGCTGGTTGGTGATGAGCGGCCACCCCTTGTGCTCCTCGCCGACCAGCGCCGACGTTGGCAGCCGGACGTCGGAGTAGTAGGTGGCGCTGGTGCCTGGGCCCGCGACGGTGTGCACCTTGGTCCAGGAGAACCCGTCGGCGTCGGTAGGCACGATCAGAATGGACAGTCCTTTGTGCTTGCTCGCTTCCGGATCGGTGCGCGCGGCCAGCCAGACGTAGTCGGCGTACTCGATGAGGCTGGTCCACATCTTCTGTCCGTTCACGACATACTCATCGCCCTGCCGTACGGCCTTCGTGCGAAGCGAGGCGAGGTCGGTACCCGCTTCCGGTTCGGAGTAGCCGATCGAGAAGTGCAGCTCGCCGCGCGCGATCCGGGGGAGATAGAACGACTTCTGCTCGTCCGTGCCGTAGCGCATGATGGTCGGCCCGATGGTGTTGAGAGTCAGGAACGGCACCGGGACCCCGGCGATCGCCGCCTCGTCGGTGAAGATCAGCTGGTCAAGCATCGGGCGGGCCTGGCCGCCGTACTCCTCTGGCCAGCCGATGGCGAGCCAGCCGTCCGCGCCGAGCTGGCGCACGATCTCCTTGTACGCGGTACCGTCGCCGTACTCGCCGCCCGACGTCTTGAGTCCCTCGCGTCGCTCCGGAGTCATCAGCGTCGCGAAGTAGTCGCGGAGCTGCTCGCGCAGTCGTTGCTGCCCTTCGGTGAAGCTGATCCTCATCCACGGCCTCCGGTGCGCTTCCTTGTGAAAAACGAGAACACGTTCTAGTGTAGCCAAGAACACGTTCTAGATGGAATCCCTGGCGTTGTAAAGGTGTGTGACAGCTCAGTGCGGACATCCAGTGGTGCGGGCAGTCTTGAGGGCCGCGTCGCCGTCGTGACCGGCGCGGGAGCCGGGCTCGGCAGGGCCGAGGCATTGGCTCTGGCGGAGACGGGCGCCAGCGTCGTCGTCAACGACGTCAGCGACGCCGCCGCCAAGGTTGTCGACGAGATCGAGGCGGCGGGCGGCAAGGCAACCCTCGTCACCGGTGACGTCGGCGAGCGCGCCACGGCGGACGCGCTGCTGAGCACCGCCGTCGAGCGGTTCGGCGGGCTGGACGTGCTGGTCAACAACGCTGGTCTGCTACGCGACCGGATGCTGTTCTCCATGAGCGACGAGGACTGGGACGAAGTCATCCGGGTCCATCTGCGCGGCCACTTCTTGCTCTCCCGCAACGCCGCCGCGTACTGGCGGGACAAGTCCAAGGCCGAAGGCGCGCCGGTCTACGGCAGCGTCATCAACACCGCCTCCGAGGCGTTCCTGTTCGGCGCGGCGGGCCAGCCCAACTACGCCGCCGCCAAGGGCGGGATCGCGGCGCTGACCGTGGCCACCGCGCGCGGGACGTCCCGCTACGGCGTGCGCGCCAACGTGATCTGCCCGCGCGCTCGCACCGCCATGACCGAAGACGTGTTCGGGCCAGCGCCAGAAGGCAAGATCGACCCGCTCTCGGTGGAGCACGTCGCGCCGTTCGTCGCGTTCCTCGCATCGCCCGCTGCCGAGCACATCACCGGCCAAGTCTTCGTCGTGCACAGTGGGATGGTGGCGCTGCTCGCACCGCCGACCGTGCGGCAACGCTTCGACACGCAGGGTGATACCTGGAGCGTCGATGAGCTGGCGGAGTCCGTCGGTGGCTACTTCGCTACCCGCGGTGATGATGACGGCTTCTCGGCCACCGATCTGATGTCGCTGCCGTGATCCGCGGCGTGCCGCATCGTTGTATCCACAAATTCAGTGAGGAGAGAAGCAGATCATGGGTCGATTGGCTGGCAAGGTCGCGCTCATCACCGGGGCCGCCCGGGGGCAGGGCGCTTCGGCGGCGCGGCGCTTCGTCGAGGAGGGCGCGAAGGTCGTCATCGCCGACATCCTGGATACCGAGGGTAAGCAGCTCGCGGATGAGCTGGGGGACGCGGCGCGCTACCAGCGGCTCGACGTCACCGACGAGGCTGAGTGGCAGGCGGCCGTCGAGCGCACGGTCGCCGAGTTCGGCATGATCAACGTCTTGGTGAACAACGCGGGCGTGCTGCACTTCTCGAAGCTGGAGGAGACCACGCTGGACGACTACCAGCGAATCATTGGGGTCAACCAAACCGGAACCTTTCTCGGGTTACGCTCGGTCGTCGCACCTATGCGAGCGGCCGGAGGTGGCGCGATCGTGAACGTCTCGTCGATAGAGGGCATCGCGGGGCTGCCGCACGTGATCGCCTACACCGCCAGCAAGTACGCGATCCGGGGGATGACGAAGTCCGCCGCGCTGGAACTGGGTGAGTACGGCATCCGGGTCAACTCGGTGCATCCCGGCATGATCGACACCAAGATGGTGCACGACGCCGTTGGCGGGGAAGACGTCGACACCAGCTGGATCGGCAAGAAGCTCGCGCTCGGCAGGCTCGGCAGGCCAGGCGAGATCGCCGAACTGGTCCTGTTCCTCGTCAGCGACGAGAGCTCTTACTGCACCGGAGCCGAGTTCGTCGCAGACGGCGGTGCCACCGCGACCCACGCGTTGAAGCTGTAAGCCCATGCGGAAAGCCGCGCCGGCGAATCCGGTGCCAGGAGGTAATCGATGACTCAGCGTCCGGCAGGAGTCACGATCCCTGGTGCCGGGGCGTTTGAGCAGGTCGGCAGGATGACCACGCTCTCATGGCAGGTGCTGCGCGCCATCCCGCGCAGGCCGTTCCAGTGGCGGGAATACATCGAGCAGAGCTGGTTCTTCGCCAGCGTGACCATCCTGCCGACCGCGCTGGTCGCCATTCCGTTCGGCGCGGTCATCGCTCTGCAGCTCGGCTCGCTGACGCAGCAGATCGGCGCGCAGTCGTTCACCGGCGCGGCGAGCGCGCTCGCGCTGGTGCAGCAGGCCAGCCCGCTGATCACGGCCCTGCTGGTGGCGGGCGCCGGTGGCAGCGCGGTGTGCGCCGACATCGGCGCGCGGCAGATCCGCGAGGAGATCGACGCCATGCGGGTGCTCGGCGTCAACCCGATCCAGCGGCTGATCGTGCCGAGGGTCCTGGCGGCGATGACCGTCGCGGTGCTGCTGAACGGCCTTGTCAGCGTGGTCGGCGTGCTTGGCGGCTACTTCTTCAACGTCGTCATGCAGGGCGGCACCCCTGGTGCGTACCTTGCGAGCTTCAACGCGCTCGCGCAGCTACCCGACCTGTGGGTCAGCGAGTTCAAGGCCGTTTTGTACGGTTTCGTCGCCGGTATCGTCGCCGCCTACCGCGGGCTGAACCCCGCGGGTGGTCCCAAGGGCGTTGGTGACGCGGTCAACCAGGCCGTCGTCATCTCGTTCCTGCTGCTGTTCCTGATCAACGTCGTCATCACGGCGATCTACCTGCAAGTCGTTCCCCCGAAGGCGTTGTGACACATGACGGCGGTGAAGGAAGCGACCCGCGAGGAATGGTCCGAGCTGGGTGACCGCACGCTCGACTACATCGCCCGGCCAGGGCAGGTGTTCGAGGGTTTCGGTGAGCAGCTCGCGTTCTTCCTGCACACACTGACCACGGTGCCGAGGACGGTGCGCCGCTACAGCAAGGAGACGCTGCGGCTGCTCACCGAGGTCTGCTTCGGCACGGGGGCACTGGCGATCATCGGCGGCACGCTCGGCGTGATGATCGGCATGACGCTGTTCACCGGCCTCATCGTCGGCCTCCAGGGCTACTCCTCGCTGAACCAGCTCGGCACCGCGGCGCTGACCGGCTTCATCTCGGCGTACTTCAACACGCGCGAGGTCGCACCGCTGTCGGCGGGCCTCGCGCTCTCGGCCACCGTCGGCTGCGGCTTCACCGCCCAGCTCGGCGCGATGCGGATCTCCGACGAGATCGACGCGCTCGAAGTCATGGCGGTGCCCAGCCTGCCGTATCTGGTGACGACAAGGGTGCTCGCCGGGGTGGGCGCGGTGATCCCGCTCTACGCCGTCGGGCTGCTGTCCTCGTACCTGGCCTCGCGGCAGATCACCATCTGGGTCTACGGCCAGTCGGCTGGCACCTACGACCACTACTTCTCGCTGTTCCTGCCACCACAGGACGTGGTCTATTCCTTCGTCAAGGTGATGATCTTCGCGCTGGTGGTGATCATGACGCACTGCTACTTCGGCTACACCGCGCGCGGCGGGCCGGCAGGAGTTGGCGTCGCGGTCGGCAAGGCGGTGCGGACGTCGATCGTGCTGATCGCGGTGCTCGACTTCTTCCTCAGCCTCGCCCTCTGGGGCTCGACGACGACGGTGAGGATCGCAGGATGACCCGCAGCCCGCGGCGCGCCGCCGTGCTCCGCAGACTCCGCTACCAGGCGCTCGGCCTGGTGTTCGTGCTGCTCGCTGCCTCCTTCATCGCGGGGACGATCGGCGTCTACACCAAGGCGTTCACCGATGTCGCGACGGTGACGTTGCGGACCGAGTTCGCGGGCAACCAGATGCGCGAGGGCGCCGACGTCAAGATCAGGGGCATGCTCGTCGGGGAGGTCCGCTCGATCTCATCCACCGGCGACGGCGCCAACCTCGAACTCGCGCTGAATCCCGAGCTGATCGATGTCATCCCCGCCGACGTCACCGCGCGGCTGCTCCCGAAGACGCTGTTCGGGGAACGCTACGTCGCGCTGCGCGCACCGGAGCGGCCCAGCTCGGTCAGCCTCGCCGCCGGCGACGTCATCAGCCAGGACCGCTCCGAGAACGCGATCGAACTGGAGCGGGTGCTCGACGGGTTGATGCCGCTGTTGCGGGCCGTCGAGCCGCAGAAGCTGTCCAGTTCGCTGGGCGCCATCGCCACCGCGCTCGACGGCAGGGGCGAGAAGCTCGGCCAGACGTTGACCAGGGTGTCGGATCTGCTCGGCGACCTGAACCCATCGCTGCCGGACCTCAAGGCCGACATCGCCTCGTTCGCCGATGTCGCGCGGACCTACTCCGACGCGCTGCCTGACGCGCTGGACGCCGTCTCACACTTGACGACGACCACGCGGACGCTTGCCGCCAAGCGCGACGGCTTGCGCACGCTGTACTCGTCGGTGACAGGGGCGTCGGATGACCTGGGCGGGTTCCTGGCGGCCAACAAGGCGAACCTGATCCGGCTCACTACCACCGTGCAGCCAACGCTGGACGTGCTCGCTCGCTATGCCCCGCAGTACCCCTGCATGATGCGCCAGTTCGCCATCCAGAAGGACAACGCGGAGGTGGCTTTCGGCAAGGGAACCGAGCACCCCCACGTGAGCCGGGTCAAGATCGAGATCACCAGCAGCAGGGGTGCGTACAAACCCGGCGTCGACGAGCCCCGCTACAACGACGATCGCGGCCCGCGCTGCTACACACCGGTGGAACAGCCCGGCCACTGGCCGCAGTACCCGCCGGACGGCCCGATCAAGGATGGCTCGTCCAAGCCGCCGCCCGGGTCGGCGCCAGGCAGCGGCAAGGCCGACGACTACGAGGACTACCAGCGCTCCGGTGGCGGCGGGAGCGCCACGCTCGGCGCGCCGGTCGCGGGCTCGCCCGCCGAGTCCGAGCTGCTGTCGCTGCTGCTCGCCGCCGAGCACGGGGTCGAACCAAGCACCGTGCCCGGCTGGGGCGGGCTGCTTGTCGGACCGCTGTACCGGGGAACGGAGGTGGAGCTGAGGTGAGAGGTGTACTGCCATCGTTGCTGAAGCTGATCGCGTTCACGGTGGTCACCGTCGTGCTCACCGGCGTGCTCGCCGCGACGATCGCCAACACCAACTTTGGTGACACGTCGGGTTTCGCCGCGAGGTTCACCGACGTCTCCGGCCTCAAAGCAGGCGACGACGTGCGGATCTCCGGTGTCAAGGTCGGGCAGGTGCGTGCCATCGAGATCGGTGAGGACGCGGTCGCCACGGTGCACTTCGACGTCGGTGAGTCACACCGCTTGCCGTCGACGACCACCGCGCAGGTGAAGTACCGCAACGTGATCGGGCAGCGTTACCTCGCGCTCGGCACTCACGTCGCGTCGGACGAACCACTACGCAAGGGCGACGTCATCGGCGTCGACCGCACCACTCCCGCGCTGAACCTGACCGTGCTGTTCAACGGCTTCAAACCGCTGTTCACCGCGCTCGACCCCAAGCAGGTCAACCAGCTCTCCTACGAGATCATCCAGGTCTTCCAGGGCGAGGGCGGCACGATCAGCAGTTTGCTCCGCCACACCGCGTCGCTGACGTCGACCATCGCGGACAGGGACCAGGTGATCGGCGAGGTCGTCGGCAACCTCAACGACGTCCTCGGCACCATTAACCATCGCGATGAACAGGCCAAGGAACTGATCGACGCCCTGCAGCAGCTGATCAGCGGGCTCGCGGAGAAGCGCAAGCCGATCGGGGAGGCGACCCAGGCGCTCGGTGCTCTCACCGGCAGCGTGTCCGGCCTGGTCTCCGATACCCGGCAGCCGCTGCGAAAGAACGTGCGGGCGCTAAACGATCTGGCGGGGACGCTTTCCAAGGACGCACCGGTGTTGGACGAGATCCTGCATCGGCTGCCGAGGAACCTGAAGAAATACACCAGGGTGCTCAGCTACGGGAGTTGGTACAACTACTACCTCTGCGACATCTCCGGCACGGTCGGCATCGGCTCGCTCAACGTGACCATTCCCGTCGTGCCGCTGCCCGCGACGGAGCGGCCAGAAAGGTGCGGGCCATGAGGACTGCTCGCAGGTCCGAATCATCAGGCGCGAGGGGATTGGCGGAGCGTAACCAGGCCGCCGTCGGCGCCGTGACGGTGCTGCTGCTGGTGACGTCGGTGCTTGCCGCGTTGAACGCGGACCGGTTGCCGCTCATCGGTGGCGGCACGACCTACGCCGCGTACTTCGCCGAGTCGGCGGGTCTGGTGCCGGACAACGAGGTGCAGATCGCCGGGGTGCGAGCGGGTTCGGTCAGCTCGGTGGAGCTGGATGGCCCTCGGGTGCGGGTGGAGTTCCTCCTCGACGGGCCCGCCGGTGGGGAGCTACCCCGCCTCGGTACCGACACCACGGCGTCCATCCAGATCAAGACGTTGCTTGGCGAGAAGTACGTCGCGCTTGACCCGCGCGGTGATGGCACGCTCGACCCTGGCGAACCGATTCCGCTCAACCGCACCACGACGCCGTTCCAGTTGCAGGACGCGTTCAACCAGCTCGGACACACTATGTCCGATGTGGACACCAAGCGGCTCGCGGACAGCTTCAACGTGCTCACGGAAGCATTGGAAGGCGCGCCAAAACACGTGCGCGGCGCGTTGGACGGGTTGTCGGCGCTGTCGAAGACGGTCGCCGAACGCGACGACGAACTCGCCCAGTTGCTGGAGAACACCAACCAGGTGTCGAAGCTGGTCGCCGACCGCAACGAGCGGCTGCGCAAGGTGATCCACGACGGCAGCGCGCTGCTCGGTGAGCTTCGCGCGCGTAAGAAGGCGATCAGCAACCTGCTCGCCGGGACGAGGGCGGTCGCGAAGCAGCTGTCCGGACTGGTCGCTGACAACCGGAAGCATCTCACGCCCGCGTTGCGCAAACTGGACACCGTCACCGACGTCTTGCGCGCCAACGTCGACAACATCGACCGCAGCCTGGAACTCCTCGCGCCGTTCACCCGCATCGGGGCGAACGCCACCGGCAACGGGCGCTGGTTCGAGGGCTACCTGTGCGGTCTGTTCCCGCCCACCATCAAGACTGAGGGGCTGACGATCAACCCGCAAGGCTGCGAGACCCCGGTGTCAGCACCCGGCCAAGGGATCGGTGGTAACTGATGGCGATCACGAGTCGTGCCGGGCGCACCATCTACACCTGGGTCGCGCTGGCGGCCGTCGTCGTTCTCCTGCTCGCCGCGGCCTTGTGGACGGCCACCCGCGACTCCGGTGACACGCGGCTAACCGCGTATTTTGACCGCACCGTCGGGCTGTACGAGGACTCCGCGGTGCGAGTGCTTGGCGTCGAGGTCGGTGCGATCGAGCGGGTGGTGCCTGAAGGCGATCGCGTGCGGGTCGAGCTTGTCGTCGACTCGGATGTGGACATCCCCGCCGACGCGGGTGCGGTGATCGTGGCGCCCAGCCTGGTCAGCGACCGCTACATCCAGCTCACTCCGGTGTATCGGGACGGGCCGACCATGGCGTCCGGCGAGGTGATTCCTCGGGAGCGTACGGCGTCGCCGGTGGAGCTCGACGAGCTGTTCAACAACCTCGACGAGCTGGCCACGACGCTTGGTCCGAAGGGCGCCAACTCCGGTGGCGCGCTCAGCGACGTGCTCGACCAGGTCGCGGCCACCATGGACGGAAACGGTAAGAATCTAAACGAGACCGTGTCGAATCTGGCGCGGTTGTCCGCGACGCTCAACGGCAGCAAGGACGACTTGCACGGCACCATCAAGCACCTCGGCGAGTTCACCACCATGCTGGCCCGCAGTGATCGGCAGGTCGCGGACCTCTTCGACCGGGTCGCCGAGGTCAGTCAGTTTCTGGCGAGCGAGTCCGGCGAGGTGGACGCCGCACTGTCCACACTGGCCAGCGCGCTGACCGACGTGCACGGCTTCGTCGAGAACAACCGGAAGCTGCTGTCGTCCAATGTCGACAAGCTGGCCGGAGCCACCAGGGTGCTGGTCAAGCGCCGTGGAGAACTCGCTGAGCTCCTCGACATCGCGCCGACCGGGATGAACAACTTCATCAACGCCTACGACGCCGCGTCGGGCACCATCGCGATCCGGGGCAACCTCAACGAGTTCACCTACCCGCCGGTGATGATGGTCTGCCGGCTGCTCGCGGCGGGCACCCCGGAGGAGGTGCCCAATACGCTATCGGACGTCTGCGAGGACCTCGCCCCCGTACTCGACGGGACGCTCAATCTGCCCAGCGTGTCGCAGGTGATGCACTCGCTGCAGAACGGCGAGCTGCCCCCGCTGCCACTGCCGCTACTTGAGGCCATGCGGCGCACGTCGGGAGGCGGTTCGGCTGGCGACGGCGCGTCGGGAGGTGGCTCATGATTCCCGTGCGGAAGTCGCCCCGAGCGACGATATGCGTGCTGATGACTGTGCTGGTCGGGCTAGTGCTGACCGCTTGCGGGCCGGGCGGGTTCTCCGGCCTCTACAACGCGCCGCTGCCCGGCGGCGCCGATGTCGGTGACCACCCGTACCGCGTCACCGTGGAGTTCTCCGACGTGCTTGACTTGGTGCCGCAGGCCACCGTCAAGGTCAACGACGTCCAAGTGGGCAGGGTCGAGCGGGTGCGGCTGGCTGAGGACACCCGGTCCGCGCTGGTAGACATCGTCGTCAACGGCGACGTCGAGCTACCCGCCAACGCCATTGCCGAACTGCGGCAAACCAGCCTGCTCGGGGAGAAGTTCGTCGACCTCCGACCGCCCGCTGACGCCGAAGCGACCGGCAGGCTCGCCGACGGTGATGTCATCCCGCTCGCGCGCACCAGCAGGCACGCCGAACTGGAGGAGGTCTTCGGCGCGTTGTCGCTGCTGCTCAACGGCGGTGGAGTGGAGCAGCTGCACACCATCGCGTCGGAGCTGAACAACGCGATGCGCGGCAACGAGGCGGAGATCAAGGCACTGCTGTCGCGGGTGAACCACCTGGTCACCGAGCTTGACGGGCAGAAGGCGCAGATCACGAAGGCCATCGACGGGCTGGCGGAGCTGTCGCGCACGCTCGTGCGGGAGAAGCGGCACCTCACCGAGGGGCTCGATCATCTCGCGCCGGGTATGCGGGTGATCGCGAACCAGCGAGACCAGATTGTCGACATGTTGACCGCGCTGCGACGGCTGTCGGACGTCACGGTGGACACCGTCAACAAGAGTCGCGAGCAGTTGGTGGCGAACCTGCGCGCGTTGGAACCGACGTTGCGCAAACTCGCCGAGTCGGGCGACAACCTCACCGAGGCGCTGAAGATCCTGCCGACGTATCCGCTGCCGTGGAACGCGGGCAACACGATGAAGGGCGACTATGCCAACGTCGACGTCGAGTTCGATCTGAACCTCGATCAGCTGATCGGCAACCTGAGCCGTTCGGGGCAGAGCCCGATCCCGAAGCTGCCATCGGGTGACGACGGCCCACCGCTGCCGTTGCCGGAGACACCGGAACTGCCGAAACTGCCCTCGTTGCCTGGCTTGCCCGGCGCGGCGGACTCGGAGTCCGGTTCATTGCTCGGCTCGCTGCTGGGAGGCTTGTGATGCTGACCTGGTCGACGCGAATCAAGCTGCTGGCGTTCGGGCTGATCGCTGTGGTGTCAGTCGTGTTCGTCGGTGGCAAGTACGCCGGACTGGATCGATTGCTCGGCCCGCGTGGCTACGTCGTCACCGCGGAACTGACCGACTCCGGTGGCATCTTCCGCGGTTCCGAGGTGACCTACCGGGGTGTCACGGTGGGCACGGTGTCCGCGTTGCGCCTGACCGATAGGGGTGTCGATGTCGAACTGGACATCGATGAGGACGCCCCGCCGATCCCCGCCGACACCGACGCCGTCGTCGCTAACCGCTCCGCGGTCGGTGAGCAGTACCTCGACCTGCGGCCGGACGGGCCAGGCGGTCCGTTCCTGGCGAACGGGTCGGTGATCGAGGCGAAGCGGATCGACGCGCCGGTCGCGCCGGAGACCATGCTGACGCACGTGGACCAGCTCATCGGCAGCATCAATACACGGTCGCTGAACACCATCGTCGACGAGGCCTACGTCGCGTTCGCGGACTCCGGCGACGACCTCCAGTTGCTGCTGGACAGTGCGCACGAGTTCACCACGTCGGCCCGGAAGAACATGCCCGCGACGCGACAGTTGCTGTCATCGGCTCGCACCGTGCTTGATACGCAGCGGCGCCACGCCGACGATTTGGGCCAGTTCGCCAGTGGGCTGAAGACGATCTCCCGGCAGTTCGCGAAGTCCGATCCCGACCTGCGCGCGATCATCGACAGGGCGCCAGGGGTCGCCAACGAGGTCAGCGAGTTCATCGACGTCTCGGGCAACGACACGGCGATGCTGGTGGCGAACCTGCTGACTACCGCCGACGTCGCCGCGCCGCGCACCGACTCGATGAAGCAGCTGATGGTGAACTTCGCCGTGATCGGTGCGTTCGCGCGCACCGTGTCCGAAGACGGGCGCGGTCATCTTGGGCTGGTGTTCGACATGTTCAACCCGCCCTCGTGCACCCGGGGATACGAAGGGACCAAGCAACGGCCCGCCAACGACGTCTCCGAGGTGGAGCCGAACAAGGACGCCTACTGCGCCGAGCCGCCCGGCAGCCCGATCAGCGTGCGCGGCGCACAGAACGCACCGTACCGGGGCGTGCCACAGGCCGTGCCCGTGCCGCAGCGGCGTGGCTCGGGCTCCGACGACAGCGGTGCGGGGGATGGCTTGCCTGGGTTGCTCGGACTGCCGGGTCTGTCGTCGAAGCCAGCAGGGATCGCGGACCTGCTTGGAGGTGGCTGATGCGATCGGCCCTGTCGGGACGTCTGGTGGCGGCGGGGCGTTTGTCGCGTGACCCACTCGTGGCCACGCTCGCGGTACTGACCGTGGTCGCGCTGGCCGCTGCCGCGTGGCTCGGGTCCGCATGGATCAGCGCCGCGCGCGACGACGGGCTGGCCAAGGCGAAGCAGCGCGACACGGTGCTCAGTGCGGCCGAGCACGGGCTGGTCACGTTGCATACGCTCGACCATCGCGGGGCGAAGCGGGACGTCGCGGCGTGGCTGGACGTCACGGCTGGTGGGCTGCACCGTGACCTGGCGGGAGATAAGGCAGGTCAGCGAGAGCGGGCGCGGCGAACGAAGACGGTGTCGGACGCGGAGCTGCTACGTGCCGCGGTGACCGAGCTGAACGGGCACGCGGGCACCGCCAAGGTGATCGCGATGCTCCGCACGACGCTGGAGACGAAGGGCGAGAAGTCGTCCACCGACCGTAAGCGGGTGGTCGCCGAGCTGGTGCGCCGCGATGGGCAGTGGAAGATCAGCGCCGTGGAGGCGGCGGCATGAGTGTGGAACACGGCGGCGCGAGCGGGGGACACGACGCCGTGTCCCCCGCTCAGGACGCCGTGTCCCGCACTCGGACCCGGCGGGTGGTTATCGCGGGGCTGTCGATCGTGCTGGTGTTGGCGACCGTGAGCGCGGTGGTTTCCGGGATACGGGCGCACCAACTGCGCGATACCGAGTCGGCGGCCAACACGGCGCTGGTCGATACCGAGGCGACGAACGCCGTGATCGAGCAGGTGAGCGCGTCGCTGAAGGCGGTGTTCTCCTACGACTACACGCGGCTGGAGCGGACCGAGCACGCGGTGGAGGTCGCGTTGATTGGCGAGGCGGCGGCCGAGTATCGGCGGGAGTTCGACGCCGCCGCGAAACAGGCGAAACGCCGCGAGCTGGTGAAGGCCGCGACGGTGCGCGCTATCGGGGTGCGGGAGCTGACCGACGGGCGCGCGAGTGTGTTGGTGTTCCTGGACCAGCAGGTTCGCCGTCAGGGTGCCGCGCCGACGTCGTCCACCGCGACCCTGGATGTCACCGCGCTCCGTGACAACGACGGGACCTGGCGCATCTCGGACATCGAGGGGCTGTAGGCGGAGCGACCCGACCGGCCCGCCGCGCCCGGGCTTCGAGAAGTTGATCTGAAGACATCGCGGTTGCTATCACGACCAGACTGTCTTCAGATCAACTCGGGGGTCACTCCGCCGCGGCTTCCAGGGCGTCGTCCCAGGTCACGCGCTTGCCGATAAGTGCGCGCATGCGCAGCACGGGCCGTCGCTGTTCCACACCAAGCGCGCCGATGAGCCGATCGCCTCTGCGATACAGCGCCAGGAGCGTGTCCTCGCCGACGCCACCCGCGACGACGCGCACCTCGTCGGCGGTCGGTACGCCGACGAACTGCACGCGGCTGTCGTAGAGGTCGGACCAGAAGTACGGCACGAGCGTGCACGGCGTCGCGGCGCTCGGGTCAATGGCGTTGCGGGCTGCGAGCGCGCCCTGTTCGGCGGCCGACGTCCAGTGCTCCAGCCGCATGGTTTCGCCGAACAGCGGGTTGAACCAGCGCGCGACGTCGCCCGCCGCGTACACGCCGGGGGCGCTGGTCGCCAGCGTTTCGTCGCAGACGACGCCGTCGTCCACCTTCAGTCCTGACCCGGCCAACCAGCCGGTCGCTGGTGCGGCTCCGACCCCGATGACGACGACGTCAGCGGGCAGTGTCGTGCCGTCGCCGAGTCGTACCGCCTTGACACGGTCGTCCCCGTCGATTCCGGTGACGGTGACGCCGCAGCGCAGGTCGGTGCCGTTGCGGGTGTGCAGTGCGGTGATGGCGGGCGCCATTTCGTCGCCGACCGCGGCGGTGAACGGCACCGGTGCCGCCTCGACCAGCGTGACCTCGGCACCCATCCGTCGTGCCGAGCAGGCCAGCTCCGAGCCAATAAACCCGGCTCCGACGATGACCACTTTGCCGCCGGGTCGAATCACGCCGCGCAGCGTGTGGGCGTCGTCCAGCGTGCGTAGCGTATGCAGGCCGGACAACGCTGGGAGCCCTGGCAGGGTCCGCGCGGTCGCGCCGGTGGCCAGCACCGCCGCCGTGTACGGCACCGCGTCGTTTCCGGCCAGGATCACCCGCTGCTCGACGTCGAGCCCGGTAGCGGGTGTGCCGAGCCGTAGGTCGACGTCGAGGTCGGTGCGCAGCGCGTCCTCGGTGCGGAAGTGCTTCGGCGTGCCGTCGCCGGTCAGGAACTCCTTGGACAGCGGCGGCCGGTCGTACGGCAGGTGCTCCTCGGCGCCGAGGAGTGTGATCGCGCCGGTGAACCCGGCTCGCCGAGCGGACTCCACCGCCCGCAGGCCCGCCAACGACGCGCCGACGACAACGAGTCGCGACACGCGGTCAGCCTTCCAGCCGCAACGCCTGGGTGGGGCACTGGTCGACGGCGTCTTCGAGGTCGGCCCGGTCGGCCTCGGTGAAGTCCTCGGTGAGTAGGTGCACGATGCCGTCGTCGCCCACCTCGAAGACGTCGGGCCGTAGCCCCTCGCAGACGCCGTGGCCGGTGCAGACGTCGGTATCGATGTGGATCTTCATCCGTGCTCCCTTGCTCTCGGTCGTCACCGCGCGAGGTGCGGTGGTAGTTCTCCAATATCGGACACCACGCTGTCGCCAAGTTCAACCGATTCCACGCGGGGTCGTGGTTTCTCTTCCAGCATGCCGGTCGACGTCTTCCCAGACGATACTAGAACACGTTATAGTTTTGCCATTGCGGCAACCACGTGGTGAAGGGGTCGTTGATGAAGTTCAGCCTGTCGGTCGCGCTCTGTCCACCGGACCAGCTCGCCGAGTTGGCGGTCGTCGCGGAGCAGAACGGGTTCTCCTCGGTGGTGCTGCCGGACTCGCTGTTCTACTCCGAGGACGTCTCGGCCGAGTACCCCTACACCGCCAACGGTCAGCGCTTCTGGGACGCCGAGACGCCGTGGGTCGACCCGCTGATCGCCGCGACGTCGATGGCCGCCGCGACCAGCGAGATCCGGTTCTACACGTCGGTGCTCAAGCTGGGCTCGCGCCACCCAGTGGTGCTGGCGCGCCAGCTCGGTTCGGTGGCGGCGCTGACCGGCGACCGGTTCGGGCTCGGGCTCGGTGTCGGGTGGTCGCCGGAGGAGTTCGCCTGGTGCGGTGTGCCGTACGAGCGCAGGGGCAAGCGCACCGACGAGGCGATCGAGGTGTTGCGGCTGATCCTCGGCGGCGGAATGGTCGAGTACCACGGCGAATTCTTCGACTTCGGCAAGCTGCGGATGAGCCCGGCGCCGCGCGAGCGGATGCCGTTCTACATCGGGGGGCACTCCAAGCCCGCGTTGCGGCGTGCCGCTCGCTACGGCGACGGCTGGTCTTCGGCGATGATGACGCTCGACGAGCTCAGCACCACCATCGGACGGCTACGCGAGTTGCTGGCGGAGTACGACCGCGCCGATGATCCGTTCGAGTTCCAGGCGGTGTGCGTGGACCGGTTCGGCGCGTCGGGCTACCGCGAACAGGCAGAGGTGGGCGTGACCGATGCCGTCGTCATGCCGTGGGTGTTCGAGGGGCTGCCGTTCGACGCGCCGGTGTCGTCCAAAGTGGATGCGGTGAAGAAGTTCGCCGACAACGTGATCGCGGAGGTTGCCGCATGAGGACTGCTTGCGGGTCCGAATCATCGGACACCATGCCGGCCGACGTTGGACGACTGGCGCGGCGTGCCGCGCGCGAGGAGGAGGCCGCATGAGGACTGCTTGCGGGTCCGAATCATCGGACACCATGCCGGCCGACGTCGGACGACTGGCGCGGCGTGCCGCGCGCGAGGAGGAGGCCGCATGAGTGTGACCGTGTGCTGGGACGAGACGGCCGAACAACCACCCGCGCGCCGAGCCGCGCTCGCTTCGATGCGGGCGGTGGCCGCGGGTGACAAGGAGGGATGGCTGGCGCTGTTCGCACCGGATGCCGTGGTTGAGGATCCGGTCGGGCCTTCCGGGTTCGATCCCGAAGGTAAGGGACATCGGGGTCCGGACGGCCTCGCGGCGTTCTGGGAGACCGCGATCGCCTCGGTGGAGCGGTTCGAGTTCGTGGTCCACGATTCGCACGCCGCTGGGGACGAGGTCGCCAACGTCGCCACGATCACCACCTACCTGCCTGGCGGATATCGCGTGGACACCGACCTGGTCGCGGTCTATCGGGTCGACGAGGCCGACCGGTTGCTGTCCATGCGGGCGTTCTGGGAGGTCGAGCGCGCCATGGCCACCGCACGGCAGGCGTAGCTGATGTAGGCCGCTATAAGACGCCACGACGGTAGTTGAAGCGGACGTAGAAGGCGCTCTCGCTGATGCGCGCGCCGGTGCCGTCAAGCAGGATGACGGTCACCTCGTGTCGTTCTACGTCATCGCGCTCATCGGTTGCCGGGAGTCGCTTCAACCGTATCTTCGTCTTCTTCGTCGTGTAGATGTCGGCGAGGTTGTCCACGCTCCCGCATGCGCTGGAGCCGCATGAGCTCTCCTGGTTGGCGTACCATTCCAGCGTCTTTCCTGGCGGGATCGGTTCGCGATCGACGAACACGGCGAAGTAGCCGGCTTTGTCGCTCCTCTTCCCGTCCTTGCCGGTGACCTCGAAACCGTCGACCTCCCAGCGCACCGTCACGGGCAGGGTGACCGTGCTGCGATCCTCTGGCTCGACGATACGCACCCGGTGATCTTGGGTGAATTGCATGTTGTCGAGATTGCAGGCGCTAAGCAGTAACCCGGTGGCGGCGATTACTGTCGCCATGAGTGAGCCTCGTGCGCGGCATGGCAGTGTAGCGCGGCGCATTCCTGACCCACCTTCTCACTGTATCGCTCGTCGACGGGAGGAACGTCGACATGATGTTGCTAGGCCGCAAGCTTAGAATCGCGGAAATCTAAACTCAAAAATGGCTGTTTCGTATGCCTATTTGCCGGTAGGGAATGGCGTGCGCTAACGTCGTTTCAGTAAAGTTAATGGATCTTCCGTTCCTTTCAATGAAACGACGGTGGCGGTATGCATATCGACCCGGAGAAGGCGAAGGCGTTGCCGTTGCGGCCGATCGAGGCCGATGTCGAGCGCGGCAGGTTGCGGTTCTTCGCGAAGGCGACCGGGCAGCGCGATCCGGTCTACAGCGATGTCGAGGCGGCGCGTCGGGCGGGGCATCCGGATCTACCCGTGCCGCCGACGTTCTTTTTCAGCTTGGAACTCGAGGACCCGGACGCATTCTCGTTCCTGTCCGAGTTGGATATCGATATGCGTCGGATTCTGCACGGCGAGCAGTCGTTCACGTATCACTCGCTGGCGTATGCGGGCGAGACGCTGGTGCTGCGGCCGAGTATCGCGGATGTCTACACGAAAAAAGGCGGTGCGTTGGAGTTTCTGGTGAAGCGCACCGAGGTCACGCGGCCCTCGGGTGAGCCGGTCGCCGAGGCGGAATTCAGCTTGGCCATCAGTCATCCGGAGGTGACGGCATGACCGCCACGAGCGAGATCGCGGTCGGCACCGAGTTGCCGCCGCTGCGGATCGAGCCGATCTCACGGGCCACGCTGGCGTTGTTCGCGGGCGCGTCGGGGGATCACATGCCGATCCATATCGACATCGACGCCGCGAAGGCCGCCGGTTACGACGACGTCTTCGCGCACGGCATGCTCTCGATGGCCTATCTCGGCAGGCTGCTGACCGACTGGGTGCCGCAGGAGAAGATCCGCTCCTATCGGGTGCGGTTCGCCGCGATCACACCGTTGCACGCCGAACCCACCTGCACCGGCCGCGTCACCGCCATCGACGACGGCGTGGCGACCGTCGCCCTCACCGTTTCCCTCGCCGACGGCACCGTCACGTTGCGCGGCGAGGCCACCATCGACGTCCGCTAGGAAAGGCATCTCATGGGAAAGCTCGACACCAAATCCGCCCTCGTCACCGGCTCGGGACGCGGCATCGGCCGCGAACTCGCCCTGAAACTGGCCGCCGATGGCGCGCGGGTCGTCGTCAACGACCTGGACCCCGAACCGGCCAAGGACACCGTCGCCACGATCGAAGCGGCGGGCGGGACGGCGGTCGCCTGCGTCGGCAGTGTCACCGACGACGGCTTCGCCGAGCGGTTCATCCAGACCGCGGTCGACAACTTCGGTGGCGTCGACATCATCGTCAACAACGCGGGCTACGTGTGGGACTCGGTCATCCAGAAGATGACCGACGAACAGTGGGACGTGATTCTCGACGTCCACCTCAAGGCGCCGTTCCGCATCCTGCGGGCCGCGCAACCGGTGATCTCGGCCGCCGTGAAGCGGGCGAAGGAAGCGGGCGAGCCGGTGCCGTGTCGCAAGGTCGTCAACATCTCATCGGTCGCCGGTCTCGGTGGCAACGCGGGCCAGGCGAACTACGCCTCGGCCAAGGCGGGCGTGACCGGATTGACCAAGACCATGGCCAAGGAATGGGGCCGCTACAACGTCACCGTCAACACCGTCGCGTTCGGACTGATCAAGACCCGCATGACCGAAACCCCCGCCGGTGAGGGCGGCACCGTCACCATCGAAGGTCGAGAACTCAACATCGGCGTCAACCCCGACGTGCTCGCGATGATGAAGAACATGATCCCCCTCGGCCGCGCCGGCACCCCCACCGAAGCAGCCGGCTCGGTCTACCTGCTCTGCATCCCCGAGTCCGACTACGTCAGCGGCCAAACCCTCGTCTGCGGCGGCGGCTTCATCTTCTGACACGGCGATCGCCCTATACGGAGCGTCATCCCCTGGTTGCGGGCTGGTACTGGCGGTGCTGGCCTGCCAGCGTAGGTAGTCGGGTCTGTTGCCGACGCGCGAGGTAGCCAATGGGCGCACCGATGCCAGTGCTGGTCATGCAGGGTGTCGCGCTCGTACTGATCGCGGCGCTCGCGGTGACTCGTCTGGCGCGTGCGCATCCGGCGTCCGTGCTACGCGTGCACGTTCGACGCGAGGACGAGGCGGCCGAAGTGCTGATGAGCCTTGGCATGCTTGCCATGCTGCTGCCCACTGGATGGCCGATTCCACGGTCAGGGTGGCTGGCGCTGTTCGCTCTCGCCGCCGTCGTCCTCGCGGTGGCGTGGGTGCGTGGGCGTCGCGAAACCGCCTGCTGCGTGCCATCGCAATGCGGACATCACCTGCTCGGCTCGGTCGCGATGCTGCTCATGCTCGCCGCCATGGCCGGACACTCCGCCGGACACGGCCACGGCGTGCAGTCGGCTCCCGGGAATCCGGTGCTAATCGTGGCCGCTGGGGTCGTCGTGGCTTACTTCGCCATCGACGTCGGAGTGTGCGTGGTGCGCGGCAGGAAACGACGAGAGTCAGCGGTGCCGTTGGTGTTCCGTCACCGCACGCGGCTGATCGCGCGGGTGGGGATGAACGTCATGATGGCGGGCATGCTGGTGTCGATGTCCTGACGCCGCGATGCGTCGCGCCGCTACCGCTCGGCGCTCGCCCGGGACGTGCCGGTCGTCGCTTCACCGTTGGCGCTCGGGGTGTCGTCGGTGTTGCGATACAGCACGCCCAACGCCCAGGTGACCGGGCCCGCCAGCAGCACGCTCCCCACCTCGGCGGGCATCAGCCACCACGGGCCGATGGCACGTTCGCGAGTAACGATCGCGCGCCCGACGATCTCGGCGGCCTCGGCCGACGTGAGTCCTGGCAGCTGCCGCATGATCGGTGTCGGAGCACTCATCCTGGTGTAGATCAGCGATGGGTAGAAGGTCGACACCCCGACACCGTCTCCCGCGATCTCCGGCGCGATGCTACGAAGCCAGGTGTCGAACGCGCTCTTCGACGCCTGGTAGGCGCCCCAGCGCGGGGCGGGCGTCAGCCGGACGCCGATGGTGGAGACGTTGATGATCTGGCCCTGCCCGCGTGCCCGCATCGACGGCAGCAGGGCGAGCAGCATCCGCACCGGGCCGAGGTAGTTGATGCCGATGGTGCGCTCGAAGTCGTGGAACCGGTCGTACTGCAACTCAACCGAGCGCCGGATCGACTTGCCCGCGTTGCTGACGACGATATCGACGTGGCCGTGCTCGGCGAGGATGGTGCCCGCCAGTGCCTCGGCGGACACCGGGTCGGCCAAGTCCGCGCAGTAGAAGTACGCCGTGCCGCCCGATGCGGTGATCTCGTGGGCGACCTCGGCCAGCCGCTCCTCGGTGCGGGCCGCGAGCAGCACCGTCGCGCCCGCCTTCGCGAGCAGCCGTGCCGTGGCGGCGCCCACGCCGTATGAGGCTCCCGTGATCAGCACGTTTTTTCCTCGGACCGCGGCGGTCAGCTCCGCGAAGTCGTGGCCAGGCCGAGGATTGACCGCCCAGTTGACGGCCTTGGTGACGCCGCTGGTCGCCGCGCGAGTCAGGGTGGACAGCATCGGTTCACTCCTCGGTGGTGCGCATCGCGTCGAGTCCCGCGATGACGGTACGGGACGTGAAGTCGAGTAACTGCTCCCAACTACAGGGGTGCAGCACCTGCCTGCCGCCGGTGACATGCTCGGCGAGACCGGTGATCGTCGCCCACACGAACGGCAGCGCGAGTCGCATCTCGCCCGGCGCCACCGGATGTTTCGCGGTGCGCGTCAACGCGGCACCCAGCGTGTTCAGTACCCGTTGCGACGCCGCGATCAGCGGTCGGGCGATGTCATTGGCTGAGGGGTGGTCGCCGAGCACGAGCGTCCAGATGTTCAGCTCTCGTCCGAACACTCGGTAGACGTCGAGGTACGCGGTCGCGGTCGTGGCGATGACTTGCTCGCCAGTCTCGGCGACCCGGCACGCCGGGGCGATCTCGGCGTGGAAGTCGTCCAGTCGCTGCGCGAACAACGTCGCGAACAGATCCTCCGTGCCTTGGAAGAAGACGTGGATCGTGTCCTCGCTGACCCCGGCGTCAGCGGCGATGTCGGAGATCGTCAGCGCGGGATACCCGCCGTCGGTGAGACGTTGCCGCGCCGCGGAGAGAATGTCGAGACGTTGCCGGTCGCGCTGCTCCCAGCGCGTGCCCGTCACCGCCGACACCCGATCACCCCTCGTCCGAGTCCGTGCCCGTAAACGCCCGTTCAGAACGGCCTTACTATGCGCCTCACGGCCGGTCATGGTCAATGGTGAGCAGCCGTCTGTGAGGACCGTGCCCTGCGGCACGCCATGTGGGTGACCCACTCCGCTAGATGGTTCTGTGAAGTTACTTTCGGTATATGCGTGTTGTCTCACATCTCCGTATTTCAGTCGACGGTGTTGTATCGGAAGATTCGTTCAGTTAGCGTCGTCGGCCGGTTTTTGTTCGTCGGTGTCGACCCACTGAGCGCGACGGGCCGCAGCGGTCCCGCTCTTGTGCGGCGACCGTGTGCGAGGGGGGATCTTCGTGGTCCGCGTCAGTGCGTCACGTCTGCTGTCTGTGTTGCTGGCGATGGTGATGATCGTCGGCTTGATGTCGGTACGGCCGCAGGATGCGGCTGTGGCGGCGGCTGCTCCAGGAGAACGTCCGGAGCAGGCGATGGGCAGTGCGGATGGGCAGCCGCATCATGTCTCGTCGGATGAGACCGCGATTGGCGAGGACGCCGTGCTGGGTAGCCAGAAGGGTGGCCCGCCGGCGAAGAGGGGAAACGCACCGGATCGGCCCTCACGGCAACCCGAGGTTGTAAAGCCCAAGCGCCGGGCGACAACGTACGCGACGGACCGCGACGAGGCGTCGCGCAAGGTCGAGGGTTTCAACGCGAAGACCAGCCGCGAGCTCCCGGAGCGAGGTGGACCACGCAAGCAGGTTTTTGAGAACGCCGATGGGACGGTCACCGTTCGTCACTTCAACGGTCGGCAGATGTTCCACGACCCGGGCCGCGGTTGGCGGCGGGTGGACCCGACTCTGGTGGAACGGCGGCAGGGCCGGGGTTGGCGGCCGCGTGTTGACTCGCACGCGAAGCGGTTCGCACGGTCGGCGAGCGCGCGCACGCTGGTCTCGGTGGAGCTGGGGGACGACCAGTCGTTCGGATTCGGCGTCGAGGGCGCACGTGGGTCCGTCGGATCGGTTGACGGCGACACGGTGACCTATCCGAAGGTGCGGCCCGAGTCGGACCTCGTGCTGCAGGCGACCCCGGTCGGTGTGAAGGAAACTATCGTTCTGCACTCGGCGGATGCGCCGACGGAGTGGTCGTTTCCGCTCACCTTGGACGGCTTGACCGCGCGGGTGAATGACGCGGGCGCGGTGGAGCTGGTCAACGCCGATGGTGGCGTCGCGGCGGTAATCCCGCCGGGGTTCATGGAGGACTCGAACGTCAACCCGCGCTCCGGTGATGGTGCGCGATCGCATGATGTGTCGTACCGGCTTTCGGAGGAGCCCAGTGGTCGGCAGGTGCTGCATGTGTCTGCTGATGAGGAGTGGCTGCGGGCTCCCGAGCGGGAGTACCCGGTGAAGGTTGACCCGTCGGTGCAGAAGGACTCAAACGGATCGACCTATGTGCTCTCGCCTTACACGAACGACTATTCCGGTGAGTCGGTTCTGAAGGTGGGCACCTACAACGGTGGGGGCAATAAGGCGAAGGCGTTCCTGAAGTTCAACCGCGTGTCTTCGGATCTTGCTGACATGAAGATCCTGGATGTGCGCCTGGGGTTGTACAACGTCTGGTCGTATTCCTGTAACGCGCGGCGGGTGAAGGTGCACCCGGTGAACAAGGCGTGGTCGGTGAGCGGCAACAAGTCGTATCCGGGCCCGTCGGTGGGATCGCGAGTAGGTAGGAAGAAATTCGCCCATGGGTACGCGAACGGTTGTGACCCGAAGTGGGAGGTGATCAACCTCGGCGCCAACGGTGTCGACCTGGTGCAGGGGTGGGTGCGTGGTAAAGCGAACCACGGCCTTCGGCTCTCGGCGTCCAATACGGACTCGTACGGGTGGAAAAAGTTCGCCAGCGCGAACACGGTGAACGCGCCCTATTTGGACATTACGTACTTGTGGCATTGGGCGGAGTACAGCGTCGGCGACATGATCAAGGCGCCGACGGCGTCCGAAAACGGCACAATGCGGGTGACCGTCAAGAACGACGGTAAGAGCACCTGGGGGCCGAACAACAAGTTCGATCTCGGCTACAAACTGTGGGACACGGTCACCGGTGACAAGCTTGGCAAGAAATACAAGCTGCGCACCGACATGACGAAGAAGGTCACGACCGGGCAGAGCATCACGCTGGACGCCAAGATCAAGGCGTTGCCGCCAGGCAAGTACAAGCTGCGCTGGGACATGGTGAAAACCGGCTCGTTCTGGTTCTCGAGCAAAGGGATTCCGTGGTCGTACGCGGTGCACTTCGAAATTCCGAACCAGAAGCCACATGTGACGTCGATGAATCCGCTCAGCGGACACGTGTCAGATACGTTGCGTCCGACGTTGCGGTTGACGGGCACCGATCCGGACAACTGGCCGGGCAACGGGTTGAAGTACCAGTTCAAGGTCTGCGACTCGGATGGCGCTGAGTGCACGAAGTCCGCGGTGAGCACGTCGAAGCGCTGGCGGGTGCCTGATGAGCTCTTGGAATGGTCGGAGACGTACCTGTGGTACGGGCGGGTGTCGGACACCGAGACCTGGGGCCCGTGGACACGGCCCGCCAAGCTCATCACGAAGGTGCCGCAGCCGGCGATCACCAGCCATCTCGGCGGAAAGTCCGGTGGTGGGGTCGATCCGGGTGTTGGGAACTTCACCAGGTCGGCGACCGACGCGACCCTGGGGGTCGTGGGTCCCGACTTGTCGGTGACACGGACCTACAACAGCCTGGATCCGCGAGGTGATCTCGCCTTCGGATCAGGGTGGTCCACGCGATGGGATACCCGGTTGGTAGCCGACGATGACGAGTCCGGCAACGTCGTCATCACCTATCCGAACGGGCAGCAGGCCCGATTCGGACTCAATCCCGACGGTAGCTACGCCGCTCCTGACGGACAGAAAGCGACGCTCGTCGCGAAAGACACCGGCGGCTGGACGTTGCGCACGGTCGGCAACACCCGGTACGAGTTCAACGGTCAGGGTCGTCTGGTCACGATCACCGACGCGCACGGTCGCGCCCAGGAACTTGCCTACGACGCGGGCGGTCAGCTCACCAAGGCAACAGATACCGCGTCCGGGCGTTCGCTGACTTTCGCCTGGAGCGGCGGACACGTAACCAAGGTAACGACCGGTTCATCGCCGGCGTTGTCGTGGACGTACAGCTACTCGGGTGACCGGCTGACGGAGGTCTGTAACCCCGAGAGCGAGTGCACCAGCTACTCGTGGACAGCCGGGAACGGCTACCGGTCCACGGTGACCGATTCGAATCCCGCCGGCTATTGGCGACTGTCCGATGCGGACACTGGCGCGGTTGCCAGTGAGGTTCCTGGGCTGGGCACCGATCTGTCTGGTACCGCGAACAACGTGGTCGATGCCCCTGGTGGCCCGATCGGTGGGAATGGTGTGCCCGCGGCCGGTTTGGACGGCACGTCGAGCTACGTGAAGTTCGATGACAGCCCGTTGATGGACAAGCGGTACCGGTCGGTGGAGCTGTGGTTCAAGACCACGACCACCGAGGGCGGGGTGTTGGTCAACACCTCGCGGTTCCAACCGGGCGAGACGGGCGCGCACGGCTCGATGCCTGTGCTGTATGTCGGCACCGACGGCAAGCTGTACGGGCATTTCTGGAACGGCAACGACGCGGGCATCGTCACGTCGGCAGCGGTGAACGATGGCGCGTGGCATCACGTGGTGCTGTCGCAGGCCGATGGCGCGCAGTCGCTGTTCCTCGACGGCAATCTGGCAGGCACTCAGAACGCCGATGCGCGGGGCAGATTCCCCCACATGTATCTGGGCGCTGGGGTGGTCAGCACACGTGACTGGCCCGCGCGTCCCGTCGATGACTGGGGCCACTTCGACGGCAGCATCGCCGAAGCGGCCATCTACAACCGGCCGGTCAGCCATATCGAGGCCGCTGAGCACTACCACGCGCGCATGCCGGTCGACTGGCTGACCACAGTCACCGAGCCCGGATCGGTGACCGCCGCGGACCTGGTCTACGACCGGGCGAGCGAACGGGTGCGTGACTACACCGACGCCGACGGCGCCACGTGGACCTATGGCGAGCCCACGGTGAGCGAGTCGGTGGACGCTGATGGCAACACGATCTGGCGCACCAAGGTCGCCGTCACCGATCCCATCGGCAAGGACACCACCTACGCCTACGACCCGGCACGGGCCGGTCGCTTGGTGTCGGTTACGAATCCGGCGGATCGCGGCGGGGGCAGTGTTACGTACGAGTACGACGAACACGGCTTCCTCTACACAGTCACCGATCCCAACGGATATCCGACCGAGCTGCGGCACGACGAACGCGGAAATCTGATCTCGCGCACCAAACAGCATGGCAACGTGCCGGAGTTCACCGAGTACTGGGAGTACTACCTCAATCCGGATGATCCGCTGGATCCACGCAATGATCAGGTGACCTACCACCGCAACGCTCGCTCGAAGTCGGCCACCGACGACACGTACCTGACCCGGTACATCCACAATGAGTACGGACAGGTGGAGGAGATCCAGGCACCGGGCTCGACCGGTGGGCTTGAGCGCGTCACCACTCGCACCTATACCGACGGCACCGAAACCGCGGTCGGGGGCGGCACCATGCCTCCGGGTCTGTTGCGGCAAGTTACTAAGCCGGACGGCGGCACGATCGACTACGCCTATACCGCTTCCGGCGACGTGGCATGGAAAACCGACCCAGCCGGTCACCGGATCGACTACACATACGACGGTATCGGTCGTAAGACAAGCGAAACCGAGGCTGCCTCTGACGGGGCAGGCGCAGCGAAGACGACCTATACCTACGATGGCGCGTCGCGGGTAGTCGAGAAACGCAGCCCGGTCGTCACCAACGTGGTCACTGGCGATGAGCAGCGGCGTCGCGTCGTCAACGACTACAACGCCAACGGTTGGCTGGTATCGACAACAGTCTCAGACGCCAAGAAGACCGGCTCGGAACGCACCACGACCTACGACTACGATGAGCGGGGTCGGCGAACGACGGTCACCGACCCTGAAGGCGGCGTTGAGTCGGTCACGTATACCAATCTCGGCGACGTCGCGACAAGGACCGAGGCCGACGGTACGAAGTTCACGTATTCCTACGTGCCGACCCACACGGGCTGGCAGCGTGCCGAAACCACCGTGCACGGCTGGAGCGGCGACGGGGGCGAGGCCCGCGATGTCGTCATTGAATCTCGCGCGTATGACCCTGCTGGCAATTTGGCACGCACGACCGATGCCATGGGCAACACGCTGGAGTACCGGTATTACCAGGACAATCGCCACGCGGGCACGTTCCTGAAGGACTACCAGGATCCGGATACAGGAGAGACCCGTGACCTGGAGTTGGAGTGGCTCGGCTACCACGGCACCGGCGAGCTGTTCTGGACGCGTCGTGGGGACCTGAATCGGACCGAGTGGCGATTCCGCGACCCAGCCGGTCGCGTGACCACGATCAGCGATCGCTCCGGCATGCGGGACGTGCTTCGCAAGGAGAAACGTGCCTACGACGACACCAACAACCCGGTGCGGATCAGCCAGCACAAGCCGGACAACACTCAGGTGTCGCGAACGGACTTCGAGTATGACGCGCTGGGTCGCGAGACCCGGCGGGTGGAGCACCTGAGCTCGACGAAGACCGCCGTCACGACGACCACTCGTGACCAGCGCGGCCTGGCGACCCGTGTTGTCGGCCCACGCGGCAATGTCACTGGTGCGGACCCGAACCAGTTCGCCACCGACTTCGGCTACGACGCGCTGGGACGTCAGGTGCGGGTCACTGAACCTCCGGTCGAGGTCGAATCGGACGGCAACGCCGCCAGCACGGAGCGGCCGGTGACCAAGACCGGTTTCAACGCCTTTGGCGAGGCGACCAAGGTTGTCGACGCCAGCGGGAATACCACCACGACGGCGTTCGACAAGTTGGGTCGTCGTGTGTCGCGGACCTTGCCGGACTACACGCCGCCGGGCGTGTCTGAGCCGATCGTGGCGACCACCGGCTGGGAGTACGACGCCGCAGGCCAGGTCACCAAGCGGATCGACCCCGCGGGGAATGCGACGACGTTCGCCTACGACAAGCTCGGCAACCTGCGCCGGAAGGTCGATCCCCCGGTTGGGACCGATGAGTCGGGTGGTGTCACCGAGATGACCTACACGCCGACCGGTCTGCCGTTGTCGGTGACCGACCCCACCGGTGCGCGCACCGAAGCGACGTACGACCAACTCGGCCGGAAGGTGACGTCGACCGTTGTCGAGCGGACGCCGTCGTTGCGGAACCTGACGACCGAGTACCGCTACGACCCACTGGGCAACGTCACGTCCACGACGTCGCCGTCCGGGTTGACGACCACCGTCGCCTACGACGCGTTGTCGAACCCGATCGAAGTGACCGACCCGGCAGGGGTCACGACGACCTCGACCTATGACGTGCGCGGCAACGTGCTGCGGGTTGAGCGCCCGCAGAGTGCCGTGCAGCGGTTCGGCTATGACATGGCTGGTCGGCAGGTTTCCTCGTGGGAGGAGGACGGCACCGGCACGAAACTGCGGGAACGCAGTGTCGCCTACGACCGTGTCGGCAACGTGACCGCGGCCACCGATGCCACCGGCGCGACCACGAACTACACGTTCGATGCGCGCGATCAGCTCAGGGCGATCACGCGCCCGGTGTCGGACACTAAGTCGATCACCACCCGCTACGGCTACGACGTGGCAGGCAACATCACCCGGGCCACGGACGGCAACGGCAACAAGACCGTGTTCACCGCCAACGCCTGGGGTCTGCCGGAATCGACCATCGAACCGGCGACCACACAGCATCCCGACGCTGCCGATCGCACCTACACCGTCAGCTACAACGCACGCGGGTTGATGACGTCGCTGACCAAACCCGGTGGCGTGACGATCAGCAACTCGTATGACGCGCTGGGGCGGTTGGTCACGCAGACCGGTGCTGGTGCCGAGGTGGCGACGCCGGACCGGGCGTTCTCCTACGACCTCGCTGGCCGGATGATCCGAGCGTCGGCGCCGGGTGGGGACAACGTCTTTACCTACAACGACCGGGGACTGCTGGTCTCGGCCACCGGCCCCTCGGGGGACACCGACTTCACGTGGAATGCCGACGGTCAGCTCGTCAGCGCCACGACTGGTGCGGGTACGGCTGACTACAGCTACACCCAGGGTCGGTTGGCCTCCGCGGTTGATCCCGTCAGTGGGGCGACTGTCGACTACAGCTATGACGAGGCGGGACGGGTGGCCTCAGCTGGTGTCGTCGACGGAGCGAGCCGGGAGTACGGCTACGACACCCACGGACGTCTGACCTCGGATACGGTCTCGAATCCGGATGGCACGACCGCGGCGAAGGTCACCTACGGCTACGACAAGGCCGATCGGCTGACGGCGAAGACCACCACCGGGTATGCCGGGGCGAGCAACCACACCTATGGGTATGACCAGGCTGGTCGGTTGACGTCGTGGGACAACGGCAGCAACACCGTCAGTTATGGCTGGGACGATGCCGGCAATCTGGTTGACAAGGCTGGCACGACGCAGGTGTTCAACGAGCGTAACCAGCTCGTCGAGTCCGGTGGGGACCCTCGGAGCTACACCGCTCGCGGGACGTTGTCCTCGGTCACCAGCGACGGCACGACGTCGACGATGAGTTATAACGCGTTCGACGAGCTTGCCGCGGCCGATGGCGTGGATTATGCCTACGACGCGCTCAACCGGCTCGTGTCCCGTGGTGGCACCACACTGTCGTATCTCGGTACCAGCCGGGATATCACCGCCACAGGTTCGTGGGATTACAGCTACCTGCCCGGCGGGGAGCTGTTGGGTGCTGGTGATGGCACTGCCGCTGGGCTCGCGGTCACCGATCAGCACACCGACCTGATCGGACTCTACGACCCGACCACCGGTGGTCTCGGTGGGTCGCGCAGCTACGACCCATTCGGTGGTGAGACCGGCTCCGCCGGTGCTCAACCGCTGCTGGGGTATCAGCACCAGTACACCGACCCGGACACGGGGCAAGTGAACATGGGTACCCGCTGGTACGAACCCGGCACCGGAGGGTTCGCTTCCCGTGACGCCGCCGCCCTCGACCCCCGCGACGTCGGCAACGCCAACCGGTATACCTACGCCGCCAGTAGCCCACTGGTGCACACCGACCCCAACGGGAACCTGGTGATCACCGCAGGTGCCGCCATCGGGATCGGGATTGCCGCTGTCGGGGCTGCCGCGTGGACCGCATACGCTTCGAGTCCAGCCGGTCAGGAGGCGGCATCTGATCTCGAGGCGAACCTGTCGTCGGTGGCTGGCGACGTGGCCGACGGGGTGGCTGATGCGTGGGACAGCATCACGACAACCACTGTCGCGGGCACGGCGGTTGCTGCTCCTCCAAAGCCGGACTTGAGTGATTACGACGCCGCGAAGGCGTGGCTGTGGCGGTCCATGGCCGCCGCCACAGGCACAGCAGCTGCCGTCGACGCTATTTCCGGTTCTGGTGGTTCACCTGGTTCTGGAAGTGGACCCGACAACTACCTGCCGCAGTGTGGATACGCCTGTGCGGCCACGTTGGGCACCGGCGCGGGTGGTGTGGCTGCCGTGACCGTTACCACCGAACAGTTGCGTCAGCAGTATTGGAATCAGGAGGTCAACGAACGCGCCAACACCAAGGCGCCACGCCCCGATCTCAACACGACCGTCCGTAAGGCCGCTGAGAACCTTTGGAAAGCCGTCAACGACCCCGGTAACAACATCAACCTGGGCACTATCGAGGGTAGCGACGGTCAGGACGACGAGCCGTATCAGCCAGACGCGACCGAGCCAGGAGTCACCGGCCCCGGAGCGTTGCCACCCGCCCAAGGCCAACCCTACGACTCATGCGTCACCGGCGGGCACACTAGCGCCAGTGGCAGCCGATCGAGCCAAATCTGGCAATGCGGCGACGTAACCGGCGAAGATGATGGCGATGGCGTAATCTGGCCTCATGATCTGCGACGTACTGAGGCGCTCTCTGGAAACGCAAGTAGGAAGCGTGTTGATAAATTTACGAAGATGATGAAGTCTGGCCAATGGCCGGGTGGTCCCGTTCTCGTTGCTCAAGATAAAAACAGTTTATATATTGTTGATGGTCATCACCGTGTTGCGGCGGCCAAGCGAGCAAGAGTTCATGTTCCGTACAGTGTTGCGTCTCAAGAACGAGTCAATGAACTTTACCGGGACGGAATGGAACAAGTTGTACGCATGTGGGCGGAAGTTGGTCCGGACCGGATTCATAATCCTTATCGAAAGAGGCCAGGCTATCGATGAACCTCGACTCGACGGGAGAAGTGAAAGAATTTTTGCGCGCATTGCGCTCCGTACGTTTGGTCGTGCTTGAGGAGATTCCGGATATCCATGGGCACCTCCCATCGATGAGGTGGATGTATCTCTCTAAGGTTCTGGCGAAATCGGGTTCTGTGGGAGGGCGTATTGATTACAACATGCATGGAATCGGCTGCTGGTTTATTGACGAGAGCGGTGCTTTGATCGATGTTGACTTTGATTATTCATTCGATGAGAGGGGTGTGGAGATATTCGATTGCTGGAAGATTAGAGATTACTCTGAGAGTCTTGGTTATGAAGTATCTTCCAGTCCTGAAGAAATAGTTAGCGCGTGTAGATCGCTTGTTTCTCGTGGATGGGTAATTGAGATACGTAATGGGTGGTTTTCTCCGGTCTGGAAAAAGTTCGATACCGACAGGGATGTCTGCGCATAGCGCAGAAGCGTTGGATTCTCGGGTGATTGCGATGCGGCGAATGCGCGGCTGTGGCAGTCCATAGCCACTACCGCAGGCAAACCTCTGGAACGACCTCGCGGTGGAATCGTGATACGGGACACCGCGGTATCGGGCGACGACGATGGATCAACAATTGCTGCTTGCCGCTCTGCGGGTTTCGGTGGCGGACCACGTTTCGGCTTTTGCGCGAGAAGGGATCGCCGCGAAGCTTGACGATTCTCACGCTGTGGAGCCGACTTTGCTTGTCGGTCGCCTTTAATGGAGCGGAGCGCCTCGGCCAGTTGACGGTATGGACCACTGGTGAGGCCGAGTCTGAACGCGTGGAGGTCGTCACTGGCCTGGTTCACCACGAGCACCACAACTGGGCGTTGCTCGTGGATCTGGATCGGCTACTTGATGTTCTGCTTCGCTGGCAGTGGGCGGAGCTTGGGGGCGAAGCGTGAATCGGGCGTCTGCGAACTCGGCCTGCTACAAGTGAGGGAGGATCTGCGTGCGTGCTGTGAAGCTGAGCAAGGTCGTGTCGCATGCGCTGCGTCATGCGCCGTGGCTTTATGAGCTGGAGCTCGATGGCGAGGGATGGGCGTCGGTTGACCAGTTGGTGGATGCGCTGCGTGCCAAGGGCGGGGCGTGGGAGACGGTGGACCGCGAGGCGCTGGCCGTCATGATTGAGTCGTCTGCCAAACAGCGTTTCGAACTTGCCGGTGACCGCATTCGCGCCCGGTATGGCCATTCGCTACCTGGGCGGATCGAGCGGCAGGTGGCCGAGCCTCCGGAGTTTCTTTATCACGGCACCGCCCCCGAGACGTGGGAGGCGATCCGCGTCGAGGGGCTCCAGCCCATACGTCGTCAGTACGTGCACTTGTCCATCGACAAGGAGACCGCTGTGGCGGTTGGCAAGCGCAAGAGCACGTCACCCGTCCTTCTCAGCGTTGCCGCATCCGAGGCGGCGGCCGACGGCGTCGAGTTCCACGTCGGTAACGAGGCAACCTGGCTCGCACTACAGATTCCAGCCACATTCATCCGGCGGTGTGCGTCGTAGCGAGTAGGCGCGCCACCGCGTATCCATGGCGAGTTGTATGGAATTCAGCTTGATCCCTCGTCCAGCATTCCAGCACGGCGGACTGTACTTATCATCCCTGTGACCGATGCGATGCGTCGCAATTGAGCGGAGGGCGTCGATTACCCTCGTCTACTGACTCTGGAGGGGTGTAGTGGAGGACGACGCGGTAGTTGCGGCGATCCCGGAGGCTCCGGGACCCCGTACCGACCGGCCTGGCGCGGAGGACCCGCATGCGCGAGTGGTGATCAGATTCGTCTATCGAGGTTTATGGCGGGGTGTCGGCGGATGCGCGGGGATGTGTGCGCTCGCTGGCATCGTGGCATTCTTCGGCCGGGAGACACTGGCGGCGATTACGCTGTTCATCGGGCTCGCCTTGGCGCTGCTGTTCTTCCGCCAGTTGACGTTACTTCGCGCCGTTGACAAGGCCATCGCGGCGCAGGTGTGGCGCCCGGTAATCGCGCGGCCCTTGCGGGCGACTGACTGTCGCGTTGAGGTCCGTGACGGGGCCGATCTGTACTACCTGAAGGCGGCCTGCTCGACCCATTCGTGCAGGTTCTCGCGCGTCACCCACGCGCGTGGCTGGTCGGGCCCGACTCGCGGGGCAGGGCGGCGTTACGCTTGCCAGGAATCCATTCCCCGATTCCGCTGCGAAAGGCGAAGAACGCCGACGGTTATCGCGAGGTACGGCCGCGTCAAACGAACGTCGACCCGGCCGCTCCGGCATCCGACGACGAGGTTACGATTCGCTGGGCCAAGGTGGTGCGCCGCAAAACTCGCCGATGGTTCTGTTGGCCCGCACTGCTCGCCCTCGCGGTTGCCGTCGGAGTCGTCCGTGGCGCGCCCGACCAGACCGCTGCGGATGGGCCGATCATGTCGGTAGCGATCGCGGCGGCGGCCGGTGTGCTGGTGCTGCTGATATGGGCGCTATCGCGGTGGCAGAAGGCTCGGGGTTGGGTCAGCTTGCCGAAGCTGCTCGCCGCTGGCCCCTGGCAGCGTTATCCCACCCGGCTCGCGTCTCCCTACCGTCCTGGGAGGTTCGCGTTCAGTGATGTCTCCGTCGCGGTTCAGTTCGACGGCGTGGAGCACCCGTTCACCCTGCACTACGCGTCACCGGACGTGGTGGGCTACATCGAGGACACCGGCACGATCTGGTTCGCGGGCTCACCGCATTCCGGCGGGCAGGCGATCGCTATAGGTGTTCCTGGCTACCCCATCCTCGGGCTCGCCCGCCCAGCGATGCCCGAATCCCGCTGAGGTCGCACTACCGGTAGGCCTGCTGGCCGTACCTCAACGCTCCCAGGACCGACCGGTGATGCGTTCGTAGACGTCGATGTAGCGCTGTCGTGTCGCCCGCACGATGTCGTCCGGGATCTCTGGTCCGGGTGGTGTCTTGTCCCAGCCGGTGCTGACCGACCAGTCCCGCACGAACTGCTTGTCGAACGAGTGTTGCGGGCGCCCTGGTTGCCACTGGTCGGCGGGCCAGAAACGGGAGGAGTCCGAGGTGAGGATCTCGTCGGCCAGGGTCATGGTGCCGTCGGTGTCGTAGCCGAACTCGAACTTGGTGTCGGCGATGATGATGCCGCGTGACGCGGCGTGTTCCGCGCCCCTGCGGTAGACCTCGATCGATGTGTCGCGCAGCCGCTCGGCGTCGTCCTTGCCGATCATCGCGACGACGTCGTCGAACGTGATGGGTTCGTCGTGGCCCTCGGACGCCTTCGTCGTCGGCGTGAAGATCGGCTCGGGTAGCTTGTCCGCCTCGACGAGGCCGTCCGGCAGTTCTACACCGGATACCGCGCCGGTGCGCTGGTAGTCCTTCAGCCCGGAGCCGCTGAGGTAGCCGCGCACGATGCACTCCACGCCGATCATGTCCAGCCGCTTGCACCGGACGGCCCTGCCACGGAACTCGTCGGGCACATCGGTCGTGGACAGCACGTGGTTCGGCACGACATCGGCGAGCCGGTCGAACCACCACGCCGACAGCTGCGTCAGCAGCGCGCCCTTGTCCGGGATCGGTGTCGGCAACGAGACGTCGTAGACCGAGACCCGATCGGACGCGACCAGCACCAGGTCGCCCCGGTCGGTGTAAACGTCGCGGACCTTGCCGGTGTGCACGAGCTCCATACCTGACACCCAATCACGCCGCTGTCCGGCTCGCGCGGGGAGTCCCGCTGCGCTGTGGCCTCCGCGACGCCGTGTCCCCGTAGCTGACGCCGTGTCCCCCGTTCACGACGTCATGTTCCACATTCCCGCCGCGAGTTTCTGTGACCACTTGCCGCCCTCGGTGCTCCTAGCAGGTGACAGCCCACCGAAAGGAGCCCATCATGACGACCTCGACCCGACTCGTGTTCCGTCTGGCGATGTTCGCGATCGCCGCCGTCACCCTCGCGCTCGCGTTCAGCGGGATAGCCCACGCCGCGCCTGGCGGGGATGACACCGTGAGCCCGACGCCGCACACCCACCAGCCGTTCTACACTCCGCCACCAGGCTGGGAGCCAGCCGCGCCCGAGGGTGAGCCGGAGGCGCCGAGCGAACCACCGGCGGACCCAGAGCCCGACCCGGAGACTGAAGAGCCCACGGAGCCCACGGAGCCAGCGCCGACGAAGTCCCCGGCTCCCCAGCCGGAAGAGCCGACGCTGGTCCAGCCCACGGCTGCCCCGCAGCCGACGTCCGCGCCGGAATCCCAGCCGTTCGCCACTCCGGCGGCGACGACGTCCAGCACACCGGCCGATGATGTCCCCGCTGCCAGTCAACCGGCCAACGCCGGTGCCGTGCGCGTCGCCATCGGTGCTGGTCTCGCGGCTGTCCTGCTCGGTGGAGGCTGGCTCGCGACGTCGTTGGCCCGCATGATGCGGCAGGAGCGTCACTCGTGACATGGAAGTTGCGGACAACAAGGGCACTTCGCCCTACCCTCATAACATGGAGGACGCCGAACTGGCACGACGGGCGGTTGACGGCGACCAGCGCGCGTGGACCGAGATCTACGACACCTACGCCGACCGGCTGCACGACTACTGTCACTCCATCCTGCGCGACCGTCACGACGCGGCGGACGCACTGCACGACGCGTTCGTCACCGCGGCGACCAAGATCGGTCAGCTCCGCGACCCGAGCAGGCTGCGGCCGTGGCTGTACTCCATCTGCCGGACGCAGTGCCTCGCCGCGATCCGGAAGCGCTCGCGGGAGCGGCCCAACGAGGACGTGGCGGCGATGACCCCGCCGGTGGTTGACCGGGACGAGTACGCCGACGCCGAGCTGCGGCAACTCGTCGCCGACGCCTCGCTCGGGCTGGCTGCCAAGGACAGGGCGGTGCTCGACCTGCACCTGCGGCATGGACTGGAAGGCAAGGACCTCGCCATCGCGCTCGGCGTCACCCCGCATCACGCCACTGTGTTGCTCGGCCGGGTGCGCGGGCACGTCGAACGTTCGCTCGCCGCGCTGCTCGTGGGGCGCACGGGCAGGCGCGATTGTCCCGAACTGGACGCGCTTCTTGGTGACTGGGACGGCTCGCTGTCACCGTTGATCCGCAAACGGGTCGCGCGGCACATCGACGCCTGCACGACGTGTGGCAGGCGGCGCGAACGCATGGTCAGCCCGCTCGCGCTGCTCGGCTCGCTGCCGATGATCCCCGCGCCCGACGATGTGCGGGAGCGGACGCTGGATGACATCGCGCTCGCCTCGGCACGTCGTCCGATGGGGTCCCGCGCCCCTGGTGGCACCAGGGCGCTCGGACTGGCGGCGGGGTTTGCCGCGCTGTTGCTCATCGGGGGCGCGGTTGTCGCGTTGCAGTCGCCGTCCCGGATACCGGGTGACGCCACAGGCGCTCTCGCGGGGCCGCAAACGACGTCGACGCCGCGCACCGAGGTGACGCCGGAGACGACCACCACACCGGAGGAACCTGCGCCGGTGACCGTGACGACCACCACGACCACCACGACGCCACCCGCGTCACCGCCGACGTCTGAACCCGGTGCGGGCACCGCTGCCACTCCCGCCAAAGGAAGTGACACCACGTCGCCGAGGGTGTTCGACCTGCGGACCGACCGACAGGGGATCGGACCGCGCGACAGCACTTGTGAGACCACGGTGGCCCGTGCCCGCGTCGTCGACGACGGCGCCGAGGGGGCCGGCGACTCCACCGCCGACCCCGCCGAGACGACGTCCAGTGAGCCCGTGGCCGTCGATGTCACGCTGTTCTGGCAGCATGCCGACGGCGGCGTGCACGAGGTCGCCATGGTGCTCGAGTCAGGGGACGAGTACGCCGCTGAGATCGGTCCGCCCGACGGAGGCGGGGACGTCGTCTGGTGGGTGGTGGCGAGTGACGCGGCGGGCAACACCACGCGGAGCGCGGACGAGCAGCTCGCGGTGTACACCGTCTGCCTTCGGTGATGTCGTGATGCCGGACACGACGTGAGTCGGGGCCGATAGGGTCTCCGTGTGGACATCGACGTGTTCGTCGCGCAGCATCGTGCGGAATGGGACCGCTTGCGGTACTTGGTGCGGCACGCGCGAAAGCTGCGCGGTCCGGAGGCCGACGAGCTGGTGGCGCTGTACCAGCGCACCGCGACGCACCTCTCCATCGTGCGCTCCACCGCGCCGGACCCCGCGCTGCTGAGCAAGCTGTCGTCGCTGGTCGCGCAGGGCCGCGCGGCTGTCGCTGGGTCGCACAACCCGAGCTGGCGCGAGTTCGGACTGTTCTTCTCCCGGCGGTTTCCCGCCGCGCTCTATCGCGCGCGGATGTGGTGGATTCCGGTCGCCGTGGCGTTCCTGCTGGTCAGCGGTGCCCTCGCCGCGTGGGTCGCCACCGATGTGAGCGTTCGCGGCCAACTCGCCACGCCCGAGGAGATTGAGCAACTCACCGCACCGGGCGGCCAGTTCGAGAGCTACTACTCCTCAGGGCCCGCGGCGTCGTTCGCTTTCGACGTCTGGACGAACAACGTCTGGGTCAGCGCGGGCGCGCTCACGCTTGGCGTGTTGTTAGGCATCCCGGTGATCGTGATTCTGCTTGCCAACGCCGCCAACGTCGCCGTGGCGGGCGGCATGATGGCCTCGGTCGGCAGGCTGGACATCTTCTTCGGGCTGATCACGCCGCACGGCCTGCTTGAACTGACCGCCGTGTTCGTGGCGGCGGGGCTTGGGCTCAAGCTCGGCTGGACGGTGATCGACCCCGGCACGCGCACGAGGTCCGCCGCGCTCGCGCAGGAGGGCCGCACCGTGATCGGGGTCGCGCTCGGACTTATCGTGGTGCTGCTGATCTCCGGCGTGATCGAGGCGTTCGTGACGCCGTCCGGGCTGCCGACGGCGGCGCGTGTCGGTATCGGCGTGTTCGCCGAGGTGGTGTTCCTGGCGTACGTCTTCGTGCTCGGCCGTCGCGCCGCGCGGGCGGGCGAGACCGGCGACATCGACGCGAGCCAGGTGGGCGCGAGCGCGCCCGCGACCGGCTGAGTCTTTGCCGCCGCTCGAGCCGGACCGGAGTCGACTGCCCCGTTCGGGCCGAGGTGTCGATCAACTTACCCTGCGCTGTGACCAAGAAGTGTCCGTTTTGTCGGATCTAGCTGGTCATAGTCCAGGGTAAGTAGATCAATTCGACGCGAGTCGTCACCACCGCGCGGGAACCGCGCTGACCGAAGAGATGGCGCTATGCCCGATGCATCCCAAGTGGGGATGATGTTCACATCCCAGAACTGATACCATCGTGGTATGAGTAAGCAGATCGCCATCAGGCTGCCTGACGAGTTGGTCCAGTACATCGACCAGGCTGTCGAGGAGGGTCGTGCGCCAAGTCGCGCTGCCCTGGTGGCTCAAGCCGTCGGTTGTGACCGGCGTCGGCGTCGTGCCGAGCGGGATGCGGAAATCCTTGCCGCTGCGGGCGCGGACCGGGATCTCGACGAGCTCGCTGAGTATGCGGCCAGCGTGCCGATGGACGACCTCGACTGATGCGGCCGATCCACATCGCGCAACTGGACAAGGCGCGCCCCGTCCTCGTCCTCACCCGCGAGGCAGTGCGACCGTACTTAACGCGCGTGACGGTCGCGCCCATAACCAGCACGATCAGAGGTTTGTCGACCGAGGTGCCAGTTGACGGCGACAATGGCCTCGACCACAGCAGCGTGGTCAGCTGCGACAACATCGTTACCGTGCCGACGTCGGCGCTGGGGCGCCATGTCGGGTACCTGCTTGCCCACCAAGAGGGCGAACTCGCCGCAGCTATTCAGGCCGCGTTCGATCTCTCCTGACGGACGACGGCGCAGCGGCAGCGCCAACAGCCAGTGTCGTGCCCCTACAGCCTCCCCTCGGACTTCAGCGCCAGGTACCGATCCGCCAGCGCGGGCGGCAGGTGCTCCGGCGTCGCGTCGACGACGCTCACGCCGTGCCTGGCCAGCAGCGCCGTCGCGTGTCGCCGCTCGGCCGTGGTGCGCTCCGCGGCGGCCGCCTCGTACACCGCCTGCGCGTCGCCGCGACCCGCCGCCATCGAGGCCACGCGCGGGTCCGCGATCCCCGCGACCAACAGCTCGTGCCGTGCGGTCAACGACGACAGCACCGGCAGCAGTCCGTGCTCGATCGGCGCGGCGTCCAGCCCGGTCAGCAGCACCACCAAGCTCCGCTGCCGTATTCGGCGCAGTACTTCCGCGACCATCCCGCGCGCGTCCAGCTCGACCAACTCTGGTTCCACCGGCGCCATCGCGTTGACCAGCGGCGGCAGTAGGTCCGCCGACGACGTCCCGGACACCGCCGCCTTCACCCGCCGGTCATACGCCACCAGGTCCACCCGGTCCCCGGCGTGCGACGCGATCGTGGCCAGCAGCAGGGCCGCGTCCATCGCCGCGTCCAGCCGAGGGACGTCCCCGACGCGCCCCGCCGAGGTCCGGGACGTGTCCAGCACGATCAGGATGCGGCGGTCCCGCTCCGGCCGCCATGTGCGCACCATGACGTCCGCCGCGCGTGCCGACGCCCGCCAGTCGATCGACCGGACGTCGTCGCCGACGACGTACTCCCGCAGCGAGTCGAACTCCGTGCCCTGCCCGCGGATCAGCACGGACTGCCTGCCATCCAGTTGCTGCAACCGCGCCAACCGCGACGGCAGATGTTTCCGGCTCTCGAACGGCGGCAACGCCCGCACCGCCCACGGCACCTCGTGCGAGCACTGCCGCGCCGCGAGCCCCAGCGGCCCGACCGACCGCACCGTCACCCGCGACGCCTGCCGGTCGCCCCGCCGCGTCGGGTGCAACGTCGTCGTCACCTGACCTCGCTGGCCAGCCTTGACGTCGATGCGATGCCGGTCGGCCACCGCGCCCGCGCTCGGCTGCCATGCGTCCCTGAGCACACCTCGCACTCGACGTCCGGGGTTCTCGATCCGCAGCACGACGTTCGCCTGCTCGCCAAGTCGCACCGACGTCGCCCCGGCGCGCGAGAATCGCAACGCGCGCGGACTACCCGCGAGCACCACGTCAACCGCCACGGCGAGCAGCAGCACGGCCACGACCACCCCGATGCCTGACGTCGACGGCGCGGCGACACCGACGACGACCGCGCCGATCGCCGCCAGCAGCGGGGTCCTTCCGGTGAGCGCCATCGTCAGCGGGGGACGGGCACCGCGGCCAGCACCCGGTCGAGCACACCGTCGGCGGTCGCGCCTTCCAGCGACGCCTCCGGCCGTAGCTCGATGCGGTGTCGCAGTGTGGGACGCGAGACGGTCTTGACGTCGTCCGGTGTCACGTAGTCCTTTCCGGACAGCCACGCCCACGCCCGCGACGCCGCCATCAGCGCCGTCGCGCCGCGGGGCGACACCCCGAGCCGCACCGCGCCCGCCGAGCGGGTCGCACGGCAGATGTCCACGATGTAGCTGATGACGTGCTGGTCCAGCGTGACGCCCGCGACGGCTGCCCTGGCCGCGGCGAGCTGTTCGGCGCTGGCGACCGGCCGCACTCCCGCCGCGTCCAGGTCACGCGGGTCGAACCCGGCCGCATGGCGGGACAGCACGCCGATCTCGTCGTCTCGCGAGGGCAGTGGCATGGTCAGCTTGACGAGGAACCGGTCCAGCTGCGCCTCAGGCAACGGGTAGGTGCCCTCGTACTCGACTGGGTTCTGCGTCGCGATGACCACGAAGGGGTCCGGCAGCATCCTTGGCTTGCCGTCAACCGACACCTGCCGTTCCTCCATAGCCTCAAGTAGTGAGGACTGCGTCTTCGGCGGGGTGCGGTTGATCTCGTCGGCCAGCAGCAGGTTGGTGAACACCGGCCCCTGCTTGAAGGAGAACTCCGCGCTGCGGGCGTCGTAGACCAGTGATCCGGTGACATCGCCCGGCATCAGGTCCGGTGTGAACTGGATGCGGCCGGAGTCGAGGTCGAGTGCCTTCGCCAGCGCGCGGACCAGCAGCGTTTTCGCCACGCCCGGGACGCCTTCGAGCAGCACGTGCCCCCGGCACAGCAGCGCAACGATCAGCCCGGTCACCGCCGCGTCGTTGCCGACGATCGCCTTGCCGACCTCGTTGCGCAGCGCGACCAGCGCGTCGCGGGTGGTGTCCACTCTGGATGGTTCGGTCATGCCTGTCGTACCTCGTTCTCCAGCCGGTCAAGTTCTGCCGCGAGCCGCACGAGGGCCGCGTCGTCGGATGGTGCCGGACCGTACAACAGCCAGTGCACCTCGTCGGCGGACCTGCCGCCCCTGCTCGCCACCGTCACGAGCGCGTCGCGCCCCGCGTCCGCCGTGAGCCCCGCGCTCGCGGCGATCCGGTGCCGGGTCGCGTCTCGCAGCGCCTCCGCCGCGTGGTCGGCCGCGCCCACCCGCCGATACAGCCGCGCGCGGCCCTCAGTGGTCTCCGCCGCGTGCACCACGACCGGCAGCGGCTCGGTGACCACTGGCCCAAGTCGACGTGCCCGCCACATCGCGAGTAGTACGGCTGCGATGCCCAGCATGGCGATGCCGTACTGCCAGCCCCGTGGTAGCAGGGAAAGCAGCGACGCCGTGCCGTCCCGCAGCGCGGGGTCATTCGGCGACGGCACATACCAGACCAGTCGCTCCCGCTCACCGAGCAGCCGCATCGTGAGGGCGGCATTTCCTGCCTCGTCCAACGCATCGTTGGTCAGCGGCGCCGCCGTGCCGAGCAGTGTCACCGGCGTGCCGTCGTCGTCAAACCGCACCAACGACGCGCCCGCGCCCGTCGGGTAGCACAACTCGCCATTCGGTGTTCGGTAGCCGACGCCACCCATGGTCGCGTCGCCCGCCGCGTCGGCCAGTGCGCACTCCGGCGCGTGCGTCGCCTCGCCGGTGCGACCGGTGACGTCGATGTCCGGATCCACCGCGCGCGCCTGCGCCTGGTTTGGCGCGACGAGGACGAGGCTCTCGGCGATCATGCTGAGACGTCGCAGATCGGCGGGGTCCAGCGTGTTCGGGTGGGTGACGAGCACGGTCGCGTCGCCTGCTGCCCTGCTGGTGGTATCGAGCGTGTGCATCGGCCTGACGTCGACGCCGTAGTCGCCGAGCACCTGCGCCAGCGCGCGGGAACCGTTCGGCGCGGCGGAACGCGGATCCAGTGCGCCGCCCTCGCTGTGGCCGCGCATCAGGGTGACCACGATCGCCACCGCGATGATCAGCAGCAGGACCGCCAGCGGGCCACGCGCGGCCCGCCACAGCCGTCGGGTGTCCGGGCTGACCGGCGTCGCGGCCGTCATGAGGCCGTCCCTGCCAGCGCGGGCCGTCCGGTGCGCACCGCGTCGTCAGTCTCCGCCACCACGCCGTAGCCGTCTGTCGTGGCTGGCTTGCCGCCGTAGTAGACGTCGTCGAAGATGCGTGCCGCCGCGCGCAAGGCGTCGGCGCAGGCGGGGAGGGCGTCGGCGGCTTGCGCCGCGAGCTCGTCCGCGGTGCGTCCCGTTTGGACGTCCAGCACGCCGCGTTGCTCGAGTTCCCGTGCCAGCGCGCGGAACCGTGCCACGACTGCGCCGCGCAGGTCAGCCGCCGCTAGCGCCGCCGCCGCGTCCTCCCGGTGCGCGCTGGCGGGCACCGTCACGTCGCCGAGCGGAGCCTCGGCGGCGCGAGGCGACCGAGCCAGCTTGCCGGTGCGCAGCCGGATCACGACCACCACGATGAGCAGCACACCCAGCACGATCAGGAGTCCCACGACACCGCCGGGCCCGGCCTCGGCGACGGCCCCGAACAGTTCGTCCAGCCGGTCGCCGAGCCATGTGATCAGCCGCTCGAACCACGATGGCTCTGCCTCCCGGTAGAGCGGGTTGGACAGCTCGTCGCGTGCCGCCTCCCGCGCCTCGTCCCGGCCGGGTTCGACCGGGACGTCCACGGCCCCCAGCGCCACCGTCACCGCGGCGGCTGGGTGCCCGCGTTACGCGCGAGTTCGATGTCGAGTCCTTCCCGGCGCATGCGCTGGTCGGTGTAGAGCAGCGCGGTGACGGCGGCCGCGAACGGCTCGGTGATCGTCCCGGCGATGATGGCGCCGATCGTGCCGATGACGATGCCGAAGAACGTGATCTCACCAGGACTGCCGGTGAAGGCGCTTGCGCCGCCGCCCGCCAGACCGAACGGAATCTGGATGACCGACGCGATCACGGTGACCAGGATCATGGCAAGCAGCAGGATGCCGAAGACTCGCCACCACGACCGCTGCACCAGTGCGTGGGACCGCTTGATCGACTCGATCACGCCGCACCGTTCCAGCACCAGCGCGGGCGCCGCGAGCGCGAAGTACAGCACGTACAGCCAAATGGCGACGACGAACGCCGCCGGGACAAAGATGATCAACAGCGGCGGCAGTATGAACCCGACGACGGCGACGATGAGTGCGAGCCCGAGCATGGGCACGAGGGGCAGGAGCGACAACCCGATCAGCCTGCCGAGCTGTGGCTTGACCTCGGCCCACACGTCACCGAACGGAGCGGGCCTGCCGAGCACCGCCTTGCCGACGACCGTGGTCAGGAACCCGGTCAGGAACGCCCCCGCGACCAAACTGATGATTATCGCGATGCCGGCGCCGCTGAGCGACGGCCCGATAGCGTCCATGACTTCTTCGCCGGTCGCGTCGGGCGAGAGGTCGTTCGCCGTGTTCGTGATGCTCGCCTGCGTCGGGTAGCTGATGATCGTGCTGATGGTGACGACGATGGCCGCGACCCCGAGCATGACCGCCGGGTAGGAGCGCATCGTCTTCACCGCGCCGTCGATGATCTCGGTCACGCTCAGCGGCCGCAGTGGGACGACGCCGGGCTGCTGCGGCGCCTGCCAGCTCGGTGGCGGTGGCATGTTCGGCTGATGCTGCTGGTTGGGGTCATTGGGTTGGTCGGGATGGTGCCAACCGGTATCACTCATGGCGGATCCTGATGTCGTTGGTCTGTGTTGTCCAGTGTGGAGTCTATTCAGCGTGGCGGCGTGAATCGTGTGTCGCCAGGTGAGCCGGGTGTGGTGGGCTGCTGGACGTCGGGCTGTGGTGGGACGTCGGGCTGCCGCGGTGGTCTGGCGTGCGACGGCGTCGGCATACCCACCTTGGCGGCCTCGCGGTTACGGCGCTCCGCGACGACCGCGGACAAGTATGCCCAGGGCGGCACCCCCGGTGGGCACGGCGTGCCCGTGGTGTTGGCGACCTCGGTGACTAGCCGCGATCCGAGGATGGCGCGGGACTCGGGCGCGAGCGTGTGGAACCGGCCGAGGTACTGACGGATGGCGAGCGCGAGGCCGTCCGGGACGCGCGACAGGTCCAGCTGCGATGCCCACTCCGCGAGCGGAGGCGGCATCCCGATCTCGCCGACGTGCGGCTCTGGGGACCGCACGTTGATGACGACAGTGCCCGCGAGGTAGTCGCCGACGCGCTTGCCGGTCTTCGAGAACAGCGACACGATCACGGCGACGAAACCACCGAGCCCGAGCGCCCAGAAGTCGACGAAGAATCCGGCGAGGCCGCGCACCAGCGCGTGCCGGAACCTGACGGGGCCGCCGTCGTCGCGCACCACCCGCAGACCTAGGGCGAGTTTGCCGAGCGTGCGGCCCCTGGTCAGCGTCTCGCACGTGACGGGGTAGCCAACCAGGACGAAGACGGCGATCACGAAGACGATCGTCAGCAGTAAGGAAAGATCGACGTCGGCACCGGTGAACACGATCGCGTACAGCACCACGAGCACGAGGAACTGAAGGAGCGCGTCGATCGCGAACGCCAGCCCTCTGCTGGCCACCCTGGCGTGTCGCAGGTCGAGTTCGACGGCTTCTCCGGTGACGAGGTCAGACACGCGGTTCACCCTATCGCGCCGGACGGCGGTACGTCCGGTTCGTCTACGAGGTTCCTGGCGCGGTGGCCGGGGTGTTATGGCGCCGTGATGCCCGCCCGTGCCAACGCTCGGCGTAGTCGCCGCAAGCACCTGGTCCGCAGCTGCCCGACGCTGGCAGGGGTAACGCCTAGCCTCGCCGCGATATCGGCGTAGCTCATCGCCGGTGCCCGTGCGATGAGGTGGGCGAGGAGCCGATCCCGCGCGGGCAAGGTAGCGACGACGCGCCACAGCGTTCGGTCACGGTCCCGCCGGGCGACGTCCTCGCACGGGTTGTCGGCGTCCGGCGTCACCCCGGTGGTGACGTCTTCCGTTGGGCTTTCGGCCCGGTAGTGGCGCAGCACGCGCATGGCTTCGCGGACGGCGATGGTCCGCAGCCAACCCGCCGCGCGCTCTGGATGCCGTATCGCGTCGCGATGTTCGAGAAACCGGAGCCAGACCTCCTGGACGACGTCGTCGACGTCGGCGTCGCCGAGTTTGCAGCGCCGCAGCACGGTGCGGAGCCGCGGCGTGAGAGTGCTGACGAAGTCGTCCACCGACGTACCCGCGTCGGGAAGCGGAGGCGTCGAACTTCCGTCGTCGCTGCGCATGCGATCTGTGACGGAGGCAACACCCAACCGGATCCCGCGCGCGGTGCGCGTCCCACGTTCCGGTGGCTTTTGTCCGGCGTGGTCAGTGCAACTGGGCGAGGATCGTCTCCGAGATGGTGCGGAGGGCTTGGACCTGCTCCGGGGTGAGCTGGTCGAAGATCAGCCTGCGCACGGTTTCGACATGTCCCGGCGCCGCGTGTTCGATGGCGCGCCTGCCCTCTGGGGTCAGCTCGATGTAGGAGCCGCGTGCGTCCTCGTCGCACTCAACGCGGTCGATCAAGCCGCGGCGCTTCATCCGCGCGAGGTGGTGCGACAGCCGACTCTTCTCCCACAGCATTTCCTTGGCCAGTTCGAACGCGCGCACCCGGCCGTCGTCGCGGTCGGTGAGATGCACCAGGACTTCGAAGTCGGCGAGTGAGAGGTCCGATTCCGCCTGGAGTTCGCGGTTGAGCTGCGCGTTGAGCTTCGCTTGGAGCGAGACGAAGGCACGCCAGGCGCGCTGTTCGTCGTCGGAGAGCCATCGTGTCACCCCATCAGTGTAGCGGAATAGTTGACACGTCAACCATGTTGTGTAGGGTGAAGATGACACGTCAACCAATTGGAGGTTTACCATGACGACAAGCGCACCGGCTCTCACCAGCGAGGTCACCGGCACCTACGAGCTGGACCCGACTCACACCCGGATCGGTTTCGTTGCGAGGCACGCGATGGTCACCAAGGTGCGGGGAGCGTTCAACGAGTTCACCGGCACCGCCGTCATCAACGGCGATGACCCGAGCCAGTCCAGCGCGACCGTCAGCATCAAGGTCAACAGCATCGACACCCGCAACGCCGACCGCGACGCGCACCTGCGCAACAACGACTTCCTCCAGGTCGACGACTACCCGGAGATCACCTTCACCTCGACCAGCATCACCCAGACTGGTGAGAACACGTACGACGTGACGGGTGACCTCACGATCAAGGGCACCACCCAGCAGGTGACAGTGCCGTTCGAGTACCAGGGCAGTGCCAAAGACCCGTTCGGCTACGACCGCGTCGGTTTCGAGGGCGCGACGGTCATCAACCGTAAAGACTTCGGCGTCACCTGGAACGCCCCGCTGGAGACCGGTGGCGTGCTTGTGGGCGACAAGGTCACCCTCGAGTTCGAGGTTTCGGCGGTCAAGGTCAGCTGAGGCGTTGGTGCCGGGATCGACGAGAAGGGAGCACGACATGGCGATCAGGACCTCCGGGCTGCACCACGTCACCGCCATCGGTGGCGATCCGCAGCGCAACGCCGACTTCTACCTGCGCACCCTCGGGTTGCGGCTGGTGAAGACCACGGTGAACTTCGACGATCCCGGCACCTACCACCTCTATTACGGCGACGAGTCCGGCAAGCCCGGCTCGCTGCTGACGTTCTTTCCATGGCGCGACGTGCCGGGCGGGCGGCAGGGTAACGGCCAAGCCACCACGACGTCGTTCTCCGTCCCGCCCAACTCGATCGGGTGGTGGCAACAGCACCTTGCCGACGCCGGGATCGAGACGAGCCGCGTCACCAGCACGGACAACGAGGACACGCTGTCCTTCCGAGACCCGGACGGCCTGGAACTCGCGCTGGTAGCTCACCCACAAGGTGACCCCCGCGATCCGTGGGACACGCCGTTCGTTCCCGCCGAGCACGCGATACGCGGTCTGCACTCGGTGACGCTGTCCGTCGCCAAGGAGGCCGCGACCGCGTCGATGCTCGCCGACAATCTCGGCCTGACGTTCCACAGCCAGCACGGCAACCGGCTGCGGTTCGAGGCCGCGGACGGTGGGCCAGGTGCGCTGGTCGACGTCCTGGTAACCCCCGACGCGCCGGACGGCCTCGTCGCGGGCGGCACCGTGCACCACGTCGCGTGGAAGGTGCCCGACGACGCGACACAACGCGCGTGGCGGGAGGAACTCGTAGGTAAGGGTGTCCAGGTCACCGCGATCATGGACCGGCAGTACTTCCACTCGATCTACTTCCGCGAGCCGGGCGGCACGCTGCTGGAGATCGCGACCGAGGACATCGGCTTCAACATCGATGAGCCGCTGCTCGAACTCGGCCAGGCGCTCAAGCTCCCGCCGTGGCTGGAGCCAAACCGGGAACAGATCCAGGCGGCGCTGCCCAAACTGAACCTGCCTGACGAGAACAACCCCGAGGTCGCGGAAAGGCTGCGGGCATGACGGCGGCCCTGAGTCTCCGGCACTCCTACACGGAGGGCGACCCCGACGCGCCGGTACTGTTGCTGCTGCACGGCACCGGCGGGTCGCCGCAGGATCTGCTCGGTCTCGCGCGCGAGCTGGAGCCCGCCGCCGGAGTGTTGGCGCCCGCTGGCCCGGTGTCGGAGAACGGGATGGCGCGCTGGTTCCGGCGGCTCGCCGAGGGCGTGTTCGACCACGAGGACGTCGTCGTGCGCGCCAACCAACTCGCGGACTTCCTGGTCGCCGCACGGGAGAAGTACGGCTTCGGCGGGCGGCGGCTCGTCGCTGTCGGGTTCTCCAACGGCGCGAACATCGCGGTGGCCACGGTGTTGCTGCGACCGGACGCGCTGCGCGAGGTGGCGGCGTTCGCCGCGATGCGCCCGCTGCCCGACCCGCCGGAGGGTGACCTGACCGGCACGCGGGTGCTGCTGTCGAACGGCGAGCAGGACCCCATGGCGCCGCTGCCATCGACGGAACAGTTGGTCGCGGACCTGCGGGCACGCTCGGCCGAAGTGCGGATCCATCGGCATCCTGGCGGACACCAGCTGACGGTGGACGGCGTGCGGGAGGCGAAGGCCTGGCTCCGGGAGTGACACCCCCGGAAAGTTGATCACGTCTACTCGCGCTGTTGTTCGCGAAATCGGGTTAACCAGACATTTTCGCGCAAGAACGCGAGTAGGCGTGATCAACTACGTCGGGAACGGGGGACACGGCGTCGGGAACGGGGGACACGACCTCCAGGGGGCGCACGTGGGACGCTCAGGACATGTCGCTGTTCACGGTGGAGGAAGCGCGTGCGGAGCTGCGCCAGCTCCGTCCGGTGATCGACGAGGTCGTCACCCTGCGGGCGGACGCGGCCGAGCTCGCGGTGGCGACGTCGCCGGGCGGCAGCCCTTCGGACCTTGGCGGGCTGCCCGAGCTCAAGGCCAAGCAGGCGCGTCTTGACGAGCTGATCACGCTCATCCAGGAGTCCGGCGCCGAGATCAAGGGCTTCGCGCCGCTGCTGCTCGACTTCCCGTCCGAGCTGGACGGGGAGCAGGTGCTGCTGTGCTGGCTGGAAGGCGAGGACGGCATCGACTGGTACCACCGGCGTGATCTGGGTTTCGCCGGTCGCCGTCGCCTGCCTGAGTGAGGCGCCCGCCCCGTACAGTTGGGGTCGTGGCGACAGCGCGTTCGACGTTCCGGGAATCGGTGCGGTCGCTGCTGCGTGAGCAGCTCCTCGATGCGGCGTCCGAATCCCTCGTTGCTGGCGGGTGGAACCAGCTCAAGATGGCCGACGTCGCCCGTGCGGTCGGTGTCAGTAGGCAGACCGTCTACAACGAGTTCGGCAACAAGACCAGCCTCGGCGAGGCGCTCGCCATGCGTGAGGCGGAGCGGTTCCTCGACGGTATCGCCGCCATTCTGGACCAGCACCCTGACGACCTGCTCGACGCCATCACCGCGGCCGTGGAGTACACGCTCGGCGAAGCCGAGGTCAACCCGCTGCTCAAAGCCATACTGACCGCCACGCGCGGTGGTGCGACCGAGCTGTTGCCGTTCGTCACCACCCGCTCAGGGCCGATCCTGGCCGCCGCGACCCGCGTCCTGCTGACGTACCTCAACGATCACTGGCCCGAGATCGAACTCGACGAGGCCGAGCGCACTCTCGTCGTCGAGTCGATCGTTCGGCTGGTGGTCAGCCACCTCGTCATGCCATTGGCGCCAGCGGCAGAGGTCGCGCGACAGATTTCCTGGCTGGCTAGCCGTATCCTGCGGCAACCGTCGCCCGAACGCTGAGAAGTTTCGCGGCGCACGCCGAAAATTTCCGTGTCAGCGTGAAATCCGCACCGAGGGTCTCGTACGAATAGGGTGTAACGAGTCACCCCGACGACAAGGACGAGTCATGCCGCAGAACCACCACAGCAAGGACACCACTGAAACGTCGATCCCGCGCAGGGCGGCCGTCGCCGGGGCGGGCGCGCTCGCGGTCGCTGGCGTCGCGGGGGTCGCCGCCTGCGGCAGCGGCGACGGCGGTGGAAACGGCGGTAACGGTGGCAGTAGCGGGGGCGACGCGCCGGAGACGGGCACCGTGCTGGGCAATGCCAGCGACGTCCAAGTTGGCGGCGGGGCGGTGTTCGCCGACGCCGAGGTCGTCGTCACGCAGCCGTCAGAGGGAGACTTCCAGGGCTTCAGCGCGGTGTGCACGCACCAGGGCTGCATCGTGGAGAAGGTCGAGGGCGGCACGATCAACTGCGGCTGTCACGGCAGCAAGTTCAACGCCGCTGACGGCTCGGTCGCGCAGGGCCCTGCCTCGGATCCGCTGCCGAAGCGGCAAGTCGAGGTCAACTCGTCCGGCGAGATCGTCGTCGGCTGAGTCAGACGTCGATCGCCGTCTCCTGGAAGCTGTTGATCACCTGCTGGATCACCGGCCCCGCCTTGGCGGCATGCGACGGTGTCGTGGCGCCGATGACCTCGTAGAACGCCTTGTCGCCTCGCAAGGCGGTGGCCCAGTAGACGAACCGCGTGCCGCCGGAGCTGCCGACGAAGTGCCAGCGCACCGCGGGCATGCCGTTCACGGTCAGGTGGCGTTTGTGCTTGACCCGCATCTTCTTGAGGTTGGACCGTGCCGAGTCGTGAACCAGCGCAGCGAACTCGCCGAAACCGGCGAAGTTTCGCTTGTTGGCGGTGACCACGACGACGAACCGCGGTTGGTCCGGGTCGCCGATCTTGAGTGCGAGGTCCCCGAGGTCGGCGTCCTTGCCTGGTTTGCGCCAGTGCTTCGGCACGGTCAGTTCGCTCTTGCCGTCCTTTGTCTTGACGACGCGTCCGTGTGGCCGGGGCCGCTCGCTAGACGCGGGCGGCTTGGGTGGCGTGGTAGTGGTTGTCGTGGGCTCGGACCGCGATGCGATCAGCCCTGGTGATGCACTGGCTTGTCCGGGCGTGCTTGGCGGCGGGATCAGCAGCGCGGCCGCCGCGACCGCGCCGCCGGCCGCCAGCGTGGGCACCAGCGTCAGGACCAGCAGCCGGACCCGCTTACGGGGCCGTGGTGCGGGTGGCGGTGGGGTGGCCATTCCGTTGGGCGGTACCCAGCCGCTGAAACCTGGCGTGGGCATCATGAATCGTGTGTCCCCCATTCGTGTTGCGCGCAGGGGGTGCATGCTAGCGCATCGACCCGATAGGGCGGGGCGAGGCGACGGGGCCGGTCAGTCCACCGGTTGCAGAAAACCGGTCAACTCGACCGTTCCCGGTCCATATTGGTCAGCGAGTTCGTCCCGCAGTTCGTCGGTGGCGACGTAGACCTCAAGCCGCACGACGTTGCCAGGTTCGTCGATGCCGCCCGAAATGAAGCCGGGGACGTCCTTGATCTCCCGCTGGACTTCCTCCAACCGTTCGTAGCTGCGTTCGGCCTTGCTCACGCACAACGGGCCGCCCCACACCTCACGGATCCACTCGCGTTTGGCGGCGAGGTCGCCGGTGAAGCTCACGTTCAGCACCGCCTTTCGCGGCGGGCCAAGTGGATCGAGCCAGGCTCCGGCGAACTCGGAGGCCGTCCGCGCGCGGGTGATCGCACGCTGCTGGTCTTCGGGGCCGGCCTTGTCGGGATCGACGTCTTGCCAGCCGCCATCGGGTTCCTCGCACGGCGTCGTGCTCTCGTCAGCGGGCTCACCAGGAGTCGGTTCGGCGGGTGGCTCCGGCGGCGAAGGGGGCTCGGTGAGGTGCAGCCGTTCGCCGTCCCATGTGCCGACGACCGTGTACTCGCCCCACTGGACGTCGCCTTGTGCCTGCGATTCGACCTCGTCCCAGTCCCAGCCGACGATGTCCAGGCCACCGCACTGTGGCGGGTAGGACGTCGCGACGACGCCGCAGAGCTGCGGGCCGTGCGACTCGTTCTCCAGCACCGTTCCCGTCGCGGTGTAGCGCTGGTCGTCACTGACGGCGGGGTCGCCGCTGGTGCTAGCGTTGCCGTTGGCGGCGGGCGCTTGTGGCGTCCCGCATGCCGTGATGGCAAGCGCACCGGCGAGACTCGCCGCGAGGATCACTCGGGTCGGATGTTCGATCATGGCGTCGCTCCCGTCTCGTCAGGATTGTCGCCTCCCTGACGAGATCGCGCGAGTGATCGGTTGCACGGCCGAGTGAAGACAGCGGCAGGGCCACGGCGGAAACCCGCCAGCGTCGGCGTGTCCGGGACGGCGCTGGCGCGGACGACGGCCGGCAAGATGTGTTCGACGACGTATGTCGCTCCCGCGCTGGTCGTGCTGATGTCGTGGGCGCTGCTGGGTGAGGTGCCTGGCTTGCTGACGCTGGCTGGTGGTGTGCTGTGCCTGGCGGGGGTGGCGGTGTCGCGCTCTCGTAGGCGAGTCCCGGTGCCGGAACTCGCGCGGACGGGTGACTGAGACAGGAGGTGCGGATGACGGTCGCGGGGGTGCTGCTGGCAGCTGGCGAGGGCTCACGGCTCGGGCGGCCGAAGGCGCTGGTCGAGCTGGGTGGGACGTCGCTGGCCGCGCGTGGCGTCGCGGTGCTCACCGAGGCCGGCTGTGCCCCGGTGCACGTCGTGACCGGCGCGGTGGACGTCGAGCTGCCCGGCGTCACGCTGGTGAACAACCCGGACTGGCGCACCGGAATGGGCTCATCGCTGCGGGCGGGGCTCGCGTCGCTGCCTGATGACGTCGACGCCGTCGTGCTCGCACTCGTCGACCAGCCGCTGATCACCCCGGACGTGGTGCGCCGCCTCATCGCCGCCTATCAGAGCGGCGCGCGGGCCGCGATCGCCACGTACGAAGGCAGGCAGCGCAACCCGGTGTTGTTGCGCAGGGAACTCTGGGCCGATGCCGCCGACGCGGCCCATGACGACGTCGGCGCGCGGGCCTACCTGCGAGCGCATCCCGAGGTCGTCACCGAGGTGGAGTGCGGCGACGTCGCTGATCCCGCCGACATCGACACCGAGGCCGACCTCGCGGCGCTGGAACGCCGCCTCAGCGCTCGCTGACCGCGCGGCCAGCGACCAGTCGCATCACGTCGGTGAGCACACCGACCGGAATGGTGGGATCGATGGCACGTTGGATGCCGAGCCCGATGCCAAGGCTGAGCAGCGCGGTCGCCGCGTCGTCCGACGACAGCGGCAGGTCGAGGCCGAACTCCGTCGAGTTGGCGGTGACCAGACCCGCGATGATGTCGCGGATGCCCTTGTCGCGGCGCGCCAGCTCGGTGCGCAGCCGCTCGTCGCGGCGCGCGTTGACGGCGAACTCCACCTCGAGCGCGGTCCATGCCTGGTCGCCGATGTTGCGTTCCGCCCACTCCTGAAACCGGGTGAGGCGTTCCTCGACGGTGGTCGAACCGGTGATCACCTCGGCGATGCGGGCGGCCTGCTCGGCATGGATGTCGTCGAGCACGGCGAGGCAGAGCTCATCCTTGTTGCGGAAGTTGGAGTACACCGCGCCCTTGGAGTACCCGGCGGCGTCGGCGACCTTGTCCAGCGAGGTCGGGCCGTAGCCGTCCCGCAGGAACAGTTCCTTCGCGGTCGCGATGAGCTGCTCGCGGGTGCGCGCCTGGCTCTCCGCTCTGCTGAGTCTGGGCATGGCGTCCACCCTATCGACGCCGTGCGTCGACGATGACGATCCCGAGATCCGGAGATGGCCGAGCCACGCGTCACCCGAACCGGCGGGCGGCGCGTTCCTTGGCTTTCGCGGCCTCCACTTCGCGGTCCTTCGGTGGTGCGGTGGTCACGAGCGAGTCGAGCAGCGTGCGGGTGGCCTCCTCGATGGCGGCGACGGCCGTGTTGAACGCCTCGGCGTTGGCGGCCGACGGCTTCGATGACCCGCTGATCTTGCGGACGTACTGCAGTGCGGACGCGTGGATCTCGTCGTCGGTGGCTGGTGGATCGAAGTTGTGCAGGACCTTGATGTTGCGGCACATACGGCCAGTCTTCCAGCGCTCGCCCGCCGGTACCAGGGCCGCGAGCCGTCGTCAGCCGCTGAAGCCGCGCTTCGGCCTGCGAAAGCTCTGCACGCCGGTGGTCGCGAAGTACTGCGCGAGGTTGCGCAGCGGATGTCTGCGCGGCGCGGGGTCCTTACCGTCGCCCATCCGCCAGAGCTGGACGGTGTGCCACGACAGTTCGGCGGCGCTGTCTAGCACGCGGATGCCGATGCGGCGGGGCTGGACGTCGCTGGCCGCGGTGGCGCCGGACAGCAGCCGGGCGGGCAGGTCCGGTTCGAGCGCCAGCGGCCTGCCGAGGCCGACAACGTCGACCGCGCCGGAGGCCAGAGCATCGGCCATGCCTTCGGCGGTGCGGAACCCGCCGGTCAGCATGAGCGGCAACGACGTCGCGGCCCTGACACGCTCGGCGTAGTCCAGGAAGTACGCCTCGCGTTTCCGCGTGCTCTCCTTGACCGGCTCCGACGACACTCCCATCATCGCGGCGGACTCGTAGGTGCCACCGGATACTTCCAGCAGGTCGATGCCCTCGTCGGCAAGGGCGAGCACGACGTGCAGCGACTCGTCCTCTGTCATGCCGCCGCGCTGGAAGTCCGCCGAGTTGAGCTTCACGCCGAGCGGGACGTCGGCGCCGATCGCGGTGCGGACGGCGCGCACTACCTCGAGCAGAAACCGCCGGCGCTTCTCCGGCGTGCCGCCCCAGTCGTCGGTGCGGTGGTTGGACAGCGGCGAGAGGAACTGGCTGATCAGGTAGCCGTGTGCCGCGTGGATCTGCACGCCGGTGAAGCCCGTGGCGGTCACGGTCTTCGCGGTGGCGGCGAACCGGTCGATAATGTCGACGATCTCGTCATGTTCGAGCGCCCTCGGAGTGCCGAACGTGCCGCCGGGCAGATCGACGCCGATCGCCGACGGTGCCACCGGTCGCGAGTTGAGCGTTCGGGGCACCTGACGTCCAGGGTGGTTGATCTGTACCCAGGCGTGTGCGCCGTTGGCGGTGGCAGCGGCGGCCCACTGGGACAGCGCCGTGCTGTCGCGGTCGTCGGTGACGACGACGTTGCCGGGTTCGCCGATCGCGTCGTAGTCGACCATCACGTTGCCGGTGACCAGCAGTCCGGCGCCAGACGTCGACCAGCGCTCGTACAGTCTGCGCAGCCGGGGGCTCGGCGCGTTGCGCTTGTCGCCGAGGCCTTCGCTGAGTGCGGCTTTGGCGATGCGGTTCGGCAGTGTCACCCCGCAGGGCAGGGTGAACGGCTCAGCCAGCATGGACTGCGGCGACGTCGACATGAGGCACCTCTCGCGGTCGGTGACGGCGGTTAGACGTCCGTCTAGATAAAAGCTACCGATGAGTAGATTTGCTGGTCAACGCTCTGGTCTTCCGGTGATGTGCGAACAACTGTGATGAGCACGGCGAATGACCCGATGGTGATCTGGCTTACTCCGTGCTATTCGTGGCACCATAGTTACCTGTAACTTCCAGTCACAGCTACGATAGGTAACAGCGCTTGCGCTGGCTCGCTGGCCGTGTCGCCCGCAGGACCCGGAGAGGAACACCGATGTTCGTCGCGCAACAGCCGCTACCCGCGCCACCGGCTGGTGGTGCCGCGATTGGCGAGGTGCTGATCGCACTCGTGATCAGCCTCGGCGTGATGCTGCCCGTCGGGTGGTTCCTGATTCGCGAACGCGCGGGCAAGCCGACGGTAATCGGCCGCGCCGCCGACTGGGTCGCCAGCAAGGACGGCCTACCGCGCTGGGCGGGGCTGCCGTCGTACCTGACCATCACCGCGCTGCTCACCGCGGGCTTCGGCGTGTGGTGGGACGTCGCGACCCACATGCAGAACGGCCGCGACGAGGGACCGCTCGCCAACCCGTCGCACTACCCGATCTTCCTGGCGATCCTCGGGTTCTTCAGCGCGGGCATCATCAGCATGACGCTGGCCAAGGGCCAGCTCCCGCGCCGCAGCTTCCGCATCGCACCCGGCTGGCACGCCCCGATGGGCGCCATGATCATCACGGCGGCTGGTGCGATCGCGCTGGTCGGCTTCCCGGCCGACGACGTCTGGCACCGGCTGTTCGGTCAGGATGTCACCGAGTGGGGCCCGACCCACATCATGATGATCGGTGGCGCGGTCACCTGCGTGCTCGGCATCCCGCTGCTGTTCGCCGAGGCGCGCCAGCTCGGTTACCCCGGCGCACTCGGGTTCGCGGGCAAGCTCCGCAGCGCCATCGCGCTGAGTGTGTGCATCGTGCCGTTCGCGTTCCTGATGGAGTTCGACCTCGGTGTGCCCCAGTTCCCGGCCGCGACGCAGTTCATCATCGCCGGCTTCCTGATCGGATGGATCTTCACCGCCGTCCGCGCCTACTTCGGGCCCGGCGGCGCGCTGCTCGCCTGGGGCATCTACATCGGCGCGCACCTGTTCCTGATGGGCACCACCGCGCTGCTGGACGACGTCCTGCTCGCCCGGTTCCTGCTGTTCCTCCCGTCGGCGGTGTTGATCGAGCTGGTCGCGCTGGTCGTCTCGCCTCGGAGGGGTATCGCGTTCGGCGTGACGTCCGGTGTGCTGGTCGGCACGCTCGGCATGCTGGCTGAGTGGCAGTGGAGCAAGGTCTTCATGCCGTTGCCGCAGCCGCTGCCCGCGTCCGCGCTGCCGCTGATGCTGGCGGTCGCGACGGCCGCCGCGATCGGCGGTGGTCTGCTCGCCGGATGGCACGTCCGGATGCTGGAGCGGATCGGCAGCCGTGACGGCGTCAGCCACGAGACGTCCTTCGACGGTTTCGAGTCCGTGCTACGCAGGGGGCGGCTCGGGTTCGCGGTCGCGCCGGGACGCGCGTTGTTCGGGTTCTGGCAGCGCCGTCAGGTCGCGCTGACCTCGCCAAGTGAGGGCGGCGTGCTCCGCAAGCACGGCGCGGGGCTGGCCGGTGCGCTGGTGTTCATCGCACTGATGGCGGTGTTCGCGCCACCGACGGCGAACCACGGGATCACCGGCACGGTCCAGCTCAGCGACGTCACGTACGAGGACGGTCGCCAGGCGGAGGAGTGCGACGGCGAGGAGAAGTGCCTCGCGCGGGTTGCCGTCACGATGGAGCCTGCCGCCGCGGCCGACGACGCGGTGTGGTTCTACGCGCTGGCCTGGCAGGGTCGGCATGCCAACGCGGAGCCGGACCTGCCGCGCGATCCGATGGGCGACGCGCCTGGTGTGCTTCGGGTGCGTATGGTGCCGACCGGCACGCCCGGCGAGTACGTCTCCGAGCACAAACTGCCGTTCTACGGCAACTGGAAGACGCTGATCCGGCTGCACCAGGCACCGACGGTGCACATGGCGCTGCCGCTGCACGCGCCGAACGACCCGGCCATCGAGTCGGCAAAGGGGCGGCAGATCGTGACCGGTGACGGCGAGACCGTCGAGCTGATCACTGAGCGCGAGTTCCTGCAGCGCGAGATCAAGGACGACGTCCCGAGCTGGCTGTGGGCCGCCGCGTACGGCGTCGTCAACACCTCGTGGCTGGTGCTGATCGGCTTCTACGGCTGGTGCTACGCGATGGCCGCCTACGGTGCGCCGAACGTGCGTCGCCGCACGGCGTCCGGTGCGGGCTCGGCGGGCGACGGCGGCTCCGGCCCCAGCACCGATGGCGCGGCGTCGTCCGGCAAGGCGCCGGCCGGTGGCGCGAAGCATCGCGCGTCTAGCGGGGTCTGAGCGCGCGGTGACGTCGTGCGGTGAACGACGCTGACGGCCGCGCCGGGTGGATCATGAGACGTTTTGGTCGTTATAGCGACCACTTTGCCTCACGATCCACATCGTGGCACCTATGCAACTAGTTGCTATGCGCCTAGTTGCATAGTAATCTTCCCGCCATGGCGCTGGAGCACGCGATCCTGGTCTCGCTTGAGGAGCGGGCCGGGTCTGGCTATGAGCTGGCGCGGCGGTTCGACCGGTCGATCGGCTTCTTCTGGGCGGCCAGCCACCAGCAGATCTACCGGACGCTCAAGCGCATGGTGGAGCGCGGCTGGGTCACCGTCACCGACGTCGCGCAGGAGGGCAGGCCGGATAAGAAGGTCTACCGCGCCACGGACGGCGGCAGGGCGGAACTCTCTCGCTGGCTCGCCGAGCCGACCGAGCCGGTCACGGTGCGCAGCGAACTCGCCGTCAAGATCAGGGGCGCGTCGCTCGGCGATCCCGATGTCGTGATCGAGGAGATCGCCAGGCACCGTGCGCACCATGCCGAGCGGCTCGACGTCTACCGCGTCATCGAGAAGCGCGACTTCGGTGACCCCGCCGGTCTGCGGGGGCAGCGGTTGCACCAGTACCTCGTCCTGCGCGGCGGTATCAGGGCCGAGCAGGGCCAGCTCGAGTGGTGCGACGAACTGCTCACCGCCCTCCACCGCGACCGTGCCGCCACCGACGGTCCCCGAGCCGATGACACCCCCCACCGCACGGCCGACACCGAAGGATCACCATGACCGAGTACCCCACCTTGTTGCAGCCGCTCGATCTCGGCTTCACGACGTTGCGCAATCGCGTGCTGATGGGCTCGATGCACACCGGCCTCGAGGACCGCGCGTCGGACTTCGACAAGCTCGGCGCCTACTTCGCCGAGCGGGCACGGGGTGGCGTCGGGCTGATGGTCACCGGTGGTTTCTCCCCGAACCGCACCGGCTGGTTCTATCCGTTCGCGTCGAAGCTGAGCACGCACGCCGAGGCGCGCAATCACCGGACGGTCACGGATGCCGTGCACGAGGCGGGCGGCAAGATCGCGCTGCAACTGCTGCACGCGGGCCGCTACTCGTACCACCCGCTGTCGGTGTCCGCGTCGTCGATCAAGTCTCCGATCAACCCGTTCCGGCCGAGGGCACTGTCCGGTCGCGGCGTGCGCCGCCAGATCGCGGACTTCGCCAACGCCGCGGCGCTCGCCCGCGAGGCTGGCTACGACGGCGTCGAGATCATGGGCTCCGAGGGCTATTTCATCAACCAGTTCCTCGCGCCGCGCACCAACAAGCGCACGGACGCGTGGGGCGGCTCGCCGGAGAATCGCCGCAGACTCGCCGTGGAGATAGTGCGCGAGACCCGCGACGCGGTGGGTGACGACTTCATCATCATCTACCGACTGTCCATGTTGGACCTTGTCGACGGTGGCCAGACCTGGGACGAGGTCGTCGCGCTGGCCAAGGAGGTCGAGGCGGCGGGCGCCACGATCATCAACACCGGCATCGGCTGGCACGAGGCGCGGGTGCCGACCATCGTGACGTCGGTGCCGAGAGCGGCGTTCACCAACGTCACCGCGAAGCTCAAGCCGCACGTCGACGTCCCTGTCGTCACGTCGAACCGCATCAACATGCCGCAGGTCGCGGAGGAGGTCTTGGCGCGCGGCGATGCCGACATGGTGTCGATGGCGCGACCGTTCCTCGCCGACTCGGAGTGGGTACTCAAGGCGGAGTCCGGCCGCTCCGACGAGATCAACACCTGCATCGCATGCAACCAGGCGTGTCTTGACCACACCTTCTCGCTGAAGAAGGCCACCTGCATGGTCAACCCACGTGCGGTCAACGAGACCGAGTTGAACCTGCTGCCGACTCGCCATGCGAAGCGCATCGCTGTCGTCGGGGCGGGTCCTGCCGGGTTGTCGGCGGCGACTGGGCTCGCCGAGCGCGGTCACGACGTCGAGCTGTTCGAGGCGGAAGCCGAGATCGGCGGGCAGTTCGATATCGCGAGCAAGATCCCCGGCAAGGAGGAGTTCGCTGAGACCATCCGCTACTACACGAAACGGATCGAGCGGACCGGCGTCAAGCTGCGGTTGTCCACTCGTGTCACCGCCGACGACCTCGCCGACCGAGGCTACGACGAGGTGATCGTGGCGACCGGCGTGACGCCGAGGGTGCCGTCGATCCCCGGTATCGACCACCCATCCGTCCTGTCCTATGTGGACGCCGTGCGGCACGGCAAGCCGGTTGGGGAGCGGGTCGCGGTGATCGGTGCGGGCGGCATCGGCGTCGACGTCAGCGAGTTCCTGACGCACGCCGACTCACCCACCCTGGACGTCGACGCCTGGCGTACCGAGTGGGGCGTTACCGACCCTGCCGCCGCGCGCGGCGGTCTGGCGAAGCCAGCACCGGAGGCGTCCCCGCGCACGGTCTACCTGTTGCAGCGCAAGACGTCCAAGATCGGCAAGGGGCTCGGCAAGACGACCGGCTGGGTGCACCGCGCGGCGCTGAAGGCGAAGCGGGTCGAGCAGGTCAGCGGCGTGCGCTACGACCGGATCGACGACGCGGGTCTGCACATCTCCTACGGCAAGAAACATGAGCAGAACAGGGTGCTCGACGTCGACACGATCGTGGTGTGCGCGGGGCAGGAGTCGCAACGCGACCTGGCGGACGCCCTCACCGAGCGCGGCGTGAGCACACACGTCATCGGCGGCGCGGACGTGGCCGCTGAGCTGGACGCCAAGCGCGCCATCGACCAGGGCACCCGGCTCGCCGCGAGGCTCTAACGCGGTGCCGGGACGGCGCGAAGTCGGCCGAACTGACAGCCGTGGAGGCCGGTGCGCTGGCTGGGGGTGCGCACCGGCCCGCGCCAGCCAGCCGGTCAGTCGCCGTAGACGGTCAGGACGTCCGGCAGCTCCAACGCGCGGGTGGCACCCTCGGCAACGCACGTCAGCGGACGCTCCGCCGTCTTCACCGGGAAGCCGAACGACTCCTCCAACAACTGTGTGAAGCCGCGCAGCATCGACCCGCCGCCCATGGCGAGCAGGCCCTCCGACATGACGTCGCCGACAGCCTGCGCCGGCAGGTCCTCGAGGCACGCCGTCAGAGTGTGCACGATCTCCATGGTCGTCGGCCGTAGCGCGTCGACGACCTCCTCGGTCTCCAGCGTCACCAGCCGGGCACGCCCGCTCGCGGCGTCGCGGCCCTCCACGACAAGCGGCTCGTCCGCGTCACCCTCGTGCAGCCGCTTCTTGAGATCCTCCGCCGTCAGCTCACCGACGACCAACTGGTGTTCGACGCGCAGGTACTGATACAGCGCGTTGGTGAGCTCGTCGCCCGCGACGCGGCAGCTGCGGTGGGTCAGGATGCCGCCGAAGCAGAACCCGGTGATCTCGGCCGTGCCGCCACCGAGGTCGACGACGAGATGCGCGCGTGGCTCGAGCGGGTCGATGCCGGAGCCGAGGGCGCCCGCGACGGGCTCTGGGATCAGCGCGACCTTGCGCAACCCCGCCTCGTGCGCGACTTCGAGCAGCGCGCGGCGTTCCAGCGCGGTCGCTCCCGCTGGCACCGCGATCACGCCTCGCGGGCGGAGGCCGAGCCACCAGCGGTGCGCGACCTTGCGGATGATCGCGCCGATGAAGGAGCGTGCCGACTCCAGGTCGACGATCACGCCGTCACGCAGCGGACGTTGCGTCTCGTAACCGTGCGGTGTGCGCCCGATCAGCTCGCGAGCCTGCGACCCGACCAGGACCGCCTTGGTTGGTGCGGTGCGCTTCACCAGCATCACCGACGGTTCGTTGAGAACGATCCCTCGTTCCGGCTCGCCGACGACCGTGTTCGCCGTTCCGAGGTCGATACCAAAACCACCCATTACGCGCTCCCCGACTTGTGTTTCGTGAACTTGTTCATCTCCGTAATCCTTAATCCCGGTTCTTCAGATAGTGCTCCAAGATCCGCGTCACCACCGGGCCGGACACCGCGGAGCCGTAGCCGCCGCTACGCACCATCACGGTTACGACCAGCCGCGGGTTCTCCGCGGGGACGAGCGCGGAGAACCAGGCGTGGGTGCCGCCGTTCGGGGCACTCGGGTCCTGTGCCGTGCCGGTCTTGGACAGCGCGGTGATCGGCAGCTTGGCGAGCTGCCCGCCGGTGCCCTCCGCGGCCGACAGCCGCATGCCCTTACGCACCGGGCCCAGTTTGTTCGCGAAGGGCAGGCGTTTCGGCTCGGTGCCCGTGATCGGTATGTTCTGCGCGCCGCCGTACGACCCCGCGAGCTGCGGCGTGACGAGTTTCCCGGTGCCGACACCGACGGTCCAGCGCGACAGCTGCAACGGCGTGGCCGTGACGGTGCCTTGCCCGATGCCCATCAGCACCGTCGAGCCCGGATACCAGTGCCCGCCGATCTCCGAGACCGTCTTCGGCGTGCCGAGGAAGCCGGATGCCTCGCCGGGCAAGTCGATCCCGGTCGGCGAGCCGATGCCGAGGTGCCTGGCGACGTTGGCGATCTTTTGCGGCCCGAGCTGGGCGGCCAGCTTGTAGAAGTAGACGTTGTCCGACCACTGGATCGCCTGGAACATGTTGTGTGGCCCCATTGGCTTCCAGTTGTTAAAGGTGTGGCCGCCATACGTGTACGCCCCACCGGTCGGGATGGTCCGTCCCGGCGGCAGCGCGCCGTACTTCATGTTGGCCGACGCCACGACGATCTTGAATGTCGAACCGGGCGGCGCCGCGACCTGCGTGGCGTGGTTGAACATCGGCAGGCCCGGCCCTTTGCCCACCTTCCGCAGCTTGTCCATGTCAACCGGCGGGCTGTAGACGTTGTTGTCGTATGACGGCACACTCGCCATCGCCTTCACCGCACCGGTGCGGGCGTCCATCACGATCGCGGCGCCCAGGTCACCCGGGCTGGTGCGCACCGCCTTGGCCAGCGCCTTGGTCGCCACCCGCTGCATCGACAGGTCCAGGTTGAGCCGGAGATCGTGCCCCGCGATCGGGTCGACGCGCTCCGCCGCGGCGACCGGCCGCCCGCCTGGGTCGACGTAGACGCATTGCTTGCCGTCCACGCCACGCAACACGGCGTCGTACTGCCGCTCGATACCCGACTTGCCGACGGTCGCGCCGAGCGCGATGTTGGGCCATCGCTCCATGTCGTTGGAGTCGGCGGTGCCGACGAAGCCAAGCACCGTGGCCAGCATCTTCCCGTAGGGATACGACCTGCGTTCGGACGGAACCACGAGCACGCCGGGCAGCTCGGCGTCGGCGACCTGCCGCGCCACGTTCGGCGGGACCCTGCCGACGCGCACCGACAGCTCGGTGCCTTCCCGCAGCGCGGTCTCCACCTCGGTGCGCTTGACGCCGACGACCTTCGCGAGTTGCCCTCTCGCGCGTTCGTCGGTGTCGGGGAACAGGCCCGGCACGACGCGCACCTCGTACTCGGTGCCGTTGCGGACGAGCGGCGCGCCGCTCGCGTCGGTGATGACGCCGCGTTCGGCTGGCAGCCGGATGCAGCGGGTCATCTGGTGCTCGCCTTGGAGCCGCAGCTCATCGCCGCGGGCGACCTGCAGCTGCCATGCCGTCATCGACATGCCGACAAGGCCGATCGTGAGCCCGAACGCGCCGGAGCGCACCAGCCGGGGGTGCTGCCTGCGCTTCGGCGGCGGCGCCCACAGGGGACGCTGCACGCCGTCGCGCCGCGCGGCGAGCACGAACCCGAGCGCGGTGAGGTGCACGACCGCCGTGGTGCCGCCGTAGCTGAGTAGTGGAATGGGCAGCCCGGTGTGCGGGATGAGACTGAGGTTCACCGCGATCGACACGACGGCATGCAACCCGAACAGCACCGCGACGCCGGACGAGATCAGCGCGGCCTCGCGCGAGCGCGCCAGCCGCGCGGCGGCGGCGCAGCGCCAGACCAGTACCAGGATCGCCGCGACGGCCAGCACCGCCGCGACCAAACCCCAGCCATGCACAAGGCTGGCGAACGCCAGGTCGTGTTCGCGCTCGGGCAGATAGCTCGACCGCAGCCCATACAACGGTTCGCGGGCCATGCCGAACAGCCCGCCCTCGCCGATGGCGATGTCGGCCTGCATCGCGGCCCAGCCGGGGCCGTCGGCGTCGCGCGCACCGGTGAGGAAGGCGTGCACCCTGCTGAGCTGGTACGGCCGCAGTACGAGCACGGCGAGGGGCAGCGCGGCGACGCCGAGCCCGAACAGCGGCAGCAACGGCAGCAACGGCACCCTGGCCAACACCAGCATCAGCCCAGCCGCCGAGCCGATCACGATGGCCGATGACAGGTTCGGCTGCAGCGCGACGATCACGGCGGGCACGGCGGCGACGCCGAGCCCGAGCACGAAGCGGCCGATGCGGTAGCCGCGAGAGAGCAGCGTCGCCAGCGCGAGCACGACCGCGATCTTGGCCAGCTCGGCGGGTTGGACGGTGAAAAGTCCGAAGTCGATCCAGCGTCGTGCGCCGTTGATGGTCACGCCGAACACCGGGACGGCGAGCAGCAACCCGATCGCGATCCCGTAGACGGTCCACGCGATCCGGGGTAGCTCCGTCAGCCTGACCCGGCTCACCACGAGCAGCAGGCCGATGCCGAGCACCACGAACATGCCGTGGCGGATCGCGAGGTCGGCCATGCCGAGTGAGACCAGGTTCAGCAGGCCGAGCCCACCGAGAACAGCGGCAGCGAGGATCAACCACGGATCCGCGACGCGGTGGTCCTGTTGCGCGCGCATGACGGCCTCAGCAGGTGGCTCGGTTGGCGGACACGAGCAGCGGCGCCGACGCGGCCTTCGCCGGGGTGTCGGTCACCGCGACGATCGCGAGCGCACGCGAATCCGGCAGTGCGGGACGGCTGATGCCGTACACCTGGCCCCAGCCAGCGGCCGCGGTCATGGTGACACCTTCGCGTTTGCGAATTTTGTCGGTACAGCGATCCACGATACGCAGCGACCAGCTGACCTCCCGCTGCGTCGCCGATGCGTCGAGCATCACGTCGACCCGCACCGGGCACACCTCGCCGCGAGTGCATTCTCCTTCCGCGCGTTCGATCGTCACGCCGTTGATTGGTCCGGCCTCCTTCGGGGCGAGCCGCGGCACCGCCCCTGGCTTGTCGTCGTCCTTGTCGTCCTTCTTGCCGCCCGCCGCTTGACCGGTCGTCTTGCCGCCGCTGCTCGCCTCCTCGGGTGGTGCGACCGGTGGCAGCTGCTGTGACGGCTGCTCGCTCGTCGTGAACACCGCCTCCCAGCCGCGGCGCAGTTCGGACCACGCGCGCGGCGCCGCCCACCAGCCAGCGGCCGCGACAAGTGCCACGATCACGGTGATCACTACGGCCTTGCGGCGTGGCAGCCGCCGCTTGCGGTACCAGGCGCGACGTCGCGCGCCGCGTAGGTCGCCCCGTGCGAGGCTCAGCGAGCTGGACGTCTCCGCCGCGTCGGCGGTGTCCGTGCCGCCTTGTTCGCTACCGGTTCCGCTGTCGATGTCGCTCGCCGAACCGCCTGTCTCGACGTCCTGACGTACCGCGGTGCCCTCCGGCGTCCTGTCATGCTGTGCCGTGCGGCCCACTGTCGCCGTGACCAGTGCGGTGATCTGCCTGCGGGTCGCCGTCGTCCAGTCGTCCCAGCCGGTGTCGTCGCCCGCCGCGAGTTCGCGGACCGCGCCGCTCACCTTGTCGCGCAGTTCGATCAGGTCGGTGCTGGTTCCGGCGAGCCGGTCGGTCAGCAGCGCGGCGTCCACTTTCCTGCGCGCGCTGCCGCCTCTGGTGTGGGCGATGAGGAGCCGCACGAGCGAGCTCGCCGTCGTCGCCGCGACGGGGAGCTGTTCGACGCCGCGGGTGGCAGCGCCACGCCCCTTACCGTTCGCCGCAGGCTTCCCCGTGCCGTTGCGGCCGCGCGTCGCCTTAGAGCTCTTCGTGCCACTTCGCGACCGCGTGCTCGTCTTCGTTTTGGTCGTGCTGCCGTTCGATCGTGCCTTGGTTGCCGCGCTGCCGTTGGTGCCGCCGCCCGTCTCATCGCCGCCGCTGTCCTCATCGGACTCCGCGTTCGGCGCGCTCCCATTCGCGCCAGACGTGTCCGTTGTCGCGGTTGACGCCGAGGTGCCGGTGCCGCTCGCTGCCTCGGGCGAGGGAGCGAGCGCCACGGTGCCGTCCCGCCGGACGAGCACCGAACGATCGTTCACCTGGTCCGGGCACGCACCACGCTCCTCAAGAGTGACAAGCGTGTCCATCAGGTCTACCGCGAGTAGTCCAGCCTGCGCGGGCGTCAGTGTGGCGACGGCGAGCAGCCTGCGTAGTGCGATGGCGTCCTGAAGGTCGTTACCGGTGTCCTCGGCGGCGTGATCGGGTGGTTGGCCGTTGGCAGCCGCGGCACCAGGTTCCAGCTCGCGTCGCGCGTCCTCCTCCGCGTCGCGTTGCTGTGACTGGTGAACTACGGCTTTTGCCATTGCGCATCCCTTTGCCCCGACTGTGATGTGCACCACCCATTGTCGCGCGATCGGGGGCACATTGTGCAGGTCCAATCGTGCCCAGCCGATGATCGCTATGGGTGATCACACTAGCGGCCGTTTGGTTCCGTGGAACCCACAATCTGATTGAGATGCGGACAAGATTCGGGTATGCGCACGTAGCTGGTGTCCTCGGGTAGGCTTTCCTCGCATAATGTCTCGCCGAGGTGGAGGATGCGGTGGCAGCCAAGCGACCATCCTGGGCGCCGGAGGGTGTCGACATGGAGGTGCCGAGCCCGGCACGCATGTACGACGCGCTGCTCGGCGGTTCGCACAATTTCGACGTCGACCGTAAAGCCGCGTCCAACGCGGCAGAGCTGGTCCCGGATCTGCCGAAGGTCGCGCTGAGTAATCGCGCGTTCCTGCGCCGCTCGGTGCGACATCTCGTCAACATGGGCATCCGGCAGTTCCTCGACATTGGCTCCGGCATACCGACCGTCGGCAACGCCCACGAGGTCGCGCAGCGCGCCGCATCGGACAGCAAGGTGCTCTACGTCGACATCGATCCGGTCGCCGTCGCGCACTCCGAGGTCATCCTGGCCGGTAACGAGCGAGCGTCCGCGATCGAGGGTGATCTGCGTTCCCCCGCTGACCTGCTGGCGGACGTGCGCGTGCGTAACTTCATCGACTTCGACAAGCCAGTCGGGGTGCTGCTCGTCGCGGTGCTGCATCTGCTCTCCGACACCGACCGGCCGCACGAGGTGGTGGCCACGCTGCGTGACGCCATGCCAGAAGGCAGCTTCGTCGTGATCTCTCATCTATCGAGCGCCAACCGGCCAGACGACGCCGCCCAGCTTGGTGATCAGGCGCGCAACCAGAGCGGGGTACCGATCATCTTCCGAACAAGGGAGGAGATCACGTCGTTCTTCGACGGTCTTACGGTGATCGACCCTGGTGTGGTGGAATTGCCGTTGTGGCGGCCGGAATCCGAGGCCGACATCGATGAGGAACCCGGCCGATCCCTGGGGCTCGCGGGGGTCGGTCGAAAAGACGCCCCCGCGAGCTGAACGTCATGACTACAGCGCACTCGGTCGAACGGTTCGCCACGAGGTGGGCCTCCTCGCTCAAGGGCGCTGTCGCACCGGCGATGACACGAGCCGAGCTCGAGGACTTCCTGCGGGAGCTGACCGAGCAGCTCACCGAGGCGATGCGGTCGACGCCGTTTCGTCCAGAGCTTGGCAGGGCGGTGGGTAAGGCGCTCATCGACGCGCACTACCGCGACACCTCGGTGCTCAACCGCACGCTCGCGCTGCTCAGCGACGAGTTCGTGGCCGAACTCGGCAGTGAGATCGGAAGCGACGTCGGCAATGGCGCTCTCATGGCCAGGCTCTCGCGGTTGCACGGTGCTGTCGCGGAGGGCTTCGCGATCGCGCTTCGGGATACCGTGCTCGCGGAGCAGGAGACGACGCAACGCGCCGCGCTCGCCGCCGCTCGTGCCGCCGAGGAACGGCGCCGTGCCAGCGAGGCGCGGTTCCAGGCGGTCTTCGCCGGTGCCGCCGTCGGCATCGGCGTCGTCGATCTGACCGGCACCGTGCTCGAGGTCAACGAGGCGATGGCCGGCATGCTCGGCCGCGCGACGGACGACATCAGGGGTCGCACCATCTCCGAGGTCATCGGTCCGGACAACATCGGCCACGCCTACGGTGAGTTCCAGAAGCTCGTCGCGGGCGACATTGGCCGATTCCGGCTGGAGACGGCACACCTACGACCCGACGGCAGGGTGGCCAACATCGACCTGTCCATGACGGCGGTGCGGGATCGTACGGGCACGCCCGACTTCTTCATCGGTGTCGCCGTCGACGTCACCGAGCGGCGCAGGCTGCAGAACCGGCTCTGGCACGAGTCCCGGCACGACGCGCTCACCGGACTGCCCAACCGCACGCTGTTCTTCGAGCGGCTCGAGGCGGCCGAACAGCCGCTCGGGCTGTGCTACCTCGACCTCGACGGCTTCAAGAACATCAATGACAGCCTTGGCCACGACGCGGGCGACCATGTGCTGCGGGTGGCGGCGAACCGGCTTCGCAAGGCCGTCGAACCGGACGGCTGTACGGTGGCCCGGCTCGGCGGCGACGAGTTCGTCGTGCTGATCGAGCGCTGCGGCAGCCCTGACTGGGTCGCGCGGGAAGCCGAGAAGATGCTGGCCGTGTTCGGGCGGCCGATCGAGTTCGACGGCGAGCAGCTCAGCGTCACCGGCAGTATCGGTGTCGTCCACTCGGCGCTGGTCGGCCGGGATCCCGGACGGCTGATGCGCGCCGCCGACGTCACGCTCTACCAGGCGAAAGCCCACGGCAGCGGGCGCTGGGAGCGTTACGACCCAGCGCGCGGGGAACAGGAACTGACCAGACACAGCCTCGCGACGGCCATGCCCGCCGCGCTGGCCCACAATGAGTTCCTGCTGCACTACCAGCCACTCGTCTCGCTCGCCGACTCCAGCGTGCGCGGGTTCGAGGCGCTTGTCCGCTGGGACCATCCTCGGCTCGGCCGGGTCTCGCCCGGCCAGTTCATCCCGGTCGCCGAGGAGACCGGAAACATCAACGCGCTCGGGCAGTGGGTGCTTGAGCAGGGCTGCCTGCAGGCGCGGCGCTGGTTCGACGAGTTCGGACTCGATGACCTCTATGTGAGCGTCAACGTCGCGGCGACGCAGCTGCGCCAGCCGACATTCGTAGCGGACGTGCTCGGCACGTTGGACCAAGTCGGGCTGCCCGCGATGTGCCTGCAACTGGAACTCACCGAGAGTGCGGTCGCCGGTGACACCCAAGGTGCGCTGGTCGCGTTGCGGGAGCTCGCCGCGGCGGGTGTCCGGCTGGCCATCGACGACTTCGGCACCGGCTACTCCAACTTGGCGCACCTGGGCAGGCTGCCGGTGCACCAGCTCAAGATCGACCGTTCACTGCTGTCGTCGTCTCGCAAGGGCGAGGTGGTCGACCCCGCCCGCGACAAGATCATCGCGGGCACGATCTCGCTGGCGCATTCGCTCGAGCTGGACGTGCTGGCTGAGGGCGTCGAGACAACGCCACAGGCCGATCGGCTGCGGCTGCTGCAGTGCGACTACGCGCAGGGGATGTTGTTCGGCGGTCCTGTTCCGGTCAGTGAGGCGACCGAGGTACTCGCCTGTCAAACCCGGCGTGCCAATTCCGCTTAGATCAGTGCGTAACTTTCCGCCGCATCACGACGAAGAGTCAGGCATTTAGGACATCTGGGCTGAGCCGTTCCGGCAGTTGGCTCGCCCGTTCCGTCGCCCGCCATTCGGCCCAGTCGAGTGGCGCCTGTTCACAAGGAGCTTTCGTCGTGGTCAAGTTAGCCAAATTAGCCGCTATCGGCGTCTTCGCCGCCGTACTCGCGTTGTTCGGCGGCACGCTCAGCGCCGCAGCGGCGTCAGTGACACCCACCGTGCTCAGTGGTAACCCGGACTGCACGGGTGACCTGAAGATCGAACCCGTGGAAAGCGGTACCTACGGTCCAGTCACCATCACGGTGCACGGATCGTCGTTCGACTTCAGCTCGACCGTGCTCGTCACCGACGTCATCGTCAAGGGCGGTCCGGACGCGAACTGGTACGACTATGGGGATGGTGTCTTCAGCGACACCGACCTCACCGCGCCAATCAACGCGAAGAACGGCAAGCCGTACGGCCTTAGTCACCTGTGCTTCTCGCTCGGTGACGACAAGAAGGACCCAGATCCCAAGAAGTAGCGGGTCCCCCCGTACGTCAACGGCCGGGCGCCACGCGTGCGCCCGGCCTACGGCCTTCGACCAGAGGAGTTACCGATGTCCCGTCGTCACTGGATGAGCGCGGCGGTGGTCGCGCTGGCGAGCGTGCTCGCCGCCCCTACGCAGGCCACCGCGGCACCCACAGCGGAACCCGCGGATCTCGGCATGGCCCACCTGACCGACCTCACCGTCGCGACGACCGCGGACGGCACCGAACAGCTACGGTTCTCCGCGATGGTCGTCAACGTTGGATCTGGCCCGTTCGAGCTGTTCGCCTCCCGACCGGACACCAGTTCGTCCTTCGAGGTCGCGCAGCGGATGCACTATTCAGACGGGTCGACAACGGACATCCCGACCACGGCGGAGATGGTCTATGGCGGTGATGGCCACGACCACTGGCACGTGCGTGACCTGGCAGGTTATGAACTGCTGCGGCTGGACAACGGTGCCAAGGTCGGCACGGCCGCCAAGGGTGGATTCTGTTTCTTCGACACCGACCCGTACGCGCTCCACCTGCCCGGCGCGCCGGACAACCCGCAGTACAGCCACGTGACCTGTGGCCACCATGACTCGCTCGACGTCTCGATGGGGCTGTCCATCGGGTGGGGTGACGAGTACCCGTGGAACCTTCCCGATCAGTACGTCGACATCACCTCGGTCGATAACGGCAAGTATCGGTTGCGCGCCACCGCCGACCAGGGCGGGTTGTTCACCGAGGCCGACGAGGGCAACAACGAGACTTGGGTGGACATCCGGCTGTCCCGCCGCGGTGGCAAGACGTCGGTGAAGATCCTCGGCTACGGTCCCGACGCCCTCAGCTCCGGCGATGACGGCTCCGACGACGACGGCTCCGGTGGCAACGGCGGCGGTAACGGCGTCGGCAATGGCGGCACCCCGCCTGGCCACCAGTAGCGCTTACCTCACCTCCGCCCGCGTCACCCCTGGCACGGACTCCGCGATCACCGTGGCGACGTGGCGGTCGGTGAGGTCGTCGCGGGTGTCGCGGATTCGCGCGACACCGTTGTGGACCGACACCGTCCAGCGCAGCGGCCCGCCATAGATCTCGAGTCGATGCCGGACGTCGCGGGCGACCATGTTGTCGTCGCGCGCCAACGTGCGGACGAGGTCGCGGCGCGAGACGACGCCGATTACTCGGTCACCCTCGACCACCGGCACACTGCGCACGTGACGAGTCAGCATCTGCTCCGCAAGCGCCGCGACGTCGGTCCCCGTGCGTGCGGTGAGCACGTCGGTGGTCATCACGTCCGCGACCGTCGAGCCTGCCCGTGCCAGGATCACACCGTCGTCCGGGCCGCTCCGGTACCTCGGGTCGGGTGGAAATCGCCGCGCGACCAGGTCGGCCTCGGTGACGATGCCGACCAGCTCATCATCGTCGTTGACGACCGGCAGCGCGGTGAATCCCCGGTCGCACAGTAGCTTGGCGGCCGTCGCGATTTCCGTCTCGCGGCGGACGGTCATGGCCGGGCTCGTCATGACGTCGCGTACTCGCATAGCAGGAGCATGGGCCTGTGGCGGGCGTCGCCGCAGCGGCCGTTGGTCCCGAGTGGTGAGGACATGAGACCAAGCCAGTCGTGACACATGCCGACGGTCTGGTCGTTTTCTGTGACCACCGGTCCTTGTCGTGCATCACGGGGAGTACACACCGTCATGCACGATGGAGGAGGGTGATCACATGCGCACAACGACACGTATAGCGGGCACGTTGGTGATGCTGGTGGCGCTCGTGGCCGCGGGCTGCACGGACGGCCAGCCGGTCGCGGGCGACGCCACCGGCACGACGTCACCGACGACAACAGCAATCACCGACGCGACGGCTACGAGTGAGCCGGAAACCACGAGAACGGATGAACCGGCCACGACCACAACGGAACGGACGGGGCCGTCGTGTCGGCGCGTCTCGACGTGGGACTTCCGGCCGGATCGTGAGCCGGGCAGCTCAAGGGACCGGCTGTTCCAGGCGCGTATCGGGCAGCACAAGTGCTTCGATCGGGTGGTCTTCGACATCGACGGCACGAACAAGCCGGGGGCTCTGGTGCGCTACGTCGATGTCGTGCGCGCCGATGGCTCCGGTGAGCCGTACCCGGTCGCGGGGGATGCCGCGCTCGAGGTGATCGTACGGGCGTCGATAAGCGGGTACCCGGAGAGCACCGGCACGTTCGGCAGGCCAGGAAACCGGCTCTACACCGCCGATGAGCTGCGCGACTGGCGCACATTGCGCGAGGTGCGGTTCGCCGGGTTCTTCGAGGGGCAGTCCACGATCGCGCTCGGCGTCCGTGAGAACCTGCCGTTCCGCGCCTTTACACTCGTCGATGCCGATGCGGGCATCAGCAAGTTGGTGGTCGACATCGCACACAGCTCATAGCGGCCGGTCGCCCTCATGGCACTATCACTCTGACCGCGCTGCCGCGACGGCTGGAGGAGCATGCCCGAGGATGTACTCGCCCACGGTGTTGGTGGGCGAGAGGATCTGCCGCTGCCGTTCGGCGTCGTCATGACGGGTGCGCTGCTCCTCGTAGCGGTGACGTTCGTGATGCTCAGCTACACCTGGCGGAAGCCGCGGTTGCGCGGCGCGTCCGCCGGGAGGCCGTTGCCAACGGCGGTTGCCGCCGCGCTCGACTCCACCGCGTCGCGCTGGGCGTTGCGGGCGTTCGGTGTGCTCGCCGCCGCCGGGCTGGTGTCGGTGCTCCTGTTCGGGCCGGACAACTCCCAGCGCAATCCGGCAGGCGGCATCGTGTACGAGCTGCTGTGGGTGTGGGTGCCGCTGCTGTCGGCAGTGGTCGGGCCGGTGTGGCGGCGGATCAACCCGCTGCGTGCCGTGCATGCCGCCTTCGCCTGGTTGAACCGCACCGACCCTGCGGACGGCTGGTTCGACCTGCCGAGCCGGTGGGGCTACTGGCCAGCGGCCGTGCTGCTGTTCGGGTTCGTTTGGCTGGAACTGGTGCCGGACGCGCGGGCCGATCCGCCGCTGCTGCTGCTTGGCCTCACCTGCTACGCGGTCGCGATGCTGCTAGGGGCGCTGCTGTTCGGCTCCCGGTGGTTCGACCAGGCGGATCCGTTCGAGGCCTACTCCGGACTCGCCGCGCACCTCGCCCCGCTGGGACGTCGTGAGGATGGCGTGCTCGTCGTGCGGAGCCCGCTTGACGGTCTCGCCTCGATGCGGCCGAGGCCGGGCGTGGTCGCGGTACTGGCGATCTTGCTCGGCTCGACGTCGTTCGACAGCATCACCGACACGCTGTTCTGGCTGGAACTCACCAGGGGCCGCGCGCTTCCCGGCGTGCTCGCGATCGTGGTGCTCCTGCTCGTGGTCGCGGTCATCGCGGCGGTCTACATCCTCGCGGCCCGCACGACGGGCCGCGTACGGGGGCTGCCTGGGTGGTTCGCCGCCGCGCTGATCCCCCTGACGCTCGGCTACATGATCGCGCACTACTACACCGTCGCGGTCTATGACAGCCAGCGGACGGTGCTCCGCACCTTGGCGATGATCACCGACGGCGGCCTGTTCGGCGCGAGCGCGTCCGATGCCAGCGCCGCCATCGCCACGCCGACGATCATCGCCAGCGTCTCGGTGGTCGCCGTGGTCCTGGGACACGCGGTGGCCGTCGTCGTCGCGCATGACCGTGCGGTGCGGCTCCGCATCGCCGAACGTGGCGCCTCCGGCGAGGCGCCGATGGTGGTGTTCCTGGTCGCCTACCTCGTGGCCGGGTTGTGGTTGCTGTTTCCGTAGCTGTCTGGACGCAGCACCACGGGCAACGACTCCACGCCGTAGACGATCGACGTCTCCCGGAACTCCAGCTCGTCCTCCGGCACGGCGAGCCTAATGTCGGGGAACCGACGTAGCAGCGCGGGAAACGCCGCGCGCAACTCCATCCGCGCCAGCTCGGCACCGATGCAGCGGTGCACGCCGTGGCCGAACGCGAAGTGTTGCGTCGGCTGCCGGCTCGCGTCGAAGTCCTCCATACCGGGACCGAGCGCGGCGTCGCGGTTCGCCCCGCTGAGCGAGCACACGACGACGTCGCCCTCCGCGATGCGGGTGCCGCCGATCTCGATGTCGCGACGCGCGAAGCGGGGGAACGCGACCTGCACCACCGTCAGGTACCGCAGCAGCTCCTCAACGAGGTCGCGCACCGAGCCGTTGTCGTGCATCGCGCGTTTGCGCGCGTCCGGGTCGCGCACCAGCACGAGCGCGCCGAGTGCCAACATGCTCGCGGTGGTCTCGAAGCCGCCGGTGAGGACGCCGTCGGCGAGCCCGGCCAGCTCGCGGTCGGTGACCTCGTCGCCGTGCTCGCGGATGATCATGCCGATCAGGCCATCGCCCGGTTCTTCCCGCTCCTGCTCGACGAACCGCTGCATGAAATCCAGCGACTGCGAGATCGCGCCGAGCGAGGCGTCCGCGCCGCCGAACAGGTCGAACCGTTGCATGCTGAGCTGCTGGAACTCGTGCCGATGCTCGTACGGCACCCCGAGCAGTTCGCAAATCACCAGCGAGGGGATGGGCAACGCGAACGACTCGACCAGGTCGACCGGACCTTCGGCGGCGGCCATCTCGTCCAGCCGTTCGGTGATGATCGCGTCGATACCGGGCGTCAGCCGCGAGAGACGACGCATCGTGAACTCCGGCGTCAGCAGCTTGCGCAGCCGCGTGTGATGCGGCGGATCGGCGAACCCGAGCCCGCCAGGGTTCTGCTCCGCGTGCGCGCCCGCCTTGCCGACGACGTTACCGAAGTCGTTGCTGAAGTTCTTCGCGTCCGCGAGCACCGCTTTGGCCTCGGCGTGGCCGGTGACCAACCAGACGTTAACGCCGAACGGAATCCGCAGCTTGCTCACCGGTGCGTGCTCGCGCATCGTGCGCAGCTCCGGGATCGGATCGAGGCCGTGACGTCTCAACGGACGCAGCGCGGTCTCCGGTAGGAACGGCAGCTTCGCCAGGTCGAAGCCCCGCTTGCGCGCGCGGTAGAGGTAGACACGTGTCAGCGCCGACGTCAGCCACGATCTGATATCCAACACGCGCGTGACCGTATCGATCGCGGCTGAATACGGGCTGAGATTTCGCCGCGATGTGAGCAACCTCAAGGCATCGCGCCGCACGAAATAGACCCCTGAAATACCCCGGTGGGTATAGTAGGATGGATAGCGGCAACATGGAGGTGGACGTCGTGGAGATCAAGCCGGAGTCGATCGGAGACGCGCTGGTGCGGCTGCGTCGAGCGAAGGGACAGTTGACCGGAGTGATCGAGGCCATCGAGGACGGCAGGGACTGCGCCGAGGTGCTGACGCAGCTCGCGGCGGTGTCCCGTGCGCTGGACCGTGCCGGGTTCAAGATCGTGGCGAGCGGGATGCGGTATTGCCAGCAGGCCCGCGACAACGGTGACGAACCCGAGATGACCGAGCAGGAGCTTGAACGGCTGTTCCTGGCTCTGGCGTGACCCGCGTTGCGTGACCGGTTTCCGTGAGTACCCCTGCGGGTAACCCTCGTAGGGTCGAAGGGAGTGGGACCTGTGACGTCGACAAGCCAGGGCGGAGACCCCGCCGACGGACTCAGCGTCGAGGTGATCGAGACGTCCTCGCTGGGGGACCGCAGCTATCTCGCGACCGACGGTGGCGTCGCCGTTGTCGTTGATCCGCAGCGCGACATCGACCGGGTGATCGCCGCGGCGGGTAGGCTCGGCGTGCGGATCGCCGCCGTCGTCGAGACTCACGTGCACAACGACTACGTCTCCGGGGGGCTCGAACTGTCGCGGCTGACCGGCGCGGAGTACGGCGTCGCCGCCGCGGACAACGCCCCATTCCGGCACCGGCCGCTGCACGACGGCGAGGTCATGGTGCTGTCCGACCACATGCGACTACGTGCGGTCGCCACGCCGGGCCACACGTTCCACCATCTGTCCTATGTGCTCGAAGGCAAGGACAGTGCGGTGGGCGTGTTCACCGGCGGTTCGCTGCTCTACGGCACCACCGGCCGCACCGACCTGCTCGGTGAGGACCACAGCGAGGAGCTGGCGCGGCACCAGCACGCCTCCGCGCGCAAGCTCGCCGACATGCTGCCGGACGGCGCGCGGATCTGGCCGACGCACGGCTTCGGCAGCTTTTGCTCCGCAACGCAATCCTCGGGCGAGTCCGCCACGGTTGGCGAGCAGCGCATGATCAACCCCGCGCTGACCCTCGGCGAACACGAGTTCGTGGAACAGACCCTCGCCGGGCTGGATGCCTACCCGGCGTACTACGCGCACATGGGTGTCAAGAACCTGGCAGGCCCGGAGCCGGTCGACCTGCGCGAGCCGGACCGCGCCAACAAAGAGGAGCTGGCCAAGCGGCTCGACGCGGGCGAGTGGGTCATCGACCTGCGCTCCCGCAAGGCGTACGTCGTCTCGCACCTGGCGGGCATTATCAGCCTCGGTCTCGACGGCGCGATGGTCACGTGGCTCGGCTGGCTGATCGACTGGGGCGCGCCGATCACGCTGGTGGGCGAGACCCGGGACGAGGTCGCCGAAGCGCAGCGAGAGCTAGCCCGCATCGGCATCGACAAGTTCGCCGCCGCCGCGACCGGCAAGCCGGAAGAGCTCGCCGCCGACCCCACCCAGCTGCGCAGCACCGCGACCGCCAGCTTCACCGACCTGGCAGCCGCGCAGTCCGGCACGCGGGTCAACGGCTTGCCACTGCCCGACGTCGTTCTCGACGTTCGCACCAACAACGAGTACCGCGACAGCCACGTCGAGAACGCCGTCCACATCCCGCTCTACGAGCTGACCGCGCGGTCGAGCGAGCTGCCGTCCGGCACGATCTGGATCCACTGCGGCAGCGGCTACCGCGCGGCCATCGCCGCGTCACTGCTGGAACGGGAAGGGCGCACCGACGTCGTCGTGGTTGACGACCACTTCGATACCGCCGCTGACTCCGGTGTGCGCATGGCCGACGCGTGACGGTACTGCTCCGGCTGTACGGCGTGGTCATCGGCCGCGCGCGGCGGTGAGGCGCCGCGCGGTCAGCTCTGCCGCTCGCCGACCACCCACGCCGCGATCTGCGCCCGGTTGGTGAAGCCGAGCTTGGTGAGGATGTGCTCGACGTGGGTCTCCGCGGTGCGCTGAGCGATGACCAGCGTCGACGCGATCTGCCGGTTGGTCATGCCCTTGGCGACCAGCTCCGCGATCTCCGCTTCCCGCTTGGTCAGCGGGGTGCGTGGGTCTGCCTGCTCGGTCGGTTCCTCACCGAGCGCGTAGCTGATGGCCGCGTCGGTCGGCAGCGCCGCGCCGATGGTGAACTCCTTGCCCGCTCGCTCGATGCCCAACTCGCCCGTGACCCGCTCGGTGTCCTGGTGCAGCGGGTCGACGAACGCCCCATAGTGCGTCGGCGACGCGCCGAGCGTGTGCCACACCGTCGTCGCGGCGCCGAGCAGCCGTGCGGCCCTGACCGGCTCGTCGCGGTGGGTGGCGCAGCCAGCCATCACCGTGAGCGCGAACGCGATGATCACCTGGTCGTCGACGCGCTGCTGCATCCGCAGCACCTCAAGCCCCGCTTCCCTGGCGGCGTCGATGTCGCCGCGCAGGTACTCGACCGCGGAGCGGGACCACAGCGCCCACGACCGCCAGAACACCTCACCGCGCGCGGCGAACGTGTCGACGCAGTCATTGAGCACCCGGCGTCCACCGTCGAGGTCGCCTGCCAGACCGAGGGCGAGGCCATAGTTGAAACTCGACCACAGCTCTGCGCTGACATCACCCTGCTCGAGGAACATCCGGCCCGCCATGCGGAACAGTTCGACGGCGGTGGGCATGTCGTTGCCGATCAGGGCGGCGTAGGCGCGCACGTGGTGTACGTAGGCGCGAGCGCGGTCGTCGTCGGTGCGCTCGGCGACTTCGGATGCTTTGGCCAGCGCGTCCTCGTACGCGGTGAGGTCGTTCTGTACCAGCGCGAAGAACGCGTAGATCCACAGCGCGTGCGCCCTGCCAGCGGCGTCGGCAGGGGCCGTGTCGATCAGCTTCGTCAGCCAGATTCTGCCCTCGCAGATGCCGCAGATGATCCAGTACTCCTTGAACGCGAACACCATCCGCAGGCCGACGACGGCCTCGGTGGGATCGGTGGCGCAGAAGTCGAGCGCCACCCGCAAGTTGGCGTTCTCCCCTCGGAACCGGTCGATCCAGTACACCTGGTTCGGCCCGATCCAGTCCGCCTCGAAACGTTCGCTGAGCGCGAGGTAGTAGTCCCGATGCTGCCGCTTGAACCGCAGCTGTGCCCCCGCCTTGCGCAGCCGGTCTTCGCCGTACTGGCGCATCATCTCCAGCATCCGGTAGCGGACCTCGCCGTCGCGTTCATCCCGCAGGAGGATCGACTTGTCCAGTAGCCCGTCGATGACGTCGAGGACCTCAGCGCTGGCGAGGCCGTCGCCGGAACACACCTGTTCGGCGGCGTCCAGGTCGAAGCTGCCGGAGAACACCGACGCACGCTCCCACAGCAACCGTTCCGGCTCGGTGCAGAGGTCGTAGCTCCAGTCGATCAGCGCGCGCAACGTCTCGTGGCGGCTGGGTGCGGTGCGATTATTGCCGGTGAGCAGCATGAACTGGGTGTCGAGCCGCTCGGCGAGCTGGCGTACCGACAGCGCTCGCAACCGCACCGCGGCGAGTTCGATCGCGAGCGGCAGGCCGTCGAGCCTGCGGCACAGGCTGATCACGTCGTCGACGTTGTCCGGGGTGATTTCGAATGAGGGCACCACGGCGGTCGCACGGTCGATGAAGAGCCGCACCGCGTCGTAGCGTTCCAGGGTCTGCGGTCGTTCGCCCTGCGCGGGAACGGCCAGCGGGGGCACTGGCAAGACGCGCTCACCCGCGACACCGAGCGACTGCCTGCTCGTGGCCAGCACGACGAGGTGGGGGCAGGCCGTGACCAGCGTGCACGTCAGCCGTGCGCAAGCCGCGACGAGGTGCTCGCAGTTGTCCAGCACCAGTAGCATCCGTTTGCTGCGCAGCGCGTCCACGATCACGTCGGTCGTCGGCCGCGCCGACCGGTCGCCGAGCGCCAGCTGGTTGGCGATCGTGTTGACCAGCAGGTTCTCGTCGCGCAGCTCGGCGAGTGGGACGTAGAGAATGCCATCGCGGAAGGTCGTGCCGACGGTGGCGGCGACCCGTAGTGCGAGCCGTGTCTTGCCGACGCCGCCCGGCCCGGTCAGCGTCACGATCGACGCCGCGCCAAGTAGCCGTTTGACCTCGCGTATCTCGGTGTCGCGACCGACGTAGGTCGTCACCTCGGCGGGGAGGCGATCGACCGGCGATCGGTGCGCCGTCGCGCTCAGCGCCGTCACGTCATCACCAGTCCCGTTCGCGCGTGCAGCTGTCCGCAGGTGCACGGTGGGAACTCATTGTGCCTCATTGTTCGGAATCGATACATCGCAGGCAATGAGGAAGATTCGTATGCATCGATGCGGGTCGGGGCCGTTCAGCGGGTCGCGGCGGACGTCGCGGCGCGATGGGGCCAACCTGTCACGACGGCGGGTATGGCGAACACCAGCAATGCCGCGGGAAGCAGGAAACCGAGTGCGGGATCGGTGCGGTACAGGCCGGTGAACGCCGCTGGCGCCGCCGCCATACCGAGGAATCGTGCCGAAGTGACTACCGAGATCGCCGAGCTTCGGGTGGTGCCGTCACCCGCGAGCACGGTGGTGTTGACGCCGACGAGCGTCAGCTGCGTGCTCAGCCCCGCGATCGCCCAGGCCGCCGTGACCAGCGGGAGTGAATCGGACAGCGCGATACCGCTGAGCGTGAGTCCGCCGAGCAGCAGTCCGCCGCTGACCGCCGCCCGCGCCCCGAACCGATCCGCCGCGCCGCCGACGAACCGTGCCCCGATGATGCCCGCGACGCCGTAAGCGGTCAGCACCGTGCCGCGCAGCGACGGGCTGAGCGCGAAGGCGTCGTCCAGCCGGAACGCGACGAGGAACGGCAGACCGGCGAGACAGGTACCGAGCAGCAAGGCTGTCCCGATCGGCCATCGCACGACCGGGCGGAGCGTGCTGCGCAATGTCGCCGTGATCGACATCGGGGTGGCGGGCATGTCGCTGGGCAGCGGGCTGGCAGTGAGCGCGAGGGCGACCACGGCGATACCCGCGAACGCCCAGCGCCACGACGCTTCGGCGGCGAGTCCACCGATCAGCGGCGCCGATGTCTGCCCGATGGCCTGCATCGCGCCGAAGGTGCCGACGGTGCGGCCGAGCCGATGCGCTGGTGTGATCGCGGCGAGCTTGGTGAGCAGCAGCGGCGTTGTGAAGGCGTTCGCCACGCCTTGCAGGCCCCTGCTGACCTGGAACAACCAGAACCACGGCGCGACGACCGAGAGCAGCGCGGCGAGCACATAGACCAGGTAGGCGACGCGAATGGACCTGCTGAGCCCCCAGCGTTCGCCCAGGGTGCCGGAGACGAGCATGACCAGGGCGAACGGCAGGAGGTACGTCGTCAGCGACGAGGCGGCGAGCGCGGGTGAGACGTCGAAGCTGTCGCCGAGTTCCGGCAGCATAGCGGCGACCACGCCACCTCCGAAGGGACCGAGCAGCCCGCCGATGTACAGCGCGGCCTTGGTGTTCACCGAACACCTCGCTGCGTCATGGTGCGTGCTCCCGTAGTGGCCCGCCGAACGTTCGCGTCGCTAACAGGTTACGGTGCCGTGTCGCTTGGACGTCGACGTCGGTCGCTGGCGATGCGGCGGCAGACCCTTGCTCTTCTCGTCGTAATCCGTAATGGTGTTCACTCACTCGGATGACGTGGTCACTCGGTTACCAGCCGGGTGAGCCGCGATCCGGCCCGACGGAAACCGACATAAGGAGTACAGATGTCGCATACGCGCCGGAAGTCCTACGCTGCCGTCGCCGCGCTGGCCGCCGCTGGTGGCCTGCTGTTCGGAGCGTCCCCCGCCGCCGCGCACGGTGGTTCGGTGACCCCGCCCAGTGAGCAGCAGGACTGCCGCAACCTCGCGCTGCACGACAAGGGCGAGGGGGAGAACGCTCAGGAAGGTACCAACACGGCAGGCGAGAACGGTGCCGCCGTCGAGGGTGGCCACTGCGACTGATGACAAACACGTCGTCATCCGGGTGGGCGTGCGCTCGCCCGGATGATGCGTCGCGGCCGAGGTCACACCGCGCGCCGTAGTCCTCCCGCGGCGCAGGGCCGGTGGGCTTCCTGGGGTTGTCGCGCCCGGAACCGGGTGAAACCGGACAGGAATGTGTCGCAGCCTCTGGAACCCGGCCGAACGTCGAATGGGCAAAGGACCTTCGTCTCTGTCCGTGACCGGTCCCCATCGGGTGCGCTGTGATCATGCCTGAGCCCACGAGTATTCCGATTGGACTCGCGTCACCGGGCAGGCGACGGCGGATGAAGGGCCCGCTGACCGCATGGGGAAACCTCCTTGTGCTCGGCTGGCTCGGTGCCGCCGTCGTTCTGCTCGTCAGCCACGACACCCTCGGCCTGCCGTCCTGGCTCGCGCTGCACGCCTTTCTGCTCGGTGCCGTCACCAACGCGATCTTGGTGTGGTCGGAGCATTTCGTCGTCGCGCTGTGCCGGGCACCCGCACCGTCCGAGAGTGCGAGTGCGCTGCGGTTGGCCGTGCTCAACGTCTCGGTGGTGCTCGTGCTGGCCGGGGTGCTCACTGACCTGCACTGGTTGTCCGGTACCGGCGCGACCGGCGTGTCCGCGCTCGCGGCGTGGCACGCCTGGCACCTGCTGCGCATCCGGCGACACGCGCTCGCCGGGCAGTACAGCTACCTCACCCACTACTACGCCTCCGCCGCTGCCGCACTCGCCGTGGGCGGGGTGTTCGGCGGTGCGTTGACAGCGGGTGGCATGGGGTTCTACAGCCAGTTCTGGGCTGCCCACGTGCACGTCACGCTGCTCGGCTGGCTCGGGCTCTCCGTGCTCGGCACGCTGTTCACGCTGTGGCCGACGGCGTTGCGGACAAAGATGCCGGAGCACTCGTTGCGTACCGCGCGCCGCTGCCTGCCGCTGCTCGTCGGCAGCCTCGCCTTCGCGGCGACCGGTTTCGCGGTGGCCAACACACCGCTCGCGGTGGTGGGGTTGCTCGGGTACGCCGTGGGCGCTGGTATCGTGTTCGCGCCGTTCGAGCTGGCCATGCTGCGGCAGCGACCTCGACGTCCCGCGCCGTGGCTTATGGCCGCCGCGATGTTCTGGCTGCTCACGGCGGTGCTGGTGGACGCGGGCCTGCTGCTGGCGGGGACGGCGGTGCCGGTCGTGGTCGAACGCGTCCTGCCACTGGTCGTTCTCGGCTTCGGCGCGCAGATCCTGGTCGGCGCGCTCACCCAGTTGCTGCCCGCCGTGCTGGGCAGGGGACCGGCCGAACACAAGCGCGTCGCCGCCGTGCTGGACCGGTGGTGGCTGGCCAGAGTGATCGGCACCAACGTCGCCGTGCCGCTTGCCGCGTTGCCGTTGCCCGACCCGGTGCCGCTGCTTGGGTGGGGTCTCGCCGCGCTGTGCTTCGGCGTGTTCGTCGCGCTGGGGCTCGCGGTGGCCATGCCGGTCGCGGTGCGCGGTGCGCTGCCGCCTGCCGGGAGCGGCGGCGCGGTCGCCGGGTTGTCGGTGGGCGTCATCGCGGTGCTGCTCGCCAGCGGGTTCGCCGTGAGCGGCGGCCCGTCCGGTGCGACGTCTGATGCCCCATATGGTGCGTCCGCTGCCGACTCGCCGGTGCGCACTGTCGAGGTCACGCTGGCGGACATGCGCATCATTCCGAACGTCGTGACCGTCCCCGCAGGCACGCGCCTGCGGCTCGCCGTCACCAACACCGACGTCATGCCGCACGACTTGCGGCTGGCCAACGGTGCCCGCACCAGCAGGCTCGCTGCGGGCGAGTCCGAGGCGATCGACGTCGGTGTCATCGAAGGAGACCACGGCGACCTTGATGGCTGGTGCACCATCGCTGGTCACCGCGCTGCTGGCATGACGATGACGGTGCGCACGGGCGCCGCCGTGCCGACGTCCAACGATGTCGGGGTCACTGAACCGCGCGACGCCACGTTGGAGCCGGCACCGGATGGCACGGTGCACCGCGTCACGCTGCGCATCACCGACGAGCGGATCGAGACCGCGCCCGGCAGGCGGGAACGGCGCTGGACGTTCGGCGGAACCGTACCTGGTCCTACCCTGCGTGGCACGGTTGGCGACCGGTTCGTGGTCACCGTCGTCAATGAGGCTGAGGTGGGCCACGGCATCGACTTCCACGCCGGGGCGCTCGCGCCGGACGAGCCGATGCGCACGCTCGCACCCGGCGAGCGGCTGGTCTACCGGTTCACCGCGACCAAGGCGGGCGCGTGGCTGTATCACTGCTCGACGCCGCCGATGACGCAGCACATCGCCAACGGTATGTACGGCGCGGTGATCATTGACCCGTCGGAGCTGCCGGATGCCGACCGCGAGTATCTGCTGGTCGGCGGCGAGCTGTACTCCGGCGAGCCCGGCAGCGCCGCGCAGGTCGCCGCCCTCAACGACGGCGACCCGGACGGCTGGCACTTCAACGGCGTAGCGGAGCAGTACGTCCATGCGCCGCTGGCCGCGGAGGCGGGCGAGCGGGTCCGGTTCTGGGTGGTCAACGCCGGGCCGGGCGGCCAGGTCGCGTTCCACGTGGTCGGCGGGCAGTTCGACGTCGTCTATAAGGAGGGCGCGTACCTGCTGGACGGCGGCAGCGGGGGAGCGCAGGTGCTCGACCTCGGCACGGCGCAGGGCGGCTTCGCCGAGTTGGTCTTCCCCGAGGCGGGCCGGTACCCGTTCGTGGACCACGACATGCGCCACGCCGAGGGTGGCGCGCGGGGCGTCGTGGCGGTGACGCCGTGATCGACGTCTGGACGTTCGTGCGGTTTCTACACGTCGTGGGCGCGGCGCTGTGGGTCGGCGGGCAGCTCACGCTCGTGCTGGTGGTGCTGCCGCCGTTGCGGCGTGCGCTGTCGGTCGAGCAGCGGGGCGTCGCGCTGAAGTCGGTAGGCCGCCGGTTCGCCATGATCACGATGGCGGGTTTCCTGCCGACGCAGATCGCGACCGGCTGGTTGCTCGCGGTGGACGCGGGAGTGACGTGGGCGTCGCTGACCGAGCCAGGATACGGCAGGCTACTCGCGGCGAAGCTTGTGCTGTTCGCGCTGGTGATGGTGGCGACGTCGGTGCACGGCATCGCGCAGAGCAAGGGACGCGCCGCGCTGGCCCGCGGCGCGTCGTCAGCCGCCCTGGTTGGCTCGCTCGGCGTGGTATTGCTTGCGACTGGACTCGCGGGGTGAGGTCGCCAGTGTGCCGACTCGCGTGATGGGGTACTCCACCAAGGGGTCAGAGGCGACCATTCGGCGCAGCGCACGCGTTTGGTGGCTCGTTCCAGCGGCACACAACGATCATTTCGGCATATCCTGGACTACATGGGCGGGAGCAGGGCATCGTCGACCTACGGTGACGCGGTACGCGACCTGCGACAGCAGCTCGCGTCCGCGCCACCCGGCACGCCACCCAGGCTGGCCAAACGCACCTCGAATCTGTTTCGTTTCCGCGAGCCGCCCACCGGCCCTGTGCTCGATGTCAGCGCGTTCAGCGGTGTGTTCGACGTCGACCCGGACGCCCGCACCGCCGACGTCGGTGGCATGACGACCTATGAGGACCTGGTCGACGCGACTCTGCCGCACGGGCTGATGCCGCTGGTCGTGCCGCAGCTCAAGACGATCACGCTCGGCGGGGCCGTCGCGGGGCTCGGCATCGAGTCGACCTCCTTCCGCAACGGTCTGCCGCACGAGTCGGTGCTTGAGATGGATAACCTCACTGGCAACGGCGACGTCGTGCTCGCGCGACCGGACAATGAGCACAGCGACCTGTTCTTCGGCTTCCCGAACTCCTACGGCACCCTCGGCTACGCCGTGCGGCTGCGGATCGAGCTGGAACCGGTGCGACCTACGGTCGCGCTGCGGCACCTGCGGTTCGCCAACGCCACCGAATGCGCCGAGGCGATCGCCGAGATCTGCAAACGGCACGCGCACGGGGACGATGCCGCGCCGGTCGACTTCATCGATGGCACCGTGTTCGGGCCGGACGAGTACTACCTGACGCTAGGCCGGTTCACCGACGACATCGGCCCGCGCAGCGACTACACCGGCAATCGCATCTACTACCACTCGATCCGCGAGCGCACCAGCGACGCGCTGAGCGTCCGCGACTACCTGTGGCGCTGGGACACCGACTGGTTCTGGTGCTCGCGGGCGCTTGGCGCGCAGCATCCGCTTGTCCGTCCACTGTGGCCGAAGCGGTACCTGCGCTCCGATGTGTACCGTCGTATCGTGGCGTGGGACCGGCGGCATCGGTTCAGCGACCGGGTACGTGCGCTGACCCGCGCGCCCCGGCAGGAGCCGGTGATCCAGGACATCGAGGTGCCAGTCGACCGTCTCGCGGAGTTCATGGACTTCTTCCACCGCGACGTCGGCATCACACCGATCTGGTTGTGCCCGTTGCGATTGCGGGGTACGCGAACGTGGCCGCTGTACCCGCTCGAACCCGAAACGCTCTACGTCAACGTCGGCTTCTGGTCCGCTGTGGACCTGCGCGACGACGAGGAGGTCGGCGATCGTAACGCCGAGATCGAACGGGTGGTGACAGCGCTCGACGGACACAAATCGCTGTACTCGACGTCGTTCTACACCGAGGATGAGTTCCGCAAGCTCTACAACGGAGCGGAACACGACCAGCTCAAACGCCGCTATGACCCGGATGGACGGTTGCCGGGGTGGTACGACAAATGTGTACGAGGGAGGTAGGCAATGCGCCTTGCCGAACTGTTCATGCGAGCCATTGGGGACAGTGAGCTGTCTGAAGTGCGCGCCTATGACGGCAGCCGTGCCGGAACCGAGGGCGCCCCTGTCCGGTTCGAGGTGCGCTCGCCCTACGCGGTGTCGTACCTGGCGTCCGCGCCCGGCGAGCTCGGTCTGACCCGTGCCTACATCACGGGCCATCTCGATATCGCCGGTGACCTGCACGGCGCGCTTACCCGGATGCACACGCTGCGGGTCTCCGACCTCTCACCGGCGCTGCGTGCGCGGATGGCGGCGCGGCTGCTCGGGACGCGGGTGCGGTACCCGGTCAAGCGGCCCGCGCTCGAGGCGCGGCTGCGGGGACGTAAGCACTCGCCGGAGCGTGACCAGGCTGCCATCGCGCACCACTACGACGTCTCGAACCGGTTCTACGAGTGGATCCTCGGGCCGTCCATGACCTACACCTGCGCGGTGTATCCCAACGAGGACGCCACGCTGGAGCAGGCGCAGTACTTCAAGCACGACCTGGTCGCGCGCAAGCTCGGGCTGCGGTCAGGAATGCGGCTGCTCGACGTCGGTTGCGGCTGGGGCGGCATGGTGATGCACGCGGCCAAGGAGTACGGCGTGCGCGCGCTCGGCGTCACGCTGTCGCGCAAGCAGGCGGAGTGGGCACAGAAGGCCATCGCGCAGCGCGGTCTCGGTGACCTCGCCGAGGTACGGCACCTCGACTACCGCGACGTCGAGGAGAGCGACTTCGACGCGATCAGCTCGATCGGGCTGACCGAGCACATCGGAAGATCGCAACTGCCCAGCTACTTCGAGTCGCTGTACGCGAAGCTGCGGCCCGGCGGCAGGCTGCTCAACCACTGCATCACGCGGGCGGACAACTCGCGGCCGTCGAGCGTGAAGGGGTTCTTCGACCGCTACATCTTCCCGGACGGCGAGCTGCTCAGCCCCGGCCACATCATGTCGACGATGCACGACATCGGGTTCGAGCTGCGCCATGACGAGAACGTGCGTGAACACTACGCGAAGACGTTGACGGCGTGGGCGGACAATCTCGACGAGCACTGGGACGAGGCGGTTGAGGAGGTCGGTGAGCAGCGCGCGCGGACGTGGCGGCTGTACCTGGTCGCGTCCCGCATCGGGTTCGAGACGAACAACATCCAGCTGCACCAGTCACTCGGCGTGAAGCTGGACGGCGCCCGCTCCGGCATGCCGCTGCGGCCGGACTGGGACTGATCCACAGGCCATGTGTGCAGTATCGCGTTGACGGCGCTTGGAGAACGACGCTTCCGCGTGGCAACGTGGAACGCGTTCTTACGAGGAGGTGCCGTGAATCGAGAATCCGATCGCGAGCATGGTGTCGACGAAGCCACCGACGAGATGGCCGATCGGCGCGCCGCCGTCGCCGAGCTCGGCGCGGAGCTGCGTGCGCTGGTCGAGACCGCGGTGCGTACCGAGGTGGCGCCAGAGGAGCTACGGCACGTCGCCAAGGAGGCGCGTCGGCTGACCGATCGGCTCGACGAGCGGCAGCGTGCGATCACCGAGGTGGCCAGCGTCGACGACCTGACCAGCCGAGTACGCATGTACAACCCGGTGATCGGGGACGGGCATCCGGTCGCGCCGCCGATCGACTTCGTCCACGACGGCGACGAGGTAACGGGCCATTTCACGCTGGGTGCGATGCACGAGGGGCCGCCGTCGTACGGCCATGGCGGCATGAGTGCGCTGTTCCTCGACCAGGCGCTGGGGCATGCCGCGGCGTCGTCGGGCCGTCCTGGCGTCACGACCGACCTCACCGTCCGGTACCTCAGACCGGTCCCGCTGGGCGTGCCGCTGCGCATTCATGCCGTGGCGGTCGAGAAGGCGGCTAGTCGTACCACGGTGCGTGGTGTGATCACCACGGCTGAGGCCCCTGACGTGCCGTTGGTCGAGTCAGAGGGGCGGTTCATGACGCTGAACCGCGCGCAGCTGGAGCGTCTGTTCGCCCAGCTCAGCGGTGGGCGTACACCGCCGGGCAGCGTGCACGACTGACCATCGCGCTACGCGTACCTTCCGTGCCGTGTCGTCGTTAATGCCACCAGGAGAACACGACACATATTCAGCTCCTGCCGTTCGGGAGGTGCCGCGATGCGTCGCATCATCGCGTTGGTCGGGTCGGTCGTCGTTGTCGCCGCGTTACTGACGCTGGTCGGCGCATCGCAGAGCGCCGCGACCCCGGTCGCCACGACAGAGGAAACCTACGAGCAGTTCAAGCGGGTATTTCCCGATCCGCAGGGGTGCCTCGACGGCGAGGCTGGCACGAGCCCGTGGGCCAAGGGAGACGTCTGCGCGACACAGTTCATCCAGTATCAGGAAGCGCTCGACGGGCTGAAGTTCCTAGAGAACCGCTACCCCCGGTACCTGCGGCTGTATAACCTGCGTGAGCAGTTCGGCGACCAGTTCCGCGAGGAGATGCGCAGCGCGGGCCTGCCGCGGGAGGACCTGTCCCGGTTGCGCAGTGATCTGCGTGTCGTGAAAGTGACTGACAACCAGTCACCGGTGGCCGAGCCGGATCGCAAGCATTTCGCGTACGTGCTGTCCATTCACGGCATCGAGCGGGCGGGCCTCGAAGGCGGCATCAGGGCCGCCGAGGAGCTGGTGACCTGGGCGTCGTGCGAGCAGGACCAGGACTCCGCACCGGCCTGCGCCGACGAGGGACCGTTCCCCAAACCGATCCTGGAGCCGTCCAACTCCGGACCGACGGCGAGCGAAACGCTGCGGAACTCCGTGATCTACTTCGTGCTGGCCAACCCGGACGGCTGGCGGCGTGGTGACGTCACTGACGGCGGCGTGTCCTACCAGCGCTACAACGGCAACGGCATGGACCTCAACCGCGACTGGCCCACCATCGGCTACACCGAGCAGCAGTACACTCCGGGCAGCGAGCCCGAGACCAGGAGCTTCGCCGAGTACCTGACGGCGGTGAAGGACCAGACGTCGGCGGGCAGGTTCGAGGGCGCGATCGACCTGCACGGGATGGTGACCGCGCCATCGTTCTCGTTCACGCTGCTGGGTGCTGGCCAGCGCGACTACCAGCGCAATGAACGGACCGTGGACACCGCGATCCGCACGTTCCGGGACTCGGAGAAGCGGCTGTCCTGGTCGAACCTGATCGCCACGCAAGAAGAGGGCTGCCCCGGTGACGTCGAGGAACCCGTGTTCGGCGGCACCGTGCCGATGTGCTCCGACCAGTGGGGCACCGTGTGGGACACCATCAATTACCAGGTCACCGGCGCGTTCGCGGACTGGATGGAGTCCCCGATGGGCCTCGACGCGGTCGGCATCGACAACGAGATGGCGCTGTCGCATCTCGCGCCGAACACCGTCTACGATCCCGAGATCGAGCAGCTCCACATCGACGGCAACAAGGGCCTGATCTACTCGCAGATCGCCTCAATGCTTGAGGAGCGCGCCGTCGAGTTCCAGCCGGACGGCGAGGTCGGCTACATCTTCGACCCGGAGCGTGTCACCAACCCGGGCGGTGAGCCGGTCGACGGACCGGAAGGTATGCCGACCCAGGACACCATCACGCACACTTCGCCGACCGGCATCGAGGAGTTCCGGTTCGACGTCAAAGGCATGTCGGACGGGTTCTTCAACGGCGGTCTGACCGTCGAGGCCACGTTTGGCAACCTCGGCGGCATCTCGGGCAACTCCGCGGGTGAGCTGATCCTCGACTACTGCGGCCCGCCACTGCACCCGGGCGACGAGGAGGGCTGCCACGAGGTGGCGCGCTACTTCAACCAGAGCCCGATCTACCTGCAGGCCGGCGCGCGGATCGACCTCAACGACCCGCCGCCGGGGCCGTACCGAATCCGGGCCAACCCGCTGCGGGCGTTGCCGACAAGCTATGAGATCTCGTTCAGCTCCGGACAGGCTTATGAGCAGCCGGAACAGGTCGGCTACGACGTGTCCCGGATGGACTTCTTCCGCGACCTGAACAAGTACGTGCCCGAGGGCAGTGAGCTCACGGCGATACCGGTGGACGACGTTCTCAAAGGCAAGGGCAGGAAACTGGACCGGTTCGACACCGTCGTCGTCGCCGGTGACCTGATGCCCGGCTTCGTCAGCAACGGCGAGCAGGAGCGGGGCGAACCGCAGCCGTCTGAGTCGTTCAGTTTCGGCCCTGATGCCGCGCCGCTCCCGGGGACGTCGAGTCCGGCGTATGAGTTCACCGTGGACGACGGCTTCGACAACGACCGCATGGTCGTCGAGGCGGCCTGGGCCAATCCCAGCGACTATGACCTACGGGTGGAGCGGCTGAACCCCGTGACCGACGAGTGGGAGGACCGCGGCTGCGAGTGCGCTTTCGTCAACACGGGCGAGCAGGTGACGGTCTTCGGTCCCGAGCCGGGCGACTGGCGGGTGCGGGTGGAGAACTTCCTCGCGGCGCCGCAGAACGTTGATGGCACGATCGAGTTCGCGTCCGATCCCGCGCCGGAGGCCGGTGGCGAAAGCGAGTACAGCACGCGGCAGTTCGAACGCTACGCGTCCGGGCTGTCCCGGTTCGCCGCACGAGGCGGCAACCTGGTGCTGACCGACTCCGGCATCGCGGGGCTGCCCGCACTGGGTACTGGTATCGAGCCCGATGCGGTGACCGGCGGGTTCTTCTACGCGGGGTGGATGGATTTCCACGATGGCTCCGACGGCGAAGGCCCTACCTATGACCGGCACCCGCTGGCCGAAGGCGTCAACAAAGAAGGCACCGCGGAGGGCCAGGCCACTGTGGACGGTCACGAGTTCGGCAACCGGCATCAGACCTACGAGCCGGTGCCGGTCGGCTACTACGTGAGCCCGTCGGGCTCGGGTAACGCCGACTGCGACAGCGACCGGTGCGACTCGCCGAACTGGATCGTGTCGCAGGAGGCGTGGGAGTCGGCTGGTGGCAGCACGGCCGGGCGGACGCTGGTGCGCACCAGCAAGGGACCTGGCCCGTCCGAGGTCGGGGTGTCGCTGGGTGAACTGCCGGTTGGGCAGGGGCGTATCCGTATCGCCGGTGCCCTGTTGCCGGAACCGACCGAGCAGAACCCGCACCCGTACGGCCTGCGGTCCTACGCCCTCACCTACACCGGCTACCAGCTCGTCGAGAACCTGCTCGACCTGCCATAACCGCCCAGCGCGCCGTGTCCGACACTCAGGACGTCGTGTCCGACACTCGCGACGTCGTGACTGCCTAATATGGCGTCACGAGTGTCGGACACGGCGGCCGGAGTGGGGGACACGGCTGTGGTGGCGCACGCCGTGTCCCCCTTCCGCGCCCCCGGTCAGTTCTTCGGGTCCGGGATGCCGTCCTCTGGCGGGCGGTCGTTGCCCGCCCCGGAGTTGTCCTCAGTGATCGGCGTGTCACCGATGTCGGTGACCAGCACTGGGGTGAGGGCCTCGGCCTTGCCGTCCTTCAGTTCCGACACCCGCAGGCCGGAGATGCCCATGTGGCTGTCGGCGGTGTAGCGGAACGGCGCCAGGGCCGGTCCCTCGAACTCAGCACCCGACTGCTCGATCGCTTCGACGATGCCTTCCCGGGTCGGGTTCGGTCCCGCGGCCTGCAGTGCCTGCACGAACGTGTAGGCCTGCGACATGCCGTACACGCGGTAGTTGGTCAGCTCGGCGTCGCCGCCGTGTTCGTCCCACACGTCCTGCCACAGCTCGACCCACGGGTTGTCGGGTGTGTCGACGCCGGGGATGTACTCCGTGGTCAGCACGCCGTCGAGCAGACTGCTGCCGTCTTTGACCGCGCCCTCCGAGAACCGCGCGAGCAGCGAGCCGACCAGTTCGGGGTCGGAGCCGACGTTGCTGTAGAACCACGTCGGGTCGAAGTTCAGCTTCTTCGCGGTGAGCTGTGTCAACGCGGTGTACGACGGCGTGTTGAAGCCGAGGACGAGGTCCACGTCAGCCGCTTGCAGCGCCGCGATCTGCGGTGCGACGTCGGTGTTGCCCGAGGAGTAGCGCTCGGTGGCGACGATCTGGTCGTCAAGATACTGCCGCACGCCCTTCTCGCCGTCCTCGCCGAAGTCGTCGTCCTGGAGGAACAACCCGACGCGGGCGTCCGGCATGTGCTGCGCGACCCACTGACCGATGATCTTGCCCTCGGTCTCGTAGTCAGGCTGCCACCCGAACGTGTAGGGCTTCGACTCGACGTCGTCGCCCCACTGCAACGACCCAGACGACACGAACAGGTCCGGAACCTTCTCGCTGTTGAGGAAGTCGACGACGGCGCTGTGCGTTGGCGTGCCAAGCCCGCCGACCATCGCGAAAATCTCGTCCGAGAGCACCAGTTCGTCGGTGACCTGGCTGGTCTTCGTCGGATCGTAGGCGTCATCGCGCACGATGAACTCGATCTTGCGGCCATGAATGCCGCCGTTGGCGTTGACGTAGTCGTAGTACGCCTTGTGCCCGCTCGGAATCTCGCTGTACCCGGGTGCTGCGACGCCGGTGAGCGGGAAATGAGCGCCGATCGTGATGGTGTCCTCCGTGACGCCGACGACGTCCGCGGCGCTGCCCTCGCCGTCGTCCGGCCTGCCGCCAGCGCCGCATGCCGCGAGCACTGCCCCGGCTGTGAGCACACTGGTGATCGACGCAACGCGCCGTGACCACGTTGTCATCTGTTCGCCCTTCCTGTCGGTGATCTGTCGTCTGGTTGTGAGTCAGGAGCGACGTCGGCGCCATGCGATCCGGGCCGTGCCGACGATGCCGGCTGGCGCGAGGATGACGACGAGCATCGTGGTGAGCCCGTAGACCAGGGGCGCGAGCTCGGCGGCTTGCAGGTCGGTTAGCCCCGCGTCGAGCCCGATGCCGGTGACGACCTGGGGCAGGAACGTCAACAGCGCAGCGCCGATCAGGGCACCGGTCAGGCTGCCGAGCCCGCCGAGCACGACCGCGCTGAGCAGCGCGAGCGACAGCGTGAGCATGAACCCGCTTGGCGCCGCGAGCCGCACCGCGAGCGCAAGGACCGCACCGGCAAGCCCCGCACACGCGGTGCTGACGACGAACGCGAGCACGCGTGCGCGCCCCAGATTGATGCCCGCGATTTCGGCGGCGACGTCGTCGTCGCGCACGGCGCGCCAGGTCCGTCCGACGCGGCTGCGCGACAGGTTCGCCAGCAGGACGTAGGTGACGATCAGGCTGATCCAGCCGATGTAGGCGACGTACTTACTGCTGCTGAGGTCGTTCGCGGTGACGAAGTACGCCGCGTCGGCGAACCAGCCAGGGACGTCGGGCACGGTGACGGTCAGTCCCTGCTCGCCGCCAAGCGTGTCCTGGAAGTACCGCGCGATGCCGGGGACAGCGACGGCGAGCGCCAGCGTCGCGCCCGCGATGTACGGTCCGTGCAGCCGGGCGGCCGCGACGCCAACGCCCGCGCCGATCACCAGAGTCACCAGCGTGGCGACGAGCAGTACCACGAGCAGCGGTGGTGCGCTGTCCCGATCGGACAGCAACAACGCGGTGGTGTACGCACCGATCGCCATGAACGCGCCGTGTCCTAGTGACAACTGTCCGTTCAGTCCGGTCAACACGGTGAGTCCGCCCGCCGCGATGCCCATGTAGGCCATGACAGCGAACTGTCCATTGCGGAACGCGCTGGTGCTCTCCAGCACTAGGATCACCGCGATAAGCCCAGCGCCAGCCAGCAGTAGGTGCCGCGGCAGCGTCGAGTACCAGAGTCGTTGTGCGAACGCCGTCATGTCAGACCCTCCTCGCCGGTGCGTGGGAGAACAACCCGCCGGGCCGGACCAGCAGCACCACCATCAAAATCACAAGCGCGGCCAGCGCGACGACCTCGGAGCCGATGTAGCCGCTGACGAAGCTCAACGAGATGCCGAGAATCAGTCCACCGACAACCGCTCCGATCGGGCTGTCGAGCCCGCCGAGGACGGCGGCGACGAAACCAAAGACGACCACGGAGTCCATGTAGGCCGGATGAACCAAGTTGCCGCCCGCGATGAGTAGCCCGGACAGCGATCCGACCATGGCCGCGAGTGCCCAGCCCTGGGTGAGCATGCGGGTCACCCGGACCCCCAGTAGCCGGGCGACCTCCTGGTTGAACGCGGAGGCCCGCATCATCAGACCGACGTTGGTGAAGCGGAACAGCAGCACCAACAGCAGCATCACCGCGAGCACGGCGAGAATGCTGAACACGCCGAACCCGGTGAGCGCGATGTTCATGTCGCCGAGCTGGAACCCGCTGAGGCCGAACGGCGCGGGAAACGACCGGTATCGCGAACCGAAGATCACCGCGGCGAGCGCGTGGATGACGATGAACAGCCCCAGCGTCAGGATCACCGCATTGATGTGCGGCTTGTCCTCGACTGGCCGGACCGCGACCCGTTCTACCACGGCGCCGAGCAACAGCCCCGAGAGCAACGCCGCGGCGAAACCGAGCCAGTAGGAGTACCCGGCGTCGATGATGACCAGTGCGATGTAGACGGTAATCATCGCCATTGGCGCCTGGGCGAAGTTGACGATCCGCGTCGAGCGCCAGATCAGCACCAAGGCCAGTGCGAACGCGGCGAAGATCATGCCTTGCGTGAGGCCGTTCAACGCCGTGGTGAGGAACTGCTGCACGAGGTCTCCCGTGGTCGCGAGGGGTTGGGAACCGGATCAGAAGCCGAGGTAGGCGTGGCGCAGAGTGTCGTCCGCGGCGAGCACGGCCGCGTCGTCGTGGACGACGAGCTTGCCGAGGTTGAGGACGGCGCCGTAGTCCGCGATGGACAGTGCACTTCGGGCGTTCTGCTCGACGAGCACGATGGTGAGTCCGTCTGACTCCACTAAGGACTTGAGCAGGTCGAAGATCTGCGCCACGATGCGCGGCGCGAGACCGAGCGACGGCTCGTCAAGCAGCAACACCTTCGGCGTCGCCAGCAATGCCCTGCCGATGACCAGCATCTGCCGCTCGCCGCCGGACAGGACGTGGGCGGTCTTGTGCCTGCGGTCAGCGAGCTTGGGGAACAGGGTATAGATCCGTTCCAGGTCAGTGGGCTTGGCGCGGTCGGCGCGGCCCAGCCTGCCGAGGCGTAGGTTCTCCTCGACGGTCAGCTCGGTGATGACGCCGCGTCCCTCTGGCACGTGTGCGAGGCCGAGACGGGACATGCGCTCGACCGGCACGCGGCTCAGGTCCTGGTCCGCCAGGTATGCCGTGCCCTTGGTGGGGCGCAGCAGTCCCGAGATCGTGCGCAGCAACGACGTCTTGCCAGCGCCGTTCGCGCCTAGCACGGCGGTGATCTTGCCTTCGGGGGCGGTGAACGACACCCCGTCGAGCGCGGTGACTGGCCCGTAGGCGGCGGTGAGGTCGCGGATGTCGAGCATGGTCAGCTCCTCGTCGTCGCGGGGCGGTCGTGCTCGACCTCGTCGCCGAGGTAGGCGGCGAGCACGGCGGGGTCTTCCTTGACCCGCTCGGGCGGCCCGCTCGCGATGTTCTTGCCGAAGTCGAGGACGACGATGTGGTCGCACACGCTCATCACGAGGTCCATGTGGTGCTCGACCAGCATTACCGACATCCGACGCGATAGACGTCGGATCAACCCACCGAGCTCGGCCATGTCCTCGCCGGAGAGGCCAGCGGCCGGTTCGTCGAGCAGCAGCAGGTCCGGCTCGCTGACCAGCGCTCGCGCCAGCGCGACCCGCTTGCGCTCCGGGTACGGCAGGCTGGACGGCAACGCCTGGGCGTGGTCGGCGGCGCCCAGTTCATCGAGCACCGCCATGGCGCGTTCGCGCAACTCGCGTTCCTCTCGTGCGCTTCGGCGCAGGCCGAGCAGGCCGGAGAAGAACCCGGCACGGGCGTGGCGGTCCGCGCCGACGACGACGTTGTCCAGCACGGTCATCCGGTCGAACAACCCAAGTCCCTGCAGCGTGCGGCCGATGCCGAGCCCGGCGAGCTGGTGCGGCTTGAGTCGCGTCAGCTCGCGGTCACGCCAGGTCAGCGTGCCGGTGTCGGGCTGAACGAACCCGCATGCGACGTTGAACAGCGTGGTCTTGCCCGCGCCGTTCGGCCCGATGACGCCGAGTACCTGGTTCGGCGCGACCTCAAGCGAGACGTCGGACAGTGCGGCGATGCCGCCGAAGTTGACGCTGATCTCCGACATTCGGAACGCGCTGACCGCCCGGTCCGCTGCGGTGCTATCAGCCACCTGACCTCCCTCGACGTGCTGTGGTGCACACCACCGTGGGCTACGCGCACAGATTTGGAAACGGGCGCGGCGCACAAAATCCCTCGTGCTGATCGCCCGATTTCCTGGTCAGGGCTTGGCCAGACTGTGCGCTCAGTGCGATCGTGGCCGTATGAGCCCGCCGGGATTGACGTCCACCACTGACCGACACGAGCTGCGCGACGGCGGCGCGGACACCGAGGAACAGGTCGCGCGGGCGTGGGCGTCGCTGCTCGACCAAGCCGACGCGATCGCCGACAGCATCACGCTGACGCTGTTGGAGAAGGACAGGGACTTCTACGAGTCGGCACCGCCGGAACTGCGCGCCGACGTCAGGGACAACACCCGCGAACACGTTCGGCGCGGCATCCGCACCATGGCGGGTCTGGCCAGCCCGGACGAGAAGGCGGTGCACGTCTGGCGGGAAACCGGCCGCCGACGTGCGCGGCAGGGCGTGCCGATGGAACTCGTGCTCAACGCCTACAGCCTCGGGACGCGGGTGCTGTGGGAGGCGCTGCTGCATCAGCGGGGCAACGCGGCGGTGGACATCGACGATCGCGTACTGCTGCTCGCGGGCCAGCGGATCTGGCACGCGCTCGACGTCCAGAACGCCACGCTGGTGGAGTCCTACCGGCGCGAGAGCGCCCGACTGCAACGCCGCGACCTGCAACGTCAGCAGAGCATTCTGGACGGTCTCGCCGAAGGGCGCGGTGCCGATCCCGAGTTCGCGGGGGAAGCCCGCGAGGTGCTCGCGATCGACGCCGACGAGCAGCTGGCGTGCGTCGTCGCCGCGTTCGACGACTTGTCGGGCGAGCCGCTGCACGCGCCGGAGGACAAGCTGGAACGTGCGGGTGCTACCTCACACTGGCACGTCAGGGCAGGAACGCATTTTGGGTTGGTCGCACTGGGCGAGCTCGAGATGTCCGATCTGATCGAGCTGCTGCGGCCCGCCGTAGCGGGCCGGGTCGGGGTGGCGCTGTCGCAGGATGGGTTCGCCGGTTTCGCGACCTCCTACCTGCTCGCGGCGCGGGCGGCCGACACCGTGCCGCGTGGGAGCACGGAGATCGTCGCCGTCACCGATCGACTGCCCGAGGTGCTGCTCGCGGGCAATCCGGAGGTGACGTCGCTGGTCGTCGATCAGACGCTCGGTCCGTTGCTTGCTCAGCCCTCGCACACCAGCGAGGTGCTGCTGGCGACGTTGTCGGCGCTGCTCGCGCATGACGGTTCCCCGACACACGCCGCGGAAGACCTCTACTGCCATCGCAACACGGTGATTTATCGGCTGAAGCAGATCGAGTCGATCACTGGGCGAAGCCTGCAAAACCCGCAGGACAAGCTGCTGTTCTCGCTCGGCCTCGCCGCCACGGGTCGCTGGCGAGCGGGGTGAGTGGCGACGGTGCCATGATGCTTCTATGCGCATCACGGTCCATCTGCCTACGGAGCTGCTTCGTGCGGCTAAAGCGGAAGCCGCGGTGCGGGGCGAGACGCTGACGGAGTTCCTCGCCCGCGCGGTCACGCACGAGCTGGGCAGAGCAGCACCGCCCGCCGAGCACAAGCGAGTGCGGTTGCCCCTTATCGGTAGCGCGAAGCCGGGTGCCGTGGACATCACCAATGCGGGTATCGAGACTGTTTTCGCGGCCGAGGATGCAGAGAAGCACGCCGGTCGCGCATGCATGGCGCGCGCTGTCGGCACGCGACAACAGTCTTAAGACTTGGACTGACGACTATCTAGCCGCGTTCGCCCAGGCGAGCGGCTATGCGATGGTCACGCTGGACACCGGATCTGCCAAACGTTACCCGGCCATCACCGTCACCACCGTGCGGTAGAAGACGCTTTGCCTGGGTTGGGCGCGCTTAATGATGTTTCAGTGCGCAGGCCCTGGGTGGGCACCCGCTAGCGTTGATTGCCGACTGGTGAGGCCGAGAGGGCGTGCGGGGAGCACGACGGATACGACACGGCACGCGGGAGAACACCACCCCCGGCCGCTTGATTAGTCGCTTGACGTGGCGCATGGAACCTGATGTCGTCCATACGAGCGTCATTCACCCATGACGGGAACGATGTTCGGTCTGCCCTTCGATCCCGCGAGCCCGGCGTTCACACCGGTCTGTACCGAGGCGATACCAGGCGCGGAAGATGCACGCAGCACAACGGTAAGAACCATCGCTCGTGTACTGTCAACACAGCCTGACAGACGTGACTGAATCCCATGTGTCACTTTCGAAACTCGATAGTGACAGACAGGAATCCAGCCGAACAAGAAATAGTGCGCGGAGCCTCCACTGCACCCAAGTCCTACCCATAGTAGTTTTCGCATCGGGCTGTGACGAAGAGTAATAGCTCCGCCGGGACTCCCTCGACGCACAGATCAACACGAGCAGTAATTTTGATTTACAAAGTTAGTACCTATTCAGCGGTTTATAGCGATCTGGGACTAATGTGAAAATTAAGAACTATTCGCAGAGGTATATCTAACAATCTTCGCTCTACGGGCACACATTCCACGATATCCATTTCTCGGGTACCTCCGCGCTCATCTGTCGCGGCAGCGTGTTGTCCGCGTGCACGGGTCCAAGTGGGTAGAAAAGGACAAAATAATATGGACGGAACATTGGCGAAACATAATCCGGCGTCGGAAATCAGGCCAACTCGTCGCATCGTTCGGCGTGCCGGGGTCGCATTAACGGTATGGATAATGGTGGCCGCGGGGATGGTGTCCGCGACGCCCGCATGGTCGAGTTTCGCGGAACCCGTAGAATACACGGTTGGATTCCACGACTTTTCCGTGGTCGCGGATGCTGAGGAATTCGCTGGCGAGGTGATTCTGGAGCGAAGCGAGATTCTGCGCGCACTGACAGTCGAGACCGACACCGCGGAAGACTTTGAATCGCAGGCGAACGCTCATCCCAATGTGCGCTACGTCGAGGTAAACGCTCCTCGTGAGGCTGCAGCTACTCCCAACGACCCGTTGTGGCCGGACCAGTACGGTCCCCGGCAGATCGGCGCACCACAGGCCTGGGATGTAACATCGGGCGATATCAGCGCTGCCGTCTGCGTCCTGGACACCGGCGCGCGGAAGACCCACGAAGATATCCCCAACGCAGTGCGGTGGCGGGGTTGGAAAGACTTCATCAATGGCCGATCAGCGCCCTATGACGATCACGGGCACGGCACCCATGTGACGGGCATCGCCGTCGCCAAGAAGAACAACAACGCCGGCATCGCCGGACTCGGGCATGTCGGTGTCTATGTCGGCAAGGTGCTGCCAGGCAACGCATTCGATTCCGCACAGGGGATCACATGGTGCGCTAATCGAAGTGAAGACCTGCTGGTGATCAATATGAGCTACGGAGGTGGTTTTTCGACGGCGGAGGCGGATGCCGTCGATTATGCCTACGATACGAAAAATCGGTTGCTCACCGGGGCGTCCGGAAACGGGTCCTGCAGCTTCTGTGTCGAGTATCCGGCCAAGCTTTCCGAGGTGATCGCGGTGACCTGCACCACGGAAGCACAAACATCGTGCGACTTCACCTCCAAGGGAACCACAGCCGAACTGTCAGCGCCGGGCGCACTCGTTCGCAGCACCTACAACAGAGACGACAGCGATTACGTTTATGGCAGTGGCACGAGCATGAGCACCCCGCATGTGTCCGGCGCGTTAGCCGTGGCGTGGACCAGATTCCCCGGATACTCCCACACGAAAATGCGAGGTCGCGCGCAGAACACCTCGGTCGACCTCGGTCCGTCGGGTCGAGACGTGAAATTCGGGTACGGCCGAGTGGATATGAAGTGCGTGGTGCATCTCGGGCCGTATCCGCCGCGCAACCTCGACGCCACACCTGGCAGCACTGTCGGCGAGATTGACCTATCCTGGACCAAGCCGAAACATGATTGCAATTGGCCGATCGTCGACTACCGAGTCCAACGGGCGACGAGCGAGTCCGGCCCCTACAGCCATGTCGCGACCCTCGGATCCGGCGCACGGAGCTGGACCGACACCGGACGCACAGCAGGTGTCACCTACTGGTATCGGGTCCGGGCCCGCAACAAATTCAACTTCGGAGCCTGGTCAACAACACAGTGCAGCAAACCATTCCCATCCCTGGACGGAGTGTGCTGATGACTAGGGCGTGTCTCCCGAATATCGGCCGGTGGTTCGCTGATGATCGGTGAATGATCAGAACTGGTGTGATCACGGACGAGTTGTGGGAGTCGATCGAGCCGGTGTTGCCGTCTGATGTTGGGCGGCGTGGTGCGCGCTGGCGTGATCACCGTCAGGTGCTGGAAGCGATCGCGTGGCGCTTTCGCACCGGATCGCCGTGGCGTGATGTGCCCGCTGAGTTCGGCCCCTGGCAGACCTTGTGGAAGCGGCATCGCCGCTGGTCAAGCGACGGCACGTACGAGCGGATCTTCGAGCATGTGCTGTCCGACCACGCCGATACGGGCAAGCTGGACTGGTTGCTGTCGGTGGACTCCACCGTCGTGCGGGCGCACCAGCATGCCGCCGGCGCGCCCTCCGCGGACCACACAGGGGGCCAGGTCGAATGACAAGATTTCCGAGCCGGACGACCACGCGATCGGTCGTTCGCGCGGCGGATTGACCACCAAGGTCCACGCCCTGGTCACCTCCGGTGTCCGCCCGGTGGCCATGCTGCTGTCCGCCGGGCAAGCCGGGGACAATCCGCGCCTGGCGCCGTTGCTCGAGGCCCTGGCCGCGACCGGGCACCGGCCGGATCGCCTGCTGGCGGACAAGGCCTACTCACACCCGTCGACTCGCCGCGAACTGCGGCGGCGACGCCTCCGGCACACCATCCCCGAGCGCTCCGACCAGGCCAAACGCCGTAAGGACAAGGGGTCCGCCGGTGGTCGGCCACCGGGTTTCGACCCCGAGCTCTACAAGCAGCGCAACACCGTCGAGCGCGGTTTCGGCCGGTTCAAGCAGTGGCGCGGAATCGCGACCCGCTACGACAAGTACGCGCGGACCTACTTCGGCGGCGTACTCCTCGCCGCCACCGTCATGCTCGCCCGATGAATCGGGAGACACGCTCTAGACGGGATGTGCTGATGAAACCACTTCCGCTGTTGCCAGTGGTCGGTGTGCTCGTCCTGCTGCTGACCTCGTGCGGGGCGCGGACACCGAGCGAATCGGCAGTCGACCCCGCGCCGGTCGCCGCAGAACAGTCGACCACCACGACGTCGTCCGCACCTCAGCCGACCACCAAGGAGACCGCGCAACCGACCACGACGACACGACAGGAGCCGACGACCGAGGCGACCACCTCGCCGAACAGATCAGGCACCACATCGCCCACGACAACGACATCCCGACGGCTGGCTGAGCCCGTCGAGTGGGTGGTCGGATTCCACCGATGGCCCGGACTCGAACCAGGCGATACCTGGCTCGGCGAAACAGTTATGGAGGCTCATGAAGGGCTTCGGGCTATTGTGGTTCGCAGCGACGACCCCACCTTCAAACGGCGTGCTGAACGTCGAGCCAATGTCCGCTACGTCGAACGCAACAAACAACGCAAGCCGGCCGAGCACGACGGCGACACCGCGTCGCGCGAGCCGAACTGACACCACTGCAGGCCCCCGCTCATCCCGGGCGGGGGCCTGCTTCCTGCAAAGCATGCCTGCAAAACTGGGGCCGGAGACCGGCCGTCTCACCTCCCGTTTTTGCGGGCCTATAGAAGATGGCTGTCGACTTGGCGTGCCAGATCGGGTCAGGTGGTACTACGGATCGATCGCATCGAATGATCGCTGTCGCGGGGCCGGCACCGAGACCGGCAATCGACGTCCAGATTTCCGGTCTCGGCCGAGGGCGTTGGCGCGCTGGACTGCGATGTCCCCGGCCTGCGACTCGGCATCGAGCTGCGCGACCGACTGGGGCGCGATCGGTCTGTCCAGGTTGCTGCCCGAGAGGAATGGCCTGGTTCTCATTTCCTGTGGTGCTGGTTGTCGTTGTTGGCGTGTGCCGGGGGTTTCCCCGCGCGTGTGGTGGCGGGGACCCGGCTCGCGTCAAGGGAGGGTGTCGGCGAGCAGGTTGCCGGCACGGTCTTCATACCTCCTTGCTCCTGAGCCGTTGTCGAACAGATAGTCCACGCCGCAGAACTCGCCGTTGCCGTCCAGTTCGACGGTGAGCAGTCGCTGGTCGCGCCGGTCGGTGGTGTCGACCTGTTGTGCCTGGTAGTAGTCGCGCCCGCCGGGAACGTGTTCCCAGGCCCACCGGTCGCTGGCGAAGTCGGTGCCGAACGCGATGATCTCGGTCAAGGTCACCGTGACCTGGTCGCCGCTGGCGGTGGCGTTCGCGATCGCAGGCGCGGTGCGGTCGACGACGACGTCGAAGAACGTCGCGGCTCCGGCGCCGGCGGCGTTGATCAGCCGCACGCCGCGCACCTGCCGACCGTCGTCAGTGCCGACTGGCCCCGCGATGGTGCCACCGCCGTCGTCGCTGGTGATCTCCTGTGGGGCGGTCACCGCATTGCCGTCACCGTCAACGACCTGCACCTGGTAGCCGGTACGCCCACCGGTGAAGCTGACCTGGAGGTCATCGCCGGTCTGGTTGGTCCAGTAGGTGTCGGTGTCCGGCTCCGTGCCGTCGCCGTCCACTGCGGCCGGTTCCCGCTCACCGGTACCGGCGCTGTCGGTGCGGGTGACGTCGGTGATGTCCGGCGCGGGCGGCAAGATGCCGGCATCACCGCGATGACCGGGTGTCAAATCCGTGAGGGATCTATAGCACCCACGGTATGCCCAAATAGCGCCAAAGCGTCTTTCATTGCCTCAGCCGGGTGTGGCACGGGAAAGTTGACCAACTTCCTGCGGTGCGTGACCAACCGGTGTCCGTTTCCTACCGGTTCCGATGGCCACGGCGAGCGGGAAGCTGATCAACTCGCAGCGCGGAGACGCCTCAGTTCGCGTCGCCCTTCGACGTCGCGCCGTCCGCGTCGTCCGCACCGTCGTCCGGCAGTGCGCCGACCAGGCGATCCGCCAGCAGTCGCGTGAACCGTGCCGGGTCGGCCAGCTCGCCACCTTCCGCCAGCAGCGCCATGCCGTGTAGCAGCTCGGCGGTGTCCACGAGGCCAGGGTCGCCGGGGTGCTTGGCGTGCGCGTCGCGCAATGACGTCACCAGCGGGTGATCCGGGTTCAGCTCCAACGTCCGCTTGACGGTGGGGATCTCCTGGCCCATAGCCCGGTACATCTTCTCCAGCGTCGGCGTGATGTCGTACTCCTCGCCGACGAGGCACGCGGGTGACGTCGTCAGCCGCGACGACAGCCGCACTTCCTTGATCTGCTCGCTCAACGTCGAGTTGAGCCAGGAAAGCAGGTCGGCGTAGCCCTCTCGCTGCTCGGACTTCGCGTCGTCGGACTCGGACTCGTCCTTGCCGTCGAGGTCGACGGCGCCCTTGGCGATCGACTGGAACTTCTTGCCGTCGAACTCCGGCACGGCGCCGACCCACATCTCGTCCACCGGGTCGGTCAGCAGCAGAACCTCGTACCCCTTGGCCTGGAACGCCTCGATGTGCGGCGAGTTCTCCACGATGGACCGCGACTCGCCGGTCACGTAGTAGATGTGTTCCTGACCTTCCTTCATTCGCTCCACATAGGACCGCAGCGTGGTCTGCTCGGTCGACGAGTGCGTTGAGTCGAACGAGCAGATCTCCAGCAGTGTCTCGCGATTGTCGAAGTCGGACAGCAGGCCTTCCTTGACGGCGCGGCCGAACTCGGTCCAGAACGTCTTGTAGCGCTCCGGGTTGTTGGCCTGCATGTCCTTAATGGACGACAGCACCTTCTTCACAAGCCGCTTGCGCATCAGCTGGATCTGCCGGTCCTGCTGCAGCAGCTCGCGCGAGACGTTCAGCGTCAGGTCCTGCGAGTCGACGACACCCTTGACGAACCGCAGATACTCCGGGATCAACGCGTCGCAGTCGTCCATCACGTGCACGCGCTTCACATAGAGCTGCACGCCGTGCTTGGCATCGCGCATGAACAGGTCGAGCGGCGCGTGCGAGGGGATGAACAGCAACGCCGTGTACTCGAAGGTACCTTCCGCCTGCATGCGGATGACCTCGAGCGGGTCCTGCCAGTCATGGCTGACGTGCTTGTAGAACTCGTTGTACTCCTCGTCGGTGACCTGGTCCTTCGGTCGCGCCCACAGCGCCTTCATCGAGTTGATCGTCTCGATCTCGGTGGTGGCCTCGGCGTCCTCGCTGGTCGCGGGCTTGGTCACCGCCATCCGGATCGGCCAGGTGATGAAGTCGGAGTACTTCGTCACCAGCTCCCGGATCTTCCATTCCTTGGTGTAGTCGTGCAGCTGGTCCTCGGCGTCCTCCGGCTTGAGGTGGAGCGTGATCGCCGTGCCCTGCGGCGCGTCCTCGACGGTTTCGATGGTGTAGGTGCCGGTGCCGTCGGACGTCCAGCGCGTGCCGTTCGACTCGCCCGCGCGCCGGGTCACCATGGTGACCTTGTCCGCGACCATGAAGCTGGAATAGAAACCGACGCCGAACTGCCCGATCAGGTCGGCGGACTCTGCGTCACCGGCGTCCTTGAGTTTGCGCAGCAGCTCGGCGGTGCCCGACTTGGCGATGGTGCCGATGACCTCGACAACCTCGTCGCGCGACATCCCGATGCCGTTGTCGGTGATGGTCAGGGTGCGCTGGTCCGGGTCGGTCTCGATGGCGATGTGCAGGTCGGAGGTGTCGACCTCCAGATCCTTGTCGAGCATCGACTCGAGCTTCACCTTGTCGAGGGCGTCGGAGGCGTTGGAGATCAGCTCGCGCAGGAAGACGTCCTTGTTCGAGTACACCGAGTGGATCATCAGCTGCAGCAGTTGCCGCGCTTCTGCCTGGAACTCGAACGTCTCGGTCTGCGTACTCACGCGCAACTCCCTTCCCTGCGATGCATACTGGTGTGAACTTTAGTAAAGCGAACTCGAACGGCTATGTCTGCCGCCGGGGGCTGTTATCGCCGATAGCCAGCGCTTCTGCTCGACGACCGCCGCGTTGCACTTCGCGCGCAGCGTGCTGCACAGCGCTGGGGGTCGGGGGCTATATGCGAATGTGGTGTCACCTCTAGCCTGATGACCATGGATCATTTGCTTGTCACCACGACCACGCCGGACCGGGACAGCGCCGCCCATATCTCCGCCACAGCCGTCGCGAACAAGCTCGCCGCCACCGCGAAGGTGCACGGCCCCATCAGCTCCTTCTGGTGGCATCTCGGTGAGCAGGGCGAAGGCGAGGAATGGCAAGCGGTGTTCCAGACCACCAGCGCCCGCTACAGCGACCTGGAGGCCCACATTATCGCTGAACACCCGTGGAACAAACCCGAGGTCACCTCGGTGCGGCTGGGCGGGTCGCAGCCCTACCTGGCGTGGCTCGAATCGGCAACCACGCCCTGATCGATTCGATCCAGCACTTCGGTGACCTCCGGCACCCGCCGGTGTGGCTCCAACCGCCGTGCCTCCGCCATGATCCGCGCCGATGGCCGCACTGACGCCACACCTGCCGCGAGATCGAACGCGCGTCCCAGCGTGGCTGCTGCTTGCTCCACTTCATGAGCCTGCAGGTAGGAACTGGCCAGCCAGGTGAGATATAGCGCCTTGTGTCGGGCGTGCGTGTCGTCGTACCTGTTCAGCACGTCGTGCAGCACCGGTACCGCCCGTAATGGTCTGTGTAGCTCCGTCCAGCAGCGTCCGGCCATGATGTCGAGCTCGCGATCGTCTACCCAGAACACCCAGTCCGGCTCCGGCCGGTCGTCGTGCCGTTGCAGCGCCTCCCGCGCCTGCGCCAAGCCACGATCAGCTGCCCGCGCGTCGCCCGCTACCGCGTGTGCCCACGCTGACCGCTCCAACAGCAGAGCAGCCACTCGCGGTGTCGCCGCCCTGCGCGCCTTCTCCCAGGACGCCTCCGCCACATCGGCGCCGCGGCTGCTGGTTACCGTCTGCTGGTAGGCGGTGAACGCGAGCGCGTTCCCGGCCAGCACGTCGTCACCGGCTTCTTCCGCGGCCCGGTAACTGTCCCGGTAGTGGTTGCGGGCGGTCGTATGGTCACCGGCGTCGAACGCTGCCCACCCGGCGAGCTGGGTCTGCTCGGCCAGCAGCGACCGCAGCGCCCGCCCCACAGTGTCGCTGTGACCGCTCTCGGAGAGGAGCCGGGCCGTGCGCTGCGCCTCCTGCGCGTACACCCCATAGGTGTCGCCGCCGCCCATGAAGTTGTCCATACGGCGCAGCCGTGCCGTGTGCCTGGCCAACCGGTCAACATCAGCCTGGCCAACCCGCGACGGCAGACCCTCCGCGGCGGGTAGCGCCAGCCCGGCCATGACGCTGATGAACTGTCGCCGCCGCACGGGGTCCTCCCGCTGTCTCCGCTGCGCTTTGGTTGCCGCCACCGCTCGCCGGAGCTGTTCGGCAGGCACATTCAGGCTGGCAGCGTAGTGTTTCTGCCAGAACGGGGTCAGCAGCCGGACCTCACGTTCCCACCGTGACACCTCATGCCGGGTCACAACCTGACCTGCCTGCAGCGACAGCACTTCGGCCTGCTGCGCCTGCGAACGACCGGCCCGGCTGCGCAGGTCGCGAAGCAGCATGCCGATGGTCTGCTCTCCCATTGCCGCTCCTGGCCCACACTTCTGGCCACCCTGCTCGGAAATGGCCCCCTAGCAGGCCACTCCGGGCAAATGCCGACCACTGTTTGCCTGTACGTGACGTAACCATTACACAGCATAACGGGGACGGTGGCATGAGCTGGAATTCCGGACCGATGATCCCGACGCCTGCGGGCTGGAGCCTTATCAGCAGTGGCACCTACGACGAGCCGGTCGTCATAACCGATGAGGACATCCGCGCCGACGACGTCGACGTGGAACGCGAACACCAGAAGGGCAACCGACGAGATGACGATCGGTGATCTGGCTTGTTGTGGCCCGGCGGTGAGTGGGTAGGTCTCCGCGTCTGAGCGCGGTCACTAGGAGGAACTGAGCACAAGGAGTACGAAGATGGGTAAGCGCGACGCTGACCGTGACGGGCAGGGCGACCCGCAGCCGGATAAATGGGAGAACTGGGACAAGAAAGACGATGGCAATAAGCACGAAGGCGACGACAAGAAGTAGGGCGGCACGACACCGTGACTGACTGGCGCGAACGACTCACTGTGCCGCGCGATCAGTTCATTCCGCCCGTGGTGTGGGTCGATGACCCCGCTACGGGCGGATTCACCGCCGTGTCCCGAGACGATGACGAATCTCGATGGCGTGCGCTGGTCGACGCAGACGAACCGATCATTACCCAGGTAGATGACGGTGAGACACCGCTAGGCGGCATCGGTCTGCGTCCGTCCAGCTCGTGTAGTCAGCCGTCGCTGGTGGCTGCCATGCTTGACGTGCTCGACGTGCGCGAGGGACACCGAGTGTTGGAAATCGGCACCGGCACCGGCTGGAATGCGGCGCTGTTGTCCGAGCGGGTAGGCGACAGTGGATACGTGGTGTCGGTCGAGGTAGATGCCGACGTCGCGGATGACGCTCGTGGTTCCCTGGCACGCGCCGGATACCGACCTCTGGTCGTCACGGGGGACGGCGCCAAGGGATACCAGCCGCACGCCCCGTACGACCGGCTTCTCTGTACCGCGTCTGTCCGGACGATTCCCCGAGCATGGATCGACCAGACACGACCCGGTGGGCTGCTGGTCACCCCGTGGGGCACCGACTACGGCGACGACGCGCTCACATGCCTGGAAGTGCACGAGGACGGTTCGGCATCCGGCCGGTGCGGAATGAACCTCGCCTTCATGCGCCTCCGACACCAACGCCGGGACTTCCTCGACCCAACCGCAGAGGAGATCAGCGCGGCCGATCAGACAGTGACTTCGCGCGGTGGTCGCGAGCTATTCGAGATGATCACGTTTTCCCAAGCGGCGTTCACGATCGGGCTCCGTGTCCCGAACTGCTACGTCACCGTGGAAGACGTGGACGACGATCACCGCAAGATCGAACTTCACGACGTCCGTTCTCAGTCATGGGCGCGGGTCAGCCTCGTTCGCGGACACAACCCGTGGACGGTGCACCAGCTCGGCCCACGTCGGCTGTGGGACGAGGTGGACGTTGCCTACGACTGGTGGCTCGCAGCGGGCGAGCCGACCCCCGACCGGTACGGACTCACGGTGCAGCCGAACGGCACCCACACTGTCTGGATCGACACGCCGGACAACGACAACCGCTGGTCACTGGGGAACGAGAGCGAATCGGTATGACAGCACTGTTCGCGGTGGTCCGAATGCTCCCCGCGCACGCGGGGAGCACCTTCGCAACGCCTCGTCAAAGATCGCCACGAGCGGATCATCCCCGCGCACGCGGGGAGCACCTACACCACAGAGCTATAGCGCGTCAAAGCACCGGATCATCCCCGCGCACGCGGGGAGCACTTCAAATCTAGGGCACAAATCTAGGCGTAAAACGGATCATCCCCGCGCACGCGGGGAGCACGGCCCCTGACCAGCGGGGAACTGGCAGGGGCCTGGATCATCCCCGCGCACGCGGGGAGCACGCGCAACTCCGCGCGACGCTCGGCAACGGCCAGGGATCATCCCCGCGCACGCGGGGAGCACGCGAGCCGCACCGCGGTACCCGCGTCGTGCGACGGATCATCCCCGCGCACGCGGGGAGCACACGCCTGCCGTAGCCGAGTAGCGGTGACGCGGCGGATCATCCCCGCGCACGCGGGGAGCACTGTTGAGGTCTACTCTTCGCAGTACCTCGGCCGGGATCATCCCCGCGCACGCGGGGAGCACGATCGCGCCCTTACGTCCTGCCATTTCAGCCCCGGATCATCCCCGCGCACGCGGGGAGCACGTGCCCGGCCAGCTCGTCGGGCACCTCGACCTCGGATCATCCCCGCGCACGCGGGGAGCACGGAAAGCGACCTGCCTGCCGCACGTGCGGAGGCAGGATCATCCCCGCGCACGCGGGGAGCACGCGTGCCGCCAATCTGGCCGCCGTGCGCGGCACGGATCATCCCCGCGCACGCGGGGAGCACACGACAAAATTGTCGTTCTGGACGAGGATGGGTGGATCATCCCCGCGCACGCGGGGAGCACGCGTGCCGCCAATCTGGCCGCCGTGCGCGGCACGGATCATCCCCGCGCACGCGGGGAGCACACGACAAAATTGTCGTTCTGGACGAGGATGGGTGGATCATCCCCGCGCACGCGGGGAGCACCAAGAGACCGTCGAGCGGTCAAGCGCTGTCACGGGATCATCCCCGCGCACGCGGGGAGCACTCGATGTACTCGGTCGGCTCACCCGTCGATCGCGGATCATCCCCGCGCACGCGGGGAGCACCACGGATACCACGCGTTGAGCACCCGCTGGAGCGGATCATCCCCGCGCACGCGGGGAGCACGGAGTGATCATGGTCATCCCATACCGGGTACTCGGATCATCCCCGCGCACGCGGGGAGCACCACCGCAACGGTTCGGGTTGGCCAGCACAGTGCGGATCATCCCCGCGCACGCGGGGAGCACTGGCAGGCCACTGGGCAGGACACGGGGTCGACGGGATCATCCCCGCGCACGCGGGGAGCACGTGCTGATGGTCACCGACGCCTCAACTCCGAACGGATCATCCCCGCGCACGCGGGGAGCACAACGTGTTGAACAGCTTCGACGCGCGGGCAACCGGATCATCCCCGCGCACGCGGGGAGCACCATTGAGGCGGTCGGCCCGGCGCTGTTCGCGGGGGATCATCCCCGCGCACGCGGGGAGCACCTGCTGCTATCCCAGTCCGCCACGGCACCTCCCGGATCATCCCCGCGCACGCGGGGAGCACCGACCATGTGGATCGCCGAGGGCAATGGCGAGGGGATCATCCCCGCGCACGCGGGGAGCACGATGCGCAGGTGTTTGCGGATCACCGCCGAGAGGGATCATCCCCGCGCACGCGGGGAGCACGACGGTATGACCCTTGACGGGTATGCGGCGGTGGGATCATCCCCGCGCACGCGGGGAGCACCCTGCCAGAGTCGGATGATAAAGAGCCCGATGAGGATCATCCCCGCGCACGCGGGGAGCACCCTAGACGCCCGCGCCATCCTGCGGGCGGTTGGCGGATCATCCCCGCGCACGCGGGGAGCACGGCAACGGGTACCTGTCCAAGGTATCCACCCCGGGATCATCCCCGCGCACGCGGGGAGCACGCCGTACGCCTCGGCGATCTTCTCGCGGTTCGCGGATCATCCCCGCGCACGCGGGGAGCACTTCACCCCACCGAGAAGGTTGTCGACCAGCCTCTCGAAAGCGTTCGGATCATCCCCGCGCACGCGGGGAGCACCCGACACATCCCACCGGGGCGGGTACGACGGAAGGATCATCCCCGCGCACGCGGGGAGCACGACGGCTGGTACGAGGTCAACGGCTTCGTGTCAGGATCATCCCCGCGCACGCGGGGAGCACACCACCTAGGGCGTTCGGCCAGACGTCTTGGGCGGATCATCCCCGCGCACGCGGGGAGCACATAACGAAACGCCCCAGAGTGATCTCTGGGGCGGGATCATCCCCGCGCACGCGGGGAGCACCAGTGGCGCGGCATCATCGTGACCATCGTCAGCGGATCATCCCCGCGCACGCGGGGAGCACAACCAGTCCTTCTGCGCCTGCCCGAGCATCGTCGGATCATCCCCGCGCACGCGGGGAGCACCTAGGGCAGGACGTGGGCGACCTTGGCGATGCAGGATCATCCCCGCGCACGCGGGGAGCACTCTTCGAGGTTCATCGCTTCCCACGCGTTTTCCGGATCATCCCCGCGCACGCGGGGAGCACCTCTCCGCAGTACATCGCAGAAAATGTCGCACCGGATCATCCCCGCGCACGCGGGGAGCACTCTTCGAGGTTCATCGCTTCCCACGCGTTTTCCGGATCATCCCCGCGCACGCGGGGAGCACCTCTCCGCAGTACATCGCAGAAAATGTCGCACCGGATCATCCCCGCGCACGCGGGGAGCACACTTGTTGACCTGGGCCGATCCTACTGCATCTGCCGGATTTTCTTCAGTTTGTTTCCGTTAACTTGCCGCGATCTTACTTCTGCCCGTAACACGGAGCGATCCGTAGACGACTCCGAAAACACGTCGTTCATCACGTGGTGTACCCCGTAGGCGTTTGGGTCCTGGGGACGCTGGATCATTATCCCAATGATCGTCACTTGACCTAAGTGTCAGACCCGTCTGACACTCTGTGCGCCACCGTGATGCAGGTCAGCAAGTGGTCGGGAGGCGTGGTCGGTGGGATTGAGCGAGGCGGCTCGATCGGTGTGGGCGAAATCTGCGGATGAGGACGGCGCTTGGCTGCCGTTGTGGCAACACATGGACGACTCCGCGGATGTGGCCGCTGAACTGTTCGAGCGTTGGCTTGCTCCAAGCGTCGTTCGCCTGCTCGCGGCTGAGTTTGGCGATGACATCGACCAAGCTCGTACAGCGGTTGGGTTTCTAGCGGGCATTCATGACCTCGGTAAGGCAACCCCGGCGTTCGCCGTGCAGGACGGCAATATCGCGCAGCGTATGCGGGAGCACGGACTCTATATGGCTTCGCACAAGTCTGAACTCGTCGATCGGCACTTGGCGCATCATTCGGTTGCGGGACATCATCTGCTTGTCCGTTGGCTTCGAGATCAGGGCTGGTCGCGGCGAGTAGCGAGGACATGGGGCGTCGTACTTGGTGGACATCACGGCGTTACTCCGGATTCGTCCGCGGAGAAGGCGGCGAAGCCTGATGAACTGCCCGAACTCTATGGTCGTGGCACGTGGTTGCACGTGCAGCGCGAGTTCATCGACCGGATGGTGACGCGAACCGGTGCGGAAGCATGGCTCACGAAGTGGCGTGACATCAAGCTTTCGGCGCAGTTCCAGGTCCTGGCTACCGCGCTGGTGATCATGTCGGACTGGATCGCAAGTAACAAAGACTTGTTGCCGTTTCACGTCGAGCGGTTGCCTGAGCCCAGGAGCGAACCACGTCGCGTGCGAGACGCGCTCGCCACCTTGCGGTTGCCGTCTCCGTGGGCACCTGCTCCGTATGGCGGTGACGTGTCTGAGCTTTTCGCGCGGCGTTTCTCTCTTCCCGCCGGTGCCCGGCCGCGTCCGGTGCAGGCGGCGATGTTCGACGTCGCCCATAGTATGTCCGAACCGGGGTTGCTCATCGCGGAAGCGCCAATGGGAGAAGGCAAAACCGAGGGTGCTCTCGCCGCGTCCGAGGTGATGGCGGCCCGGTTCGGAGCGGGAGGCGTCATGATCGCGTTGCCGACCCAGGCGACGACGGACGCGATGTTCCATCGTGTCGTCGATTGGCTTGACGCGATGGGCGCTCGTGACGAGCAGGTTGGTGGCTCGATCATGCTCGGGCACGGCAAGGCCCGGTTCAACCGCGTTTATCAAGGTCTCGTACGTGCTGGAAAGCTCGCGGAGATCGGGCGTGACGATACGGCAGTTCGTTGCGGCCATGCCGTCAGCGCGCATGCGTGGCTGTCTGGGCGCAAAAAGGCGCAGTTGGCGAATTTCGCGATCGTCACGATCGATCAGTTGCTTTTCGCGGGCTTGCGGGCGCGGCATTTGATGTTGCGCCATCTCGCGTTGGCGGGAAAGGTCGTTGTGATCGATGAGATCCACGCCTACGACGCCTACATGAACTCCTACCTGTCGACAGTGCTGACGTGGCTTGGCGCGTACCGTGTGCCGGTCATCGCGCTTTCGGCGACACTTCCCGCGCAGCAGCGGCGAGAGCTGATAGAGGCGTACGAGCGTGGGCGCGACGGTTCCGGCCATGACCACCTTGATCGGCTGGACGGCGACATTGGGTACCCCGCGCTGACCTGGACCGAAGGCAACGCGATATCGACTCGCGTCGTCGAACCGTCTGGCCGCCGTACGTCGGTGGCCGTCGAGGCACTGACCAACGGTGCCGACGATCTGGATGAGTTATCAGCGTTGCTGCGCGACCTCCTCAGTGACGGTGGATGCGCGTTGGTCGTGCGCAACACCGTACGTCGGGTGCTGGCTACGGCTGAACAGTTGGAACGCGAGTTCCCCGGGGAAATCACGGTCGCGCATTCCCGCTTCATCGCGGCCGACCGCATGGGCAAAGACACCGAGCTGCTCGACATGTTCGGCGCACCCGATCGGGCCAAAACCAGGCCGCGCCGAGCGATCCTCGTCGCCTCCCAGGTGGTCGAACAGTCGCTCGATGTGGACTTCGACGTCTTGGTCACCGACTTGGCGCCCATGGATCTAGTGCTGCAACGTACGGGACGACTACATCGGCACGAGCGAGGCCGGGACCAGGCTGATCGGCCGCCGAAGCTGCGGTCTGCTCGGGTCTATGTCGCGGGTGCCGATTTCAGTGCGAATCCACCTGAGCTGGAATCGTCAGCGGCACGGTATGTCTACGGCGAGCACACATTGTTCCGTTCCGCGGCAGTACTGCGAGGACGATTCGGATCAGTGATCGAATTGCCCGACGACATCGCTCCACTGGTGCAAGAGGCGTACGGACCGCACGAGATCGGACCGGAGTCGTGGCGTGACACCTTGGCCGCCGCACGAGAGAAGTGGCAGCGCCGGGTCGCGGATCGTGAGGACAAGGCGCGTGGTTTCCAGATCATGGCGCCTGGCAACGCAGGCGAGCCAATCACCGGGTGGATGTCGGCCTCGATTGGTGAGGCGGACGATGAGGCGCAAGGGCAGGGCCAGGTCCGCGACGGCGCCCCCAGCCTGGAGGCGATTCTGCTGTGTGAGGGTGCTGACGGCGAGTGGCGTACGCCCGCGTGGTTACCCGAGGGACGCGGCGGGTTGACGATTCCGCGCGACGAAACGCCCTCCATCGAACTGGCGGAGGTCATGGCGTCCTGCGTGCTCCGGCTTCCACTCGCGTTCAGCAATGCTGATGCCGAAACCGCGCTTTGGGATGCCACACCCCCAGCCTGGGAGTTGTCGCCGCTGATCTACCGCCAGCCCGTGCTGATCGTGGACGACGACGGTTGGGGCCGCATCAACGAGCGCCCCGTTCGCTACACGGTTGAGAAGGGATTGGAGGTGTTCGACAGTGACGAGTGACGGCTTCAATCTCCTCGACGAACCGTGGATCATCGTGCTCGCACCGGACGGGCGCGAGTATGAGGTGTCGATTCTCGACTTGTTCGCGGAGGCGCCGCGCTTGTCGATGATCGGTGGCGAGGTGTCGACACAGCCGTTCGCGACCACGCGGCTGCTGCTGGCGTTTCTCCACCGGGCGCTGGATGGTCCCGCTGACCAGGACGAGTGGGCCGAACTGTGGGCGCGGCCGGAACTGCCGATGGATGCCATCAACACCTACGCCGATCGGGTGCGGCACCGGTTCGAACTGTTCGATGCGGAGGCCCCGTTCTTCCAGGTCGCGGACTTACGCACCGCGAAAGGCGAAGTGTCAGGTCTGGAGAAGATCGTCGCGGATGTGCCCAATGGCGCTCCGCTGTTCACGACGCGCTCGGCCGCCAGTTTGCGGCGGATCACCCCGGCTGAGGCAACACGCTGGTTGGTGCATGCCCACGCCTTTGATCCGTCCGGAATCAAGTCCGGTGTGGTGGGTGACCCCGCGGTGAAGAACGGCAAGGGCTATCCGATCGGCACCGGCTGGTCAGGCCAGATTGGCGGAGTGCTCGCACATGGCTCGGATCTGCGACAGACGCTGCTGCTGAACTTGATCGCCAGGGACGCCGAGACCTACGTCCGTATTGGTGGTACCGATGATCTGCCGCCGTGGGAACGGGAGCCTGATCACGCGGCGGGGCACGCAGACCGACCGCCGAACGGCGCCATTGAGCTTTACACCTGGCAAACCCGCCGCGTTCGGCTCGTTGGTGATCGTGCCGGAGTCACCGGTGTGGTTCTCGCGAATGGCGACAGAATCCAGCCGCAGAATCGCCATCGTGTTGAGCCACACTCGGCGTGGCGGCACAGCAAACCGCAGAGCGCGAAGCTCAAGCGAGTCGTTTACATGCCTCGTGCGCATGAGACGAGCCGGTCGTTTTGGCGCGGCTTAGAAGCGTTGCTGCCGTCGATCTCGCCGGCTAGTGGTGCTGCGCGTGGTGATCCACAACCGTACCTGGCCCCGGGGTTGATGCAGTGGATCGACGAGCTCACCGAGAACGAGTGTCTTCCGGAAGACTTCGTGGTGAGGCTGCGCGCCCACGGTGTGGAGTACGGTGCACAGAGCGCGACTTACGCCGAGATCATCGACGACGTGCTGCCGCTGCCGGTGCAGTTGGTGCGACAGGACCGTCCGGATGCGGGCAGGACCGCCGAGCGCGCGGTCGCTGATGCCGAAGCGGCGGCTCAGCGTCTCTGGCGGTTCGCTGAGAACGTGGCGCAAGCAGCAGGGGCGGAGCCGAAGTCGGGAGCGGGCGAGCGGGCGCAGGAGACGTTCTTTTCCGCGCTTGAACCGGAGTATCGCGCATGGTTGGCGACGTTGCGGCCGGACTGCGACCTCGGGGAGGCGCGGCGTAAGTGGCAGAAAACCGTCCGCCGTGCGTGTGCGCCGGTGACGACTGAATTCGTGAGCGCAGCGCCGACCGCTGCGTGGATAGGCCGTGACATCAATGGACGTCTGGTGAACGTGCCGCTGGCCGAAGCATGGTTCAACGCCGCGCTGCGCGAGGTGTTGCCACTGGCGTTCCCACCGAGAGAAAGCATGCAGGTGGAGGTACAACAATGACCGCGACAACCAGTGCGGAAAAGCCAGCGCGCGAGCAACACCAGCGGCTTGGCACGCTTGGTAAGGCTCTTGACTGGCGCCTGGATCGCCTGCAACGCGAGTACCTGAAGGCCGCACCGGCGGCGCGTGCCGACCTCGCGCGGCTGCGGCGTGGGGTCGGCAAGCCCGCGGGCAGCGTCCCAGAGATATGGGAACTCACGGTCGGCGCCGTGCCGGAGGAGTTGGCACGTGACGACGACGATCCGAGCTGGGCCGAGCAGGCCGTGCATGCCGCGATGACGTTGTATGCCGTGCATCAACAGTCGCTGGACATCCCCGCGCACGTTCCCGGTGTCAGCTTCGGGCAAGCGGTTGGCCGTCTCAGCGCCCACGATGACCGCAGCAAGGAAGCGGTCACCCGCCGGTTCATGGCCGTCGCCACCGCGGAGTCGATCGACGAGCTGCTGACCCATGCGCGAGGGCTGATCACTCAGCTTCGCGCGGCCAGGCAAGGGATGGACTACGCCCGCTTCGCCGACGACGTATGGGGCCTGTTGACGCCCGCCGGCGCACAGCGGGTCCGCCTGGCCTGGGGGCGCTCCTTCTACCGCACGAAACCCAGTAGTTCCGACGACAGTACAGACGAGTCCGCCACCAACGACCCGGAGTGATGAGATCATGAACCGCACCTTCATCGACATCCACGTCCTGCAGACCGTTCCACCGAGCAATATCAACCGCGACGACACCGGTAGTCCGAAGACCGCGACGTATGGCGGGGTTCGGCGCGCGCGGGTGTCCAGTCAGGCGTGGAAACGAGCGACCCGCACCGCGTTCGAGTCACATCTGGACCGCTCGGAACTCGGAGTGCGCACCAAGCGCGTCGTCGAATGGCTGGCCTCGGAGATCACCTCGCGGGCGCCCGAACTCGAGGACCGCTCACGGCAGCTCGCCGTTGACACGATGAAGGCGGTGGGCATCGAGGTGAAGGCACCGAAGAAGGACGCCACCGAGGAATCCGGGTACCTGGTGTTTCTCAGCAGGCGTCAGATCGACAATCTCGCCGAGGCGGCGATCGAGGCAGCCAACGCCGACAATGTGAAGCAGGCGCTGAAGGATGCCAAGGTGAAAGACCTGGCCGACCGCGACCATTCGATCGACATCGCACTGTTCGGACGGATGGTGGCTGACCAAGCCGACATCAACGTCGATGCCGCCGCACAGGTCGCGCACGCGATCAGCGTGCACCCAGTCGAGACGGAGTTCGACTACTACACCGCTGTTGACGATCGCAGCACCGACGAGGAAACCGGTGCGGGCATGATCGGTACAGTCGAGTTCAATTCTTCCACCCTGTATCGCTATGCCACCGTTGACGTGAACCGGTTGCAAGACAACCTCGGCGATGCCGAGGCCACACGACGTGCGGTAGGGGCGTTCCTGACGTCGTTCGTGCGATCGATGCCTACCGGCAAGCAGAACACCTTCGCCAACCGGACCCTGCCAGAAGCGATCGTGGTGCAGGTTCGTGACACGCAGCCGATCAACCTCGTTGGAGCGTTCGAAAACCCGGTGCGGGAGTCGCAGACGGCGGGTCGCATCAAGCTGGCGTGCGAAGCGCTCTGTGAAGAAGCCGCGGAGATCGAGCGCGCATACGGCGAGCGGCCGGTCGCTACCTGGGTCACCCGGGTAGGCGCGGACACCAGCAGCGTCGATGCGCTCGGCGCGAATCTCCCGCTGTCCGATCTGGTGAACGAACTCGGCGAGACGGTTGACGCGCGGCTCGGAGAAGCGCGATGAGTGTGGTCAAGCTCCGGCTGGCAGGGCCACTACAGTCGTGGGGGTCGCAGAGCCGGTTCGTTCGACGCGGCACGGAGAGGGAGCCGACCAAGAGCGGCATCATCGGAATGGTGGCCGCTGCGCGGGGGCTCCGGCGCAGCGATCCACTCGAAGACCTTCTTGGCCTTCGGCTCGGTGTGCGTATCGACCAGCCGGGACAGCGAGTGCCGGACTTCCAGACAGCGCGCCGTCCCCGTCGCGACGGCTCCGGTGAGATCACCTGGCACGCACTACCCTTGTCACGCCGCTACTACCTGAGTGACGCGGTCTTCCTCGCTGTCTTGGAAGGCGATCGTGCCCTCGTCGAGGCCGTTGATGCGGCCGTGCGTGCACCTCATTTCCCGCTCTATCTCGGACGCAGGAGCTGCCCGCCTGCCGGGCCCGTGGCGCTCGGGGTCGCCGACTGCGACATGGCGGAAGCGCTGGCGACGCAGCCGTGGTTGGCGAGCACACGTGTCCAACGCAGCAGACGGGACCGCATGGTGGAGTTGGCGACGGTGTGTGACGTCGCGCCTGATGATCCGCGGGCCGAGTCGCTGCGGGACATGCCCGTGAGTTTCGATCCCAACCGGCGAGAGTACGCGTGGCGCTCGATCGTTCGTGACACGGTGACGATTCCGAATGAGCACGGTGTCGCTGACTCCGAACCGGAGCACGATCCGATGACGCTGCTGGGAGGGTGACGTGTTTCTGACCAAGATGCAGCTCAACCCGCAGCGGAGGAAAGCGCGCAAGTTGCTGTCCTCGCCGCAGGCCATGCATGCGGCCGTCCTCGCCGGATTTCCGGATTCTCGGCCGAGTGAAGACGGCAGAGTTCTCTGGCGGGTCGACTCCTACGGCGCGCATCGGGTGTTGCTCTACATCTCCAGCCCTGACAAGCCCGACCTGACACACCTGGTCGAACAGGCTGGATGGCCGACGACGCAAGGGTGGCAGACCGCCTCGTACGACAGCTTGCTCGACTCGCTCGAGACAGGGCAGCGCTGGCAGTTCCGGCTTACCGCGAACCCGGTACACGCGGTCAGGCGTGAGGGATGGTCCGCCACGAAGCCGCTTGGACACGTGACCGTTGTCCAGCAGCAGCAATGGTTACTGGATCGGCAAGAGCGGCTCGGTTTTCGCATCGCCCCTAGTTCCGTAGCGGATGAACTGGATGTGGCGGTAGTGGATCGCGCGGTCCGTCGGTTCGACCGCAATGGATCACGAGTCACCATCTCCACTGCCACCTTCGAGGGGCATCTCGACGTCGCAGACACCGACGCGTTCCGTTGTGCGCTCACGTTCGGCATCGGGCGAGCGAAGTCGTACGGCTGCGGTTTGCTGACTTTGGCGAAACCGGCACGGTTGTCATGAACACCATCGGTGGACGACCTACTGAACCGAGGGAACTCGTCCGTGCCGTCGACCGCGTGTCGTTTCTGTACCTGGATCGCTGCGTCGTCAACCGCGACAGTAATGCGATCACGGCGACAGATGAGCGCGGCACAGTTCACGTACCTGCCGCATCGGTTGGTGTACTTCTTCTTGGACCAGGTACGACCATCACGCACCAGGCGATCGCGCTGTTATCGGACAGCGGATCAACAGTTGTGTGGGTAGGGGAGCAGGGCGTGCGCTACTACGCGCACGGCTCGTCACTGACGCGATCGTCCAGGTTGTTGGAGGCGCAAGCTCATGCTGTGACAAACACCCGATCACGACTGCGAGTCGCACGTGCGATGTATGAGATGCGTTTCCCCGACGAGGACGTGTCAGCGCTGACCATGCAACAACTGCGGGGACGTGAGGGTGCTCGTGTTCGCCGGGTGTATCGCGAACACTCAGAACGCACAGGCGTTGAGTGGACTGGACGGTCATATGACGTTGAGGACTTCGAGGCAGGGGACGACATCAACCAGGCGCTCTCCGCGACCAACTCGGCACTCTACGGCGTCGTGCACTCGGTCATCGTCGCCATTGGTTGTTCACCTGCCCTGGGCTTCATCCACACCGGACATCACCGGTCGTTTGTCTATGACATCGCCGATCTGTACAAGGCGGAACTGACGATCCCGGTCGCTTTCGACGTCGCGGCTAGTGCGTCACCCGACATCGCTAGCGAAGCTCGACGACTCATTCGAGACGCGCTGCACGGCGGCAAGCTGCTTGAACGATGCGCACGCGACATACGGCGACTCCTCATAGGTGACCCGGAGGAGACCGACTCGGCCGAGTACTTCGAAGTCGACACTATCTCACTTTGGGACGATCGGCACGGCAACGTTGCCGGTGGTGTTTCCTACGGCGATGCGTCATGACGGTCATCGTGCTTACCGCGGTCCCGCCCGGTCTGCGCGGTCATCTAACCCGGTGGTTGCTGGAGATCAGCCCGGGCGTGTATGTCGGATACGTGTTCGCTCGTGTCAGAGAGCTGATGTGGGAGAGAATCATCGAGTACGTTGCCGAAGGGCGAGCGCTTATGGTGTACGGCACCCGAGGTGAGCAGCGGCTTGAGTTTCAAGTTCACGGACACGACTGGATGCCTGTCGATTACGACGGCATCACCCTCATGAGGCGGCAGACCGCACCCGACTATGTGCCCGCGAAACAGAACAAGTTCAGCAACGCGCAGCCGAAGACGTCCGCAACTGAGGGTGCCGCCATGCGTGATGAAACCGTATGGAAGCGGCGCGAAGCTCGGAGGAAGTTCCGTAAGAAGTGATCAAACTACGGCGAGGTGGCGAGAGCAAAGTGAATGAAAATCTGGCCATGCCGTAGTATCGGCCCAGGTCAACAAGTGTGCTCCCCGCGCACGCGGGGATGATCCCGCACCGCGCGGGTCCCCGACACTGACGTGTACGTGCTCCCCGCGCACGCGGGGATGATCCGTCCACCGCGATGGTCCTCATAGGTGCGCCACCGTGCTCCCCGCGCACGCGGGGATGATCCCAGGCCGGGCGAATGTTGTTCCGCCGGTACGTTGTGCTCCCCGCGCACGCGGGGATGATCCGTCGCACGACGCGGGTACCGCGGTGCGGCTCGCGTGCTCCCCGCGCACGCGGGGATGATCCGTGCGTGCGAAAAATCCTAACTAGGTGTTGACAGTGCTCCCCGCGCACGCGGGGATGATCCCGCGTTCCCCGCCAACCCTGCGTGCCACTCGCGTGCTCCCCGCGCACGCGGGGATGATCCCCAGCGATCACTCTCGACTACAACCAGAAGCATGTGCTCCCCGCGCACGCGGGGATGATCCTTCCGGCGAGCGGCATTAGGCTTCGGAGGTACGGTGCTCCCCGCGCACGCGGGGATGATCCGGTAATGAATGCGACTGGATCGATGACGAGAGAGTGCTCCCCGCGCACGCGGGGATGATCCGCGATGAGCAAGCACCGCAAGACGATCGAGCGCGTGCTCCCCGCGCACGCGGGGATGATCCCCGACGCGGCCGGATCACCGCAGCGATGCCGGGGTGCTCCCCGCGCACGCGGGGATGATCCGTCCCCGAGAGTCTTCGCGAAGACCAGGCCCTGGTGCTCCCCGCGCACGCGGGGATGATCCGTGGCTCTATGCCGCGTCGATGTCGCTGCACGAGTGCTCCCCGCGCACGCGGGGATGATCCGCAAGAGGGAGAACCGGCCGCGACAGACTTCCTGTGCTCCCCGCGCACGCGGGGATGATCCCCCGCCGCGCGCCCCCCGGAGCAGGTCCCGCCCGTGCTCCCCGCGCACGCGGGGATGATCCGGCCACCGGAAGCGTCACGCCCAGGGTCAGCATGTGCTCCCCGCGCACGCGGGGATGATCCGTTGACTACGAAGTTACCTCGGGTAACACCTTCGTGCTCCCCGCGCACGCGGGGATGATCCCGTCGAACTAGGTCACACACCAGCGTCCGACGAGTGCTCCCCGCGCACGCGGAGGTGATCCGCTCTCCGGGAGTTTCTTAAGGCAGTCCTGACTCCAGTTGGGGCATTTAATCAGCTGGTTTTCGGCGCGCTCTTGGAATCATTAAATGCCTGCTCGGCATGGTTTGTAATCGTGTTGATCTGCCGATATCGCTCAGTAAGGACGGTCGTCCAGTCAACATTAGAGCGTGGCAATTTGCGCGTTACCGCTAAGTTCTGCTAGGCGGAACGTGATGTCACCTTTCCTGATTGACGCGCTCTTCGATGAGTTTTTTGTCCCGGGGTATCTCGTAGAAAACGTGGTAGCTGAGTTTGACGATGAAGATCAGCACGACGACCGCGAATATCGCATAGTGCAATAGGTTCATCAGCCGACTCCAGAGGGCGCACGGTGGCGATCATAGATCTAATACAGAACCTAGTAGATGAATAATTCTACGTGGCATTAGCGCGCGATTCAACGCGGTGTTTCAGAGGCGCATTAGTCGCTTTGAGGATCAACCGCGCCGACGTCGAAAGTGCGATCGAATATCCGTGACGTCCGCGAGCGACGTGGTTGTCGGTGGGCGGCCGTAGCCTCCGGCGTCGTGATCGTCACGTCGGATCAGACATCCACGCAACGCAGTCGGCTTCCTCGTTCGTATCTGGCCTGGCTCGGCGGGGCGTTGACGTCTCAACTCGGCAGCGGGGCGATGTTTTTCGCGTTGACCTGGGCCGCGACCGCGCATGGTGGCCGGTCGGCTGGGCTGGTGCTCGCCGCGATCGTGGCACCGAGCGTGCTGTTCGTGCTCATCGGCGGGGCGATGGGCGACCGTGCTGGCGCGCGGCGGGTGATGCTGACGTGCGACGTCGTGATGGTGATCGTGGCGGTGGCAGTCGCCGTCACGGCCGATGCGATCGGCGCACCCGTCGCGTTATTGCTGGTCGCGGGTGTGCTCACGGGTATCAACGACGCGTTCTACACCCCGTCGTGCGGGTCGATGCCACGACGCATGGTCGAGCCAGAGCAGGTGGGCAGGGCGGTCGCGTTACGGCAGAGTGGCGTGCACCTGGTGAGAACCGTAGGCGCACCGGTGGGTGGAGTGCTCGTCGCGCTTGGCGGTCTTTCGGCAGCGGCCTGGATCGACGCGGGAACGTTCCTTGTCGCTTTCGCCGTGCTGCTGTTGATCAGGCCGCGGTTCAGACCGCCCGATTCCGAAGTGCGCAGGCACATCGTGCGGGAGGCATTCGACGGGGTGCGAGTCGTGTTGCGGACACCCGGGCTCGGCACCGCGCTACTGCTGATCGCGGAAGTGGCTGGTGTGTTCCTGCCGGTCAGCTCGTTGCTGGTTCCACTGCTCGCGCGCGAACACGCCTGGGGCGCGCACGCGGCTGGCATCCTCGTCGGCGTACTTGGCGCGGGAACCGTCCTCGTGACGCTGGCCGTCGCGCGGGTCGGCACACACCGGCTGCCCGGGTTCGCTGCCGCTGTCGCCTGCGCGATCGCGGGGCTCGGCGTGGCGGTCATCGGAGGCGCGCCGAGCCTGCCGGTGGCGGCCGCCGGGGCGTTCGTCGCGGGCGCCGGTGTCGGTGCGTTCGTCAGCCACCTGGCGCCGGTCCTGCTCAGTGCGGCACCGGAGAGCCACCTCGCGCGTGTACAGGCACTGTTCTCGCTGACACAGAGCCTGTCATTACTGGTGATGAGCGCCAGTATCGGAGCTATCGCGCACGCGCTTGGGGCTTCGGCGACGATCGCGTTGTGCGCCGCAACGCTCACGCTGTGTGCCGTCACGGGCCTCGCCAGTCGGCAGATACGCCACCTGAGGTGACTTTGATGTGTGGTCTAGATCATGTCGGCGCTCGGGAGTACGGTCTCGAATGAGCCGCAGGAGGTTGGGCTATGCCATTCGAAATAGACCCATGGACACGACGCAGGTTCTTCCAGCTCGCGGGTTTGGCCGGGGCTGGTGTCACGCTGGGAGCCTGCGCCAGTGAGCCGGAGAGCCCCGCGGAACAAGGCGGGGGCCAGGCTCCGAGTCCGGCATTCAACGAACCATCACAGCAGCTGTCCGGCGAACTGAGCATCCTGCTTTGGAGCCACTTCGTGCCCAGTCACGACACGTGGTTTGACACCTTCGCCAAGGACTGGGGTGACAGGGTCGGTGTCAAGGTGAGGGTCGATCACGTCGACGTCGGTAATGTGCCGACGCAGATCGCCTCCGAGATCCAGGCCGGCCAGGGGCACGACATCCTTCAGTACATCGCGACGTTGTCCGAGTTCGAGGAGGGCGTTCTCGACCTGACCGACGTCAACGACGAGGTGACGAACCGGCACGGCGAACAGCTCGCCATGTGCCGGGAGTCGAGCTTCAACCCGCATACCAACAAGTTCTATGCGCTGGCGCCGGGCTGGGTGCCTGACCCCGGCAACTTCCGCAAGAGTCTGTGGGAGCCGGTCGGGTTCCCGGATGGACCTTCCACATGGGATGAGTTGTTGCAGGGATCAGCCGAGATCAAGAAGAGCCAGGGCGTCCCGGTCGGACTCGGCATGTCTCAGGAGATCGACTCCAATATGGCCGGACACGCTCTTCTCTGGTCGCACGGTGCGTCGGTGCAGGATGAGAACGAGAACGTCGTCCTCGACTCTCCGGAGACCGTGGCCGCCGTCGAGTTCATGCAGAAGTTGTTCAAGAACTCGATGACCGACGAGGTCTTCTCGTGGAACGCGGCGAGCAACAACGAGGGCCTTATCGCTGGCGAGCTGAGTTACATCCTCAACTCGATCTCGGCCTGGCGGTCCTCGCAGGAGGCGAATCCGCAGGTCGCCAACGACACGTTCTTCGTGCCCGCGCTCGAAGGTCCGGAGACCGCGCTGGCGGCGCAACACGTGATGTACAACTACGTCGTTCCCAAGCACGCAAAGAACCCGGACGCCGCCAAGGAGTTCTTGCTGCACTTCACCGACAACTTCGCGTTGGCCACGTATCACTCCCGGCTGTACGACTTCCCGTCGTGGTCGAGCCTGTCGCCGAAGTTGGGTGAGTGGCTGAGCAACGACCCGTTCGGCGCCAAGCCTGCTGACAAGCTGTCGTTCCTCGGTGACGTCGACACCGCGGCGGAGTGGAGCGCGAGCATCGGCCACCCAGGGCCGTCAAGCCCAGCGGTCGGCGAGGTCATCGGCACTTTCGTGATCCCGAACATGTTCGCGCGCGCCGCGCGCGGCGGCATGTCACCCGAGCAGACGGTGAAGCGGGCGCACGAGGAGTGCGAGCGAATTTTCCGCAGGTGGCGCGAGCGAGATCTGATCGGTGGTGGCTGAGGTCGTGGCGGCGCCATGGCAGTGAGGGAGTTGGGGGTGTCGGTAACCGTCGAGGTCAGCAACCTCATCAAGCAGTTCGACGGCGGGCATGTGCGTGCCATCGATGACGTCAGTCTGGCGATCGAGGAGGGCGAGTATCTCGTCCTCCTCGGGCCGTCTGGGTGCGGCAAGACAACGTTGCTACGCACTATCGCTGGGCTTGAGCAACCGACGTCGGGCGATGTGCTCATAGATGGGTCAGTCGTCAATGGACTGCCGCCCCGGGTGCGCAAGGTGGCGATGGTGTTCCAGAGCTACGCCCTGTATCCACACAAGACGGTGTTGGCGAACATCGTATTCCCGCTTAAACCGGAGAAGCTGCCGAAGCAGGAACGGGAAAGCAAGGCACGCTGGGCGGCGGAGCTGCTGGGTATCGACCACCTTCTCGACCGCAAACCACGGCAGCTCTCCGGCGGGGAACGACAGCGAGTCGCGCTCGCTCGCGCGCTCGTGCGCGCACCGCACGTCTTCCTGCTGGATGAGCCGCTGTCCAACCTGGACGCCAAGCTGCGGGCATCCGCACGGGACGAACTCAAGCGGTTCCAACAGCGGGTCGGGACCACCACCGTCTACGTCACACACGACCAGGCTGAGGCGATGGGCCTGGGTGACCGGATCGCTGTGATGAACCATGGCAAGCTGCGTCAGCTAGGTCATCCCGTCGAGGTCTACGACGACCCGGCCGACACCTTCGTCGCCACGTTCATCGGTTCTCCACCGATGAACCTCGTGCCGAGGGATGGCACTCTCGTCGGGTTCCGCCCGGAGCATCTGTTGCCCGCGGCGCACGTCAGCGGTGAGCGGGTCGAGGCGTCGTTCCACGTCGATCGGATCGAGTACCTGTCTGGCGATCGCCACGTCTACGGCACCGTGAACGGAATAGGCAAGGACACGCGGGTGATCGCGCGGCTGCCCGCGACGGTAACCGACGCTGTGACGCCGGGGGAGTCGCACCCCTTCGCCGTCAATGTCGACAAGCTGCGGTTCTTCGACGCCGAGAGCGGTGAGCGTAGCGAGCCTGTCCGGGTGGATGCCGAGCATGGCTGAGACACTGACGGAGCCGGAAACGCCGCCGCGGCAGAAGATCGACGGTGCGCGGCAGCGGCTGAGCGACCGGGACGGCTTCCTCGCGTGGATCTTCCTCGTGCCGACGGTCGTCTACATCGTCGTGCTGGTCGCGATCCCGTTCTTCCTGGCGATCGCGTTCGCGTTCAGCGACGTCACCTCGGGGAACCCGTCGTATGACTGGGTGGGGCTGGAGAACTTCTACCGGGTGTTCGACGACGCGGTGTTCTGGCAGTCACTGCGCAACACCTTCGTCTTCACTGTGATCTCCATGGCGCTGATCGTGGTGCTGGGCAAGGTCCTCGCGATGATCCTCGTGGCCGACTTCAAGGGCAAGTGGATCGTCCGGTTCCTCGTGCTGCTGCCATGGACGACGCCGGTGGCGTTGTCCAGCGTGACGTGGCTGTGGCTGCTGCATTCGATCTACAGTCCGATCGACTGGGTGCTGCGCAACGTCGGGCTGATCGAGGACAATATGTACTTCCTCGGACGTCCCGGGCTGGCGATGGGTTCGATCATCGCGGTGCACGTGTGGCGGCTGGTCCCGCTCGCCGCCGTGATCATGATGGTCGGCATCCTCTCGATCCCGGACGACATCACCGAGGCATCCCGCATCGACGGCGCTGGCTTCTGGCGGCGGATGTTCGAGGTGACCATCCCGCTGACGTTCCCGCTGATCGCCGTCGCCGCGTTGTTCGGCGCGATCTTCACGTTCACCGACATGGCGGTGGTGTATGTCCTGACCGGTGGTGGGCCGACCAACTCGACGCACGTGCTGGCTAGCTGGTCGTTCGTGAGGGGCATCGGTGGTGGTGACATCGGGCAGGGCGCGGTGATCGCGCTGTTCCTGTTCCCATTGCTGCTCGCCGCGGCGATCCTGATCCTGCGGGCGGTCCGCAAGATGGAGACGATCTGATGGCGGCCCCGACAGCATCCGACGTACGGTCCGAGGCCGAGACCGCGCGGCTGCGACGTCGTTACGCTCGACGCGACATCCTGGGCAGAGTGAGCCTATACGTCGTGGCGATCCTCGCCGCGCTGGTCTGCGCGGGGCCGTTCGTGTGGAGCACGCTGACGGCGACGAAGCTCAACGCGGATCTCTACAACCCCCAGCACAACCCGTTCCTCTACAACAAGCCACCTACCGCGGACCACGTGCTGTTCCTGTTCACCGACACCGCGTTCGCGACGTTCGCCTGGAACACGCTGTGGGTGGGCCTGCTGGTAGTGCTGATCACGTTGGTGCTCGGTATCCCGGCGGCGTACTCCATCGCACGGCTGAATCGGCCGTGGTCGACGCCCATGGGTATCGCGATCTTCTTCGTGTACCTGGTGCCGCCGAGCCTACTGTTCCTGTCGCTGTCACGCGTTGTGGTCTGGACCGGGTTGCAGGACTCGACGTGGTCGCTGGTGCTCATCTATCCGACGATCACGGTGCCGGTGTCGACGTGGCTGTTGATCGGCTTCCTCAAGGCGCTGCCGCGCGACATCGAGGAGCAGGCGATGGTGGACGGCTACAGCAGGCTGGGCGCGATGCTGCGCACCATCGTGCCCCTGCTGTTCCCCGGAATGGTCGCGGTGGTCGTCTTCGCGTTCACGCTCACGGCGAGCGAGTTCATCTACGCGCTGACGTTTATATCTCCCACGGGAGAGAAGGTCGTCAGTACGGGTGTGCCGACCGAGCTGATCCGGGGTGACGTCTTCTTCTGGCAGTCGCTGCAGGCGGCGAACATCCTGATCGCGGTACCGATCGCGTTCGTGTTCAACCTGTTCCTCGCCCGCTTCATCTCCGGCTTCACGATGGGTGCGGTGAAGGGCTAGCCGCGCGGGGGCGGGGCTGCGACTGTGGGCCTATGACATCGGAGCCGACTATCGAGACCCTGCTGGGCTGGGTCGAGCGCGGGCAGCGCCAGTTCGAGGACGCCGTCGCCGCGTTACCCGCGGCGGCGGCCACGGAGGCGTCCGCGTTGCCTGGCTGGACGCGCGGTCATGTGATCACGCATGTCGCGCGCAATGCCGACGCGCTTGTCAACCTGCTGACCTGGGCGGACACCGGCACACCGACCCCGATGTACGCCACGCCGACGCAGCGAGACGACGACATCGAGGCCGGCGCGGGACGTGCGCTCGCCGAGCAGTTGGACGACCTGCGCGAGTCCGGCCGACGTTTCGCCGCGACGGCCGCCGCGCTGTCGACGAACGCCTGGCAGACAACGGTGCGAAACGCCCAGGGTGTCGAGATGCCCGCCAGTAAGATCCCGTGGTTTCGCACCCGCGAGGTGTGGCTGCACTTGGTCGACCTCGGGGCTGGTCCTGGTGTTGACGTCATCCCGGATGATGTCGCCGCCGAGTTGGTGCGAGATGTAGCGACCTGGATGTCACCGAAGTTGGATCAGGCCGCTTCGCTCAGGCCGGAGGGGCACCTGCCGGTCCCATTGGGCCCGGACATCGACACGCCCACCACGATCGCGGGGCCGGCGAACCGCATCGCGGGGTGGCTCGTTGGTCGTGCGGACGCGAGCAGGCTGCGCTGTGAGGGCAGCGTCCCCGATCTGCCTCGCTGGCTCTAGCCGGGAACACGCGGTACCGGAAGTCGGGAGTCGCGGCACCGGTGACGAATGACGCTGCCGAGAACCTGAATGAATCACCGCGACGTCGTATCCCGCGTCGCCCGCATCCGTTGACATGAACGTGAAGCTGATCAACACGCTCGTCGGCGGCTGGCCCCGCCTGGGTGGTCTTGGCGATATGTTTTGTACTTGTTTATCTGAACTAAATGTCCAGGTACGGTAGATGAGGCGTGAAACGATGACACGTGATCCGCAAGGATCACGTGGTGGTCAGATGACCCATGAACCGGGGTGGCGTGGATGACGGAATCGCTTGCCATGCGCGGCGCCAACGCGGCGACGGGGTTCGTGTTGTCGTCGCTGTTGGTGTGCGGGGTGATCGTGGTGTCGGACATCGGCACCTATGCGCTGCCCACCACCAATCAGGGGTCGCCGCTGGCGGAGGGTTCCGAACCCGACGCGCCGACCGGCCCGGCCGTGGACGTCGCGAGGCCGTCGACCAGCCAGTCGATCACCGTGCCCGTGAAGCTGGGTTCGCCGCGTGAGGCGCACTCGCGTGGTGGTGCGGCGGTAGCGCTACCTGCCGCCGCGACGTCACGGCCGAATCAACGGCAGCGGACGGACCGGCGCGGCGACCCCCGGCCAGGCCAGGGCTCATTCACCACTGGCGCTAGCCATGACCGGCCGGACGGCAGCCGTGGAACGCCGTCACGTCGTGGCGCTACATCCGATGGGGATGGTCGGGATGCCGCCGAGACGCGCGACGCCGCGCCAGACCGTGGGGGCAGAACGTTCCGGTCGAGTGGTTCCGGAGCCGCGCCCGGCCGCTAGTGTCTGCACCATGGCGGGTCACATGTCAGCGGAGGAGTTCCGCAAGCACGGCAAGCAGGTGATCGACTGGATCGCGGACTACATGGCCGGGATTGAGTCGTACCCGGTGCGCTCGCAGGTGCGGCCGGGCGACATTCGGGCCGCGCTGCCGGAGTGCGCACCGGAACAAGGCGAACCATTCGACCAGATCCTCGCGGACTTGGAACGGATCATCATGCCTGGTGTGACGCACTGGCAGCATCCGAACTTCTTCGCGTACTTTCCCGCCAACACCAGCGGCCCCGGGATCCTCGGTGATCTGCTCTCGTCCGGCCTCGGTGTGCAGGGGATGATCTGGGCGACCAGCCCGGCCTGCACGGAGCTGGAGACCGTCGTCGTCGACTGGCTCGCTGACCTGCTCGGCCTGCCGCGGCACTGGCGCACCGACGCTCGGGGTGGCGGGGTCATCGAGGACTCGGCATCCAGCGGCAGCTTGGTCGCGTTGCTCGCCGCGCTGCACCGCGCGGGCAGGGCTCGCAACACGCTCTACGTCTCCTCACAGACGCATTCGTCGCTGGAGAAGGCCGCCATTATCGCCGGGGTGGCGAAGGAGAACGTTCGGATCGTTGACGTCGACCCGGACCCGCTGGCGATGCGCCCCGGCCACCTGGCCGAGCTGATCGCGCAGGACCTACGCGACGGCTATACGCCGACGATGGTGTGCGCGACCATCGGCACGACGTCGACCACCGCCATCGATCCGGTGCGCCGCATCGGGGAGCTGTGCGCCGAGCACGGCATCTGGCTGCACGTCGACGCTGCCTACGCCGGGGTCGCGGCGGTTTGTGAGGAGCTGCGCTGGATCAACGATGGCGTCGCGGAGTTCGTGGATTCCTACGTCACCGACCCGCACAAGTGGCTGCTGACCAACTTCGACTGCACCGTGCTGTGGGTGGCCGACCGCGCGCCGCTGATCGAGGCGCTGTCGGTCCTGCCGGAGTACCTGCGCAACGCGGCGACCGAGTCCGGCGAGGTGATCGACTACCGCGACTGGCAGATCCCGCTCGGCAGGCGGTTCCGTTCGCTGAAGCTGTGGGCGGTGCTGCGCTGGTATGGCGCGGAAGGCCTGCGCGAGCACATCCGTACCGGCGTGGCGCTCGCGGACGAGCTGGCGGGCTGGGTCGCCGAGCACGACGACTTCGCACTGCTGGAACACCATCCGTTCGGCCTGGTGTGCTTCCGTCCACTGTGGCCTGAACGGTCCGTCGCGGACGCCGAGGCCGCTACGATCTCGCTGCTGGATCGGCTCAACGATTCTGGCGACATTTACCTCAGCCACACCAAGATCGACGGACGGACGACGCTCCGGGTGGCGATCGGGGCGCCCGCGACTACGCATGATCATGTGCTCACGGCGTGGCGGCGCATCAACGCGGAGTACCGCGCACTACGCGCCTAGTCTCGTATTGTTGCGAAACACGGTCAGCCAGGGGAGGAAATATGATCATCGTGTCCGGATCGCTGTACGTCGACGCCGATGAGCGCGACGCGTACGTCAAGGACTGCGTCAGTGTGGTGGAGCAGGCGCGTGAGTCGCCAGGATGTCTCGACTTCGTGATCGCCGCGGATCCGATCGAGGTCGACCGGATCAACGTCTACGAGCGATGGGACTCCGACGAGAACCTGATGCGGTTCCGCGGTTCGGGGCCGTCGTCGGAGCAGAGGACCCAGATCAGGGACGCGTCTGTCGCGAAGTACCGCATCTCCGCGACGGAGGACCCGTAACTCGCGAACGTAGGGCCCCACCGGGCGCCGGTGGCAGGTGCACGGTGTGGTCCAGCTCATGGCATTCCTTGCCGGCAGGCGTTGACAACCGCACGCCCCGCCAGCGAACCTAAGCAAGCGCTTAGTTGTCTGTCGCCCTGCTGTGCCTGGGCGCACCGGTTCGGCCGGTGAGGACCGAGAAGGAACGCCCATGACATCCAGTGACGCCCGGCGTGAATGGCTGCCACCGGTCGCGGAGCTGCTGAGCCTCCCCGCGGAGCTGAAGCAGGCCGTCCCGCCGGAGTACGAAGACCTCAACGGTCACATGAACATCCAGCACTACTTCGAGTTGCAGTCGCTCGCGGTGTGGGGCGTGTTCCGCAGGATCGGTTATGAGCACGCGCAGCGGCCGCACGAAGGCGCGTTCACGCTGGAGCAGCACCTGCGCTATCACAACGAGGTGCTAGTCGGTCAGGAAGTGTCGGCGCACGTCGTACTGCTCGAGCGCACCGACAAGGTCGTGCGCGGCGTCTCGTTCCTGGTCAACCGCACGACCGAGCAGGTGGCCAACACGCTCGAGTTCGTATCGGCGAACGTGGATCTGTCGGTGCGCCGCACCAGCCCGTTCCCGGAGCGCATCGCCGACGCGCTCGACGCGGAGCTGGCCCGGTGTGCCCACCTAGGAGGCATCACGACGCCCGGACCACCCCGGCTGCGCTGAGCACGAGTAACGACGAAGGGCCGGTTGGCGAGTTCGCTCGCCAACCGGCCCCGCTGTCACGGCGTCACGCCGTCAGGCGCTCGCCCGTCTCGGTGTCGAACACCAGCACGCGATCGGGGTCACAGGCAAGGCGCAGCGACTGCCCCTTGCGCGGTGGGTCCCTCGGGTCGATCCGCGCGACGACCTCGGTCAGCTCGGTCTGCTCGCTCTCGGTCATGCTGCCGTAGAGGAAGGCGTCCGCGCCCAGTTCCTCAATCAGCGTCACCTCGACGGCCAGCCCAGCGTCGTCGTTCGCCACGATGCGCCAGTGCTCCGGCCGGACGCCGACCTTCAGGGCACGTCCCGGCGTCAGCGCTTGCGTGTCCCTGTCGAGCGGAATGACGTAGCCGCCGACGTCGGCGCCACCCTCGGTGGGCTTGGCGTCGAGGAGGTTCATCGCGGGTGAGCCGATGAACCCGGCCACGAACAGGTTGGCTGGCTTGTCGTACAGCGTGAGGGGGACGTCGACCTGCTGCAGCACGCCGTCCTTGAGCACGGCCACCCGATCGCCCATCGTCATCGCCTCGACCTGGTCGTGGGTGACGTAGACGGTGGTGATGCCGAGCCTGCGCTGCAGCGATGCGATCTGGCTCCGGGTGGACACGCGCAACTTGGCGTCCAGGTTGGAGAGCGGTTCGTCCATACAAAAGACCTGCGGCTGGCGAACGATCGCGCGTCCCATCGCGACGCGCTGCCGCTGACCACCGGAGAGTTCCTTCGGCTTGCGATCGAGATAGTCCTGCAGGCCGAGGAGTTCGGCGACGTCCTTGACCTGCCGTAGCCGCTCGTCTTTGGACACGCCCTGCATCTTGAGCGCGAACGCCATGTTGTCGGCGACGCTCATGTGGGGATACAGCGCGTAGTTCTGGAAGACCATGGCGATGTCGCGGTCTTTCGGGGCGACGTCGGAGACGTCACGATCGCCGATGTAGATCGCGCCTGACGTGACCTCCTCGAGACCGGCGAGCATCCGCAGCGACGTCGACTTGCCGCAACCGGACGGACCGACGAGCACCATGAACTCGCCGTCGGAGATCTCGAGGTCGAGCGCGTCGACCGCGGGCGTATCCGACCCCGGGTACACCCGGCTGGCCTTCTCGAAACGCACAGAACTCATGTTTTTCCCTTCACCGGCAGGTACGTGCCGGACGATCCGTAGTAAAGGTGATGGTGTGCGGGTGCCGGCCGGACGTCCGGCCAGCACCCACCGCGTCAGAACGAACCGCTCGTGACGCCGCCATATCCGCTGGTCGGCGTCGTGAACGCGTTGTTCGGATCCGGCTGCCACTCGTCAGCCGTATCCGGGTAGTTGTCCTCCTTACGCTTGATGCACTTCCACTCGACCGCCGTGCTCGGCGGCAGCTTGCTGATGGTGCCCGTCCAGGTCGGGTAGTTCGTCGGCTCCAGCTTGACCGCGCTGGCGACCGACCACTCACCGAGTTGGGGGGCATTGCCGACAGCATAGACGGACTGACCCGTCACCGTGTTGCCGTTGTCACAGCGAAATTCCATCGACACCGGTTCCTGGTCGAGCGTGAACTCGAACGTCTTACTCCCTGAAACGGACATCGAGTCTGATTTCGCCACAATCAGGTTGCCGCCCGCGTTGTACCAGCCGCTGGTCGCGGCATCGAACTCCGCCTTGTTGGCGTGCTGGGTCAGCGTGGTGCCGTTCAGCGTGACCGCCGACGCCTGGGTGTCCGCGACCAGCTCGACGACGTTGGCCCTACTGGCTGCGGCGCCGTCGTAGCTGCCGGACGCGGCCCCGATAGTCACCGTGGCGGTGGATCCGGACAGCTGCTGGCTGATCACGGTGCTGCGCTTCGCGCCCGACTGGTAGCTCACCGTCGCGCCATCGTCCTCCACCAGCGTGAAGTCCGACGCTGTGGTGTCGGCGTAGACCCGTGCGATCAGCTCGTCGCGGGTGCTGCCGTCGGAACGCTTACCCATAACGTTCAGCGTCTCGCCGTCGACGTGCATCTTCGGCAGTATCGCCCCGGCTTTGGCGTAGGCGGGCAGCTGGAACTCGCCGTTGCGCCACAGTGGCACGTCGCGCAGCCACTCGCCGGTGCTGACGTGCTTGGTGTTGGTGTGGTAGTCGAACCACGTGCCCTCGGGCAGATACATGTCGCGCTTACGCTCACCGGCACCGGCCACGATCCCGACCAGCAGGTCGGAACCGACCATCTTCTCGTGGCCCATCTCCCGGACGGCGGGGTCGTTCTGGAAGTGATACACGAGCGGTGGGACCAGCGGCTCGCCCTCGGTGTGCGCGCGGTGCGCCAGCGAGTAGTAGTACGGCGTCAGCTCGTACCGTTGCCGCAGGTTGGCCCGGTTGCTCGCCGCGTCGCCGATCCGGTTCGGCTTGGTCTCGTGGCATTCGCACAGGTCCTCGGTGTGCGGACGCACCGGGACGTCGAACCACGCCGAGTTGGCGAACCACTGGGTGTACAGCTCGTCGAGATCGGAGTCCAACATCTCGCGCCGGAACCCGCCGATGTCCGAACCATAGTAGTCCACACCCGACATAGACATGTGCATCTGGACATTCTGCTGTGCCGCGAGCGCGGTGAGTTTCGATCCAATGTCACCGGACCACATCGCTGCCCCGGTGCGTTGGATTCCCGCCGCGCCTGAACGCGTCAGCAGGAACGGCCGGGTCGTCTCACCGTCCGCCGCGTACTGGTCGGCGATACCTTCGGCCCACTTCAGGTTGTAGACGTTGTGGTAGTCGGCATGTGCGTGCTTGCCGGGCAGTACACCTGCCGTCCAATCCGCACTGTCATACATTTCGGGCTCACCGAGGTCGAGCCAATGACCGAGCACGCCCTCGTCCAGCAGGTGCTGCCGCTGGTTGTTGTGCCAGTGTGCGCTGGCGGACTCCTGCGTCCAGTCGATCATTCCGCCGCGACCCCACCAGTCGTTCTCGGTGAGATACACCGGCGCGCAGGTCGAGCACCCGTCCCGCACCAGGTAGCCGTTGGCTTCCATGTCGGAGTGCTCTGGCAGGTTCTTGCCGATGTAGGACTCCTCGATCGGGATCACACCCACGCCGTCGTCGCTGGCCAGCGACGCGATCTTGGACGCTGGACTGGGGAAGTTCGTCGTGTCCCAGTCCAGCGTGCCCATCCGGGTGTCATCCGAGCCCGCGGTAACGCCGCCGAACCAGGGGACGTCGAGCATCATGCCGTCGACCGGGAAACCCGCCCCGCGCACGTCGGCGAGCGTGCTGTCTACTTCGGACCAGCTGTCGTAGCCGTACTCCGACATCCACAGCCCGAACGCCTTCTTGGGCGGCACTGGCGGATGCCCGGTCAGCTCCAGATAGTCCGAGCGCAGATCTGGCAGGTCAGGGCCGCTCATGACGTACCAGCGCAGTTGGTCGCCCCAGGTGTCCATGGTCCATGGGTCACCGGTGAGGTCCCATTCCTGCTTGTAGATCTGGTCGACGAACAACCCGTACCCGGACGTGCCGGAGCCGACGGCGAACAGCACCGGGATCTGGGCGTTACCGACAGGGCCATTGTCGTCGTCGTAGACCATCGCGTTGCCGAAGGTGTCGCCCGGCGTACGAGTGCGGCCCACCCAGTCGCCGTCCGAGCTACCGCCCATGAAGAACTGTTCACCAAGGCCATAGGCGTTCTCCATGCTCGACTTGGTGAACGAGAGGCCCTTCCAGTCCTGCGACAGGTTGCGCGGACACGACGTGTGCAGCAACAGGTCCGTCGTGCGGGCGGTGTCGTACACCGTCGCGCACAACGTCGTCGTGTCCACCTCCACTCGCAGCTCCGGGGTGGTCAGGATGCCACCGTTCTGGGTGAGGCTGGACGGGCCGGGGTAATCAGTCTTGGCCACCTGGTCCGTCGTGAACAGCGGGTTCGCCGTGCCGGGTCCGCTGCCCGTGCCGGTCTCGAAGTGAACCAGGTCGTCGTCGAGGAACTCCACCACCAGGTAGTTGCCGTTCGCGGTGAAGTCCACCCGTTCCGGCACGGCCTGCGCCGCTGGGGCGAGCCCGACGAGCCCGGTGAGCACCAGCGCGGATGCGGTGAGGAATGCGGCGAGCTGGTCGAGTCGGCCGCGTGTGCGTCTCAGACGTAGGTGCCGTCGTCTCATGGTCGTGCCACCGCCACGTTGTCGAGGTTGATCGGGCCGTAGTCGTCGCTGTCGAACGACAGCCGGATGGAGTGCCTGCCCGCACTGAGCGACGTGCTCAGCGTCGCGGTGCTCCAGGTGTCCCAGTCCGCCAGCGTCGGCAAGGACACCGTGCCGACCGCGTTACCGTCCACGTAGACGGTGCGACGCGCCTCGGACAGTGCGTTCGCGTAGCGGAACCGTAGCTCGTGCGTGCCGCTGCTGTCGGCGTGGACGTCGAAGGCCACCGAGTCACCCGCCGTGTCGAACTGGTCGACGAAGCCGAGGCCGGTGTAGCCGGTGTGGTCGGTGTCGGTGGCCGTGCCGGTCTGCTCGCCGAACTCGGCTTCGTAAGCGGCCTTGTCGACGCCGTTCAGCACGACCGTCCGGCTGACGGTGTCCGCGGGCAGCTTCACCATGGTGAGCTGCTGTTCCGGGTTCCAGTACCAGCCTTGTGTCGTCGCGTTCAGGTCAGCCGCACTGGCCACCTCGGTGAGCGTCGTGCCGTCGTTGCTCACCGAGCTCGGCTTGCTCGACGCCACCTGCAGCGTGCTTGCCGTCGACAAGGCGGGAGCATCCACGGTGACCGTATGGTTTGCCCAGTCCGCGGTGGACGTGACGGTGCGCGTCTGGCCCACCGAATCCTCGAAGTAGTCGTAACTCGACGTGCCGGACGGGTAGATGCGAAACGCGAGGTTGGTGTAGTCGGTGACGCTGTTGCTGATGTTGCCACCGAGCTCGTAGTTCGCGTTCAGGTTCAGTGGCACGATCGCACCGGCACGGGCGTAGACCGGGATGTCGTCGGTGCCCGCGTAGTACGTCTTCGTACCAGCGCCTTGCGCTCTGCCGCCGTTGAAGAAGTCGTACCACTCACCCTGTGGCAGGTAGACGTCCTTGCTGGTGGCGCCCTCGGTGGTGATCGGGGCGACCAGCAGCTGGCGGCCGAACATGTACTGCTGCTCCTGCGCCGCGGCCGTCGCGTCGCCGGGGTAGGCGATGCTCATGGCCCGCATCATCGGCAGCCCGGTCTCGGAGCTGTCCTTCGCCTCGGTGTAGAGGTACGGGATCAAGTTCATCCTGATGTTGGCGAACTTGCGGAACGTCGGAATCACGCTGGTGTCGCCGGTGCGTGCCTGCACATTCCACGGCGTCCGCGCCTCCGACGTGGACGGGTTGGCCTTCTCCGAGTGGTACTGCATGATCGGCGAGAACGTCGCCTGCGCGGTCGACCGCAAGTACAACTCGCTGGTCGGGAACGAACCGGTGAACCCGGCCAGGTCCCACGCCCAGAACGGAACACCAGACTGACCAGCGCTGATCCCAGCTCGCACGGCCTCCCGGAATGCCTCGAACGTCGACGCCTGGTCACCCGCCCAGAAGATCGAGTTCGTCTGCGCGCCGGTGGTGCCAGCCCGGCTGAAAATCGTGCCGTCGCCGCCGGTCTTACCGCTCACGTAGTCGTCGTACGCGCCGGTGTATTCATTCGGGTAGCCGTTGTGCAGCTCATCTCCCTTGCGGCCGTCCGCCGCCGTGACGTCGCGACCGAACACGGCCTCGCTGCCGTCGGTCTTGAAACCGTCGATCCCGACGTCGTCGAACAGGTAGGACCGCTTGCTCATCCACCAGTCGGTCGCCGCCTGGCTGGTGAAGTCTGGGACGGTGCTGTCACCGAACCAGCGTCCACTCGGGATGCGGTACTCGCCGCCATCACCGTCGCCGAGCACGTAACCCTGCTGCGTCGCGTAGTCACGGTCGTTGATGTGCTGCTGTGGTGCCGTCGACGGGTTGCTGTCGAAGTTCTCCTTCAGCACCGGGATCTGCCACAGCAACACCTTGATGCCCTGGTTGTGCGCGGCGTTGACCATCGCCTTCGGATCGCGCCACGCCGTCCCGTCCGGAAAGGTCAAGTCGCTGTAGGACAGTGAACCGCTTCCGGGCGTCGGTTCATAGTCCGCGCCGTGCCAGATGTAGAACGTGGCCTCGTCACTCCACTGCTCCAGCACCATCGCCGAGTGCGGGATGTTGTAGTTGGTCACATTGGCCAGTTCGGACTCGACCTCGTCCTGAGTGTTCCACTCGTTCGCCGACATCCAGAGACCAAAAGCCCACTTCGGCGGCAGCTTCGGCTTGCCAGTCTGGTCCGTGTAGTCGTTCAGTATCGCCTTCCGGCTGCCGGTGTAGAAGTGATAGTCCACAGTGGAGTTCAGATCGCCACCCGTGTCGACGGTGAATCCGGCCATGTCGCTTAGGTGTGTGCCGAGATTGAAGATGGAGTAACGGTCGCTCGGAATCGAGATGCCGTAACCCGCCGAGTTGGTGAAGAACGGCACCGACAGGTACGTCCGGTGCGTCGATCCCTGATTCTGATACTGGTTGTAGACGTAGTTGTGGACGTCCTTGCCGCGTTGGTCCAGGTAGTCGTAGCGCTCACCGAAGCCCTCGAAGCGCTCACCGGACGGCGTGTACCAGTGGTCCTCGATCTTGGTGACGGTGCCGTTGCCGTCGCTGGCCCACCCGACGTTGCGGAACGTCGCGGGGTCGTACTGCCGCGCGATCAAGCTCCCGTCGGATCTGTGCACCGCGACCCGATACGGTGACTTCTGGATGCGCAGCTCGATGTCCGATGTCGTGATGCGCAGCTCGCTCGCACCATCGGTGACCGTGTACGGCGCGGAGCCGGAGATGTCGAGGCCGTTGCCGTTCGGTGCGATCTGGGTGTGGAACCGGTCGGGTTCCGGGAGGGCGTAGCGGATCTTGGGGGATAGTTCGCCCGCGCTGTCGCCGGTCGAGATGTCGACAGAGTTGCCGTTGTCGACATAGCCGGTCACATCGGTAGGACCGCTCCACGACGTCACTGAGAAGTTGAACGGGCCGATGGACTGCTGATTCGTTCCGTCCACATCGGCGTGCACGGTGTAGCTGATTTGGTCACCGCGTGAGAAGCTCCCTAGGTTGAGCTTCCAGTAACTGTTGTTGTCCGCGTTGTAGTCCCACGCGGCGCCGATCGGCGTCTGGTCAACGCCGTTCTTCGTCCACGTGACCCATACTGACTGTCCATCAGAGACCGGCCAGGTCGTCGCGTTGATCTCGACGTTCTGGCCCGCCATGGGATCACGCGGCGCGCGTTCGGTGGGTTGGGTTCCGTAGAGCTCGTCGTAGCCGTACGGATCGTGGTAGACGCCGTTGAGTTCACCCGCCATCGCGGATGGTGTCGTTCCTAACTGGAGTAACAGCATCGCGAAGATGGCGCCGAGGGTGGCTACCACCCGTCGTCGCGATCGGACTGGACCTCTTCTCATCACACTTCCTCCCGGTGGGGATCGAAAACTCGGGCGGATCAGTCGGATGTCGTCGGTGTCGTGAGGGAGGGTCGGCCCGCATCGCTGGGCCGGAGCTTGGGTTGGAACAGCTCGCCGAGGAAGAGCCCCGCGGCACCTTGTGCCCAGGTCTCGTCATCGCAGGTGTCGACGACGACGTCGAGGTCCTGTTGCAGGCCGTCGAACACGGCGTCGCCAAGCGCGGCATCGAAGCCGTCGCGGAACAGGTCGGCGGCGCGCGTGCCCTCACCGGTGAGAATGACGAGCTTTGGGTTGAGCAGGTTGACCAGGTTGCCGACTGCTGTGCCGAGCGTGCGGCCTACGTCGGTGAAGATCGCGCGGAGCGCGTCATGGCCGCCTCGGGCGAGGTCGATCACCTCGTCGGTGGTGACGTGCTTGCCGAGGTGCTCGCTCGCCTTCGCGCGGATCGCTGGTTCGCCGACCAGTGTCTCCAGGCAGCCGACGCCACCACATGCACAGCGCGGCCCGTCAGCGGTGACCTTCGTGTGCCCGAACTCGCCCGCGCCGCCCGATGCGCCTCGGTACAGCCTGCCGTCAAGCACCATGCCGAGGCCAACGCCCCGGCCGATGCTGACCACGGCGAAGTCGGTGGCATCGCGGCCGGCGCCGAACCACTGCTCGCTCGCGACCAGCGTGTTCACGTCGTTGTCCACCACGACAGGCAGGCCGACACGCTCCGTCAGGAGGCGCGGCAGATCGACGTCGTGCCAGCTCGCGTACGTCGCGTGTCGCACGACGCCCGCCGCTGGATCGACCACACCGGCCAGCCCGACACCGGCACCGAACACCGGGCGGGAGCCCGCTTTGGGGAGCAGTTCTCGCACCGCCGTGACGACGGCTTCGGTGACGGCGTCGACGCTGGTCTCGGCGATCGGCGTGACCGTGCGCTCGACGATCACGGAGTCCAGGTCGGTGAGCACCGCGACCGCGCGGGTCTCGGTGAGCTTGATGCCGACGACGTAGCCCGCGTCCGGGCGCACCGCGAGTAGCACGGGTTTCCTGCCGCCCGCTGACCTGCCGGTCTCGCGCTCCTCGATGATTCCGCTGCCGAGGAGTCCCGCCACGATCTCGGACACCGTCGACAGGCTGAGACCGGTGTGTCGTGCCAGGTCAGTGCGGGATTGTAGCGGTGCCGCGCGCAGCTCGCGGAACACCAGCGAGGCGTTGATCTCGCGGATCAGTTCCTTGCTGCCCGTGCGCATCGGCTGCATCGCCACCCCTTACTAGGGTCACCGAAGAAAGTGTGTCGAACCGTAACCCCGCCGTAAAACCGCGGTCAACGCTCCGCCCGTCGGATTGCCCCGAACAGCCCAGTCGCCAGGCCCGTGCGGTCGTGCCCCTCGCTCCGAACGCCGTGTCCTGCACTCCGGACGTTGTGTCCGACACTCCGGACGGCGAGTTCGACACTCCCGACGGCGAGTTCGACACTCGAGGACGTCGGTCTGTCGCGAAGGGCACCTTCGCGGCTCGACATGTCATAACGGCGCACTTAACGACATCGTTCGCTCCACGGATGTCGGGAGCGGGGAACACGACGCCCGGAACGGGGAACACAGTGTCCTGAACGTCGGACACAACGTTCTGAACGTCGGACACAGCGTCCGGAGTGCAGGACACAGCGTCGGGAGTGGGGACACGGCGCGGTAACTGTCCGGGCGCCGGGTGTTGACACGGTGGTCGCCGTCACTTAGTTTATCGCTAATTTTAGTACCAAACAAAGGGAGTTGGCCTGGTGGTGAGCACGCAAGGCTCCACCCCGCGCGGCGATCTCGTGCCAGCGGCGATCGTCGGCTTGCTTGGCACGCGCGGGCCGTCGTCGCGCGTCGACATCGCCCGCTCGCTCGGACTGAGTCCGGCCACGGTCACGCAGGTGACGAAAGACCTGATCGCGCGCGGCGTCGTCGAGGAGCAGGCGTCGGTTCCGTCGCGGGGTGGCAGGCCGGCCAAGTTGCTCGGCCTCGCCGCCCGGGGTGGTGTCGCGCTGGGCGCGAAGGTCACCGCCGACCACGTGGCGGTGGTGACCGTCGAGCTGGACGGCTCGGTGCGGACGTCGACCGAGCACCCGTTCACACCGAACGCCCCCGACGCCGTGCACAAGCTCGCCGACATCTTGGCGTCGCAGGCGAACAGCATGGACGAACAACTGCTCGGTGTCGGCGTCGGTGTGCCCGGGTCGGTCGACTCGCAGGACTCCGGCTTCGTCCACGCTCCGACACTCGGCTGGCAGGCCGCGCCCGTTGGCCCGGTGCTGCGCAACGCACTCGGCGCACCGGTGTTGGTCGACAACGACGTCAACACGCTCGCCGCCGCCGAGCAGGTCTACGGCATCGGGCGCGAGCACTCGTCGTACCTCGTCGTCACCATCGGCCGTGGTATCGGTTGCGCGATCGTGCTGGACAAGGCGATCTATCGGGGCGCCACCAGCACCGCGGGCGAGATCGGACACATCCCGGTCTCCATCGATGGCCCGGTGTGCGGCTGCGGCAACACCGGATGCTTGGAAGCGCACATCGGTGCGGCAGGACTGCTCCGCACTGCCAGGGAACGCGGCCTCGTCAGCGCCCGCGGGCGGCTCGCCACCCTGTTGCGTGCCGCGCGCGACGGTGACCCGAAGGCCCAAGACGTCTACCGCGAGGCGGGCGAGCTGCTCGGCAGGACCCTGGCCGGGATCGCGCTCACCCTTGACCCCGAGGTCGTCGTACTGATGGGTGAGGGCATTGACGCCTGGGAGCACTGGCGGCCCGGCTTTGACTCCGCACTACGCCGGTGCATCGCTCCTACCAGGGGCGAGTTGCCCGTCGTCGTCGAGCCGTGGAGCGAGGACCAGTGGGCGCGGGGAGCGGCGTCGCTGGTGCTGGCCTCGCCGTTCGACGCAAGCGGCAACGGCGGTGAGCAAAGCAACCTGGTGCGGGCTCGGCTCGGCAACCGGGCGGTGGAGGTGGCGCGATGACCCAAGCCGCCGTGACCGAACCCGTTACCGAGCCCAGAACAACAGAGCCGCCCCCGGTGGCGCCACGACGCAGGGCGAGCAAACGCCGTAGACGTCGTCAGGTGCTGTGGGCGTTGGTGTTCCTGCTGCCCAGCGCGATTCCGCTGCTGCTGTTCACGATCACGCCGATGATCTCCTCCGCGTGGGTGAGCCTGCACGAGTGGAACCTCATCTCCCCGATGGAGTGGGTGGGGCTGGACAACTACCGCAACCTGCTCACCGATCCGCAGACCGGTACGGTCTTCGGCCACACGCTGATGTACGTCGCTGGGTACCTGCCGCTGGTCTACGTCGGTGGTCTCGGCCTCGCACTGCTGCTGAACCAGAAGCTCAAGGGCAGGGCATTCCTGCGTGCGACGTACTTCCTACCGGTCGTGACGAGCTGGGTCGTCGTCGCGCTGGTGTGGCAGTGGCTGCTCAACCCGGCCAACGGCATCGTCAACGAAGTACTCGGCACGCTCGGCCTGCCGCAACCCGGCTGGTGGACCGACCCGGACTGGGCGTTGCCGTCGGTCATCCTCGCCTCGGCGTGGAAGGACCTCGGCTTCGTCATGGTCATCCTGTTGGCTGGTTTGCAGGCCATCCCATCGGATTACTACGAGGCCGCCCGGGTTGACGGTGCGAGCGCGTGGCAGCGCTTCTACCGGATCACGCTGCCGCTGCTGTCGCCGTCGACGTTCTTCGTTGTGGTGATCTCGCTGATCAACGGCTTTCAGGTGTTCGATCAAGTCTACGTGATGACCGGCGGCGGGCCGTCCGGCGCGAGCCAGGTCGTCGTCGGGCAGATCTATGACCTGACGTTCCGCTACGGTCGCGCCGCCGAGGCGTCCGCGTTGTCGTGGATCTTGTTCGCGGTGCTGCTCGTGGTGACCGTGATCCAGATCCGGGTGCAGCGGAAGTGGGTGCACTATGCGTGAGACACGCTCGCCCGTCGCACGAATCGCCTTCTATACCGCGGTGATACTCGGTGCGGCGATCATGCTGTTCCCGTTCCTGTGGACCGTGATCACCTCGATCACCCCGGACGGTTCGCTGTCCAAGGGTCCGACGCTGTTCGTCGAGGACCCGACACTGGACGCCTACCGCACGTTGTTCGACACGCTGCCGATGTGGCGGATCGTGCTGAACTCGCTCGGCATCGCGATCGTATCCACCGCGTTGCAGCTGGTGACCGGCTCGATGGCCGCCTATGCGTTCGGCAGGTTGCACTTCCCGGGCAAGAACGTCGTATTCGGCGTTTACCTCGCGACGTTGATGGTGCCGCTGCAGGTGCTCGTCGTCCCGCTGTTCATCGAAATGCGAGCGCTGCAACTGCAGGACACCTATTTCGCGCTGCTCGCACCGGGCATCGCGTCGGCGTTCGGCGTGTTCCTGCTACGGCAAGCGGTGTCGGCGGTGCCGACCGAGCTGGACGAGGCTGCCGTGCTGGACGGCGCTGGCCACCTGCGGATCTTCGCGACCATCGTGTTGCCGCAGATCCGACCAGCGCTCGCCACCGTCGCGGTGTTCGCGTTCATGTACAGCTGGAACAACTTCCTCTGGCCGCTCGTGGTGATCCGTTCGCCCGAGCTGATGACCCTTCCTCTCGGCCTTTCGACCCTGCAAGGCCAGTTCACCACGCAATGGGACGTCGTCATGGCGGGATCCGTCGTGTCCATCGTGCCCATCGCGCTGGTGTACCTCCTCGCGCAGCGCCACATCATCGCTGGCATCGCGCACACCGGTATCAAATGAAAGGAATCCGATGCGTTCAATGACGAACGGACTGAGGGCGATCGCCATCGCGGGGGTCGCGGCGTTAGCGCTCGGCGCGTGCACGCAAGGCTCGGCCACTCGCCAAGCCGAGTCGCCCGACGGCGAAACCACCGTGCGATACATGAACTTCTCCGCCAATGACGGCCACGAGAAGGATCTCGACGCCATTGTGGACGCCTTCGAGAAGGCCAACCCGGACATCACGGTGCAGGTGGAGACCGTTCCGTACGACGACTACTTCACTAAGCTGCAAACCGCCGTCGCGGGCGGCACCGCGCCGGATGCCTTCGAGCTGAACTACGAGAACTTCGTTATCTACGCTGACAACGGCTCGCTCGCGGAGCTGACCGATGTGGACTCCTCAGCATACAAGGAGTCGCTGCTGGACGCGTTCAGCCACGACGGTACGCAGTACGGACTGCCGGAGTCGTTCTCGAACGTCGTCCTGTTCTACAACAAGACGCTGTTCGAGAAGGCTGGCGTCGAGCCGCCTACCGACGACTGGACGTGGGAGGACGAGCAGGCCGCCGCGAAGCAGCTCACGGACAAGGGCGAGGGAGTCTGGGGCGATTACCAGCCGGTGACGTTCCACGAGTTCTACAAGACGCTCGCCCAGGCTGGCGGCGAGTTCCTGAACGACGACCGCACCGAGGCCGTGTTCGACTCGCCGGAGGGCGTCGAGGCCGCGAAGTTCCTGGTCGACAAGGTCGGCACCACGATGCCCACCGAGGCCGACGGTGCGGGCACACCAGACTTCGATACCGACTTGTTCAAGTCGGGCAAGCTCGCCATGTGGCACTCCGGCATCTGGATGTTCAGCCAACTGGAGGATGTCGGGTTCGAATGGGATGTCGTCGTCGAGCCGGGCGGCGAGCGGAAGGCGTCCGCGATGTTCACCAACGGCCTTGCCGTCTCGGCCGCCTCGAAGAACCAGGAGGCCGCGCAGAAGTGGATCTCGTTCCTCGCCGCGTCGGACAAGACCGCGGAGGTACGGCTCGACACGTCGTGGGAGCTGCCGCCGGTCGCTGACGAGACCAAACTCGCTTCCTACCTGGAGCAGCCGAAGCCGGACAACCGCGAGGCCGTGTTCGCCTCGCTCGACGCCGCGGTTCTCCCTCCCGTCATCGAGCGGCAGCAGGAAATGCAGGACGCGGTGACGCAGGAACTGTCTGACGCCGCGGCTGGCCGCAAGACCGTCAAGGAAGCACTGGCCGACGCACAGGCCGCCGTGAATGAACTGCTGGAGAAATGACCGAAACTGACAAGAGGGTCCCTACCTGCCCGGCGACCGTAGCCATTGATGCCGACGAGCGTACGAGGATACGTGCGCTCGCCGAGCACAGCCACGCCGTGATCACCCGTCACCAGGACGACGGCGGCGCCTATCCCGCCTCGCCGACGTTCTCGGCCTACCGGGGATACGCCTGGCTGCGGGACGGCTCGTTCACCGCGGAAGGGATTTCCCGGTACGGCGACACCGAGTCGGCGAACCGCTTCCACGACTGGGTGGACGGCGTACTGCGCGGTCGTCGGGAGCAGGTCGATCGGCTGGTGGCGGCCGCCCTGCGGGGTGAGCCGCCACCGGCGGACGAGATGCTGCCGACCCGCTACACCTTCGACGGTGCCGACGGTTCTGACCCGTGGTGGGACTTCCAGACCGACGGCTACGGGATGTGGCTGTGGTCGGTCGTCACCCACGCGGACAGACACGGCATCGACATCGAACGGTGGCGTCGCGGCATCACCGTCGCCGTCGACTATCTGCTGTCCTGTTGGGACCGTTGTTGCTACGACTGGTGGGAGGAGCATGTCGAGCAGCGGCACGTGTCCACATTGGCCGCTATATATGGTGGGTTCACGACCGTCGCGACACTGCTCGACACGCGCCGTGCAGACGCGGTCCGCACCGCGGCAGAGGACATCTACGACCTCGTTCGTGAGGAAGGTGTCGCGGCGGGGCACCTGACGAAGTGGCTCGGCAACTCCGCCGTGGACGGTTCACTGCCAGCGTGCATAGTCCCGTTCGGACTGGTCGCGCCGGACACCGAACTCGCGGACACCACGCTCAAGGCCGTTGCCCACGACCTCGACGTCGACGGCGGGGTGCATCGCTTCACCGCCGACGTCTTTTACGGCGGCGGGCAGTGGATCCTGCTCGCCGCGCTGCTCGGCTGGAACCTCGCCGCGCGTGGTGATACCGACGGCGCGATGCGGCACCTGCGCTGGATCGCGGCGCAGGCCAACGACGACGGTGACCTGCCAGAACAGGTCGACCACCACTTGCTGCACCCCGAGACCAAGGCGGAGTGGGTGGCGCGTTGGGGTGAGGTCGCCAGCCCGCTGCTGTGGTCGCACGGCATGTACTTGATCCTCGCCGACGAACTCGGCCTGCTAGCCACGGAGGAGCCATGATCCGGCACCGCCCACACGGCATCGAGCACCCTTACGCCGCGTCTCCTGACCAGCGCGTGCCTGTCCTTCCGCTGGCAGGGGAACGGGTGCGGCTCGGCATTGTCACCGAACCCGAGGTGACGGACGTGACCTGCGAGTTCGGCGACGCCATGCTGACAATGGCGCCCACCCAGACCTCGGAAGCGGATGCGGCAGCGCTGGCGGGCGGCGAGGGCCACCTCGCCGAGGCACAGGCGTCGGCTCTGGGCAGCGGCGGCTGGTCGGTGGAGTCGCCGCCGCTCGCCGCCGACGTCACCTACCGGTACCGCTTTCGCGCCACGACGTCGGACGGTCGCACGGAGACGACCGACTGGTTCGAGGTGTCTCCCGCGCGGTGGACCACCGACCCTGTGGGGACGCTGACCGGCGGGAGCGAGCGGATCGTGCCAGGCAGCGTGGAGTGGCTGGTGTCCGATGCCGGCGTCCACCGTGCCCGGTTCGCGTTCGCGTTGCGGCCGGACGACCACGTCGTCGGATTCGGCGAGCGCTACGACGCCCTTGACCAGCGGGGACGCGCGCTGGATGCGGTTGTGTTCGAGCAGTACAAGCAGCAGGGTGTCCACGGCAGGACGTATCTGCCGATGCCGTTCGCGCACGTCGTGGGTGTCGATGGTGACGGCTGGGGTTTCCACGTGCGCACCAGCAGGCGCACCTGGTTCGACGTCGGCGCGGCTATTCCGGACCGGCTGATCGTCGAGGTCGCTCTTGGCCCGGAGGCCACTGTGGACGTCGGTATGTACGAAGGTGACCCGCGTGCGGTGCTGTCGGCGTTTTTGGACGAGGTCGGGCGTGCCGAGGAATTGCCGGCGTGGGTGTTTCGACTGTGGGCGTCAGGTAACGAGTGGAACACTCAGGACATCGTGATGTCCCGGATGGACAGTCACCGCGACTTGGACATCCCGGTGGGCGCGATTGTGATCGAGGCGTGGAGCGACGAGGAAGGCATCACCATCTTCCGCGACGCGCAGTACGCCGTGACCGAGGACGGCAGCGCGCACAAGGCGAGCGACTTCCACTACCCGGCCGACGGCGCATGGCCGGATCCGAAGGGAATGATCGACGAGCTACACGCGCGTGGCGTCAAGGTGCTGCTGTGGCAGATTCCGCTGCTCAAGACCGATGATGACCTCGGTGCGCAGGCCAAGGCGGACGCCGAAGCGATGGTGCGCGAGGGGCACGCGGTGCTTGAGGCGGACGGGACCCCATACCACAACCGGGGCTGGTGGTTTCCGAACGCGCTCATGCCGGATTTGTCGGTGCCGCGCGGCCGCGAATGGTGGGCCGCGAAGCGCCGCTACTTGGTTGAGGACCTCGACGTTGATGGGTTCAAGACCGATGGCGGTGAGCACGGCTGGGGTCACGACCTGCGGTACGGCGACGGCAAGCGCGGCGACGAGGGCAACAACTTGTTCCCGGTGCACTACGCGCGGACGTTCGGTGACTTGCTACGTTCGGCGGGCAAGGCGCCGGTGACGTTCTCCCGCGCCGGCTTCACCGGCTCGCAGGCGCACGGCGTGTTCTGGGCTGGTGACGAGGACTCAACCTGGGAGGCGTTCCGCAACTCGGTAACCGCGGGCGTCACGGCGGCGTCCTGCGGCATCGTGTACTGGGGTTGGGACCTGGCCGGGTTCTCCGGACCGGTGCCGGACGCCGAGCTGTACCTGCGGGCGGCGGGCGCGTCGGCGTTCATGCCGATCATGCAGTACCACTCGGAGTTCAACCACCATCGACGTCCATTGCGGGACCGCACGCCGTGGCATGTCGCGGAGACCACCGGAGACGAGCGCGTCGTGCCGGTGTTCCGAGCGTTCGCGAAGCTGCGGGAACGCCTGGTGGGTTACCTCGCCGAGCAGGCACGGATCGCCGTCACGACGGATCGGCCGTTGATGCGCCCGCTGTTCTTCGACTTTGGTGACCGCCATGAGGTGTGGGACTACCCGGGGCAGTACCTGCTCGGCGACGACCTGCTGGTGCACCCGGTTACCGAGCCGGGCGCCACGGAGTGGGCGACGTACCTGCCGCCCGGCGAGTGGACGGACGTCTTCAGTGGGGAGGCGGTGTCCGGTGGTCAGGTGGTCCGTCGCCCAGTGCCGATCGATGAGATACCGGTGTACTGCCGTGCCGACCGGTGGGCGAGCTTGACGGCGGTCATCCACCCCTAGACGTCGTATGACGCTGTGTCCCGCACTCGGGACATCGTGTCCTGCCCTCGGGACGCTGTGTTCGCCGTTCGCGAGACGCCTTGTCGGTTCGACCGGGGCGGGGCATCGTGTCGGCATGCTCAACTCGGTCGCGGTGCTCTCGGACATCCACGGCGTTCTCCCCGCGCTCGATGCTGTCCTGGCGGAGCCCGATGTGGCGGCGGCCGAGCGCATCGTGCTCACCGGTGACATCGCCGCGGGGCCGCAGCCCGTCGCGGTGATCGACCGGCTCCTTGAACTGGGCGATCGGGCGGTATGGGTCCGAGGGAACGCCGATCGGGAACTCGTCGCCTTGGCACGCGGAGGTCACACCGACATTCCCGACCCGATTGTTCCGTGGGCGGCTGACCAACTCAGCGCGAGAGACATCGAGTTGCTCGCCGAACTGCCACATCCGGTGACCTTGCCTGTCGCCGGGTTCGGGGAGGTCGTGTTCTGCCATGGCACGCCACGGGATGACGACGAGGTGGTCCTGGTCGACACCCGGCTGGATCGCTGGGATGACGTGCTGTCCGACCTGCCATCCACGGTGACTACCGTGGTTTGCGGACATACTCACATGCCGTTCGTCCGGCTGGCGCACGGCAGACAGGTTGTTAACCCGGGCAGTGTCGGTATGCCATACGGCCGCGCGGGTGCGCACTGGGCGTTGCTCGCTGATGGCGCGGTGGCGTTGCGCCGTACCGAATTTGACTTCGACGCCGCGTGCGCGACCATCAGCGCGACCTCGTCCTATTCGAGCGTCGGTGACTGGGTCGACTACTTCGTGCGCGCTCGCGCCAGCGACGCGGAGGCTATGGCTGTCTTCGCGCCCCGTGACGGCCGCGCGGTCGATTCGCGTTCCTAGACGTCGCCGGAAAGGCGAAACCGTGCACTCCAGCGCTCGCGGTGAGAAACACGACGTCGTGTGTGCCTAATACACCGGCGTGAGTGTCGGACACAGCGCGTCGGGTGCCCACCGACTTTCGGCGGGTGCCGGACAGCTCACCACCGCTAGGGCGAATGGAGTAATCGATTGACCATGTTGGCGCCTAGTTGACAAATTCTTCGCCAGTACCCGTTTCCCCAGCTCAACCCGTGCGTTGGGCAGCGCAAGTCAGCGGACGTGAGCCCGACTCGTATATCGGACACTCCGCCGAACCGACGCATGGGAGACGGAAGCAATGAGAACGAAGATGGGTGTCGCGATCGCCGCGTGTGCGGTCGCGGGTGCGACGGTGGCACCGGCGCAGATCGCGGCGGCGGACACGCTCGGCGGCGTGCTCGACAGCTACATCGTAGTGCTCAAGGACGGCATCGACGCCTCGTCGGTGGCGCAGCAGCAAGTGGGGGCGCTGGGCGGCACGCTCGGCCATGTCTACAGTTCGGCGTTGAACGGCTACTCGGCGGAGCTGACCGACCTCGCGCGGCAGCGGCTCGCCGCGAATCCGGCGGTTGACTACATCCAGGCCGACACACCGGTGGAAACCACCGCGCAGAGCGTGCCGACCGGCATCGACCGCAGTGACGCCGAGCAGAGCCCGACCGCGGCGATCGACGGTGTCGACGAGCGGGTCGACGTCGACGTCGCGGTGATCGACACCGGTGTCGATCTGGACCACCCGGACCTCAACGTCTACCGGGAGGGCGCGAGGAACTGCGCGCTGCTCAGCCTGAGCGCCAATGACGGTCACGGGCACGGCACGCACGTCGCGGGCACCATCGGCGCGCTCGACGACGCCAACGGAGTCGTCGGCATGGCGCCCGGTGCGCGCGTCTGGCCGGTCAAGGTGCTCAACGATCTCGGTTTCGGCTCGACGTCCGATGTCATCTGCGGGATCGACTACGTCGCCGCCAACGCCGACCAGATCGAGGTCGCCAACATGAGTCTCGGCGGCAGTGGCAGCGACGACGGCGATTGCGGCGCCACTGATGGCGATGCCCAGCATGAGGCCATCTGCAGCGCGGTCGCCGCTGGTGTGACGTTCGTGGTGGCCGCGGGCAACGACCACGCGGACGCCAAGGACTTCGTCCCCGCCGCGTACGACGAGGTGATCACGGTCAGCGCGCTCGCCGACTTCAACGGTCAGCCCGGCGGCGGCGCGGCACCGACCTGCCGCGACGACGTCGACGACACCTTCGCCGACTTCTCCAACTACGGCGAGGACGTCGACCTGATCGCTCCTGGCGTGTGCATCGAGTCCACCTGGCTCAGCGGTGGCTACAACACCATCTCGGGGACGTCGATGGCCAGCCCGCATGCCGCGGGCGGGGCGGCGCTGTACAAGGCGAACAACCCCTCGGCCACCCCGGAGCAGGTCAAGCAGGCCCTACAGGACGCGGGCACGACCGACTGGACGTGGCCGAGCGAGGACGAGGACGGCATTCAGGAGAAGCTGCTCAACGTCGCGAACTTCTGACGCACGCCTATGCACGATCGCCGGGTGCGTCCTGCCGTTGTTCGGCGGGGTGCACCCGGCGGTTCGTTGTGGGGCGGGTGCCCGATCGTCACCGGCCGTGCGGCGTCACGGTCATGCCGCGGTAGGAGCCGTGTTCGCGTGGGTAGTCGTCGATGTCCTCGCGGAAGCAGAACACGATGTCGGTGAGAACGCTGTCTCGGTTCATGCTCTGGCTCTCCGGCCGGTACGTCTCACCGGGCGTGTCTCGGCCGGTCGGCATGCGGATGCCCCATCTGTCTCGCGTCTTCGCCTCGACGTCGGAGACGAGGTCCTCGCCGAGATCGAGCGCGTCGAGTAGGCGGTCGTTCACGTAGTCGGTCAGATCCTCGCGAGCCTCGGCGTCGCGGCCTGCGCCGTAGTGCGAGCGGGTGATTGTCGGTCGGTTGGCCTACGCTGCCGACTCATGGAGCAGCGGATTAGCCTCATTACTCTGGGTGTCACCGACCTGGCACGGGCTCGCGACTTCTACGAACGCCTCGGCTGGCGGGGCCAGGAGGTCGAGGAGACGGTGTTCCTGCAGGCAGGCGGTAGCGCCCTCGTGCTGTGGGGCAGGGACAAGCTCGCCGCTGACTGCGGGATTTCCGACGATACGCCCGCCGGATTCAGCGGCGTGGTGCTGGCACACAACGTGCGGTCGGCCGCCGAGGTGGACGACGTCATGCGGGCCGCGGCGGAGGCGGGTGCCGCCATCACCCGGCCCGCTGGCGAGACGTTTTACGGCGGCTATGCCGGGGTCTTCACTGATCCCGATGGTCACCCGTGGGAGATCGCCTACAACCCCGGCTTTCCGCTTGCCGACGACGGCTCGCTCACCATCCCTGACTTCGGCTAGGCATCAGTCCGCGGACGTCCGCTCTCGGCGGTTGACGTCCAGGGCCCCGGGCGTAGCGATTGCCGTACGGCTCGTCGAACTAGGCGCACGGCATCCGCGGGCATTGGATTATGGCGCGCTGAAGCCGCCGGTCTCTTGCTCGAGCGCTTCGGCGAGGTTGAGCAGGAAGTGCTCCTCGTGCCAACCGCCGATGAGCTGGACGCCGACGGGCAGCCCGGCGTCTGTCCTAGTGACCGGTGCCGCGATAGCCGGAAGGTGCAAGGCGGTTGCCAGCGAGATCCAGTCGAACAGGTGGTTGTAGGCGACGTCGGTGCCGTCGACGTCGATAGTGCGCTCCGGCAGCGGTCCCTTGTGCTGATGGGGGATGGCTGGCACCGCCGCGACCGGCGCGAGGATGGCGTCCCACTGGGTGAGCCATGCGGCGAACTGGTCTTTCAGCGCTTGCCTACTCGCCATCGCCCGTGCGACCTCGCGGTAGGAGGCGGTGGAGTGGGTGGCCATCGCTGTGATGCCATATGGGTCGAGCGTGCTCTCGCCGGAGGTGAGGTAGGCATCCCGAGCCTGCTCCAGCTTCGCGTAGACCGCCGGAGGCAAGCCACTGCCGATGATCGGATACATCAGCGCGAAGTAGTTCGCGATCAGTTCGTCGGCGGCGAAGGGAAGCGTCGCGGCCTCGACGGTCGCTCCCTGACGGCGGAGGTTGTCAGCAGCCCGTGCCACGACGTCACGCACGTCCCGCGACACGGGGAAGCCCGGCTCGTCCAGCCACAGCGCGATGCGCGCCCCGCGGACATCGCGCGGCTGCCGCGGTGCGTTGTCGCGCAGGACGTCGAAGAGCATCCTGAGGTCATCGGCGGTGCGTGCCATGGGACCACCGACACCGAGGTCGTGCTCGACGTGCCGTCCCGGCGGTGGCGGGATGTGCCCGCGCATCGACAGCACACCCCACGTTGGTTTGAGTGCGTAGACGCCGCACCAGTTGGCGGGATGCCGTAGTGAGCCGCCGATGTCGGAGCCCAGCTCGACTGGCGTAACACCGGAAGCGAGTGCGGCCGCCGCGCCGCCCGACGACCCGCCAGGTGTGCGCTCGACGTCGTGCGGATTGCGTGTCGTCCCGTAGACGGAGTTGTAGCTCTGCAGATCACCCAGCATGAGGGGGACGTTCGTCTTGCCCCAGATAACGGCACCCGCGTCGCGGAGCCGCGCCACGAGGTCCGCGTCGCCGCATCGCTTCGGCCGGTCGGCGAAGGCCGGGTTACCCGCGACCGCTGGCAGACCGTCGACGTCGTAGCCGTCCTTGATGGTCATGGGGATCCCTGCGAGCGGGCCGAGCCGCTCCCCGCGTGACCTCGCGTCGTCTATGGCCGCGGCGTCCGCGATCGCACGGTCCAGATCCGTCGCGATGACGGCGTTCAGCGGATCGTGGACCTGCTCGTGTCGGCGCACATGCGCGTCGAGCAATTCCCGTGCGGATATCTCCCGCGCGGCGAGCTGGTCGGATAACTCGCGCGCGGTCTGGAACGTCACGTCGGCCATACTTACTCCCCGGTCGCCTCGAACGTGATCGACTCTGGTCGTCGATGACGACCACGTCAAGGGCGGCTGGCGCGTCGGAGAACGTGGCCGGCGCGGTGGCCGGTCGGGGTTCCGCTGGCGATGGTGTGTTCGCCGTTGACCCAGACGTCGCGCACGCCGCTGGCCAGCTGGCAGGGGTCGGTCCAGGTGGCGGTGTCGCGTACGGCGGTGGCGTCGAGCACGGCGATATCGGCGCGTGCGCCTTCGGTCAGCACGCCGCGGTCGGTGATGCCGATGCGTTGTGCTGGTGCGAGTGTCGACTTGTGGACCGCGTCGGCGAGAGTGAGCCGCCCCTCGTCGGCCACGTAGCGGTGCAGGAGACGGGCGTGGGAGCCGAAGCTGCGGGGGTGTGGCCTGCCGGGGGCGGTGACCGGCATGGCGGTGCCGTCGCTGCCGACGATGGCGAGTGGATGTGCGAGGAACGCCGCGACGTCGGCCTCGGCGCGGTAGAACAGCACGACTTGTGCCCGGTTGCCGTATCGCATGGCGAGGCGCAGGCACAGCTCTTCCGGTGTCATGCCGTACCGCTCGGCGCCGTGGGCGATGCTGCGGCCTTCGAGTGCCTCGTCGTCCGGCCCGGCGAGGGAGACGACGACGCGCTCCCAGTCCCACGGGATCGTGCCGTACAGGCCCTTCGCCAGGTCGTCGCGTGCCCTGGCGAAGCCTGTCCGGTCCGCGAGCTGGCGCCGGATCCCGTCCTCGCCGCCGGCTTGTACCCACGCGGGCAGGTACTGGGTGAGTGAGGAGGCGGAGGCGTCGTAGGGATAGACATCGTACCGGACGTCGATGCCCGCGTCGGCGGCGTGCTGGAAGTGCGCGACGACGTCGTCGGCGCGGCCCCACATGCGCGGGTCGTTGAGCGCGAGATGGGAGTACTGCACCCGGACGCCGGTGGCTTTGCCGACCCCGATGGCCTCGTCGAAGGAGTCGAATGGGTCCGGTGTGGCCCGTGCGTGCGTCGCATAGAGCGCGTCGTGGTCCCGTACGACTCGCGCCAGTGCGTTGATCTCATCGGGCCCAGCGAACTGGGAGGGCACGTAGCTCAACCCGGTGGACAGCCCGAAGGCGCCCTGGTCGAGGCACTCACGCAGGAGTCGTTCCATCGTGCGCAGGATGTCGCCGTCGACGGTGACATCGTCGGTGCCGGTCGCGGCGATCCGCAGCGCGCCGTGTCCGGCGAGGGGAGCCACGTTCATGACGGGCCGGTAGGCGTCGACGACGTCGGCGTAGCCCGCGAAATCGGACCACGGGATGTTCGTCCGTGGCACGCCGATGCCGCGGAGGAAGCCGATCAGCGCCTCTCGCCGATGCGGGTGCGCGGGAAACGGTGAGAAGCCGCAGTTGCCGACGACCTCGGTGGTCACGCCCTGCATGACCTTGCTCGGGGCGGAAGGATGGTGAACGAAGCTGAGATCGGAGTGGGTATGGATGTCGACGAACCCCGGCGTGACCGTCAGCCCGATGCAGTCGATCTCGTCGCTCGGGTGCGCGGGCACCACACCAGGTGGTGTTACCCGACTGATGCGATCACCCCGGATGGCGACATCACCAATACGCGGCGCCGCCCCGGTGCCGTCGACGATCGTCCCACCCCGCAACCAGGTCTCCGTGCCCGTCATCGTGCCCGCTTCAAAACCAGGTCCTGGCGACGTCGATGAGTGTCCGGTCGTCGTCGACGATCGGGATGAGGCGCCATTTGTCGAAGGTGGTGCAGGGGTGCGAGATCCCGAAGCCGACGAGGTCGCCGACCTGGACCGCCCGGTACGGATCGCCGTTGACCGAGGCTGAACCGAGTCGCAAGTAGGCGTGTTGGTCGTTGAGCCGCGTCACCGTGCACGATGGCGCCGCTTCCACCCGGCTCGACCCGCGACGCAGCACGGAATGCGGAACGGGCAAGCCCGCGTCGGTACCCGTGTCGCGTTTGCCGAAGTCGACGATCGCCAACTCGGGCTCTGGGCGGGACAGCACTCGCGCCCACAGCTCCAGCGCCGGTTCCAGCGGTAGCGGCGCGGCTCGCGTCGCCATGGTGCGACGAACGTTCGCGTAGCCCCCTGAGTCGTGCGTGGCGTAGCACCCGCTCCGCACGACGACCCTGATCCGGCGTCCCGCGCGCCACTCCGTGTCGAGCTCGTCGCGAACCACCTCGACGAACGAGCTCCCGCCCGCGGTGACGACGAACTCCGCGCCGTCCGTCGCCCACCGCTGGTAGATCTGGTCAGCGACGGTACGCAGCCCTCGCAGATACGTCGTGACCTCGTCGACGTCGCCGTCCGCGCCGAGGATGCCCTCGAAACCCGCGACCCCCGCGAGGCGGAGATGAGGCGAGTTCGCGACAAGGGCCGCCACGTTCAGCGCCTCGTCCGCCGTGCGGGCACCGGTGCGCCCGCCGGTGATGCCGTACTCGATCAGGACGGGTAGCTGCCTGCGTTGGCCTCGCGCGCTGAGCGCCGACTCCAGTGCGACGACGGACGCCGCCGAGTCGACGTAGCACAACGCCGTGAACCGCTCGTCCCCGTCGAGTTCCGCGCCCAGCCACCCGATGCCAACGGGATCGACGACCTCGTTGGCGATCAAGACACGCTCGACGCCCATGTCACGCACCGCGGCCGCCTGAGTGCAGGTGGCCACCGTCGCGGCCCACGCCCCGTGCTCGAACTGCCGCGCGATGATCTCGGGTGACATCGTCGTTTTCACGTGTGGCGCGATGGATATTCCGGCCGTCGCGCAAAATTCCCGCATCGCGCGAAGGTTTCGGTGTAGCGCGGATTCGGAAAGGAGCAATACCGGGCTCGTGAACCCGTTGCCGATAAGGCCGAGTTTCCCGCGAAGTTCGCCGATCGACCGTCCGGCCGCATCGGGTGGAAATCCCTTGCTATGCGGCGCTACCTCCAGATCAGAAGCAACAGTGGAGCGCGGAGCGGTCATATACGGCACCAAGAAACGCGGTTTGAAATCAGCGGGATAATACTCGGTGTTTTCGATATTACGAGGGCGGTTATGTTGCGTCAACGAACGTGATTTCCCATCGCCTTTTTGAATGTAAGGAAAAGGGCCGAAACTGAGCGCGTGGGAGCATTCTTAGATGCGGGAGTACCGTCGTCCGGTCGACGCTGGCGGCAGTAAGGAGTCGGAGGCCGTGACGATGGCTGAACTCGATGCCCTACCGCTGATCCCGCGACCTCGCCACGTTGCCCGGCATCCGGGGGAGGCTGCTGTCGGATGGTTGGCCATCGAGGCGCTCCCCGACGGGTTGTCGACGTACCGGGACGAGATCTTCGCTCTTGCCAAGGTCGTCGCGGGGACGCCCGATCTGCCCGTGCTGCCGGTTACCTTCGACCGGTTCGACGGGAGGCCGGAGGAGTACACCCTGTGCATCCAGCGTGATGAGGTGCGGATTCGCGCGACGGACGCGCTGGCCGCACTGCATGCGATGCGCACGCTCGTCGACGTCTGGGACAGCGCCGATGGTCCGGCGTTGCCGCTCGCCGACATCGAAGATGGACCCTCGTTCGCCACGCGCGGCGTGTTCGTCGAGTCGTACGCCGGCGTCGACCACATGGACCTTGCCGAGTGGCGCCGCCACATCGACCGGCTGGCGCAGCTGAAACTCAACACGCTCGGCGTGTCCATCTACGGTTGCTGGGACATCCACCACGGTCAGCGCAGCGAGTGGCTGTTCACGCCGCTGGACGAGTTCCCCGAACTGCGGTCACCCCGACGCATGGTCACGTGGGATCCGGCGACCGAGCGCGAGATCGAGTACCACTACCTGCCACGGATGTTCGAGCACGACTTCTTCGGCGACATCGTGTGCTACGCGCGTGAGCGAGGGATCGACGTCCTGCCACAACTCGGCGGTCCGGGACATTCGACGTTGATACCCCGGTGCCTGCCGGAACTGTCCGCTGTAGACGAAGATGGAAACCCCACAGGATACGGCTACTGCGTGTCTCGCACGACCGCGCGTGACACGCTCACTCGGCTGATCAGGGCGTTGGCGCGGCAGCACCTCACGCCGAACGGTGTGCGCCGGTTGCATGTGGCGGGCGACGAGTACTACCCGATCCGCAATGTCGACCCGGACGACCGCACACGCGTCGTCAGTCCCTACTGCCGCTGCACCGGATGCGGGCAACTATCACCGGGACAGCTGCTGATGGAATACCTGGTGCTGGTCGGGCAAGTGCTCGCGGAAAACGACATCACGATGGTGCACTGGCACGACACGCTCGTCCGCGAAGGCGTGCTGGACGACTACCTTGACCGCCTCGACGCCGCGGGCGTGCCGGAGCCGGTGATCGCCTGGTGGAAGTACAACGACCCCGTGCCGACGCCCCGTACCGATCGCGCCGAGTCATGGAGCTGCCCGACGACGGGACTGGCGCCGTTTCTGTTCCAGCTCGACTTCGGAACCAACATCGAAACCGTGCTCCGGCGCGGCCAGGCGGCAGGTACGTCCGGCGCGTTCGCCTACTCGATCAGCGATCCCTCGGACCACGCGAATGTCGCGTTTCTCGCGGACTTCGCCTGGAACTGCGACCCCTCGGAGGGAGCGGCGTCGTTCCGGCGACGGTGGGCGCGGCTCATCTGCCCCGACGACCCGGACACCGCTGGGTACGTGTTGTCGATGGCGAGCACCATCACGGCCTGCTATCCGCTGATGATGTACCTCCTCAACCACGTGCATCCCTTATTCGCCACGACGAGCCCTGACGACGTCCCCTACCCCGACGGCGTGCTGAGCGCGTTCGCCGCGCCGCAGCCCGCGTTGGGGGATGTGGTGCGGCAGGTGATCGAGACACTGCGGGACGCGCTCGCGACCATGCCGAACGGTCGCGACGTGCGGCACTGGCCCAACCCGGTCACCGCATGGCGGAACGAGACCACGCGGATGGCGGACACCCTGGACCTGTTCCTCGCCGTGCTCGACGCGGCTCGCCAATCCGAGCCGCCGACCGAACACGAGACGGCCCAGCTCGCATCCCGGGCCACCGCGCTGCTCCACCTGGCCGCGAACAGCAAGGCACCCTACGTCGCCCCCGTCGCCCTGCGCGAACACTGGGGACTCATCCGCGACATCGAGCCCGTCATCAAGCGGCTCCGCGACACGGACGGACTGCGTCCCGCGGAGTCCTGGTACGCGTGGCTGCTCTGACGGCGCCAGGTTTAGAGTGGTGTCCAGCCGCCGTCGACGCAGATGGTTTGTGGGCTGCCCCGTGTTTTCCGGACTGGTGAGTTTGTGTCCTTTTATGCCGCGAACTGCTGATTCAGGTATTCGTTGCGGACTTCGTGCGGAGTTTTGTATCCCAGTGCTGAATGGATTCGTCGCCGATTGTAGTGAAGTTCGATATAGCGGGCAATATCAGTCGAAGCCCTTTTTCGTGTGGGATACACCATATGATGAACGCGCTCGTTTTTGAGGCTGGCGAAGAACGACTCGGCGAGCGCGTTATCCCAACAAATCCCGGTGCGACCGAGGGAATGTCGCAAATCGAGTTCATCCAGTTTCGCGCGATATTCGGCCGATGTATATTGGGTGCCGCGATCGCTGTGCATAATACAGCCCGACTCAAGCGTGTGATTTCGTGCGGCCATGTCGAGGGCGTCGGTGACCAATTCGGTGCGCATGTGATCGGCCATCGCGTAGCCGATGACCTCGTTGTTGAAACAATCAATCACGGTCGCCAAATACAGCCAGCCCTGCCAGGTGGAAATGAACGTGATGTCGCCGACCAGCTTGGCCCCGGGCCGGTTGGCGGTGAAGTTCCGCTCGACCAGATCTGGCACGCCGTCGGGCTGTTCAGCGCTGCGGACGGTGGTGGTGCGGTACGGCTTCAGCTGCACCGTGACCAGGCCCATCTCGCGCATGAGTTGGCGGACCGTCTCGTCATCGACCCGCTCACCAGCACGGACGAGCTCGGCATGGATCCGCCGGTAACCGTAGGTGCCGCCGAAGAGGTCAAACAGTGTCTCAATCTTGGTCTTGAGCAGTTCGCGGCGCCGCTCGGTCGCCGACGGCGGCCGGCGAAACCACTCGTAGTAGCCCGATTTCGACACATCCAGCCACGCCAGCATCTGCGTCAGGGTGGGAGCGTCCGCCACATTATGGCCCTTGTTGTGCGCGTACTCGGCGGCGATGAACTCGTACTTCTCGCTCACCGCTGCTCCCTCGCAAAGTACGCTGCCGCTTTTTTCAAAAAGGACAGTTCCATCTCCTGCTCGCGCACCCGGCGACGCAGTTCGGCGAGTTCGGCACGCTCAGACAATTCCAGCGGCGGCTCGTCCCCGGCGTGATCCTCGCGGTATTTCTTCACCCAATTAGCTAGGGTCGTTTCCCCGAGACCGTACTCGCGAGCGACCTCAGCGATCGGACGCTGCCCTTCCACAACCAGCTTCGCCGCCTGCTCACGAAATTCAGGCGTGTACTTCTGATACTTCCTTGCCACGAACCAACATCCCTTCCAGAACGGACCCTATGCGGTCCACAGTCCGGGAAATAACGGGCATGAGCGGCCTCGATCTTTCCGGACAGCTGTTTAGTGGGTCAATTCATGCCGCTTGCTGCCGGTTCAGGTACTCGTTGTAGACCTCATTTGGGGCCTTATAGTCGAGTCCCGAATGGAGACGTCGACTATTATATCTAAGTTCGATATAGGCAGCAATATCTGTCCTGGCCCTCTTTCGGGTGGAGTAGATCACTCGGTGAACCCGCTCGTTCTTCAGGGCACCAAAAAACGATTCGGCCATCGAATTGTCATAGCATATTCCCGTGCGTCCGACCGATTGCCTGATGCCCAATGATCGGAGCGTGCTGGCAAACTGGGCGGAAGTGTAATTGCTGCCACGGTCGGAGTGGAATATCGCCCCGCGTGCGATAGGATAGTTGCGTACGGCCATGCGAATCGCCTTCTCGATGAGAGGCGTCTGGTAATTATCGTCCATCGCCCACCCGATAACGCCCTTCGTATGACAGTCGATGACCGTCGCGAGATAAACCCAGCCCTCCCACGTAGGGATATAGGTAATATCGCCAACCATCTTCTCGCCGGGCGCGGATGCGGCGAAGTCGCGGCCAACGAGGTCGGGCAGCAAGCTGGCAGACGGCTCAGTCAGGCCGAGTCGCCACGGACGGGGCTGGCAAGGCTCGAGCCCCAGCTCACGCATGATGCTGCGGATCAGCTCAGGGGTGCACCGCTCACCCTGGCGCTGCAGCTGGGCGTGGACGCGCCGGTGACCGTAGGTCTCATCCGAATCGTCGAAAACCTTCGTGATCAACGGAGCCAGGTAGGCGCGACGCTGCGCCGTCGCGCACTTGGGCCGACAACGCCATTCATAGAATCCCGACTTCGACACACCCAACCATTCGCACATTTTGGTCACTGTGTACTTTTTCTCGCCAGTATCGGTCACTGCGCCCTTCTCCACCTCGATGAACTCGTACCTCTCGTTCACCGATACTCGCTCGCGAAGAAGGCTGCGGCTTTTCCCAGGAACTCCTTCTCCATCCGTAGCTCACGGACTTCCTTCTCCAGCTCACGCAGCCGCGCGCGCTCCGACACGGTCAATGGTGGCTCGTCCGCAGCATGAGCCTTCCGGTAGTCGTTCACCCAGTTACGAAGCGTTTGCTCGTTCAGCCCGTTCTCCCGCGCGACCGACGCCACCGGGCGGCCCGTCTCGACCACCATTTTCGCCGCCTCCTCCTTGAACTCAGGAGTAAACGACCGACGATTCTTTGACACTGGCTTCCTCTCTTCCGAACAAAAACCCTAGTGGGTTCGCTGTCCGGAAGATCAACAGCCCCTCAGCACCCCAGCCGCCGTTGTGGGTTGCGGGTGTGGGGTTGCGGTGGCTGGATGTGGCGGGGTGCCGGTTGTTCACGCTGGTGTTGGATGGCACCGAGACCAGTGTGGCGTTGTCGGGGGCGGTCACGGCGATCGAGCCGGGACCGGGCGCGGTTTTAGCGGCGGTGACCCGGTCTGGGTTCGGCACGCTTGATCCGGCGACCGGTCGGGTTGAGGAGCTGGTCCGGACCGTGCACGACGAGACCATCACGATGAATGACGGTGCGGTCGATGCCGGTGGTGCGTTGTGGGCTGGTTCGGCGGTGCGGGACGCCAGCGGCCGTGGGGCGTTGTTTCGGTTCGACGGCACCGAGGTCACCACGCAGCTGACGGGGCTGGGGATGTCCAACGGTCTGGACTGGTCCCCGTCGGGGGAGGTGTTGTATCACGTCGACACCGGCGCCGGGACGCTGACCGCGTGGGACTGCGACGTCTCCTCTGGTGGGCTCGGCGCGGGCAGGGTGGTGTGTTCGCTGCCCGCCGCCGACGGGTTGCCCGACGGGCTCACGGTCGACGCCGATGGTGACATTTGGCTCGCGATCTGGGGGCGTGGCGAGGTCTGGCGGATCGACCCCGGCACCGGGGAGACGACCGGGATCGTGCGGGTGCCGACCCGGTATCCGACCAGCTGCGTGTTCGGCGGTGACGACCTGTCGACGCTGTACATCACCAGTGCCGCCCACGACAACGCACCCGGCGGCGGCCTGGTGTATGCCGTTGACGTCCCCGCGCGAGGCCGCCTACCGCACCGCTTCACCGGAGACCCGCGATGAACGGCCGAGACACGACGCGCGGACCGAGCACGGCGAACGGGCAGGACGCGGTGCGCGGGCGGTGGCCTGCTGGTGTGGCGCTGGTGACCGGCGCGTCGCGCGGGATCGGTGCCGCCACCGCGCGCAGGCTCGCCGCCGATGGCATGGCGGTCGCGATCAACAGCTACCCGGACGAGGCCATGCTCTCGGCCGCCAAGCATGTCGCCGCCGAGATCGAGCACGCCGGTGGCCACGCGGCCGTGTATCCCGCCGATATCAGCGACGCGAGCGCGGTCGACGAGTTGTTCACCCGCTGCGAGCACGACCTGGGGCGTGTCACCGCGCTGGTGCTCAACGCCGCCGCGACCGCACGCGAGCCGTGGACCGACATCACCGAAGCGACCTGGGACCACATCACCAACGTCAACCTCAAAGGCGCCTTCCTCTGTACCCGCAGGGCCTTCTGAGGGGCTGTTGATCTTCCGGACAGCGAACCCACTAGGGTTTTTGTTCGGAAGAGAGGAAGCCAGTGTCAAAGAATCGTCGGTCGTTTACTCCTGAGTTCAAGGAGGAGGCGGCGAAAATGGTGGTCGAGACGGGCCGCCCGGTGGCGTCGGTCGCGCGGGAGAACGGGCTGAACGAGCAAACGCTTCGTAACTGGGTGAACGACTACCGGAAGGCTCATGCTGCGGACGAGCCACCATTGACCGTGTCGGAGCGCGCGCGGCTGCGTGAGCTGGAGAAGGAAGTCCGTGAGCTACGGATGGAGAAGGAGTTCCTGGGAAAAGCCGCAGCCTTCTTCGCGAGCGAGTATCGGTGAACGAGAGGTACGAGTTCATCGAGGTGGAGAAGGGCGCAGTGACCGATACTGGCGAGAAAAAGTACACAGTGACCAAAATGTGCGAATGGTTGGGTGTGTCGAAGTCGGGATTCTATGAATGGCGTTGTCGGCCCAAGTGCGCGACGGCGCAGCGTCGCGCCTACCTGGCTCCGTTGATCACGAAGGTTTTCGACGATTCGGATGAGACCTACGGTCACCGGCGCGTCCACGCCCAGCTGCAGCGCCAGGGTGAGCGGTGCACCCCTGAGCTGATCCGCAGCATCATGCGTGAGCTGGGGCTCGAGCCTTGCCAGCCCCGTCCGTGGCGACTCGGCCTGACTGAGCCGTCTGCCAGCTTGCTGCCCGACCTCGTTGGCCGCGACTTCGCCGCATCCGCGCCCGGCGAGAAGATGGTTGGCGATATTACCTATATCCCTACGTGGGAGGGCTGGGTTTATCTCGCGACGGTCATCGACTGTCATACGAAGGGCGTTATCGGGTGGGCGATGGACGATAATTACCAGACGCCTCTCATCGAGAAGGCGATTCGCATGGCCGTACGCAACTATCCTATCGCACGCGGGGCGATATTCCACTCCGACCGTGGCAGCAATTACACTTCCGCCCAGTTTGCCAGCACGCTCCGATCATTGGGCATCAGGCAATCGGTCGGACGCACGGGAATATGCTATGACAATTCGATGGCCGAATCGTTTTTTGGTGCCCTGAAGAACGAGCGGGTTCACCGAGTGATCTACTCCACCCGAAAGAGGGCCAGGACAGATATTGCTGCCTATATCGAACTTAGATATAATAGTCGACGTCTCCATTCGGGACTCGACTATAAGGCCCCAAATGAGGTCTACAACGAGTACCTGAACCGGCAGCAAGCGGCATGAATTGACCCACTAAACAGCTGTCCGGAAAGATCGAGGCCGCTCATTCGGCACCACCACGACGACCGGTGACGCGTCCCGCGGCTCGACGTCCAACACCCCGATGTCCGGTGGCAGCGCGGGTGGCAGCGCACACGGCACGGCCGGTGGCACGTCCGGTGGCATCGTCACCATCAGCAGCGTCCTCGCCCGGCTCGGCGCGCCCAACGCGCTGCACTACGCCACCACCAAAGCAGGTCTGCTCGGCTTCACCCGATCCCTGGCCCAGGAACTCGGCGACCGAGGGATCCGCGTGAACTGCGTACTGCCCGGCGCCATCCAAACCGAGGAAGAACTCGAAGCGTTCCCGGACCAAGACGCCGTACAAGCCACCGTCTTCGACAAACAAATCCTGCGACGCCGCGGCCAGGCCAACGACATCGCCAACGTCGTCAGCTTCCTCCTCAGCCCCGACAGCGCCTTCATCACCGGACAATGAGGGGCTGTTGATCTTCCGGACAGCGAACCCACTAGGGTTTTTGTTCGGAAGAGAGGAAGCCAGTGTCAAAGAATCGTCGGTCGTTTACTCCTGAGTTCAAGGAGGAGGCGGCGAAAATGGTGGTCGAGACGGGCCGCCCGGTGGCGTCGGTCGCGCGGGAGAACGGGCTGAACGAGCAAACGCTTCGTAACTGGGTGAACGACTACCGGAAGGCTCATGCTGCGGACGAGCCACCATTGACCGTGTCGGAGCGCGCGCGGCTGCGTGAGCTGGAGAAGGAAGTCCGTGAGCTACGGATGGAGAAGGAGTTCCTGGGAAAAGCCGCAGCCTTCTTCGCGAGCGAGTATCGGTGAACGAGAGGTACGAGTTCATCGAGGTGGAGAAGGGCGCAGTGACCGATACTGGCGAGAAAAAGTACACAGTGACCAAAATGTGCGAATGGTTGGGTGTGTCGAAGTCGGGATTCTATGAATGGCGTTGTCGGCCCAAGTGCGCGACGGCGCAGCGTCGCGCCTACCTGGCTCCGTTGATCACGAAGGTTTTCGACGATTCGGATGAGACCTACGGTCACCGGCGCGTCCACGCCCAGCTGCAGCGCCAGGGTGAGCGGTGCACCCCTGAGCTGATCCGCAGCATCATGCGTGAGCTGGGGCTCGAGCCTTGCCAGCCCCGTCCGTGGCGACTCGGCCTGACTGAGCCGTCTGCCAGCTTGCTGCCCGACCTCGTTGGCCGCGACTTCGCCGCATCCGCGCCCGGCGAGAAGATGGTTGGCGATATTACCTATATCCCTACGTGGGAGGGCTGGGTTTATCTCGCGACGGTCATCGACTGTCATACGAAGGGCGTTATCGGGTGGGCGATGGACGATAATTACCAGACGCCTCTCATCGAGAAGGCGATTCGCATGGCCGTACGCAACTATCCTATCGCACGCGGGGCGATATTCCACTCCGACCGTGGCAGCAATTACACTTCCGCCCAGTTTGCCAGCACGCTCCGATCATTGGGCATCAGGCAATCGGTCGGACGCACGGGAATATGCTATGACAATTCGATGGCCGAATCGTTTTTTGGTGCCCTGAAGAACGAGCGGGTTCACCGAGTGATCTACTCCACCCGAAAGAGGGCCAGGACAGATATTGCTGCCTATATCGAACTTAGATATAATAGTCGACGTCTCCATTCGGGACTCGACTATAAGGCCCCAAATGAGGTCTACAACGAGTACCTGAACCGGCAGCAAGCGGCATGAATTGACCCACTAAACAGCTGTCCGGAAAGATCGAGGCCGCTCAACTCACCCAACTCAGCCACCGACCCACTCACCACCGACGCCGACAGCCCAAGCACGGACGTCTCGCTCATCGGTTTCCACCCCCGAACTCGGCGTCCTCGAACGGATAGAGCGGTGTTCTGCGGTGCTGGTAGTCGAACCGTTCGATGCCCATGGCGGTGATGCCTTCGGTGTCCACGGTGAGCATCCGTCTGGCGATGCGGCCGTAGGCGGCTCGGGGCGAGTTGACGCCCTTGGCGACGACGACGTGGTAGTCGGTGGGCTCGATGCCGAGGCTGCGGTGCTGCTGCAGGCTGGAGCACAGGACCTGCTTGGACGTCAGCACGAGGGTGTGGCCGTCCGTGGTGTCCAGCACCACCGTGCGGCCCATGTCGAAGAACCGGAAACCGCCATGTGTCGGTGTCCCGTCCTCGTAACGGCCGTCCGAGATGAGCCGGACGGTGCCTTCGACCCTGACTGGGTGCCCTGGTGAGTGCGGCTGCCGCGCGCCAACGGTGGTGCGCACCGTCGCTCCGGTGCCTGCCGCCATGCAGGTCGTCACGGCCTCGGGATCGCACAGTGCCTGGAGGAAGGAGCCGATGCCCCTGTGTTGCGCCGCGGCGAGCAGCACGGTGGAGTCACCGGGTGCGCCGCCGCCGATGTTGTCACCGACGTCCAGGAGCACGACGGGGCCGACAGGGGCGCGACCAGCGATGTCGAGGGCTTCGTCGGGGGTGAGGCCGCGGGCTTGCAGGTCGGTACGCACCGCCCAGATGGCGTCGGCCAGTTCGGTGGCGGCCTGTCTCGCCGCGACGTCGTCGCCGTCGTGGATCGCCATGGCGGACATGCCCATGTGGGGCACGTCGGCATAGGGAAATCCCTGGATGAGGCTGGCGTCGAGCATGCCGGGACGGTTCGCGATCGCGGACGCCGTGGCCATGAGGCCCGCCATTGGCTCTTCTGAGGTGTCCTGGCGGGTGATGTTGACGACGAGCGGCAGCGGCACGAGGGCGGGTCGTGGTCGGATCTCGCCGCGCGCGGCGCTGATCACGAGATCGGCGCATTTCCGCGCCCGCTCGTGAGCGTCGACGTGCGGGTTGGTCTGGTAGACGGTCGCGACGTCGAGGGCGTCGATCAGCCGGGTCGACAGGTTGGCGTGCAAGTCGAACGTGGCGCCGATGACGACGTCCCGTCCAAGACGCTGGCGCACCCGCGCGGCGATCTCGCCATCGGCGTCGGGAGTGTGCTCTGCGACGGCCGCGCCGTGCAGCGCCAACAGCACGGCGTCCCATGGTCCGTACTTGTCGAGGTCGTCGAGCATCTCACCGAGGAGGTCCTCGAAGACGTCGGCGACGATCGGGCCGATCGGGTTGATGTAGGCGAACAGCAACGGCACGACCTCGACGTCGGGAGTGGTACCGGCCGCGAGGAACCCGCCCATGGTGGTGCTCGCGTCGCCGTGTTCCAGCACGATCTCCTCGCCGTGCAGCACGCCGCCATGCGCATACAGATCGCGATCAGCCTTGATCGGGGAGAAGGTGTTGGCCTCGTGGAACAGGCCGAGGGTCGCGATCCGCATAGACGAAGCCTTCTGTCACTACCGACTGTGCCCCCAGCAATAAAACAGATGTTTCAGCTATTTGTGGCTTGTGTCAAACAAGGGGCAGGCAACACACGGCTGGTCGCGATGCCCGCTTCCTGTCGCGGCGCGGTTCGCATCCGAAAGTCGCTCGCTTTAGTCCAAATGGCGGTGTTGGTCGTCACAGTGACCGGATCAACTTATGGGCCGCCGGGTGAACAGACCCCGGTGGCCTATCGACAAGAGGAGAGCGAGGGCATGAAAGCTAGTTCCGCGAAGCGATGGTGGCTACCACCCGTAGCCGCACTCGTCGTCGCGCTACCGCTGGCAATCCCGGCTTCGGCGCACGACGACAGCATCCAGGGTGATGGCGGCGCGTTGTACGGTGCCGCCGACGTCTACACGCGACACAATCTGTCAGGGCACGAGACCGCCGAGCCCGCCGAGTCGGGTCCGGATGCCCGCGCCGTCGGCTTCGAGCACATCTCGACGTACACCTTCGACGAGGACGGCGACGGCGAGGTCGACACCGGGATCGGCTCGGTCACCGACGTGTGGGAACACAACGGTTACGCCTACGTCGGTACCTTCTATGAGCCGGACTGCTCCCGGTTCGGAACTCGCATCGTCGACGTCAACGACCCGGCGAACCCGCGGTATGTCGGCAATCTCGAGTCCATGCCCAACACAAGGGTCAACGACGTCAAGGTGACGTCGATGGACAGCAAGCACTTCAGCGGCGACATTCTGGCCGCGACGCAGGAACCGTGCTTCGAGACACGCGGTGACGGCGGCAGCAAGGAGAACAAGGGTGGTGTCGTCCTCTACGACGTCTCCGACCCGGCCAAGCCCGAGCTGTTGAAGAAGGCCTACATCAAGGGTCGTTCCGGCACCGATGGCAACTTCGGCGTACACAACACGTACTTCTGGGAGTCCGACGGCCGCACCTACCTTGGCCTTGTCGACGACGACAACGTCCGTGACTTCCACATCCTGGATGTCACCAAGCCGACCAACCCGGTCGAGGTGGCGGCGGTCGGCTGGCCGGACTGGCTGGACCAGACGTCCGACCCGCAAGGCGCCAGCGGGCTCGGCTCGTTCGCGGCGACGTTCATCCATGACATCTGGGTGGAGGAGCACGACGGCAAGACCATCGGCTATCTGTCCTACTGGGACGCCGGCCTGATCCTGCTCGACCTCACGGACCCGGCGAACCCGGTGTTCCTGGGCGACAGCGACTACGACACCACCGGCCCCGAGGGCGCTGCGACCGGCGAGGAAGGCAACAGCCACGTCGCCGTGCCCGCACCCGCCGAGGACGGCCGTTACGTGCTGATGGGCGACGAGGACTTCTCGCCGTACCGCTCGGTCGCGACCTACGACCCGGCGTCCGGTGACCCGGTTGAGGTGCAGGCGGCCGAGGGTGCGTTCACCACTCCGCTGTCGGACTTCGACCCGAACCCGCTGCCCGAGGAGATGGTCAGCGCTGGCGGCGAGCTGTGCTCGCGGAACGGCGTCGACATGACCGGCAAGGTCGCTCTGATTTCGCGGGGTAGCTGCACGTTCCAGCTCAAGGCCGAGAACGCCAAGGCGCAGGGCGCCATCGGCATGGTCGTTTACAACAACGCTGGCGACTCGCTGGTGCTGATGGGCGGTACCGGGATCGATGACTTCTTCGGCTTCTTCGTCGGTAACAGCGATGGCGTCGCCATGGAGAACGCGGTCGCCTCGGGTGCTACGACGTTCAACGTCGAGAACCTGTTCGACGGCTGGGGCTACTTGCGAGTCATCGACACCCGTGATGGCGACGGGGACGGCAAGTTCACCGAGGTCAGCTCGTTCGCCACGCCTCGGGTGTTCGAGGAGCCGCCGCTGCCGGGTGACTACACGATGCACAACATCGTGATGGGCCCGCAGGGCACTGAGTTCGCCGACACCGCGTTCATCTCGTGGTACTCCGACGGGATGATCGCGCTCGACGCGTCCGATCCGACCAACCTGGACTGGACCGGCCAGTGGATCGGCTGCTACGGCCAGTCCGACTGCACGCCGACGTTGGACAGCAACGGCAACGCCCAGGCCGCCGCGACCAACTTCTGGGGCGTGTACCCGACCGTCATCGACGGCGAGGTCTACGTCCTCGGCAGCGACCGCAACAACGGTCTGGTCGTGCTCAAGCCCAGTCTCGGCGGCGACGCCGGTGAGGGCCTCACACCCGGTGCTGGTGCCACGCCGTAACGGTCAGCCGGAGTATTCGGCCGGGACAACTTCATAACCGCGGGCCGGGAGCGCATGGCGTTCCCGGCCCGCCGTCGTGTCGTGGGCGTCGGCGAGCGCGGTGAGATCAGCGCGTTCGCGGCGCTTGCTTTCGCGGCCCGGTCGAGAACTTCCGTCGACACAACGTGATCGGTGTCGAACTTTCGCTGAACATACCTGTAAAGACAGGCGCTCTCCGACACGAAGTTGCCCACTGAGATGACAGTGCGTGTCCGCCCGGTGCTCAAGAGCCGTGCGTGAATACGAAGAACGGAGGCGACCGTGCAAGCGACCAGCACGAAGACCGATAGCGAGCGAACGGAGCCCGGACGGTCCTCGGCGCATCCGTATTGGTGGTGCCATCAGTACGGCCATCCGGCGTGGTGCGAGGTGGGGCACCGGGGCGATGACGTTGATCGCGACTGCCGGTCCGGTTGGTGCCGATCGGTGCTGCTCACTCTCCCCGACGCCGCGCGCAGCAGAAACGCGAACACCGACGAGCTCAATTACCATCCCGTCAAGCTCGTCATCTCCCTACGTCACCGTTTCCGCGAATGCGGGCCACGCGTCGTCGTGGCTCCTGAGCCCGTCTGGAGCGGTACCCGCTACGACTTCACCCGCGACGAGGCCTACCAACTCGGTACGGCGGCGCTCGAGGCCGTCATGGTGATCGACGGGCAGCCCATCCCGTGCGCTGACAGCGATCAGACCCACCTTCCCTACTGGTGGCACCCCGACCGCGACCATCCCCACTGGTGCCGGAAACCACATGAAGACGGCGACTACAGCAGTGATCGTGACTGCTTGTCGCTGCATGGGTTCGAGAAGACGATCTACCCTTCGCTGGCTGAAGCCGCCCGCAGCGAACAATCCGACGGCGCGGTCCGGATCAACACCGTCACGGAGCTGGAGATCTCTTTGCGCCAGCGTTACCGCGAATACGCGCCACGGGTGGTGATCGCGCCCGAATACCTCACGGAGGGCGGTCCATACGAGCTCACTCGCGACGAAGCCGAACAACTCGGCCGTGCGCTGAGGGAAGCCGTCCTCGTCGTCGACAACCAACCCGCCCGGCAGGACCGATGAACGCCGCACCACGACCGGCCGGTCACCACAGCCGATCCGGTCGCGACGGTGACGACATCGTCGTTGTTCGGCAATGGACGGGGCGGGAAGCCGACGCACTCCGGTGCGCGGTGCGGATGAGCGTACGTGGTTTCGCTGACTATTTGGGGATATCCGCGCGTGCGGTATCCCGTTGGGCGCAGCTCGGCGCCGAGACGGTGCCCCGCCCCGATATGCAGGCGATCCTGGACACCGCACTCGTCAACGCCGACCTAGCCACGCGACGACGGTTCGCCGCCCTCACAGAGCGGCCGTATCACGGGAGGCCGTACAGGTTCAGCAACCGATAGAGCATGCCATTCCTCATGTGCAATATTTACATGATATCATGTAGTTATTGCATATGTCTTCTTGTGAAGGAGGCGGAATGAAGACGGGGCCGCCTGCGCTGTTTCCGCTGTTTCGGTCCGAGTTACAGGCGCGGATTCTGGCTCGGGTCGCATTGGGCGGTGGGGAGGAGTCCGTCGCCGAGCTGGCTTCCGCGATCGCTGAGGATCCGGGAAACACTGCACGCGAGCTCGCTCGTCTCGAGCGAGCTGGCATCGTATCCAGCCGCCGTGTCGGCAGAAACAAGCTGGTTCGGGTCAACAAGACCGCGCCGTTCTATGAACCGTTACGTGACTTGATCACAGTAGTCCTTGGTCCGGCAACGGTCCTCGCCGAGTATTTGTCGGCTTGCGATGGAATCGTCTTGGCCGACATCTTCGGGTCGTGGGCGGCGCGCTACCGAGGGGAGCCTGGTAGAGACCCGGCGGATATCGACTTGCTCGTAGTGGGCAATCCTGACAGGGATGATCTCTACGATGCGACGCAAGAAGCCTCGCGCCGACTCAACCGTCCGGTTAACCCGGTCGTCATCTCCGAGTCGCGCTGGGATGCCGCCGAGGAGGGATTCATCATGGAGCTCCGGTCGCGCCCGCGCGTCCCTGTCATCCCCGCGGGCAGGGATGGTTCGTGAGCTGGGAACGAAGGCACGCTGAGATCGTAGGCATGATCGAACGTGGGGAGCTTACCCGCGTTGTTGCCGACCTGGACCTGGCCAGACGCCTTGTCACATCGGCACAGCGGCATCTCGAAAGCGCAGCCGCCCTTCGCTTGGACGACCCGGAGATGGGATACGCCGCGCTCTACGACGCGATCCGCAAATCATTGACCGCGTTGCTGCAAGCGCAGGGGCTACGGCCGACAACCGCGGGCGGCCACCTAGCCGTTCAACATGCCGTTAAGGCGCAGTTCGGTGCGTCGATGGGCAAGCTGTTGCGCCCGGTCGACCGGATCCGCGCCACCCGACATGCCGTGGAGTACCTCGACGAGGAAGTGCACATCGACGCTGAATCGGTCGACGCCGACCTGAGCAAGGCACGAGCCATCGTCGACGCGTCTCTCAAGGCGGTCGGTCACATGACGGTCTTCGTGCCCTAGCGGTGGATGTGGCTATGGCAAGGTGCCTGGCTGGCTTATGCCAGGTTTCTGCGCGCCGCGACTCCGGCGAAGCCAGCCAGCACACCCGCCACCTCGTTACAGCTGGAGTCCGGTGAGGACGGTGACGCGTTCCTCGGTGAAGTCGGCCATCGCCGCGGCCGGTCCCTCGCGGCCTACGCCGGAGTCCTTCACGCCGCCGTAGGGCATCTGGTCGGCCCGGAAGCTCGGGACGTCGCCGACGACGACACCCCCGACGTCGAGGGTCGCCGACGCCTGGAACGCCGTTGGCAGGTCGCGAGTGAACACGCCGGTCTGCAGCCCGAACCGCGAGTCGTTGACCAGTCGGAAGGCGTCATCGACGGAGTCCACCGGGTTCACGCACACCACAGGGCCGAACACCTCGTCCGCCATCACCGACGCATCTTCCGGCACGTCGGTCAGCACGGTTGGCTCCACCGTCGCACCATCGCGCCTGCCACCAAGACGGCGTTGGGCACCCGCCGCGATGGCCTCGTCCACCCAGGACTCAACGCGTTCGGCGGCTGCGACGTCGATCAGCGGCCCGACCTGGGTGTGCGGCGAGCGGGGATCGCCGGTACCGAGGGTGCCAACCTGCTGGACAACCCGCTCGGCGAGGTCATCGAAGACGTCGGCGTGCGCGTAAACGCGCTGCACCGCGATGCACGACTGCCCGGCCTGGTACATCGCGAACGTCGCGATCCGCTTAGCGGCGAAGTCCAGATCAGACCAATCAGGACATACAACCGTGGCCGCGTTTCCACCCAGTTCCAGCGCGACGTGCTTGCGAGGCACCGCGTCCCTGATGCGCCAGCCCACCGGCACGGAGCCGGTGAACGACACGATCGGCAGCCGGGGGTCGGTGACCAACTCGGCCGCGACGTCGTTGCCGACCGGCAGTACCGACCAGCTACCGGCGGGCAGGTCCGTCTCGGCGAGCAGCTCGCCGAGTGCCAGCGCGGTCAGCGGCGTCGCTGGCGCGGGCTTGAGCACGATCGGCGCACCCACGGCCAATGCGGGCGCGACCTTGTGCGCCACCAAGTTGAGCGGGAAGTTGAATGGAGTGATGCCGAGAACGGGACCGCGTGGCACCCGCCGCACCAGCGCGATCCGCCCGGTCGCACCGGGATCGGTGTCGAGACGCTGCAACTCGCCCGAGAACCGGCGGGCCTCCTCGGCGGCCCAGCGGAACGTCGACACCGCGCGGCCGACCTCGGCTCGCGCCCAGGTGATCGGCTTGGCTGACTCAGCGGTGATCAGCCGCGCGAACTCCTCGGCGCGCTCGGCCAGTGTGCGTGAGATGTGGTCCAGAGCGGCTGCCCTGGTGTGCGCGGGTAGCGCCGCGGTCTCGGCACGGGCGTCATGCGCGGCTTGCAGCGCCGTCTCGACGTCCGATGCGGAAGGTACGGAGTGGACACCCGCTTCGCTGCCGTCGTAGGAGTGGTACACCGTGGCGGTTTCGACACTGGTCACCGGCTTGCCCGCGATCCAGAATGGGGTGCTCATCTGCTCGCTTCCTCTCGAATTGACGTCTCCAGTACGGACAGGCCCTCGTCCAGCAGGTCGGCGGGCATGGTCAGCGGCGGCAGCAGCCGCACCACGTTGCCGTACGTGCCGCAGGTCAACACCACGACACCGGCCGCGTGACATGCCGCGGCGACTCGCTTGGTGAGATCTGGGTCGGGCTCGGGAGTGCCGGGTCGCACGAACTCCACCGCGAGCATCGCGCCGCGCCCCCGGACGTCGCCGATGACGCCGGTCTGTTGGGCCACCGCCCGCAGTCGAGGCAGCACCGTGTCACCGATCGATTTCGCGGCGTCGGCGAGGTTCTCCGTGCGCATGGTCTCGATCGCACCGAGCGCGGCCGCGCACGCGATCGGATTGCCGCCGTAGGTGCCGCCGAGGCCGCCCGGCGGGACGGCGTCCATCAGCTCGGCGCGTCCGGTGACGGCCGCCAGCGGTAGCCCGCCCGCGATGCCCTTCGCGGTGGCGATCATGTCCGGCACGACGTCTTCGTGCTCGCTGGCGAACCATGCGCCGGTGCGGCAGAAGCCGGTCTGCACCTCGTCTGCGACGAACACCGCGCCGTTGGCCTCGCACCAGCGCGACAGCGCGGGTAGAAAGCCCGGCGCGGGCTCGATGAATCCGCCCTCACCCTGGATCGGCTCGATCACGATGGCGGCGACCGAACCAGGTCCTAGCTGCTTCTCGATCCGGTCGATCGCGGCGGCGGCAGCGTCCTCGCCGGTCAGGCCGTCGTGGCACGGGTAGGACCCCGGCACCCGGTACACCTCTGGCGCGAATGGGCCGAAGCCGTGCTTGTACGGCACGGACTTCGCGGTCAGCGCCATCGTGAGGTTCGTGCGGCCGTGGTAGGCGTGGTCGAACACCACGACGGCCTGCCGTCCTGTCGCGACGCGGGCGATCTTGACGGCGTTCTCCACCGCTTCTGCGCCGGAGTTGAACAGCACCGAGCGCTTCTCGTGGTCGCCTGGGGTGAGCTGGTTCAGCGTCTCGCACACCTCGACGTAGCCCTCGTAGGGCGTGATCATGAAGCACGTGTGGGTGAACCGCTCGGCCTGCTCGCGCACTCGGTCGACGACGGCGGGCGCGGCGTGGCCGACGTTGGTCACCGCGATGCCGGAGCCCAGGTCGATGAGGGTGTTGCCGTCGGCGTCGGTGAGCAGTCCACCGCTCGCGGACGTCACGTACGCCGGCAGCACCGAGCCAACCCCGGCGGCCACCGCGCTGGTGCGCCGCAGGTGCAGCGCGCGCGACTCGGGGCCGGGGACCTCGGTACGGAGCCGGGAGGAAGTCGTAGCCGTCATGCGCTCCAGCGTGCGCTACGACGACTGGCTCGTCAGGGGGACAAACTGTCGATGTTGACGGCTAGAATTCGACATCATGGCACTTACGTTGCGCGACCTCGTGGCACAGAGGTCGCTTGACCTGCGGGTTCTCGCTGGCGAGCATGCGCTCGATCGGAAGATCGCGTGGGTGCACCCGACCGAACTAGCCGACCCGACCGAGTTCCTCGACGGCGGCGAGTTGCTGCTCACCACCGGACTCACCATCGACGACGTCTCGGTGCCCGACTACGTGCGGCGCTTGGTCGCCGCCGGGGTTACTGGCGTCGGTTTCGGCAGCGGGCTCAGCCATGCCGAGGTGCCGCAAGCGCTCGTCGACGCCGCGGCTGACCAGAGGCTGCCACTGCTGGACGTGCCGCACGGGACACCGTTCATCGCGATCACCAAGGCCGTCTCCGCGGCGGTCGCCGCCGACGAGTACGCCGCTGTCGTGCGAACCGGTAAGGGACAGCAGGAGTTGACCCGAACCGCGCTGAGCAGGCGTGGGGCCGGCGCGCTGGTACGTAAGCTCGCGCGGCTGGTGGATGCCTGGGTGTTGCTGCTCGACGGTTCTGGCGAGGTGCGCGAGGCCGCGCCGACGTCCGCACGGACACATGCCGAGGCGCTGCGGGCGGAGCTGCGGCAGGCGCGGGCGGGCTCGCGGCTGGCGACGGTAGACGGCGACGAGGTGCTACTGCACGCGCTGGGTACGAGGGGACGCGGGTTCCTCGCGGTTGGAGCGCCTGCGGGTCTGGACGCCGCTGACCGGCACATCGTGACAACGGCGGCGTCGCTGCTGTCGCTGTCGCTGGAACGGGACCGTGCGCACGGCGAAAGTCTGCGCGGACTCCGGTCGGGCTTGGCCGAGTTGCTGTTCGGCGGGCATTCAGAGCTGGCTCTGGACGTGATAGGCACGGTGTTCGGACCGGTGCCCGGACCGCCGTGGCAGGTGGTTGTGGTGCTAGGCGGCGTGCGGGCGCGGGCGGCGGCGATGGACGTGCTTGAGACCGAGCTGCCGCAGGTGTTCTTCGCTGAGCACGACGACAGGTTGCTTGTGCTGGGTGACGACGTGTCCGAGGTCGTCGAGCGAGTTCCAGGGCTCCACACTGGAATTTGTCCATCCACATCGGACATAGAAGTTGGGCACCGGCAGGCGCGACAAGCGGCGAATGCGGCACGCGCGGCGGGCAAGCCGGTCGTGCGCTATGACGAGCACACCGCGGGTGGGTTGCTCGGGTTGCTGGCACCGGAGGTGGCGCGGGCGTTCGCGGATCAGATGCTCGCCCCGTTGCGTGAGCACGACACGACGGGACGCGGCGACCTGGTGACGTCATTGCGGTGCTGGCTGGAGCACAACGGCCACTGGGACCGTGCGGCCACCCAGCTCGGGGTGCACCGCCACACCTTGCGCAACCGGCTGGCGAAGGTGGCGCACCTGACCGGCCGTGACCTTGACAGCCCCGGTGTCCGCGCGGAGCTGTGGCTGGCCCTGCACGCGGAAGTGTGAACGCGGTCGGCGCAACCTCGTTGGCGACGCGCCTTGAGCTGCCGTTACTGACCAGGGACAAGCGGCTCAGCAACGCGCCCGGTCTCACGTGCGACGTCGAACTGCTGGGCTAGTGGCGCTGGCAGTTCGTCACCGACGCACGGACGCGTTCTGCATTTCGGCCACCTTTGCCGATGCGGACAGAGCGGCTTTCCTGCTCGCGACTGCTTTGTGGCCCTGCGTATCGCTGAGTAGCTGACTCACCCGCTGCGGAGACATGCCGAGCACGGCCGCGATCTCACGGCCGGTCAGCCCGGTGCCGCTGAGCTTCTTCGCGACGTCCCGCTGCTGAGCGGCGGCTTCCTGCTGCTGTCGCGCCGCAACCCTCACCTGCTCCCGCGCGGCGCGAATCTCCTGCGCCAGCTCGGCGTCGAGTTCCGGCACTACATCGACGTCGAAGGAGTTCTCAGCGTCGATGTCGAGCGCGAACGCGATGTACTCCCGCGCCATGCTTTCCGCCCCGGCGAGTGAACGCGACTGCGTCACGCCGACGCCATCAATGTGCAGCTCCCAGCCGCGCGCCCAGCGCTTGGCTGTAACGGTGTACTTGGTCACTGCAACCACCCCTTCGGCAGGCAGCTCAAACTCTTGATCGTCTCGCGGACGACACCAGGTGACACGCCTGCGCAGTCTGTCCGGGCTAGATATTCAGTATCTATATGGGGTAGACGTCCTGGGCTGAGTTGTTGCCAGCGCGGCCTGGGTTTGCGCTCAGTGTTGATCACACCTACTCTCGCCGTTGTTCGGATAAGCGGGCAAAACGGACACTTTTGCGCAATAGCGCGAGCAGACGTGATCAACTCCAAAGCGACGCGCCACCCACCACCCACTTTCGGACGTGCCTTGTTGAACTCGACGCATCGGTGGTGCGCTACTTCCGCCGTGTGAGCCGGGCCATCACCACGAGCGGAGGGTCGATGTCAGCTGCCACGCCGCGCACGCCAAACTACGCATCGGGTACGTCGAACGTCCCGTTGCTCGGTGACATCGTGGACGTGCACGTCGTCGACGAATTCCCGATGACGGTGACGGGTAAAGTACGCAAAGTCGATATGCGTGAGCAAGCCGTCGATATCCTGGCCGCGGCTCGCTGATCAGCGGTTACATGTGCCAGACTTGCCAGGTGTCTCGAGCGTCGTTGGCGGATCTTGTCGCTCGGGTCCGGAACGCTGCCGGACTCGATGGGGCCTTCGGTGCCGAAATCGCACCCCATAGTGACCGTTACCTGATCAACCGGGTGTCCGACGAGCACATGCGCCCGCTGGACGGGCTCACCGTCCCGGCGGGAGCTGGTATCGGTGGTAAGGCGATGCTGCTCCGCAGGCCGATGTCGGTGACCGATTACCAGCGCGCCGACACCATTACCCACGACTTCGACCAACCCGTCGCGGAGTCGGGAATGCGCTCTATTCTGGCGATTCCCGTCGTGGTGGACGACGTGCCGCGCGCGATGCTGTATGGCGCGCTGCGGAGTGCGAATCCGATTAGTGATCGGCGGCTCGATATCGCGTATCGCCTGATCAAGGAATACCGATTCGATCTCCGCATCGACGACGAAGTCGCCCGCAGGTTGGACGAGCTCGATGCCGCCGCGACCGAGCGGGAATCGGCGCGGATGCGGGAACAACTGAGGGCGATCCATGCCGAGGCACGGGTGTTGGCCGAGCAGGTCACCGACCCGGAGCTGCGGGCCAAGATCGAAGCGCTGTCCGTGCGCGCCGGTGGTATGCCGAGCGAGGGGCAGGAACCAGCGGTGGAGTACCGACTCACTCCGCGGGAGCTGGACGTCGTGGTGCAGGTCGCGGCGGGGCTGTCGAACGCCGACGTCGCGGATCGGCTCGGGCTCGCCCCTGCCACTGTCAAGTCGTATCTCAAGACGGCTATGCGCAAGACCGGGGTGCACAATCGGCTCGCGTTGATCACCGAATGTCGGCGGGCAGGCGTGATCCGCTGAATCGTTGAACATCTGGTTGTCGCGTACCGTGACGCGCCGGTGTGTGCTGTCGGATTCACCGCCAGCACACACCACAGGATGTTGTTCTGCTTATGCCGGTCTGATTATCGATTTGCTCGCTGCGGGGAAGCAGGCATCGATGATGAGGCCAAGCCCGGCGAAGACGGCCGTGATGACTGTCTGCGTCCTATCCGTGGTGCAACTGAACCAGGCCGATATCGAAGGCAGGTAGGAATCGCACCAGGTGACGATGCTGAGGACGAGAAACGGCCAGAAGAACACAGCGATGATGATGACGAAGATGATTGTGTCCGCGCACGCCGAGACAGTATCCGTAAGTGAGTCTACCGCCTGTGTGAATTCGGTGTCCGTCTCGTACAGGTAGGTCAGCTGGTCGTAGCTGGGAACGACGAGACCGGCGGACACGACGCGATTCCATTCGCGCGCGTTCTCTCGCAGGGGAGCATCGATCGCCGCCAGGTCGATCTCGTGAAAGCGCAGCGTGCTGATCGCTCGAAGTGCGTCAGACGGTTCGTCCGCGGCCGTGAGGTCGGAGCTAACCGCGCTGGGTACCGCGGACAGTAATTCGAAGACGTCGGCGGAAGTAAGGCTGGTGCGCTGAGTGGTGCTCTCGCCGCCATCGGCGAATCCCGTCCCAGTGGCGAACCAGGTGATGAGAAGAAGTGAGCACATGAGCGCAATAAGGCGTTTCATACCGCACCACTTTCTTGGTAGTCCATATGTGATGCTGGCGAAGGCGCGTATTCTGGTAGGTCGTTGAATCGTGCCTTGTCAGTGCCGCTGAGTGAACCATTCGCCGATGTGCGCCCGGAATATCACTTTTGTGTGATTGACACGAAGGGAGCAGCGCGGCGGATGTTGTCGCGGCGCTTGAGTAAGTGGGCGCGGAGTACGGCGGTCTCCAGTTCGTCCCACCGTATCTCCAATACGGCGCTTATCGGTAACAGCCAGTGGCGAGGGATGTGGCGACCACGCTCGTAATCCGAGATGCGCGCTTGACCGATACAACTGGCCTCGGATCGTTGGCATAGGCGTTCCGCGAGCTGGAGTTGCGATAGCCCGAGAGCGCGACGTCTACGTCGTATCAACGCTCCGATTGGTTCGGCGGCGGCCGTTTGGTGCGCGGGCCGGTGTCGCGCGTGGCCGTCAGCCGGCCGAGCGGGAGTTGAATATGCTAATCCGGTTGGCGAACTTTGATCGACCATGGCATGCTCCACTCGATACCGAGGCCCCCTGCGATGAGAGCAACCGTATGACTCGAATGGGCGCCTTCCTATCCCGTTAACGCTGGCGCTTATCCACTTTCGAGAGCCGAGCATCGCGCGACTATGGTCCGCAGTTTACACAGCGAAACGCGTCCGCAAGCTTCGGCGCGAGGAGCATGTCGCTGTGTCGATTCTCGACAATACGACGAGCTATGTCAGGCCGAGCATCCGGCTGCACCGATGGATGCGCTCGGGCTCGCCCTTGATGCGTACCGCGCCGGTCGCGATGGCCTCGAACGGTGTAAGGAGTCGCGCTCCGACCCGCACGAAGGTATCGGCGTCACACTCCAGGATGAGGTCGGGATTCTCGACACCATCGCGGTGGAAGTTGACGGAACCGCCGCGGACCTCTATTGAGAACTGCTCGTCTCCGACCTCGAACTGATAGGTCTCGTCGACGTCGGGTATCTCGGCCTTCTCGATCATCGACTGAACGGCCAGAAAGCCCCACTCGGCACGAACCGCACCGTTTCTGTCTTCCTCATCAAGCAGACTCATCCCCCAGTGCGCCAGCGCCAGTACCGGCTCGCGAAGTTCCCTGCCCCGTTCGGTGAGCTGGTACAGCTTCGCGCGACCATCCCAGGCAACCTGTGACTGCTCGATGACTTCGGCTTCGAGCAACGACCGGAGCCGCTCCGTGAGCAGGTTCGGGCCGATTCCCGGCAGGTTCTCCGCTAGCTCGTTGAACCGGGCGGGGCCGATGAGCAGCTCGCGGATGATGAGAATCGTCCATCGTTCACCGAGCACGTTCATCGCCGCGGCGAGCCCGCAAAATTGTCCGTAGTCGCGTTTACCTGCCATGCCCTTGCCTTTCACTGCCAGTACACATAGTAACAGGCGGTGGGACGCCCGGCACGTTGACCTGGCGGTGAGGGTTGGTGTCGGCGACAGCAGGTCGTCGAAGTGGGGTCGCGCCCGATGTGCGTGGCCGCGACGGTGTGGCGCCACCGGGCTGATCGGGCTCGACTCGCTACCGGTTGCGCTAGCGGCCTCCCGGGGACGCGCGGTGCTTGGGACTAGCGAGAACGTCGTCGCTCGACAACATTCGTGCCGCGCAGCACCGCGGTGGTGGAGAGCGTGTCGTCACCGAACAGGATCTGAACAGTGTTGTCGCTGACGGGATCCGATGGTCCTTGGCGCCGGTGGCACTGGCAGTCATGCTGGTCGGAGCGTGGCGCGGCATCGTTCATTCGCGTGGCACCTATCTGGCTCGCGGTCTACCGAACTACCTAAGACTAGCGAAAATTTAAGCTTAACGATGTTTGGCACGGCATGCAAGGCTAGGGGTAGCTCGACAATGTTGCGGCCTTAGCATGCTGGTAAACCGCTATTCGTGTGACCGAGCGGAGTCGCGCACGAGGAAGAGTAGCTAGCGATCGCAACTACACTTACTTCATAAATATATGGTAGCGTCGTGGTGTTCGGAGGCCCGTGCTCGGAGGTTCGTCCGTGAGTCAAGTAGCGCATACCACCGACGTCGACGACATACCCTTTCCAGTTCAGCAGGGTAAACGCGACCTGCGCCACGCGTCATGGGAACGCATCAGGGAACTGTTCGCGCTGACGCCCGGTGCCATCCATCTCAACACCGGAACGATCGGTGCGATGCCGCACGAGGTTCTCGATACGGTCGACCGGGTGACCCGAGAGTGGACCGGCGGCCTGATGGATATCTATCCGCCCAGTATGTATACAGAGCATCGGGAGGCCATTGGGCGCGCCTTCGGCGTCGACCAAGACGAGATGGTGATCTGCCACAACGCCACGGAAGGCATGGCTCGCATCGTCCATGGCCTCGATCTACATGAGGGCGATGAGGTCGTCACGACGACGCACGAATGCTACTCGGTGTTGTCCAACTTCAACCTGGTACGCAACCGGCACGGCATCAGCATGAAGACCGTGACGTTGCCGAGCGGTCCCGATGTGCGCGCCGAGGACATCGTCGCGTTATTCGAGGACGCGATCACCGAACGCACCAAGGTGCTCGCGTTCGCGGCGGTCACGCTGTTCACCGGAACCATGATGCCGATGCGGCAACTGTGTGAGCTGGCCCAGCGGCACGGGCTCATTACGGTGGTCGATGGCGCCTTGCTGCCAGGGATGCTCGACTGCGATCTGCGTGCACTCGGCGTCGACTTCATGTCGTGTTCCGGGTCGAAGTTTCAATGCGGTCCGCTGGGCACCGGTCTGCTGTACGCGCGCAACAAGATCTACCCGGAGTACAACCCGCTGCCATTGCCGACGTTTTGGCCGATCATCTCGACCTGGTACCCGATGATGGGTAGTCCGCCGCCACGCACGATGACCTCGGTCGAGAGCGACAATATGGGCGACTATCTCCAAAGTGCGGGAAGCGCGAGCATCGCGAGGGGAGCGGCGCTGGCGAAGGCGTGCGAGATTTGGGACGAGATCGGTCGGGACCGCATCGAACGCAGGATCATGGAACTCGGCGACTACGCGCGGGAGCGGATCGCGACGGCGTTCGGCGAGAAGTCCCTTTATTCGCCGCATGAAGACACCCGGCTGCGATCGCCGCTCATCGCGTTCCACCCGTTCCGGGATCCAGAAGACGCGTGGAACATCAAAAAGATCAGTGCGTTCGTCAGCAGGCTAGAGGAGGAGCATCGAATCTGGGTTCGCTGGACCGAATTCGATGTGCCTGGCTCGCCCCATCAGCATTACGCGGCTCGCATCTGCACGCATCTGTTCAATAACCGCGACGACATAGACATCGCGGTGGACACGATGGCACGGCTGGCGGGAGAGATGTCGTGACGGCGGGTGCGGAACCATCGCACGGCGGTGCCCTACGGCTCTACGGCAACGACGATCTCGATCATCTCGATCCGTCCTGTGCTTCCAGAGCGTCGGCCACACAGCTGATCAGGCTGTTCCATCGACAACTTTTCACGTATGAGCCGATGGCGGATCTCCGCCAGTGGCGTGCGATCGAGCCCGTGCCGGACATCGCGACGGCGGTTCCTTCGATGTACAACGCCGGGGTCGGCGCCAGCCACCTCACTTATGTGGTGCACCTGCGTCCGGGAGTGCTGTGGGACACGACGCCACCGAGAGTGGTCACCACGGCGGATGTCATCCGAGGCGTCAAACGGTTGTGCAACCCGGTGTCACGGCCGGCCGCGCTGCCGTACTTCACCAGCACCATCAGGGGACTCGCCGAGTTCTGCGATGGCTATGCCTCGGCGTTCAGCGACACACATCCGAGTGCGGCATTGCTCGCCGAGTACCAGAACGAGCACGACATACCTGGCGTGTTCGCGCTCGATGACGAGACACTGGTATTCGAACTGGTGCGGCCCGCGCTGGATTTCGTGAACATTCTCGCGCTACCGTGCGCCTCCCCGGTCCCAGCCGAATATGACGATCTTGTTCCTGGGGAAGCCGATTTCCCTCGGCACGTGGTATCAAACGGGCCGTACCGGGTGAGTAGACACGTGCGCGGCCGGGAGATCAGGCTCGCTCCGAACCCGTCCTGGCAGCCGGACTCCGATCCCGTCGGGCGGCAGCATGTTCCCGAGATTACGGTGACCTCCGCCGCCGTCAGCAGGCGGCAGGTCGCCGAGGCCGTCCGTGCGGGTGACGCCGACCTGCCGTGGGGAACAAGGATCACCACGGATGAGGCGGACGGTTCCCCGCGGGCTGAACACCTCGGCGACGTACTCCGCTCGTGCCTCGCGTTCAATGTCGTCAGTCCGAACGCCGGGGGCGCGCTCGCGAGGCGGGACATCAGGATGGCGGCGTGCTACGCGATTGATAAGGCCGCGCTGGCGAAGCTGTACGCTAGTGAGGACAGCGCATCCGCGTATCGTGCCGCGCATTCGCTCATCCCCGAGGGGCATGACGCCCACCAGGAGCTCACGCCGTTTCCCGCCCTCAATGGTAGGGGCGATCCGGAACGATCCGGGCAACTGCTCGCCATCGGTGGTTACCCTCGCGGACTCACGCTCACCATGGTGTATCGCGACAGCGACGTCGATCCCGTGGTCGCGCGGTCCTGCGCGGATAACCTCCGCGAGGCAGGCATCACGGTACGGCTCGAAGGGCTGGCACCAGCCGAGTACCACGCGATGCTCGCTGATCCGCGCAACGCGCGGTCAGGCAGGTGGGACATTACACTGCTGTCTCTTGTGCCCGAGTGGTACCACCAGAACGCGAGAGTGTTCGTGCAGTCACCCCTGCAGTCCGGTCCGAAAAGGGGACTGGGCAACGTGGGCCAGTACCACAATCCGCGGGTTGACCAACTGATCCAGCGTGCGCTTGATATGGCGGCCGACCCCACTGAGTCGCGGTCGGCCTGGCAGGAGGCCGAGCGGGTGGCACTGGACGACGCGGCGTTGCTGCCGCTCGTCGCCGAGACGCCAGCGGCGCGCACGCTGGTCGGTGATTCAGTTCGTGGCGCCATGGCGATACCCGCATGGGACTACACGGTTTCCCTGTCTCAGCTCTGGCTCGCCGACACCGTGCCGCCGGTGGGGGAGCCCGTCGAGGCGGTGGCGGCCCGGATGTCGCCGTAGCCCGTCCTGGTCACCAGCAAGCATTGGCCATCGCAACTCGTGGAGGTAGTACGTGACCGCTGACGTGACATCGACGACCCCTGTCCTGCGTTCACTGCCGGGGCCAGGGAGCTACATGTGTGGACTCACCTGGGCCGACGGTCAGCTATGGCATTCCGACCAGGACGAGGGAAAGATCTGGGCGATCGAGCCAGGCCGAGGCGCCGTGACGCGCGAACTGGGCTGCGGCAGGGTGCGCGCCGACCTCTCCTTCCACGAAGGCATGCTCTGCCAGGTGGGCGGCAAGCCGAAGCGGATCGTGCTGGTCGACCCAGCAGCCGGCGCCGTGGTGGGGGAACGCGAGGTGCTGCCCGCGAGCGGAAGGCTGTGCGGTATCGAGATGTGCCACGAAGGCATGTGGATGTGCCTTCGGTCGCCGTCCGTGGTGCAGCTCAGGGACTTCGAGACGATGACGGTGCGGCGTGAGTTTCCCGTCGAGGGGGCACCCTCCGGCCTGACCTGGGTCAACGGCACTGTCGTGTACTCCGAGTTCGAGACGGGGCTCGTGCGCGCCGTCAGCACGGAGACCGAAGCGCTGCTCGGCGAAGTGGCCGTCGAAGGACGCCCGACTGGGATGACGTGGGACGGCTACAGCCTGTGGTACTGCGACTTCGCGGCTCGGAGCTTCAAGGCGATCCGGTTGGAAGATGTCGTGAACTCGCGACGTCGATCGGCATCATCCTAATCGAGCTGTCGCGAATCCTGAGCGGTTCTCAGCGGGTGCGCGTGCCGAACAGGCCCCGCATCAGCACGGGCCGCGCGGTGCCCTGGAAATCCACGTCTGGATCGAGGTCGCGGATCGTTCCCTCGATGACAAGCAATGACAGCAGTGGGAAGATCAGCTCCGGCGCCGCGTGAATGCCGTGGTCGCGTTGCAGCTCGAACATCTCCGTCGCGAACGCGATCAGGCTGAATTCCTTGGCGGGCAAGCCGTGGGTGCGGTGCACCAGATCCGCCATGCGCGTGGCGAAACCGTCGAGGTCGGCGTCCTCGCCGACACCCGCGGCACTGTCGATGACGATGGCGGCGCACCGCTCACCATTGCCGATCGACATGTTCATGAAGAACTCGGCGAACAGGCGACGCAGTTTGTCCGACAGTTGGATGCTGAATCCCGCGTCAAGGACGACCACCTGTGCCTGTTTGGTGAAGTACAGGTTGCCCGGATGCATGTCGCAGTGCACGAAACCGTCCACGAAGAGCATCTGGTAGATGGCGGCGAGGCCCGATGCGGCGAAACGCTTGCGGGCAGCGAGCGAGCACTGGTTCGGTACGTCGACCGACAGACCGGGAATGTATTCCATGACGATGCAGCGCGGCCTTGACAGTTCGCGATAGGTCGCGGGAATCCACACTCGCGGCACGACGGATAGGTTCTCCCGCAACTCGACGAGACTGTCCGCCTCGCGGCCGAAGTCCAACTGGCCGTATACGGCCTCACACATGTTGCTGACGACGTCATCGACGGGCACGTCCCGGAAAAGCGGCAACTTGCCGACGAGTGTCGCCCCGCGCCGGATCAGCGCGAGATCGAGGCGCATGACCCGGACGATGCCCGGTCGCCGCAGCTTCAATGCCAGTTCCTTGCCGGAGCTCGACCGGGCTCGGTAGACGCATGCGATGCTGCCGCACGCGATGGGGTCGTAGTCGATGTGCTCGAACAACAGGGTGAGGTCGTCACCGTAGACCTCGGTTAGCTCGGCACGGGACCGCGATGCGCTCAGCGGCGTCACCGACTCCTGCAACGTCTCCAGCGCATCGCACAGCCCCGCGGGAACGACGTCCCTTCGCGTGCCGAGCACCTGTCCAGCCTTGACGAACGTGGGACCGAGCATCATGAGCAGGTCAGCGACGCGGCGGTACAGATGGGTCCAGCCCGCGTGCTTACCGCTGACTATCGCTCGTGCGAGGCCGCTAGCGCAGGCCGGGACAAGCGTGAGGAGCACGATGGCGGTGACACGCGCGGCTCGCTTGCCGAGGGCCAGCACTCCCAGTGGTGCGTTGTCGCCTGCCGTGGCATGCGCGCGCACGGAATGAGTCGTCATCGTGCGATCAACTCTTGTCGAGTCCGGGAACGGTGATCGCGCGCAGTTGCAACGTCGTGTGATCGCAATACCAGATCTTGCTGCCGTCCCAGGTGAGGCCGGTTGGGTTGCCCGCGACGGAGTAGGCGGCCAGTTCTCGCCGCTCATCGAGGTCGACGAGGTTGATCGTGGCCGCTCGGTAGTCCGCGTAGACCAGGAAACTGTCTGACACGGTCACACCGGCGACGCTGCCCCCGACGTGGATCGAGTCGATGAGGTGGAAGTCCTCCTGACTGCGGAGATCGATGATGCCGAGGTCTTCATAACCGAGCCAGATGCCGTGGCTGGTCGCCTCCAGCCCACACAGCACGTGTCCCGGCCTGGGATTGGGCACCTCGGCGACGACGGCGGCCGAGTTGGGATCGATCACCCTTAGCGCGCGGTCGCCGCCCGCGATCTGCATGAGGTTGCCTCGTAGGGTGGTCAGGTCGGTGCGTACCTCGGGGCAAGGAACGCGGTGCAGGACCGTGCCGTCGCACGTGTCGATCGCGATAATCTCGTTCGACACCGCTTCCGAGAACCACAGGAACTGACCTGACCAGGTCAGACCACACATCTTGAGCGCGCGGACGGGCACGTCTCGCACCGTGCCTGCAGCCAGCGGCATCGTTACCTCCTTGCTCGAACGACGCGGCAGTCGAGCCGCCAGTCGGTCGGTTCTCGTGCCTGCGTGCGCCGGGAGGGCGGTAGCACGTCGACAACTACCTCATCGCCCTCTCGCACGGCGCCGTGGCGCAATGGCCAGACCCATACCGCCCAGTTGCATCCTGGGTACGAGGGATAGTTGGACAACGAGACGCCGTCGGTGAGTTCTGCGGTGAAGTAGCCCATGATCGCCTGCAGCGTGCCAGGCCGGTTGATCGTGAGCTTGGTTGTTGACGGGGCTCGTTTGCGCGGCCGTTCGGTCGTGATGATGTCGTCGGATATCGGCTCGGGAGAGCTCAGAAAGGTCGGCTCGCGTTGAAAGAAGTGCAGTTGGGCTCCCGGCTCCGCGAACTCCTGTAGCGCGTCGAGCCGATACGACAGCACGCCGCCGATCGGGTCGTCCGGCGTGGCGTCTCGCCACAGTCCCCAGCCTTCGTTATCGAACTCGATGGCGGCAAGCTCGGTGACCAGCCGCCGCGGCACGATCCTGCCGCCGTGGCGCAGGTTGCGTCTCGCGACCGAACTCACCACTGTGGCCATCTCTTCCTCGGGGCCGAGATTGCCCATCATCTCCGAGACGATGACGTCGGCCTTCTCCGGCAGGTTCGCGGCACGTGCGTCTCCCTGCACCAGGGTGAGCTTGCCTTTGAGGTCGTTGTCCGCGGCGATGCGCTCAGCTACCGCCGCCATGGTCGGGTCGGCCTCGATGGCGTAGACGTGCCGTGCGCCGTGTCGTAGCGCCATCATCGACAGGACAAGCGTTCCAGCACCCACGTCGATGACGACGTCGTCCGGCTGTACCGCCGCCTCGAGGGCGGCGTCGTACGCGCGCAGACGAGGCGCATCGGCGAGCATCACCTGATGCATGAGTAACAGGCGCTGGTCCACGTCCACTCCTTGTGCCGAGAAAGCGTCCCTCCCAACGGAAGTCGGGAGGGACGCTTCACTCCATCCCAATGTCACTATTTATAGTTGTACTGACATTGCTGGGTGTCAATGCGTCAACCGGGCGTCAGCCGGTTGATCACACGTTGACGGCGGAGTGCTCGCCGACGAAGGCGTCCCGCATCGCCAGCGTGACACCGGTCAGCCGGGCCTTGACCTCGTCCTCGGTCGTGACCAGCGCCGTGTCGGCACCGTCCATCCGCAGCTCGGTGCCGGTCGCGTCCATGTCCTTGAGCTTGCCGTTGACGTGGACCGGGCTCGTCGCGTACAGCGTCTCGCGCGGCGTGACCAGCTCGAACTCGGCGTCAACGTGCATCTCACTCGGGTACTTCACTCGGCTCAGGCTGTCCTCTGTGCCCTCGCCGAGCGTGCCGCCCGACACCCGTGGCCAGCTCGCCCGCAGCATGACCCTGCCACCGAGCTCCTCACAGTGCCCGACAACGGCCACGCGGGCCATCTGCGCCAGCACGCCGGTGCCCTCGTTGTGCTTCTCCGGGCCGAACAGCAGGATCTCCGCGCCCGCTGCCTTCTTGTAGTCGCCTTCGAGGTCAATGCGCAGCGTCCTGCCGTTGACCTCGACCTCGACCTGGCCTTCCAGCGAGACCTGCATGATCATGGAGGGGTCGACCAGCATGGACATGCATGGTCCCGCGCTCGCGGCGAAGAAGACCGACGGCTCGATGCCGACCGGCTCGTTCTCGTCGTTGGCGGGGTACCACGCCTCGGGCAGCGTCGTGCCGCGTACCACGTTCGGTGCCTGCACGACGTCGAACGGGCCGTCACCGCGTGGGTGGCCCAGGTACGGGCCGGTGAGCGGCTTCTTGAACGGCGGCACGTTGTCGACCACACCGTAGATGTCGATGACATTGCGGTGTGCCAGCCGCATCGTGCTCGTCTCGAGAATGCCGAACCGGCGGATGTAGAACTCCGCGGGGAAGTTCTTCCCAGGCACGATCTGGCGCACGTGACCGGTGTTCGGCAGGAACGGGTTGGACAGCACCTGGATACGGTCGTCCAGCTCGTAGCTGAAGCCCTTGATGCCGACCTCGGGCGCGCTGATCAGCTCAAGGTCGAACTCAGCGTGGCCTTTCTCGTCGACGCGGTGCTCGAAGCCCGGCATCGGCCACTTGTTGAGCTGTACGAAGCCGGACAGGTTGATCGTTTCCCTCCTGCCCGCGTAGTAATCGTCACCAAAGACCACGGTCGCGGCCGCGAGGATGTGCGGCCGAATCGGCTTTGGTTCGAGGTTCAGAGACTCATAGGTCTCATTGAGAGCGCTCACTCCAGACACCTCCAGCGTCTGTCTAACTAGTACGTGATGACGGGTTCACACCCACCTAGAAGACTATATCTTTATATAGTGAGTTGCCAGGGGTTGCCGGGTGCCGCTTTGGCTGTGCTCGCAACTTCACTCGAATGCCGCATCCAGTTTTCTAACAGGGCAAACGGCAATACCATGGTCTAAAAAGGTGACTAGAACCAGCGGAGGTCCCCGCTCGAGACGGAGCGGGACCTAGTTAATTAAAAGGTTGCGACCGGCGGGGTGTCGGGTAGGTCGACCGGTTTGCCTTCGCCGCGGAAGACGAAGCGGGCTTGGTCGTCGGGGCTGGTTTCTTCGTCCCAGTTTTCGACGTCGACGATGATGATTTGGCCGGTTTCGACTTCGCCGAACAGGATTTTCTCGGAGAGTTGGTCCTCGATCTCGCGTTGGATGGTGCGGCGTAGTGGCCGGGCACCCAGCACGGGGTCGAAGCCGCGCTTGGCGAGTAGTTTCTTCGCCTTGGTGGTGAGTTCGAGGGCCATGTCCTTGTTCTTCAACTGTTCCTCGACACGGCTGGTCATCAAGTCCACCATCTCCACGATCTGGTCCTCGGTGAGCTGGTGGAACACGATGATGTCATCGATACGGTTGAGGAACTCCGGCCGGAAATGCTTCTTCATTTCCTCGTTGACCTTCTGCTTCATCTTCTCGTAGCGCGAGCCTTCGTCGCTGGTCGAAGCGAAGCCGAGGGTCACCGACTTGGAGATGTCCTGCGTGCCGAGGTTCGAGGTGAAGATCAACACGGTGTTCTTGAAATCAACCGTGCGACCCTGACCGTCGGTGAGACGCCCATCCTCGAGCACCTGCAACAGCGTGTTGTAGATCTCCTGATGCGCCTTCTCGATCTCGTCGAACAACACCACACTGAACGGCTTACGCCGCACCTTCTCGGTGAGCTGGCCGCCCTCCTCGTAGCCGACATAACCCGGGGCGCCCCGAACAGCCGCGACGCGGTGTAGCGGTCATGGAACTCACCCATATCGATCTGGATGAGCGCGTCATCCTCACCGAACAGGAAGTTCGCCAGCGCCTTCGACAGCTCCGTCTTGCCGACACCGGACGGGCCGGCGAAGATGAACGACCCGGACGGGCGCTTCGGGTCCTTCAGGCCAGCGCGGGTACGCCGGATCGCCTGCGAGACCGCCTTGACGGCGTCCTCCTGACCGATGATCCGCTTGTGCAGCTCATCCTCCATACGCAGCAGCCGGGTGGTCTCTTCCTCGGTGAGCTTGAACACCGGGATACCGGTCCAGTTGGCCAGCACCTCCGCGATCTGCTCGTCGTCCACCTCGGCGACGACGTCGAGGTCGCCGTCCTTCCACTGCTTCTCCCGCTCCGCCTTCTGACCGAGCAGGGTCTTCTCCTCGTCACGCAGCCGCGCGGCGCGCTCGAAGTCCTGCGCGTCGATCGCGGATTCCTTGTCCCTGCGGACGTCGGCGATTTTCTCGTCGAACTCGCGCAGGTCCGGTGGGGCGGTCATGCGGCGGATGCGCATCCGGGCACCGGCCTCGTCGATCAAATCGATCGCCTTGTCCGGCAGGTACCGGTCGTTGATGTAGCGATCCGCCAGCGTCGACGCCGCCACCAACGCCGAGTCGGTGATCGAAACCCGGTGGTGCGCCTCGTAGCGATCCCGCAGCCCTTTCAGGATCTCGATGGTGTGCTCCAACGACGGCTCACCCACCTGGATCGGCTGGAACCGACGCTCCAACGCCGCATCCTTCTCCACATGCTTTTTGTACTCATCCAGCGTGGTCGCACCAATAGTCTGCAACTCACCGCGGGCCAGCATCGGCTTCAAAATCGACGCGGCATCGATCGCGCCCTCCGCCGCACCGGCACCGACCAGCGTGTGCAACTCGTCGATGAACAAGATGATGTCGCCACGGGTCTTGATCTCCTTGAGCACCTTCTTCAAGCGCTCTTCGAAATCACCCCGGTAGCGCGACCCAGCGACCAGCGAGCCGAGGTCGAGGGTGTAGAGCTGCTTGTCCTTCAACGTCTCGGGCACCTCACCCTTAACGATGGACTGCGCCAACCCTTCGACGACCGCGGTCTTACCGACACCGGGCTCACCGATGAGCACCGGGTTGTTCTTCGTGCGCCGCGACAGCACCTGCATGACCCGCTCGATTTCCTTCTCCCGACCAATCACCGGGTCGAGCTTGCCCTCCCGCGCCGACGCGGTCAGGTTGCGGCCGAACTGGTCAAGCACCAGCGACGACGACGGCGTGCCCTCGCGGCCACCGCTGCCCGCCTCCTGCGGCTCCTTGCCCTGATAGCCCGACAGCAGCTGCAACACCTGCTGCCGCACCCGGTTCAGGTCCGCGCCGAGCTTGACCAGCACCTGCGCCGCCACACCCTCACCCTCACGGATCAACCCGAGCAGGATGTGCTCCGTGCCGATGTAGTTATGGCCAAGCTGCAGCGCCTCCCGCAGCGACAACTCGAGCACCTTCTTCGCCCGCGGGGTGAACGGAATATGCCCGCTCGGCGCCTGCTGCCCCTGCCCGATGATCTCCTCGACCTGCTGACGGACACCCTCCAGCGCGATGCCAAGCGATTCGAGCGCCTTCGCCGCGACACCCTCACCCTCATGAATCAGCCCAAGCAGGATGTGCTCAGTGCCGATGTAATTGTGGTTGAGCATCCTCGCCTCTTCTTGAGCAAGCACAACCACCCGCCTCGCACGGTCGGTGAACCTCTCGAACATCTCCACTCCCTGACTGCTGCTCGGCGGTCTCGCTGAGTGGCGACGTCGACGTTCGCCGAACGGGCAACCGCCACAACCCTACAAAGACACTACTAGAATATATAGCGGTCTGCTGAGGGTCAATGTTCTCCCGTTTCACCCTCGGCCTACGGCGACAGGGATGGGGTTCAGGCCTCCTCCAGCCAGAGGTTGGCCAGGTCGAACCACCGGTCGATAGTCGGCATGGGGATGGCGTTGCGCACCCTCGCTCCTTTGATGTGCGGGATAGTCGGTGCGTGAACGAGGATTGGCACGATCGCGACGTCGCGCATCACCTGGAGGTCGACTTCGTGCCAGAGCGCGCTGGCTTGATCGGGGTCCGTCGCCGCGAGTGCCTCGTCGATCAACTGGTCCACCCTGGCGTTGCTGTAACACCCGTAGTTGCCAGTACCGCGCACGTTGTTGGTCTGGAACATGGGCTGCAAGAAGGCGCGGCCGTTGTTGCCGAACCAGTCCGGCGTCCACGCTGGTGCGGAGATATCCCATGTTCCCGCTCTCGCGTTGGCTGGGTCCTGCAGGTGCGGGTAGTAGTCCGCGTGGCCCTTGGAGACGAAGCGGCAGCTGATCCCGATCTTGGCGAGGTCCTCGCTGAGTGACTGGGCGACCTCGGGGTTGGCATCCACATTGCGATGCAGGATCGTCACGGTGAAGCCATCGCCGTATCCCGCTTCCTCGAGCAGGGCGCGAGCGGTGTCCGGGTCACCCTCGTCGTTCGGGGTGGGGTAGAGGTCGTACTCCCGGTAGCCATAGTTGCCTGGCGGGATCGCCGAGCGTGCGGGCCACATCACCGTGCCGACGCTGAGGTTGTCGAAGATGTCCACCATGGCGGCCTTGTTTACCGCGAAGGCGATGGCCTGGCGCACTTTCCTGTCGCGTATGGCGCCACCCTCGTTGGGGCTGACCGTATTGAAGACGAGGTAGGGGTTGAGGGCGTACCCGAGGTTGTTTCCCGGGTCGGTGGGATTCGAGTCGTATGGCTCGGTTACCGGAGACGCCCACGACAGGTCCGCCTTGCCCGATCTGATCCGATCGCCAACCTGCTCAGGGGTCGCCGTCTCCATCACCACCTCGATCCCGTCGAGGTACTGGTGCCGGACCTGATCGGTCTCTTGCCGCCAAGCGGGGTTGGGCTCCATGCGCAGCCGCTCGCCGTGCACGTACTCGGTGAATCGGTAGGGGCCGATTGATCGGACGTTCTGCCGGAACTCGGGACTGTCAGGGAGAAAGGCGTCGTACTCGACCGGCGCGGGTGACGGGAAGGTCGTCGCGAGGATGTGGAGGAAGTCGAGCGCGGGCCGGATGAGTTCGATCGTCAGTACGCGGTCGCTTTCGGCCCTGACTCCAGGTATTTCCGTCGAGTTCTGGTAATGGGCGAGTTCGGCCGCGGTCGGGTCGTGCTGCGATACGGCCTCGGTGAAGCCGTCGCAGAACTCCCGCATTCCTTTGATGGTGCTGGTGAAGTAGTGGATCGCACCGGATCGGATGACCGGGTTGCACATCCGCTTGAAGCCGCGAACGACGTCATACGCGGTGACTTCCCGCCGTGGGTCAGTGTCCCAATAGACGCCGGGGCGCACCGTGATGGTGTAAGTCAGGTGGTCCTCGCTGAGTCCACCGTTCTCGACGGTGGGGATCGACTCCGCCAGGTCGGGTACCGGGGTGACCTGCCGCCAGTCGCGGAGATTTCGCACGGAGTGATAGGTGAACAGCTGCCGAGTGAACAATCGGATGATCTGTCCGGAGAGCATGTAGTAGGAGCATGCCGGGTCGACGTAGTCCATGCTGCCGGGGCCGTAGAGCCGCAGGATGCCACCGTGGCGCGGCTGGTCGCTGCTCATCCGTTCCATCTCCCTGGAGTCGGTGCGGTTAGGCAAGTCGCGCCGAATCTACCATACTTTTCAGTACTTACTTATCGTCAAATATGGTGTTGACTAGCAGATCAACAGGATGTTAGTTAATTAATAGACTGTGATAATGGCTTAGGGCTGCCAGTCGTACCGCGCCGCGTCGCTTCCCCGTTCTGGCACGTCCGGTATGTCCTCGCCGAAGCGGACCAGGAGGCAGACGATGACGCGTTCCGCGGGCCATCAGTGGGAGCGGGAGGACGGTAGGACACCGCGCGAGGGCGGCACACTGACCATGGTCGGCGCGGGCGATGTCGACTACCTCGATCCCGCGCTGGCGTATCACACGGTTACCAGGGGAATCGTGCGAGCCTACACTCGTCAGCTTGTCGGCTATGTCGCCAGTCGTGATCGAGCGGAAGCGGGTCGGATCGTCGCGGACATGGCTACGGAGGTCCCCACGACCGACAACGGTCGCATCGCCGACGGCGGTACTCGCTATCGCTTCACGATCAAGGATGGGGTGATGTGGAACGCCCCATCCGGCATCAGGCCGGTGACGGCCCATGACGTCGTGCGGGGGGTGAAGCGGCTGGCGCATCCGCTCGCCAGCAGCCCCGGCCTCGCCTACTACCTCAGCTCGATCGACGGGATGGCCGAGTTCCGCGACGCGCTCGCGGCCGAGCGGGAGCCCGCTGCCATCGCTCACGGGATGGAGCACACGGAACTGCGCGGGGCTCGCGCGGTCAGCGACGTCGACGTCGTTTTCGTCACGCGGCACCCAATGCCGGACTTCTTGAACATGCTGGCGTTGCCATTCGTGACACCGGCGCCCGAGGAGTATCTGGATTTCGTGCCTGGCAGCGAGGAGCTGCAGCAGGCCCTTATCTCCAACGGGCCGTATGAGGTGACCCGGTACGTGCCAGGGGAGAAGATCGTGCTGGCGCGCAATCCGGCGTGGCGGTCGGCGACCGACGACCTGCGTGCGGCGTACCTCGACGGTATCGAGGTGCGCGAAGGCGTGCCGGAGACCGAGGCTCATGAGGCGGTCGCGGCCGGTGACGCCGACATGCTCTGGGATATCCAGCCACTCACCGAACGACTACCCGCATTGCTCGAGGCGAAGGACGAGCGGCTTGAAGTATACCCCGCGGGGCTGTTCAGCCCGTATATCGTGGTCAACTTCGCGAGCAGGAACGAGGCGGTGTCACGGCTGCGCGTGCGGCAAGCGTTGCAGTACGCGGTCGACAAGGTCGCCGTATCCCACGTGTGGGGCGGGCCCGAGTTGAACGACATCGCCGATCAGATCCTGCCGCCATTGTGCACATCGCACCGGTTGAAGCGGCCTTACGGCACCGAGGGCGGGCGCGGTGACCCCGAGCGGGCGCGGCGTTTGCTCGCGGAGGCTGGATATCAGGACGGGGTTACCCTCAAGCTGGTCTACCGGAACCGGGACATCCACCCGGAGACCGCCGTGGCCGTCCAGCGTGCGATGGCGCGAGCGGGCATTACGCTCGAGCTGGTCGGGGTGTCGATCAACGAGCTGTTCACCGACTACTTCTCGTCAGCGGCACCACGGCATGAGAAGGAGTGGGACCTCGCGCTGACCGGCTGGGAACCGGACTGGTACGGCAACAACGCTCGCACTTATCTCCAGCCGTTGTTCGACAGCCGCGCTGTCGCGGAGAACGGTGACTGGGGCTCGAACTTCGGGCGTTATCACAGTGAACGGGTGAACCAGCTGCTCGCCCAGGCGCTGACCTCGGCTGACGAAGCGCACGCCGGTGAGCTTTTCCGGCAGGTCGAGGAGACCGTGCTCGCGGACGCGGCGATCGTGCCGATCTTGTTCGCGCATCAGTATTGGTTTCACTCGACCCGGGTGCGCAACTGGTTGCCGTACCCGGTCCTCAACGGCGATCTGACGAATCTGTGGCTGCACCCGCTATGAATAGCTATACTTTTTAAAAGTGACTTTACGGACGGGGTGGGTCATGACGCGGTACCGGCAACACGCGACGGGAGGCCGCAGGTTAGTGGGTACGGCGGTTGGTGACGACCCGATCGACCCAGAAGTACTTGACCGGATGTTCGCCGTATCGGCCGCTACGGAGGACAGTCCACTGATGCCGAACGACCAGCTCGACGAGTGGCTGGTCCGGCGAAGGCAGGCGTATGCCTTCGAGGTGACACGGATCCCCTTCGCCGAACTGTCGTCGTGGAGTTTCGCCCCAGAAACCGGGAATCTCGGCCATGACAGCGGCAGGTTCTTCACTATTCAGGGCTTGCATGTGCGAACCGATACACAGGTGTGGTCGCAACCCATCATCAACCAACCGGAGATCGGAATACTTGGCATAGCGGTCAAGGAGTTCGACGGGGTGCTGCATTTCTTGATGCAGGCCAAGATGGAGCCGGGGTGTGTCAACGCCGTGCAGCTGGCGCCGACCGTGCAGGCGACGAGAAGCAACTACACCCAGGTTCATGGTGGGCGCAGGCCGCACTTCCTCGACTGGTTCACCGAGCCGAGCGGCGTTCTCGTCGATACGTTGCAGTCCGAGCATGGTTCTTGGTTCTTGCGTAAGCGCAACCGAAACATGATCGCGTTCGCCCGAGGTGATGCCGAAGGTTACGATGACTTTCGCTGGTTGACGCTCGGACAGATCATGCGATTACTCAACCAGGACGACATCGTCAACATGGACGCGCGGACGGTCCTCGCGTGCATTCCCTTCCGCAGGACCACGGTCAACGAGAATCCGGCCTGGACCGTCGCGCCGGGTGATCCGTGCTCGCCGTCACGGTGGATCTCGCATTGGCTCACGGACGTGCGGTCTCGCCGCGAACTGGTACAGCAGACGGTCCCGTGTCACGCGCTCACGCGATGGCGGCGTACCTACGATGAGATCTTTCACGTGCGGAGGCGCCACTTCACCGTAATCGCGGTGCGGGTGGACGCGGCGAGCAGGGAAGTCGGATCCTGGACGCAGCCGCTGGTCAAGCCAGTTGGGGTCGGCGTAGCGGCGATGGTCGTCAAGGAGCTGGGTGGCGAGACCAAATTGCTGATGCAGGCGAGGGTGGAAGCAGGCCTGATCGATATCGCCGAGCTGGCACCGACAGTGCAGTGCCTGCCCGTCGATTATGGTCACCGGCCGCCGCCGTTTCTCGACTACGTGCTCACCGCCGAGGAAGGTCGGATACGCTACGACGCGGTGCAGTCCGAGGAAGGCGGACGGTTCTACCACGCGCGTACCCGCTATATGGTTGTCGAGGCAGAGCCGGCCTTCGAGCCAACCCCGCATGACGGCTACGTCTGGGTTTCGCTGGCCGATGCGACCGCACTCATCGCCCGCGGGTACCAGGTGAACGTGCAAGCGCGCACCCTCATCGCCGCGTTGCATGGCTCCGTGCACACGCGGCGGGATGCCAACGGGTTCTTGACGATGACGGCGCCGTAGGTACTAGGACGCGAGGGTCAGCGCTGGCCAAGAAGGTCGCTAGCGATAGCCGCGGGACCTGGCAACGATGCGATCTCCTCGCGCAGCTCGCTCGCGACGCCATGCAGGTCGCCGTCCGCGAGTAGCTGGTCGATCACGGTGTGGTCGAGCTCGTCGTCGCGTACCACGTGCGCGGCGCCCCGAGCGCGGAGTACTTCGGCGTTGACCAGTCGATCAGGACCGTTGGGCAGTACCAACTGAGGAACACCCATCGCGCAACTCGTCAGTACCGTGCCGTCGCCGCCGTGGTGGATGACCGCCGCGCAGGTGCGGAGCAGGGCACTCAATGGCACCCAGCCGGTGGTGCGAATGTTCGGCGGAAGCCAGTGTGGTTGCTCTTCCCAGGAGTCGCCGAGCGTGACCACGAACTCAGCGTCGACCTTCTTCGCCGCGGCGGCGATGCGTTCGACGTAGGCGAATCCCTGTGTTCGTGGTACGAGGGAACCGACGGTGACGGCGATGCGTGGTCGTTCCGGCGGGGTGAGCAGCCAGTCGGGAAGCACACCACCGCCGCTGTACGGTGTGTAGCGCATCGCGACGGGAGAAGCGGGGCCCTCCGCGAGACTGGGCGGAGCTACGTCAATCGTCGTGATGCCGTCCGGCACGGTGACGCCATGCCGCTGGAGCGCGACGGCCGCCGGTAGCTCGCGCAGCATGTCCGGTGTGTAGCGGAAGATGCCGATACCGTGCGCGACAGCGGGGACCCCACACAAAGCGGCGACGATCGGGCCTACTCCAAAGATGGGGTCGTAGACGACCAAGTCGGGTGCGAGCCGTTCGGCGAGGGCCACATGTTGATCGACAACCGGGTCCCACGCCGCGAGGATGAGCGGTTTGCGCTCATTCATCGCGGCCAGATGCTCCTCGGTGGACGAGGCCTGGATTGGCGCGAAAATCTCGGGAACCGCCGTGGCGAACTGGGCTTCGAGCTCGGCGGAGCCAAAGCCAGGTAGCGCGTCATAAACGGGCAGCCCGGCTTGTGCGACGGAGACCGCGTCCGCGCCGGTCACGAACACGACGTCATGGCCAGCGTTGCGGAAAGCCCACGCGAGTGGCACGAGTGGAAACGCGTGTCCGATCGCGGGGGCAGGCATGAACAGGATGCGCATGGGTAGCTCCTCAGGTCGAGGACGTAGTCGCTTCGCGATGTCGGCCTGTTAGCTCCGCTGAGGCTAGCATAGAAATATGAAGCTCTGGTTCGTACGATTGAGCGCTATCCGATCGTCGTGATCGATAAAATGCCAGCTCAAGATAGATGTATGCCCCGTACTGACCGGTTATCAACTTCGAGTATCAGCATAGTCAGTAATAGAACATGTAGTCATATAGCGGGATCGCGTACTACACTTGGCGACCATGACGACGACTACCGGCTTCAGCACCAGTGTCCGGTTCGCCGAGCTTCGTGAGGACTTTCTGCGGTTGACAGCGGAGATCGGTTGGTGCACGGCGGCCACTGTGGACAGACATGGCCGACCGAGGAGCAGAGTGTTGCACGTGTCGTGGGAGATCAGCGACGGCCTGCCGATCGGATGGGTGAGCACGTCGAAGTCCCCCATCAAGACCGCACATCTTGCCCATAATCCGTATCTGTCCTGCGGTTACTGGAGTGCCACGCATAACGCGGTCTTCGCGGACTGCCGTGCGTCCTGGGTCGACGACGACGCCGGGAAGCATCACGTGTGGGAGCTTGTAGCCACGGAAGCCGCGGAGCGTGGGTTCGACGCGTACGACGTATGGCCGGAAGGGCACGTCGATCCTCAGTTCCAGGTATTGCGGCTCGAACCGTGGCGCATCCAGATCACGCTGCCCGACCTGGCCAACGGAAAGACGATCAGCTCGTCTCGGGTCTGGCATGCCCCTGGCACGTCCACGGTCACGTCCGTTTGATTGTCGATTACTGGAGAGGCGGCGTACGAAAGTGACGAACACGCTTCGCGAGCCGGTGATGGCCGATGGTCGGCTGCCGCTGCTGGGACATGGGTTGCGGATGAAGCGAGCTCCTGGAGACTTCCTGCTCTCGCTGCAGAACGGCGATGCCGTCTCGATGATCCAGCTTGGTCGCGAGACGGCGTATGTGCTCAACGACCCCGAACTCATCCGGCAGGCGTTGCGCGATACCGAGACGTTCATCAGGGGTGGCCCCGTCACGGAACGGTTCCGCGCGATGTTCGGAAACGGCCTCGGTATCTCAGAGGGTGAGTTCCACCGCCGTCAGCGGGCCATCATCCAGCCGGCGTTTCATCGCAACAAGATCATCGAGTATGCGGGAATCTCCAGTGAGATCGCCGACGACTACACCAAACGCTGGCGTGACGGCGAACGTGTCGCCGTCGACGAGGAGATGGACAGTCTCGCGCTCGCCAACGTGATCCGGGTGATGTTCTCGGCGGACACCGGTATCGACCAGACACGGTTCATGTCGGCCGTCTCGACTGTGCTTGGCGGGCTCTTTCAGCGGGTCGCGGACTCGACCGGCCTGATCACCGCGCTACCCACCCCGGCCAACCGTCGTTACCGGAGGTCCGAGGAGTACCTGCGGCGCACCATCCATGATGTGATCAGCGCGTACCGAGCCGCTGATGTCGACCACGGCGACTTGCTGTCGATGATGATGTTCGCGCGCGACGAATCCGGCGAACCGGCGATGAGCGATCAGCAGTTGCATGACGAAGTGATGACGTTCTTCATCGCGGGCAGCAACACCATCAGCAATACGTTGGCGTGGGCCTGTCACGAGATCGCCACCCATCCCGATGTCGAGCGTGCCATGCACGCCGAGGTTGACGAGGTCCTCGGGGGCAGGCCCGCGGCACACGATGATCTCGCGAACCTGACATACACGAGGCGTGTGATCACCGAGACGCTCCGGTACCGTACCCAAGGGCTGTTCCTGAGCAGGGTGACGGCCTTGGACACCGAGATCGGTGGGTACGCCATTCCCGAGGGCGCGACGGTGCTCTACAGTTTCCATGCCCTCAATCACAATCCGGCTATTCATCCGCGTCCAGGCCAGTTCGACCCGGACCGGTGGGAGCCGGAACGCGCGAAGTCGATTCCACGCGGCGCCTTCATGCCATTCAGCATCGGCACCCACGGCTGCATCGGTGACCAGCTCGCATGGACGGAAATGGTCATCACGTTGGCCACGATCGCGACCCGGTGGCGATTGACGTCCGTTCCTGGTCACGTGCCCCAGCCGAAGCTGGCCATCACGATGCCGGTTGACTCGCTCCCCATGATCGCGCATCGGCGCGTGTCCTGATCGATCGCGATCGCGGGAGGATATCCCGCGTCGGTGGCGTCGTCGAGGCACGTCTGGTGCGCGGCGTGGTGGACCTCGAAGCCTGAGCTATGGTCCACCACGCCGCGCTCGGCATGAGCCGCTTCGCTACAGATCGCCGGCGATGAGGTTGCCAGGCGCGTTCGGGTCGTCGCTGAGATAGAATTCCCGCGCCGCTTGTGCGTACTGCTCCCCTGTGACGTAGCCGTCGCGGTCTGTATCGAGGGTGTCGAACGCCGATTGAGTTTCTTCCGGGGACATGCCCGACTTGCTCTGCGCCGCCATCATCTCCGGCATGGTGATCTTACCGTCGCGATCCTTGTCGGCGACGTCGAACACCGCCAGGCTGAATGGGATCGCGGCGTTCTCGACGAAGTCGGGGAAATCTGGTTTGGTGCCCCACTCGACCCATTCGCTGAGCGTGACACGTTTGATGCCGTCCGCGCCGGTCGATCCCCGCATCTCGCGCCACATCGCGTGTGCTCGGCCGTGAATCTGTCGCCACTCAGCCGAGTTTGGTGCCACCTCGTATACGTCACACCAAATCTGCGCCATAGCGGTGATGTCCAGCTCGTCAATCACACCGTCTTGGTCAACGTCAAAGGAGGCGAACACTTTCGCGAGCTTCCGTTGGAGCAGGTCCGTCGACATCGTGCGGTTTCCTCTCGGAGCGAATCGGTGCTGTCGTGCGGATCGCGCCATCGGTAGTGCGCTACGCGCGCTTACTACCGACAATCCGGATGAAACTATATCATAATTTAGTGAGATTGATCAGGTTCGATGCGCGCACATCGACGCCGTCGATTCGAGGTCATGCCGCGTTTCACTCCGTCGCCGCGAGCGTCCTGTTGACATCGTCATGATCGACTGTGTATAGGTTCGTGTAGTTAGCTGCCATGGTCCATGTGTCGCGGACGAGCTGAGCGCATGAGGGGGAACCTAGGTTATGGATGAGCACGCCTCCGGCGAGACCGCATCGGGAACGGCGAGCTCGGTTGACGAGGGAACTGGATCGTCATCGGGCAAACTGTGGCTCGGGCTGCTCGCGCTGGCGTTGTCCGCGACGATGCACGGCGTCGATGCGCTGGTCGTCATCGTCGCCATACCGACGATCAGCGAGGACTTGGACGCCGGCCTCGCGGGACTACACTGGGTGACGGCCGGGTACTTGCTGGCCTACGCCGCGATGCTGATCACGGCGGGCAAGCTGGGTGATCGGTACGGCCAGCGACGGGTATTCGTCGCTGGCATGGTTGGCTTCATGATCAGCTCGGCGATGGCGGGTCTTGCCGGCTCCATCGATCTACTGATCGCGTGGCGGGTCGTGCAGGGTGCGTGCGGGGCCGCGATGCTGGCGAGCGGGCTGGCCATCATCAGGCTGATCTTCCCCGAGAACAAGCTCAAGGTGGCTGTCGGCATTTTCACCGGCGTCTTCGCGCTCTCGTCGGCGGGCGGGCCATTCGTTGGTGGGGTTGTCGTGGAGTATGCCGACTGGCGCTGGGCGTTCTTCATCAATGTCATCGGTGGTGCGATCACTCTCGTGCTGGTCGCGTTGCTTATCCCTCGAATTTCGCCGCATGATGCCCGTCGCGGGCTTGATATCGGCGGCATGGTGTTGATCGCCGTCGCGCTGCTCGGGCTGGTGCTTGGCATCAACCAGGCACCAGCGGCGGGCTGGTTCGGCACGGTTCCGTTGGTGTGTTTCGCGATCGCGCTGGTGTTCGTCGCCGGGTTTATTGTCCACGAGCGCCGCACCCCTGAACCGTTGATCCCACTGCGACTGTTCCGCTCGCGGACCTTCGTCACTGGCAACTTGCTGCTGCTTGTCGGCGCCGGACTGATGTTCGGTTTCTGGTTCCACCTGTCGATCTTCCTGCAGAACGTGCAGGGCGCTGGACCGTTGCTCACGGGGCTCAAACTGCTGCCCATCGCCGCGGTTGGCGTGCTGGCCGCACCGATCGGCGGGGCGCTGAATCAGAAGGTGGGTCCGAGGCCACCGCTGCTGGCCGGAGCGTTGCTGTTCGTTCTTGGCTTGTACGGCCTGTCTCGGATCTCGCCGGACGCTGGCTACCATTCCATCTGGCCGTATCTGATCGCGCTCGGCATCAGTGTCAGCTTCATCGTGCCCATCGCCACCGAGGCGATCATCGCGAGCGCGCCGAAGCGGTTGGCTGGCGTGGCGTCTGGCTTCGGCGAGACGATGGGCAGCCTTGGTCCCGCGCTAGGGGTGGCAACACTCGGCACGATCGTGACATTCTTCGTCAGGGACGACCTGGCGGAAGGGCTCGCCGCCGCCGGGGTGTCCCCCGGAACGGTGGACCGGGTGTTGGCTGACGCCGACGGCATCGCTCAGGGTGCGGTCGCGGTTCCGCCTGGAACGCCCGACTCGACCGGCTCCGTCATCGCGGAGCAGGCCCGAGCCGCGTTCACGGACGGCCTGACATCGACGTCGCTGGTCGCGATCGTGTTGGTTGTCGTGTGCCTTCCGTTGATCCTGCTGGTCAAGCCGACGACGGCAGCCGGCGATGACGAAGCCAGCGATGACGAGACGACGACGGCCTCGTCGACTGGCTGACCTGGCTGCCCCGGCTGGCCGTCGGTGGCGCGGCCTCAGTGCGCCCGTTGTGCGCCCGCGTAGGAGTTCGCCGCGTACCAGTCCCCCCTGCCGGATGGCAGCAGGTCGAGCAGGTTCCACACGGGAGACAACAGGTCGATGCCACGCTCGTCGTTGTCGAGGAAGTTCGCTGGCTGACTGTAGAAGTGGCGGACGCCATCGCCATCCTTCGTGAACACGCTGATGACGGGTCGCTGCCCGCCGTGGGCGCGCTCGACGTTGAGGTCGGCGTTGAAGCTGGTGTCGTGGCTGGACAGAATCCGAAGCCCATGCCAGCCACGCCGCAGCGCCCATGCCCGGAGCTTGGGTAACGGTGCCTTGCCTACGACGGCGAAGGAGACGTGCTGCGCGATGTGGTGCGCCACGCCATGGAAGCCGTCAACCCACAACGAGCACATGGGACACGCCTCATCGTCGTCGGGATGGAACATCAAGTGATAGATGACGAGCGTTTCGTACTCGCCGAAGAGCTCGCTGAGGTTCGTCGTTGTCGTCGGCTCTGGCCTGCCAAGGTCACGGTGACCTTCGGCGAAGGTGTAGTCGGGCAGCGAGGTGCCCTGGGGTAGTTTCCTTCGCAGCGCCGCGACTTCCTCGATCTGGTCGCGGAGCCGACGCTCCGCTTTACCAAGCTCGATCCGGGCGTCGATGTACTCCGCGCTCGCCGCCGCCGGCCACATCGGCTCCATGTTGGCCGCGTCCATCTCGTCCATGGCGGTATAGCCTCCTTCGCGGTTGTGGGTCCTGGGTACCGTCGCAAGCTAGATTCGCGGGTGGCACGACGCAAGCGGACATGCGGTCCGCTTGTCGAAAAGCAAGTGAGGTTCCCTGGTCGGGTGCCGTGCCGACTCAGGCGATGGGCCGGAAACCGACGCGGGAAACCATCGAAGTTCCAGGGTCATACCACCCTGTCGACGCAGTTCGTTTCCGGGATTTTACGTATATACTCTTATAGTGAGTTTGACGTCCCTGCGGTGATGGGTTGCTGCCGATGGGTGAGATGGTGTTCGTCCCTGGGGGAACGTTCTCGCAGGGGTCGCCCCCGTGGATGCTTTCCTGGCTCGCCGAGGAAGGGCAGGCGTTCCCGCCGGAGTGGTTCGGCGATGAGATGCCGCAGCGGGAAGTGTCCGTGCGAGGGTTTTGGATGGACCGTCATCCGGTAACGGTCGCCGAGTTCGGTGCGTTCGTCGACAGCACCGGTTACCGGACGGATGCCGAGCACGCGGGCCATGGAATCGTGTATCGGCGTTACTGGGAGGAAGCCAGCGGGGCCTGCTGGTACCGGCCAGCGGGAATCGGAAGCGGCATCGAAGGCTACGAGGATCATCCTGTCGTGCATATCTCGTGGCGGGACGCCAACGCGTACGCCAGATGGGCGGGGAAGCGCCTGCCGACGGAGAGTGAGTGGGAGTACGCGGCCCGGGGTAAGGAATTCCGCATCTGGCCGTGGGGTGATACCTGGAACGCCGGTAACGCGAACACCGCTGAGCTGCACGCGGGTTCGCTGTACTCGCTCGGACAGTGGCGTGACTGGTGGAAATCGGTGCTGTCACACCATGGGCCGATGCCGCAAACCCTACCGGTCGGCAGTTTCGCGGTCAGGGGCGATTCGGTGTTCGGCTGTGCCGACATGGCGGGCAACGTGTACGAGTGGAACGCCACGCTCGCCACGTTGTACGACGATGAGTCCACATGCGACGCGACATTGCGCACGATCATGGGACGTTACCGCGTCATCAGGGGAGGCTCGTGGATGAACTTCAGGTACCAGGTTCGCTGTAGCGAACGGATGTACGGTGATCCCGACGGCTGGTCGAACTTCGCCGTCGGCTTTCGGTGCGCGAAGGATGCCTGACCATGGAGGGCAACGGTGTGACAAAGATCGTGCTGTCCTCTGCGTGGACACAGGGTGGGCGAACCGAGTTCGCCAGTGAGTCCGGCAGCCTGACCGACGTCATCAAGGGCTTCGCGGCGGCTCATCCGCAATACCGGTACCGGTTGCTTGATCACGACGGCGAGCCGTTCGGCTACTTCAACGTGTTCGTCGACGACCAGCTGGTGCGGGCGAGCGAACGGTCGGGCGCGGTGGTGTCTCCCGGCAGCACGGTCACCATCGTGCCGCCGCTGGCTGGTGGCTGATGCGTGATGCGGCTTGGCTAGCACCCGAGAAGCGACATATCGACGCCTGGGTTGAGTGGCAGGAAGCGCCGTGGGGGCGGCTGCGCTACCGGCTGGTGAGCCACACCCTCAGTTATGCTCTCCGCGGTCTGGGGGCACGGTGCCGGGTACTCGACATCGGCGGTGGGGACGGTGCCGACAGCGTGCCGCTCGCGGCACACGGCCACGACGTGACGGTCCTCGACAAGTCGGAAGAGCTGCTGGCGCGCGCGGCCGAGCGAACGGGAGGAAGGCTTGCCGGGCGTGTCCGCACGGTGCGTGCGGACCTGGACGAGTTGGCAGGGCGTGAACCGCTCGTCGCGATGCGCGACGTCGGGGCAGGCTACGACCTCGTGCTGTGTCATAACGTGTTGCAGTACCGTCCCGATCTCGCCGGTACGGTGAACACCGTGGTGCGCGCGGCGCGTCCGGGTGGCGTGGTGTCACTGCTCTCGCCAAATCCCGCGATGGACGTCCTCACGACGGCCGTGCGTCGATGCGACCCGGCCAATGCGGCGGACCTGCTTGACGCGGAAACGGTTCGTTCGGTGACGTTCGAGCGGGACATGCTACGGGTCGACGCCGACGATGTCGCGCGGGCCCTCGCCGCGTCGGCATGCGTCGTGACCCACCGCTTTGGCATCCGCTGCGTCACCGATCTGATCGCGGATGACGAGCGCAAGCGCGATCCAGCGTTCTTCGCCGAACTGGAGCGGCTCGAACTGGCGCTGTGCGAGCGGGAGCCGTTCGTCCGCATGGCGCGCTACTGGCAGCTGCTCGCGGTCAGGGGTAAGGGTGACGACCCGGTGCGGAACGCCGAACGCGAGCGGTGACAGGGCAACGCGTCGTTCAGCTCAGCCACGCGTGCGGCCCTTGACCACCCGCGCCGACCGGGGGGAACAATGATTCGAGGGTCGTGGTGGTCGCCTCGTCGAGTGGGTTCGCCAGCGCGCGCAAGGCGTCGTCGATGTGGTCCGTGGTCCGTGGGCCGATTACGACGCCGGTCACCCCCTGCCGTGCCAGCGTCCAGGCGAGACCAACCTCGGCGGGGGACCTGCCGATGTTCGCGCAGTGTGCTTCGTAGCGTTCGATCGCATCGTGGTGGATCTCGAGCGCGGGGACCGCCCTGCCCTGTGCTGACTTCACGGCCGTGCCAGCGGCGAGCTTTCCTATGACACCACCGAGCAGGCCGCCGTGCAGCGGCGACCAGGCGAAGACTCCCACACCGTATGCCTCCGCCGCGGGAATCACCTCGAGCTCGGCGTGCCGGGTGACGAGGTTGTACAGGCACTGCTCGGAAACGATGCCGAGTGCCTGCCTGCGGTGTGCGGCTTCCTGCGCCGCGGCGATACGCCATCCCGCGAAGTTCGAGGAACCGACGTAACGGATCTTGCCCTGCGCGACCAAGGTGTCCATCGCCTGCCATATCTCGTCCCAGCTCGCGGCGTCGTCGGCGCGGTGCATCTGGTAGAGGTCGATCCAATCGGTGCCGAGCCGCCGCAACGACGCGTCGCACGCGGCGATGATGTGCCGCGCGGAAAGCCCCTGGTCGTTCGGCCCGTCGGTGACCGGGTTGCCGACCTTGGTGGCGAGCACGATCTCGTCTCGCATCGACGGCCGGTCGGCGAGCCACCGGCCGATCAGCTCCTCGGTGAACCCTTTGTGGACGCGCCAGCCGTACATGTTCGCCGTGTCGACGATGTTGATGCCACGCTCGATGGCATAGTCGAGCAGCCGCCTGGCATCAGGCTCGTCCACCCTGCCGCCGAAGTTGACGGTGCCGAGGCAGAGCCTGCTGACGGTGAGACCGGTACGTCCCAGCTTGGTGAGCGAACCCGTAGGCTGCGTCATCCACTACTCCTCATCGCGATGATGTGTCCTGGAGCGGGTTGCTGATGGGGACAACGGAGCCGCCAGGCAACCAGCTCGCGTGATGGGTGTGGTGCTCGAATGGCTGTGTCAGGCTCGCCGACGCGTACATCCTGACCGTCTCCTCGGCTGGATCGTCGCGATCCTCGCGCCAGGCGAGGTAGCCGCCCGTGGATGGCGGAACGGCGAAGCCGTCGGTTCCCGCCGCCGTCAGGTAGCGCAACGCCGGTTTGTCCATCGCAGGGTAACGCAGCGGGATGACCTGTCCGGCCGGCGGCGTGAGTAGTCCTGGGGTGAGCAACCACGGTGCCAAGTAGGTGCCGTGGGAACGCAACGTTCCGGTGGCGAGGTCGTTGACCGCGGCATCCGCCGCCTCCCACCCCGCCACGACGACGGCGGGAATCGGTCGCGCCGGGCACCCGCTCCGCTTCGACAGCAGTCCGGCGCAGACGCGGATGCCGTGGCGTTCGCTCGCCGAGCGCACTATGTCCTCGGCAGCGGCTGATCGGGGCGAGTCGTCCCCGACCAGCCTGACCATCTCATGCCCTCTGTCCGAGATGAACCGCATCGCCTCGCGCAGCGCCGCGGCGTCCGCGTCGCCGAGCCGTCCGCTGGGACACTGGTTCGGTGGCGTTTTGTCCGCGAGCAACGCGCCATGCGCGAGGCTGAGGCACTCCGGTCCGTCCGGCCCGGCGAAGCCGACATCGGCGGGCGCGGTATCGCCGGGTGAAATGGGAACTTCCACGATGTCATCGCCACGGCTGAGCCATAGGGTCTCCGTGTCCTTGCGCAGTCGCACGGTCGCCCACCCGTAGCCCGCGCCCGGCCGGGACGTCGTGGCCCGCAACCGCTCCCGGTCCAGTCCGATCAGGACTCCTTTCCGTGAGATATGCACGAGGTTCACACCGGGCCGGTGGGGAGCGATCACGACGCCGACCCGCTCGCCACCCAGGCTGATCTGGGTGCCGTAGGGAACACCGGGCTCCGGGGCGTGGGTGTCGCTACCGACAAGATAGGTAGCGACACCCGTGAGCATGGCCGCGGTGAGCGTCAGGGCCACCATGCTGGGAGAGCGCCGGTGACGCCGAGCTCGGCCGCGCGGCACAAGCACTCCCAGGGCGACGACGGCGCAGCCGAGCGCGATGGCGACCGCGAGCACGGCACCATTTCCCGTGCTCGACGGGACCAAGCCGTGCGCCACACTGGTCATTTAGCGTACGTCTTTGTCCGCGACCGCGAACAGCACGCCGTGCGGGAGTGCCGCGCCCGTAGCGCCGTGCGGCCACTGGGTTCGGTTGAAGTTGAGGCAGCGTTCCCCGGTGTGCTCGTCGCGGAACGAGGTGTCAGGGCTGAGCCTGCCCGAACCGCTCACGTTGGTCATGCAGACCCGGTTGTTCCCGCTGAGCGGGGTCGCCGAGACGAAGAAGTTCGTCGACACGATCCGCCTGCCACGGTCCGACTCGCGGTAGTACCCGTGTTTGCCCTTGCGGAAGTTGTCTAGCGCCGCCCAGTGCGGTCCGCCGGTCGTCCTGTCGATGATGGGCACCGCGTTGACAAGGCTCGGGCAGTCCGACTCGTCGCCGCCCTCTGTCGTCTCCCTGATCTGATCGATGTGGCAGCGAGGGTCCGCGCCGGACGCGAGCAACGCTTGAACGTCGAGTGTATAGATCATGCCGGCGTGGGTGTTGGGTTCGGGCGAGCCTTGGCCGGGGAACATGACGGTGTGGAAGAGGAACCGGTCGTCGCGGCTCAGCGCGAGCCAGCTGCCGCCGTCGGCGGCGCTGGTCGGGGTGTTCTCCGGGTAGATCGACTTGAACGCGGTGGCATCGTCGAAGACCTCTCGCCACTCTGGATCGTCCACCATGATGTCCGGCGTGTAGTAGACCGCGCCCATGCCAGTCGCCGCGAAGGCACCCCTGTGGTGCGGCTGGTGGGTGACGGCGGGCTCCATCGCGAGCAGGCCCTCGCGCGTGTAGGGGTTGTCCTGACGCGGGCCGTCCGGCAGGTAGCTCACATTCAGCAGCTTCGGCCGTGCGCGGTCGCTGATGTCGAAGATCCGGACCGTCTTCCGCTGAATGTTGGGGTCAGGTACCTGACCGCTCACGACATGGCGCACCTCCACGAAGTCGCTCGTGATCATCCGGTCGAGGTCCTCGCGGACCGCGATACCGTGCGGGTTGGCGCAAGTGGGTTCTGGTAGGGCGGGTTCGTTCGGGCAATGCCGAGGATCCTCGCCGCCCGCCTTGGCGGCTGGTGCCTCGCTGAGGACGGTGCCGTCGTCGCTCAGCCGGACGACCTCGCCAGGGGAACCGGCCGGTCCGTTGCCGACCCGAGTCTGGCCGTCGGTGTACGTGCATGGGCCCGCGACGTCGGGGCCACCCATCCATGTTCCGTACGCCGTGCCGTCGTTGAGCACGGCGAAGGCATCAGGCGCGGTGCCGCATGGGGTGTCATGCGGCAATGTGATGCCGCTCAAGGTGACCTTGGGAAGCTCGCTGACATCGAAGACGAAGACGGTGTCACTGAGCAGACCACCCGCGTACACCTTGTTGCCCTTATGCCAGGAGTACTGCATGTGGTGCGGTTCGTTGGCGAAGATCGAGTCGATGGTCACGGTGTTGACCACCTTGCCGTAGGTGGGGCCCCGCGTGGCGTCCACGACGGCGAGGAAATCGGGGTCAGGAGCGCCGTCGGCGCCGCTCTCCTCATCACCGGTCCAGACGAGCAGCCACTCGTGGCGTCGTCCGTCTCCTCCGACGTGCCAGTCCCGGGTGATGTGGTTGGTGATGCTGTAGGTCTTGCCGTCAGATCCAGTGACAGCGGACTGGATTCGTTCCACACCGGCGCCAGCGGCCGGAAGTGCGCTCGCGATACTCGTCGTTCCGATCAGCAGCGCTGAAGCCGCTATGCCGGCCAGCCGCTTGACAATTCTGGGTGACCCCGAGAGGGACATGGCAAGCTCCTAGTTCGCAGTCGGTTCGATGCGCTAATACACCGGGACCTCTAGTCGTGGTTGGGAACTTCGCTGCGGCGGCCGCTGGCGACGAAGCATACTATATGTTTATTAACTGTCAACGGCCGCAATTCACATGGTGAGATGGTGGTACGGTGTCCAGCTTTATTCGATATGACACCGAATATCTTCAACAAGCCCGGATGCTGAGCGTTCACCAACAGCGGATGTTGATTGAAAATTCATTACGAAGATGGCGAGGTATTGCGAATATTCGCTCGCCGCGTTCGCCGCGTGGTTCAGGTGGCGCTGCCTGCCAGCTGCTCCCGTAGGGACGATGGCACGAACGGCTCGCGCAGCAACCGCCGGTAGCGGTCCCTGACGGTGGCGTGGTCCGCGGTATCTATCTCGAGCCAGCGTGATACGAGCCGCGTGCCCTCGATATAGCTCACGGTGTACGCACGCCACAGTGGGTCGGTCAGGAACCGGACCATGTGGTGCGCGCGGTCATCGGGCAGCAGCAGCCACCTGCCGAGATACGCGGCGGTCGCGTCGGCATCCCAGCCGTGGTCGTGCAGTAGCAGTGCGGCGTCCTGCCGTGCGGGCAGGAGCCTCGCCCAGAGCCGGTGTAGCCGCTCGATCATCTCGCCCTCGATGTGGATGCCGTACTCGGCGAGCACGGTAGACGTCCACCGTCCCCAACCGTCGCCGAGCAGCGCGCGGTGGGCGACCTCGGCCATTCCCTCTGACACGAGGCATTGCGGTGTGTTGACGAGTGAGATGACGTGTTCCACCTCGCCGCGCCGCGTCACCAGCTCGGCTTCCTTCACGCAGTGCTCGGCATGATGTCCCGGATACGCCTCGTGCGTGGCGAGCAAGGGGAGTGCCGCGAGGTTCTTGCCCGCATCGACGTTTAGCGTGATGGTCGACCGGAAACCGCCGTGGTACAGGTTGAACGCGTGCCATGGCTTGTCCCGCACCAGCTCGTAGGTCACTCCCTCGCCGTCAGGTAGGTGTACCAATTCGCTGACGCGCTCGCGTAGCGCGTCGGAGACGGCGCGCACCGCTCGGTGGAGCTGATGTTCGGGGATGGTGTTGCGGGCCGTGAATTCCGCCAGTCTCGCACGCAGATCGCCGGTGCCAGGCAGTAGCTCGTGGATCTCGTCGTGCACGCTCTGGTACTCGTCCGCGTCGCCAGTGCTCACGTCGACGTCGAAGTAGGCTCGTGCCTCCGTCGTGAACGGCATGGGCTCCCCCACCAGCCGCCTTGCCGTGCACTCCAGCGCGACCACCTGTGCTCCAAGGTAGCGCCTGCGGGAGGGAGAGAGTCCGCTATCGGCAAGCCGCTCGCGTAGTTCGGTCGCGTCCCGAACCAGCTCGGGTGGCGTGCGTGGCCGCGTCGCCGCGGTTTCGCCGAGCGCGGGATCACCGAACCAGCTGTCGACGAACCCGGGCACATGTTCACCGATGCGGAGCCCGAGCAGCAGGTAATCCCGCACCGCCTGCTCCGTCACATGCCCTCCCGCCGGAAGATCGACTATAGCTCCATGAACTTATCTGAAATCGGGTGCGGTGGGCAAGGCGCCGAGTCTTAGCCTGCGAAAACTCCTTACATAGCCAAGGAAACCGGCTTGTTCGCGAATCAGTGACTGCGTTCCCGCGAGGATGTATGCTTCAATAAGATGTAGCGATAGCGAAGGGGTGGGAGTGCGAGAACTTGGAGCATCAGCGCATCACGACCCGTTGGCTGGCCGCTACCGCGCAGCGGTATCTCGACGACGCTGTCACCGAACTGGACCACGACCTGTCCATCGCCCGGCTCGCCGGGCTGCGGGTCCGGTTCGACCCAGGTTTCGCCACGGAGGTGGCCGCCGCCTTCGAGCGTGCCCCGGCGTTCAGCGCGGAGCACACCGTCAGGAACGGGTATGACGTGCTGAAGCGGGAAAGCCGCCTCCAGTACGATGCCATCGTCGACAGCGGGATACACGTCGAACCGTGGCACGGAGATGGGCAGCCGTACCGCGACTCTCGCCAGCTGTACACCGAGGTTCGGCGCTCAGGCACGCTGCGGGTGTTACTGACGCGCGACAGCCATGGGCCTGGGCCGGTAACCGGTCACCATCCGATGCGGGAGCCCGCCGGTGTCACCGCGCGTGGCGTTCCCCTTACCTACAACGACGTGTTCCGGGTCGTCCATGACATTTTCGGGCACGTGATGTTCGGTCACGGCTTCGGCCCACGCGGTGAGTTCAAGGCCGCCTACTGCCACATGCGGATGTACTCACCACAGGCGCATCCCGTGCTCTTCGCGGAACACGTTGGTCAGATCTGCTGGTTCTTCTTTGGTCCGTACGCGAGCCGTCACGGTCGCGTGCCGCCCGACAGGAGGCCGTATCCCGAGCAGAAGATCATCGCCTTGGAACGACGCTATCTGGACGCGTTCCACCGCATGTTCGACGTAGAGGAGTCAGCATGACCCACACCCGCGAACCGGTGCTCCAGGACGATCCCGTTCCCACGACCATCAGGGACCAGTTCCCGATACTTCACCGAGGTGATGGCGACCCACTCGTATACCTCGACAACGCGGCGACCACGCAGAAGCCGCAAGCCGTACTCGACGCGATCACGACCTATTACACGACGGTGAACAGCAACGTCGGGCGCGGCTACCACACGCTCGGCCTCACCGCGACCGACCGTTATGAGGACGCGCGCGAGACCGTTCGAGCGGCCATCGGCGCGGCGCGCGCTGACGAGATCGTCTTCGCGGCCAGCTGCACCGCGGCGACCAACCTGCTCGCCGAGACCATCGGGAGGCGGTTGGTTGGCCCTGGCGACCAGGTCGTCATCACCGGTATGGAACACAACAGCAACCTGCTGCCCTGGCGGCGGTTGTGTGAGACGACCGGCGCGGAGCTCGTCGTTGTACCTGTCGGCGCTGATGGCCGTGTCGCCGAGGCTGACTTCGCGGCCGCGATGGGCGAGCGCGTGCGGATAGCCGCGATCGCCCATGTGTCCAACGTGCTCGGCACGGTCAACCCGGTGGCGGACATGGTCGCGCGGGCACGTGAGTACGGCGTGGTGACCGTAGTCGATGGTGCGCAAGCGGTCGCGCATCGAGAGGTTGACGTGACGGCACTCGGCGTGGACTTCTACACCTTCTCGGCGCACAAGATGTACGGACCGATGGGCATCGGTGTCCTCTATGGCAAGTGGGACCTGCTCGGAGACCTCCCGCCGCATCACGTTGGCGGTGGCACGGTGAAGGCCGTCAGCCACGCCGAACCGGTGCGGTACGTCGGCGTGCCAGCGAGGTTGGAAGCGGGCACACCAAACGTGGCTGGCGCGATCGGTCTCGCGGCGGCCTTTGACTTTCTCCGTGACCTTGATCGTGACCGCGTCCGCGCACACGACGCGATGCTTACCAGAGCGGTCGTTGACGCGGTTGATGACCTCGACGCGGTTCGCGTCGTCGGCGACCCGGGGAAGGACCCATGCGGGATCGTGTCACTCGTCGTCGATGGGATCCATCCCTACGATGTCGGCTCCCATCTCGACGCGCACGGCATCGCGGTGCGCTGCGGCGTGCATTGCGCTAGCACCTTCCTCGACAGCATGGACATGGTCGGCACGGTGCGGCTGTCGTTCGCCATCTACAACACCGTCGACGAGATCGAGCGGGTGCGCGCCGCGCTGCGCACGGTGCGCCCCGGGTTCTGGACCGCGGAGCACCCCAACACCCGCTTCCTGTGACCCCGCGACGACGAAAGGCTGGTCATGACCCAGACACGGCTCGACCCGGTGCAGCACAAGGAACAGCAGCGTGCCAACTGGGATGGTGCGAGCGAGGGTTGGCTCGCCATCAGCGAGACCTTCGAGCGCGGCGCGAGGGAGGTGACGGCGGAGTTGCTCGAGCTGGGCGGGGTTCGCGAGGGAATGACGGTGCTCGACGCCGCGACCGGCATCGGGGAGCCCGCGCTCACGGCGGCGCGGGTGGTCGGCCCCGAGGGAAGGGTCGTCGGGTTCGACCTCGCGCCTGGCATGGTCGCGATCGCTCGCCGCAGGGCTGCCGAGTACGACAACATCGAATTCCGTGTCGGCGATATCGAGTCGGCCGCCACCGGTGAGTTCGACGTGGCACTGTGCCGGTGGGGACTGATGTTCGCGATCGACACGGTCGCGGCGTTGCGCTCGCTGGCGGGCGCGTTGCGCCCAGGTGGGGTCCTCGCCGCATCGACGTGGGGACCCGCTGAGACGGTGCCGATGCTGTCACTGGGGTTCCAGGCGCTGAGCGGGTGGCTGGAGATGCCAGCGCCGCCGCCAGAAGCGCCGACACCGTTCTCCCTTTCCGATCCCGGCACGCTCGCCGCCGACCTCGAAACCGCGGGCTTCGTCGACGTCTCGGTCACCGAGTTCGACGTGCCGTTCAGCGTCGCGGACCCCGCGGAGTACATCGAGCTGAACAAGGCGGTCACGCCGCCGCCGATGCGGGACTTGTTGCGGGAGCAGCTCGGCGAGGACGAGGAGATGGCGTGGCGCGCGGTAGGCGATGCCACCTTGCCGTTCCGCGACGTCGACGGGACGATCCGACTACCGAGCACGGCACTGTGTGTTCGTGCCGTCAAGGCCGCGAGCTGATCCGGTGCGTTTCGACACCCTGTTGGTGCACGAGGGACAGTCCTCCCAGCCGGTTACCGGTGATGTCGTGCCGCCGATCCACGTCGCCACGACGTTCGACCGGTCGCCGCAAGACCCGGTGACGCGGTTCTACGGGCGCGGGGAGAACCCGACGAGGGAAGCGTTGGAGTCTTGCCTCGCCGCACTGGAGGACGCACCGTTCGCGCTGACCTTCTCCTCGGGACAGGCCGCCGCCGTCGCGGTGCTCTCGCTGGTGCCGCCGGGGAGCAAGCTCGTGTCGTCGGACGACGTCTACGGCGGCACTTACGAGCTGTTTCAAACACTGGGTCGGTTCGGTATCGAAGTCGACTACGTGGACCTGGCTGATCCGGAGCGGCGCGACGCCGCGATCACCCCCGATGTGGCGATGGTGTGGGTGGAGACGCCGACCAACCCGCTGTTGCGGATCGCCGACATCGCCGCGATCAGTGCGCGCGCCAGCGATGTCGGCGCACTCGTCGTCGTGGACAACACGTTCGCGACGCCGGTCTCCCAGCAGCCGCTCGCGCTGGGTGCCCAGGTGAGCCTGTACAGCACGACGAAGTTCATCGCGGGACATTCCGACGTGCTCGGCGGCGCGCTCGTCTATCGCGACTCGGCACTGCACGAGCGGTTGCTGGCGCACCGGTCTGTTACCGGTGCCGTGCCAGGAGCGCTCGACTGCTATCTGACGCATCGCGGTCTGAAAACGCTGTCGTTGCGGTTCGCGAGGCAATGTGCCAACGCCGCGTCCGTCGCCGCGTCACTCGGAGAGTCGCCGTTCGTGGGCGCGGTGCACTACCCGGGGCACAGTGACCATCCGCAGCACGATGTCGCCGTACGGCAGATGTCGAGCCACGGGGCGATGGTGAGTTTCGCGTATCTCGGCGACCCCGAAACGCTGCTGGGCGGTACGAGGTTGTTCGGCGCCGCGGTGAGCCTCGGTGCGGTGCGATCGCTGCTCGCGCTTCCCGCGAGCATGAGCCACCGTGCGATACCCCGCGACGATCTGCTGCGACGCGGTGTCACGGACAACCTGGTTCGACTTTCGCTCGGGATAGAACACCCCGCGGATCTCATTGATGACCTGTCCGCCGCGATGCGTGCGGGCATGCGTGGCCACGCCAGGGAAGGAGCTGATCGACCATGACCGAGCCAGCACGTGACGGTGATGTCCTCCGCATCGACGGAGGGACGGCGACCGAGTTGCAACGCGCGGGGATCGCCGTCGAAAGTCCCTGGTGGACGACGCGCGCGTTGCTCACCGACAAGAACAGGACCGTGCTCAGCGGTATCCATCAGCGCTTTCTCGCGGGAGGCGCGCAGGTACTCACCGCGAACACGTTTCGCTGCAATCTGCGCTCTTTGCGCGCGCTCGGCCTTGACGGCGCCGGGCTTGGCTGGATGGTTCACGCCGCAGTAGGGGTCGCGAAATCCGCGCGGCAGGCGGCGGGATCGGACGCCGTCATCGCAGGCTCGATGGCGCCTGTCGCTGACTGTTACCGGCCTGACCTGGTACCGAACGATGATGAACTGCGTGCGGAACACCAGTGGCTCGCGACGGAGCTAATGCGGTCCGGTGTGGACATCGTGCTGATCGAAACGATGAACTCGATTCGTGAGGCGCGGATCGCGCTGGAACAGGTACTCGCCGCGGGTGGCGTAGCGTGGGTCAGTTTCGTCTGTGCTGACGGGGCTCGGTTGCTCTCCGGGGAGCCTCTCGCCGACGCGGCTCGCGCGGTGGAGCGGGACGGCGCCGACGGGGTACTCGTCAACTGCGCGCCACTGGAGACGACCGAGGCCTGTCTCGCCGAGCTCAGCGACTCCTGCGACGTCAGGTTCGGCGCGTATCCCAACGTCGAGGACAGGCTCGCCGAACGAGCGGCTGACGGCGATGGGTTCCCCGCCGCCGTCTCACCAGCCGACTTCGCCGCGACACTGCGCCGATGGCACGGCGAGTATGGCGCGAGTCTGCTTGGTGGCTGCTGTGGTAGCGGTCCGGATCACATCGCGGCGGTCGGTGAGTTCGGATCCGCGCCTCGGGCCGTCGCGTCGTCCTGACCGAGCATGTCGTCGATCTCGCGGAGCAACTGGTGACGCCGTGTTTCGGAGCAGAAGGCGGCCCGTACGCCGGTGCGCACCATGTCCGCGAGCTCGGCGCCGCTCATTCCGAACCAATCGGCGCACACCTCGAGCTCGTGGTTAAGGGTGGTGCCGAAAATGCCTGGGTCGTCGGTGCTGATCGCGACCGGCACTCCGGCGGCGCGCAGCTCGGGTAGCGGGTGGTTCGTGAGCGAGTCGACCGAGCCGGTGCGCACATTGGACGTTGGGCACACCTCCAGCGTGATGTTCTCGGTCGCCAGCCGCTCGAGCAGCCCGGGATCGGTGGCGGCACGGATACCGTGACCTATCCGATCCGCGCCGAGTACGTCGATGGCGGCCGCGACCTCAGCCGCGTCCGTTGTCTCGCCAGCGTGTGGCACGCTGCGCAGGCCGCTCGCACGAGCCTTGGCGAATGGTTCCTTGAACCACGCGCGCGGAACGCCGCGTTCAGGGCCACCGAGTCCGAGGGCGACGGTACCGGCCGGTTGGGTGCCCAACACCCAGTCCACGGTCGCGTGGCCAGCTGCGACGCCGTCGTCTCCCGAGATATCGAAGATCCAGGCGAGTTCGACGCCATGCCGGGTGGCGGCGAGCCGCCTACCCTCGGTCAGTGCCTCGGCGAGGGCGTCGGGGTCGATCCCCGCGTTGACATGACTCAACGGGGTCACGGTGACTTCCGCGTAGCGGACGTTGCCCGCCGTGAGGTCGGCGGCCAGCCGCTCGACGAGCATCACCACATCAGCCGGGGTGGTGATGAGGCGGGTCACCGCACCGAACACGGTGATGAACCGGTCGAAATCTGGCACGTGGCAAAGCCGCCGCAGCGCATCGGGATCGGTGGGCACGACGGTTCCGGGATGGCGCCGAGCGAGTGCGTTCACCACGTCCGTGTTCGCGGCGCCGACCAGGTGCAGGTGCAGCTCGGTCTTGGGTAAGGCCGCGATGAGGCCAGCAAGGTCTCGGGTGTCGCTGGGTGACACTACGGTGCCTCGCTCACCGAGGACATGGTGAAGTCACGCACCGCGAGCGGGGGCATCGCGAATCGGGTCATCGCGTTGTCCGGTTCACGCGGCAGGGTCGGCACGGTGGTGCCGACATCTGTCACCCGACGCAGGACGCCGAGCAGGCTTTCGTTGAAACGGAAGTCATTCGTCGCGGCGACGATCTCACCGTCCTCGATGAGATAGACACCATCGCGGGTGAGTCCAGTGATGAGGAGCCGCCGAGGGTCCACGTCGCGGAGATACCACAGTGACGTCACGAGCAGCCCGCGTCGCGTCTCCGCGACGATCTCGTCAAGGGAGCGGTCGGGGGCGGCTCCGGTGAGCACGAGGTTGCCGATCCACGGAGTGAAGGGACAGCCAGCGGACTCGGCCGCTGTCCGTGTGCCGACAAGAGCGGAGAGCACACCGTCGCTGATCCACCGCGTCCGCCGCAATGGCAAGCCGTTGTCGAAAACGGACGCCGTCGGTGTCGGCGAGCGGGTGATGACGAAGGGGTCACAGCTAAGACCTCGTGCCGCCGGATCGCTGAGCAACGTGAGCGATGCGGGAGTGAGTCGTTCGCCAATGCGGGTGCCGCCTTCACCGTCCCCGAACGGGGACGCTCCCGTTGTCGCTTCAGTGACGCTCATGGCGCGGTAAAGCCGCGCCATGAGGTCGGCAACGCAGCTTGGGGACAGGACCACGTCATAGCGACCTGGTGGCAGGCTGACCCGCCGGTTCGCCGTGTGGAGCCAGCGGTCGAGTTCGTCGTGAATTCCAGGCACATCGGCCTCACCGGAATCCGGTATCGCCGTGCCGTGCCATGCCGATGCCTTCCCGTCCGCGCCGTACGCGGCGGCCTCGACGGTCCCGACCGCCTGCGTGCTGGTGAGATGGAGTCCGGTGGACGCGTTGACGGTGGTTGTCCTTCGTTGTCGCTCGGCATATCCGTACAGCAGCCGCTGCCGCCGATCCGCCCGCGTCATCGCGGCGCCGAGGTCGGCGGCGAGGTCGTTCCAGTACGCGGGTGGAGCATCGGCCGGGGCCTCCTCCATCGCGATGTCGGGCCTACCGGCGGTGCCGTGACCGCCTGGCAGGGACGGTGCCGAGGCGACCGGAGCCGCGCGCAGTGCCGCCGCACGTGCCGCGTCCGCGACCTTCCTGACCGTGTTCTCGTCGAGGTGACCCCGGTGCGTGATGGCCGCGTTCCCGATGCCGTCATCGACCGAGTTGACCGCGATGACCGTCAGCGTCCGCGTGCTCGCGGCGCCGTTCGCGGTCACCTCGTTCGCGGACCAGCGCAGATAGTGGTGCGTCGTGTCGTCGACGATCGCGATGACGTCCTCACCACTCGCCGCCGTCTCGGCCGCGATCGCCGCGGCTCGCTGTGACTCCATCGCGGGCTACCTGGTTCCGTCGATGGTGCGCATCGGAACATTTCGAAACAACGCGGGAGGGCTGCCGTGGCTCGCCGCGGCGATCTGCACCGGGCGTCCCTTGCCGCAGAGATCCGCGCCGAACGTCTGGTAGCTTCGTTCGCCCCCTAGTGCGGCTAGTGATCGCCAGAGGTCGGTGGTGTTCCACTGGTACGCGACATCGCGAAGCTGGTGAGTGAGTCGTCCGTTACGGATGCGGTAGCAACGGTCCGCGGTGAACTGGAAGTTCGACCGTCGCATGTCGATGGACCAGCTACTCGGTCCGACGACGTAGACGCCGTCGCGGACGTCACCGATCAGGTGTCGCGTCGTGACATCGTCCTCGCCGGGGAGTACTGAGACGTTCGGTAGTCGGGACAGTGGCGGGTGCAGTGCGGACCCGGCGAAAGCGCATCCGGTGGACCGGGCGGCGCCGAGTGCTACCGCAGTGTCGCGGTCGGTCTGGAAGCCGGTGAGGACGCCGTCTTCGATGAGCGGCCAGCGTTGCGCCGCTACTCCCTGGTCGTCGAACCCGACCGTGGCCAGTCCGTGTGCGGATGTCCGCTCGGCGATGACGTTCAGCAACGGCGAGCCGAACCGTAGCGTTCCGATGTCGTGGGGCGCGGTGAAGGTGGCGCCCGCGTAGGACATCTCGTGGCCGAGCGCGCGGTCGAGTTCGGTGGCGTGACCGATGGTCTCGTGGATCGTCAGCCACAGGTGTGACGGGTCAGCCACAAGGTCGTAACACCCATCGGCGAGCTCCGTGGCGCGAAGCTTGTCGCTGAGGTGCCCGGGTAGCTCCGCGATCTCGGCCTCCCAGTCCCAGCCATCGCCGAGCAGATATTCCCAGCCTCGCCCGGTAGGCGGGCCGAGTGTGCTTACCGTCTCGGCGGAGCCGTCCGCACGCCGCCCCGTGATCGTTACCCTGGGGTGAACCCGGACGCGTTGCTGCGTGGTCGTGGTTCCCGCGAGGTCGGCGTAGAACTTGGTTTCCTGTACGGCGACAAGCTTGGCGTGCACGCTGGCGACGTCGTCGTGTTTCAGTAACGCGTCTGACCATTTCGTGAGGAACCGGGCGCGCTCGTCCGCGGCGATGGTGAACGGGTTGACGCGGTAGTCGGACAGCCAGACCTCGTCGCGGTAGATGGGCTCATCGGCGGGTTCGCCATAGTCGCCCCCGATCCGAGAACTCGCCGTGGCCATGGCTATCGCGTGATCCACCGCGGACGTTACGGCGCCGGGGGAGATCTCGGTCGTCGCGGCGAAGCCGGTGGCGCCGCCGTTCGGTCGCACCTGAACCGAGAGGCCGAGTTCGGTCGTATCCCCCTCGCCCGCGAGAACGCCGTCGAGCAGGATCGTCTCGGCGTGGCGCGTCTGTTCCAGCCGTACCGATGCGTGCCGAGCCCCTCGCTTCGAGGCATGAGCCAGTCCGGTTTCCGCGATCGATTGTGGCTGGTGGGCGAGGAAAACGGGATCGATCGAATCGTGCACGGACACACCTCGGGTCGGTGAACGGGCGGTGACGGGGCAGGGTCCGCATGGTCATTTGAACGCTATATTATTTTTATGTGAAAGTCCAGGCTGTTGCCGCCAGCTCGAACCCTTCGGACTTGCGTGCTTCTGCCGTGGCACAGTTGTCGTAACGAGAATTCACGATACGGAATTTGGCGTTGTGACAGTGATTGTCGGTCCGGCGTCAAGTACTGCTCCGGGTGGCCCAGCCCTAGAGTATGACCGTTGCGATGACTGAGTGAAACTTAAGGATCAGCGGTTGGCTAGGCGGAATGCCTGCTGTAAGTGTCCTGAGTGAACGGTTTTCGTTCGCCGCGGCGATGGGGATCGGGCTAAATCGGCCACCGGAGGTGGGGCTTGATCGGGTCAGTGCGTTCCAGTCTTGACGGCACTGTGAGCGGTAGTGGCGATTGTGATCATTATCTGGTCAGCGTGATAGTCGCGGCGGGGGGCCCGGCCGTGGTCATGGCCAGTGACTATTTCGGCCTTCTGTCATAGCACTCATAAACAAATGACAAATAGTGTAGTCATTATGAGGTTGGCGCTACCGCGGTGGGGGCAGCTATGGTGCGATCGTTCGCGGCGAAGACATCGACTCACGACGGTGCGAGCGGTCGCGGTCGCCCGTTCGTGCGATTACCGTTGCGTATGGCGGATTTCTCCCGTCGAGGGTTCCGGACGGACCGGCCCGACGCGCGAGCGATCCTCGAGGGACATGCCAGGAGCTTCCTGACTGGATTCAATCTCGCGGTCGCCCATTGGCGCGACCCGCATCCCGCGCTTGCCACGATCGCCGAAGAGGAGCGCGGGTTCGCCTACGAAGGCGCCGCCATGTTCGCTCGACTCATCGACATCACGACCCTCGGGCGCTCTCGCGCGCTGGCTCGCCTGCTCGCCGGCCACGGGCAGTGCTACGTCCATCTCATCCACGTTGGTGCTGGCTGGCCGTTCGGCCTGCTACGGCTACGGTTGCCGGTAGCCGTTCCCGCAACGCCCCTCGTGCGGTGGCTCGCCCTCGACGGCGCGGGTTTCGCCGAGGCATTCTTTGGTGGCTGGCAAGTGGTGGTGCGCCGCTGCGTGGCCGGACCGGACGAACGCGCCGAGGCAAGGTACGGCGGCTATGGCCGCGCGTTGTGGTTCATCGAGGCTGGCGACGTCGATGGCATCGCTCGCCGCGTCGCCGCGTTGCCCACCCGAGCCCGCGCGCCGGTATGGAGTGGTGTCGGGCTTGCTTGCGCTTATGCGGGTGCAACCGACGACGTAGGGCGACGACGATTGTCGCAGGCCAGCGGTGATTATCGTCAACACTTCGCCCAGGGACTGGTGTTCGCCGCGGGTGCGCGGGCACGCGCCGCCATCATTCCCACCCATACCGAACGTGCGTGCAGGCAGTTGCTTCAGGTCGATGCCACGGAAGCCGCCTCCTTGTCGGATGTCACGGCACGTGGGCTGACGAGCCGAGGCGACATCGCCGCGTATCTGAACTGGCGAACCCGGATCAGGGAGTCGCTTTCCACCATCGTCACCCACGATTGAGGAGTCGCGTATGCCGCCTGCCGCCCGCAGGATTGTCGCCTTGTCGGTCACCCTCGCATTATGTGTGGCATTCAGCCTGTTCACTATCCGTCCCGACGTCGGTGCGGCCGAAGCACGCCGCATGGCCGAACGGTTCGACTTCACCGTCGAGCGGGTCAACAGCGAGCCGGACGGTGCCGCGAAGGAACGATCGGTCGCACCCGCCGTGGAACGGATCCGGAGCTGGATCTCCGCCGTCGGTGCGGCTACCGCCGTGTTCGATCTGCGCGAATCTGGATTTCCCGCTGATGTGTGCCTTGTCGATCCAAGGGATGACTCGGTAACCGTCCGGCCGGTGCCGGGCGATGGCGGCGCTTATGACCCGGTGCGGCTCTCACCGGATGGCCTGCGCTACGACGACACGATGGCGCCGATGGGCTGCGTGCCCGCCGACCTCGACGAGGACGGCGATCGTGACCTGCTCGTCTACTACTGGGGCCGCTCCCCGGTGTTGTTCCTCAACACCGCTACCGAGCCAGGACCGCCCACCGCACGCACGTTCCGCGCCGTCGAGCTGATCGAGCCGATGGAGGTGTGGAACTCGACCGGGCTCAACGTGGGGGACGTCGACGGCGACGGTCACCTTGACGTCTTGGTCGCGAACTACTTCCCCGATGGCGCACGGGTGCTTGATCCGACCGCGACGGAGGAGAGCAGGATGGCGATGCAGGACTCGATGGCGCTGGCGCGCAACGCCGGTACTAACCGGGTACTGCTGACGACGCCGTCGGGTGAGCCAGACACCAAGCCGGCGTTGGTCGACCACAGCAACGCGTTACCCGCCCACGCGGCGAGTGCCTGGACGCTTGCCATGGGACTGCAGGACCTCACGGGTGACGCGCTGCCTGAGCTCTACCAGGCTAATGATTTCGGGCCGGATCAGCTTCTTGTCAATCGGTCGACACCAGGGGACGTCCGGTTGGTCGAGGTGACCGGTGAACGCGATCTGACCACCCCGAAGTCGCAGGTGCTCGGCCATGACTCGTTCAAGGGCATGGGGGTGACCTTTACCTATCAGGGCGACGCGGAGCTGCCCGCGATCATGGTCAGCAACATCACGACGCCATACGCCTTGCACGAGAGCAACCTCGCCTTCGTTCCGGATGGCGACCCAGCGGAGCTGCTCGACGGTACGTTGCCGTACGACGAGCGCAGTGAGGAACTCGGCATCGCGCGTGGTGGCTGGTGCTGGGACATCAAGGCGGGAGACTTCGACAACGACGGTGTCGACGAGGTCATGCAAGCCAACGGGTTCCTTGAGGGCGATGTCGACCGCTGGCCGTTGTTGCAGGAGCTGGCGATGGGCAATGACGATCTGCTGCGCTATCCGGAAGTGTGGCCAGAATTCGGGCCGGAGGATGACCTGTCAGGTCACGAATCGAATCCGTTGTGGGTCGCGGACGCTGATGGCAGGTATACCGATCTTGCCGCTGAGGTCGGGATCGCGGCGCCGTACAACAGCAGGGGTTTTGGCTTCGGTGATGTCGACGGCGATGGCAGCCTCGACGTCGTCGTCGCGAACCAGTGGGAAGACTCCGTCCTGCTGCGTAACGAGGTACCCGCCGATGATGCGGCCCACGTGAGGGTCGTGCGGGAGTCGGTCACCGGCAGCGGGACCGGGAAAGTCGATGTGATCGGTGCGCGAATCGAGTTGCGCCATCCGGATCGGCCGCAACGGCGGCAGCTGTATCCGGCGAACGGTCACGCGGGCGTCTCCGCGAGCGAGCTGCACTTCGTGTTGCCTGGCGGCGAGCCAGCTCCCGCCGTGGTGAGCTGGCGTGACGCCGACGGGAAGCACAGCGCGCGCGTCGAACTGCGGCCGGGCCATCGAACCGTAACCGTTGACGACAGTGGAACGGCGGTAGTGCGATGACGACAACAGCTCCGGTATCGACCACGACCAACGAACCCACCCGCGATAGCGCACCCGAGTCCGGTGGCGGTCCAAAAGTCGACATGTCCCCACAGGTGCGGCGGGTACGCGCACTCCAGCGCTTCGCCCTGTCGATCACGGTGTTCACCGTGCTCGGTCACACCGTGCTCGGGTTCGAGCAGGCACCGATAGCCCCGATCATGGCCATCTTGGTCAGCTACGCGACGGCGGTGCTTTTCGAGGCGCTCGACGCGTGGGCGCTCGGCCGCGATCCCGAGTTTCGCGGCGGCCTTTCCGCGCTGGCTATCTTCCTGCTTCCGGCGCACATCAGTGGCCTCGCCTGCGCGATGTTGTTGTGGGGGAACTCCTCGGTGTGGCCGTACGTGTTCGCGGTGACGGTGGCCAACGCGAGCAAGTACGTCGTCCGGGTGCGCGCCAGAGGCAGGTTGCGCCACGTTCTCAACCCCTCCAACGCGGGCATCGCGATCACACTGATCCTGTTCCCGTGGGTGGGGATCGCGCCGCCCTATCACTTCACCAACAACATCAGCGGCGCTCTGGACTGGCTCGTGCCGCTGGGCATCCTCGTGCTCGGCACGATGCTCAACGCGGGTCTGACCGGCAAGATGCCGCTGGTGCTTGGCTGGGTCGGTGGGTTCGTCGCGCAGGCGGTACTGCGATGGGCGCTGCTGGATCACGCCTTGCTCGGTGCGTTGCTTCCCGTCACGGGCGTGGCGTTCCTTCTCTTCACCAACTATATGATCACCGACCCTGGTACGACACCGTTCAAGACCCGTAACCAAGTTGTGTTCGGGCTGGTCACCGCGGCCGTGTACGGCGTGCTCGTCGTCTCGGAGGTCGTTTTCGGACTGTTCTTCGCGCTGGTGATCACCTGCCTGTTGCGCGGGCTGGTGCTGGTCGCCGAGCCGATGAAGCCCATGTTGCGACGCGCGTTCTCGGGTGTACGCACTGGAGGTGCGAGCAAATGACGCGACACCGCATCGCGATCGTCGGGATGGCGTGCCGTTATCCGGACGCGAACAATCCGACGCGGCTATGGCAGACCGTTCTTGGCAGGCGGCGTGGTTTTCGGGCCATTCCTGGGAATCGGCTCTCGTCGGCCTACATCGGCTCGCGGCAGGAGCCGGACCATACCTATGTGACGCATGCCGGTCTGCTACGAGACTGGGAGTTCGATCGGACGCGTTTCGGCATCGGCGGTGCGCTGTACCGGGCGACGGACGAGACGCAGTGGATGGCGCTTCAGGTCGCGACGGAAGCGCTCGCCGACGCGGGATTCCCCGATGCGGCGGGACTTGACCGCGAGCAGGTCGGTGTCGTCATGGGCAACTCGCTGACCGGTGAGTTCACCCGCGCCCACCAGATCAGGCTGCGGTGGCCGTTCGTGCACCGCGCCGCCGTCGCTGCCCTCGAACGCGCTGGTGCGGACGAATCGACGAGTGCGGCGACCATCGCCGCACTCGAAGAGTTACTCAAGGAGCCGTTTCCGGTGCCTGGGGAAGACTCGCTCGCCGGTGCGCTCGCCAACACGATAGCGGGTAGGATCTGCAACCACTACGACTTCAACGGAACCGGGTACACAGTAGACGGTGCGTGCGCGTCAAGCCTGCTCGCGGTGATGACCGCAAGCAGGGCGTTGGCGACTGGTGAGCTCGACTTCGCGCTCGCCGGGGGCGTTGATCTCAGTCTTGACCCGTTCGAGTTGGTTGGCTTCGCAAGGCTGGGTGCGCTCGCCGACGGTGAGATGCGGGTGTATGACGCGGAGCCAACCGGCTTCCTTCCAGGGGAAGGCTGCGGTGTCGTCGCGCTCATGCGCGCCGAGGACGCCGAGTCGGCGGGTCTGCGGAGCTACGCGCACATCGTCGGATGGGGAACGTCATCGGACGGCGCGGGTGGCCTCACCCGGCCCGAGTCGAGCGGCCAGGCGCGTGCCTTGCGGCGCGCGTATGAGATGAGCGGCGTCGAGCCCGCCACCATTGACCTCGTTGAGGGCCATGGCACCGGTACGCACGTCGGGGACGCGGCTGAGCTCACCGTGTTGCGTGAGATCAGGGGTGACACGGAGCGGCAGGCCGCGCTTGGTTCGATCAAGGCGAACATTGGGCACACGAAGGCGGCTGCGGGAGTGGCTGGGCTGATGAAAGCTGCCTTGGCCGTGCACCACAGGGTGATCCCGCCGACGACCGGCTGCCGCGAGCCGCACCCCTTGCTAACGGAACATGGTTCGTCACTACGTATTCAGCCCGATGCCGAACCGTGGCGGTCAGCTATGCCACGAGCGTCGGTGTCGGCCATGGGGTTCGGTGGGATCAACACCCATGTCGTGCTCGAAGGGGAGCGAACGGCGACGGCGCCACAAATCCCGGCCACTACGCTGGCCTGGAGTAGACCGTTGCCCGAGCACGAGATCGTGCTGCTCGGTACGTCGACAGCCAGCGATCTCGCCGCGCGGTTGGATCAGATCGTCGAACGTTGCGGCTCGCTGAGCGCTGCCGAGGTGCATGATTTCGCCAGCACGGTGGCGCAGACGTCGTCGAGCAACGCCCCCGTGCGGTGCGCGCTGGTGGTGCGTTCCCCTGAGGAGCTCGTCGCCGCGGCGACGAAGGCACGGAAGCGGCTGACTGATGGCGACCGGCGACTCGTTGTGGATGAGGCCGGTGGTTACGTGCTCGGCGCTGGTTCCCGGGCGAGGATTGGCCTGCTGTTTCCTGGCCAGGCCGCGCCGGTAAGGGACGTCCTTTCGGAGTGGCCCGTCCGGGTAGACGTTCCCCCGCTCCCTGATGACGTGACCATCAGCGAAGGGGACACCGACACCTCGGTCGCGCAACCAGCGATCATCCGGCAGTCCCTCGCGGGACTCGCGTGGCTCTCGACGTTGGGTTGCCGCCCCGTAGGTGCTGTCGGGCACAGCCTCGGTGAGATCAGCGCGTTGGTCTGGTCGGGGGCGCTCACTCCAGAAGAAGGGCTCTGGCTGGCGGCCCGGCGCGGTCAGTTGATGGCGCGCCACGGGGTTTCCGGGACCACGATGGCGGGCGTGAGCGCGGGCCCCGACACGGTCAGACGGTTGCTGTCCGGCACGGCGGTCGAGATCGCCGGGTACAACTCACCCGTCCAGACGACCGTCGCCGGTCCGAAATCCGAGGTCGACGATGTGGTGCGCCGGTGTCAGCGGGACGGTATCGCCGCGACGACACTGCCGGTGTCACACGGGTTCCACAGCGCGGCGATGGCACCGGTGGTCGAGCCGTTTCGGCGGGTGCTCGACCAATGCGATATCGGGCGCCCGATGAGCCCCGTGCACTCGACGGTGACGGGAGGTCTCCTCGATGATGACGACGACCTCGTCGAATTGCTCACCGAGCAACTGGTGACCCCGGTCCGGTTCCAGCAGGCTGCCGCGGCACTCGCCGAACGGTGTGACCTGCTGGTCGAGGTGGGGCCAGGCGATACGTTGCGCCGCATCATGGAACACGGCTCGGCAGGCATCCCGTCGGTGAGTATGGATTGTGGCGGTTCCGCCGGCGCTGGCGCGTTCGCCACCGCCGCGATGGCGGCCGCCGGCGCGGTCCAGCTCGAACCGTGGTTCGCGGGACGAGGCTATCGCGATGTCGACATCGACCAACCGCTGTCGCTGCTGTCCAATCCGTGCGAGGCGTCGAGCGCCCCTGCGGTCGACGCCCCGCCAAGCCAGCCGCGACCGGAGGCGGACGTGGCGACCGAGATGGTCGTGTCACGCGGCGACGACCCGCTCACAGCGCTACGAGAACAGCTTGGTCACACGCTCGAGCTGCCGCTGGCGAGCATTCACGCGAAGAGTTCCGTGCTTGGCGAGCTGCATCTCAACTCGCTGCAGCTGATCGAGTTGGTCGCCACGGTCGCGAGTGGACTCGGCAAACAGCCACCAGCGGCGGATCGGTTCGTCACCGACGTCACGGTCAGCGAACTCGCGGAGATTATCGAGGCACAGCCGGACGTTGGCGCGAGCGAGGCGCCGAGTGTTCCTGGCGTGCGGGACTGGGTTCGTGCCTTCACGAGGCGATGGGTCCCGTTCACGCCGACCACCGGGCTCACCGCGCCGGTCGCGTGGACCGTGCACTCGCTACCTGGCGGGCCGCCCGTGCCGTTGCCGGAACACGGCGACGACAGCGCCGCCCGCCGAGGACTCGTGCTCACCGTCGGCGCGCGCACTGAGATCGAGCCGACCATGAGTGAGGTCGTGGACATGGTGGGCCGCATCAGGGCCGTGTCGCCCGACCTGCTCGTGCTGCTGCATCACGACCATCCCGCCGCTGCCGCGCTCGCCCGCAGCATCGCTGCCGAAGTCGACGACTGTGCTGTCACGGTGGTTGACGCTGGAGCCGACGGCGAGGTCGATCTCGCCTGCGCTACCGAGGTCGGTTACCGGGAACTGCGGTTGGACGAGGACGGCGGATTGGCGGCGGCGGTTACCGAGCCGCACCGGCCGTCCGCGGGCGCGCCGCTACCGCTGCGGACCGGCGACGTCTGCCTCGTGACGGGAGGAACGACGGGGATCACCGCGCACTGTGCGGCCGAACTAGCCACGGTGACCGGCGCGAAGCTGGTCGTGCTTGGGCGCAGAGCCGTCGACGACCCCGACGTGGCCGCGGGGCTGGAACTGCTACGCCAACGCGTCGCGGCGGACTACGTGCGCTGTGACGTCACCGATGCCGCCGAGGTGTCGACCGCGGTCGCGGCGGCTCGGGAACGCGGCCCCATCCGAGGCTTGCTGCATGGCGCTGGCAGCAACGAGCCGCGCCTGCTCAGCGCGCTGGACGAGGACACCGTACGAGCGACGGTGCGTCCCAAGGTCGCCGGACTCCGCCGTCTGCTCGCCGAGGTCGGTGATGAGCTCACGCTCGTGCTCGGGTTCGGGTCGATCATCGGCAGGATGGGCCTCGCTGGGCAGTCGGAGTACTGCGTAGCGAATGACTGGATGCGACATGACCTCGAAGCATGGGCCGAGAAGCACCCGGAGACTCGCGTCCACACACTGGAATGGTCGCTGTGGTCCGATATCGGGATGGGCGAACGGCTCGGTGTCGTCGACCGGCTTCGGGACCAGGGGATCGCTCCGATCACCCCGGAGGCGGGCGCGGCGGCGATGCTCGATGTGCTGACCGACGACACCGCTCCGCCGACGGTGATGCTCGCGGGCCGGTTTCCCGCGACGGCCACGCTGGGGCAGCGATCGGAGAGCTGGCCGACGCTGCGTTTCGCGGAGGAGGAGCTGGTGCGCGTCCCCGGTGTGGAAGCCGTGCTGCAGGCGCGGCTCTCACTCGGTTCCGACCCGTACCTCGACGATCATCGTGTCGATGGCGTACCGATGGTGCCCGCTGTCATCGGGCTTGAGGCGATGGCGCAGGCCGCCATGGCGGTCACCGGGCGGGACCGGCAGGAACCGGTGTCGTTCACCGATGTCTCTTTGCGAGCGCCGATCACGGTCGGAGAGCACGAGCCACGGGTACTGCGGGTCGCGGCACTGGCCGACGACAGGGGCAGCGCTATCGACGTCGACCTGCGTGACGACGCGGATGACTTCGGCAGCGTCCGTTTCGCCGCCACCGTGTCTCCACCGCCCGCCCCGCCGGAGGCGGTTTCGGTCCCGACGCCTGCCCCCGATGGCGTCGCCATGTCCGGGCCGCATCCCTACTACGGCACGTTGCTGTTCCATGCCGGACGGTTCCGCCGCCTGGTCGACTACGAGACATTGTCCGCTTTCCGGGTGCGTGCGCTGGTGACGGCTGAGGAGGATCGCTGGTTCTCCCAGTTCCACGGCCAGCGTCTCCTGCTCGGCGACCCCGGCGCACACGATGCCGTTCTCCACGTGTTACTCGCCTGCGTCCCACATCGGCAGGCGCTTCCTGTCGGTGCGGAGCGCGTCACGGTGTGGCGCGCACCAGCCGGCCAGCTGCGCGTACTGGCTACCGAACGTTGGCACAGCGCCGATGAGTATGTCTTCGACGTCGATGCCGTCGACGCCACCGGCGAACTGGTGTGCCGGTGGGACGGTCTCCGGCTGCGGGCCGTGAGCATGCGGGAATGGCGGCGGCCGATGCCGGTGCGGCTGCTTGGCCCGCTGCTGAGCAGGCGGATCGTCGAACTGGGAATCGCTGACGACGTCGAGTTGACCACGGGGCGCGACGTATCGGAGACCGGTGCGGGAGCGTTGGCGGCGTCGGACGCCGAAATCGGGGTCGCGACGGCCATCCGGCACGGACAGGAGGACACGTCCCAGCTGCGCGAGCTCGCCGAACAAGCCCTACGGGACGCCGGCGTAGCAGACACCGATCGGGCGACGCTGGATCGGGTGGAGTCTGACCTGACCGTACTGCGGTGCGGTGACGCCAGTGTCGTGACCGGCTGGTTCGACACCGACCTGCCAGGCATGCTCGCCGTCGCCGTCGCGGTGGATGGTCACCGGTGACCCGGGTATACCGCTATCGGCACGTGGTTACGTTCGACGAGACCAACGTGGTCGGCAACGTCTACTTCGCCCACTACCTGCACTGGCAGGGCCACTGCCGGGAACACTTCCTCGCCGACATGGTCCCCGACGTGCTCAAATCCGTGCGCGCGGGCGACCTCGCGCTGGCGACGGTCGCCTGTGCGATGGACTATTACGAGGAGTGCTTCGCGCTGGACGAGATCGAGGTCGCGATGTCCCTGCGGGAATGCCGGGGAAGCCGGATCACGATGGCCTTCGACTTCCGGCGCGCCGAGCAACTCGTGGCCAGGGGAACGCAGACCGTCGCGTGCTTGCGGCGCACCCCGACTGGCACCGAGCCGGTCGATGTGCCGTCGTCTCTGGTCAAGGCCTTAGAGAACTACCGGTAATCAGGGTGAGGAACGGAACGGGAGGAACATCGATGACCACTGGTGTCACGCCGGTACCCGGAGCGAACGCAAGGGATGGTCGGATCCGCGGCTGGTTCCGCTGGATGAACACCGGCGGACACAAGACGATGCTGATGCTGTTCCTGATCGTCGTGCTCTCGCATTGGGCGGAGCACATCGCGCAGGCCATTCAGATATATCTACTCGGGTGGCCCATTCCTGAGGCGCGGGGTGTGCTGGGAATCCCGTTCCCATGGCTGATCTCGTCGGAATGGTTGCATTACGCCTACGCCGTCGTGATGCTGGTCGGTTTCATCGTGCTCGCGCCTGGTTTCACGGGCCGTTCGCGGACATGGTGGAACGTGGCACTGGGGATCCAGGTCTGGCATCACATCGAACACCTGCTGTTGCTCGGCCAGGCCGTACTCGGGGTGACGATCGCGGGGCGTGCCGTCCCGACGAGCCTGGTGCAGCTGATCGTGCCTCGGGTGGAGCTGCACCTGATCTACAACTCGTTGGTGTTCGTTCCCATGGTGATGGCCATGTTCCACCATCGGTATCCGCTCCGCCGGGAGCGTAAGCATATGGCGTGCGGTTGTGCCGTGCCCGTTGCCCCTTCTACGAGGCCGCGGCCAGCTTCCGCGTCGTGAGCTGGTCCAGCAGGGAGTTCATCTCGCCCTCGGCCTCCAGCATCGCGGTGATGTCGCAGTCCACCCTCGCCTGCTTGAGTCGCAGCCACGCCTGCCACACCTCGCGCTGCACGTGTTCGGTCGCGGGCCGGTCCGATGTGGTGTTCATGTCGCCTGCCTCGGTGTCTGGGAGCGTCTGGCTTCCTGTCGCTGTCCGCCGGGACTACGTTTCCAGCGTGACCTAGCCAGCGCCGTTTTGTACCCGGAAAGCTACGTAGTTCGTTACGTATTCGGACCCGGCATCGCACCGGATGGGACGGCGGCCGTAACTTTCCGCGGCCGAAACGCGACTCTCGAGTGAACGCCGAGCTGCATGCTTGGCCCTGACGGGTGCCGAGGAGGCAGCCATGGGCCGGGATAACACGCTGGGGGCGGAGACCGCCGGTGGCCGAGGGGAGCCACCTGGACGGGCGGTGGGCATTGCCGTGGCACTGGTCGCGCTCGCGCTCCCCGGCGTCGGCGGCTGGCTGTACGCCGTGAACGCTCCACACGTCGACATCATCGCCATCGAGCTCGGTGGCAGCGGACAGCCACCGCTGCCCGACGGCGCCACCACCGCGCTGTGGTGGGATTTCGTGTTCATCGCATGCTACGGCGCGGGGCTGCTGCTCGGCACTACCGCGGCGCGGTGGGTCGCCACCTCGCGCGGACGTCGCATCGCGTGGTTCGGTCTGGCCGCGGCCGTGGTCGCTGTCGTAGCCGACGTCGGGGAGAACATCCTTCTGCTGGTCCAGGTGGCGTGGCTGTTGGACGTCGCCACCGCGGCGGCCGTCCTGAAGTTCGCCGCCCTGCTACCCGCCGCCGCGGTGGCGCTCAGCGGTGTCGGGGTTGTGCTGTGGCGTGCGGTGACCTTCACACCGCCACGACCCGGCGTGCTCAGCGACGTCTGGCCCGGTGAGCCGTTGGAGCTCGATGATCCGCCCGCCACGGTGGACACCGACCCCGGCGACGCCGCGCGATGGCGCGCCGGATACCGGGTGCCAGACGTCGATCCCGCCGACGTCCAGCGTCGGTTCGCCCAGGGCGACGACACTGTTGGGTTTTGCCTGTCCGGTGGCGGAATTCGCGCGGCGAGCGTCGCGATGGGTGCGCTTCAGACCTTGCGCTCCGAACTGCTTGGCGCGCGATACCTGGTGTCGGTCTCCGGTGGTGGCTACACGGCGGGCGCGTTGCAGCAGTCGCTCACCGGCGCGGTCCGCGACCCGCGGTTCGCGATCGCCCGAGACGTCGAGGTGCTGCGTGAACCGGAGCACGCCTACCAGCACGGCACCGCCGAGGAGAACCACGTCCGACGGCGTTCGGCGTACCTCGCTGACACTCCGTGGGAGGTGGTGACCGCGCTCGGCGTCGTCGCTCGGGGACTACTGCTGTCACTGTTCATGCTGTTCGCACCCGCTGTGGTGCTCGGCGTGCTCGCGGGCTGGTTCTACCAGGCGGTGCCGATCACGCCCATCGGCGACGTCGTCGCACGGCCCCGGGTCGGCGCGCTGTATCTGCTGGTCGCGCTCGTCGTGCTGACCTTCCTCCTCTCGCTGTTCGGCCATGGGGCCGCCGCCGGGAAGCCAGAGGGGCGTTGGGCTCGGCAGGCGGCGACCGGGCTGACCTGGCTGACCCTGGTCGTCGCCGCGCTCACACTGGTCGTTCCGAGTCTCATCGGTGTCGTGGCGAGCGTGCTGTCCCGTACGGGCATGGCGGTCGAGGTCGGCGGTCCGGTCGGCACCGTGGTGCTTACCTACGTCGCGACGTTGGTCGCGGTGCTCTGGAAGCACCGCACCACGATCAGGAACTCGCGCGACGCCGCGCGGGCCGTCACCGGCGCGGTGCCGAGTGGGTTGCTCCAACGTGTCTTCGTCGTGCTCACGACCGCGTTGCTCGGCCTGGCATGGCTGCTGCTGTTCGCGGGATCCGCCACGACCTCAGGCGAGGCCGCCGCGCTGTGGACCGCGCTCGGTGTGGGCGTGGCGTTGCTCGTCGTCGGGTTCGTGTTCGACGAGACGTCGTTGAGCCTGCACCCCTTCTACCGGGAACGGCTCGCGCGGACGTTCGCGGTGCGCACGGTGCGCCGCGAGCGCGACGGCAGGGTCGTCGCGGTGCCGTACCCCAGCACGGAACGGACATCGCTGTCGACATACGGCACCGTGAAGGACGGGCTGACGTTCCCTGAGGTGATATTCGCGGCGGCGGCGCACTTGACGGGGGAGTCACGCACACCACCGGGGTTGAACTGCGTGTCGTACACGATGAGCGCGCGCTGGGTCGGCGGTCCCGACGTTGGCTGGGTCGCGACACGGCAGTTGGAGGACGTCGTCACGACACGGTTCCGTCGAGATCTCACGGTGCAAGGCGCGGTCGCGATCAGCGGGGCGGCGTTCGCGTCGTCGATGGGCAGGGCCGCACGTTGGTACCAGGTGCTGCTCGCGGTCTCGGGTGCGCGTCTTGGCACCTGGTTGCCGAACCCGGGGTTCCTGCACGCCGCGCGGCAGGCGAGCGCGGAGTGGACACGGCGGCGGCTGCCGGTCGCACGACGGTTGCCGTACCTCCTCAAGGAGATTTTCGGTATCCACCCGTACGCCGACCGGTTGCTGCACGTTACCGACGGCGGGCACTACGACAACCTCGGGCTGGTCGAGCTGTTCCGGCGGCGCTGCACCAAGATCTACTGCATCGACGCGAGCGCGGACGAGCCGCCGACCGCGACGGCGCTGGCCGAAGCACTGCGGTTGGCGCGGCATGAGCTGGGGGTGCAGGTGGTGCTTGACCAGATCTGGCCGTCCGACGCCGAACCGGGTAGCGGCACGCCGCTGCCGCCGGAGGACCCACTCGCGACGCTGAACGCGCGGCTGGTGAAGAACCCGATCATCACTGGGACGGTGCTGTACCCGCCTGAGTCCGGTTTGGACGGTGTGACCGGCAGGATCGTGATCGCGAAAGCGCGGCTGTGGCCCGAGCTGCCCTACTCGCTGCTGTCATACGCAGCGAAGCACCCGGAGTTCCCGCACGACAGCACCGGAGACCAGTGGTTCGGCGAAGGCAAGTTCTCGGCGTATACCGAGCTGGGACGACGTCTAGGCGAGCGGGCGCTGCACCCGGCGGCGGCACCTGCGGCGGAACCCGCTGCACCCGCGGCGGCGCGCGAAGCGGCAGTCGCGGCGGAGTCGGCTCGCGCACCCGCATCATCGTCGGAGGCGGCAGCAGCGTCGTCCAGCCCTTGAGGTGCCGCGCCTCACCTAAGTCGATCAACTTGCCCTGGCCTATTACCAAATGGTGTCCGGTTTGCCGGATTCCGCTGGTGTTAACGCAGGGGAAGCTGATCAACTAGCCAGGCGACCACGCTGGCGTTCCAGACCGCGGGTTAATGCAGCATCGAGTCGGCGTGCGAGGCGAGGCGGGTCCATCGCGTCCTCCCATCCCCACCGGACGACCTCGTAGCCGAGGTCGGCCAGCTGTTCCTCTCGGCGCTTCTCCGCGCGCAGGAGTTCGCGCATCATCCGCAAGTCCGGTGCGGCTGACGATATGCCGTTGCCGCCAGCGCCTAGATACTTGGCGAGGCCGTCGGCTTCGCCAATAACGCCTGCGTGCTCCCAGAGAAAGTCCACCCGCGCGATGGGGCCTGTAGCGTCGCCGAGGGTGACCTGGGTACGTGGCGCGGGCAGTCCCTGTTGCTGGATGGCGATTCGGGAGACCGACTCCAGGACAGACTCACAAGCGGCATCGGCGAAGGTTACGGCACGTCGTGCTTGGTCGATGCCCGGCCAGCCGAGGCAGTCGACCAGCATGTCGGCGAGCTGACGCGGCGACACCTGGCAGCGGTGCAGTGCGGCATCGGCCGCCACAACGCCCTGGGTGTACCCACTTTCGCGGGCGAGGTCGACGACGGTGCGGGCGGCCGAGGTGACGGCGACGTCGTGGCGCACGGCCCTGTGATGGGCAGGCAGTGCGGCGCATCGCAGCACATAGCCATCGCGTCTGCCACAGGCGGCAGGGTCTTCGGTCGCGAGGACTACGTCTTCAGCCGGGCGGCCAAGTAGTGGTAGGCCATGGATCCGGGCTGCCGACGTCCCTGCCGCCACGGCGTCACGGTTCAACGACAGCAGTGCGGCTGTCGCGACGAGCGCGTGTTCGCGTTCGCCGTCCCCGATGACAGCGGCGCGGATTGACGCTGGGACGTAGATGCCGCGTCGCAGCGGCACCCAGGTTCCGCGTCGCAGCATCTGGCGGATATGCGCCTCCGAGTGTCCCGCTGCCCGCGCTTGGGCTGGGGTAAACACCGGGGCGGTAGCGCTGAGGTGAGTCACGCTACGGACCGTAGCGAGACGGTCCGACACTGTAGCTGAACTCGATCAACTTACCCTGGTCTGCTACCACGGCATGTCCGGTTTGATCGATTTCATTTGTCGTGGCCCAGGGGAAGCTGATCAACTGCGGGCGACTACCAACACATCAATCGCCGCTCTACGGGGCGCGAGCGGACAGCGGGGGCAGGTCGTGCAGGAAGCCCGGCGCCGGGTCGTCCGCGGTCTCGGTGAGCCGTCGCGCGATCGCGTCGGCCGCGCTGTGCAGGGTCGGTGCCAGCTTCGGCAGGTCGGCGCGGAGGGAGTGCACGACGATGCCCAGCGAGATACTCGGTGCGCCGCGCTCGCTGGGCACCGGCACGGCGACCGAGCAGGAGCCGAGCGTCATCTCCTCGTTCGTCTGGGCGTAGCCACGCGCGACCGTGTTGCGCAATTCGCGCAGCAGCCTGCCGCGCTCGGCGATGGTGTAACGGGTGAACCGCGGCAATGGCCGCTCGCAGTAGGCCTGGATGAACGCTTCCTCGGCGTTGGCGAGCAGCGCCTTGCCCACGCCGGTGGAGTGCATCGGTAGCCGCGTCCCGATCCGCGAGATGATCGGTACCGACCGGTGTCCTGACAGCTTCTCGACGTAGAGGGCGTCGAAACCGTCGCGTACGGCGAGGTGGATGTTCTCTCGGGTTACCTCGTAGAGGTCCTGCATGAACGGCAGCGCGATCTCGCGGAGTCTGCTCGACACCGGGGCGAGCAAGCCAGCCTCCCAGAGCCGGAGGCCGATGCGGTAGTAGCCGTCATCATCGCGGTCGAGTGCGCGCCACGCTGCCAGCTCGCCAGCCAGCCGGTGCGTCGTGGCCAGCGGCAGGTCAGCGCGGCGGGCCAGCTCGGACAGGGTGAGTCGGGGGTGCGTGATGTCGAACGCGCCGAGCAGTGCGAGGGCCCTCCCGGTTACCGATTGCCCCTGCTTTCCGCTGTTGCCTGCCATGACGCTCCTTTCCTACTGGACGGAAGGCTGCCAGGCCGGCCGCGCCAGGACCAGTGTGAGCGTCCATCCCGGCTTATGGAGCCGATATCATTCCGCTGGGCGGAAGCACATTCTGGTTTGCGCGCCGAAGCCGGGGTTAAGTGGGCGCATGCGTACTCAAGTCGGAATCGTCGGTGCTGGTCCCGCCGGGTTGATGCTGTCGCACCTGCTTGCCGCCCGCGGTATCGACTCGGTGATCGTCGAGGCCAGGAGCAGGGCGGAGATCGAGGAGACCATCCGGGCCGGGGTGCTGGAGCAGGGCACCGTCGATCTCCTGACGGACACCGACGTCGGGTCGCGCGTGCTCACCGAGGGCGCCAAGCACGACGGCATCGAGCTGCGGTTCGGGGGCAGCGGTCACCGCATCGACTTCGCGAGGCTCGCGGGTAGGTCAGTGTGGCTGTACCCGCAGCACGAGGTACTCAAGGACCTCATCGCCGCACGGGTGAAGGCGGGCGCCGACATCCGGTTCGAGGCGAGCGACGTCGAGCTGCGCGACGTCACCACCGACCCGGTCATCGCCTTCACCGACGCCGACGGCACCCCGATCGAGCTGCGCTGCGATGTCATCGCGGGATGCGACGGTTCGGCGGGGATCAGCAAGCACACGATCCCCGACGGCGAGCGCACGGACTACTTCAAGGCCTATCCGTTCGGCTGGTTCGGCATCTTGGTCGAGGCGCCACCGTCGGCGCCCGAGCTGATCTACGCGCACTCCGAGCGCGGCTTCGCGCTCATCAGCACCCGCACTCCCGAGGTGCAGCGCATGTACTTCCAGTGCGATCCGGAGGCCAACGCGGACGACTGGAGTGACGAGGAGATCTGGGCGGAGCTGCAGGCCAGGGTCGCGGGTGACGGTTTCCGGCTTACCGAGGGCCGCATCTTCCAGCGCGGTGTGATCCCGATGCGCAGCTACGTCTGCCACCCGATGCGGTACGGCAACCTCTTCCTGGCTGGCGACGCCGCGCACACCGTGCCGCCCACCGGCGCCAAGGGACTCAATCTCGCCATCGCCGACGTCGTGGTGCTGGCCCGCGCGTTCGAGGACTACTACGCGAAGGGGTCGGTCGAGCGGCTGGAGCATTACAGTGCCACCGCGTCGCGCCGGGTGTGGCGCGCGCAGCACTTCTCGTGGTGGATGACGTCCATGCTGCACACACCGCCAGACGGAGAGCCGTTCGACTACCACCGCCAACTCGGCGAGCTCGACCTGGTCACCAGCAGCACCGCGGCGGCGACGCAGCTCGCCCAGGCGTACACCGGCTGGCCGCTGGAGTACTGAGCGGCGATTCGCCTACGTCGGCGGCTCCGGGCACGCCGCTGTCGACCCCCTGACCACCAGCTCCGGCTGGAACAGGTACTCGCCGGTTGGGACGTCGACGCCCGCGATCTCGTCCAGCAGCGTGCGCACTGCCGCCGTCGTCATCGCCGACACCTGCTGCTGGATCGTCGTCAGCGGCGGGTCGGTGAAGGCGATCAGCGGCGAGTCGTCGTAGCCCACCACGGAGAAGTCCCTTGGCACCGACAGCCCGCGCTTGCGCGCCACGCGGATCGCGCCGAGGGCCATCAGGTCGCTACCGCACACCACCGCCGTGCAGTCCTGGTCCAGCAGGGATGCCGCCGCCGAGTGTCCGCCCTCCACGGAGAACAGCGAGTGCGTGATCAGCTTGTCGACGTCGTCGGCGGACCCGACCACCGGGGCCATGAGACGTCGGAACTCCGCCGCCTTGCGCCGCGCGGGCACGAACCGTTCCGGGCCGACCGCCAGCCCGATCCGCTCGTGCCCCAGTTCCCGCAGGTGCGTCACCGCGAGCTGCACCGCTGAGGCGTCGTCGTCGGAGAAGAACGGTGCGGTGATCCCCGGCGCGTAGCCGTTGACGAACACCACCGGCACGCCCCGCTCGATGAGCCGCAGGTAGCGGCCGTGGTCGGCGGTGGTGTCGGCGTGCAGCCCTGACACGAAGACGATCCCGGACACGCCCCGGTCGGTCAGTATCTCCAGGTGCTCGTCCTCGGTCGCCCCACCGGGTGACTGCGTGCACAGCACCGACTGGTACCCGCGCATGCTCAGCGTCCGGTCGATGACCTGCGCGAACGCTGGGAAGATCGGGTTATCCAGCTCGGGGATGAGCAACCCGATCAGCCCCTTGGTGCGCTGCCGCGTCCGCATCGGCCGCTGGTAGCCGAGTTGGTCCATCGCCGCGAGCACCGCCTGTCGCGTGCTCGCGGCGACGCCTGGCTTGCCGTTGACGACACGGCTGACCGTCGCCTCGCTGACCCGCGCCTGCTCGGCGATGTCGGCCAGCCGTAGCTCGCCGGGCTGCTCAGTCATCGGCGTCTCCGCTCCACCACGCGGCACTGTCCGGCGGTACCGTCACCGTGCTGCCAGCAGCGCCGTCAGAAACGGTGAACTCGTTGGTCGGGCTACTCGTCAACACTAGTCGCCCTGGCTTGGGCAGCGTCACCGGTGACGCGCCGAAGTTGACCGTGCAGGTGAAGCCATCGCGCCGGAACACCAGGACGTCGTCCGGCGCGTCCACCCACTCCAGCGGTGCCTCCGGCAGTTCGCGCCGCAGCCGCAACGCGTCCCGATACAGCGACAACGTCGAGTGCGGGTCGCCGGCCTGCGCTTCCACGGTCAGCGCCGCCCACTCCGTCGGCTGCGGCAGCCACGACGACGCGCCGAACCCGAACGGCGGCTCGGAGCCGGACCAGGGGATCGGCACCCGACAGCCGTCCCTGCCGCGTTCGGTGAATCCCGATCGGGTCCACTTTGGATCTACGAGAACGTCCTCTGGCAGGTCGGTCACCTCGGGCAGCCCCAGCTCCTCGCCTTGGTAGACGTAGGCCGAACCGGGCAGCGCCAGTGTCAACAGGGCCGCGGCCCGCGCCCGCCGCAGCCCTGTCTCGCCACCGCCGTAGCGGGTGACGTGTCGCTCAATGTCGTGATTGGACAATACCCAGGTGCACGGTGCCCCGACCTGATCCACGGCGGCAAGCGACTCGTCGATCACCTGCCGGAACTCGTCGGCCGACCAGCCAGCCTCGACGTAATGGAAGTTGAACGCCTGATGCAGCTCGTCCGGCCGCAGGTAGCGCGCTAGCCGTTCCGCGTTTGGCGCCCATGCCTCCGCGACGCCGATCCGCTCGCCGGGGTAGGAGTCCAGGATCTTTCGCCACTCGCGGTAGATCTCGTGCACGCCGTCCTGGTCGAAGTACGGTAGCTCCGCGCGGCCGAGCAGTCCGATCTGCTTGGTGCGGCCGGTGTCCGGCAGGCCGTCCGCCTTGATCATGCCGTGGGCGACGTCGATGCGCAGCCCGTCCACGCCCAGGTCGAGCCAGAACCGCAGAATGTCGGCGAACTCCTCGCGCACCTCGGGGTTCCGCCAGTTCAGGTCGGGCTGGGCGGGGTCGAACAGGTGCAGGTACCACTGCCCGTCGGCCACCTGGGTCCACGCTGGACCGCCGAATACGGACTCCCAGTCGTTTGGCGGCTTATCCCCGCTGGGACCTCGGCCGTCACGGAACAGGTACCGATCCCGCGCGGGCGACCCCGGCTCGGCGGCGAGCGCTTCCTGGAACCACGGGTGCTCGGACGACGTGTGGTTCGGCACGATGTCGGTGATCACCCGCAGGTCCAGCGCGTGCGCGTCCGCGATCAACGCCTTCGCGTCGTCGAGGTCACCGAACAGCGGGTCGACGTCCCGGTAGTCGGCGACGTCGTAGCCGCCGTCGGCCATCGGGGAGCGGTAGAACGGGGTCAGCCACAGTGCGTCTACCCCCAGGTCACGCAGGTGGCCGAGTCTCCCACGCACGCCGGCCAGGTCGCCGACGCCGTCACCGTTGGCGTCGGCGAAGCTGCGGACGTAGACCTGGTAGATCACCGCGGTGCGCCACCAGCTCAGATTCTGCGTCATCGGTATCCTTTCAGCTCTTGACTCCACCGGTGGTCAGGCCGGCGATGAGATGGCGCTGGACCAGGAAGAACACCACGGCGGCAGGGACCATCACGAGCATCGACGCGGCGGTGAGCATGCCCCACTCCGCGGTGAAGTCGCTGACGAACGTCGCCATGCCGACCGGCAGCGTGTAGGTGTTCTCGCTCTGCAAGAACACGCTCGCGAACGCGACCTCACCCCACGCGGTGATGAACGAGTAGAACACCGTCACCGCGATGCCCGGTTTGGACAGTGGCACGATCAGCCGCCAGAACGTCCCGAATGGACTCAGCCCGTCGATCAGCCCCGCCTCGTCGATCGACACCGGAATCGTGTCGAAGTACCCCTTCAGCATCCAGCCGCAATACGGGACGGCGACAGTGCACTGCGCCAGGATCAACCCGCCGTACGAGTTGAGCAGACCGAGGTCACTGAGGACGTTGTACAGCGGCACGATCAGCACCGCCGCCGGGAACATCTGCGTGACAAGGAACATCCACATCAGTGGCCGTTGCCCTGGGAATTTCATGCGCGACGCCGCGTAGCCCGCCGTCGCCGCGATGAACACCGCCAGCGCCGTGGTGCCCGCCGCCACGATGAGCGAGTTCGCGAACCATGTCGCGAACCGCGTGTTGGCGAGGACGTCGACGTAGTTGTCTAGGCCGAGCGTGCCGAGAGTATCCGGCTGTGACCAGGCGTTGCGGTCGGTTTGCAACGACGTCAGCCCGACCCAGGCGACCGGGAACACGGCGGTCGCGCTCGCCAGGATCAGCGTGGTGTGCAGGGCCGTCGACGAGAGCCTGCTCCTAGTGCCGCGCGCGGTCATGCGAGTGCTCCTGTGGTTTGTCGCTCAAGCCAGCGGCGGTACAGCGAGGCGAACACCACCAGCATCGAGGCGATGATCGCGCCGTACGTCGCCGCGCCCGCGTAGTCACGGATGCCCTGGAACGCACGCTCATACGCCTCGGTGACCAGGATGTTCGTCGCGCCGCCCGGTCCGCCGCCGGTCAGCAGCGCGATCACGGGGAACTGGTTGAACGTCCAGATCGTGCCGAGCAGGATCACCGTCCCGGACACCGGCCGCAGCCCCGGCAGCGTGACCGCGCGGAACCGCTGCCACGCCGACGCGCCGTCCATCTCGGCTGCCTCGTACAGCTCCTTAGGCACGGTCTGGAGCCCGCCGAGCAGCGCGACCATCATGAACGGCACGCCGAGCCAGACGTTGACCATGATCACCGCGAACTTCGCGGCGAGGGGTTCGCTGAGCCAGCCGACACCGTTGAAGCCCATACCCTGGAGGACGGCGTTGAGCACGCCGCCCTTGTCGTTGAGGATCAGCCGCCAGCCAAACGCCGCCACGAACGGCGGCACCGCCCACGGCAGGATCAGCAGCATCCGGTAGATGCCGCGCATCCGAAGTGCGCGGTTCAGCAGCAGCGCCAGGCCTAGACCGAGACCGAAGTGGAGCGATACACACGCGACCGTCCACTCCAGCGTCCAGATCAGTCGCGAGTAGAACGTGCCTTCCGCGCCGGAGAGGACGTCGATGTAGTTGCTCAGCCCGACGAAGTCATAGGTCGGCTCGATCTCGTTCTCGCCGATCGTGCGGCCGACATTCATCTCGTTCGCGTTGGTGAGCGAGAGGAAGATGCCTCGGCCGAGCGGGTAGAGCACCAGCACACCGAGTACCGCCACGACCGGCGTGACCATGGCCCAGGCGTACCAGTGTTTGCGCAGCCAGTTGGTGTGGAACGGGTTGCGGACCCGCCGCCGGGGCGGCACCGGTGCCGGTGCCGCCCCGGCGTCAGGGCGTGTGGTCAGCGTCGTCATGACTCGAAGCCGGGGATGGCGCCCTTGGCCTTCTGCTGCGCCTCGCTCAGACCATCCTGAATGGACGCCTGGCCGCCCATGATCTGCTCGTAGAACGGGGTGAACGTGTCGTAGAGGTCACCCGCGCCCGGCGCGGCAGGCCGGGGGACGGCGCCTTCAAGTGGTTCCTGGAACGCGGCGATGATCTCGTTCTTCGCCACCTTGGGCATGTCGTATACCGACGCGCGGGTCGGCAGCGTGTTGTTCTCCGCGGCCACGTGTGCCTGGCTCTCCGACGAATTCAGGAACTTGACGAATAGGTACGACGCCGCGAGGTCCGGCGAGCCCGCGTAGACGACGAGGTTGTGCCCGCCGACCGGACCGCCCTGGCCCTCCGGTCCCGCTGGGACCGTGGCGATGCCAAGGTTGTCTTCGTCCTTGAACGCCGCACCGGAGAGGATGTCGGAGACCGCCCACGGTCCATTGAGGATCATGCTGGCCTTGCCGCTCTTGAAGGCGTTCTGCATGTTTGTGTACTTGTTCGCGCTGGTGTCGATGGTGCCGACACCGTCGGCGGACAGCTCCTCGACCGTCTCGATCGCCGAGGCGACCTCGGGGCTGTCGATGGTGATCTTCTTGCCCTCGACGTCGGCGTAGTCGCCACCCTCGCCGTAGACGAACGGCAGCAGGAAGTATGAGTCAGCGGTGAGGAAGATGCCGTCCGTGCCGGAGATCTCCTTCTCCAGCTTCGTGGCGGCGTCCTTCAGCTCGTCCCACGTCTCGGGCGGGCCGTCGATACCAGCCTTGGCGAAGTGCTCCTTGTTGTAGAGCAGCGAGAGCGTGTCGGTGACCTCCGGGACGCCGTAGGTCTTGCCCTCGTAATGGTTGCTCGCCATCGGCGTGTCGAGGTAGTCGTCAGCGCTGTCCATGGCAGGTGTGCCGTCCAGCGGCTGGAGGTAGCCGAGCGCTGCGAACGTGGGTGTCCAGCCGACGTCGGCCCGCATCACGTCGGGCGCGCCATCCCCGGCCTGCGCGGCGGTTTTGAATTTGTCATCCGCGCCGTCGAATGGGACGTTGACGTACTCGACGTCAATCTTCGGGTACTGCTTCTCGAATTTCGCGATCAGGTCCTTGAAGGCGGGCGCCTCGTTCGTCGCGTCAGAGGTGTCCCACCAGGTGACGGTGCCGGAGACCGACTGGGGGTCGTCGATCGCCTGGTCGGCCGACGCCTGCTGCTCGCCGTCGCCTCCGCAGGCCGCCAGTGTGGCCGCGAGTGCGGTGGTCGCGGCAAGTGCCGTGATGCTCTTACGTCGTGTCATGGCTCTCCTCGTTGAGACCGGTGCCGAGACCGGGTCCGAGACCGGGCGTCGGAACGGTAGCCGGTCGGATGTAAACGTTGCAAGAGTTTGCAGAAAGTTTCTTCGGCTGTCCTGCGAGGCGGATCAGCGGTGGATCGCCACGGCGTCCATCGCGGGCACGGTGATCTTGGCGTTGCCCGATGCGTCGACGCTGACCTCGCCGCCGCCGATGACGTCGGGATAGCTGCCTTCCGGCAGTCCGGTCGCGAACGTCCTGGTCAGCGGGCTGTTGGAGTTGTTGATCGTGACGAAGCCCCGCTTGCCCTTGCTGAACGCGATGACGTCGGAGCCGTCGCTCCACCAGTTCCGCACCGGCAGGTGCGCGGCGGCGTTGTGCCAGCCGACCATGCCGAGCATCGCCTGCTCGCGGTGGAAGCATGTCCACGCGCCGCTGGCGCATTCGGCGTCGGTGACGTGGCCGCTGTCCTCAGCGGGTGGTGACTCGTCGCGCTCGGTGAATGCGTAACCGGAGAACACCTGCGGGGAGCCGTAACCCCAGGCCAGCGAGAAGACGTTGGCCAGCGTGTAGGTGTCGCCGTCCTTGTAGGACAGTGTGCTGCCGTTGCGCTCGGTGTCGTGGTTATCGATGAAGGTCACCGACTTCTCGCTCGGTTGCAGGTCCCAGCGCTTGCCGAACGTGCGCAGGTTCGCGATGTCACCCTCGAACTGCTCCTTGAGCTTGTGGCCGTAGGTGAACTCCAGCAGGTCGCCGTTGTCCTGGTACGGCGCGAGCCGCACCGCGCCACCCGGGATGACCTCCTGGAACAGGTAGACGTCCTCGGGGAGCCGGTCGGCGATGGCGCCGATGTCGGCGGCGGGCATGTGCTTGGCCGCGTCGATGCGGAAGCCGTCCACGCCCATGCTGACCAGGTCGTTCAGATACCCAGCGATCCGGTCGCGCACGGAGACGTCACCGGTCTTCAGGTCGGCGAGTCCGAGCAGTTCGCAGTTCTGCACCTCGGTCTGGTTGTCGTAGTCCCACACCTCGCCCGCCGGGTTGGGGCAGTCCTCCGGGTAGCTGTGGAAGTCCTGCCGCGAATACAGGCCGTCGTAGGTGTACTTGTCAGGAAACGTCGAGCCGCCGTAGCCGGTGCCGCCGTCGTTCTGGCCGGTCATGTGGTTGATGACGGCGTCGACGTAGACGTCGACGCCCGCCGCGTCGCAGGCGGCGACCATGGCGGCGAACTCAGCGCGGTCGCCGAGCCTGCTGGTGAGTTCGTAGCTGACCGGCTGGTAGACCTCCCACCAGGGATGATCGTACTGCGGCAGGCTTGCGGATTCTTGCGGTGGCGAGACCTGCACGCCGCCGAACCCGTTCGGGCCGAGGACGCCTGCGCACTCCTCGGCGACCGAGTCCCAGTTCCACTCGAACAGGTTCGCGATGACGTCGTGGTTCGGGTTGCCGGGCGGGGCTGCGGTAGCGGGTGCTGCGGCGAGCAGGCTGCCGCAGGTCAGCGCGGTCACGGTCAGTGCCGCGGGCAGGGTGAGACGCACGAGACCTCCAGTAGTGCGTGAACCAGTGGGGACGTGACGCGCGTCGCACAGAGGATGGCGCAGCTCTGCAAGTCGTGTCAATAAATTGCATAAAACTTTCAGGCATGCCGGTCACTTCGACCGGTTGACGGTGCGGGCAGGTGTGAGCGCTGACATGTCGCTCCGCGGAATCGAACGGATACCGTGACGGCGTCGAATCGCCCATACGGCTTTGTGGCGTGCACCCGAAGGGATGTCCGATGTTCGATCTCACCACACTGCGCACGCCGATCGTGGCCGCGCCGATGGCGGGTGGCGCGTCGACGCCAGCGCTGGCCGCGGCGGTAGGGCGCGCCGGTTGCCTGGGTTTTCTCGCGGCGGGTTACAAGACGCCGGAGGCGGTGGCCGCGCGGATTCGGGAGCTGCGCGAGCTGTCGGCTGCGCCGTTCGGGGTGAACCTGTTCGTGCCTGGGCCGGTGCCGGACGTCGACTCGATCGCCGCATACCGGGCGGAGCTGGCCGCCGAGGCGGCGCGCTACGACGTCGAGCTCCCTGAACCCGATCCTAGCGATGACGATCGGTGGGACGATAAGGTCTCGCTGTTGCTGGCCGATCCGGTGCCAGTCGTGTCGTTCACCTTCGGCCCACCGCCTGCCGATGTCGTCGCGGACCTACACCGGGTCGGCACGTACGTCGTCGGCACGGTGACGTCGGTGACGGAGGCGCGTGCGGTCGCGGCGCTCGGGGTCGACGCGCTCTGTGTGCAGGGCCCGGAGGCCGGTGGGCACAGCGGCATGCACGACCCGTACGCGCCGCCCCCTGCGGTGCCGCTGCTGGAGCTGCTCGCCGCGGTGCGGTCGGAGACGTCGTTGCCGCTGATCGCCGCGGGCGGCTTGGCAACCGGCGCCGACATCGCAGCCGCACTCCGCGCGGGCGCGCGGGCGGTGCAGTTGGGGACGGCGTATCTACGTACACCGGAGTCCGGGGCCAAACCGACACACAAGCGAGCGCTGGCCGACCCGCGGTTCTCCGAGACGGCGATGACTCGCGCGTTCTCTGGGCGTCCCGCACGCGGGCTCCGCAACCGCTTCATCGCGGACCACGACCCCACGGCGCCCATCGGGTATCCACTGGTCAACCAGCTGACCCAGCCCTTGCGCGCCGCCGCCGCGTCGCGGGACGACCCCGACGGCCTCGCCCTCTGGGCAGGCACCGGCTACCGCCACGCCTCGGAGACGCCCGCGGAAACGCTGACCACTGACCTGTGGGAGTCCGCCGTGGGACTCGCGGCACCATAAGTTGGGACTCGCGGCCGAGCCGCAGATGCGATTACTGCTCGTGTTTGGCGTTACCACGACGTCGGATGGCCGTTAGGGAGGGCATGGGTGCCTCTTCCTGGATGTCCCGGATTCGCCGCCGTGGTGCGGTCCTCATGCTCGCGGCCGCGCTGGCCGCTGGAGCGGGCGGCCTGATCACGCCGCTCACGCCCGCGTCGGCCGCACCGGACGCGCTGCGGATCGATGTCCTCTCCAATCGCGCGGATCTCATCTCCGGCAGCGACGCGCTGGTGGCGATCGCGCTGCCGGAGGGCGTCGACCCGTCCCAGGTGCGGGTCCGCCTCGGCAACCGTGACGTCACGGACGCCTTCGCGCCGAGGCCGAACGGCCAGTTCGCGGGGTTGGTGACCGGGCTCCCCATCGGTGAGAGCACCCTCAGGGCGACGGGCGGCGGGGCGTCGGACGACGTCGTCATCACCAACCACCCGAACGGTGGGCCAGTGTTCTCCGGCCCGCACGTGCAGCCCTGGCAGTGCCAGGACGGCGCGCGGGACGCGAAGTGCAACCAGTCCCCGGAGTACACGTTCCGCTACAAGTCGACCAACCCGGCTGAGAGGGATTTGAAGCCGTACGACCCGGACAACCCGCCGTCGGACGTCGCGATGACGACGACTGACCAGGGCGTCGAGGTGCCGTTCATCGTGCGTCAGGAGATCGGTTACCAGGACCGCGACCAGTACAAGATCCTGCAACTGTTTCAGCCGGGCGAGGACTGGCAGCCGTGGGCGCCGCAGGAGCAGTGGAACCACAAGGTGCTCGTTCCGCACGGCGGCAACTGCGGCACCGACCACGCGGCGGGCGAGGCGCCGCTCGCGGACTACTCCGGCACGTTCAACGACGTCCCCGGCTACACCGACAGCTACGTCACGGCGCTCGGCAGGGGCTTTGCCGTCATGTCGACCGCGCTGAACAATCTAGGCCACAACTGCAACCTGCTTACTCAGGCCGAGTCGCTGGTGATGGCCAAGGAACGCCTTGTCGAGCAGTACGGCACCATCCGCTACACCATCGGCACCGGCTGCTCCGGCGGCTCGATCGTGCAGAACACGGTCGCGAACGCCTATCCGGGTGTCTATCAGGGCCTCGTCACCACCTGCTCCTACCCGGACGCGATGAGCACGCTGGCGCAGTTCCTTGACTACCACCTGTTGCGACGCTACTTCGAGGACCCGACCTCGTGGGCGCCTGGCGTCGTCTGGTCGCCGACGCAGTTCGGACAGGTCGAGGGACACATCTCGCACCTCAACGCCGTCGTGTCGGACGAGTTGTTCACCAAACGACTATCCGATCCGACGTACCCGTGCGAGGGCGTGCCGGACACCGAGCCTGGCGACGAAGGCACCCGCTACGACCCGGACACCAACCCCGGTGGCGTGCGCTGCTTCATCCTCGACTACATGATCAACGCGCTGGGCCCGCGCGATCCGGAGGTGTGGACGCCGCGGGAACAGCGGATCGGGCGCGGTTTCGCCGGTATTCCGGCCGGCAATGAGGGTGTCCAATATGGACTCGAAGCGCTCCGGCGTGGCGAGATCACGGCCGCGCAGTTCGTCGACCTGAACGCCAAGGTCGGCACCTTGACCATCGATGGCAAGCCCACGCCTGGACGGTATCCCGGTGACCGGCCCGCATTGGACAACGCGTACCGCAGCGGACTGATCAACGCGGCCAACAACCTGGACGGCGTCGCGATCATCAACCACGGCGGCCCCGATCCGGGCGCGGCGCACGACTACGGTCACGCGTTCTGGACCAAGTCCCGGTTGGAGCGGGAGCAGGGTCACACCCGCAACATGGTTATGTGGTTCGGCGAGGCGCCGCTGATCGGGAATCCGGACTGGGCGACCGAGGCGATGCTGGCCATGGACGAGTGGCTGTCGGAGGTGGAGGCCGACACCAGCGCGTCGTCGCTGCCGGACAAGATCGTCGCCAACCGGCCGGACGACCTCCAGGACCGCTGCTCCAACCTGGACGGTCTCGAGGACATCGAGGTGCCTGGCGTCGGCACGGTGTGCGAACGTCCCGAGGTACAGACCCGCTACAGCACGCCGCGCGGTGTCGCGGGCGGTCCTGTCACCAACGACGTTAATGCCTGCGAGCTCAAGCCGCTCCGGCGGCTGGATTACTACCCGATCAGCTTCACCGACGCGCAGTGGCAGCGGCTGACCGAGACGTTCCCGAATGGCGTGTGCGACTACTCCGAGCCGGGCGTCGGCCAAGGCGACACCCGCACTTGGCAGACCTATCAGGACACCGAGGGCGACGTCGTCTACGGTGGGACGTCGTTGGGTGCCCGTCCTGCCGGATCGGGTGTGGGGACGATGAGTGCGTCGTTCCTACCATTGCTTGATCAGTGACGCGGTTACGGCTTGCGCCACTGGCTCGCCGCCGTGATCGAGTGATGCGGGCCGACGAGGCCGTAGCTCGGCGAACCATCGGCACTCGCGATGCCATGATGCGACGCAGGTGAGTCCGGCGTGCCTGGCTAGTGAGCGTAGGACGTTAACGCCGAGCCAGGCCCACGGAAACCAAGCTCCGCCGCCGTGGCGGCCCGCGATCCTGACCTGTTCACGATGTAATCCGAGCTCAGGTGGACCCGCTTCGACAAGTACCGTGCCGTGCGGCGCGATCAGTTGGTGGGCCCGTCGCAGCAGGGCCTCCGGGTCGCCGCCGATGCCGATGTTGCCGTCCGCGAGTAGTACGTGATGCCAGCGGCCCTCACCGGGTACGGCGCCGAAGACGTCGCCGTGGATGGCGATCCCACTTCGCAGTCCAGTGAGCCTGACGGCCAGTGGTGAGCTGTCGATGCCGATGCTGAGGACGCCTCGGCGCAGTAGCGCGCTAGTGAATCTGCCTGGACCACAGCCGACATCGAGCGTGGGGCCGACGCAGTGTGCGAGCAGTGCCTCGTCGGTGGCGGAGGGCTCCTGGTGCCAGGATCGTGCCCGCAGCGGTAGTTGGTCCCCACTCGCCCTTTCCAACCAGCAGTCGTGGTCGAGCAGAGCCGCCGTGAACGTATCGGGCATGATGCCGACTCTGCGGCATTCCAACAGGTGAGGGCAGTGGTTTGGTGCTTACGGAATTCTCACGTCACGGCGGTGGGCTTCGCTAGTCGCGGCGGCGGCGGATCGACGCGGGCACGTGCGCGGCGAGAAGCGACGGCGCCGTTGTCGTGGGAGTACGGCTAGCGGTCAGGCTCTAGTCGCAGCGAGCGTTCCCAATCCACCGCGACCCGCTGCGGCTCGTCGGGCAGCACTTTCACTCGCAGTCTGCGGCCGGGCGCGACCGACCCCGTGGACGCCGCGGTGAGGTACTCGCCGGTCTTCACTGGGTACGGCGCGGACCCGGGGATGGTGACGTCGAGCTCCAGGTACACCAGGCGTTTGAAGTCGTCACCGCGTTTGCCATCAGCGCGGAATGTGATGACGGCGTCGGCATCCACCCCTGTCCGCAGCACGCGCTTCTTGTGCTTGGTCTCGCGATGCGCGAGGGTAGACCGTTCCAGCGGCTCGCCGAGGGTTTTCTTGCGCGCGGCTAACTCGGCAAGTGCTTGCCGTCGCTCCTCAAGAGTGCGGTGCCGCAGCCGGAACCGGATTCCCATCGAGGCGAGTCCGCCGCAGACCACGGCCAGCGGCGAGCCGAGCCACCAGTACCAGGTAGGTGTTTCGGTGAGCGCGGCAGCGACCACGAGTGTGATTCCGGCGATCGCGCCGCCGTAGATCAGCAGTCGCAGCGTCCATTTACTCCATGTGCTCGCCGTCGGCACGTTACCCGGCCCCGCGGCGCCCCTTGGCCCGCCGAAGCCACTTGATCCATCGGCGCCGTTGAACCCGGTTGACCAGCTCGGTTCTGGTGTCGCGCCTGGTTCGGGTGTCATGGCGCCGCTCACTTCCTGGGTGCCTAGCCAACCGGCCTGGCAGCCACCCGGTTTGCCAGATTTATCCGGATGGTAGCGCGCCGGGCGGTCTTGTCGCCTCAAACGAGGTCATTGGCGGGGCGTGGTCACCCTTTACGCGGCGCGATCGGCGGTATCCCGAACGGCTCGGTCGGAGGTCAGCTGCCGTAGGTCGCCCGGAGCGCCTTCTTATCAGGCTTGCCCAGCTGGGTCACCGGGATGGAGTCCGCCACGATCACGCTCTTCGGCGCGTGCACCGACCCCTTGCGCTCCTTCACTGATGCCGTGATCTCCTCGGTCAGCCGCGAGATCGCGTCCTCGTCGCGCGGTGCGTCGTCGCGGAGCACGACGATCGCCGTGACCGCCTCGCCCCACTTCTCATCTGGTGTGCCGATGACGCCAACCTGGGCGACCGAGGGGTGCTCCGCGACGACGTCCTCGACCTCGCGCGGAAAGACGTTGAACCCGCCGCTGACGATCATGTCCTTGGTGCGGTCGACTATGAACCAGAAACCGTCCTCGTCCTCACGAGCGACGTCGCCGGTGTGCAGCCAGCCGTCGCGGAACGTCTCGGCGGTGGTCTCGGGCAGCTTCCAGTAGCCCCCGGCGAGCAGCGGGCCCGCCACGCAGATCTCGCCTGGCTCGCCTCGCGGCACCGGCTTGCCATCTTCACCGAGTAGCGCGGTCCGTACGAATGCGGACGGCCTGCCGCAGGATGACAGCCGTTTGTCGTCGTGTTCGTTCTTCGCGAGGTAGCTGATCGCCATCGGCGCTTCGGACTGGCCGTAGTACTGGGCGAAGATCGGCCCGAACCGGTCGATGGCCTCGCGCAGGCGCGCCGGGTTGATCGACGCCGCCCCGTAGTACACCGTTTCCAACGACGACAGGTCCCGCGTGCGCGAGTCGGGATGGTCCATGAGCGCGTACAGCATGGTCGGCACCAGCATGGTCGCGGTGATCCGTTGCTCCTCGATCGTCCGCAACACCTCGGCCGGGTCGAACTTCGGCAGTACCACCAGCGACCCGCCCTTGATCAGCGTCGGCGCGAAGAACGCCGCACCCGCGTGCGAGAGCGGGGTGCAGATGAGGAACCTCGGTTCGTCGGGCCATTCCCACTCCGCGAGCTGGATCTGCGTCATGGTGGTGATGGACCGCGCAGTACCGATGACGCCCTTTGGCTTGCCTGTTGTGCCGCCGGTGTAGGTGATGGAGACGATGTGTTCCGGGTCGAGGTCAGCCGCCTCGAGCGGCTTCGGCTCGAACGTCGCGGCCAGTCCGGCGATATCGGTACCGACGTCGGACAGCGCTTCGGGTACGGGGCCGATGGTGAGCACCTGGGTCAAGCTCGGCACCTTGTCCAGCAGGCCCCGCGCACGCTCAACGAACGCTGGAACTGGATCAATGATCAACGTCGTGATGCCAGCGTCGTCGAGCACGTAGGCGTGATCGTCGAGGGAGCCGAGTGGGTGCAACGCGGTGCGCCGCGATCCCTGCAACTGCCCTGCGCCGATGATCATCAGCACCTCGGGCCGATTCAGCGCGAGTAGCGCTACGGGGGAGGACGTACCGAGTCCGAGGGAGGAGAACGCCTGCGCGTACTGACTGAACGCGTCCGCCGTCTGTGCCCCGGTGAGTGTGGTGTCGCCCAGTTCGAGCACGGGCTTGTCGCGGTGCCGCCGCAGCGCGGCGATGGTCAGGTGGCCAACGTGGTTGGGCCGCCGCAGCGCGTCGTCGTTCATGGTGTTCTCCCTTTCGTCACGGGGCGGAGTACAGCGTCACCACGCAGGCGCCGCCGAGGCCGAGGTTGTGCGCGAGCCCCCAGCGAGCGCCGGGCACCTGTCGCTCGCCCGCCTGCCCACGCAGCTGCCAGGTCAGCTCGGCGCACTGGGCGATCCCGGTCGCGCCAAGCGGGTGTCCTTTTGAGATCAGGCCGCCTGATGGGTTGACCACCCAGCGCCCGCCGTAGGTCGTCGCGCCGGACTCGGCCAGCACGCCGCCCTTGCCCTCCGGGCACAGGCCTAGCGCTTCGTAGCTGATGATCTCGTTGATCGAGAAGCAGTCGTGCAACTCGATGACGTCGACGTCGTGGATGCCGACTCCGGCGCGGTTGAAGACGTCGTCAACGGCGCGGCGGGTCATTGGCGCGCCGACAACGTCGATCATCGAGCCGGTCTCGAACGATGACGTCGTGTCGGTGACCAGGGACTGCGCCGCGATCTCCACCGCCTGCGCCGTCAAGCCTCGGTGTCGCACCACCCGCTCGCTCACGACGACGGCCGCGGCGGCCCCGTCCGAGACCGGTGAGCACTGTGACCGCGTCAGCGGGCCGTGCACCGGCTTGTCGCCGAGCACCCGCTCCAACGAGTACGGCTCCTGGAACTGGGCGAGTGGATTGCGGGTGGAGTGCTCGTGATTCTTCACCGCGATGCTGGCGAGCTGTTCCGGAGTCGTGCCGTGGCGACGCATGTGCTCCTCGGCGGCATGACCGAAGAACTGGGTCATCATCGGCGCGTCCGCCATGTCGTGCCGCGACCGCATGACGTCGAGGTGCCTATCAACAGTGGACACGCCGGCGGCGCTGCCGGACATGGCATCCTTGGTCATCTGTTCGAAGCCCACAGCGAGCGCCACATCGGACAGTTCAGCCTCGACCCACTCCCTGGCGAGCATGAGCGCGGTCGACCCGGTCGCGCAGTTGTTGTTGACGTTGACGACGGGAATCCCGGTGAGGCCGACGTCGTATAGCGCTCGCTGTCCCGCCGCCGACGGCTGGAAGACGTAGCCGACGGCGGCGCGCTGGACGTCGTCGTAGCTCATGCCGGCGTCGGCCAGCGCGTCCCCGACAGCCTCGGTCACCAGCGCGGGATACGACGGCCCACCCGCGCCGCTCTTGCTGAACCGCGTCAAACCGACACCGGCCACGTATGCGTTCATGTGTTCACCCCCGGCTTGTCGCTGCCGACCACCCACAGCGCGTGGAACTGTGAGGCCCCGCCCATGGCGTGTCCGATCGCGCGGCGAGCGTCGACTTGGTGCTCGCCTGCCAGACCCCGCACCTGCAGCGCGGCCTCGGCGAAGCGCAGTAACCCCGTCGCACCGGTGGGGTTGCCGGACAGCACGCCGCCGGACGGGTTCACCGGTAGGTCGCCGTCGAATGTGGTGCGGCCGTCCTCGACCAGCTTCCAGCCGCCGCCTTCCGCTGCCAGCCCGATGTTCTCCAGCCAGATCGGCTCGTACCAGCTGTATGGGATGTACAGCTCGGCGACGTCGACCTGTGCGGGGGGATCGTCGATGCCCGCTTGGCGGTAGGCGTCGGCGGCGCACTCCTGGCCCGCCTTCGGGTTGACTTCGTCCCTGCCGGCGAAGTGGCCGGTCTCGGTGCGCCAGGCCATGCCGTGGATCCACGCGGGCGGCCTGGGCGTGTGTCCGGCGTGTTCCTCTCCGGTGACCACGATCGCGCACGAGCCGTCCGAGGACGGGCACGACTCCAGGTATCGGATCGGGTCCCACAGCATGCGCGAGTCCCGCACCTCCTCGACGGTGATGTCGGGGCGGTGCACGTGGGCGTACGGGTTGCGGACGGCGTTGAGCCTGTGGTTCACCGCGACCTGCCAGCCGATGTGCTCTGGTGCGCCGGACCGGCGGATGTATTCCCGGATCACCGGCGCGAAGTGGCCGCCGGCACCCGCCCCAAGCGGCGCGCTGAACGGCAGCCCGCGTGAGAGGGCCCAGGTGAAGTTGCCCTCGGACTCCTTGGAGTAGGCCACCACCAGCACCCGCTCGGCCAGGCCCGCCTGCACCAGGTGGGCGCCGAAGATCGCGGCGTGGCCGCCAACGCTGCCGCCGGTGAACACACGGGTCACCGGCAGCCCGACGGCGCCCATCGCGTCGGCCAGGTACAGCTCCGGGTTCATCACGCCGTCGAACAGATCCGGCGTCTTACTCAGTACCACCGCGTCGATGTCGGCGAAGGTCAGTTCGGCGTCGGCCATCGCTTCGGTGACGGCCTCGCGCACCATCGCGCCGATGCTGACCTCCCGGCGCTTGGCCTGCTTGCTCTGGCCGACGCCGGTGACGGCGATCCCGCGGCTCATCCGTCTCCCTCCAGCAGGCAGATGAGGTTCTGTTGCAGTGCCTGGCCGCTGGTGGCGTGCGCGAGCGCCCGGTCGGCCTTGCCATCGCGGATCCGTCGCGCCGCTTCCCCCATGCGGATCAGCCCGGTCGCGGTGACTGGACGTCCGGCGAGTGGTCCGCCGGACGGGTTCACCACAGCGCCGTTGAGCCCCAGCGCGTTCGTCAGCACGGCTTCTTGGTGGCTGTACTCGGTGTGCAGCTCCGCGATGTCCACATCGGACATCGAAAAGCCCGCTTGCTCGGCAGCCCTGCCTGCTGCCCGCTGGGTGGATGGTGACTCGGTCAGGTCCCGGACGCCGGGGTAGTGGGTGTCCATCCGGTGGTCGACGCCGCGCACCCACGCCGGTCGTTCTGCCAACCGCCGCGCCGCGTCATCGGCGGCGAGCACCACGACGGCGGCGGCATCGCCAACCGGCGCGACGTCGTGTTCCCGCAGCGGCGAGCTGACGTATGGGGCATCGAGCAGCCGTGCGACGTCGACGTGCCCCGACCGCTGCGCCAGCGGGTTGTCCGTCGCGGCGTTGAGACAGCGGGCCACCACCTCGGCCATGCCCTGTTCGCTGGTGAGCCCGGCCTCGATCGCGGCGTGTGCCTGCAATCCGGCGATCGCGTCTCGATGCGGCGCGAGCGGCGCGAGAAAGTACGGATCGAGCTGCGCGGGTACCACCTGGTCGAGGTCGGTGGGCAGCGAACCCCTGCCGATGCCGTACACCAGTGCGATGTCGCCCTCGCCGAGCTGCAACCATGACCACGCCTCGGCCAGCGCCCACGCCGCGTCGGACTCCACATGCGACTCCGAGATCGGCGGCCATGCTCCCACAGCGTCCAGCGAGTCGATGTACGAGAACGTGCGGCCCTCGTAGAAGTCATGGCTGCCGGAGACGACGAAGTCGACGTCGTCCCTGTCAATGCCCGCGGTCTCGACGGCTTCCCGGATGACGGGTAGCAGGATGTCGGCCATGTCGTCACGGCGGTTCGCGACTTGACACGGTGACTGGGCGAACGCTACGACAGCGACGTCACGCATCGGTGCCTCCCTGGGGAACCGGACGGAAGTGGCGGATGCTGAGCAGGGAGGTGTCCAGCTCGTCGTCCGCGACCCACACCGGCTCGACTTCCATTCCGATGTGGACGTCCGCGGGCTCGACCTCGCGCACCAGGTGCATCAATCGGGTTCCGGCACCGTGCGGCTGGATGTGGGCCACCACGTACGGCGGGTCGATCCGTTGTCCGGGGAACGGGAAGCTGACGACGCAGAACGTCGATACGACACCGCGACCGTCGAGTTCGAACGGTGGCTCCAACTCACGTAGGCAGCGCGAGCAAAACTCCGGGGGTGGCAGGTACACCTGCTCGCACCCGGCGCACCGGCGTGCCATCAGCTTGCGCTCGGCGAGTCCACGTAGGAATACGGATCGGCCTGATCCCGCGACATAGGTGTAGTCCATCCGAAATGGACTGGGCATGGTCGTGACGGGTTCCGGCAGCACCTCGGTCATGGCGCCACCTCGAAACACTCGATGTCGCTGAGCTGACCGACGCGTTCGGCGCGCCACCGTGCTCGGACACGCAATCCAGTCGCCACGCGATCACTGTCGCCGCCGACGTCGACGGCGTGGAACAGCGCGCCGATGGTGCCATCGATCGCGATCAGCGCCCAGGCGAAGTCGTGCGGCACCGGGTCGCCAGACCGGGACGGTACCCATGTCCATGACGTCACGGTGCCGGTGTCGGCGACCGGCACCAGCTCACCGGTTTCCGCACCGGTCTCCGGCTCGAACTCCAGCGGTGGGCACAGCACGCCGCGCGCGGTCCGCACGCCGTAGAGCTGGCCGTCGCGCAGACCACCCAGGAAGGTCCCGATCTTCGGGCCGACCGTGCGCTCGAAGGGGAACTCGACCGTGTAGGGGGCGCTGAGACTGTCCGCCGTCATCGGGTTCCTTTCCGCCGCGTCGTGACGCGTTGCTCGTAGGCCTTTCGTTCGGGGGAGCCAACCGCGGCGAGCATCGGGGTCTCGGCGCGGAGCACCCGTTGTAGCCATTCCGAGAAGCGGCGGCCGGTGAGGGCGCCGAACCGCAGGGCGGGTCCGATACGCCGGGGGACGTACACCTCGAATCGAGGTCGTCGCAGCGTGTTGATGATGGTTTCCGCGACATCGTCCGCCGTGATCGGCGCGAAGCCCGGCACTCCGGTCAGGCCCGCCGCCAGTTCGGTCTGGACGAACCCTGGCAGCACGCAGGAGACATCGATGCCGGAGCCGTGCAGCTCGGCCCTGATCGCCTCGGAGAACCCAAACACCCCGGACTTCGTCGCCGCGTACGTCGCGCCGCCGGGGAACGGGATCTTCGCGGCGGCCGATGCGACGTTGACGATGTGGCCGCCGCCCCTAGGTCGCATGCGCACGATCGCCTCCCTACTGCCGTGGATCACCGCGTGCAGGTTGATGGCCAGGATGCGCTCCGTCGTCGTGTCCGCCTCGTCCTCAATGCGTGCGAGCGGCATGATCCCGGCGTTGTTGATCAGGACGTCGATCGGGCCGAGTTGCTGCTCGACGGTGTCGAGGAACGCGGTCAGCCCATCGCGATCGGTTACGTCGACCCGCAGCGCGAGCGCGTGGTGGCCAGCGTTCGCCGCCTCGGGCTCGAGATCACCGATCGCGACCGTCGCGCCCGCGCGGGTCAGGGCGGCCGCTGTCGCCGCTCCGATGCCACGGGCCCCGCCGGTCACCGCGATTACCTTGTCCGCCAGTGAATGCGCCATTTCTACCTCCGTGCCGACCGGCGGACGTCCTACGAGTGTCAAAACTAGAACATGTTCCAATCGCTGACAACCCCAGAGTCAGGTAGTCACGCCACGATCGTTCGCGCTAGTTGAAACGAGTACTAGTGCTTTTTGGCGGGCAGGGTGTCGCGCGGACCGCGATGCTGATGTGCCGTGGGTCACATTCGCTTTCCCTTCGCGAGACGTGAACGGTTAGTGTTACCAGGTGTCACGTTACTTCGAGTAACAGCTATGGAGGCGACGATGCCCACCAGCACTCCGGCGCGGGCCGAACAGCACGACGACGTCGCGCGCAGGCTGCTGCACTCGTCCGAGACGTTGTCGTACGACCCGGTCGAGGAGGTCGACTGGGATACCCCGCTCGACACAGATCACCACGGCGCCAGCCCGGAGTGGAGCACGCTGTACGGCACGTCCTACTGGGATGAGATGACGCCGGAGCAGCAGCGCGAGCTGACGCGTCAGGAAGCCGCCTCCGTCGCCAGCACTGGCATCTGGTTCGAGATGATCTTGCAGCAGATGGTGCTGCGGGACTTCTACGCCAAGGACCCCACGGACCCGAACTTCCAATGGGCGCTCACCGAGATCGCTGATGAGTGCCGTCACTCGATCATGTTCGCGCGTGGCGCGGCCAAGCTAGGCGCGCCCGCATACCGCCCGAAGCGTGTCGTGGTGGAGCTTGGCAGGCTGTTCAAGACCATCGCGTTCGGCGAGTCCGCCTACGCCGCGATCCTCGTCGCGGAGGAAGTCCTCGACGTCATGCAGCGCGACTGGATGCGGGACGAGCGAGTCGCGCCGTTCGTGCGCACCATCAACAACATCCACGTCGTCGAAGAGTCGCGGCACATGAAGTTCGCCCGCGAGGAGACGCGCAAGCGGCTCGAGGGCTCGGGCTGGCTTCGGCGGCAGGTCGACGCACTGGTCGTCGCCATCGCGTCGTACTTCATCGTCACCAGCATGGTGAACCCGAAGGTGTACGAGCACGCCGGCCTGGACGTCGACCGCGCGCGGCGGGAGGCCAAGGCGAACGAGCACCACAAGTCGTTGCTGCGGTCGAGCTGTGCTGGGTTGATGGAGTTCCTCAACTCAGCAGGCCTGCTCACCAAGGCGTCGATGTGGTTCTACCGACGCGCCAACCTGGCCTGACGCCATGGCCTTCGCGATCACGCAGACCTGCTGCAACGACGCATCGTGCGTGTCGGTGTGCCCGGTCAACTGCATCCACCCCGCGCCGGGCGAGCCGGACTTCGGCAGCACCGACATGCTCTACATCGATCCGCAGGCCTGTATCGACTGCGGCGCGTGCGCGGACGCCTGCCCGGTCGATGCGATCTTCCCCGTGGAGAGCCTGACCGAGCAGCTCAAGCCGTATGCGGACATCAACGCTTCCTACTATGCGGATCGGGGTGTTCAGGGCGCGGACCCGAGCCCGAACTTCCACGCCTGGGACGAGCCGGTGTTCGACCGCGTCCTGCCCGCCGACTTCGCGCCACTCGACGTCGCGGTGGTGGGCACGGGGCCAGCTGGCATGTACGCCGTCGAGGATCTGCTGCTGCATACCAACTCGCGGGTCACCTTGATCGACCGGCTGCCGGTGGCGGGCGGCCTGGTACGCCACGGCGTCGCGCCGGATCATCAGGCGACCAAGAAGATCGGGGAGACGTTCGCGCGCTTCCACAAGCATCCCCGGCTGCGGCTGCGGCTGGGTGTCGATGTTGGCTCTGACGTCACCGCGGATGAGTTGGCGTCGCGGCATGACGCCGTGATCTACGCGGTGGGCGCGTCGTCGGCACGCCGGCTGGGTATCGCTGGCGAGGAACTGCCTGGCAGCCTCGCCGCGACAGACGTCGTCGCCTGGTACAACGATCACCCCGACATGTCCGCCGACGCTGTGGACCTCTCCGCCGAGCGGGTGGTCGTCGTCGGCAACGGCAACGTGGCACTCGACGTCGCGCGAATCCTGACGATGGATCCGGAAACGTTGGCGGACACCACGATCTCCCCCGCCGCGCTGGCATCGCTGCGGTCGAGCAAGGTGCGGGAGGTCGTCGTCCTCGGGCGCAGGGGGCCGGAGGACGCCGCCTATACGCGGCCTGAGTTGCTCGCGCTGGCCCAGCAGCACGACGTCGACCTGGTAGTGGACGACCACGATCCCCGTGTCGGGGAGGTCATCGACGCGGCTCCCGACGGCTCGAAGGCTGCGTTGCTGCGAGGCGTCCGGCGAGAGGTCGTGGACTGGTCCGCGCCGCCGCCGCACGGACAGCGTCGCATCGTGCTCCGGTTCCACTCCGCGCCGCGCGAGTTCGCGGGGGACCAGCAGGTGCGTGGGCTCCGCGTCACCGGTTCGGCGGGCGGTCATGGGAACGCTGGCGATGCCAGTAACGCCGGCGACGTCGAGGTCGCGGCGGGTCTGGTGATCCGCGCGGTCGGGTATCGCGGCACGCCCGTCGCGGGGCTGCCATTCGAGGAACGTACCGGGACGATTCCGCACACGGCGGGTCGCGTCGAGGGGCGGCGGGGCGACTACGTCGTCGGCTGGATCAAGCGCGGACCGTCCGGCGGCATCGGCGCGAACCGGGCGTGCGCGAAGGAGACCGTGGGCACGCTGTTGGACGACGCGACCTCAGGACGTCTGCCCCGCCGGAAGCGGTCCGGCGTCGTCCGGCGGGTGGCGCAGCGACTGCGGACATAGTTGATCACGTCTACTCGCGCTGTTGCTCGGAAAACCGTGCGAAGCGGACGTTCTCGCACCACAACGCGAGTAGACGTGATCAACACTCAGCGTCGACGACGTGCACGGTGGCATGGTGGGAGCCCGTGTTGGCGAGCTTGCGGTCGAGGGTGACCAACACGCAGCCCCGAAGTTCGGCCAGAGCGATGTAGGCGGCGTCGTACGGCGTGTAGTTGTGCCGCAGTTCCCAGATGCGCTCGGCGATGTCACCCCATGGCGTGAACTCCACGCTGAGCCGGGGCAGGGTGACCGCGACGTGGCTTGCGCGTTCGTCGCTGACCTTGCGAGCTAGCCAGCGACCCCGAACCGCCGACGTCACCTCCACGGGGAGGTGCGCGGGTGCCGCCCAATGCGAGTCCGAGGTCAACGCCGCGTATGCGTGCTTGCCTTGCTCACCGTCGTCGGTGAGCGCGGCGACCATGAGCGAGGCGTCAACGACGATCACGCGGTGTTCCGCCGATCTCGGTCGCCTCGGATCTCCTCGATCTCACGCGCGGTTTCGCCTGGCTGGGCCGCATAGCCGCCGCCGACGGCCCGTACATCGTCCAGCAATGCGGTGTTGCCCGCCCGCCGCGCCTCCTCTTCGAGCAGGTTGCGCAGGTAAGCCTGGGTCGACTGTCCGCGCGACCGCGCGACGTCGGCCAAGACGTCGCGCACCTGCTCCGGCACGTCCCTGATCTGTACGTTCACCATGCATGCATTTTACATGCGAGTGCGGCTTGGGTGTAACGCCGGCTACCGTGTGCCTCTCCGCGTGGAGGGTAGCCAGCCGGGCACGTATCGGTGTACTCCTGAACCACCGGATCGGTAGTCGAGAGGAGACGTCGATGGGTGCGTACGCGGAGATCTACGACCGGAGCTTGGCCGACCCGGAGGGGTTCTGGCTGGCGGCGGCCGAGGATATCGACTGGACCCGCGCGCCGACCAAGGCGCTGGACGACTCCCGCGCGCCGCTGTACCGCTGGTTCCCCGATGGCGAGTTGAACACCGCCTACAATGCGCTCGACCGGCACGTCGAGTCCGGCCGGGGCGAGCAAACGGCGTTGATCTATGACTCGCCGGTCACCGACACCAAGGCGTCCTACACCTACACCGAACTGCGGGAGTACGTCGCCATCTTCGCGGGCGCGCTCAGCTCGCTCGGAGTGACCAAGGGCGACCGGGTCATCATCTACATGCCGATGGTGCCGGAGGCCATCGTCGCGATGCTCGCCTGCGCGCGCATCGGTGCGATCCACTCCGTCGTGTTCGGCGGGTTCGCTCCCAAGGAGCTCGCGGCACGGGTGGATGATGCCCAGCCGAAGGTGATCGTCGCGGCGTCCTGCGGCATCGAGCCGACCAGGGTGGTGGAGTACAAGCCGATCATCGAAGACGCCCTCGCCACCACCACGCACCAGCCCGACCACGTCGTCATGTTGCAGCGGCAGACCGCGACCGCCGAGATGACCGAGCGCGACGTCGACTGGCACGACCTCGTCGCGAGCGCGAGCCCCGTCGACCCGGTGCCGGTCGCGGCGACCGACCCGCTCTACATCCTCTACACCTCAGGCACCACCGGGAAGCCGAAAGGTGTCGTGCGCGACACCGGTGGGCACGCGGTCGCGCTGGCCTGGTCGATGCGCAACATCTACGACGTCGCGCCCGGCGAGGTCTGGTGGACGGCGTCCGACGTCGGCTGGGTCGTCGGGCACTCCTACATCGTCTACGGGCCGCTGCTGATCGGCGCGACCACCGTGCTCTACGAGGGCAAACCGGTCGGCACGCCGGACGCGGGCGCGTTCTGGCGGGTGCTCTCCGAACACCGCGCGAAGGCGTTGTTCACCGCGCCGACCGCGTTGCGTGCCATCAAGAAGGTGGATCCGAAGGCGACCGAGGTCGCCAAGTACGACCTGCCGGCGTTCCAGACGCTGTTTCTCGCTGGCGAACGGCTCGACCCGGAGACGTACCACTGGGCGCACGACGTCCTCGGCGTCCCGGTGATCGACCACTGGTGGCAGACCGAGACCGGCTGGCCGATCGCGGCGAACCCGCGCGGACTGGAGACGTTGCCGGTCAAGCCAGGATCGGCGACCGTGCCGATGCCCGGCTACGACGTCCAGATCCTCGACCAGCGGGGCAACCAGTTGCCAGCGGGGCAGGAGGGTGCCATCGCGATCAAGCTCCCGTTGCCGCCGGGCACGCTGCCCACGTTGTGGGGCGACGACGACCGCTACGTCGAGTCGTACCTGTCCCGCTACGAGGGCTACTACCTCACCGGCGACTCCGGCTACCTCGACGAAGACGGCTACCTGTTCGTCATGGGCCGGACGGACGACGTCATCAACGTCGCTGGTCACCGGCTATCCACCGGGTCCATCGAGGCCGCGCTCGCCAGCCACCCGGCCGTCGCGGAGTGCGCGGTGATCGGCGTGCACGACGCGCTCAAGGGCCAGGTGCCGCGCGGGTTCGTGGTGCTCAAGTCCGGTGTGGACGTCGAGGAGAGCACGTTGCGCGACGAGCTGGTCGCCGCGGTGCGCCGCGACATCGGGCCGGTGGCGGCGTTCAGGGACGTCTCGATCGTCGATGCGCTACCCAAGACCCGCTCCGGCAAGATCCTGCGCAAGACGATGCGCGGTATCGCCGACGGCAGGGACGAGCCGGTGCCGTCGACGATCGAGGACGTCGGCGTGTTGGACAGTCTCCGCTCGGTGCTGCGCGCCGAAAGCTGAGGCGACTCGCGTTGAGTCCGCCAGGGCGCTAGGGACGGCGCCAGGCCGCACCTTGAGTGGCGGATCGGTGCGAATCGGTCATGATGGGGGCGCGATGGAAGCCGATAACGCGGCAGGGGGCCGGGCGCCGAGATGAGCAACATCGAGACCGATCCGATCGAGACCCGCTGCAGGGCGCGGGCGGAGCGGGTCGAGCCACAGCACCCGGCGGTCGAGATCGTCACATCGCGGGAGGTGCCGCTCGGCGGTCCCCGTGCGATGCGGGTACGCCGCACGTTGCCCCAGCGCGCCAGGTCGCTCATCGGTGCGTGGTGTTTCGTCGATCACTATGGGCCCGAGGACGTGCGTAACGTCGGCGGCATGGTGGTGCCACCCCATCCGCATACCGGATTGCAGACGGTGAGCTGGCTGTTCTCCGGCGAGATCGAGCACAGGGACAGCTCAGGTGCGCGGGCGCTGGTCGAGCCGGGTGAGCTGAACTTGATGACCGGCGGCTATGGCATCTGCCACTCCGAGGTGTCGACGGCGGCGACGTCGGTACTGCACGGGGTGCAGCTCTGGGTGGCGCTGCCGGACGCGCACCGGGACGCGGACCGCGACTTCCAGCACCACGTGCCCGACGTCGTCCATCATGATGGCGCGGACGTCCGTGTCTTCCTCGGCTCCATGGCGGGGACCTCCTCGCCGGTGTCGACGTTCACGCCACTGCTCGGCGCGGAGATCACGCTCGCGCCGGAATCCGTCGTCGAGCTGGACGTCGATCCGAGCTTCGAGCACGGCGTGCTGGTGGACCGGGGGCCGGTCCGCGTCAGCGAGACCTCCATCGCGCCAGCCCAGCTGGGTTACGTGGGCGTCGGCGCCGCCTGTCTGCGACTTGCCAACCCCTCACCGGAGCAGGCGCGGGTGGTGCTGCTCGGCGGGGAACCGTTCGAGGAAGACATCGTCATGTGGTGGAACTTCGTCGGCCGGAGCCACGACGAGATCGTGCGGTTTCGGGCGGCGTGGCAGCAGGAGTCGGAGCGGTTCGGGCAGGTAGAGGGCTACGTCGGCGAGCCGATGCGGCTGCCCGCGCCGCCGCTGCCGAAGGTCCGGCTCCGCCCGCGACGTCGTCCGGGACGCTGACTCGGCGGCCGTGACGCGCGGGATGGTGACGCCCGAGCCAACGACGCACACGGGTGTCGGTCACGCCACACCCGGCCCGCCCGGCGAGGCGATACCCGCTACGATCCGACGTCGAGCCAGTCGCATCCGATAGCGGATGCAGGGGAATCCGGTGCGACTCCGGAACTGACGCGCAGCGGTGAGGGCGACGGGCGAGGCGACACGCCACTGGATCAGCGGGTCTGGGAAGGTGCCTCGTCCGGGTGAACCCGAGTCCGAAGACCTGCTGGCTCGCCGAGCCGATCCGAGCTTCGCGTACAAGCTCCCGAGCGCAAAGGTCGTAACGCATGAACCGTCACCGAGGCACCACCGCCGAGCCGCCCTGTCGCCCGCCTGTCCTGCCGCCGCTGGACGGGGCAGGCCGTGCACACGTTTGAGGACGTCCCGCGGCGCAAGTCCGCGCGACGGCTGCCAGCGCCGGTCGTCGTCCCCGTCCTGCTGGTGCTGCTCGCCGCGAGCGCGATCGCGTCGGTCGGGTTCGGCGCGGAGCCGCTGGCGTGGTCCGTCGTCATCGACGCGCTGGCCAATCGGCTGACCGACGGCACCGGCGACGCGACGTACGACATCATCGTGTGGGACATCCGGGTGCCCCGAACACTGCTGGCGATCGTCGTCGGCGCTGGTCTCGCGGTCGCCGGAGTCGGCATCCAGACACTCGTGCGCAACCCACTCGCGGACCCGTACCTGCTCGGCGTGTCTGCGGGAGCCAGCGTCGGTGCGACGGCCGTGATCACGTTCGGCGTGCTGGCGGCGGCCGGGTTGTGGGCGCTGTCCGTCGGCGCGCTGCTCGGCGCACTGGGTGCCGCGCTGCTGGTGTTCGGCGTCGCCATGGCTCAGGGTGGGCTCACCCCGCTACGGCTGGTGTTGATCGGCACGGTGCTCTCCGCCGCGTTCTCCGCGATCGCCAGCTTTCTCGTGTTCCGCAGCGACAACCCGCAGGCCGCGCAGTCGGTGTTGTTCTGGCTGCTCGGCAGCCTCTCCGGTGCGGCGTGGAACCAGCTGCCGCTGGTCGCGGGCGCGGTCGTCGTCATCGGCGCGGTGCTCGTCGCGGGCAGCGGCTGGCTGGACGCGCTCGCCACGAGCCCGGACACCGCCGCCGCGCTGGGCGTACCGGTCCGCGCGCTACGTGGCGGCCTGTTCGTGCTGCTCGCCACGCTGGTCGGCGTGCTGGTCGCCGTCGCGGGCAGCATCGGGTTCGTCGGCCTCGTCCTCCCGCACATCAGCCGGATGCTGGTCGGCGTCCGACATCGAGCCGTGCTGCCGGTGGCCGCGCTGTCGGGTGCGGTGTTCCTGATTTGGGTGGACATCGCCGCACGCGTCGCGGTGCGTCCCACTGAGATCCCGCTCAGCGTCGTCACCGGGCTGATCGGCGCGCCGGTGTTTCTGGTGCTGATGGGCCGCAGGCACTACCGATTCGGAGCCGACCAATGACCGCGCCAGCAGAGACCCAGCCGATCCAGGCCACCGACGACCACCTCACCGTGTCGGGCCTCGCCTGCGCTGCGGGCAAGCGTGTCGTGCTGCGCGACGTCGACTTCGCGGTGCGACGCGGCGAGCTGCTGGCGCTGGTCGGCCCGAACGGCTCGGGCAAGTCGACGTTGCTGCGCGCGCTCGGCGGGGTCCGCAAGCCCGTCGCGGGCGATGTGTTGCTGGACGACGTCCCGCTTGGCCAGTTGTCCGCCAGGCGTCGCGCGCGGGCGATCACGCTGGTCGGGCAGGAGGAAGCGCTGCCTGCGGACCTCGTCGTTGGCGAGATGGTCGCGCTGGGCCGCACGCCGCACCGCCCGCCGTGGGCAGGGGGCGACGCGGCCGAACGCGCCGCCGTGTTGGCCGCGCTCGACCAGGTCGGCCTCGCTTACGCCGTCGACCATCCTGTCGAGCAGCTCTCCGGCGGCGAACGACGTCGTGCCTTGCTCGCGCGGGGACTGGCGCAGCAGACGCCGTTGATGCTGTTGGATGAGCCCACCAATCACCTCGACCTGCGCCACCAGCTTGGCCTGCTCCGCACGGTGCGCGGACTGGGCAAGACCGTCGTCGTGGCCATGCACGACCTCGACCTCGCGGCCACGTTCTGCGACCGCATCGCGGTGCTGCACGACGGCACCCTGCTGACCATCGGTACCCCGGCGGACGCGCTGACCCCGACCGTCATCCACGACGCGTTCGGCGTGCTCGCCACCCCGGTTACCCATCCCCGGACCGGGCGCACCCATCTGTTGTTTTCCGCCGACGAAACGGAGCCTCACCCGTGAGACCTGCTCGCATCCTCGCCCCAGCACTGGCCGCCGCGGCGGTGCTGTCCGCCTGCTCCACCGCCGAGTCGGACACGGCGTCGGGCGGCGACGTGACCGTGACGAACTGCGGCCAGGAGGTGTCGTTCCCGTCGCCCGCCGAGCGGCTGTTCGTCAACGACGGCAACATGATCTCGATGGTGCTCGCGCTCGGTGCGCAGGAGCAGGTGGCGGCCGTGAGCAGCGTGCAGCGTGACCGTCCGGTGCTGCGCGAGCACTACGGCGACTCGGTCGACGAACTCAACGACGTCGCGAAGACGTACCCGAGTAGGGAGACCGTGCTGGCGCAGCGACCGGACGTCGTCGTCGCGGGCTGGAACTACGGCTACGACGAGACGAAAAAGCTCACCCCAGCGTCGCTCGGCCAGCACGGGATCGACGCCTATGTATTGACCGAGAGCTGCCGCCAGGGGGCCGGGTCGGCGCGCGGCATCGTCGATCCGTGGACGGCGCTACGCACGGACCTGCGGAATCTCGGCGCGATCACTGGTCGTGAGGACCGGGCCGACGAGGTCGTCGCGGACATCGACGAGCGCCTGAACGCGCTGGAAGCCGCGCCGCAGGCCGAGGAGCCGCCGACGATCTTCCTGTTCGACAGCGGCGACAAGACGATCTTCTCCAGCGGCAACCTCGGCGCGCCGCAGGCGATCATCACCGCGGGTGGTGGCCGAAACGCGCTGGACGACCTCAAGGACACGTGGACCGAGGTGTCGTGGGAACGGCTCGCCTCGGCGGAGCCGGACGCGATCCTGTTCGTTGACTACCCGCCACAGACGTTCGAGGACAAGGTGCGGATTCTGAAGGAACACGCGGCGACGAAGGACCTCGAAGCGGTGCGCGAGGAGCGGTTCCTGAACCTGCCGTACGCGCTGTGGACGTCGGGGCCACTGAATATCGACGCCGCCGAGCAGGTACGGGCGGCGCTGGAAGGGTGGGATCTCGTGCCGGAAGCATCTTGATGCTTAAGTCTAATGCTAAGATGACACCATGCGCACCACGATTCGGCTTGACGACGAGCTCTACCGCGAACTGAAGGAGAAGGCGGCACGCTCCGGGCGCACCGTGGCTTCCGTTCTTGAGGACGCGGTTCGGCGAGGGCTGCACGCTCCTGAGCAGCGGAAGGCTGGTCGCTACGTCGTCCGGCCGTTCGGTGAAGGTGGGCTGCAGCCTGGTGTCGACCTATCCTCGAACGCCGCAATCGCCGAGGCGATGGACGAAGGCGAACCGCTCGATGCGCTGCGTTGATGTCAACGTCCTCGTCTACGCGCATCGCGCGGACCTGGCGGAGCATGCCGATTACCGGCCGTTGCTCGAGCGGCTCGCCAATGATGACGAGCCACTGGGGTTGCCCGACCTTGTTCTGAGCGGCTTCGTCCGGCTGATCACGAACCGCCGGGTCTTCGCGAAGCCGATGCCTACCGACGAAGCATGGCAGGCGGTCGATGCCTTGTTGGCTTCACCGGCGGCAATGAAGTTGTCACCAAGTCCCCGTCACTGGGACCTGTTCCGGCAACTTGCTGACGACATCGACGCGCGTGGCAACGACGTTCCCGACGCTTACCTCGCGGCCTACGCGCTTGACAACAACGCCACGTGGCTCAGCGCGGACCGAGGGTTCGCCCGTTTTAAACGAGTGCGCTGGGTACATCCGTTGGAAGATTAGGTTGCCTCACGGCGCGAGGTCGCGCACCTCGGCGTAGCGCTGACGGATGTGCGGCTCGGCGGGGCCGTCGTAGACGACTGGCGGCTCAGCGGCGTCCCACGCTGGCGGCGTCGCGGAACCGGACAGCGCCCACGCGGCCTGCCGCGCCGCGCCATCGGCGACGTATTCCCCAGGTTCCGGCACTTCGACCGGCAGGCCGAACACCTGTGGTGCGATCCGCCGTACCGCCTCGGACCGGGCGCCACCACCGATTAACCGCAGCCGGTTGACCGGGACGTCGTGGGCGCGCAGCGCGTCGAGCGCGTCGGCCAGCCCACATAGCATGCCCTCGACGGCGGCCCGGGCCAGGTGTTCCGGCGTGGTCGTGGCGAGTCGCAGTCCGTGCAGCGTGCCGGTAGCGTCCGGGCGATTCGGTGTCCGCTCGCCTTCGAGGTACGGGACTAACGTGAGTCCATCGGCGCCGGGCGGCGCGGCCAATGCCAGCTCAGCTAGCCGGTCGTGGTCGATGCCGAGCAACTCGCACGCGGCGTCCAGCACGCGGCTGGCGTTCAGGGTGCATGCCAGCGGTAGGTATGCGCCGGTCGCGTCCGCGAACCCGGCGACCTTGCCGGACGGATCGGCGGTCGCCGCCGCGTTGACGGCGGACACCACACCGGACGTGCCGATCGACACCGTCACGTCGCCGGGTCGCATATCCAGTGCGAGCGCGGCGGCCGCGTTGTCCCCAGCGCCCGCACCGACGACGGTGCCGTCGGCCACCACCTCGGAGCCCCGCGCGACCACCGACTCGGCGGGTTCTAGCACGCGGGGCACCTGTACCTCGCGGCCTACGGCGAGGTCGAGTAGGTCGCGCCGGTAATCGCCGTCCCGCGGGGACCAGTAGCCGGTGCCGGACGCCTCGGAACGGTCGGTCACCAGGGCGTCCAGGGCGGACCCGCCGTCAGACGCGCGCCCGGCGGCGTGCCGCCCGCGTCCCGAGCCGTCACCGGGCCCGTGCCCGGCGATACGCCACGACAACCAGTCGTGCGGCAACGCGACTGCGGCCACCCGCGCGGCGTTGTCCGGCTCGTGGTCGCGCAGCCAGCGCAGCTTGCTCGCGGTGAACGACGCGACCGGCACCGACCCCACCGCTTCCGCCCACGCCCGTTGGCTGCCGAGGTCGCGGATCAGGTCGGTGGCGGCATCCGCCGACCGGGTGTCGTTCCACAGCAACGCGGGCCGCACCACCGCGCCGTCGACGTCGAGTGCCACCATCCCGTGCTGCTGCCCGCCCACGGCGATCGCCGCGACGTCGGTCAGCCCACCGGCGGTTTCAGCGGCGGCGCGGAAGGCGTCCCACCATGCGGCTGGGTCGACCTCGGTGCCATCCGGATGCGGCGCGCCGCCGGAGCGGACGAGCCGCCCGGTGTGGGCGTCGCGGACGACGATGGTGCAGGACTGCGTGGACGAATCCACGCCGGCGACCAGTGTCATGACCCTCCGAGTAGGTGCTCGACGGCGAGCTGGTTCAGCCGCACGAAGCCGTAGTCACGTTCGGCGGCGGCATAAGCGTCGAAGTCCTCGTACGCCGACCGATCGGCCAGCAAGTCGCCGATGGATTCGCCCGCACTGAGGGTCGGCTCGGCCAACTCGAATAGGCCCGCCCGCAGCATCGCGTCCCGCACGCGCGGATCGGCCCGGTACGCCGCGGTTCGCTCGGCCAGCTTGCGATAGGTGTCCATATTGGCCTGCGCGGATTCCCAGACGCCGCGCTCGGTCTCGGTGCGCGACGGCTTGTAGTCGAAGTGCCGCGCGCCCTCGTAGCGCGGGCCACCAGCTGGGAAACCATGCTCAAGCAGATCGACGGTGAAGAACGCGGACAACAGGTCGCCGTGGCCGAAGACGAGGTCCTGGTCGTACTTGATGGAGCGCTGCCCGTTGAGGTCGAGGTGGAACAGCTTGCCAGCCCACAGCGCCTGCGCGATGCCGTGCGTGAAGTTCAGGCCAGCCATCTGCTCGTGGCCGACCTCGGGGTTGAGCCCGACGATGTCGCCGTTGTCCAACCGCGCGATCAGCGCGAGGGCGTGTCCAATGGTCGGCAGCAGCAGGTCGCCGCGCGGCTCGTTCGGTTTCGGCTCCAGTGCGATCCGCAGGTCGTAGTCCCGCTGCTTGATGTGCGCCGCCACGGTGTCGATGCCCTCGGCGTAGCGCTCATGCGCGGCGTGGAGGTCCTTCGCGCCGTCGTACTCAGTGCCCTCGCGACCGCCCCACATCACGAACGTGCGCGCGCCGAGCTCGGCGGCGAGGTCGACGTTGCGCAGCACCTTTCGTAGGGCGAATCGTCGCACCGAACGATCGTTCGACGTCAGCGCGCCGTCCTTGAAAACGGGATGGCCGAACAGATTGGTGGTCAGCATCTCGATGACCAGGCCGGTCTCGTCGGCGGCCTTGCGTACGGACGCGAGTGCGCGCTCGCGGGTGTCGTCGTCCGCGTCGAACGGTACGACGTCGTCGTCGTGGAAGGTGAACCCCCACGCGCCGAGCTCAGCGAGCTTGTGCACCGCGTAGGACGGGTCGAGCACCGGCCGGGTCGCGGCGCCGAACGGGTCCTGCGCCTGCCAGCCGACCGTCCAGAGACCGAACGAGAAGGGGATTTGCTCACCGGGCACGAGGACCTCCTCAGAAAGTTTGTATATCCACTGAACTTATTCGCCGATGGCGTTAGGGTCAAGACGTGACCACCACCGGACCCGCCCGCCAAGCATCGCTGCGTGAGCGCAACCTCGCGATCGTGGCGCGCGCGGTCGTCGACGCTCCCGAGCCGCTGTCCAGGGCGGACGTCGCCGCGCGCACCGGCATGACGCGGGCGACGGTGTCCACCCTTGTCGATCAACTCGTCGAGGCCGGACTGCTCACCGAGTTGCCCGCGGTGTCGTCGGGGCCAGGACGTCCCGCCGTCCCGCTGGCGCCCGCCGCGCGCACGGTCGTCGGGCTCGGTCTTGAGGTCAACGTCGACTACCTCGGTGGCAGGGTGGTCGACCTGACCGGCGCGGTCGTCGACGAGATCGTCCTCATGGAGAACCTGCGTGGCAGCCCCGCATCGGCGACGCTGGGGCGGCTTGGCCGCCTCGCCCGCGACCTCATCGCGCGGGTGACGTCGCGGGGCATGCGGGTGGCCGGCGCGCACCTCGCGCTGCCTGGCCTGGTGGACACGCGTTCCAGCGTGCTACGGGTCGCGCCGAACCTCGGCTGGTCGGACGTCGAGCCGTTGCCGTTGCTCGGGCTGCCCGCCGGTGTTCCGGTAAGGGTCGGCAACGAGGCGAAGCTCGCCGCGCTCGCGCAGTTGTGGGGGTGCCCTGTCGTCGAGCGCACCTCCCGCACGTTCCTGTACGTCTCCGGCGACGTCGGTATCGGTGCCGCGATCGTCATCGACGGTGAGCTGTTCAGCGGCAGGCATGGTTGGAGTGGCGAGTTGGGGCACGTCACCATCGACCCCGCCGGGCCGACGTGCCGGTGTGGGGCGAGTGGATGTCTTGAGCGCTACGCGGGGAAGGAGGCCCTGGTCACCGGGCTCGGGCTGGACATCGATGTCGCGAACGACGTTCTGGTCGATCGGCTCAGCGCCGCGGATGCCCACTCGGTGGTCGGCACGGCGGGAGCCGCGCTGGGGCAGGCGATGGCGGACGCGGTGAACCTGCTCGACATCGACCGCGTGCTGCTCGGCGGCGTCTACACCGGCCTCGTGCCGCTGCTACGGCCGCAGATCACCGAGCAGCTGCGAACGCGGGTGCTTGGCGCGCCGTGGGCGCCGGTCGACGTCTCCGCCGCGCCCGTCGCGGACCACGCCGCGCTGACCGGGGGAGCGGCGACGTCGCTGCGAGCTGTCGTCGACGACCCGACGCCGTGGATCGTCGCGGCGACCGGGTGAGGTCCGGTTGACCGCTCTGTTGAGGCTTACGCCGTTTGGCCGTCTTGTGGTTGCTCCTGGAGGGACAACTAGCATTCGTTTCGGGGTCCGTCGTGCCGTTGAAGCCGGCGCGAGAAGAGGGTGCGGTGAGAGTGTCAGGGTCGCGGTCGGCCGGTCGGCACCGGGTGAACGGCTCGATCGGCGCGTTCGCGGTTGTCTGGCCAGTGGTCGGTGGACTGACGATGTCGGCGTTGGTCACCGGCGCGGTCTTGTTGCTCACTGGTGGTTCCCAGCCAGATGTGTCGACGCGAGAACCAGCCCGGCCGCTCACGTCGAAACGGACGGTCTCCAGCGACGTTCCGACCACGACCAGCACGACCGCCAAGACGTCCGCCACGACCCGAACGTCGCGGACCGCGCGACCGAACGCCACGTCGTCCAGCGCCGCGTCCCCGACCGCGACTCGACATGCGCGGCCCACCACGACGACTCGGCGTGCCCCGACGCCTCCGACCACGACGGAGGCCGATCGATCGGAGGCTGAGCCACCGGAACACTGCCCCGGCAATCAACCGGATCACGTGCGGCGGAAGGTGTGCGGCTGATCCCACCAGACCGCCCGTCCCGTCAGCATCGGTTAACCTCGCGACCTGGGTCGCGCCGCCCGCCGAGGGCGATCGCGGCGCTGTCGGACGGCGAGGTGGATTGATGGCGAACGTGACGTGGGATCTGGTCGAGCAAGCGCCGCGGGGCCAGACAGCGCTGGTCACCATCGACGCGGCAAAGCGCCGTCGTGCGTGGACGTTTGGTGAGCTGGCTGACGGCGCTCGCGCGACGGCGGCCCGGTTCGCCGCGCTTGGCGTGCGGCGCGGGGACGTTGTGTACACCCTGTGCGGATCGCGCGGCGAGTGGGTGCTGACTATGCTCGCGTGCCTCCGACTTGGCGCGGTGATGGCTCCGTGCAGTCCAATGCTGCGCGCCCATGACCTGCGCACCCGCGCGCGGACCGCCGAGCCAAGGCTAGTGGTCGCCGACGACCAGTACCTCGACGTCCTCACCGAGGCAGGGCTCGACGACAACGTGCTGCCGCTGTCCGCATGGGACACCTGGGATGCCGAGCCCGGTGACGACGTCCCATCCGCTCCGGATCTGCCGGATGACGACCCTGCGTTCCTGCTGTTCACGTCGGGGTCAACGGGTACGCCCAAGCCGGTTTGGCACGGCCAGCGCTACGTCTGGGGGCAACGGTCGCAAGCCGAACACTGGCTGGGTGCCCGCTCCGGGGACGTCGTGTGGAGTACCGCCGCGCCCGGCTGGTCGAAGTCCACCCGCAACGCGTTCCTCGCGCCGTGGCTGATGGGAGCGGTCGCGGTGCTGCACGAGGCACGGTTCGACGTCGAGCAGCGGTTGGCGAGGATTCGGGACGAAGGCGTCACCGTGCTGTGCATGTCACCGACCGAGTGGCGGATGCTGCTGTCGGCCGGGGATCCACCCGCGCTGCCATCACTACGGCGGTTGGTCGCGGCGGGAGAACCGTTGGACAAGGAGACGATCGCCCGGTGGCGCGCCGCGACCGGGCTGACCATAGCCGACGGCTACGGGCAGACAGAGACCGGCCACATCGCGGGCACCCCGCCCGGCGTGGACTCGCCGCCTGGTTCGGCGGGACGTCCGCTGCCCGGCGTCGCGACGCGGCTGCGCGACGGCGAGCTGCAGGTGGACGCGACGACGTTGCCCACGCTGTCGCTCGTGCCCGACACCGACCTGGTGGACGGCCGATGGTGGCCGACGGGCGACCTGTTCGAGCAGGACGACGATGGCTGGCTGTTCTTCAAGTCGCGCGCCGACGACGTCATCCTGTCGTCCGGGTACCGGATCGACCCCGTGGAGGTGGAGACGGCGTTGCGCGGTCACGACGCGGTGGCCGACTGCCTCGTCGCTGGGATACCGGACGCGCAGCGGGGCGAGGTCGTGGCCGCGCTGGTTGTCGCCAACGGCGACGCGTCAGAGGCGGACGCTTCGGATGACCTGGCGGCGGCGTTGCAGCGGCACGTCCGGACGGTCACGGCGCCGTACAAGTACCCGCGCGTGATCCGGTTCGTCGACGAGCTACCCCGCACCACGACCGGCAAGGCCGCCCGAGGTAAGGGCCGGGACCTGCTACGGGCGGAGCCTTCCCGCGGTTCTGGCTAGCGCGCGGCGAGCGATCGGTCATATTGGGTGCATGGCCGAGAAGCGGGTGCTTTACAGCGAGCAGCGGCCCTACCTCGTGGCGGACAGCCTCGACGAGCTGGTGGGGCCGACGGTTGGCCTCGTCGAACTGCCGTTGCGCCTGGACTGGTCCGAGCAGGGTACCTACAACCTGGATGAGCCCTGCGAGCTGAATCTCATGTACGAGGTCGTGCTCAGCGAAGCCATGGACGTCCAGGACCTGCGCCGCTACCTCAACGGGCCGATGCTGCCTGTGGTGTGGCGGCGGCTCTTTCTGCCGCAACGGGTGCGGGAGCTATGGGAAGTGCGCTTCCCCGAGCTAGCGGACGCTGTGGGCTTCCTGGGACTGTGACAGATTAGTGCCCGATTCATCCCGGTTTTGCGCGCAATAACCCCAGGAGCCCCGCGCCAAGCGAGCTCACGTCCCAGTCGGGAACAGCATCGCCTCGGTGCCGCCGTCCACGGTCAACGTCGCGCCGACGACCAGCCTGGCGCGCTCGGAGAGCAGGAACGCGATGACCTCGGCCACCTCTTCCGGGTGCCCCGGGCGGCCGATCGCGGACGGGTAGGCGTCCGCGAACTGGCCGAGTAGCGCGTCGTCGCGCAGCCGCTGTGTCATCGCGGTGTCGACCATCCCTGGTGCGACGGCGTTGATCCGGATTCCGGCGCCAATCCATTCCGGCTTGACGCCTTCGCGGCGGGCCCACCAGGCCAGTGCCGCCTTCGTCGCGGGGTACACGTGCACGGCGTCGTGCGCGGCGGCGCTTGTGCGGGCCTCCGCTTCGTCGCCCGCGAGGCACAGGTCCGCGATCTCGCGAGCCCAGCCGGGTTGGCAGGTGACCGAGTTCGAGCTCAGCAAGACCACGGCCGCCGGTGCTACGAGTAGCGGCCGCAGCGCGGCGCACAGTTCGACCGCGCCGAAGTAGTTCAAAGACACGACGTCCGTAGGGTCGGTGTCGGTGAACCCGCCGATGCCCGCACACGGCACCACGCCAGCGAGCCCATTCGGTGCCAGGGCGACGATCCGCTCAAGGGCGGCACTCCGTCCGGCTACTGTGGACAGATCAATCGTCACGTCCGCGGGCGTGCGGTCGACTCCGATGACGTAGTGGCCGTCCTCCCGCAGTCGCGACGCCGTCGCGGCACCGATCCCGGACGCCGATCCGGTGACGACGTAGGTTCCCATCACGACGTCTCGCCGTCGGCGATTCTGATGACGCCGGCGATGGTCGCGAGGTACGCGGTGCCATCAGGGCCGAGATAGATCGACGCATAGTGGTTGTTCCACTGCACGCCGGTACCCGTAAGTCGCTTCCAGACGGTCCGTCCGGTGTGGACGTCGACAGCGGTGAAGTACCACGGGTCCCACCACACTCCGTCTGGTTTGGTGTAGACGTAGAGCAGCCCGTTCGCCAGCGATGCTTTGGGAACGTTCGTCGGGGCGATCTCATCTGACGTCCACCGCGTCTCGCACCCGGACGGTGAGAACGCCACCCGCGCGATGCCCGGTGCGGTGCTCTTGCCCAACATCGTCGATAGCGGACCGGTGTAGCCGTAGTTGTTCTCCACGATGACCGACCGGCCCGCCGCGACAATGCTGTTCTCGGTGGCGCTCGCCCCTGGCTCGAAGACTGGCTCGGCACACACCTTCCGCCGTGGCCGCTCCTGTGCCGTTCGCCGGTAGGCGATCACGTGCATCCTCGGGTCGGCGTTGTCGGTGATGACCACTAGATCGTCGCCCACCAACGTTGGCGTCGTGCCCGAGCCTTGTGACAACTGCCCTGGCTTCCGCGTCGACCCGCGGTCGTACTCTTCACGCCATGTCACGTGCGGCTTGCCGTCAGACCCACGGTCGAACCGGTACAGCGCGTGCGTGCTGACGATGAAGACGCCGCCCGTCTCGTCCACCGCGAAGGAGTTCACGATCCGCTCACCGGGCAGTCGAATCGACCGCACCGCGCCGGAGTCCGGGTCGACGGTGCCGACACCGCCTTCTTGTGTGACGAACCAGATGTGGCCGCTCCAGTCGGGAAGCTGCGCGACGAGACAGTCGTCATCGGGGATGTGCGCGCTGAGGTCGTAGGTGCGTTCGAGGGCGAACCCGGGCGGACCTGCTTTCTGGCCGACGACCCAGATCTGGGCGTTCGTCGTCGCGATCACCGCGCGGTCGCGGTGGTCGAGGTAGAAGTACGCCCCGGCGCAGATGTCCTCCAGCGGAGACTTCTCCAGGTTCAACTGGCGCGGCGGGAGCGGATGGGCGCCGAGCACGGCCAGACTCTCCGGGTCGAGCAGCATCAGCCGTGAACCCTCGAGGCCGCCGCACAGCGCGACGATGCGGCCCGCGCTGTCGAAGGCCATCGTGGCGCACTCCTCGATGCCGTAGGTCGCTGAGGTGACCCGCGGGTCCTCACCGAGCGGACCACCCCAGGAGTAGGCGTCGGAAGCGTAGGCGTCGTTGTGCATGCTGCTCATCCCGTTGTCCGCGAGGAACGGATGCTCGGGAATCGGCGCGGAGGCCACGGGCTTGGCGACGGCGGGCGCCCCTTCGAACCGTGGCACGAGGTGGTCGGCCGGTCCTGGCGGGATCGGTAGCCAGACCTGCGCCGACGCCGCGGGCACGCTGGTCGCCGCGATAACGATCGTCGCGCATATCGCTGCCGCGCGTAGGAACACCCTCGCCGCCATGACGCCTCCTCTTGTAACCCGCCGGTTACAGAAGCAGCAGTGTAACCGGGTGGTTATAGTGGGTCAATGCGACGTCCACAGGGACGAGACGAGGTCATGGCCGCCGTGCTCGCGGCGGCGACGGAACTGCTGACGGAATCGGGTCCGCACGACATCACGGTGCGGCGGATCGCTGAGCGCGCCGGGGTCAATCACGCGCTGGCACACCGGCATTTCGGCACCAAGGAGGAGATAGTCCGGCAGGCCCTGCGCGCGCAGGCGGACACGGTGGTGGCGGAGCTGGCCGCGCACGTGGCTGGTTCGGAGCCCGACATCACCAAGCTGATGGCGGTCTTCGCGAACTATCCAACGTACTGGCGGTCACTCGCGCACGTGGCGCTGCACGATCCGGCACTCGCCGAGCAAGGTGCGGCGCCGACGACCCAGCTGTTCGTCGATCTGTTGCGGCGGGCCGGTGATGAGCGGGCACAGGTCAGCGCGGCTGTCACCGCCTCGCTGATGCTTGGCTGGCTCGCGTTTGGAGACTTCGTCGTCACCGCGACGGGCGCCGATCGCGACCGGACGAACCGTGCCGTGGCCACCGCCGTGCATGAGTTGCTTGAGCGGCGGTGATCTCGGCGCGCGACGGCACCATAAGCTCGCCGCCGTGCGAGGGTGACGCCGCCGATCGTTGATCACGTCTACTCGCGCTGTTGTTCGCGAAAGCCGACAAGTCAGACATTCTCTCGCAACAACGCGAGTAGACGTGATCATTTCTGCGACGGGTTTCGGTTCCAGATGCTCCCGAAAGACGCCGTGCCTTACTGGTGCGCGGCGGGTGAGGTGGCCTCGCGGCGGAGCTTGGGGGCGATCAGCCTGTCCAGGCTGTACCGGCCCGCTCCCACCGCGGCGAGAAGGAGGGACGCCGCACCGAGTGCCAGTACGAGTTCGAACCCGTTCGCGGTGACGAAGACGCCATTGCCCGCGTGGACAAAGGCGAACGCGCCCGCCATGGTGAGCGTGAGCAGCGCGCCCGCGACGGGTACGGCCAGGCCAGCGATGAGGGCGACGCCGCCGGCCAGTTCGACGACGGCCGCGAACCATGCGCTCGCTGTCGGCAAGGGAATGCCCATCTCGGCGAACGCGTCGGCGGTGCCGGACAGGCCCCATTCGGTGAACTTCTGCCATCCGTGGGCGACGAAGATGATACCGATGGCGACGCGTGTGGCGAGTACGGCGAGGTCGCGCAGTGCGGTCTTGTTCATCGGAACTCCTTCTCGGCGGTTGTTGGTTGATGGGGTGGGCGGGAGGTAGTTGTCATGACAACTACCGTCCAACAACTTAGTTGTAGATACAACTATTCCGGTGGCATGCTGTGAGCGTGGACACGCGATGGCTCGATCGGGAAGAGTTGGCCGCGTGGGTGCGGCTGATGGCGATCCTGGAACTGCTTCCCGGAGTCCTGGACGCCCAGCTCAGGCGCGACGCGCAGCTCACCCATTTCGACTACTACGTGCTTGCGACGCTGTCTGAAGCGCAGGAGCGAACGCTGCGGATGACAGCGCTAGGGCATCAGACCGGGGCCACGCTCGCTCGCCTGTCGCACGTCGTGCAGCGGCTCGAGACACGCGGTCTGGTCGAGCGCTTCCCGTGCCCGGCGGACAAGCGCGCCACCAACGCCCGGCTCACGGACGTCGGATGGGAGAAGGTGCGGGCCAGCGCGCCCGGGCACGCGGCGACCGTCAGGGAGTACGTGATCGACGCGCTCACCCAGGAACAGGTCACGCAGCTGTCCGCCATTGGTGACGCGATTCTGCGGCGGCTCGATTCCGAAGGCACCCGGGCCGCGCTCTACCAGCGGTACGACGCACGTTAGCGACGCGGCGCGGCCTTCCGTGGTGCTAGGCCAAACGCGCGTAGACGTCTCCGGAACGCCCCATCGGCCGGAACCGTTCAAGCAGTCGCGCGAGCTGTGCCGCATCCAGCCAGTGGTCGCTCGCTAGCCGCATCGTCTCGATCGGCGAGTAGTTGTAGCGGTAGCCGCTCGTGGCAGCGCCGAGCCGCTCCACGAGATCGAGCGCGGCCAGCGCCGCGTCGTGCGCCGCGGGCAGATATTCGAACGACAGGGCAGGAACTGGCCGAGTGAGCCCCTTGAGGACCTCGCCCTCGAAGCCCTCGACGTCGATCTTGCAAAAGGCGGGCTCACCGTGCCGTGCGATGAGGGCATCGAGGGTCGTGACGTCGACGTCGATGGCGCGATCCCAGCGCACCCGAGCGAAACCGGGATCAGTGGCGACCGACTCGATCCAGTCCCGCGACATCGATGAGACCGTCGGTGCCGTTGTCGAGATGTTCATCCGAACCTGGCCGCGACTGGCGCCCACCGCCATCGGCACGATCACGACGTCCGGATCGCGGTCGAACAGGAGCCGGAGAATTCGGAGACAGTCGGGTTGCGGTTCGACGGCGATCACCCGTACGCCGAGCTGCCGCCACGCGCGTACCCGGCTTCCGACGTGGGCGCCGATGTCGAACGCCACATCGCCGGGTTGGAGGAAGTCGCCAAAGAACCGCACCATTCGCCGGCGCCTGCCAGGTATCCCGTGGTACATGGCCAGCGAGCGAGCGATCCCTGTTGCGCGCCTGAGCACGATGTGACCGTACCGCCGTCCGCCATGGCGGGACGGATGCGGCGGGGCCACGGCACAATGGGGCGACCTCCGCTTCACCAGCGTTGTGCCGAGACGATTGTGCCGAGACGACGGGAGATCGAGTGTTCAGTGTGACGGTACGTGACCACGTGATGGTGGCGCACAGCTTCCGTGGCGAGGTATTCGGTCCCGCACAGCGGCTGCACGGCGCGACCTTCCTGGTTGACGCCACGTTCCGGCGCGCCGAGCTGAACGCGGACAACGTCGTCGTGGATATCGGCGCCGCAGCGCACGAGCTGTCGGAGGTGCTCGCGCCGCTGAACTATCGCAACTTGGACGATGAGCCGGACCTCGCCGGCGTCAACACGACGACCGAGTTTCTGGCGAAGCTGATCGCCGACCGGCTCGCGGAGCGGGTCGCGGCGGGTTCGCTCGGCGACGACGCCCGCGGGCTGTCCGCGATCGCGGTAACCCTGCACGAGTCGCATGTGGCGTGGGCAAGCTACGAGCGACCGCTATGACCACTACCTTCGCGCTGGTGGTGCCGAGCGGCATCGATGAGGTGCCGACCGGCGGGAACGTCTACGACCGCCGGATGCGGGACGGCCTTACCGCCGCCGGTCTCGACGTCCGGGAGATATCCGTGCCGGGTGCGTGGCCCCGGCCGGTACCCGCTGACCGGGCGGCGCTCGCCCGCTCGCTCGATGCGCTGCCGGACGGCACGCCGGTCCTGCTCGACGGGCTCGTCGCCTGCGGTGTACCCGAGGTTGTCGTGCCTCGGGCGTCACGGCTACGACTCGCGATCCTGGTGCACATGCCGCTGGCCGACGACGTGGGTCTGCCCCGCACGGTCGCGACCGAGTTGGCCCGACGCGAGCGGGAGACGCTGGCCGCCGTCACCATGGTTGTCGCGACCAGCGAAGCGACCGCGAGGCGCCTTCGTGAGGAGTACGGGCCGCGGGCGGTCGACGTCGTCCCGCCGGGAGTCGACTCCGCGCCGCGAACCACCGGCTCCGATACCGGTGCTCGACTGCTCTGTGTCGCCTCGGTGGCACCCGTCAAAGGACAGGACGTCCTGGTCGCCGCGCTGGCGCGGCTGGCGGGTCTGACCTGGCATTGCCGGTGTGCTGGGGCCGTACGCGACCCGGGCTTCGCCGACCGGGTGCGCGATGAGATCGAGCGGCGTGGCCTCGGTAACCGCATGGAGCTCATGGGTGCCCGCGGCCCTGAGGAGATGGCTCAGCTGTACGGTGCCGCCGACTTGCTGGTCCTGCCATCGCGGGCGGAGTCATACGGGATGGTGGTCGCTGAGGCGCTCGCCCGTGGCATCCCCGTTGCCGCCTCGGCTGTCGGCGGTGTGCGGGAGGCACTGGGCGATACCGACCTCGGACGTCCAGGGCTGTTGGTTACGCCGGATGACGCGGTCGCGCTCGCGGACGCGTTACGCATGTGGCTCACCGACACCGCCCTGCGGCAGCGGTTGCGAGCGGCGGCGCTGCGGCGCGGTGAGACCCTCGAGCCGTGGTCGGTCGCCGCGGGGCGGCTGGCCGCCGTCTTGCGACGGTTGGTAGCGGCGGAGGTGACGCGATGACTGTTCGCGTCGCGCCCGAGTGGTTGGCGCTGCGGGAACCCGCGGACGCGGCGGCCCGCTCTACGGAGCTACTTGAGCCGCTGCGGGCGTGGTTGCCGAGCGGCCCGCTCGTGATCCATGACCTCGGCGCGGGAAGCGGGGCGAATACCAGGTGGTTAGCGCCACGTCTGCCAGGTCCCCAGCGATGGGTCCTGTACGACAACGACGCTGACCTGCTGGCTCTCGCCGCGGCCGGTGACGCTCGGACGGCTGACGGCAGCCAGGTCGCGGTCGAGACCTGCCTTTCGGACCTCACCCGGTTACGCCCCGACGATCTCGCCGGCACGTCGCTGGTGACGGCATCGGCGTTGCTGGACCTGCTCACCGCCGACGAGGTCGAGTCGCTGGTGGACGCGATCGTGCCGGCGGGGTGTCCTGCGCTGTTCACGCTGTCGGTCGTCGGACGCGTCGAGCCGCACCCCGCGGACTCGTGGGACGCGGAGATCACCGCCGCGTTCAACGACCACCAGCGTCGTGTGGTGCCTGGTCGCGGCAGGCTGCTTGGCCCGGACGCGGTGAGCGCAACCGCCAGGGCCTTCCGGCGCCGTGGCTGGACAACGATGGTGCGGCCCAGCCCGTGGCGACTCGACAGCGGCCGGCCGTCGCTGTTGACTCGATGGTTGACCGAGTGGTGCGAGGCGGCCGTTGTGCGGCGACCGGGCTTGGCCACACCGGTCGAGGCATATCTTGCCCGCCGCGGGCGAGCATGTGAGGCCGGGGAACTACGAGTCGCCGTGCACCACGCTGATCTACTCGTGCTGCCTGGTGAGCACGGCGTGGTAGTCGGCGAAGGAAGCGGTCAGGCTCGTCAGTAGGTCGCGGCCCTTGGCCGCCGAGGCCAGCGACGGACGACCGACCACACCCGACCGGGTGTAGTGCTTCAGCCCCAGCGTGAGCATGTGGCGGCGGTCGTCCGCGAGGTGATCGGCAGCCGGATAGCCGTTCCGTACGACGTCGGGGTAGCTGGCGAGCAAGATGGACGTCTCGATCTCGCCCGCGTGCATGTCGCTGTCCAGCGGTGTATCGATACCCGCGGCGGTGTGTGCGGCCTGTAAGTCCGGCGCACCGGGGAACAAGGCCATCCGCTGAGCCCCGACACTCGCCTCCTGCACGACGTTCGCCAGCACGTAGTTGCCGCCGTGCCCGTTGACCAGCACCAGCGCGACGTCGTGCAGCGAGCGGGCGATGTCGTCGACCACAGCGGCGAGCGTGCGGGACGAGATGCTCACCGTTCCCGCCCACCCCTCGTGCTCGTGCGAGCAGGAAACGGTCAGCGGTGGCAGTCGCCGCACCGGGTAGGCAGCGGCGATCTCGTTCGCGATGGCGCAGGCGACAAGGGTGTCGGTGGCAAGCGGCAGGTACCGGCCGTGCTGCTCGTAGCTGCCGACCGGCAGCAGCGCCACGTCCGCCGCGCCCTCGTCAACCTCCTCGGTGGTGTCGAGCGGCACGAGATACCGGTGTGGTTCGATCATCGGAAATCCCTCCGGCCGGGGTCTTTCCGTACCCTAGAGGGCCGCTGGCGACGCGCCGTGTCGCCCGCGGCTGTCCCGGGGATGTCGTGACGGAATCGGGGTGACGATGAGTGAGGGCGTGAGCCGGTTCGGCGGAGACGACGTCGCGGAGTCCGACCTGGTGACCAACTGGGGGACGTTTCGTGCCCTCGCCTTCCGCGATCCGATCGATGGTCACGAGCATCTTGCCTTGGTCATGGGGGAGCGGCGGGACGATGTGCTGGTCCGGGTGCACTCGGAGTGCCTTACCGGCGACGTCTTCGGCGCCCTACGGTGCGAGTGCGGCCAGCAACTGGACGCCGCGCTGGCGGTGATCGCTGAAGCGGGCAGCGGAGTCGTGGTGTATTTGCGCGGGCACGAGGGCCGTGGCATCGGCCTGCTCGCCAAGGTGAAGACGCAGGCGCTTCAGGACAGCGCCGGGCTGGACACCGTCGACTCCGCCACCGCGCTTGGGCTGCCAGTGGATGTCCGTGACTTCGGTCCCGCGGCGCGGGTACTCGGCTACCTCGGGGTTCGGTCGGTGCGGCTGCTGACGAACAACCAGGAGAAGGTCCGGGCGTTGTACGAGAACGGCATCGATGTCAAAGAGCGCGTACCGTTGCTGGCTCCCTCCAGCGACCACAACCTGCGCTACCTTGCCGCCAAACGAGACCGGCTCGGGCACGATCTACCACATTTGCCCGGAGACGGTGCCCTGGTAGGCGATGCGGTGACACAGCGCGGGAATGGTGCCATCGGCGAGTCGAGGCATCACGGCGGGCAGTTCGTCGAAGGTGCTCTCGCCGGTGATGAGGAGATCGAATACGGGATCGGTGAGTAGGTCGAGGGCCAACGCCAGACGGTCGGCTGCCGAGCGTCGCTGGGCCCGCGCGGGCGATACCGTGCCGACTTGGCTGCCACGGATGGTCAGTCTGCGCGAGTGGAACGCCTCGCCGAGCGGCACCGTGACGTCTCGATCGCCATACCAGCTCAGGTCGATGACGCTGCCGTCCGTGGCGAGTAACGCGAGCGATCGCGCTAGCCCGTCTTCAGTAGCGCTGGCGTGGAAGACGAGATCGCACTCGGCGCGTGCGTCCGTCGGCGCGGCGAACTCGACGCCGAGGGCGGCGGCGATCTCGGCACGCGCCGGGTCGACGTCCACGAGTTGCACCCGCGCGCCGGGAAGCCCTGCCAGCACCGCGGCGACCGCGCAGCCGACCATGCCCGCCCCGACGACGGCGATGCGGTCGCCGACCAACGGTGCCGCGTCCCATGCCGCGTTCACCGCGGTCTCGACCGTCCCGGCGAGCACCGCCCGCTCCGGCGGGACGCCCTCGGGGACCGGGACGACGGCGGTGGCCGGTACGACGTAGTGGGTCTGGTGCGGGTAGAGACAGAACACCGTGTGGCCGAGCAGGTCAGCTGGGCCGTCCTCGACAACTCCTACGTTCAGGTAGCCGAATTTGACCGGAGCTGGGAACTCCCCCTCCTGAAATGGTGCGCGCATCGTCGTACGCAGGCTCGGTGGCACCCTGCCCGCGAAGACGAGCGATTCCGTTCCCCGACTTACCGCGGAGTACACGGTGCGGACGCCGACCTCGCCGGGGCCGACGGCTGACAGCGCGACCGGGCGGATCTCACCTTCGCCGGGGACACGAAGCCAGTACGCGTACGCGGTGCGTGGCATGTATCCGTGCTCCTTCTCAGTCGGCCCTGCTGGCGCTACGGTAGATCAAGCGCCGTATCGCGGCTGGAAGGAAGGCTGTCATGGCTGCGAAACAGGGTTTCCTGGCCGACAGGTCACCGTACAAGCTGTCCGTGACGAACATCGTGTGCTGGCTGCTGCAGATCGGTCTCGCGATCTTCATGGTGGTCCAGTCGGCCATCCCGCTGTACCAGGGCGGCGCGTACAACATCGAGACGTTCGACCGGATCGGGTTTGGCCAGTGGTTCCGTCACTTCACGGCCACGGTCGAGACGGTCGGTGCGGTCGGTCTGCTGATCCCGGCGCTGTCGGGGCTGGCCGCGTTGGGGCTGGTCGGCGTCATGATCGGCGCGATCACCACCGAGCTCACCGTGCGTACCGCGGCCGGCGCCGTGCTGCCCGCGGAACTGTTGGTGCTGTTCGCGATTGTGGCCTGGTACCGCTGGCCGCAGACGAAAGCCCTGGTGGGATGGGTCGTCAGGCGGGTGGAGAGCCGAAGGCGCTGAGGAACCGGTCGCGGAAGTCGTCCATCGGCCAGACCGGTGCGCTCGGTCCGGGCCGCAGCCCGTTCTCCCAGTCCCAGTCGTCCATGCGGTCAAACACCGCAGGGTCGGCCGCGATGATGCTGATCGGTACGTCCCTGCCGGAACCCTCGCCGGTGACCATCGAGGCGGGCTGATGATCGCCAACGACGATGAGTACAAGGTCGTCGTCGCCGTGGTATTTCACGTAGGAGAGCAGCGAGCGCAGCGTGTACTCGATGTTGTCGGCATATCCGGCGCGCGCGCCGCCAGGTGCCGACACGGTGGTCGGCATGTCCGCGAGTACCGAGCCATCGCCGAGGTCGGCCCAGGGGACATACCGAGGTACCTGGTCCCACGGCCAGTGGCTGGACGTCAGGTCGATCTCGGCCATCACCGGCCGATGTTTACCCGCGAGTTCGTGGCGGTGGAAGGCCGCGAGGGTGAACTGGTCAGGAATGGTGTCGAATGAGAAGCGGGGGCCGCGATACCCCAAGGTGCGGGAGTCGTAGTAACCGTCGAAGCCATAGAACTCTCGCTCGGACCAGTCTTCCGTGTTCGCGGGCACGACGCCGACGGTGCGCCAGCCTGCGCGGTTGAACGCGGCGGTGAGAGTCAGCCGGTCGCTCGCCACCGTTGTGTCGTATCGCAGTTGGTTGTCCACCCACAGGCCGGACTGCAACGTGGCGTGGGCTAGCCAGCTGACGCCGCCGACCGTCGGCGAGGTGAGGTAGGCACTGCGCGCCGTGAACCCTGCCGTGCGCAGTGTTCGTGTGCCGTTGTCGAGGGCGGCGCTGATGCGTGGGGCGATGTCGGGATGTTCGACGGCGACGCGGCCATAACTTTCCACGAAGGTGACGACGACGTCCTTCCCGCGTAGCGCGGTGAGCAGTTCATCGCCGTTGACGTCGTGGAAGGCGTCAACGGACGTGTCGCGGGCGAATTCCCGTTTGTCGCGGATGTCGGCCACGACCTGGTGTGCACGGTCATAGGCGAACGCCGCGGCGCTGCGAGCGGCGATCGGCTGACTGGGCGCGATCTGGAGGCCCGTCACGGCACAGCCGAGCCATACCACCCAGAGCACGATGACCGTCCGTGCCGCGCTGGTGCGATGCCTGACCACGACGCGTGTCAGCCGCACCATCGCCGCGGCGCTCGCGATCACCACGCCGAGCGCGAGCGCGGCCGCCGTAACGCTGAGGGCGATGGCTCCGGCGAGACCGACTTCGGCGGTAAGCAGGTCCACGGCAGGCCCGAACGAGTGCCAGTCGTAAGCGGGGTGGAACGCACGGTCGAGCGCCGAATAGAAACCTAGGTCGGCGATCTTCACGAGGGCCACCAGACCGAGTGCGGCGCCAAGAACGGCCGCCACCGGGCGTCGGGCGCGTTCCGAGACGAGCAGCAGCACCGGCACGGCTACCAGCATCTCGACTGGAATCCTCGCGAACGATCTGGGCGAGAGCGGGCCGACGTCGGTCGGGGCAAGCAGGGCGAACATCAGTAAGACGCAGACCAGCACCGTGACGGTCCAGGCAGTGATGTCGCGGCCGGACCGGACAATCGACGGCTTCATCGCCTGCCTCGGTCACTAGACTTCACGTCGTGACGATAACCGAACGGCGGCGGTTGGCGGGTAGCCTGCGCGGACCTGTGACTGGAGCCGCCGCCCAGTTCGCGCAGCTCGCGGTGCTGTCGGCGTGGTGGGGAATCGGCCTTGTCGGCTGGCTAGCGGGCACGGTGTATGCCCTGGTGTCAACCACCCTGCTTGCCGTGGCGCTGTGGCGGTCCGCGACACGGCGTCTCGGCCCCGCGAACGCGGTCACTCTCGCCCGGGCGACCCTGGTCGGTTCGGTCACCACGTTGGTCGTGGTCGATGTGGCCGGTCGGCCCGTGGACACGGTGGTGCTGGTGGCGATCGCGACGGTGGCGCTGGTGCTGGACGCGGTCGATGGCTGGGTGGCGCGGGCGACGGGAACGACCTCGTCGCTGGGTGCCCGCTTCGACATGGAGGTGGACGCCTTCCTGATCGCGGTGCTCAGCGTCTACCTCGCGCCGTCACTCGGGCCGTGGGTGCTCGCTATCGGCGGTATGAGGTACGCCTTCGTCGGTGCGGGGTGGGTGCTGCCATGGCTGCGGGGACCCTTGCCACCGAGCTTCGCGCGTAAGACGGTCGCTGCCATGCAGGGCGTCCTTCTGGTCGCGGCGGGCTCCGGCGCTGTCGGGCGCGTGGTGGCCACGCTGCTCGCCGGGCTGGCACTCGTACTGCTCGCCTGGTCGTTTGGCAGGGATGTTGCCTGGCTGTGGCGTCGATGGGCAGGTGCATAGCCATGCGCCCCTACGTCCTGCTCAGCGTCGCCACCAGTATCGACGGCTACATCGACGACACCAGCTCCAGCACGTTGGTACTGTCCGGCCCCGCGGACAAGGACCGTGTCGACGGGGTCCGCGCGGAGTGCGACGCGATCCTCGTCGGAGCCGGGACACTTCGCGCGGACAACCCGCGGCTCACGGTCAGCGACCGCAGGCGAAGCGAACGGCTCGACCGTGGCTACCCGGAGCACCCACTCAAGGTCGTGGTGACCGCCAGCGGCGATCTCGATCCCGACTTGCGGTTCTGGCGGCACGGCGGCGCGATTCTCGTCTATACCGTCAACTCGGTCGCGGGCCCGTTACGGGCGAGGCTGGATAGCCGGGCCGAGGTGGTCGGGCTCGGTCCCGATGTTGACTTCAGCGCACTCCTGGACGATCTGGCCGAGCATGGCGTCAAGCGGCTCATGGTCGAGGGCGGCGGCCAGACGCACACCGCTTTTCTCTCGCGGGGCCTCGTTGACGAGATCCAGCTCGCCATAGCGCCGGTCGTCATCGGACAGTCTGGCGCGCCACGATTCCTCAACCCCGCGAGCTACCCAGGAGGCCCAGCCCGCCGAATGCGTCTCGTCGAGTCACGAACGGTCGGCGACGTCGTGCTGCTGCGCTATCTCACCAGGTGACGAGCCGTAGGCAAGACAGGATGCCGTTGCGCAGGGCGGCTGAGCCCAGCGGTAGATCTGGGCGCTATCCCGATTAGGCGGCGCGAGGTCCAGCGCGCGCCATCCAGGATGGCGGGATGCAGAGTGGGATGCCGTTGGGCGACATTTCTATACGCCATTCCGAATGATGTATTAATCGGTGGCATGCGGTGCACAACAGGCACAAATTGTCGAGGTCGGTAGGACCGAGATCGAGCCACGAAATGATGTGGTGCGCGTGGCACCATTTGGCCGGGCGGCCGCATTTTATACAGCCTTTGTCGCGGAGTTCGAGCGCGCGGCGTTGGCCGAGGGTGACGAGTCGTTCTTTGCGTCCGAGGTCGAGGATTTCACCCTGGGAGCCGAGCACGGCGGGGATGACGCCCGCGTCGCAAGCCCAGTAGCGCGCTTGTTGCGCGGTGATGGGCAGGTCACCGAGCATCGCCTGACCGTGCTGCTCCAGCGCGGCTTTCAACGCGTCGTAGGACAGCGTCACGACCACGTTGGGGCGTTCACCACCCTGCACGGGCAGTTCGCCGGTGGTCAGCGTCAGCCCGATCAGGTCGGCGAGTGCGTCACCATTGCGCTCGGTGGTGGTGCGGGTATCGCGCTCGCCGTCCTTGGCGGGCTGTGGCTTGGACAGGGGTGAGAGGGCGGCGAGGAACTGTTGTCCCGTCTCGGTGTCAAACTCACCGGAGAACGCCAGCCTGCCGTCGCGGCGCCATCCCCACCGCAGTTCCCGCTTCGGCCTCGCCTTCTCCTCGTCATCGGGTGGCGTACCGTCCTGGTCCAGCCGCGCGAGGATCGCCGCGCCTGCCTTACGCACGTGCCGCGGCTCGGCGTCTCTCGCGAGTTCGACCAGAGTGCGCTCGTAGTCCGCTATCTCATCGGCAGGTACGTCAGCGGGAATGTCGTTGACGGTCTTGAGGATGGTGTCGACGTGCTCGGTGCCGATAGCGCCTTCCGCGAACGCCGCCGCGGTGGCGGGTGCGGCCGCGGGCATGACGATCGATCCGATTCCACGAATATCGTGGCAGGCCAGTGCCCGCGTCGTACGGCGGTTGGCTTCCTGGCGACTGATTCGCAACAGGTCGATCTGCAGCGCGTCCAGCGTGGGGTAGCCGTACTCGGCCATCGTGCCGCGCGATTGCATCTCAGCGAGGATCGCGCCTTGCTCGGCCTGCAACCGGCGGATGGCCTCCTCTCGCTCCGCAAGAGCTGTGGCGAGTGCGGCCTTGTCCTGGCGCCACCACTCGGTGTCGCTGAACGCGGATTCGCCGTACTCGATCACATGTTCGAATATATCAAAAAATGAAGCGCGGAGGAAGGCATTCCGCGATCGATCGCGGGCTAAATCAGTTAAGTTCCACGGAAGTTCTACACCTATCGTGCTATTACCACTATCGTGCTATTACCACTATCGCGCACCGGCCAACTATTTCCGTGATAGCAGGCGGTGCTGTCTGCTGGTCAATTTGGCCAGCTGGCGTATCGGCTGGCCGAGGAGCGGCTGGACCAGTTGGGTGTGTGGGTGCGGCATTACGGCGTGCAAGCACTCGGGGACACGTATGCTACTGGCCATGCGCTCGGCGCTCTGGTTTCCGATCTTTGACGATCTCGCCGATCCGGTGGTTGTCGCACGCTTGGCGGCCGAGGCCGAGGAGACCGGCTGGCAAGGGGTCTTTGTGTGGGACCACGTGCGCTGGCGATCGCCGATCCGGCACGTGGCCGACCCGTGGATCACGCTGGCCGCGATCGCCACCGCCACCGACCAGGTGCGGCTGGGGCCAATGGTCACGCCCCTTGCTCGCCGCCGTCCGACCAAGATCGCCAGGGAAACCGCGACGCTGGACCGGCTCAGCCGTGGTCGCCTCACGCTCGGCGTCGGTCTCGGCAGTGACCGTTTCGGTGGGGAATTCTCCAAGACCGGCGAGCAGCCAGACGCGAGGTTACGCGGCCAGATGCTCGACGAGTCGCTGGACATCCTCACGGCCGCGTGGTCCGGCGAGCCGGTCAACCACAGTGGTGGCCATTACACCGTCGACGGCATCCGGTTCCTCCCTCGGCAGCTTCAACGACCCCGTGTGCCGGTGTGGGTCGCGGGAGTTCCCGGAAACGTCAAACCACTGCGCAGGGCGGCCCGATACGACGGTTTCTTTCCCATCAACGTCGAACACCCCGACCAGTTCGGTGAAATCGTGGCCACGATCAAGGACCTGCGTCCGTGCGACGCGGCGCCGTACGACGTCGCGATCGGTTTACCACATGGCACCGACCCGATGCCTTATGCCAAGGCGGGCGCCACCTGGTGGATGCCGGAGTTCCCGCCTGACGTCTCATTGGACGTCGTCCGCGGTGTGCTGCGTGACGGTCCCTTGTGTATCGACTGACCACCCCGGCGCGGGAACGCTTTCAGTGGTCACGCCGGATGGGCCGACAGCGTTACGGCGTCACCGTGAATCCGCCCTGAGGTAGCCGATAGGCGACGCCCGCTGCCGCTCCGCTTCATCGCGATGATCTCGGCGGCGACGGACACCGCTGTCTCCTCGGGTGTGCGAGCGCCGAGGTCGAGGCCAATGGGCGATGCCAACCGCGCGAGTTCACCATCGCCAAGCCCGCGTTCTCGCAGCCGCATGAGCCGGTCATCGTGGGTTCGGCGGGATCCCATCGCGCCGATGTAGCCCGCGTCGGTACGCAGTGCCAGTTCCAGCAGCGGGACGTCGAACTTCGGGTCGTGAGTGAGCACGCACAGGACGGTGCGACCGTCGACCAGTCCGCCGTCGGTAGCCTCCGCGAGAAAGCGGTGTGGCCAGGACACGACGACGTTGTCGGCGTCTGGAAAGCGCTTTCGGGTAGCGAACACCGGGCGGGCGTCGCATACGGTGACGTGGTAGCCGAGGAACTTACCGATGCGTGCGACGGCAGCGGCGAAGTCGATCGCCCCGAATACGAACATGCGCGGTGGCGGTGCGAAGGAGTGCACGAACACCGCGATCTCATCTCGTCTGCGTTCGCCCCTCAATCCGTAGTGACGGACTGCCGTGGTGCCCTGATCGAGCATTCCGGCCATGTCCTCGGTGACCGCGGCGTCCAGTGCCGGGTCGCCGAGACTGCCGATAACGCGATCGGGCCATACGATGAGCCTCGTGCCGAGACGGTCATCAGCACTCACCACCGTCGCCACGGCAACGGGTACTTCGGCGTTGATGGCATCGGCGAGATCACCGAACTCAGGAAACGACGCGGTGTCCACCGGCTGCACCAGTATGTCTATAGTGCCGCCGCACGTGAGTCCGACCGCGAACGCGTCGTCGTCGGAGATGCCGTACCGCTGGGTGGTCGGCTGGCCGGTCTCGAGTACTTCTCGGCCCAGTTCGTAGACCGCACTCTCGACGCAGCCACCGGAAACACTACCCACCACTTCACCGTCAGCGGATACCGCCATAGCGGCCCCCGGTTGCCGTGGAGTGGAGTGGAACGCGTTGATGACAGTGGCGAGCGCGAAGCGCGTTCCGTTGGCGTACCAAGCGTCGATCTCCAGCAATACATCGCGCATATGAGGACTCCTAGCGGTCTTCGCCGACCGTTCCGTTGCGGATCACCGCTCGTGCGGCCTCCAGCCGCGCCACGGGAACCCGGAACGGTGAGCATGAGACGTAGTCGAGCCCGGCGTGTTCGAAGAACTGGACGCTGTCCGGGTCACCCCCGTGCTCGCCGCATACACCGAGTTTGAGAGTGGGACGCTGAGCGCGCCCTTCGTCCGCCGCGAGCCGCACCAGCCTGCCGACGCCAGCCGCGTCGATCGACTCGAATGGCGAAACGCCGAAAACTCCCTTCTCCAGATAGGCCGAGAAGAACGATCCCTCGACGTCATCCCGAGAGAATCCCCAGGTCGTTTGGGTCAAGTCGTTCGTTCCGAATGAGAAGAACTCGGCCGCGTGAGCGAGCTCTCCCGCGGTGAGTGCCGCTCGTGGCAGTTCGATCATGGTGCCAACGGGGAGATCGAGCGGTACGCCGGTACGCTCGCTGACCTCAGCCAGTACGGCCCGTGCCTGGTCCTTGGCAAGCTCAAGTTCCTGGACCGCGCCGACCAGCGGAATCATGATCTCTGGCCGCGGGTCACCGCCGGCCTTGGCTCGCTGAACGGTGGCCTCCGCGATCGCTCGAACCTGCATAGCGAACAGTCCCGGAACCACAAGCCCGAGGCGGACACCGCGCAGGCCGAGCATGGGATTCCGCTCATGTAGGCGTCGCACGGCGGTGAGCAACTGCCTGGTATGCGTGAGTTCCTCGCCGCGCTCATCCGCTATCGCCACGTGAACGGCCAGTTCGGTGAGGTCAGGAAGGAACTCGTGCAGCGGAGGATCGATGAGCCGGATCGTGACTGGCAGGCCGTCCATCGCGGTAAGTAGCGCGACGAAGTCTGCCTCTTGTAGCGGCGCCAGCGATTCGAGCGCGGCTTCCTGGTCCGCCGTTTCGTTGATCCCGACGCTGGTGAGAATGACATCCTCGATGGCTTTGCGACGTTCACCGAGAAACATGTGTTCGGTGCGGCACAAGCCGATGCCTTCCGCACCCATCCGGCGTGCCCGAACGGCGTCCTCTGGCGTGTCCGCGTTGGTGCGCACCCGCAGGCGTCGTCTGTGATCGGCGTGCCGCATGAGGCGATGTACCGCCGTCACCAGATCGTCGTTCGCCTCGTTGAGGTCGAGTTCGCCTGCGAAATAGCGCGCGACCGGTGATGGCGCGACGGGTACGGTGCCGACGAAGACCTCACCTGTGGAGCCGTCGAGGGACAGTGTGTCACCCTCATTGACCACGACGCCGTTCTTCGCCGTCAGCTGACCGGAGCTTTCGTCCACGGTGAGTTCGTCCGCACCACACACGCACGTCTTGCCCATCCCACGTGCGACTACCGCGGCGTGCGACGTCTTCCCGCCTCGACTGGTGAGTACGCCCCTGGCCGCCAGCATCCCGTCGAGATCGTCCGGGTTGGTCTCGCGACGCACGAGGATGACGTCATCTCCGTTGGCGGCACACTGGACGGCCTGGGTAGAGCTGAACACGGCTTTGCCGACGGCGGCACCTGGTGATGCGGCGATGCCAGTCGTAAGGCGTTGCCTTTCCTCGGATGATTCGAAGCGCGGGAACATCAGTTGCGCTAGATGTGTACCGGTCACCCGGGTTATGGCTTCGTCGAGGTCGATAACCCCTTCGTCAACCAACTGGGTAGCGATGCGAAACGCCGCTGCCGCGGTTCGCTTGCCGACCCGCGTCTGCAGCATCCACAGCTTGCCGCGCTCGATGGTGAACTCGATGTCGCAGAGATCCCGGTACTGGCTTTCCAGCGTCTCCATGATCGCCAATAGCTCGCCGTAGCAGCGCTCGTCAATCCGCTCGAGGTCGTTGAGCGGTAGCGTATTGCGGATGCCAGCGACGACGTCCTCGCCTTGCGCGTTGGGCAGATAGTCGCCGTAGACTCCGCGCGCACCGGTGGCGGGATCGCGAGTGAAGGCCACGCCGGTGCCGCTGTCGGCATCGAGATTGCCGAAGACCATCGCACAGACGTTGACCGCTGTGCCGAGTTCGCTTGGTATTCGTTCCTGCCGACGATACGAATCGGCGCGCGGCGAATTCCAGGATTCGAACACGGCGTGGATCGCCATGCGCAGTTGCGTGGTCGGATCTTGTGGAAACTCCTGACCCGTCCGCTGAGTGATGATGTCCTTGTACTCGTCGACCAGCCGTGCCAAGTGCTCGGCGTCGAGGCTGAGATCATGCGATACGTCCGCTCGCCGCTTGGCATCCGCCATGGCCGCGTCGAAGAGTGAGCCCTCGACGTGGAGCACCGTCTTGCCGAACATCTGCAGCAATCGACGATAGGAATCAAACGCGAATCGTTCACTGCCGGACCGCATGGCCAAGCCATGGACGGACTCGTCGTTAAGCCCAACGTTGAGAACGGTTTCCATCATCCCAGGCATCGAGAATTTCGCGCCTGATCGGACGGAGACCAACAGCGGGTCGTCCGCCTGTCCGAGCCGCTTGTGCATCCGTGACTCGAGCGCCGTGAGGTGTTCGACCAGTTCGTCCCACAGTTGTGGTGGCTCGTGGCCGGTTTCCAGGTAATGGCGGCATGCTTCGGTCGTGATCGTGAACCCTGGTGGCACGGGCAGGCCGATGTTCGTCATCTCGGCCAGGTTGGCTCCCTTGCCGCCGAGCAGGTCCTTCCACTCTCGATGGCCTTCTGCGAAGGCATAGATGAACCGGTTGTGGCGTTGAGCTGATGTCGTCACAAAAATCCTTGTCAAGGGTTAGCGGCTCAAGGCGGGGAAGACGGTATCCGCGCAGAATTGCAGCTGCTGGGCAGCGGCGTCGCCGTCGACAGGGGACAGCACCACACTGGTGGCGCCCGCCGCGAGTAGCCGCTCGATTCGCTCGGTTACCTCGTCCGGATCGCCCGCGACCGCCAGCTCGTTGACCCATTCGTCCGGCATCTCCCTGGCGAGCAGGTCGGCGCCACCCCGCTCAAGGAGTTCGCGGAGCTGGTCGTTGTAGCCGAACGGGGCCGTCAGCGCGTTGTGGGGTCCTACTGCGGAGAGATACAGCGCTACCTGTTGCCGAACCGCGGCCTTGGCGGTCTTGCCGTCCTTGTTGATGCTGAACAGTGCGAACGTTGGGATCAGGTGATCCTTACGCCCGCCCTCGTTCATGCCCGCCGTGATGTGCTCCGTCGCGAAATCGAGGTACTTCGTTCCGCAGAGCACGCTCATCACCGTGCCGTCGGCGATCTTGCCCGACAGCTTCAGCGACTTCGGGCCGAGCACGCCGGTGAGGATCGGAACTTCGGTCTCTGGGCGATGTGCGAGCGAGACCGCATGGAAGGCGAACTGTTTTCCTTCAGCGTCGATGGTGTCGCCCGCGAGCAGTCCACGGATGGAGTTCACGCACTCGGTGAGCGCGGTCAGTGGTGACTTCGCCGTGACGCCCATCTGGTCCGTCCAGAACGGCACGCCGTGGCCGACTCCTGGTAGGAAGCGACCGGGGTGCGCGAGAGCAAGGGTCGCGATCTCCATGGCCGTGACCGCGGGATGCCGGACGACGGATGCCGCGACTCCCAGCCCCACTTTGACTTGACTGGTCGCCCCGAGAGCGAGGGCCGCACCGGTGAAGCCGCCGTAGCAGAAGTAGTCTTCCGCGACCCACACCTCGGAATAGCCGAGGTCTTCCGCCCGCCGCGCGAGCGGCCCGATCTGGTTGGGAGCAGTAGCGGTGGCGATGAACGCGCCAACGGGGATGCCGCTCATGGGATCTCCTTATCTCGGTGTCAGCTGGTTGGCCCTACTTCGCAGTGTCGCGCGCTCGAACGCACTGGGCACCGGCGCAACGCGCAAACATCCCTGCCACGGATTGCCGGTCTGCACAATCCGCCTCGGTCCGTATCGCGGCCGGGTCCGCGCTGGCCACCAGCGCGGACCCGAGCCCCGTCGTTGATTCAGTCAGACACCGGGAGTCGTCGATGCTCGGATACCGGCTTCGCGGCCTCGCGGTGAGCGGCCCTGAGGAAGGTCGCGCTCGCTTGGGCGCAAGCGGCGCAGATGGCCTGGTGATCAGCGCTTGGATCGCGGTCCATCTCAAGAGCCACGTAGGCTTTGGCGCACCGATGGCAGCGCACCCTCGCTTCCCAGACGTCGTCGACTTCGGTTCGGGGGTCATGCGGACGGCGCAGCTCCGCGACATCCGAGCCGGTTGACAGCGCGATCCATTCCCCGATCGCGGAGATTACGAAGGCGACGGGCAAGGCCCAGGTAGCGGTCCACGATGTCTGTTCATCGACGCTGAGCATCACCATTCCAATTCCTGTGCCGACCGCCCACGCGCTGAACGAACGCCAGTTGACGGGTCGCACTCGGCCGGGGCGCCATTCTGGTCCTGCGTTCCGCCGGTGTTTCCGTGTGCGAGCGAGGAACACAAGTGCACAGGCCGTCCAGGAAACGCACAAGACCGATTGATAGCGCAGTGCGGCGAGGATATAGCTGAACACGTCGCTGAGCATGATCACGTAGACGATGGCGCCGACGATCAGTGCCCATGCGATCCTCGGCAACTTCAACTTGAATACCTTGGCGGACACGTTCTCCAAGTTTGTCGTGGCGAGATAGAAGTTGGCCGTGTTGATACGGGTTTGGCTCACCCACACGAACAGCAGCCCCCAGATGCCCATGAGCTGGACGATGCCAACGACGCCGGAGATCTCTGACAGCGGTCCGTCGGTGGGGATCGTGAGCGCGATGAAGATGCCGATGATGCCGTTGATCAGGATCGTGAACACATAGAATCCCGGCCCGAAGGTGAACCATCCGTTGACTCGCGTGTCGCGCTTATTGGCGCGCGCGAATCGCGCGAAGTCCCAGGTGGCCATCATGAGCACCCAGTCACCCATGTATACAGTGAATGCCCACCACCACCCTGGACCTGATACGGCGATGGTGTCGGGACGCTGCGTGAGCCAGTTCGCCGAGACATCGAACTTGAGGGTTGCCCAGATGGTCACGGCGCCGAGGCCAAGGACGTAGAACGGGAAAAGCAGGCCGTTGAACTTGTCGAGGAATACCCGTACGCCACCGAAGACCAATGGCACGCTGTAGAGCACGACGACCAGATACCACAGGCTGATGTCCAGTCCGCCGAAATAGTGCTGGAAAGCCACCGCGATCACCGAACCTTCGAAGACCGCGAAATAGGTGGCGATGATGGCGATCGTCAATGGTGCGATGACCCCACCCGAGCTGCCGAACAGGCTCCGGGAGAACAGGCTCACCGTCGTTCCGGTTCGCGCCGCGTACACCGAGAGCGCGTAGTTGATCGCCCCGTAGACGACCACCGAGAGGAGCATGCCGATGATCGCGTCTCTCGTACCCACGGTTAACGCGACAAGCGCCGCGATGATCAACCAAAACATCGCGCTCGCCAACGCCCACCAAGCGCCGAACATGGACAGCGGACCGATGCGCCATGAACGCGGCACGACGTGAGCACTGTAATCCTCCGTGGCGGCTTCACGGACGACGTTCGGATCATCGTGGTGGGCGACCTCCAATGGAGGTAATGGGGGAGTTGTGGTCATAGCGTGACTCCTCGCCGATCGGTGGGGATTTCGTTTATCGTGCGGCGGTATCACGTGCGAATCATCGGCGTCGTGCACAGAACCTGGCACGCGTGTTCGACGGGTTGAACAACTCTCTGGCGTAAAAAAAGGCACCCGGTGCGGGTGCCTTTGTGCGGAACGGTATTGATCCGAGCGATTAGATCGCTATCACGACGACCACGACGATCGCCACCAGCAGCACCAGGGGCACGGCGAGCCGCTTGACGATGGGCCATCCCGCGATCCCGACGAGGTTGATCGCGTCCTCGCCGTGCTTTCCACCGCCAGGCTTCACGTCGACTGGTCGTTGTTCGGTGTGCTGTTCGCGGGTGGCGGCGCCGTGGCCCATCGCGTTGGACGCCGATGACGACGGTTCGCTCGCGGCCGTCGTGTGGGCAGCGCTGAGCTGGCCTGCCAGGCAATCGGCGAACTGACCGAGAAGCTGGTTGCTCACATCCTGCATGACGCCACGGCCGAACTGGGCTGGTTTCCCGGTCACCGTGAGTACGGTAACGACGTTGACCCTCGTCTGGTCGCCTTCGCGTTCCAGGGAGGTCGTGATCGTGGCGGACGCGGTACCGGACCCCTTCGTTTCCTTGCCGGTTGCCTTGATCACCGCCCGATGAGTCGTGTCATCACGCTCAACGAACTCGGCCGAGCCACGGTAGGTGAGCTGCACTGGACCGAGCTTCACGCGGACACGTCCGGTGAAGTTGTCGTGGTCCACCGTGTCGAGTGTCGCCCCGGGCAGGCACTGTGCGACCTGCTCGATATCGAGCAGGATTTCCCAGGCCGCCGCCACGTCGAGTGGCACGGTGAACGAGTTCGTCAGCTCCATAAAGTCTCCTTGCCGGCTATTTTTCCCCATTCTTGACGTGGTGCCGAGGTGAGCCAACTGCCTTTTCGCACAGAAGCGACCCCGCGGATTTTTCGCGCTGCACAATGCGTACTCGCGCGGTGAGCGGGAAGGTATGGAAAGGCGCGATAGAACGTTCGTCGCGCTGGCCAGACCCCGGGGCCGGCCGGGACAGACGAAGCGGGAGGACACCTTGGTCGAGCAGAACACCCACGATGGGTTGATCGGGGCTCGGGTGCGCCGGAAGGAAGACCTCAGGCTGCTGACCGGCCGCACGCAGTTCGTCGATGACGTTGCGCTGTCCGGCATGTTGGAGGCCGCTGTACTCCGTAGCCCGGTGCCGCACGCACGCATCCTCAGTATCGACGCGAGCGAGGCGCTGGAGCATCCCGGCGTGTACGCGGTGGTAACCGGCGCCGAGGTGAAAGCCGCGGTGAGCGCGCCCCAGCCTGTGATCTGGCGCATGATCCCTGACCAGCTGATACCGGACGGTTATCCCCTTGCCGTCGATAAGGTTCGTTACGTCGGTCAAGGGGTCGCCGCGGTCGCGGCGAAGGACAGGGCCACGGCGGAGGACGCGCTCGAACTCATCGATGTCGAGTACGAGGAACTGCCTCCCGTCGCCACCCTCGAGGACGCCCTCGCGGAGGACGCGCCCAAACTCTATGAGGACTGGCCGAGCAATGTGAGCGGCAGTACGACGATCCCCAAGGGTGACGTCGCCACCGCGTTCGCCGATGCCGACGTCGTCGTCAGTGAGACCTTCCGGTTCGCGAGGCAGATGGGCACTCCGCTGGAGACACGAGGTGTGGTCGCGACGTGGGACCCCTACACCGACCAGCTCGACATGTGGCTTTCCACGCAATCCCCGAACCTCGCCCGAGATCTTCTTGGCGAGGTACTCGGCATCTCGGTCGACAAGATCAGAGTCCGAACCCCCGATGTCGGTGGCGGATTCGGTAACAAGTTCGACTTCTATGGCGAGGAGATCGTCGCCGCGATCCTGTCCCGGAGAACGGGACGGTCGGTGAAGCTCATCGAGGACAGGATGGAAAGCTTCGTCGCGAACGCGCACTCCCGTGAGCAGAAGATCGACGTGGAGCTCGCGGCGACGTCCGATGGCACGATCACTGGCCTGAAGGCGACCGTGTACGCGGTGCTCGGCGGGCAGCTCGGCACGGTCGGCATCGGACCGTGCTGGACAACCGCCGCTCTGATGACCGGGCCGTACGACATCGCCAACGTGGAGCTCTCCGTCGTGGGAGTCATGACCAACCGCTCGCCCTACGGCTCATACCGCGGCTGGGGCCAGCCCAAGTCGAACTTCGTGCACGAGCGCATGGTTGAGCTGCTTGCTCAGCGCATTGGCATGGATGCTCAGGATGTCCGCTTGAAGAACTTCGTGCCGCCCGACGCGTTCCCGTATGGCAGCCCGGTGTTCTTCTACGACAGCGGGCGCTATGCCGACTGCCTCGACCTCTGCAGGAAGTCGGTCGAGCAGGCAGGCTGGCTCGAACGTCGCGACAAGGCTCGCGCTGACGGTACCGCCGTGGGTATCGGCTATTCCTTCCACGTCGAGATCACCGCGTTCGGCCCGAGCCGCATCCTCAACATGGCGGGGCTGCAGCACTCCGGCTTCGATGAGGAGGTCGTGCGCATCGACTCGACCGGCCGCGTCACGGTCTATACCGGGCAGAGCGCCATGGGCCAGGGCGTGCAGACCGCGCTCGCCCAGGTCGCCGCGCAGTCTCTCGGTGTGGCACTCGACGACGTCACGGTGGTCGTCGGTGACACGGACACGTGTCCTTACACGGGATACGGGACCGGCGCCAGCCGTGCCGCCGCGGTAGGCGGTGGTGCGGTGCTGACGGCCGCGACACGTCTGAAGGAGAAGGTGCTCCGGATCGCGGGGCAAGTCCTGGAGGCATCGCCGGAGGACCTTGTCGTCGAGGACGGTCGTGTCTCGGTGGCCGGTGCGCCGGACAAGTCGATCAGCATGGCGGAGATCGGCGACGCCTCGTATCGGCGCATGAATGGGTTGTTACCCGAGTCCGAGTCCCCCACGCTCGAGGAGCGGGAGGTCTTCGATCCGGCCAACGTCGCGTTCTCCTATGGGTGCACCGCGGTGCTGACCGAGGTGGATACCGAAACCGGCGAGGTTCGGCTGCTGGATTACCTCATCGCGCACGACTGCGGAACCGTGATCAACCCGCTCATCGTGGACGGCCAGCTCCACGGCGGCGCGGCCCAGGCGATCGGAGGCGCGCTGTACGAAGAGCTCGTCTACGGCGATGACGGGCAGATCCAAACGACTACGTTCATGGACTACTTGATCCCGACGGCGAGCGAGATCCCGCCATTCAAGCTCGAACACATGGCCACGGTCGCGGATCACATTCCCGGCGGGTTCAAGGGCATGGGAGAGGGCGGCACCATCGGCGGTGGCGCGGCCATCACACACGCGGTCGAGGACGCGCTTTCCGACTACGGCGTCTCCATCACGTCGCTCCCGATCACACCCCCACGACTGCTGGCCGCGATGCGTGCCGGGAAGGACAACCGATGAAGGCCGCGACTTTCGAGTACGTCCGGGCGACCTCCGTTGACCAGGTGGTACGGACGCTCGCCGAGGATGAGGACGCGAAGATTCTCGCGGGTGGCCAGAGCCTTGTGCCGTTGCTCAACATGCGGCTGGCGCGGCCGACGACGGTTATCGATATCACGAGGATCGACGACCTGTCCTACGTGCGCAGGGCGAACGGTCACGTGGAAATTGGTGCGCTCACCACGCACCGCCTGGCCGAGACGTCGGAGCTGGTGCGGCGCAATGTTCCGTTGCTCGCCGAAGCATTGCGGTATGTCGGCCACGTGACGATCCGGAACCGCGGCACTATCGGCGGCAGCATCGCGCACGCCGATCCCGCGGCGGAGCTACCTGCCACCTGCGTCGCGTTGGATGCCGAGCTCGTGGTCCAAGGGCCGCACGGGCAGCGAGTGATCGCGGCGGCGGACTTCTTCCAGGGCTACCTGATGACCGCGATCGAGCCAGAGGAAGTCATAACCGAGGTTCGCGTCCCGGTGCTCGCGCAGGGCACCGGGTGCGCGGTCGAGGAACTCGCTCGCCGCTCTGGCGACTTCGCACTGGTCGCGGTGTTCGCCACGATGACTATCGGCACGGATGGGACGTGCCAGGATGCCCGGATAACGGTGGCCGGGGCTGGGCCCGCCCCGGTGCGGGCCACCGGCGCCGAAGCGTTGTTGAAAGGTGCGGCGGTGACACCCGATGTGATCAGCGCGGCCGCGCGGGCCGCCGCTGACGCGACCGATCCGCCGAACGACATCCATGGCCCCGCCGAATACCGGCGCGAGATGGCTGCCGTGCTCAGCCGTCGGGCGATCACGAAGGCAACCAATCGAGCGAATGGTGGTGTGTAGATGACTGGCAAGGTCACCGTCACTCTCAAGGTGAACGGTCGAACGTACAGCGCTGATTGCGAGCCAAGGAAGACGCTCGCTGACTTCCTACGGCAGGATCTCGGCTTCACCGGTGTACATCTTGGCTGCGAACACGGCGTGTGCGGTGCGTGCACCGTCAGTATCGATGGCAGCACCGCGCGTTCCTGTTGCATGCTCGCCGTCCAGGCGGAGGGCACGGAGATCACGACGGTTGAGGGCCTGGCCAGCGATGGAAACCTGCATCCACTGCAGGAAGCCTTCTGGAAGCATCATGGCCTCCAGTGCGGCTTCTGCACGCCGGGAATGCTGGCTACGGCATGCGAGTTGCTCGAGGACAACCCGGACCCGTCGGAGGACGAGATTCGCGAGGGCATCTCGGGAAACCTGTGTCGCTGTACTGGTTATCAGTTCATCGTTGACTCGATCCACGACGCCGCGCGGCAGCTACGCTCGACATCGTGACGGCACGACGTGAGCCGCATCCGGCGTTCCCGACGATCGCTCATCTCGAGGAGGCACTCCGTGAGCAGGACTATCTGGCTGATCACGGGCTAGCGACGGCGCTGTTCCTCGCGCTCGGTATGAGACGGCCACTGCTCCTCGAGGGAGAGGCGGGGGTTGGCAAGACCGAAGTAGCGAAGACGCTGACCCGCCTGCTTGGCGGCGAGCTCGTCCGGCTGCAATGCTACGAAGGCATCGACGCGTCGCAGGCGATCTATGAGTGGGACTACTCGCGGCAGTTGCTGTACGCGCGGGCCTCTCATGAGCTGCAGCGGGATCCTCGGCTGAGCGTTGGCGAGCTGTACCGGCCTGAGTTCCTGCTCGAGCGTCCGTTGCTGCGTGCGATCAAGGCAGGATCGCGTGCCGTACTGCTCATTGACGAGTTGGACCGCGCGGACGATGAGTTCGAGGCGTTCTTACTGGAGATACTGTCCGACTACGCGGTCACCATCCCTGAGGTTGGCACGATCAGCGCGGAGTCGCCACCTGTCGTGGTGATCACCTCCAACCGCACGCGGGAGCTCCATGACGCGCTCAAGCGGCGCTGCCTTTACCACTGGATCGACTTCCCTACGCTGGAAAGGGAGGTTGAGATCATCCGGCTCCGTGTTCCCGATGCCTCCGAGGAGCTGGCGGTGTCGGTGGCGACGGCAGTTGCCCGGCTCCGTGAACTCGACCTGGTCAAACACCCGGGCGTCGCCGAGGCTATTGACTGGACGGCCGCGCTCGCGCTCGTCGGAGCGCGGGGGGTCGATGCCGATGTCGCACAGTCCACGATCGGGTCGGTCGTCAAGAACCGGGAAGATGCCGAACGGGCTACGGCCGCGTTGATCGAGACGGTCCATGACTGACGGATACGTCGATCTCGCCGGTTTCGGTGACCGGCTGCGTCGGGCGGGGCTCGCGGTGAGTCCGGCCATGATGGTCGACTTTTGCACGGCGGCCGTGCTCGCGGGGCCAGGCGAGTTGTACTGGTCTGGCAGGGTGACGCTGGTATCCCGACCTCGGGACCTCCCGATATACGACCGGGTGTTCGCGGAGTACTTCGCTGGTACGCCGAATCAGCGGACCCGCACCGTGATGAGCGCGGCGAGTCAGGCACGTCTTTCCGACCTGGGCGACGATGAGGGTGCACGGCTTGACGAATCCGATGGTGTCGCGAGCGCGACCGAGATGCTTCGGCGCAAAGACTTCGCCGCGCTGTCGCCAGACGAACTAAGTCAGCTCGCGAGGTTGCTGGCCGAGCTGACCATCACGCCACCACCGCGCAGGTCACGGCGCTGGCGTTCGGCACGGCGGGGCGCGCCTGATCTCCGTCGTACCGTTCGTCGTGCTCTACGGTCGGGAGGCGAACCGCTATCGCGTGCCACTCGCGTCCGTCGTGTCCGTGCCCGCCGAGTGATCTTCATTCTCGATGTCTCGCATTCCATGGTCGACTATGCCCGCGCGCTGCTGATGTTCGCGCACGCGGGTGCCCGTTCGCGTGCTCCGGTCGACGTGTTTTGCTTCGGTACTCGCCTCACCCGCCTGACGACGATGCTGGCGCGGGCTACGCCAGATGATGTTCTCGACCGAGCCGCGGATCTGGTGCTTGATTGGGACGGCGGGACGCGGATCGGTGATTCGATCAAGCGGTTCCTTGACGACCGAGGGCACACGGGGCTGGCTCGCGGGTCTGTTGTTGTCATCTGCTCGGATGGTCTCGACACCGGTGATCCGGCGGTGCTCGGCACGCAGATGGCTCGGTTGTCCCGGCTCGCGCACCGGGTTGTCTGGCTCAACCCACTCAGCGCCAGCGTTCGTTACGAGCCGTTGGCGCGCGGGATGCGCGCCGCGCTTCCCCATGTCGATGTGTTCGCGAGCGGCCACAACCTGGCCGACCTGGAAGACCTCGCCCACCTGCTGGCCGGCGTGATCGAACCGCGTCGTCTCAGCCGGTCACGAGCCGGGTCGATGCCGTAGAGTTCGGCCATGTGGCAGCTGCGGCCGGAGGAAATACGGACGCTCGCGCTCGGTGCCTCCCTGCTGGGAGGCGGCGGGGGCGGATCGACCCGCGCGGCGGCGTTACTCGCCGAGCGCGCGCTGCGGTTGACCGGACCATTGACGGTGCTGGATGTCGGTGAGCTCGACGCGGACGCCTATGCGGCGCCACTCGGGCTCGTCGGCTCGGTGACGGTCTTCGAGGAGAAGCCTCTCGCCGGGACCGAGGTACGGCGGGCGGTGGCCGCGCTTGAGCGGTACTCGGGTGTTCGGTTGCGAGCGGTGCTCGGGTTCGAAGCGGCGGGGGTGAACGCCTTGCTGGCCGTCGCCGCGGCGGCCAGCCTGGAACTGCCACTCGTGGACGCCGATGGCATGGGCAGGGCGCTGCCACAGCTCGATCAGACGGTCTTCACGCTGAATGGGCTGGCCGTGTCTCCTATGGTGGCCGCGGATGACAAGGGCGCGCTCGCGGTGCTGGACGGCGTGGACGGTTTGCTCGCGGAGCAACTGGCACGGTCGGCCGTCGTGACTATGGGCGGCTGGGCCATGGTGATCATGGCGCCGCAGCGAGGTAGCGATATCACTCGATACGCGATCCCGCGGACGATTCACCGCGCGTTGAGCGTGGGCAGAGTGCTCAGTAGGCAAGACTACGGTGCCGTTCTCGCCGACCACGGGGGCCGTGCGCTGTTCCGCGGCCGAGTCGTCGACGTGGAGAGAGGGCCGAGAGGTCGGTTCGGGGGTGGTAGCGCGATCCTTCAGCATCTCGACGATGCCGATCGCGTGTTACGGGTCGAGTTCCAGAACGAGAACCTGCTCGTTCTGGAGAACGGCGAGGTGCGAGCCTGCGTACCGGACATCATCTGCCTGCTCGAGGCTGATCGTTGTGTGCCCGTGACCAGCGAGGACGTGCGGTACGGCCTCGAAGTGGACGTGCTGGTGCTGCCGTGCGCCGCGGCGTGGCGAACGCCCGCGGGGCTCGGCCTCGTTGGTCCCCGCGCGTTTGGCTACGACGTGCCGTATTCGATTCCGCGAGGTGAATCGTGACTGATGTGGTGGACCGGCCAGTCACGGTGCGTGAGCTGCTCCGGCTGGAGGAACTGGCTGGGTACGAGATCAGCGGTAACGAGGACCGCCTCGATCGCGAGGTGCGTGACGTCGTGGTGGCTTTGCTCGGCGGCGGAACGCCCATCGGACGGGGCGCACTCGTGGTGGCCGCTTATCGTCGTTCATCTGGTTACGAGGCCGAGCTGCTGTTGCGCAAGGCGGACACCGGTGGCGCGGTAGCGGTAATGCTGACGGGAGCGAGCCGGCTGATGCTGTCGACCCGTAGGCTCGCCGAGCGTCTCGGCATGCCCTTGCTCGCGCTACCGGACAGCGATCCGGTCCATCTCGCCTGGCGTGTGTCGCGCCATGTGCATGATCCTGAACGGTTTTCCACCGTCGTGCTGTCACGTCTGCTGCGCAGGCTGCGGACTCCGGTCACGAAGCCGGATGAACTGATCACCATGGTCAACACGGAACTCGGTGCCTCGGCCGCACTGCTGAGTTCGGATGGTGCGGTCGTAGCGGGAGATCGGCCGGATGAGCTCCCCGCTGCGTTGTTCGAACGTCCCGTTCCGCAGGCTGTCGACGTCGCCGATGGGCACTTGCTGTGCGCGCCGGTATTCGTCGAGGACGTGCGCCACCCCGAGCTGTGGCTCATCGCTCGGATCCCGCCATCCCACCAGTACTGGACAGAAGGCACCTTGCAGGCATTGTCCGCCGCCGCCTCGGCAGGGGCCAACTGGGCCGCGCGGCAGCGGCTGGCGAGCGAACGCGATGCCCGTGACAGGAGCACATTGCTGTCAGAGCTGATCGACACTGGTGGCGCGATTCCCCGACACCTCGCGGAGCGTGCGGTTCGCGCCGGCTGGCGCCTCGATGGCTGGCACACCGGAGTTCATATTCGCGTGTTGAGCGACCCCGCGTCGATCGTGCGGCATACCGGACGGGTGCGCCGAGCGTTGAACGACAACGGTTTCGCGGGGCCGGTGGTGGAACGAACCGATGGCTGGTCATGCTGGGCCACGGACAATCGAGAGCCGAGGAGCGCCTCGTATCGCGACACCACGGCGGCCATCCGTAAGGCCATCGACGACGTCGCCGAGGCCGACGCCCTTGACGTCGTCGCCGGGGTCGGGAGGCCCTACGCGGGGCCGCGCGGTATATCGACGACGTTGCGCGAGGCGCGCGAGGCATGTCTGTTCGCTGACGCGACCAGCAGGAACGGTCGGGTGGAACACGTCGACGAACTCGGTGTGCGGCGGGTGTTGGCGGATTGGTACCACGCGGAGGCGTTCCGGTCCTATGCCCGCACGCTTCTCGCGCCGCTGCTCGATGCCGGCGAGGACCAGCTCGTCGAGACACTGCGGACTTACCTCGAGCTGGAATCGTCGACGTCGTCCGCGGCCGCCGCGCTGCGCGTACATCGGAACACCGTGATGCACCGCATCGGCCGCATCGAGCAGTTGCTGTCCATGAGCCTTTCCCGCCCCGACGAGCGGTTGGTACTCCAGTTGGCGTGCCGGGTGCTGCGGGGCGGGGAAGAGCGCGTGGACTGATCGGTGCTATTCGTTCTGCTTGCTCCTGAGCGCGCGCAACACCGCGAACGGAGTGAGCGGTAGCTCGTTGATGGGCGTGCCGATGGCGTCGGCGACCGCGCACGCGATCACCGCGGCGACCGGGACGATCGATGGCTCCGCGGCACCCTTGGCGCCAAGCGGCCCATACGGGCACGGATTTTCCAGGATCTCGATGTCGATGTGCGGCGCGTCGACCGCGGTCGGGAGCCGGTAGGTTTCTAGACCAGCGTCGAGTACGTCACCGTTGTCGCCGATCCGCAGGTTCTCGAAGAGCGTGTAACCGACCCCCTGCAGCACGCCGCCCTGGATCTGGCCCTCGATCATGTGCGGGTTGATCGCCGTACCGACGTCTTGTGCCACGACATAGCGCGACACGGTGACCTTCCCCGTGTCCGGGTCGACCTCGACCTCCGCGAAGTGTGCGTGATAGGTCGCCGCCGTGAACGAGGTGAACAACGCGCCGGCCATGCACCCCGCGTCGAACGGGACGGGCGGCGCGGCGAACTGGCCGGACGCGACGATGGGACCTTGGCTGAACATCGCCGTCGCGACCACCGCGGGCAGCGGTACCTGCTTGTCCGGTGCTCCCTGCACCCGAACGGTGCCGTCCGCGAGTTCGAGGTCGGCGGCGGATGCCTCGAGCATGCCCGCGGCGACGTCGAGGAGCTGATCACGCACCTTGACAGCGGCATCCTGAGCGGCGTTTCCCATACCGAAGGTGGTGCGGCTGCCTTGCGCGCCGTGGTCGTAGCTGCCCGTGTCGGTATCCGCCGGGCTGACCTGCACGTCTTCGAACCGTAGCCCCAGCTGGTCCGCGACGATCTGCCTGATTCCGGTGGCCACCGCGCCGGTGCCGATCTCGGCGGCCGCGCAGGTAATCGTGGCGGTACCGTCCTCCTCAAGCTTGACCGAGGCGCCAGAAGGTCCTGGATTGGTGATCCAGGTGAGCGGGACGACGGCGATGCCGCGGAGTGTACCGTTCGCTTCCTTCGGCGGTCCCCACGGCCGGATCCGCTCGACGCGATCCATGGCCTGTGCTAGGAACGCGTCATCAAGCCGTTGACCGTTCACGATCTCGTCACCGGCGCGGATCAGGTTGCGTAGCCGCAGGTCCCTGCGATCCATGCCGAGTTCGCGGGCGATGTGGTCGAAGTGCATCTCCTGCGCGTACACGCAGTACGGCCCATTCACCCCTCGGAACGCGGCGGTCGGTGGCGTGTTGGTGTAGGCGACTTGGCTGACATACCGAGCGTTCGGGATGCGGTACGTGCCGCCGAGTACCAAGGACGCCACGTTCGCGCACGCCACGGTCTCCCCGCTGCTGTTCGCCCCGTTGTCGGAGATGATCCGGCCTTCCTGGGCGAGGATGGTGCCGTCGGAGGAAACCGCGGTGCGTAGGCGCACCACCGCGCCCTCCCGAGGGCCACACGTCGCCTGTTCCTCGCGCCGTGTATTGACTATCCGCACCGGTTTTCCGGTCTTACGTGCCAAGATGCAGGCGAACGGCTCCAGCATCATGTCGAGCTTGCCGCCGAAGCCGCCACCGATGGTCGGCACGATCACTCGCACATCCGAGATCCTGGCGCCGAGCAGTTCCGCGATACGGCCGCGTACGTTGAACGGGAACTGGGTCGGGGTGTGCACCACGTACCGGCCGTGTTCATAGCGTGCGACCGCGGCGTGCGGTTCGATGGACGTCTGGTGCTGTCGCTGCGTCCGGAACTCGTCCTCGATGATCACGTCCGCGCCGTCGAACGCCGCGTCGGCATCGCCGCGTTCGAGGCTTGCTTCCCACGCCAGGTTTCCGTCGCGGGGGCCGGGAACCAAGGTCTCGTATGTTTCCCAGTCGGGATGGATCAGCCGTGTCCCCTCCGCGAGGGACTGTTCCACGTCGAGTACGGGCTCGAGCGGTTCGAGGACGACGTCGATCGCGGCCAGCGCGGCGTCGGCCTGCTCAGGGGTGTCCGCCGCGACGGCGGCCAGCGGTTCGCCGACGTAGCGAATCACGTCGCGCGCGAACAGCGATTGATCTTTGAGCACGAAGAACATGCCGGAAAGCCCTGGAGCGTCGGCCGCGGTCGCGACGGCACGGACGCCGGGCATCGACTCGGCCTTCGATGTGTCCAGCTCAACGATGTTGGCGGCTGGCACGTGTGACCGGAGCACCTTCGCTACGAGCTGACCCGGTTCGGTGTAGTCCATGCCGTAGATCGCGGCGCCCCGTACCTTGTCCGTGCCATCGGCACGCCGCACGTTCGTTCCGACTACGGTCATCGGGGATCTCCGTTCGTCTCGGTGGCGGCCATCGCCGCGTCCACGATCTTCTGGTAGCCCGTACACCGGCAGATGTTGCCCGCGAGCGCTGATCGCACCTCGCTGTCTTCCGGGCGGGCATCCTGGTCCAGCAGCGCCGTGAGCGTCATCACCACGCCGGGTATGCAGGCACCGCATTGCACACCACCGTGGGTGAGCAGGGCATCCTGCACCGCGGTGAGCTCGCTGTCGTGCCGTGCCAGTCCTTCCACGGTGCGCACGTCGGAGCCGTCCGCGTTGGCGACGGGATACAGGCACGCGGCGACCGGCGCGTCGTCAACGAGGACGGTGCACGCTCCGCAGCGCCCCTCACCACAACCGAGCTTGGCGCCGAGCAGCCCCAGGTCGTCACGCAGTACTGACAGCAGCGGTCGGAGTCCTGGTGACTCGATGTCGACTTCCTGCCCGTTCACGGAAAAGGAGTAGGACATGGCGCCTCCTAGGCTGAGCTGAGGTCGATGCGCGCGATCGCGCGGCGGATGAGGGCGGGGAGGACGGCGAGGCGATACCAGCCGGGAGCGTCCAGCCCTTCGCGTGATGTGAGCTCGCCAGCCGCCTCGACGCCAGCCGCGTCGACGGCGGCGGAATCGCCGAGGCGATGGCCGATCAGCGCTTGGGACGCGGACACACAGAGCTTGGCCACCGGCTCGACGCTGCCGACCGCGATCCGGGCATCGCGCACGACGCTGTCGTCGATATCGACCGAGACGGCGACGTTGACGATGGGATACTCCCCGGTGGCGCGAACCGTCAGCCGTTCGAACGCCGATGCTCGCCCTTTCGGCGCTGGCACCCGGACACGCCCGATGAGCTCCCCCGCGGGGCGTGAGTGGCGCGTCGCGAGATAGTCGCCGATGTCCTCCTCCGAGGTACCCGTTGGCGACGTCAGCTCGAGCCGAGCGCGCGCCGCCAGCATCGCCGGTACGAGATCGGCCTCGGCGAAGCCAATCGCCCGGATGTTGCCGCCCACCGTGGCGACGTTGCGTACCTGTGGGAACGCCGACTCCCGTGCGGCTTGGCGAATACCCGATAAGGCGGGCCCGGCCTCGATTCCACCCAGTTCGGTATGGGTGGTCATGGCGCCGATGTCGACGGAGTCCGCGACGGAGACGCCAAACAGTTCAGGAACGTGTTTCAGCACGACGTACTGGCGGTGCGCGGGTACGTCGCGGTCCGGGGCGCGCATGATCCACGTGCCACCCGCGATCGCTTCTCCTGCCTCGCCAAGGTCGGCGAGCATAGCGGCGGCTTCCCGCATCGACGTCGCGATATGGACGCCGTTCTTCGCCACTGTGGTGGACACTCGCTACCTCCTCTTTCCGGGGCCGTTCATCGGACGCCCGTCCGTGCCAGTCGCTCGAATGGCACGAAGTCCTCGGTCAATCCGAAGGCTGCTGGACCGAACGTCTCCAGCGCCGCTGGAGTGCGCATCATCTCGGGCGTTGAAATGGCGAACACACGAACCCGTTGTCCATAGCGCAGCGTCTCAGCGGTGATCGGCTCGCCCGTTTCCAGGTGCAGGATCGTGATCAGGTCGGGAACGAGGACGCGCGTTTCGTCGCCGATTCGGGCTACCAGATACTCGTTCTGGAAATCGACCGTGCATTCCGGTTCGTCACCGAAGCCCGCGATCCGCGCCTTGCCCCGGGTGAAGCCTTCGACGGTGGTGCGCTCGACATCAACGATCTTCCCTGAGAAGATCACCTCGCCACGGTGATACAGCGTCTCGGGGAGCAACTCGGACAGTGCTTCGACGGGATCGCGGTGATGTTCGCGCGCCTCCCTGATGGTTCGTCCCAGGCGCAGCGCGAGGGAGAGCGTGCGGGGGATGGCGGTTCGCCGGACCTCGGCACCGTCCATCCCGTATTCCGCTATGTAACCGACGCCGCCCATTTTGATCGTGAGCGCACGCGCCCAGTCCTCCATCTTCTTGTTGTTCGCCACCGTATTGACGATCGCGGTGTGACCATGCTCGTCCGCGATCGCCAATGGCGACCCGTTAACGCCATAGACGGCGAAGGTCTCCATTTGTAGTTCCGGAAAGGCACGCCCCATACCGTCAGCGTCGACGACCGGAATCCCGAGCTGGGCGGCGACGAAAAGTGGAATTGTTGAGTTGATCCCACCGGATTCGATCGGCATCGTCGCGGTAGCGGTGCGGCCAGTGTGGCGTTCGAGCGCTCGCAGTGCGTCGACGGGTTCACTGCCGCGCGGCAGGCGTTCCACCAGCACGCTCGGCGCGCCCATGAGCGCGGTTGGTATCACGAAGTCGTCGTCGGAAAGCTCGTCCGGGTCGATTACCGTGATCGTGCCGGCGTCGCGCAGCGCTTCGGCCACCAACGTGTGGCCGATCGCGGGGTCGCCGCCACCGCCAGTGCCGAGCAGCGCGGCGCCCCGCACGAGGTCACCGAGGTCGGCGATGGTGATATCGAAAGCCATGATGGCGCGTCCCTCCAGGACAGGTCAGTAGTCGTTCGGTTGGTGGTCACAAGTCGCGGAGCGCGAGGTCACCGACTGCGCGCACGCGGATGCGTGTCGCGTTGCCTGGCAGGTAGGCGATGGGCACTTCTTCGACGTCGACGATCTCGACGCTCGCCGGTTCGGCGCCCGCGGCGACCGCGCGGTCGACGGCTTCCTGCTTCGCGGTATCAAGTACCTCGTCCCGCTTTCCCGGCGCGACCGCGAAGATGCGGTCGACCTCGCCGCCGATTTGCGCGATAGCGGCGCCAATGGCGTTCGCCACCGCGAAGTGATCGGGGCGTAGCACTTTGGCAGCGCCCTCCAGCTCGTCGGGGAGTAGGATGCTGCCACCGCCGACGAGCGCAACGGGCAGCGGCGTCGGGCTGGTTCGCATCCGATCGACTATCTCGGCGACCTCCGCCGCGATACGGTCGAGGCCCGCTCTGACGTGCGAGGGGTCGAGCTGCGCGACGAGTGAGGGATCGCCGACCTCGGTGTGTCCCGACGCGACCGCGAGATCCGTCGCCGTGAGTGTGTTGCCGCCGAAGACGTATGCTTCCTCGCGTAGTCGGTAACCGACGCTGTCTGGCCCTACGGTGACGTCATCGTCTCGCACGCGGACACGGCTACCGCCGCCAATTCCGACCGAAAGAACGTCCGGCATCCGGAAATTCGTGCGGACACCGCCAACACTGACCTCAGCGGTGGCCTCCCGTGGAAATCCTGATTGCAGGATTCCCACGTCGCTCGTCGTGCCACCAACATCGACCACCGCGCAGGTTTCCAAACCCGACAGGAACGCCGCACCGCGCATGGAGTTCGTTGGGCCGGACGCGAACGTCGCGACGGGGTACTCCCTGGCATAGTCGACGTCCATCAGCGTGCCGTCGTTCTGGCTCAGGTACAGCGGTGCGGTGAATCCGGCTTCCCGAAGCGTCGCGGCGAGTCCGGTGCAGACCTGCTCGGCGAGTTCGCGCAGACACGCGTTGATGATCGTCGCGTTCTCTCGTTCCAGCAGGCCCATGCGCCCGATTTCGTGGGACATACTGACGTGCACGCCGGGAATCTGTTCGAGGACGAGTGACGCCACCTCCTGTTCCAGCTCCGCGTTGACGGGGCTGAATACCGAGGAGATGGCGACGGTCCGGATACCGCGTGCGTGAATGTCCTCGATGACCCGCATGAGTTCGGAACGGTCCATCGGTGAGATGAGCCTGCCGTCGAACTCGTGGCCGCCGTGGCAGAGGTACCCCGTACCGCTTGTCGCCTTGATCAACCGGTCGGGCCAGCCAACGAGGGGCGGTAACGACGCGGTCGCGGGCAGGCCGAGGCGGACGGCCGCCGTGGGGCACAACCGGTCGGCTTCGATGATCGCGTTGATGAAGTGGGTCGTCCCGATCATCACCGCCTTGATCGAGGTGGTCTCGAACGGCCTCGCGCGCCGCAGCTGGTCGATCGCGTTGATGATTCCGCTGGTGACGTCGCCGCTTGTCGCCGTCTTCGTTTCGGCGAGTACGGAGTGTCCATCCAAAAGCACGGCGTCTGTGTTGGTACCACCGACATCGATGCCGATGCGCATATACGTCACCTCGTGTGTGTCCTGGTCGCCACTCCGAGCCGAGGCAGGTGCGTCTCGGACGTCCTCGGAGCTCACTTGTTGTGAACAGTAAGAGCGGGTGGCCGTGGGCGTCATCGTCAGATCGCTCAATCACGCGGGTGTGGTTAGTGCAGAGTGCTGCGTCTCTTCGGGCATGATCGCCAGCACGACCTACGCCGCCCCGGGAAGCAGCTAGGTGCACAATTCGGACTTATCTGGTCAGCACCTTGCCCAATGACGGGAGGTTGGCGGCCTGCCTAGCGTGACCGCAACCACGCCAGAGCTCTTAGTCTCGGAGGTCGTCTCATGACCGTCGCTATGGAGCAGCACCTCGGTGTCGCCACCGGCCGTCCTCGCCTCGCCGTGCTTGTCGACCGGGGTGACGGGGGTGAGGGAGACGTCGCGGGCCGTGACGCGCACGAATCGCGGCATCGTACTGGGAACGACCCAACCGCCCCTGGAACACTGGGTGAGATCGTCGCGACGGTGGGCAGCCAGGTGCTCGAGGTGGTCACGGCGCCGCGGGGCGTGAGTGTCCCCGCGGCTCGTACGGTCATCTGGGATCCCGACGGTGAGGTTGAGATCGGCCCTGGCGATGTCGTACTCGCGGTCGGCGTGTGTCCGACTTCACCTGCCTTCGTCGATTTGCTTGACCGCTCGGCTCGGTGTGATGCCGCCGCGGTCGTCGTGCGGAATCCTGCTGGGCAGACGTGGGAACGTCACGGGTTCTTGCACTGGAACATCGCGGTACTGAGCGCGTCGCGCAGCGTGACATGGGATTGGCTGCACGATGCCATGCGAACTGCGACATCGCCGCATGCCGAGGTCGATGGTCCGGAAAACGCCGGTGATCTCTTCGCGCTGGCCGATGCCGCGACCATGAGTCTCGGTGGTCCGGTCGAGATCGATGACCGTGGGTTGCGAGTGCTCGCCTTCGCCAGCCTGGGGCATGAGCTCGATGAACTGCGTACGTCGAGCATTCTGAATCGCGAGACCCCCTCGGCAGCGGTTGAGTGGTTGCGTTCTTCCGGTGTCATGCGGCAACTGCGGGAGTCGCGCCATCCGATCCGCGTGAGCCCGCCGGGCGCGAAGCCACGGTTGGTCGCACCGATCCGGGTGGGGGTCGAGATCCTCGGCTACGTCTGGGTGATCGAGAATGACGAGCCGTTCGGGAAGGAACACGAGGCTGAGCTCGCGGGCATCGCGCGTGCGGCAGCCGGAATACTGCTTCGCCAGCGTGTTTACGGGACCGATGTCGACGCGCGTGTCCGGGAGTCATTCTTGCGGGCCGTGCTCGACGGACGTGAGGCGCCGGAAGGAATGGCCGCGGCATCGGGATTCGACACCGCGGGACCGGTTCGTCTCGTCTCGTGCACGTTGGCGGCGGGCGAGACGGCCGAACCAGCCGACCTACTGTACTTGCGCAACATGGTCGGGCTGCGCGGAGCCGCGCTGACCACCGGTGCGACGGTGATCGCCATCGGTACGAGGATCCATCTGGTTGCCCCGTGCCGTGACGTATCCGTCGCCGCGGCCAAGCGACTCGCACACGACCTCATCACACGAGCGGCGAACCAACTTCACCTCGATGTTGTCGTCGCGGTTGGCGAGGATGTCGATCTCGCCGGCTTGCCGACATCGCGGCATGCCCTCGATCGGGTTCTCGATCTGACCGCGGCCGGACAGGGGCCGCCGATCGCGACCGAGTCCGACCTGCAGTCGCACACTGTGTTGGCAGAACTCAGGGAAGTCCTGCACCAGCGCCCGCACTTGATGCGTGGCAGGCTGTCGATGCTGGCGGAAAGCGACCGCACACAGAACACGGAGTACATCGCGACATTGCGCGCGTACTTCGAGGCATCGTGCGACCGTGCGCGAGCGGCGCAACTGCTGTTCGTGCATCGCAACACCCTCCGCTACCGGCTGTGCCGCATCCAGGACATGTGCGGGCTCGACCTCGAAGACCCCGTGGAGCGGCTGGTCACCGAACTGCAGTTGCGGTTGGGGATGACGGCATGACTCGGTTGGATACGGAGCGGCCGCCACGGTCGGCGATGCGGCGTTGCCTGCACAGGGCCGAAACCGGTGTCGCGGTCGACGTCGACGAGGCGACCGTGCTGTTGCACGCCAATGGCGAGGATCTCGTGCGGTTGTGCGCCGCCGCCGCGCGGGTGCGAGACCTCGGTCTGTCGGAGGAAGGCAGGCCTGGTGTCATCACCTATTCACGGAACGTGTTCGTGCCGTTGACGCGACTGTGCCGTGACCGGTGCCATTACTGCACGTTCGCCACAGTGCCAGGGAAACTAGCGAGTCCTTACCTCGCTCCGGATGAGGTTGTCGACATCGCGCGCCACGGCGCGGAACAGGGCTGCAAGGAGGCCCTGTTCACTCTCGGTGATCGCCCTGAGGATCGGTGGCAAGCGGCACGGGATTGGCTGGATTCGTACGGTTACGCGTCCACGCTCGACTACGTGCGGGCGATGTCGATCAGGGTTCTCGAGGAGACAGGACTACTGCCGCATCTAAACCCGGGAGTGCTGAGCTGGGCCGAACTGCAGCGGCTCAAGCTGGTCGCTCCATCGATGGGAATGATGCTGGAAACCACATCCTCCCGGCTGTGGTCGGAGCCAGGAGGGTGTCATCACGGATCGCCGGACAAGGATCCAGCGGTACGGCTCCGCGTGCTGCACGACGCGGGCCGACACACCATACCGTTCACGACCGGGATTCTGGTTGGGATTGGAGAGACGTACCGAGAGCGGGCCGAATCGGTTTTCGCGATCCGTCAGGTCGCTCGCGAGTTCGGGCATCTGCAGGAAGTCATCATGCAGAACTTCCGGGCGAAGCCGGATACGGCCATGCGCTCCGCCCCCGACGCGACGCACGAGGAGTACCTGGCCGCGATCGCCGTCGCCCGCCTCGTGCTCGGTCCGAGGATGCGCGTTCAGGCACCACCCAATCTGTCCGATCCGGACGAGCTGACGGCGCTGCTCGCCGCGGGTGTCGACGACTGGGGAGGGGTATCCCCGGTCACGCGGGACCACGTGAACCCAGAGCGGTCCTGGCCTCATCTTGACGACCTCGCGGCGCGGACGGCCGAAGCGGGTTTCACGCTTCGGGAACGGTTGACCGTCCACCCGGAATTCGTGCGGCGCGGCGAGCCGTGGATCGACCCGCGTGTCGCGGACCATGTCGCGGCGCTCGCGGAGGTGCCGAGCGGCTTCGTGGCAGCTGGGAGCCAGCCTCAGGGGCTGCCATGGCAGGAGCCTGACGGTGGCTTGTGCTCCTCGGGGCGGACGGACTTGCACGCGACCATCGACACCGTCGGTCGCGGCGCCGACCGCAGGACCGACTTCGACGACGTCTATGGTGACTGGTCGGTTGTCAGGGAGCGGGAAGCGAAGCGCGCGGCGAGTGTTCCCGAGCGCATCGACCCCGATGCCGCGTCGGCGTTGCGTGCTGCCGAACGGGACCCGGCTGGAATATCCGACGAACAGGCTGTGACCTTGATGTCCAGTGACGGTCCCGCGCTGGAAGCGCTCTGCTCGTTGGCTGACGAGTTGCGGCGCGACACCGTCGGCGATGATGTTACCTACGTCGTGAACCGCAACATCAATTTCACGAACGTGTGTTACACGGGATGCCGGTTCTGTGCGTTCGCGCAACGCCGTACTGATGTTGACGCGTACACGTTGTCTGTCGATGAGGTTGGCACGCGGGCAGAAGAGGCGTGGGATTCCGGCGCGACCGAGATCTGCATGCAGGGTGGCATCCACCCCGACCTGCCGGGCACGGCCTACTTTGACCTGGCGGCGGAGGTGAAGAAGCGGGTCCCGGAACTACATGTGCACGCGTTCTCCCCCATGGAAGTGGTCAATGGCGCGACGCGAGCCGACATGTCGATTCGGGACTGGCTGTGCGCGGCCAAGGAAGCGGGTGTCGATTCGGTACCAGGCACGGCCGCGGAGATTCTCGACGACGATGTCCGATGGACGCTGACCAAAGGGAAACTGCCAGCTGATCTGTGGGTCGAGGTCATCACGACGGCGCACGAGATCGGTCTGCCGTCGAGTTCGACGATGATGTACGGCCACGTGGATTCACCCATGCATTGGGTCAATCATGTGCGACTGCTCGCCCGCATCCAAGATCAAACCGGCGGGTTCACTGAATTCGTCCCGCTGCCATTCGTGCACCAGAACTCCCCGATATACCTGGCCGGTGTCGCTCGACCAGGACCGACGATGCGGGACAACCGCGCCGTTCACGCGATGGCCAGATTGCTACTGCACGAGCGCATTCCCAACATCCAATGTTCGTGGGTCAAGTTGGGCGTCGCTGGCACGCGCGTGCTTCTCGACGGCGGTGCCAACGATCTCGGCGGGACGTTGATGGAGGAGACCATTTCCCGAATGGCGGGCTCAACGCACGGATCCCGCAAGGACCCGGATGAACTCGTCGAGATGGCGGCTGGAGTAGGCCGCCCCGCACGGCAGCGGACGACAACGTACGGGGCTGTGGCCTAGGAAACCCGACGTCGAGAACTCTCTGATACTGACAGCTTCCTACATGTTGTGGTGGTGAATTCGATGGTGTTGAAGATTGGCTACAAGGCGTCCGCGGAGCAGTTCGCGCCGCGTGAGCTGGTTGAATTCGCGGTGCTAGCCGATGACCTTGGCCTTGACAGCGTGATGGTCAGTGACCATTACCAGCCGTGGCGGCACGAGGGTGGTCATGCCCCGTTCTCCCTGGCATGGCTGGCCGCCGTGGGGGAGCGGACCTCGAATGTCGTGTTGGGTACCAGCGTGCTGACCGCCACGTTCCGGTACAACCCGGCCGTTCTGGCGCAGGCGTTCGGCACTCTCGCCTGCCTGTACCCGGGCAGGGTCGTGCTCGGTGTCGGGAGTGGGGAGGCACTCAACGAGGTTGCCGTCGCCCGCATCGAGTGGCCAGGTTTCAAGGAACGGTTCGCGCGACTACGAGAAGCCGTCGACCTCATGCGTACCCTGTGGCGCGAGGAACGGGTGACGTTCGAAGGGGAGTATTTCCAGACCGCCGATGCCACGGTGTATGACAGGCCGGACGACGGGGTACCGATCTACATCGCCGCCGGTGGTCCCGTGATGGCGAAGTATGTCGGGCGCAAGGGCGACGGGTTCATCTGCACCAGCGGTAAGGGCATGGACCTCTACACGGACAAGCTGCTCCCCGCGGTCAGCGAGGGCGCGGAGAAGGAGGGCCGCGACGCATCCGACATCGACAAGATGATCGAGATCAAGCTGTCCTTCGATCCCGATCCGCGGCAAGCGCTGGAGAACACGCGGTTCTGGGCGCCGTTGTCGCTGACTGCGGAGCAGAAGGCGGGCATCGAGGACCCGGCGGAGATGGAGAAGGCGGCCAATGCTTTGCCACTCGAGCAGATCGCGCGGCGATGGATCGTCACCGCTGATCCCGACGAGGCCGTCGCCGAGATCAAGCCGTATGTCGACGCCGGCTTCAACCACCTCGTCTTCCACGGTCCCGGCCACGACCAGGAACGTTTTCTGCGGGGCTTCGCGGAGCACGTGGTACCGCGGCTTCGTGCGTTGGACACCTGATGGGAATGGCAGAACCAACGCGGCCATCCCATTCGGGTATTGGCCTCGGAACCGAGGTGACGGTTCACGAATCGACAGCCGTGTTGTGCGAAGCTGTCGCTACTGAGGTCGTACGCGGACTCGCTGACGCGTTGTCGCGGCGCCCATCGGCGTCGCTCGTACTTACCGGTGGCCGCGCGGGGACAGCCGTCCTGGCCGCGATACGTGAACACGCCGCCAGCCGCACGGTCGACTGGTCCCGTGTCGACTTCTACTGGGGGGACGAGCGGTTCGTTCCCGCTGATCACCCCGACCGAAATGAGTCGCAGGCCCGCCACGCGCTGCTCGACCACATACCTGTCGATCCCGCGCGGATTCACCCGATGCCGGCCTCGGACGGCGTCCATGGCAACGACCTCGTGGCCGCCGCGGCGGCCTACCGTGAGCTGGTCCGCGCGATGGGACAGGAGGGGTTCGACGTCTGCTTGCTAGGGGTCGGCGAGGATGGGCATGTCGCCTCATTGTTCCCCGGGCTCCCTGCCATGTCTGAGCGAGACCTGCCTGTCGTGGCGGTGACGGACAGTCCGAAACCGCCACCCTCCCGAATCACCCTCACCTTGCCGGTCATTCGTCGTTGCGATGAGGTGTTCCTACTCGCGACTGGGTCCGCGAAGGCTTCAGCCGTGGCGACGGCGTTGGGTGCCAACGCCGACAACCTTCCCGCGGCGAGCGTGAGCGGCGCATCACGCACCGTCTGGTTTCTCGACACGGCGGCGGCGAGCGAGCTGTGAGCGGGTGGGCGGTCGTCATCCCGGTGAAGGGGTGGGGCAATGCGAAGACACGCATGTCTGAGCTGCGAACCGATGACCGCCGTGCGCTGGCTTTCGCGCTGGCACAGGACACCGTCCGGACGGTGTGCGCCACCCCAGATGTGGAGCTGTGTGTCGTCGTTGGCCCCGGCGAGGTGCTGCGGGATCTCCGGCGATGCGCTGGCCTCGAGGCCGTGAGAGGTGTCGAGGAGCGGCGCGAGGCAAGTGCTGATTCGCTGAACATGGCCTTGCTGCGTGGGCGCGACGTCGCGTTGTCGGCTGGCTACCGGCAGCTCGCGATGATCGTGGCGGACCTGCCCGCGCTCAGTGTCACCGCGCTGCGCGGCTTTCTCCGGACGGTCCCGGCGGCGTCGGTCGCCATCGTGTGCGACAGGAGTGGATCCGGAACAACCATTGTGGCTGGGCGGCGTGGTGAGCGGGTACTTCCCGCATTCGGGCCGAACTCCGCGGCGCGCCACATAGCCAACGGAGCTGTGGACGTCACGTCACGGTGCGATCCCTGGCTCAGAGCCGACGTCGACACCGTGGCCGACCTCGCCACCGCGCGGGGGGCTGCGGTGGGGCCAGCACTTCGACGGTGGTTTGACGGTGGGGAGATGCGGTCAGAGAATCGCCAGACTGGGGTCGTGCAGCACGGCGGCCGTATCAGCGAGCAGTTGGGAGCCTTGTTGGCCATCGATGATCCGGTGATCGAACGACAGTGAGAGCTGCGTGACCCATCGTGGCTCGATCCGTTCCGATTCCCCGACCTGAACGACCCACGGCATGCGTCGTATCGCGCCAACCGCCAAGATCGCGGCCTCCCCGGGATTCAGGATGGGGGTGCCGCTGTCAACGCCGAACACACCGACGTTGCTGATGGTAATCGTGCCGTGTGTCATGTCCGCCGGTGTGCTTGACCCCGCCCGCGCGTTGCTGGCGAGCTCCGTGATCGCGTTCGCCAGGTCGCGCAGCGAGAGACGGTCGGCGTTCTTGATGTTGGGCACCGTGAGACCTCGGTCGGTCGCCGCCGCGATGCCGAGGTTGACGTAGTGTTTCAGTACGATCTCTCGGGCATGCTCGTCCCAACTCGCGTTGGCTTCCGGGGTGTTCCGCAGCGCGAGCAGCAGTGCGCGCGCGACGAACACCAGCGGCGTCACCCGTATATCCTGGAAATCTCGCCGAGCCGAAACGGTCTCACGCAACCGCATGGTTTCCGTGATGTCAACCGTGACGAACTCGGTGACATGCGGCGCGGTAAACGCGGATGACACCATCGCCTCGGCGGTGTGCTTGCGGATGCCACGGATCGGGATTCTGGTCTCCGACTCTTGTGCCGGTTCGGTGACGGTATGCGCGTCGGCCGATGCGACCGCCCGATGGACGTCGTCCCTGCTTACCGTCCCATATGGACCCGTAGGGCTGATCGTCGCCAGGTCGACGCCGAGATCTTTGGCCAATTTGCGAACGGGAGGCTTGGCCGCGGGACGTGTGCCGTTCGCGGCGACGGCAGTGGGTGCCGCGGTGTTCGCATCCGACGGTCCACCCGCGGAACCGGCTGTCGCTTCGCGTGCTCGTGGGGCTCGTGCTGGTTGGCGCGGTCCGTACCCGACGAGAAGCGCGGCCTGCTCTGAGTCGTCGCTAGCCTGCTCGGACGCATCGTCGGCGTCGCTGGTCGCATCGTCGGCGTCGATGTCGGGATCGTCAACTGGGTGGTGCTCAGCACCGGCCCGCGAAGGCTGATCGGAGTCGATCGTGATCAGTGGCGCGCCGACTTCGATGGTGTCTCCCTCGGCGGCATGCAGGGTGATCACCCGGCCAGCGTAGGGAGAGGGAAGGTCGACCGCTGCCTTGGCCGTCTCGACCTCGACCAGCGTTTGGTTCACCGCGACGAGGTCTCCCGGCTGTACTGACCAGCGCACGATGTCCGCCTCAGTCAGCCCTTCACCGACGTCGGGCAGGCGAAAGTCTTGGGGGTTGGACACGGTGGGGTAGCCCTCTCTAGTAGCTGAAGCTGCGCTTGGTCGCGGACAAAATCCGCTCGATGTTTGGCAGCCAGTCGTGTTCGAGCTTGCTCGGTGGATACGGTGTGTCGTAGCCGGTGACCCTGAGCACGGGAGCTTCGAGGAAGTAGAACGCGTCATGCTGGACGCGAGCGGCCAGTTCGGCGCCGACTCCGTGGGAGAGTGAGGCTTCGTGCACTACGAGTGCTCGACCCGTCCGCTGGACCGAACTCACGACCGTCTCGGTATCCAGGGGCGAGAGGCTGCGTAAGTCGATGACCTCAGCGCTGTGTCCCGCCGCCTCGGCGGCGTCCGCCGCCTGTAACGCGGTGTCGACAGTGGGGCCGTAGGCGATGAAGGTGATGTCGTTTCCTGGCCGGACGACACGGGCTTTGTCGAGTGGCGGGTCTTGCGCTTCGGTCACGTCGCCCTTGGCCCAGTACCTGCGCTTCGGCTCGAGGAATATGGTCGGGTCGTCCGATGCGATGGCTTGGCGGATCATGCTGTAGGCGTCTTGTGGCGTCGCGCAGGTCACGACCTTCAGTCCCGCCGTATGCGCGAAGTACGTTTCCGGTGACTCCGAATGATGCTCGATCGATCCGATACCGCCGCCGAAGGGGATACGGATGACGACGGGCAGGTGTACGGCACCGGAGGAACGGTGCCGGATCTTCGCCAGCTGGGTGATGATCTGATTGACCGCGGGATAGACGAACCCGTCGAACTGGATTTCGCAGACTGGACGGTAGCCGCGCATCGCGAGGCCGATCGCCGATCCCACGATGCCCGCCTCACCGAGCGGACTGTCGACGACCCGATCCTCCCCAAAGTCCTTCTGCAGCCCATCCGTGGTGCGAAAGACGCCGCCAAGCCGTCCGATGTCCTCGCCGATCAGGAGTACCCGCTTGTCGGCTTCCAGCGCGTGGCGCATACCGTCATTGAGCGCCTTGACCATCGACAACATCATTGTGGGGCCTCGCTCCGTTCCATCGACGCGACAAAAGCGTGGTGTTCGCGCAGTTGTTGGCGCAGGTCATCGGGCATGTCGGCGTATGTGTGCTCGAACGGCAGCGTCGGATCGGGTTCGGGAAGTGCTCTGCACCCAGCCCGGAGCCGTTCGGCGAGCGCATCGCTTCGCGCATCGACGTCCGCGAAGAAGTCGGTATCGCCGAGCCCTTCCGCCGAAAGGTAGGCGTGCAGGCGAGCGAGCGGATCGCGGTTCGTCCAGTCCTCGGTCTCGGCCGCACTGCGGTACCGGGTCGCATCGTCCGCGGTGGTGTGCGCGTTGACTCGATAGGTGAGCGCCTCGATGAGCGTTGGGCCGCCGCCGGATCGTGCCTTGTTCAAGGCTTCGCGGGTAGCCGCGAGGCACGCGAAGACGTCGTTTCCGTCTACTCGTATGCCGGAGAAGCCGAAACCCGACGCTCGCCGCGCCGCGGGGATTCTGCTTTGCGTGCGATACGGCGCCGAGATGGCCCATTGGTTGTTCTGGCAAAAGAAGACGACGGGCAGTTGCTGCGCGGCAGCCCAGACGAATGCCTCGTTGGTCTCGCCCTCGCTCAACGCGCCGTCGCCAAGGAAAGCCAGGACAGCGGTGTCACGGTTGACATCACCACTACCCATCGCGTCATCGCGAAGCACCCCCATGGCATAGCCGACCGCGTGCAGCGTCTGAGCGCCGATCACGAGTGTGTACAGGTTGAAGTTGCGGTCGTAGGGATCCCAGCCGCCCAAGGTCGTCCCCCGGAAGAGACCGAGCAGCGAGATGGGGTCGACGCCTCTGCAATGCGCTACTCCGTGTTCGCGGTAGGTCGGGAACACCATGTCTTGCTCGAGTAGCACGTGCGCCGCACCGACCTGCGCGGCTTCCTGCCCGAGTAGCGATGGCCACAAGCCGAGCTCGCCCTGGCGTTGCAGCGCGATCGCTTCGCTGTCCAGCCTGCGGGTCAGTACCAGATCGCGATAGAGCGCACAGGGATCCACGGTGGCGAGATCCAGCGAGAGCAGCTCATCCTGTGCGGTGCTGCCATCTGGGGTGAGCAGCTGATGTAGCGGCTCGTTCCCCTCGGGTGTCTGGAGCTCTGCCATCGTCGGCCTCCCGCATCGGTCGGAGTCGGTGGTATTCCACTTAGTCGCGTAGCGCCGAGCAAGAGGTCAGCAAGATGCGGGCACTGTACGCAAAATTATGCAATCAAATGGCGCGCATACTCTACGAAGTTTGCGTGCGGTGCTACCGTTGGTCCGATGGACACGGGTGCGATCGACGGGGTTGATCGGGCCATCCTTGACCTGCTGGTGCAGGATGGCCGACGTACCGTCACCGACATCGCCGAGCGGATCAGCATGTCGGTATCACCTGTCAAGCGCAGGATCGATCGGCTTGAACGACTCGGGATCATCGTCGGCTACACCGCGGTAGTGGACCGCAGCAAGCTGGATTCGGTCTTCGAAGCGTTCGTGGAGTTGCGTTTCTCCGGCGATACCGATGTCGAGACCATCACCATGGCGGCGAGTAGGATTCCTGAAGTTCTCGAGGTGTTTACCGTGGCGGGTGACCCCGACGCACTCGTTCGCCTTCATGCCAGCGGCGTCGAGCATCTCCGTGAGATCATCAACGAGTTGCGTCGTAGCGGTCAGGTGATCGGCACGAAGACGCTGATGGTTCTCGGTACCTGGCGGCGTGCGATGTATATGCGGGATTGAGCCTCGTGACCGGCACTGATCGTCGGTAAAGCGCTGTTCGTGCAACGCCGCCGTCGCGAAAACGCGTATGGATATGGGTAGATATCCCGCTCTCCGGTCGACGTCCAGGTATCCATGCTTGGCGGCATGGTTGACAGCGTTGCTCGCCAGCGACACCCATCACCGCGGCAGGATTCCGACGCGCCGCGACGGGCGTGGCGTGACGACGGTCCGCGGATGGGCGGGGTCAGGAGAGGGCGGCGCGCTCCAACACGGACGTTCGGCGTGTCCGCCGACGCCTACTGCCCGACGTACATCTGGGAGTTGGTCGGCCATGCTCGTTCCGGCGACTCTGGTGCGTTTTCCGTCCTTTACCAAACGCATGTGGAACACATCTACCAGTACGTTTTGTCTCGCACGCGTAACCGAACCGTCGCCGATGACGTGACCAGCGAGACCTTCGCGCGTGCGCTACGAGGCCTCGACTCGGTGACCTATCGCGGCTCCACGTTTCGCGCATGGTTGACGACGATCGCGCGGAACATCGTGCTTGACAACGCGCGATCTACCAAAAACCGGCGCGAAGTCAAGTTGCCTGACAATGTCGACTACCGCGCGGAAACGCGCGATCCAGAGTCCGTCGTATGTGTCCGAGAGACGGAGCGAGAGGTCAGGAAGTGGCTCGATGAACTGACCGAGGACCAGCGGCGGTGTGTCTTGCTGCGGTTCTTTGACGATCTTCCGGTCGCTGAGGTCGCGGCACGCATGGGGCGCAGCAGGGCCTCGGTCAGGTCGCTGCAGGTGCGTGCGATCCGGAAGCTGGCGATGGTCATCCCCCATGAACTCGAGCTAGGAGCGCGTTGACACCAGAGGAGTAGCAGTGCATTATTTCGTGCGTCATGTGCGCGCTTTCGCGCAGTGCTGATGAGGCCTGTCGAGGTGTGGAGTTCCCATCGGAGGAAGTCGCTATATGAGCATCGCGAGCACGCCCGGGTGGCGGAAGTTGCGGGAGCACAGGAAGTCCCTGGGAACGACGCATTTGCGGGAGCTTTTTGATCGTGAGCGGGCCCGGGGGCCCGCCATGACCGTCGAGTATGACGGTGTCGTGGTCGACTATGCGAAGAACCTGGTCACCGCCGAAACCATGGATCTGCTGCTCGCGCTTGCCGCTGACCGGGATCTCGCCGCGGGGATCGAAGCGATGCTTTCTGGCTACCCCATCAACACCACGGAGCGAAGGCCAGCATTGCACACCGCGCTGCGTGCGCCGCGGGATGTGTCGGTACTGGTGGACGGTCGTGACGTCGTACCGGACGTGCACGCCGTTCTCGACAGGATGCGAGAGTTCGCGGGCAGTGTCCGTTCGGGGGCGTGGCGAGGTTGCACCGGTAAGCCGATCCGAACCGTCGTCAACATCGGAATCGGCGGCTCGGATCTCGGTCCCGCGATGGCCGCGCTGGCGCTGCGGGAGTGCACACCAGCCGATCTTGACGTCCGATTCGTGTCGAACGTGGATGGCCACGCCATCAAACGCACACTGCGCGGCCTCGATCCGGAGCGAACGCTCTTTGTCGTCGCGTCCAAGACGTTCACGACGGTCGAGACGCTGACCAACGCCCGCACCGCCCGGGCGTGGCTGTCGGCCACACTCGATGATCCTCATGCCGTCGCGCGGCACTTCGTGGCGGTATCGACGAACGCGCGTGAGGTAGCGGAATTCGGTATCGATCCGGCGAACATGTTCGAGTTCTGGGACTGGGTTGGTGGCAGGTACTCATTGCCGTCGGCGATCGGACTCTCACTCATGATCGCGATAGGTCCGGAGCGATTCGGGGAGTTGCTCGTGGGTGCGCGCTCGATGGACGAGCATTTTCGGAGTGCCCCCTTCAGCAGGAACTTGCCGGTGCTGCTAGGCGTGCTAGGCGTGTGGTATCGGGGCTTCTTTGACGCGCAGACGCACGCGGTGTTGCCCTATGACGAGCGGCTCGGGAGGCTACCGGCATACCTTCAGCAACTGGACATGGAGAGCAACGGCAAGTCGGTGACCCGCGAGGGTGCGTCTCCCGACGTCGACACCGCGCCAATCGTGTGGGGCGAGCCGGGAACCAATGGTCAACATGCGTTCTTCCAACTCTTGCATCAGGGGACCACTATCGTTCCCTGTGATTTCATTGGTGTGCTCGAACCGGCGCATTCCGATCTCGAACACCATGACTTGCTGATGGCCAACTTGTTCGCACAGACCGAAGCTCTCGCGTTCGGCAGATTCCAGGATGAGGTCATCGCGGAGGGTGTGCCCGAGTCGCAGGCACGACACCGTACGTTCACTGGGAATCGGCCGAGTACGACGATCCTGTTGCCCAGGTTGACTCCCTACACGCTCGGTCAGTTGATCGCGCTGTACGAGCACAAGGTATTCACCCAGGGCTGGCTCTGGGGAATCAATTCGTTCGATCAGTGGGGTGTGGAACTCGGCAAAGCTCTCGCCAATCGGATCCATGACGAGATCCGCGCTGACAGCGCGGATCTCGGTGATCACGATAGCTCGACGCGGGCGTTGCTCCAGCGCTACCGGCAGGTGCGAACCATCAGAAACGGATGATTCGCCTTGGCCGAAGCCGCGTTCTAGCTTGCTCCCACCGCGATCCGCCTTCTGGCGAGACGGTCCGCTGCCTCAGCGGGACTGACGTGGTCGGCGGTCGCCATCTGGTAGACCTCGCCAAGCGTGTCCGAGATCGACATCACCGCCGAACGCGTGCGCTCGGAATCGAAGCCACGGAGTTCACCGGCGACGTGGACAAGGCCACCCGCGTTCGCCAAGTAGTCAGGGGCGTAGAGGATGCCACGCCGGTGAAGTGACGTCGCGACGTCAGGTTCGGCCAGCTGGTTGTTGGCCGCACCACAGACGATCCGTGCCTGGATACTCGCCGCTCGTTCCGCTGTCAGGGAGCCGCCGAGCGCGCACGGGGCGAAGATGTCCAATGGCAGGGTGAGAAGTTCGTCGGCGCTGGCGACCGTTCGCACGTCACCGAGCGAGCGAATCCGGGCGAGCGCGCCCTCGTCGACATCCGTGACGGCGACCCGCGCGCCCCCGTCGATCAGATACCGCACCAGGTGATAGCCAACCTTGCCCGCGCCCTCGACACCGACCACGCGGTCTCGCAGTGAGCCGCTTCCTCGCAGGAACTCCATGCTGGCGAGCATGCACCTGAAGACACCAAGTGCGGTGTATGGGGATGGGTCGCCGAAACCGCCACACTCGGGGGACCGGCCAACCACGTGCTTGGAATGCTCGCCGATGACGTCCATGTCCCGTACGGTTGTCCCTGCGTCGGGAGCGGTGATGTAGGTACCGCCGAGCGAGTTGACCCGCCGTGCGAAGGCATGGAGAAGGCCGTCGGTCTTGCCGGTCGCCGGGTCACCGATGATCACCGCTTTGCCGCCACCGAGGCCGACGCCCGCGAGCGCGCTCTTGTAGGACATCCCTTGAGACAGCAAGAGAACATCGTTCAGGGCTTCTGCCTCCGTGGTGTACGGACGCATCCGCACACCACCCAAGGCGGGTCCGAGTGCCGTTGAGTGAATCGCGATGATCGCGCGCAGGCCGCTTGGGTCATCGTGGCAAAAAATGACTTCCTCGTGTCCTGAGGCACGGGAGAAGACGCCGTAAGATGTCACGCCGACGTACCTTTCTCGAACGTACATTCGCCGGTGTTGGCGGGTCATTGCCGGTAATGAAGGGCAACAGCAGTGCCGCGGGACAATTGACTGACCACACCGTAGCCAACTTCGCGCGCGGTAGATATGCCCGGAGCGACAAATTGTTGTCCAAGCCAATTGTTCTCGGGGCCAAAAGTCCGCGAAGCGCGTGATGTTCGGAACGAGTCGATGCCGACGTTACGTCTTGAACTCGACGAGGTGCGATCACGTCCTCGCCACCAGTTGTGAAGCCATGTGCGCGGGGCGTACGTCTCCGCCGGTCACCGTGGTAGGTATTGGTTGAGCCGATCCAGGTGCGCCGCCTCACTCGGCGAATCGGCGATGTGCACTGATTCATCGGAGACCATTCTCCGAATTGGGTAGTGACTCCGATCACGGCGAATTCTAGTGTTGGTCCAGCAACTGGTGATGAGTCCAGTTATGTCGTATGCACGGCTGGAATGAGTGGAGCGCGCGAACATGGCCGACGGAGAAGCGGGTCATCCGGCACCGCGACGCGAGGATGCCGCCGCGGCGACGAATGGTGGTGGCGCGGGAGGAACGACCACGACAGGTCGTGGCATCGCGAAAACGGGTACCGGGTGGCGCCCTTCGAAACCACTTCGCCGCGTCATGACTGAGGTGGGTCAGCCGGTCATGCTGGCCGTCGAGACCTTTCGAACGTTGCTTCGCCACCGTCGCGGTCTACTGGCGGACGTACGTGATGACATGTTCGACCAGTTCAAGAAGGTGGCGGTACCCGGCTTCTTCGCCATGTTCGGTTACGGGATGTTGCTCGTCACCTTCTCAGTGTCAATCTTGCTGATCCTGGGTGCCGCGAATCGCCTTGGCACGATCTATCTCGCGATCGTGATCCGGGAGATCACGCCATTTATCGCCGGGACCGTCGTCGCCGGAGTCGTCGGAACGGCTACCACGACCGAGATCGGCGCTCGTAAGATTCGAGAAGAGATCGACGCGCTGCGGGTCCTTGGGCAGGATCCGATCCGGATTCTCGTCTTGCCACGGGTGATTGGTCTGGCGATCGTCTCGTGGGTGGTCAACACACTCGGGATCATCGTCATCGTCATTCAAGGCTATGTGATCGTGACCATTCTCGGTGGCACCTCGCGCGCGGCCTACCTCACCAACTTCATGCAGAACCTCACGGTTCCCGAGCTCGTCGGAAACTTCGTCAAGATGATTCTCATTGGTTTGCTCATCGGGTTTATATGCGCGAGTAAAGGCATGCACACCGACTCCGGATCAGAGGGACTCGGTAGAGCCGTGAACCAGGCTGTGGTGATTTCCGTGTTGGCTGTCTTCATCCTGAGCGTGCTGTTCAACATGGTGCTGCTCGGCAGTGTTCCGCAGATCACGGTATCGCGGTGAGAAGGTGAATCTGCAAATGAGTATCGCAAGTCAAGAAGCCCCAGCCCGCCAGCATGGTGCATCGAAGACCACTGAACAGACGAGCTATCTCGAGGAAATCGTCCTGCTGTGCCGCTGGACCGTGAGCACGATTGTGGATCTTCCTCGTGCGCTGCGGTTTCCGAGTGAGATCATCCGGCAGTGCGCGATCATGATCCGGTCGAGTTCCATCGTCATCTGGCTACTCCTGCTGACCGGCGGTGTCATGGTAGCCGAGGTGAGCCACTATCTGCTCACCCAGATCGGGGCGCAAGCTTACATCGGCTTCGTGACTGCTGCCGCGACTTTGAAGGGGACGTCTTGCGTCTTTCTGGGCTTCATCGTCGCCGCTAAGATCGGCTGCGGGATCGTCGCGGAACTGGGTGCCATGCGCATCAATGATGAGATCGACGCGATGGAAGTCATGGGGGTGCCATCCCAGGCGTACTTGGTGGGTACTCGCGTGTGGGCGTCGATCATCGCGATGCCATTCCTGTTCATCACCGGCTTTTCCTGGGCCGCGGTCGGAAGCTATGTGACCAATGTCGTCGTTCTGGGAACGGTGTCCGCAGGTGGCTACAACGCGGTCTTCTGGTCGTTTATCACACCAGGTGACATCTTGTTCCGGTCGATGACATGGGCGATGGTAACGGCCCTGCTCGCCATCATTATTTCCTGCTACTACGGGTATACCGCGAAAGGTGGCCCCGTCGGGGTCGGCGAGAACACCGCGAGGTCAATGGGATTCAACGTCGTCATGGTCAATCTACTCGGCGCGGGCTGTATGTTCCAGCTTTTCTACGGCACGAATGTCGTGCTTCCTATCGGGAACTAGCGGAAATCTCTGAACGAATACTGACGTGTTGGGCGGGAAAGATGAAATTTGAACGAGGAGGTTCCATGGTTCGGCCCAGTCTTTTTCGCGGGCAACTCGGTCCGGAATCGACGGGTGAAGATGGGTACGCGACTTCCTCGGTTGAGAGCTACCGAGACGGTGTCGCGTACAGTGTCGAGGTTCGCGACGTACACAAGTCGTTTGGAAGTTCGGGCGTGTTACGCGGGTTGAATATTAATTTCGCGGAGAACGCCGTCACAACGATACTTGGCCCTTCTGGTACTGGTAAGAGTGTCTTACTGAAACATGTGGTCGGTTTGCTCGAGCCTGATCGCGGTGAGATCTGCATATTTGGCCAGGATATCTGGTCGTTGAGTGACGAAGAACGTACCGAACTGCGAAAACGTTTTGGCGTGCTCTTTCAGGACGGTGCGCTCTTTGGTTCGATGAACATCTACGATAATGTGGCATTCCCGCTGAGGAAGAATACGGATCTCGCTGAATCAGAAATCGAGGAAATCGTGCTGAAGGGGCTTTCCGAGGTTGGTCTCAGCGAGTCGATCAAGAAGTATCCGAATGAAATATCGGGCGGCATGAAAAAACGTGCCGGGTTCGCCAGGGCGCTTGTCATGAAGCCGGATATCGTGCTGTTCGATGAGCCGGATTCGGGTTTGGATCCCGTCCGAACGAGTTTGCTGTGCGATTTGATCGTTGACATGCACAGGGAACATAAAGGGACATATGTCGTCGTGACTCACGATATTAACACGACCCGACGAGTCAGTGATTACGTTGGCGTCCTGTGGAAGGGTGAGCTCGTGTATTACGGCTCGGTCGACGAAGCATTTTCCGCTGACGATCCGTTCGTTCAGCAGTTTCTTTCCGGTGACTCCGTTGGACCGCTAGGAATGGAATGATATGGCAGCGCGAATATGGATAACGGTGAGCGCGTTGCTGGTCGTGGCTGGGCTTGGCGGTGCGTACGCCCTCGCCTCCGACGACGAGTACCGGGTGCGGTTTGTCGTGCCGTCGGCGGCGCAGCTCGTGGAGGGGTCCTTCGTGTGGATCGACGGGCAGGAGGCTGGGTCGGTCAGTCGTCTCGATGCCAGGGATGGCAAGGCCTTGGTGACCGCGGAGATCGATGAGACGTACGCGCCGATACGAGAGGGCGCCGTCACGCGGGTCGAGTGGCAGTCGGTGCTCGGTGAACGGGTCTTGAGCATCGAGCCGGGGCCCGCCGAAGCGAAGGCTATTCCGAGCGGCTCGATGTACGCCGGGAAGTCGAGCCAGATCGAGGTCGATCAGGTACTGGCTACATTGGACGGAAAGACGAGGAAGCGGCTGAAGTCGCTGGTATCACGGCTGGCGAAAACCGTAGAAGGTCGAGAACGGGACCTGCGAGAAACGGTCGCCAGTGCCGGACCCGCTGTGAAGGCGATGGGCGCGATTCTGGAGGCGGTCGGCAGGGACGGGCCGGCGATTCGTGGGCTGGTGACCGAGCTGGAGCAGTTGACGTCGGCAGTGGCTCAGCGACAGACGGAGCTGTCTGAGGTGGTTCGCGATTTCAACACGGTCACCGGCGAGATGGCGAGTAAGCAAGAGCGGTTGAAGCGCGGCATCGCTGAGCTTCCCGCGACGCTGCGGGAGGCGAAACGCACCCTCGACGAGGTGCCGGAGGCGGTCGCGGAAGCAGGTCCGTTGCTGGCGGACCTTGATCCGGCGACACGGCGGTTGGCTTCGGTGTCCGGCGTGTTGCGACCGGTACTGGCGAAGCTACGCCCGACCGTGGCGGAATTGCGCCCGACTCTCGACTCGGCGGAACGGTTGCTTGGCAAGACGCCGGGATTGCTCGATCGGACACACGATGTCGTCCCGCAAGTCACGAGCACCCTGGAGAAATTGCATCCCGCGGTGTCCTACTTGCGTCCGTACACACCGGAAGCGATCGGTTGGGTGAACAACTGGGGCAGGGACTATGCCCACTACGACGCTGAGGGGCATGTGTGGCTTGGTGGACTAGCGCAGGCTGGATTGGCGGCATTCAACGCCCAGCCGTCCGGAGGGTTACCGCCACTGTCGACCCATGAGCCGAAACCAGGCGAGGTCGTGGGGCAACCGTGGACTGACGCGCACGGGAGCGGAATGCGATGAAACTGATGAAGTCCTACCGCGGGCGCCTCGCGGTGGTCATGGCGATGGTCGCCATTGCGGGTGTCGTGGTGGCGATGACGTCTGGCGAGGAAGGTGACGACGTGACCGTCGTCGCCATGTTCGAGGACGCCAGCCCGATCGTCACCGGCAATGAAGTCAAGGCATCAGGCGTCACGGTCGGCAACGTCGAGTCGGTGACGTTGCGAGACGGGTTGGCCAGAGTCGAGATGCGGGTCGAGCGGTCCGTACTGCCGCTGTATGAGGACGCGAGCGCCGAGATCACGCTGAAGGACCTGCTCGGTGAACGTTACATCAAGCTGGCGAGGGGATCTCAGGGCACCGGGATGGCCGATGACTCGTTGTGGATCCCGGTCGAACAGACCAGGAGCGGAGTCGATCTGCAGGACATCCTCAATGATGTTGACAACCCGACTGGCACCGCGCTCGCCGCGCTCGTCACCACGCTCGGCGAGGCAGCCAACAACCAAGGCGAGAAGATCGCGGAAGGTATCGAGGCGTTGGCGCCCGCGATGCGACAGACGGATCGTCTCGGCACAATGCTCAGTGAGCACAACGAGTTGCTGTCGCGACTGGTCGACAACGTCGAGCCGGTGGTGCGTGAGCTCGCGGATGGCAGGGGCACCAAGCTTGACGGCCTCGTGGAGTCGACGGTACGGACGCTGTCCGCGGTCGCCGCGGAGCGAGAGTCGGCGTCGGCGACCCTGCGACGTCTACCAGGGACGTTGAGCAAGGCCCAGCGCACGCTGGCGAAGGTCGCCGGGGTTTCCGCCGATGCCGCGCCAACTCTTGCCTCCCTTCGTCCGGTCACGAGCGATCTGCGCGACGTCGGAAAGGAACTGCATACGTTCGCCGATGTGGTCGACCCGGCCTTGGCGAGCCTTTCGCCGGTGCTCGAAAGAGCTGATGAGCTCCTCGATCAGGCGGGGCCACTTGTCAACGCGCTACGACCGGCCGGTGCTGACCTGCGCAGCGTCGCCAACGACGGCAGGACGTTGATGGAGCAGGCGTTGAGTAAACGGCTCGGCAACCTGATGGAGTTCGTCAAGGGGTGGGCGCTCAGCACATCCGGCTACGACGGACTCAGCCACTACTTCCGCGCATCGATCGTGACGACACCGAAGGCGCTGGGCACGATCGCCGACGGTGCGGTGCCTGGCGACACCGACCTGTCGGAGCTCGCGGACGGACTGCCGAAACTGCCGGGAGCCTCGCCAACCTTACCTGGCGCTGATGGCGACGCCGACCAAGGAGCGACGAAGGATAGCGGCGCGACCGGTGATGGGGGCGCGACCGGTTTGACAGAGAAACAGGAACGGTCGCTGCTCGGACAGCTACTCGGAGGGCGGTGACATGGGACCTCGTGAATCACGGAGAAGGCGGTTCACGGTCGTAGCCGGGATCGCCGGTATGGCTGGCATCGCGCTCATCCTTTACCTCGCCGTCTCGGCACATACCGGTTTGCCGTGGCAGGAGTCGACGACGGTTCGTGCGGCGTTTACCGATACGCATAGCCTCATGGAAGGAAATGAGGTTCGGCAAAACAGCGTCCGGATCGGCAGCGTGTCCGACATCGAATATCGCGATGGGCGAGCGCTAGTCACGATGCGGCTCGACGGCGAACACGACGTCTATGGTGATGCCAGAGCGGAGATCTGGGATTTCTCCTCGCTGGGTGCCAAATTCGTTGAGCTGTATCCCGGAAATCCCGAAGCCGGGAGGCTCGCTGATGGCACCATCCCGGTCGCCAAGACAACGAGTTCGGCCGACATACACGAACTCTTTGACGTGCTTGACGACCGTAGCCGCGCAGCGGCTACCAGCGCGATCAGGGAACTCGGCGGAGGTGCTGGCGGCCGAAGTCGGGACGTGCGCGACTTCGTGCGGTCGGCGCCGGACCTTGCCGATGATCTCGGATCGTTGTCGCTGACACTGTCGTCGGACCAGACGAACCTCATCGGTCTGCTGCGAAGCGGTGACCAGCTCGCGTCCCGCTTCGCGGGGCGTAGTGAGCGGATCAGCAAGCTGGTCGAGCAGGCCGACTCGACACTGCGCGCGCTGACCATTGATGACGCCGGTCCGCTGACGGAGACGCTTCGCGACTTGCCGGGAACGCTGGCAAGCCTGGACGGTGCTTTCGATGCGCTCGACACCCCGTTGTCAGATACCCGGTCAGCGGTCGCGCGGTTACGACCGGGGGCGAGGGCGCTCGCGCGAGCGGAGAACGATCTGCGTGGTGTGCTGCGGGAGTCGGTGGAGCCGTTCGCGAAGGTGCCCGCGGTCGCCACGCGAGCGACGCCGGCTGTCGGAGACCTGACAGGGACCTTCGCTGATGCGCGACCGCTTGCCAAGCAGGTCACGCGAGGCTTCGACGATCTGGCGGAGCCGCTATCGGTGCTGGCGCCGTACGCACCGGAGATGGGTCAGTTCTTCGTCCGGGGACACAGCTGGACGTCACAGAGCATCGACGGTGTCAATTACGCCCGGCTCGGCATCGTGTCACCGGTGCTGCGAACGGCCGGTGGGCTGCTGGGACCGTCGTCCGTTCCGCAGAACGTGTACCCGAAGCCAGGTGAGGCCGATCACGACCGCGCGACGGGATTGCTGGGAGGTCCGCGATGAGAATCATCGGCAACGCGGCGAAGGTCGTGAACGGCGCGACAGCGAGTATCGCTTCCCGCATCGGATGGTCCCAGCGGGCTATTGGTGGATTCTTGATCCTGGCGGCGTTCTTCGGCGTCATGTTCGCTCTGTACAACAAGGAGCGGATCAGCAACATCGCGTCGCGGATGTTTACCGACACGGCGACGATCGAGGCGGAGTTTCCGCGCGCGTACAAGCTCCGTGATCACAAGAGCGACGTCAAGGTTGGCGGAGTCATCGTCGGATCGACGACGGATGGCCGACCGAGCGGCGACGGCACATACATCGTCACCATGCAGGTGGACGGTTCGATCCGGGACAAGCTCGGTTCCGAGCCGTCGGCGAGCATCAGACCGACGCTGCTACTCGGTGGCAATTACTACGTCGACTTGGAGCCGGGGGGTGCGGGCGAGTACGACGGCGGCAGAATCCCGCTGGCGCGGACATCGGTACCGGTCGAACTCGATCGCGTGCTGGACGCTGTGGGTGGCGACGAAGCCAAGGCCGGAATTAGGGCATCCATTCGCCAGATGGATCGGGTACTTGAGAACGGGGGTTCTCGATCCATTCGGGGTTTGGTGAAGAACGCGCCCGCGACGCTGGATCCGGCCACCGATGTGTTGCTCGGTGTTCGTGGCACCAGGCCTAACCGCGATCTGACCGATCTGGTCAGTGGCATGCACGCCACTGGGAAGGTGCTGACCGCCCGGTCCGGGCAGTTACAAGAGATCATCACGTCGCTCAGGGCGAGCACAAGGTCATTGCGTGCGGGAAGCCGGCCACTGGCGGAGTCGGTGGGCACCTTGCCCGAAACGCTTCGGGTGACACGTGCGGGCCTGGCCGACCTCAGGCCAACGCTGCGGAAGCTGACTGATACGGCCTCCGAGTTCCGTCCCGTCGCCACCGAGCTGGACGAGATGCTGGCGAAACTCGAACCGGTGTTGCGGCCGACGCTTGGACTGCTCAAGGATCTGAAACCCACGCTCGAGCAGGCGAAGCCCCTCGTCCGGCGCCTTGTTCCGGCTACATCGAAGGCTACTGGGGTGGCCTCCGATGTTAAGGGACCGGTGCTCAACCGCGTTGAGGGTCCGATATCGGACACGGTGCTCTCACCGTGGAGCGGCCAAGGACGTTACGCCGGTGGTGGGGCGAGCGGTAACCGGATGTACGTCGAGCTTGGCTACCTATTCAGCAGGGGAGCGGACGCCTTGAGCTGGAATGACGGCTCGGGTGGTCACTCAAGGCTCGCGGCTGGTATCGCGCCGAACTCGATCAGCGGGCTCGGCCAGCCACTCACCATGCGGCGGTATCTCGAGCTGGTCGGGGCTCTCCCACCAGGTTCGGCGAGGCAGAACGATCAGCGGAGCGGAAAATGATTCGGATAACTAGGGGGTCGAAGGTGAGTAAGCGCCGGTTGTCCCTTCGGCGAACGTGGGATCGGATCAGAACGGTTCCCGGGTTGGGGCGCAATCTGACGATCGTGGTCGCGTTTCTCGCGCTCGGCTTGGCGGCGGCCGGGATCAATCTGGCGAACGCGGACTTCACGCCACCCTGGTCGGATCGGTATGTTTTCGTCGCGGAATTCGAGGACGCCGCTGGTAACAACGCCGATGCCAAACACCTGGTCACCATCGCGGGTGTCGAGGTTGGGCAGATCGTCGATTGGGAAGTGAGTGACCGCGGTAGCGCGCGCTTGACGTTGAGCATTGAGCCGGGACATCGGATTCACGACAACGCGCGCGCCGTGATGCGCACGGTCAACCCGTTGAATCAGATGTATATCGAGATCGACCCCGGCGGACCACCTGGCGCTCCACTGCGGGCAGGGGGCATGCTGCCCGCCAGCCAGACGGAACGAGCCATCCAGCCCGATGAGGTAATGCGGCATCTCGATGACCGCTCACGGCGTGCTCTCGGCGCGTTGCTTCGCGAGTCCGACGTGGCACTGGCGAGGGCGCCGGAGCAACTCCCAGAGGGTCTGCGGGCTACCGACTCGACACTGCGTCACCTGCGGCCCGCGCTGAAGGCGTTGCGAACCCGGCGTGACAAGCTGAGCGAGCTGAGCAGCGGTCTGTCGCGAATCGCTCAGGCGGTCGGTGGCAATCAGGATCGTCTCGCCACACTCGCTGATTCGGCGCAGCAAGCCTTGCGAGTCGTACGGCGCAACGATGACGAGCTCCGATTGACGCTTGGCGAGCTACCAGGCCTGAACAAGCAACTGAGGCGGGCACTGACCGGTACCCAAGAGGTCACCAACGAGCTTGATCCCGTGCTTACCGATCTAGAAAGCGCCAGCGATACGCTGCCATCCGCGCTCGAAAGGACCGGTGAACTCGCCGAGGAGCTTGGTCGGACTGTCGACAAGGCAAAGCCGGTCGTGGCCAAGGCCAAGCCCGTGGCGACCGACCTTCGTCCGCTGGTGGCCGACGCCGACGTGGCGCTGTCCGATGTGCGTCCGGTCTCCAGGAGACTGCCGCATGACACGGCGGTACTCGAGTCCTACCTGACTGATCTTCAGGCGTTCGTCTACAACACCTCGTCGGTATTCAGTCCGCGAGACGCCCAAGGCACGATCATCCGTGGCCATGCTGTGGTGCCAGTGCCCGATGGTGGCGCCATCCCCGGCGCCAGAGGAGGCTACGCACCTTCCCCTGAGGAAAGTGGTGCCGGTCGCTCCGGCCGATCCGCTGAGGGTGCTTCGAGAAACGCCGGCGACGCTGGCCAAGGTGGGTGATGAGGATGCTTTCCGGTACTTCTCCCGTGGTTCGCACGACCGTGGTATTCGCATTCCTCGCCGCCACGGCAGGCGTCGTCCTCTACCTTCTCTCCGGAACATCGTGGCGCGTACCGTTGCTGGACGAACCACGCGGTTACGAGGTCGTCGCCAAACTTGATGACGCCGACAACATGGTGCCAGGCAGCCAGATCAGGACCGCGGGAGTGCAGATCGGCGATGTTCAGTCGATCGAGCAGCGCGGTGACCATGTCCGTGTCGTGCTGTCCATCTATTCCGAGCACGCGCCATGGCACGAGGGTGTATCGCTCCGGGTTGGTGCTCGATCGCTTGTGGAGGAGACGTACCTTGACGTGCGAGACGGTACCGGTGAGAAGCTCCAATCCGGTTCCGTGCTGCCAGCGGACGCGATCGAACACAGCACCCAGCTGCGGGACGTCATCGCGAGCTTGGACGACAAGACCCGTAAGCGGTTGAAAGGACTGCTCCGATCCGCAGGAGCTGGTACCAAGGGAACCAGCGACCAGTTCGCTGATGTCCTCGTGGGACTTGGTGACCTTGGCAGAGAGGGGCACACGGCGCTCGATGCCATCGAGGCGCAGAGCGGTGATTTGCGAAAGCTGGTTGGCCACACGCGGACCTTGCTTGACGCGCTGGACACCGGTGAGGGTCAGCTGGCGACCATGGTCGAGAACGCGCAACGGGTAACCTCGGCCACCTCCGGCCAGCATCAGGCGCTCGCCGAGTCGATGCGGCTGCTTCCAGGGGTTGTGAACACCGCCGGTGAGGCCTCGGACTCGCTCACCGACCTCTCCGGATCGCTCGCTCCCGTCGCGGGGAACCTGAACCAGGCGGCTCCGCACCTGAGCGCCGCACTGCGAGAGCTTCCCGCGACCAGCGCCGACCTGCGAGGTATGTTGCCTGCCTTGTCCGGGGTCCTCGACAGTGCGCCAGCAACCCTTGATCGCGTTCCACGCCTTTCGGGCGACATGGCAGGGCTGACCCCCGCGGCGATCACGATGTTGCGCGATGTGAACCCGATGTTGGCGTACCTCAGACCTTACGGGCCGGAAGTCGCGGCATGGTTCGCCAACTTCAACGCGATCTCCCGGTACACGACCGAATCCGGCGTGCATTACTTCCGCCTGATGCCATACCTGAGTGATATGTCGGTGGTCTCACCGCTGGACACGCCAAGTGTGGTCTCGTACAAGAACCCGATGCCGAAGCCGGGAGCTGGTGCCAATCCTGGCCCGTTCGACCGCGACTATCACAGGGTCGAGCGTGCCCCGGATCCACGCGGGAAGCATGAGCCGAAATGAGAACGCGACGGAGTCGGCGTCGGTTTCGCGTCCGGTTCCGCCTTTTCGGTCCTGTGAATCCGCTGGCCTCGCTGCGAGGGCTACGGTTTCCGTCGCGGCGCCGGATCGCGGTTTTCCTCCTCGTGGTGGGGATCGCGTCCGGCGTCGCGGGCGGATTGCTTCAGGTGCGTACCGACACCAGCGTCGAGTCGTTCCTACCAGCGGGCGATCCCGCCGTTCTCGCGCTGGAGGAAGCCGCTCGATCGTTTGGTGGCGACCCGCTCGTGGTGATCGTCGAGTCAGCGACGGAGCCAGATATGGAGCAAGGTGTGCTGGCTCCCGCGCAGCTACCTCAGTTGCTCCGTGTGGAAGGGGAACTTTCCCGGCTGCCGGATGTGGCCGCGGTGTACGGGCCCGCGACCGTTCTCAACCAGATCGCCGCCTCGGCGCAAAACATGCTTGCCAGCCTGTCAGGCAGGCGCGACGCGACTCGGCACCGGGCGGAGAAGGCGGCACGGGAACGGGGTGCCGCGAAGGAGGAGATCACGGCGGCTGGTGATGCCGCGGTCGAGGAATTCGATGACAGGTACGGCCGGCTCCTGGTCAGGGGCTTGCCGGCCGGGCTACCTACCTTGCGTAACCCTGCCTTCGTGAAGCAGGTCATTTTCGATGACAACGGCGAGCCCAAGTCGCGATGGGACTTCGTCGTTCCCCGGAAAGACACCGTCAGCATTCTGATCCGCCCGAGAGCGGGTCTGGATCAGGCCGGGACGGAGCGACTCGTCGCCGACGTTCGTGCCACGCTCGCGAACGCGTCGCTCGCGACGCGACGGACGACGGTCACCGGCGTTCCCGTGGTGACCGCCGCACTCGGCACCCAAGTACGGCAGGAGATCCTGCTGGTGGGCGGGATCGCACTGGCCGCGATCGCCGCGAGCTACCTCGCCGTTCCGTGGACGCGGCGGCGATGGCGGCGACTGCTGCCGCTCATGGCGACCCTCGCCGCGACCGCGCTCGTGCTGTCCGGATTCGGCTGGCTGGGCTGGCCGCTGTCGCTTGGCGTGATCGCGTTCCTTCCGATTCTGCTTGGCATAGCGAGTGATTTTCCCGCCTACTTGCTCAACGCCGTGAGCATCAGACGGGTAGTCGTGGTCGCACTGGCAAGCGCGGCGGCTTTCGCATCGCTAGCGTTCTCGCCGTTGCCATTCGTGGGTGACCTCGGCCTGGCGCTGGCGGCTGGGCAGTTGCTCGCACTCCTCGCGGCCGTGTGGTACGTGCGGTGGCGGCGAAAAGGTGGAGTCGACACCGACCACGACCGGCGGCCGGGTGATGGCGAGTCACACGGCGCCCGAGGTGACGAGGGTGCCGCCGCCGAGCACGTGCCTGATCCGGGTCGTGGCTCGGGTGGCCACGGGATGGTCGCGCGCGGTGTCGCGCTTGCCCTGCTCAGCGCGGTAGCGGCCGTCGGTTGGCTGTCATTTGATCGCATGACGATCGAGGCGAATCCGATCCGGCTCGCCGAAGGTATGCCAGAAACTGACGATATCCGGCATGCCGAGCGTGTGCTGGGGGCCTCCGGTGAGCTGCAGTTACTCGTGCGCGGTGATGTGGCGACGCCAGAAGCGTTGCGCTGGATGAAAGAGGCCGAGCGGGCGCTTGTCGTTGAGCACGGTGATGATCTTCAGCCAATCCTGACCCCGAGGGGGTTACTGGACTTTCTTGGTACTGAACCAAACCAGTCCCAGATAGACGCGGGACTTCGGTTGTTACCCGAGTATCTCACCCACGCGGTGGTTCGCGGCGATCGGCGGCAGGCCGCGATGAACTTCCGGCTCGCCGTGCAAGATCTGGCCGACCAGAAGCAGCTCATCGAGCAAGTACGGGCAGAGCTTCCCGCTACCCCGGAGGGACTGGACGTCGAGGTCGTTGGCTTGTCCGTGGCCGCATCAAGGGCGTACGAGCTGATGTCGGCTGACCGCTATCTCACCAGTATGGCCGGCCTCGCCGGTGCGGGGCTGGTGCTTCTGGTGGGATTGTCTCGGCGTACGGACGCGGTACGTGCGATCTTCGCCGCTGTGCTCGCCGTGGGGTGGGGGTTGGCCTGCGCGTGGGCGCTTGGCGTCACCTTGACACCGCTGACCATCGTGCTCGGGTCGTTGACCACCGCCATCGCCTGCGAGTACTCGGCACTGTTTGGCGGCGTGAACGTTCGGTCGGCCGGCCGGCTGCGCCGAACCGTCTGCGTGGCCGCACTATCGGCTGCCCTCGGCTATCTCTCGCTGCTGCTTTCCGGCCTCGCCGTGCTTCGCGAATTCGGCGCGATGCTCGCCGGTGCCGTTGCCCTGTCCTTCCTTGCCGCGATCATCCTCAACCGGCTGCTGCCTGGGCGAACGGCCACGTCGGGAAGCGCTGAGTTCGCGGAGCGGAGAAGCCCGCATGGCCACGTGTCGATGACAGGGAGCTGAGCATGCCGAAACCACCAGTATCGACATGGGTGCGTCATACCGCGGCGTGGATCCGTCGCGTTGCCGCCAACGGTCACGCGCTGATCCTTGGTAGGCGGCGACGGCGCGTCGTGACCATGGTTGTCGTCGCCGTACTACTGGCGGGTGCCACGAGCGCGATCGCGTACGACCGTGTGACGGGCTTACCCGACGACGCGGCGCTGCGTGTAGGAGACGCGGTGGTCACGGAGACCGAGCTTGAGGAACGGATCGACGCGTTGATCGCGCTGTATGGGATACAGCGACCATCCGAGGACAGCGAGCGGGCAGGCGAGTTCCGGCGCCACGCGGCGAAAGCTGTCGCGGTGAGCATCGTCTTGGACGAAGTGGCCCGTGAAAAGGGAATCGTCATCTCGGACAAGGCGGCGAGGGACCGGCTCGCCGAGCTGATCGAATCCGGATTCGGGAAAGGCGGACGGGATAAGTTCGTGGACCTACTTGGGCAGGTCGGTGCTTCGGAGCGCGAGGTGCTCGCCGAGATCAAGCGGCAGCGAGTCAGTAGCCGTTTGCTCCGTGATGTGGGCTCGAAGGTCGCGGATGTGACGGATAAGGATGTCCGCGCGGCATTCACCGAGCGCGAGGATGAGCTGGTCGCCCCGGAGCAGCGGCGGTTGCGCAATATCGTGGTGAGTACCAAGGCGAAGGCGAAGCGGCTTCTCGACAGGGCTAAGGCTGGGGCCGACTTTCCCGCGCTGGCGCGCAAGCACTCACTTGACGGCAGCACCAGTGGAGATGGTGGTGACCTCGGCTTCGTGACCCGGGAACAGCTGGAGAAGTCGTATGCCAAAGCCGCGTTTCGTACCGACAAGCGGGCCTACTTCGGGCCGGTGCGTACCGAACACGGATGGAACGTGGGTCAGGTCGTCGGGATCCGAAATGAGCGGCAGCTCGGCTTTGCCGAGGTAAAGGACACCTTGCGGGAGCGGTTGCGTTCCGAACGGGAGCTGAAGGCCTGGCATGACTGGCTGACCAAGAAACTCCGGGAAGCGGACGTGGAGTACGCGGATATGTATCGGCCTCGGGACCCGGTGGCACCACCCGAGTAGTCGTGTCGCTCGCCCGTCGCCGTTGGCGGGCCGATGCGACAACGGTGTGCGGTTAGGCGGTCACGAGGACGTCGTCGAGGCTTGGCGCTGTCGTTCCGCGACCCATCCAGCGACTTGGGCTCGGGAGGTGAAGCCGAGCTTCGCGAGCACGTGCTCCACGTGCCCTTCCGCCGTCCTGCGTGCGATGACCAGCTGATTCGCGATCTCGCGGTTGCTGAGACCCTCCGCGATGAGCTGTGCTACCTCCATCTCCCTTCGGGTCAGGCCGACCGAGTCGGTGGCTCGGTTCGTGCCACCGGTCTCTCGCTTCGTTCGTTCACCGAGTGCGAAGTCGACGGCTTCGGCGAGGCTCATCTCCGCGCCCCGGCGGAAGGCCGCCTGGTAGGGCCGTTCACCAAGCTGGCTCGCGGTGCGTCTGCACTTCTGATGAAACCGGTCTAGGCCAGGAATGGCGCGCAGTGACATACCGATCCGTTGCCAGATCGTGCTCGCCGCTCCGAGCAGGACCGCGGAGGTCTCCCGCTGCCGCATGCTCGCGTTGATCCAGGCGATGGCTTCGAGACATTCGGCGATACCGAGCTGATCATCGAGTGCTCGCTTGTGTCGTAGGCAATCGAATGCCTTGGCGAGGGCTTCGTCGTTGTCGCCGCGAACCCACGCGTTGAGGCTGGCGACCCACAGCGAGTACGACCACACCCAGGATTCGCCTCGCAGTTCGGTGAGTTCTCGGCAGCGCGCATGGCTTGCTTCGACCTTGTCGAGCTCGCCCGCGAGCAAGGCGGCGAGTCCGTGTAGGAAGAAGGTGAAGGTCTCGCCGTCCACTTCCCCGACCGCGCCGAAACCCGCCAGTGCCTCCTCCAGCCACCTGATCGCTTCCGGGAGGTCATCCGCGAACATCGCGACGAGACCGCGTCCTTGTGCGATGTACGCCGCGTCGCGCTGGTTCGCGGTCTCGTCGATACGAGTGGTGGCCTGGTCGAGAAGTTTGGTCGCGGCACCTGGATCATCCTGCAGGGTAGCGAGGCATGCGGCGACATAGAGTGCGTGCGGGCGCGGTTCGCAGTCAACGGATGAGATCCGCAGCGCGAGGTCGAGCCAGTGCCTGCCCTCACTGAGAAACCCGGTGGACAGCCAGTAGAAGTACAAGGTGCTCGCCATCCGTAACCCCGCGACAGCTTCGTCGGGGTCGGTCACGCAATAGTCGAGCGCGGAACGCAGGTTGGCGTGATCACGCCGGAGGCGTTCGATTCTTTCCGGTTGGTTGGCGCCCACCCAACCGGAAAAGACATCCGTAACGAGCTGAAGGTACCAATCCCGATGGAACCGCCGCCACGTCGTACGTTCTCCTGACTCTTCCAGCTGTTCCTCACCGTACTGCCGGATCGTCTCGAGTAGTCGGTAGCGCGCTCGACCGTCCACGTCGTCGCGCACCACGATGGACTTGTCGACCAGCGATGCGAGCAGTTCGAGGATATCGGACCGGGGCAGGAGATCATCGGCGCAGACTCCTTCCGCCGCGTCGAGCTCGATGCCGCCGGAGAATACCGATAGCCGGGTCCACAGGAGTTGTTCGTTTGGCGCGCACAGCTCGTAGCTCCAGGCGATCAGCGCCCGGAGGGTTTGCTGCCGCGTCGGCGCGTTTCGTCTGCCTCGGCTGAGCAGCGCGAAGCGATCCGATAGCCGATCGAGTATCTGTTCGACAGACAGCGCTCGCAGGCGGACCGCGGCCAATTCCAACGCGAGTGGCAAGCCATCCAGTGAGTGACAGAGCGCGGCGACCGTGCGGCTGTTCTGCTCGGTGAGTTCGAAACCCGGCATCGCGGACTCGGCGCGATCGAGGAACAGCTTGACCGAGTCGTAGTGTGCCAGCGCCGCCGTCGAGGGCCACTCGGGTTCCGGTACCTGGAGCGGAGCCACGATGAGGGTGCTCTCGCCCGCGATGCCGAGCGGTTCTCGGCTGGTCGCCAATACCCGAAGGTCGGCGCAGCAGGTGAGCAACTCGTCCACGAGGCTCGCGCATGCGCCGAGTAGGTGTTCGCAATTGTCAAGGACCAGCAAGAGTTGCTTCGACTTCAGATAGTCGGTGAGCGTCTCGATACGCCAGTTGCGCGACAACTCGCGCAGGCCGAGTGTCTCGGCCACGGTATGGCCGAGTAGCGTTGGATCTAGCAAATCGGACAGCTGTACGAAATATACTCCGTCGCGAAAGGCGCGCTGCCAGTCGTTGGCCAACCGCTGCGCGAGCCGGGTCTTACCGACGCCGCCAACTCCGATCAAGGTGACGAGATGGGTGAGCGAGAACAGTCTCTTAGCCTCGCGAACTTCTCGTCGCCGACCGATGAAACTCGTGCCCTCCACGGGGAGCGCTCCTAGGCGTGACCGCGGTGCTTGTGGCGTCATTCGCTGGATTCTAAAGGACCATTGGGGGTATGCCGCCCCTCATGACTCCGCTGAATTAACCATGGTCGGGTACCGCGACCGGTCTAACGCTTACCCCAGAAGGGTTAGCTGCTGGCGTTTGTGCTGGTAGTAACCCTACGGAGGTGGTGATCGTCGGCGCGCGTTCAGTAACGCGGGGCCGGGCGAGCGGCGTTGACATCGGAGAAATACGTAGTGCGTTGCGGACTTCCGGGTGTCCCACCGCCATGGCCACGACCAGCCTGGTGGCCATCGCTCAAACCGACGAAGGGACCTACCGTGACCGCTATTCATGGCGCCAGTCGCGATACCATCCCGATTCGGTCTCAGGTCGAACTCGAGCCGTTGCTGGCTAACGACGATCACGCTGGGTGGATGGTGCGAGACCTGCTGGGTGGGGTGCTTGGTGAGTATCTCGAAACGATCTGGATCGCGTGTGGGTTTGATGTCTCGGTACGTGGCGTCAAGCTCTGGGACACCGTGGGAGCCACGGACGTCTCAGCGGACGACCTCGTGCTCGCCGTCGGCTTGTATGCCGGCGACCTTCCCCTAGTTCTGGACGCCGCCGCCCGCGCCGGAGCCGCGGCCGTCGTCGTCAAGCGACCGAGAAACCCTGCCTGGGTGCGATCCGAGGCGCAGCGTGCGGGCGTCACCGTACTCGCGGCGCCTCCCGAGCTGCCCTGGGATGATCTGCACCGGACGATCACAACGGTGCTCCCGACGGTCCCGACCGTATGGAACCCGCTCGGCGGCATGCCTATCAGCGATCTGTTCTCCCTCGCGGACGCCGCGGTCGCCGCGCTTGGCGGGCCCGTCGAGATCGACGACGCCGACATGTGCCTGCTGGCTTACTCCCATCGCGATCACGAACTCGACGAGCTACGCCGTACGTCGATTCTCTCCCGGCAACCGCCAGAGGCGTTCATGGAATGGTTCCGGCAGAGCGGTCTTCTGCGCAGGGTACGGGCCACTGATCGGCCAGTGCGGGTTGAGCCTGCCGGCCACCATCCGCGGTTGGTCGCACCGATACGCGCCGGCCGCGAGTTTCTCGGCTTCGTGTGGGTAGCGGAGGGAGAACACGAACTCGGTCAGCGACAGGAGACCATGCTCGCCGAGATCGCCAAGATCGCGTCCGGACGCATCGTGCGGCTTCGTACCTCGGGCGATTCCGAGCATCGGTTGCGTGCTCATCTGCTGCGTAGCGCGTTGGACGGCACCGGAGCATCCGCCGCGCTCGCCGATGTTCTTCGTCCGGATGACGGTGCGTCGTTCCGGCTCGTTGGTTTCGGGGCTCGTGACGGGGAACTCGACGCGTCTCTCCGGCACATGCTCGTACGAGACATCATCGCTGTCACCGGGGAGGCAAAGCACGAGCCTGGATGCGTGGTGACTGTTTCAGGCAACGTCTACGTGCTGTGCCAGGAGGACGGACGCACGCTCGATGATGCCCGCGCGTTCGCGGGTGAGGTCGCTAAACAGGCCGCGAGCCAGCTGCGGGTCGACGTCATCGCTTCCGTTGGACAACCATTGTCCGATCTCGCCGAGTTACCGAGGGCACGCGGAGATGTCGATCGGCTGTTGGCGATGACGTCCCGCGACGACGACGTCCGGGTCCGCGCCGCCGAGGATGCGTGGTCAACGACGCTACTCGCCGAGCTGCGCGAGCTGATCGTCGGGAAGCATCCCCATCTGCTGCAGGGGCCGATCGAGTGGCTCAATGAACTCGACCGCGAACGTAGCACTGAATATCTAGACAGTTTGCGCTGCTATTTCGACGCGCAGTGCGACCTGACCGAGGCAGCCAGGAGGCTGTGTGTCCATCGCAACACGTTGCGTTACCGAATCGGCCGGATCCGCGAACTCTGCGGGCTGAATGTCTACGAACCGACTGAGCGGTTGGTGGCCGAACTGCAGTTGCGGTTGATGAGCGAGTACTGAGCATCGGTGCCTAGGAGGACTCTGTGTCATACAAGTTCACTGTGAATGAGGAAGAGGTCGACAGCGATCTCGCCGGAGTGACGCCCTTGCTCTCGGTGTTACGTGAGGAACTCGGGCTCGTCGCCGCGAAACTCGGTTGTGGTGAGGGACGGTGCGGTGCGTGCACCGTACTTCTCGACGGGCGCCCCGTCGCGGCATGTGTGGTGCCGCTGGCTTCGGTCGCGGGTGCGGAGGTGCGGACCGCGGAGTCGCTCGCGGCGGGAGACGCTCCGCTGACGCGAGTGCAGGAGGCGTTACTTGACGAGGGAGGGGTGCAGTGCGGTGCGTGCACCCCCGGAATGCTGATGACCTTGACCGCACTCGCCGAGCAGGGCAAGGCGGAGTGGACCGAGGAGTCCGTGAGGTCGGCCATCGCGGGGAATATCTGCCGCTGCACCGGTTACCACAAGATCGTCGACGCCGCGATGCGCAGCGTGCCCGCGGAAGGAGGTACCCGATGAGCGTTGAATCAACCGTGACGAACAGTGCCGACGTGGTCGCGAACGGAAGGGTTGTCGGGACGACCGTTCCGAGGGCCGACGGTGACGCGAAAATTCGTGGCGCCGCGGTCTACGGCATGGACTACACCGAACCGGGGGCGCTGACCGTACGAGTCTTGCGCTCATCCGTACCCGCCGCGCGTATCGTTCGGCTCAACACAAGCAGGGCCGCGCGTCTGCCAGGCGTGCGTGCCGTCGCGACGGCAGCGGATACGCCGGGAACCTCCGGCATGCTCGTGGTCAAGGACCAGTCGGCGTTCGCCCGTGATCAGGTGCGTTACGTCGGTGAGCCGATCGCCGCCGTCGCCGCGGATACGCAGGCACAGGCCGACGCTGCCGTGGCGGCGATAGAACTCGATCTGGATCCGCTAGAACCGGTTCTCGACCTGGATGAGGCGTTGACGGACGGCACGAGGCATGTCCATCCGGACTGGGCGGACTACCAGGTGGCCGTCGAGGGGCACCGTGGCGGCAACCTCGCGTGGGAGGCGAAGGTTGAGCGCGGCGACGTCGATACCGTGTTCGCCGAAGCCGACGTTGTGGTGACCGACGAGTACCGGACCCCGCGCCAGCACCAGACGTCAATCGAGCCACACGCGGCGGTCGCTCGATACGAGAACGGGCGCTATACCGTTCACACGCCAACGCAATTCCCTTTCATGGTGCGCGACAGGGTGGCGGAACTACTCGGGGTCCGACCGTCCCTGGTCCGGGTAGTGGTGACCGAGATTGGTGGCGGGTTCGGCGGCAAGCTCGACGCGATGCTTGAGCCGATCGTGTGTGTGCTCGCCCGCAAGGCTGGCCGACCCGTGCGACTGGTCAACAGCAGAACCGAGGAGCAGACCACGTGCGCCCCGCGGGAGAACGCGATCATCCGGCTGCGAACCGCTGTGTCACGAGATGGCACCCTGCTCGCGCAGGAGGCAGTGGCACTTAGCGACAACGGTGCCAACTCCAGCGGGGAAACCGTGCTGTGCGCGAACGTCCCCGCGTTGGTACTTGGCTCGACGTATCGGATCCCCAACGTCCGCTACCGCAGCAAGGTCGTGTACACGAACACCCCGCCCACGGCGGCTTTCCGTGGGGTCAACGGGCCATACACGGTTTTCGCCCGCGAGATGCACCTGGACCACATCGCCGCTGAGCTCGGTATCGACCGGCGCGAGCTGCGGATGAAGAACATCCTGCGTACGGGCGACACAATGATCAACGGTCAGGTACTTCCCGATGCCTGCCTCGATACGGCTATGGACCGGCTCGAGGGCATCGCCCCCTGGCACGAGCGTCGTTCCGACGACAGTCGGCTGCGCGGTATCGCCGTCGTGCCCGCGACGTGGTTGACCAACCCTGGACCATCGGGCGGCGCCGTGCGGTTGAGTGAGGACGGAAGCGTCGTCGTTACATCGGGCGCGGTGGATATCGGAACCGGCGCCCTTACGGGAATCAGGCAGATCGTCGCGGATGAACTCGGGGTCCCCGTTGATCAGGTCCTGATCGCTCGGCCGGATACCGACACCGCGGGTTTCGACAACGGCGCCCAGGGCAGCAGGACGACCTTCGGTATGGGCGCCGCAGTGCTCGACGCCGCGACGAGGGTGCATGAACAAATCCTTGATGCCGCGGCGGGAATGCTGGAAGTCAGCGTATCGGATCTGGAACTGGCCGACGGGCACGTCGCGGTGCGCGGCGTTCCTGAGAAACGAGTATCCCTCGCCGAGGTGGCGGGCACCGCGATGTGGACAACCGGCCCGATCTCGTCGACGGGCAAGTTCGCCGCGCCGCCGGTTGACTTCGATTCGGGCTGCATGACCGGCGCGTTGTTCACCCACATGATTGGCGTTTCGTACCACGCCCATCTCGCCGAGGTTGAGGTCGATCCCGATACCGGCAAGGTGGACGTGACACGTTACGCGGTCGTCCAGGATGTCGGGCGTGCGATCAACCCGGGCATGATCGAGGGACAGGTACACGGCGCCGTGGCGCAGGGGCTCGGCTACGCCCTGTACGAGGATTTGCGTGTTCGGGACGGCGCCGTGGTCGATAAGGGTCTCGAGTCGTATCGGCTTCCTACCGCGCTCGACATTCCGCCGATCGACTTGGAATTGCTCGAGAATCCCGGCGACCAGGGGCCACTCGGCATCAAGGGAGCGGCTGAGCCGCCGATCGTTCCCGTCGCCGCCGTCGTCGCGTGCGCCGTGGCCGATGCGATCGGCACGCGGATCAACACGCTTCCGCTGACACCGTTCGACGTGCTCGCCGCATTGCGTGACGAAAACTCCCGCGATGTCCCATCCCGTTCTGGTTAAGGACGCCGCCACGGCGGAGAACCGTGCGCTACGTGGCCTGGTAACGGTCTACCGCAGGCTGTCAGGACTGCTGTTGCGCCGGGAGGTCGACCTCACGGCGATCACCGATGTACTAGCCGCTGAGCTTGGCTGCTGGGCATGGGTCGCCACCGTTGAGCTCGACGTCGTCACGGTTTCCGCGCCGGAGCCAACGGACGAGAACGGCTCGGACGTCGACGAGCGGTGTCGTGCCGACCCGCAGTGGGGCACGGCGCTCGCGGCAGCCGAGCGGAGTGGGCTTCCGGTGCGGGTGCCAGCTAGCCTCGGCGGCACATTCGTCGCCGCGCCGATCACTGTGGCCAATCGGTTATGGGCGTTCGTCATCACGTGGCAGGCGGGTTGGTACTCGGCGTCTGAAGAGCTGCCGCTGATGATCACTGAACACGCGGCGGCGATGTGCGGTGCCGTCATCAGCCGTGAGCGGGTAGCCGTCGAAGCGTCTGGCCGGGTGCGTGAAGATCTGATCACGGGACTGCTCCTCGGCAGGGCTACGGATGAAGCGGAAGCCACGCAGTGGGCAGAGCATCTGGGCTACGACACCACGCGGACGCATCGTGTGCTGGTGGCGATCGTCGACGAGTCAGGGCCGGATGCGCGGCCGGATCCGGGGGACGAGCGAATCGCGCCGCGAGAAGCAGAGGAGGCCGCCAAGCGGAGGGTGCTTCCTGGAACGGTGTTGGACGCGGTCGAGGAATTCTTAGTGGCGAGGGTTCCGGGCGTGATCGCACTGACCAGGGTGCCGGAGACCGTCGCGATCATTCCCGAACCGTCGCCACCCGGTGGAAACGATGGTGGGTCGCGGGTTACGGATCCCATCAGCCTGGCCGAGTCCGCGATCGATGGCCTTGGGCGCAGATTTCCTGGTGCCGTCGTGACTGTCGGGATCGGCGGCCGCTGCCAGTATCCGGAGGAGCTCGCGCGTTCGTACTCACAAGGGCGGCGCACACTCGAGTCAGCGAGTCGATTGTCCCGGCGCGGTCAGGTGCTGTCCTTTGACGCATTGGGCATTCACCGCTTGCTGAGCCAGGTCCCAAGTACCGCGGACGTGCGCTCGTTCGCGCGCGAGGTGCTGGGCCCGCTCGCTGAACCGGGGGACGAACGATGCGGGGGATTCGTGGAAACGCTGGCGTGCTACTTCCAGTGCGACAGCAGTCCGCAGCGTGCTGCCCGGGTGTTGCACGTACATCCGAACACGGTCACCTACCGGCTCAAGCGGGCCGAGGAGCTGACGGGCCTCCGGCTTGACCGCTATCGCGACCGGCTGATGGCACAGGTGGCCCTTGAGGCGCTCGGGTTGATGGAGATGGAATCATGATCGAGTTCGACGCCGCGGTGCGGTCACGGGTCCTGGTCTGCGATGGCGGTATGGGCACCATGTTGCAGGCAGCGGGCATACCGGCCGACCAACCGCCGGCGGACCTCAATCTCGGTACCCCGGAACTCGTCACCGCGTTACACCAGGCGTACGTGGATGCTGGGGCCGACATCATCCAGACGAACACCTTTGGTGCGAACGGCCTCCGCTTGGCCGATAGCGACCCTGACCATGTCCGGTCGATCAACCATGCGGGCGCGAGACTCGCGAGGTCAGTCGCGGACGAGGCTGGGCGGACCGTCTTCGTCGCCGGGTCGGTCGCGCCCGTACTGCCACCCCGATATCGTGGCGGCGTTACCGAGGATGGCGCTATCGCTGGTACAGATATCGAAGCCCACTGGGATCTCGCGATCAGCCAACAGCTGGAAGCTCTCGTCGAGGGCGGCGTCGACATTGTCATGCTGGAAACCTTCGGCGCGCTCGATGAGTTGATATCGGCTGTGCGGGTCGTTCGCCGAGTCTGCGGTCTGCCCATCATCGCGCAACTGACTTTCAGAGACCCTGATATGACCCTGGGCGGCGAGTCCGTGTCCGACGCGATGGACCAATTAGGGCAACTCGCGCCTACGGTCGTGGGAAGTAACTGCACATTGGGCCCACAAGCCGCACTCTCTGTGGTGCGAAGCATGCGCGAGCACAGCGCGCTCCCGCTCGCGATACAACCGAACGCGGGACTCCCGTACGTCGGCAGGGACCGTACCCTCAAATACGCGCACGATAGTGCCTACTTTGGACGTTACGTCCGCCGTTACCTCGATGCGGGTGCCAGGATCGTCGGGGGCTGCTGCGGTACTACGCCGGATCACATTCGGGAGGCGGCCGCGGCGGTCGCGGCGGCGCGGCGGTCGGAGCTGACCGCCGCCGCGTACCGGCGCGGCTCGCCGGTCGCGTGTTCGCCGCATGGCGAGGACCAGACCGGGAGCGATGTGACGGCTGAGTGCCAGCTCGGCGCGGAGTTACGGGTAGCTCCACGTAGTGCTCTCGCCGGGGTCGCCGCGCAAGCGACCGCACTCGCGGATGGCGGCGCCCAGTTGGTCGTCGTGGGTGGTTCCGACGCTCGGCAAGAACACGGCGCACCGATGTTGCTGGGTAGCCAGCTTTGTCAGCGGTTGCCGACCGAGCTCGCGGTAACTGTCACGACCTGGAACAAGTCCCTGATGACATTGCAGGCGGACCTGCTTGGTGCACATGCTTCGGGAGTACGAACGATCCTGTGCGAGACGGGAAACCCACCGGTCGATGGTGACTATCCAGACTTGCACGGTGCGCAAGAGGTGGACGCGCTCGCCTTGATCCGCTTGCTCGAAGGCTTGAACCAAGGCGTGGACAGCAACGGCATCGAACTGCAGCAGCCAACCTCGTTTCACATCGGAGCCCGATGTAATCCGGGTGCCGTTGACCTGACAGCGGAGATCGCACGTACTCGCCGCAAAGTCGACGCGGGTGCTCACTTCTTGCTGACGAGGGCCATCTACGAACCCTATGCGCTGACCACGATGCTCGCCGAGCTGTCCGACCTGCGCGTGCCCGTCTTCGTCACCATCGATCCGCTCCAGGGGTATGCGGAGGCGGAGTACTTGCGCGGAGAGGTGCCTGACATCGTGATACCGGACGACACCATGGAGCGATTACGGACGGCTCACCCCGACGACTGCCCGCGTATCGGAATGGAACTAGCGGAAGATCTGGTGGGGGAAATACAGCCGCTCGTGCATGGTGTCGTGGTCGTATCACGAAACGGTGATCCGGATGCTTTACTGCGTGTGCGTGCTGCGCTGACTGACGTTTCTCGGTGAATACCGATGCTGCGGTGGCGGCAATTTGGTGTAGCACACAAGCCGGTCACTATGGACTCTGTGAGCGCACCTATCGCTTTCGTCTCTTGAAATGAGGACACTAGGTGTATCAGAAGAAGCCATGGCTTACACCAAGACTTTGTCACCGCGACGTCGGTGCCGTTCTCAGGTGATGTGAAGGTGATCCACGATGATGTCGACCGCCGTGTCAGGCAAGCTGTGCAGCGCGAATGGCAAAAGCATCCCTGATGGCATCGCCGACACCGCGCGCCTCATCGTTTCTGGCATCGACCGCCCACGTATCGTGTCGAACATTACGGGCTGCTTGTCGCAATTCGGGGCGAACATCATCGAGTCTCAGCAATTCAGCACCGAAGCGCATGGGGGGTTGTTCTTCCTTCGTATCGAGTTCCACGTATCTTGCCTGCGGATGATCCTTCCCGAGTTGGAGTTGGCGCTGACATATCACGCTAACGCCTACGGGTTGAGCTGGCGGCTCGTTCCCGTCGCCGATGTTAAACGGATGGCCATTATGGTGTCGCGGGAGGAGCACGCCCTGAACGAGCTTCTCATGAGATGGCGCTCTGGTGACTTCCTCGCCGACATCTCGATGGTCATCTCCAACCATCCACATCACGGCAAAGCAGTGGAGTCGCTCGGTATTCCTTACCACTACATACCAGTGACACCTGATACGAAGTCAGCTGCCGAAGACAAGCAGCTCGAGCTCCTGTCTGGGAATGTTGACTTCGTAGTGCTCGCACGCTACATGCAGATACTCTCGCCGAGGTTCGTCGAGCGTTTTCCATATCGGATCATCAATATTCATCATGGCCTCTTGCCCGCGTTCGCCGGTGCTAATCCTTATCGAGCAGCGAAGGAACGAGGTGTGAAGTTGATCGGTGCTACGGCGCATTACGTGACGTCCGAGTTGGATGCCGGGCCGATTATCGAGCAAGACGTGACCCGCGTCGACCACCGTCATGGTGTAGCCGAACTGCGTCGCAGGGGAAGCCATCTGGAGCGATCCGTGCTCGCTACGGCCGTTTCTTGGCATGTTCAGGACCGCGTGATCGTCCATGGCAACAGCACGATCACTTTTACTAATTGAACATTCGGCGAGTCGCTATATGAACCGCGCGAGTCAGCCGTGATCGAACGTCGATGCGGTGAACCTATCAAAAGTCTGATTTGGACGGAGAAAGATGACCAGTAACAAGTACCCCGAGGAAGAGTTTCTGTTCACCTCTGAGTCGGTGACGGAGGGGCACCCGGACAAGATGGCGGATCAAATTTCCGACGCTATTCTCGATGCCGCGCTTGAAGAGGACCCCGCTGCTCGGGTCGCGTGCGAAACCTTGGTGACGACCGGCTTGGTAATGCTGGCGGGCGAGATCACCACGAACACGTCGCTGAACTTTGAGGAGCTAGTACGCGAGACGATCCGGTCGATCGGGTACGACCGGGAGGAGCTCGGGTTCGACGCCGACTCGTGTCAGGTAGTCACGGCGCTGGACAAGCAGTCGGCCGACATCGCGCAAGGCGTTGATACGGGACAGGAAATGCGTGAACGTCTCGTTCCGACCGATCCCTATGACAGCGCTGGGGCCGGAGATCAAGGGATGATGTTCGGTTACGCCACGCGGGAGACCGACGAGCTGATGCCGATGCCGATCGCGCTGGCGCACCGGCTCTCGCGGAGGCTGGCGGCGGTCCGAAAGATGGGCATTCTCGACTACCTGCGTCCCGACGGCAAGACACAGGTCACTGTCCGGTATCGCGACGGAGTGCCCGTGGCCGTCGAGAAGGTGTTGATCTCGACGCAACATGATCCCGACGTCGAGGAGAGCCTTCGTGAGGATCTGTGGCGCCACGTAGTGGTACCGGTCGTTCCCGCCGAACTGTATGACCACAATGAGCTGCGGGAGAACTTCTTCGTCAACCCGACGGGCCGGTTCGTCATCGGTGGCCCTGTCGGCGATGCGGGCCTCACCGGTCGCAAGATCATCGTGGATACCTATGGCGGTTTCGCCCGGCACGGCGGTGGCGCGTTCTCCGGGAAGGACGCATCGAAGGTTGATCGTTCCGCCGCCTATGCCGCGCGCTACATCGCCAAGAACGTGGTCGCGGCCGGACTCGCCGACCGGGTCGAGATTCAAGTCGCGTACGCCATCGGGGTCGCTCGTCCGCTTTCGCTGCTGATCGACACCTTCGGCACGGAACACGTACCACGCTGGCTGATCAGCGAGTTGGTCGACAAGCATTTCGACCTGCGCCCAGCGGCGTTCCGTGAGTATCTGGAGCTGCACAAGCCCGGATTCGTCAAGACGGCTGCTTACGGTCATTTCGGCCGTGACGACCTCGATGTGACGTGGGAGCGGACGGATAAGGCGGAACTACTGCGGAAGGAAGCGGGTTTCGACGTCCCGATCGAGATGACGGCACGTAATTAAGCTCCCAACTCGTCTGTGAGGAATCGCCGTGCGTCAACGTAAACGCCCCACGCCGACGAACCCGTCGCTGTCCGCGCGCGTGCTGTACCGGCTGCATCGGTTCCTCGAACCGAACTCCGTATACCGGTGGCTGGCCCGGTTCCTTGAGCGGTCCTCGAAACTCTACGACGGCTTCACGAGCGCGGAGGAGTCAGTGAAGGGGCGGATGTTCGGCTGCCAGATGTGTGGCCAGTGCGCATTGCCCGCTACGGGATACGCGTGCCCAATGAGCTGCCCCAAGCAGCTGCGCAATGGACCCTGTGGTGGTGTGTCACCGTCGGGCGCCTGCGAGGTATATCCAGAGCAGCGCTGTGTCTGGGTGACCGCGATCGAGCGGGCCGAGTCCGCGGAGCGGTTGGCGGATGTATGCCAGTTGCAACGCCCCGTCGATCACCGGCGTTGGGGCGAGAGCTCATGGGTGAACTACTGGCAAGGCAGGGACGACACGCTGTGGACTGACCATGATGGTCTGACGAGGGAAGCGACATTGCATCCCGTCACGCGGACCGCGGCGAGAGTTCGAGAATGAGTGGCTCGGTGCTGGAAACGGCGGTGCGATCGGGCCGGTTCGCCGTCACGGCTGAAGTCGGCCCGCCTCGTGGTCCGGATCCAGGGGGACTCTGCGCCTCGGTCCGCACGCTTCGTGGCTGGGTCGATGCGGTCAACATTACCGATAACCAGAGCGGTGTCGTTCGGTTGTCGAGTATGGCAGGCAGCGTGCTCGCCTTGGCGCAAGGTGTCGAGCCCGTCATGCAGATCTCAGCCCGGGATCGCAATCGTATCGCGATTCAGTCGGATCTACTCGCCGCCGCCGCGTTGGGTATTCCCAACGTGCTGCTACTCACGGGTGACCATCCCAAGTTCGGGGACCATCCTGAGGCGAAACCGGTTTTCGATGTCGACAGTGTGCAAATGCTTTGGATCGCGAAAACGATGCGCGACCACCAGCGGTTGCTATCCGGAAAACGACTCGATTCGCAGCCGCGCTTGTTCCTCGGCGGGGTGGAGAATCCGGCGTCACCACCAACTGGTTTCCGGGCACGGCGGCTTGGCAAGAAAGTAGCGGCTGGAGCTCAGTTCGTGCAGACGCAGTTCGTCTTCGACATCGCGCGATTCGAGCGGTGGATGGACGATGTACGGAATCTCGGACTGCATGAGCGCGTCGCCGTGCTCGCCGGCGTCGGACCGATTGGTAATCCGAGAGCGCTGCGGCACATGCGCACGAAGGTACCCGGTCTGTCCATACCGGACTCTGTGGTCGACAGGCTGAGCCGGGTTGACGAGAGCCGGTTCGCGGAGGAGGGCATTCGGCTGTGCGTCGAGACGATCGAGCGAATACGGGAAACCCCGGGAGTCTCGGGGGTGCACCTGATGGCGTTCGGGAGGGAGCACGTGATCCCGGAAATCATCGAGCGCGCCGGGATCCAGCCGCCGCGGTCGGAGAACGAAGGTAGCGGTCTGAGACAAAGGAGCGGTCATGTTGGTTGATGTTCGTCCGACAAAACGGTTGCGCGGTTCCTCACCGGTCGATGTCAGTGCCGCCCTTGGCCCTATCGTCGAGGCGCTGGGACAGGACACGGTCGATCTATCTCGCGTGCGTGTGGTGTGCGATTGGATCCAGTACAAGCACAACTTTCGCGATGTGATCGACATCCGGCCGATTACGGGAAGCGCGTCATCCGGAATGGAGTTGGAGGCCGCTGTCGATCTGCGGCGTTGCGCGGGAACGGACCTGAACGCGGCGACCGCGGAGGCATTGCGTGAGTTTCACGATCCAGACTCGTCCGATCGGGTTTACCTCGAGCAGTGGACGGCGGGCAAAGACAGCTGTATCTGGGACTTCAATGCGCTTTATTGGCAGGCCCTTGGTCGTTGGGAAGAGGTGTCGGGGCAGGACTATGAGCAAGCACTTCCTGGCGGCAGCAGCGATGGCCGGAATCAGGAGGCGGCTCGCGAACTGATCCTCGAACTGTTCGATACATGGGATGAGCTGGCGCGGCTGTCCTCACTGCCAGAGCAGCTGTATGTCGTTGAGCTCGGCGTCGGCAACGGCACTCAGGCCAAGGCCTGGCTGGACGAGTTCCGCGAACTCGCGCTCATCCGTGGTGTCGATTACTACCAGCGATTGCACTACATCATGGGTGACTACTCGCCTCATGTACTGAAACTCGCGCAGGAAACGGTAGCCGAGCATGCCGCGCAGGTCAGCTCGATTGTCGTTGACGCGACCGATCCCACCGCTTCACTTGGGTTCCTGCGGCACAAGGCGTTCTTGGTCTACGTCTCAAACGTCTATGACAATCTGCCAACGGATGAGGTGGCGTCGATCTCCGGTCGTACGTACCGGGTCGAGGTTCGGGCGTACTTACCACGTGAGGGAAGCCTCGCGCTCGCCGAGCGGCTTTCCACCACGCCTGAGCAGGTGGGTGGTGTCGTGCGGAAGTTACTTCGGCTAGGGCCGGAACTGCTCGCGGAAGCGCTTCCCCAACAGCTTCCCGACGTCGCGTCGGCCGTTCGGTTCTGGCAGGAAGCCTGGTCCTGGCTGCGCCTCGCGGAGCGTTACGTTCCGTTGGAGGGGCTTGATCTCTATCAGATCTGCCCAACGGTAACTGGTGAAGTGTTGCGCCCGATTCTGGAGGATCGCGGCGATTTCCGGATGCAGGTGAGCAACGGCGCTGTCGCGAGTTTCGTCGCGACATTGCGATTGCTACATCCTTACGGTCGTCTGCACTGCCATGACCTGTTCGTCACTGATGCTCGGCGCTATGACTCACAGTTCTGCGGGCCTGGCAAGTATGACGGCTCGATCGTGAACTGGGTCAACGGCGCGCTTGTGCAATGCGTCGGAAACCGACACGGATTCGACGTGAACTACGTGCCATTCCGGCACCGCGAAGGAACCAACATCACGACACTGACCGCGCAGGTGAGGGAGTGACATGACAGTTTTGCGGGCTCCGTCACCGCTACCGTTGCTGCCGACGTCGGTGGTCGGCTCGTACTCGGTTCCCGAGTGGCTTGAGGGCGTCAAGACCGACTTCTACCACCGCAAGATCAGTAAGAACTACCTCGACGATATCCACGGGGTCGTGACCAAGGCGGCGCTGAAGGACCAGGAACGGGCGGATATCGACATCGTTTCTGGCGGTGAGCTCTCCAGAGACAACGATATCGACTACCTGCTGGTACGACTGCCCGGCATCGAGATCCCGGACACGCGGAAGTCGAACTCATATGACTACTACGATGCTGTCGTCCGGGAGCCGTTGCCGGTGGGATCGCGGTTTCCGCTGCGGCTGACTGACGATTACCGATTCGTTCGCGACAACACGGATCGTCCGGTCAAATTCTCGATCACCGGTCCCTTCTCGCTGTCTCGCAAGCTTCGTAACGAAGCCTACGATGACCCGGCTGGTTTGGTCATGGCGCTGGCGGAGTTGCTGAACGCGGAAGCCAAACGACTGGTCGCGGAGGGCGCGACAGTGCTGCAGCTCGATGAACCGCTGCTGTGTGGTTACCGGGACCAGGTGGGTACCGCGGTGGAGGGCATCAATACCGTCATCGACGGTGTCGATGCGTCGTGGGCACTGCACATCTGCTACGGCAATCGTTACGCCCGACCGAGCTGGGAAGGGCATTACGACTTTCTCTTCCCGAAGGTGATGGATGCCCGGGTTGACCAGCTCGTGCTCGAGTTCGCCCGCCGAGGATACGAGGATCTCGATCTTCTGGCCCGCTCCGGATGGGACCGGGGTGTCGGGGTCGGTGTCATCGACGTCAAGACCGAGGAGGTCGAGACCGCGGAGACGGTCGCGCACCGGATCCGCAGGGCGTTACGTGTCGTCCCGCCGGAGCGGATGACGATCAACCCGGACTGCGGGCTTCGGCACTTGCCGGGGGACGTCGCCCGAGCCAAGTTGCGTGCGATGGCTGAGGGCACGGCGATCGTCCGCGACGAACTGTCCACTGTCGCAACGCCGACCGGGGACATCGCGATTCGTGACGAGTCCGGTGCTTCCCGAGAAGCGGTTCAGGAAGGAGCCATGCAGTCATGAGGATAGCCCTCACCGGATCCATCGCCACTGATCATCTGATGAGCTTTCCAGGCTCATTTAGTGAGCAGCTTATGGCGGATCATCTTGATCAGATATCGTTGTCGTTCCTGATCGACGAACTCGAGGTGCGGCGCGGCGGCGTCGCCGCCAATATCGCGTTCGGACTTGGTCGGCTTGGTCTTGGTCCCATCCTGGTCGGGGCAGCGGGTGAGGATTTCGCCGATTACTCGGCGTGGCTCACTCGCTCTGGTGTTGATACCGATAATGTGTTGATCTCGTCAACGAATCACACAGCCAGGTTCGTGTGTACGACGGATAACGCGCAAAATCAGATCGCCTCCTTCTATCCGGGCGCCATGACGGAGGCACGCGAGATCGATCTGACACGTATCGCGGACGCGGTTGGCGGCTTCGATCTGGTCGTGATCAGCCCGAACGACCCGGATGCGATGGTGCGGCACACGCGACAGTGCCGTGATCTGGGCGTGCCATTCGTCGCCGATCCGTCGCAGCAGCTCGCGCGAGCGGACGGTGAGCTGGTGCGGGAGCTCGTCAACGGCGCGACGTATCTGTTCACCAATGAGTACGAGTCGATGCTACTGAAGCAAAAATCCGGCTGGACAAGCAGCGAGGTACTGGCGCGGGTGGGTACCTGGGTGATTACGCACGGGGAGAACGGCGCCACCATCTCACGGAACAAGCAACCCACGCTTGTCGTGCCCGCCGTGCCGCCGACGGAGCTCGCCGAACCGACCGGAGTGGGTGATGCCTTCCGCGCCGGTTTCATCGCGGGTATCGCGTGGGAGTTCGACGATACGACGTCCGCCCAACTCGGCGCGACGATGGCGACGCTCGCGCTCGAGGTGGTCGGGACACAGGAGTACGACGCCGAGCACGCGGAGATCGTAGACCGGCTGCGCGTCACGTTCGGTACCGAGTCCGCCGAGCTCGTGAAAGAACGTCTTGCCGCCCAGTCCGCCCTGACCGTCCATTAATCGCCAAGGAGAGTGTAGTGCGATGACATTTGATTTCGAGATTGCCGATATCGGCCTTGCCGACTTCGGGCGTAAGGAGATCCGGCTGGCCGAGCATGAGATGCCTGGCCTGATGGCCACGAGGAGAGAGTACGCATCGCTCCAACCGCTGCGCGGTGCGCGAGTCACCGGCTCACTGCACATGACGATCCAGACCGCCGTGCTGATCGAAACACTGGTGGCACTCGGCGCCGAGGTTCGCTGGGCGAGTTGCAACATCTTCTCCACCCAGGATCATGCCGCGGCGGCGGTTGTGGTTGGCCCGGATGGCACCACGGACGACCCGCGAGGTGTTCCGGTGTTCGCCTGGAAGGGCGAGACGCTCGAGGAGTACTGGGCGTGTACCGAGAAGGCATTGAGCTGGCCAGACGGCGGGCCGAACATGATCCTCGACGACGGTGGCGATGCGACTCTGCTGGTACACAAGGGCGTCGAGTATGAGAAGGCGGGTACGGTCCCGGATCCAGCAGATGCCGAGAACGATGAGCATCGAGTTGTCCTGAGCCTTCTCGAGCGGTCACTGCGTGAGGATGGCGGGCGGTGGACCACCATCGCCAGTGGTGTTCGCGGGGTGACGGAGGAGACCACGACGGGTGTTCACCGGCTCTACGAGATGGACCGGGACGGGTCGTTGCTTTTCCCCGCCATCAATGTCAACGATTCGGTGACCAAGTCGAAGTTCGATAACAAGTACGGGTGCAGGCACTCGGTGATCGATGGCCTCAACCGGGCTACGGACGTGCTGATCGGTGGCAAGATCGCCGTGGTATGTGGCTACGGTGACGTGGGTAAAGGATGTGCTGACGCGCTGCGAGGTCAAGGAGCGCGGGTCATCGTGACCGAGATCGATCCGATCTGCGCGCTACAGGCCGCCATGGATGGTTACCAAGTGGATACCGTGAACGAGGTGGTGGCCTTCGCGGACATCTTTGTCACCACGACGGGAAACTTTGACGTGATCACCGCAGATCACATGCGGCGGATGAAGCATCAGGCGATCGTGTGCAACATCGGCCACTTCGATAACGAGATCGACACCGCGGGGCTGAGCGAGGTCGCGGGAATCGTACGGGAAAACATTAAGCCTCAAGTGGATGAGTGGACCTTCCCGGACGGTCACTCCGTCATCATGCTCGCCGAAGGCAGGCTGATGAACCTCGGTTGCGCGACGGGACATCCGAGCTTCGTGATGTCCAACAGTTTCACCAACCAGACGATCGCGCAGATCGAACTGTTCACGAAGTCGGACGACTACCCGGTTGGTGTGTACATGTTGCCCAAGCATCTCGATGAGAAGGTCGCCCGGCTGCACCTGGAAGCCCTCGGCATCAGGTTGACGACATTGACCGAAGAGCAGGCCGCCTACATCGGCGTCGCTGTCGATGGCCCGTACAAGCCCGACCATTACCGCTACTGAGCAGCGGTAGCGAGAACCAGGAGGCCTCACCACTATGACGACCCACGTTTTCTTCCTCAACAAGCTTCGGCAAGGCTGCGACCGTGATGAGTACGAGCGGTGGCTACGTGAAGTGGACTATCCGACAGCGCGCTCGCTGAACTCGATCCAAAGCTATCGAGTTGTCCGGCTGGAAGGGATGCTTTCGGAATCGGAGTTTCCCTGCGACTATCTAGAGGTCGTCGAGATTTCCGACCTGGACTCCTACGTGGCGGACATCGGCGACTTTCCCGGGCGTGAGCGATTCCTCGAGCAGCTGACGTCTTTTGTCGATGACGCTGTCATCACGCACGGCACGGTGATCGAATAATCCGTCGATAGCAGCGGGCCCGGCACCATTATCGGTGCCGGGCCCGCTGCTATCGGTAGATATCCGACGGTGTTCGCGGCCGGTGAGGCCTTGATCAGGGAAGCCGCGGCAGGACTTTCTCACCAACAAGCTTCAGTTCATCGCTGGTATCAGCCGGGTTGACCGGAGCGAGGACGACGCTGGTGGCCCCAGCGTCGAGCAGGTTGCGGACCTTCACGACCACCTCATCCGGGGTTCCCGCGATCGCCATCTCCTCCACCCACTCGTCGGGCATGTTCTTGGCGAGCGCGTCGATACCATCCTCCATCAGCTCTTTGAGCTGATCGTTCCAACCGAGCGCGCCACTGAGCGGGTTGTGCGGTCCGAGCGCGGTCAGGTACATCGCCAGCGCGGGGCGAACGGCCGCTCGTGCCGCATCACCATCCTCGGCGATGCTGGACAGGGTGAAGACCGGAACTTGATGTTCGGTGCGGTTGGCGGCGCGCATACCTTTGTGGATGTGTTCCAGTGCTGCTCGCACGTATGTCGGTCCAGCGAGCACACTGATGATCGTTCCTTCGGCGATCCTGCCGGAGAGTTCAAGCGATTTCGGGCCAACGACACCGGTGAGGATCGGGATGTCGCCTGGTGCGGGATGGGTCAGCGTGACAGAGCGGAACGTGAACTGCTTACCTTCGGTGTCGAGGGTGTCCCCCCGCAGCAGTTGACGAATCCCGCTGACACACTCATCGAGCGCGCTGAGCGGTGACTTCGCGGTGAGGCCCATCTGGTCGGTCCAGACCGGGACACCGTGACCGATGCCGGGGACGAAGCGCCCCGGATAGGTTCGAGCGAGACTGGCGATCTCCATCGCGGAAACGGCGGGATGCCTTGCCACGGCCGCGATCAGGCCGAGATTGACGGAGATGCGCTTGGTCGCCTGCAACGCCGCCGCGGAAGCGGTGAAGCCGCCGTACATGAAGTAATCCTCGGCAACCCAGAGTTCACCGAAGCCGAGATCCTCGACCAGCGCGGCGGTGGGGCCGACGTCCTCCGGCGGCGTTGTGGTCATGACAAGTACGCCAAGGGGTTTGGTATTCATCGAGTTTTCTCCAGACGGAGTTCGACCGGCGCGCGCCGCCGGATCGGATATTGTAGACACGATTGTCCCCTTGGTTCGGCGCGCCGAGTATTGGCGGAGATGGCAAGAAACGGGCTGATTCCCTGTGCAATGGGGCAATTGTATGGGCGGGACCGCGCGGATAGCTTGACCAAAAGGGTAAAACGCAGCACGTAGGTTTCATCGACGGCTCACCTCTGCTGCGGCGCCGTCGCCGTCTGTGAAAGGAATTGCTTCAGCTATGAAACGTAGCGTTGATCGAGTATTGACGACTCACACCGGGAGTTTCGAACGTCCAGAGGACCTCAACGAGCTGCTCCTGAATCAGGTGCTCGGTAAAAGTGTGGACCAAGAGCTCTTCGAGAAGCGAGCCCGCCAGGCGACAGCCGACATCGTGGCACAGCAGGTCGACTGCGGACTCGACGTCGTATCCGACGGCGAGGCGGCGAAGCCGGGATACCTGGAGTACGCCGGTAGCCGGATTGAGGGCTTCGGAGAGGAGATCGACGCCTCCGAGGTGTTCCAATTTGGGGATATGGCCGACTTTCCTGAGATCGCATACCGGATCTACAAGGACACGGTGGTCAAGATTCCGGTGTGTACCGGCCCACTGCGGTACACCGGCTTCGAGCACGTCAACCGGGACATCGCGAACCTCACCGCGGCGCTGGAACGGACGCCGGCAACCGAGGCATTCATTCCAGCCGTCTCGCCGGGCCTGCTGGCCATGAGCGCGCCAAATCGCTATTACAAGAACTACGACGAGTATGTCTTCGCGGTGGGCGAGGCGTTGAACGCGGAGTACCGCGCCATCGTTGATGCCGGGTTCCTGTTGCAGATCGACTCTCCCGATCTCGCTTTGGGATTCGACATGCACACCTGGATGCGTGACCAGGTGGAGTCCCGTGGCTTCCGCGCCGTTCAGGATCTGCACGTCGATGCCCTGAACGTCGCGCTGCAGGGGATCTCGCCTGACAGTGTCCGAATGCATCTGTGCTGGGCGAACTACAACGGACCGCACCGGAACGATATCCCGCTCCAGGATGCACTTGAGCCCGCGTTCCGGGCCAACGTGTGTGGTATCAACTTCGAGGCCGCCAACCCTGCCCATGCACACGAGTGGGAGCTGTTCACCGACATGAAACTGCCGGATGGCAAGGTGATCATCCCGGGCCTTGTCGACTCGAAGACTGAGATCGTTGAGCGCCCAGAACTGATCGCGCAGCGCGTCAAGCAGTTCGCGAACCTCGTCGGGCAGGAGAACATGATCGCCGGGGTCGACTGCGGGTTCGGCACTTTTGTCAATGTGCTGATGGTGAATCCGCGGATCGCGTGGATGAAACTCCGCGCGCTGGTCGAGGGAGCCGAGCGTGCCAGCGAAGACTTGGCGAAGGGTAAGTAGTAACCAACCCATCTTTCGATGGGATGCATGCCCAGAAGCGTGAGCGCCGTGATGGCTTCTGGGACGACACCGACCCCTCATGCGCGCCAGGCGCATGTGGGGTCGGTGTTTCCGCCCGACGGCCGTGCGGATGTTCGTCAGGTGATGAACCAGAGGAGAGTACTTGCCGTCGCCCAGTGAGCCTTTTTCATCTTGATCATGTGGGTGTGTGGTGGAGGGTGAGGATTGCGGCGAGTAGGCGGCTGATGCGGTGGGGGCTGCAGCGGACCTTGGCCAGCACGCGCCAGGCTTTGAGCGTGGCGACCGCGCGTTCGCCGACACCACGGATCCTGGCGTGGTGATGGTTGAACCTCCTGCGGTAGCCGACAAGGCCACGACCCCGGTACGGCGTACCCACAGCTCCGCCGGCGCCGAGATATCCCTTGTCGGCGAAGGTCGCGATCGCCGCACTGGTCAACGCGGTGATGAGACTGTGACGGCGGGCGGCGGTCAGATCATGCGTCGAGCCGGGCAGCGCGGGTGAGGCCCAGATCAGACGCCCGGCCGGGTCGGCCAGCAACTGCACGTTGACGCCATGGCGCTTGTGCTTGCCGGAATAGTACGGCCGCTGATGATGCACCCGGTCGATCGCGATCAGCGTGCCATCGAGAATCACGAACGCCTTGCGCTTGGCTGTGCGGACGGCATCGCTCAACTCTGGGCCGATCGCGGCGAGCACCTCCACCGCCTCGGTGACATAGCGATACACCGTGGCCACGCCGACACCGAATCCGGCGGCCAGACTCGCGTAGGTGTCACCGTTGCGCAGGTGCGCCAGCACCAGCAGCGCTTGCCGCTGGGGCGGCAGCTTGCGCCATCGCGATCCGATCACGACGCGATGCCGACGCAGCCGAGTCGCCAAGAACCGAAGTGTCGAGCTGGACAGATCGATCGCGGACGGGTAGGACAGCACAGTGAAGCTCCTGGTCCTGGTGCAGGTGATCTTGGTCGACACCGCTCCTACCAGGAGCTTCACCCTTTGTTGATCACCGACACACCCGAGCCAACCACCCGCCAACCACCGTCCACTCAGGTTGAAAAAGGCTCAGTGTGTTCGATTTGTTCAGCATCGGAATTGGTCCATCGAGCTCTCACACCGTTGGCCCGATGCGAGCGGCCCGACGTTTCGTGACCGAGCTGCGTGAGCGGGGAATGCTGGCTGAAACCAGCAGGCTCCGTGCACGACTCTACGGCTCACTCAGTGCGACGGGTTGCGGGCACGGCAGCGACGTGGCCGTGCTTCTCGGATTGTGCGGAGAGCAGCCGGAATTCGTGGACGTGGCATCCATCCCCGACCGTGTCGCCAGTATTAGGTCAGGTCGCATGCTGGCGCTCGATGGCGTACACGAGGTGCCGTTCATCGAACATACCGACCTTCAACTCCGGACTGGCGAGTCGTTGCCGCTACATCCGAACGGCATGAGCTTCACGGCCTTCGCCGTCGGCGAGTCCGCCATCCTCGAGCGAAACTACTACTCCGTTGGCGGTGGTTTCATCGTCGATGAGATGGGTGGGGATTCGCTACCTCAGGACGAGGTTCCCTACCCGTTCGCATCCGCGGTCGAGCTCCTCGCGCTGGCATCGAAGTACGATCGGCCGATCAGCGCCATCGTTCTCGGGAACGAACAAACATGGCGGACGACACGCGACATCGAAGCAGGCTTGGACGAGATCTGGCGTGCCATGAGCGACTGCGTGCGTGCGGGAATGGCCGTTGGCGGAACGCTGCCGGGTGGTCTGGGCGTACGGCGGCGTGCTGCGGCCCTCTACCGGCGACTGTCCTCGTTAGACCCCACAGACGACGAGCCGCGGTGGATGGACTGGGTGATGTTGTACGCACTCGCGGTCAACGAGCAGAACGCGGCGGGTGGCCGTATCGTCACCGCGCCGACGAACGGGGCGGCTGGAATCATCCCCGCGGTCTTGCACTACTACAGCCGTTTCGTGACCGGTGCGGACGAGGAGGGCGTGCGTCGTTTCCTGCTTACCGCGGCGGCCATCGGAGCGCTGTTCAAGTCAGGGGCGTCGATTTCCGGCGCGGAAGCGGGATGCCAGGCGGAGGTTGGATCCGCGTGCGCCATGGCGGCCGCGGGGTTGACGGAAGTCCTTGGTGGCACACCGGAACAGGTGGAGAACGCGGCGGAAATCGCCGTCGAACATAATCTCGGGCTCACCTGCGATCCGGTGGGCGGTTTGGTGCAGATTCCGTGTATCGAACGCAACGCCGTCGCGGCCATCAAGGCCATCACCGCGGCGAGGCTGGCGATGAACTCAGATGGCAGGCACCGGGTCTCCCTTGACCAGGCGATCGCGACAGTCCGCGAGACCGGAGCCGATATGAGCGAGAAATACAAGGAAACCGCGTTGGGCGGTCTCGCAGTAAACGTGCCGTTGTGCTGATGGCACTCGCCGTCCGCGTGCATGGTCGGCCGTGAGGAAGGGAAGGCATCGCGATGGATCGTCCCACCTACGATGAGGAAACACTCGTCGATGGTCCGTTGGACACTCTCCTGTCGGCCGCGTGCCAGATCAGGGACGAGCGGTTCGGGACTCGGATCACGTACTCACCGAAGGTGTTCGTGCCACTGACGACGTTGTGTCGTGACCGGTGTGGGTACTGTACGTTCGCGAAGTCCCCCGCACGTACCGACGCGCCGTACCTGACTCCGGATGAAGTGCTCTCGATCGCGGTGCGAGGGGCCGCGGCTGGCTGCCACGAAGCGTTGTTCACCTTGGGGGAGTGTCCGGAGAGCCGGTACGCGGTCGCACGGGATTGGCTGGCCGAACACGGTTATAGCTCGACCGTTGATTACCTGGTCGCCATGTGCGAGCTGGTACGTGAGGAAACCGGCCTGCTCCCGCACGCGAACGCGGGAGCACTGAGCGAGTCGGAGCTCGGGCGGCTGCGGACGGTGTCGGCGAGCCAAGGGATGATGCTGGAGTCGCTCAACCCGGAACTGGCCGCGCATCGCGGAGCTCCTGACAAGGATCCGGCTCGGCGAGTGGCCACATTGGACGCCGCTGGCGAGCTCGCGATTCCTTTCACGACGGGCATCCTTGTCGGGATCGGCGAGACGCATCGCGACCGTTGGGACGCGCTAAACGTCATCGCGGAGGCGCACCGACGTTACGGTCACATCCAAGAGGTCATCGTGCAGAACTTCGTACCGAAGCCGGACACGGTGATGCGCAACTCCCCGCCATGTGAACCGGAGGAGTTCCTGCGCACCATCGCGATGGCCCGCGTGATCCTCCCGCCTGATATCCATCTGCAAGCACCGCCGAACCTTCTCGACGACTTCGGGGTCCTGCTTGATGCGGGAATCGATGATTGGGGAGGCGTGTCACCAGTGACGGACGATCACGTCAATCCGGAACGCGCGTGGCCCGAGCTGGCACGGCTCGACGCGGTGACGGCACGGCGAGGCAAGATGCTCGCCCCTCGGTTGACGGTATATCCGGAGTTCGCGGCGGACGCTGGTCGCTGGCTGGCGGAGGAGATGCGGTTTTCCGTTCTCGACCGTTCTGATGCCGAGTACCTTGGCCGGGATGATCCTGGCGCGTTGTTCCCGGAGCGCTACGCTGACGCGAACAATGTAGGCACGGGTGCCGAGGTCAAGTTGACCGGGCGGAAGTCGACGGCCTGGTACTCGGGGGCCGACGGTGCGCCTCCCGTGCTCGTTCCCGCCTCGGTCGACCCAGGAGCCGCGGGAGCTGTCCGGGACACCCTGCGGTCGGCTCTCGCGGGTGAGGAGCTGGGGGAAGCGGAGATCGTGACGTTGCTGTCCGCGCGCGGCTCGGAGGTGGCCGCCGTGGCGCGGGTCGCTGATGAGCTCCGTACGAAGTCAGCCGGGAACACAGTGACTTATGTGCGCAACCGCAATATCAACTACACCAACGTATGCACGTTCAAGTGCCGGTTTTGCGGATTCGCCAAGGGCCCGTTATCGCTGAACCTGCGCGGCAAGCCGTACCTCCTTGAGATGGAGCAGATCGTCGAACGCGCCGTGGAGGCTTGGGAGCTTGGTTGCACCGAGGTTTGCCTGCAGGGCGGGATCCATCCAAACTTCGACGGTGAGCACTACGTCGAAGTGTGCCGGGCGGTGAAGCAAGCGGTTCCCGAGATGCACATCCACGGCTTCACCGCGCTCGAGGTGACCGAGGGAGCGCGGCGGCTCGGTGAGCCGCTGGACAGCTACCTGTCACGGTTGAAGGAGGCTGGCCTGCGTTCGTTACCGGGTACGGCGGCTGAGATCCTTGACGATGACGTTCGGGCCGTACTGTGTCCGGACAAGATCAGCACGGAGGAATGGCTCGAGTGCCATCGTGTCGCACACCGGATCGGTCTGCGCTCCAACATCACGATGATGTTCGGCTCGGTTGAGCAACCCGTGCACTGGGCACGGCACCTGCTGCGGACCCGCGAACTGCAACGAGAAACCGGAGGATTCACCGAGTTCGTCGGTTTGCCGTTCGTGCATATGGCCGCACCTATCTACCTGAAGCAGCAGGCGCGCCGCGGTCCGACCTGGCGCGAGGTCGTTCTCGTGCACGCGGTGGCCCGGATCGTGTATCACGGGCTCGTTGACCATATCCAGGCGTCTTGGGTCAAGATCGGATTGTCCGGCGTCAAGCAGCTGCTCCAGGCGGGGGTGGACGACGTCGGCGGAACTTTGATGGACGAGAACATTAGCCGCGCGGCGGGAGCGGCCCATGGCCAGCACATTCAAGAGGCGGACCTCGCCGGTATGGTGTCGGATCTCGGACGCTGGCTAGCCCGCCGGGACACCCTCTACCAACTGCTAGAGCCCGCGACCGCCAAGGCAAGCTGACCTGACGGTCGGCTGCCCCTGGTAGTAGCTGGTAATAGCGCACTTCGGCTCCGGGCGCGTCCATCGCGCCCGGAGCCGAAGTGTCGTGTATGGGCGGTTGGCTCGTCGAATCGCTCCAATCCCGGAGCTATGCGCGCTCGATCCGTCGAGCAGCGCGACTGATGAGGGTGGGCAGTACGGCGAGGCGATACCACCCTGGTGCGTCAAGGCCATCGCGAGCGGTGCATTCCTCGGCGGCGGCTGTGCCCGCTCGAGCGATGGCCGCATCGTCGCTGAGCGAGTGCCCGATCAGTTCAGTAGCGGCGGACTCGCAGAGCCTGGCCACCGGCTCGACGCTGCCAACCGCGATGCGTGCGTGCCGTACGATTTCGTCCTCGTCGACGTCCACCGAGACAGCGACGTTCGCGATGGCGTACTCACCAGTCGCGCGAACCGTGAGCCGCTCGAAGGTGGAACGACGCGTGGCCGGTGTCGGCACGCTCACCCTGGTGATCAACTCACCGAGGGGACGGTTCGCTCGGGACGCGAGGTACGACTGGATGTCGAGCGTGCTGAAGCCCGACGGTGCGCACAGCTCGATCTCGGCGTCCGCCGCGAGCAGCGCCGGGACGAGGTCGGCCTCCGCGAACGCCGTCGTCGCGATGTTCCCGCTGAGCGTCGCGGTATTCCGTACTTGGGGGAAAGCCGAGGTTCGCGCGGCTTCGGCGACGCACGAAAAGGCCGTGCCGCCGTGGGTTTCGGCGATGTCGGTGTGCGTCAGCATCGCCCCGAGCGTGACGTTCTCGCCCGTGTGGACCTGCCGCAGCTCGGGGAGATGATGCAGGGACACGTAGTTCGATCGCTGCTGTTCGCCACGCAGCTGTGAGCGCAAGATCCACGTGCCGCCGGCGAGCACCTCGCCTGCCGTGCCCAGTTCGGCCAGCACGCGTGCGGCGTCTTCCGCCGAGGCTGGCGAGTGGACGTGCGGGCGCGGGTTACTCCTGGTCAGGATCGTCGACATAGGGTGTGCCCTCCTTGGTGGTGCCGGTCACCGTAGTGCTGCCTGCGCCCGGTGCTCGAATGGGACGAATTCCTCGCCGAGGCCGAACGCGCTCGGGCCGAAGACGTTGAGCGCCTCGGGAGTGCGCATCATCTCCGGCGTTGAGATCGCGAAGACGCGTACACGTTGCCCGTAGCGCAGCGCCTCGGCGGTAATCGGTTCCCCGGTCTCCAGGTGGAGCACTGTGATCAGGTCCGGTACGACCACTCGGGTGTCGCCGTCGATTCTGGCGACGAGGAACTCGTTCTGGAAATCGATGGTACACGTCGAGTCGGAATCGAACCCGGCGATCGTGGCCGTCCCCCTGGTAAAGCCTTCGGCGGTGCGGCGTTCGACATCGACGATCTTGCCGGTGAAGATCGACTCGCCGTGCCCGTACAGGGTGTCGGAAAGGGTCTCGCTGAGGGCGTCGGCGGGATCGTGGTGGTTCTCGCGTGCCTCGCGCAGCGTCCGACCGAGTCGCAGTGCGAGCGACAGCGTGCCCGGTATCGCCGTCCTACGAGCCTCAGCGCCGTTCATCGAGTATTCGGCGATGTAGCTGACGCCGCCGATTTTGATAGCGAGCACCCGAGCCCACCCCTCGAGGCTCTTGTTGTCGTCGCCGGTGTCGAGTATCGCGGTGTGGCCGTGCTCGTCGGCGATCGCGAGCGGGGATCCGGAGACGCCGTAGATCGCGAAAGTCTCCATCTGGAGTTCGGGGAACGCCCTTCCCATCCCATCCGCGTCGACGACGGGAATGCCAAGTTGTGAAGCGACGAACAACGGGATGGTTGAGTTGATACCACCGCACTCGATCGGCATCGTCGCTGTCGCCTTACGCCCCAGGTGGTTCTCTAAGGCACGAAGCGCACTGATCGGTTCGGTGCCGCGTGGCAGCCGCTCGACGAGCACGCTCGGTGCGCCGATGAGAGCGGTGGGAATGATGAGGCTGTCGTCGTCCAACTCGTCGGTATCGATGACGGTTACCGGGCCGTTCCTACGCAGCGCTTCTGATACCAGGGTGCGGCCGATCGTCGGATCTCCGCCACCGCCGGTACCGAGCAGCGCGGCACCGCGGGCGAGGTCACCGAGGTCGTCAGGGGTGATTTCGAAGGCCATATCGTGTCCCTCCGGACGAGGTTCTGCTAGCAGCGGTCAGGTGCGTCGGGTCAGTGCGTTTCATCGAGAGTCAGATTTCCGACCGCGCGTACCCTGACCCGCGTCGCGTTGCCAGGTAGGTAGGCGATGGGGACCTCCTCGACGTCGACGATCTCGACCGAGTGAGGGTCAGCGCCTGCCGCCGCGGCCTTGTCCGCCGCCTCTTGCTTAGCCGCGTCAAGGACCTCGTCTCGCTGTCCCGGCGCGATGGGAAAGATCCGGTCGACCTCGCCACCGATCTGCGCGATGGCGGCACCGACCGCGTTGGCGACCGAGAAGTGGTCAGGACGCACGACTTTGGCCGCTCCCGCGAGTTCGTCGGGTAACAGCACGCTTCCGCCGCCGACCAATGCCACGGGCACTGGATTTGGGCTGGTACGCATCCGGTCAACGGTTATCGCGACCCGTTCGGCGATCGTATCGAGGCCGGTACGGACGAACGTGGGGTCGAGGTGGGCGACCTGGCTGGGGTCCCCGATAGCGGCTTTGCCCGCCGCCACCGCGAGATCCGTCGCTGTCAAAGTTCGCCCACCGAAGACAAGGGCTTCGTCACGCAACCGGTAGCCGACACTGTCTGGCCCTACGGTCACGCCCGCGTTCTCCTGCCGTACGCGGCTGCCGCCACCGATGCCAACGGACAGGACGTCGGGCATACGGAAGTTGGTCCGTACGCCACCGACACTCACCTCGGCGGTGGCCTCCCGGGGGAACCCGGACCGCAAGATGCCGACATCGCTCGTGGTTCCGCCGACGTCGACCACCGCACAGTCCTCAAGTCCCGAAAGGAACGCGGCGCCGCGCATCGAGTTCGTGGGGCCGGAAGCGAACGTGGCGACCGGATACTCGCGGGCGTAGCTCACGTCCATCAGAGTGCCGTCGTTCTGGCTGAGGTAGAGCGTGGCGTGAATGCCATCTTCGGCGAGCGTATTGGCAAGCCCGGTACATACCTGGTTGGCGAGCTCGCGCAGCGCCGCGTTGATGATGGTCGCGCTCTCTCGTTCGAGGAGCCCGATCCTGCCGATCTCGTGTGATCGGCTGATGTGCACGTGGGGTAACTGTTCCTGGAGTAGCGCGGCGACTTCGGCTTCCATCTCGGCGTTGACCGGGCTGAACACCGATGAGATCGCTACCGAACGAATGCCGTGCTTGCCTAGGTCGGCCGCCACTCGGTCGATCTCGGAGCGGTCCAGCGGTGAGATCGGACTGCCGTCGAACTCATGGCCGCCGTGACAGAGGTAACCTCGCGCGCTGATCGCCGCGAGGAGCCGGTCGGGCCACTCCACCAGCGGTGGCAATGCCTCGGTCGCTGGGAGCCCTAGCCGGACCACGGCTGTCGGGCATAACCGATTGGCTTCGATAATGGCATTAATGAAATGCGTCGTGCCGATCATGACCGCTTGGATGGATGCCGGTTCGAATGAATACTTCCCGCGCAGTTCGCTGAGCGCGTTACTGATGCCGCTCGTGACGTCAGCGCTCGTCGCCGTTTTCGTCTCCGCGAGAATCGTGGTTCCGCTTAGTAGTACAGCGTCGGTGTTGGTTCCGCCGACATCAATTCCGATACGCATCAACGTAGCCCCACGTCATTGTTCGGGTTGCCCGAGTGATCCGTCGTCACCGGGTGCTCTGCCGAGACAGGATCTCCTGCCGCGCTCGCGGCTCGCCCTGTCGTCGGGATCGCGATGCCGCGGTCACGGAAGTAGTTGAGGTCCATGTACTTCACTAAGAGGTTAGTGCTGGCCAGCGGTCCGCGTCCCTAGCCGAGGTGTAGAAAGTCGATCCGCTACTTAGTGCACTGTGCTGGTGTCTAGCCGCGTGTATGTTCAGCGAGCCGTGTTCTTTGGCGTCGTTGGTTGCCAGCACAGTTTCCGTGATAGAAATTTGTGGGATCGCGGTATGCTGATTGACTTCTGATGGCCGCTCAAATTCGTTATTATTATCCTGGGTCAATTGACGACGTCCTCGATTTGCATGCGAAACGCGGATCAATGCCGGACTGCTCGCGAAACATGCCGGGCCGGATAATGTACGACGATCTACATCGCACTTTTCCTCGGCCACCCGGTCCGCGACAGCGATAACGTGACGAGTTCTGGTGGTGAGCTGGATGGTATTGAAAATTGGCTACAAGGCTTCGGCGGAGCAGTTTGCGCCTCGTGATCTCGTTGAGTACGCCGTCCTGGCTGAGGAAGTCGGCCTGGACAGTGTCATGGTGAGTGATCATTACCAGCCGTGGCGGCAGAACGGTGGTCACGCACCGTTCTCCCTCGCGTGGCTCGCCGCCGTCGGTGAGCGGACGTCGCGCGTCGTGCTCGGCACGAGCGTGCTGACCGCGACGTTCCGGTATAACCCGGCCGTGCTCGCGCAGGCGTTCGGCACCCTGGGGTGCTTGTATCCCGGCAGGATCGTGCTGGGTGTTGGTAGCGGTGAAGCGCTGAACGAGGTCGCTGTCGCTCGGGTGAAGTGGCCGGGATTCAAGGAACGGCTCGCCCGGTTGCGAGAGGCCGTGGATCTGATGCGGACGTTGTGGCGTGAGGAGCGGGTCACGTTCGACGGCGAGTATTTCCAGACGCTCGACGCGACTGTGTACGACCGGCCTGATGGGGGAGTGCCGATCTATATCGCCGCGGGTGGGCCAGTGATGGCGCGATACGTGGGCGAGCGGGCCGACGGGTTCATCTGTACCAGCGGCAAAGGTATGGAGCTTTATACCGACAAGCTGCTGCCCGCCGTAGCGGAGGGCGCCAGAAATGGCGGTCGCGAGCCGGAACAGCTGGACCGCATGATCGAGATCAAGTTGTCGTTCGATCCCGATCCGGACCGCGCGATGGAGAACACGCGCTTCTGGGCACCGTTGTCGTTGACGCCGGAGCAGAAAGCGGGAATCGAAGATCCCGCCGAGATGGAGCGAGCGGCTGACGAGTTGCCGATCGAGCAGGTGGCGCGTCGCTGGATCGTCACATCGGACCCGGAGGAAGCGCTGTCCCAGATCAAGGCCTACGTCGACGCGGGTTTCGACCATCTCGTTTTCCATGGCCCTGGCCATGATCAGGAACGGTTCCTGAGGAGTTTCGCCGAGCAAGTCCTTCCTGCGTTGCGGGCGTTGAGCGATTGATGGTCCGAAGGGAAGACTCGATGAGCGAGTGGAGCATTGTCCTACCCGTGAAATCGTGGGCGTCGGCCAAGAGCAGAATGCTCGGACTCGGCTTCGCCGAACGGATCACACTGGTACAGGCACTGGCGGAAGACACGCTGCGCACGATCGCGGAAATGCCTGAGGTCGGGAGGTGCTTCGTGGTGGCGCCGCCGGACGTCCTCGCTGATCTCGAACGGAGAGTGGGTAAGCGGCGGTTTCGAGAAGTAGAGGACCACGCGGGTGGCGTTGGGCCGGATCCGCTGAACTCGGCGTTTCGGCAGGGATGCCGGGCTGCTCTTCGGGAAGGTTATCACCAAGTCGCCATGGTGGTGGGGGATGTGCCTGGACTGACCGCGGCGGGTCTGCGGGACTTCCTGCGGGCCGTGCCTGAAAGGTTATCGGCGATGATGCGAGACAGCCCCGGGAGCGGCACGACCATTCTGGCCAGCCGTCTCGGTGACTCCTTGCACCCGGAGTTCGGGCCAGGCTCGGCTGAGCGACACGCTGCCGCGGGGGCTGTCGACCTGACGCCGCGGTGCGACCCGTCGTTGTCCCACGACGTGGATACGATGTGGGATCTTTGGACGGCACGCGTCGTATCGGGATCCCTTCTGGATCACTGGTTCAGAAGATGGGGCGCCGTGCCCGTCGCATCGGGTGAACCACGATTGCGAGTGCCGGATCAGCTCAGGAACGCGGCACTGGATCGGAATGGTCAACCATTGGGTCATGGTTTTGGCGGATGATCGGTAGCTAGCTCGCCAGAATCGCCGGGCGCGGTGCATGGGTACCGCGGTGGCTTCAGCGACAGCTCTGCGGGTGTACTCGCGCGGTTCGCCGAGTATGTCATCCGTGAGCGACCTGTTCATGCAGTGGGTCACCGACGTTGGTCCTTGTGGCCGTTTGCGATACCGGTGCCTTCCGACGCGGAGATGGTGACGTGATGCGTGGGTGGTACTCGGAGCACGCGGTTTCCGTAGTCGCTGATGTCGCTGAGCCCCTCGTCGGTGATGATGAGGTCGGTCTCGTCGATGCTGGCGACTCTGGCCAGCGCACGCTGATCGAATTTCGTGCTGTCGGTGACAACGATGACCTGCTCGCCCGCCGCGATCATCGCACGTTTGATGGGTACTTCGAGCGTGTTGGTATTCGTGATGCCCGCGATGGGGTCGATGGCGTCGGCGCCAAGGAATGTCCAATCCGCGGTGTAGTCGCCGAGGAAATCAACCGCTCGCTCGCCGACAAGCGTAAAGACGGACCCAAGCAGTTCGCCGCCGGTGACGAGCAGGCGCACGTCAGGCATGCTGGCCACGAACTTGGCGATGCGCAAGTCGTTGGTGATCACCGTGAGACCGTGGCGATCGCGGAGAGCGGCCGCGACTTCGTAGGTCGTGGATCCGCTGTCGAGGATGATCGTGTCGCCGTCCCGGACGCGGCTGGCGGCGGTGCGGCCGATGGCAGCCTTCTCAGCGAGGCGTTGGGCCTGCTTCGTGGTGTAGGGAATATCGGTGGCGTTTCCTGGCAGTGGGCGGGCGCCACCATGGGTGCGCTGGACCTTTCCCGCGCGGGCGAGGGCGTCGAGATCGCGCCGGATCGTGGATACGTCGACACCGAGCCCCACGGCGAGGTCCTTGCCTTCGACGTACCCCTCAGCGAGCAGTCGATGCAGGATCTCACGCCTGCGCGTGCTCGTGGCCATTAGACCCTCCTTGCTCATGTGCTGCGAGGTCCAGCGTAGCCCGTAGGTCCCACCGTTCATTGACTCCGTAAACAGCATATCGCATGATATCGTGCAGAATAGTTGCGCGAAAGCATGCAGCACGACGCGGCGAACGCGAGGAGCGGATAATGAGTGACGCGCTGGAGCGCCTAGCGGGAGCTGGTGTAGCGGTGTGGTTGGACGACTTGAGCCGAGAACGGCTGGAGTCAGGAACGCTCGCGGAGCTGGTGGCCGAGCGACACGTCACTGGGGTGACGACGAATCCAACGATCTTCCAGCAGGCAGTCGCCTCCGGCGTGGCCTATGAACGGCAGTTGGCCGACCTCGCCTCGTTGAATGTGCCGGTGGGTGAGGCGGTACGGCTGGTTACGGCGCAGGACGTGCGGGCGGCATGTGATGTGTTGCGGCCGGTGTTCGCCGCCACGTCTGGCGCCGATGGTGTGGTGTCGATTGAGGTGGATCCCGGGCTCGCCCACGACGCGGCGCGGACGGTGGCCGAGGCGCGTCTGTTGTGGTGGTTGGTGGACCGGCCGAATCTTATGATCAAGATTCCGGCCACAGTGGAGTGTTTGCCCGCGATCACGGCCTGTCTCGCCGAAGGGATCAGTGTGAACGTCACGTTGATCTTCTCGGTGGAGCGCTATCAGGCGGTGACTGAGGCGTTCTTGGACGGCATGGAGCAGGCGCGGGCGGCGGGTCGACGGCTGGACGACATCAACTCCGTCGCGTCCTTCTTCGTTAGTCGCATTGATACCGAGGTGGATGCCCGGTTGGACACGATCGCGACCCGGCAGGCGCACGCGCTACGTGGTCATGCGGCGATCGCCAATGCGAGGTTGGCGTACGAGCATCATGAGCGAGTGCTCGGTACAGAGCGGTGGCTAAGGCTGGCGGAGAACGGGGCGCGCCCACAACGTCCACTGTGGGCGTCAACGGGCGTGAAAGACCCAGCCTATGACGACACGCGCTACGTGGTGGATCTCGTCGCACCGGGCACGGTCAACACGATGCCCGAGGCCACCCTTGCCGCGGTAGCCGATCACGGGCAGGTACGCGGTGATCGGGTCAGGGCGCACTACGACGAGGCTCGGCACGTGTTCAAAAGCCTCGCCGCGGTGGGAGTCGACATCGACGACGTCGTCAGCCAGCTGGAGCGCGAGGGTGTTGTCAAGTTTCAGAAATCGTGGACGGCGCTGCGTGACGACGTCGCGGCGGCCATGACAAGGAAGGTGAGCTGACGTGCGAGTTGGCATGATCGGTGCCGGTCGTATGGGTACGAATCTTGCCCGGCGGCTGATGCGGGCGGGACATGAGTGCGTGGTCTATGACGCCGATCCGGAAGCGGTGTCACAGGTGGAAACCTATGGTGCGCTCGGTGCGGCCTCGATCGCGGACATGGTCGGCAAGCTGCATGCACCTCGTGTGGTGTGGGCGATGGTTCCTGCCGCGCTGACTGGTTCGGTCGTGGACGAGCTCGCGACCGAGCTCACCCCTGGTGACGTCGTCATCGACGGTGGCAACTCGTACTACCGAGACACCGTGACGAGGGCGGCCGAACTCGCCGAGCGCGGCATCGACTACGTCGACGCGGGCACGAGCGGTGGGGTGTTCGGTTTGGAACGCGGCTTCTGCTTGATGGTCGGCGGCAAGGAGGACGTTGTCGCCCGGCTCGACCCCGTCTTCCGCGCGCTGGCGCCCGGTGTGGACGCGGCGAGACGGACACCGGGTAGCGCCGCTGAACCGGCGACTGAGGAGCACGGCTACCTGCACTGCGGGCCCGCGGGGGCTGGGCACTTCGTGAAGATGGTGCACAACGGCATCGAGTACGGCCAGATGGCCGCGCTCGCCGAAGGGCTGGCGATCCTGCGGAAGGCCGACATCGGGGTTGCCGAGCGCGAGTCAAGCGCCGAGTCCGCCCCGCTTGGCGATGCCGAGTTCTATCGCTATGACTTCGACATCCCCGCCATCGCGGAGGTGTGGCGGCGCGGCAGCGTCATTAGTTCGTGGTTGCTTGATCTGACAGCCGCCGCGTTACGCGCCGATCCGGAGTTGGCGGAGTTCAGCGGGCACGTCTCGGATTCCGGCGAAGGACGGTGGACGGTCCAGGCCGCTGTCGACGAAGGTGTGCCCGCTTACGTCCTCACCGCCGCACTGTTCGAACGGTTCAGTTCCCGCAAAGAGGGTGACTACGCGGACAAGGCGCTGTCGGCGATGCGTAAGGCCTTCGGTGGTCATGTGGAATTACCGGCTAACGATTGATGTGGCCCCTGCGAACCTGTGTCGGTCAACGTGATCGGGATGATCGGAGACCTCATGCTCGAGAATGCGTCCACGTGGGAGAAGTCCCCGCTGGTTCGACGGAACGTGCCTGCGGACTGGACGGATCTTGACACCCGTGCTGTGGATACTGTTCGTGTGTTGGCCGCTGATGCGGTGGAGCGGTGCGGTAGTGGGCATCCTGGCACGGCGATGAGTTTGGCGCCGGTGGCGTATAGCTTGTTTCAGCGGATCATGCGCCACGACCCGGCCGACCCGAACTGGCTGGGTCGGGATCGGTTCGTGTTGTCGGCGGGTCATTCCAGCCTGACGTTGTATATCCAGTTGTTCCTGGCGGGGTATGGCGTGGAGCTGGAGGATTTGAAGGCGCTGCGCACATGGGGTTCGCAGACTCCGGGGCATCCGGAGTATGGCCACACGCCGGGTGTGGAGACGACCACCGGCCCGTTGGGGCAGGGCCTGGCCAATGCCGTTGGTATGGCGATGGCCGCTCGGCGTGAGCGGGGCCTGTTCGATCCCGAGGCCCCGGTTGGGGAGAGTGTGTTCGACCATCATGTTTATGTGATCGCTTCGGATGGGGACATCGAGGAGGGGGTGACGTCGGAGGCGTCGTCGCTGGCGGGTCGCCAGGAGTTGGGCAATCTGGTGGTGATTTATGACGACAACCAGATCTCTATCGAGGACGACACCGCGATCGCCCTGTCGGAGGACACCGCCAAGCGCTATGAGGCGTACGGCTGGCACGTCGAGACCGTCACTGGTGGTGAGGACATCGTCGCGATCGAAAAGGCCCTGGCGGCGGCGCGGGCGGAGACGTCGAAGCCGTCGTTGATCGTGTTGCGCACCGTGATTGGGTATCCGGCGCCGACGCTGGCCAACACCGGCGCCGTCCACGGCGCCGCCCTGGGGGCTGAGGAGGTCGCCGCCACCAAGCGGGTCCTCGGGTTTGATCCCGATCAGCACTTCGCCGTCGACGACGACGTGCTGGCCCACACCCGGGCGGTCGCGGAGCGCGGCAAGCGGGCGCACGCGGAGTGGAACGAGCGCTACGACACCTGGGCCGCGGCCCACCCGGAGGCCAAGGCACTGGCGGATCGGCTCGCCGCGCGTGCGTTGCCGCAGGGCTGGGCCGATGCGCTGCCCAGTTGGGGCCCGGACGCGAAGGGGATTGCGACGCGGAAGGCCTCGGGTGAGGTGCTCAACGCCGTCGCCGATGTGCTGCCCGAGCTGTGGGGTGGCTCGGCGGATTTGGCGGGTTCGAACAACACCCTGATCAAGAACTCCGACTCGTTCGGCCCCGCCTCGGCCAGCACCGGCATGTTCACCGCCCAGCCGTATGGGCGGAACCTGCACTTCGGGGTGCGTGAACACGCCATGGGCGCGATCTGCAACGGCATCGCGCTGCACGGCGGCACCCGCCCTTACGGCGCCACGTTCCTCATCTTCAGTGACTACATGCGCCCGGCCGTGCGGCTCGCGTCGCTGATGGGGTTGCCGGTGACCTACGTGTGGACGCACGACTCCATCGGTCTCGGTGAGGACGGGCCCACCCACCAGCCCGTCGAACACCTCGCGTCGCTGCGCGCCATCCCCGGGCTCAACGTCGTGCGCCCCGCCGACGCCAACGAGACCACGGCCGCGTGGCGACGCGCCCTGGAGATCACCGACGCCCCCACCGGGCTGTGTCTGACACGGCAGAACGTGCCCGTGCTCGACGGCACCCGGGAGAAGGCGACCGAGGGTGTCGCCCGCGGTGGTTATGTGCTGGCCGACGCCGACGGCGGCACGCCGGAGATCATCCTGATCGGCACCGGCTCCGAGGTGCAACTCGCCCTCGCCGCCCGCGACACCCTGCACGCCGAGGGTGTGCCCACCAGGGTGGTGTCCATGCCATGTGTCGAATGGTTCGACGCCCAAACCGTCGCCTACCGCGAGTCCGTGCTGCCCCCATCGGTCACCGCGCGGGTGGCGGTCGAGGCCGGCATCGCCCAGTCGTGGCACCGCTTCGTCGGCGATGACGGCGAGATCGTCTCGCTGGAACACTTCGGCGCCTCAGCCGACCACACCACCCTGTTCCGCGAGTTCGGCATCACCACCAACGCCGTCACCGACGCGGCACGCCGCTCACTGGCCAACGCGGGCTAGGCGGGCGCCAGGGGAGTGCGGTTCCGTGGGGAGGTGGGTGTGTGTTTGCGCAGGTAGAGCCAGCTCAGTAGTCCGATGTTGATTACTAGCCAGCACGATAGGAGTCGGTAGACGAGTACGGTTGCGGCTGCTGTGGTGACGGGTGTTCCCGCGGAGATGAGGCCGGTGAGCAGGCTGGCTTCGACGAGGCCGATTCCGCCTGGAGTGAGTGGGATCTGGCGGGCGAGTTGGGCGCCGAGGAAGGTCGCGGCTAGTGCGATGATGCCGATGTCCAGCCCGAGGGCTCGTGTCACGAAGAGCAGGCATAGCAGTTCGGTGGACCAGTTCGCCAGCGCGGCGGTGAGGGCCAGTATCCAATATCGGGCGGTGACTGAGCGGGTGGCGAGTTTGATGACGATGGCGGTGATCACGAGGAGCACGCAGGCGAAAGCGGTGGCTGTCGTGGTCAACTGGGGTGGGAGCATGCGGGCAAGGGGCAGTTCGAGCAGGGCGGCCACGATGGCGCCGGCGGCGTAGATCATGGCGAGTGCGGCGGTCAGCAGGACGCTGGAGAGCATCAGCACCATTGCGGCTGTTCGACGGTCGGCGCCATGGGCGTGGAACTGCCGGTAGGCGTAGGTCGCTGAGACGACGGAGCCCGCGGGCAGGCTGTAGGCCATCGCTGCTCGGCTGTAGGCGAGGGCGAGTGCGCGCCGGTGAGGAAGGGTGATGCCGATGCCGGCGAGCAGGGTGCGTTGGTGGCGGGCGAACATGTCGAGCGAGGCGAATATGGCGAGACTCGCCGCGATCAACCACGTCGTATCAGCCGTCTGTAGCACGGCGATGACCTCGTGGGGTTGGGGTAGCTGATCGCGCAAGTGGTAGACCGCGGTCGTGCCGAGTGCCGCGACAAGCACATAGCCACCAGCTCGACGCACTCCAGGCATGATCGGGCGCACCGACGTCGGCCGGTTGCCGCATCCCACCGTCACGCGTGCTCCTCGTGTCGAACAGTCCAATCGGCACCAGACGTAGGCCGCTACTGAAAGAACGGACCATCGTTCACAGCTGTGACGCCGTCACGGTCAGTGCTGATGGACTCATGGGTATGCCTTCGCGGTGCGATGGTTGGTGACCGAGCCTGCCGGGTGGCAGCCGAACTCGCCCGGCAGGCCCGGAGATGAGGTCAACCGCGATGTCGCGGTTGTGTACATGCCCCCGAGTGTTACGGATTCGGGTAGCAAGCGAACCCGGAAAAATACCCAAATGGCTACCTGGTTCGGAAGCCAAGCGAGCAGCCGTACCACCGGCTGTCGAGATCGTGGTCTAGTCGCGGGTTTTGTTGATGTTGGTGGGGGCGAGTCGTACGCAGCAGAGGTGGGGGGCGGGGTCGAGTTGAGCGGTGAAGCCGGTGCTGGCGAGTCCGTCGAGCATGCCGCTGAGTAGGCAGAGGTTCATGCCGCAGACCAGTTCGGTGTGTTTCTGGGCCAGGTCGTGGAAGGGGCAGTTGCCGAGCAGGATGTTGGTGTCGGCGACTCGGGGTTCGAAACCGTGGATTTCGAGCGTGCGCAGGAGGTCGGCCTGGTCGCTGTCGCCCGGATCGGTCGCGCGCGCCGCGGCGCCGAGTCGCGTGCCGAGTTCGCGGGCATGCCAATCGAGGACGGTGCGTGGCGACTGTCCGGATTGTTCGGATTCTTGGACCGCGGTGGCCAGTAGTTGTCCGGCGAGCTCGTAGCGCCGTTCGGGCAGGTTGACCTCGATGGGCTGCCGGGACCGGTGATACAGCTTCGCGGGACGGCCCGCGCCTGGGCCGCTGCGGCCGGTGCGCCGCTCGTGCACCACATCGAGCAGTCCCGCGTCGGCGAGCCGGTCGAGATGAAACGCGGCCGTCGCCCGCGCCAATCCCAGGGCGGCTGCCGCCTCGTCGCGGCTCACTGGTGAGGGCTGGCGCACCACGAAGTCATACAACCGCCGCCTTGTCGGTTCATCCAGCACCGCGACCGCGGCGAACCGCGCTTCCCGCGAGTCGGCCATCCTCACCTCTAAAAATAATGATCGTTGACTAAAGAGTGTTGCTCGATCTAACGTTAACACGTCTTGTTGATAGAAGGAGTCGTCATGAGCACACAGACATTCGAAGCGGGAACCGTTGGCCGCTTGCTGCGAGCGGACCCGGCTTACCAGGCGTTTTTCGCGCTGCGGACGGTGTTTACCGTGGCGCCGATCCTGTTCGGCCTGGACAAGTTCACGAACTGGCTGGTCGAGTGGCCCGTCTATCTCGCGCCGTGGATCGACGACATCGTGCCCGGAACCGCTCAGCAGGCCATGTACGCGGTTGGTGTGGTCGAGATCATTGCTGGGATCGTGGTCGCGCTGATCCCGCGCTATGGCGGACTTCTTGTCGCCGCGTGGCTGGCTGGGATCATCGTCAACCTGCTGACCATTCCCGGGTTCTACGACATCGCCTTGCGTGACTTTGGGCTACTGGTCGGTGCGGTGGCGCTGGCGCGGCTGGCCGCACGGTACGCTCCCGCTCGTCGTGGACACCCGGCATGAGTCCGACCGAACCGGAACCGGACGGCTCATCCGAACCGCGGCACGTGGTAATCGACGGGAGCCATCGTCGCCTGCGCATCGTCCACGGTCGCGAGGGTGTGGATCTTCCCGCCGCTCAGCAAGCCGTGAGCGATCTGCTCGTCGCCTTTGGCCGGGACCCGTCATCGGAACATTTGGCTGAGACGCCACGACGAGTGGCGCATGCCTACGCCGAGCTGCTCTCGCCTCGCGAGTTCGACCTGACCACGTTCCCTAACGACGAGGGCTACGACGAGCTCGTGCTGGCCAGAGGTATTCCCGTGCGGTCGCTGTGCCAGCACCATCTGCTGCCCTTTCACGGCGTCGCGCACGTGGGGTATCTGCCCGGCGACCGAATTCTCGGGCTGTCCAAACTCGCCAGGGTGGTCGAGTTGTTCGCCCATGACCTGCAAGTCCAGGAGCGCCTGACGAAACAGGTCGCCGACTGGCTGGGTGAGCACCTGGAGCCCAAGGGGGTCGGTGTCGTCGTCGAGGCAGAGCACTTGTGTATGTCGCTGCGCGGCGTGCGCGCTCCAGGGGCACGCACCGTCACCTCCGCCCTGCAGGGCGTGGTGCGCGACGACGCTCGCTCCCGGCATGAGTTCTTCGCGCTCACCGGCGTGCACAGCTAACCAGTCTCAGGAGGAAGACATGACCATCGCTCACACGTATCTTGGAGCGCTAGGCTGCTGACCTCGCGGTGCTGGAACGTATGACCCGCGGTGGTCACTCGCCGGCCACGGCGTCGTCGGTCGCGCCAGCTTCCGCCGTGCCCCCGTCTGTTGTGTCACCGTCAGCCGCGCCCCCGTCTGCCGGATTATCGTCCGGTTCCGTCGTCGGCGTCGGCTCGGTCGTGGTGGTCGTCTGCTCGGTAGTGGTCGTTGTCTGCGTCGTCGTTGTGGTAGTCGGGGGCGTCTCGGTCGTCGTGGGTGTCGGCGTTTCGGTGACGGTTTCCGGCTCGGCTGTTGTCGGGCCGGTCTCGTTCTCGCGCAGCAGCCGGTCGTCGTTGATCAGCAGCCGCTCGGGCGAGGTGATGAGGGTCAGCGAATGCACCTCGTCGCGGACGGTGCCGTCGCCGAGTTCGAGCTCGATGCCGACCCTGACAGTGTCTGAGCCGGTAGCGCGCGGATCGTCGACGATGTCGACGTCGTCCACTTCCGACCAGCGGTCCAGGTAGTTCTGCTTGCCTTGCGCCCGCAGCGCGGGGCCCAGCCGCTCCCACGCCTCCTCAGCTTGGTCGGGCAACAGGTCGTAATAGTCCGCGACGGCTTGTTCCATCGCCGCGGGCGTGAGTTCGACGGCGTCCGAACCAGGGTCGTCGCCGTCGAGCAGGAAGTAGGCGGCAAGCCCGACCCCCGCCAGCAGCGCCACCACGATCGCGGCGACCATCCAGCGCCGCGCGGAACGCTTCGGCGGCTCGGCGTACTCCGTGACCGGGGGAACGCCGGGTAGTGTCTGCGGGTTCATCGCGCGGGTCGGTGCCTCGCTTCCGGGCCAGGCGCCGAGCACCGCCGTTGGCTGGTGACCCGTCGCGGCCTGGGTGAGCATCTGCTCGGCTTCCCGCGCGCTGACCCGCGCGGCCGGGTCCAGCTGCATCATCCGTTGGAGGGCGCCGATCAGCACGCCCGCATGCTGTGGCTGCGGGAACGTTCCGGCGGCCACCTTGTGCAGCAGGGATAGCGAGTTTTCTCCCGCGCCACCGAACGGTGGCGTGCCTTCGACCGCGGCATACAACGTGGCGCCAAGGGAGAACATGTCCGAGGCTGGCGAGGGTTTGGTACCTCGCGCGACCTCGGGTGCCAGGTACGCGGGTGTTCCCGCCACCAAGCCGGTCTGCGTGACGACCACGTCGCCAGCGGCGTGCGAGATGCCGAAGTCGGTGATCTTGGCTGACCCGTCCTCTGCGATGAGGATGTTGGCGGGTTTAACGTCGCGATGTATTACGCCCGCGTCGTGTGCCGCCGCCAGCGCCGACGCCGCCTGCGCGCCGATGCGCGCGACTTCCCCCGCGGGCAACCGTCCGCGCTCCGACATAAGCTCCGCCAGGCTGCGCGATGGCAGGTACTCCATCACGAGCACCGGCAGATCGTCATCGACGACGACGTCGAACACGCCGATGACATGCGGGTGGTGTAGTCGGGCGGCGACCCGACCCTCCCGCATCGCCCGCCTGCGGGCCTCGTCGGCCTGCGCCGGTTCGAGCCCCGGCTGGATCAGCAGCTTCTTGATCGCGATGTCGCGGTTCAGCCGCTCGTCACGGGCCTGCCACACCACGCCCATCGCCCCGGTCCCGAGCAGACGTTGCAGCCGGTACCGCCCCGCGACGAGGTCGCCGGGTTCACTCATCGCAGTTCACGTCGTGAGTTCGCACGGGTCCAGGCTAACCAGTCATCGCCCGCACGCGTGGATGAGCCTGCTCGCCGGTGCGGAGTCTTCTCAGCGCGCCCGTTTGCTGTGGCCGTGGCTTCGGGACGGACCTGTTGTGGCCGACCCTGGTGACCTGGGCGGTTAAGTGACGCAGTGCGGACGGGGCACCGATCTCTCATCGTTACGGCGAGCTGAGACCACGCGACAAGGGAGTTCTTGTCGAGCTTGTTCGCACCGACTGTCGGCAGTGGTTGTGGGAGATCGTCATGTCGGGCATACTGGTGGTGCCGCCTCCCGCTGGGGGGCTGGAAGTGAGCCCGGGATTGTGCCCGCGTTTCGTGGGACCCCGGGCTTTGCGCTTGTCTATGGCCTGTCGTGTGGCAGCCATGTAACTTCGAGCGGGCGCGCTTCGTCCAGTGCATGCCATGGGTCCGGGTCTCCACCGGCTTCATTAGCTACGAAGGCGCCGACGATCAAGTCGGCTAGCCAGCACAGCGGCTCAGCCGTTTTGTCGACATGTTCGACAGTCAGGGCGTCGGCTATCGAGAGGGAGCCTCGCAATCGGTCGATTGTGCGTCGGTCGTGTTTGTCGCTTCGTGCGCGTGACTCGAGCAGCACGGTTGTTACGTGCTCGACGTGCCCAAGTTTCGGAAGTGCGTTGGCCAGGATTCTGCGTCTGCTGCGCTCTTGACCTCGGGGGTGCGTGAGCTGAACAACGACAAGCGCTGCTTCCCAGTCGAGCTGGCCGGCATCGCGGGCCACGGACAGTCGCGTCTTCTGAGGCAAGTCGTAGAAATGCAGAAAGTCCGTCCCGACGGGCCGCAGCGTGTGCAGGTCTTCCCGTACAGTGGCTGCGCGATCTGCGCGCACCATAGGAAATGCCATCGCGTAAAGCCATAGACCTTGCTTATTTGGCCGCGATGACTCGTCGCCTGCAGCGATGCAGTCTCCGCTCATTCCACCCCTCCGCTATTCGAGGGGCGCACCATACCAAGCAAGTCAGACACCACGACCACAACCAACACCGCGGGCAGCTGTATTGGTGCCGGACACCGCGATCGTCAAGACGTCTGAACTGACGTCGAGATGGGCTTGGTGTGGCACGTCGGTAAGGCGATGAACCTGGGTTGCCGTCGAAGGTCAGATCGAATGTGGGACTGCGCGAGGCTACGGGCTGGCAGTGTTCTAGCCCGGCTCGTCGACGATGAGGGCGAGGAGCTCATCGAGGAAGCCCCTGGCCTCGGTCGCCGCGCGGTCGGGGTCGCGGTCGGCGATGGCTCGCAGCAGCCCACGGTGCCCGATGTCGGTCGGGTGCTGTTCGGTCTTGGTCGTCGTCGCGACGCTGGCGGTGATCACTTCGGTGAGGCCGCGGTGGAGTTCGGTGAGCAACGTGTTGTGTCCGGCTTCGACCACCGCGAGATGGAACTCCGCGTCCGTGCGCACGTAGTCGTCGAGTCGACCCTCGTGGGATGCTCGGTCGCGCTCGTCCAGTAGCCGTTCCAGTGTCGCGAGTTCAGCGTCAGCGCGTGCCGTCGCCGCGAGGCGCGCGCCTTCGACTTCCAGCGTTCGACGCACCTGGAGCACCTCACGGAGTTCGGTGCCGCAGAGGCGGCGCACGGCCCCGGACACCTCGCTTGTGGCTCGGACGTAGGTGCCGTCGCCCTGGCGAACCTCCAGCAGGCCGGTGTGGGCGAGGGCGCGCACGGCTTCGCGCACGGTGTTGCGGCCGACGCCGAGTGTCCTCACCAGCTCAGGCTCCGTCGGAATGCGCTGGCCGACTGGCCATTCGCCGTGCCGGATGGTCTCGCGAAATTGTTCGATGATCTGGTCCACGAGGCCCGATCGGCGCGTTGCGGCCAGTGGCACGGCAGGCTCCCTTCAGCGTTTGTCTGTGATCTACCACGCGATCGCGGTGGCTCGATTGGCCCAATCATCCTATGTATTGCTACCTTAGCTCATATGGCATCCGGTCGCAGTGCGTCGCTGGACGACGTTCACGTGGAAAGGCCGGAGGAAGCGGATCGTCGTGCCGCCATCGCGACGAAGTATCTCGGCGGGAGCCTGCTACTCGCGGTTGCTGTCGTGCTCGCCGCGCTTAACCTGCGGCCCCCGGTCACCGCGGTGGGTTCGGTACTCGACGAGATGCGCGAGACTCTTCACGCGTCGGGCGCGTGGGCGGGCGCCTTGACGACCGCACCCGGGTTGTGCTTCGCCATCGCGGGGCTCGCCACCCCACTGCTAGCGCGTCGGATTGGAGTGAATCCGTCGGTCACGCTCGCGCTTCTCTTGTTGACCGCAGGCCTGGTGATCCGCGTGCTCGACGGCCCGCTGGTGGTGTTGGGTGGCACGCTCATCGCGTGTGCTGGCATCGCGTTGGCCAACGTGCTGATCCCCGTTGTCATTAAGACCTCCTTCGCGGCAAGGACCGGTCTCATGACCGGGATCTACACGGCCGCGCTGCAGGCGGGTGGCGCGCTCGGCTCCTCGGTGACGCCGCCGCTGGACAGCGCGTTCGGTGGCTGGCGCGGTGGGCTCGTCAGCTGGGCGGTGCTTGCCGCGTTGGCGCTGGGGTTGTGGCTGGCCGCGACCCGGGGTGGCCGAGGTGGTGACGGCGCGCCGAGCAGTGCTGGCGGTGGTCGGTCGTTGCTGCGCAACCCGCTGGCGTGGGTCGTGACCGTGTTCTTCGGCTTTCAAGCGTGCCTCGCCTACACCGTGATGGGATGGTGGCCGCAGGTGCTCATGGATGCCGGAGTGAGCCGATCGGTCGCTGGGCTGCTGCTCGGGCTGATCTCGTTGATCGGTCTGCCGGTGAGCCTGGTCGTTCCGCCGATCGCAGCGCGCCAGCGTAGTGGGCAGAGCTGGTGGATCGTCGGACTCGGCGCGTTCGGCGTCGCCGGGATCACCGGCATGATGGTCGCACCGTCGGCGTCGCCACTGTTGTGGTCAATCCTCGTTGGTATCGGCATGAGCGTGTTCTCGCTCGCGATCACGACGATCACGTTGCGGGCTCGTACCAGCCATGACGCGTCGGGATTGTCGGGCATGGCGCAGGGTTTCGGCTACCTCCTCGCCGCCGCGGGCCCATTCCTTTTCGGGATCCTGCATGACAGCACCGGCGGCTGGACCGTGCCGTTCGTCCTGCTGCTGTGCGTGGTGCTCGGGCAGGTCGTCTTCGGATTCATCGCGGGCCGACCCCGATACGTCTAATCGGAGATGCTTTCCCGTCTGTGGCTCCCGATCGGGTACCAGGTTCCCGATGTCACGCGCGGGTTGGGAGGATGGCGTGGTGAACGTTCGTGGTGCGGTGTTGGTCACTGGTACTGAAGTGCTCAGCGGTGCGACTAGCGACCGCAACGGGCCATGGATCTCGCGGCGGCTGGGCACGCTGGGGGTGGAGGTCGAGGGCATCCACCAGGTCGGCGACCGGCCTGAGGACTTGCTGGCGACGCTGGAGTTCCTGCGTGGGCGCGGTATCGATCTGATCGTCACTTCCGGCGGCCTCGGGCCGACCGCGGACGATCTCACCGCCGAGGTCGTCGGCCGGTTCGCGGGTCGTCCGCTGCGCCTCGATGAGGAGATGGAGCGCAAGATCGAGGCCGTCCTGGCTGAGTTCGCGCGCCGGTTCAACCTCGACTCCGAGTCGTTGCGTGCCGGCAACCGCAAGCAGGCGATGGTGCCTGAAGGTGCGGTGCCGATCGATCCGGTGGGCACCGCACCGGGGCTCGTCGTGCCCGCCGGTGATCAGGTGGTGATCGTGCTGCCCGGTCCGCCGCGCGAGCTGCAGGGGATGTGGGAGAGCGCGATCGCGGCGGCACCCGCGCGCGAGATGCTGGCGCGAGCCGAGCCTTACCAGGAACTAGCGCTGCGCATGTTCGGGGTACCCGAGTCCGAGCTGGCAGCCAGCCTGCGCGAGATCGGCGCCGGTACCGATCTTTCCGCGCTGGAAATCACCACGTGCTTGCGGGGCGGTGAACTCGAGGTCGACGTGCGCTACCGCGACGGTGCCGAAGAGGCTGCCGCCGCGCTTCGCGCTGGATTGGTCGAGCGCCACGGGTCGTTCGTGTTCAGCGAGACCGGTCAGTCCGCGACCGAGGCTGTCGTCGGCCTGCTCGACGGTCGCACGATCGCGGTGGCTGAGTCGTGCACGTCGGGTCTGCTTGCCGCCCGGCTTACCGAGCGTCCCGGCTCCTCGGCCTACTTTGTGGGCGGTGTAGTCGCCTACTCCAATGACGCCAAGGTCGAGCTGCTCGGGGTGCCCGCTGAGTTGATCGCGCGCACGGGCGCGGTGTCGACCGAGGTGGCCGAGGCGATGGCCGACGGCGCGATCGAGTGCTTCGGCGCCGACATCGGCGTCGGTATCACCGGCATCGCCGGCCCGGACGGCGGCACGCAGGACAAGCCGGTCGGTTACGTCTGTATCAGCGCCGCGGCACGCGGCGGCGAACGCCACACCCGCGACCCGGTCCTGCCCGGTGGCCGGGCCGACGTCCGCGAACGCTCGGCCACCGCCGCCCTGCACTTGGTGCGCAACCTGCTGCTACTTGGCGAGCAGCCGCCACGCTGATTGCCGCCGAGGAAACTTGCGTGCGGGAGGCCCGGCCAAGCCAGTACGATCCCGGTCATGACCGCGGATGGGTTCGTGCCAGTCGGCTTCGAGCCGCCGACGTCACTCGTCACCGACCAGTTCCACCTCGAACCGCTAGGGCCGCGGCACAATCTGGCCGATCATGCCGCATGGATGTCGAGCATCGAGCACATACGCTCCACTCCCGGCTATCCCGACGGCGACTGGCCACCACGCGACGGCATGACGCTCGAGGAGAACCTCACCGACCTACGCCGCCACGCCGACGAATTCACGCGAGGCGCCGGTTTCACCTTCACAGTGCTCGACCCACGCGACAACGACGTCATCGGTTGCGTCTATCTGTATCCCTCGGCCTCCGAGGAGTGGGACGTCACGGTGCAGTCGTGGGTGCGGGCCGACAGATCGGACCTCGACGCGCCACTCGCCGACGCTGTCGCACGCTGGCTCGCCACAGACTGGCCGTGGAAACGCGTGGACCGCTGCGGTCGCTGAATCGTGAGGCACACTCATGCCGCGGGGCGCACGTGCGGCTGGCCATTCGACTCGGCTGTCTCGATCACTGAGCGTCGAGTTGTTCGGCCAGGCCAATGATGATGCCTTCGGGGCCACGGATGTAGCAGAGCAGGAAGATGTCCTCGAACCGCTCTACCTCACCGACCAGTTCGGCGCCGTGAGGCTTGAGGCGGGTCAGAGTGTCCTCGAGGTCGTCGACGGCGAACATGACGCGATGCAGGCCGAGTGTGTTCGCCGGAGGGGTCTTGGGATCGGGGCTGATCGCTGTCGGCTTGAGGTAGGTCATCAGCTCGAGCTTGCTATGGCCGTCCGGTGTGCGCATCATCGCGATATCGGCCTGGTGATCGTCGATCCCGACGACGCGTGACGCCCACCCACCTCCGACCGTCATTCTGCCGTCGAGTTCCATCCCCAGTTCAGCGAAGAACGCGATGGCTGCTTCAAGGTCGTCAACGACGATTCCGACGTTGTCCATCCGCTGGATTGTCATAGCGGCGAGACTATCCGGGGAGGCTCACCGAGGGGCGTCGGCGGCGAGTTCGGCCTCAGTGAAGACTGAATTAGCAATCATATGACTGGTGGCACGTCGCGACTGCTCAATGGCTCGGTCGACAACAGTTCCAAGATCATCGGATGCCCCGGCAGGATTCGAATCCACGACACCCGCTTGCGGCGGGTGGCCGACAGCGGCGACTAGGTCGTCTACCAGGCACTTTTGTCACCTGCGTGGTCTCTGCGGGTATCAGAGATCACACGGTTCACCCCAGTTTCGTGCCATTAGCCGTGCCACGGCTATCGGCGCTGGTGTCCGGTCACGATCGGTCGTCGAGGCTTGCGAGAAGCGCGAGCTTGGGCGTCGCGGACGCAGCGGCAGCCGGTATTGCCCATGGACGAGTGCGAGGTGACGAACCGGCCCTTCGACGTGGGTGCGCTCGTCGCGCGGATGAACGAGCGTGAAGGGAACTACCCGGGCGCCGATCGCGCAGCGTTATCGACAGGGTGTTCTACGCTGAAGCGATCAAACGAGCAACCAACCGAGGTGGCGCGTCATGCGGGAGTCGAGTGCGAACCGGCGGCAGCGGATTCTGGCCCTGGTGGAGGCACGGGGCGAGGTACGGGTCACCGCACTCGCCGCCGAACTCGGCGTCTCGGTGATCACCGCGCGTCGAGACGTCGAGGAGCTCTCGCGCGTGGGCAAGATCAGGCGGGGCCACGGCGTGGCGCGGTCGCTCGTGCCGATGCGGCCCCCGCCGACGCCGGAGCGGTGGAGCGGCGGTGTGGTCGCGCTGGTCGTACCCGAACGGCACACCTACCTCAATGAGGTCGTGCACGGGGCGCGTGTCGCGCTGGAGGAGGCGTCCGTGCGGGTCGCGTTGCACCCGACGCCGCACACCGCGGGTGTTGAGCGGCCCGTCGTGCGCAACGTGCTCGCTCGGGAGAGCGCGCGAGGACTGTTGATCGCGCCGCGCTGGCGCACCGCCGATGAGCAGGAAGACGATCAGTGGCTGGCTGACGTCGATGTACCGGTTGTGCTGATGGAACGCGCACCGCGAGTCGGTAGCTCCCTGCACGCACGGGACTCGGTGTGCACCGACCACTGGTATGGCGTGCATCTGGCGGTGGAGCATCTGATGTCGCTCGGTCACCGGCGGCTCGTGTTGGCGGCACGAGACGACAGTCCGACCGCGCGCGCCGTGCGTACCGCGTTCGCGGAGATCTGTCAGGCGCGGCCGTGGGTACAGGAGTGGGCCGTGGTGCTCAGCGCGCCGGACGCCGGTGCCGATCCGACTACCACCTTCCAGGAACAGGAGTTGGTCGAGGTGATGCGCGAGCGTGGCGCGACGGGCGTGATCATGCACAGCGACACCGACGCCCTGATCCTGGTCCAGCAACTGGCCGAAGCCGGGCTCACCGTCGCCAGGGACTACTCGGTGGTCGCCTATGACGACGTCGTCGCTTCGCTCGGTAGTCCGCCGCTGACCGCCGTCGCTCCCGCCAAGACGGAGGTGGGTCGCCTCGCGGCCGAGCTGCTGCTTGAACGCCTCGACCGAGGACCTGCCTCGGGACCCGCGCGCCAGGTGTCGGTGCTCCCCGAACTGAAGGTTCGCGGTTCCACACGCAATCTGAACGTTTGATCGAATCTCTAGGACTTATTGACCGAAATTCGGTCACCTGAGCACACTGTGGGCGTACCGTTGCGAACCGAAGGAGGCGACGATGCCCATACACACCGCCTGTCGGTGCTCACCGTGAGCCGTCCCCGCGCCGCGCTCGCGATGGCCACCGACGCGGCTGCGGCGGTCCTCGACAAGAGCGCGCTCGATGCGCTTCGCCGCGAATGCGACGTCGCCGACGGCGTGCTCGACGACTTCACCACCGCGCACGCCCGTGAAACGTTGCGTGACGCCGAGCTACTCATCACAGGTTGGGGCTGTCCGCCCCTTGACGTCACGGTACTCGCTGACGCACCACGGTTGCGCGCTGTGGTGCACACGGCCGGATCGGTCCGAGCGCACATCACCGAGGCATGCTGGGAGCGTGGGATTGAGGTGAGTTCCGCGGCGGTGGCGAACTCGGTGCCGGTGGCCGAGTACACGGTGGCGATGATCCTGCTGTCGGGCAAACGGGTGCTCGAACGGGCGCGGGAGTATCGGGCGAACCGCGTCCGTGATGGCTGGCTGGCCGTTCCCCGCCACGTCGGCAATTTCCATCGAACGGTCGGCATCCTGTCCGCGTCGATGATCGGCCGCCAGGTAATCGAGCTGCTGCAGCCGTACGACCTGCGAGTTCTGGTGCATGATCCGTACGTGAGCGCTACGGAGATGGCCCGACTCGGAGCTGAGAAGGTGAGCCTGGCCGATCTCTTCTCGTTCAGTGACGTCGTGAGCATCCACACGCCGCTGCTCCCTGAAACACGCGGGTTGGTGGGGAGGGAGTTGATCGGATTGATGCGTTCGGACGCTGTACTCATGAACACGGCGCGCGGCGCGGTGCTCGATCAGGACGCCCTCGCCGATGCGACCTCTTCCGGCCGGATACGCGCGATTCTCGACGTCACCGATCCGGAGGTCCTGCCGCCCGACCACCCGCTGTGGGATGACGACAATGTCATGATCACGCCGCACCTGGCTGGCTCCCAGGGGAATGAATGGGGCCGACTAGCGGAGCTGGCCGTCGCGGAGGTCGCCAGATGGGTGTCCGGCGATGGGTTCGCTCACCCGGTTCACCGTGAACGGCTGGATCTGATCGCGTGAAACTGCCCCCTGACGACCGACGGCTAAGTCCCCATACCGGCTACACCCGAGACCACTGGGTCGCCGTCGCGGACGGACTCCTGGATGCCGCGTGGCGGTGGGCGACTCCCCATGGGGCGCTGCTGGATCTGCCGGGGCCAGCCTCGGCGAACGGCGTCCGCTCGGACGGTCTCGAAGGGTTCGCCCGTACCTTCCTCGCCGCGGGGTTCCGCGTCGCCGGAGAGAACGGCGAGGATCCCCACGGCTGGCTGGAGCGTTACGCTCATGGCCTCGACGCGGGCACTCGCAGTCCCGGACGTGACGACGTCGAGTCGTGGCCGGTGATACTCGATCACAGCCTCGCAGGGCAGGCGATGGTTGAATCAGCCTCCGTCGCGCTCGGGTTGCGGCTCACGCGTCCCTGGCTGTGGGATCGCCTTGACGAACGTGTGCGGGATCGTGTTGAAGAGTGGTTGCGCGGCGCGCTGCGTCATGTGCCCTCCCCGAACAATTGGTACTTGTTCCCATACACCGTTGGTGGGTTCCTGGAATCAGTGGGTCGCGGTGATGCCGAGACCGCGCATGCGCGTGACAGGGCACTGGAACTCCTCGAAGCCTGGTACCGAGGCCATGGCTGGTACACCGACGGCGACGGGCAGGCATTCGATTACTACAACGGTTGGGCGCTGCACTTCTATCCCGTGCTGGATGCCCATCTCGCCCGAACACCGACGGCGTTGGGCGCGCGACTGCGCGCGCATCTGGACAGCTTCGCGCTGTGGTTTGGTGACGACGGCGCACCAATCCACTTCGGACGATCATTGACCTACCGTTTCGCCTCGGTGTCGGCCGTCGGGCTTGGTGCTGTCACGGGAGACACTCCACTGCGGCCGGGGGTGTCGCGACGTCTGCTCAGCGGCGCGCTGAGGTACTTTCTCGACCGTGGCGCCGTTGGCGATGAGGGGCTGCTGAGTCTGGGGTGGCATGGCCCCCACCCGCCGACCGTGCAGTTCTATTCCGGGCCCGCTTCGCCGTACTGGGCGTCGAAGGCATTCGTGTGCCTGCTCGCCCCACCGGAGCACCCACTGTGGACAGCGACGGAGGAAAGGGCGCCCAGTGGGGCCGCTGACACGGTGCTCGCGCTGCCCGAGCCGGGGCTGCTCCTGCAGGCCACGGCGTCCGACGGGGTCGTCCGGTTGCACAACCACGGAAGCGACCACCTCCAACCGTACGAAGCCGAGTTGGCTAGTGGCGATGACCCGCACTACGGCCGCTTCGCCTACTCCACGCGTACTGGCCCCACCGGGCGTGACAACGCAGCGGACAACCACTTGGCGGTCGTTGTCGACGGGGTGCGTAGCGTCCGGCGTCGGATTCACCCGATCGGTGTGGGGCAGGGTGATGGCTGGGGGTGGGGTGCGTCCTGGCACCGTCCGACCTTTGGTGGTGGCCTGGTGTCCGTGCCTAGTTTGCGCGTCGAGAGTGTGACCGTGGCTCGTGGGCGCGACGAGGTACGGGTGCATCGCGTCGTCGGCGCTCCGCCTGGTTCGCGTGCCGAGCAGACGGGCTGGGCGACCGGCGCTGGAGAGTCGATTCTCCGGCCGCTGGCGGGCTGGGAGCAGCGGGGTGAGGTGCGTGCGCCGCGCGGTACGGCCTACGTGCCATGGGCGCTGGTGCCACGGCTCATCGCGGATGTCCACGGCGAGAAGGTGTTCGTCGCGCTGGCCGTGCTGGGCACCGAGTCCGGCGATCCGGTGGCGACTGTCACCTCGGGCCGGGTCGAGATGAGCTGGCCGGACGGTTTCGTGGTCGAGATCCGGTTGGACCCACTCGAGGTCGTCGCTGGGTGAGCGCGTGAGTTCGGCTCGCTGTCACGGGTGGTGATGGCGCCGACCACCGTTCCAGGCGGGCAACTATGTAACCGTTTGCAGAATGGCGAGTTCGCTGACACATCGGTGTCAACGACAGATCGCCCACAATAGCGTGTGCAACTGGGGAAAGGCTGCCGTACTTCCTGGTTATGCCTTGACAAGCAAGTTGTAAGCGCTTACAAATATAACAGCGTCGAAGGAATGGAGATCGTCGATGTTCTGGCAGTTCGCGGTGAGCACGCTTGGTATGCCGGGTATGCCGGTGCGGGAGGCGGCGCGGACGGCCATCGCGCACGGTTGTGAAGGCCTCGAACTGCGAGTGCATCCCGACGAAGAAGTCCACTTGGGGGTTTCCGGTCGGGTCGTCGACGGTGTGAGAACTCTCATCGCCGACCACGGGTTGGCGGTCGCGTGCCTGGCCGGGTACGCGCAGGTGTGCGCGCCGGGCGCGGATCGTCCGGTCATCGATCAACTGCGGGCCCTGATCGACCTGGCCCATCGGATGGGGACTTCGTCGGTGCGGGTTTTCCCGGGAGGCGACGGGGACGCGTACCCGCGAATCGAGGCGGTTATGGACGACCTCCACGAGACAGGCGTGCGGTTGCTAGTCGAGACGCACGACTCGCATCCGACCGGGGCCGCGGCGCTGGAGCTGGTCGCCGAGTTCGGCGAGCCTGATCGGGTCGCGGTGCTGTGGGACGCGGTGCACCCCTGGCGGTTCGGGGAGGAACCGGCCGCTACCAAGGAAGTGCTCGGTCCCTATCTCGGCTACTTCCAGGTGAAGGATGCCGTGGGGCGGGACGACGCGACCCCGGTTCCGCCAGGTGAGGGTGTAGTGCCGCTCGCGGAATGCGGCGAACTGCTGCGCTCGTGGTCGGGCTGGATTTCCCTGGAATGGGAGAAGGCGTGGTACTCGACCATCGCCCCGGTGGACGTGCCGTTGCGGGCCGCTGAGGCCTGGTTTGGCCGGTATGCCCCGTAACTGCGCGAGCCGTTCTGACAGTGAGGAAGATATGACGAAGCACAGCTTGGGCATCGTGCTCAATGGAGTCACCGGGCGCATGGGCTACCGCCAGCACCTGGTCCGCTCGATCCTCGCGATCCGTGAGGAGGGCGGAGTGCTGCTCCCGGACGGTTCCCGGGTGCAGCTCGAACCGCTGCTCGTAGGCCGCAGTGAAGAGAAGCTCAGCGAGATCGCCGACCGCCATGGCTTGACCGACTGGACGACCGATCTCGGTGCCGCGCTCGCCGATAGCAGGTACCCGGTGTACTTCGACGCGCAACTCACGTCGGTGCGGGAGGCGTCGATAGCGCAGGCCATCGACGCGGGCAAGCATGTCTACACCGAGAAGCCGGTCGCGGAGTCCGTCGATGGCGCGTTGTCGCTCGCACGACGTGCCGCTGACGCCGGAGTCAAGAACGGCGTCGTGCACGACAAGCTCTACCTGCCCGGGTTGCGCAAGGTGGCGCGACTGGTGGACAGCGGCTTCTTCGGGCGGATCCTTTCCGTGCGCGGAGAGTTCGGTTACTGGATATTCGAGGGGGACTGGCAGGAAGCGCAACGTCCCAGCTGGAACTACCGGGCTGAGCACGGCGGCGGGATCGTCATCGACATGTTCTGCCACTGGAACTACGTGCTGGAGAGTCTCTTGGGGCCGGTCCGTGCGGTGACCGCCAAGGCGGCGACTCACATTCCGTCCCGTGTGGACGAAAAGGGGGTGCGCTACGACGCGACGGCCGATGATGCCGCCTACGCGATCTTCGAGTTCGACGGGAATGCCATCGCGCAGTTGAACTCGTCGTGGTGTGTCCGGGTGTACCGCGACGAGCTCGTCGAGTTCCAAGTGGACGGGACGCGAGGGAGCGCGGTGGCGGGCCTGAGCGGCTGTGTCGTCCAGCCGCGCGAGGTCACCCCACGTCCCGTGTGGGACCCGGACGTGCCGGACACGCACAATTATCGCGCGCAGTGGCAGGAGGTACCCGACAACGCGGAATTGGGTAACGGGTTCAAGGCGCAGTGGGAGCAGTTCGTCCGGCATGTCGTCGCGGACGAACCACATCCATATGACTTCGTGGCTGGCGCACGCGGTATCCAGCTGGCCGAGGCCGGGCTGGAGTCGTCACGCACCGGCAGGCGCGTCGAACTTGCCGAGGTCAAGGTATGAGCACCGTCATCCGGCTGCCCGGTCCCGATGGCCCGCGCGAGCATCTGTTGCGCGAGCCGGTGTCCTGGCCGCAACCAGACGGGCCACCTCGGTCGCGCATCGCGTTCGCCGCCGCGCATGTCGTCGCTGATCCGCTGCGCGACGACGGTTGCGCTTCTATCGACTGGGACAACACGCTCGCGTTTCGTCGTTACCTGTGGTCGTACGGGCTCGGAGTTGCCGAGGCGATGGACACCGCGCAGCGCGGTATGGGACTGGATTGGACCGCGGCAAGGGAATTGATCCGACGCAGTGCCGCGGAAGCGGCTGCCCTCGACGCCCGTATCGCCGCCGGTGCGGGGACTGATCAGCTGGTGGCCGATCCGGCAAATCTCGACGACGTGGTGCGTGCGTACGTCGAGCAAGTCGAGTGCGTTCAGGACGCCCGTGCGCAAGTCGTCGTGATGGCGAGCAGGCAGCTCGCCCGCCTTGCCACTAGCCCGGCCGACTACCGGTACGTCTACGACCGGGTTCTCGCGCAGGCATCCGAGCCGGTGGTGCTGCACTGGCTCGGGCCCATGTTCGATCCGGCGCTCACTGGCTACTGGGGCGCGAGCACCCTCAATGCCGCCAACGAGGTCTTCCTGGAGCTCGTGCACGATCACGCCAGGGTGATCGACGGGGTCAAGGTGTCGCTGCTGGACGCGGAGCACGAGCGCGCGCTGCGGTCGGCGCTACCCGAAGGCGTCCGGATCTACACCGGCGATGATTTCCACTACCCGGAGCTGATCAAGGGCGACGACACGGGTGGCAGCGACGCCCTGCTCGGTGTCCTCGCGGCTATCGCTCCCGCGGCATCCCGGGCGCTCCACGCACTTGACGACGGTGATCTCGCCGGTTACGACGAGGTGCTCGGCCCGACAGTGCCGCTCGCGCGCCACCTGTTCAGCGAACCGACCTACAACTACAAGGCTGGGATCGCCTTCCTGGCATGGCTCTCCGGCTTGCAACCCGGGTTCACGATGATCGGTGGGCTGCAGGGGGCCCGTGGGTTGCCGCACCTGGTCGAGGCGTTTCGCCTGGCAGACGCTGCAGGTGTGCTTGTGGACCCGGACGTGGCGGTGTACCGGATGAACGCGCTGCTCGATGTACACGGGGTGAACCGATGAACCGGCTGTCCCTCAACCAGAGAACTCTCGGCGATCGTTCGCTGCCCGAAGCCGTGTCCGCGTGCACCAGGGCAGGTGTGGAGTCGATTGGCGTGTGGCGGGGACCGCTGTGGGCATTCGGTGTCGAACGCGGAGCGAAGCTGGTCGCCGAAGCCGGGTTGCGTGTGTCGTCGCTGTGCCGAGGCGGGTTCTTCACCAGTACCGATCGGCGTTCCACCCTAGCTCGCAATCGGCGCGCCGTGGACGACGCCGAGGCACTCGGCGCCGAGTGCCTCGTTCTCGTAGTCGGCGGCCTGCCCAGCGGGTCGCGAGATCTCCCTGCCGCACGAGCCACCGTCAGCGAGGTGCTCGCGGAGCTCGTGGACTACGCGCAGGAACGTTCGGTGCGGTTGGCGCTGGAACCGATGCATCCTATGTACTGCGCGGATCGTGGCGTGCTGTCGACTCTCGGGCAGGCGCTCGATCTCGCCGAATGCTTCGACCCCGATGCGGTCGGCGTCGTGGTCGATACGTTCCACGTCTGGTGGGACCCCGACCTTGAACGGCAACTCGCCCGCGCGCGTGGGCGGATCGCGTCGTTTCAAGTGGGCGACTGGATCACGCCACTGTCCGCTGACAGCTTGCTGGCGCGTGGCCTGATGGGCCGTGGGCACATTGACTTTCAGCTCTTGGGCCGCCTCGTCTCGGAGGCCGGCTACACCGGGGACGTCGAGGTCGAGATCTTCAACGCCGATCTGTGGCGCCAGGACGTCGACAGCATCCTCGCGGCCGTGGTCAGGAGTTACCAGGAGCACGTCGTGGCATGATCGGTGGATCCCGGCGTTAGGCGGCGTTAGGCCGAGTCTCGGATGACCAGTTCCGTAGGTAGGATCAGCGGGGTTGGCCGCTCGCCGTCGATGAGCCGTAGCAGCACCCGGGTCATCTCTTGGCCGAGTGCCTCGATGGGCTGCCGGATGGTGGTCAGCGCGGGCTGCGTCTGTCTAGCCGTCACGATGTCGTTGAACCCGACCACGGCGACGTCACCGGGTACGTCGCGACCGCGCTCCCGCAGTACCGTGAGCGCACCGGCGGCCATCGCATCGGAGGCGACGAACACCGCGTCCAGGTCGGGATGCTCGTCGAGCAGCCGCGCCATTCCCTCGGCCCCGCTTGCCTCGCTGAAATCACCGTTCACCACGCGCGCGTCGCTCAGCCCCGCGAGTGCCAGTGCCTCGCGAAAGCCCAGGTAGCGAGCGACACCCGCGTGAATGTCGAGCGGTCCGGTGACGGTGCCGATACGGCGCCGTCCCGTGGAGATCAGGTACTCGACGGCCTGGTGCGCGCCGCCCCGGTTGTCGGCGTCTACGTACCACTCCGGCGTCCTGTCGAGGGAACGTCCACCGTGGACTACGGGAAGGCCGCTCGCGTCCGCCAGTTTCGACAGCGGGTCATTCTCGCGTAGCGCCAACAGCATGACTCCATCGGCACCGCGTGATCGCAGGATGCGGGCCAGCCGCTCGCGGCCTCGCTCGGAGGCCGCGAGGAACAGCAGTAGCTCGAGGTCGGTCTCCTCGATTACGGCGTTGACGCCCGTAATCACCTCCGCGAAGAAGAGGTTGGCGAACAACGCGGGATCGTCGCTGGAGATCGCGAGCACGACGGCGCCCCTGCGTTGTGTGGCGAGCGAGCGTGCCGACACGTTGGGGATGTAGCCGACTTCCTCGATGGCGCGCTCTACCGCCTGCCTAGCCTTCTTGCTGACGTGCTGCGCGTTGTTGATCACGCGGGACACGGTTCCGGTGGACACCCCCGCGCGCCGCGCGACCTCGTCCAGGGTGGGCGGCCGACTGTTCATCTTCTCCGACTGCCCCTTTTGTCTCGGTATGGACTGTGCAGAGTACTCATATTGGTAGCGCTCACAGGCCGCCTCGTGCGATCACGTCAGCGTACCAACGGGCGCTGTCCTTGAGCGTACGACGTTGCGTGGTGTAGTCGACGTGCACGATCCCGAAACGTTTCGCGTAGCCGTAGGCCCACTCGAAGTTGTCCAGCAACGACCACACGAAATAGCCCTTCACTGTTACACCGTGATCGATGGCATCGGCGCAGGCTTTGATATGGCGCTTCAAGTAGTCGATCCGCGTGCTGTCGTGCACCTCATCGTCGAAGGCGGCACCGTTCTCGGTGATATACCAGGCCTGCGTGGGGTACTCGCGCTCGAGCCGGAGAAGCAATTCCAGCAAGCCCTGCTCGTCGATTTCCCAGCCCATAGCGGTTTGGGGTCGCCCACGGTCATGGAAGGACACGTAGGGTGAGCCGACATATGCCGACTCGTCCCGTTCAGTACTGGCGGCGACGACCATGGGCGCGTAGTAGTTGATGCCGACGAAGGCGAGCGGAGCCGCGATGGTCTTGAGGTCACCTTCCTGGATGTGGTCGAACGCCGTGACCTCGCCGAGGTCATCGAGCACGTCGTCGGGGTAAGCCGCGGACAGCACTGGATCGAGGAAGATGCGATTCTGCATACCGTCGATGCGGCGCGCCGCGTCCATGTCCGCCGCCGTGTCGCTGCGCGGGGAGACATGGCTCAGGTTCAGCGTGATGCCGACCTGGGCGTCCCGCATCGCCCGTGCCGCGAGGCCGTGTCCGAGCAGGAGGTGGTGCGCAGCCCGTACCGAGGCGGCTGGATCGCGGCGACCCGGTGCGTGTCTTCCGGTGGCGTAACCGAGGAAAGCCGAGCACCATGGTTCGTTGAGCGTGGTCCAGTGGGTGATCCGGTCGGAGAGCGCTTCATACACGGCGACCGCGTACTCGGCGAATCGGGCCGCGGTGTCGCGGGCTGGCCAGCCACCCGCGTCCTCGATCGGTTGCGGCAGGTCCCAGTGGTAGAGCGTCGGCCACGGCTGGATGTCCTGCTCGAGCAGGGCATCGGTCAGTTTCCGGTAGAAATCGAGCCCACGCTGGTTGATCCGCCCTGCGCCGAGTGGTTGCACGCGTGGCCATGCGATGGAGAAGCGGTAAGCACGCAGTCCGAGCCGAGCCATCAGCGTGACGTCTTCGTGGTATCGATGGTAGTGGTCGACCGCGACGGCTCCGGTGTCCCCATTGGCGGTCTTACCAGGGGTCGCCGAGAACGTGTCCCAGATCGACGGCCCTCGACCGTCCTCGACGGTAGCGCCCTCGATCTGGTAACTCGATGTGGCGGCGCCCCAGAGAAAAGATTGATCGAAGGTGCTCACGCTTTGACAGCTCCTTCCATGATGCCGCCGACGATCTGCTTGCCGAAGGCGACGAACACGAACATCAGCGGGAGGGTGGCGATCAGCGCCCCGGTGAACATCAGGGTGTAATCGGTGTAGTAAGTGGTCGAGAGTTGACTGAGCGAGAACTGCACGGTTGGGTTGTCCGCCTCGAGAACCGCGAGCGGCCACAGAAACTCGTTCCAGGTAGCCATGAATGTGAACAGTCCGAGCACCGCAGCGCCCGGCCGCAATGCGGGAAGCACCACGGTTAAATAGATCCGGAAGGTGCTACAGCCGTCGATGCGCGCGGCCTCGATGAGCTCATCGGGCACCGCTTTCTCGGCGTACTGCCGCATGAGGAAGACCCCGAAGGCTGAGACGAGAAACGGCACGATGATCGCTTCCAGCTGGTTTTGCCAACCGAGCTCGACCATGATCATGTACAGCGGGATGATTCCCATCTGCACCGGGATCATCATGGTCGCCAAGATGATCACCAGCAGGGCACCACGGCCACGAAACTTCAGCTTGGCGAATGCGAATCCGGCGAGTGAGCTGAAAAACACCACCGAAACGGTGACGGTGATCGAAGCGACCGCCGAATTGACGAGCCCGGTGAGGAAGTTGGCCTGCTCCGCCGCGAAGAGCCGAGTGACGTTGTCCCAGAGGTTATCGCCTGGCAGCAGCGGTGGTGGCCAGTCACCAACCACATCATTGGTGCGAGTCGCCACCACGAAAAGCCAGTACAAGGGAAACGCCGACAGGACGATGGCCGTGATCAGGGTCCCGTAGACAAGGGCTCCGGACTTGCGCACGACTAGTTCCCCCTTCGCATGATGAGAAAGTTGATCAGAGCGAGAAGCATGATCAACAAAAAGATCATCCAAGCGACAGCCGACCCATATCCGTAGTCGAAATCGCGGAAGGCTTTCTCGAACATGTACATCGACAGCGTCTGGAACTGTCGGAGGCTGCCGCCGGAGATGGCGTAGCTCCCCTGCCCGAAGATCAGTGGCTCGGTGAAGAGCTGCATCCCCGCGATGGTGGAGATGATGACCGTGAAGATGATCGCGGGCCGGATCATTGGCACCGTGATGCTCCAGAACTGCCTGACCCGGGACGCGCCGTCCACGGTGGCCGCCTCGTAGAGGTCGCGGGGCACCGACTGCATCGCGGCCAGGTAGATCAGCGCGTTGTAGCCGGTCCAGCGCCAGTTGACCATGGTGGAGATCGCGATCCAGGACGACCACTTGTCCGCACGCCAGTCCACCGCGTCCACGCCGATCAGGCCGAGCAGCCCGTTGATCATGCCCGCGTCCCGGTCGTAGATCTGGCTGAACAGAATGCCGACCGCGGCGACGGAGGTGACGATCGGAAGCAGGACTCCCACGCGCAGAAGGGTCACTCTGCGCAGGCCCTGGTTGAGCAGGCTGGCGAGAATGAGCGCGATCAGCAGTTGCGGCACCGTGGCGAGAACGAGCATGCCGACGGTGTTGAGCGTCGCGTTCCAGAAGTCGGGGTCATCGAACAGCTGGATGTAGTTCTCGAAGCCGATGAACGTCCCCGAACCACCCATGCTCCACTGGTGCAGAGAGACCCATGCCGTGTAAACGAGGGGGAAGAGACCGAAAATCCCAAAGATCACGAAGAAGGGTGCGACAAAAAGGTACGGTGACCACTTCAGGTCTGCTCGACCCAGCCACCTGCCGAGTCTTTTCCGCTTCCGTGGCGTGCGACCGCCGGTCTTGCTGATGGGTTCGGCCTTGCCCGGCCGCAGAACAGTTACCAAGATATGTCCTTTGTGGATGTTACGGGGGCGCGAAACCCTGCGGTTCCGCGCCCCCGACGTCGATGTCAGTTCGCCAGCCGCTTGGCGTCATCGACAGCTTTGGCCCATGCCTCCTCAGAGTTGAGTTTGTCTTGCTCAACGGCGACAAGTGCGTTGGTGACCCGGTCGCCGATGGGGTTGTTGTCTGGGCCGAGATAGACTGGATTGAGCGCCTTCACACTCTCTCCGAAGATCTTGCCGACCGGTGCGTCGTTGAAGTAGTCGTTGGTGAACTCACGTACCGCGGAATCGTCGATGGCCTGAGGTGACGAGGGAAAGTTGTTCTTCGACTCGAAGGCCGCGATTTGACTGTCGGGACTGGTCAGGAACTTCACCAGTTCGGCGGCTTCGGCCTGATGCTCGCTCTGGGTCGGCACCGCGAGGAACGAGCCACCCCGTACCGCACCCTCGCCGGGAACGCGTGTGACGTCCCACTTGTCCGCGTTTTCTGGGCCGGACTGCTCCTCAATCGTCCCGAGCATCCATGACGGACAGGGGATCGTGGCGAACTTCCCGTTTTTGAAACCGGAGTTCCATTGCGGGCTCCATGGCTCGATGTTGCCGGAGAGTCCTGCCGATATCATCTCCGTGGTCATGTCCCAGGCGGTCTTGACACCGGGATTGCTGTCGATGACCAGGGTGTTATCCCTGTCGTAGTAGGTGTGATCACCCTGCTGCATCAGAATGTTCTGGTAGATGCCATTGGAAGAGTCGAAGAAGTGCGCGCCGGTTTCCGCCGCCATGAACTCCTTGCCCGTGTCGAGGTAATCCTCCCAAGTGGGCCAGAGTTGGCCGACCTCCTTGCGGTCAGTTGGCAGCCCTGCCTCGGCGAACAGGTCGGTGCGGTAGCACATGCCCTGGGCGCCGACGTCGGTCCCGAGTCCGACGAGCTTTGTCTCGTCCGGTGTCAGCGCCTGCTTCCACTTCCACTCGAGAAAGTTGGACTCCAGTTCGGCGGCTCCGTGGTCAAGCAGGTTCACGAAGTGATCGGGGTTGGCCATGAACTGGGTGAGGATGCCTTCTTCGAGCGCGACAACGTCGCCCGCGCCGCTTCCCGTCGCGATCCACTGCTGGAGCTTGGGTAGGTAGTCGCCGAGTTTCCCGATGTTCTCCTCTTTGATGGTGATGCCGGGATGGGTAGCCTCGTACTGCTCGTAGAGCTCCTCGTAGCCGAACTGGCTGAAGGTCTTGACGACGAGCGTGGTCGTTCCCGCATCGCCTGAGTCCGTGGATCCGCCGCAGGCAGTCGTCACCGCCAACACGCTGGCGAGCGCGGCGGAGACCCCTGCTCGCCTGAGTTGAGCAATCATGACAAGAACCTCCAGTTGATCCTAGGTTTCGGAAGCGCTAACAACGCTGTTCTGCCTCTCGGGTGGGTATCTGGACACCGTTCACCTGCTGCGACGCTGCGGCTAGTGCCGGTGCTTGTGGCTCTGTGTACACAAAATTTGGAAGCGTTTACAGCAGGATAGTTCGGATCTCTACCGCTGTGAAGAGGTGAGCGCAAGGAAATTCGGTGAGATGAGAGCCTTGACACAAGAAGTCCGGGCGGTAACTATGTCGGAACTAACGACGCTGCGGCGTGCCGGCCCCTGCTAGCCGAGAGGTTCCGGTATGTCCGCCCCACTCAGGTTGTCCGCAGCCTGTCTTTCCCTGGCAATTTTCGCGGGATTGGTCTCTCCCGCGCACGCCGACACCTACGAACGGGTGCTTAACGGCACTTTCGACTCAACGAAGAGCCCATGGTGGAGTAGCTCGAACACACCGTCCCGTGTGGAATCGGGTCGTCTCTGTGCCGACATCCCTGCTGGGACGGCCGATCCGTGGGACGCGATGATCGGGCAGAACTACATCCCGCTGGAGGCGGGGCAGCCGTACACGCTGCGGTTCACCGCCTCCGCCACGAGGGACGTCGCGATCCGTACCAGTCTGCAACTGGCCGAACCCCCGCACACCAGCACCATCGCCGAGCGAGTCGCGCTGACAGGCGAGACCCGCTCGTTCGAATTCACCGGCACATCCTCTGTCGACACCAGGCACGCCCAGCTTTCCTTCCAAACCGGTGGTGCCACTGAGCCGTATACCCTCTGCGTCGACGATGTGTCCCTTACCGGTGGCGTGATCCCGCCCGGCGGCGGTCGAGACTTTGGCTCCCCGGTGCGGGTCAATCAGCACGGATACGCCGCCTCCGGACCGAAACGGGCGTCCATTGTCAACTCGTCGGCCGAGCCAGTGCGGTGGAGTGTGCGCGACGAAGGTGGTGATGTGGTCGCGAAGGGCCATACCCGGGTACGCGGTGACGACGCGATGTCGGGAGATCACGTGCACATCGCCGACTTCTCCGAGCTCCGTGAGCGCGGGCGTGGCTATACGTTGTCGGTCGGGTCCGAGGTAAGCGCGCCCTTCGATATATTGGCGAACCCATATGATCGGCTTCGCCGGGACGCGCTGGCGTACTTCTACCACAACCGCAGTGGCGTACCGATCGAGGCGAAGTACGTGGGTGAGGACTATGCCCGGCCCGCGGGGCACGTGGGCGTCGCACCCAATACGGGCGATACCGAGGTTCCGTGTCTCCCCGGAAGCTGCGACTACGCCCTCGACGTGCGCGGCGGCTGGTACGACGCGGGTGACCACGGCAAGTACGTGGTCAACGGCGCGTTAGCCGCGTGGCAGCTAATGGACCTCTATGAACGGTCCATGAGGAACGGCGACTTCGAGGGAGTGCGGGACGGACTCCTGCGGATTCCGGAGCGACGCAACAGGGTCCCCGATGTCCTCGACGAGGCTCGCTGGGAGGTGGAGTTCCTGCTGCGAATGCAGGTTCCTGAGGGAAAGCCGCTGGCGGGCATGGCGCATCACAAGATCCACGACGCGGCGTGGACTCCGCACCCGATGTTGCCGCATCAGGATCCCCAGCCTCGCTACCTTCATCCGCCGTCTACCGCTGCCACGTTGAACTTGGCCGCCGCGGGCGCGCAGTGTGCGCGGATCTGGCGGTTCTGGGACCGGGCGTTCGCCAAGCGTTGCCGCACCGCGGCGGAAACCGCGTGGAAGGCAGCCATCAAGCATCCAGATCGCTATGCCCCCGAGAAGAGCGTTGGTGGCGGTCCCTACGACGACACCGATGTGAGTGACGAGTTCTCCTGGGCAGCCGCGGAGCTATACGCCACCACCGGTAAGTGGCGCTACCTGCGTTTCATCGACTCCGAGCTTACGAAGGACGGGTTCTTCTGGAAAGAAACCGGCGGTCTCGCTGACCTCACCATCGTCCGGCTGCCCCGCCGTTTCCCACGGTGGTATTACCACGCCGCGCGCGAGCGTGTCATCGCGGTCGCTGACGAGTACGTGCATGATCTGCGGTCCCAGGGCTATCCGAACCCTTCGATGCCGGAGGACGGCACCTACGCGTGGGGGTCCAACAGCGCTACCACGACCAGCATGGTGATCATGGCGACCGCGTACGACGTTAGTCACAAACGCGTCTACCGTGACGCCGTGCTGGAGTCGATGGACTACCTGCTCGGCCGTAACGCCATGAACCAGTCCTTCATCAGCGGCTACGGCGAGCGGTCAAGCCATAACCAACACCATCGGCACTGGGCCCACCAGATTGATCCGTCGCTTCCCTCACCGCCGCGGGGCGCGATGGCAGGAGGACCCAACTCGGGTCTGCAGGATCCGATGGCTCAGCAGAATCTACGCGGCTGTGCCCCGGCGACCTGTTACATCGACGACATCGGTTCATGGTCGACCAACGAGGTGGCCATCAACTGGAACTCGTCCCTCGCCTGGGTCGCGGCGTTCGTTGACTCGTTGTGAATCATCCAACGGGCCGACGGCTTAGGGCGGTCCTGACCTGAAGAAAGGTGAATCCACAATGGCGTGGTTAAGGCGTCGTGCGACGCTTCTGATTCTCCTGCTCGGTTTGTTGGCGGTGTCGGTCACTCCGGTGGTTGCCGCGAGCCCTATCGATCAGACGGACGGTTTCTACGTCAATCCCAACTCCTCGCCTGCTACTTGGGCCAGAAACAACTCTGGCGACGAGCGCGCCACGCGCATCCAATCGGAGATCGGTTCCCAGCCGATCGCGCGCTGGTTCGGCGACTCAAGCGACATCGGCGGCGCCGTTGCCGACTATGTTGGCAAGGCCAACAGCCATGACAAGCTTCCGGTTCTGGTGGCTTACAACCTGCCGGGCCGGGATGCTTGTGGCGGCCACTCAGGTGGCGGCGCGGGAAGCGTCGGCGCCTACCGGGAGTGGATCGCGAGCTTCGCGGCTGGAATCGGGAATCGCCCCGCCGTCGTCGTCTTAGAACCGGACGCGCTCGGTGACTTTTCCTGCATGGACGACACAGCCATCCAGGAACGTCTCGACATGCTCAGGTACGCCACCGAGAAGTTCGTCGAGAAATCGCCGAACACCTGGGTTTACCTCGACGGTGGCAACGCGGGGTGGGTGGCGCCCGAAACGATGGCGGACAGGCTGGACGCAGCGGGCGTGCGCGGCACCCGTGGCTTCGCGGTCAACGTTTCGAACTACTACACGACAGACTCGTCGGTGAACTACGCGAACTCAATCAACACAGCCTTGGGATACTCCGCCCAGTTCGTCGTGGACACCAGCCGCAACGGCAACGGATCAAACGGCGAGTGGTGCAATCCCGGAGGGCGCAAGCTAGGTGTCCCACCGCAGGTCGGCGGGGAAGCCGAAATGCTGCTGTGGGTTAAGACCCCTGGTAACTCGGACGGCGAGTGCGGCATAGCGCCGGACACACCCGCGGGGCAATTCGATCCTGATCTCGCCATCCGGCTGATCGATGGCACCTGATTCCGTGGGTGGGACGTGGCGTCGTCAAAACCCGGGGAATGCGCGTCGCGTTCCACCCAGGTCAGAGTGGTGTGGGCATAGTTGTATGAGGACCGGCCGTTGGTGACGCCTGCCCGGAGCCGCGAGGCGGGTGGCTGCCCGTCCGCGCCAATGTGCGGCCGGTGATAGTTCCAGACTCCAATCGCTGCTGTGCGGTCATCCTCGCTGGTGAAGTCCCGGTTGCTCTACTTTCTCCGACCGCTCAACAGCCACCTGGTCCGTTGGGCCTGCGGGAAATACAAACATCGGCTACGCAACCGAGAACGCCGCGAAATGGCATGGCTGACCGAGATCGCTCGACGATCTCCCCGCCTGTTCGCGCACTGGTGACTCGGCGCACGTCCTGATGTCGATCACAATCGGTCGTTGAGGCTTGCGAGAAGTGCGTTGAGGATGCGTTCTACCGCTGACTTGAGCAGATCGTCGAATTGGTAGTCGGCGAAGGACTTGCCCTGGCGGAAGGTATCGAGTCGTTCGGCGGCTTGGAGCGCGTCCCAGAGGTATTTGCGCGGGTCAGGCCGCATAGAGGGTTTCCTTGGTCTGTTCGACCTGCTCTCGGAAGTACGGGTTTCGCACACTGGATGCGGTGACCACGTCCACCGGACGGTTGAGGAGCGCCTCGAGGCCCTCTTTCAGGCCGAAGTAGGCGCCGAAGTGGTCGAACCCTGGGCGCGTGTCGAACTCGACGAGGACGTCGACGTCGCTGGATGACACGTCGAATGCGTCTCCGGTGGCCGATCCGAAGATATCCAGACGGCGCACGCCCAGCTCACGGCACAACGCCTCGATCTCCCGACGCTTGGACTCGATTGCGGCATGCATCGTGGCCACCTTCAGCCCAGATTGTGCCTCAATACCATCGCTGAGCGCAGCTGTGACCTGCGGACACATCGCTGCTCTGGTACTGGCTCGTGCAGCCCCGCGGCGTCAAACCTGGCCCAAAACCCCGAAAAACAAAACAGCCGAACCCCCACAAATGAGGGTTCGGCCGTCCGGGATGTCCTGAGACATCACAGTGCGCCCCCGGTAGGATTCGAACCTACGACACCCGCTTTAGGAGAGCGGTGCTCTATCCCCTGAGCTACGAGGGCTTGAGTCCCCAGCGTAGCGGGTCCGTCTGACGCCGTTGACGCGGGAGTCCGGAGCAGTCTTCGGCTCAGCCGTAATTCCTGGCCTTCAGCGACGTCTCTCTACATAGCCTCATCACACTAACGAGGGACGAGTCGGAGGAGTGCAATGATCAGGGTGATGTTCGCGGACGACGAGGAACTCGTTCGCGCGAGTCTGCGCACGATGCTGTCGGGCGCCGAGGGCATCGAGGTCGTGGCCGAGGCCGCGGACGGCGATGCGGCAGCCGAGGCCGCGCGGCTGCATCACCCGGACGTCGTGCTGCTCGACATCAAGATGGGTGCTGCCGATGACGGCCTTGAGGCGCTGCGCTCGATCATGGCGCTGCCGTATCCGCCGGCCGCGGCGATGCTGACGACGTTCGATATTGACGCTTACGTTTCCCGCGCGTTGAGCATGGGTGCGCAAGGGTTCTTGCTCAAGGACATCCGCCCCGTACCGCTGGTGCAGGCGGTGCGGGACCTGGCGCGCGGTGGGGCCGTTCTCGACCCAGGAGTGGCCGCGCGGATGGTCCGCGCCCATCGCGACGAGCAGCGCGCCGCCGAACCCGCGCGTGAGCTGCTGGATTCGCTGTCGGAACGTGAGCGCGAGGTCGTCACCTTGATCGCGCAGGGACTGTCGAACTCGGAGATCGGCGCGACCCTGTTCCTGTCAGAAGCCACCGTGAAGGGGTACGTGTCGTCCGTGCTCACCAAGATCGGTGCCGCGAATCGGGTGCAGGCCGCGCTGCTGGCCTACCGGGGTGGTTTACTCGAGCGCTGATGCTGGTCGCGCTGGAGTTCCTGGGCCTTGTCGCCTTCGCCGCGTCGGGCGCGCTCGCGGCGGTGCGGGCGCGGCTCGACGTCTTCGGCGTGATCGTCCTCGGCCTCACCACCGCGTTGGGCGGCGGCATCATCCGGGACGTCCTGCTGGGCGTTCACCCGCCAACCACGCTGCGCACCTGGCCCTACCTCACGGCGGGTGCGGTGGCCGCCATCCTGGTTTTCGCCTTTCATCCACAGGTGGCTCGGTTGCGACGTCCGATGCTGGTGGCCGACGCCATCGGCCTCGGGCTGTTCGCCACGTCGGGCACCGGTGTCGCGCTCGCCCTCGACGTCCCGGTCTACACCGCCTGCCTGATCGGCATGACCACCGGCATTGGCGGTGGGGCGATCCGGGACTTGCTGGTCGGCGAGATCCCGCTGGTGTTGCGGCGCGAGATCTACGCGCTGGCGGCACTGCTCGGCGCGGTGCTGGTCGGTGTTGGTCACCTTGCCGACCTGCCCGCGACGCCCGTGCTCGCCGTGGCATCCGGCGTCGTCGTCGCGGTGCGGCTCATCGCGCTGTGGCGGCAGTGGCACGCCCCTGTCGCACGCGAGACGTGACGGGCCCTCTCAGGCGTAGCTCAGCCGGGCGGGTAACACTGGGTATATGCGCATCCTGGTAGTGGACGACGACCGCGCGGTCAGAGAGTCATTGCGCCGCTCGCTCGAGTTCAACGGCTACACCGTCGACCTGGCCAGCGACGGCCAGCAGGCCCTCGCCGCCGTCGCCAGCGACCGGCCGGACGCGATGGTGCTCGACGTGATGATGCCCCGACTCGACGGCCTCGAAGTGGCGCGCAGGCTGCGTAGCTCCGGTGACGACCTGCCGATCCTGGTGCTGACCGCGCGGGACACCGTCTCCGACCGGGTGTCCGGCCTCGACGCGGGCGCCGACGACTACCTGCCCAAGCCGTTCGCCCTGGAGGAACTGCTCGCCAGGCTGCGCGCGCTGCTGCGCCGCTCCGCCGCGGAGAGCGGCGCGACCCAGGACGCCAAACCGCTCAGCTACGCCGACCTCACCCTCGATCCCGTCACCCGCGAGGTGCGTCGGGGTGACCGCGAGATCAGCCTGACCCGTACCGAATTCACGCTGCTCGAATTGCTGCTCACCTATCCGAAGCACGTGCTCACCCGCGGCAGGATCCTCGAAGAGGTCTGGGGTTATGACTTCCCGACGTCGGGCAACGCGCTTGAGGTCTATATCGGCTATCTGCGCCGCAAGACCGAGGCGGACGGCGAGCCGCGCTTGATTCACACCGTGCGCGGGGTCGGCTACGTGCTCAGGGACACGCCGTAAGTGACTGTCGGTTCAACTCACGTCAAGCGGCGGTTCTCGCTGCGCGCCCGCGTCACGCTGCTCGCGGCGGCGTGCGTCGCGGGTGCGGTCGCGCTTGTCTCGCTCGCCGCATACCTGACCATGCAGGACAACCTGTACGAGCAGGTCGACCAGCGGCTCGTGCAGCGCGCCCAGGATGCGGTGCGTACGCCGCCGGTGCGTGACCGGCTGGTGCAGATCCCCGGCGCATTCCTGACCAGCGCGGACCTCCATATCGGGGTGCTCAGCGCGCAGGGGGACCTCGCCCATCCGCGTGATGGGCAGCCGCCGCCGGTCGGACGACCAGAGCTGGACGTCGCCAGGGGAGACGCCAAGGCCTCGCTGCGCACCGACACCGCGACCGGGATGCGCGTGGTGGCGTTGCCGTCCGGACCGGGCCAGGCGATGGTGCTCGCCCAGTCACTCGCGCCGACCGAGGAGGCGCTGCGCAAGCTCGCCGTGGTGTTGTTCGTGGTCAGCGGCGCTGGTGTCGTGGTCGCCGCGCTCGCGGGGACGGCCGTCGCACGTGGTGGTCTGCGGCCGGTGCAGCAGCTGACGGCCGCGACCGAGCGGGTCGCGCGCACCGGTGACCTGCGCCCGATCCCGGTGTCGGGTGACGACGAACTCGCCCGGCTTACCTACAGCTTCAACACCATGCTGGCCACGGTCGCCGCCGCCCAGGAACAGCAACGTCAGCTCGTCGCGGACGCGGGCCACGAGCTGCGCACGCCGCTGACGTCGTTACGCACGAACCTCGAGTTGCTGCTTGCGGCTGAGAAAGCGGACGCCCCCACCTTGTCCGACAAGGACAGAGCGGACATCGAGTCCGACATCAAGGCGCAGCTCGACGAGGTCACTCAGCTGATCGGGGACCTCGTGCTGCTGGCACGGGCCGACCAGCCGCGTGCGGAGCTGGAACGGGTCGACCTGGTCGAGGTCGTCGAGCGGGCGCTGGACCGGGCGCGCAGGCGTGCCACCCACGTGGAGTTCGACGTCTCGCTGCAGCCATGGCAGCTCGTCGGAGACTCCAACGCGCTGGAGCGTGCGGTACTGAACCTGCTGGACAACGCGGTGAAGTTCTCGCCAGCAGGCGGCGTGGTGCGGGTTGTGTCGCGCCCGCTCGGCGACGGCACGGCGGTGGTCGAGGTGTCCGACCAGGGCCCTGGAATCGCCGACGAGGATCTGCCGAAGGTGTTCGACAGGTTCTACCGCTCATTGCAGGCCCGTACGCTGCCCGGATCGGGGCTCGGCCTCGCGATCGTGAAGCAGGCGGTGGAGCGCCACGGCGGCGCGGTGTACGCGGGCAGAGCGGCGGAAGGCGGGGCGTTGTTCACGATCCGACTGCCTGGTCAGATACCCGAGTCTGGTACGCAATCGAGCTAAGTCGGCCCCCGCCGCCGCTGCTAGTGCCACACTGAGGTTATGTGGCCTTGTTCACGGCCGAGGCCACAGCTTCGTTTCAGGTGACTCTCAGGACCATGCCGCATGGTGGAGACATGACAGACAACGACCAAGGCACGCCGAACCCGTGGTCAAGGGAGGGCAACTCCGAATCCGAAGGGGAGCAGCCCACGCGGTCGGCGCAGTTCGGGCAGGCGCCCCAGTCAGGACAGCCGGAGCAGGTCGACGCAGCGGACCAGACCGCGCGACCCGGCCAGCCTGACCCGGCCGCACCCGCTGGGGATTTCGGGCAGGGCACCGAGAGCTACCAGCCGACCGCTGAGTACCCCAAACCCGAGTACGGTGCCGGCTACCAGCCGATGTCCGAGTACCCGGCCGCGTATGGCGCGTACGGGACGTCGTCGGGCACGCCGTCGTACGGCACCGCACCGTACGGGATGCCGCCGTACGGTGCTGGGCCACAGAGCACGACGCCGTCGAGCATCTATCCGCAGCCGCCGCAGCGCTCTGGTCGTCGCTCTGGTTCCGGCAAAGCCGTGGTCGTCGCGGCCGTTGTCGCGCTGCTCGCGGGTGGTGCCGCCGGTGGTGTCGGTGGGTACCTCGCCGCGTCGGAGCAAAGCTCGGTGACGACGGCGACGGAGAACGCGCTCAACGAGCCGCGCCCCGCACGACAGACGGGTAACGCACCGGACGGCAGCATCGAGTCGGTCGCGCAGAAGGTGACGCCGAGCGTCGTGCAGATTGAGGTCGCGAGCGCGGACGGCGCTGGCGAAGGCTCCGGGTTCGTGCTCACCGACAACGGCTACATCCTGACGAACAACCACGTCGTCGAGTCGGCGGCGGACGGCAACGGCCAGATCCGCGTCGCGTTCGAGAACGGTCAGCGCGCTGAGGCGTCCGTCGTCGGCCGCGACCCGACGACGGACATCGCCGTCGTCAAGGCCGACGGCGTGTCCGGGTTGCAGCCGGTCGAGCTTGGCCGGTCCGATGACCTCAACGTGGGCCAGCAGGTCGTCGCCATCGGCTCGCCGTTCCAGCTGTCCGGCACCGTGACGTCGGGCATCGTGAGTGCGCTGCACCGGCCGGTGCGTGCCGGTGGTAGCAGCGGCGACCTCGCCTCGGTGATGGACGCGATCCAGACCGACGCCGCGATCAACCCTGGGAACTCGGGCGGTCCACTTGTCGACATGTCGGGCAGGGTCATCGGGATCAACTCGGCGATCTACAGTCCCGGCGGGATCAGCGGGTCGAGTGCGGGCAATGTCGGTATTGGTTTCGCGATCCCGATCGACCAGGCGCGCCGGACCGCTGACGAGATCATCAAGACCGGCAAGGCCACCCAGACCTACATCGGTGCGCTGGTCAGCGACGCGCGCGACCGGGGCGCGGCCATCCGCGAGGTCGAGTCGGATGGCCCCGCCGCCGAGGCCGGTTTGAAGAAGGGCGACGTCGTGATCAAGGTCGGTGACCGGTTCATCGAGGACGCCGACGAACTCGTCGCCGCGATCCGCACCAGGGCGCCCGGCGAGGAAGTCCCCTTCACCCTGCAGAACAACAAGACCATCACGGTGACCCTCGGGGCGAAGACCGTCGGCGGTTAGTGGCGTGAGCATGGCGCTGGCCCACCCCGGCGCCGTGTCCCCCGTTCCGGACGCCGTGTCCCCTGTTCCGGACGCTACCGGGCTCGGTGGCGTGGGTTGTAGACATGGTGGTCGTCATAGCGACCACTATGTCTCAAGATCGACTCGTGTGAGCGCCCAGCGGCGTCCGTGCGTGCGGGGTGGGCGCCGCGAGCACCTTGGTGAGCGTCCGGGCGAAGCGGCTGTCCGGCACTTCGGGTGCGATGCGACGAGCGTCGGCCATGGTGTCGACGTCGGACAAAACCGGCAGGTCGGCGACACGCAATCCTCGGGCTCGCAACGCATGTCGCGTACGGTCACCGGTCTCCGATGTGGACATCGGCACATCGGTGAGGACGCTGGCGTGCGCCGGGTCGCGCAGGCCGAGTGCCCACCAGCCGCCGTCGGTCGCGGCGCCCAGGACGGCGTCGACGTCGGGAGCAGGGGATACGGCGTCGGGAATGGGGGACACGGCGTTGGGAGCGGGGGACACGGCCGCCACCGGGGCCATCGCCGCCGCGAGCACGCGCGCGGTTACCTGGGGAGTGTCCATACCGATCTGTAGCACCGGTGCGCCGGGCTGGAGCACCGCGGCGTCAGCGTGCGCGTGTGCCAGCCGCTCACCCAGTCCATCGCCGCGTTGCGGGATGACGTCCACCCGTCGGAGTGCGTGCTGTACCTCGGAGGCCATCACCCCGTGGGCGACGTCCCCCGTGAGCGCGACGACGACCGGTGCTCCGGTCCCCAGCGCGGCGTCCAGCGTATCCAGGAGGCTCGCCGCCGCGAGTTGTGCCGCCTGCTCCGGAGTCGCTGGTGGGCACAGCCGCGTCTTGGCGAACCCTGGGATCGGCGCCTTGGCCATGACCAGCAAGAACGGCGTGGACACCTGGACTGACGGACCGTTGAACGGCCGCGGAGTATTCGCTGGCGAGCGCCCGCCTATTCGTGATCGCGCGCTCACTGCCGCAACACCCGCGCCATGTCGCGTACCGCACGTGTGGTGCCGAGCACTGATCCGGACACTTTGGACTTCGTGCCCCTCGCGCGTTCGCGGTAGCTGACGTCGTGCTCGACAACGCGCCAGCCCGCGCGCTGCGCCTTGACCAGCAGTTCGAGCGGGTATCCGAATGCCCGGTCGGTCACGTCGAGCGCGAGCAGCGGCGCCCGGTTCACCGCCCGCGCCGGGGCGATGTCGTGGACGTCGAGCCCGCGCCCGCGCAACAGCCGCGCCAGCAACAGGTTCCCTGCCCGCGCGTGCCACGGCCACACGCCGCGCGCCACCGGCACCCGCCTGCCGACCGCTAAATCCGCCGTGCCCGCCAGCACCGGTGCGGCAAGGGTCGGCAGCTCCGCGGGATCAAGTGACCCGTCGGCGTCCAGGAAGCACACGACGTCGCTCGTAGCCGCTTCGAGTCCGGTGTGGACCGCAGCGCCGTAGCCCACGCGCGGCTCGTGCACCACCGTCGCGCCGAGTCGCGCCGCGATCTCCGGGGAGCCGTCCGTGGAGCCGTTGTCGACGACGAGCGCGTGGTATCCCTCCGGCAGCGCGGTGATCACGCCAGGCAACGCGCGCGCTTCGTCGCGGCACGGCAGCACGACGTCGATCTTGTCCACGCTTACGAAGCTAGCCATCCCCACCCGTAGCGGGTAACCCCTGCGCGGGTTACCAAATCCTGACGTCCACCCGGTTCGGTTACCACCGCGCACCTTGCCGGGCTACCGTTCGGACAATGGCACAGGCTCCCGCGACGCCGGATGTCGATTCCGGCGCTGACGCGCACCCCTCCGAGCGCCGGGGCGCGCGTTGCGACCTGCTCGCCGCCGTGCTCGCGGTCGGGCTGATCGCCATCGCCACCGCCGTGGGCGCGTACCTCAACCGGGCAAGACCGGACGTCGTCCTGTGGGCGCCAGCCGCACCGCTATACGGGCGGTGGGAGCCCCGCTTCGGCCTCGCCGTGTTGTTCGCCGCGCTCCTCGCGGTGGCCGTGATCGCCTGGGGACCTGGCTTGGCCGAACGACTCCGCTGGCGCCCCGCGCTGGCGCTGACCTACGTCGGCGCGGTCGGCTGGACGTTGTCTTTAGCGTTGATCGATGGCTGGCAGCGGGGCCTCGCCGAGCGACTCGACAATCGCTGGGAGTACCTGGACGAGGTCCCTGGAGTCACCGACATCTCGGCGATGCTCACCGGCTTCACCGACCGCATCCTGTTGGGTGAACCCGACACGTGGGCTACGCACGTCGCCGGTCATCCGCCCGGCGCGCTGCTCGTGTTCGTGTGGCTGGACCGGGTCGGCCTCTCTGGCGGGGGCATCGCCGCGCTGGCGTGTGTGCTGGTCGGGGGCCTGGCGGCAGTCGCCGTCCCGGTCGCGTTGCACACGCTCGGCGCGCCGGACGCCGCCAGGCGGATGCTGCCGTTCGCTGCGCTGTTCCCCGGTGCGATCTGGATCGGTGCGTCCGCTGACGGCCTCTTCGCCGGGTACATGGCGTGCGCGGTCGCGGTGCTCGCGTTCGCGGCGACGTCGAAAGGCCCTAGCCGCCACGTCCTCGCGCTGCTCGCCGGAGTCATGCTCGGCTTCGGCGTCTTCCTGTCCTACGGCTTCGTGCTGTTCGGCCCGCTCGCGCTCGCCGTGGTCGCCTACCGCCGTGCCTGGGAGGTCTTACCGGTTGCCGTCGTCGGCGCGCTAGCGGTCGTCGCGGTATTCGCGCTGGCCGGTTTCTGGTGGCTGGACGGCTACACTACCGTCGTCGAGCGCTACTACCAGAACCTCGGCGCGAAGCGGCCGTTCGAGTACTGGGTGTGGGCGAACCTCGCCGCGCTGGCGATCATGATCGGGTTCGCCGTGGTCGCCGGCATCCGACGTGCCGTCGCTGATCTGCTGCGACGCCGTTGGAGCGCGGTGGTGCTCGTGGTCGGCGCCGCGCTGGTCGCGATCATCGCCGCCGACGTCTCCGGGCTGTCGAAGGCGGAGACCGAACGCATCTGGCTGCCGTTCGCGGTGTGGTTGCTGCCCGCCGCGGCGCTCTTGCCGCGACGCTTGCACCCGGCTTGGCTCACGGCGCAGGCGTCGGTCGCGGTGGCGGTCAGCCTGCTGGTGGCGACGCCATGGTGAAAGGTGACGCGTATGGGTGAACAACACGGCACGGTGCTGGTCGTGGACGACGACGAGACGGTGCGCGACGTCGTCCGTCGCTACCTGGAGCGCGCGGGCTTCGACGTCGTCCTCGCGGGTGACGGCGACGAGGCCCTGCGGCAGTTCGTCGCGCGGCCACCAGCCCTCGTCGTCCTGGACGTCATGATGCCCGGCAAGAGCGGCCTCGACGTCTGCCGCGAGCTGCGCAGAACCAGCGACGTGCCGATCGTGATGCTGACCGCGCTCGGCGAGGAGGAGAACCGAATCGCGGGGTTGCAACTCGGCGCGGACGACTACGTCACCAAGCCGTTCAGCCCGCGAGAGTTGGCGCTGCGGGTGGCGTCGGTGCTGCGCAGGGCACGGTGGACGGCGCCGGAACCAGCGCAGCGTGAGCTGTCCGACGGCGACCTGCGACTCGACCTGGCCGCCCGCAAAGCTACCCTCGCGGGCGCCGATCTGGCGCTGACCACGCGGGAGTTCGATCTGCTCGCGTTCTTCCTCACTCACGCGGGGACGGCGTTCTCCCGCACCGACCTGCTGGCGAAGGTGTGGGGGTGGGACTTCGGTGACCAGTCGACGGTCACCGTCCACGTGCGGCGGCTGCGGGAGAAGATCGAACCGGATCCGGCCGCGCCGAGGCGGGTGGCGACGGTATGGGGCGTCGGCTACCGCTATGACCCGATCGAGCGGTCATGACGCTCGCGGCGGAGACGGTCGCCGAGCAACTCGGCCACATCTGGGACATCCTGCCGTACGCGGTGGGGTTCACCCTCCCGGTGGCGCTGCTGGGCGCGTGGCTGCTGCACCGCATGCGCAGCCGGTCGATCGCGGCGGCGATGACGGTGCTCGCGCTGCTGCCTGTGGTGGCGACGCTGGTCGGGATGCTCGGCGTCAGCGGGTTCATGTTCACTCCGACGCTGGCGATCTGGCTGCTCGTCGGGCTGCTGGTGGCGGCGGTGACGATCCCAGCGGCCGTGTTGTCCGGACGGTATCTCGCGCGCCGCAGCGTGTGGGAGCGCGAGGCGCGCGACCGGGAACGCGCGGCCGAGGCGGCGCGCCGCGAACTGGTCGCGTGGATCAGCCACGACCTGCGCAGCCCGTTGGCCGGGATCCGCGCGATGGCGGAGGCACTCGCCGACGGCGTCGTGTCGCAGCCCGGCGAGGTTGCCGACTACGCGCAGCGCATCAGCGGCGAGGCAACCCGGTTGTCCGGCATGGTCGACGACCTCTTCGAACTCTCGCGGATCACCGCGGGCGGGCTGCGGCTGACGATGTCGGCGATCCCGCTCGCGGACGTCGTCGGCGACGTGCTGGAGTCGCAGACCGCCGTCGCGCAGCGCAAGCGAGTGCGGGTGGAGGCGAAGGAGTCGGCGGGTCCCGTGGTGCTCGGCAGCGACCCCGAGTTGACGCGCGTGGTGCGCAACCTGGTGTCCAACGCGATTCGGCACACGCCGCCGGACGGCACGGTCGCGGTGTCGATCGGCGTGGATGGCGACTCCGCGTTGCTCTACGTCGATGATGCCTGTGGCGGCATCCCGACGGACGAGCTGGAGCGGGTGTTCGACGTCGCGTTCCGGGGCAGTACCGCCCGCACACCGGAGCGGTCCGGCGACGCCGGGGGCGGGCTCGGGCTGGCGATCGCCAAGGGGTTGGTCGAGGCACACCACGGACGGATCGGAGTGCGTAATCACGGCCCTGGGTGCCGGTTCGAGGTGCGGTTGCCGTTGGCGACGTCCTGAGGAGAGCGCGAGGTCGTTCGCACCGGAGTCCGCAGCTCCGCCGTGGCGAACTCCGTGATGCCCTCAGCGAAGCCGGTCGTCGCGGCGAACCCCAGGACATCGCGGGCGCGGGCAGGGCTGGCGACGATGTGTCGGACATCGGCGGGGCGCGCACCACCGACGATCTCCGGTGCCGGTCCACCGCATGCCCTCGCCAGTTCCTCGGCCAACTCGCCCACAGTGTGCGGGCTGCCGGAGCACACGTTCAGCGGCACAAGCTCGCCGGGCGGCGCGTCGTCGCGCAGCGCGAGCACGTTCGCTCGGGCCACGTCGCGGACGTGCACGAAGTCCCTGCGCTGGCGACCGTCCTCGAACACCCGCGGCGCCTCGCCCCTGCGCAACGCCGAGCGGAACAGCGATGCCACACCCGCGTATGGCGTGTCCTGCGGCATCCGGGGGCCGTAGACGTTGTGGTAGCGCAGCGCGTGCACCGCGCCGCCGGTTTGCCGCGCCCACGCCGCGGCCAGATGCTCCGTCGCCAGCTTGGTGGCCGCGTAGGTGCTGCGCGGTAGTAGCGGTGCCGACTCGTCCACCAAGCATGGGGTGAGGACGTCGTCGCAGGCGGGACAGCGTGGGTCGAACACTCCGGCGTCGATGTCTGCCTCACTGCGCGGTGCGGGCTGGGTGGGCCCGTGCGTCCGGCAGGAGTACGCGCCTTCGCCGTAGACGACCATCGACGAGGCCAACACCAGCCGCGAGACGCCGTTACGGTGCATCGCGGCGAGCAGCACCGCCGTGCCGTAGTCGTTGTGCCAGGCATAGGTCGGTGCGTCGGCCGGGTCGAGGCCGTGCCCGACTATCGCTGCCTGGTGGCTTACCGCGTCGACGTCGTCGAGCAGGTTATGCAGTAGTTCGGCGTCGGTCACGTCGCCGCGCACGAACCGGTGCTTGGACACGTACTCGGGTGGATCACCGCCATCGTGAGCGGTGGGCACGAGGGCGTCGAGTAGTACCGGCTCATGCCCGTGGTCGGCCAGCGAGTCAGCCACGTGGGAGCCGATGAACCCGGCACCGCCTGTCACGAGTACACGCACGGTTTCCGACGTTAGTGCCGGGACGCCGCGTGCGCGTCCCGTACGGCGGTATGTCAGGAAATCGTCATTTATTGCCGGTCGGTGACGGCGCGCTTACCTGACACGCGTCGGTCATGCCGTGGCTGGCTGTGGCGCACGCCTCGGGACGGCGATGTGTCCGATGTGGCGGGACCGACTACCGTTGTCGTCATGGAACGCAGCGCGCAACGGCTCGGCAGGGCTCTCGTCGTGATCGTCGACGACAGGGTCGCCAACGGGGAGCACGAGGACACCGCGGGACCGCTGGTCACCGAACTGCTGGAAGAAGCAGGGTTCATCGTGGACGGCACCGTGACGGTACACGCGGACACGGTCGCGATCCGTAATGCCCTGAACACCGCCGTCATCGGCGGTGCGGACGTCGTGATCACCGTAGGTGGGACGGGTGTGTCCCCACGCGACGTCACCCCTGATGCCACGCAGGGCGTGCTGGACCAGCACATCCCGGGGATCGCGGAGGCGCTGCGGTCGTCGGGGCTCGCCGCGGGCGCGGTCGACGCCGGGGTCTCGCGCGGGCTAGTCGGTGTCTCCGGCAGCACTCTGGTGGTCAACCTCGCCGGGTCGCGCAGCGCGGTGCGCGACGGCATGGCAACGCTGTCCTCGCTGGTGCCACACGTGATCGGGGAACTGTCGGGCGGGTTGGCCGCCGAGTCGTGAGCTGAGGCTAAGGCCTCGCCCACTTGGCACGATGACGCCGGGCGCCCCGGAGTGACGCCCGGCGTGTGGCAGTGGGTGCTGGCTACTTGGGGCCAGGCGTACCGTCCCCGGGCTTGGTGTCGCCAGGCTGGCTTTCGCCCGAGGTGGCGTCCCGGTGCAGGACACTCTCCATCTTGTCGGCCGCTGAGCTGATCTTGTCCTCGAACCGGCCGCCGGTGACCCTGTTCGCGGCGCCGGCCGCGGTTTCGACCCCGCGCGAGGCTGCCTCGCCGGCTTTCTCGGCGAGTGGGCCGATGCGCTCGGTCAACGGGCCGACTCGTTCGGCGAGATCGCCCGCGACTTCGGTTGCCTTTTCCGTCGCCCTGGACGCCATCTCTTTCGCCTTGTCGAGTTTCATTTCTCTGGCCACCTTGTCGATTTCGTGGTTGGGCTTCCTTATCGTCGCACCGGTCCCAGCCATCCGCGAGTTAGCGACAGCCCCGACCAGGCGATGTGCGGCAGTCTCTCGTGCGAGAATGGACATGTGCCGAGTGCCAAGGACCCCAAGCCGTCACGGCAGGGCTCACCGGATCCGGACGTGCCCGCGTCGCGACAGGGGTCAGCGCGCCCTGGGAACACCGCACGCCTCGATGAGGTGTTCGGTCAGATACTTCCTGAAACCACCTCCGACGAGCGCGATCCGTCATGGCACGAGGCGAGCGGTGCGTGCGACGACTGGTACCTGGAGAACCGGCCGCCGCACCACTGAGTCGTGGACTCAGGGCGAAGGTTGAGCACCTCAGGACGTTCCCGTGCGCTCGCGAAGCAGGTCGCGGATCTCGGTGAGCAACTCCGCTTCGGTCGGCGCCACCGGTTCCTCGCCAGTCTGCTTCGCGCGCTCGCGACGCTCCTGCATGTGCTTGACCGGTACCACGATGAGGAAGTACACCACCGCGGCGATGACGGCGAAGTTGATCGCGGCGTTGATGACATTGCCGATGTCGATGAATGTCGCCGGGTTGTTCTCCAACACCCGAAAGCCGAGCCCCTGGGCGGCGTCCGAGCCGCCGATGGCGTTGATCAACGGCTGGATGATGCTCTCGGTGAAGGCGGTGACGATCGCGACGAACGCGGTGCCGATGACGACCGCGACCGCGAGGTCTACGACGTTGCCGCGTAACAGGAACTCCTTGAAGCCCTTGAGCACGATTTCCTCCTCGGTACGGGATTGACGCCGTATCGCGGCATCCGGGGTTGAGCCAGAGACGCACTCCGACTGTCCGGAGTGGAACGAACGCTACCGCAGCGTAATCGTGACCGGCTGACGCAGCGACGCAGCGGCGACCTGTGTGGCGGTTTCAGCTGGCAGTTCGATCAGCACCAACGGAGCTGCCGTGGCCGAGGTGCCGTGTGACGTGTCAGGCGCCGTCACGGTCACGACGGGTGCGTCGGTGGCGAGAACGTGGCCCTCGTCGCTGGTGTCGTCAGCGGTGATGACATCGACGCGTGTACCAGGGCGTAACAGGCCGGTGATCGCGGCGTCGGACAACCGGACGGGCACGGTCGCGGTGTCGGCCGGTTCCCCGCTGGCCTCCGGGACAGTGCCTTCGTCGGACTTCGCGTCGTCGACGTCGCGGTCAGCGGCCGCCGTGTCGACATCGCCCCCGACCAACGACGTCGTCCCGTCATCGACGATGCGTGCGTCGGTGAGTGGTTCGCCCGTGCGGGCGGACCCGGCAAGCATCGCGCCGATCGCGGCGTCCGTGGTGGTCAGCGCGCCGGTTGGGACGGCGGATGGTGGCAACCGCGTGACGGTGAGATCGGCGGCCCGCAGCGTGGTGCCGGTCGCGACGTCGCGTGCCGTAACGACGACAGGGGAGGCGTGCGCCGCGTCACGCCCATCAGGGGCGAACGCGAGCAGGGCGCCGGTGGCCAAGAGCGCGGTCGCGACCACTTTCCTCGCCGTCGCGTAATGCCGCGACAGCGTGATGGGCCTGCGGCGAAGCCAGTCTCGGGGGTGGCGGAGCGCGGAAAGCCAACGTGTGCCGATCATGTCGACGACGTTAGGAGTCCCGAACGTCGGCGTGGTAGCCCAGCTATTCGGCTGTGGACAACCGGGTACCGGTGGATAACTCGGTGAGAGTCAGGACGCCTTCGCCGTCGACGAGCCCGCGCTCGCCGTACTTGAGCTGCTGGACGAACTCGACGAGCTGCCGGAGTCCGAGGACTTCGACGAGCTGCTGGACGAGCTCGACGAGTCGCTGGAGCTCGACGTGCTCCCCGAATCGGATGAGCCATTGGTTCCGCCACTGGAACCATTCGCCTTGCCGTTGGTGGAGCGGGAGTCGGTGCGGTAGAACCCGCTGCCCTTGAAGATCACGCCGACCGACCCGAACAGCTTGCGCAGCGGACCGGTGCACTCAGGGCAGTCGGTCAAGCTGTCGTCGGTGAACGACTGGACGGCCTCGAACTCGTGGTCGCATTCCTTGCAGGCGTACTGGTAAGTGGGCACCTCAAGCTCCCTCGTCAGCTAGCACTCAACCTATGAGAGTGCTAGCTCCATAATGCGTGATGCCATCCGCCGAGCGCAATCCGGGGTTCGTCACACCGCATATGGCGAGTTCCGGGGCGTTCGGATGACGAACGACGGGCGAACGTCGTCAGGCCGGCAGCGACACCAGCCCGCGTTCCGGCAACAGGGCGCCGCTCAGCCGCACGTCGTGCGGTTCCGCGGGTAGTTCTGGCACCAGTTCGGCGTCTCGGACCACCGCGATCATCCGGGTGGACGGCGCGGCGTGCGGCAATGAGCGGTCGTAGTACCCGGCGCCCCTGCCGAGCCGTACACCGCGATAGTCGATCGCCAACGCTGGCACGAACACGAGGGATGCCCAACCGAGCGCTTCAGGGCCGACCCGCTCGCCAGCTGGTTCGAGTAGCCCGGGCAGGGCACCGGTGCGCAATGTGTCCTGGCCTTCATAACGCGCCCAGTCCAGCGGCCCTGGGACGTCGGGCACCACCGGCAAGAGCACCTCGGAGCCGGAATCACGCAGCGCGTCCACCATGGCGAGCGAGCCGGGTTCGGTACCGAACGGGACATAGCAGCACACCGTGGCGGGATTCCCCGCGCCGTCGGGGGCGACTTTCGCCAGATCCGCCACCGCCCGCACCATTCCGCGTGCCAGTGCCGCCGCGGCGGCCGCCGCGTCCTCGGCCGAGACGGCGTCACGCTCGGCGAGCAAACGCGCACGCCATGCCGCCTTCGTCGTCGTGTCGGGATGGCGTCCCTCAGGCTTGTCAGATTCCGTCACGTGGTCAGGCTACGAGGTCACGGGGCCGCCACCGCGAACCCACCGGCATGGGATGCGCGGCTGCTGCCACGCTGAGGGCGGCTGAACGGTTAGGCTGCCCACCATGACGGGCCCAACCGCGAACGAGAAGACGATCCGTACCGCCATCGTGCCAGCCGCGGGACTCGGCACGAGATTCCTGCCCGCTACGAAAGCGGTCCCCAAGGAACTGCTGCCTGTCGTTGACACGCCCGGTATCGAACTCGTCGCGGCCGAGGCAGCTGGTGCGGGGGCGGAGCGGCTGGTGATCGTGACGTCGCCTGGCAAGCAGTCCGTCGCCGACTACTTCGAGACCGCGCCCGCGCTGGAGGACACGCTCGCTCGCAAGGGCAAGGACGCGCTCCTGGAGAAGGTGCGCAGGGCGCCAGGCCTGCTCGACGTCGAGGTCGCCATTCAGCAGGAGGCGCTCGGTCTCGGCCACGCCGTCGCCTGCGCCCTGCCGAATCTCGATGATGACGACGATGCCGTCGCCGTCCTGCTGCCGGACGACCTCATCCTGCCGACCGGCGTGCTCGAGCGGATGGCCAAGGTGCGCGCGGAGTACGGCGGCAGCGTGTTGTGCGCGTTCGACGTGCCGGATGGGGATGTCTCCGCCTACGGTGTGTTCGACGTCTCCGATACCTCGGACGCCGACGTGAAGCAGGTGCACGGGATGGTCGAGAAGCCGGCACCGGAGGAGGCCCCGTCCACCTTCGCCGCCGCGGGGCGATACCTGCTCGATCGGGCGATTTTCGACGCGCTCGGACGCATCACCCCCGGTGCCGGTGGTGAGCTGCAACTGACCGACGCGGTGGGTCTCCTCATCGAGGAGGGGCATCCGGTTCATGTTGTGGTGCACCGTGGGGGCAGGCACGATCTCGGCAACCCTGGTGGTTTCCTGCGCGCCGCGATCGACTTCGCGCTGGAACACCCGGAGTACGGTCCTTCCCTACGTACCTGGCTGGCTGAACGAATCGGAAGCTAAGCGATGACAACACCCGACCAGCAGGAACGCGGTTCCGAGGTCAGCGACGTTCCGCAGCGGGCGCATGGCCTCGGGACCTCGCCCGAGCCCGAACCCGACGTGGAGTTCCGCTCCGTCGACGACCAGTTGGCGATGGTGCTCGATGCCGCGGTGCGGCCGAGGCCGGTCCGGGTGGCTATTTCGGAAGCACAAGGGCTGCTGTGCGCGGAGGAGGTCGTCGCCGAGCACGCGCTGCCCGGCTTCGACCAGGCCGCCATCGACGGCTACGCGGTGCGCAGCGTCGACGTCAGGGACGCCGATGGGGAGAACCCGGTCGAGTTGCCGGTTGTCGGTGAGATCCAGGCCGGGTCACGGCAGCCCCGTCGGCTGCAGCCCGGCCAGGCGGTGCGAGTGGCGACCGGCGCGCCGCTACCGACGCTGGCCGACGCCGTCGTGCCGACCGAGTACACCAACGACCACCCCGCCGTGGTGTCGGTGTCGCGGTCGGTGCCGTCCGCGGCGTACGTGCGCCGGACGGGCGAGGACGTCCAGATCGGGGACGTCGCCGTCCGGAAGGGCGACATCATCGGCGCGGCGCAGGTCGGGCTGCTCGCGGCGGTTGGCAGGTCGAAGGTCCTTGTCTACCCCCGGCCGAGGGTGTCGATCATCTCGATCGGCGACGAGCTGGTCGACGTCGACCGCACGCCGGGTATCGGACAGGTCTACGACGTCAACTCCTACGCGCTCGCGGCTGCCGCGAAAGACGCGGGCGCCGAGGTCAACCGGGTCGGCATCGCGCCGAGTGGCGGACATCGGCTGAAGGAGGTCGTCGAAGGCAGGCTGTTGATGTCGGAGGTCGTTGTCGTCGCGGGTGGCACCAGCGGCAGCGCGGGTGACGACGTCGTGTCCACGCTGCGTGACCTCGGCCAGATCGACGTCACCCGGGTGGCGATGCATCCTGGCTCGTTGCAGGGCTTTGGCAAGCTCGGTCCGGACGCCGTGCCGACGTTCCTGGTTCCGGGCAATCCCATGAGCGCGCTCGTGGCGTTCGAGGTGTTCATCCGGCCGCTGATCCGTTCGGCGCGCGGCACTCGCAACCCGCATCGCAGGGTGATCAGCGCCCGGCTGCTGTCGCCGATCACATCGACGCGTGGGCGCAAGGGCTACTTGCGCGGGCAGCTGCTGCGGGACGAGAGCAACGGCGAGTACCTGGTGCAACCGCTCGGCACGTCCGGCACGCACCTACTCGCGTCGCTCGCCGAGGCGAACTGCCTGATCACGGTCGGGGAGATGCAGACCGAGATCACCGTGGGGGAGCAGGTGCGGGTCGCGTTCCTGGCGCAACGCGGCTAGCGAAACGGTGATCATGGCGCGACCCCTCTACCCGGAAACTGGATCGGGTGCCGCCGAGCGCAAGAGCCCTGGCTGGCCGGCACGGCTCGGGCCACTGCGAGTTCCCGCTGGGGACGTCCGGCTACGTCCGGTGCGCTACCGCGACGGCGGCGCGTGGCGACGGCTGCGGTTACGTGACCGCGAGTACCTGCGGCGGTGGGAGCCGAACGCTCCTGGAACCTGGGAGGAACGCCATGGGGTGACGGCCTGGCCGACGCAGTGGGCCGGGCTGCGCACGCTCGGCAGGCGAGGGGTGTGTCTGCCGTTCGCGCTGACCATCGACGGTGAGTTCGCTGGTCAGCTCACGATTGGCAATGTCATCAGAGCGGCGTTGCGGTCGGCGTGGGTGGGTTACTGGGTCGACTCGGCGCATGCGTCGGGCGGTGTGGCGACGGCGGCGGTCGCGTTGGCCGTCGACCACGCCTTCGGGGACGCGGGCCTGCACCGGCTCGAGGCGACGGTGCGGCCGGACAACGTCGCCAGCGTGCGGGTGCTGACCAAGCTCGGCTTTCGCAAGGAGGGGCTGTTCGAACGCTACCTCGACGTCGACGGCGCGTGGCGGGACCATCTCTGCTTCGCCATCACAGCGGAAGAGACCGGTAGCGGGCTCGTGGCGCGACTCGTCGACGCGGGCAAGGCGGAGTACGTCTAACCAGCGCACGGCGTTCTTTCCGCTATGCCCGGCTTGGGTGACCGTACTCACCCATCCTGGTGATGCCATTCCGTGATCTTGCGGCGTGGCTCCGCCCGATCCGTGTCCGCTGTGGCTAGCGTGGCGTCACGGGAAGCAGTTGTGCAGTCGGGGAGCCAGGAAAGATGCCAAGCTCGTTGATCATCGTCGCGCTTGCCGCGGCATGGCTCATCGTGCTCGTGCCGATGGTCGCGCGGAAGCGGCAGGAGGTCGGGCAGACGGCGGACGATGCCTTGGCATCACGGATCGTGCGGCGGGGGAGCGCGCGCGGCGATAAGCGGGAGGAGCACCTGATGTCCGGATCCGCAGCACACGACGACCGCGCCGATGAGGTTCAGCGGGACGATCCTGTCACGTCCGGCGATGTCGAGGACGTCGGGGTCGCCCATGTCAACGCTGTGACCGAGCGTGACGGCGGCGAGGACGTCGACGCCGTTCAGGACGTCGAATACGTCGAGGACGTCGAGGACGTCGGTGATGAGCGCGACCGCTACGAGGACTACGAGGCCTACGAGGACCGCGATCACGCGTACGACGTCCGTGACAGGGACTACGACGAGGAGCGGCGGGTGGAGCCGCCTCCCGCCCGCCGAGTGGGCTACCGGCCGGGCCGGGGTGGGTTCGACCCGGAGGCCGCCGAGATCGCGGCACGGGCGAAGTACGCCTTCCGGCAGCGGGTGGTGGTCGCGCTGCTGGTGACCGTGGTGATCAGCGCGGTCGTCGCGGGCGTCGTCCTGCCGATGGTGTGGTGGATCACCGGTGCGGCTGGCGCCGCCCTCGCGACGTACCTGGTGTACTTGCGCAGGCAGGTGCGGATCGAGACGGAGATCAGGCAGCGCAGGCTCGCCCGGCTGAACGCGGCGCGCGCGGGGTGGCGCGAGGACGACGACCACGACTACGACCCTCGCTATGACGAGCGGTACGAGCGCGCCGAGCCAAACTACGCGGGCTACGAGCAAGCGGAGTACGAGGACTACGACGCGGGCTACCGCGCGCGGCCGTCGATGAGCGAGCGCACGATCCCCGGTGTGGAGCGCAAGCCACGTCCGCACTCGCGCATGCGGCACCGCAACACGGTCGTCGTCGACATCGACGACGAGGACCCGGCGTTCGAGCAGCTCGAACAGCCCGGTTCGCCGGTGTACCGGCGGGCGGTCGGCGAGTAGCGCGGTGCTGCGGCGGGCTCGCGGCGTCATTGCCGCGAGAGGGGACCCCGCCGCGCGAAGCCGATCATCGGTCCTGTTATGCTCGTTCCGCCGCAAGGGGCTGTAGCGCAGTTGGTAGCGCGCCTCGTTCGCATCGAGGAGGTCAGGGGTTCGATTCCCCTCAGCTCCACCTTGGAGGTCTTATTAGAACATGGGCCTGATTGAAGGTTCTGGAGTAGGACCGCCACGCTCGACATGGAGGAAAGGCCACTCGCTTGGCGGGTGGCCTTTTCGCTTTTCCGGGGCTTGGGGATGGCGGGTGCGGACTCGTGGTCGTATCGGGCGGGATCTCGTGTGTGCTGCAGGGCGTGGAGCTGCGCGAAGGGCTCGTGGAGGTCGCTGTCGGTGACGTGTTGATCATCGATGTAGAGGCGGTGGAAGATCGCCTGGTTGAGCATGCGGCGCTGCTGGTCGTTGCAGCGCCGGTAGAGTTCCTGGGGATTCTCCAGCAGCTTGAGGCTGGCCTCGATGAGTTGGGCGCTGTCGGTGAGATCGGCGGAGGCGGTGTCGAGCTGTTGGTTGAGCTGGCGTCGCCTGCGTTCGATGTCGCGGAGTTTGGTTTTGACCTTCGCTTGCGGGAGGGTGCCGTCTGCTGCTAAGTCGATCAAGTTCTCCTCCTTGGTATCGATGTCGCGGAGCTGGGCGGTGAGCTGCTGGTGCAGCAGTCGTGTGGAGGCTTCTTGCTCACTGATCACGGTGTCGATCTGGGTGCGCACGTCGGCGATGAACTCTTGGTTGAAGCGGATGGTGGCGTAGTGGCGTTCCACGGCATCCTCGATCAGTTCGACGTTGATGTGGGGCGCGTCGCAGATGTGGGATTGCCGACCGCGGCAGAAGAAATACAGGTACTCGGTACCTTTTGAGTTCACCGTGTGTTGGATGGTCATCCGTTGAGTGATGCCAGCGTGTCGGCAGCGGCCGCAGAACAGGGAGCCTTTGAGGTAGTGGTGGTGGACGCGGCGGCGTTCGTTGGCTGCGGTACGGCCGTCGAGGATGTCCTGGACGCGGTCGAAGAGGTCTTCGTCGATCAGTGGCTCGTGCCGACCTGGGAACTCTTCGCCCTGGTAGGTGACGTAGCCGATGTAGTAGCGGTCTCGCAGCATCTGCGAGAGCTTGTTGATGGAGACCTTTTTGGCGGGGTGCTTCGCGGTGGGGCGGGTGCGCAGGCCACGGTCGTAGAGTTCGTCGGAGAGCTCTTCGAGGGTGTAATCGCCGGTGGCGAACAGTTCGAAGCCGAGCTGGACGAATGGTGCTCGTTCGGCGTCGAGGATGATGGTGCGGATCTCGCGCCCCTCGGAACGGTCGATGTGGTTGAGGTAGCCAAGTGGGGCGCGCCCGATGGTGCCGCCGTTGCGAGCCTTTTGCGCCATCTTGTAGGCAATGTCGTCGCCCTGCTGGCGGGATTGGTACTCGTTGAAGGTGGCCAGGATGCCGTGCATGAGCTGGCCAACCGGGGTGTCGTCGATGGACTCTGTGGCGGAGACGAGTGTGACGCCGCGCTTGCGCAGGTCGGCCATGACGATGGCGTCGTCGTAGCGGTTGCGCGCCATCCGGGCGAGCATGTAGACGATGATGTAGTCGATATCGCCCTGGGCGCGGACCCGCGCGAGCATCCGCTGGAACGCTTCGCGCTTGGACATCTCGGTGGCGGAGCGTCCGGGCTCGACGTACTCGTCGATGACGGTGACGCCCAGTTCCTCGGCTTTGCGCAGGCACGCTTTTCGCTGGGCAGGGATGGAGATGCCTTCCGGGTCGTAGTCCCTCTTGACTTGGCTTGCGGACGACACGCGAAGGTAGATCACGGCGCGAGTCCCGGGTTCGATGTCGGTTGCGCCTTCCGGGAGTTCGACCGGGACTGCGACGTCGTGTGCTAGCTCGTCATTCGAGTCGGCGTATGCGCTAGTCATGAAACTCGGCTCACTACGACGCGACCTGTCAGTCGGCTTCTTCGTCCTTCTTCGTCCCTGGTTCGACGTACTCGTCGATGAAGGCGATGCCCGGTTCCCTGGCTTTGCGGAGACATGCTGCCCACTGCGCTTCGCAGTCGTGCTCAATTTGACCTGCGGATGCCACGCGTAGGTAAAACACCGCGCGAGTCCCGGGCTTCTGCTCTATCTCGTTGTTCGAGTCGGCGTTGGAGATGGTCATGGGCGCCTCTTCGCGCGTCAGATCTTCCTTCGTGCGATGCGGTGGTTGTTCGCGGTGAGGACTGGCCGCGGGTGATTTAGGCGGCCCTGGGGCGACGAGTCTGCAGATCGGTGGTTGCTCGGCGGGATGCTGTGCGCTGGGCCTGTCGTGGTTGTTCGTCTGTCTCGTCCTGCCCGGTGTCGGCGGCGAGGCTGGCCATTACCCGCGCGAGCTTGTGCGCGTCCGGCGGGTCGTGCCGTTCACCGCGCACGATCACGTTCGTGGCGCCGGGCGCGCTTCTGCGCCGTCTCCTGGTCGTCCGGTCGCTGGTGTGCTGCTGAGGGAGGGGAACGATCACGGCTTCGTGTTCGCCCTCAGCCGGGAAGTGGTGGTTGTTCGAGGGCATGTCGGATCTCCAGGACTGTCTTCTTGTCGGGTTCAGTTGCGCGCATCCCGGTCCCGGCGGAGCCGTCGTGTCGGCACGCCGGAGCGGCACCGGCGCGGCTGAACGCCGTGAACGATCACGTTCCGACTTGCGCCTCCGGCACCCCATCGCTTTCGCGGCACCCTGCTCGACGTTCCGGCGTTGTTCTCGTGGCGAGACTCGGTCGGAACTGTAACGCCGGCGCGTCCTGCGACGCGGCTCGATTCGACCGTGTCGTCTTGTTTAGAACTATTGACGTATGTGATCGCTACATCTTTTTTGCAGTGTTTATCCGGGTGCATGAGGACACCTCTGTGGTCGTGGGTCATGGCAAGCGCATTGGTCGGGCGGCGCAATTGACTACTCGGCTCCATGTCCTGGGTATTTGGCGGCGGCCTCATGTCGGATGCCGACAGGGATCGGCATTGCAGCTTCGGCACGTGGGGCGCGGTCGAGTCGAAGTGGGCTCTGCCGCTACGTCATGCGGCGCTCTCCATGCCGTCATCGATGTCGTTGTGAGCATCTTCGGAGGCGAGGCTGGCGAGATCGTCCAGCAGAAGGCCTACGGCGTGGGCGGCCTGTTGTGTCAATGGCCGTCCAGTGTTCCCCGTGGGCGGTCGTTGAAGTTCCCCGCTGGTGGTCGTGGTTTTCCCCGTTGGTGGTCGTGGTTTTCCCCGTTGGTGGCCACGTTTTTCCCCAGTGTGGTTAGGTCAGCGGCGTCACCCCCTTGCCGTTGGTGGCTTCGGCGAGGCGGAAGGATTCGCCGCTGGTGACGCAGACGTGGGCGTGGTGTAGCAGCCGGTCGACGGTCGCGGTGGCCAGCGTTTTGGGCATGATCTCGTCGAAGCCTGACGGGTGCAGGTTCGATGAGACGGTCAGGCTGCGCCGCTCGTAGGCGGAGTCGACCAGTCGGTAGAAGCCTTCGGCGGCATCCGAAGAGACGGGCAGCATGCCGATGTCGTCGACGATGATCAGATCAGCCCGGGTGAGCCGGGTGAGGGCTTTGGCGAGGGTGTCGTCGGCGCGGTGGCGTCGCACGAGGGCGCCGAGGTCTTCGATGGTGAACCACGCGACGGCCATGCCCTGGTCGATGGCGTGCTGACCGAGGGCCTCGCAGAAGTGACTCTTACCAGTACCCGAGGGCCCGCAGACGCAGAGGTTCTCCCGCCTCTGGACCCATTCCAGGCTGCGCAGGGCTTGTTGGGTGGCGCGGGAGATGCTGCTGGCGCTTTCGTCCCACACGTCGAAGGTTTTGCCGCTGGGGAAGCCGGCGCGTTTGCGGCGGGTGCGTAGCGCGGCGGCGTCGCGGCCGGCGGCTTCCTCGGCCAGCAGCACCCGGACGACCTCGGTGGGGTCCCAGCGTTGCGCCTTGGCGGTGGGGATCACCTCGGCGAGGGCTTTGCGCAGGTGCGGCAGCTTCAGCCGACGGGACAGGGCGGTCACCTCGTCGAGCGGGTCGCCGGTGGGCGCGGCCACGGTCGTCGGCTCGGTGGCCGTCATCAGCCCTCACCTCCCTGTGGGGTGCCGAAACCGTGCCAGGCGGCCGTGCCGGGCTGCAGCGAGTGGGTCTCACTCGCCCGCGTCGACGACCCGCTATCCCCGCCGTGGGCCTGGTAGTCGAGGATCGCGTCGAGGTCGTCGTGGGCGAAGCGTCCGGCGACCGCAGCGGTGCCCAGGGCTCGGTCGACCGCTGCGGTGCCGTGCAGCTTGGCCAGGGTGACCGCGTGCGCCATCTTGGCGCGGATGCGCATCACCCCGGTCTCGGCGGCCTCGCTGACCCAGGCGGCCGCCCCGTCACCGAGGGCGAGGAAATCGGCCTCGTCGCGGGTGCGGGCGCTCGGCTGCCGGTGCAGCGGATCACTGTGGCGGGGCGGGTAGTGCTCGTCCTTAATGGACGGATGCAGCCGGCTGGCGCGCTGGTGCCGGGCGATCTCGGTGGGGCCGTCGTCGCCGACATGGGTGATGACCAGTTCGTCGCCGTGCCAGCGCACCCAGACCCGGGCGTCGATGAGTTGGTGTGGCACCGAGTAGCGGGCCCCGTCCACGCTGATCGTGGCGTCCCACATCACCCGTCGGGTCTGGCCCAGCGCCGAGGCGTACGGCTCGGCCGGCAGCCGGTGCAACCGGGTCCGTTCCTCGACCAGCAGTTCAGCCGGAACCCGCCCGGTCGCCCGATGCACCCGGGCGTTGACCGCGTCGCAGAACTCGCGGCACGCACCCTCCAACGCGCCGAAGCTGGGATAGTGCTCGCGCAGGTTGGCTTCGGTGGGCACCAGATCGGCCTTGGCGATGCGCACCGTCGCCTCGCTGCCGCCCTTGGACTGCGGATCCGCCGGCAGACACGTTTTGACCGTCATCCCATAGTGGCGCGAGACCGCCACGATCTCCGGGTGTCGCACCGCCAGCCCGGCGACATGTTCGCTGGTCACCGTCTTCTCGTTGTCGGTGAGCACATAGGTAGGCACCCCACCCAGGCGGCGCAGCGTCGCGTCCAGACACCCAGTCACCGTCGCCAGGGTGGTGTCCCAGGTCGGGATCACCACCCGGAACCGGGACCAGGCCAGCCACGCGCACCACAAGAACGTGCGGCGTCGGCGGATGCGAGGCCCTTCGGCCCAGTCGAATTGCAGCCACAACCCCGGTTCCGGGATCCAGGGGCGAAACACCCTGCGATGCCTGGCCCGCCACGCCCGCTTGACCTGGGCCACCGCCCGTCGCGTGGTGCGCTGCGAGCCCTCATAGCCCATCGCGACCAGCTTGTCGTGCACCACATCGGCGCGGATCTTGCCCCGAGACCGGTCCACCCACTCCTCGACCTTGTCCACGAACGGATCGATCAGCTGGGCGGCCCGCATCCGCGCCGGCGCCTGCCCCAGGCCGCGCCGCTCGACATAGCGACGCACCGTGTGATGATCACACCCGGCCAGCTCGGCCGCCGACCGATAACTGCCGGTCAGGTCGTAAGCCTCCAGAATCTCCATGATCTCCTCCGGTGACTTCAACGTCTCCTTCCTCCCAAGACCGAACACGATCATTCGGCCCCAGGAGACCGTGACGCACCCATACCCGCGCACGTACGACACGGCCACAGCGGGGAGAAATCTGACCGCCACTGGGGCGATCCCACGGCCATCAACGAGGAAGAAAATGGCCACCTACGGGGAGAATTTCACGGCCACCGACACTGTTGTGGTACCACGCCGTTGCCTAGGCAGCGGACTTGCGCTGCGGGTGTGATCGGAACTTCTGTGACCCAGCCAGTGGGCACGCCCATCAGCCACTCGACGAATCGTGGCGCGAGTCGTGGTCGCCCGCTTCGGCTGGATTCGGTCGGGTGCGGGACGGTGACGCCGCAGACGGATTCCCACCGCCGGATGGCGGTTTCGTATATATCCCAGTCGATCGCCGAGGATGCGCGATCAGAATGCAGGTTCTCGACGGCCGTTCCGCTGACCGTGGTGGCTTCGGTGTCGCGAGAGTGCGCAACCTTCGACCATCGCCTCGCGGACCGCGGGGACGGGCGTGTTGGTTTGGTTCTCCGGATCCGAGTGGTTCGTAGCGTGCGCACCGCGATCGACAACGGCATCCCCATGCCGTTGCCGTTGATCCCTCTCGCTTTCTGGCGGGCTTGTCTCCGCAGCCAGTCGGCTGGTTCCTCTCCATCGTTGGGATTGCTTCCGGCAGGCGTTGGCAGGAAAGCGGTTACCGCGTCGGAAAGGTTCACCTGGTGCCCGCGCGCCTTGCGCGACGCCGGTGAGCATCCTGTTCGGCCACCGTCACTTGCCTGCGGGGTCGGTAGCATCCGCGTCGGAAGGGGTGTGGGGCCAGGCGAGTATGAAGACTCGTTCGCGGCGGTGCGGCGCACCGATGTCGGCGGCGCGAATGCTCTGCCATGCTGCGTCATACCCTGCTTCGGCCAGGTCGCCGAGTACACGGCCGAGGTCGCCGCCTTTCCATCGGAGGGCGGCGACGTTCTCCACGACGACGAGTGGGGGTCGTAGCGTGCGAATTCCCGCCATGATGTCGGTCCAGAGTCCACTGCGGGATCCTTTCTCGATGCCGGCGCCACGGCCAGCGGTGCTGATGTCTTGGCAAGGAAACCCGGCGGTGACCACGTCGACCGGTTCCACGCTGTCCCAGTCGAGGGACCGCAGATCGCCGAGATTGGGCACCCCGGGCAGCCAGGTGGTCAGGATGGCGGCGACGTCCGGAGCGGGATCGGCACACCACGCGAGCTGGCCACCGCCGAGAGCTGTCAGGACACCGAGATCCAGTCCTCCGTAGCCGGTACACAAGGAACCGATCGTGATGTCCGAGTCGCTGGGTGGGTTGAACGGTGCGTGAAGGTCTTGGGCAATCACCTTGTTATCCCTCAAGCCTGTCGTACAGAGCGAGGCTGGTGCGGTGTGACGTTTCGCGATCTTCTGCGCAGGAAGATCTCGTGGTAGTCGGATCGCAGGTCGATGCCTTGGAAGAACCGACCCAGGCTGCTGGCGGCGAGTCCGGTAGTGCCGGCGCCGGAGAAGGGATCGAGCACGCGTCCGTTCTCGGGGCATCCGGCTGCGATGCATCGCCACGCGAGGTCAATCGGGAAGGGAGCACAATGCGCGTCCGGAAGCGGTCGTGTGGGAACCGACCAGACGTCGCCCGGATTCTTGCCGCGGTGTCCCGGCCGCCAGGGCGACTTGACGGTGTGGGGTTTGTTGCCTCCGCGATGGTCTTTTCGATACGCGGGGCGGCTCTGCGAAAGTCGTTCGAGAACCTGGCTGAGGTCAAAGTAGTAGCTCGGTTGTTTGACCAAGAGGAAAACCATCTCGTAGCGCGAGGAGAATCGATCCGATGCTGGATCGGGAAGGGCATTGGGTTTGTGCCAGGCCACGGCGTTGCGGATGATCCATCCGTCGTGTTGCAGATCGAGAGCGAGCCGCCATGGGACTCCCATGAGGCTTTTGTGTCGGATGACCGCATGCGGGTCTTCGCCTTGTGCTGTTCTGGTGGTTCCGGTCCCGCCGTTGTGGTAGCTGTAGCAATCTCGGAGATTGAGCCAGAACGTTCCTTCCGGTGTGAGCAGCCGTGCGATTTCCCGGCTCACCTGGCGAAGACGTCGCACGTATTCTTCGATCGTGGATTCAAGTCCGTACTGTCTATCTCGTGAGATGGCGCCACATCGTCGGCAGTGCTTCTCTCTGCGGGTGTGATGGCTCCCGATTCTGGTTTTCTTTGCCGTCCGACGCTGGTGCGGTGTCGTGCCGAGGGTGTGTTGGCAGCGCGGGTTTCCGCCGGACCATTCGGCGGTTTCATAGTCACGCATGCCCCACTGAGGTGGTGAGGTCACCACACAATCCACCGACGCGCTCGGTAGTGTTGCCATAACATCGAGCGCGTCGCCGACGTGTAGTTCGGCGTGTCCGTCGCGGTAGTAGATGCTGTTCATTGGTCACCGCCGTTTGCCGTGCGGCATGCTGAAGGCCAGGACATTGATGTGCGTCGGGTGAGTGGCGCAGCGCTGGATGCTGGTGTTCTCCGGGTGGTTTCCGGTGCGGGCGGCGAACTGGCGCGTAACGTGTCTGCCGTGTACACGAGTGGTCAGGACTATGTAGTGGCCGACGGGCAGGAGGCCGATGGCCTTGGCCACGTCGCAGATCTTGCCCGGCAGGTCGAGCAGGAAGTCGCGGCGGCGCCTCCTGGGGTGGCAGATGACCACGACGTGTCCGCCGGGCCAGACCCAGTCGACAACCGCGTTGAGGTCTTCGTAGAGTTCGATGAGCTCCCGGGAAGGGCTGCGGGTGGGAGCGGGGCGCAGGCCGGTGAGCACGAGGTCGACGGCGTTGGGCAGCGTGGCGGCGTGCGGATCGTCGATGCCGCTCAACAGCGTTGCGGTGCCGCTGGAGTTGGCGTGGCAGGCGAGTTCGAGGTTGCTCTCCAGGGCGGATTCCCGTCGCGACGGGGTGTGCAGGCCGTAGGCGTGGCGACCGGTGCGGATGGCTTCGGCGAGCACCACACCGGGGCCCGGGTTGGGGTCGCAGACGATGTCGCCGGGGGCGGTATACGCGGCGATGACCCAGCGCGCCAAGCCGGTCGCCAGCGTGGGGTTGGAGCGGTCGGCGGTGACGTACTGATCCGCGAGTTGCTGCCGTGAGTAGGGCTGGCTGGCGTCCCCGGCGCTGCCGGGGCGCACGAGGTTCTTAGGCATCGCGAACCTCCGGCTGTCGTACGGCGGGACGGAACACACTGGCGGTTGTGTGGATGCGGTGGCGACTGCCGAGGGCGTAAGCGCGTTGCGCGGACGGGGCGATGCCTGCGGCGCGATGGGCCAGGAGCAGCCGGTCGGTCAGCGCGAGATTCGCCAGCGCGTCGATCTCGCACGACGATCCGGATCGTGCCGTACCCCCATCCGGCTCGCCGCTACTGTGCGTGAGCACGATAAGGGTGCCATGCCGGGCGAGATGCGGTGCCCAGTCGATCACCGAAGCGGCCTCCGCTGGGTGGCGCGTGCACCCAAAGATGATCAATCTGAACTGGTCCGGATTCCGATCGCGGGTCCGGTCGGTGGCCGCGCGAGCGGCCGGTTCTGTGACGGTCGCCGGCGGTTGGTGGGGTCCGGGTCCGGACCCAGACCATGCGTCGTTGCGATCCGCGTTCTGGGACCGACGCGGCGTAGCACCGGTCGGCTGGGGCGGCTCGGTGGTGGCGCCGCGGCCGAGCCGTAACACGGTCTCGATGAGTCGGTCGCGGTGCTCGCGCGCCGCCCACGATCCGTGTGCGGTGGAGGTGGTCGCGTCCGCGAGCGCGACCCGTTCGCCGGGTGCGGTGTAGGCGGCCACGAGCACGCGGACGACGGTGACGATCCTGTCGTCGATCCCGCTGTTGGGGTCGACGGGGCAGAACCGAACCCTGGCCGAGACACCACCCTTCGAGTGGCGCTGGTGCGCTGGCACGCGCCCGGGCGAGCGAGCTGGGTGCGGGGACGACGACGGCCGAATGGGTTCGCACGGACCGGGCGCTGTCGGGATCGACTGTGGCGACATGCAGACGCTCCCTGATCGTCGCGGACGGGCAAGGACGCCTCTGAAGTCCGCGATGAGCGCCCGGATCGGTCACCGCCATCTCCAAGAAACTTGGTCGTGATCCAAGTCGCAGACAAGCGATGCGGGAGCTTGCCGGGAGTCATCCCCGGAGTCCCGGCATTGGCCGTCGATCACGGCCGCTTGCGAGGCGATGGTCGGCCGCACTGGCAACGGTGTGTGACCCCATATCCGCTGCAGGCCCGTCTCGATATTGATCTTCGTCGGCACGGCTGGCGATCACATTCGATACTGCCGCGAGCGAAAGCAAGGGCGGCCTGCGCGGACTTCTCAAGATCGCTTCCCGAACTCGTCGAGATCATTTCCGTTGTTTCCTTGCGCCACCCGATGCCGGTGACAGCGACGGAACAAGAACTGACTACGTCGCAGCGCACAGCATTGCTGATGGGCGCGGAAGCGAGCTCGACAGGCTTGATTTGTGGATCTTCTTGTTCCGGGCAAGGAGATCCTTTTAAGCGCGTCTTAGTGCGATGGCGTGCGCGGAGCTGTTCCGCGCTGGGTCTTCTCGGCGGCGTCCTTGACCGCCGCTTCGAGAGGAGTCAGACGATGGCACGCCCCTCGGATTTCGAGCACGCAGAGTGGCCGACCAACCCGCTCGATGCCGTCCGCCAGGCGTTCGCCTGGTTGACCGCGGGCGACCATCCGGTAGCCGTGGACGGGCGCCTGTTCGACCACCTGCCCGACCGCGACATCCCCGTCGACGAACTCCGAGATCTGCTGCTGTGTCGGTCCTGCCCACGCCGGGTGTGGGACCAGGTGTGGCGGCATGTGATCACACGTGTCCGTGCCGAGGGCGGCACGTGGACGATCGTGGCCGTCGGGCTCGCCCTGCCGATGCTGACCCCGATGGCCACCCGGCTGACCAGCCGGTACGCCGCCGACCCCGCTGACATCCACGCCGAGATCGTCCGGGGCTTCCTGGACGCGCTGGAGACGACCGATCTGGCCACGGGCCGGATCATGATCCGGCTGCGATGGCAGGCGTACCGGGCCGGCCACCGCGCGCTCATGGTGGCGTTGGACGGGCCCACCCCGAAGGCGCCGGGGTTCTTCTCGACCGCGCCCAAGCCCTCGGCGGGACACCCCGACTTGGTGCTGGCCCGCGCTGTTCGGGTCGGGGTCCTGACTCCAACCGAGGCCGGACTGATCGGTGCCACCCGGCTCGACGGCATGGAACTCGCCGATTGGCCACACCACCCCGAGCTGACCTATGAGGGCCTGCGCAGCCTCCGCCGCCGGGCAGAAGCCCGACTCGCCGCATGGCTGACCGAAGACGACATCGGACCGCAGGGTAGCGATCCGACCGGCGAGACCGCCTCGACACGACTGTCGTCCGGCACATGCGTGACGACCCCACGGCCGTCACGCAGCGTAGCCGAAAGAGTCGTCGGCGCTGCGACCGATGAGCCTCCGAACTCCGGACTTCAGGGCCGCGGGTGATTCCTACCCGCTCCTCGCGCTTCCTCAGCCCTGGAGGTCCACGATGCGCTCACTCGCGCCTGGAGCTGGCCCGGCCGCCGGTGGCCGCGCGCTACGCCGCCGGATCGGCCGGATCCTCATTATCACCGCGCTCGTCACCGCCGGGCTGCTGGCCACGGCCGCAGTGGCCTCAGCCGAGGCCGTCCAGGTGGTCGCGCTCGCTCGATCGATCAACGAGATCCTCCGCAACATTCGCAGCTGGCTCATGGGAATCTTGGCGCTGTTGGCCACGGTCTTCTTGACCATCGGTGGGGTCCGTTACGTGCTCGCCAATGGCGATCCGAGCGAGATCGAGCGGGCCAAGCAGAGCTTCAAAAGCGCGGGCTTCGGCTACGCGTTGGCCGCACTGGCGCCCCTCGTGGTCGAGATCCTGCGCGGGATCGTGGGGGCATGATCGCATGGCGGTCACCGCGTCCCCTGCCGTCAAGTCCGGCTACCGTGTCGGTCGCGCGTGCGCCGCGGTCGCGGCTCTGCTCGCCTGCGGCTTTCTCGCCGGGGTGGGTATGGCCTCAGCCCAGCCCACGCCTATCCCGTCGGCTCCGGAACAACCACCGCCGGAGCCGCAGCCGCAGCCGACCGTCGACGAATGCGCGCCGCACTCGCCATGCCATCCCAGTCCGCCCTCGAGCCCGTCGTCAGCGCCGTCGCCGCCACCGTGTCACGGGGAGGGCTGCATCCCGCAGCCCCCTCCGACGGCCCCGCCCACCGGTGACCAGTCGCCGAACCAACCCGGCGGCACTGTCCAGGACAGCGACGTTGCCCCGTGCGGGATCACCAACATCCCCGGCTGTGTCTCGGACGCGATCGAGGCGTTCTTCCGGGACCTGGTCACCCCAGGGTTGAACGCCCTGCTGGATCTGCTCGCGGGGTCGCTGCTGGTGACTCCTCCGCTGGACCAAGTACCGGTGATGGGACAGATTTGGGAAAACTCCCGACAGATCGCCATCGCCGTGTACGCGGCGCTGATCGTGGTCGCCGGCATCATCGTCATGGCCCACGAAACATTGCAGACCCGATACTCGATCAAGGAAATCCTGCCTCGCGTGCTCGTCGGGTTCCTGGCGGCCAACCTCTCACTGTTCTTCGGCGGCAAGCTGATCGAAATTTCCAACGCGCTGTCGCGGGCAGTCCTCGGTGATCAGCTCAACCCGAAGGCAGCGGCTCGCGTCATGACCGACGCCTTAATGCACGATCTCGACCAAGGCGGGCTCCTCGTTCTCTTTACCGCCCTGGCGCTGGTGGTCATGCTTGTCGCGGTTTTGTTGACCTACATCGTCCGCATCACACTGACCATTATTTTGCTCGCCGGCGCGCCGCTGTTGCTGCTGTTTCATGCGTTACCCCAAACGGAAGGCATCGCGTTGTGGTGGTGGAAAGCGTTCGCCGGGGTCATGGCGATTCAGATCGGTCAATCTCTCGCCTTGGTGACAACCATCAAGCTCTTCTTCTGGCCCGGTGGAATCACCCTGTTCAGCTGACCCGGGGGAGTACGATGATCCAATTTTTGATCGCGCTCGCCTTATGTTACGTACTCATCAAAATCCCGTTCTGGGTTCTGGGATCTATTCGTGGCGGTGGGCGCCGGTCATTCGTTAGCTCCGCGATCCGAGGCTTCATCGCCTACAAGACGCTGGGTTTTCTTCGCGGCCTCGGCGGTGGCGACGGAACCGTACCCAAGTCTCGGAGTGGTGGCCAGAAATCGGCTGGCTCGACGGATCCATACGCCACGACGCGGGCGACCTCGACGGGCCAGTACATGCTGCCGCTGACTGTCACGCGGGTTCCGAAACCATCGCGACGCCCAAGCGGCCCTGCACCGAAACCACGTCCATCGAGCGCCAGGAACGGCAGACAGTTGGCGTTGCCGATGGATGGGGAGTGGCCGGAGAACAAGCCGCGCTTGGGCCGCGACGGCCAGTACCGGCTGCCCATTCGTGCGCGGCGTGTCCGTCGATCGGCTCCACTGCCATCGCCACCACCGGCTCGGCCGACGCAAGCGGGTCGGCCGGCGCGGGCGGGCCGGCAGCTGAAGTTGCCCGCCGATGGCGAATGGCCAGAGAACAAGCCTCGGCTGGGACGCGACGGCCAGTACCAGCTGCCGTTGAACGTGCAGCGTGCGCGTAAACCGGCACCGCCACCGGCCGCTGAGCCCTCGCGACGAAGGCCGACGCCGCGCTCGCGGCAGCAGCCGTTGCCGCTGACTCTGCCGAAGGTCCATCCACCTCGTCCCAGCACCCGCCGAGGAGAGGAGACGTAGATGACTCAGAGCGTGCGCATCCCCGCCGATGTGGATCGGGAGGATCGCATCCTGGCCGGCTTCACCGCCCGGCAAGTCCTGGTCATGGCGGTGACCGCCCTGGTCCTCTACGGCGGATGGCAGACCGCCCGCGCCATCGTGCCGGTGACTGCCTACTTGGTCGTGGCCGCGCCCCTCGGCGTCGCGGTCTGCGTCATGGTGGTCGTGCGCCGGGACGGTGTCACGTTGGATCGGCTGTTCCTTGCCGCGATCCGGCAACGCCTGCAGCCCCGGCGACGGGTGCCCGCCGGGCAGCGCGCAGCCGTGGTGCCGGACTGGTTGGCCGACGTCGCCGACTCCACCGACGCGGCCCCGCCCGGTCAGCTGCAGCTTCCCGCCACAGGGGTCACCGAGGCCGGAGTGGTCGATCTCGGTGCCGACGGGCTGGCGCTGATCGGGGTGTGCTCGACGGTGAACTTCGCCCTGCGCACACCCGCCGAACAACAAGCGTTGACCACCGCCTTCGGTCGATATCTACACAGTCTCAGCGGCAGGGTCCAGATTCTGGTGCGCGTCCAGCGGCTGGACCTCTCCGAGGAGATCGCCGATCTTCGACATCGAGCGCAGAGCTTGCCGCACCCTGCTTTGGAGCAAGCCGCGCTCGACCACGCCGAGTACCTCGAACGACTCGGCGAGCAGGCCGACCTTCTGCGCCGACAGGTCCTGCTCGTCCTGCGCGAGCCCGTGAGCGCCGCGCCGCCGGACTCGGTGAGCCTGCTGCGTCACCTCTGGCTGCGTTCCCGCTCCGGCGACCGGGAAGAGCACTCGGCTGGCACCCGCCGCGCGGCAACCTCGAGGCTGCTCCGCCGGATGCACGAGGCCAGCGAGCTGTTGGCGCCCGCAGGCATCGAGGTGACCACGCTGGATGCCGCCCACGCCTCTGCGGTGCTCACCGCGGCCACCAACCCCGACAGCCTCTTCCCGCCGTCGCCGGAGATGGCCGGCCCGGACGAGGTCATCACCACCGCCGCAAGCACCGACTGGGACGTCGACGAGGAGGTCTAACACAGTGCGCACTACGAACACCTCTCGCGCCGCCGCGGCTTCCCCGTTCGTGCCCGACGCGATCGAGGTCGGCGCCCGTCACCTGCAGATCGGCGAGGAATGGGTGGCCTCGTTCGCTGTCACCGGCTACCCCAGGGAGGTCTATCCGGGCTGGCTGCAACCCTTGCTGACCCATGCGGCTCGGGTAGACGTGTCGCTACACATCGAGCCGATCGACCCCCGGGTGGCCGCCGAGCGGTTGCGCACGCAACTTGGCAAGCTCGAATCCGGGCGCCGCCACGCAGCCGAGCACGGACGCCTCCACGATCCCGAAGCCGAAGCCGCCACCGAGGACGCCCACGACCTCTCCGACCGGCTCGCCCGCGGCGAAGGACGCTTGTTCAAGGTGGGTTTGTACCTCGTGGTGCACGCTTCCTCCGAAACCGAGCTGATCGAAGAGATCAGCACGCTGCGAGCCCTGGCAGCCAGCCTGCTCATGGACGCTAAACCCACCACCTACCGCAGCCTGCAAGGGTGGGTGACGGCCCTGCCGATGGGCCTGGACCCGATCGGCATGACCCGCAGCTTCGACACCGCCGCGCTCTCGGCCGGGTTCCCGTTCACCAGCCCCGACGTGCCACCATCGGATGTCACCTCAGCATCGGCAACCGCCGGTGTCCTCTATGGCCATAATCTCGGCAGCCAGGCGCTGGTGCACTGGGACCGGTTCTCTTGCGAGAACTACAACTCCGTCATCCTCGGCAGGAGCGGGGCCGGCAAGTCTTATCTGGTGAAGCTGGAGACCCTGCGTAGCCTCTACCAGGGCATCGAGATCATCATCATTGACCCCGAAGATGAATACGCCCGCCTGGCCGACGCGGTGGGCGGAACCTACTTCGCCTTGGGCAGCAAGGATATCCGGCTCAACCCGTTCGATCTGCCGATTCACACCCGTGCCGATGGGCGCCGCTCCGCCCCACCGGACGCGCTGACCCGACGCAGCCTGTTCATCCACACCCTGGTGTCAGTTCTGTTTGGACAGAGCATCAGCGCCGACGAACAAGCCGTACTGGATCAGGCGGTGACCGAGACCTACCGAGCCGCAGGGATCACCGACGACTCTCGGACCTGGACTCGGCAAGCGCCCTTGCTGGCCGACCTGTGTGCGACGCTGGCCAGCAGCGACAACGACACGGCACACGCTTTGGCCGCACGCCTGCATCCCTTTACCGATGGCGCGTTCTCGGTGCTGTTCAACGGACCGACCACCGCGCCTCCCGACGGGCATCTGCTCGTACTCAGTCTGCGCAACCTGCCCGACGAACTCAGACCCGCCGGCACACTCCTGACCCTCGACACGGTGTGGCGCCGGGTCTCCAACTCCGCCACGCGCCGACCCCGGATGTGCGTGGTCGATGAAGCATGGCTGCTCATGCAGCAACAAGCCGGCGCCGAATACCTGTGGAGGATGGCCAAGTCCGCACGCAAGAACTGGCTCGGCTTCACGGTCATTTCCCAGGACGTGGGCGACGTGCTGGGTTCGGACCTCGGCCAAGCGATCATCGCGAACGCAGCCACCCAAATCCTGCTGCGCCAAGCGCCACAAGCGATCGATCACATCGTGCGCACCTTCAACCTCTCTGAAGGCGAACGGCAATTCCTGCTCTCGGCGGGCACGGGACAAGCGCTCTTGTCCACCGGTACTCACCGCGTGGCGCTGCAGGCCATCGCTTCCGACGCCGAACACGCCCTGATCACCACTGACCCGGCCGAACTCGCCGCCATGACACACGGATCACACGACGACGCGGGCAGTTCGAGCACCCATCACGAACTCATTCTCGACGACTGACCCTGCGCAAGGGAGGAATACTAGTGGCCACCTCCGCCGCTGCTGACCATGCAGTTGTCCCGATCGCCGTGCACACCATCCTTCATCACGAGCTTCCCGACCTCGCTCTGACACTCGCCGTGATCGCGGCGTTCTGGCTCAGCTTCGCCGCCATCGCACTGGGCGGCATCTACATTGGCGGAGTAGTTTTCCACGTCGCGCGCAGGCTGTTCCGGGGGCGCGACCTGCGGAATCGCCGCAACGCCGAGCACGCCGATCCCGCCACGATCCACCGCGATGACGTCGCGACCCAGATCATCGACCTCGATCACTACCGGCATCGTCGCCAACGCCACGGGAAACCGACCACCACGATGCGCGCCGACGGCTCCGAGCCGGATCCTGACGAGCCAGCCTGACCCAGCCCACCGCACCTAACGCATCGCGGCTGAGGAGAACGGTGCGCATTGTTCCGCGCACGGTCTCGCGTCGTTGCCGAACTTCTCCCTCGATTCAGTCTGGGGTACACCTATGCCTTCATCTGCTTCCGCATCCACACCTGGTGCAGCGTTACCGCGTCCGCGGCGACTGCTCACCCAAAACCGAGAGATGCGGGCCATCGGCGTCCACAACTGGACCCTGCCCGCCCTGGCCGCCCGACTTCCGGACGGCCGCACCCAGATCACCTGTCCCAACGCCGGGATCTGTGCCCACGTGTGCTACGCGCGCCACGGCAGCTACACCTGGCCCGCGGTGCGCGCCAAGCACCAGGCGAACCTGGCGTTCGTGCTCGATGATCCGGACGGCTGGGAGCGGGCCATGCTCGCCGAACTCGCCTCCCCAAAGTTCCGGGGAGCATGGGTGCGAATCCACGATTCCGGCGACTTCTTCTCCAACGACTACACCCTCCGGTGGCTGCAGATCATGCGCCAACGCCCGGGCACCAACTTCTACGCCTACACCAAGGAAGTCCGGCGCTTCCGCGAGTTGGTCGAACCGAACCCACCGGAGAACTTCCTCTGGGTCTACAGCTACGGCGGCCGGGAAGACGGACTGCTGGACGCGAGCGTGGACCGGATCGCTGATGTGTTCCCCGACGAGGACTCCATCGCCGAGGCTGGCTGGTCCTCGCAAGAAGCCTCAGACCTGCTGGCCGTGCTGGGGCCCCGCTTGGTCGGTGTGCCGGCGAACCGCATCCCGCACTTCCTGAAACGGCTCCGCGGTCGCCGGTTCTCCGAGTGGCAAGCCGAGGTCGACGCCGAACGCCACACCCGACGGGGCGCCGCGACGGTGCGCTCGATCACCAGCGCATCATCCGCGCGCCGCCAAAACAACACCGGCGGCAGCGAGGCCGCCTGAACGTGTCGACTCCCCGCCTCCGCGTCTGAGGAGGTTCCCGCTCGTGCCAATACAGAAGAAATCCATTGTGGATAGTCCCCTTGGCGAGCTGCTCACCGATCCATGGAGTGCCGTCAGCTCTTGGTTGGACGCCGCCTGGCCCGCAATGCGCTTCTGGGGCCCGATCGTGCTGACCGCGATCGGCGGCCTCATCGTGGTGCGGCGCTGGTGGTCGAATCGCTGCCAGGACCGGCTGCACAACCACGCCCGCGTGGTGACCATCCTGGCTCCACCGACCGTCGACCCCGAGGGCGCACCCGCGGTGTGGTCGAACTTGGTCGGCCTTCTGCTGCGCCCCCCGTGGAGCCGGCTCGCCAGAGGGCAGCCGCATCTCGCGTGGGAGTACGTGTTCGATCACAACGGCGTACGGATCAGGCTGTGGGTGCCGGGCACGGTTCCGCCTGGCGTGGTCGAGCGCGCGGTCGAGTCCGCCTGGCCCGGGGCACGCACCCGCACGGAGCAGGCCAGCGCGCCGATACCGGTTGAGGTCGACGTGAGCCGTCGCCAGCTGGTCACCGGGGGAGTGTTGCGACTCGCTCGCTCTGAGACGCTGCCCATCCGATCGGGTTTCGAGGCCGACCCCATCCGCGCGCTGGTGGGCGCACCGACCGGGCTCGGCGTCCATGAGACGGCGTGCGTGCAAGTGCTCGCCCGCCCGGTGACCGGTCGCCGCGCCACTCACGCCCGCCGCGCCGCCGGACATCTGCGCGCGGGCGGCTCGACCCGACCGGTCGGCAGGCTGCTGGACCTGGTCACACCGGGTCCAACACCGACACCGTCGACGTCGGATCGGCAGCCGCGGCTGGACCCGCAAACCTCGCTGGAGTATCAGGCGCAGAACCGTGCCATCGTGGCCAAGCAGCGCGGCTCCCAATGGGAGACCCTCATTCGCTACGCGGTATCGGCCAGCGTGCCCGCCCAGACACCACCCGAGCAGGTGGCCCGCGTGCGTGACCAGCTCCGGGGCCGGGCGCACGGCATCGCCAGCGCGTTCTCCACCTTCACCGAGCACAACCACTATCGGCGCCGACGCCTCCGCGAGCCCGAGCGGGCGATGAGTCGGCGCCACCTCCAGCGCGGAGACCTCCTGTCGGTTCCCGAGCTCGCCGCCGTCGCCCATGTGCCCACCGACGACGCCACGCCCGGACTCGCTCGTGCCGGTGCCAAGGCCGTGCCGCCTCCACCGCACATCCCGACCGAGGGCGAGTTGATCCGTCCGATCGGGATCTCCGACACCGGTCATGCCAGGCCCGTCGGGCTGCAGGTCTCCGATGCCCGCCACCACCTCCACCTGCTCGGCAGCACCGGGGCAGGGAAGTCGACGATCCTGGCGCGGATGATCCTGGCCGATGCCGAACACGGCCGGGGCGCGATTGTTGTCGACCCCAAGGGCGACCTGGTCACCGACGTGATGCAGCGGCTGCCCAAGCACGCCGCCGAGAAGGTGGTGCTCTTCGACGCCGACTCGACCGGGCCCACGCCCTGCCTGAACCCGCTGGAGGGGCCGAAAGAAGCCGCCGTGGACAACCTCGTCTCCGTGTTCAGCAGGGTGTTCTCCTCCGCGTGGGGACCGCGCACCGAGGACATCCTGCGGGCCGGGTGCCTGACCCTGCGGGCCGCCTCCGAATCGCCCACACTGGCGACCCTCCCGCAGCTGCTCACCGACCCAGCCACCCGCACCCGACACCGCGACAAGGTCCACAACGATGCCACGTTGCGGGGATTCTGGGACTGGTACGACCAGCTCAGCGATCCCGAACGGGCACGCGTGATCGCGCCCCTGCTCAACAAGCTCCGGGCGCTACTCCTGCGGCCCTTCGTGGTCAAAGCCCTCGCAGCTGGTCCCTCCACAGTGGACATGAGAACCGTGCTCGACGGCGGGCTGTGCCTGGTGCGCCTCCCCAAAGGCAGCCTGGGTGAGGACACCACACGGCTACTCGGCTCCCTCGTCGTCGCCCGAGTCTGGCAGGCCACCACCGCCCGCGCCGCGATCCCACAACGCGAACGACGCGACGCGGCACTCTACGTCGACGAGGCGCACAACTTCCTCCACCTGCCGCACGCCATGGAAGACATGCTCGCGGAGAGCCGCGCCTACCGGCTGTCGATGACATTGGCCCATCAGAACCTCAGACAGCTCGACAAGGACTTGAAAGAAGGCATCTCGTCCAACGCGCGATCGAAGATCTACCTCGGCGTCGGCCCCGAGGACGCCCGCGAGCTGGCGCGTCACACCGCACCCAGGATCAGTGAGCACGATCTCTGCCACCTCGGCGCCTTCCACGCCACCGTCCGGCTGGTCGTCAATGGGGAAGAAACCCCACCGTTCACCATTGCCACGCAGCCGTTACCCCCGGCGATCCGGGGCCGAGCCCGCCTGGTGCGCAACGCCGCCACACGCCACACCCGAGCACTGCCGACCACGACCGAGCCGAGGCGCAAACCCGCGGCATCGCAGGCCACCAGCGCGGACCCCCGCCGCACCGCCGCCTAACAGGCCACGCCGACCACCCGGGTTGGGCTGCCTCCCGTTTCCGTTCCGTCGAGGGAGTCGTTCATGTTGAATCCGAACACGCCCCAGCGCGACCTGCGCGCACCGATTCCCGCCCGCGCCAGCACACGCCTGGCCGCCTCGGCCGAGCACCTGGCCACCGTCGCCGCGCACCTGACCAGCCGCGATCGGTGGATCGCCCGGTTGCTCGCCGAACACCGCACCCTGACCTCCACACAGATCACCCAACTCGCCTTCCCCAGTCGACGGGCGGCGAACCACCGGCTCCAGCGGCTCTTCCGGTGGCGCGTGGTAGATCGCTTCCAGCCCTACATCGGCCGCGGCCGGGCGCCGATGTTCTACGTGCTCGACACCACCGGTGCACACCTGCTCGCACATGAAGACGGCATCGACCCTCGCGAGCTCCGCTTCCGGGCCGAGCGCTCCATCGGCATCGCCTACTCCGCACGCCTGGCGCACCTGCACGGACTCAACAGCCTATTCACCGGACTCATCGCCGACGCCCGTACTCACACCGACCGCGCCGTGACCGCATGGTGGTCCGAAACCCGCTGCGCGCGCCACTTCGGTGATCTCGTACGACCCGACGGCTACGGCCGCTGGCGCGAAACCGACCACGAGCTTGAGTTCTTCATCGAATGGGACACCGGGAGCTACCAGCTCTCCCGGTTCGTGGCCAAACTGCCTGGCTACTTCGACCTCGCCACCACAACCCGCATCATCACCCCGCTGCTGGCGGTGTTCACCACCGGTCGGCGCGAGGCCCACGCTCGGCGTCAGCTGGCCCAACACCTCCGCACGCATTCCCGCCCGCATGACCTGCCGATCGCCACCACTACGGCCGAGCAGCTGAATCGGGCAGGCACCGCCTCGGCCGAGCTGTGGTTGCCCCTCCCGCACCGCGACGCAGGACGGTGTCGACTGATCGACTCGCACACCGCGTGGCCACATCTGGGCGAACCCACCACTGGCACCGCGACGTCAGCCGTCTCGACCGACACCAGCACGGTGCCCCGGCTCAGCCCGCCGGCACCGATGCCGCCCTTCGCCCACCACGACCTGACCTGGAAACCCTCGGGGTGATCCATGCATGCCAAGCTCGCCGCCACGGTCCTCGGCGCTGTCATCGTCGTGATCGTGCTGGTCGCCGCTGCGGTATCCGGGACCGTCTCCACCTACCTCGACGGAACTGGTTCCACGAACACCAGTCAACCCAGCCGGGCCGCTCTGGACGACATCCCCTCCCACTACCTCGCCCTGTACAGGCAGGCCGCCACCAGCTGCCCCGGCCTGGACTGGAGCATCCTCGCAGCCGTCGGCAAGATCGAGACCGACCATGGTCGATCCACGCTCCCGGGCGTCCACAAGGGAGAAAACGAAGCTCACGCGGGCGGGCCGATGCAGTTCCTCCGCTCCACATTCGACTCGGTGGTGGCGCGACATCCCATTCCGCCCGGCGGCAGCAACCCGCCCTCGCGGTACAACCCCCACGACGCCATCCACGCTGCTGGGTTCTATATCTGCGACGCCCTCGGCACGGACGGAGAACTCCGGCGAGCGCTGTTCGCCTATAACCACAGCGATGACTACGTCGATGCCGTCCTCGCGCAGGCCGACACCTACCGTGCCGCACCAGCTGCGCACCCCGGCGATATCCGGCTCGACTGGCCGCCCGAACAAGCCACCGTCCCCGATCCCACAACCAGCGGGCGGGAGCGGATCACACCGCGGACACATGCCGTCGTCCGCGCCCTGCAGCAGCGTGGTCTCACCGGCGACGGCATCGTCTGCTTCGGTCGCCGCCCCAACCCCCACAGCGATCACCCGCAAGGACGGGCCTGCGACATCTTCGTCGACCCCCACAACCCGGCGTCGGTCGCCGAGGGCTGGCGGATCGCGAGCTGGCTGATCGAACACCAAGCCCGATACGCCACCGCCTACCTCATCTACCAGGGCAGGTACTGGTCAGCCAGCGACCCTCGCTGGACCACCTACCGCTCCACCGTCTACGGATGCCCCAACAACGCCAACCTGACCGGATGCCACTACGACCACGTGCACGTCAGCGTGTTCTGAAATGCCCCTTAGTTTCATCTGATGATGCTTTTGCAGATTTGGATAATCCGGCAGATCCGCTGCACCAGGCAGGATACGACCGAACCTGTCGTCGCGCCCCGCGACAGCGATCGGCACGGCGAAGGGCACCTGATTGGGTGACTTCAGCCACCGTCTTCATCTGCCGGGAAATTTGTCCTTTGAACCGGCCCGCTGCGGCACCGATCGCGGTCGTCGCATTCGGCCGGGAACCGCGGCCGCCGCCAACCACAACCGATCAATATCGTTTATTGCGCTTCCGGCGTTCGCTCGTCAAAGTCGCCATGACCCCGAGCCTCGGCCCGCACGCAACCAACGAGAAGTCGTGGCAGAAGCAGATGTTCGCTAGATGGCGAAACGGGATGGATGCCGCGAACACTCGGTGCGGTGGGTCCTGAAGGCCGTGAGGCGTTGGCGGTGCTCGTGCTCGGACACGGGTTTGCGGAAGGTTTAGCTGCTCGATGTCGTGATCACGATCGAGCGAACTTCGGTACGCGTGGGTAGAGAGTAGGTGTCAAGATGGCCTGCGAACTCAGTCGAGCGGGAGTGCCAAAGGTTGAGGTTGAACTCGAGCGGCTGATCGGGAATCGGAGTGGGGTTCCAGAGCGTCCGCTCGTAGACCGTCTCCCCGTCGACCTTCCAGGCGATGCGGTTTGGCCGCCAGTCGATCTCGTAGGTGTGGAAGTCCGCAGCGGCGTCGAAGCCCAATGCGATCTCCGTCGGCGTGCCGCGATAGCCGTACTCGAGCTTGGTGCCGTCGTGCCCCGGATTGTAGAAAACGTTGACGAGCATCTTAGTCGTGTCGTTCCCGAGAAACTCGATGTCGATCTCTTGGCGTGGCCCATTGCGATGCAGAAACAGCCCGGTGATGAGCCCGGGCACGCTCGACGGTCGGAATTCGGCTGCGAACGATCCGTAGAGGTAGTTCGTGCGGCTGGCGATGGCTGCCGCCGTGAACTCGCGGACCGGTGTGCTCTCGCGTCGCATGGCCAACGCAAGTCCGTCGATGTGAGCCGTGACGTTCCTAGGAGAGAATAGTGCAAGGTTACTCGGGAACGTGTCGTCGCGGAGCTTCCAGGTTTCGTCGTCATCGAGTGGCTTACCTGCGGACCACTTGATCGAGGTCGCACTGCCAGACGACTGATCAGACTGGATTTGAATGCCCTGCCAGTTGAGTAGCCGTCGTGGCAGAATCCACGGCGATGTATCGAATTTTAGGTCGGTTGCTGGTAGTGGTTTGTCGAGAGGCAACCGCGACGCGATGCTTCTCTTCCCGATGTCCTCCGCTTCAGGGTAAAGGAACGGCGGGTAGTCAATCCCGAGGAACTCACTCAGGCTGTTCCACTTGTCCGCGACGGTTCGGTCCAGGTGCAGGACTCGGCTGGCGGGGAGCTTGCCCGGCACGTGATCAAGCGTGGTCAGGACGAACAGGGCGTGCGGGTTAGCCGCAGCGATTCCGCGAATCGACTTGTCGTTGAGGGAGCCGATGTTTACGTAGGCGTTGAACAACCGCCCACGCTCACCGCGTTGGAGCATACCGAGCTCGTCTGCAGGCATACGATCGAGATCACTCAAGCAGGTGTAGCCGACCATCGAAAGCGCTCTGGCAAGCGACGTTAGGCCGGAGTGGGCAGCCCCCAGCCCGATCACAGGGCCACGTAGCCTGTGCGATGACGGGAGTAGTGCCTTCTCCTTGGTGATGACGCCCACTCGGGATAGCGCTGGCAGCACCGAGTACGAGTTGATTGACGGTTCATCGATACGCTGCTCGATTAGTCGTCGTCCGGCAGTGAACGTCTTGAGCGTTGTGAACTGCAGGTTGAGCCATAGATCGATCGGCCCGAACGCAGGCAATCGGTCGAGGAGCTTCTGCGCGCCCGCCTTGGTAAGGACGTACGCCGCAGCTTCCCAGACACCAGGTTCTCGCCTGTGGACTGGGTCAGCGCCCGGCCTGGTTGTTTCCGTGCTCACATCCTTGTAGGCGAGGTACAACAAATCGAAGTCGGGGCTTCCACTCGGGTCTTGAAGTGCAGTCCATGTCGCTTTGAGCCGCCGAGCGAAACCGGACGTCATGACGACGTCGTCTTCCAGGATCAGTGCCGTCGTGTCGTCGCCGGTGACGACACGGCGCCAGGTCTCGATGTGTGAGAGCGCCACCGCGATCTCTTCTCGAGTCATCGCAATCTCATGCGCGCGAGCGGTGTCGTCGATCTTCAGTAGCGGGTTCGGCTCAACGGTGAGCTGGTCGGCCAAGGTGTAGGCCGGACGAAGCACGGCCGGGTCGGACGCAGAGGTCATGTACCGGGCATCGACGGCCGAGATCCTGCGGGTCAGCACTGTCAGTCGGTCACCGTGCCGACAACGGAAGCGATCAAGCTCGCGCCGTACCCGCCGCCATCGATCGGGCCGTCGGTCGAGGTTGATCACATAGATACGTCCGAGCGAGTCTGTTTCCCCGCGCTGCGAGAAGACGGAGGCCCGGCGCTGCAGGTCGAGCACGCGCGTTCGCAGCCGAACGTGATGGGCAAGGCGCTCCTTGAACTCGGCGAACGTCAGCCTGTTCACGGGCGTTTGACTCCCGCGGCCAGCGGCTGCTGGTCTCTGGTGTTCGCCTCGTTGCCTGCATGAGTCGTCTTTCGCACGGCAGGCACGTTAGCGCGGCCCGCCGACATGAGAGTGGATGGACGAGCTGAGAGCGAAGCAGGCGATCGAGAATCTGACCCGGAGTCGCCGGCAATGGGCAGCGCGCTCTACGCCAGCGCCAGCGACGTTCCCACGTGGCATATGACTTGTCAGTTGGACGCTGCGCGCTCATCGGCATAGCAGGACGTTCCGGTACGGCGCGGCACATGAACGCCTTGACCCCTCGCAGACCGCTTCAGACGGATGGACCTGCGAGGCCGCTCCCGACGGCCGACTGGGCGCGACGGGAAGGATTCGAACGGTTCGAGTATCTGCAGTGCGCCAGCAAACCGTCCATTATTCAAACAGATAGTGGATCTGACCGGCACCGTCACGGGTTCAACTGTCCCGAGTTGTGCCGCATCGGAGGGCAACGCATCTGGTGCGCCGGGAGGCGCCGGGTCCGTCGATCTCAGATCGACTAGCCCTCCCTTGCCCGATCCAGGTCCCGCTGGCTCATTCCGAGATCGACATTGCCATGCGGGCGGGCCATCGGGTAGTCGGCCATCAACGCGGCCGCGATCAATTCCCCGTTCGACACATACGTGCCCATCGCCCGTTCGACGACATGCTTGACCCCGTAACTCCCCTGGCGCGGTGTCTTGATCGGGGCGATGTTCTGCAGCAGCCAGTCGCGGATCTTCGTGACGTGAGCCTCCTGCTGGAGCAATTCGGCCCGCTCAACGAGGAATTCCCGTTGCCGTTCCGCAGCAGACTCACGGCGGTCATAGAACACCCCGAAGCCGAAGAAAGTCAGCTGCGGCTGGTTATCCAGAACCTGCTCGAAGCTCGGCAGTTCGTTGTACTTGCGCAGCGACGCCGAGTAGGTGGATCCAGTCAGATCCTGCAGCTTGCGGACGGCAGCCTTGCGCCGACGATCCCTGGTCATTGTGCACTCCCTGTCGCGAAACGCCCCACGCCCGTCTCGCAGGGCTCGGCAGACATGACCACTGCGTCCGATCGGCGCGATTCGGGGAACCTTCGTCCTCGTCGTGCCAATCGGCGTGGGCGATCGACACTCGGATCAGGCAGGCGCAGCTGCCGCCTCCCATCCTACTGTCTGACAGCAACTGGGATGCCGGTTTGTCGCGTGTCGCGTGTCTTCACTGGCCACGACGTCCCAAATCCAGCCACACCCAACGGCAGCCCGCAGGGGGCTTCGCAGGTGCCCTTGCGGGGACACGACTACGCTGGTGGGCAAGTCGGCCCGTGATCATTATCGGTTCCAGGGCATAAGTTCACTGCACGCCGAACCCAGGCAGATACAGGGGCTTGCGATCCACAATCGCCGCCCGCGTCTTATCGCAGGTGCCAAACAACCTCAAGCATCGTCGGGCCCCGCATCAGCCGTCTCGGTTCCTTGACCCGAGTCACCTTGAGTTCGGCGCCGGACTGCGTCGGCGGTGAACCACTGCACGAGCGTAGATGCCAGATGAATTGCCATCTGCGCTTCGTCTTGGCGCTGCGGTCGGAAGCCGGGCCCACCGGCATGCCGGGCCACGTGCCCGAACCACAGCAGTTCGATCATGGCCACGAGCGGTGCGGCGTCCCCGCCGTTGGTGCCCTCGATCACGAGTTCCCACTTATCCTGGGCGTCGCGAAGATGGCTGCGGACCTTGCCAAGGGTTTCCCGGGTGCCATTCGGCAGCACGACCGGGATCGCGGCAGCCTCGACCGCGCGGATAGCCTCATCGTATGCCTTGGCTGGGTCGGGATGCCGCCCGTAGGTCGCCTTCCAGGCCGCCCGCAGATGCTGGCCCGGCAGACCGGTCATGGCCCGCTCGGCGGCTGCAGCAACCGTGATATCGACACGACGGTTAAGGCACCGCTCCCGCCAGTTGATCTGGAACGCCGAGCCAGCATCGGCCAGCAGTTCGCCCAGTTGCTCCAGCGCTTCGGTGCGGCTGCCCTTGGGCCACTTCCACTCAGGGATCCAGTCCGCAAGGCTAGCCTCGTTGAGGTTCTCCTCCATCCCCAGGACATCCAGGTCCCAACGTAGTCGTAGATCAAGGTGGATCGTCATGTCGACAAGGTCGAGAAGTTCCTGGGGATCACGGGTGATGACGGCGTCGACGAGTTGATGGGCCTCCAGCGTCTCCAATGGCAGACGCATCCGGAGGGCAACGCGCTGAACCAGCTTTGTTGCCCCGTGGAGATAGTTGGTAACCCACTCGGTCAGGGGACTCATCAAATGCTCAGGTATCCCGTCGAACAGAACATCCTGCGGTAGTCGGGTGTCCCGTTGAGACAACGGCTGGAAGTCTGGCTCCTCGTTCACGATCACGACAGCGCCCATGCCGGGCGAGCTGGCGCGTGACCAGGAGCGACCCACTCATGGAATGGGGTCAGTCCGTGGAAGTGGTCAATGGGTGTGGATGAGCGGTAGATGAACATCGTAGTTCTACATTCCGATCAAGAGCGGCGTGATCCGTGGAATGTGACCAGGATGCCCGAGTAGGCCAGTTCTTGACACGGCAGGGTGTTGTCGTTGATGCAGCGCGGCGAAGGCCTGTGAAGCGTCCCGAGTTCAACGTAGCCCGCCATACCGCCGCCTACGAGGGTCACCTTGAAGTTGGAGACCTGTCACGCCAGGAGTTGCAGGACTTCTTGACTACGCCGACGACCGCGTCGTCCATCCCCGCTAGCAGGGCCGCAAGAGATGGTTGACGGCGTTCCGCGATGCGACGATCTTCATGCAAATCCTGACAAACGCGGCTAGTGCCTGCACGCACAACGAGATGACTCGAAGCGAGCCGCCAGTGTCGTCGAGGTGGCGTGCCATCATTGAATTGCAGACGACACGAAAAGGACGAACATGATGGACGACGCCGAGGTCGCCATGGCGGCGCACGCGCCCATCGAGTTCTCCGTGCACATGTCGCGTCGTGGGCGTGTGGGGGCTCGCGAGGACTTCGAGGATATGGTCACCGATCTGTGGCGTTGCACCTACCCGGACGCTCGTCGAATCGAGGCAAACCCCGGTGACTGGGGGATCGACGTGATCGTCGGCGAGCTGGACGGGGACGTTCAGGTGTGCCAGTGCAAGTTCTTCTACCCAGCCACCAAGTCCAGTCATCAGCAGCAGATCCGTGCTTCCTTCCGCGCTGCTAGCACTGCGGCTGAGCGCAAAGGCCATCGGCTGAGCCGGTGGATCCTGTGTATGCCGTCCAGCATGGACGCTCCGACAGACCGCTGGTGGGGTCGCTGGAAGGCCCGCATGGCGGCGCGTTTTGGGATTGAGATCGACCGTTGGGACGCGGCCAAGCTGCGTGGCATGCTGTACCAACCCGAAGCTGCCCGCGTCCGCGAGCACTACTACGGCCTGGCCGTCTACGGCCCGAAACCTGCAGCAGCGAGCGCCGAGCAGATCGACGCCTACTTGCGGAGCCTCGGGCGATTCACTATCACCGAGCCCGGCCTCATTCCGCTGACGCTGCAAGTCGACCAGGAGGAGCCGCAGGAAGCGGTACTGCCGGACGTCGTCGAGGTCCGATCACGGACGCAACTCGTCGGGCCGTCGGGCTGCGGAAAGAGTCACCTGGTCAAGCACGCTGTCGCCACCTGGGCGCGGTCCGGGTGTGTGCCGATTCTGCTGGAAGGCTTGCTGTATCGCGGTGACCTCAGTCGCCAGCTGGACACCGCTGTCGGGTGCCATATCGACTGCCGCGCCGAGGAACTGCTGCGTGGTGCTGAGGCGGCCGGGATGCCAGCGGTGGTCGTCGTCGATGGTGTCAACGAATGCGACGTGGGTTTCCGCAACCAACTGGTGGCAGAGCTGAGCACCATGAGCCAACTCCACCGTATCGGTGTCGTGCTGGTGTGTCAGCAAACGCTCGCGGTGCCCGATCCGCTGGCTGGACGACTGATCGTCGTCCAGGCGCTGACCGACGAGCAGCGTCGACGTCTACAGGAGGTTCACGGCGCACCCGGTCACGGCGGCATCGACCATGCGTTCGCGACAGCACTCGATGTCTCGCTAGCCGCCCAGCTGGCTAGTGTGCATCGGTTGTCCGGACGAGCCGAGGTGTACGACGCATACCTCCGGGAGCGCCTCTCAGCGTCCTCGTCGGCCACACGCGTCCGAGACGTTCTTCGCCGCTGGGCCACGGAGATGAGCTCCCGGGTCACGATGTCGCTCGGCCGTGGGGAGGCCGAGCGACTCGCGGTTCGTGCGCTCACCGTAGCGGGTGAGCCGGTGTCCACCGTCGATGAAGCCGTCGGCTGTCCGTTGGTGCAGATTCGAGACGGCAGGTTGTACTTCAGCCACGAGCAGTTCGGTGTCTTCCTCTCGGCTGAGGCCTTAGTGGTGTCCTGCGAGGATGCGGCCTCCCTGGCGGAGGAGCTGAACCGTCCGCGGAACCGCGGCCTCGCCTCGTTCGCCCTGGATATCGAGTCGGACCGTGACCGGCTCCGCGGCGTGCTCTCGCGCCTCCATGACGGCGCGGTGATCTGCGCCGCGTTACGCGGAGAGTTCGGAGTGTTTGTGCAGTCTGCTGCCGACGAGGAAGGCCGCCGAGTTCTCCGCGACCACGTCGACGTGCTGCGCTCGAACAAAATCGACGTGGTCGACATGTTCCGCGTCCGTGTCAGCGACGACCGGATGCTCGTAGAGCGCGAGCGAGGCCTCGTGACATCTATCGGTCACGTGGTGCACGACGGCCTATTCCTCGACGAGGTCGTCGCTGTGCTGCGCGAGACAGATTCGGCGTTGCAGCGAGGACACGTGAACGAGACCAACAATGCAAGTGCCATGGCTACGCTGCGAGCGTCACCGGTTTGTGTTCCGTTCTCCGGTGGTCCGCCCTCGGTAGCGGCGGCGGAATTGCTCAGCGGTTGCCACTCTGAGCAGGTGGCGCGAAACTTCCAGAGGCGGCACGGATGTCCGCAACCACATGTCGCGCGCCTGCTGGACTCCCTTGAGCCGACCAGCTACTGCGTGTCGTACTTTCTGTGCCTCCTTGTGCAGGTATCCGGCAGCCATGATGCCGCGCGGTTGGCGCCGGGCCTGGTGACACGCTGCTGGGACACCGGCGCCTATCACGTGCGCCTCGCGGCGCTGGAAATGGCGCAACATATTCGGCATTTCATTACAGCAGACGCGCAGGAAGCGTTGCTCGACGTGCTCGACACCTTGCGACCCGGAAACGTCATGCTCTCGACCGCATTGGTGGATGCCCTGCACAGCTACGGTGCGATCGAGGAGCCATACTCTGTGGAGGACGTCCATCGACAGATCGAAGGGATCCTCTCCCGGCCGACGGATCCGGAGGCGTGGGAGGACGCGCACACAGTGCTGACCAACCAGATCGAGGGTGTCATCGGCGCGCCGTTCACTGAGGCGATCGATGCGTTGACGCCTCAGCAGGGGATCCGGTTGCGCGTCATGGCTGCGCGAAGCGACCAGGAAGGTCTCTTTACCGGTACGATCCTGCGAGAACTGATCGGCTCGGGTGACCACGCAGCGCTTGTCGCCTTCGAGCACCGAGTGGGGAATGCGACCCTCAGCAACGTCTTTTTGGATGTGGCCGTGGAGTGCTTCCTGATCTCGCTGCAGGGATGCGCGAGGTTTCGTGACCGGCCGCCCGAGATGCTTGTCAGCGTCAAGGGAGAGTGTGCGGACGCGTGGCGTTGTGTAGGCGAGATCGTGTTCTGGACACACAACGCCGACCTCTCGCTAGACGAGATGCGGGAGCGGTGCGCGCCATTGTGGACGCGCTTGTCAGGGGCGCTCCTGATCGCTGCGGTTGACCCTTTAGGTGGCCTGCTTGACGTAGCCTGGCGCGGCGGCGGCGACGAAGTCGGTATCGTGCGCCTGATGCACCTGTTCCGTGAGGAACTGCAGGATGTCGCCGAGAAGGCCCTCGGCCGCCTGGGCGACATGTCCAGCCTGCGACCGCAGCGGCGTCGCTTCTCCGAGAACGAGGCACTGCGGGTGATCACGAGGGTGCTGACGATTACCGGTGGAGAGCGCTCTGTCGAGCTGCTGCTGCCGTACGCCGACCATCCAGAGCAGGGCCGCAGGGTCATCGACGCCGTCCATGCCATCCGCCGTCGGCTCGGAACCACGCAGCTATCGTGAATGTCGCGGCTGGCGAGTGCCGGACTGCCCGTAGCGAGCATAGCTAATGTAACCGACAGGCGGCTCCCACGACGGGTGTTTGAAACTACGCCACTTTAGGTGCGCTGGGCATCCAGCGGTAAGTCCGGAAAAACTCGCTACCTACGAACACGGTTCTCGGCCGCCATTTTGACCATTATTATTTAAATGGACGACAGAACCTTTCATTTGGATGAAAGGTCTTGTTACTGAGAGTCGTCGGCTACATCGTGGCCGAACCTGCGCGCGCTAGAGAGCCCGGCCTACGAACTTGCTTGTCCGCAGCCACGGCGGAGGCGGCATCCTCGATCGGAGCCGTGACCGTGATTCAATCATTGACGTGGTCGGTGACCGGACCAGTGAGCGCGGCTTGGCCTATGTCTTCGACGGTTGCGGGCGCTCAACTCGCGTCTCCAGAATCTCTTCCACACGGCTGATCGCGGCGCTCAGTTGGTCACCGGCGAATACGGTGTTCATGGCCTCGGCGGCCCACATCAGGCACAGCGCCACCAGCACCCGGTCGTTACCGGGCCGGGTCGGCTGCGCGGACAGCCCATCATCGGTGAGATAGCCTGTGGCACCTTTGGCACTGGGATGCACGTGAGTCGAGAGCATCCGGTATGGGATGTAGAGGTAGTGCGCGTCGTAAGCGACGAACAGTCGGTGAATCTTCAAGATTGTCCGCATCCTCGGGTGCTCGACCGTGTCGGCCCGGGTGACGTCGTCCGGGACCGGCCAGCCCGCCGCAATCAACTCGTCATAGAGTTCGCCCTGCCGGACCTTCCAGGCCGCTTCGATCGCGTCGAGCGCTGTGTTCCCCTCGTCGCAGACCCACAGCAGGGCCAGCGTGTGCTCAAGGATGGAGCGCACGTTCGGCGCCGCCTCGTGTTCCAGCCCGGCCGCAGCCGCAGCGAGCAGGAGTTTGCTGCTGCGGTTGATCCAGGCCCACCAGCCGTACATGCAGCGGAGCCGTCCGACGTTCTCCTGCAGCGCCGACGCCTGTTCGGCGGCGACGACAGCGTCGTAGGCGGCAACCAGTTCCGCAATCACCTCGTCCGCCCGCGCTACAAGGGTCGACGGTTGCATGCCGCTGCCTGAGTTAGAACCTGCCACCAGAGCGCCTCCTCGATCCGTCAACTTGGCCTCGGCTCCGTGCGGCCAGCCGACGAGGTGCCACCATAGGACAAGCGTGACCCATGTCCCCAGACCCGAGGTATACCTCGCCGCCGATTCGTGCTAAGAGCGTTCGACGGGTTGGAATGTCTGCACTGCGCGGCGGGTGATCAGGTGAGAGCGCACCTGAACGCGTTCGCGGTGCCCTTCGCCGGGCCGCTTCGACAGAACCCACTCACTGAAGCCGCCGGACCGGACACCATTTCTGCGGAGAGACCGCTGCCAAGCCGAGGTCGTAGCATCGACGATGAGTTGCGGGCGTGTTCGAGTCGGGTTGTCGGTGGCAAGCGGCATACTCGGTGAATGGTGAGGAGAGTGACCCCGTCACAGGCAAAGGCGGCGGTGCGGAAACTGCAGCGAGCCGTTGACGACTACAACCGGGCGGCACGCAAGTACAACGCCGACGTGAAGAAGGCCGTCAACGACCGCAACCGCGAGGTCCGGGTATACAACACGCGCGCTCGAGCCCACAACCGCCGGGTCGAGAGCGACCGGCGACGGCTTCGGCAAGAGTTACAACGACTGAACTCGCGGCCCACGACGAGCCCGGCCTACACGACGTACCGCAGCTCGTCGGCCTCGTTCGTCCAGACCTTCCAGGCTGCTGATGCGCAGGTCAGGTCAGGTACCGCTTCGGATCTCGACCAGCGATTCATGGACCTGGCCAGCGACGAGGTGGCCAACAGCCTCTACGTCGCCAACGCCCTGGACGGAGACGGAGACCCAGCGTCCGATCTCTCGGAGGAGGAGCTGAGTGCGCCCAGCATGGTCTCGGAGCTGAGGGCCTTCGGTGACGACCTCGTCAGTCGATGGGTCGGCGCCCTGTACTCGCTCAGCCCGAACAACCCAGATGCCGCACGGCACTTCTGCACCAGCGCCCGCGAGGTCGTCGTGGCAATGTTGGACCAGTCGGCGCCCGATGCCGCGGTTGAGCGCGACGACCCCAACTGCGAGCGGACGCGCAGCGGCGCTGTCACCCGCCGCGCGAAGGTCAGCTACTTGCTGCGCGGTGGCCGCATAGCGGGCCTGGCTGTTCGCCGCCGTTGCCCAGCCGATCAGGCAAGGACTGGGGATGGAAGAACTCACCAACATCGCCGCCGCCAACGTGGAGAACGTTCTGAAACTGTTCCGCACGTTCAACGACGGCACTCATGGCCACGCCGGGAAGTTCTCGATCACTGAACTGTCTGCGATTCGCATCCGGGTCGAATCAGCCATCGGCTTCATCCACGAGGTTGTCATCGGCCAGACGAGTTGACCACCTGCCGCTGAGCCGAGCCCGCTTCCCACCTGGCCACCAACCGAACGTGCGGCTATTCGCCGCCTACAAGTGACTCTCCGCCACCATCCCCCATTATTCGATCAGACGATAGAGTCACTGATCTGATGCACGCAGGTCACAGGGTGGCGAGGGATTACTGGCGGCGCGTTCTGTGCAAGTAAAGCCCGTGGAATTGCATCAGATGCATGACTGACTTGTGAGCAGGCGCTGGCCGTCGGGATAACGGCTAGCTGCACTGCATGGCGCATGCGAGCGCACGGACCTGGATTGCGTCGCCGGCCTGCTCCTGCTGCTCTACGCCCAGCCGCTCGCCCGAATCGCCACCCTGACCCTCGCCCAGCTCACCCAGCGGACAACTGACCGGGGTGTCGAACTCCGCGCCTGGGCAGCAAAGCAAACCCCTCGTGCTGCCCCGCCGCTGCGGGACGCGCTTGTGCTGGACCTGGTCGGCCGTCGTCGCGGACGCGCTGTCGTGGGCCGCAGGATGGAGCTGACCTGGCTCCTGCCGGGAGTCGCACCCGGCCGCCCGATCAGTGCCCGGCAACTCATGCGACGGTTGAACCGGCTGGACATCCAAGCGAGGCTGCGCCGTAACACCGCGCTGATCGATCTGGCCGCTCAGCTTCCCGCGACGTTCCTGGTCCGACTTGCTCAACCTGCACACTAGCGCTCGTCAGGACAGCAGGCTCATGACCGTCCGCCCGCCGCCAACGCCTCAGCAAGCATTTCCCGCACATCACGATCAAGTCGCCACACGTCGTTGGTCTGCAAACGGGCCGCGGCGGTCATCACCGCGTCATCATCGAGCCCGTCCAACCACGCCCGAATCACCGCAGGATCAACCTGACCCGCCCCGGCGTGTCTGGAGGCTTCGTCTTGTGAGGAGGATGGAGTCATGGCACGTCGGTCGAGCTATCCGCAGGAGTTGCGTGAGCGCGCGGTGCGGCTGGTGGCCGAATCGCGCGGGAACTATGACACCGAGTGGGCCGCGATGGGCGCGGTCGCGACGAAGCTGGGCATCGGTAGCACCGAGACGCTGCGTAAGTGGTGTCGTCAGGCCGAGATCGACGCTGGGCAGCGTCCGGGGACGACGAGTGAGGAATCGGCCGAGCTCAAGCGGCTGCGGGCCGAGAACCGCGAGCTGAAGCGGGCTAACGAGATTCTGCGGTCGGCGTCGGCTTTTTTCGCGGCCGAGCTCGACCGGCCCTCGACACGCTGGTGAGGTTCATCGAGACCCACAAGGACGCGGTGGGACTCGAGTCGCAGCTGCGGTGGGGTGTCGAGCCGATCTGTCGCGTGTTGTCCGAGCATGGGATTCCGATCGCCCCATCGACCTACTACGAGGCCCGCAAGCGGGGCCCGAGCAGGCGCCAGCAGACCGATGAACAGCTCATTCCCGAGATCACACGAGTGCATGCGCAGAACTACGGCGTCTACGGTGCGCGCAAGGTCTGGCTGATGCTCAACCGCGAGGGAATCACGGTGGCCCGGTGCACGGTTGAGCGGCTCATGCATGACCTCGGGCTCGAAGGCGCCCGGCGCGGGCGCCGCACACCGCGCACCACCGTGTCTGATCAGAGTGCGCAGCGGGCCGCAGACCTGCTGCGGCGTGACTTCACCGCCGCGGCACCCAACACTCGTTGGGTCGCGGACTTCACCTACGTGGCCACCCACGGCGGCACGGTGTATGTCGCCTTCGTGGTTGATGTGTTCTCCCGCAAGATCATCGGCTGGCAGGCCTCGACCCGCATGCGCACCAGCCTGGTGCTGGATGCCCTGGAAATGGCGCTGTGGCACCGGGAATGCCACGGCCAGTTAGGGGATGGGCTGATCCTGCACAGCGACGCGGGTAGTCAATATACGTCGATCGCGTTCACCAACCGCCTCGCCGACGCCGGGGCACGGCCCTCGGTCGGCAGCGTCGGCGACGCCCTCGACAACGCGCTCGCCGAAACCACCATCGGGCTATACAAGACCGAACTCATCGACAACCACGGCCCCTGGCGCGGACTCAGCCAGGTCGAACTGGCCACATTGGAATACGTGGACTGGTACAACCACCGGCGCCTTCACGGCGCCTGCGACGACCTCACCCCCGCAGAAACAGAGGAGGCCTACCATCAACGCCACGCGACGTTAAATCCCGAAACAGCCCCAACACACTAACCCTCCCGACACGCCGGGGCGCTTCAACCCGTTCAGGATGTAACGCAAGAGTCTCCGTGAGGCCCTGGCGGGCGGCCGCGGCCTGAATTCGCCACTCCGACCGCTTCAAAGCCGACTTCCCAGAAGCCGCAGACAACGCCGCGCGAACATTGTCGTGTCCGACTGTGATATCCAGACCGGGCGGCAGCGGGCTAACGTCCCGAGTCCCGGCGACCAGATACGGGATCGCCGTCGTGCGAGCCCACTCTTCCAGAGCCCCCAACTCCTTCATCACAATATGCCAGGTTTCGGTATGGGGCCGCTGAATCGACACTTCAGGCCAGATCGTCGCAGGCACCTGCTTGCCGATTGGCACGGTCGCGATAATGTGCCCAACTCGTACCGGCCCGCCCCCCATAATTGTCACCGCCGGGTCTGGCGCGTCGAGTTTGACCTGTCCGAGACGTACTGCCGCCACGACCGGGGTTCGGTGCTTCGCCAGATTGGTGTGCTCGGCCAGCACACGCATCGGATGATTGTCAACATCCGTCCGCTGATAAGGCTGAAGTAGACGTAGGCGGCGCACCAGCGGCTCACCGTCCCGCAAAGGTGGGATATCGCGGCGACGCCGATGGTTCAGCCACTCGACGAACTTCTTCTCGCTGACCACCGCAGGCATCTCGATTGCTCGTGCCTCGCCCTCGGCGAGTGCCCGGCCGAGTAGGTACTCGATCTCAGCGAAGATCGTGTGCTCAATTGCGGACCGCAATTGGGTCATCGCGTCCGCTGCGTACCGAGCAGCGGCAGCTGGCAGCGGCGCGACAGCTTTCACCTGCACGTTGGCAACCTGGCCGTCAACAATGTTCTCCAGCGTGAACGGTCCTGGCTCCAGGTAGTCGTGGAGTACTTCGCCAGCGCGCGCGATGAGCGCGTCAACGTGGGCAAGGGTGTACGCGGCATGGAACTGATGCTCAGGTAGCCACGAGTAGTCGCGTCCAGCTGGAGTCATCACAGGAGACTATGCCACGCGCGCCGAGTCAGTCTCCGGATTTCAGCGGCCTCTGCAGCTAGGCTGCTGACCGCCCGCCTGGCGAAGTGTGCAGGCCCAACATCGTGGAGAGGTACGACATGGCCTTGCACCCCCTCCAGAGCCCACTCGACCGCATGATCGATTATCTGGGCGATGCGCAGCGGATCAATGAAGTGATCCAGCAACGACTACAGCAGACCACTACCGCACGTCGGGCCCAGGGCAAGCCTGGTGGAGGACAACCGGGCAGGCCGCACTCCTCGCTCAACCGGGCCGTCGTTGTAGCCGCGGTTGGAGCGCTGGAGGCGTTCAATGAGGATCTCGCTCTCACCGCTCAGCCGCTCGATCCGCAAGCCACGCCACCGTCGCCGTGGTACGAAATCGACGGCAGGAGAGGAATGGTTCAGACCCCGAGCCCCTACAACCTGCGCAAGCTTTACTGGACCTTCTTCCGTTACGACCCCACACCGGATTGGGATTTGAGCGTGGGCGTTGCCCCCACGGAGCTTGGAACGGGGAGCGCATGGCGAGTCGGAACCACGAGCTATAAAGGAATTGATGCTTCCTCGTTCCTGGACGCCATGGTGAAGGTCCGCCACGGCTTTGCACACCAGGACAAGGCGCAAAAGCCGCCTGCCTACGCGGGAATTGTAACGCTGACTCCGACCGGCAGGATAGCCATCCACTCGCACCACGCCACGAACGCACTCAGCGTACTGCTCCAGTTCGCGGTCCTCACCACCCACGGTTTGGCCGACTGGCTGTCAGTTACGGGACGGTTCCGATGGTCAGCTCGGATGGCTTCGGCGAATTGGGAGAATCTGCTATGCGGTACGCCGGCAGGAAGCATGGTGACGAAACACTGGAAGAACGCGCCGCAGCTCTAGCAGCCGGGGACCGCGTGGATTGACGTGAGCGAAGGCGAGCGCGACGATCGGTCCCGCACGGCACGAAGAAGGGCGCTCCGCTACGCCGAAACGACCTGTTGCGGCCAAGCATCGTCCTCACTGCCGATGATCTTCTACCCGACGTCAACTCCGCTCACAAGGTTGTTGAGGCCGCAGAGGCGTACTACCAATTGGGCGAGGAGCTTGGGGGTTCCGACCTTGGGACTACGGGGAGCCCACGCTGCACGCGCGCTGCTGGCCTACGGTGGTGACCGCTCCAATGTGCAGGCGGTGACGGACACTTTCGATCAGCCCGGATCCGCCGTGATCGCGGTCTTCGCCGCGCGGATGTTGCTGGAAGCGGGCCGCTCGCATGAGGTAGCGCTACTTCGTGGGATGACCAAGAATCGTTCAAGAGGCACGCGAAGCAGTACTTCGGCGAGTTTCGAGCTCGCGTGAATAAGACGACGACACACTGTCCGCCACCACCAGAACCTTCTACGTCAGGCTGCGGTGGTGCACTTGACCGCACGGTGGTTACATGGCCTTGACCGAGTCGCGACTGAAGTGAATCAGCTCGGTTCGGCGTCGGGCTTCGCCGAACCGTTGCCAGAATCGCGTCGTGCCCTCACATACCCAAGCGTCTTGCCGGACTGCACGTGCCCGACGATCGTTGCTCGGCCGACATTGTCGGAAACATCGACCTTGTCGCCGACCAGGATCTGAGCGGCGTGGGCCAGGAAGCGCTGTCGTTTCTTCTCCTCGGCGGAGTTCTTGGCGGTGGTCGTTCGGAATAGCGCGTCGGTCTGACTTACGTCGTGAGGACGTCCCAGTCGCTCCCTGGATTGCACGATGTCCTCGTACGTGCGTGAGTGCGAAAGCGGGCGGACCTCATTCTCCAGGTCTTCCGATCCATCGGCATCAGGCGTCGGGAGCAGCGCCTCTTCGCCGTGACCAGTGACCGGCTTGTCGCGCTGCGACTCCTCGTCCGGCGCGGAAGCCTTGGCCTCCTTACGTGCCCTCGATCGAGCCTCGGCCCGGGCGTCACGTCCGTCGATCCAGGCAGTCTCGAACTGCTCGAAGATCCAGAACAGACGCTCCTTGCGTGGCACCGCGTACCGCTCGGCGATGATCTCCTCGCGCCTAGGGTCATCGCGGGGGTAGAGCAGCGCAATTGCGCGGACGCCGAGCGCGTAGACCACCGTGGCCAGGACCGCGAGGCCGAGCAGCGCGAGCACGCTTCCGGTCATCATGGCGTCGCTCCGATCCGAGTGAGACGAAACGCCGTTGCCTTGCCGAAGTTGAGCTTGCGGAAGCGGGCATCCTTTTGGGCGGCGCGAATCATGCCACCGAGCTGCTGACGGCCCTTGTCCGTGAGGACATACTTGCGGCGCCGGCGCGGACATGAGCACCTGATAGCCCGTCTCGCCGCAAGTAGCCCTCAAACTGCAGCCCACGGCAGCGACTAGGCACACTACGCCGCAGCGTCCACTGCCTTGTGGCAGCCAGCTCTCACCGCGACAAAGACGGCATGCTCAGCCGATGGAATTCGCCAACTTCTGTTCTGGTGCGGCGGAAGGTCGACACGGGTGGGATCCTGGTGATATGGGGCATCACTCACGCCTTCACATCGGCCGGGCTCAGATGTTCTGGAGCAGGGATTCGTACGACTCTGTCCTCGCCGCGCTGTTCACCGAGGCCGACCGGCACCACGACGGCGAGGAGTACGGTTACCGGTCAACGGCTGCCCTAACACGCGATCGCCTGCAACTACAAGGCTTCACGGCGACTCATGCACGAAGACAGATCGATGCCGCCGTTGGTGAGTGGCGGCAGAAAGTTGGCCCGGACGATCCAGGGCCGCGCAACTCGGACGACCTCCTCGATACGTATCGAGAGATTCTTGACGTCCCAAAAGATGACTTCGACCGCCCGTCATGGTTCGCATATCTCGAGATTCAGGAGCCTTCAGACGTTTACCTTGACTTGGACGCTAGGGCCATGCTTCGGGTTATCCTCGACATGGTGCCGAACAGCACCGAGATCTTTCTCGACCTGTCCGAGCTCACTGGGTGTTGCGTCGAACTGGATCCGACGGAACCTATAGCCGAGCGGGGCCGCACCGACCAGCGGGCGAAACTTGCAGCCGACGCCCCGCTCATCGTTCTCACAGAGGGGACAACTGACTCCGAACTGCTGTCGCTGGCACTAGAAGTGACCCATCCCCATCTCGTGGGCATGGTCAACTTCCTCGACTTCGGTAGCCAGAACCGGCCCGAGGGTGGGGTCGGGGCCCTGCGCAACACCGTCAGGGCGTTCGTCGCTGCGGGCGTCGCTAACAGGTTCGTCGCCCTCGCGGACAACGACGCGGCAGCCTACGAAGGTCTTGGGGAATTGAAGTCCAGCCGTGTTCTACCAGCGACGTGCAGAGTCCTCCACTATCCGGACCTCGAGCTGCTGGAAGACTACCCAACCTTGGGACCGTACTCGGCCGAGACCGTGAACGCGAATGTCAACGGCAGAGCTGGCTCGCTGGAGATGTACCTCGGAGTTGACGTCCTCACCCTCGATGGAAGCCTTGCACCCGTTCAGTGGAGAAGCTTCAAACCGAAGGTGCGCCGATACCACGGCTCACTGCTTGATCCGGACAAAAAGCGAGTTCAGGAAACGTTTCGCAGGAAGGTGCAGGATGCCCGTTCGAAGGGTCCTGATGGAATGGACTGGACGGGCATTCGCGCAATCATGAAAGCGATCATCCACGCCTTCGACTAGCCGCCGACCACGTGCTTGGTCGTCGCTCAACCTAGGGCGCTGAATAAGCACCTCCAGTTCGGAAGCCGATTAGTCTGGTCGTTGTGTGCTGTCGTCATCAGCGGCCGCCTCGGTGAGTTTCTGGGCGGTGCGTATGGCGTTGATCATCAGCTTGTCGCGGCGGATGGTCTTGGTGAGCTGCAGAACCTCGGCTCGCTGGGCTTCGGCCCGGGTTGCCCAGTCTCCTTCGGCGAGCGTGTTGGCCACGCACAAGAGGATGCGCGGACCCAGGCCCCACAGCAGGCTGTTGACGGCGCACGACGCGATGGCGAGGTCGTCGATGTCGGCGCCGTACCAGGACACGGTCGCGGGGTCGCGGTGCTGTGTGCGCATGGCCTGGGCCGCCGCGCGGAACAGCCCGCCGGTGCCGACTGCGGGGTCGTAGACAGCGGTGTTTTCCTCGGGTGGCGTCATCTGGGCCATCAGGTCAGCCACCGGTGTGGGGGTGTAGATCTGTGCGTTCGCTCGACCCGCGGTGTGAGTTTTGAGCAGAGTGAGAAGGACGCCTAGCAGGTCGGTGTCGTAGCGATCGTGGGTACCGGTCAGCTCGAGTTGGCCTTCACCGAGCGCGGCGTCGGCGGTGCGTTTGGCGGCGTTTTGCAGAGTTCGATCCGGTTCGTCGAAGACCCACGCCATGAGTGGATAGACGAGGTGGGTCAGGTCTGGGCGTGCGTTGACCAGCGCGGTGTAGATCGATTGCACGGTACCGGTGAAGTCGTGCGCGGTTTGCGCTTGAAGTTGCTCGGCCAGGTCCGGGCCGTGTGAGTCGCGCTGCGACACCAGGGACAGCGCTGCCACGACGGATAGGGCCACGTCGCGACGGCCGGAGTGGTTGGATTTGTTCCACGCCGTGTCGACGGCTCCGGCGATAGCGGCGGCGTGCTGGCCGGGGTCGCGCTGCCTGCGTTTGATGGATCGGCTCATGGTTCGGCCCTCCTCTTGGTATGCGAGAGAGGCGGCACGGTGGTGGGCTGGTGTGCCCGCCGAGCGGTCATTTGCCGTCTGCGTTGTCGCTGCTTTCTGACCTGGGCGTCTTGCGCTGGTCGCCGTAGGGCGCGGTGGGCGTCCAGGCGCGGGGTGGGGTCAGGCCGGCGCGCATGCGGGCGTCAAGATCGAACACGGCGTTGGCCAGTTCGGTAGCCAGCTGGCGGACGTGCCATGCCGGGGCTTCCAGGTGCATGTGGCGCGCTGCTCCGGCGCTGGTGATCATGTTCCGATATGGGCGTTCGCAATCGGTTTTCATCAGTGACCTCCTGGGGAGACACGCGAGGGCACCGGAAGCCGTGCGGCGGGGGAGGCCAGACAGTGAAAGGGCCGGCGGACCCACCCCCCGGAAGGGGTGTTGGCACGGTCCGCCAGCCTGCCGTAAGCCCTTGAAAGGGCTGCCACCCCGAAGGGCGGCATGGCCAGGGTAGCTCACTGATCTGGCGCGCGGTCCCGTTGCCGCTCGCTGTGCGGTTGTTGTTCCGGTGCTGTCAGCTCGGTGTCGTTGTCTGCGCGGTGCGCGGCCGGTATTGGGTGACCACGTCCCACAGCGGTCGGTGATGGTGGGCGCCGGTGAACTGGGCGTCCGCGTGCTCGGCGGGCACGGCGGCTCCGGTGATGCTTGGGTAGCCGGCTCCGATGCCGTCGGCGACCGCGTCGATCACCTCGGCGTCGAGGTCGTGTCCGACGACGTGTACGTGGACGTGTGGCGTGGCGCTGCGAGCGGCTGCGAACACCGTCCTGGTGGTCGGTGCGCTCACCAACCCTGTGCTCACAGGGAAGATGACCAGGTCGGTGCCGCGCAGCAGGGCGGTGGTGTCGGGCTGGTGTGGGTCCAGGTGCACCAGCGTCACCGCGTGTCGCTCGGCGAGCGCGGTCCTTGCCTGCCGCACCGCTTCGTACGAGGGCGGTCCTCCGTCCCCGGCCGCGAGTTCGCGCACGTGCCCCAGGCGGTCCGGAGATCCGCCGCGTTGAAGAGTTTGGCGCAGGCCGGGATCGTGAGGGCGCGCGTCGATCACGGCGACGTCTTGGCCGGTGGCCGTTCCGGCCGCGGCGAGTCCGCCCACGATGTGTGTGCCCAGCTCGCCCGACGGTTCGGGGTCGAGCACTGCGACCACCAGCGGCGGGTTCACCGCGAGCGTGAGTATTTGCTGTCGCAGTACGCCCGTGCCGTCCGGGACGGTGACCAGGTGCGCCGCGCCAAGGGCGATTGCGTGCCGGTATAGGTCCGGCTCATCCGCGTCCTCGGGGTCGGCCAGGAGGGTGATGCCGTCGCGGCGCGGCAGCGGATGGGGTCGCGAGCGTAGCAGTGGCGCGGCCTGCGCGTCGACGAACACCAGCGCGGCTCGGTCCCAGTCATCCCGGTTGAGCTGGTCTGGTGTACGCGTGGCCAGACGCACTCCACGTAGGTGTTGCGCGATCTCGTGATGCAGGGACGGCAGGTCAGTGATCAGCAGGACGAATCCCGACAAGGTTCTTCACTCCGTTCAGGACAGTGGCGGGTGTGGTCACCGCTGGGGCGGAACGGTGACCACAGCGGACAGGGGTAAGAGGTCGTGCGACTCCCTTGATCGGTGGTCCCGGCAGGGGCGTTGTCCGCTCCCGGGACCACTACAGATCAGGGCTGCGGGGAGCGGACGAGCATCAGCAGGTGCCGGTAGGCGTCTTCGTTGGCCCCGGTGAACACCACGGCGCGGGTGGGAGTGGCCAGTTGAATGGTCACCGTCTCGCCAGCGATAGTGTTCAGCGCGTCGCGCAGGTACGCCGCGTTGAACAGCACGTTCATGGGTTCGGCGGCGCCGCGAACCTCGGCGGCGTGGGCGGGCGCGGACACCGCGTCGGCGTGTTCGCCTAGCACGGGCGCAATGGACACCGAGCCCGCGGGATCGATGCTCATCGTCACCTGTAGCGGCGTGCCCGATCCGTCGCGGTGCGGGACGGCGTGTTTCTTGGCCTCCACTGCCGCAGCGGAGCGCGCCGTGGCCTGCGCGAGCGTGTCCCGGTCGGCCCGAGCGGCGACGGCCACCTTCGGAACCAGCCGTTCGTGGTCGGGAAACGTCGCTTCCACTGGGCGTGTGATCACGGTCATGTCGCCGCAGGTCAGCGACACCCAGTCGCCGGCCGCGTCGTGACCGAACCCCAGCCGCACCCGGTCGCCCTTCGCATGCTTGAGCGCGGCCGAGAGCACGCGACCGGAAACAGCGTCGAGCGTTCCTCGGTCGCCGTGGTTGCCGCCAACTGTGCAACGGCCGGCCGGTAGCGGTCGGTGCCCGCAAGTGTGAGCGCGCCGGGAGTGACCTGCATGTGCACGCCCGTGACCATCGGAACCGTGCCGTCGTCACCCGTGGCGACAAGCACACGGCGCGCGTCGCGGCTGAGTTGTTCGCGGTCAACCTCAGTGACGGTTGGCGGGACATACGGCAGCGCCGGGAAGTCCTTGGCCGGATAGGCGGTGACGGGCATGCTGTAGCCGTCGACCTCGAGCACTGCCATGCCGTCATCGGTGGCGCGCACGGCGACCGGCATCTGGTCGGCGTCGCGCTTGCGCGCACCCTTCGCGAGCGCGGCAAGCAAGTTCGTTGCTTCGCGATGGTCGATCAGCACCCGGCCGGGAGTGCGTACAGCGCCGGACACCCGCACGGACGCGACGGTGTCCAAGTCGGTTGCGGTCAGCGTCAGGTCACCGTCTCGCCCGTCCAGCAGCACGCCACCCAACGTCGGCACGGCCGGGCGACGCGGCAAGCCCACGCCGACCGTGGTCAAGGCGTTTACAAGTGTCGCGCGGTCGGTGTGGCACTCCAACGTCGGCGCCGTGGTCGCGGTGGTTGCGGTGGTTGCGGTGGTGGTCGTCATGGTGGATACCTCCTCCCTGGGAAAGCGGTGTGTAAACGGGAGTTCGAAGGGGCGCCCGGGGCCGGGCGCCCCTTCTGCTCGGGTTCAGCCGACCCAATAGGTGCCGGTGTGGGCCTCGGTCAGGTCGGCATGCGGCAGCGCCTCACCCGGGTACGGGGTGTGCATGATCAGCCGACCGGCGTTCGTGACGGCGTGGTCGGGAACGCGGCGCAGGGTGAAGGCGAACGCGCCGCGCGGATCACCGACGGACATCGTGACCGTGATCGAGTCCTCGTCGGGGTCGGTGTGGATCGCGGCGGAGTTGGCCCACGACAGCGGCACTCGTTGCGGGTGGTGCGGACCCTCGCGGAAGTCCGGCGCACTCTCGATGTCGTCAATCGTGGGATCGTCGTACGGGTCGTAGGCGTCGCAGACCAGCGAGTCGGATTCGTCGGCGTAGCCGCCGGTGTCCTCGGTCAGGGACTCGCCGCAGGCGGCGCACCGCCATTCGGTGTCGTCGCCGTTCTCGAAGGTGATGACCGAGGAGTCGTCATCAAAGTCGGTGGAGATCATCTCGCCGTTGACGGACAGCACGAACACAGCACACCTCCATGAGGCAAGAGCGGGATGAACGAGTGGAGGGGACGCGCGCCCGGCCGCAGCACGCGGGAGGGGCGCGGCCGGGCGCCGCGGAGGGGTCAGGACGGGCAGGTGAACCGCAGGGCCTTGCCGCAGGCCGGGCAGGACACATAGGCGCGGTCACGGTCGTCGAACGGCACACGCACCAGATCAGGCACGCGATACCTGGTCAAATCCGAGCCGTCCCACGCGTGCAGGTGCACGGTGTCGTAGGTGAACCACCGGTGGCCGTTGACGCATTCGCCCGTGGCGTTGGAGTAGTCGGCCCAGTCTTCTAACGCGTCCACGGTGGAGCGATAGACCGTCGGCGCGACGTACAGGCCGAGGTGATCACTCACGATGATCGCCAGGTCGCCGAGCTCTGGCGCCGACAGGACCACGAAGCCGAGATCATCAATGAGATGGTCGGAGAAGTTGACCAAGTTGTGGTGCCAGAGTTCCCCGTCGCCGTGGAGTCCGACGGGAGGCTCGCCCGTTCGATCAGTGATCCAGGCGACGATCACGTCATCGTGGGGCTGGTCGTGGCCGTTCGCGTCCATCCACTCGCGCAAGTCGTCGGTGAGATCGTCGGCGAACTCGCCGCGGTCGTTGATCCACTCTTGCGTGTCTGCGGACAGCCAGCCGTCGCCGTGCGCCCACGCTTCAACACACACAGACGTCATGAGAATCCCTTTCGAGGCTTACGGCTGCGGGAATAACGGGGTGCCAATCCCTACCCGCACTATGTTCTTTCGTGTCGGAACTATTCGAGGTGGTTTCTCTGTGTTCCGATGCTTCTACCGTAACGCCGGCGCCGGAGGCGAAACAACAGCTCTCGGCAAATTTTCGAGCCGATTTTTCGGCGCTGACCTTGAGCCATTCGATCGGGTGTTGACCAGCGGAAACGGCGATGCGGAAGAATTGTCTAGATCATGCTCGTTATCGAATCGAACCGTCGACGAAGAATGCTAATGAATCCACCGTTGGAACGAGGTTATGACAAGCGATTTTCTTGTCGTAATAATTCCCACCCAGCTCCCGAACTCGTCCCATCGCTCCACTTCTCCACCCTTCTCCCTCCCAGTCGTCACCCGGTTCCCGCGCGGTACCGAGGCTTGGGGACTTTGAGAAGGGGCAGCGAAGCGTTGGCCTGCGACAACGCCCGACTCGGAGGCTTCCTGATTAACCGGTAAGTGAGCAGGCAGATGAGTACGAACATGAGCGAGACGATCAGTAAGCTGATCACTCGCAGTCACCTTTGATCGATCCGCTATTGCCCTGATCAGGTGGACTTGGACACTCGCCAGGTGTGCATTGCGCGTCTCAACCGGCTCTCCGTCGGCATAGGAACGACGATGGAGGGTCCGGGGTCACACTGACTGCTGCGCGAGTGGACACGAAGTCGCCTCGCCTTACACGACTATTGGGGAGCATACGGGGAGGGCATCAGGCATGGCGATGAGCGCCGACGAGGTGCTGTGCTGGTTCGATGCCGTGAATTGGCAGCAGGGTGAATGGGTGCCGGAGATCGTCGTGGCGCTGTGGGGCGGCTCCCAGCGTTTTCTGGACCTGTGGAAGGAAATCCGTGACAGCAGCACGCAGCACCGATGGTCAGGCAAGACGAGTCCACTGACGAAACAGAGTCTGTCCCAGACGTTGACCCGCATGGAGCGGGACGAGTTGGTCCTGCGGCATGAAGACAATTCCGCTGTGCCGAAAGCGGTCTGGTACGAGGTGACGCCGGTCTTACGGGAGTTCTTGGAGGAGCGGGCGCAGCGCCCTGCGGAATGGATTGCTAGCCATCAGGAGTTGATCGAGCGGATTCGACGGCGACGCGTCACGCGGGAACACGACCTGCGCCATGATGAGGAGGTTTGACCCTCTCGGTTGCCCGGAGGCAGGTGGGTCGCCAGCTGTTAGCCGGCCATTCGGTGCTGGCGTTCCTGCAGGGCTCTGGCCAGCGTCAGCGTGCTGGGATCGGGACGCTCGCCGATCTCGGCGAGGCTCGTAGTCAGCAATTGGACGGTACGCGCGATGGCGTCGGTGAACCCGAGTTCGGCCTGCACTCGCATGATGTCCCGGTAGATGTCCTCGTTCTCCGGGTTGAGCAGCCTGGCGTGTTCGAGGAGCTGTAGCTGACGATGCGGATCCCGGCCGCGATAGTGGGCGGCCATGCCAGCCAAGGCATCCACGACGCAGCGGTGAGCGGCCTCGCGCGGGCCTTCGAGCCAGAGCGCGGACATGCCGTCGGCGATCTCGCCACGGTAGACCGCGGCGATCCGAGACCAGGCCGCTAGGCGATCTTCGTCGGTGGCCGCGGTGCGCCGCTCGTGTTCGGCCTCGTGGAGTTGCCAGTAGTCGACCTCGATAATGTCCGGGTCGAGCGCGACGTGCTCGTCGTGCTGGGAGATGGGATCAGCCGCCTGGTCGTCGGTCGCTGTGGCGAACGCCTTGCGCATCTGCGACAGCGACGCGTAGAAGGCATTGAACGGTCGGCGTCCTCGCGCGTCGGGCCAGAGCGCTTCACGGACAGCGTCCCTGGTCGTGCCGGAGGGGTGCAGCGCAAGGAACACCAGCAAGGCCTTGTGCTTAGGTGCCAGTGCGGACGTGACGTCGTGGCCCTCGTCGTTAGGGCTATACCAGGTCAGGGTCACGGGACCGAAGATCGACAGCGCCCACGGGTGGTTGCGGGGTTGGCGGATCCGCTCGATCGTGTCGACCAGCATTGCCACATCAGGTGTAGGCGCGCGATGGGTTCCGTCGTCTGCCGGATCGGCGGGAAGACGGTGGGATGGATCCTCGGTGTCGACCGAATCGGCCTCGGGGCTGTCGCTGCTCGGCTGGATAGCTTCGGGGTGAGTCGTGTTACCGGGGCCGCCAGCGTCGGTACCAAGTTCGTCGTCACCGGGCTCGGTGGAACTCGACGCCGGTGCCCGCGGCGCGGGCGTGTCGGCGAGCAGTGCCACCAGATCGCGGGTGTCGGCGGCGTCCATGTGGAACAGGCGCGTGTCCCGCAGGTCGTCGACCGCGGGGCTGGCCGCGGCCACGATGCCATCAGCATGCACCCGTACGGTGGCTCCAGCGGGCCAATGGCCGAGCAGGATGGCGCCGATCCCACCGCCGATGCCGGCATCGAGGATCGACTGCAACCGCTGCTCCGGGCGTTCGATGCGCGCGACCAGCACGGCATGCAGCTCGGTTGAATCCTGCGCTGGTGCATCGGGCGGGACATGTTGTGCCAGGGCTGCGGCTGCGCTGGGCAGATCCTCGGTGACGTGGAGTCGCCCGGTCGCGGGCAGGTCCTCGCCCACCAGCGCACGTGCGTCGGCGGCCGGAACAACGACGGTGGCTCGGGTGCTGGCCAGCACGTGCACCACCAACGCGCGTGCTGCGGCCTCGGCTCCGGGTCCGGTCAGCCCGAGTCCGTTCACAGCCGCGACATCGATGGCACGGACACGCTCGTCGTGAACGCCGATGTCGACGGTGCCGCCGTCGAGGTCGATCTCGACAGGCATCGGAGCGCCCGGTTCGGTGTCATCGAGGTGGTCCGCGTCGTAGGCCAAGCGCAGCGCGTGGACGGCGGGCGTGGGCGGGGGCGGCGGTGTGCGGTCACCGCTGCCGGGTTGATAGGCGCGCATGCGCTTGCGGCGGCGGATGACCATCGCGAGCGCGACGGCGCTGGCCAAGGTCGCCGCGACCAGGCCACCACTCCACAGGGTGAGCGCGGAGCCCGAGGTCGTCGTGACGGCGGACGGCGCGGGCGCGTGGTCCTGATCCTGCGTCACTTCCGGGGCGGGTTGAACGGACTGCGATGAGGGAGCGCGGTGCGGCAACGCTGATTCAAGACGCGGTGGGGAGTCCGGCCGCGCGGTCGAGTCCTTGGGCAGGCGCAGCACCCAGCCCGGACGGATCAGGTGCGGGTCGGTTAAGGCACCCCCATCGGGTTGAGGACGTCCCCGGTTGAGACGGAAGATCTCGATCCAGCGGCGGCCGTCGTCGAGAGCGCGCGCGGCGATGCGCCAGAGGCTGTCGTACACGCCCTGGTGCGGAGGCCGCACCACCACGGTGTTGTCCTGGCGAGATGTGATGGCGCGCGGTGTGCTGTGGTGACCATCCGGGTTTGGTGATGCACTCTGAGCGGTCTGCGGCGCGACCAGGGTGGGCTCGGGCGGCGGGGTTGCGCTTGCCGCGGGGAAGTGTGGCGGCAGCAGACCGAGCACGGCGGAGGCCACAAGCACTCCGGCAACCGCGTGCACCGGGCCGATCGCCGGGGGCCGCACGCCGCGCAGCGCATCGGGAACGCACCGGGCGACGTCGACGGTGAAGACCAGCCAGGTGGGCCACGCGATGCAAGCCAGGATCTTTAGCAGCAGCGTGACCGACAGCGGGTTGAGCAGCGTCGCCTCGATCTCGTCGCGAGTCGGAATGTGGTCGGGGAGCGGCCAGCCAATGAAGGTAACCAGGCCCCAGGGCACGCCCACCAGCAGCGCGGCGAGCGCGAGCACGGCCGCCAGCGCCGCGACCAGCCGGGTAAGTCCCACCGTGAGGCGTCCGAGGTTTGTCATCCGTTGCCTCCCAGCGCGCCGAGGTCGGGATGAGCTTGCCCGCGACCGGAGACGGTCACCTCGGCGATGCCGACCAGCCCGAGCAGCTGGGTGCGTTGACGCGCATCGACCCGCACCCGAACGAGATTGACGTCGGCGGTGACGGTGCCGCTGGCACCAACGGAGTGCAGATAGCGCTGGGCAGCGGCGCGCGCGGCAGCAGGGTTCAGCCGAACCGTGCCACGGCGATAGGCGGCAAGATCCAGCTCTTGGGCACCGGCGCGGGCAGCTTCCTGCGCTTGGCCGATGGCCCGTGACTTGGCCGACAGCGCCAGGCCCCCGTCGAGGACCAGACCGGCCGCCAACAGGCAGGCGGCTGTGATGATCACGACGAACGCCGTCACCTGGCCTCGCTCGTCCGCGGCCAGCGAGCGCCTCATATCCTTCATGAGCCAGCACCTCCCTCGACGACGCCGCGCCACCGATCCACCACGGAGGAAGCCGAGGCGTCGGCGGTCATCGATCCCGGCACCCCGAGAAGCGCCACGTCGGACAATCCGATATCGCAGCTCACGGTGACGATCACGGTGCTGCCGGGCTGTAGGCCGGAGACCTGGGCGTCAACGCTCAAGCTGCGGCAGGTGACGCCTGCCCGGCTCAACGCTGCCTGGGCGGTTCCCCGGGCATCGGTGACAGCCTGGTGGCCGCTGCGCGCCAGACTCGCCGCCCGAGCGGCCTGGTGGGCCGCGTCATCAACGCGCAGGCGAGCATCGGCCAATCTGCCGCAGAAGACCACAAACAGCAGCAACATGATCAGCAACGGTGTCAGCAGTACCAGCTCGGTCGCCGCTGAACCGTGCTCATCCTGGCGCAAACGCCGCAGCAGCGTGCTCACCCGCTTGCCTCCGGGGGTACGAACCGCTCGCGCGGCCCGACTGCTCGAGCGTGAACCGACAGCTCCAGAAACGGCACCACTCGCGCCGCATGACCCGTAACCTCCACAGTGGACCGTGTGGGACCGCGAGTGACCACGGCATGCGGGTCGCGCAACGAGCCGCCCCCGAGCTGGGCCAAGACCGCGCCTGCTCGCGCCTGACCATCCGCGGCGCTGGCATCTTGCACCCGTGCGACGGCGAGCGCCTGAGAAGCGGCGGCCTGCGCGACGTGGATGGCATGGGTCCAAATCGCGACCTGGGTAATGACCAGCAGCAGCAACAGCAAGGCTGGCACGGCGAGCACGAACTCGGTGGTGACCATGCCGTGCTGATCGCGCCAGAGACGTCGCGACCAGCGCCGCCGCCCACCTCGGGGAAATACCGCCGACGCGGTCACATCTTGCCCCCGATCTCGTTGGCCTTTTGGGTGATCGCCGCCGTGATGATGCCCAGCACCGTGAGCGCCGCAGCCACCACCAGCGCGGTGATCAGAACGAACTCCGTGGAGTAGCCACCCTCATCCGCGCGGATCTGGCTGATGCGGGCGCGGACTGTGGCGACGATGACGGTGAGGTACGTCAGCATTGATCCGATCCCTTCTCTATAAGGAGGTGAGTGCGATGCTGATGGCCGGGTAGCCGATGAAGACGAGGAAGCCCGCAGCCAGGCAGATCACTGGAAGGGCCATGCGTTCGGTCGCGGCCCGTGCCTCGCCTTCGGCTGCGGTCAGCTCGCGGGTCCGCATCGCCGCGGCTTTGTGCGCCAACGAGGTGCGGACCTTGGCGCCCTCGGTCCCGGCCAGCGCCATCGATGAGGACAGCTCGACCAGTTCGCTGATGTCCAGCTCCGCACCGAGTTGGCGCAGGGTGTCCCACGGAGTAGTGCGGGTCAGCCGTGCCGTGGTCAATGCGTGCCGCAGGTGGGCGAAAGCCCATCCCTGGCCGAGGGAGGCGGCGTCGTTGAGTGCGCCGTCGACGCCGACTCCGCCGGCGAGCGAGACACGCGCCAGGTTCAGATAGGCGCCCAAGGCGTGCCGGAAGGTGGCGCGTTTGCGGGCGGCCTGCTGGCGCACATCCAGATCCGGGAGGAAGAAGCCGCCGATGGCGCAGGCGATGCCGACGACGACCGGGGCCTGCCATGGCAGTACCACTCCTGCCGCGAGCAGGCCGGCCTGCGATAGTCCGGGCAGCAGCAAGCCGACAACGGCCAGCACGGCCTTCTCCGCCAGCAGCGTGTCTGAGGATCTTCCGACGATGCGCAGGTCGCGCATCTGCCGCTCGGTCGGAAGCCCCAGCGTCCGTAATGGTCGCACGGCTGGGCGGCCCCATCGCGCCGCCGGTCCGCCGGAGTCGACCGTCGTGATCGTGGGCCTCGATTGTGGGGCTGTCCGTACCGCGGCCAAGGCGCTCGCCAGCGAGGGGCGCGGCGGAAGCAGCCAGATCAGCAGCGCCCACAGCCCAAGGCCGATACCGGCTCCCAGCACCACCGCGGTCGTGATCACAGCTGGATCTCCTGTCCTCCACGCGGCCCTGCGCCAGCGACAGATGTCAGGAACCGCTCCGGCTCGCCGATCCGCGCGATCTTGGCCAGCCAGGCGAACGCCGCAGCGAACAGCCCACCGACCACTAGCAGCATGAGCTGGCCGAAGGCACTGTCGTATGGGTGCAGAAGGCCCCGGTTGAATACCACCAGACCCCCGGCCAAGAACAGCGTCGTCGCGACGATCATGCGTACGCTGGTGCGGGTGCGCGCCCGCTCAGCGTCCACGCGCAGCCGCATCGAGACCTGCTCACGCGCTTCGGTGGCCAGCTCGCCCAGTAGATCCGAGAGCTGGCTGGTTTGGTACTGAGACGCCAGGATCAGGGCACTGACGACCAGGTCGGCGGTAGGATCGTTCAGATCGTCCGCCAGTCCATCCAGCGCATCCGCGAGCCGGTCGCCTCGTTGGAGGCGCACGGAGAGTTCGTAGATGTCGCCGCGGATTGACGCTGGAGCCGTGTCCACCGTGGCGTGGATCGCCTGCTCAAGTCCGGCTGCGGCCGAGAGCGTGTCACGCAGCATCTCGGTCCACACGGCAATCGCCTCGGTCCGCGCGACTCGGTACGCCTGCTCGGTGTCATGTCCGAGTACTCGTGGCAGCGCCCATACCGCGAGCGCGCTCAGCACGCCGCCGACGACCCACCCGGTGAACACACCAACCAGCACGCCCGACGTGACGCTCAGCGCGATCCCGCGTGCGGAGCTTCGATGGCGCAGTCGATTGACCCACCGCGCCCATCGGCCAGATGCCACCGGTGTGGTCGTCTCCTGGCCACGCATACCGCGGATGAGCAGGAGCACGCCGAGGCCGAAGCCCGTCCCAAGCACCCCCGCCACCATGGTGGAGACGCTCATGGGTTCCACCACCCTTCGGGCCGCTCCAGCATGTCCGGGTCGAAACCCACTTCGACGAGTCGCTCGATGGTCTCGGTGCGCAGCGGCACCCCGGGAACGGCACGACCGGTGAGGTCGGGACGGAACACCTCGTTGCTGACGACATGCTTGTCCTCGGCGCCGACGACCTCGCGGATCGAGCTGACCACGCGGGTCTTGTCGTCGCGGGCCTCAGCAAGGTGGATGACGACATGCACCGCGCTGGCGATCAGCAGGTTGGTCGCCTCCAACGACAACCGTTCCGGGCTCTGGGCTGCGTACGTGGCCAGCTTCAGAAACGCGCCCTGCGAAGTCGAGGCGTGCACGGTCGCCATCGAGCCATCGTTTCCCTGGGTCATGGCGTTGGCCATCGGGATCAGCTCGGACCCGCGAACCTCGCCCACGATGACTCGGTCCGGGCTCATACGCAGGGCCCAGCGCACGAGTTCGGCCTGGCTGATCGCCCCTTCTCCCTCGACATTCGGCTCGCGCGCCTGTAGCCCGACGCTGTCGGGATGGGCAGGATCGCGATCCAAACCCAACTCGAGGGAGTCCTCGATGGTGATCAATCGCTCGTGAGCAGGGATGGCGGAGGCGAGTCCACGCAGCATCGTCGTCTTGCCGATAGCGGTCCCGCCGACGATCAGCATGTTGAACCGGGCACGGACCAGCGCCGACAGCAACGCCTCCAAGCCGACGTCGATCGTGCCAAGCTGACGTAGCTGTTCCAGCGTCACGCGCGAGAAACGGTGCCGACGGATCGACACCGCCGGTCGGCCGGTCACCGCCATGGCGGCGAACAGCCTGCTGCCGTCCCGCAGTTGAACGTTGACGCCCGGGGAACCGCGGTCGAACCGGCGCTCCTCCACGCCGGCGCGCGCGGCCAGCGAGCGCACCAGATCGATCAGCTCGTCATCTGAGGCGGCCACCGGCGGCATCTGGGCGCGCTCCCCGTTGGCGTAGCGAACGAACACCCGATCACAGCCGTTGACGTTGATCGTCTCGATGTCCTCGTTGGCCAGCAGCGGTTCGAAGCCGCCAAGGCCGAAGATCTCGTCAAGGACCTCGCCGATCACCTGACGCTCAACGTCGTCCGGGGGCAATCCGGCGCCCGTCGGATGGGCGAGTTCCTCGGTGGCGTACGCGTCGGCGGCATCGGCGGCAAGCTTGTCCGCGAGGTCGCGCCGCGCCTGATAGCCCAGCGCGGGGCGGCCGTGCTGTTCATCCTCGCGGATGCGCTCAGCCAGCCCTTCTGAGACCGCCCGACGCAGGCGCGTGCGCAACGCAGCAGCGCCCGGATGCTCCCCGCCGGCACCTGCGGGTTGCCCTGGCTCCGGACCTACTTCTTGTCCCGACGGGAACGAAGACATCGCCGGGATGCTCTGCTGGTGAGAATTGGTCGTCATCACGGCACCCCATTTCCGTTCGACGACACCGGTGCAGCGAACTCCGCAGCAGGTTGTGAGGAGCTGGACGGCGAGGAGGGTTCGACGTGGGCCATCAGGGTGCGGGCTAGACGTTTGCCAGCGCGCCCCAGGTTCGACTTCATCGGCGGTTTCCCTCGCTCCTCTCCGCGCAACACGGCGGCGCCCGCAGAGTCCTGCGGCAGCGTGCCCATTACCGGCACGCCCAGCTCCCGCTCGACCTCGACACGGCTGTAGCCGTCCCCGACGAGCACCAGTCCCGGGATTCGGGTCCACGTCGGAATCTCGTTGACCACTGCGGCCACGTGGGACAGTTCGTCGGCGCGCGGCCGGGCCATCACCAACAGCGCCTCCGCCCCACGCACCAACGGCAACGCCGGAGACGACGGGTCCAGTCGGCCCACATCGACCAACACCACCGCATCCGAAGGACCAGCTGCACTCCGAATCGCGTCCACACCTCGACTGGTCAGCACGCCCAGCGCGGCCCGCGCCTGTTCGGCCGCCACCGGTCCCGGCACCACGCGCGGCAGATCGCCGGACAGCCGCTGGCTGTGCTCGGCCAGTAGTCCGGCACTGGACTGACGCCGTGCCGCCGCGGCCAGCGACACCAACCCCGGAGTCGCCGACAGCCGGTGACGCGCAGCGACATCACCACCCGCTGGGTCGGCCTCGACCACCCGCGCCTCGCCGACAGGCCAGCGCGCGGCCATCGCGAGCGTCGCCGTCGTGACTCCCGGCGAGCCCTTCACCGAGCAGAGCCCGATCAGCATCACGCACCTCCGGCGGCAACAGCGACCAAGGCCAGTTGGCCGGGCGGGATCGCGGCGACCTCCTCGGCACTCGCCGTGGGCAGTTGCACGGACACGACCGTCGTCTGATCGTTGGCCTGCGGCGCCACGCTGACCACGCTCGCCTGCCACGGACCACCGGACACCCCCGAGCTGGTGCTCGCACTCGCTCCCGTACCGGGGGTGACGATGACCGTCACTGTCGTTCCCGGCGCGAGGTTGGGTGGCGCCTGGCCCGCTTCGACCGCCAACGCCACAACGCCCTGACCCGGTGGCGGCACCTGCGGGCGACCCAACGCCGACCTCGATAGCAGCGTGCCCGCAGGCAGCGAGTACGCGACGGGCTGCCCCAGCACCGACTGCGCTTGGCTTGCCGGGATCACATCCGTGCCCGGATCGGCCGACAGCGGCACCTGCCGCAGATCCTGCGGCGTCACGACGTCTCCGACGGTGACCGGTCGCGCGAGCGCCAGCATCGGCTCGCGGTCGCCGGCCTGCAGGACGATGATCACCGAGCCGGCCGTGCAGCCCACGACCAGCAGCACCCCGAGCACCAGATACGGCACCCGCCGTCGCCGCGGGTCGCTGGCGATACGCGATGATGCCCCGGGTGTGCGGCCCACCCACGACCGCGCGCCGGCGGGTGCTGCCTGGTCTGGTTCATGAGTAGATGTGGGTGCCGACATCCAGCGCCTCCCAGCATTGCGGTACCCCGCACCCTTTCCCGCGTAGGAAATCAGGGTGTTGTGCCAGTCGGATATTTCTCTGTCTGCAGTGGCGGGAGCGCTACCCCGGCGCGTTATTGAGCGCCTGCGACTCCGCCACCGCGAACGACGCCGTCGACGTCGTGGTCAGGCCCGGCAACGTGCCGCCCTGCCTGGCTCCGGACCACCGCACCGTCCAGTGCACGGTGGCAGTGACCGGATAAGTGTTGTTCGTTTGTCCTTGTGAGCTCTGGCGGTAGGTGTGACCACAGTCCGGGCTGGCGGCTTCCGAGTCACCGCCCGGCGGGAACGGGGTACCGGCATCCCGGCACTTCACCGTTGACCCATCGCCCATCGACCACGTCACCGACCGTGGTGTCGCGGTCGCGGTGATTGAGACACCCGGCACGGACGCGGTCGCCGTCTGCGACCGCCACTGGTCGCGGTCCAGCCACAGCCACGTCGGCAGATTCACCAATTGCGTTTCAGCCGGAGAAGCATGGATCTGTGGCGAGGGCAATCTCAGTTGGTCGTACGCCTGCTGCGCCACCATTCTCGGAGACGGAGCTGGCGCCGCGCCATCGGGAATCCAGATCGGTGGCCGGTACAACCCGTCGGACCATCCCTCACCCGAGCACCGGTACACATACCAGGCACCCGACCGGCCCGACTGTTCCTGTTGCTGGGCGAACCGGACCCGCCCGTCCGACTGGGAAGGCTGATACACCGCCGGAGCAACGGTGACCGCTCCACCGTCGTCAGGCGGCTGGTAGCCAATCGCTGTGGTTCCCTGACTAGGAGGCCGGTAGTCACTGCGAACGTATCGACAGTTCGCCAGATTCGGAGCACCCACGATCCGGTCTCCCTGGAAACGATCTCGAGTGCCGTCGGCACTCGAGCCACCGGCTCGCCCGCTGCCGCCTGACTGCGACGACGAAGAGGACCGACCCGGCTGGCCACTCTTTCCAGCGCGCAGGTCACAGCCCGCGTACTCGACCTTGTTGCAGTCGACTCCGCCCCAAATGTCGTCCGCAAGCGCTGTCCCAGTACCGGCAATAACCAATGTGGACACCGAGAGAGCCACGATCGGGATGCGGTTCAGCATGTTCCCACCCCCTCGACAGCGAACCGCGTAACCCGCCAGGTGCCGTCTGGCTGCTGGACAACTTTCGCAGCGATTGACCGCCGCCCGCCTTGGGCGTCGTTGACCGGCTTGCCAGTATCTTCGTGAACCTTCGACGTGCCGGTCGAATCGCCGCAGTCCGAGATCATCACTGTCCTCGGATTGCGTGGCGGCTCTACCGAGGTGACACGCGGGTGGTTTTCCGGGGTCCCGCGGGTGACGACACCGGAGCGGTGATCGGCATACAGGCTGCGGGTGATCGTGGTGAGGGCGTTGCCTGTGGCGTAGCGAGCCAGCTCCGGCGACTTCCAATCAGACGTACGCGCAGCGCGGGCCATCGCCTGCCACATGCCGACATATGTCGCCTTTGCCTGTTGTCGGGCGGTATCCGCTGCTGTCGGCACGGTCGACGATGGCGACGCGTCAGCGGCCGAGGAACTCGGCGGGGGAGTCGATGCGGGCGGGTTCTGTGAGCTACACGCGATCGTCGCTGCGACGCAGATGCTCGCTGAACACGCCAAAGCGAGCGATGGGACGATCGGACGACGCATACAACCCCCTACGTGGTGATCATCCGCTCTCAGCGACTGATGCAGACCACATGTACAACTCGCCACCGTGGTCAACTCAAGCGGACTGAGGGCGCAAAGCGCCGCTGAGGACCATTCCAAGGAGATATTCACTCGATCGAGTTATGAGGTTGACCTGTTCCGTGCTGGTTGTTGCACCATTGCGCTACTGATCCATCACACTGTGAACACAGTGTCCGGCACTGTCGCGTGTTGCCGTACGTCGGAGCGTCACTCTCGTGCCACCGCTTCTTCCCATTGCTCTCTGGACAGGCTGCGGACTCGTGTGCGGCGTCATGATCGGTATCGCAATGCGGAAACGGGAGCACGAAACCCCTCGGCTACAGCTGATCACCCAGGTGGCCGTGACCGGCGTACTCACCCTGGCACTCGCGTGGAAGCAGGAAAGCGATCTCGACCTGTCGATCGCCGTCGGCTTCATCGTCGCCGCGGTGCCGCTGGCCGGTCTCGATCTACGAACCGGAAAACTGCCCAACTGGCTGGTGCTGCTCACCCACCTACTTGCACTCGCAGGACTGGCCCTGACGATGCTGGTGCAACCGCAGACAAGTCATCTGCTCGCGGCACTGGCCGGCGTCGTCGCCTTCACGCTGCTCTACGGCGGGTGGTACGCCCTTCTGCCCGGCCACATCGGCGGCGGCGACCTCAAGCTCGCACCCGCCGCCGGGGCTGTCCTGGGATGGCACGGCTGGCCAGCGGCAGCGAACTCGCTTCCACTCGTAGCGGTCTTTCAGATGCTGGTCTGGCTGGCGGGGGCGCTGCTACTGATCTGGGGCCTGCAGGCGATCGCATACGTCGCCGCGCGAGCCGCCGGCCACCGCCCCGACATCGCCCTCCGGCACGGCACCTTCCTCGTACTGGGCACAGTCGTGGCACTGCTCCTCGTGCCGTGAAAACTCGCCAATGGCTCACCGTACACGTGTCGCCAATACAGTCCGCAAAGGAGCTGACCGGTGCCAACGGGCCACCTTCGGCACAAGGGAGTCGGTGTCTCGCCGCCGATACGGCATGGCCTCGTGATCAAAGTTCGTGTGCCCGTTTTCGTTCCGCGAGTGCAGGGATCGCTGCGATTTTCTCTGCTGTGAGGTCGTCCCAGTACAGGCCAGTGGGCCTGCTCGGTTGGTTGCAGGTGATTACTTGTTCGGTGGTGACGATGAGGTCGACGCGGAAGTCGTGGCGGGTCTCCGGTAAGTCGTCGTCAACGACCTGAAGTGGATGGACGGTGGTGACGATCGTGGTGTCGTGGGTGATGTGTCCTGCTTCGGTGAGGAGGGCGACTTCGATGTCGGAGTAGCCGGCCCCTTTCCCGAGGCGCACGCCGTCGCGGTTGACGGCCACGCTGCCGCAAACGATCAGATCGATCGGTTGGACCTCGTCGACCCCGACCGCATCGCCAACTGACACGGCGACGGAACTGGATGCGGCTTGCTGGGTCGTGACGTCGAGCCGAGCGAGGTTGAGGCGGCGAAAGGGCTTCAGGTCGGCGATTTTCGGGACGGCCATGTACAGGGTCTTGCCGTGCTCCAGGGCGAGGGCTCGGACGGGGTGTTGTGCTCTGTCCGGGACGGCTTTGATCGCTTGAGCCTGCTGCCAGAGCGGGAGGGTGGCCAGCAGTGCCGCTGCCTGGTCAGCACCGCGGAAGTTGGGGATGCGACCGTGGGTGCTGCCGCCGTGGGCGGCGTCGGCTTGGTCGAGCAGATCCCACGTGCGACGACGGGCAGCGTTCTTCTGTTCGTCCACAGCGTCGTGGGGCACGCGTCGCTCCTTCAGGCCGCGGTCAGCAGGGACAGCAACCGATCATAGGCCGGTTCGACGATCGGGTTTGTGCGCCATGGGCTGAGTTCGCGCCCCACACGGGCCACGAGGTTCAGTCCACCGCCACCTCGGGTCGTTTCCGCGATGTCCAGAGCGCGGTGCAGCGCGGTGGTGGCTGCTTCGATGTCTCGCTGGTGAAGATGCGTGAGGCTTAGATTGGCGAACACGAGCGCACCGGACTTGCTGGGACTCCGTTGTTGTGTGCGTGCCGCCTGGCCCAGGATGCGCTGCGCTCGGACGTGATCGCCGAGCGAGAGGTAGCACGATCCCGCCAGGCGATCGAACTGTCCCGGTGAGTACAGATGCGCGGCGATGTCGCTGGGTGAGATCCGGCCGAACTGGGTCTCGGCGCTGCTGAGGGCGGTTTCGCAGGCGCCGGTGTTGCCGAGCATGGCGTTGGCTTCGGCAGCGTGCAGGTGTGTCAGTCCGGTCAGCACGGCGCTGATGCCGTCAACGAGCTCACCTGCGCGGCGGGTCAGAGCAAGACCTGTGCCAGGGTCGTGTTGGCCGTAGAGCGCGACGTATGCCCTGCGAAGCAGAGCGTAGCCCTGCGCGGTGGGATCGCCGATGTCGCGAGCCGCGGCTTCGGCCCGTTCGAGGTACTTCAGCGCCGTGCGGTGGTCTCTGCGCTGCGACGCATCCCAGGTCAGCTGGCCCAGCAGGGTCGCCGCCTCAGCCTGAACCAGACGCATTTCCTTCGCGATTCGACCGACTGCGTGTTTGGCAAGGGTATCGACTTGAGCATGGACGTGGCCAGCCTCCGCGAGCAACGCTGTTGACGGCACAGTGTCGTAGCGCCACTCGAGATCCTGCACCCGCTGGCGCAGATGAGCGACGGCGACGAGATCGACACGCGAGGGATCCCGTAACGCTCGATGCAGCCGGTCAGATCCCTCCTCGGATTCCATGGAGTCGCATTCCTGACCCGACTGTGGCCTGACAGCTCCCCGGAACCAACGCAATTGGCGCGGGACGCCGAGCGTGTCACACCAGCGTTCCAGACGCTCCAGATCGGTGATCGGGCGGCGCTGACGCTCAATGATGCTGAGGTGCCCCTGCGTGAGCTGCAAACGGTCGGCTAATTCCTCCTGGGTGATGGTTGGAGAATGTGCCTTCCGGAACGCGCGGAAGAGCCGACCGATGTGACCATCACGAAGCGCGGCGCGAACGTCGTCGCGCTCCCACGGAGCGTGCGGTGGAGGCGGAACAGCACCGAGAACGCTCGCTCTTGCGGACGCGCACGGGCTACACACGATCTCCCGGTTATCGCGCGCGAGTCGGGTACCGCACTCGACACACCGTCTGGGATCCATCCTCACGTCCCTCCGTGCTGGGTACCGCGCCGCAGTGTAACGCCGGCCTACGCGTAGGTGCCGCAGGACAGGTTGCTGATGCAGACGCTGCGCAGCCACGACCTGTCGAGGTCAGTGATCATCCGGCTGCCATCGGCTCAGGCGCCGCAAGCGACGACGGGAGATCGCATCCGATACCGCTGAGTAAAAGCGGTCTGGTGGCTGAGTTGACCTTCAAAGCTGTACCTGAGATCGGTGCTACTTACCTTCCTCAGCCTTTCGGCGCCGATGGCGTCACAGAGCGAACAGACTGGTATGGCCACTGCGACCAGATCACCCATCGCGAACGCGGCGACGGGCGCGTCGATCGCTGCCGGCTTGTCACCCAACGCGGCTTGCCAGCCGATGGTCGGTAGCCCGGGCAGCGTCGGCTTCTGATCGGTAGTTAACGGCTCTTGCCGTTATGGTGGTACCGAGCCAAGGTCATGGTGATGCACTCAGCGCTGACCGGGTCTGTGATGCGGTTATGTGCGGCCCGTAGTAGCTCCGCTATGAGGTGGTGAGCAGTTGTTTGACCAGCCTCGTCGCGGACATGGTCGATCACGCGAATGATGGCGTCATCGTCTAGTCGGGCGAGGGCGGCGCGTAGTTCGGCGAATGTGGCGTTGAGGTACGCATCGGTGGCCAGCTTGCCCATGTCGTCCATAGCTCCTCGCAATCTGACCTACCGATGTTGGACATGCGAGCGTGGACAGCCCGTCGGAGTGCGATCCGGTCAGGGCACCTCGACGACATGTTCGCTTCCGATCGAACTGACCAAGCCGAGCTTGGCCACCGTCGCTGCCTCCGGCAGCGCGAACACGATCTTGCTGCGACTGGTGTCACCGGGTTCCAGCGTGTGCAGCATCGTGGCGTCCGTCAACTCCAGTGTGCCTTGTGTGCTGGCGGCGTAGCGCTGGCCGCTGTCGGCGTAGACGAGCTGGGCAGTCTTGTCGAAGGCGCCTGTACTGCTGGTGCGATTGGACAGGCGATATCGCACGATCCAATACTGTCCTGAGGTCGGCTGTAGTTTCTCTGGAGCCGCGCTGACGTCGGTGACCGTGACTCGCATGCCTCCCATTCGGACTGGCTCTCCGAGAATGGTCTGCCCGGATGCGGCGTCGCTGCTGGCGTTGGTCGGTTCGGGACTGTCGGTATCGGTGAGTAACCCACTGAGCAACGCCAGAACACCGAGCGTCATGCCGACAGTGGAGGGGCTACGGAGCCCAGCCGCTCGATACCGGCGCGGGTGGGTCCTGGCGCGAACACCACAACCGATGGCCGTCAACGCCAGCGGCAGTGTGAGGATCAGCGTCGCTCCCGCCAGTGCCCAGACCACACTGAGCCACCCGATGGCCACACTGGCGACTCCCCACAGTGGGCGCCGCCGGTCCGCTGTGAGGGGTGGTTCTTGTTCGGCTGGGAGCGGGGGCATCTCGGTGCTCCTCAGTGTTCGTACGAGTAGAAACCACGACCAGACTTGCGCCCGAGCAGTCCGGCGTCGACCATCCGCAAGAGCAACGGCGGCGCGGAGTAGAGCGGCTCCTTGAACTCCTCATACATCGAATCGGCCACTGCCTTCAGCGTGTCCAATCCGATCAGGTCCGAGAGTCGCAACGGTCCCATGGGATGCGCACAACCGGCCACCATGCCGTTGTCGATGTCCTCAGCCGACGCGAATCCTGACTCCAGCATCCGCATCGCCGACAACAGGAACGGCACCAGCAACGCGTTGACCACAAATCCCGCTCGGTCCTGGCATAGCACGACCGTTTTGCCAAGTACGTCCGATGCGAACCCGATCGCGCGTCGCTGCGTGTCTTCGCTCGACAACAAGGATGGGATCAGTTCGACCAGTGGCAACACCGGGACAGGGTTGAAGAAGTGCAGCCCAATCACTTGTGACGGCCGGGTCGTCGCCATCGCCAGCTTCATGATCGGGATCGATGAGGTGTTGGATGCCAGAATCGCATCCGGGCGCGCGACCACCTTGTCCAACCGCTCGAAGACGCCGACCTTGACTTGCTCGTTCTCGGCGACTGCCTCCACCACGACGTCGCGGTCGGCGAAGTCGTCAAGATCGAGCGTGAATGACACGCTGCTCAGCGCGGACTCGCACGCGTCATCGGATAGCTTCCCGCTACGGACGGCGCGAACTAGCGATTTCTCAATTCGTTCACGCCCCGCATCCAGCCCGGCTGGGTTGACTTCCGCGACGACGACATCCAATCCGGCACGGGCGCATACCTCGGCGATCCCGGCGCCCATCAATCCCGCGCCAACCACACCGACGCGCTCGACCTCTGCCACAACGTCTCCTCTCGTTAGCATCGATTTTAGTAGGTCGTCCTACTATTTGGCCTGCTACAAGGTGCGATTCGCGTCTCACTGGAAGACTGGGGCAGTTCAGGGCACCCGTCGTTGCTGACGTGCCGATCGCGCATGGTGGCGGTCAGGCTTCTTCGTCGACGTAGGCGATCATGATGGTCATGACGTCGTCGGCCGCGTGGTCCATCTGATATTTGCTGTCGAGTTGGAGCACTTGGCCTCGCCGCACGGTGCCGAGGTCCTGGCCTGTGCAGAGGCTCATCGACTCGATGTGGCCCATGTAGGCGGGGTCGGTGCCGTAGCCGGCCTTTGATGTGCACATGTGCTGCCCGGTACTAGCGTTCGACAGTGCGAGCGACCGGCCACCGTCATGCAGGTGTCCACCGGCCGCCTTGACCGTGCCCGAGATTGTCGACTGCCACCGCCATGTGGTCGTCGACTCGCCGGCCGGAACGCTGTGCTGGGAGTCGCCGGTGCAGTTGGCCGCGTCCAACCAGATCGGGGTGACCTCTTCCATCCCCTGGGGGTCAGCAGGAACATGGGTGATCGTGGCCTCGACGAACACCGCCTGCGGCTCAGGCTTCATGTTCATCAACTCGACGACGCCCCAGGTCATCGGCACAGCGCCAAACTTGATCCCGTAACCGTCCGGCAGCTTCCCTCCGGTCCGCTCATTGCCGCTCGCGAAGATGCGCCGACCGGTGAGCTCGTAGAAGGAGTCGCTGTCACCGCAGGTCACGTCCTGCTTCGAGCGATCGAACAGCACGGCATGGTGCAGCATGACCCCGGTGTCGTAGTTCGCAGAGGAACCGTCCGCATAGGTCAGATCCGGTTTGACGCTGGTGACGTAGCAGTTCACACACGGCGGCTGCCACGGCCCAGCTAGCGTGGTGTGCGTACCGTGACCATGTTCGCCGCCGTCATTGGAGTGCGGCTGTGCCACGATCGGCCCCATCCGCACTGTGGTTTCCGTCGCCCCGTTCGCCAGCTGCTTCCGGTCGATGATCGTCGCCGTAGGCGCTGTCGCGGACAGAGCAGGCGTAGGGTCGGGCACCGCTGGGACGCGTTCCGTGCCCGTCGCCGCGCCGGGCATGAACACCAGTGCTGCCGCTACCGGAATACCCGCTGCCGCAGCCAGCCGCGAGAACCGCCTCATCGGACTCCTCCTCCGGTCGATCTACCCAGAACAACGTAGGCAACCGCCATTGCGTGACGGCACGCTCGTGCACTGCTGAGGCCGGACAGTCCTTGACAGGGCTACTCGGCTAGCCATGTGCGCACCTGCGTGGTGAGGTCGGTGGTCCAGCGCTCGAGAGCGAGTTCGCCGACGGCGGCGGTGGCGCGGGTGGGGTCGCCGAGGATGCCGGTGGGGCTGACGGCTTTGACGCCCTGGGTGCGCAGCGCTTCGATGAGTTCGGGAAGCGGCTCGGTCACGCCTGGTACGGCTCGATCGAGGGCGACGTCGTCTGGCCGGAGGTGCAGCATCACGGAGGTTTCAGTGTGTCCGGCGTGGCTGTCGTCGGCCGGTCCTGTGGGCGACCAGGCGAGCACCCGGCGGCCTTCGGTGCGGAGTTCGCTCACGGCGTCGCCGAGAGGGTGGAGATTGCCGCCGTGGCCGTTGACGAAGACGGTGCCGTTGAACCGGTCGGCGGAGCGGATGAGTTCGATGAGGACGGTGCGCAGCGCCTGTTGGCCGATGGACAGCGTGCCGTCGAAGTCGGCGTGCTCGCCGCTGGAGCCGTACGGGATGGGCGGTGCGACGACAATGCCGGGAACACGGCGGGCGAGCCGGTGGCAGAGTTCGGTGGCGATGGTGGTGTCGGTGTCGAGCGGGAGGTGCGGACCGTGCTGTTCGGTGGCGCCGACCGGCACGGCGAGCACCATGGCGCGTCCTGCCAGTTCGGGGGAGCGCATGCCGCCGAGGTTCATGGCTGGTGGCGTTCGGTGGACTGGGGCAATAGTGGGGCCATGGTGCGGTGGCGTGCGCAGCCCGCGATGACGCCGGTGGAGTAGGCGAGGTCGTCGGCGATGCGCAGGGCGAGCCACCGGGGTCCTTTGTGGTGGGTGACGGTCTCGGTGAGACAGGGCAGCAGGCTGGCGGCCAGGATGCGTCGTCCGCGTTTGGTGGGTAGCAGCAGGGGCCACCAGCCGCGGCGGACGGCGGCGGCGAGTATCGTGGCGGCGCTGAGTTGCCCTTGACCGGTCAGTGTGAGTGCCGCGCGTGCGGAGACTCCTTTGCGTCGCAAGGTCCTGGGTAGTGCGGCTGTGCTGGCGGCGGCGATGGTGAGGCCGAGGCCGGGACGACCCGCGGCGGTCAGTGCGGCACCGGCGAGAGTCCATCGGCTCGCGCGGGCGCAGGCGAGCAGACCGGGGTGTCGGGTGGCGAGTGGGGCTGCGGAGGTGCCGTAGTCGTGGCGTTGCCGCAGCCAGGCCCTCAGCGTGGGGCGTGGCTGGTGCCAGACGGTCGCCTCCGGTTGGTAGCGGATGGTGTGGCCTGCGGCGATGAGTCGCCAGATGAGGTCGACGTCTTCGCCGTAGCGGAGGCGTTCGTCGAAGCCGCCGAATGCGGCCAGCGCTGTGCGGCGGATGATGAGTGCGGCGGTGGGGACGTAGCTGACGCGGCTCATCGGCCGCACGGTGGCGGGGTGGGGGCCGAGGTCGAGAGCGGAGTGATCGGCCTCGTAGCGGGCGATCGGGCTCGCACCGGGCAAGCCGCGTACGCGGGGTGCGACGGCGGCGACGTCCGGGTCGTCGAACAGCCCGAGTGTCCGGTCCAGCCAGCCGGGTTCGGGGAGGGTGTCGGCGTCAAGGAACGCGACGAGGTCGGTGGTTGCGTGCTGCCAGCCGGTGTTGCGGGCGGCGGCGGGTCCGGCTGGGGTGCGGTGCCGGACGGTGGCGCCGAGGAACGGGGCGGTCGAGCCGTCGTCGACGACGATCGTGGCGAGGTCGCCGGTGGCGGCGCGCAGCCGCGCGACGCCGTCAGGGTTGTCCTTGACCGGGACGACGACGGTGACATCGGCCGAGGTGTAGCGGCCGGGCCGGGGTACGGGGTGGAGGAGTCCGGTGTCGAGGAGGCGGCGGGCGAGCGCGGTCTCGTGCGGGTCGGTGCCGATGGGTTCGCCCGCGCACCAGCGGTCCAGCAGCGCCGCGCCGCGGGTGGTGAGCCGCAGGAGTCGGGTGGGGGAGCCGCCGAGCACGACGCGGCTGTGGGCGTGGCGGCGCAGCGTCGTGTCGGGCACGACGCGGCATCCGGCGAGGGCGGAATCCGGGTCGGTGGCGTGGTGTGCGGTAGTCATGGTGTGAATCCGCCATCGGCGTGGATGACGGTGCCGGTGATGGCGCTGGCGTCGGGTTGGCACAACCAGGCGACGGTGGCGGCGATTTCGTCGGGGTCGAGCAGGCGGCCGAGGAGTTGGTGTTGGGCGAAGGTGTCGGGGGTGTCGAGGTCGTAGAGGCGGGCGGTTTCGGTGAGCATGTCGGTGCGGGTGGAGCCGGGGGAGACGGCGGTGGCGGTGATGCCGGTGCCGCGCAGGTCGTGGGCCAGTCCCCGGATGAGGCCGACGACGGCGTGTTTGGCGGCGGTGTAGCCGGCGAGTTGGTACAGGCCTCGATGGGCGGCTGCCGAGGCGAGGGCGACGAACCGTCCTGAGCGGGGTTTGGGTCTGCGCAGCAGGGCGGGGATGGCGGCGCGGGCGAGGTTGGCGACGCCGTGCACACCGACGTCGAACAGGGCGTCCCACTCGCCGTCGGTGGTCTCCCACAGCGGCCTGCCGCCTGCCATGACCGCGGCGGCGGCGACGGCGGCGTCGAGGTGGCCGAAGCGGTCCTCGGCGACCGCGACGGCGTCGTGCAGGGCGGGGAGGTCTTGCACGTCGGCGACGACGTCGACCACCGCGTCGGGATGCTCGGCGGCGAGGGCGGCGAGTTGCTGTTTGGTGCCGAGTGGGTAGGGCACGCGGGGGTCGTCGGCGCAGCGGTCGACGGCCACTACCCGCCAGCCCGTCGTGGCGAGCCTGTGGACGGTGGCCGCTCCGATACCGCGGGCGGCGCCGGTGACGATCGCGACCCGGTCGGTCACCGGAGTCCCCGGTGGAAGCCGTCGGGGACGACGATGTCATCGGGCGAGAGCTCGGCCAGCGACGACCGGGCCAGGGCGTAAAGGGCGGAGTCGATGCCCTGACGCAGGATCTCCAGCACGTTGTGCACGCCGCGTTCGCCGTTCGCGGCCATACCCCACAGATACGGCCGCCCGATCATGACCGCGGTCGCGCCGAGGGCGATGGCCTTGACGACGTCGCTGCCCCGGCGGACGCCACCGTCCAAGAGAATCTCGAGTTGGTCGCCGACGGCTGCCGCGATGGAGGGCAGTAGTCGGATGGTGGCGGGGGTGGAGTCGAGGTTGTTGCCGCCGTGGTTGGACACCGAGATGGCGGTGGTGCCGATGTCGATGGCGCGTTTGGCGTCGTCGGGGTGGGTGATGCCTTTGAGCAGGAACGGCCCGTCCCACTGGCGACGCAACCACGCCAAATCGTCCCAACTCGGCGGCGGGGTGAACATCCACTCGCCGTAGGCACCGAAGAACGTCGGCCCCTGCTCGCCCCGTGGCACGAGATTCGGGGTGGTCAGGTCGGGCAGTGTGCCGCTGCGCAGGAATCGGGCCAGCCACCCCGGGCGGGTGGCCACCTGCGGGGCGAACTTGGCCATGGTCTTGAGATCGACCTTTTCCGGCAGGGGTGGGCTGCCCCAGTCGCGGGCGGTGACGAAGCTCCAGTCCAGCGTCACCATCAAGCCCTTCGCGCCCGCTTGTTTGGCCCGGTCGAGGCGGGCGAGCATAGTGTCTTTGTCGCCGAGCCAGTAGGCCTGGAAGAACGTTTTCGGGTTGGCGGCGACGACGTCCTCGATCGGCTTCGACGCGAAGGACGACAGCCCGAGTGCCGTGCCGGACGATGCGGCGGCGCGGGCGACGGCGACCTCGCCGTCCGGGTCGACCGCCTGCACGCCGGTGGGCGAGCAGATCACCGGCAGCGACAACTCCTGCCCCAGCACGGTTGCGGTCAGGTCGCGCTGTGCTGGCAGGTCCGCGATGTGCGGGCGGAACCCGAGCTCGCCGAACGCGGCGACGTTGTCGTCGAGGGTGCGTCCCGCCTCGGACCCAGCCAGCAGCGCCAGATACACCGACTTCGGCACCCGCTTGCGCGCCAGACGCTGGGCCTCGGCGACGGTCTCGAACCAATCCTTGCTGCTCGCCATCAGAATGTCCTCTCGGTGTCTGCCTGCAGGCCCGCGAGGGGGCTGGTGTCGCAGGCCCGATCCGGCACCGCGGCGCGCGGGGTGGGCATACCGAGCGACACCGGTGCCTGCGTGCGCCCGGCGGTGCGGGAATGGTCCTTGTCCGGCCTGGGCGTGCTGCCCGCACCGACCAGTTCCAGCGCGGGCTCGGCCTTGCCCTTGACGCACTCCGGATCGGGGCCGTCGAGCGGCAGTCCGGTGAAGAACTTCGCCGCCATGCACCCGCCCTGGCAGGAGTCATACGCCGAACACGACGTGCAGGCGCCGCCGCTTTGTGGCTGGCGTAGCTCGGTGAACAGCTCGGAGTGCCGCCACACGTGCTCGAACCCACCCGTGGAGAGCACATTGCCTGCGAGGAAGGCGTCGTGGATGGCGAACGGGCAGGCGTAGACGTCACCGACCGGGTCGATCAAACACACCACCCGGCCCGCACCGCACAGGTTCAGCCCGGGTAGCGGTGTCGAGCCGAGAGCGTTGAGGTGGAAGAACGAGTCACCGGTGAGTACGTCTTCGCCGTGGGCGACGAGCCAGTTGTAGAGCTGGAGCTGCTGCGCCTGCGTGGGGTGCAGCTCGTCCCACACGTCCGCGCCCCGCCCCGACGGGCGCAGCCGGGTGATGCGCAGCTGCGCGCCGTAGGCGTCGGCGATGGCCTGGAACTCGTCGAGTTGGTCGACGTTCTGTCGGGTCATCACGACCGAGATCTTGAACCCGGTGAACCCCGCGGCGGCGAGGTTGTCCATTGCGCGGATGGCCATGTCGTACGAGCCTGGTCCACGTACGTGGTCGTTGACCTCGCGGGTGGCTCCGTCGATCGAGATCTGTACGTCGACGTAGTCGGTGGCGGCCAGCTGCTTCGCCCGGTCCGGGGTCAACCGCACCCCGTTGGTGGAGAACTTCACGCCGACCCCGTGGTCGACGGCGTAGTCAAGCAGCTCCCAAAAGTCCGGGCGCACGGTCGGCTCGCCGCCCCCGATGTTGACGTAGAACACCTGCATCCGCTGCAACTCGTCGATGACCGCCTTGCACTCGTCGGTCGACAACTCCCGCGGATCACGCCTGCCCGACGACGACAGGCAATGCTCACACGCCAGGTTGCACGCGTAGGTCAGCTCCCACGTCAAACAGATCGGCCCGCCGAGGCCTTCCTTGAAATGCTCGACCAGCTTCATGCGTATTCCTTCCCGTCGTGAGCCGGCGCGGGTGAGAACCCCGACCACTACTCACGACTCGCGTTATCGCGGCTGGATGGTGCCCGCCTCGGCAAGACCGGCCAACGCGTCCAGATAGCGGGCGTGTTCACCGTCAGGCACGCCGGCGGCGTCGAGTGTGGTGGGCACGTCCGGCTGATTCGCCAGCTCGCGCACCACGGCCACCAGCATCGGTGTCTTCAGAAACGACAGCCGTCGCGTCGCGTAGTCGTAGACCAGCGCACCGAACGGTTCCGGCCGCAACGACACGTCCGGGCTGAGCCGGTAGGGCCGTTCAGGCATGAAACCGCCGACCCGCCCGGCCGACTCAGTAGACGCCGCACATGCCATCGATCGACACATCCTCGACCAACAAGTCCTCGTCGACGTCAGCAACGGCCTCGTCGTCGACGGTTACCGTTGTGGTGATCTCCTGGTCACTCATCGCATGCCCTCCTGGCTCTGGTTGGGTGGTTGCAGTGACGGGCAGCATAATGACACCGAGTGTCAAATGAGAAGGATATGGCCGCGAAACAGTCCGAAAGGGAGAGGTCTGCTCCCAAAAGGAGGGGTCGACGCCCCTCTACGAGTCCCCTCCAGTTGGAACAGGTGGCATTTGCTCTGTTCGAGAGCAAAGGCTTTGACGCCACCACCGTCGACGACATCGCGGCCGCGGCAGGCATCGGGCGACGGACGTTCTTCCGGTACTTCGACTCCAAGAACGACATCGTCTGGGGGAACTTCACCGAGCACCTCGGCTACATGCGCGAGTGGTTCGCCGCACGTCCGCCGGATCAGCCGTTGATGGACGCGGTGCGTACGGTAGTTGTTGACTTCAACCGACTCGACCCCGACCAGGTGCCCTGGCACCGCAGGCGGATGGAGTTGATCCTGCGAGTGCCCGCGCTGCAGGCACACTCGACCTTGCGATACGCAGCGTGGCGGCAGGTGGTCGCCGAGTTCGTCGCGCGTCGACTGGGCGTGTCGGTAGACGATCTTGTCCCGCAAGCGCTCGCCTACACCGTACTCGGTGCCGCACTCGCCGCCTACGAACACTGGCTCGCAAACCCGCAGGAAGAACTCACCAGCATCATCGACCGCACGATGCGCGACCTTGCGAACGGCTTCAAGTCATCCCACAGATACGACAGCCAAAGATTGTGATCTCCATGGTTCTGCGGCTCGCCAGCCGCTTCGCGGGTGTGTGATTTGGCCGCCCCGGTCGGCGAGCCGACCCGGCAGCCTGCATCGCAGCGATCCGGGACTTTATTGTCCATGCCCGCGCCGAGTCCGCGATCGGCTTCCTCGATCTGATCACGTCGGCGCTCAGCAGGGTGCCGTCCGCATTGCTGACCGAAGTCGCGGGCGGCATGACCACAGTCTCCGATGTCCAAAGCGTCCAACATCTCAGGCTTCGGCTATCCGGTTTACTTGGCCGGAGTGAAGGTCGAGCGGATGTACCCGATGAGGCCGCGGCCGGGGGTCGCCGCGATGGTCACGGTGGTGTTCTACGACGAGACATGCTGCATCGGCGTCAATCTGGATCCGGCCGTGATCGGCGACGTCGCCGTGTTCGAGGACTGTCTTCGTTCTGGCTTCGACGAGGTCGTGGCTCTCGCCGGCTGTCGTTGACTCTCGCCCTAATCGGTGCAATGGTAGGACCGAAATAAGGTGCCGTCGGGAGCGCCTTGTTGTTCGCGGGGAAGGATGACGCGGATGAGTGACCCTTCGTCTCCGAAGGTGTGCGGTTGTCTCTGTGAGCCCATGGGCCATTCGAACCACCAGTGCGAGGGTTTCGCCGCCGCGGGGATGGCTGTACCTCTCACGGATCGGCCGACCAGCTATCTCGTGCCAGCGTGTCGGTTTTGCTTCGAAGCCGTCCGGCGACGGCTGCTGAAATTACAGCCGGGTATCCGACCGCGAGTTCGGCACGGGCATGGTGATCGTCTGCCGCGTGACGTGCCCTCAACTCAGAAGTGATTGCCGGCGAAGGGAACATCAATGGGGCGGTTGGTTCGGTACGACGTCGACGGCGAAGGCGTTGCGACGCTCACGCTCGATGATCCGCAGACGCGGAACGCGTTGAGCGATGAGCTTCTCGACGAGTTACTCGCCGGGCTCGACGCTGCCAAGCAGGACTCGTCGGTGTGGACAGTCGTCCTGACGTCCTCGCACGAGCGGATCTTCTCCTCTGGCGGGAACCTGAAGGCGTTTGCCGACGACCGATCGACGATCGTCAAGTACACCGGGCTCGACCGTTTCCCGCGCATCTTCAAGGCGATCGGCAGCCTCGGCAAACCGGTGCTCTGCGCGGCCAACGGCGACGTCCTGGCGGGTGCCTTCGGACTGGCCCTGGCGTGCGACCTCATCGTCGCCAAAGATACGGTGCGGTTCGGCTGCCCGGAGATCAATGTCGGAGCGTTTCCGTTCATGATTTCGGCCCTGATCTACCGCAACGTCGGGCGGATGAAGGCGAATGAGCTGATGTTCCTCGGCGACACCATCACCGCCGATGAGGCGCGCGAGCTCGGGGTGGTGAACAAGGTGGTGCCTGCCGAGCAGTTCGATGAGACGGTCGATGACTGGGCGCGGAGGCTGTCCCAGAAGTCCCCGCTCCTGCTCCAACTGGGGAAAGACGCGATCGACGCGACGCGCGACCACGCGCTGCCCGACGCTCTCGACTACTTGCAGGCGCAGCTCGCGCTTGCTTTCACCACCGACGATCTGCACGAGGGTGTGCGTGCTTTCCGTGAACGCCGGGATCCCGTCTGGACGCTGAGCTGAGCCGTCTGGGCGTCGCGCACCGAGACGACCAAAACGACTCAGCTGGCCACCGCGACCGTGGCCTTGCCGTGCAATACGACGTCATCGCCTCGATTGACGGCAAGGGTCACTTGAGCGAGTGCGGGCGACATCGCGTGGTCGACCTCGGTGACCTCGCCGGTGAACGTCAGTGTGTCGCCGACGTTGACCGGCGCGGCGAAGCGCACCTCGAACGAACGCAGGTGCTCGACGCCGAAGACGTCGGCGACCCAGGAGCCCAACATGCCCGCATGCATCTGACCCATCGCGATCACGTCTGGGAAGCCGGCCGCGCGCGCGGTTTCGGCGTCGTGGTGGAGCGGGTTGAAGTCGCCGCCCGCGCCCGCGAATCGGACGATGTCAGTCAGGGTCAGCGGTCCCACTGTTCGGCCCTGAAGTGCGGTGCCGGTGGTGGCCGGTATCGGGGGTCTCATGCTTGTTCACCCCGCTCGACCAGCACCTCGCTCTGTCGTACCACGACGTCACCTCGCGCGTCGATGTAGTCGGTCGCGAGCGTGATCAGACGCATCTGACCGGAACGCTTGCCTTCTCTCCGCTCGTCGCTGACGACTCTGCGCCTGCCCCGAAGCTTGTCGCCCGCGGCCAGCGGGCGAAAGTACTCCCAGCGGACCTTGCCTACCACTACTCGTTCCATCGCGAGGCCGAGGGAGGTCACGAATCCGCGCTGATCTCGGTAGTGCCCGGCCACGGCCACATGGGTGGGGGTCGCCAGCACGTCGTTGAATCCGTTGGCTCGAGCGATCGCGGTATCGGTGTGGACCTGGTCCTGTGTATGCGTCGCGCGCGCGAACTCAAGGATTTTGCCTCGTTCGACCTCGAAGGTGACGTCGTCCACGATCTGTTCTGTTCTGGTGCGGGACACTGGCGCTCCTTTCGGTCTGACCGTTAGTATATTAAGACAGAACGATGAGGAGTGAGCAATGGACCTTGCCGACTCGCCGGACGAGGCACGATTCCGTGCGGAAGTGCGGGACTGGCTGGCCGTCAACCTGCCGCGATTGCCCTGGCCCGAACCTGCTGACCTGGTCGAGAAGCTGCCGTTCTGGCAGCGATGGCAGCGCATGGTGTTCGACGCGGGATACGCTGGTCTCTCCTGGCCGACTCAGTACGGCGGGCAGGGTGCGGACGCTGCCATCAAGTCGGTCTTCGCCGAGGAACTCGATCGCGCTGGGGCGCCGGAGCCGATGAACATTCTCGGCGAGGGGCTCGCTGGTCCCTCCGTCATCGAGTTCGGGACCGAGGAACAGAAGGAGCGCTACCTGCGCCCGATCCTCACCGGCGAGGAGATCTGGTGCCAGTTGTTCTCCGAGCCGGAGTCCGGATCGGATCTGGCATCGCTGCGGACCAAGGCCACGAAGGTCGACGGTGGCTGGCGAATCAGTGGCCAAAAGATCTGGACGAGCCGGGCTCACCTGGCCGCTCACGGCATGTTGCTTGCTCGCACCGGTGGCGGCCCACGGCACAAGGGCATCACCTACTTTCTTGTGCCGATGGACAGCCCGGGGATCACAATCCGCCCGCTACATCACATGTTGGGCGAGGCCGAGTTCAACGAGGTGTACTTCGACGACGTCTTCCTGCCCGACGACGCGGTGCTCGGCGAGCCCGATAGCGGCTGGAAGGTCGCGATGGCCACGCTGTCCTACGAACGCGTGGCCCTGGCCACCGGCCGCGTGAATACCAGGCGTGCGGTCGAGGACATCGTCGCCGATATCAGCAAGATGAGTGACGCCGCTGGACGTCCGCTCGGCACGGATCCACTAATCCGTCAGCGAGCGGCCGATCTCTACGGTCGCGCCCTCGTCCACTACCTCATCGGGCAGCGGGTCGTCACCCGTGCCGCCACGGGGAAGGCCCCTGGCCCCGTCACGTCGATCGGCAAGCTGTACTTCTGCCCCCTCGTCGAAGACCTCGCCGACTTCCGCATCGGACTGGAACCGATGGGCGCCCAGTTCGATCCCGATGACGGGGAAAACGCGTCCGCACGCTGGCTGCGGCTGGCCTACCAGGCGCGGGGAACGGCCATCGCAGGCGGCTCGACCTATATCCAACGCAACATCGTCGCCGAGCGGATACTCGGCATGCCTCGTTGAGGAGTGCTCCCGTGACCTACACCTGGACCCCGACCGAGGACTACGTCGACAACGCGAACGTCACGTGGCTGGCGCGCAGTCACGGCATCGGTTCCCTGGCCGAGCTGCGTAAGCGAGCCGTCGCGGACATCGCGTGGTACTGGGACGCCGTCGTGCGCGATCTGGGCCTGCCGTTTCGCGAGATGTACTCCCAGGTGCTCGACATCTCGCGAGGGATCGAGTATCCGGAATGGTTCGTCGGCGGCAAGCTCAATGTCGTCGATGCTGGCCTATCGCGCTGGCGCGATGGTCCTGCCGTTGCCGGTTCGCCCGCGGTGATCCACGAGGCCGAGGATGGCACAACCACCGTGCTGAGCTTCGCCGAGCTCGCCGAGCACGTCGACCGGGTCAGCGCGGGCCTCGCTGAGCTTGGGATAGGTCAGGGCGACGCGGTCGCGCTGTATCTGCCGATGATCCCGGAAGCGGTCATCGCCTGCTACGCGGTCGCGCGCCTCGGTGCCGTGCTGGTCCCCTTGTTCTCCGGCTTCGCGCCCGGTGCCATCGCCGCCCGGATTCAAGATGCCGAGGCCAAGGCGGTCATCGTGGCCGATGGCACGGTGCGCCGTCGGCGCGACGTGTCGATGAAGCCGCTGCTCGATGAAGCGCTCGCGGGCTGCCCGTCGGTCGAGCACGTCGTGGTCGTCGGGAACTTATCCGATGATCCGGTCGCGTCGGGGCCACGTCAGCACCACTGGACGGACCTCGCGGCGCCCGGCCGGAGCGCACCCGCCGTCGCCGAGATGGACGCGAGCGACACCTTGCTGCTCGCGTACACCTCCGGTACCAGCGGCAAGCCGAAGGGCGCCGTGCATACCCATGCTGGGTTCCTGGTCAAGGTCGCTAGCGAGGTCGCCTACTCCTTCGACGTCAAGCGTGGTGGGGTGTTCTGCTGGATCACCGACATGGGCTGGATCATGGGCCCATTGGCGATCTTCGGCGCCCACGCCAACGGCGCCGCGCTGCTGCTCTACGAGGGCTCCCCCGAGGTTCCCGACACCGATCGACTGTGGCGGCTCGTCGAACGCCACCGCATCACCATGCTCGGTGTCTCCCCGACGCTCGTGCGCGCACTTCGTGCTGGTGCTGGCGATACAGCGACGTCATTCGACCTCTCGTCGGTGCACACGCTGGGGTCGACCGGGGAGCCATGGGACCCGGATTCGTACGAGTGGCTGGCACGAGACGTGTTCGGTGGCCGGGTGCCGATCATCAACTTTTCCGGTGGCACGGAGGTGGGTGGTTCCTTCCTCGCGCCGTACCCGGTCGAGGAGATCCGCAGCTGCTCGCTCGGTGGCCCGTCGCTGGGCATGGACGTCGACGTGGTCGATGACGCGGCGCGTTCTGCACGAGGCCAGGTAGGTGAGCTGGTCTGCCGCCAGCCGTGGCCGTCGATGACACGCGGAGTCTGGAAGGACGACGAGCGCTACCTCGAGACCTACTGGTCGACGTTCCCCGGGCTATGGCGACATGGCGACTTCGCCCTCGTCGACGACGACGGCCAGTGGTTCATCCTGGGTCGTTCGGATGACGTCATGAACGTCGCGGGCAAGCGCTTGGCGCCCGCCGAGGTGGAGTCGATCCTGACAGCGCATCCGGCTGTGCTGGAGGCCGCCGTGGTCGGCGTGCCGGATGCGACCAAGGGTGAAGCGGTGTGGGCCTTCTGGGTCGGCTCGGCCGCGGACCACACTGCGGTGGCGGCCGAACTGCGGGACATGGTCGCCGTTGAGCTCGGCAAACCGTTCGCGCCGAGCGCGGTGTACCACGTCCCGCAGCTGCCGAAGACGCGCTCGGCGAAGATCCTGCGGCGCGCGGTCAGGGCAGCGGTGCTCGGCACCGACCCCGGAGACCTTTCCGGGGCAGAGAATCCGCAGGCGGTTGACGACATCCGTGCGCTCGTGACACGGAGCAAGGGGTGAAACCCGCGCCGGCAGGCTCGTCAGTCACCGTTCGGCACGGTGATCGCTTCGCGCTGCTCCACTTTCAGTACCGCCTCCGCGTAGGAGTGGACGTGGCGCCGCATCTTGCGGACGGCGGCGTCCGCGTCGCGGTCGCGGATCGCCTTGGTGATCGATCGGTGTGCGCGAGCGGCGGTGCGACGCACGTCGGCGTTGATGAACCCCTCGTTTTCCGTCGCGGCGTAGATCGCACGGGACAAGGCCATCATGAAGCCGGTCAATAGTTCGTTGTGGCTCGCGGTCGCCACCGCGACGTGCCAGTCGACATTGGTCTGGAGGAAGTCGGCGAGCGTGCCTTCTTCTTTTTCGATTCGGTCGTTGGCGTCGTCGAGCGCGGCGAGGTCCTCGTCGGTGCGATTACGCGCGGCCAGCTCGGCGCAGAAAGGTTCGACGGCCTCGCGTGTCTCGAGCAGAGACGTGAGTCGGATCTGTCGGCCCCGGATGAGCAGGCTGAGTGAGCTCGCCAGCGACTCCCTGTCGGGGCGATGGACGAAGGCTCCGCCTGCCCGGCCGGCCTTGATTTTGATGAGGCCTTGGACCTCGAGAATGCGCAGCGCTTCGCGCACCGTCGTCCTGCTCATCTTGGTTTGCGAGACCAGGTCCCGTTCCGGCGGAAGCACAGTGCCTTCCGGGAACTCTCCCGCCAGGATGCGTTCGCGGAGTTCGTTGGCGAGCACATCCGACGCCTTAGGTACCTCCATCGGGTCCAGCCTCATGCTGGACCGACCGTTACTTGGTTTCCCTGCGGCCGACGTCATGTGCTACTCCCCTGATGTTTTGGTCATACCTAAGATACCTTTTTTCCATTGTATTGACGATATATACGCAGCGTAGACCGCAGCGTAGGAGCGAGGAGAAGCTATGCGGTGGGAGCTGTCCGACGAGCAGGAACTGCTGTGCTCGACCTTTCGGTCGTGGCTGGAACGAGCCATGCCGGCGGCCGAGTTGCGAGCGCTCTTCGACGCCGGTGATCCCACCGCGTTCGAAAACGCGCTCGTGGGCGAAGGATGGACCTCGGTAGGGTTCCCCGAAGACTGGGGCGGCCAGGGTGGTGGCCTTGTCGAGCTGGCGCTGCTCGCCGAGCAGCTCGGACGCCACGGCGCGCCGTCCGCGGCCTGGCTGTCGTCGGCGATCGCCGCGCCCGCGCTTGCCGGTTCGCGCGACGTCGTGTCACGGGTGCTCGAGGGCAGTGAAGCAGCCTGCCTCGTTGTGCCCGGTGACCACGTGATCGATGGCGGCTCCGGGGGTGTCAGGGCCGATGGAACCGCACTGAGTGGCGCGGTCACCTCGGTCGTCAGCGCTGATCGCGCTCGGCATCTCGTCGTGCCTGCCGTCGGCGCGAAGGGGCTTCGGTTGTTCCACGTCGACGTGCACGCCGATGGTGTGCAGGTCCGTCGCCGGACGCTGCTCGACCGTACCCGCGGAGTTGCCGACGTGACGTTCGTCGGCGCCGCGGCCAGCGAGCTCAACTGTGATGCCGGGGAAGCCTTGCGCGATGCCGCGCTACGCGCGGCCGTTCTGGTCGCGGCCGACACTCTTGGCGGCATCGACCGCATGCTCGAGCTCGCGGTGGAGTACAGCAAGCAGCGTAAGCAATTCGGTGTCTCGATCGGGTCCTTCCAGGCTGTCAAGCATGCGGCATCGAGCATGTTGGTGCAGGCAGAAGCGGCTCGGTCGATCGTCTACTACGCGGCCGCCTCCGTGGACCAAGGCCACGAGGATCGGGTGCTCCATGCCGCGACAGCCAAGGCGCAGGTGACTCCTGCCGGAGTCGAGGCAGCCGACACTGCGCTCACGATGCACGGCGCGATCGGCTACACCTGGGAGCACGACCTGCACCTCTTCTACAAGCGGGCGAAGCTCAACGAGCACCTCTTTGGGGGCTCGGCCGAGTGGAATGAGCGGATCGCATCAGCCTTGCCCCTGCTCGCCGCCGGGTGATGTACGACACCAGTATTTTGGTCAGTCCTTTGTTATGATGCAACCAAATAGTCGTCGAGTGGGAGAGTGCCGTGGATTTCGCACCGACCGAGGACCAGCAGACGATCCGCAACGCGGTCGCCGAACTGGCAGGCAAGTTCGACGACGAGTACTGGCTGGAGAAGGACGAGAAACACGAGTTTCCCTGGGAGCTCTATGACGCCTTCGCCAAGGGCGGCTGGCTCGGGATCACGACACCGGAGGCCTACGGGGGCCACGGCATGGGGATCACCGAGGCGTCGATCCTCTTGGAGGAGGTCTCGGCGTCCGGTGCTGGCATGAACGGCGCCAGCTCGATGCACATGTCGATCTTCGGCATGCATCCGGTGATCGTGCACGGCTCCGAGGAGCTGAAGCAGCGAACGCTGCCCCGGATCGTCAACGGTGAACTGCATGTATGTTTCGGTGTCACCGAGCCAGAAGCCGGCCTCGACACCACGCGGATCACCACTTTCGCCCGCCGCGACGGCGACGACTACGTGGTCAACGGTCGGAAGGTGTGGATCTCGAAGGCGCAAGAGGCCGAGAAGATCCTGTTGCTGACGCGTACCACGAAGTTCGAGGACGCCGAGAAGAAGACTGACGGCCTCACGCTGTTCCTGACCGACCTCGATCGCAGCAAGGTCGACATTCGCCCGATCAGGAAGATGGGCCGCAACGCCGTCAGCTCCAACGAGCTCTTCATCGATGATCTTCGGATTTCGGCGGAGGACCGCGTCGGCGAGGAAGGCAAGGGATTCTTCTACCTACTGGACGGACTGAACCCGGAGCGAATGCTGATCGCCGCCGAGGCGCTCGGACTGGGCAGGGCGGCGTTACGGCGTGCGGTGCGTTACGGAAACGAACGCGAAGTGTTCGGCAGGCCGATCGGCAAGAACCAGGGCCTCCAGTTCCCGCTGGCTGAGTCACTCGCCCGGCTTGATGCCGCCGAGTTGATGCTGCGCAAGGCTACCTGGCTCTACGACAACGGCAAGCCGTGCGGGCGCGAGGCCAACACGGCCAAGTATCTGTGCGCCGATGCTGGCTTCGAGGCTGCCGATAGGGCGGTGCAGACCCACGGCGGGATGGGCTACTCGGAGGAGTACCACGTCTCGCGCTACTTCAGGGAGGCGCGGCTGCTGCGGATCGCCCCGATCAGCCAGGAGATGGTGCTCAACTACCTCGGATCCCACGTGCTCGGCCTTCCAAGGAGCTACTGATGTTTACTTTGGACGGACGCGCGGCGCTCGTCACCGGCGCGGGCAGCGGCATCGGCGCCGCCGTCGCGAAGGTCTATGCCGACGCGGGTGCTGCGGTCCTGGTGACCGATGTAGATAGTGCGGCCGCCAAGGCGGTCGCCGAACGGGTCAGGGGAGCGGGCGGTACGGCCGAGCACTGCGAGCTCGACGTGCGTGACGCTGACGACGCCAGTGAGGCGGCGAGGCGCGCAGCAGACCTCGCGGGCGGAACGCTGCATATTCTGGTCAACAACGCGGGAGCGATCGCGCCCGCCATGTTTGACGACATGACCGGGGAGCAGTTCCGCCGGATCATCGACATCCATCTCATGGGCAGCTATACGTGCAGTCATGCCGTCCTGCCCTACCTGCCCGACGATGGCACCGGCCGGATCATCAACGTGACGTCGGCGGCCGGCTTGCAGGGCACTATCGGACAGGCGAACTACGGGGCCGCGAAGGCGGGCATCATCGGGCTCACCAAGTCGCTGGCCAAGGAGCTCGCGCGTCGGAGCGTCACCGTCAACGCGCTCGCGCCACTGGCCGCCACGGCCATGACCGAGAACATCCGCGGCAACGAGAAGCTGGCCGCGAAAACACTGGCGCGAATCCCGCTCGCGCGATGGGCCGAGCCCGACGAGATCGCGGGCAGCTTCGTGTTCTTCGCCTCCGATGCGGCGTCCTACATCACCGGCCAGGTACTGCCGGTCGACGGCGGGACGGTGATGTGATGCGACGCGACACCAGCCCCATGCTGGCCGCTGGCCGCGAAATCTTGATCGCCGACGCCATCCGGACCCCGATGGGCCGCGCGCATCCCGAAAAGGGGTGGTACCGCGACGTGCACCCGAACGCCATGCTCGGCGCCTGCTACCGCGCCCTCCTCGACCGCGCCGGGCTCGCGCCGGACGCCGTAGAGGATCTCGTCATCGGCTGCACCGCCCCGTTCGGCGAGCAGTCCAGAAACATCGGCAGGAACGCCTGGCTGCAGGCCGGCTATCCACCCGAGGTGCCAGCGGTGACGCTGGACCGTCGCTGCGGGTCGGCGCAGACCGCGGTCGCCATGGGCGCTGGACTCATCGGCTCGGGCAGCCACGACGTCGTCATCGCGGGCGGCGTCGAGCACATGGGCCACGTCCCGATCGACTCGCCGGTCAAGATCGGCGAGCTCTACGGCGACCCGTGGCCCGTCGAGTTGCGGGACCAGTACGACTTCGTGCACCAGGGGGAGAGCGCAGAATTGATTGCCGATCGCTGGCAGATCAGCCGGGAGGAGATAGACACCCTCGCGGTGCGCTCGCACCGGCTCGCCGCCCAGGCCGTCGCGGACGGCCGGTTCGCCACCGAGATGGTCGCCATGGAGCTGGACGGCGAGACCCGGACGTCGGACCAGGGCATCCGGCCGGGCACCGACCTCGACACTCTCGCCGGGCTCAAGCCCGCCTTCCGCAAGGACAACGGGCGCATCACCGCAGGGACGTCCTCGCAGATCTCCGACGGCGCGGCAGGGGTCCTGCTGTCCTCCCGGGAAGGAGCCGCCGAACACGGACTCCGAGTCCGCGCCCGCATCCTCGACCAGACCACGGTTGGCGTCGACCCCGTCATCATGCTCACCGGACCCATCCCGGCGACTCGCAAGCTGCTTGACCGCAACGGCCTCAGCATCAACGACATCGACCTGTTCGAGGTCAACGAAGCGTTCAGCTCCGTGGTGCTTGCCTGGGAGCGTGAACTCAAGCCCGACATGGATCGAGTCAACGTCAACGGGGGCGCGATCGCCCTCGGCCATCCGGTCGGCGCGACCGGATCGCGGCTGATCGCCACCATCCTCGCCGAGATGGAACGCCGAGACGCCGAACTCGGTCTGGTCACCATGTGTTGCGGTGGCGGACTCGGCACCGCAACCCTGCTGCAACGGGTCGACTGATGATCGACCTGTCACGGTTCATCAGCCCTGGTACCGGAGTTTGGTGGGGCCAGGCCGGCGCCGAACCGGAGCCGCTGGTACGGGCGTTGCTGGACCAGGCCGCTGAGCTCGGGCCGATCGGGGCCTTCTGCGGGCTGTCATGGAATCAGCAGATGGTGGCGCAGCTGCCGAGCGGGATCCGGATGGTGTCCTACGGCGCGCTCGGTGAACTTCGCAAGCTCGCTCGCGCTGACCAGTTGGACATCGTGCCGTGCCACTACTCGGCGCTGCCGCGGCTGTTCGCCGAACACTCATTGCCGGTTGACGTCGGACTCGTGCAAGTTGGACCACCGGACGCGGCGGGCACCTGTTCGCTCGGCATCGGTGTCGACTACGTAGCCGACGCCATCGAGCACACTCCCACGCTCATCGCCGAGGTGAACCAGCAGATGCCGGACACTCTCGGCACACCCAGGATCCCACTGAGCCGGTTCGCCGCGATCATCGAGACTGACCGGCCGCTCGCCCAGGCGCCCGAGCGGACCCCGGACGCCGTCGACCGTGCCATCGCGCGCCACGTGGCGAGCCTGATCGACGACGGCGACACCCTCCAGCTCGGTGTCGGTTCCCTGCCGTCAGCCGTGTTCGACGCCTTGTCCGGGCACGCCGATCTCGGCATCCACTCGGGCATGATTTCCGACGCGGTGGCTCGGCTCGTCGACAAGGGCGTGATCACCGGCAAGCGCAAGGAGATCGATCCAGGTGTGATCGTGACCGGTGCCGCGCTCGGCAGCCGTGAACTGTATGACCGAATCCCCACCCTGCCCATCGAGTTCCGTCCCGCGAGCTACACCCACGCCCCGGTGACGTTGTCCGCGCTTCGCTCACTGGTCGCCATCAACTCTGCGATCGAAGTGGACCTCAGTGGACAGGTCGGTGCTGAAGTCGCGGGTGGAAGGCATGTTGGCGCCGTCGGGGGGCAGGCGGACTTCTCGCGTGCTGCCACCTCAACCGGCAAGCTCTCGATCATCGCCCTGCGCTCAACCGCGCGCGAGGCATCGACCATCGTGCCGTCGCTCGCGGGAGGTGTCGTGTCGACAGCGAGGTCCGATGTGGATGCCGTGGTGACCGAGCACGGTGTGGCGCACCTGCGCGGCTGCGACTTGGCGGAGCGCCGGCGTCGGCTGATCGCCATCGCCGACCCCGCACATCGAGAGTCGCTTGAGCGAACAGGAGGAACCGCATGAGCACGCGTCGTCCACAACGTGTCCACATCCGAGAGGTCGGACCACGCGACGGGTTCCAGAACGAACCTGAGCAGATTGCCACCGAAGACAAGGTCCGGCTCATCAACGCCTTGGGGCGCGCGGGTCTTCACCGCATCGAGGTAGCCAGCTTCGTCCGGCCCGACGTGATCCCGCAGCTGTCCGATGGGGTGGAAGTGCTCTCGTCGGTCGACGTGCCCGACGACGTCGCGTTGATGGTGCTGATCCCCAACAGCAAGGGGCTGGACAACGCACTGAAGGTGCGCGACAAGTTCCACGAGGCCGCCATCTTCGTCAGCGCATCGGAGACGCACAACAAAAAGAACGTCAACCGCACGATCGACGAGACTATGGCCGATCTCGACGGCGTGGCCAAACGCATCACGTCCGAGGGCATCCGCTGCGCCGCCGTGATCGCCACGTCGTTTGGCTGTCCGTACGAGGGCAGGGTGGACCTGGAGCGCGTGCTGTCGTTGGCGGAGCGATTTGCCGAGGCCGGGGCGTCCGAGGTCGGTTTCGGTGACACCACGGGCATGGCCAACCCCGGCTACGTGTCGGAGTTCTTCTCCGCCGCACTGGAGCGCCTGCCGGGTGTCGAGGTCACCGCGCACTTCCACAACACTCGCGGGCAGGGCCTCGCCAACGCGCTCGCCGCCCTCGAAGCAGGCTGCTCAAGCTTCGAGTCGAGCTTCGGCGAGCTCGGCGGCTGCCCCGTACCGCCAGGGTCGACGGGCAACATCGCGACCGAGGACCTGGTGAGCATGTTCCATGAGATGGGTGTCGAGACCGGTGTCTCGCTGCCGGGAGTCATCGACGCCGCCCGTGAGGCGCAGACGGTGCTTGGGCGCAAACTGACCAGCCATTCGATCGTTGCCGGCCCTGTCGAGTGGGCATCGGCTCGTTCCTGACCAACAATCGAGGAGTTTCCATGACCAACCGCGTCGCCCTTGTCACCGGCGGTGCCCAGGGCATCGGAGCCGGTATTGCCACCACGCTCGGCGCCAAGGACTTCCGGGTCGCGATCGCCGACCTCAACGTCGACGCCGCCCGCGCGACTGCCGAGGCGATCATCGCGGAGGGCGGCAGTGCGATCGGTGTCGAAGCCGACGTCACCAACACCGCGTCGGTGCAGTCGGCCATCAAGCAGGTCAGCGAGCAACTGGGCCCGATCGAGGTCGCCGTCAACAACGCGGGCTGGGACGACTTCATGAAATTCGTCGACAGCTCCGAGGAGTTCTGGGACCGCATCCTCGAGATCAACTTCAAGGGCGCGTTGCGGGTCATCCACACTGTCGTGCCGGGCATGGTCGAACGCGGCTGGGGACGGGTCATCAACATCGGCTCCGACGCGGGCCGTGTGGGCTCCTCGCTGGAGTCGGTCTACTCCGGTGCGAAGGGCGGCATCATCGCCTTCACCAAGACCCTGGCTCGGGAGGTCGCGACGAAGGGCGTCACGGCGAACACGGTGTGCCCGGGCCCGACCGACACCCCCGCGCTGCGGAAGTTCGCCGACAACTCCGGCCAGGACGCCGAGAAGGTGCTCTCCGGAATGGTGAAGGCGGTCCCGATGCGGCGGCTGGCGCAACCAAGCGACGTCGCGGCTGGTGTCGCGTTCTTCGCCTCGGATGAGGCGGAGTACATCACCGGCCAGACCCTGTCCGTCAGCGGCGGGCTGACCATGGCCTGACGCCGGAACCCCGAAAGGACGTGGCGGCGTGCTCACCGTCGGTGTCAACGTACACGAGAACATCCTCAGCTTCGGGCATGAGGAGCGGAGCGCGCTGCTCCAGCGCGTCTCGGCAGGTGGCCTTGACCACGTGTGCGTCGCCGATCACGTCAGCTTCCACGGCGGCGCCGGTTTCGACGGCATGGTGGCGGCGGCTGCCGCACTGGCAGGCGCGGACAAGCTCTCGGTCCTGATCGGCATCTATCAGCTCGCCCTGCGTCATCCGATGACGGTGGCCAGACAGCTGTCGTCGCTGGCACAGATAGGACCGGGCCGGATCGTGTTCGGCGTCGGTGCGGGCGGCGACGACCGCAGCGAGGTCAGCAACTGCGGCGTTGATCCGGCGACACGTGGTCGCAGGCTCAACGAGAGCTTAGGCATACTCAACGCGCTGTTCACAGGGAACGTTGTTGACCATGACGGCGAGTTCTTCCGCCTTGATCGGGCACAGATATTGCCTGAGCCAACACCACGGATCCCCATTGTGATTGGCGGATCGTCGCCTGCGGCAGTCCGCCGCACCGCGGCGTCCGGTGATGGGTGGTTGGCGATCTTCTGCTCGGCGAGGCGGTTCACCGCCACGGTTACGGATATCAAGGCGGAAGCAGACCGGATCGGCCGGGACGCGCCGGACTGGTACGGCCTCAACGTGTGGTGCGGACTCGACGACGACCCGGGCGCGGCCCGTGCCGTGCTGGCCGACCGCATGGAGAGCCTCTACCGCCTGCCGTTCGAGAAGTTCTCCCGGCTGGCACCCGCCGGAACTCCTGACGACGTCGCGAACTTCTTGTTGCCGTACGTCGAGGCGGGGTGCCGGCACTTCACGCTTGTCGCGGCGGCGACGTCGTGGCAGCGCGGGATCGATCATGCCGCCGAGGTGAAGAGTCGGCTGGTGAAGCTCAGCCATGGATGACGAGGAGAGGAACGACGTGGACTGGACACCGGTCGGCGAGTTCACCGACATCGCCTACGAGCACAACGACGGCATCGCCAAGATCACAATCTGCCGTCCTGACGTGCGCAACGCATTCCGGCCGCAGACCCTGGTCGAGATCTCTCGGGCACTGGAGTACGCACGGGAGGACCCGTCGATCGGCGTGATCATCCTGACCGGACAGGGCACGAAGGCCTTCTGCTCTGGCGGCGACCAGCGGGTGCGCGGCGACACCGGATACCTCACCGAACCCGGGACGTCGGGTGCCGTCGGGCGATTCCACGTCACCGACCTGCAGGTCCAGATCCGACGCCTGCCGAAGCCCGTCGTGGCCATGGTCGCTGGCTACGCGATCGGTGGCGGTCATGTACTGCACCTGATCTGCGACCTCACCATCGCCGCCGACAACGCGCGGTTCGGCCAGACCGGACCGAGGGTGGGCTCCTTCGACGGCGGATTCGGTGCCGGACTGCTCGCCCAGCTGGTCGGATCGAAGAAAGCAAAAGAAGTGTGGTTCCTCTGCCGCCAATATGACGCCACCCAAGCTTTGGAGATGGGGCTGGTCAACACGGTGGTCCCGCTGGCCGACCTGGAGGCCGAGACCGTGGCCTGGTGCCGGGAGATGCTCGAGCTTTCGCCATTCGCGCTGCGAGCTAGCAAGGCGAGCGTGCACGCCGCCGAGGACGGGCTCGCTGGCATCCAGCAACTCGCCCACGATGCCAACCTGCTCTTCTACGGCACCGCTGAGGCGCGGGAAGGACGTGAGGCGTTCAAGGAGAAGCGGCGCCCCGAGTTCGAGCGGTTCCCTCGGCGGGCGTGAGAACACCATGATCGAAAGGACTATCTGATGGCCGACGAAAACGGCGCGGTGATCTGGGAAAAGGTTGCCGATGGAGTATTGCTGGTCACCTTGCAACGTCCGCCCGCGAACGCTTTGGGGCTGCCGGTCATCGAAGGGCTCAACGCCGCCCTCGATGACGCCACGGGCACCAAGGTTGTCGTCGTGCGGTCAGCCCTGGACGGCTACTTCGCCGCAGGTGCCGACATCAAGCATATGTCGTCGATCGACGCGGAGTCCTTCACCGAGTATGGCGACGCGCTGCGTGGCGCACTTGACCGACTCGCTGCCACGGACCGGATCAGCATTGCCGCGATCGAGGGGCTCGCCCTCGGTGGCGGGCTCGAACTCGCCATGGCATGCACGCTGCGCGTGGCCGGCGAGAATGCCCAGTTCGGGTTGCCCGAGGTGAAGCTTGGGCTCATTCCGGGTGCGGGAGGGACCCAGCGGCTGCCACGGCTGGTTGGTCGCGGGCGCGCGTTGGACATCATGCTGACCGCGAGGCAGGTTGGCGCGACCGAAGCGCACTCGATCGGCCTCGTCGACCGGCTTGTCGAGACTGGTACGGCGAGCGAGGCCGCCACGACTCTGGCAGATGAGCTGTCGGCGTTGTCGCTGCCTGCTCAGCAGGCCGTGATCCGGGCCGTTGACGCCTCGTTCGAGCGTCCCCTCGACGAGGGTCTGCGATACGAAGCCGTCGAGGTGGGCAACCTGTTCGAACGAGGCGAGGCGAAGGAAGGAATCACCGCATTCCTTGACAAGCGTCGGCCGAGGTTCGCCTGAGCGCAAGTAGAAAGGGACGTCAGTGGATCTGTCCGAGTTGAAGCTGGAGACCGTAGCTGTCGATCGGCCACACGAGACCGTTGCCGTGGCGACGATCAACCGTCCGGACGCGATGAACGCCATGACCGACGCCATGTTCACCGAGTTGGAGGAGCTGGCGACCGCGGTCGATGACGATGACACGGTCCGCGCGCTCATCCTCACCGGCGCAGGCGACAAAGCTTTCTGCGCGGGATACGACTTGGCCGCCGCCGATACACTGCCATCACTCGGTGCCTTGGGCATGCTGGAGCTGCAGGAGCGGGCGGCGCGCAGCATCGCCGCGATCCGCTCGGTGCGCGTGCCGGTGATCGCCGCGGTCAACGGTGCCGCGGCCGGTGGTGGTCTGGCCATTGCACTCGCCGCTGACATCCGGCTCGCCGCCCCGTCGGCGAAGTTCAACTGCGCAATGGTGAGGATCGGCCTGCACGCAGGCGACCTCGGCATCTCCTGGATGCTGTCCCGGCTCGTCGGGCACGCGCGAGCCGCCGAGGTCTCTTACACCGGGCGTCCGATCGATGCCGACGAGGCGGAGCGCACCGGCTTGGTGAACCACGTGGTGCCGGCCGACGCACTGCTGGGCGAGGCCCGAGCGCTTGCCGACGCGATCGCCGCGAACTCACCGGGCGGTGTGCAGCTGTCCAAGCGTGCGTTGTACGCCAACCTGGAGGTGAGTTCCTTCGGCGCAGCACTTGAGTTGGAGAACCGCGGTCAGGCGCTACTCACCCGGACCGAGGACATGGTCGAGGCGCTTACCGCTCTCGGTGAACACCGCGCACCGCACTTCACGGGGCGGTGAGTGCGATGTCTGATTCGAAGCTGGACTTTGACCCGCCCGAGCTGGAGACCCTGTCGCTGGACCAGGTCGCCGATGGCGTCGTGCTCATGAAGATGGAGCGGGCCGACCGGATGAACAGCCAGACGGTTCGGATGTTCCATGAGTACGGCACGGTCGCCAGGATTCTCCGGGACTCGACCGCACGAGCACTGATCATCACCGGCGCGGGGGACCGGGCATTCTGCGCCGGCTTCGACACCGACGAGATCGACGTGCTGACCTCGATGGGAACCCGGGAGTTTCTCAAGTTCATGGAGACCGCGTCCCGGGCCGTCGCCGAGATCCGCCAGCTGCCGTTCCCGGTCATCGCCGCGGTCAATGGTCCTGCCAGCGGAGGTGGAATGTCGTTGGCATTGGCGGCCGACATCCGTCTGGCGAGCCCTTCCGCCGCGTTCAACCTCGCGTTCATCAAGGTTGGACTTTCGATTGGCGAGCTGGGCACGTCGTGGACGTTGCCACGGCTGATCGGTCTCGGCCGCGCATGCGAGCTGGCCTACACCGGCCGGACCGTGCGCGCCGATGAGGCAGAGTGCATCGGCCTCGTCAACCGAGTCGTGCCAGCGGCGACTCTGCTAGACGAAGCTCTTGAGTTTGCGCAACAGGCCACCCGCAACTCGCCCGGCGGGGTTCGGCTATCTAAACAGGCGCTGTTGCGAAACCAGGAGATCACCTCGTTCGCCGCCGCGATGGAGCTCGAGAACCGAGGTCAGGCGCTGCTTACCAGGACCGACGACATGGCCGAAGCGCTGGCAGCGTCCCGTGCCCGGCGTGCGCCAAACTTCAACGGAAGGTGACACACCTCATGATGGACTCGACTGTTGGCGCGCAGCCATCTAGGGGACGCACGTGACAGACGCTAGCACTGAGCAGAAAGGCGAACTCGGCAGTTTCAGCCAATGGCTTGGCGTGAAGATCGTTGAGGCTACCGGCGATCGGGTCGTACTGGCCTGGGACGTACGGCCTGAGCTGTGGCAGCCCTACGAGATTGTCCACGGTGGTGTCCATTGTGCCGTCGTCGAGAGCGCCGCGAGTCTCGCCGCCGCACTCTGGCTGGGTGATCGCGCCAAGGTAGTAGGCGTGAGCAACCACACCGACTTCCTCCGCGCCGTTCGCGACGGTCGACTGGTGGCAACCGCGACGCCGATCCACCGGGGTCGTCTTCAGCAGCTGTGGTTGGTCGACATTGTCGATGACCAGGGTCGCGCGGTCGCGCGTGGTCAGGTTCGGTTACAGAATCTGAGGAATGAGCATCTGGCCCGATAGGAACGTGATCGCACGCTTCGGCTTCGTGGACTACCGGCACACCTGGCAGGTCTCCGCTGGTGGAGGCTGTGATCCCGCCACCAGCGGAGACGTCACACACTTCGCTGGGCCTTGCTCGCGGCGCTCGCGGCCTTGCTGCGTTCCTTGATGTCTGCCCAGTCCTGATCGGACAATGAGGTCAGCCCGGCGAAGGTGCCAGGCCCGGCGAGCATCTGTCCACCGTCCATGGCGATCGTCTGACCGGTCAGGTACTCACAGGCGTCCGACAACAGGAACATGGTGAGATTCGCCAGCTCCTCGACGCTGCCCATGCGTCCCATCGGGATCTGGTCCGCCTGGGTCGCCCCGACCGCGCTCGTCTCCGTAGGGCTGAGCATCTCCCATGCGTAGTCGGTGGGGATCGGGCCGGGTGCGACAGCGTTGAGCCGGATCCCGTACCGGGCCCACTCCACCGCCAACGACATGGTCATCGAGTGGACAGCGGCTTTGGCCATGGCCGAGGGCACCACAAACGCCGAGCCGCTCCACACCCAGGTCGTGAGCGTGGACAGCACGGTCCCCGGGAGGCCCTCGTCGATCCAGCGCCTGCCGACAGCATGCGTAGTGTTGAAGCTACCGTTCATTACCGTCGAGCTGATCGCCTCGAACGCTCTGGCGCTGATGGTCGCGGTCGGCGCGATGAAGTTGGCCGCAGCGTTGTTCACGACGCTGGTTACCGGACCGTGTTCGGACCAGATCGCCGCGACGGCTTCGCCGACCCGGTTGGCGTCGCGCACATCCACGGTCTGGAAGTGCGCGACGCCGGGCCGGTTCGGTGCGACTTCCGCCACGGCCTCCTCGAGCACGGCTTCGCGGCGGCCCCAGAGATGAACCTCGGCACCATGGTCGACGAGATGACGGGCGACGCCACGGCCGAGCCCGGTGCCGCCGCCAGTGATCAGCACCCGTTTGTCGGCGAGCAGATCGGGTGCGAACGGATCCTTGTGAGCGCTGCCCATCAAGCGCCTCGGTAGGGCGAGAAGTCTGGGTCGCGCTTCTCGCTGAACGCGGCGACGCCCTCTTGTGCCTCGGGGTTATCACCGAACAGCTTCAGCGTGGTGAAAGCCGAGAGGGTGGTGGAGGCGAAATGCTCGGTGTCGGTATTGAACGAGTGCTTGAGCACCTTCAGTGCCGTGGGGGATAGCTTGAGGATTTCGTCGGCCCAAGCCCGAACTTCCTTCAGTAGCTCGTTCGCGGGCACGACCTTGTTCACCAGGCCCCACTGCTCGGCCTTCTCCGCGCTGTACTTCCGGCAGAGGAACCAGATCTCGCGGGCACGCTTCTCTCCGACGACGCGGGCCATGTACCCGGTGCCGAAGCCGGCGTCGAACGAGCCGACCCGCGGACCGTTCTGGCCGAAAACGGCGGTGTCGGCGGCGATGGTGAGGTCGCAGAGCAGGTGCAGCACATGGCCGCCACCGATGGCGTAGCCGTTGACCGCGGCGATGACCGGCTTGGGCACGTCGCGGATCACTCGCTGCAGGGATTCGATCTCGAACAGACCGCTGTCGGAGGGACCGTAGTCACCGGTCTCGGCGCGTTGTTTTTGATCGCCACCGGTGCAGAAGGCCTTGTCGCCCGCACCGGTGAAGCAGATGGCGCCGACATCGCTGCTGGCCCATGCCTTCTTGAAGCACTTGACGAGCTCGTCGACCGTGCGGGCGCGGAAAGAGTTGTACCGCTCAGGGCGGTTGATCGTGATCCAGGCGAGGCCGTCCTCGACCTCGTAGGTGACATCCGTGAGCTCGGTCATGGAGCCGCGTGTCCTTTCTCGTCCGCCTAGCAGGCGCTCGGCCCACCAAGACCGAGCGCACGTTTGGTTCAATGGTACGATATTTTAATTGGATGCGAAGCGCAAGGCTAGGTGCGATAGCAGTTGACTTTTGGTCCTACCAATAGGATTATTGGACCTAATTTAGCGCTGGTGGCACGGACGGCCACCACATCCAAGTCGCACAAGAAGGTCGATCACGATGTTGAGCCAGCAGGACCAGAAGCAACTGAAGGACGCCACGCAACTCCTGCTTGATGTAATCGCCCGGCACAGGGGAGAAGACCTCCGCGCCGTCGCGATCGTCAATGAGGGCGATTCACGACATACGGGTGGCGACCCGCTACCTCGGCGCGTGTACTGAGTCGAACAGGTGACGGCTTACGCCGTCCATTGGCGCGCTGTGTACCAGTAGTCTCTGGTCATGACCGGAACTAAGCTCGGTGCTCGATCCAAGCGCGCCCAGCGCCGGGACGAGAGGCGAGCCCGGATCTTGGCCATCGTGGAGCAGCAGTTGCGGGGAGGCGAGACGTTCGCTGACCTCAAGGTCGGGCGGATCGTCGCGGAGGCGGGGATCTCACGGACGACGTTCTACGTCTACTTCGAAGACAAGACCGACCTGCTGCGCACCTGGTACGCCGACGTGACCGAAGACATCATTGAGGCGGCGCGCACGTGGTGGGAGTTGGACGCGTCGGTGACCCGCGAGAAGGTGCGCGCCGCGATCGACCAGATCGTGCAGGCATATCGTCCGCACCCCGAACTGATGGCCGCCACCCACGAAGCCACCGGGTACGACCAGGGAGTCCGGGACCTCGTCCGGTCGGCGATGGAGCGCTACATCGACGGCCTGACCGAGCATCTCGTGAGGGGGCAGCGTGACGGGTTCATCGACGCGACCCTGCCTCCGGCGGAATCGTCGTACTGGCTGCAATGGATGGCCGAGCGCGGGCTGCACCGTATGGGCACTGTGACCGACGACGACGAGATTGAACGGCTCGTCGACGCCTACGCAGGCATCGTCTGGAACGCCTTGTACGCGCCCGTCAGCGGCGGGCCCGCCCGCTAGATCCGTGCTGCCGGGCAGGGTTCATCCCCGACCAAGCGCCGCGTGGTACTCGGCCACGACCTGGTCGGCGACCACGGCCATCGATGCCGCCCTGTCGACCTGACCGACTCCCTGGCCCGCCCCGAAGATGTCCTTCCAGGGCTTGTTCTCGCCGTGGACATCGGAGAAGTCGACCTTGCCCTGGGTGCTGAGCGTCTCCTCGTCGAACCCGGCATCGGACAGGCTCTCGGTGAGCCAACTGCACAACACCCCAGTGACCGCAGCCGTCGCGGTGACGTCGGTGATCCGTGCGCGCACCAGCATGTCCCGGTAGCGATCGTTGACCAGGGATTCCGGGCAGGCGATGAAGCGCGTTCCCATGTAGGCGAGGTCGGCGCCCAGGATCTCCACCGCGCGCACACCCCTGCCGGTCGAGATGGCGCCGCCCACGACGAGCGTGCCATCAAAGAAGCGTCGAACCTCGTCGACGAAGGCGAATGGCGAGAGCTTTCCCGTATGTCCGCCGGCTCCGTGGCACACCAGGACCAGGCCGTCCACTCCTGCCTCGGCTGCCTTACGCGCGTGCTCGATCGACATGACATCGGCGAAGACCTTGCCGCCGTAGCCGTGGATTTCGTCGATCACGCGCTTCGGCGAGCCGAGCGCTGTGACGACCACGTCCGGCTTGTAGTCCTTCATCAGCTCGAGTTCGGACTCGAACCGGTCGTAGCTCGGGTGCACGATCATGCTTGCCGCCCAGGTCGCGCCGGGGACGTCGGCGACGCCGTTGCGGATCTCGTCGAGCCACTTGACCAGGTCGTCGAAGGCGCGCGCGTTCTGCGTGGGGAACGAGCCCATGAGTCCCGAGCGGCACGCCTGGACGACAAATTGCGGGCCAGACACCAAGAACATCGGAGCGACGATGACCGGTGCCCGAAGCGACCTCGTGAGCGATGCCGCATTAGGACTTTCCTTTTGTATGGTCATACCGATAGTGTACAGATGTGCGGACAGCTGTAAACTTTGAGAGGACGGGCAGCCGTGATTTCCTTCGCCTTCACCGACGAGCAGGAAGCGTTCAAGACGACACTGCGTGACTTCGCGCAAAACGAGCTGGCACCTGGCTATCCGGACCGAGCCGCCAAGGCTGACTTTCCCTTCGACGTGCAGAAGCAACTCGGCGAGCTAGGTGTGCTCGGCATCGGCCTCCCCGAGGAGTTCGGCGGGACTGGTGACGAGGACCCGATCTTGCTCGGTCTGGCCGCGGAGACGCTCGCCTACGGTGACGTGAACGTCGCGTCAGCGCCGGCGCTGCTCGGCCTCGTCGGCTCGCAACTGGCCAAGGGCTCTCGGGAGGTGCAGGAGAAGTACCTCCCAGGGCTCATCGCAGGTGAGATCACCGCGGCGATCGCGCTTACCGAGCCGGGCTCGGGTTCGGACGCCTCCGCGCTGCGCGCCGTTGCCCGTCCTGTATCCGGCGGCTACCGCCTGTCCGGCGAGAAGACGGCTATCTCGCTCGCCTGCAGCGCCGCGGTGACGCTGGTCTACGCGCGTGAACCCGGTTCGGCTCGGTCGCGCGGAGTCACCGGGTTCGCCGTACCGATGGACGCGGAGGGCGTCACCGTGCATCACATGCCGGGGATGGGATGTCTACCGCTCGGCTGGGGCTCGATCCACTTTGACGACGTCTTCGTCCCGGAGTCCGCTGTGATCGGTGATCCTGGTAAGGGATTCCAGGCCGTGATGAACCACTTCGACTTCAGCCGTGCTGCCCTGGGCGTCATGTGCCTCGGTGCGGCCCAGGCCAGCCTCGACGAGGCGGCGCGGTACGCGACCGTGCGCGAGACGTTCGGCAAGAAGATCAGCGAGCACCAAGGTGTCTCGTTTCAACTCGCCGAGCAGGCCACCTACCTTGAGGCCGCGCGGTGGCTGTGTTACCGCGCGTTGTGGCTCCGAGAGACGGGGCAGCCACACACGGCCCTGGCATCGATGAGCAAGTGGTGGCCGCCGATGGTCGCCAAAGACGCCATCGAGGCCGCGATGCGCATCCATGGCAACCTCGGCTACGCCACCGAGTTCCCACTCCAGCAGCGCTACCGCGACGTCATGGCTTACCTCGTGGCGGACGGGACTGCCGAGATCCAGAAACAGATCATCGCGAAGGAGTTGCTCGCGCGGACCGCAGGTTGACGAGCGGCGACACGTATACCCGTCGACGGCGATTCGGTTAAGCGGACTGTGGTGACTGCTCCAGGAGGTCTAACGCGATGTCAACGATCATGTCCTCCTGACCACCGACCAGGCTGCGCCGTCCTACTTCGGCCAGGATAGTGCGCACATCGATGCCGTACTGCTTGGCCGCCACCTCGGCATGGCGCAGGAAACTCGAGTAAACGCCCGCGTAACCGAGCGTCAGCGTCTCTCTATCGACCCGTACAGGCCGGTCTTGCAGTGGACGGACGATGTCGTCGGCCGCGTCCTGCACGGCGAAGAGATCGCAGCGGTGATTCCAGCCGTAGATGCTGGCGACGGCGACGAAGGCTTCGAGGGGGCAGTTGCCGGCGCCGGCACCCTGGCCAGCAAGGGACGCATCGACACGGGTGACACCTTCCTCAACGGCGACGACCGAATTGGCCACCGACAGTGAGAGATTCTCGTGTGCGTGGATGCCGATCTCGGTCTGGGGATCGAGGGTGTCGCGGTAAGCTCGGATCCGCTGCCGCACATCGTGCATCGTCAGTCTGCCCCCGGAGTCGGTGACATAAACACAGTGCGCGCCGTACGACTCCATGAGCCTGGCCTGTTCGGCGAGTTCCTTGGCGGGAGCCATGTGGCTCATCATGAGGAACCCTGAGACATCCATGCCCAGTTCGCGAGCCTTGGCGATGTGTTGTGCCGCGACATCGGCCTCGGTGCAGTGCGTTGCCACCCGCACAGACCGCACACCAAGGTCGTGTGCGCGCTCGAGCTTGGAGATCGTGCCGATCCCGGGCAGCAGCAGGGTGGTCAGCGTTGCGTGCTTGATGTGCTCTGCGGCGGTGGCGATCCACTCCCAGTCGGTATGCGAGCCGGGGCCGTAATTCAGACTGCCGCCCGCCAGTCCGTCGCCGTGCGCGACCTCGATCGCGTCCACCCCTGCCTCGTCGAGGGCGGTCACGATCTCGGCGACGTCCGTAAGCCTCATGCGATGGCGAACGGCGTGCATACCGTCGCGCAGGGTGACGTCCTGAAGGTAGAGGTTCACCGGTGCCTGCGTGTCGTTCATGGTGTTCGGTTCCCGTCTCGCCGCCCGTGGGGCGTGTGGTTCATAGCGGCGCCTGTGCGCCGACGGTGGCCGCCGTGGTCAGGCGGCGGGCAATCGCCTCGCCCGTACGCAGTGCGGCCGAGGTCATGATGTCGAGGTTGCCCGCGTAGGCAGGCAGGTAGTGCGCCGCTCCCTGGATCTCGAGGAACACCGTGACCTTCGTGGTCACTCGTCCTGAGCCAGGCGGTAGCAGCGTGTGCACGGGTTCGTCCGCCGCGACCGGAGTGAACTGCACTTCCTGCTTCAGACGGTATCCAGGCACGTACTCTGCGACCTGGCCAGCCACGTCTCGAACCGACTCGCGGATGGCGTCCTCGTCGGCTTCGGCGACAAGGCAGAACACAGTGTCGCGCATGATGACAGGCGGATCGGCCGGGTTGAGAATGATTACGGCTTTGCCCCGCTCCGCGTTGCCGACGACCTCGATCGCCTTGGCGGTCGTCTCGGTGAACTCGTCGATGTTGGCCCGGGTACCGGGGCCTGCTGATCGCGATGCGATGGAGGCGACGATTTCCGCGTACGGCACCGGCGCCACACGCGACACAGCGTGCACCATGGGGATCGTTGCCTGGCCGCCGCAGGTGACCATGTTCAGGTTCGCCACGTCATCATCGAGGTGCTCTTCGAGATTGACCGGTGGGACCACATATGGCCCGACCGCTGCCGGGGTTAGGTCGACGAGGTGCTTGCGGTGCGCCCTCAGTTTGTTCGCATTGTGCAGGTGCGCCGTTGCCGAGGTGGCGTCGAAGACGATGTCGATATCGTCGAACTGCTCCATCGCGACGAGACCGTCGACACCGTCGTGTGTGGTCGGCACCCCAAGCCTCGATGCCCTGGCAAGCCCGTCAGAACTGGGGTCTATGCCGACCATTGCCGCCATCTCGAGATGCTCGGAGAGTCGCAGAACCTTGATCATGAGGTCGGTTCCGATGTTGCCGGAACCGATGACGGCGACCTTAGTCATGGACATCTCGCACCTCCCTGGCCGAACACCGCGTTGACAGTGCCGAGCGTGGAGATCTCGGCCCGCACCGAAACACCCGGACTTACGGGAGCCATGGGGCCGAGCGCACCGGAGAGGATGACCTGTCCCGCGCGTAGCGGGCTGCCGAACGTCTGCGCCGTGCGGGCGAGCCAGAGCAACGCGGCCAGGGGGTCGCCGAGGCAAGCCGCGCCCGTGCCATCCGATGCAAGTTCGCCGTCGATGTGCATCGACATGGTCACGTCCACCGGCGTGAACTCACTGAGTGGGACCTTCCGGTCGCCGAGTACGAACAGACCGCTCGACGCGTTGTCCGCGATGGTGTCGGTGATGGTGATGTCCCATTCCGCGACCCTGCTGTCGACAATCTCCAGCGCGGCCGTCGCGTACGCCACGGCGTCACGCACCAAAGTGAGGTCGAGGTCCGGCGAATCGAGATCGGCGCCCAGGACGAATGCGACCTCGGCCTCGACCTTAGGTTGCAGCAGGCGTTCGTAGGGAACGGTGGCGAGTCCGGAGACGTCCATGTCGTCGAACAGCACGCCGAAATCGGGTTGGTCCACCCCGAGTTGACGTTGCACTGCGGGGGCGGTAAGGCCGATCTTTCGGCCTACCACCTCAGCCGCCGTCGTATGCCTGTGGTCTTCAACGAGCCGCTGTTGCACCTGGTAGGCCACATTGATGTCCGTCTCGCCGAGAAGATCGCGCACCGGGGCACACGGGATGCGGGTGTTTGCCGCTGCGGCCAGCCGGTCAGCTGCCTTCTCGATCAGGGAGTTTCGATTTCCGGTTAACTGCTCGGAACGGGTCATAACGTCCTCGGTCTCGTGGAATCTTCGAGCGTGAGGATCGCGCAGCCGCCTGTTGTCGAGCACGACCACGTTCCGTTCGACGGAACGGTCCGGCACGAGCGGATTAGTGGTTCCAGAGCCCGGAACAGTCCGTGGCCGATCGGCGGGTGTCACCACCACAGTAGGACCACATCCGACCAGAGGAGGAGCAGTGGTTGAAGTCCAAGCCGCGCCGTCCGCGACCGCGTCCGAGTCGATGGTACTGAGCCACGAGGTCGAGCAGTTCCTGTACCGGGAGGCTGACCTCCTCGACTCGTGGCGACTGCCCGAATGGCTGGACCTTTTCGCTCCGACCGGCCATTATCTCATCCCGGCGACGGACAAGCCGGATGGCGACCCGAGCCGGGACCTTTTCCTTGTCCAGGACGATCGATTCTTGCTGGAGCAACGGATCAACTCGCTGATGAAGCGATCGGCGCACGCGGAGTACCCGCATTCGAGGACACGCCGGATGATCTCCAACGTGCGCGTGACCGGCGGCAGCGACGAGCTCATCGGCATCGCGGCCAACTTTACCGTCTTCCGCATGCGCTCCGGCACCGTCGACACCTACGTCGGCCATTATGAACACGTCGTGGAGCGCGACGAGCAGCACGGTTTCCGATTCATGGTGCGCCGGTCGGTGCTCGACCTAGATGCGCTCCGGCCGCACGGCAAAGTGAGCATCATCCTGTGAACCGATTGGCGGAAAAGGTCGCGATCGTCACCGGCGCCAGCCCGAACATCGGCGGCACGCTGGCCCTCGGGCTGGCGGCTGAAGGTGCGCGAGTGCTGTGCACGGATCTGTCGCCCGGCGTCGCGCAACACTGCGCAGACAAGATCGTCGCGGAAGGCGGCGAAGCGGCGGCGGTCGCGGGCGATGTCACGGACCCGGGGCACGTCGATGAAGCTGTTGGTGCTGCGTTGGATCGGTGGGGGCGGATCGACGTCCTGGTCAACAATGCGGTGTTTTTCAAACAACAGGGCGTGTTGACGATGTCCTATGAGGACTTCCGTCACCAGCTCGATGTGATCGTCGGCGGTTCGTTCCTCTTCACGAAGGCCGTGGCCAAGGCGATGATCGACACGGGGACGGCGGGCAGCATCATCAACGTACTGTCGACGGCGGCCTGGCAAGGTCAGCCCGGTAACGTCGGCTACTCGACGGGCAAGAGCGGTCTGGTGAACTTCACCAGATCAGTCGCGATGGAGCTGGCCGAGTACGGGATCAGGGTCAACGGGTTCACGCCGACAGCGACCGCGCCGACCGATCCGGTTACCCGCGCGAAGATGGACGAGTTGCTCGCCCGTCCCAGCCCCTACCGGAACGAGTTCGCGGCCCAGCTTCCGCTGTCGCGCTTGCCGACGCCTGCCGACTACGTGGGCGCGGTCATCTACCTCGCTTCCGAGGAGAGTGCGATGGTGACCGGAACGAACATCACCGTAGATGGGGGAGCGACCGCGAAGTACTGGCCGTGGATGCCGCATCCAGTCTGAGGGCACGGCGCTCGATCTTGTTCGGTGGATGGTAATGAATGCACGGATACGAGGGTGAAACGCATGAACGACACCGTGATAATCGAGCCCACCCGTTCGACCGTCGCATGTGGCCAGGATGAGCTGCCGGTCTTGGAGATCTCGCTCGGCAGGACGCCGCGCGGCTTGGTGCTGGTCCTCTGCGAGCGGTCTGATCTCGACCGCGAGGCTCCTAGGATCATGAATCGGCTGGCACTGCACGGGTACTGCTCGCTCGCGGCCGAGGTCGACCAGCCGAACGGCGAGTACGCCCAGCGGTTGTCAGAGGTCGCCGTTGAGCGCGACTGGGCACCTGATCAGATCGGCATGGTCGGACTGGGTGATGGTGGCCTGGCCTGCCTGGCAGCGGCTGCGTCGATACGGATCGGGGCAGCCGTGAGCCTCTCGCCGACCGTCGAATTGGGCATTGCGGGGGCTGGTTCGCCGTTCGAGGAAGTCGCCGAAGTTGTGACCCCGTGGCTCGGCCTGTTGGGTGAGGCTGACCCTGGAGTTTCCCCGACCGAGATAAACGCGCTTCGGGCGCGGCTGTACGACCGGTCCGATGTGCACACTCAGGTGGTCACCTATCCCGGCGTGGGGAGGGATTTCCCATTGCGCGGTGACGACGGGCTGAGCTACGCGGCCTGTTACGACGGCTGGCAACGCACCGTGGAATGGCTTGAGCTCAGAGTGGCGCCCCGACTGACGCCGCTGGCCGAACAGTGGCGTCGGCGCCGGGCGGCGATGTCAGGCTGACCGGCGATCCAGGAAACGCTCACGGGTCACCAGATTGAGGGGCTGTTGATCTTCCGGACAGCGAACCCACTAGGGTTTTTGTTCGGAAGAGAGGAAGCCAGTGTCAAAGAATCGTCGGTCGTTTACTCCTGAGTTCAAGGAGGAGGCGGCGAAAATGGTGGTCGAGACGGGCCGCCCGGTGGCGTCGGTCGCGCGGGAGAACGGGCTGAACGAGCAAACGCTTCGTAACTGGGTGAACGACTACCGGAAGGCTCATGCTGCGGACGAGCCACCATTGACCGTGTCGGAGCGCGCGCGGCTGCGTGAGCTGGAGAAGGAAGTCCGTGAGCTACGGATGGAGAAGGAGTTCCTGGGAAAAGCCGCAGCCTTCTTCGCGAGCGAGTATCGGTGAACGAGAGGTACGAGTTCATCGAGGTGGAGAAGGGCGCAGTGACCGATACTGGCGAGAAAAAGTACACAGTGACCAAAATGTGCGAATGGTTGGGTGTGTCGAAGTCGGGATTCTATGAATGGCGTTGTCGGCCCAAGTGCGCGACGGCGCAGCGTCGCGCCTACCTGGCTCCGTTGATCACGAAGGTTTTCGACGATTCGGATGAGACCTACGGTCACCGGCGCGTCCACGCCCAGCTGCAGCGCCAGGGTGAGCGGTGCACCCCTGAGCTGATCCGCAGCATCATGCGTGAGCTGGGGCTCGAGCCTTGCCAGCCCCGTCCGTGGCGACTCGGCCTGACTGAGCCGTCTGCCAGCTTGCTGCCCGACCTCGTTGGCCGCGACTTCGCCGCATCCGCGCCCGGCGAGAAGATGGTTGGCGATATTACCTATATCCCTACGTGGGAGGGCTGGGTTTATCTCGCGACGGTCATCGACTGTCATACGAAGGGCGTTATCGGGTGGGCGATGGACGATAATTACCAGACGCCTCTCATCGAGAAGGCGATTCGCATGGCCGTACGCAACTATCCTATCGCACGCGGGGCGATATTCCACTCCGACCGTGGCAGCAATTACACTTCCGCCCAGTTTGCCAGCACGCTCCGATCATTGGGCATCAGGCAATCGGTCGGACGCACGGGAATATGCTATGACAATTCGATGGCCGAATCGTTTTTTGGTGCCCTGAAGAACGAGCGGGTTCACCGAGTGATCTACTCCACCCGAAAGAGGGCCAGGACAGATATTGCTGCCTATATCGAACTTAGATATAATAGTCGACGTCTCCATTCGGGACTCGACTATAAGGCCCCAAATGAGGTCTACAACGAGTACCTGAACCGGCAGCAAGCGGCATGAATTGACCCACTAAACAGCTGTCCGGAAAGATCGAGGCCGCTCAGATATACTGGGAAGGCCATCGAGACGCCGATGTAGGACAGCGCGACGAAGAACACCCCCCACTTGACTCCGAGCCCGATGCGTTGGGTGTCGAAGACGACCCACACCATGAACACGAGCCAGGCGATCGCCATGTCGATTGCGAGGAATGCGGCGGTGCCGCCTGGCGCGATCGCGTCACCGAAGAAGTCGACTGGGTTCAGAATGTTGCCGGCGTCGCCCATCCAGTCGAACGCGTACGGCCAGGTCAGCACTAGCGCGAGCGCTCCGATGATCAGATAGAAGGCGTGGCGAATGTTCTTGGACAGAGAGCTCGTCGGTTGTGGTGCGGTGTCGGTCATGGACTCGATCCAACTATTTGGAACCGGACATTGTCGCCCCCTTGTGGCGGCGTTTTACCTCCCCTTTTGGGGGCAGCGAGTGTGGTCGGGAGGTGGCTATCGACCACACTCGTGTGTCACGACCAGGACTCCCCTGACCGAGCAGTACCTGAACCTGGCCGTCCGCTCACGACACTTCGTGGTGCGGACGACTGTCGTTCCGACGCTGAACTGGCGGGGGATCACCCAGCGACCAGCCGGGTCGTTCCGACGGTGCCCAGCCCTTGTAGCGGAAGCCGCCGAACCAGTTCTCCCAGCGGATACCGAGCTCGATCGGAAGCTCCTGAGCGACCTCCGCCAGGATCCTTTGGCGATCCGCGCCGCGCTCGGCGAGTGCACGCACCAGCCCGCGTACAAGTTTCGACGGTCCAAGGACGTGCTCGATCTTTCTTCTACGGTGAACGTGTCGCTCAAGTCGGGTCCGTCATTACCTTGAAAGGTGCGCAGCACCTCGCGAACAAGGGCCGATGGAGCGTTCGGCCTCGTTTCCCCAACGCGCTCGGCGAGATCGGGATCCTCAGTGAGGGCCTCCCACCAGAACCGCTCACCGCCCTCCTGGAACCGTGGGATCTCGTCCGCGGGTGCCATGAACACCACGAGCAGCCGTCCGTGCGGAGTACACGGCAACGTCAGCACACTGCGCGCGTTCGGCTGGTAGATGCCATAGGTCTCGTGCTCGATCGTGCCCACCTGGGGTCGTCCATGTAGCGGAAGGCGAAGCCTCGACCGTTCTTGGACCCTCGATACGGTGTCCATGCCCCGATCGCTGCCGCGGTTCGTGATCGTTGGCCATCCGCTCCGATCACGAGTCTCGCGCGGATCTTGTGTTGCTTTCCGCCATGGCGGTATCGGGCCCCAATAGCCCGGCCGTCGTCCCAGGGCACGTCCTCGAACATGCATTTTTCACGGACGTCGGCACCGGCTTCTCGCGCGGCCGTCACCAGACAGACATCCTGCTCCATGCGGGGAACACAGACGCCGTAGTCGATCCCGTCGACCGGGGCGAAATGGTCGCGGAGCCGGACATCTCCGACAGTCGCACCAAGGTAGCGCGCGGGCGGGTTCAGTCTCAGGATGTGGGGCAAAGCGCCCATGTGCTGCAGCTCCGCCACGCCGCTGGGGACCAGGACGTGGGTCGACAACTGTTCCGACGGAAATCTGGACTTGTCCAGAAGTACCACTTTCCGACCGGAACGGGCCAAGGGTACGGCGGCGGCCGTGCCGGCGAGACGCGCGCCGATGATAACTACATCGGCCTCTTCGAGAGGTTGCGCGGTCATGAAAGCCCCAGGGGAATTGGTTCGGCATTCCGGCAAGTGAACCGAAACGTTCGCTGACGAATTCGGTTACCACGATCAGTCGATGCGGAATACCGTGAACTCCACTGCATCTCCGGTAAGGCGGCCTCGCCCCACGAAGATGTGCTCGTGCAACCACGCGTATCGTTCGTCGCCGGTCTCGAATTGGGGGACAATGCGAAGATACTGATCAGCGAACCCAGTCGGTTGTCCCGTTCGCAGGGCCGCCCCGACTGTCTCGTTCATCTCGATCAGGCCGTGATATCGGACGAAAACGGCCGCACCGTCGTTTGTCAGCCACTGGCCACGCACGTCTATCCGACCGACGCCGTCCGTGCCGATCAGAACCCAATCACCACCTTCGGCCAGCACGTCAGCCTTGATCCGCTCACCTTCCACCTGCCCACCGGCGAACCCGAAGAACATGCGAGTGCCGAGCGGGCTTGACCCCACATCAACAGGGGCCTTGAGTTCTGCACGGTACGTGAACTCCTTAACGGCGGTCAGGACGGCTTCGATACAGGTTTCCATCGGGCGCTCCTAGGTTCTGCATAGTTCATGAAGAACCTAGAGCGCCCCATCGCGAAGTGACTTCTCCCGTCGGAGCACACTTAGTCTCCCTAACGGAATACACTGCACGATGACTCGGAGGTCGTCGAGCGTCAAACCGCGGACTCGGCGTGGTCCGGACTACGCCTCGGCGCGACGAACACGCCATCGAGCGGAGCTTGCTCCTCAGGGGGCAGCTGTTCGCCTGTGATCAGCTCGTTCCAGCGGCGCCACCACGTGCGCATCTGGAACTCGTCGGTGCTTGAGTTGACCGAACCGTTCATACCACGCGAGATGTCGGACCATCCGAGTTCCTTACGTCCGCCGTAGCCCACCTGGCAGGTCTCCAGTGCCTCAACGTCGTCTGGGGAAGCGAGGCCGCCGGGCCCCCAGAAAGTGAGGAAGTTGTCTAGCCGCTGCTTCCTTAGCTCATCGCCCTCGTCGGGCGGCGCCAGCTCCCACGCCGACACCTCAAGGTAGTCGGGAGTGACCGGGTCGATCTTGCGGATGACCACGCCCATTACCAGGTCGATCACGATGAGGTTTGGGAAGATCACCATGTTGCGCGTGCCCTGCATGCGTTCGACCCATCCGTCGCCGTACAGCTCTCGGAATCGCGCGTAGCGGTCGGCTCGTTCCTGTGCGCCCGCCTCGGAGAGTGGCCGACCGAACAGGTCCTCAGTCGCCGGTTCGCCCGCGATCACTGCGTGCCCGTTGCCGAGGTCGATGCCCCGGGAAGCGCCGAGGGCACTCGGGTCGAGCTTTCCGCGGGCCGCCAGCACCATCTCGAAGTACCGCTGGTGCGTTGACACCGCGTGGTAGCCGTCGACGCTGTTCTCCACGAGTAGCTTCCAGTTCGCCTTCACCGAGTACTCGTGTGTGCCCGAGAGGACCTCCATGCCGAGTTCGGACTGGTCACACACCAAGTCGAGATACTCAGTGGCACCCGCGAGGTAGGTCTTGAGGTCGACGATGTCCGGATCGAAGCTCACAAAGACGAAACCGCGATAGGAGTCGACCTTGGGTGGAGCCGCGAGGTCGGGTCGCTCGAAGTCCTCACCGTAGGCCTCGTCGCCTGGCATAGCGACCATCTCGCCCGCGGTGCTAAAGCTCCATCCGTGGTAGAAGCACGTCAGGAAGCGCGCGTTGCCTCTCGGCTCGCGGCAGAGCATCGCACCCCGGTGGGGACACGAGTTCACCCACACCCGGATATTGCCCTCATTATCGCGAGCGAAGATCAGTGGGCGGCCGGCGACAGTGCGCGTCGTGAAGTCGTTTTTCTTCCGAAGCTCCGTCTCATGGCCTAGGTACAGCCAGCTGTGCTCGAAGATGCGATCCCGTTCCTTGGCGAACACATCGGGATCCACCATGGCCTGTCGGTTGACCCTGAACCGGGGCATCTCCCGGTCGTCGATCACGTACTCGGACACCACAGACTCCTAACTCTCGCCCATTCACGGTTGTGCCGAAGGTGCACCATGCATCGGGGCAAGGGCACGGTCGGGTTCCGGCGAGTGAAACCGGATCTGTGATCGATCCCCTTATGCCTTCCAGACTTGACGTACGGGTTCGGCAGATCCCGATTGACCGACCGTGGAAATGTCTGAGAGGCACGCACGTGATGGAAGGCACCAGGACGAAGAGCCGCCGATTCGCCTGCAAGGTCGACGACATCGACAACGGCGAATCGATGACCATCGAAGGCGAGACTCCCGTCGCCCTGTTCCGCACCGAAGACGGCGAGTTCTACGCCACCTCGGACACATGTACGCACGAGAAGTGGTCACTCGGTGATGACGGCGACATCGAAGGCGACGAGGTGATCTGTCCTCTCCATATGGCCCGATTCGACGTCCGAACCGGCGAGCCCCTCTGTTTTCCCGCGACCGTCGCGCTGGACACCTTCGAGGTGCAGATTGACGACGGCAATGTCTACGTACTTATTTAGGAGGAAACTGTGGCCGAGGTACTTGGCGTCGGACTGACGCACTACCCGTTGCTCGCGGGCGCGGATACCCACATGGCGAACCTGCTCAAGAGCGCACTGAAGGATCCGGACATCCCGGACGAGGTCAAGGATCCGGATTCCTGGCGCGAGCTCGCCCGGCAGGAGTGGGGGGAAGACGCAGGTGTGGCGGCTGCTGCCGGACATCGCTCCAGGTTGCTCGAGGACCTTGGTAAATGTCGTGAGGTGATCGACGAGTTCCAGCCCGATGTGCTGATGGTGTGGGGTGATGATCAGTACGAGAACTTCCGGGAGGAAGTAATTCCATCGTTCTGTGTGCTCGCCTACCCGGACACCGAGGTCAAGCCGTTCGGAGTGCTCGACATGCTTAAGGTCCCCAATTACTGGGGGCTGCCATCGGCCACGTCCTTCGTGATGCGCGGCGCGCCCGAGTTCGGCAAGCAGGCAGCCAGCGAGGTGCTCAACTCCGGGGTCGACGTCGCCTACTCCTATGAGCCGAGAGAGGGGATTCATTTTCCTCACGCGTTCGGCAACACGCAGCTATTTCTCGACTTCGAAAACGTGGGCAAGGAGTTCCCCTACCCGATCGTTCCCCTGGCGGTGAACTGCTACGGCGAGCACGTCATCGCGCGCAAGGGCGGTATCGCCCGGTTCGCCGACATCAAGAAGGGGGAGAACCTCGACCCACCTGGTCCGTCGCCAGTACGGTGCTTCGAGTTTGGTCGCGCGATCGGTCGTTTCGCGGCCAGGAGCGACAAGCGAGTCGCGCTCGTCGCATCGTCGAGCTGGTCACACGCATTCCTGCATGACAAGGGATGGCATCTGCGGCCAGACACCGAGGCCGACCAGCAGCTGTACGACGCCATGGTGGCAGGCGACTACGACTTCTGGAACGCCAAGACCAGCCGGCAGATCATCGAGTCCGGCCAGCACGAGATGCTCAACTGGTTCTGCCTGCTCGGTGCTATGTCCGAGCTCGGTATGCGGCTTGAGTGGTCGGACTTCGTCGTCACCGAGATCTTCAACTCGAACAAGGCCTTTGCTGTGTACAAGTGAACCGACAACCGGGAGCACCGGTTTCCGGAGCTCATAGCTCACGAGGGAACCAGTGCTCCCGGCCGCGTGCGAGGCCCATCTCGAGTTCGCGCACGATCTTGGCGGCCGTGGTGCGCAGCGCGCCGGTCAAGTTCGGCGGCGGAGGCAAGCTGGGGTGGACGGCGACCGAGATCGCGCCGACCGCGAAACCATGCATGCAGATCGGGGCGGCCATGCAGGCGAGCCCGAGCTGCGATTCTTCGGATTCGCGGGCGACTCCTTCAGCTCGTACGTTCCGCAGCTGTTCGATGAGTGCGTCAATCTCGGTGATCGACTTCGGTGTCATCGCAGGAAGCGGGGACGGCAGAAAATCTCTCAAATCGTCGAGATTTTCGTGCGCGAGCAGGGCCTTGCCGATTGCCGTACAGTTCGCGGGCAGGCGGGCACCGACAGCCGCGATGGAGGCCGGGGCATCGCTGACAGTGAGTCTTTCGAGATAGACGACGTCGTACTGCCGCAGCACGGCCATGTGCACCGGTTGACCGCTCCACTGGTGCAGCTTGGTCAGGTATGGCATGGCCAGGTCGCGCATGTAGCCGGCCGGCGTCGAGGAGCCAAGCTGGAGCAATCCAAGACCAATCTTGTAACCGGATCGGTGATGTTCCACCGCGCCGAGTTCGACGAGCCGTGCCAGCAGTCGGTGGACGGTCGACTTTGGGAGTCCGGACGCACGGGAAAGCTCGCTCAGTGTCATCACGCGTTCATTCGGGTTGAACGCGCGCAGCAAGTCGAACGCCTTCGACAGGATCGATGGCGTCTCGTCCGCGCCTGGTTCGCGCGGATTGGCGTCGGCGGACAGCATCGTTCACCTCGAACCACTGGTGAGTATCTTGTATACCGCACATGGTGGCTGCCGTCACTCACATCGGGACCTGCTCGTTCCGATGCTCGGAACTGAACGTATCGGCATCATCGGTAGCTGTCTACGATCGAGCGCGCTCAAGGCAGCCTCTCTCGGCGGGACTCGACGTGAATCTGGCGACTGATCGGACGGCTGGTTCGGCCGGGGTCGATGCGCATGCACACTATTTCGGCCTCGACCTGGCCGATGCGCTCCGCGCAGTCGATGACCCGCGCTGGCCTGCTCTCGTGCCCGACGGCGGCGATGGCGGGACTATCATGCTCGGCCACCGGCCGTTCCGCAGCGTGCGATCTGTGCTGTGGGACGTGGACCTGCGTCTCGCGGAACTCGATGCCGCAGGCATCGGTTATCAACTAATCTCACCGGTACCCGTGATGCTGGCCTACTGGGCGAACGAGCGGACCGGCGCCGTATGTGCCCGCGCGACCAACAACTCGATCGCCGCAGCCGTCGCACGATCACATGGTCGGCTTGCTGGACTCGGTACAGTGCCGTTGCCCCATATCGATCTTGCCATCGAGGAACTACACCGCGCGGTCGAGGACCTGGGGCTCGCCGGCGTCGAGATCGGCGCCCGGATCGCGGGGGAAGATCTCGATTCGCCCCGGCTGCGCCCGTTCTTCGAGGCCGCGGAGGCCGTCGGTGCGGCGCTGTTCGTGCACCCGACCGATGGCGGCGGCGGAGTCATCCGCAGGGAAGGGCAGCCCTACGACTTCGGTCTTGGCATGACTACTGACACGGCCGTCGCAGCTACCGCGCTGGTCTTCGGCGGCGTGCTCGAGCGGTTTCCGCTGCTCAGAGTGGCCTTGGCGCACGGCTGCGGCAGCTTCCCGTGGGCTTATCCTCGGCTCAGCCTCGGCTCCAGCATCTGGCATGGCACGGATCCGGCACGCCTGGACGAGTTGGTCCAGTCGCTGTGGGTCGACTCGCTTGTTTTCGATCCTGAGCACCTGCGGTTACTCGTTCGCAGGTTCGGAGCCGATCACGTGATGTTGGGCACGGACTACCCGTTCGTCGCAGGCCAGCTTGAGGGCGCATGGGACTTCCTGGCCTCGGCGCAGTCACTCGGGGCTCTCGACGCGGACGAGGCGTGGCGCATCTACGCGGCGAACGGTCTCGCATTCGCAGGGGGAACGTCGAGCGCTGCTGGTGCCGCGCGCGTGCCATCGGGACTGTTCGATCAGGGGGGCGGATGAAGCACACTCAAGTTGTCGTCGTAGGGGCCGACCCGGTCGGCCTGGTCACTGCACTGGGGTTAGCCAAGGCGGGTCTGGATGTGCTCGTCGTCGACACCGGCCGTGAGGCGAGCGCTTGCGCACCGTGCGTACACGACTGGTCCGTACTTCCCGGCCTCGACCGACTGGGAGTACTCGAGGACGCGACGCAAGCAGGCTTCACCGATCCGTCGTGGTGCCTACGGGTGCTCCAGACCGGTGAACACCTCACTTTCGATCTCGGTGTGTTGGCCGGTCTCACACCGCACCCATACAACTTGCACGTCGAGGACACCGCCTTGTGCGAGGTGCTGGAGCGTCATCTGGCACGTCATCGCACGAAACCCATTGAACGAAACGCTCGTCTGGTGGACCTCGCACAGGATCAATCCGGTGTCGAGATCGTGCTCGAGACGGGCGACGGCGTTCGCAGGTTGCGCACTGATTGGGTCGTCGCAGCGGACGGCACCAGCAGTATGGTGCGGCGCTTACTCGGTCTCGGTTTCCGCGGGAGTACCTGGCATGATCGATCCGTCGTTGCATTGGTCGATGCCGACTTTGCCGGACGAGACTACGCGGGTACGACGCTGCAGGTGGACGACCGGTACGGCGCCGTAGTGCACAAGGTCGATGACCGGCGCTGGCGCTACACGTTCGACGAGTCGCTGACGTTGCCGGAGGAGAGCGTCGGCGCCCGCATCCCTGGCGTACTGCGAAAAGTGCTGGGCAGTGTGCCGTTCCATGTGCTCGACTGGCACTCCTCACGCATGCATCAGCGCACCTCTGACCAGTACAGGGCCGGTCGAGTCCTGCTCGTCGGCGACAGTGCGCACGTCGCCAACCGGATGATTGGCCACAGCCCGATCACGGCATTCTTCGACGCGTACCGGTTGATCGAGGCGTTGTCAGCGGTCGCGGGTGGATATGCGGATGAGAGGGTGCTCGACAAGTACTCGGAGGGTAGGAAGCGGGTCTTCCTCGACCACGCCCTGCCAGCAAGCGCAGGGCGCAAGCATCTCATCTCCCAGATCAGCGACCGTCGGCAGCTGGAGACGGAACTGGAGCATTACCGGCTGGCCAGCGCCGACCCTGAGGCGCTCAGGGAGTTGTTGCTGTTCAACAGGGAACTCGAAGGTGACTCCCCGTTGCCGCGCGGTACAAGCTCGGTATCCGTCTTCTCGTAACTCCGATGTGTGATGACCGGTTTCTAGTCGCTGGAACCATGTATTGTGCGCTAGTTCCGGCCTCCCTACCTTCACGAGGAAGTTCGGGTGGGCCGTGTACTGGCTCACCAAACCGACTTTCGTGTCAAATTTGGGCGCGCCCACGCTCGGCGAGGAGAAGGATAGAGACATGACGTCAACAACCGATCTGGAAGCGGGGCAGTACGTCGACGTCAACGGGATGTCGACTCACTACCACGACGTCGGTCACGGCGAGGCGGTCCTGCTGCTGCACGGATCCGGGCCGGGTGTGTCGGCGTGGGCAAACTGGCGGCATTCCATTCCCAATCTCAGCGCATCCGCCCGCGTGGTCGCATTCGACCTCGTGGGCTTCGGCCTCACTGAACGTCCGGCCGAAGTCCGGTACTCGCTGCGAACCTGGACGGACCACGCGTGGCAGTTTCTTGATGCACTGGGGGTGGAGCGCGTCTCCGTCATCGGCAACTCACTCGGCGGCAGGATCGCGATGCAAATGGCCGAGGACGACCAGAGCAGGCTCGACCGGCTCGTTCTGATGGGTGCGCCGGGGGTGGGGATGACGCCCACCGAGGGGCTTAAGGCGTTGCGCGAGTACGAGCCGTCGCCCGAAGCGATGCGTAATCTGCTCGAGAACTACTTCGCGGTCGACAAATCGATGATCACTGACGACCTAGTGCGCATCCGTTATGAGGCGAGTACGGCGCCCGGCGCGCACGAGGCCTACCGCACCATGTTCTTCCACCCGGACCATGCGGGCAGCCAGCTCGGGATCAGCGAGGAGCAAGTGCGTGGGATCACCGCGCCGACACTGCTCGTCCACGGCAGGGAAGACCGGGTGGTCCCGGTCGAGGTCGCATGGAACATGGTGCACCTTCTTCCGAACGGTGATCTGCACGTCTTCTCCCGTTGTGGTCACTGGACCCAGATCGAGCGGGCAACCGAGTTCAACCAGGTCGTCGCGGACTTTCTACAACTCGGCGACGAAGCCTGAACGTTCGTCTCTCAGCACAGCCAGGAGTCATCGTGGATCAGAACACCACCAGCCGCTTTCGTGCCGCGCGTGATCAGCTACTTGCGCTGCGAGGCAAGCATGACGAAGCCGTTGCCGAGTTCGTGTTTCCCGACGTGGGGCCGCGATGGAACTGGGCCGTCGACTGGTTCGATCAGATCGCCCGCGGCAATGATCAGCCCGCACTCGTGATCGTTGAGGAGAATGGCGAGCGAACATCGGTCTCGTTCGAGCATATGGCATGCCGGTCCGACCAGGTCGCGGCCTGGCTGCGCTCTTGTGGCATCGACAACGGTGATGCCGTGATCGTCATGCTGGCTAACCAGGTCGAGCTGTGGGAAGTAATGCTCGGTGTCATGAAGGCAGGCGCGGTCATCATGCCGACGACGACCGCGCTCGGGTCGGCTGACCTGGAGGACCGGGTTCATCGAGGTGCTGTCCGCATGGTCGTATGTAACTCTGGCGACACCGCGAAGTTCAACGACGTCCCCGGTGATTATTTGCGCGTGGCCGTCGGCGGGGCGGAAGGCTGGCTCGACCTGCACGATGCCTACGGCATCACGGACCCGGTCGTCGATCATCCGGGCACCACTCCCGCGGACCGGCTGTTGCTTTACTTCACCAGCGGCACGACGTCACGGCCGAAGCTCGTCGAGCACACCCAGCTCTCCTACCCGGTCGGTCATCTGTCCACCATGTATTGGCTGGGGTTACGGCCTGGTGACGTGCACCTCAACATCTCGTCTCCTGGCTGGGCGAAACACGCGTGGTCTTGCTTCTTCGCGCCGTGGAATGCGGAATCCACCGTGTTTCTCTACAACTACGGACGCTTTGACGCTGCCGCGCTGCTTGATCAGCTGCGTACTGAGAACGTCACGTCATTCTGTGCGCCACCCACGGTGTGGCGCATGCTGATCAATGCGGACCTCGGGGACAAGCCGAGCTCCCTTCGAGAGGCTGTCGGCGCGGGTGAACCGTTGAATCCCGAAGTCATCAGCCAAGTGCGGCAACGGTGGGGCCTGACGGTTCGGGATGGCTTCGGGCAGACTGAGACGACCGCGCAGATTGGCAACACGCCGGAGTCACCTCTGAAGCCAGGGAGCATGGGGCGGCCGTTGCCAGGCGTTCCGGCGGTGCTGGTCGACCCGGCGTCCGGGCAGATCGTCGACGGGGCCGGTGAAGGCGAGATATGTCTGGACCTGTCCGCCAATCCTGTCCCACTCATGACTGGCTATCAGGGCGACCCTGAGCGAAACGACGAGGCCATGGCGGGTGGCTACTACCACACGGGAGACGTGGCCTCGCGGGACGCTGGCGGCTACTTCAGCTATGTGGGTCGGACCGACGACGTGTTCAAGGCCTCGGACTACAAGATCAGCCCGTTTGAGCTCGAGAGCGTTCTGATCGAGCACCCAGCGGTCGCTGAGGCGGCGGTGGTTCCCGCACCGGACGAGGTCAGGTTGGCGGTACCGAAGGCATACATCGCCCTCGTTCCGGGGCACGAACCGTCAGAGAAGACCGCGCGGGACATCTTGCGGTATGCACGGGAGCATCTGGCGCCGTTCCAGCGGGTGCGCCGCGTGGAGTTCTTCGAACTGCCGAAAACGATCTCCGGCAAGATCCGCCGGGTGGAGCTGCGTCGACGCGAACAAGAGTACGCGGATGCGGCGATCGAGACGGAGTGGCGTGATGATCAGGTCCCGGCACGAGAGCGCGCCTGATCGATTCAGTGAGGTAAATTACGCCAGACGGTAGCTAATCTTCTACCTTTTGGCCTAATATGCAAACGGTATGACCAATGCCACTCGGATTGACACAGAGGCTCGTGTCTCTGAAGGTGCCGAAGGAGTCGTCATGGATGAGCAAGTCCAAAATGGGGACGTTTCGGTTGAACAGTCACGCGGAGTGGAGGTCTTTGACGGCCGCGTTACTCCAAACCTCGACGTCGAGCGGGCTCTTGACTTGTTGTCATTGGTGGAAGACGTGGTGAGAGACGACGTCTCCTACTCCAACGTGCGGCCGGATGCTGAATCGCTCGACCAGAGCTTCAGTGCTGCCGAGCAGAGCCTGCGGCAGCGACTCGAGCAGTGGAATTGGGAGGACACCAGTCCAGACGGTTCGCGCATGCTGGCCGTTCTCATGCAGTTGGGCGTCGTACGGTCAACCATCAAAGACGCCCTGATCGCTCGCCGTCAGGCTGCGATCTCCGGCGTGTCGGAGGTACTGCACGGCTTCCGCTCGTTCGGTAGCCTTGCCGGTTTGGTGCAGGGTGCCCCGGGCGCGCTGCACCAGCTCGGACTGCAGCGAGCGTTGTTCTCCCGAATTGAGCGCGGCCGTTGGATAGCCACGTCCGGTTCGGTCCTCGATGACCCCGAGCTTACGGCCGACATGGTCCGCGTCGGTGCGGAGCGCCCTGGCGTGCTAACAAACGCCATGGTCGAGAGCGAGATGGTACGGAAGCGGGCACCTATCCTCGTCCGTGACCCGCAGGGAAACCCACGGGTGCATCCGGAACTCAAAGCGCTAATCCAGACTCAGTCCTATGTGTCCGCTCCCGTGATGGCGCGCGGTTCCGTGGTGGGAATCGTACATGCTGATGAGAATATCGATACGGGGTTCGTCGGCTTCTATGATCGGGACATTCTAGGAATGTTCGCAGAAGGGCTTGGCTTTGCCATCGAACGGATGATGTTCTATGAGCGCCTACAAGGCCTACGGTGCAAGCTCAACGAGCACACAAAAGCCGTCGACGATCTGATCGATGAATTCGTCGACGCTGATCTGGAAATGCTCTCCCCTGACATGGAAGAAGATCATCACGATCGTCCCAGCAACTACGTGCGTGAACTACGGCATGTCGACGTAGACGGGTCGCCGATGGGATCTCTCACACGTCGTGAGCGCCAGGTGCTTCACCGCATGGCGTTGGGTGAAACGAACTTGCAGATCGCCGCGAAGCTGTTCGTGTCTGTTGGCACCGTCAAGTCCCATGTGAAACGGATTCTCCGGAAACTCGATGCGTCGAATCGTGCTGAAGCCGTGTCGTGCTATCACATGATGATGCGCGAGTCGGCTGCGGTCCGCTAGAACGCGGTATACGAGTAGCCTCTCGATTTACCGTATCCAGGTTTACTCCGCTGTTGCGTGCGACGGCGTGATGGTCTTCGCAGGCTATGCGCCCAAGATCGTCTTGGATACGCTTTCGGTGTCGGAGGCGGCATTCGCCCACGGCGCCCAGCTGAATTCGATGGCGGTCCCCAGTCGCCGCCCGAAATCGACGTCGCAACTATCGCCGCGACAGGTTCTGTGCTCCGGGAAATAGTGGTCAATTTATCGCTGTCATTGCCCCCTGAGGGGCAAGGATTGCACTCCTTGTGGAGATGTGGCCGTGACCACAAACCAGCGAGGATGGGTATCGCTTACGGCAGCCACCAGCACTGTCGGCGCCCGTCGACAGGGTGCCAGGTGTCGGTGAGGCGGTCCTAGTCAGATAGATCGAAGGTGGCCACTGTGGAGATGTACGGGAAAGTTCTTTCCCACCGGGGAAGTCTCGGACGCTGCACTTCGACGTCCGTGCGCTCCTTCGAGGCGCAGGGGTCTGGCGCCAACATCTGGTCGCATGTCCACGACGTCCAACGGGGCAACGTGTCCGCGTTCGAGCAGGTTTATCGCACCTACGTGAGTGAGGTCAGGGCGTACCTCTTCACCCTGACACACGACTCCATACTGGCACAGGACCTGACCAGCGAGACCTTTCTCCGCGCGCTCAAGTCGATTCGATCGTTGGAGGATCGCGGAAGGCCGCTCCGCGCATGGCTTATGACCATCGCGAGAAATATCGTGAACGATCACCGTAGGTCGTGGTCGACGAGGCATGTGATTCCCGTCGACGTGGATGTGCTTGCCCAGGCTTGCGGATCGGTGGCGACGACGGAAGAACTCGTTGTTCGTCGGGAACTGGGTCGCCGTCTCTGGCGCCGCCTCGAGACTCTCCCACCGGACCAGTGCGAGTGCCTGGTGCTGCGTTATGTAGCAGGCCTGTCTGTGGAGGAGACCGCGGAGCGGATGTGTCGCAACAAAGGAGCTGTGCGCGCGCTCCAGTATCGGGCGGTCCGCAAACTGGGCCGTCTGTTCGCCGAGGAAGGGGACGATTCGTGCAGGGCCGCTTGATATCCGGACATGGGATCGATGTAGGCACGCTGGCTACGGCCAGTTTCAGAGGATTTTTCGTGCTGATCGTGGGAACGCTGCTCTTTCCCCTCGTCGCTCGCGAACTCCCGTCGGCTGCGCCAACCTGGCTCTCGGTGGTCAGCATCGTTGGCTTCGCCTACGCGGCGTGCCACCAGGGGCGTACGCGTCGACCGGTGAGCCAGGGCGCGGTAGCCGCCACGGCTGCGTTCATCCTCATCCTTCCGCTCTTGCTGCTCGGCCCCGTCGCCGATGAGCCGGGGCCGCTGCTGCTGACGGCAGCGACTGCTCCCGCGACGGGCGCGGTCGTCGGGGGTGCCTTCGTGCTGGCGGGGAAACTCAACGGATCTTGGAGGAAGCAGTGACTGACACGGTGGCAGCACCGGACACGGGGACGCGGACGGAGCAGCGCCCCCGCAGAAGGCCTCGTGCCGCATGGTTCACCAACGCTTTGGTCGAGGCTGGCGAGATGGTGCAACTTCTGCTGCGAGTGCTGCGCAGCGCGGTGCGGCAGCCGGTCGGGTACTGGGGCGACGTGCGCGATCAGATGTTCGGCGTGCTGAAGCTGTGCTGGATCCCCATGATGGTGTCCACGTTCGCGTTCGGCCTCGGTGCGCCCGGGCTTCAAGGCGGCAACATCTACCTATTGTTCGGTATCCCGGAGCGTCTCGGCTCGTTCTTCATCATGGCAAGCGTTCGTGAGTTCGCACCGTGGATCAACGCGATGGTGGTGGCGGGGGTCGTGGGCACCGCCATGACTGCGGACCTCGGCGCCCGCCGGATCCGCGAGGAAATCGACGCGATGGAGGTCCTCGGTGTCGATCCCGTTCGGACACTTGTCCTGCCGCGGGTCATTGCCATCACAATCATGACTGGGTTGCTCGACCTCGTGGCGCTGACGTTCGGCGTGCTCGGCGGCTACGTCGCCGCGCTCTATCTGGGGGCGAACAGTGGCGCGTACTTCGACAACTTCTTCGCCAACGCGACTACTCCGGACATCGCGGGCAGTGTGATCAAGACGACGATCTTCGGCCTGATCATCGGAATCGTCTGCTCCTACAAGGGATTGCACGCCAAGGGCGGACCGATTGGCGTAGGGCGCGCGGTGAACCAGGCCGTTGTAATCGCCTTTGCTGCGATCTGGGTTGTGAACTGGGTTTTTACGACGCTGTTGCTCGGTTTCTTCCCCGATATGCAGGTCTACAAGTAGGAGAACGGACATGACGGCGAAGCCGCAAACAGGAAACATTGCGAATCGGGGAAAACGGGGCGTCCCAGAGTCTGAAGGTGCCGTGATCAGCGCCTCCGGCATGGCGACCAAGGTCAAGGATGCCGTGGGGACCGGTGGCGATATCTCCCGGTTCTCTACCAAGGTCGTGCACTCCTTGCCCGACACACGCCACTACGCATCCGAGATTTTCCACCAGGCTGGGATCTTGATCGTCTCGAGCGGCCTGATCATCTGGATGATGCTGTTCGTGATGGGCTCAGTCTGCGGGCTTGAGGCGAGCTACACACTGAAGGCGATCGGCGCACCGCTGTACTCGGGAATCTTCAACTCCTACTGTGGTCTGCGCGAGATGGCGCCGTACATGTGGGCATACATCCTCGCGGCGAAGGTCGGCTGTGGACTAGTCGCGGAGATCGGTTCGATGCGGATCTCCGAAGAGATCGACGCGATGGAAGTCATGGGGGTCGATTCCAGGAGTTATCTCGTCGCGACCAGGGTGCTGGCGGCGTGGATCGCGATCCCATTTCTCTTCATCGTCGGTCTCGGCCTGATGTACTGGTCGGCGTACCTAGTGACGGTTGTCCAGCTGGGTGGCGTGTCATCGGGGGGCTACTGGTACACATTCTGGCTCTACCAGAACCCCGCCGATCTCACTTACGCAATGCTCAAGGCGATCATCATGGGAACGGCCATCGTTCTCGTGGGCTGTTACTACGGGTACAACGCGCGTGGTGGCCCCGTCGGCGTAGGTCAGAACACCGCAAAGTCCATGATGCTCAACATGGTTGTGGTGCACATCATCGGAACATTATTGACACAGTTGTTCTGGGGTCTCTCGCCGAATGCGCCGATCGCGAACTGACTCAATCGCTGACGACCGTGGAGGTAATCATGAACACCGTGCCGCAGTACTCGGGCGAGCTGACGTCCGTGGTTTCGCCGCAGCACCACGCCGAACCCAACGGAAAGCCGCACAGTATCGAGATTCGGGACGTGCACAAGTCGTTCGGCGACTCCGTGGTGCTGGCTGGTATGGACCTTAGCTTCGCTGATGACGCGATCACGACCGTGCTGGGACCGTCAGGCACTGGCAAGAGCGTCTTGATCAAGCACATCGTGGGGCTGCTTGCCCCGGATTCGGGGGAGGTGAGGGTTTTTGGCCAAGATATCTGGGGCATCAGCGAGAAGGAACGCCTCGACCTGCGAAAGCGATTTGGCGTGTTGTTCCAGGACGGGGCGCTGTTCGGTTCGCTGAACATCTACGACAACACGGCGTTCCCGCTGCGTAAACACACGGATTACTCCGAGGCCGAAATTTCCGAGATCGTGATGGACGGCCTCATTGAGGTCGGCCTCGAGCAGGCGATACGCAAATTCCCCAGCGAGGTATCCGGTGGAATGCGTAAACGTGCGGGGTTCGCACGGGCTCTGGTGATGAAACCGGACATTGTGCTGTTCGACGAGCCTGACTCCGGGCTCGACCCGGTGCGTACGAGCCTGCTGTGCGACTTGATCATCGATATGCACGAACGTCACAAAGGCACTTATCTGGTTGTCACTCACGACATTCGCAGCGCTAGGAAAGTCAGCGACTATGTCGGTCTGATCTGGAAAGGCAAGGTCGTGCACTACGGGGAGGCGGACGCCGCCTTCGCCTCCGAGGACCCGTTCGTGCGGCAGTTTCTGGCCGGCGACTCAGCCGGACCACTCGGAATGGACTGAAGCTTAATGAAGAAACTGATCGGAATCGTGCTGGTCGCGGCCACCCTTGGCGCGACGGCATGGATCTCACTCGACTCGTCGTACCGGGTCAGCGTCGTGCTCGATTCGGCGACGAACGTCGTGGAGAACGGTGTGGTCCTTGTCAGCGGGATGGACGTCGGAAGAGTCGAGGAGATCGAGGCGCGCGACGGCAAGGCAGTGCTCGAGCTCAGCCTCGACGATGACGTCGCACCGCTGCATGACGGCGCGGTGGTGACCGTGGAATGGAAGGCGCTGCTCGGGGAACGACAAGTGAGTGTGCAAGACGGCCCGGCTTCCAACGCGACGATTCCGGACGGGGGCCTGATCACTGGTGATCAACTCAAGCCGATGGAGCTCGACCAAGTGCTCAACGCTCTCGACCCGCCGACCCGCAAGCACCTGACATCAACGCTGCGCCGTCTGGACAAAACACTGGAGGGTAGTCAGATAGACGTGCGTAAGACAGTGCAGTCTGCGGGACCCGCCCTGAACGCTCTCGGTGAGCTGCTGCGCGCTGCAGGCACAGACGGGCCTGCCATCAAGAACCTGGTGAGCAGGCTGAACGACACCATGGCCATCCTGTCTCGCCGGGACGACGCCATGCGCGAGGTCGTCTCCGATCTGTCCGCGCTGACGAAAGCAACCGTCGGCAAGCGCAAGCAACTCGGTGAGACGCTACATGCTCTGCCGTCCACACTCGACCAGGCGACGAAGACGTTGAACTCGGTGCCGGAGACGGCCGAGACGGTGTCGCCGATGCTGAGCGATCTGCGCGCGGCGACGAAGCGGCTGCCGTCCGTCTCGAGCAACTTGCGTCCCGTGCTGTCCGACCTACGGCCGATGGTCGCGAACCTGCGGCCGACACTGGCGGCCGCTCGAACCCTGCTCGGGAACACGCCGGCATTGCTGGATCGGGCACATTCGGTGCTTCCACCCACCAACGACCTCCTCAGCGACATGCGGCCCGCTCTCGGGTTTCTCCGGCCATACACCCCGGAACTTGCCGGCTGGTTGGCGACCTGGGCATCGGCGGGGGCGAACTACGACGCCAACGGTCACTACTGGCGCATGCATCCGCAGGGTGGCGCAACCTCGTTCAACGGCAACCCCGGCGTGCTACCTCCAGGGGTGAGGAAGGACCCAAATCCCATGCCCGGTGCCAACGCTGGTCAGCCGTGGACAGACGCGTTTGGAGATAGCCAACAATGACTCGATTCGGTTCCCAGCTCAGAGCTACGAAGGCACGAATCTTCGTGGTCGTTGTTGTTGCCGTCCTGGGGGTGACCAGTATGGGCACGGTACTGTCCACCTCGGGTGACGACGACACTTTGCACCTGGTTGCCGAGTTCGCGGACGCGAGCCCGCTGCTGGTGGGCAACGACGTGAAACTGTCCGGGGTCGCGGTCGGCAAGACGGTGTCCATGGACGTCGTAGACGGTGTAGCGCGGGTGGGTCTCGAACTCAACAGGACCGCATTGCCCGTGCACCAGGACGCCCGCGCGACGATCCGGCCGGTGAGCCTGCTCGGTGAGCGATTCGTCGATCTGGACCGCGGCAGCCCCGGGGCGCCGGTTCTTACCGACGGCGACGTGATCCGGCAGGAAAATACTGGGCAGAACGTCGGCCTCGATCAGGTGCTCAACTCCCTCGACGGCCGCACCAGCGATGCGCTCGCCGCGCTGGTGACCACGCTCGGCGTCGGCATGAAGGGCAACGGCAAGCAACTCGACGCGGCGGTGCGCAAGCTCGCGCCAGCCATGGCCAACACCGATCGGCTGGCGAAGGTTCTTAACGAACACAACGACCTCCTGAACCGTCTCGTGTCGGACGCCGTTCCCGTCGCGAAAGCCCTGGCTTCCGGCAACGGAAAAACCATGGACCGTCTCGTTGCGAAGGCCCACGACCTGCTGCAGACCACTGCGGCGAACCAGCAGCAGATGGACGCGTCGCTGGCAGAGATGCCGGAGACGGTGCGAGTGGTGCGGGGGACGTTGGCCGACTTGACCAGGGCGGCGAACGCTACCAGCCCAACGCTCGCCGAACTCCGGCCCGTCACCGACACGCTCACGGAACTCAGCACAGAGCTCAACCGGTTCTCTACCGCAGCCAACGGCGCACTTGCAGCGGCCAACCCGTTGCTCGAAAAAGCCAACACCATGGTCGAGAAGGCGGCGCCAGTCGCGGCGAGCCTCCGCAAGGCTGGACCGGACATGAAGGCCGTTGCGAAGTCGGGCGCACCGATCGTCAAACATCTGTCCGTCAAATTCGATGACGTGGTCAAGGCGATACGCAACTGGGCGTTGACCACCAATGGCCGGGACGGCTTGTCGCACTACTTCCGGGGACTGGCCGTCGTGACCCCCGAGTCGCTCACAGGGCTGATTCCTCAGCAGACCGTGCCGGGGACGAAGGCGGCAGGCAAGAAACCCGACTCGCCGCAACCCGCCCTGCCCACGCTGCCCGGGATCGGTGCGGACGGCAAACCACTCTCTGGCCTGCTTTCCGCTGAGCCGACCGATGACGGTGGCGTCACCGGGCTCAGCAAGAAACAAGAAGGCGGCCTGCTCGGAAGTCTCCTTGGAGGAAACTGATGGCCAAAATTAACCTCAAGGCCGCCCGGCGTCGGGCGATGGCCTACGGGGTCGTCGTCCTTGCCCTCTTCGGGGCGGTGCTGGTCACCGCCGTCCAAGCCGGTGGCGGTCTGCCCGGTGGCAATCAGACGCAGGTACGTGCTGCGTTCGACGAAGCGGGTGCGCTCATCGTGGGTGACGACGTCCGCATCGGAAACGTGCGCGTAGGGCGAGTCAGCGACATTGCCCTCAACGGTGAGGAGCCGGTCGTCACCATGACGCTTGAGGAGGACCGGGACATCTATCGCGACGCGACGGCCGACATCAAGGCGCGGTCGTCGCTCGGACAGAAGTACGTAGATATCAACCCCGGGGATCCGCAGCAAGGTGTCCTCAACTCCGACGCGGTCATTCCGGCCAACCGGACGGACGGCGCCAACGACATCACGGAACTGATTGATGTCCTCGGCAAACCGACGCGTGACGCCCTCAGTACGACTCTACGAGAAGTCGGCGGCGGCGCCATCGGCCATCAGCGTGACATCGCCGACGCCGCTGCGGTCCTCCCAGGGATGCTGAACGACCTCGGTGGCGTGTCACGCGCCCTCACTGCGGACGGCGGTGCGGGGCTGGAGTCTTTGCTCGCCACCGCGGACGAGCTGTCGGTTGCATTCACCGGACACAACCAGGATCTCGCCGCCCTCAATCTGGACCTTGGAACGACATTGCAGGCGCTCAACGCCGACAGCGGGGCCGCGCTAACGGAAGTGCTGGACCAGGCCCCCGAGGCGATGCGGGAAACCCGCAGTGCATTGAACACGCTACGCAGGCCGCTAGCTGACACGACGGCCGCGATGAACGGGCTCCGACCGGGCGCGGATGCGCTTGCCGAAGCCTACCCCGATCTGCGCAGTGTACTCCGCGAGTCTGTGAGGCCGCTGGACAAGGTACCTGCGGTGGTCGGCCAGGCGAAGCCGACGGTCGACGGGTTGACGAAGGTGCTCGATGACGCCCGTCCTCTTGCCCCGCAAGTGGAGAAGGCGATGTCCCGTGCCAGGCAGCCGGTCGAGTATATGTCTCCCTATGCGCCGGAGGTGGCGTTGTACTTCAAGTACCTCAGAGAAGCGTTGAAGTACGGATCTGATGATCTCGGCGGCAACTGGCTACGGATCATTCCCGTGTTTCGCCCGGAGAACCTCTCCGGCGCGTTGCCAGTGGCCGACCCGACTGTCAACCGCAACGCCTATCCCGAGCCGGGCGAGGCCGCCACGGACAGGGCCAACCACATTCCGGGGCGGAGGTGAACATGATGAAGCTGTCATTGCCACGACTCCCCGGTCGGCTACGTGGGCTCTCGTTGTTCCAGATCGGGGTGCTGTTCATCGTCGTCGCCATCATCGCGGGTGCGGTGCTGTTCAACAAGAACGCCATCATCACGACGCTGCGGCCCGGTGAGACCATCGAGGTGCACTTCGCGGCGAACAAAGGCCTTCGCGCCTATCAGTCGCAGGCCAAGGTCGCCTGGGTGCCAGTCGGTGTCGTCGAGGAGGTCGAACGGCAGGACGACGGCACCGTGCGCGTCTCGCTGAAGGTGAACAACGGGACCAGGGACAAGCTCGGCTCCGAGCCGGCCGCGGTCATTCGCCCGACGACCCTGCTCGGCGGGAACTACTTCGTTGACCTCGTTCCAGGCGGTGACCGGGAAGCAGGCGGATTTTCCGGAACGATCCCTGTCGAACGCACGAAGCTTCCAGTCGAACTGGACGAGGTCGCGCGCACTCTGCAGCCGGACGTGCTGGACAGCGCAAAGGGCGCTATCGGCAAATTCGACCGGACGCTCGATGAGGCTGGATCGTCAGCGATCAAGGACTTCGCCGAGCAAGCACCGTCCGCGCTCGAACCCACCGGTGAGGTGCTCGAGGCGATGCGCGGCACGAACCCGCGCACAGACCTGACCAAGGTGGTCTCAGGGCTGGAGAACACCGCCCGGGTGCTCACCAAACAGCAGGGACAGTTGGATTCCATCATGTCAGGTTTCCGGGACACGACGGGAGTGTTGAGCGACTCCTCGTCGGAGATCTCATCGGCGATCGAGGCCATGCCATCGACGCTGGAAAGCACCCGTACTGGTCTGTCGCAATTGGACACGACGTTGGCCAAGTTGCGTGCCACGGCCTGGCCAGCGCGGCCGATAGCACAGGAGTTGGCGACGGCGCTGGAGCATCTCGATCCGGCACTGGCCAAGTCCCGGCCGGTGGTACGGGACCTGACCGCGCTCATGGTCGACGTGCGCCCGCTCGTCGAGCAGCTGAATCCACTCGCTGTCGGGACCACGTCGGTGCTCGGCGACGTCGACGGCGCGCCACTTGCGCGTGTGAACGGTCCGGTCAAGGACTTCGTGCTCTCCCCATTCAAGGGCAGCGGCGAGTACAAGACCGCCCAGTCCGATAACCCGCTGTACCAGGACCTCGGGTACATGTTCGCCCTGTTGGATAGGGCGGGTATGAACGTCGACCGCAATGGCCACTCGGTCGGAGTCGCGCCCGGTGCCAACGGAACCACGGTCGTACCGCCGGACGTCCGGAAGATGCTGGGCGGCATCTTCTCCCAGTACCTGCCAACGGAAGGAGCGGGCCGATGAGACCTCAGACGAGGCGCACGCATACTTCTCGCGTGCGGCGGACCTGGGAGCGTGTCCGTAGCGAGCCGGGTCTTAAGCGCAACCTCGCAGTGCTGGCGGGCCTGATCGTGCTTGCAGCAGTGGTTGGGGGGTGGATCCTCGGTAACCAACGGTTCACTCCGCCCTGGGAAAACCGGTTGATCGTCAACGCCACGTTCGAGGGGACGCCTGGTATCAGCCCGGGCAACGGGCAGGAAGTGCGTATCGCCGGCGTGCCGGTTGGCGAGGTGCGTTCAGCTGACGTCGACGACAACGGTAACGCTGTCGTCGAGATGGCGATCGAGCGCGAACACGCGGTTTACGAAGACGCGACCGTGGTGCTGCGGCCCAAAAGCCCATTGAATGAGATGTATATCCTTCTCGACCCCGGGACCCCGGGTGCCAAGCGGCTATCCGACGGCGACACGCTGCCGGTCACCGCGTCGGAGCGGCCGGTGCAGATCGACGAGGTTCTGGGCTATCTGGACGACAACACCCGGCACGCGCTGGCCGCCCTTGTCGTGGAGTCCGATGCGGCGCTCGCTTCGGCCCCCGCCCGGTTGCCGGCCGGGCTCGAAAAAACGACAGCGTTGCTGCGCGACATGAAGCCGGTTTCGGAGTCGCTGAGCAAGCGGCGCGACGCACTGAGCGAACTGGTCACCGCGCTGGGCCAGATCTCGCAAGCCGTGGGTGAGGACGACGTGCGGCTGGCGAAGCTGGCCAGTGCGTTGGACCGGACACTCGGCACCGTCGGCAAGCGCAACGAAGAACTTGACTCGACGCTCAGCCAGCTGCCCGGCCTGGCCGGGCAGCTGAAGCAGTCCACACAAGCTGTCCAGAAGTTGTCCGGGCAGTTGAACCCGACACTCGACGCGGTGCGCTCGGCAGCCGCTGACCTCCCTGGCGCGCTCAGCAAGCTCTCGGGTACGGCGGACCGATTGGGCTCGACCATGGACGTGCTCGGACCGCTGGCCGAAAACGCGCGTCCAGTCGTTGACGACCTCCGACCGTTCACGGCCGATGCCACGCGGACGGTGCGCAGTGTGAAGCGGTTCAGCCCGCTGATCGACCCGGTGACCAGCACATTGGTCAAGCACACACGCGACGTCGGTGCGTTCGTCCTGAACACCAGGTCGCTGACCACGCTGGCCGACGCCAACGGTGGTATCACGCGTGCGCAGCTCACATTCGGCGTGAACGGACTGCCAATCAAGGACCACTCTTCCGAGGAAGGTAGGTGACGACGGTGCGCATCTCTCCCGCGCTTCTGCCGAAGCTCCGCTTGGCGACCATCATCGCCTTCGTCGCGGTATGCGCCACGGTCTTCGGCTACCTTTGGGACAACTCGGGCGGCAGGCTTCCGGTCGTCAGCGACGATGGCTACCAGGTGTCCGCCGACTTCCCCCGTGTGACGAACCTCGTGCCTGACTCGGACGTCATGATTGCGGGCGTGAAGGTCGGCAAGGTGAACGACATCCAGATCAAGGGTGACACGGTCCGCGTCGGCATGCGCCTCGACAATGGCCAGCGTCTCCACGAGGGTGCCGTGGCCCAGATCAGGCAGAAGAGTCTCATCGAGGAGACCTTCATCGAACTCGCCGACGGTCAGGGAGCACCACTGCCCAATGGGACCCACCTTCCTCCGGGATCTGGCAAGCCACTGACCACGGTCGACGACATCCTGGAGAGCCTGGATCCGAAAGCACGCGACGCGCTAAGCGGTAGCGTCCGTTCGCTGGGCAGCGCGACGAAGGACTCGCGGCAAGCGGTATCCGACGCTCTCTCGGGACTCGGCGCGACGGGACGTCACGGAGCCGACGTGCTCAGCGCGCTGGAGGCGCAGTCCGACGACCTGAAACAGCTTGCCGGGCAGACCGCGGCCGTGCTGGCGTCGCTGAACTCTCGGAAGGGCCAGATCGGGCAGATGGTCAGCGACGCCCACGAGCTGGCCAAGGTTACGGCCGCAGGCAAGGACGACATCGAACAGGTCATGCGTAAGTTGCCCGCGACGCTGGATGCGGCACGGAACGCCAGCGGCGGTGTGCGGAAGCTGTCGGCCGACCTCGGTCCTGTCGCCAGCGATCTGAAGAGCTCGGCACCGGCGCTGACCGCCGCGCTGCGGGAGCTTCCCGCGACCACGCGTGATCTGCGTGGGCTCATCCCGTCGCTCGACGGTGTGCTCGACCGGGCTCCCGCTACCCTGCGGCGGGCGCCCGCCGTCACGGGCGACCTTCGTGCGTTGGTGCCGACGCTGCGGGCCGACCTCGCCGACATCAACCCGATGCTGGCGTATCTCAAGCCGTATGGCCCCGACGTCACTGCGTTCTTCACCAACTGGGGTCAGTCGTTCGCCAACAGGGACGTCAACGGTCATTACCTGCGGCTGATGCTCCCGATGGACGAGCAGACATTCCGCGGCTACCCCTTCAGCACCAATGTTGGACCGCTGAACCGGAAGAACCCCTACCCGGCACCCGGCAGCCAGGACGATCCCGGCCCGGCCAACGGTGACCAGCGGTACCCGCGGGTCGAGCGGGAGACCGGATGAAAGGGTTGACCGTTCTGCGGCGGCTGCGCCGTCCGCGCCTGCCCTCTCGGCGGGTCGCGGCCGGCGTGGCTGCCGCGATGGTCGTGGCCGTGGCGGTGATCGGTGGTCTCCTGCAGACCAGGGTCGAGACCGGCGCATCGTCGTTCCTGCCCACTGATGACCCCGCCATGGAGACCCTGCGAGAGGTCGAGCGGTCCTTCGGCGGTGACCCGGTCGTCGTCTTACTCGAAGACAAGGAGAACAAGCGACTACTCGAGCAGCCCCGACTATCCAAGGTGTTGCGTCTCGAAGGCAGCATCGCGAGCTTGCCGGACGTCGCCTCCGTGTATGGCCCTGCGACGACGTTGAACCAAATCGCCGGACGCGCCCAAGACTTCATCGCTGAACTCGCCGGACGGCGCGACGGAGTCCGGGCCCAAGCCGTGTCCAAGGCTCGCGAGGCAGGTGCGAGCGGTAATGCCGCGGAGGCCGCCGGAGAGCGAGCCGTCGCGAAGTTCGACCAGCGTTACGGGAGCTTGCTCGCCGAAGCGATGCCCATGGGCATGCCCACACTGAGCAACCCGAGGTTCGTGAACTCGGTAGTGTTCGAAAAGGACGGTCTGCCGCGGCCGCAGTGGAGCTTCCTCGTGCCGAATCGAGATGCGATAGCGATCCTCGTGCGCCCGGCCGAAGGCGTCGACGCGCAAGCGACGTCGGCTTTGGTGGGCCGCGTAGAGGCCGCCGTATCCGACGCCCAGCTCGATACGCGGCGGACGACCGTCTCCGGGGTTCCCACCGTGGCTGCGGCGCTCGGCAACGAGGTTCTCACCGAGATCCCCGTGCTCGCGGGACTTGCCGTGATCGGTGTGGGTGCCTGTCTGCTGCTGGTGCGATGGGCGCCGCTGCGCCGCAGACTCGTACCCCTCGGCGTGACGCTGGCGGCCGTGGCGATCACGGTGTCGCTGTTCGGCTGGCTACAACGACCGCTTTCGCTCGGCGTGATCGCTTTCCTTTCCGTGCTGTTGGGCGTCGGCAGCTACTACATGACGTACTTCACGCATCGGGTACGAAGCAGAACCGTGTTCGTAGTGGCGTCCGCGACGGCCGCGAGCTTCGCGACGCTGGCGCTGTCGCCACTGCCCTTCGTGCGCGATCTCGGCCTCACGCTGGCCTTCGGGGTACTGACCTCGACCTTCATTGGATGGGTCGTCATGCGGGGGATGGGAACGCGGACCACGCAGCCCGACAACGCGGAACGACGCACCGGAACGCCCCGCCGTCGGTCGTCTCTCGTCGTGGTAGCCGGCGCATTCAGTGCGGTCGCCGCCGCCGTCGGATGGGCCGTGCTCCCGGCCATTCCCGTGGAAAGCGACGTCAGCAAGCTAGCGGCGGGGCTGCCCGCGCTTGAAGAAGCCGAACACGCGCGGGAGGTCATGCACTCATCCGGGGAGATCAGGATCGCGCTGACGGGCAACGACGTGCTCACCCGAGCAGGATACGAGTGGATGCGTACCGCCCAGCAGCAACTCGTGCGCGATCACGGCGACGTGCTGCGCCCGGCGCTGTCACTTCCCAAGTTGCTGACGTTCCTGGGGGCCGATCCGACCGAGCAGCAGCTCGCCGCCGGGGCAAACCTACTGCCGCCCTACTTGGTCGGCGCTGTCTTGAGCGACGATCAATCGACTGCTGTGCTCAGCTTCGGCATTGAAACCAACGACGTCGCCGAGATCGCCCGGATCCACGAGAAAATCCTCGACACGCTTCCGCCGCCGCCGGAGTCCATGCGCGCCGATGTCACCGGCATACCGATCGTCGGAGTCCGTGCGAACGAGCTGATATCCGGCGATCGGGTGTGGATCAACCTGGCAGGCATCCTGGCCGCGGGTACCGTGCTCGCGCTCGGCCTCCGACGGCGTGCGGACGCGGTACGGGCAGTGACGGCCGCGGTGATCGCAACCGGGGCCGGATTTCTGCTGCTGTGGGCGTCCGGCATCGCATTCAACCCGGTCACCGTGGCACTCGGCTCGCTCACGGCAGCGGTGGCGTGCGAGTTCACCGTCCTGCTCGCGGCAGCCGCACGGCAAGGCAATGAGCTGTTGCGACGCGCGGTGGCGCTGGCCGCGATGGCCTCCGCAGTAGGCTACGTCGTGTTGCTTGTCTCGCGGATCGCACTGATCCGCGAATTCGGGATGCTGCTTGGCGTGACCGTGGCGCTGGCGTTCGCCGCGTCGGCCGTAGTCGTAACGCTCACCGTCCGCGATTCGGGAGCAGATGACGGCACCACTGCTGATGATGACGACGACACTAACGGCAGCGACTCTTCGGCCGAACGAGTGGAGGTGGGAACCCGATGACCGAGCGAGACGACAACCTGGATGCGGACGTTCCCGACGAGCCGGTGCGAGCCACCGAGGGTGACGACACCGAAACAGCAGACTCCACTGAGACCGGTGAGTCGACCGAGGTCGATGAAGACGTCGGGACACAGGCAACCTCGGAGGAGGATGCTGCTGCGGAACCGCGTCGACGCAGAGTGCGGATGGTGCTCGCGGTCGCTATCGTGGTGCTACTGACAGCGGGTGGCGCGGTCTTCGCGTGGCAGAAGTCGACGGAGATCCCGGAGGGCGTCGCGTTCCAACTCGCCGGCCGCGATGTCACCGTAGACGACGTTGAACTGTACAGCCGGACGATGAGCGCCCTCTACCGCGTGGAAACGCCTACTGAACCGGGCAAGCGCGATGCGTTCCGCCGCGACCTCGCGAAGGCGTACGCCTTCTCTCTCGTGGTCCAGGAGGAGGCGTACCGGAAAGACATTCACATTTCAGGCAAGACAGCGAGGGACGTCCTCAGCAAGTACATCCGCGATCAGTATGGTGAAGGTTCCGGAGGTCGGCAGAGGTTCCTGGAACTGCTCAGCGCGGAAGGAGCAACCGAGAGAGCCGTGCTTGACGAGGTCAAACGCCAGCTCTCGCTGGGGCGGTTGTTCAGTGAGGTCACTGCCGATGTCCGCGTCGACGAGTCAGAGGTTCGCGAGGCCTACGAGAAGCGCCAGGACGAGCTGAGCTCGCCGGAGCTGCGGAAGCTGCAAAACATCGTGGTAGCCAACAAGAGGCAGGCCCGGGCGGTGCTCGCGGAACTGCGCGGCGGGGCGAGCTTCGCCGAGGTCGCGGCACGGGCGAGTATCGACGCGAGTACCAAGGACAAGGGTGGGGCTCTCGGCCAGGTCAGCGCCGCACAACTCGAGGAGGATTACGGGAAGGAAGCCTTCGCTGCGTCGAAGGGGGAGCTGTTCGGACCCGTGAAGACCAGACACGGCTGGAACGTGGGGCGCGTCGCCGCTATCAAGAAGGCCGAGACGCCTGAGTTCACCGCGATCCACGACCAGCTCAGGGAAGCGCTTGATCTGGAGAAGGCCGTCAGCACGTGGCGATCGTGGCTCATCGATCGAGTGCTCGACGCGGAGATCCGTTACGCCGACGCGTACCGCCCGAGCGATCCGGACTCGATGCCCGACGTCGGCAAGGGAATGCCCTCAGTCGGCTCCTCGCAAGGCGACGTTCCATCTCCCGGTGGAGGTGGCGGATGAGCCCGGTCGTCCCGGTAGCGCTGGTCCAGGTTGTCCTGGGCCTCGCCATGTTTGGCATCGCGCAGTGGGCGCGGGTACGAGTCGGACGGCTCGTACCCGCGCACCTACCGGAGCCGGAAAGACGACGACGCATCGCTCTCTTGCTCCGCGGCGTTTGGGCATGCCGGATATTCGGACTCGTACTCATCGGAATGGTGCTGGTCACCGCCGCCATCAACGCGACCTGAACGCGAGCGCTCTCCCTCTTGGGAGCCGAAAAACCTCTCCTGCGAGCGATAGATTCGCGCTTTGCCGGAATCTACCGTTGTAGCAGTGGGGTAGGTCCACACTCGAGCGACCTTCGAAACCTCCAGGTGCGCATTCCGCGCCATCTGAAATTGCAGGAGTACCTGATGAAAATTATTGTCGATAAAACTAAGTGCACCGCACTTGGGATCTGCGAGTCCGTCGCGCCTGATCTATTCGAGGTTCAGGATGACGGTACGCTCGTCATCCTTGAGGACCGACCCGAAGGCGGCTTGTGCGAAGCAGCTCGTGAGGCAGCTGAGGGATGCCCGACCGAAGCTATCCGTATCGAAGAGGATTGATGGTACGGCGCGGGCTAGTTGTTATTGGTGCGTCGCTGGCCGGGCTGCGTGCGGTGGAGTCCGCGCGGAAGGCCGCCTACGACGGCCCAGTCACCCTCGTTGGCGCTGAGCACCATCTGCCGTACGACCGCCCTCCGCTGTCGAAGCGGTTCCTGGAAGGGTCCGACGCCACGGAGACGGTGTTCCGTGACGAGGCATATCTCCGTGACGAGCTCGACGTGGACGTCAGACTCGGCGACCCGGCATCTGGCCTCGACTGCAGCGAGCGGGTGGTGCATATCGGTGACCGGGAGCTCCCCTATGACGGCCTCGTCGTGGCAACCGGCGCGGACGCGCGTCCGCTGCCGGGAACGTCGGGACTGAGCGGGGTGCACACGCTGCGCACGCTGGACGACGCCAGATCGGTGCGGTCAGCGCTGCACTCCGGTGCCAGGACGGTCGTTGTGGGCGCCGGATTCATCGGGTCCGAGGTTGCTTCATCGGCGCGAAAGCACGGCGTCGACGTGACCGTTGTCGAGGCGGCACCGGTGCCGCTCACCCGGTCGGTGGGGACGCGCATGGGTGCCCTGCTCGGCGAGCTCCACACCAGAGAAGGTGTGGAGCTACGCCTGGGAGTGGGCGTCGAGCAGGTCAAGGGCGGCGACAGCGTTGAGTCCGTGATCCTGAGCGATGGCACCGAACTGCCTGCTGATCTCGTCGTTGTCGGCATTGGTGCCGCGCCGAGCACACGGTGGCTTGAGGCGAGCTCGATCCAGCTCGATGACCGGGACCGCGGCGTGCTGTGCGACGAGACGCTCGCCGCCAGCGCTCCCGGCGTTTATGCCGCGGGGGACGTCTGCCATTGGGTCAGCGAACTATTCGATGGCAGGTTGCGGCTGGAGCATTGGACGAGCGCGGCCGAGCAGGGCGCGCTCGCCGCTCGCAACGCGCTCGACCCGGCGAACGCGAAGGCGTACGACACCGTTCCGTACTTTTGGTCGGACTGGTACGACAGTCGAATCCAGTTCGTCGGTGAGCCGGACTGCGACGACATCCTCGTCGTGGACGAACCCCAGTGGGAAGACGGCAAACTTCTGACCCTGTATCGGAAGGGCGACCGCGTGATCGGCGCGCTCACCGTGAACCGGCCTACATTGATCATGAAGTTGCGGCGGATGATTTCGAAGCGGGCAACCTGGTCAGAGGCTGTGGCCTTCGCCGAGGAGAAAACCGCAATTTAGTATGTTGTCGTGAGGTGAACGGCCCTGTCGCGCTTGTGAGGCGACCGGGGCCGTTCACGTCAGTTCGCCGAGTCACCCGCTGCCTAGATCTTCGGGCTGTGCCCCGTCTCGGTCGTGTAGTGGACCAATCGAGGTTCGGGGATGCAGCAGAGGCCACTGAAGACATACGCAGCAAGGCCGATGAAACAGCCCGATGGGAATGTCTCGAAATGGCGAACGACGGCCCCGAGCCGCTGCGTACTCGGGGCCGTCGTGTTTTTCCTTTACCTGCTCAGGCCTTGGTGAACTTGACCGGAACGGTCTTGAAGCTGGACACGAAATTCGTCTTGACCGGCTTAGGTTCTCCCGCGAGTTCGATCTTCTTGATCTTTGGCAAAAGCTCTTCGAACAAGATGTTCATCTCCAGCTTGGCGATGTGCTGGCCGATGCACATATGCGCTCCGAAGCCGAAACCGAGGTGCTTATTGGGCGATCGGTCCATGTCGAACTCGTTCGCGTCGGTGAAATACTGCTCGTCTCGATTGCCTGACGGATAGTTGAGCATGAGGCGCTCGCCCTTGCGGATCAGCGCTCCGCCCAGCTCTGTGTCCTCTGAAGCGCTGCGCATGAAATGCTTCACGGGGGAAGTCCAGCGCACAGCCTCGTCGACCATCTTCGGGATCAGCGAATGGTCGGCGCGCACCCGCTCCCACTGGTCGGGGTGCCTTGCCATCGCGATCGCCGCACCCGAGATGGTGGACGATGTCGTGTCGTGCCCCGCCGTCGCCACCTGCAGGTAGCTGCCGTTCACCACCCCTTCAGACAGAAACTCGCCATCCACCTTGGCGTTAGCGAGGACCGACATGAGGTCGTCACGAGGGTTCTTACGCCTGTCCTCGGTAAACTGGTTGAAGTATGCGAAGAAGTCCGCGAACGCGGCCTGGAACTGTCGCGCCGCCGCCTCCGGGCTGAGGTCGATGTCGTCCCGCTTCTCGTCAGGGTCGTTGGCGCCGAAGAACTCCTGCGTCAGCTTCAGCATCAACGGCAGGTCATCCTGTGGGATCCCGAACAGCCCCAGTACCACGCGTAGCGGGTAGTGCAGGGCGAAGTCTGTCGCCCAGTCGCACTCGCCGTCGTAGCTCAGCAGCTTCTCGACGTCCTCCTTGGCGATATCGCGGATCAGCTCGCTGTACTTCGCGACGTTCTTGGGGGCGAACCAGTTGCTGGTCGCGGACTTAATCTGGGTGTGCTCCGGCGGGTCCATGAATGGCAGGGCGTCCAGGTATCGCATGGACCCGCCGGTGAGCGACCGTAGGAACTGGTCGCCCGCCTGAGTGTTCAGGATCGGGTTATTCATGGTCGCGTTGAACAACACTGGGTTCTTCTCGACGGTCATGATGTCGTCGAACTTGGTGATGAGCCATAGTGGGTCGTACTCGTCGACTACGGCCTGCCCGACTGGCATGTTCTCGCGCAGCCACTTGAAGGCAGGATAGGTAATGTTGTTCTCGTCGCCGTACGATTCCGGTAGCACAACTGCCCTGCCGATGTCATCCGGAACGCGCAGCGCTTCTTGCGCAGTGGGGGCGCTGGTCATGATTCCTCCTGGAATGGTGAGTGCGTCATGCACTTGTTTGCGAGGCCCCGTGGATCGCACCGCGTGCCTCACTGCAGCTTAGAAACCACGCAGGTCACAGCCATCTCCCCTAAGAGGTCAATTGTGTCCCCCTTATGATCCTGGTGGCCTCGGGACCGGCCGGGCGTGGTCGACCGCGACAGCCGCTCTTGCCTCTCTCGAGGGTCGGGAATTCTCCCCTAGGGAAGATGTGGCCTGCGGCGGCAAGAGAAATGATTGAACTCATTAAGACCACACAACCGTGCGCCCGGTGAGTACAAGGGAGAGCCCAACCATGAAAACCAAGGCAGCAGTGCTATGGGGCCCCAACGAAAAATGGCAGGTTGAGGAAGTAGAACTTGACCCGCCCCAGGAGGGAGAGGTCCTGGTCAAGCTCACCGCCAGCGGTCTCTGCCACTCCGACTATCACCTCGTGACCGAGGACATCCCGATGCCGTACCCGGTCGTCGGCGGTCACGAGGGCGCGGGCATCGTGGCGGGGGTCGGAGCGGGCGTGACCGGGCTCGAGGAGGGCGACCCGGTGGTCATGAGCTTTCTGCCAGCCTGTGGCAAGTGCTCGTACTGCGCGCGGGGTATGACGAACCTGTGCGACCTCGGCGGCTCGGTCATCCTCGGTCCGCAACTCGACGGTACATATCGTTACCACGCCAGGGGCGAGGACATCGGGCAGATGTGCCTCCTTGGTACCTTCTCCGAGTACACCGTTGTTCCTGTTGCGTCTGTCGTGAAGGTCGACCAGGGCACAGCGTTGGAGAAGGCCGCGCTGATTGGCTGCGGTGTGCCGACCGGGTTCGGTGGTGCGGTCAAGACTGCGGAGATCGGCTCTGGCGACAGCGTCGTGGTCATGGGAGCGGGTGGCATCGGCGTGAACGCCGTTCAGGGCGCCAAGATTGCAGGTGCACGCCACGTGGTGGCGATCGACCCGGTCGATTTCAAGCGGCAGAAGGCCAAGGAGTTTGGTGCCACGCACACGGCGGCATCGGCCGACGAGGCGTGGGAAATCGTCAGCGAGTTGACTCGAGGGCAACTGGCCGATGCCTGCATCATCACCACTGATGTCGCTGAGTCGTCGCATGTCGGCGAGGCGCTTCAGCTGGTGGGTAAGCGTGGTCGGGTCGTGGTGACCGCCATTGGGCATCCGACTGACGCCACGGTTAATGCTTCCCTGTTCGAGCTAACGCTGTACGAGAAGACAATTAAGGGCTCGCTGTTCGGGTCGTGTAACCCGCAGTTTGACATTCCGCGTTACCTGGATATGTACAACCTGGGGCAACTGAAACTGGATGAGCTGGTAACCACTGAATACCAGCTCGAGGACATCAATCAAGGGTACCAGGACCTGCTCGACGGCAAGAACATTCGCGGCTTGATCCGGTTCTGACGATTCCTGACACGGACCGGCGGCGCCTGTTGCAGGTAAGGCCGCACTCTGTGGCAGGCGCCGTCCACCATGTCCCGGCCGTCGACAGACGGGTGCCTCGCTCAGGGAGCGAAGGGGTACCTGAATGCTCTCGTAAGGGAGAAGACCGTGGCCAGGACGAGTCTTAGAGTGAAATTTTCAACAAGCTGGTTCGTCACTGGATCGGAAACGCTCGGTGACGCCGATAGCGTAAAGGAGATCGGGACGTGGCCTTTTTCGACAGTCCAGAAGAAGTCGACAAGTACATCGGTGAAATGTTCCGCCGAGCAGCGGATCATCCTGAGGTTGGCCCCAAGATGAAGTCGGCGAACCTCGTCATGAAAGTGGTCTACGAGGATCCAGGTTGCTCGCTGACCGTGGTGTTCAAGGACCCCATGGAGGTGCTGCTGGACGATGACCAGCACAAACCTGACATCACCCTCTACATGCGCGCTGACACTGCCGACCAGTACTGGCGCGGCAAATACAACCTGGCGGTCGGTCTCGCCAAGGGGCAGGTCAAGGCCAAGGGGCCGGTGAACAAGATTCTCAAGCTAGTGCCGCTGACCAAGCCGCTGTTCCCGGTTTACACCGACCTAGTTGCAGAAAAGGATGCACAGTCATGATGTCGGCTGGAACTCGCGTAATAACATTCGGGGGCGATATCACATGACGGAAGTTCCCACGTACGGCATGCTCATCAATGGCGAAAGCCGGGAAACGGGTGAGTGGCTCGAGATTAGGAACCCGCAGGACGATTCGCTCGCCGCTCGTGTCGCGCGTGGGTCGACCGCCGAGATTGATGAGGCGGTCACCGCGGCGAAGCGTGCGTTCAATTCCGGCGTGTGGTCTAAACGGAGTCCCGTTGAACGTTCTCGGGTCATGGCGGACATCGCCGAGAAGATGGCAGAACGCATCGAGGACCTGGTACACGTTGAGATGATCGCGAACGGTGCGACCGTTCGTCAGGCAACGGGATTCCACGTCGGTATCGCCATCCAGCACTTCAGCTACTTCGCCGAGCTGGCGGGCACGTACGAGTTCGAGACGGCGCTGCCACCTCAGACATACCCAACCCTTGGTCAGAACATCATCCGTCGGGAACCAATCGGTGTGTGCGGTGCGATTTCGCCGTGGAACTTTCCACTTGTCCTCACCCTGTGGAAGATCGGTCCCGCCATAGCGGCTGGGAACAGCATCGTCGTCAAGCCAGACGAGAAGACACCCCTGTCGCTTCTCGAGTTCGGTCGGATCGCCGAGGAGTGCGGGCTCCCGCCAGGAGTCCTGAACATCGTGCCGGGTGAGGGCGTTGATGCCGGGGCGCGGCTCGTATCGCATCCCGATGTCGGCAAGGTAGCGTTTACCGGCTCTACCGAGATCGGCCGAGAGATCATGCGGTCCGCTTCGGACACCGTCAAGCGAGTCACCTTGGAACTGGGTGGGAAGTCACCTTCCATCGTGCTCGACGATGCCGACTTGCAACTCGCGGTTGACGGCGTGTTGTTTGGCTGCATGTTCTACTCTGGTCAAATCTGTGAGTCGGGCACTAGGGTCCTCGTTCCTGACTCGCTGTACGACGAGTTCGTCGAACGACTGGTCCGCCGCGCGAAGACGATCAAGCTCGGGCCAACGGATGATTGGGAGACCGATCTCGGCCCGATCATCTCCGCCAAGCAACATCAGCGAGTCCTCGATCTCATCGCACGCGGTGAGGACGAAGGCGCTAAGATCGTGCTCGGCGGCGGCGTACCGGAAGGCGACGAATTCCGTTGCGGTTTCTGGGTCGAGCCGACTATCTTGACCGAGGTCACCAACGACATGAAAGTGGCACGGGAAGAGATCTTCGGTCCGGTGCTGTGCGTGCTCAGGTACCAGGACGAAGACGAGGCAGTCGAGATCGCGAACGACAGCATCTACGGCCTGGCGGCGACAATATGGTCGAGCGACAACGCCCGCGCGCTCGAGCTCGCTGAAGAGCTACAAGCAGGCACGGTATGGATCAACGACCATCACCAGGTGAATCCGGCCGCACCGTTTGGCGGTTACAAGCAGAGCGGTATCGGCCGGGAACTCGGCGCGAACTGTCTTGATGAGTACACCGAAACGAAGACCATTTACCTCGATCTCTCGGGCGACCTTGAGAGTCGACCATACGACTTGTTGCTCAGTCACGACGAGGAGTAGTTAACGAAGCATGAAGGGTGGGGCGAGCAGACCGCTCGCCCCACCCTTCATGCTTGTCCGCAGCGGTGGGTTTACCCCTGGTCCGTACGAGTGGGGCCGCGTGGTCAAGTCGGAGGGAGACTTTGTTGAACGTCGTTCGTAGCCCGCCGTTGTTCCAAACTCGTCGGCCCCGACGGTCCGAGCTCCGCAGTCGGTGGACATACGCGGCAGCTTTGAATCACGTTTGCCCTGGTAGAACGGTATACGGCGTGCGGGTAAGATCGCGAAACGCCTGGGCACACGACTTGCCGTTCGTACTTGATCACCCTGCTGGTGAGTGCTCAGGACGTGGTGGCAATGAATGTGCCGACGGCGCAGCGGATGAACCGTGACGGCGCGGTGGCGCGGCTCGTAAGAAGAAGGCCGAGCAAGGCGCTGAGCAGCGGTTGAGCACGCTAGGTTAGCAACGCTGATGCGTTTGCCTGGTTCCCGCTGCGAGGTGCTGTTCGGCATGCGGCATGGACGCATCCAATTGATGCGTCCTTGCCGCTGCTCTTGATAACGGGTTAGGACATCGCTCTTCTGCAGAACGACAACTTGGTCAGGCTTGGTTGACGGCACCGAGCTTCCGGGCGATGTCGTCCCGAAGCAGGTGCTTCTGGACTTTGCCGGTCGCGGTCATGGGCAGGCTCTCGACGACCTCGAGGCGTTCCGGCAGCTTGGGCGTGGCAACCTTCTGCTCGCGAAGGTATTCGACGATGTCGTCGAGCGTGACGGCGGTGTCCCCAGCCGGTACGACGTAGACGCAGACCTTCTCACCGAGGCGTTCGTCAGGCATGCCGACCACGGCGGTGTCGCTGATGGCGGGGTGGTCGGCGAGAAGCTCTTCGAGTTCCCTTGCACTGATGTTGAGGCCGCCGCGGATGACGATGTCCTTGAGGCGGCCAGTAACTCGGACGTAACCGTCTTCGTCCTGGTAGCCGAGGTCGCCGGATCGTGAGTATCCGTCCGGGGTGAACAGCGAAGCGGTTTGCTCGGGATCGCGGAAGTATTCGAGCATGTGGCTCGGGCCCTTGTAGGTGATGTCGCCTTCCTGGCCGCGGGGAACTTCGTTCCCGTCGGAGCCGACGATCTTCACAGTCGCGCCCGCCAGCGCCGATCCGTCCGAGGTGGCCGACCGTTCGGGGTCGTCGTCGCCGGTGCACATGGTGGTCAACATGTTCTCCGAGCGCCCGTACAGGCTCAGGACTCGGCCACCGGACAACACTTTCTGCGCCTTCTGGACCACAGCCGACGGGATGGGCGAGCCAGCGCACACCCAGTACCGGATACTGCTCGCGTCGTGCTGCGCGGGATCGTAGGCGCTCATCAGCATCTGGAGGAAGGCCGTCGCCGTCACAGTGACGGTGCAGTTGTACTCCCTGATGCGCCGTAGTGCGTCGACCGGGTCCCAGGCCTCCATCAAGTGAGACGACGCGCCCCTGACCAGTGGTAGCAGGCAGCTGGTGATGAGGCCCGTCGAGTGTGTGATCGGAGAAGGACCGAACTGCACATCGTTCTCGGTGTAGTTGAGGCTTTGGGCGATTGCCTCGGAGCTAGCTCGCAGGGTGTTGAAGGTGTGAAAGCACCCCTTGGGGCGTGACGTCGTGCCGGACGTATAGACAATCATGAAGCCGTCGTCGGGGGACGGACGGTCGCCGAGTTCCGTGCCGATTTCGGATGCGGACGGGCTGTCGGCTATCAAGTTCTCCAGCGGCGTCGCGCCGTCCTTGCGTGAGCCGCGCGCGACGATTAGCCGCTCGAGTTCAGGGCAGTCGCGCTGCAGCTCCTTGAACATGTCGAGGTATGAGAAGTCCTTAAAGGTCTCGCTCGTCACAGCTGCTTTCGCGCCCGAGTGGCGCAATATGAAGGCGACCTCGTCACTCCGGTAGATCGGCATGATCGGTACGAGGATCGCGCCGATCCGCGACAACGCCGTCGCGATGAGGACGAACTCGGTCCAGTTCGGCAGTTGCGCCGCGACGCGATCGCCTGGGTTCAGGCCGCTGCGCCGTAGTCCGAGCGCAAGGGAAAGAGCTTGGTCACGTAGCTCGTGGTAGGTGAGCTTGGTGCTGCTGTCGAAGACGAAGATCTTGTCGGGGTTCGCTTCCGCTTGGCGCGCTACCAGGTCGAACATCGTCTCATCGCGCCAGAAACCCTGCGCGTAGAAGTGCGCAATCTCGTCGTCCGGGTAGCGGTCTCGCACGGTTGCCAGGGCTGTCATCGGGAGCCTCTTTCGCTAGGGCCGTGACCGGCCAGGGACGAAAATTTGGATCGAATGATATAATGGTATGGCCAAACGGTCAATGGTGCTCCTGCGTTGTTTTGGGCGTTTGAACTGCGGTTTCTTGCGATATGGAGGCGGCATGGAAGCAGTGGTCTTGCATGAGTTCGGCGGTCCCGAAGTCCTCGGGTTGGAGCGGTATCCTGATCCGGTTGCCGAGCCAGGCTGGGTAATCGTGCGCGTGCGTGCGTGCGCGGTGAATTGGCACGACGTCCTCGTGCGCCGGGGGCTGTACAACTCCCCACTGCCGCATGTGCTCGGTGCCGACGGCGCAGGGGAGCGGATGGACACTGGCGAGCCGGTGATGATCCTGCCGTCGTTGTGGTGGGGTGATGACGACAGTGCGCCCGGTGGCGGCTTTGAGATCCTGGGCGATTCTCACCCGGGTACGCACGCTGAGTTGGTGCGAGTACCCGAGGAGTGCGCCGTTCCCAAGCCACGCGGTCTCTCGTGGTCTGGAGCTGCGGCGCTGCCTCTTGTGGGGGTTACCGCCTACCGCGCCCTGGTGAGCCGTGGGCGACTCAGGGCGGGCGAGTCCGTCCTTATTCTCGGCGCGGGTGGTGGCCTGGCGACGATGGCCATATCCCTGGCATCGGGTATCGGCGCATCGGTTGTGGTCACCTCGTCGTCGTGGGGCAAGGTGGAGCGCGCCAAGGAGGTGGGTGCGACCGACGGTGTGCTGTACACGGAGCACAACTGGGCCGAGGCCGCCAAGCAATGTACACCGGGTGTTCGCGGCTTCGATCTCGTGATTGATTCGGTGGGAACGTGGCGGGATTCGCTCAAGGCGCTGCGACCCGGTGGTCGCCTCGTGGTTCTTGGTGCGGCGCAAGCGGATGCGGCTGTACTGGATATACGACCGTTCTACTTTGGACAGTTTGAGCTGATCGGTACAACTATGGGAAGTCCTCGCGACTTCGCTGGCTTGCTTACCCTTCTCGACGAGGGAGTGGTCGAACCGCCGGTCATCGACACAACCTTTCCGTTGGATGCCGCGGCTGCAGCGCACGAACGGATCGAAAGTGGCGCCGCATTCGGCAAGGTCGCGTTGTCGGTCGACACCGGCTGAGGTCGCTTGGTGTAATGATGTGCGTGCCGGCGACGCTTGCTCAAGCGGCTCTTGCCAGACCATCGAGTACCGCCAAGCCTGCCAGCGTCACGAAAACGCGACACTCATGTGGCCCCCGGCGATGTTCCGTGGTGATGTAGCCGAGTGCGGCGAGGCGTTCAAGGGTCGCTTCCGTGTCAGCAGGAACGGTCCCTGCTGGCGCTCCGTCCGGTCCCCGCCACAGGTAGCCGACATTGGTTCCCCAGGCTCTGTTGTGGAACAGCAACTCACCGTCAGCGGCCTGCTGAAGTAGGTGAAGCTCGGAATCAGTCATGGCGCACCTCGTAATTCGACCGTGTGATATCCAGAATCCGCTCCCACAACGACGCGCACATCCTGCCTAGTGGAGAATTTCGTACCCCCTCGGAGGGCAGTTGCCCAGTTGCTAGCAATCGGCTGGGTGGGAGGGGCACCGAGCTTCTGAGCGATGTGCGCTTCCGCTCGGTGAGCGAGCGAAAACGCAGGGTCATAGCCGGCCGCTGATCGCCAGGTGAGCTATGTAGAGCGATGCGTGTTCGGAAGGGTGCGTGTGCATTTGCGTAGGTACAGCCAGCTCAATAGTCCGATGTTAATTACCAGCCAGCACGATAGGAGACGGTAGACGAGAACGGCTGCGGCAGCTGTGGTGGTGGACGTTCCTGCGGAGATGAGGCCGGTGAGCAGGCTGGCTTCGACCAAGCCGATTCCGCCCGGGGTGAGTGGGAACTGGCGGGCGAGTTGGGCGCCGAGGAAGATCGCGGCCAATGGGATGATGCCGATTTCCATTCCGAGGGCTCGTGTCACGAAGATCAGGCACAGCAGTTCGGTGGCCCAGTTCGCCAGCGCGGCGGTGAGGGCCAGCATCCAGCATCGGGCGGTGACTGAGCGGGTGGCGAGCCTGATGATGATTGCGGTGATCACGAGGAGCACGCCGGCCGCGGTGATGGCTGTCGTAGCCAGCTGCGGCGGAAGCATGCGGGCCAGGGGCAGTTCGAGCAGGGCGGCCACGATGGCGCCGGCTGCGTAGATCATGACGAGTGCTGTGGCCAGTAGGGTGCCGGAGAGCATTAGCACGATTGCGGCTGCTCGACGGTCGGCGCCATGGGCGTGGAACTGCCGGTAGGCGTAGGTCGCTGAGACGACGGAACCCGCGGGCAAGCTATAGGCCATCGCTGCTCGGCTGTAGGCGAGGGCGAGAGCGCGTCGGTGGGGAAGGTTGACGCCGACCCCGGCGAGCAGGGTGCGTTGGTGGCGGGCGAACATGTCGAGGGAGGTAAGTATGGCGAGGCTCGCCGCGATCAACCATGTCGCGTCAGCCGTCCGTAGCACGGCGATAATCTCGTTGGGTTGGGGCAACTGATCGCGCAAGTGATAGATCGCAGTCGCGCCAAGTAGCGTGACAACCACATATCCGAGAGGGCGCCGCATCCCAGGCATGCTCGGGTGTGCCGACGTTGATCGGCTGTGTTGGAGGAGCCAATGACCGCCGAAGCAGGATCGCGAGTCAGTGGATGGGCTATCGTTCACCATATGACGCAGGCGGGCTGACGTTAGGACGTGACTCCGAGCGATGTCTCGTGTCGGTTGGTTTCGACAGGCATCCGCTTGGCCAGCTGATCTAACAGTGCATTCATTCTGCGTTCGGATCGAGCGATACCAGCTGCGTACTTGCAGTCGCGGGACCGTTTGAGCTCCAGCAACGCCTGCTGGATCAATTGGTGCAGCTCCGGGGTGGATACGGGGAGATGACTGCTGGTGCTCATGAGTTTACCTCCGCGGCGGGGCGGCGATTGGCGACAGGGTCTGCCGTGTGGTGGCTGTTCTCGTCCGGCAGGCCCGGTGACATGATCAACCACGTCGGGTCGGTTGTGTGTGTGGGTTTCATCAGCGTTACGGATTCGGGAACCGAGCGCACCTGCACAAGTGGGGAAATGTGTATCTCCTAAGAGGTCTTTTCGGTCGGTAACGATGTGCCTGTGATGAAGAGAACGGACTCGAAGCGTTGCCTGATCGCGCTCGAACAACGTTTGCTCGGCAACGGCATCGAGACACGCATCGGTGGCCACGTTCCCAATGTCGATCTATTCATCCCGGATCGACGAGCGTGGGAGACGGTACTGCGGTGCCCGCATCAGGTGTTCTGGCTTAGCGTCCGCGCGTAGGGTGTGACCGTGTTGAGCGTCAGATCCTTCCTACGAGCTACCTCGAGCAGCCCTGCGCCGTGATCGAGCAGGTCATGGATCTGTTGCCAGCGTTTGCGGGTGGTGGCGGCGCGTGTGCCTTCGCGTGGTGGCGGGCCGGTCTTGCCCCAGCATGCGCTATGGGCGGCTCGACCTCGTTGAGAGCGGATTCGGCAAGGGTTATGCCAGGGCGCTAGTGGACCGCCGGCGACGTGTCCGTGAAGCAGATCCTTTTGCGGCGGCCCCAACCCGAACGGCAGACAACGAGGGGCGTGCTTCGCCGCCGTGTTATTTGCTGCGCGCACGTGAGGTGTGGCTGTCCCGGTCGGTGCAGGTCGGCCAAGCGGCGAACGTGGTAAACCGCAGGTTGATGCGCGTGTGATGGCGGAGGGGCGGCGCAGCCGGTCGGGGTTGTCGCGCGCGACAACCCCGGTGCTGCGCTGGCGACATCGGCTGGGGCTTGTCATCCGTATCTCCGTGCTTGCATGTCGCGGCGCAGGCGCAAGGTAACTCCGCCACCGGCCTGGCAGGGCTGAGCTGCGGATATTGACGCCACCAATATCGATATTGGTAGTTCGTATACCCCTGCGGGCACTTGGGACGCGACAGTGCGATCACTACGCATTCCACAACGACCCGCGACGCGGTGCGCCCCAGCAGACAGGATCGCGCGCCGCTTCAGGCGGTACGGCGCTCGGACGGGTCGCGACCGAAGGGAGGACGTGACGAATGCGCGACACCCAGCGCGCGATGCCGGTGCTTCGGCTGCTCGCTCGCCTGCGATGGCAGCGTGACCCGACCGCCTGGACGGTGCGTTGCCGAGATGGGAACGGCGAGCGGGCGGTGCTGCGTATCCAGCTCGCGGAGACAGGGATTCGGGTGGCGGCGTCTTCCGCTGGCCCTTGGACGCTGTCCCCGCTGGCAGCGGAACGCCTTCGTGGCGCCGTTCGCGACGCCCTGCTTGAGTTTGACCGTGTCGCCGGCGGCGCACACGATCCGCAGCTTCACCCTCGCCACACCAACCCGGCGACCCTGGCGGGATTGGCAGGTCCTCGCGACCAGCACACGACCTCGGGTGAACTCGCCCGAACCTTACGACCCGCGACGTCACGGTCAATCCGATGATGCGCACCCGACACGACGACCGAACGCTGTGGGCGGCCGCCCACACAGTCCCCGTGCGCGATCGCCACCGGATGAAGGAGGGCTACGGTGGAGTGGGCTGAGGTTCCGCTGGCGGCGCTGTATCTGGGTTCGCGCCACGACCGGGAGCGGGCCGCGATCGGCCTGCTGGACCGGGCGGGGTGGCTGCGGTGCCGGGAGGTCGCCAGCTGTGTCACGGTGACCGTGGGCGGCGATGGGCTCTACGACGACGAGTCCGCGATCGCCACGATCGACTGGGACGGCGTCGCACAGTCGTTCGAGGACATGCCGGTATCGGACAACACCCATCAGCGGGCCCAGCAGAGCGTGCTCGCCGTGGCCTGCAGCCTCGCGAGCGGGCACCGGATCGATCTCGGCGAGGTCGCCGACGCGCTACGGCACCGCCCTGACAAGGCCGCGTGGGCCGCATCGACCGTGTTGTGCGCGGCCGGGCATGACGATCACGTGGTGCGCTGGCCGCAACGACCACAGCTGCCGCGTTACGTGCGGATCGTCGCCGCCACCGGGGACGTGATCCAAGACCCTGGTGACGCACCACAGCGGCGGTGGCACGAAATCGGTGCGCCCTGGCTGCGAAGCGACACCGACTCATGACACCCGAGCCCCACCAACGTGCTGACGCTGTGTCCGGTTCGGACGAACCCCGCTGCGGAGCGTGCTGGCACGAGCGCCGCGCCCACTACAAGAAACGCGGTGTGTGCTTCGCATGCCGCCCGGCCACCGGCTGGCAACAACCTCCCGGCGGCTGGTGCAACCGCTACCGCCTACCACACACCCAGCCTCTCCGTGACACGTCCTTGACGACGTCGGTGCGTGTGCGTCCGAACCAGTCGAAGGAGCCGCATCTGTGAACGCGTTCAGTCACCGTGCTCGCAACACGACCACCTCACGAGGGCGCGACGACGAGCATCCCGCGTGGTGTGCTAACCACCATTCCGACGACGACCGGGGCAGTGACCGTGACTGCGTGTCGGCGTGGGAACGACAGATCCGGCTGGCACACGGCCAGTGGCGGGCGCTCGTGGTGCACCTGCACCAGCCCTACGGCACCGATGCTCCTCGTGTCGTGCTGACGCCGAACTCCACGAATCATCCGGCGTGCCACGAGTTTTCCCGCGACGAGGCCAAGGCGGTGAGCCGCGTGCTGCTGGAGGCCGTGTTCCGCCTCGAAAGGACCGATCACCATGCACGATGACACGACGTTCGCAGCACCGCTTGGCGATGACCAGGCCACCTCAGCGCAGGAACAGATTCAGCGGCTGGACGCGGCGCTGCTGAACCCGATTCGTCTGCTGGTCATGACGGCGCTGGTGACCGACGGCTTCTACCTGGTCGCCGACCTCGGGGAGGCTGCCGGGCTGCCGAGATTGGCGGTGACGCGCCATGTCCGTTGTCTGCGTGACGTCGGCTTCGTGCACACGCGGCGTGGCGTGTACGGGCACCTGTGGATTCAGCGCACACCCCACGGGAAGCAACGGGTGACCGACCATGTCGCCGAGCTCGAGGCGGTCATCGCCGCAGGTCGCGCGCTCGGTCATGCCGCATCGCCGGTCGCGGACCATCCGGGTCCGCAAACCCGGGACTGAACCGTGATTCTGGGTCGGTGGACTGGTCGGGAAGCCCGCGCGCTCAGGATGGCGATGCGGATGCCCATGCGTGCCTGGGCAGAGCACCTCGGTGTGTCGGTGCGTGCGGTATGCGGGTGGGAGAAACTCGGGGGCGCCCGGGTCCCCAGGCCGCATATGCAGGCCATTCTCGACACCGCGCTCGCCCAGGCCGACGCCGACACCCAAGAGCGTTTCCGGGCGCTACTTGACGACGCGGAAGCGGATGTCGAGTGATCCAGGTCGACGCTGCGGTTATCGGACGCTGTGACCCGGCGGGCAAGAATTGGGGGCTGAACATATGAGGTTAGGGCCGTGAGCCGGAAGAGAACTGAGTGGGAATTAGACCGGCAGCGTGAATTTGGACGCCGGATACAGCGGTTGCGGGGAGAGCAAGGTCTTACGCAGGGTGATGTGACGCAGATGAGCGGAATGGACCGCTCATTTATCAGCAACCTGGAAACCGGCGTCTACTCCATCGCGGCAGCACGGTTACGTGATCTCGCGCAGGGACTCCGAGTCGATACGATTGACCTATTTGAAGAGGAACATGCCGTTCGAAACAAAGACGAGATTGGGTCGGCCCCTCGGTACATGGAACTCGTCGACTTCATTGCCAAGGAGATCGCGAGTGGTTTGCTGTGGCCGGGCGACTTCCTTCCTCGGGAGGTCGCTCTCTGCGAGCGCTATGGCTACAGCAGCTGCGCCGTCCGGAAAGCACTTGCCATCCTTCGTGGGCGCGGCCTGGTGCGTAGCCGTGGCGAACAGCATTTCATAGCCTCACCCGATGATCTCACGCCTATCGAGATCGGGGACGGCGACAGGATCGTGGTGCGGATGCCGACGCACATGGAAATTCTTCACTATGTGATCCCCGAAGGCGTTCCAGTACTCATCTGCCGCCGCAAAGGCAGGGCGACTGCGACAGACGAAATTTATCCAGCCGATCGGTTCTATATTCAGGGTCGAGGCAACGAGCACTTCTGCGAAAATTGATCATCGTCGGTAGGTCTCGCCTGCGGTGAACCGCGGCACCACATCGCTGCCGACTGATGCGGCCATCAGATGGCTGCCAATCATCGTCGCAACAACGCAATCCGTCTGCCATGTCGGCGGAACGTCGAATCTGTGCGAGGCGGTTTTGTGCTTACGTCGATGTTGTCCTCGGTGGGTGTTGTTGTCGGATGCGGCGGGTCAGGGTGCGGGCTCGGCGTGAGCCGATGCGTAGGTGTCGGCGGAGTGTGTCGGCGGAGATCGGGCGCTGGTACAGGTGCCAGTGTTCGGCATCAAGCCGGACCGCCTGCTCGTGGAGCGGGTCGTTCGCGTTGTGCCGGATGACGGGTCCTCGGCGGCCGTTGTTACGCGTGCGACCAGCGATGTTGTGTGGGGGCGTGCGCGGATCTGGCGGGCCATCGGCCGGGGCTGGGTGCTGCGCGCAGGGACGGTTCTTCTCGCCGTTCGAGGTCTCCGGGATGAGCGACTCCGGCGCGTCGGCCTCGTCACCATCGTCTTGCGCGCTGTGGCGTTTGATCGCTTCGTTGAGTAGTTCCACGGACAGCAGCAGCGCGAGTGGTGGGCAGGCGGCGACGGCGATGGCGAAGGGGTTCAGGTCGGGTGCGGAGGCGATGTTGGCGCACAGAGACAATGCGATCCCTAGGGTGAAGGAGAGCCATGCCTTCCATTGTCCGCTGGTGACCTGCCGGCGTCCGGTTTTCCACAGTTCGATGGTGGCCATGATGAGGAGGCCATCGACGATGAGGGGCCAGAGAGTGGCGGTGGTGTCGTCGGCGCCGAATCGCAGGGCGAATGCGCGACCGTGCTGGTAGGAGACGTAGGCGGCGCCGAGGGCGACCAGCATTGTGCAGACGCATTGCAGCCGCAGTAGCCGGTCGGGACGGGGACGCGGAGCGCCTGGCTTGGTGGTCATCAGGGGTCACCTGCCCCAGGCCGAGGGCGTCCTTGGGGGTCGCGCAGCGTGACGCCGCGCTCGTGTAGGCGTTTTCGGACAGTCTCGGCGTCGACGTCCATGCGGTTGCCGATCTTGGCCAGTGACCAGCCCTGGTTGTAGAGGCGGATGGCGTCATCGATCTGTTCGGGGGACAGGCCGCGTTGGCGCATGGCGATGCCGTGGCGGTGCAGGATGGCGCTGACGGTGCGGCGTTCGATGTCGAAGCGTTCCCCGAGTTCGTAGACGGTTGCGCCCGACTGGTAGTCCCCGATCAGTTGCTGCACTTGGTCGTCGTTGAGCTGTCGGGCGCGCCGGGGCCTTCTCCGCTTCGGTACCGGTCGAGCGGGCACCTCGAAGTCGGGCAGCTTCTTCCGCAGTGTTTCTAGCGCGCTGAGCTGGTCTTTCGTGTTGGAATAAGCTCCCCCAACCTCCACCAAATTAGTCATTGTGCGAACCGCTCCTTTCGAGGCCGTTTCCGCTGGTAAGGCGGAGGCGGCCTCTTCGTTGTACCGGGGCTGGGGGATGCGGAAGACCGGGATGAGCCGGTCTGGTCCGGTGATCTTGACCTGGGGCACGAGGGCTTCGATGAGGGCCTTGCGTTGGTTCGCGGTGCCGCCGGTGATGATCTCGTTGATGTGGTCGGCGACCTCGGTGAGCGTGGCCGTGTCAGGCGCGGTGGGCCGGTCGTCGAGGGCGGCGGCGAGTTCGTCACGGCGGGCACGCAGCTGCTTCGTCTGCTCGCGCAGGGCGGGGAGTCGGTCGGCGACCATCTCCTCGTCCAGGGTGCCGCGCTCGAACGCGGAGAGGTAGCGGTCGATCGCGGCGTTGACCTTGTTCAGCTCGGTGTCGACCGCGGCGAGTTCGGCGTGACGGTCGGCGTGGCCGGCTTCGTGTTCGGCCTGGGCCGCGCTGATCGCGTCGGTGATCAGGGCGTGTTGGTCGCGGTAAAAGTGTCCGAGCGCGTGGAGCACGGCGGCGTCGACGGCGTCGGCGTTGAGCCGCTTGGCGTCGCACTTGTCGGAGTCGTAGCGGGCGCGGGTAAAACAGGTGTAGTACCGGTAGGTCTTGCTCCGGCCGGTGGCACGGGTGCCGAGCATGGCTTTGCCGCACTGGGGGCAGCGCATCCGGCCGGTGAGCATGTAGTCGTAACCGGACGCGGCGCGGTGCGAGTGGTCCTCGCCGCGTTCGGCCAGGATGCGCTCGGCGTGCTCGAAGGTCTCGCTGTCAACCAGCGGGGCATGGCAGTCCTCGACGGTGATGCCGCGGAAGGCCAGCTCACCGATGTAGATGCGGTTGGAGAGCACCCGCAGCACTTGGTAGCCGGACCAGGTGCCGCCGCCTGTGGTGCGGTGCCCGCGCTCGTTGAGCAGGGTGGCGATGGCGCTGGAGCCAAGCCTGTCGCGGGTGTAGCTGCGGAAGATGAGTCTGATGACCGTGGCTTCATCGGCATGGGGGACGAGGCGGTGGGTTCCGCGGTCGACGGTGTAGCCGAAGGGACGGCGTCCGCCTTTCCACAATCCCTTGGCGGCCTTGCGTTCCATGCCGGCGATGACGCGCTCGATGATGCTGTCGCGCTCGAACTGGGCGAACATGCCCAGCATCTGCACCAGCATCCGGCCCATCGGGGTGGAGGTGTCGAACGGTTCCGTGGCCGAGCGGAACACCACCCCGTGCTTGTCCAGCTCGTCGAGCAGGGTGACCGTGTCGCGCAGGTTTCGGGAGAACCGGTCTACCCGGTAGACCAACAGCACGTCGATCAGCCCCGCGCGAACCGCGTGCAGAGCACGTTGTAGGCCAGGGCGCTTGGTGGTGCCGCCGGAGGCATCGTCGGAAAACCGCAGGGCGACCTGCCACCCGGGCTGGGAGGCGACGTAGGAGTCCAGCCGTTCGTCTTGCACTTCGATGGTGTACGGCTGGTTCTCGTCGTCGGTAGAGCGCCGGGTATAGATGCCCACCCGGACGGTGTCGAGGTCGGCGAGGCTGGCGGCTCTCTTCGTGCGTTGTGCGGTGGCGGATCGCGCCATCGACAAGACTCCCTTGCTGGACTGCGATGTGTAGATTTCTCGACCGCCGAGGCCGGAAGGCTCGGCCTCGGCGGTTCGGGCCGAGACTGCGCGGTCTCACGTCACGCAGCGTCGTCGGCTTCGTCCGAGCTGTGCTGCTGGGCGTGTTTCCATTGGTTGATCAGCTCGGCCAGCGCGGTGACGGCGAGCCGGTACTGCTCGTCGGTCATGGGCGTGGTCTCGATGTGGTCGATATGAACCGTAACGCCGGCGCTGTCGGCGTCGGGGGTGAATGGGACCACAGCGTTCGGCTCCCGGTCTGCGCCGTCGTTCGTTTGGTCGTGGTCGATGTGGGGTTCGTCAGCGCACATGAGCGCACCTCCGAACCCGCGAGCCCGCTGCTGAGCGGGAAGTCGCGGGTGCTGATCGGCGGGCTTGGGCAACCGTCGACGCAGCGGACACGACCCCAGCCGGGGCACCCGCGCCCCTTACCCCTGGTGGGCTTGATCGGGCGCGGGCACACGCCATGACGCGCGCTGTGGTGGCTGGGGGTGTCGGCGCGGGCGATCGGTAGGGCTTCGACTCCCCGACTGCACAGGGGCACCCGTCGGGGCCAGCACTCCACCGACCAACTGGACCTCAACGTCCCAACACGGTCTCCCGACAGAGATGCCGTCGCCACGTGCCGGAACGGTCGACGCAGCGGTCCAGATTCGTTAAGCAGGGTCAGCGACTCGTCGCTGACGGCCGCATCGTGTCGTTGATCAACTCATATCGTCCGATGTCTCTTGACACTCTCTGACTGCCGGAGACGCCGCTCACGCGGCCGGCCTGTCGGCGGTGGGATCGAGGTCGACGGGCTCGCCGGAACGACACGTCCAGGGGGAGCAGCCGTCAGGGTCGGAGTCCTCGTCGACGAGGGCGAGATGCCGCCGTCGGGACGGGGTGAGGTCGACTTCGTCGAGGGGACGCAGGGACCGATGCACGAAGAACTCGCCGCGCAGCGGCGTTCCGTTCGCGATCGCGCGGGGACTGCCGTGCCGGATCGCTCTGTCGAAGGCAACAAGGTCGTCCCAGGCATCGGGGTCGGCGTCGCGCAGCCAGCGCAGCCTAGCGTTGCCCGAATATGGGCAGCCTATGCAAGCGCTCTTGACAGTCTCGCCAAACCCCCGCTCGGCGAGATATTGGACGCAGTCGTCGCGCGTCATCCCCAGGTCCAGCAGCGGGAACACGTTGCGCAGGTAACGCACGTCGGCGTCTTTTGCCCGGTGGACTTCGTCAACGCTGATCCCGATCGCCTGCTCGGCGAACACGCCGGGCGGCACCCGGTTTGGGTGGGGATAGCCCAGCAATTCGCGGGCGGCGGCCTTCAACGGTTTGATCTTGTATTCGCCGGTGCACTGCCGTCGGGCCATGCCCTTTGTGCCGTCCGGCTTACGCACGTGCAGAGGCATCGTGACAAACCGGGTGGTCTCGTCCAGCGCATCGTGGCGGATGTTGCCCGAGGACACGGATCGAACCGGGATGCCCGCATCCTCGGCGATCTGGGTCACCTTGGCTAGTTGGTCGTAGACCGCTCGCGGTTCCCAGCCGGTATCAGCGAACAGGGCGCAGTCAAACGACGGGATCTTGCCCTCGCAGGCCAACAGCAACACCGTGGTGCTTTGAACCCCGGCGCCGAGTGACAGCAGCCGGAGGGCAGGTTGTGAAGATCGGCTTCGGAACTTGTTCATGCTGCTGCACTCCGATCGTGTGGATCAACCATGCCGAGGCGCCGCAGGGCGATGTCGTGGTAGTCGCGGCGCAAGTCGATGCCTCGGTAGAAGCGCCCCAACTGGCGGGCAGCGAGCCCAGTGGTGCCAGCGCCGGAGAACGGGTCGAGAACGTGGCCGTCCTCGGGGCTTCCGGCAGCGATGCAGCGCCAGGGAAGGTCGATGGGAAATGGGGCGCAGTGCGCGTCCGGCAATGGCCTGGTCGCCATTGACCACACATCGCCCGGGTTCTTTCCGGGGGATCGTGGGCGCCACGGGGATTTGACCGTGTGCGGCTTGTTGCCCCCGCGATGGTCTTTGCGATGAGCTGGACGTCCCTGAGAAAGAGGTTCGAGGACGCGGTTGGCGTCTACGTGGTAATCCGGTTGTTTGACTAAGAGGAATACCATCTCATAACGCGAAGAGAATCGGTCCTTTGCGGGGTCGGGAATGCTGTTGGGCTTGTGCCAGACGAGCGCGTTCCGAATAATCCACCCTTGCTTTTGTAGATGGAGAGCGACGCGCCACGGAATGCCCATTAAGCTCTTGTGGCGGACCACCTGATCTGATTCCGCAGGGCAGATTATTCGGGTGCTTCCTGTTCCATTGTTGTGATAACTGTAGCCATCTCGGAGGTTAAGCCAGAACGTTCCTTTCGGGGTGAGTAGGCGTGCTATTTCTGCACTTGCCTCACTGAGCTTGTGAACGTATTCGTCGATCGTTGGTTCAAGGCCGTATTGCTTGTCTCGTGAAATCGCGCCGCATCGTCGGCAGTGCTTCTCGGTGCGGGCGCGGTGACCATCGATCCCGGTTTTCTTCACCGACCGTCGCTGATGCGGTGTCGTGCCGAGCGTGTGTCGGCACCGCGGGTTGCCACCGACCCATTCGGCAGTTCCGTAATCGCGCAGCCCCCACTGTGGCGGAGAGGTCACCACGCAATCGACCGATGCGCTCGGCAGCGTGGCCATCACGTCGATGGCATCGCCGACGTGCAATTCCGTGCTCGGGCTGCGGTAGTAGAGGCTGCTCACTGCCTACCGCCCTTCACGGAGTGGCCTACGGCCGGCGGGAGCTGGAAGACGAGGACATCGAGGTGCGTCGGTTGCGTGGTGCGGCAGCCGTGCAAGTCTGTGCCCTCCGGGTGGTCTCCAGCCCGAATGCTGTGCCGGGGCCGGAGCTGATGTCCGTGCATCGGAGCGATCAGGGCGATGCAGTGATCGGCGGGCACTAGCCCGGCCGCATCCGCCGCCTCGTGGATCTGTCCTGGCAGATCCACGAGGCGTCCGCGGCGGCGCCAGGGGCGGCAGGTGATCACGACGTGCCCGCCGGGCCAGACCCAGTCGGCGACGGCGTCGAGGTCTTCATACAGCCCGACCAGGACTCGGCAGGGGTCGCTGGCCGGGGTATGGCGCAGGCCGGTCAGCACGAGGTCGACCGCGCCGGGCAGGTCGGCGGCGCGGGGGTCGTCGATGCTGTCCAGGAGCGTGGCGTGACCGGCGCTACCGGCGAGTCGGGCGAGGTCGAGGTTGGCTTCCAGCGCGGACTCCCAGCGGGGCTGGGTGGGTAGGGCCAGGGAGTGGCGGCCGGCGCGGACGGCTTCAGCGAGCACGAGCCCGGGGCCAGGGTTGGGATCGCAGACGATCTCGCCGGGGTCGGTGTAGGTCTCGATGATCCAGCGTGCAATGGCCGGGGTCAGCGCGGTGTCGGAGCGCGTGGCGCCGATGTGCCGGCCGACGATCTGCTGGCGGGGCGAGCGGTGCCCGGTAGCCCACACACTGGCCGGGCGCACGACGTTTTTAGGCATGACGGGGCTCCAGCGACGGGATCGAGGGGCGGAACACGCAGGCGGTGGCGTGTATACGGTGATGAGCGCCGAGCGCGACGGCGCGCTGGTTGTGCCGGATCGTCGGTGGCGCGGTACTCGGGGCGTCATGCGCCAGGATCAGCCGGTCGGTCAACGCCAGTCCGGCCAGTGCCGCGACCCGCACGATGGCCCCGGAGCGCGCCGTCCGTGCTCTCAGCTTGTGATTACTGTGCGTGAGAACGATGAAGGCGCCGTCAGGAGCAAGTAGCGGTGCCCAGTCGGCCATCAGACCGGGGTCGGTCGGCTGGCGGGTGCAGCCGCAGACGATCACAGCGAACCGGTCCGGGTTCCGTTTTTGGGCGCTTCGGGCGGACGGGGACGCGGTCGGTTCCGCGACCGACGGCTGCTCGGGTCCGGGTCCGGACTCGGACTCCGGTACGGCTCCAGTCCGGTCCTCGCCGCGGTCGAGAAGGTGATCATCGAGTGCCGGTTTGGGCAGCTCGGTGACCGCGCCGCGGGCGAGTCGCAGGATCGTCTCCACCAGGCGGTCGCGGTGCTCGCCGCTCACGGGTGATCCCGGCTCGGCGGCATCGGCGAGCGCGACCCGGTCGCCAGGGTTGCTGTAGGCGGTGACCACGACGCGGACGGCCGCGGCGATTCTCTCCTCGGGACCGGCGTCGGGGGCGAGGCGACAGAACCGGACGCTTGCCCGCACGGCACCCACGGGGCCGCGACGACGGCCCGAGGCGTGGCGGTGACGGCGCACCCGCGGCGGGGGCGACGCGGGCTGGATGTGGTCGGGCGAGTCGGGGGCGCTCGGGATCGGCGGTGGCGACATGACAGGCGCTCCATGATCATCGCGGAGGGGCAAGGACATCCCTGAAGTCCGCGAAACCGAGCGCGATTGGACACGAACTCCAGAGAACGACGGAGTGATTCAGATCACAGGATTCTGTGACAGTTGGTAACTCCTCAGTTGGTTGACCGGAACCGTTTGTTGATCTTTTCGCCGTGGTTGCTGATCAACTTCGCGTGGGCTTGAGAGCCGGTTTCGTGATCGCGGGCGGAGCTGTTCAAGATCGCCCCAGAAACTCGTCGAGATCAACTCTCTTGTTCCAGCAGGAGCGGTCTGTCGGGTGACAGCAACGGAACAAGAGATGACTAACACCGCAGCGCACAGCGTTGCCGGTGCCTTTATGCGTGATCTCGGGTCGACCGACTTGTTGATCATCTTGTTTCGAGACAAGGAGATCGTTTTAAGCAGTTCGTAGTGCGCAGCCGTGCGCTGCGCTGTTCCTTGCCTGGCTCTCTCGGCGGCGTCGTTGACCGCCGTTCGAGAGGAGCCACGAGATGGCACGCCCCTCGGCTTCCGAGCACGCAGAGTGGCCCACCAACCCACTGGATGCCGCCCGCGACGCGTTCGCGTGGCTGACCGCCGGAGACCACCCGGTGGCGGTGGACGGGCGGGAGTTCGACCACCTGCCCAACCGCGAGATCCCCGTCGACGAACTCCGCGATCTGCTGCTGCGCCGCTCCTGCCCGCGCCGAGTGTGGGACCAGGCGTGGCGGCAAGTGATCACGCGCGCCCGCAGTGAGGGCGGCACGTGGACGATCGTGGCCGTCGGGCTCGCGCTGCCGATGCTGACCCACATGGCGGCCCGGCTGACCGACCGGTACGCCGGCGACCCCGCCGACATCCACTCCGAGATCGTGCAGGGCTTCCTCGACGCCCTGCAGACGATCGACCTCACCACGGGGCGGATCACGATCCGCCTGCGGTGGGCCGCCTACCGCTCCGGGCACCGGGCGCTCATCGCGGCGCTGGACGGCCCTACCCCGAAGGCTCCCGGGTTCTTCTCCGCCGAGCCGAAGCCCTCGTCGGGACACCCAGACTTGGTCTTGGCCCGCGCGGTTCAGGTCGGAGTCCTGACCCCGACCGAGGCCGAAGTGATCTCGGAGACCCGGCTCGGCGAAACCCTGCTGACCGAGTGGGCCGCCCACCACAAGATCGAGTTCTGGGCCGCATACAAGACCCGCAAGCGGGCCGAGTACCGACTCGCCAACTGGCTCTCCGAGTCCGCTGACGGCGCCGCCGAGGGCGACCCCACGGGCGAGGCGGCCACGTCCCAGACCTCGCCGAGCACGTCCTCCGACACCCCAGAGCAGTCACAGAGCGTAGCGAAAAAAGTCGATGGGGGCCTGTCCAATGAGCCCCCGAAATCCGGACTTCAGGGCCGCGGGTGACCCCTGCCCGCCTCTTGCGCTCTACGCCCGCTGACAGCCCTGGAGGTCCACGATGCGCTCGATCGCGCCCTCTGCTCGACCCGCCGCCGGTGGCCGCACACCGCGCCACCGGGCCGGGCGGGTCCTGGCCGTGGCCGCACTTGTCGCCGCCGGGTTGGTGGTCACTGACGCCTCGGCCTCAGCCGAGACCACGCACGTGATCGCACTGGCCCGCTCGGTCGATGAAGTCCTGACCAACATTCGCAACTGGCTGATGGGGGTCTTGGCGCTGCTGGCCACGGTCTTCTTGACCATCGGCGGAGTCCGGTACGTCCTGGCCAACGGCGACCCCGGTGAGGTCGACAAGGCCAAGCAGAGCTTCAAGAGCGCGGGCTTTGGCTACGGCTTGGCCGCGCTGGCTCCCCTGGTGGTCGAAATCCTGCGCGGGATCGTGGGGGCCTGATCGCATGTCGGCCACCGCATCCTGCACACCAGGGGCCGGCCACCGGTTCGGCCGCGCGTTCGCCGCGGTGGCCACCCTGCTTGCCCTTAGTGTCCTTGCCGGTATCACGGGGGCGGGTACGGCCTCGGCCCAGCCTGCCTCCACGCCAACGCCGTCGGCGCCCGCGTCGTCGCCGGAACCTGCACCGCCACCAGTGCCGCTGCCACCGGTCGACGAGTGTGCTCCGAACTCACCACTGCCGGTGTGCCAGACCGACCCGCCGCCTACAAATCACAAGCCGCCAGAGTCGGATCAGCCGCAGCCGTGCCAAGGGCCAGGCTGTATCCCGCAGCCCACCACGCCCGCACCGAAGCCGGGTGAGCAGCCGGGCCAGTCCGGCAATGGCGACGATTCTGAGGAGTCCTCCTGCGGGATCACCGATATCGCCGCCTGCGTCAATGAGGCGATCGAAGGATTCTTTCGAGATCTCGTCACCCCGGCGTTGAACAACCTGCTGGATCTGCTGGCTAACACCTTGTTGACCACCCCAACGTTGGATCAACTGCCTCGGATCGGCGAGCTGTGGAATTCCTCCTGGCAGATCATGCTGGCCTGCTACGGCATGCTGATCCTGATCGCCGGAATCATCGTCATGGTCTACGAGACCATGCAGACCCGAGTTTCCATTAAGGAGATTCTTCCGCGGGTCATTATCGGTTTTCTCGCCGGCGCCTTGTCGTTGTGGGCGTGCTCTCAGTCGATCACTCTGGCCAACGCGCTCGCGAAAGCAATTATGTCTGGCGGCGTCGATGAGAGTTCTTCCGCCGAAACTCTCAAACGATTGGTGATGGGTTCGCTCAACGGCGGATTCTTCATCATCTTCGTCGGCCTCTTTCTTGCCGGAATGCTGGTCGCGCTCCTGCTCACCTACGTCGTCCGTGTGGCACTGACAGTGATCCTTATCGCGGGCGCACCGTTGGCGCTGATGTGTCACGCCCTGCCGCACACCGAGGGCATCGCTAAATGGTGGTGGAAAGCCTTTGGCGGCTGCCTGGCCATTCAATTAGGTCAGTCGCTGACACTGATCACCGCGATGCGCGTTTTCCTGTCCCCGGGTGGATTCACGTTCTTCGGGCCAACCGCAGATGGACTGGTGAACCTTCTCGTGTCTTTGGCACTGATGTACATCCTGTTCAAAATCCCCTTCTGGGTTCTCGGCTCCATTCGTGGTGGTGGCGGCCGATCACTGGTCGGCTCGCTGGTCCGGGGCTTCATCGCGTACAAGACCTTCGGTCTCCTGCGCGGACGTGGCGGTGGTGGCGCTGGCGGTAGCACGCCAAAGCCGCGTGGAGGTCCCAAGGACCCGGGGTCGAGTGATCCATACGCAGGCACACGAGCGACGCCGTCGGGCCAATACATGTTGCCGCTGGATGGGGTCAAGCGGCAGCGGGCGTCCAGACCCTCCCACCGCGCGGGCGCGAAGCCCGCACCGCGGCCCCGGACCAAGGGCCAGGGCACGCAACTGAAGCTGCCGCTGGATGGAGAGTGGCCGGAGCACAAGCCGCGGCTGGGTCGCGACGGACAGTACGAGCTGCCGCTGGACGTGCAGCGCCAGCCCCGGCCGAAACCGGCGGCCGACTCGGCGTCCCGCTCGTCGGTAGCGCCGAGCAGCCGGGGACGCCAGTTGCGTTTCCCACCCAGTGGCGAATGGCCGGAGAACCGGCCACGGCTGGGCCGCGACGGACAGTACCGGCTGCCGATCAGCGCGCAGCGCGTCCGTCGCCCGTCGCCGGCCCCACCGCCACCGAGCCCACCGCGACCGTCGACGGCGGGCAAGCAGCTGCAGTTCCCGGCGGATGGCGAGTGGCCGGAAAACAAGCCCCGAGCCAACCGGCAGGGCCAGTACCAACTGCCGCTGAACGTGCAGCGCAGGCGCAAGCCGACTCGGTCTCGCGAGCAGCCGCCACCCGCACCGCCGCCGCAGTCGAAGCGCGGTCGGCAGCCACGCCAGCAAGCGCTGCCGCTGGACCTGCCGAAGGTCTCCCCACCCCGCCCGAGTACCCGCCGAGAAGGAGGTGAGTCGACGTGAGTCAGTACAGCGTGCGCATCCCGGCGGATGTCGATCGGGAGGACACCATCCTGGCCGGCTTCACCGCTCGCCAGGTGGCCGTCATGGCGGTAACCGCCCTGGTGCTCTACGGCGGGTGGCTCGCCACCCGCGCTTTCCTGCCGGTAGTCGCCTACCTGATCGTCGCGGTACCCGTCGGCGTGGCGGTGGCTGCGCTGGTGATCGTGCGCCGCGATGGCGTGACGCTGGACCGGCTGCTGCTGGCCGCACTCCGCCAGCGGCTCCAGCCCCAACGCCGGGTCGCGGCCAGCCAGCCCCCGCCCGCGGTCCCGGAGTGGCTGGCTGGCGTCGCCAACGACGCGAGCGAACCCGTGGCCGGCGCACTGACGTTGCCGGCCACCGGGGTCAGCGAGGCCGGAGTGATCGATCTCGGCTCAGACGGGCTCGCCCTGCTTGCCGCATGTTCGACGGTGAACTTCGCACTACGGACCCCGGCCGAGCAGGAAGCACTCACTGCCGCATTCGGCCGCTACCTGCACAGCCTGTCCGCGCCCGTGCAGATCCTGGTGCGCGCCCAGCGCCTGGATCTCTCCGAGCAGATCGGGCAGCTGCGTGACCGTGCGGCGAGCCTGCCGCACCCGGCGTTGGAGACCGCCGCTCTCGATCACGCCGATTATCTCGCCCAGCTGGGCCAGCACGCCGAGCTGCTGCGCCGGCAGATCCTGCTGGTCATCCGTGAACCGGTGCGCAGCGCACCGCCGGACGCATGGACTCGCCGTGGCCGCCTGCCTCGACGCCGTGGACGCGGCGACGAGGAGACCGAGCCGTCGGACGGGGCTCGACGCGCAGCGGCCTCGCGGCTGCTGCGGCGCATGCACGAGGCGGGTGAGTTGCTGTCCCCAGCAGGGATCGAGGTCACTCCGTTAGACGCCGCACAAGCAACCGTCGTGCTGTCGGCAGCCACGAATCCGGACAGCCCACTGCCGCCCTCGCCGGAGATGGCCAGCGCCGACGAGGTGATCACCACCCCGGCCGGGGCGGACTGGGACCCCGACGAGGAGGGCCACCTGTGATGTTCACCCGGAATCGACCCCGCACCACTCAGGCGACCACGGCCGCCTTCGCCCCGGACGCCGTCGAGGTCCACCCCCGTCACCTGCAGATCGGCGACGAATGGGTCGCCAGTTTCGCCATCGCCGGCTACCCGAGAGAAGTCCATCCGGGATGGCTGCAACCCCTGCTGACCCACCCGGCTCGGCTCGACGTGTCGCTGCACATCGAACCGATCGACCCGCAGGTGGCTGCCGAGCGGCTGAAGAAACAGCTCGGCCGCCTGGAGTCCGGACGCCGGCACACCGCAGCACACGGCCGCCTGGCCGACCCACAGGTCGAAGCGGCCACCGAGGACGCCCACGACCTCTCCGACCGGCTGGCCCGCGGGGAGGGTCGCTTGTTCCGCGTCGGGTTGTACCTCACCGTCCACGCGAACTCCCAGCACGAACTCGTCGAGGAGGTCAGCGCGCTGCGCGCCCTGACCGCGAGTCTGCTGATGGACGCCAAGCCCACCACCTACCGGTCCCTGCAGGGGTGGATCACGGCCCTGCCGATGGGCCTAGACCAGATCGGGATAACCCGCTCGTTTGACACCGCCGCGCTGAGCGCCGCCTTTCCGTTCACCAGTCCGGACTTACCTCCACCCGATGTCACCTCGGCATCAGCCGCCCACGGAGTGCTGTACGGCTGGAACCTCGGCAGCCAAGGGCTCGTGCATTGGGACCGGTTTAGCTGCGAGAACTACAACTCGGTGATCTTGGGGCGCTCCGGGGCCGGCAAGTCCTACCTCGTGAAACTCGAAGCGATCAGGAGCCTGTACTACGGCACTGAGATCGCGATCCTCGACCCCGAGGACGAGTACGCCCGCCTCGCCGGGGCCGTCGGGGGCACCTACTTCCCGCTCGGCAGCGAAGGAGTGCGGCTGAACCCGCTGGACCTGCCGATCCACACCCGCGCGGACGGGCGCCGCTCGGCGCCCGCGGACGCGCTCACGAGGCGCAGCCTCTTCGTCCACACCCTTCTTTCTGTCCTGTTTGGACAAGCGTTGAGTGCGGACGAGCGTGCTGTGCTGGATCAGGCGGTCACCGCGACCTATCGGCAGGCGGGGATCACCGAGGACGCCCGTACCTGGACACGGCAGGCACCGCTGCTGGCCGACTTGCGTCTGGTGCTGAGTCAGTCTGACGATGAGACCGCCCGGGATCTCGCCAGTCGGCTGCACCCGTTTACCCACGGCACGTTCTCGGGCCTGTTCGACGGGCCAACCACGAGCCCGCCCGAAGGACACTTGCTCGTGTTCAGCCTGCGGAATCTGCCGGATGAGCTGAAGCCGGCGGGGACGCTGCTGACGCTGGACGCCGTCTGGCGCCGGATCTCCAATCCCACCACTCGCCGGCCGCGGCTGTGCGTGGTCGACGAAGCATGGCTGTTGATGCAGCAGCAGGCCGGCGCCGAATTCTTGTGGCGCTTGGCTAAAAGCGCCCGCAAACACTGGTGCGGCTTGACGGTGGCGACCCAGGACGTGGGCGATGTGCTCGGTTCAGACCTAGGTAAGGCGATCATCAGCAACGCTGCCACGCAGATCTTGCTCAGGCAGTCACCGCAGGCGATCGACGACATCGTCCGCACCTTCGCCCTCTCTGAGGGCGAGCGGCAGTTCCTGCTCTCAGCAGGAACTGGACAGGGCCTGTTGTCGACCGGGACGCAGCGGGTCGCCCTCCAAACCATCGCCTCCGACGCCGAGCACGAGTTGATCACCACTGATCCGGCCGAACTCGCCGCCATGGCCGACGACACCGACACCCCAGCCGGGGAGTCCGATCAGCACCTTGTCTTGGACGAGGAAATCACACAGGGGGCCTGATGCAGACATTCCTGAACAACGTCCTCCACCCATTCACTGTAGCCACCGTGCTCATGGCCCTCACCTGGATCGCTTGTGCCGCAGTGTTCCTCGCGGGGCTCGCGATGGCCACGGCGCTGGTGCGCGCCGCGCAACACGTGATCCAGAAGAGCACGTGCTCCGTCCGCAGCCGCCGCGCTCAGGACAACGCCCAGTCCGTGACGGTCCGTCCCACGGATTCCACCACCAAGGTCATTAACTTGGATCACTACCGGCACAGTCGCAGCAAGTATCACGGGCGGCTGAGTACGACTGCGCCCGCGAACAATCCAGAGTCGCGTCCCGACGGGCCAGCCTGACCACTCAACCTGGCCCGCCCAGGCCCCGTGTCCCCGTGGCCGAGGTCGCACTCGTCGATCCCGCGCGACCACCCACTCCTTCACCTCACTACTCCCGGGGGTGCACCTATGTCTTCATCCGCTTCTGCAACTGCCGTTGGACCAACACCCACGCGTCCCCGACGCCTCCTCACTCAGAACCGCGAGATGCGGCAGATCGGCGTCTACAACTGGACATTGCCCGCGTGGGCGGGCCGCCTGCCCGATGGGCGTACCTACAACACCTGCCCGTCGGCGGGCATTTGCCGCCAGGTCTGCTACGCCCGGCATGGGACGTACCTGTGGCCGGCTGTGCGTGCGAAGCACCACGCCAACTTGCAGTTCGTGCTCGACGATCCGGACGGCTGGGAGCAGGCGATGCTCGCCGAACTCGCCGCTCCAAAGTTCGCCGGTCGCTGGATCAGGATTCACGACAGTGGCGACTTCTTCTCCGACGACTACACCGCCCGGTGGCTGCGCATCATGCGGCAGCGGCCGGACGCGAACTTCTATTGCTACACCAAGGAAGTCGCTCGGTTTCGCCGACTCGTCGAACCTGAGCGGCCCGAGAATTTCTTGTGGGCCTACAGCTACGGCGGCACCCAAGACGCACTGCTGGACCCGAGCGTAGACCGAATCGCCGACGTGTTCCCGGACGAGGAGTCCATCGCCGCGGCCGGATGGTCCTCGCAGGAAGCCTCTGACCTGCTCGCGGTGCTGGGACCGCGACTGGTCGGCGTGCCCGCGAACCGCATTCCGCATTTCCTGCGCCGTTTGGATGGCCGCCGCTTTTCGCAGTGGCAGGCCGAGGTCGACGCCGAGCGCCACACCCGCCAGGGCGCGGCTGAGGTTCGCACGATCACCAGTGCGCCATCCGCCCGCCGTCGCCATCGCACCCGGAGCCGGCGGGCCGCGTAACCGCCTCCCACGAAGTAAGGAGGTTCCTTCCTCGTGATTCCGCTGCAACAATCTATTGTGGATGGTCCGCTGGGCGGGCTGCTCACTGATCCTTGGGGAGCGATCCGAGCGGTTGTGGATGCTGCGTGGTCGTGGATGCAGGTCTGGGGACCGATCGTCGGCCCCGTTGTCGTGACCGCGATGAGCGGTCTGATCAGCGTGCGACGCTGGTGGGACGACCGCTGCCAGGACCGTCTGCACGACCAGGCGCGGGTGGTCACGATCCTGGCGCCGCCGACCGTGGACCCCGATGGCGCCGAAGCGGGGTGGTCGAACCTGGTCGGGCTGTTGCGTCCGATGTGGGCTCGGCTGGTCGGCGGCCAGCCGCATCTGGCGTGGGAGTACGTGTTCGGCCACGACGGTGTGCAGATTCGGCTGTGGGTGCCAGGAACGGTGCCGCCGGGGATGGTCGAGGGCGCGGTCGAGGCGGCGTGGCCGGGCGCGCACACCTCCACCGAGCAGGCCAATCCGCCACTGGAGGTGGAGGCTGATGAGGGCCGTCGCCAGGTGGTCACGGGGGGTGTGCTTCGGCTGGCCCGATCCGAGGCACTGCCCATCCGCAGCGATTTTGACGCCGACCCGATCCGCGCGCTGCTGGGCGCGCCGACCGGGCTCGGCGTGCACGAGTCGGCGTGTGTCCAGGTGCTGGCTCGCCCGGTGACGGGACGGCGAGTCAAACAGGCGCGGCGCGCTGCTCGTCACCTCCACGCCGGCCGCTCGACGCGCCCAGTCGGTCGGCTGTTGGACATCATCACTCCGGGTGCGACACCGAAGACTTCCTCCGGGGCGGGCGGCCAGCCGAAGCTGGACGCGCAAACGTCGCTGGAGTACCAGGCGCAGAACCGCGCCATCGTGGCCAAACAGCGCGGGAGCCAGTGGGAAACCCTGATCCGCTACGCGGTGGCGGCCACCGTGCCGGCGGAGACACCGCCGGAGCAGGTGGCACGCGTGCGGGACCAGCTGCGGGGCCGCGCACACGCCATCGCCAGCGCCTTCTCCGGATTCACCGAGCACAACCACTACCGTCGCCATCGGCTGCGTGACCCCGAGCAGGCGCTGGCCCGGCGACGACTGCGGCGCGGGGACCTGCTATCGGTGCCGGAACTGGCCGGGATCTGCCATCTGCCGACCGACGAGGCCCTGCCAGGGCTGAGCCGGGCCGGGGCCAAAGCCGTACCGCCCCCACCCAACACGCCCACTGAAGGCGAGCTGGTCCGCCCGGTCGGCATCTCCGATACCGGGCACGCCCGCCCTGTTGGGCTGCAGGTCAGCGATGCCCGCCACCACGTGCATGTGCTCGGCGCCACCGGCAGCGGGAAGAGCACCATCTTGGCGCGGATGATCCTCGCCGACGCCGAGCACCAGCGCGGCGCAGTGGTCATCGACCCCAAGGGTGACCTGATCACTGACGTGCTCAAACGGCTACCCGAATACGCCGCCGAACGCGTCGTGCTCTTCGACGCCGACACCCCCGGCACTACCCCGTGCCTGAACCCGCTGGAAGGGCCGAAGGAGGCGGCCGTGGACAACCTCGTGTCGGTGTTCTCCCGAGTGTTCTCCTCAGCGTGGGGGCCGCGCACCGAGGACATCTTGCGCGCCGCCTGTCTGACCCTACGAGCCGCATCGGACACGCCGAAGCTCTCCACGCTGCCACAGCTGCTCACCGACTCGGCCACTCGCGAACGCCACCGCCACAAGGTCGAGGGCGACGCGACCTTGCGTGGCTTCTGGGACTGGTACGAGCAGCTGAGTGACGCCGCACGGGCACAGGCAACCGCACCGTTGCTGAACAAACTGCGCGCATTCCTGTTGCGCTCTTTCGTAGTCAAAGCCGTCTCGGCCGGCGAGTCCACAGTGGATCTATCGGCGGCACTGGACGGCGGACTGTGCTTCGTGCGCATCCCGAAAGGGAGCTTAGGCGAGGACACCACCCGGCTGCTCGGTTCGCTGATCGTGGCTCGCGTGTGGCAGGCGGCCACCGCTCGCGCCGTATTGCCGGAGCGCGAACGCCTCGACGCGTCGTTGTATGTCGACGAGGCGCACAATTTCTTGAACTTGCCGTACGCCATGGAGGACATGCTCGCCGAAGCAAGGGGGTATCGATTGTCCATGACGCTGGCCCACCAGCATCTCGGCCAGCTCGGCAAGGACCTCAAAGAGGGCATCAGCACGAACGCGAGGTCGAAGATCTTCTTCAACGCCAGCCCCGAGGACGCCCGCGAACTCGCGCGCCACACCGCACCCCGGGTCAGCGAGCACGATCTCGCCCACCTCGGCGTGTTCCACGCCGCCGCCCGGCTCGTGGTCAACGGGGCGGAAACCCCACCGTTCACCCTGGCCACGCAGCCGTTGCCCCCGGCGATCCGCGGCCGAGCGCGCATGGTGCGTAAAGCCGCCGCCCGCCACACCCAGCCGCTGTCGTCCTCGGCCGAGGAGACACGCGACCACGCCACATCGGAGGCCGCCGGCACCGATCCCCGTCGCGCCGTCTGACAACCGCGCACTCCGACACAGGGCGGGCCACGCCAGCAGGCGTGGCCCGCCTCTTATGCGCTCTCGCCGTCCTGCCCACCGGCTTTTGCCGAGAAGGAGCCGTTCATGATCGACCCCAGCACGCCCCAACGTGACCTGCGCACACCAATCCCCGCCCGCGCCAGCTCCCGCGTGGCCGCCTCGACCGAGCACCAGGCCACGGTCGCGGCCCACCTCACCGAACGAGATCGGTGGATCGCCCGCATGTGCTCCGAGCATCGCACCCTGACCTCCACGCAGATCACCCAAATCGCCTTCCCCACCCGACGCGCGGCCAATCATCGGCTCCAGCGCCTCTACCAATGGCGGGTCCTCGACCGCTTCCAGCCGTTTGTAGGCAAGGGGCGGTCCCCGATGTTCTACGTTCTCGACACAACCGGCGCGCACCTGCTGGCCCACGAGGACGGCATCGACCCTCGCGAACTGGGCTTTCGTGCGGAGCGGTCGATCGGCATCGCCTACTCGCTGCGCCTGGCGCACCTACACGGGCTCAACAGCCTGTTTACCAGGCTCATCGCCGACGCCCTCGCACACGACGACCGGGCGGTCACCGCCTGGTGGTCCGAGGCCCGCTGTACGAGGCATTTCGGGGACATTGTGCGTCCCGACGGCTACGGCCGCTGGCGCGAGGCCAGTCGCGACATCGAGTGGTTCATCGAGTGGGACACCGGCAGCTACCAGCTGTCCCGGTTCGTGGCCAAACTGCCCGACTACCTCGAACTCGCCGCCACCACGCGGATCGTGACGCCGCTGCTAGCTGTGTTCGCCACCGCGCAGCGCGAGGCCCATGCTCGCCCGCTGCTGGCCGAGCACCTGCGCGCCCAGCCGCGCCCGCACGACCTGCCGATCGCCACTACGACGGCTGAAGAACTGAACCGCGCCGGGACCGGCTCAGCCGGGATATGGCTGCCGCTGGCCCACCGCGATGCCGGGCGCTACCGGCTGATCGACCTCCACACCGCGTGGCCCCACCTGGGCAACCCTACCGCCAGCGCCCCAACCACCACCAACACCGGCGAGGCCAGCCCCGTGCCCCGGCTCAGCCCGCCAGCCCCCATGCCGCCCTTCGCGCAGCACGACCTGACCTGGAAACCCACGGGGTGATCCAAACATGCTCAAACTCGCCACCACCGTCCTCGGCGCCATCGTCGTCCTGGTCGTGCTGGTCGCTGCAGCCGTGTCCGGAGTCGTCTCCGCCGTCTTCGGCGGGGGTGACGACTCCGCGAACGCGAGCCAGCCCAGCCAAGCCGCGTTATCCGACATCCCTGGCAACTACCTCGCCCTGTACCGGCAAGCCGCCACCACCTGCCCCGGGCTGGACTGGAGCATTCTGGCAGCCATCGGCAAGATCGAGTCGAATCATGGTCAATCACCTCTACCAGGAGTCCACAGTGGATCGAACTACGCCGGTGCAGGCGGGCCGATGCAGTTTCTCCAGTCCACATTCAACTCTGTCGTGGAACGGCACCACATCCCTCCAGGTGGCAGCACCCCACCGTCGCGGTACAACCCGCATGACGCCATCTACGCCGCTGCGGCGTACCTGTGCGAGTCGGGCGCCCGCGACGAGCGCGACATCTACGGCGCCATCTACGCCTACAACCATGCTGACTGGTACGTCAGCCAAGTCCTTAACCAAGCCGCCCAGTACAAGCAAGCGGCAGCCAACTCCGGAGACGACGCCCGGCCATCACCGCAGGCACAGCAGGCCGTGAACTACGCCCAAGGCCAACTCGGGCTGCCCTACATGTGGGGAGGCAACGGACCCGACCACGGCCACAAGGGCTTCGACTGCTCAGGACTGACCATGGCCGCCTACCAGGCCGCAGGGATCGCCCTCCCACGGACCGCGCAAGAGCAGTACAACGCTGGGCCACAGGTTCCGAAAGGAACCCCATTGGCCCCCGGAGATCTCGTCTTCTACGGCACTCCAAGCAACATCCACCACGTCGGAATCTACATCGGCGCAGGAAAGATGATCCACGCCCCGGACTTCGGACAACCAGTCAAAGTGGACGATTATCGTTGGAAGGGCGATGACTACGTGCGAGCCAGCCGGCCGAGTAATTAGGATCCATTTCCTCTGAAGCAACCTAGGTCACGGTGTGATGTTGCACGGCCTACGGGCGGCTAATCAACTCCGACGCCTTTCGTCAGCCGTTGCCGCCCTTACAATACGCCGACCGTATCGCCCTCAGTCAAGGCGGCTGTGACACGGGTTTCGGAATTACTGTTTAATCCCCGCTGGCCTCAGATGGTTCGGCATCGGCTGATCTATTGGCGTCAAAACAGTCGCGATGCGTCTTTTACACTGCGGTCGATCTTGGTGGCGGCCGATTGGATTAATTCGGCTGACTCCGGTAGGTGGGTAAGTTTGTTCGCTGCCCGGCTCAGCATGCTTGCTGTGTCGGCGTCCACGACAGCTCCTTTGGCGCGCAGTGCGCGAATCTCTGCCTGAAGCTCGCGTATCAGCTCGGCAGCCCTATCGCCGCTTTGATCGAGTCGATCCAATGCTTCGGTGATGGCGTCCTCGCGCTGAGCCATTGCGTTGTTGATATAGCGCTCAAGAATCTCGGCTGTCACGGGTTTCTTGGAATGCAGCGCTATCTGTTCGTCCGACTCATTATCCCGCTTCCACTTCAGGAGGGTTTCAGGTGAATAATCCATCCCATCGTTGGCGTCTACGAGCTTATGATGAAGAGTGCAGAGGTAAATCAAGTTCTTAAAATCATTCCGATCCTCTCTTGGCATATTGGGGCGCGACCGCGGTCCGTTGTCCTCTAAAGAGTAAATATGCGCGATTTCAAGTCCGATAACCCATTTACCATCGATGTAGTACAGCAGTCTCTGTCCGCATCCAGGAAAGTAGCAATAGCCCGAGCAGAACGCTGCCAGTGCGGCCCTTACACTCGCCTGGTAATAGCGACCCGACACCAATACCTCCACCTGCCACGCTGTCTGACCTCTGGATATCCTTGTGCGACGTGTCTACCACGTCGCCCGAAATCCGCGTCGGCGCTTGTGTAACGCAGCCACGCTACTCCCGGTCCTCGTTGTGGTCATCGTCGTCGGGGCCGCCGTCGACCGCTAGCTCGGTGAGCCGTTGGGCGGCGCGGACAGCACTGATCATCAGCTTGTCCCGGCGGATCGTCTTGGTGAGCTGCAGAACCTCGGTGCGCTGAGCTTCGGCGCGGCGTGCCCAATCGCCTTCGGCGAGGGTGTTGGCGACGCACAGGAGTGTCCGCGGGCCGAGACGCCACAGTACGCTGTTGACCGCACAGGCGGCGATGGCCAGGTCGTCGATGTCGGCGCCGTACCACGCGACGGTTGTGGGGTCTCGGCCGTGTTCGCGCATCGCTTGGGCGACGGCACGGAGAAGTCCGCCGGTGCCTACAGCCGGGTCGCACACCGAGCTGCCCTCATCGGGCAGGGTCATACGCGCCATCATGTCCGCGACCGGCGTGGGGGTGTAGATCTGGGCGTTCGCCTTGCCGGCCGAATCGGACTTGAGCAGGGTGAGTACGACGCCGAGCAGGTCGGTGTCGTAGCGGTCGTCCGTGCCGGTGAGTTCGAGCTGCCCCTCGTGCAGTGCGGCGTCGGCGGTGTGCTTCGCGGCGCGCTGCAACGCGGGTTGCGGCTCATCGAAGACCCAGTGCATGAGCGGATAGACGAGATGGGTCAGGTCCGGACGGGCGTTGACCAGAGCGGTGTAGATCTCGCGCAGTGTGCCGGCGAAGTCCCCGGCGTTCTGCGCGTGCAGCTGTTCGGCCAGGTCTGGGCCGTGCGGGTCGCGCTGACCGAGGAGAGACAACGCGGCCACGACCGACAGGGCCACGTCGCGGCGGCCCGAGTGGTTGGACTTGTTCCACGCCGTGTTGACGGTTTCAGCGATGGCGACGGCGTGCTGGCCGGGGTCGCGGTGGGTGCGCCGTTGCTTGTTGGATTGACTCACGTGTCCGCCCTCCTGGTGTGCGGCGGTTGTGCCCGGCGCTGTCCTGCATCGGGCACAGGTGTGCCCAACGAGGAATGCGCCTGAGCGAAGGAATCGGCCTTTCTGCGCGTGCATGCGCGCGTCGTCGTGATCGCCTGCCGGATCAGTCGCTGCAGGAAGGCGAGTGGGGATCGGGTTGGGCTCCGTCGGCCTCGGAGCCGTCGATCTCGGTGTCGACGAAGGTCGCCATGCCAACGAGTTCGTCAGGCCGGTACATGCGGCATTCGGTCTCGTGACGGTTTTCTTCGTCCTGCTGGGGATCGTCGGAGCGAGGGGTGTACACGTCGGCGAAGACCCAGTCTTCCAAGACGGTTACCGAGACGATGTCCTGTCCGTCGTCGGTGCTCATGCCTTCTTCGAGATCGGCAGCGCGCAGGCAGTAGAAGACCGGAGCGTCGGGGTTCGAGCGGTCCCCGGGTTCGTCGTCCTGAGCGCGGTTGTCGTCCGGGGCGCGTGCGTCGGACGGGTCGTGCGCCTGGTGTGCGTCGGCGCCGGGCGCGACCACCTGCCAGGCGCTGGGAACATTCAGGCCGGCGCGCATCCGCGCGTCCAGGTCGACCACGGCATCGGCCAGTTCATTAGCCAGTCGGCGCACATGCCATTCCGTGGCTTCCTCTGGCAGCTGACGCACCGCTCCGGCGGTGGCGATCATGCTTCGGTACGGACGTTCGCAACTCGTTTTCATCAGCGGCCTCCCAAGGAGAGAAAGAAGCTAGGCAGCAAAGGAGGGATACGAACAGCGGACTCGGATTGGCCGGTCGCGGAGTTCGGTCGCAGCGGCGACGCGAGCGGCATGGGAGGCCGGGGCAGAAAGAAAGCCGACGGACCCACCCCGAAGGGTGTTCGCACGGTCCGTCGGCCTGCCGTAACCCTGTGAAAGGGCTGCCGTCCCCGAAGGGAGGCACGGCCAGGATAGCTCACTGAACTACCGCGCAGCCTCGTACCGCTCGCCCTGTGTAGTTGTGGGTTCGGTGCTGGTCAGACGGGGCACGAGGTGCGCGGCCGATACCGCGCGACCACCTCCCAGAGCTGTCGGTGGTGGCTGGTGTCGGCGAGCTGGACGTCCACGTGCCGGGACTCCTCCGGCATGTCGGGCGGAGCGACGCCGGTCATGCTCGGGTAACCGGCTCCGATGCCTGCGGCGACCGCCTCGACCACGTCGGTGTCGGCGGCATCCCCGATGACGTGCACGTGGACGTGCGGGGTAGCGCGGCACGCGGCGGTGACCACGCTCCGCGTCGCCTGCGCCGTGACCGAGCGGGCGCGAACGGGAACGATGATCAGGTCGACACCGCCGAGCACGGCCACCGTGTCGGACTGGTGCGGGTCCAGATGCGCCAGCGTCACCGCGTGCCGGCGGGCGAGATCGGTCATGGCGTCTCGCACGGCGTCGTGCGGGGGCGCCTGCTGCTCGTTGACGAACAGCGTGCGCAGGCTGCCCGAGCTGGCGACGGGCGCGTCGTATCGCGCGCGCTGGAGTGCCCGGTGCAGGCTGAGCCGGGTGGGGCGAGCGTCGATCAGGCCGAGGTGTTCACCAGCCGCAGTGCCTGCCAAGGCGAGGCTGGCCGTGCTCGCTGTGCCGACCTCACCCGACGGGTCGGGATCAAGCACCGCCACCACCAAGGCCGGGCGTTCCGCGAGCATCGACATTTGCGTTCGCAATGCCCCGGAGCCGTCCGGGACCGTGATCAGGTGGGCGGCGCCGAGGGTGAGGGCGTGCCGGTACAGGTCGGGCTCGTCCTGATCCTCGGGATCGGCGAGCAGTATCACCGCGTCGCGGGCAGGGAGTTCCTGGGGGCGATCGCGCAAGATCGGCGCGGCCTGGGCGTCGATCAGCACCAACGCGGCACGGTTCCAGTCCTCCCCAGTGAGCTGGTGCGGCGGGCGTGCCACCAGACACACTCCGCGCGCGTATTGCTCGATCTCGTGGCGCATCGAGGTCGGATCGGTGATCAGGAGAACGAAACAGGACATGCTGTATCCCTCCAATGAGGACAATGGGAACGGTTAAGGGGTGGCCTCGCTGGCGGTGGCCCCCGGGGGTGGAGGGCGTCACGGTTCGGGGCCACCGCCGTAGGCTCAGGACTTCGGCGGGCGGACGGGCATCAACAAGTGCCGGTATGCCTGCCCGTCGGCTCCGGTGAGCAGCACTGGCCGCGTTGGGGTGGCGAGCTGGAAGAGCACGGTGTCCCCGTCGATCGCGTTGAGCGCGTCGCGCAGGTACGGCGCGGAGAACAGCACGCGCATTGGTGCGTCGGCGCCGTTGACCTCGGCCGGATGTGCGGGTGCGGTTATCGCGTCGGCGTGCTCGCCGAGCACGGGCGCGATAGACACCGTGCCGGCGGGCTCGACGGTCAGCGCCACCTGTGCCGCTGCGCGGTGCCCGTGCTTGTCCCGGGTGGTGTGTTTCTTGGCCTCCAATGCGGCGGCGGCGCGTGCCGTCGAGTGGGCGAGAGCGTCGCGGTCGGCGCGCGCGGTGGCGGCCACCTCGGGAATAGTTCCTCATAGGCGGGGAACTGCGCCTCGATCGGCCGCGTGATGACGGTCAGGTTGCCGCAGGCCAGCGACACCCACTCGCCGGCCCAGTCGTTCCCGATACCGAACCGCACTCGGTCGGCGGTGGCGTGCTTGAGCGCGGCGGACAGTACCGGCGCCGGGAAGAGCACCGCGCGTTCCTCGGTGGTTGTGGTCGCGGCCACCTCGGCGACGGCCAGCCGGTAGCGGTCGGTTCCGGCGAGGGTGAGCGTGCCGGGCGTGATCCGCACCTGAACTCCTGTGACCATCGGGATGGTGTCGTCGGTGCCCGTGGCGACCAGCACGCGCCGCCCTTCGGTGGTGAGCCGCTCGCGGTCGACCTCGGCGACGGTGGGCGGGGTCTCCGGCAGCGTCGGGAAGTCCTCCGCCGCGTAGGTCGTCATGGGCATGGTGTAGCCGCCGAGTTCAAGCACGGCCGTTCCGTCGTCGGTGGTGTACACGGTGACCGGCGCGGCGTCGGCACCGCGCTTGCGCTGGCCCTTTACCAGCGCGCCGAGCAGCTTGGTTGCTTCGGTGTGATCGATCAGCACCCGCCCCGGGGCGGGTGCGGCATCCGGTACGCGGACCGTGGCGACGGTTTCCAGGTCGGTAGCGGTCAGGGTTAGGTCTCCGTCACGCCCGTCCAGCAGGACGCCGCCCAGCATCGGCACGGCAGGTCGGCGCGCCAGTCCCACACTGACGGTGGTCAAGGCGTGCGCCAGCGCGGCCCGGTCGGTCCGGAACCTCAGCGGCGCCCCAGACGGGGCGGCGGTCATGGTGGCGTTGGTCGCGGTGGTCATTGTGGACACCTCCAGGAAAGGCGTTGCAGGAAAGGGAAGTTCTGAAGTGGGCGCCCGAGTGCCGGGCGCCCCGAGAGCGAGTCAGCCGACCCAGTAGGTTCCGGTGTGGGCGGTGGTCAGCTCGACGTGCGGCAGCGGTTCACCCGGGTACGGGGTGTGCATGATCAGCCGGCCGCCGTTGTCCAATGCGTCATCGGGGATACGGCGCACGGTGAAGGCGAACGCCCCGCGCGGGTCGCCGACGCTGATCGTGACCGTGATCGAGTCCTCGTCAGGGTCGGTGTGGATCGTGGCGCCGTTGGCCCACGACAGCGGTACTCGCTGCGGGTGGTGCGGACCCTCGCGGAAGTCCGGCGCGGACTGCACATCGTCAATCTCGGGGTCCTCGTACGGGTCGTAGGAATCGCAGACCAGCGAGCCGGATTCGTCGGCGTAGCCGTCCGATTCCTCAGACAGGGACTCGCCGCACGCCTGACACCGCCATTCGGTGTCCTCGGCGTTCTCGAACGTGATCACCGAGGAGTCGTCGTCGTAGTCGGTGGAGATCATCTCGCCGTTGGCGGACAGCACAAACACAGCGCACCTCGCAGAAAGGAAGATCAAACGGAAGGGAAGGACGGAGGTGCGGCCGGCCGCAGCGCGGCACCAGCGGCGCGGCTGGCCGCACGGGAGGTCAGAACCGGCAGATAAACCGCACGGCCTTCCCGCAGGTCGGGCAGGCCACATAGGCGCGGTCGCGGTCACCGAATGGCACACGTACCAGCTCAGGCACACGGTAGGCGTGCGGGCTGCCCGACCAGGAGTACAGGTTCACCGTGTCGGCGGTCTCCCAGCGATGCCCGTTCACGCATTCACCCGTGGCGTTGGAGTAGTCGGCCCACTCTTCCAATTCGTCCACAATGGAACGGTAGACGGTCGGGGTGACGTACAAGCCGAGATGATCGCTCACGGTGATCATCAAATCGCCAAGTCCGGCCGAGGACAGCACCACGAACCCGAGATCATCAATCAGGTGATCAGCGAAGTTGACCAGGTTGTGATGCCACACCTCACCGTCACCGTGCAGACCGGCCGGAGGTTCACCCGTGCGATCAGTGATCCACTTCGCGATCACGTCATCATCCGGCCTCTGGTGACCGTTCGCGTCCATCCACTCGCGCAAGTCGTCGGTCAAATCGTCCGCGTACTCGCCGCGATCGTTGATCCATTCTTGCGTGTCCACGGTCAGATACCCGTCACCATGCGACCACGCTTCAACAGACACACTAGTCATGGGAATGCCTTTCACTGATTACGGCTGCGGGTATATCGGGGTGCGAATCCCTGCCCACAATATTTCTTTCTGGTCGGAACCTTTCGGGTTCTCTTCCCTGTGTTCCGATGGCTCTAGCCTAACGCCGGCGCCGCGCGCGACACAACATCGCAAGACAGTTTTCTGACGATTTTCTTTGGTCGCCCAAGTTGCTTTCGTGTGATCCTGACCAGTGCAGATGCTCAACTCAACGGATGCCGCAAAGGCAAACTTGATTCCAAGCGCGGGATCTTTTCGCGAGAGAATTAGGCGAGCTTTTGGTAGGTAAGAATGGCGTTGGAAAACAGCTGATTGGGAATGATTTTGCACCATCCTCCATCTCGCGTCCGCTATCCGCAGTCGGCTCCGGTTGTTACCTTCCCCATCTCTCCCAGTCGTCAACCGGTTCCCGTGGGGTACCGAGGCTTGGTGTGCTCAGGAAGGGCCAGCGGTGCGCTGACCTGCGACAACGCGCCGCCGAAGGGCTTCCTGCTTAATAAGAAGGTGAGCTGGCAGATGAGCGGGAAGACGAGTAAGCAGTTGAGCAGGGGACACGTTGGGTCACACTGCGCAGATCAGCTGCTGCTCCGATCGGGTGGAGCTGACCACTCAATGGGGTCGAATGGCGCACTTGGGCGGCGTGTCTACTGCGTCGGAGTGACCATGGATGGTCCAGGGGTGCTACCGGCGCCGACCGCGTGGGTAGCAGGTAAGGGAGTCGCCTCTTGCCCCATAAGGGTATCGGGGAGCATACGGGGAAAGGAAGCCAGGCATGGGGATTAGCGCCGACGAGGTGCTGAACTGGTTCGATGCCGTGAATTGGCAGCAGGGGGAATGGGTTCCGGAGATCGTTGTGGCGCTCTGGGCCGGCCAGAAGCGCTTCCTGGATCTGTTGAAGGAAATCCAGGAGAGTAGTACCCAGCACCGGTGGTCAAACAAGACGAAGCCGCTTACGAGGCAGAGTTTGTCGCAGACGTTGACTCGAATGGAGCGGGAGGAGTTGGTGCTGCGGCACGAGGATAACTCGTCGGTACCTCGGGCGGTCTGGTATGAGGTTTCGCCGATTCTTCGCGAGTTCCTGGAGGAACGAGCGCGGCCACCTGCAGGCTGGATAGCCAGTCATCAGGATTTGATCGAGCGAGTTCGCCAGAGCCGGGTCACGCGCGAACACGATCGTCACCACAACGATGAGACTTGATTGCGCCGGGATGGGGGCGGCGATTGTCTGTTAGCTGGCTACCCGGTGTTGGCGCGCTTGTAGGGCGCGCGCCAGTGTCAGTGTGTTGTGGTCCGGGCGCTCGCCGATCTCGGCGAGCGTGGTGGTCAGCAATTGGACGGTGCGGCTGATCGCGTCGGTGAACCCGAGTTGAGCTTGCACCCGCATGATGTCGCGGTAGATGGCCTCGTTTTCGGGATTCAATAGCCGAGCGTGTTCGAGCAGCTGTAGTTGACGGTGCGGATCGTGCCCGCGGTAATGGGCAGCCATGCCCGCCAACGCGTCGACCACGGTGCGGTGCGCGGCTTCGCGCGGGCCTTCGAGCCAGAGCGCGGACATGCCGTCGGCGACCTCGCCCCGGTAGACGGCCGCGATGCGCGACCAGGCGTCCATGCGGTGCTCGTCGGTGGCTGCGGTGTGCCTATCGTGCTCGGCCTCGTGGAGGTGCCAGTAGTCGACTTCGACGAGACTGGGGTCGAGTGCGACTTGCTCATCATGCTGGGAGATGAGATCTACGGCGCGGTCTCCGGTGGCGTGGGAGAACGCTTTGCGCAGCTGTGACAGCGACGCGTAGAAGGCGTTGAAGGGCCGCCGGCCCCGGGCGTCGGGCCAGAGTGCTTCGCGGACGGCCTCGCGTGTCGTGCCGGACGGATGCAGGGCCAAGAACACCAGCAGCGCCTTGTGCTTGGGCGCCAGCACGGACGTGATGTCGTGGGTGTGCCCGTCCGGACTGTGCCAGGTCAAGGTGACCGGCCCGAAGATCGACAGGTCCCACGGCAGTTCCGGGTGTTGGCGAATCCCGTCGGTCGCACCGACCAACGTCGGCAGGTCGGACGCCTCTCCCTCGGCCATCCCGACGGACGTTTGCTCATTGTCAGGGTGCAGTAAGGACGTTGTCTCGATGTCGGCGTCCTCAACGTTGCTGCTGTCTGTCTTCGTGTTCAGCGGTTCGTCAGTGTGGGTATCGCCGTCCTCGGCCGGTCCGGCGTCGAGTTCCGGCTCGGGCACGGAGACCGACAGGCTGTCTTCCTGCTCCTCGGCGGTGTCGGGTTCGGCCGTCTCGGGCTCGTCGGTGGTGCCGGGGGACTCGTCGAGATCGGGCTCGGGAGTGCTGTCGGCCAGAACCGCCTGACGCGGCGACGGCGCCTCGGCGAGCAGCGCCAGCAGGTCGCGGGTGTCGGCGGCGTCGAGGTGGAACAGGCAGCTGCCCTGGAGGTCGTCGAGGGAAGGGCTGGCTGCTGCCACGATGCCGTCAGCGCGGACTCGCACGGTGGCCCCGGCCGGCCAGTGACCGAGGAGGATGCCGGCGACACCGCGGCGGGAACCGGTATCGAGCAGGGATTGCAGTCGCGCGTGCGGGAGGTCGATGTCTGCGACCAGGACGGCATTCAGGACCGGGTCCTCTTCCCCGGAGCCGTCGGGAGAGCAGCGCTCCTCCAGCGCCGTGATGGCTCCAGGTAGATCGTCGGTGATGTGCAGCCGATAGGAGGAGGGCAGTTCTGCGCCCAGCAGCGCGCGGGCGTCGTCTGCGGGGATGACCACCGCGGCGGGGGTGGTGCCCAGCACGTGCACCAGCAGCGAGCGAGCCGTGGCTTCTGCACCTGGCCCGGTCAGCCCGAGCCCGCGGACCGCAGCGAGATCGAGGGCGCGTGCGCGTTCGTAGCGGACGCCGACCGCGACGCAGGCACCGTCCATGTGGACGTGTTCAGTGGCGTTCGTGGTGGAGTGGTTTGCCGGCTCCTCGTCGCCGAAGCTGATCGGCTCCGCTTGGTCGTCGTGGTCATCATCGAGATGAACTTCGTCGTAGGCCAGCTGGAGTGCGTGCACGGCAGGGGCCGGCTCGGGAGGCGGGGTGCGGTCGCCGCTGCCGGGCTTGTAGACGCGCAGGCGTTTGCGACGGCGGACCACCATTGCGAAGGCGACGGCGCTGGCCAGGATCGCGGCGACCAGTCCACCGCTCCACAGGGTGATCGCGGTTGTCGAGGTGGTGCTGACGGCGTTCGGAGTGGGTGCGTGATGTTGGTCCGGTGCAGCGTCCGGAGCGGGCTGGACGGTCGGCGGTTGGGGTGGGGTCGGCTGCGGTGGAGCGGGTTCGGGCGGCGGCGCCGGGTTAGCCGCAGCATCGTCAGGCAACTGGAGAATCCAGCCGGGCCGGATCAGGTGCGGGTTGGTGAGGGCGTGTCCATCGGCTTGGGGTCGTCCCTGGTTGATGCGGTACAGCTCGGTCCAGCGGTGACCGTCGCCGAGTTCGCGTTCAGCGATGCGCCACAGGCTGTCGTGGATGCCGCCGTGCGGGGGCTGCACCACCACGGTGCCCTTTTCGGCCTGTACCTCGGTCCCGGTCGGAGAGCGCTGTGCGACGGCGCTATCGCTTGTCCGCATCGCATCGAAGTGGGTGGTCGACACCGTCGCGGCTGGGTTCGCGGAAGGCAGCTGTTCCGCGCTTGCGGCCGGAGCGCGCGGTTGCAGCAGCCCGATGACCGCGGAGGCCACCAACACGCCGGCCACCGCGTGCACCGGTCCGATCGGAGGAGGACGCACGCCGCGCAGCGCGTCCGGGATGCAGCGAGCGACATCGAGGACGAATACAGCCCAGGTGGGCCAGGCGATGCAGGCCAGGATGTCGAGCAGCAACGTGACCGACAAGGGATTGAGCAGCGTCGCCTCGATCTCGTCGCCGGTCGGAATGTGGTCTGGCAACGGCCAGCCAATGAAGGTGACTAAGCCCCACGGCACGCCCACCAGCAACGCAGCTAGCGCGAGCAGGGCGGCGAGCGCCACCAGAACACGAAGAAGTCCGAACGCGACTCGTCTAAGATGTGTCATCCGCTGCCTCCCAGCGCACCTTGGTCGGGATGGGCTTGCCCAGCGCCTGAGACGGTCATGTCGGAGATCCCGACGAGGCCGAGGAGTTGGGTCGGTTGATGCGCCTCGACACGCACACGGACCGTGGTGTCGGTGACTGTGACGGTGCCGGTCGCGCCGATGGAGTGCAGATAGTGCCGCGCGGTGGCGCGGGCAGCGACGGGGTTCAACCGGGCAGCATCACCAGAGCGGTACGCGGCCAAGTCCAACTCCTGCGCACCGGCTCTCGCGGCCTCTTGTGCCTGGCCGATGGCGCGCGATTTCGCGGCCAGCGCCAACCCCCCATCGAGTACCAGGCCCGCGAACAGCAGACAGCCGGTTGTGATGATCACAACGAACGCCGTCACCCGGCCTTGTTCGTCCGCGGCCAGCGAGCGTGCACGTCGCTTCATTCGCCAGCACCTCCCGTGGTAGCCACGCTGCCGCGCCACTGGTCAACGACCGACGACGCCGAGGCGTCGGCTGTCGTCGCCCCTGGTACCCCCAACAGGGACAAGTCCGAGAGACCGATCTCGCAGCTCACTGTGACGACCACCGTGCTCCCGGGGCGCAAGCCGCCGAGTTGCGCATTCACGCTGAGGCTCCGGCAACTGATGCCGGCCTGTCTCAGAGCCGCCTCGGCAGTAGCGCGCGCGTCGCTGGTGGCCTGGCTGCTGCTGCGGGCCAATGTTGCCGCACGCACAGCCTGATGGGCCGCATCGTCCACGCGTAGGCGGGAGTCGGCGAGCCGACCGCAGAAGACGACGAACAGCAGTAGCACGATCAATACCGGGGTGAGCAGGGTCAGCTCGGTGGCGACCGATCCGTCCTCGTCACGGCGTAACCGCGTCACGAAAGTCTTCATCCGCTAGTCTCCGGGGGCACGAACCGTTCACTTGGCCCGACCGCTCGGGCGTGCACCGGCAGGTCCACGAACGGGATCACGCGCGTGGCGTGCCCGGTGATATCCACAGTGGACTGTTCTGGGCCGCGCGTGACCGCCGCGTTCGGGTTACGCAGTGGGCCGCCTCCGAGTTGGGTGAGGACCGCCTCGGCTTGGGCGTGGCCGTCGGCGCTGCTTGCGCCTTGCACCCGCGCGGCCGAGAGAGCTTGGGATGCGGCGGCCTGGGCGATGTGCGTGGCATGCGCCCAGATCGCGAACTGCGCGATGACTAGCAGCAACAGCAGGAGCGCTGGTACGGCGATGACCAGTTCGGCGGTGACCGAGCCGCGTTCATCGCCGCCGAGACGAGGCCACCCGCGTCGCACTTTCCGCATAGCGGCGGGCCGCACCATCACATCTTGCCTCCGATCTCGTTGGCCTTGCGGGTGATGGCCGCGACGATGATCGCGATCACCGCGATCGCAGCGGCGACCAGCAGTGCGGTGACCAAGACCGTTTCCGTGCTATAGCCACGCTCGTCCGCGCGAATCTGCTCGATGCGGGCGCGGACGGTGGCGACGATGACAGTCAAGTACGCCAACATGTCTGAACCTTTCTCTGCGGGCTACAGGGATCCGAGGACGGTGGCCATGGCCGGGTAGGCGATGAATACGAGGAAGCCGGCGAACAAGCAGATGACGGGCAGGCTCATGCGCTCGGTCGCCGCTTGGGCCTCGCCTTCGGCTTCGGTGAGCTCGTGGGTGCGCATCGCCGCGGCTTTCGCAGCCAGGGAAGCGCGGACCTTGGCGCCCTCGGTGCCCGCCAGCGACACCGACGAGGACAGCTCGACCAGTTCGCGAATGCCCAGTTCCTCACCTAGCTGACGGAGGGTTTCCCATGGGGTGGTGCGAGTCAGGCGTGCCGTGGTTAAAGCCCGGCGGATGCGGGCGAAGGCCCATCCTTGGCCGATCAGTGCCGCGTCGTTCAGCGCGCCATCGACCCCGGCCCCGCCTGCCAGCGAGACGCGCACCAGGTTGAGATAGGCACTTAGCGCGTGGCGAAACGACGTGCGTTTGCGTTCAGCTTGTTGGCGTACATCCAGGTCCGGCAGGAAGAAGCCGCCGACCGCACAGGCGACGCCGACGACAAAGGGCACCTGCCAGGGAAAGATCACCCCTGCTGCCCACAGCACGGCCTGCAATAGTCCTGGCAGCAGCAGACCGGCGACGGCCAGCACCGCTTTCTCGGCCAGCAGTGTTTCTGGGGATCGGGCAAGCATGAGCAGGTCCCGACGTTGCCGTTCGGTGGGCAGGCCCAGTGCTCGCAGTGGTCGCACCGCAGGACGTCCCCAGCGCGTTGCCCAACCTCCTGAGTCGACGGCGGTAATCGTGGGCCGGGCCTGGCCGGTCGTGCGGACCGCAGTCAGGGCGCTGGCTAGCGAGGGTCGTGGCGGAAGAAACCAGACCAGCAGCGCCCAGATTCCGAGCCCGATGCCGGCTCCGAGAAGAACAGCAGTCGTGATCACGGCTGCACCTCCTGCGTCGCCTGCGGCTCGGCCCCAGTTAGGTGGGTGAGGAACCGCTCTGGCTCGCCGATGCGCGCGATTTTGGCCAGCCACGCGAACGCGAGGGCGAACAATCCGCCGACAACCAACAACATGATCTGGCCGAACGCGCTGTCGTAGGGGTCGAGATAGCCACGGTTGAGCACCACCAGGCCCGCAGCGAAAGTTAGCGTCGTCGCGACGATCACCCGCACGCTCGTCCGCGTGCGCGCCCGTCCGGACTCCACCCGCAGTCGCATCGAGACCTGCTCTCGGGCCTCGGTCGCCAGCTCACCGAGTAGATCGGCGAGCGAGCGAGCCTGGTGCTGGGAGGCCAGCACCAGGGCACTGATGACCAGGTCAGCCGTTGGGTCGTTGAGGTCGTCGGCCAGACCACCCAACGCATCGGCGAGCTTGTCCCCGCGTTCGATCCGCACCGAAAGTTTTCGGATGTCGTCCCGGATTGCCTCCGGGGCGGTGTCCACAGTGGCCTGGATTGCTTGCTCCAGGCCAGCGGCGGCCGACAGGGTGTCACGCAGCATCTCGGTCCACGCGGCGATGGCCTCGATCCGAGCGACCCGCCTGGCCTGATCCTTGTTGCGCCCCAGCACTCGGGGCAGCGCCCAGACACCGAGCACAGTCAGGGCGCCGCCGACGACCCAGCCCGTGACCGCGCCCACCAGCACGCCGGCCGTCACGCTCGCCGCGGTCCACCGCGCGGAGGTGCGGTGACGCAGCCGGTCAACCCACTGCGCCCAGCGGCTGGGCATTGCCGACGCGGCGGGGTCTTGGCCCCGCACACCGAGGATGAGCAGGAGCACCCCGAGGGCGAAGCCGACCCCGAGTACTCCCGCCACCGCGATCGAGCCGGTCACGGGTTCCACGACCCTTCAGGCCGCTCCAGGACATCCGGATCGAAACCCACCTCGGTCAGGCGCTCGACGGTCTCGGTCCGCACTGGCACCCCGGGTACGGCGCGGCCCGTCGGATCAGGCCGATACACCTCGTTGGACACGATCTGCTTGTCATCGGCGCCGACGACCTCACGAATCGAGGACACGACACGAGTTTTGTCATCCCTGGCCTCGGCAAGGTGGATGACGAAATGCACCGCAGACGCGATCAGCAGATTCGTGGCCTCCAGCCCCAATCGCTCGGGGCTCTGGGCCGCATAGGTCGCCAGTTTGGTAAACGCCCCCCGCGAATCGCTGGCATGGACGGTGGCCATGCTGCCGTCGTTGCCCTGCGTCATCGCGTTGGCCATCGGGATCAGTTCGGACCCTCGGACCTCACCGACGATCACCCGGTCCGGGCTCATCCGCAGTGCCCAGCGCACGAGGTCGGCCTGGCTGATCGCGCCCTCTCCCTCGACATTCGGTTCCCGGGCTTGCAAGGCCACGGTGTCGGGATGCTGCGGGTCGCGATCCAGACCCAGTTCGAAGTTGTCCTCGATGGTGATCAACCGCTCGTGGGACGGGATAGCGGAAGCCAACCCGCGCAGCATCGTTGTCTTACCGATCGCGGTCCCCCCGACGATGAGCATGTTGAACCGTGCACGCACCAGCGCACCGAGCACGGCTTCCAACCCAGCATCGATCGTGCCGAGCTGGCGCAACCGCGCCAGCGTGACCTGCGAGAAGCGATGCCGCCGGATCGACACCGACGGCCGCCCGGTCACCGCCATCACCGCGAACAGCCGACTGCCATCGGGCAGTTCGACGTTGACGCCGGGCGATCCGCGGTCAAAGCGCCGTTCTTCGACCCCGGCGCGCGCAGCCAACGAGCGCACGAGGTCGATCAACTCGTCGTCCGAGGCGGCCACGGGCGGCATCTGTGCTCGTCGGCCGTCGCTGTAGCGCACGAATACGTGATCACACCCGTTGACGTTGATGTTTTCGATGTCTTCGTTGGCAAGCAGGGGTTGCAGGCCGCCCATGCCGAAGATTTCGTCCAGTACTGAGGTCATCACCTGGCGCTCGACGTCATCGGGCGGAAGGCCAGCGCCCGTTGGGTGAGCCAGTTCTTCGTTGGCGTAAGCGTCGGCAGCATCTGCGGCGAGCTTTTCCGCCAGGTTGCGGCGCGCGTGGTAGTCCAGCGGTGGGCGCCCGTACTGTTCATCTTCTCGGATGCGCTCGGCTAGCCCTTCAGAGACCGCCTGCCGCAGGCGTGTGCGCAAGGCTGCTGCGGCGGGGTGCTCGCCGTCGAGGCTTGCTGTGCCAGGCTGCGAGCTTGGCTCGTGGGATGGCGAGTATGGCGGTATTGCCGAGGTGCGGGTCTGGTATGAGTTGGTCGTCATCGCGGCACCACCCCATTTCCGCTGGACGGCACCTGCGCAGGAACCGCTGCTGGAGCCTGCGCGGTATCAGCGGTCGGTACGCGTTGAACATGAGCCACCAGGTTGCGGGCGAGGCGTTCGGCGGCGCGGCCGAGCGCCGATTTCTCCGGTGAACGCCCGCGCTGTTGCCCGCACAACAGTGCGGCACCAGCGGCATCGTCGGGCAACGTGCCCATCACGGGCACGCGCAGTTCCCGCTCTACTTCGACGCGGCTGTAGCCGCCTCCGATGAGTACCAGTCCGGGAATTCGCGTCCAGGTGGGTATCTCATTCAGCAAGGTGGCGACGTGGGATAGCTGGTCAGCACGCGGCCGGGTCATCACCACCAGCGACTCCGCCCCGCGCACCAGTGGTAGGGCTGGAGACGAGGTGTCCAGCCGGCCGACGTCGACCAAAACTGCTGCATCCTGCGGACTGGCCGCTGCCCGCATGGCCCGCACGCCCCGGGTGGTAAGCACCCCCAAGGCGGCGCGGGCTTGTTCGGCGGCCACCGGTCCGGGTATGACCCGCAGGCCGCCGGGGAGCTGCTGGCTGTGCTCAGCAAGCAGCTCGGGATTGGATTGTCGACGTGCTGCTGCGGCCAGCGAGACCAATCCCGGAGCGGCCGGCAGCCGATGTCTCGCGGCGACGTCTCCCCCGGCCGGGTCGGCCTCGATCACCATAGGGTCGCCCACCGGCCACCGTGCCGCCAGCGCGAGGGCCGCGGTGGTGACGCCTGGAGCACCCTTCACCGAGCAGATTCCCACGAGCATCACTGTCCTCCTGCCGGGACGGCGACCAGTGCCAGCTGGCCGGGCGGGATCGCGGCAACCTGCCGGGCGCTGGCCGCGGGCATCTGCAGGGAGACCACCGTCGACTGGTCGTTGGTCTGCGGTGCGACGCTGACTACCGCCGCTTGCCAGGGGCCGCCAGAGGCGGTCGACTGAGTCGAGCCGGTGCTCGACGTTGTGTCGCTGCCCGGTGCGACGATCACCGAGACTGTCGTGCCTGGGGCGATGTCCGGCGGGGCTTGGCCCGCTTTTACCGCAACGGCAACCACTCCTTGACCCGCGGGCGGTACTTGCGGATTACCTAGCACCGACCGGGACAACAGTGTGCCGGCGGGAAGGGAATAGGCGACCGGCTGACCGAAAACCGACGACGCTTGACTCGCCGGGATCACGTCCGTGCCCGAATCGGCGGACATCGGCACCTGGCGTAGATCCTGCGGAGTCAACACGTGACCGACGTTGACCGGGCGCGCCAGGATCAGCATCGGCTCACGGTCGCCGACCTGCAGCACGGTGATCACTGATCCGGCCGCGCAGACCACGATCAGCAGCACACCCAGAACGAGGTACGGCACCCGTCGGCGCCTTCCGCCGCCCGAGATGCGCGACGGCGCACCCGGCTTGCGGCCAACCCACGACCGCGAGGCGGCGGGCGGCCCCTGGGTGGATCCATGAGTCGATGTGGGTGTGGACATCCAGCGCCTCCAGGCAATGCGGTACCCCGCACCCCTTTTCCAAAGAGGAAATGGGGTGTTGTCGTCGGATTTCTTTGTCCGTCTACAGCGGACTGATCGCTAGCGTGGAGCGTTGTTGAGCGCCTGCGATTCAGCCACTGCGAACGTCGCGTTCGATGTCGTTGTCAGGTCTGGGAACGTGCCGCTTTGGCCGGCCCCTGACCACGTCACAGTCCAGTGCACGGTCGCCGAGACGGGGTAGGTGTTGTTCGGCTGCCCTTGCGAGGTCTGGCGGTAGGTGTGGCCGCAGTCGGGACTGGGCGCCTTCGGATCGCCGCCCGACGGGAACGGGCTGCCCGCGCCCTGGCAGGTGATCGTGGAGCCGTCGCCCATCGACCACGTCACGGACTTCGGTGTCGCGGTCGCGGAGACCGAAACGCCGGGCACGGATGCGGTGGCCGTCTGCGGCTGCCATTGGCCGCGGTTCATCCACAGCCACGTCGGCAGGTTCACCAGCTGCGTCTCGGCAGGCGAGGCGTGAATCTGCGGCGACGGCAACCGCAGCTGGTTGTATGCCTGCTGCGCCAGTTGCTCTGGTGATGGTTGGGGGGCAGGCCGTTCACTGTCCGGAATCCAGATCGGCGGTCGATACAGCGCATCCGACCAGCCTTCGCCCGAGCATTGGTACATGTACCACGCGCCCGACTGCCCCGGCGTGGGCTGCTGTTGTTGGGCGAACCGGACCTGCGCCCCCGACGTGGACGGCCGGTACACCGCCGGCGTCGCGGTGATCGCGCCGCCGGTGTTCGGCGGGTGGTAAGCGACCGTGGTTGTCCCCTGACTTGGCGGCTGGTAGTCGCTGCGCACGTACCGGCAGTTCGCCAGGTTCGGATCGCCCAAGACTTGATCGCCCTGCGGCCGTGGCGAACTGCTGCCATCCGAGCCGGAGCTATCGCTCTGACCTCGCTGTTCAGGTCGGGATGGAGGCTTCCCTGGCTGACCTCCCCGTCCCGCCCCCAAGTCACATCCTGTGTAGTCGACCTGGCCGCAGTCGACGCCACCCCAGATGTCCGCGAGCGCCGTCCCGGAGCTAGCGATCACCAAGGTGGACACAGACACTGCCACGATCGAAGCCCGCCTTAACATGTGCCCACCCCCTGGACGGCAAACTGACTCACCTTCCACGAACCATCGGGCTGCTTCTTGACCTCGGCCTTGATCGACCGCCGCCCGCCTGGGTCGTCACCACGAACCTGCTTGCCGCTCTCTTCGTGAACCTTCGAGGTTCCGGTCGAGTCACCGCAGTCGGAAATCATCACGGTCTCCGGGGCCTTCGGCGGCTCGACCGAGGTGATCTGTGGAAAGTTCTTCGGAGTGCCGCGGGTGACGACATGGTTGAAGTGATCGGCGTACAGCGACCTGGTGATCGTGGTCAGAGCGTTGCCCGTGGCATACCGGGCCAGTTCGGGAGATTTCCAGTTAGAGGTCCTTCCGGCACGGGCCATCGCCTGCCACATGCCGACATAAGCCTCCTTGGCCTGCTCCCGAGCCGTGTCGGCCGGGGACGGCGCTGAGGTCGACGGCGGGGCCTCAACGTTTTGCGACGGGTTCGGTGAGGAAGCCGGAGCTTGCGGGTCCTGCGAACTGCAGGCAATCGCCGCAGTCAGGCAGAGGATTACCGAACCCGACAGAGCGACCGATGGGATGATCGGACTACGCATACAGCCTCCCCCCAGTACGTTGGTCGTCATCCGCTGTGCATGATCCAGGCACTCAACTACGTGTACCTCGGGTTACCTCGGTCACATCAACTGGACCAAGGGCATGAACGGCCGTAGATCGCGCCCAGGCTGAAAAGTTCACTCGTTTGGAGTAGCGAGCCACGACATCAGACTCTTGCAGTTGGTTCACTGGGCAACTGACCGAACACGTTGCGAGCACGGCTCTCAATCGCAGACCGTGTCAAAACGCAGGGGGCGTCACTCGCGTGCCAACAGTCCTTGCTCTCTCGGTATGGGCCTGCTGCGGCCTGGCGGTCGGCGCGTTGATCGCGCTCGCTGTCCAACGGCGGGAGCAGGCGAGCCCACGGGAACAGCTGCTGCAGGTCGCTGCCACGGGTGCGATCTTCGTCGCGCTCGCGTGGCGCCACGGCACTGGCTTAGACGTCTGGGCCGCGGCCGGCTATGCCGCGGCTGCAGCGCCGCTGGCCGCCGTCGACTTGCGAACCGGGAGGCTGCCCAACTGGCTAATGCTGCTCGCGTACGTGTTGACGGTCGCGGGACTGCTCATGGCCACGCTGGCGGACCTGCGAGCGGGTGGCTTGCTCGCCGCTCTGGTTGGCGCGATCATGTTCGCCGCGCTCTACGGTGCGTGGTACGTCTTCTTGCCCGGACATATGGGCGGGGGTGACCTCAAGCTCTCGTTGGTGTCCGGAGCGGTCTTGGGCTGGCAGGGATGGCCAGCGGCAGCAAGTCCGCACGTCCTGACGGCCGGACTTCAACTGCTCGCCTGGCTGGCAGGAGCGCTCATGTTGATCTGGCTGCTTCAGGCAGCAGTCTACATGGTCGCGCGAGCCGTCAGGGGACGGCCGGCCACCGTGGCACTGAGGCACGGCCCCTTCTTGGTGTTGGGCACGGTCACGGCACTGCTCCTTGTACCGTGAAGCTCATTGCGCCCCGGCGCCAGCATTCGCGGCCCACGGTGCCCACACGCGCTGTTGTTGCTCAGGGTCGCGCAGTTGTTCGGCGACGGGCTGCGGGCGGATATCGATGCTATCGATGCTGCCCCACCAGGCCCATTTCAGCTCGCGGCCGTTGCGAATACCCTCGTTTGCCGGTTGGGCAAGGTCTATCTCGAAGACGAAATGTATCTCATGATGGGATTCGATCGATGTTTCGTCAATGTTCTCAATTGCTGCGGAGAATCGATAGTCGTGGACTGAGAACCCGAAGTCCTCTCGTAGGGTCCGAAGCAATGACCTTTCCACAGGTTCACCGGGCGCGACGACTCGTCCCGGGAGCGTCCAATGCTGCTCATCTTGATGTCGGCACAGGAGAACGTACTGGTCGTGCCCGATGAGTCCGTCAGCCACGATGTCGATAGCAGGAGGCATAGGACCATCCTTTCCCGGCGGTATTCAGCTGAGGTTGTGGTCGGCGTCTTTTGGGTGCTGCGTCGGGTTGACTGGCTAGCGTGGCGCAGCGGCTGACGATGCGCGCAGGCGCGACACACTAGCCGCGTGCCGGGTAACCACGGCCAGGGTGTGGTTTAACTAGCAAGGTTGCATTGTGCCGCTCATGCGTGTGACCGACTCGGCGCTGCCGGCCATCGTGACCTGGTCGTGTCCTGGTGTAGTTGATCGGCTGAGCCCAAAGTCGGCGGGGAACCCATCTCACCTGCTCGTTCGAGAGCGCTGACATGTTAGCGACCACGCTCGTCCCCCCACAGGAGGATGTGCAGCCGAGTGGAGAGGTTCCAGCTCCTGCGAACCGCTTCCTCGGCTAGCCACGACATCCGGTCCAGGACTTGCTCGCGCGTTGTGCCTTCCGGCATAACCCAAAGCGGGGAGAGGTCGAACTCCTCCGTGTATTGAGAAATTTCGTCTAGATCGCCTTCCTGTGTCACAACGAATTTGAAGATGGATTTCTTTGAAGAAGTGAATATGCGAAGCGCTTCTGGATTGATGCGAGCATCCCACTCCACTGCGGTACCCGCGAATGCCGAGGTCTTCGGTGACACGTTGAACTGGTCTACCGAATCAATGATGTCCGAGTTGGGTACTACCGTTCCGTTCGTCTCAATCTCAATGCGGTGTCCCGCCTCTGCAAGGGATTGAACGAGCGGACGGAGAGATTCCTGCTGGAGCAGTGGCTCACCACCGCTGATCACGACGAGATCGACGAGTCGCGTAGTGACCCACCTGTAGAGATCGTCGACGCTCATCTTCCGACTCTCGCGGCGCGGGTCAAAGCGGGACCAATCCCACGTATATGGAGTGTCGCAACCCGGGCACGACAAGTTGCATCGTGAGAGTCGGATGAAAACCGCGGGCGTCCCCGCAGAGGGGCCTTCCCCCTGGAAAGTAGGGCCGAAGCACTCCGACACAAGTAATGGCCGCGCCACGGAGGGCCTTGGCGTGGTCACGGTTGCGGCACCAGGTACTCAGCCCAGCTCGTCGGGCTCTCATGGACCCGTACTATCTCCAGACGCGCGGGGATCGTCGGCTCGACGTTCTCCTGGAACCAGTCGGCGATGTGGCGGGCCAGGTTCTCGCTGGTCGGCTCGACATCGAGGGCTCTGTTTAAGTGCTGATGATCCAGTGTGGCGTCGAGGTAGTGGCGGAGCGGACCCAGCTCGCCGAAGTCGGTAACGAAACCCGGTGGTGCCAGACTTGCCGCTGACAGAACGACTTCGACGGTGTAGGTGTGTCCGTGGAGGCGGGAGCATTTGTGCTCGGGTGGCAGGCTGGGCAAGTAGTGTGCCGCGTCGAAAGTGAAGCTCTTGCCGATTCGGTAGCTCACGTATTCACCCCGTTTCGCTGTGGGATTTCGGCAGTGTCAGTGACGAGGGCAGCCCCAAGCCGTAGCTGCCGTGCGCGGGCGGCCCATGCGGACGGCGGGCGGACCGTCACCGGAGACTGCCGTGCGGCCGGTGCGTGCAACGAGGCCGGCGCAGGCGCCGGGGTTGTCGGCGCGTCGGGGTGCCAGGGGTGAGGAAGCTCAAGCAGCGCTCGAAGCGCCTGCTGGGCATTGCTCGCGTACAGCCACACGACGACTTCCGGTGTGAAGATGTCCGTGACGTCCGTGGTGGGCACTCGCGCGCTGATCACCTCGTCGATGTCGCGGATGACGACGAGGTCAACGAAGGGTCCCCAGTCGTAGGTACCGACGATCAGCGTGGGCTGATGAGTCCCGTTGCAGTAGCGCAAGGTGAAGCCATCCCGTGCGACTGCGGTGAGCAGTTCGTCGACCTCCGCAGGGAACGGGACATCGGCCGGCTGGTTGTTGGCATTCATGAGGTGGCGGTACCGGCTCACGGATCGGCTGCAAGGGGATTGGTTGCGACGAGGCGTCGGGGGACTTCGGGGGAAGCCGGTCGGGGTCGGGGCCGCCTCGCCGCAACCGAGTGGTAGTCAATCGGCCCGTCGGGGTCGGCGACCAGAGCAGACCCGCTGCACGAATGCTGCACACCTGCTGCACACGCTGAGCTGACCTGCGTCGATGCCGTGGCCACGACTACTAGAATCACCTGATCGGATAGGCTCGTGGCCCGAACTGGCTGGGGCTGCGCGAGACCTGCTTGGCGAACGCACGCGGGGGTGCTATGGGGCGTCAGCGACGTGGACTGGCCGCACGTCGTGCCGGCCTGGGATACACCCAAGAGCGCTTCGCGGAGGCCGTCGGGGTTGAGCGCAGCACGGTCTGGCGCTGGGAGACCGGCGCGGTCACTCCTCTACCTGAGCAGTGCCCGCGCATCAGGGCCGTGCTCGACCTGAGTCCCGCACAGCTCGATGAGCTTCTGCACGAGACCGCCGCCGAGGCTCGTCCGGTTCCCGCTCAAGTCGTGGAGCGTGGAGCCACCCCGCCAGCTTCGTCGTGGGATGACCCGGACGAGGTGTGGCTGCATCTTCACGAGCTGCAGGAGTCGAACGTCGGTGATGGCCAGCTACAGCTGCTGGAAGGCCAGGTCAACCGCTTCGTTGCCGAGTACGAGCAGCGCGGTCCCACCGAACTCGGTCCGGCCGCCGCCCGCTTACGCGGGCAGGTCCACCAGCTGCTGAAGGGGCGCCAGCTCCTGCGAGTCCGTTACCGGCTGCACCGGGTCGCTGCCCAGCTTGCCGGGCTGCTCGGCTACATGGCTGTCAACACGGGCCGCTTCCGGTTGGCGAGTGCCTACTGCGGGGAAGCGCTGCACTTGGCGGCGGAGATTGACGACGCAGACCTCCAGGTGTGGGTGTGGGGCACCCAATCACTGGGTGCGTATTACCAGGGCGACTACGCCAGTGCGAAGACGTACGCGGCACGAGGCCGGGCGTTGGCGCCCACCAGCCCTCAGACCATTCGCCTCCTGGCGAACGGGGAGGCGAGGGCACTCGGCCAGCTCGGTGATCGCGCCGGTGCCGATGCGGCCGTGGGACAAGCCCTGGCCTTGCTCGATCACTACGACATCGCCCCCGGACTGACGCCGTGTATCTCTTTCGAGCCGTACGGCTACGCCCGGGTGGCTGCGAACGCGGCCACCGCCTATGTCCCGTTGGGCGACACCACACGGGTGCTGCACTACACCGGCGACGTCGATCCAGCCGTGGAACAGGCGGACTCCGATTGGAGCCGGGCGCTGGTCCGCCTCGACATCGCCACAGCCCTGCTCCGGCAGGACGATGCGGACCTGGAGCAGGCCCTTGCGCTGGGACGGGAGGCGCTGCGCGTGTGTGTTGACCACCCGATCCGGTCGGTCTGGCAGCGTGCCACGACGTTGCACGGACTCACCCAGCGTTGGGCGAACGAGCCTCGGGTCATCGAGTTCACCGACCAGCTGCGCGCATGGCGGCAGCGTCCCCAAGTCCAGGTGATCTCGGGTGGTTCCCGTTGACGGCTGTTCATCGCAGGCCGGTAAGTGTGTACCGCATGGGCACCTCGTACAGCTCGACCTTCCCCGTCGCGCCGCCAGCTGACCCTGACGACCCCGCCAGCGTCGCCCAGCACGACCAAGCTGCGTTTGAGCAGGTCGAGCGGATGCTGTGCCACTGGGACCGGCCCCATCGGCGCTCGTACCACTGGATGATCACGCTGGACCAGGAGGCCCGTGCCATCGAGTTGAGCCAACGCTGCCAAGCGGTCCTCCCCGAAGACGGCCTGGATCTCATCCCGCCGGAGAGCCTGCACTTGACCGTGCGGCGCTTCGGGTACGTCGATGAAGTTCCCATCGGCAAGCTCGACACCGCCGTCGCTACCGTCAGCGAGCACTGCCAGGGGACCAGTCCCTTCCATCTCCACCTGCTGCCTCTGGCGGGCTCACCTGGCGCTCTTCGGCTCAGCGTCGCCCCGTGGTCCCCACTGCTGTCCCTGCATCGAGCGGTGTCCGTGGCCTCGGGCTACGAGGAGGCCGAACCGCTAACCCTGTACCGCCCGCACGTAGGCGTTGCCTACAGCAGCCGGGTGCAGGCACCCGCCCCCTTCGTCGCAGCTGCTCGTGAGGCTCAGTCGTTGCCGTCGGCCGAGATCACCATCACCGAGCTGCGGCTGGTCGAGCTGCACCGCGCCGACCACAAGTATCGATGGCGTGTTCTCGAACGCCTCTCCTTCGCCGGCGAGACGATGCCTTGAGAATCGGTCGGCTTGCTCAACGTGCCGGCGTGTTGGCATCGGAGTCCTACCAGTGGTTCCCGGCTGCGGCGATCAGCTCATCGAGCCTGGCCAAGCAGTTCCGGATCTGGGCGGTGCCATCTTCGCGGGCCTGGGCGATCGCCGCGACGACCGTACCCTCATCGCGGCTCGTGCGTAACGCCATCAGCACCTGCTGCTCGACGCCGTCCAGCCTGGAACGGTACTCATCGACCGCGCCATGGGGCAGGGACTCGCGGGTCACCTGGAGCGCCGCGACGAGATCGTCAAGGCTGGTCATCGGTGTCCTGCTCGGCAATCACCTCGACACTGAATCCCGGCCGAACGGTCCCGTCGGCCAGCCCGGCATGCTCGATCGCCCGAGCGATGCCCTGGGCCGTCAGGCGGATCGCCTCCGTGGGGTCGTCGACCTCGACGGCTTTCCAGAAGGTCACGGCTTCGGTGTCGGTGTCGACCTGCGCGAGCAGGGGCGCCAGTCCGGAGTGCTCGAACCACGCTCGTCCGACGCGTTCGAGGTCAACGCGCGGATCGGGGCAGCCGGTGAACACCCGGGTAATCCCGATGAACCACGCCGATCCCGGTTGTGGCTGTTCCTGGGCAGGTGTGTCGGCCAGCTGTTGATACAGACGCAAGTCGGATGGATCGGTCACGCTCCCGCTGACCATAAGCCATTGTGAGGAGGCTTCGGGCGACGTTGGCTGGTCGGTGGTCACTCGGTGCTGTCCTTTCGACGGATCTGGTCTCGTAACGCGCGGAGCTTGCGATTGCTCGTGGCGCTGCTCGGCGTTGAGGAGAACACGAAGGGGCCTTCCCCGTTCGGTCCCCAGACCTTGAGGTGGTTGCCCGTGGTCTTCTCAACAGCCCACCCCTGGCTGGTGATCTCCCGGACGTACTGGTTGGTTTCCTTGTTCGGCGTCTTCGGCGGCGGCTTGCCTCGCAGTTCCTGCACTTTCCGACTGACCTCCGCAGGCAGGGCCGGAACCGCCGGTTCGCTGTCGCTTGCCAAGGATGCCGCCTTATCGGCGATCGCCTGCTCGACGACCTTGAGCAGGCTGTGTAGCGACTCGATCAGGCCAGCGCGTAGTTGGCTTGCCTCCCCGATTGCCTCCGGATGGCGACAGCTGGTGGCCAGGGTCTCGGAGAGCAAGTCGGTCACAGTTGCGAGGTCATCATCCAGTCGACTCACCACGTCGTTCGGGACCTGCGGCAGCACCGCGCGCAACGTGGCCGCCACTGCTTGGGCGTTGCTCATCTGCCCTCGTGCTCCGCGGTGATGCGCCGCCACGTGAACGGCTCGCTCCGCCCACCAGCGCGGTGGTGCAGATCCTGGTGTAGAACCCACACGTCCAAACTCCGCAGTCGGCGTGCCAGGATCTCGACGATGCCGACGGACCGGTCATGGCCGCCGTTGCAACCCACCGCGACGCGCACAGGCGACGTGTCCGGCTGCGTGGCCCGCAGGCTGGAGCGGAGGAGTTCGATCGCTGCCGCCAGCCACCGTTCCGTCTCCTGGTGCGCAAGTAGGAACCGTTGTACCGGAGTGTCTAATCCGGAGAGATCTCGGAAATTGGGGTCATGGAAGGGATTGGGCAGCCATCGCACATCCAGGACTTGTCCTGTCGAAGGTGAGGGTAGGCGGTAGTTCCAACCGAACGATGTGATCTCGACCCGGCGGCGTGCGGTGGGGACCTCGCCTGGAGTGGGCTCGGCTGACGCAGCGAACAGCGGTGATCGTCCTTTCCGTCTGGGTGTCCTGTCATTAACGGCGTAGGTGCGAACGCCACACAGTGAGGACATTGGGTGGTTGCGTCCCCAAGCGGATGAGGTCGCCATGCTTGCTGAGGTCGGCCAGGACGCGCTCGTGGTCCAGGGCGGGGTGGAGGTCAGCAGGGCCGTAGCGATGGTCCGGGTCGTGGGGTGCGAGATTGAGGCAGACGTAGTTGGCTGCGGTGAACAGCAGCTCGATCAGACCCGGCGGATCGTCGGCGTGTCCGAGGACGTCGACGGCGTAGGCGAGCTGGTGACGCTGTCCCGAGAGGCGGTCAAGAGTGTGGATGCGGTGGGCTGCGTCGAGATCGCGGTTTAGCCGCCAGCGTGCGTAGTCCAAGCACGGGTTGTCGAGGTCGTAGCCGTGCACATCGAGACCGGCTTGCAACAGGGCTTGGGTATCCAGCGCGATCCCGCATCCGACGTCAGCTACCTCCGTGATGCCGTGTTCGCGAATGAACTCCAGTAGGAAGGCAAAGAACGGGTCCTTGACTCCCATGTAGTGGAAGTGGGTGAGGTCGTAGAGGTATCCCCCGCTCTGTCTGTAGAAGGCCGACCCGAGGTGTGTCCACTCGGCGTCGAGGAACGCCCGCAATGTGGTGAAGTCCGTGAGTTCGGGGCGGAATCTAGTGCCGAGGTAGGTGGCCAATCGGTGCCAGGCTGTGGCGATGTCAGCGTAGGCCCGCACATCGCTCCTCTCGCAGCAGTCGTAGCTCGGCGGGATGTCCGCTGGTGCGCGCGAACTCAATGGCTTCGATGGTCTGGACGACATGGTGGGCGCGGTGGCCGCTGCGGCAGTCCGAGGCGCCGCTGCGGATGGAGTCGACGAGATCCAGCACGCCGAGCCCGCGGCCGGTGGAAACGTCCACGTCATCCTGTGGGAGTTCCTGCCAGATCTGCTCACCGCGGCGGCGGTAGCGCACGGAGCCGTCGTGGAAGTTGGGGTCGGGCAGCACGAGCGAGCCGTCGGTCCCGTAGATCTCCAGGTGCGGGCGCGCGGTGGCGGCGATGTCGAAGCTGGTGGTTACCGTTATGAGGGCTTGGTTCCGCGAACGTAGGAACGCGACCATGTGGGTCGGGGCCTCGGTTCGGAAGGTGTCGCCGGTGTGGGGGCCGGTCCGGATGGTGCGTTCGCTGCGGGTCGAGGTCGCGGTCGCTTCGACGTACTCGATGGGGCCAAGCAGGTAGGTCAGCATCGTCAGGTAGTACGGCCCCATGTCCCCGAGTGGGCCGGTGCCGGAGGCGTAGAACGGTTGCGGTGCCGGGTGCCAGTTTTCGGGTCCCGGTGCCAATAGCGCCGCATCGGCAGCATGGGGCGTGCCGATGGCCCCGGTTGTCAGTGCGTAGTGAGCGGCGCGTGCGGGTGGTGCGAGCACGGTGTCGGGTGCGGCGCCCACAAGCAGCCCTTTGTCGGATGCGGTGCGAAGAAGTAGCTCGGAGTCGGCGGCAGTGAGTCCGAGCGGCTTTTCGACATAGACGTGTGACCCAGCATCGAACGCGAGGCGGGCGAGGTCGATGTGGGTTGCCGGTGGGGTAAGGATCACGGCGACGTCGACCTTGCTGTTAGCGAGAACGTCGCCGGGCGTGCCGAATTCGGGGATGCCGTGGTGCTCAGCGAACTTCGTGGCGGCGCTGATGTCGATGTCGGCGCAGGCGATGATGGTGAGGTCGGCGGCGCGCTGAAGCGTAGTGAGGTATTCGTGCGCGATCTGCCCGCATCCGATGATCGCGCATCGCAGAGGTGGCTGGGGACGGCTGGTCATGCACTCTCGCTTCCGTGGTTGTCCAGACGCAGGGCGGAACGGATCAGGTCCAGGAACGCTGGATGCCGGGATTCGTCGAGCACGGGGACTTGGATGTCGAGGTAGCAGGCCATGTCGACGAGGCTGGCCGTGCTCGGTGTGCCGGGCCAGTTCATGGCCAGATGTGGGTCCCCGGGTCCTGGCCACCAGTGCCGAACGCCTAGCCGGAACAAGTGGTCGGCGACCCGGTTGGCGTGCCCAGGTGTGGGCAGCCAGACGCCGACGAGCGATCCGTTGGACTCCTCAGCGTCGAGGTTCGGCGACTTTCCGATCGCGGTGGGGAGAACACTGCGGACCTCCGGCACGTCTTGGAGGAGGTCGATGAGCTTGTCTTGCAGCGGGCGGAGCGTTTGCCGCAAGGCATTGAGGTAGGTGAGTTGTGGCAGAGCGCTCGCTGCGGTGATCTCGCTCATCCGGTCGTTACCCCGGCCGCCAGCATTCTCCGGCAGCGCGATGCGTGTGTTCCCGCCGACGGCCCGCAGTGCGTCCAGCAGCTGGCTGTCGTCGGTGGCGATGATGCCGCCTTCCCCGGTGGCAACGAGTTTGTGGGTCTCCGTGGAGAACACCGCCGCCACGCCGCGGCCACCGACCGGCTGCTTGTCCAGGGTGGTTCCCCAGCCTTGGGCACAGTCCTCGATGAGCGTGACGCCGCGCTGGGCGAGTTCATCAGTGATGCGCTGGGTGTCCGGGGCTGGGCGGCCCCGCAGGTGCGCCAGGATCACCACGGTGGTGCGCTCGTCGAGAAGCGGCTCGATCTGCTCCCAATGTGGGGTGAGGTCGCTGGTTGCGGGGGCGATGACCGGTGTTCGCCCGCTGCGGAGGACGGCAGTCGGGACCGAGATCCAGCAGATTTCGGGGATGACGACCCGTTCTGGGGGCTCGTGTGGGGGCAGGCAACGCAGGAGGAGTTCAAGCGCTGCCGTGGCGGAAGCGGTGGCGACCGCGTCGTGGCGGCCAAGGTGTGCGGCGGCCTGCCGCTCGAATTCACGGACGTGGTCTCCGCCGATGGCTCCGAGTGCTCCGGAGGAAACCACTTTCGTGAGTAGTTCCAGCTGATCGGCCGCGGTCAGGGTGCTGTATTGATAGACGGGTTCGTCGAGGACGCGCGTCTGCGCAGCGGTGTCCATGGAGATGTCCTTAGAGGCTGTGCGGTGCGTTAGAGCGTGGTGGCTGCCGGAAGGCGGCCGAGAATGGGCAGCGGGGTGAAGTTCTCGCCGTAGCGGGTGCCGATGCGGTTGCCCCACAGGCGGCCCAGGGTTTCGGCCATGGGGCCGAAGTGCTCGGCGATGGGCTGTGAGGTGTGCGCCGCAAGCGCCCGCATCTTGATGTTCCAGGTGCGGGTGACGTCGATGATGCTGTGCGCGGCGACCGGACCGTGATCGGTGAGCCCGTTGTAGGTATCGCTGGTATAGACCCGACGCGGGAAGCCGGTCGCGATCACGATTTCGGGCAGCGCCGCGGTCAGTGTCGAAGCCACGTGCCGGTGCTCGGGGTGGACGTCCTCCAGCGGATGCGTGATGACGACCTCGGGCCGAGTCGCGTCGAGCACGTCGTGCAGCGAGTCGGCGTCGACGGTGGCGTACTGCCGGTACCGGGCACCCAGCTCGCCTGCGCCTGCGGCGGCTTCCGCGTTGCGGATGGCGTCGGCATGGTCGGGCACCGCGATGGTCACGGCAGCGCCGGCCTGTGCGAGGCGGGCGAGGGTTCCGCCGGCCCACAGCTCGGCGTCGTCGGGGTGGGCCATGACCGTCAGCACGGACGCCGGACTGGTTGCGGTATGGAGCTCGGTCACCACAGCTCCAGTTTCTCGATCACCTCGGCGGGCTTGGGCAACTCAGCGCTGGGATCGCCGGTGGGGGTGTTCGGCAGCGGGAGGTCGGTGCGCATGCGCACGAGGTCGCGCCAGGCCAGGACCTTCTGCCAGTCCCGCCGGACGAGCTGGCCCTTGGCGCCGGTGAGCCGGCCGGAGGTGGGCAGGTCGTCAAGGGTGAGTCCTCCGGCGAGCAGCCGGGCGGCGGTGGTTGCGCCGATGCCGCGGACGCCGGGGATGTTGTCGGCCGGATCGCCCTTGAGAGCGCAGAAGCATGGCCATTGCGCTGGTCCTACGCCGTAGCGAGCGGCCACGTCGTCGGGGTTGATGTGTCGCTTGCCGGGGTGCATCGCGGTGTTGAGCACCCGGACCTGCTCGTCGAGCAGCTGGTAGTAGTCGCGGTCGGTGGAGAAGATCCATGCAGGTCGGTTGCGGCGCCGGGCACGGCCGATCAGGGTGGCGATCACATCGTCGGCCTCGGCGCTGTCAATCTCGATCCAGGCCAGTCCGTAGAGGTCGAGCCCACGCTGCACGACCGGGATGGCTTCTAGGGCCTTCCGAGCGCCGTCGTCGAGCGCCCTGTTGGCCTTGTAGTCGGCGTCAGCGTCTTGGCGTTCGGCGGAGCCGTGCTCGCCGTCGAAGACGACGATCACCTCGGGGGCCGAGGGAAGCTCGTCGCGGATCGCGACCCGTAGCAGGGCGAAGAACCCGAAGCAGGCGGTGAGGTCACGGGTCTTGTCCCGCGATCGGATCTCGGCGGGGAATCCGAAGGCTGCCCGCCAGAGCAGGTTGTGGCCGTCGACCAGCAACAAGGGGACTTGAGCAGGCATCACCGCACCGCCTTCACGAACCACTCGGCGACTGTGGTGGGCCGGAAGTCCCGCGATCGGTAGTACGCAGCCCTGGACAGGTGCCGGTAGCGTACCGGATCACTCGGCAGGTCCTCGGCAGCCTTCCAGAGCGCGTGTTCACCACGTGACCTGGGGACGATCACGCCGCCGGCCTCGGGGCCAGTACCGACAAGGGAAGGCAGGTGGTCGACGTCGTAGCAGACCACGGGCGTTCCCACGGACATGGCTTCCAGTGCGACGAGGCCGAAGGACTCCCGCAGGGAGGGCACGATCACCACGGCTGCCTCGGCAAGCCAGGCGGGCACATGTGCCCAGCTCATCCCGCCTGATCGCAGGTGCACCCAGGGGCTGTGGGCTGCGGCGTGCCTGCAGCGGGACCACTCGCCGCCTTGGGCACCGGGTGCGGTCTCGAATCCGGCGTCAGCGACTACGACTTCGGCTGGGCGTTCGAGCAACCGGGCTGCATTGACCAGGGCCGGGATGTTCTTCTCCGGCCCGAGACGACCGAGTACGCGGATCGGGGCTCGCCTGCGCAGCGTCTCCCGAGCTGCTTCGTCCGGGCGCGGATGGTCGTGCAGCAGGCCGTTGGGGATCACGGACCAGCCATCGGTGTCGTAGCCGTGCTCGCGGGCTTGGTCGAGCACCGTGGTCGACGGGGCGACGACGTGCTCGACGCTGACGAGAGCGACGGCCAGGTCCTCGTCGTGCCCGATGACGTGCGTGGCGAGAACCGACCGCGCCCGATGCTGGACAGCCACCCGCCCTAGCCCCCACAGGGCGTCGACGTACACGGCGATGTCGACGCCGCGCGCGTCGAAGGTGGCGGTGATCTCGCGGTGCAGCCTGTCGCCGGCCTGGTGGATGGCGCGGCGCAGTGTGTCGTCGTCGCACGGGAACGAGGCGGCGAGGGTTTGTAGCCGGACGATGTCGGGGTCGGGTTCTGGTTGTTCGGCGGCGGTGAGGATGATCGCGCGGTGGCCGAGCTGGTGCAGCCCCGTCGCCAAGGCCGCAGTGGCGCGTTCCATGCCGGCCGGCGCGTCGGGGGTGTAGGAAACGAGCAGGAACGCCACGGTCAACCGGGATTGCTCGGGTATGTCAGTCACGAATGATCACCTGCTTCACTGGCGGGAGCGACGTGGTCGGGTGACCTGCGGGAATGTCCTCCCAGGGGAAGATCACCCAGTCGGCGACGTCCCAGCAGTACAGGTCGGGTGGGATGGGTGCGCCGTGGTTGCGGCACAGAGCACAGGTGAGGAACCGGGTGTCGGGCTCGGTCCGGGGCCGGAGGGCATCGAGGACTGCGGTGAAGGTGGCGCCGGTGCCGCAGATGTCGTCGACCACCAGCACAGTTCCCACGAGACGGGTGGGCGTGCTGGGCTGCCAGGAGCTGAGGTCGCAGGTCACGGTGCCGGTTGCTGGGCTGTACGGCGCGTCGGTCGCGTTGTGGCTGGCGCGGATGATGTGAGCCTGCACGCCCAGGCGTGCGGCGATGCGCCGGGCTGGAGTGGTGCCGCCGTGCGCGATACCGATCACCGCGCTGACCTCGTCCAAGTGCGCGCTGGTGGTGAGCTGGCGAGCTGTGGTGGCCAGCAGGTCGCACGCCTGCAGCATCGCGGAGCTGTGTAGCCGCCACAGGCGTTGGTGCTCGAAGACGCGCCCTGGAGCGGTTGAGGTGTTGCTCATGCTCATGCTGAACCATCCCTTCCGGTCAGCGTCAGGTCGGAGGAGTTGGTCAAGGCATGCAGGGTGGTGATGCCGTCGGCAGTGGGGTCGTTGCGCCACACGCGGCCGTCGGCTCGAATGACCGTGAAGCCTCCGGCGTCGTCGCGGGTTCGCAGCCGGACGGTGACCGCCTCGGGGATGTGGAGGTCGGCGACGGTGGCGCTGGCTTCCTCGTCGGTGAGCTGTTCGGTACCGGCCAGCGCGGCGCCCTCGCCGATCGGGAGCATCTGCAGGAAGGTCACTCCGTCGGCGCCCAGATCTGCGGCGAGGTCGACCATGCGCTGCGCACTGCCGCGGGTGGAGGCCATCAGGACGGTGTGCAGCTGCGTGGGGAGGCCCTGGGCGACGGTGGCTCGGACGCCGGCAACCGCGCGGCGGAAACTCCCTGATCCGCGCCAGCGGTCATGGGATTCCGCGTCGGGACCGTCAAGGCTGACCCGTACGGCGTCGACCTGTCCGGACAGTGCTTCGGCACGCCGTTGCAGATGCCAGCCGTTGGTGGTCACGCTAACGACGCAACCGGCGCTGGTCAGCGTGGCCGCGAGGTCGCCAAGATCGCGTAGCAGCAAGGGCTCGCCTCCGGAGAGGTCCACAGCCAGGACGCCGGACTCGCCGAGCACGGTGGCGATCCGCTGGCGATCCTTTCGGGCGAGTTCGGGGACAGCCTTGTCATCCAGGCAGTGGGGGCAGGCGAGGTTGCAGCGCACCAGCGGGGACCAGCAAACGCTGACCGGCACCTCACGGTCCAGCTCCCCGGGATGGATGGTGGGCCAGCTCGCCACCGCATTGCTGGGCAGGTGGGCACGCCCCAGGGCGATCAAGTTCGCCGTGCGGTGCGTTAGCCCAGTCAAGGGGTCATGGACGTAGCGGGTGTGAGCGCACGCGCCAGTAGCGAAGACTCGATGCGTCGTGGCGGTGGTCGCGGTGTGATGAATCGTTGTCATCGCAAGACCTCGCAGGAGTGCAACAGGGAGTTCATCGAGGCGGTGAACACGGCGCGCCGTCCCGAGCGGGCCGGCTGCGCGAGCAGGGCGCGGTAGCGCGCCAGGGTGGCTGGCCAGGTGCCGAGCTTGTGCTGCCATTGCTCGGCCGCATCGGGAGGATCGAGATGAAATCCGACCGCTTGGCGCAGGGGAATCACCAGGAGACCGGAGGCGATGAGGCAGGCGCCGAGATAGGTATCCTCCATGCCCCAGCCGATGCGCCCGAACTCGGCGTCGAATCCACCGATGTCGAGGACTGCGGCGCGGGGTACGGCCAGCAGCGCGGTGACGACCATGCGCGGCAAATCCCAGTCGTAGTACATCCGCCCGTGGCCGAGGTCGCGAAACTCGCGGGTGTGCTCCAGCGGCCGGCCATCGAGGGGTTGGCGCAGGACGATGCCGCTGTAGAGCAAGGAAGTGTTCGCCGGTGGCCGCCAGGTGACGCGGTGGTCGGCTGCGAGGTCGGGACCGGTATGAGGCCAGGCAGCACCGTGCGGCAGGTTGTGCCGGAAGCCGGTCAGCACGGCGTGCTCGGTGGCCCGCGCCGCGAGGTCGGCGACGGTCGTGCGCGGTAGGAGCATGTCGGCGTCGACGTAGAGCACCGTCTCGCCCTGGGCGAGGTAGGTGCCCAGGTTGCGGGCAGTGGCAGCACCGTGCGGGGCGGGAAGCCGCAGTCCGGCTGTGACAGCAGGATGCGTTGCGATGGTCTTCGCGGTGGTGTCCGTTGAGGCGTCGTCGACGACGATCACCTCGAAATGGCGCCCGTAGGTCTGTGCTTCCAACGCGTCGAGCACCATTGGCAGGCAGTAGCCAACGTTGTTCGCGGGCAGAACTACCGACAGGCGTCGACCATCGACCCAGCCAGAAGGAACGGGGGCGTGCCAGGTAATCCCCGTCGTTCGCTCGAAGTTTTGTGTGTGATCTGCGTGGTCATTTCCGCGGTGTTCCAGGGCGCTGGCGAGAGAGGCTTTCATTCCCACCCCCAGGTGTCGAGGACAGCAGTGGCGCGATGCCAATCTCGTGGCGCGGCGATCCAGTACAGGCGGATGGCGTCGAGCCGCCGCACCACGGGCTCTAGGGCGAGCAGGTAGAGGGGTTCAACAATGGCCAGCACGTGCGTGACCGAAGTCAACTCACCGGCGAGCTTCGGGCGCATATATCGCCGTAGGACGTCGGCCTCAGCGATATTTGCCAGGCGGCGGTCGTAGGGCATAACCGGTGAATCGGCGTGGAGTAAGCCGTAGAGCGCGGACACGATCCGAATCCGCTGGCGCAGTCGGGGGTTGGTTCCGAGACGATCCCGAAGTCCGGGTATACATCCGCCCTCGTAGAGGTCCAAGGCGGGGACCGGTGTCAGAGTCGGCTTCTTCCGGCATGAGCAGCCAGCGAGGATCAAGCCATGTTCGGCGGGGACCGGTGTCGTCATAGTTCACGCACCACCCGGAACCCGATGCCGGGTGATCGGAGTTCAGCGGGTGCCGAGTTGAGGAATGTGCACCGCGCATACAACGGCGGGGACGCGTAGGAGCCGCCGCGGATCACGTAGCCGTCTCCCATGGTGGAGCTGGCGGTCCATTCCCAAATGTTGCCGGCCACGTCGAGCATCCCGTGCGGCGTGGCGCCCTCCGGATGCTCCGCGACGTCGGTCGTGTCCTCGTAGCCGGAGTCACGGAGGTTGGCCAATTCGGGACCCCAGGACGCGTTGCCCCAGGGCCACACCCGCCGCTCGGAGCCGGAGGCCATCCACTCCCACTCCACTGAGCGGGGCAACCGTCCCCCGAGTCGGCGAGCAATATGATCAGCCGTGGGGTGGTCAACACGAGTGATTGGACGGCGTTCGCGTGGGTCATCGCCCAGGTGTGCTTGCGTGATCGGTGTACGTGTCCACAGCAGCGTGGGCACCGTGATGGCACGTGCTTGGTCTCCGAGCAAGCATGTGCCACCCGGGATTTCGATCCAGTCGATGTTCATCGCGCTACCCGTCGATGAGGAAGAGGTCTTCGGCGTTGGCCCCGCGTCGTATCCGGCTCTTGGCCGCGTTGGGTTCCAGCCGCACAGCGGCCATGGCGTCACTGATGCGCCAAAACGACTTCTCCGCGCCCGCCATCGTCTCGGCGAATGCGCAGTAGTTGTCGGCGAATCGTACGATGCGAAGATCAGACAGCGGTTTGTCTACTTGCGACAGGCGAAGATTGATCAGTAGTGGTGCGAGCCCTGAACCCGGAATCACGGGACTGGGCAACCCTGCGAGCAAGGTCCGGAGCAGACGAAGGCAGGCGCCGTCATGGATGTACTCGGCGAACCAGTGCACCGTTTCATCGACATCGACGCCGTCGGAAACCCTGGCTGCGTCGATATCGGCGACGTATCGATGCCCGGCAGCCAAGTGTCCGGCCGCCTGGCGAAGAGCGGTGTTGCGGTTCCGCCGGGGCCGGTACCCGGAGACCCAGTCGGCGAACGCCCGCGCATCCAGGGCCGGCTCTACCGCGTTTCGCACTGCTCGGTGTACGAGGCGATCCACCACCGTGGGGATTGCGGTCGGCAGAGATTTCCCGGTGTAGGTGGGAATCGTCAGCTCGCGAAGCGGGCCGGGGCGCCAGGTGCCCGCAGCGAGCTGTGCGGCGAGATTCGGGAGTACTACTCCGGCCTGCTGGCGTAGGTCACGCCAGGTCATCCGGTCGGCCCCAGGGCTGGAAGACCGCCGGCCGCACTGGCGTAGCGCTCGGCGCAGATGCTTCTCGCTCAACAGCGGCATCAACGAATGCGACTGCGGAGCAGCACGATTGTCCGCTGGTGGTGCGGGCTCCACATGCGTTAAAGTCAGCGCTGGCTGAGTGGCGGGCACGATCCCATCACCCCGCGAGATTGACGCGCACTCCAGCACACGCGCGTCGGGGCGGGAAAGACGGCCCCACTCAGGTCTTTCCGCGTTTTCCGGCTCGCCGCCCATCATCAGCCGCACTCCTGCACCGCGTAGGTCGTAGGGTCGGTCACGCCCGCGGCATGGAACGCCTCCCGGCGCTCGGTGCACGTGCCGCACCGGCCGCAGTGCTCCGTGCCGCCGCGGTAGCAGGACCACGTCTGCTCGAATGGAACGTTGAGCGCTGCACCCAGCCGCACGATGTCGGTCTTGGAGCTGGCCAGGAACGGCACCACAAGCTGGAAGTCGTCGGTGAGAAACCCCTCGTTCGCCACCTGTGCTGTCCGGGCGAAGCTGGTCGTGAAGCGTTCCCGGCAGTCCGGATAGATCGGGTGATCGCCAGCATGAGCGCCGAACGCGACCGCGTCAGCCTGCGTGGTCACCGCCAGAGCCACTGCGATGTCGAGCATGATGGCGTTGCGGTTGGGAACCACGGTCGCCCGCATCGTCTCGTCGGTGTAATGACCATCCGGAACTCCGACGCCGGAATCGGTCAACGCCGACCCCTGAAGGACACGCCCGAGCGCGGAGAGATCAACTACCTCGTGGCGCGTTCCGAGGGCCTGTGCGGTCGCCGCTGCGAAACGCAGTTCCACTCGATGACGTTGGCCGTAGTCGAAGGACAGCAGAGTCAGCTGAGTTCCGCGAGCCTGGAGCCAGTAAGCCAGTACGGTCGAATCAAGGCCGCCGGAGGCGATCACGACCGCATGACGCGGATGGCGGTGGATGCCGGGTGTGCCCGGGGCGGCTACGTTCCCGATGCGGTTTGCGTGCGATGGTGAGGTTTCGATTCTGGCGCTCATTCTCCGGATTCCTTGCTCGGTGGTGCGCGTGGAGGTGAAAGCCGCGAGACGCGCTCCACCTCCACGCGGACTATGGGTGCGCTGTAGCAGCGAAGAGGGCCGCGAGCGTGTCGGTGCGTTGGTTCAGGACCCCTGCGATGCCCGGCGGTCTCGGTGGGTGCGCGGCGGCGAGTCGGTTGCCGTTGCAGCAGACCGGAGCGCCCAACGCAGACGCCCAACATCAAGCGGACGCACGGAGACCGGGCCGGGAACGGGAAGCTCGACCCCTACATTCCTGCCGGGAAGCACGCGCACAGCGATGCGCGCGCGTCGTCCATGCCCGTCCCGGCAGGGAACAAGGTCGTGCACGGTTTCGTCCCTGCCACGCGAGAGCGATCGTAGGCACGCCGTAAGCAGGCGTTTCATCAGCATCGGCCCCTCCCGATCGCGTGCGGGACGGAGGGATACGAGCGTCCGTCGCCTGGCCGGTGCGGGATCGCACGCGGTGCGAGCCGATGTTTTACGCAACGGGATCGTGGTGCGGCATCGCCCACGAATCGCTGAGGGAGCGTCACAATGTCTCCTCGTTGGCAGCGAGCCCCTTAGTCACAGGTCCGAGCACCGGGTGTCGGCCGTGCAGTGGTGTCCGCAGCGGTGGGGTGCTCAGCTGGCAGTCAACCGGCGGGGTGCCCGCTGAACCAGAGCAGAATCGCTGCACCGTTGCTGCACGAATGCTGCGCACAGGTCCGTGACCAGGGAAGATGCTCCTGGAATCAGATGGATACGGTCGACGTCGAGGAGTGGTCACATGCCAGGCAAGCGCCAGCAGCTCGCGCGCCAGCGCTTCGCTTTTGGGAGTGTCTTAGGAACAATTCGTTCCGAAACCTGGGCTGCTACGTCACCGGGTAGTCCTTGACCTGCGAAAACCCGACCAGGATCATGGAAGCACTCTGTTCGATTGGGGGACGCGTGCATGTCCGGCAAGCGGATGCGTCTGTGGCGGCATCGCCGCGCGATGGGGATGAGCCAAGAGCAGCTTGCCGCGTCCATCGGCATGGGAACCGATCGGTCGACGATCTATCGGTGGGAATCTGGAGAGGTCACTCCTTCGCCACGCAAGCAGCCGCGGCTTGCCCGCGCACTCGGCGTCTCGGCCACCGAGCTGATCGACCTCCTCACGCCGGAAGCCGACCCGGAAGAGCCACTGAGCCGTGGTCGCGTCGGGCACGCCCTTCGCTCCCCGAACAGCACGGACCTGGCGACCGTGGAGAGCTTGTGGCAGGAGGTACACCGCCTGGACGAGCGGTATGACCGGATGCCGTCGACATCCTTGCTAGCCGGTACTGGCCAGGCCCTCGGCCAGATCGGCTTCCTCGCCCGCAACGGCGGGGATGGCGCCCTGCAGCGCGACCTCTTCGCGGCCGAGGCCACGGCGGCGACGCTGATGGGACAGCTGGTGTGGGACGCCTCCCAGCGCCGGGATCACCGCACCGCGCGGCAGTACTTCGATCAGGCGACAGCCGCGGCCCGCGAGATCGGTAGCCCAACTGCCGAAGGGCACGCGCTGCTGCGGACGAGCTACCTCGCGCTCTACGGGGAGCGCGATCCCATCGAGGGGCTGCGGCTGACCGAACAGACTGCCGAGGTCACGCGCTCGACCAGCAACGTGTTGACCGGGCTGGCGCAGCTGCACTCGGCCGAGGCCCACGCCATGCTCGGCGACACGCGGCGGTGCGAGTCGGCACTGGCCGCCGCGGAATGCAGCTTCACGAGCGTCCGGCCACCGACGGCGCTGTGCATCTGTTTTCCGAGACCCAGTTTGACCGGCTGGCCGGCTCCTGCTACCTGTTTTTAGGAGATCACCGCCGCGCCCAACGCATCCTTGACACAGCTGCCCAAGCGATGACTGCGCGGAGCAAGTCACGCGCGATCGTGCTCGGCAACCTTAGCCTTGCCTATGTGCACCAGGGCGAGCTCGATGCGGCTGCGGCGAGCCTGCACGACGCCATCGACGTCCTGGAGGCCACCCGCGGAGGTGGCGGCTTGAACATCGTCTCCGATGCCGTACGCAAGCTTCGCCGCTGGCGTGGCGAGCCTGTCGTTCAGGACATCTACGATCGGGTGCTCTCACTGATGACTACAGCGTGACGAGGAGCGCACACGGTGACCACAGCCGAGGTGGACGCGCGTAAGGACACCATCCGCCGGCAGGTGTGGAACCTGCTGGACCAGCAGGGTGTCGTGGCAGGAGACGGCAGTGCGCATGGGCGCATCCCGAACTTCGTCGGCGCCGAGGCCGCCGCCGATCGACTCGCCGCACTGCCGGAGTGGGAGGCTGCCAGCGTGATCAAGGCCGTGCCGGACAAAGCACAGCTCCCGGCCCGTGCCCGCGCCTTGCGTGCGGGCAAAGTGGTCTACATGGCCGCGCCCAAGCTCGCGCCACCGCAACCCTTCTATCTGCTCGACCCCGCGGAGCTGATCGTCCCCGCCGAGGACGCCGCCTCCAGCCGCATTGCGCCGTCGGTAGCACGCAACGTCGGCCTGGATGAGTTGCGGCCCGTCGATCTGATCGTGTGCGGCAGCGTGGCCGTCAACCGCCATGGCGTGCGGCTCGGTAAGGGCGCCGGGTATTCGGACATCGAAGTTGCCCTGCTCGCACAAGCGGGCCTGATCGGTCCCGCGACTACGATCGTCACCACCGTGCATCCACTCCAGGTGATCGAGGGCGACATCCCCGAGACCAGCCACGACTTCAGCGTCGACGTGATCGTCACGACCGACGAGGTCATCACCTGCGCACCACCGCGCCGCCCCGGCGGACTCGACTGGGACGATCTGAGCGCAGACCAGATCGCCGCCATGCCGATCCTCCAGTCCCTCCAGAACAACCGTTGAGTGACACCGTGATCGACGAACAGGATTCGATGTCGTCGAGGAGTCCTGTGGGCACGGAGGACACTCGCTTGGTTGTGCTTCGCGGCCCTTCGGGCTCAGGGAAGTCCTCGACTGCGCATCGGTTGCGCGCGCATCTTGGTCGCAGTGTGGCGGTGGTCGAGCAGGACTACCTTCGCCGCATTGTGTTGAAGGAAAAGGATGTTCCCGGCGGGCACAACATCGCGTTGATTGACCAGACAGTGCGGTTTGCGTTGAACCGCGGGTGGAACGTGATCTGCGAAGGAATCATGCATGCGGAGCGATACGCGGGCATGCTGAACCGTCTTCGCCGTGATCACCGGGGCCGCACGGTATTCTATTACTTCGACCTTTCGTGGGAGGAGACTCTGCGTCGTCACGAAACGCGGCCCCAGTCCCATGAGTTTGGTCATGACGACATGCGGAAGTGGTATCGAGCTGCGGATCAGCTCGGTTTCGCCGAAGAACACGGCATTCGTCAGGAGTCCTCACTGGACGAGACCGCGAACCGAATCCTCTGTGAAGTGTTCGGCGGTGGCGCCGTGTCGCAACGATCAGAGGCCCGCGCCAGGCTGTGAGTAGTTGCTGATTTGCCCGGAACAGGTTGCAGCATGCTGGGAGACCGAACCGGCGTTGCGCCGGCAGCGTGGCTGTCGAGGGCGAAGGTAGTCATGATCAATAGTGTGACCACAATGAGCAAGCCGAGGATGAAACGTAACGGTGCATCCGGGCCGCAGTGGCTTCCTGACGCGGGTCTCTTGAGGTGTCGCATGGCGAGTCTCCTTACATATTCCACTTCTTGCGCATAAGTTCGAGCAGATGTGCCAACTCGTCTGCCGTCATGGGCGGTTGCCACTGAGCTGATCGTTTGGTTGGCGCTTGTTCCGGTTGCGATCGATGGATAGCGACCTCGCTGGCACGCTGCCGTTCTGCCTCCACCTCGGGGTCGTCCATGTCGACCGTTGGCCAGTCAAACTCAACGTCGACGGCTGCCGGCAGTTCTTCGGTCGGGGTGGCCAGTAGCGCCCGCTCGAAGGCAAAGAACGGCACGGTCGGTGCACCCATCATTTCCGCGCTATGCCGTCCACTGTGGAGATAGATAGAGGAACCGGTGAGAGGAGTTCCCGTACTGTCGCGGAGTTCGTGGCGTCCCACAGCGACCCGGCATCCATCGGGGCGTGACTGTCGATCAAGCCGGCGTGTTTACCTGGGCGCTCGCGCGTAGGTGAGGCGACGTGCGTTTCTTGCTGCAGTGTGCCGCACGTTGATCGAGGCATTGTCCACACACGTGCCCGGTCGACTCGGCCTCATCAGAGCGAGGTGGGAGCAAGTGCTCGCTGGAGCACAGTGAAGGCATGACGATCTGGTGCTGGCCCAGCGGCCCGTTGGCGAGGTAGGGCATCGTGACGGGCCGACCGGACACTGTTCGCGGGTAGTGCTTCGTGCGAGGGCTGAGCACACCCGGGCAGGGCGTGGTAGCAGTGACTTCGTCCAGGGGTATACGCACGAGCGGACCTTTCGGTGGCTGTTGACGAGTGGGCATTACTTCCGTTGTCTTGGAAGGCAAGGCGATTTCGCGCATGAGATGTGCGCGTGTGGTTAATGCCGTGTTTGGAGAACCTTGCGGGCGAGTGCTATAAGTGCAGACCAGGGTGGTAGCGGCCGGTTCTGTCGTGGGCGTTGCGGCCAGTGCCGGGTGTCCGCGGGGTGCGGCACGACAACGTGCCCGCCGCGAGGAACTGCGCGCACCCGCGCTTTCCGCAACTCGGTGGGCAACTCCAGATTGGCCCTGTGACACGGCGCCGTCAGGAATGTCCACCATCGGTGGTTGCTGTCGGTGCAGATTGGGCCGTTCATCAGACTCGTGCTCAGCGTTATAGCGACCGCATTGGCCAATCGCGCCGGTAGGACAAGCGCGTCGAGCACGTCGCCGGTGTACACCACCAGTCGCCCCTGACGGGCGTCCAGGCTGGCTGGCCAACCCAGACGGCGGAAGAACTCTGCGCCAGCGGCGAGGTCAAGCGGCTCGGCGGAATCCGTTGTCGGGGTTGACGTCGGGCCGTCGCGGTGAATCTTGGTTGCCATGGCGATACTCCGATCCTTCGCTCGGGGTGGGGAGGCACAGGCGGGTTCGCGCGCCGTGGCCGCCGTGGCTCGACGCGGATAACGCCTGGGCGGGAGGTGTGCCTGGACGGCGGGGTTCAGGCGGTTCCGAAGGCACCAGCGGTGCGCGGGTCACTACCGCGTCACGGAGGACCGCTCGAAGTTGTCCAGCCTCGGTTGGGGTGAGCGTGTGGTGTCCCGGCTGGGACGGGGTGATCGTGACCCCATCTGTAGACACACCGACCCGCAGCTGCGCCCTGCGGCCCCGCTCGTCGCGACACGGCACGATCCAGGCAGGCGAGGCCAACCAGCCCGCGCGTTCCAGTAGTGCGAGCACGGTGTCCACACGGTTGCGCCGCTTCATGGCAGCTCCCGTGCCATCGAGGCGGCTGTGGAACCCGGTGGGCAGGCGGCGGTCGGGGTCAACGCCTGCCCACCGGGGGTTATGAATGCCACGGCGACCCCGTTGGAGTTCGGGACCTCGGCGGGGCCGCCGTGGTGGAGTCCTGACCGCTCCGTTCGGGGAGCGCCGCCGCGGCGACAGCGGATCGGACAGGACGCTTGGGAGGTCGTAGCCACGCCACGGGAACAAGGCGGTGGGCAGCGCGCGGAGTCGTCACCCGCGGGAAAGGGACTCGACGCCGCGCTGCCCACCGCCGGCAGATCGGCCCGTCGGCCCCGATGGGGCGATACGGCCGAGCGTGCTTATAGCAGGGACCTGGAAAGCTCAGTGGCATTGGTGCTGGGTACGGAAACCGCTGGGGTGCGCCACCATGGCCCAAGTCCTCGTCGAGTACGCTCGTAACTTGTGTACTCATAGACTTGACCTCGCAGACCTGGCGGTTCCGAAGATAGGCTGGAGTAGACCGTAACTCGTGTACTCAAGTTGAGTACACGTACAAATGGGTGAATTGGCTTGTACCGTGCGTGATCAGGCCAGTTGGCATACGGAGGTGCACGTGGTCCAACAACAGCTCCCACCAGCGGTGATGAAGATCGTGTTGGGCAACGAGCTCGCTCGGCAACGCGTCGAGGCCGGGTTGAAGCAGGACGACGCGGCAGAGGTCCTGCGCTGCACCCAGCAGAAGATCGCGCACATCGAGTCCGGCAGCGGTATCAGGCCAATGGAGCTGGACGCGCTCCTGGAGCGCTACGAGGCCAACGAAACAGATCGTGCCTACGCGCGGGACTTGCAAGCCGAAGGCAACCGCCGGACCAAGCGTGGCGCGTTCAGCACGCGGTTCCGGCAGCACATGCGGCTGTTGGTCGACATGGAGCCAAGTTGCCAGCGCATCTTCTCGTACCGGGCGATGGTCGTGCCGGGGTTGCTGCAAACCGAGCAGTACATGCGCACCTTGTTTCGCGCGTGGCGTCCTTCGCCCAGCCACGAGCAAATCGACCGGGACACCGCGGACCGGCTGGCACGGCAACGGGTGCTCGACAACACCGACCAGCAGTTTTGGTTCATCTTTGACGAGGCCGCGCTCCGCCGCACCGTCGGCTGCGCGGAGATCGTCAAGGAACAGGTCCTGTGGCTGGTCGAGACCCTGGACCGGCCGAATGTCGAGCTACAGCTCGTCCCGTTCTCCACCGGCTACTACATGGGCCAAGGCCACGACTACAGCATCTTCGGCTACGACACGAAGCCGCCGGTCAGTATCGTTTACCTGGAACAACATGATGGTGGCGCCTACGTGGACGACAGCAAGAGAACGGGACAGTACCTGGCCCTGTGGGAGCAGCAGAAAGCCGCAGCGTCCGGCCCCGAGGAGACGCGTCGCATCCTCCTCGATCTTGCTGGCACCCTTTAGCCACCAGCCCCTCGACGACGCAATAGACGAAGGACAACGACGGCGATGACCTCCAACGAGACCAGCGCAACCCGCCGCGACCGCCCCGCCGGGGTCTGGTTCAAGAGCACCTTCAGCAACCCGAACGGCAACGAGTGCGTCGAGGTCTTCATCGACACCGGCCTCGTGCACCTCCGCGACAGCAAGGACTGCGGTGCCGGCCCGGTTCTGAGCATCCCAGCTGGTGACTGGCCGACGTTGCTGGACGAAGTAGCTGGACGGGCACCGGCAGGCGCCAACACGGCGGTCCAGATCATGATCGATGCCGACGGTGGAGCAAGTATCTGCGCACGCGATACCTCGGGTCCGATCTTGTCGTACACGCCTGGCGAGTGGTCCGCGTTCGTCGCAGGCGTCCGCAATGCGGAATTCGATCTTCCTGGCGCCGAAGTGCTTGCCGCCTGAGCCGCTGGCAGAACCGCGACCACTGGGGCCGATCCTGCGCGCAGGATCGGCCCCAGTCATCATGATCTGGTCGACTACGCGACGTGAGTGTTGATCAGTTCCGCGCACCTCGATCCGCCTGGCTGGCTGCCGCGCCATCGCTGATAGTGGACGACGGTGACTGAACTGGCTTGCTCGGTAGGATCGCGTGGCGCGTTGACGTCACGAGGGAGCAGACGGATGCACCAGACCGAGTTGGTGTCAATCGATGGTGTGCCGTTAGAGGCGGTCGTCCACTCACCGCAAGGCCGACCCGACCGCGGTCTGGTGATCCAGGCGCACGGGATCAACGTAGACATGGACGAAGGCGGGATGTTCGTCCGGCTGGCTGATCGTCTGGCGGAGGCCGGCTTCACCGTCTTGCGTTTCTCGTTTCGTGGCCATGGAAACTCGGGCGGGGCTCGGCGCGGTGCCACGATCGCGGGGGAGATGCTGGACCTGCAGGCGGCTGTTGAGTTCATGACCGCGAGGTACCCGGGGCCGCTATCGCTTGTCGCGTCGAGTTTTGGTGCCGTTTCTACAGCGTTGTCGTTGCCCTGGCTTGAGGACAGACTGAGTCGATTGGTGCTGTGGAATCCCGTGCTCGACCTGAGACGTACGTTTGTCGAACCTGAACTGCCATGGGGTAAGGAGAATTTCGGCCCGGAACAGCAGCGGTTGTTGCACACACAGGGCTTTCTCATGGTGGACGAGGAGTTCGAGTTGGGGCGCGTGTTGTTCGAGGAGTTCCGGTATTATCGACCCGTCGACCACTTCGTGGCTAGCGGCGTTCCGGGGCTTGTTGTGCATGGGGACCGAGATGGTGCCGTGTCGTACGACATTGCGCGGTCGAGCGCCGCCGCCCGAGAACACTGCGATTTCTACACGGTCTCCGGTTCTGACCACGGGTTTGACACACGCGAGCGCGAAGACGAGGCCATCACGGCCACGGTCGATTGGCTGACGACGAATGCCGTGGACCCGCGGTGAATATCGCTGCGTTGTACGCGGCGGTCTACGTCGATGGCAGCAGCGTCGTGGGTGAACACTGCACGCTCGGTTTTCCCAAAGAGGCACGCGTTCGTGCTGCACAGCAGCAACAAGAAACCCAGAGCGCAGGAAAGCCGGTGGTGATTGGCCAACAATGTCTGCTGGCCAATCACGTCGTGCTGTACGAAGGCGTTCAGGTTGGCCGGGACTGTTTTCTGGAAGATCGCGTCCGTGTCGGCTATGACAGCACGATCGGCGACTGTAGCCGGATCGTCTACGGCGCCTACGTGTGCGACCGGGTCACCATTGGTGTGGACGCACGGGTCGCCGGATTCGTGTGTGACGGCTCGGTCATCGCAGATCGGTGCACGGTGATGGGTGAACTGGTGCACGAGTACACTCGGCCGCACCGCGGATGGTGGGAGGTGGACGAGGATTCACCCACGGTTGAGCCGGATTCCGTTGTGGGTTATGGCTCTCGGGTCGTGGGTGGCGTAACGATCGGACCGCGTAGTTATGTCGCCGCAGGCGCGATCGTGACCAAGGATGTCCCGCCGGAACACGTCGTCACCGGCGTCAATGTGCACACGCCCGCCAACCAGTGGGCGGGTGGACGTCTCCAGGATCTGATTCGGTACTGGACCTCTCATCGCTGAGAACGTGGCACAACGTCACCGATCACTGCGTGACGAAAGCGGAATCCTCCGTGTCGCTGCCAGCATCGTCCTTGGGCCGTTGATGCACGAGGGGCGGCTCGCAAGCGAGAGCAGTCAACTGGCTGGGAAATCTCGCTCGGAGGTCATCCCGGGGATGATCGATGTACAGCGATGGCAGGAACTCGTCGACGGGGACGATGGCGTGCTCCAGGTGCATACCGAGCAACACATCGAGCGCCGGCCTGGTGAGCAGATAGCCGTAGCTGCAGTGGCTGTATCCAGGAACGACGAGTCCCGGAGCCACGGCGCCGCGGTCTGGTTCCAGTGGATATCTGCCGAGGTAGAGCAGGTCGAAGGCTGTGGTCTCGGCCAGGCGCTCCAGCGCCTGGAGAAGGTCGTCGAGGAACGTGGGTCCGAGTACGGCGTCGTCCTCCAGGATGAGGATGTACGGCTCCGTGCCTGTCGTCGCCGCGTGTCGCCAGCAGGCGTGGTGGGCGAGGGTGCACCCGATCTCGCCGTACTTCAACGGTCGGCTCCACCACGGGTTCTGGGATGCTATCGGCCAAGGGAACAGCTTGTGTCCAGCGTTGTGGAGGTCGTCCAACGACAGGATTCGACCGTCGAATTGGGCGCCCCAGTCCGAAGTGAAGACGACCGGCAGAGCGTGAGGCAAGCGCCGGGTGATCTCGGCGCGACGGTCGGCACGGCGTGGCAGGTTGATGACGTAGGTGCGGACGTCGCGCGTGGAGATCATCGTGCGGTAGGCATCGTCGTGTAGCGGTCGGTGTTGTCGACGACGGTGGTGAAGGGCTCGTTGTTGCGGCGAGCGAGGAGAATCAGCGGGTTGACCATGGTCAGGTCGGAGACGTCGGTGATTCCGCCGATACGGCGAGCCTCGGTGACGAGCACGAAGTCATCCTCGCCGACCTGCTCGCCAACGTAGCTGATGCTTCGGGCACCCCGCTGTCCTTCGAGGAAGCAATGTGCCGCACCCAGCACTCCGAGGGTCAAGCACCCGCCGAGGAGGAAAACCGTGGTGCCTTGGGCGAGTGTGAGGCGCGTGAACACCGCGAGATCTTCGAGGAGTTCCTGCCGCTGTGTCCACCGCGGGCCAAGCATTAAGCCGGGCAGGGCGGCGACAACGAGGGGATCGTCTTCGCCGAGTGGATGCGGCTCGAAGTAGAACGGCAGTTGAGGCAGGAATTCTCGGTATTTCGCATTCCACGGTGGTCCGCCGACGACAACCAGTGCGTCGGCGTGGGTGTTGTAGTACTCCGACGGAGCGAAGTCTCGAATCGTCACAGTGGGGGCGATCTGGGCAAATCGCGTCCGCAAATAGATCAGGCTGTCCAGGTCGGCGAACTTGGCGTAGCGCAGGTAGTTGCGGTCGGCTGGTGAGGCGTAATAGGGCCGTTCATCGTCGGGGATTTCCGAACACACGATGTCCACGCGTGATCCGTCCGCCAAGCGCCAGAATTCCCGGAACGCGTTCGCATTTTCGGCAGTCGAGTCACCGTCTGGGGTGCCGGGCTCGGCCGGGTGTCGCTGGTGCCGGGGCGCTGGATGCGCCGGGTCAGCGGCCACCAGGAGGTAGGCCAGCGTGTCGAGCGCGCGATCGGCATGCCGGCGCACGGTCTTCGCGGCGCATTTCTGCCGTCGCGCGAGGGATTCCTGGCGTTCGGTGAGTGTGGCGTAGCCGTGCTCTGGCACGAGGTTGAGATCCACCTCGACGTACAGCCGCTCGTCCTCGGCGAGCTGTTCGACGGCCTGGCGCAGCGTCGAGACCAGGAGGGTGACCTCGTCGGGTGAGCCTGGTTCGGTGTGTGCCCCGCAGGTCAGGTGCGCGCGGACCGCATCGGACAGCGCATCGAGCACAGCCGTCGGACGCGCCAAACCGTGTCCTTGTCGCAGACGCTTCAGGTCGCCTTTGACCTGGCTTGCGGACAGTGAAGGACTGGACACCACCTGTCCAGGATATGTCCAGTGGACAGACGGGTGACCAGTGACCCGGCGTGTCGATGGCCTAGGCGATCACGGCGCTGGGCAGCAGGCTCATGAACGGGGCTGGCCAAGAGCACGGACCGTCCATGTGATCACCGCTCGTCGTGCGTGCTGGTCACGGTGCTCGGTGGGTCCTGCCCTGTTGCCGACACCCGATAGGAGGAGCCCGTGAAACCGGAGTACGTAACGTCCGTACCTCTGCTCACGGCCGATCAACTCGCCCAACTGCCACCCCGTGCCCGCGAGGTCGTCGAGTACCGGAAGTCCGGCCTGTCGCTGAACCACATCCAGGGATGCCCGGCCGACTGCTCGTACTGCATCCGGCACACCTATGGCATCTGGGACATGCGGCAGCCCCGAGCCTTGATGTCGGATGCCGAGGCCGTGCAACGGCTGGTAAACCATCGCTACTTCCAACCGCACGTCACCCCGATTCAGGTGTTCAACCGGGCAACCGACCCGTTCGTCCCCAAGGTCAAGCCGCACACGTTCGCCGTGCTCGATGACCTCGATGGCGGCGGGCTCACCAATCAGGTCTTGGTGATCACTCGGTACCGGGTCACCACGGAGGATTGTGTGCGCCTCAACAGGCTCACGAACCTCAAGGTCACGCTGTTGTTCACCTACTCGGGTATCACCGACCGCCGGCTGGAGCCGTTCCCCAGCGAGGTCGCCGAGACCTCGCTGCGCACTGCTGCGGGCCTGGCCGGCGCGTACCGAACCGTCCTCTACTGGCGCCCGCTGGTGCCGGGCCTCAACGACACGCCGGAGCACCTAGCCAAGGCCGTCGAACTGAGCCAAATCGCCCACGCCACCGTGTTCACCGGACTGTTCTACCGCGACGAGATCGCCCAGTACTACCGGGACAACGGCCTACCAGAACCATACGATGAGACCGCCCGACGCAAGATCGTCCCCGAGGACCTGGAGCGACGCATCCTGGAGACCTTCGCCCACCGCAACGGAGGCCCGTTGTTCCGCAAAACGTCCTGCGCGGTGTCGTTCGCCCACGGCCTGCCCGACTACAACGGGCACTACGGTCTGCGAAGCGAGCTATGCGATATCTGCCCGCTTCACCAGATTGGCCGGTGTGCCCAGGCCCATCACATACCGGACGAGGACACCCTGCTAGCTACCGCCGACCAGCTGCCCGAAGCTCAGGGGCTCCGCGTCGTCGATATCTCCGAGCAAGCCGCCATCGTTGCCGGGCTCGCTGACGAACAGCCCCGCTACTTCCTGCAACACGCGCTCGGATTCCAGATCCACGACCACCAGCATCCCCACCATTCGCGGCGCCACGGGCGCGCCGACATTGGCTGGAGCACCAACTCGACGAAGGCATCGACGTGAGCACGAACCCGTGGACCACCCAGCGCTATCTCGTCGTCGATGTGGAAGGAAACGGCGCCCGCCCACCGGACCTGGTCGAGCTGGCCGTCGTGTCCATCACGAGCGGACGCATCGGCGACCCAACCTCCTGGCTCGTGCGCCCCACCAGCCCGATCACCTGGCAGGCCCGCAAAGTCCACGGCATCACCAATGACCAGGTCGCCGCTTTGCCTACCTTTGACGCCGTACGCGACGCGGTGACCAGCTACATCGCCGACGAGGTCGTGCTGGTCGGTCACAACGTGCGCGTCGACCTCGACGTCCTGCGACGCAAGTTGCCCGGCTGGCAACCGCACGCCGTCCTCGACACGTTGCGGCTGGCCCGCACCCTGCTGCCGCACCTGTCCTCGCACAAGCTCGGTGTCCTCGTCGAGCACCTGGACCTGGCCACCGACCTGCCCGAGGAGCTGCAGCCGCATCGAGCAACCTACGACGCTCTGGTCACCGCCCGCCTGCTCACCGCTCTGGCCACGCGCGAGGACGGCACCCCACGGCAAGCCGGCGAAATGACCCAGTTGGGCGGCCTGCCCCAGGCGAACACCGCGCACGAAGCCCAGCCCGGCCTGTTCTGAAACCACCTCGCCCCGCAGCCCGTCACCTCTCCCTGCGAGGTCATGTATGCACCAGTCACGCGGCATATTCGTCTGCATCGACGGCCCCTGCGGTGTCGGCAAGACCACCACGGTCCAGGCACTCGGGAACCGTCTCCGCAGCGTCGGCCTGCCCATCCATCTCACCGCAGAACCCACCAACCACGACATCGGCACGCTCGCCCGCGCTCGCGTGCACACCGATACCTCCGGCCACGCCCTGGCGTGCTTGTTCGCGGCGGATCGGTACGAACGCCTGCACACCGAGATCCGGCCACGCCTGGCCGCAGGCGACATCGTCGTCAGCGACCGCTACGTCGCCGCTGGCCTGGTGATGCAGCGCCTCGACGGGGTCGACCTCGACTTTCTCCGTGCCATCAATGCCTCCGCCGACCCGCCGGACCTCGCCGTCATCCTCACCGCTAACCCCGCCGTCATCACCCAGCGCCTCGCACAGCGCGGGCGACACAACCGCTACCAGTACAGCCCGGATATCAGCGCCGACGAAACTGCCCTCTACATCGACGCTGCTGACAGCCTCAGCGCAACCGGTGTCCCGGTCCTGCGGCTGGAGACCAGCCTCTACCCACCCGACACGCTCGCCACCATGATCCACACCCGCATCGACGCCCTACGAAACGACCGGCATGCCCGCCCCGACACGCAGGCGGCATCATGACCCAGCCAACATCCCCACACGGCTTCCGCCTCGGCGGAGACCTTCCCGTGCGGCGTCTCGGCTACGGCAGTATGCAGCTCACCGGCCCCGGCCACTGGTACCACCCCGACGACCCCGACCACGCCAAGCGCCTACTGCGGCACGCCGTCGAACACGGCGTCAACCACATCGATACCGCCGATGCCTACGGACCGGACACCGCCGAACACCTCATTCGCAAAGCGCTGCATCCCTACCCGGACGATCTCGTGATCGCCACCAAAGGCGGACTGACCCGACAAGGACCGAACCAATGGGCTCCCGTCGGCAGACCCGAATACCTTCGGCAATGCGTCGAAATGAGCCTACGCCGCCTCGCCGTCGAGCGAATCGACCTGTACTACCTCCACCGCATCGACCCCGCCGTACCCCTCGACGACCAACTCGGCGTCCTCGCGGACATGCAGGCAGAAGGAAAAGTTCGACATCTCGGAATGTCGAAAGTAGACATACAACAGCTTCGACACGCAACGGCGTGGTTTACGGTCGCCGCAGTACAAAACAAGCACCACCTCGGCCGCCGAGCCGACGAGGACCTGATTCGCCATTGCGAGGAAACCCAGACAGCGTTCGTCCCTTACGCCCCACTTGGGGCCGGCCAACTGGCTAGACACCCCGCACTCGACGTACTCGCGCGCCGCTACAACGCCACCAAGACGCAAATCGCTCTCGCCTGGCTACTGCAGCTCTCCCCGGTGGTATTGCCCATCCCCGGAACCGCCTCAGAGATCCACCTCGATGAGAACCTTCGCGCCGCAGACATCAGCCTCGAACCAGCCGACGCCCACCTGCTCAACGAAACCGCTATCTATCCAGCCAGCCAGCGCCAGCAATCAACCAGGTCCTGTCATGTGCCGACTCCAACTCGATGACCTGCTGACGGAGCTGCGCCGCCGGAAATGGACCCTCTTCCGCTGGGGTGAGCCTGCGGCCCCGACGCTCGTCGCCGCAGTGCACCAATGGGACACCTGCGCGGACGTCCTCATTCTGCGATCCGAGGACGACGCAACCGCGTTTCGCGTCCCAACCACGCAAGGCTCCAAACCCTTCGCCCCCGAAAAGGTCACCTACCAGTACCACTCCAACGCACTCTGGACTTTGCGAGCGATCCTCGCGCTACCAACACCGGGCTCAACCGGCGCCCCGGCGACGATCGAGACACCGCATGCCAACTGCTGTGTCCCCGACCGGCTCCCACGGCCTGCACTGATTCGACCGTTGTCACCGCATCCCCGCTAGGTCAGGCCATCTGTCTGATTCGGCGAGCGTACGGCCGCTGCGCGCACCGATCCCAGTCCAGTGCTGGGTCCGCGAACCCGGTCACACGTTCCGCTGGCTCAATCACGTGCTGATGGTTCAGTTGGTTTCGTCGATGAAAGCCGAATCTTGCGCTCGGTCAGAGTGAGCGCGAATGAAGTGGCCGAACTCCGGCGGCGAGGTGAGGACAATGCTGGCGGTACGACACGCTTCGATAAGCGTGGCGTCGTTCACGGGATGCTCGGTGGCAATTGCCGCACGGACCACACGGTCGGCAGTGCCGAGTTCACTGCGATAGTGCAGCACTTGACCGATCGCGGCTCTCACCTGACGTATCTCGTTGCTCGCGGTGGTGCTCTTGACCTCTGCGATCCACAACTCGTTTCCGCGCTGCCAAGCGAGGTCGTACTGGGGCTCGTGCGGTGCTGGCCGTAATGGCGTGAGGCCGGCTTGTTCGAGCGCCGCGGCGAGCTGGTCTTGAATCGCGTCGTGGGCAGCTTTTGCGTGTGCTGACCGGTCGGAGCTGATCTCCTCGGCGGTACCGCTCGTGGGCAGCAGCTCAGCAAGCCGGCCTTCGTAGACCACACCGACGCCGTCACCAGTTGGCGGATGAACACGATAGGCCGCCTTGATTGCTCCGTTGCGGCGATCACCCCGCTGGTGAGCGTTCCACCAGTATTGCCCGGTGAGCTTGCCGAACAAGGGAGCATCCGGCCGGAACGTCTTGAAATGGCCGCGGCATCGGTGGAGGGCAGCACCAATACCGTCTCGCTTGGCGTCGCCGTCGGTATCGAGCGCCCGTGTCACTGGCCGAACGTCGAGAACGTGGTAGCGCGTCAGCGGGTTTCCGTGGCGGCGTTGGTGTCGCTGGGACTGCTTGACTTCCGGTTTCATCACACTGGTCTGGACATTCTTGCAGTGCATCATCCCCAGCGTCATGAGCAGTACGCCGGTAGCTCCGTCAGCCATCATAAGGAACGATTCACAGAGATTACCAAGCGCGCCCGGAAGGTCCGGGGACTCCGGGAACTGTGCTTGTGTGAGTGGCTTGCTGGTCTCGTCAGCTACGCATCGGCCGCGCTCGTCAAGGCGCCAGTGCAACATGGCGATCGGCCCAATCGGATTCCCTTTGCGCCATTCGAGAACAAGCTCCGCCGTCATCAGCCAGCCGCCGTTGGCGTCGTTCTCGCGCTTCACAGACCAGCCGAAAGCCGATGCCCCAGCCAGCATCCCCGGCCCGATACAACGCGCTTCCACAAACATGTGCTCATAGGCGGGGACAACCGCAATGTTGGCCAGCATCGCGTTCAGGTCGTCCTCACCGATCTGAAATTCGGCAAGGTAACGGACGACGTTGTCCGCGCTGACCACAGTCGCCTGCTTCCATTCGTCAACCTTCAAGCCACCGCCGGGCGGCCGGATAGCTTTGGCAGACCGAATGGTCTCGGGGTCCTGCAACCGTTCGGCGTGCTTGCGCGCCGCTGTTCCGTCTTCGTTACGGTCCAGAACGTGAAGATGCGCTTCCTGGAGGTCATACAAGCTGACGCGTGGGCCGTACGCCAGCACGCGATCGAATAGCCTTGCCATGGTCAGCTCACGACCGTTCCGCGGCTAGTGCTGGCCCGGAGATGATGACACGGCCGCGACCTCGGATTATCGTCGCCCGAATTGGTTTCCGCATCGAGCTGACTATCGGCTAGGTCGCCTGACTGCCTGTTGTTGTCCTGACTCGGGACCGTGCTCACCAGACTGTGCATCCAATCTCTCGATGTTGCCCTACCCCAACCTCACCGAGCCACATCGTGCCCTCGGCGCTGCCTGGGTAACTATGCACCAAAGCCCTGACAATTCCGGGGTGCCGACGACGCACCCCCGATCGAGTGACGCCTACCGAGGAGGTGGCGAAAAGCGGGTCGATGATCGGCCGTCGGCACGCTGGTCGCCGACATGAGAACCTGACTCAGCGCAGGTAGTGACCACCCTGCGTAGTGCAAGCAACAACGACGGCCTTACTCAACCCGCCACTGTTGCCCCTCGCGATCATGAGCCGGAGTGAGCATGACATCCGTAAGACATTGGTCGGAACTTCGTGTCGAACTACTCCGACGAGCGGGACGTGACCAGGAAGCCCGTCGCGGTCTCGGCGACCCGCCGACTTCCGAGCAATGGGACGTGGTCAAGGCGGTCGACGCGGACAACGTTCCCTGGCTTGCTCGCATCGTCGCGGAGCATGGTTGGCCCCGAGCTGAGTTGGTCGGTGAGGATGGTGCTCATGCAGCGTGGCTGCTTGCTCAACACGCGCCGCTATACCTCCAGCAGCGATGGTTACCGCTGCTGGAGCAGGCGGTGGAAATCGGGCAGGCAGATCCGTCTGACCTCGCATACCTCGACGACCGGGTTCGTATTCGCGAGAAGCGCCCTCAACTGCATGGGACGCAATGGCTCATCCGCAACGGTGAGGAACGCTTGTACCCCGTGGAGAAGCCGAACCAGGTTAATCGTCGCCGAGCTGCCCTTCAGTTGCCGCAGCTGGCCGATCAGGACATCGCCAGTGCATGGCCACACGACGCGGCCTTTGGTGACGCTCCGGCAGAGCCGCTGTAGGCAGGCGCAGGGGGCATCCCTGGGTGGCTTCAAGGCCGAGTTTCAGCACAGGCCGCCGACGATTGCCGACTCGCTCGTCGCCACGTCGTGGGTCTTTGCGGACGGCTGCGGGCGCTCCGTGTCAACCTCCGACTGAACGTCGACGCAACCGGTAACGATCCGCGAAGGCTAGGAGCGTCCCTGGTGGCGGGTGTGGTCAGTCGAAGATCTCAGTGACCTGGACCTTGATCCGCTGGTCGTTGCTGTCGACGACGAGATACCAATGGTCGTCGTAGGGCACCTCCAGGATGACGGGGCTGACGTCATAGAAGCCGCCGAAGAACTCGTACTCGTCGCCGTCGAGAGATGCCTGGTAGTGGTCGACGTCCATGAGACAGACCCTGGCGGTCGAGCCGCGCAACTCCACCTCGAAGGAGGCGCCGCCTGCGCGAGACCCGAGATCCCAGTAGAGGTGCTTCGCACGGATATTAGTACCGGATCACGCAGCCAGCACGCAGTCAGTGGCCAAGACTCGCTGGACGCGAATCCGGTTTACCGGCGCGGGGCCATTACTCGATCGCAGTGCTTAGGGGCAACCAGCTCGGACTGCGTGGCTACGCTGCCGACGGCGTCGACGCCAGGTGGTAATTCCGCTGCCGAACGTGTCGGGTCAGGTTGCGCGCCCGGCGAGAGCCGATACCGAGGCACCGACGAAGGTTCTCGGCCGAGATCGGCCGCTGGTACTTGTTTCGATGCTCCATATCCAGGCGGAACGCCTCCTCCCGGAGAGGGTCGTCGAGACCATCGTTCTCATCAGCGGACGAGTCGGGGTTTATGGGCGTGTGACCAGGCATCTTGTTTCCGACCGTGCGCGTCGCTGGCACCTCGGCCGCCGCCGGCTCCGCCGTATCGGGTTCATCGCTCTCGGAGATGATCTCCACTCGGCGGCGTTTGAGAGCCTGGTTGAGCAGTTCGACCGAGAGCAGCAGTGCCAGTGGTGGGCAGGCGGCTACGGCGATGGAGAAGGCGTTCAACTCGGGGGCGGAGGCGATGTTGGCGCACAGCGACAACGCGATGCCGAGAGCGAACGACAGCCACGCTTTCCACTGCCCGGTGGCGCGGTGGCGGTGGCTGGCCTTCCAGAGTTCGATGGTGGCCATGGTCAACAGGCCATCGACGAGGAGTGGCCAGAGGGCAGCGGTCGTGGGGTCGGCGCCGAACCGCAGGGCGAACTCGCGGCCGTGCCGGTAGGAGACGTACGCCGCGCCCACGGCCACCAGCAGCGTGCAGGCGCACTGCAGACGCAGTGATCGATCGGGGGCGGGACTCGATGGGGATGGCGTGCTGGTCATCGGGCGTCACCCACCCGCGGCTGCCCGTGGGTGTCGCGCATCGTGACACCGCGCTCGTGTAGGCGTTGGCGCACGGTGTCGGCGGCGACGTCCATGCGGTTGCCGATCCGGGCCAGTGACCACCCCTGGTTGTAGAGCCGTACCGCGTCGTCGATCTGCTCGGCGGACAGCCCGCGGCGGCGCATCGGGACATCGTGGCGATGCAGGATCGCGGACACGGTGCGGCGTTCGATGCCGAACTGATCACCCAGCTCGTAGACGGTCGCCCCCGACGTGTAGCCCTCGATCAGCTCCTGGACCTGGTCGCCATCGAGCTGCTGAGCGAGCCCGTCGACGGGGTTGACCTGGATTTCTGGACCTTCGACCAGTAGGTCGTGGTGGTTCGTATGCTTTAGCGTTAGGTCCACAGCAAGGGCATTTCAGGAAGCCCCTGTGCACGGTTTGACCTGCGGAAACCAAGGATCCAGGGGCTTCTTGTCGGCATACGGATCTGTGTTTCGTGCAGGTGTGAATCAGCTGGTCAGAGGGCTGGTGTTCGGGTTCGATTCCCGCAAGCCCTCCTGTTTATGACCGTTCGGGAAGCCGAAGTACAAGATGTGACTGGCTTCGACGTTGTCTCAGCCTCTCCATGCAGGGACTGGCGACTCAGGGATCCGTCGACGTTCACGTAGGCGGACACCCAATTGGAGAACTCGCAGGCGAGGGGCCAGCTGTGTTCGCTGAACATCCACGGGGGCATTGGGCGGGGAATGCGACCGCGAGTTTCGCGCTGAATCCGCCTGCCGGGTCGTCGCGGAATTGGTGGCGCACGGCGCCGATGTGATTACCGCCGAGTGCGGGCCCAGCCGGATGCCTCGAACGGGTAATCAGGGTCCTGGCTGATCGGATGTCTGCGGTGTCGGCGTAGTCGATGATGAATCGGGCTGCCATGACGGCACCGCCGGTGACTTCGATGACTTCTTGGATCCCGGGGCGAGGCGACTGGATGAGGTAGTGGTCGGGGCCGGCGACCAACATCGCGCGCTGATCGTTCTGGTCACATCTGGCGTTGCACCACTCGACGAATCCGTAGGCCGTTCCGAGCGTGCTGGTCAGGACTGCGCTGCTGATCGACCACTCGCCGGCGCGGCTGCCGCTGCTTTGCTCGCGGGTTCGGTGAGGGCAACGTCGGCCGCTATGAGATCGCGGATCGCGTCTTCGCCGATGCGCAGTTTGACCTCGGCGAGCCGTTCGCGTTCTCGTGCCACATCCGTGGTGCTCGGGGACGGTCGGAGAATGAGGGAGTCCGGCTCGCCCAGGAGCGCGGCAGGCGGGTCGCCGCTGAGCCGGTTGGCCGCGACCTTGAGGCGGCGCGCTTCCAACTGCAGCACTGCTTCCCGGTTGACTTCCTTGCCTGCGATGTAGATCGTGATCTCGGGTGAGGTTGCCGCGGAGGCTTGTCCATAGCTGAATGGGGCAAGTCCTGTACCTGTTGCGAATGCCCCAGCGGTCAGGAAGTTGCGTCCGTCAGCATGACACCTCCGCTCGTTGGATGTGGGTTGCGTGACCGGCCGGAGCCGTGTGATTACCGACCTGGTTTCACGCGTTGACCAGGACGATGTCGAAGCGGGTGCGAGTCCAGGTGCGGTTGCCGAGATCGCGGCCGTCGGGTGTTGGGGTTCCGGCGGATTGCTCGGTGAAGTCCTTGATAAGGGAGTCCTTGACGCCGAAGACCGCGTCCTGGTCCAGACGGTCGTCTCCGCGGACGAAGATGTGGGTGATCAAGGTGCGTTTGCCTTCTGCGGTCACCATGAAGTGCAGGTGCGAGGCCCGCATCGGGGTGCGGCCGGTCGCTTCGAGTAGCTTGCCGACGGGGCCGTCGTGGGGAATCGGGTATGGGGTCGGGGTGAGGGCCCAGAACCGGTAGTTCCCGTTGTCGTCCGAGTAGAGGTGGCCACGTCCGGCGACTCGATCGTCGGAGTACTGGACGTCGTAGTAGCCGTCGTCGTCGGCTTCCCAGACCTCGATTCGGGCTCCTGGGATCGGCTTGCCATCGGTGTCGGTGACACGACCTTCGACCCAGCATGGCTGTCCCGATGCGCCGCCGGAGATGTCCCCGCCTTGCTCGATCGCCGGCGCGTCGTCGACGAAGAACGGCCCGAACACTGTGGCTTCGGTTTCCCCTGCGACAGCTTCGTTGTTGACGGTGACCGTTTGCATCGAGGCGCCGAGCACGTCGGAGAGCAGGATGAACTCTTGCCGCTTGTCGTCGGTGATGTGTCCGACGGCGGTGAGGAACTCGATCGCTTTGTTCCACTCGGTCTCGGTGAGGTGGACCTCGCGGATGAATGCGTGCAGGTGCTCGGTCAGCGAGCACAGCAGGTAGCGCAGCCGTTCGTCGTCGGTGCCGGCGAAGCTGGCGAGCACGCGGTCGGTGAGCTCGCGTTCGCGCGTGGCCTGCACGTCGTTGATCGCGGCCTGATCGGTGCTCATGGTCAGTTTTCCTTCGACGTAGGCGGGACTCCTGCCCAGGCGTTGTGCAGGAGATTTGCCAGGGATTCCTTCGTCACGGGGCGTGGATTCGACGGGGGAGCAACAGGCGTGGTCAGGTCGGCGGCCTCGTCCAGGTCGGACTCACGAAGGCCGTAGTTCCGCAAAGCCGTTGGTGCGTCGAGGATTCGGCCCAGGGCCGTGAGTCCATCGACTGCGCTGGTGGTGCCGAATGCGGAAGCGATCCGCTCCGCCGCTTCGGGAGCGGCTGGTGCGTTGTAGGCGAGGACATGGGGCAAGAGGACAGCATGGGTCTGTGCGTGCGGAAGGTTGTAGGTGCCGCCCAGAACGTGGCAGATCTTGTGGTGTAAACCGGATCCTGCGGAGGTGAAGGCGACGGCCGACAGGTATGCGCCGTACAGGCACCGCTCATGTCCGCGCGAGTCGCGTGGATCTGCCTTGATCACCTGCAGTCCTCCCTTAAGTGCGCGGATCGCTTCGACGGCGAACGCCTGGTTGATCGGGTCGGTGCGAGGCGCCCACATCGAGTCGATGCTGTGTGCGAGTGCGTTCAGTCCGGAGGCGACGCTCAACTCCGCCGGCAGCGTTACCAGGAGTTCTGCGTCGTAGATCACCGTGGTCGGTAGAACCCGGGTATCGACGCCGGTCGTCTTGCGTGCCGCCTCGGTCAGGCCCCACACGTTGGTGGCCTCGGAACCGGCGTAGGTGGTGGGGACGGCGATGATCGGCAGGCCGCTGGTGAGTGCGATGGCTTTGGCGAGTCCGGTCGTGGAGCCACCACCGATGCACACGAGTAGATCGATGCGGTGCTCGGTGGCGGCTGCGCGCGCTTCTTCGGCTTTCTCGACTGGTACGTGCGGAGCGACGTCGGTGTAGACCAGCGCTGGGTCGAGGCCGCGACAGACCTTGGTTGCGATGTCCCGCTCGGCTTCCGCCGCGATCACCATCACGGCGGAGGCGCCGAACCGGGTGACCTCGGAGTGCAGGTTCTCAGCGGCCTTGCCCGACGCAAAGCGAACCCGTTGGCCGAGCGTGTCATGGTCGAATTCGAGCACGGTGTCCTCGCGAGATGGAAGTGGTGGCCGAGGTCAGCTGCCCGCCAGGCATGGCGTCGGTTGGTAGGCAAGCAACAGCCAGGTGCCGTTGTCCTTGACCCACACGGCGATTGAGTTGTTGACCAGTTGCTTCCGCTTGCCGCCTGCGGTGATGCTGGCGTTCATCTGCCCGACCACGACCGCCGTGTCGCCGGCCAGCAAGACCTCATCGACCGGGTGATCGACCTGGTGGTAGACGTAAAAGCCGCTCCGGCATTTGTCGAGGTAGGAGTCGACCGAGTCCCGGCTGCCGTCGGAGTGCGTGTAAACCAGGTCCGGATGGCACAAGCTGCGGAACACGTCGAACTCACCGTCGACGACGGCCTGATACCGCTTGGCCTCCAGCTTGAGGATCTCCGCCTGCATACCGGTGACATCGTTCGGACGGTTGTGCTGTGTCATCTGGGTCGGTCTCCTTGCGCTTGCCGGTGACGACCCGACGGTAAACACACCACCCTTGGGTGTCAACTAATACTGGACAATATCGAAGGGTAGGCACACACAGAAGCCCGCGCGGCTCCGACTGTCCGCGTACGGGGTACTTGACTTGAACACCGGGTCAGCGCACTGGGGTGGATACGGATGACGTCCGCCTGGGTTCAAACGACGTGGCCGCCCCGCGGACGGCGTGGGCATCACCTGCGTGGACCTGTGGTGAACCACCCGGCTCGGCCGGTGTCTGTTAGGACTGGCGGCCCACGACGAACCAGACCGCGAGGCAGGTCTCGTTGTACGGGTTGCTGAGTCGGTGGGGGGTCGACGAGTCGAAGTTCAAGCTGTCGCCAGGCGAGAGCACCTGGCGTGCGAAGGCCACCTGGACCTCCAGGCGGCCGGTGAGGATGTGGAGGTATTCCTTGCCGCCGTGGTTCATGAGGTTGTCCGGTGGGCATGATTCGGTTCCCGGCGGGTAGGTCACCCGGAGGAATTCGACATGCGGGTCGTCCTCCGGTGTCAGGCGTTCCCACCGGACCCCGTTGAGGTGCAGCTCGGGCCGTTGGTTGGCTCGTTGCAGTCCCGGCAGTGTGCCGACTTCGGGGAGTGCAACGACCTGCGACTCCGTACTGGACTTGGTCGCATGGATGTCGATGTCCCAGTCGGCCTCGGCAGCACCACCGATGCCAGCGGACGTGCCGTCCTCGGCCATCAAATCGTCGAGTGACAGTCCCAGCTCGGTGACTATCGCGTACAGCGTGCCCACCGACGGCGCGGTGCGGCCGAGCTCCACCTGTGAGACGAAGCTTGGGGAGAGGTCGACTCGGCGGGCCATCTCCCGGAGCGAGATCTTCGCTGCTTGGCGTGCCGCACGAAGCCGCACGCCCACCTGAGCGTTCTTGCTCCGGACGCTGCTCTGTCCCGGTGCTGCGGCACCCGGTGCGGGGCCCGGCTCGGGGGTGGCATCGGTGTTCACTGCGATCGTCGAGTCGCTCATGTGCCGGCCGTCTTCTCCTGCCGCGTTGGTAACGCCCCTGTGGAGGCTGTTGTCTGCTCCTACTGCACATTGTGCCCGTCACCAATTGTCGCATCTTTCGTGGCTGAGCAACGGTCTGCTGGCAGTTGTGTTGGCGCGGCGCACGCCGTCGGGCAAACAATACTGTTCACTGAACATGTGAAGTGATACTGTACTCTATCTATCGACTGTGACGCGGACTACAGCCTCGCCGAGGAGATCATCCCCATGACACGAACGATGAGGGCCGCCGTCTACTACGGGGCTCGTGACATCCGCATCGAGGAGGCGCCAGTCCCCACCCGGGGCCCGGGCGATGTCTTGGTTCGGGTGTTGCGTTCGGGGGTTTGCGGTACTGACGCTGTGGAGTGGGTGGCGGGTCCGAAGGTCTTTCCCATCGAGCGCCAGCATCCCAACAGCGGGCATCTGGGACCGTTGATCCCTGGGCACGAGTTCGTTGGTGAGATTGTCGAGACCGATCCGCGATCGGGTTTCGCCGTGGGTGATCTCGTCGCCAGTGGTGCTGGTGTCTGGTGCGGAGAATGCCGACGGTGCCGAGAGGGGCGCACCAACCAGTGCGCGAGCTACACGACACTCGGGCTCAACGTCCATGGTGGCATGGCTGAGTTCGTCGCCGTCGAGTCCAAGACGTTGCGCGTGCTTCCTGAGGGGATGTCCATCGACCACGCCGGGCTCGCACAGCCGTTAGCGGTGGGCATCCACGCCGCCCGCCGGTCCGGCGCCCGCGACGGTGATAACGTCGTGGTCATCGGTGCCGGTGCGATCGGTTCGTTTGTCCTGGCCGGACTCAAGCACCTCCGAAAGCTCAACGTCATCGTCGTCGACTTCCCCGGTAAGCGGCTCGGTCGGGCGGTGCGACTGGGCGCTGACCGAACGCTGGCGCCCTCGGACACTCTCGCCGCCGAGGCAGTGGAGGCTCTCGCCGGCAGCAAACCCGACGTCGTGATCGAAGCCAGCGGCGCGCCGGGACAGCTGGCGGTGGCGCTGCAGCTCGTGAACGACGGTGGGCGGGTGCTCGCTGTCGGCATCCCGCAGGACAAGCCGGCGCTGGACGTCCACTCGATGGTCTTCCGCGAGATCACCCTCGACTCGACACTCGCGCACGTCTGCGATGCCGATCTGCCCGCCGCGCTGGAGATCCTCTCCAACGGCACGCTCGGGGACGAACTCGCCGAGGCACCGGTCGGACTCGACCAGCTGGGCAAGGCCCTCGATCGCCTCGCCGACGGCCAGGTCGAGGGCAAGGTACTCATCGACCCCGGCCTGGACGACGCGCCGCAAACCTGACCTCAGGTTCACGCCGGTTTGCCGACGAACCGCCGAGCACACATTGGGAGAAAGGCGAGCGATGCTGGAATATTTCACCGAGTACCCGGCCAACCTAGCGCTGTCCATGGCGCTGGACATGGGCGCCAACATGGACGAGATCGACCGCGCATGCCGGAGGCTGCGCGACGGAGGCCCACCACCCGGGACGGATGACTCGCGGGCCTTCTTCCATGCCTGGGTCGGCGCAGGCGACACGTTGCGCGAGGCAGCTGAACGCGACGTGGCAGCAGGTCATCACTTGAGCTCTGCGGAGAAGTACCGACGCGCCACCATCATGTACCTCACCGGCGAGCGGATGCCTGAGCACGACTACCCGCCGCGCGCCGCAGCCTACGACCGCGTCCTCGAATGCTTTGCCCGGTACATCGAACTCGGCCAGGTCAACTGCGAACGAGTTGATGTTGCGTACCAGGACTCAGTCCTGCCCGCGCTAATGGTGCGCTCCCACAGCGAGAAGCCCGCGCCCTGCGTGGTGCACTTCAACGGTCTCGATGGCACCAAGGAGTTTCTGTTCCTGACCGGGTTCGGTGAAGCGCTCGCGCGGCGGGGGATCTCCACGCTGTTCGTCGACAACCCTGGCGTCGGTGAGGCGTTGCGAAAGTACGACCTGCACAACTTCGCCGAGGCCGAGGTGCCCGCGGGAGCGTGTCTCGACTTCCTGCACACCCGTGAGGAAGTCGACTCCGATCGGATCGGCATGGTCGCGCTCAGCCTCGGAGGTCATCACGCGCCACGCGCGACGGCCTACGACCCGCGCTTCGCCTGCTGCGTAGTCTGGGGCGCCAACTATGATTGGCGAAACACCTTCCGCAAACGTGTCGACGGCATCGGTTCTCAAAAATCGGTCCCGCATGTCTTCGAGCACGTCAAATGGGTACTCGGAAAGGACACGGTCGAAGAATGCCTGAAGGTAACCGACCGATTCACTCTCGAAGGGATTCTTGACCGCATCACCGTCCCGATCCTCATCCTTCACGGCGAGCAGGACCGGCAGATTTCCGTCGACCAGGCCGTGTCGACCTACGACGGCTGCATTAACAGCCCTCGCCGTGAGCTGCGTATCTTCACCGCCGAGGAGGGCGGCGAGCAGCACTGCCAGATCGGCAACATGTCGCTGGCCACTGACTACATGGCCGACTGGATGGCAGACGTCTTCTGTACGCGACCGCTCGCATGAACAGCAGGCACCGGTGTACCGACGAACCCGTGCCGACAACACTATCGTAACCGAAACACGAGAACAGCTACTGCTGCCAGGGGAGGGAAACTGAAAATCGTCCCGCGATCGAGACACCGGCCGGTGGCGAATCAAACGTAGTGTGAGAAACGAAAGTACGACGTTCTCACTCGTGACAGTTCACTTTAATTGCGATGTCAGTGCTGCGCGCCTCAGGCAACGCGTACTGGGAAGTTCTTCGCAGATCAGCACGCCTCAATTATCCGCAACCAAGGAAGTTTGCGATGACGAAAAACGTTGATACACCGGAGAGGTCCGGGACTGATGGCTCGCCGTCAAGAACCCTCAAGAAAGGTGCCATTGGTGTGGTCGGTGGGGTGATCATGGCCATCGCCGCGATCTCGCCGCTGACCACACTCGGTTCCAACCTTGCGATGAGCCTTGTCCTCGGCGTCGGTCCCGCCACCGTGTTCGTGATCGTGATCATCATGGCGGTCCTTCTGTTCTTCACGGCCGGTTACGTGGTGCTCGGTCGCTATGTCGTCGACTCGGGCGCTTACTCCGCCTACGTCGCACACGGCCTCGGAGCCACAGCCGGATCGGGCATCGCCGTCATCGCAACTATCGGGTACAACCTGGCCGTTGTCGCCTTCGCCGGTATCTCCGGCTACTTTTTGGACAACGCCTTCGAGCCTCTCGGCCTGGATCTCCACTGGTGGATCTACTCGCTGCTCGTGCTCCTACTGATCGGAACCCTCGGTTACCTCGGGGTGGGCATGGCGAGCAGGGTGACCAGTCTGATCTGCGGCCTTCAGGTCATCCTGCTGGGCGCCTTTGTGGTCGCCGTACTCGTGAACAACCCAACGGGTTTCCGGCTGGACGTGTTCTCGCCTGCGGGTCTGACCGGTGGGGCGTTCGGGTTGTCGATCGTGTTCGTTCTGCTGTCCCTGGCCAGTTTCGAGACTGCAGCCGCGTATGGCGAGGAGATGCGGGATCCCCACCGCGCCGTTCCCAGGGCTACCTACCTCACCCTGTTTCTGCTCTCGGCGGTGTTCATCGCCGGTACGTGGGCGGTGGTCGCGGCAGCCGATGGTGACCCTGGGGCGGTGGCGCAGTCCGACCCCGGTGCTCTGATCCCGACTCTCTTCGGCGCCTACCTCGGCGAGTGGGCCGGCACGGTGTTGAACATGGTGATCGCCGTCAGCATCATCGGTGCGGCCATTGCCTTCCACAACCTCGCTACGCGCTACATGTTCTCGTCGGCGCGGGCTGGCCTGTTGCACGCTGGGCTCGGCCGCACGCATCCCCGGCGAAAGACGCCGCACATCGCCGTGATCACTCAGCTACTGTTCACCGTGGCGTTCCTCGCGCCGTTCGTGGCGACCGGCGCGGATCCCATGCTCGGGCTGTTGCCGGCGATCGCCGGTTACAACTCCCTGTCGATGATCGTGAAAATGGCGACCTGCTCGATCAGCGTGGTCGCAGCGTCCCTGCGCGGCAGAGTCACCGGTTCGCTTTACGCAACGCGCATCGCTCCCGCCCTGGCCACGCTCGGACTCCTCACGGCCGGAGCTTTGATCATCGTCTACTACGCCGAGGTGACCGAAAGCGACTCCGCATGGATCAATGCCATGCCGCTGATCCTCATCGCCTGCGCCGTTTACGGCGGTCTGCGTCAGCGCCAACTCAACCACGCCAATCGCGGCCCGGGAGCTGACACCGCGTCGGTGTGACCCGAGCGGGCGCCTCAGCTTGATGAAACACCCAACCCCCTGGAGGAATGCTGTGCTGATCGGATTCGCCGGCTTGGGCCGGATGGGCCGTCCGATGGCCACCAACCTGGCGCGTGCTGGGCACTCCGTGCTCGCCCACGACCCGTTTGTGGACGAGGCGCCGGACGGCGTCACCTCCGCAGGTTCGGTGGCAGAGCTCGCCGAGGCGCCATTGAGCGTCAGCATGCTTCCAGACGAACCCACGACCCGCGATCTGGTCGTGAAGGGATTGGCGAACGCCGGACGGGAACATCTGCACGTGGTGATGGGCACCGTCGGGCCCGAGCTGGTGCGCGAGCTGGCCGACGCCACCGAGGTGGACATCATCGATGCACCGGTGTCCGGGAGTGTGTCCATGGCTGAAACCGCAGCGATCACCACGATGGTCGGCGGCCCTCGGGAGCAGTTTGACCGGATTCTCCCAGTGCTAGCCGCGATGACCGCGGCACAGTTCCACACTGGTTCGATCGGATCGGGGGCGGCGGCGAAGCTGGCAGTCAATGCGGTGCTTGCTGCACTCAGCCAGGGGATTGCGGAAGGATTGCTCATCGCCGAAGCAGGCGACCTCGATCCCAAGGTGTTCTACGAGGTGCTGCGCAATAGTGCGGCCGGCGCTCCCTACGTCGGCTACAAGGAAGAGGCCTACCTCGCGCCCGAGACCGCTGGGGTCGCTGCCCCGGTGTCACTGATCCGCAAGGATCTGCGGCTGGCTCTCGAGCTGGCACGCGGCCGGCATCTCGACCTGCCCGGTATCGGGGTCGCCTGCACGGTGCTCGATGACGCGACCGCAGCCGGGCTCGGCGAGGCGGACATGGCCCAGGTGCTGGTCGCCTTGCGCCTGCGCAACGGGCAGCAGTCCGGACAGGACATCGGCCAGGAGGTCGGCAACTTCTGAGCGATGCCGCCCCCTGCGTCGGCCACGTCGAGCTCGCGCGGACAGACGCCGCCGGGTTCGCCCTCCGGTTTCTCCTTGCCGGGAGAACCCGCTCACACGACAAGCACATCAGGGGCTGCCGGTCCTCGCAGGCAGCTCAACGCGGAGGTGCAAAGATGCGACGTACTCGGTGGATCGTGCTCGGGGGGTGCTTCCTCGCTTACCTGTTCGACGCACTGGAAATCGTCCTGCTGTCCCTGGCTCTCCCCGAGATCCGGGAGGACATGGGTCTGTCAGTGACTCAGGCAGGTCTGCTCGCGACGGCCACACTGGTGGGCATCGGGGTCAGTAGCGTCGCGGGCGGTTACATGGCTGACAACTTTGGACGGAAGAAGGCGCTGCTCGCCTCGCTACTCACCTTCGGAGTATTCACCGCCTCGCTCGTGGTCGTTCCGAATTTCACGGTCTTCCTGATCCTGCGGTTCTTCGCCGGAATCGGGCTCGGTGCGGTGTGGAGCGTGGTGTCGGCCTACGTGGTCGAAACGTGGCCGAGCCGCAGCCGCGGCCGTGCCGCGGCGTTCGTGATCAGCGCCTTCCCGGCCGGCGGCGCACTCGCTGCCGTCATCTCCGCCGAGTTCCTGCCGGACTGGCGGCTGATGTTCCTGGTCGCCGGTGCAGCCGTGGTCGTTCCTGTCGGCATCGTCCTCGCACTGTTCCCGGAGTCGGCCAGCTGGGCTGCGCACAAGGCTGACCACGCGGCTGACTCGGTCTCGGTGCGCGACGTTCTCATCGGATCGCTGCGCCGCACGACCCTGCTGGGCACCCTCATGGCAGCTCTGGCACTGACGGGCTACTGGGGGGCGACGACCTGGCTGCCGACGTACCTCACCACCGAACGCGGCTTGCCCGCCAGCTCGGTGGGGCTGTTCATGACGATTCTGAACCTCGGAATGTTCCTGGGATACAACGGATTCGGACTGCTCGCCGATCACATCGGCCGTCGCAGGACGATCATCCTGACGCTGTGTGGTGTGGCGCTGACCATGCCCATCTACGCCATCACGACCGACCAGACCAGCTTGCTGTGGCTCGGTCCGCTCTTCGGTGCTTTCACGGCGTTCTTCGGCCTGTTCGGGTCCTATCTCGGGGAGCTGTTCCCGACCCGGGCTCGTGCCACCGGCGCTGGCTTCTGCTTCAACGTCGGTCGCGGTGTGTCCGCCTTTGCCCCCTTCGGCCTCGCCGGACTGGCGGGCGCAATCGGCTTCAGCGGCGGACTCGTGGTGGGCGCCGGTTTCTTCGCCCTTGCGGCGGTTGTGGCGCTGATGCTGCCGCGCACCGGGACGCACGTGGTGGATCGAGCCCTGGCGCCCCATGATTACGGCGATGCTGAGTCGAACGTTCGCCACGCAACTTCTGAATGAGGCGAGAGGCCAGCTGTCATCCGGAAAGAGGTCCGCACTGGGGATCACCCGAGCACCAGTGCGGACCTTTCCTACAGGTCAGTTGAGGCCGTCGAAGGCGAACACGACCCAGTTGGAGAACTCGCAGGCCAGGTGCCAGCGGTGCTGGGCCGTCAAGTGCGACGGGATCACGCGGGGAAACTCCACGCACAGCCGGGCGTAGAATCCGCCCGCTTGATCCCGGAACTCGTGGCGCACCCCGCCGATGACCGGGCCCGATTCGATGAACGCGACCCCGGCAGCTTCGATTGTGAAATCCGGGTTGCGCGGCGTGACCAACGTGGAGGTGTCCTCGTAGTCGATGAGGAACCGGCTGGTGAGGAGGTTTCCGCCCGTGGTCTCGATGACCTCCTGCCTACCGTGGGGATCGGTCTGGATGAGGAAGTGGTCGGGGTTGGCGGCGATCATGCTGCGCGTGTAGTCCTCGCGCGCGGTGTCGTCGAACCACCGCACGAACTCAGCGGCGCTACCGCCGGTGACGTGCAGTTCGCAGATGCTCATCGCGCGCCGACCGCGCGACAGACGTGTCATAGCCCGCGAACCTGCGCTGGAGAGCCGGATGTCCCGGGACAAGCGCCGCCGGATCTGCTCGGGACTCAGCGCGAGCTTGCTGTCGGCGAAGGCGAGACGTTGCCGCGCAAGGTCGCCGGAGGGCGCCGGTAGACCGATCTTCGCGGCAGCCTTGGGTAGGCGCTGAGCCTCCCAGGCAAGGACGTCGTCACGGGCGATCTCGCGGCCGTTGATCACCGTCCGGATCGTGATCGGCGTGTTCACCATCTATTTCCTCGGGTCGTGGGGTTGTGTCGTTGATGTGCTGGAGCGTAAGCACCAGAACGATGTCGTTCCATTAGGGAGTTTCCGCCCGCTGCAGGCGGTTCGGTGTCAGTACGAGCTGGTACTCCTCAATCGAGGCTCAGCGCTTCGAGCTTGCGGTAGAGCGTCGCGCGCGAGATGCCCAGTGTCTGTGCGGCCTTGGTCCTGTTGCCGTCGACGGCGGAGAGCACCGCCGCGATTGCCTCCCGCTCCACGCTCTCCAAATATGTCAGCCGGCGAGCTAAGCGCGGCACCTCCGTGGCCGGAGGCAGGTCCGCCGCACGGACCCGGTGCGCGGGCGCCTGCTCGATGGCGGCGTGCAGGGTGCGGGTGAGCTGTGCGACGTTACCCCGCCATTGCCTGCGGGCCAGATCGCGCACGGCGTCCGACGCGAGCGTCGCCTCGGGATCGACCCCGGAGGCCACGGCTGCTGCGACGTCGGGGATGTCCTCCAGCCTGCGGGACAGGTCGGGGAGTTCGATGACGTGGTCGAACATCGCCAGCAGCTCGTCAGACAGATCGTGGGCGTGGTGAGATGTGGCAGTAGCGACTACCAGCCGTGGTGAATCGGATCTCCACCGGCGTCGCAGGTCGGTCAGCTCCGACGAGGTCCACCTGTGCAGGTCGTCGATCACATCGTCGACCGGCACGTCGGCGCCGGCAGAAGCCGGAGTCGGGATGTTGCGCAGCAGTGCGCGGGCCAGCGCGGTCTTGCCCACACCGACCGGGCCGCACAGGAGCACGTGCCCTCGGGTCAAGATCGCTCGTGAGGCCAGCGCGACGGCGGTCTGCCATGGTTGGCTGCGCCCCGGAAGTTCGCCGGAGACCCTGGCGGCCAGGGCTGATGCGGCGTCCCGACTGGGGGCACGGGAGCGGGTGGGCGACGGTGCGGTGGGCAGGTGCAGCACGGCTCCGGCGGCGCTGTCAGAGGGGTCGACCGGGCGCACGTCGACATCGAGGGTGTCGCCGTTGTCGAGGGCCAGCCGAATTGATGGCCGGTGAGAGGACAGAGCAGCCTGAACCCGTTCCCACAGCACCTGTACCGGGCCGGTTCCGACCAGTGGTTCCGCCAGGTGGTTGGCCATGATCATGCGGTCGTTGACCGCGGCGATGGGGCGCTTCGGCCCACGGCGCTCGCTGCGCAGGAAAGCATCGAGCATCGCCCGGTCGTCAGCGGCGTAGCCGCTGAGCAGTCGCTCACCTGCGTCGCAGGCGGCGCGTTCGATCAACGCGGTCATGATCTCGGGTGAGGCTCCGGTCGGGCACACGAGGTCGAGTGCCCCTTCAATGCACCCGGTGCCGGGGTGGACGATCGGCGTGCCGACTGCGATGACCCTGTCGAAACACCTGTTGTAGTGCTCCGTACCGTCTACGACGGCGGTGCCGCGGTCCTCGAGAACGGTTCCCAAACCGGTCGACCCGATCGCCGATTCGTCGAAGAGCGCCCCGGGTAGAACGTTCATCTCGTCCATGAGCGCATCCATGGTGCGTCCCGATGTCCACCGCCCCAGGACCCGAGCCTCCCGGTCGGTGACCATGATGGCGAAGTCAGCGGTGCCCAATTGGCGCATTACCGCGCTGATCACGGGCTCGGCGGCACGTCGCACGGCACCATCGCGCTCGATGTTGTCGAGCGAGGCGATTCGGGGTGCGCCCTCGTGCGCGGCACCCGCAGCGCGCGACCGCCGCCATGCGCGCAGTGTCGCCGGCCGGACCAGCCGTGACTCGGTTCCGTCCTGCAGGAACGCATCACGAGCCAGGGCGATTTCCCGTTGACCGATCATTGCCCGCCTCCTGCATCGCCGGACGCGCCCTCAGAACTTGGGGCAAGGCTGCTCCCGGTGGACGCGCCAGGACCTCAGGGTAACCGCAGGTAGCGCCCGCGAGTGTCCCAGAAATGCGACACCTGTTGCTCTCAAACGCACGAGAACCGGAGGTGTCCCGTCCGTCTCCTGATGCTCCGGAATCGAGACAATTCGCCGTGCCGCGGGGCCCATAGCGTCGGCCGCACGGTGCCCAGTGAACGGTCCTGGGCATTGGAGGGAGATGATCATGATTGAGCGCGTGGTGTTCCCCAGCGATGGCGAGACCCTCGTGGGAACCCTGTTCCGCCCGGACGATGCGACCGGCCCCTTGCCGACCGTCGTGGGCGGCGGCGGATGGTGCTACGTCAAGGAGATCGTGCTACCGCACGTGGCGCGTATCGCCACCGAGCAGCAGGTGCAGTTCCTCGGCTTCGACTACCGCGGCTTCGGGGAGAGCTCCAGCGGGTGCCGCCAGCACATCGATCCGTGGCAACAGATCTCGGACTACAAGAACGCCCTCACTTACGCCGAAAACCGCTCAGACGTCGACGCGGATCAACTGGGCGTCTTCGGCATCTCCTACAGCGGCGGGCACGTGCTGATCCTGGCCGCCAACGATCCGCGGATCAAGGCGGCGGTGTCCGTAGTACCGGTCGTCGAAGGCTACGACAACATGCGCCGCGTCCACGGCGAAGTGGCCTTCGCCGAACTGGAGCGCGCCCTGGTGCAAGACCGTCGCCGCCGGGCTGCCGGGGCTCCGGGAGCCACGCTGCCAATGAGCTCCACCACGCCCGCCTCGGAGCTGTCCACCTGGCCCTTCCCGCGCATCCACGAGGTCTTCCACACGCTGAAGGATTCCGGCGAGGCCGAGCGGCACGAGCACTGGAGCACGATGGAATCAACCGAACTGCTCCTGAACTACTCGGTCTCGCCCTTCCTGCCGCGCATCCTCGACAAACGCGTCATGATGATCGTAGCCAAGGGCGACAACATCACCATGTGGGACCGCGAGATCGCGGCCTTCAACGAGATCGCCTCACCGCACAAGCGACTGGAAATCCTGCCCTCAGTCAGCCACATGAGCCTGTACTCCGATCAGCGCGACACCAACATCGCCGCCGCGAAGGCAGCCGACTGGTTCGCCAGCTCGCTGGGTACTGCATCGATCGGGCAGTGAGACCAGCGGGCCACGATGGAGTTTCGCGCCCTCGGCTCATCCCAGGCCCAGGCATTCGACCGAGCTGCCCTGGAGTTGCCGGAGGCTTGGTGTAACCCGGCCAGGCCAGAGCCTTACTCCACTGCTGCCAGCATCGTTCCGGGTTGGCGGTGTTGGCGGATGTGACGGGTTAGGGCACGGGCTCGCCGTGAGCCGATGCTGAGTTGTCGGCGGAGCGTGTCGGCGGAGATCGGTCGTTGGTAGAGGTTCCAGTGTTCGGCGTCGAGACGGTATGCCTCTTTGCACAGCGGATCACTGTCTTCGCTGTACGGTTCCGCTGAGTCGGCGTCGGCGCTGTTGGCGCTGTGACCAGGCATGTTGTTCATGACCGTGCGCATTGCTGGCACCCTTTCGGCCTTTTCGGGAGCGTCCAGCGTCTGGCTGGCTCCGGCCGGGTCTGCCGAGGCCGGCAGCGTTGTTTGGGCCTCTTCGGCCTCGGCCGACTCATGAACGTCCCCAGCCGTGGTCTCCGCATGACGCCGCTTGAGTGTTTGGTTGAGTAGTTCGACCGAGAGCAGCAGGGCGAGTGGTGGGCAGGCGGCCACGGCGATGGAGAAGGCGTTCAGTTCGGGTGCGGAGGCGATGTTCGCGCACAGCGACAACGCGATGCCGAGGGCGAATGACAGCCACGCTTTCCATTGGCCTGTGGGGCGGTGGCGGTGGCTGGCCTTCCAGAGTTCGATGGTGGCCATCGTCAACAGGCCGTCGACGAGGAGTGGCCAGAGGGCGGCGGTGGTTTCGTCGGCGCCGAACCGTAGGGCGAACTCGCGGCCGTGCCGGTAGGAGACGTACGCCGCGCCCACGGCCACCAACAGCGTGCAGGCGCACTGCAGGCGTAGTGATCGATCGGGTGTGGGCTGGGAGGTGGCTGGCTTGGTGCGCATCAGACCGCACCTGCCCTGGGCTGCCCGTGGGTGTCGCGGATCGAGACGCCGCGCTCGTGCAGGCGTTGGCGCACGGTCCCGGCGGCGACGTCCATGCGTGCGGCGATTTGGGCCAGTGACCAGCCTTGGTTGTAGAGCCGGATGGCGTCGTCGATCTGTTCTGTGGACAGGCCGCGGCGGCGCATGGGGACTTCGTGGCGATGCAGGATCGCGGACACGGTGCGGCGTTCGATGCCGAACTGATCACCCAGCTCGTAGACGGTCGCGCCCGAGGTGTAGCCCTCGATCAGCTTCTGGACCTGGTCGTCATCAAGCTGTTGGGCATGCCCGTCGACGGGGCTGACCTGGATTTCTGGACCTTCGACCAGTAGGTCGGGGTGGTTCGTATGCTTTAGCGTTAGGTCCACCCTAGGGGTCTTACTAGAACACGGCACCGAAACAACGCCACGTAGTAGGACCTGGACACCGTTGGTAGCCACGGGGCCGGGTGTCGGTTCGTGGTTCCGGCAGAGTCACGTCGGTGGTCTGCCAGTCGCTCTGGACGGCGTGCAGGTGTGCGAAGGGCTCCCGGAGGCTGTGGTCGGCGATCTGGTCGTCATCGACGTAGATGCTGTGGAAGATCGCTTGGTTGAGCATGCGGCGTTGCTGTTCGTCGCAGCGGCGGTAGAGCTCTTTGGGGTTCTCCAGCAGCGTGAGCGCGGCTTCGATGAGCCGGGCACTGTCGGAGAGGTTCTCGGTCGTGGTGGTGAGGCGTTCGGTCAGGCGTCGTCGCTGGCGGGCGATCTCGCGAAGCTTGGTCTTGATCTTCTCCTGCCCGATGGTGGAGTCGGCCGCCAGCTCGATGAGGTTCTCTTCGCGGGTGTCCAGCGCCTTCAACTCGGTGGTGAGTTGCTTGTGGAGCAGACGCTCGGAGGCTTCCTGCTCGTCGATGGCGCGAGCGACCTCGGCGCGCACGGTGGCGACGAACTGGGCGCTGAAGCGGATCGTCGCGTAATGGTTTTCCACTGCGTCTTCGACGAGGGCGACGTTGATGTGCGGGGCTTCGCAGCTGCCGTTCTGCTTGTTGCGGCAGAAGAAGTAGGTGTATTCGCTGCCACGTGAGTTGACGGTGTGCTGGACGATCAGCCGCTGGGTGATGCCCGCTCGCTTGCAGCGTCCACAGAACAACGAGCCCTTGAGGTAGTGGGGGTGCTCGCGGCGGCGTTCTCCTGCTGTGGAGCGGGATTCGAGGAGATCCTGGACGCGATCGAACAGGTCCTCGTCGATGAGCGGCTCGTGCCGACCTTGGACCTCCTCCCCATCGACTTCCACGTACCCGAGGTAGTAGCGGTCCCGCAACATCATCGAGAGCTTGTTGATCGACACCTGCTTGGCGGGATGACGGCCGGTGGGCCGGGTGCGCAGTCCGCGATCGTAGAGCTCGTCGGACAGGTCTTCCAACGAGTAGTCACCGGTGACGTAGAGCTCGAAAGCAAGCTGGACAAAGGGAGCACGCTCAGGATCGACGGCGATGGTGCGGATCTCGCGGCCGTCGAACCGGTCGCGGACATTGAGGTAGCCCAGAGGCGCGCGGCCGATCGTTCCGCCATTCTTGGCTTTCTGCTTCATCTTGTACGCGATGTCCGCGCCGGACTCCCGCGACTGGTACTCGTTGAAGGTGGCCAGGATGCCGTGCATGAGCTGACCGACGGGAGAGTCGTCGATCGACTCGGTGGCCGAGACGAGGGTGACCCCACGTTTGCGGAGATCAGCCATGACGATGGCGTCGTCGAGCCGGTTCCGCGCCATCCGGGACAGCTTGTAGACGATGATGTAGTCGACGTCGCCGGCGTTGCGTACTCGCGTGAGCATCCGCTGGAACTCGACTCGCTTCGACATCTCGGTCGCCGTGCGACCCGGCTCGACGTATTCATCAATGATCGTCAAGCCGAGTTGCTCGGCCTTGCGCTGGCACTTGACGCGCTGCGCGGGGATCGAGATCCCTTCCGGGTCGTAGTCGTTCTTGACCTGGCCAGCCGATGACACCCGCAGATAGATCACTGCCCGGCTTCCCGGCTCCACTGTCTCGGCGACGGTCGACAGGACGGCCGGAAGAGCGCCATCGGCCAGCAGCTCGTCATCTCCCAGCAGTTCGTCGACGAGATCGTCGTACGCACTGGTCATCGCGCACTCGTCTCGGTCGCCGAGTACTCGGGCTCGATGAACACGTCAACGAGGTGCAGGCCGAACTGTTCGATGAGGCGTTGGCACGCCGCGCGCTGCGCCTCCAGGGAGGCAGCCGTGGCCGGGGCGTCTGATGCCACGCGCCGATAGGTGACGACGCGAAGCTTCGGCTCCGCTGCGGTCGAGGTCGCCGGTAGCGCAGCGGGGAAAACACCCTCGCACGTGTTGTCGGAAGGTTCTGCGGTCGCGCCGGTCATCCCACACTCTTCTCGTCTAGTTCGGAATGGGAGATCGCCACATACGGCTGCCGCCTCGAAAAGTCGGCGTCTCCTTTTGTTCAATTCAAAATATTACCTCGATTTGCCGCAATTATTTACGCCGCTTCCGGGCGCCCGATTCGTTGCTCTTCTGGTGCGACGATTGATTCTCGCTTGTCGAACGAGTCGATTGCAGGCGCACCTTCGTCTTGCGTTGCTGTTGATGCGAGACTGACGATGACTTTTGCGAGCTTGCGAATATCAGGTGGATCGTGGCGAATGCCTCGAATCGCAATACCCCGAGTAGCGGCAGCGCGGCGGTTTCTCTGCCTTCTCTTTCTCTGCGGAGCCATAGGTCACCCCGAAGCGGAACTGGAGGGTCGCGTCGTCGGCCGGGCACCCTCGTTGTCCGTTGGACCGCTGAGGCTCCGAGCGGGGCCATCTCCGCTCGCCAGCGACCTCGTTGGCGAGCCGTCGGTTCGTGGTGACGAGTGGTCAGCCCGGAGCTTGCGGGCCGGGGCTGACCGGCTCGCTTCGAACGCCGGCTGTGCTGACTGAACGGGGTAGCCCTCCCGTCGGAGTTCATCGTTGACTTCCCGCTGCAGTGCGGTGATGGCTTCGATCGACAACCCGTCCGGGTAGTGGTTCGTGGCCATCACGCAGCCCGCCGTTGGTCGGGCGGCAGCGCATTCCCGGAGATGTCGTTGGTCCCGGCCGAGGCAGGGACACCCCACGAGCGACGGTCAGCAGCGGCGAACTCTTCGACGGTCACCAGCGGCGGGTGCACCCACACCTCCGACCAGACCCAGTCAGCTCGTGGAGTCGGCTTTCCGTGGTGGGTGCGTCCCCATACCTGGCGGCCGAGGTACTTCGGGTTGCGCAGGATCGCCCGCACAGTCGCAACTGTCCACACGCCGGGCTCGCCCGTCTCGGGGTCCAACGGCGCGGGGTAGCGGGACGCGGCGAGTCGGCGACGGATCTCTGTGGTAGACAAGCGATCCTCGCCCCTCCACACGAAGATCATCCGCACCGTGGAGGCTTCGACCGGTTCGATGAGCAGCCGGGTGCGCCAGCGCGGTCGTCGGCCCGCCGGAGTGACTCGGACCCGCCGGGCGCGATAGCCGTAAGGCACGTCTCCGGTGTTGAAACCGGCGCGCACCAATTCCTCGGACACGGTGCGGGCCGCAGCGAGGTTCGCGGCGTGGTAGTCGCGCAAGACATGCTGACGCACGCGCCACGACGGCGTGGCCTCACCGGTGTCAGGCTCCGTCGCCGACCCGAACAGCCGGGCGCCCATCGCTGTGAGGCGCTGCCCGAAGGTCTGGCGGCCGGCGGTCGCAGCCCAACGCGGAATGCGGTCGCTGGATTCATTCTGCGCGGTGTTGTTCGAAGACATGGCGGTTCTCCAAATTCCGTGAAGGGCTATGAGGCGCGCGAGTTCTGCGCGCGAGCGGCTGTCCGGCCTCCGGACATGGCGCGGCGAGCCAGGGCGGGTGCGTCCGGTCCTCTGGCCGCGTGCTCGCGGTCCCTAGCCGCGCGCGGATGTCGGCCCGCGGTCGCGGTGGTGGTGCCCCCGCTTCTGCGGGCGAGCCCGGCAGCCCGGTCATGCCGCCCTACCTTTCAGGGATGTCCGCGGTCCGCGAGGATCGGCGGATGCAGGTGGAGCGGGTATGGCTTTCATGCCTGCTGCCGGTGATGGTTCAGAGTGCTGTGCCGCCCGCTCCACCACCTGGTTCTGACCGCTGATTAGGCACTGCGAACCATCGCTATGTAGGGCGTTGACGGCGGAATCGGGACGCACCACACCGTGTGATCGACCGGAGGTTCGATGGCAGTAAAAGCAGGCATCGATGTCGCCAAGGAGTTCCACTGGGTCGCGATCGTCGCCGCCGAGACCGGGAAAGTCCTGCTCTCCCGGCGCGTCGACAACGACCCGGACAGCATCGACGCCCTGATCGCCCAGCTGCGCCAGGCCGAAGCCGAGCACGGCGAGCTCACCGCCGCGATCGACCTGATGGGCGGAGTGGCCAGCTTGCTGACCGCCATGCTGCTGGAGGCAGGTGTCCGCCTGGTCCACGTCCCGGGCCTGGTGGTCAACCGAGCCCGCCGCGCCAGCAAGGGCGGCGAAGCCAAATCCGATCCCCGCGACGCGGCCACCATCGCCGACCAGCTGCGCCTGCGCGACGACTGGCGCATCGTCACCGCCGAGGACGACATCACCCTCGACCTGCGGATGCTGGTCTCCCGACGCCGTGAACTCGTCATCGATCAGACCCGCCGCCTCAACCGGCTGCGCGAAACCCTGGCCGGGTTCTTCCCCGGCCTGGAACGCGTCGTGGACGTGACCAACCTCAGCGACCTGCGGCTTCTGGTCCGCTTCGTCACACCGGAAGAGGTCCGCGAAGCCGGACGCGACGGCCTGATCGATCACATGCTGGCCGCGGGCGTCCGCCGCAGCTATGCCGAACCCTTGGCAGGCAAGGCGATTGCGGCCGCTCAGGCCCAGCATGTGATCGTTCCCGGGCAGAAGCGCATGGCCGAGTTCGCCCGCGAGTTCGCCACCGACGCGATCGCGGCCCGGCACCGCATCGGCGAACTGGAGAACCAGATCGCCGACGGGCTCGACCGCCACCCTGACGCGGCCCTCGTCCGAAGCCTGCCGGGGATGGGGGCCACCCTGACCGCGGAATTCCTCGCGGAGGCAGGAAACCTGGACCGCTTCACCAGCGCCGATCAGCTCGCTTCGGCCGCCGGCCTCGCGCCGGTCCTGCAGCAGTCCGGGAAGATGAACTACCTGCGGCGAGCCACCGCCGGCAGCAAACACCTGAAGTTCATCTTCTACCAGTCCGCGTTCTGCGCGATCCGCACCGACCCACTCAGCAAAGCTTTCTACCAGCGCAAACGCGCCGAAGGGAAGCGCCATCACCAGGCACTGATCGCGCTGGCCCGACGACGCATCAACGTCCTCTACGCGCTCCTGCGCACCCGCCAGCCTTACCAGGCCGACTACCGACACACCACGGCTACCGCTGCTTGACATAAACATTAGGCAGCACGCTCCCCGGTGACCGGGGCTCCGGACCGGCACGACCACGGCGAGCAGCCGTCGGGATCGTCGTCCTCCACCGCTTTGGTGGAGACCAGCCGCAGGTGGCGCTTTCCGGGAGCGGGCGGGTCGAGGTCGACTTCGTCGAGCGGCTGACAAGACCGGTGCAGGAAGTACTGCCCGCGCAGTTCCTGGCCCTGCCGGGTGGCGTGCGGGTAGCCGTCGCGGATGGCGCGGTCGAACTCGACCGCTTCGGCCCAGCCGTCGGGGTCGTTGTCGCGGAGCCAGCGCCAGCCCGCGTTGCCGTGGAACGGGCATCCGACGCAGGCGCTTTTCACCGTCTCGCCGAACCCGCGCTCGGCGAGATAGTCGGCGCACCGGGCGCGGTCCCAGCCGAGGTCGATCAGCGGGAACACGTTGCGCAGGTATTTGACGCCGGAGTCCTTGGCGCGGGTGAACTCGTCGGTGCTGATGCCGATGGCCTGCTCCACGTACAGCCCGCGCGGCACCCGTCGCGGATGCGGGTAGCCGAGCAGTTCGCGCGCTGCCTTCTTCAGCGGCGAAATTTTGTACTCGCTAGTACATTGCCTGCGCGCCAAGCCGTGGCTGCCGTCGGGGTTGAGCACGTGCAGCGGCATCGACACGAACCGGTGGGCAGGGTCGAGCGCGTCGTCGCGGATGTTGCCCGCCGACACCGTGCGCACCGGGATGCCGAACTTTGCGGCGTGCGCACGCAGCCGGGCGAGGTTCGCGTACACCGCGCGTGGTTCCCAGCCGGTGTCGGCGAACAGCGCGACGTCGAAGCGCGGGATTACGCCCTCGCAGGCCAGCAGCAGGACGGTGCTGCTCTGGACTCCGGCGCCGAGCGAGAGGCATCGCAAGGCCGGACCGGTGTCGTGAGTGGAGGCTGGTTTGGTCATGCCGCGTTCGCCTCCTCCGCGTATCCGGAGGGCTCGGTGGAACCGGCGCCGAGGAGCGCGGCGAGGTCGGCGAGCAACAGCCCGACGGCGTACGTGGCTTGCTGTGGGACGACGCCGTTGCCCAGCGCGCGAAGTTGTGCGGTGCGCGGTAGCGGGAGATCCGTCACCCAGCCCGGCTCGAGCCCTTGGAGCCATTCGACGAAGGCCGGGGCCAACACGGGACGCCCATGAACGCCCGGTTGCGTGGGGAACGGTGCCGGTCGCCTGAGCACCTGTTCCCAGCGCCGCACGGCCGGCGCGCAGTCGCCCCAGTCCACCTCGGGATGCAACGATGCTGGCGAGGCGAGATCCGGGTCGGCGACGGCTACAAGATGCCGCCGCCCGCGTCCGGGACAAGCAGGCGCATCACCGCTGACGGCAGCATCAAGTCGCCCTTCGACCCCCGCTGCGCCGGGCAACCCTTCGTCCCGTCGGTTGCCCGAGGCGTCGGCAGGAACGCCTCGGGGTCGACCAACGGAAGCACCTGCTGCGACAACGGCGGCCGAAACCCGACCCCGGCCCGGCGTCCCGCCGTGCCGGAGTCCGACGCCCTCGGCGTCGGCAGCAGCCGCGCCTGGTCGGGTAGCGACGGACCGCCACCCTGTGTCTTGTGCGTGCAGTTCTTCGCGTCCGAGGCGGTCGGTGTCGGCAGTAGCCGCAACCGGTCCAACAGCGACGGTCCGCCCTGTCTGCTCGCCGCCGAGATGCCGTTGGAGGAACCGTCGTGCGCGGTTGGCGTCGGCAGCATCTCCGCCTCCATCGTCGGCCGCACCGGTACGAGGCCAGGCGAGCAGGAACACTCGCTCGCGGCGGTGTGCCGCGCCGACATCGGCGGCGCGGACGCTACGCCAGAGCGCGTCATACCCTGCTTCGGCCAGGTCGCCGAGTACACGGTGGAGACCTCCGCCTTTCCAGCGAAGCGCGGCGACGTTCTCCACGACGAGCAGCGCGGGTCGTAGTAGGCGAACGCCCGCCACGATGTCGGTCCACAGGCCACTGCGCGCTCCGTTCTCGATGCCCGCGCGCCGCCCGGCGGCGGAGATGTCTTGACAGGGGAACCCGGCGGTGAGCACGTCAACCGGTTCCACCGCGGTCCAGTCGATGGCGCGCACGTCGCCGAGGTTGGGCACACCCGGCAGCCGGGCGGCGAGGATCTGAGCGATGTGCGGGTCCGGGTCGGCGACCCAGGCGACGCGTCCGCCGCCGAACGCGGCCAGCACGCCGAGGTCCAGTCCGAGGTAGCCGGTACACACGGACCCGACGACCGGTCCAGGGCTCGCGCCGACCGACACGTTCTGCCGTACTTCGTCCGGCACGGTCTGCGCGGTGGCGGTCCGCACCGCCCCCGCCGCCGTCGTGGTGACGGCGACGAGGGCGGGGGCGGAGTTGCGCCCCGACCGGGCTGGGGTGCGGGGTGGCGGGGTGGTCATGCCGCCCAGCTCTCCGACACACCCGACTCGCCGCTCGGGTTCTCGGCGTGCCGCGTTCGACCGGTGAGGAACCGTCGGGAATCCTGGCGTTCCGTCGAGATTCCTGAACCCGCCGAGCGGCGCAGGGCCGTGCGGAAAATCAGCACGTCCTCATGGCTGATGAGGTGCAGCGGCAGCCCGGCTTCGCGCTGTTTGCGGATGAAGTCGCGCTGGAAGAAGCTGCCGCGCGCGACGAGGTCGTGCTCGGCTGCCCGCGCCAGCAGCGCGACGCAGCGTTCGACCGGGATCAGGCCGGCGTGCAGTCCGCAGGCCAGGATCTGCGAGGGCAGGTCGATCAGTTCGGCGTGTTCGCGCCAGGGCCGGATGGTGATGGCGATGTGCCCGCCTGGCTTCAGGAACGGCACCAGTCCGGCGAGGATGCGGGTGAACCCGGCCAGCAGCCGGTGGTGCCCGATGTTGGCGAGGTTTCCGCGGTCGAGGGTGTTGCCGTAGAGGTGGTGGTACTTCTGCACCCCCGCGCCCGGCGCGACCGACACCTGCCCGTGCGTGGACGGCCCGTACGGAGGTGAGGTGACCACCAGCGCCGCTTGCCCGGCGTACTCCGGCGGGAGCAGTGACGCGATCTGGCGGGCGTCGCCGTGGAACACCCGGCCCTCGTGCTCCACCCCGGCGTCGTGGGCGAGCGCGAGGTTGGCGCGGGCGACGTCGACCCAGTGGGGCTCGTACTCGATCCCGACCGCGCGGCGCCCCGCGTGCAGAGCTTCGACGAGGGTGGTGCCGATCCCGCACATCGGGTCGAGCACCAGGTCGCCCGGCTCGGTGTAGTGGGCGATCGCGTGCGTCGCGACGGCCGGGAGCATCTTCGCGGGATGCGCGGTCGACTCGGGCGTGTAGCGGCCCTTGCGCTGGGCAGCCGGTGAGGTCTGCGCGGTCGTCCACACCGACACCGCAACGTCTCCGGCCGAGTCGTCGGCGACCCGCTCGGGCGGTGTACCGGTGGTGCCGTCGAGGTCGTCGATGAGCGCGCGCGGGACGCGCTGGGTCGGCTCGTCCACCGGGTTCTCCTCACGGGCCGGGGCCGGGGCGGTAACTGCGTTGGACAGGGCGCGCGGGAAGCGGTCGTCGGCCACGGGCGTGCCTTCCTGGCGGTGGTCTCCGGGCTGGGCGGGGTTCGGCACCTGGGCGTGGGTCATCGGATGACTCCGCTCTCGAGTGCCGCGTCCGCCGGGCTCACACGAGGCGGCTCGTAGTCGTGCGGCTGGGCGAAGACGAGGACGTCGGAGTGGATCCGCCGATGCGGTGCGGGCAGCCCGCGCACGACCGCGCGGTGTCGAGCCCGCGCCTCGTTCCCGGCCGTCGGACCGTCGGGCTCGGCGAGGGATTCGGCAGCGAACCGGCCGCCGCGCACCGGCGCGTACAGGGCCACGATGTGCTGCAGGTAGAGCAGGTCGGCGTTCTGCGCGGAGGCCACGACCGCGCCGGTCGGGTCGATCAGCTCACCGGCGGGCCAGTCACAGTGAGTGAGAACTACGAGGATGCCGCCGACCCGCAGCAGCCGCGCCGCGACCAACGCCACGAGGTCGCTGGACTGGTCGCCGCCGTGCTCGGGGCGCAGGCTCGTGATGATCAGGTCGGTGTCCGCCGGTGCGTCCCCGGCACCGTCGAACACCCCGTCGCCGATGCCCGTCCGCACCGACGGGAAGGCGGTCACGGCCGAGCGATCGGCGTCGCCGACAAGGTCCGCCCAGAACGGTCGCGCACCCGGACCGGTGGCGGCCGGGTCCACCGCGACGCGCACCACGCGGCCGGTCCGGTCAAGCGCCTCGACGGCGGCGAGCGCGTCGGCCAGCGCGTGGTCCGGCTCGGTTGCCGGGGCGTGGTCGATCACCCCGTCCGCGCCGATCGACGCGAGCGGCGCACGGCTGCCGGAGGTCGGCCAGGGCAGCAGGGCGACCCGCCCGCCGGACTCGCTGAACGAGCTGACGATCTTGCTGACGATCGGTTCCGGCCAGGCCGTGTCGAGCTCGATCGGAGCCGGGCCGGCCGTCCAGACCGTCGCCGGGGTGGGCGTCGCCGTGGACCCGCGCGACCGGGAGCGAGTGCTCGCCGAACCGGGCTTGGCGGGACTGACCCTGGTGGTGGTCGACGCGGTCGGATAGGGGCGGCGATCCCCGCCTCGGCGGGTGCCGGAGCGGGTGCTCGCTGGGCGAGTCGTGTCACCGCGCCGCTTCGGTCCGCGGCTCGTGGGGCGGTCGGACTGGGTCATGGAATCCTCGCAGAACCTCTGGGGTGCGCGCCGCGATACGTGGCGCTCTGTGACACCCCCCGACTCCGAAAAACGACCCACTTTTCCAGGGCTGTTACCTAATCTTTATCGTCAATATTCGGCGCGATTCGGGGTCGAATAATGCACATGAGGCTCGCGCGCGTGCTCGCGTAGAGCTTGTGTCGAGCCGTCCGTCGCGCGGGCTCCACAATTTTTCCGGCAACCTCAACGCGCGACGACAGTCCGGGCCGCCTCGCGGCCTGCCCCTCGCCCCGTGGGCCTATTACCGGATCGCCACCGAAACGCCACCAAAACACTGTTACTACAGCTCATGGCCTATTACCGACGATCATTAAATGATCTTGTCTGATCTTCGCGGCGGGCGCTGCTTCAGGCTATAGATGATCTTTGTGGCGCTTGGAGGCGGCTGTTCAAGATCATCGGTGGCGCTTTGGAGGCCATTTGGTGGCGGTTTCGTGGCGTTTTGGTGGACCTGATTTGGCTTCCTTGCGTGGTCACTGTTTCCCGGACCACGCAAAGGAGCCGTCATGGCCCCGAATCGCATATTCCGCCGCACGTCTTTCGAGCGTGACTCGCTTCCGCTGGATTCCGCGCGGACGGCGTTCGAGTGGTTGGTCACCGGGCCGAGCCCGGTCTCCATCGAGGGCTGGCTCTTCCCCGGTCTGCCCCGGCGGCGGGTGCCCCTGGACGAGCTGCGGGACCTGCTTCTCGACGCCAACCTTCCGATGTCCACCGTGGACCCGATCTGGGTCCACCTGGTCACCCGTTCTCGCGACGAGGGCGGCACCTGGACCGTCGCGTGCGTCGGCGTCGCGCTGCCCGCGCTGTTCGCCATTGCCGCCGAGTTGTCCGCGCCGTACGCCGACGACCACCGCGACATCCACGCCGCGATTCTGACCGGCTTCCTGTCCGAGCTGGCGAGCATCGACCTCGCCAGGCCGTGGGTCATGTGGCGGCTGCGCTGCGCGGGCCTGCGCGCGGGACACCTCTTCATTCGCGAGGCACTCGACCGCCCGATGCCCACCGATGAGGATTTCCATTCCAGCGAACCCACCCCGCCGTGGGGGCACCCGGACTTCGTCCTCGCCCGCGCCGTCGCCGATGGGGCGATCACCGGCGACGAGGCCGAACTGATCGGCTCCACTCGCCTCGAGGACTACACACTCACCGCCGCCGCGGCCGACCGCGGAGTCAAGGTCACCGCCCTGCACTGGGTCCGCAGTCAAGCCGAGGCGCGCCTGCTCGCATGGCTCACCGACCAGGCCCCGCACGACGATCCCGCCGACCGCCGCGAGCGCGACGTGGAGATCCGCGCGGTGAACGCGACGGCCATCACCGCCGCCGCGAGCGATGCCGGCCGTGCCGCGCGCCGACCGACCCGGAAGTCACGCACGGTGACCAGGATCGGCGGAAAGTCGTTGGTCACGGTTCGGTCACGCGCCTGGAAAAAGGCCCCCGAATCCGGAGTCGAGGGCTGCGGGAGGACCCCAGCCGCTCCCGCGCACACCACCTCGCTCGATCGCTCGACCGGAACACCCCGGCAGCTGTCGAGCACGACTCCGGAGGTGCCGCGATGCGCCTGACCCATTCGCCCGTCCGCCGCCGGCCAGACCGTCGCAGCAGCGACCGTCGGCCTCGCCGTGGACCCGTCCTCCTCCCGCTCGGAGCGGCTCGCCGAGCCCGCCGGGCTACCTCCTGCACCTCCCGGCCGACCACTCCTACGTCCACCACACCTCGGATGTCTTCCCTATCGGTCGGCCGTCGTCGGACCACACTTCGGCGGAACCTCGCGCTGCTCACCGGCGTGGCCGTCGTCGCGCTGTTCGTGCCCGCCTCGGCCGCGCACGCGGACACCGTTGTGGTCGCCCTGGCCGGATCTGTTGATCAGGTTCTGACCAACATTCGCAACTGGGTGATGGGCGTGCTCGCCGGTTTGGCGACCGTCTTCCTGTCCATCGGCGGGGTGCGCCGGGTGATGGGCGGCGGCGATCCGGGCGAGCAGGAGAAGGCCAAGGAGTGCTTCAAGGCCGCCGCAATCGGCTACGGCCTGGCCGCGCTCGCACCCCTGGTCGTCACCGTGCTCCAGGGCATCGTGGGGGCCTGAGTCATGTCCACGACCAGGCCCGCCCGTCGTCGGACATCGACCGCTCCGACCGTCCACAGCCTGCGCTCCGACGAGCCCGCACCGGCTCGCCCAGAGGCCACCGGCGCCAGCCGGGAACTGCTCGCGCCTCCGGCCGCGAGCACGCGGCGTGCCAGTGGCCGGCGCACCCGGCCCGGACGATGGGTTCGGCGACTGCGCATGACGCGGAGCCGAGCGCTGGTGATGCTGGCGCTGAGCCTGGTCGTCCTGCTCGGCGGCACCCTCGCCGTCAGCGCCGCCGCAACCCCCGGCGGTCCGGCCGCCGCCCAGCCCGCGCCGCCCCCGCCCCTGCCGCTACCGACCGTCGACCCGTGCACACCGGACTCGCCGTTGCCGGTCTGCCATCTGCCCGCGCCCACGACCACTCCGCCGCTCACCGGCGTCCCGCTGCCGATCCCAACCGGGCCGAGCACGCCGGTGACGTGCTTCCCCGGTTCGCTGCAGTACGAGTGCACGCACCCGTCCACCACGCCGGCTCCTCCCCCGTGCACGGGGGAGGGCTGCATCCCACAACCGCCGACTTCGGCACCGCCCACCAATCCCGGTACCGGCCAGCCCGGCAGCGGTGACGACGGCGAGGCCGACTGCGGGATCACCGACATCGGCGGCTGCATCACCAACGCGATCAACGCGTTCTTCCGGGGCATCGTCACCGCCGCGCTCAACCCGCTGCTGGACTTGTTGTCCAAGACGCTGCTGACCACTCCGACGCCCGACTCGCTGCCGCGGATCGGGGAGCTGTGGACGAACTCCTGGCAGATCCTGCTCGCCTGCTACGGGATGTTGATCCTCATCGCCGGGATCCTGGTGATGGGCTACCAGACCCTGCAGACCCGGCACTCGATCAAGGAGATCGCGCCCCGGATCGTGGTCGGGTTCCTCGCCGGAGCCCTGTCGCTGTGGGTGGCGACCAAGGGCATCCAGATCGCCAACGGACTTGCCCAGGCGGTGATGGGCGGCGGCCTGGACGCCAGCTCGGCCGGCGAGACGTTGAAGAACCTCGTTCTTGGGTCGCTCAACGGCGGGATCTTCATCATCTTCATCGGCATCTTCCTCGCCGGGATGCTGATCGTCCTGCTGGTCACCTACGTCGTGCGCGTCGCGTTGACGGTGATCCTGATCGCCGGGGCACCGATCGCGCTGATGTTCCACGCGCTCCCGCAGACCGAGGGCATCGCGCGCTGGTGGTGGAAAGCGTTCGGTGGCTGCCTGGCCATCCAGGTTGTGCAGTCGCTGACGTTGATCACCGCGATGAAGGTGTTCCTCGCGCCCGGAGGGTTCACCTTGTTCGGCCCGACCGTCAGCGGGTTGGTCAACCTGCTCGTCGCGCTCGCGCTGATGTACATCCTGTTCAAGATCCCGTTCTGGGTGCTGTCCTCGGTCAAGGGCAGTGGCGGTCGTTCGATCCTCGGCTCGATCGTGCGCGGCTTCATCGCCTACAAGACCTTCGGCCTGCTCGGTGGCCGAGGCGGCGGTGGCCGCAAGCCGCGCCCGTCCGGTGGCGGCGGTGGTCGCGGAGGCAACGGGGGCGGCGGTCGCGGACCAACGGACCCCTACGCCCACACCCGCACCACCGCTGACGGTCAGTACGTGCTGCCGCTGGCCGGTGTGCGCCGCAGCCGTCCGGCCGCCAAGCCCAAGCCCGCTCCCGCGCCGAAACCGAAGGCCGGGCAGGGCCGCCAGCTGGCGCTGCCACTCGGGGACGACTGGCCGGAGAATAAGCCGGTCCTCGGGCGCGACGGCCAGTACCGGTTGCCGCTGGACGCCGAGCGCGTCAAGCCGACGCCGCCTCCGGCATCGCCCAACCAGCCGGGCGGTCGGCGTCGGGGCGGGCAGCAGCTGGAGTTGCCGTTCGACCCGTACAAGGGCAACCGGCCGACGCGCTCCGGGCAGTACCCGCTGCCGCTGGACGGTGTGCGCCGCACGCCGCGCCCGTCGAGCCCGCCGCCTCCGGCCGCACCCCCGGCTCGGTCGCGCGGCACTCAGATGGAGCTGCCCTTCGATCCGTACAAGGGCAACCGGGCCACCCGCTCCGGGCAGTTCCCGCTCCCGCTGGACGGAGTGCGCCGCACGCCGCGCCCGTCGACCCCGCCACCGGCGACGCCACCACCGCGACCGGCCTCGCCCGCCGGGCAGCAGCTCCGGCTCCCGCTGGACCTGCCGAAACCACCGCGGCGCACCTCGCCGCCACCACCCAAGCCCGGAGGTAAGTCGTGACTTCGCCCGTTCGCATTCCCGCCGACGTCGACATGGCCGACAAAGTGATCGGCCCGTTGACCGCCCGCCAACTAGCGATCCTCGCGGTGACCGGCCTGGTGCTCTACGCCGGGTGGACCACCACTCGAGCGGTTGTGCCGCTCCCGGTGTTCCTCGCGCTGGCCATCCCGATCGGGGTGAGCGCGGCGGTCATCGCGCTCGGTCAGCGCGATGGGATCTCGATGGACCGCCTGCTGGTCGCCGCGATCCGGCAACGCATGGGACCGCGCCACCGGGTCGCCGCCCCCGAAGGCGTTCGCCCCGCGCCGGAATGGCTGACCAGCCAGACCGCCTCCACGAGTGCGAACCGGACCGCTGGCAAGGGCAAGTCGGCCAAGGCCAGGAGCAAAGCGGCGGTGCCCGAGCAGATCTCGCCGTCGGCGTTGCGGCTGCCCGCCGAGGCGGTCACCGACACCGGGGTGGTCGACCTGGGCACCGACGGTCTGGCCGTCGTCGCGGTGGCCTCGACGGTGAACTTCGCGCTGCGGACGCCGTCCGAGCAGGAGTCTCTGGTCGCGTCCTTCGGCCGCTACTTGCACAGCCTGACCGCCCCGGTGCAGGTGCTGGTGCGCACCGAACGGCTCGACCTGTCCGGCCAGATCGCCGAGCTGCGGGCGCGCGCGGGCGGGCTGCCGCACCCTGCGTTGGAGGCTGCCGCCGTCGAGCACGCCGACTACCTGGTGCAGCTCGGCGAGCAGACCGACCTGCTGCGGCGCCAGGTGCTGTTGATCCTGCGCGAGCCGATGGGTGCCGCTGGCCCGACTGACGGGCTCGGCGGCCCCGGCCCGCTGGCCGTGTTGTCCTCGCTGACCCGCGGCAAACGCCGCGCGAATGCCGAGACCACACAGGCGAGCGCCGGGGCGCGGCGGGCGGCGGAGTCACGGCTGGTGCGCCGCCTCAGTGAGGCGATCGAGCTGCTCGCTCCCGCCGGGATCGTGGTCACCCCGCTGGACGCCGGGCAGGCCACCGCCGTGCTCGCCTCGGCGTGCAACCCCGACACCCTACTGCCGCCCTCGGCGGCCCTGGCCGGTGCCGACGAGGTCATCACCACCGCCGGCAGCACCGACCCGGACGACGGCGACCTCGCCGAGGACCGCCCGTTCTGGCAGGGCGACGACCGTGCCGCGGTCGACCAGGACGAGTACGGCCCGGACGACGGCGAGGTCGACGACTGGGACTACGAGGACGAAGACGACGACTACCCGGAGAGGGGGCGGTTGTGATGACCACCCGAACGCGGCGCGGCCAGCGCCGTCCCAACACTCGGCCCGCCGCGCACCACCGGGCAGCCGCGTTCACACCGGACGCCCTGTCCGTTGGCGCACGGCATCTCGAAGTCGGCAACGAATGGGTGTCCAGCTTCGCCGTGACCGGGTTCCCGCGTGAGGTCCACCCCGGCTGGCTCGCGCCCCTGCTGACCTACCCCGGCCGCCTCGACGTCGCGCTGCATGTCGAGCCGATCGACCCGGCCACCGCCGCCGCGCGGCTGAAGAAACAGCTCGCCAAACTCGAGTCGGGACGGCGGCACACCGCCGAGCACGGCCGCCTCTACGACCCGCAGGTCGAAGCCGCCACCGAAGACGCCTACGACCTGTCCTCCCGCGTGGCGCGGGGCGAAGGCAAGCTGTTCCGCGTCGGGCTGTACCTCACGATCCACGCCCCGTCCGAGCGGGCGCTGGCCGACGAGGTAGCGGCGCTGCGCTCGCTGGCGGCGAGCCTGCTGCTCGACGCCAAGCACACCACCTACCGGTCGCTGCAGGGCTGGGTGTCGACCCTGCCGATGGGCCTGGACTTGATCGGGATGCGCCGCACCTTCGACACCTCCGCGCTCTCGGCGGCGTTCCCGTTCACCTCGCCCGACCTGCCCGCGGGCGATCCGACGTCGGTGGCCGCGCCGTCGGGAGTGCTCTACGGCTACAACGTCGGATCGCAGGGGCTGGTGCACTGGGATCGTTTCGGCGAGGGGATGCACAACCACAACTCCGTCATTTTGGGCAGGAGTGGGGCGGGCAAGTCCTATCTGGTCAAGCTCGAACTCCTGCGCAGCCTGTACCGGGGAATCGAGATCGCGGTCGTCGATCCGGAGGACGAGTACGCCCGCCTGGCCGCCGCCGTGGGCGGCACCTACGTCCATCTCGGTGCCCGCGACGTCCGGCTCAACCCGTTCGACTTGCCCATCCACACCCGCGCCGACGGCCGCCGGACCGCACCGAAAGACGCCCTCGTGCGGCGGTCGCTGTTCCTGCACACCGTCATCGCGGTGCTCGTCGGCAGTGAGCTGGAGGCCGCCGAGCGGGCCGCGCTGGACCGGGGCATCGCCGCGACCTACCAGTCGGTGGGGATCACCGCCGACGCCCGCACGTGGACTCGTCCCTCACCGACCTTGCGGACCTTGCGCGACCAGCTGGCCACCGCGGGCCAGGCCGGCGACCGGGCCGCCGCCGAGCTCGCGGCGAGGTTGCACCCGTTCGTCGAGGGCGCGTTCAAGCAGCTGTTCGACGGCCCGACGACCACCAATCCCGAAGGTCACCTGGTGGTGTTCAGCCTGCGGGACTTGCCCGACGAGCTGAAAGCCATCGGCACCCTGCTCACCCTGGACGCCGTCTGGCGGCGAGTGTCCAACCCCGCGATTCGCCGCCCGCGCCTGGTGGTCGTGGACGAGGCGTGGCTGTTGATGAAAGAAAAGTCGGGCGCGGAGTTCCTGTTCCGCATGGCCAAAGCCTCCCGGAAACACTGGGCAGGCTTGACCGTCGCGACCCAGGACACCGCCGATGTTCTCGGTAACGATCTCGGCAAAGCCGTGGTGGCCAACGCCGCGACCCAAGTGCTGCTGCGGCAGGCGTCGCAGGCCATCGACGAGATCACCCAGACTTTCGATCTGTCGGCCGGGGAACGGCAATTCCTACTGTCGGCGGACCGAGGTCAGGGATTGCTGTCTGCGGGCACCCAGCGCGTCGCGTTCCAAAGTATTGCCTCGCCCACAGAGCACTACCTCGTCACGAGTAATCCTGCCGAACTCGCCGGATACGCCGCGGACGTCGACCCCGGCGAGGCCGACGCCGAGGAGCAGTCCTTCGTGGACCTGGGCTTCGCCAGCGAGCAGGCGTATGCGGCTGAGGGCGATGAGTTCGGTTCGTTCGGTGCGGATGACGACATCGAACTCGACGCTGCCTGACGCTGGCCGTCCCTTTTCTTGATTGCGCATTTCTTACTTTCTTGGAAGGACCCGTCATGCTTTCCTGGATACCGGCTGCCCTCAACCACCCCGAGCTGTCCCATGTGTTGGCTGCTCACAGAATCGTGCGGACGAGCCTGTCGAATGGGTGGCTCGGGGATTACCTGCGCGACCCCGGCGGTGCGCTGCTCAGGCTGCTGGGTCACCTGCGGGACTGGGCGATCACCTGGGGGCCGTTTGTCGGCCCGGTGCTCGCCGTCGGCATCGCGGGCTTTGTGGTCGGCCGGCGCCGGTGGGCGCGGCGCTGCCACGCGAGGCTTCTCGCCGACGCCCGCCAGGTCACCGTGCTCGCCCCGCCCGCCGTCGATCCCGCCGGCGGCGCGGCCTTGTGGTCCAACCTCGTCGGGCTGCTGCGCCCGGCCTGGCGTCGGTGGTTCACCGGGCAGCCCCATGTGGCTTGCGAGTACACGTTCTCCGAGGCGGGGGTCGGCATCCGGCTGTGGGTACCTGGCGTGATCCCGCCCGGCCTGGTCGAGCGTGCCATCGAAGCCGCCTGGCCCGGCTCACACACGCGGGTCGGCACCGCCGACCCGCCCTTGCCACCGCCCGAAGCTGGGCAGCGTCGCCTGGTCGTCGGCGGCGAACTCCGTCTCGCCCGCTCCGAGGCGCTGCCGATCCGCACCGACTTCGACGCCGACCCGCTCCGTGCCCTGATCGGCGCCCCGGTCGGGCTCGGCCGAGACGAGTACGCCTGCGTGCAGATCCTCGCGCGCCCGGTCACCGGCCGCCGGGTCGCCAAAGCCCGGCGCTCCGCGCGGCGGGTGCACACCGGCGGCTCCACCCGAGTGGTCGGCCGCCTGCTCGACCTGGTCACTCCCGGCGTGAAATCCAGGTCCACGCGGAACACCGCGAAGTCCGGGGCGCTGCACAGCGATCCGCAGACCTCGCTCGAGTACGCGGCGCAGAACCGCGCCATCGTCGCCAAACAGCGCGGCTCTCAGTACGAGACGGTCGTCCGCTATGCCGTCGCCACCCTCCTGCCCGCCGACGCCACCGAGACCGAGGTCCGCCAGGCGCGGGATGTCGCCCGCGGCCGGGCACACGCGCTGGCCGCGAGCTTCGCCTCCTACACCGAGCACAACCACTACACCCGCCACCGCGTCCGGCACCCCGGCCCCGTGCTGGCCGACCGGCGACTCGGCAAGGGCGACCTGCTGTCCGTGGCCGAGCTGGCGGCCCTGGCGCACTTGCCGACCGACGAGGCGATTCCCGGCGTGCAGCGTGCCGGCGCCCGCGCGATCTCCCCGCCACCGGGCATCGCCACGCCCGGCCCGGAGGCCAAGCCGATCGGGGTCACCGACACCGGCCACGAACGCCCCGTGGCACTGCGCGTCCCCGACGCGCGGCACCACCTGCACGTCATCGGCGCGACCGGCTCCGGCAAGTCCACCTTGCTGGGCAACATGATCCTCGCCGACGCCGAGGCCGGGCGCGGGATCGTGCTGATCGACCCCAAGGGCGACCTCGTCACCGACATGCTCTCCCGCCTGCCTCGCTCCGTGGCCGATCGGGTCGTGATCTTCGACGCCGACTCCAAGTCCCGGCCACCGTGCCTGAACCCGCTGGACGGCGGGGAAACCGACCTGACCGTCGACAACCTCGTCTCGGTGTTCCGGCGCGTCTACTCCGCGTTCTGGGGTCCGCGCACCGACGACGTGATGCGCGCCGCCTGCCTGACCCTGCGCACCCAGGAAGGCGTCGCCACCCTCGCCGATCTACCCAAGCTGCTGGCCGATCCCGCCTTCCGATCACGGGTCACCGCCGGGATCACCGACCCGGTGCTGCGCGGATTCTGGTCCTGGTACGAAGAACTCACCGACTCCTCCCGCAGCCAGGTGATCAGCCCGCTGATGAACAAGCTGCGGGCGTTCCTGCTGCGGCCGTTCGTGCGCGACGCCATCGCGGGCGGACATTCCACAGTGGACATGGCGGAGGTGCTCGACGGCGGGATCTGCCTGGTGCGCATCCCCAAAGGCTCACTCGGCGAGGAAACCACCCGGCTGGTCGGGTCGCTGGTGGTCGCACGGACCTGGCAGGCGACCACCGCCCGTGCGCGCACGCTGCAACGCCAACGCCGGGACGCGTCGATGGTGATCGACGAATGTCACAACTTCTTGAATTTGCCCTACCCGATCGAGGACATGCTGGCCGAGGCGCGGGGCTTCCGGGTCGCGATGACCTTGGCGCATCAGCATCTTGGCCAGCTTCCGCGTGAGTTGCGGGAAGGCATGTCCACCAACGCTCGCAGCAAGATCTTCTTCAACGCCTCCCCGGAGGACTCTCGCGAGCTATCCCGGCACACCGCGCCCCGGCTGTCCGATCACGACTTGGCGCACCTGGGCGTCTACCACGCCGCGGTCCGGCTTGTGCTCAACGGGGAAGAGGCACAGCCGTTCACCATGCGCACCCAGCCGCTTCCTCGTGCGATTCCCGGCCGCGCAAGGGAAATCCGCGGCATCGCCCGTCGTGCCTTGCGCAACCGAGTTCCTGGTGCCACCGCGTCCGGTGCGCAGGCGCCAGCCCGGCCTCCGCAGCGGCCCGTCGGGACCGCAGGGCAGACGCGGCCAACCAGCGGCGATCGCCGGGGCCAGTCCGGCGTCCGGGCGCGGAGCGCCGACCCGCGCCGCCAGCAGTCCTGACTCGACTTGGCCGCACCCGCAAAGACGGGCGGAAGTCCTTTTAGCACACCACTTTCCGGAGGTTCGCGTCATGATTACCAATCCCACCAGGCAGCGCGCTCTTCGAGGCCACAAGGCGACGCGGCCAACGCCGCGCGCGGCGAACAACGCCGATCACCAGGCGGTGCTGGCGTGGCGGCTGACCCCGCGTGATCGGTGGATCATCCGGATGTTGCACGAGCACCGCGTGCTCACCTCCCACCAGATCACCGCGCTCGCGTTCCCGTCGTTCCGATCGGGTCGGATGCGGTTGCGGGAACTGTTCCAGTGGGGCGTGGTGGACCGGTTCCAGCCGTTCATCTCGGTCGGCACCGCGCCGATGCACTACGTCCTCGCGCCCGCCGGGGCAGCGGTGCTGGCCGCCGAGGACGGTCTGGACGTCAAGGAACTCGGCTACCGCCACGACCGCGCCTTCGGGGTGGCCCACTCGCTGCGGCTCGCGCACACCGTCGGTGTCGCCGAGTGGTTCACCGCCCTGGTTGACCGCGCTCGCCACAGTGGCGCCGACGAGCACAGCACGCTCGGTGCGTGGTGGTCGGAGGCCCGCTGCGCGCGGCACTTCGGGGATCTGATCAAGCCTGACGCCTACGGCCGGTGGGCCAGCGCAGCTGGGGAGATCGAGTTCTTCCTCGAGTACGACTTCGGCACCGAAGTCCTGGCCAAACTCGCCGGGAAACTGGCCGGCTACGCCGCCCTCGCCGAAGCCACCGGAATCACCACTCCGCTGCTGGTGTGGTTGCCGACTTCGCGGCGCGAGGCCACCGCACGCCGGCTGCTGGCGCGGGCCTGGCGCGAGCTCGACAACCCGCGCTCGGTCCCGGTCGCCACCGCCGCGGCCGAACTGCTCAACCCCGAGGCAGCGCACCCGAGTCCCGCCGACGAGGTCTGGCTGCCCCTGGACACCACCAGCGGTAACGCGGCGAGCACCCGGCGGGAGTTGCACCGGTTGCTCGACGCCTGGCCGCACGTCCCGCCACCCAGCACCGACGCGGGCAGCGAGTCGACTCTCGGACCGGACTCGACGCTGGCGCAGATGACCCCGGCGCCCGCGCCGATGCCGCCGGCCGCCATCTCACGCGGGCCGAGCACAGGCAGGCGGTGAGCACCCGATGATCCTGAAAGTCGGCGCCATCGTGATCGGCGTGATCCTCTTCATCCCGACGTTGATCGGGAACGGGGTGTCGGGCGCGATCTCGGCCCTATTCGGTAGTGGCGGAAGTCAGCCCAGCGCGACCGCGCTGGCCGACATCCCCGCCGACTACCTCGCGCTGTACCGCGCGGCGGCCGGGGTATGTCCAGGGCTGGACTGGTCGATTCTGGCCGCCATCGGCAAGATCGAGTCCAACCACGGCCGGTCCACCCTTCCGGGCGTGCACAGCGGGGAGAATGGCTATGGGGCAGGCGGGCCGATGCAGTTCAAGACCGCCACCTTCGACGGAGTGCTTGCCCGCCACGAGATCCCGGCCGGCGGCGCCACCCCACCCTCGCGCTACAACCCGCACGACGCCATCTACGCCGCCGCCTTCATGCTCTGCGACGACGGAGTGCGGCGAGGTGATCTCCACGCGGCGATCTTCGCCTACAACCACGCAGACTGGTACGTCAAACAGGTACTCGACCAAGCCAAGCAATACGCCGACGCCGCCGCGACGGTCGGCACAGGCGACTGCAACGCCATCCAGGCCACCAACGCGGTCGCGGTGGCCGCGATCAACTACGCCTGCGGGCAGAGAGGACTTCCGTATGTCTGGGGTGGCAATGGACCCGATGGCGGGCACGCGGGCTTCGACTGTTCGGGCCTGACGAAGGCGGCCTACGCCGCCGCCGGAGTAACCCTGCCACGCACCGCCCAGACCCAGTTCAACGCTGGCCCCCACGTTCCGGCCGGACAGCCGCTGTTGCCGGGTGACCTCGTTTTCTACGGCACACCCAACAATATCCACCACGTAGGTCTCTACATTGGTGGAGGTTCCATGGTGGACGCTCCGGACTTCGGTCAGGTTGTAAAGGCGCAACCCTACCGGTACAAGGGAGATGACTACGCAGGTGCTACGCGTCCCGCCGGTTCTGTTGCGGCGTAACGGAGTCTACGTCGCCAACACCGGAACCGATCATAGCAGAGAACGGTCGGCCGTGGCTGTCGACGAGCAGGATGCGCTGGGTGAACAGCGGAGGTGTGGTGGCGTCGAGTGCAACAATGTTGTGGTAGCTGGCCAGTTCGAAGAGCGCGTGGGTCACCTCGCGGATCGTGGTGCGATCCGGGTCGGTCTCGACGGACATGCCCTCGACCCGGATCTCCAGCACCCGCTGCTGTGGCAGCACCGTGATCACGGTGTGCACGTGCGCCGGGATGCCACCGTCGTCGCGCAGCTCGGCGATGTCCTCGGCCAGCCGCACGGCCGCAGCCTCCATGGTGTAGCCGGGGCCGATCCCGGCTCGTGCACCCCACAGAACTAGACAATCCACTGTGAACCTCATGTACGTCATGGCCAGCCTCTTCGGGCGGGCGGGTTGTGCCGCACGGCGACGCGATCGCCGTGCGGCATAACCCGGTGTGTGGACGAGGGGGAAATGGTCTGCGCGGCGTCAGTTCCCGCGCGGTGCGCGTAGTTCGGCGCGCAGTTCATCCAACGTCCGTCCGTCGGACGTCCTGAGTACCGTCCACCCGTTTTGCGGGTAGCCGCTCAGGGCAGTGGCAGCACCGGAAGGGGTTGCAAACACTCGCCCGTCAGTGAGGACGACCGTTCCGTCGGCCCGAACCCGCGCCCCCAACTCGCCGCCGTTCGCCCCGGCGTCGAGCGGCAGCGTTGCCTCGAACCCCGCGACCGCCTCGCTGAGATCGCAGTGCAGCCCCATCACGGCGGCGGCAGTCGGCGCGACGATGAGCGGCCAGCGGTCGTCGATGCCGAACCACTGGCCGACTCGCTGCCAGCGGCCCTGGTGGGCCAGCAGCATTTCGACATCGGCTGTGTGGTCACGAGGCGACGGATAGGTCGGATCGGTCGGGTGAGTCAGGCGTACGACGAGGTCGCCGTCGTACTGGTCGTCGGCTGGCGGCTGGTCACCAACCCATTGTCCGGCGAACAGGGCCACCTCGCCCGCGCGGTCGGGGTCGGCATCGCCGATGATGTCGACCGCCGTCACGAGCATCGCCCACACGCCGTCGGGGCATCGCATCGGTGACGGAGCGAACGTCGGGGCGAGGATCATCGTGTCCGGCGGCAGCCCTTCCCGTGCCCGCATGGCCGTCTCGTCGTGCGACTGTGACGCCCCGGCGGTCGTGGTGGTGTCATCGGGCTGAGGGTGCGGTGGCGGCGTGTCCACGGCCGCGTCGGGGGCCAGTTCGGGTGGTTCGTGAATGTCGTGGTCGGTCGTCATTGTCTATGCGTCCCTTCGGTTTCCGGTTGTGGTTGGCCAGGTGGCCGACGTGTATGGACGCTTCGTGATCGCGTGGTTGTCAACAGGCATGTGTGCCATGGGTGCGAAGTGGACCCATGTGGCGCAACGATTCCCAGGTTTGGACCACCGTCTACACGAGACAGACGTCTTGTTTGTCGAACCCGCTTGACTTCATGGGCCGAAGGAAGCGTCCATAGTCGTGTAGCCCGAACACACCGGCATCGCACCGGGGGCCACACCCGCTCCGGCCGGGGCATGACCACCCACCACCGATCACGAACCCGAATCGAGGGATGTCATGTCCAGCAAGACCCGCACCCGCAAAACCCGCACCACCACCAGCACGACCGGATCCGCCCGGACACTGCGGTCGGTTCCCGACCAGACCGTCGCCGCGAAGGTCCGCACGGACACCGAAGACAAGCTGTGGGAGGCGTTGCACGCCGCCCCGAACAGCACCGCCGCCGACCTGTCCGCAACGGCGAAGATCGGGAAGTCGACCGCACAGAAGATCCTCGTCAAGTGGGAAGCCGACGGCAGCGTCACCCGCACTGCCGGAATCGCCGAGGGCGGGCGGCGTGCCGCCGACCTGTGGGCGATCACCGACGTCGACACCACCCAGGTCGAGCCGACCCAGGCGGACCCGACCCCGGCGGACACCTCGGAGGCGGAGGACACCGACGCGACGGACGCCGCGCAGGCTGAACCGGGTACCCCGGCCGCACCCGACGCCGACGACTCCGCCGTCACCGAGGAAGACCCCGCCGAGCAGACGGACACCGCAGCCGACGGCGCGCAGGACCCGGCCGACTCCGACGAGGCCGACCCCGTGGAAGCCGAGCCCGTCGCCGCCGAGGTGAGCAACCCCGCCGACGGCGCGGACGGCGCGACGACCGACGGCGACGCGACGCCGGAGGATGGCGCGGACGCGACGGGCGAGAAGAAGGCACGGTTGGCACCCGGCGGGTTGCGCGGGATGGTCGAGGACTACTTGCGCGACCACCCCGGCGAGCAGTTCGGTCCCACCGCGATCGCGAACGCGCTGGGCGGGAAGTCCTCGGGCGCGGTCAGCAACGCGCTGGACAAACTGGTCGAGGTCGGCGTGGCGGCGAAGACGCAGGACAAGCCGAGGCGTTTCGCGCTCGCCCCCTCCGAGCAGGAGGCCGCCGCCGCGCCGACCAACTAACGCCTCCGACGGTATGGCCAATGTGGTTGTGTCCCAACGGAACTCCGTTGGGACACAACCACGTTGGCGTCCGTTGCCTATCGGGTCGGCAGATCTCCGAGATACGGGGACGGCGCGTGTGCCTGATCGGCGAGATGCGCCCACCAGGAATCGGTGCCCTGGACCGACACGGCAACCCCGAGCGCGGCCAGCACCCGCAGCACGTAGACCTCGATGAACGAGATCTGGTTGCGCACGACCTCGTGCGTCGCCGCGAAATCGCCTGCGTTCAGGGCGTCGCTGAACGCTTGGTCGGCGGCGCGGTTGTCGCGGTCGGCCTCGCACAACGCCGTCAGGACGGCATCGGTGGCGACGGTGTGTCCGGCTTCAGTGGCCCAGGCGACAGCGGCCTCGGCGATCGCGGTCATTGCCCTGGTGTCGGCGACCGCTGCGCGGCCCGCGCTGTCGGCCGGGGCGTTGAGCACCGTGATCCACCGGTGCCCGTTTGGGCTGTCGGCCAGCAGCAGCGCGGTGTCGCTGTCGTCGACGACCGCGATTAGCACGGGCGCGGCAGTGGCGTCGACCAGTGCGGCGGCCAAGCCGGGGATATCCGGGAAGTCTCCGAGCACGGCGGCGAGCTGCCAGTGGTCGACATGGCGGCCGACGAGCTCCGCCTCGTGCGGGGTCAGCAGGTCCATGTCGAGCAGCAAGTCCGGGGTGCGGGCGAGGATGAGCGAGCCAGTGAAACCCATGATCGGAACCTTGTCGTTCGGGTGGTCAGCGCGGTGGCTACGGGTGCGGTTGGTGGGTGCGGTGGGCGGTGACGGCCTGCGCGGCGACGTCTGCGGCGGACTCCAGCAGCTCGCGGGCGTGGTCAGGGTTGTTGCCCTCGGCGTAGCGGTCGGCGTCGAGCACGAACCGCAGCGCGGTCACCACACGTTCGTGGGCGAGCGGCGCGTCGGCAGGAAGCACGTGTAGGCCACGAGCGGGGCCGGGCCGCAGCAAGCTGTGCAGGATCTCGCGGATGGCCGGGGTGGCGAGGTCGGCCAGAGGCCACCGCCGGCCCAGCACGTACTCCGCGGCGCCGGCCACGGCGAGGGCGACCTCGCCGCGGTGCGCGAGGTAGGCCGGCGGAACCGGCGGCAAGGTGGCTCGGATCGGGATCGGCATGCCCCGGAAGCCGGTCCAGGTGAACGTCGCGGTCTTCGGCGCGGTGTCAGCGAAGACGGGCAGATCGGCGTCCGGACCGGATGCAACCCCGGCACCGCCGTCGGGACGATCGAGGTCAGGGCGGAACCACGGACCGCCGTGGGTCGACACGCGCACGTGCCCGTCGACGAAGGCGTAGGCGTACCAGCCACCGCTGGTGGTGGCCAGCCACGGCCAGCCCGCTTCCCCATCTGGGCCGGGTGCGGCGACGAAACCGGTCTCGACGGCTCGCTGGCGAGTCAGCAGCGCGGCGACGGCCGCCTCGTAGGTGCCCAGGTCGGCGGCGGAGAGCACCTCGGTCGGCTCGGCATCGCCCGCCGCGCCGAGCCGGGCCAGTTCGACCGGGCCGCCAACCTCGGCCAGCGAGCCCAGCCAGCGGGCTGTCGGTCCTGTGCCGACGTAGAAGTCTGCGTGATCACGGGTCATCCGTAGATACCTCCGGGTTGAACGCGGCCGAGGTCAGCCGGGCTTCACCCAGGCGCACCGTGCGGGATCCCAGGTCGCCTCGGTGTAGAGGCGGTTGAGGTCGGGAAGCCCAGGGCCGATCATCCAGCCGAGTTGCTCGCAGTCGAGCAATCCGGGCCACCACCCTGTCCAGACGTCTCGCCCATGGTCGTGGTCGAGGTCGCACATCAGCCGCTGCAGCCCGGTCACCAGGCAGCGCGCGACGTCACACCCGCCGTCGTACCCGTCGTATTCGTGTGGCTCGCCGACGGCCACGGCGCAGTCCGGGCAGTTCGGCTCGAAATCCAGGACGCGGAACTGTTTGCCCTGAGTGCTTTCGTTGTTGTCGTTCATCGCGTTTTCTCCAGCAATCGGGGTCATCGTCGGACTCGTCCGAGAAGTTCGTTCCACGCTTTGGCCTCGTGCGCCGCGTTCATCCGGATCGACTTCCACGCCGGGTTCGTCTCGGCAACCGCGATCTCGGTGACCAGCGAGGACCCTTGAGTCATCACCTCGGCGATCCGCAGGTGCATCAATGCGGAGTCCATCGCCCGGCGGTACTCGTCCGGGTCCGACGAGTGGACGCGCTGCGCGTTGGCGAACTCATCCTCGGCGGCGGCGCAATGCTCGGCGGCGGACATGATCTGGCGCGCGATGGGTGTTTCGATTGAAACGGCTTCCGGCATCGTGAACTCCTGCGTTGGTCGTATGGATGAGGGCCTTGTTTGGTCTTACTGCGACACTCGTTGTTGGACACGCAGCCACGCGCGCCCGGTCGTGATCCACACCCGACCGTGGGCGAACGTGAACACCCAGTCCGTGTCGCGGCTGTCCGGCCACAACCACGGCCAGCCGCCGTCGGGCTGAAAGCCGTGCCCGTGGTCCTCGTCGGCCCAGACGTCGAGCAGGTCGGCTACGGCGTCGGTGTAGGTGAGCGGGTCGGTCGCGTCCAGCAGCAGCCGTCCACATGCGACGCCGCGCACCGTAGCGGGGTCGGCGTCGCCCTGGAGTGAGCCGAGCCAGACAGCGCGCGGTCCGCGCCCGTCGTAGAAGTCGGCGGTGGTGGACACGGTCACCCCTGCGGCGGGCGGGTCGCATCTCGGAGCCGCTGTTCGACCTCGTAGCTGTCGCGGGCGGTGAGGATGCTGGTCAGCACGAGGACAGCGGCACCCTCGGAGACCGGGTTGACGGGTTGGCCGTCGAGGGTGAGGGGAAGGCCGAGGGCGGTGACGATGTGCCACTCGGACTGGCGGACGCGGTCGGCGCAGTAGTAGCTGCCGACGAGTGCCCCGTCACGGGTGACGGTGCCGTACAGGGTTTGTTGTGCGTCGGCGGGGTCGGCGACGATCGCGGTCACCTCGCAGCCGTTCTCCGTGAAGCGACGGATGACGGTCTCGGGAACGTCGTAGGGCGTCATGGTGATCTCCTGTGGTGTGAGGCGTTTCTATACCCGGCTCGGAAGGTCGAAGTAGCATTCGTCGTCGCAGTCCTGACCGCCTTTGCTTGCCACGAAAGGGCATTCGTCGCGGTGGGCTTTGGTGAAGGTGACGCTGCCGTCGGGGTGCTCGAAGATGTGCAGCGTTCCGCCGTTGTCGGTTGCCCACGTGATGTCGTTCGGGTCGATGCGGCATTCGGCGTTGTAGCCGATGCTGGTGGCCAGCAACGCGCTCACCGCGCGGTAGAGGTGAGGTGACAAGGTCACGGTGAGCGGCGGTGCGGCAAGAATCTCAGCGGCGCGATGGAAGAGCCGCTCGGCGAACGGGCCGAGGACGGCGGCGGCGTTGACCTCCACGCTCGGGGGCGGGGTGTCGTGCCACCAGTTGTTGAGGTCGTCGGCGGCGAGGGTGGACCAGTCCATGTGGTCGGTGAGCACCTCGGCGACGGCACCGCTGTGGTTGAGGTAGACGCCTCGCTCGAGGCGGGCGCGGACGGTGCGCCCGGCGATCTCGACGACGCGGGTGTAGTGGTAGCGGGTCGAGGTGGCTCCGGCATCCTGGTCGCGTTCGATGGTTGAGGCGGTCATGGCGGTCTCCGTCGTGTCGGTGGGTTGGTCGGGGGTTCAGTGGGTGCCGAGCGCGGTGCGCAGCTCGGAGAGGGGGCGGTCGTCGCGGGCACGTCGCCAGAGGTGCCAGCCGTTGACGGTGTAGCCCGCGAGGCTGGTGGCAAGCGCGGTGACGGTGGAGACGGCGAACTCGTGCGGTCCGCCGTCGTGCAGGACACCGCCCTCCCGGACGGTGGCGGTGTGTCCGTTCCACACCAGCTGCTCGCCGACCTCGACCAATCCGGCCTCCAGCAGAGCGGCGAGGGCGTCCGGTCGGCGAGGCGCCGGCGGCGAGGCCACCGCGGACTCGTCGGCGAGTCCGGCAGGAAGCAGTCCTGGGGGCAAGGCAGCGGCGATCGGCCCGGTCAGCGTCGCCCACTGGGCGTCCTTTAGGGCGACATCGGCGAGGTAGCGCATGTGCACGAGCACCGACATCGCCACCTCGTGCGGCCAGCGTGCGCCCACCGCCTGCCACGTGCGGACCGTGGACCACTCGCCCTGCGAGGCCGCGACGACCTCGACGTCGGCCACCGCCGGGTCGTCATCGGTGGGCGGGTGGAGGCGCACCACGACGTCCCCCGTGTGTAGGGCGGCGGGCGGTGGCGCGGGCAGCCACAACCCTGCCAGCAGGTCGGTGGTGTCGGTGAGCGCGGGGTCGGGGGCGGGCGCGTCCCCGGTGAGCCGAATCGGGGCTCCGGCGGTGTCGGTGGTCCGTATCGCCACCACGACCAGCCCCCATACCCCGGCGGGTGGACGCAACGGCACGGCGGAAGGCGGTGCCGGGGCAATCAACACCGACTCGGCCGGAAGGGCGGTATGGGCGTGGTTGGTCGGTGTGGTGGTGCCGTGGGCGTTGCTGGTCACGACGTGACCTCCTTCGGTGCGGGTAGCGGGTTCCGGACGTGCGAAGCTGGTCGACTCGCGGCGGCTAGCCGCCCAGGGTGGGTAAGCCGAAGGCGCAGCCGGGCTGGTGGATCGACTCGTCGCGAGCCTCGTCGGCGATCGGGCTGTCGCCGTCGGGGTCGAGGTACTCGCCGAGGTCGGCCAACGTGGCGACGCGGGTGACCGGGACCTCGTTCTCACAGTCGGGGCAGCGGTCGAGGAGCAGCCACCCGTCACCGGGGGTGGTGAAGTCCGGGATGAACCGCCACGCGCGCCCGGTCACGGGGTCGGTGACGGTGATCAGGTCACCGGGAACCGGTCCGGTGCGGGTGCGGTACTGGCGGTGTGGGTCGTCCGTGACGAGCACGCCGTCCACACCGACCTGCAGGGCAGCGGCGATGGTACGGGCGACACGGGCGCGGCGTGCCCACCGGTTCCACCGGTCGGGGTTGTCGTGGCGACGGCGGAACCCGTCGGGGTCGGCGGCACGGTGGGCGCGCGCGGCGTGCACGGCACGCTCGGCCAGTCCGCTGGTGAGTCCGGGCGCGGCGGTGGTCATCACGACCACCCCAGGGCGTTGGCGGCGAGCGCGGGCAGGTACCCGACCTGCTCGCCCGCACCGAGCCACACAACGGGCGGACCGGTACGCGTGGGGCCTTCGTACTCGGCGTCGTCCGGGGTGCACGCGACCCGCGCGAGAAGGTTCTCCAGCGGGTAGCCGGGTTGCGTGGCCAGTCGAACCGGGGTGGCCGGGTCGTAGTGTTCCAGGGCGGCGACCAGTTCGCCGACCGTCGCAATGGTGGTGTCGTACAACGTGATCACCTCTCGGTGTTGGTGGGTATCGGTTGTTCAGTGGGTGGCACGCAGGGCGGCGGTGGCGGCGCGCCCAATGGCCTGCGCGGTGGTCGTGGGGTCGGTCATCACGTGCACGGTCGCCCCGGTCATCGGCTTGCGCCCAGGGACGTCCGGGGCGATCCACAACACCGCGCAACCGGTGGCGCGCAACCGGTCGAGGAGCTGCTGCCCGTTGCGGCGGGGTCCGTCGCGGAATTTGCCGTCGGACACGATGACCAGCAACCGCGCGGCACCGGGGCGCGACAGACCGAGCGCGCCGTCGAGAGCGTCGATTGCGGTGTCGATGGCTTCCCAGTTGTCGCGGGTGGCGAAGTCCGTCACGGCGGCGGGGGCCTTGCCGGGGCGGGTGATCGGGCGGACGTGGTGCCCGAAGATCACGGTGGCGGTCTCGGCGGGCACCGGACTCTGCGCGGCGGCGTTGGCCAGAATCCACGCGGTCGAGGCGACCGGTTTCGCGAAGCTGCCCATGGACCCGGACACGTCGCACGCGATGCCCAGACGTAGCGGCGGGGTCGGGACCGTCGTGCGGGTGGTGCGGGTGAACGGTTCGGCGGTCGGCATCGCCCCGGCGGCCAGTTGTGCCTCGCGTGCCAGCGCACCGCGCATCCGAAGGCGTCCGGGCGGAATCGGCGAGGTCGACTTGGTCGCTACCCGGTCACGGACCCCGGCGGTGGTCAGCGCGCGCCCTAGCACCCGTGCGGCGGTGCGTTCGCCCGTGGTCGGCGGTCGGGTGCCGATCGTTTCGGTGCGCCCGTCGCGGGGACCGCCGACCGTGAACACGGTGCGGGCGGCGTCATCCGCCTTCTTCGCGGCGGCGTCGGCGGCGGCCTTCTCGCGGGCGGCGATCTCGGCGGGGTCCTCGGGCAACTTCGCACGCGCTACCGCCCGCGTCACCTTGCCCAGTACCTTGCCGATCGCGTCCGCCAGTGGGGACGGCGACGGGGTGCCGGATGGGTCGGGGGTGGCGGACGGGTCGGCGAGGTGCGGCGGGGTGGTGTCGGGGTCGGGTCCGATGATCTCGCACCACTGGCGGCCGAGTTCGATCATGGCGGCGGTGTCGTCGTCGGCGGTGCGGAACGCCTGACGCCACACCGCCCGCAGCTTGGCGAGTTTCTCCGCGCCGAGCACGTCTTCCACGGCGCGCGCGACGGGGGCGGTTTCGGTGCGGGTGAGGATGCCGCCGTCGGTGCGTCCCAGGAAGAGGGCGGCGGTGTGCGCGGCGTCGCGCGGGGTCATTTTCGGGGCGAAGGCGGGGTCGTCGAGTTTCATGCCGCCCGTGACGATGGTTTTCACGCACGCGCGCAACCAGTGGCGGTCGTCGGGGCGGCGGCGGATCTGTGCCTGTTCGATCCGGGGCTCTTCCAGCAGCAGCGCGGCGTCCACCGCGCCGGGGTCGGCGTCCTTGGGCACGTCGGCGAGCCACCGGGTGTGTTTGCTGTGCGCGCATTCGTGAGTCAGCGCGCCCCAGGTGGGGGCATAGCGTTTCCGGTCGCTGATCCGGTGTGGTTTGGCGGTGGCGGGGTCGACCGGGTGCAGGTGCTTACCGTCGACTTCGATCATGGCGGTGGCGGGCAGGAAACACGCCGGGGCACCCTGTCCGGCACCGGGTGCAATGGTGACCAGCAGGTCGTCCCGGTCAGCGATCGCGGGGACTTCGGCGGTCAGCGCGGCGGAGAGCGCATCCCATCCGGGGGCGGCGGGGAACACGGCCGAGGCGGTGGCGGCGGGGTCGGCGATCATGTGCGCGGTCATCGCGGTGTGTCCTTTCCGGACGGTTCGGGTGGGGTGGCGGGTGGTCAGATACGGGCACCGAGTGCCAGCGGGGCAACGGTTTTGCCGAAGGCGATCTTGACGGCGGTGGCCACGATGTCGCGGTCCTCCTCCGGGGCGGTGCCGATCAGGTTCCCGGCGGCGGCGTCGGTGCCCAACACGTCGGCGATCTTCTGGAATGCCAACAGTTCGCGCAGTTGCGGTGCCCACCGGATCTCGCCGCCCGCCTGTCGAGTGGACAGGTTGCGCGCCACGGACACCGCGCGAGTGTCGATCTTGAGTTGCGCGGCGAGGTCGTAGTCGGTGGACACCTGGATCTGCACGGAAAACCGCGACGCCAACGCATCGGACAGCACCGCGCCGTGCACGCCGGGGTTGTGTCCGGCCACCACATAGAAGCCGGGGGCGGCGTCGATGACCTCGCCGCCGTTGGCCTTGATCATGATTTGGCGGCGGCCGTCCATCGCGGGGTAGACCACGGCGAGCACGGTCGGCGGTATGAGCGTGGCGTCGTCGATGAACAGGGTCCGGCCTTCGCGCATCGCGCGGACCAGCGGACCGTGCACGAACACGAATTTCCCGTCCGGGGTCTGGGTGTACTCGCCCACGATGTCGGCGACCGTGGTGTCGCCGTCGCCCTGAATCGTGACCAGGTCACCGAAAGCGGCCTCGACGACCGAGGTCTTCCCGGTTCCGGGTGGTCCGTACATCAGGGCGGCGACCCCGGCGTCACGCAACTTACGCAGCGCGGTCACGTCGGGCAGCCCGGACAGCTTGCGCGGGTGGTAGAGCTGCCCGTTCGGGCGCGTGACCGGACCGGTCACGGCCGGAGTCGTCGGGGCGGTGGGCGTGGTCGTCGCGGGCGGTGTCGTCGGGCGGGGTGTGCGGGGGCGGCGGGGTGTGCGGGGGCGGCGGGGTGTGCCGGACGGGACCGCCACGGGCGCGGCGGCGGCGTCGGCGGTGGTCGGGGTCGACCGGTAGCGGACCGGTTTGGTCGAGGTTTGTTCGGCGTAGCCCCCGGCGGTTAGCGCGGCGAGTGCGTTGCCGATCGCGCCCGATGACTTCCCGCCGAGTGCGGCGGCGATGTTGCGCGGGGTCAGTTCGGTGCCCGCCTGATCGGTGAGGACTTGCGCCACCTGTCGGCGGAGTTCGCCGTTGGGCAACCGCCCGCCCGCCGGGGCGGTGGTCGTCGTGCCGGATGCCGCCGGGGCGGTCGTCGGCGTGGCTGGCGTGGTCATCGCGGGGTGGTCCTTTCGATCTAGTGCGGGCGGCGGGGAACGGTCAGACCGTGGCGGCGTCGATGGCGTCGGGCGCGTTCTGGTGGGCGTCGGCGGCGGCGTCGGCCGATTCCTGGGTGTGGCCGTAGTCGACCCACCCGCAGTAACAAAACGCGGTCACCGTGTTGTCGGTTTCGGTGGTGGTGTCGGCGTAACACATAATCGGCCCCATTCGTCGGACATAGCTCGCGCCGGGTGTGGTATTCGGTGTGGTTTCCGGTTCCCCCGGTGGTAATTCAATTATGACTCTGCCGCGCGCCGCACGCAATAGAAATGCCCCCCTATTTTCAAGACTCTTTTCGTGGTCGTCGCGGGGAAATAGAAAGCCGTCCGTACGGTCGCAATTCCGGCCGTCGTTGCACCAGTTTTCGCAGGTCAGCGACCGTGTCGCGCGCCGGCCACCGCGGACGGGAATAGCAAGGTAAGGGGCAAGGAATGTCATTGGCAGAGGATAAGAAATAAAACAAAACAATAGAGAAAGTGAGTAGGGGTGGAGGTGAGAGATAGTCAAAAGGTGAGAACAGATGAGCGATGAGGGCGCCGGCCACCCAGCCCGCCCCGATGTGTCTACCGGCTTGTGGACAAGCGAGTCTGGGATACCAGCGGATCCCCCTGCGGCGTCGCTGACCAGCATCTCCGCAGGCCGCAGGGGGTGGTCCTCTAACCTGATCCCCCGTATGAACCCCATCATGAACCCCCGTATGAACCCCCAACGGAAGCCACTGTGCGTGTAGATGATCTCCAGTTCGACTACTGCGCGTGACATTCGGTCACGGTTCGCTTTGAGTAGGAATACGGTGGGCCGGTTCCGCCGTTCGGCGTAACGTGGAGGGCTCTACTGCTACGAGACGAGGAGGCCAGGACCGGCTCTGCGGCCGTGCTGACCAGGCACGACCGTTTAGGTGGCAGCCGCAGGGGGCACGTCGCCGGACGAGGGGACGACGGGCGCGGCGCGAGGGTCGGGTCAGTGCACACGGGGAGGCGCTATGAAGGTCGGGGACGAGAGGTTCCTTCGGGGTTTGTACGACCTGAAGTATCTTTTCGGGGACAAGTGGGCACCGGCCATCCTGGTCACGCTCTCGGGTGGCCCCATGCGGCGAAAAGAAATTCTCTCCACGATCAGCTCGTATTCCATTGGTGAAGAATGGTCGGACAAACACGCCGTCCTGCACGATAGCATTCTGGCCCGCACATTGAAAAAGATGACCGAAGAAGGTCTTTTGAAGCGGGTTCGATGCACAAAGACTTTTCCGGTCACGGTTACTTACGAGTTGAAGCCGGAAGTCTTGGAGTTCTTGACGCTGACTGAGACGCTCGTGGCCTGGGCTGATGAGCATCAGGAACTCATCGCGCAGGCCCAGGCATACAGTCGCCGGAATGGCGACGAGATGGGCACGCTGACGGGAATTGCCGAGCTGGACGAACTCGGTCTCGGCGATGAAGTGGACGACGAATAGGCCGAGCTGGCACACGCCCGCACGGTCCGGGCCGGCAACGACAAGCCCTCGCCGCCGTTGCCCCACCGCCTCAGCTGGCCGCGATGCGACCACGTTCGCCTTGGGCCTGTGCACTCGCGTCGTCAGCTGAGTTGCCCTCGTGGCGCTGCTCCAGCCGGGCAGCCAGCCCACGAGCCTGCGGAGTCGGCGTCGCGTCGACCTCGGCGAGCCGGGTGGTCAGCAAGGTCAGCGTCCGCGGGATGGCGTCGAGCTGCCCGAGGCGTTCTTGCAGCCGCATGATGTCGCGGTAGAGCAGTTCGTTGTGCGGATCGAAGGCCCGCGCGACTTCCAGCAGATCCAGGGTCTGCTGGGGATCGGAGTCCACCAGGGCGCGGGCCAGCGCGGCGACGGCGTCGATGGCGTCGCGGCGGATCGCCTCACGTGCGGGCTCGATCCACTCGTTCGACATGCCCTCGGCCAGCGGTCCGCCGTAGCTGTTGACCATCTCCCGGTACGCCTCGACACGAGCCTGGTCGGTCGAGGCCGCGCGACGAGCCGCGACGGCGTGCGCGAAGCGCCAGTAGTCACTGCGAACGCTCGCGGGATCGAGCCGGTAGCGCCCGTTGCTGGCGGAGACGATGTCGGTCACCGTGCCGTTCGTGGCGGTGGCCAGCGCGCTGCGCATCCGCGAGAGCGCCGTGTGCAGCGCGTTGGTCGGCCGCGCCGGCGGGTCCTGGCCCCACAGGGCGGACACGAGCGTCTCGCGGGTCGCACCGTCAGGATGCAGCGCCAGCAGCACCAGCAACTCCTTGGTCCTGGGCTGCAAGGTGCCGGTGATCTCGTGCGCATCGCCGGTGGCGCCGGGTTCAGGGTGCCAGTGCACACGCAGGTCACCGAGCACGGTCACGGTGATCAGCGCCGGGCTGGTGTCCTGTTCAGCGCCGCTGATGGTGGTTGGCGGCGTCTCGTCCACGGGCATGGCGGATTCGCAGGTCGGCGCTGGTTCGTCGGCCTCGTCCTCGCCGCGGTGCTCTGTCTCGTCGTTGGCCAGGCGCGACGGGACCGGCCGCTGGCCGCTGGAAGCCGCTGGGCGCAGACGGACGCCGGGCGGCTGAACATCGGCGGGGGCGAGGATCTCCAGCTCGGTGTCCGGAGGGGCCGGTGCAGTGACCGCAGCCGTGACTTCCAGCTCAACCTCGCCCGCGTCCGAACCGCCGGTCTTGAGCAGGTCAGCCTCGCCCGGCGAGGTCTGATTGCTGCCGGCGGGGTTTGCCTTGACGATGCGAGGGCGCGGCGTCGATGGCGCGACCACGACGTCGTCGGGAGCCACGGGCGGGTCCGGCTCGGCGTCCCGGAGCAGCGTCAGCAGTTCGGCGGTGTCGTCGTCGCCGAGGCGGAACATCCGAGTGCCGCGCAGGGGCTCGCCCAAACCGGGGCCGGTGGCCGAGATCGTGCCGTCCTGGCGGATGTAGCAGGTGACGCCGGGTTGCCACTGGCCCAGCAGCAGCCCGGTGACGCCGAACGGCGCGCCGTTGTCCAAGACGGCCTGCAGCCGCTGATGGTGTGCTGGTGGCCGTGCCACCAGCACCAGAGGCGGCCAGGTTCCCGGCTCGGCGTCGGGCTTACGGCTTGCCGAGGCACGTACCAGGGTCTCGGCCTCTACCGCGTCCAGCGCGTCGTCCAGGTCGGCGACGATCCGCACGGCCGAGGGCAGGTGCCCCTGGGCTGCTCCGCGTCCGAGCAGCGAGACCAGGTCGTCGGCCGGGACGATGACAACCGCCCCGGCCGACGTCGCCAGGTGGCCTGCGGAGGTGGTGAGCGCGGTGACCAGCAGCGCGCGGGCCGCTGCGGGGGCGCCGGCGCCGACCAGCCCGAGGCCGCGGGCGGTCGCGAGGTCGAGGGCGACCTCGCGACCGTCGCGGACACCCAGACCTGGCGCGACGGTGGGGGGTCGGCCGGCGCCGGTCTGGGGTGCGCCCACCACGAGCGGTGGCGCAGGCGGGACACGCAGCGAACGCCGCTGTTCCTCGTCGTCCGGGTAGTCCTCGTCGAGGTCGATCTCGTCGTCGGCCTCGGCGCGCAGATGAGCAAGCCGCAACTGGTAGACCACAGGCGCGACGGGCAGGTCGTCGCGGTCACCGCTGCCGGGCCGGTACCGGCTGCGATAGCGGCGGCGGGCGACCATCAGCGCCGCGCTGACCGCGGCGGCCAGCCCGAGACCGACGAACAGCTCCGTTCCCCACCGGACGCCGGGGTCGCCCGTCGCGGGAGGGGTGTTCGTGCTGGTCGCGGCCGGTGGTGTCTGCTGGGTGGACGGTGCGGGTTGCGCTGGTGTGGACGGTTGGATGCTCGTCGGTGGCGCGGCGGAAGTCGGCGGGGCTGTGGTCGGCGGGGCGGGAGTCGTCTGGTGCGGGTCGGCCGGCTGCTGCGGCGGCACGGCTGGCGCGCTCGCCTCTCGCGGCAGGGCGAGTTCCTCGCCGGGGAAGATCAGGCTGGGTTTGGTGAAGCTGTGGCCGTTCGGTTGCGGCTTGCCCTTGTTGAGGTCGAAGATCTCCGGCCAGCGTGCGCCGTCGCCGAGGGTGCGTTCGGCGATGCGCCACAACGAGTCGTGGACTCCGTTCTGCGGTGCCAGCACGACCACCGACTCCGGATGCGCGGGAGCGGTGGCGGTGCTGTCTTTGGTGGTGGTCTGAGTGGAGTAGACCGCGTTGCGGACCACCGTGCCCTCCCCGGTGGAGGCCTGGTGTTGCCATGCGGGGGCGGTCGCCACGACTTGCGATTCGGTCCCGAGTGCTGTGGACAACGAGGTGACCGGTGCTGGTGCGGGCCGGTTGCCCAGCACTGCCAGCAGGACCGCGCCGACCAGGACGCCGGCCAGCGCGTGAACCGGACCGGCGGCGGAGAAGTCCGGCAACCGGGCCGCGTCGAATCCGCTGCGGGCCAGGTCGACCGTGCACCGCAGGACGTCGATGGTGAACGCGGCCCACGTGATCCAACACAAGCAGGCGAGGAAGTTCAGCAGGAACGTGGTCGTCATTGGGCCGAGCAGCACGCCTTGGACCTCGGCCCACGTCGGGACGTGGTTCGGCAACGGCCAGCCGATGTAGTGCCACAACGCCCAGGGCAAGCCCGCCACCAGCGCGAGCAACACGGTGCCCGCGATGAGACCTCGTAGCACCCGGCCGACGAACCGGAACATGCCGGCCAGCGCCCACCAGACGCGGCGGCCCGCGCTTGGTGGCCGTGCCGGTTCCCGGTCGGACTGGTGCGATGTCGAGGTCACAGCTGGCTCGTTTCCTTGGCAGTACAGGGCTTTAGGGTTCGATACTCACCACTCCGCGAGGCATCGGAAGCAGGCGAGCCGGGGTGCCGTTTCTACGGCTGCCTCCGACGCGCTCGAGCGTTGTCATGTCACTCCCGCCGTGACGTGATCGGGCGCATCCGCGCTGTCTGTGCGAGGCACAGCGAGCTGGGGCGGCACGGACGCCTGGCCGTTCTTCGCTGTCTTCGCCGCGGACGGTGCTCCGCTCGATGCAGTCGCGGCGGGCCTCTTCTTCTTGGCGGTACGGGGTGGTTTCCGGGATGTGAGCCACGCCGTCAGATCGGCGGCCGGAATGTTGGTGAACCGTGCCAGCTCGTCGATCTCCAGCACGTCGCTCGCGTCAGCGAGAACCTCACCGAGTTGCCGTTCCACCTCAGCGAGCTGCTCGGCGAGCACCGTCCGGCGCTGGGCGAGTTCACCGACCTCCTTGGCCGCAGCGGAACGCTTCGCGCGCCGGGCCGTGTCGGCCGCCTCGACGCGGCGATCGATCTCCTCGGCCGTGGCGATGTCGGTCGTAGCCATCCTGCTCTCCTTTGCGTTGACATGCCGATGCGAGCGTGGGGTGCTCTACGGGTCGATGGTCACCACCCCGCGCTGGGGATGAGCGCTGCCGGTTCCGTGGACGGTGAGACTGGAGATCCCGACCATGCCCAGCAGCTGCGTGTTCTGGGAGGCGGTGATGGTGACGTTGACCGTGTCGCCGGAGACGGTCACCGTTCCGGAGGCCCCGACCGTGGCGAGATAGCTTTGCGCGTCGGCGACCGCCTGAACCGGCACCAGTTGCAGCGTGCCGGTGCTGCGGTACGCGGAGAGGTCGATGGCCTGGGCGCCCGCGCGGGCTGCGGCCTCCGCCTGGCCGTTCGCCTTGACCTTTGCGGACAAGGCCAAGCCTCCGTCCAGGGTCAGTCCGGCCAGCGCGAGGATCCCGATGGTGAGCACCACGACGAACGCGGTCGCCCTGCCGTCGTCGGCCCGCCACCATGCCCGCCGCTGTGTTCGCCACCAGCGGCTCCATCGTGTCCGCCAGGGTGGCCGATGATGCTGTTCCCGGCGGATCATGCGCCGCCTCCGGACGTACTCCCCGAGACCGAGCGCCAGGTGTCGACTGGTTCGACAGCGGTGGCGGACAAGCGTTTCTGGCCGGGAACACCGAGGATCAGCGCGTCGCCGAAGTCGACCGCACACGACACCGTCACGCTGACCGTGCCGCCCGGTCGCATCCCGCCGGTGGCGGTGTCCACGCTCAGCGACGCGCATGTCACTCCGGCCGAGGACAGCGCGTTGGTGGCGGTGGACTGCGCCGCCGCGGTCGCGGTGGCCGAGGTGCGTTCGATGCTCGCCGCGCGGGCCGCTTGATGCGCGGCGTCGTCCAGCCGCAGCCGGGCATCCACCCCTCGGTGGATCACCACGGCGACGAACACGAGCAGCATGACCAGAAACGGCGCCGCTATGGTGACTTCCGCAGCCACTGAGCCACGGTCCGCGCGCCACCAGGCCACCCACCAACCCCAGCGGGTGCGATAGCGCCCCAGCGGGCGTTCTGGACCACCGGACGGGCACGTCTCGGCTGTCCAGGTGGCGGGCGGGTTCGTGGTCGTCATGGCGTCCGATCACCTGCCACTGGCCAGATCGGGAACGAACCGTTCGACCGGGCCGGACGCCTCGGCGTGCACCGGCAAGCTGAGGAACGGGACCACCGACGTCGCGGTCCCGGAAATCCGGATCGACGCGGAATTCGCGGTGCGGTCGGCACCGACACTGGTGCCGGTCAACGGGCCGCGCGCGAGCTGATCGAGCATCTGCTGCGCACTCGCGCTGCCCGCGGCCGCGGTGCCGTTCTGGGCTCGCGCCGCGGCGAGCCCCTGGGACGCCGCGGCCTGGGCGATGTGAGTCGCGTGCGACCACAGCGCGAACTGCACGATCGCCAGCAGCATCAACAGAAGCAGCGGCGTCGCGATCACCAGCTCCGCGCTGACCGCGCCGCGGTCACCACGCAGCAGCAGCCGGATACGGCCTCGCGAGGCCGTCCTCCCGCGCGCAGGCCGCGGCCGGCCATCACCGCGGCCTCTGTCGGCGCGGTGACGATGATGGCGGCGGCGCCACCGTTGTGCCTGCTCCCCGCGCATCACGGCTACAGGTTGATGCCGTTGGCCTTGGCGGTGACCTTCGCGATGATGATCGCGATGATCGCCAACGCGGCCACCACCAGCAGCGCTGTCACCAGCACGGTTTCGGTCGAGTACCCGGCCTCGGGTTCCCGGCGCAGCAGTTCCCACCGCGCCTTCACCGTCGTCCACAATGCCACCAGGTAGAGGTGCATCGCGCTTCTCCTCCCATTTCCACGTGCCCCGCAACTCACAGTCCATTGAGGACTTGCGTCAGTGCGGGGTAGGCGATGAACGCCAAGAAGCCCAGGAACAACGCCATCACCGGCAGCGACATGCGTTCGGTGGCGGCTTGGGCGTCGCCTTCGGCGTCGGTGATCTGGTGGGTGCGCAGGGCACCGGCCTTGGCCGCGAGCGAGGTGCGGACCTTCGCGCCCTCGGTGCCGGCCAGGCTGACCGAGGCGGCGAGCTCGGACAGCTCGGTGACGTCGAGTTCCTCACCGAGCTGGCGCAGCGTCGCCCACGGTGTCGTGCGGGTCAGCCGGGCGGTGTCCAGGGCTCGGCGGATCTGCTCGAACGCCCAACCTCGGCCGATGGCGACTGAGTCGTTGAGCGCGCTGTCGACCCCGGCGCCACCGGCGAGGGTGATCCACACCAGGTCGAGGTAGGCGGACAGGGCGTGGCGGAACCCGGTGCGCAGCTTCGCCGCGTCGGACCTCGCTTGCAGGTCGGGCAGGAAGAATCCGGCAGCGGCCAGGACGAGTCCGGCGATGATCGGGAACTCGATCCCCAGCGACAATCCGGCCAAGGTGAGCAGCAGTTGCAGCAGAACCGGGGCGAGCAGACCGGCGATCGCCAGTGTCGCCTTCTCGGCCAGATGGGTCGCGACCGGGCGTCCGATGACCGCCAGATCGCGAGCCAGCCGCTCGCCGGGCAGACCGAGCGCGCGTAGCGGCGCGATGAACGGGCGGCCGAGCTTGGCCGCCCACCCGGTGTCCTCGGTGGCCAGGATCGGTGTCGGCGCTGGCGCCGCCGTGCTGCGTGCCAGGACCGCGCCCAGTGCGGGCCGGGGCGGGAACGCCCACACCGCCAGCGCCCACAGGCCCAGGCCGAGCCCGGCTCCCAGAATCAGTGCGGTGATCACGGGTTACACCTGCCTCTCGGCGACGAGCGCGGGCTGGTCCTCGGAGTCGGCGGCCAGGGACAAGAACCGTTCGGGCTCGGCGACCCTGGCGACCCGCACAAGCCACGCGAACCCCAGTCCAAACAGGATCCCGATGCCCAGCAGGACGATCTGCCCGGTCGCGGAGTCGTAGGCGGACAGGTACGGGCGGTTGAGCAGCACCACGGCCACGGCGAAGCACAAGGTGGTGCCGACGATCACCCGCACGCTGGTCCGGGTCCGGGCGCGCCCGGCTTCGACCCGCATCCGCATCGAGGCTTGCTCGCGGGCGGTGTGCGCCAGCGAGCCGAGCAGGTCACCGAGCTGGCGGGCCTGCTGTTCGGCCGCGAGCACCAGCGCGGCGATGACGAGGTCGCCGGTGGGGTCGGCGAGCTGGTCGGCCAGGTGGCGCAGGGAGGGCGCCAACCGGTCTCCGTTCTCAATCCGCACCGCGAGGTCGGTGATCTCGCCGCGGATGGCCGGCGGCGCCAGCGGAGCGGTCGCGAGGATGGCCTGCTCCAGCCCAGCGGCGGCCGAGAGCGTGTCGCGCAGCATCTCTGTCCAGGTCGCGATCGCCTCGATCCGCGCCACCCGACGTGCGTGCTCGGGGTCGCGGCCCAAGACACGGGGCAATGCCCAGACCGCGAGCCCAGCCAGCACGGCGCCGACAACCCAGCCGGTGGCCACACCAGTGAGCACACCCACCGCGACCGCCAGGCCGATCCGCAGCGCCTGGCGCTGATCTCGCGGCGCGGCTTGGGCGCGGCGCGTCTGCCCGCGGCGGAACAGTCCGGAGCGCCGGTTCACGTTCACACCGCGCCAGCCGATGATGACCAGCAACAACCCGACACCGACGCCGACGCCGAGCAGGGCCGAGAGGGCGGTGGTAGCGCTGATCGTGATGTTCACCGCGGCCACCACCCCTCCGGCTGCTCAAGCAAGCCGGGGTCGAACCCGGCATCGACGAGGTCGTCGAGGGTGTCGGTGCGCAGCGCCCCGGCCACCGGGCGGGCGCGGCGGTCCGCGCCGGGCCGGTAGACCTCGTTGGAGACCACCTGCGGGCCGTCGGCGCCGACCACCTCACGGATCGAGGACACGACGCGGGTTGTCCGGTCGGTGCCGCGGGCCAGGTGCACGACAAAGTGCACCGCCGAGGCGACCAGCAGGTTCGTCGCGTCCAGCGGGAGGCGTTCGACGCCTTGCGCGGCGTAGGAGGCCAGCCGGGTGAAGGCAATCCGTGAGCTGGAGGCGTGCAGCGTCGCCATCGAGCCGTCGTTGCCCTGCGACATCGCGTTGCACATCGGGATGACTTCCGGCCCCCGGATCTCGCCGACGATCACCCGGTCCGGCGACATGCGCAGGCCCCACCGGACGAGTTCGGCCTGGGAGATCGCGCCTTCGCCCTCGACGTTGGCTTCGCGGGCCTGGAAGGCGGTCACGTCGGCGTGGACGTCGGGGTCGAGTTCCAGGCCGAGTTCGAAGGCGTCCTCGATGGTCACGATCCGCTCCATCGAGTCCATCTCCGACGCGAGCGCTCGCAGCAGGGTGGTCTTGCCTGCGCCGGTGCCGCCGGTGATCAGGATGTTCTTGCGCGCCCGGACCAGCGCGCGCAGGAACTGCTCCAGGCCGGGGTCGATGGTGCCGCGGGCGCGTAGTTCGGGCAGGGTCACCGTGAGGTAGCCGTGCCGGCGGATCGACAGCGAGGTCACCCCGCCCGCGGTCAGGCCCATCACCGCGAACAACCGCTCCCCGCCGGGGAGTTGGAGGTTGACCGCCGGGGAGCCGTAGTCGAAGCGGCGTTCCTGGCTGGACGCGCGGGCCGCGAGCAGCCGGACCAGGTCGGTCAGCTCCTCGTTCGAGCCCGCGATCGGGGCGACCCGCGCGCGGCGGCCGTCGTTGTACTGCACGAAGACCCGGTCGTAGCGGTTGGCGTTGATCGTCTCCACCGTCGGGTCGTCCAGCAGTGGCTGCAGGCCGGCCATGCCGAACAGTTCGTTGATGACCTCGGTGATCACCCGCTGTTCGACATCCCGGCCGACGAGCGACCGGTTGTCCATCAGCTCGTTCTCGCTGTGCGCGGCGACCGCGTCCTCCAGGATCGCCCGCGCCAGCTCGCGACGGGCCTCCCTGGTGACCGGGGCGCCGGTGCGGCGCTGCTGGGCATCGACCCGCAGCGGCAGCTCGGTGCCGAGCGTGTCGCGCAGGTGCTGGCGAAGTCGCCCGACGGCCTCGGTCGCCTGCACCGGTTCCGGGCCGCTCGGCGCTGGTTGCGGGGTCGCCTGCGCCCAGCTGGGGTGGCCGGACGTGTTGGCCGGTTGCCAACCTGACGGTTGTCCCTGCTGCTGGTGCGGACGCAGTGGTACCGGAGCCGGATACCCGTTGGGCGGAGGGGTGTTGGGCGGGTACGTCATGACGCTTGCCCTCCGCGCGAAGTGTTCTCGGTGTTCGGCGGCAGGGGTGCGGGTGCCAGTCGCAGACCGTTGGCCGAGACCGGGCTGGTGGGCACGCCGGGCACCGCGCGCAGCATCTGCATCGGCTGGTTGTCGGCCGGTGCCTGCCGGGGCAACGCAGGCGGCGGTGCCTGTTCGGCGATGAGCACTTTCGCCACCTTGTGCGCGACCTGCCCCAGCGCCGAATGGGCCGGTCCGCTGCGGCCCCACCGCAGCGTGCTGGGCCGTCCACACAGCACGGCCGCCCCGTGCGGATCGTCAGGCACGCGGCCCAGCGGCAGCACTCCGAGTTCGCGAGCGACTTCAGCGGTGGAATACCCCTCGCCGACCAGCAACATCGCCGGATGCGCGGTCCAACGGCCGATCGCCGGCAGGCGACGGGCCAGGTGCGCGAGGTCGTCGGCGTGCGCACGGGTCAGCAAGACCATCGCGTCGGCCGAGCGCACGATCGGCATCGCCGGAGACCCGGCATCGATCCGGCCGCAGTCCACGATCACCACGGCATCCGGCGCGCTCGCGGCGGTCCACAGGACGCCCGCGCCAGTGGTCGGGTCGGCCAGCGCGGACAACGCCGCTCGCGCGCGGTCGGCGTCCGGTGGCGCGGCCACCACCGGCAGCCCGCCCGGCAGGGTCTGCGCGTGCTGCCACAGCAACGCCGGGTCGTCGCTACGCCGGGCGGCGACCGCCAAGCTCACCAGCCCCGGCGCCGATTCCAGCGAGAACCGCGTCCCGACGTCCCCGCCGGACGGGTCGGCCTCCACCAGCAGCGCGCGGGCAGGCGATGGCCAGCGCGCGGCCAGCGCGACCGAGAACGTGGTCACCCCAGGCGACCCTTTCACCGACAGCACCGCCACCAACATCACTGACCACTTCCCGGAAGCATCACGATCGACAACTGACCCGCGGGCACGGCGGCGATCTGGCGGGCGGCGGCCTGGCTCAACTGCACCGACACCACCGTGACCTGCTGATTCGGCGGCGAGGTCACGCTGGTGACCACCGCCGGCCACACCGTCGTGGAGTCCGGCGTCGGCGGGCCGGCAAGCGCGGCACCTGATTGGCCCGGCACGAACACCACCGACACGTGCGCGCCCGGCGACACCTCCACCGGGAACTGACCCGCCTTCAACGACAACGCCGCGATCGCCTGCCCTGCCCCGGGGACACCGGCACCGTTCACCGCGTCCAGGGTCAGCAGCGCTCCGGCGGGCAAGCTCGCGGACAGCGTCTTACCCACCACGCTGGCCGCTTGGTTCGCGTCCACAACAGACACACCGGGGTCGACGGCGACGTTGACCTGCTTGAGATCCTGCGCGGTCAGGACCTGCCCGACCGCCACCGGCCGCGCCAACGCCAAGACCGTTTCCCGGTTCCCGGAGTTCAGCGACACCACCAGGAACGCGGCGGCACACGCCAGCACAAGCAGCGCACCCAGCAGCAGATGCGGGATGCTGCGGCGTCGTTTCGTCCCACGCAGCCGCGAAGCGGGCTTCTTGCCGTCCGCGACCCAGGGACCGCTGGCCGACTTCGTGGATCGGTCGGTGTCCGGCTGAGTCGTGATGTTCGTGGTCACGCCGGTACCTCCTCCAGGCATGGGGGTAGTGCGCCGCGTCGCTGAGGTTCTTCAGCGAGCGGAAGGACGGGTCTGTTGTTTGTGTTGTTATGAAAGGAGGTGCTGCCCGAGAGAGGTCAGCCGCCGCCGTTGTTGAGGGCTTGGGACTCCGCGACACGGAAGGCCGCGTTACCGGTCGTGGTCAGGTCCGGGAACGTTCCGCCTTGGCCCGCGCCCGCCCAGGTGACCGTCCAGTGCACCGTGGCGGCGACCGGGAACGCTTGCCCCGCTTGCTTCGCGGACGAGGTGCGGTAGGTGTGGCCGCAGTCCGGCGACGGCGCCTTCGGGTCACTACCGGCTCGGAACGGCGTGCCCGCCCCGGTACACGTCACCGTGCTGCCGTCGCCCATGGACCACGTCACCGACGTCGGCGTCGCGGTGGCCGTCACCGACACGCCCGGCACGGACGCTGTCGCCGATACCGGCCCCCACCCGCTCGACAGCCACATCCACGTCGGCAAGTTCACCAGCTGATCGCCGACAGGGTTCGCCGCGATCGTCGGTGTGGGCAGCCGCAACTGCTTGCGCGCCATCTGCGCCAACTCGGCCGGCGAAGGCAACTGCGCCGCACCGGGTTGCTGTCCATCCGCGATCCACACCGGTGGCCGGTACAGCCCGTCGGTGACGCCCGCGGTCGAGCATTGCCATACATACCAAGAACCTTGCTGGCCCTGTGCTGGTTGGGCGGCTTGCGCCAGGACCACTCCACCCGCTGCTGGGCGAGTGAAGACAGCGGGTTGCACGGTCGCGCCGCCGGTGTTCAGTGGCTTGGTGAAGGCGGCGGTGACCACACCACCGGACGGCGGCTGGTAGTCGCTCTTCACGTAGGAACACTTGGCCAGGTTCGAGTTCCCACCGATGATCGTGTCGCCGGGGTTGCTGTTGCCCTTGCCTGGGTTGCCGGTGCCCGGACGTCCCGGCTTGTTGCCGTTGCCTGGGTTCCCCGGTTTGCTGTTGTCGCCGCCTTTGCCCGCGCCGAGATCGCAGACCGGGGCCGGCGTCTGGTCACACGTCGTGCTGCCATAGCCGCCGTCGGCGAGCGCCGGAGCCACACCGCATATGCCGCCGACGACCACCAGTCCTGCCACGATTGAAACGCGTCGTAGTTTCAGCATGTCCCCGCCTCGTGAACGCCGTACTCCGAGACCTTCCATGATCCGTCCGCCTGCTTCTGGACGATGGCGTTGATCAGGTGCCGACCGCCCGGAGTGTCGTTGGCGAGCTGGCCGGTGTCGGCCTTGTACTTCAACCAGCGCGAATCATCGGAGCAGTCCGTGATCACGATCTTGTTCGGATTGTCAGGAGGCTCGACAGAGGACACCGAAGGCTCGTAGGTGGGTTCGCCCTTGGTCACCAAGCCGTTGTAGTGATCTGCGTACAAGGCCCGTGACATGTTCGTCAGCGCGATCCCGGTCGCGTACCGCCCCAGCTTCGGCGACTGCCAGTCCGATGTGGTCCCAGCGGCGACGAAGTCCTGCCACATACCTCGGTACGACGCGAGGGCGTCCTGCTTGGCTTTGTCCACAACAGACAATGCGGTGGTCGACGGAACCGAAGTCGTTGACGCCTGCCCGGTCGGCTGGGTCGTGCCGGACGATGGGGTGTTCGTGCCGGAACTACACGCGGCGAGGATCGCCAACGTAGCTCCCAGGCCGAGCATCGCCCTGGCTCGGCGCCCACTAACGATCAAGACCTTGCGGACTACCACACCCCACCCCCCAGACATCAGTGAAGATCGTCTATCGTTTTCGTGATACACACCACGTCTACACCACCCACCCCCACCGACTGCAAAGTGTGTAGGCGACTGACTTTGAAGTCGGAAAGGCATTTTCTATAGATCTTCACTCTTTTGGGCGATAGGCATCACTGTCTGAGGTTGCCTTCGTGACACTAGAGGCGCGACCAGCACTTTCTGGGGGTAGGCAGTGGCAAATCGACTACAGAACGTTATAAGTGTGGGTGTCGGTTGATGTCCGCCGCGTTCATCACGGCGTGGGCGGGGGCGGGAATCCTCGTTGGCGCCGCCCTGGCATTCGGCTCCCAACGCCTGCTCACGACGCCTCCGATCGCAGCCCTCGCGATGCGGCTCACCGCCACGCTCCTGACCGCCCTCATGTTCGGCGCCCTCGCCTGGCGCTTCGGTCATCAGTTCGACTTGCTGCCGTACAGCGTGCTCGCCGCACTCGGTGTAGCACTCGGCGTGATCGACGTCCTCGAGCAACGACTACCCAGCGTGCTCGTCTACTCGGGCGTCGCCATCGTCGGCGCGCTGCTGGCGACCTCGGCGATCCTGCACTCCAAAGGCCCGGACTTCGTGCGCGCCCTGGTCGGCATGGCAGTCATCGCCATCCTCTACCTGGTACTTGCGTTGGTGTCCGGAGGCGGACTGGGGGCCGGCGATGTGAAACTGGGCGGTCTACTCGGCCTCGCGCTCGGCTGGTTGAGCTGGTCGGCACTCGTCACGGCGACCGTCCTCGGCTGGTTCGCAGCCGCCCTGGTGTGGCTCCTGGTTCGGGCGACCCGACGAAGACCGCAGGGCTCACTGGTGCCCATGGGACCGTTTCTCCTGGTCGGGGCGTTGATCACGATCGTGGGCGTTCCGGGGTGACGTTCGCTGAAGCTTCGCCTGCGGCGTGCATCACCATTCCAGAGGTTCGCGTTCGTAGAAGAATCCCCCGGTGGGGCCGTCGTCGGGCAACGTGGCGAGCCAGACGGGAGTGTCGGCACCCTGCTCGGCGGTGCGTGGAGCGTTCGGGCCGCCGAGATCGGTGCGGACCCAGCCGGGGGACGCGGAGTTCACCAGGATCCCGGTGCCGGCGAGTTCCGCCGCGAGGACCCGTGTGACGGCGTTGAGGGCCGCCTTGGAGACGCGGTAGGCGGGCTCGGTGGGCCGCGTCATGTGATGCAGAGAGCCGAGCGTGCTGGACAGGTTGACGATCCTGCCGTAACCGGCGGTACGCATCGCGGGAACGACAGCTTCGGCGCATTGCCAGGCGCCGAGCACGTTCACCTGCCAGACACGGGAGGCCAGGTCGACGTCGATGTGCGACGGCTGTTGGTCTCCGTCGCTGATCCCAGCGTTGTTCACGAGGATGTCGATCCGGCCGTGCCGGTCGAGGGTGTGCTGGACCGCTGCGGCGATGGTGTCAGATTCGGTCACATCGAGGCGTACGCCGGAGGCGGCCCATCCTCGGCCGACGAGATCGGTCGCGGTCCGGTTCGCCTGTTCGACGTCGCGGGCGGTGGCGACGACATGGATATCGCGTTCGGCGAGCTGTCCGGCGATGGCGTAGCCGATACCCCGGTTCGCGCCCGTCACGAGCGCGACCCTGCGAGAGCTGTGCATTCGTTAGGCGGCCAGGTCGGCGAGGTGGAGATCGAGCTTCTGGACCCGAGCCTCCCGGTCGTGGTGCGACATCGCGCGCCGCGCTTCGCGGATGGTGTGGATGGAACGCACCGAGCCGGTGTGGGCGGCGAGGTCGGCCGCGGTGTGGAGGTCGTCGCAGGCGAGGTCGAGGTCATTGGCGTGCAGGTGCGCTTCGGCGCTGCGGACGTGGTAGATCGTGCGGTCTCGGACGTACTGGGGGTTCATGCTGCTCAGCGCGTTGTCGATCAGCGGGCGAGCCTTGGCGGGCTGGCGCAGGTCGACCCAGCAGGCAGCGGCCTGCGCAGCGAGCTCCGACTCGTCGAAGAAGTAGATCCAGTCAGGTTCCGGGTTCTGGGACGTGGTCGCGTCGAGTCGTCGTTCGGCATCGTTGAGGGCGTGACCGCAGGACGCCGCGTCGCCCGCTTTCGCGTACGCCCGCGCCTTCCGGCTGGCCAGCAGCGCCCGAAGACGGGGAGTGGCGGTGTGCTTGGTCCGGTCCTCGGCGGCGTCGATCAGGGCGATGGCTTCCTGGTGGTGGCCGGTCAGCGTTGCCTGGAAGCTCATGCACGCCAAGACGTGCGCGCCGGTCAGGGAGTCGTTCGCGCTGGCCGAGGACCGTAGGGCCGCGACGTAGTAGGACTGGGCGGCGGCATGGTGGGCCGCGTCGAAGTGCAGCCATCCGCACAGGCGGGCTGCCTCGGTGACGAGACTGAACAGCCGCTGCCCGGCGGAGGTGCTGTAGTCCGCTTGATCGGCGAGACGAGTCAGCCAGTTGAATTCCGCGACCGCGAGCTGGTGGAGCTCGCGTCCGCCAAACTCGTCATCGAGCTGGCGAAGGTCGGCGAGCCGGTGGTCGAGCCGGTCCAGGACCGTGGCGGACAGGCGCGGGTCGCGCTGCTCGGGCAGCGCGACCGTGGTCGGTGGAAGGACACCGGTCAGGGCTGAACCCCATCGGTCTGCAACGCCAGCGAGCGCGGCACCCGTGATGATCAAGAACCCCCGGCGATCCATCGTGCCTCCCGCGACCTCGTGAAGAACCTGCATCGTCCCGGTGATCGACCAAGGTGGCTCCAGGACGCTGGCCTGCCCGGCGTGGTGCCAGTCCGGCCAGTTGAACGCAGCGGCCACGTCGCGCGCAACCTCAAGCTCGGACGTCCGGCCAGCGGGAGGACTGGCGAGTTGATCAGGACCGAGGAGAGCGGCGAGGGCGTCGCGGGACAAGTCGAGGGCTTTGGCGAGGTCTGGCTGGTTCCACGGCTGCGGCGTGCCCGTGCCGCGCTCCCAGCGTCCTACCGTGGATCGTTCGAGCCCGAGGCGCTCGGCGAGCGTGTCCTGGGTGAAACCCATCGCCGCGCGGCGTCGTGCCAGGCCGTCTCGTCGTGCTGCCATGCTCGTCCCCGTCCGGCTAGACCGCCCCTGATATTCCCGTCGCCGTTTGGCCAGGTCAAGACTAGGGCCACAAGACACCAAAAGCCCGGCAGGCCGGCGGATCAGCGGAGTGACCGGAAAACACGCGTACGAGCTGCCTTTTGTTCGTTGAGAAGCATCACCGACTGTGGCGTGGCGTGGGTACCATTCCCTCACGCGTCCGATCGCGGCGAGTAAATATGCCTCCTCGGGGCTGCGGCGTCCAAGAGACACCGCCGAGAAGCCTGGTTACACACGGTGTCAACCCGCTTCACCCGATTGACGTAGACGCCGCTCGGTCAACGTTTGGGCAGGTCATCGGGGGTGACGCTCCATCCGCGCCCCATCGCCGCCCCACCGCCGCTCTGGTCCGCTCCCCGTGGCGATCGTTTAGTTGATCGGTGTTCGCAGCCGCAACCACCAGCAGTTTTGGAACCGGCAACGGGCACCTCCCGGCTGGCGCACCGAATGGTCACCGGGTGCCGATCGCAGGCCGCTCTTGACGGCCTGCGGCGGACGACAAACGACGCAACAAACCAAATAGGGACTCGCTGACTATTGGAGTAGATGATGCTCTCCCAGCGATTCGCGACGCCCTGCGCGCCGCGATGCCCACAGACTCAGCTCGCTGTGCCGTGTTTGTTCGTGCAGCCGGTGTGTCGACGGGAATGGAGTAGGGACACCGCGCGAGGCGGTGCCGCACGATGAACACCGGACCCTGGTCCATCGCGTGCCGTGATGTCGCCGGCCGCGAGAGGACCCTGCGTGTTGTCGTGCGTGGCTCGGAGGTCGTGGTCATGGCTCCCCCTGGGGAAGTCGCGGTCCTCGACCGCGCCGCCACCGCCCAGTTCCGCTCCGCCGTCATGCAAGCCACCGAGGTGGCGACCACACCCGCGCCAGGTGCACCTGGCCCTTTCACGGCAACCGGCATGGCGGGCACGGCGGAGCAGAACAACGGCGGTCTTCCCCCAACCGCCGAGGGGCGCCCTGCTCTGCTGTCATGTCGCGGCGGGACCACGACCCCGATACCTGGTCTCGCCGCGATCCCCGCCATCAGGGGTGAGGCCGGATGATTGCCGTGGTCATCACGGCGAGCGCCGCGCTGGCGTTTGTCTGTTGCCTGCTGCGGCTGGCGTGGCGGCGTCGGCAGACCGAATCCGCTTACGCCGGTTCGCATCGCCGCGCGCCGCGCCAGCCCCCGAACCGTGTCCTGCGGCACGCGATCGCCACGGCCGGAACACATGGCCTCGGCATGATCAGAAAAACCGACGGCTCATGAGGCGGTCATGTCCGACCGTGCCCGCCGCGACCTTGCTTCGTCGACTGGGATGGCACCACCGCAAAGTCGACTGCCGCGACGGCGACGGCCAGCGGTCCGCGCTGCACCTGCGGCGGCGCACTCCCGCGGACGTCGAGATCGAGCTGCCCGGCGGACGGCTTGCGCGGCTGACCAACGCCGAGGCCGGGCAGCTCCGGGCGGCACTCCGCGACGTTCTGCTCGCCGAGCACCCGCCGCACCGAGCGGGGGCCGTCTAGCCAGATGTTGAAGCCAGGCCGGATTTCTCGCCGTGCCTTCGGACGAGCGCGCGCTCGCGACACCGACTGCGGTCGGGCGGAAGCGGTTCGACGACGCCTTCCGCCCGGCCGCCACCAGCACCCACCCCTCTCGAGGAGGACCGACTCATGACCGCCGTCATCGACGACCACCCCGCCCTGGCTGAGCAGAAGCCTGACCAACGAGCGCGGGACTACAGGGACGTGTTCGCGTGGCCAACCACCATCGACAGCGTCACCGGTGATGTCCGCCTTCAGCTTGGCACGACCGTCGACGCGCTTATCATGCGCGCCGGGTTTGCCGGGGAGGTCAACAACTTCCTTGCGCGGCACATGTTGCGCGCGCCCATCATCGTGGTTCCCGGCGGTCCCAACGACTGGATCTTCCTCACCCAGCCACGCACGCCCCTGCGCCAGTCGTCCTGGGACGACCTGGTGCGCATCCAGGTCGGCTGGAAACAACGCGGTGACTCCATCTTGCTTCCCGCTTTGGACAACGTGGACGAAGGCGTGCGGTGGCTTGAACAACCGCAACCACACATGACCCTTCCGCCGTGGACCGCAGTGGTCGGCGCGGCCCGCTCGACGTCCTCGCTGTGCGGGACGTGGTGAACATGCCGATCGGCACCCCCGCTCACCGACATCCGCGCCACGCCATTGTGATCGCCTCCGGCGGGTTGGACTCCACCGTGCTGGCGTACTGGCTAGCCGCGCGCGGGGCCGAGCTGACGCTGTTGTCCTTCGACTACGGCCAACGGCACCGAGTCGAACTGGAGTACGCGGCCGAGATCGCGCGACTGCTCAACTGTCCACACGAGACCGTTGAGCTTTCGATGCTCGGTCGGCTACTGGTCGGCTCGGCCCTGACCGACACCGACGTGGCGGTGCCTGACGGCTACTACACCGACGAGTCGATGCGTGCCACCGTCGTCCCGAACCGCAACGCGATCATGCTCGACATCGCCGTCTCCGTGGCTGTTGCCCGCAAGGCCGATGTGGTCGCGTTCGGTGCGCATGCCGGTGATCACGCCGTTTACCCGGACTGTCGACCGGAGTTCGTCGAGCGGTTCACCCGGTCGGTCCGCACCGCCAACGAGGGGCTGCTGGTCGACGATTTCGAGATTCTCGCCCCGTTTCTCACCCAGAGCAAGACCGACATCGTCCGCATTGGCACGGCACTGGACGTTCCGTTCGAGCGGACGTGGTCGTGCTACCGGGGCGAGGCGACGCACTGTGGGACATGCGGAACCTGCACTGAACGCAAGGAGGCGTTCCAACAGAACGGCATCACCGACCCCACCAGCTACCGCTGCGCGTGACGAGGTGATGATGATGACGGAGGCGGAACTCGGCTCGCCAACTGGGCCTGGGCGGGGCCGTCGTTCCTCGCGCCACGGCTCGCGCGTGTTGGGTTGCGAACCGGTACAGCGTGGCGAGGGGATCGTTCCTGCCGCCCAAGCACCCAGCACGGTAGCGCACCAGGCGGCAACGCCGCCAGCGCCCTCCGCCTCCGGACCGCAGTCACACTCGTTGATGCCGCTGCTGTCCGAGCCGTACCTGCGCCGCGCGTTGCGCCAATGCGGCCGGCGAGCTTCGGCACCCGGTGCTGACGACATGACCTGGGGCCACCTTCGCCGCGAGGCCCGCGTGATGCTGCCGCAACTGGCCATCGAACTCGCAAGCGGAACGTGGCAGCCCGGACCGATCCGCGACGTACGGCTCCCCACCTACACCGGCAAAGAGATGCACACCTTCATCCCCACCGTGCGGGATCGACTGGTGCACCGCGCGCTGCGCAACGCCCTCGAACCGGTGCTGGAAGCGAGCGCCTTCCGCGATTGGGTGTCCGGATTCCGTCCGCGCCGCAACCGCATCACCTCCCTGCGTCAGGCCGCTGGGTATAGCCGCGCGGGCTTCCGGTGGGTCGCCGATCTCGACGTCGCCTCGGTGTCGGAAGGCGCGACGATCGACGAAGTCATCGACTGGCATGCCGAGCACATCCACGACGGCACCTTCCTGGCCCGCCTCCGTACCGCGCTCGCCGCGATGCCGAGCCCCATCGCGCCGGGCTCCGGCCTGGCGCCCATGCTGATCAATCTCCGATTGTCCCAAGTGGATGAACGAGTCTCTGGGCTTCGGGTCGTCCGCTTCGCCGACAACTATGTCGCTTTCGCCCGAACCCGCGAGGACGCGCAGGAGGCGTTCTACACCATCAGCGACGCACTCCTGCAGCTTCGGCTGCGGCCCAACGAGGCCAAGAGCCGTATCCGCGACGACGCCAACGTCGAAGACCTTTTCCTGATCGGCGGCTGAGGCATGAACCTGGAATGGATCGAGGTCACCGGCGGAGTCTGCGCCTTCGGGGACGACGCCCGCCCTATCCAGGTCGCCACTTTGTTGTGGACGCGCACCCCGATCGCCTACGGACACCTGCCGAGCGAGCACCCTGGCCTCGGGCCGCGGTTCCCCGTCGCCGAGATCAGCCACGCCGAGGCGACCGAGATCGCCAGCCGATTGGGCGGGCGGTTGCCACGCTCGGCGGAGTGGGAGTGGATGGCCGCCGGAGCTGACCGCCGACGCTGGCCGTGGGGCAACGCACCGTGGCAGGCGGCGTTCGCGAACCTGCGCGACTCCGGGCACGGCACGGTCACCACGGTCGACACCCACCCTGACGGTGCCACACCCGAGGGCCTGCTCGATGTCGCGGGCAACGTGTGGGAGTGGACCGCCAGCACCGCGATGAGCGACGGAGTCATCATCCGTGGCGGTTCCTATGCCGCGCCACCGCTGTATGCGCAGTGCACGTTCCTCAACGCCGCGCCCGCTGAACTGCGCTCGCGCGGCATCGGCCTGCGGGTGGTGCGCGAACCATGACCCTTCGGCCGCCCAGCACGCGCTTCCTCGCGCCCGACCAGGGTTTGATCATCCTCAACTGTTCGCGGGAGAAGCTCGTCACCAGCGCCCCGGTTGCGGCGCTTGATCTCTACCAGGGCGCGTGCGTTCCGCAGGCGCGTGATCACTTCGCCGCAGATCCTGCTCGCCGAGCCCGTATCCGGATCCTCTCGGCCGCGCACGGCCTGCTGCGTCCCGAGAAGGCGATCAGCACCTACGACCACCGGCTCACGAACCGGGTCGACGCCGTGCGTCTGCACGAGCGGACGGTCTCCGGGCAACTGGACGCCGAATTGGCGGAGACACCGTCGTTGCGGCACATGCTGATCGTGGTCGAGCCGTTGTACCTGCTCGCCCTGCAGCGCGTGTTCGACCACCTCGACCGGCTCGATCAGATCGCGATCATCCCGGACCCGTGGGGATGGTGGGACGGGTTGACCTACCTCCACCACTGGGGGTGGGCGTGACCACGCTGCACGAGGAACTGTTGCGCCGCAACAATTTCCACACCAGCAGCACTCGCAGCTGGGAAGCCATATCCGGGATCGGGTGGCACGAGCCCACGCCGTCGGAGCTTTCACTGGCCGCCGTGCGCACCCTGTCGGTCGTCGTCCCGGCCTACAACGTCAGCTACTGCCTGCCGGCCGTGCTCGACGCCTTGGAAGGCCAGCACCATCGGCACGGGTTCGAGGTCATCGTCGTCGACGACGCCAGCACGGACACCACGGCTGCCATCGCTGCCCGACACCCGGTCGTCACCACCGTCCTGCGGCTCCCAGAACGCGCGGGCGGGGCCACCGCACGCAACCTCGGCACCGCGCTCGCCCGCGGGCAAACGGTCCTCTACCTCGACGCCGACATGGTCCTGCCCCCACACGTGATCACCGACATCACCGCCCGCGCCACCGACACCACGGTGCTCGTCGGCTTCCGCCACAACCTGCCCTACGACCTGCACCAGGGCGGACGCGGCGTCTTGGCCGAGCATCCCCAACTCGGCGCAGACCATCGGGTCGTATGGCGGCCACCGGTCGGCCGCCCGTTGCTCTACACCGGCGTCACGCTGACCGAGCGCCTGGACGGCCGTCCGCTGGACCACACCCACGACTTCGTCGACCTCGGCTACGGCCAGCGCTATGTCGACTGGGACCTGCCCCGCATGGTCGTCACCTGCCTCGTCGCCGTTCCACGCGCCGCCGTCCTCAACGTCGGAGGGTTCGATCCCGAGTTCGGACGGATCGGCTGGGGCATGGAAGACACGTACCTCGGCGCGTGTCTGATCGCGAGCGGGCTGCTGGTGATCCCGCTGCGGCAAGTCGTCGGGTTCCACCTCGATCCACCGGACGCGGAACAGCAATGGCAACGCAAGCTCGCCACCTGGCCCGGCACCCTCGCCCGCTACTGGGACCTGATGCGACGGCCCGCCCCGACCGGCCGCACCCACTCGTTCATCGCCGAGGTAAGCGAGCTGCTGCGCACCTGCGAGGTGCTGCGACCCCACTAGCGCCAGCGACGGACCCCTGCATCGAAAGCCGCCACGACGACAACGACGAGAAGGAAGACACTGCCCGATGATCGACCCGATCTCCCTCGCGGTCGGCGCTGGCCTGTTCGCCACAGGGCTGCTGGCCGGCAAGCTGACTCGCCGCCGCGCACCCGCAGACACCACGCCGAAACCGTTGTGCGGCTGCTCGCATGGGCTGGAACAGCACGACCCTGACACCAACGAGTGCCACGGCCAGATCCTGCACAAGGATGCGCGCACCGAGGACGGTACCTGGATCGGAAACCAGTGGGTGCCTTGTACCTGCCGCCAGTACGTCGGCCCGAAGCCGTTCGAGGAGCTGTACGCCCCGCCGATGCTGCCACCGCAGGACACGCTGTGATCGGGCGACGTACCGCCATGACGCGGACCTTCACGGCGCGGACACACGGTACCGGGTTCGTCGTCCATGACCCGCTGACCGGGCTAACCCACCGCACTGGTGCCGAACTCGCCTCCGGCCGGATCCGGCTGTCCGACGACGCCCTCTTCTCCTGGCCCGAGATCCACCCGGCGGCCTTGCACGCCGACGTACCGATCAGCGTGTGCTGGTCGCCCTTGGTGCGCTGTAACCTCGCCTGCCCCCACTGCCTGGACGACAAGTCCGTGCCCGAACTGGCCCGACCCGACCGGCACCGCATCGCGCGGCTGGTCGCCGAGTCCGCGATCCTGGGCGTGGACATCTCCGGTGGCGAACCACTGCTGCTGCGCGAACTGCCCGAGCTGATCGACGTACTCGTCGCGGGCGGCTGCGCGGTCAGCGTCACCACCAACGGAACGCACCTGGTCCGCCGTGCCGAAGCCCTAGCGTCCCGCGTGGACGCCGTGCGGGTCAGTCTCGACGGCCCGGACGCCGAACGCCACGACCGCTGGCGCGGCGCGGGCAGTTTCGAGCGCGCCGTCGCCGGAATCCGCGCAGCGGTCGCCCACGGCATCCCAACCCAGATCCAGACCGTGCTTCTGCGCTCCACCGCGCGGGCCAGCGTCCGGCCGCTGGTCGAGTTGGCCGCCGCGCTCGGTGTGCACGGGGTGACCTTCCTGCAGATGCTCCCCATCGGAGAAGGTGCCGCACTGGCCAGCACCGAGCAGTTGACCGACGACGAGGCCACCGACCTCCTTGCCGAGCTGAGCGCCACGTCGGCCGTACCCGTACGCCTGCGCACTCGCGAAGCAGCCGGGGGTTTCACCGTGATCCGAGCCGACGGCCAGGTGTGGCGCAATCAGCCGGACGCGCAGGCCATCAGCTCCCTGCGCCCGCTGCTTTGGGTCAACGACCTCGCACTGACTGCGAGGGACGGCTCGGCATGAACGACTCCTCGAACCGCTCCGGCGTAGCCCGGCTGAAAGCACGCATCGCATTGCAGGAGGAAGGGCGATGAACACGCCGACGAGCGAACAACTCGAGCAGTTCGCGCGGGTGCTGGGAGACCTGCTGCGGACCGCCCGGAAAGAACGCGGCTGGACCCGCAAGCAGATGCGCGCCGAAATGGGCGCTGACGACGAGGACGAGCTGTCCCTGCAAACCCTCGCCACCTACGAACTCGGCACACGCCGCATATCCGTCGAGCGGCTGGTCGAACTGTGCGCCGTGCTGAAGCAGCGGCCCGACGAGCTGTTGCTCCGCGCGACCACCCTCGCGTTCGGCAGCGATCACGACGGTCGCGTCAAGGTCGACCTGTCGGCCCTCGCTCATACGACCGACCCCCGACTGCAGCCCCTCCAGCGATGGGCGACGGTCCGAGCCCGCCAATGCCCGGTCGGACGTACCCCCGTCGAAGAACTGGACGCCCACGCACTGACGGCACTTGCCGGGATCGCCGGATCTCCCATGTACGACCTCGTGCAAGCCCTGCGTGAGCTCCAAGGCGCATAGGACCTGCGATCGCCTCACTGACGCGACATCCCTTGCCCCTCAAAGAATGGACCACGAATGACCACTGCACGCCGCGTCTTCGAGCACCACCAGATCTGGCGCTTGACTCCCGACTCGCTCCGCGAGGCCACGACCCTGTTGGTTGGCGCGATCCTGCGCGATCACCAGTCGGTCGAGCACGTCATCGGCATCGCCAACGGCGGCGTCGCGCCCGCCCGCATGATCGCCTCCACGCTCGGGGTGAAAGCCCGCATGGTCCATGCCCGCCACAACACCGGCGACGCGACCTATCAGCAGGCCACGGGCAAGGTGACGCTCGACCTTGATCCGCTGACACGCGCCTTGAACGGGCAACGAATGAAGGGCCGGGTGCTGCTAGTGGACGACATCTGCGGCAGCGGCGCCACCCTCCGCCGCCTCCGACACGACCTCACGCCCTTGCTCAGCCCGAGCGCGGAGCTCCTGACCGCAGTCCTGTGCCTCAACACCGGGGCGGCAACGCTGCCCGACTACTCGATCTGGACCGTCTCGGACTGGGTCGTCTTTCCCTGGGAAAAGCCGCCCGCCGACCAGGACACCACCCCTCTGCCACGCCCGGAGGAGGCGCTCTGCCATGCCTAGCCCGCCTCCGCTGACCATCGCGTTCGTCCTGGCCTCCTACACTCCGAACGCGCCGGCCGGGATCGAACGAGCCACCGCCGCCTTCGCCCACGGACTGCGCCAGCTCGGCCACCGCAGCCTCATCCTGACCGCCGCCCCGATAACCACCCCTGACGACGACGTGGTGAGGGTGTGTTCGGTGGGCGTCGACTTCCCCTGCGACGACGATGAACTCCGCGACGCGATCAGCACCCACGGCCAGGACGCCCTGCTCGCCGCCGAACTGTGCGAGCTGTACCGCAAGCACCGGGTCGACGTCGCCGTCTACACCGACGGCTTGTGGGGCCTCGGCAGAGCCGCGCCGGTCAGCCGGGCGCGTTCGGTACTGGCCATGCACGTCGTCGGCCACGACCACGATCTCCAGCCCGCCCTGGACCGCGCCGACCTGGTGATCGCGCCGTCCCCGACGGTGCTCGACCAGGCACACGATCGCGGCTACGACACTGACCGTTGGCAGATCGTGCCCAACGCCCTGCTCCACGACCACGCACCGCCACCCGACTCACGACGGGAAGCCCTGCGTCGGCACGGCCCGATCCGGATCCTGGCCCGGCTCGGGCCGGAGAAGAACATCCGGGCCTTGCTGGACGCCGGGCGCCTGGTCGACCGGACGATCGAGGTGATCGTCGGCGAGGCCGGATTCGAGATCGCCGCCGGCGGCCAGGCGGCCGAACTCGAAAAGGCCCGCTACTCCGCGGCCCACCTCAAGCTCGGCACCATCCACGGCGGCGGCCTGACCTGGGACCAGGTGCCGTCCTGGCTCGCGCAGGCCGCGGTGGTGATCGTGCCCTCGCTGCGCGAGACCTTCGGGCTGGTCGCGCTCGAGGCGATGAGCGTCGGCACCCCGGTGGTCGCCTTCGACGTAGGCAACCTTCCCGCCCTGGTCGGCACCGGCGACGGGGCCGGTGGGGTGATCGTCCCCCGATCGTGGGGCGAGCACGGCCTGTGGCGCGCCGCCGAGCGACTGCTCGAAGATCCGATACGCTACGCCGAACTATCCAGGGCTGCGTACTACCGCTCGCGGGACTATCTGCCCACCACAGTCGCCGAGACATTCGTAAAGGCGGTGCGGTGATGCCTGCTGGCGTCCCTTTGCTCCTGGTTGACGGTCACAACCTCCTCTGGCGCGCGGCGTTCGGATTCCCCGCGGCGATCCTCTCCCGCGACAAGACTCGCGACCTCACCGCGGAGTTCGGGTTCTTCGCCCTCCTGCGCGTCGCCATCCGCGAAGAACTGCCCGAGCCACCCGAGGTGCTCGTGGTCTTCGACGGCGAGCACGGTGCCGCCGAGCGCAAGGACAGCGATGCCGACTACAAGGCCAACCGCGTCCTCGACGAAGCCGCGCTCAAACCCTTGCGCGCGATCCCGCACGTCCAGCGAGCGCTGACCGACTACGGCATCGCCTGGATCGAGATCGACACCGCCGAAGCCGACGACGTGATCGCCACCCTCGTCAAGGTCACCCGCAATCAGGACCCCGAGCGGCATGTGCGGATCATGTCCGGCGACCGCGACTTCTACCAACTCGTCGACGACCGGGTCCACGCACTCAACACCGTGATGAAACGCGGCCGACGACACATCGGCCCGGCCGAGGTCGCCGACCGTTACGGCGTTACACCGGACCAGTGGCCCGACTTCTGCGCGCTGAAGGGCGACTCCGCCGACAACATCCCCGGCGTGAAGGGAATCGGTGAAGGCACGGCCGCCAAGCTCCTGGCCGGCGGGCTGCACCTCGACCAGCTTCTCGCCTCCGGACGACTGACCGGGGCGAAGAAGACCAAGGTCACCGACGTCTGGGAGCAGGTGCTCGCCTGGCGCGACCTCATCCGGATGCGCACCGACCTTGACCTCCCACACCACCCGACCGGCCACCCCACGCGCGAGCTGCCCAAGCCGGCCGACGTCATCGAGAAACTCGGACTCTGGTGACCGCCCCGCCGTTCACCGCTCCGGCGTCCGTGCTGACCGTGATGGCACACCCCGACGACGCCGAACTCTGGGCGGGCGGAACACTCGCCCGTTGTTCCGCCTCCGGGGCCGCCGTCACCGTCGCGATCCCGCATCACCCCGAACCAGTGCGGGATGCCGAAGCAGCGGCCGGAGCGGCGATCCTGGGGGCCAAGCTGTACCAGTACGACCAACCCACGGCGACGGCCCTGCGTGAACTCCTACTCGCCGTCCGGCCCGAGATCGTCATCACCCACCCCCTCCGCGACGTTCACCCCGACCACCGGAATCTGGCGGAAACGCTCGTCGCCGCCCTGCCCGACGTCGTCATCGCCACCGGCCACCCACGCCGCGTCTACACCGCCGACACTTACAACAGCCTCACCGCCGACGGCCCCGTACCCGCACACACCACCATCGACATCACCCACTCCTACGAGATCAAGAAGCGCGCGCTCGCGGCCCACACCTCGCAGCCGATCACCGACCACTTCGGTCCCATGGCCGAGACCCTCGCCCGGCTCTGGGGCTCCCGAATCGGAGTGCGTTACGCGGAGAACTTCGTACCGGTTCCCATCCTCGGACGCCTCCCAGCGGCGTCGACATTGTGACCAGGCTCCGATCGAGGGACGCCGCGCAGACCCTGTGACCTGCGCATACGTGAGATGTCGTTACGATGCGACGGTGACTGACGAGGTGGTCTGCTGATGGTCGACTCGGTGAGTCCGCTGGCCGCGTACCGCCTGGCTGCTGGCTTCACGCAGGAGAGCCTCGCCGAGCAGCTGAGTATCGACCGCGGCACCATCGGCCGATGGGAACGGGGTACCCAAGCACCCCAGCCATGGCAACGACCGGACCTCGCGACAAGCCTGCGGATCTCCCTCGCTGAACTCGACGACATCCTGCACCGGACGAAACACCAGACCGACTCCAGATCAACCACCCCGACGTCGAACAAGACCGCTTCAGCTGACGTACGGCGCAGCCAGCAGGAGTGGCTCCACGTGCGGAACGCGCCAGGGGTGCGAGGTCGCGAGCTGACCGAGCTGGCCGCGTGGCTCTATCCGGAATCACAACGGGCACCCGGCGGCCACGTACTCGCCGGCCCCGGCTGGCTGCTCGAGCAGCCAGTTCCCTTGGAATCGGTGCGGCTGGCGTGGTCAGACCAGCAGCGGCCGACTCGCCCATTGCGATCCTTGGAGCACGTCCTGCCGCTGACTGAGCGGGGCGAGCTGTACGCGGGCTACAGCCGAGCGGTGCGGGACCTCGTCCGACCACGGCTGCTGGAGAACCGGCTGAGCTACCGGCTACTTGGCCTGCAGTCCGATCACGGACTGGCGATGAGCTTCGGGACCACCACCTTCTTCGAGGTGTTCGACGTCAAGCAAGCCCTCGCGCACGAGTTCAAGGCTGCGTGGCTGGCCTCGAACCGCTCAGTGCCCGGCTGGAACGCTCTTCCCCTGCGCGCGGCGATCGGTGATCCTTTCGACCCTCAGCAGCTGCTGATGTCGCCGGGGATCAGCACGCTGACCATCCGGCGTGACAGGTCGGACGGTCAGCACCGGTTCGTGCTGCACGAGCGCGACGGCGGAAAGGTCGCGGACGGCGGCGGCCTGTGCCACGTGATGCCAGCCGGTGAATTCCAGCCGTCCTCGGTCGATCTGGCCGACGTGCGCAACGACTTCTCGTTGTGGCGCAACATCATGCGCGAGTTCTCCGAGGAGTTCCTCGGAAACCCCGAGCACGACGGCTCTACCTCCCGACCGATCGACTACGCACACGAGGAGCCCTTCCGATCATTCGATCGAGCACGCGCCGAGGGTGGGCTTCGACTCTGGCACTACGGCCTGGCGATGGAGCCCTTGGAGCTCGGGGCCGTCCAGATGACCGTGGCCGTGGTCGACGACGTGGTATTCGACCGACTGTTCGCCGACCTCGTGGACACCAACGACGAGGGACGGGTGATCGGCCGCGGCGGGCGAACCGACATGCCGTTCACAGCGGAGGCCATCGACCGGCTTGGCCCCCGGTTGTCAGCCAGTGCACTCACCTTGCTCCGCTTGGGCTGGCGTGATCGAGAACAACTACTTGGGTGATTGAGGCACGCTGCTCTACATTGGACGGTCGATGACGGCGTGCGCGACGACAACGGAAAGCCGAACCGTCGCAGTACAAGCGCCTCGCTATCTGTCCACAACAGAACCGGTTGCGTCGCGCAGAGCTGCGATAACTTGCGACCAGTCGAAGGTCGCCAGACCGTCCTCGGCGCGCCTGGTTATGGCGTCTGGATCGAGTAGCACCACGCCGGCGTTTGCAAGCCGGGCGATGCTGTCGGCGTAAGCAGGATGCTGGCGGAGTACGGGTTTGACGCACGGAGCTGCGACGATCGGGACTCCGGCACCGAGCATCTCGTTGAGCACGCCCAGCGCAAGCGTGTCGCTGGTGCCCGATGCCCACTTGTTGATCGAGTTGAACGTCGCCGGGGCCACCAGGACCGCTTCAGCTCGCGGGAGCGATTCCTCCTGCTGCCGGGGCGGTCGCGGGTGCACCCGTGTAAGGCACCCAGTGGTTGCGGCCAGGGCGTCTAGGTCGATCCACGTCGCAGCAGTCGGTGTGGCGATCACGCACACCGCCCAGCCGTCCGCGTACAGGGCTGGAATGAATTCCTCGAGTCGCAACACCGGCGGGGCAGCTGAGGTCACCAGGTACATCCACCGCGGATCGACGTTCACGCGGCCACTCCGGCGCGCAAGGCGAGACCGCGCAGGGCCGGCACGTCACGTCGGCGCTCGCGGGCGAGCAAGTCCTCGATCAACGAGCGAGCGTTCGGGTTGGCCCGGACCAGCTCGGGTGCAACCCGCTCAGTTTCCAGCAGATGGATCACCGCCTGCGGGTCTTCGACTAGCTGCGCGTGCGCCCACGCGCTGTCCAGGTGGAACTGAGCCTGGCGTCCATTCAGGCCGACCGGCAACGCGGTGATGTCCAACTGCTCTGCCGTCGCGAGTGCACCTCGGGGATCATTCAAGGCGACTGCCACTGACGTGCGATGGATCAGCACGTTCGTTGGGCCGAACGCGGTCCACCCGATGTTGCCGTCGGCGCCGAGCCACCGTGCCAGTTCGTCGGCGTGATCGAGCCGCTCGCGCGCTGCGGCAAAGTCGTGGCGACGTGCGGCAATGACCGAGCTGATCAGGGTCAACGCGCCTCGCCAGGTTGCACTCTGCGGATCCTGGCCTCGAAGACCGGCGGCGGCGGAGACCGCTATCTGCTCGGCGTTCTCGCTATCGCCCGCGCGCAGCAGAGCGCACGCCCGCTGATATGCCGCCGCGGCGAGACCAAAGGTGTCCTCGGCCGACTCAGCCGCCTCCCGAGCCCGCTCAGCCGCGGCCCAACCCGCCTCACCGTCGCCAGCCTTGGTCGCCAGCTTGGCCGCCACGATTGCCACACTGCACTGCAGGCCGAGCGCTTCTCGTCGTTTTCGCGCTGGCCCGTCGGCTACCAGGGCGTCAACTGCCGCATTGACTTCAGGCAATCGCCGGGCAACGTCGCCATAGCGGGCGGCCTGATACTTCCGATGGAGATCTGTAACCCGCGCTGACGCGCTCACGAGGGTTGCCTGCTGGCGCAGGGGCTCCTCGCTGTGGGTGCCCAGCATGTGTTCGGAGGCGATCACGCCGGCGAGAAGGGCCGCGTCCACCATGACCTCGCGCCGCGTCGCCGAGGAGCGGCCCGCCGCCATTGTCTGCGGCGGATTGAGCAGGATGTCCAGTTCATCCAGGGACACCTTGAGCAACTTGGCTAGATCCGGACGCCTCCAGGGCTGGGGCGTCAGCGTTCCGCGTTCCCACCGCCCGGTTGTCGAGAGCTCCACCCCAAGCGCCTGGGCGAGGGTTTCCTGAGTGAACCCGAGAGCCTCGCGCCGTGCTGCGAGGGCATCTCGTCGTATCGCCATGATCACTCCTGATTCGCTAGCTCGCCCACGCTACCCGGCGTTGATCGGACCTGATCAGCGGCCATGTCAACAGCCAACGGCGGACGTTCAGGTCCAGACGTACGACCCAGGCCGCCCGTGCAATCGTCAGGGCGGGGTGGCCGCTGAAGGGATCAGCGCGCCTCGACCGCGTGCCCTGCCGCGTGCCCTGCCGCGAGCCTGCGCACATACGCGCGGATTCGGTCGCGATCCTCGGGGAACACGCTCTCCCACGATTCGTTCAGGTCGACCCACTTCGGCGGCTGTCCCTTCTCCCCGCCGAGTGGCGTGTCGCGGCTGATGACCGCTCCGTACGACAGGCTCAGCGTCGGCGTCCAGTCGGCGCGGAAAGAGCGGACAGCGACGGCCGCCGGCACTGACAGCAGCTTGCCCAGCAGGCCGGTCTCCTCCAAGAGTTCACGGGCTGCTGCGTCGCGAGGAGTCTCGCCTGGCTCGACGGTTCCGCCAGGCGGTACCCAGCCTCGCACCCGGTGCCGCACGAGCAGCACGTGGCGGTGCTCCGGGTCGGTGACCCAGACCTCAGCCGCGAGCGGCTCCAACGCGGTCGAACGTGCGCGCAGCCACGCCTGAGCGCCGTCGTATTCGGTCTCGGCAAGGCGGGCATCGACGGCCGCAGCGTCGATGGTCGCCTGGTCAGGCATCGTGTTCGATGCGCTCGAAGATGTCGATGTCCGTCGCCTTCTGCCAGTCCGGCAAGTCGTTCCAGTCCGCGACGTACGACGGCTTCGGCTCGGGGAAGTGCTTGAAGATCTGGCCGATCCAGCACAACGCCACAAAGCGGCCTTTCTGGTCTGGGGTCAGTTTGGTGGTGGCGCCGTCGGTGGCCTTGATGAAGGCGAGGACCTGGTCGTACACGGCGGTCGCGGCGTCGCGTTCCCAGTCCGGGGTCTGGTCCCACGGGGTGATGTAGCCAGGCTTCGGCTCACCGGGGTAGTGCTTGGTGACTCCGGCTATCCACGCCTCGCGGAACACGCGGCCACGGTCGTTGTGCATTCGTTCGTCCTCCATCACGCGGCGCGGTTGCCGACGAGTTCGGTGATCTCGGCATCGAGTCGCTGGATTTGTTGGTCGTTGAGCAAGGAAGCGAGGTGCGGTTGAAGGCCCCGCAGCTTCTGTTCGATGACCCCCGAGCGGGTCTGGCGGGCGGTAGTCAGGACGGTGTCGGCGTAGGTGACGACCTGGTCCGGGTCGCGGCGGTGCACGCCGATCATCGCCAGGTCGGTCAGGACGCCTGCTTTCCGGCGGGCGGTCAAGGTGCCCTGCAGGGCGTCGACCAGAGCCGCTTCAGCTAGGTCGTGGCGGCCCAGCGTGACGTAGCAGGTACCGCGTTCTTCGGCCAAGCGGGAGCCATCGAACCGGAGCCAGCCGCCGTTGTGCACCTGGCCCCGTAGGTGCTGGACCTCAGCAGCGGTGTCGAGGGCGTGTTGGCAGGAGTCAAAGTCGCCGAGGCCGGCGAAGGTCTCGGCCTGCACCACGGCGACCCAGTGTCGGGTCGACAGGCTGGGGTCGCCTCGACGTGCGAGGGTGGCGGCCACGTCGAGCATCGGCGCGGCATCCGCGAATCGGCGCTCGTATACGGCGACGAAAGCATGCCTGGTCAACGCGCAGGCCCACAGGTCGGAAGCGACGGCCTCCTTGCTCGCTGTTGCCGCAAGCGTGTAGCAGTGAGCGGCGTCGGTGTATCGGTTGCCGTCGAAGAAGATTTCCCCCGCCAACTGGAAGAGGTCGGCGGTCAGCTCGCAGAGCCGTTGTCGGATGGTCGGTGTCTGCGGTCGTCGCAAGGAGTCGCTGAGTACACCGAGTTGGGCTCGGACCAGCGGCAGCACCTGGGCCTTGGTCGGTGACAGTGCGTACACGCGCCACAGGTGGGAGTTGAGCTGGGCGAACTCGGCTGCTCCCGCCGTGTCCACCGTGCCCGCGTGAGCTGTGGCGGCGAGCCGGTCGACGTCGCCGAGTACTGTCTCGCCAGCAGGAAGCGCGAGCAACGCGCCGGTCATGCTGAACAAGCGCAGCAGGTCGCGACGGTTCATGTCGTCGGCCTCCGCAGGGTCGGCTGGTTCAGTGGCAACGGTAGAAGCTTGCCGGTTCGGCGTGAGCAACGCATCCAACTGGTCGAGGCTCACATCGAGGGTCTTAGCCAAACACGGTCGACGGTACGGCTGCGGGGTCAGGGTGCTGCGTTCCCAGCGTCCGACCGTGGAGAACTCCACGCCCACCGCCGCGCCGAAGCTCTCCTGGGTGAAACCCATCTGCTCACGCCGCGCGGCGAAGGCATCTCGTCGGTCACCCATGAACACCACCTCACCCCGTCGGTCACCTGCCACGATAGCCAGCTACGGGTCAAGGCTGATCACCCGCTCGGCGAGCTGTACCCGTTCGGACTACCGCCTCTGAAAAGACGTTTATGCAGGTCAGAGGTGGTGACGCCTCATTGCCGCCTCATCGACGCCGCGTCGGCGCTCTGGCTGTCGTTGATCACCAGGGGTTGACTGATATCGCTGCGGTCCGGGCGAGCTTCCGCTTCGGCGCAGCCCGAGTATCCGGAAGCGTCTTTCACCGGGACGTGCCGCCGAGGGGTGTGTGGTGGTGAGACTGCCCTCCACTTCGATGGAATTCCGCTCGCGGGTGTGCTGGCGGGAGCGCTCGGTACCTCGGTCGAGTTCCGGGCTGGTCCGCCTGGCGGGCGAGTCACGACCGACTCGCCGGGACTCGGAGCGTAAACCCACGAAGGAGGATCTGTGACGGTTCAGATGGAGTGGTCGCCGACCACGGTGGCCACGCCCGCCGCGGAGGTCGAGATGGGCTCGGAGTTCGACCTCGACATCACGCTGGTCGAGGTGGTGGACCCGGCGCATCTGATCAACATGACGGATGACGGCTGCGGGACGACGTGCGAGAAGTCGACCTGCATCAGCGCCGCCTGATTGTCACGAGCGACCGGACGCCCGCCTGGGGCTTCTTGGGCGGGCGTCCGGTTTCCATCCGTCGCTTTGGAAAGGTGTCCCGTGTCCACGGCCTTGCCCGACCGCGTCGGCTTTCGAGCCGCGGGTGGCCTGTTGGTCCGAGCTGTTGCAGAGGGCGAGCTGAAACTTCCGCCACGGCCGGCGCTGACTGCGACCGGGACCGACGCCGTCACCGCGTGGGTGGACTGGCTGCGCGAAGTGTGGCAGGTCGAAGCCGTCCGTGACGCCATCGGCCTGGCCAGCCCTGTCCTTGCTGACCGCGTCCACAACCTGTGTGGCGCTCAGGTTGCCAGCGAGCGCGAATCCCGGCGCGTGGTGCTGTCCGTTCTGCGGTACCTGGCACGGTTGACCGGCCGTCCGACTCCCAACGGCTTGTTCGCCGGGGTCGCCGCCGCGCGGTTCGACGCGGATCCGTCTCGGCGTTGGGGCGATGATCATCGCGCGGACGCTGCGGCCGACGCCGGGTGGCTGGCCGAGGTCATCCGGCGGTTGGAGGGTCAGGCCGAGATCCTGGAGCGCTTGGTCCTCGTCGCGAACTCCACGTTGATGGTGCGCGGTGAGCGGCTTGTGGTTCCGTACCAGCCGACCGTCAACCATCGAGGCGCCGGCGCGGTCGAAGTCGAACTTCGCTACACCGGCCCGGTGCGCGCGGCCGTGCGAGCTGCGCGGACACCAGTTCCCTTCGATGACGTGCGCGAGCAGGTTCAGGCCGAGTTCCCGAGCGCCGCCGGGAGCACGGTAACCGGCTTGCTGGCCACGTTGGTCGCTCGTCGCGTGCTCGTCACCAACCTCCATGCGCCGAGCACGGAGCCCGACGCACTTGGCCACTTGGTGCGCGAGCTGGCCACGGTCGGCGAGGCTGCCACCGAGTGGTGCATGACGCTGAACGACATCCACGACATGTTGCGGCGACATCGGAATAGCCCAGCGGAAGCGCGGCGCAGGCTACGGACCGACGCCGCCGCGTCCATGAGCTGCCTGGCTCCGTCACGGCGGAGCCCAGTCACGGTCGACCTGCGGCTGGACCTGGACGTAGTGCTCCCCGGCGCGGTCGCCCGCGAAGCGGAACGTGCCGCGCTGGTCCTGGCGCGACTGACCTCCCGCGCCAGCAGTACGGCAGCCTGGGCGGACTTCCACCGACGCTTCTACCAGCGGTTCGGCACCGGCGCACAGGTGCCCCTGCTCGAGGTCATTGCCGACAGCGGGATCGGCTGGCCTGACGGCTACCCCGGCACCAGGGGAGTGGTCACACGACCCCAGCAGACGCCTCGGGACGAACGGCTGCTGGCGTTGGCCCAGGCCGCCGCGTTGGACGGTCAGCAAGAGGTCGTCCTCGACGAGAGGTTGATCGCCGAGCTGGAGCTGGCGCCGGTGCAGTCGATGCGGCTGCCCTCGCACCTCGAGTTGTGCGCCCGCGTCGACTCCCCGAGCCTGCAAACCCTGAAGCAGGGCAACTTCCAGCTCGTCGTCACCTCAGTCTCGCGATCGGCCGGCGTCGTCAGCGGCCGATTCCTGCACCTGTTCGACGAACACGACCGCCGAATGCTGATCACGCCGCTCGCCCCGCCCGCGTCTGACGGGGTAATCCAGGCCCAGTTGTCATTCCCGCCTCTGGATCCCGCCACCGCACACGTCGCCCGCAGCGCCCAGGTCCTGCCAACCATCGTCAGCCTCGCCGAACACCGCGACACCGCCGCGTCAACAGCGGTTCTCACGGCGGCGGACTTGGCGGTCAGTTGCGACAGCGACCGCCTGTATCTGACCGCACCCGCCCTCGGCGCGAGGGTCGAAGCGTGGGGCTTGCACGCACTCAACCTGCGCAAACACACTCCGCCGCTGGCCCGCCTCCTGGTCGAACTGACCCGCGCCCACTGCGCGGAGGTCACCGACTTCGACTGGGGCACGGCGGCCACGTTGCCGTTTCTTCCCCGGCTGCGCTTCGGCCGCATCGTGCTGTCCCCGGCCCGGTGGCGGTTGGCCGCAGCCGACCTTCCCGACCGGACCTCCAGCTGGGCGACCTGGGAGGGCGCCTTGGCCGAATGGCGCACCCGCCGCCGCCTTCCGCAGGCGGTGTTCCTGGTCGACGGGGACTGGCGGTTGCCGCTCGATCTCGTCGAGGAAACGCACCGGGTCCTGCTGCGCGAGCACCTCGGTACCCACCCCCACGCGGTGCTGGAGGAAGGACCCGCTGAGAACGCCGCCGGATGGCTCGATGGCCGTGCTCACGACGTCGTCGTGCCCATGGCCAGCTATCAGCCGCAGGCCACGACGCGACCACCACGCCCGACGTCCCAGCGGATCGTCCGGCCAGGTGAGCACGGGCTGTCGCCGGGTGGTTCCCCCATGCTGTTCGCCAAGCTCTACGGCGACCCGCAACGTCACAACAGCGTGCTCGCCGAGCATCTGCCCGCACTGCTGGCGGAGTGGGGCGAGGCCCAACCGCGGTGGTGGTTTCTGCGATTCCGCGAGGGCAACGAGCACTACCTGCGCTTGCGGATCAGTCTCCGCAGCGCAGAGCCAGTGGTGTTCGGCGAGGCGGCTGGCCGGGTCAGCGCCTGGGCCGACCGGCTCCGCCGCCTCGGCCTGCTGCGTGACATCGCTTTCGCGACCTCCTACCCGGAGACCGGCCGCTGGGGCTCAGGTGCGGCACTGTCAGCCGTCGAGGCGTTCTTCACGGCTGACTCCCGCGCCGTGCTCGCCCAGCTCGCCTGGCCCGCGCGAACGCACGACCATGCTCTGGCCGCGGCGAACTTCGCCGCCATCGCCGTCGCCTTCATGGGAGGGACTGAAGCCGGGATGCGGTGGCTGATCGACCATGTCCCGGCCAAACCTCCTGCCGTCGTGCCCCGGCCGGTGTTCGCCGAGGCACGATGCCTCGCCGACCCCTCCGACGATTTCCGTGCCTTGCGCAGCACGCCAGGTGCGGCTTCGGTTGTCGCGACATGGGCCGAGCGCGCCCAGACCGTAGCCGCCTACCGAGCGCACCTGTCCGGGGCCGAGGGCGTCGACCCGGACGCCGCCTTGGGCTCGTTGCTGCACACGCACTTCCTGCGGGCCTACGGCATCGAACCCGACGACAAGGCGGTGTGCCTTTACCTGGCCCGGACCGCGGCCCTGACCTTCGCCGCCCGCACCGGAGGACCGCGATGAACGCCGACCTCGCCTCGAACACCGCGGTCGAGTACGCGACGGGGATCGCCGATCGCCTCGCCCGGCCGGACGCCGCCCACCTGCCCACGGACGAGCCGTGGTGGCACCAATCCCTCGCCCACGGCGCTCCCGGCGTGGCACTGCTGCACATCGAGCTAGCAGCCGCCGGGATACGGCCATTCGACCGCGCCCACGACTGGCTGACCGCCGTTACCAGCAAGCCGATCACCGCCGGAGCGAGCACCGGCTTGTTCTACGGCGCGCCGGCAGTCGCGCGCGCCCTCGCGGGCGCCGCCACAGTCCGTCCCGGCACGTACCAGTCCGCCCTTACGCCCTTGACCCGGCAGATCGCCGCCGACGCCCACAACCGCGTCGACAAGGCCCACGAGCGCATGGATGCCGTCGGGATGTTGCCGCAGATGGCCGAGTTCGACACGATTCGGGGCCTCGCTGGTCTCGGTGCCCATCTGCTGCACCACGACCCCGACGGCACCGCCCTGCCGGCCGTTCTAGGCGCCCTCGTGCGGCTCACCCAACCGGTGATGGTCGAAGGAGAGGCCATGCCGGGGTGGTGGACCCTCACCGGTCCCACCGGCCACGCGGACGACGAGTTCCCCGGAGGCCACGGCAACTTCGGCGTCGCACACGGCATCGGCGGCCCGCTGGCACTGCTGGCCCAGGCCCTGCGCCGGGGCATCGCCGTGGACGGGCAGCGCCAGGCCGTCGCGACGATCTGCGCCTGGCTGGACTCCTGGCGCATAAGCACTCCGAGCGGACACCGGTGGCCCTACATGATCACCCGAGACGAGGCACGGTCGACGCCCATGCACGTGCGGCACAGCGGGGCCAGCCGACGCCCGAGCTGGTGCTACGGAACAGCAGGCATCGCCCGCACCCTGCACCTCGCCGCCCTGGCCCTCGACGACGCCGATCGCCGCCAGACCGCAGAAGAAGCCCTGATCAGTGCCGTGACCGACCCGGAACAGGATGCGTTGATCAGCGACGCTTCGCTGTGCCACGGCTACGCCGGACTCGCCCGGATCACCGCTCACACCGCCATCGACGCACTGGAGCCGGCCGCTTCCCGACTCCGCGCGCTGGCCACCGAGATGCTGCACCGCGCCTGCGCCCAGGCCGTTCCCGAAAGCCCCGGCTTCCTCGAAGGCGCTGCCGGGGTCGGCGTAGCTGCCCTCGCCGCTGAGATCGAGCCCGCGACAGGCTGGGACACCAGCATGCTCATCACCTGATCCGTCCGAACCTGATCCGTCCGACCGAGAGGAGATTCCGCGCTGATGCTGCCGGACAGCTGGCACCACTACCTTGTCGAGTTCGCCGACCCGACAACGGCCGAGCACACCGCCGCGACCCTGCTCGTACCCGCCCTCGACCAGGCCCAGCAGGACGGCGAACTCAACACGTGGTGGCACCTGCGCAAGACACCCGCCTGGCGACTGCGTTACCAACCGGTCAACCCCGAGACCAAAGCGGTCGACACGCTGCTGTCCGACCTGGAGGCCGATGGGCATCTCGCGCGCTGGACTCGCGGCATCTACGAACCCGAAACCCTTGCCTTCGGTGGACCCGCCGCGATGGACATCGCGCACTCGCTGTTTCACCATGACAGCCGCCACTGCCTCGCCCGTGCCACGAAACCCGCTGCCTTGGGTCAGAGAGAGACCACCGTCCTGCTGTTCAGCTCGATGCTGCGCGCCGCCGGACTGGACTGGTTCGAGCAGGGCGACGTCTGGGACAAGGTGGCTGCGCTCCGGCCCACCGCCCAACCCCACTCCAACAACTCTCCGCACACCGAGCGGTTGAGCCAAGCCGTGCGCCGACTGATGACGACCAACACGCACAAGGTCGCCGACGTCGCCCCCGACGTGGTTCCCGAGACCTGGTGGACAGCGTTCGACACGGCCGGCCGCCAACTCGCCGAACTCGCTCGCGCCGGACACCTCGAGCGTGGCCTGCGCGCCGTTCTGGCGCACCACTTCATCTTCCACGCCAACCGCGCCGGTCTCTCCGGCACCGACCAGGCCACCATCGCCGCGCTGGCCGTCGACACCGTTTTCCACAGCACGCCTACCCGGCAGGCACCAGCCGGGACCACCTCCAACACCGTTAGGGTTCCCGCAATGACAACCACCGTCAGTGACGCTTCCACCGGCTCCGCCGACGAGCTGCGTACCAAGCTCGCCGACCGCCTCGTCAAGGACGGCACCGTCCGCACCGACGCTGTGGAGGCCGCGTTCCGGCAGGTGCCCCGACACCTGTTCCTGCCCGACGTCCCCCTGATCGAGGCATACGCCGACGAGCCCGTCTACACCAAACACGAGGGCGACGGCACCCGAATCAGCGCCGCGTCCCAGCCCAAGATCGTCGCCATGATGCTCGAACAGCTCGGCATCCAGCCCGGCGAGCGGCTGCTCGAACTCGGCGCGGCCACCGGCTACAACGCCGCCCTGATGGCCACCCTCACCGGCGCCGACGGGCATGTCACCACGATCGACATCGACGAGGACCTCGTTGCCGGTGCCCGCGAGCACCTGGCCGCCGCCAGCATCAGCAACGTCGAGGCGGTCGCCGCCGACGGCGCGCTCGGCCACCCGGAGACCGCGCCTTTCGACCGCGTCATCGCCACCGTCGGCGCCCACGAGGTCCCGGCTGCCTGGCTCGACCAGCTCGCACCCTGCGGACGTCTGGTAGCTCCGGTGCGCCTGCGTGGTTGTGCCTCTCGCAGCATCGTCTTCGAACGCGACCAGGACGGCTGGCGCAGCCTGGGCAGCGAGATGGCGATCTTCATGCCGCTGCGTGGCCTTGGCGACGACGCTCGCCGCGTTCTGGACCTCACCGGCACCGGGGAGGTGACGCTGCAAATCCACAAGGACAACAACCACGCCACCGACCCGGACAACCTGACCGGGGTCTTCGAAAGCCCGGCCTGCGAAGTGTGGACCGGCGTGCACTTCGTCCCGATGGAATCCTTCGAATGGCTGGATCTCTGGCTGGCTTGCCACCTGCCCAACCCGCTGATGCGCATGGAGGTCGCCGCCGCCGCGAAGGAAAGCGGCCTTGTGCGGCCGATGTTCCCCTCGGTGGCGATGGCCACCACCGCCGCCGATGGCAGCCTCGCCTACCTCACCATCCGCGCCGCTGACCCCGATCCGGACGGCGGCCGACGCTACGAGGTCGGCGTCATCGGCCACGGCCCCAACGCGCAGGAACTCGCCGAGCAGGTCTCGGTCGAGATCTCGACGTGGGACCAGGGCTTCCGCTCCAGCACCGTCCGATTCGCCATTCCCGACACCGCGCCCCAGCCGGACACCAACCCCGGCTTCGTGGTCCTGGACCGCCCCACCAAGCCCATGACCGTCACCTGGGAGTGACGCCCGTGGACCCCGCCGGCCAGTTCGCGCGCCGCTTCCCCCTCGTTGCCCGAACCCGCCCGGCCTGCCTCCCGCTGGCCCGGCGGGTGGCCGAGCTGTGCGACCGAGCACGCCAAGTCGAGCACAGCGGCGACCTCGCCGAAGCCGCCGCCGTGCACAACAACGCGGCGCTCATCGCCTCCGACTGCGGCCTGCCCGAACTGGCCCGGCGGTGGTGCCACCAGCAGGTGAACATCTACCTGCGCGTCCGCCCCTTGGGCGCGCAGGTAGCCCGGCTCGCTCTCGAACCGATCACCAACCTCGCCCGTCTTTACATCCGCGAGGGTCAGGGCGAGCGCGCCTTCGCGCTGATGGACACCCTGTTCACCGCGGTCTCCGCCCGAACTGACGCCATCGTCGACGGCATCGAGATCCCGGCCGAACTCACCGACTCCGCCGAGACGCACCAGCACATCCGCAGCTGGCTGTGGGCAGTCCTGCTGGCGACCGGTGGCCGCGCTCTGGCCGCAGCCGGCCGCTGGGCGGAGGCACGCGCCCGGCTCGACGCGTACAAGGGCGTCGGGCGACGGATGCTTGACGGTCGCCAGATCGCGGTCATCGCCCACGCCGTATCCAGGGACACCGACAGTGCCCTTGCCCTCCTGGCCGAGACAACACCAGGAGACCCCTGGGAGAACGCCGTGACTGCCTGCCTGACCATCCAGTGCACCTCGGGCGACGCCGACTTGGCCGCGCTCGTGAACCGGTACCACGGCCTCGACGTCTCCGCGCCAGGCTTGGCGGTCTTCCACACACGGCTCGGGTTGTCTTTCATTGACGCCATCGGCACTGTCGACGATCCATCCGTCCGCCAGATCGCCGTCAATCTGATCGACCACGCCACCGCTACACGAGACGGATACGTCGCCCGCGACGTGCTCACCCACAATGGCTGCCGCGAACTGCTCACCGACTCCCAAGCACGCGAGATGGCCGACTTGGTAGAAGCGTGTGCACTCGGCAGCGGCACACTCCCTGCCCCGCTGCTGACAGACCTCACGACAGCACTCGCCTCCGCCGAAGAGGTCATGGCACGCAAGGTGAATGCGACGTCGTCCAACGTCAAACTTCCAGCAAGCTCGTGATGCTGGTCCCAATCGAAGCCGTTACACCACAACGGGTTTGGTTCCTCTGTCCGAGAAGTAGTCCGTGTCGATCATTAGCCAGTACTCGCCAACCCGACGACCGTTGACACGAAGGAACCGATGCACACCACCACTACTTCGCCGGAAGCGTTGCGTGCGGCAATGGTCGAGAGAATCCGGAAAGCCGGACACGCGCAGCGAAGCGAAGTCGAGCGGGTCCTGCTCGACACACCGCGGCACGAGTTCGTACCGGACGCCGACCTGGCGGTCACCTACGACCCGTGGCAGGCGGTAGTCACCCATCGCTTCGACGACGGCCGGTCGTTGTCCTGTGCGTCGGCGCCGTGGCTGGTCGCGGCCATGCTCGACCAACTCGACGTCCAACCGGGCAACCGCATCCTCGAGATCGGCGCGGGAACCGGGTACAACGCCAGCCTGCTTGCCCAGCTGACCGGCCGCGCGGACCTGGTGACCACCATCGACATCGACCCGGACGTCACCGCGAAAGCCTCACAAGCGCTGGCCGCCACGGGCTACGGCGACGTTCACGTGATCACCGGCGACGGCGGGCACGGCTACCCCGACCACGCCCCGTACGACCGCATGATCGCCACCGTCTCGCCTTGGGACATACCCGCCCCGTGGTGGCAGCAACTTGCCCCCGGAGCACGGCTGGTCGCCCCGCTGCGGTGGCGCGGCCAGGGACGTAGCGTCAGCTTCACCTACACCGACGGCCGCCTTGTCTCCGACTCGCTGCACCTGTGCGGCTTCGTGTACCTCCGCGGGGAGACCGAGGGCGAGCTCAGCGGCCCGATTACCGCCGACGACAAGGTGAAGCTCCACTGGGACCGCGACCAAGCCGTGGACCTCAACACACTGGGTGGAGTGCTCGACCAGCCACGCGTCACGGCCTGGTCCGGCATCACCATTGCGCCCAACGAGGGCCATGACGGGTTCTGGCTACGGCTTACCGTCACCGACCAGCGCGTATGCCGCATCAGCGCGCACCCGGACGCTATCCCGGAGGTAGTCAACCCGATCGGCGGGTACTGGCGCCCGGCGCTGGTTGACGGCGGCTCGCTCGTCTACCTGACGGCTCGCAGGCTGGAGACCGGCGACGATGTGCACTGGGAATTGGGTGCGATCGGTCATGGCCCCGCCGCTACCGAGCTGACCGAGCACCTGTGTGACGAGGCCCGAGCCTGGTCTCCCGAACGCGATCACTACGAGCCCAGGCTGGTCATCTACCCCGCAGACATCCCGGACAGCGAGCTTGGCCGCCCCGTTTTCGAGAAGACTCACAGCAGGTTCGTGTTCACCTACGACTGCATCTCCGAGTGACCCCGACGGAGGCACCAACCGACGAGGCAGACCGGTCTGATCTCATGGGGGAATGGTCAGCGCGGTGGTGTTCGACGTGGGTGAAACTCTGCTGGACGATTCACGTGAGTGGCGTGCGTGGGCCGACTGGGTGGGGGTGTCTCCACATACGTTCTCGACCGTGCTCGGCGCTGTGACGGCGGCGGGCCGGGACAACGCCGAGACGTTCGAGTACTTCCGCCCCGGCTTTGACCTGGCCCGTGAGCGACAGTTGCGGGAGGAGGCCGGGCGCGGGGAGCAGATCGACGACAGCGATCTGTACCCGGACGTACGGCCCAGCCTGGCGGCCCTCCGCGCAGGAGGTTTGTGGGTCGGTGTCGCCGGCAATCAGACCCCGCGAGCTGCTCAGCTGCTGCGGGCATTGGACTTGCCCGTGGACTACGTCGGCACGTCCGGCGAATGGGGTGTGGCGAAGCCGAACCCCGGCTTCTTCGAACGGGTCGTCGAGGTCGCACCCGGCCCGGCCGACCAGATCGTGTACGTCGGTGACCACCGCGACAACGACGTGCTGCCCGCGAAGGCGGCCGGTCTCCGTGCAGCATTGATCCGGCGCGGCCCATGGGGATACCTCTGGGCCGACGACCCGGTGGCGAGGGAGAGCGCCGATTGGGTGATCGACTCGCTCGCCGAGCTGCCCGCCCTTCTTCTCGACCAGTAGCCCGGCAGCCGTCAACGCGCGCGAGCCCAGGCAGCCAACTCCAATAGGCGGTCATCTGGTGACCCGTGGGTTCGCAGCAGCGCCGACAGCGTCTGCCGAACCTGGGGGTGCTCGCGAACGTGCTGCGGGGCGACCCGACGGGCGGCTTCCAGCCCGAGGTAGGCGTCCTGGTGGTGGCCAAGGCGAAGCTGGGCGCGAGCGAGGTCGATGTAGTAGTGCGAGCGCCGTTCGGCAGGGAGATGACTTGGTGGGTGCCAGGATGCCGCTCGCTCCACCGCCGCTGGGCTGTCGCCCAGCTCGACGGCGACCGCGAGCTCGTGGATGCGTACCGACGCTGGTCCGAAGGCCGTGCCGAAGTAGACACCTTCAGGCACCTGCCGGGCGGCTCGATGAGCCTCGCCGAGGTGATCCCACGCGGCGTCGGGCTTGCCAGCGCGGCCGGCGACGACAGCGGCTCGCATGTGCAGGGCGCCGAAGGCCGCGGCGGAGGACGCCGACGCGCTGAGGTCAGCCGACAGATCGTCCGCCGCGGCCATCAGCAGCCGCGAGGCCGACGCCAGGTCGCCCGTGGCGAAGAAGGTCTCGGTGCGCACGTAGGCGACAGCGGCCACCAGCAGCGGATCCTCGGCTGCCAGGGCGGACACGCGCATGAGGTCGATGATCCGGGCCGAGAGGTCGAGGTAGCCGAACTTGTAAGCCACACCATCGGCTGCCCGGAAGGCGAGAGTCAGCAGCATGGCGGTGTCGCGTGCACCGTGCCGGGCATCGGCGTGCGCCCGCGCCAGCTCGGAAATCAGGCCGGGCAGACGCCACGCCATCTCGACATAGCGCGCCTGCAGGCGGTGCTCGATCATTCCTGCGACCTCGGCTGCGAGTTCGGCGAAGGAACGGGTCGGACCGTCGTCCGGGAGATCGATGCTGTCGAGCGCCCGCCGCAGCTGCGGGATGGCGGCGTGCACAGCGTCATCACCGGAGAACACGTTGACCATTCCCGGCTGATGATCAGCGAGAGGCGCGGAGAATGAAGGACCGGGCGTGAGGAATGGTTCGAGAACGGCTGACGGATTTGTGTGCCGTTTCGTTCGCCGGAGCAGGTCGTCGAGATGATCTAGGCTGACGTCCAGTGCTGTGGCAAGGTCGGGACGTTGCCACGGTTGGGGAGACTGCACACCGCGTTCCCAACGCCCGACGGTGGTTCGGTCGACACCCAGCTTGTCGGCGAAGGTCTCCTGCGTGTACCCAGCGGCGTGGCGGCAGTCGGCCAACGGGCTGGACGGTTGGATCGCCATCTCCTCACCCCCTGGTGTGCGGCTGTCACGCTACCCGGTCCGGTTAGCGCAGCTCACGAGGGTCAACGCCGCATCAGCGCCTCATCGCCGCCCCACCTGCGCTCTGGTGGCCGACGGCAGCGGGCGATCTACTGGCGTTCGACAACACCGGCACGGCAGCGGAACTGGGGAGCCACGATTCCTGCCCGTTCAGTATTCGGCACCTGTTCTCCCGGAAATGACTCATTCCTTGGCAATGTCGCGCAACAAGAACGCCGTGGTGAAAGCGGGATCACCATGAGCACCCCCGTGATCCGCCGCAAGGCCCAATTCCACATGGCGCTCCCTGCGCGCCTCGCCGTCGGCGTACTCGGAGCACCGAGGTGACCGTGCCTGGGCACCGCAACGACGTCGATGGGACGGTGAGCGGATCCGTTCTGCAAGCGCGCACCGTGATCGCTCACACGATCGCCATGGGGCAACAGGCCGCGCGGACGCCGACCCCGCACCAGTTGCCGCCCCCACATCCGGTGTGGACGAACCGCGCCCGAGAGCTGGCCACACTCGATGAACTCGCCGCTCGAGCGACCTCGACCAGGGCGCTGCTGACCGGGCTGGCAGGCATCGGCAAGACCGAACTGGCGGTCCGCTGGCTCCTCGGTCAGCGCGCTGGCCACCCGGACGGCGAGTTGTACGCGGATCTGAGCGCGTGGCGTGATCAACCGCCCGTTCGTCCTCACCAGGTGCTGGCAGGCTGGCTTCGAGCCCTCGGCATCCCGCCAGGCGACCTGCCTGATGACCCGGCCGAACTGACCGCGCTCTATCGCAGTGTCACCGCCGAGAAGTCGCTCCTGGTCCTGGTGGACAACGTCTTCTCGGCCGAGCAGGTCCGCCTTCTGATCCCGGCATCGCCGAGCAGTACCGTCCTCGCCACCAGCCGCCGCCAGCTGCGCGGGCTTCTTCTCGCCGGGTTCCATCCGGTGGATCTGACCTACTTCACCCCGGACGCGGGCGGCACTCTGCTGGCCGCGCTACTCGGCCAGCCGCCGCCCGGCGAGCAGAGCGAGCTTCGAGCCTTGGCCTCGCGGTGCCACGGTCACCCGTTCGCCTTGGCTGTGGCCGGCGTGCACCTGGCCGCGAACCCACACCGCAGCCCGGCCGACCTGATCACCCGTCTCAACACCGACCACGGCGCCACCCTGGCCTTGCACGTGGACGAGGCATCCGTGGGAGGAATCCTCGACATGAGCTACGACGACCTCGACGCCGACACCGCGCGCTTGTACCGGCTCCTGGCCGTGCACCCCGGCGCCGAGTTCACCGCCGACCCGCTCGCCGCAGCCCTCGACCAGCCCGTCGCCGAGGTCGAACATGGGCTGACCCGGCTGGCGGATGCCCACCTCGTCACCGCGGTGGCCGCCGGCCGCTTCCGCCAGCACGACTTGCCGCGCGAGCACGCCCAGGCACTGGCCGAGCAACATGACGACAAGAGCGTGCGTCGGGCCACTCTTCGCAGCATGATCGAGTGGTATCTACGACGCACCGCTGCCGCCGACATGGCGATCAACCCTCGATCGCGGCGGTTCAGCCCGGTGTACGAACAGCTGGACACCGAGCCGTTCTCCAACGTCGAACTTGCTCTGAACTGGTTCACCCTCGAACGGGCGAACGTGCTTGCATCCCAATACCTCGCCGCACAGCAGGGCTGGGACGGGCTGGTGTTCCAGCTTGCCGAAGCCGTCTGGAACCCCTTGCGCCCCAGCTACTTCGCCGACGACCTGGTCCAGACGCAACAGCTCGGCATCGTCTCCGCCCAGCACTGCAAGCACATCCTCGAAGCGGTGTTCCTGACCCGGCTGGGGTTCGGCGAGTCCAACCGCGCCCACCACGACGCGGCGATCACGGCCTGCACCACGGCGATCGAGCGAGCAACCGCATTCGGCGACAGCTGGATACAGGCGGCGGCCCTATCCACCCGAGCGCGCGCGTTGACAGCTTCCGGGCAACCGCGTACCGCGCTGGAGGATCTCGGCAGCGCCCTGAACCTCGACGAGCAACGGGGCGACCGCCGCAGCATCGCCCTGCGGCATCGGCGAATCGGCCAGGCATACGCTCACCCCGAGATCGCCGATTTCCCCCAAGCCATATGGCACCTGCGCGAAGCCGCCGACCTGATGGAAGCCCTGGGTGACCAGTCCGGCCATGCCCGAGTGATCACCTACCTGGCCGAGGTCCACGTCGCGGCTCGGCAACCGGACGCCGCGCTGTTCACCCTCCGCCGGATCGACAACACCTTGGCGTCCTGCGGTTCGTCGCGCTACCGAGGTCACGCCTACACCGTCATGGGCAGGGCGCACGCCCAGCTCGGCAACAACGCGGACGCGGATCGCTGCTACGGCAACGCGCTGGCACTCTTCGCCGACGCTGGACCGGGCGCGGCGGCCGATCGCGAGGCTGTGCTGAAGCTCCGCGACGAACTCGACGACACGGCGACCCACGGCTCGCATGTGGATGCTCCTGGCGCAGAAGACGAGAACACGGAAGGAAATGCGAACAAATGATCATCCCGATTCTGACAATCCTGTACGTCGGCGTCGCTGTAGGCGTCAGCGCGGTTGTCTGGAGCCGCACTCGCGGCACATGGGCCGCCGGAAAACTCAGCTCTCATGTCGCCCGATGCGTGGTCCTCACGATCGTCGTCGGGGCGTCGTGGCCGGCGGCCGTGCTCCTCGCCGCGGCCTATGAACTCCCGGCAGCCCGCGAGGTCATTGACCGCCTCGTCTTCGGCCCCTCCACGAACGGCAATGCCTGACCTGGGAAGTGGTCGGTCATGCCAACAGTGACGAAGGTTGAGAAGGGGAAGCGGATCACCGGATCCGCGCGGACTCGCATGGGCGCGGACCTGAAGAAGAAGTACGAGAAGGGTGCCAGCATCCGCACCTTGGCCAGGCTGACCGGCCGCTCGTACGGCTTCGTACACCGAATCCTGTCCGAGTCCGGAGTCCAGCTGCGAGCACGCGGCGGCGGTCCCCACCGTCGGCGCAGCCAAGCCACGCGGACCGCGCGCTCGAGTCGGCAGATCGGAGCCGGGTAGATGTCGAGAGGAACGCTGCGCGGTTACCGCTGGGGCCACACGACGGTGGAACCCGATCGCTACACCGGACCTGTCCCGCGCGTGACCGCCCGGTTCGCGTGCACGCGTGGGCACGAGTTCGCGGTGCACTTCGCAGTGGAAGCGGAGCTGCCTGCGAGCTGGAGCTGTCGGCAGCACGGCGTCGAGGGCTGCGCTCGAATCGACGCCACGGGTTCGGCGGCGGCCGAGAGCAAGGGCAAGCCCCCTCGCACCCACCTGACGATGCTGTACGAGCGACGCAGCGTGGCCGAGCTGGAGGTTCTGCTCGCCGACACGCTTGCGGCAATCCGCAGACAGGGAGGCGCCCAGCCGGGCTGTGTGCAGTTTGGGGATAAGACATATTCGTTCCGCTACGACGGCTGACCGTCGTCAATCAGCCGGGTTACATTTCGGTCCTGACCGGGTGAACACGTGCCGCGCGTCAACGCTGATGGCGTGCAGCTTCGCTGGTCAGGACGGTCGACGCCCCATTCGCGCCTCATCGACGCCGCACGCACGCTCTGGATAACGATGATCACCCGTCGTTGACTGGACCGGACTGCGGCGGAAGGCGTCTTCCTTCCCCCCTCGGTCTTCCGCCGCAGCCCACACCCAGTCCTCGTCGATGAGTACGCGCGTGCGGGAACGCACCGAGGTGAAAGGATCTGGCGCTCACGATGCTCGGCACGGAGACAACCGATCACGCCACCGCCCACCGGGCGGCCCTCGTGACGGAGGACTCCGCGCCGACAGCCCACCAGATCACCATCGAGCACACCTTCGAAACCGCGCATCGCCTGCCGCACCTGGGCGGTAAGTGCACCAGCCTGCATGGACATTCCTGGCGGGTCGCGGTGCCGGTGATCGCCCCGACCCTGAGTAACGACGTCACCGTCGTGGAGTTCGGCGCACTCAAAGCCGGAATCCGGGAGTGGATCGACACCTACCTCGATCACGGCACCATGCTCGGCGTGCACGATCCGCTCGCTGTGCACCTCTACGTCGCGAAGTGCAAAGTCTTCCGGTTCGGCGCAGATAGCTGCCAGACGACCGTCGATGCGGAGCTGTTGGCCACCGACTTGGTCTGGCCGACCGTCGAAGCTGTCGCGGTGTTGCTGCGACGCGTGAGCCAGGCCGCGCTCGCCGCGCTGCCCTGCGCTCCCGATGCCCGCGTCGGCCGGGTGTTCGTGCGCGAAACACACCTCAACACCGCGACCTACGGACCGGTGGACGCGCCGTGAAGCTACCCGCTGTGTCCGATGTGGACCGTGAACTTGTGGTCAACGAGACGTTTGGTCCGACCTTCCAAGGTGAGGGACCGAGCACCGGTCGCTATGCGCACTTCATCCGGCTATTCGGCTGTCATCTGTCGTGCATCTGGTGTGATAGTCCGCAAACCCATGACGCCACCCGCTGCGACCTCGCCGACGAACAGCGGATCCTCTCGATTGAGGACATCCTGTCCTGGCTCGCCGCCGGTCCGGCCGACCTGCTGGTAGTCACGGGTGGCGAACCGCTGCTGCAGCCGCACGCCGTGGGCCGGCTGCTGGGCGCGATCCGGGAGCGTGCGCTGGCCACCGATATCGAGATCGAGACATCCGGCACCATCGCGCCCACGGACATGATCACCTCGGCGGTGACACGATTCAACGTCTCGCCGAAGCTCTCGCATTCGGGGCTGCGCCGCCATCAACGCATCCGCCCCGCCGTGCTGCGCGACCTCGCCGACAGCGGGAAGGCCATTTGGAAGTTCGTGGTCCAAGCGCCCGACGACTTGGACGAGATCCAGGAACTTGTCGGCGCCTACGACCTTCACCCGGTCTGGGTCATGCCGGAGGGCACGGACAGCTCCACCGTCCTGGCACGGATGCGGATGCTGGCCGATCCGGTCCTGGCACGCCGCTGGAACCTGTCGACCCGGCTCCACACACTGCTGTGGGAGAACGACCGTGGTCGCTGACATCACCACAAACGAGTTCGCCGTTCGGAATTTCGCGCCCGGCGTCGCTCGCACTCCAGAACATCTCCCAACGACAGGCGGTCCACGATGAGCGAACCCGACACCCCGGCCATCGGCCCCCGCGTCGGGGTCTACGCACTCGTCGGGCAGAACGACCGCCTGCTCCTCGTCGAGTACCCAGGCCACGACGCGCTGCCCGGCGGCGCGGTTCGTACCGGTGAACCCGTCGAACACGCGCTCCGCAGAACCCTGCTCGACCAGCTCGGCGCGACCATCGCCGAGCTGGACTTCTGCGCCGTTGTCGAACACGGCACCAACGAGCCCGGCGAAACGCCCGCCTCCGAGATCGTCGTCCTGTTCGACGTGACGCTCACCGACGCCGACCGCCTCATCGACTCGGCGCAACCGCATCGGTGGGCCAACGAAGACGAACTCTCCGCTCTGCGCCCCCAAGCGGTTCGGGACGGACTGGTCGCAGGCACGCTGTCGGCCGAACACCCGTGGCGGGCGTGGACGCCATGAGCAACCTCGGCCCCAAGTTCCTGACCAACCTCGCAGCGCGCGTAGTCGCGGTGAGTGCCTCATGACCCCAGAACAGGCCGCCGCTCTAACCGAGTATCCCGAGCTGCAGCGGCTCATCGACCTCCGCGGCGCGGGCTGGATGTTTTTGCCCACCGTCGTTGACGGCGAACTCGTTGAGGTGCATGGCGTGCGGACCTGGCCGGAAGGGTGGGCGGACGCCCTGCGTGTCCGCTACACCACCGACGCCGCCGGCCTGCGCAACGACCACACCGGCGGCGTCACCTGGCAACGAGAGGGCACCCTCACCGAGGTCATCGATGGCCTTATCGCCCTACCTGCCCCCAGCGACCGCCTTGCGCCCCGGCTCGTCATCGCACGCCGTCCGCTGCCATGGACTGCATAAGCCACAACTTCGCCGTACGCACCGACCAGTTGGCGCTCCGGCCCAAAGCCCGTGTCACGCAGAACCCAAGGAACGCCGCTCAATGCCCTTCCCAAATCTTGACCACGCTCTCACGGCCGCGCAGCGCGCGATCGATCACGCCGTCCAACACGCTCTGAGCCACCAGCCGACCCACATCACCACCAAAGGCGACCGCGATGTCGTGACCAACATCGACGTGGCCGTCGAAAACCTCATCAGGGACCGGCTGAGCGACTGGGATTCCGCCGTCGGCTTCGTGGGCGAGGAAAACGGAGCCTCCGGCGCCGAGGACACCTACTGGGTCCTCGACCCGATCGACGGCACCATCAACTTCTCCCACGGCAGCCCGCTGTGCGCCATCGCCCTCGGCCTCGTCCATGACGACCAACCGCTGCTCGGCGTCACTGCCGTCCCGTTCCTCGGACACCGCTACTGGGCCGTCACGGGCGAAGGTGCCTACCGAGACGGCGACCCCATCACCGTATCCACGACCGCCAGGCTCGACCACGCGCTCATCGGAATGTGCGACTACGGCAGCGGCCCCGACGCCAGCACCCGCGACCGGCTTTGCAGCGAACTTGACCAGCGACTGACCGGCCAAGCCCAAGGAGTCCGTCGCCTGGGCACCACCGCGCTCGAACTGGTCTGGGTCGCCGACGGCACCCTCGACGCCAGCATCCTGTTCGGCAACCGCGCCTGGGACACCGCCTCCGGAGCGATCATCGCGCGCGAAGCGGGCGCCCTCGTCCTCGACGCAGACGGCAGCCCACACTCCACCCGTTCACGCTGCACACTGGCGACCACGCCCGCGCTCGCAGAGGCGCTCGTGCCGATGATGGAGGTCGCCCGCAACACGACCTACTGGCCGCAGCCGGCGGGCACCCCATGAACGCAGCGCGAGCGCTACTGCCCGAGCACACCGAACCGGAGCACGCGACGTTGGACCGCGACACCATCCCGCACGACCTGCTGACCGAGCTGCGCGTCCTGCACCGAGAGCGACCCGAGGCTCTGGACACGGACCTGCCGGAGTACGGATTGATCCCGATCACCGGCGGCCGGAACAACCGCGTCTACCGCTGGAGCAGCCCTCGCGGCCCGGTGTGCCTCAAGCTCTACCGCACAGACAAGCGCGACCGCGCCCGCTGCGAATGGACAGCCCTGCGGCACCTCACCGACCACGGCGTCACCGCCACGTCCACGGCGTTGTGGCACGACCCGCATCCCGAGCTGCCCGCCGTCGGCTTGAGGTTCGTACCCGGACAGCCCATCACCGCGCTGGACAGGCCGAGCACCGCCCTCCCCGCGATGGTCACCGCCCTCGACCAGATCCGCCAGGTTCCGCTCGGACCGTTCGCCAGCCTGGGCCGACTGGACTCGGCGAGCGACTTCATCCGGCGCATCACCACGTGGCCCGAGCAACTCCGCCAGTACCCCGACGAACCACTCAGCCGCGACATGGCCGCGATGATCGGGACCTGGCACGACCGCGGCGACGCCGCCGTGCTCGCCGAACCGGCCCCACGGGTGCTCTCCCACGGCGACGGCAACCTCGACAACTGGCACTGGCACGACTTCATCAGCACCATCTACGCCCTGGACTGGGAATTCGCAGGACACTCCGACGCCGCCTACGACGCGGCGGAACTCATCGAACATCCCAGCGCACGCGCGATCGACGACGACCTGTGGCTCGCGCTCCTTCCCGAGCTCGGGGTCAACGACGGCCAGGCGCGCCGCCGTTTCGTCGCCGCGCGCCGCACCGCTGCCCTGCGCTGGCTGGCCGTCCGCTGGAAACGACGCGACACCAACGCGTCCGCCTTCGAGCAGCAGCTACACCGCACCCGAAGCCTGATTACAGGCGACCACGGATAACCGCGATTCCAGCCCACGCAGAGGTGCCCCGATGACGAAGAAAACACACGCCGTCTTGAGCGCTCTCGTTGCCGAGCCGGGCAGAGAACTGTACGGCCTGGAGATCTACGGACGAACCGGGCTAATGCCCGGAACGACCTACCCGATCCTTCTTCGATTGCAGGCCGCCGGGTTGGTGTGCTCCCGCTGGGAAGACGCTGACCCCGCCGACCCTCGTCGGCCACGTCGCCGCTACTACCAGCTCACCGACCTCGGGTTCGTTGCTGCACCAGCGATGCTGGCCGAGGTGACCGGCCTGATTGGACTCCTACGCCGCTGGCTCAGGTGGATTCCACAGCCCGCAGCGCAGGTCGTCGCCTCGGTCACGTCCGCGAGGAACTAGACGTCGGGATGGCGGTCGCGTGGATTGCGGGTGGCTGCGCATTCGGTTCACTGATCGCGGCGCTGCTGGCGTTCCTGGCAGTCGCGCAAGCGCGAGCATGGCGCGCCGATCGGCAAGTCTACTTTCGACCGCCTACCCTATCGCCCGCACAAGTCCGATGGGCGAACGAAAAACGGCTCAGCGACGATCCCGAAGCGACGCTGATCATCCCCACCGATCATCCGGACTACATCAGACCCGTTGACTGGCAAGCGTTACGTGCACGACACAGGACCTGACCATTCCGCATCGGGCCAGATCGTCCCGCTCATTGGCACTCGGACATGTCCATCGTCGCCACCAACGCTGGGATAATCCGCAGGTCACTGCGCTCGCCGCCGCATCGGCGCCTCATGCCCGCCGCATCAGCGCTCTGGAAGCTCTCACGCATGAACGATTCACTGCGTTGACAGCACGGTAGATCTGACACGACGGACAATGAGGGCGACGACGCCCGGAGAGCGTTGCCGCAACCATGATTGCTCCCAACTACGACACAGGTCTTCACCCGCTTAGATGGGTGAGGCGTCGGCGATGACCGCGTGGCCGCCGATGCCACGCATGGCGCGCGTGTTCGCCGCTACGCCGACACCGGAGAACCGCTCATCCGCGACCCTCCGGATGAGTATGTCGGGCTGCATCGGTTCGTTCCTGGCGATGACAACCCAACCATGCCACCAGAATTCTTGTTCCCGCCGAGAGGCGAGCTACACGACGCGGTCACCGCATACCTGCCGCGTGTCGGGAGGCTCGACGACGAGCCGCCAAACGAGACCAGTGACGCCGACTTCGCGAACGAGAGAGCCGCTGCGACACGGGCGATACGGCGCAGCGCTGAGCCGAATCTCACGTTCCTCCAACGAGTTCTGGATGGTTTGCGACGGCTGTGAGTCCGAAGCCGCCCGTTACGCATCGATCGTCCAGCGAACGCAAGACAAGGTCGTTTGTCAGAAGGCTGGACGTACGCGAACAGGGCAACAGCTATCGGCGGAAGCCACGGTGACGATCGCGCGGCGGAACGTTGCCGAACTCATCGAACCACCGCTCAGCCTCGTGCCGTTCGAGCGGGACGCGGTAGCTGAGCAGCCCTTCGTAGTCCTTGTCCTGGAACAGAACTTCCTGCAGAGTGTCCCAGTTGTAATCAGATCGCGAGGCCGGTAGCTCGGTCTCCAAATCCGCGACGAGTTCGTCTTCGTCATGGTAGAGCCGCTCGGCGTCTTGGATCGCCAGGTCAAGAGCGATCTCCTCGGCAGTGCAAGTCGGTGTGGGGTGCCGGCCGACCTGAAGGTCCGAGCTCAGGTCGTCGAAGGCACGGGCGTAGCGGCGCAGGAACCACTCGTCCTGGTCGGCAACGCAGCCGAGCACCGCGCCGAGCGGGCCGGGCGCTCCGTCGCGGCACATTCCGGTGCGGTAGACGTGGTCGTACGCCTCATCGGCGAGCACGGCCAGCGCGTGGCCGAGCATCGCGGCCGTGCGGGGCGTCAGCATCGGCGGAGGGCAGATCTCGCACCCGCCATCGGCGCACTCCGGACAGCCGACACAGTCGTTGCGGCACGTCCCGCAAAACTCGCACTGGCCAGGGCAGTTGGTCGTCGGGAACAGCAAAAAGCCGCCGTCTCCGACCGTCGGGAGCTGCCGGGCCACCCGCGGGGCCGCTGGATCATCCGCGGTGGCTGCGGCCAGGACAGGCAGCAACACGGAGATCGCCTTCCGCGCCGCAACGGGTGCGCCGTCCAGCACCGCATCCAGGCGCCTCTCCGCGGTGGCCTGGTGCAGCAGGACGCCGTTGAGCGCGGCGGCCAGCATGGTTGCCGACGGGGCATCGGGAAAGCTGACCAGGACCTCGGCCTCGGGACCGTCACCACGATCGATCATGGCCAGCACACTGTGCGTGGTGGGCGCGTGCTGGGGCACGAACGCCAGGTACGACGTGCTACTGGCGGGCATCGAACTCCTCCGTGCGGTCCCAGAGGGAGACCGTATGACCAGGCGTGTCTTGTCGGGCGCATTCGCGGCTCGCGTGTCACGGTAACGAGTGACGTGCGAGCTGGTCAGCGGGGTGGCTCATCGGAGCGAACCACCCGGCCGTGGATGATCCAACGGGGTCGACGACTACGAGGGGGTGCCTGATCCATGGCCGGCGAGAACGCAGCCAGGCTGGCTGTGCTGATCGACGCGGACAACGCGCGGCCGTCGATCACCGAAGGGTTACTGGCCGAGGTCGCCAAGTACGGCACCGCGCATGTCAAACGCGCGTACGGCGACTGGACCGGCACGAGTCTCAAGGGTTGGAAGGACCAACTGCTGTCCCAGTCGATCCAGCCCATCCAGCAGTTCGCCTACACGACCGGAAAGAACGCCACCGACGCGGCGATGGTCATCGACGCGATGGACCTGTTGTACTCGGGTCGCTTCGACGGATTCTGCATCGTCTCCAGCGACAGCGACTTCACCCGACTCGCCGCGCGACTACGCGAGTCCGGCCTCACCGTGTACGGGTTCGGCGAGCGCAAGACGCCCCAGCCCTTCGTCGCGGCCTGCGACAAGTTCATCTACACCGAGAACCTCGCATACGCCCACGGCCCGACCGCACCGCTGGAAGCCATACCCAAGCCGAAAGCCGCCATGGCCGCCGCACAGCTCAAGGCAGACACCGCGCTGGTGAACCAGCTGCGCAACGCCGTCGAGGCAGCCTCCGACGATGATGGCTGGGCTCCGCTCGCCTCCGTGGGCAACATCATCACCAAGCAACGCCCGGATTTCGACTCCCGCAACTACGGCTATGCCAAGCTCAGTGACCTGATCACCGCAACCACCTTGTTCGAGCTGGATCGCCGCAGCCCCGGCGACGGCAAGTCAGCAGTCATCTACACCCGCGACAAGCGGCGCCAGCCTGATGAGTAGGCCACGCCGCCGCCCGGAACCCACACCCCGGCCTTGATCTTGAGGCCACAGCTCAAGGAAGGCGAAATGTCTAGTCGCGGACCATTGGACGCCGACACGCTCCTCAGCGGCGACGAGACCGAAGCGCTCCTCGCCCTTCTCTCCGACATCTCTCAAGGCCACGGTGGCGATCCCGGAGTCCGCGACGCGGCGAGCGCAGCGTGGTCGCTGCTGGGCAACCGGTCGGCATCTCAAGGCGGCTACGCGCAAGCTCGCGACGACGGCTACTACACCCAACTCCTGGGAAGAATGCAGAACCGGGACCGGCCCTGGCGCACCGCGCGATAACGGCCGCCACAGGATCCGGCTTCTGAGCAGGATCCTGCCGTTCGCCCATCGTCGCGGTCGGGCCGTACTGGCGGCCAGTGACACGTGACGCCCACCGCGCGCCGGTCGGGGTTGTCCATGTTCGGGCCGGGCCAGGCCGACGCGGCTGATGCCGACGAAAAGAACGGTTACAGCCGGGCCGCGATGCCGAGGGGAGGACGGCGGCGCGGCAGGTAGGCCACCCGCTCAAGATCAGGGCCGTCCGATGGGTGTCGAGGCTCGGCGCACTGCAGTTGTGCGCGACGTGGGCGGCTGAGCGAGCGGCAGGTTATGTGAGGTTCTGCCAGCCTGGCCAACTCTTCCGGAGTGCAGGCGAGGCCTCGTCGTCACGGGGCCACAGCCGAAGTCGATATGAATCCAGCCCCTCGGCACCATCAGCTGCCTCGGTATAGCCGCGCCCCGACACGCGGGCGCGGTAGGTACCTGCCGGCACATCACAGGGAATCGGCTCGCGCCCACCGGATCCCTCGAACCACAGCCTGCCGTTTGGCACGTCGAGGTCCACGTCCACCACCTGGTCCCAGGCATCGTCGTCCGCGGGAGGTTCAAGAGACCAGATCTCGATCCGCATCGGCGCCTGAAAGTTCCACTGGACCGGGGTGACTAGATCAACCAGCGCATCTGCAACGCCGACGAATCGGCCTGACTGCCGCGCGTCGTCCAGCGCTCGTAGGACAGCGTTGTTGCTCGGATCGTCGGCCCAGGGAGCTTGCGCGTAGATGTAGACCTGGCCATGGTTGATCTCGACGTCCAGGTCAGTCGTCACGGTGGGCTGAGTCATCCGCAGGTCTGGTCCTTCGCGATGTCGATCCCCTGGAACGGGCCGGAGGCGATCTGGTCCGGGTGAATGATGACCACGAGGAAGTCATCCCCATCCTTGATCCCGGCTGCACGATACCGCGTGGACAGAGTGCCGCCTTGGCACTGGTTTTCCCGCGCGGGAACCTCATGCTCCTGTGCGCCAGCTCCACCCTGACGAGTGGCAGCGAAGGGGAACTCGTCGCATTGCCCGCCGTGCGGCCTGGGGAAGCTGGCCAGACAGACTTGCTTGCGGTTGGCAGCTTCCACGGTCGCATCTTTCGTCAGCACGCCTGGCTTGCCCGCTGCCCACGCCGTCGAGATATTGCGCGTGATGAACGGCATTCGCGCCGCATCGAAGATCACGAACTTCAGGTCGTCGCACTGCTGGTCGGCCAGCCCTTGTTGTGGGGTGCACTTGTGTACCTGAGATGCTGCCGATGAGGCGACCATGAACTGAGTCTCACCCGTTCCCACCAACTCTGTGCCGCCGGTGAGACCACCAAACAAGCCAAGAGCCTTGTCTCGCAAACCCGGAACGGCGACCACGGCCACCACAGCAACGATCAGGACGGGCAACAGCAGTCCACCCTTGGTCTTGGTAGCCACAGAAAGATCCTCATTGCTGCTACTGACCGTGACTATCCGCTAACTAGGTGACTCTCGCGATCTCCGGTAGTCATGCGATCTGGCGCTTGACCAGTAGCCATGACGGCGCTCTGTGAGACGGGCCAGAGGCGCTTCCTGAAAATCCCCAGTCGAGGTGTGCAGCTTAACCGGTGTCAGCGGCGAAGTGGGATCACTCCGTCGGGTGCGGCGGCTGAGGGGCTGTTGATCTTCCGGACAGCGAACCCACTAGGGTTTTTGTTCGGAAGAGAGGAAGCCAGTGTCAAAGAATCGTCGGTCGTTTACTCCTGAGTTCAAGGAGGAGGCGGCGAAAATGGTGGTCGAGACGGGCCGCCCGGTGGCGTCGGTCGCGCGGGAGAACGGGCTGAACGAGCAAACGCTTCGTAACTGGGTGAACGACTACCGGAAGGCTCATGCTGCGGACGAGCCACCATTGACCGTGTCGGAGCGCGCGCGGCTGCGTGAGCTGGAGAAGGAAGTCCGTGAGCTACGGATGGAGAAGGAGTTCCTGGGAAAAGCCGCAGCCTTCTTCGCGAGCGAGTATCGGTGAACGAGAGGTACGAGTTCATCGAGGTGGAGAAGGGCGCAGTGACCGATACTGGCGAGAAAAAGTACACAGTGACCAAAATGTGCGAATGGTTGGGTGTGTCGAAGTCGGGATTCTATGAATGGCGTTGTCGGCCCAAGTGCGCGACGGCGCAGCGTCGCGCCTACCTGGCTCCGTTGATCACGAAGGTTTTCGACGATTCGGATGAGACCTACGGTCACCGGCGCGTCCACGCCCAGCTGCAGCGCCAGGGTGAGCGGTGCACCCCTGAGCTGATCCGCAGCATCATGCGTGAGCTGGGGCTCGAGCCTTGCCAGCCCCGTCCGTGGCGACTCGGCCTGACTGAGCCGTCTGCCAGCTTGCTGCCCGACCTCGTTGGCCGCGACTTCGCCGCATCCGCGCCCGGCGAGAAGATGGTTGGCGATATTACCTATATCCCTACGTGGGAGGGCTGGGTTTATCTCGCGACGGTCATCGACTGTCATACGAAGGGCGTTATCGGGTGGGCGATGGACGATAATTACCAGACGCCTCTCATCGAGAAGGCGATTCGCATGGCCGTACGCAACTATCCTATCGCACGCGGGGCGATATTCCACTCCGACCGTGGCAGCAATTACACTTCCGCCCAGTTTGCCAGCACGCTCCGATCATTGGGCATCAGGCAATCGGTCGGACGCACGGGAATATGCTATGACAATTCGATGGCCGAATCGTTTTTTGGTGCCCTGAAGAACGAGCGGGTTCACCGAGTGATCTACTCCACCCGAAAGAGGGCCAGGACAGATATTGCTGCCTATATCGAACTTAGATATAATAGTCGACGTCTCCATTCGGGACTCGACTATAAGGCCCCAAATGAGGTCTACAACGAGTACCTGAACCGGCAGCAAGCGGCATGAATTGACCCACTAAACAGCTGTCCGGAAAGATCGAGGCCGCTCAACTGGCCCGAGTTGGAGGATGAGCCCCACGACGGCGCCATCCTCAACCGCGTGCGAGCGCCAACCAGCGCGACATAGGCTGACGACGCCGTGATGGACGATCCACCCGTGTCATCTAGCCAGGTACCGACACCACGAGCGTGGTCGCAAGGCGTTAGGCATCCGGGTCGATGTTCAGGCGGGCGTCCCGCCAGATGCCGGTTCGAGCGCCGCGGCGACGGCTTCGAGTTCGACCAGCGCCGCAGTGAGGTCCTCGATGATCTCGCGGGCGATGAGGTGAGGTGCTGGGAGATTATCGGTGTCCTCGAGCGACTCATCACGGAGCCACGTGACGTCGAAGTTGACCTTGTCTCGTGCAATTAGTTCGGCGTAGGTGAATGACCTGAATCGCTCGGACTCAGTTCGTTCCGAGCGGGCCTTTTCAGGCGCATAGCACTCGACGAAGTCGTCCAGGTGCTGGCGACGAAGTGGGTTCTGCTTAAGAGTGAAGTGTTGGTTGGTGCGCAGATCGTAGATCCAGAGCCTGTCAGTCCAGGGACGTTCGGCTGCAGGTTTCTTATCAAAGAAGAGTACGTTCGCCTTGACGCCCTGGGCGTAGAAGATGCCGGTCGGCAAGCGCAGCATGGTGTGCAGATCGAAGTCACGTAGCAGCTTGCGTCGCAGAGTCTCGCCGGCCCCGCCTTCGAACAGCACATTGTCCGGGAGTACGACGGCAGCACGGCCATTGATGTCGAGGATCGTTGCGATATGTTGGAGGAAGTTGAACTGTTTGTTCGATGTGGTGACGACGAAGTCCTGCCGTTCGATCGCGCGGTCCTCGCGGACTTCGAATCCGTCGGCTCCAACCATCGCCAACGAGGACTTGCGACCGAACGGAGGGTTAGACAGGACAACCGACCAACGTTGGCCGGGATCACTGATCAGTGCGTCACGAACTTCGATCAACGAGTCACCGGCGGGGTTGCCAATGCCATGCAGAAGCATGTTCATGGCGGCAAGGCGGGCTGTCCCGTCGACCAGCTCATAGCCGTAGGCGAAGTCGTGCTGGAGGTGGTTCTTTTCGGTTCGGGTCATCGACTCGGAACCGCGCGAGGCGTACTCGTGCGCGGCGAGGAGGAAGCCAGCCGTCCCTGCCGCAGGGTCGACCACCGTGTCCTTCACTGTCGGCCGGACGCAGTCGACAATTGCCTGGATTACAGCACGTGGCGTGAAGTACTGCCCAGCGCCGGACTTGATGTCTTCGGCTCCCCTGGACAGGAGCGCTTCGTAGGCGTCGCCCTTGATGTCAGTGCCGGTGGCCGACCAATTCTCCTTGTCGATGAGATCGACGATGAGCCGCTTCAGCTTCGCGGGATCTTGGATGCGGTTCTGGGCCTTGCGGAAGATCGTTCCTAGCACACCCGGCCGTTTCCCGAGCTCTTCCAGGATATGTCGATACTGCGTCTCCAAGGCGTCACCTTTGGCGTCTAGGAGTGTTTGCCAAGAGTATTCCGACGGGACGATCTGCTGTGGGTTTAGCTCACGTTGGGCGCGTTCATGCGCCATCTTGAGAAAGAGTAGATAGGTAAGCTGCTCGGTGTACTCGATCGTGCCAACGCCGTCGTCGCGCAACACGTTGCAGTAGGACCACAGCTTGTCGACCAATCGACGCGCGTCAGACACCAGCAAGCTCCTCGATCTTATCGTTCAACGCCCCCGAGTATGCGGCATTCAATACGGCCCGGCGGAGCGCCTCTACGCGTAGAGCTCCAGCCTTCGCTGCTCGCTCAATACGTTTGAGCTCCGAGTCGCGCTCTGCGTACGCCTTCGCGAGCCAGCGCTGGGCGTCTGGTTCAACTCTCGGCAACCGAATTCCCATCAGCAACTTTTGTGAGATGTTCCGCATCGAGTCTTTGGTGCCTGTGGCCGCCGCCGAGATTTGACGCCTCGCGCTTGGCGCTTGAAGTGCCCTCCAGAGCCACTCGGGATCAACATCATTCCTCGGCATAAGCCGCAGGCTTTTGTCGCTGAGGAGGAGACGGCGGCGCGTCTCACCTACAAGGACCGGCGCCCCCACATACTCACTCGTGTTGGCGCGGCTGACGAGCAGATCACCGGGCATGATCTCGAAGTTCGGGTTCACCAGCGACTCAGGGATAGCCTTGTTCTCCTGTGGGCGGAACTCGCCCCACGTCATAGCGCTGACCTTGACAATTCCCCACTCGTTCTCCCCGGCGGGTGGGGCAGAACCGCCCACGGACCGCCCGGCTTGAATCCCCACCAGAAGATCGCCGAGCGCGATGGAGTCGTCGGTCAGACCGAACTTCGCATTAAGTTCCGCCTGCCGTAGCCGGGCAAGGCGTAGGGTTGTGACAGCGCAGGTGGCCAGTACCGAATCGAGCCGGGAGAGATGGTCCTCAAGTAGGTTTAGCAGCCGTTTTTGTTCCGCCACGGGTGGAATTGGCACTGGGAGCTGCTTGATCATCGACAGACTTATTGACGCCAGATTAGTCGTTTGCTTGCCGTGCTTCTCAAACCAGCCCTTTGCGCACTCGTTGGTGAACCAGGCGAGCAGCTTTGGGTGCAGTATCTTGTTGCGGATTCGCGCCCGAAACACGTGGTTCTGATGGATGCAGTTCGGGATCTGCCCCTCCCACACCCATCCTCGCCCCAACTTGTCCCGGTCACCGCCTTCGTTCAGCAAGACGTCGCCGGGCTGAAGTTGAAGGCGTCTGACCGTGGCTTCCGGTACGCGGATTTCAGCCACCGACGTGACGTCGATACGGCCGCGTTGGACATTGGCGACACGCAAGTACGGTACGAGGGGGAGTTTCGGATCCGACTGCTTCTTCGTGTCCTTGGTTACCCCTCCAACGACATCAGCGATCTCACCGAGCGGTGCCCATGTCCAACCATCCGGGATAGGGGGCAGCGGCGTCATGCGGGCAGTTCCTTGTTCAGTTCGTCCAGTAGTTCGGCCGCGCGGGCCCTGCCAAGGTCACGGAGGGCGCCATCGGTACCCCCGCGATCGGTGAAGGGAGCACGGTCAAGGTCCTCGGGGGTGATGCCGGCTGAAGATGCCACTACCTCGACCATGCGGTCGAGCCACCACCTCTCGGTCTCGCTGAACTTGGCTCCAGCCTGTTCTTGCTGGGTGAGCCACGCAGCGTAGCGCTCGCGAACTCTGTCGGCGTAGGGGACCAGCTCTTCGTCTTCGCCGATGGTGAAGCGCATGAGGGACACCAGGTCAGTGAGGGTGTGCCGGGTGCTACGCCGGACCCGGCCAGCCTCGATTGCTTCATAGGCGGCCCAGATCACATCGGGGGTCCAGTTGTAAGGGGGGCGGCTGATCCGGTCGGCAAGTTCCTGGATGTCGTCGAAGGAGACGCGGCGTTCGCGTGCCTCCGTCATCAGTTGGATCGCGGTGATCTCGTCGCGGTGGTCGGCGAGATACTGCGCCCAGGATTCGACGAGGGACCGGGCACGCCCAGTGTCGACAACGCCGTGCGCGTCAAGAAGCACGTCCACGCTGACTTCGTCGATGATCTGGTCGTGAGCGCGCCGTAGTTCGAGGATCCGAATACGCAGCTCTGGGTTGGCCGCCAGTGGCTCGATCGCGTGATCGAGGAGCTGCTGTACGGCGGCGGCCGGGTCGGCGGCCCCCTGGACGGCGTGGGCCTGCCTGTCCGGGTCGACCGCGTCCACGAGACCGCGGATGATCGCCTGGACGGAGGTTCCAGCGACTTGGTCAAGCTCGCCGCGTTCGGCCGGCGTGAGCTGCAACTCCAAGGCCGTCAGGCGCGACGCGAGGGTGGCGGTCTCGTCCTCGGTGAGGGTGAGCGTGGCTGCCTTGTCCAGCAGTTTCTTCAGGCTGATGCCCTTTTGCCTGTTCAGGGGAGGGTCCACGAAGTCGTGTTCGGTGACACCCACGGCGTCGACGATGACGAACCGGGTCTTCTCGGTGGCGTCCGGGGTGACCGCGCGGAAGTCGGCCGAAGCGATCGTCCGTGCTCCGCGGCCCTTCATCTGCTCGAAGTACTGTGCCGAGCGGACGTCACGCAGGAAGAACACGCACTCCAGCGCCTTGACGTCGGTGCCTGTCGCGATCATGTCCACTGTGACCGCGATCCGCAGAACCGTCGAAGTGCGAAATGCCTGGAGTTGGCCTTTAGGATCCTTCGCGTTGTAGGTGATCTTGGCGGCGAAGTCGTTGCCCTTGCCGAACACCTCCCGGATGGTGGTGACGACCTCCTCGGCGTGGTTGTCGTCCTTACAAAAGATCAGTGTTTTGGGCACGGTCGACCGGCCAGGAAAGATCTCGGGCAGCTTGTCGCGGAAGGTCTCCAACACCAGCCGGATTTGGCTGGTCGAGGTTACCGCGCGGTCCAACTGCCTGCTCGTGTAGACGAGGTCCTCGTCGAGCGCCTCCAGGCGTTGGACGCGGGTGCGGCGATCCACCATGGGCACGACCGTGCCGGCCTCGATCGAGGAGCCGTCGGCGGTGATCTGAGTCTTGATGCGGTACAGGTCGAAGTCGACGTTGACCAGGTCGGCCACCGACTCGGGATAGGTGTATTCGGACACGAGATTCTGGCGGAAGAACCCGAACGTCTGCTTGCCGGGGGTGGCGGTCAGGCCAACGACGTGGGCGTCGAAATACTCCAACACCCCTCGCCAGACCCCATAGATGGAGCGGTGCGCCTCGTCGACGATGACCAGGTCGAAGGTCTCCGGCGGCAGCAGCGGGTTGTACGTGACGGTGACCGGCGCGTCGGGGATGTAGCCGTCCAGGCCAGGGTCGTCACCCTCGGTGGTCTCTTCGTTCTTGAGCGCCTTGAACACCCGCTGGATCGTGGAGATCACCACGTGGCTCGAGCCGAGCATTCCCGCGCTGCTGAGCTTGTCGACGTTGTAGATCTCCGTGAAGCGGCGTCCGTCGTCGGGCGTACGGTAGTTCTGGAACTCGGCCAGCGTCTGATCGGCCAAGTTGTTGCGGTCGACTAGGAACAGCACCCGGTTGAAGCCGCCGTGCTTGAGCAGTCGGTAAGACTCGGCGACAGCCGTGTAGGTCTTCCCAGCGCCGGTGGCCATCTGTACCAGCGAACGGTCGAACCGCTGCTCGGCCAGCGACCTCTCGATTCCACGAATCGCGGTGACCTGCGCCTTGCGCATAGGTCGCTCGTCCAATGCGGGCAGAGTCCGGACCTTAGCCCGCCAGGTCGGTCGGCCTGGGTCACGTTCTGCGTCCCTCATGATGCGGGCGAGCGTCTCGGGCTTGGGGACGCTGAACAGCCGCCGAGCCCGCGGCTGGGGGTCATAGCCGTTCGTAAAGTGGGTCTCCGTGCCGCTGGCCTCGAACACGAACGGTAAGCGCCCGTCCACGGTCAACGCCTTGAGTCGCACTTCAGGCGGCAGCCCTTCGGCGTACATGGCGGACTGCCACTCGACGCCGGACAGGGTGGTCCCTATCGGCTTAGCCTCGATGACCCCCACCACCCGCTTGTCGACGTAGAGCAGGTAGTCCACGCGGCCATGCCCCTTGGCCATGATCATCTCGCGAACTGCGACCCCCAGCCCGGCGAACAAGTTGATGTTCTTCCGATCCTGGACCAACCATCCGGCCTCGACCAACTGCTGGTCGATGAGTGCCCGCGCCCGCTGCTCAGCGGCCAGCCTGGGATCGTCCGCCACCTCGCCGTATCCCCCTACGTCCTCGTATTGACCACCACAAGCATCTTGCACCATGTGCACGACAGCGCAAGGCACCAGAGACCCGCGTCGGTCAGCAAGGTGCTGATGCTGTTGCCATGAAGGTCGTCCGACAACGGCCGCAGGTTACGAGCAGGCAATCGGCGACGTCGCACCCGTCAGTCCTGCCGCGATTGGGTGCGCAGGACCAGCACCGTAGACAACTTCGACACTGAGAGTCATCGACTAGTCCGATTGGGCTACTTAGTTGACTCGTTCGTGGTCGTCGGCTGCTGGCGGCCCCGTTTTTGTCGGTAGTGAGGTCTAGGTTGCCGCGCATGGTGCGACAGACGTCCCTGGCTGGCGGTGCAGCGAGTTCGGCAGGGCATACGCGGCCGTGGCCAGCCGAGTGGGACACCGTGGTCATCAGCCTGGTGGCCAGCGGGCTGGTCGAGTTGTCGCAGATCTTGGAGCGTCAGGGCGCGTTTCCCGTGCCGTATCCGGCTGCCCTGCAGCGCGCGTTGGATCGTTTGACCGCGATGGGCGTGATTGCTGGTGCCGAAGTGCCGCGCAGCGTCATGGACTTGGCAGCCTGGGCTCACCGTCCGTTCGTGCAGTGGCCGTTCCGTCCAGCGGTGGAGGGGTTGAACGACGACGAGTCGCTCCTGATGGACGGCAAGCCCACCAAGGCGTGCTTGGAATGGGCGGTGGTGAGTGGGGACGTCGAAGGCGAGATTCGCGAACGTCTCCTTATCCACGGGGTGTTGGATGTGTGCAAGGCGAATGACGATCCCGACGCTTACGTGCGTTTCCGGCGTCTGTTGGTCGAGAAGCCCGCCATGTCGGAGCGTGACCTGCTCGTGACGATGGCTCAGCCCGAATTCGCGATACTTGCTCAGCACCTGCGGGGCGCTTACCGCGCGGCGCCGGCGGAAGCCTTGGCCACAGGAGAGGCGGTTGTGTGCGGAGGCTGCGGTCACTTGTGGACCTTGCAGGCTGACGGTGTCCGTCGATGCAGTGAGTGGGACTGTCCGGCGCCCACGACGATCAAGAAACGCCTGCCCGCCTCGGAGGGCGTTGTATGGCTGAGCCGTGAGCTGCGCATGTTCGTGTCTGGTCCTGGCCGGGCGGAGCTTCGAATTGCCAAGACACTGGAACGCGCGGGAGTCACCGCGCAGTTGTGGCCGGACTTCGACGCCTGTGATGTCCTGCCGGTAGAGGTGCCTTGGGCAGCAGATGTGAAGTCGTGGACGAATCCGGTCCGCCTGGCCTGGCGGTTGACCGAGCGGCCGTTCGTGCTGCCGCGCGGAGCGGAACGAGGCTTCATCGTGATCGCGAAAGAGCAGACGACGGGTCGTCCCGAGTACCTGCGGGCGTTGCGCAACCACTGCACCTGGTTGAAGGGTCAGTCCCGGATTGAGGCGGTGTCGGAGAAGACGTTCATTGACCGGGTGGTCCGCGAGTTTCGGAAGGCGCAGGCGTGAGAGACAGCAACACGTGGAAGAAGGACACCGCAAGGCTTCTGCGGCGCGAGCACGACACGCTCGAAAGCCGCACGGCGTTGCGGCTGGTCGATATCGAGCTGGTCTTGCACCTCGTCGAGCAGGTTGCTCCGGACCAGTCGGTTCTGGACGCCTGGGCGCTGTTGGGTGGCTACCCGTTCCTGACTGCCGGCCGCGGACTGGTTGCCTCAGAACACGAGTCGATGATCGGTGTAGCACGCCACCTGGTCCTGTGGTTCAAGGACCGCGAAGACTGGCGCGCCGCGCTGGAAGAGTACGCGGAGTTGCCCGAGACCATTCGAGGCTACGAAGTCGACCTCGACTCGGGAACAACCTCGCGACGTGTGCCCACGGTGCTGACCGATCGCTTCGACTACTACGAAGACGTCCTGTCCAATCCGCCACCAGACCTTACGAGCAAGATCACAGTCGCCGAGGCGGGCCGCTACTTCAACCAGGCCGATATGGGAACCAGCGTCACGATCCCTGACTGGTTCCCTATCCACCCCGGTGGTCGCGGTCACGACGTACTGGCGCGCTGTGATCGCGACGCGATCGAGCTCGAGTGGTCCGAGCTGGTCACCGCGGCACGTTGGGGTGATAACCGTGAGGCTGAGCTGGGTTGGCCCGAACGTTTGCGGTCGAACTGGGTCGACAGGTTGAAGCGGGTGACCCTCGAAGTCCGCCAGGGCGACAACAGCTTTTCCAGGTCCGAGAAACTGACGATCGCCGGCATCATGCACATGATCGGCATGGTTGGGGCTGGCAAAAGCACCCTGGTCGAGGTGCTCCTCCTCTGGTGCCACCTCAACAACAAACGTGTCTGTGTGGTCGCCGACAACGTGACGTCGGTACTGCGTAAGACGGTGCACCTCCAAGCGCTCGGCGTCCGCGCTGCCCCGGTGCTGGGGCAGTCGAACCGCGTCCAACACCTGACCCGCCTGCACCGGTTGACCAACCCGCGTAACGGTCGCATCGCACCCGCAGGGGACAGGATGTTCGACCTCACCAGCACCTCTTGCTCATTGGACGGGTTGCGCGACCACTCGGCGACACCGTGGGAGCTACGGCATTCGCCCTGCGCGGGTCTCATCCCCGAGGAAACCGACGACAAGCCGAAGGCCCACACGTGCCCGGCATGGCACACGTGTCAACGACATGAGCCCTCGCGCGAACTGGTCGACGCAACCGTATGGGTGGCGACCACGGCCAGCCTTATCCACACCCCGATACCCAAGCAGCTCAACGAGGAGCGACTGCGCTACCTCGAACTCGCCTGGCGCCGTAGTGACCTGATCATCGTGGACGAGGCCGACCAGGTTCAGGCGCAGTTGGACTCGGTGTTCAGCCCCGAACAGCAGCTCATCGGCGAAGATTACGACGCCTGGCTCGACGAGGTCATCGACCGTACCAAGAGGACGATCCGTCAAGCCGGGCGTGAGCCCATGCACGAACCACTGGTGCGGCACTGGCTGGTCAATCTCGACAACGCCAACATCGCGGTGGACATCATGTACTCGGCGCTCTCTCGCGACGGTGCCCGGCCGCAACCGGCGTTGTCACGCCGATGGTTGGACAAGGCGTACTTCACCGAATGGACTCTGTCCCAGCAGCTTGCCCAGTCCTGGGCTGGCTTTGGGCCGAGCAAGACCAACACCCACCGCCCTGTGGACGGGTGGGAGGACGATCCGGTCTACCGCCGGTTGCGACGCGCGTTCGACGGATTGATCGACGATCCCCTCGGCGCGAAGGACACCGACGACGAACTCACCCGGCGGATGGTCACGCTCACAGCGCAAGTCCTTCGGGACGCCAACGAGTCCGTCCGCCTTCGCCGGGTCGGTGAGTGGCTGGAGTCCACAGCCAAAGAACTCGCCGAGCAAGGCTTGACTCTGACCATCGACGATCCGGAGCGACAGGCTGTCCGGCTCGAGTTCACCCTAGCGGTCGCGGTACTGGCGAAGTCGCTCGATCACGCGATGGACATGTTCCGAGCCGTGGAGATGGAACTCGGTCTGGAGGGCACCAGTTCCGCGCTGTTCCACCGCGCCCCGGCCGACTACCAGCCCGTCGTCCCAGACTCACCGATGGGCAACGTGCTGGGCTTCCAGTACCTCGACGACGATCACGATCAGCGCAGGGGACGCTCCAAGATGGGGCGGCTGCGTTTCTTCCGCTGTAGCGGCATCGGCCGCTGGGTGCTGCTGCACCTCCACGAGCTGTTTCTCACGGACTCCGACCGCGGCCCCAACGTATTGCTGCTGTCAGGTACCAGTTGGGCAGGCACGTCGGCTCGCTACCACATCGACATCCCGGTGACAGCGATCCTGACACCACCGAAGAAAGAACTGGCCGCAGTACGGGCCAGCCGCTTCGAGTTCTTCCCGCTCTTCGCCGGTGACAACACGGCTCCTATCAAGGTCTCGGGCAAGTTCGGCGAACAACGCGAACTGGCCTTGCGGCAGATGATCGCCGAGCTGGCCAACCCAGGTGCCGGCAAGAGCATCCTGGAACAACACCGCGACTCGTTGCCGCCGAGCCGGCAACGACTGCTCCTGCTGGTCGGTAGCTACGCCGAAGCCCGCATGGTGGCTCAACACCTTGTGTCCCTGCGCAGCAGCTGGCAAGACCAGGTGCTGCACCTGGTCGCCGATGATGAAGAGTTCACCGACTCCTGGGACGGCGCCAACGGCTTGCGACGCGGAGACGTGCACACCCTCGCACGGACACCTGCCTGGATCCTGGTCGCTCCATTGCTGGCAGTCGAGCGTGGACACAATATCCTCAACGACGACAGCCAAGCCGCGATCGGGGCGGCCTACTTCCTCATCCGCCCCCACCCGCGCCCCGACGACCTCAGCTACGTCATTCAGCGCGTCAACCGCTGGGCGACCCACCAGATCCGAAACAAGTTCCCGGTCGTCGAAGATACCGACCGGGAAGCGCTGGGGCGGTGCGCCACCGCGTTCCGTTCCGCGGGCCACCGTCAATGGAGGTGGCTGCTCAACCTCAAGCTCGCCTACAGCAACCTGCCGGTGCGGGAACGCGAAGCCTTGGCGTGGACGCAATTGGTCACCATCTGGCAGGTGATCGGACGGCTGGTCCGGGGCGGAGTTCCAGCCGAGGTCTACTTCTGCGATGCGGCTTTCGCACCGAACGCGGCCCGCCGCTCGGAGAACAGCAGCGACGACGCGTCGCTGAGCCTGCTCATCGGCTTGCGCGAGGTCTTGGCGCCTTACTTTGCCGACGACTGTGCAGACCCCGACACCTACCTCGTTGAAACCCTCTACGGCTGCCTGTACGAGGCGCTCGCCCAGCTCGAAGGACTGTGACCGATGCCAGCCAAACCCAAGTACGAAGACCTCAAACTCGCCGCGTTCCAGCTTCGGACCGACGTCCCCTGGGAGCGCCGCTTGTACCTGCTGCGCTTCCCCGAGCCCTGGAAGAAACCACTGACCACCCTCGCCAAGGCACGCCGGAACGGCGAGGAAATTCGCTCGATCCCGATCACGCTGCTCAACGACGTCATCGCGGCCCTGGTACCCGACGTCATCACAGTCGCTACGCGCGCGACGATCGGAGAGAACGCGCCGTGGATCTACAGCGATGTCGAGGTGAACACCGAGTCGCTGTTCGCCATCATCGCGACCTGGATCCGCGCCACGGCAACGGACCCGGCAAAGGCCGAAGCGATCCTGGGCAGACTGCACCAATCCGATCTTGTCTGGACTCCCTTGGATGTCGACTTCACCACGTTGACCTCAGACAGTGCAGACGAGATCCAGTCTGACGAGCTCTACCGCCTCCTGCCCCACGTCATCGCTGCGGAACTGAGCGCACCGGGACTCCAGCATGTGCACCTGATGCCGAAGAATCCCGACGCGGATCCTGCGGACGACGACCCGGCGGCCGTCGAGCAGGTGATCTCGCAGTTCCACCGGACGCCCGCCGAACAGGGCGCGTGCGTGATGAACTGGCCACCGCACCGTATGCCCCACCGACCTCTGTCCTACATGATCAATATTACGGCTCAAAGCCGGGCATTCAACTCGCAACCGCTGGTACACATCTCTGTGGGGACGCGCAGGTGGGCGCATAAGGAAGCCAAGCTGAGCTTCAACCAAGGGCACAGCGTCTACATGCTGCCTTCCCTGCCGTGGCTGCCGGGGCTGAACCAGTCACGCAGCTTCCTCGTGGCATCGATCGAGTCCTGGAAGAAAGACGCGCCGAACACCGATCAGGGCTTTGAGTACTCAGCCCGATGGTCAGGCGGAAAGATCGGGAAAATCCTCCGGGAACTCGGACTCTCCGAGAAGCTTCCCGACCCCGAGGTGCTCAAGGGCAAGCCCACCGCGTATCTGGGAGCGCCCGACGCCGCGGCGCTCGTCTTCCGCAACGGCATGTACTCCTTCGACCACCCAGTCGCCCCAGGGACGTCCCTCGCGGACAAGGTCCCGCTCGTCGAATGGGTCACCAACACCCTTGCCGATCGACTGGTTCCCGTTGAGAACCTGCGCAAGGGATCCCAAGTCTTCCTGGACTCCAAGAAGCTCAAGGAGTCCAAGTTCGCCGCCTCGGAGGCAGCCCAACTGCGAAAGGCCATCGCGGACACCGTCGGCGAGACGCTGGGCGTCGACATCTTCTACGACACCACTCACACCAAGAACTACGCCCGTGCCACCCTTGCCAAGCTGCTCGGCATCGAGGTACCCGAGGACACTGACCGCCTCACTGGAAAACCCGAAACCATCATCACGGACGAACTCACCATCCTGGCTACCGTGCGCCCGGTCGGCGCATGGGGCGGCGGACTGGCCGGCGACGACACGACGATCACCAACAAAGACCGCTTCCAAGCGGCCGTCAATAGTCGTATCGACAAGATCGGCGATGAGCTCGGAAACGCAGAAGTGCCAACCATCTCGCTCGTCGAGATCAAGGGCAAGAAGTCGTACACCGGCAAACAGCGAACTTCCGACCCAAAGTTTGCGATCAAGGTCGGCCTGTCCCGGACCGGCCGACTGTCCCAATGCGTCACCGAAGCCCCAGAACCGGTCGCGGTCGAAGACAATCAAGAAACAACCGCATCCGACTCCAGTCTGGAGAAGATGCGTTTCAGTTGGTATGACCTCCTGCGCCAACTGGGAGTCCGCACCACCGACCTCCCCGTCCGACCGGAAGGAACCAGCGTCCGCGAGGCACCCGCTTACCTCGCGTTCTGGCTGGTCCGCCAGAACCAGCGCAGTCGTTGGGAAGGCATCACGCGCCAGGTTCCCGTCGCCGTCCTCATCGACCCGACCGGACGGCATGTTCAGGCTTGCGCGCCCAACGTCCGGTGGACACCCCTGCACCGCGCACAGCACGAGATCAGTCGGCATCACATGCTCACGGACCAGAAGCGGACCCCCGAAGAGATCACCCGCTTCTTCGAGCAGGTCCTTCGCAGCGTCGCCCGCCAGTACCCGTCGCTGCTGTTGCTGACCAGCGCCCAGAACCTCAGGTGGGGTTGGCCGCACCTCAACAACCCCGACATGGCTATCGACACGATCAAGTTCGGCCAACAACCCCAAGACATCACCCGCTACCCCGGTCTCCGGCACGTCCGTCTGCGCACGACCGAACGCCACGAGGTACCCGACACGTGGGCCGCCAACAGCAAGGAGGAAGGCCACTCCGCCGGCTACTGGATCGCTGAGGGTCGCATCTTCTTCAGCACCGGCGAAAAGCCCCGCACGGCCAGCAACGCCGTCAAGAGCGCATCAAAGGTCGTACCCCGATGGCGAAAAGGGGAACTCGTCAACCCATCAACCAAATCAATGGTGTGGAACGCCCGTGCACTCGAGTTCACCGTCGCAGCAATCCAGCCCGGCGACGTCCCGGAAGACTGGGCTGCACTCGTGCACGATCTCCGCTGGGCCACCCCGCACTACGACTACTCCATCGCGCTACCGTGGCCACTCGCAGTCGCCAAGCAACTCGCTCAATACATCATGCCCCTCGACCTCCTCGACGACGTGGACGAGATCGAGGCAGACATCTCATCACCGGTCGACGACGGGAACTAGGCGCCGCCCGTGTTGGCGGAGCTATACACGCCGATCTCCGCCAACTCGACATTCATCAGCCTGAATTAGCGACGGACCCAAGGAGCTTTCTTGCCCACTTGCCCCTTCTGCGGCTTCACCGGCAAGCTGACCGCCGAGCATGTCTTTGGGAACTGGCTGTCGCGGATCGGCCTGGACCTGGAACCAATTGCGCACGGCGCTGGGCCGCTGAATCGCGTAGGGCAGGACCTGGGTGTGCGTCCGCCGTTCCGCCAGACGGTGCGCGTCTGTGGCGGCTGTAACAACGGCTGGATGAGTCGCCTCGAGGCGGTCGCCGCGCGGGTCCTGACACCCTTCATCCTGGGTGAAGCGGGGCAGATCGCGGCCGAAGACGCGGGAGCCGTCGCGGCATGGGTCCAGAAGACAGCGCTCACGGCCATGCTCGTTTCGTCCGAGACCCAGCGCAGCGCAGGCTATGGGCTCCCGCAATCGGAGTACCGTGGGCTGTCTAACGCCAGAAACGACATGCAACCGCTTCCGGCCAGTCAGTTCTGGGTCGGGCGGTACACCGGAGAGAGCCGGTTCGCCTCGACGTGGGTCACGCCGTTGACGGTGACGGCCAGTGAGTTGCCTGAGCCCGACCGGCCGCAGGGTTACGCGATGACCCTCGTGCTGGGGCAACTGTTGCTGCACGGCGTGCGGTTCACGACGCCAAGCCTGCAAGTCGAGGTGACCACCAGGCAGGAGCTGCCGCAGTTGTGGCCACCTGCGGAACGAGTCGCGTGGTCCAGCGGGATGCCCGTAGACGATGCGGCCTTCCTCAGCTTCGCCGCAGGCAAAGACCTTCGTTCGATGGAGCAGCATATCGAGGTACGGCCGTTGAAGCCCGCGACGGAACTTCCTGAAAGCAGGACTGTTGACGGCATGGTGGAGCTGCCGACCGCCTGCGGCAAGCACGTCGTGTACTACCCCGCCGGCCTGGTTGACGAGGCGCTGCGCGGCAGGTTCTACGCATTCGGGACAGCCTGTGAGTGTGGCACGGCCTACCTCGTCCAGACCGAGCCTGATGGCGCTCACTGCAGGGCAGCGAACTCGGTGGATGTCATCTCCGAGTTGTACGAGAGCTTGCCTGGAAAGGAAGTTGTGCTTGAGGACCAACACGGCATGTTCCCCTGCAAGCAACTACCGGAACCCTCAGAGCACTGATGTGAAAGTGAAACAGAGATACTCACGGTCGTGGTCATCCGCAATCCGACGGCGGCTTCGGCCGGGGTACCCCCGAGTTCCCGGATCGAGCAAGTTCCCCTGGTCCATCAGGCTAGCGGCGTCTGCACGTTTCCTGCCGATGTCTCGCGCACTGTCGGGGGTCGGCGCTACCGTGACGGTATGAGCAAGGACGGTCTGACGCGACTGGTCGTGTCGCTTATGGTGTCCGGCGGGGTGGCCGCCGTGGATGCCGCGCATCCTGCCGATGCTCATGCTGCTGTGCTCCGCGCGGTCCGTCTGCCAGGTGGCGAGATGCTCTCCCGCGTCTTCGGCACGGAGGTGCGTACAGCGCCAGACCCCAGCGTCGGGCTGCGCGTCCTCGGCCTGACCCAGGCCCTTTGGAGGGCAGTCGGCCGCGGTTGGCTTGAGCCCCGCGACGGAGGCGGGCAAGCGCTACTCGTGCTGTCGGACACCGCTGCAAAGGACCTCGCAGCGGAGCTCAGCCAACTCGACCGATCCCAAGGCTGCGCGCTGCGTCAGGCTGGTGACGCCTGGGCAAGGGACTCCACCTGCCTGAAGAACTCGGTCAGCGCCTTCGCGTCCCCCGCGTCCGTGTAGCTGGTTAGCCTGCGGATGCTTCGCCAAGGGCTGCCCGGCTTCTGCCACTCGGCGGTTACCTGTACCCGTCCGGCGTGACGTCCACGCGCCACTTCGATCGCCTGGACGCGGTAGCGTCGGCGCCTCGCAGGAATCTTGGTGGGTGGCCAGGTGCCGACCCACTCGCCGAGCAGTTCTGTCCCCGATACACGTCGCCAGTCAACGTATTGCAGCCCGTTCAGCTTGCGGAGCGCGGAGCGTGCTGTGTCTGGCCGCCTGGCAGGTTCCACCCGCACCAGTGAACTGACAAACCTCCTCACGTTGGGCGGCACATGCGGCGGGAATGTGTACCATCGGTCGGTCATCGCGCGCTTTCCCGCGGCAAGGCGAGCGTCAACCTCGGAAAACTGGATCTGCTCGTACGGGAACCTGCCGGCGAGCATCTCGATCGTCGTAACGCCGATCGAGTAAAGATCAGATCTGAGAGTCACGTGCCCAGTGGACTTGGCCTCGGGGGCGAGGTACAAGGGCGTGCCCCCGTAATCCGGCGCCGTGCCAGTGCGTGGATCGATTTTGCCAGCCGAGCCTAGGTCGGCGAGGACTGCATTCTCCCGTGACTGATCGAGAAGGACATTGCCGGGCTTCACGTCCCTGTGCACATACGCGCGATCCTGGTGCAGGTACTCCAGGGCGTCCAGCACCTGGCCGCAGATCCTCATCGCGTCGGCCACGCCGAATCCGTGCCCGTCCATGAGCGCGTCGTAGACGCTCCCTCCTGGGTAGTAGTCGCAGATGAAGGTCACGGCGTCCAGACCACGGAACTGGGGGTCGGGTTCCCACTGGGCGTCCCATACCTCGATCAGATGCTTGTGCCGGGCCTCCTTCAACAGGTGCGGCTCGCGGGCCACCCCATCAGGCACGCTGAGGAGGGAGATCGTTTTCTGTACGACGTCACGATCGAAGATGTCGTGCCTCGCAAGCCGGCAGACGCCAACGTTGCCCTCCCCGATTGTTTGAAGGATCTCGTAGGTGGGCCGTTGAAGGAGGTCTCCGACGATGGGCATATCTCACTCTCCGACGATTTCTGCGCGTGCCGCCACAGCGGCGAGATCCCGCTTCTTCGTCCAGTATTTCCCTACCGGGGTATCGAAGACGCTGGCCACGTGGTCGGCGACCGCGCCCTTGCGGGGGAGGCCCAGCCGGGAGCGGAGCGTCGCGCGGGCGAGCCGAACGCAAGTCACCCCGGCGTCTACTGCGCAAGATGCCAACAGCGCCTCGGCGGTAAACCGAGTCCGCATGTCCGCAACCTTCGGTACCCGCCCGCCCGGTTCCATGTCCAGGATCACGACCCGATTGGGTGACAGTGCCGTCAGCGCGTGGACGCACTCGTCCCGGAACGCCACGATGGCGTACCCGGCGTCGGGGCCGTCGCGCAACTCAAGGCAAGTGGGCTCAGTCTCTAACACACCGTTGTCGTCGACCAGGCAGAGCCACAGCTTGCCGCCCGCCGCGTTCACGCCGAGAACTCTCAAATCTACGTACTCGCCCCTCGTCAGTGCCGGATCCGCAGGGCACCAGGGTAAGCGCCCAGACCGACGGGGCCTTGAAGACCTCATCCTTCAGCTCCGCGTAGGTAGTATCGCGGGCTGTCGCCGCGCTCACCGGCTCGGCGGATCGGGACCTGGTCGTCGCTGGTCGGGCAGTCGGTGTTCAGCTCACGATCGTGGCCGTCCGTGGGTGTCGCGAGTGGGGATGCCGCGTTCGCGGAGTTTGGTCAGCACGGTGGTGTGGTCGACGCCCAGGTGTTCGCCGACTCGCGCGAGTGACCAGCCGAGGTTGTACAGGTGGATCGCGTCGTCGACCTGCTCGGGGGAGAGTCCACGGCGGCGCATCGGCACGTCGTGTCGCTTGAGGATATTGCTGACGGTGCGCCGTTCGATGCCGAACCGGGTACCCAGCTCGTACACGGTTGCTCCGGCTTGGTACCCAGCGATGAGGTCCTTGACCTGGTCGGCGTCGAGTTGCCGTGCACGACCTGGTTTCGGCCGGTTTGCGGGCGGCGGAGCGGGCGTGGACGGGTCCGGGAGCTTCTGGAGCAGGGTCTCCAGGGCTTCTACCTGGGGTTTTGTGTTGTAGTAAGTTCCCCCAAGGTCCACCACGAGATGTCTCGGGACATCGAAACAAGCCGAACCCTCAGCGGGGTTCGGCTTTTTTGCGTTTGGGGCGACCGGTAGGGGAGATGTCTAGTTGGCGGACAGGTGTTCTGTGCCCGTGCCCTCTTGAGTAAGGCGGCGAGTCGGCAATTCTAGCGCTAGAATATCGCCATGTCTCCGGGGCTGACCGATGGGGAACTGACGGTGCTCGGCCTGCTTGCCGAGCACCCGCGGCACGGGTATGAGCTGGAGAAGGTCATCGAGCGACGCGGAATGCGTGCGTGGATCGCGCTCGGCTTCTCTTCCATTTACTACGTGCTCGACAAACTGGCCAAACGAGGATTGATCGAAGCGACCGGTGCTCCGTCGTCCGTGAAGTCGCGCGTGACCTTCCAGGTGACAGCACGTGGCCGGGAACTGTGTGCCTCGGCCACGCAGGACGCCCTTGCGACGCTGACGCCGATGCGCGCGCGTGTCCTGATCGGGATGGCGAACAGTCCGGGCTTGCCGGACGCGGACGTGGTGGCCGGGTTGACCCAGCGCCGCGAAGCGGTGCGACAGCAGCTGACCGAGGTCCGCGAGACCCGTGCCAAGCAGGAACCTTTGCCCTCGGTTGCCTCCGCGATCTTCGACTACAGCGAGGCCATGCTGGCCGCTGATGCCGACTGGACCGAAACCACACTGAACGCGCTTATGCAGGAGGTCGCCGTGGACAAGTACGACGTCAAAAAGACCCACAGAGCGCTTTACTCGCCGCCGTCGAAGGAGTTCACCGTCGTCGACGTCCCCGAGTTCCAGTACATCGCGGTAGATGGCAGCGGCGATCCGAATACGTCAGCCGAGTACGCGAACGCTGTCGCAGCCCTGTACGGGGTGGCGTACACGCTGAAGTTCGCTAGTAAGAAGACGCTGGGCCGGGACTTCGTCGTCGCCCCGCTGGAAGGGCTGTGGCGGGCGGATGACCCCACCGTGTTCACCACCCGCGACAAGGACAGCTGGGGTTGGACCATGATGATCAGCCAGCCGAGCTGGATCACCGAAGACATGGTCATGGCCGCCGTCGACGACGTTGCGAAGAAGAAGGACAACCCCGCCCTGGCGGATATTCGGCTGCGCACTCTTATCGAAAGAACGTGCGTGCAGATCCTGCACATCGGCTCCTACGACGACGAGGCCCCGGTCCTGGATCGCCTGCACAACCAGTACATGCCAGAACACGGTCTCACCTTCAACGGCGATCATCACGAGATCTACCTCAGCGACCCACGGAAAACCGCGCCCGCCAAGCTCAAAACGGTGTTGAGACAACCCGTCAAGCCCGGGTAGCGCGCTGCTCGCCCGGCCTCGGGGTGGACACCGGCCGGATCGCGAGCCCAGGACCTTCGACCATGCGAGCGCCATAGCGCGACCTGGCTCCCGCTCTCCGTTCCGCATCGAACTGTCGCGACGGTGACGTTCGTTGTGTGTCCGCGGACAACGACCGCGTCCCTCCGCGGGCCCGACTATGGGTGCCGCAAGGAGGTTCGAGGATGAAACTTCAGGGGCCACTGGTCACGTTGTTCGCGGTCGCGGTGATCGCGGTGACATTGTTCGCGGTGAACGAGTCGCAAGCGCCGAATCGTGCCGCCGAGCAGGGGGCGCCGCTGACGGAGGCGGGCGCGACCACAACCGCGACCGCGCCACCGACCACCGCGTCCGCCGCACCGTCGACCACCACGGCGCGACAAGCCGACAGCGCCTTCCCCGACGAAGCCGTGTACGTCGGACGCTCCCAGACCGGCGGCATCGCCGTCGCGGTCGCGGTGTCCGGCACAAAGGCTGCGGGGTACCTCTGCGACGGCGAGAACGTCGAGTGGTGGCTGGAAGGCACGGTTTCCGGCGACACGGTGACGTTGCGCGGACCGGACGGCACCCGGCTGACCGGACAGCTCGCCGACTACGCCGTGAGCGGCGAGATCACGGCGCCCGGCAAGCGGTGGCAGTACTCGACGCAGCTCGCCAACGAGCCCGCCGGGCTGTATCAGGGCACCGCCACCGTCAACGGCAAGCAGAACGATATCGGCTGGATCGTGCTCCCCGACGGCAGCCAGGTCGGCGTGCGCACCGTGTCCGGACAGTCCAGCCCGGCTCCGGCGCTGTCGGTGGCGCAGGGCGGCGCGCGGGTCGACGGCGCGTTCGTCGGCGCGGAACGGATCGACGGTGACAGCGACGTTCTAGCCTCGCGCTTTCACGCTGGTTCGGCCCGCGGGCTGTGTCGATCATGAAGAAAGGTGCTCTGAGCTGCAAGAATATGACTTGCTGAGGGTCATGTTCGAGCGAGTTCAGGAGCACCTTTCTGGTGGGTAAGTCTACTGGTCCGTACCCGTCGTTGTCGGTCGATACCGCCGGAAGTGGGGTCGTGTCGCAGGCCGGGGCGGTGATCCTGCTGCGAACCGCCGAGAAGGCCGGTCTTGCTGCGGCGCTGTCGGCGGCGTTGGCGCCGTGGCGCAAGCCGTTGGCCACACATGATCCGGGCAAGGTCGTGCTCGATCTCGCGGTGTCGGTGGCGCTGGGCGGTGACTGCCTGGCCGATATCGCTCTGCTGCGCGAGCAGCCAGCGGTGTTCGGCCGGGTGGCGTCGGATCCGACCGTGTCCCGGCTGATCTCCTGCCTGGCCGCCGACGCCGGCAAGGCCCTGTCGGCGATCGGCCGGGCCCGCGTGGCAGCGCGGAAGACGGCGTGGGGCCACGCCGGCAAGCGCGCCCCGATCACGGCATCGACGCCGAGCACCCGCTGGTCATCGACCTGGACGCGACGTTGGTGACCGCGCATTCGGAGAAGGAGAACGCGGCCCCGACCTATAAGAAGAGCTTCGGGTTCCATCCCCTGCTCGGGTTCGTCGACCACGGCGACGACGGGACCGGGGAGCCGCTGGGCTGGCTGCTGCGCCGGGAAACGCCGGAGCGAACACCGCCGCTGACCACATCACGGTGGTGGCCGAATGCCTGCGCCAGTTGCCGTTCACCGCCCGGGGTGGCCGGGTCGGGCGCAAGGTGCTGATTCGCGCCGACGGTGCCGGCGGCACCCACGACTTCGTCGACTACCTGACCAAACAGAAGCTGTCCTACTCTCTCGGATTCGGGCTCTCCGACGACATCGTCGCCCGCATCGGCACCATTCCCGCGCACGTGTGGACACCGGCCTACGACTCCGACGGCGACCCGCGCGACGGGGCGTGGGTCGCCGACGCCACCGGTGTGCTGGACCTGTCCGGCTGGCCCGAGGGCATGCGTGTGGTCGTCCGCAAGGAACGGCCGCATCCCGGCGCGCAGCTGCGGTTCACCGACGTCGACGGACTCCGGCTGACCGCCTTCATCACCAACACCGCCCGCGGGCAGCTGGCCGACCTCGAGCTGCGGCACCGCCGCCGCGCCCGCTGCGAGGACCGCATCCGGATCTGTAAGGACACCGGCCTGTCGAACCTGCCGCTGCATGACTTCGCGCAGAACCAGATCTGGCTGGCCATCGTCGCGCTCGCCGTCGAGCTCACCGCCTGGATGCAGCTGCTCGCGCTGGCCGACCACCCCGCCCGCCGATGGGAACCCAAACGCCTGCGGCTGCGGCTGTTCTCCATCGCCGGCCGCATCGCCCGTCACGCCCGCCGCACACGCCTACGGCTGTCCGCGCACGCACCCTGGGCCGATCTGATACAGACCGCGCTCGCCCGGCTCGCCGCACCACCCGCACCGCCCTGATCAGCGACAACCCGCCCCGACGAGACGAAACACCACCCGGGCCCGTGGAACCCGGCAGGCCGCCCCGACTGACCACGGGCCACTGCAGCTCGCCACCGACCGAAAAGGAGGCCAACAACACCACCGCCCAGCGCAGTCAGGCCGACACCTCAAACGCGAGAAAGATCGAGGCTAGGTGCCAGGTAATTCAGGAACGCGAGGAGCGAGTGATGACTGCCCAGCAACCCCACGCCTCGGCGTCGGACGTCGTCAAGATCGGCGTTCCGGTCGCGATCGGGGCCGCCGTCGCGATCGCCATCGGCGTCTACGGTCGCCTGCACGATCCCACCGGCTTCTCCGTCAACATCGCCGGGTTCGGCAGCCCGCTTGGCCCGAAGACGTGGCTCACCACGGTCGCGTTCGTGCTGGCGCTGGTGCAGGTCGGTTCGGCACTGGTGATGTACGGCAAGGTCCGCGTCGCCGCTCCGCCGTGGATCGGCACGCTGCACCGCTGGTCCGGACGTCTTGCCGTGCTCGCGGCGGTGCCGGTAGCGGTGCACTGCCTGTACGCCCTCGGCCTGCAGACCACGACGCCGCGTGTGTTGATGCATTCGCTGCTCGGCACCTTCTTCTTCGGCGCGTTTGTCACCAAGATGCTGCTGCTCACCCGCAGGGGCCTGCCGGGATGGCTGTTGCCGGTCGTCGGCGGCCTGGTGTTCGCGGCGTTGGTCGGGTTGTGGCTGACCTCGGCGCTGTGGGTGTTCACGACCATCGGAATTCCGGCGTAGCCGGGCGACATCGAAAGGAAGTCAATCATGAGTGAGGACATGGGACACCCATCGCGGCGAGCGGTCATCCTGGGTGCGGGTGCCGTGGGCGCGGGTGCGCTGGTGGCGGGCTGCACGACGTACGGCAAGACACCGGACGCGGCTGCGCCAGCGGCCGAGGGCACGGCGGCCGAGGGCACGGCTGCCGGGGACGCTCCGGCGACCGGGGGCGCTCCGGCGACCGGGGGCGCAGCTGCCGAGTCCGGCGGCGGTGGCGCGGCACTGGCTAACGTGTCGGACGTGCCGGTCGGTGGTGGACGAGTGTTCGCCGACCAGGAAGTCGTTGTAACCCAACCTAGCGCGGGGACGATCCGGGCGTTCTCCTCGATCTGTACGCACCAGGGCTGCCCGGTGGCCAACGTCAGCGGCGGCACGATCAACTGCACGTGCCATGGCAGCAAGTTCCGTGTCGCTGACGGCTCCGTGGCGGGCGGGCCCGCGCCGGAGCCGCTGCCGGAACGTGGCGTCGTCGTCGAGGGCGACCAGATCCGGCTGCGGTAGGGCCCGCCGTCCCGAAGTTGATCAGGTCTACTCGCGGTGTTGCGCGAGTATGTCCGGTTCACACGGTTCTCCGAACAACAACGCGAGTAGACGTGATCAACTAGCGCGTTCCCCGATCTGCCGCGCGACACCGCGGGCGAACGCGGCGTGCAGGCGATGCGCTAGCACCTCAGGACGGTTCGCGTCCCGCCAGCCCCATCGCACGATCTCGTACCCGGCGTCGAGGATTCGTTCCTCGCGACGTTTCTCCGCGCGGATGATTCGGCCGTCGTCCGACGTCCATCCGGCGCGTACTTGCCGATACCGTCGGCTTCGCCGACGACACCAAAGCGCTCCCAGAAGAAGTCGGCTCGGGCGATGGGGCCGTACGCGTCGCAGATGACGACTTGTGTGCGCGGCTCGGGTAGTCCCTGCTCGCGCATCGCTACCCGGGACAACGACTCCAGTACGGACTCCGACTTCGGGTCGGCGTGCTCGATGGCCCGATACGCTCCGCAGATGCCTGGCGTGGTGTAGCAGTCCCTCGCCAGGGTGTGGAGTTCCGGCAGTGTGGCAAGTTGTTGTCGTAACGCAGAATCGGCGAGAACGACTCCTTCCCGGAGTGTCAAGCTCCGGGCGAGGTCGATAACCGTGCGGGCGGCCGAGGTCAGTGCGACACCGTGCTTGGTCGTCCGATGATGCGGCGGCACGTCGGCGTAGCGCAGCACGTAGCCACGGCGACGTTGCCCCTTCGCTGGGTCGCTCGTGGCGATGACGACGTCATCGGGCGGCGGCGCCAGCGTGTCGAGTCCCAAGATCCGTGCGGCCGATGTCCCCGCGACGAGCGCGTCATGGTGACGCAGGGTTAGAAGCACCGCGGCCGCGTCGAGGGTATGTCTCCGTTCCGGAGTATCGGCGGCGGCCAGGACGGCGCGTGGCACGTACACGCCACGACGCAACGTCGTCCAGTCGCCGTCCTGGAGACGTCTGCGGATCGTGGCAGGGCTGACTCCCGCTGCGAGCGCGTCCGCGCGAGTAAAGGGTGCTTCGCCGATTGTCCCCATGGAGGCACCGTAGTGACGGCCACTGACGGTTTATGACCCTTCACTCCTAGTTGATCACGTCTACTCGCGGTGTTGTTCGGAAAACCGTGTGAATCGGACATTCTCGCGCAACAACGCGAGTAGACGTGATCAACTACGGCAACCCCGCCTCGCCCTTACGTCGTGAGTAGTGCCTCCACCTGGCTCGGCGCGAGTGCGTGGTCGATCACCATGAACGCCGCGCCGTAGACGCCCGCCTCGTCGCCGGAGTGGGACTGCACGATGCGCAGGTTCTGCGTCGCCAGCGGCAGCGAGCGCTGATAGACGGCCTCCCGCACCCCGGCGATCAGATGCTCGCCCGCCAACGACAGCGCGCCGCCGACCGCGAGCACCGATGGGTTGAACAGGCTGACCGCGGTCGCCAGTACCTCCCCGATGTCGCGGCCCGCCTGCCGGATGTGCTGCAGCGCGGGTACCGATCCGTTGCGGGCGAGCGAGACGACGTCGGCGCTGTTCGCGGCGGTCACCCCAGCCTCGGTCAGCTTCGCCGCGATCGCCGCCCCGCTGGCGACGGCCTCAAGACATCCGACGTTGCCGCAGCGGCAGACGACGTCGGTGTCGTGCGGTACCCGCACGTGTCCCATGTCGCCCGCCGCGCCCTGCGACCCCCGGTGCAGTTGGCCATAGCTGATGAGCCCGCTGCCGATGCCGGTCGCGACCTTCACGAAGATCATGTGCTCGTACTCCGACCAGTGGCTGCGGTACTCGCCGAGCGCCATGATGTTGACGTCGTTGTCCACCAACGTCACCGCGCCCAGTTCGCCGCGCATGAACGCCGGAACGTCGAAGCCGTCCCAGCCGGGCATGATCGGCGGGTTCGTCGGCTTGCCGGACAGGTGCTCGACGGGGCCGGGTAGTCCGATGCCGACGCCGAGCAGGTCGCATTCGTCCCGCCCGGCCTGGCTGAGCAGCACGCGGCCGCGTTCGCACACTTCCCGCAACACGACCTCAGGTCCGTCGGCGATATCGAGCACCTTGTCCTGCTCGACGAGTACCTCACCCGCCAGGTCGGTGACCGCGAGCTTGGCGTGCGTCGCGCCGATATCGGCCGCGAGTACCACCCTGGCCGCGGGGTTGAACGCGAACATCGTCGGCGGACGTCCACCAGTGGAGTTCGCTTTGTCGCTGAACTTCAGTAGACCTGAGCTGAGCAGGGTGTCGACGCGCTCGGCGACGGTCGAGCGTGCCAGGCCGGTCTCGGTGGACAGCTCAGCGCGGGTGCGTGGCCGCCCGTCGCGCAGGAGCTGAAACAGCGCCGCCGAGCCTGCCGGTGACAGCTCGCCCCGAGTCATGCAATCGCCTTCCTTCCCCTCAGCAGCAGGATCTGCTGGTTCAACACTAGAACATCGCTGGCTTCTCGCGGCCATCCTACGACCATTTGGACGTTAGTCGGTGAACTTTTGCTTGACTCTCATACAAAAGTGCGCCTATGGTTCACCACCATGGGTCCGAGGGAGATTCAGGTCACAGCCCCTGAGGGGCAGGAACCGCTGCTGCGGATGAGCGGCATCGTCAAGCACTTCCCTGGCGTGAAAGCGCTGGACGGCATCGACCTTGAGGTGCGAGCGGGCGACGTCCATTGCCTGCTCGGCCAGAACGGCGCTGGCAAGTCCACGCTGATCAAGGTGCTGTCCGGAGCACATCAGCCGGACGGCGGCACGATCCACTGGCAGGGCGAAGACATTCGCATCGTCAACCCGCAGGACGCGCTCGACCATGGCATCGCAACGATCTACCAGGAGCTTGACCTGGTCGACGGCCTGACCGTCGCGGAGAACATCTACCTCGGGCACGAGCGCGCGCGATGGGGAGTCGTCGCGCGGGCCGAGGCGAACCGCAGCACCGCTGAGCTGCTGCGCCGCCTCGGCCACCCCGAGATCACTCCTGACACCGAGGTCGGACGACTGTCCTCCGCTGGCAAGCAAGTCGTGAGCATGGCCCGCGCGCTGTCGCATGACGCGAAGCTGATCGTGATGGACGAGCCGTCCGCCGTGCTGGACCAGGAAGAGGTCGCCCGGCTGTTCGGCGTGATCTGTGAACTCGCGGCGCAGGGTGTCGCGATCGTTTACATTTCGCATCGGCTCGAGGAAATCCGCGAGATCGGCGACCGCGTCACCGTGCTCAAGGACGGGCGCACCGCCGCCACCGGCCTCGCGGCCGCCGAGACGCCGACGTCCGAGATCATCCGCCTGATGACCGGGCGGTCCATCGAGTACGTCTTCCCCGAGCGGCCGGTGCGGCAGTTGGGCGAGACCGTGCTCGAATTGTCCGGGCTGAGCAGGCCGGGGGAGTTCCACGACGTCTCGTTCACGGTGGCTGCCGGTGAAGTCGTCGGGCTCGCCGGGCTGGTTGGCTCCGGTCGCTCGGAGATCCTGGAGACGATCTACGGCGCGCGCAAGGCCAAGTCGGGCACGGTGACCGTCGCCGGACGTCGACTGCGCGCGGGTCGTGTCGGCGCCGCGGTGGCCGCTGGTGTTGGCCTGTGTCCCGAGGAGCGCAAGAGTCAGGCACTGGTGCTGCACGAGTCGGTGGCGCGCAACATCTCGCTCGCCAGCCTCGGCCGATTCGCCCGAGGGGGCTTCGTGAACCGCCGTGACGAGCGGCAAGCAGCGGACGAGCAGGTCCGCGCCCTTGACGTCCGACCCGCTGACGTGCAGCGCCACGTGCGCACGCTCTCCGGCGGCAACCAGCAGAAAGTCGTGCTCGCCCGCTGGCTGCTGCGGCAGTGCCGGGTGCTGCTGCTTGACGAGCCGACACGCGGCGTCGACGTCGGCGCGCGGTCGGAGATCTACGCGCTGGTCAGGGACCTCGCCGCCAGCGGCATCGCGGTCGTCGTGGTCTCCAGTGAGATCGAGGAGGTGATTGGGCTGTCCGACCGGGTCTTGGTGATCTCCGACGGCGCCCTCGTCCACGACAGTCCCGCCGAGGAGATCGACGAGCACCAGGTGCTCGACATGGTGATGGAAGGAGAGGCGGCATGACGACCGCGTCTGACGAGAGAGCGCACACGAACGCCGACGCGGCTGGCCGCGACACCCAGAGCCCGCTGCGCGGCGTGACCGCCCTGTTCTCCGGCCCCGCGGGACGCAACCTCGGCCTGGTGATCGCGCTGTTGCTGCTGTGCGTCGTCGGCCTCATCACCGCGGGCGACCGCTTCGTCAGCTTCGACAACATGATGACGATCCTGCGGCTCGCGGCGGTGTACGGCGTGGTCAGCGTCGGCATGACGTTCGTGATCACCGGCGGCGGTATCGACCTGTCCGTCGGCGCGATCGTGGCGTTGTCGTCGGTGTGGGCGTCGACCATCGCCACCCAGACGCTCGCGGAGGACACCCACTGGATCGTCATGGTGACGACGGCATTGCTGGTCGGCGCGGCCTGCGGACTCGTGAACGGAACGCTCATCGCCTACGGCAGAATGGCGCCGTTCATCGTGACGCTTGCGATGCTCGCCGGGGCGCGCGGCCTCGCCGAGATCATCGCGCAGAAGCGCACGCAGGTCGTCACGGTCAGTGAGTTCGTCGACGTCATTGGCGGCGAAGTGCTCGGCATCCCTGTGCTTGTGCTGATCTTCGCCGTGGTCGCCGTCGCGGGCTGGATTCTGCTCAACCGCACCACGTTCGGCCGCAGAACTCTCGCGGTCGGCGGTAACCCGGAGGCGGCACGGCTGGCAGGCATCAACGTCAAGCGCCACACGACGTTGCTGTACGTCCTCGTCGGTGTCGCATGTGGACTCGCGGCGGTGATGCTGCTGGCCCGCACCACGGCGGGGACGTCGACGCACGGCATGCTCCTCGAGCTCGACGCCATCGCCGCCGTCGTCATCGGCGGGACGCTGCTCTCCGGCGGTCGCGGCACCATCGTCGGCACGGTCTTCGGCGTGCTGATTTTCACCACGCTCACCAACGTCTTCACGCTCAACAACCTCGACACGTCCACCCAGGCCGTCGCCAAGGGCGCGATCATCGTCGTCGCCGTGCTGCTGCAGCAGCGCGTCGCGGCCCGCAACGGCTCCCCGCCCTAGCCCTGGTGGCCACGTTCCAGGAAGCCAGCCACGCCCTCGCAAGTAGAGCCCACCCAACCCCCACATCCAAGGAGAGAACCATGCCGCAACGCAGCAGACTCCTACGCACGACCGGCGCCGTCGCAGCCGTGGCCCTGCTCGCCACCGCCTGCACCGGCAACGACCCGGCGAGCCAGCAGGAGAACAGCGAGCCGAGGGCGGTCAGCTCGAATGACGACCCCGGCAAAGAAGTCGTGATCGGCTTCTCCGGTCCCGAGGCCGACCACGGGTGGCTGGCCGCGATCAACTCCACCGCCGAGGCGGAGGGCGAAAAGTACGAGGACGTCGAACTCCGCGTCGCCGAGGGCACCAACGACCCGAGCATGCAAATCAGCCACATCGAGACGTTCATCAACGACGGCGTGGACGCGATCGTGCTGCTGCCCACCGACGGTGCCGCGCTGACCAAGGTCGCGACGCAGGCGATGGAGGCCGGCATCCCGGTGGTCAACGTCGACCGCGAGTTCTCCAGCGAGTTCGCCGCCCGCACCACCATCCTCGGCGACAACTACGGGATGGGTGTCTCGGCTGGCACCTACGCGTGTCAGCTGGTCGACGAGAACGACCTCGGTGGCGACGCGGTGATCGCCGAGATCGCGGGTCTCGACTCGTTGCCGCTGACCCAGGACCGCTCGGACGGCTTCAAGGACGCACTGAAGGAATGCGACCAGGACGTCGACCACCGGGTCGCCGCGGAGTTCACTGTGGAGTCCGGTGAGCGGGTGGCCTCCAACCTGCTCCAGGCGGTGCCGGAGATCGACATCATCTGGAACCACGACGACGACCAGGGCGTCGGCGTCAAGGCCGCGTTCGACAACGCGAACCGCGACGAGTTCTTCTTCATCGGCGGCGCTGGCTCGGCCAACGCGATGCGCTGGATTCAGGAAGGCGAGATGGAAGCCACCGTGCTCTACCCGCCGACACAGGCAGCGGACGGCATCCGGCTCGCCCGGCTGCTCGCCCAGGACAAGGGCATGTCCGACCTGGTGCAGGTCGAGGTGCCGCGCCGGATCGTGCTGAACGCGCCCGTCGTGACCAAGGAGAACGTCGAGGAGTACCTCCCGCTCGGGTTCGAGTCCTAACCGCACCGCACCGACGAACCGCCCAGGGAGGGCTGATGACGCACGCGGACAGAGCGCCGATCGGGATCGGCATGATCGGCTACGCCTTCATGGGGATGGCGCATTCCCAAGGATGGCGCAACGCCAAGAGCTTCTTCGACCCGAAGCTCGAACCACGGCTGACCGCGCTCGGCGGGCGCGACCGCGCCAAGGCCGAGGAGATGGCACGCCGGTTCGATTGGCAGCACGTGGAAACCGACTGGCGCGCGTTGATCGCCAGGGACGACGTCGGCCTCGTCGACATCTGCACCCCCGGCGATACCCACGCGGAGATCGCGATCGCCGCGCTGGCGGCGGGCAAGCACGTGCTGTGCGAGAAACCGCTCGCCAACTCGGTCGAGGAAGCCGAGCGGATGGCGAAGGCCGCCGAGCAGGCGCGAGACGGTGGCATACGCGCCATGGTCGGTTTCACCTACCGCCGGGTGCCCGCCCTGGCGCTGGCCAGGCGGCTGGTGCGGGACGGCAGGATCGGCAGGCTGCGCCACGTCAGGGCGCAGTACCTGCAGGACTGGCTCACCGACCCTGCCGCGCCGTACTCCTGGCGGCTTGACGCCACGCGAGCGGGTTCCGGCGCGCTCGGCGACATTGGCGCCCACGTGATCGACCTGACCCAGTTCCTCACCGATGAGCACATCACAGGGGTCAGCGCCACCATGGACACCTTTGTCACCGAACGTCCGCTTGCGGACGGTGACGGCACCGGCCAGGTGACCGTCGACGACGCCTCGGTGTTCCTCGGCCGCTTCAGCGGCGGCGCGATGGCTACCTTCGAGGCCACCCGCTACGCCACCGGCCGCAAGAACGCCATTCGCATCGAGTTGAACGGCACAGCGGGCAGTCTGGCGTTCGACTTCGAGGATATGAACACGCTGCGGTTCTACGACGCCTCGACGTCGGCCGAGACGCAGGGCTTCACCCGGATTCTCGTGACCGAGCCGACGCACCCGTACCTGGGCGCGTGGTGGCCGCCGGGCCACCTGCTCGGCTACGAGCACGGGTTCTCCCACCAGGCCGCCGACCTGCTTACCGCCATCGCGGACGGCACCGACCCCGAGCCGTCGTTCGCGGACGGGCTGCGGGTGCAGCGGGTGGTCGCCGCGGTGCAGGCCAGTGCGGCGGCCGACAGCCGGTGGGTCGCCGTGGACCAGACGACAGCAGCAGGCACGACGAGGGAGGTGGCGTGATGGCACGACCGGTCACCCTGTTCACCGGGCAGTGGGCGGACCTGACGTTCGAGGAGGTCGCGAAGCTCGCCTCGGAGTGGGGCTACGACGGGCTGGAGATCGCCTGCTGGGGCAATCACCTGGACGTCTGGCGCGCGGTGGAGGACGATGCCTATCTCCAGTCGCGTGTGGACATCCTGGACAAGTACGGCCTTGGTGTGTGGGCGATTTCCAACCACCTCAAGGGCCAAGCGGTCTGCGACGATCCGATCGACGCGCGGCATCGCGCCATCCTGCCGGACCGGATCTGGGGCGACGGCGAGCCAGAGGGCGTGCGACGTCGTGCCGCCGAGGAGATGAAGCACACCGCGCGAGTCGCCGCGAAGCTCGGCGTGAACACGGTCGTCGGCTTCACTGGCTCGGCGATCTGGAAGTACGTGGCGATGTTCCCGCCGGTCCCCGCCGAGCTCGTCGAGGCCGGATACCAGGACTTCGCCGATCGGTGGAACCCGATCATGGACGTCTTCGAGGCGGAGGGCGTGCGATTCGCACTTGAGGTCCATCCCTCGGAGATCGCCTACGACTACTGGTCCACGGTCCGCACGCTGGACGCGATCGGGCGCAGGGAATCGTTCGGGCTGAACTGGGACCCCAGCCACATGGTGTGGCAGGACATCGACCCGGCCGGGTTCCTCGTCGACTTCGCCGACCGGATCTACCACGTCGACTGCAAGGACACCAAGCGCAACACCGGCAATGGTCGCAACGGCAGGCTCGGCTCCCACCTGCCGTGGGGTGACCCGAGGCGTGGCTGGGACTTCGTGTCCACGGGGCGCGGCGATGTGCCGTGGGAGGCGTGTTTCCGTGTGCTCAACGCTATCGGCTACGAGGGCCCGATCTCGATCGAGTGGGAGGACGCGGGCATGGACCGCCTGCGGGGTGCTCCCGAATCGCTGCGCTACGTGCGCGAGCAGTTGTTCGACCCACCTGACGCCGCGTTCGACGCGGCCTTCAGTTCTTAGTGTTCGGACCTGCAAGCAGTCCTCAGTTCTTGATGCTTCGGACCTGCAAGCAGTCCTCAGTTCTCCACAGTAGTAGAACGAAGGAGTAGAGAATCATGTGTTACGGATTCGATGGTGAGGGCGCGGTTCGTCGTTCCCTCGAGGAGAAGGGGCTCAACAGACGCCGCGCACTCCGTACCGCGCTGGGCGGGGCGGTCGGTGCCGGGTTGCTCGCCGCTGGGGTCGGCGCGCCGGCCGCGCAGGCCGTCACGAGGGGCGCCGGGCCGCACCGCGTACCACCGGGGCTGATCAGTATCCAGTTGTGGACAGTGCGCTCCGCCCTGTGGGGTGAGCCCGGCTTCGACGAGACACTCCGCATGCTCGCCGACATCGGCTACCCCAAGGTAGAGCAGGCACTCGGCTACTTCGGCCGTACCGCGCAGGAGCTGCGCGACTTCTACGACGACATCGGCATCTCGGCGACGTCAAGCCACGACGGCATCGCCGACTCCGAGCAGGCGCTGCACACCAAGATCGACAACGCGCTCACGCTGGGCCAGTCGTACATGGTGGTGCCGTACCTGAACTCGTCCGACAAGAGCGACTGGCAGCGGTGGGCCGAGCGGATGAACCACGAGGCCGAGGTGGCTCGCTCGGCTGGGCTGCGCTATGGCTACCACAACCACGCACACGAGTTCACGATCGATCTCGGTGGCGGCGTCACCCCGTGGCAGGTGTTGACGTCCGAACTGGACCCGAAGCTCGTGCACTTCGAGATCGACATCTACTGGGCGGTGCGTGGCGGCATCGAGAGTGGCGACGGGGCGAGCGACCCCGAGGGCTTCACCATCGACGTGATGCGGTCCGCGCCGCAGCGGGTGCTGCAGTACCACGTCAAGGACCGTCACGCCCACGACGGTGACATGGCCGACCTGGGCACCGGCCATATCGACTTCGGCCGCATCTTCCGCGCCCACCGGGTACGGGAGTACATCGTCGAGAACGACACCCCGGACGTGACCGTCCGCCAGACCGCTGAAGTCGGTTACTCCTACCTCCGCAAGCTGCGCTACTGACACCGGCGCCCGCGTACCTGGCGCGATCGCGGGCCGCTGATTCACCTCACTTGAAGCACCGATAACGGACGAGCCGTGTGCTCGCCCGCAGGGCCAACGCGCTCATTTTCCGGCCCTACCCATCCCGTCCGTGCCGTATCGCAGGGGCACGGGGTCCCCACTGAGGAGAGGTTGTCATGCGAAAAATTCCCGTCGCGGCGGTCACGGCCGCCATGGTGACGGCGTTAGTGACCGGGTCCGCGACGTCCATGGCCCACGAGGGCCACGAACCGCCATCGGACTCGCTGTTCCAGAAGGTCGTACTCGACGATACCCCCGGCGAGCCAATGGACCTCGCCGTGCTGCCGGATGGCAGGGTGTTGCACACGACGAGACCGGGCGAGGTGCGGTTGCACAACCCGGACACCGGCCGCAACATCGTCGCCGCCGAGGTCGATGTCTACGAGCACGACGAGGAAGGCCTGCAGAGCATCGCGGTCGACCCCGGCTTCAACGGTAAGAGCAACCGCTGGGTGTACCTCTACTACTCGCCGCCGATGGACACCCCGGTGGATGATCCGTCCACACCGGACATCAATGAAGGCGATGCGCCCGGCTTCGGTACGCCGGAGGACTTCGCCCCGTTCGAGGGCGTGATCCGGCTGTCGCGGTTCCAGCTCAACGGCGACACGCTTGATCTGTCGAGCGAACAGCAGATCATCGACGTCCCGGTGGACCGGGGTATCTGCTGCCACGTCGGCGGTGACATCGCTTTCGACAGCGACGGCAACCTGTACCTGGCCACCGGCGACGACACCAACCCGTTCGCCTCGGACGGCTACACGCCGATCGACGAGCGGGCGGACCGCAACCCCGCCTACGACGCGCAGCGCAGCTCGGCCAACACCAATGACCTGCGCGGCAAGGTGCTGCGGATCGACGTCGGCAAGGGCGGCTCGTACTCCATCCCTGACGGCAACCTGTTCGAGCCGGGCACGGCGAAGGCTCGCCCGGAGATCTACCTGATGGGGCTGCGGAATCCGTTCCGCATCGACGTCGACCCGGCCAGCGACGCGCTCTACGTCGCGGACTACTCGCCGGACGCGGGCAGCGCCGACCCCGACCGCGGCCCGGCGGGGCAGGGCAAGTGGTTCGCCGCGACCGAGCCGGGCAACTACGGCTGGCCGTACTGCGCCACCGCCGAGCTGCCCTATGTGGACTACGACTTCGCGACCGGCGAGTCCGGCGAGACGTTCAACTGCGCCGCGCCGGTCAACGAGTCGCCGCACAACACCGGGCTGACGGAACTGCCCTCTGTCGAGCAGCCGCAGGTTTGGTACGGCTACGGCCAGTCAAGCGAGTTCCCCGAGCTTGGTACCGGTGGCATCGGGCCGATGGCCGGTCCCGCCTACGACTTCGACCACAAGAACCGGCGTGGCCGCGCGCCGGTCGGCTGGCCGAAGCACTACGACGGGATGCCGCTGTTCTTCGAGTGGACCCGCGACTACATCAAGGGATTCCACCTCGACGACTCCGGCGCGGTGAGCGGCATCGAGGACGTGATGCCGTCCATCCCGCTGTCCGCTCCGATGGCAATGGAGTTCGGCCCGAACGGTGCGCTCTACATGCTTGAGTACGGCAAGGGCTACTTCGCCGAACTCCCGGAGGCGGCGCTGTCGCGGATCGACTACATCGGACCGAACGGAAACCACAGCCCGGAGGCGACGGCCACAGCCAGCGTCGACAACGGGCAGGCCCCGCTGACGGTGGCGTTCTCCAGTGAGGGCAGTGACGACGCCGAAGGCGACCGGCTGCGTTACGCCTGGGACTTCGACTCCGACGGCGAGGTTGACTCGCGGGAGCCGAACCCGACTCACACCTACACCGAGAACGGCGTCTACACCGCCACGCTGCAGGTGACCGACGTCGGCGGCAGGCACCGGGGCAAGACCGGCGTCGACGAGGTAAAGATCGTCGTCGGCAACCAGGCGCCGGTGGTCGAGTTCGTCACGCCGGTCGACGGGCAGGAGTTCTCCTTCGGTGACGTCGTCGAGTACGAGGTCTCGGTCACCGACGACCAGCCGGTGGACTGCTCGCGGGTCGAGGTGACCTACATCCTCGGTCACGACGATCACGGGCACCCGCAGACCACGGCGTTCGGTTGCTCGGGGTCGATCCAGACCACCGAACCGGAAGGACACGACCCGGAACACGACGAGTTGCACGGCGTGTTCAACGCGAGCTACACGGATCCGGGCGCCGATGGACTGCCGTCGTTGTCCGGCAGCGACCAGGTCGTGCTCGAACCGTCTGAGTGATCGGTGGAACGTGAGTCGTTGTGGTCGCTCGAACGACCACAACGACTCACGTTCACCGCGCCCAACCACCCCAGGGAGGCCGGAAGATGGCACCAAAGATCGGACTGTGGTTCATCGGCGCGCGCGGGTCAGTGGCCACCACCGCCACCGTCGGCGCGCTCTCGCTGACCGCGGGGCTGACACGGCGCACCGGGTGCGTCGCCGACCTCCCTGAGGTAGCGGCTGCCGCGCCGCCGGGCGTGGCCGACTTGCTCATCGGTGGCCATGACGTCATCAGCGACCCGCTGCCTAAACGAGCCGAGGCGCTCGCGGACGGCGGGGTGTTCGGCATCGAACTCGCCCGGGCGGTGCACGACGGGCTTACCCAGGTGGACGCCCGTATTCGGCACGGCATCACCGCCGAAGAAGGCACTCAGCGGGACGCCATCGAACGGGTCAGCCGCGACCTGGCAGGGTTCCGCGCGGCGCACGCGCTCGACCAGGTCATCGTCATCGACGTCGCCACAACGGAACCGCCCGTCGAGCCCACTCCGGAGCTATCCGACTTGGACGCGCTGGAGCGGGCACTCGCGGCGGACAAGGCGCCGCTGCCGCTCAGCTCGGTCTACGCCTACGCGGCGCTGCGAGCGGGCTGTCCGGTCGTCGCTTTCACGCCCAGCCCTGGTCCCCGTTTGCCCGCACTGGCCCAGCTCGCCGAGCGGGCGGGATTGCCGTGGGCCGGTTCCGACGGCAAGACCGGCGAGACGTTGGTCAAGTCGGCGCTCGCCCCGATGTTCGCAACCCGTGCGCTGCGGGTGCGGTCCTGGGCGTCGTACAACTTGCTCGGCGGCGGCGACGGTCGCGCGCTGTCCGACCCGGTGACGGCGTCGAGCAAGACCCAGTCCAAGGGCAAGGGGCTCACCGAGATGCTGGGCGAGCCGGTAGACGGCCCGCTGCACATCGACTACGTCGAAGACCTCGGCGACTGGAAGACGGCCTGGGACATGGTGTCGTTCGAGGGCTTCCTCGGCACCAAGATGTCGATGCAGTTCACCTGGCAGGGCTGCGACTCCGCGCTCGCCGCACCGCTCGTGCTCGACCTTGCCCGGCTGGTGGCGCGCGCCCAACAGGTCGGGGAGTCCGGGCCCCTTGGCGCGCTCGGTTTTTTCTTCAAGGACCCCGCCGGGGATGGCGGGCATGACTTGGGCGGCCAGTGGCGTGCCCTTGTCGAGTGGTGCCAGCGAATCGGAGGTGACCGATGAAGTTCGGTGCTGCTGTGTCGCGGTCCGGAAAACTACGGGATGCGGTCGAGCTGGTGCGGTTGCCCGCCGTGCTGACCATTCCCGGCGACAGCCTCGCCGGGGGCGCGGCGGCGGGCTGGCCGTATGGCAAGCGGGGCTGGGCGATGCCCGCTGCTTCGGCGTGCTTCTACCTCGCGGGCATGGCGCTCAACGACTACGCCGACCGCGAGCTGGACGCGGTGGAACGTCCGGAGCGGCCGATCCCGTCCGGGCGCGTGCGGCCGGGGGAGGCGCTGGCGCTCGCGTCCGGGTTGACGGGCGCGGGCCTGGGCATCGCCGCCGCGGTGGGAGGTCGTGCGGCGTTGCGGGTGGCGGTGCCGGTCGCGGCCGCGGCGTGGACGTATGACCTTGTCGCGAAGGACACCCCGGCCGGTCCCGCCGTGATGGCGACGGCGCGCGGGTTGGACGTGTTGCTCGGAGCTGGGGGTCGACCGCGCAGGGCGGCATTGCCTGCCTGCGCGGTCGCCGGGCACACGCTCGGCGTGACTACCCTGAGCAGGGGCGAGGTGCACGGTGGGTCGCGGCGCACCGGCTTGGCGGCGCTCGCCACGACGGCCTCCGCGGCCACGGCCGCGGTGGTGGCCGCGTTACCTCGGCGGAGCTCCGGGCGACGCGCTGCGCTTGGTCGCTTCTGCCACGCCGCTGCCACCGGTCCCGCGCGCGCAACCCGTGACGTCACGACCGACACCGGCCGCGTTGACGCCGCTCGCCGTGTCACCGCTGCCACTGCCGCGTTCGCCGCCACCTACGTGGGCACGGTCGGCCGCGCGCAGGCCCGCGCCGCGCGAAACCCCGACGCCGCCACGGTGCGCACCGCGACCGGGGCCGGCGTGCGGGGCGTCATCGGGCTGCAGGCCGCGCTCGTGGCGGGCACAGGTGCGATCGGACTCGCCGGAGGGCTGCTCGCCGCTGGTCCCGTCGCGCGGTTGGCGTCCAAGGTGGTGTCGCCGACATGACCCTGCGGTTCGGCTACGGCACCAACGGGTTCGCCGGTCACCGCCTGGACGACGCCCTCGGCGTCATCGCGGATCTCGGCTACGACGGCGTCGCGCTCACGCTCGACCACCCGCACCTAGACCCGTTCGCGCCCGACCTCGCCGCCCGCATCGACCACGTGCGCCGCCGCCTCGCCGCGTACGGGCTCGCCGTCGTCATCGAGACCGGCGCCCGCTACGTCATGGACCCGTGGCGCAAGCACGAGCCGACGCTGGTGTCCGACGTCGGCCGCGAACGCCGCGTCGACTACCTGCACCGCGCCATCCGCGTGGCCGCCGACCTCGGCGCGGAGACGGTGTCGTTCTGGTCGGGCACGCTGCCCGAGGACGTGGGCCCAGCACAGGGCTGGCACCGGCTCACAACCGGAGTCGCGGAGGTGCTGGCCGAGGCAGAGCGACGGGGCGTGCGTTGCGCGTTCGAACCTGAGCCCGGCATGTTCGTCGACACCCTCGACGGCGTATTGCAACTGCGTCGCAGGCTCGGCGAGCCCGAACACCTCAAGGTGACCGTCGACGTCGGACACTGCGTGTGCAACGAGCCCGCCCCACCACAGGACCGCATCCGCGACGTCGGGCTGCTGCTCGGCAACGTGCAGATCGACGACATGCGACCCGGTGTGCACGAACATCTTGAGTTCGGCGACGGCGACGTCGACCTGCCCGCCGCGCTCGGCGCGCTGCTCGACGTCGACTATCAGGGCCTGGTCAGCGTGGAGCTGCCCCGGCATTCCCATGCCGCACCAGCCGTGGCCGCGCGTTCGCTTGATGCGCTGCGCACCGCGCGGGCAGCGGCACTCGCGGCGGAGGTGACGCGGTGACCGACCTGCTGGACGACCTGCTCGACAACGAGGGCAGAGCCAGGCTGATCGAGCTGATCGACGAGGTGACATCCACCCCGGCGCGTATCGCCGTGTTGTTCCCGGCCGTGGCCCGCGCCGTCGGCAGGGGACCGGCCGACCCGGACGACCCGGACGGGCTGGTCACGCCCCGTGTCGAGGACCAGGCCAGGGTCGCGTTGCTGCGCGCAGCCGCGCAGGACTGGAACACAAGGGACCTCGTCGCGGAAATCGACGCGCTGTACCGGCATGGCGACGCCGACGAGAAGCGCGCCGTGCTGCGCGCGTTGGATCACCTCGACGTGGGGGACGTCGCGCTCGATCTGGTGGGGGACGCGCTGCGTGGGAACGACACCCGGCTCATCGCGGCGGCGCTCGGCTCATACGCGGCGCGTCATTTGGACGCCCACAACTGGCGGCACGGCGTACTGAAGTGCCTGTTCACCGGTGTTCCGCTGGCTGCGGTGTCCGGCATCGCGGAGCGTGGCGACGCCGAGCTGGCCCGCATGGTCGAAGGCTTCACGGACGAGCGTCGTGCGGCGGGTCGCGACATCCCCGCCGACGCGACATGGCTGCTCAACCAGTTGACCTCGCAGCGGCCAGACCTCGACGCGACGTCGGGGACCGTCCCTGACCAGCAACGCGTGCGGCACGACTAGGAGGACTGATGCGCATCTTCGACCCCCACATTCACATGACCTCCCGCACCACCGACGACTACGAAGCCATGTACGCCGCCGGGGTCCGGGCGGTCACCGAGCCGGCGTTCTGGCTCGGCCAGCCGCGCAGCAGCGCCGCGTCGTTCTACGACTACTTCGACGGCCTGCTCGGCTGGGAACGCTTTCGCGCGTCGCAGTTCGGCATTCGGCACCACTGCACGATCGCGCTCAACCCCAAGGAAGCCAACGATCCCCGCTGCGCGGAGGTGCTGGACGTCTTGCCGCGCTACCTCGCCAAGGACGGCGTGGTCGCGGTCGGCGAGGTCGGGTTCGACTCCATGACCGATGCCGAGGAGAAGGTGTTCGTCCGGCAGTTGGAGCTCGCCGGGGAGCACGACCTGCCGGTGCTGGTGCACACCCCACACCGCGACAAGGTCGAGGGCACGCGCCGCAGCCTGGAGCTGGTCGCCGCGTCCGGGTTGCCACCGGAACGTGTGCTCATTGACCACCTGAACGAGGTCACCGTCGGGATGGTGGCCGAGTCCGGCTGCTGGCTCGGGTTCTCCATCTACCCGGACACCAAAATGGACGAACACCGGATGGTGCGCATACTCGCTGACTACGGCTTGGATCGAATGATCGTCAACTCCGCCGCCGACTGGGGCCGCAGCGATCCACTGAAGACGGCCAAGACCGGCCAGGCGATGCGCGACGCCGGATTCAGTGAGGATGACGTCGACCGTCTGCTGTGGCGGAACCCGGTGGCGTTCTACGGCCAAAGTGGACGGTTACTGCTCGATCCGGTCGATGTGGACCAAACCGCGACGTTCGAGGGCAACTCGGTGCTGCGCGGGCAGCGCCCGGCGTGAGGTGTCTCCGCCAACCCGCTCGGCCGACGTGAAGGGAGCCCGCATGCGCTTCACCCATCCTGACGGCAGCCGCGTCCACCTGGCCTACTGCACCAATGTCCACCCCGCCGAGGACATCGACGGCCTGCTGCGCCAACTCCGCGTGTTCGGCGGCGGCATCCGCGCGGAACTCGACGTCGACCGGCTCGGCGTCGGGCTGTGGCTGCCCGCGCCGTTGGCCGCGCATCTGTCCGATCACCCCGATCTCGATCGGCTCAGGGCCACATTGGACGACCATGGGCTTGAAGTCGTCACGCTGAACGCCTTCCCGTACCAGGGGTTTCACGATCCGGTGGTGAAGAAGGCGGTGTATAGCCCCGACTGGGTGGAGACGCGGCGGCTGGAGTACACCCTGACGTGTGCACGCGTGCTGGCGCGGCTGCTGCCAGACGATGCCGCGCGCGGCAGCATTTCCACGGTGCCATTGGCGTGGCGTGCGCCATGGTACTCCGACCGACGGCTACGAGCCCGCGAGCTGTTGGACCGGCTCGCGGAAGGGCTCGCCAAGCAGACCGCCGAGACCGGCAGGCCGATCCGCGTCGGGCTGGAGCCGGAGCCCGGCTGCGTCGTGGAGACCGTGGATGACGCGATCGAGCAACTGTCCGGCGTCGACACCGACCACATCGGACTCTGTCTGGATGCCTGCCACCTCGCCGTGGCGTTCGAGGATCCGGCATCTACGGTTCGGCGGCTCACGGACGCGGGACTGCCGATTGTGAAGACGCAGGCTTCGGCGGCACTGCACGCCGCGACACCGAACGATGCCGCCACCCGACAGGCGCTGTCGTCCTACGCCGAGGACCGGTTCCTGCACCAGGTGCGGGAGCGTGGGCCGTCGCGGATCGCGGGTCACGACGACCTCCCCGACGCCGTCGAGGGCCGCCGCGCGCTGCGGGGCACCGGGCCGTGGCGGGTGCACTTCCACGTGCCGATCCATCGACGTCCCGAACCGCCGCTGGAGTCCACACAGGATGAACTTGGCGCGACGTTGGATGCCCTACTCGGCGGGCCGACCGCGCTGACCGACCACGTCGAGATGGAGACCTACACCTGGTCGGTGCTGCCGGAATCGCAGCGACCGACCAACGATGCCGAGCTGGTCTCCGGGCTCGCCGCCGAACTGCGCTGGGTCGCCGAGCGGATGCGGCGAGCGGGATTGGAGGAAGCGTGACTAACAAGATCCTGCTGCTCAACGTCGTTGGGCTCACCCCACGCCTGCTGGCGCACGCGCCACGCCTGCGCACGCTCGCCGCGGACGGCTGGCAGGCCCAGCTCGACACCGTGCTGCCAGCCGTCACGTGTGCGGCGCAGTCCACGATGCTCACCGGACGTCCGCCGCGCGAGCACGGCATTGTCGGCAACGGCTGGTACTTCCGCGACCTCGGCGAGGTGTACCTGTGGCGGCAGCACAACCGGCTGGTGCGGGGAGAGAAGGTGTGGGAGACCGCCCGGCGCACCCATCCCGACTACCGCGCGGCGAACGTGTGCTGGTGGTACGCCATGGGCGCGAGCACCGACTGGACGATCACGCCGCGCCCGGTCTACCACGCCGACGGACGCAAGTCGCCGGACTGCTACACCCGCCCACCGGAGCTGCACGACGAACTCACCGAGGAGCTTGGCGCGTTTCCGCTGTTCAACTACTGGGGCCCGACGGCGTCGTTGCGTTCCAGCGAATGGGTGGTCGCGGCGAGCAGGAGACTGCTGCCGGAGGCGGACCTGACGCTTGCCTACGTTCCCCACTTGGACTACGACCTGCAACGCTACGGTCCCGACAGCCCGCAGGCGCTCGCCGCCGTCCGCGACGTCGACCGCACCGTCGCGCCGCTGCTCGACGACGCGCGGGCGTCCGGTGCGACGGTCGTCGTGGTGAGCGAGTACGGCATCACGCCAGCGTCCCGGCCTGTCGACGTCAACCGGATGCTGCGGACGTCCGGGCTCCTGGAGGTCTACACCCAGGCGGGCATGGAGTACCTGGACCCATGGACGTCGCGGGCGTTCACGGTTGCCGACCACCAGGTCGCGCACGTCTACGTCGGGAACCCGGCCGACGTCGCGGCGGTCGCGAAGCTGTGTCAGGACCTGCCCGGCGTCGACCTGGTGCTGGACCGCGAGGCGCAGGCGGACTACGGCATCGACCACGAGCGCGCGGGCGAACTGGTACTTGTCGCGGAGCCGGGCGCGTGGTTCACGTACTACTACTGGCTGGACGACGCGCGTGCGCCGGACTTCGCGCGCGGCGTCGACATCCACCGCAAACCCGGCTACGACCCGGCCGAGCTGTTCCTCGACCCGGCCGACCCCACGGCGAAGGCGCGGGCGCTCCTCGGGCTAGCGCGCAAGAAGCTGGGGCTGCGGTACGCGATGAACGTCGTCCCGATGGATGGGCGCTGGGTGAAGGGCACCCACGGACGTCTTCCTGAGGACCCGAAGGACGGCCCGCTCCTGCTGTGCAGCGACCCGGCCGCGCGCCGCGACCGCCTCGCCGCCGCGGATGTCCGGAACCTGGTGCTGGAGCTGGCCGGGGTGACGGTAGAGGCGCGGTGATCTGAAGACGTTTCGGTCGTCATGACGACCGAAACGTCTTCAGATCAACACGGCGCCCGCGCTCGTCCATTGAGGCGACGCGGCTGCCTGCGCGCGCTCGAACGTGTGTAACGATGTCCACGGGCTCGCGGAGGGAGACACGTCATGCGCTGGGAAACGACGGACCGCTTGGTTCGGGTCGTGCTCGCCTCGATCGTCTTCACCCTCTTCATGACGTGGTCGTTCTTCGTCGCCGTGATGACCGGCTGGAGCGTTACCGAGCCGGGTTGGCCACGGCTGTGGGACAACGCGCCTGGCCTGCTCGGGTCCGCGTTTCTCGGGGTTATCGCCGTCGGCTGGTGTCGGTTGCTGATGGGGTGGCGGCCACGGTCGCGGTGGCTCCTCCTGGCGCTGCCGATGCCGATGGTGGCTGCCCTCGGATTACTCGGCGCGTGGTAGCGAACGCCCAGTGAACAGGTGCTGGCTGATCGCCCGGAACGTCTCCGTAGCGGAGCCGTCCGCGATGCTGCCGCCGCGCCAGAGCGTCGCGAACCCGTGCGCGAGGGACCACGCGGCCAGCCCCGCGCTCCGCGAGTCGTCCGGGACGACGGTGTCCACGCCGCCGCTCAACATCCCGGCCGTGCGCGCCCGCGCGGCCACCAGCGCCGGGTCGTCCGCGTGGCAGAGGTCGCGCCGGAACATCACCTCGAAGTGCGCCGGGTTCTCGGTCGCGAACCGCACATAGGCGACGCCGAGTTCCCGCAGTTCGTCAGCTATCGACAGGTACTCGGCCAACGTCTCGAAACCCTCGATCGCGATCGCGGTGAGCAACCCGCGCTTGTCGCCGAAGTGGTGTGCGGGCGCGGCGTGCGACACCCCGGCCCGTCGCGCGAGGTCGCGCATGCTGATCGCGGCGGGTCCGTTGGACTCGACGACGTCGAGTGCCGCGTCGAGCACGGACCGCCGGAGGTCGCCGTGGTGGTACGAGCGTGCAGCCATACGGGCAGCCTACGGCAAATCTAGTCATTGACAAGTTCGCCATAACGCGGTTATCTAGACGCTGACAAGATTGCCCGAGGAAGGTGGGAACGATGTCTGACACGGTTGAACTCGGCATGGTGCGCCAGCTCTGGCGGCTGCTCGAACCGGTGCACGCGGTGCTGTACTACGCGCCGGAGGCGTTCGCGGAGGCCGAAGCGCTCGGTTACGCGACCGACGAACGCTGGCCCAGTTACTTCGCGTGGCGCGCGGCCCCGCTCGGGGACGCCAGCGCGGAGTTGGTGACGTCGACGTTCTACAGCTTCCGGCCGCGGATGGTCGCCCGCTACGTGCCCGCCGCGTGGGATGTGGCCAGCGCGGACAAGGTGCTCGCCGCGCGTATGCGTGCGGTCGACCGCGCGCTGCGGACGATCCTCGGCGACCGCATCGACTCGCGGGAACTGGCCGAGGCCGCCGAGTTGGCGCGGCACGCCGCGACATCGGCGAACACGGCAGGACGTCCGCTCGCGGCGGCGAACGCGGCGCTGTCATGGCCGGACGCGCCGCACCTCGTGTTGTGGCAGGCCGCGACCGTGCTGCGCGAACACCGGGGCGATGGCCACATCGCCGCACTGCAGGCGCATCAGCTCGACCCCTGCGAGTCGTTGGTGTCGTTCGCCGCGGTCGGCGCGGCCGAGAAAGACGTCTTCGCCAGCAGGGAGTGGAGCGACGTCGAGTGGCACGCCGCTGCCGACCGACTCGCGGAGCGCGGCTGGCTCGGGCCGGACGGCACCGCGACCTCAGTCGGTATCGACGGCAGGGAGGACGTCGAGCGACTGACCGATGAACTGGCCGCGCCGCCGTGGCGGGAGCTGGGTGCCGCCCGCGCTGGACGTCTCGCCGAGCTGGCCATGCCGATCACGATGGCGATCGTCAGCGCGGGCATCCTGCCGCGGCGCAGCACGCTCGGCCTCGGGCGGTAGCGGACCAGGTGCCAATCTACTAGCGAGTAGATAGGTATCGGCGACCCGGTGATCTCGCCGCTGGCCGAGGTGGAGCCATTGCGGTGTTGCCGTGGGTGTCCGGAATGGACGTCGACCTGAAGGCGCCATTCGGTCCACGACGAACGTTGGGCCATATAGGTGACTCACGTCACATCTTGGGCTGATTTCACGACCTTCTCAGACGGGGGCGGCGATCGCGCTGCCCTCTACTCACCTGAGAAAGGAATCTGTCGTGACACAATCATGGCGGCGTGCGGCCATCGTGATCATCGCGGCCGCGGGGCTCATCGTCCCGGGAAGTGCCGCGGCGCACGACCCGGATCTCAACCACCCCGACTCCAGCGCGTCCGGCACACAGCACAGCCAGAACATGAAGCTGCTGGCCAACGTCGAGCGCTCGGCGGTGGCGACCCAGTCGGACCTGGCGTTCGACGGCAACCTCGCCTACGCGGGCAACTACCATGGCTTCCGCGTGATCGACGTCTCCGACCCGGAGGCGCCGGAGGTCGTCACCGACTTCCAGTGCCACGGCGCGCAGGGCGACGTCTCGGTGTATCAGGGGCTGCTGTTCCAGTCCGTCGACGCACCGCAGAACCACGGCGGCTGCGACAGCACCAACGCCACCGCGTCGACCCCGGGCATGTTCGAAGGCGTTCGGATCTTCGACGTCAGCGACCCGGCGAACCCGCGGCGGCTGGCGTCGGTCAACACCGACTGCGGTTCACACACCAACACCCTCGTGCCCGACCCGGCGAACAACCGGGTGCTGATCTACGTCTCGTCGTACCCGATCGGCGGCTCGGCGCTCGGTCCGAACTGCATGCGCGCCGAGGACGGCGGCGGGCACAGCAAGATCTCCATCATCGACGTGCCGCTGGACGACCCGGCGAGCGCGACGGTGTCGCCGTACCACCTCGACGAGGACACGCAGTGGGCCACGTACCTCGGTTCCTACACGTTCCGGGCGTGCCACGACATCTCCGTGTTCACCGAGATCAACCGTGCGGCGGCGGCCTGCATGTCCGAGGCGCAGATCTGGGACATCTCCGACCCGGCGAACCCGGAGTTCCTGTGGCGCTACGACAACCCGGTCGTCAAGCCGGAGAACATCGACCTGTTCCACTCGTCCAGCTTCAGTTGGGACGGCGAGGTCGTCGCGTTCGGTGACGAGTCCGGCGGTGGCGGTGCGGCGCGCTGCACGGACCCGAACGACGACCAAGGCCGCGTGTGGTTCCTCGATCTCGCCACCGGCGAGGAGTTGGCCAGCTACAAGGTGCCGCGCGCCGTCGAGACCACCTGCACCATGCACAACTTCAACTTCATCCCGCGCAGGGACGGCGGCAAGGTTCTGGTGAGCTCGTCGTACACCGCTGGCACCACTGTGGTCGACGTCGACAAGCTCATCGCGGGCGCGTCCGAGGCTGACGCCGAGGTCGGCTTCTACCAACCCGGCGGCGGCAACGCCTGGTCCAGTTATTGGTACAACGGCTTCATTTACGCCAATGACATTCAGCGCGGCGTGGACATCTTCCTGCTCAGCGACAACGCCCGTGCCGGGGCGCGGAAGCTGCCGTACATGAACCCGCAGACGCAGGAACGCGTCATCAACTAGTCCCCATCGGAGGCAGATCATGCATCTCTCACCACGACGGTTGCTCGTCACCCTCGCGGCAGCCGCACTGCTGGTCACACCGGGTGTCGCGCTCGCGCACCCGGACGAAGACCACGACGACACACCCGGCGAGCCCGGCAGCTACACCGAACGGGTCAGCACGCAGAACATGCACGCGCTCGGGCACAGCGAGCACCCGGCGCAGTTCTTCGGTGTGCCGGCCGCGGAACGCACCATCAGCTCGGACATCGCGTTCTGGGGCGATCTGGCTATCCACGGCAACTATGACGGGTTCCGCGTCGTCGACATCGCGGAGCCGGGCGACCCGCAGCTCATCTCGCACCCGAAGTGCAACGGCGACCAGGGCGACATCGTCGTCTGGAACGACATCGTCGTGCGCTCGTGGAACTCGCCAGCGCCCGCTGGCCGGTTCTGCATGGGCGAACCGGTCCCGGTCGGATTCGAAGGCGTGCACGTCTTCGACATCGGCGACCCGGCGAACCCGCAGCTCATCGGCGAGGTCGAGTTCAGTGAGGCTGGCGCGGCCACGCGTGGCACGGCCGACGGCTGTGGCTCGCACACCCAGACGGTCGCACCCGACCTGGCGAACAACCGGATCATCATCTACAGCAACAACTCATCCGGCGGTGGCAGGGCGATCTGCGACACCATCAACGTCCTTGAGGTGCCGCTGGATGACCCGGCCAGCGCGTCGCACATCGGTTACGTGCCGCTGGTCGGCGGATCGCTGGGCAGCAACAACGGCTGCCACGACGCCGCGGTGATCCTCGGCGACGTCCAGAAGCTGGCCTGTGCCAGCGGGCACGCTGCCAACGTGTTCTCCATCGGCGGTTCCGATGGCGGAACGCTGGAGAACCCGCAGTTCCTCTACAACGTCGAGGAATCGGACGAGGCGGGCAACAAGGTCGGCGTCGGCGGCAGGTGGCACTCGGCCGCGTTCACATGGGACGGCGAAGTGCTGGCGCTCGGCTGGGAGCCGGGTGGCGGCGCCGGGGCGGAGTGCGAGGCAGATGACCCGGACATCAAGAAGAGCATGTTCTTCTACGACGCCAACACCGGCGAGAAACTGGGCCAGTGGACGCTGCCTCGGCCGCAGACCGAGACCGAGAACTGCACCATCCACAACTACAACATCGTGCCGATGCGCGATGGCAGCTACATCGTCACCGGCGGGCACTACCAGGCGGGCAGTTGGGTCGTCGACTTCAGCGACCCGGCGAACGCGCAGACCATCGCGTTCTCCGACCCGTCACCGATCGAGCCGCAGAACCTCGGCGGCGCGTGGTCGACGTACTGGTACAACAATTTCGTCTACGAGTCCGAGATCCAGACGGGGTTGAACGTGTTCCGTGTCAGTGACAAGCGCACTGGCGGCGCGATGAAGCTCGGTCACCTTAACCCGCAGACGCAGGAGTTCAGCCTGCCGTAAGCGGAAGCGCGAGAAAGTTTGTCGATCTTGAGGCGTTGTGGTCGCTATGACGACCACAACGCCTCAACATCGACGCCGCTCCACGTCGCTCGACAACACTCACCGCATCACGACCGCGTCATCACCACGGCACGCCGGTGTCGCGGTGGAACGCGATGCCCTGCGCGGTCATCCGCTCCGCCTGACCGGCTAGCCGCTCCCTGAAGTCGTCCCACTTCGTCCGCTTCGACCAGCCCACCTCTGCGATCGCCTGCATCCGGGGGAACGCCATCCGCTCGATCTCGTCCTCGGTCGTGACCAGCTCCGTCCACAGCGGAGCTTCCACGCCGAGTACCGCGCCGGCACCGACCCCGGCGAGTTCGTTCGTCGGTTCCCACTCGTATGCCTTGCGGACGTCGACCGGCCCGGCCCAGGAGTTACCCCATGGGTTCGACTCCTCGTACTTCATGTCCAGGTACGTCCTGTGCGCCGGGGACATGAGCACCCGCCTGCCGCTGTTCGCTTGGCGCCGCGTCGGTGCGTCCTCCGTCTCGATACGCCAGTACTGCACCACGCCGGAGCGGGGCACGTCAGCCTTGGCGTACTCGTGCCACCCGATGGGGCGCTTGCCCGCCTTGACGATCATCGGCAGCACCTTGTCGAAGAACTTTCGGTAGTCGGCGTCGGTGGTGCTGTTCGCCTCGTCGCCGCCGATGTGCAGGTACGGGCCCGGCGTCATCTCCGCGATCTGGGTGATGACGTCGCGGGCGAACTCGTAGGTGACTTTCTTGTCGATGCACAGCGAGGAGAAGCCGACCTTGGTGTCGGTGTAGGGCGGCGGGGCATTGCCGTCGCAGTTGAGCTTGGCATACGAGGTCAGCGCGGCGTTGGTGTGGCCGGGCATGTCGATCTCCGGCACGATCGTCACCCCGCGCGAGGCCGCGTACGCGACGATCTCCCGGTACTGCTGCTTCGTGTAGAAGCCGCCCTTGCCGCCGCCGACCTCGTTGCGTGCTCCGACCTCGGTGAGCTTGGGCCAGCCGTCGATCTCGATGCGCCAGCCCTGGTCGTCAGCGAGATGCAGGTGCAGATAGTTGATCTTGTACTGCGCCACCCGGTCGATGTAGCGCTTGACGACATCGACGCCGAAGAAGTGCCGCGCGACATCGAGCATCGCGCCTCGGTAGCCGAACCGAGGCTCATCCTCGATGACGCCGCCGGCCAGCACCCATTCGCGGTCGACGGTCTTGCCGCGCTCGACGTCTGCGGGCAGCAGTTGCCGCAACGTGTGCGCCCCGGCGAACAGTCCGTCCTTGCTCGCCGCGCTCAGCGTGACGCCGTCGCGGGCGATCTCCAGTCGGTAACTCTCGTCCCGCGGGTCGCCGCCCTCGCGGAGTACCAGCCGGATGCCGCCAGCGTCGTCCTCGCCGGGCACCACGCGCAGCGGGAAACCGGTCGCCGGGCGGAGCACGTCGGCGAGGTAGTCACCGGCGGCCTTCGCGTCGTCAGGGGCGGAGATCACGGTCTGCTTCGTCAGCGCGAAGTTGTCCTTCTCCGCCGCCCGCACGCTGGCCGGGGCGGGGATGACGTCGGACAACGTTGGCGCGTCGTCCGGTAACCGCACCGGTTCCGGTGTCGTCGTCGGCGTCGCGGGCCGAGGCGAGGTCGCCTGGGCGCTGACGGACGCCGTGCCCTGCGTCGGGGGATCGTCGGTGCATCCATTGACCACTAGGCTCACCACAAGAAGGCTCAGGAGGATCGCGGCGCGTCGTGACTTTATCCTCGCTCCCACGCGCCTATCGCACCATGTGCCGTCACTCCGCGCGTTGGCGGGCCCATCGTGATGGGTGGCGACATACTGTGGGTGAACGTGACGTGTCGTGCGTGCCGTGATTCGCACGCGGAGTCCCATTGGGTGGAGGAGCATTCGTGGACCTGTTCTCGGACCTCGCGAGTGGGTTGCTCTCGTTCTCGAAGCAGCTGTTCGGTCCGGGTATCTGCCCTGGTGACTGGGTGTGGGCCACCGGAACGGCCGGTGCGCTCATCGCCTTGCTGCCGATCATCGGCGCGCTTGGTATCAGCGTCATCAGAAAATTCACCGGCAACACCTACTCCGCCGTCACGCTGAGTGTGTTCGGCGTGATCGGCGTGGTGTTCGTAGGTGTGCTGCCGTGGGTCCTGATGGCCGGGGTCTCCGAGACATTCCGGATCGTGGCCGCCGGTGGTCGTGGCGGTCTGAGCCAGGGCGAGGTCGCCGCCCTCAACACGACATACTGCGACTTCATCGGTGACCAGAGTGTCTACCTTGGCAAGGGTCCAGGCGTGTTCGACACGCTGTTCTACCCCGGTGGCAACGAACTCGCCTACGGCTTCTACCTCGGCACGCTGGTTGGGTTGCCCATTCTGTCGCTGATCTTCGTGATGCTGCAGGGCAAACTCGCCTTCCGCCGTGGTCCCGCGTGGCCCGCGCGGTTCTTCTGGGTACCGTTCGTCGGGCTGGCGCTGCTCAGCGTGACCGTCAACGCCAACACCGCCATCCACCTGTGGCTCGGGTTCCTCCCGGTCAGCGTGCTCGGACTGATCCCGATCGCCGTGGTCGGCCCGCCGTCCTGGCACGCCATCCGGCGGGCGGACCAGCGCAAGGCCCGCCGTGAGGTGGCGCCGCCACAGCAGCCACCGCAACGTCCTGTGCAGCCACCGCCCCCGCCTCCTGGGAATTACCCGCCGACGGCGGTGGCGCCGACGTCGGGAGAATCCGCCATGGCAGGTGCGGTGCCGGTGCCAATCCCTGCCCGCGCGCCGACGTCGGACACCCGCTACCAGCGCACCCGCAGGCTCGGCCACGGTGGTTTCGGCACGGTCTGGCAGGCTTACGACACGCAGCTCAACCGCACGGTGGCGCTCAAGATCGCGCACGCACCCGACCGTGACACCGAGGAGCGGATGCAGCGGGAGGCCCGTGCGCTCGCCGCTCTCGACCACCCCAACTGCGTCCGGGTGTATGACCTCGTCGAGCAGCCCGAAGGACTCGCGCTGGTCATGGAGTACCTGGACGGTGACGCGCTGGCGAGTGCTGTTGACGAGCGCGGCCCGATCGACGACGTCGCCGCCGCCCGGTTGTGGTCGACGACGGCGAGCGCGCTGATCGCCGCGCACGACAAAGGTGTCCTGCACCGCGACGTCAAGCCGTCGAACATCATCGTTGACCCACGCGGCATCCCGCATCTGATCGACTTCGGCATCGCGCGTAGTAAGGGCGACTCAGCCATGACCGCGACCGGCATGATGATCGGGACGCCGGATTACACCGCGCCAGAGGTCGCGAACGGCGCGGGCGCCAGTCCCGCCTCGGATGCCTGGCAGCTCGCCGCCACTGTGAGCTTCGCGCTGACCGGACGTCCGCCACGCGGTGACCGGGAGAACCCGATGGCGGCGCTCTTGGCGGCGTCCCGCGCGGAGGCCCCGACGGAACTGCCGAGCGGCAGCGTCCACGCCCGGCTACTGACGGCGGCGCTGGACGCCGAGCCGCGCAACCGGCCGACACTCGGGGCGGTAGTCGAGGAGATGAACGCGTGGCTGTCCGGGGTGGGCGAGTCCCGCGAGGGCCCGGTGACACGGGTGATCCCTCGGCAGTGAGGGGGCGCCAGTTGATCTGAAGACGTTTCGGTTGCTATGACGACGCAACTGTCTTCAGATCAACTCGCCCACCCTCACGTCAGCTCGGCGAACCGCTCCGTGTCTGTTGACTTCCCCGCCACGATGAGCAGGTCGCCCCTGCGGACGACGGTCTCCGCCGTCGCGTAGGTGAAGCCTTCACCGCGCCGCTTGATGCTGACCACGGTGATGCCGTACTTCGACCGCAGTTCGCTTTCCGCGAGTGGTCGACCGACCGCCTCGGCGGGCGCGACGGTCTTGACCATCGCGTAGTCGTCCTCGAACTCGATGTAGTCCAGCATCCTGCCCATCACGAGGTGGGCGACACGCTCGCCCATGTCGTGCTCCGGTAGCACGACGTGATGCGCGCCGACGCGCTCCAGGATCCGCGCGTGCTGCCGTGACAGCGCCTTCGCCCAGATGTTGGGGATGCCGAAGTCCGCCAGCACCGACGTCGTCAGGATGCTCGCCTCAAGGTCGGCGCCGATGGCGACGACTGCGCGCCGGAACTGGTGCACGCCGAGCTGCTTGAGCGCGTCCTCGTCCGTTGAATCGGCGACGACGGCGTGTGTCAGGTCCTCGGCGTACTTGTCGACCAGCTTCGGGCTGCTGTCGATGGCGAGCACGTCGGTGCGCTGCCGTGCGAGTTCGAGTGCGAGCGAACCGCCGAACCGGCCGAGGCCGATGATCACGGCACGGTTTCCGCTCGATCCGTTCCTAGCCAACGATGGGTCGCTCCTCAGGTAGTTCGTAACGCCGTGGACGGTCCCGCAACGCTAGCGCGGTCGCCAGCGTGATCGGCCCGAGGCGTCCGATGAACATCAGTATCGACATCATCACGTGCATGCCGGGGGGCAAATCGGCGGTAATTCCGGTGGACAACCCGACCGTGGCCACGGCGGACACCGACTCGAACAGGACCTCGTCGAGCGGGTGCTCCGAGATGGACAGCATCGTGATCGTGGTCAGCATGACCAGCGCGACGGCCAGTAGCGCGACGGTCAGCGCCTGCCGCTGCACGGTCGCCGCCAGCCGCCTGCCCATGACATGCACCGTCGGTTCTCCTCGGATCTCCGCCAGGATCACGAACGCGAGCAATGCGAACGTTGTCACCTTGATTCCCGCCGCGGTGCTCGCACTGCCACCGCCAATGAACATCAACACGTCGGTGACCAGCAGCGTTGACGACTCCAGCTCGCCGGTGGGCACCGAGTTGAACCCGGCAGAGCGGGGCATCGTCGCGGCGAACAGCCCGGCGAGCAGTTTGCCTGGCACGCCGAGCCCGCCCATCGTGTCGGCGTTCTGCCACTCGTTGATCGTGATGTAGGTGAACCCGACGACCAGCAGCACACCCGTCGTGAGCAGGGTGATCTTGCTGTGCATACTCCAGTGGATCTTGCCGCGCAGTCTGCGGCCCAGTTCGAACAGCACGGGGAAGCCGAGCCCGCCGATGATCACCGCGATGATCACCGCAAGCGAGATCCATGGATCGCTGACGAACCGTTCCATGCTGTCGGAGTACAGCGAGAAGCCGGCGTTGTTGTACGCCGAGATGCCGTGGAACACGCCGGAGTACAGTGCGTCGCCGAACCCGTAGTCGTAGCCGCTCATCAGCCGGACCGTGAACACCGTCGCGACGATGACCTCGACCGTGATGCTGATGAGCACGATCCTGCGGACGACGTCGCGAACCTCACCCAGGTCAAGGCTCTTCGTCTCCCGTTGCGCGCTGAGCTGCATCCGGAGCCCGAACCGGCGGGAAACCAGCAGCACCATGAGCGACGCCACGGTCATGATGCCGAGCCCACCGATCTGGATGAGCACGAGGATCGTTATCTCGCCGAACGTCGACCAATGCCCGCTCGTGTCGACCACGATCAGCCCCGTGATGCACACGGCCGACGTCGCGGTGAACAGCGCCGTGACGAAGTCGGTCGCCTGGCCGTTCTCCGCCGTGATCGGCAGCATCAGCAGGATGGTGCCGACGGCCACTGTCGCGGCGAACCCCATGATGACCGCGCGGGCGGGATGACCCGCCGTCGGCAGCGCCTTCCGCATCCCGAGCAGCGCCTTAAGCAGCGGTGATCTCGGCTCGGATGGTCCGGCCCGTGTCATGGCGCCCTGCGCGCTCGGCGGCCGAGCAGGGTCAACGCGCGCACCCGTACGTCTCCTTCACCTACAGCGGTGGGCGACCCACCGCGCCCCGACGGTGTTGTTCTGCCGTGTCGTGACGCGTGGCCCCTGCTGTCGTGACGGGCCCGCGCCGAGAGGGGAGCCTATCCCCGTGTCGGAATCACCGCCACGAGGGCAGCCACATTTCGGCCTCCCACCGCGCGGTCGTGATCGAATCGCCATTCAATATCGGCCAAAGCCAGATGAAGTTGGCGACGACGAGACCGATGTAGAGCGAGACGACGAGCAGTCCAGTGCCTCTTCGTTCGGCGCCGTCGCGGGTAGTGCCGAGGATTTGGCCAAGCACAAGCGTCAGCCCGAGCACGAGGAACGGCGCAAGCGGTGTCGCGTAGAAGAAGTACATCTGCCGGTCGAGGTTGGCGAACCACGGCAGGAACCCGGCGCCGTAGCCGACCAGCACCATGCCGTAGCGCCAGTCCGAGCGGAACACCGTGCGCCACAGCCCCCACACCAGCACCGGCACCGCCAGCCACCACAGCGCTGGGGTGCCGATCAGCATCGTCGCGCGTACGCACTCCGCCTGCCCGCAGCCGACGGCCTCCTCACCGGAGCCGTAGTAGTAGTACAGCATCGGCCGCAGGCCCATCGGCCACGTCCACGGCTTCGACTCCCACGGGTGCGGGTCACCGTCCGGCGTTGCGAGGTTGGCGTGGAAGTCCAGCACGTTGCCGTGGTAGTGCGCGAGCGAGCCCAGCGCGCTCGGCAGCACGGCGGCGAGGCTGTCCGGCATGGCCCCGGCCAGCCCGCCTGGCAGGAATCCGAAGTAGCCGCCCTCCGGATTGGCGATCTCCAGGTAATGCCGGTCGGTGGCGGTCTCGCTGGCGAACCACGCCCACCAGGTGCCGAGGTACAGCAGGACGGCGAGCACCACGAGCGACAGCACCGCGGGCGCGGTGTCTCTGAAGAGCACCGCTCGCACGGGCCGGGCGATGCCCGCCGCGCGGCGGGCGCTCCAGTCAAGTACCAGCAGCATGAGCAGGAACGCCAGGATGTAGTACAGGCCGGACCACTTCACGCCGCAGGCGATGCCGAGCATCACCCCCGCGCCGAATCGCCACCAACGGAACCCGAGCTTCGGCCCGTACGGTGACGTCGACAGCCAGTTGTTGCGCACCGCCTCCGCGAGGCGTTCCCGCACCTGGTCCCGGTCGCGCACTAGGCAACCGAACGCGGCGAGCACGAATACCGTGAGGAAGATGTCCAGCATCCCCATGCGGGATTGCAGGTGCAGCACGCCGTCGGCGATCACCAGCACGCCCGCGACGGCGCCGAGCAGGGTGGAGCGGGTGAGCCTGCGAGCGATCCGGATCACCAGGAAGATGATCACGATGCCCGCGATGGCCGCGCTGAACCGCCAGCCCCAGCCGTTGTAGCCGAACAGCCACTCGCCGATGGCGATGAGTTGCTTGGCGACCGGCGGATGGACGATCAGTTCGTAGCCGTAGTTGTCCTCGTACCCGCCGTTGCGCAGCGCCTGCCATGCCTGCGGAACGTAGTGCTTCTCGTCGAAGACCGGTGTGCCTTTGTCGGTGGGGAACCCGAGATTCCATAGCCGGACGACCGCGCCGATGCCGGTGATGACGAGCGTGACGAGCCAAGCGCGCAGCCGGTCGTCGGGCATCGGTCTGCCGAGCAGGGTGAGCTCGGCGTCCGACGGCGGCGCGGGTGGGCGTGCTGGGAGCTTGCGCGTCACGGTCAGCGCGTTGTCGGGCAGCACCGTCGTCACGAGGGTCCATGCTAGGCCCGATGGTGTGAGGTCGACGTGCGGGTGTCGTATTGCGCTGAATGACGCTTTCGCTGCGTTGGGCGCGGTGAAAGCGTCGTTCGGTGCGCCCAGTGCGGGGAACGCGTCGTTCGTCGTGCGAAGCTGGCTCCGTGGACACGCCGACAGACGACCGGGGCGGGCTGGTGCTGGCCGCGACACCGCTTGGCGACTCCCACGACGCGTCGCCGAGGCTGGTCAATGCCCTTGGCAGCGCCGACATCATCGCGGCGGAGGACACCCGCAGGACGCGGGCGCTGGCCATCGCGCTCGGCGTGACGATGACCGGGCGGCTGGTCAGCTTCTACGATGCTGTGGAGACGTCGCGGATTCCCGCGTTGCTTGAGGCGATCCGTGGGGGCAAGACGGTGTTGCTGGTCACCGACGCCGGGATGCCCAGCGTGTCTGATCCAGGATTCTCGCTGGTCAGCGCCTGCGCGGACGCCGAACTGCCGGTCACCTGTCTGCCGGGGCCATCCGCGGTGACGACGGCGCTGGCGCTGTCCGGGCTCGCCTCCGACCGGTTCTGCTTCGACGGCTTCGTGCCCCGCAAACCGGGCGAGCGGGAGAAGTTCCTCGCCGCGCTGGCCGAGGAGCCCCGGACTACGGTGTTCTTCGAGTCACCGCACCGCATCGCCACCACGCTGGCCGACGCCGCGCGGGTGCTCGGCGGTGAGCGGCGCGCCGCCGTCTGCCGGGAGCTGACCAAGCCGTACGAGGAGGTCCTGCGCGGCACCCTCGCCGAGCTGGCCGACCGCGCCGCCGAGGGGCTGCGCGGCGAGATCACGGTCGTTGTCGCGGGCGCCGTCGCTCGGCAGCCGGACGTCGCGGACCTTGTCGCCGCCGTCCGGGAGCGGGTCGATGCCGGGGAGCGGTTGAAGACGGCCGCCGGTGACGTCGCCGCCGCGCACGGCGTGTCCAAGAAGGAGCTGTACGACGCGGTGCTCGCCGCGCGGAAGTAGGGGCTACGGCTGGCGCCGCGCGTCCAGCTCGCAGGACTGCTCCGGCGTCGGGTGGTGCGGTTCCTCCTGCTTCGTCGGCAGGGTCTCCCGCGCGGGCACCCATACCAACGCCGCGATCAGCGCCAGCGCGCCGGTGATACCGAACGCCCAGCCGAATGAGACGTCCTCGGCCAGCGCGCCCGCCAGCAGCGGGCCCATGATCGCGCCGACGTCCGCGGCCATCTGGAACGTCGCCAGCACCGGACCGCCGCGTCCGCGCGAGCCGACGACGTCCGCCACCGTCGCCTGCATCGGCGGCGTGAGCAGCCCGGCCCCGAGCCCGGTGACCACGGTGGCCACCATGAACTCGAGTAGTGACGACGTGAGGCCTAGCCAGACCGTGCCCGCGGCGGTGACCGTCAGCCCGGTCAGCACGAACGGTTTGCGGCCGATGGTGTCGGCGAGCTTGCCGGACAGCAGCAGCATCCCGACGTTGGCTGCCGCGAACACGCCGAACGCGATGCCGACCAGGCCCTCTCGTTGGTGGAGCACCTGCACCAGGAACAGCGGCACCAGCGCCACCCTGACTCCGAAGACCATCCAGCCGAACGAGAAGTTGGCCAGCAGCGCCGACCGGTAGGCGTGGTCGCGCAGCGCGGCGGGCAGGGTCAGCGCGGGGGCGTCGTCGCTGTCCGCCGCGCTGATCAACGTCGAGTTGCGCAGCATAAGCCACACGAACAGCGTGGTGATCAGCAGCGCCAGCGCGTAGACGAGGAAGGGCGCGCGGATGTTGATCTCGATCAGGCCGCCGCCCGCCAGCGGCCCGATGACGTTGCCGACGAGAAAGCCGGTACCGAACAAGCCAGCTGCCCTGCCGCGCAGCGGCGGCGGGGTGAGATGGATCAGCAGCGCGATCGCGGAGACGGTGAACATCGTCGAGCCGATGCCGCCCGCCGAGCGGAACACCAGCAGCTGGACGTAGCCGTTGGCGAACGCGGTCGCCCCCGTGGACAGGGCTACGATCAGTAGTCCGGTGAGGTAGACCTTGCGCTCGCCGAGCCGGGAGACGAGACCGCCCGCGACTGGCGCGAACAGCAGCCGCGCCGCGGCGAACGCGCTGATCACCAGTGAGGCCGCGGTGACGCCGACGTTGAAGCTGTCAGCGAAGATCGGGATCGCTGGCGCCACCAGCCCGAAGCCCGCCGCGATCAGGACGTTTGCGGCGACGAGCACCCACACCTCACGTGGCAGGGTGTCCGCGACCGTGTCGGCGGCGCTGCCGCCGTCAGCGGTCTGATCGGTTCTCGTCGTCATCGCCTGTCCCCTCGCTGGTTCAGTCGTCCGAACAGTAGGCAACGTGACGTTCTGATCACAAATTCCATTCACGTCGGCTCGGCGGCGAAATGCCGCAGCAGCGCTTCAAGCGGCGCCGCTTTGTGCAGGCATTCCTGCCACTCCGCTGCTGGATCGGACAGCGCGGTGATCCCGCCGCCGACACCCAGCGCGACCGCGCCGTCGGCGACTTCGAGCGTGCGGATGGCGACGTTCAGCTCCATCCCCGCCGCGGGGGAGACAAGTCCGGCCGCGCCGCAGTACACGCCGCGTGCCTCGGGCTCAAGCTCGGCGATCAGATCCAGCGCCCGCAGCTTCGGCGCGCCGGTGACCGAACCGGGCGGGAACGTGGCGTGCAGCAGGTCGGCGTCCGTCATGTCCGGTGCGAGTTCCGACGCCACGGTTGACTCCAGATGCCACACGCCGGGCGCTTCGGTCACGCTGAGCAGTTCCGGAACGGTGACGCTGCCGACCGCGCTGACCCGGCCGAGGTCGTTGCGCACCAGGTCGGTGATCATCACGTTCTCCGCGACGTCCTTGGTGGAGCGCCGCAGCCGTTCGGCGTTGGCCGCATCCGCGTCGCCGCGGCGGGGGAGCGTGCCCTTGATCGGCGTCGACCGCACTCGACGTCCAGTGCGGGCGAGGAACAGCTCCGGCGACAGCGACACGACCGCGCCCCAGCTGCCCGCCAGGTATGCCGCGCGCCGGGGTCGCAGCCGTCGTACACCCGCGGTGAACAGCTCGCACGCCGAGCCGTCGAACTCGCCGTGGAAACGAGCGCAGATGTTGGCCTGGAACAGCTCGCCGTCCGCGATGGCGTCCATGCAGGCCGCGACCGCCTTGGTGTGCTCGCTACCGTCCGGCCTGCGCAGGCGCGTCGCGGTCCAGCCGTGCTCCGTGAGGACGTCGGGAGCGTCATCCGAAGACAGGACGTCGAGCAGCGCGTCGAACTCCGCGGCGAGGGCATCCAGCTCGGGGCCGAGCGTCTCCAGCCACCACTGCCCGGTCGTGTCGAGCCGCAGCACGTGGTCGGCCCAGCCCCACGCGGCTGGTGGCAGCGCGCCGGATCGGCCGGAGGGGTCGGTCAGGTCGTAACCGAGGTAGCCGAACCAGCCCCCGCCAATGGCGCCATCAGCGGGGGAATTCACCGCGCGCTGCCGAGCCGGAGTAGCGAAGGCCTCAGCCACCTCGGTGACTGGGCGCAGCTCGACGGTGGGAGCGATGACGGCGCGTGAGCCGAACCAGTCGCCGATAAGCGCGGCGGGGGCGGGTAGCCCAAGCCGCCGGGCACGGGCGTCGAGCAGGGACAACACCTGCTCGGGCCGTGCGCCGGTCCGCAACGCCATCCGCTCCAACCGCATGCCGCCATCCTCCCCCGTCCCGTCCGTCTTAGCTCGAACGGGGCAGGGCTGGCCCGTGTCGGCCGCGCACGGGAAGTCCGTAGGCTACGCAGGCATGAGCACTCCCGTTCTCACCGCGGTGGCCTGGCCCTACGCCAACGGCCCCCGCCACATCGGCCACGTGTCCGGGTTCGGCATCCCCTCCGACGTCTTCGCGCGCTACCAGCGCATGGCGGGGAACAAGGTGCTCATGGTCAGCGGAACCGACGAGCACGGCACCCCGATCCAGGTGCAGGCCGACAAGGAGGGCATGACCGCCCGCGAGCTCGCCGACAAGTACAACCGGCAGATCGTAGGCGACCTGCACGGCCTCGGGCTCTCCTACGACCTGTTCACTCGCACCACCACCGGCAACCACTACCGCGTGGTGCAGGAGCTGTTCACGGCGCTGTGGCGCAACGGCTACGTCGTCGCCAAGACCCAGCTCGGCGCGATCAGCCCATCGACAGGCCGTACCCTGCCCGATCGCTACATCGAGGGCACTTGCCCGATCTGCGGCTACGACGGGGCGCGCGGCGACCAGTGTGACAACTGCGGCAACCAGCTCGATCCGGCTGACCTGCGTAACCCGGTCTCGCGTATCAACGGCGAGAAGCCGGAGTTCGTCGAGACCGAGCACCTGTTCCTCGACCTGCCCGCGTTCACCGAGTCGCTGGGCGAGTGGCTGTCCACCCGCACCCACTGGCGGCCGAATGTGCTGAAGTTCAGTCAGAACCTGCTGGACGACCTGCGCCCCCGCGCCATCACCCGCGACCTCGACTGGGGCGTTCCCGTGCCGCTCGACGGATGGCGGGAGGCGCCGATGAAGCGCTTCTACGTGTGGTTCGACGCGGTGATCGGCTACCTGTCGGCCAGCGTGGAGTGGGCTCGCCGCAGCGGCGATGACGACGCCTGGCGCGAGTTCTGGACGTCGCCCGACGCCAAGGGCTACTACTTCATGGGTAAGGACAACATCGTCTTCCACTCGCTGATCTGGCCTTCGCTGCTGCTCGGTCAGAACGGCGCGGGCGACAAGGGGGGCACACCGGGCGCGTTCGGCACGCTCAACCTGCCCACCGAGGTCGTCTCCAGCGAGTTCCTGACCATGAGCGGGTCGAAGTTCTCCACCTCGCGCGGCACTGTGATCTACGTGCACGACTTCCTTGAGGAGTTCGGAGCGGACGCGCTGCGCTACTTCATCTCGGTGGCGGGTCCCGAGAACCAGGACGTCGACTTCACCTGGGATGAGTTCGTCCGCCGTACCAACTACGAGTTGGCGAACGAGTGGGGCAACCTCGTCAACCGGTCTATCTCGATGGCACACAAGAATGTGGGCGCGGTGCCGAGGCCGGAGGCCCCGCAGCAGGCCGACGTCGATCTCAAGGCGCTGTCGGCGCGGGCGTTCGACACCGTGGGCGAGCACCTGCGACGGTCGCGGTTCCGGCAGGCGGCCAACGAGGCGATGCGCGTGGTCACCGCGGCCAACCGGTACCTGTCCGAGCAGCAGCCCTGGCAGCTCAAGGACGATCCCGCCCGCCGCGACACCGTGCTCCACACCGCGCTGCAGGTCGTCTCGGACGCCAACGCGCTGCTGACGCCGTTCCTGCCGCACGCCGCGCAGCAGGTGCACGAGGCGCTGGGTGGCACCGGCGTGTGGTCGGCGCAGCCGGATGTGTCCGAGGTGGACGACCTGGAGGAGCCAGGCAGGTCGTATCCGATCCTCACCGGTGAGTACGCCGCCGAGCAGGCGCGCTGGGAGCCGGTGCCGATCGAGGTGGGCCGCCCGCTGGCCAAGCCGCGTCCGATCTTCGGCAAGCTCGACCCGTCGCTAGCCGAGACCGGGCCGTCCTGGGCTCCGATCAGGACCGCCGATGAGTGACAAGCGTCGTGAGCGGCCGCCCGTACCGGAACGGCTGCCCATGCCGATCGTCGACGCCCACACGCACCTGGACGCCTGTGGTGCGGAGACCGCCGACGACGTCGTGGTGATGCTGGACCGTGCCGAGGCGGCCGGGGTGACGCGCGTTGTCACGGTCGCGGATGACATCGCCGCCGCCCGCTGGGCAGCTGACGCGGCGACGTGGGACGAGCGCCTGTATGCCGCCGTAGCGATCCATCCCACCCGCACCGAGGACTTCGACGACACCGTCCGTGCCGAGGTCGAACGCCTCGTCACGGACGAGCGCGTGGTCGCGGTCGGGGAGACCGGGCTGGACTACTACTGGGACTTCTCGACGCCGGAGTCGCAGCAGGCGGCGTTCCGTTGGCACATCGACCTCGCCAAGCGCGTTGGCAAGCCGTTGATGATCCACGACCGCGACGCGCATGAGGACGTACTACGGATCCTCGACGAAGAGGGCGCGCCGGATCGGGTGATCTTCCACTGCTTCTCCGGGGACGCCGACGTGGCGCGGCGCTGCGTCGAAGCGGGATACGTGCTGTCCTTCGCCGGGCCGGTCACGTTCCGCAACGCGCGCCCGCTGCGGGAGGCCGCCACACTGGTGCCGCGGGATCAACTGCTCGTGGAGACCGACGCGCCGTTTCTGACGCCCCACCCATACCGGGGACGGCCGAACGAGCCGTACTGTGCCGCCTACACCCTGCGTGACCTCGCGGAGTTGCGCGGAGACGATGTTTCCTCGCTGGCAGCGGCCGTCAACGCCACGGCGGAGCGGATCTTCTCGTTGCGCAGCGTGACGCCGAGTACTACGCGTTGCGACAAGTGACGCGAGACTGGGCCACTCGAGGGAGTGACCAAGTTCACGACATCGCTCAGGGTGTTTGCGCAACCACGTAGTCTCCGTTATGGTCTCGTGACCGTAGTGAGTGGGCTCAGTGACTGGGAGTCCGCTTACGGAAACCCTCAGTCGCGTCGGTGCACGTCGGGGATTGGGGCACAGTCGTGAGCTGGTGCCTTGGCGACGCCGACTGCGGGAGTCCGTACGCATGCGCCCGCATGCGTTGAGGAAGACCGCTGTGCGAAAGGGATCGGCTTCGTGACTGTTGACCAGTGGCGTGCCCCGCTGCGCCCGGAGCGCTCTTCGGTGGCTCAGCTGGACCGGCCGACTACCGACTTTCACTGGCCCGAATACGACGCGGACATCGGTGAGTTCTCTCCCTCACCCGCCGTCACGCCGCAGGACGTGCACGCTGTGCTCGGCCCGCAGGCGGAGGCGATGCTGCGGGACCTCGACGTCGACGTCGATGAGCTGATCCGGCTTGTCAACGCCGAGACGACGGTGCTGCCCGTCATCCCGGACTACATCCCGGACGACATCGTCGAGGCATACGCACCCGCGAGGGAGCCGGAGCCCGAGGAATCTGGGCTCGCAACCGCGATCAGGACCTGGAAGCAGCGCTTCCTGAAGGGCGCTGTCGTCGCGGTGCTGGTCTCGCTGACCGGTGGTGGCGCCGCCGCGCTCGCGATGAACAAGAGCGTCACGCTCAACGTCGATGGCAAGACGCAGACGGTCAACACGTTCGGGTCGACCGTTGGCGATGTCCTTGACGACGCGGGCATCACGATCGGCAAGCATGACGCGCTGTCGCCGTCCCCGAACGCCGCCGTCGGCCATGGCGGCGTCGTCCAGTTGGAGCGTGGGCGGCAGCTCACCCTCATCGTCGACGGCAAGCAGCGCGAGACCTGGGTGCGCGCGACCACCGTTGAAGAGGCGATGAAGCAGCTCGACATGGGCAAGATGCTGTCCAACGGTGCCGTGCTGTCCGCCCCGCGCGATGGCTCGGTGCCGCTCGACGGCATGACCCTCGAGGTCAAGACCCAGAAGGACATCACGCTGTTCGACGGCGGCAACAAGCCGCGCACGGTCACCACCAACGCGGTGACCGTCAAGGAGTTCCTAGCGACCCAGGAGATCAAGCTCGGCGAGCGTGACTCGGTCGAGAAGGGGCTCAAGCGTAAACTCGTGGACGGCGCCGAGCTGCGTATCGTGCGCACCGGCGTCTCGACGATCAACATCAAGGAACCCATCGAGCCCCCGGTCAAGACGATCGAGGACCCCGAGATGCCCGCTGGCACCGAGAAGGTCAAGCAGCAGGGTAAGGCGGGCGAGAAACTCGTCACCTACCGCGTGACCCGGCGCAACAACGTCGAGGTCAGCCGCGAAGAGCTCGAGGTTAAGGTGCTGAGCAAGGCGGTGCCGAGGATCGTGATCGTCGGCACCAAGCAGCTGGTGATCAGCGACGCCGCCGTGTGGGACCGCCTCGCGTTCTGTGAGTCGAGCGGCAACTGGTCGATCAACACCGGCAACGGCTACTACGGCGGCCTGCAATTCAACAAGCAGACCTGGGACGCCTACGGCGGCGGCCAGTACGCGGCGTACCCGCACCAGGCCTCACGTGAGCAGCAGATCGCGATCGCCACCAAGCTCCGCGACGCCAGGAACGGCTACAGCGCGTGGCCCCACTGCGCGCAGAAACTCGGCCTGCCGACGTAACGGGGTCCGGGCCTCTCGCCCTGCCGCGAGGCTTGTCACCGTGCTTCGGCCCTGCCGCGTCCGCGGCTCCCGCGACGACATAGTCTTTTCAGGTGATCCAATCGGACGTCGCCCTGCTGGGGCCTGCGGAGGTGCGCGCGCTGGCCGAGCAGTTCGCGGTGCGCCCGACGAAGAAGCTCGGCCAGAACTTCGTGCACGACCCGAACACGGTGCGCCGCATCGTGCGGCTCGCCGGTGTCAGCGCTGACGACGTCGTCCTGGAGGTGGGCCCGGGGCTCGGGTCGCTGACGCTGGGGCTGCTCGCCACCGGCGCGCGGGTGGTGGCCGTCGAGGTCGATCCGGTGTTGGCCGACCGGCTGCCCGCGACAGTGGCATCCAAGACAAGCGAGCCGGGCAAGGCAGGCAAGCCGGGCGAGGCAAGCGAGGCGGGCGCCGTCAGCGCCGCCACCTCACGCCTAACGGTCCTGACTGCCGACGCCCTCCGCCTCCGCGCGGAGGACTTAGCCACCGCCGCCGTGTCCGACACTCCGGACGCTGTGTCCTGCACTCCCGACGTTGTGTCCGACACTCCGGACGTTGTGTCCGACGTTCCGGATGCTGTGTCCTGCACTCCCGACACACCAAGCGTCGCCCAACCCAATCTCCTCGTGGCGAATCTCCCCTACAACGTCGCGGTGCCGGTCGTGTTGCACCTGCTCGGCGAGCTACCGTCGCTGCGGCGTGCGTTGGTGATGGTCCAGACCGAGGTGGCGGACCGGATGGCTGCTGGTCCCGGCAGTCGGGTCTACGGCGTGCCGAGCGTGAAGCTGGCCTGGTACGGCACGGCACACAAGGTCGCTCCTGTCCCGCGCGCCGTGTTCTGGCCAGTCCCGAACGTCGACTCCGCACTGGTGTCGTTCGAACGCCACCCCGACGGTCCCGCGGCGGCGTCGACAGTAGACCGCGACCAGGTGTTCGCCGTCGCGGACGCCGCGTTCGCCCAACGTCGCAAGACGCTCCGCGCCGCGCTGGCGTCGTGGGCCGGCTCTGCGCAGCGTGCGGAGAGGATCCTTCGTGCCGCCGACGTCGAGCCGACGACTCGGGGCGAACAACTCACCGTCGCCGACTTCGCCCGGATCGCGCACGCCGCGCTGTGATTTGGAACATCTAGCGCCCGCCTGGTGTTGCCAAGAGTGGTGGCTTTCCGCTGTAATGTTGAGGCATCCATCCCGAGCGGCCGAGAGACCTGGCTTGTTGACGCCGCAGCAACCACCCACCGATGGGCAGGTGCTACCGCCAGGACCGATGGAGGGATTCTCTGTGTATCGGTCACGAATGCTGACGAAGCGTCGCGTAGTCGACCAGTGCCGCCGCACGGTGTGCGCGTGTCGCCGCTGCTGACAGCCAGCCCGTCCTGACCGAAGGCCCTGCCGCACGCCTCGCTGTTCGCTGCGCGAGGGCCGCACCACACTGGAGTTCTTCGTGATCACTGTCGAAAATCTGACCACGTCCACGACCGAGTCCACCACGCTGCGCGATGTCTCCTTTGAGATCGAAGCCGGTGCCGTGTTCGGCCTGCTCGGCCGCGCGAGATCGGGGACGTCGACCCTCGCGCGGCTGCTAGGCCTGCATGAGCGGCCCGACGCCGGCACCATTCGTGTCGACGACGTCGACACCACCCGGTTGGACACCGGGTCGCTGCGTGACCTGCGCCAACGGTTCAGCCTGCTGGAGGCCTACCCGTCACTGCGCGGTGAGCGTACTGTCGCGGGTAACGTCGCCACCCCGCTTGAGCGGCTGGGGGTCGACGGCCCGAGCAGGCGCGAGCGAGTGCTGCGGCTGCTGGACCTTGTCGGTCTGGCGCGGGCTGGCGCGCAGCATCCCGGTGAGCTCGATGAAGGCCAGCGCAGGCGCGTCGCGATCGCCCGTGCGCTGGCCACCGACCCCGCGGTGCTCGTCCTGGACGAGCCCACGGCCGGGCTCGAGGCCGGGCAGGCGGGCGCCGTCCTGGCGACGCTGGACCGCGCGCGGGCGGAACTTGGCGTGACCATCGTGCTCGCGACCGCCGACGCGGACGTCGTCCGCAAGGTGTGTGATGCGGTCGCCCTGTTCGCCGACGGTAGGCTGCTGGAGACCGGCACGGTGTTCGACCTCATCACCAACCAGGACAGCCACCTGGCGCGCCGCGTGCTGCCGCGTACCGACGACTCCGACGCCGATGGCTATGACGTCGTCGCTGATGTGACGCTCATCGGCCACGCCACGGTCGGCACGACCCTGCCGTCGGCGGCTGACCGACTGGGTGTAGACATCGCCACTTTGGACGGCGGCACCACTCGTATCGGTGACGTCCCGGTCGCCCGATACCGGATTGGGCTGCGCGGCGAGAAGGCCGCGATCGCGCTCGGCTGGATCGGCGAGCACGGCGGCCTCGTCACGCCGGTGCGTCGTCCGACACGCGTGGCAACGTTCGGCGGTCGTGTCACCCGCGAGCCCGCGCTGGCCAGCGTCGCCGCGTAGCCACACTGCCGGACACAGCGTCGGGAGTGTCGGACACAGCGTCCGAAACGTCGGACACGGCGTCGTGGGCGCGACGGGTCACACACGCTCGGTAGGCGTAGGCTGGCAGCGTGCTAGCCGTTGTACCGCCACCGGTGACCGTCCGGGTGCCAGCGAAGGTGAACCTGCACCTCGGTGTGGGCGACGCGCGCGATGACGGCTACCACGAGCTGACCACGGTTTTCCAGGCGTTGTCGCTGGTCGACGAGGTCACCGTCGCCGCGAGCGAGGAGCCGGGCATCGAGGTGTCCGGCGAGGGCGAGAACACCGTGCCGCGCGGTGAGGCCAACCTCGCTTGGCGCGCCGCCAACGAGCTCGCGAACTACGTCGGCCGGACGGGCGACGAACCCAAGGTCAGGGTCGTCATCCGCAAGGGCATCCCGGTCGCTGGCGGCATGGCGGGCGGCAGCGCGGACGCCGCGGCCACGCTGGTCGGGCTGGCCGCGTTGTGGGACCTGGACATCGCGAGGGACGAACTCGCCGAGATCGCCGCGAAGCTCGGCAGCGACGTCCCGTTCGCACTGTCCGGCGGAACCGCACTCGGCACGGGTCGCGGTGAGGAACTGGTGCCGGTGCTGTGCCGCCACACGTTCCATTGGGTGCTCGCGTTCGCGACGAAGGGCCTGTCGACGCCCAGGGTGTTCGGCGAGCTGGACCGGCTCCGCGACAACGGCGAGCCGCCGCGCGTCGGCTCGCACGCCCCGCTGCTGGAGGCGCTGGCGTCCGGCGACCCGAGACAGCTCGCCATGCTGCTCGGCAACGATTTGCAGGCCGCGGCCGTATCGTTGCGGCCGTCGCTGCGTCGCACACTGCGCGCTGGCGTGGACGCGGGTGCGCTGGCGGGCATGGTGTCCGGGTCCGGGCCGACGTGCGCGTTCCTGTGCGAGGACGAGGACGCCGCCGTCGACGTCGCCGCACAGCTCGCGGGTACCGGCGTGTGCCGCACGGTGCGGGTCGCGCACGGCCCGGTGCACGGCGCGCGGATCGTCGGCGGCGAGGACAGCACGCGTCCGACCCCGCCCCAGGTGCACGCCTGACGCCGTGGCCTAAGTTGGACACGGACCCCGAACCTCTGCCCCTGGAATAGCGCCTAGATGGTCAACCTGATCAACACCGAGGACGTCTCGAAGTCCTTCGGCGAACGCACCCTGCTCAACGCCGTGTCGCTCGGCGTCGAGGACACTGACCGGATCGGCGTCGTCGGCCTCAACGGCGGCGGCAAGACGACGCTGCTCGAGATCCTGGCTGGCCTGGAACCGCCGGACTCCGGCAGGGTCGCCCGGTCACGTGACCTGCGGCTCGCCGTGGTCACCCAACGGGTGGAGATCGACGCCGACGTCACCGTCCGCGACGCCGTGCTCGCCGGGTACGACGCCGAGTTCGAGTGGGCGGCGGATCCGCGTGTGCGCTCCATCGTTGAGGGGCTCGGCATCACCGCGCTGGGCCTCGGCTCGAAGGTCGGCGCGCTGTCCGGCGGGGAACGACGCCGGGTAGCCCTCGGCGCGGCACTGGTGCGCGAGCTGGACCTGCTGATCCTGGACGAACCCACCAACCACCTTGACGTCGAGGGCGTGCGCTGGCTCGCCGATCATCTGCTAGCCCGCAAGGTCGCGCTGGTCGTCGTCACCCACGACCGGTGGTTCCTGGACACGGTGTGCACCCGGACGTGGGAAGTCGTCAACGGGACCGTCGAGCAGTACGAGGGCGGCTACGCCGACTGGGTGTACGCCCGTGCGGAGCGGGCCAAGCTGGCAGCGGCCGCTGAGGAGAAGCGCCGCAACCTGGCGCGCAAGGAGCTCGCGTGGCTGCGGCGTGGCGCGAAGGCGCGGACGTCGAAGCCACGCTACCGCGTGGAGGCCGCCGAGGCGCTGATCGCCGACGTCCCACCGCCACGCGATCCGCGTGAACTGCACGCCTTCGCCAAGCGACGGCTCGGCAAGACGGTGATCGAGCTGGAGGACGTCACGCTGCGCGCGGGGGAGCGGGAGCTGCTGAGCGATGTCACCTGGCGGCTCGGGCCAGGCGACCGGATCGGCCTGGTCGGGGTGAACGGGTCCGGCAAGACGTCGTTGCTGCGGCTGCTGGCCGGACATCGCGAGCCGGACGCGGGCAAGCGGATCGAAGGCACCACCGTGCGGCTGGCGTACCTGACGCAGGAGCTGGAGGACCTGCCCGGCGACCTACGGGTGCTTGAGGCCGTCGAACAGGTGGCGAAGCGCGTCGTGCTTGGCAAGCACGAGATGACGGCGTCGCAGCTCGCGGAGCGGTTCGGCTTCCCGGCGCGGCGGCAGTGGACCCCGGTGGACGACCTCTCCGGCGGCGAGCGCAGGCGATTGCAGCTCACCCGGCTGCTGATGGCGGAGCCGAACGTGCTGCTGCTGGACGAGCCCACCAACGACCTCGACATCGACACGTTGCAGCAACTGGAAGATCTGCTCGACTCGTGGCCCGGCACGCTCGTCGTCGTCTCGCACGACCGTTACCTGGTCGAACGCGCCTGCGACACCGTGGTCGCGCTGTTCGGCGACGGCGCGGTCACCGACCTGCCCGGCGGCATCGACGAGTACCTGCGCCGTCGGGCGTCGCTGCTGAGCGCCCCCGCCACCGAAGCGGCTCCGGCGAAGCAGAAGTCCTCCGCAGCCGAGCAGCGCGCGGCGCGGAAGGAGTTGGCGAAGCTGGAACGCAAGGTGGAGACGCTGCACCGCAAGGAGCGGGAACTGCACGACGCGCTCGCGAACGCCGCCAACAACCCGGACGAACTGCTGAAACTGGACTCCGAACTCAAAGCCGTTATCGCCGAGAAGGAGGACGTCGAGGCCCGCTGGATGGAGCTCGCCGACGCCGCCGAATAGTCGACCTCGTACAAGCCGTGCTGGGCGGGCTTGTGTATCGGTGACAACTATGTGGTCTATAGGCTCGACGGTATGAGCAGGTTTGTCGACCAACTGATATCCATTGCCCTTTCCGACGGCGGCGGCAAGCGCGGAATGACCACCGGCGAACCGCACGACCCGGTCCGGGCGACGTGGGCCGACGTGCACGAGCAGGCGCGGCGCGTCGCGGGCGGTCTCGCCGCGGACGGGCTTCGCCCCGGCGGATCCGTCGGCGTCCTCGCCGCCGCGCCGGCGCTGATCGCGCCAACGGTGCAGGCGGTGTGGTTCGCCGGGGGCAGCGTCACCATGCTGCACCAACCCACTCCGCGCACCGACCTCGGCGAGTGGGCGTCGGACACGCTTACCGTGTTGCGGATGATCGGCTCCGACCTGGTGCTGCTCGGCGACCCTTTCGACCAGCTCGCGCCGGTCCTCGAGGAGAACGGCATCCGCTACCGGATGATCAATGACCTGCTCGACGCCGATCCAATCGCCGATCCGGTTGCCGCTGGTGAGGACGACTTGGCACTGCTGCAGCTCACTAGCGGGTCGACGGCGGAACCGAAGGCCGTCAAGATCACGCACGGCAACCTGTTCTCGAATATGTCGGCCATGATCGAGCGCTCCGAGGTTGACCCCGAGGTGGACACGATGGTGTCGTGGCTGCCGCTGTTTCACGACATGGGGATGGTTGGCTTCCTGACCGTTCCGATGACCTTCGGTATCGAGCTCGTCAAGGTCACCCCGGTGGAGTTCCTCGGCGGGCCGTTGATCTGGCCGGACCTCATCAGCCGCTACCAGGGCACCGTCACGGCAGCGCCGAACTTCGCCTACGCGATTGTCGGCAAGCGGCTCGCCAGGGCCGGTGACGACGCGTCCTACGACCTGTCTAGCCTGCGCATCGCGCTCAACGGCGCGGAGCCGATCGACGCCGCCGCCGTCCAGACATTCACCGACGCGGGTGCGCGCTTCGGTCTCGATCCCGGTGCGGTGTTCCCCGCCTACGGTCTCGCGGAGGCAACGCTCGCGGTGTCCTTCGCTCCGCTAGGCGCCGGGCTGGAGCTGGACGTCGTCGAGCCGGACGCGCTGGAAGCGCACGACCGGGCGGTGCCGGTTCCCGACGACGACCCGCGCCGAGGCACCGACAAGGTGCGCTCATTCGCGGTGCTTGGCAGGCCGTTGTCCGGTCTCGAGGCGCGGATCGTCGCGGAGGACGGCACCGTGCTTGGTGACCGTGAAGTCGGGGAGATTCAGCTACGCGGCGAAGCCGTGACACCGGGATACCTGACCGTCGACGGGCCGCTGGACACGCAGGACGCCGAGGGCTGGTTCGCCACCGGCGACATCGGCTACCTGATCGACGGGCAGATCGTCATCTGCGGCAGGAGCAAGGACGTCATCATCATGGGCGGCCGCAACATTTACCCGACCGACGTCGAACGCGCCGCGCAGGCGGTGCCCGGCGTGCGCGCGGGTAACGCGATCGCGGTGCGCATCGACGCGGGTACGCGCAGGGAGCGCTATGCCGTCGTGCTGGAGTCGAATGTCGCGGGTTCCGACGACGAATCCGCGCTGGCGAAGGAAGTCACCGCGCGGGTGACCGACGCGGTCGGCGTTCGGCCGTTCTCGGTGCTGGTGCTCTCGCCGGGGAGCTTGCCGAAGACGCCGTCTGGCAAGGTCAAGCGCGCCGCAACGGCGGAGACGTACGCCGACGAGATCGACAAGGCGAGCGCCTAGCCTGGCGGTGGACGGTGGGCGCTCCGGTCGGGCGTTCGTGTCGAGTCTCGCTGTGGATTGTGAGCCGTTGTGGTCGTGGCAGCGACCACAACGACTCACAATCGCCGGTATTCAGTGCGGACGACCACGCAAAACGGATGAAAGCGGCGTGGGAACGACAGCAGGGCAGGTGACGCGAGGCGCGGGCCCTACGCTGCGGCGTGGACGTGCGAGCGACACGGCATGGCCCACCCGTGCCCCTCAATGAAACCGGTTCTGCGCCGAGGCCAGGCCCTTACTGACCAGTTCATCGACGGCGTCGGCGCAGCGGTCGACGTGGTAAGCCAGGTCGCGCCGCTCGATGCGGGAGAAGTCCTTGAGCACGTAGTCGGCGGCGGACATCCGCCCTGGCGGGCGGCCGACGCCGAAGCGCACCCGATAGTAGTCGCGGGTGCCGAGTGACTTCGAGAGCGAGCGCAGCCCGTTGTGGCCGCTCTCACCGCCGCCGAACTTGAGTCGGACCGCACCGAAATCGATGTCGAGCTCGTCGTGCACGACGACGATGGCGCTGGCGGGGAGCTTGAAGAACCGCGCGAGCCCGGCGATCGGGCCGCCAGAGAGGTTCATGAACGAGCGCGGCTTGGCGAGCACGACGGGCGTGCCAGCCAGCCTGCCCTCGACGACGTCGGCACCAGCCTTGTGTGCCTTGAACTTGCCGCCGACGCGGTCGGCGAGTTCGTCGGCGACGAGGAAACCGACGTTGTGGCGGTTGCCCGCATACGCGGGTCCCGGATTGCCGAGGCCGGCGAGCAGCACCCGCTCGCCGGCCCCCGGAATGTCCAGTTCGGACACGTTACTCGCTGGACTCCTCCGCGGCTGGCTCCTCGGCCGCGGCCTCCGCGGGGGCCGCGGCCTCTTCCTCCTCCGTGGGCTCCTCGAGCGACTCGGCGGTCGGCGCCTCGTTGACGGCGGCGACCAGCGCCTCTGGATCGGTCAGCAGCGTAGCGCCGTCGGGCAGTTCGACGTCGCCCGCGTGGACCTGGGTGCCGATCTCGGCGCCATCGAGGGACACCTCGAGCTGCTCGGGGATGTGCAGCGCGTCCACCTCGACGGAGAGCGTGTCGTAGTCCTGGTTGACCAGGGTGCCGCTGACGGCTTCGCCGGTCAGCACGACCGGGATGTCGACGGTGACCTTCTCGCCGCGCTTGAGCAGCAGCAGGTCGACGTGCTCGATGTAGTTCTTCAGCGGGTGGACCGTGATGGTCTTGGTGAGCGCGAGCTGCGACTTGCGCTCGCCCTCGATGTTCAGCGTGATCACGGAGTTGCGGCCGTGGTCACGGATGACGCGGGCGAACTCGACGGTCGGCAGCGAAAGGTGCTTCGGATCGGAGCCGTGCCCGTAGAGCACGGCGGGGATCTTGCCCGCGCGGCGGGTGCGGCGTGCCGCGCCCTTGCCGAACTCGGAGCGGTGCTCAACGGACAGACGTACCTCGTCCAACGGTCTTCTCCTTGACACTAGGCAGGGAAATCGGTTTGCTCGGGGTCGACCCGGCGCGAGGGGCTTCGCGCATGACGGCGCGCGGCAACCAAAGACCGCCACGTCGATCACGCCAGGCCGAAACCCGCCTCGCCGGGGCAACCCGGATAGTCTAGCCTCGCCGGGTCACGCCGGCGAACGGGGGTGACGACTCTCGGTGGTGCCGGGGTCGGCGGCCGATGCCAGGCCCACGTGAGCGCGGCGACGGCCGGGGGTGTTCAGGCCGGATCAGGCAGTGAATCAGGCATTGCCGTCGAACAGGCTGGTCACCGAGCCGTCCTCGAAGACCTGCTCGATCGCCCGCGCGATGAGCGGCGCTATGGACAGCACCGTCATACCGGGGAAGCGTTTCTCGTCAGGGATTGGCAGCGTGTTCGTGAAGATCACTTCCCGCGCGCCGCACCGCGAGAGGCGTTCCGTCGCTGGATCGGACAGCACGCCGTGGGTCGCCGCGACGACGACGTCGGACGCGCCCTCCTCCTTGAGCACCTGCACGGCGCCCGCGACCGTGCCACCGGTGTCGATCATGTCGTCGATGATCACGCACAGTCGGTCCTTGGCGTCGCCGACGACCCGGTTGGCCATCGCCTCGTTCGGCTTGTCCGGGTCGCGGGTCTTGTGGATGAACGCGATCGGCCGGTTGCCTAGTTCCTGCGCCCACTTCTCGGCGAGCCGCACCCTGCCGGAGTCCGGCGAGACGACGGTGATCGGCTTGTCGCCGTAGTGATCCCGCAGGTACTCGCACAGCACGGTCTGCGCGAACAGGTGGTCGACAGGGCCGTCGAAGAAGCCCTGGATCTGCGCGGTGTGCAGGTCAACCGTCATGATCCGGTCCGCGCCAGCCACCTTGAACATGTCCGCGAGTAGGCGCGCCGAGATCGGCTCGCGGCCTTTGTGCTTCTTGTCCTGCCTGCTGTACGGGTAGTACGGCATGATCACGGTGATGCGCTTGGCGCTGGCGCGCTTGAGCGCGTCCACCATGATCAACTGCTCCATGATCCACTCGTTGATCGGCGGGCAGTGGCTCTGGATCACGAAGGCGTCGACGCCGCGCACCGACTCCTCGAACCGGACGAAGATCTCACCGTTGGCGAAGGTGCGCGCCTGCTGTGGCGTGATGGTGACGTTGAGGCACTTCGCGACCTCTTCTGCGAGTTCGAGGTGCGAGCGCCCTGCGAACAGCATCAGATTCTTCTTGGGCGTTCCCGACTTCGAACTCATGACCGCGACTCCGTGTCCTCGTTGTCCTGCTCTGCTGTGCCCCCTCCGGACTCGGCCTGCTGTGCCTGCTCAGCCGCGTCCGCCGCTGGGGTGCCTGGCCTGCGCCTGACAACCCACCCCTCGATGTTGCGTTGTGGTGCGCCGGAGACGGCGAGTGCGCCAGGCGGTACGTTCCGCCTGATCACCGACCCGGCACCGGTGTAAGCGCCATCGCCGATGGTCACCGGGGCCACGAACATATTGTCCGATCCGGTCTTCACATGCGAGCCGATCGTGGTGTGATGTTTGTTCACTCCGTCGTAGTTGACGAACACGCTCGACGCTCCGATGTTGCTGTACTCCCCAATGGTCGCATCTCCGACGTACGTCAGGTGGGGGACCTTCGATCCGGTGCCGATGGTGGCGTTCTTGGCCTCGACGAAGGTGCCGAGCTTGCCGTCGGCGCCCAGCACGGTGTTCGGCCGCAGGTAGGTGAACGGGCCCACCGTCGCGCCAGGGCCGATCACGGAGTCCCTGCCGTGCGTCCGGACGACGGACGCGCCCGCGCCGATCTCCATGTTGGCCAGCGTGCAGTCCGGACCGATGGCGGCGTTCTCCGCCACCCGCGTGCCCGCCTTGAGCTGCACGCCCGGCTCGATCCGGACGTCCTGGGCGAGTTCGACGTCGCTGTCGATCCACACCGACGCCGGGTCCACCACGGTTACGCCCGCGCGTTGCCAGTGCCGCACGATGCGCCGGTTCAGTTCGGCGCCGAGTGTGGCCAGTTGCACACGGTCATTGATGCCTTCCGTCAGCCATGGGTCGTCGACGACGAGCGCACCGACCCCGCGCCCGTCGCCGCGCGCGATGCCGAGGACATCGGTGAGATACAGCTCACCCTGGGCGTTGTCGGTGGAGAGCCTGCCGAGCCCGTCGGCGAGAACGGCGGCGTCGAAGGCGTACACCCCGGAGTTGATCTCGCCGATGGCGAGTTGCTCCTGGTCACAGTCCTTGTGTTCGACGATCGCACGCACCGAGCCGTCGTCGTCCCGGACGATCCGGCCGTAGCCGGTCGGGTCGGCGGGCACCGAGGTGAGCGCGGTGACGGCGTTGCCTGCTTCGTTGTGTTCGGCCAGCAAGGCCGACATCGTGGCGGTGTCGAGCAGCGGCGTGTCCGCGCAGGTCACGATGACCGTGCCGGTCGGTTCCCCTGGCAGCGCGGCCAGCCCGCAGCGTACGGCGTCCCCCGTGCCGTCCTGGCGCTCCTGCACGGCGGTGGCGACGTCGCGACCGAGCGCGTCGGCGACGGTGGCGATGTGCTCGCCGACCTGTTCGCGGCCGTGACCGATGACGACGACCAGGTTGTCGGGGTCGAGCCCCGCCGCGGCTCTGACGGCATGCTCGACGAGCGATCGCCCCGCGATCGGGTGCAGCACTTTCGGAGTCGATGAACGCATGCGGGTGCCCTCGCCAGCGGCGAGGACCAACGTGCTCAGTGGGGTGGTCACGGCTCTCCCAACTCGGGTACCTCGTGTGGCCCACGATCCTACGACGTCGTCAGGAGGCGTCGGGGGAGTCCTGCGTCGCCGCGTAGACACGGTTTCCGCCGCTACGCTTCGCCTGGTACATCGCGGCGTCAGCGCGGGTAAGTACCGACTCCGGGTGCTCGGACGGCGCCATCGACACCAGCCCGACCGACAGCGTCACCCCTCGGGAGAGATGGCCCGGTAGCTCGGACACCGCTGCCACCGTGCGGTTCATCGCCGCCGCGGCCGACGCGGCGGGCGCGCCCGGCAGCAGCACCACGAACTCGTCGCCGCCGTAGCGGGCGACGACGTCGTTGCCGCGCAGCGTGTCCCGCAGTGTGCTGGCGATCACCCGGAGCACATCGTCGCCCTCCGCGTGCGACTGGTTGTCGTTGACACCCTTGAAGCCGTCGAGGTCGACCAACGCCACGGACAGCGGCTGCATGTTCTCGTCCGAGGCCAGCGCTCTGAGTCGCTCGTCGAGTGCGCGGCGGTTCGGCAGCCCGGTCAGCGGGTCCTGCAACGCTTGTGCTGCCTGCGCGGCGATCGCACCGTGCTCGGCGGAAAGCCGTTCGTGGTTGCGTCTGGTCTGCAACGCGGCCGCGCGGGACTCGCGCATGTCCCACAACTCTCGTTCCAGCGCGAGGGTGTAGGCGGTGACCGCCTCCGGTAGGCCGGGATTGGCCGCCAGCTCGAACCGTGCCAGCTCGCGGTCGATGTTGAGACGCGCCGCGACTGGGGTGTTCGCCTCGTCGGCTTCCCGCCGCGCGGTGAGCAAGACGTCACGGGCCGCTTCACCCTGGCCGTCGCACTCGAGGCAACGCGCCAGCGCGATCGCGACGAGTACCTGCTCCTGGGCGCCGCTGCGCTGGGTGAACAGGCGCTTCAGCCGTTCGATGTGGCTGCGGCCGGGGTCGTTGAACGCCACGGCCGCCGCGATCAGACCGATCTGCTCGATGGCAGGCGCCTCTCGCAACCGGAACAGCGACTCGGTGAACGGCGCCTCCACCGCCGCGGCCACCGATGCCGCTACCGCGAATTTCTCTCGCGCCTGGTTGGTGTGTTTGATGCGCTCCAGCCGGAGCGCCCACGCCAGCAGCATCTCGATGAGGTTGAACATCTGCAGCGTGATCTCGTGCGGACCCGCGCTCTCCCGCATCGCCCGGTGCGACCGGGCGCTGACTTCTTCGGCTGTCTCGTAAAGGCCGAGCTCGTTGAGTCCTTGCCAGCAGTCGACCAGCGCCGTTACCAGCGAGCGGTTGAAGACGCGTGTCTCGAAGGGGGTTGCCGGGGTCGGCAGGTCGTCCAGGATGGCCAGCGCCCTCGCGATCTCGGTGAGCGCTTCGTCTTCCTTCTCCGCGAGGATCATCCGCTTGCCTTGCAAGGCGTGCGCGCCGGCGCGCAGTACGGGGAGGCCGTTCTTGCGGGTGTGCGCGAGCAGTTCGTCGAGCAGCGGCTCCGCCTGTGGGCTGAGGCCAGGCGTTGACAGCCTCGCCATCGCGGCGCTGCGCAGCAAATCGGCCACCATGAGCGGCTCGCCTCTGGTCTGCGCTTCTTCCAGCAGGACGTCCAGTTCGGCGACGATGCCGAGTTGTTCGGCGCGGGTGGTGGACTGCACGGCGGCGCGCAGCTCGCGGGCGCGGCCAACCAGCCAGGCGTCGGACATGTCGACGACGGCAGGCCGCCTGGCATCGCGGATGCGTTGTCCTTGGCGCAGCGGCCGCACCCCCTTGGTTGCTCGCGGTGCTCCGCCGCCAGGACTCGAACCTGAACCGTCAGAACCAAAATCTGAAGTGCTGCCTATTACACCACGGCGGATTGGGTGTTCACTGCCCATCTGCAGGGTAGACGTGATGCGGAGGGTGATCGATGCTACCCCCGCCTTTCGTCGTGTGCGCCGCGTGACGCGCGACTGGCTCACTACCGACGCCGTCACACTTTCCGGTACCGTAAGTTACGCCACCGTAGGTAGGAACGGCAACAGCGAACACGGAAGGCGGGATGCGCATGACGGCCACGATGCGGGAGCCAGTGCGACAGGGACCCAAGCCGATCCTCGGCGAGCGGCGCTCGACGGGTGTGCAGATCTCGGTGTACTTCGGGGTGGTGGCGCCGTTACTCGCGCTGCTCGCGGCGATCCCATTCGCCTGGGGCTGGGGCCTGAGCTGGCTCGACGTGGGCCTGTTCGTCGCGTTCTACTTCTTCGCCGCGGCGGGTATCACGGTGGGTTTCCACCGCTACTTCACGCACGGCTCGTTCAAGGCGAAGCGGTGGCTCCGGATCATGCTCGCCATCGCGGGCAGCACGGCCGTGCAAGGCCCGCTGCTGGTCTGGGTCGCCGACCATCGGAGGCATCACGCCTTCTCGGACCGCGAGGGCGATCCGCACTCGCCGTGGTTGTTCGGCACGTCGCCGGTGGCGATCGCCAAGGGGTTCTGGCACGCGCACATGGGCTGGCTGTTCGAGCGCGACACGACCAACATCGAGCGGTTCGCGCCCGATCTGGCCAAGGACCCCGACATGCGCGCGGTCGACCGGTACTTCTGGCTGTGGACGCTGCTTAGCCTCGTGCTGCCCGGTGTGCTCGGCGGGCTGCTGAGCTGGTCGTTGTGGGGCGCGGTGACCGCCTTCTTCTGGGCGGGACTCGTCCGCGTGTGTGTGTTGCACCATGTGACCTGGTCGATCAACTCGGTGTGCCACATGATCGGCGAGCGGCCGTTCACGTCGCGAGACCGCTCTGCCAACGTCTGGCCGCTGGCGATCCTGTCGCTGGGGGAGTCCTGGCACAACCTGCACCACGCCGACCCGACGTCCGCGCGTCACGGCGTCCAGCGTGGGCAGATCGACATCTCGGCGCGGCTGATCTGGGCGTTCGAGAAGCTCGGCTGGGCACACGACGTCCGCTGGCCGCGGCCGGACCGCCTCGCACGACTCGCTGTCGAGAAGTCGTAGTGCCGCTGGCTGACCGGGTGCCGCGGCACCCGGCGCGGTAGCCCTTTCGTGGTACGCGGGACGACTACACGCCCGCTGTGACAAGAAAATGTCCCCGATGTCCGGCTTCGTTTGACACACCGGGAGTGAAGCGGTCCGCGGTGGTAGCCGGAGGGTTCGCTGGCGCCGGGTACGGCACCCCGTCGAGGGCGCCGGTGCGGTTACCGGCGGGTATCCGGGGTTACGCTGCTGATATGGCTGGGAGGAGACGCGCACGAAAGGCAGTGGCGAGCAACAAGGCGGCGAGCAGCACGGGGACGCGGCCTACCGCACCGGTGACCAGGGTCAGGATGACCGGCACCGAACGCAGGCAGCAACTACTCGACGTCGCCAAGGCGCTGTTCGCGGAAAAGGGTTTCGACGGGACGTCGATCGAGGAGATCGCGCATCGGGCGAACGTGTCCAAACCGGTCGTCTACGAGCACTTTGGTGGCAAGGAAGGCATCTACGCCGTCGTCGTCGACCGGGAGACGCATACGCTGCTCGACCGGATGGTCTCCAGTCTGCACGGTGGCCACCCACGCGTGATGCTGGAGCAGGCGGCCGTCGCACTACTCGGCTACGTCGAGGAGTCGCACGACGGCTTCCGCATCCTCGTGCGTGACTCGCCGGTCGCTAGCACCACGGGCACGTTTTCCACCCTGCTCAACGACATCGCCAGCCAGGTCGAGCACATTCTCGCGAACCAGTTCGCCGCGCGCGGCTACGACGTCAAGCTCGCGCCGCTGTACGCGCAGGCGCTGGTCGGCATGGTCGCGCTGACCGGGCAGTGGTGGCTGGACGCGCGCAAGCCGAAGCGGGATGAGGTGGCCGCACAACTGGTGAACTTGGCGTGGAACGGACTGTCGCATTTGGAGCAGAAGCCAGAACTGCGGATCGACACGTCGCCCTAGGCGAGATCGCTCGCGGACTTCCCGGTGTCGGACTGCGTCGTCGCGGCATCGATCTCGGGGACAACTTTGAGCAACTCGGGCAAGTCGACGGTCACCGTCGTCCAGAGGATGTCGAGGTTGATGTCGAAGTAGTGGTGGATGAGGCGATCACGCATTTTCGCCGCCGCCGACCACGGCACCTCGGGGTATGCCTGGCGGGTTTCGGTACTGACCTGTTTGGCGGCTTCCCCGACAATCTCCACCAGCTTCGTCAGGGCCAGCCGAAGCATCTCGTCCTGGTCGAGTGCAGGACGGTCGCGGTCGGCAGCGAACTCGATGGCCCTTGTCGCGGCATCGATCAGATGCCGGATGCGAACCGCGTCGTCAAGCCGCGGCATAGAGGGGAACCGCTGTCGAGCGCACGGTGTCGCGGAAGTAGGGACTCAGGTCTTCGTAGGTGCGGATTTCGACGTCCCTGCTATCCAACAGCGAGCTGAGCTCCAGTTCCATCCCCGCGATCGTGAGCAGGCCCGGAGTTTTGCCGGGCAGGAACTCGACGAGGACGTCGATGTCGCTCGCGTCGGAGAAGTCGCCACGCAGCACCGAGCCGAACAGCGCAAGCCGCCGGATGCCGTGCCGCTCGCAGAAGTCGGCGATGGCAGCGTCATCCACGCTCAGGTTTGTCCTGATCCGCATGGCTCCATCATGCCGCAATGGAGTCCGGTCGGCACGACCGCAGCAGCGCAAGTCCCACTAGCCCTTCGGCGTCACGCGCAGCAGCTTGTCGTTCTCGCCGTTGCTCGTGGTGATGAAGAGCGCCCCGTCGGGGCCGGTGCGTGCGGCGCGGAGCCTGCCGTAGTCCTCGTCCAGTTCCGGCGGGTCGGTGCGGCCGATGGCGTTGCCCTCCTTGCCGATGGTGAGCAGGATCAGCTTCGAGCCCTTGAGCGCGACCACCGCGAGCCTGCCGTCAAGTGCGCCCCACTGCTCGCCCGACAAGAACGTCGCACCACAGATCGCTTCGGTCATGTCGCCGGTTGTCCACGCGGCCCGCATCGCGTTCGGGAACCGCTCCCGGTCGGTCATCGGCACGCTCTCGTCGTAGCTGTCGACGGTGCCGCCCCGCGACGGGTCCCAGCCGTAGTTCCGGCCGAACTCGATCAGATTGACCTCGTCGTCGACGTCAGGCCCATGTTCTGAGACGTAGACCCGGTCAGTGCCCGGCTGGACCGCGATGCCCTGGATGTTGCGGTGGCCGTAGGTGATGATGCGCCGCGTGTTGGCGTTGTCCGAGTCCGCGAACGGGTTGTTCTCCAGTCCCTTGCCGGTCGCCGGGTCGACCCGCAACACCTTGCCGCCGAGGCTGGTCTTGTCCTGCGGCACGTCGGGGTCCGCGGAGTCGCCCGTGCCGACCAGCAGCGCCCCGTCCTTGGTCACCACAGGGCGGCAGCCGGAGTGCCTGCCGCTCTCGTTGATCGGCAACCCAGTCACCAGCGGCTTCACTCTGGTCGCTCGGGTGCCGTCCTGGGACAGTCGCCACGTCACCAGCCGGACGTCCTTCGGTTCGCCGTTCTCCTGATAGGTCTGGCACGTGCTGAACTCGCGCGTCCGCTCGAAGTCGGGGTGGATCGCGATCCCCATCAGCCCGCCCTCTCCGACGTCGTAGACATCGGAGAAGTCGGCGCGCACCGTTGTCAGCTCAGCGTCCTCGTCGGCGCTGGACAGCAGCCGCAGCCTGCCGCGCCGTTCGGTGATGAGCAGTTGGCCGTCCGGCAGGAACCCGATGTCCCAGCCGTGCTCGAGCTTGTCGGTGAGCGTCATGACGTCGAGGCCGACCGGGGCGGGTTTGCTCGGCGGCATGGACGGTGCCTGTGACCGGGTCGCGGGCGACGGCGTGCAGGCGGTAACGAGCGCGCTGGCGGTAAGCAGGGTCGCGATCATGCGTCGTGCCATGACGCCCATCATGCACATGCAGGCTACCCCGTGTACTGGTGCATCGGCACGTGCCCTTGATGCCGGATTCGCCGGTTCTGGACAGGCTCCGGGTGGTCATCGGCCGCCCGACGCGCGTCCGTACCCTGGAAGGGTGCCCGCCGCGTTGTCTGGATTGCTCGCCGCCACCCTGCCCAGTTCCCCGCTCACCGCCGTCGTCGAGCGCGCTGGTGCGCCGGAATTGGAGCTACAGGGGCCGCCCGCCGCGCGCCAGCTCGTCGTCGCGGCGCTCGCGGCACGGCAAGGCGCCGACCGGCCGGTGCTCGCCGTCGTGGCGACCGGCCGCGAGATGGAGTTGCTGACCGCCGCGGTCGGCGACATGCTCGGCCACGACGCCGTCGCGTCGCTGCCATCCTGGGAGACGCTGCCGCACGAACGCCTCTCGCCGCGCGCCGACACCGTTGGCAAGCGCCTCGACGTCCTGCACCGGCTCGCGCAGCCGGACCACGGCGGACTGCGGGTCGTGGTCACCGCCGTGCGCAGCCTCATCCAGCCGATGGCGCCCGGTCTCGGCAAGCTGGCGCCGATCGAGTTCGTGGTCGGGGAGGACCTGGACTTCGAGGACACCCTCGCGCGGCTGGTCGACCTCGCCTACAGCCGCGTCGACATGGTGGAGAAGCGCGGCGAGTTCGCCGTGCGCGGCGGCATCATCGACGTCTTCCCGCCCACGGCCGCGCATCCCTACCGCGTCGAGTTCTTCGGGGACGAGGTCAGCGAGATCCGCACGTTCGCCGTCGCGGACCAGCGCTCGCTGCCGGAGGAGATCAACGCCGTCACCGCGCCCGCGTGCCGGGAGCTGCTGCTCACCACCGATGTCAAACAGCGCGCCGCTGACCTGCTCGCCCAGCACGAGGCCGACGCCGCACTGAGCGAGATGCTGAGCAAGCTCGCGGACGGCATCCCGTGCGAGGGCATGGAAGCGCTGATTCCGGTGCTGCTGCCGGGCAAGCTCGACCTGCTCACCGACGCCATGCCGGACGGCACGCACGTGGTGCTCGCCGACCCGGAGAAGATCCGTGCGCGGGCATCCGACTTGGTGCGCACCGGGCAGGAGTTTCTCGAGGCGTCGTGGGAGGTCGCGGGCGACGGCGGGCGCGCGCCGCTCGACCTCGGTCTGTCCGCCTACCGCGACCTCGATGAGGTGCGCAGCCACGCCACCGACACCGGCAGGGCGTGGTGGACGCTGAGCCAGCTGACCAGCGAGGGTGCCGGGGTGCTCGACGTCGGCAGCGGGGTGAACGCCGCGCCCACCTACCGGGGTGACGTCGAGCAGGCCGCGAAGGAACTGCTCGCGCACACCAGCGCGGGCGGCGCTGCGGTGCTGGTGGTGGCGGGCTCCGGTACCGCGCAGCGGGCGGTGGAACAGCTGACCGCCGCCGAGGTGCCCGCCGCGCACGTCGAGGGCTTGCCGGAAGGGCCCAAGCCCGGCGTCGTCACGGTCACCACGGGCACGGTCACCGACGGCTATGTGGTTCCCGATGCGGCGCTGGTCGTGCTGGGCGAATCGGACCTCACCGGCCGCGCCACCACGCCCGGGACGTCGGACGGCGACCTCGGCGTCAAGATGCCGTCGCGTCGGCGCAACGCCGTCGACCCACTGGCGCTCAAGGCGGGCGACTACGTCGTGCACGACCAGCACGGCATCGGCCGCTTCGTGGAGATGGTGCAGCGCACGGTGGGTGGGGCGACCCGCGAGTATCTGGTGCTGGAGTACGCGCCGTCGAAGCGTGGCCACCCTGGTGACCGGCTGTTCGTGCCTACCGACCAGCTCGACGAGGTCTCTCGCTACGTCGGCGGCGAGCTGCCCACGCTGAACAAGCTCGGCGGCTCCGACTGGAAGAACACCAAGGCCAAGGCGCGCAAGGCCGTCAAGGAGATCGCCGCCGAGCTGGTGCAGCTCTACGCGGCGCGGCAAGCGGCGCCCGGCCACGCCTTCGGTGAGGACACGCCGTGGCAGGCCGAGCTGGAGGACGCCTTCCCGTTCGTGGAGACGACCGACCAGCTCGCCGCCATCGACGAGGTCAAGGACGACATGAAGCGCGGTGTTCCGATGGACCGCGTGATCTGCGGCGATGTCGGCTACGGCAAGACCGAGATCGCGGTGCGCGCCGCGTTCAAGGCTGTCACGGCCGGCAAGCAGGTCGTCGTGCTCGTCCCGACCACGCTGCTCGCGCAGCAGCACCACAACACGTTCACCGACCGGATGGGTTCGTTCCCGGTCAACATCAAGACGTTGTCGCGGTTCACTGACCCGAACGAGTCGGAGCAGATCCTGACCGGTCTCGCGGACGGCGAGGTCGACATCGTGATCGGCACGCACCGCCTGCTCCAGACCGGCATCCGTTACAAGGATCTCGGCCTGGTCATCGTGGACGAGGAACAGCGCTTCGGCGTCGAGCACAAGGAGCACATCAAGGCGTTGCGTACGCACGTCGACGTCCTCACGATGTCCGCGACGCCGATCCCGCGCACGCTGGAGATGAGCCTTGCTGGCATCCGCGAGATGTCGACCATTCTCACCCCGCCGGAGGAGCGCCACCCGATCCTGACCTACGTCGGCGGCTACGACGACAAGCAGGTCGCCGCCGCGATCTACCGCGAGCTGCTGCGCGACGGCCAGGTGTTCTACGTGCACAACCGGGTGTCGTCGATCGAGAAGTCGGCCAGGCGCATCCGCGAGCTGGTGCCGGAGGCGCGGGTGGCCACCGCGCACGGCCAGATGAACGAGGACAAGCTAGAGAAGATCATCCAGGGCTTCTGGGAGCACGAGTACGACGTCCTGGTCTGCACGACGATCGTGGAGACCGGGCTGGACATCGCGGCGGCCAACACGCTGATCGTGGAGCGCGCCGACCTGCTCGGCCTCGCCCAGCTGCACCAGTTGCGGGGACGTGTCGGACGTCGTCGCGAGCGCGGCTACGCCTACTTCCTTTACCCGCGCGAGACGCCGTTGACCGAGACCGCGCATGACCGGCTCGCCACCATCGCGCAGAACACCGAGCTGGGCGCGGGCATGGCCGTCGCGATGAAGGATCTCGAGATCCGGGGCGCGGGCAACATCCTCGGCGCGGAGCAGTCGGGGCACATCGCCGGTGTCGGCTTCGACCTCTACGTCCGGCTGGTTGGCGAGGCGGTGAACGACTTCCGCAGGCAGGCGGGCGCGGAGCCGGTGGAGGACCATGGCCCGGCCGAGGTACGCATCGACCTGCCCGTGGATGCCCACATCCCGCACGACTACGTGCCCGGCGAGCGGCTGCGGCTTGAGGCGTACCGCAAGATCGCGGCGGCAACAGATGCCGATGGCCTCGCGACGGTTCGCGACGAGTTGGTGGACCGCTACGGTCAGCCGCCCGCCCCGGTGCTGCGGCTGCTTGATGTCGCCGCGTTCCGGCAGGTCTGCCGCGCGGCAGGCATCACAGAGGTGGCCAGCCAAGGGAACATGATCCGGTTCACGCCGCTGGAACTGGCCGACTCGCAGCAGGTGCGGCTCAAGCGGCTGTATCCGAAGGCGGTCTACAAGTCGGTGACCAACACGGTCGCGGTGCCCCGCCCCACCGAGGGTGCCGCTGGCGGGCGGATGGGTGCGCCGCCGTTGATCAACAAGGACCTGCTCGACTGGTGCACGCGATTCGTCGAGTCGATGTCGCCGGCTGCGGTAGGGAGTTGAGGCCGGATAGCCGCCTTGAGTAGGTCGTGACGCTCCTGTGCGAAACGCGACCCGCTCGTGAGCTGAGCTGGGCTTTTCGGGTGGTTGCACCCCTGCTGTGCGGATTCGTGACGCCATTCACTCACCCGCAAGGGTGAGGTGTGCTGACCAGTGGCGATCAAGCACGTATCAAGGGTTTGTGGCACGTCGATGGCGGGAGACCGGAATCGCGGTACTGGGCGCGGGCGTTGTCGTCGCGTTGGTCTTGGTGCTGCTCCAGTTCGTCGGTGACGACGGGCCAGCAGAGCAGGCTGTACGGCCCTCACCGAAACCGACGTCGAGCACGACGACCACGACGAAGTCCGCACCGAAACCGCCGCCCAAGCCGAGCCGGTGGCCTCGGGGTCTCGTCGTCAAGGTCGACAACACGTCGGCGGCCCGGCCGCACGTCGGCCTGCGGATGTCGGACCTGATCTTTGTCGAACCCGTCGAGGGCGGGCTGACCAGGATGGCCGCGGTGTACTGGGGCAAGCGCCCCCGCGTGATCGGTCCGGTACGTAGCGCGCGCGAGACCGACATCCAGATGTTGGCGCAGATGCGACGTCCGGTGCTGACGTACTCGGGCGCGGCGCCAGAACTGCACCCGGCGCTGGCCCGTGCTCCGCTCGTCAGGGCGACACCGCGAACCCAGCCCGGCGCGTTCTACCGCGTGGGTGGGCGGCCGGTCCCGCATAACCTGTTCGTCAACCCGCGACGGTTGCCGAACACCAAGCCGACGTCCTCGCCGCTCCCGTTCGGTCCCGCGCCGAAGGGTGGCAAGAAGACCAAGCGCTTCGACGTCTCCTACCGGTCGGCGTCGTACGATTTCCGCTGGTCACCGCGCGGCGACAACTGGGTGATCAGGTTGAACGGTCGCCCGCTGACGTCGGCGGGCACCGGCAGGGTGCACGCGAGCACCATCGTGGTGCAGCGGGTCAAGATCGTGCGGGGGCAGGGCATCGTCGACACAGCGGGTGACATGTCGCCGGTGGTCAAGAGCGTCGGCAAGGGCAAGGCGACCGTGCTGCGCGACGGCAAGGCATACGCCGCGAAGTGGTCCCGGCCCAACCCGAAGCGGGAGACGGTCTACCGCTTGGCACGCAACAACAAGCGTCTCCTGTTCGACCGAGGCAGGGTCTGGGTGCTGTTCGTCCCCAAGTGACCCGCGAGTTCCGGCTTCCGGCCATGCCCTTCACCGGCCGAACGGCCGCTGTGAGAAAGTACCCGATGTGATGGACCTCATCCGCCGCTTCACGCTGCTGTTCACCGTCGCGACCACCGCCATCGTCCTCGCGGGATGCGGCGACGCGCCGTCGAAGGCCAATGCCGCCGCGATCGTCGGCGACGACCGGATCTCGCTCGACTCCGTGCAGCACGAAGTCCAGTGGCTACTCGACAACGTGCCGGACATGCGGCAGTTGCAGCAGCAGGACAAGCTGTCGCTGCTGTCTCGCCACATCGTGCAGACCAGGGTGCGCCACGAGCTGATCGGCGCCGCCGCGCGGCAGGAGGGCTTGCGCGCGGACGCGGGTGAGATCGATCAGCTCCTGCAGCAGGTCGGTGGGGCGGAGCAGGCACCAAGCCAGTTCGGTGTCGAGGCCTCGCGGGTGCGCGAGTTCGCCTCGGACTATGTGCTGTTGCAGCAGTTGGCCGAGCGCAACCTTGACCGGATCTCGGTCGAGTTCGTCGGCGCGTACATCTCCGGCGAGTCGCCGGAACAGACGGCCAAGGAGAAGGCGCTCGACCTCGGCAGGAAGATCGCGGCGGAACCGGAACGAGCCAAGGAGCTGGCCCAGGAGAACGGCACCGAGGTCATCGACCAGTCGGTGACGCTGGGCGAGCTGGCGTCGGGTCAGCAGACGGCGCTGCTCGCCGCGAGCCCGCTCTTCAGCGCGGACGAGGGCACCGTCGTCGTCACGCAGCCGAGCCCGCAGCAGGGTTCGCTGTGGCTGGTCGCGCTGGTCGAGGAGCGGGAAGTCGGCGGCGGCTCCGTCGACAACTCCGACCAGCCGGTTCCGCCGCAACTGCTCGCGCAGATCGGCATTCAGCAGCTCGCGCCGTACGCCGCTGAGCAGGGCGTCGAGATCAGCCCGCGCTTCGGCGTGTGGAACCAGGCGACGGTCGCGATCGCCGAGAGCGAGGACACCGTGGCGAGCTACCTGCTGCCCACCAGGCCCACCAGTAAGCAGTGACGACCACGCCGCATCCCGGCTGCGCCGTCGTCCTGCTGCCAGCGGCCCATCCCGCGCTGCCGGTGAACGCCATTCCCACGCTTCGGGCGGCGGACGCGCTCTACGCCACGAAGGACGTCGACGAGTCCGTCGCGCTCGTCGCCGGTGCCAAACCCGTGCCGGAGCACGCCGACCTGCTCGCCGAGGCGGGTCGCGGCGCGGTGGTGCTGCTGGCCGCGAGGCGCACCGAATCCACCGCCGCCATGCTGGCCGAAGCTGGCGTGCCGGTGATCGACCCGGAGCTCCCGCCGCTGCTGCGGGCGGTCGCGGTGATGGACAGGCTGCGCTCACCGGGTGGCTGCCCGTGGGACGCCGAGCAGACCCACGACTCGCTGCGGCAGTACCTCATCGAGGAGACCTACGAGCTGCTCGACGCCATCGAGACGCGCGACCGGCCCGCGCTGCTCGAGGAGCTTGGCGACGTCTTGCTGCAGGTGCTGTTTCACGCCCGCATCGCGGCAGAGGACGATGACGAGCCGTTCGACGTCGATGACGTCGCCGAGGAGCTGGTGGACAAGCTCGTCGGACGTCATCCACACGTGTTCGCCGATGCCGAGGTCGTGCACACCGCCGAGCGGCAGCAACACCGCTGGGAGGAGCTGAAGCAGCAGGAGAAGCAGCGCGAGTCGATCGTGGACGGCGTCGCGTTCGGTCAGCCCGCGACGGCGCTCGCTGCCAAGCTCGCCTCCCGCACCGACAGGGCGAACCTGCCCGCCGAGCTGTTCCCCCAAGGGGACGACGTCGGCCAGCGATTGTTTCGCGCCGTGGCCGAGGCCAAGCGGGCTGGCGCGGAGCCGGAAGGCGAGCTACGGGAGGCAGCGAGGGCGTTCGCGGCAGACGTCAGAGCCGCTGAGGCGGCGGCGCGGGCGGATGACGTCGACCCGTCGACATTGGACGCGGCGGGCTGGCGACGGTACTGGCCTCGCTGACCGGCCTAGGAGACGACGTCCCACCTCGGACGGTAACCTGATCGAGTGACTGAACCGGCGGGCAGGCCACGCGCGAAGCGGTCCACGTCTGCCGGGAGCCGGATCGCCTACGGCAAGATCGCCGGGACCGTCGCACTACTCGCCGCCGGCGTCGTGTTGATCACGACCGTGGGCGTCACTCCGCCTGACGACGCACCGGCGGCCGATGGGACCCAGACCGCCGCCCCCATGCCGGGCGTGGCGACACCGGAATCCGCGCCACCGGCCCCGATCGACCGCCCCAATGCCTCCGACGCCGCCAGGTTGACCGCGTGGGCGAAGCGGATCGCCCGTAAGACCACGATTCCCGCCCGTGCGCTGGCCGCGTACGGGCGCACCGAGATGTGGATGCGCTCTGAGGCGCCGGACTGCCGCCTGTCATGGGCCACCGTCGCGGGAATCGCCGACGTCGCCTCCGAGCACGGCACCGTAGCGGGTGGACGTATCGACCGCGACGGTATGGCGACGACACCCATCCTCGGCCCGCTACGCGACGGCACCAACGGCATGGCGAAAGTGCCCGACACCGACGACGGCACGCTGGACGGGGCGGCGCGCTGGGACAGGGCCGTCGGGCCGCTACAGATCATGCCGAAACGCTGGCACCGGTGGCGCGCCCGCGCCACGCGTGACGGCAAGGTCCCGGACCCGCACAACATCGACGACGCCGCGCTCACCGCGGGCCGGATCCTATGTGGCACGAAGGCGGACCTCGCCCACCCGAACGGCTGGTGGCGGGCGGTGCGCGCCTACCGAGGCGGCCACGACGCCGCCGGATTCGCACGGAAGGTGTTCACCTCGGCGGATCGCTACGCCGAACTCGCCCACTGACCGCCCGACCTGCCGTGATGTGGTCGCGCCGCGACGGTAAGGTTCCGGGGCTATGAGCGAAGAAGACGGCGAGAGGGATATGGCACCCACCTACCTCGGTCTCGCGCCCTACCTCTATTACGCCGACGCGGGGGCAGCGCTCGACTGGCTGGTCCGGGTGTTCGGCTTCACCGAACGAGTCCGCTACGTCGACTCCGCGGGCAACGTCTTCCAGGCGTCGGTGCTGGCAGGGGACAACGAGGTGCAACTGGCAGGAGTTGGGGCCGACTACTGGGCGACCAAGGGCGTCGACGGGCCGGTCGGGCAACTCAACATCGTCTTCGTCGACGACGTCGACGCGCAGCACGAGAGGGTGCAGGCCGCGCTGCCGGACGTCGAGGTGTCACAGCCACAGGACCAGCCGTACGGGGCACGGGTGTTCACCATCGAGGACATCGGTGGCAACTCCTGGACGTTCTGGCAGCACGTGTCCGACACCGTCGAGCTGCCGGCGGGGTGGCGCGAGATCCGCCCAGAGTGAGTCACCGGCCGCCGTGTCGAGGGAGGTGGGTGCGGTCCCTTCCGCGTGCCTCGTACGGGTGATCTGGGTCGCCAGCTAGGCTCTCAGGGGAGTGGAACTTCGCCCACGAAGAGACCCGAGCCGTGAGGAGTGTGGCGTGGCGATCATCGATCAGGTAGGTGCGCGGGAGATTCTGGACTCGCGTGGCAACCCGACGGTCGAGGTTGAGGTGGCCCTCGACGACGGGACCCTGGCCAGGGCCGCCGTGCCGTCCGGGGCTTCCACGGGAGAGCACGAGGCGGTCGAGCTGCGCGACGGTGACCCGAAGCGCTACAACGGCAAGGGCGTTGACCGCGCCGTCGCAGGCGTGCTCGACGAGATCGGTCCCGACCTCGCCGGTACGGACGCCGTCGACCAGCGCATCGTCGACCAGAAACTGGTCGACCTCGACGGCACGCCGGACAAGTCCCGCCTCGGCGCGAACGCCATCCTCGGCGTCTCGCTCGCCGTCGCGAAGGCCGCCGCCGAGTCCGCCGAGCTTGAGCTGTTCCGCTACCTCGGTGGGCCGAACGCGCACGTGCTGCCGGTGCCCATGATGAACATCCTCAACGGCGGTGCGCACGCCGACACCGACGTCGACATCCAGGAGTTCATGATCGCGCCGATCGGCGCCGACACGTTCCGCGAGGCGCTGCGCTGGGGCGCGGAGGTCTACCACGCGCTCAAGGGCGTGCTGAAGGGCAAGGGCCTCGCCACCGGCCTCGGCGACGAGGGCGGCTTCGCGCCAAGCCTGTCCAGCAACCGCGAGGCGCTCGACCTGATCCTGCAGGCGATCGAGAAGGCCGGGTACCAGCCGGGCACCGACATCGCGCTCGCCCTCGACGTCGCGGCGACCGAGTTCTATGGCGACGGCGGTTACCGCTTCGAGGGCACGCGGCGGTCCGCCACCGACATGAGCGGCTACTACCAGGAGCTGCTCGACGCCTACCCGCTGGTCTCCATCGAGGACCCGCTGTCCGAGGACGACTGGGACGGCTGGGTCGAGCTGACCAAGGCCATCGGCGACAAGGTGCAGCTCGTCGGCGACGACCTGTTCGTCACCAACCCCGACCGCCTTGAGGACGGCATCAGCAAGGGCGCCGCGAACGCGCTGTTGGTGAAGGTCAACCAGATCGGCACGCTGTCGGAGACGTTCGACGCGATCACGCTCGCCGGGTCGTACGGCTACAAGAGCATGATCAGCCACCGCTCCGGCGAGACAGAGGACACCACGATCGCCGACCTCGCGGTGGCCACCGGCGCCGGGCAGATCAAGACCGGCGCGCCAGCCCGCAGCGAGCGGGTCGCCAAGTACAACCAGCTGCTGCGGATCGAAGAGAACCTGGCCGACGCCGCCAGGTACGCGGGTGACCTGGCCTTCCCCCGGTTCAACCCGAGCGCCTGATCGGGCATGGCCAGCAGAGGGCGTTCGCGCGACGGGAAGCGGCCGGGCGGGAGATCGCCCCGCCCTTCCCGTCGGCCCCGCCGCGTCGTCGGTGCTGGCTCGGCGCGCACGCGACTGCGGGCCAGCCTGCGGTCGAAGCGGATGGCGACCGCCGCCCGCACGCTCGGGCTGTCCACCACCCGGCGCGCCGCCATCGCCGCGCTCGTGGTGTGTGCGCTCGCCTTCACGCTGGCCGTCCCGCTTCGCACCTACCTCGCGCAGCGCGCCGAGATCGCCGAGCACACCGAACGCGCCGAAGAGCTGCGCGAGCAGGTCGCGGAGTTCGAGCGCCGTAAGGCCAAGCTGTCCGACCCCGCACAGATCGAGGCCGAGGCGCGGCGACGCCTCCGCTACGTGATGCCGGGAGAGACGCCGTACATCGTGCAGTTGCCCGGCGACGGCGAACACGGCACTGGCACTGGCGATGGCCAGGGCGACGGCTCGACGTCGACCTGGTACGAGGAGCTGTGGCGAAGCGTCACCGAGCCGCAACCGGACCCAGGCTGACGCCGTGTCCGGCGCTCCCGCACGCGTGTCCGGCGTTCTCGCACGTGTGTCCGGCGTTCTCGCACGTGTGTCCGGCACTCCCGGCGCCGTGTCCCCCGCTGCCCCGCTCGGCCGGTAGCCGACCGCGTTCCGTAACCTGCTCCCGTGCAGGACACCCGGTTCGAACCCGTCACCGAGGCCGACCGCGCCGTCGTCGCCGAGCAGCTCGGCAGGCCCCCGAGGGCCATGCGGGCGATCGCCGCGCGCTGCCCCAGCGGGCACCCCGCCGTGGTACAGACCAATCCTCGGCTGGAAAACGGCACGCCGTTCCCGACGCTGTACTACCTCACCTGCCCTAAGCTGTGCTCGCTTGTCGGCGGGCTGGAGGCGTCCGGGGTCATGCGCGAGATGACCGACCGGCTCGCAACCGACGAGGACCTCGCCGTCGCCTACCGCAAGGCGCACGAGTCGTACCTCGCCGAACGCGACGCGATCGAGTCACTAGGTCACGACGTCTCCGCTGGTGGTATGCCCACGCGCGTCAAGTGCCTGCACGTCCACCTCGCGCACCGGCTCGCGGTCGGCCCTGGCGTGAACCCCTTCGGCGACGAGACCTACGAGCTGTTGCGGGGCGACTGGCCGTCCGGCGACTGCGCGGCGTCGTGAGCGGCGTGACGCAGGCCGTACCGGCGCGGCGGATACCCTGAGTCGCATGACTCGGGTTGCCGCGATCGACTGTGGAACGAACTCCATCCGCCTGCTCGTCGCCGAGCTGATGCCGAACTACGACGGCACGCTGTTCCTGCGTGACCTGCACCGCGAGATGCGCGTTGTGCGGCTCGGCCAGGACGTCGACGCCACCGGCAGGCTCGCACCGGAGGCCATCGAGCGCACACGGCAGGCTCTCGCCGCCTACACCATCGCCGCCAGGCGCAAGGGCGCGGAGCGGGTGCGCATGGTCGCGACGTCGGCCACGCGCGACGCCAGCAACCGCGACGAGTTCTTCGACATGACCGAGCAGACCCTCGGCGTGCGGGCCGAAGTGATCAGCGGTGACACCGAGGCGCGACTGACGTTCACCGGCGCCGTCGGTGAGCAGGACCCAGACGACGGGCCGTTCCTCGTCGTCGACGTCGGCGGTGGGTCGACCGAGCTGGTGCTTGGCGAGTGGGACGGCAGGAAGGCCAACGTCCTCGCCGCGAAGTCGGTGGACATCGGATGCGTGCGGATCACCGAACGGACGCTGAAGTCCGACCCGCCCACCGCCGAGGAGATCCAGGCCGCGCGGGAGTTCGCCGCCGACGTCCTCGCCGAGGCGTTCGACGCCGTTGACGTGTCCCGCGCGAAGACCTGGATCGGGGTGGCGGGCACGGTGACCACGTTGTCCGCGGTCGCGCAGGAACTGGCGGAGTATGACGCCGAGCGCACGCACCTGTCGACGTTGACTCCGGCTGATCTGGAGCGCACGGCGGAGACGCTGCTCGCGGCGGATCACGACACCCGTGCTGCCAATCCGGTGATCCACCCGGGCAGGGTCGACGTCATCGGCGGCGGCGCGCTGATCGTGCGGGTGATCGCCGAGGAACTAGCGCGTCGCGGTGGCCCGAGCGACCTCGTGGTCAGCGAACACGACATTCTGGACGGTATCGCGCTTTCGCTGGCGGAGTGAGGTGCAGCTTGGCCTACCTTCGCCGGGCACGTTGTCCTGAGAAACGGACAATGCGGTGCTAGTCAGGCGTGAATCACGCAAGGAGCCCGGCGAAGGTGGCAGGCCGGGGCTACGTCTGGTTCGACGCCGCCCGCACGAACTCCGCGAGGTCGGACGACTGACGCAGCCGGGACGGTTCGTGCACGTACATCATGTGCCCCGCTGGGTAGTACGCCCGCGTGATGTTTTCCCGCAGCTCATCCGGGATCGCCAGATGTGCCAGCGTGTGCTCCGCGGCGAAGTACGGCGTCGCGCCGTCGGTGTAGCCGAGGCTGACGTGCAACTTGAGGTGCGGGTTCGCCCGCATCGCCGCCGAAACCTTGTCCACGGTCGAGACGAACTGGTTCTCGAACTCCTTGTATGACCACTCCTTGTGGGCGGCCATGTTGATGATCTCGTACGGCAAGTCGTTCTCGTAGCCGAGCTCGGCGCGCACGTAGTGGTTCAGCGCCGCCGTGTACGGCCCGACCATCGCCGACATCGACGGGTCGTTTGTGATCTGCTCCTTGCCGTAGTCGGTGTCCGGTCCGGTGAACCGCGAGTCGAGCCTGCCGACGACGAGCTTGCGGTCTCGCAGCAGTTCGGCGAAGAACCGAAGGTGCTCGATGCGCAGGTCGACGCGGTCGATGTACTCGTGCGACAGCCCGGTGAGGCTGGCCAGCTTCGCTACGATCTCGCGCCGTTCGTCGGCGGACAGTCGTGCGCCCCGCGCCAGTGCAAGCGGATAGTCCCGCTCGGCGAACTCCTCGGCTTCCCGGAGGACGTCGTCGAGCTCCCGGTCGCCGTGCAGTCCGTGGTAGTGCGCGACCGAGGCGTAGGTCGGCAGGAACAAGCTGTACGGCAGGTCGTTCTCGCCGTTGAAGCGGATGGTGGCGAAGTCGAGCACCGCCGAGATCAGCAGGAGCCCGTTGAGGTACATGCCGTAACGGCTCTGCAGGTGCTCGGCCAGCGCGGCCGCGCGCAGTGTGCCGTACGACTCGCCCGCCAGGAACTTCGGCGACAGCCACCGCCCATTCCGTGACGTCCACAGCCGGATGATCTCCCCGACGGACTCGATGTCGCCCGTGAAGCCGTGATAGTCCTGCGGTTTCTCGCCCTCAGCCGGCCGGGAGTAGCCGGTCGACACCGGGTCGATGAACACGAGGTCGCTGTGTCGCAGCAACGTCTCTTGGTTGTCCGTCAGTCGGTACGGGGGCGGCTCCGGCGCGTCGACGTCGCCAGCGACGACGCGACGTGGCCCTAGCAGGCCAAGGTGCAGCCACACGCTGGACGAGCCCGGCCCGCCGTTGAACGCGAACGTCACCGGTCGCTCGCCCGCGTCTGCGTCGTCGAGCGTGTAGGACGTGAGGAACACCTCAGCCTTGGGGACGTGGCCGTCGAACGTGCCGTCGGTGACGCTCTCCTTACGCAGCACCATCCGGCCGGTTCGCGCGGTGTAGCGCAGTTTCTGCCGCTTGACCGTCAACGTGTGATTGGTGGTGACGAGGTCGTCGGTCGGCGTGGGTCGGTCGTCCTTCGAGTCGGGTGCGGTCTGCTTCCCTGTTTCGTCTTCGGATGGGTTCGCCATGTCGCTCACTCTAGAACGATCACAATGGGAGCGTGGTCACACATCCTGCAGCCGTGGCGGCCCGCGCCGCTGACATCGCTCAACTCGACGCTGACGTCGTCGAGTGCACCGCGTGCCCGCGACTTGTCGAGTGGCGGGAGGAGGTCGCGCGGACGAAGCGCGCCGCGTTCGCGGACCAGACGTACTGGGGACGTCCAGTGCCAGGTTTCGGTCCCGCCGACGCATCGCTGGCCATCGTCGGCCTCGCACCCGCCGCGCATGGCGCGAACCGCACCGGGCGCATGTTCACCGGCGACCGGTCCGGCGACTTTCTCTACGGCGCGCTCCACGACGTCGGGCTTGCCTCGCAACCGACCGCGACCAGTGCCGACGACGGTCTTGAGCTGTTCGGCGTGCGCATCACCGCCCCCGTGCACTGTGCGCCGCCCGCGAACAAGCCGACGCCCGCCGAACGCGACACGTGTCGTCCCTGGCTGGCGCGCGAGCTGGAGTTGATGGCACCGACGCTGCGCGCTGTCGTCGTCCTGGGTGCCTTCGGCTGGCAGGCGCTGTTGCCGGTGCTAGCCGACGCGGGCTGGCGCATCCCCCGGCCCCGTCCGCGTTTCGGCCACGCCGCCCACCACGTCGTGTCCTGCACTCCCGCCGCTGTGTCCGACACTCAGGCCGCTGTGTCCGACACTCAGGCCGCTGTGTCCGACACTCAGGCCGCTGTGTCCGACACTCAGGCTGCTGTGTCCTGCACGCACGACACGCTCCACCTGTTCGGCTGCTTCCATCCGTCGCAGCAGAACACCTTCACCGGCAGGCTGACACGCGAAATGCTGCGGGACGTCCTCACCGACGCAGCGAAGGCAGCGTCGTTACCCGTGCGTAACGTGACGTAGGTATCCCCGCTCAGGGTCCCCACAAGCGTCGCGCTCCGTGAGGTGCGACTATGTCCGCATGGGCGCAACGAAGTCGGAACCGACCCGCATCGTCATCCTTGGTGGCGGGTATGTCGGTCTCTACACGGCGTTGGGGCTGCAGCGGATGCTGCGTGCCAACGAGGCGGCCGTGACGGTGGTCGATCCGCAGCCGCACATGACCTACCAGCCGTTTCTGCCAGAGGCGGCGGCTGGCGCTATCGAGCCGCGCCACGTCGTGGTGCCGCTGCGGCGCGCGCTCAAGCGCTGCCACGTGCTCACCGCGCGGGTGCAGAAGATCGAGCACAAGCGCAAGGTCGTCACGGTCGAGGCCGCTGATGGGCACATCGAGGAGGTCCCGTACGACCACCTCGTGTGCGCGCTCGGATCCGTCGCCCGCCTGCTGCCCATCCCGGGTCTCGCCGAGGAGGGCATCGCCTTCAAGACCATCGGCGAGGCGATCTACCTGCGTAACCACGTCATGTCGCAGATGGACCAGGCATCGAGCACCCGCGACCCCGAGATCCGCAAGCGCAAGCTGACGTTCACCGTTGTCGGCGGCGGTTTCGCGGGTATCGAGGCGCTCGCCGAGCTGGAGGACATGTCGCGGTTCGCGTGCCGCTACTACCCGAACATCGAGCCGGAGGACCTGCGCTGGGTCCTCGTCGAGGCCGCGCCGCGCATCCTGCCCGAGGTGCGCGAGACGCTGGGTGTCTACACCGTCGAGCAACTGGAGAAGCGCGGCATTGAGGTGTACTTGTCGACGCTGGCGAAGTCGTTCGAGAAGGGTCACGTCGTCCTCTCCGACGGCACCGAGTTCGACTCCGACACGATCATCTGGACCGCTGGTGTCAAGGCGAATCCGGTGCTGGCCGACTCCGACCTGCCGCTGCACAAGTCCGGCAGGGTGCAGGCGACCCCCGCGCTGCAAGTGCTGGACCACCCGGACGTCTGGGCCGCTGGCGACTGCGCCGCGATTCCGGACCTCTCGGTCACCGAGGAGGACCCGACGGCGATCTGCCCGCCCAACGCGCAGCACGCGGTGCGGCAGGCCCGACACCTCGCGAAGAACATCATTCGCGCGCTGCGTGGCAAGCCGGTCAAGGACTACAAGCACAAGAACATGGGTGCGGTCGCCAGCCTCGGCCTGCATGAGGGCGTCGCCGACACCCTCGGCATCAAGCTGAAGGGCTTCCCCGCGTGGAGCATGCACCGGATGTACCACGTCAAGGCGATGCCGACGTTCAACCGCAAGGCGCGCATCACCATGGACTGGCTGCTCGGCGGTCTGTTCAAGCGCGAGGTGATCTCCATGGGTCAGATTCACTCGCCGCACGAGGAGTTCCACCGCGCGTCGGGCAAGGTGCCGGAACGGAAGCCGGACGACTCTGCCTGACGACGTTGCGTGCTGACGACGTCGTGAGCGGGGAACACGCCGTCGGGAGTGTGGGACACGACGCGGCGAAACGCCCCACGGGTGCCTTCGTTCGCCGGAGCGCATAGGCTCGACGGTGCCCCCGTAGCCCAATCGGCAGAGGCAGTCGACTTAAAATCGATCAAGTGCGGGTTCGAGTCCCGTCGGGGGCACCAGATCAGTCGTAATCAAACCTTAGACACCGCAACCAGGTGTTGAAGCTGCAGTAAGACCCCGGCGGCGCTATGCTGCTCGATCGCCCGCGGATGGCGTTTGGAATGTTGCATGCCGTTCCGGACGTCCTTAATGGCCTATACGACGTCCACGGCGTGATCAATCCGTCCAGAATTTGGCTCCTCAAGCTTCTGGTTCAAAGATCGCCGTATGGAAAGGCACTTTCTCGGTGATGCGTACAAGACTGCGTAGGCAGTTTGTCGGTTGTTGCGGTGAACGGCAAGGGGGTGGTGTCGCAGGCGGGCACGGTGCTGCTGCGGGAGTGGGGGTGACCGGGTTGGGCTCACGAGCGGGTTCTCGGCGGCGCTGACGCGCGACGGAGCAGACGGGCCCGCTTCCGCTGCACACGCTTGTCTGGAGGCGCCCAGACCCTCTGAGGCTACTAGAGGTAGTCGAGAAGGAGTTGACAGGCTTTCTGGAATCCCTCATGCTGTCTTCTGGAACAAGGTTAAACTGGCCTTGCTGATCTGAAGGAAAATGCAGTGTCTGACATTACCGTGCCTGTTCCAGACGACAGGGTTGCCGAGTTCTACCACTTCTTCGGCCTCTGGCTTGGAGGGTCTCTCAGCCTCTCTGAGGTTACTACTCAGAAGCTTCCTGAGGGTTCAGAGCCCTCCAAGGAGCGTCGTAGGTGGACCGGTTCAGACGAAGACCGCGAGGACGCTGAGGAGCTCTGGGGCAAGCTGAACAAGCGCGCTAAGGGGTTTTACAGCCTGCTCATCGACGCGCCAGGAACCGAGTTCACCGGTAACTACATCGCCGAGAAGTTGAACATTCCTAACGGTGCGAGCGGCGTTGCCGGTGTCCTTTCATGGCCGGGGCGATACTGCTGGAACATGAACCGCCACCTGCCTTCCCAGTGGCGTGACGGCGAAGACGGCGCGCCCTCCGTCTACTGGATGGACGCCGACGTAGCGGCGTTGTTTGCCGCTGTTCGCGCTGACCTGGACGGCTAGTTAGTCACGCCTGCACTCGGATTAAGCAGTCCGTGGAATCCTGGACACCACCGAAGCGGCGCAAGTCAGGCCGAGAGGTGTCTGCCAACTGTCTGCCGAGTCGTTCGGATGGACAAGGAGCATTGATGGTCAAGCAGCCGTTCGGAGCGGCAACAGCGCATCGTCATCGGCAAGCAGGTGATCTAGTGCGGCCACCTCGGCTTTCATCACCACGGGTACGTGCCGCAGGCCGGCGATGGTCAGCGCAACGTGACTATCCGGGCGCGGAGCAGCGCCGCCTTGGCTCGCGAACCACACGGCTTGGTAGCGCGGTTGCGTCCCAGCGCGCCCAACTATCGGAAAGCTGCCAAGAATCGCCAGGGCATTGAGTCCCGCGGCTCCTAGGTTCCCCTCGACGTACTGGTATATGGGCCACTGCCCATGCTCCCAAAGGCATCCCACAACATTTCGAGCAGGACACGTTGCTCTTCAGAGGGCTCGGCGAGGAGCGGGTTCGTCATGTGCTGGTCCACCGTGTTCCCTCCGGGAGCGAGCGTGTGAAGCCGCCAGTATGTCCGTTCGGCTGTCTACCCTTTGGCCTATGGCATCACGATGGTTATACCGGTGTGCAGGCGGCACGCCGTATGCGTGGACGACCGATGATAAGTGGTTCTGGCTGGTGGATGGCGGTTCATGCTGGACGTGGCGGCAGCGTGAGTGGTTCTACGATGCGACAACTGGCCAGCCTATCGGCTGGTTGCACAAAGACACGCTGTACGACCAGCGCACCGGACGGCCGCTGTACTATTTCGCCTGAGTTTGACGTGACGCCTCCGTGATCATGTCGTCAGTCGGGGCGCTGACGTGGATTGCCGGAATAGGACCACGGCTAGCGCGGCGCGCCGTTGCACTGGGACCGCACGTGGTGCCATACGACGATGTCGAGCACCCGTAGCGCCGACAGAGGGCGACCATCCGGCGTGAGCCGCCCATCAGCGAGGTCAGCGAGCAGGGCACGGTTGGTCTGCATATCCGCATGCAGCGTGGCGTAGAAACGTGCCGGGTTTCTCGGCACGCCATAGAACGCGCGGACGTGCGAGTCGTACACCGGCACGAGCTGGGGGCGCAGTCGATGCAGCACCTTCGAGACGGTGACCGCTGTCCAGTTGTCGACGGCCTCCGTGTGCCAATTCGCGTTACGTACTAACCGAAATGGTGGCTCATCGATCGACGGCATCTCAGCGAACACCTCTGAACCATCTGTCTCATCAAGCACGCGCTGCATGCTCGCTCGCAACGCGGCAGGGGCGCCGTTGCCACCTTGGAACAGAGGGATTACCTCGTTATGGGTGAGCCGCAAGCTGAGCAAGTTGGCGGCGAAGCAGTCCAACGGGGTCAGCTGACCGGAGAAGCCGTACAACTGGTCGTAGGTGTGGAAGGCATAACCTGCCGCGCGGTCCATGAACGTCTCCACGTGCGCGGCGGCGCATCGGCGGAGGTCGGCGAACGATCCCATGCCCGTTACCGTCGAGGCTTCAGGGCGTGCCGTTACAGCTCGGAGGTTCTGAACGAAGCTATCCCTGCCCCAACCACCGCGCCGTCCGTCGCAGCGCCAGCACATGGCCCCCTGTCAGAATGCACGCCAGCTCCATCCCCATCGCCATTCCATGCCGACAGTGGTACTGCGTCGTCTCACCGTGTTGTTCGGCTTCTTCGGCCATCATTCGCTCGAACTGCTGGTGTTTGCGGTCGAAGAACACGGACCAGCGGGCCAGGGCTTCGCCAGCCACGTACGGCGCGGCAGCGGTCACTGCGACTGCCAGCCGTGCCCGGTGCACCGTCCGCGCGCTCCTGTTTGTCGGTACGCGAGCAGCCTCATACCCGGCCCGCGCCACCCGCAGCGCGGTCGGCGTGACGAGGTCACTGGGCGTCACGCGGGCGGGTGTCGGCGTGGGAAGGCTGTGGCGCTCGTTTGTCATGGCGTCCTTTCATCAGGTGTGCGTGCCGTGGATGCGGCGTTCGACTCGCTCGTGGCGCCGGAGGTGCCGGGTGCCCGCGCTTGGAGGTCGTGCAGCACCTGGTCGCGTTCGGTGCGGTCGTCGCTAGACAAGGCGGCCAGGATGGCCTGCCACCGTTCCGTAGCCAGAACCACCGCGGCGTCGCCAATGAGCTGCTGCGCCGCGTGCAGTCGCTTGTGCTCGGTGCGGCGCGTCAGCGCCGTGTGCTCCGAGGCCACGTTGGCCAGGATTTCGCGCAGCCGTGCCGCGGCGGCGGCGGTGATGGTCACCGGCTCGTCCTCGTTGACGCCAATGGCTATCACGCAGTCGTCGGGATCCCCGGTCAGCGTGAGCAGGCCGCATCGGATCGGCACGGGATACGGCTCCGCCGAGCGGAGGTGGTGGCCGTAAACCTCGAAGTCCGTGGGCCAGTCGTAGCCGTCATCGTGTCGCATCATCACCCTCGCTGAGTCGTCGGTACCGCCCGTGTGCCAGTCCGCTCTGGTTCCCGGTTGCACGCGGTGGCAGGGTTTTCGGCAGTTCGTCGGTGACGAAGTCGCCGTCCTGGGTCGCAGGTCGGCCAGTAGCCTGCCCGACCCTGTTGGTCGCGCGCGGCGGCCCACCGCACTTCGCCGTCCCTGAACTCCTGGACGAACCGCTCGGCGTCGATGCGCTGGATAATCTCCGCCACCGTGGTCCTGGGCGCTGTCGGCCGCCGCTGCGCTCGCCGTGCTCGAAGCTGCTGGACGAGTTCGCTCGCCCCGAGCCCGAGTGCCCACAACACGGGTGCTGCCAGGATCGCCAGCACATAGACCAGGGCAGCGTTCATGGCTCACGGTGGTGTTGTCGATGTGGTGTCGCAGATTCCCCAGGAATGTCGTGGCGCTGTGCAGCGGGCACGGTGCTCTCGCAGCACGGCCGCGTGGCACCGGGACGGTGGCTGGTGCGAGGCGAGTGGCGCTCAAGCCGGAGCGATGCTGTCGTACTCGGGCGCGGGCTTGTGGGGCACGCAGATGCTGCCGGGCGGGACTGCCGCACCGGCGTCGCGGCCCTGCTCGATGACCTTCAGCAAGCTGGTGACGTGGTCCTCAAACCGGGCGTGCCCGAACGGCGTGCGCTGGACCCACATGCACTGGTAGGCACCCCGGGTGGTGTGTACGTAGCCGGCTTTGCGTAGCCGGGTGACTTGGCGCGACATCGCGGAGGGTTGAGCACCGACCATCTCGCACAGCCAGCCGAAGCGGTAGTAGCAGTCGGTGACGAGCTCGGCCATGAGCAGCAGCCGCGTCGGGTTGAGCAGCAGCGGATCGAAGTCCGGGCCGATCCAGGGAATGCCCATGATCTCAGTGCGGGAGCGGATTAGTTCCGGCGTCGGGGCGGTGGTCATGACTGGCCTTTCTGGATATGTGTCGGTGGGTCGGGGATTTCGTAGTGGGCTGGCGGGTCACGGCCGATGCTTTCCGATCTGGCGAATGCGTTCCCGGGTCACGCCTGCCGCGTAGCCGATGTCGTCGAGCGGCAGGCCGAGGGCGACGGCGTGGCGGATGGCTTCGTTACGTGTGGTGCGGTCGCGGTCGCGGCTGTGTGTGCGGACGGCGTCCAACGCGGCTGCTGCACTGGTGCAGGGCCACGCCGTATCGCAGGTGGTACAGGTGTGATGTCCACCGATTCGGCGCGACCGATGCTGTTCTGTTGCTTGCATGCGGTTTCCGTTTCTGCTGGTCGGCATGGTGGGAGCGGCGTCCCTCATGGCGGTGGTGACGGGTCGATTCCGGTGTCGGCTGACCCGTCGGCAGGCTCGGTCGGCTTGCCAGGGATCATCAGTCCGCCTGCGTGGGTGCGCAGTAGCTCGGCCAGCTCCGTCAGCAGGTCGGCGAACTCGCGCTGCCGCTGCGGGCTCATGCGGCCTTCCAGCAGCGCCAGCGCCACGTCCGGCACCTTGCCGTTGATGGCCGCCAGCGCGGAGAGCAGCGCCTTGGTGTCCGGCTCCAGGACGGGCGACTCGTCTGCCGACATCTACGACGCCCAGGCGGAGTCGTCGCGGTCGTCGTCGGCGCTGTCCGCAGCCGTCCGGCGACACGCAGCCGGTGCCGCCTCGTTCTTGATGAACAGCGTCGCGCCGGTGCGGTGCAGTTCGGAGCGCAGCCGCGTGGCCACGGTGTTCACCGTCGAGAGGTGGCTACGGTCCAGCACGAGCAAGGTGCCGTTGTCGGGCAGATGGAGGGCGGCGAGGGCGGCTGTGAAGCCAGGTCGGATGAGCGCGTCCGGGGCTACGCCGAGGTCGCGGAAGACCGCACCAAGCTGCCAACCGTCGTGTTCACACCAGGCGACGAGGTCGGCTTCATGCGCGGCGGCGAGCGACGGGCTGTGATCGGTGGTGCGCACATAGCCGTAGACGACCGGGGACGCGTCGGCGAGCTGTGCGCTGCGGGTGTCTGGTTCAGCCGTCATGGCTAGAACGCCTCCCGCAGCCGGAAGGCCAGGCGCACCTGGTCACACGGCCACGGTTCCCGGCACGACCGGCAGACGGTTAGCACCGCATCGCCGTGTTCGTCCGGCACGTGGAAGACGAACGCCATGACAACCAGCCCGTACAGCCGGGCTGGGTCCGGCAGCCGCGGTTCCGGGGTGTTCGCTTGCTCAAGGGCATTACGGCCGCGATACCAGGCGCGCGGTACGGCGAGGGGCTGTCGCTCGGTGGTGAGTTGGGTAGGCATTGGCTCTCGGTCTCCGTCTCATCCGGGGGTGCAACTTTCCGTGGGTGGCACCCAGCGCCGGGGCAGCCGTCGCAGCAAGACGCACGCCGGGGCGGACCCATGCGGGAGGTCGCGTGCGGCGCGACCGGGCTGGCTATCCGGCGCTGGGTGCCTGGAAGCAAGGTTTGCGCAAGTGAGGCGGCGCGATCATGACGAATGCCGCGTGCGCGATATGCATGGAACGCATATGCCGTATGCGCCCGAACACGTATCGTGATGGTGTTCATGCTCGACGTCGACGTCGGAAGATGGTGAGGCTGGCCTGTGGGGACGCGTCCGCCTGTTCGTTACTGCCGTTGTGGCGCCCGCCTGGCTCGTGACAACCCGGACCGACTCTGCGGCGCCTGCACGCGGCAAGCCCGAAATGTGCTGGTCAGCGCCCCGTCGGTGCCGCCCGAATTCTGGCAAACCGACCAGATGCAAGACGCCTTGGCCGCCTGGCACATCGGCCGGGTCATCCAGGCCTACCGGCTGCATCCGTGGCACGGCCAGCCCATCCCGCAGGGCGTGGTGGCAAGCTGGGTCGGCCTCACCCAGACCCAGCTCAGCCGGATCGAAAACGGCCCTGCCGTACAGGACCTTGCCAAGCTCATACAGTGGGCGCGTGTCCTGCGCATTCCACCAGAGCTGCTGTGGTTCAAGCTGCCGGGCCGCCCAGCAGCGCGTGCCGAGCCTGCGACCACCAGCCAGCAGCCCGCCCTGGCGGCAGCGGCTGGCGAGTCGCTGGAGGATGACGTGAACCGCCGCGACGTCCTCCGACTACTCAGCTTGGCGAACACACTGCTCGCCCTGCCAGTCACCGACGAGGCGCTCGACGTCGACCGGCTCGGTCACGCCGCCACCCGACCACGTCACGTCGATACGTGCACCTTGGACGAATACGCTCGGCTCAATGCCCGGCTTTGGCAGGTGTTCGCGGACGCCAAGGCCAAGCGCCTGGCGCTGCCGATGGTGCGCCAGCAGCTCGAGGTGCTGACGACCAGCTTGCAGCAGACCCATACTTCCGCTGTCCGCCGTCGCTTGTGCGAGCTGGCCGCCGATCTGTTCCAGCTCTGTGGGGAAATCTTCTTCGACAGCGACCGGTACACCGACGCCGCGAACTGTTACTCGCTCGCCGCGAACACCAGCAAGGAAGCCGCCGCCTACGACCTCTGGGCCTGCGCCATGACCCGCCAGGCCTACATAGGCGTGTACGAGCGCCAGTTCGACCGAGCGGCACCGTTGTTGTCGGGCGCGGCCACGCTTGCGCAAAAGGGCGACAGCGGCTTGTCGACGCGGTACTGGGTGGCGGCGGTGCAGGCACAGACCTTTGCCGGACTCGGGCAGCTCTCAGCTTGCCAACGCGCATTGGAGACAGCGGAGCAGGTCACACAGCTCAAGGGCACCGTGCATACCGATGGTTGGCTGCGCTTCGAAGGTTCCCGGCTGGCAGAGGAACGAGGTAGCTGCTTCGTCGAACTGGGTCGCCCGGAGCTGGCCGAACCGGCGCTGGTGCAGGCGCTCAGCAGAACGACGTCCACCCGCCGGCGTGGAAGCGTGCTGGCCGACCTGGCCATGGTCGGCGCCCAGCGCGGGGATTCCGAACAGCTGGTGATGTATGCCGATGCCGCGCTCGATGTCGCTAGACAGACCAACTCGGTCGGCTATCTCGGCCGAAAGCTCAAGACCTTGAAGCCACAGCTCAAGCCGTTCCTCGCGGATCGTCACGTCCGCACGCTCGACCGGCAGATAACCAGCCTGACCACCATGTCCGCCACCAACCCGAACAAGGAGTAAGCACGGTGTCGAATGAGCCCGGCCGCATCTTCCGCGAAGCCTGGATCGAAGGCGTCAAGCGCCATTACCTCGGCGAACCCAAGCCCAGCTACATCACGCCGTGGGACCAAACGCCGGATTGGGAGCGTGAGAGCGCCGCGGCTGTCTACGAGCAGGTGCGGGCGTTCATCGAAGTGACCGGCGGCAAGACGGCCAAGTTGACCCGCGAGCAGAAAGGTCGTTTCGTGGCGCTGTGCTGGATTGGGCAGATCTACAAGCACTTCGAGGACCCCAAGCCTGCTTACGTGGCGGACTGGGACGCGCTGCCGGAGTGGCAGCAGGAGACGGACGCGGACATCTTTGAGCGGATCGAGCGACTAGCTTACTAAAGAAGTCAGCAGGGCTTGGGTGAGTAGCCTGGCAGAAGGCACAGCTCCAGCAGGCCGTCGGTGGAAGCGACGAACCCGGCCCCGTAGACGCTTCCAGGCGGCTACTTCGCAAGCAGGTTGAAGTTGTAGGCACCGCACCTGCAGCGCAGAGAGTCCTCGTGGCCAGGCGTGCCGCTCACTCCAATCCACGAACCACATTCTTCGTTTCCGCACCTGAATAGGCACAGAAATTGCTTCCACGCCTCTACGACGGGCCTGAAGTCCGATTTGCTCATCGTTGCCCACTCGTTATAGTGCACGAGTGCGTTCACTGCCCATGACTCTTTTTCTTGCATGAGCATTGCGTTCGAATGTGCCTTCCTCAATTCCTTAATCTTCTGCTGGGCATCGCTGTTTCCCCACGAGTCCGCCGCCGCAGCTGCTTTCTTCAGCCAATCGCCGTGCCGACCTTTGATCGCGCTTTGGAACTCGCCGAGGTCGTACCTTGCATCTCCCTTGTACGCGACGCGCGCACGAAGCTCTTCTGCCAACTCTGGCAACTCAGCTTCAAGACCCCGACGTAATTTATGAGCAGCGGCTTCTACGTCATCGTTTGCAAGGTCAGATGCGATTTTGTCCCAGAAGTCAATCCCGCGTTCACACGATGGGCCCGTATCGACATTCCAGCCGTGGAAGCGAATCTGGGACTGTTTGGTTATCAGGTGTGAGGACTGCATTTGTTTCGCCCACACAGGGTCGTGCGTAGTGATTATGAACTGGACTCCGGGGAACTCCGTCTTGAGTAGCTTGCAGAATTCCTTGCGATGGTTGCTGTCAACAGACATGACCACGTCATCCAGCACCGCAAACCGGAAATCTTTTCCCATGAGCTTCTCGACCAGAGCGAGGTACAAGCAGACGCCCATGCCATCCTGATGGCCTTCACTGTGGTACGCCCCAGGAGGGAACATTCCGAGCCCGTAGAAATCGACATTCAAATCGAGCTTACCGGCGCTTGGCTCCAACTCAGCCTTAAATGCCGACTCGTCGTCAGCGTTTATCCGCTGATAGAAGTGGCTAAACCGCTTCTCTACTTCGTTATATAGGTTGGTCAGTGCCTCGTCGGCGATCGTGCAGTACGTGTCGTATAGCGTTTGGGCTAACTTGTGTGCCTTGACTGCCTTATCACAACTTGCATTTGCTTGACGATGTTGTGTCCATCGTTCAGCTGCGATGATCAGCCAGTCTCTGGCCGCACGCTTTGCGCTCGTGTCCGGTCGGGCGGCCAATGATTCAGCGAGCTGATTGAGTTCGGTCATGAGATTTGCTGGCACTGCGAGCGGATTGTCGTTAAGCTGATCCCGCGTCGCGAGTATGCTAGAAACAGTTGTGAGTTTATTTTCGAGTTCCTTTAGGTCGTCGTGCCAAGCTTCAAAGACGGTTTGCATCTGGGGTGTACCCCAGGTCGTTGCGAGATTGCGAACAGACTTTGTCACTGCTTGGCCAGTCCGCAGATGTTGTATCAGCTGGGCAGCGGCATCTGTGATATTCCGTTCAAGCTGCTTTGCAACGTCGGAGAGGTGAATCTTTTCGGCAAGATGCTCCCGGAGACTTTCCGGCGTGTCCCATGCTGTATCACAGAGTGGACATCGTCCATCCTCAGCTACAAGTTCAAGTCCCGATTCAACAAAGCTGCGATGCTGTAGCGAGTCGAGAACCGTAACGTTGTCGCCAAGTTCATTGAGTATGCGCTGGAGTTTACAGAGAGATTCGTCCCTCGGGCCCGGGTTGGAGAGCCAGGAGCGTAGTGCGTCGATATCGCTGCTTGCTGATGCCTTGTTGAAGGGCACCTCTTGAGGGTTTTGGTCGATACCCTCCTTGAAGTTCATGCCGCTCGATAACTCGGTGAACGGGGACAGGCCTAATAGGGCTCGGCGCTCGTTAACCTGACTGAGTATCTCAGCCGGTACGAATTCCGGAATGTCGAAGTGCCGCATGAAGCTCGATTGTGCATTTTCTAGAGCGTTGTTCGCCGTTGACTTTTCCTTCGCTACCCTTGTTACGGCAGATCGAAGGGCCTTCCGTTGGCTATCGAGGGCATCAAGTTGCAGGAGTGCTTGGACCTCGTCGGCACGCTTCCCAGGCTCGGTGAGGATAAACTTGATAATTTCACGTCTGGATAGCGTCAATTCTGGATGCTGGGCTACGCTTTCAATCACGCTGCGCAACTGTGGTGTGTTTGGTTCCAGAATGTAGTTTCCAGCATTCTTTATAGCTCGTGTGATGGTGCCGGTTTTACCGGTTGTGGTGTCCTTAAACTTGAGGGTTACTTTGGCGGCTGCGGGATCATCACGCTTGTGTACGTGGGGGCCGTGCCGCTGCATTGAGACGGCGCCGGTGCCAGCTCCGGTTAACCTGGCAATTGTACCGGTTAGGGCGAATCCAATGGCGTCAACTACGCCACTCTTGCCCGAACCATTTGGTCCATGGATGGCGAAATGATTCCCATCGAGATTGAGGTCGAGTTTCCGGATACCTCTGAACTCCTCGATGTGCAACTCAAGGATCTGGATCATGCCGACTCGCTCCCGCTTGCCACAGCAACTAGTTTGGCGAGGCGTTCAGAGTTGGGACCTTTTTCGGTGGTTAACTCCTCAGCTACTGCTCTCGCGAGTTCAGTGGGAACCTCCTCGTTCTGTTGCAGTGCTTCGGTGTATTTTTTGACGACTTCATCTTCGATAATGGACATAAGACCTCAGGCTGTTTTGTAAATATCTTGCCGCAGGTCGAAATTTTATTCTATTGATCTGCGGTAACGGCTCAACGTTCAGGATTTCATGCCACACTTGCTGGGCCGGTGCGACTAACCCCCGATATGTCGAGTGTCGCAGGACCATGCCTGACCGCGTTCCTATAGTTCAAGTTACAGAACTGTAGCTCAATGGCGAGATTGGTGCGCCGAACGGTCATGAAGGAACGGTGAACGGTACCCAAGCAGTAGTTGCGGTTATCTGCTCCTGGCCAGCACGGCTCGCTCCAGCTGGCTCTGGCTGGCAGTTCGTGTTCGACGAACATGGTTCGCCTCTTGTCGGAACCACTGTCTCACCGTGCTCACTTCGAGTCGGTTCGACTCGAAGTGAGGACGAACGGTTGTACCGATCAAGTAGGCATCGATCCCGGCCTGGCCCTGATCTACCTCGTTTCGGTGCCTGTGGCGCAAAGCGAACCGCCGTCACGAAGCGCCAACATGTGACCGTTCGTATCGGCCGCGTTGCGGCGATTTGTCGTGGCTCTGTGCCAGCCTTGAGCCGGGTGTGGGTTGCAAGATGGGAGCATTCGATGATTTCAGCGTACGAAGCGACATGGCTGCCGCTCACGGGCCAGTCCGATGGCGAGGACCCGACGATCGTGGCAACGGCGCATGCCGAGCGCCTCTGCTGTGAGCAGGGCGTCCGCGGGGTCTTGGTGACCCACCACCTTCGAGACGCAGCCACGTCCAGCCTCGAACGGTTTGCTGCCAATCACGGCCACATCACCCGGAAGTCGCCCGGCCGCGCCCGGTACAGCCGTGGCCCCGTGCTCGTTGATGTGCCCGATGCCAAGCTGCTCGAACTGGCTCACAAGCGCGCCAATGGCCGTTCATTGTGCGCGATTGAAGGTGGGCAGCTCGGTCTCCGCGGTTGGGCGACGGCCACGGACGCCGTCGACCTGGTGACGGGTGAACGCCCCGAGCCGCTGGCTGTCCCCATTCGTGAGGCGCTCGACGCACTCAAGTGGGCCGGTAACAACGGGTGGTATGACCGGCCCGGCAAACGTGACGCCCGACGGATCTTGCAGGAGCTGATCCATCTCAAGCCATCACTCGATGCGGACTTCGTCATCGGCTACATGATCGCAAGGGGAGCGTTTGGTGATTCCGCCGAAGGCCTCCGGAAGCTGATGCCGATCGGTTCGGCGACCAGCCGATGAGCAGTGGCCCTGGTTGGCATCTCCTGCGAGATCGTCGACGAGGTTGAGTCGTAAACGGAGGATGAGTGGCACCACCGATCCCGTTTCCAGCGGATGTGCAAGCGTGGCTGCGCGGAACCTTCCTGTCATGCAACGAGCGGGTCGCATCCGTCCTGACGCGCGTGCCGACGACACACGAAACGTCCCTCGACATGGCGTTTATCGAGCACTTTGCAACGATGGCGGCCCCGGTCCGATTCCCCTCGGGGTGGACGGTGGAGGTAAGCACGCACTTCCTCGGTGGTGGACGTCATTTCGCGGAGTGGCCAGACATGCCGCGGCGATGGGAAATCGCCGATATCGGATTCCTGGTGCTGTTCCGGCAGGGCGGCAAGCTCATCCGTTCCAAGGTTGCCCTCCTGCAGTCGAAGCGTCTCTACCCTGATGAGTTGGAATGGGACGAAGACAACCCTGTGGACTACGTGATCGGCTTCGGGCGGCTGCTCCGGCCGGACGCTGAGTGGGCGGCCGTCACGGCACCACGCACCTTCAGCTTCACACCACAGTCGCGCTACAAGGCGCTGATGACCGGTGTCCCGCAGTACCAGGCGATAGCGCAGTATGAGCGACGGAACGGAATCCCGGTCTACTACCTGCTGTACCACCCGTGGAAGATACCGCACAACGTGACGTATCCCGTGACGGGTGTCGCCGGAGTCGGTGGGAATTGTGAGGTTGGCTGCCGGGTGGTCCCGGCTCGGGCGCTGCGCACTGCATTGAACAGTGAGTCCGAAGGGCATAGCCCGGCTTACGATGAGCTGGCGTACAGCCTTGCCGAGCCCTTTACGGAGGTGCAGCATCGGGCAGGCTGGCGGCTGGAGCACTTTGTCGTCGATCTACTATTGGAGTGCGAGGCTGGCTACATTGCCGACAGCCCGACCGATGGCGGCTTGAACTACATCTTCAGTCGCCGGGGTGCGCCGATCTCAGCGGCACTGGCGGTGACGATTGACGCCCCGTGACGTGCGAGGATGACGGGGAGCGCATCTTGGTATCGCTCCAGTCGATTTCGTTTTCACTCGACCTAAGGTTATGAGCGAAGAGGCGATCTTGCGCAATGGGTTCAGGAAGCATTAACGAACTCTGGCCCCAGTTCGCCTTGATTAAGTATTTTGCCAAGAATACAATAGAAGCATGCATCTGGGGATCGTGGCGAGTTTTAATTCAGGCACTGGAGTTGGCGAGATTGTATATCGCGGCGGCAGTCGGGTCCAGTTCCGCTTTTCGGACGGACGGAGCATTGTTTATGGTACCGATCTCGCCATACCGACATTTAGCAATCAACAAGCTCAACCAATGGGCCATTCGTTGAAGATTCCCCGCGTCGGTGACCCAGTTGTATTTGCCAAAGGTCAGGGCGAAGAGGCGCCAACTTGGGGGTACGCGCGGCACGTCGTCGATGCCGTCGAACGCCGTTTTGGCACGGAGTTCAAGTAGGTGGGCTGAGACTCGGGCCTCGACTATGCGACCCGAGTCGGTCCGCACTTGACAAGCTATCCGGTCATATAGTGTTGCTGACGGTGATACTCATTTCCGTCGATGTCGCGGTCCCGGATGCACAAGGTCTCACAGCGCTGCCGACCTACCGGATCGTCAAGACGCCAGGACGTTTCGATAACCCCCGGTCGGCGATTTGGCTTGCCGGGCGTAGATGAGAGTACTCTGTTGACAACGTCGACGGATTCCACGAGAACTTCATCGTCTCCAATGTCGAAGTGTTCATGAAGTAACGTGACTCCGAATCGCTGCAGCGCATCGTACTTCTGGAGTACCGCGCGAATCTCATCGAAACATCGCTGGTCTTCTTCGCGGGCACCAAAAGGGACAACCTCACTGATGTCCGGTAGCTTTGCGAGCGGCGAGGGGTCGTGTGACATGTGACCTCCAGGTGCGAAAGGACGTTGCGCTTGGCATGTCGAGCCTAGGCGCGCATGTGTTACAGACCGTGCCGGGCCGCTGGCAATCTGTTAACGACTTTCCGGTGGTTCGTATGTTTCGGTACGCTCCCACGGTCGGCGTGTCGTCGACGCGCGGACGCTAATTAGAGTCGAACCCGCTTATGTGGACTCCGCATCACCACGCCCGCCTCCAGCAGCCGTGCCCGCACCGTCATGTCGCTGGTATGGAACTTCGTAGCGATCCGGGCCAGTGACCACCCAGCCTGATACAGCTCGACGGTCGTCGGTACATCATCCGGATGCAATCCTGGTGGCTGAGTGTCGATGTCCCGAGCGGCTAGGTGCTGACCAACGGTTGCTCGGTGGATGCCATAACGTTCGGCCAGGACATACACTGTCGCCCCCGCCAGGTACTCTGCCACTAGCTTGTCGATCTCGTCTGGTCGCAACTGACGCGCATCGAAGAGTTGACGTCGAGAACACGGTGATCAAGCTTGGCGGCGAGCGACGTTTACCGACCGCATATGCGACGGCGAATGGCACAGGCGGTGCCGCTATGTCACACCCGTGACACGTTGTCACAGATTGTAGTGCCTGGCGCTCGCATAGTCGCACCTTGCTGTCGCAGGAGCCGGCGTATTGTCTCGTCGTCGGCGTCGTACTTGGCAGCAAGCTGTCGGAGTGACCAGCCTTGTTTGTAAAGTAGAGCTGCTGTCTGCAACTTGGCAGCTGTCATGGCAGCCGGGTTGGTGTCGATGCCACGGGACCGGAGGTGTCGGCTGACGGTCTGGGTGTGGAGGCCGAATTGTTTCGCTAATTTACGGATGGATGCACCGGACTGGTAGATCGCTACGAGCTGGTCAACGTCAGTAGTTCGGAGCTGGCGGGCGAGTTTGCAGGGCGTTGCGCGACCTCCCGATTGCGCCTGGTCCGGCAAGCTGTCTGGCCAGGAGCTGGCCATGTCGAGCAACCGTCTAGTGGGGCGTGCCGGGTGTGCAAGGGCCTCAGTGCCTCCCACCATGCCTCGCCCATTCAAACCCGCGCTATCTAGTTCTCACTGTCGGGCACCGAGGTCGCTCCGCCACTCTTCCGCCACTCTTCCGCCATCGCTAGCAAGCGCCGCGTCTCCGGCGACGGCCTCGAAAGCGCCCCCACGAGGTGCACCAACCTGGCTTCTCAAACCGTGGGCTTCGCCGAGCCTGGAAAGCTGTCTCGGCGCGCGTTGCCTCCCACTAGCCTATTGCGGGCTTGGCGGGAGTCGCCGCGGTGTGCGTGCACAGGTATGGTCGCGAGCTATGCGTTCGGTCGGTTCGTCGCCTCTGCCGGGTTCACCCGCGTCCGAGAAGGTAGTGCGGGAGGGCACACAGGTCCCGCATGACCGGGACATCGGGTCGTTGCGGTCACCGCTCGGCAAGTCCGCGACCACGATGCTGCTCGTGCTCGTCGTGCTGTGGGCGGTGGACGTGGCCAACGCGCTGGGGGACCGGCGGTGGAACTTCGAGTTCGGCATCGTTGGCCGCGACCCCGAGCATCTTCTCGGCATCGTCACCGCTCCGCTCTTGCACGCCAATGCCGAGCATCTCGTAGCCAACGGTAGTGCGCTGTTCACCCTCGGCCTGATCGCCGGGTTGTACGGCATCTGGCGTTTTCTCGGGGTGGTGCTCGTCGTCGTCCTGCTCGGCGGATTCGTGGCCTGGGTCTTCGCGCCGCAGGGCACTGTCTCGGTCGGTGCCAGCGGAATTGTCTTCGGCTTGCTGGGTTATCTCGTCGCGCGGGGGCTCGTTGAACGGCGGCCTGTCGATATCGTCATCTCACTCGGCGTCGGCGTCGCGTTTGGCTACCACATCTTTTCTGGTGTGGTGCCCACTGAAGCGCGTGTCGCCTGGTGGGCCCACTTGACGGGTTTCCTCGCGGGCATCGTCGCGGCTTGGATCTTCCGCAGGCGTCGCAAAACAGCCGCTGCCGACGCCGCGGCGTCACCTGACGCCGAGTCACCCGCTGCTAGCTCAGCTCTGCCCGTGCGTCCCGAGACCGACACGGGCTCGGCTGAAGAGTCGCCACCAGGAGCTGACACTCGGTAGTCCCCGCACTGCATGTCAGCTGCTGTTTCGCCCGTCGTCAGCGAATCATCAGCGCCGCCTGGCAGCGTTGTTGGTGAGGAGGCGAGAGCGGTGGACGTGATGACGACGTGGTTGATGTTCGTGCTGGTGATCGGTGGTATGGCTGTGGCTCTCGGTCGGGCGATGTGGCCCCGGCGGTCCCGGCCATTCGCTGACCGGACGCTGCGCGGAGATCTGGTGACTGGGCTGGCGGCCGCGCGCGGGATGGGTGTGAACTACCAGCGCACTCTGGACCGTTACCTGCGCGAACTGCACGGCGAGCGTGGCTCGGACCGAAAAACAAGGTGCTAAGCGTCGGTGGTCAGTCGTAATGTGACCGGTATGCGGTTCCAGATCCTCGGTCAGCTCGCGGTCTGGGACGGCGATGTCCGGATTTCGATTCCAGGAGCCAAGCAACGCGCATTACTCGGCTATCTGCTGGTTCACCACGGGTACCCGGTGCCCGCTGACCGGATCATCGACGCGCTGTGGGGTGAGGACGCGCCGAGCAAGGCGCGCAACGCGCTGCAGGCCAAGGTGTCGAGCTTGCGGAGCGCGCTCGCTCCCGGCGATCCGGAACGCGGCCGTGCGCTGCTGCGCGCCGATGAGGGTGGTTACCGGCTTGCCGTGCCCGATGATGCGGTCGATGCGGTTCGGTTCGAGAACCTGATTGCCGAGGCGCGCCGTGACATCGATGGCGACCGGCTCGCCCGCGCGTACGGACTGCTCGACGAGGCGCTGGCGCTGTGGCGGGGCGAGCCACTGCCGGAGCTGCGGGACTACCCGTACGCCGCGGTGGCAGCCGAGCATCTCACCGCCCGTTATCTCACCGCTGTCGAGTTCCACGCCACCACCTGGCTGTCGGTGGGCGGCAGCCGCGACATGCCGGACAGACTGCTACGCATCCTCGCCGAACATCCACTTCGGGAGTCGTTGCGTGCCCTGGCGATGCGGGCATTGGCCAGGCAGGGCAGACAAGCCGAGGCTCTGACGGTGTACACCGAGGGTCGCGAGCTGCTAGCGGGCGAACTTGGCGTCGATCCAGGTGCTGAGTTGCGCACCGCGCACGCGGACGTGCTCACGCAGCGCCCGATGGCCGCCGGCTCCACAGGGGGCGCTCCGGTCCGGCTTCCCGCGGAATCGACCAGCTTCATCGGCAGACACCGGGACCGGGAGCGACTGTGCGAGCTGATCGAGCGGGAGCGGCTGATCACGGTGACCGGTCCCGGCGGGATCGGGAAGACCCGTCTCGTCGTGAACACGCTCAGTTCGATGATGCCGCCCGCGGACGGCGTGTGGTTCGCGGATTTGCGCGGCGTCGCCGAACACGACTGTGCGACCGATCGTCTAACCGAGGTTGCCGACACGGTGTTGCGGACGGTCCGGGACCGCGATGGCGCCAGCCTCGGTGCCGACGAGCGAGTTGTCTCGGACCGCCACCGGGATCCGCTTGATCGGATGTGTGCCGGCATCGGAGACAGGGACGCGGTGCTCGTGCTCGACAACTGCGAACACATCACCGCCGACGTCGCCACGCTGGCACGTAAGCTACTCGTGCGGTGCCCCGGTTTGCGGCTGGTGACTACGACGCGGGTGCTGCTCGGCTTGCCGGAAGAGGTCGTGCTGCGTCTTGACCCGCTGCCGGTGCCACCCGAGGGCGCTGGGCGGGATGCCTGCCTCGCGTCGGAAGCGGTCGCGTTGTTCTGCGCGCGGGCGCGGTTGAGCGCCGAGTCACTCTCCGATTCCGACCTGGACCGGGTCACCGCGATCGTGCGCCGCACCGAAGGCATTCCACTCGCGATGGAGGTCGCCGCGGGTCTGCTGCGCGGCATGACCCTCAACGACGTGGCCGACCACCTCCGCGACGATCGGCATCTGCTGCAAAACGGCAACGACTGCACGCTCAACGACACCATCGACCGCAGCTGGGGGCTGCTCGATCCCGCCGAGACCGACCTGCTGACCAGGGTCTCGACCATCGAGGGCAGGTGGGGGCTTGACGCGGCGTACGCGCTGGCCGACGCGTCGGTGCCGCATGAGGAAGTGGCCACCACGATGGCACGGCTGGTGGAGCGCTCGCTGGTCAACTACGACCCCGCGAGCCCGCTGGCGCCGTACCGGCTGCTGGAAGCCATTCGTGACTACGCGGCACGCACGCTCGCGAGCCATCCGGACCGCGATGCCATCGTGCTCGCGCACGCGGAGTATTTCCTGCGGTTGGCGGAACGCACCGACCCGCTGCTCCGCGGGCCTAACCAGCCGGAGGCTTTCGCGCTGCTCGGCGCGAACCACCCCGATGTGCTGACGGCGATCCGCACCTTCCTGTCGGCGGGGCGGGTTGAGAGCGCGTTGCGCGCGGCGACCGCGATGGGCTGGTACTGGTGGCTCAGTGGCAGGCGCAACGAGGGCCGCGCTGTCCTGTCCGATTTGCTGAGCCGAATCACGGCGAGTGACGACATGCCGCGGATCTGGACGGCGCGGGCATGGGCGGGAGCGCTCGGCTTCACCGGTGGCGATGCGGAGGAGGCCATAGAGGAGTGCATCCTGGCGCTCGACAAGATCCCATCGCGACAGTGGGACACCGGCTTGCTGCTTGTCGCCATCCTTGTCGCCGACCGGCTGTACCAGCGCGGCGACCCGAACCGTGCCAGGCGGTTCCGGGAACGGATCGAGGACGTCGCCGAACGTGAAGACGATCAGTGGTACACGGCGGCGGCCCGGTTCACCGCGGGTGTTGAGGCCACGCTGCACGGCCGCGTACCTGAGGCGCGTCACTACGCGGAGGCGTCCCACGCTGGCTTCGTCGACTCCGCGGACCTGTGGGGGCAGGCGCAGTCGTTGGATCTGCTCGCCGGATTGGATGAGATGGCGGGCGACTACTCGTCGTCGCGGCGTGCTCGGGAACGGGTGATCGAGCTGGCCGAGCGGCTGGGGTTGCGTGATGTGCATGCGTACCAGCTCGTCCGTATCGGCAACCTGTGCGCGTTGACCGCTGACCTCGACGCGGCGGAGCGCCTGCTGCTGCATGCCCGCGATCTCGCCAGGCAGCTGGGTATCGCCAGCACCGTCGCCTACGCCGACAACGGGCTCGGTCTGGTGCTGCGACGGGCGGGTAAGCCACACCAGGCGCGGATTCGACACGAGGCCGCCCTGCGGCATTACCGCCAGATCGGCTCGGTCTCCGGTATCGCGTTCACCAGCGCGATGATCGGGCTGACCGCCAGCGTCGCGGGGAATGTTCAGGATGCGGCGCGCCGGCAGCGGACGGCATTGGACGCCGCGATCGCCAGCGGCGACCGTAGGGCGGTGGCCCTCGCGCTGGAGGGGCTGGCCGTCGCCCTCGCCCCGTCGGAACGAGCCGCGGTGCTGCTCGGCACCGCTCGAGCGTTGCGTGCCGAGTCGGGCACACCACGACCGCGAGGCGAGATCCCCGAGATCGACAAGGCTGAGGTCGTCGTGCGGGATCGGCTCACCCCCGAGGTGGTCGAGCGGGCGGAACTGAGGGGTAAGTCGCTGGCCGGCGAGCTGGGTGATGTGGCGGGCGCGGTCGATCGAATACTGGACCGCTCCTAGCTTCGCACCGTCAGGGAATCGTCAGCACTACCGGCGACAGTGGTGTCATGTTTCCCGTCTACTGTCCCCAGCACGACTCGACGGTGCTGCTCGGGCTGAGCAGGATGCGACGGATGGTCAACCTCGAGCCAGGCGTGATCCTGCTCGAGTTCACCTGTTACGACGGTGAGGTCGTCGGCCTGCTCACTGGTTCCCGTGTGCCAGGAGAGGTTTCGGTGACGCCACCGTCGCTAGATGATCAGGTTGCGTGTGATGCCGCGCGCGGTGACGTCGCGGTCCCGGAGCGGGAAGCGTCGTACTCGGAGTAGCGGCGTCCCGGTAGGACTACACCCGCTGCGGGAGGCGCATTCCGTTCCTCGCATGCTGCACTGCTTCGTCGAGCAGGCATGTCAGACGCACCGGCCGTTGGACGAACCCAGCGGTCTCGGCTTCCGCCGCCGTGAAAGCCAGCGCGCCGGACGGCATCGGTACACCGCACCGTGCGAACGCCGTGCGCACCAGTTCCCGCCCTACCGCCGACAGCGGAGCATCGCCTCGTGGCGAGGCGACGGTGCCGATCAGCCCGCGTTCCATCAGTCGGACATCGGCCGCCGCGGCGAGGGCGAAACCGGTGTCGAGCGCGTCGCCGTTGAGCGCGGTCACGACTGGCGCCTGATGCTCGGCGACCGCGCGCAACGCATCGTCCTGGGCAGCCAGTAGCTCGGGTGTGCCCGCCACTTCCGCACCGATCGCGAACGTCCGCCGATGCCCGGTCAGCACCACCGGACGTGTCGGACCGACGAACCCCATCGCCGCCGCCAACCGCCGCAGCAATGCGGTGTCGAGCCGGTTGTGGTCAGCGCCGTGCAGATGAATAACGGCGACGCCGTCGCGTTCCTCCAGGTCGAGCATCCCTTAGCTCGCCTCCTGTCGCGGACGCACCGTGTCACGGGAGCGTGCGAACCCGGGAGAAGAATCCGCCGTGCTCGCGGAACGCGTCGCGTCGCCGAACGACCACGCCAGCGATTCGACACCACGCGCGGTGAGCGCGACGACGTGGCGCCCGGACGGCATCGCTGGCCCAATGGGTCGTATCAGGCCCGCGTGCGCGAGGGCATGCGCGAGTGTTTGATCACAGCAGGCGAGCCCATCGATGAACATGTCGGGTTCGCAACTGTCCGACACTTCCGCGCGGCCATCGGCCACCGCGGCCAGTATCGCGCGTGCTCTTGGTGACGTCACGACGATGCTTTTTCGTTGTGGCATGCTCACCACCTCCTGTGGCGCCGGATCGTTTTGGCTGCCTGCGTACAGGAAACCGCGCGATCCGCCGTGCGGAGGTCTCAGTGTGAGACGCGGGCTCCGGCGAGCGACGCGGACCATCGAACGCGCCGTGCCGGTATGAGACGTGGCTTCATGCCGGTACGTCGATGCCGTACTCCCGAATCTTTCGGTAGATGGTCGCGCGTGAGACCCCCAGGGCGCGCGCGGCCGTCGTCTTGTTCCCTTCGGCATCGAGCAGCGCCTGCACGATCGCGTCTCGCTCCATCGACTCCAGCGGTGTCAGCACGCGCCTGGCCACCGAGCGGCATTCCGGCGGGAGGTCGTCCGGCTGCACCGTGCCCGATCGGCGGTGCAGCATGACCTTGCGCAGCACCTTCCGCAGCTGTGCGACATTGCCGGGCCAGCTCGAGCGCATGAGCAACTGGACGGTGCTACGCGCGCACATCAGCCAGGTGTCCTTGCTCAGCTGCAGCAGCAGGAACGGCACCAGCTCGTTGAGGTCGTCGATGTGGTGGCGTAGCGGTGGCACCGTCACCGAGGTGGGGAAGTGCCGGAGCAGGTCCTGCCCGATGTGTTCGCGCGACGAGCTCGAGGTCGCGACCACCCAGGGTGTCGCTCCCGCGCTCGCCGCGGACAGCTCTCTGGCGAGCACCGGCCGGTACTCGGTTGGCAGCGCGTCGATGTGGCGCAGTACGAGGGTGCCGTCGCCGTCCATCAAGCTTTGGCGGAGCCGCCGCGACCACTCGCCGTCGTTGTTGTTCTGCGCGGCGAAATCGATCATGATGTAGGGCTCGGTCGGGCACGACCGCGCGTGCACGCCCTTGATTACCGTGTGCTTGCCGACGCCAGGCTCTCCTTCGACCAGCAACCATTCGCGCACCGAGTGATGGTTGTCGATCTCCTGGCAGGCGTGCACCCACAACGCCCCCGACCCAACGACGCCGGGCAGCATGGGGCCATGATCGATGTTGACGTTGGGTAACTCGGCCCTGCGCGTCAGTTTGGCGCGCACCACACCGCCCGCGGGGCCAACCGGGCTCGTGACCGGGGTGAACGACATCCGTGCCCGCCCACCGCTCGGCAGGTCGACGTCGATGGTGACGTGTTCGCGGCGGCACAAGGCTTCCGCGGCCTTGGCGAGCAGCGCGTCCTGGTCTTGGGGTGAGAGCACCTCGCGGGCGTGCTCGTTGGTGACGACGAGGTCGTTGTCGAGGGCGAACACCAAGCCGTGCCCCCGCTTGCACGCACGCAGGTACTCGGTGAACAGGCTCAGCTCCCGTTGGCCGACCTGACTGGTCAGTTCCTGTTCGATGTCCTTGGCGGTGGCCTTGGCCAGCGTCATCAGCAGCGGGCCAGCCTCCTTGCGCCAGCAGGTGAGGTCGAGCAGGCCGAGTACCTGTCCTGATGTCGGATGCCGGATCGGTACGCCCGCGCAGCCCAGCGTGTCCAGGCTTTCCGCGTAGTGCTCATGCCCGAATACCGCCGCCGGTTGCAGACCCTCCAGCGCGGTACCGATGCCGTTGGTGCCGACGTACTCCTCCGCGTAGCTGAACCCTGGTGCGAGCTGGACGCGGTCGAGATACCGCTCCAGGTTGGTGTCATCGGTCCTGCGGTCGAGCACGACGCCGTTGGGGTCGGTGAGGATCACGCTGACCGGTAGGTCGTTGAGTTGGTCCTGGAGCCGCCGCAGGATCGGCGCCGCGCTGCGGGTCAGCGGGGTGTCCCGCTCGGGATCCTTGATGAAGGGGAGCTGGATGCGATCCGCGGCGACACGCAGGCTCTTCGACCTGCGCCACGACTTCAGGATGGTGTCGCGCACCTCCCCGGAGTGAACGTTCTCGGCACTGAGGAACCGCTCTCGCGCCGTAGCGACTTGTGTAGCGTCACGACCCTCCAGCTGGGTCACGGTCTCACCTCCTCGGCGTGTCGCGACGCCGAAGGTCGCAGTTATGTGCATCACATGGAGTGCCGTTCCTTAGGGTACGGCCCAGGTGTAGACAGGTCTGTCTCATCTTGAGATTTCTGGTTGGCAAACGGGTGATTCACCCGAGCGTGAACGGGTCGCGGGTGCGGCCGCTCAGCTCGACCCAGACGGCTTTGTTCTCGATGTAATGCTCAATCGCCTCCCATCCGTTTTCTCTGCCTAGAGCGTGTCTCCCGATTCATCGGGCGAGCATGACGGTGGCGGCGAGGAGTACGCCGCCGAAGTAGGTCCGCGCGTACTTGTCGTAGCGGGTCGCGATTCCGCGCCACTGCTTGAACCGGCCGAAACCGCGCTCGACGGTGTTGCGCTGCTTGTAGAGCTCGGGGTCGAAACCCGGTGGCCGACCACCGGCGGACCCCTTGTCCTTACGGCGTTTGGCCTGGTCGGAGCGCTCGGGGATGGTGTGCCGGAGGCGTCGCCGCCGCAGTTCGCGGCGAGTCGACGGGTGTGAGTAGGCCTTGTCCGCCAGCAGGCGATCCGGCCGGTGCCCGGTCGCGGCCAGGGCCTCGAGCAACGGCGCCAGGCGCGGATTGTCCCCGGCTTGCCCGGCGGACAGCAGCATGGCCACCGGGCGGACACCGGAGGTGACCAGGGCGTGGACCTTGGTGGTCAATCCGCCGCGCGAACGACCGATCGCGTGGTCGTCCGGCTCGGAAATCTTGTCATTCGACCTGGCCCCCTGTGTGGTCCGCGGAGGGCGCGCCGGCGGCATGCTGGTGCGCCCGCACGACGGTGGAGTCCACCGACAGCAACCAGTCCAGCTTGCCCGTATCGGCGTGGTCGGACAGCACATGCTCGAAGATCCGCTCGTACGTGCCGTCGCTTGACCAGCGGCGATGCCGCTTCCACAAGGTCTGCCAGGGGCCGAACTCAGCGGGCACATCACGCCACGGCGATCCGGTGCGAAAGCGCCACGCGATCGCTTCCAGCACCTGACGGTGATCACGCCAGCGCGCACCACGCCGCCCAACATCAGACGGCAACACCGGCTCGATCGACTCCCACAACTCGTCCGTGATCACACCAGTTCTGATCATTCACCGATCATCAGCGAACCACCGGCCGATATTCGGGAGACACGCCCTAGGCCGGATTGTCCGTAGCCGCCGAACGGCACGCTCGGAGCCACCGCGCGATAGGCGTTGATCCATACGGTTCCCGCGCGTAACCGTGCGGCCACGCGGTGCGCGCGGTGGACGTCCTTGGTCCACACCGCGCCCGCCAGCCCGTACGGCGTGTCGTTCGCCAGCGTGATCGCTTCCTCCTCGTCGGTGAACGGATACGCCGCGAGTACCGGCCCGAACACCTCCTCCCGCACCACGGCGGCGTCCGGTGTCACGCCAGTGAGCACGGTCGGCCGCACGAAAAGTCCGCCGAGTTCCTCGTCCGCCGTCCCGCCGGCGACGACGCGGGCGCCGTCCGCCGTCGCCTGACGCAGGTGGCTGAGCACCTTCTCGTACTGCGGCTGGTTGGCGATCGGGCCCATCTCGGTTGCCGGGTCCCCCGGGTCGCCGAGCCGGATCGCCGCCGCGCGCTCGGCCACCTGCTCGACCAGTTCGTCATGCACGCTCTCGTGCACGATCAGCCGCGAACCGGCCATGCACGTCTGGCCCGCCGCCGCGAAAACGCCGGCGACCACGCCGTTGGCCGCCGCGGCGAGGTCGGCGTCGTCGAACACGACCTGCGGTGACTTCCCGCCGAGCTCCAGGCTCACCGCTGTCAGGTTCTCGGCGGCGGCGCGCGCCACCGCCCCCCGGTCGCTGTCGACCCGGTGAAGGCCACCTTGTCCACGCCAGGGTGTCCCGCGAGGTGTGCACCAACCTCGCGGGACTGGCTGGTGACGACGTTGACGACGCCGGGCGGGAACCCAGCCTGCTCGAAGAGTTCCGCGAACGCGAGTGTGGATACCGGCGCGTGCTCAGACGGCTTCACCACGATCGTGCACCCCGCCGCCAGTGCTGGCGCGAGCTTCCAGCTCAGCAACAACAGCGGCGAGTTCCACGGGGTGATCGCGGCGACTACACCGATCGGTTCCTTGCGGGTATAGACCAGGTAGTCCGGGTTCGGCGCGGGGATCTGGCGACCCTCCAGCTTGTCCGCGAGCCCCGCGTAGTAGTGGTACCACTCGCCGAGAGCGGTGAGCTGCCCTCGCATCTCCCGGTACAGCTTGCCCGAGTCGTTGACCTCAAGCCGAGCGAGCCGTTCCGCGTTCTCACCGATCAGCTCGGCGAGACGTCGCATGAGCGCCGCCCGCTGTTGACCCGCGGTGCGGCTCCACTCGCCCTCGAACGCCTCCCGTGCCGCCGCGACGGCGGCGTCGACGTCCGCGACGCCGCCGTCGGGCAGCACCGCCCAGCTCCGGCCGGTGTACGGGTTCCGCGACTCGAAGGTCGCACCCGACGCCGCATCGACGGCTTTGCCGCCGATGCGCAGCCTGACCCGTTCGAGCGTGTCCGTCATGGGCTACTCGGTGTCAGCTCGCCCATCTCGCCCCACCCTTCGTTGGGGATCTCGGCGTTGATGATCTCCGGCTTGGTCGCGATGTAGTCCGGCATCCAGCTCATCGCTGCTTTGAAGTGCGGGGAGTTCACGTGCTGCTCGCCCGCCTCCTGCGAGGCGAAGCCCTCCACGAGCACGTACTGGTGCGGCACCTCGAGGCTCTTCGACCACTCGAAGAACAGGTTGCCGGGCTCGGCCCTGGTGCTCGCGGTGAACTCGGACACCGCGTCGAGCCAGCTCTCGCTGTACTCCGGGCGGATCGTGAACTTGACGACGATGAAAATCATGGCAGCCTCCTCAGCCGACCGAGGGCCCTAGGCCGAGCGACTGCGGTGTGCTCGCATCCGGAGACGGCTGGTTCAGGCCCTCGTCGAGCGGTCCGAACTCGGTCATCAATGCCGGACTTCCGCCCCACGGCGTCTGCTCCTCCGCGACAAGCGAATTGGTCGTGAGCAGCAGGCCCGCGACGGAAGCGCCGTTCTGCAACGCCGAGCGGCACACCCGTAATGGATCGATGATTCCGAGCTCGATCATATTGCCGTAGCGGTCGTGTAGCGCGTCGAAACCCTCGTCGTCACCGAGCTGCGCGGTCTTGGTCACGACCTCGCGCGCGTTGTAGCCCGCGTTGTCCGCGATCAGGTACGCGGGTTCGGTGAGCGCACTGCGCACGATCTCGGCGCCGATGGCGTAGTCACCGGTCAGGCCGTGGTCGGCCAGCACCCGCTCGGCGTGTAGCAGCGCGGCGCCGCCGCCGGCGACGATGCCCTCGGCCATCGCTGCCCTTGTGGCGGACAGCGCGTCCTCCACCCTGTGCTGCAGCTCCTTCAGCTCGGACGGCGTCGCCGCACCGACCCTGATCACCGCGACCTTGCCGGTCAACGCGCCGATCCGCTCGGTGAGGACGTCCTCGTCGATGCCGTACTGGGCGCGCTCCAGCTCGGCGCGGAGCTGGCTGATCCGGAAGTCGAGCCGCTCGGGACCACCAGCGCCATCGATGATCGTGGTGGAGTTCTCGGTGACCCGCACCTGCCGCGCGCGGCCGAGGTGTTCCAGCGTGATCGTCTCCAGCGAGAAGCTGGACTGCTTGGACAGCACCGCGCCGCCGGTGATGGCGGCGATGTCCTCCAGCTTGTGCAGCCTGCGGTCACCGAAGCCGGGCGCCTGGACCGCGGTCGCCTGGAACGTGCCGTTGCGGTGGTTGTGCACCAGCATGCTCAACGCCGAGCCCTCGACGGTCTCCGCGATGATGACCAGCGGCCTCGGGTCGCGCATGATCTTGTCCAGCAGGGGCATCAGATCCTGCACCTTGCTGATCTTGTGGGCGCACAACAGGATGTACGGATCCTCGAGGACCGCCTCCATCCTGCCGGGGTCGTTGACCAGGTACGGCGACATGTAGCCGTTGTCGAACTCGAAGCCCTCCACGAAGTCGACGCTCATCCCGATCGCGGGGGACTCCTCGACGGTGACGACGCCCGCGTCGCCGACGGTGTGCAGCGCCCTGCCGATCACGGCGCCCACGTTGTCGTCGTCGTTCGCCGAGATGGCCGCCACCCGTGCGTAGTCGTCGCTTGACTCGACGGGGTGGGCCACCTGTTGCAGGTGCTCCACCAGCATGGCGACCGCCTTGTCGATGCCACGCTTGACCAACACCGGGTTGCCGCCGTTGCTGATCGCCTTCATGCCCTCGTGCACGATGGCTTGTGCGAGCACCGTCGCCGTCGTCGTGCCGTCGCCGACGATGTCGTTGGTCTTGATGGCGGCTTCCTTGACCAGCTGCGCGCCCATGTTCTCGAACTGGTTCTTCAGGTGGATCTCGCGCGCGATGGTCACACCGTCGTTGGTGACATCAGGCGATCCGGTGATCTGCTCCAGGATCACGTTGCGGCCCTTGGGGCCGAGCGTGGACTTGACCGCCTCCGCGAGCTTGTCCACGCCGCTGAGCAGTAGTTCGCGGGCCTGCGGCCCGAAGCGCAATTCCTTGGCCATGGTGCGATCTCCTCGTTGAGTCGTGACGGGTGCGGATAGGTGGCGATCAGGGGGTGAGGATGGCGCGGCCCCTGACACGGCCCGCGTCGAGATCGGCCAGCGCGTCGAGCGCGGCATCGAGGGGATACTTCTTGGTGTGCAACGTGACCTTGCCCGCTTGCGCGAGCACCATCAGTTCGGCGAGGTCGTTGTAGGTGCCGACCAGGTTGCCGATGATGTTGCGCTCGGTGGAGATGATGTCGATCGTCGGGATGTCGATGTTGCTGCCGTAGCCGATGACGAAGTGCGAGCCCGCCCGCTGCGTCATCGCGAACGCGTCCTGCTGCGCGCCCTGCTCGGCGACGAAGTCCAGCACGACCTCGGCACCGTCGCCGTTGGTGATATCGAGGACGGTGTCGACATGTTTCCCGTCGGCCAGCACCGTCTGGTCCGCGCCGAGTTGCTTGGCGAGGTCCAGCGCCTCTGCGTTGCGGTCGACGACGACGATGTTGGTCGCGGTCAGCGCGCGCAGCGACTGGATGCCGATGTGGCCGAGCCCGCCCGCGCCGTTGACCACGCAGGTCGTGCCGGGGTACAGCAGCGGCGCGGCCTTGCGTACCGCGTGGTACGCGGTGATGCCCGCGTCCGCGAGCGCGGCGACGTCTTCCGGCTGGGTGCCGGGGTCGAGTTTGATGCACGCTCGCGCGGAGGTCAGCAGGTACTCGGCCATGCCGCCGTCGCAGTCGATGCCGGGGAAGGCGTTGTTGGAGCAGTGCATGTCGTCGCCCGCCCGGCACGCCCGGCACAGCCCGCAGGTCGGCGTCGGGTGCAGGATCACGGTGTCACCGATGGCCACATTGGACACCGCGGAGCCGACGTCGTGCACCCAGCCCGCGTTCTCGTGTCCGATGGTGTACGGCAGCGCGACGCCGGTCTTGTCGGCCCACTGCTCCTCGATGATGTGCAGGTCGGTGCGGCACACCCCGGCGCCGCCGATCTTGACGACGACGTCGAACGGGCCCTTCACGGTCGGTTCGGGAACCTCGTCGATGGATGGTTGTTGGTGGTACTTGTGCACCCTGACGGCCTTCATGGTGTTCTCCTCAATGCTGGTTCGTGCGCTGGTCGCGCTCCCGCTCGGCGTCGGTGGCGGCCTCGTTCGCGGTGCTGCTGTGCGTGCCGATGCCGGGGTAGCGGACGGCCAACATGCCCCGGCACACCCCGGAGTTGGCTTCCTGGCTGACGCGCGTCGCCCTGGCGAGGCCCAGATGCATCCGGAGCGCATCGGGCTGGACGGCCTCGCCGGTCGCGGGGTCGACGATGAGCGCGTCGCTGTCGCGGCAGGGCAGACCGAGCTCGTGCCTGCGGTCGATGAGCCGCCACAGGTCCGGGCCCTCCGGCGCGTCAGCGAGTGTGAGATGGGCGAGCCGGGACTGGTCGACGCCGGACGCGACAAGCGCGCGGCACACCCGATCGGTACCCGCCAGCACCGCCTTGCGCAGGAAGTCAGCCCGCAGTTCGTCCAGTTCGGCGGCGGCCTCGCCGCGGAATGACTCGACGAAACCGGCGCGCGCGGCCACACCGGTGTTGATCGCGTCGGCGGCGAAGTGGTCCTCCAACCGCACGTCGGCCTTCGTCACACCAGGTACCGCCGACACCGCGTCGTAGGAGTCGGCGACCATCAGGTAAGCGAAGTTCGGCGCGCAGAAGTAAGTGGGCAGCCGCAGCCGAACAACGGCCTCGCCCTCGGCGGTGACCTCGTGGTGGGAGACGAACCCGAGTTCGGTGAGCGGGTCGTCCAGTTCTGGATCGCGGACGGTGGCCAACGCCGACCAGACCGCCGCCGCGACACCGGCGGCCTGGTCGGTGAAGGCGCCCGCGGAGCGTGCGGCCGTCATCGTCACGATGCAACCGGCTGGGCGGCCGGTTGGTCGAGACGCAGCTCTGCGGGGACGTCGAGGTCGTACAGCTTGGCCGCGTTGAGGCCGAGGATCTTCTTCTTCGCCTCGACGCTGACCTTGCCGTAGTCGGAGTACTCCTCGGTGTCCGGCATGTTCCAGTCGACGAAGCCCTCGACCTGCCACTTCGGCTCCCAGATGGCGTAGTCGGCGCCGAAGATCAGCTTGTCCTCGCCGAGCCAGAACAGTAGCTCGCCCATGACCTTGTTGAAGAACCTCGGCCTCGCGTGCATCAGCCCGCCGACGACGACCGCGAGACCCGCGTAGACGTTGGGCTCCTGCACCGCCATGAAGCAGAAGTCTTCGATCCTTGGCAGCCCGACGTGCTCGACGATGAAGTTCAACTCGGGGAAGTTGGTCGCCGCGTAGTCGACATCGCGGACGTCGAAGGCATCTTTGTCAAGCGGCCAGATCGTTGGTCCTTTGTGGACATGGACGTTCTTGATGCCTAGCTCGCGGCACTTCTCCAAGTACCGGGTCGCGTCATCGCTCCTGAGGTCCCAGCCTCGAGAGTCACCGCGCCACTCCGCGGTGTAGAGCTTCACGCCCTTGCAACCCCACCGGTCGACGTCGGCTTCCAGCTTGCGCAGGCCAGCATCGCCCTCGCGGGGATCGAACGTCGTGTTGAGCACGAACTTGTCGGGGTACTTCTCCTTCAGAATCGCGTTGCGCTCGACGGTGTTGAAGCCCTCGGTGTACCACTGCTTGAGGTTGGTGGGCTGGAAGATCGCGACATCGACGTAACCGTCATCGAAGACGTCTTTCATCATCCGTTCTTCGGAGTACTTCTGGAAGTCCTCAAGCGACCAGTGCGTCTCGGGTGGACCAAGGCCCTGGTATGCGTGGAAGCACTCGATCCAACCCTTGGCATACTGTTCCTGGCCAGGAACCCAGTTCCGCGGACTCGCGTCCCAGAAATGCGTATGGCCATCGACTACGAAATATTTCTCGCCGTTCTTCTCGTACACGGTGTTCCCTCCTGGTTGGATCGAGTGCTACCGGCACGCGATAACTGTGTTTGGGGGACGGCACGCCAGCTGGAAGCGGCCGAACGGGCAGTCGGTGATGAATGCCCGTCGGCCCGCTTCGCGCTGTCGTGTCATTTGACTGGTTTCAGGTCGAAGTCGAGGTACTCGGCGGCGTCCTCGGGATTGGCGAACATGATCGTCCGGTCGTCCTCGTGGATCATCCGGCCGTAGTGGGTGGACATGCTTTCCTCGAACTCGGCCTGGTCGAACCACCCTTCTTCCTCGCCTGCCGCCTCGTCGATCTCGTCGTAGAGGACGTCGAGCCGTCCGGTGGCGTCCACGCGGATCATGGAAGGCAGGTAGGTGACGGTCGCGTTCGGCTTCGTCGCCATGACCTCGGCGACAACCGAGCCGACCTGGTTGTTCATCAAGGTGAACCCGCACATGTTGGATGCGGTGTTGTTGGATTCGAACGGGCTTTCCGCGGTCTTGAACGTGGTCACTGGTCCAGCTCCTTCGGCACGTGGAGATCCATGTCGGACAGAATTCCTTGGAAACGGCTCTTCACACGGTCGAGCCCGTCCTCGAAACGTGGCGGCTTCGCGTCCGGCAGCGACCACAGTGGTTGCATCGTCCGGGCCGCGTTCAGGCAGCGCGGTACCCACGTGGACAGCCACTGTTCGAGGTGCCGCCGGTTGTGCTGGGCGAACTCGCGGTCGTCGATCAGCAGCTGGAACAGCGGCTTGGTATAGCGCAGGTCCCGCTCGGCGTAGTCGAACTCCTCGGCACCGATCAGTGTCGGCGTCACGAAGTCACCGTTCGCGGGCGCGGCCAGCTGCACCAGGTTGGACCGGAACAGCTCACCGACCAGCGGCTCGAACACGATGTTCGCCGCGAAGATCGCCTCACACCAGTCGTCGATGCCGGTTAGCTGCTCCGCGACTTCCCGTACACCCTGCCACGCGGGGTCCGAGTTCCACGTCTCAAGGTGCGCGGTGCCGTCGAAGCCGTCGATCTCCTCGGACAACGTCAGGTTGTACAGCGCCAGATCCTGGGCGGAGCGGATCTTGTGCATGCTGTTCACCGCGATGGCGGTGTTGTGCATGTTGGTCGGCGCCCGCCGGTTGGCGTTGGCGAACAGGTACAGACCGAGGCCGTGGTCGACGTGCATCCAGGCACCGACGTTGCGGGCGACGAACTGCACCCAGTTACGGCTCCACTGCTCGAACGCCTTTGAGCGTTTCGCGGCCTCGATGTTCTGGTTGAGCTGACGCACCACGTTCGCGTTGTAGCGGTACAGCGTGAGCTCCCACTCCTCGTTGGGATCGCGGAACTCGTGCCAGCCGTGTGCTGGCCACTCGTAGCCCTGCCCGCCGGACCCTGGCCCGCGCACTGGCTCCGGCCGGTCGGAGCCCCATGCCTTGAGCACGGTCCACTCCAACGGGTAGCCGCCCCTGCCGTCGGAGAACCCGTACAGCCAGCCCTGCGAGAGGTAGTGCCTCGGGTCGGGCTGCACCTCGACCGTGACGTCCTCGTAGTGGCTCTGCTTACGTTTGGCGGGGACGAAGTAGTTGAACTGACGTGCGTTCGAGTCCGGGAACTCCTTGGCGCCCGCTTCGGCGTCGGTGAACACCGGTTTCGGCACGCTGCGTTCTTGCGTGGTTGTCATCTGCTCGTTCCTTTACCGTTCGTGCTTGCCTCGTCGAGGCCGGTCATCGGTTCGGTGGACGGTTCGGCGTCGGGTCGTATCGGCGTCACTCCTCGCCGCCGGTCGTGGTGAACTTGTCGTAGAAGATCTCCTCCTCGGCGATGCCGAGCTCTGGCAGCAGTTCGAGTGCGGCCTCGACCATCGGCGGTGGCCCGCACACGTAGCCGTGCACGCCGTTGAGGTCGGACTCCCGGTCCCGGACGACGTCGGTGATCAGGCCTACCGCGCCATCCCAGTCGTCGGCGTCGTCCGGCTCGGACAGTGCTGGCACGTAGCTGAAGTTCGGCAACGTCCGCTCCAGCTCCCGCAGCTCGTCGTCGAAACACAAGTCACGGCGAGTGCGGGCGCCGTAGTAGTAGGTCGCCTTCCGGTTGATCCCGCGCTCGGCCATGCAGCGCAGCAACGACAGGATCGGCGCCATCCCCGCACCGCCGCCGACGAAGATCAGCTCGGTGTCCGGCGCGTCCCGTAGGGTGAACACGCCGAACGGACCGGTGATGTCGAGCCGATCGCCGATACCGACCTGCGTGTCGAGAAACTCTGAGAACCGACCGTCCGGGTAGATCTTGATGACGAACTCGAGCTGGCCGCCCTCCTTGCTCGACGTGTTCGCCATCGAGAACGACCGGCTCTCATCGGTGCCGGGAATGGTGAAGTCGACGTACTGACCGGGGAAGAACTTCAGCTCGCCCGGCTCGACCAACCGCACGACGAGGTGCCGCATGTCGTGGGTGACATGCTCGTTGGCCACCACCTCGACGACCGCCTCCTGGATGGGCAGCCCAGAGCGGATCATCTCCTCGTCGTAGTTGAGCAGCTCGATCGTCAGGTCCTCGTACGCGTGCGCCCGGCACAGCAGGGTGAAGCCTTCCTCCTTCTCGAAGTCGGGCAGCGCGAAGGTGGAGTACTTGTCGTGCTCGACGTCGTCGCCGTCGAGGATGAACGACTTGCACGACGCGCACTGGCCTTCCTTGCAGCCGTGCATGAGCATCACGCCCTGCTCGGCGGCGGCGCGCAGGATGTTCTGGTCCTCGTCGACCTCGATCTCGACGCCTACCGGTTCGAATCGAACCCGGTGTTTGTCTGCCATGGCTGCCTCATCACGAATCGCTCGGACGGATGGCTCGGACGGATTGGCGCCACGAGGGAGGGGGAGGGCCCGCGGGCAATGGGACAGGGCCCTCCCCTGGTCGTGGCGGTCACTCGCCGTGTCAGGACACCGCACCAGCCGGCCGACCGGCGGGACCCTGCCGGTTGTAGTCGGCCTGGAACGCGGCCCTTTCCTCGTCGGTCATCTCGTTGAGCACGACGTTCGGGCTCTGCAACGGCGGGCACCTGCGCAGGTGGTCCAGTGTCCACATCTTCTTCGGGTTGAGGTCGAGATGCGGCTGGGCGACCAGCGTCTTGCCGTCGTCGCGGACGTAGCCCATGTCGGAGACGATGTCGGCCCAGTTCCAGCCGTGGTACAGCGTCTCCCACTCGCGCGAGCCGATGAGCTGGCCCATGTTCGGCGTGCTACGGCCCTGGTAGGTGGGCCGGAACGCCTCGGCATCGGTCCAGCGGCACGCCTCGTGGCAGTAGGTGCGCCACTGCCCGTCAACCTTGTCCACCACCATGTCCTCGCGGACGAGGCACGGGACCATGCAGGTCCAGCAGCGGTGCGGGTAGACGTAGTCGACGTCCTCGAGCGCGATCGGGTTGTGTCCATTCGGGACGGACAGGCGGTTGTAGTTCTCCCACCACTTGCCGTACTTGTCGTACCAGCCCGGGTACTTGTGCTCGAACCACTCGAAGTCCTCGTCGGTCATCGGGTCGATGCGCCAGTAGTTGGCGATCCACCCTGTCGCGAAGAACTGCGCGACCTCGTGCACGTAGCCCTTGTGCCAGATCTGGTTCCAGGACTCCTCGATGAGGTCGTGCGGGATCTCGAGCCCGTACTTCTCCAGCGGCACCAGGTAGCTGCGGTAGTAGTCGTCGTAGATCCACCGCCGCCACATCTCCGCGTAGCTCTCGCGGTCCTTGCGGCGGTCCTTGGTGCCGTACTCGATGAACGTGCCGATCGCGGCGTCGACGACCCTGTGGTTGTTCCACCACGCGTACCGCAGGTCGCGCGCGAGGAGCTGGTGGTTGCTCTCGTCCGAGAGCGCCATCAGCAGGGTGGCGTAGCCGTTGCTGATGTGGCGGGACTCGTCCGACTGCACCGAGTGGAACACCGTGGGCAGCAGGTAGTCGCCATTGGCGGCGGCTTCCGCTGGCATCGCGACGAACAACGTGTTGGTGAACGCCGTCTCGGCGACGATCGTCAGGTAGATGCTGGCGGCGGTGATGGCGTCACCGGTGATGAAGCCCTCCGCGAACTGCCTGCCGATCGTGCCCGCGTAGTCGTTGTGGAAGTTGCGCAGGCTCGAGTTGAACCCGGCGGGGTCGATGTAGTTCTGCATGTACAGGCGCTTGAGATTCTGCTGAATCGTCGAGTGCCTTACCTCGTCGATCATCTGGATCGCCTGGCCGTTGTGCAGTTCCGGGTTGGGCACGGTGCGGAACAGCAACGGCATGGCGCGCGCGGCCGAGATCTCCGGAAGCGGAATGATGGACAGGAACAGCTTCTGCCATTCCAGCCACCGCTCCTGCACCTGCCGGAACATGTTGCCCCGGATCGCGCCGTCCTCCGCGCCGTAGACGCGGTGGTCCTTCTCTTCCTGCATCGGGAAGTACGAACGCAGGACCTGCTTCAGCGGGTCCTTCTTCTTCGCTTTGCGGAACGTGTAGTCGGTTCCGTACTGCGACACCGGTTCGTGATACACCGGTTCCCAGGAGAGTTCCTGGATCTTCTGGTGGGCCTTCGCCACACTCTGGCGGCTCATGATCACTCCTTACCCGTCGCTCTCGCCGACGGCGACCGCGTCGCCTCCACCGCGCCGTTGGCTGCCTCTCGGTGCCCCGGGCGCGGTGGGGACGAGCGCCGGTTAGGTGGCATGTGTCCTGTGGGTGTTGATTAGAGGGCCACGCGGCTGTGACGTGGGTCTCAATATGAGACAGGGCCGGTGACGACGCCGCGACAGCGCGTCATCCATCGTCCATTAGCACCGCTCTGAGCTGGGCGAGTTCCTCGTTGACGTCGCGCTGAATCCGGGCATCGCCTGTCGCGGTCGGGGTGATGCCCAGGGCGCGTAAGAGCTCGGCGGCTCGCTCGCCTGGATCGCCGTGGTCGCCGAGCGTGGGATGGAGCCCTTGCTCGACGAGGTGATGAAAGACGATGTTGACGATCGTCCACTGGCTGTAGGTTTCGTCGCGCATCGGATTCCTTCCGCCGGAGCGGCCCCGCTGGCCGAAATACCGTGCGCAACGGCGGCCGCGCAGTGTGCTGGACCGTCCATGACATCTCGGTCGCGGCAGTAGGGGCGTCTCAATGTGAGACACCCGGGTCCCGGCCGCTGGCTTAGCGTTTGAGCGGGCTCCGGAGACGCCGATCGACGCTGTGCCCGCGCCGCGGTCGGCGTCGCCGGAGCCGACAGGCGCCGAGTGCGCCGACGTCACCGACCGAACAGAGAGGCTGACCGCGACATGACGAGCGCGACGGACACCCCCATCGCCGTCCGGCGACTGAACACCCAGACCGCACGGGCGCTCGCCGATCTCGCCTCGATCTTCAGCGAACTGCAGACGGTGCTGCGCTGCTGCGAGCGCCTCGTTGCCGAGTTGGCCGCGCGAGACGCCACCGATGATCTCGTGATCGAGAGCCTGTGGACGACGGCGTTGCTCTCATACTCCCGGTGTTTCACCAGCGGTGAGCGGGGAATGTGCCTCACAGAGTCCGATGTGGAGGCCACGGAGCTGGAAGGAGAGGTGCTGGAATGGCACAAGGCGTTGCGGAAACTGCGTAAGCATTACGCCGATCCGGTGCACAACCCGCGTGAGCGGTACGACATCGGTGTCGCTCAGGACGACGACGGCAGGCCGACGGGCATCGCGATCACGTCAACGCCGCAACCCGCCCTTGACGGTCGCACCGTGCGCCAGACCGGCGCGATCGCCTACGCGCTCAGTCAGCTTGTCGACAAGCGGATCACCGAGCATCAGGAAAAGGTGTACGCCGCCGCGCAGCAGCTGCCCACGTCGGAGCTGAACAACCTCCCGCGCATCGAGGTCGCGGTGCCGGAACAGGAGACGTCGACGTCGGAATAGCTAAGCAGCGAGGGCTTTCCTAGTCGTCCTCCTCTTTCTCCTCGCGGTCGCCCTTGCCCTTGTGGGCCTCCCAGCCTTCTGGCTTCTTTTCCTTCTTGTCGCCCTTCTTCTCGTGGCCGGGCGGTTTCGGGGCGGCGATGCGCTCGCGGTGCAACAGGGTGAGGGATGTGATCAGCGGTCTCGGTGTGTCGGTCGTGAACGAGAGTCGGCGAAACTCCCGGACCCGTGACTCGTTGGGCAGGTGCAGCTCAATTCCAATGTGGACCTGGTTGTCGCCGGTGGTCCGAGGTCGCGAGAACACTACGACTTGCCTGATCGGCTGCCACCGCGCGAGATACTCCGTCTTTCCGTTTGACCGCATCGCTGGCGCGAACCGCTGCCATGCCTGTTCCGCCTGGTCGGGCAACAGCGAGTAGTAGTTCAGTGCGGCCTGCTTGAGGTCGGCGGGGTGGGCGGTTCGCGTTGATGTGGACGCCGTGGTCTCGGGTGCGGGTTGCGCGACCGGCGGTGACTCTGAGCTTAGGAGCGATACCAACAGCACGATCGCCGCGAGGGCGGCGACGGCGACCCCTGCCGCGAGGTAGCGACCTTGGCGGCCTGCACCGCCCTGCTGCTGGACGGCGGGGGCTGGTGGTTGCCGCATCGGATGCGCGTCGAGCAAGGTGCCCGCCGGGCCGTTGGCTCCTCCCGTCGCGGGCGCCCCCATGGCCGTGGGCGTCGCCGGAGTGGTGGCCAGTCCGGACGTCGCCCATGGGGCCGCGGCGGAGTCGACGAACGGCGGCAACGGCGCACCCGCTGTTGCGGCTCGCAACGCCTCGGTCACCTGCCCCGCGTTGAGGCGTCGCGACGAGTCGGCGTTCAGCATCGCCGCTAATACCGGGGTGAGCTCGGCTGCGTGTTGCGGTTGGCGCACCTGACCCGCGGCGATGACGTGCAGCAACGCGAGCGGGTTCTCGGCGTCGTCACCGAACGGCGGGCTGCCCTCGAGTGCCGCGTAGAGCGTCGAGCCGAAGGAGTAGACGTCGGCTGCGGGCGTCGGCCGGTGCCCGAGCGCGATCTCGGGCGCGAGGTATGCGGGCGTGCCCGCGAACATCCCGGTTTGCGTCAGTGCGACGTCGCCCGCCGCGTGCGAGATGCCGAAGTCGGTGAGTTTCGCGGTGCCGTCGTCGGTGATGAGGATGTTGGCCGGTTTGACGTCTCGGTGCACGATCCCGGCGGCATGCGCGGCGGACAGCGCCGACGCGACCTGCGCACCGATGTGCGCGACGTCCGCTGGCGACAGCCGGCCGTGCTCGGCGAGGACGTCGGCGAGACTTCGCGACGGCAGGTACTCCATGATCAACACCGGCATGCCGTTGTCGATCTCGACGTCGTGCACTGCTACCGCGTTCGGGTGATGCAGGCGCGCGGCGATCCGGCCCTCGCGCATGGCGCGCTGGCGTGACTGTTCGGCGTGCTGCGGATCGACGTTCGGCTGCGACAGCTGTTTGAGCGCAACCGTCCGGTGAAGCCGCTGATCAACGGCTTGCCACACGACGCCCATCGCGCCACGCCCAAGCATCGCGCGCAGCCGGTAGCGACCGGCGATCAGATCGTCGACCTCACTCACCGTGCGCCCCTCCGGTGCTGCTGTCCACCCGGCCAGGTTAGCCGCAGCGCGCCGGTGGTCGCCCTGCGGCTGCGGCGGGCCCCTGCGTTGTGTGGTCGCGCGCCTCGACCCTTTCGGGTGGCTTCGAGATCCTTGTGTCGAATACAAGTTCGACTATCCTGGTTGTAGGCCTCCCCGGAGGCGCGGGATGACGAGTCAGTGTCAAACGCGCATCAAGGGGGTGAGGTCTATGTCGGAGCCGCCGTTCAACGGCGAGTACGAGTCCAGCGATGGCGATCGCGGTTCGGAGGGCGTGCCCGAGGCTGAGGATGCGTTCCTTGATGGGCAGTGCGCTCCGGAGGATGTGTTGCGCCTCGGTGGTGTCGAGTGGACTGAGTTCGAGGCGGATGCTCTCGTGGAGGTCGCGAAGCTCTCCCAGCGTCTGATCGGGCGGGTGCAGGCCGTACAGCTCAAGGCGGTCGCGGAGTTGCGCAAGCGTCGTGGCAACGCCCGCGAGACCGCAGACGAAGTCGGGCTCGCGCTAGCCGTTGGCCGCCACCAGGCCGACCGCCAAATCGAGCTCGCTACCCAGATCACGCGGCGGTTTCCGCGGTTATTGGCAGCGTTGGAGCGCGGCGACGTTGACGCCAGCAAGGCGGAGAAGGTGGTCGAGACCGGTGTGTTGCTCTCGGACGAGCATGCCGACCAACTCGATGCCGACATGGAGCCGATCCTTAACGGTCGGGATGGGGCGGCGATCCAACGCTCTGCGCGCTACCGCGTCGACAAACTCGACCCCGACGGTGCGGCGGAGCGGGTGCGGCGGAGTCGCGAGAACCGCAAGCTGGAGTTGCATTTCACCGAGAATGGCATGGCCGACCTGTGTGCCTACCTTCCGGCTGACACCGCTGCTGCGATTTACGGTCGAATTGATGCGATCGCGAAGTCCGACAAGACACGCCGCGACGAGCGCAGCCTCGACGCCATCCGTGCCGACGTGCTCACCGAACTCCTACTCGGCAAAAGGCACAGCTACAAGCAGGTTCAGATCCAAGTCACCGTCCCCGTGACGACACTACTCGGCGCACGGGAGCTGCCCGGCGATCTGGAGGGTTACGGGCCGATCCCGGCGGATATTGCGCGGGAGATGGCGGCCGATCCGTGTTGTACGTGGCGACGCATCCTCACTGATCCCCCGACGGGGCAGTTGTTGGAGATGGGGCGGAAGCGCTACAAGCCGCCCGCGCAGCTCGGTGACTATGTGCGGGCTCGTGATCAGCGGTGCCTGGTGCCGGGGTGCAACCGTCCGTCGAGGCGGTGCGATACCGACCACAGCATCGAGTGGCGATACCAGGGCACTACTGACGCCAAGCTTCTCGTGTGTCTCTGTCGGCGGCACCACCGGCTGAAGGATCGGCCTGGGTGGAGCTTCGAGTTCAACGACGACACGCTGACCATCACCACACCGACCGGGCGGAAGTACCGGCCCCGCACGCCCCGCATCGCCGAACCCGAACCCGAACACGAGCCGCCGGAGCAGGGCGCGGAACCAACCGAGCCGCCCGATCCCGGACCACCACCGTTCTGAACATGAGTGTCCAAACCTGACCAGCGTGCCAAGAGGGTCCGCCGTCAAAGATCCAGCGAATACCCGAGATAAACCAAAACCGACCAAACATGGCATTCTCAACTACGGCTTCGCCGCGCTCGTGTGGCTCATCATCGGACACGTGGTTATCCGCGCCCTGCGCCGTCCCTGATGCTGACACGCGAGGCCGCGAGGTCGGGATGAACCCAACCTCGCGGCCTGCGCTGTCGAACCCAGCGTGCGGCGCCGTTGCCGGACGCTGTGCCAGACCTACCGGAGCAGGTACTCCATCGCCCTGCCCATCACGGCTTCACGGCTCGTGGCGTCCGATATCCCTTCGAGGCCGAAGCCCATGTAGACGGTGTCGTCGGTGGCGACGACCGCGCCCTCAGGGAACCCACCGGCGGTGGTGCGCTCGAAGTTGTTGGGGTTCGGCGAGCTGCCTTCTGGCGGCCCGGTCACTTCCCAGCCGTCCATTCCGGACTCGAAGCTGGTGCTGCCTTCGCCGGTGGACACCTCGATGTCGTCGAGGAACACGCCGAGACCCTGCACCGCCCAGTCACTGGCGTAGGCGAGGGAGATCTCGACCTGTTCGCCCGCGTAGTCGGACAGGTCGACTCGCCACTGCTGCCAGCCGTCGGATCCGCCAGACGCCGCGTGCCATTCGCCGGTCGTGCCGGTCGGGTCGCACGAGCCATCCGCGCTGAGCGTCTGGTAATGCTCGAGCTGCGGGTGCAGGTCGTTCCAGCCTGCCGAGCAGCTGTCACCGGTGTCGGTCGACGTGTGCCCGTTGAGGTCGGGCAGCGTGGTCCAGTCGTTCTGGCCGGCGGTGCGTGCCTCGACGAACATGTGGTCCCATGCCGCCTCGGTGTTGTACGACGTCCAGAACGACATCTCCGCACCGTCCGCTGGCACCGTGATCGTGCGGGTCAGTCGCTTGTAGGCGACGTTACCGATCTGCGAGTACACATAGTGCTCGCTGGTGTGCGGGTCGAACGGACCACCCGGACGGTCATACTTCGCCGCCGCCCAGCTGTCGAACTGCGGGAACTCACCCTCGGGCAGTAGTCCACTTGTGGTGATGAACGACGACGCGGTGTCCTGGTTGTCCGCGCTGTCGCCGCCGTTCAGCGAGAGCGCCATCCCGTTGAGCGGGGTGTCTGTGCCGGTGACGCCGTACGGCTCGCCGGTCTCCGGGTTGATCCCGGCGCCGAGGTTGGCGATGCCAGCGCCGAACCAGTACTCGATGACGTCGTTCATGCCGTTACCCGAGCCGGGCAGCGAGCGGCACCGCGACTGGATCGCGGGGTCCGATCGGCACTCGGCGTTCTCGAACGGGTCGTAGAGCTGCGAACCTACGTTGGTCGTGTACTGCTGACCAGCCCACTTGCCGGTGTAGAGCACGCGACCACCCTCGTTCATGTAGTCGCGCACCTCCAGCAACTCCGTCATCGCCAAGCTGGACGCGTTGCCGGGTGCCCAGCCCTTCTCCCGGGTGACGATGTCATCGCCGGTGTACCAGACCACGGCGTCGTAGTGGCCGAGCACGCCGAGTGCGTCCGGTGCGGTGCGGTCGTTCGCGTCCACGTCGTAGACGTCGTACGACAGCCCGTTCGCCGCCAGCGCGTCGGTGTAGTACCCGAGGTACCGCGGCCCGTCGGACGGCAGGCTCGGCGACGCGCCGGTGTAGTCCTCGGCCGCCATCACCAGGACGTCGGCATCGTTGTCGGACACCGCGTCGTAGGTGAACGACTCACTGGACTCGCCACCGCCTTCGAACCACACCTCGACGGTGTCGCCCGGATCGGTTCCGGTGACCTCGCCGCTCACGACGTGGTAGTACTCGTCGTTGCCGACGCCGTAGGTCTCGCCGGACGCCCACTCGCTGGTCGGCGCCGTCTGGACGTCGCCGCCGTTGACGCGGTACTTCAGCTTCACCGGACCGAGGCTGCGCTTGGCAAGCACCCGGACCTCCTGCGGATCGCCGTAAGACTTGTCGAACCGGAAGTCGAACATCGATAGCGCGTTGTTCTCCGGATCGATATCGGCCTGGCTCAAGTAGAACGGCTCCACCGAGACGCCGACCGGCGACTCCGGATCGTCCGGGTCGGTCGCCGACCGCGCGAGTCCGAGCGAGAACGGCAACGTCTTCTCGAACTCCGCCTGGATCAGCTCCTCGTCGTCGGGGAAGACGAAGCCGCTGCCCGGCGTGCCCTCGCCCAACTCGGGCGTGAAGGCGATGGTGCCGTTCGCGGAGTCGGCGTAGTCGGTCGTCTCGCCGTTGGTGACGTACAGCTCGTCGGAACTGATGCCAGGGTCAAATCCCTCGATCGCGGGCTTCTCGTCGGTTCCGGCCAGCGCCACGTACAGCGGGTTGTCCGCGTCGGGCGTGCCGATCTGCCAGCCCTGCGGATAGAGGATCCATTCACCGTAGGAGTGCCAGTTGGACTGGAACTCCGGTTGGATCCGGTCGAGCAGGCCCTGCATCGCCTGGGTTTCCGGTTCGGACGCGGGGGCGGGGCCACGGTAGACGGCGCTCGAGATCTGCGAGGACGAACCCTCCTCGTCGTACTTGAAATGCTCATCGAAGTTGCGGTTCGGGTCAACGCCGTCGGCGTTGGTGATCTGGCCATCGCCGTCGTTGTCCCGCAGGTTCTTCCGCCACAACCGCTCGTTGTCGAAGGTGTACTGGTAGCCGTCCGGGTTCGCGACCAGCACGAACCAGAGCTCGGTTTGCCGCAACATCGTGCGGACGTCGCGGTTGTTCGCGCGCCACTGGTCGATGAACCAGTGCAGCGTGCGCCGGTTGACCTCGGTGCTGATCCACTCGCGCGCGTGCTGCGTCGACGAGTACAGGACCGCGGGCCGCGTGCCGTCTGGGACGCCGCGAGCGCCCTGAGTCACCTTGAGCGCGATGATCTCCCGACCCTGGTGGCTGTGGCCGATCACCTTCAGCTTCGTCAGGTGCGGGTTGCGTTGGGCGATGCGGTACAGCTCGTCGCGGATGCCGCCCCGCTCGTCCCACGAGCGCCAGACGTCGTAGCCGTTCTCCGCTTGAGCCACCGCGAGCTGGCGGGACGTCTTACCGTGCTTGTTGCGTTTGACCGCTAGATCAACGCCGTGCTCGGCCAGCTGGTCTCGCTGGCTGTCGTCGAGCACGATGTCGAGTTCGAGTTTCGAGCCGCGTTGGCGGGTCTCGACGATGTCATGGCCTTGTCGCGCCAGTTCGTCGGCGCGCTTGGCGGCCACCGTCGCGGTGTAGACCTCAAGATCGCCGTCCGGCGGTTCCGCGTGTGCCGTCGTCGCGACAGCCCCTGCCGCTATGAGCAGGGATGACGCAATCGTCACCAATAATCTTCTCACTGCGTGCCCCTCAACCTTCTGGGTGATCGAGACCGCAGGCGAGCGTACGCCGGTTGTGCTATACGTCACAGTTTCGAGATTTTTTCGTTATTTGGGTACTTCTTAACGAGTACGAATGGTTGGGAGCCGTTGCGCTGATCGGATCACGACGAAAGTAGTTTCGGGCCAGCGTATCGCGTAATGGTGTCATGAATTCGGCCATGTTCGTGGATCATTGTCTTCTTAATCCATAAAGATGGTTCTGTGTTACCTCTTTTTCGGCTTACGCTCATTCGCACTTTTCGCACTTTCGTGTGAATAGGTGAGGTGACGTCGTCGCATTATCGCCGTGCCGGAATCGACGCGGCGAAATCGAAGGGAGCGTGCTCGTGCGAATTGTCGCGAGAATCGCCGGGCTGGCGGTAGCCGGTGCGGTGGCGCTGTCGGTGGGTGCGCCCGCCGCGCAAGCGCATGACCCGGAAACCGAGGAAGGGGCCGCCGCGATCGCGGCGTTCATGGCCGACCACGAACCCGCGGAGCGGATGGCCGCGATCACCGGTGCCGAGGTGCCGTGTGAGAACGGCATGGCCGGTGACTATCCGTGCCAAAATGTGGATTTGCAGAGCGTGTTGCCGCTGTCGGACATCGGCGGCGGTAATGGTAGCGATATTTGGGGCTGGACCGATCCCAGTACCGGTAAGGAATACGCGCTGATGACCCGGTCGAATGGGACCGCGTTCGTCGACGTCACCACCCCGACCTCGCCGGTCTACCTCGGCAATTTGCCCTCGCATGGTGGGAAGAGCAGTTCCTGGCGCGATGTGAAGGTCTACAAGAACCACGCGTTCGTGGTGGCCGACGCCATTAGTGGGCACGGGATGCAGGTGTTCGACCTGACGCGGCTGCGGGGTGTGTCGTCGCCGCAGACGTTCACCGAGGACGCGCATTACGATGACTTCGGTCCGGCGCACAACATCGTGATCAACACCGATAGCGGCTACGCGTACGCGGTCGGGTCCGACACGTGCAACGCTGGTCCGCACATCGTTGACATCTCGACGCCGAAGTCGCCGGTCGCGGCCGGGTGCGTGGGTGGCGACGGCTACACTCACGACGCGCAGTGCGTGAACTACGCCGGTCCGGATGCCGACTACGCGGGCCGTGAGATCTGTATGAACTCCAATGAGGACACGCTCACGATCGAGGACGTGACCGACAAGGCCAACCCGGTTCGGGTGTCTCGCACCGGTTACAGCGGCGCGGCCTACACCCACCAGGGCTGGTTCACCGAGGACCAGCGCTACTTCGTCCTCGACGACGAACTCGACGAGTCCAACAATGTGTTGGACAAGAAGACGAAGACTTACATCTTCGATGTGTCTGATCTGGACAATCCGGAGCACGTGGGTACGCACAAGTCGTCGGTGACCGCGATCGACCACAACCAGTACGTCAAGGGTGACTACGTCTACCAGGCCAACTACCAGGCCGGGCTGCGCATCCTCGACGTCACGCAGGTCGGCGGCGGCACGTTGTCGGAGGTCGCGTACTTCGACATCTACCCCAGCGGCAACGCCGCCGAGTTCAACGGCGCCTGGAGCGTGTACCCGTACTTCGACAGCGGGACCGTGATCATCAGCGGTATCGAGCAGGGGCTCGTCGTCGTCAAGCCGGACCTGAGTGGTGGGACGGACCCCGACCCTGACCCAGACCCAGACCCGGAGCAGTGCTCGGGCAGTAATGACACCAACGTGAGCATTCCGGACGCGGGAAGTGCGGTGACGAGCTCGATCGAGATCAGTGGCTGCGGCAGGACGGCGTCGTCCTCGGCGAGCATCTCGGTCGACATCGAGCACACCTACCGAGGCGACCTGGTCATCGATCTGATCGCGCCGGACGGCAGCGACATCAGGCTGAAGTCGTCGAACTGGTTCGGCTACCAGGACGACGTGCACACGACGTACACCAAGGACCTGTCGGCCTACGACGCCGACGGGACCTGGAAGCTGCGGGTACGCGACGTCTACAGCGGCGATACCGGCCACATCGACCGCTGGTCGCTCGACCTCTGACCGGAACGGGACTGCCCGGTGCGCCTGGAGCGGGACGCACCGGGCAGTCCCATGCCGCGGCAGTAGAGCGCGGGACTCGCGGATGGGCTACTGGCGCGTAACCTACTGGGCGTACGGTCGTGCGAACAGAGGAGGCTTGGCGATGACCGAGACCAGGGTGCACGCGTTCACCGACGACGTGCTCGGTGAGGACGACGCCGTCGGCATCGCGGCGCGCATCGCATCGGGTGAGGTCAGTCCCCGCGAGGTCATCGACGCCGCCATCGCGAGGACGCAGCGGGTGGACGAGACGCTCAACGCCGTCACCTACTCGGCGTACGAATGGGCGCGAAATGCCGCGCCCGCGACGGGATCGCTGTCCGGCGTGCCGACGTTCGTCAAGGACAACACCGATGTCGCGGGCATGCCCACCGGGTTCGGCACCGTCGCGTTCCGTGCGCGGCCCGCCACGAAGAACGGGCCGTTCACCGGCCAGTTCCTTGGTACAGGGCTGACGGTGCTGGGCAAGAGCAGGCTTCCGGAGTTCGGCTTCAACGCCTCCACCGAGTTCGCGGAGGGTGAGCCCACCCGCAACCCGTGGCACACCGATTTCTCCTCGGGTGCGTCGTCCGGCGGGTCGGCAGCGCTCGTGGCGTCCGGTGCGGTGCCGATCGCGCACGCCAACGACGGCGGCGGCTCCATCCGCATTCCCGCCGCGTGCTGCGGGCTGGTGGGTCTCAAGCCGTCGCGCGGCAGGTTTATCGATGGCGACCAAGCTCGCACATTGCCGATCAACCTGATCGGCGAAGGCGTCGTGACGCGCTCGGTCCGGGACACGGCGGCGTTCTTCGCGGCGGCCGAGAAGTACCGCCCCGCGCCGAAACTGCCACCCGTGGGACACGTCGAAGGTCCCTCCGGCCGGACGCTACGGATCGGGCTGCTGCTGGAGTCGGTGTCCGGTGCGAGGACCTGCCCGGAGACGCGCGCCGCGGTCGAGGACACCGCCGCCGTGCTGGAGAAGCTCGGTCACCACGTCGAACCGGTACCGCTGCCGGTCGACGCCGGGTTCGTCCGCGACTTCACCCGCTACTGGGGCATGCTGTCGTTCATGGTCAGCCGGTTCGGCCGGTTCGTCATCGACCGTGATTTCGACGCCAGCAAGATGGACAACCTCAGCCGGGGCCTGCACGACCTGTACCAGCGCGAGCTGCACCGCACCCCGACGACGCTGTACCGGCTGGCCAAGATCAAGCGTGCCTACGCGGCGGCGTTCGCGCGGCACGACCTGATCCTGTCGCCGGTGCTGGCGCACGTGACGCCGAAGCTCGGCCACCTCAGTCCGACGTTGCCGTTCGGTGAGCTGCTGGAACGTCTCCAGCAATACGTGGCGTTCACGCCGCTGAACAACGTCTCCGGCGGTCCAGCCATCTCGCTGCCGATGGGTGCGTCCGAGGAGGGGTTGCCGATCGGGGTGCAGTTCTCCGCCGCCGTCGGTGACGAGCGGACGCTCCTGGACGTCGCGTACGCGCTGGAACAGGAGCGTCCGTTCCGGCGGATCCAGGATTAACGCGGCGGGACCGGCGGGCCGTAGCGGGCACGGCCTCGGGCCTTACGACCCCGGCCGTCCCGGGCTGGCGTGCTCGGCGGGCACCGTTCCCATCCTCCCAGCCTGGAAATCCTGAATCGCCTGGAGGATTTCCTGCTCGTCGTTCATCACGAACGGCCCATACTGCACCGTGCGCTCGTTGAGCGGCTGCCCACCGAGTAGCAGCACCTCCCACGCACCGGTGCGGTTGTCCTGCTTGTCGTCCGCGATCAGCGTGATCGCCTCGCCATGGCCGAGCACCGCGAGCTGGCCTTCGCGCAGCGGCCGACCCTCGTGGCCGACGCGGCCGGAGCCGGACAGTACGTAGACCATCGCGGTGAAGTCCGCTGGCCACGGAGTGCTCAGCCGCGCACCGGGGTTGAGCGATGCGTGCGCGTACGTGATCGGGGTGTGGGTCCAGCCGGGTCCACTGTGGCCGTCGAGCTCGCCCGCGATCAGCCGGACGAGCGAGCCACCGTCGTCTGAGCTCAGCAGCGTCAGCTCGCTGCCGCGCAGGTCTTGGTAGCGCGGGTCGACCCACTTCTTGCTGCGGGGCAAGTTGACCCACAGCTGCACGCCGTGGAACCAGCCGCCGTTGACGACCAGCTCCTCGGACGGCAACTCGTCGTGGAGAACGCCGGAGCCCGCCGTCATCCACTGGGTGTCGCCTTCGGCGATGGTGCCGCCACCGCCGTGCGAGTCGTGGTGCACGAACACGCCATCGAGCAGGTACGTGACGGTCTCGAAGCCGCGGTGCGGGTGCCACGGAGCGCCCTTGGCCTCGTGCGGCTCGTAGGCCACCTCACCGAGGTGGTCCAGCAGGATGAAGGGGTCGGCGCCGCGCAGGTCCGCGCTGGGGAACGGCCTGCGTACCTCGAATCCCGCACCCTCCATCTGTTTGTGGGCGGTCACGATGGTGCGCGGGGCACGGTCGGTCGCGTCCAGGCCCGGCCGCGTGATGCGCGGCAGGACAACGGGATTGGCCACGGTCACCGCTGGCATGACTGCCTCCTGACGACGGAAAGACGAACGCTGTCCATGCAAACGCATGGAGGGGCGCGGTATTCCCGCGCCCCTCCTCGCGATACTCGGACCGAGGGCGATCCTCGTCACAGCGCCCGGTCGTTCGGTCAGAACGTCAGGCGAACCGCGTCGATGTATCCGGTGTCGTAGGAATACGTGTCGCGCACCTTGAGTCGCCAGGTGCCATCGGCGGACTCGCTGGACGCGTCCACCGTGTACGTCGTGCGGACGTCATCAGCGCCGTCCCAGTAGCTGGCGTCCTTGAGCCGGTACTCGGTGCCGTCCGGCGCGACCAGATCGATCACCAGGTCGCCCCGGTAGGTGTGCACGATGTCGACCTTGGCCTTGAGGTCGCTCGGCGCGTTTCCGCTGACTCCGCTCACCACGACGTCGCTGTACACGGCCGACCCGTTGTCTGGGATGTTGACGTTGTCGGTGTTCTCGAACGACGTGTCGTCGTCCGGCGGCTCGCTGCCATCGCAGGTCTGTCCGATGGCGCGCGGCGGACAGTCGGCGTACGAGAGCAGGTGCAGCATGGCCTCTTTGTTGCGGCTGGTCTCCCGGTCGATGACCTCGTCGTCGGGGTAGAAGCCGTCGAGGCCGCCCGAGCTCGGATACATCTCGAACGTGTAGCTGTAGATGCCCTGCTCAGCCCACATCCAGTCGTTGATCGTGCCGTCGGTGATGTAGAGGTCAGACGACTGCTCCGGTGTGTAGCCGTTGGTCGCCGCCATCTCCTCGCCGAGCGTCTGGAACACCTTCTGGTCGTCGGCGTCGAGGCCGGGCGCGGTGTCGTCGTAGGTGTAGCCGTATGGCCACAAGATCAGCTCTGAAAACGTGTGAAAATCGATTCCGGCCGTGATCTGCTGCTCGCCGCCGACCACGCGGCTGCGCACGAAGTCCGCGACCAGCTTGACCTCCGGCGACGACTCCGGTGCCGAGCCACGGTAGGTGTCACTGCTCGGGCTGCCGGACGAGCCGCCGCAGCAGCCCCACTTGTAGTCCCAGTTGCGGTTCAGGTCGGTGCCGACGTAGCTCGAACCCGAGTTGGGCTGCCGGTTCTTCCGCCAGCCGCGATAGTTGCCTGTCTCGATGTCGTACTCGCTGCCATCCGGGTTCATGGTCGGCACGATCCAGATCTCGCGGCTGTTGACCATGTCGGTGACCTCTGGGTCGGACCCGTAGGAGTCCGTGAACAGGTTCATCGAGTACAACGCCATCTCGACGGTCAGATGCTCCCGCGCGTGCTGCTGGTGGGTGAACAGCACCTCGGGCTCGTCCTCGTCGACGTCCGGGTTGTCGGAGATCTTGAGCGCGAGGATGTCCCTGCCCTCGTAGGACTGACCGATGACCTGTCTGCTGATGAGATCGGGATGGTCGGTCACGGCCTTGTCGATCTCGGCCATCATCTCGTCGTAATTGTGGTAGTCCGAGTCTTCCGGCGGGAAGTCCATCGCTGACGGATCCGAGGAACGCTGCCGGGTTTCCTGTCGCTCCACCTTGTAGCCGAGTCCGCGGAGCTTCCGCACCTCGCCAGGCGTCGCGGTGATGTTGATCGTGCCGTGCTCCGTCGAGTTGATCACCGCGCCGGTGCTCGCGACCTCAGTGCGCGCGTCGACCCCTCGCGCGCCGGAGATCAGGTACTCCGCGGTGGCACGGTCATCGGTGCCGCTGGGTTGGCCGGTCGCGGTGCCGCCGCCTAACACGACGGCGACGGCCGTGACCGCTACGGCCACAAAGGACAGTCGTTGGCGTCTCACCCTTACCTCCTCCACGCGCCACCGGGATCACCGGCGGCCAGGGACCAGTAGGGTGATGATCCTCACACGCGGCGTGAGTCCGGTAGGTCGGAAAGTTGGGTGTTCACCACGATCGTGTCCCCGTGGTCAGTTTCTTCCACAGTGGACGGCGTCAGTGGCCGTTCTGGTTCGCGCCCGCGGGTTGCGGACTCTTGCCATCGCTCGATGCCGTCGCTTGGCCATCGGGCCCGTCCGCATCGGCCTCGCTGGCGGTCTCGTCGCTGTCGACGTCCTCCGCGCGTGGCACCGGCCGCCGCTCCTCTTCCGTCGGCTCGAGTGTGTCTGCCGCATCGGACAGCACTTCATCGGCCTTGCGGAGTTTGCCGTGGGCATCCTGGGAGAGCGCGCTGAGCCGCGCCACGACGGCGTTGGCCTCCTTGAGCCTGCGGTCAGCCTCGTGCGTGGCTTCCGCGAGGCGCCGCTGGGCCTCCGCTGACGCTTCCGCGAGCCGCTTCTCTGCTTGGTTCTTACTCGCCGTGCGCTGGTCGGCGATGTACTTTTCCAGCTCGGCCTTTTGCTGGGCCATGTTGGCCTCGAACTCCTGCTCGATGGAGCGGCGTTTGCGCTCGGCCTCGTCGTCCAGCTTCTCGCGCCGCTTGACGGCGTCCACCGTCAGCTCCTGTACCTCGGCGCGAGTCTGCTCCAGCGCCTTGCGGTGCTCCGCGTGCAGCGCCTCCGCCTGGGAATCCAGTTCCTTGAGCAGCGAGCGGTACCGCTCGCGCAACGCGATGGACGCCTGCGCGGTCTCCTTCCAGTTCTCCTCGGCGGCCGTCTGCGCCCGGGTCGTGACCTCCTCGGCCTGCAGGTAGGCGAGGTGTCCGACGCGTTGCATCCGCTGGTCGAGGTCATCGAGATTCTCCGGCGGCACCATCAGCTCATCGACGCGCTTGCGCAGTTTGCCGGTCTCCTCGCGCTCGGCTTCGAGCTCCTTGGTGACGACGTTGACCTGGTCCAGCGCCTGATCGCGCTCGGCGCGCAGTTGTCGCATCGCCGCGTCGACCTGCTCCAGGTACTCCCTGACCTGCTGGCGGTCGTAGCCGTTCCAGTGGTGAGCGAACTCGCGCTGGGACGGGGCTTCGGGCAATGCCTGGGAACGGCTCTGTGCCCCGGACTGAGACGGCCGTTGCGACCCGGCCTGCGACCGGACACTGTCTCGCTTCGAGCTGGGCGACGTCATGCCCCGACGCTACCTGCGTACGGACCGTTGTCACGGCAGGCCCACGGTACGCCCAAACTCGTGCAGGTCTCGCACCCACTTCGTTACCGAGTGTCACTCGTGCACCTGCCGACACAGGCGTCTCAGGCGAGTGTCGGCAGGTGACGCCGCATCACCAGTGGAAGCCGCGGGTGAGCTTGACGAGTGCGTTGGCCGCCTTGCCAAGGTGCTTCTCGCCGCGGCCGATCTTCAGCCGGTTGTCGCCGCCAGCGGCGACCGAGTCCGGGAACACTCGGTACGCCTGATACGCCACGGCGTCCGACAGCCCTGGCGAGAACTTGTACGCGGTGTTGATCAGCTGGCCCGCGGGGGTGCCGATGTGCTTCGGCCGGTTCTTGAGCGCGTGCACCACCATCCCCGCCGCGTCGTCAGGGGACTTCGTCGGGAAGGCGTCGTAGATCTTGGTCGGCCGGATCATCGGTGTGCGCACCAGCGGCATGTGGATCGTGGTGAACGTGACGCCGTCGCCGTGCATCTCAACCGCCGCGATCTTGGTGAAGTAGTCAAGCGCGGCTTTCGACGCGACGTACGCCGAGAAGCGGGGCGCGATGCCCTGCACGCCGATCGACGAGATGTTGACGATGTGGCCGAACTTGCGCTCGCTCATGTGCGGCAACAGCGCCAGGATCATCCGTACCGCACCGAAGTAGTTGATCGCCATGGCGCGCTCGTAGTCGTGGAAGCGATCGTAGGACAGCCTGATCGAGCGCCGAATCGAGCGGCCCGCGTTGTTGACAAGCATGTCGACGCGGCCGTGGTCGGCGAGCATCCGCTCGACGTTCTTGCGCACCGACTCGTCGTCGGTCAGGTCGCACGGGTAGACCGACGCCTTGCCGCCCTGCGCGACGATCTCGTCCCGCACCTCTTCCAGCTCGTGCTCGCGGCGTGCGACCAGCAGCGGGATGCCGCCCTCGCTGGCCACCTTGAGAGCGGTGGCGCGGCCGATGCCGGATGACGCGCCGGTGATGACGATGGTCCTGCCGTCGAGGTTGCCCTTCGGACCGTGCTTACGAGCGCGGAACGGGTCCAGGTTCTCCGCCCAGTACGCCCACAACGTCGTCGCGTAGTCCTGCAACCGGGGCACCTCGACCTGCCCCGCCAGCTCCTTGCGTGTCGCCGCTGACGAGAACACCGACGGGAAGTTGAGGTGCTCCAGCAGTACCGGCGGCATGCCGACACGCTCCATCACCGCGTCGCGGGCGATCGTGACGCCCGGGATGTGCTCGGTCAGCTTGACCAGCTGTAGCAGGCTCTTACCGACGTCGCCGCCGATCTCGGCGGTGATGGTGGGCGCGCCCGCCGCGCGGGCGAAGGCGTTGAACACCCCGATCGTCGGCTGTGGCTCGGGGTTGACCAGGTGGAAGGTGCGGTTGTCCAGGCCCCGCTTGGTGATGAGCAGGTGCATCGCGGCAGCCACGTAGTCCACTGGAACGATGTTGGTGTCGCCGAGGTCGGGCGCCATCGTGGGCAGGTTCGGCAGCGAGGACAGCTTCGCGATGGTGGGGAACAGGTAGTAAGGGCCGTCGATCTTGTCCATCTCGCCGGTCTGTGAATTCCCGACGACGATCGCTGGTCGGTACACGCGCCATGGGACGTCGGTCTGTTCGCGCACCAGCCGTTCCGACTCGAACTTGGTGCGGTGGTAGGCGGTCGGCAGCCGCTGGCCCTCGTCGAACATGTCCTCGGTGAAGGTGCCCTCGAAGTCACCGGCGACGGCGACCGACGACACGTGGTGCAGGCAGCCCGCCTCGATGGCACGGCTCAGCGCGATGACGTTCGCGGTGCCGTCGACGTTGGCCTTGTTGCTGGTCTCATCGTCGGCGGTGATGTCGTAGAGCGCGGCGAGGTGCACGACGTTGTCCACGTTGCCGCGCAGCTGCTCGATGTCGTCGGGCGAGACCCCGGCGAGGTCCTGGGCGATGTCGCCGACGACCGGGCTGACCTTATCGGCGTTCGGCCACCGTTTGGCGATCTCGGTGAGCTTGTGCTGCGAGCTCGCCCGCACGGTCACCCACACCCGTTCGGTGTCCTCATCCGCGAGGATCAGCTCGACGAGATGCCTGCCGATCAGCCCGGTCGCTCCTGTCACGAGATAGGTCGTCATCGTCTTGCTCCTTCGCCGAGGGGATCCGTGGTGTATCGACTACGCCGTGTGAAGGCTATTCTGGTCTACCGCTGTTCGTGCTGGCTACGGCAGTGTGTGTGAGTATCAACGCGAGTGATGTCCGTTGGTAATGCGGAACCTGTCGGTCTCGCGGTCGTTGGGCGGAGCTGGCCTGTCCGCGCCAGCGGCGTAGATCGCCCGAGTAGGGTGTCTGAGGGCGACGGGAACCGGCCGGGACGCGAGGTCGTTGTACTCGTTGCAGGCGCTAGCGACATGCATGCTTAAGAGGTCCAGGAGGGCTCAGTGCGAACCAGTAGCAATCCCGCGTTCCGCAACCTGCCTGTCGGCAGTGCCGCAGGCGCACCGTACGCGGGCTACGACCAACCGGGCTACGGCGCCCCGCAGACCGCGACGGGCGCCGACGACCGGCCGATGACCGTTGACGACGTCGTGATGAAGACCGGTGCCGCGATCGGCACCGCACTGCTGACCGGCGTGATCACCGCGATCTGGGCGCGTGGGGAGATGCTCGACGCCATCGCGGCCGGTGGTTCGTCCGGTGCGGTGTTCGGTGTGATGATCGTCGCGCTGTTGGCCGGTCTCGGCCTCGCCTTGTTCATCTCGTTCAAGCAGAAGGCGAGCGCCGGCTTGACGCTGGCGTACTCCGCCGTCGAGGGCGTGTTCCTTGGCGCCATCACCGGGATGTTCGAACTGATGGTGCCTGGGGTGGCCCTCCAGGCGATCCTCGGTACGGCGCTGGTGTTCGTCACCATGCTGGTGGTCTACAAGACCGGCGCGGTGAAGGTGACACCGAAGCTGCGTAAATGGGTTATCGGTGCCGCGGCTGCCGCCTTCGGTCTCATCCTGGTCAACTTGCTGCTCAGCTTCGTCGGGATCGACCTCGGGGTGCGCGGCAACGGTACGCTCGGCATCATTGTCGGCCTTGTGTTCATCGGTATCGCCGCGTTCATGCTCCTGCTCGACTTCGACATGGCCGACAACATGATTCGCGCGGGCATGCCGCAGAAGTGGGCGTGGTTCGCCGCGTTCGGTCTCATGACCACGCTGGTGTGGCTGTACTTCGAGATGATCCGCCTGCTCTGGGCGCTGCAGAGCGAGTAACCGCATACCGACACGCGACGGGGCGCCGGGTCGACGTGACCCGGCGCCCCTGTTCCGTCTGGGGGCTGGTGGGCCGGGGCTGACTGGCCGCCCGCCCGGTCACGCGGCCGAACCGTGTCGGATCAGCTCATGCGCTCCAGCACCATCGCCATGCCCTGACCACCGCCGACACACATCGTCTCCAAGCCGAACTGCTTGTCGTGGTGGCGCAGCGAGTTGATCAGCGTCGAGGTGATCCGCGCGCCGGTCATGCCGAACGGGTGGCCGACGGCGATCGCGCCGCCGTTGACGTTCAGGCGCTCGATGTCGATGCCGAGCTCCTGGTACGACGGGATGACCTGCGCCGCGAACGCCTCGTTGATCTCCACAAGGTCGATGTCGCTGATGCTCATGCCTGCCCGCTTGAGCGCCTGCTTTGACGCCTCCACGGGGCCGAGGCCCATGATCTCCGGCGACAGCCCGGTCACGCCGGTCGAGACGACCCGCGCCAGCGGCGTGATGCCCAGCTCGGCGGCCTTGGTGTCGGACATGACGATCACCGCGGCGGCGCCGTCGTTGAGTGGGCAGGCGTTGGCGGCCGTGATGCGGCCGTCCGGACGGAACACCGGCTTCAGCCCTGCGACACCCTCCACGGTGACGCCGGCGCGCGGGCCGTCATCGGCGTCGACCACGGAGCCGTCCGGCAGCGTGACCGGCGTGATGTCCTTCGCCCAGAAGCCGTCCGCGATCGCCTTCTCGGCGAGGTTCTGCGAACGTACGCCGAACTCGTCCATCTGCTCGCGGGTGATGCCCTTCAACCGCGCCAGGTTCTCGGCGGTCTGACCCATCGGGATGTAGACGTCCGGCAGCAGGCCCTGCTCGCGTGGGTCGGTCCAGCTGTCGGCGCCCTCGGCCGCCACCTTCGCGGTGCGCGCTTCGGCGTCGGCGAAGATCGGGTTGTGAGTGTCCGGCAGCGAGTCCGAGCTGCCCTTGGCGAATCGGGACACCGTCTCGACGCCCGCCGAGATGAAGACGTCGCCCTCACCGGCCTTGATCGCGTGCATCGCCATACGCGTGGTCTGCAGGCTGGACGAGCAGTACCGGGTGATCGTCGTGCCGGGCAGGTGGTCGTAGCCAAGCTGCACGGCGACGGAACGGCCCATGTTGAAGCCCTGCTCACCGCCTGGCAGGCCGCAGCCCAGCATCAGGTCGTCGATCTGGGCGGGGTCGAGTTGCGGCACCTTGTCCAGCGCTGCCCGCACCATCTGGACGGTCAGATCGTCGGGGCGCATGTCCACCAGTGATCCCTTGCCCGCACGCCCGATGGGAGAACGGGCGGTCGACACGATCACAGCTTCAGGCATGACGGGGTCTCTCCTTCATAGTGAGAATGCGTTGGGTCCATCGTGCATGGCTCACTCGCAGGTTGCTATGGGCGCTCCGCCTAATGGGACCGCGGTCTCGTCACCACCCGCCCGGGTGACGAGCCCCAGAGGCATCGGCGAATCGTCCGGGTTGGGGAGCGGCGGGAGTGGGGCCTTCGCGGCTAGGCTTCCCAAGCAGAAGAACCGAGGCGCCACGAGCGCCGTATGAAAGCAAAGGAACCCTGGTGGACTACGTCGAGCATGTGATCGATCTGGTGGGTAACACCCCGCTGGTGAAGCTGAACGCGCTAACCGCGCACATCGCCAAGGACGCCGACGGTAACGCGCCGACGGTGCTGGCGAAGGTCGAGTACTTCAACCCGGGTGGCAGCGTCAAGGACCGCATCGCCGTGCGCATGATCGAGGCGGCGGAAGAGTCCGGTGAGCTCAAGCCAGGCGGCACCATCGTCGAGCCGACGTCCGGCAACACCGGTGTCGGGCTGGCCATGGTCGCCCAGCGTAAGGGCTACCGCTGCGTGTTCGTCTGCCCTGACAAGGTCAGCGAGGACAAGCGCAACGTTCTCAAGGCGTACGGCGCCGAGGTCGTCGTGTGCCCGACCGCGGTGCCGCCGGACCACCCAGACTCCTACTACTGCGTATCCGACCGGCTTGTCACCGAGATCGACGGCGCGTGGAAACCGAACCAGTACGCCAACCAGGCGAACCCGCGGAGCCACTACGAGACCACCGGTCCCGAGCTGTGGCAGCAGACTGACGGCAAGATCACGCACTTCGTCGCGGGCGTCGGCACCGGCGGCACGATCAGCGGCACCGGCAAGTACCTCAAGGAGGTGTCCGACGGCGCGGTCCGGGTGGTCGGCGCTGATCCCGAGGGCTCGGTGTACTCGGGCGGCACCGGACGTCCGTACCTGGTGGAAGGCGTCGGTGAGGACTTCTGGCCGGAAACCTACGACAGGAACATCGCCGACGAGATCATCGCGATCAGCGACTCGCACTCGTTCACCACCACTCGTGAGCTGGCCGAGCAGGAAGGGCTGCTCGTCGGTGGGTCGTGCGGCATGGCGGTCGCGGCCGCGATCCGGCTGGCGGAGCGACTCGCCGACGAAGGCCGCTCAGACGCGGTGATCGTGGTGCTGTTGCCCGATGGTGGCAGGGGCTACCTGACCAAGGTGTTCAACGACTCCTGGATGGCCTCCTACGGTTTCCTGCCACCTGGATCGACCGACGCCACGGTTGGGGACGTCCTGCGGCGCAAGGATGGCTCGCTGCCCGAGCTGGTGCACACCCACCCGACAGAGACCGTCGCCGAGGCGGTGTCGATCCTGCGCGAGTTCGGCGTCAGCCAGATGCCGGTGGTCAGCGCGGAACCGCCGGTGATGGCCGCCGAGGTCGTCGGAGCGGTGAACGAGCGAGAGCTGCTCGACGCGCTGTTCTCCGGCAAGGCGGAGCTCGCTGACCGGCTTGACCGGCACATGTCGGCGCCGCTACCCACCATCGGAGCGGGGGAGCCCATCTCTTCGGTGAGCGACGCGCTGGTCCACGCGGATGGGGCATTAGTGCTGATGGACGGCAAACCGGTCGGCGTTATTACCCGGCAGGACCTGCTCGCGTTCCTGGCGGGCGGCTGACACCACGATCCGTGGGGTAATCCCGGCGAGGACGACGACTATCCGCTAGCGTGTGCCGCGAGTGAGAGTTTCACGTGATCGCTAAGGGGATTGAGCCCACATGAGTGCTCCCGAGCCACCGAATCCACAGCAGCAAGACCAGGGTCCGCCGGGCGGTGAACAGCAACAACAGGACGTCCCCTTCGGCGATGCGCCGGAGCCAACGCAGGTCGTTCAGCCGGGGCAGCCGTCCGAGCAGGACCAGGGGCACGAGGCGAACGCGACACAGATCGTCTCGCCCGCGCAGCAGCCCGGGGGTGGGCAGGGACAGAACGCCGAGTCCACACAGCTGGTGTCGCCAGCACAGCAGCCGTCGGGGATTCCGTACACGCCGCCGCCGAGCGCGGCGGACAACCCAGGCGCCATGTCGCAGCCGGGCTTGCAACCCGCGTCGCCGCCTGCGGGCTTCGGCCAGCAGCCAGCACCCGGCTTTGACCCGTACCAGAGTCAGCCGGGTGCTGGCATGCCGCCGCAGGGGCCACCGCCGGGACAGTTCGGTGGCCCGCCACCTGGCCAACCGCCAGGATTCGGTGCACCGCCGCCCGGGTTCCCACCGCCGATGGGTGCGGCGCCGGGCGGCCAGCTCGCCGAGTGGGGACCGCGTGCCGCCGGGATGCTGATCGACAACGGCATCCCCATGCTGGCCCTGTTCCTCAGCATGTTCGTCTTTTTCGTCGACATGGTGGTCGGCTTCATCCTCTTCATGTTGGTGGCGCTCGCGGTCACGGCGTTCGGCATCTACAACCGGGTGTTCCAGCAAGGCAAGACGGGTCAGTCCCTCGGGAAAAGGGTGATGAAGCTCCGGCTGATCGGGGAGACGACCGGACAGCCGATCGGCGTCGGCAACGCGTTCGTGCGCGAAATCGCGCACGCGCTTGAGTTCGGCATCGGATACCTCTGGCCGTTGTTCGATGACAAGAAGCAGACCTTCGCGGACAAGCTGATGCACACGGTCGTCGTGACAGCGTCACCCGCTCCCGCTGGCGCGCCAGGTGCGCCAGGCGGGTTCGGGCAGCCGGGGATGCCGCAGGGCCCACCGCCCGGATACGGCCAGCCGGGTATGCCGCAGGGCTACGGCCAGCCGGGCATGCCGCATGGGCAGCCACCCGGTTTCGCGCCGCAGGGCCCGCCGCCTGGATACGGCCAGCCGGGAATGCCTCCGCAGGGTCCGCCATCGGGCGGCTTCGGTCAGCCCGGCGCGCCGCAGGGCCCGCCGCCCGGATATGGCCAGCCGGGAATGCCTCCGCAGGGTCCGCCATCGGGTGGCTTCGGCCAGCCGGGAATGCCTCCGCAGGGTCCGCCATCGGACGGCTTCGCCCAGCAGTCCCCGCCGTACGGTGACTACGGCCAGCAGGGCCAGCCGCAGCAGAGCTGGTACGGACAGCCGCCGCAGCAGGGCTGATCGACGTTCCCGCCGAGCCGCACGCTGACGTCCCTGGTCGGGGAGTTGGTGTGCGGCTCTCGTCCGGGAGGGAGCGGTTGGTGAACTGGTGTGCCTTGATCGCGGGAGCGCTCGCCGTGCTGTATGGCGTCATCGGTGGCGTATTCGTCGTGGTGGGCGGCGCCGAGCTTGCCGGTGCCGACACGCTCGATCCGGTCGGTGCCGTGGTCTTCCTGGCCCTGGTCGTGATCTCCGGACTGCTGTTGACCGGAGGTGTGCTGTTGCTCGCCCGTAGGGCATCGGGACAGTGGACGGTCGTGGCTGGCGCCGTGCTGAGCATCGGCGGGATCAGCTATGTCCTGCTCAGGACGTCGACCGCGCCAATGGGCGTTACGCCTGAGCTCGCGGCATCCGCGAACACCGAGCTACGGCAGATCGCGGTGGTCGCCCTCGTGCTCGCCATTGTGATGCTGGCGCTCGCCTTGGTGCCGCGGCGGGAGCAGGGGTCGCGGCCACCGACGTGGTGAGCCGGGCATACCCTCGGGACCATGGTCGACGACACCTCACACCTTGGATTCGAAACCCGAGCCATCCACGCCGGACAGGAGCCCGATCCGCGAACCGGAGCGGTGATCACGCCCATCTTCCAGACGTCGACCTACGCGCAGGACGGCGTCGGTGGCACGCGCGAGGGCTACGAGTACTCCCGCACCGCCAACCCGACCCGCACCGTCATGGAGGACGCGCTGGCCGCGTTGGAGGACGCCGCGCACTGTGTCGCGTTCGCTTCCGGGATGGCGGCCAGTGACGCGGTGCTGCGGATCGTGCTGCGGCCCGGCGATCACCTCGTGCTCGGCAACGACGCCTACGGCGGCACGTTCCGGCTCATCGACAAGGTGCTCACCGGCTGGGGCGTCGACTACACCGTTGCCGACATGTCCTCGCCCGACGAGGTGCGCGCGGCACTGCGGCCGGAGACCAAGCTCGTCTGGTGCGAGACGCCCAGCAATCCGCTGCTCGGCATCGCCGACATCGCCGGGCTCGCCGACATCGCGCACTCCGGCGGTGCGCGGCTCGTCGTGGACAACACCTTCGCGACGCCGTACCTCCAGCAGCCGCTCGGGCTCGGCGCGGACTTCGTCGTGCACTCCACGACGAAGTACCTCGGCGGGCACTCCGACGTCGTCGGCGGCGCGGTGGTGACGAACTCCGACGAGACGCGCGAACAGCTCTTCTTCCTGCGCAACTCGGCGGGCGCGGTGCCGGGGCCGTTCGACAGTTGGCTCACGCTGCGCGGCATGAAGACCCTCGCCGTGCGGATGGAGCGGCATTGCGACAACGCCGAGCGCATCGCGCGGATGCTTGCCGAGCACGACGGCATCACCGAGGTGTACTACCCGGGCCTGTCCGAGCACCCCGGGCACGTCCTGGCGGCGAAGCAGATGCGGCGGTTCGGCGGGATGGTGTCGTTCACCGTCGCGGGTGGCGAGCAGCGCGCACTCGACGTCGCGGCGAAGCCGAAGCTGTTCCTGCTCGCGGAGTCGCTGGGCGGCATCGAGTCGCTGATCGAGCACCCTGGTCGCATGACGCACGCCAGCGTGGACGGGTCACAGCTTCAGGTGCCCGCTGGGCTGTTGCGCATCTCGGTAGGGATCGAGAACGCCGATGACCTCATGGCGGACCTGTCGGCGGCGCTGGCCTAGGAGATCACCGTGTAGCCGGAGTTCTGCAGTTCGGCAGCGACCTCGGCACGGTGTTCGGGGCCGCGTGTCTCCAGGTTCAGTGACACCTCGACCTCGTCGAGCTCCAGCGCGCCAGCGGTCCGCGAGTGTTCGACGTCGAGGACGTTGGCGCCCAACTTGCCCACCGTTGTCAAGATCTCGCCGAGCGAACCGGGCCGATCGCGGACCCGCAACCGCAGCGACAGATACCGGCCGCCAGCGGTCATGCCGTGCCGGATGATGCGCAGCAGGAGCAGCGGGTCGACGTTGCCACCGGACAGGATCGACACGATCGGCGGCTTGAATGCGCGTGGATGTTCCAGCAACGCCGCCACCCCGGCCGCTCCGGCAGGCTCCACCACGAGCTTGCGGCGTTCGAGGCAGAGCAGCACCGCACGTGACAGTGACTCCTCGCTGACTGTGACGACGTCGCTGGCCAGCGACGAGACGTGTCCGAAGCTCACCTCGCCGAGCTGGCCGACCGCGATCCCGTCCGCCATCGTGTAGGTCGATCCCAGCGGCACTGGGTGTCCAGCGGCGAGCGACGGTGGGTATGCGGCCGCGCCCGATGCCTGCACACCGACGACCTTGACGTCCGGCCTGCGGGCGGCCATGGCAGCGCCGACGCCCGCGAGCAGGCCGCCACCACCGGTGGGCACGACCACCGTAGCGGCGTCAGGCACCTGATCCAGGATTTCGAGACCGACGGTGCCCTGCCCCGCGATGATGTCTGGGTGGTCGAACGGGTGGATGAACACCGCACCCTCGCGCTCGGCGAAGTCGGTGGCGGCGGCGAAGGTCTCGGTCAGTTCGGTGCCGACCAGGTGAACCTCAGCGCCGTAGCCCCTTGTCGCCGCCACCTTCGGCAGTGGGGCCCGCTCTGGCATGAACACCGTGGCGCGGGTGCCGATCAGCGAGGCGGCCAGGGCGACGCCCTGCGCGTGGTTGCCCGCGCTGACCGCGACGACGCCGCGCTCGCGCTCGGCCGCCGAGAGGCCGTGGATGCGCGTATAGGCGCCCCTGATCTTGAACGACCCGGTGCGCTGCAGCGTCTCGCACTTGAGATAGACGTCGCCGTTGTGGAGCCGGGCGAGGTCCCTGGCGTGCTCCATCGGCGTCTGGCGCACCACGTCGGAAAGCAAGTCCCGAGCGGCCTCGATCTTGTCAATGCTGACGAGGTCCATGCCTGCGGATCATGCCACGTGTGAGGCGCGACTCATGTCGCCCATGGGGACCGGGTACGCTGGAGAGCCACAACGACCTGTCGACGTGGGAGAACGGATGATTCGGGGGAAGAGGGAATCGCGGGCGACCCGCGCTACGGGTGGGGTGTCGATGCTCGTCGGCGTTGCCTCAGCCGTCGCCCTGACCGGGGCAGCCTTCTTCACCGTGCAGCAGGCCACCTGCGCCGACCCGGGCACCTACATCAGGCACGCCGACCACGTGGAGCTGGTCGGCGGCTGTGTCGATGGGAGCGAGTTGCCCGCGCGGGACGGTGGCGACGACAGCGACCGCACGCACGAGCAGGGCAAGGGCTTCTACCGGCCCTGAGCGGTCACGGGCACCTGCGATCTGAAGACGTTGTGGTCGTTATAGCGACCTAAACGCATCCAGATCCACACGCCGCTAGACGTACAACGCGTCGAATGGTGCGAACGGCAGGTTCCTGATCACGAACCAGACGCTGAACACGACGGCGAACGCCAGCGGCGCCCAACGGTAGTGCAGCCAGCTCCGCACGCGCCTGCCACGGAGTCTGCCGAGCGTCCACGCCGCCACGCTCCACACGAGCAGGAATCCGATGACGAACGAGACGGCGTTGTAGTGCAGCGCGGCGCCGATGTCGCCGTGTAGCGCGCTGTAGAGCATGCGCATACCGCCGCACCCAGGACAGACGATGCCGAACAGGAGCTTCGACGGGCACACCGGCAGTGGCCCGCCCGGCGTCGTGGGGTCGCCTGCCAGCACGACGGCGCACGCCGCGACGCCCCCGGCCGCGACGGCCAACGGCGGTGCGAGGGCGCGCAGGGTGTCGCGCGCACCTCGCACCGGACGTCCGGTGTAGTCGACGCTCAGGGCGCGGATACCGGCGCCCAGCGCCGTTCTGGCACGGACGCCGGAGCCAATGGTGGTGGCCATGACGAATTCGTCAGTACGACGTCGAGTACGTGCTGAACGAGATCGCGCCAGCGGCGATGACGAAGACGAACACGATGACAACGATCGCGACCGAGGCGATCGCGCTCCACATCGCCCACTTGCCCGCGTCGGAGGCCGCCTTCTGCGCCGCGTCGTATTGCCCTTGGTACCAGAGCTTGTTGACCTCGTTGGCCTTGACGATCGACACGATGCCGAGCGGCAGGCAGCAGAGGACCGTGGTGAGGATGCCCCACACCAGATTGTTGTCTGGCGGCGGACCCGGCGGCTGCGCGCCGTACGGTGCTGGCATGCCAGGACCGTATGTGCCTTGCCCTTGACCATACGGGTCATGCGGCTGCTGTGGGTACGGGTTGGTCACGACGTCCCCCTAGTCTCCCGGGAATCCCCTGTAGCTTCCCGGGAGACCTTACTGGTTCCGCCGCCGGGTTGCGGGCATAACCCTCAGAGATTGCCCCTGCGTTCTTGCTCGCGCTCGATCGCCTCGAACAACGCCTTGAAGTTGCCCTTGCCGAAGCCGAGTGAGCCGTGCCGCTCGATCAGCTCGAAGAACACCGTTGGGCGATCGCCGATCGGCTTGGTGAACAACTGCAGCAGGTAGCCGTCCTCATCGCGGTCGACGAGGATCCCGTGCTGCTTCAGCGTCTCGATCGGCACGCGCACCTCGCCGATGCGCTCCCGCAGGGCGGGGTCGTCGTAGTACGAGTCGGGCACGGCCAGGAACTCGACGCCGGCGGCGCGCATCCGCGTCACCGTCGTGATGATGTCGTTGGTCGCCAGCGCGATGTGCTGGCAGCCTGGCCCGCCGTAAAACTCGAGGTACTCGTCGATCTGCGAGCGCTTCTTCGCGATCGCGGGCTCGTTGAGCGGGAACTTCACGCGGTGGTTGCCGTTGGAGACGACCTTGCTCATCAGCGCGCTGTATTCCGTGGCGATGTCGTCGCCGACGAACTCCGCCATGTTCACGAAGCCCATGACGCGGTTGTAGAAGTCGACCCAGTAGTCCATCTTGCCGAGTTCGACGTTGCCGACGCAGTGGTCGATGGCCTGGAAAAGACGCTTCGGGCTCCCTTCCGGTCGCTGGATAGTGCCCTCGCGAGCGACGTATCCCGGCAGGTACGGGCCGGTGTAGCGGGACCGGTCGACGAGCGTATGGCGGGTTTCGCCGTACGTCGCGATCGCGGCCATGCGGACGGTGCCGTGCTCGTCGGAGACGTCGTGCGGCTCCTCCAACACCGTCGCGCCGCACGAGCGGGCGTGCGCGATGCACTTGTCGACGTCGGCGACTTCCAGCGCGAGGTCCACGACGCCGTCGCCGTGGGCGCGGTGGTGGTCCAGCAGCGGCGAGTCCGGCCGTACGCCGCCCTTGATGACGAAGCGGGCGGAGCCCGAGGTCAGCACGTAGGCCTTGTGGTCGGCGGTGCCGTGCTCCGGTCCGGCGTAGGCGACCAGCTTCATGCCGAACGCGAACTGGTAGAACAGCGCGGTCTGCGTCGCGTTGCCCGCGACGAACACGATCGCGTCCATCGCCTTGACGGGGAACGGGTCCTTGCTCGGGTCGTGGTCGACCAGACCGACGAGCTGGCGCAACTGGTCATAACTGACGTCGTCGAGCTGATCGCGGCTGACGGTGTGTGTCATCGCTGGCTCCTCAGGGGTGCGGATGTCGTCACGGTGTACCCAGCTTGCGCCCCATGTGGCAGCATGTGCAATCGGCATCGATTCGACTGAACAATCTGTATTATGAATTCCGGTTTATGGCGATCAAATTGAACAGTCTGTGTATCCGAGCGGAGGTGGCTGGACGTGGCGGAGCAGCGGGTGGACGCGCTCGACGCGGAGTTGTTGCTGTTGCTCGCCGACGAACCTCGGCTGAGTGTGCTGGAGTGCGCGCGCAGGTTGGGGGTCGCGCGCGGGACGGTGCAGGCACGGCTCGATCGCCTGACCTCGGGCGGAGTGTTGCGGGGTTTCCCGCCGGACGTCGATCTCACCGAGATCGGTTACGGGCTGACCGCTTTCGCGGTGCTGGAAATAGCTCAGGGCAGGCGGCAGGAAGTGGCGGGTGCGCTTGCCGCGATCGATGAGGTGTGCGAGGTGCACGCCACCACAGGGCAAGGCGACCTGTTCGTCCGCATGGTGGCGCGGTCCAACGACGATCTGCAGCGGGTGATCGACACTGTGGTCGACGTGCCAGGAGTGCGCAGGACGTCGACGTCGATCGCCCTGTCGACGCCGGTGCGGCCCAGGATCAGGCCCCTACTCGAACGGATCGCGCGCCCCTGAAGCTCAGGGACGCGCGATCCGCTCAAGACGTCGGGGTGCTCAGCCGCCGTAGGGCACGACCTTGATCAGCGTGACCTTCTGCTTGTTGCCGTTGGGCAGCTCGTACTCCCGTGACTCACCTTCCGTCGCGCCGAGCAGCGCGTCGCCGAGCGGCGATTCGGGTGAGTACACCTCGATGTCGCCGCCGCCCCCTTCCTCGCGGGTGGCGAGCAGGAACGTTTCCTCCTCGTCGTCCCCGTCGTAGCGGATGGTGAGTACCATGCCCGGTTCCGCGCGACCGTCATTCTTGGGTGCCTCGCCAACCTTGGCGGTGCGCAGCAGCTCCTGGAGGTGGCGGATGCGGGCCTCCTGCTGCCCCTGTTCCTCGCGGGCGGCGTGGTAGCCACCGTTCTCCTTGAGGTCACCCTCTTCGCGACTGTCGTTGATCTTCGCGGCGATGACCGGGCGATTCTCGATCAGCTCATCGAGCTCTTGCTTGAGCCTGTCGTAGGCATCCTGGGTCAGCCAGGTCACCTTGGTGTCGCTCACGGTCACCATCTCCTCGTCGTACGTACCGGCACGCGCTTCGTACCGGCCGTGTCGCCTCCGCAACACATATAAGGAAAGACACGGCCCGATCGGGCCGTGCCAGACTTCGAGGATAGCACGCTGAGCGGGTCAAACGCCGCCCTCGCTAATCGATCTCCGGCATTCGCCGCTGGATTCACTCCGTTGGCCGCTATGGTCTTGACAGATACTTCGGGACGGAATATGTGCATCCGAACACATCGGCTGTGACCGGGCGCGATCCGCTCGTGATCACCGTCCGTAGCCGGATGCTGCCGTCCGATGGGGGGATATACACCTCTCGCCTGCCGGTTTCCGCGCCGCTGATGTCCCTCACACGTACCACGCACACCGCTGGCCGCTGGGGCTCATTTCGCTCGACGTCGATCGTGACCTCCATCGTTTTGTCTGGTCGCACGGTGAAGGCGACGCGTTCCGCCGAGAGCGGAGCCGATCCGATGAGGCGGAACGCGACGTAGGCGATGGCCACGCTGACGACAACGGCCACGATGGCGAACAGGATCGGGCCCCTGCGGGTCTTGCCTGGCGAGCGGGCCGTTCCGTAGCGGTCGGCCAGCGACTGGTGTTCTGTCACGGAATGGATGCACCCTCCCGGCCGTTGCTGTCGTGGGGACGAGGACAATGCACAGTATCCGCTGCTGGGTGAGAGAAGGGGTGCCGAGGGTGGCCGAGGGCAAGCACGACAAGCACGTCACCACACAGGGGGATGGGTTGCGGCTTATGGCCGTGCACGCGCATCCGGACGACGAGTCGAGCAAGGGCGCGGCGACGATGGCCCGCTACGTCGCGGAAGGCCACGACGTCCGGGTGGTGACCTGCACCGGCGGCGAGGCGGGCAGCGTGCTCAACCCGGCCATGGACCGCCCCGAAGTGCACGCCCACCTCACCGAGGTCCGCCGGGAGGAGATGGCCCGCGCCGCCAAGATCCTCGGCGTCAGCCACCGCTGGCTCGGGTTCATCGACTCCGGTCTCCCGGAGGGCGAGCCGATGCCCCCGCTACCGGAGGGCTGCTTCGCGGCGATCCCGCTCGATGGGCCCACCGAGGCGCTGGTGCGCGAGATCAGGGAGTTCCGCCCGCACGTCGTCGTCACGTATGACGAGAACGGCGGGTATCCGCATCCCGACCACATTCGCTGTCACGAGATCTCGGTCGCCGCCTTCGAGGCCGCCGGAGACCCTGACCGGTTCCCTGACGCGGGGGAGCCGTGGCAACCGTTGAAGCTGTACTACTCGCACGGTTTCTCCCGTGCGAAGATCACGACGTTCCACGAGGGGCTGCTCGCGCGAGGCCTTGACTCCCCGTATGGCGAGTGGCTCGGCAAGTGGGATCCGGACAAGGCAGACGTCATGGAGCGGGTGACCACGCAGGTGCACTGCGCGGACTACTTCGAGTACCGCGATGACGCGCTGAAGGCCCACGCCACCCAGATCGACCCGAACAGCCGCTGGTTCGCCGTGCCGCTAGAGATGCAGCGCGAGCTGTGGCCAACCGAGGAGTACGAGCTGGTCCGGTCATTCGTCGACAGCACCCTGCCCGAAGACGACCTGTTCGCGGGCATTGATCGCAACACTGACCGGAAGGCACAGGCATGACGATGCTGCTGCCCGGCCTAGCCGGGCCGGTCCCGCACACGCAGACGACGGCCATCGTCGTCGCGCAGCAGGACGACACCGTGCGCGACGAGGACGAGGGAAAGGCGTCGCCCGTCGGCCTCGTCGTCCTGATCCTGTTCCTGATCGCGGTCGTGTTCCTGGTGCGGTCAATGACCAAGCACCTCAAGCGCGTTCCTGCCAGCTTCGACGAGTCCGCTGGACAGCCAGACGACAACACCGACGACGACACCGACACCGATACCGGGGACAAGCGGGAGTCCTGACCCGTCCCGGCCGCTACAGGCGCGGGTCGACGGGGTCGGACTCCAGCGCGAGTACCGCGAACACGCACTCGTGCACCCGCCACAGCGGCTCACCCCGCTCGAGCCGCTCCAGCGCCTCGAGGCCGAGCGCGTACTCCCGCAGCGCCAGCGCCCGCTTGCGGCCGAGGCCACGGGAACGCAGCCGCTCCAGGTTCTCCGGCATCGTGTAGTCGGGTCCGTAGATGATCCGCAGGTACTCCCTGCCGCGCACCTTCACGCCAGGCTGCACCAGCCCCCGCTTCGCCCTGGTCAGGTTGGCGGCCGGCTTGACGACCATGCCCTCGCCACCGGCCTCGGTCAGCCGCTCCCACCACGCGACGGCGTCGGCCACCTGGTCCGGATCGGTGGTGTCGACGTCTTTGGTGGCGGTGGTCGCGAACAGGTCGGGGTCGGCCTCGCCGAGCCTGCCGAGCAGGTCGAGGTGCCAGGAGTGCGGGCGCTCGTGGAACGCGGCGCCCTCGGCGGCCAGCACCTGGAACGGCGCCAGCCGCACCCCGGACAGCGCCTCGGTCTGCCAGCAGTAGCGGCGGTAGGCGACCCGGTAGCGCTCCAGCGCGTCCGCTCTATTCCGCGTGCGGGTGAGCAGGTCGGCGACGTCGATACCCCGTGCCGCGACGTCGTCCAGTGCGGCGACGGCCGCGGGAAGCATGGCGCCACCCGCCGCGCCGACGGCCGCGTACTGGTTGGCGATCAGCGCGCCAGCCTTGAGGTTCCACGGCATCAGCTCGGCGTCCAGCAGCAGCCAGTCAGTGTCCAGCTCATCCCATAGGCCAGCCTTCTCCGCGGCGGCACGGACGCGGTCGAGCAGGCTCGCCGTGCGGTCGTCGTCGAAGAACCCGCGCCCCGTCCTGGTGTAGACCGCACCGGGCCCCTCGATGCCGAACCGGCCAGGCGCCACCGACGCGTCCCGGCACACCAGCAGCACCGCGCGCGAGCCCATGTGCTTCTCCTGGCACACGACCCGCGCGACGCCCGACGCCCGGAACTCGGCGAACGCCTCGTCTGGATGCTCCAAGTAGCCCTCGCGGTCGCTGGTCGCGCTCGGCGCCATCGTGGGCGGCAGATACGCCAGCCAGCGCGGGTCGAGCGCGAACCGGCTCATCACCTCCAGCGCGGCCGCCGACTGCTCAGCGGACACCCCGATGCGGCCGTGGTGCGCCGTCTCGATCACCCGCTTGCCGGTGACATCGGTCAGCGTGAGCGTGGCTGGGTCGTGGCGCGGGGCCGTGTCGGCGCTCTGGTGGCGCAGTGGCTTGACCGGCTCGTAGTAGACCTGGTGCGCCGCGACGTCGACCAGTTCGCGCTCCGGGTAGCGGAGTGCGGTGAGCTTGCCGCCGAACGCGCAGCCGGTGTCCAGGCACAGCGTGTTGTTCACCCACCCGGCCTCCGGCACCGGTGTGTGCCCGTAGAGCACCATCGCCGTGCCCCGGTAGTCGTTGGCCCAGGGATAGCGCACCGGCAGGCCGTACTCGTCGGTCTCGCCGGTGGTGTCGCCGTAGAGCGCGAACGCGCGCACCCTGCCCGACGCGCGGCCGTGGTAGCGCTCCGGCAGCCCCGCGTGGCAGACGACGAGGTTGCCGCCATCGAGCACGTAGTGCGCGATCAGCTCGTCGCAGAAAGCCTTGACCCGCTGGGTGAACTCTTCGCCCTGCTCGGTCAGCTGATCGAGGGATTCCGCGAGCCCGTGCGAGACCCGCACCTTGCGCCCTGACAGCGCCCGCACCAGCTTCTGCTCGTGGTTGCCGCACACGCAGAGCGCGCTGCCCGCTTCGACCATGCCCATCACCAGCCGCAGCACACCGGGGGTGTCCGGCCCTCGGTCCACGAGGTCGCCGACGAACACCGCCGTCCTGCCCTCCGGGTGGCTCGCCCCGACCGCCCTGCCAGCGTCGTCTCGCGTCAGCTTGTAACCGAGCTTGGTCAGTAGCTCCTCCAGCTCGGTGCGGCAGCCATGCACGTCGCCGATGACGTCGAACGGGCCGGTCAGCTCGCGCCGGTCGTTGTGCAGCCGCTCCACGACGATCTCGGCGTCATCCACTTCCTGCTCGCCGCGCAGCACGTGGATTCGGCGGAAGCCCTCCCGCTGCAATGTCTTGAGCGAGCGTCGCAGCTCGCCACGATGCCTGCGAACGACGTGCGCCCCGAAATCACGATCCGGTCGAGCCTCGTTGCGCCGCACGCACACCGACTCCGGAACGTCGAGCACGATCGCCGTGGGCAACACGTCGTGCTCCCTGGCGAGCTTCACCAAGGACGCACGGTCGGCGCGCCGCACGTTGGTCGCGTCGATGACGGTGACCTTGCCAGCCGCGAGCCGCTTGCCCGCGACGTAGTGCAGCGCGTCGAACGCCGCGGCCGAGGCGGACTGGTCGTTCTCGTCGTCGGCGACGAGGCCACGGAAGAAGTCGCTGCTCAGCACCTGCGTCGGCGCGAAATGCCGCCGCGCGAACGTCGACTTGCCCGACCCGGACGCGCCAATGAGCACCACCAGCGTCATGTCGGGGATGCCCAGTGTGGTGTTGGCCGCTTCGGTCACGCCTTTCCCTCCTTCCTCGTGAACACGGCCAACTGCGTGGGAGACCCCACCTCGGGATCGACGTCACCCACCGGCAGCAGCCGGACGTCGTAGCCGTGCGCCTCGGCGGTGTTGTGCGCCCACTCGCTGAAGCGGGCGCGGTTCCACTCGAAGCGGTGATCGGAATGCCGAAACCGCCCGGCTGGTAGCGACTCGAATCGGACGTTGTATTCGGCGTTCGGCGTGGTCACGATGACCGTTCCCGGCTTTGCCGCGCCGAACACGGCGTGTTCAAGCGCCCCGAGCCTGCTCTCATCGATGTGCTCGATCACCTCCATCAGCACCGCCGCGTCGTAGCCAGCGAGCGAGGGGTCGACGTAGGTCAGCGCCGACTGCCGCAACGACACTCGGGCCCTACGCCTGTCGTTCTGTTCCAGTCGCAGCTTGCGTGCGGCGAATTCCAGCGCCCGCGCCGACACGTCCACCCCGACGATCTCGGTGAACGACGGCTCGGTGAGTAGTACCCGCAGCAGCGCGCCGGAACCACAGCCAAGGTCGAGCACCCGCCGCGCGCCGGACGCCCTGAGCGCGGCGAGCACGCTGCCCTGGCGCTGCACCGCCAGCGACTCCGGCTGATCCGGCGCCTCGGTGACAACCGGGTCGGCGAGGGCGTCGTCCAGCGCTTCCGGTTCGACGCTGTCCGCCTCCGCCAGCCGGGACAGCGCCGCGCCGACCAGCGGCCGGGAGTGCGCTAGGTAGCGCCGGGTGATCAGCGTCCGCTCCGGATGCCCGGTCAGCCACGCCTCGCCCGCCCGCAGCAGCTTGTCCACCTCATCGTCACTGACCCAGTAGTGCTTGCCGCCATCCAGTACCGGCAGGAGCACGTAGAGCTGAGTGAGCGCGTCGGCCAGCCGCAGCGTGGCGCGCAGTTCGACGTCGAGGTATCGCGACTCGCCCCAGTCGAGCCGCGGATCGAGGGCGACCGGCTTGGCCGTGACTTGCCAACCGAGCGGCGCGAACAACCGCTCGACCAGATCCACACCGCCGGACGACGGTAGCGACGGCACCCGCACGCTGAGCGGGATCGGCATCGCCGCGAGCTCGGGGCGCTGGGCGCAGCGCCCGGTCAGCGCCGTGGTGAACGCCGCGCGCAGCGCGACCGCCAGCTGCGAACCAGCGGCGTACGGGCGGTCGTTGACGTACTGCGCCAGCCCGCCTTCTTGACGGCCGCGCACCAGCTTGACCGGGTCGACCTCGACCAGCAGCGCCGCGGTGCATTCGGTCTCGGTGGCTTGCGGATAGAACACGTGCGCCGTGCCAGCCGAGACCGGCACCGACTGCGCGCGATCCGGATGCTTGTGCAGCAGGAATCCGAGATCGGTCGCGGGCTGGTGGGTGGTGGAGATGGTCAGAAACACAACGGCTCAGTGTGCCCGAGCCACGCGCTGGCCACACCTGGTTTTCTGTCACCCTGGGGGTATGAACCGATTAGGCGGCGCATCGAGCCCGTACTTGCTCCAGCACGCCGACAATCCGGTCGACTGGTGGCCATGGTCGGCCGAGGCGCTGGCGGAGGCCAAACGCAGAGACGTGCCGATCCTGCTGTCGATCGGCTACGCGGCCTGCCACTGGTGTCACGTCATGGCGCACGAGTCGTTCGAGGACCCCGACATCGCCGCCGTGATGAACGAGAACTTCGTCAACATCAAGGTGGACCGCGAGGAACGCCCCGATCTGGACGCCGTCTACATGACCGCGACGCAGGCGATGACCGGCCAGGGCGGCTGGCCGATGACCTGCTTCCTCACCCCGGACGGCGAACCGTTCCACTGCGGCACCTACTACCCGCCGCAGCCGCGCATGGGCATGCCGTCGTTCCCGCAGTTGCTTGAGGCCGTGTCCCGGGCGTGGCGCGAGAAGCCCGACGAGATTCGCGAGGCGGGCGGCAAAATCGTCGCGCACCTTGCTGAGCAGATCCGTCCGCTCGCGGGGTCCGAGGTAACTGACGAGACACTGGACAGCGCCGTGGCCACGCTGCGCTCGCAGTTCGACGACGCTACCGGTGGGTTCGGAAGTGCGCCGAAGTTCCCGCCGTCGATGGTGCTGGAGTTTCTGCTTCGGCACCACGAGCGCACCGGGTCGGCCGACGCGCTCACCATGGTGGAGTCCTGCGCGGACGCGATGGCGCGCGGTGGGATGTATGACCAGCTCGGGGGCGGGTTCGCGCGGTACTCGGTCGACGCCAACTGGGTCGTGCCGCACTTCGAGAAGATGCTCTACGACAACGCGCTGCTGCTGCGTGCCTACGCGCACCTGGCCCGGCGCACCGGGTCCGCGTTGGCCAGGCGAATCGCGGAGGAGACGGCGGAGTTTCTGCTGCGCGACATGACGACGTCCGAGGGCGCGTTCACCGCGTCGCTGGACGCCGACACCGACGGCGTCGAGGGCCTGACCTACGTGTGGACGCCCCAGCAGCTCGTCGAGGTGCTTGGCGAGGACGACGGCGCGTGGGCGGCCTCGGTGTTCGAGGTGACCGACGAGGGCACGTTCGAGCACGGGACGTCGACGCTGCAGCTGCGCGCCGACCCGGAGGACCCGCGGCGGCTGGCGCGCGTGAAGCAGCGGTTGTTCGCGGCGCGTGCGAAGCGACCGCAGCCCGCTCGTGACGACAAGGTGCTCGCGGAGTGGAACGGCCTCGTCATCACCGCGCTTGCCGAGGCGGGGACGGCGCTGGGCCACCCGGAGTGGATCGAGGCCGCGGAGCGGGCCACGCGGTACCTGCTCGATGTCCACCTCGTTGACGGCAGGCTGCGCAGGGCGTCCCGTGATGCCACGGTGGGTGACGCGGCCGGGGTGCTTGGTGACTATTCCTGCCTGGCCGAGGGGCTGCTCGCGCTGCACCAGGCGACAGCGGAGCCGTCGTGGCTCACCGAGGCGATCGCCTTGCTCGACTTCGTGCTGGCGCACTTCGCCGATCCGGACACGGCGGGATCGTACTTCGACACCGCGGACGACGCCGAGACGCTGGTGCACCGGCCATCCGACCCGGGCGACAACGCCAGCCCGTCCGGAGCGTCCGCGTTGGCGTCGGCGCTGCTCACGGCGTCCGCGCTGGCGGGTTCGGACGTCGCCGGTCGCTACCGTGACGAGGTTGAGCGGATGCTGAACCGCAACGGCACACTGCTGGCGCGCGCGCCAAGGTTCGCGGGCAACTGGCTCGCGGTGGCGGAGGCCGCGCGGTCCGGCCCGGTGCAGGTCGCCGTGGTCGGCAATGATGACGCTCAGCGCGCGCTGTTGCGCGACGTCGCTGCCGGAGCGGCGCACGGGGGTGCGGTGGTGCTGGCAGGGCCGCCGGAGGCTGACGGTGTGCCGCTGCTTGCCGACCGCCCGCTCGTCGACGGCGACGCCGCCGCGTACGTGTGCCGCGGCTACGTCTGCGACCGCCCCGCGACGTCCGCGGAGGAGCTGGCCACGGCGCTGCGGTAGCCGCAGGGCGCCCGTGCGCCGTGTCCTGCACTCACGACGTTGTGTCCTGCACTCACGACGTCGTGTCCTGCACTCACGACGCTGTGTCCTGCACTCACGACGTTGTGTCCGACGTTCGGGACGTCATGCTCGACGTTCCCGGCGTCGTGTTCACCCTTTACGTCGTCCTGTCCGCTCTGGGAGAACTTCGCCGCCGACGTGGTGCTGCTGGCGTAGCCTTGGTAACGATGTAATGGTGTAATCCACTAGGAGCTAGCCATGTACGCACACTTCGCGGCGGAGGGACACATGGGACGCGGCTGGAAGGGCAGGGGCGGCTGGGCGCAGGCCGATGTGCCACCCGCCGACGACGCGGCGGCGTGGTTCGCGGGTCGCCTGCCCGACGAGTGGTTCACCGAGGCTCCGCGCGTCACCGTGGACCGGGAGGAAATCCTCGTCGTCGGTGAACTGCCTCCGCTCACTGCGAGGTTCGCGGACGACGCCGAGCGCGCCGCTGCGGAATCCGGCCGCATCGCGCGGTTCCGCGAAGACACCCGGGACGTCAGGATCGAGATCGCTCGCCAGGCCGAGCACCGCTACCGGCGCAAGATCGCCTGGGGTGCCAAGGTCGGAGACACCGAGGAACTATTCACCACCCACTCCGCCCCGGTCATGACCCGGCTACGTCAACCCGAGCGCCAAGTGCTGGACACCCTGGTCGACGCCGGTGTCGCCAGGTCCCGTTCGGACGCACTCGCCTGGTGCGTACGGCTGGTCGGAGAGCACACCGAGTCCTGGCTGGCCGAGCTTCGCGAGGCGATGCGCACCGTCAGTGACCTCCGCGCCAAGGGGCCCGAGCTGGACGACTAGCCAATCTCCCAGAAATTTCTCGCGGCATGGTGTCGAATACGCGTGGGGTGGTTCGTGTAGGGGGTGCAAAGCCTCGCCACGAGGCGTCACCCGAATCGCTGGAGGAGATTCCCATGCCGCAGTACTTGCTCAGCATCTACCAACCCGACGGTCCCGCGCCGGAGCCCGAGGTTCTCGAGCCGATCATGGCGGACGTCCGCGCGGTCAACGCCGAGATGCACGAGGCGGGAGCCTGGGTGTTCGCTGGTGGGCTCTTCCCGCCGAGCACCGCGACCGTCCTGCACCCCAAGGACGGCGACGTGCTGACCACCGACGGCCCCTACATCGAGGGTAAGGAACACCTGGGCGGTCTCAACGTGATCCAGGCATCGGACTTGGACGAGGCGCTCGAATGGGGCCGCAAGCTCGCCAAGGCGGTCACGCTTCCGGTCGAGGTGCGACCGCTGGCCGACGAGAGCTAGTAGACGTCAGCGTGACACAGCACGACAGATGTTCTATCGCGGACGTCGAGCGTGTCTTCCGCGAGGAGTACGGCCGCTCGGTGGCCGTCCTGGTCCGCGCCCTCGGCGACATCGATCTCGCCGAGGAAGCGGTCCAGGACGCGTTCGCCGAGGCGGTGCGCCGGTGGCCGGAGAAAGGGATGCCGCCAAGTCCGGCGGGCTGGATCATCACTACCGCCCGCAACCGCGGGATCGACCGGATCCGGCGTGACGCCACGCGCGATCAGCGTCATGCCCAGGCCGCGCTGATCCACGCGGACGACGAGCAGGTGGAGGAGGGACCTGTGCGTGACGAGCGGCTGCGACTCATTTTCACCTGTTGCCATCCGTCGCTGGCTCGCGGTGCGCAGGTCGCGCTGACACTGAAGCTGCTCGGCGGGCTCACCACTGACGAGATCGCCCGTGCGTTCCTCGTGACCGAGCCGACCATGGCGCAGCGGATCGTTCGGGCCAAAGGCAAGATCCGCGACGCTCGGATTCCGTATCGGATTCCGAGGGAGGCCGACCTGCCCGAGCGGCTGCGTGCGGTGCTCGCCGTCGTGTACTTGATCTTCAACGAGGGGTACACGGCGAGTTCGGGCGACGAACTGGCGCGCGGTGAGCTCTGCCAGGAGGCCATCCGGCTCGGCAGGGTGCTGGCCAAGCTGATGCCGGACGAGCCGGAAGCCTGGGGTCTGCTGGCGCTGATGCTGCTCGTCGAGTCGCGCCGCGCCGCACGGACGAACGAGGACGGGGAGCTCGTCCCGCTGGCCGAGCAAGACCGCGGGCGCTGGGACCGTGCGCTGATCGCCGAGGGGCAGGACATCGTGCGGCGATGCCTGCGGCGGAACCAGCCTGGCCCGTACCAGATCCAGGCGGCGATCAACGCCGTCCACAGTGACGCGGCCACGACGTCCGACACCGACTGGGGCCAGGTCGTGCGGCTATACGACCAGCTGATGGCGGTGGCTCCCGACCCGGTCGTCGCGCTGAACCGCGCGGTCGCCGTGGCCGAGGTGGACGGCGCGGAGCAGGCGCTCATCGAGGTCGACGCGCTCAACCTGGACCGGTACTACCTGTTCCACGCGATCCGGGCGGACCTGTTGCGCAGGCTCGGCAGGCACGAGGAAGCCTTGCGGGCCTACACGGCGGCGATCGAGCGCACCGGCAACGCGGCGGAACGGACGTTCCTGCACGAGCGGCGGTCGGCGTTGCGTGGTAGTGACTGACCGAGCGCGTCAGGTCAGCGCGCGTTCCAGGTCGCGGAGGTCCTTGCGCAGGTTCGCGCGCACCATCGGCGCGAGCAGTGGGCCCGCCAGCCGATAGAAGCCGCCCGCGTCACCGCGCACCCTGATCTGCGCGAGTGTGCCGTCCGGGTGGTCGTCGAACCGGTACGTCACGTGCATCGGGAACGGCCCGCGTACCGACCGCATGTCGAGCAGATGCGGCGGTTCGTGTTCCTCGACGCGTAGGACATAGTCGATGCGTTTACGGAGGAAGTACGCGGTGCGGGTGACCTCGGCGCCGACGCCGAAGCCGCCGCCTGCTGTCTCGGTGGTCAGCTCAGCGCTGGTGATGCCCTGCGTCCACTCGTGGTCGTGCCGCCAGTCCATCGCGTAGGCGGCGACGTCGCTCGGCTTGACCGGAATGACCCGCTGCGCCCTGACGTCCATGGTGCGAATCCTAAGCCGGAGCGCTGGGGAGCGCAGGGTGTCGTTGGGACACACCCGACGCACCTACGCATACATGGCGAACCAAATCGCGATGTAGTGCGACAGCGCCGCGACGGCGGTGAAGGCGTGGAAGACCTCGTGATAGCCGAAGACGTCGGGCCGCAGCTTGGGCCAGTGCGCGGCGTAGCAGATGCCGCCGAGGGTGTACAGCAGCCCGCCGACCAGCAGCAGCACCAGCGCGGTCACCCCGGCGTTGTCCAGCAACTCTGGCAGGACGAACACCGCGACCCAGCCGAGGGCGATGTAGATCGGTACGCCGAGCCAGCGCGGCGCGGTGGGCCAGAACAGCTTCAGCGTCACCCCGGCGACCGCGCCGCCCCAGACGACGCCGAACACGATCCACCCCGTCGTCGGCGACATCGCCAGCAGCGTGAACGGCGTGTACGTGCCCGCGATGAACACGAAGATCATCGAGTGGTCGAGCCGCTTCATCCAGGTGTAGACGCGGCGGCTTCTCCAAGTCCGACGGTGGTAGAGGGCGCTCACTCCGAACATCCCGAGCACTGTCGCGACGTAGATCGACGTCGCCAGCGCGGCGAGCCCGGACACCGTCGACGCGGCGAGCGAGATCAGCGTCGCGCCAGCGACGAGCGTGGTGAGGAACGACCAGAAGTGAATGTGCCCGCGCAGCCGGGGACGCTGCGCGGCGGCTTCGAGGTGGTCGAGAACGGACGACTCGGATTCCGTCGCGGCACTCACAGCGCCAGATTACGTGACACCGCGGCCGTATTCAGCGGCTGGTAGTGGGCGTCACGTCCCATCGCCAGATTGCGTAGGCTGCCGCTGTGAGTCTTCGTTCGTACCTGTCGAACATCGTGTACGGCGCCTACGGGCGTCGGCTGATCCAACAACGCCAAGGCAGGACGCCGCGTCACATCGCGGTCCTGCTCGACGGTAACCGCAGATGGGCGCGCGAGGCCGGGTTCACGGATGTCAGCCAGGGCCACCTCGTCGGCGCGCGCAAGATCGAGCAGCTGCTGAGCTGGTGTGAGGAAGCCGACGTCGAAGTCGTCACGCTGTTCCTGCTCTCCACCGACAATCTGAACCGTGACCCGGACGAGGTCGGCCCGCTGCTGGAGATCATCGCCGACGTCGTCGACGAGCTCGCCGACCCCAACGAGCACTGGCGGCTGCGCATCGTGGGCGCGCTGGACACGCTGCCGGAGAAGATCGCCACCCGGCTCTCCGAGGCCGCGGCGCGCACGGCTGGACGTGACGGCATGGAGGTCAACGTCGCCGTCGGCTACGGCGGCAGGCAGGAGATCGCCAACGCCGTCCGCAGGCTGCTGCAGCACCACGCCAGCGAGGGCACCACGATCACCGAGCTCGCCAAGATCCTCGACGTCGACCACATCTCCGAGCACCTTTACACCTCCGGCCAGCCAGATCCTGATCTGATCATCAGGACGTCGGGGGAGCAGCGGCTTTCCGGGTTCCTGCTGTGGCAGTCGGCGCACTCGGAGTTCTACTTCACCGATACGTATTGGCCTGCCTTCCGTCGGGTGGATTTTTTGCGTGCGTTGCGTGACTTCGCGTGGCGGCAACGCCGGTTCGGGTCCTGAGCACAGCGCTGATAGCTACTTTCGGTAGGTCACTGGCAACCGACGGTTAGGTTGCAATTCACCGAATCACCTGTGTGGCAGCCTGGGCGATCACGCGTGTTTTCGGTAACTTCCGAAGTGACGGCTCGATCTGAGTACCGGACCGTCCCGGGAGGCCCTGGTCATGGCTGACGTTGGTGGAGCGGAGATCCCGCTCACGAGACTGAAGCGGGGGCCGGCACCCGGCCCTTGTGGGGATAGCGCCTGACCTGGGTGTCAGGCGTCGAACCACCAAAGGGCGGTGCCCGGCCAACGCGACATAGGGGCGTGGTGCCGCGCCCCAAGGGAGAAGCCGTGACTGAGCAGCGTGCGTCCCGCAAGACCACCGGCCGCCCTGGTAGTGGTACCGCAGGATCCCAGGCCCCGTCCGACTCACCCCCCACATCGGCTTCGGACAAGATCTTCGTGCTTGACACGTCCGTGTTGCTGTCCGACCCGTGGGCCATCACCCGGTTCGCCGAGCACGCCGTCGTGCTGCCGCTCGTGGTGATAGGTGAGTTGGAAGGCAAGCGTCACCACCCGGAGTTGGGGTGGTTCGCGCGGGAAGCGCTTCGCTTACTCGACGACCTGCGGATCACTCACGGCCGCCTCGACCAGCCGGTGTCCATCGGTGAATCTGGTGGCACGCTCCAGGTCGAGCTGAACCACTCCGACCCGGCTGTGTTGCCAGCCGGGTTCCGCGCCGACAGCAACGATCACCGCATTCTGGCCTGCGCGCTGAACCTCAGCGCAGAGCACGGCGACGTCACGCTGGTCACCAAGGACATTCCACTGCGGGTCAAGGCGGGCGCCGTCGGGCTCACCGCCGACGAGTACCGGGCGCAGGAAGTCGTCTCGTCTGGCTGGACCGGAATGGGCGACGTCGACGTCCCGCAGGAAGCGATCGACGCGCTGTTCGCCGGTGGCAGCTTCGACCCGGCTGATTTCGGCAGGTCGGACGTCGCGGAATGGCCGTGCCACACCGGGCTGCGGCTGCTCGCCGGGACGTCGAGCGCGTTGGGTCGGGTCAACGCCGACAAGCGCGTGCAACTGGTGCGCGGCGACCGGGAGGCGTTCGGCTTGCACGGCAGGTCGGCCGAGCAGCGGATCGCGCTGGACCTGCTGCTCGACCCCGATGTCGGCATCGTGTCGCTTGGTGGACGCGCCGGAACCGGTAAGTCAGCGCTGGCGCTGTGCGCCGGACTGGAGTCGGTGCTGGAACGCCGCCAGCACCGCAAGGTCGTGGTGTTCCGACCGGTCTACGCCGTCGGCGGGCAGGAGCTCGGTTACCTGCCCGGCAGCGAGAACGACAAGATGCAGCCCTGGTCACAGGCGGTGTTCGACGTCCTCGGCGCGCTGGTGAGCCAGGAGGTGTTGGACGAGGTCTTCGACAGGGGCATGCTCGAGGTGCTGCCGCTGACCCACATCAGGGGCCGTTCGCTGCACGACTCGTTCGTGATCGTTGACGAGGCGCAGTCGCTGGAGCGCAACGTGCTGCTCACGGTGCTGTCCCGGCTGGGTACGGCGTCCCGTGTGGTGCTCACCCACGACGTCGCGCAGCGGGACAACCTGCGGGTGGGACGCCACGACGGCGTCTCGGCGGTGATCGAGAAGCTCAAGGGCAACCCGTTGTTCGCGCACCTGACGTTGACGCGGTCGGAGCGTTCGCCGATCGCGGCGCTGGTGACGGAGCTGCTTGAGGACCACGGCTAGGCGGGGCGGGGCGTGCGTCCCGGCGCACGCCCCGTGCCTCACCAACCGGTCGGGAGCGGACGGCCCTCGGCGAAGCCCGCCAGGGACTGCACGCCAACGACCGCGCGCTCGTGGAACTCCGGCAGTGAGCGTGCGCCCGCGTAGGTGCAGGCCGAGCGCACGCCGGAACAGATGGCGTCCAGCAGGTCCTCCACACTTGGCCGCACCGGGTCCAGCGCCATCCGGGACGTCGAGATGCCCTCCTCGAACAGCGCCTTGCGGGCCCGGTCGAACGCCGACTCGGTGCGCGTCCGTGCGCTCACCGCGCGCTTGGACGCCATGCCGAACGACTCCTTGTACGGCTTGCCGTGTTCGTCGTAGTGCAGGTCGCCGGGTGACTCGTAGGTGCCAGCGAACCAGGAGCCGACCATCACCGCCGAAGCCCCTGCGGCCAGCGCCAGCGCGACGTCACGCGGGTGGCGCACTCCGCCGTCCGCCCATACGTGAGCGCCTAGCTCACGGGCGGCGTCTACGCACTCGGCCACGGCGGAGAACTGCGGCCTGCCGACGCCGGTCTGCATCCGCGTGGTGCACATCGCGCCCGGCCCGACACCGACCTTGACGACGTCGGCGCCCGCGTTGATCAGATCCCGCGCGCCCTGCGCGGTCACGACGTTGCCCGCCACGACCGGCACGCGTGGCTCGACCGACCGGACGGCCTTGAGCGCCGCGAGCATCTTCTCCTGGTGCCCATGCGCGGTGTCGACGACGAGGACGTCGATGCCCGCGTCGAGCAGCGCTCGCGCCTTGCCCGCGACATCGCCGTTGACGCCGGTGGTCGCGCCGATCCGCAGCGCGCCGTTGGCGTCCACCGCCGGGGTGTACAGCTCCGTGCGCAGGGCGGCGACGGGCGTGAGTACGCCCGCCATGCGGCCGTCGGCGTCCACTCCGATAGCGAGTGGACTGCCGTGCGCGTGGAGCTGGTCGAACACCTCGCGCGGCGGCGTGTCCAGCGGCACCACCACTGGTGGCGGCTCCGCGACGTCGGCCAGCCGGGTGAACCGGTCGACGCCCTGGCAGGCTTCGTCGCGGACGATGCCGGTCGGACGCCCCTCGGCGTCGGCGATGACGACCGCGCCGTGCGCGCGCTTGCCCGCCAGGTTGACCGCGTCGACCACCGCATCGTTCTCCGTGAGCACCAGTGGCGTGTCCCAGCGGGTGTCGCGGTGCTTGACCCAGCTCACGATGTCGGCGACCGCGCTCGGGTCGACGTCCTGCGGCAGCATGACCAGCCCGCCCCTGCGGGCGACCGTCTCGGCCATGCGCTTGCCCGCCACCGCGGTCATGTTCGCCACGACGATCGGGATCGTCCCGCCGGTGCCGTCCACGGTGGCGAGGTCGACGTCGAAACGCGACTCCACCCCCGACGCGGACGGCACGAGGAACACCTCGTCGTAGGTCAGGTCATGCGTGGGTGTTTGTCCGTTCAAGAACTGCACGCTGACTACGCTACGTCGTTCGGGTGGCGGCCCGCACGGGGAGTCACCTACCGCAGCAGGGCGCGGACGGCGTCGATCGTGTCCGCGTCCGCCGGGTCCTTGTCCGGACGGTAGCGCAGCACCCGCGCGAATCGCAGCGCGACGCCGCCGGGGTAGCGGGTCGACGTCTGCACGCCGTCCAGTTCGATCTCCACGACCAGCTCCGGCCTGATGAACACCGTCGACGCCGTGCGCCGGGTCTCGATGCGCTGGAACTGCTCGGTCTGCCACGCCAGCAGCTCGTCGGTGAGGCCCTTGAACGTCTTGCCGACCATGATCGGCTCACCGCCGTCAGGGTCGCGCGCGCCGAGGTGCAAGTTCGACAACGTCCCGGTGCGTCTGCCGTGGCCCCACTCCGCGCCGAGCACGATCAGGTCAATCGTGTGCACCGGCTTCACCTTCAGCCACGCACTGCCGCGCCTCCCCGCCGCGTACGACGTGTCCAGATCCTTGGCCATAACGCCTTCGTGACCCGCGTCGAGGGCGTCGTTGAGCAGCCGCTCGGGTTCGTCCGGATTGATCGCGCCCGGGATGATGTGCTCGCCCGCCACCTGGCGCAGGGCCTCGCGGCGGTGTCGGAGCGGTTCGTCCAGCAGGTCGTCGCCGTCGAGATGCAGGCAGTCGAAGAAGTACGGCCGCAGCAGCAGCGCGTGCACCTGCTCCTCTCGCGTCGCACCGAACCGCGCCTGGGTCTCTTGGAACGGCCTGGGCCTGCCGTCGTCGGTGAGCGCCAGCGTTTCGCCGTCCAGCACGACCGACCGGCACGGCATCGCCCGCACGACGTCGACCAGCTCCGCGACGTGCTGGGTGATGTCGCGCAACGTGCGGGTCCACACGCGGACGTCGTCGCCGTCGCGATGCACCTGGATGCGTGCGCCGTCCATCTTGTATTCCACGACGACGTTGCCCAATTGCGCGAGCGCGTCGGTCAGCGACTCGGCAGGGGAGGCGAGCATCGGGCGGATTGGCCTGCCCAGTTCGAGGCGGAACTCCGCGAGCGCTGCCGCACCACCGGTCATCGCGGCCTCCGCCGTGGCGGGCAACCTGCCGGAGAGCATGAACGCGCGTCGCACGGCGTCGCCGTCGACCTCGGCCGCCGCCGCGATGCCGTCCACCATGACGCCTTCCAACGCGCCCTGCCGCAGCTCGCCGGTGATGAGCTGGAAGAGGAACCGGTGTTCTGACTCGGTGGCTTTGCTGAGCAGGGTGGTGAGGACGGCGGTGCGTTTCGCGGCCGAGCCGCTGCCGGTGGTCGCGGCCAGCTCGCTGAGCGCCGTGTCGACGTCGGACAGCGTTAGGGTCGGTTCCGGCGCGGGCTCGACGTCCAACTCGGCCAGGGTGCGCCAGCCGGTGCCGAGCCTGCCCTGCAGCGGCTGTCCGGTGAGGAACGCGACGGCGACAGCCCGCTCGCCCCGCTCAGCGGCGCGCAGCACCTCGGCCAGCACCGCGATCTTCGCCTTCCGCGAGCGCGTGGCCGCCAGCCGTCCTGAGGCCGCGACGACGTCCGCAAGCAACATGCGCCCATGATGCCGCGCCCCACCGACAACCCGCCGTGTCCGACGTTCGGTGGGGTCGTGTCCTGCACTCCTGCACGCGTGTTCGACACTCTCGCCGCCGTATTAGGCACTCACGCCGTTGTACTTGGCACTCCGGCAACGTGCGAGGCACGCCGAAGTCGAAACACAAGGTCGAGACCGGGGAACACAGGGTCGGGAACGAGGGACTCGGCGCGCGCGAGTGCCCAACACGCGTGCGAGAGCGTCAGACACGCGTGCGAGAGTGTCGGACACGGCGGGAGGGGTCAGGTGCCGCGGGCCATGCGGAGAAGGTCCAGCGCATTGTCGAGTTCGGCCTCGGTGAGCTTGCCGTCCGCGACGTGACCCCGGTCGATCACAACCTCCCGGATGCTGCGGCCCTCCGCGAGCGCCTGCTTGGCCACGGCCGCCGCTTCCTCGTAGCCGATGAAGCGGTTCAGGGGCGTCACGATCGACGGCGAACCTTCCGCCAGCGTGCGGGCGCGTTCGGCGTTGACCGTCAGCCCCGCGAACACCTTGTCCGCCAGTAGCCGCGACACCGCCGCGAGTAGCCGCGCGGACTCGAGAACGTTCCGCGCGATCACCGGCAGGTTCACGTTGAGCTGGAAGTTGCCCTGTGACCCCGCGAACGCCACCGCCGCGTCGTTGCCGATCACCTGCGCCACGACCTGCAACGTCGCCTCGCAGATCACCGGGTTTACCTTGCCCGGCATGATCGACGACCCCGGCTGCAGGTCAGGCAGCGTCAGCTCGCCGAGCCCGGTGCGCGGGCCGGAGCCGAGCCACCGGACGTCGTTGGCGATCTTGTTCAGCGCGACCGCGACCGCGCGGAGCTGCCCGGACGCTTCGACGACACCGTCCTGGCTGGCCTGCGCCTCGAAGTGGTTGCGCGCCTCGGTCAGTGGCAGGCCGGTCACCGACGCCAGCTCAGCGGAAACCGCGTCACCGAAACCCGGCGGCGCGTTCAGACCCGAGCCGACGGCGGTTCCTCCAATGGGGAGTTCACCCAGCCGGGGCAAGCATGACTGGAGCCGTTCGATGCCGAACCGCACCTGCGCCGCCCACGCGCCCGCCTCCTGTCCGAACGTCACTGGCACCGCGTCCATCAGGTGCGTGCGCCCGGACTTCACCAGGTCGGCCCACTCGGCAGCCCGCGACTCGATGACCGAAGCCAGGTGTTCCAGAGCAGGGATCACATCCGTGAGCACAGCTTCCGTCGCGGCGACCCGGATCGTCGTCGGGAAGGTGTCGTTGGACGACTGCGAGGCATTCACCTGATCGTTGGGATGGACGTCGGTGCCGAGCGCGCGGGACGCCAGGGTCGCGATGACCTCGTTGGCGTTCATGTTCGATGAGGTGCCTGATCCCGTCTGGAAGACGTCGATGGGGAAGTGCGCATCGTGCTCCCCAGCGGCCACCTCATCGGCGGCGGACGCGATGGCAGCCGCGACGTCGCCGTCCAGCACGCCGAGCCGCGCGTTGACCCGCGCGCACGCCGCTTTGAGCAGGCCAAGTGCGCGAATCTGGGTGCGCTCCAACCCGCGTCCGGAGATCGGGAAGTTGTCCACGGCACGCTGCGTCTGCGCCCGGTACAGCGCGTCGGCGGGAACGCGGACCTCGCCCATGGTGTCGTGTTCTATGCGGAATTCCTCGCCAGTCATGTCACCGAGTCTGGCCCGGAGTTCCGAGACACACCAGCGCGGGAGGGATAGCCTGGCGGACATGAGGACTGCTGGCAGGCCCGAACCATCGGACACCGGCTCGCCGAGCGAGAACATCAGCGTGGATGTCGTCATCGTGGGGGCCGGGCCGACGGGCCTCTACGCCGCGTACTACGCGGGGTTTCGTGGGTTGTCGGTCGCGATCGTGGATTCGCTACCCGAGTCGGGCGGGCAGATCACCGCGATGTATCCCGAGAAGCAGATTTTCGACGTCGCCGGATTTCCCGCGGTGCTTGGCCGCGACCTCGTCTCGGCGTTGGTGGAGCAGGCCAAACAAGCCGATCCGATCTATCTGCTCGGCTGCAAGGCCACCACACTCGACGAACGCGACGACAAACTCGTCGTCGGTATCGAAGATGGTCCCGATGTCCACGCGGGCGCCATGCTGATCACGGCGGGCATCGGTGAGTTCACGCCGCGCCCACTGCCTGCCGGTAACGAATGGCTCGGCAACGGCCTCGTTCACTTCGTACCGCAGCTGGACAAGCACCGCGGCCAAGACGTCGTGGTCGTCGGTGGCGGTGACTCGGCATTCGACTGGGTGATCGCCTTGCACCCGATCGCGGCAAGCGTGACGCTGGTGCACCGCAGGGCGCGGTTCCGCGCGGCGCAGGCCATCGTGCGGCAGGCCAGCGACCTCGGCGTGCGCATGATGACCGACGCCGAGGTGACGGCGTTGCGTGGCGACGGCAAGCTCGCCGAGGTCGAGGTCACCACCAAACAGGGTGACCGGGAGGTGCTACCCGCACAGACCGTGGTGGCCGCGCTCGGCTTCACCGCCGATCTCGGGCCAATCGAGTCGTGGGGATTCCACGTCGACCACCGGCAGATCACCGTCGACACCACCATGGCGACCACGCGCGACCGTATCTACGCGGCAGGTGACGTCGCGGGCTACCCCGGCAAGGTCAAGCTGATCTCCACCGGGTTCGGCGAGGCAGCCACCGCGATCAACAACATCGCGGTCCTGCTCAACCCCGACGCGCACCTCTTCCCTGGACACTCCAGCAACATGGAATGAGGGCGCCGCTTGTGATCAGGGCAGCGGCGGTACCGCGCGCTCGCCGGTCTCGGGCGAGCCGTCGAAGTCCACCGAGGCGTAGGAACGCAGCTTGGTCAGCCGGTGGTAGCCGTCGATCATCCGCACGGTGCCGGACTTCGAGCGCATCACGATGGACTGCGTCGTCGCGCCGCCCGCGCGGTAGTGCACACCGCGCAGCAGGTCGCCATCGGTGACGCCGGTGGCGCAGAAGAAGACGTTGTCGCCGCGCACCAGGTCGTCCGTTGTCAGCACCTGGTCCGGGTCGTGGCCCGCGTCGCGCGCACGCTCGCGCTCGGCGTCGTCCTTCGGCCACAGCTTGCCCTGCAGCGTGCCGCCGAGGCACTTCATGGCCGCCGCCGCGATGATGCCTTCCGGCGTGCCGCCGATACCGAGCAGCATGTCGACACCCGTGGTGGGACGGGCCGCGGCGATCGCGCCGGCGACGTCGCCGTCGGAGATGAACCGGATGCGCGCGCCCGCCTCGCGGACCTCGGAGACGAGCTTCTCGTGTCGAGGCCGGTCCAGAATGCACACCGTGACGTCGGAGACGTCGGAGTGCCGCGCCTTGGCGACCCGGCGGATGTTCTCCGCGACCGGAGCGGAGATGTCCACGACATCGGCCGCCTCAGGGCCGACCGCGATCTTCTCCATGTAGAACACCGCGGACGGGTCGAACATCGCGCCCCGCTCGGCCACCGCCAGCACCGCGAGCGCGTTCGGCATGCCCTTGCTCATCAGCGTGGTGCCGTCGATGGGGTCGACCGCGACGTCGCAGTGCGGGCCGTCGCCGTTGCCGACCTCCTCACCGTTGTAGAGCATGGGCGCTTCGTCCTTCTCGCCCTCGCCGATCACGACGACGCCATGCATCGACACGGTGCTGATGAGCTGGCGCATCGCGTCGACCGCCGCGCCATCGCCGGAGTTCTTGTCGCCCTTGCCGACCCAACGGCCCGCCGCCATCGCGGCCGCCTCGGTCACCCGCACCAGCTCCATGGCGAGGTTGCGGTCAGGGGCCTCTTTGGTGTGGGTGCGCATGCTCCGATGCTACCCGGCGGCCCCAGCGCCGCCCTCGACGTCCTCGGGCGCGGTGCCGTTCGCGGTGTCTTCTACGCTGGCGAGCTTGTCGTCGATGCGCTTCCGCGCGCCCTCAAGGTGTCGCTCGCACACCTTGGCCAACGTCTCGCCCTGCTCCCACAGCGCCAGCGAGTCCTCAAGTGAGAGCCCGCCCGCTTCCAGCCTGCGGACCACCTCGATCAGCTGATCGCGCGCCTGCTCGTAGCCGAGGCCGTCAAGGTCGGAGGCAGCGCTCGTCTCGTTGGCCTCGGTCGTGTCGGTGTCGTCAGCGCTCACGGATCAGCCCTGCCTCGCCTTCTCGTCGTGTCGCTCGTGGCACGGCCGTGCCGCCCAGTCATCTCCGGGGCAGGCTACCGCGTCAGTCGTCGTCGACCGTGGCATGGATCGCGCCGTCACCCACTCGAATGCGCAGGCCGGTGCCAGCGGGGGCGTCGGACACCGACCGCAGCACGCCCAGCGAGCCGTCATCGCGCCGGAACTGCACCACCGCGTAGCCCCGATCCAATGTGGCGGATGGTCCTAGCGTCGTTAGCTTCGCTCGCGCCTCGGACACCATCGCCTGCTCCGCGTTCAGCACCGTCAACGCCGCGCGCCGCGCCCGCTCCACGTGGAGCCACACCTGCTCGGAGTCCCGCTCAAGCGGCCGTTTCGGGTCCGCCAGCACCGGACGGCTGCACAGCTGGTTCAGCAGCGCGCGCTCCCGGTCGACCCAGCCACGCAACGCGCGTCGGGCTCGGTCCCGTAGCTCGTCGATGCGCGCCGTCTCGACGGCGACGTCCGGCACGATTCGCTTGCTGGCGTCCGTCGGCGTGGAACACCGCAGGTCGGCCACGTGATCGAGCAGCGGGGAGTCCGGCTCGTGCCCGATGGCACTGACGACCGGCGTGCCCGCCGCGGCGACCGCGCGGCACAGCGTCTCGTCGGAGAACGGGAGCAGATCCTCCACGCTGCCGCCGCCGCGAGCGAGCACGATGACGTCGACGTCGGGGTCGGCGTCCAGCTTGCGCAGCGCCTTCATGATCTGCGGCACGGCCGATGCGCCCTGCACGGCGGTGTTGATCACCGTGAACTGGACGGCGGGCCAGCGGGCGTGCGCGTTGGCGAGGACGTCGTGTTCGGCGGCCGACGCGCGCCCGGTGATCAGCCCGACGCCCCTCGGTAGGAACGGCAGCGGACGCTTGCGTTCCGGTGCGAACAGTCCCTCCGCCGCCAGCAGCTTGCGGAGCCGTTCGATGCGCGCCAGCAGCTCACCGACGCCGACGGGCCGGATCTCGCTGGCCCGCAGGCTGATTGTGCCCCTGCCGACGTAGAAGTTCGGCCGCGCGTGGACGACGATGTGTGCGCCGTCTGACAGCGGCTGCTCCAGATCGCTGAGCAGGCGCGTCGGGCAGGTGACCGTCATGGAGATGTCGGCGGACGGGTCGCGCAGCGTCACGAACGCGGTGCGGGTGCCTTGCCGCGCCGAGATCTGGGTGACCTGACCTTCCACCCAGACCGCGCCGAGGCGGTGAATCCAGTCGGCGATCTTGCGGGCGACCGTGCGGACCGGCCACGGCGACTCGGCGGTTGGCTTCTGCTGGCCGGTGCTGGTGGCGGGGGACTCAGTCGTCACGAGGTCGGACCGGCTCCGTCCTCACCAGCCTGCTTGCTGACGGTGTCGATCCGGCGCTCCAGCATCCCGGTGAACGACGGCCGGTTCGCCGTCGCGCGCTCGTAGGCGAGCAGCTCGACCAGCTGCTCCCGGGTGAACCGGCGCAACCGTGCCCTGACTTGGGGCAGGCTCAGCTCGTCGTAGTCCGGTAACCAACTCGGCGGGCTGACCTGCTCGCCCGCTTCATCCCGCTCGGTCTCCGCTTCTCGCACGGCGAGCGCGTCCGCCTCCCGCGACCACGGGTCGGCCTCCTGCTCCGGCTCGTCCGCCGTGTCGAACCGGCTCGACCGCAGCGACGCGCCGGGAAGGCGTCCGTTGAGCTGGCCGCGCGGTGGTGGGACGGCTACGTCCGGCTCATCGAACCCGGTCGGATACAGCTCCTCGCGCTCATCGACGTCCTCGTCGAAGGTGGCCCAGCTCGGCGTCTCCTCGACGGGCTGTAGCCCGGAGAGCGCGGCCTCGCCCTTGATCGCCAGCTCGGTGACCTGCTGCTGCACCCGCATCGACAACTGCAGCACCTGGCTCGCCACCGTCACCGGCAGGCCGCTGAGCTGCTTCGGCAGGTCTTGTGCGCGTTCCTTGGCGCTCACGGCGATGCCCGCCGCGAGGCGAATGGGCAGGGGAAGTGGCTTCATGGCTTTAGTCTCCCTCACTCGGCGGTCACCGCCCAACCGAGGCTGGCCACGTATGGCCGGCGCCTGATGCTTCGGACCCGCGAGCAGTCCTCAGGTTCTGATGCTTCGGACCTGCAAGCAGTCCTCAGGCGTGACCCCGAACACTCTCGCATACCCCGTACCCTTGATGGCGTCGAGCGAGCATCCGACACGCGATGGGACAACGATGACTGCGAGCGAGGCCACAACCAAGCGAGTGCTGCTCGCCAAACCGCGCGGCTACTGTGCGGGCGTCGACCGGGCGGTGGTCACCGTCGAGAAGGCGCTCGAGAAGTATGGCCCGCCGATCTACGTGCGCAAGGAGATCGTGCACAACCGCCACGTCGTGGACACGCTGCGCGAACGCGGCGTGATCTTCGTCGAGGAGACCTCCGAGGTTCCGGAGGGCGCGATGGTGGTGTTCTCCGCGCACGGTGTCTCGCCCGCCGTGCACGCCGAGGCCGAGGAACGCAACCTGCGCACCATCGACGCCACCTGCCCGCTGGTGACGAAGGTTCATAAGGAGGTCAACCGCTTCGACCGTGAGGACTACGACATCCTCCTCATTGGCCACGAAGGCCACGAGGAGGTTGAGGGCACCTCTGGTGAGGCGCCGGACCGCGTGCAACTCGTCGACACCGCGGAGGACGTCGAGCGGGTGCGGGTCCGTGACCCCGAGAAGGTCGTGTGGCTGTCGCAGACCACGCTCAGCGTCGACGAGACGATGGAGCGCGTCGACCAGCTCAAGGAGCGGTTCCCGAACTTGGCTGACCCGCCGAGCGACGACATCTGTTACGCGACGTCGAACCGGCAGATCGCCGTCAAGGAGATGGCGCCCGAGTGTGACCTGGTGATCGTCGTCGGCTCGAAGAACTCCTCCAACTCCAAGCGACTGGTCGAGGTCGCGCTGCAGGCGGGAGCGACGAACGCGTACCTGGTTGACTACGCCCGTGAGGTGGACGAGTCCTGGCTCGACGGCGTGAGCACCGTCGGCGTCACCTCCGGTGCCTCGGTACCGGACGTGCTGGTCATGGAGCTGCTGGAGTGGCTGTCCGAGCGTGGCTGGTCCGACGTCGAGGAAGTCACCACGGCGAACGAGAAGATCGCGTTCGCGCTGCCGCGCGAGATCCGGGACGCCCGCGAGCGGTCCAGCGTGCGCTGAGGGGCGGCGGTGCCTGGCTGCGCATCCGGCCCGCTGAGAAGTTGATCAACCTTGCTCCCCGGGTGACCAAATTTTGTCCGTTTTGTCGGGTATTTTTCGTCACTCAAGGAGCAAGGTTGATCAACTTGCGCAGGGTGAGGCGCTCGAGAGCGATCTCGCAACAGCGCGAGTAGACGCGATCAACTTCGTCCGCGCGCAGTCGCTCAGTCCTGGTCGTCGTCCCATGGACGACGTCGGGGCGGTGGCGGTTGCCTGCGCGGCGGACGCGGCTGATCGTCCAGTGGTGGCGCTGGCCTGCGTCGGGGCGGTTGTCCCTCTGGTGGCGCCCCGGCCCCGGGCGGCCTGCCGCTTGGCGGTGGACCTCCGGGCGGCGGCCCCCCGGGCGGTGGCTTCGGCGGGCCCCTGCGCGGCGGTGGCTCGGCACCCTCACCGCGCGGCGGCCTGCGGGGAGGCTCGTTTGGGGTGCGGCGCCTGCCGGGCGGCGGTCCCCCGGGCGGTCCGTCCGGACGTCGTTCCGGTGGGGTGCGCGGCGAGCGTTGCGGCGGCCCGGACGGATTCCTCCCGGGAGGGGCGGCGCCGGGGCGGGGTTCCTTCGGGTTAGGCGCACCACGCGGCCCAGGGCGACCGCCGGGACCAGGCGCGCCACCCGCGGCTGGCGAGCCCCGCCGTGGTGGTGGTTCGACCGGTCGCTCGCCTCGTCGTCCGGGCGGAGGCTCGACCGGCTCCCTGCCGCGTGGTGGCCGTTGGGCAGGCTCCCTGCCACGCGGTGGTCGCTCGGGCGGTTCCTTGTCGCGCGGTGGTCGCTCGGTATCCGGCTCAGGTTCGCGTGTGGACCTGCGTAGCTTGTCCAGCAGGGGGCGCTTGGTCGGCACGTCGTCCGGGTCGTCCTCGTCCGGAAGGGCCCGACGCCCCCGTGGCGCTCCCGCGGCGGGCGGGCCCGAGGTGGAGCGCTCTGTGCGCGGGCGACCGCGCGGTGGGACATCGTCCGCGTCGTCGGTGTCCTCACCGCGGGAGGGCGCGCGCTGCAGGAACATCCGAGCGATTCCCGCGGCGAGCGTGACTCCGGTGGTGATCGCCATGGTCGGGAAGCCGTTGATCACGGGGAGGCCGTAGCCGAGCAGGATGTCCTTCAGCCCGGTGCCATCGACCTCCTCCGCGGAGCTGACCAGTACGACACCCGGCACGATGGTCGCCAGGATCAGGGGCGGCTGCACCATCGGTGCGAACAGACTGTCGCGCTGGACCCAGCCCACCGCCGCGAGGCAGGCGACGAAATAGCCACCTTGGAACAGAACCGTGAGCTTGTCGTTGAACTGGTGGTCGACGACGGCGGCGAACACGGCGAGACCGAAGGCGAGCAGGACCGCCTGCCACCAGGGCAACCCCTGGGACGTCCCAATGATCGGGCGCTCGTTCCACGGCGCCGGCTCGATCTCATCCGCGAGGTCGTCCCCGCGATCGCTGATGCTGGCCACGGGTCACCACGTTAGCCGCTAGGAGGTGGCGATCTCATCGCCTCTCCTAATTTCCGCCAGTTCCGACGCACTCGCCGCGGCTTCGGAGACCGGCTCGATGGCGGTTCGGAAGGTCTCCAGCGCGTCTAGTTCTCGACGTCGGGCCGACAGGAAGCGCTGCAGGTGAGTGCTGGACAGGTTCACCGCGTCGACGGCATTCGACGCCGCGCGGTGTGCCCCGCGTGCCTGCGCGCGCACCCGCTCCATGTCGTCGGCGAACGTGCGCTCGCTGGCCGCGAACAGCGCGGCCGACGCCACGATGGCGAAGCCGGTCGGTCCACAGAGGAACACCCTGCGGTCCAGCAGCCAGCGCAACAGCTCGGGTTCGGTGTCGATGGCAGCGACCACGGCGGCATCCGAAGGCACGAACATCACCGTGCCGTAGATCGCGTCGGCCCACCGCTGGTAACCCTTGCTCGCCAGTTCCTGCGCTCGTGCGCGCAGGTTGCGAACGTGTACCCGCAGCGCGTCGGCCCGCTCAGCGGGATCGTCGGTTTCGACCGCCTCGGCCCACACCGCCATGCTGGCCTTGGCGTCCACCGGCACCGTTTTGCCGCCGCCGACGTGCAGCACCAGGTCCGGTTTGGCCGCGCCGCCACCCGCGAGATCGGTTTGCAGCGTGAAGTGCAGCCCTTCGCGCAGACCGAGCGCGCGCGCTGTCCCGACGAGGACCTGCTCGCCAAGCTCACCTCTGCCCCGGATGGACGAGAACGCGACCTCGTAGCGGCGTAGCGCGCTCTGCTGCTCATCCAGCCGTGCGCGTTCCTCGGCGAGCAGCCGGGCGGACGCGTCCGCCCGGCGCATGCTGTCGGTATAGAGCCGCCACAGCACCGCGAGCCCCGCGGCGAGCAACAGCGCCATGGCGACGGCGGCGGTCGCGATCACGGTTGCGGTCATGTCACGCAGCGTGCCAGATACCGCCGACAGAACGGCGCGGGCGGCGCGTCGCCACGGGCCTGTCGGTGTGCCGCCCTAGGGTTGGGCGCATGCGGGTGCTGCACACCTCCGACTGGCACATCGGCCGCACGTTCCACGGCGTCGATCTGCTCGCCGACCAGGACGTCGTGCTCGGTGCGATCGCGGACATCGTCGCCGAGGACGGTGTCGACGTCGTACTGGTCGCTGGCGACGTCTACGACCGGGCGGTGCCCTCGGCGGAGGCGGTCCGCGTGGCGGGCAGGGCGTTCCGACGCATCAGGGACGCGGGGGCGCGCCTTGTCGTCACGCCGGGCAACCACGACTCCGCGGTGCGGCTCGGGGCGTTCGGGGAGTTCACGTCGGGCGAGGGGCTGTACCTGCGCACCACGATCGACGGGCTCGCCGAGCCGGTGCTGTTGGATGATGATCACGGCAGCGTCGCGTTCTACGGCATTCCGTACCTGGAGCCCGATCCCGCGCGGCACAGCATGGGGATCACCGAGCGCGGCCACGCCGGGGTGCTTGGCGAGGCGATGCGCCGCATCAACGCCGACCGTGCCACCCGCGACGCGCGGTCGGTTGTGCTCGCGCACGGCTTCGTGACCGGCGGTGCCGGGTCGGATTCCGAACGACCGATTGGCGTGGGCGGGGTGGAGCAGGTCGGCGCGGCGGTGTTCGACGGCCCGGACTACGTCGCGCTCGGACACCTGCATGGGCCGCAGACGCTGAGTGAGCGGTTGCGCTACTGCGGCAGTCCGCTGGCGTACTCGTTCTCCGAGGCGTCGCACCGGAAATCGGTGTGGCTGGTCGACCTGGACGCCGATGGCCTCGCCGACGTCACCCGACGAGAGCTGCCAGTGCCTCGTCCATTGGCGACGGTGTCCGGGCGGTTGGACGACCTGCTGTCCGCCCCGGCGTACGACCACCTGGTCGAGTGCTATCTCTCCGTCACGCTGACCGATCCGGTGCGGCCGATCGATGGGATGCGCGCGCTGCGTGAGCGCTTCCCGTACGCGGTGCACCTGGAGTGGGTTCCGCCAGAGGGCAAGGGCGACGCGTTGCGCTACCAGGACGCGGTGCGCGGACGCAGTGACGCCGAGATCACGGACAATTTCTTCACCGCGTGCCGGGGCAGCGAGCTGAGCGCGAGCGAACGCACCGTCGTTGACCGGGCGCTCGCGGCGGCGGCGCGCGAAGAGGTGGGTGCGGAATGAGGCTGCACCGGCTCGAGGTGAGCGCGTTCGGTCCGTACGCGGGGCGAGAAGATGTCGACTTCGATGAGCTCGGCGCGGACGGCCTGTTCCTGCTGCATGGCGAGACCGGTGCGGGCAAGACGGCGTTGCTCGACGCGATCGCCTTTGGGTTGTTCGGCACCGTGCCCGGCGCGCGCGGCGACGTGAAGCGCCTGCGCAGTGACCTGGCCGCGGCGGACACCCCGACGGAGGTGTCGTTGGAGCTGACGGTGCAGTCCTGCCGGTTGCGCATCGTGCGTAGCCCGGAGTACGAGCGACCCAAGCGTCGAGGAGACGGCACCACCAAGCAGCAAGCGAAGGCGTCGCTGACCTGGCTCGACGGCGCGCCTGATGGCGAGTCAAGCGAGCCGATCACCCGGATTGACGAGGTCGCTCGGACGGTGCAACGCCTCGTTGGGATGACGGCTGAGCAGTTCTTCCAGGTGGTGCTGCTGCCACAGGGTGAGTTCGCGCGGTTCCTGCGCGCCGATACCGCCGACCGAGAGCGGCTGCTTGAGCGGCTGTTCGACACCCACCGGTTCGAGGTGGCGCAACACTGGCTGATGAACCGCCGCAAGCAACGTCGAGCCGAGCTGGAGGTGCGCCGGGACCGGTTGCGTGAGGTGGCGGCGCGGTTCGCGCAGGCGGCGGGCGTGGAGCTACCAGAGGAGCGGACCGGGCCGGGCGCGACTGACGAACTGTTGGAGTGGGCCGAGGAGCGGCGCTCAGTGGCTGACGTCGAGCGGCAGCGCGCCGAGACCGCCGCGGAGGACGCGCGGCTGGCCAGTGCCCGCGCTGACGACGTCCTCGCGGAGCGCAAGACGCGGCAGGAACGGGTGCGGCGGGTCGCGGCGGCGCACGAGAAGCTGCGACTGCTCGCGGACAAGGCGCCTACGCTTGACCGCACGCGAGAGGAACTGTCGCAGGCCAAACGCGCCACCGCCGTGCTGACCGCGCAGCACAACGCCGACCAGCTCGCCGCCGCCGTCGACAAGGCAGTCGCCGCTGAGCACACCGCCGTCGCCAACCTCGGCGACCACCCATCCGACGGAACCGAGCCCGAGCTGCGAGAGCGGGCCAGTGAGCTGCGGGAGAAGGCGGGTGCGCTTTCCGAAGCGCTCGTCGAGGCCGAGCGGCAGCGCGAGGACGAGCAGCGATTGCGGCAGCTCGACACGACGGCCGAGCAACAGGCGGAACGCGCACGCCAGCTCGCCGAACGTAGGCGGGAGCTGCCGACACGGCTCACCGACTGCCGCGAACGGCTCGCCGCCGCTAGCGACGCCGCAGCACGTCTCGACACCGCCCGCGCCCACCGTGACGCCGTGGCCACCGCCCTCGATGCCGCCCGGGAACTCCCGCGAGCCCACGAGGCCGCGCGGGCGGCGGCACAACGGCTCAGCGATGCCATTGACGTCCACCAGACCGCGCGGGAACGTCGCCAGCAGCTCCGGGAACAGCGGCTGTCCGGCATGGCGGCCGAACTGGCTGGCGAGCTGACGGACGGTGCGGCGTGCCCGGTCTGCGGGTCGGTTGAGCATCCCGCGCCCGCCGCCGCTGCGGTCGGTGTCAGTGAGGCCGATGAGCAGGAAGCCGAGCAGTCGGAGCAGCGCGCCCACGCCGAACGTGAGCAGGCGATGTCCGCGCGGCACGAGGCGGACGCGGCGGTGGCCCGGCTGGTCGAGGTAGTGGGCGACCGCGACGCCGACGTGCTGGCCGAGGAGCTTGCCGCCGCGCGCGACGAGGTCACCGCGTTCGAGGACAAGGCCGCGCAACGGGAGACCATCGAGCAGGAGCTGCGCTCGCTGGAGGACACCGCGCGGCGGCTGGACGAGGAACACGCAGCGGCCGACCGCGCCGCCGCCACCGCCGTCGCGGAGCGAGAAGGGCTCGCCGCGACCATCGAACAACGCGCCGCCCGGCTTGACGCCGCGCGCGGCGAGTACGCCAGCGTGGCCGAACGCCGTAGCGCACTCCAGGAGCTCGCCGCCGCCTACGACGCACTGGCGTCCGCGCGCGCCGAACTCGTCTCCGCTCGCCAACGGCTCGCCGAGCAACAAGACCGGGTGGCGGACGAGGTGACGGCGGCGGGCTTCGCGACGCGCGAGGACGCGCTCGCCGCCGCGCGCGAGCCCGTCGAAATCGAGGCGTTGGAGCGGCGGATCAACGACGCCGCCGTCGAGGAACAGGCGGCGCGGGCTGTCCTGGCCGAACCGGAACTGGCGGACATCGCGCCGGACACCGAGGTCGACGTCGAGGACGCGCAGCAGGCGGCCACGGCGGCACGGGAGCGGGCCGACGCCGCGCTGGTCGCGCAGCGCGCCGCCGCCGAGCGGGCCACGCAGCTCGCGCGATTGCGGGAGAAGCTGTCCGCGTTGGCCGCCGAGCTGGCGCCCGCTGAGGCGGAGTTCGCGGAGCTGGACGCGCTCACCGACGTCGTCAACGGCCGGGGGCAGAACGCGCGGCGGATGTCGCTGCACTCGTTCGTGCTCGCCGCGCGGCTGGAGGAGGTCGCGGTCGCCGCGACCGCGCGGTTGAAGGTGATGAGCCAGGGTCGGTACTCGTTCGTGCACTCGGACGCGGCGGGCGCGCGTGGCACGAGAGGCGGGCTCGGGCTCGACGTCTTGGACGACTACTCCGGTGCGGTGCGGTCCGCCAAGACATTGTCCGGCGGCGAGTCGTTCCTGGCGTCGTTGTCGCTGGCGTTGGGGCTGGCGGACGTCGTCGCCGCTGAGACCGGCGGTGCGCAGCTCGACACACTGTTCATCGACGAGGGGTTCGGCACGCTCGACGCCGAGACGCTGGACGTCGTGATGAACACGCTCGACGGACTTCGGGCGGGCGGCCGCGTCGTCGGACTGGTCTCGCACGTCGAGGAGCTACGGCAGCGGATCCCGACCCGGCTGCGGGTGCGGAAGGCGCGCAGCGGCTCGACGCTGGAGCTGCTGGCTGGGTGACGTCGCCCAGCCGTCGGATCGTGCTCCTTTGCGGCTAGTCGCGGGCGTCGGGCGCTCGTGGTGGCCGGCCGCTGCGTGTCATCGCGCGACGCAGCGCTCCTCGTGCGCCAGCAGCCAGCGCTTGACGTCGACGCCCCAGCGGAAGCCGCCCATCGCGCCGCCGACGCGCACTACCCGGTGGCACGGTACGAACAGCGCCGCCGCGTTGCGGGCGCAGGCCGATGCTGCTGCCCGCACGGCGGCGGGACGTCCGGCGAGCGCGGCGTAGTCCCGGTAGGTGACCGGCTTGCCGGGCGCGACGGTGCGCAGCACCTCCCAGGCGTGCGTCAGGAACTCGCCGGATGTCTGCCGCACCTCGACGTCGTCGATGACGGCGAGGTCCCCGGCGTGGTACTTCCGCACGGCCGCGCTGACCGGGCCGAGGTCGCGGCGCTGCCGCAGCTCGGTGGGTGTGAGTGCGGCGGCGATCTGCGGGGTGAGGTCGTCGATGTCCGACGTCCAGCCGGAGGCCAGCACCGCGCCGTCGCCGGTGACGACGGCGGTGAATGGCGCGACCGGGGTGTCCATCGTGGACCAGTAGGCGATGCTCATGTCGTCCTTTCGGGGGTTGGGGGTGCCGTGAAGGGCATCTTGCTGGCATCTGACGCCAGCAAGATGCCCTTCACGGCACCCGCCGCACGCCACAGATGCATCCCGGCGTACGAACGCCAGGGGCGCAGAGCGGCCATGCGGTCGGTCAGGGCAGTGGGGTTGGTGGGGAGGCCGAGGGCTTCCGCGCCGCTACGGAGCGCGAGGTCACCGGTCAGCAGGACGTCGGGCGAGCCGAGCACGCGCAGCAGCAGGTAGTCCGCCGTCCACGGGCCGATGCCGGGCTGCGCCAGCAGTTCGTCGCGCAGCTCGTGCGGATCGCGACCGAGGTGGACGTCGAGCGCCCCGGACGCCAGTGCCGCCGACACCGCGATGATCGATTCGACCCGGCGGGCAGGACCGGTCAGGACCTCGTGACCGCGCTCGGCGATGACGTCCGGTGTGGGAAACAGCGTGGTCAGCGTGTCGTCTGGGTGGTCAAGCGGTTCGCCGAGCGCCGCGCAGAGTCGTTCCGCCGCCGTGCGGGCTGCCGCGACGGTGACCTGCTGGCCGAGCATGGCGCGCACCAACGTCTCCGCGCCGTCGACGCTGCCCGGGAGGCGGATGCCCGGCATTGCCGCGACCGATGCCTTCAGTAGCGGCTCGCCGAGCAGGGTGGCTTCGATCGCGGCGGGGTCGGCGTCCAGATCGAACAGCCTGCGCAGCCGGTTGACGGCGCTGGCGATGTCGCGGGTGTCAGTGAGCCGCAGCGTGCACTCGACGTGTCCGGGAGCGGGCCGGAGCCGGGCGGTGGCGGTGCCGTGCGGGAGGCGCAACGTGCGGGCGTACTCCCCGTCGGCTACCGCCTCCACCCCGGCAACCGCGCGCGCCGCCAGGAAGTCCAGCACACCAGCGCCGTCGAACGGCGTGCGCGCGGGGAGTCGCAGGCGCAGCGTCACCGCGCCATTCGGCGCCGCGCCATTCCCGAGGGCAACACGCCGGGCGCCGCGCAACCGCGAAGGAGTCGTCGCGAACACCTCGCGCATCGTCGCGTTGAACTGCCGCACACTGGCGAACCCAGCCGCGAACGCGACATCGGACAACGACAGGGACGTGCGCTCGATCAACAGCCGCGCCGTGTGCGCACGGTGCGCGCGGGCGAGCGCTAACGGTCCCGCGCCCAGCTCCGCGGTCAGCGTCCGGACCAGTTGCCGCTCGGAGTACCCGAGCCGCGCTGCCAGGCCCGGGACTCCCTCGCGCTCGACGACGCCGTCGGTGATTAGCCGCATCGCGCGTGCGGCGAGGTCGGCGCGCAGGTTCCACTCCGGCGAGCCGGGCACCGCGTCGGGCAGGCAACGGCGGCACGCGCGAAACCCCGCCGCCTGGGCCGCCGCCGACGTCGGGAAGAACTCGACGTTGCTTGCCAACGGCGTCTGCGCTGGGCACGACGGTCGGCAGTAGATGCCGGTGGTGCGCACCCCGGTGATGAACTGGCCATCGAAGCGCGTCTCGCGGGACGCGACTGCGCGGTAGCAGCGCTCGAAGTCCTGCCAGAGCGCCGGGTGCGTGGCCGTCTGCTGGGGCATGTCGTTGATCCTGCCACCATGCGCTGGCGATGACTGGCGGAAATCGGACATCGCAGGCCGATGGGGGACCGGGGACGGCGCCAGACCGGGCCGTAGACTATGACGTCGTGAGTTTGACCCTCGGAATCGTCGGCCTGCCGAACGTTGGCAAGTCCACCCTGTTCAACGCCCTGACCCGCAACGAGGCGCTTGCCGCGAACTACCCGTTCGCGACGATCGAGCCCAACGTCGGGGTCGTGCCGCTGCCCGATCCGCGCCTCGACACGCTCGCGGAGATGTACACCTCGGAGAAGACCGTGCCCGCCACGGTGTCGTTCGTCGACATCGCCGGCATCGTCAAGGGCGCGTCCGAGGGCGCTGGCCTCGGCAACAAGTTCCTCGCCAACATCCGCGAGGCCAACGCGATCTGCCAGGTCATCCGTGTGTTCGACGATCCGGACGTGGTGCACGTCGAGGGGGCGCTCGATCCGACGAGCGACATCGAGACGATCAACACCGAGCTGATCCTCGCCGACCTCCAGACGTTGGAGAAGGCGCTGGTCAGGATGGAGAAGGAGGCGCGGACTCGCAAGGAAGCCCGCCCCGCGCTGGAGAACGCGAAACGAGCCAAGGACATTCTCGACTCGGGCCGCACGCTGTTCGCCGCGCAGAACGAGGTCGATCTCGATGAGCTGCGAGAGCTGCATCTGCTGACGACGAAGCCGTTCCTCTACGTGTTCAACGCCGACGAGGCGGTTCTCACCGACGAGGCCAAGCGCAAGGAACTCGCCGAGCTAGTCGCCCCGGCGGACGCGGTGTTCCTGGACGCCAAGGTCGAAGCCGAGTTGCTGGAACTGGACGACCCGGATGACGTCCAGGAGCTGCTCTCCTCGGTCGGTCAGGACGAGCCGGGCCTGCACGCGCTCGCGCGCGCTGGGTTCCACACGCTCGGCCTCCAGACGTATCTCACGGCGGGGCCGAAGGAAGCTCGCGCCTGGACGGTCCCGAAGGGCGCGACGGCGCCGCAGGCTGCCGGTGTGATCCACACCGACTTCGAGCGCGGCTTCATCAAGGCCGAGATCGTCTCCTACGACGACCTGGTCGAGGCCGGGTCCATGCAGGCAGCGCGCGCCGCGGGGAAGGTCCGCATGGAGGGCAAGGACTACGTCATGTCCGACGGCGACGTGGTGGAATTCCGCTTCAACGTGTGAGGGAGCCTCAGGCGGCGGGAAGTCGCAGGAGGCCTTCGGCGACCTCGATCAGATCGGTGCCGCTCACGTCGGGTGCGGTGAAGACGTCGCCGTAGCGGCCTTCCAGTCGTTGACACCATCCGGCGAGGCAGCCCGCGCGTTTGGCTCCGTGGCAGTCCCAGGCGTGCACCGCGACGAGCGCCATGTGCTCTGGCGACGTCCTGAGTTCGTGGGCTGCCACGCGGTAGATGGATGGGGCCGGTTTCCAGATGCCGGCCTGCTCCGCTGTGACGACCTGGTCGACGTGCTGCGCCAGTCCCGCGCGTTCCAGGAAACGTGCCGTGTTCCGTACGCTGCCGACGGTCAGGCAGCCGACCCGCACGCCGGCTTCGGACAGCCGTCGCAGTGCGGGTTCGGCATCCGGGTATGCGGGTAGTTCCGCGAACCCCTCCAGGACGTAGTCGATCTCGTCCTCGGTGGCGGTGTGGTTGGTGTCGGTACGCAACGCCTGCCGCGCCACCGACTCGAACGTCCCGAAGTCGCCGCTGAGGGTCAGGGCCATGGAGTCGCGTTGAAACCGCATGAACCACGGCTGCAACAGCTCCGCGGGTTGGCCGATTTTCTCGAGCCGGGCGCGAAGAGGGTCCAGGTTCAACAGGGTTTCGAGGACGTCGAAGGCAACGGCGTGCGGACGAGTAGACACAAGGACCTCTCTCGGTTGGCGATTGAGCTTCCGGAACGGTACTGTACATACCGGTTTGTATAGTGCCAAACGACGCTGGGAGAGCCGCGGTGGCAGCAACACAACGAAGGACCGGCAGCGAAACCCCGGCCGCGGAGCGGGTCCTCGCCGCCGCGTCACAGCTGTTCTACGAGCGCGGTATCCGAGCGACGGGGGTCAACGCCATCGCGGAGCGAGCTGGAGTCACCAAGGTGACCCTCTACGCCCACTTCGGATCCAAAGACGGGCTCGTGGCAGCGCACCTGCAGGCGCGTGATCAACGGTGGTGGGCCGAGTTCGAGGAGTACATGACCGGACGGGTCACTGCGCGGGAACGTCTGATCGCGATGTTCGACGCGTATCAAGCATGGGCGCTGGCGGGTGAGTTCCGTGGATGTGGATTCGTGAACGCCGCCACCGAACTCACCGATCCCGACCATCCCGGGCACGTCGTCATCCGCGAGCACAAGGACGGTATCCGGCGTCACCTTGAAGCCTTTGCCACCGAAGCTGGCTGCGCCCAACCAGCCGACATCGCCGAGGAATGGTTCCTCCTGCTGGAAGGGGCCACGGTGACCGCGTCGTTACGGCACAACACCGACTCCCTCCGCCGTGCTCGTCAGGCTGCTCTCCGACTGCTGCCCGCAGGGAGTTCCGCGTAGGCATGGGTGTGCTACGAGTTCCCTCCGGCGTTACCTCTTGACTCGTGTGCACGTCGAATGTGGTCGAGCACGAAGAACAGCGTGATCAGCAGTTCGTCGGTGAGATGTGCGGTGCCGTCGGTGAGTTCCACCCGCTTCGGCCGTGAGCCCAGGCGGTCGTGGTGAATCCGCATCGGTCCGATCGTGTGGATCCTGCTGCCGAGCAGGCGGTACGTGAGGCCGTACGGCCCTACGCGGATCATGCGCGAGCCGAGCCGGTCGTATTCCACCGGCCACGTGCCGAGCGAGCACGGGCGTGAGCCCAGGCGGTCGTAGGTGATCTCGGCGTCCCCGATGGACTTCAGTCGGGAGCCGAGCATGTCGTACTCCAGGGCGTAGTTCCCCAGCGTGCGGGGGCGCGAGCCAAGCCGGTCGTAGGTCAGCGGTGTTTCGCCGACGCGCGTCAGCCGGGAACCCCACCGGTCGTAGTGGAGATCAATCGTGACCATGCCGCTCCCGTCGTGTTGTGCGAGGGTCTCCCATTATGTCCGTTCGCTCGTCGGCTCGCGGCGTTTCGGGCGGCGTGCCGACATGACGTCCCTTTCGACGTCTGGGCGAACGTTCGCACGGTCGGGCATGATGTACCGGTGTCTGTGGACAGCACTGGAACCGTCGCGGTCGAGGACCTTGAGGCACATCGCGCCGCGCTGACCGGGTACTGCTATCGGCTGCTCGGGAGCGCCGCCGACACCGACGACGCCGTGCAGGAGACCCTGATCCGGGCCTACCGGAAGATCGACTCGTACGACTCAGTCCGCGCTAAGCTGACGACCTGGCTGCACAAGATCGCCACCAACGTCTGTATCGACATGCTGCGCGGCGCGAGCAAGCGGGCCCTCGCGACCGATCTAGGGCCAGCCGCCGACGGTAGCGATCTTGGCGCGCCGTTGCCGAGCGATCGGTTCGTGGAGCCGATGCCCGACGCGCGCCTCTTCGGAGTGACCGATCCCGCCGACCGCGTTGTCGCTCGCGAGACCGTGCGGCTCGCGTTCATCGCCGCGCTGCAACGGCTTTCGGCACAACAGCGAGCCGCGCTCGTGCTGCGCGACGTGCTGCGTTTCTCGGCACGGGAATGCGCCGAAATCCTCGACACCACCGAAGCGTCCGTGAACAGCGCGCTGCAGCGTGCCAGGACTGCGCTCGCCGCGAAACCGGTCGAGCCCGCGGACCTCGTTGACCCGGCGGATGACGACCAGCAGGAGCTTCTCCGCAGCTATGTCGCCGCGTTCGAGGCCCACGACGTGACTCGGCTGGCCACCCTGCTCCGCGACGACGCGACGTCGTCGATGCCGCCGTTCGCCTGGTGGCTGCACGGCGCGTCCCGGATCACCGAGGCGATGGCGGCGAGCGACGCGTGCGCTGGCGACAGGTTGCTGCCAACGGCCATCAACGGTTCGGTGGGGTTCGGTCAGTACCGGCCGGACGACGACGGCGTGCTGCGACCCTTCGCGCTGCTGCTGCTGGAACTGCGCGACAACCGCGTCGCGCACATCGTCACCTTCCTCGGCAGCGGCGACCGATTCGCCGAATTCGGGCTCCCCGAGCGAGTGGATTCTCGTCCCGAGCGATGAGTTCTCGCTTTCCCATACGTACCAGAGGTGGGACCCATGATCTGAACGGGAGAGCCAACATGACCGACCGCATCGCTGAAGAGACGTACGCCGAACGCGCCCGCCTGGCAACGCTGCTGGAAGGGCTCGAACCCGCGCAGTGGGCCACGCCGTCCTTGTGCGCGGGCTGGCGTGTTCGCGACGTCGTCGCGCACATCACGATGCCATTCCGCACGAGCGTGGTGCGGCTTGTCGCTGGTTTGGTGCGGGCGCGCTTCTCCTTCGACCGGTACGCGGACCTCGACGCGCGGGCCCATGCCGCCCGGACGAGTGACGGCGAGTTGGTCTCGCTGCTCCGCGACAACGTTCGCCACCCCTGGCGGCCGCCGGGCGGCGGTCAGGCAGGCGCGCTGAGCCACGACGTCATTCACGGCCTTGACGTGACCGAGCCGTTGGGGCTGGACGGCCCGCCGCCGAGTCGCATCGAACTCGTTTTGCGACACGCGGGCAAGCGCAACCTCGACCATTTCGGAGTCGACCTCGGCGGCACACAGCTGGCGGCGACCGATGCGGACATCGCCGTCGGCGATGGGGCGACGCGCCGGATGCCGGCCAAGGACGTCCTCCTGGTTGTGACCGGACGCAGGGCCCTCGCCGAGGTGCCGGGGGAGAACGGATGAGCGCGCTCGAGCGCGGTGAGCCGGAACTGCGGGTGCGCGAGGCCAGCCCTGCGGCGGCATCGACGGGTTCGGGACTGCCGCCAGGCCTCAGCGCACCCGCGACGCGAGCGCTGCACGGCAGCGGCATCATCACGCTCGCCGAGGTCGCCGAGTATTCCGAAGCCGAACTGCTCGCGCTCCATGGCGTCGGCCCCACCGCGATCCGGACGCTGGTCGCGGCACTCCAGCAGGCGGGGCTGACGCTCCGCCCCAGCTGACACAACCGCTCGCTCACGGCGGGGGCGTGGGCGAGCGGTAGACGTTGTGGTCGTTATAGCGACCACAACGCCTCAAGATCCCCTCCGGAGCCGAGAACGGCGCCGCGGCGGCCTCCCGCGCGCCCTACAACTCCGCCAGTACCGAGTCGATCCGGTCGATCAGTGCGACGTCGTTGCTGGTGATGCCGCCTTTCGAGTGGGTGCTCACGGAGAACTTCAGCGTGCGCCACCGAATGTCGATGTCGGGGTGGTGGTTCATGTCCTCCGCGATCTCGGCGACCCGGTTGACGGCCTCGATGGCCTGCGGGAAGCTGGCCAGCTCGACCGTGCGGACGAACGCGGCTCCGACCACGTCCCAGTGCGGCCTGGCCGCTTTGGCTTCTGCGATCTGATCATCGGCTAGCAGCTCAACCATGACACTCATCGTGCCACTCACTCGGTACGCTTGCCCGTGCTACGGGCGCGCGGGGTTGGATGGGGGCTCGCGCCTGGCCCGGCGTCGTGGAGGGATCGTGAGCGAGAAGTTGCGGCGGGTGCCATCCCGCTTAGTCGCGGGTGCCGTGACCGCCATGCTGGTGACCGCGTTGGTCGCCGCCTGCGGGGAGCCCGCCGAGACCCCGCCCGACCCCGCCGCGCCGGCCGTCACGGTGCTCGCCTACGAGGGCTGGAACGTGCCGCCCGAGTTGCGGGACGCTTTCCAGCGCCAGACCGGGTTCGGGCTGGAGGTCGAGCATGTCGGCGCGGACGCGGCTGGGCTGACCGAGCACCTCACCGCGACCGAGGGCGAGCCGACCGGTGACGTCGCGGTCGGACTGCCGGGCAGGTACGCGAAACGCGCACTCGGCGCCGACGTCTTCGCGCCGTACACCAGCCCAGAAGCCAACCAGGGGCAGCATCGGTTCACGATCGACGACCAGCAACGCCTGTCCGCCATCGACCTCGCAGACGTCTGCGTGAACGTCGATAAGAGCTGGTTCACCTCCCGTGACCGGACGCAACCGAAGACGCTCGCCGACCTCGCGAGACCCGACTACGCCGGACTCATGGCGCTGCCTGACCCGAGCCGCACCGAGGTGGGTTTCGCCTTCTTGCAGGCCACGATCGCGCGCTACGGGGAGACCGGTTGGCGGTCGTACTGGCAACGGCTGCGCGGCAACGGCGCGCACATCGTCGGCTCATTCGACGTCGCTTACGACGATCGGTTCTCCGGATCGTCGACGTCCGGGTCGCTGCCACTGGTGGTCGCTCCGGCGTCGTCGCCCGCCGAGGAACTGAAGGACGACGGTACGTCGCCGGTGGCAGTGCTGCCGGACACCTGCTTCCGCACCGTGCGCTACGCGGGCGTGCTCGCCGACGCGGAGTACCCCGAACGGGCGCACCGCGCGATCGACTTCCTGCTGTCGCAGCAGTTCCAAACCGCGATCGCCCCCACTTACGGCACGTATCCGACACGCGAACGGGTGTCACTGCCGGACGACTGGCGCGGCGTCGCTCCCATGCGCACCGAGCCGATGACGCTGCCCGCAGCCGACGTCACCACGAACGAGCGACGTTGGCTGCGGGAGTGGCGCCAGGTGTGGCGCTAAACGCTCACCCGTCGCTGGTTACGATCCGCGCATACGCCAACGACAACCCGATCACGAGGTAGCAGGCGGCACGGACGAGACCTTCGCCGAGGCCGTCCCACCAGATCGGGTCGCGCACCAGGTTGATCAGTGCTTCCCACGACGCCGGTAGCAGGAACGGGTGCAGCCAGGACAGCGAGTCGAACACCAGTAGCAGCTGGGACACGATCACGCCGCCCAACACGGTCGCGAGCACCAGCATCGGGTGCTCCGTGCACGCCGAGATCGCGAGCGCGATCGCGCCGAGCGCCCACAGTTGCACCGTCACCCACCCGACGGCGATAGCCACCCTGCCGAGCGCGTCCAGCAGCGGCAACGTCGTCCCGGAGAGGGTGATAAGTCCGTCCGTGCCATTGCTGACGAGCCCCGTGAGGAAACCGGTCGTCCCGACCAGACCGGCAGCGACCAGCCCGACGACGGCGACGCCGAACGCCTTCACCAGCAACAACCGTCCCCTGCTGACCGGAGCCAGCAGCCAGCCGCGCAGCGTGCCGTTCGCCTGTTCCCCCGCGAGGGCGTCGCCACTCGAATTGGTGATCGCCAGCGGCAGCAGCAGCGACATCAGCACAGTCAGCGCCCCAATCGGCAACGCCAGCGCACTGGACGCCAAGGTCACGAACACCGGCGGATCGGCGTCGCCGGTCGGACCGCCGTCCGCGAACGTCAGCGCGATCCCGATGATCACCGGGATGACGGCGAGCAGCCCCAGCATCACCCGGGTGCGCGGCCTGCGGAAGATCCAGCGCAGCTCGGCCCACAACAGCCGGGGTAGCCCGACGCGTGCCCGGGTGAGCTGCCACTCCGAGGTGGGTGCGGAGGTGCCCGTTGTCGTTGTCATGACATCAACTCCGGGGCACGGTCGAGCGGGACGTCGTCGGGGTCGTCCGGCTGCGCTTGGGTAAGCCGCGCGAACACATCCTCAAGGCCGGTGCGCTCACGACGCGCCTCCTCGACGGCGACGTCCGCGCGCACCAGCGTCTCGATCACCGACGACGCGGTGTTCGCCGAGAGGTCGACGCGCACGCCGTCCGGTGCGAGCCGGGCGGGAATCCGGTTGTCCCGCAACGCGTCCACCGCGAGCGGACCGTCCGGAGTGGACACCAGCAACGTCGGGCTGTTCGATTCAAGCAGCTCGTCCAACTCGCCCTGCGCGACCACCGTGCCCTGGTTGAGCACGACGACATGCGTACAGGTCGCCTCCACTTCCGCGAGCAGGTGCGAGGACACCAGCACCGTGACGCCCTCGGCGTGCAGGTCGGCGATGACGCGCCGCACCTCGCGCGTGCCAGCGGGATCGAGACCGTTCGTTGGCTCGTCGAGCACCACGAACCGGCGCGGCGCGAGCAGCGCACCGGCGAGCCCGAGCCGCTGTTTCATGCCGAGCGAGTACCCCCGGTACGCCCGATGCGCCGCGTCCGCGAGCCCGACCCGCTCCAGCGCGTCCGTCACGGCGGCGTCCACCTGACGACGCCCCAGCAGCGGTTCGGCCGCCGCCAGCCGCAGCAGGTTGTCCCTGCCGGACAGGAACGGATGGAACCCTGGCCCCTCGACCAGCGCCCCGACGTGCGGCAGGCTCGCTTCGCTCGCCGCGGGCATCGGCTGGCCCAGCAGCTCGACCTCGCCTTCGGTGGGCCGCACCAGGCCGAGCAGCATACGGATCGTGGTGGTCTTGCCTGATCCGTTCGGACCGAGCATTCCCACGACCGCGCCCTCGGGCACGTCCATGTCGACGCCATCCACGGCGACCGCGCTGCGGTAGACCTTGCGCAGCCCGCGCGTGCGCGCCGCGAGCCGGGGTGCCGCCGCCTCGCGGGCGGCGGCACCGGCCTTCAGTGCTTCTGTCACTGCTGCTCCAACGCCTCGATGAGCACCTGGCGGGGGACCGCGCCGACGGCGAACCGGCCGTCGTCGGTCAGGACGCCCGTGCCTGCCCGCGTGGTGAAGACGAAGCCGCTGATCTCGCCGTCGGTGAACCGCTCCCCGAACCGGTGCAGCAGGTCACCAGGAGCGTTCTCCGCCCTACCGTCGTGTCCGGACATCTCGCCGAGACGTTCGGCCGCCCCGTCGAGCGCGTCTCCCGGCAGCGTTCCGGTGAGCACCGTGTCCCAGCCGGAGCCAGTAACGCCGACGTAGTCAAGCGCCTGCGCCGGGTCGGTGTGCATCGGCAGTGCTTTCCCTGCCTTTCGTGCCTTGTCTGGGTCCGCGGTAGTGACCTCGGCGTCACGCGGCGGGGTGAACTCGAACAGTTCGTCCGGCTGTGCGCCGACGTCGAACTCAGTGAATCCCACGCTCACCACCGGCTCCGGCGACCCGTTCGGCATCACCTCGAACCGCAGGGGCAGCTTCGTTGCCGCGTCGATCGCCACCGTGACCTCGCGCAGCAGCGTGCGCTCGGACGGCTTCGGCGTCAGCACCAGCTCGTAGACGTCGCGGTCGGCGACGCGGGCGGTGCCGTCGATGGTGATCACACTGCTGTCCGAGAGCAGGTCGATGATCTCGGACGCGGCGCGGGCAGGGTCGCTCACCCCGCCGTGCTTGGGCATGTCCCGCGTGGGATCGATCCCGGGGTACCTGGTGGCGGTGTTGCTCGCCGAGTCGTACGTCCACGCGCCGTCCGGGCCGGCGACCGCGGTGAACTCCGTCGAGCCGCGTTGCACCGAGATGCGGGCGCCGTCGTCGCCGTGGAAGATCCGGGCGGATTCGGCGTTCGCCAGTCCGAGCCCTGGCAGCGCGGGCAGCCCGAGTTCGTTGTTCATCGCGACCGTGCCCTCGAACGCGGGCGCCTCGGCGGACAGGGCCTGCTCGACTAGCTCGGTCGCGCTGACCTCAGGCAGCTCCGGCTCCTGATCTGCGTCCGCGGGCAGGGCCATGACCAGCAGGCCGACCAGCCCGGCCGTGGTGCCGGTGGCAGCCACGGCGATCCCCTTCGTTTTTGGTTGCATGCGCTCTCCCTGTTCTCGTGACCAGTGTGCTGGTCGTGTCGAGTTCCACGGTGCGACCCGCTTGCTGAGACCACCCTGAGACGTGAGACGTCGCTGAGAACACGCTGAGGACTGGTCTCCCGAACCGGCAGGAATCAGGCATGCTGAGTCGCGTGAAAACACGAGTGCTCGTCGTGGACGACGAGGTGGGGGTGCGTAAGGCGCTGGACAGGGGCCTGCGCGCCGAGGGGATGGACGTCGTCACGGCCAGCGACGGCCCGAGCGCGCTGCGGCTCGCGCGGACTGGGACGTTCGACGCGCTGCTGCTCGACATCATGCTGCCGGGACTGTCCGGCTACCGGGTGTTGCAGCGACTGCGCGAGGAAGGTGTGCGGACACCGGTGATCCTGGTGTCGGCCAAGGACGGCGAGATCGACCAGGCGGACGGTCTCGACCTCGGCGCGGACGGCTACCTGGTCAAGCCGTTCTCGTTCGTGGTGTTGCGCGCGCAGCTGCGAGCGGTGCTGCGCAGGACCGGCGGCGACCGGGCACGCGGCGTGGTGCGGCTCGGCGGGCTGGAGATCGACCGCTCGGCGCGCGAGGTGCGCTTCGACGGCGCGACGGTGCCGCTGAGCCCGCGCGAGTACGCGCTGCTCGAGGTGCTGGCGCGCGGCGCTGGCACGGTGCTGACCAAGGATGACCTGCTCGCCGAGGTGTGGGGCGATGAACGGGCGGCGACCCGCAACGTCGTCGAGGTCTATATCGGGTACCTGCGGCGCAAGCTGGACGCCGTTGGCGCCGGCGACGTGGTGCGGACGGTGCGCGGACACGGGTACCAGGTCGCGTCCGGCTGATGGCCTCGCTCGGCGCGGTGTGGCGGCGCAGGTCGCTGACGTTTCGCATCACGACCTTGGCGTCCGTGGTGACGTTGGCGTGCCTGCTCGGGCTCGCGCTGCTCGCGGGCAGGCTGCTGGAACCACTGCTCACCGAGTCGGTGGACGCCGAGCTGTCCGAGGTGCTTGCCGACGCCGTGGTCGACGTCCGTGCCGGTCAGCCGGTGGACACCCCGAACGGCGTACTGGTGCGGGTGCTCGACACGGCTGGCGCGCCCGTCGATGGCAGGGTCGATCCCGCGCTGGGCAGGGAGACCGTGCGGACGCTGAAGGCGGGGCTGCCGGCGCGCGTCGACGGCGACCCGCCGATGCGTTGGCACGGCACCGTCGCCACCGCACCGGACGGCTCGCAGCGCCTCGTCGTCGCCGGAGCCGGGTTGGTCGGCTTCGCCGCCGCGGTGCACGACGGCGCGCGGTGGCTGCTCGTCGTCGCGCTGGTCGCGGCGGTCGTCGCCGCGGTCGCGATCTCGTTCGCGGTGCGCTCCGCGCTGCGCCCGGTGGGCAACATGGGTCGGCAGGTGCGCCGCCTCGGCGACGATGAACGCCTCCCGCTGCCCACCGCCGACGACGAGCTGCGCGCGCTGGCCGCCGAGTTCAACCTGCTGCTGGCGCGCCAGCGGGAGGCCCGCGAGCGATTGTTGCGCTTCACCGGCGACGCGGCGCACGAGCTGCGCTCGCCGGTCGCGTCGATTCGGGTGCAGTCCGAGGTCGCGGTCACCAACCCCGATCCCGAGCTGAGCCAGGACGTCCTCGGCGACGTCCTCGCGGAGTCCGAACGGCTGTCCGCGCTGCTGGACGGTCTGCTCGCCCTGGCGCGCTCCGACGCGGGCGAGCTGCCGCCCGCCACCGACGTTGACCTGGTCAGCGAGGCTCACGCCGCCGTCGCGCGGCTGCCAGCCGAGGTGCCGGAGGGCTGGCGCGGCGGGCGTGAGCTGGTGCGGGTCGAGGCCGCCGCGCCGGAGGTGTGGGCGTCGGCCGCGCACGCCGAGGTCGAGTTGGTGTTGGACAACCTGCTGCGCAACGCCTGCCGCTACGCCCGCGCACGGGTCGTCGTCACGGTGCTGGCGACGTGGTCGGCGGCGCGGGTGGTGGTCGACGACGATGGCCCCGGCATCGCGCCGGAGCATCGACGTCGCGTGTTCGATCGGTTCTATCGGGTTGCCGACGACCGCGCCCGCGACTCCGGCGGTTCGGGGCTCGGGCTGGCGTTGGTGGCGGAGCTCGTGCGGCGCAGGGGCGGCACGGTCGCCGTGGCGGACTCGCCGGATGGCGGCGCGCGGTTCCAAGTCACGTGGCGCGTGGGGTAAGTCGGCGAGGCAGGAGCGTGGCCGGTCGGAGCGCATCGATACGCTCCCAGCCGTGGCGAAAGTGGTGGTCGGCGCGGCGATCGTGCGAAGCGGCGCGCTGCTGGCCGCGCAGCGTTCCTACCCGCACCAGCTCGCGGGGTACTGGGAGCTGCCAGGCGGGCAGGTCGAACCGGGCGAGGCCGAGCCGGACGCGCTGCGCAGGGAATGCCGCGAGGAGCTCGACGTCGACGTCCACATCGGACACCACGTCGGTGACGCGAACCTTCCTGGTGGCAGCGTGCTCCGCATCTACGCCGCTGCCCTGACCGACCCAGCGCGGGAGCCGGTCGCGCGGGAGCACGCGGCGCTGCGCTGGATCACCAGCGACGCGCTGGACGATGTCGACTGGCTGCCAGGCGACAGGGTGCTGCTGCCGCGGTTGCACGCTCTGCTCGCCAGTGACGGTGGCGGCGACGGGCTCAATGTCCCTCGGACGAACCAGCGCCGACCGGGCGGTTAACAGGTGTCACGCTGCGACAACGGGCTTACCGTTGAGGTATGTACGTTGTCTTGAGCACCTACACCGCGCCGTTAGAGGAGATCGACTTCGTACTGCCGGACCACGCGGAGTGGCTCGCCAAGCACTACGAAGCCGGCGACTTCCTGATGTCAGGCCGTCGAGAACCCCGCGTGGGCGGCGTGATCATCGCGCGCTCGATGCTGCGCGGCAAGCTCGACGCGATCTTGGCGACGGACCCGTTCGCCTACAAGCACATGGTGCATTACGAGGTGATCGAGTTCGCGGCCACGCGGACGGCGAAGGAACTCAACTGGCTTAACGAAGCCCTGGTCAACCAGGAGTAACCGAGCCACTCGACGGCGGGCACATCGCCGTGCCGAGCGCACTCGCGGTAGCCGCCGCGGGCGTCCGCGCGAGACGCGCCGCCAACCAGGCACAAGGGGCTCACCTGCGGTTCGCCGTCGTGTGTGGCTGGTCACATCAAGCGGCCGGGTATCCTGGACTCTGACCACTCGCAGCTGGTGCGATCCCGCGACCAGCCGTCACAGCGCGGTGGTCTCCATCGAACCCTTCCGATGAGGAGCTCAGCCGTGCCCGCTGCGAGCACAACCGCCCCGACGCGAACCGACCTGCGCAACGTCGCCATCGTGGCGCACGTCGATCACGGCAAGACCACGCTGGTCGATGCCATGCTGCGCCAGTCGGGCGCGTTCAGCGACCACGGCGACCCCGGCGAGCGGGTGATGGACTCCGGTGAGCTGGAGCGGGAAAAGGGCATCACGATCCTGGCGAAGAACACGGCCATCCGCCGCAACACCCAGGACGGTCCCGTCACCATCAACGTCATCGACACCCCTGGTCACGCCGACTTCGGCGGCGAGGTCGAGCGCGGTCTCGCGATGGTCGACGGTGTGTTGCTGCTGGTCGACGCCAGCGAGGGCCCGCTGCCGCAGACGCGGTTCGTGCTGCGCAAGACCCTGGAAGCGGGGCTGCCCGTCATGCTCGTGGTCAACAAGGTCGACCGGCCGGACGCGCGGATCTCCGAGGTCGTCGATGAGACTCACGACCTGCTGCTTGACCTGGCCTCCGACGTCGAGGACGCCGACGAGGACGCGATTCTGGACCTGCCGGTCATCTACGCCTGCGCCCGCGACGGTAAAGCCAGCCTGAACCAGCCCGCCGACGGTGGCGTGCCGGACAACGACAACCTCGACCCGCTGTTCGAGATCCTGTTCAGCCACGTGCCCGCGCCCAAGGCCGATCCAGAGGCGCCGCTGCGTGCGCTGGTCACGAACCTGGACGCCTCCAGCTTCCTCGGTCGTATCGCGCTGCTGCGCATCCACGCCGGCAGACTGCGCAAGGGGCAGACGGTGGCCTGGCTGCGCGAGGACGGCACCGTTGCCAACGTCCGCGTTTCCGAGCTGCTGGTCACGCAGGCTCTGGAGCGGGTGCCCGCGACCGAGGCCGCCGCCGGCGACCTGGTCGCCATCGCGGGCATCAGCGACATCACGATCGGCGATACCCTCGCCGACCCGGACGCTCCCGAGGCGCTGCCGCGCATCACCGTGGACGAGCCCGCCATCTCGATGACCATCGGCGTCAACACCTCGCCACTCGCCGGGCTCGGCGGCGGCGACAAGCTCACCGCCCGGCTGGTCAAGGCCCGCCTGGACCAGGAGCTCATCGGCAACGTCAGCATGCGGGTGCTGCCGACCGAACGACCGGACGCCTGGGAGGTGCAGGGCCGTGGCGAGCTGGCGCTCGCGGTGCTTGTCGAACAGATGCGCCGGGAGGGCTTCGAGCTGACCGTCGGTAAGCCGGAGGTCGTCACCCGTGTCATCGACGGCTCGCTGCACGAGCCGTTCGAGCGGTTGACGGTCGACGTCCCTGAGGAACACCTCGGTGCGGTCACCCAGCTGCTCGCCTCCCGCAAGGGCAAGATGGAGCACATGGGTGGGCACGGCACCGGCCGGATCACCCTGGAGTTCGTGCTGCCGTCGCGGGGCCTGATCGGGTTCCGCGCCGACTTCCTCACCGAGACGCGCGGCACCGGCATCGCGAATCACTTGTTCGAGGGCTACTTCCCGTGGGCTGGCGAGATCCGCACCCGGCACAGCGGCTCGCTGGTGGCCGACCGCAAGGGACCGGTCACCACCTACGCGCTGCTCCAGCTCGCCGACCGTGGCACGTTCTTCGTCGAGCCTGGCAGCGACGTCTACGAGGGCATGGTCGTCGGGGAGAACCCGAGGGCCGAGGACCTCGACGTCAACATCACCAAGGAGAAGAAGCTCACCAACATCCGCTCATCGACGGGTGATGAGCTGGAAAGGTTGGCTCGGCCGCGTAGGCTCGGGCTGGAAGAGGCCCTGGAGTTCTGTGCCTCGGACGAGTGCGTCGAGGTCACGCCTAAGGCGGTGCGGGTGCGCAAGGTGACGCTGGACAGCACCACACGCGCCAGGGAACGGTCCAGAGCCAAGGCGCGCGACGGTGCTCGCTAGGGCGCGCTGACGGTACGCGAAATGGCGGACGAACCGTCCCTGGTTCTGGCACTATGCCGATAACGCCGGGGTAACGCGCTACCGCGCCCTGGTGCTGTGGGGGAGTGTCGAGGGGACGCGACAACGACCGGGAGGTGGGCGCCGCCATGGCGAGTGGCCGCACGAGCACGCTACTCGCGCTCAGCTGCGCCACCGTTCTGCTCGCTACCGCGTGCACCGATCCACCGCCGGTGCCTGGTCCCCAGCCAACCACCGTCGCTGAGACACCGGAGCCGGGGCCGGATCAGATCGTCATCGGTGTCGACGAGATCGCTGGCGGGTACAACCCGCACACCGTGGCCGACCTGTCGCCGGTGACGCGCGCGCTCTCGCGGCTGTTGCTGCCGTCGGTGTTCGTACCGGGCGACAACGGCCTCGAACTGGACGAGACCGTGATGCGTTCGGCAACGGTCACATCGACCGACCCGTTCACGGTCAGCTATGTCATTCGGCCGGACGCCTCCTGGTCGGACGGCGCGCCCATCGCGGCGGAGGACTTCATTTACCTCGCGGAGGCGATGCGCGGCCAGGCGGGCACCATCGACCCCGCCGGGTACCGACTGATCACCGACATCGCCTCCCGCGACGGCGGCAAGCGGGTCGAGGTGACGTTCGCGGACCGCTATCCCGGCTGGCGTGGCCTTTTCAACGACCTGCTGCCCGCGCATCTGCTCAAGGACGTGCCCGGCGGCTGGCAGAACGCCCTCGCGACGAGCTTTCCCGCGTATGGTGGGCCGTTCGCCATCAAGTCGATCGACACCGCCCGAGGCGAGATCTTGCTGGAACGCAATGAGCGCTATTGGGAGAAGCCCGCCGCCGTCGACCAGCTGGTGCTGCGCCGTTCGGACAAGCAAGGCATCATCGCCGCCCTGCGCGACGGCAACAACCAGTTCGCGCTGACAAGAACCAGCGGGCAGGACCGCGCGGCGCTGCGGCGACTCGGCGACGCGATCACGCTCTACACGGTGCCCCGGCCCGCGGTGGCCGAGGTGCTGCTGCGTCCCACGAGCGACGTTCTCTCCGACGACACCGCGCGTGCGGCGATCGCCGCGCTGATCGACCGGAAGCGGCTTATCGCGGTGGGCACGGAAGGCGGGCCGTCCGGTCGGTTGCGCGCGAACGCGCAACTCGGGGCGCCATCAGCGAGCGGGTACCAGCCCACGATCCCCGACGACGAAAACGAGTCCCACCCGGAGCGCGCGTGGCGGTTGCTGCGGCAGGCGGGGTACCAGCGCTCGGCTGGGGTGTGGCGAGACCAGAGTGGGGATGAGTTGCGGCTGGTGGTGGCCTCGCCCGGCGACCGGGAGCCCTACTTGGCCATGGCCCGCGAGCTCGAGCGTCAGCTCACCGCGGCGGGCATCGAGGCCAAGGTGGCCACGCCGAAGCCACGGGAGCTGTTCGGCGCTGACCCGGCCGATCCGGACGCCGATGCGCTCGCTGGCGGCGTCGGCATCGACGTCGTGGTCGCGCCACGCGCGATCGGAGCCGATCCCGCGTCGACTTTCGCCTCCCGCTTCGCCTGCAGGGAAGGCGGTGCCGGCACCGAGGGCACCGCCGGCTCGGTCGATGGCGGTGATGACCCCGATGGCCGCGATGGTGCGGTGAACGGCGAGGGTGACAGCGGCGACGGCACCGACACCAGCGATGACGGTGCCGTCGAGCCGGGAAACATCGCCGGGTTCTGTCACGAGCGGCTGGCTCGGCTCGGCCGCGCCGTGCTGACCGGCGAGCGCGGCCTTGACGACGTCCGGTCCGAGGTGGAGGCGACGCTGTGGCGCGCCGACGTCACCGTTCCGCTTTTCCAGCTCGCCGACACCCTCGCCGTCGGCGACGAGGTAGCCGGCGTGACGCCGGGGGATGGGTTCGCCGGACCATTTGGCGACGCTGTCAACTGGATCCGTACCGGGGAGTAAGCGCGACTTCACTCTCTGGCGCGAGTAACAGTGCTGCCATCTTTTGCCAGCGTTTCGAAATGTCGTCGTTGTTCGGTTCTCGGGCCTTTTCGCGAGCGCATCGACAGCTCGGGCGACGCTGATGTGTGTGAACCATTCGGCGGAGTCGCAACCTTTCCCTGATCCGGTTGTGACCTGCTGTGAGAGTGTTGAGGTAACCAAACTCGCCACTGGCGTAAATGGGCACGTCACCCTTTGGTCACGATCGGAGGCCAACCGGTGACGTCGTATGGTTTCCTTTCTACGGTGCTGCGTCAGCGAGCCATGTTCTTATTGGCATGGCACAAGCTCCGATGACCAATACCGGAGTCACTCGGGCGCAAGTCCGGAGTGCTTTAGGAGGGCACACTCGAAATGAGGAGATCTCGAACAATCTCCGCTGCGGCATTGTTGATGGGCTCAGCGTTGATCCTGAGCGCCTGCGGTGGTGACGGCGGTGACGGCGCCGGCACGGCTGAGGTGGACAACATCTACGCCGACTGCGAGGCCAACCCGAACGAGTGCAACTCGGTTCCCGCCGACCAGTTGCAGGACGGTGGCGAGCTGTCGTTCGCCATCGAGAAGAATGTCCCGAACTGGAACATCATCTCCAGCGAGGGCAACGTGCTTGAGTCGGCTTTCGTGCTCAAGGGCGTGTTGCCTTACACGTTCTACACCCAGCCCGACTTCACCGTCACGATGAACGAGGACCTGCTGGTCTCCGCGGAACAGACCAGTGAGGACCCACAGGTCATCGAGTACGAGATCCAGCCGGACGCGCAGTGGTCGGACGGTACCCCGATCACCGCGGACGACTTCATCTACAACTGGAAGGTGCAGAACGGCGAGGACTGCCCGGACTGCACGCCGGCATCGACGTCGGGTTATGACCAGGTCGAGTCGGTCGAAGGTAGCGAAGACGGCAAGACCGTGACGGTGACCTTCGAGGAGCCGTTCACCGACTGGAAGGTGCTGTGGAGCTCGACAGGGCCGATGTATCCGGCCCACATCGCCGAGGAGAACGGTGGCACCGACTCCCCCAAGGGGCTGGGGGAGTCGTTCAAGTGGTTCGGTGAGAACGTGCCGGAGTACTCCGGCGGTCCGTACCAGATCGAGAACTTCCAGGACAACGAGTCGGTCACCCTCACCCCGAATGAGCAGTACTGGGGAGAGGCGCCCAACCTGGACCGGCTGATCTTCCGGGTCATCACCGAGGCGTCCGAACAGCCGACGGCGCTGCAGAACAACGAGGTGCAGGTCATCTACCCGCAGCCGCAGGTGGACTTCGTCGAACAGATCGACGCCATGCAGGGCGTGTCCTCCCACATCGGGATGGGTCTGACCTGGGAGCACTTCGACTTCAACCTGAAGAACGAGTTCCTCTCGGATGAGCCGCTGCGCGACGCGCTGTTCACCGCGGTGGACCGCCAGGGCATCATCGACAAGACGGTGGGCCAGTTCACCGACAAGGTTGAGCCGCTCAACAGCCACAACTTCGTGCCTGGCCAGGACGGCTACGAGGATGTCGTCAGCGAGTTCGGCCACGGCAGTGGTGACGTCGAAGCCGCGAAGCAGATCCTCACCGACGCCGGTTACGAGCTCTCGGGCGGCAAGCTGACCACGCCGGACGGCGAGACCGTGCCTGAGATGCGTATCCGGTACACCACCGGCAACGAGATCCGGCAGAACGAGTGCGAGCTGTTCGCGCAGGCCGCCAAGGAGCTTGGCGTCACGGTCAATGTCGAGCCGACCGATGACCTGGGTGGCACCCTGGTCGAGGGTGACTACGACATCATCGTGTTCGCCTGGGTGAGCTCGCCGTTCCCGTACAGCGGTGCGGTGCAGCTGTGGACCAGCGACTCGGGGAGCAACTTCGGCGGGTACAAGAACGACGAGGTCGACAAGCTGCTCCGGGAAGCCGCGTCGGAGACTGACGCGTCCGTGGCGACCGAGAAGCTGAACGAGGCGGACAAGATCATGTCCGAGGACGCCTACGTTCTGCCGCTGTACCAGAAGCCCACGTTCATCGCGACGCACAACAACGTCGCGAACGTGCGCAACAACTCGACGCTCGACGGCCCGCTCTACAACGTGGCCGAGTGGGGCCTCCGTCAGGAGTAACCACGGCTGAGCGACCGTGACCTTGGGTGGGGCCACCACTACGCTGGTGGCCCCACCTGAGCGAGCGGGCCGGTTTTCCGGCATCCCCGTCCGACCGACGTACGATAAGCGTCAGCGGCTCGCCACGAGCGGTCGCTGCGGTCCCTGAATCCGAAGCAGGATGATCTCCATGCTTGCCTATGCCTTGCGCCGGGTGCTGATCTCGGTGCCGATTCTGATCGCGTCCACGTTCGTCGTGTTCGTGATCACCGCGCTGTCGAAGAGCCCGATCAGCGAACTGCGCGCCAAGAACCCGCCACCGCCCGAACGCACGATCGAGCTGGAGCGGCAGCGGCTCAACCTCGACCAGCCGTTGCTCGAGCGTTACTGGAACTGGCTGCTCGGCCTGTTCCGCGGTGACTTCGGGCCGTCGGTGCAGTCACGAATGGACATCGGCGCCGAGGTCGTCGACCGGTTCCTCGTGACGTTCCGACTCATCGGCCTCGCCATGCTCGTCGCGCTGATCCTCGCGATCATCGTGGGTGTCATCAGCGCGGTGAGGCAGTATTCCGGAGTCGACTACACCTCGACGTTCCTCGGTTTCCTATTTCTCTCGCTGCCGTCGTTCTGGTTCGCCATCCTGCTCAAGCAGGCGGGAATCAGCTTCAACAACGCGGTCGGCAGTCAGGTGCTTTTCACCATCGGCGACAGTTCCGTATATGTGACAGGGGGAACGTGGGCCGAGTTCACCGACATACTCGGGCACATGGTCTTACCGACCATCTCACTGGCGTTGTTGTCGTTCGCTGCCTGGAGCCGCTTCCAGCGGGCGTCCATGCTCGAGGTCCTCAACAGCGACTACGTGCGGCTCGCACGCGCCAAGGGCCTTCGGCGCGGCACGGTGATGCGAAAGCACGCACTGCGCACCGCGCTGATCCCGCTCACAACGGTGACCGCTCTCGACCTCGGCGCGATCATCTCGGGCGCGGTTGTCACCGAGAAGGTGTTCCAGTGGCAGGGAGCCGGCACGTTCCTCCTCGATGCCATCAGCAACAGTGACGTCTACGCGGTACAGGCGTGGCTGCTGGTGTCGGCCACGTTCATCATCCTGTTCAACCTGGCCGCTGACCTCCTGTACGGCGTACTCGACCCGAGGATCCGCTATGCCTGATGCGACTGAGACCCAGCAGAGCAGCCCGTTGACGGGACAGCCGAGCGAGACAAGCCCCGCGGGGCAGCCCGAGCGCGAGTTCACGGTTCCCGAGCGCAGCCAGACGCAGATGATCCTGCGTCGCTTCTTCCAGCACAAGTTGGCCGTAGCCAGCCTGTTCGTGCTCCTCGGTGTCGTCCTGCTCGCGTTCGTGGGCGGCGCGCTGTGGAAGTACAGCTACGTCGACATCACCGCCGACGAGTCGGTGCCACCGTCATGGGAGCACCCATTCGGCACCGACGCGGTCGGTCACGACTCGTTCGCGCAGGTACTGCGCGGCACCCAGCTCTCGCTGGGGGTCGCCGTACTCGTGGCCTTGTTCTCCACCGTCGTCGGGACGGTGTGGGGCTCCATCGCGGGCTACTACCGCGGCTGGCTGGATACCGTGATGATGCGCATCGCGGACCTCGTGCTGACGCTGCCGTTGTTGGCCGTCGCGGCCGTGCTTGGTCACAACGTCGGGGGCTCGTGGTGGTTGATCGCGGTGGTCATCGCCGGGCTGTACTGGGCCTATGTCGCCCGTGTCGCCCGGGGTGTCGTGCTGTCACTGCGGGAGAAGGAGTTCATCGAAGCGTCGAAGGCGCTTGGTGCCAGCGATATGAGGATCATTCTGCGGCACCTCGTCCCGAACTCGCTTGGCGCGGTGATCGTCAACGCCACGATCCTGGTGGCGATCGCCATCCTCATCGAGACGGCGCTGTCCTTCCTCGGCTTCGGCGTCCGGCCGCCAGACACGTCGCTCGGGCTGCTCGTCAGCAACGCGCAGACGGCGGTGTCGACCCGCCCGTGGCTGTTCTACTTCCCCGGCCTTTTCATCATCATCATCGCGTTGACGATCAACTTCATCGGGGACGGCCTGCGCGACGCGTTCGACCCCAAGCAGACGAAGGTGCGTGAATGACCACGACAACTCCACGCAGCGATCCTGGTGGAATCGTGCTCGAGGTGGACGACCTCCACGTCGAGTTCCCGACTGACGACGGTCTCGTGCGAGCCGTCCGCGGTGTCAGCCTCGAGCTGCGCCGTGGCGAGGTGCTCGGCATCGTGGGCGAGTCGGGGTCCGGTAAGTCCGTGACCTCGATGGCCGTGATGGGCCTGCTCCCGGACACGGCGCGCGTGTCTGGCGGGATCCACTATGACGGCAGAAACCTGGTTGGCGCCAGCGACAAGGAACTGTCGACCATCAGGGGCAAGCGGATCTCCATGGTCTTCCAGGATCCGATGACGTCGCTGAACCCGGTCTACCCCATCGGTTACCAGATCGCGGAGGCGATCCTCGCGCACGAGAACATCAGCAAGGACGCCGCGATGAAGCGGGCGGTCGAACTGCTCGAGATCGTGCACATCCCGAACCCTGGGCAGCGCGCCAAGGCCTACCCGCACGAGCTGTCAGGTGGTATGCGGCAGCGGATCGTCATCGCGATCGCCATGGCCAACCGCCCGGACATCATCATCGCCGACGAGCCGACCACGGCCCTCGACGTGACGGTGCAGGCCCAGATCTTGGAGGCGCTCGCCGACGCGCAGGCCGAGACCGGGGCGGCGATGATGCTGATCACTCACGACCTCGGTGTGATCGCGGGCCAGGCCGACCGGGTCCAGGTGATGTACGCCGGAAAGGTGGTGGAAGCGGGCACCGCCGACGAGGTCTTCTACCGCCCCCGGATGCCGTACACGCTGGGTTTGCTCGGCAGCTTGCCTCGGCTGGACGTGCGCACGGAACGACTGACGCCCATCAGCGGATCACCACCCTCCGCGGTGAACATGCCGCCCGGATGTCCGTTCAGCCCTCGGTGTCCGATGGCGGCCCCGGAATGCGATGTCGAGGAACCGCCGCTGGCACAGGGCGCGACAGCGACGCACTTCGCGGCGTGCTACTTCAGCGCCGACGTCGAGGGACACACACCGGACGAGATCTTCCGTTCGACGGAAGCCACTGATGCCGCGCTCGGGTCGAGCGCTGGGGAGGGTAGCCGATGACGACCAGCGAAGCCGCCGCGGTCTCCGCGGCGACGACCACGGGCGAGCCGGTGCTGTCCGCTCGCAACCTCGTCAAGCACTTTCCCGTGCGCGGCGGCGGGTTGCTGCGGCGCAGGGTGGGCGAGATTCACGCCGTGTGCGACGTCTCGTTCGACATCTACGAGCACGAGACGCTGGGGCTTGTCGGTGAGTCCGGCTGTGGGAAGTCAACCACGGCTCGGCTGCTGATGAACCTGCACCCCGCCACGTCAGGGGAGGTCTACTTCGACGGCACCAGCATCAGTTCCCTGTCGCGCAAGCAGATGCAGCGGGCGCGCCGGAACATGCAGATCGTGTTCCAGGACCCGTACGCGTCACTCGACCCGAGGATGCCGGTCAACGAGATCGTGGCGGAGCCGCTGCGTATCCACGGCGTCTATGACGCGGATCGGGTGCGGCAGCTGCTGCACACGGTCGGGCTGCGGCCGGAGCACGGTAACCGGTTCCCGCACGAGTTCTCCGGCGGCCAGCGCCAGCGCATCGGTATCGCGCGGGCGCTCGCCCTCGAACCGAGGCTGCTCGTGCTCGACGAGCCGGTGTCGGCGCTGGACGTGTCGATCCAGGCCGGTGTGCTGAACCTGCTCGAAGACCTGCAAGCAGAGCTGGGGTTGTCGTACCTGTTCGTCTCGCATGACCTGTCCGTCGTGCGGCACGTCGCTGACCGCATCGCGGTGATGTATCTCGGTAAGATCGTGGAGTTCGCCCCTACCGAGCGGTTGTTCGAGGCGCCCGCGCACCCGTACACGCAGGCTCTGATCTCGGCCATCCCGATACCCGACCCACACAAGGAGCGTTCGAGGCAGCGCATCGTGATCACGGGAGACGTGCCGAGCCCAGGCAGCCCGCCGAGCGGGTGCCGCTTCAGGACACGGTGCCCGAAGTTCGCCAACCAGCTCAGCGAGTCGGACCAGAAGCTGTGTATCGAGCAGGAGCCGGAGCTCGTCGACCGTGGCCAGGGGCATCCCGCCGCGTGCCACTTCGCGTCAAGCGAGTCCCTGCTCTAGTCCGGAGCGCCCGCGTAGGCACGGTTGACGATGTCCGCGCGTGCGAAGCGGCACACGTCGGCACCGTGCCGGGTGGTGGTCCGCTACGGTGGCGAGGTGATCGTCGACAACACTGTTGGGCGGGTGCATGCCTGACGAACGCTCACGGCACTCGTTGCTGTTGGTGCACGCACACCCGGACGACGAGACCCTCACCACCGGCGGCACCATCGCCCGTTACGCGGCGACTGGCTACGACGTCACGGTCGTGACGTGCACGCTCGGTGAGGAGGGCGAGATCATCCCGCCCGCGCTCGCGCAGCTCGGCGCCGCTCACGCCGATCAGCTCGGCGGCTACCGGCACGGTGAGCTGATGGCGGCGTGTTCGGCGCTCGGCGTCAGGCACCATCGCTACCTGGGCGGTATCGGTCGCTGGCGTGACTCCGGTATGGCTGGCACGCCGTCGGCCGAGCATCCCAGGGCGTTCGTCGGCGGCAGTGTCGCCGAGCAAGCCGCGCAGGTGCGCGCGGTCCTGGACGAGCTGCGGCCGCGCGTGGTGGTCTCCTACGACTCGTACGGTGGGTACGGCCACCCCGACCACATCAGGGCGCACGAGGTCACGATGGCGGCCGTAACCGATGCGGACTCCGTCGAGCGGGTGTTTCACACCATCGCACCGCGCACTCCAGTGCACGACGAACTGGCGCGGCTGCGCGACACGGACGACGTCCCGTTCCGAGTGCCGGAGGACGACGAACTGCCGGTGGTGCCGGACGAGCGAGTCACCACGCGGATCGACATCGCCAAGCACGGTGACGACAAGCTTCGCGCGCTCGAAGCGCACGCCACTCAGGTCACGGTCGCCAGGGGCACTCGGCCGTGCTTCGCGCTGTCGAACGGCGTCGCGCTGCCCCACCTTGACGCCGAGTACTTCGAGTTGGTGTCTGGCCAGAGCGCCGGATGTGAGCACGACCTCTTCGGTGGGCTGTCGTGACCACCGCCCGTGCTGGATCGGTCTTCGACGGCCTCGCGCTGGCCCTGCTGCTGATCAACTCCGTCGCGCTCGCGATGCTGGAGCTGTTCTTCCTGCCGTTGCGGTTCGACGGCGTCATCCTGCCGGACTACGGCGGCGCACCCGCTCCGGTGAGCGTGCTCGTGGCACTCATGACGACACCGTGGCTGGTGTCGCGGACCGCGGGGCTTGCCGTCCGGATGGGCGGTCCCGCCGGGTTCGCCGGCCTGCCGTTGACGCTCTGGTTCGTTACCGTGATCGGTATCGGGCTGTTCGGGCCGGGTGGTGATCTCGTGCTGCCGCAGGACTGGCGGGCCATCGCGTTGCTCGCGGCGGGCGCGCTGCCGTCGGCGGTAGTGCTCGGGCGCGTGCTCGCGCAGGCCCGTATCGCGCGGTCGGGTAGGCCGACCCGCTGAGTATCGTGCGGTCTCTCGGGGCGACCGCCTGAGTCGTGAGGAGTAGCGGTGGGCGAGGTCATCACCGATCGGCAGATCGTCGCGGTGCTGCGGCCATTCGTGCGGGCGACGGCTCCCGTGCTCGACGCCTTGCGGGAGGCGGATCCGCTCGGGTTGCGTGCGCGTGCGGCGGAGGCCGCCCGCAAGGGTGAACAGCTGGCCGAGCTGGCGAACACTCCGCCGGGGTTGCGCAGGCGGCTGCTCAACGGCCTCAGCACAGTCAAGGTGCCCGGTACCGGCGCGTGGGAGACGATGAGTCCTGACGAGCGCACTCGCTGGTGGATCAACCGAGTCGGCAGGGTCACGGCGCTACTGACCTCGGTGCCCGGCCTCGGTGGCGCGCTGGCCGACCGGTTGCCCGTCCAGGACGCCCTCGGCACGGCCTCACAGGGGCTGCTGCTCTGCGCGATCGCTGGCGAGCGCGGTGTCACCGGGCACGCCGAGCGGGTGCGGCTGCTGGCCTGGGTGCTGTTCGAGCGCGACGTCGATCCCCGGCTCGCCGCTGGTGACTACCCGGAACACGATCCGTCCGACGAGGACGCCCGGACCGCCGAACTCACCGCCGAGCTGGGCGAGGACACCGGGAAGCAGGGCGGTCGTCGGATCTCGCTGAAGGGCTTCGCTGTCACGCTGTGGCGGCTCGGCCGTTCGCTCTATGCCGTCACCGAGGAGCTGGAGAAGCGCCCGCATGGCCGGTTCTGGCACCAGTGGCTCGGGATGTTGCCGGTCGTTGGCATGCTCGGTGACTATCTCGGCGAGCGGTCAGGGCTGCGCCGCGTCGCGAAGCGGGCGGACCAGTGGTTCATCCGATCGGGTTTTACCGCCAGAACTGGAGGATGAACAACCCGGTGTAGGCGAGATCGGGGTCGCCACCGCTCACCTCGAACAGCAGGTCGGAGATGCCGAAGAACACCGCGCGAACCGGCTCGAAGGCGATCAGCAAGGCGAACAGCGCCAGCGGCGCCCACGGCCGCGCCTTCATGCCGATCTCCCGCGCCTGCGGGGACAGGTATGGCTCCAGCGCGCCGTAACCGTCGAGACCGGGCACCGGCATGATGTTGAGCACGAACGCCACGATCTGCAGCAACGCGAGCAGCGACAGCCCGAGCAGTAGCCCCATCGGCATGCTCGGGACCAGCGCGATCGTCACCGTGAGCAGGATGCCGATCGTCAGGTTCGACAGCGGGCCCGCCAGCGACACCGCCGCGGCGACGCGGCGCGAGCGCAGTGCCCAGTGGTTGATCCACACCGCACCGCCCGGCAGCGGGATACCGCCGATGGCGAGCAGCAACAGTGGCAAAACCAGCGAGAGCACCGGATCGGTGTAGCGGCGGACGTCCATGGTCAGGTAGCCCTTGGCCGCGACTTCGACGTCACCACCCCGGTATGCCACGATCGCGTGACCGAACTCGTGCAGGGTCAGCGACAACGCCCAGCCGCCGAGCACGAGCAGCACGATGCCGATCGTGGTCACCGGATGCCGTTCGATTCCCGCTGCGCCGAACTCGACCGGCGGGTAAAGTGTGGCGAGCACGCCGCCCACCACGGTGGTCGCGAGAATTCCCAGGAAAATCGGGCTTGGCCGCACTGCTGATCGTTGCACGCTCACAGTCTCGCGTACGCGGATTTCCGCCCCGCGACCGAGGGTCGCCAAGGTCATCAATTCGATATGTTGGGCCGCCTGCCGCTCGGCGTGTCAGCTTGCGCGTTCGCCGCTCGACTATCCCCCAACCATGGGACATCGCTTGACCGGAGCGGATCACAAGGGTGTAATCACAGTGATGTCATTCGCTGTGGCTACGCTGAGAACGGCAGGGGGCAGCGGGTGGTGTTCGCCAACTTCAACTGCGTGGAAGCAAGGAGGCGGACGTGCGGAACGCGGACGTAGGCCATCACACGGGGGCGGTCATGAGCTGGGCCGAGAACATCGGCTTCGATGACGGTGTTCTCGCCGACATTTTCGACATCACCGAGGAGCAGGAGTGGCAAGAGCGCGCACTGTGCGCCCAGACCGATCCTGAAGCCTTCTTCCCGGAGAAGGGGGGATCGACCCGGGAAGCCAAGCGCATTTGCCAGGGCTGCGAGGTACGGTCGGAGTGCCTTGAGTACGCCCTGGCGCATGACGAGCGCTTCGGTATCTGGGGCGGTTTGTCGGAGCGGGAGCGCAGGAAGCTGAAGAAGCGCGCCGTGTAGCGGCGGGAAAGGGCGACACTGCCTATGCAGACCGCACCGGTGGTCGCGGTCGTGGTCTGCCACGACGGTGAAGCCTGGTTGCCGACCGTGCTCTCGGCGCTGCGCCGGAGCACGGTGAGACCGCGGTACGTGGTCGCTGTCGACACCGGATCGACCGATCGCACGCCAGAGTTGCTCGAGTATGCCCAGAGTCAACCGGGCGCGATCGTCGACGCCGCACTGACGATGCCTGCCGACACCGGCTTCGCGGCGGCCGTCGCCGAGGGGGTGCGGCAGGCCGGGGTCACGTTCGAGGACCGACTACCCTGGCTCTGGGTGCTGCACGACGACAGCGCCCCGGAACCAAACTGTCTGACGGACCTGTTGCATGCCGCCGACGCGGCTCCATCGGCGGGCGTGCTTGGCCCGCTGGCCGTCGACTGGCTCGACTCCCGTTTGATCGTGGAGGCGGGGCTGTCAACGGACGCCTCCGGTCACCGCCACGACGGCATGGGCATCGACGCCGCTGAGCTGGCCGAACAGAGCTCCGAGGTGCTGGCGATGCCCAGTGCCGGCGCGCTGATCAAGCGCACGCTGTGGGACCAACTCGGCGGCTTCGACGAGGACTTCCCGCTACTACGGGAGGACATCGACTTCGGCTGGCGTGCCAATGTCGCCGGTGTGACGGTGCTGTGCGTGCCACGCGCCAGGATCCGGCACGCGCGGGCACTGCGCAGGGGGGAACGCCGCGTCGACGCGATGCGAGGAATCGCGTCGGACCGGGCCAAGATGCTGGCCGCCGACCGGATCGGCGGCGTCCACACCTTGCTGGTGAACTGCTCGACGTTCGCCTTCGTCCTCGGTGTGCCGAGGCTGGTGGTGCTGTGCGTCCTCCGGTCGATCGGGTTCGTGCTGGTGCGCGACCTCGCGCGGGCGCGAGCCGAACTGGCCGCCGTGGGATTCATGGTGCGCGGTGGGCAGTTGCTGCCGGGACGGCGGCTGCGGGCGGAGTCGCGCGATCGTGCGGACGCCGGCGACGCGCGAGCCGGCCAGACCGGCCGGTACCGGCATCGTGCCGGTGTGCGCGGCTTGTTCGTCAGCAGGGCGACGCGGCTGCGCTTCGCCATCAGGACCGCGGTTCGGGCCCTCGTCCGGCGGCGGATCGCCAGTGAGGCCGCGCTGGGCAGGCTGCCCGAGTCGGCTACGACGCGTGCTACCTGGATACCACCCGAGGAGCTGCGGGCCGCCGCGTTCGCGGGCGGCGACCCCAAAGACGTCGTCGCGGTGCCGCTTGCTGGGCTGCGACGGCCCGCCACCTCGGCGGACGTCGGTGCTCGCGAGGAGGCGCCCGGTGTCACGGCTCCCGCCGACGCGACCATCGCGGCTGAGGGTGGCGGAACCACAGACGTCGAGGACACGGCGGGCACCGAGGCCGATGTCGGCGAAGCTGACCGCCCCCAGGAGGTCGAGCGGCCGAGCCCCGGCGACGCCGCGCACGGCGGGCTGGTGTTCGTCGAGGTCAACCGTGCCCGGGTGCTCGCGGCGACACTCTTCGCTCCACCGCTGTTGCTCGCGCTGGGCCTCATCGGGCTCGCGCTCCTGGTCAACGGGCACCGGCTCGGGCTTGACCTCGCCGGGGGTCGGCTGCTGCCGGTCGGCGAGTTCGGCCAGGTCTGGTCCAGCTACCTCGCTGGCTGGCATCCGGAGGGCGGCGGGACGTCCGCGCACGCCTCACCCGCGCTAGCGATCGTCGGCGCGCTAGGCACGCTGCTGTACCCGATCGGCGGAACATCCGCGGCGGTGGCGCTCCTGCTGTTGCTCGACATCCCGCTCGCGGCGCTCGGGGCGTACGCGGCGAGCGGGAGGCTGGGCGTCCACCGCTGGGTGCGTGCCTTGCTGGCGACCGGCTACGCCCTGCTGCCGCCAGCGACGGCCGCCGTCGCGCAGGGGCGGATCGACGTCGTCGTGGTGCACATCTTGCTCCCGCTGGTACTCGCCGGGGTCGTCGCGGTGCTTCAACCTCGCTCTGGCGGGCAACGGTGGCTGTCGGTCGCCGTCACGGTCTCGCTGGGGCTCGCGGTCATCGCCGCCTTCTCGCCGTTGATCTACCTGCTGGTGCTGGTCGTGCTGCTCGGCGGGTTCGTGTTCGTGTCGTCTCCCGTCCCGCTCGGGCGCCGACTCGCGGGCATCGCGCTTGTCGTGCTGTTGCCGATCGCGCTCACCCTGCCGTGGCCGGTCGCCCTTGTCACCAACCCGGCACTGGTGCTGCACGGCTTTGGTGCCCGTGTGCCCAGCCTCGACGTCGATGTCGCGGAGTTGCTGTCGCTCTATCCCGGTGGCGCGGGTGGACTGCCGATCGGCGGCGTACTGGTCGCCGCCGCGTTCGCCGCCGTCGTGGTGCGACCGTCCCAACGCGTGCTTCCCGGCGTCGGCCTTGTGCTGATCGGTGTCGCGGGTGTCGCGCTGGTCCGGCTGGTGCCGCTCGCCCCCGTGGCGGGCGGTGACGCTAGACCTGGCTGGGCGGGCGCGCCGCTCTTGCTGGTCGCGGCTGGACTGCTCGCCATCGTTCTCGGGGCCTCCCGTCGGGACGTCGACGGCGGGGGCGACGGTAACCGAGCCGTGCTCGCGAAGCGGTTCGCCGTCGGCGCGGGGGCCGCGGCGCTCGTCGTGTTCGCCGTCGCCGCCGTGACCACCGCGGAAGAGGGGCCACTACGCGACGCCGAACCGCACCGCCTCGCCGCGCCGCTCGCCGAGGAGCTGGCCGACAGCGACCGGACGGTGCTCGTGCTGCGTGGCGGCGATGAGCAGCCGCGTATCTCCGGTGGCGGCATGCCCGCGTTGGGTGACGACTCGTTTGACCTACCCGACGGCACACCGGAACGCCTCGCCCGCTGGCAGCGGACACTGCTCGCGGAAGCGGACGGCGACGACGTACGCGACGTGCTGGCCTCCGCCAGCGCCGCGGGCGTGCTGTTCGTGGTGTTGCCGGACGGTGTTCCCTCGGATGCGCTGCTGGCAGCGGGTGACGGTCTCGTCGCGGAGACGGTGCCGCTCACCGATGGCAGGCGAGTGCTGCGGCTACTGCCCACGAACGGGCCAGTGACGCTGATCGCGCCGTCGCTGAGCAAGCTCGCGATCAGCGGCGAGGCCCCGCCAGGCGACGTCGACGGCGAAGGTGTCGCCACGGTCGATGCCGAGTTGCCCGACGTCCGGGTACGCGTTTCCGACGGGCCCGCGGGCAGGTTGTTGGTGCTGGCCGCGAACGTGGAACCTGGCTGGGAAGCCAGCGTCAACGGCGAGCAGGTACCGATCGTGCCCGCGTGGGGGCATCAGGTCGCCGTCGAGGTCCCGACGCGGGCAGCGGACGTCGTCGTCAGCAACCAGGCCACCGTGCGCACGCTGCTCCTACTCGTGCAGGTCGGCGCTTTGCTGTTCACGTTGCTGACCGCGATTCCGTCGCGTCGTCGTCGGGTGTGAGGTGCCGTGCCGTTCACGGCCCGTCGATCACCTCGGGATCTACCCCGAGGTAGGTCGCGACCTGCTCGATGAGCACCTCGTTGATGAGGTCCGCGAGGTCGGCGGGGTCTTTCGCCCGCGCCTCGAGCGGCCGCCGGTAGAGCACGATGCGGGCGCGTGTCGGCACTCCGTTGCGGTCGACGCCGACGGGGACCAGCCGCGACAGCGGGACGATGCCGTCGAGCAGCACACCCTCGCCGAGTCCGCGTACGTCGGCGCGTCGGACGTCGGGTACCTCGTCCACCGCGACGTCGAGCATCGCGAGGTCGTCGGCCCAGCGAGACTCGATCGGCTCGAGTGCCTCCACCACCAGCGCGTCGAACTGCTCCGACCGGCTGGACGCGGCGGGCAGCGAGGCGGGAAGCAACGGACCGCGCAAGCCGCGACCACGCCGGTCACGGCGACGCCGGTGCCGGGAACGGAAGCTGCGTGTCGTGCCCACATAGAGCAGGGTACGCGCGCGGCGGCGCGATGCCTCCCTCACCGGCGAGCCGAGGCCAGCATCGCCCAGTCGTCGCAATGTCCGATGATTCGGACCTGCGAGCAGTCCTCATTGGTGAGATCTCCTCGTCCGCGACACGGTGTGCCTCCCCGTGACGACGCCGTCGAGACGCTATGGTCGGGGCCGTGTCGAGCGTACGGGTGTGTTCGCGAACCGGGTGCTTGTTGCCCGCCGTCGCCACGCTGACCTATGCCTACAGCGATTCGACGGCGGTCGTCGGTCCGCTCGCGACGGCGTCGGAACCGCACTCCTACGACCTGTGTGAGGAGCACGCGGTGCGGCTGACCGCGCCCAAGGGCTGGGAAGTGGTTCGGCACGAGGGAGAGTTCAGCTCACAGGAGCCGTCGACGGATGAGTTGACCGCGCTGGCGGAAGCTGTTCGGGAGGCAGGGCGATCCGAACCGGTGCCCCCACCGCAGCCGGAGCAGCGGACCGGTGGCGGACGTCGGGGACATCTGCGAGTTCTGCCTGATCCGGTCAATCGTTAGTTTTCGCGCTCCGCCTGTCCGACGCCCCATCGACGTCCCGGTAGACCTGTGTAGGCTCTGCGCCACTAGGCGTTGCGCAAGTGTGAGAGCACGAGCCGGATCGCTCGGCCCCGGCTGGTCCGGGCCGCCGCGTGATCCGCGAGCGTCCGATTCGGGAGAAGGCGTGAGTGACCTGTCGGGGATCGTGAAGGCGTACGACATCCGAGGCGTCGTCGGGGAGCAGTTGGACGAGGATCTCGTCGAACGGTTCGGCGCCGCGTTCGCGCGGCTCGTCGTCGGCGAGGCGGCATCGGCCGTGGTCATCGGTCATGACATGCGCGAGTCGTCGCCTGGCTTGGCCTCGGCGTTCGCGCGGGGGGTGACCTCGCAGGGCGTCGACGTCATCTCGATCGGGCTGGCCAGCACCGACCAGCTCTACTTCGCCTCCGGCTCGCTGAATCTGCCTGGCGCGATGTTCACCGCGAGCCACAACCCCGCCAAGTACAACGGCATCAAGCTCTGCCGCGCGGGTGCCGCTCCCGTCGGCCAGGACTCCGGCCTCGCCGAGATCAAGGAGTCCGTCGAGCAGGGCGTGCCGCCGTTCGAGGGCGCCCGTGGTGTGGTCACCGAACGCGACGTCCTCGCTGACTACGCCGCGTACCTGCGGAAGCTGGTCGACCTTTCGAACAGCAGGCCGCTCAAGGTCGTCGTCGACGCGGGTAACGGCATGGGCGGGCACACCGTGCCACAGGTGTTTGACGGACTGCCGATCGACGTCGTGCCGATGTACTTCGAACTGGACGGCAGCTTCCCGAACCACGAGGCCAACCCGCTCGACCCGGCGAACCTGGTCGACCTGCAGGCCAAGGTGCGCGAGACCGGTGCTGACGCGGGCATCGCGTTCGACGGCGACGCCGACCGGTGCTTCCTCGTCGACGAGAACGGCGACCCAGTGGCGCCGAGCGCGATCACCGCGCTGGTCGCGGTGCGTGAGCTGGCCAAGGAGCCGGGCGCGACGATCATCCACAACCTGATCACGTCCAAGGCGGTGCCGGAAATCGTCGCCGAGCACGGTGGCAAACCGGTCCGCACCCGCGTCGGGCATTCGTTCATCAAGGCCACCATGGCCGAGACGGATGCGATTTTTGGCGGCGAGCACTCCGCGCACTACTACTTCCGCGACTTCTGGCGCGCCGACACTGGCATGCTGGCGGCGATGCATGTGCTGGCCGCGCTCGGCGAGCGGGATGGCCCGCTTTCCGAGCTGACGGCGAACTACCGGCGCTATGCCGCGTCCGGCGAGATCAACTCGACGGTGGACGACCAGGTCGCGCGGCAGCTCGCGGTGAAGGACGCTTTCGAGAACCGACAGGGTGCCGTCGTCGACGAGCTCGACGGCTTGACGGTCGAGCTGCCCGATGGCTGGTTCAACCTGCGGCCGTCCAACACCGAGCCGCTGCTGCGGCTTAACGTCGAGGCCCGCGACGAGGACACGATGCGCGCCCTGACCGATGAAGTCCTGGCGATCGTTCGCGGCTGAGGCGCATCCTGGGACAATCAGAGGGATACCGGACAGACATCGGACGGATACCACGGCGTCGGCGCCGCGTGGTAGGGAGGAACTATGGCCGTCACCCTTGACGAGCAGTTGCTTGAGATTCTCGCGTGCCCGTCACCTGACCACGCCCCGCTGACGCGGGGCACCCCCGACGACCCCGACGCGGACGCGTTGACCTGCACTGAGTGCGGCCGCCAGTACCCCGTCAAGGACGGTATCCCCGTCCTGCTGCTCGACGAAGCGACCGAACCGACAGGCGATTCCGCTACCGCGACCAATGGTGTTTGACGACTCGCTGCTCGATGACCCCGCGAGGTTGGCCGACGCCGACACCTCGGGTGTGCTGCGCGCGACCGCGATGGCGGGCGCGCAAGTGCGGTCGGTACTAGAGCGGATGGCCGAGCTTGACCTGGACGCGCGGCTCGACGTCGATCGGCCGCGTTCCGTGGTGCTTGTCGGCCGGTCCGGCGTCGGCAGGCCGGTGATGCGCCTGCTCGCCGCGCTGCTCGGCCCAGGGTGCCCGACACCCGTCGTGCTCTCCGACGTCGTGCCGAGCTGGGTGGGCGCCCTCGACGTCGTCTACGCCCACACCGACGACCCGGGGGACGACGAGCTGGCGAGCTCGCTGGAACGGGCCAGCCGCTACGGCGCGGCAGTGGTGCTGACCGCCCCGGATGAAGGTCCGGTCGCTGCCGCCGTGGCGGGCAAGGGCACGCTGGTCGCGCCGCGCGTCGTCGTCGGGCCGGACCGGATCTTCGCGACGGTGTTCACCGCGGGCCTGCGCACGTTGTCCTCGCTGGGGTTGCTCGACGTCGACATCGACGCGCTCGCCGACGAGCTGGACGCCGAGGCGGAGCGTGACCACCCGCAGCACGAGACGTTCGTCAACCCGGCGAAATCGCTGGCGCTTTCGCTCGCCGACCGCACTCCGCTGCTGTGGGGTCTCGACCCGGTGGCTGGTGCGGTGGCCGAGCACGCGGCGTACCTGCTCGCGGCGGAGGCCGCCGTGGTCGCCGACGCCGCGGAGTACCGGCATGCGTTCGCCAAAGGCGCGCTCTATCGTGAGGTCGTTTCGGGAAGTGGCGGACGTGACATCTTCGCTGACCCCGACGATCCCGAAACATCGGTCAGCAGGCGTAGGCTGCTGCTGCTCTCGGTCAGGCACGACGCGGCCGCCACCGCGACGCGCCGTGCCGCGACCGGAGTGTTCTCCTCGGCGGAGGTCATCGACGTCGCCGATGAGATTGGTGCCGCCGAGCCGGTCGCCGCCGCCGTGCTCGCGCTGCGCTTCGAGCTAGCCGCGGTGTATCTCGGGCTCGGGGCGGGCACCATCGGCGGCGCCAGCCGGTTCACTCCGGTGCAGTCCTGAGCCCGGTCGAGGAGCGAAGACGTGGAGTTACTGCACAACGCGGTGCGGCCGTACGCATGGGGGTCGCGGACGGCGATCGCGGAACTGCTGGGGAAGCCCGTACCAGCACCGCATCCGGAGGCCGAGTTGTGGATGGGTGCCCACCCTGGCGACCCCTCCCGCGTGTGCCGCACCGAGGGTGAGCTGCGCAGCCTGTGCGACGTCGTCGCGGAGGACCCGGTGGGCGCGCTCGGCGCGTCCTGCGCGCGGCGCTGGGACGGCAGGTTGCCGTTCCTGCTCAAGGTGCTCGCCGCGGAGGAGCCGCTGTCCATGCAGGCCCACCCGACGGCGCGGCAGGCAGCGGAGGGCTACGCGCGCGAGGAGGCCGCTGGCATCCCGCGCGACGCGCCGGAACGCAACTACCCTGACCCGACGGCCAAACCGGAGCTGGTGTGCGCGCTCACGGAGTTCGAGGTGCTCGCCGGGTTCGCGGACGCCAGCCGCACGGTCCGGTTGCTGCGTGCCATCGAGACACCGGAGCTGGCCGCCTACACCGAACTGCTGGCCGGGCAGCCGGACACTGACGGCCTGCGCGCGCTGTTCACCACCTGGATCACGCTGCCGCAGCAGCGTATCGACGACCTGCTGCCGGACGTCCTCAAGTCATGCGCACGGCACGCGGAGGCTGGCGGCGAGTTCGCCGCCGAGTGCGCCACCGTCGTCCAGCTTGGCGATGAGCACCCGCATGACGCGGGCGTGTTGACGTCGCTGCTGCTCAACCGGATCGAGCTGAGCGCGGGCGAGGCGCTGTACCTCCCCGCGGGGAACCTGCACCTGTACCTGCGCGGTACCGCCGTGGAGATCCTGGCCAACTCCGACAACATACTTCGCGGCGGGCTGACGCCGAAGCACGTCGACGTCCCCGAACTGCTGCGGGTGGTCGACTTCTCACGCGGCACGATGCCGGTGCTGCGCGGCGAGCCGGACGGCGACCCTCGGCTGCGGGTGTACCGCACCGACGCACCGGAGTTCGAACTGTCCCGCGTGGAGTGGCCGGGGGGCGACAACGGTGACGTCGAACTGCCCGCTGGGCCGCAGATCGTGCTGTGCACCAGGGGTGGCGCGGTGTTGCGCGAGTCAGCCACCGGTCGCGAGCTGCGGTTGTGCCGGGGCGAGTCGGCGTGGCTCGCCGCTAGTGATGGCGCGGTGTCGGTCCGTCCGACGACGTCGACCGCGCCGGCGCAGCTGTTCCGAGCCACCGCCGGACGGGTTGAGTGACGCTCTCCCCGCGGTCTCGTGCGGGGAGAGCGTCACTCAACGCGCTCCGCTCAGCCGCTCATGGGGTGAGCGACCAGCTGTTGAGCGTGCCGCTGTCGCCGGCGTACACATCCTTCACGCGCAGCTGCCATTCGCCGTCCGCGTCGTAGGCCGACAGGTCCTTGGTGTAGGTGGTCTTGACGTCGCTTGACCAGTCCCACCAGGACGATTCCTTGAGGTTGATCGCCTCACCGCTCGGCGTGATCAGGTCGATCACGAGATCACCCCGCCACGAGTGGGCGATGTCGACGGCGATCTCGGCCGCCGACGACGCGGCGCGGTCACAGCCGTCGATGGTGATCGGGCTGGTCACCGCGGCGCCGCCGTCAGGGATGGCGACAGCGGTGTCGTTGGTGGCCGTTTCGCACTCACCGGGCTCCGGGTCCGGTTCTGGCGGGGTGGTGTCCCCGTCACCGGTGTAGAGCAGGAGATTCGGCGAACCGGCGCCCGGGTTGGTGACCTTGTCCGGCGTCGCGGTGTTCACGATGGCGTCATGGACGTCCTGAGGATTCGCCGTCGGGTTGGCGGCCAGGTACAACGCGGCGGCACCCGCGACGTGCGGCGATGCCATGGAGGTTCCGGAGATGGTGTTGGTGTCGCTGTCCGAGCCGATCCATGCCGACGTGATCTCGTCGCCGGGAGCGAAGAGGTCGACGCAGGACCCGTAGTTGCTGCCCTGGCCGTTGGGCCAGTCGGTCGGCCGCTCGTCGGAGGGCTTGGTGGCGCCGACCGTGATCGCCTCCGGTGTTCGCGCTGGCGAGTAGTCGCACGCGTCGGCGTTGGAGTTTCCAGCGGCAACGGCGTAGGTAATGCCGGACTCGATGGAGTTGCGCACCGCGTCGTCGATGGCGGTCGTCGCCCCGCCGCCGAGGCTCATGTTCGCCACCGAGGGACCGCTGGCGTTCTCGGTCACCCAGTCAATGCCCGCGATGACACCCGAGTTCGAGCCATAGCCGTCACAGTCGAGCACCTTCACGGCCGTGAGGCTGACCTCCTTGGCGACACCGTGCGCCGCTCCGCCGACGGTGCCGGCCACGTGCGTGCCGTGTCCCTGGCAGTCGCTGTCGTTGCCATCACCGGTGGTGTTGGTGCCCCACGTCGCGCGGCCCTCGAAATCGTCGTGCGTGGTGCGGATCCCGGTGTCGAGGACGTAGACATCCACATTGGACGCGCTGGTCGAGTAGCTGTAGACGTCGTCAAGCGGCAGGTCGCGCTGGTCGATCCTGTCCAGGCCCCACGACGGCGGGTTGGTCTGGTCGGTCGCCACGCTGACCGTGCTGTCCTGCTCCACATAGTCGACGGCCGGATCCGCCGCGACCCGTTTGGCCTCCTTTTCGGACATCGTCGCGGCGTAACCACGAATGGCGCTGTCGTACTCATGGGTCACGTCCGCGCCATATGTGGTCTCGTGCGCCCTCGCCTTGGTCCCGACCGAACTCGCCGACACGCCGTCCTTGAACACGACGATGTAGCTGCCGTCGATCGCTTGCTCGCTGTTGGCGCCGAGAATCGTCGCCTCCCGCGTCGTGTTCTCGGCGCCCGCCGTGCCCTGGCCAGCGAGCGCGACCATAGCGGCGATCGCCGTGGTCGCTCCCGCTCTGACCAAGACTCCGCGCCTGGTATGTGGCGTTGTGTTCACCTGAGTTGCCTCCTAGGCAGGGTCAGCGCACACCGGGCTTCGCCGGGGCGCGCGTCTAGGGGTTGGGATTCGGCGTCCTCGCGAACGCCGGTCATGACGCTAGGACGGCGAGAGCAAGCGGAAACAGGTCCAAATAAGACAGACGAACGATGTCTGGACGAGTGGCGCTGAGCGCGTTAGTCGTCAGTGGTCGCGCCACCGCTAGTGCGGCTGAGCTGCGAAAACGCGCGAATGGTCTGGGCAGGCGTCACGCGAGGCCGTTATCGACGTCGCGACATCGTCACCGAGCGCTTGGTCGAGTGCACCGGGAACGCGAACTACTCTGATCGCTCAGGCGGCACTGGTACTCATGGCGGCCAGCTGGCGGCCGAACGAGTCAGCACCGAAGGGCCTTTTTTCATCGCACCCCGCCGCCGTTGGGGCGCGGCAGGTCTGGGAACAGTGACGTCTGCTCCTGCGCGGGGCGCACGGCCGTTCCGGGGATCTCCAGACCAGCGGCCATGGCGACGGCGCGGTCCCACTCGGGGTCGACGAGATAGTCGGTGTGGCGCAGTACGCCCGCCGCCCAGCGCCGGCACTCCTCGACGTGCGGTACCGGGTCGGCCAGCCAGTGATCGCCGCCGAGCACCAGGCTGTTGGCTCTGCCTCGCACCGCGGCGGGCAACGGGCCGATGGTGCCGTCGGTGAGGTAACCGATGCCGAGCAGCTGACCGCCGACGACCTGGTGTCGCCACGTGGTCACCCCGCCGCCGAACGAGTCCGTGCCCCGGCACAGCCCGCGCCAGCGGCCGTCAAGCGCCCCGTAAAGCGTGCCGAGGGTCGCCGGGGACAACAGCGAGGGGAACGCCCGCTGGTAGCCCCACTGCGCCGGTGTGCCCGCGGTGATGAGCCCGACACGTTCGCGCTCCTGGTCGCTCAGTTCCGTCGACAGTCGCGCCGCCGCGATCATGGCGAGCAGTCCGCCGTGGCTGTAGCCGGCGAGCACCACCCTGGTCTCCGGTTCCCGCAGGTGATAGCGGACCCGTTCCACCAGGTCGGGCACTACCTTCACCGCGTAGGACGGCGGCACGATCGGATGCGCCCGCCTCGGCCAGAAGAACACCAGGTCGGCCAGCGCGCCGAGGTGCCTGCGGCGTCGCGGGTAGCGCACCGCCGCGTACACCGTGCGTACCAGTCCCGCGGCGAGCAGTCCAAGCGCGACGACACCGAGACCGGCGAACGGCTCGAGCCACACCGGCAGCGGCCGGTCCGTCACCCTCAGCGCCACTAGCGGTACCGCGCCCACGCCGAGCAGCAGCACCATCGCGGCGACCAGCCGATGCAGGTGCTTGCGCTCGATGATCGCGGTGGCCCACGCGTCGGCCGCCGTGCGCTGTTCCCGCGCGTCGGTCTGCAAGATGCGCACGATCCGCGGGATGCCGCGCAACCGCTTACGCAGCGGGATCGCCACCAGATACATGCCAGCCCACAGCAGGGCGGCGATGACCGTGCCCGCGCCCCACAGCACGGTGAGCAAGGTGTAGCTCGGTGGCAGCACCAGTTCCCGCCCGCCGAGCAGTTGCCGCACCGTGATCGCGGCACCCGCGCCGAACCCGGCGCCGAGCAGACAGGCGAGCACCACCGTCGGCGCGGCCACCCAGCCGCCGAGCCATGGCCGCAGCCGGTGCGGCAGCGTGCGCCACTGTCGCCGTGCCAGCAGCGCCAGTGGCGCGAGTACCACACCGAACACCGCCGCTGCCGCGAGCAGCAGCACGATCAACCCCTCGGCCATCGCGTCGACACCCGGCAGCGTGGTGGCGGACGTGCCGCTGGCCGCGCCCGCTGTCAGCGGCGAGCCGATCAGCGCGGCCACCACCACGAGCGCGACACCCACGATGAGCAACCCGGCGACGATCACCGACGGTAGCAGTGTGCGCAGCCAGTCGGCGATGTCGTCGAGCAGCATGGTGGCCACCGCCGTCAGCCCGAAGAACCCGAGCGCGATGAGCCAGACAACGAAGGCAGCGGTACCGCTTGGCGGCGTGAACACCCCGCCAAGCGGCAGCAACGCGACGCAGGCGAGCGCGGCCATGGTGTGCAGCCCTCGCAGCACGCCCGCGTTGCGGTGCGGGTAGAGCGAGTGACCGGGCACGGCGTCCGGTGATGGTCTCGACAGCGCCGTCATCACCGGTATCCCAGTACGTTGCCAACTGCCGGCCGACACCCGGTACAGCGCCACGATCACGAGCAGCGGCGGTAGCATCCCGAACAGTGTCCGTGCGATCTCGCCTTCGCGGGCCACGTCGGGCACGGCTGCGAGGCAGCCGGTGCCGGGGGCGAGGCATTGGGCGGCGAGCAGATCGAGGCTGATCACGCCCACCTGGGTGACGAACAGCGCGGTCAGCAGCAGCCCGAATACCCGCAGCACCGCCTGGCTCAGTGTCACCAGCACGCGGGCGACCCGGCTGCCCTCCGGCGCGGGCGGCAGCATGCCGTGAGCGACGTTGGCCAATGAGAATGGAAACAGCAGCGCCCACGCCGCCTTGGTCGCCCCGCCAGAGGTCATCTTGTGCCACAGGTAGCCCTCGACGGTGCGCGGGATCGCGCGTCCGAGCGCGTGCAGCACCGGGCCCGCGACCGGTCTGCGCAGCCGGTCGGCCGGTCGGACGATCTCGCCGGTCTCGTCACCGGCGACGGTCACCGCGGCGACCGAGTCAAGTAGTTCGTCGCCGTCGACGCCGATGAGTCCTGGGACTCGCAGTTCGACCACACGGGCGTCAGGACCGGGCAGCGACATTCACGACCTCGCACACGACGGCGTCATCATGGGACATCCTCACGGGCACCGTCACAGGACAGGACACAACTCCTCCGCTGGTGGCTTGGGGCACCGAATCATTGTCACTGTGCCGCATGATTCGGCCGGGTCACAGAGTCTTGGCACGGTAAACGCCTCGGCGTCACGACACGCGTAGGAAACGCCCGCCGCGTGCGGAAAAACACGCGGTCGGGGAATCGTGTCGTCCAGTTGGCCCGCTATGAGTGTCACACCGCTCACGGGATTCGACGTCGGCGCACCGCTCGAGGGCGGGGTCGGTACCGTCCAGATGCCAGGCTGATCGGACGGAGGAGGAAAGCCACGGTGATGCGACGGGCTGGGGTGCTGGTCGTTAGCGTGCTGCTGGCTCTGCTTACCGGCTGCGAACCAGGGGACGGCGATGCCGTGGCGACCCCGACCAGTACGGTGCCGGGTCTTGAAGCGCACACGGACGTCCTTGAGTTGGTCAGGGCGGCGGACGATGCCGCGAAACGGCGCGGTACGGCGCTGTTCGCGCTGAGCGATGGTGGTGCCATCCACGGTGATGGCGACGCGCTACCCCGGCCGGATGGTGCGCCCCACCCTGGCGCCGCGCCGAGGAAGCCAATTGGCGCTGGGCGGCTGGCCTACCGGGATGGAGGTGTCGACATCCTGGTCAGGACGCTCCAACGCGAGGAGAACATCGAGTTCCGCGCGGTCGGTGACGCGGTATTCGTGCAGCCGATCGGCAGGCTGGTACCCATCGCGCGAGGTATGCCGTGGGTCAGGCTGGCCGCGATGGTGCGGCGACCACTACCACGGATCCTCGGTCCCGAGATGGTCCACGCGCCGAGCATCGTCGACCCGACGCACACGTTCGACCTCCTCGTCGCGGCAGGCACCATCGTGAGCAGCGAGCGAGCGATGCTGGGCGATACCAAGGTCACCCAGTACGACATCGAGCTCGACATCGAGCGGCTCGCCGAGCACATCCGGCTCAGCTCGGCGGGGCAGCCGAGAGCGGCGCTGCTGACGGCGCTGCGCACACTCGTTGACCAGGGAACGACGACCGCGCCCGTCACCCTGCTGCTAGATCGCCACGACCTGCCGCGCCGCGTCCGGCTACTCAACATCGCGGCCCTGCCGACGCGTGGCCCCGATGCCGAGGACCTGCCGATGCTCACCGTGAACTACCGCGACTGGGGCAAGCCAGTCGCCGTGGCGCCGCCGCCTCCGGGATCCGTCGCCACCGTGCCACGCTGATTCCGGTGTGCGGTACTGCCGCTAGGGTGACTCGGCGTGGGCAAGCTGATCGTGATCGAGGGCCTTGACGGCGCGGGTAAGAACACGCTCGCCCGCGCCGTCACCGAGGAGCTGACGGCGCGTGGCGCGCACGTGATCGGCAGGGCGTTTCCCCGCTATGGCGAGGATATCCACGCCGATCTCGCGCGGGACGGGCTACACGGCAGGCTCGGGGATCTCACCGAGTCGGTTAACGGCATGGCCCTGCTGTTCGCGCTCGACCGGCGTGCGGCGGCCGATCAGCTGCGCGCCGACCTTGACCGCGCCGACGTCGTGCTCGTCGACCGCTACGTCGCGTCCAACGCCGCCTATGGGGCCGCGCGGCTGCACCAGGACGCCGACGGCGAGATCGTCGAATGGGTACGTGCGCTGGAAATCGACCGGTTCGGCATCCCGGTGCCTGACGAGCAGATCCTGCTGCGGGTACCGGTGGCGGTCGCCGCCGACAGGGCACGCTCACGAGAGTCCACTGATGCGACGCGCGCCCGCGACAGCTACGAGTCGGATGACTCGCTGCAAACCCGCTGCGGACGAGTCTACGAGCAGCTCGCGGACCGGGGTTGGCTCTCGCCGTGGCGGGTCGTCGACGGCGTGGGGCAGGTGGACGCGGCGTCACTGGTCGCCGCGTTCTGATCACGCCGTTACCGGCCCCCATACCTCCGATCGGGCTAAAGCGTCGCTGATCTTGGACACAAAGCGGCCGTATCGCCGGGTCGCGCGGCGTAACACTGACCGATAGTGCGAACATGAACGCATGAAGGCACGTGTTCTCGTAGTGGACGACGACCCCGCACTCGCCGAAATGCTCACGATCGTGCTTCGCGGTGAGGGGTTCGACACCGCGGTGGTCGCGGACGGGTCGCGCGCGATGACCGCGTTTCGCGAGTTCAAGCCCGACCTGGTGCTGCTCGACCTGATGCTACCTGGCATGAACGGCATCGACGTCTGCAAGGCGATCCGCGCCGAGTCCGGCATTCCCGTCGTGATGCTGACCGCCAAGAGCGACACCGTCGACGTCGTGCTTGGGCTGGAGTCCGGTGCCGATGATTACGTCGTCAAGCCGTTCAAACCGAAGGAACTGGTCGCGCGAGTGCGCGCGCGGCTGCGCCGAACGGAGGCCGAGCCCGCCGAGACGCTGAGCATCGGCGACCTGAGCATCGATGTGCCCGGCCACGAGGTGACCCGCGACGGTGAGCCGATCGCGCTGACCCCGCTCGAGTTCGATCTACTCGTCGCCCTCGCCCGCAAGCCGCGCCAGGTGTTCACCCGCGAAGTCCTGCTCGAGCAGGTGTGGGGCTACCGCCACGCCGCCGACACTAGGCTGGTGAACGTGCATGTACAGCGGCTGCGTTCGAAGGTGGAGCGCGACCCGGAACACCCCGAGGTCGTGCTCACGGTGCGTGGCGTCGGATATAAGGCGGGCCCGCCGTAAGTGAGACAGCGGATTACCTCGCTTCGTGAAGCGATCACGTCGTTGACGGGCCGGGTCGTCACCTTCTGGCGAAACACGGCAGCCGCCATCGGTGAGCGCTGGCGTAGTTCGCTGCAGTTCAAGGTCACCGTCTCGACGCTCGCGCTGTCGACGGCGGTGGTGTTCGTGCTGGTCATGCTGTTGCAGTACCAGATAGCCGAGCGGTTGCTCGACACCAAACGGCGTGCGGCGATCGCGCAAACGCGTGCCGTGCTCGCGACGGCGGAATCCGAGCTGGAAGGCATCGACGCCAATCCGGAGACGCTGCGGGAACGTCTCGAACAGGCGAGCAGGAAGATCACCAGCTCCTCACCGGCCGCGCACGAACTGGAGGGTTCGTCGGCGGGTGCGTTCGAGCCGGTGATCGCCAGCGGTGACCGCTCTTACCAGGGTGGTGGTCGTCCCGCGACGCCGGACGAGTCGATCTTCGTTGGCAGCTACGGGAACGTGCCGACCGCCCTGCGCGACTTCGTCGAGCAGGGCAGGGAAGCCGAGCAGATTCACACCGTTGACGGCACCACGTATCTGATCATCGGCGCGCCGATCACGACCAACGCGCGCCCGCTGCAGCTGTACCTGTTGTTCCCGCTCAGCACGGAGCAGAACACGGTCAGCACCGTGCAGAACACGCTCATCGCCGGCGCCGCCGTGCTGCTGTTGCTGCTCGCCGGTATCGCCAACCTTGTCACGCGCCAGGTCGTGCTGCCCGTACGCAGGGCGGCCAACGCCGCTGTCCGGTTCGCGGAGGGTGACCTGGACAAACGCCTCGCCGTTGTCGGCTCGGACGACCTGTCCAAGCTGGCGCGGTCCTACAACGAGATGGCGGAGAGCATCCAGACGCAGATTCGGCAGCTCGAGGAGTTCGGCCAGTTGCAGCGCCGGTTCACCTCAGACGTCTCACACGAGCTGCGTACGCCGCTGACCACGGTGCGGATGGCCGCCGACGTGCTCCATGCCTCACGGGAGCAGTTTCCGCCCGGTCTTGCCCGCTCCGCGGAGCTGCTCGCCGACGAGCTGGATCGGTTCGAGGCGCTCCTCGGCGACCTGCTCGAGATCAGCAGGCTCGACGCGGGTGTCGAGGAGCTGACCGCCGAGGTCGTCGACGTGCGCGCCATCGTCGAACGGGTGCGCGAGCAGGTGAAGGTGCTCGCCGGGTCGGCGGGCAGTGAGGTCGAGCTTGACCTGCCAGCGGACGAGGCCGTCGCCGAGATCGACGCGCGCAGGGTTGAGCGGATTCTGCGTAACCTGGTCGCGAACGCCGTTGACCATGGCGAGGGGCAACCGGTCAGGGTGACGCTTGGTGTGAACGACGATGCCGTCGCCATCACGGTGCGCGACTACGGTGTCGGGCTGCGACAAGGCGAAGAGGACCTGGTGTTCAACCGGTTCTGGCGTGCCGACCCTTCCCGGAACCGGCGCACCGGTGGTACCGGGCTCGGCCTCGCGATCAGCCAGGAGGACGCGCGGCTACACGGTGGGGAGCTCGAAGCCTGGGGCGCGTACGGCTATGGTGCGTGTTTCCGGCTCACGCTGCCGAGGGAACAGGGCGTCGAACTGACGGACCTGACGGTGAGCCCCATCGGGCTGCCGCCTGACCCGCCCGAGCTGCCGAGTGAGGACGGGCAGCCGTCCGACGACGCCGTCACACGTGCCCACGCCGATGCGGAGGATGCCCACACCGCGGCCGCGGAATGGCATGAGGAGGGTCTCCGGGGTGCCGGCACCGACGGCACGGACGGTGCTGACGGCACGGACGGTGCTGACGGCACGGACGGTGCGGATGACTCCGAGGCCCCGGAAGCGGAGCGGGCGCGCGGCGACCGCGAGGAGGTGAACCGATGACCAAGCGGTGGGTGCTGGCGGTCCTTGGCTGCGTACTGCTCGTCACGAGTGGTTGCGCGAACGTGCCCAAGGAGACGAAACCGCAGGTCATCGGTAGCGCGGACACCGCGAACACCGGGGACGCGCTCGAGGACATCCGGCCAGCGCAGGACCTGTCGCCGTACGACACCGTGCGCAAGTTCGTGCTCAGCGCCCAAGCCGCGACCGACTACAAGGAAGCGCGGCTGTACCTGGCGAAGAACGTCGCCGACGACTGGCAGCCGAGCTCGAGCCTCGTCATCCTGCGAGACCAGTTCAGCACGCTGCCGGTCGACGCGGAGCGCCAGCCAGAAGACCCGGACGAGACGATCATCCGGCTGCGAGGCCGCAAAATTGGCGCGCTTGGATCGGACAACGCTTTCATCCCAGGCGGCGGGACGTACGAGATCGAGATCTCGTTGCGGCGCACGCCAGGCAACCGGCAGTGGCGCATCGTCGATCCGCCCGCCGAGATGATCACCACCGAGTCGCAGTTCGTGGAGAACTACTACCAGCTTCCGCTGTACTTCTTCGCGCCGGACAGCGCGGTGCGAGTGCCTGACCCCCGCTACGTGCTCGCCCAACCGCGCGAGGGGTTGCCAGGCAGGATCGTCGATACCTTGTTGCAGGGGCCGTCCGACGCGCTCGCCACCGCGGTGCGCAACCCGCTGGAGAAAGCCAGCCTCGACACCAACGTAACGGTCAATGAGGATGGCGCGCTCGAGGTGCCGCTGACCGGTGTCGCCGGTGAGAGTGCCGCGACAAGGCGGTTGATGGCGTTCCAGCTGGTGATGTCGCTCGACGCGGTGGCGACCAACCGGATCCGGCTGCTCTCCGACGGCCAGGATCTCGTGCCCGGCCGCAGGGATTGGCGCATCACCGACGTCCCACCGGTACACGCCACGGTGTCGGCGAACCTCTCAGGTCTCGCCTTGAGCGGCAACCAGGTGGTGCGGCTCGACGACTCGGACCCGCTCGCGGGGCCAGCGGGGTCAGGCGCCTACGACGTGCGGTCCGCGGCGCAGTCCGTCGACGGCGGCAGGCTCGCCGTCGTCGAGAACGCGCGCAAGCGTGTGCGGCTGCGAGTCGGCCCGACGGAGGACGTGCTGTCGATCGTGGACCTCGACGCGAAACGGATGACCCGCCCGACATGGCGGCCATCCTCCTCAGACGACAATCCCAGCAACGAGGTCTGGACGGTTACCGACAGGAAGAAGGTCGTCCGCGTCACCCTGACGCTGGACGGCACGTGGCAGGCGCAGCAGGTCGACGACAGCGCGCTGCAGGGCTTCGGTCCCATTACGGCGCTGCGGCTGTCCCGCGACGGCACTCGCGCCGCTATCGTCGCGGACCACAAGCTCATCGTCGCGTCGGTGGTCCGCACGTCGGACGGTGTCCGGCTGCGTGCGCCACGCATCCTGCAGCCCGAGACGTTGACCGACGTGATCGACGTCGACTGGCAGGCGCAGGACGCGCTGGTCGTGGCCACTGAATCCTCGATATCGCCGGTCGTGCGGGTGCCGGTGGACGGCTTCGGCATGGAGAGCTACACGACGTCCAACCTCGAGCCACCGGTGAGCGCGGTGACCGGCGCGCCAGGTAGGCCGGTCGTCGCCGCCAACGACGGCGGCCTGTGGCAGACCTCTGATCTCGCCGAGGTCTGGCGGCAGAGCTCGCGGGACCAGAGCCTGCTGAGCTCGCCGTTTTATCCCGGCTAAGACTGTCGGGGGCACCTGGCAGGCTGCTGGCGTGAGACTGCCAGCACCGCTCGATCACGCGCTTGATTTGTTGCTGCCGCCGGTGTGCGCCGGATGCGGTGTATCCGGCGCGGCATGCTGCTCTGGCTGTCAGCGGCTGCTGACGTCGCCGTTCCCGGTGCCATGCCCTAGCGGGGCGCCCGCGTACGCCTTGGCCCGCTATCAGGGCGTGCCGCGGCGGCTGGTGCTCGCCTACAAGGAACGAGGACGTCGGGACCTCGCGCCAACGCTTGGCGCGTCGCTCGGTGCCGTGTTGCCCGCTGTCATCGGCGACAAGCCGGAGTGCTGTCTCGTACCCGCGCCGTCGCGGCGTGCGGCGGCGAGAGCGCGGGGCGGCCAGCATATCTCGCGGCTGGCGCGGCACTGTGCATCACGAGCGGCGGAATTGGGTATCCGAGCAACCGTCGCGCCGGCACTGCGGCTGGCGTCGGACGCCGAGGACGCCGTCGGTCTCGATCCGGCGACGCGCGCGGCGAATCTGGCGGGCCGGGTGCTGCCGGTGCCCGCCGCGCTGCCCCCGGCGGGCACCGGTGCGGTGCTGCTTGATGACGTCGTCACGACCGGGGCGACCGCGATGGCCTGCGAGCGCGCGCTGGCAAGGGGTGGTGTCCTGGTCATCGCCGTGCTGGCGCTGACGTCGCCCCGGCTGCCGTAACCTATCCCCCTCCCGAGTGAAGTCGAGTGATCGTCTATTCGCTCGCCCGTTCCCGGATCGGGCGGGTGTCGGTGGGAACCCTGACCACGCTGTGTGCGTTGTGAAGGTATGAGGCACCTGCTGTGTCCCGCATCACCACAGTCGGATTCGCTCGGCGTGTCGAGCGCTCTACCAGGGGGAATGTGGTCGGCATTCCGGAATGAGACCGGGCGATTCCGCCGTATGGGCTCAGTGCCACCCGGCTGGCCCAATAACGGCGCCTCAGCCTCGATGATCGTCGCCCTCCGCAGTGGCGGCGCATTATCCCTCACCCCGCGATATCCCCCGCACCGGGGGCTGTTGTTAGCGGCGTTCTGCGGCTAACGTGCTGCGCTAACAGGGCAATACCGGCCGAAAAGGAGGTGACAAGCCCATGTCATTCCGGTGCCGGTGCGTGTGACACGCCTGGTGCCTTCGTCACACGCCGGGACCCCGATCCTCACCCCGGTACCGACCAGTTCGGAATCACAGCTCACATCGTTGAGCGAGGGAGGTCGTGTATGGACATCGTCGTGAAGGGCCGCAACGTGGAGATCCCCGAGCACTATCGGGTGCACGTTAGCGACAAGCTTGCCCGTCTCGAGCGCTACGACAGGAAAATCATCCGCTACGACGTCGAGCTCTTCCATGAGCCGAACCGTCGGCAACACAAGAACTGCCAGCGTGTCGAGATCACCGGGAAGGGCAAGGGTTCCCCGATCCGAGCGGAAGCACGAGCGGGCGACTTCTACGCCGCACTCGACGCGGCGGTCGCCAAGCTGGAGAACCGGATGCGGCGGATGCACGACCGCAGGCGAGTGCATTACGGACGTCGTTGCCCCGAATCCGTCGCGGAAGCGACCTCCATCACCGCGGACAACGCGTCCGCTAATGGCACGGGCGCACTGCCGGTGGCCAACGGCCGCCGTCCCGCGGCGCCCACCGCGGTGCTCGACGCCCCGGCGCCGGTCGAGACGCAGACGTCCGCCGAGGTCGAGGTGCCGGAACAGCGCTGGGACGACGGCGTCGTCGAGTACCAGCCGGGTCGGATCGTTCGCGAGAAGCAGCATTCGGCCGAACCCATGACGATCGATCAAGCCCTCTACGAGATGGAGCTCGTAGGACACGACTTTTACCTCTTCAACGACGCCGACGCTGGTAAGCCAAGCGTCGTCTACCGCAGGAAGGGTTTCGACTACGGTGTGATCCGGCTGGGCTGAGCGCGACAGCGTCTCAAGCGACACAGTCGCGAGTCCTATTCACAGAGTCGTTACGGCTGCCCCGGAACTATCTGGTTCCGGGGCAGCGTTGTGTTGACGGGTGTGCGTGCCGTTTCCCCGGTTGCCTACGATGGGGGTCGCGGCACGTTCACCCACCGAGACCGGCGTCAGGACAGCGCGTGACGCGAGGACGGTCCAAGCACAACCGCACACGGCAGCACACGTCACCACACAGCGAGGTCGAACCGGATGGTTTTGAGCCGCCTGCTTCGCGCGGGCGAGGGAAAGCGGGTCAAGCGACTGAAGTACATCGCGGACTCGGTCAACGCCCTCGAAGACAGTGTCAAGGACTTGTCCGACGCCGAGCTGCGTGCCAAGACCGATGAGTTCCGCGATCGTCACCAGGATGGCGAGTCGCTCGACGACCTGCTGCCCGAGGCGTTCGCCGTCGGCAGGGAAGCCGCGTATCGAGTACTTGGCCAGCGGCACTACGACGTGCAGATCATGGGTGGCGCCGCGCTTCATCTCGGTCAGGTCGCCGAGATGAAGACCGGTGAGGGCAAGACGCTGACTTCGGTGCTGCCGTGCTACCTCAACGCGATCTCGGGCAAGGGCGTCCACGTCGTCACGGTCAACGACTACCTCGCCAAGCGTGACGCCGAGTGGATGGGCAGGGTGCATCGCTTCCTCGGTATCGAGGTCGGCGTGATCCTGCCGCAGATGCCGCCGGACGAGCGCAGGGCCGCCTACCACGCCGACATCACCTACGGCACGAACAACGAGTTCGGCTTCGATTACCTGCGCGACAACATGGCGTGGAGCCTGGACGAGTGCGTGCAGCGTGAGCACAACTACGCCATCGTCGACGAGGTCGACTCGATCCTGATCGACGAGGCGCGGACGCCGCTGATCATTTCCGGCCCCGCCGACCAGTCCTCACGCTGGTACACCGAGTTCGCTCGCCTAGCGCCGCTGATGAAGAAGGACGTCCACTACGAGGTGGACGAGCGCAAGCGGGCCATCGGTGTCACCGAGGAAGGCGTCGAGTTCATCGAGGACCAGCTCGGCATCGACAACCTCTACGAGGTCGCCAACACCCCGCTCGTCGGGTACCTGAACAACGCCCTCAAGGTGAAGGAGCTGTTCAAGCGGGACAAGGACTACATCGTCCGAGGCGGCGAGGTCATGATCGTCGACGAGTTCACCGGGCGTGTGCTCGCCGGACGTCGCTACAACGAGGGGCTGCACCAGGCGATCGAGGCCAAGGAAGGCGTCGAGATCAAGGCCGAGAACCAGACGCTGGCCACGATCACGCTGCAGAACTACTTCCGGCAGTACGACAAGCTCGCTGGCATGACCGGTACCGCCGAGACCGAAGCCGCCGAGTTCCACCAGACCTACAAGCTGGGTGTGGTGCCCGTTCCGACCAACCGGCCGATGATTCGTATCGACCAGCCGGACTTGATCTACAAGTCCGAGGAGTCGAAGTTCGAGGCGGTCGCTGACGACATCGCCGAGCGGCACGCGAAGGGTCAACCGGTACTCGTCGGCACCACGAGCGTCGAGCGCTCGGAGTACCTGTCCAAGCTGCTGCTGCGCCGCAACGTGCCGCACGAGGTGCTCAACGCCAAGTACCACGACAAGGAAGCGTTGATCATCGCTCGTGCCGGTCGCAAGGGCGCGGTCACGGTCGCGACGAACATGGCCGGTCGCGGTACCGACATCGTGCTTGGCGGCAACCCGGAGATCATCGCCGACCAGATACTGCGGGAGCAGGGCCTCGACCCGGTTGAGACGCCGGAGGAGTACGAGGCGGCGTACCCAAGGGTGCACGAGCAGGCGCTCGAGGCGAGCAAGGCCGAGGCCGACGAGGTCCGCGAGGCGGGCGGGCTGTACGTGCTCGGCACCGAGCGGCACGAGTCCCGCCGTATCGACAACCAGCTGCGGGGTCGTTCTGGTCGTCAGGGTGACCCCGGCGAGTCGCGGTTCTACCTCTCGCTCGGCGACGAGCTGATGCGCCGGTTCAACGCCGCTTTCGTCGAGCGGGTCATGACGTCGATGCGGCTGCCGGACGACGTGCCGATCGAGCACAAGTTCGTCACCAAGGCCATCCGCAGCGCGCAGACCCAGGTCGAACAGCTGAACATGGAGTCGCGCAAGAACGTCCTCAAGTACGACGAGGTGATGAACCAGCAGCGCTCGGTTATCTACTCCGAGCGCCGTCGCATCCTCGAAGGCGAGGATCTGCGCGAGCAGAGCAAGCACATGCTCCGCGACGTGATCACTGGCTACGTCAACGAGGCGGCCAGCGAGGGCTACGCCGAGGACTGGAACCACGACCAGCTCTGGACCAACCTCCGCAACGTCTACCCGGTCTCGTTCAGCTGGGACGACCTCGAGGAGCGACACCGCGACATCACCAAGGAAGTGCTGCTCAAAGAGCTCCTTGCCGACGCGGATGCCGCCTACGACCGGCGGGAGGCCGAGATCGACGGCCTCGCCGGTGAGGGCGCGATGCGTGAGCTGGAGCGCAAGGTCGTACTCAGCGTGCTCGACCGCAAGTGGCGTGAGCACCTCTACGAGATGGATTACCTCAAGGAAGGCATCTCGCTGCGTGCCTACGCCCAGCGTGACCCGCTGATCGAGTATCAGCGTGAAGGCTTCGACATGTTCCAGGGCATGCTCGACTCGCTGAAGGAAGAGGTCGTCGGACACCTGTTCCACCTGCAGATCGAGCAGGCGGAGCCCGCTCAGGGCGGTGAGGGGCAGGCCGCCGAGGTGCCAGCTGAGAGCAAGCGCCGAGGTGGTGGCAGGCACGCGAGGCCCGCGCCGCCGCAGCCTGAGGCGCAGCAGGGCGAGTCGGTGCCCCCCGCGCTGCGCGGCAAGGGTGCCGACGCGCGAGGTGGCCTGACGTTCTCCGGTCCCGACGAGACGGGCGGTGTCAAGCGCAGCGGTGACGGCGCCAAGCCCGCGGCCTCGGGTGGCGCTGGTGGCGGTTCCCGCAGGGAGCGCAGGGCCGCCGCGCGGGCGGAGGCGAAACGCAACAAGAAGGGCGCCCGCAGGTAGCGCCTCGCACGGTTCGCGCCCAGCCAGACTCGGGGCGGGCGGCGCCGTCAGGCCGCGCGGGGCGCGCGGCGCCGCACCGATGGCTCGAGCAGGCAGAACTCGATGACCTGCCAGCCGCCCCAGTACCTCGGGGTCAGGCAGCTGCTCGTCCCGAACGCGATCGCGTGCGTTCGCTCGTGCACGGTGGCGTTGACGTGTAACACGTGCGCGCCGTCCCTGCCGCAATGCACCCGGTTGACCACGAAATGCCGTCCGAGCTCAGGTCGTGGGTCGGTGAGGAGTCGCTGTCGTAGCGGCTCGCTGAGGCGGTCCCGCAGCGCGTGGGGCGGGCGTCTGCCCGCCGCGAGCTCGACGATGGCCGTGACGAGTTGGATGAGTTCGATGTCGCACGGCCGCTCGTGCGCGCCGCTCGGCGTTGGCCTGTGCGATTCCGGCATTCCGGGTGCGTGCTCGCCGCATAGCGGCAGCGTGAGCTGATTCCCGTTGTCTCGTGGCGCTGTCGGTGGCGAACCGGCTGGCGGGGCTGGCGCGGTTGGCGATGGCGCGGGCTCATACGGCGCGAGCGGCCGGACGATGGCGATGGCGCGGCTGGTATTCCGCTGGGGCACGCGCGAGACCCCCTTTCGGCTCGGTGGTCGACCTTTCAGTACACAGTGAGGGCTGACCGAGGCTGATCAGGACGAGAATGACCCGTGTGGGTGGTCGCGGCGGAGTGCGGCGGTGGGCGGGTGCTGGCGACGGCGCCGGGTCCGGGTCGACGGCGCCGGGGCCGGGTGGACGGCGCCGGGTCCGGGTGTGTTTCTCGCGCGCGAAACGATACGATCGTATCGTGGACGATGCGACTGTATCGGATTCTGAACGAGACACCCGACTCGACGAGCTCGGCCGGTTCGACGAGCTGGGTGCCCGGCGCGGCGATCTGACCGTGTACGCACGAATCCGGGAAGCCGCGCTGACATTGTTCGCCGATCGCGGGGTGGAGGCGACGTCGATCCGCGACATCGCGAGAGCGGCGGGAGTCTCACCCGGCGTCGTGCAGCATCACTTCGGTACAAAAGCTGGCCTTCGCGCCGAAATCAACCAGTGGGTGCGCCGGCACGTCGAGGAGGCGTTCGCGTACCTGCCCGGGCTGGTGGATCCGAACACCGAGGAATGGACGGCCAGCCGGTTCGCCGAGCTCGCCGAAGAACGGGGGACCACGCTGCGCTATCTGGTGCGGGCGCTGGCCGACGGAGACAAGCAAGCGCGCGGCGTCTTCGACTCGCTCGTCGCGGTGGCAAGCAGATACCGGGGTGAACAGGACGCCAGGGACCAGGTCATCCTCATGCTCGGCAAGGCGCTGATCCGCGCCTAACCGCGCCGGGCCAGCTCGAAACAGAGCACCGCCGCGGCCGCGGCGACGTTCAGCGACTCCACCCCGCCGTGCAGCGGTATCGACAGCCACTCCGTCACCAGCTCACGCACCTGTTCGCTGACGCCGAGTGTCTCCGCTCCAAGGACGAACGCCGCTCGCTCCGGCAGTTCGGCGTCGAACACGCTGGCCGGGGCCTGTGCGCCGAGCGCGTAGAGCGGATAGCCCGCTTCGAGCAGGTCAGCGGCCGCGTCCGGAGCGGTCCCGCAGCGCAGCACCGGGGCACGGAACGCGACACCGGCCGACGCCTTGACCACGATCGGGTCAAGCGACGCGACGCCCTTGCGCGGCACCACGATGCCCTCGATGCCCGCCGCCGTCGCGGTGCGCAGGATCATCCCGACGTTGGACTGCGTGGTGATGCCGTCCAGCAGCAACAGCCGTCGCGGCAGCGGGTGTTCGGCGAGCGCCGTGCTCAGTGGCCGCATGTGTGGCGCGACGACGTCGGCGAGCACGCCCTGGTCCTGCTTGCCATTCCCGGCGAGCACCTTCACCCGGTGCGCGCTCGCGGTGGTCACCGGGATCGACCGGGCCCGCGCCGCCTTCCTGATCTCGGCGAGCGAACCGCCTCGCGCCGAGTCCGCGATGACCACCTTGTCGATGTCGAGTGAGGTGTCATTGAGCGCTTCGAGTACGGGTTTCCGTCCGTAGACGGTCAGGAACCGGTCCTTGGGAGAGACCTCTGCGTGCACGCCGCGAGCCTAGTCGATGCCGTTGTCGCGAACAGGGCTGTGATCTGTTCGGTGTTTCGTGCGCAACCGTGATCGAATGTGTGTTTGCATGGGTGGGTGAGGTTGGCTGTGTGGGCGCGGGCGAATGGTGTGCATCCGCAGACGGCGTATCGGTGGTTTCGCCAGGATCGGATGCCGGTACCTGCTCGGCGGTTGGGCTCGGGCACGATCTGGGTGGATGCGACTGCAGTCGATGGCACCGGCCGGACGGTTGTGTATGCGTGGGTGTCCTCGCATGATCAGCGGGCTGATCTGGATCGGCAGGTGGCCCGGCTGATCGACTGGGCCACCTGCAACGGCCACAGCGTGGGTGAGGTGGTGCGCGAGGTCGGTTCTGGACTGAACGGGAAGCGGCCGAGGTTGCGGCGCATCCTGTCGGATGGGTGTGCAACGGTGCTGGTTGTGGAACATCGCGACCGTCTCGCGCGGTTCGGGTGGTCGCGGCCCCGGACGGCACCGAGGTGGCGCGGGTGGCGGCGCCGAAAGCGCTGTCGGCCGCGCAGTCCAGGTTGCGGGCGTTGCAGCGCAAGGCTGCCCGCCAGCGCGGTCCCTATGACCAGCAGACCCGAACCAAGCGTCAGCCGTCGAAGCGTTGGCGGCGCACCCAGGCCCGCATCGGCAAGACCCACGCCCGCGCCGCGAACGTGCGCCGCGACGTGCTGCACAAGGCCACCACCACCCTGGCGCAGCAGCACCAGGTCATCTGCGTGGAGACGCTGAACGCGTGCGGGATGCGCGCCAAGGGCGGCGCCTACAAGCGTGGCCTCAACCGTGCCCTGGCCGACGCGGCGCTGGCGGAGATCAGGCGGATGCTCGGCTACAAGACCCGCTGGTACGGCACCTGCCTAACGAAGAGCATGCTCACGTTTGCTCACCAGAAGGCAACGGCTACCTATCCGCGCCCACGGTGTCGGTCCGATGTGTCAGGATCGACGGCATGCCGGACCGCCTCTCCGCACTTGACGCTTCCTTGCTCTACATGGAGGACAGGTCGACGCCCATGCACGTCGGTGGCGTCGCGGTGTTCGAGCGGCCGGAGGTTGGCTTCGACTTCGAGCTGATGTGCAAGCTGATCAACCACCGCCTCGGCTACCTGCCGCGCTACCGGCAACGAGTGATGCGGGTACCGGGCCATCTCGCCCGGCCGGTGTGGGTCGACGACGTCGACTTCGATCTGAACTACCACGTCCGACGTTCCGCGCTGCCCGCGCCTGGCACGGACGCCCAACTCTTCGAGCTGGTCGCGCGGCTGCTCGCCCGGCCGTTGGACCAGGGCAGGCCGCTGTGGGAGGCGTACTTCGTCGAGGGACTCGCCGGTGACCGCGTCGCCCTGGTGACAAAGACCCACCAGGCGGTCGTCGACGGCATCGGCACCATCGAGCTGGGCCAGCTTGTCCTCGACCCCGCGCCGGGTGAGCTCGATCCCGTCGAAGAGGAGACATGGCTGCCGGGCAAGACACCGAGCAAGACCGAGCTGATGTTCGACGCCGTCGCCGAGACGGTGCAGCAGCCGACGTTGCTGATGGAAAGCGCGAAAGCGGCCGCGGGTGATGCCGCGGCGACCGCCGTGAAGCTCGCGGGCGCGGTCGGCGGAGTGGCGTCCGCCATGCGGGCCGCGCTGAAACCCGCACCGTCTGGCCCACTCAACGTCGAGGTATCCGGTGGCAGGGTGTTCGCGGGCGTGCGCACATCGCTCGACGACTACCGCCAGATCAGGGCCACCCACGGCGGCACGGTCAACGACATCGTGCTCACCGCGATCACTGGCGCCCTGCGCGAGTGGCTGCTCGCGCGGAAAGCATCGCTCGAACCGAACAGCACGGTGCGGGCGCTCGTGCCGCTCGCGGTGGCCGACGCGAGCACCCGCTCCTACTCATCGGCGGGTATCGTCGGCAACGAGGTAGCGGCCTACCTGGTCGATCTGCCGGTGGGGGAGACCGATCCGGTGATGCGCCTGCAGCACATCAGTCACGCCATGGCACGCCACATCGAATCCGGCAGGTCGGTGGCGGCGCGAACGTTGCTGCGGGTCGGCGGATTCGCCCCGCCGACGTTGCATTCGCTCGGTGCGCGCACCGCGGGCACCTTCTCGGACCGGATCTTCAACCTGATGATCACCAACTCGCCTGGCCCGCAAATACCGATGTTCGCCGCCAACGCCAGGATGGTGGAGATGTTCCCGATCATGCCGCTGGTGCGCAACCACGCGCTCGCGATTGGCGTGACGTCATACGATGGGGGCGTCTACTTCGGACTCAACGGGGACAGGAAAGCCGTGTCGGACATCGACGTCTTCGCCGCGATGCTGCACGAATCCCTCGCCGAACTGAAGGGAACCACGCGATGAGGGTTTACCTACCCGCGACCATCGGCATGCTGCGCGAACTGGTCGCCAAGGACGAGTTCCTGCCCATCAACGGCACCGGGTTCGCGCTGACGCCCGCGTTGCGCGAGTCCTACACCAGCGGATCCACCGAGGAGTTGGAGTATGTCGCGCAGCTCGACGCGGCCAGGGCGTCGCTGCGGCTGATCGCGGCGGATCTGGAGGGCGAGGAGAGCGTGACACCGCGCAGAGTCGTCGTCGCCGCCGACCTCGATGACGTCGAGCAGCGGCCCGATCTGGACAACGCGGTGGTGCGGGTCGGTGGATCCGTCCCGATGTCGGCGGTCGCGTCGGTGCACGTCGACGGTGCTGACGCGGAGGACGCGGTGCTCGCCGCCGCCAAGGCCGTCGACGCCGCTGACCTGGGTGATCTGGACGCCGAGTTCGCCATCGGCGACGCCGAGGACCACGAGCTGGCCTGGTACGCGCCGCAGGAGCTCCCGTTCCTGCTCGAGCTGCTCTGAGCACGCTTCACCCTCGGGGATTTCTCTCGGCGGACGGCCCTCACGGTGGCCCGGTTCGTGCCAGGATGGTGGGTGACGGGGCTCATAGGACCAGCCCACACAGACCCGCCCACAAGGCGAACCACGGGAGAACACCATCATGGACGCGATCACATCGGTGCCCGCGCCGCGCAATGAACCGGTCTACACCTACGCACCGGGCAGCGCCGAGCGGCAGTCACTGCAACGCACCCTGACCGAACTCTCCTCGGCCACCCACGAGCTGACTCAGACCATCGCTGGCGAGCAGCGCATGGCGGGTGGCGAGCCGTTCCGCGTCGTCAAACCCCACGAGCACGGCCACGTCCTCGGCAATTGCGCGCAGGCAACGCCCGGTGACGTCGCGGACGCCGCTACCGCGGCGAAGGAGGCAGCGCCCGCGTGGCGGGAGCTGCCGTTCGACGAGCGCGCGGCCGTGTTCCTGCGGGCCGCGGATCTGCTCGCGGGCCCGTACCGCGACACCATCAACGCCGCGACGATGCTCGGGCAGTCGAAGTCGATCCAGCAGGCGGAGATCGACGCCGCGTGCGAGCTGATCGACTTCCTGCGGTTCAACGTCCACTACGCTCGTCGGATCCTCGCCGAGCAGCCGAACTCGGTTCCGGGCGCGTGGAACCGCATGGAGTACCGCTCGTTGGAAGGCTTCGTCACCGCGATCACGCCGTTCAACTTCACCGCCATCGCGGGCAACCTGCCCACCGCGCCCGCGCTGATGGGCAATACGGTGGTGTGGAAGCCGACGCCCACCCAGCAGCTCGCCGCGCACTTCACCATGCGGGCGCTGGAAGCGGCCGGTCTGCCGCCCGGCGTGATCAACATGGTGACCGGCGATGGCAAAGCCGTCAGCGAGGTCGCGCTGACCGACGCCGACTTCGCCGGGCTGCACTTCACCGGCTCAACGGCGACGTTCAAGCTGCTGTGGCGCACCATCGGCGAGCACCTGGACAGCTACAAGTCGTACCCGAGGATCGTCGGCGAGACCGGCGGCAAAGACTTCGTCATCGCTCATCCGTCGGCGCGCGCCGACACGCTGGTCACCGCGCTCGTGCGGGGCGCGTTCGAGTACCAGGGGCAGAAGTGTTCCGCCGTGTCCCGCGCCTACCTGCCGCGTTCGCTGTGGGAAGGTGGCGTGCGTGACGAGCTCGCGGACGTGAGCAAGACGATCTCGTATGGCGACGTCAGCGACCTGTCGCACTTCGGCGGAGCCGTGATCGACGCGCGAGCGTTCGCCAAGCACAAGGCGCTGCTGGACAGCGTCGACGCCGACCCCGCGCTCGACGTCCTCGTCGGTGGTGGTTACGACGACTCGGTTGGCTACTTCGTCGACCCGACGATCCTCGTCGCCTCCGACCCGAACCACGAGGTGTTCTCGAAGGAGTACTTCGGACCGATTTGCGCGGTCTACGTCTACGAGGACGACGAGTACACCGACATGCTGCGGCTTGTCGACTCCTCGGCGCCGTACGCGCTGACGGGCGCGGTGTTCGCCGACGACAGGGACGCGATCCAGCAGGCGCACCGCGCTCTCGGGTACGCGGCGGGCAACTTCTACGTGAATGACAAGCCGACCGGCTCCATCGTCGGCCAGCAGCCGTTCGGCGGGGCACGGGCGTCCGGCACCAACGACAAGGCAGGCTCGATGTTCAACCTGCTGCGCTGGACCAGCCCCCGGGCGGTCAAGGAGAACTTCGTCGCACCGACCGATCACACGTACCCGCACATGGGCTGAGACAGCGAGCGGGGCCTGCCACCGTCCGGTGACAGGCCCCGCTTCGTGCGTTCCTAGGCGATGACCGCCGGGTCAGTTACCGCCGGGGAAACCGCCAGGGCCGCCGGAGGTGACCTCCGAGGCAGGGGGTGCCTCGACGGTGACCGGCTCGCCCCACTTGCTGTAGGTCATGGAGACGTGGGCGTCGTCGAAGTTCATGCCCTCCGGCATCGGCTGGCCACTTGACTCCATCGCCTTGTTCATCAGCTCGCCCATGTTCATCGTGAACTTCAGCGGCAGCTGCTCGTCGCTGATCCATACCTCGACCGGGAGCGTGTCGAGCTGCATGTCCTTCGTGTCGAGCATCTGGTCCATGCCGTTGCCGTACTGGGACATGAGCTTCTCGACGTCGACGTCGATGGTGTACTTCGTCGCGGGGACGCCGTTGACCTCGGATTCCTCGGTCGAGGTGATGTCACCCGAGTCCTTGAGCATCTCAAGGGCCTTGGTGGGGTCGTTCTGCTCCATGGCCTTGCTCATGTCCATGCCGCTGGCCCCGGACGCCTGGTCGAGGTCCATCTTGATCCACGGTTTGGAGCTGTCCATGCCGGGCATGTTGGGCATCTTCATGTACATGGCGTTGTCGAGCAGTCGCATCTCCATGTCCATGTTGCCCTGACCCATGGCGCTCATGTCCATGGACATGGTCATGGCCATCTTGGTGTTCTCACCGTCGAAGATCCCCTGCCCTTCGCCGGTGGACGACATCATCCCCATGTTCATTTCCATGGTGAAGTGCGCCGACTTCTTCTCTTCCGTGCTCGCCGTCGCCGCGCTGACGAGGCTGACGGGGTCGGTGAACGTCTCGCCCGGTGACGCCTGGCCGGACGTCGTCTCCTCGCCGCATGCGCCCAAAGTAAGCGCGAACGCGAGGGTTCCGGCTGCGATCAGTGATTTCCGCATGGAGCTCCCTCAGTAGATTTGTCCTATTCCCTCCTCGGGACTGACGTTAGCAGGGCCGAAGAGGTTTCATGGTCGCGCCGCCCGTTGACGATTCGTTATCGCGCTAACCCGCGTCGATGCCAGCGCGGGAGGCGAGCAGGCGCCGCAGCGAGGCCAGCCTGCCCGCTGGCGCCTCGCCCTCGCCGATAACGGCGTCCAGGGCGCAATCGGGGTCGCTGGGTGGGCCGAGGTGGCCGCAACCGGGTGGGCAGTGCTCGGCCGCCTCGGCGAACTCCGCGAACGACGTGACGATGTCGTTCGCGGTGACGTGGGCGAGACCGAAGGAGCGGATGCCTGGTGTGTCGATCACCCAGCCGCCTTGTGGCAACGGCAGCGCGATCGCGGTGACCGAGGTGTGCTTGCCCTTGCCGATGGCGCTGACCTCACCCGTCAGCAGCTCGGCATCGGGGACAAGCCGGTTGACCAGGGTGGACTTGCCGACTCCGGAGTGTCCGACCAGCGCCGTCACGTGCCCGGTGAGCCGGTCGGCGAGCTCCGTGACCGGTGCGTCGTGGCGGGTCACGACGGTGGGCAAATCGAGGTCGGCGTAGCGGTCGATGATCTCGTCTGGCTCGGCGAGATCGGCCTTGGTCAGGCACAGCACCGGCTGCAACCCGCCGGTGTAGCAGGCGACGAGGCAGCGGTCGATGAAGCCGGTCCGGGGCGGCGGGTCGGCCAGCGCGGTGACGATGAGCAACTGCTTGGCGTTGGCGACGACGACCCGCTCATACGGATCGGTGTCGTCCGCCGTGCGGCGGAGTACGCTGGTGCGCTCGGCGACCCGCACGATCCTCGCGAGGGTGTCCGGTTTGCCGCTGGTGTCGCCGACCAGCGACACGCTGTCCCCGACGACGATCGGCGTGCGGCCCAGCTCACGGGCGCGCATCGCGGTGACGGTGCGCGCCGGGTCGCCGTCGACGGCGCAGGTCCAGCGGCCCCTGTCCACGGAGGTGACCATCGCGGTCACGGCATCGGCGTGCTTGGGCCTGCGTTTGCTGCGGGGGCGGGAGCCCTTGCCCGGGCGTACCCGGACGTCGGACTCGTCCAGCGTGCGCCAGTCCTTCGCTACCACCGCATCCCCTGCCTTCACCTCGCATGGAAAGCCCAGTTTGTCACCGTCCGCGGGCAAATCGTGCCACGATAAGGGTGCGACTGCGATGAGGAGGGCTACGAGATGTGCGGGCGCTACGCCACGACGAAGGATCCTGCCACGCTGGTGAAGGAGTTCGACGCGACCGACGACACGGGGGAGCACCAACCGCGGCCGGACTACAACGTGGCGCCGAGCCGCAAGGTGATGTCGGTGGTGTCTCGGCACCCGAAGGACGCCGACGGCGCGACCCAGCAGGAGGAGCCGCCGCGACGGCTACTGCGCGTCATGCGCTGGGGGTTGATCCCGTTCTGGGCGAAAGACGCCTCGATCGGCAACCGGATGATCAACACTCGGTCGGAGACCGCCGCGACCAAGCCCGCCTTTCGGCGCGCGCTGAAGCGGCATCGCTGCCTGATCCCCGCGGACGGCTGGTACGAGTGGCGGCGCGGCCCGAAGAAGGGGGAGAAGCACCCGTTCTTCATGACAACGACGGACGACTCGTCACTCGCGTTCGCCGGCATCTGGGAGACCTGGCGCGACCCCAATGCGGATGAGGGCGCCCCGCCGGTGGTGAGCTGCTCTGTCCTGACGACGGATGCCGTCGGTAACCTCACCGAGATTCACGATCGGATGCCGCTGCTGCTGCCGCGCGAACAGTGGTCGCACTGGCTCGACCCCGACGTCGAGGATGTCACCGACCTACTGCACCCGCCGTCGTTGGACGTCGTCGACAGCCTCGAGCTGCGCCCGGTGTCGGACAGGGTGAACAATGTCCGCAACAACGGTCCGGAGCTGCTGGAGCGCGTCGATGACGCCACTGACGCTACCGACCTCGACGCGCCAGCGTTGTTCGACAAGGACGAACTCGAAGTGCCATGACACGCATCGACATCGACACCCCCGTCGGGACCGCGCGCGCCGAGCTGCATTCCGCTGAGGAGGGCTCGGCGGCGCTGCTGCTCGGCCACGGCGCTGGTGGTGGGTTCGATGCGAAAGACCTAGTCGCGGTGACACGTGCCGCGCAGGCGTCCGGGGTGCACGTCGCGCTGGTCGAGCAGCCCTACCGGGTGGCGGGCAAGCGTGCGCCCGCCCCCGCGAAGCAGCTCGACGCCGCGTGGCTCGCCGTCGCCGAGGACCTGGAGCGGCGTTGGTTCGACGAGATGCCGATGGTGTTCGGCGGCCGATCCTCTGGTGCGCGGGTGGCCTGCCGCACCGCTGAGGAGGGCTCGGCCGTCGCGGTGCTCTGCCTGGCGTTTCCACTGCGCCCGCCGCGTACGCCACACAAGACGCGGCAGGCTGAGCTGGACGCGGTGACCGTGCCGACGCTGGTCGTCCAGGGCGACGCCGATCCGTTCGGCTGCCCCGAGGCTGGCAAGCACCACGAGATCGCGGTGGTGCGCGGGACCCATGCGCTCGACGCCGACCTCGACGCGATCACCCGCGCGGTGACAGAGTGGCTGGCCAGGGTGCTCCGGCCGCTGGGCTGACAAGGCCTCACCCAGCGATGGGGGCCACTGTGGCGGACGTCACGGCGATCAGGTCCTCCGGGGCGAGCTCGACCTCAAGCCCGCGACGCCCAGCGGAGCAGTAGATTGTCGTGCCTGCGTCCTTCGCGGAGACGTCGATCACCACGGGAAGGCGGCTGCGGTGGCCGAGTGGGGAGATGCCGCCGAGCACGTACCCCGTCGCCCGCTGGGCGGCGGCGGGATCCGCCATCGCGGCCCGTTTCCCACCGACGGCCGCGGCCAGCGCTTTCAGGTTGAGCTGGCCGGTTACCGGCACAACACCGACGGTGAGCTTGCCATCCACGTCCGCGACCAGCGTCTTGAACACCCGAGATGCGTCCAGCCCTAGCGCGTCGACCGCTTCGAGACCGTACGACTCGGCCTTCGGGTCATGCTGATAGGCGTGCACGGTGTGGGCGATGCCCTGCTTGGTGAGCAGGGTCGTCGCCGGGGTCTGCTTGCCTGCCACGAGGTGTGAGACTAGCTCACACCGGGAATGCCGAGCGTGACGGATGCGTTGGACGCGACGTGCCGACTTACACCGCAACCACCGCTGTTCGTGACCGTGCCCCGAGCATCCAGCTGGGTGGGAAACCGGGCGCGGTCGCCGCATCCCGCGTACCCTCGGCACGGTCGTCGACGTATCCGATCGTGCGGCAGAGGACCGAAACGCAACGGAAAGGGATCGGTGTGCCAGAGACCACCGACGCCGAGCAGGCCGAGTTGGCCGAGCGGTTCGAGCGCGAAGCCATGCCGCTACTCGACCAACTCTACTCGGCCGCGTTGCGGATGACCCGCAAGCCAGCCGACGCCGAGGACTTGGTGCAGGAGACCTATCTCAAGGCCTATGGTGCTTTCGCCTCGTTCAAGCAGGGCACCAACCTCAAGGCCTGGATGTATCGGATCCTGACCAACACCTACATCAACGGCTACCGGAAGCGGCAACGGCAGCCGGTGCAGCAGCCCACCGAGGAGATCACCGACTACCAGCTCGCGCAGGCGGCCAACCACACATCGCGTGGCCTGCGGTCGGCCGAGATCGAGGCACTGGACAAGCTGCCCGACTCGGACGTGAAGAACGCGCTGCAGCAGCTGCCGGAGGACTTCCGGCTGGCGGTGTATCTGGCCGACGTCGAGGGCTTCGCGTACAAAGAGATCGCCGAGATCATGGAGACGCCGATCGGGACCGTGATGTCGCGACTGCACCGGGGCCGTTCGCAGCTGCGTGAGCTGCTGTCGGACGTCGCGGCCGATCGTGGGTTCACCAGGCAGGGCCAGGAGGTGACGACACGATGACGGGCGAGTGCTCGGAATCCGAGGGCCCCGACTGCACGCAGGTTCTCGCCGAGGTCTACCTGCTGCTGGACAAGGAGTGCACCGAGGACCACGAGGCGGAGCTGCGGCAACATCTTGAGGACTGCCCGCCGTGCCTCGAGGAATACGGTATCGGGGAGCAGATCAAGCAACTGCTGGCGCGCAAGTGCGGCGGTGATCATGCCCCTGACCAGCTGAAGGAGCGGCTGCAGGCGACGATCCGCAAGACCGTCGAAGAGCGTTCCGGCTACTCGGTGTCCGAGTTCTCCGCCGAGGTACGTGAAGAACGGCGCTGATGAGGTGGTCGTCGCGCGGGACCTCTCGCGTCCTGCCGCGGCCCCCAGTGTCGCCCATGGCTCGCCGACGCGGGTGACGGCGGCGGTGGCGATCGGCAGCGGGAGGCCCCGCGCGAACGCCCGTTACGTGTTGGGCTTCTTGCCGTGGTTCGCGCCCTTCTTCTTGCGGTCGCGACGCTTGCGGGCTCGCTTCGACATAGCTGTCTCCTTGCCGGTTGGCTGCTGGTCGGCGGCGTAACGCCGCTGATCACCATGTGCTCTCCCGAGTCTGCCATGCGGCCCACCTGTGCTGACGACGGAGGCGGGGATGGTTTGATGCGAGCATGAGCACGCTCGCTGATCTGCTCGCCGAGCACACCAGCCTGTCCGGCGACGCGGCCGACCACCTGCAGACCGTGGTCGCGGAGTGGCAGTTGCTGGCGGACCTCTCGTTCGCGGATTTCCTGCTGTGGGTGCCGATCGACGCCGGCGCCAACGACGCCGACGCGGGTGGTGTCACCGGCGGGTATGGAACGGTCACCCATGGCGGCCATGGCAGCGTCACGAGCGGCGCACCGGCCCCAGCGGGTGCGCCGAGCAGCGCCGTCGACGACGTCGAGGCGGGAAGCGTCGAGTTCGTGTGCGTCGCCCAGGCGCGCCCCACGACCGGCGCGACAGCGCATCCCGAAGACGTCGTTGGCACGACGTTGGCCATCGCGGACTACCCGCAACTCGTGCGCGCGATCCGCGAGGTGCGCATCTTCCGGGAGGAGGACCCGTACTGGAACCGCGACGTGCCGATCCGCAGGGAGGCCATCCCGGTCTCGTTCGGCGACGAGGTCGTCGCGGTGCTGAGCAGGGAGACCAACCTCACGTTGCCGAGGGTGCCGAGCTCACTCGAGATCGCCTACCTCGCGGGCGCGTCTGATCTGTGCCAGATGATCGTTGACGGCACCTTCCCGAACTCCGAGTCGCTCACCGACGTCCACACCAGCCCCCGCGTCGGAGACGGCTTCATCCGGCTCGACCCGTCCGGCACCGTGGTCTTCGCCAGCCCGAACGGTCTGTCGGCGTATCACCGGATGGGTTTCGAGTCGGAGCTGATCGGCACTCGGCTCGCACCGCTGACCCGCTCGCTGATCGCGGACCCGTTCGACGCTACCGAGGTATCCCACCGCATCCTGGACGCGCTGGAAGGACGTCCGGGTAGCCGCACCGAGGCGGAGTCACGGCCGGGCGCCGTGGTGCTGTTCCGGGCGCTTCCGCTGCGCCCGGCTGGCGTGCCCGCGGGCGCGCTGGTGCTGGTCAGGGATGTCACCGAGGTCAAGCGCAGGGACCGCGCGCTGCTCAGCAAGGACGCGACCATCCGGGAGATCCACCACCGGGTGAAGAACAACCTGCAGACGGTGGCCGCGCTGCTGCGGCTCCAGTCGCGTCGCACGCATAGCGAGGACGCTCGGCACGCCCTCGAGGACTCGGTACGCCGGGTCGCCTCGATCGCGCTGGTGCACGAACGGCTGTCGATGTCGGTCGACGAGCGGGTGGATCTGGACCAGCTCCTCGACAAGGTGCTGCCGATGCTCAGCGAGGTGACCACGGCGGAATCGTCGGTCAAGTTGGCACGCGAGGGCAGCTTCGGCAGTGTCGTGGCGGACATCGCGACGCCGCTGGTGATGGTGCTCGCCGAACTGGTGCAGAACGCCGCGGAGCACGCCTTCGACCCGCGTCAGCCCGGCATGGTCACGATCGGAGCGTCACGATCCGCGCGTTGGCTCGACGTCACCATCTCGGACGACGGCAGGGGGCTACCCGCTGACTTTTCCCTCGAACGGGCCGATGGGCTCGGGCTGCAAATCGTGCGTACGCTCGCCGAGTCCGAACTGCGGGGCTCCTTAACGGTGCGCGGCAGGGAGCCACACGGCACCGTCGCCGCGCTGCGCATTCCCCTGGCGCGACGGTCGTGACGCCGATTCGAAGGGTCGCCGGAATTGTCCCTAGACAGCAGAAAAACCGGTAGCCGCCTACGCGGTACCGGTTCTCCGCTGATTTCTCGCGAGAGGCTTTCCGAATAGTTTCGGTTCAGGCCGTACGCATGCCGATGTGGGCGCGGCGGCGCTTGAGCGCGCGCCGTTCGTCCTCGCTCATGCCGCCCCACACGCCAGCATCCTGGCCGCTGGCCAGAGCCCAGGCCAGGCAGTCGGACGCGACGGTGCAGCGGTGGCACACGGCCTTCGCCTCGGCTTCCTGCACCAACGCAGGACCACTAGTTCCCACGGGGAAGAACAGTTCAGGGTCCTCGTCTCGGCAGGCCGCGCGGTGGCGCCAGTCCATTTCTGTGCTCCTTCATGGCGGCGCGGAGAAGCCCGCGCCATGGTCGTGAATGGCGGTCGTTCTTGGGGTGCTTGTGAATGCTTTCACGAACCGCTGGCTTCGGCAAGGGGTTTCGCAAGATCGGTGAGTCAGCTCACCTCGTCAGGGTGTGCCTCTGACCTGCGGATTCCGGTGGAAAATGCACTTGTCGGTGGCGAGGCGTTGCGGTGAACGGACATCATCGAGCGACGAGTGGTAGCCGCCACTTTGCCCGTGCTGATCAAGCTGGGCGGGTGTGGCGATGTCCGGCGCTTACACGACCACGGTGAGCGCGTCGCCGACGCTCCGGAACTCGACGCTGGTCCGTTCCCCGACTAGATCCCCGTCAACTTGCAAGTTTACCGCTTTTTCCGAGGTCACGCTGACCGTGTGTGCGCTGTCTCGCTGCACGAGCCCGCGCCGTGGCTTGCAGCCGGACGCGCTCAGCGCTCGCCGCAAGTAGCCGAGCACGCTGATGATGTCGAGGCTGCGGGGCGCGAAAACGCCGATGCCTCGCTCGAATGCGGCTCCTGGGTTGAGCCGGATCGGTCGTGTCCCGAGATAGGACCACGGGTCGGTGTTGGAGAGGAAAGCGCTGCGCACGGTGACCGGTTCCTCGTCGTCCACGCGGAGCGTGAGCTCCGGCCTGCTGTGCGCGGGCCAGAAGTAGGACCGTACCGCGACCCTGGTGTAGAGGGCGGGACCTGCTTCTTTGCCCCTGATCCTGTCGACGCCCGCCACGACGTCGGCGTCCCAGCCCATGCCCGCGCTGAAGGTGAACCAGCGGTCGTCGGCCGCACCGAGGCCGATGCGGCGTCCTCGGCCGCGTACCAGGGCGTCGAGCAGCACGTGCGTGGCCTCGACGGGGTCGGCCGGGTAGCCGAGCGCGCGAGCGAAGACGTTCGCCGAACCGCCAGGCACGACGGCGAGCATCGGTACGTCCGCGCGTGGCGCGTGGTCGTCACCGGGCGCGGGCAACACGCCGTTGACGACCTCGTTCACTGTGCCGTCGCCGCCGTGCGCCACCACGAGGTCGACGCCATCCTCCCGGGCGGCCGCGCCGATCTCCGCGGCGTGCCCGCGATGGGTCGTCTCGACCACGTCGAGCTTGACCTCGCTGGCCAAAGCGTGGGCGAGCACGTCTCGCCCTCCAGGCGTCGTCGCTGTTGCCTGCGGGTTTACGACAAGGACTGCGCGCATACCCGCAGAGTACGGCTCCCTTCTCCGGTTGTGTTGCCACTCCACCGGATCCCGTTGCGCGGGATCTTCTCGCGTCGGCGACAAGCGCACCCCGGCGACCGCCGGCTCATCACTGACGACACCACGATCATCGTAGGTTGGCGCCGGGAGGGAAACGTCCGAGTGGGTGGCGCTACCATCGATGTCGCTTACGGACAGTATTCCGCAGGGCTCGCGGCGACCGCGTCCGCCCCCTCGGACCGCGATGACAGCGAGGCCATGAGGCCAGTGAGGACAGTGAGAACCCGGTGCGGCGCGACGACCTCTTCCTTCCCGCTCCCCGCGAGATCCGTGTCGCCGGGGTGCTGACGACGTTGCCTGGCCTCGCCGCGGTGGTCTTCGCCGTGGTGCTTTTCGTGGACGCGCTGCTCGGCACCACCGAGACCAGCGGCGGCAACAGCGTTTATGGCCAGGCGTTTTACTACGTGCTGCTGGGGGCGGCCATGATCGCCTGCGGTATCGGACTGCTGCTCGGTCACACCTGGGCGCGCACCCCCGCGTTCGTGCTCGCGCTCATCGTGGGCGGTGTCGGCTGGTACGCCCTCGGACCGTCTGGTCAGCCGTTGTGGGGTGTGCCGATCCTCGTGATGGCCGTCGTCCTCGTCGTGTTGCTGTTTCGCGCGCCCTCGCGTGCCTGGGCGCTCGGCGAGTATCCCGACAAGGTTGACAGCGAGTAATCATGCCTGGGCGATCGACCCGGCTTGGATGATGCGGCACGCCCGAGCGAGTGAACGCGGTGAGGTCACCCCTCGGCTAGCGCGGCGAGTGGTTTGTCGGTGAGCCGGTACACCGTCCACTCGTCCATCGCCTCGGCACCGAGCGACTCGTAGAACTCGATCGCCGGGGTGTTCCAATTCAGCACCCACCATTCAAGGCGTTGGTAGCCGTTGGCGGCGCACTCCTCGGCCAGCGCCGTCAGCAGTGCCTTGCCGAGCCCGCTGCCGCGCTGCTCCGGCTGGACGTAAAGGTCCTCGAGATAGATGCCGTGCACGCCGCGCCACGTGGAGAAGTTCAGGAACCACAGCGCGCAGCCGACGACGGCACCGTCGACGACGGCGACGTGCCCGTACAGCGCGGGTCGTTCGCGGAACAGGGCCGCGGTGAGCTGCGCCGCGGTGAGGTGGCACTCGTCCGGTGCCTTCTCGTAGGCGGCCAGCTCATGCACCAGGTCAACGACGGCCTCGACGTCGTCCGGCCGCATGCGGCGGATGCGCGGGTCGGGCACTTGCGTCCTCCTTCGGGGCAGCGATCGGTGTTGCGATCCATCTAACAGTCGACGCCAGCGTCGCGCGAGTGAGTTCTGTGGCAAGCTACTCGTGAGTAGTAAGGAGTTGGCATGGCTGATATGTCTGGCGAAGCCCCCACCCCGATCACCCAGGCAACGCACGAGACCCGCACTCCGCCGACACTGGCGCTGTGGCGGCGACTGGCGAGCAAACCGGGCGGTAAGCGGCTGTTCTCAACGGCCATCTCGTTGAAGGTGCCGTACTTCGGCACTGTGCTGCCTACGGTGCGGGCGCTGGAGCCTGGCCGGTGCGAGGTCACCGCGCCGAAGTGGTTCGGCGTCTACAACCACATCAAGACCTTCCATGCCATCGCGACCTGCAACCTCGCCGAGATCGCCATGGGCATGCTCGCCGAGGCGACGGTGCCGGTGACGCATCGGTGGCTTCCCAAAGGCATGACCGTGAGCTATGTCGCCAAGGCGGAGACCGGGCTGCGCGCGGTCGCCGAGTTGCCGAGGATTCCCGAGTTTGGTTCCGAGGGCGTCGAGTTGCCGGTGCCGGTGACGATCTACGACAAGCGCGACAAGCCGGTCACCGAGGCGGTCATCACCGTTTGGGTCACGCCGAAGAAGTAACGTCGGACTCGGCGCGCAGATCCTCGTAGCGGGCAAGACAGTCCTTGTAGTCCGGCAGGATGCCCGCCTCCGCCGCCTCGGCCAGCGTGGGCGCGGCCTCGTCTCTGTCGGAGAGGATCGGATCCAGTTCGGTAGGCCATGGCAACGCGAGCGCTTCGTCCAGCGGATTGATGCCGTGTTCGGCACCGGGGTTGTAACCCGTCGAGCACAGGTAGCCAATCGCGGTGTCCTCGCTCAGCGCGACGAAGGCGTGGCCGAGCCCCTCCGCGATATAGACGGCGCGGAACGAGTCGGCATCTAGTCGCACCGAGTCCCACCGACCGAACGTCGGTGAGCCGACCCGGACGTCGACGACGAAGTCGAGCAGCGCACCACGCGGACAGTAGATGTATTTGGCCTGGCCAGGGGGTGTGTCGGCGAAATGGATACCCCGGATCACGCCGCGCCGCGACACGCTGTGGTTGGTCTGTTCCACGCGCAGTCCGTGACCGGTTGCCTCCCGGAAGGCCGCCCCCTGGAACGGCGCGACGAACAACCCACGGTCATCGGGGAACGTTCGCGGCGTGAAGAGGTAGGCATCGGGCACCGCGAGCTCACTTACCTGCATAGCAGCACTCTCGCATGACAGCGACTCGCCGCGAACAGGTGTGGGGTCGACCGCGCCGGGCGGCGGTGACGTGCCGTCGAGCGATCGGTGCGAGGTCGATGAGAGATCACTGACACAACCAGGACGTCGGCGCGACCACTGCTTGCCGGACCTGTCACACTAGGAGTAACCACGCTGTCCGCTGCCGCCGCGGTGCACCCTGAAGCGAGCGGCGAAGCCGGACATCGCGCCCTGCGACGCCGGTGCCACCGCACCGTTCCAGCGCGCTCCGGTACGGGCTATACGCACGGCGAAACGTGACGTCGCCGAAACCGCGGCTAGCCCGAACCAGGTCCGGACATGCCATGAGACGATGGACCGATCCCGTCGTGCGATCGTTCACGCCGGGTTCGGGCGCGATGGCACGACCGCAGCATGACAAGGTACGACACAACCCGGTCCGTCGACTACCGAGAACACGATGACAGGAACCACGATGAACGACCTGGCCAGCTCAGCCACCGTCCCCGCGACAACTCCGGTGACCAACGAAGAGATCTTCGTAGGCCACGAGGGTGGCAAGCTGTCCGTAGGCGCGACGCGGCCGATCTCGGACCCGCGTGAGTTGTCGATCGCCTACACGCCGGGTGTCGCCAAGGTCAGCACCGCGATCGCCGAGGATGCCTCGCTCGCCGCGCGCTACACCTGGGCGAACCGGCTCGTGGTCGTCGTCAGCGATGGCACGGCCGTTCTTGGGCTCGGTGACATCGGGGCGAGTGCGTCGCTGCCCGTGATGGAGGGCAAGTCGGTCCTGTTCAAGACCTTTGGCGGGCTCGACTCGATCCCGCTGGTGCTCGACACCACCGACGTCGACGAGATCGTCGAGACGCTGGTGCGGCTGCGGCCCTCGTACGGCGCGGTCAACCTGGAGGACATCGCCGCGCCGAGGTGTTTCGAGCTGGAGGACAAACTCAAGGACGCGCTCGACTGCCCCGTGATGCATGACGACCAGCACGGCACCGCGATCGTGGTACTCGCCGCCCTACGTGGGGCGAACACGGTGCTCGGCAGGGACATCAGCAAGCAGCGCGTCGTGGTGTCCGGTGCGGGAGCGTCCGGTATCGCCTGCACGAAGATTCTGCAGAACGCGGGAGTGGGCGACGTCACGTTGCTCGATTCGAAGGGCATCGTTCACGTCGGTAGGCCGGGCCTGTCGCCGATCAAGCAGGACATGGCGTGGTCGACGAATCGCGCGGGCTTGTCCGGTGGCATCGCCGAGGCACTCGACGGTGCGGACATCTTCCTCGGGCTCTCCGGGGCGACTATCGACGGGTCGCTGCTGAGCTTGATGGCAGATGACCCGATCGTGTTCGCGTTGTCGAACCCCGACCCCGAGGTGCACCCGGAGGTCGCGTCGAAGTTCGCCAGCGTGGTGGCCACCGGGCGCAGCGACTTCCCGAACCAGATCAACAACGTGCTGGCCTTCCCCGGTGTGTTCCGTGGTGCGTTGGACGCTGGCGCGCGGGCGATCACCGACAACATGAAGCTGGCCGCCGCTGACGCCATCGCCGCGGTCGCCGCGGACGAGCTGTCGGTGGACAAGATCGTGCCGAGTGCGCTCGATCCGAGGGTGGGCCCCGAGGTGGCCGCCGCGGTGGCGAAGGCCGCGACGGCCGACGGCGTCGCGTAAGGCCCGCGTAAAAGAGATCTTCGGTATTGGTCTTGGTGGCCGCATCCGATGCGGCCACCAAGACCAACGTCGTTCGGCTGAATGGCCTAACTCTGTGACCGGTCTCGCACGGATAGCGGTGTATCCGGGCTGTGACCGTCGTGCGACGCAGTGTTCGTGGTATCCGCCTTGATGTCGGTAATGCGAACTTCGCGGCGACGTATCCGCAGGTGAACGACCTCCTATGGCATGACCGCTGGAACGCCCCGCGCGTTGAGAACAACCACTCGCGCTGGGTCCATAGGTAGATCGGCGGTGGTTATCGCTCTCTGTTCCGGGTGATCGCGCGCTCTTAGCCTCGTGATCAGCGTTCACCCGAACGTGTTTCACCCCTAGAAGCGTGGGTCCAACCAGGACGCGCGCTGACCCTGCCTAGGAGGAGATTCATAGTGAGTAAGTCGCCCCATACGAGGCGCAGAACCTGGGCCAAGATCGGAGTCGTGGCGACGGCTACCGCCCTAGCCGCGTTATCCGGTCAAACCATGGCCGCGGCGGACGACGAGTCCAACAAGCCGAGGATCGCCCAGGCACAAAGCGATGACGCGATCAAGGGCAGCTACATCGTCGTCTTCAAGGATGGCGTGTCGGCCAGCTCGGTCGGGAGCAAAGCGAGGGCGCACGCCCAGCGGTACGGCGCGGATATCACGCACCAGTACACCAAGGCGTTGCGTGGCTACGCGGCGACAATGAACAAGCGGGCCGCACAACGGATCGCGGGCAATCCGTCGGTGGCGTATGTCGAGCAGGACCAGAAGGTCCAACTCGCCGACGACCAGACGAACCCGCCGTCCTGGGGCCTCGACCGCGTTGACCAGCGCGATCTGCCGCTCGACGACCTTTACAGCTACTCGACCACGGCGTCCAATGTGGACGCGTATGTGATCGACACTGGCATCCGGCTCAGCCACAACGATTTCGGTGGCCGGGCGACCAGCGGTTACGACGCGGTCGACGGTGGCACCGCTGACGACTGCAACGGTCACGGCACGCACGTGGCGGGCACGGTCGGTGGCAGCTCGTACGGTGTCGCCAAGGAGGTCAACCTCGTCGCCGTGCGCGTGCTGGACTGCAACGGCTCCGGGTCCAACTCCGGTGTCATCGCGGGTGTTGATTGGGTGACGAACAACGCGAGTGGCCCGTCCGTGGCGAACATGAGCCTCGGTGGCGGGGCGTCCTCGGCGCTGGACGACGCCGTACGTAACTCCATCAACTCCGGTGTCACCTACGCCGTCGCGTCCGGCAACGGCGACTTCCTCGGCAACCCGCAGGACGCGTGTAACTACTCGCCAGCGCGAGTGGGCGAGGCACTGACGGTCAACGCGTCGAACAGCTCGGACGGCGCGGCCTCGTTCTCGAACTACGGTAGCTGCACCGACCTGTACGCGCCCGGCGTCGACATCACCTCGGCGTGGATTGGGTCCGATTCGGACACCAACACGATCTCGGGTACGTCGATGGCCTCACCGCACGTGGCCGGAGCCGCCGCGCTGTACCTCGCGGACAACACCACGGCGTCGCCAAGTGAGGTGCACTCCGCGATCGTCGACAACGCCTCAACGGACAAGATCAGCGGCGTGCCATCGAGCGACACGCCGAACCGGCTGCTCTACACCGGTTCCGGTGGCGACACCCCGCCGCCTGACCCGGACCCGACCGGGTGCACGGCCACCAACGACACCAACGTCAACATCCCGGACGGTGGCACCGCGACCAGCGACATCACGATCAGCGACTGCGACCGCAAGGCGTCATCGTCGTCGACGATCACCGTCGACATCAAGCACACCTACCGGGGCGACCTGGTGATCGACCTGATCGCGCCAGACGGCACCGAGTACCGGCTGAAGAACTCCAGCTACTGGGACTCGGCCGACAACGTGCAGGGCAGCGTCACCCGTGACCTGTCAAGCCACGACGCGGACGGCACCTGGACCCTGCGGGTGCAAGACGTCTACTACTACGACACCGGATACATCGACAGCTGGACGCTCGAACTGTGAGGTGATGTGGCGGTTCCTTTCCACGTGACAGCCGAGGGGCGTGCGCATGGGCGCGCGCCCCTCGGTCGCGTGTGGACACGAAGAAGCCCCGGCGCCGAGGGGGAGGGAGCGCCGGGGCTGGTGCCGGCCCTGGGGGTCGACCGGCGATGAGCGAACGATACCGCGCACGCTCCTCACCTGGCTAGTTACCCAGGGAAACGAGAAAACGTCTTACTCGAACGCCTTCGCGATGATGGCCTTTTGCTCCACCTCGTGCACCCGAGGCGAACCGGCCGATGGGGCCGCCATCGGCCGCCGCGAGACCACCTGCAACGGCTTGTCGAAGGCGTCGGAGACACGGCGGGGCAGGTTCAGGCCGAAGAACGGCCACGCGCCCTGGTTCTCCGGCTCCTCCTGCACCCAGACGACCTCTTTGGCGGACGAGTAACGCGCCATCGCCTCCCGCAGCTTCTTCTTCGGGATCGGGTAGTACTGCTCGATCCGCACGATCGCCACGTCGTTCGCGCCCCGTTTGGCCCGCTCGGCGGCCAGCTCCCAGTAGAGCTTGCCCGAGGTGAGTAGTACCTTGCGCACCGCACCCGGCTCGACATCGACGTCGTCGATCACCGAGAGGAACTTCGATCCCTCGGTGAAGTCCTCGACGTTCGACGTCGCGGCCTTGTTGCGCAGCATCGACTTCGGCGTGAACACGATGACGGGGCGGTCGACGCCGTCTAGTGCGTGCCTGCGCAGCAGGTGGAAGTAGTTCGCGGGCGTCGACGGCACCGCGACCGTCATCGAGCCCTCCGCGCACAGCGACAGGAACCGCTCGATGCGGCCCGACGTGTGGTCGGGTCCCTGGCCCTCGTGGCCGTGCGGTAGCAGCAGCACCAGCGCCGAGCGCTGACCCCACTTGGCCTCACCGGACGAGATGTACTCGTCGATGATGGTCTGCGCGCCGTTGACGAAGTCACCGAACTGCGCCTCCCACAGCACGAGCGCGCGTGGCTGCGCCACCGAGTAGCCGTACTCGAATCCGACGGCGGCGAACTCGGACAGTGCCGAGTTGTAGACCATCACGCGGCCCTGCTCCTCGGCGAGGTGCTGCAGTGGCGCGTGCTCCCTACCGCTCTCGCGGTCGATGAGCACCGAGTGCCGCTGGGTGAAGGTGCCGCGCTGCGAATCCTGGCCGGACAGCCGGATCAGCTTGCCTTCCAGCGCGAGCGAGCCGAATGCCAGCAGTTCGGCGAACGCCCAGTCGATGCCGCCCTCACGAGACATCTTGTGCCTGCGCTGCAACACCGGCTTCACCCTCGGGTGCGGTGTGAAGCCTTCAGGGAGGTTGACGAAAGCGTCGCCGATCCGCTGCAGCGTCTCGGTGGTGATCGCGGTTGGCACCTGCGCTGGCAGCTGCTGGTGCTCCTCAACCGACGGACTCGCCTTGATCGGGTGCTTCTCCAGTTCGCGCACCTCGTTGAAGACGTGCTCCAGCTGACTGGAGAAGTCGCGCAACGCGGTCTCGGCCTCTTCGACGGAGATGTCGCCGCGACCGATCAGCGACTCGGTGTAGGTCTTCCGCACGCTGCGCTTGCCGTCGATGATGTCGTACATCGCGGGCTGCGTCATCGACGGGTCGTCGCCCTCGTTGTGGCCGCGGCGGCGGTAGCAGATCATGTCGATCACGACGTCCTTGTTGAACGCCTGCCGGTAGTCCACCGCGAGCTTGGCGACCCAGTACGCCGCCTCGGGGTCGTCACCGTTGACGTGGAAGATCGGCGCCTCGATGATCTTGGCGACGTCGGTGGCGTACTGGCTGGACCGCGCGTGCTGCGGTGCGGTGGTGAAACCGACCTGGTTGTTGATGATGACGTGCACGGTGCCGCCGGTGCGGTAGCCGCGCAGCAGCGCCAGGTTCAGCGTCTCCGCCACGACGCCCTGGCCCGCGAAGGCCGCGTCGCCGTGCAGCAGCACCGGCAGCACGGTGAAGCCTTCGGAGCCCTTGTCCAGGAAGTCCTGCTTGGCGCGCACGATGCCTTCAAGGACGGGGTCGACCGCCTCAAGGTGGGAGGGATTGGCGGTCAGCGACACCTTGGTCTCGCCGTCGCCGAACATCCGGAAGTACTTGCCCTCGGCGCCGAGGTGGTACTTCACGTCACCGGAGCCGTGCGCCTGGCCGGGATCGAGGTTGCCCTCGAACTCCTGGAAGATCTGCGAGATCGGCTTGCCGACGATGTTGGCCAGCACGTTGAGGCGGCCACGGTGCGGCATGCCGATGACGACCTCGTCCAGTTCGTGCTCGGCCGCTTTGTCGAGCACGGTGTCCAGCAGCGGGATCACCGTCTCGCTGCCCTCGAGCGAGAACCGCTTCTGCCCGACGTACTTGGTCTGCAGGAACGTCTCGAACGCTTCGGCCGCGTTGAGCTTGGACAGGATGTACTTCTGCTCGGACGTCGGCGGCTTGGAGTGCTTGACCTCGATCCGGTCCTGCAGCCAGCGCCGCTCCTCAGGGTCGATGATGTGGGTGTACTCCACACCGACGGTGCGGCAGTAGGAGTCGCGCAGCACACCGAGGACGTCGCGCAGCCGCATCCGCTGCTTGCCCGCGAAACCACCGACGGCGAACTCGCGGTCGAGATCCCACAGCGTCAGCCCGTGGGAGAGGATGTCGAGGTCCTCGTGGCGACGCTGCCGGTAGTTCAGCGGGTCGGTGTCGGCCATGAGGTGACCGCGCATCCGGTATGCCTCGATCAGCTCGATGACCCGAGTCGTCTTGTCGATGTCGCCTTCTGGGATGTCCTCCACCCAGCGCACCGGCTCGTAGGGCAGGCGAAGCGACGTGAAGATGTCGTCGTAGAAGCGGTCCTCACCGAGCAACAGCTGGTGGATGCGGCGCAGGAACTCACCCGACTCCGCGCCCTGGATGATGCGGTGGTCGTAGGTCGACGTCAGCGTCATGATCTTGCTGACGCCCAGCTTGATCAGCGCCTGCTCACTGGTGCCCTGGTACTGCGCGGGGTATTCCATCGCGCCGACGCCGATGATCGCGCCCTGGCCCTTCTGCAGCCGGGGCACCGAGTGGTTGGTGCCGATGCCGCCGGGATTGGTCAGCGAGATCGTGGTGCCCGCGAAGTCGTCCGCGGTGAGCTTATTGGTGCGGGCCTTCTTGATGACCTCCTCGTAGGCCTGCCAGAACTGCAGGAACGACATGTCCTCGACCGCCTTGATCGAGGCGACGACGAGGTTGCGCTGGCCGTCCTTGCCCTTCATGTCGATGGCGAGGCCGAGGTTGACGTGCTCCGGCGTTACCGCGTGCGGCTTGCCGTCGACCAGCTCGTAGTGGCGGTTCATGTTCGGGTAGTCCCGCAGCGCCCGCACCATCGCGTAGCCGATGAGGTGGGTGAACGAGATCTTGCCACCGCGAGTTCGCGTCAGGTGGTTGTTGATCACGATGCGGTTGTCCGCCATCAGCTTGGCGGGCACCGCGCGCACGCTGGTCGCTGTCGGCACGGCCAGCGAGGCGTCCATGTTCTTGGCGATCGCGGCCGCCGCGCCGCGCAGCGCCGTACGCTCCGGCTGCGGCTTGTCGGAGGCGGCGGGTGCGCTCCGCGCCGGCGTCGCCTGCTGGGTTGGCCGCTGCGCGGGCTGGGCTGGCTGCTGCGCTGGCTTGGCGGGCGTGGCGGGTGCGGCTTGCTGGGGTTGCTCGGTTGGCTGCTGCGGGCGGGGCGGTTGCTTCGGAGCGGCGGGGGGCTGCTGCCGGGATGCCGGCTGCGGCGTCGGCCTCGGCGCCGGGGTCCCGCCGGTGCCGGTAGTACGGTCGCTGGCCGCCGTTTCCGCCGTTGATGTCGTCGCCGTTGTCCCGTCCGGGGCGGAGCCGTCACCTGCGCCAGTCGGGGTGAAGTCGGCGAAGAAATCATGCCAGGCGGCATCGACTGACTTGGGGTCGTCGAGGTACTGCTCGTACATCTCCTCGACAAGCCATTCGTTGGGGCCGAATTGTGACGCAGGGCTGCTGCTAGACACGGCTGGGACTCGCCTCTATCCGTCTGTCGTATGGGTGTGTCAACCTGTCGCGCTTCCAGGCTAACGCCATGACGCGCGACGAGGTGAGATAAGTTCCCGCCCACCCCGCACGTCATGTTGTGCGAAGCGCGAGGGCCATTCTTCCACCCGTGTGATGGCGCCGTGCGCCGGTCGGGTGGCAACGTGACCCATCGCGCATCACACCGTGATTGGCATCATGGACGATATGGCTCACACCGACGACCCTGCCACGGTGCGCACGGCGCGGTCGCTGGTCAGCGACGCGCGGCGGGTCGTGGCGCTGACCGGAGCCGGCGTGTCGACCGAGTCAGGGATTCCGGACTTCCGTGGTCCCGACGGTGTATGGACACGCGACCCCGACGCGCAGCGGCTGTCGAACATCCACGACTACATGGCTGACGCGGAACTGCGGCGACGCAGCTGGCAGGCACGGCTGAGCCACCCCGGCTGGCAGGCGCGGCCGAACGCCGCGCACGAGGCACTGGTGACACTGGAGCGCTCGGGTGCGCTGCGGGCGATCGTGACGCAGAACGTCGACGGGCTGCACCAGCGCGCTGGCAATGATCCGTCGGCGGTGATCGAATTGCACGGCACGCTGTTCGAGACGGCGTGCTTGACCTGCGACGAGCGTCGGGAGATGCGGGAGGCACTCGACCGGGTGGCCGCGGGTGAGGCGGACCCGCCGTGCTTGGTCTGCGGCGGCATCCTCAAGTCCGCGACGATCTCGTTCGGCCAGGCGCTCGACGCCGCCGTGCTGTCCCGCGCCCGCACCGAGGTCGAGGCATGTGACTTGCTGCTCGCCGCGGGAAGCTCGCTGAGCGTGCACCCCGCGGCCGGGCTCGTCGGGCTGGCCGCTCGCGCCGGAGCTCGCGTCGTCATCTGCAACGCCACCGAGACGCCGTACGACGACGTAGCCGACGTCGTGCTGCGCGGATCACTCGGTGAAGTGTTGCCCGCTGTGGTGTGACGCGCGGTCGCCTGCCACCGTGCTGGCCGTGAGTGAGGTATCGGTGCCGCCGTTCGCACCGTCGCCCAGCCGCCAGAACCGGGCGTAGGCGCCATCGGCCACGAGCAGTTCGGCGTGCGAGCCTTGCTCGATGAGGCGCCCGCCTTCCAGCACCATGATCCGGTCGGCCCGCGCCGCCGTCGCCAGTCGGTGCGCCACGACGAACGTCGTTCTCGCCCGCGCCAGCTCCTCGGTCGCGGTCAGCACCGCCGTCTCGGTGGCTGGGTCCAGCGCCGCCGTCGCCTCGTCAAGCAGCAGGATGTCCGGGTCGACCAGCTCGGCTCTGGCGAGCGCGATCAGCTGCCGCTGGCCGGCGGACAGCGACTGACCGCGCTCGCCAACCTGTTGGTGAAAGCCCGATGGCAGCGTGGCGATGGCGTCCAGCGCGCCAACCGCGCGGGCGGCGTCCTCCACATCGGCGTCGGTCGCGTCGGCACGGGCGTAACGGATGTTGTCGGCGACGGTGCCGGAGAACAGGTGCGCCTCCTGCGGCACGATGCCCATCCGCGCCCGCAAGGCGGTCAGGTCGTAGGCCCGGACGTCAACGCCGTCGATACGCACCGCCCCGGACGTCGGGTCGTAGAACCGCGCCAGCAGCTTCATCACGGTCGACTTGCCCGCACCGGTCGCGCCGACCAGCGCCACCGTCTCGCCAGGCGCGACGTCGAACGACAGCGCGTCCACCGCGGCGATGTCCGCACCGGGATAGGTGAAGCTGACGTCTTTGAACTCCACCTCGCCGGTCAGCCGCTCCGGTGGCCTGACCGGAGCGCTCGGCGGCGGCACCGACGTCGGCGTCGCGAGCAGATCGGCGATACGCAGGAGCCCGACCTTGGCCTGCTGGTAGGCGTCGAAGACGCTGGACAGCTCCTGCACTGGGGAGAAGAACAGCGACAGGTACAGCAGGAACGCCGTCAGCACGCCCGCGGTGAGCGTGCCAGCCGCGACCTGGCCGGCGCCGACGTAGAGCACCACCGCCTCGACCAGCTGCGACAGCAGCGCGACGAACGGGAAGTACGTCGCGATGTAGCGCTGCGCGCGCAGGCGGGTGCGGCGGTAGTCGTCGCTACGGGAGGCGAACTCACGTGCCGAGTGCCGCTCGCGCGTGAACGCCTGCGCGGTGCGCAGCCCGGTGACGTTCTCCTGCATGTCGGCGTTCACGACGCTGACTCGCTCCCGCGCCTCGGTGTAGGCGCGGGATGACAGTCGACGGAACACCGCTGTCGCGACCAGCAGCACCGGAAGCATCGACAGCGCGATCAGTGCCAGCGAGAAGTCGGTGAGCAGCAGCGCGACCGCGATGCCGACGATGGTGAGCACGCTGACGACGGCGGTGGCGAGCCCGGTCTGGAGGAACCGGGACAGCGCATCGACGTCCGTCGTCATCCGCGTCATGATCTTGCCGGACAGTTCGCGCTCGTAGTAGTCGAGTCCAAGGCGTTGCAGGTGCGCATAGCAGCGGACCCGCAGCAGGTAGAGCACGCTCTCTCCAGCGCGGGCGGTGAGCTTCGTCCGTGCCGCGATGACGAGCCAGTCCGCCGCCACGATCACCGCACCGAGCGCCGCGACGCCGAGGATGACACTCGTCGAGCCCACGCTGACGCCGTTGTCGATGCCGTAACGGAACAGCGAGGGCAGCGCGACCGACGCGAGCGCGTCGGCGGCGACCAGGCCGATGACGGCGGCCAGGATCCACCGCACCGGTCGCAACACCTTGGTGAGGCGGAAGTGCGGGTCTGGTGCGGCCGGGTCCTCGGTGCCGAGGTCCGGCCGGTCGGTGGCCGGCGGCAGCCTGCGCACGGCGTCGATCAACTCCGGTGTCGGCGGGGTGTCGACCGCGGCCGCCGCTCCTCTGCCAGCACCCGGCCTGCCCGACGCCGCCGCGCTGGGCTTGGTGCGCTGCGCCGCGCTGACCGCCAGCGCCTCGGCGTCGTCGGCGTCCTCGTTGCCCGCTGTGTCCGGCCAGAGGGTGCCATGAAGGGCATCTTCCTGACGTCTTGTGCCAGTAAGATGCCCTTCATGGCACCCCGCCACCAAGCTGCGGAACAGCGCTGACCGCTCCAGCAGCTCCGCCTCGGTGCCGACGTCGATGACGCGGCCCTCGTCGAGTACGGCGATCCGGTCTGCCAGCTCCAGTGACGACTTCCGGTGCGCGATGAGCAACGTCGTCCGCTGGCCGTGGGTGACCTCGCGCAGCGTTTCGTTGATGGCGGCCTCGGTGGCGGCGTCGACCGCCGACGTCGCGTCGTCGAGGAGCAGCACCCTCGGGTCGGTCAGCAGCGCGCGGGCCAGGCTCAGGCGTTGTCGCTGGCCACCTGACAGCGTCACGCCGCGCTCGCCGACGAGGGTGTCGTATCCCTTGGGCAGCGCGGTGATGAACTCGTGCGCCTGCGCGGCCTCGGCCGCCGCCACGACCTCCGCCTCGGTGGCGTCCGGACGGCCGTAGGCGATGTTGTCGCGGATCGACGCCGAGAACAGGAACGGTTCCTCGAACACCACCCCGATCGCCGACCGCAGGTCACGCAGCCGCAGGTCCCGGACGTCTTCCTCGGCGCCGGGCGCGCCGATCCGCACCGATCCGCCGTGGACGTCGTAGAAGCGGGGGAGCAGCAGTGAGATCGTCGACTTGCCGGAACCCGCCGTGCCGACCAGCGCGACCGTCTCGCCCGGTCGCACCGACAGGCTCAGCCCGTCGAGCACCGGGTCGTCGCGGGTGTAGCCGAACCGGACGTCGTCGAGGCGTACGGACAGCGGGCCGTCTGGCAAGCCCCGCGCGTTGGGCCGGTCGGTGACCTCGGGCTGGGCATCGATCAGCTCGTACACACGCTCCGCGCCCGCCCGTGTCGTCTGCGCTTGCACGATCAGGCTGGCCACCATGCGTGCCGGGCCGATGAGCGCGGAGATGTAGGCCGCGAACGCGACGAACGTGCCGAGGCTGATCTGGTCGTGCAGCGCGAGCATGCCGCCCAGCGCCAGTACCGCGACCTGGCCCGCCGATGGCAGCGCGGACGTCGTCGCCGTCGGCACCGCCGACAGCCGCGCGGCACGCATCCGCTCCGCGAACAACGTCGTCGCCGTGCGGTCGAGCCTCGAGACCTCGCGGTACTCCTGCCCGAAGCCCTTCACGACCCGGACGCCGGTGACGGTCTCCTCGACGTGTTGCGCCAGGTCGGCGGCGCGCTGCTGCGCCGTCCAGGTGGCGGGGAACAGCCGGCGTCTGCTGACGCCGAGCACGATCGCCACACCGGGCGCCACGATGAGCGCGATCAGCGTCAGTGTCGGTGACATCCACAGCATCGCGCCGAGCGCGAGCAGCCCGAACACGACCGAACCAAGGGTGAGCGGTGCTTGCATCAGGATGCCGGTGACCAGCTGCAGATCGGTGATCGCTCGGGAGACGATCTGCCCGGTACGCATCGAGTCCTGCTTGCCGCCGTCCAGCCGCGACACCGCCCCGAACACGCGCTGCCGTAGGTCGTGCTGGACGTCGAGGGCCAGTCGTCCGCCAAGGTAGCGGCGGGCGAACGCGCTGCAGAAGGTCAGCAGTGCCAGCCCGGCGAGGCCCATCGCGAGCCAGCCGATCCGGCCGGTCTCGCCCGCGACGGCGTCGTCAACGGCGAGCTTGATCAGCAACGGTCCCGCCGCCTGCAGGCCCACCCCGAGCACCGCCGCACCGAACGCGAGTAGGACCAGCGCGCGATGCTGCCAACACGCGGCGGCCAACCGCCGGATCCAGCCCGGCCCGGCGTGCTGCCGCGGCTCGTCGTCACGGGACGACGTGGTGCCTGACGGCTGCGTGATCGTTACGGACACACCATCCAGGTTAAGCAGTGTTGGTAGGTGCCAATCCGGTCGGCGCCCGACTGTGAGTCGTTGTGGTCGCGATCACGACCACAATGACTCACAGTCGCGACGTGGCGGCCGACCTCACGTGATGTCGCGGGATTGCGTGCGCCACAGGCCGAGCGCGAAGAACAGCATCGCCCACGCGAAGAAGATCGCGGCGCTGGCCAGCAGTCCGAACGACCCGAGCCCGCCAGCGGCGAGTCGCGCGGTGTCCTGGAAACCCTCCAGCAGGTCGCTGGACACGCTCGACACGCCAGTCGCGTTCGCCTGGATCTCGTCGGCGAGCGTGTCGGCCGCCGTGGATCCGGTGAGCCCGTTGGCCGCACCGTTCGGCAACGCTCCCGCGACGTTCGCGTCACCCTCGGCGAAACCGGTGAACACCAGGTCGCTGATCGGGCCGATCGCGAGGCCGTAGACCAGCAGCACGATCACCGTGCCGACCGGGGAACCGATCAGCGCGCCGACGCCGAGCCCGAGCAGTGTCCACAGCACGCAGGACAGCACGCCCGCCGCGGCCGTCGACAACCACGTCGTGAAGCTGACCAGATGATCGCCACCGGTGCCGATCACGATGCCGAGCGTCGCGGCGCAGATGATCGCGATTCCGTAGATCGCGCCCCAGATCGCGTAGGTGATTCCCTTCGCGCCAAGCAGCATGGACCGGTTCGGCGCGGTCAGGAAGCTCGTGGTGATCGTCTTGCGGCCGAGCTCACTGGCGATCGCGAGCCCGCCGAACAGCATCGGGAAGATCGTCGCGATGTTGATCGCCCTGGTGAGGAACACGACCGAGAACGAGATCTCGTCCAGCTGTAATCCGGCAAGCCGCATGACTTCGGAGCGGCTGAGCTCCTCGGCGAGCCCGTCGAACACCGAGGACAGCATCCCCGCCCAAGCGCCCGCGACGAGCAGCGCGATGATCAGCAGTCCCCACCAGAGCTTGGTGGACAGGATCTTGCGGAACTCCGCCTTGATCAGCTTCCCCATCAGCGCTGGCCTCCCCATCCGGTGTTGCCTTCGTCCTGCTGATACGGCTGCTGCGGTGGGTGCGTGGGCACAGCGCCCTGCTGCGGCCAGCCGTCCTGTGGCGAGCCGTACCCGCTATACGGTTGCGCACCGTAGGGGGTTCCTGGTGGTGGCGCTTGATACGGGGCGCCTGGTTGCCCTCCGTACGGTGCGCCCGGCTCCTGGCCGTATTGCTGGTGCTGCGGCGGCGCCGCCGTGTACTGCCCGCTCGTGAGCTGGAAGAACAGATTCTCCAGGTCGGCGTGGCGCTCCTCGAGGCCGTAGATGGCCACGCCCGCCCGCAGCGCGATGTCACCGACCTGCCGCGCGGACGTGTTCATCACGGCGAGCCTGCCGCCGTCGGCCGGTTCGATCTCGCTGATCCGCTCTTCCCGCAGCGCCCTGGTCAGCGCGTTCTGGTCGGACGGCAGCACCAGCACCCGGGGCCGCTGCGCGTTGCGCAGGTCGTCGAGTTGGCCGTAGTACATCGTCTGGCCGTGGCTGATGATCACGACCTGGTCGATGGTCTGCTCCACCTCGGCGAGCAGGTGGCTGGACACCAGCACGGTGCGGCCCTGTTTGGCGAAGTCGCGCAGAAAGCCGCGTAGCCAGGCGATGCCCTCCGGGTCGAGGCCATTGGCGGGTTCGTCAAGCACCAGCACCTGCGGGTCACCCAGCAGCGCGGTGGCGAGCGCGAGCCGCTGCCGCATGCCGAGTGAGAACCCGCCCGCGTGGCGATCACCCGCCTCGGTAAGTCCGACCGCCGTGAGCACGTCGTCGACGCGCTGGTCCGGCACCCCGATCGCCGCCGCATACACCTTCAGGTGGTTGCGTGCGGTGCGTTTGGGGTGGAATCCCTCGTTCTCCAACACCGAGCCCACCACGCGTGCTGGGTTGCCGAGTTTGTCGTGTGGCAGGCCGTTGATCGTCGCCGTCCCCTCGGAGGGTGTGACCAGTCCGAGGATCATGCGCAGCGTCGTCGTCTTGCCCGCGCCGTTGGGTCCGAGAAACCCCGTGACCGAGCCGGGTTCGACGGTGAAACTGAGGTTCGCCACCGCCTGTACCGACCCGAAGTTCTTGCTGAGCTGCCGCACCTCGATCCGGCCGCTGCCGTCGTGCACTGCCTTGCCTCCCGTCGCTCCCACCTCTTGCCGAGCACCACATCAGCCATGTGGAGCATCGCGCGCGGGTTTATCGAGAATCTACGCCTTGGATGCAGCGAAATGCGTGGAAGTTCCCTTAAGCTGGTGGTGGCGGCCCGCTCCCGGTGACCCCCAGGCTGGTTGAGCGGGCCGCCCCTCGTCGTTACATCCCTAACACCCCTGGGTTCATGACGCCCGCCGGGTCGAGCGCGGCCTTGGCGTGCCGCAACGCCGCCGCGAACGGGTCCGGCCGTTGCTTTTCGTACCACGGTGCATGGTCCCTGCCGACGGCGTGGTGATGCGTGATCGTCGCGCGGTTGCCCAGCAACGACTCGTTGGCCGCCTGCTTGATCTCGTCCCACATCGCCACCTCGGAGCCGCGCCGACCAGCGGCGATGACGGTGAAGTACGGCGCGGGACCGTCCGGATACGCGTGGGTCACCCGGCAGTTGATCATGCCGGGTGAGCCGGTCACTCGCCGCACGGCTGCGTCGACGTCGTCGCGTACGGACTTGTACAGTTCCTCGGCGCGGTCCCAGGTGCAGGCCGTCTCGAACGTCTCGACGATGGCGCTCATCCGCGCGAGCCCGTCGCGCAGGTACGGCATCCGCAGGAATGCCGAGCGCCACGACCCAACCGCGCTGTCCTCGCCGCTGGGTTCGGCTGGGGTGCCGCCGTGCTGACGGGCTAGGTCGACGGCGGCGTCCAGCTGGCTGGCGACCGGGTAGTGCGCCGACTCGAAGCCGAGCACGAGCACGCTTGAACCGTCGGTGCTCGCGCCGCTGAGCGCGGCCTCACCCGCATCGAGCAGGCGGCAGTTCGCCGGGTACAGGCCAGATTGGACGATGGCGCGCATGGCGGTGAGGCCGTCGGCGAACGACGGAAACGACACCGAACGGGACGCCTTGTGCACCGGCCGGTCCCGCACCCGCAGCCACGCCTCGGTGATCACGCCGAGGATGCCTTCCGAACCGAGGAAGAACCGGTCAGGCGAGGGGCCAGCACCGGAGGCGGGGACCCGCAGCGACTCGCTGACGCCGCTGGGTGTCAGGACCCGCAGTGACTCCACGAAGTCGTCGATGTGGGTGTGCAGCGTGGCGTAGTGCCCGCCCGCGCGGGTGGCGAGCCAACCGCCGACCGAGGAGAACTCGAAGCTCTGCGGGAAGTGCCGCATCGTCAGCCCGTGCGGGCGGAGTTGGTCCTCCAACGCGGGCCCGAGTGTGCCCGCCTGCACCCGGATCGCTCTGCTCGTCGTGTCGACGTCGAGTACCTGGTCCATTGCGGACAGATCGAGTGACAACCACGGCCGCTCCCCCCGGTACTCCACGCCGCCGACGACGGAGCTGCCGCCGCCGTAGGGGACGACGGCGACTCCGGTGTCCGCCGCCCAGTCGATCAGCGCTTCGGTGTCGCGTTCGTCCCGCGGGTACGCCACGACGTCCGGTGGGTTGGGCAACTGCCGGTGCAGCGCGCGGACGACGTCCCGGTACGCCTTGCCGTAGGCGTGCGAAGCGCGGTCGGCGGCGGTAATGGAACACAGCGGCGCGAGCGAGGCTGGTGGGTGTGTGCGAGGTGCGGGCAGGTTGAGGTCCGCCGGGTCCGGTACCGGCAGCGGTGTGTCCGGCAGGCCGGGGAGCTGGCCCGCGAGCCGCACGCACTCGGCGTCGTTGATTGCCTGATCGACTGTGCCCCAGCCCCACCATGACCGCATGCCGGTCACGCTATCGGCACGTCGTGTCATCTGGGGAGTACCGTCAGGCAGTTGTTGATCAGCTTCCCCTGGCGTAGCACCACAGCGTGTCCGTTATGTCCGGATCTGGTGGTCGTAGGGTAGGGGAAGCTGATCAACTTCGGTGGACTGGCGTCAGGCTCAACCCAGCACGGACTCCAGCGGGGTGTGCTCGATGCCGTGCGCGATGGCGACCGGCTCGTTGACCAGCGCGCCCTGGTGCGTGGTCAGGCCCAGCGCCAGCGGCTCGTCCGCGCGCGCGGCGGCGCGCCAGCCCTTGCCCGCCAGCTCGAGCGCGTAGGGCAGGGTCACGTTGGTCAGGCCGTACGTCGAGGTGCGCGGCACAGCGCCCGGCATGTTGGCGACGCAGTAGAACACCGAGTCGTGCACCAGGTAGGTCGGGTCGTCGTGCGTGGTCGGCCGGGAGTCGGCGAAGCAACCGCCCTGGTCGATGGAGATGTCGACAAGCACGCTGCCCGGCTTCATCCGCGCCACCTGCGCGTTCGAGATGAGCTTCGGCGCCCGCGCGCCCGGGACCAGCACCGCGCCGATGACCATGTCGGCCTGCAGGATCGACTCCTCCAGCGTGAGTGCGTTGGACGTCAACGTGCGGATGCGGCCGCCGAAGTCGTTGTCGATCTGGCGCAGCTTGTCGACGTTGGTGTCCAGCACTTCGACGTCGGCGCCCATGCCCAGCGCGATCCGCGCGGCGTTGATGCCAGCGACGCCGCCGCCGATCACCGTCACCCGCGCCGGGTGCACGCCGGGGATGCCGCCGGGTAGCACGCCGCGCCCGCCGCTCGGCTTCAGCAGCGCGTAGGAGCCCACCTGCGGCGCGAGCCTGCCTGCGACCTCCGACATCGGTGCGAGCAGCGGCAACGCGCCCGAGGGCAGCTGCACGGTCTCGTACGCGAACGACGTCGTGCCCGCGTTGATCAGCGCGTCGGTCAGCGGGCGGTTCGGCGCGAGGTGCAGGTAGGTGAACAGCACCTGGTCGCGCTGGAGCAGCGAGTACTCTTGCTCGATCGGCTCCTTCACCTTGAGCACCAGCTCGCCTTCGGCCCAGACGTCCTCGGCCTTGGAGAGCACCTTGGCGCCCGCGGCGAGGTACTCCTCGTCGCTGATGGCCGACCCCGCCCCCGCGTCAGCCTCGACGAACACGTCATGACCACGCTCGGTCAACTCGTGCACGCCTGCCGGGGTCGCCGCGACCCGGTACTCATGCTTCTTGATCTCGCGGGGGACTGCGATACGCACTTTGCGCCTCCGATGGTTTTGCCTGTCAACACCTCAACGGTGTACCCAGACTCATCGAATGTCATCGTTCTGGCGCGACAATGTTGTCCCGGGACCATAGTCGCGCCACGACAGTGGCAGCAACGTGTACCCGCCGGAATTCGCCTCGCGTGCGCTCACGACCAGCGCATGCTGACCAGCTGTGTCAACAGCGCGAGCCGGACGTCGGGATCGTCGAGGTCGACATCGCATTGCTCCAGCAGCTTGCGCATCCGATAGCGCAGGGTGTTGGGGTGGATGCGCAGCTCGCGCGCCGCCGCGCGCGGGTCCCCAGGATGCCGTAGCCAGGCGTAGAGCGTGTCGACGTACGCGGTCTTGCCGGTGCGGTCTTGTTCCCGCAGCACATCCAGCGGCCCGAGGTCGAGTACCCCGGCACCCGCCGTCGCCGTGGCCACTCGGTGCAGCGTCAGCGCTGTCCATGCTTCGTCGAAGCTGATCACGGGCCCTTCGACCAGCTCGGCACGTAGCAGGCCCAGCGCCTCATCCGCCTCAGCGCGCGATTGCGACAGCTCCGCCACCGGACGTCGAGTGCCCGCCGCCGCCCGGAAGGTGCGCTTGGCCGCCGCCGACTCCTTCGCGAGCACCTGGCGCAGCTCGGACCAGTCCGCCCGCTCGGCGGGCACCACCAGATACAGCACGCCACCGAGGGTGCAGCCGTGCGCGTGCGCGCCGATGCGCTTGCCGACGCGCTCCAGCAGCGCCAGTCGCAACCCCTCGGCGCGCGGGTGGTCGTCGGGATGCTTGCCACCGGTGTCGACCGCGATCACCCGGTGCGCGGCGGCGGTCATCCCCAGTTCCGCCATGGCCCTTCGGGGGCTCGCCGTGCCGTCCAGCAGCCCTGCCACCAGCTCAGCAGTGGCACGCCGGTGCGCGTCCGCGCTGGCCCGCCTGCGCAGCAGGTGTACCGCGACGACGGGCGCGGCGTCGGCGAAGGCGGCGGCGCGTTCCTCGGACACCGGCCCGTCCACCACCGCCCACATCGAGCCGAGCAGTTCGCCGCCCATCCGGATCGGCACGATCAGCCGAGGCAGCGTGCCGTCCTGCTGGGCGGGGACGAAGATCGTCTGCTTGCCGGTGGACAGCTCCCGGAACACTCCTCGCGACCGGAAGCGCGCCAAGACGTCGTCCGGAATGCGCCGCCCCATGATCGTCGACACCCGTGCGGGGTCGGTGAGGTCCTGACGCGCGGAGTAGGCCAGCACGCGCGAGTTCGTGTCCTCGATGGTCACTGGGGCGTCGACCACGGACGCCGCCGCGTCGGCCAGCCGGAACAGGTCCGCCGAGCCCGCCTCGGGTGCGTCGACGGCCTCCCGCTCGTCGGCGATGGCGTCCAGCACCGTGCGCAGCAGCCAGACCAGCTGCGCCCACGACGTCTTGGCGTGCACCTCGATCAGCCCGATCTCGGCCTCGGTCGCCGCCTTCCGGACTGCCGCCCGGCGTGCGAGTGGAGGCTTGAGCAGCACCGCCGCCGCCGAGCACGATGCGCTCTCGGTCACCAGCTCGACCGCGTCATCGACGGTGGTCGCGGCGACCGCGAGGACGAGATCGCCCGCGTTGACGTGCATGAGGCCCGCGCGCAGCGCCGAACCGTAGGTGCCGTGGGAGCCGGCCTCGGCGATGACAACGTCAGCGACGTTGCGCTGACCGTTGCCCTCCGGCAGCACTACGGCGTGCAGCAAGGTCGGGCCGACCCGGTTGACGACGCTGGCCAGCGAGGTCATGGTTCGTCGTCTGCCAGCGCATCGGTGATCCAGTCCGGGACGTCGATGTCGCGGTGGACGCACTCACCTGCCAGCCGGAGGGTCCAGCGCAGCGCCTGCAGCACGAGGCTGTCCACCTCCTCCGGTTCGGCGTTGTCGAGCGCGATGGCGACGTGTTGACGTGCGTCGTCGGTGTTGCCGTGCATCTCGGCGAGCAACGTGCGCACGGCGGTGCGCACCGGAGGGTCGGCTTGGTCGATGGAGACCTCGCTGCCCTCGTCGTCGAAGACCTGCACCTTGACCGGGGTGGTGCCGCCGTCACCGAGCGCGGAGACAAGGATGCCGCACTCGCCGAACAGCAACATGATCAGGTCACGCACATTATCGCTGGCATGGGCCAGCGCCGCGGCGTCATCACCACGCCGCGCGGCGCTCAGAGCACGTGTCGCTTGTGCCGCGAGTCGGGCTTGTCCGGGAAAGTCGGCGTCCACGAGCACTATCAAACACGAGATCATCTGGCCGCGTGAAGTGCTCCCAGTGCCATATCGGCGAGGAGGTCGGCCAGTTCGGCTCTGTCGAGGTAGCGGGTGTGCGGCGTGGAGTTGATGAGTCCGAACACCGCGTGCGCGCTGGAGCGCGCCTTGGGCAGCGGCACGTCGGGCATCGCGTCGGTGATGATGTTGGCCCACACCTCGACGTAGCGGCGCTGCAGCGTGCGGACCTGGCGCCGATCCTCGTCGCGGAGGTTGCCGAGGTTGCGCTCCTGCACCGTGATCAGTGCGGGGTGATCCAGCGCGAAGTCAGTGTGGAACCGCACCAGCGCGGTGAGTGCCTCCGTCGCGGTGGTTGCCTCCTTCGCGCGGGCGATGCCGCCGTGAAGCAGGTCCTCACTGATCGAGGTCAGCATTTCACCCAGAATGGCGTCCTTGCCGCGGAAATGGCGGTACAGTGCGGGACCAGAGACACCGACGGCGGCGCCGATGTCGTCGATACCGACGCCGTGGAAACCGTGATGGGCGAACAGTTCCGCCGCCGCGGCCAGGATCTGGTCCCGTCGCGACGGCGTGCCGGTGACCGCGCGTGACGCGGTGTCCGTGTCGCCTGCCTCAGTCACCGCGAACTGCTCCCCTCGAAAACTATGGACCCGGTGGACGGATGCGTTAACGCATACTAACATCGGAGCACGAGTTAACGACGACTAACGGGGTAAGGGAACGCCGCATGGACGCCAAGCCGCTGCGAAGCGACGCCGATCCGGCGTCGGAGGCTTTCCAGCGCTATACCGCCGAACACAGCGAGCTCGTCGCCGACCTGAACGGTCGCGTCAAGCAGGCGATGCGAGGCGGGCCGGAGAAGTCGCGGGTCCGGCATGTGGAGCGCGGCAAGCTACTGCCACGGGATCGTGTCGACACCTTGCTGGACCCGGGGTCGCCGTTTCTTGAGCTCTCGCCGCTGGCGGCGAACGGGATGTACGACGACGAGGCGCCCGCCGCCGGGATCATCACCGGCGTCGGCAGGGTGTCCGGCCGTGAGTGCGTGATCGTCGCCAACGACGCCACCGTGAAAGGTGGTACGTACTACCCCATCACGGTGAAGAAGCACCTGCGCGCGCAAGAGGTCGCGTTGCATAACAATCTGCCGTGTATCTACCTGGTCGACTCCGGGGGCGCGTTCCTGCCGGAACAAGACGGGGTCTTTCCCGACAGGGAGCACTTCGGGCGCATCTTCTACAACCAGGCCACGATGTCAGCGCGCGGCATCCCGCAGATCGCCGCCGTGCTCGGCTCCTGCACGGCGGGCGGCGCGTACGTGCCCGCGATGAGCGACGAAGCCGTCATCGTGCGCAACCAGGGCACCATCTTCCTCGGCGGCCCGCCGCTGGTGAAAGCCGCGACCGGCGAGGAGGTCACCGACGAGGAGCTGGGCGGTGGCGACATCCACGCCAGGCAGTCCGGCGTCACCGACCACCTCGCGAAGGACGACACCGACGCGCTACGCATCGTGCGCTCGATCGTGTCCACCCTCGGGCCGCGCACGCCCCGGCCGTGGGACGTCGCCCCGGTGGAGGAACCCGTCGTCGACCCGACCGAGCTGTACGGCGTCGTGCCGACCGACTCCCGCACGCCTTACGACGTCCGCGAGGTCATCGCGCGGATCACCGACGGCAGCCGCTTCGCCGAGTTCAAGGCCGAGTACGGCACGACGTTGGTGACCGGGTTCGCGCGCATCCACGGCCACCCGGTCGGGATCATCGCCAACAATGGCGTGCTGTTCAGCGAGTCCGCGATGAAGGGCGCGCACTTCATCGAGCTGTGCGACAAGCGGTCCATCCCGCTGCTGTTCCTGCAGAACATCACCGGGTTCATGGTCGGCAAGGACTACGAGGCGGGCGGCATCGCCAAGCACGGCGCGAAGATGGTCACCGCCGTCGCCTGCGCCCGGGTGCCGAAGCTGACCGTGATCATCGGCGGATCGTTCGGCGCGGGCAACTACTCCATGTGCGGGCGGGCGTACTCGCCCCGGTTCCTGTGGATGTGGCCGAACGCGCGCATCTCCGTCATGGGCGGCGAGCAGGCCGCGTCGGTGCTGTCCACGGTCCGCCGCGACGCCATCGAGCGGCGCGGCGAGACCTGGTCCGCCGAGGACGAAGAGGCGTTCAAGAACCCGATCCGAGAGCAGTACGAGCACCAGGGCCACCCGTACTACTCGACGGCGCGACTGTGGGACGACGGCGTCATCGACCCGGCCGACACGCGCACCGTCGTCGGGCTCGCGCTCTCGGCGGCGGCCAACGCGCCACTGGACGACATCAGCTACGGCGTCTTCAGGATGTGAGGGGCAGTGTTCGAGACAGTCCTCGTCGCCAATCGAGGTGAGATCGCGGTCAGGGTGATCGGCACGCTGCGCCGCATGGGGATCACAGCGGTCGCCGTCTACAGCGACGCCGACGCCGACGCGCGGCACGTCCGCGAGGCCGACATCGCGGTGCGGATCGGGCCCGCCGCCGCCGCGGAGAGCTACCTGTCCATCGAGGCCATCCTCGACGCCGTCAAACGAACCGGGGCGCAGGCCGTGCACCCTGGCTACGGCTTCCTGTCGGAGAACGCGAAGTTCGCGCGTGCCTGCGCCGACGCCGGTGTGGTGTTCATCGGCCCGCCGGCAGAGGCGATCGACGCCATGGGCGACAAGATCAGCGCCAAGCGGACCGTGTCCGCCGCCGGGGTTCCTGTGGTTCCTGGCGCGTCAGGAACCGCCGAGGAACTGGCCGCCGCCGCGGACGATATTGGCTATCCGATCCTGCTGAAGCCCTCCGCCGGTGGCGGTGGCAAGGGCATGGTCGTCGTCAACGAAGCGGGGGAGTTGGCGGACGCGATCTCCTCGGCGCAGCGGGTCGCGCGCTCGGCGTTCGGTGACGATCGGTTGCTCGCCGAACGGTTCATCACCAGTCCGCGTCACATCGAGATCCAGGTGCTCGCCGACACCCACGGCAACGCCATCCACCTGGGTGAGCGCGAGTGCAGCCTGCAACGACGGCACCAGAAAATCATCGAGGAGGCGCCGTCACCATTGCTCGACGCCGACACCCGTGCGCGGATGGGTGCCGCCGCGGTCAATGCCGCCAAGGCGGTCGACTACGCGGGCGCGGGCACGGTCGAGTTCATCGTCTCCGCCGACCAGCCGGACGAGTTCTTCTTCATGGAGATGAACACGCGGCTGCAGGTCGAACATCCCGTCACCGAGCTGGTCACCGGGCTTGACCTGGTGGAACAGCAGGTGCGCGTCGCGGCGGGGCAGCGGCTCGGCGTCGCCCAGGACGACGTCCGCCTCGACGGACACGCCATCGAGGCTCGCGTCTACGCCGAGGACCCGGCAGCAGGGTTCCTGCCGACCGGCGGCACCGTGCTCGGCGTCGCGGAGCCGGACGACGAGTGGGTACGGGTCGACTCTGGCCTGCAAACCGGCACCGTTGTCGGATCCGACTACGACCCGATGCTGGCCAAGGTCATCGCACGCGGCGACGACCGCGAGCAGGCCCTGGCGCGACTGGACGAGGCACTGGCGGACACGGCCGTGTTCGGCGTCGTCACCAACGTGCCCTTCCTGCGCGCGCTGCTGGCACACGACGACGTCCGCGCGGGCCGGATGGACACCCAGATGGTCGACCGGCTCGCGGAGCGGCTAGCGGCCGCTGATCCGGTGCCCGACGAGGTGTTCGCCGCCGCCGCGCTGGACGAACTGCTCGGCATGCAGCCCGACGGCGGCTGGGTCGATCCCTGGGACGTGCCGACCGGCTGGCGGCTCGGTGGCGCCATCGGCACGGCGTTCCGGCTGACGTGTGGCGGCCGCGACGTCACCGTGCGGGTGGACGGGACCCCGGAGGCCGCGACGGTCACCGTCGACGACGGCGAGCCGGTGGCTGCCCGGGCGTTCGTGCGGTGCCGTGAAGGGCATCTTCCTGGCGCCACGCGCCGGGAAGATGCCCTTCACGGCACCCTGGAACTCACCTACGGCGGACGTCGTCGCAGCTACGGCCGCGTGCACGACGAACGCACCGACACGCTGTGGCTGGCCGAGGGTGGCCGCACCTGGGCTGTCGGCGAGCATTCGCTGCTCGACGTCGATGCCGCGGCGACGGGTGAAGCGGGCCCGGTCACCAGCCCTATGCCGGGCACCGTGCTCGCGGTCAAGGTCGAACTCGACGCCGAGGTCAGCGCGGGACAGCCGTTGCTCGTCGTCGAAGCGATGAAGATGGAACACACGATTACCGCGCCGGTCGACGGCGTGGTCAGTGAGATCGCGGTCAAGGCGGGTCAGAAAGTCGCGCTCGAGGAAACCCTCGCCGTGGTGACCCCGCGCGAGAGCAGTGAAAAGGAGCTTGGGTCATGATCGACCTCAGGTTGGACGACACGTACGAGACGCTGCGCAAGACGGTCGAGGAGTTCGCGCAGCGAGAGGTCGCACCCATCATCGGCGACTTCTATGAGCGCGAGGAGTTTCCCTACGGCCTGGTCGCGCAGATGGGGGAGATGGGCCTGTTTGGCCTGCCGTTCCCCGAGTCCTACGACGGCATGGGCGGTGACTACTTCGCCTTGTGTCTCGCTTTGGAAGAGTTGGCTCGGGTCGACTCGTCAGTGGCGATCACGCTGGAAGCGGGTGTGTCGCTCGGCGCGATGCCGATCTACCGGTTCGGTACCGAGGAGCAGAAGGAGCAATGGCTGCCCGCGCTGTGCCGCGGTGAGCAACTCGGCGCGTTCGGCCTGACCGAACCAGATGGCGGCTCCGATGCGGGGGCGACCAAGACCACCGCGAAGCTGGACGGCGACCACTGGGTGATCAACGGTAGCAAGTCGTTCATCACCAACTCCGGCACCGACATCACGTCGCTAGTCACCGTCACCGCCGTGACCGGGAAGAAGGACGGTGGCGGCAAGGAGATATCGGCGATCATCGTGCCATCCGGCACGCCGGGATTCACCGTGGAGAAGAAGTACTCAAAGGTCGGCTGGAACGCTTCCGACACGCACGGGTTGTCCTTCGACGACGTCCGCGTGCCCCAGGAGAACCTGGTCGGCCAGCGCGGTCGCGGGTACGCGCAGTTCCTGTCCATTTTGGACGAAGGAAGGGTCGCGATCGCCGCGCTGTCGGTGGGGTTGGCGCAAGGCTGTGTCGACGAGTGCCTGCGCTATGTCAACGAACGAGAGGCGTTCGGCAGCACGATCGGGTCGTACCAGGCGATCCAGTTCAAGCTCGCCGACATGGAGATGCGAACCCACAACGCGCGGCTGGCGTACTACGCGGCGGCGTCGAAGATGCTGCGTGGGGAGCCGTTCAAGAAGGAAGCGGCGATCGCGAAGCTGACGTCGTCCAACGCCGCGATGGACAACGCGCGAGAGGCGACGCAGATCTTCGGTGGCTACGGCTTCATGAACGAGTACCCGGTTGGCCGGTTCTACCGTGACGCCAAGATTCTCGAGGTCGGCGAGGGGACCAGCGAGGTTCAGCGGATGCTGATCGCCCGCGAACTCGGCCTCTGACACGCCGGGGCGCCGCGAGTCCCGCGGTCCGGATCGCGAGTTCCGAGTTCCGAGTTCCGGGAATGCGAGTTTTGCGTTACCGTGCCCCGCATTCCCGGAACCCGGAGGCAACCATGACCAACGACGACACGACGTCCGGCGACACCACGCCCGAGAAGGCGTCACCAGACGCCGAGTCGGCCAACGCTGACGAGAGGCCAGCGGATCGAGAGACGGCGGAGCCTAAGACGTCGGCGAAGCAGGACGCCACGTCGGCCGAGCGAGACACCGACGAGCGTGCGACTGAGGCCCGAGGGCTCGTCGACTCCATCAGAACGGAACTGGACGACCTGCGCGACCAGGCATCGCGGCGGGCGAAACGCTCGCAGCGGTCGTCGCGGTTCTGGGCGACGACGCACATGCTGCTGGGCATCGCGGCGTCCGTGCTCGCGCTGGGCGCGGCGGGGGTTGTCGTGAGCGCCAGGATCGACGACGGGTATGCGCTCGCCGCGATCCTCGTCGCCGCGGCCCTCGTGCTCATCATGACGTTCGTGCACCCCGACACGAGGGGCGCGAACGCGCGCATGACCGCGCGCGGCTGGAACGCGCTCGAAGTCGACCTGCACGTCTTCCTGGTCGCGGAGTACGACGAAACCGACGTCGAGGCGCGAAAAGACGTCCTCCGCAGCGCCATGGCACGGACGTTGGACCTCATCGCGGGCCGGTACGAAGGCGTGGAACCTCGGCGGAGCTGATCACCGCACGGTGACGTCGACGCGCTGCGCCATGTTGTTGGCCATGCCCTGCCGGTTCCATGGCTGGTCGACAGGCTGCGCCTCGCCACGCTCATCGGTGGCGCGCACGCACAGCTCGTAGTCACCCGGCGCGCTGGCTTGCCAGGTGAGCCTCCATGACCGCCAGGCGTACGGTCCGGGCTGTGGTCCGAGCTCGGCCTCGCGCCAGCTCGTGCCACCGTCGGTGCTGATCTCCACTCGCACGACCGTGCCGGTGCCGCTCCACGCGCGCCCAAAGAGCGGTACGTCGCCCGTGTCCACGATGCGTCTGCGTGTCTGGAAGTCCGGGAACCCGGGTGGCACCATCAGCGCCTTTGGTCGGATGCGGGTGACCGGTTCGCCCGGATCATCCGCATCCTGCTTGAGCCGATACGCGGTCGCGTTCTGGAATCCGGTGAACGGCTCGCGCACCACCTCGATGTCGCGGAGCCACTTGACGTGCGCCATCCCATACCAACCCGGCGCGATCAACCGCACGGGCGCGCCATGCTGCGGTGGCAGTGGCGCGCCGTTCATCTCGTACACCAGGAGGACGTCCTCGTCCATGACGTCCGGGACCGAAAGTGACCGCGCGTAGTCCTGCTCGACGCCGCGTTCGGTGCCATGGTCGTGTCCGGTGAACACGACGTCGACGGCGTCCGGCGCGAGGCCCGCCTCGGCGAGGATGGGTGCGAGGGGAGTGCCGGTCCACTCCGCCGTGCCAACCGCCTCATCGAGCCATGGCTGGCTGACCGGGCGTGGCAGGAATCGGGCACGCCCGTTGCCCGCGCACTCGAGCGTAACCGTGTGTGTGACGCGCGGACGGGTTCGCAACGCCGCGAGGTCAAGCTCGAGAGGGTGCTCCACGGCCCCGGTGATCGGCAGCCGCCAGGACGTCGGGTCCACGTATGGAATGTCGTAGTGCACGAGGAGGTAGTGCAGCCCGGGTGGTGTGACGTCGTAGCGCAGCGCCTCCAGCGGCATGCCATGGTTGCGCGCCGCGAGCTTGAGCTCGTCGACCGAGATACCTTCGTCGGGTGCCGCGACGCGGGCGAGCTCGCCGGGCCGCGCGGAGACCGAGGTCATGTGCGCTCCTTCGTTCATGACTCTGGAAAACCAGTCTCGCGGTCCGTGAACGTCCGGAGCAACAGAGCGGATGGACGGTTTTTGTCGGTGCCCCGGATTACGCTCGCCACACGAGAGCCGCTCGACAGGGGAGACGCCGGCGGGGGCTCTCGGGATCCATCCATAGCGCAGATCGTGAAAGGCGTGAGTTCTATGCCCAATCCCATTCCCGACAACTACCCCCGGATGATGCCGCACCTGACCGTGCGGGGTGCCGCCGACGCGATGGACTTCTACATCGACGTCTTCGGTGCGACCCAGCGTGGTGATCGCTTCACGATGCCGGACGGCTCCATCGCGCACGCCGAACTGCAGCTCGGTGACTCGGTCATCATGCTCGCCGACGAGAACCCAGAGTTCGGCAACACGAGCCCGGCGTCGCTCGGCGGTACCGCGGTGACGTTGATGGTCTACGTCTCCGACGTCGACGCCACCGTGGCGAAGGCCGTCAGCAAGGGCGCCACCCAGGGAGGGCCGATCAAGGACGAGTTCTATGGCGACCGGGTCGGCATGGTCACCGATCCGTTCGGTCATGTCTGGCACATCGCCAGTCACATCGAGGACGTCTCCGAGGACGAGATGGCCAAGCGGATGAGTGACATGTTCAGCGGCTGATCGGCGTCCGCGTTCCCGTGTCGACAGGTGACCGTGGCCATGTGTCGTGGCCATCTGTCGACATCGCCAGGCGCATGGCCTCCGCTACCGAGCGACCGCGATCCGGTAGGCAACCAGCCGTGCGGCGAGTTCCGCGGGCCTGCTCAGCGCGACGAGGTGGCCGCCTGGCATCTCGTCGACGTCGAGGGCGAGCCGTTCCTTGACGACGCGGCGTTGGAACTCCAGCGGGAAGAAGCGGTCGTCGCGGCCTTGCAGAAAGCGGGTTGGAACCTCGGGCCAGTGGTCCAGCGGCCACGGGTTGCGCATCGGCGTCATCGACTGGTCGGGCTCGCCGCGTGCCATCGCGGCGTTGATCACGTCTTGCGGCACGTCGTGGAAGAAGTCCGCCATCGGGTCGAAGCCAGGATCGCGTCCCTCGCGGGTGGCGTGTTCCGCCCTGGCCTCGGCATGACCGGTCGCTTCCCACCAAGTGTCCGGTGCCTCGCCTGGCAGCGGGGTCATGGCGTTGAGCATCACGAGCAGGGTGACGTGGGCGCGTTCGCACACCAGCGGTGCCGTGAACCCGCCGAGCGACTGTGCCACCAGGGTGATGTTCGTGCGGTCATCGATCGCGTCGACGACGACGTCGGCGTATTCGACAAGCCCGGCGGAGTTGTCCTCAGCGGGCAGGTCGACGGCGACCGCATCGTGGCCTCGCGCCTGGAGCTCCGGAACGAGGCGGTGGAAGTACCACGCCTGGCCACCCGCTCCCGGTATGAGTACGAAAGTCATCGTTTCCCCCTCGTGTCCAACGACAAGAACGGCCACTATAGCCGACGGAATCGCCGAGGTCGGAGACTGCCGATAAGCGGGTGATTGACCGGGGATTCGTCAGTGTCCGCCCGCGATCGTGGTCACGCTACGGCGCGCCCCGAGCCGTACCGCGGCCTTGCCTGGCTCGTTCACTAGGCATCGGATGGGTGTTCGGTGTCGAGGAGTCTCATATGCCCGGCAAGTTCCGCATTGCCGTTTCTGTCGCGTTGGTGTCGTTGTTCCTGTCCACGGCGCAGGCCAGTGCCGACCCGCCGGTGCAGTGGCCGCTGCCCGGCTCGCCACCGCTTCCACCGGACTACACCGTGCCGTACCTGCCCGCTGTCGATCCCGTGTGCGTCGAAGGCAGATTGTCCTGCGTCAAGCACCTGGAAACTGTGCTGCGGCATCACACCGCGACGCTGGGTTGCGACCATGACGCGGTGTTCGCCGACGCGTACCTGACCATCACGCGCGGCTACCTCGAATCAGCGACCGATCCGGAGTATTTCGACGACCTGGAGCGTATCGATCCGCTGGCGGTGCGCGGCACCTACGACCGGCCGGACCGGATCAACCACGAAGTGCGCAACTACGCGCAGGAGTATCTCGACCAGTACGCGGCATGGCACAGCGGCAACCGAGACGAGGTCTCGCCGTCGTGGGCGATCGCGCTGCGGGCGGCCGAGGACGAGTCCGTGACGGCGACGGGTGACCTGCTGTTACAACTCAACGCGCACATCCGCCGGGACAACGCGATCCGTGCGATCGAGCAGACCGAAGGCGTGCTGCGGGGGGACGGGCCGATGCCCGAAGCGTCCGGACGCTCCGATCACGACCGCATCAGCGACGTTCTGCAAGAGAATGCCGAGTTGATGACCGACCGCCTCGCCGCGCGCTACGACCCGTCACTGAACGACGGCAACGAACTGCTGGGCATGGTGGTCGACCCAAAGAGCCTGTACCTGCTCATCTCCTCATGGCGAGAGGAAGCATGGCGTAACGCCGAGCAGTTGCGGCACGCTCGCGCGGCCGGTGGCGTCGGCGGACCGCTGTATCAGGCAAAGCTGGCCGAGATCGAAGCGTCGGCCGAGACCGCCGCGTACGCGATCCTGGCGGCCACCCGGACCACACCGGACGCCAACGAGGCACGACGCCAGTACTGCCTGCGCCATCTCGATCGTGGCGCGCCGTGATCGAGACGGCTAAAGTATTACATCGCCCTTGTGGTGGGAATTCCCACCGCTGGTTTCCGGCGAGCGCGACACGGCGAGGCGCATGGCGGAAACGTATCCACCCGCACCTCGCCGTGCCGCCACTAGCTAGCAGTACACGCGTTTCGCCTTGTGCGCCATTGCGCGCTTAGGCGGATTCTTCTTGCACCCCACGCCACCTCGAGTTCCGAGGACATACGAGAGCGCCTTACCCGATTTCACGACCGTGGATCCGGTTCCTCGGCTGTTGCACTGCCGAAGGTCCCACCGCGAGCGAACCTTGTACACACCTTTGAAAAACACGTAACGGTCACCTGGCCGCATGGTGTGCGTGACCGAAACCGAACGACTGGTGGTGCGAGAACCACGCGCTTTGACTGCCACATTGAACTTGCTTCTCGCCTTGGCGCGGAAAACCTTGAAGATTTTGCCCCGAGTCGCGGCCGACAGAGATGCCGCACCCCTCACCCGGGCAGCCACAGTCTGACGGTGGTGGGTATGGATTGTTCGGGTGATCTTGCTCCCGGTGAAGTTCTCCCGCATCGAGGCATGCGTAATAACCTTGTGCCTGCCCGGTGATTTGACGACCGTCCAGGTGGAGTTGGGTTGGCAGGCCACCGGATCCGCGTGTGCGGCGGTGGGGACGAACAGCAACGTGGCAGCCACCACCGAGACGCTCACGATCGTGGCGACGAAACCACGGAACAATTTAAGCAATGTCATGCTTCCCTCCAGAATTACCGCGCCCTCCTGTCGCGGTTTCGGTGAACGTAGCAGACATGGACGGTGGCGTGGGCGAGTTTGGAAACTTCATGCCAGTGGGTTACTCGCCCACGCGGGTGGTGGGAAAGTCCCGGGGTTTCCTGGTGTCGCGACAAGATCGCGGCCGCTGGTCAAGACACATCTCGGCCCCGGGGATCCTGGTGGACCTCCGGGGCCGAGAATGTCGTGGGTTGTCAGTCCGTCACTTCAGCTCGCTACTGCTCTTGCCAAGCAACCGGCGGGCGATGATGAGCTGCTGGATCTGTTGCGTGCCCTCGAAGATGTCCAGGATCTTCGACCCTACTAGCCGCTGCCTGGCCTTATTCGCCTGATTCACCGCTCTACCTGCACGTTTTACGTTGGCTGTCGTTGGTCGTCGACGGCCTTATCCGACTGTCTCACGGAACAGAGACGGAACACGCGGGCCGCAGCCCGCCACCTCAACCGGAAGGAAGTGATGCCCCTGATCAACCTCCAGCTCTGAGGAGAACCCATGTCCACCCACGATCCCATCGCACGCATCCTCGATCACGCCGAGGATCTGTCGGTCGCGCACGCCCACTGGTCGGCGCGTGACCTCGACACCCCGGACGGTGGCGGCGCTCGCCGTGCCGCCACGACCGCGGTCGAGTCGATCGACGCGATGCTGCGTGAGCTGCACCAGGTGCGCTCGCAGATCATCACCGAGGCCCGTCGGTACGACGACGCGGTCGGCGAGCGTGTGGACGCGCTGCTGGCCAAGAGGCGGCAGTCGTGATCCGCTACGGCTCGACGGCGCACTGGTTCGCCCGGCGTCTCCTGTACTCGCTGTGCGCGGCGCTGCTGGCTGGCGTGGTGATGTCGGTGACCGCGGTGACCTACCACCACTACACCGGGCAGGAGGTGGTCGACGTCCAGCAGGCCGACTGACGAGTTTCAAAAATCGACCCTCAGGTGAGGGCACTACCGAAGAAGGAGAACACCATGATCAAGCTACTGACCGTCCTGTGTGCCGCGACCCTCGTCTTTGCGTCCGGCTGCTCCGGGGACGCCCCTGAGCCTCCCGCGACCAGCCAGACGCCCGCGCCTGCCACGTCGGAGGCGCAGGCCGATCCCTACGAGGTGTACCTGGAGAACGCGCCCGAAGGTGCGCCCGAGCTGTCCCGCGAGGACGCGCAGACCCGAGCCCTGCTCGGCTGCGGCCGGGACTGGGCACCGGGCACCGTCGATGCCGTGCTGGCCGAGGCGTACAAGGACCTGTGCGATCAGGCAGGCGGGTGATCGCCGGTTCAGCCGGCGGGCAACTCGTAGACCAGCTCGTAGCGGTCGGCAGACATGGTCATCGCGTTCACCTCCAGCGCGCGGCCGTCGGTGTTGTAGGCGATGCGGGTGACGAGGATGACCGGAGTGCCTTCGGGAAGCTGCAGCTTGGCCTGCTCGTCGTGGGTGGCCAAGCGCGCCGAGACACGCTCGACGAAGTGGTCGAGCGTGTGCCCAGCGTCCTCCAGTCGTGAGTACAGCCCACCAGGCCCGGTGTCGGTCTCTTCGATGGTGGTGTCGCGGGTGATCTCTCGCGGCAGGCGGGAGGCGGCGAGCTGGACGGGGATGCCGTCGGCGCTCATGACGCGGTCGCGCACGCACACCTCGGTGCCTTCGTCGATGTCGAGCGCGCTGGCTGTGACGGCATCGGCACGCTCGAAGTAGACCCGCACCTCGGTGCTCGGGGTTCAGCCGCCCGCGGCAGCGTCGGCCTTGAACGCGCCCTTGTCGCGCTGGCGCGCGGCACGGGACAGGCGGTTGCGCGCGAGACGCTGGACGGTGCGCTGGTCGCGGACGAAGTAGCCGCGGCCTCGTTCGGAGCGCACCAACCCCTCGGAGCGCAGCAGCGCGAAGGCCTCGCGGACCGTGGGACGGGAGACGCCGTGCTGCTCGGCGAGCTCATACTCGCTGGGCAGGCGCGCTCCGGCGGGTAGGTCGCCGCGGTTGATGCGGTCGCGCAGGTCGGCCGCCACTTGCCGGTAGGCCGGTGTGCCGCTCGCCTGATCCACCATTCGTCCATCGTAGTGAACTTGTCTTGACCACCCATACACCCCGTGCCACCGTGTCATCTTGTAATGACAAGTAATACAAGTCGGTGGGATATGGGGAGGCTCCGCGTGATCTGGGTCGTGGTCGTGCCGCTGCTGGTGCTCGCCGTGATGCTTCCCCTGGCGCACTGGCTGGCGCGGCCAGCACCTCGACGGCCATTGCCGCCACCGAAGCCTGGCCGGATCCGGAAGGCCATGGACGGCCCCGCAGGGCCACCACTGAGTCCGCCAATTGCGCTATCCCGCTGGCGAATATGGAGAGGAGTCACCAGGATGAAGATGGAAGAGTGCCCAACCTGCCACGGATCGGGACTACAAGATGCCGGACCAGACGGAAAGCGAGCCGCCTGCCCAACCTGCGGCGGACTCGGACAGGTCCCCAGCAAGTAACGACTGCAGGCTCTGCCAGGGCACCGGAACGATGTCCTGGCAGCAGCCCTGCCCCGACGGCACGGTGCGCACCATGGAGTGGCCGTGCCCGAACGGCTGCGGCGGCCACTGGAAGCACCCAGCCGCCGAGTCCGGGCGGGTCGTCGAGCAAGCCCCCGACGACCTACCCGCGACCGGTAACCGCGCGGCGGCGAACCACATCGGCGCGGACTTCATCGTCAGCGCGCTTGAGAACTGGGGCGTCGAACACCCCGCGCTGCGCGACAGGCGCTAGCTACTCGCGGACGAGCCAGCCGAGCCCGAACGCCAGCAGGGAGGCGGCCGCGGCGCCGACTTCGGCGGGCATGGTGATGCCGAACTGTGCGAGCGTCCAGACGAGCACGATCGCGAACGCGCCACCGACACCGGCGCCGGTGACCTTGCGGGTGGGTTTCATGCCTGCTCTCCCTTGACCGTGACGTCGACGTCGAGCACCTCGTCCGCGAGCACCTCGCGGAACTTCTCAATGAGCTCGTCGGCGTCGAGCTCGCCCGCGTCGTGCTGCTGTAGCGCGTGCTGCAGCGCGGTCCCGCGCTTGTGATTTAATACCGCGTAGGCGCGGGCCTGCTGGATGATCTGCCACAGCGGCAGCTCGTCGTGTGAGTCGTCGTTGGGTTTGATCCACACGGGGTACGGGTGGCCCATGATCTCCTTGCGGCACTCGACCGCAATCTCCTTTGCGCTGGGCATGTCGCCCTCCTCCATCAACTCGAAGAACCTGCGGATCGGGAAGTCGTCGCCGGGGTCGAACCGGCGGCCGGGGTCGAGATCGCTGTGATACACGAAGCCGGACATACCCGCATCGACCTGCGCACGGGTGAGCCGGCGTAGGGGGATGCCGTACTTCTCGACGATCGGGCGGCATGCGTCGGCCGCGTTGGTCAGTGTCGCCTCGACCCACGCGGGCGGCTCGTCCGACCAGCTCACGTCGCGCTTGCTGATCTCCAGGCCCCAGCTGAGCGAGTTGTAGCCGTGCACGTGCCACGCGGTGTACGACGCAGGCAGCAGCGGCAGCCAGCTGTCCGAGTCCGCACCGGCATGCCAGGACACCTGCCGCTCCGTGGTCGCCGCGTAGCGGGCGGTCTGCTCGGCGGACTCGTCGCCGCCGCGCATGTCCTGGTCCTCGACCGAAGCGGTGATGTGGATGACGACCACCCGCAGCGGTTTCCGGCGGGTTTCGTAGTAGTGCGGCCCGTGCGGGTTCGGGTTGTCCAGCAGGTAGTAGCCCATGTCAGCCTCCTGCTTTCGCCTCGAGGCGGGCGATGCGTTCGCCCTGCTCGGTTTGGGTCGTGCGGATCGCGCGCACGTCCCGCTTGACCTCGCCGAGGCCGTCGTGCAGCGATGAACCGCCGTTCGAGCCGACGGCGCGGCGGGTGCGGATCAGCTCGACCCAAGCGCCGACTAGGGCGTGTCTCCCGAATATCGGCCGGTGGTTCGCTGATGATCGGTGAATGATCAGAACTGGTGTGATCACGGACGAGTTGTGGGAGTCGATCGAGCCGGTGTTGCCGTCTGATGTTGGGCGGCGTGGTGCGCGCTGGCGTGATCACCGTCAGGTGCTGGAAGCGATCGCGTGGCGCTTTCGCACCGGATCGCCGTGGCGTGATGTGCCCGCTGAGTTCGGCCCCTGGCAGACCTTGTGGAAGCGGCATCGCCGCTGGTCAAGCGACGGCACGTACGAGCGGATCTTCGAGCATGTGCTGTCCGACCACGCCGATACGGGCAAGCTGGACTGGTTGCTGTCGGTGGACTCCACCGTCGTGCGGGCGCACCAGCATGCCGCCGGCGCGCCCTCCGCGGACCACACAGGGGGCCAGGTCGAATGACAAGATTTCCGAGCCGGACGACCACGCGATCGGTCGTTCGCGCGGCGGATTGACCACCAAGGTCCACGCCCTGGTCACCTCCGGTGTCCGCCCGGTGGCCATGCTGCTGTCCGCCGGGCAAGCCGGGGACAATCCGCGCCTGGCGCCGTTGCTCGAGGCCCTGGCCGCGACCGGGCACCGGCCGGATCGCCTGCTGGCGGACAAGGCCTACTCACACCCGTCGACTCGCCGCGAACTGCGGCGGCGACGCCTCCGGCACACCATCCCCGAGCGCTCCGACCAGGCCAAACGCCGTAAGGACAAGGGGTCCGCCGGTGGTCGGCCACCGGGTTTCGACCCCGAGCTCTACAAGCAGCGCAACACCGTCGAGCGCGGTTTCGGCCGGTTCAAGCAGTGGCGCGGAATCGCGACCCGCTACGACAAGTACGCGCGGACCTACTTCGGCGGCGTACTCCTCGCCGCCACCGTCATGCTCGCCCGATGAATCGGGAGACACGCTCTAGGCCGGTGCCGCCGACGAGGCCGATCAGACCGAGGATCAGTTGCTCGGACATGGGTCTCCCCTCACCCTGCCGGGATCATGGTTGCTTGGATCATGCCGTCGCGGACGTCCGTGTCGGTGGACAGCACCCGGAACTCAGCGCGGATGACGATGTCGCCGGAAGGTGTGCCGTCGACGGTGTGGCTTGCGGCGGCGATCGCGAACTCGGGGACGTCCGTGCCAACCTCGCCCCATGGCGCGTTCCCGTAGGTGAATGACGATCCACCGTCGAGGCTGATTCCTACCCGCGACCTCGCTCCGCTATTGAGATCCACCACGTTGCGGAACCGGCCAGTAAGGCCCGCGGACACCTCCACGGCGATACCGGGGTCGCTGATCGTGATGGTCTCGGTGCCCCACTGCTCCCAAGTGCTGGTGGCCGCCGCGCTGTCGTTGGTTAGCTGGACGCCTTGCGTGGTGTGCGACAGGTGCGCCGCGGTGAGCGTAGTCCCAGCTTTGACCGTCATGGTTACCCTCCTATAGCCGCACGACCGCTCGGTGCTTCTTCGCGATGCGCACCGCGTCGCCCGCTGAGTGCGACTTGGTGATGCCGTTGACGCCGCGCGCGGAGATGGTGAACGTCTGCACCCCGCCGGTGGCCGCGCCGATGCCGGATATGGTCATCTCCTCGCCGCCGAGCTCGACGTCGAGGGGGAACTGTGCGGCGTCGGTGGTCCAGTCCTCGCCCACGGTCGTGCGCACGTCCATCGACGTCGCCGAGTCGCTGATATCCGCGTCCAGCTCAGACCCGGCCGTATCCACTTTGGTGGTACCGACGACCACGACGGACCACGGTGAAGCGGGCGAGCAGTTGAGCCCGATCGTGTGCCGGTGCGGGGTGAGCTTCTCGGTGCCTCCCTGCGCGAGCTGGTCGATCGTGTCGGGCGGCTCCCATGACGGCGGGTTCGTGACCTGCACCCGGTCACCCACGAACACTGAGGTCGCAGCGTCCACCTTGGACGGGGTGGCGGTCAGGTCGGCCACGATCTGCGGGTAGCGCGGCTCGTCGACGGTGCCGAGGTGCAGCCGCCAGTGCGCCTGGTCGGCGAGCTGGTTGTCGCTGGCGACGTTGATCTCGGGGGCGGTGTCGTAGAGGCCCACGGCGGCTACCGACATCGGCCCGGTGGCCAGCACCGCTCGATACGATCCACCCTTTGGCCGCTTCACGGTGACGTCGTTACGGGTGAGCTGATCATCCGGTACCGGTTCAAGGGTCGAGGCGACCTCGCCACCCGCGTAGTCGAGCGACAGCGCGACATCCTGGTTGTAGAGATCGCTCCGCGCCCGGTACAGCAACCGGATCGCATCGCGATCGTCGACGAGTATGCCCATGTCGACCTTCGCGGCCTCGTCGAGCAGGTTCAGCAGCGTGTCGATCCGCTGAGGCCCCATCGCTGCGGTGTCGGACATGTCGCCGATCACACGAAGCGGGATGCCCTCCTCACCGCAGAGCCGCACGATGCGGTCTCCGGCGGTCTCGCCAGACCAGGCGCGCAGGCTAGAACTGGCGGTGTCCCAGAACGCGCCGTGAATGTTGCCGTTGAGCAAGCTCAGATGACCAATAGCTAAGCCGCCTAGATCGTTGGTGTACGTACCAGCCCGCAGCCACGTCAACCGGTCGTAGTCCTCACCGGTGAGCGTGCCATCGATAAACCCGGCGACATCCTCGCCGACTTCAAGGAAACCGACAGACCAGTCAATATCGGACCCGTTCGTTTCCCAGCTAAGCCACAGCAGGCCCGACTTTCCGTTCAGTTCGAACGAAACGAACCCGGAGTCGTGCAGACTAGCGCCGTCCCCGTCCCACACTCTAAGCCTCAGGGAACCACTAGTACTGATGCTGATAATCCACTGGTGCGCGGACCCGTTAGTGACCGCTTCTAGTAAATGACCGTCAGCCGATACGCCGTTTTCTGGCACCGAGATAACCGCCATGAGACGCTGATCAAGCTCTGGTGAGTATGTGTCGACACTGCCGCGGACACTACCGGCGTTAAACGTCGGGAGGGCGTCCGAAGCGTCTAGGTCGCTGAAAGCGCCAGGGCTGACGTCACCAAAAATACGCAGATTGCCGCCACCTGTGGCGGCAGGGAAAATCGTCGTATCGCTACCGGTCTCTAACGGCCAATACAGTGGAACGTTGTCTTTGTTCGACAAGTCACGAAACAAGCTACTGTTCAGGGGCTTCTCGCCCTGCCCGAGCCTGCGCAGCATTCCAGCCGCCTCAATCGGCACTCGCACGTCCGCGCCTGAAAGGTCCCACTTAGGCGGCCATTTAGCTACCTCGCCAGCGAACCTCACCGACGTGTCGGTGAGCGCGGCAACGCCGTTCAAGCTCCACACGTTCCCTTGCGTGTCGGTGAATGTCGTGTCGCCAGCGTCAGCGGTGGAGACGTCCAGATCGGCTACCAGCGTCCCCGCGATACCGTCGCGCAGTTCGAAGGCGTGGACGGTAGCCCCGAGTGCGCCGTCGGCACCATCGAAAAGCCCGCCATCGTGAACAGCACCAAAGGTCAGATCGGCCGTGCCGGAGTGGATCGATGTCGTGCCGCTGTTGGTGACCGTAGCGCCGAGCTGTGTCTCGGATGCCCCGCCGCCGAGATCGGCGAACGTGTCGGCGGTGTAGAACTTGACGTCATTCCCACTCGCGCCGTTGTCCACATCGAGCGTGATCCGAAACGGGACCCGCCCGGCGTCCTCGGCAATAGCCGCCGTCGACGTGACCGTCGTTCCGGTGCTGTTGTTACCGTCCTCAGTCCACAGCAGTTCTAGCGCGCCGGACGGCGTGACGTGCAGCTCCCACGAACGTTGAGCATCGTCAACGAAACGCCACTTAGCGGCGAGATGCATCCGCACATCTGGCCGCCAGGTATCCGGTTCGATGTCCATCCGGATGTCAATATCGCCGGTGATGTCCAGCGACGCGGTATCAGGAGCAGAGAGGTAAGAGCCATCTATCCCCGGCAGGGGAGCGAGCGCCACGTCTTTCGAGCCCAGCCGCACCCGCACCGGCGTGTTGCGTTGAAGCTTGCCGTACAGCGGGCTGAGCGGGTGACGGGTCGAGTAGGTGCCGTCCTTATTCTCCAGCGTCAGCGTGCACTTCGACGGGGATACCTTGGCGGCCTCGTTCTTCCGCCCCCAGTTAATCGTGATCGGCGGGTTCTGCCGCACATCGGTGGTGATCGCGTTCCACGCGTCGTCGTAGAACAGTTCGGTGCGCACGTCGTTGACCATGGGCTACCCCTGGCCGATCACGAACTGGACGTCGCCACCCTCGGCGCGCACGACTTCCCGGAGGATGCCGACGATCAGGTCGGACAGCGCTGAGCCGTCCGACGTGAGCGCCACCGTCTTAGGCTGCTGTGAGGCGGGAGAGACGCGCTCTCCAGCTTGCAGCAGCGCCAGCGTCTCCGAGCCCGGTGAGCCGGGCACGATGCCACCCTGATGCAGCGTGGGGATGCGAAACTCGTTGCCGCCGATGCCGGGCACCCACGACGGCACAGTGAACCCCTTGCCGCCGACGGTGCTGTTCCACAGGTTGCGGATGCCGTCGAACGCCCACCGGAACGGGGCGGAGATGGTGTCGGCGACGCCGGACAGGAACCGGCCGATGTTGCCGGGCAGATCCTTGAACCAGTTGAGCACGTCGCGGCCGCGGTCGAGCACCCAGCCGAACGCGACGCGGATCCCCTTCATCGCTCCGCGCACGATGTTGCGGAACGTCTCGGACTTCTTCCAGGCGATCACGATCGCGGCGCCGAGCGCGGCGAGAATGGTGATCACGATCCCGATGGGGTTAGCGCGCATCGCCGCATTCAACGCCCACTGCGCGGCCGTCATCCCCTTTGTAGCTGCGGCGCTGGCAATGGACACGACCCGGTTCTTCGCCTTCGCGGCAGTGTCTCGCACCGTTGCCGCCGCTGAAGCGGCCGCGGACTTCACGAAGCCCTGCATGGACGGGATCAGGAAGTTGACGAACCCGCTTGCCAGGTCGCCGACGCCCATGCCGAGCGTGAAGAACCCCTCGAACAGGTTCCCGCGGGCGATCTCGCCGACACCGGTCATGGTGTCCTGGACACCGGTCATGGTGTCGCGAAACCCCATCGCTTTGGTGTCGAGGGCGTCCGCAGCTTCCCCAGCCCGGTCGAACCTCTCACCAGCGCCGCGCACCTTCGTCGAGGCGGAGTCGACCTCGCCGGACATCTCTTGCGCCGACTCGCCGACACGGCCGAACGCCTTCTCCAGATCCGAGCTATCCCCGGCGAAGGTGAGGGTGACCTGATTCTTCTTGCCAGCCATCTACTCCACCTCCACCCCGGCGGATTCGGCGACCTTGACTAGCGACTTCTCCAGCACCTCGGTGAAGCGGTCGCGTGTGCTCGCGTCGAAGTAGGCGCGGTAGATGTAGCGGCCGTCCTTCAGGAACGGACGCCGGATCGAACGGTCCTTGCCGACCCGGCCGCCGAAGTCGAGCCACGGATAGTACGGCGCGCGTGAGCCGCCACCGGACACCCGGACAGCGGTGCGGGTCGACTTCGCCTTGATGCTGCGCTGCGCCCGCCCAGACCGACGCGGCACGTCCGGACGCGCGTGATCCACCACGACGTCGGCGGCCTCGTTCAGCGCCACCCGCAGCGCCTTCGGTAGATCATTGTCGATCTTCTTGAGGTCACGGGAGAACTTCCGCAGCCCGGTGACACTGATCGGATCAGCGACCATGCGTGCCTCCCTGCCTCAATCGCTCCAACTCGTCGCGCTGCGCCTTACGGGCGTAGTAGACGTTCCAGCGCATGAACTCATCGCTGCCCATCCGCTCCCGCAGCTCGCCGACCGTCATAGACAGCTGGGTGGCGAGGTAGAACTCGAACTCACTCGTCGGGTTCGTCTCGAACGCTTTTGTATGCCTCCTTGTCGGCGCCCTTGGTCAGCCCTGACAGCTCGCGGATCTTGTCCGCCACCGGCTCCATCTCCCCCGCCGGGGAGTTGGCCTGCCACTGGCGCACCTCGTTCTCCGTCAGCTCCGGGTCGATCAATCCCCACGCGAGGATGCGCTGTTCGGCGGCCTCGGTGCCCTTGATCTGCTGCACCTTGAACGTCTCGGCGCGCGAGAGCCCGCGCACCCGCACGGTCCCGACACCCTCGATCTCGACGTCGTCCTCCGGTAGCCCCGTGGCGGTGTTGTGCCGTGGCCCGATGAGCTTGTCCTTGTCCACAATGGCCTCCTATACCTGCGCGGTGGTGTCGATGACGCTGGACAGCTGCATCTCGCACGACCACGTCACCATGTCCGCCACCGGGTTCGTCTCCACGTAGTTCTGCACGAGCACCGTGACGCTGTCTTGCGGCTTGCCCGATCCGGTGCCCTCGGGCTGGCGGATCAGCGTTACCTTCGTGCCGACGAGCGGCTCGATCACCGCGCGCGGCCCGGTCGAGGCGGTGTCGTCGTAGATGCCCGACATCGTGGCGGTGCCGTTCTTGAGCCCGCCCTCGAAGTCGTGCGCGTCCTTGCCGTAGGTCGTCACGTCGTGACTGTCGGCGTTGCGCGTCAGCTCCGACTGATTGACGTAGGCCGACAGGTCGTTGCTGTCCAGCTCGATGTGGGTGTCTTTGCCGTGTACGAAGGCCATGTCAGCTCCCTTGTCCGAAGATGTCGACGTCGAACAACGCCGCCGCGTAGTCGACGCCCGAGATCGTCACGACGTCGAAGTCGATGGATGTGACCCGGATCGTGTCGAACGCCGTGTAGCTGCCCGCTTCGAGCACGGCCTTGATCGACGAGGTGCCCGCGCCGTCGCAGTAGACCGCCAGATCTTTACGGCTGGCGCGGTCGGAGACCTTGCCGACGACGACCAACACCGGCAGCGTGATCCGATCCGAGCCGCGCCCGTAGGTCTCGTCGAACCCGATCGAGTCGGGGTAAGCGACGATCGCGGCCGGTGGCGTGATCTTGTTTGGTGGGTAGTCCCACACCCGCAGCCCGGTGATCGTGTCGAGCTGCGCGCCGACCTCGTCCATCACGTCGTTCAGGATCATCGGATACCCCCGAGGTACAGACCGATGCAGACGAGCGCGGCCGCCGCCGCGAGGACGAGGGTCCCGACCGTGATGCGGTACAACAGTTCGTCACTCATGCGGCCGCCCACCATCGCCGGTACGGCCCGACCATGACCGCGACGTCGGGGTCGAGCTTCGCTAGTAGCCGCACCTCGGAACCGAGATCCGGCGAGCCCGCCACTCCGAACGGTGCCTCACGCCGCGCGAGGAACCGCGAAGCTTGCAGCAGGCAGGCTTGCTTGATCGTGGTTGGTACCGACGTCCAGCCGAACTGTGCGGTCACCCGCGTTCGGTTCTCCCCCGTGCTCGGCTTGTTCGTCGAGTTGGGGTGGACCACGATCCGCGTCCACGGCCGCGACTCGGCGGCCGCGTTGACCGGCTGGAGACGGTAGTCGTCGATCGACGCCGAGTAGGTCTCGTCGTCGTCGACGTCGTAGTCGATCAGCAGGCCCGTCGTGGTCATCAGGTCGTCGATCTCGATGACCCACCGGCCACGGTCGCAGTCCCATTCGGCGGTGTAGAACCGTTCGACCGCGGTATCCGCCTGCCCGAACTGGCGGTTGGTGGAACGGTCGATCGCGCGGGAGGCAGCGGTGATGGCGAACGCGATCTCGGCGTCGTCGTCCGTGTCGTCGATGCGCACGAACGATTTGAGCTGCGTATCCGTGACGTAGTCCGGAGCCCAGGCCACCGCTGCCTCCCTTCGCGATCAGTCGTTCGTTGTCTTCTTCTTCGTCCGCTTGGCTCGCGGCTTGGTGGGCGGTGTCGACGTCGGGTTCGCCTTCGGCTCGTCGACGTCGACGCCGCGCGCCCGAAGCTCGGCACACACCTTCTTGTGCTGAGCTTCGAGCCACGCCTTGCGCCTGACGAGCTGCACTGTCGACTGCATCGCCGTCACGTCGCCGAGTTGGCGCCGATCACGAACGAGTTGTCGTTCTGGATCGCGCCGTCGGCCCTGGCCCACGCGGTGTACTCGACCTGGCCCTCGTTCGCCCGCGTCCACGGGTTCACGACGAGCTGGATGTCGCGCACCCGGCGGATCACGTAGGACTCGCGCAGCTCACCAAAGACGATCGACTTCGCCGAAGCGGCCATGTCGGGCACGGCCTGGTCGATTCGAACGGGGTGGTTCAGCAGCGTGAGGCCGCCCATCGACTCCAGCCCCTCGGTGACGCCCTGCAACAGCGGGCGCCCGTTGGAGTCCTCCAGCTTGCGCACGACCTTGAGGGTGTTGTCGTTGAACAGCCACTTGGCGCCCTGCCGGTAGTCCGGGTCGAGGGTGTGCAGCAGGTCGAGAAGGTCATCCTTGGTGACCGTGGTCGTCGACCCGGTGGCGAACGTGTGATCCGCCGTCGGGTTGGTGATGCCCTCCGGCTCGGCGCCGCCAGCGGTACCGGTGACCCAGTCGGTGGCCTGCTGTCGCGCGATGCGCTCGCCGAGCTTGCGTGCGACGAGGCCCTCGATGTCGAACGCGCTGTCCTGCAATAGCTCGACCGACACCCGCAGCGGCAGGTTCGACGCGCCCGGAGCGACGTACTTGAACGCGTTCAGCTCCTTCTCGCCGAACACGAGGTCGGCGCCACCCGACGCCGGTGCGGTGTTCTCGTCGGCGATCACACCCGAGTTGGCGGTGTCGTCGAGCGTCGGCCACGGCAGACGGTTACCGGTCTCGGTGACGATCTCTTCGGCCTCCTGCGCGAGCCCACCGAACGCGACCAGTCGATCAACGAGCTTCTGCCGGAACCCCTCGGGGACGGTGAACCCGCCCTCGGTGTCGGTGCCCGCCGACTGCGCGTTGGTGACCCGCAGATCCGCGATGTCGGCGTTCGGCTTGCCGGTGCGAAGGTAGTGGTCGAACGCTTTCTCCAGCCCGTCATCCTGCTTGGCCGGGGCGACGTGCACCGCGGCCGCCTGCATGTTGGTCGGCGCCGGGGACTCGTAGGCGTGCTGACGCTCCCGGATCGCCTCGGTGCGCTTGTTCGCGAGGTCGGATTCGAGCGCCTCGTAGCGCTTGACCTCCTCGTCGGTCAGGGTGCGACCCTCGGCGTCGTCGATGATCGTCTTCATCGCGGCGAGGATTTCCTCGATGTTCATACGATGGTTCCCCTTCTTGTTGTCGAGGTTCCACGCCGCGGCGTGGAGCTTTCCCCGCGGCGCGGGCACCACAGCCGGCGCGCCGGGAGTCTTCTTGTGAGAGGACGCGGCCGGTTCTTCGCCGACCACCCGGTCAGCGAGCCCGGTCGCGACCGCCTGCGCGGACGAAAACCACGTCTCGGCGCGCATCCGGTCGCGCCACTCATCCGCTGTGCCGCCCGCGCGATCCGCGTACACCTGCGCGATGGTCTGCGACAGCTCGTTCAGTAGGTCGGCCATCTCCTGGTGGTCCTGCGCGTTGCCGATCGTGAGACCACCCGCGTCGTGGATCATCATCTTCGCGGGCTTCTCGATCGCGACGTCGTCGCCAGCCATTGCCACGAACGACGCCGCCGACGCGGCGACCCCGTCGACGGTGACCTCGACCCGCGCAGGGTGGTTGCGCAGCGCGTTGTAGATCGCGATCCCGTCGAACACCAGCCCGCCCGGCGAGTTGATGTGCAGGTCAATCACCGGTGCGGTGATGTCGCGCAACCGCCGTGTGAAGTCACCGGCGGTGACGTCGTCGGGGTCCCAGTCGTCACCGATCGCGCCGTAGATGAACAGCTCTGCCCGCTCGCCGTCGGCGTTGGTGATGCGGAACCACGGCACGCCGTTCTGCGGTACCCGCATGTCGCGGTGATCGCGGCAGTACTCGCGGCCCAACTGCGCGAGCGCGGCCAGGTCCTTGATGCTCATGGTGCTAGCACTCCCTCTACTCCGGACGCTGCGTTGGCCGGGTCGCTCTGTGGCGTGTTGCGCAGCACGTCGCCGCCGTCGATCGGTGGCAGGTTGCGGATCTTGCGCGCCTCGTTGACGGTGATCAGACCGGCCTGTACCTGTTCCAGCAGGAGGCGGATCTCCTGCTCGGGTGTTGGGCGCTCCATCCCGGCGAAGTCGAACTCGCAGAACAGCGGCGACCGCAGCAGCCGCGACAGGCTTTGCTCGATGCGGCCGGTCCAGCCCGCGAGGGTGAACCGCGCGAGCCCCCGGTTCTGCTCCGCCACCCCAGTGCCCCAGCTCGTCTGTTTCTCGGTCTGCATCAGCAAGTGAGGCGGTACCCCGGTCCACCGGGCGATCTCTTCGACCTGGAAGGCACGTGAGCCCAGGAACTGGGCATCCTCGGCGGACATCGTCCACGGCGTGAACTTCAGCTTGCGGTTCACGAACGCGACTTCGCCGTTATGCCGCCACCCAGCCGTCTTCTTGTCGAGCCCGGCCTTGATCTCCTTCGCCTCGTCCTCGTCGACGTCCTCTTCCGGGGTGACGAGGCCCGACATCAGCGCGCCGTTGCCGAACATCTTCGCCGCGGCACGGTCACCGGCGATCGTGGTCCCCATCGAGTTGCGGCCCGCCTCGATCACCGACAGACCGTGCACACCGTCCAGCGACAAGCCGAGGATCTTGGTCATGGTCGCCGGGGTGAACGTGCGTGTCGTGCCGTCGGCCAGCGCCACCGTCCACCGCGGTAGCGGCCGCCCGAGATCCCCCACGCCGCGCGTCGGCTCCTGCTCGGTGACGGCCAGCGGGTGGATCGGCACCGCGCCGATCACCGCGCCCGCGTTGTTGAACAGGTGCGCAAGATAGGTCTCGCCGTGCAACATCAGGTGCGCGACGATCGTCTCTTTCCAGCCGAACACCGTCTGCCCGTTCGGCCCGGCCGGATCGTCCAACCACGACCGCACCCGCTGACGCTGCCCGTCGGCGGTGTCCCGCAGCGTTCGCAGCGGTAGCCCGGCGATCGTTCCCGCCACCAGCGACACGGCCCTGAACATGGCGGGGATACCGAGCACGGTGTTCTCACTGACCTGCACACCCGCGAACGACGGGGTCACGCCGAAGTAGGAGGCGAGCACGGGGTCGCTGATGCTGGTCAGCGCTTCCGGCTCGCTGCGCTTCTTCTTCGGCCACCACGGCATACCGGCAAGATACCATCGGTATCTGGATACTGACGGTATCTGGTTGGAGGTGCGTTTGAGTGCGGCAGGAAGTCGAGCAAGCGATCGAGACGCTCGACCTCGACACCGCCGACGCTGCGGTCGCCGAGCTAGCGCGCACCTACGCGGCAGCGATCGACAACGACGGCCCGATAGACACGCTCGGGCCGCGGCTGCTGCAAGCACTCGACGCGCTCGGGCTGACACCGAAGGCGCGAGCCCGGTCCGCGCAAGCGAAGGGCGCCAGCGATGACCAGCCCACCCGCGACCCGCTCGACGAACTACGACAGCGACGCGCCGCTCGGGTCAACGGAACCGCGGCTGTGGACACCACCGCTCCGTGAGCTGACACCCGACACGTCCTACGGCTTCGACCTGATCGACTTCGCCGCCGACGTGTGCGGCACACCGTTCGACCCGTGGCAAGAGTGGTTGTCGATCCACGCCGGTGAGCTACTCCCGGACGGGCGGCCGCGGTTCCGGCACGTGCTCGTGCTCGTCGCGCGGCAGAACGGCAAGAGTCTGTGGGGTCACACCCTGGTCAAGTACTGGCTGTTCGTCGAGCGGGTGCCGCTCGTGCTCGGCACCTCCACCGACCGCACCTACGCCAAACGAGCGTGGGCAAAGATCAGCGAAGACTCACGGAACAACCCGTACTTGTCGCGCAAGCTCGGACCCGGCGCGCAGCGGCTCACCATCGGCGAGGAAGCCCTCACCACCCTCGACGGCGCCGAGTACTTCTTCGCCGCCAACAGCGGCCGCGCCGCACGATCCACCACCCTGCACCGGTGGTTGTGCGACGAGCTGCGCGAGCACCGCAACCGCGACGCCTGGAACTCCGCATCGAACGCGATGAACGCTGTCAGCGACGCGCAGATCGTGGCCGTGACCAACGCGGGCGACGAGGACAGCATCCTGATACCCGCGCTGCGCGACCCCGCGATCGAGTACATCCGCCACGGCACCGGAGACCCCCGCGTCGGACTGTTCGAGTGGTCGGCCCCGCCCGGCGCCGAGCCCGACGACGTGGCCGCGCTCGCGCAAGCGAACCCCAACCTGACACGGCGCATCGACGCCGACGCGCTCGTCGCGTCCGGGCGCCGCGCCAAAGCCGCCGGTGGCACCGAGCTATCCGGGTTCCGCACCGAGTCCATGTGCCAGTACGTGCCGCTACTCGACCCGGCGATCGAACCCGACGCGTGGGAGGCATGCGGCACCACGGCGCCCGTCGACCTCGCCGAGTACCGCGACAAGGTCGCGCTCTGCCTCGACATCAGCCTGACCGGCGATCACGCCACCCTCGTCGCGGCCGCCGTCCTCGAAGACGGTGGCACCCACGTCGAGGTAGTCGAGTCCTGGGCCGGACCCGGCTGCACCAAAGCCGTCCGCGCCGACCTACCCGAGCTGGTGCGCAAGGTGAAGCCGCGCGCGTTCGGATGGCTACCCGACGGCCCGGCCGCCGCGCTCACCGCCGAACTCAAGGAGCAGAAGGGACCGCGCCGCACCGCGTGGCCACCGCGCGGGGTCAAGCTCGAAGAGATCCGCGCCGAGACGGCCGCGTGCTGCATGGCGGCCGCCGACCTGGTGCTCACCGGCGAGATCATCCACCCGCGCGACGAGCTACTGACCGCCCACGTGCACGCGGCGCAGCGGCAGCGTCGCGGTGACCGCTGGGTGTTCGGCCGCGCCAGCTCGGGCGCGATCGACGGCGCCTACGCGATGGCCGGTGCGGTGCAGCTCGCCCGCACCCTGCCCCCGGCGCCGCCGCCGCTCACGGTGCTCTGACCTGGGCGGACGCCGCGCAAAAAAAAGACAGGAACGGCGGGTGTAGGGCCGGTGGCAGGCTGTGAACTTTTCGCGGTCACCACGACGAGACGCGACGGATCGGTTGCTCGTTGCGCATCGGATCGCCGACGCTGCCGTTGCAGTGCTTGCACACCGCGGCGAGATAACGCTGGTCGTCGCCGGTGACGGCGCGGCCAAGGACGTGGTGGACGCTGTCTGCTTCGCCGGTGCATCCCTCGAGTTGTAGCGTGCAGCGACCCTGGTTCTTTCGCTTGTTCTCGGCGAGCACCGCCGCCCGTGTCTTGCGCCAGGCGGCGGTGCTGCCCTTGGACCAGGAGCGGGACATCACGCACCCTCCCGCGTTGACGCCTTCTCCGCCCACTCGCGCGCCCACTGCTCGTGTCGCTTCCGCTTTGCCTGCTCGGCTTGATCGTGGAGCCAGCGACGCTGCTGGGCTTCGTACTGGCGTTCCCGCTCGGCGAGGTATTCGGCAAGCGCGGCGTCGTCCGGCACGGCGACGGTGTCCGGTGCTTCGGCGGCATCGTGGAACCGCTTGCGAGCTGCGGCGATCCGTGCGTCGGACCTGCAGTCACGGCGGGTCATGACGATGGTTGCCACGACTCCGACGGCGACGGCGAGCGCCGTGGTGATGGCGAGGCCGATGGCGATGTCGGTAAGCGTGATCGTGGTGTTCATGCGGCGTTCCTCCTGCGGTCTGCGCCCTTGAGGACGACGGTCGTGCACATCTCGGTGAGCCGGGATGCGACGCGCTCGCCGAGCACTTCACCCAGCTCCCTGGGTGGCACGTTGCTGGTGAAGATCGTCGCGAGCTGGTTGTTGTACCGGTGGTCGATGAGGCGGTAGTTGACCTCCTCGACCCACTCCGAGGTCTTGGCGGCACCGAGGTCGTCGATGAACACCATCTCGGCGGCAAGGAACTCCTCGAACACCTGCTCGGAGTCGACGCCCGAGCGTGGCCGGAGCCGGGCGTACAAGTCGGCCGCACTGATCATCTTCGGCCAGGACCGCAGCCTGAGGCCGCCGTCGACGAGGTGACGTAGCAGCGCGTAGGCCTTGTGTGTCTTGCCAACCCCGGTAGGCCCGAGGATCAGCAGCGACGGCCCGTGCATCTTGGGCCGGTCGATGTTGGTCGTGGGTTCGGCCGCCCGGATCTCGTCGATCCAGGCGTCGAGCTTGGGGTCTTCGGTCTCGTCGAGCTGCGCGTCGCGGTAGCGCAGCGGAACGAGATTGTCGATGCGCGTCATCGTGTGTCTCCTCAGAGGAGCGTCTCGTCGTAGACGGACTGGTCTGTGGGGTTGCGGTAGGGAACGTGTTGACGTCCGCCGCGTTGTGCTTGAAGTCGGAGCTGGTCGTATTTCGCGCGCAGCTTCGGCATGGACATGACGTTGGCGCGCCAGAACTCGTCGGCTTGGCACCAGTCGATCGCCGCGCGCACCTGCTCCTCGGTGCGGCCATCACGGTCGAGCAAGAGCCTGGCGGCGTCGCGCCACTTCGCGGTGATGCGGGGACGCTTGGAACCGTTGGCTTCGATGCGGTTAGCGAGGTGCGTGCAGAGCCGCTCGACGTCGGGGCGCTCGGAATCGCCAACGTGTTCTCTTGACTGATCTACTGACTGATCTAACTGACTGATCTGGGGGGACTCTGAGTCGTGGACATTCCGACTCAGAGTCGTGGACAGCACGACTGTCGATCGTGGACATTCCGACTCAGAGTCGTGGACATCGCTATCTGTCCCTGACTTTCCGTCGTGGACAGTCCCCGACTGATCGTCGTGGACACTGCGACTCTTGCGGTAGCGCGACTTCTTCGCCGACTCACGCTGACGATGCCGGTCGCAGAACGACTCGAACGAGCCTTCGGCATGGCGCTTGTCCATGTGCAACACCCAACGCGCCTGCCCCTGCGGGCCTTCACCGTCCTTGCTGATCAAGCCGTAACCGACCAGCCGCTTCAGAACGCGCGGAACCACCTCGGGATTCAGTCCGACGTCGTGCGCGATCGAGAGCACCAGCGGGAAGGCAGACCGACCTTGCCGATCCGCCTTCACCGCTAGATACCCCAGAACCGCACGCGCCGGCGGATCATTCGACGGCAACGGCGCCATCGTCATCGCCCACTCGGCTGCCTGCCACGACATCGCCACCTACTTCCCGCGTCGACGCCCGCAGGCGATACCTCCGACAAGGCTTACCGCTGTTGCGCCCACGCCTGTCCTTGCTGATCACCCAGCCGTCGCCGACGAGGACGCCGCGCTTCGCAAGGGACTGATACACCGCGCCGACGACACGCGGATACACCGAGCCACCGAGCCGAGAGCGAACATCGTTCGGATCGACCACGCCGCCGTTATCACGACCCACCGACAAGATCGCCCCGATCACCGCCGCCCGGTCGCGATCGTGCAGCGGGTCGCCGTTGATCAGCGCCAGCAACTCGGCCGTGTCGGAGTCGACGGACGAACTGGGGAACGCGAGGGGAAGTTGCTCATTCATCACGCTCACCGCTTGGCCTCCTCGGTCTTGGCCGCGACGATGCGGGAGACCGCCCGGAACACCTGGATGGCGTGCTCGACGCAGATCCCGGTCGGCAGCGTGTCGTCGCCTGGCTTGCCGCAGGGCTCACCGTCGCGGGTCAGCATCGTGCAGGGTGTGAGCTTCGATGCGACGCTCATCGGGCCTCACCGTCCTGCGCCAAGACGACGCCCTCGACGAGCAACGAGATCAGCCGTCGCGCGTCGTCAACGCCCAGCACAATGCACTCCGCCCAGCCGTCGACCGCCACGGTGATCACCGCAGGTTCGGTTTCGTCCTGCGAGATCCCCGCAACCAGCGGTGCATCCCGGCGAGGTTCTGAGGACGGCGCGAGGTCGTTCGCCCGCACGGGAGCGGTACCGAGGTGCCGCTTGTGGTAGGTGGTGCCGTCGGTGTCCGGGTGACCTCCGTCTGCGCACCAGGTTGGGCATCGCGCGCTGTCTGTGATCGACATCAGCGGACACCGCCTTCAGCCAGCTCCAGCGCGGTGCTCAGCGCGTCGCGGAGCGCGACGGCCTCGGCCAGCGTGAGGTTCAGCCCCCCGACCTCGTCGTGGCGGAGTTCCGGTTCGACGATGACGCGCGGACCGACTTCGCGATGATTCTGCTCCAGGTGAACGAGCAGTTCTACCGGGTAGTCGTACTCTCGCGCGACGCCATCGACCGTCTCGCTCGCGTCGTAGTACTTCCAGTCGACGGAGTGGAGCGACAGCCGCAGCCGGGCGTCCCACGTAGACCGGTGGGCGCGGTCGACCACGTGGTGCTGGCCCTCGTGCAGCTCGCGCTGGCACCAGGCCGGGCATGGCTCCTGGAGCCAGAACGGCCTGCCGTCGGCGTCGAGGTAGCCGTCGTGGTCCAGCTCGTCGAGCGACTCCTGCGGCTCGGTGCGTACCTGCTCGGGTACGTCCTGCGCGCCGTTGTCGCTGGTCGGGGCTTCGTGTGCGATGATGTCGGCAGACATCGTTCCTCCTACGGATTCGTTGTCGTGCCCCGTCTGTGGTCCGCCAAGATCAAGCAGGCGGGGCTTCTTTGTGGGTTGGGTTGTGGCAGCCATCAGCTGGCCACCTCGTTGGACTGCTCCTCTGCGAGCTTCCGATCGAACTCGTCACACTCTGCGATCGGGTACAAGATCCGTCGGCCTACGCGGACGCCCTTTGGTCCGTAGCCGACCATGCGCCAGTACCTCACGGTTGACGCTGCTGTCCTGTACCGCTCGGCCACCTCGTCGGTGGTCAGGTACTCGGCCATCTTCACTCCTGTCAGGTGCCTGTTGAAAGTGAAACGGCACCGTTGGAGTTAACTCCTACTCGTTGATGTACTTCATGTCAAGCAGGGTGCTTCTTCTTGTGAAGCGCGTGTCGATCGGCTACGGTCACGGCGTGCAGGATCAACGCGACTCAACGCCCGAACCCCGGCCCGACCCCGTGACGCGGACCGAGGCCACGTTCGCGCGCCGCCTGCGTGACCTGCGAGAGAAGCAGGGGGTTTCACAAGCGCGACTCGCGGAGAAGGTCTCCGGCTTCGGGTTCAAAATCGACGACCTTGCCATCCTCCGCATGGAGAAGAACGCCGACTCGCCTGGAAGTGGACGACGAATCCGGCTTGGCGAAGCCGCCCTGATCGCGAAAGCGCTTGAACATCGCCTTGGCGACATGCTCCGAGACCCAGCTGACCCTGAAGACCAGTTAGCCGATGCAGAACGTGAGCTGGAAGCCGCTCGCGCGGAATTGCGCTCGTATCAGGCTCAGATCGACCGCGCAGCCGACCGGTTTCAGCAGGCAGAAGATCGCGTCAAATATCTTCGACAACTGCGCGATGAAGACATTTCGACCGCACCCGCTACTGCGCCCGATAGAAGCAATTGGGTAACCAAGCAGCAACAGCAGATAATCGACTTTGTATATGATTGGGTGAAGTCTCGCGGTCTCCCACCGTTGCTCGAAGTGATCAGCAATCATTTCGAAATCGACAAAAAGGACGCCGCCAGTGAGGTAGATTTACTGCAGAAAAAGGGACTGCTTCCCGTTCAGAGGGCTCAGTCATTAGACCAGCTCGTGCCCCGAATAACACGCGCCGCCTGGGATGAAGCCGCTGCGGAAATCCTCGCAGAATATGACCCTGACAGCCAGGATGTTCGTATAAATGTGATGGGTGAGCCAGTGACGTACAAGATTCATGCCGAGAATGAGTCAGTGGCACAGAAATTGATCGACGGAGCGACGAAAACGTTCAGAGATGAGCAGGATCGGCGCGCAATGATGCGACTCGGCCTGTCTGGGAACGAGTCGTCGATCCTTTCGTACTTCGCCTCCTACATAGAACAGCATGGTAAGACTCCGAGCGTCGCTGCTGCTTCCCGGGCAACGAGGTTTTCGCGCTGGCAGGTCGACAGCGCACTTCGACATTTGCATGAGCTGAACGAGCAGGATGCTCTGACCGGACAGGAACTCGCTTCAATACTCCAGGCCGGGGCTGATGCTTCAAAGAAGGTCATCGAGGTGGCTGCTCAACGCGCCGACCGACGGGGCAAGAACTAATGGCCCGTGTGAGAGACCTGTGGTTCACCAAGAAGAAGGTCGACGGCGAGGTCGTTAAGGTTCCGACCAAGCGGCACGGCAAGGGTAAGCGGTGGCTCGCGGCGTGGCTGGTCGACGGGCGGGAGCGGACGCGGGCGTTCACCACCTACGACCCTGCAGTGAAGTACGCCCGCAAGATGGAGGTCGACGCCGAGCGCGGCGAGTACGTTGACCCGAAGGCCGGGAGGGAGTTCTTCGGGGACCTCGCGCGCAGATGGCTGTCGTCGCGCATGGTCGATCCGTCCAGCCAGCTGCGGTACGAGTCGGTGTACCGGCTCCACATCGAGCCGACCTTGGGGAAGCGGCAGATTAAGGCGATCAAGCCTTCCGACGTCTCGACGTGGCAGACGGAGCTGGGGGAGCGGCACGGCCCGTCAACCGTGGCGACGGCGCGGTTGGTCGTCCTCGGCACGCTGGACCTGGCCGCCGCTGATGATCTGATCAAGAAGAACCCAGCCCGGTCGAAGGCTGTGCAGAAGGTCGTCACCGGTAGCACCGAGAAGATCCAGGCGTGGGGCGACGCCACGGTATTCGCGCTGATCGACGCGCACCCGGAGTCGCTGCGGCTGCTGCCGACGATCGGCGCGTCGTGCGGCCTCCGGGAGGGCGAGCTGTTCGGGCTCGCGGTGGAGGACATCGACTTTGACGAGGGCTTGATCCACGTGCGGCGTCAGATCAAGAAGATCGGCCGCGAGTACGTGTTCGCCTTGCCGAAGAACGACCGCACTCGGATCGTGCCCATGTCCGACTGGACGGCGGAGAACATTCGGCTACACCTCGAGAAGTGCCCGCCGGAGCCGTGCACGCTGCCGTGGGAGAAGCCTAGCGGCAAGCCGCGCACGCACAACGTGTTGGTGCGCTGGCGAGATGGCAGGCACATGACGTCGCGAGCCTACTCGGAGACGTGCTGGAAGCCAGCTCTCGTCACGGCGGGGGTGATCCCGGCGCCGGTGAAGGACAAGCGCGGGCACAAGCGGTATGCGACCACCCGGAGGGAAGGCACGCACCAGCTGCGTCACTACTACGCCAGCGTCATGCTCGCTGACGGTGTGAACATCCGCGAGTTAGCCGAGTACCTCGGTCACGCCGACCCCGGCTTCACGCTGAGGATCTATGCGCACATGCTCCCGGACTCGCACGACCGGGCGCGGAAGGCGATCGACACGAGGATGTTCCGGCCGCGCGCGGTCGCCGCCGGAACGTAGCTCTGACGGAACATAGACGGAACAGCAGGTGATGTCCATGCAGCTCAGTGAGTCGAAGCCAGCCGCGCCGTCGCCGCGCGGCGCGGCTGGCCTGGTGCGTCTACCTGCTATTTCAGCTCAGATGAGCTCTTACCGAGCAGCCGTCTCGCCACGATGAGCTGCTGGATCTGTTGCGTGCCCTCGAAGATGTCCAGGATCTTCGAGTCCCGGCTCCACTTCTCCAGCAGCGAGTCCTCGCTGTAGCCGAGGGTGCCGCACAGTTCGACGCACTTGAGCGTGATGTCGACGACCGATCGACCCGCCTTCGCCTTGGACATCGACGCCTCGACCGAGTTCGGCTTGCGGTTGTCGGCCATCCACGCGGCCGCCAGCGTCAGCATGTGCGCGGCCTCGTAGTCCGCCTCGAGCTGTAGATAGGTCGCGGCGGCGGCGTGCTGCGAGTTGGCGGGCTTGTCGTAGTCGACGTCGATGCCCGCCTCCGACAGGATCCGCGCGGTCTCCTCGAGCGCCGCCCGGGCGAGACCGACAGCCATCGCCGCGACGAGCGGCCGGGTGTTGTCGAAGGTCTCCATGACCCCCGCGAACCCCTTCTTGGTGTCGATCTCCGGGCTGCCGAGCAGGTTCTCCTTCGGCACCCGGCAGTTGTCCAGCCGGATGACGGCGGTGTCGGACGCCTTGATGCCGAGCTTGTGCTCCAGCCGCTCGACCGTGATGCCCGGGCGGGACTTCTCCACGACGAACGACTTGATCGCCGCTCGCCCGACGGACTTGTCCAGCGTCGCCCACACGACGACCGAGTCGGCGCGCTCACCGGCGGTCACGAAGATCTTCTCGCCGTTGAGGACGTACTCGTCGCCGTCGAGCTCCGCCGTGGTCGACACGGCCGCCGAGTCGGAGCCGAACTCCGGCTCGGTGATGGCCATGGCCGACCAGGTGCCCTTGAACCGTTCGAGCTGCTCGTCGTTGGCGACCGACGCGATCGCGGCGTTACCGAGACCCTGACGCGGCATCGACAGCAGGAGCGCGACGTCGCCCCAGCACATCTCGATGGTGCCGAGCACGGTGCGCAGGTTGGCGCCGTTGACATTGCCGCCACCGTTGCCGTTCTCGTCGCGGCGGACGCCGGATGCTCCCGCACCGCCCTCGCCGGACTCGTTGAGCCCGTCGACCAGCGCGGCGAAGGTGTCCAGCTCCTTCGGGTAGGCGTGCTCGGCGCGGTCGTACTTACGCGAGATCGGCCGGAAGACCTCGGACGCGGCCTGGTACGCCTGGTTGATGAGCGGTTTGGCCTTGGCGGGAACCTCGAGGTTGATCATGCGAGGACAGCTCCTTCCATGACGCCGACCGCGCGCAGATCGCGGTACCAGCGCTCGACGGGGTGCTCCTTGGTGAACCCGTGCCCACCGAGCAACTGCACACCCGCGCTACCGATCCACATGCCCTTGTCGGTCGCCAGCTTGCGGGCGAGCGCGACCTCGCGGGCGTACGGCTTGCCCTGCTCGGCTCGCGCGGCGGCCTTCAGCGTCAACAGCCGGATGCCTTCCAGCTCGATCGCGATGTCGGACACCATGAACGCGACACCCTGCCGGTGGCTGATCGGCTCACCGAACGCGACGCGCTCGTTGACGTAGGGGATGACGTAGTCGAGGACGGCTTTGCCGGTGCCTGCCGCGAGCGCGCACCAGCCGAGCCGGGACAGCCGCACGACCTCGGCGAATACCTCGCCGTTGCCGCCACCGAGCAGCGCACCCGCGCCGACGTTGACCTTGTTCAAGTGCAGCTTGCCAGTCGACGCGCCACGCAGGCCCATCGCCGGGTCGGACTCCACCGACACGCCCGACGTCGACGACTCCACGATGAACAGCGCAGGACCACGGCCTTCCAGGTTGGCCGAGACCAGGAACAGTTCGGCCGCGCTGGCGCGGGGGACGAGTGCCTTTACTCCGTCGAGTTGGTAGCCCTTCGGGGTGCGTTTTGCCGTCGTCGCGGGCTTGAACGGATCGAACAGCGCCTGCTGCTCGGCGATCGCGAGCGCGGCGGCGGGCACGTTCTCGCCCGCGAACTCGGGAAGGTAGGTCGCCTGCTGGTCGGCGTCACCCCACTGGGCGAGCGCGGTGCTGACCGCGGACGGCGCGAGCACCGCGACGGCCAAGCCCATGTCGCCATGCGCCAGCGCCTCGGCGACAAGCACGTTGGTGGTGACCGAGCGCTCGGTGCCGAAACCGCCCAGCTCCTCGGGAATGCCGAACGCACCGATGCCGAGTTCGGCGGCGCGGCTGAGCAGGCCGTCAGGCGTCTCCAGCTTCGCGTCGGCGTCGTGGGCGGCGGGTCGCAACTGCTCGGCGGCGAAATCGCGCACCGTCTCCACGATCATCTGCTGTTCTTCGGTCGGCTCGAGGTCGAACAGCCCGGTGTCCTGCGCGGGGGCCAGTCGAGCTGGCTTGTCGAGCTTCTTGGTCGGTGTGAAGCCGCGACTGGCCGCGCCGGCGGCACGGAACCCGTGCTTGACCGACGTGGTCACCGCCTTCTCGAACGGCTTGCGCAGCCCCATCTTGTCGATGAACTGCGAACTCGAGATCTTGGTCAGGGCAGCGAGGCCGAAGCCCATCGCATCACGCTGCTTTGGCGGTGGCCCGCCTCGTTTGCTTCCCGCTCCCGCGGGCTGAGCGCTAGACACAGTCACTCTCCCATTGGCCGCAGGCGGCCGTCGCTTACCTACTCGTGAGTAAAGTAAACCCTGTGGGCCGGTTCGCGCTACTCGGGTGGCGCAGGTAACGCCCCGGGAGGGTGAGCTGGGATGACGACGGGAGGTGAAACTCCCGGCGAGTGCGTTCCGAGAGTCGATCATCTTCCCCTGGGCTACGACCATTCTTCGCCCGATTTGACCGTTTCTGACGGTGTCAGCGCAGGGTAAGCTGATCAACTTCTGTGACACCCGCGCGCACCGAGGTTGGCACTCGCGCGGCGGGTCAGGACGGCAGGCCCAGCGCCACGGCCATGATGGTGGCCAGCTCCGCGTGCAGGTTGGGACGTCCGGCGAGGCGCCCGGTGTGGATGACGTCGTTGGCGATGGTCAGCGCCATGTGGACGACCACCCTGGCCTCGACGGTGCCAAGTTCGGGCCGGACCTTGCGCAGGAGGTGCGTCCACTCGGCCACGTAGTCCCGTTGCACCCGCTTCAACTCGGCGCGGTTAGCGTCTGACAGGGCGCTGACCTGGCTGGATGCCGTCATCAGGTCGGCCGAGCTCGCCATCGTCTCGATGTAGGAGGCGATCAGCCCGTGCAGCGCGTCGGACTCGCTCGACGCGGTGCGCGCGACGGCGAGCCTGCCGAACTCCAGTTGTTGGGCGATCCGCTGTGCCGCCGCCATGAACAGCGCCGCCTTGCTGGGGAAATGACGATACACGCTGGGTCCGCTGATTCCGGCGGCCGATCCGATGTCCTCCATGCTGACGTCGTGGAAGCCACGGTCCTGGAACAGCGTGCTCGCGGCGGTGATCAGCTCGTCTTTGCGGGTGGTGCGCAGGAAGGCGGACTCGCGCGCGGCCTCCTGGGTCGTCGTCAACCCCCGTGAGGTAGGCAGTGTGGTGTGCAACACGGCGCGCGCGCAGGCGATGAGCAGCTTGGTGTACCGGCGCTTGGCGATCCGGGTGGAGTGCACGGCGGTGCTGCCGAACACGCTCAGGGTGGCCCAGCACAGCAGGTCGGCGTCACGTTCGTCCAGCTCGGGGCGGAGTGTGCGTAGTGTCGTGCTCCAGCGGCCGATCAGCATGCTGGAACGTCTGCGTACTTCACGTTGATGTTCGGGGCTGAGGTTGCGCCGTTCCCAACGCCACAGTGAGGCGACGTCTCGGTGGTCCACCGACATCGCGGCGAGGCGTTCCAGCAGCGCGTCCACCTGATCCGGGGCTGGCTTATCGGCGTCATCGAGCGCACGCTGGGTGGTGGCGATGAGTTCGTCGATCCCGCTGAGCACGACGTGCGCGAGGATCGCTTGTTTGTCGGAGAAGTGCCGATACAACGCGGGGCCGGTCACCCCGGCCGCGGCTGCGATGTCGGTGATGCCGACCTCGTGGTAGCCGCGCGCGCAGAACAGCTCGGCCGCGACGGCGGCCAGCTGTGCCTTGCGGTTGCGGGGTCGCTGGGTACTCCTGCGACGTCCCCGCGCGGTGTTCGCGGTTTCCACGGTGTCCATAGGTGAACCTACTGTAGCGTGAGATAAGCGTATGACAAGCCCGTCGAACCCATTGACAACTGCGGAAATGCAGTCACTATGTTAGTGAGCATTAGCCCCACCCATGCAGCCAGTGTGGTTCCGCCAGCGGCAAGGAAGGAAAGATTGGCGTGAGTTCAGAGGCGTTCATCTACGAGGCGATCCGTACGCCTCGGGGCAAGGGCAAAAACGGCTCCTTGCATTCGGTCAAGCCCATCGACCTCGTCGTTGGCCTGATCGACGAGATCAAGCGGCGGCACCCGAACCTCGACCCCGCTGCCATCGACGACGTGATCCTCGGCATCGTCTCTCCGGTCGGCGACCAGGGCGCCGTGCTGCCGCGCGCTGCCGCCCTCGCGGCCGGCCTGCCGGACACCGTCGCGGGCGTGCAGCTCAACCGGTTCTGTGCCTCGGGGCTTGAGGCGATCAACCAGGGTGCGCAGAAGGTCCGCGCTGGCTTCGACAACTTGCTGATCACCGGCGGTGTCGAGTCGATGTCGCGCGTGCCCATGGGATCCGACGGTGGCGCCATGGCGATGGACCCCGCCACCGCGTATGACACCTACTTCGTGCCGCAGGGCATCGGCGCTGACCTGATCGCCACCATCGAGGGCTTCTCACGGGAGGACGTCGACGCGTACGCCGCGCGCTCGCAGGAGCGGGCCGAGGCGGCGTGGTCCGGCGGCTACTTCGCCAAGTCCGTCGTCCCGGTCAAGGACATCAACGGCGTCACGATCCTCGACCACGACGAGCACCGCCGTCCTGGCACCACCGTCGAGAGCCTCGGCAAGCTGAACCCGGCCTTCGAGGGTATCGGCGAGATGGGTGGCTTCGACGCGGTCGCGCTGCAGAAGTTCCACCAGGTCGAGAAGATCAACCACGTCCACACCGGCGGCAACTCGTCCGGCATCGTCGATGGCGCCGGTCTGGTGCTCGTCGGTAACGAGCAGGCTGGCAAGGACTTCGGCCTCACGCCGAGGGCGCGCGTCGTGGCTACCGCCGTCACCGGCTCCGACCCGACGATCATGCTCACCGGCCCGACCCCGGCGACCCGCAAGGTGCTGGACAAGGCCGGTCTGAGCGTCGACGACATCGACCTGTTCGAGCTGAACGAGGCGTTCGCGTCTGTCGTGCTGAAGTTCCAGAAGGATCTGAAGATCCCGGACGAGAAGCTCAACGTGAACGGTGGCGCCATCGCCATGGGTCACCCGCTCGGCGCGACCGGCGCGATGATCACCGGAACCATGGTCGACGAGCTGGAGCGGCGCAACGCCCGCTACGCGCTGGTGACGCTGTGCATCGGCGGTGGCATGGGTCTGGCCACCATCATCGAGCGGGTCTAGTGAGGCCTGCTCGCAGGGCCGAACCATGGGCGCTGCGGCCTGCTCGCAGGGCCGAACCATGAGGCGCCGCGCACAACACGGCGAACGAGACTTCACACAACCGAGGAAACGGAACATGACTGAAGCGAAGACCATCCGTTGGGAGTCCGATTCCGACGGCATCGTCGTGCTCACGCTCGACGACCCCAAGCAGTCCGCCAACACGATGAACTCCGACTACATCGAGTCGATGGGTGCCATCGTGGACCGGCTGGAGGCCGAGAAGGACAACATCACTGGCGTGGTCATCACATCCGCGAAGAAGACGTTCTTCGCGGGTGGTGACCTCAACGACCTGGTCAAGGCACGCAAGGACGACGCGCCGCAGCTCATGGAGCACGTCGCGCTGCTCAAGTCGCAGTTGCGCAGGCTGGAGACGTTCGGCAAGCCGGTTGTCGCCGCCATCAACGGCGCCGCGCTCGGTGGTGGCCTTGAGATCGCACTGGCTTGTCACCACCGCATCGTTGCCGACGTCAAGGGCGTGCAGATCGGCTTCCCCGAGGTGACCCTCGGCCTGCTGCCCGGTGCCGGTGGTGTCACCCGCACCGTGCGGATGCTCGGCATCCAGGACGCGGTGATGAACTGGCTCGCGCAGGGCCAGCGCCGCAAGCCGGCCGACGCCAAGGAGAAGGGCCTCGTCGACGAGCTCGTGTCCAGTGTGGACGAGCTGCTGCCGAAGGCAAAGGAATGGATCAAGGCCAACCCGGAGGCCGCGCAGCCGTGGGACGTCAAGGGTCACAAGATCCCCGGTGGCACGCCGTCGAACCCCAAGTTCGCCGCGAACCTGCCCGCGTTCCCCGCGAACCTGCGTAAGCAGCTCAAGGGCGCGCCGATGCCCGCGCCGCGCGCGATCCTGTCGGCCGCGGTCGAGGGTTCGCAGGTGGACTTCGAGAACGCGCAGCTCATCGAGAGCCGCTACTTCGTGGATCTGGTCACCGGCCAGACGTCGAAGAACATGATCAAGGCGTTCTTCTTCGACCTCAACCACATCAACGGTGGTGGCTCCCGTCCGGACGGCTACGAGCAGCACACCGTGCGCAAGGTGGGCGTGCTCGGCGCGGGCATGATGGGCGCCGGTATCGCCTACGTGTCGGCCAAGGCGGGCATGGAGGTCGTGCTCAAGGACGTCTCCCAGGAGAACGCCGAGAAGGGCAAGGACTACTCGGTCAAGCTCGAGGAGAAGGCGCTCAAGCGCGGCAAGACCACGCAGGAGAAGTCCGACGCGCTGCTGAACCGCATCACGCCGACCGCGGACCCGAACGCGTTCGAGGGTGTCGACTTCGTGATTGAGGCCGTCTTCGAGAGCCAGGACCTCAAGCACAAGGTGTTCCAGGAGATCGAGGACGTCGTCAACCCGGACGCCGTGCTGGGCTCCAACACCTCGACGCTGCCGATCACCGGCCTCGCGACCGGTGTGAAGCGGCAGGAGGACTTCATCGGCATCCACTTCTTCTCGCCGGTCGACAAGATGCCGCTCGTCGAGATCATCTGCGGTGAGAAGACGTCCGACGCCACGCTGGCGAAGGTCTTCGACTACACCCAGGCGATCAAGAAGACGCCGATCGTGGTCAACGACAGCCGTGGCTTCTTCACCAGCCGTGTCATCGGCACGTTCATCAACGAGGCGCTCGCGGCCGTCGGCGAGGGCGTCGAGCCGTCCAGCATCGAGCAGGCGGGCTCGCAGGCCGGGTTCCCGGCACCGCCGCTGCAGCTGTCGGATGAGCTGGCGCTGACGCTGATGCAGAAGATCCGGCAGGAGACCAGGGCTGGTGTCGAGGCGGCAGGTGGCACCTGGACGCCGCACGGCTCCGAGGCCGTTGTCGACCGGATGGTGGACGAGTTCGGCCGCAAGGGCCGCGCCGCTGGCGCCGGGTTCTACGAGTACGACGAGGACGGCAAGCGCGTCGGCCTGTGGCCGGGGCTGCGCGAGGCGTTCAACTCCGGCTCCGGCGAGGTGCCGTTCAAGGACCTGCAGGAGCGGATGCTGTTCATCCAGTCGATCGAGACGGTGCGTTGCTTCGACGAGGGCGTGCTCAACTCGATCCCGGACGCCAACATCGGCTCGATCTTCGGCATCGGTTTCCCGCCGTGGACCGGTGGCGTGATCCAGTACATCAACCAGTACGAGGGCGGTCTGCAGGGCTTCGTCGATCGGGCGCGCGAGCTCGCGGCGGCCTACGGCCCGCAGTTCGAGCCGCCGCAGTCGCTGGTCGACAAGGCGGCCAAGGGCGAGACCTACGAGTGATCGTCTAGCCGGTCAGTCGCGTACGGCCCGGGTGCCTCGGTTGGGGCGCCCGGGCCTTCGCGCGTCCGAGGGGTCATCGCGCCTCAGGCACCCGCAGCCCGGCGAGCATTCGCCGCATGACGTCGGCGCATTCGTCCCTGACGCGCGGTTTCTCCGCGGCGGGCGTGTCGGCCAGCGTCATCCCCGCCGCGCCGAAGATCTGGAAGGCGAACCGGATCGTGGTGTCAACGGCCTTGCGTTCCAGGTAACCCGCCTCGATCAGCGCGTTGATCGAGGCCTCGACCAGGCCGTATGCGTACTTCTCCTCGCATTCATGCCAGCGTGCCAAGCCGAGCGCCGTTGGCCCCTCCTGCCAGACGATCTTGCTGTATACCGGGTCGCAGCAGAGGTCGAGGAAGACGTCGATGGCGGCGATCGAACCCTCCCACGGGTCGTCGTGTTGCGCGACGGCCGTGCTGATCCGCTTGGTCATGTGCAGTTCCTGCTCGTCGAGCACCGCCTCGAACAGCGCCTGCTTACCCGCGAAGTGGTGGTAGACGGCGCCGCGTGTCACCTGCGCCGCGGCGGCGACGTCTTCGAGGGATGTGCCCGCGAACCCGTGTCGAGTGAACAGTTCGGTGGCCGCCTCGATGAGGGCGGCGCGGGTCGCTTCGGCGTACATCTCTCGGCGTGACTTGACGGATGCCATACCCCGAGTATATTCACATACACAAGGTATGTGAGATTCGGAGAGTAGGTGGAGGTCATGTCAGGGTGGGAGCGAACGCACCGCCGCTATGAGCTCGTCTACGCCGTCGCTGACGACGTCGCACGGCACGGGCCAGTGGCGCTGGACGAGTGGCAGCGCGCGATCGACGCGGAGTACGGCAGCACGGACGCCTTTCTGCTGGATGTCCGGCGCCGGTGGGATCTCGCGGTCGTGGCGCGCATGGAGGAAGACCGGCCGCTGGACGACATCGAGGCGGAGGTCAGCCGCACGAACGCGGGGTTGCGCGCGGTGCTCAGGCGGTTCGCCGATCACCCCGCGCTGGCCGGTCGTGACCAGACAGCCGCTGCCAGCACCGCGTGAGGAGACGCCATGTCCGAGGCAGTCGATACTCCGCTGTTCGATCCGTTCGCGCCTGGGTTCACCGACGACCCGTACCCGCATTACGCGCGGCTGCGTGAACAAGAGCCCGCGCATCAACACCCGTTGGGCTTCTGGATCCTCACCCGATACGACGACGTCGCCGCGTTGCTGAAGTCCGGCAACTCGGTCGACGACGACAACCTCGCCGAAGGCCCGATGCGGGACCTGATCCGATCGACCTACCAGCACGACGGCCCGCAGCTGCGGGGCAGCTCCATGCTCGACCGCGACCCGCCGGACCACACCCGGCTGCGGCGGCTGGTCGCCAAGGCATTCACTGTCCGCGCGGTCGAATCGCTGCGTCCCCGTATCGCCGCGCTGGTCGACGCCATGCTCGATGACGTCGAGGGCGCGGGGACGTTTGATCTGATCGAGGCGCTCGCCTTCCCGCTTCCGTTCGCGGTGATCACCGAGATGCTCGGGATGCCCGACGTCGACACCGTGCGGCTGCGCGAGCTGACCGGCACTGTAGTGCGCTCGCTGGAACCGGTGGTCGACCCTGACCTAATGACGCGCATTCAAGCGGCTGACGCCGAACTGGCCGAGGTCGCGGCGGAAGCCATCGCGTGGAAGCGTCGCAATCCTGGCGATGATCTGCTCACCGCGCTGATCGAGGCCGAGGAGGATGGCGATCAGCTCACCGACGAGGATTTGATCGCGCAGGTCGCGCTGCTGTATGTCGCCGGTCACGAGACCACGGTGAACCTCATCGGGAACGGCGTGCACGCGCTGCTGCGGCACCCGGAGCAGTACGCTCGGCTGCGGGAGGAGCCGGGGCTGGCGGCCAGCGCCGTCGAGGAGATGTTGCGCTACGACAGCCCGGTGCAGTCCAGCCGACGCATCACGCTGGCGCCGTATCGGGTGGGTGACGTCGAGATCCCTGAAGGTGCGTTCGTGAACGCGTCGCTGGCCTCGGCGAACCGGGACGCCGGGTACTGGGGTGAGGACGCCGACGAGCTGCGCCTCGACCGAGAAGGTGCGCGTCGGCATGTGTCGTTTGGGGCTGGGCCGCACCACTGCCTCGGGGCCGCGCTGGCACGGCTGGAGGGTGCGGTGGCGCTGGAGCGGCTGATGACGCGGCTGCCGTCGCTGGAGCTGGCCGGGGACGTCGAGTGGAACGGGCGGATCAACCTGCGTGGGTTGACCACGTTGCCGGTCAGCTCTCACTGACGCATTCCGCTGTTTCCGCGCGGTCGCGAGGTCAAGCTTGTAGTCTCCGGGTGCATGAGCGGCCTGTCCGATCCCGCGGACTGGGAGCCACGGTGACCCAGCCCCATTCCACGGCGCCCACGACGCATTCCGTGCCGTTGCCCGATCCGCTCGTGCGCACCATCAGGACTCGAGCGACCGCATTGGGTGTGACTGTCCTGGTGCTCAGTGTTGCCGCTGTCCCCGCACTGCTGCTGATCCCGAGCGGTCTGCTTCCGTATGACGACCCGCTACGCCTTGGTGTGCCATTGTTCGCCGGCATCACTGGATGCTGTCTGGTCGGCGCGGGCGTGTTCACGCTCGTTGCTCGGGGCAGCGTGGCGGATGGCCACCTTCGGCTGAACACCATGCGCGTCACGCGAGCGGGTCTGCTTTTCGCCGTGGTGTTGTCGACTATTTCCGGGCTCGTCGCGTGGGGCGTTCTGGCGCTCGTCGCCTCAACACCGCCCGAGCGGTACCGGGACGAGGTTCAGTTCGACACCGGTGACTGGCTATATGTGCTCCTGCTGTTCGGTGCGATCGCGCTCATCTGGGTGTGCTTTTTCGTGCTGCGGCCCGTGTTGTGGCGCTCGCGGTATGTCGCGAGGGAGTGGACTCGCTGGGGTTCGTGATCCGGTCACCCGTCGTACTCGAACATGTTCGGCTGGCCCGCCGCGTAGCGCTGCTCGTCGATCCGCTTGAACGGTTCGAGTTCCTCGGGTTGGTAGAGCTGCCACGTCGGTGCGGGTGGCGCGTTCGATCCTGTTGTCTCGAGTAGCGCGTTCACCGCGTATCGGGCGGATTCGTTGGCGCCTTCCATCGTGGCGAGGTCGACGTCAGTACGTATGTAGTCGCCCGTCAGGAACAGGTTCGGCAGCGCGGTGCGTACGGTCGGCCGCAGGTCCCATGAGCCGGTGGTGTTGATCAGCAGCGGCTCGTCGTTGTGGCTGCCGTCGTCGTCCCACGTGATCGCGGGGTCGAGGAACCATGCCTCGACGTCGGACCCGCGCAGCACCTCGTCGCCGCTGTCGTTCAGGCTGGCCATGAGCTGCGCCAGGACCTCCCGCGCGATCTCCTCGGCGTTGCAGTCCTTCGCCTCTTTGCCGTTGAAGCCTGGGGTGTCCCAGTCGGAGATGTCCACCGAGAGGCAGTCGACCACCGTGCCGTCGCCGAAGTCGTTCGGGAAGTCGTGCCGTGGCCAGAACTGTGCCTGGTTGATCGAGGTCAGCGCCCAGGGTGCGTGCATGTAGGCGACGTGGCCGGGGCAGATCGACACTGGACGGTTCAGATAGAACTGAATACCCGTCATCCAGTCGACGAACAATCCGTCCATGTTGGACAGTGTTGGGTCCATGGCCCGCAGCTCGTCCGACCACAGTAGTCGTGCCTTCTCCGCGGGCAGCGCGCAGAAGAACCAGTCGGCGTCGATCCGGCGGCGACCGCCTTTGGTGTGCCGCGCGATCGCCGACGCGATGCGTCCGTCCCGCGCACGCAGCTCGGTGATGTGGTGCTCCATGTGGAACCTGACGCCGAGCTGTCGCAGCAGCTCAACCCACGGGTCGATCCAGGCCTCGTTCGTCGGCCCGTTCAACAGCCGGTCAGGCTCGCCGTCGTTCCCGCGTCCCATGATGTTCAGCAGGAACGCCTGCGCCATGTTGCCGATCGTCCGAGCGCTGGCCTGGGTTTCCTTCGCGGCGACCAACTGTCGTGTGAGGCCCCTGGCGAGGAGTTGCTGGTAGTCGTCTGAACGATTTTCGGCGTCGACGTACTCCCACCACGAAACGTACTCCCACTGCCCGTAGCGGCGCGCGTCGCAGCTGGTCAGGTAGACCCAGATGCGGTTGCTGAAGTAGGCCCACTCGTCTGGCGGGATGCGCGTCCCGAGATCGAGCGCGGCTTGCAGACTCTGCGTGATGGTGTCGACGCTCAACAGTTGTGGGTCCATTCGCGTCGGCACCGTGAGGTCTGGCCTGTCCTGATAGGACTGCCGGGTAGCCGCGGTGTCGGTGAGGTTCTCGTAGACCGTGTGGTCACGGAATGGAATGCGCCGCATGGTGTCGGGGATGTGGTGGTAGAAGCCGGGGAAGAACCGGAACCCGTGCTCACCGGGCAGCGGCTCTCTGCCGTCGGACCCCGTGCCGGGTACCGGCATGCTGCGTGCCTTCCCGCCCAGTTCCTTGCCCTCATAGACGTCGACCTCGAAACCGCGCTCGATGAGCTCGTGGGCGGCCGCCAGGCCGGACATCCCACCGCCGAGTACGGCTACCCGGCGTCCTGCGCTGGCGGGGCCCGGAAGCGCGGCGTTGGCCGTCAGCGGGTTCGCGGTCATAGCGGCCGTCGCGCCCGCGATCGCGGACATGCGGAGCATGTCGCGCCGGGACAGTCTGCGGCGTAGCCAGGGGCTCGGGGGATTGGTCATCAGGCACTCCGTTCTGTCGTCAGGCCGTCGGGCGCGGCAGCAGTCGAGTGGTGGTGGGCAAACCGACGCGGGCGCGTGCGGCTCGGGTCTCGGGCAACGGGCCCGCCGCGTAGTGGATGCCGTTGAGCGCTGACCACATCGCCGCACGGTGTAATCGGATCGACGTCGACGAGGAGCGGGGTACTCGCAGCAGGCGCTGTGCCCAGCGCGGTTGCAGATCGAGAACCGCCCACTGCAGCATTCGCAGTGCGGGACGCAGCGGGGCGGGCGACACCGCACCACCGAGCCCGGCAAGGAACTCGACCGTCGGCATCGTGACACCCATGAGCGGGATCGACGCGCGTAAGCAGTCCCGCACCTCGGACTTCGTCGCTGGCAGATCGGTGCCACCCAATGCTTCGCCGACCCGGGTGAACTCCCGGTAGTAGACGTCGAGGTCAGCGCCTCGAAGCGGACGCGGGTGGTAGCGCTCGTGGGCGGTGGCGATGCCCCAGACCACGGTCGCGTACGCCCAGCGCAGTGTCTCCGGGTCGGCCGCGTCGTAGGCGCGGCCGTCGGGGCGCTCCCCGCGGACCGTGCCGTGCATGCCGCGCACCGTCCTGACGACGCGGTCGGCGGCGTGACTCGGGCCGTAGGCCACGGCCATGAAGAAGGAATACGAGTGCCCGGCACGGGTCAGTAGGCCCTTGAGGTCCAGCCCTGACGGTTCGCCGTTCACCCAGCGCACGCCGCGCGAATGCTGCTGACCCATCCACGCGAAGTCCGGATGCAGTGTCTCGATCGCCGCCGACGCGAACAGCCCGAGAACCAGGGCGGGCGTGTGTTCGTGCACGTACCAGACGGCGCTGTCCGGGCCGAACCAGCCCGGGTCGCCTTCGGGTGCGTCGAAGGCCACGCCTTTGAAGAAGTTCCTGCGGATCAAGACGTCGAACGCCTGGTCCACCGCAACGCTCGCCGGGTTCGCCACCACTGTCGTGCCTCCCGTCATGATGTGACACGTATGCGTGTCAGATTAGGGCAGCGTACGATCTGACACGAGGGAGTGTCAATATGGATGTCTCGCCCGGAGGAGGTGACGACGTGCCGCAGACCCGCCGCACATATCGCGGCATGAGCGCTGAAGAGCGACAGGCGGAACGGCGCAAGCAACTGCTCGCCGCGGGGCTGGAGCTCTTCGGTACCCGCGGGATCACCGCGACGCGGGTGGACGACATCTGCGCCGAAGCCGGGCTGACGAAGCGATACTTCTACGAGAACTTCTCGTCGCTGGACGAACTGCTGCTCGCCGTCGTCGAAGACGTGCTGGCCGATCTGACCGCGCGGGTCGTACCGGTGATCGCGTCGAGTGGATGGCGCAACCCGCGGCCCATGCTGTCGACGTTCATCGGTGCGATGCTCGACGACCCACGCCTGGTGCGGTTGCTGGTGATCGAGACGCACAGCGGAGCGCTGGTTCGGCAGCGGCACCAGTTCATCGAGCGGGCGATCGACGTCTGGCTCGAGGCGGCACCCGACCGCGACCGGGACCCGTCGCTGCTGCAGACCCAGCGGTTGCTGGCGCACGCGTACGCGGGGGCCGTGGGGGAGGTCGCGGTGGCCTGGGCGAGCGGACGCATCACGATGTCCGCTGAGGAGATCATCGACCACTTGGAGCGGATTTTCCGGCGGATTGCTCCGCAGGCAGGTTGAGTTCGAGGCAAGGCCCACCTACCGGCATGGCCGATGTGCGGTGGCATCCGCAGGAGGATTCACCTCGTCAATCAGAAACCGCCCATTGGCGGTACGGACGAACTCGTACTCGAGCAGCCACATCGTGCACGATTCGCCTGAGGGCCCGAATTCAGGAGCCTGAAGGCTGACGAACTCGAGAGTGACCTTGGGTCGCGCGAGGCTGAGCTGGGCGTCTCGAACCTCGAAGCCGTAGTCGTAGCTTGTGGATACGTCATGCGCGAATGCCTCGTAGGTGGAACCACTCCTTAGGCGGGGTGAAAGTTGCTCGTATGCCTGCCAGTAGTTGCCGGTGTTGATCCCGACGAAGTATCTCGCCACGGTTGTGGCGATCTCGGTGCCGACTGCCGACTCATCCGGTAGTCCGGCAACCGCCTCGTCCTCCGGACCTAGCGGCTGGTGGTCACAGTGTGCCGGCGCGTGCAGTCCAGCAGGGTTCGTGACCGTGGGTTCAGCGGTTGACGCTTGAACGGCCAGTGACCGTTCGCCAGGCGGTTTCTGGCCGGCGATCAGCACGCCAACTACATCACCGTTCTTGTCGATGAGTGGCCCGCCGGAGTTGCCTCCCCGCGCGGTGGCGTCGGATTCGACGAGGTCATGAAACATCGTCCCCTCGATCATCTCTGATTTATCGACCGCTGCGACCGTTCCCTCCGTCAACCGCAATGGATCCCCGTCCGGATAGCCGAGCGCCGCGACGGGATCCCCGCGTTCCGGGTCGGCATTTGCGAACCGCAGCACGTGCCCGGCGGCGGGACTACGAAGTTCCAAGACCGCGAGATCGGCGCCGACGTCGACGCCGATGACATCGGCGGCATAGGGGACGCCGTCCACTTGCACGGATGCGGCAACGGCACCGTGTACCACGTGCTCGGCCGTGACGACCGTGTTCGGGTCAATGAGGAAGCCGGTGCCAGACCCTGGACCGCCACAGACGACCGCATAGATCGGCACGACCCCGGAAGACACCTCCGCGAAGAGTTCGGAGAAGTCTGGCTCCGCGATGTCAGGCGTCACGCTTGGTCCGCCTTCGGGCGGATGCGTGTAGGTCTCGGTTGGAGCGTCGCTAGTGGAGGTCGCGGTTGTAGGCTCCGCAGCCACGACCATGCTCCGCAGCCACGGCTGTTCCAACATCTCGATACCGATGACTACCGCCGCGGCAGTTAGCGGCACTACTCCACCGAGTATCACTCCCAGAACGCGCCACGTTCGCCGCCCGCGTGTCGACGTTGGAGCGCCACACGTGGCGCAGAACCGATCGTCGTTTCGGTGCAGTTCAGCACCGCATCGCGTGCAGTGCACGTTCCTCCTCCCAACGAAGTGGCTCTTGCGAACGGAGCTTGTAGGGAGAGTCGGCTACGATCGTGGCGCGTTACGGTGTCGCGCTCAAGCCGTGAATCGGGCCTTGAACCTCGTTTCCGCGCGAGCGTGGGCCGTCAACCGTTCCAGCCGCGCCAAAAGGGTGTGAGGTTGTCCCCAGTAGTGGCGAGTGCGTCTTTCAGGGCGTAGGGCCGTACGTCAGCCTGGGCGAGCTGGTCGAACGGCAGCCAGTGGAACTCCAGGTGGTCTTCCCTGCTTATCGCGTCGGTGTCGGTGATAGTGACTTCGAAGATGAGGTTGATCTCGTGGCGAGCGGTGCCGTCTTCGATGTATCCGTTCTCCACTGCGCCGACGAAATGTTCGATCGTGGCGTTCACACCGAGTTCTTCATCCAGCTCGCGGACCAAGCCGGCTTCCACTCGTTCGCCGGGCTCGACATGGCCTCCCGGCAGGAAGGACCACGGGCTATCGCGTTGGCGGACTAGAGCGTGTCTCCCGATTCATCGGGCGAGCATGACGGTGGCGGCGAGGAGTACGCCGCCGAAGTAGGTCCGCGCGTACTTGTCGTAGCGGGTCGCGATTCCGCGCCACTGCTTGAACCGGCCGAAACCGCGCTCGACGGTGTTGCGCTGCTTGTAGAGCTCGGGGTCGAAACCCGGTGGCCGACCACCGGCGGACCCCTTGTCCTTACGGCGTTTGGCCTGGTCGGAGCGCTCGGGGATGGTGTGCCGGAGGCGTCGCCGCCGCAGTTCGCGGCGAGTCGACGGGTGTGAGTAGGCCTTGTCCGCCAGCAGGCGATCCGGCCGGTGCCCGGTCGCGGCCAGGGCCTCGAGCAACGGCGCCAGGCGCGGATTGTCCCCGGCTTGCCCGGCGGACAGCAGCATGGCCACCGGGCGGACACCGGAGGTGACCAGGGCGTGGACCTTGGTGGTCAATCCGCCGCGCGAACGACCGATCGCGTGGTCGTCCGGCTCGGAAATCTTGTCATTCGACCTGGCCCCCTGTGTGGTCCGCGGAGGGCGCGCCGGCGGCATGCTGGTGCGCCCGCACGACGGTGGAGTCCACCGACAGCAACCAGTCCAGCTTGCCCGTATCGGCGTGGTCGGACAGCACATGCTCGAAGATCCGCTCGTACGTGCCGTCGCTTGACCAGCGGCGATGCCGCTTCCACAAGGTCTGCCAGGGGCCGAACTCAGCGGGCACATCACGCCACGGCGATCCGGTGCGAAAGCGCCACGCGATCGCTTCCAGCACCTGACGGTGATCACGCCAGCGCGCACCACGCCGCCCAACATCAGACGGCAACACCGGCTCGATCGACTCCCACAACTCGTCCGTGATCACACCAGTTCTGATCATTCACCGATCATCAGCGAACCACCGGCCGATATTCGGGAGACACGCCCTAAGAGGAGTTGGCCGTCGCGGCGGATGACGGCACGGGCGATGATCTCAGTGATGGCAGCGCTCATGTGTGCCTTTCGTGTCGCGGGCCGCGTCGATGGCGCGAATCGTAGTCGCGGTCGCGCGGGCGAGTGGCCGCATCACGATGTCCGAGGAGGAGATCATCGACCACCTGGAGCGGATCTTCCGGCGAATCAGCCCACGGGCGGCGGCAGCGCAGTAGCATCGCAGGATGCCGCGTACGGATACCGGATCACGGGTGATTGCCGCGCCGCTCGAGCAGGTGTATGACGCGCTCATTGATCGCGCGGCATTGACGGAGTGGCTGCCGCCGGAGGGGATGACCGGGAGGTTCGAGCGGTTCGATCCGCGACCGGGCGGCTCTTACCGGCTGGTCCTGACCTATCGCGACGCTACCGGGGCAGCGGGGAAATCGACCGCTGACTCCGACGTCGTCGAGGCTCGCTATGTCGACATCGTTCCTGGGGAGCGGGTCGTCCAGGCGATTGACTTCGTCTCCGATGACGACTCGTTCGCTGGGACGATGACCATGACGTGGGAAGTCACGGCTGTCGATGGCGGGACGCGTGTGGACATCACCGCTGAGGACGTGCCGGATGGCATCTCCGCCGAGGATCACGCGGCGGGGCTGGCGTCGTCGCTTGCCAATCTCGCGGCTTACCTTGAATGGTAGGCCTGTCAGCATACGGGCGGACGCGCTCCTGTGTGGTGATGCGAACAGACTCGTGGATCCCATCGGCTGGCGGGGTCCATGCCGGACCCCATGCCATGAATACGTGACGTGTTCCACCTTGCGCGCCGAGGGATGGTCGGGGCGGGCACATCGGTGTTGTCACGAATCTCGGTTGAGCGTTACGCGAGTGCGGCTCTTACCGACGTCGTGTGAGTAGCCCGTCCAGGTAAGCCACTCTCGAGAAGGTGCACCATGTCTATCCCGAACCAACCACCGTCGTACGGCCTGCCGCAGGATGTTGTCGCGGAGCAGGCGAAGCGGAAGCCGAGACGCTCTCCTTGGATCGTGGGGCTTGTCGTCGCATTCTTCGTCGGTGCAGGCATCGGCGTGAGCGCCGCGAACTCGGTACTGCCAGCCGAGGACAACCCAGTCGTGCAGGCTCGCCTCGCCGAACTGGCGCAACGCGAGGAGACGATTGACGAACAGGCCGAGGAACAGAAGGAAGCCCTCGCGCTCAAGGCCAGTGAACTGGACGAGCGGGAGGCCGAACTCAAGAGACGAAATGCATCGCTCGACAAGCGTGAGATGGCGCTCGACAAGCGCAGTGAACGCATGAGTTCCCGTGAAACGAAACTTGACGAGCGCGCGAAGAGGCTCAACGCCGAAGAGAAGCGAATCGCCGACAATACGATCCCGGGCGACGGTGTCTACGTCGTCGGCGAAGACGTCAAGGCAGGGACGTACAAGACCTCCGGTCCTGCGGGAGGCTCCATTGACATGTGCTACTACGCGTTCAGGCGTGGCACGGGGTCTGACGCCGCGCTCATCGACAACAACATTGTCCGAGGCCAGGCCACCGTCACCCTGCAGCCGGGGCAGGTATTCGAAACGCAGTCGTGCTCCGAGTGGAAGCGGCAGTAGCGTCGCCAGCCGTCGACGGTCGGTGTCCAGACACCTTCCAGTGCTGTCGGCGTGTCGACTCGCATCTGTGTCGGTGGTCTTCGTACAGTTGTTCTATAGGCTGGTAGGGCGACTCCAGTAGTCGCAGCTCTCTGGCGCGGGAGAACAGGTGTTGTCGCGGCGACGCGCTGCGTTGGCCATGCCACCGTCGCGGGCGCCCAGATCGTTGATGCGATGTTGCTTATCCATGTTCGCCCAGCTAGGAGCAGGTACCATGAGAACTATGGCTGAAGAGGCGCCGTACGACGTTGAGGAGCTGCGCACGCGGTTCCCGTGGGTCGGGCTCGGTCCCGACGGAGAGACCGAGCTCTCTTCGACGTACCGGGAAATCATGGCGCAGACCCGGGTCAGCCGGGAGATCGTTGATGCCATCGACGAGATCCGCCGCGCCGAATGACTGGGCTGATCCTCGATTCCGGACCGCTGATCGCTACCTACGCTCCCGACGACCGCCACCACGTGCGCTGTGCGAAATTGCTCAGTGACTGGCGCGGTCCGGTTTTCTTGCCCGAAGCGGTGCTTATCGAGACTTGTGGGTTCATACGGAACGTCGTAAGGAATGGACCGGCATACGAGGCCCGTTTGTTGCGAATGATCGTCGCTGAGTCGACAGGGCTGAAGATTGTCGAGCCTACCCATGGCGATCGCCGACGCGCGGCTGACTTGGTGGAGAGGTTGGTGTCCGCGCCGTTTGGATACGTCGATGCGATGGTGCTGGCGACCGCGGAGCGACTGGGGATTACGAATATCGCCACGGTTGACTACAAGTTCGTGGGGATCGCTGCTTCTGTCAGTTATGTGAAGCCGTTGACGTTCGTCCTATCGGAGATCGGCGAGGAGGAAAGCTGCCTGGACTGACAGGGGCATAAGGGATATCCAAATAGCCGGACTACCCCGGGTCAGCGGTTTCCACGGGCGGGTACACCGCGCGGAAGCTTTATGCAATGCCCGGTTGTCGACACTATAGGTGTCGCGGTCAAGCTCACGAGAAACCTACAGGTACGGTGAAAGTATCGTCGAATTACGTGTCACTGAGCAGTTCCGATGGCTCGCCAACCCAAGAGATGTAGAGGCGCTCTCGGGCGCGTGACCCGGCAACATACAGCAGACTCTGCTCCCGTGCCCAAGCCGCATCGCGTTCGTCGCCCTCAAGCTGGCGAATGGGCCATGGGGGCAGTTCTTTGCTGCCCGCACCCACGACGGCGACCGCGCGATACTCCAGTCCCTTTGCGCGGTGCATGGTCATGATCCGGACTTCGTCGCCGAGAGAGTTCTCGTCCGTGCTCGCATCGACTTTGGCGACGGGCACGTCACCGCCCACAAGATAGTCATAAATGTCGTCAACCTGCTTTCTGCCGCGCGCGACGACCGCCATGTCCGACCACGGTATTCCGGCTTCCGCCCAGGCGCGGAGTTTCACAATGAGCGCAGATTTCTCTTCCCGCGCGGAGTTGAAACCCTGCGACTCCGGCTCTGGCCCGCCAAATTCGGACCTCGCACCGAGCAGCGTGTCCTCGTCTCCCTCGAGGTCGTCCACCGGTTGGCCGTAGGCGACCTGCATCGACCAGCGCAGGATCTCCCGCGATGTCCGGTAGTTCACGGTGAGGCGGCGTGACCTGCCCCGTGTTTCAATCCCGAACCGGGAAAGAACAAGCGGCCTGCCGTAAATCCGTTGATGGGCGTCGCCGACGATGAACAGGTCGTCGTTACCTACTGGGATCAACGCGCGCAGTAGTCGCCAGTGAGCTGCGTTTAGATCTTGTGCTTCGTCGACGATGGCGTGGCGGTACCGGGGAAGTACTGCCTTGCGCGATCCACTGTGGGCAACGTCGACGTCCTCTGATCCGAGCTGGTGCGCGATGGCCGCTGCGCGTGACGCTGCCTGAGTGAACGTCATGACCTCTTGCGCGTTGAGCATCTGCGTGAAGCGTTCGAAGATCTTCCACAGGTCAGCGCGCTGTGGTCGGCTGACACGTCGTCCGCGGCCGCTGCGCGAGGCACGCAGGTAGTCGGCTTGCTCCTCAATGCCTTGCGCCAGCACGACGTGAATCCACTCCGCGCGGAGAAATTCGGTGTCCCACTGTTCCGCGGCTCCGGATCGCGCGGCTTCCAGTGCTTCGGTGACTTCCCTGTCCGTGTCGCCGCGAAGTTTTGGCCGAACGCTGGCATCGTTGCCTGCCATGACGACTCGCTGGGCGAGTGAGTCGATGTTGCGTACCTCGACTCGATTGAGAATTTCCGGTCCGGCGAGTTCTTTGAGTTGAGACTCGATGTTCTGTGCCAGGTTCTTGGTAAATGTCGTGAACAGAACCTTGGCGTCGGTGCCTTCCCGCTCGAGTCGGTCGGCGAGGTGTCGGGCGCGATGAATAGCCGTGACTGTCTTACCTGTGCCCGCCCCACCGGTCACACGGAAGGGGCCGCGCCATCCGTCGTGATAGGCGAGTCTGCGCTGCAGCGGATGCAGCCACAGCCGCCAGGCGGTGAAGTCGCCCTCGAATACGGCGCGCAGCTCCTCGGGACTGCCGTCGGTGAACGTCAACCGAGATTGTGGCCGCTGGAGCGCCTGCATGATGTCACTGGTGTCGACCTCGCGCGCTTCCTCGGCAACCAGGTCTGCCCAGACATCTTCAGGAGCGCGACCGGATGCCAGATCGAGAATCGCGTTGCCCTGGATCCCTGGCAGCTCCGCGGCCACGGCTAACAGGTGGTCTTCGTCAGTGATCGCGACCAACTCGTCGGCGACGTCGTCGGCAATACCGAAGGGTTGGAGGTCTTTGGCTCGGATGCCATCGAGAACCGGCTGGGCCTCGGTGACGCGCTGGTACCGACCGGACCCAGCAACTGCTTCGTTGAGCGCGGCCTCGTTGACGACTTCGAGTGCGCCGGTTACCTCGTTGACACCGAAGTGCAGTTTTCCCGCGAATGTGTACGCGTCGTCGTGTGGTTTGACCGCGACGAGGATGTAGCCGTGTGACTCCGGGAGTTCGATCAACACCGCGCGCCAGAAGTCGTTCACGCGTGCCGTCTTGATTCGTCGATCGGAGACGCCCTCGGGAGTTTTCAGATCCAGCCCCGGCATGTCGGGACGTTCCTGGAGCTTGATGACGAAGTCCAGCACTCGGTTCTTCATCGAGCCGTCGAGACCCGACGATTCCCGATTGAACAGCTCCGACATCACAACGCGTGCTGTCACTGGCTACACTCCTCGAAGGTCGCGACGATTTCCTGCACCAATGCCTCCTCGTCTTCGTTGGAGCGGCCGAGTATTCGCCAACCGTGGCGACTCAACCAGTCGTCTCGCTCGGCATCGGTGTCCACGACCACAGCTATCCGTTCGGTGGGCCAGCAGTACTCAACCTGCCAGAGTTCGGAATCGCCCACTTCGCCGCCTGCTTCCGGCTCCGGGATGCCGAGTTCGGCGAGCCTTCTCCCAACGGGCGCAAGGCTCTCATCGGTGTACTCGATGACAATCGACCATCCGGAGTGGCTGATGTCCACCTGCACCTCTTCCCGCACGGCGGGCAAGGCCAGTGGCACGACGCGACCGCGGAAGTCCGGAAGCGACTGCCGGGTCCAGCATTCGGCCATGCGCATCACCATGGTCCTGCCATGGTGCGGTAGTCGGAGGAACTGCAGCAGGTTCGACCACCGCAGCCAGTCTCGCCACTGCTTCTCGTGGTGGCTGCCGCCGACTTCGCTCGGCCGATCGTCGAGCACGGCGAGCGCGCCGACTGAATTGGTGGCGTCGCCCTCAGCGCTGCCGACGACCGCGATCGGGAGACCGGATAATCCCGCACATGGAGCGAGCACGACCTTGCCGCCGCTCGTGTCGAGATGGCTGCCGGAAGCCCACGCATGCAGAGCCTCGGGCAACTGACCTGGCTTACATGGCAGCGGTTTGGCGGTGAAGTGCGCCGGGGCACGCATCAGGCTGAGACAGCTGTGAACGGCGGTAGACTCCCACAACGAGTTCTCCGGCTCGGCCAGATACGCCATGAGTGCTTGCATCGGGTTGCCCCACAGCAACGAGGATCGCTTGTCGGCCGTCGCCGCGAGCGCGGCGTTGCGTGCGGTCTTGTCGAGCAGCTCATCCAGGTTGCTCTGGTAGCCATCGAGAATCCGGGCGAAGTCGTCGATGTCGTCCCAGGTCAAGGACCAGACTCGATAACCATCGTCGCGGAGGGCGGTCCGCTTCCGTGCGTCATCGGCGGTCCGGTCGTTCTCCGCTGACGCGTGATACATCCTGCCGTCCAGATAAACGGCGACTGGCGCGTCTTGTGCGTCCTGCCGGGTGAGGAGGAAGTCCGGTTCCGTGGTGACATTGCCCGCTTTGACCCGCGCCAGCGGCCGCAGCGTCCAGCGGCGTGGCGATCCATCCGGCGCGATCAGCCGGATGTCCAGCTCCCTGCCCTTCGGGCCAAGGGAGCTTGTCGACGACTGGTCTGGATTGCGCGTCACAGCACGTTCGAGCTGCTCGCGAAACCGGAGCTCGAGTTCGGACAGCTGGACCGAGGAAATGTCAATCCCCGTCACGGTGGGGATGTCCTGGACATACCAGCCGTCGAGCAGATCAGCGATCATGTCGAGGGCGATTCGCCGGTTAACGTGCTCGACTTCGCCTCGTCCGGCGACGCCAAGCAAGCAGCGGTGACACGCTACCCGTTCTTCCAACTGGCACGGGCATTCGACCAGTACGTCGTGCGCTTGCTGCAGGATTCGTCGCATCCGTTCCGGATCACCGAAGCGATCGAGATAGCCAGTGCCGCCAGGCACGGTGTCATGCACGATGAGGAACTGGCGGGGTCGCCGGTGTTCGTCGGGCATCCGAGCGGTAACGACGTCGAGGTGCTGGGGATCGCCACCAAAGTCGTGCCGCAGGCCCAGCAGCAGTGCTGCTTTGAGTGAGGTCAGCCGGGACTCGACGTGGAACGTCGACACCGGAAGCAGGAGGCGTACCGCTTGAGTCGTGATCTGGTGGGAGAGCACCAGGTCATCCCACTCGGCGGCCGTTCCGCGTCGGGTCGAGCACCAACCGCGGTGGCGAACCTTGTCCTCTGGAGTTTGTTGTCGAACCACCCCGCAGTAGCTGCAGGTCGTAAACCGGCTCGCGGACGTCTTCGTTCCCGCGATCGAGGCATCGGGCCCCGGGCGATCGGAGCGGCCGACGTTGATGGTGCGAATCGTCGCTTGCCGAACATACTCGGCGCCGAACGCCTTGTCGGACAGCTGCCAGGCGTGCTGGATGTGCTGGGGTTCGACGTCGATTCCGGTGATCGTGGTGAACTGAGTACGCGTGCGTTCCTCAGTCTCGTCCTCGATCAGGGCTTCGTCGCGCCGGTGAACCGCAGAGACCCGGCGCAGTTCCAGCACCTTGTGCACGGCACCGGCATCCGTAACCGCAGCGCCGCCGCAGCGAGGGCATGCGGCTGGTGCCGGGTCGATTTTCTCGGTTCCCCAGCCGCAATCAGGGCACAACCGGGTGTATCGCCAGTGCGGCTGTCCGACCGGACCGATCTCAAGCGCGTCGATCTCAACCCGGTAGCCGCGCGCGTAGAACACCGCGCCCGGGGCGAACTCGGTGAGCGCGGCCCTGCTGCCACGCCCGTAGCTGTGCTCGCTGACCTGCAAACCCTTGTCGCCCTCGTCGTCGGTGGTCCACCACAACGAGACATCGAGTTCGGTGTAGTCGTCGCGCAGGTTGTAGTTCGGCAACAGCGACAGCTCACCAAGGCCGGTGAGCGCATTGCGGCTCCAGCTCTCGTGCAAGAGCGCGGTCAGCGCCTTCGACTCACCGGTCCATCGCCGGAGGTCTTCCTTCTGGCCGTCGTCGAGATGCCCTTGCTTGTTGAGGTCGTCAATGGACGCCGCCAGCTCGCCCAGGCGGCGCTGCAGCTCTTCCCGATGGTCGGCCCACTCAGTGACGGCGTGCCCGAGCGTGTCTCGGATGCCTTTCGCGGCGAAATTCCGGACGGCCTCCTGCGCGGGTTTGTCGAGGGTTGGTCCGTACAGATCGAGGAACTGCTCGACGAGTTCATCGGAGCGTGCCGTAATGGTCGTGACGAACTGCCGCAGCCAGCCGTCCTCCTCGAGCCCATGTTCGAAGAGCGGGCCGAGCAAGCGTGGCATGTCGCGTTCCAGCGAGATCTCACCCGTGGCCACGCGATCCAGGCAGTACGCGAAGTATTGCCGGCAGAGCAGCTCGGTGGCCGCCAGATAGGCGCCGGGCGGTGTGACCTCGCCATTGATCAGATGTTTCGGCTCGGAGAGATAGTACAGATCGCGAGGGCTGCTTGGCACCGTGGCGAGCACCAGCGCATTACCGGTTGACCGGCCTGCCCGGCCCACCCGCTGCAGGTAACTCGCGGGGTTTTGGGGAAGCGACGCCAGCCCAACCGTGGACAGATCACCGATGTCGATACCCAGCTCGAGCGTCGGGGTGCACGTCAGTACGTTCGGGGCGATGGGCGAATGCCCCTTCGCGAAGCTGCGCTCGACCTGCTGCCGAGTGGCGTCATCGAGCAACGCGGTGTGTTCATGCGTGACAAGGTGCCGTAGCCGCCCAGCTCGGTAGAGCGTGCGATAGAAGTTGTCCTTGCGAATCTCACGTGGTTGCAGCCTGCCCGAGCACCGGATCCGTGGGCAGGGCGCATCCTGCCACAACGACGCACGTTCCGGCGCCGTCGGCTGGATGTGGTGGCAGCGCGGACACCGAAGCTGTGCCGAGTCGACGTCGGCATCGTCCAGCGGACGTAGCCGTACGTACGCGGGGTCGAGCCCGAACACCGACGCATCGGATCTGGAGGTGCGCCGCACCAGTGGAGGCGCGTCGCCTTCGGTGAGCATCCGCACTACCGGCTCAACAAGCGCCTTCGCTTCCTGCGAGGTGACCTGCAAGCACCGTTCGGTCCAGTCGGTCAGCCACGAGTCGCTGCGGGGCCGCACGCTGTCAAAATCGCTTTTGGTTCCGGTGGTGAAAAAGATCGGTGCGGGTCGCCCCTTGGGGAACTTCTGCATGCCTCGGGGGCTGCCACCCCAGATTGGATAGCGATTGCCATCGCGCGCGATATAGGACGTCAGCCACTCGTGATCGATTCCGCCTCGACGACGGAGGCGGTCAAGCAGGCCGAGAATCCAGCGCTGGTATGCCAGCTCGTCCGGGAGTGTGAGGCCTCGCTCTGGCAGGTTCTCATGCGTCGCCCGCGCGAGCTCGGCATAGCTGTCCAGGTCAAGGTCGTAGTCAACGCCGAGGGACCCGGTGAGTTCGAGGGTGCGACCTAGTCGCGAGCGCAGCCCGACTTCGAGCTGTGTCTGGAACGCCAGGCGTGTTCCGAGCAGGGACCGGAGCTTGCCTCGCGGGTCCTTGTCGAGCCATTCGCCGCTGAGACCGAGCCGCTGTGCGAAGTCGGGTGGTGCGACGGCGTAGAGATCGTCCGTGTCGCTGGCCGCGAGCTCGTGGGTGACCTCTCGCAGACTGCGCCCCGTACCGACGGCCCGCAGGATTGCGGACCGCAGGTTGAACTGGAACGCCCTGCCCTCGATGAACGCTGCCCGATGCGCGGCGTCCTGCACCGAGTCGGTGAACACGAGGGTCTTTTTCTCGTTCTCCGCAACCAGGTCGGAGCCGAAGAGTTGGGTGAGCGCGACGCTGACCAAGGTGGCGACCGAGGATCCGAGGAACCGGATGGAGTCATCGCTGTCGCAGGAAGGGCAACGCTGGGCCGCCGCCGCGTCCGCGTCGGGCGTCACAAGAACCGGGAGGCCGGGCTCGCCCTCTCGGCAGAAGACGAGGGTGTGTGGATCGATGCGACGCGCGTCGGGTTCGTCGGGGTTGGCGAGCAGCAAGGTCCTGACCTTGTTGCGGTCGCTGATGGTGCCACCCCAGATCTTCTCCGGCTTGCCCTCGAGATCCTCGCCGAGTTCGGTCGCCAGCGCCTGCCATCCGGATCGTCCGCACACGCGGCAGAACGCAGCGGGGAGGTAGCGAACGTCCTCCTCGGAAGGTCCGTCGTGCCACCAGGCGAACTGCGGCTCCGGGCCGACCGCGCGGAGCATCCTGGTCAGCTCGCGAATCCACAGCTGCACCTCGATGTTCAGCAGCGGGCGAGTGCGGTCCGGTCCTGCATCGACTCTGGCTGCCGAAAGCAAGGCCAGAAAGCGCAGGAGGGCTTGCTCGACGCTGCCCGGGTCGTGCTGTTTCGCCACACCCCACTGCAGAACGCCGGAGTTCGTGACGGCGTCAACGGCCTCGGGAAGCGCCAGCGGCTCGTCCGCGAGTGCCTGCACCACGGCACGGGTCAGATAGCTCCTGGTGAGTCGTCGGCCGAGGCCAAGGCGATCGGGAATCGCGCCGCCGAGGAACGCGTGAGCGAGTGCCTGCCAGGAATCAGGGCTGGCCGCGTCCGGCATCGGATAGGCGTTGACCGATGCGGGGTCGGGGGTGGTGAGCTCAAAGTCGACATCGGGCACGACGTCTGCGGCATCGAGGCGATCCTCGGTGATGACCGAGTCCGCCGGGAACGGCATGTCGAACACCGTCTCGGCGAAGGTGCGCAGCTCAGCCGCACGAGTAGCACCCCCGAGGGTGGCCGAGGTGGCGACGGGAGTGATGCGTCCGAGGGGACGGCCTGGCTCGGCGACCTTGAGGGTGGCGCCGAGTCTGCGCAGCAGCATCGCGACGTCGGTGCCCTGCGCGCCGTCGTAGGTGTGGAACTCGTCGAGAATGAGGTAGCGCAAGCTGGTGGTCGACTGACTCCACAGCGATGCGTCGGCGGGCCGGAGCAGCAGCAGGTCCAGCATCTTGTAGTTGGTCAGCAGAATGTCCGGTGGCTCGTCCCGCAGGGCACCTCGCGAATCCACCAGGTGTTCGCGCGTGGCCTGAGTGTGTTTGCCTTCGCCGCCGATGTACACACCCGCGGTCACTCCGTGCAGCTTCGGGTCGTCGTGGAGCAGTTCCGCGAGCCGCCGTGCCTGGTCGGTCACCAGGGCGTTCATCGGGTAAAGGACAACAGCTTTGATGCCCGTTTCGCCGCGAGCTTTGGCCCGGACGACGTGGTCAAGCATGGGGTAGAGGAAGGCTTCCGTCTTGCCTGAGCCGGTTTCCGTGGTGACGATCGTCGGCTCGGCTGGACCGTCGCGCGTGCCGAGCCGTTCGAATGCTCGCGCCTGATGTTGGTATGGCCGGAAACCCTGCGGTAGCCAGTCCAGTGGCGACCGCCAGCCCCGTTTCACCGGATGGAACGGCGTACGAACGCGTAGATAGGGGCCACGAAAGATGCCGGTGTCACGGTCAAGCAGGAAGTCTTCCAGCGCGGCGCGCGCGTCGTCATCGGCCAGGGCGAACGTGGTCGACAGGTACTCCGTGACCGCGCGCTTCGTCTCCTCCGCCAGCAGTGACGGATACATCAAACACTTCCTCCCGCGGTCGCTTCCCGGCCCACTTCGATGATCGCGCATCCACTACGGGGTGTTATGGCCCGTTACCGATTCGTGCTACGAACTCGTGCACCCATGTGGAGCACTGCGGGTGGGTGGATGCCCGTGCCTTGTTGCGGCCGAGAGCGGTACGTGCTGCCATGATGCGATCATGGAACCGCAGCGGGCGGTCGAACGTCACAGGGGCGTGATGTCGGATTCAGACCTGGAGCAGCCTACGGCTGGTACTCCGGTGCGCGAGTTCCCTCCTTTCGTGTATTTGCCGTGTTCGGAGCACGTCTCGAATCCGGAGGATGCCGTTCTCGAGCTCCGCCAGACCCGAGACGGGCGTACGGCGCTATTGGTGTATTCGGCGCTCGACCGGCTCAAGACTTGCTGCGGCGACCAGCAACCGTGGATGATCATGCCGACTGAGTTGCTCAACAAGCTCTACCAGACACAGCCGTTCGACTTGCTGCTTCTTGATGTCATCGTCCCAGAAGAATTCCGGAGCGGCGGCGGTTCGCATGACAGGTCATAAGGCCGACCCGGGCGTGCTCGACGGCATAACCGACCGGCTCCGGAACGCCAGCACCGACTTGGACAGCGTGGGGAAGACCCTGCCCGAAAGCCCAGATGCTGGAGATGCCACCGCTGCGATAGCCGCGATCCTGGCACAACTCAGCGACAATGCTGGGCAGTTGGTGATTGGGCTCGAGGCAGTGGCAACGATGGTTTCGGATGCCAAGGATCGATACGTGGCCGACGACGAAGCGGCCCGTGCCACGTTCGAACGTGTGCAGCCGCTCGGTAGCCAAGGTGTGATGCGGTGATGCCAATTGACACCGAAATCAAAGGAAGCCCGGAAAGTATTAGCTCCGTCGCTTCCTGGGTGCGCGACTCGTTGGCTTCCGCTATCGCAGACGCGGTAACCCACGTCTACGGAGCGCGCAGCGACTCCGAATCTGGCTGGGAGGGGGAAGCAGGTACGGCGTTTCGGGCAAAGCTGTCCAGCGCCGGTCGCAAAGGCGACGAGTTTGGCGATGCCGCGAAAGACATGGCCCAGAAGTTAGACGACATCGCCGCTGACCTGCGCAGTGCCCAACAAACGATGGCGGGTATCCGGTCTGATGCCGCAGCTGCTGGTCTTACGGTTACTGGTCACATCATCCAGGATCCTGGACCGGCTCCGCCGACCGCCGGGCCTGCGCCGACGGGTGCTGCTGCGACGCCAGCGGCCCTCGCCGCGCATGATCAGGCAGTGGCTGCGGGAGAGTCGTACGCCAGGAAGGTCAAGGCCTATGAGAAGGCGGTGGTCGAGGCCGAAAACGTGCGAACGGAATGGACAGACGCCGTCGAGCAATTGAATCAGCAGTCAAACTCTGTAGCGGCGCAGGCCTGGTTTTCGGTGACGGATATCGCCAGCGCTACAGCCGCCGCAAGCGTGGCACATGCTCAGAGTTCAATCCTGCTCAATCAGTCGAAAGTACTGCTCAACGAAGCCAGCCAGGCGATGCGGCATGTCAGCGTGATGCACGATGGTTATACCGGCGTCGTCACCGATCGGAAGGGGATGTACCAGAACCTCGACCGAGCCAAGTCAGCCACGCGAGCCGCCGCGACAGCCGCTGATGACGCGATGAACGCCAGCAGGTTCGGTGAACGATTTGCACTAAAGGCCGGTGGAGCCTTCGCCGCCGCTGGCGTAGCTTACGAGATTTCTCAAGGCAAGGACCCGGTCCAGGCTACTGTGTCCGGTGCCGCGGCGTTCGGAACTTCCGTAGCGGCTGGTGCTGCAGTAGGTAGCGCCATCCCGGTTCCGGTTGCTGGCACGGTGGCCGGTGCGATCGTCGGCGCAGGGGTCGGCGTGTTTACTTCCGGTATGGTCGATTCCCTGTTCGAGAATGGGATTGATGACATCGGTGGTGCCATCTCGGACGGCGCCGAGGCAGTGGCGGACGTAGGTCAGGCGATCGGTGGAGCCGCCGTCGATGCGGGGTCCGCCGTTGTGGGAGGCGTGAAGGATGCCTGGGATGCCGTATTCTGACGCCGATCTGTGGCCCGACTCCTGGCGGCGCGAGGCCGAACCCCGCTTCCGCCTGAGCTTGGCCGTTATCGCGGTTCTTCTTGTGGTCGCTCCGTTGGGAGTCGCCGCGTTGCTGTATTCCGAGCAAAACGACGGAGGGGCGCGGTACGCAGTAGCCGTCGCGGTTCTCGGTGCACTTATTCTGTGGATCGGAGTCGAGTCTCGGCTGCGACTCCGCCGTAACGGCACCGAGCCCATTACAGAGGCCGATATCAACGGTCACCGGGGGCTGAAGATCCCGTACTCACGGCGTATCCACATCCTTATCACGGTGCTCATGTCGGCGTTCGCGCTGATCTTCGTGATGGCGGCCGTGGACTCCGCTGACGATGGTTCCTACTTCTGGGGCGCTCTCGCGGTCCTCTTCGGTTCCTTCCCCATCCTGCTGCTACGTGGGAAGTACGCACTGGGATACGTACTGGTCACTTCCGAAGGCGTCCTGCATCGCGGCTGGACGTTCCGGTCGTTTTTGCCGTGGTCTGGGATCGACATGATTCACCCGATGCAGACTGACGGACCCGACATTTTGATCACCGCCCGCGACGAAACCCCATGGGAACCGGTGCAACTCACGCGCTTGTGGCGTGCTGATAAGCCCGTGGAGATCCCTAGCGACGACGGGCGTGGTCGCAAACCCGCGATTCACATCCCGGGTAAGTACCTGGCCGCGGATCCCGCCATCGTGCTCGCTGTGTTGGTTTACTACGGCAAGCACCCGGAGGCTCGCACGGAACTCGCAAGTGGCGCAGCATTACGGCGAGTGCAGTCGGCGGCGTTCAGCGGCTAGACGGCAACGACACGTCAGCAAGCAGGCTTGCATGTGGGCGCACTCTACGGCAATAATCGAACCTATGTTCTACAGGGTTGCTGAGTGTTCCGTGGGTGCAGCACGCCGCGCATGCGGATACGCTGCCCAGGTGGAGACTACGGCACTCGAGGAACAGTCGGCCCTGATCGCGCTGCTGACGGTTCGGCCGGGAAAGCTCACGTGGTCGGCCATCACGTCCCAGGTGATCGAGTCTGGTAGTGCCGTTGATGTCTGGCAGCGACATGTTCCCCAGACACTGCCAGGCATAGAGCCAGCAGGCGACCCTCTCGAGGAGGCGCGCACGCAGATTCTTGGCTGGCAGAGTGGCGAGTTCAGCCTGGTGACGGTTCTAGATCAGGATTACCCGGCGCGACTTCGAGACATCCACCAGGTTCCTCCCATCTTGTTCGCCCGAGGCACCTGGGTTGAAAACGATAGGGCAGTCTCCATTGTCGGTTCGCGCACAGCGACAGGGCCTGGCTTGGCATTCGCCTCCCGTGCAGCGCGAAGCCTGGTGTCGGCCGGGTTCACGGTGGCCTCTGGCCTGGCAGCGGGAATTGATACAGCCGCCCATGCGGCAGCGCTTGATGCGACCGGCCGCACCGTCGCGGTCATCGGCACTGGAATCAGGAAGACTTACCCCGAACAGAACCGAGAGCTCCAGGCCACTATCGCAAACCGTGGCCTGCTGCTGTCACAGTTCTGGCCGGATGCCCCGCCACAAAAACAGAACTTCCTGATGCGTAATGCGACCATGTCGGGCTATGGGCTCGCCACAGTCGTCGTCGAAGCAGGCGAAACCAGCGGCGCACGCGCACAGGCCCGCATCGCGGTTGAGCACGGACGGCCTGTCATTTTGACCCAAATGGTGGTGGATAGGAACGAGTGGCCACAGTCTCTGCTCGGGCGCCCAGGTGTCCACGTGGCAGACCGCGTCGAGGACGTTGTCGACATCGTGGAGAGTATTGCCCGTGAGGACGCTGCACTGCCCACGCTTGCGGCATCCGCGACGTCCGGATGACCGGAGCTCTGTCGCCGCAGGATCTGGCCGCCGCGCTAAGCGCCCATGCGGGTGGCTACCTGCGGAACCCAGTCCGTGAGCGGCGCGTGACATGCCAAGTCTGTGCGACGCCTGTCGACGGCTTTGATATCTGTTACCCGTGTCGCGAACACCGGCTGCAGGCGGGCCGTTTCCTGGCCGACGCGGTCGGCTTCTGCACCTACGCGATCGACGGTCGCCAGTCGGGTCACCTGATGTATGGCTACAAGTCGCGCCTGTCAGGTCCGACTCATCGCTCCATCGTCTCGCTGCTGGTTGGTCTTGCTCTCACCCAGCACACGAGCTGTGTAGCCAAGCTGCGAACGTGCCCAGTCACGCATTGGACGACGGTACCGTCGCTCAATGGCCGCCCTGGCGAACACCCGCTACATCAGAGTGCGGCCGTGTTCCCGCAAGGAACGGAAGTTCCGGTAGAGGCGGCAACGACGCAGAACCCGCGCGGTCTTTCGGCTACACACTTCCGGATTGGCCAACAGCTTCCTCCCTCTTCCCATGTTCTAGTCGTCGACGACACCTGGGTGTCCGGTGGCCACATGCAGTCGCTCGTGCTCGCACTTCGAGAGGCCGGGGCAGCGCAGGTGTCGGCGTTGGCGATCGCCCGGTGGCTAAAGCCCGATCGTGATCCGACGCGTGAGTTCGTACGGACTCGGCTGACCCCTGACTTCCAGCCCCTCGCCTGTCCCTGGACATCTCACGCGTGTCCCTAACGACACGGTCCAGGCTACCGCCAATTCTCCGGATCAGGCCCAGGCCAGATCTCAACCAACTGTTGCGCCAGCCACGCACCATGCTCGTCGATGGCGGACTCGTCCCAGCTCTCACGTTGCGCGAGCCGGGTGTTCAGCAGCAGAACGCTGTGCTGGTTGAGAGCGGTACGTTTGCGTTCCCACGGGGCATTGGACATGGTCGAGTTCAATGGCTGCGCCACAATCGTGAGGTTGCCCAGACGGTCGATCCTCGACGTGCGCTCCTCTGTGGCCCGTAGTACGGCCTCTGGGCCGTCACCCTCGGGCAGCGCGAGCGGCCAGGACTGCTCCCAGCCCTGGGGGAGCACGTGCTCGATGGACAACGAACCACCGATCGGCACGTTTTCGGTCCTGCCGTCGCTGCGTAAACGCGCCTCGACGGCTTCCAGCGCCATCACGAGGCGTGGTCGCCAGACCCAGTTGTAAGCCGGGCGTGTGCAGAGAGCCTCCGTGAACTCCTCGTCAGTCGGCCAGCGGCTAACGGCTCCCTCGCCACCGGCAAGCGCGCTGAAGAGCGCGTCATCGGCATGCTTCAGGTCGGCCTTGATGGCGGCCACAAGCCGGGGCACGAGTCGGTTGTAGTTCTTGGCGGTCAGCCGCATCAGGCCGCGCCGCGCCAGCCACGACTCAAGCATGCGCAGCGAGCGCCTGCGGCGCTCGGCGGTGACCTCGGGTGATCGAAACAGCAGTAGCACGATCGGCAGCGTGGTGCTCGCGTCGAGAGGTTCAAACCGGGCGAAGAACTCACCCTCTGGGGAATGCGGGTCGATTGTGTCGAAGGACCGCATCACTGCCGCGTCGGTGCACAATTCCCGGATAAGGCTCTCGGCGTCGCTCTGCTGCTGTAGCACGCCTTGCCGGAATGTGGCGAACAGTTCCGTGGCGGGAACGACCCGTTCGAGCCGCATGGTCAGCCAGTGCATCAGGAACAGCTCACCGACGGGACGGTTGAGACGTCCTTGCCTGCGTTGCTGTCGCCAGTACTCGTCATCGAGCTGCGGACGCCAGACCTGCTCGTACAGCATGTCGGTGTCACGACCTTGAACCGAGGCCTGTCGGAAGAGGGCATTCTTGACCAGGTCAAGGGACAGTAGTGGCGTGCCGCGCGCATTCAAGGTCTCGAAGATGACCTGCGCATTGTCATCACGCTCCAGCGTGATGGATACGACCTTGAGGAGCGCGCACAGCGTGATTCGTAGACGCTCACTGCGCGCGGCCACTGCGTCCGTGTTTGCCGGTGCATCGTCCGTCGGATCGGCATCGCCAGCGAGATACTCCGCGATTCGGGTGGTGAAGTAGTCGAAGGCTTCGTCGATTAGGTTGCCCGGATCGTTGGTGTGACCGTCCGGAGGTCCGTCGGGTGCCATTACGGCGGCGAACGAGACACGATTCGCGTTGGTGGGCCAGACTTTGTACCGTTCAGTGCCCTTCGTCTTTCGGGGATTGTTGACGACGAGTTCGCGGAGTAGTTCCGCGTCATTCTCCACACCCGCCGCTTCGATCGCCCTGGCAGCGGCCGCGATGAGCAATTGTAGGGTGGTGAGCCGTTGTTGCCCGTCAATGACCGTGTACCGTGGCACCTCACTTGGCGCGGTCTTCTCCTGGTCCAGGACGATCGCACCGAGAAAGTGCGACCACAGCTCGCCGTTGTCGGCGTTCTCTTGGTGGTCCAGCAGCGCCGTCAAATCCTCCCACAGCGGCTCCCACTGCTCCTTCTCGTTCCACACGTACGGCCGCTGGTACAGCGGAACCAGGTATCGAACATCCAGCCCGAAGAGCTGTTCAACGGTGTGCGTGTCTGCTTTCATTACTCGGCCTCCAGTCGGCGCATGAAGTCCTCGTAGGCGGCGCGCATTTCGGCCTCCCGGTCGACCGGTGTAATCGGTGGTTCGTAGCGGTCGAGGAGGTCGCCGCAGTCCTCCTCATTGAGGTATGCCTGCAGGAGCTTGAAGTCCTCGGGCTGCTGCTTGACACCGTGGGCGTGGTGGTCCTTGGCGATCTTTCGACCGAGATTGTCGAAGTACATGTTGTACTCGTATTTCCGCAGCACGGCGAACTGCCCGCGATACATCAGGCATAGCTGGTCCGCAGTGAGGCCGAGCATGATCGCGGCGAGAGCGTCGATCTCGACTAGGGCTGCGCGGCGTTCGAACTCTGAACGCAGGGGGGTTTCCCACGTCCACTCGCGTTTGGTGACACCGAGCTGCGGCCAGTCCTGGAAGGGCGCGGTCCACGTGTCAGTGGCGAAACCGGGCTCGTACAGCTCCTCCCACAGCGTCGCGTAGTCGCGGGTGAGGCAGTTGAGACGGAGCGTTCGGAGAAGAAGATATGACCCTACAGGGTGGTCGATCGGTGCAGGGAACCGATCGACCATGTTCGGTGTCACATCAGCTTTTCCGCTGACCTTTATGAGAAAATCAAATGGTAGTGATGACCATACTCCTGCAGTGGAGGCGGTGGAATGCTTGTCGTTAACGAAAAGGGAAAATACTGTATACGTGTGAGCTGGCCCTGGTGGGATTATTGTGGAAATTAATGATCGCTCCGAACTTGCTTGTGTCATACGACGCCAAGCCAGGCGATAATAATCAGTGTAGAGTCGACTGTCCCAATGTGTGAGGCCAGCGACGTAGCGTTCCCGGTCGCAAGCGCGCTGATAGTTTGTACGAGGAATGGTTCGAGATGGAAGCTCCTCAAGATGCCAGTTAGAGTAGTCCTTATTGCTCTTGCAATTTTCATTCGGTTCTTTCGCGAATGGCGTAGCAATAAAGAAGTGCGGCCCTTGGAGAATTACCTCTTCCCAGTCCGGCGGGTGTTCCGTACGCCATTCGATATAGCCAAGTTCTTTGGCTGGTGTCTCATTCCATCCCCCTGAACATTTATACTCTAGGTTAGTCATCCGCAAAGGGTAAGCAGAGAGCACCGAAAGCGCGTCTAGAGCGTGTCTCCCGATTCATCGGGCGAGCATGACGGTGGCGGCGAGGAGTACGCCGCCGAAGTAGGTCCGCGCGTACTTGTCGTAGCGGGTCGCGATTCCGCGCCACTGCTTGAACCGGCCGAAACCGCGCTCGACGGTGTTGCGCTGCTTGTAGAGCTCGGGGTCGAAACCCGGTGGCCGACCACCGGCGGACCCCTTGTCCTTACGGCGTTTGGCCTGGTCGGAGCGCTCGGGGATGGTGTGCCGGAGGCGTCGCCGCCGCAGTTCGCGGCGAGTCGACGGGTGTGAGTAGGCCTTGTCCGCCAGCAGGCGATCCGGCCGGTGCCCGGTCGCGGCCAGGGCCTCGAGCAACGGCGCCAGGCGCGGATTGTCCCCGGCTTGCCCGGCGGACAGCAGCATGGCCACCGGGCGGACACCGGAGGTGACCAGGGCGTGGACCTTGGTGGTCAATCCGCCGCGCGAACGACCGATCGCGTGGTCGTCCGGCTCGGAAATCTTGTCATTCGACCTGGCCCCCTGTGTGGTCCGCGGAGGGCGCGCCGGCGGCATGCTGGTGCGCCCGCACGACGGTGGAGTCCACCGACAGCAACCAGTCCAGCTTGCCCGTATCGGCGTGGTCGGACAGCACATGCTCGAAGATCCGCTCGTACGTGCCGTCGCTTGACCAGCGGCGATGCCGCTTCCACAAGGTCTGCCAGGGGCCGAACTCAGCGGGCACATCACGCCACGGCGATCCGGTGCGAAAGCGCCACGCGATCGCTTCCAGCACCTGACGGTGATCACGCCAGCGCGCACCACGCCGCCCAACATCAGACGGCAACACCGGCTCGATCGACTCCCACAACTCGTCCGTGATCACACCAGTTCTGATCATTCACCGATCATCAGCGAACCACCGGCCGATATTCGGGAGACACGCCCTAGCTGCTCGCGTACAAGAGGGCGAAGTAGGCGAGCTTGAGCGGCAGGCGTCCCCGGCTCATCAAATAGTGCGGCCCACTCTCCGAGTGTGTGCTCGGTAATATGAACCACGCGAGATGCATGCGGCCGGTGGTCCCAGCCTCCCGACACGTATTGAATTCCGGGTGCATCTCCCTCCCCGCTGTGTGACAGCGATCGATCTAAGGTTTCTGGGACGAACAGGTTGGCAACTTGTAGGAAATTAATCTCTTGAATGGGGCCATATATGTGGACACCGAAAATTGTCTCGTTGTGGATATCATCAAATAGTTTCTCCTCATTGGCGAATTGCCAGTGTCGTCGTAGACGTCGGTACGTTATCGCTCGAAGATGACCAGCTTTCGGGTCGGTGAAGTGAGTCTCTGGATGTAGCATTCCGACAATGCCCGTGCTTATCATGGACCGCCATGTTCGTTCCATGAAGCTTGTATATAGATTGCTTCTCAGGCTTGCGAGAACCGGATGCTGCGCTGGGTCACCGAGATGCTCAACTGCTCCTGCCCAAGAACCTATCTCTGTAAGATATATTCGTTTGAAAGTCTCATCGTCAAGAACATCAGAGCGCTGTCTGCGGAAAGTCGCTTCCGGAATCTTTTCCCGTAGTGCAAATAATGGCTCGCGCTCCGCGAGTATTTCGTTGTCCTTCCAATCGAGCCGTACCCACGGCGGGTTCCCCAGCTGTAGGTCGAACCCGCCCCGACTGAAGACCTGCGCGAAGTCGAGTTCCCAGTGGAAGAAGCCTTCCTGCTGGGCGATTTCACGAACCACGCCGAGCCAGCGGTGTTCGAGGAAGAGCGACGTAACGTCGCGCATGCCATAGTAGCTCTTCTCGAGTCCGTCCAAATTAGCCAAATCATCGAACCCTTCGACGGTCTCGACGAGGGATACCTGGTTGCTCGGCGCATCCTTGCCGTTGATACCAAGCAGGCCTTCCAGCACGGCGAGCCATTGGTCGATGTTCGGCGGTTCTACATCCGTCGTGATGGGCCAGAAGAACAGTGCGCACCAGGCGTCCATGGCGAGCCGCAACCGTTGGTATGGCCCGTCAGGGTCGTGCAGCTCCGATTCGACCCGTTCGCGCGTCACGGCTGAAGCGTCGGCGGGAATGTCAGCACCCCACACCTCGATATGCCGGGCGACTTCGCGCTCGCTGATCTCCAGGCGTCGTCGGCTTAGCTCCCACAGGCGCTCGACACGACGGGCGAGGCCTCGCAGTCGTGCGACTTCGTTCTTCCCCGGCTTGCGGGCGATGGACTTTGCCCACGCCTTGATCTGCTCCACCTTCTCCGGTGCCAGTTCCTTGGCCTGTTTGGCGTCCTTGACCGCGCCCCATCCAGCTGCCGGCAGAAGGAAGTGGTGGATCTCCCCCGCGGGTGCCTCACCTTCGCTCAGTGGCCGATCGGTGGGCGGCGTCTTCAGCCAGCTCTGCTTGGCTCGACCGAGTGCGGCGAGGTCATAGGTGGCACGGCGGGCACCGATCAGTGAGTTTCCACGCTTAAGGTGCAGCCCGAACCATGGCGCCTTCAAGCCCGGGTGCATCACGTTTAGCCATAGCGACACCTCGGCCAGCTCGCGCGCGGTGTCGTTGAGGTCGACGCCGTAGCAGCGGTGCAGCGCGAGGTAGGCCTTCACCTTCTGTAGTTCCGCGCGGTACTGCTCCGGCTCGATCGTCTCGTTGAGCTCCGATTGTCTGCGGTGCAAGTACTCAGCCGCGAGCTGGTTGATCGCCTCGTTGAGGAACGCGCCGCTACCCATGGCGGGCTCGCAGATTCGGTACTCAAGGATGTCCTGTGCGCGCGTGTCTTCAGTGATCAGCTCGGCCAGCGAGTGCCGCACCACGCACTGAGTGAGCACTTCGGGCGTGTAGTAGGAGGCGCTGCGTTGACGGTCCCGGCCGGAGAGCCGATAGACGAACGTGCCCTTCGGATGTACGACGTTGTGCCTCTCACCCGTGAGCGGATCCTCGCGGCGCACGACGTGCTTCTCGTCGTACTGGCCCAAGTTCTCCCGCGGAACTAGCCATGTTCCCTTGGCCGGGTTGCCGTCCTTGGCGAGTTCGGCCAGCTCGCGCTCGGCGATGAACCCGCTATAGGCCATCAGCCCCTCATACACGGCACCGAGCTGGTTGATGCCGAGCTGCGCGTAGGACACGTAGCCGCGCCGCTCGCCTTTCTTTTTCGACACCTTGGACAGCAGCAACAGCGCCAGCACCTGCTGTAGCACGTGGTTGCTGAGGTTGATGTCGTCGATGTAGTGGGCGTAGCGCGGCTCGAACAGGTCGGCGCGCAGCGGCTCGAACACCATGCCGTCGCTGGTCTTCAGGTCGGCGTTGTGGCCCTCGTTGACCAACCGGAACAGCAACCGCAACGAGTCGTGCAGGTGGTGGCCGTCGCGCGACTGGCCGGTCAGCGGTCGCTGGATCAGCTCCCGCAACCGGTCCAGCCCGTAGCCCGCATCGTAATCCGGGTCACCGACAGGCAGGATCGCCAGCTCAGGACGTGCCTCGGCGTAAAGCAGGAACAGGATCCGATACAGGAACCGCAACGACTGGGTGGTCAGCTCGCGCGGCAGCTCGGGAATACCTTCGACCGGTTCCCCCTTGGCCCTGCGCTGTGCGATCACCTCGTTGGCGATCAGCTCGACCGAAACACGCAGCCCCTCGCGAAGATCCTCGCTCACGCCTACCGCGTGCTTGACCGAGTCCTCGGAGAACTCCGTCAGCTTGCTCGCGCCGTCTTCGGATGGCAACAGCACGTCGGCCGAGACGAGGCCCGCGTGCCAGGCCAGCTCGCCGGTGGCTTTGTCGTCCTTGCGCGAGAGCGCGGTGTCCACATCGAAGGCCAGGTAGCGCCCCTCCGACCAACGCTCCACATCGGACAACAGAATCCAACCGCCAGCGAGCACAAGTACGTAGCGTGGGGCGTGCTCGGTGAGGAACAGCCGCTCCACCGCTTTCGGCACCGGCTCGATCGTGTCGACCTTCTCCTTGCCGGTCTGCACCCTGACCGGGGCTAGTAGCCGCCCCTCGTCACTGAACAAGTCATCGACGTCCGGCACCGGACGTGCCTGCAGGACGTGCAGCGCCTCGCCCGTCGGCGACTGGTGACGGGCCAGCAGCGGTACGGTCACCGCGGTGTCCGCGTGTTCGGTGTCCAGCTCAGTTGGCGATGCGTCATAGCCGAGCGCGCGCAGCAGGATCGAATGGAGCTCGGTGACGGCCTCCGCGTAGCCCTCTTCGTGTGGCGGGGGGAGAGAAGCTTTCGCCGTCAGAAACTTCCCGGTGGCTCCGGTCAGGCCACGAAGCGGGCTGTGTTTGCCGTGCTCGGTGCGCTCGCGCCACTCCTTCGTCAGCGTCTTGAGCTTGCCGGGGAAAGCCTCGGACAGCCAGTGCGGGGACAGGAAGTCGCCGACATTGCGGATGGAGTCATACATGCTGTGTCTCTCCCAGTTACGCGGCCTGGCCGGTGGGCACGATCAAGCCGACGACACGAACGAACGGCTCACCGGAAGTAGCCAGCGAGTCGATCAATGCGGAGGTCTCGTCGCGGGTGGTGATGACGACGTTCTTGCGTTTGGCGGTAGCGTTGCTGTGCTCGGCGACGAACAGCGCCTGCTGTTCCCACGCGGTCAGCCGCTTGCGGTGTAGCTCAAGCCGTTCGAGCAGGTCGCCTTCCATCTCGTCCCGGCGTTGGCGCAGGTCATGGGTGGCGGCGTCCACGGCTGCAGGTACGAGCGACTGCAGACGTTCCACCCATGCTCCGACACCACCCGGGTTGCGAGCTTCCTCCTTGAGGCCAGCGCGCTCCAGCGCCTCGCGCATGTCGCCGACACTCGGACTGTCCGGCAGCCCAGTGACGGCACCCCAGTGGGTGAGCACGGCTTGCCCGAGCGCGTTGGACCAGCTCGCCTGGGTCAGGAACACCGGCTCGCTCACGTCGGCGGCCATCACTGGTGCCTGATCGCGGCCGAAGCGAGCCAGTGCTCGGCTGGTGGCCCACTCCAGAACAGGGTGAACCGGCGCGAGGTAGCCCACATCCGGCCAGAGCGTGTCGCCGTCGGCGCGGGCCTTGTCGAGGCGCTCCTCGGCGAAGCGACGTTGGCCGGACAGGCGAATGCGCTCGGCAACGCCCTGTTCCCGTAGGTACGTCTCCGGAAGGTCCTGCAGGCGCGCGGTCAGATCCTCCGGCGTGTTGAACGCGATCATGTCCTTCTCCTGATCGCGATGCCTGTCCAGTTTCTCACTGCGGGTGGCGATCTCGGCGAGCGCCACGGCAAGGAAGTTGTCGTCGTCATCAAACAGGGTCCGACGTGGCTCGGTCGGCACCGGCGGATCGGACTCGTGCTCGCCTCCGGTGGCCATCAACGCCGCGAACGGATTGAGCTGCTCCGGCTCCGGTTCGGGCACGGCCTCGTCGAGGTCACGGCCCTGCCGCAGGAACTCCATCACGGTGTCTTCTTCGATCTGCTCATCGCGCAGGTCGAGCAGCGCACCCGCGTCTCCGAGGGCCTGATTGGCTGTGTGCTCCTTGGCGAGCAGCTTGGTGACAACCCGCAGGTCGCTGTCGGTCGTCGGGTCATCCGCCGTCAGCGCGAGAGCGGTGATCTGCGGCTCGTGCTCCTGCATGTACCGGTCGATGCGACCATTGCGCTGTTGGATGCGGATGAAGCTCCACGGCAGGTCGTAGTGCACCAGTTGGTGGCACTGGCGGTGCAGGTTCAGGCCCTCGGAGGCCATGTCGCTGGCGAGCAGCACCCGCACTGGGCTGGACGCGAGTGCGAAATTCTCCACGACCTGCTGGACCTGGCTGTCTGGGAGCTGCGCGTGCAGCATCTCGACGGCCTTCTCCGGCAATTTGAGGCGACTGCGGAGCTGGTCACGCAGCCAATGCAGGGTGTCGATGCGCTCGGAGAACACCACGATGCGGATGTCGCCGTCCTTCGCCACGCCGATCTCGCGCAGGTGCTCCAGCAGCGCCTCGAACTTGGCCGGACCTCGTTCCTGCGCTGCCCCGGCAAGATCGTCGAGCCTGCTCAACGCGGCTATCTCGGCACCTGCATCGGTCCGCTCCGCGACGGTCTTCAGCCTGCGCTCGATGCTGGTGCGCAGCGCATCCGGCGAGGAGAGGAAGGCTTTGAACAGCGTCCACGGAAAGAGCGTGCCGCCCTTGCCGGTCACGGGTGCCTGACCGGACACGGGGTGCAGCCAGACGTCACGCAGCTCGTCCAGCACCGCGTTTTCTTCCGGTGTGGGCGTCACGGGCACGATGTTCGGGTCGCGGCGCGGCGCCCAGCGGTGCCCGACCTCGCGCTTGACGTCGGGGGAGTTGCGGTGCCTGCGGACGTAGAGGTGCTCGATGTCGCGTGCCTCGTAGTTGCTCGGATCGGCGATCGCTGTGGGATCGAGTAGGTTGACCAGCTCGGCGAACGACTCCGGCTTGCCGTTGTGCGGGGTGGCGCTGGCCAGGATCAGCGCGTCGGTCTGCCGAGCTAGCAGCCGGGCCAGCTGGTTGTTCTGGGTGCCTCGGTTGATGAGGTTGTGGCACTCGTCGATGACGACGACGTCCCAGTGCTGGCCTTCGAGATGGTGCTTGTAGCGGGCCGGGTTCTTCAGCGTGTCGATCGACACGATCGCCCGGCGGTAATAACTGAACGGGTTACGCGTCGCGGGCAGCGTCTGCCGCACCTTCTGGATGCCGTCCGAGTCGAGCCGAACCAGCGGTATCGCATAGCGCGTCCACATCTCGTGCTGGAACTGCTCCAGCACCGCTCGCGGCGTCACCACCAGGATGCGCTCGCCACGGCCGCGCTCGATCAGCTCGGTCAACGCGATGCCGATCTCGAGCGTCTTACCGAGACCCACCGCGTCTCCGATCAAGATGCGCGGGCGCAGATTCGAGAGTGCCTGATGGGCGGGGCGGAGCTGATACTCCATCGGGTCGGCCAAACCCTTGTGACCTGCGACGATGTGGGTGTTCGTTACCGGGGTGGGGCTTTGCCGCAGCAGCGATTCCAGCCAGAGCCGCGAACGCCGGAACCCGGGACTGTCGTCAGCGACCAGCCGCATCTTCCGCGGATCAAGCACCTCGATCTCGTCGAGTTTGTCGAAGAACACCGCGTCCTGATCGCGCACGAGTTCCGAGGCGCCTGTCGCCTCGATGCGTCGGCCGTCGTGCTCGGTGTGCCGAACCGTGCGGACGAGCCAGACCTCGTCCCGAACGATGATCTGAGTGCCTGCAGCGATGTCCGGAATGGTGTTATCCCCTGTCACCTGGGCGAGGGTATCGAGCATGGGCGCATGGTTGAAGTCGCGTGCATCTATCGTGACTTCCTAACCGCGTCCGAGCATGTAGAGCGCCATATCGACATCCCGCGCTGACCAGTCAAGCCCACGCTCGCTGGCACACAAGCGCAGCTGTTCGACCCGCTCCATGTAGTGGCCATATCTGCGCTCGCGAGGGAGCTCGAGCCCAAGCTTGGTGAGTCCATTCCGTGCGCGCCGGTCATAGACCGCCATGCGGCCGGGGGCGGCTGCGGTGAGCACCGCGGAGGCGAGAGCTGGACCGCTCCCGAAGCCCGGCAGCACCCGCAATACGTCCCGCGCTCGCTCAGCAGCGTGTGGCGTGGGGATGTCGCCATCTTTGGCCACGGTGACAGCCTCGGCGGTCACCGCGCGTATGTCGTGGTCGGGCATCGCACCGAGTCTGTTAGCCCATTTGGTGTTCGCCTGGAGGCGCTTCCAGAACACCAGGGCACCGATGTCGACTTTCCCGATCGAGCCTGACGTCCCGATACGGTCCGATACCTGGTGCAAGACTTCGTCGTAGGCGGGGCTTACCTGCGTGAGGTACTCCTCGTGGGCACGGGCGAGTTGCGCCCAGTCGTCGTCTGACAGCGCTGGGGCGGTAGCGGTCTGCTCGGGTTGGTTCACGCTCGGTCAATCGGATCATCGCGCTTCTTTGCTACGGCATCGCGGTAATTGATGCAGAGTCGCTACTCGCGCGGATTGGGTCGTATCGTGCAGATGTGGCTCACTACCTGCTCGTCATCGGTGATCGGGAAGCGCTTGGCTGGATCCTGTCGACACAACGTATGGCGTTCCCTAGCCTGCAGCGAGCCGAGGTCCGAGCGTTGGCGCCCGGTGACACGTTGTTCCTCTACACAACGCGGGGGTGTTTCAAGAATCCGACACGTGATCGAGGACGAGTCATCGCGTCAGGTACTGCGGTCACACCAGTGCGAACATTGGACGAGCCAGTTGAAGTCGCCGGGCGGACGTTCCCTGTCGGCTGCGATGTCGAGTTTCGCACAGCGGCCCGATGGTCAGATGGCGTTGAGCTCGCATCGGTCGTGGACGAGCTCAAGACGTTCGCCGCGCTAGGGGAAAGCTGGAGTATCAAGCTTCGGCGGCCGTTAGTAGCGCTTTCCGACCAGGACGCAACGCGCCTGAACGACCGCCTGGGCGCGCTCGAGTTGCACTCGATGACGGACGTCCTGCCGCAGTATGCGCGCTGGTGGCACGCCGCCTCACCGTCGTGATCGTCTCGACGGTGCGTGCTCCCGCACCGACGTGTGGTACGCCTAAGACGTAGGCGTATACGGGAGGTCGCGTGGCGTCGCGCAAGGTGATGAACGACCGCTACGAGCTGCAGCGAGTGCCGCTCGCGCGCGGCGGCATGGGCGAGGTCTGGGAAGGTCACGACACCAAGCTGGACCGCGAGATCGCTGTGAAGTTCGTGCGGTTCCACGACGGCGTCCGTGACGACGAGCTCGTGAAACGGTTCGTTCGGGAGTCCCGAATCACCGCACGCCTGCAGCATCCTGGGGTTCCGGCCGTGTTCGACGTCGGAACGGACGAGGCCGGCCGACCGTACCTGGTGATGCAGCGGGTGCGTGGCACTAGTGTGAGCGACCTGCTGGCAGAGAATGAGCAGTTGTCGATCGGCTGGTCCGTCGCGATCGCGGCGCAGGTGTGCTCGGTGCTCTCCGCAGCGCATCAGGCCTCGCTCGTGCACCGCGATCTCAAGCCTGCCAATCTCATGCTTGAGCCGGACGGGACCGTCAAAGTGCTGGACTTCGGGCTTGCCGTCGCACTCGACCTCACCGAGGGGTCGCAGATCACTCGGACGGGGCAAAGCATTGGCACCCCGGCGTACATGGCACCGGAGCAGGCGCTTGCTGCCACGAGCGGTCCGCAGACCGATCTCTACGCGCTGGGATGCACGCTGTACGAAATGCTCACTGGGCGTCACGTGTTCAGTGGACCTACCTCGTACGCGGTGATGAACAAACAGGTTGACGAGTCACCGAAGAGTGCGCGTGAGTATCGGGCGGAGATCCCGGCGGAGCTCGACGAGTTGCTGCTCGCCCTGCTGGAGAAGAAACCCGAGAATCGCCCTGCCTCGGCTCACGTCGTCTATGAGCGCCTATTGCCACTCGTGACCGACGTCCGTCCGATGCCGGGGCTGTCACAGCCACCAGGTGTATCCACTCCAGCCCGGATGTACGCCACGGTCCTGAGCAGGGCGTTCGACGTCGATACGACTCCGGTCGCGGCGGCTCCGTCGCCCGAACCAGAGATCGAGCCGGTCAGGGACACTCAGCTCCCTGCGGTGACCCGTCTTGATGTTGAGGAAGCGCGCGCTGAAGCCGGTGAGCTCGCGCAGCAGGCGCGATATGCAGAGGCTGCGGACGTGCTGCGCACCAACGTCGAAGCGGCGAGTGCCACGTTCGGGGCGACCGATCCAGGTGTGATGAACGCGCGATTGGAATGGGCCAACGTGCTTTTCGAAGGCGGGGACTATCGGGCTGCGGCGCCCGTCTACGACGCACTGACGGTGGACCTGGCGGAGCAGCACGGCCCTGACGCTGAGCTGGTGTTTCGATGCCGGGCGCAGTATGCGACGTGCCACGCCAAGCTCGGCGACATGACAACGGCGATTGACGCAGCCCGGCGGCTGTTGGCCGATCAGCAGCGTGTGTATGCGCCGCGCGATCCGCGCCCGTTCGAGCTTCGTAGGCAGATCGGTGTATGGCAGCTGAGTGCGGGTCAGCGTGAGGAGGCTGAACGGACGCTACGTGAGCTGCTGCGAGACCTGCTCGAAGCGTATGGCGAGAGCTATCCGGCCGTGCCCAAGATCCGCGACATCCTCGATGCGTTGCCGAAACAGGAGCGTATCGATAAGTGATGTATATTGTGGTGTATGAAGCGCACGAACATCTACCTCGACGACGAGCAGACTGAGCTGCTCGATCGTCTCGCGCGCAGCCAGGGCATCTCGCGTGCCGAGATGATCCGGCGGCTGCTCGATGGCGCGTTGCGCAACGAGGTAGATGACGTGGCGGCGGACCTTGCGGCGATCGATGAGTCCTTTGGTGTCCTGGCCAGTGCCGACTGGCCTGAGCGGGGCACCGGGGATCGCGAGGCGCACCTAGCCAGGATGTGGGAGATCGGCTCGTAGCCGTGTACCTGGTTGACTCCGATGTCCTGATCGCGCACCTGCGCGGTGTCGACGCCGCGAGAGAGTGGCTACACGCGGAACGGAAGGTCAGTCCGCTCGCGGTCAGCGCCGTGTCGGTCACTGAGATCACTGGTGGGATGCGTTCGGGCGAACGGCGTGAGGTCTGGCGGTTGCTGGGCTCATTTCGTATTGAGCCGGTCACGAGTCTTGCTGCTGGGCGGGCTGGCGAGTTCATACGCCAGTACCGCCGCAGTCATAACGGCATTGGCATCGCCGACTACCTGATCGCGGGAACCGCGGACGTTCGTGGGCTACAGCTCGCCACGCTCAACGTTCGTCACTTTCCGATGTTCGCCGAGCTCAAGGCGCCGTTCACGGTGTGAGCTTGTTTCAGCTAATTGTCATTACTTCACTGGCATGCCCGTGAGCCTCGCCAGAAGTTCGCCGAATTCTTGCTAGTGGCGAAGCTAGTGGCGAAGTCGTCGGCCAGGATCCGTGTGCTCGAAGACCTCTACCGCTCCAGCCGCTAGTCCATCGGTCAGGTGCTGCGCGAGCGTCTTGCCGCGCTCGGCGGCGTCGTACAGCCCGGTCTCGACGTCGTGCACCTGGCGCAACTGTTCGCCGATCCGGCGCTGCTCGCCGATGTCGAGGACCGGGACCTCCACCCGGCGGAAGTCCAGCCTGAGCCCGCCGGACGACGTTGTCGCGCTCCGCAGCAACGACCGCGTCCGGAGTAGCCCTGCGAGGAAGTGCGGGTCGACGCGATCTGGGTCGACCCGGAGCAGCTGCACCGACCGGCCGAGCACCAAGCCGTCCACACCAATCACCTCGGCGTACGGTCGCTCACCGGCAACAACCATCGCCGCGACGACATCGCCGCGGCGCAGCTCGATCGCATCCTCGCTCGGCTCCACGAGCCGGGCGGAGGGCGAGACACCGTTCGCTAGGTCCCGTCCGGATAGTACCAGTGGTCCGTCGGAGTCGAGATCGTCTGTGGTGCTTAGCCTTCCGGTTGCCTGTCGCACCGTGATCGCGCCCGCGCGGGCGAGGTCGTTGATCGTTGTGGTGCTTTTCGTGCCGCGTCGGCCTTCACGCAGCGTATTCGGCAGTCGCGCGGCCAGCTCCCGCAACGATGCGGCCAGCTCGGCGCTCCCTCGTTGCAGCTCGTTGACGTCGAGCGGCATCGCGGGCAACGGTAAGTGACGTGACGGGGTGACGTCGACGTCCTCATCGAGCAAGTCGATGACGTCGATGGTGCGCTGCCTGCCAGCGACTTCCGCTACTGTTCCGCTGGCGCGGAACTCCCGCCAGGGCGCGAGGATCGCCGCTCTGATCGCCTGCCAGTCGGCCTTGCCACGACGTTCCGGCGCGAGGTGGCTCGTGTCCAGCAGTAATACCGGCTCGGCGCCCTGGCCGTCTGGATTGCGCAGCACCCACACGTGTAGCGGAATCCCGGTCGACATCAACACCCCAGCGGGAAGCGCCACCACGGCCCGCAGTGCGCCCGCACGCAACAGCTCTTTGCGGATCCCCCGACCGGACCTGCGCGATGACACTCCCGCGGGCAGCACCATCACGACGGTGCCGCCCGCAGCGGTATGTGCCAGGCAGTGTTGCAGCCACGCCAGCTCCGGCTCGGTTTTGGGTGGCGTCCCGTACTCCCAGCGCCGGTCAATCACCAGCTCTTCGTGTCCCCAGTCGCGGTAGCCGAACGGTGGGTCGCAGAGCACGACGTCCGCGCGCAGGTCTGGGTACGCGTCCGCGCGGAGCGAATCGCCGACGTCGACGCTGGCGGTCTCGGCCTCCGCCAGGGCGAGGCGGGCGCTAGCTAGTTGCGCTAGGTCCGGCTCATGCTCCTGCCCGTGGAGGGTCCGTGCGCCGTGCCGGGCAGCGGTACGTAGCACCGTGCCAGGACCGCAGGCGGGATCGAACACGATGCCCGCCACCGGGTTCGCTAGGGCCACTACCAGGTCGGCGAGGCCTTGCGGTGTCGTGAGGTGCTGCCGCTGTTGGCGTTCGAACAGTCGCCCCACCAGGTGCTCGATCGCCTCCGGGCGCGTCGAGCCTTCCAGTGCGTCCGCCTGCCCGCGGACGTGCGGGTCGAGGTCCGAGCCGTCGGTCAGGCCCGCGAGATAGGCCGCCATTCCCGCGACCGACGTCGTCACATCCGTGTCCTGGTGCCCGGTGTCGAGCGCGCGCCACAGCTCGTCGGTGGGGGAGACCGCGAGTCGTCCCTGCTCCCGGAGCCACCGCTCGACGTCGGCGTACCGGAACGTTGGACTGCTCCCGGTGCCACCAACCGGATCGGGGAAGTCGGCGTAGCGACGTCGCCAATTGCTTACCGCCGCACGACCGACACCTGCCAGCTTCGCGACCTCGGACGCGGTTACCAACGAATCCTCTGACATGCCCACCTCGACTCTCTGCGGTCAGAGATTAGCACATCATGAGATGTCTTTGTTGACTGTGAACTCACATTGTGCTCTACTCTGGTCAGTCAACGTCGAAGTCATGCGGGGATGTTATGTCGGAATCGAACGGGGATTTGTGCCCGGCGGTGGGTGATGGACTGCTGGCCGACGCCGCTGCCGGGGACCGTCACGCGGTCAACCGGCTGCTTGCTCACCTCCAACCCGCCGTCATTCGGTACTGCCGGGGTCGGCTCGCCATCACGACCGCCCGGCATTCGGCCGACGACGTCGCCCAGGAGGTCCTGCTTGCGGTGTTCGCCGCGCTGCCCCGCTTCCAGGGGAACGCCGATGGCTTCCTCGCTTTCGTGTACGGCATCGCCAGGCACAAGGTTGCTGACGCTCACCGGGCGAACGGCCGCGATAAGTCGGCCCCAGTGGAAGAACTACCAGACACCACCGACAACGAACTCGGACCGGACGAACACGTCGTACGTAACGAGCTGCGGTCCGGCATCCACCATTACCTCGAGCTCCTCACTGATAACCAGCGCGAAGTGCTCCAACTGCGAGTGCTGGTGGGGTTGTCGTCCGAGGAGGTAGCCCACGTGATGGAGACGACGTCGAGTGCGGTGCGGGTCGCTCAGCATCGCGCGCTCAAGACGCTCCGTCGGCTTATCGATGCCGACGGCAATACCCTCGCCTGATGCGGGCTCCACGAGCTACGAGAGCATGCATCACGGTATACGGCGATGGTCAAAGTTGGCAGCCGAGTCACTGTCACCGAACGAGGAAGCAGGTGGCTTTCATGCTCGAGCCCAAGAAACCTGGTTCGACGCTGGAACGGCTGGAGGCTGCGGGGTAGTACCGGCAGCCGGTAGCGAAGCTTCTTGAGCTCGGCCCACCCCCGCAGCCGCCGGAAGGCGCTGTTCGGCTGAGCGAGTCGCTAGCCGAACAGCGCGACGACGAGCGCTGGTGATCTACTTCGACACCAACGTCACGTCTCCACGGCTTCGCGTTCGATACTGAGGACCGCCTGGTCGGCGGCGCGGCGGACCGCGTCTCCTTCGCCCATGACTGTCGGGGACGACCCTAGCGGTCGCCCCCGACAGTTTTCTCAGCTTTCCGTCAACGAGCGCAGCGCTTCATCCACACAGTCGGCCCAGGTCCGCTCGCCGAGTTCGGTAACGCCCGAATCGCCGAGGAACCCGCTGGAGATCACGACATCTGGGGTGAGGTCGGCGAGACCGGACAAGCTGGCCGCCAGTGCATCGCGGTCGCTGAAATCGGGAATATAGCCGGCGAACCACTTACCTTCCGCGTCGCGGAGAATGGAGTCGCCGGTGAACAGATACGTCAGGCCGTGCGGGGAATGAACCAGGAAGCAGGCGCTGCCTGGTGTGTGCCCTGGCGTTGGGATCACCTCGAAGCCGTCCAATGCCACATGACGCTCGTCAAACGTGTCGTCGGGTGGGCACGTCTTCGCGACCAGATCCGCCTCGACCGCACTGGAATGCAGCGTCGAGCCGAACCGCTGTTTGATGGTGCGCAACGACGGCGCGATCTCATCCTGGTGGCTCAGATACTGGTGAGCCACACCGCCGAGCTCGGCCATGTCGTCGATCTCGTGCTCCAGGGTTGTGTTGTAGAACAGCACGTTGCCACTGGGTGCGGTCCACAGGTAGGCGTGTGTGCTTAGTCCTGGCGCCGGGAACTCCGGCTCGGTCTCCCATAGGTCAGGTTGGATCTGCTTCATGACGTTCCCCTCTCGGTAGGCTGGCTACCGCGAGGCTAGAACCTCGAGTTAAGTCGAAGTCAAGGTTCGAGTCGAGCGCCGCCGAGATCTAGCGGAAACGTTGGGTTCGCGTGAGTTTGTCGTGATGCGGGTATCCGACAATGGCCTGAACGGGTGGTGATCACAAGGGAAGAGCAGGTCATGAACGACGTGGGTGATCTACTCGCAGGACGGTATCGGCTGCAGCGCTGCATCGGGTGCGGCGCCATGGGTGTGGTCTGGCAGGCGATCGACGAGCGTCTCGGCCGCCAGGTCGCGATCAAGCAACTGCTCGTGTCGCCCGACGACGATGCCACCAGCGCCGAACGTGCCTGGTTCCGCGCGGCGCGCGAGGGGCAGATCACCGCGCGGCTGCGCCACCCGAACGCGGTCGTCGTCTACGACGTCGACGTCCACGGCGACCTTCCAATACTGGTCATGGAGTACGTGCGGGCCCGAAGTGTCGCCAGCATCCTCGCCGAGAACGGGCCCCAGGACCCGACCGAGGCGGGCGGGATCGGCGCGCGAGTGGCCGACGCGCTCGCGGCGGCGCACACCATCGGCATTGTCCACCGGGACGTCAAGCCCGCGAACATCCTCGTCGGCGACGACGGCGTCGTGAAGCTGGTCGACTTCGGCGTCTCCCACCTCAGCGGGGACCGGCCCACCCCGTCGACCGAGTTGATCGGCACGCCTGCCTATCTGGCACCCGAGGTCGCCGGCGGACGCGAACCGGCCCCAGCGTCGGACGTCTTCTCGCTCGGCGCCACGCTGTACTCCGCCGTTGAGGGCGTCTCGCCGTTCGGTGCCCGCACGGACAACCCGATCACCATGGTGCGCCGTGCCGCGGTCGGCCACGTTCCGCCGCCGCGCTACGCGGGAGTGCTCACCGCCGCCCTGATGCGCATGCTGCGTGCCGCACCCGACGAGCGGCCGAGCGCCGCCGAGACCGCGGACCTGCTGCGGGCGGCCACCGCTGGCCACCCAGCACGTGATCCATCCGACGTCGTGGCGCGGATACCGCACCAGCGAAAGCAGGAGCCGACAACACCGCTGAGCGCTACGACGCCCATCCGCCGTTAGCGCTACAGCAACGGCGGTACGGTCGCGTCGATGAGGTGCGGGCCCGGCTTCGCCACAGCTCGCGCGAACTGCTCCGCCAATTCCTCGCACGTCGTCGCCCGCGACGCTGGTACGCCCATGCCCTCGGACATCTTCACGAAGTCCATCCCCGGCGAGGACAGGTCCAGCAGCGCCTTCGCCGTCGGACCAGAAAGATCCGCCCCGACGCGCTGCATCTCCATCCGCAGGATCGCGTAGGCGTTGTTGTTCAGGATGACCGTCGTGACGTCGAGTCCCTCGCGCGCCTGCGTCCACAACGCCGACAGCGTGTACATCGCACTGCCATCGGCTTCGAGGTTGATCACCGGCCGGTTCGGTGCGGCGATCGCGGCACCCGTCGCGACCGGCATGCCCTGGCCGATCGCGCCGCCGGTGAGTGTCAGGACGTCGTGGCGGGGCGAGTTCGCCGTCGCGGCGGGCAATAGTAGTCCCGACGTGTTCGCCTCGTCGGCGATGATCGCGCCCTCCGGCAGAAGCGCGCCGATGACCTCCACCCAGTTCTGCGGCGTCAGCCCACCGGACGGCACGGCGGGCGGCTGGGACGGCGCCAGCGTCGGCTCGACGTCCGCGGCGACCCGCTCCGCCACCGCCTCCAGCGCGGCGGCGACGTCGTGCTCGCGGTCGGACAGCGTATGCACCTGCGCGCCCTCGGGCACCAGGTCGCTCGGCTTGTCCGGATACGCGAAGAACGTCACCGGCGACCTCGCACCCGCGAGAATCAGGTGCTTGACGCCGTCGAGCTGGTAGGCGGCCTGCTCAGCGAGGTAGCCGAGCCGGTCGATCGCGGGCAGTCCGGCGCCGCGTTCCAGTCGCGCGGGGAACGTCTCCACCAGCGCCCGCGCGCCCGTGGCGTTGGCGATGCGGCTGGTCGCGAGTAGCTCGCGCTCACGGCAGGCATCCCCGCCGATCAGCAACGCCGCGGGCTCGCCGCTGCGCAGCACGTCGGCCACCGCGTCGAGCGTCGCGTCAGACGTCGACCTGGGCCCGCGCGGCGGTACGGGGGCCACCGCGACGCCGCCGTCGCCCCAGGAGACGTCGGCAGGCAGGATGAGCGTCGCGATGCGGCCTGGCGCGTCCATCGACGCCGCCACGGCCGCCGCCGCGTCCGCCCCGACGTCGGCCGGGTGACCGCTGCGGCGCACCCAGCCGTTGAGCGAGCCCGCCACCGCCTCGATGTCCGACTCCAGCGGTGCGTCGTACTGCTTGTGGTAGGTGGCGTGGTCGCCGACAACGTTGACGACCGGGGTGCACGCCCGCCGCGCGTTGTGCAGGTTCGCCAGCCCGTTGCCCAGGCCCGGACCGAGGTGCAGCAGCGTTGCGGCAGGCTTGCCCGCGATGCGCCCGTAGCCGTCGGCCGCGCCGGTGACCACCCCCTCGGCGAGGCCGAGCACGCCACGCAGGTCAGGCACGGAGTCGAGCGCGGCGACGAAGTGCATCTCCGACGTCCCCGGGTTGGTGAAACACACCTCGACACCGGCGTCGACCAGCGTGCGGAGCAGCGACTGCGCACCGTTCATAGCGCCTCCACCAACGCGCGACCAGCTTGCCGTCCGGAGAACAGGCAACCGCCGAGGAACGTGCCTTCCAGCGCACGGTAACCGTGCACGCCGCCGCCACCGAAGCCCGCGGCTTCACCGACCGCATACAGACCGGGCAGCGGTTCGCCGTCGGCTCGCAGCACGCGGGCGGACAGGTCGGTCTCCAGTCCACCGAGCGTCTTGCGGGTGATGACGTTCAGCCGGACGCCGATCAGCGGGCCCGCCTTCGGATCGAGCAGCCGGTGCGGGGTGGCGACGCGGACGATCTTGTCGCCGAGGTAGTTGCGCGCGCCGTGCATCGCGGTGATCTGCATGTCCTTGGTGAACGGGTTCGCCAGTTCGCGATCGCGGGCGAGCACCTCGCGTTCGACGTCGTCCGCGTTGAGCAGCGGCTCGTCGGTGAGCCCGTTCATCTTCGAGACCAGGTCGCGGATGTTGTCCGCCGTCACGAAGTCCTCACCCTTGTCGATGAACGCCTGCACCGGGGACGGCGGACCGGACAGCACTCGCTGCTTGACCGTCTCGCGGACGCTCTTGGCCGTCCAATCTGGGTTCTGCTCGGAGCCCGACAGTGCGAACTCCTTCTCGATGATCTTCTTGGTCAGGATGAACCACGAGTGGTCGTGGCCGGTCGTGCGCAGGTACTCCAGCGTGCCGAGGGTGTCGAAGCCGGGGTAGAGCGGCACGGGCAGTCGACGTCCTCGCGCGTCGAGCCACAACGACGACGGGCCCGGCAGCACCCGGATCCCATGCTGTGGCCAGATCGGGTCGTAGTTCGTCACGCCCTCGACGTAATGCCACATCCGGTCGCGGTTGATGATGTTCGCGCCCGCCGACTCGCTGATGCCGAGCATGCGGCCGTCGACGTGCGCGGGCACACCGGTGATCATGTGCTTCGGCGGGGTACCGAGGCGGTCGGGCCAGTTCTTGCGGATGAGGTCTTGGTTCCCGCCAATGCCGCCGGATGCGACGACGACCGCTTGCGCGTGCAGCGCGAACGTGCCCACCTCGGCACGGGAGCTTTCCTGCCCGCGCTGGACCGCGCTCGGCTCCAGCACCGTCCCGGACACGCCGTCGACCGCGCCGTTCGTGACGGTCAGCTCGTCCACTCGGTGCCGGAACCGCAGCTCGACCGTGCCGCGCTCGACTCCGGCCCGCACCCGGCGTTCGAACGGCTCGACTACGCCGGGTCCGGTGCCCCAGGTGACGTGGAAACGCGGCACCGAGTTGCCGTGGCCGGTGGCGTTGTAGCCGCCACGCTCGGCCCAGCCGACGACCGGGAACCAACGCATGCCCTGCTCGTGTAGCCACGCGCGTTTCTCCCCTGCGGCGAAGTCGACGTAGGCCTCGGCCCACCGCCTCGGCCAGCGGTCTTCATCGCGGTCGAAGCCCGCCGTGCCGAGCCAGTCCTGCCAGGCGAGATCGCGGGAGTCGTGGATGCGCAGCCTGCGCTGCTCGGGGCTGTCCACGAAGAACAGTCCGCCGAGTGACCAGTGCGCCTGCCCGCCAAAGGACGCCTCCGGTTCCTGTTCAACGACGATGACCCGCTTGCCCTTGTCGGCCAGCTCGGCCGCCGCCACCAGGCCAGCGAGACCGGCACCCACCACGATCACGTCCGCGTCCACCACGCACCTCACCTTCCGCCGGAGTTGATCGCAGCGTAGTACTCACCGGTAGCCGGAGAAAGGTGAGAGATACTCGGGTCTACGTCCGGTGTCGCGCGACGGCGTCGTGGGTCTCCGCCATGACCAGGTCGGCGTTGATCTGCGCTGCCGCGAACGCTCCCGCCGCGGCGGCCGCGCCGACCTGGGCGGCCGGGTCGGTGACGTTGCCCGCGACCCACACGCCGGGCACGTCGGTGCGTCCGGTCGCGTCGGCGGGGATGTGCTCGCCCATGCCGGACGGGTGCTGCACCGGCTTCAGGCCGAGTTCCGCCAGGAATGCGGCGCGGGCGACCATCCTGGGTGACACGACGAGCGCGTCACGCTGGACCAGGGAGCCGTCGCGCAGCCGGACGCCGGTGAGGCGGTCGTCGGCACCCTCCAGTGACGTCACCTCGTCGTCCACCACCGTGATGCCCCGCGCCGCCAACTGCTCGGCCTGTTCACCGGACGGTGGCAGCGTGTGCGCGAAGAATGTGACGTCGTCGCTGAGCTGTCGGAACAGCAACGCCTGGTGCACCGACATTGGCCCGCCGGAGAGCACGCCGATGGCCTGGTCGCGGACCTCCCAGCCGTGGCAGTACGGGCAATGCAAGACGTCCCGGCCCCACCGAGCTCGCAGACCAGGGATGTCCGGTAGCTCGTCGGTGAGCCCTGTGGTGACCAGCAGTCGACGCGCCCGAGTCGTCCTGCCGTCGGTGAGCGTTACCTCGAAGCCGGTGTCGTGGTGGGTCGCGGTGGCGACCTCGCCGGTTAGGGTTTGCCCGCCGTAGCCGAGGACTTCGGCTCGGCCGCGCTCCAGCAGCTCAGTCGGGCTCGTGCCGTCGCGCGCCAGCAGTCCGTGCACGCCGTCGGCCGGGGCGTTGCGAGGGGCCCCCGCGTCGACTACCACCACCGAGCGTCGGCTTCTGGCGAGCATCAACGCCCCATTCAGCCCCGCGGCGCCGCCGCCGATGATCACCACGTCATAGCCGTTGTTCAGCTGATCGGTCATGTTTTGACCACCTCCGCGGCCACTGTGCGGACGGTGCGGCAAACTTGGCAAAGTATTTTGCTGATCTGGCAAACTAGTGGCATGGACGACTTCGGCGCCGCGCTGGACGCGGTCGGACCCCGGCTCCGTGCGTTACGTAAGCAACGGCAGACGACGTTGTCCGATCTGGCGACGGCGACCGGTATCTCGGTGAGCACGCTGTCGCGGCTGGAGTCCGGTGACCGGAAGCCGACGCTGGAGCTGTTGCTGCCGCTGGCGAAGGCGCACGGCGTCACGCTCGACGAACTCGTCGACGCGCCGCCCACCGGCGACCCGAGGGTGCACCTGCGTCCCGTTACCCGGCACGGCATGACGATGCTGCCACTGACGCACAGGCCGGGCGGCATCCAGGCCTACAAGCTGGTGATCCCGGGCAGTGACCCGCCGAAGGAGCCGGACCCGCAGGTGCACGAGGGCTACGAGTGGATGTATGTCCTCAACGGACGTCTACGGGTGGTGCTCGGGGAACACGATCTCGTGCTCACACCCGGCGAGGCCGCCGAGTTCGACACCAGGACACCGCACTGGTTCGGTGCCGCTGGTGCCGAACCGGTCGAGTTCCTCAGCCTGTTCGGCAAGCAGGGTGAACGCGCGCATTTGCGCGCGCGTCCGAAGGGATGGGGCGGCTAACGGCGTCGGAGTGCCCAACACAGCGTCCTGAGCGTCGGACACGCGTGCCTGAGTGTCGGACACGCGTGCGGGAGTGTCGGACACGGCGGTGGTTAGTCGGCGCGGCGGAAACTGAGCGTCTCGCCTTCGACGCCGCGCAGCCAGAGATCCTGCGCGGCCGCCGCCATGTCGTCCAGACCTTCGATGATGCTGGCGAAGACGTTGCCCGGCACCCAGCCCGCGTCACCGTTGATCAGCAGGTTGTTGCGGCCGTAGAAGATCGCCAGGTCGGTCGCGCCCGCCGCGCTGTGCGCCTCGCTGCCCGTCTCGTAGCCGTAGGCGGGGTTGCCGATTTCCCACGGCTCGAACGCGAAGTACACGACGTCACCGGGAATCGGCGTCACCGTGGGGTTCTCCCGCCCCGGCTCCGGATCGGCGAACGGCGTCACCAGCGTGTAGACCTCGTTGCGGGCGTACTTCGCGTGGTAGGCCTGGTCGCCCTGCGGCAGCGCGCGCCAGACGGCCTCGCACGTGCGGGGGGCCTGCTCGTCGAGCAGGACCGCCCGGCACGAGACGCCGCGTTTATCCAGGCTGATCGTGATGTAGCGGCTCACGATGCCCTCACCCGGTGACCTCGGCGACGACGTCCGCCCAGATGTCGAGGGCGGCGTCGACCTGCTCGGCGTTGACCACCAGCGGCGGGATCATCCGCACGACGTTCATGTGCGCGCCGCAGGTCAGCAGCAACAATCCCTTCTTCGCGGCGGTCTGCTGGGCGGCCTTGGCGGTCTCCGGGTCTGCCTTGCCGTCGGCCGTGACGAACTCCGAGCCCACCATGAGCCCGAGCCCGCGCACGTCGCCGATCTCGGGGTGTTTGTCCGCGACCGAGCGCGCGCCGTCGATGAGTCGCCTGCCCTGTTCGGCGGCGTTCTCGACCAGCCCTTCGTCCTGGATGACGTCCAATGTGGCCAGCGCCGCCGCGCAGGCCACGGCATTGCCGCCGTAGGTGCCGCCCTGCGAGCCGGGCCACGCCTTCGCCATCAGTTCCGTCGGCGCGGCGATCGCCGACAGCGGGAAGCCGCTGGCGAGGCCCTTCGCGGTGATCACGATGTCGGGCCGGACGTCGAAGTGCTCGTGACCCCAGAACTTGCCTGTCCGCCCGAAGCCGGTCTGCACCTCGTCGAGCACGAGCATGATGCCGTGCTCGTCCGCGCGCTGTCGCAGTCCGGCGAGGAACTCGGTGTTCGCGGGCACGTAGCCGCCCTCGCCGAGCACCGGCTCGATGAAGAACGCCGCGATGTCGCCGGGGGCGCTCTGCGTGGCGAACAGGTAGTCCAGTTCTTGCAGCGCGAACTTCGTCGCGGTCTGCTCGTCCCAGCCGTAGCGGTAGGCGAACGGGAACGGCGCGACGTACACCCCCGACATCAGCGGCGAGATACCCGAGGAGAACCGGGTGCCGCTGGTCGTCATCGACGCCGCCGCGACGGTGCGGCCGTGAAAACCGCCCTCGAACACGACCACGTTGGGACGTCCGGTCGCCTGCCTGCTCAGTCGCAGCGCGGCCTCGACGGCCTCGCTGCCGGAGTTGACGTAGAACAGCGAGTCCAGCCCCGGCGGGAGGACGTCGCCGAGCCGCTCGGTCAGCCGCCGCAGTGGCTGGTGCATCACGGTCGTGTACTGCCCGTGGATCAGCTTGCCGACCTGCTCCTGCGCGGCGGCGACGACACGCGGGTGGCAGTGTCCCGTGCTGGTGACGCCGATGCCCGCGGTGAAGTCGAGGTGCCGGTTGCCGTCGACGTCATAGAGGTAGACGCCTTCGCCGTGGTCGACCACGACCGGAGTCGCTTGCTTGAGCAGGGGAGAAAGCTGGGACATGTGGGTACTCCTTTGCTCGGGGGTGACCCGACGGCGGATGTCATGGCAGGCGGACGCGGGCACGCACCGGGCGTGACACACGCTTGTAGATTGTCAACAATGTTCATAGCATGGCCTCAGACCGCCGAGCAATCAACCCGGAATCACTCCCGTGGCGGGTACCCGGTACGGCCTCGACTATCCGGCTTCCCATAAGGAGCGCAGACATGAACGCGACGCCCAGCGAATCCAGCGTCATCGACGCGGTGGCGAAGGACCTCTTCATCGACGGCAAGTGGCGCCCGGCCAGTGGCTCGAAGACACTGCCGGTGCACGATCCGTCGACCGGCGAGGTGCTGTGCGAGGTCGCGGACGCCTCACCCGCCGACGGCAAAGACGCGCTCGACGCCGCCGTCGCGGCGCAGGCGAGCTGGGCAAAGCACCCGCCCCGCGAGCGGGGGGAGATCCTGCGGCGCTCCTACGAGCTGCTCATGGAGCGCAACGAGGAACTGGCGCTGCTGATGACCCTTGAGATGGGCAAGCCGCTCGCCGAGTCGCGTGGCGAGGTGGCCTACGCGGCGGAGTTCTTCCGGTGGTTCGCCGAGGAGGCGGTGCGCATCGACGGCGGCTACGCGGTCGCGCCCAACGGCAAGGGTCGGTTCCTCGTGCACCGTCAGCCGGTGGGGCCGTCGTTGCTGATCACGCCGTGGAACTTCCCGATGGCGATGGGCACCCGCAAGATCGGTCCCGCCGTCGCGGCGGGCTGCACCTCGGTGATCAAGCCCGCCGCGCAGACGCCGCTGTCGATGCTCGCGCTGGCCGGGATCATGGCGGAGGCCGGGTTGCCGGAAGGCGTCGTCAACGTCATCACGACTAGCGACTCCGGTGGCGTGATGGAGCCGATGATTCGCGACGGAAGGGCCCGCAAGCTGTCGTTCACCGGCTCGACGTCGGTGGGTCGCAAGCTGCTGGAGCAGTGCTCCGACAAGGTGCTGCGGACGTCGATGGAGCTGGGTGGCAACGCGCCGTTCCTCGTGTTCGACGACGCCGACATCGACGCCGCGATCGACGGCGCGATGCTCGCCAAACTGCGCAACATCGGCGAGGCTTGCACCGCGGCGAACCGGTTCTACGTGCAGCGCGGCGTCGCGGACGAGTTCGCGCGCAAGCTCACCGAGCGGATGTCCGCGCAGCCGATCGGGCGCGGCACCGAGGAGGGTGTCGTGATCGGGCCGCTGATCGACGAGGCCGCGATCGAGAAGGTGTCCAGCCTGGTCGGTGATGCCGTTGATCGGGGAGCGAAGGTACTCACCGGCGGCGCCGGTGTGGACGGTCCTGGGCACTTCTACCAGCCGACTGTGCTGACCGAGGTGCCGCAGGACGCAAGGCTCACCCACGAGGAGATCTTCGGTCCGGTCGCGCCGATCAACGTCTTCGACACCGAGGACGAAGCCGTCGCCAAGGCCAACGACACCGAGTACGGCCTGGTCAGCTACCTCTACACCCAGGACATCAACCGCGCGCTGCGGGTCTCGGAGAACCTTGAGGCGGGCATGGTCGGGCTGAACCAGGGCCTTGTGTCCAACCCGGCCGCGCCGTTCGGCGGCATCAAGCACTCCGGCCTCGGTCGTGAGGGCGGCACCGTCGGCATCGACGAGTTCCTCGAGACGAAGTACATCGCCATCGGGCTGAGCTGACGTCGGCTGGTGGGCTGGAGTTGATCACGTCTACTCGCGCTGTTGCTCGGAAAATCCGGCGATCCGGACAAATTCGCGGAACAACGCGAGTGGACGTGATCAATAATGCGGGTTAGCGGGTTCTGACGGCACCGTGCGGGACTACTCCTTCGGGCCCTTGCCGTTCCCGTTGTCACCGGCGCGGTCGGAGTTGCCACCATTGCCGTTGCCGCCCGCGTTGTCACTATTGCCGCCGTTGCCGTTACCCCGTGGCTCGTCGTCCTCTGGCGACGTCGGATCCGATGGGGACGTGCCGCCGGTGATGGTCGCGGTGATGAACTCCAGGATGCTCGGGTTGTTCACCTCGGCGTAGACGCCGGGGAAGCCGGGGAACGCGCAACCGACGCCCCAGCTCACGATGCCGAGCTGCACGAGCCTGCCGTCGAGTTCGTGGAACAGCGGACCGCCGCTGTCGCCCTGGCAGGAGTCGGCGAGCAGTTCCTCCGCGCAGATCTCGGTCTCGGGATCGAAGCCCGCCAGACCGTTGCCGGTCATGCCCTCGCAACGGTCGTCGGCGACCGCCTCCACGTCGGCGCGCTTGAGGTGGCTCGGCGTCGTCGGTGAGCCGAAGAACTCCGTACCCCAGCCCGCCACGGTCAGCGGCGTGCCCTCGGCTTCGAGGTCGTCGTCGTTCGCGTCGGCCAGCGGGATGATCGGCACCGACACGGACTCGGCGAGCTTGAGCAGGGCGGCGTCATGAGTGCCGTCGTAGTCGGGGTGCACGTGGATCTCCGTGACGTCGACGCGCTGGCCTCCCTCGGCGTCCAGATCGGTCTTGCCGACGACGACGTCCTGGTCGGACGGCGTGGCGTCCTCGACGCAGTGCGCGGCGGTGAGCACCCAGTCGGGTGCGACGACGCTACCGCCACAGAAGTGGAAGTCGCCGTCCTGCAGCGACGCCATGAACGGGTACTGGCCCTCTGCTGCCTGCTCGCCGCCGACGATGGCCTGCGCGGGTTGCGTCAGGACCACGGTGGCGGCAACGGCGACGGCGGTGGCGATCGCGGCGCCGACCGCCGTGTGCTTGCGCGTGACTCGCACGGAACTCTCCTCTGTCTGCCCGACGGGGTCGTTCCGTGTAACGAGCGCAACAGTGCGGAGTCACTCGAACGAGTGAAGAAGCGTGGGCATCCACGCAGCGAGCGTGAGTAAGTTTGGTCGCTAGCACGACCGAATGTGCTCACACTCGCGCCGTCGGCGTTGTGGGCACGCCGTCGAGGGCGGTGGGCGCTCATCGACGTTGCGCGCCGTCGAGTCCCCGCCCTGGCGCCCACTCAGCCCGCGATGTCCACGCCGTCCGCCGGTACTGACGGTGGTGGGCCGGAGTGCAGGCTGCTGCCAGGGGCGAGGCGGGTGATCGCGTCCTCCATGTGCGCGTCGAGCAGCTCTAGGACCCGCTGCTCGTCGCCCGCCTTCATCGCCTCGATGATCTCGGTGTGTTCCGCGACCCTGTCGTCGCCGTGCTGATCGGTGCGCTGCAACGCCGCGAGGCACATGCGGGTCTCGATCAACAGCGTGCGCGCCATTCGGACCAGTCTCCGGCTGCCGGACGCTCGCACCAGCGCCTCGTGGAACCGCAGGTCGGACTCCGGCAACGCGTTCGGGTCTGGGTCGTCGGCCGCCGACACCATCTCGTCGAGCGCCTCGCTCAGCACGGCCACCGCGCTGTCGGTGTCGCCTCGCATGATGCGGATGGCCGCCGCGCGCTCGATCGCCGCCCGCGAGGCGTAGATGTCGTAGACGTCGCCGGGTTCGAGGTCGATGACGAACAGACCCCGGTGCCGCTCGCTGCGCAGGAGCCCCTCGGACACCAGCCGTTGCATCGCCTCCCGCAATGGGCCGCGCGAGACCTCGAACCGCGCAGCCAGTTCCGCCTCGCCGAGCTGTGTGCCAGGCTGTAGCGCGCCGGTCATGATCGCGTCGCGAAGTTGCCGCGCGATGATGGACGCCGTCGACTCGCGGTTGACCGGTTCGATGTCAGAAAGCATCGGCGTCTCCCTCGCGGAACAATCTGCCGATCCCGTCCGCCCTGGTTGGCGCGCCAGCCAGCCGCAGGCCCTCCCAGATGGTGACCTGGTTGGCGGTCAGCACGGGCTTGCCGATGCGCTGCTCGATCGGGTCGATGAGCGCGATGGTGCGCATCGCGGTGTCCGGGATCAGCAGTGCGTCAGCGTCGGGGTGGTCGCCTTGGGTCATCAGCTCGGCCACCTCGTCGGGTCGGAGGTTGCCGACCTCGGCTGCGGTGTCGATGCCCGCGCTGGACAGCTGGACGACGTCGACGCCTTCCGCGGCGAGGAACTCCTGGAACAGCGCGGCGACGTCGTCGGGGTAGCTGGCCGTGATCGCGACGCGCTTCAGCCCGAGCGCGCGCAACGCCCGGGTGAACGCGAACGAGGTGCTCGACGTTGGTGTCCCGGTGACGGCGGCGAGTTTGGTGATCTGCTCGGCGGCGCCGTCCCTGCCGAACACGAAGCTACCGCTCGTGCAGGCCCACACCACCGCGTCGGGGGACAGCGGCGCGAGCTGGGCCGCCCCTTCGGCGAGTCGCTGCTCGCTGCCCAGGTCAAGGAGCTCGGCGACGGCGTGCAGGTCGGTGCCGTAGATGTGGGTCACCGACAGCTGGGCGACGTCGCCGAGCAGTCGTTGCGCGAGCGGGTAGTCGTCCTCGGCCGCGTGGTCGGGGTAGATGAAACCGATCGTTGTCTCGGGCACTGTCCTCGGTGCGGTCACCGGCACCTCCTAGCCGCCCTTGGCGTCGCACGACGTTACCGGGCGGTCGCTCCGTGAGGATTGTCGACAATCCTAGTAAAAGCTACACCGTTCGAGTTAAGCAACCTCGCTGTGCCACATCCCGGGGCCAATGACCGGCAGACCCATCCGGACCATGCACGCCCACATCGTGAGTTGGTTCGCGGTCAGCACCGGCTTGCCAAGCCACTGTTCGAGCGGATCGATGATGTCGAAGGTGGGAAGGTTGGTGCAGCTGACGAAGATCGCTTCGGCGTCGGGATGGTCCGCGCCGATGATGTGCTCTGCGATGGTGCGGTAGCTGACCCGCCAGATGCCGCCACCGAGGCCGAGATGGTCGCTGGACACGGTCTCGACGTCGAGCTCGGCGAGGAAGTCGTGCAGCTTCGTCGTCAGATCCTCGACGTACGGGGTGAGCACCGCGATGCGACGCAGGTTGAGCCGCTGCAGGATCTCGGCCAGCGCGCCAGAGGTCGTCACCGCGTCCGGAGCGCCCGCGTCGCAGATGACCTTGCGTAACTCGCGTTCGCCGTCGACGCCGTTGACGAAGCTGCCCGAACTGCACAGGTAGGCCACGACCTCCGGCTCAACGTGCAGCACGTCGCGGGTGGCCGCCGCGACGTGCCGCGCGTTGCTGACCAGGTTCGCCATGTCAAGGCTGACCGGTACCGGTTCGTAGGGCGTTCTGGCAAGGTGTAGCGACACCTCGATCGGCACCCAGCGCCAGAGCTCGCGTTCGAGCGCGAGGTCGAACGGCGCGATGACCCCGATCCCGCGCTGCGCGAGCGGGCCCTCACTGAACGGGAAGTCCAGTCCGGACAGATCCAAGGCTCACCCCCTCGGTGGTCGTTGGAAAAGGCTATTTCGCTGCTGCCCCGGGGGATCCCTCGGATTGTTGACAATCATACGATCAACTCATACGGTGTCAACGTGGTGGGAGCCGGTGACCGCGTTGAGAGTGCCCCTGTCGTCGCCGTCCTATGCGGTCAGGATCGACCACGCGGGATGGAGCCGGTCGAGAACGCCGCGACCGTACGGTATGCCGACGCCGCTGGGCTGCCGGACGCGCTGCGGGGTGCCGACATCCTCTTCGTCTGGGACTTCCTCTCGACCGCCGTGCCGGACGCCTGGCCGTCCGCCGATCGACTGCGGTGGCTGCACATCGCGAGCGCGGGCGTTGACCCCGTGATGTTCCCCGAGCTGCGGGACAGTGACGTCGTGCTCACCAACTCGCGCGGCGTGTTCGACAACCCGATCGCCGAGTACGTGCTCGGCCTGGTCATCGCCTTCGCCAAGGACTTCGCCGGCTCGCTGGACCTGCAGCGCGCGGGCACCTGGCGCCATCGCGAGACCGAGCGGGTCGGTGGCAAGCGCGCGCTGATCGTCGGTACTGGCCCGATTGGCCGCTCGATCGCTCGGATGCTCACCGCGGCGGGGCTGAAGGTAGCCGGAGTCGGCAGGCGCGCTCGTGAGGGCGACCCCGACTTCGGTGCCGTGCACGCATCCGACGACCTCGCCGAGCACATCGGCTGGGCCGACTACGTCGTCGCCGTCGCGCCGCTGACCGAGAAGACCAAGGGCTTGTTCGACCGGCGGGTGTTCGCCGCCATGAAGCCGACCGCCCGGTTCATCAACGTCGGCAGGGGCGAGCTCGTTGTCACCGACGACCTGATCGACGCGTTGCGCGCGGACGAGGTGGCCGGTGCCGCGCTCGACGTCTTCGAGACCGAGCCGCTGCCAGCCGAGAGCCCGCTGTGGACAATGGACAACGTGCTGCTCTCCCCGCACATGTCGGGCGACGTCGTCGGCTGGAAGGACACGCTGGCCGAGCTGTTCGTCGCCAACTTCGAGAAGTGGCTCGCGGGGGAGCGGCTCGACAACGTCGTCGACAAGAAACTGGGTTACGTGCCAATGGGCGCCGAGCCCCGATGAGGAGGAGCGCATGACCGCGAGTGCTGGGACGTTGTTGACGGCGAGCGAGCTCACGGTCGCGTACTCGCAGGGCGCGGTGTCCCCCGTTGAGGCGACGAAGGCGGCGCTCGACGCGATCGAACGCCGCGATGGTGAGATCAACGCGTACTGCCTCGTCGACCCGGACCACGCGCTCGCGCAGGCGAAGTCGTCCGAGGAGCGCTGGCGGGAAGGTAACCCGATCGGCTGGCTCGACGGCGTGCCCGCGTCGATCAAGGACATGTTCCTCACCGCGGGATGGCCGACGCTTCGCGGTTCGCTGTGCGTCGACCCTGACCAGCCGTGGGAGGTCGACAGCCCGGTCGCGGCGCGGATGCGTGAGGCGGGGCTGGTCGTGCTCGGCAAGAACACCACGCCCGAACTGGGCTGGAAGGCCACCACGGACAGCAGGGTCGCGGGCATCACCCGCAACCCCTACGACACCAGCAAGACGTCCGGTGGCTCCAGCGGCGGGAGCGCGGCGGCCGTCGCGGCGGGCATGGGGGAGCTGTCGGTCGGCACCGACGCGGGTGGCTCGGTGCGCATCCCTGGCTCGTTCTGCGGGGTGGTCGGCTTCAAGCCGACGTATGGCCGCATCCCGCTGTACCCGGCGAGCCCGTTCGGCGCGCTCGCGCACGCGGGACCGATGGCGCGCTCGGTCGACGACATCGCGCTGTTCATGGACATCCTCGCCATGCGCGACCACCGGGACCCGACGGCCCTGGCGCCACTGACCGCCAGCTACCGCGAGGCGGTGCACCGCGACGTCCGAGGGCTGAACGTGGCTTACTCGGCCGATCTCGGCTACGTCGACGTCGACCCCGAGATCGCGGACTTGGCCTCACGCACCGTCCACACGCTGGAAGAGGCCGGGCTGTTCATCGAGAACGCCGACCCGGGCTTCGCCGACCCGGCCGACACGTTCGAGCTTCTCTGGTACACCGGCGCGGCCAAGTGGCTCAATACCTTCCCCGAGGGCGCCGAGGAGAAGATCGACCGCGGCTTGGTCACCGCGTGGCGGGAGGGCCTGACCTACTCGGCGATGGACTGGCTCGCCGCCGACCAAGCGCGCCGCGAACTGGGCATCCTCATGGGCGAGTTCCACACCCGCTATGACGTGCTGATCACGCCGATGATGCCGATCCGGCCGTTCGAGGCGGGCCACGACGTACCGCCCGGTGGGCCATACACCAAGTGGTGGGAATGGACACGGTTCAGTTACCCGTTCAATCTCACCCAGCAGCCCGCGATCAGCGTGCCGATCGGGTTCACTTCGGACGGCCTGCCAGCGGGGTTGCAGATTGTTGGTCCTCGCCACTCGGACGACTTGGTGCTCGCGGTCGCCCGGCTGGTGCAGGATGTCCAGCCGTGGCGCACCGACGTTCCCGCGGGCGAGCTGCGTTGAGGTGAGTCAGTCGTCGCCGGATTCGCCGATGGTTTCCCGCGTGAACGCCGCGATCTGCCGTAGCGCCGCGCGGGTCTCCGGCGAGAAGTAGCCAAGGACGGGGAAGGCGTGCACCTGGCCATGCCAGACCTGCAGCTTGCAGGACGCGCCCGCCGCCCACAGCCGTTCCGCCATCGTCTCGGCGTCGCACAGCAGCACTTCGGACTCGGCCGCCATGATCAGCGACGGCGGCATCCCGGTGAGGTCCTCGTTGACCGGTGATATCGGTGGCTCGTGGTGCTCGGGGTCGCCACGCCAGAAGTCGGTCAACTCGGCGAGGCGGTTCGTCGGGATGTAGGTGTCACGGCGGGCGTTGGCGTGGGCGATCCGCGCGCTCGAGTCGATGTCGAGCAACGGTGACGTCGCCACGATGCCGCCCGGCAGTGGCAGCCCCACTTCGCGGGCGCGCAGCGTCGTCGCGAAGGTCAGGTAGCCGCCAGCAGAGTCACCGGCGAACACGATCTTGTCAGCGGGCACTCCCTCATCGAGCAGGTGCTGGTAGGCGGTGAGGCAGTCGGTGACCGAGCCGGGGATCGGCGTCTCCGGTAGCTGCCGGTAGGCCACAGAAAGCGCGGGCAGCCGGGTGGACGACGACAACGCCGCGATGCCGCGACGATGTGTGTTGAGTCCGCAGAAGAAGAATCCGCCACCGTGGAAGTACAGGATCGTGCCGTCGGTGTGCGGTTGATCGGCGCGGCGCGCACGGACCCATTCCGCGTCGAAGCCGTCGAAGGACTTCGGCGTGATGGCGGCGTTGCGCGGCGCGGGTGCTCGCGCGGCGAGCCGGTCGAGCCGTTGCAGCGTGGCGATGCTGTTCGGCGTCAACTTCCCGAGACGGAACACCGAACGTCCCGCCGCCCACGATGCCGCGTAGAGCAGCCGTGACCGGTAGCTCAGTCCACTCCAAGGGGACTGAGCCCTTCGCGGAATCCTGGTGCCGTCCTGTAGCCGCATGGCCATGTTGTCCCTCCAGCGCCATTGCTGTTGCCGTGCCCACCGTATCGGAATACTCTCGGTATCCGAAACGGGGAGACTGGTTCCGTGGCACGGGGCACGGCGGGTCAGAGCTCCGCGCGGAGGGTGGCGAGAAGGTCGAGGCTCTTGTCCGGGGTCGCGGCCTGGATGGAAAGGACGTCGATGACCTTGAGGTACTGCTCGATGTCGTGCCGCTTGTCCAGATAGAGGGCGCTGGTGAGTTGCTCGAGGTAGACGATGTCGGGCAGGTCGGTGTCGGGGAAGCGCAGGAGGCTGAACGGGCCGCCCGCCGCGGCGTGTCCGCCGACGGAGTTGGGCAGTACCTGCACCGTGACGTTGGGCAGGTCGGTGGCCGCGATGAGGTGATCGATCTGGGCGCGCATGACGCTGGCGCCGCCGATGGCTCGGCGCATCGCCGCCTCGTCGATGATCGCCCACAGGGTGGGCGGGTTGTCGCCGGTGAGGATCCGCTGACGCTGCATCCGCAGCTCGATCCGTCGGTCGATTTCGGACTCGGGCTCGTTCGCGTGCCCGAGTAGGGTCACCGCGCGAGCGTAGTCGGCGGTTTGCAGGAGGCCGGGGATGAACTGGTTCTCGAAGTTTCGGATGACGCGAGCCGCCTGTTCGAGCCCGAGATAGGTCTCGAACCAGGACGGCAGCAGATCATTGTATTGATGCCACCAACCCGGTTCATTGGCTTGGCGGGCCAGCGCCAGCAGTGCCTCGCGCTGGTCGGGGTCGGTGACCTTGTAGAGGGTGAGCAGGTCGCGCAGGTCACGTTCCTTGAATCCGACCTGACCACGTTCCAGCCGGCTGATCTTGGCATGGGACCCGCGGATCGCGTCGCCCGCGGCTTCCCTGCTGATTCCCTGCCGCTTTCGGAGCTGACGGAGTTGGCCGCCGAGTGTGATTCGCAGCACGGTGGGGCCGCCGCCAGATAGGGCAAGCGATACCGGCTCATCGGCGGGTCTGCGGCCTGCTGGTGGGCTAACCATGTGCGCTCCTCGGCGGAAAAGCCCTAGTGTGCCATAAAAGACATGTGATGACGCAACGGTCAGTAGGGGCTCACGATACGCCGACCAGGTCGTCCCAGTCGCCCTGCTTCGCGCTCGCGATGAACGCGCCGATCTCGGCGCGGCTGTAGACCAGCACGGCACCCTGCGGGTCGCGCGAGTTACGGAGTGCGATCTCCCCGGTAGGCAACCACGCCAGTTCCACGCAGTTGCCACTCGGGTTACTGCGCGTGCTCTTGCGCCAGACCACCCCGGGCCAGCGGGCGTGATCGTTGGCTCGGTCTGTTGCCATGGCTGCTGCCTTTCGTGGCCTCCCCGCGGCGCTGGTCGCATCGGGCCGTTCTTGCGTCTGTTCTTACGAACGTTCTTGCATCTGCAAGGTACGTTCGGCACAGTAACAGCGGAGAGGAACACAGCAGGCGCGGGGCGATCCTGGGGGAGGCACGGCATGATCATGACCGCGGCGCTGGGGGTGATCGGCGCTCTCGCGTTCTGGCTTGTCATCGCTGTGCGGCGTGGTCGCGCGCTGGAACGGCGACTGCTGGCCGCAGAACGCGCCGCGCGGACCGACTGGTTGACTGGCCTAGCGAATCGTGCCGGGTTACGACGTGCGATCGATGAGCTGCGAGCCGCCACGGACCGAGGCGAGCACGTCGCGGCGATCGCGCTCGACGTCGACGGGTTGAAACCGATCAACGACCAGTATGGTCATCCGGTCGGCGACCAGGTGCTGGTAGAGATCGCCCGTCGCATCAGCGCGGTACCCGCTCGAATCACCTGTATCGCCAGGGTCGGCGGTGACGAGTTCGTCGTTCTGCTCGACAGCTACCCCCACGCCGCGAAGGCGGGCCACTACGCCCGATGGCTCGCCGACGAACTGACCGCGAGCATCGGTGCGATCCAGCTCGCCGACCACCGGCATATCACCATCACCGCGAGTGTCGGTGTCGCCATCCAGCCCGCTCACCGGATCGACGATCTGCTCTCCGATGCCGACAGGGCCATGTACCGCGCCAAGAACGCCGCCACGCACGCCCAGCACGCTCCTACCGCGGCGCGCTCGCAGCCGGTTGGGGCACCACGTCATCGACTGGCTGACGCGACCGAACCTGGCTGGCGGGATGATCAGCTGGTCACGACCGAGAGGAGAACCGACGATGTCCACCCCTATCCCTACCGCGGAATCACCGGCGCTCTGCCGTCGCCGACAGTGCGAACGAAACCCAATCGGCCGAGGTTTGTGTCTTGAGCACTACGGCCGCTGGCAGATCGGACAGGACCCGCTCAACCTCCCAGATGACTCAGCACCCGCGCCGCGGCGTGTGGTGTGGACGCCCGCCAACATGTCCCGATAGCCAACGCTGGGTGGGTTCCTGAGGCTGGTTCAGCGCCGCTATGGTCACCCGAAAACCATTCGCGAAGATGGCGGCGAACGAAGGGCGCGATGACAACCAACGACCATTCCGCTGAGATCGATGTTCCGCTCGACAAGCCCACCTCCGCACGGGCCTACGGCTGGATGCTGGGCGGCAAGGACAACTACGAGGTCGACCGCAACAGCATTCTGACCGTCGTGCGGGAATTCCCCGGGTGCGTCGACATCGCCCGGCAGAACCGCCAGTTTCTCTACCGCGCCGTGCGCTACCTGGTCCAAGAGGCGGGCATCACCCAGTTCATTGACATGGGCTGCGGCCTGCCAACCGACAACAACGTCCACCAGGTCGCGCAGCGATTCGCCCCCGACGCCCGCGTCGTCTACGTCGACATCGATCCCATCGTGCTCGCTCACGGCAGGGCATTGCTGGCGAACAACGCGGGGACCACCGTCATCACCGCCGACATGCGTGAGCCAGACACGATCCTCGAACACCCGGACACCCGCCGGCTCATCGACTTCAGCGAGCCGGTCGCCGTGCTGTTCCTGTCGGTCGGCCACCATCTCCAGGACACCGATCCGATCTCCCCTCGTTACGCGCTACGCCACATCATCGACGACGTGGCGGTGCCAGGCAGCCACCTCGCCGTCTCCCAGGTCGTCATCGACGACCCCGACCGAGGCGCGCTCATGTCCGCCAAGCTCAACGGCCAGGGTATTCCCTGGCAAACCCGCACTCCCGCCGAACTGGATGCCTTTTTCGACGGGCTGCACCCCGTCGAACCGGGACTCGTCAACCTCAAAGACTGGCGTCCCGACCCCACGCAGCCGCCACTGGAGCCGGTTCCCACCGACCTGCATCCCTACGTCGGAGTCACCGAAACCAATACCGAGGTGTACGAATACGGTGGCGTCCTGAGGAAAGGGTCGTGACAGGAAAGATCGTGATGGCGACGCCGACCGGCACTGTGTCGGATCGCTAGCTAATCCCGGCGGCCGCGGTCAGTTCGGACAGCGCGGTGTCGAGGTGCAGCAGCATCCGCTGCAGGTGCGGCACGCTGTTACGGCAGCCGGTGATGCCGAAGTCGAGCATGTCGTTGTTACTGGTCAGCGTGATGTTGACGGCTTGGCCGTCAAGGCAGATCGATGCGGGGTAGACGCCGTCTAGCCGTGCGCCGTTGAAGTACGTCGGTCCCTTCGGCCCCGGCACGTTGGAGATCACCAGGTTGAACGCGGGACGCGTATGGTCCGCGACGCCGGGGATCGGCGACAGCCCGAGCGGCGAGACGTTCAGCGCCGACAGCAACAGGATCTGAAGTGGACTCAGGCCCGCGAACAGCTTCTTGCCGCCGCTCATCGACGCCGCGATGCGAGCGAGCCTACGTGCCGGGTCCTGCTCGTTCGTGGCGAGATCGCACAGGATCGCGCCAATCGCGTTCCCGCCGTCGGCCGCCGCCTCGCTGCTGCGCAGCGATACCGGCACCATCGCGGTCAGCGACGCGTCGGGCAGCGCGCGGTGCTCGATCAGGTAGTCCCGCAGCGCGCCGGAACACGTGGCGAGCACGACGTCGTTGACGGTGGTGTTGGTCGCCTTGCCGATGCGACGGAACGACTCGATCGGCCACGACTGCGCCGCGAACCGCCGCGCGCCTCCGATGGAGACGTTGAACATCGTGCGCGGTGCCTGCATCGGCAGCGGCACCGAGTGCTCCCGCGCGGCTTCGGTGAGCGCACGCACCGCCGTGGGCCCGAATCCGGCGAAGTCGCCAGCCAGCCCCGTCACTCGCTGCAGCAGGGAACCGCCGCCGGTCTTGGGGCGCTTCTTGCCCGGCCGCAGCTCCCACGGCGCACGCATGTCGCGCGCGGACGGGTCGTCGCTGAGCGCGTTCTGCATCAGCCGCAGCGCGGACACGCCGTCGAGCAGGGCATGGTGCACCTTGGTGTAGATCGCGAACCGGTTGTCCGAGAGCCCTTCGACGAAGTGCGTTTCCCACAGTGGCCGGTGCCGGTCGAGCAGCGTGCCGTGCCACCGGGAGGTCAGCTCGAGCAGTTCCCTGATCCGGCCTGGCGTCGGCAGCGCGGAGCGCCGCACGTGGTACGAGATGTCCAGCTCGGTGTCCTCGGCCCAGAACGCTTGACCGAGTGTGTTGACCGGACTCATCGGCCGCTTCCGGAACAGCCGCGCGACCTCCGCGCGCTCGATCAGGTCGCGGTAGATCGACTCGACGTAGTCGTCGCCAGCGCCGTCCGGCTTGGTGAACAGTTGCAGCCCGCCAACGTGCATCGGGTGCTCACGCGACTCCATCAGCAGGAACATCGAGTCGGTAATCGGCATCAGTTGCATGGGCGAACCACCTTGTGTCGGGGTCGATGTCGCGCGGGTCATCATCGTACGTCCGCACGCGACCGCGACGCGTTACCGCGTTATGTCCCTTGTGTTGCGTCCTTCGTCGCGCGTTATCGCGTCGGCGTTCTGCCATCCGGTTGCATCGGACCGGGTCCTGGCGACCACCAACCGGAATGCACCTCGGTGTCCCGGACGACGTGCGGCGGCACGCCCTGCTCGAGCGGCTCGATCTGCTTGAGCTGGCCCCAGGACTGTTTTGGCTCGCCCGCGAGGAAACTGGGCACCTCGGACTCCTCGGCCACCAGCTCCATCCACCCGAGCGGGCCGCCCGCGCTGCTGTCCGCCCAACCCGCCTCGGCGGCGAGCTCACCCGCCGTGATCCGGTAGGCGGGCATCTCGCTGATGCCGTCGTGGGTCGTGGGCAGCCGCAGACACGGGTAGACGAACGACGTCGGCCAGTCCATGTAGACCGGGTTCGCGCCGATCCGGGCGGTCAGCGTCGTCAACGACGGCACCCTCGGCGCGGTGACGGCGATCCACCCCTCGTCGGTGAGGTCGTTGTCGGTGGCGACGATGCGCACCGCCGTGGCCTCGCTGTCGACGTCATTTTGGCTGATGCGGGAGTCCTCCCAGCTCATCGCGGCGTCGAACGGTACGGGCAGCCGCTTGCGTTCGAGGATCTCGATGCCGCGCGGGGTGCGCTTCCCGTACTCGGCGGCAAGGGAGAGCCCGGCGCCTTGCCCACCCGCGACCGAGACGACCAGCTGCTTGCTCAGCTGCTCCTCGGTGATCTGGAACCAGTGCGAGCGCAACGTGCCGGTGGCGCCTTGCGGGTGGTCATAGCTGCTCCACATCGGCACGAGTTCGGGACTGAAGCCCTGCGGTGGCGCGCCGAGCGGGTCGTCCCTACCGACCGAGCGGTTGTGGAAACCAACGGTGGAGATCCGGTACTCGTCGGGTTTTTCGACGAGTACCGTCGCGCCGTCGTTCGGCTTCTTACCTGCTGCTTTCGTGTCGCGACCGTGGTTCGAGGCGCTCGCGCCGTTGGCGCTGCCGTTAGTGGTGCCGTTCGCGGTGCTTGTGTTCGTCGTGCCGTCGGTGTCCTCGGCGTCCTCGTTGTCCTCGGCGTCCTCGGCGTCCTGTGGTGGCAGGGTGCGTTGCAGTGCTGGTGGATACCCTGGCAGCACGTTCGCCACCGGGTCCTCCTCGACGAGGACGTGGTCGGACATGTTGCAGCTCGAACTCAGCAGATGATCGATGTTGGCGGTGGCGAGGCTGTAGCTGTCGCGCTGGTTGTAGCCGGCGGTTGCGACCGTGGCGAACTCCGAAAGCGCGAACAGTCCGCACACGATCGTCAGCGACGCGGAACTGAGCGCGAGCGCGCGGGAACGACGCTCCGGCGGGCGGGGCGGCGCGCCAGGCCGTTGCGTGCGGATGTTCTGGACCAGCGCCCCCACCGCCGCGACCACGGCGGCGAGCAGCAGCATCGTCGACACCTTGAGCGGGCCGATCGTCGGGGCCGATGTCGCCCACGGCACGCCGAGCTGCGAGACGAACCAGTACGAGTTCGGTCCCGTCGTCGCGAGCGCGGCGACCACGAGCAGGGCGGCGAGGAACGCGTTGCGGTTGCGGGCGGAGCGGAGCACGGACTGGCTGGTCGCCAGCGCCGTGAGCGCCGCCATCGCCGCACCGACGCCGGCGAACGCGCCGAAGTGATGCGTCCACTTCGTAGGGGTCAGCGCGAGCAGCACGAAGAACAGCGCCACGGTGCCGATCAGCCTGCGGCTCGGTCCGAGCGCCGCGCCGGGAATCCGTCCCCTGCGCAGGATCACCACGAGGCAGGTCATGGTGCACAGCAGGAGCAGCAGGACGGGGAACCGGCGGGTCAGTGAGTCGTCGCCCGCGCCGCCACCGCCGCCGAACAGCAGATCGTAGCGGGAGAATTCCTGGAACCACGCCAGGCTCGGTCCGACCTGGGTGCGCAGCCGGGTGGCCTCCGCGACGGTCGCGAGCGTCTGGTCGGCGAAGACGACCATCAGCACGGCGAAGCCCGCCGCCGCGATCGGTGTCAGCACCCCGACCCAGCCGGTTCGTGCCCGCTGGCGGAGCAGGTGGAACAGCGGCTTCGCGGCCACGATGAACGGCGCGACCGCGATCAGCCCGGTCGGCGTCGCCGCGAGTGTCAGCGCCGCCGCGAGGACGCCGAGACATAGCGGCAACAGTCGCCGCGTGACCAGCGCGCGCTCCACCGCCGCGATGGCGAGCAGCGCGCCGACGGCGGCGACCGGCTCAGGGCGTACGCCGTTGTTGAACGGCATCCACCACACCAGGAACACCGCGGCCGCGGCCCAGCCCGCCGCCGCCGAGTTGCGCACCTGCGTGCCCAGCCGGGGCAGGATCTCGCGGCTGATCAGCAGCCACGCGATCACCGCGAGCAGGAACGATGGCAGCCTGATCCAGGGCGGCGCCGTCGACACCCAGGTCATGACCTCGGTGAGGTGGTAGAACCAGCCGAACGGCGCCTCGGCGACGCCGAACCAGCGGTGGTAGTTCGTCAGGTAGCCCGCGTCGTCGGCGACTCGCGCCATCGAAAGGATGTAGCCGTCGTCCGACGTGACGGGGCCGATGATCACCCAGAGGCCGAGGGCGCCGATCACGGTGACGTCGCGGCCGGTGAGCTTCCACCAGCCGAGCGGTGCCCAGCGGGGTGCGCGCCGGGCGAAGCGGGTGTCGAGCCGGTTCACCGCGATCAAGCACCCGATTAGCGACAGGGCCCCGACGATGGTGGTCGCGGACTTCCATACCGTCGGCGCGGATTGGTACCGAGTGTCCGGGGTGATCGACACGTGCAGACCGTCGATGGGGTGGCGTTCGGCGGAGATGTCGGTGTAGATGCCGACCACGCGGGGGCGGATGTCGCCTCCCTGGTCGAAAACGACGGTGTCGGCGACGGTGATCACCGTGCGGGTGGCCGTCGACGAGTACCCGATGTCGCAGCCGCTGGGCGGCAGTCGTTGCGAGACGATCTGTTGACCCCGGTTGACCGTCGTGAATGTGCCGTTGTTGACCCGCAGGTACATGCCCGCGCCGGTATCCATGCGCTGGCGCGGCACGGTTGACAGCAGGATGCCCCGTGTGGCGGCGGTGTCGTCGAGCCCCTTGACCGTGTCACACGGAATCGTGACGTCGATGTCCTGGGCCCAGTAGCCGGTCAAGGGCGCGTTGACCGCGCTGGTGTCACCCGCGTGTGGCCATTCGATCCGCGCCGTGTCGAATGTGACCGGCAGTAGCGGGATCGCCAGCGCGCAGGCCGTGGCGAGCATGCCGAGGACGGTCGCGAGCAACCGCCAACGCCGATGTGGGAGCGAGCGACGGCCGGACCGGCCCGGTGTGTCCGCTGGTGCCGTCGCGTCCGCTGAGCTCGGGTTCCCCACCTCGTCGGCGGTCTCTACGCCGCCCCTCGTATCCCTTCGTGAACCCGACATCGCACGTCACGCTAACGCACCCCCGGTATGGGCTCACCGTCGGTGCACACCCCACGTGAGCGGGATCGCTGGCCACGGCCTAACCTCGTATGAGCACTTGTCGCAGGAACGGAGTTCGATCGCTGGTGACCCACGACATCGCGGGAGAAGCACGTCGTCGGCGCACATTCGCGGTCATCAGCCACCCGGACGCGGGTAAGTCGACGTTGACCGAGGCGCTCGCGCTGCACGCCAAGGCGATCACCAACGCCGGGGCGGTGCACGGCAAGGGCGACCGGCGCGGTGTCACGTCCGACTGGCTTGAGATGGAACGCGAACGAGGGATCTCGATCACCTCGGCGGCGCTGCAGTTCACCATCGGCGACACCGTGATCAACCTGCTCGACACCCCGGGCCACGCCGACTTCTCCGAGGACACCTACCGGGTGCTCTCCGCCGTCGACTCCGCGGTCATGCTGCTCGACGCCGCGAAGGGGCTTGAACCGCAGACGCTCAAGCTGTTCGATGTCTGCCGCTACCGGGGCATCCCGGTGCTGACCTTCATCAACAAGTGGGACCGTCCCGGTCTCGACCCGATAGAGCTGTGTGAGGAGCTGACCCAGCGGATCAACCTGACGCCGATGCCGCTGACCTGGCCGGTCGGCATCGCCGGTGACTTCAAGGGTGTCGTCGACCTGAGCGCGGGAACGATGATCAAGTACCAGCGCACGGCGGGCGGTGCGACCGCGGCGGGCGAGCAGCACCTCGACGCGGCCGAAGCCGAGGCTGACGCGGGGCAGGCGTGGCAGGACGCCCTCGACGAGTCCGAGCTGGTCGTCGCGGAGGATGGCGAGTTCGACGTCGACCGCTACCTCGACGGCTCGGCTACCCCGGTGCTCTTCGGGGCCGCGGTGCTCAACTTCGGCGTCAAGCAGCTCCTGGACCAGTTGGTCGAGCTAGCCCCGCGCCCTGAGCCTCGGCCCGACGTGAACGACCAGCCCCGGCCGCTCGACGCGCCGTTCTCCGCGTTCGTGTTCAAGGTGCAGACCGGTATGGACCCGGCGCATCGGGATCAGGTCGCGTTCGCGCGGGTATGCTCCGGCCGGTTCGAACGCGGCATGACCGTGACGAACGCGACAACAGGTCGGCCGTTCGCCACGAAGTACGTGCAGCAGGTTTTCGGTCAGCAGCGTTCGACCATGGACGAGGCCTATCCCGGTGACGTGATCGGCCTGGTGAACGCCACCGCGCTCCGGGTTGGCGACACGCTCTACGAGGGCAAACCGAAGGTCAAGTTCCCAGGACTACCCAGCTTCGCGCCCGCGCACTTCGCCGTCGCCAGGCCCCGCGACCTCGGGCGCGCCAAGCAGTTCCGTAAGGGCGTCGACCAGCTGGAGTCGGAAGGCGTTGTCCAGGTCCTGCGTTCCGACCGCAGGGGCGAAGGGGTGCCGATCTTCGCCGCCGTTGGCCCGATGCAGTTCGAGGTCGCTTCCCACCGGCTCGACGTCGAGTTCGGGGTAGGGGTCGAACTCGAGCGCCTGCCGTACCGCACCGTCCGGCTGCTCACGAACCGCGAGCATCGCAAGACCATCGAGGCGAGCCGCAGGGGAGAGGTGTTGACCCGCTCGGACGGCGCGGATTTGGCACTGTTCGCCGACGAGATCGCGCTCGGCACGTTGCAGCGGCAACACCCAGATCTGGCGGTCGAGCACCTGGTCGCGGGTACCGACTGAAGTCAACGCCGAGCCATCCTTGGGGTGGGCATGGCCGAAAGCCCTACCGAATGGGGACGGTTGGCAAGTGCATTTTCGCTTGCCGACACCTACTGTAGGTAGGTACACCGATTCGACCGATCGTGCGAGGACACCCAGATGCATGCCTCCGAGATCATGGCACGACCAGTACCCACCGTCGGCCTACACACCCCGATCGCCGACGCCATCGACATGCTGACCGAGCGGGCGCTACCCGCATTGCCCGTCGTGGATGACGACGGACGCCTCATTGGCCTGTTCTCCGAGGCCGACGCGCTGTACTCCGAAGTGACACTCGCGGGCGACGACACCATGACCGTTGAATCGGTGATGACCAAGCAGGTCGAGTCCGCCAGTCCCAATGCCGATGTCGCCGACGTCGCCCGGCTGATGCTGGAGTACCAGCTCAGCTGCGTGCCGATCGTGGAAGGTGGCATGGTCTTCGGCCTCGTGACCAGGTCCGATTTGCTGCGCTGGCCGGACAGGCTCGCGGCGCCCGCCGTGGACACGGTGCCCGCTCGCTAGCTCAGGGCGGTTACCGTCAGGGGCTGCGACTTGCGGTGCGTGCCGTGCCGCTGTGCAGGTCGGAGATGGTGCCGCGCATCTCGGTGACGATCTCCTGCAGGCCGTCGATCGCGGTCGCGACGCGCTCGCGGACCTCGGCACTCCGATCGAGCAGCCCGGTGCGCTCCAACGACAACCCGGTAGCGAACAGCCGTTGGATGATGTTGTCGTGCAGGTCCCGCGCGATGCGATCGCGGTCGGCGAGCACGTCGAGTTCTCGCGTGCGGGCGTGGGTGCGGGCGAGTTGGTACGCCAGCGCGGCCTGGTCGGTGAACGCCTCCGCCAGCTGGAGATCTTCATCGGTGAATGTCGCGTCACCTTGCTGGCGTGCGGTGATCAACACCCCGTATGAGGTGCCCGACGCCCGTAGTGGTACGAGCAACGCCGGTCCGAACGAGGCAACCGTCCCCGCTTCGGTTGGCAACGGCAGGTCGTCGACGCGGCGGCCGACGTTAGCGTGGAACACCTGCCCGCACAGCGACCCGTCGGTGAGCAGCACGGTCCCGGTGGCGACGTCCGGACCAGCATCGAGGGCGACGTCGACGACGAGGGTTGGCCGCTCGCTCTGGCTCAGCTCGTCGCGTACCGCCACGATCGCGGTCGGCGTGTGGTTCAGATCGGCAGCCTTACGTGCGATCAGCGGCAGAGCGTCCTCCGGTCGTGTGCCGGCGAGCAATTCCGTGCTGATCTCGCTGGCGGCGGCGAGCCTGCGCTGCTTGCGTCGGACGCTCTCGTAGAGCCGGGCGTTGTCGATCGCGATGCCCGCCGCCGCGGCCAGCGCCTCAACAATCGCCTCGTCGTCCTGTGTGAACGGCGCACCAGCGGCCTTCTCGGCGAGGTAGAGGTTGCCGAACACCGCGCCCTTGCTGGTGATGGGCACGCCGAGGAAGGAGCGCATCGGCGGGTGGCCCGGCGGAAACCCGTACCGCGTGGGGTGGGTGGCGATGTCGTCAAGCCGCACCGGTCGCTCCGCCGTGAACAGCTCCCCGAGCAGGCCGTGGCCCTTCGGTGGCGATCCGATGCCGCGCGCGGCGTGTTGGTCCAGCCCGTAGTGGATGAATCGGCTGAGTGCGCCGTTCTCGCCACGCACGCCGAGGGCGCCGTAGCTTGCGTTGACCAGGGTTATCGCCGATCGCACGATCTGCCGCAGAGTCACGTCGATGTCGAGCCCCGACGACACCGCTAGCATCGCCTCGAGTAGGTCGTCGAGTTGGTCTTGGGCATCGATGGCGCGCGTGACTCGCTGCCGCACTCCCAGCAGCAGCTCGTGCAGTTCGAGCCCGGCCAGCGCTTCTCTCGTCTGCTGGTCCCGCTCGGATGTCATGCCGCCAGATTCCCGCGCCGCGCGACGTCACGAGAGGGTCTTAAGTCCCGAGAGCCGACGACTCTCGACGCCGCTTAGCGTTCATGGGAGCCGAGTTCGGCGACGACCTCGGTGAGTGGCCTGCGAGGCGTGGACGGCAGCTTGCCCGCCGTGGTTGGTGCCCATCCCACGCGGAGGAGCAGTTGCGGCATGGCCGCGTCTTCCAGCACGTCGGTAGCGATCGCCTGGCGGGTGTCCGCGACTTCGAGTACCTGCGACAGCGGGCAACTGGCGAGGCCGAGTTCGGTGGCGGCGAGCAACGCCGCGCTGGCCGCCTCGCCCGCGCGCAAGCGGGACACGGTGTCGTCGCCCGCGGTGGCGAGCGCGAGCAGCACGGTCGCCTCCTCGGCGCCGTCGTCGCTGACATAGGGCGGCAGCGTGCCGCCGGGGAAGGTGCGCATCGCGATCGCCGATGGGGTGCTGTGCTCGGCGGGTGCGCTTGCCGCGAGCACGCCATCCGTGGCGAACGGGCCGCGCCCGCTCCACGCGGCGATCTCCATCGCGTAGTCCGGGTCGTTCTCCTGACGCACGGCCGCTTCGCCGATCGCGGCGAGCAACTTGGTTCGTGTCACGTCGTCGGCTATCGGCACCAGCAGCGCACCGGACTTCGCCGCCGTGGCGACCAGACGGTCGATGTGGCTCGGCGGCACTGGCCAGGAGGACAGCGGCCTGCGGTCGCTGCGCCTGCGCATGATCGAGCCCGCCAGCAGGACGTCGTCGTCCGTCGGCGCGTAGCGGTGCGGTTCGATCGACGCGAGGTGCGCGGGATAGGCCGGGTTCGGTATCCGGTGCACCGTCGTTTGCCAGCCGGAGGCGCGGAGCGCGACTCGCAGGTGATGCAGGGCGGCTCCGCAGCTGACGACGAGGTCACGCCCGTCAGGGTCGGTGGCGTGCACCTGTCGGTCCCAGTCCGCATAAAGGTGCACCGTCCTGTCGCCGACTTCCCAGCGCCACGGCTGGGTGTTGTGTATGGACGGTGCCCTGATCGCGAGTTCGATCGCGCCAAGGACCGTGTCGCGATCCGGTTGCGTGACACTCATCGGTCCTGCTCCTTGCTGGCGGTGCTGGTGCGTTCGTTCGCCATGATTCGGCGGCGCAAACCGGGCGTACTAGGGCCGAAGGCCCCGTGACGCCGGGACGACGTCCCCTGTCACGCGGCACCCCGTCGGCGGTGGTCTGGAGGCACATCGCGTCAGGGAGGTACACGACATGAGCGACAGGCCGTCGATGGTTCGGACCTGCAAGCAGTCCTCACGACCGTTCGCGGAGTTGACGCTGCGCGACGACGCCGAGGCCGGCGGCAAGGGCGCCAACCTCGGCGAACTGATCGCCGCGGGGCTGCCGGTGCCGGACGGCTTCGTCGTGCTGCGGCAGGCCTATGTCGAGTCCATGCGCGCGGGCGGGGTAGCAGCCGACCTCGCCGCGCTGCACGCCGAAGCGCTGGCGCTGGCAGCAAGCGACGAGCATGGACTGCGACGCCGTTGCCAGCGGATGGCTGAGCTGGTTCGCAAGTCGGGGATGACGCCTGAGGTGCGCGACGCACTGCTGCTCGAGTACAACGCGCTCGGTGACGACGTCGTGGTAGCGGTGCGGTCATCGGCGACGGGGGAGGACAGTGCGGACGCGTCGTTCGCGGGTATGAACGCCAGCTTCACCAACGTCAGCGGCGAGGACGCCGTGGTCGGCAAGGTCATCAGCTGCTGGGCATCCCTGTTCTCGCCGAGGGTCGTCGCGTATCGGGCGGCGCGTGGGTTCACCGAGCCGCCAGCGATGGCCGTCGTGGTGCAGCGGATGATCGCCGCCGAGACCGCCGGTGTGGCGTTTACCGCCGACCCTGGCAGCGGTCGCACCGACCGGCTCGTGGTGGAGGCAGCGCGCGGTCAGGGCGAGGTGGTGGTGTCCGGTGCCGTCGAGCCGGACACCTATGTCCTGGCCAAGCCGGGGCTCAAGGTGCTCGACGTCCACGGTGGGCATCAAGAGTACGTGATCGTGCGTGGTGCTGACGGCGGCGATAGCCAGGTGGCGCTCGACCCGGAACAAGCAGCGGGCCGGGTACTCGACGACGAGTTGCTACGCCAGATCGGGAGACTGGCGCTGGACGTCGAAGCTCACTACGGGACGCCGCAGGACATCGAGTGGGCCGTCGCGGCCGGGCAGGTCTGGCTCGTGCAGGCGCGCCCGATCACCACGATGTCCGCCACTCCGGCGGGTCGCTCCGGCGTGAGCGGCAAGGGGGGTGCCACGACGTGTGCCTCCGGTGGGGTCAATGACGATGAAGCCGTCGCCGGCGCGCCGGACAGCACCGGCAAGGTGCTGGCACGCGGCCTTGGCGCGTCGCCGGGAACGGCTTCCGGGGCGGTGCGGGTGCTCGCATCACCGGAGGAGAGCGGGCGGCTGGTGGCGGGTGACGTCCTGGTCGCCGCGATGACGAATCCGGACTGGCTGCCCGCGATCCGCCGTGCCGCCGCACTCGTCACCGACAGCGGCGGCATGACCTGCCACGCCGCGATCGTCGCCCGCGAGCTCGGCGTCCCGTGCGTGGTAGGCACGCGAACCGCGACCACCACCCTTGTCGATGGGACCACGGTGACCGTCGACGGTTCGGCGGGGGAGGTCACCTCGGGCACGGCCAACCACACCGCTCCCGCGCGCGTCGTGACCGAGCCCCCGGCCACACCTCGACGTACCGTTACCGGCACCGCGCTCTACGTCAACCTCGCGATGCCGGAAGCGGCCGAGTCGGTGGCCGCACGCGACGTCGACGGGGTCGGACTGTTGCGTGCCGAGTTCCTGCTCATCGAGGCACTGGGCGGCAGGCACCCTCGTGACCTGCTGGCACGTGGCGAGCAGGGGTCTTTCGTCGACGCGATGGCGGCCTCGGTGGGGCGTATCGGTGCGGCGTTCGCGCCGCGCCCTGTGATCTACCGGCTGACCGACCTGCGCAGCAACGAGTTCCGTGAACTCATCGGGGGTGCGGACTACGAGCCGATCGAGCGCAACCCGATGATCGGTTATCGGGGCTGCTACCGCTACATCCGCGAACCGGATCTGTTCGCCCTCGAACTCGACGCGCTCGCCAGGGTGCGCGAGCAGCATCCCAACGTGCATTTGATGATCCCGTTCGTGCGTACTCGCTGGGAGTTGGCGGCCTGCCTTGAGGCGATCGACGCCAGTCCGCTCGGCACCCAGCGTGACCTGCACCGCTGGATCATGGCGGAGGTGCCGTCCGTGACGTACTGGCTGCCGGAATACGTCGGGCTCGGCATCGACGGCGTGTCCATCGGCAGCAACGACCTGACCCAGCTCGTCCTCGGCGTTGACCGCGACTCCGAGGAGTGCGCGGAGTTGTTCGACGAGACTGACCCCGCCGTGCTCACCGCGATCGAGCAGATCGTGACCACCGCGCGACGACTCGACGTCCCGGTGTCGCTGTGCGGGCAGGCGCCGTCCACCCGGCAGGGCTTCGCGGAACGCCTGGTGCGGATGGGCATTACGTCGATGTCGGTCAATCCCGACGCGCTGGAGACGACTCGCGCTGCCATCGCCGCCGCCGAGCTGCGCCTGCTACTGGACAAGGCCCGATGACCGCGACCACGGGCCCTGTTGCGGCGCACCGCAGCTCCCCGGACGACGTCGTCGCCGAACTGGGCACCGACACCGCGACGGGGTTAACCGCCGAGCAAGTGCGCGACCTACGCGAGCGCTACGGCCCGAACACGCTGCCCCGCCATCGCGGTAGGGGTCTCTTCCGGCGCTGGCTGGACCAGTTCACCAACCCGCTCGTAATCGTGCTGATCGCGGCGTCGGCCGTCACCATCGCGATTGGACACTACGTTGACGCCGGGGTCATCGCCGCCGTGGTGCTACTCAACGCGATCGTCGGCTTCGTGCAGGAGAACAAGGCACGACAGGCGCTCGACGCCATCTCCGATCTGGTGCGCATGGACTGCCATGTCCTGCGTGACGGCAGGCGCATGGTCGTGCCGTCCGAGGAGCTGGTACCGGGCGACATGGTGCTGCTCGACGCGGGTGATCGGGTGCCCGCGGACGCGCGGGTCGTCGCCGCGCATGACCTCAAGTGCGATGAGTCCGCGCTGACCGGGGAGTCCCGGCCGGTGCGCAAGTCCTCCGATGTGGTCGCCGGTGACGTGCCCTTGGCGGAGCGGACCAACATGGTCTTTTCCGGCACCATGGTCACTCACGGCACCGGCACCGCTGTCGTGGTCGCCACCGGCGAGGCCACCGAGATCGGCATGGTGCGGGGGCTCGTGGCATCGGCGACCGCACCACTGACACCGCTGACCCGCAAGCTCGCGCTGTTCAGTAAGCAGCTCACCGCGGTGATCATGGCGATCGCCGCGGTGACGTTCGCGGTCGGCATGCTGCGCGGCAGCGCGGCGACCGACATGTTCATCGCCGCCGTCGCGCTGGCGGTTGGCGCGATCCCGGAAGGCCTGCCCGCCGCTGTCACCGTGGTGCTGGCGATCGGTGTGGTGCGGATGGCACGTCGCCACGCGATCGTGCGGCACTTGCCCGCAGTGGAGACACTCGGGAGCACCACGGTGATCTGCTCGGACAAGACAGGCACCATCACCGCGAACGCCATGACCGTCGCCGAGGTCGTCGCGGGCGGCGAGTTCTACCGTGTGAGCGGCACCGGCTTCGCGCCCGATGGCACCGTCAACCACGCCGAACGGCCGATCCACCCGGAACGGCATCCCGCGCTCATGGCGTGCCTGGAAACCGGGGTGTTGTGCAACGACGCGGAGCTCCGCCGAGGCGACGACGGCTGGCAGCCGGTGGGCGATCCAACCGAGGTCGCGTTGCTGACCGTGGCGGCTAAGGCGGGCCTGAACTTCACCGACCTGCGACGCCAGCAGCGCAGGATAGACGTCCTGCCGTTCGAGTCAAGCCGACGGATGATGGCCACGCTGCACGAGCAGCAAGGCGGCACGGTCACCGGTCACGTGAAGGGCGCGCTGGAGCAGGTGCTCCGGATGTGCCGCGACGCGCTGGACGCCGATGGTGCCGTCGTCCCGCTCGACGCCAGTGCGGTGCAGGCGGCGGCGCACGGGCTGGCGACGTCCGGATTGCGGGTGCTGGCCTTCGCGCGGTACCAGCCGCCGGAGGACGTGCGGCGCATTGATGAGGCGGAGTTGCCGGGTACGTTGACGCTACTCGGGCTGGTCGCGATGGCGGACCTGCCGCGCGAGGGAGTTGGTGACGCGGTACGCGCCTGCCTCGACGCGGGCGTCCGCGTCACGATGATCACCGGGGACCACGCCGAGACCGCGCGGGCGGTCGCGGCGAAGGTCGGGCTTGGCGCCGCCACCGGTCCCGTGGTGGTAACCGGTGCGGAGCTCGCCGCGACGTCTGGAGCCGACTTCGACCATGTCGCCGCGTCGGCGGACGTCTTCGCGCGAGTGTCACCGGAGCAGAAACTGCGGCTCGTGGAGTCGCTGCAGCGCGCTGGGCACGTCGTGGCGATGACTGGTGACGGCGTGAACGACGCGCCCGCGCTGCGCCGTGCGGACATCGGGGTCGCGATGGGCGATATCGGCACCGAGGTCGCCCGCGACGCCGCGGACATGGTGCTCACCGATGACAACTTCAGCTCGATCGAGGCGGCCGTCGAGGAAGGCCGCTCGGTGTTCGACAACCTGCGCAAGTTCATCGCGTGGACGTTGCCGACCAACATCGGGGAGGGCCTGGTGATCGTCGCGGCGGTGTTGCTGGGCACGGCGCTGCCGATCCTGCCGGTGCAGATCCTGTGGATCAACCTGACCACGGCGGGCTTCCTCGGCTTGACGCTAGCCTTCGAGCCGAAGGAAGCCGGCATCATGCGTCGCACGCCACGGCCACCGTCGAAGCCGCTGCTCACCGGTGGGCTGATCCGGCGCATCCTGCTGGTATCCGTGGTGCTGGTGGTCGGTGCGTTCGGGGTGTTCGAGTTGCAGCTCGCCGCGGGCATGGCCGAGCCGGTCGCACGCACCGCCGCGATCAACGTGTTCGTGTTCGCCGAGATGGCGTTCCTGATCAGCTGCCGATCGTTCGACCGGATGTTGCCCGGCACCCGGAACCGGTGGCTGTTCGCCGGGATCGCGACGATGACCGCGCTGCAGCTCGCGATGACGTACTGGAGCGTCATGCACCTGCTGTTCCACACGGCGCCGCTCGACGTCTCGGGCTGGCTGATGGTGCTCGCCGTCGCGGCGGCCACCTACGTGTTGGTGGAAGTCGACAAGGCGATCTGGCGACGCGGTGACCGGCGGGCCGAGTACACGACGGGATAGCGAGTCCTTGGGTGCCTCGTCTACTCTCCCAGCAACCGGCGGGCGTTGCGGTCGATCACCTCCGCGGCTTCGCGCAGCTCGCGCAACTCCGCGCGGTGCGCCGCCACGGCTTCCCGCTGGTAGGCGGCATCGAGCGCGTAGAACATGCCGACGTAGTTGGTCCGCGCCCGACAGTCCACATCGGCCAGTGCCGTGGCGATCTCCCGCTTCGAAGGGCCGGACTTGACGTACCAGGCCCGGTCTTCGCCGGCGTCGAGCGGGGAGTCGTAGTCGTAGCCCGCCGCCGTCATGCACTCGCGCCACTCCGCGACAACCGGATCCAACCGGGGGTCGGCGAGGGCCTGTTCGTAGGCGCGGCCGGCGAGTCTGCGAGACAGCGGCGCCTTGGGCGGACCGTTCTCGGGCAACTCCGCGCCGAGCGCCCGCATCGCCTCGCCGTTGCAGCCACCGTTGGGCACGGGCTTGCCGTCATGGCGATCCACCCTGCCGGTCATGACGGCGTCGGCGTCGGCGGACCACGACTGGCCGGTATCCTCGCCGTTCTTCACGCCGGGCCGCGGTGGCTGGTGGTAGCCGTACTCGGTCACGACCGCCGCGTCGATGATGCCGTAGCGCTCCATGTGCTCCGGGCCTTCCGGGGGCACGTGTTCCGGCGAGGTGGGCCAGCTCAGCCCGTAGCGGCGGATACAGCGCTGAACGAGGACATCCCACGCCCGGTTCATTCGGTCGAGTAGCGGCTCGGTGTCGACGTGATACGGGTCCAGCGGCAGGTCGAGCGCGGCGAGGTCATCGGCGTCTCTGATGACGGGGACCTCGCCGAGCGGGGGCAGTTCGCTCGGCGAGGCCGGCGCCGTGCATCCGCTAGCCGCCAGTGCCGCGAGCACGACGAGTGCGGCGCGCGTCAGCATGCTTCAGGAACGTCGGAAGTGAGATTTCAAGCTGTTGTCCGCCCACCCAAGGTCGGTGTAGGCGTAGCAGGTGACGTTGTTGCATGACGGGTACTTGAGGTGCTTGAGCCGGTCGCCCTTGCCCTCGGGAGAATTCGTCGCGATGACGCGGTAGTGCTCGTTTCCGTTCGCGGTGCTGCTCGCCGTGTTGTACAGCGTGATGGCCGAGTTGACGTAGTACCGGCCGTAGTAGGTCTTGTGGTACTTGGTGCTGGTGTCGTAGATGTCGCCTACGTAGCCTGGCCGCGACCACAATGCGAACTCGCCCTGGTGCCAGTATCCGTCGCGAAGGGCCGCGGTCGAGAACTCACCGCGCGGGGCGGGCGTCACCGAGGCGGGGTCCGCCGGTGTCGGTAGCTGTCGTTGCGCGCGGCCGGGGTTGTCGTCGCTCGGTTCGGCATGTCCGATGGCGGGTGCCGTGACCGCCACCATGGCGAGCGCTGCGATCGCGACCAGCGTACGTCCGAGTTTTCCCACAAGAGCCTCCCTCGTGTCGCGGGCGCGACCGGCCGATCGCGGCCGGTCGCTGTCTCGGGTGATCTGTAGATCAGCCAGTACGCTACGTGGTCGGTTGATTACCGAGAATAGGTCAAAAGTACGAATAGTTCTCACGTTTGCTGGTTGGCTCGCGCCACGCGTCCTGTGCCGCCGCGACCGCTTCGACACGGCTCCGCAACCCGAGCTTGCGCAACACGCTCGATACGTGATGTTTGACGGTGCTGACACTGAGCACCAGCTTGTCGGCGATGTCCGCGTTGGACCTGCCGGTGCTCAGCAGGTCGAGCACTTCCCGTTCGCGCGGTGTCAGCGCGGCGGTGGCGTAGGCGGGAAACTCTCCGCAGCCGACGTCGGTGAGCGCGTCAAGCACCCGTCCGACCAGCGATGGCTCGATGTAGGCGCCGCCGGAAGCCACCGCGCCGATGGCGGTGACGATGTGCTCGACCGGCCCATCGTGTGTCACGATCCCGCGCGCCCCACGGCGGATGGCCGTCGCGAGAACCCCGTCGCCGTCCGGCAGGCTGGTGGCGAGTAGGACGACGCCCCGCACGCTGCTGTCCGGCTGTCGCGCCAGCGCGCTCAACGACAACACGTCCGCCGCGGCGACCGAAGTGTCGACGACAAGGACGTCCGGCCGTTCGCGGGGAAACAGCGAGACGACGGTGGCCGCGTCCAGCCCGATCGCTCCGACGGTCAGGTCCCGGTGAGTGTTCAGTACCGCGGCGAGCCCGGTCGCGTTCGCGCCGTCTCGCGCGCAGAGCACGACACGCGTATGCCGTTCGGTCCCCGGATCCACTCGCGCTCCCCTCGCCACCTGATGTCACCACGACGTCACGGACAGCATCAGAAGGTGGCGAAATTATGACAGTGCGGACGGTTGGTAAGACACCGTCAAAAAGTGCAAACGTGACGAGCATACGTAGGCCGGTCTCGTATCCACCGGCCCATCCGGCGGGTCGAAGGTCCCGACAGCTGAGTACCGATGACAACGGTGCGTTGCCACCCGCGTGCCTAGCGTCGGACGTAGCACGAAACAGCAGGTGCGCGGGAGGAGAATTCCATGCGGGCGCTGGACATCATGACGACCCCACCGGTGAGTGTGCATCCGAGCACCTCCGTACGCGACGCCATCGCGCTGCTCAGCGAGCGTGGCTACGCGGGGCTGCCTGTCGTCGACGACGACGGCAGAGTGGTCGGGATATTCACCGAGGCGGACGCGCTGAATTACGGAATGGACGCATCAGGCGAGCTGCGCGTCGACGCGATGATGTCGACACCGGTGGAGGTCGCCAACGCGGAGACGCACGTGACCGAGCTGGCACGGCGAATGCTCGCCGACGGACTGCGATGCATGCCGGTCGTGACGGATGGCGTGCTGGTCGGTGTCATCAGCAGGCACGACCTACTCCGGCCACTGGTGCGGTCCGACGACACCATCGCGACGCACGTGCGTGCGCTGCTCGACGACTACAGCGGCAAACGGGACGGGTGGCACGTCACGGTGTCCGGCGGAGCGGTCACTATCAGCGGCGCCTTCGCGGACGAGGCAGAACGGGCTGTCGCCGCCGCGCTTGCGAGGACGGTGCTCGGGGTAACCACGGTGGAAACGAACTTCGCCACCTCAGGCGTCACATCGTGACCCGGGGCCACGACGGGGAGAAGGTCACCTCGGCTTGGTGACCAACTCCCGTAGCAGCCGCATCGCCACCGCGAGCAGGCTGACATGTAAGCGCTCCGGGCACCCCGGAGCGATCAGGAACACGAGGGAGAGAAAGCAATGAATGACGTCGTTCCGGAGAACTATCCGGTCGTAGTGGGAGTGGACGGGTCGGAATCGGCGCTCACGGCCGTTCGATGGGGCGCGCGGGACGCCGCACACCGGCACACCTCCCTCCGATTGGTCCACGCGCTTGGCCTGCCCAGCCTGTATGTCGGCGCGTGGCCGCCGTCCGGCGAGCTGCGCGAGAAGTTGGCCCAGCAGGGAATCGAGATCCTCGCCGCCGCGGAAGATGCCGCGAAGCAGGTCGCCGACATCGAGGTCGAGACCGTGTCCGATAACGGCGACCCGGCGCCCGTGCTGATCGAGAAGTCCCGCCACGCGCGACTGACGGTGCTTGGCGCGTCCGGCCACGGCGGGTTCCTCGCCGGTCTCGCGCTCGGGTCGACGCCGGTGAAGGTCGCCAGCCACGCGCACAGTCCCATCGTCGTCGTCCGTGGTGAGGACGCCGATTCGCGACCGGAGCGCGACCCAGTCCTCGTCGGCATCGACGGCAGTCCGCTGTCGGAGTCCGCGCTGTCGTTCGCTTTCGAGGAGGCATCGCTGCGTGGTGCGCCGCTGACCGCGGTACACACCTGGTTCGACGGCGACGCCGCCGAGATGCTCACGCCGGAGCGGTTCGCTGAGGAATGGGGCACCGTGCAGGACGTCGCCGAGCGGATGCTGGCCGAACGGCTCGCGGGCTGGGGCGAGAAGTACCCCGACGTGAGCGTCGAGCGGGTCGTGGAGCGTGGCAGGCCGCACCAGAAGCTACTCAAGCTCAGTGAGAAGGCGCAGCTCGTCGTCGTCGGCAGCAGGGGACGTGGCGGGTTCGCCGGTTTGCTGCTCGGCTCGCACAGCCAAGCGCTGATCCACGCCGCCAAGTGCCCTGTCATGGTCGTGCGTCCCGCTGAGGACCGGGAGTGACGTCTCGGCTCTGACGTATCGGTAGCGCCCCGCGGACCTCCGTGTCGCGGGGCGTTGCGTCGTGTGATCCTGGTGCGCTCGTATGGTTCGAAGATGTCCGACTGTCGTGCGAAAGGGCCCACGGTGACCGGCGAGTACTTCATCCCGTTCCGTAAGCGCAGCGTCATCACGCTCTGCGCCGATGAGCTGGCAGAAGACGACCGCAAGCCGTTCCTCGCCTTCACCGAGATCCTCGCCAGCCTGCTGCATCACCGGTTCCGCGCGCGCATCGAGGAGCTGAAGGACGCTTACCACGCGTTCGCCCCTGACGTCGACGCCCGCACCAGCGAACCCGTCACGACGGCCGAGCGCGCCGAGGCCAAGCGGAAGCTGGTCGACGGGCTCCGCGCGCTCGCCGAGGACGCCAACTTCACCCTCGTCGGCGCCGACGAGTTCGGCAGGGCGATCAGCGACCACTCGCTGCTCAAGGTGCGCATGGAAGTCGACCACGACGCCATCGATGACGTCCTGATCTACCGCAGGGGCGCCACGGATCGTACCGCGAAGGTGCCGCACTGGTTCGGGCTGCGTCGCAAGACCGTCGAGTTCGTCAGTTACGACAAGGTGCTGCTCTACGTCGCGTTCCCCGAGAACGTCGACGAGGAAAAGCGCGACGAGCTGCCGTTCGAGCCCGGCGCGGTGATGCTCAAGCTTTTCCAGGATGTTCCTCGCCGCGACCTTGAGATGTTGCTTCCCAACGTTGGCGTGCGCATGCGGCCGATCGACAAGCTACTGATCGGGGTGCCCGCTGTGGTCTCCGGGATCGTCGTCGTGGTCACCAAGCTGATCGCCTCGCTTGGCGTGTTGTTCTTGTTGCTCGCGTTCTGGCTCGGGCTGCGAGACCAACCGGTCGATCTCGACCAGGCGGCGTTGATCTCGTTAGGCGCGGGTCTCGCCGCGTTCGGCGGATATCTCTGGCGGCAGTTCACCAAGTTCAAGAACCGCAAAATCAAATTCATGAAAGTGTTATCGGAAAGCCTGTACTTCCGCAACCTCGACAACGACGCGGGGGTTTTCCATCATATCCTCGACGCGGCGGAGGAATCCAAGGTCAAGGAAGCCGTGATCGCTTATCATCTGCTTCGCCTTTCCGATGCCCCGCTGACGGTCGATGAGCTGGGGGCGCGAGCCGATCGCTGGTTGGAGCGGCGATCCGGTGTTCCGGTGCGGTTCGACGTCGATGATGGCCTGCGCACGCTACGCCGTCTGAAGCTCCTCATCGACCATGACGATGAGTCGGTTTCCGTTGTGTCGTTGCCGGAGGCGAAACGACGGATTGATCATATCTGGGACAACGTGTTCTCGTACAACGACGAATTGGCCGACATCGCGAGTTCCTCCGGCCGATAGCCAGTGCCAAGAGCGGTATTTGGTCCTGCCAGGTAGTGACGATTTTCCGCTGTCACTCTTCGTAACGTGGCGCACGATAGGTGGCGAGAGTTCCCGTGGAAGGAAAGCCATGATCGCCTCACAGACGTCCGTGACCACCCTGGCCCTCGAGGCAGCGGTCCGGGCGCCGTCGCCTTTCAACACCCAGCCGTGGCGCTTCGACGTCGACAGCGATCGGATCGAGCTCCGTCTCGATCGGGCACGCGTGCTCGAGGTCGCTGACCCTGATGCGCGCGAGGCCAGGCTCGCCTGTGGCGCCGCGCTGTGCAACGTGCGGATCCAGCTGCGCGCGCTCGATCGCGTCGGCCTGGTCGACTTGCTGCCGAACCGCGACGACCCCGACCTGCTCGCGGTGGTGCGGATCGCGGGGGAACGGCCCGCGACCGACAGCGAACGCAGGCTCGCCGACGCGATTCCCAAACGCCACACCAACAGACACCCGTTCCTCGACCGCCAGGTCAGTGCGAGCGCTCGTGTCACGCTGGCGTCAGCGGCGCGTGCCGAGGGCGCACGGTTGGTGTTCGTGGATGCCTCGGAGCGTTACGACCTGCTGGTCGAGCTCATCCGCAAGGCGGAGCAGCGCCTGGACGCCGACGAGGCGTATCGCGATGAGGTCGAGTACTGGCTCGGTGGCCCGATCGATCGGCACGATGGCGTCCCGGTCGACGCGATCGGTCCGGACCCGGTCGACGACCAGCTGGTGCGGCTGCGCGGTTACTACCGGACCAACCCGTTACCGCCGCGTCGCTTCGAACAGCAGCCACTGCTTGTCGCCGTCGTCACGACGGGCGCCAGTCCTCGCTTCGACGTGATCGCGGGGGCCGGGATGCAGCGTGCGCTGCTCGCGGCGTGCAGTCTCGGGTTGTCCGCGTCGTTCCTGTCGCAGCCGTTCGAAGTGCCCGATCTCAGGGACGAGGTCACCCAGGCGTTCGCTTCGGACGGTCACCCGCACACCTTGCTGCGGATTGGTTACGGCTATCCGACCGGTGTGACGCCCCGCCGCACCGTCAGCGAGGTCATCGACACCGGTGGTCACGTACAGTGAATGGAGCTTCCCCCGCCCTCAACGGGGTGAGCGTCATTCACCGCATCGCGGCTTGGCGGTAGCTGTCCGGGGCGAACTCGTCTCGTGCGATGGCCTTACGCCGCAGACGCAGGTAGGTCGGGCCGGACACGCGTGCCCGGCGCGGCATGATCGGGGTCGTCGCCCGCGAAAGCGCGGCGAGGACGTCGGCCTGTCGCTGTTTGCTCCGGCTCCACCGCACGCCGAACCGCTCTCGCAGCTCGGGCGTCAACGCGCTCGCGCCGGTCAGCGTCAGCAGGTATCCCGCGGGTAGGCGCACAGCTCGCCACAACCAACCCAGCCAGGACGGCCATCCGGGTGGCGCGCCTGGTTTGCGGATCGTGCGCAGCACCAGCCGCACTGTCTCGTTGTCGACAAGTTCCTCGCGCATCATGGTGTCGCAATAGGACTGGAAGCCAGCCCAGTCCGGCGGCAGGTCGCCCTCCCTGATGCCAAGCAGGCGGCCGAGACCGAGCCATTCCTGGTATGAGGCCTCGATGTCGGCCTGGTCGAGCTCTCGGATGAACCGGTTGTGCAGCTGGACGATCGCGAGCATGAGTGTCGCGTGCACCCAGGCGTACGCCCGCGGTTCGAGCGCGTGGTACTTGGTGCCGTCGGTGCGCACGCCTTTGATGCGCTTATGCATGTCGCGGACGCGGCTGGCGGTCTGGATCGCGTCGTCACCGCCGTAAATCAGCAGATCAAGGTAGTCCAACGTGCGGGTGAGCCGTTGCCATGGCTCGTTGACGAAGTTCGAGTGTTCGGCGACGCCCGCGCCGACCGTCGGGTGGGCGACTTGCAGGATGAGCGCGTACGGCGCGAGCAAGAGCCTGCGGACGTCGCTGGCTTGTGCCCACGATAGCGAATCCGGTCCGACGACGTATCGGCGTGCTTCGTCCGGCGATGGGGGTACCGAGCTCATGGTGCAACCTCCCGTTGGCGCCGTCCGGCACCGCCAGCACCATGAAAGCGAATTGTTGGCAGTGTGTCAATAGTGTGCGCGACACATGGCTTTGGTCCCGGCAAGTTGGGCCTGGCGGCCCTCGCACTGATCCTGACGTGCGGCATTGGGTTGATGTATGTCCCGCGGAGTCGTGTACCCGGGATGACCCCTCATGGAGGTGACGTGATGACGGAAGGAACTCGTGCCACGACGAAGATGACGGACCACCCGGACATCGTGGCGATGAGCGCACGGTACGACCGGATGGCCGAATCGTTCACAGCGCAGGCGACGGACGCGCTCACCGTTCTCGCCGGGCTGTACGTGGCCCTGTCGCCGTGGATCATCGGGTTCAGCGAGACGTCAGCCGGGTTGGCGAGGAACAACCTCGTCATCGGGCTCGCTGTCGCTGTGCTCGGTGCCGGCTTCGCGGCCGCGTACGAGCGCACCCACCGGCTGCTCTGGGTGTGCCCATTGCTCGGAGCCTGGACGATCATTTCCTTGTGGCTGGTCATCGGCACCGAGACCACGACCGAAACGGTGCTGAGCAACGTGCTCGGTGGCGCGGCAGTGGTGGTGCTTGGGCTGATCGCGATGTTGCCGATGTACCTGGCACGGCGTTCGGCACGTTGATCACGCGTACCGGTGGCCGGAGCGCGAGCCCGGCCACCTTCTCATGGGGCGATCTAATCGGAGGCTAAGAACATGACGACCGCCCAGCAGGCCATCGACATGGCGCTGGAAGCCGCCGTGCGCGCGCCGTCGCCGTTCAATGCCCAGCCGTGGCTCTTCGAAGTCGACGGCGCCACGATCTCGTTGTGGCTTGACCGGGACCGCGTGCTCACGGTCGCTGACCCTGAGGCGAGGGAGGCGCGCCTGGCGTGCGGTGCGGCGCTGTGCAACCTGCGCGTGGCATTGCGGGCGCGGAATCGCGTGGGCCTGACGCGCCTGCTCCCCGACCCCGCCGAACGGGATCTACTCGCCACCGTCCGGGTCGCGGGGGAGCGCAAGGCGTCCGATGTGGACCAACAGCTAGCCGACGCCATCACCAAGCGGCACACGAACCGCCACCCGTTCCTGGAGCGTTCCGTCCTACCGGACGCGCGGGCCAAACTCGCCGCCGCCGCGCGCACCGAGGGCGCTGAGCTGGTGTTTGTCGACGCGTCGGAGCGGTACGACACCTTGGTTCGTCTCATCCGCGACGCGGAACGAGCCATGGAGAACGACGGGGCATACCAGCACGAGATCAAGCGGTGGCTCGGTGGACCAGCCGGTCGTCGTGATGGCATCCCCACCGACGCGGTGGGGCCGACGCCGCTGTCCGGGCAGCTGCTGGAACTGCGGAAGTACTACCGCCCGAACCCACTGCCACCTCGGTTGTTCGAGCAGCAGCCGTTGCTGGTCGCGGTGACCACAGTCGGGTCGGGGCCCCGATTCGATGTCGTGGCGGGCGCAGGGATGCAGCGCACATTGCTTGCTGGGTGCACGCTCGGGCTGAGCGCGTCGTTTTTGTCGCAGCCGTTCGAAGTGGCGGAGACCCGGCGGGAGCTGGTGGCGGAGTTCCGCGATGCGGGTGAGGTACACACGTTGCTGCGGATCGGCTACGGCTACCCGGTAGGTCCAACCCCACGACGTCCGGTGGCGGACGTCATGGCGCCTCCTGAGTGATGTCAGGTGTCGTGGTCAGGCGTTCGTCGGCGTCCCTTGGTGAAACCCCGACGAGCCGTGACGACCACGGCCCAGTACGGACGCCGTCACGTTCGCCCGCGCTGCTTTGCGGTCGTCGTAACGTTCACGGCACACTGACTTAGTGGTTCGAGTTCTCGGTGTCGATGCGTGTCGAGTGGGCTGGGTCGGTATCGTCCTGGACAACGGCCGGATGACCGCGCACGTCGCATCGGGAATCGCCGCTCTCGTCGATCAGGCCAGTGCCGACGGTCCAGTAGCGGTCGTCGGAATCGACATGCCGATCGGGCTTCCCGACAACGGTCCGCGTCAGGCAGACCAACTCGCACGGCAAGCCGTCTGGCGACTGCGGTCCTCGGTGTTCATGACGCCGACTCGGTCGGCCCTCGGGTGTTCCGATCATGCTTCCGCCAGCGCCCGAAACCGCGAACTGACTGGTCAGGGCATGTCCATTCAAGCATACGGTCTCAAACCCAAGCTGCTGGAGGTGGACGGCTGGGCGCGGCAGGCGGCAGTCGACGTCGTCGAGGTGCACCCGGAAGTGTCCTTCGCTCACCTGGCGGGCGCTCCGCTTGACGTCGGGAAACGGACTCACGATGGTGTGGTACGACGTCGTAAGCTGCTGCGGGAAGCGGGCATTGTGACCGATGAGGAGCTGGGCACGGTGGGGCGCGGAGTTGGCGTCGACGATGTCCTCGACGCGGCGGTCGTCGCTTGGAGCGCCCACCGGGTGGCGGTCGGGTGTGCTGTCACGATGCCGGATCCACCAGAGGTGTTCAGCGACGGCTGGCCCGCCGCGATCTGGAGCTGAACGTCCTAGTGCGAGGCGCTTGCCGTTATGGCCGCGTCGGCCCATCGCTGGACCGTTGCGATCCAGTCTTCGTGATCGGCGCGGACGGCTTGATTGATGGCCTTTCGGGCCCAGGCCGTTCGGCGATCGTGTGCTCGGTCTGCCATCCTCGGTGCCATGACGACGGTAGCGATCATCGGAGACGGTCCAGCCGGGCTCAGCGCGGCCCTGTTCCTGGCGAAGAACGGCCACGAGGCCATCGTCTATGGTCAGGACAAGACGGCGATGCACGCCGCACAGCTGCACAACTACCTGGGCCTTGACGACATGAGCGGCACGGACTTCCAAGCCGCTGCGCGCACGCAAGTCACGGGGTTCGGCGCTGATCTCCGTGACGAGCAGGTCGAGTCGATTACGCGGCAGGATGGGCGTTTCACCGTCCACGCCGGCGACGCAACACAGGACGCGGACTACGTGATCCTCGCTGGCGCCAAGGCGACGCGGGGTCTCGCGGAGGAGCTCGGCGTGGACATCGCTGACGGCCGCGCGCGGGTTGACACCGAAAACCGGACGAACGTCGATCGGGTCTACGCGGTGGGCAGGCTCGCGAGGCCCAGCCGCAGCCAGGCGATCATCTCCGCGGGTGCTGGCGCCGTCGCCGCGCTCGACATCCTGTCGCGGGAAGCGGGCAAGGACGTCCACGACTGGGACACGCCGCCGAAGGACGGCGAGTAGGCCGTTACCGAGCTACACCAGCTCGGAGGAGACGACCGACGGCAGGTCCCTGAGATGCTCCAGCAGCAGGTCGATGTCGGTGCTGGTGACCATGACCGTGCAGACCATGCTGCTCTCCGGCACGCCGTCGCGGATGTCGACGGACATGTCATGGACCGTGAAGCCGCGCTGCTGCAGGGCGGTCACGAGCGTGAGGACGCCATTGGTGCCGCCGGTGAAGTAGGTGGCGATACGGCGGCGAGCGAGGAACGACGGGGTGCTCGACGGCGTATAGGCAGGCGAGAGGGACATAGCGAATCTCCACAGCTGTGAGCTAACGGGGAATCGGGCCAGGTCCCGGGAAGATGTCCACGTGTCCGCGGTCGACAGCGCTGCGCGCCAGCGACCTGGGTTCAGCTGGCGCGCCTCAGTACGTCTCGCCTTGGCGTCGTGTAGCGCGGCATGGCAACAGGCTAACACGACGTCGCGCGGCCAGGCGCCACCCTCATCGCGCGTCGGGACCTGTTGCGGGAAAACACGCGGGCTTGGCCGTGTTCCGACGGATCGATGTATCGACTAGGCCATTTGGTGTAACGGAGAAGGATGTCTAGACTGCCGACGTGCAGAAGCTGGGTGAACTGCTGAGGTCGCAGCGACGTCGGGACGAGGCATCGACTGGCACGGCGCTATCGCTGCGCAGTGCGGCGCTCTCCGACGTCGGCCTCGTACGCGGCAATAACGAGGACTCCGCCTATGCGGGGCAGGCGTTGGTGGCGGTCGCTGACGGTGTCGGCGGGCATGCGTACGGTGAGGTGGCGAGCTCGGTCGCCATCAGAACATTGGCCGCCCTTGACGGCGACATCGCCGGTGAGGAAATCGTCTACGCGCTGGCGAACTCGGTGCAGACGGCCAATGAAAGCCTGGCTGACATGATCGCGGAGCGGCCGGACCTGCGAGGGATGGGTACCACGCTGACCGCGCTGCTGTGTTCGGGTGGCAACCGGCTCGCCGTGGCGCACATCGGTGACTCGCGGGCATACCGTCTGCGTGATGGGGTGCTGCGGCAGCTCACCACCGATCACACGCTCGTGCAGTCGTTGCTCAGCGCTGGAAAGATCACCGAAGAGGAGGCGGCCGCGGATCCTCGTCGTTCGATGATCTTGCGCGCGCTCGACGGGCGCGGCGCGGCGAACTTCGACCTGTCCGTGTTCAGAGCCGTCCCCGGCGATCGTTATCTAGTGTGCAGCGACGGTGTGTCCGACGTCCTCACCGAGGACGAGATCACGGGGGAACTGACCGCTGGGTCACCTGCGACCGCCGTCGCCCGGCTGGCCACGTCGTCGCTGGAAGCGGGATCGTCGGACAACGTCACATGCGCTGTCGCCGATGTGGTCGAAGGGCATCCCGACGTGTCGAGCTCACCGATCGTCACTGGTGCGGCCGCGAGCTGGTGCTGATCCACCTCAGCTGTCGATGCCGAGCGAGAACGCCGCTTCGAGGTCGTGCTTGGAGTAGGTCCGGAAGGCGATGTGGGTCTCGGTCGAGCGAACGCCGTCGACTTTGTTCACCTTGCCAGGAATGACCTGGGCGAGTTCCTCGTGCTCGTGGACGCGGACGATCGCGACGATGTCGAACTCGCCGGTGACGGAGAAGACCTCGCTGACGCCGTCCAGGTCGGCCAGTGACTCCGCGACCTCGGGAATCCGGTCCGTGTCAGCGTTGATGAGCACGATTGCGGTGATCACGGGGCGCTCCTTGGTCTGTGTCGCTGCGGGTCCTGACGACCTCGTGCCGTCGGGAAGTCGGTAGTGACGAGGTCATCGCCACCTTACTCACGCGGCTGGTCGCGGATGGCACGCCGGGTTTCGTGATAACTCGGATGGACGTCGCGACGGTCCAGTGCTCGGCGCTAACGTCGGGCAGATGATCACCGCTGGGGGAGCGCGTCGTCAGTTCGCGCCTGGGGTCGGCACGTTGCTGGTCTATGTGCTGCTCGTCGGCAACCCATGGGTATCGCGGACGGCGTCAACTGTGGGCGGCGAGCACGACAATGTCGGTGGCATGCTGGCGAGCTACTTCTTCTTCCCACGTTGGTACATCGATCTGGAGGGCGTCGGTGTGTGGGGGTTCTGGATGGCCGATATTCGCACGATCGTGTTCGTCCTGTTGGTTGTGTTCGGACTCAACCGCGCGGTTCAGCCGGTGATGGCGTCGAAGATGGCGACATTCGCCGCTACGACGGGGGTAACGGTGCTGGGCGCGGTGATCGCCTCGGTGTCCGGCATAGTGCTCGCATCGTTGGTCACCGATATGCCCTCGCTGATATCGGGTCCAGTTCAACCGACAGAGCACTACTTCGTGCTCAATCTGCTCTTCGATGCCGCGATCTTCGGGGTGTTGTTCGGCGCGATTCTTGGTGTCGCGGCGGTGGCCGCTTCCGGTTCCCGAGTGGCACCGACGTTCCCGACTAGGGCGTGTCTCCCGAATATCGGCCGGTGGTTCGCTGATGATCGGTGAATGATCAGAACTGGTGTGATCACGGACGAGTTGTGGGAGTCGATCGAGCCGGTGTTGCCGTCTGATGTTGGGCGGCGTGGTGCGCGCTGGCGTGATCACCGTCAGGTGCTGGAAGCGATCGCGTGGCGCTTTCGCACCGGATCGCCGTGGCGTGATGTGCCCGCTGAGTTCGGCCCCTGGCAGACCTTGTGGAAGCGGCATCGCCGCTGGTCAAGCGACGGCACGTACGAGCGGATCTTCGAGCATGTGCTGTCCGACCACGCCGATACGGGCAAGCTGGACTGGTTGCTGTCGGTGGACTCCACCGTCGTGCGGGCGCACCAGCATGCCGCCGGCGCGCCCTCCGCGGACCACACAGGGGGCCAGGTCGAATGACAAGATTTCCGAGCCGGACGACCACGCGATCGGTCGTTCGCGCGGCGGATTGACCACCAAGGTCCACGCCCTGGTCACCTCCGGTGTCCGCCCGGTGGCCATGCTGCTGTCCGCCGGGCAAGCCGGGGACAATCCGCGCCTGGCGCCGTTGCTCGAGGCCCTGGCCGCGACCGGGCACCGGCCGGATCGCCTGCTGGCGGACAAGGCCTACTCACACCCGTCGACTCGCCGCGAACTGCGGCGGCGACGCCTCCGGCACACCATCCCCGAGCGCTCCGACCAGGCCAAACGCCGTAAGGACAAGGGGTCCGCCGGTGGTCGGCCACCGGGTTTCGACCCCGAGCTCTACAAGCAGCGCAACACCGTCGAGCGCGGTTTCGGCCGGTTCAAGCAGTGGCGCGGAATCGCGACCCGCTACGACAAGTACGCGCGGACCTACTTCGGCGGCGTACTCCTCGCCGCCACCGTCATGCTCGCCCGATGAATCGGGAGACACGCTCTAGTCGCGCACAGGGCGAATCGACATGGTGAGGACATCGATGTCAGACGATTCCTTCTTCTCGAATGACGACGTTACGCGCTACCTGTGCGCGGCGGCGCGGACGGACGAGAAGTTCAGCGACAAGGTCGTGTCCGCCTTGCTTGGCAACGACTTGCATGCGGTGGCGCCGTCGGTGGGGTTCTCCCTGAGTCCGGTGCTGCGGCATTGTCTTGACGCGCAGAGCCAGCGGTTCCGGCGGGACTGGCTGCTGTTGGGCTTGCTCCTGCTCGCGTTCGTTCTGTCGCCGCTGTGGCTGATCCTGGCGTTGGTTTTGCTGCTTCCGCTCGGTGGCTGGCTGAGTGCGACCGCCCAGTTCGGCAGGATCCGCGATGTCGTCCTGGCGTTGGCATCCATCGCCGTGCTACTGCTCGTGACAGCTCAGCTCGTGTCCGTACTGGACACCACGGAGAGCAGTGCGGCACCGCCGAGCTGGCCGGTCGGGATGCCGTGGTTGTCGGTGTTGGCCATTCTCGCGGCTTACGGCGTCGTGGTGGCGGACGAGATGAAGACCCGTCAGATTCTGGTGCGAACACTCTCCCGAGCCGGGTTCGACGCGTCGGATGCGCCCGCGTTACCCGCGTCGCGGGCATGGGCGGCCGACCGGCTGAACGACGTCGAGCGGTCGTCCGGCGGGAACACGACGATCTACCACGGCTTCTCGCCGTTCGTGGGCTACGGCCCTGTCGTGTCGCACTGGTCGTTCGCGCTGCCGACGCGCCGCAAGGAGGACCGTTCCTCGAGTAACGGCTCGGACTTGGTGCCGCTGGACGTGTTGGCGCTGATCAACTTCGTGCGGCGACGGCTCGACACACTCGGCGCCGATCCGGATCAGCTGTCCGGCCTGACCGTGACCGATCGAGTGTTCCTGCGTGGCGATGCGCTCACGCGGTACCCGAAGGTGCTGCCGGAACGTGACCGCATGCCCACTCAGGAGCTGAGCGAGTCCGATGTGGAGCGAATCGCGGCTGACCCGAGCGGTCCTGCTCGCCATCACCTCTGCGTGCGGGTGCCGTCCTGGGGCGCGGAGGTGGTAGCGACGACGTTCCTGCACTTCTCCACCGAGGGCAAGCTGTTGCATGTGCGGTGCGACCAAGCCGTGCTCGGTCCGCTGCGCAAGCCGTATCACGACGTCGACCGGCTGACCGAGACATTCAGTGCCGATCAGATGGGACAGGTGCTCGCCGGGGCGGCGACCGGACTGGTTGGGACGTTGGCGCGCGCTCCGGTCAGTATCGTGCGGGAGCTGCTGTCGCGACGCTGGGAGCGGGAGCGTGCCCGCGCCCGTGCGCTTGCCGCTCAGGACCTCGGCTACGACTACGGTGCCCGCGGCTGTGTGCGCGAGCTGGCGATGGACACGGAGTATCACGACTACTTCCAGACCACCGATGCCGCCAAGCACCTCAAGCTCGTCGAGCGGCACGCGCTGTCCGCGGTGCTCGACTTCCTCGACGAGCACGACGTCGACACGACCGAGTTCCGCAACCGTCAGATGACGATCCTCAACCAGGGCGTCATCCAGACCGGTGGGATCAGCTCGATCGGCAACCAGGCGGTTGGCGCCGGTGCGAACGCCACACAGTCGTCCGTGGCGGCGACGGGAACCCAGCCCGACGCGGGGCGGCCAAACTAGATCCAGGAGCCAGATCATGCACGGAGAAGCGACGAACTACGGCATTCAGCAATCCGGGGGCAGCAGTCACGTCGGCAATCAGGCCGTCGGTCCGAATGCGCACGCTGTCAGCCGCGACAACACCGTGTCATCGGGTCCAGACGTCGAAGCGCTGCTCGACCAGGTGGGAACGTTGCTGGCACGGCACCGCGCGGAGCTCTCCGAGACCGATGCGCTCGCGGCGGAACTGGCGCACGGTCGCGTGCGTGAGGAACTGGCACGTCCGGAGCCGGACCGGAGCAGGCTCGAACGCCTGCTTGGCGGGCTCGCCGCGTTCGTCCGGCCGGTGACGCCATTGGTGACGGCGGTAGACGCGCTGGTCACCGCGGTCAGGGACGCGTTCGGCTAAGGCGAGGCGCTGATCGCGCTTCCGGTGTTGGCTGTGGCGATATGCCGCTGAGTGGTGCGAAATCGCATGCAATCCTAGCGAATTGCATGCGATAATGCCGGCCATGTCGACGTGGGACGTGCCAGCGAAGCCGACGCTACGAGGCCACTTCGGGATGGTCGCGTCGACCCACTGGCTGGCGACCGCGAGTGCGCAGAGCGTGCTGGAGCGGGGCGGGAACGCCTTCGACGCGGCGGTCGCGGGCGCATTCGTCCTGCACGTGGCTGAACCGCACCTCAACGGTCCTGGCGGGGACATGGTGGCGCTCATCTCCCCGGCGAACGGTGGTCCGACGGTGGTCGGTGGGCAGGGCCCGGCGCCCGCCGGAGCGACCGTGGAACACATGCGTGTGGAAGGCTTGGACGCGGTGCCGGGCGCGGGTGCGTTGGCCGCGGCGGTGCCAGGGTCCGTCGTGGCCCTGTTCGGGTTGTTACGGGATCACGGCACCTGGGAGTTGCCGGACGTACTCCAGTACGCGATCGACTACGCCGACGCGGGCGTGCCCGCCGCGCCGAGCCTGTGTTCCGCTCTGGAGACCGTGACGGAACTGTTCACCCGGAGCTGGCCGACGTCGCGAGCGACGTGGCTTCCGTCCGGACGTCCACCAGAGCCTGGCGATCGCGTCGTCAATCCTGTCTACGCGCGGACGCTTGAGCGCCTCGCGCGGGCTGGATCGGCTGGCGGCTCACGCGAGGAACGGATCACGCGTGCCATCGAGGAGTGGCAGGGTGGTTTCGTCGCTCGGGCGATCGACGAGTTCGTGCGGATGCCGCACGAGCATTCGGACGGCATCGAGCACGCAGGCGTCATCCGCGAGTCGGATCTGCGTGCCTTCCAGCCGTCGTACGAACGTGCCGTGAACCTGCGTTTCCGCGATATCACCGTGCACAAGGCCGACATCTGGTCCTCGGGACCCGTCCTACTGCAGACGCTGGCGATCCTGAGTCATTTCCCCGACGACGACGTCGATCCCGCCACCGCGCGGGGCATCCACACGATCACCGAGGCGATGAAGCTCGCGTTCGCCGACCGCGAGGCCTACTACGGATGGCGCGGCAGCGTTCCGATCGAGCGGCTGCTCGATCCCGACTACATCGCGTCGCGGGCACGGATAATCGGACCGGAGGCGTCGATGGAGTGGCGGCCTGGCGCGCCCGACGGCGGCGAGCCCTACGTGCCGCCGCTACGAACCGATGTGGACCCGCACGCGGTTGGCGTCGGCGAGCCGACCGTGCGGGCGTCGGGGGAGACCCGAGGGGACACGTGCCATCTCGCCGTCGTCGATCGGCACGGCAATTTCGTCAGCGCCACGCCATCTGGGGGCTGGCTGCAGTCGTCCCCGACCATTCCCGAGCTCGGGTTCTGCCTGGGAACCCGCCTACAGATGATGTGGCTCGACCCCACCGCTCCCTCTGCGCTGCGGCCGGGCGAGCGGCCGCGTACCACGTTGTCGCCGACGTTGATCAGCCGCGACGGCGTCACGATCGAGGCCGTCGGCACGCCAGGTGGCGATCAGCAGGACCAGTGGCAGCTGCCGTACCTGCTGCGCAGATACATCCAGGGAAACGCGATGCAGGACGCCATTGACGCCCCGACGTTCCACACGACGCACCTGCCGAGTTCCTTCTGGCCGCGCCAGTGGACGCCGGGAGGCCTCGTGCTGGAGGACCGGTTGCCGGCGGAAGTGGTCAACGAGCTCCGGGACCGTGGCCACCGCATCACGCTCTCCGGTGCGTGGTCGCTCGGCCGGCTGTCCGCCGTTGCCCGTGATGCGGCGACGAATGAGCTGTTCGCGGCGGCGAATCCGCGCGGCCGCCAAGGGTATGCGACCGGTCGATAACGGAAGGTCGTCGATGGAAGGCGCCGAGAACGTGACGCCCGCGCGCAGCGGACCCCAGCGCTCGTACGTCGTCGAGTACTTGACTACGTCGTTGAGTGAGCGGATCGCCGACAACGAGTTCGAGGTCGGCACCTGGATCCGGCAGGAGAAAGTGGCGAAGGAGTACGGCGTCAGCCGGACGCCGGTGAGTCTCGCGCTCAACAAACTCGAGGCGATGGGCGTCGTGGAGCGCATCGCCAACCGAGGATTTCGGGTGCGCTATCCCTCGCTGCTGGACATCATCGAGGTCACAGAGGTACGCGGGGTTCTGGAAGGACACGCGGCCTTTCGTGCCGCGACGCGCATTACCGAACCGCGGATGGTCGATCTACGGTCCGCGGTCGACGCCTTCCGGCAGGTAGTCGAGATGGTCCGCCGGGGCGAGGACGGAGCCGGAGCGTTGTGGCAGCGGGCCAACAGCGGCTTCCACGCGACGATCTTCGACGCCGCCGGCAACGCCCAGCTTGAGAAGTCCGCCGAGATGCTGCACCACAGGTTGCCACGCAACATCACCTGGCTGGCGTTGCGGTCGGATCCCCGCTTGCTCGCGCAGAACGCCGATGAGCACGCGAACATCGCCGAGGCGATTGAGAGCCGTGACGGCGAGAAGGCCCGCGAGCTCGCTGTCGCCCACATGGACACCGCACGCGACCTGATCTCGGCACACTTCGAATCTCGGCGCTGAAGTCGGTGGGTTGGCACAAGTCCTCGAGATGTCACTCCTGGGCAGCGAGGGGACCGCGCAGTGCGCCGTAGAGGGCGGTGATGTCGGCGGCCACCACGGCGAGGGGGCCGGCGGCTGGCAGTGGCTGGTCGGCCGGTGGACGGTCAGCGCGGATGGCGGCCGCGATCTCCCGAATCGCGGTGACGACCTGATCGACGTCCGCCGCGGGTGATGGCGTGTCGACGGCCGCGCGCGTGATGGCGTCGGTGAGTCGTTCCAGGCCGATGATCGTGGGCCACCAGGCGGCGGCGTTACGGCCAGCGCGCGACGGTTCGGGGATCAGTCGCTGTGCCGCCACACGGAGATCAGACAACGTCCGGTAAGTGGTGCGTCGCAGCGTGGAATGCCCCGCGGGGTGTGCGGCCAGTGCGCGCGCGGCATAGTGCGCCAGCGTGTCCGTCGCGGCGGCCATCTGGGTTCCGAGTTGGGGACGTCTGCTGCCCGGCCAGCACAGGTAGCCGAACACCAGCACGATGGCGCAGCCGACCGCGGTGTCGACGAGCCGTGCGCTCAGCAATGTCGCGCTGCCCGCCTGCGTGAGGTCGACGAGCACGATGACTAGTGGGGTCATCGAGATGGCGAAGAGGCCGTAGTTGCGTTCCTTGGCGAGGGGCAGCGGTGCGGCCAGGACCGCGACGGCGAGCGGCAGCGCCCAATCGCGTGGTTCGACGAGCAGGACGATGGCGCCGAGCAGAACTCCGATCACGGTGCCGCCCGCCCGGAGGACGGCGCGTGCGAACACCGATCCGAAGTCCGGCTTCAACACCAGCGCCACGGTCAGTGCTACCCAGTAGGAGCGCTCCAGATCTAGTTGCCTGCTGGCGATCTCCGCGAGGGCGATGCAGGCCGCGAGCCGTGCGGCGTGGGTCCAGGTCGCTGGTCCGCCGAGCGCGTCGTCCAGCCAGGTGGTCAGTCGGTCGCGGTACGAGCGGCGGGTGTGCGGCGTCGTGTGGGCGTCCGTGTCGGTGTCGCGGCGCAGATCGTGCATGGCGCGTCCGAGGGCCGTCTCCGGCGTGGGGCTGGGATCGGGCAGCGGGCGATCGGCGCGGATCGCATCGGCGATGGCGCGGAGGATGTCAATCTCGTGGCGTGGTGTCCGATGCCGGGTTTTCACCGCGGCCACGGCGGCTTCGATCACGGGCGTGGTGTTGGACAGGAGTGTGAACAGTCTGCGATACGTCTCGTCGCGGCCTTCGAGCCGGGATCGTGCGGTGAGCAGGGCGTCGTAGGCGTCGTTGAGCGCGGCGGTGAGCCGTTGCCGTGCCAGGGCGGCTTCCCGCCATTGCCGCGCGGTGAGCATCGCGACCATCTGCTCGTACACCGCGGCGACGGCGGCCCGTTCCGGCGCGGTGGCTCGCACTGGCCAGGCCGCGATGGCGAGCAAGACCGCCCATGCGGCGCCGGCGAGGAACCACCCGGTGGCGAGATACGGTCCGCTGGTCAGTGGCTGGCCCGCGCCTAGGATGGCGAAGATCAGCAACTGTAGGCCAGCGGCGGATGCGGTGGCTCCCACTGTGGAGATCACCGCCGAGACGACGGCGAGTGCGACGATCACGGCGCTGGTCACCCAGCCGTTGCCGGCCGCGACCCCACCGGTAAGGAAGCCCGTGGCGCCCGCTAGCGTCCCCCAACCCATGTGCCGCAGCCGGAACCGGTACGGCCCACGACGAGCGACGAACGTCCCGCAGAGCGCACCGAGCGCGGCCTCGATGCCTACTCCGGTATGACCAGTGGCGGTGCCGATGGCGATCGGGACGGACAACGCCGCCGCGGCGCGCACCAACTGCCCCCAATGCACCGGGACCTTGGTCGTGCTGAGTAGATGGGCCAGCCAATGCGGTGCGGCGACCTCGCTCAGCGGGCGAGGTGACGGCTCGGGTCGCTCGCCAATCAACTTGGTACCACAGTGAATACGCACCGCGGCCCGGGCGCCCTGGCGAGCCGGGCGTCCGCGGTGACCAGCGGGCAGCCGAGGAATTCGGCGAGCGCCACATAGGAGGCGTCGTAAGCCGAGATGTTGTCGCCAAGCTCCCACACCCGATGCAACAGGCTGAAAGCCGCGTAGCGCGTCACCCCGAGCCGTTGCCACACGCGCAATGCGGTCCACGCGGCGTCGGCGGGAAGCTGTTCCGCGGCGACCCGCCGACGTAGGCCACTGGCCACTTCGGAGTCGATGAGGTGCGGGACGTGCACTTGTTCCGCGGCGAGTGTTCGGCGTGCCTCACCCGCGCGAAGCAGCGCGGACAGTGCCGCTGATGCGTCGACGACGATCACCGATCGGCTCGCTCCGCGTCCAGATCGTCGACGATGGTCGCCGTGTCGATGTCGAAGTCGGGGAGTGCCCCCAGCAGTTCGGCGTTGTCCGCTCGGCGCGACACATCCGCCAGTTCGCGGATCGCTACCGCGCTGACCGACGTGCCATCACGAGCAGCAAGCCGTTCCAGCCGGGCGACGACGTCGTCCGGCACGTTCCGCAGATAGAGGGTTCTCATGTCGCAATATGATAGCAGCGTGCTAGCAAGATGCTAGCATGAATGGGATTTGGCCGTCGGTCACAACGAAAAAGCTCCGGCAGTGCGTTCACTGACCGGAGCTAACATGAAGATTATTCGCGAAAGCGCACCCAACAAGCCAGTATACGAACCTAAACCTGCTGGTCAGCGGCTTGCCGGTCTCAGTGAAGGCCCCTCACGCGAAGGTTCGGCGCGACGGATACCGCCAACCCGCCCGCCGAAACCGCAAAGGTGACTCTGGGTGATGGCCGGGCTGGCTAGGGCGGGGTGGCGATGCCGGAACGGGTTGCGGCCCCTGACAGGCTGTGGATGGGGAGCACGAAGATGCTGAGCAGATGCTCGCTGTTGTGCTAAGGCGGTCCTCAGCGGTGTGGACTGCGGCTAGGAGCTCGAGTACCAGGGGTTGTCGATCGATTCGCTTGGTCCGCTCGTGGCCGCAACGTGCGAGGTAACTGACAACATCCCGCCTCCCGGGCCAACGGTGACGCCCTATCCCCGCTCACGTGGTCCTTCCCTGCCTGGCTATCCGGTACTGGACATCGCCCGTACCAGGGACTTCGGATCCATCGCGCGACACCGGCCTGGAGGTAGCCACCCAGGCCCAGTGATCCGGCAGAATAGGGCGACCAGCGACCAAGGAAGAGTACGGCAACCTGTGACGATCACCCAGCAAGAACTCGAGTCCCGTCTCTGGGCAGCGGCGAACGCGCTTCGTGGGCCGGTTGACCCCGCCGACTTCAAGACCTACGTCTTTCCGATGCTGTTCTGGAAGTGGATCAGCGACACGTGGGTGTATGAACATGACACGGCACTCGACGACTACGGAGACGATCTCGATGACGAGATCGAGGCGGACTACCACCGCTTCGACATGCCCGAGGGGACACTCTGGAGCGAGGTCACCACGAAGGTCACCAACCTCGGTGCTGAGATCGGCAAGACGTTCCAGCGAATCGAGAAGGCCAACCCAAAGCACCTGGCCGGCATCTTCGGTGACGCCGCGTGGGGTAACAAGGATCGGCTGCCTGAACGTTCCCTGCTCAGCCTCATCAAGGCGTTCGACGAGGTCCGGCTCGACCCGTCCACGGTCTCGCACGACCTGCTTGGCGCCGGGTACGAGTACCTGCTGAAAAACTTCGCTGACGAGTCCGGCAAGAAGGCAGGTGAGTTCTTCACGCCGCGCGAAGTTGTCACCCTGCTGGTCGGCATCCTTGAGCCCGAACCGGGCGAGTCCGTCTACGACCCCACCTGCGGCTCGGGCGGCATGCTGGTGGCGACGATTAACCAGGTTCGAGACGCGGGCAAGGACCATCGGACCTTGCGCGTGTACGGCCAGGAGGTCAACCTGACGACCGCCTCGATCGCGAGGATGAACCTCTTTCTGCACGAGATCGAGGACTTCGACATCAAGCGTGGAGACACGCTCCGCAGCCCTGCCTTCAAGGATGCCAAGGGTGCCGTTCGAACCTTCGATGCGGTGATCGCCAATCCGCCCTTTTCGCTGGCTGACTGGGGAGCCGACCGATGGCCAGCCGATCCACGTGCCTTTTGCGGTGTGCCCCCAGCAAGGACCGGCGACTATGCCTTCATCCAGCACATGATCTCGTCGATGAGGCCGAGTAGCGGACGTGTCGGAGTCGTCATGCCGCACGGTGTCCTGTTCCGGGGTGGAGCCGAGGCTCGGATCCGGCAGTGTCTCATCGAGAAGGACCTCCTTGAGGCGGTCGTCGGGCTACCTCCGAACCTCTTCTACTCGACGAGTATCCCGGCTTGCATCCTCGTCTTTCGGGATCAGAAATCCGGAGATCGGAAAGACAGTGTCCTGTTTGTCGACGGCTCAGCCAGGTTCGTGAAAGATAAGAACCGAAACCGGATGACCGGCGATGACATCAAGGTTCTCATCCACGCCTACATGACTGGTGAAGCCTCCGATAACGAAAGCAATGCGAACGTCCGGTTGGTTTCGTTTGACGAGATCAAGGACAACAGCTTCGACCTCAATATAAGCCGGTACATCAAGGTCGCCGCCGAGGAAACCGCGGATCTGGGCACGGCTCTCGTGGCATACGCCGACGCGAGGCAGAAGCGACTGGAGACTGAGACCGTTATGTTTGACCGACTCGCGGCTGCGGGAATCGACTTGAGCGTGTTCGGAGTTCCCGGTGAGTGAGTGGCGCGAAACAACTCTGCGAGATATTTCGCTCGTGGTCAAGCGGGGGAAGGCGCCACTATATGCGGACAACGGGCTCCTCGTTCTTAACCAGAAGTGCGTGCGCGCTGAAAATCGCGTGGACCTGTCGTTTGCCCGGAGGACTGACGCGGATAAACGTCCAGTCAATGATTGGGCACTCTTGACCGATTCGGATGTGCTCGTCAACTCGACTGGGCGTGGGACACTTGGACGAGCTAGCCTTGCCCCACGAATCAATGAGCCGGTCACCGTCGATAGCCACGTGGCGATCGTCAGGGTTGACCAGGATAAGGCAACTCCAGAATTTGTGGCATTGAACTTGTCGGCCCGTCAAGCTGATCTCGAATCCTTCCAATCTGGCAGCACGAATCAAACCGAGCTTTCCGCGAAGACGCTTGCCGCCATCCCGGTTCTTCTTCCGCCGATTTCCGAACAGCGGCGCATCGCCAATTTGATGGCGGCTGTAGACGGGCATCTGGTCGCCCTTTCCGATGAGGTCGACAAGTTGCGCGTGACCTTTGCTCGCCGTAAGGACGAGGTGTACGGCGACTTCACTAGGGAAGGAACCCCCTGTCGGCTTGGCAGCGTCCTAGCTGAGATCAAGCGCCCGATCGTGGTCGACCCAACAGTATCGTACCGGCAGATTGGTGTTCGTTCACACGGTCGCGGCATCTTCACCAAGGAACCTGTAACCGGGGAGGAACTCGGATCCAAAAAAGTATTCTGGGTCGAGCCCGGCGATCTCGTCATCAACATCGTCTTCGCCTGGGAAGGGGCCGTTGCATTGATGCCTGATGGACTTGAAGGCTACTGCGGCTCGCACCGATTCCCGACATACCGACGCATTGACGACGGCGAGATCGATTTCTTTCGTTACTATTTCACAACCACAGATGGCGTGGCCCTACTGGGCAACTGCTCACCGGGTGGTGCGGGCCGGAACCGCACACTCAATCGCAAACGACTAATGGAGACCACCGTCTTCCTGCCTGACCTTGCGGCCCAGCAGATGGCCGTCGCTGAGCTCCGTGCGCTGGAGGCCGCCGTGGATGACCTTGAAGCTGAGCTCGCACGTTTCCGCACCTACCGCTCGGCTTTACTGACCGGCCTGCTCAGCCAAGAGATCGAGATTCCCGAGTCGTACGACGCTTTTCTGGATGCGGTGTCCTGACCGTGGGCTTTACCGAGGCGAGCACCATCCAAAGATCCCTGGTCGAGTGGGCTGAGGAAGCCGGTTGGGAACACGTCCGAGGCGTTGACCTGCCGCGGGACACACACGATGTGGTGATCGAGTCGTGGGCTCGGGAATCCCTTCTGGCGTTGAACCCGGATCTGGCCGACGACCCGGAGTCGGCCGATATGGTGCTGCACGAAGTGGAGCAGGCCATCCTGGATGCCCAGAATGGGCTCGTGGCGGCTAACGAGTTGCTAACCGTGATGCTACGTGGCGACCATTCGTTCGTAACGGTTGATGGCCAGCATGTTCCCCGCAGGTTCATCGATTTCAAAGATCCGTTTAGCAATCGGTTCACGGTCGCCGACGAGGTGACGATTACGGGTGCTGCGGAGCAGCGACGTTTTGATGTCGTCTATTACGTCAATGGGTTCCCATTGGTCGTTGCCGAGACGAAGACACCCGTTAAGCATCAGGTGTCGTGGGTCAACGCTGCGAGGGACCTCCACGACATTTATGAAGAGGAGTACCCGCAGTTCTTCGCCCCGAATCTGTTTGTGGTGGCGACCGAGGGCCTCGAGTTCCGGATGGCTCCAGTCCGGACTTTCCCGGACCCGGACTCGGAGTTCTGGTCCCCGTGGGGTTCCTCCGAGGACGCGCCCATGAAGCTCACCGGGCTTGCGCGCGTTGAGCGGGCAGCCCGGCTGTTGCTGACGCCGCAGACAATCCTACCAATGCTGAAGGACCTGGCGATGTTTCGGCACGCGCGGGACGCCTCGGAAACGGATGTGAAGTTCCTGCCGCGCTACCCGCAGTTCGAGGCGGCTCTCGCCATCCACGACAAGGTTCTCGCCGACCGTCCAGGTGGCCTTATCTGGCATCATCAGGGCTCGGGTAAGACCGAACTCATGGCTTTCGCAGCGGCCCGGCTTCTGCGCGACCCGAAGATCGTGGACTTCTACGGTGCTCCGCCGACGGTCGTGGTGATCGCTGATCGTACCGATCTTGTGCGACAGACGGCCGAGATGTTCGAGACGGCCGGGATGCCACGTATGACGGTCGCGGAGTCGAAGGCCAATCTGCGACGGATGTTACGCATGATGTTACGCAAGAACGAGCCCGGGATCGTCATCACGACGGTGCACAAGTTTGCCGAAGCCGGTCACCTCAATGACCGGTCGAACATCATTGCGCTGGTTGACGAGGCTCACCGGTCCCAGGAAGGAAAGTTGGGGCGGGCGTGGCGAGAGGCGATCCCGAACGCGAAGTTCTTCGGCGCGACCGGCACGGCTATCGAAGATAAGGACCGGTCGACGTTCCGCCTGTTTGGCGACCCGGACGACCCGGACTTCGTCATGTCCCGTTACACCCCGGAACAGTCCATCGCAGACGGCTTTACCAAGCCCGTGATTGTGGAAGGCCGATCGGTCGGGTTCGACCTGGACAAGGACGACTTGGACGAAGCCTTCGATCAGCTGGCCGCCGAAGAAGAGCTAGACGAAGACGAGAAAGTCTACTTGTCGGGGAAGGCCTCGCACATCGAGACGATCCTGTCGAACCCGGAACGAATTGCTGCGGTATGCGCCGACATTGTCGACCACTACCTCACCTATGTTGCCCCGCTCGGACAAAAGGCCCAGGTGGTCGCCTTCAACCAGCAACTTGTTGTGGCTTACGCAAAGGCTATCGAGGCCGAGCTAGACCGTCGTGGCGCGTGCATGCCGGACGGTCACCCTCGTGAGGTTGCGATTGTCATGCACGTAGCCGATTCGAAGGACACCCCGAAGGAGCGCAAGCAGTACCTCCTGACACCAGAACAGGAAGAAGCGTTGAAACGGCGGTTCAAGAAAGTGGAGGATCCGCTGTCGTTCGTCGTCGTCACCGCCAAGTGGATGACCGGCTTCAATGCTCCTATCGAAGGCGTCTTGTATCTCGACAAGCCCGCCAAGGGTGCGAACCTGTTTCAGACGATCACTCGTCCGAACCGGCCCTGGAAGAACCCGATCACTGGGCAACGGAAGGCATATGGCCGGGTCGTGGATTACATCGGCCTGGCCAAGGCTATCGGCGAGGCGATCCGCGGCCCGGAGGCCAAGAGCGCCGAGGAGCGAGAACTCAACGTCACCGACGCCTCTCAGTTGGCCGGCAAGTTCGTTCAGGATCTCACCCGCCTGATGGCGTTGTTCGACGGCATCGATACCAGCGACTCTTCGTTCGAGGCGCTCGCCGAGGCACATGAACGAATCAAAGAAGGCACTCCGCAGCGGACCGAGTTCATCGAAACGTTCGTCGCCTTGCAGACGGTGTGGGAGTTCCTCGATCCGCATCCGATGTTGAGTCCGTTTAGGAACCAGCATCTCTGGCTTGCCAAGGTGTACGAGTCCATTCGCCCGAAAGACGTCTCGAAAGCTTTCCTCTGGGAACGACTCGGTGCCAAGACAACCGCGTTGATCCACGGCCACATGGACAATGTTCGGGTCCGAGGGAGCGCTGCTAAGAATGTAACTCTGGACGCCGCCGGGCTCGAACTGGTCAAGAGGATCGCCGAGCAACTAAAGATCCCCGAGAACGAATCACCGGAGAATCAGCCCGGCGACATCTATCAGGAGGTTCTCGACAGTATCGAGGCTCGCTTGAAACGACGCCTCGCGGAGTCAGACAGTCCCGTCTACAGGTCGCTGGCCGAGCGGATCGAGAAGCTACGCGAGAAGTCCATCACAAATGTCGAAGACTCCCTCGCATTCTTGGAGCAGGCGCTAAAGATCGCCCAAGACGTCGTCGCAGCCGACCGGGCCGCCGAAGACGGGAACCTCGAAGAGGTCGAACGTCTCGCTGACCCCAAACGTGGGGCACTCACTCAGATCGTCGAGCAGAACACCCCTCCCGGGTTGCACCAGATCGTCCCCGAGGTTGTGGACCGGATCGATGCCATCGTGGTCGAGGTCGCCTACTCCGGCTGGACCGAGAGCGACACCGGAGACAAGCGCGTGCGTAAAGAACTCCGCGGCACACTGAAGGACTTCGGCCTGCCCGTGAAGGGCGAGCTGTTCAACAGGACCTACGAGTACGTGCGAGAAAATTACTGATCCTCTCCGAGGTTGTGTGCTTCCAATAGGAGCAAGGGTTTCTGATCGCTGGACCGGGCGCTACTCGCTTCGTTCGTTGGAGCCGATTCAGCAGCCAATCGTCGGGTATCGGTTACTTGTTGGCCCCTGCGGCCGGTCTGCCCGTAACCGGGCCACAGGAGTGGGTCATGCTTTTCAGTAGTGCAACGGCCCGGGTGTCGATCACGTAGGGCTGTTCGGCCAACCAGGCACAGACGTCGAGGAGGACCTGCTCCGAGGTGAGAGCCTGCACGCCTGCACCCGGGTGAGCGGAGATCGTGACGGCGCCGTTGCGGTTGGGGTGTATGAGCACGATGCCGTGCACGTCGCACCTGGGCAGCAGCCGCTGGTAGGCCGCGACCGCGCACGGGAGTCGCACCTCGGAGCCGAAGAACGGTCGACCTGCCCGCAGGGCAATGTTGTCTGCGGTGAGGGTGTAGTTGCCGGGTGTCCAGCGTTTGCTGTCGATGAGGATCAGCCGTCGGCCGCAGAGGACCGCGTGGTCCACGTCGGCCGTGGACGAGCCCGGCCACTTCAGGCTGTGGAAGATCCTGGCGCTGGGAATTCGGGTGAGGTAGTGCTCGAGTAATTCGCCGGTCAGTGCTTCGCCGAGCAGCCCGGATTCCACGGCCTCCCGGCGCCAGCCCTGTGCCCGTGCCAATGCGGTGCCCGTGCTGCCGAAGACTTGTTGATCACGTATCTGGCGCGGGACCGTCCGATCAGCGTTCGCCGAGATTGCGTAAGCACGCGCAAGCAACGGCACAACCGCGTGGAACACGGCGAGCAATGTGAAGATCGCGGCGGTCCCTGCTGGGTCGGTGTTCGCGTGTTGGCTTGCGTACACGGCGACGACACCGAGAAATCCCGCGCTGAGAAGGTAGGTCGCCAAGAGCCAGGCCGGAATTCGTACCCGTGCGATGCCCAGGCCGATGGAAAGGGCCGGCCAGAGCAGCCACACCACCAGTTCACCGGGAGACTGCTGCTGCACGGTCAGCAGCACGATCATAAAGACCGCCCACAGCCCGCTCGCAGCGAAGAACATCTCTCGCGCGTGCCGGATCCGGCCGTTGCGCCATTGACAGGTTGTTTCCGGTTCCACCTGGCCCCACCAGGGCAGTTGCTCGGGTGCGATGGGCCAGGATGGTGGCCGGTAGGTCGACCCCATGTGAGAACCCCCTCGATAGCCAACACGCGCGTAAGGCCGCAAGGGCTGTGCCGGACGAACCAGCACCCTGCTTCGGCCCACGTTGACTTCCTTCGTATCGCGCTGGTGCACCACGATCAAGGAGCGAATAGACGCGTGGCTGCTGGTGCAGCGAGCGGCGTTGCGGCTGGAGGTGGCATTCTGACCGCCTCTTTCACTCGTTCAGGTGACGAATCGCCGGGTCTTGTCGGTGGGTCGTGCTAGGAAGTACCGCCATCAGGCCGAGTGCTCGGCAACGGGAGCAGATCGATCTCGAGGACGAGAACATGCTGGAGACGTACGGACGGCGTGGGGCGGTTGCGACGGCGGCGCTGCGGTCGGCGGTGGCGTGGTCGCGTCGTCGGGAAGAGCAGCGGGCATGGCGTGAGGTCGCGCGGATGACCGGGGTGATCATGCATGCGTTTGGTCCGGGTGCTGGCCCGTCCACGCCTGCGGAGTTGGTAGCGATGCTGCACCGTCCCTTGGGTGAGCTCCTTCCGGCTGCTGGGGAGCCATCGGTGCTGGACACGGTGGTGCTCCTTGGTGCTGACGGCGTGCTCAGTGACGAGGCGATGGAGATCGCCTGCGACTACACCCAGGCTCTGTTCGACGCCGACGCTGACCCGGCAACCGAGTGGTTGCCCCGGTGGGCGTGGCAGCGTGGCGAGCAGGTCGAACGGCAGTTGTTCCAGAGCTTGGTTCAGGCTGGTGGCCAGGCCGTGTACACCGCTTCGCGGCGGTTCGTCGTGGAGCGGCCAGCCGGGGACATGCGTGCGCTGATTGAGGAGCGCACGACTTCGGCGCGCTTTGCCGGTGCACGCCAGGTCGCCGACTACATCGAGATCCCCGTGGACCGCCAGTTCCGGTTCTCCTCAGGAGAGGACGGGGCGTGCTGGTGGCCGTGCCCGGTCTGCCTGTGGCCGATGCGGGTCCGGCAGCCGGAAGTCCGGTGTAGTTACGGTCCGCATGAGGCACGGTTTCGGCTGTTGGACGGAACGAGTGGGGCACCGCCAGGGCTGGTCAAGATCTCGACGAGTCGAGGGGCGCCTCCGCGTCCGCTACCGGTGGCCGGGGCGCGGTGTGTGGATCCTGCGGTGTGGCGGTTCATCACGGTGCCGGGGGTCCCGGAGGTCGCGCTGGAGCGGCTCGAGCAACGGTTTTCTGGAGTCACGGTGGCATTGTGGCCGGTCAAGGACACTTTCGATGCTCTGGTCACGGCGCCGGACGGGCGACGATGGGCAGTGGATGTGAAGGATCACGTGGATGCGCGTGGGATCGTGGACGATCCGCCCGCAGCCCAACATGTGGTAGTGCCGAACTATCGCAAGGGGCAGGTCACTCAGTTGCGGCGGTTGTTGCCGGAGAAGTCGGTGTGGACGATGAAGAGCTTCGTGCGGCAGGTCGGCGACCACGTTCGGGGCGGTGAGACGCGGTGAGCGGACGACGTGATGAGCGCCGTGCCCGCCGTCGTGGTCGGCCGAACGCCCAGCCGGACTACGCCCTGGCTATCCCGGTGGTGCGCGGGGCACTCGCGCTGGCGGCCCTGTTCTTCCCCCGCGCCGTCGAAGACGGCCGGGCCACCGCGCGGATCAAGGACGCCTTGTTCTTTCTCTCCGGGCAGGTGGACAAGTGGTCACGCTGGGCAGCGCTGTCTGCCGAGGACAAGGCCCTCGTCGCGCGGTTGCTGCGGTGGCGACCGGTCGAGATGGCCAACCGCACCGCGTTCACCGACCTTGTGGACGAGCTGATTCCCGATCACATCGCCGACTTCCGGATTCTGGATGAGGAGACCGTGCTGGTCGAGATCAGCGGTTCGGCCCGGCTGGTGGTCGAGGAGTGCGCCCAGCAGTTGTGGCTGCAACGCGAGATGCGGCCCCGTCGAGCGCAGACGATCGCTAACGACGGCGAGTACGTTACCTGGATCCGCGGGCTTGCGCCGGATTCCGGGATCGTGGAGGCGAGCTACACGCTGGCGATGTCGCCGAAGGTCGAGCCGGAGACACCGATCGAGCTAGGATCACCCGGCGCGGCGGACGAGGTCGCGATCCCGGTGGACGACCTCTTCCAGCTCGCCGGCGACCTCGACACGGCCCTGGGGCAGCAGCACCGCACCAAGTCGATGACACGGATCTTCACCAAGATCCAGGCAGATCCCGACAACCGCATCAACGGTCGATGGGTATTGCGTGCCGGGGCGACACGGCTATTCAACGCACCCACCGGGGTGGGCAAGAACGTCCTGGCCGAACTCGTGGCCTGTTGGTGCGCGCAACGTCGCATGGTCACGAGCCTGCTGGTGCCCAAGAACGCTGTCGTGGTGCAGGCTGCGCACTCGATCGAGACGAGCCTGCGCGTGCTAGGCATCGACGGCGAGGTGGTTCCCCTCATGTCGCCCAGCTCCATCGCGAAGGAAGCTGAGGCTGCGGCGACCAGCGTGCGCGATGGCGACCTGGGTGAGTGGGCCTACTCGCGCATGCACTACGGCTGCGCCTTGCCCGCGGCGGCCCACACCGAGCGGGCCGTGGATGCCTGGGATCCCGGGGCGGAGCCGTGTACCGGCCTGAGGAAGGTCCGCGACGACGGCACCGCCAGCAGCGGGCACTACCAGTGCCCGTGGAAACCCTCGTGCGGGAAGTTTCGCCTGGCACGCCAGGCATGCCGGGCCACCGTCGTGGTGACCAGTCACATCAACTTCTTCGCCGGTCGACTGCACGTGCCCGTAATGATCAACGGGCGGATCGAGGAGAATCCGGCCGTCGAGAACGTTCTGCTACACCGCAGTCATGTAGTCCTTATCGATGAGATCGACGCCTTCCAGTCCAACCTGATCGGGCACAGCGCCCACGGTTTGCAGCTGGCCAAGCGTCGGGGAACGCCGCTGTCGCCGCTGCGGCAGTTCGATCGGGAGTTCAACGATGGAGCGCTGGGCCGGATCGGCACCCGCATCGAAGGCCGGGTCCACGCGGCGCTGACCCAGGCGCGGTTCCTGGCAGAGAACTACAACCGGCATCTGGCAGCGGGCCATTTCCGCCGTTCCCGCAACGGTATTTCCGCTGGGCATCCGATGTTCGGGCGGTGGCTGTTGCCGCGTCGTTGGGATGCGTGGCTGGCCGCCACCCTGTTCAACTTGCCCGAGGGAACCCCGCCTGGGGGCGAGCACTACGACACGCTGGAGGCCCTGTTCCCGCTCTCAGACAGCCAGGCCGTGCTGCCGGAGTGGCTGGAACCCGTTGCTCACATGCTCGCGCTGATGACGAGCCCGTCCCGTGGGGACGACCTGTTCGACGACGGCTGGCAGTTGATCTTCGACCTGCTGGCCCGAAACCCCTACGAGAGCAGTCGGCTTGACGATGAGAATGAGCGCGCAGTGGCCACCGACCGGCTCATCCGCCGCGCTCATCTGGAACCCCTGCGGAAGCTGCTGTTCACCTTCGTCTACACCGCCCCCCAGCTACACGCCTCCGGTGTCCAAGCCGCCGGGGAGATCGCCAGCGCTCTCGGCCAGTACGCCACCTGGCGAGCGGTGCCCTACGGGCCGATGGGCCGGGTGCTGTTCGCGTTCACCGAGATGCACGACGAGGACCGGCCGCTGGACACCGCGCTGCGGGTGAGCGGCTTCGGCGGCGACCCGCACGCTTACGTCGCGACGCTGGGCGAGCTCACCGCGCTGGCCCACACCGGGCGCCCCCGCATCGTGGTCGGCCTGTCCGCGACCGGCTACTTCCCCGGCGCCCCGCACCACCACGTGCGTGCGAAACCGACCTGGTGGGTACCAGACGACACCACCGGCGGCATCCGCATCCACGCCGCGCCCGTCTCCGATGAGGAGAAGGAGTTCCTCCGCGTGTCGGGCACCTACGGTATACAGCGCAGCAACGTGCTGCTCCAGCTCGGCAAGCGCCTGTGGACCAAACGTCTCGACCCCGCCCTCGCCGGGCTCGCCAGTGACCCTGCCACCGCCCACCGTGCCCGCCTGCTGCTGGCCACCACCGCCTACCAAGGCGCACACGACCTGGCCCGCGGCATCGCCGCCGCCGGGGTCCCGGCCGAGCACATCGTGCTCGCCGTCCCGCCCAGCGCCGCCCGCGACGGAATCCGCGTCACCGCGCAATGGGTCGAGCTGCCCGCCAACCGCTTGGAAGAGTTCGGACGTACGGTGGGCACCGCACCGGGCTCCGTGCTGTTGGCGCCTCTAGCCCGTGCTGAACGGGGGCTCAACATCGTCGACGAAGCAGGCCGCTCACTGATCGGGTCCGTCTGGCTGGTGGTCCGCCCGATCCCCATCCTCGACGAACCCGCCGAGTTGCTGGCCCACGTGCACAGTCGAGCGCACGCCGAGGCCACCCCGACCGAGGACCCCGCCGGGGTCCTTGACCTGATGCGGATCACTGCCGCCAAGCACTTCGACGAGCTGTTCGCCAGCCTGCCCTACTTCCGTTCGCTGCCATCGGAAACCCAGCTCGCGATCGCCAAGGAGACCCTCAACGGACTCATCCAACTCGCCGGCCGCGCTCGCCGCGGCGGGGATATCGGTGAGATCCACCTGGTCGACTATGCCTTCCACGACACCAGCGGTAAGTCCGACTTGCCTAGCCTGGTTCGCCGGATCCGCGCTGAATGGAAGCGGGACGGACACCTCGACCTGATGCACGCGCTCTACGGGCAGACGCTGGACGCCATCTTCGACTTCGCAGACGAACGACAGGAACTCGAGTGACCATTACCGCTGACAGCCTCGATTCCGGCCTGCACACCCTCTGCTATCGCATCGACCCCGACACCCTGGGCGACCTCGTTGTCTACCCGCTGACCGAGGACTTCCTCACTGCCTGGGACGGATTCGCTCGGCGGGTCAAATTGGCCAAGGGGCGCGCCGACCGGGAAGAGTTCACGCCCAGCTACTCCGCCCTCGCAGCGGCGCTCACCGCGGCCACGAACCGGACCGTCCGGCTGTTTCCCCGTTACCAGCTCTCCGCGGACGAGAAGTCGAGCGGTGTCGTAGCGCTTCTGGTCAGCACCGGCGTTCTCGATCCGTGGATCATGACAAGCGCCCTGCGCCGATTCGAGCAACTCTCCACCGCGGATCCCGACGCCAACACCCTGGCCCCGTTGCTCACCGGCATCACACCGCGAACTCGGCCCTTGCGCGAGTTCATCCACACCGATTCCCGCACCGGGGTCGTGCGCGCACCCGGCTGGATCTTCGACGCCGCGCGATGGAACCTCGCCGCCCGCATCGCTGCCGCACCCATGCTCATCGATGGCCACCTCCCCATCACCTTCCGGCTGGACACTGACGGTCACCTCGTCGCCTTCGACCACCCACTGACCCGCGCCTCGAAGAACACCGTCGGCCACGCCACCATCCACGTCTCCACCAAGATCATCACCCTCCCCGGCGCCACCGGGCTCTACCTGCGCCTGGACGGCCACGTCGCCCGCCACCCCTACACCTGGAACTTCGTCAAGAACGTTTGGCTCGACCGCGGCGACCCGAACCTGCCGATCGTTAAACTGCCCATCCTTTCGCCCTACCCAGCCAAAGGACGTCAGCAGCCGATATTCAAGGGCTACACCGCCGAAGTCGTCGAGTCCTGCGGCCTGCACCCCATGACGCTGCCGCCTGAACTCGGCGCGACAGCCGCCCCGGTGCGGCCCATCGGCAAACCGCGTAAGCATTCGATCGGCAAAGGACCTGGCGTGCGGTTCCTCTACCAGCTCGGCAAGCACGCCACCCGCCAGCTCGGCGTCCCGCCACTGCGCTACGCCAAGACCCCGATCACCGTCGCTCCTCACATCACCGGCCCCATCCCGGCAGACCAGCTCGACGATGCGATCGCCGCCACCGGCGTCCAGCACCTGCGCATCGTGGGCCTGTACGCGACCCCGGCCGTGCGTCGCCGCATGGTCGACGCCCTCGTCGCGTATTCGACCACTACGCACCATCCGCTCGCTGGAATCGCCGATGACCACCCGGTAGCGCTCACCCCACGATTGAGCGTGGTCTTGCACCACGCTGAAACCCTGCTGTCCCACGGCGATCATGCACGCAGTGCGCATGACATTCCCTGGCTCGATGCTCCGGATGACACCGCGGTCGTCGCTCTAGCTGAAACCGAGTGGGACCCCGAGGACCCACCCAAGCACGATGCCAAATACCCCGTACGCCGCCTGCTCGCTGAACGGGGAGTCGTCGTCCAGTTCGTGAACTCCAAGTGGACACTGCCCAAACCGCGCAAGCGCACCATCAAAGGCGTCGTCCGCGTCACGAATCCCAAGGACGAACCCGCGATCGCCGCTGTTCGCGACCTCCTCCGCCAAGCCGGTGTCATTGACAACCGCCTCGCCCGCGCCACCGCCAACCCGCGTCTCATAGGGCGGCTCGATCGGGACGCGACGCTCGTCGGCATCCACATTCGCCAACACACGCCACGCAAGTCCAGCGGCGCCAAGACCCGGCTGGTGATCCGCCTCGTCGCGATGCACGCCAGCCCGGCCCCGGACAAACCCTGGCGCACCGAGACCTACAGCGATCAGCACCAGGCGTGGATGCCCTACCGCGTCGGCAACGCTACGTACCACACCGACGACCTCGGTACCACCAAACTCAGCCGCGAATACAAGCACCTGCAGGACATCCGCGACCTGGTCGACGAAGCGCTCACCGCCGGAAAATTCAACCGCGACAAGCCGCTCGTCATCTTTGTCGATGCCCAAAGCTGCAAAGGGATCTGGCCCGGCCTCAACGATGCATCCTTCGGCAATGGTCTCTTGCCGGGCGCCACGCTCAACCATCCCGATCTCGCCGTCGTCCGATGCGCCAACGGCGACCGCGTCGCCCAACCCACCCACCGCAGCCACGGAACCACCAGCGCCGACCCCAACCAACCAAACTTGCCACGCTCCACCTGAGGGGCTGTTGATCTTCCGGACAGCGAACCCACTAGGGTTTTTGTTCGGAAGAGAGGAAGCCAGTGTCAAAGAATCGTCGGTCGTTTACTCCTGAGTTCAAGGAGGAGGCGGCGAAAATGGTGGTCGAGACGGGCCGCCCGGTGGCGTCGGTCGCGCGGGAGAACGGGCTGAACGAGCAAACGCTTCGTAACTGGGTGAACGACTACCGGAAGGCTCATGCTGCGGACGAGCCACCATTGACCGTGTCGGAGCGCGCGCGGCTGCGTGAGCTGGAGAAGGAAGTCCGTGAGCTACGGATGGAGAAGGAGTTCCTGGGAAAAGCCGCAGCCTTCTTCGCGAGCGAGTATCGGTGAACGAGAGGTACGAGTTCATCGAGGTGGAGAAGGGCGCAGTGACCGATACTGGCGAGAAAAAGTACACAGTGACCAAAATGTGCGAATGGTTGGGTGTGTCGAAGTCGGGATTCTATGAATGGCGTTGTCGGCCCAAGTGCGCGACGGCGCAGCGTCGCGCCTACCTGGCTCCGTTGATCACGAAGGTTTTCGACGATTCGGATGAGACCTACGGTCACCGGCGCGTCCACGCCCAGCTGCAGCGCCAGGGTGAGCGGTGCACCCTGAGCTGATCCGCAGCATCATGCGTGAGCTGGGGCTCGAGCCTTGCCAGCCCCGTCCGTGGCGACTCGGCCTGACTGAGCCGTCTGCCAGCTTGCTGCCCGACCTCGTTGGCCGCGACTTCGCCGCATCCGCGCCCGGCGAGAAGATGGTTGGCGATATTACCTATATCCCTACGTGGGAGGGCTGGGTTTATCTCGCGACGGTCATCGACTGTCATACGAAGGGCGTTATCGGGTGGGCGATGGACGATAATTACCAGACGCCTCTCATCGAGAAGGCGATTCGCATGGCCGTACGCAACTATCCTATCGCACGCGGGGCGATATTCCACTCCGACCGTGGCAGCAATTACACTTCCGCCCAGTTTGCCAGCACGCTCCGATCATTGGGCATCAGGCAATCGGTCGGACGCACGGGAATATGCTATGACAATTCGATGGCCGAATCGTTTTTTGGTGCCCTGAAGAACGAGCGGGTTCACCGAGTGATCTACTCCACCCGAAAGAGGGCCAGGACAGATATTGCTGCCTATATCGAACTTAGATATAATAGTCGACGTCTCCATTCGGGACTCGACTATAAGGCCCCAAATGAGGTCTACAACGAGTACCTGAACCGGCAGCAAGCGGCATGAATTGACCCACTAAACAGCTGTCCGGAAAGATCGAGGCCGCTCAACCCTCTACGAGCACAACGAAGACGGCACGCACAGTTGGCTACTCGCCCAAACCTCACGTACCTACCGATCCGGAGCCATTACGGCGCGCGCGGGAGCCGCCTATACCCGCTGGACTGTTCCGGACGACAAACTCGCTCTAACAGGCAAGGACTGGCACGGCCTGACCGCCCTCGAGATCGCCATCGCCGCGCCGGGAACCTGGCCCGAACGCCACCTGGCCGCACTCACCGCACGGCTTTGCCAGCAGGCCGCATCCTGGGACGACCGCACCCAAAACCCCACGCCCCTCCACCTCGCCGAACGATCCGACCTCGACCATCCCCAACGAGCGGAGCAACCCGAGGAAACCGAGACCTAAATCATGACGGCATTCATAACGTGACGACTGGGCGGGCTGGGGCGGGCGGTGCTGCGGGAATGGGCACCGGCCGCCCCGGCGACCGTGGCTGGGCAGCACGGAGGGACCGGCCGGGCCGCCACCGCTCGCCGTAGCCGAATCCCGGCGGGCGGCCGTCCTGTTTTGTCGGTGGCGCGGTGGATGATCGAGGTCATGACCTCCTCAGCCTCCGAACGCGGCGTGCGCAAGAAGATTTGAGCGGCCTCGATCTTTCCGGACAGCTGTTTAGTGGGTCAATTCATGCCGCTTGCTGCCGGTTCAGGTACTCGTTGTAGACCTCATTTGGGGCCTTATAGTCGAGTCCCGAATGGAGACGTCGACTATTATATCTAAGTTCGATATAGGCAGCAATATCTGTCCTGGCCCTCTTTCGGGTGGAGTAGATCACTCGGTGAACCCGCTCGTTCTTCAGGGCACCAAAAAACGATTCGGCCATCGAATTGTCATAGCATATTCCCGTGCGTCCGACCGATTGCCTGATGCCCAATGATCGGAGCGTGCTGGCAAACTGGGCGGAAGTGTAATTGCTGCCACGGTCGGAGTGGAATATCGCCCCGCGTGCGATAGGATAGTTGCGTACGGCCATGCGAATCGCCTTCTCGATGAGAGGCGTCTGGTAATTATCGTCCATCGCCCACCCGATAACGCCCTTCGTATGACAGTCGATGACCGTCGCGAGATAAACCCAGCCCTCCCACGTAGGGATATAGGTAATATCGCCAACCATCTTCTCGCCGGGCGCGGATGCGGCGAAGTCGCGGCCAACGAGGTCGGGCAGCAAGCTGGCAGACGGCTCAGTCAGGCCGAGTCGCCACGGACGGGGCTGGCAAGGCTCGAGCCCCAGCTCACGCATGATGCTGCGGATCAGCTCAGGGTGCACCGCTCACCCTGGCGCTGCAGCTGGGCGTGGACGCGCCGGTGACCGTAGGTCTCATCCGAATCGTCGAAAACCTTCGTGATCAACGGAGCCAGGTAGGCGCGACGCTGCGCCGTCGCGCACTTGGGCCGACAACGCCATTCATAGAATCCCGACTTCGACACACCCAACCATTCGCACATTTTGGTCACTGTGTACTTTTTCTCGCCAGTATCGGTCACTGCGCCCTTCTCCACCTCGATGAACTCGTACCTCTCGTTCACCGATACTCGCTCGCGAAGAAGGCTGCGGCTTTTCCCAGGAACTCCTTCTCCATCCGTAGCTCACGGACTTCCTTCTCCAGCTCACGCAGCCGCGCGCGCTCCGACACGGTCAATGGTGGCTCGTCCGCAGCATGAGCCTTCCGGTAGTCGTTCACCCAGTTACGAAGCGTTTGCTCGTTCAGCCCGTTCTCCCGCGCGACCGACGCCACCGGGCGGCCCGTCTCGACCACCATTTTCGCCGCCTCCTCCTTGAACTCAGGAGTAAACGACCGACGATTCTTTGACACTGGCTTCCTCTCTTCCGAACAAAAACCCTAGTGGGTTCGCTGTCCGGAAGATCAACAGCCCCTCAATTTCCCCAGCCACCGAGGCGGCGCTGTGGGCGTTGAGCAGCGGGACCTGCTACTGGCCCGGGTGCAGGACGCCGGTGGTAGTCGAAGTGCGGCCGGGCGTTTACAGAAAGAATGCCTGGGTGGCGCACGTGCACGGTGTGCGGCCGAACGCCGCTCGCCACGATCCCAGCCTCTCGCCGGACGAGCGCGACAGCTTCCGCCACCTGCTGCTGTTGTGCTATCCGCACCACACTGAGGTGGACGACGTAACCACCGCGGAGAAGCTGTACCCGGCGGAGACGTTGCGTCGCTGGAAGACCGAACACGAGGGCCAGGACGAGCAGGTACTGGCCCGCGTGCGTGTGCCGTCGGACGAGGCACTGCTGGATCACCTCGTTGAGGTGTTCACCCCTCCGCTGGACCGGCTGGAGATGCTGGTGGACAGGTTGGAGAAGACAGGCGACGCCACAGCCGAGACGCTGGGCGACCTGCGCCGAGTGCTGACCGTCATGCAGGCAGGCGAGGGCATGCTCAGCGCCCGAGCGGCCAACGTGCTCTCCGCCGCGGTGGAGGTGTTCGGCAGCCGAAGCTTCGAACTGCACATGAAAACGCTGGCACACGCATCCGAGGTACTGCCGCAGGTGTCGAAGAGGAATACCAAGTCAACGGACTGGTGACCGCCGACAGCGCGCGGTCATTCTGCTGCTCCATGAACACCTCGGCACACATCACCTGCTTGGTAGAGCCCGCCGCTCGCCGGAAACCGAAGTCGCCTGGCTCGAGCGACGGGGCTACCTTTCTCGTGCGGTTATGCCGCCGCGCCTACCGGACGGACCACCGGCTGGGTGTCACCCGGCTTCCCGGAATCCCGTGGAAGTTCAGCCAGGCGCACCTGCGCGCCCTGCGCCGCCACCTCCTGGATGATCCAGTTGAGGTAGTACGTCGGCTTCGGCATCACGGCATCCGTGGCGCACCGAGGTTCCCCGTTCGGCCCTTCCGGGCCGCGGGAGACCACGCCGACCACGTTCCAGGTGCCGTCGCGGCCCCGTTGGAGGGCTGGGCTGCCCGAGTCGCCGTAGCATTCCCCGGCGGGTTTCGCCGGGTCGGCCACGTCGCGGCCTTTGCGGACGCAGAGTTCGTCCACGCCGAGATCCGCGCCCCGGCAGTCCGCCGACGTGCGCCCCACGCCGGGTGCGTCCGCCTCGTGCAGCCAGCGTGGTGCCGGACCCTTGCCCAGGTCGTCCACCGAGTGCAGGCCCCAGCCGATCTCCCGCAGCGGAAGCCGCGGGTTCACCTCGGCCAGGCCCGCCGGGCGGATCGTGGTGATCGGGCGATCCAGGGTCAGGATCACCAGGTCACCCACTTCGCCGCGCGGGGTCTTCTTCAGTTTCGCCCACTCCGGCGGCTTGCTGATCTTGACCACGCCGCGGACCTCGGTGCCGTGCAGCCGATCGTGGCTGCCGAACTGCACATGGAACCGTGACGGGTCCTCGAAGTCCGGTGACGGCTCAGCCGTCGCCGCACCGAACCGGCGCAGCTTCGACCCAGCCTCGAAGTTGGTCTGGCAGTGCGCGGCGCCGAGTGCGTGCAGTGGCGTGATCAACGTGATTCCGCACGTGTGCCAGTCCTTCTCGCCCTTGTGGGGCGTCTGGACCGAGCCGGAGAAGGCGTACTCGTCGTTCGCCGGGATGCCGCCCACGATCGCGTCCGCGGTGGCGGGAGCGAGAAGGCTGGCGATGGCGAACACGAGCGCGAACAGCGCGCCTGTTATTCGCTTGTGCCGCAAATGGATCCCTCTTTTCTATTATCGGGTTCGGTTTTCTTCTCAACCGGGATGTCCGGTCGTCTGTTGGCTCTACTTCGGACCGCTGGCGGTGGCCGGTCGCCACACGCACTCGGGCCGGAGAGCGGGATCAATCGAGAAGGGGCAGATCGTCGTCTGGGACGTTGCGGATGTCCTGTTCCAGGAAGGAGGTCACGCACACGGCCAGGCACTCGGCGCCGCATTCCTGCAAGCGCTGGATCGCCATCATCATCCCGAGCGCCTTGCCGTGGGCGGCGATGTCGCGCCGCAGCATGTCGGCGTGCATCTCCCGGACGGTGCGGCCATGCGCCATCACTTGGTCGGTAGCCGCGTCCAAGGCGGTCGCCTCGCGGCGTAGGGCCTCCAACCCGCCGGCGGTCTCTTCCGCGGCACGGCGCAGTGCCTCGGTGCCCTCGTCCATGTCTCCCATAGCGGCCTACTTCGCCCACGCGCGCACGACCGGCACGGCGTCCAGAAGGTCGCGTGCTGCGAAGATGCGGCCCTGGCTGTTCTTCGGGTACACGGCCGGGTCGTCGCCCTGGGGCAGGTGCGCCACGCGCGCCCCGGCGACCAAGGCGCCGTAGACGTCGGCGTCCAGCCGGTCGCCGATGTGCACCACGCGCTCGATGTCGGCGCCGTGGCGCGCGGCGACGGCTTGCCACAGCCACGGCTCGGGCTTGGCCCCACCGAGCTGGTAGCTCGTGTACACCTCGACCAGGTCGCCGCGGTGCGCTGCCTTCACGGCGGCGACCCGCTCCGGCCCGCCCGTGACGGCCATGTTGGACAGCGCCACCACGGGCGCGATCCGGCACAGCTCGTCCAGCGCGCGACCTGTGTATTCGTACGGGGTGTATCCGCGGTCCCAGGACGTCGGGAACTCGCTGGGCGGGATCAGCAGGCGCTGACATACCCGAGCGGCGAGCTCGTCGGTCAGCTCGGGCGCGCGGTGCAGCAGGCAGCGGACGGTCTCGACGATGCGAGGCGGGGCGACCGGAGTCAGCGGGGACAGCGCGCGCAGAGCCGCGCTGGTCGAGTCGCCCGTGAACCTGCCCGTGGTGTGGCCGAGGTCGACCACGATCAGGCTAACCACGGCGCACCGCCTCACTGCACGCCCCGAACAGCAGGCACCGTGCGACCGCGGCGGTGTCGATGTCCCGCGCGTGGACCTCGTGCTCGTTGAACTGGCCGGACAGTTGCGGGCCGTCGAACGGGAACCTGACCGTCTTGCTTCGATGATCCGGGCATCCCTTGGTCACGCCGCAGGTGGTGACCTTGGCGACGAAGCCCCGGTGGTCGCCGTAGACGAAGCAATCCAGCGTGGCCAGGCTGATGTCGGTGGGCGCGTACGCCTTCCGCTCGAAATCGGTCCAGCCGAAACTTCCGCGGTAGGTGAAGAAGGCCGTGTTCGGGTCGGGGCAGTCCAGAAAGGTCCAGTCGCGCGACTCGAACGCCTCGATGATGGCGTCGGTGTGCGGCCCCAGCGGCGGGTGCGGTTCGTCGGCGGGTCCGGCCACGGGCCGGGGAGCGTCGCCGTCCATCAGAGGTCCAGTGCGAATCGGACGACTCGGTGGTCGGATGGAGGCGGGCTGTCGTCGTCCGGCATGTCGACCCGGAACGAGCCTCGGATGAGCAGGTCGCGCCCGGCTTCGTTGACGAGCCCGCGGTCGATCCGCAGTGGCCCGCCCTTCTTGTCCTCCTAGTTCGTGGTCGGGAGCAACGCGTCCCATTCGCCGTAGCGCAGCGCGGCCATCTCGCCGAGGTCGTACATGCCGATGCCGCCGAAGCGCTCGTCGTCCTCGCTGTCCCACCAGCCCAGCAGGTAGTCCAATGCTTCCGTTTCCGGCCCCACTGGACTCTTGTCGCCGTGGACCCATTTTCCTTTGTGGTAGCGCGAACTCCGGGGTGTCAGGGAGAAGTCCCGCTCGGGCTCGTGCGCGCCGGACGCGGTGCAGTTGAAGTCACCTGCGACCAATACGGGGATCTTTTCCTCGGCAACCCAGGAGATCTGCTGAGCAGAGGTGAACCGCAGTCCACCGCACTGGTCGTCCCAGTGCTGGAGGAGGACACCGAACGGCTTACCGTCCCGAACGCGCGCCTCGCAGTAGTTCACGCGCTGCTCGGCAATGCGGTGCACGCCGTACCCGAACCACTTCTCGATGACGACCGAGTTGGGGTTCCAGATCAGCGCCGGAGCGAAGTCGCCGCGGTCGAGTTCGCCGAGCCTGCCGACCAAAGGCACCCTCGCGGCCTCCGACAAGGCGTTGACGAAGCCGTGGAGAGCGGTCTCTCCGTCTCGGCCGTACTGATTGGCCTCCAGCAGGATCACAAGGTCGGTGTAAACGGGGTCAGCTGCGATCGCTCGTATCCCGGGAGCGAAGTCGTAGCCGCCCCCGGGGAGCAGGCCCCCGTCCTCGAAGTTGAACACGGTCACGCCGATGTGCATGGGCGCTCCTTCCTTTCGTGGCTTGGGATTTCGTTCAGGGCCGGGCGGGGCAGCGGGAGGCGATGGGCTGCCCGGCCCGGCCAGGAAGCCCGGCGGGGGCAGCGGCGCGGGTGATGCGGGAACGCGCACGCGCGCAACTCCGCCGGGTATTTGGCTGGCTCATTCCGACGGACCTTGCTGTTCTTCTCCCGGTTGCCGTTTCCTTGCAGGAAGCAGTCGTTGCTGGCCTGCGGACGATGCGGCGTGCAGGAGCACCCTCAGCCCGCTGTCGTTCGCCACGGTGGTCTTCGTGGTCAGCTTCTTGTGGTGCAACGCCGACAGCAGGCGGTAGGTCTCGGCCAGGCTCATACCGGATTGGTTGGCGACTTCGCGGCATTCCATGCCTTGTTCCGATTTGGCGAGAACTTCCAGAATCTTGCGCTCGTCGGTTGACAAGGAGCTGTTTTCCTTCATTCTTGCGGGCTCCATTTGGGTACACTTGGTCAAACCCCGTGACAGAACTGGCGGCCAGGGGTGTGTGTCTTCGATTTTCGTGGGGCTATTTCGTGGGCGGGGCGCCTATTGCGTGCTCCCCTTGTTGTCGTGGTCGGTATTCAGTGGCTGGCTGGGCGGAGTATCGTTATCGGTTGTGGCTACGCCATCGCCGACGTAACGGATCTCTGTCACGGGCGGTTTGCCGAGTGCGGCGCGGCGGGCGTTGAGGTCGTCGAGGCGTTCACGCGCGATACGGGCTTGCGATCCGCTGACGCGTGCGCCTGGGCCATTCCAGGGTGGCGGGTGTCGGCCGCGGTGGGCGTAACGCCACGTGGCCAGTAGGGCTGCGGCACCGAGCCCGCCCAGTATGGCGAGCAGAGTCCAGAGCCACCACATTGCAAACTAGGGGATGTCTCGTAACCCGGTGTGGGGCTGGCCGGGCCGGTAGTTGATCATGTTGGTGTGGTGCAGGTGATCACGGCGGCGCGGCCGGAGTGGATTGCCCCGTTCACCGGGCTGGAGCCGGGCCAGTTCCGCAAGTTGGTGCGGCTGGTCGCGAAGCGGGGCGGAGACGAGATCGCGGATGGGCGGCCGGGCCGGCAGTGGGCGTTGCCGCTGGCGGACCGTGTGCTGCTGGTCGCAACGTATTGGCGGACGAACCTGACGATGCGCCAGATCGGGCCGCTGTTCGGGGTGTCGCATTCCGCGGCGCACCGGGTGATCGACACGATCGGTCCGCTGCTGGCACTGGCGCCGGTCCGCAGACGCCGGGTGGATGCGGTCGCGATCGTGGACGGCACCCTGGTGCCCACGCGGGATCATCGGCTGGCGACCCCGTCGAAGAACTACCGATATTCGACCAACGTGCAGGTCGCGATCGATGCCGGGACCCGATTGGTGATCGCCACCGGTGACCCGCGGCCGGGCAGCCGCAACGACTGCACCGTGTACCGCGACTCCGGCATCGCGGAGGCACTCGCCGGCCGGCCGGTCATGGCCGATGGTGGTTACCAAGGCAATCCCGAGGTGGTCATGCCCTACCGCAAACCCCGCGATGGCAGCGAGCTGCCGGACTGGAAGGAAGACCTCAACGCCACGCACCGCACGATCCGCGCCCGCGTCGAGCACGTTCTGTCCCGGATGAAGAACTTCAAGATCTTGCGCGACTACCGCCGCGCCGCCAGCACACTCGCCGACACCGTGTCCGGCATCGCGCATCTGCACAACATCCTCCTCACCGACTGACCACAACACCAGCCCCACCAACAACACCACGAGTTACGAGACATCCCTTAGTCCCCGTGTGATTCTCGGCCATATCTTGATGGAATCTCCCCGCCTTGATGATAGGCGCACGCGGGGTTAGTTTTCGTTTTCCACTCTCGTGATGTTTGCTGCGTGGATCGCTCGGAGAAAGTTCTTTCGGCGCCTCCCGTTTTCCAGCATGAGGTCATACAGCGTGTCGGGCAGAGATCCTCGGCGGAGTCCCAGGTGGAAGAGATACTCGGAGATGCCGTTCTCCATGTCCGCGTCGGTGCACCAGCCTTCGTTCACGAGCTGGAGACCGAGCATCCCGTAACTGCTCGCCGAACCCCGGTCGACCCGGAATTTGTCCAGCATTGAGGTTTGGAACCAGAAGAGCCCGAGCAAGCCACCGCGGGAGCGCACGGTGGCCCCGCTGGCGACCAGAGAGTCGGCGAGTTCGATGACCGGTCGAAGATCCCGGGTGCGGACGGCACGACGGAACGCCTGGATTAACTCGGTCTCGAAGGCATCGACTGCCTGCTCGGTCAGCGGTTCGGGCTTCCTGGTCATCATCTGCTCCCCGCCGAGCTGGTTACTCGGTTTCGTAGGTGAGGACGAGCCTGCTGTGGGTCTTGTCGATCACCGGGCCGGGCAGCTCGCTGTCCGGGGTGTCGGCGGGGTAAGCCACGAGCGTGGGCTTGCGTTCGTCGCGGTGCACCGACCAGGCGCGGATCTCGTCGCAGAGGTGGCGGGCGAGTTCGGTCGCGGCGGGGCCGTGCCCGGTGGCGCCCAGCTCCCACCGGGTGGTGTCGCCGTCCTCGCGGCGGCGGGAGGTGAGGTAGGCCAGCGAACTCCCTTCCACGAGTGCGGGTGCGCGACCGGGCGAGATCGGGTCGCAGACCGCGGGCTTGGTGTCGGCGGAGACGTTGAGGCGGCACACGCGCGGGTCGGTGACGGTCAGCCGCAGCCACACCCCGTCGTGGGGCTCGTCGCCCGCGATGGTGACCCCGGACCATTCGCTGGCACGCGGCCGATCGAGCACTCCGTGCAGGGCGTTGAGGTCGAAGGGCTGGTCGCGGTCCCAGTGCAGCAGGATGGTCTCGTCAGAGGTGATCGGCGCGGCCTGTTCGCCTTCGTCCTCGCCGACGAGGTAAACGAAGCCGCACAGTTCGATCGAGTCGGAGACCAGCCGCCCATCCCGGTAAGTGAATGCCACCGAACGGGCCTGGCCGCGCCACCGTAGCGGCAGCACCACCCGGGCGCCGGGGGCGAGCTGCCGCCACCATGCCCAGGGAATGTCCCACGGGGACACGGTGGCGATCAGCCGGTCGTACGGGCCATGTTCGGGGACACCGAGCGCGCCGTCGCCGGTGACCACCTGCACGCCGCCGTACCCGGCGGCGGCCAGGTTGCGCGTGGCCTGCTCGGTCACGTCGGGGTCGATGTCGATGGTGACCACGTTGCTGTCCTGGCCGGTCAGTTCGGCCAACAGGCTGGCGTTGTATCCCGTCCCAGCACCGATCTCGAGGATCTTGTTGCCGGGTTCGACGGCGAGCTGGTCGAGCATCATCGCGACGACGAACGGCGCGGAGGCGCAGGAAAGCGAGGTGCCGTCGGCGAAGCGGTGGGTGATCACCGCCTGCCAGGGGTTGTGCGCGGCGTCCAGGTCGGCCTCGGGCACGAACTCGTGCCGCGGCACCTCACGCAGCACCCGTGCCACCTCGGGGCGCTTCGCGTAGCCCTTCTGCTGGACCTTGGCGAGCATGGTCTCGCGCAGGGCCTCCGGTGAGCTGGCGGTGGTGTCGGTGGTGTTGTTCATCGCTTCCTTTCATTCGTGGAGCAGCAGGCAGGTGTCCCACTGCGTGACCGGTGGCGTGTTCGTGCGGGCGGCGCGCTGGGCCAGCATGACCCCCGCGGTGCCGGTGAGCAGCCCGCGCCCGTCCGGAGGCTGGCGTGCCAGGTTGACGGCGAGCCTGTTGAGCAGGCGTGGGAGCGTGGCGGCGAGCTGGTCGTTGTGGCGGCTGGCGCGCCAGGCAGTGTGCACAACCCCGGCCCAGCCGTGGCACAGCGACACGTCACCGAGCCGGGCGAGCTGCTGCTCATCGCCCAGGCACCAGGCCAGGATGTTCTCGGCGCACCGTCGCCGGGCTCGGTCGCCGAGTACGAGGCCGGCGACTTGTTGCGCGCGGGCGATGCCGGGCGTGCCATAGCACCAGCTCGGCCTCGACGGGCCGGGTTGGTGCACAGCGCCGCGCGCGTGATCGGCCTGGCTGATGGCCTCGGGCCACCACGCCCGCGGCGGCACACCGCAGCGCCAGCGATCCAGCCACCGGCAGATCCGGTCAATGGCCGCGGTCTGCCCGGACACGACGATGCCGCGGCGCAGCGCGAGCGCCAGCAGCGTCAGCGGCCCGGCGATGCCGTGGGCCATGCCCAGGTTGCCGTGCCCCGTCTGCCAGGCCGGGCCGGGACCGGTGGGGCCGTGGGCGGCCCACCAGCCGGGCCGCCCGTCCGGGTGCGGCTGGGTCAGGCGCACCAGGTAACGCAGCACCTCGCGCAGCAGCTCGTCGGCGGTGCCGCAGCGCAGCAGGTACGCACCCAGCCCGGTCAGGCCGCCGATGAGGTCGAACTCGCGCTTGTCGGCCAGCTCGCCGCGGCCCATGCGCTGGTAGGCGGCCTCAAGTCGGGACCTGGTGATCTTCTCGACGTGGTCATCGAGTACGGATAGCGCCCGCCGTTGGTCGGTGGCGACGAGGGTGAACGCGATCGCGGGTGCGCCCTCGAACAGGCTCGCCTCCTCGGGGTGGGCCATCACTGGTTCGGCCACCAGGGCGGCCAGCCAGCGGTGGGCGTCCTGGCCGCGTTCCAGGGCCAGCAGCGCCTGTCCGGCGGGGCCGTCGGCCAGCGATTGTGCGGTCACGGCTGCCTCCTGGAGGTGCTGCGCCAGGTTGCGGCGGCCTGCCGCGCGAGCCGCAAGCAGATGGCTTCCCGGTCTCGGTTGACGCCGAGGGCGCGGTTGTGGTGCATGTGCAGCAGAGCATGGAGGCAGGCGTCCAGATCGGCGTCGGCGGGCAGCGCGTGCCGGTACCGGCGCACCGCCTCGGCGCGAGCGTCCAGCGCCGAGGTGACCTCGACCGATTCCGCGGCGCCCGGCCATGCCCGGGTACGGACCAGGCGGGTCACCTGGTCGACGTCGCCGCGGTCGGGCACCGCCGGGGGCACCTGCCGGGGCAGCCAGTCGGCGGCGCGCTGGTGGTCGCCGAGGAATGCGGCGGCGAGATCGAACATCGACAGGCCCGTGGCCGCCACCGGCGACGGCCCCGCGGCAGTCTGGTGGGTGAGCCGGGCGAGGACGTAGCGCGAGTCGGTGGCGAACACGGTCTCGGCCTCGTCGATGGCTCGGTAGCGACCGGTCTCTGGGTAGTAGGTGTCGAAGCCCCAGCGGCTGAGCAGCCCGTTGGTGCGCAGCCGCTCGGCCCATGTGGTGACCGTGGCCAGGACTTTGTCGGCGTCGCCATCAGTGCGCACGCGCAGGCGCAGGTGGTCGGGTTCGTCGCCTTCGCGGGCTTGTGGGTAGCGCACGAACCACCAGTCCCGCTCGCCCAGTTCGGCCAACAGCTCCGGCAGCTCGTGCACCAGCAGGGGGTCCATCCGGTACTCCGCCAGGTACAGCTTCGCGTACAGCCAGCCCGATCGCGGCGAAGCGGGCGGATGCCCGTGCTCGCGGCCGAGAACCGGAAGGGATTGCACCCGCGGGGCGGGCTCGGGCGCCTTCCGGGAGACCAGCGGCAGGACGACGAGGTGCGGGTGGCCGTCGAGCCAGCCGTCGGCCTCCGGCTCGGGCGCCTCGACCAGGACGGCCTCGTCGTTCTGGCGCAGGTGGTGGAAGAGCACCTCCCGGTGCGCGGGCACCGTCAGGTTCAGCGGGAGCTGCTGGTCGAAGTCGCGCAGCTCGACGCGGTCCGGGCAGCGCCACGTCACACGCCACCGCTCCAGCGCGTCCTTCCAGCCCGCCGGGTCGGCGGGCAGGGCTTCGCGGGCGAGCCGCCAGCGGGCCGGAGACAGGATGGCGCGCCGGTACCGCAGCCGCGGCCGAAACGGCAACTCCGCCGCGGTCGGCCCCCAGTCGAAGCCGATCCAGCCGCTGTCCACCGCCCGAGACAGTTCCCCGAGCAGCCGCGCCAGAGGCGGTTGCTGCTTCACCGCGAGCGCGTGCAGCACCATCGGCTCGATCACCCGACGCCGGGACAGACTGACCAGGTGCAGGCGGCGGCGAGTCGCCGTGATCGCCAAGTCGTCGATCCCGATCACGCCCTCGGAGTCCCGGTGGTGTTCGCCGACCGAAACGACCTCCGGCGTGAACCGCGGAAGGCGGGCGACGTTCTCCGCGCTCGGGTACGGCGGCGTGAACGACATCTGCACGGCGAGCGCGCCCTCGGCGATCGTCGGCAGTGCGGAGAACACCGCCGCCAGCCCGGCCTCGGGCACCAGCGGGCTCAACCGCGCCGACAGCGTGCCCGCGACCCGGCCCGGCGCCACGGTGAACCGGTACTCGCCACGCTCCAACGCGGCCACGCTCGCAGCGTGGATGCGCGCACCGAGGTCGACGTGCGGCGGAATCGCGTCGGGGTCACCACCCGCGGCGGCCAGCGCCTCCACCGCGGCGTCGTCCAGCTCGACTTCGCGCTCGCCCCGGGCTATCGCCTCCGTGATCCAGGACAGCAGCAGGCGGTCGCGCTCGGAGAACACGTGCCGCCCGCTGGCCGCCGGGCTGGACGGGTAGTCGCGCGGCCACCCCAGCCCCGCCGCGGAGTCCACCACCGTGCGCACCGGGACGAGGGTTCCGATGCCGTACCGGTCGCAGAACGCGGTGAAGTAGTCCCGAAAAGCCCGGCTTCCGGTGTGCTCGCGCACCAGCCGCGCCAGCAACCCAGCGGTGCGTTCGATCTCCCGCACCACCCGCTGCGGCAGGCGGACGTCGGCATCGAGCCGAAGATCGAGCGACAACGGCCCGCGGGGCGCGGGAACGAGCGCGTGCATCCGCTCGGCCAGCCGCGCCCGCGCCTGCTCGTGAGAATCCTGGTTGAGTGCGTCGATCGCGCGGCGGATCTCGATCACCTCGGCCGCGAACGTCGAGACCGGTACGTCGTCAAAATCGAGTGCCTGCAGGGAATCGGCAAGGTAACCCAACGGGTCACTGACCGCGCCCGGTGCCCGCAGGCTGGTCACCAGAAAACGGCGCTCCACTAAGGACAGCAGCATCGCGGTGGGATCACCGGCCCCCGGGTACTCGGCCGTCAGCGCCTCGACCAACACCGGGAAAAGGACCGGGGTGGCTGCGAGGCGGCGCACGGAGGCGACTGCAGTCGTGTACCGGATGCTCACCACTTCTGCTTCGGCGAGCGCGAGCCGGTCGCCGCACTCTTCGACGGCGTCGTGGAACACCACTTCCAGCCGCGCCAACAGTTCCGGGCACGCTTCCAGGCGCTGGATCACTTGCCGCAGCCACCGGTTGTCGGGGCGGACCACCACGCGATGTCGGTCACCGACGCGCACTTCGGTGTCGCCGCCGATTGTGACCGGCCCGACTCCGGCGAACAGACCGAACGGGGTGGAGCGGCCGAACCGCAGCACGTACCGCAGCAGCGCCTCCGTCGTCCGCCGCACCTCGCGCGTCGAGCGTTGATGTCCCCGCAGAATCTCCGCGACCTCAGAAGCGAGCACCGGGCTGGCATGGGTCACCGCCGCGGCCACCGTCGGCCAGACCTCATCCAGCCACGCCCGGCAATCGAGGTCGTTGGACAACACCGGCCACCGCGACGGAGCGAGGCGCTGCGCCGACGCGCGCAGCAACCCGGTACCGCAATGGCGGTAGTCCACCGTGGGCATTGCCCGCACCTCCAAGGATCAATTACGGAAACACCAGCGGCAGCGGGCGGGCCAGGTGTCGGGAACGCTGGCCCGCCCGCTGGTATCACTTCTGCGAGTGACAAGCCGAGATCTCGCAGGTCGAGCCACACCCGTCGTCGGTCTGGCAGGCCATCGCCTCCGGCCGGACCCGATCGGTCTCCACCTGTACGTCCAACTCGAACACCTGCGGTGCTTCCATCAGAGCTGCGGTCACCGAAATCACCCCCTTCCCTTTCCTGTCATGAATGGTTCTCCATTCGCATTCCGGAGAACGCGAAGATTGCGTTAGTCGGCAGGCTTCCTCGGAGTTCCGCTGGTTTCGACGAAGAGTCCACGTTTGCGAAGAATTGCCTGGCACGCCTCGCAGCGGTCCTTGCCTTCCGGTACCTGGATCACGGTCGCGGGCGCACTGCACACCGCCCACCGGATCCGCAAGCCCCGAAACACCAATGGCGGCGCAGAAGTCAGCTCGACCGCGTGCAGCGAAGCAGTGAAATACCCGGGATACCAATGGATAGTGCTACCTGGATCGTCCCGTCGGCGGTCGCCGTCCCGAGGTGACCGCGGCGGCGGCTCCCAGGCTTGCAGCCCGGCCAGCAGGCGCTCCAGGGTTTCGAGGTCGACCGGACGAAAGTCCCCGGGATCCGGGGGCTGGTCGCCCCCTTTCTCCGGCGCGAGTACCGGCGCGGTCATTTCCGAGCCCGCTCACGCTGCTGCGCATCGGTGCCCAACGGGCTGGGGCGGTCGAAGAGGAGATACCCAACCCGGATCACGAACACCACCGCGCAGAGAATGACCAATGTCCATTCCCACATGGAGGACTCCTTCACTCGATGACAGAGATCAGTCGAGACGGAACTCGATCGCGCATTTCGCCGGATTCCGTATTGCCGTTCAGAAGTCAGGCGCGCCAGCGTCGCGCGGCCAGCGTCGGTCAGCTCGACACGAACGCTGATGCCGCCGTTCGGGAAGTGGTGCGGCGCCACCGCCAGCAAGCCCTTGTCGATGAGGCCATGCGGGGTGGGGTTGAGGTAGGACGGCAACGGGCGTCCCTCATCCACCACGAGATCACCGTGCAGCGACAGGCGGCCACGATCCGCGCGGCGGAGAACCTGCCAGCGGGCGATGTCGGACTCGGCAAGATCACGCAGGAGTCCGGCGGGCTGGCCGCCGGGATTCAGCACAGGCGACGAACCGCGGAGCGTCATCACGCCCTACCTTCATGACGTGCCGCCGGTCGTCCGGAATGATCGGTGGGCGCGGGCGGGATCGGCATGGCTTTCATCACGCTGCTCCCCGATGGCTCAGGTGGCTCCGCCACCGGTCCCGCCACCTTGTTCTGACCGCTGATTAGGCGCTGCGGACCATCGCTATGTAGGGCGTTGACGGCGGAATGAGGTTGCCGCGCCAAGCCGTTCGCTGAAGGACCGGAGGAGCCGTGACTCTGGTGGCGGGCATCGACATCGCCAAGGAATTCCATTGGGCCGCAATCGTTGTGGCTGAAACCGGGCGGGAGCTTGTATCGCGGCGAGTGGACAATGCGCCCGACGCCATCGGCGAGTTCATTGCCGAGCTCGCCCAGGCCGCCGCCGAGCACGGTCCGGCGACAGTGGGCATCGACGTGCTGGGCGGAATCGCGGGCCTGGTCACCGCGATGCTGCTGGACACCGAACACCGCTTGGTGCACGTGCCCGGCCTGACCGTGAACCGCTCCCGCCACGGCACCCGCGGCGGCGAGCACAAATCCGACCCCCGCGACGCCCGGGTCATCGCCGACCAGCTGCGGCTGCGCGAGGACTGGCGGCCGGTCACCGGCGACGACGAGCTGACCCTCGACCTGCGCCTGCTGGTCTCGCGCCGCAGCGACCTGGTGACCGAGCAAACCCGCCGCATCAACCGGACACGCGACATGCTGACCGGCATCTTCCCCGGCCTGGAGCGAGCTCTGGACCTGACCAACCTCGGGGACCTGCGCCTGCTGACGCGCTACACCACACCGGCCGAGATCCGCCGGGCCGGACGAGCCCGGATCACCGCCTACCTGCACCGCAACGGGGTCCGCAGCGACCGCGCCGACCGACTTGCCGCTGCCGCGCTCGAGGCCGCCGGACACCAACGCGTGCGGGTGCCCGGCGAAACCCGCACCGCGCAGTTCGTGCGCGAGCTGGCCAACGATGCGCTCACCACGCGCGCTCGTCTGTCCGCCGTGGATTCCGAGATCGCCGAGGTTCTTGACCAGCACCCTGACGCGGCCCTCGTCCGGAGCCTGCCCGGAATGGGGGCCACCCTCACCGCCGAATTCCTGGCCGAAGCAGGCGACCTGGCCCGATTCGCCGGCGCTGACGCGCTCGCTGCCGCCTCGGGCCTGGCTCCTGTGCTGCAACAGTCCGGGAAGATGCACTACCTGCGCAGAGCCACCGGCGGCGGCAAGAACCTCAAACGCGTCTTCTACCACTCCGCGTTCTGCGCTATCCAAGCCGACCCGGCCAGCAAGGCGTTCTACGCGCGCAAACGAGCCGAAGGCAAACGACACCAACAAGCCCTCATCGCACTCGCACGCCGCCGCGTGACGGTTCTCTACGCGATCCTGCGCACCCGCCAGCCGTACCAGGCCAACCACACCACAGTCACCCCTGCCGCTTGACAAAAGCATTAGACAGCCAGCCCTCCGATCGCTCGGTCAATCTCCGTACATTGCGGACACCGGCGGGCAGTGCCGGACGGCGCTTCTCCGTCTCGGAGCCACGCACCGCAGGCGGCCACCGGCACCGGGCCGTCGAAGGAAGTGATCAACCGCGGCTGGCCGTCGCATGTCTCCTGCAAGTGCGCGAGGTCGTCGTAGTGGCGGTCGAGCGCCCACGTCGTTGGTTGCGTCAGAACGCGCATTACGCAGCCCTCCGATTCCGCGGGGCTGAGGGCCGCGCGGCGGGCGGGTGGACCGCGCGGCCCCCGGCGTGGGCTGACGGCGAGTCGGGGGATCGATGCCGCGCGCTCGCCCACGCCTGGGAAGACGCACGGTGGCGAGGAGCGCTCTCGCCAGGCAGGTGATCAGTCCTGCTCGTGCCGTGCGCTGCTGGCGCCACGCCTGCGCACCTCGTTGTGCGCCGCCAGCGGTGGTCGGGGTCGTTGTCGCGTGGCCGCCGCTGCCGACAGAACTGCTCAGCCACGGCGAGGCTGCTCTTCAGGTCGCCCTCCGAGCGGTTCGCCAGAAGCACAGCGCCCGGATCAGCGGTTGGTACGCGGCGGGGTCGGGGGCAGACGCTCCCCGGCCCCGCCGCGGGCAGATCCTGGCCAGCCCGCTCGGAGTTCCGTCCGCCGGACGAAGCGTGCCGCCCCGCGGACGAAGAACTGGCCAGGGAGTCATGGAGACCATGCAGGAGCCTGCGCACGAAGCCAGGCGAACGGTGCCGCGCCGCCCGAGAACCGCGCGCCCCGCGCCCCGGCCGCTGGCTGCGGCAGGCGCGATCCCGCTGGGCCACGCATCCCGGACACATCGGGAACGGCGGGCACACCATCGGTGCGGGAAGGATCATCCGGCCGCACAGCGCGCGGAAGCCCACGGCCTCGGCCGAGCAGATCGCCCGCCCCATGTCATCGTCGTAGACAAGGTGATCCAGCCCGTCGTCCTGGCAGGTCACCCAGATGGCGTGCTGTACGCGCGGCCCCGGACGAAGGTCGCCGGCCGAGCTTTCGTCTTTCCGGTTGCTTGCCCGCATGGCGCCTCCCGTCCGTGTGCGTTCGTGTTCGTGCCGTTGATGACCATCGGGTGAAGCAGGGGCGCATTCGCAGGCCAAACCGGGGCCATTACCGGCCGGTTGGGGGCCACCCGTTCGTGCGCCGCTTCTCACCGTGACGGAAGCGCCGCTGACCTGGGATGACGTGTTCCGCTTGGCCGGTATGCATCCGGCGCATATCCGGGATTCCCACGAACGCATAAGGTTGGCTACGCTGCGATACGACGTCATCGCTACACGGAGTAAGGCGCCTCTGACATGGGAAAACACGGCGGACACCGGTATTGCCGTTGCGGTACTCGCCTAGCCGCGGACAACGGCGGGACGGCGTGTGCTGCCTGCCAGAAGCAGGCACGGGCGGCCCTGGCCGAGCCGCCCGTCGTCCCGCCGGAGTTCTGGGAGACCGACCGGATGCAGGACGCTCTGGACGGTTGGCACATCGGCCGTGTCATCCAGGCGTACCGAACCCATCCGTGGCATGGTCGGCCCTTGTCGCAAGGCACCGTCGCCGCATGGGTTGGCCTGAACCAAACACAACTCAGCCGCATCGAGAACGGTCCGCCAACGCAGGACCTCGCCAAGCTCATACAGTGGGCGCGTGTTCTCCGAGTCCCCGCTCGACTGTTGTGGTTCAAGCTACCCGCGGACGCAGCCGCCGAGCCTGCACCGGCCGCAACTATTCAGCCTGCTGCTCCGTCTCCCGTTGGTGATGCTGTGAATCGACGCGAACTGCTCCGGGTGATGAGCCTGGCCGGGTCGCTTCTGGCGCTACCGTCGTCAAGCGATCTGGATATCGACAGGCTGACCGCAGCCGACCGTGGCGGCAGCGTCGGCACCGCGACCCTGGACGAATACGGCCGACTGAACGGCCGCCTCTGGCACGAGTTCGCGCGGTCACCCTCGAAACTGCAAGCCTTGCCGATGGTCCGCCGCCAGCTCGACGTGCTGACGGGACATCTACAGCGATCGCAGCCAGCATCCACCCACCAACGGCTGTGCACGTTGGCCGGAGACCTCTTCCAGTTGTGCGGCGAGATCCTCTTCGACGCCGATTGCTACAGCGAAGCCGCGCAGTGCTACGCCCTGGCCGCCAGCGCCAGCAAGGAAGCCGACGCTCCCGACCTGTGGGCGTGCGCCATGACCAGGCATGCCTTCATCGGTGTTTACGAACGCCGATTCGACCAAGCCGCCCCGCTGCTTGACGGCGCAGCCGATCTGGCGCGCCGCGGCGACACTGCTCTGCCGACGCGGCATTGGGTCGCGGCGGTCCAGGCGCAGACCTTCGCCGGTCTCGGCGACGCGGTCCAGTGCCAGCGTGCCCTGGAGACGGCCGCACTCGTCACCGAACTGGATTCGCCCGCAGCAACCGGTTGGCTTCGTTTCACCGACTCGCGGTTGGACGAGGAACGTGGCAGTTGTTTTGTCGAGCTTGGCCGTCCGGAGCTGGCGGAGCCATCGCTCAACGAGGCGCTGCGCCAGCGTTTGTCCGTGCGGCGCCGTGGCGGTGTCCTGGCCGATCTCGCGGCGGTTGGCGCACAACGAAACGACGCCGAACAAACGGTGCTCTACGGCGGCGCGGCGGTCGATGCCGCTCGACAAACCGGTTCAACCGGCTACGTTGGCCGCAAGTTGAGCCTCTTGCAGCCCCAGCTCAAGCCGATGCTCGCCGACCGTCACGTGCGCCACCTTGACCGTCAGATCACCAACTTGACCACCACCGCTAACTGATCAACGTATGAGGAGCCTGCCCGTGTCTTCTGAGCCCGGCCGCATCTTCCGCGAAGCCTGGATCGCCGGTGTCAAGCGGCACTACCCCGGCGAGCCCAAGCCGAGTTACGTCGCGCCGTGGGAGGAGACACCGGACTGGGAACGGCACAGCGCCGCGGCAGTGTACGAACAAGTTCGAGCCTTCGTGGAATTGAGCAACGGGCACACGGCGAAGCTCACCCGCGAGCAGAAGGGACGCTTCGTCGCCACCTGCTGGACTGCGCAGATCTACAAGCACATCCCGGAGCCGAAGCCAGCCTACGTAGCCGACTGGTCAGAACTCCCGGAATGGCAGCGCGAAACCGATGCGGACATCTTCGAACGGATTGAGCAGTCGTCTCAGTGACGTGAGGCGATGACGCGTCGGTTCAGGTGACCGGCACCGCCCTTCCCCCTTGACACCGCGGTCCTTCCAGAGCGGTCCCGGGCCAAACAAGGGCCATTTGGGGCCAGATCGAGGCCACTGGCGCTTGTTGCGCGCGCGAGCGATGGTTGCTGGTTACGGTGACGGGCAGGAGGCACGGGATGGTCGACAGAACACCACGTACGCGGCTGGAGCAACTGCTGTTCGCGCGTCACCTTTCGCTGGGTGACTTCGTGCGTGAGTTTCCCGAGCACGCCAAGGAAGCCGGGATTCACGCGCATACGTCCGAGCGGACGGCGAAGCGGTGGCTCCGGGGCGATCCCGGTACCCCGCGGGCGGAATCGTGCCGTGTGCTGGAGAGCTGGTTCGACGAACCTGTGGAGGAGCTACTCGGTCCGCCGAAGGCCGAGGTTGCCTCGCACCGCAAGTCCCCTCGGAGTGAACAGGATCTGATCGTGAACGCCGCTCGCCAGTCCGCCGAGCACGCCATCGAGTCGTCCTCGGCCATCGACCCAACCGCGCTGGAGCACCTGCACGCGGCAGCCGGGCGTGCCGCCCGCGCGTACTACGTCACCCCGCCCCTGAAGATGCTGACCGACCTGGTGCAACTGCGCGACACCGTCTACGACCAGCTCGACCGGACCCACAAGCCGCGCCAGCAGGCGGAACTGTACTTGCTCGCCGGACAGGTGTGCGGGCTGCTGTCGTCGGTGTCCTGGGATCTCGGACATGCCGACGTGGCCGAGGAACAGGCGCGGGCCGCCCATACCTACGGCAACGTCATCGATCACCCCTCACTGCGGGCGTGGGCGCGCGCGTTGCAGGTCACCGTCGCGTTGTGGTGCCGCCCGCGCCGGGCGGTGTCCATCGCCGAGGGCGCGTTGGAGACCGCCCCGGCCGGGACGGCGCGGGTTCGCCTGCACAGCGTGCACGCCCGCGCGCTCGCCCTGATCGGTGCTCGTGACGAGGCCCAGGCCGAACTCGATTCCGCGGCGACCGAGCTCGACCGGGCGGGCGAGGACAGCTTCCTGGACGAGATCGGCGGCGAGCTGGCCTTCGACCGTTCGCGTGCCGCGTTGTGCGGTGGCGCGGCCTTCGTCGCGCTCGGCGACGGCCAGCGGGCTGAATCCGAAGCCAGCCGCGCACTCGCGCTGTTCAACCAGATGCCCGAGGAGGAACGGTGGGGCGCCGGTGCGCTGGGCGCTCGTGTTGACCTGGCCACGGCCAGGACGTTGCACGGCGACCTGGCCGGTGCCCAGGACGCGCTGGGGCCGGTGTTCGAACTCGAGCCAGCTCGCCGAACCGAGGCGATCGCGCAGCGGCTGCATGGTCTCGGCCGTCTGCTCGGGACCACCCGCTACCGCGGCGCGGTCGAGGCCGGGCATATCGGCGAGGCGATCGAGGACTTCACTGCCGCCAGCCTCGCCCGGGTGACCGCCCGCCCGGCCCTGCCGTCCGGGAACTAAGCGGTCACCCGCCCGAGTAGCACGCTCATTGGCTGCCGCAACGATCGCGTTCGCGCGCGTCCCAGGTGCCGAGGATCGCGTGCTCCTTGTCCGGCGCGATTCCTTGCTCGCTCGCGCGTTCGTGTGCGACGGCATCTCCGCCGTTGCGCAGCCACGCCCAGGTGTCGGTCGCGGTGTCGAGGAGCGGCCGGGTGATCAGGCCAGCGTCGCGTGCCTTGACGGAGTCGACGGCCCAGGCGCCGCGGTAGGTGCGCCACAGCGGCAGCTCGGTCCACTGCGCGACTCCCTGGGCGACGAGCCATTCCTCGTCGGTGATCCAGGTGAACGTCGCGTTCGAGCCGGTCGTCTGCTGGCATGCCGTGAGGAAGTCGCTCATCGTCTCGCGCCCGCTGGCGGTCACGTTGAACGTGCCGACCGGTCCGTCGGCGGTGGCGGTGTGCAGGGCGAACGTAGCGACGTCGCGGACGTCCACGGGCTGGATGCTCCGGTGCGGTTGGCCGGGAGCGAGAACCCGGCCTCCGCGTGCGACGCGGTGGAGCCACCAGGGCAGACGGCCGACGTACTCGTAGGGGCCGAGGATGACGCCGGGCCGCAGCAGCACAGCGCGGTCATGACCGAACACCTCGGTGACGGCGCGTTCGCATCCTGCCTTGGTGAAGCCGTAGATCGAAGGTCCGGGGTTGCCGTCGAAGCCGAAGTCCGGGCCGGCGGTGCTCGGACAGTCGAGCACCCTCGACTCCTCGGTCAGGGGTTCTACCGGCCACCCCTCGTACACCGACACGGTGGAGATCAGCACATATCGGCCGACCACCGGGTCGAGGGCCTTCGCCACCGCGAGCGTCTCGCGCGGAACGAAGCTACTGGTGTCCACCACCGCGTCCCACGGGCCGCCAGCGGCCAGCCGGGCGAGATCATCGGGGTTCGTGCGGTCACCGCGAATGGGGGTCACGCCAGCCACGTCGTGTCCGGTCTGGCCACGCCGGAAGGTAGTGACCTCCCAGCCGCGGGCGAGAGCTTCTTCAACGACGGCGCGGCCGAGGAACCAGGAGCCGCCGAGCACCAGCAAACGAGCCATGCCGTCATCCTGACGAATGGCTCGGCGGTTGCGCTATGCGCCCCGGTGATTACCGCGTCACCTCGTCGCTGCCGCGAGTTGCCCGTCGGAGGGGACCCGCAGCATCCAGCTTGGATGGCGAGCAGAGCAGGATATGCCTTCACCGTTCACCGCTTCACGGTGGGTAAGGCAGGTTCGACACGGGCGTACAGACCTGGTAGGACGTGCGCCCAGACGGGTGACGGCGCGAGCCGCAGTTGTCCGATCGGAAACGCTTCGTGGTCGTGTCAAGGGGGTGTTGTCGTGCGGAGCACGACATCGAAGTCAGGGGTCCGCACGGCGTGGGTCGGCGAGCGGAGGCGGCGGAACCGGGTGACCTCCGACGGCTACGACGAGCGAGGTGCGCGAGATGAGTGAGGGTCGAGGCGCTGCCGGGCCGACTGCGGAGTTGACGACGGCGGTCTCCGTGCATGCAGTGATCGCTCGCCTGCTCGGTGAAGAGTTCCTGCTGACGCTGCGGCATCGTGAGCAACGGTGGCACATGCTGCCCGGCGGCGCGATCCATTCCGGGGAGACCGTCTGCGGCGGCCTGCGCGCGCGTCTGCGTGAAGTACTGGGTGCCGAGGTCGGCGACCTCGCCTTCCACACCGCGATCGAGGACGAACCGCGGCCCGAGGGCAACCACATCAACCTGGTGTTCGACACCTCGCTGGTCGGCACCGACGACGTCGAGGTCGCCAGCCGCAGCGACCTGTGGGAAGCCGTGTGGATCCGATGGGATGACATCGAAGCCGCCGACCTCTACCCGCCGCTGGTGCGGCGGCGGCTTCCGGTAGGAACGCTCCGTGATGAAGCATGGTGGCCTCCCCGGCTCGATTCTGCGCCCAACGGCGGCGAAGACTGACCTCAGCGCGGCTCACACACCCTCTCCCAGATCAACTACTGAGCGTTAACGCGAGGTCATTTTGTCGGCCTCGTCTGTAGGATTCGGACACACAAGATGATGATGCGGGTTTGTGACCGACGCCGGTAGCGTGGATGGTTCACCTGTCTCCGCACGTTAAGGGGAACGTGCGATGCGACCAGGCGTGGGGGTTGCCGAACACCAACGACCTTGGTGTTCGACGCGGTCACCGCGGTCCCGCTGACGGCTTGGAATCCGGCGTTGGCGGGCAATCAGGGGAGGGCTGATGCGCGCGAACGACTGGACGCTGGCGGTCGACACGTACAACATAGGCAAGCTGTTCCACAGCAACTGGGATCTGGCGGTGCTCGCGCTGTTGCGAGACGGTCCTCGCCGCCCACGCGACCTCGCGCGGATGGCTGCCGAGTGGCCGTTCCGCGATCGCTGGAACGGCACGAAAGCAACCCTCAGCCCAAGCCGGATCACCGAGGCGCTGCGCGTGCTCACCGAGGAGGGCTTGGTGTACAAGACCACCCTCTCCGAGGGTTGGGATCGCTCGGTCGAGTACGGACTGACCGACGCTGGCGCCGAGTTGCTGCCCGTTCTGGAGAGCATGCAGGCGTGGCTGCGCCGCCACGCCGAGCTGTTCGAGAATGCCGACGGCTCCCCGCGACACCGCCGCGCGGGGAAGATTCGCTCCGCGGGCCGCCGCCGAGCGTCGAAGTAACGGAAAGCGCACGAGCCTAGTCCACTTGCCGGTAACTTGACTGCTCTCTGTGACCGAAGTTGCTCCAAATGGGTGGAATTTCCCGTTGACCGCCGCGTCGGTGAACGGGATGGGGCTGGAAGTTGCTAGCCAGACCGCGTACATGTGGGGTAATCGATTACAACCGCAGGTCAGCGCGCTGGGAGGTGGGGTTATGTCGAGGTTTCCAAGATCGGCGGCGGAACTAGCCGGACTTGCGGCTCCGATTCATGGGCCGCTCCCCGAGGCGGTCCAGCAGGCTCCGGCCCGGCACGGCGGATCTGGGGGCACCGGTCTGTCGGGGGTCGGTGCCCCCGAACTTCTTCTCGGTGATCGCTGGCCCGCCTGCGCTCACTCCGGAGGTGCTCGTGGTCTCGATGGCGCCGTGGGCACTCGGAGCGGCAGGTCTGCTGGCCGGGCCAGCGTTGCTGAGGCTCGCGGAGCGGACGGTCGGCTCGCCGCTCACGGCCCGGGGCCTCGCCCGCGCCGTGACGCTCGCCGTGGTGTCGACGGTGACCGCGGCGCTGTGTTGGGTCGGGTGGCTCCGGTTCGGGACGACACCGATCTGGCTCGCGTGGTCCTGGGCCTGCGCGCTCGGATGCGGTCTCGTGCTCACCGACTTGCGTTGTCGGCGACTGCCGTTTCCGCTCGTGACGGCCTTCGCGGGCGGAGGCATGGTGGCCTTGCTCGGCGCCGCGGCGATCGAGGAGCGTTGGGCGCAGCTCGGCTTCGCCTGCGGCGCGGCGGTCGTGGTGTTCGCACTGGCCGCGCTGGTGCAGGCGTGGGCACCCAACCACACGGGAGGCGGGGACACCGCCCTGTACGGGGCGCTCGCGCTGTACCTGGGCTGGTTCGGCTTGGAGGGGCTGCTGCGGGGACTCCTGATGGCCAGCGGACTCACCGCAGTGGTCGCGCTCGTGGTCGCGGTCTGCTCCAGACGCATGAATTCGCAGTTTCCCGCGGGGCCGTCCCTGCTGGCCGGGGCCTTGGTCAGCATGCTGTTCGCGTAGCTGGCTAGCCGCGCGCAGCCGGGGGTAGGAAGGTCAGCTCGGACATCGATATCGGACGCACAGGGGAGGTACTCGTGATGATCGTCGGCACCCGTCGTTGGTCCCAGCTCGTTGCCCTGGCAGGTGCGGCTCTGTCGCCCATGCTGGTGGCGGGCTGTAGCGGTGGGGATGCTCCGGCACCGACGTCGTCACCCGCCCTGTCGGCTCCATCGCAGGTCCCCTCGGCGCCGAGTACGTCCGGGCAGGACCAGCGGCAGGCGGTCGAGGCCGCCTACACCCAGTTCTGGCCTCAGACTATGCACGCCGACGACAAGCCGGAAGACACCTGGCACGACACGGTGGCCGCGGTGGCGACTGATCCCCAGCTCACGACGACGCTCAACGCGATGCGCTCGCAGAAGCAGTCTGGCATCAAGCTCTACGGCGATGTCACCGTTCGCATCGTGTCGGTCGAAGTCAATGGCGACACCGCGAAGGTGGTCGATTGCCAGGATGCTTCCCGCACCGGCCAAGCAGACGCCAAGACCGGTGACCGGAAAACCGTTGGTGTACCACGGGATCCGGTCACCGGATCGTTGAAGCGCGACACCAGCGACGGCAAGTGGAAGGTCGCCCAGATCTCGTTTCCCGGCGGGACCTGCTGATGCTGGGGCGTAGAAGCGGGCTGATCACCTCCTTGATCGCCGGGTCAGTAGTTGCTGGATCGATGACCGTGTCGCCTTCACCAGCGATGGCAGAGGATCCGCCGAGCGCTGACGACGGTCAGGTCATCGTGGTACCGGGCGACCGGTCGGGCCGCTACGCGCCGCCGCAAATTGACATGCAAGCGCTGGAGAAGCGGGGGCAGGCTCCGGTCCGGCCCGGCGGCCCGCCGTCGAAGTCCGGTCAGGATCGGCAAGTCGGTGTTGGTGGGACCGCGGAGCCCCCGAGCGGAATCCCGCCCGGGTGTTTCCTCGGCGGGTTCGGCGTTGGCGCTGCACCGGGTGGCGGCCGCCCGGGTGGGAGCGCGTTCGGGATGCGCTGCCTGCCACCTCTTCCGGCCGAGCCCGCGCCAGAGGCGCCGGCCGCTCCACCACTGCCGACTCCGGCAGAGCTGGCGGCGCAGGCGTTCGAGCAGCTTCGCCTTCCTCTGCCGGTGCCGCGGCACTCGCCCGATGTGCGATTGCCGGACGGGCGGGACGCCACGATCGTCGGGGAGAACACCTGGGTGTGGACCGACCGGAGCGTGTGGCATCCGGCGGTGCAGCGAGTGCAGGTGGGTCCGGTCTGGGCCGAGGTGACCGCGACCCCGGTGGGCATGTCCTTCAACTCCGGCACCGGCGGCTCGATGTCGTGCTCGGGTCCGGGCACGCCGTATGACCGCTCGTACGGATTGCACGCTGCGAGCCCGGATTGCGGGTTCGTCTACACCCGGTCGTCGGTCGGGCAGCCGAACGACCAGGCCACGGCGGAGTGGGCGATCCAGTGGTCGGTGAGCTGGGTCGGCTCGGACGGCACGGCCGAGGTCGGCGGGGACTTCCCGCAGATGAGTTCGCGGGCCGCGGCCACGTTCGCGGTCGCCGAGGTGCAGGCCCTGCGCGCGAACTGACGAACAGGACTTTGACAACCGCATTCTGCGACAGATTCGTTTCTCGCATTCTGCGGAAATAAGGCAACAACATTTCTGGAATGGGGAAGGAGTTACCCCAGTGGGTACTGCTGTGTCTTTTTCCCGGCCGCCGCAGCCGCGCAGCGGCGACTCGGGGCTCACCGGCCAGGGCGAGGAGGGCGATGGCCCGCGGGTGCCGCGTCGGCGCCGCTGGTGGCTGCTGGGCCTCGCGGTCGTGCTGGCCGCCGTGGTCGCGTACGGCAACTACGCGCTGATCGCGGGGCAGGACGAGCGGGTCGACGTGTTGGTGCTGACCCGCGACGTCGGGTGGGGCCAGCGGATCGGCGAAGGTGATCTCGGCGTGGCCAAGGCGGTCCCGGACCAGCGGCTGGCTTCCATCTCCGCCAGCGACCGAGCCGGGGTGGTCGGCCAGGTCGCGCGCTCGACGCTGCCCGCGGGCACCGTGCTCGCGCCCGGCCAGCTCACCGCGCAACCGGTTCCCGGGCCGGGCGAACGCCTGGTCGGACTCCCGGTGAAGCCGGGGCACCTGCCCGCCCGCGGGTTGGCGCCCGGCGACCTGGTCCAGGTGACCCCGGTCGCGAGCGGCACCGGAACCGACGCGAGCCAATCCACGGCGAGCACGGCCGGGCCGTTCCGCGCGCGCGTGCTCGGCGTCGGCCCGCCGGACTCCACCGGCGCGGTCACCGTCGATGTCCTGGTCGGCGCGGACACCGCGCAGGCCGCAAGCAGCGCCGCCGCGGGCCAGGTGGTCCTGGTCCAACTCGGACCCGGCGCCTAGCAGCACCGACTGTCTGCAAAGGACGGTGAGAACGTTGGCAATGATCACGATCGTCTCCGGCAAGGGAGCACCCGGCGCGACCACGACCCTGGCCGCGCTGGCGGCCTCCTGGCCCGCGCCGGTGCTGCTGGCCGACTGCGACCCCGCCGGGGGCGACCTCGCAGCAGGCTGGCTCGGCCAGTGGGTCGTGGACGGCACGATCCGCACCGACCTCGGCGTGTTGTCGCATGCCACGGCGACCCGGCACGCCACGGCGGGCGACCCGGCCACGCTGCTCGACCATGTGCAGCAGGTGCCTGCGGCCCGGCACGTCGGGCTGCTGGCCGGGTTGAGCGCGCCGGGCCAGCACGCCGCGGTCGGCACCGCCGGGTGGACAAGGTTGACCGCCGCGCTGGCAGCGTTCAAGACCACTTCCGGTCACCCGGCCGACGCGTTGGTTGACGTCGGCCGCTACAGCGCGCTCACCCCGTGGCCGCTGCTGCTGGCCGCCGACTTGGTGTTGGTGGCGGTGCGCCCGACCCAGCGGCACATCCTGGCCGCGCGCCCGCTGCTGGCCGAACTCGCCGAACGGATCGTGCCGCAGCGGCTCGGGTTGGCGGTGTGTGCCACGACTCCGGCGGGCAGCCGGGAAGTCCGCGCGGCGCTGGGCCGGGAGGCGGGCGTGCAGGTGGCTGCGGATGCGCGGGCGGCAGCGGTGTTCTCCGACGGCGCCGACGCAGGCGCGCTGCCGCGCCGGTCGCCGTTGCTGCGCAGCGTGCGCCGCGCGGCGCGCCGCTTGCATGGCACCTACCACCAGTACACCCCGGCGGAACTGCGCACACCGGCTGCGCCGGTCTCGCCGAGCGTGCTCACCGGAGGTGCTCGATGACGTTGCCACACAACGGTTACCGCCCCACCACCGGCCCTACGCCCCTCCACCGTCCGGCCAACCCGTCGCCCCCGTTCGCCGGTGCCCCGGGGACCGGGCCAGCAGCGCCGCCCGCGCCCACAGGACCGCAGGACGGCGCGGCGGGCGGGTTCCTGGACCCGCAGGCCGTGCGCGCGATCCGGGAGTCGGTCGCCGCCCGCCTGGAACGGGTTGCCGCCGGGGAAACGCATCTGGACTCGCCGTTGTCGGTCGACGAGCAGCAAGCCCGGATGCGCGCCTACGTCGCCGAGGAAGTCACGGCCTGGGTGCAACGTCGCGCCGCCGCGGGCCAGGCGCCGCTGCCGGTCGACGACGAACGGCGGTTGACACGTGCGGTGGTGGCCGCGCTGTCCGGGCTCGGCGCGTTGGAGGAGCTGCTGGAGCGCGAGGACGTGGAGAACATCCACGTGCACGGCTGCGACCACGTCTTCCTCGAACTCGCGGACGGCTCGATCGAACGGTGGCCGCATCCGGTCGCCGACACCGACGCCGAGCTGGTCGAGATGCTCGCGGCGATGTTCGCCCGCCAAGGGCAAACATCGCGCGAGTTCAACGCCGGGCGCCCCTTGGGGAACTTGCGGATTCCCGCCGGTGGCCCGCTCGGAGCACGGGTCGCGGCGGTGATGGAGGTGTCCGACCGGCCGCGGGTGGCGATCCGCCGCCACCGACTGGTCGATGTCGGCCTGGACGACCTGGTCGCCAACGGCACCCTCGACCCGTTGCTCGCCGCGTTCCTGCGTGCGGCAGTCCGGGCTGGATGCAACGTGATCGTCTCCGGCGGCCCCGCTGCCGGGAAGACCACCTTGTTGCGCGCGTTGTGCAGCGAGATCCCCGACGCCGAGCATGTGGTCACGGTCGAGGAGGAGTACGAGCTCGGTTTGCACATCGGCCCCCGGCCGCTGGTCACTCCGCTGGAAGCGCGCCCGGCGAACTCCGAGGGCATCGGCGAGATCACCCTGGACGACCTGCTCAAGCAGACGCTGCGGCACTCGCCGAGCCGCGTGATCGTCGGCGAAGTTCGCGCCGGAGAAGTCACCGCCATGCTCCGCGCGCTCGGGAACGGGGCGACCGGTGGCATGTGCACGCTGCATGCCATTTCCGCGTCGGCGGTGTTCGACCGGATTGGCGCGCTCGGGCAGCTCGCGGATCCACCGCTGGCGATCGATGCCGCGCACCAGTGGACCGCCTCGGCGATCGACCTGGTCGTGCACGTCGCCCGAGCCGATCATCCCGGGCGTCGGGAACGGTTCGTTTCCGAGGTGATTGAGGTCGGCCCGGTCGGTGATTCCGGCCGCCCGGACACGACCCGGATCTTCGGCCCTCGCCCGTCTGATGGGCGCGCCGTCCCCGCCTACGCACCCAGCGCCGACTTGCTGGAGCGGCTGGAGCGAAACGGCTTCGACCGCGCCGCGCTCGACGCCGCCGGTTCCGGCGCCTGGCACACCGCTGGTTTCCCGGATGGAGGTCTGCGATGACGACAGTGTGGCCCTGGCTGCTCGGCCTGGCGGCGGTGCTGGCGGTTGCCTGCGCCGTGGCCGCGTTCCTGCCGCCTGCGCCGCGGCAGCCGGACGAGTCCGCTCGAGCAACCACGCCGAACGGACTGCTGAATTGGCGAGCGGTCGTCGCCCGGGTTCCGCTGCGCCGGGTGTTGCTGGCCGTGGCCGCGGGCGCGGTGGTGTGGTGGGCCACCGGCTGGCCGGTCGCCGCGATCATCGCCGCAGCCGGAGTGATCACGGTGCCGATCCTGGCCCGCGGACACGACGCCCAGCGGCTCATTACCCGGCTCGACGCGTTGGCAAGCTGGGTGCGACGCCTGGCCGACGTACTCGCTTCCGGCGCCGGTGGTTTGGAGCAGGCGATCGCCAGCTCCGCGCGCACCGCACCCGAGGCGCTCGCCACCGAAGTGGAGACCCTGGCGGTGCGGCTGCGCACCCGCGGCCTGGAGCAGGCGTTGCGCGCGTTCGCCGAGGACGTCGGCGACGAAGCCGCCGACGAGGTGGTGCTTGCACTGATCTTGCGCTCGCGCGCGGGCGGGCGCGGCCTGGTCGACATCCTCGACGCCAAAGCCCGCGCCTTGGAGGCCGAGGTGGTCGCGCGCCGCGACATCGAAGCCGACCGCGCGAAACCCCGCACCGACGTTCGCGCGATCCTCGGCATCACCGCGGTCTTGTTGGCCGGGCTGGTGTTCTTCGCCCACGAATTCCTCACCTCCTTCAACGATGTGCTGGGTCAGCTGGTGATGGCCGGGATCGGCGGACTGCTGGGTGCGGCCGGGTGGTGGATGCACATCCTGACCCGAACTCGCCGCCCCGCGCGGCTGCTCGGCGTGGCCTCGCGCACCCCGGTGGGGGCACCGAAACCGACGCGGAAAGCGGCCGTGGTCGCCCCGGCCGGGGAGGTGGTGTCGCGATGAGTCCCGGATTCACCGCTGCGGTGCTGGGCGCGTTGGCTGGATTGGCGGTCGTGTGCGTGATCCTGGCGTTGGTGCGCCCGGCCCCGGTCAACCTGGCCGCCGCGGTCGCCGAGCTGGACGACCGCACCGCTCGCCGCGCCGACGGCGCTCCGCCGAGGGGCCGGTGGGCGACTCGGCTGGAGCGACTCGCCGGCTACTCGGCTCGGTCATCGAGCCGCTGGTGGGGCATCCCCACCGCGGACCTCGACGTGCTCGACCAGACGCCCGAGCGCTATGTCGCCCGGCGCCTGGCTTGGGCCGTAGGCGCCGTCGCGGCCGTTGTTGCGGTGGCGGTGCTGGCGTGGTTCGCCGGGATCGGCTTTCCCACCACCGTGGTGGTGCTGGCCGCGGTGGTCGCGGCCGTGGCGGGGTCGGTGGTGCCGGTCCTGGCCGTGCACGAGGACGCCACCCGGGCACGGGAGGAGTTCCGCCGCGCGACTGCGGCCTACCTCGACCTCGTGGCCCAGGAACGCGCCACCGGCCGCGCGCCGAGCCAGGCGCTGGGCGAAGCCGCCGCGGTCGGTGACTCGTGGGTGTTCGCCCGAATCAGCCGCACGCTCGGCCGAGCGATGCGCGCCGGGCACACCCCGTGGGAAGCCTTGTCCCGCTTAGGAAAACGGATGGGTGTAGTCGAACTCGCCGACCTGGCCGACATCCTCGCCACCGCCGCCGACGGCGCCGCCATCTACAGCACGCTGATCGCGAAGGCGGGCGCCTTGCGTTCCGCGGCACTGGCGGCGGACAAGGCCGACGCCAACGCCCGCTCCCAACGCCTCGCCCTTCCGGTGGCGCTGCTGCTAGTCGCGTTCCTCCTGCTGGTCATGTACCCGGCCATGATCAGGCTCCTCGCTGGGGGCGCCTAGCCGAGCCAGGACAAGAAACCGTTGCGGCACAACAGATCCGCAGTTGACCCGAAGGAGTTGAGACCAATGCCGAAGAAAGTCGGCCACATCGTCACCGGCGCGCAGCAGCACCCGACGCAGCTCGTGCTGGTCCTGACCAGCCTGGTGCTGACGCTGGCCAGCACCGTGCAAGACCGCTGGGAGCGCGTACGCGCTTCCGGCGACCGCGGATCGGAGTCGGTCGAGAAGGCGGTGCTCGTTGCCATCGGCCTGGCCGTGGTGATCGGGCTCGCCTTCGCGATCCGAGCCGTAGTCCAGAAATACCAAGGCCAGCTCCAGTAACCAGACCGCGCCGTGCCGGTGACTGGCGTGGAGGAGTCGATGAAGGGAACGACCACGATGGCGACGACCGACGAGATCGAACGCCGGGTTGAACAGGCCGACGCCGCCCGGAGCGCGAAACGCTCGGCCACCGCGAAACGGGTCGGCGAACTCGCCCAGCAAAGGGCCGCGATCGCGGAACAACTCAGCGACATCGAGCGCGAGCTCGGCGACGTGCTCGCCGAATCCACCGACGTCATGGAGATCGCCGAGTTGGCGAGCTTCACCGACATCCCCGCAGCGGACCTAAACCGATGGCTGAACAGCCGGAAAACGGCCCGCCCCAAGCGGAAGAAGCCCGCCGGGCGCGCATCGAGCACGAAGACCGCCACGAGCCCAGCATCGTCCACACGAGACACACCGACGGCGGACGCGCCATCCACCCGGCGCGAACCTCCCGCGCCCCGCAACGACTCAGCGAACGCGCCCGAGCCGGTCACCACGGAGGTCGGGTGATGCTGCGACGCGGCCTGGGCAACGACACCGGCTCCGAGTCGGTGGGCCTGGCCGTGCTGTTCCCGGTCGTGCTGCTGCTGATCCTCTCGGCGGTGCAGGGCGGGCTGTGGTGGCACGCACACGCCGTCGCCAGCCAAGCAGCGCAAGCCGGAGTCGACGCCGGTCGCCCAGTCGGCGCCACGAACACCACGGCAACCCAGGTCGCGCACTCGTTCGCCACCAGGGCCGGGAGCGGCGTGCTCACCGCCCCCGAGGTGCAGGCCGCGGTCACCGCGGAGAACGTGCAGGTCACTGTGTCGGGTACCGCTCCGCGTTTGCTGCCCATTCCGGGCCTGGACATCGAGGTCTCCGCCACGGCGCGGGCCGTGAAGGAGCGTTTCACCGTGCCCCTGGCCGCCGGAGGCAACTCATGAGCCGCAGTACCCGACTCCCTCGACACAGCCTGCGGTCGCGGCGGTGGAGTGATACGGGTTCGGTCAGCGTCGAGGCCGCCGTGCTCGTGCCCGCCGTGCTCTTCGTCGGGCTGCTGATCGTCGCCGGTGCCCGCACGTCCTCGGCGCAGCAGGCGGTCGACAACGCCGCCACCGCCGCGGCACGTGCCGCCTCGATCGCCCGCGGCCCGGCAGCGGCACAGCAGGCCGGAGCTCAGGTTGCCCGGGAACGGTTGGCGCGCGAGGGCATCACCTGCCGCGAGTCCAGCGTGTCCGTCGATGCCAGCCAGATCGCGGTCGGCCGCGCCGGTCACGTCCGGGCCAGCGTGACGTGCCGCGTTCCGCTCGGTGATCTTGCCCTCCCGGTCCCCGGCGGTACCCGCACGATCACGGGTGACTTCACCAGCCCGGTCGACCCGTACCGAGGCATCCCATGACCGCCCGAGCAACGACGGCACCAGCACCGCCGCGGGATGCCGGGTCGGTGAGCGTGATGGTCGCCGTCCTGGTGCCCGCGCTGCTCCTAGTGCTCGCGTTGGTGGTGGATGGTTCCGTCAGGTTGCGGGCGGTCTCCCGCGCCGACGCGCTGGCGGCCGAAGCAGCGCGCGCGGCCAACACCGCCGTGGACACCCGCAGCCCCAACGTCGGGGTCGATACCGCCAGTGCCGCTCGTACCGCCGCGGACTACCTCGCCCGCGCTGGACATCCCGGCCAGGTCACCATCACCGGCCCCCGGGCAGTCCGCGTGACGGTCACGGTTACCGAGCCCACCACCATCGGCCTGCTCGGCGGCAGCGCCCAGGCCACCGGCACCGCACTGGCCCAGCTCGGCGTCGGCACCCGCAACGGCGGCCTGCCATGACCTCCCCAGCAGCGCAGCGGCTGCGTGGCCTGTTCGCCGCGCTGGCCCTGCTCGCCTTCGTCGTCGGGATCCCTTGCGGACTCCTTGCGCTCGGCGCCGACCCCGCCCGTCTGATTCCCGACCAGTGGCCGGAGGCGGCTCCGATCAGCCAATGGCCCGAACGAATCTGGAACACCGTGCGGTGGGCGTGGCTCACTGGTGACCTCGTCGTCGTGCTTGTGGTCGCGGTGGCGTGGGCGGGCTGGCTGCTGCTCACCTTGTCCGTCACGGCCGAGGTGATCCGCCAGACCAGGCAGGGAGTTCGCACCGCCCGCGGTGTGCTGGCCCGGGTTCCGCGCGGCCGATGGCTCGCCGGACTCGTCGCCGCAGCGCTGGTACTGATCTCCACCGGCACTGCCACCGCCCTGCCCACCACCGGCAGCCCCATCGTGGCCACCGCGCCGCACCGGCCTCCACAGCAGACTCACGCCACCGCCGAGCCGGTGTCGAAGCAGACGAACTCGCCGGCACAGCAGAAGCCGAGCCGGACTTGGGTGGACCCGTCGGTACAGCCGGACTGCCCTCGCATCACCGCTCACCCGGGAGACACGGTGTGGGGGCTGGCCGAATACCACCTCGGCGACGGCCGCCGTTACCACGAGATCGCCGTCCTCAACGCCGATCGCATCCCCAACGCCCACGAGCTGTATCCGCACGATGTGCTGTTGCTGCCGCCGGACGCGGTGAACCTGCCCGCCGACAGGTCAGAGGCCGGGTCCGGCGCGCGGACCGTGCCGGTCGAGCCCGGCGACACCCTCTCCGCCATCGCCGAACGCGAACTCGGCGACCCCGACGCGTGGACCGCACTGTTCGAGGCCAACCGCGGGCTGCCGCAGCCCGACGGGCGCGTACTGCGCCACCCCGACCAGCTCCTGCCCGGCTGGCAGATCCACCTACCCACCGCAGTCGCCACGGCACCAACCCCTGCCGCACCGGAACCACCCGCCGCGCCACCCAGCCCGGCCCCACCGCCGCCCGCGCCGCCGAACAGCGCACCCACAGCGCCAGCGCCACCCACCAGCTCGTCGAGCCCGGAACAGGACAAGGGCGCGCAGGCTGACCAGAACACGCCGGTGGAACTTCCCGGCGGTGGACTGGTCGGGCTCGGCCTGGCGTTGAGCATTGCCGTCCTGCTCGTCCTCGCGCGGCGCCGCCGCCGCGCTCGCCGCACCCCGACCGGCCGACTCACGCCAGCAGAAAACCACCAAGGGCCTCCCGATCCCGCGCAGCCCGGCTCGGTGATCGCCACCCTCGACCACGCCGCGCACCGCGCCACACACCGCCACGACACCGATCCGGACGAGGACGAGGATGCCCTCGACCGCAGCAACGGGGCCGACGCCCTCACGGCCGGACGACGGCGGGTCTGGCCGCCGCCCGCGCCGGTGATCACCGCCCACACCGGCACCACCGCCCAGGCGCTGGACCTGTCGGCCACGGCCGGGCTCGCGCTGACCGGCCCGGGGGCCGCGCCTGCTGCCCGCGCCGTGCTGGCCACCGTGCTGGCCGTCGATGCGCGCTACCCGGCCCAGACACTGCTGGCCGACCCCGCCACCGCCGAGCTGATCGCCGGAAGCGACGACCTCGCGCTGCAGCAGGCTCCCGGAGTCGAGGTCACCGACTACGAGACCGCGGCGCTGGCGCGGCTGCGCACCGAGCTCGCCCGCCGTACCCGGCTGCGCGATGACGACCACCTCGACGCCGACCTCCACGGCGACGACGGCCACCAGGAGCGGCCCGGCGAGAGCGCCGAGCCGGTGCCATTGCTGCTGGTGGCAGTCCGCCCGTCCCCGCAGCATCGGCGGGAATGGGCCACCCTGCTCGACCAAGGCCGCGCGGTCGGAATCCACGCCCTGCTCCTGGACGAGCACCTTCACGAGGCCGGCGACTTCACGCACCTGACCCTCGACGCCGACGGCACCATCACCGCCGCGCACGGCCCCGGCACCGAACCGGTGGCCGGAGCACGCGCCGAAACCCTCACCCCGGCCGAAGCAGACGAGGTCTGGCACCTGCTGGCCGCAGCCCGCACCCCCGCACCCCGTCAACCCCGCGACGACACCACCCTGGACGACCACGCGAAGGCAGACGACGCACCGGGCGACCGCGGCGTGGACTCCGCTACCGCTGCCCGTGTCCCGCAGGACAACGGGCACGCCACGACGGCGGACGAGAACGAACCGGCGGTGGTGGTGCGGCTGCTCGGCGGGGTGCGCGTGCACGCCCATGGCAACCACGTCCGCGGCCTGCGTGCCCGCGCCCGCGAAGTACTGGCCTACCTCGCCGCCCACCAGCACGGCATCACCGCGGACACGCTGCGCGAGGCGGTCCTGCCCGACCAGCCCGCCGCGCGCCTGCACGAGGCCATCTCCTACGCCCGCTCGGCCCTGCGGAAAGCCACCGGTGAGAACGAGGCGATGTTCGTGGTCGCCGAGTCCGGCCGCTACCGCCTTGACCCCGACGCCATCACCGCCGACGTGTGGGAGCTGGAAGACGTCCTCACCCGCGCCCGTACCACCAGCGACCCCGACGCCCGCTTGGCGGCGCTGCGCCGCCTCGCCCGGGTGTGCCGGGCCGGAGCCCCGCTGGATGGCGCACCGTACTCGTGGGCCGAACCCGTGGCCGAGCACTGGCGCAGCCAGGCCGTTGACGCCCTCGTCGCACTCGCGGGCGAAGTTCGCGACCACAACCCCGACGAGGCGCTCGACGCACTCGCCGTCGCCATCACCTGGGATCCCTACACCGAAGCCCTCTACCGGCGCACCATCGCGCTGCAACGCGACCTCGGCCGCCTGGATGCCGCGCAGGCCACCTACCGGCGCCTGCAAGCTAATCTCCGCGATCTCGACCTCGAACCCGATCCCGACACCACCGCACTGCTCGATAAAGCACCCGTCCCGCAGCACTAATTCTGCCGCTTCCGCTCTACATAAAGGTGTGTTCCACTCCGGTCCAGACACAACGAAATACCCAAAAACCGGCAACCAGGCCCCATAATGAGTAAGTACACGTTCCGTCGACACAACCACATAGAACCGCATCGGCGGACGAAAAAGGCTCACGCTCCCGCAATTCATCTCATCGCAACGAGCGCAGGGCTTCCGGCGACCAGTCGCACCGGCAGGAGCTCATTCGAGGGTGGTGTAGCCGCCGAGGACGGTGTCAGTGGGGGGTCATCCTGGACGTCGTCCTGGACGTCGAAGGCACGTCGTCTTAAGGATGACCCCCCACTGGCCCCCTTGCACGCCACAACACCGCAGCTCAGCCAGCCTTGCGGCGGGCGGCCGACGAGCCAGACTGGTCACGATAACCACTCCGTACGGGCCTCTCACCTCACATGCTGCTTGCCTCCCTGCGGCTTCCGCCGCTGTTTTGCGTCGCATTCTGCGACACAAAACCATTCCGTCGAAAAACGGCAGAATTGCGTCTCAATTCTTGCCGTGCGCCGGTTTCCTACGCGCGCGCGGGCGCACATTCGCGCAGGTCACGCGCGATACGCGGGTAGGCAAAAAACCCCGAAAAAACCCGCACCCGGCTATTGCGCGCCCTACCGTGCCGAGCTAGCTTGGAAATATCAGCGGGAACGGAAACCGCAAAACCCAACAATTCCGCACCCCGCCGGAAATATGCCCGAGCGACAAACGGGAAAACACATGAGCACATACGCCCAATTTGTGACCGGGCTGAATGCCACCTGGCTCGGCACCCTGCAACGCGACAGCTACCCCGCGGGCGTGGCCGCGGTCGGCCCCGGGCACCTAGCCCTGACCGCCACCGACCCCGGCACCTACCGCGACGCGGTCGAAGACCTCCTGACCGTGTGGGAAGACGACGGGCACGGAGCTGCGATCTACCCGCGACACCGTGACGACACCCCGCCGCTGGATACCGACTACGTGTACGCCTTCGACGGCACGCGGGTCTGGATCCGGAAACCGAATCACACCTGGATACCGGCTACCCACCACCCCGACGTCAAGGCGGCGCTCGGCCGTGAGTCCACTATGGACAGTGAGGAAGTGTCATGACGAAGATCATGTTCGACTACTTCCGGGTACTCGAAGGCTACGAATTCGAACCCGATGACAACGGCGAAACGTTCCGCAGCCCCGGCGGCCAGGTGTCGGTGACCATCACCGGCCGCGAAGGCTCACTCACGGTGACCGCCCTCACTGGCGACCGCGCCCGGCTGATCCGCTGGACAACCCTAATCAACGGCGCACCCGCCGAGGTGCTCGACGCCACCCTGCGCGCGGCCGAACCCGGACTAGCCACCTACGTCCACAGTGGACAAACTCCTTCGACCGCCCCCGTGCGCCCCGGGCGACACTGGACCAACGAAGAGATTGTGGCGGCGCTGACACGAATTGCTGACCGCAAGTACCCGGCGTCGCGCCCCCGCCCACCCGCTGACCCGACCGGACAGATCTCGGCTCACGGCATCTGAACCCCGAGAGTCCACAGTGGACAGAATGAGGTGTAACGACCATGAACGAGGCATTCAACGCTGGCATGAAGGCGCTCCGCGAGCACATGGCCCGCGAGGTCGAGAAGGCGCCCGTGCCCCCGGACGACGTGCTCGCCCGCACGATCACCCGGCGAGACGTCCAGCAGTACGACGTCTACTTCATCTGGGGTCCGGGCCGTGACATCGCCAGCCGGACCGATTGCGGACACGGGTACTACCTGACCGATTCGTGCCCCTGCTGCGACGCCGACGACGACAACTAGACCAGAGTCCACAGTGGACTAGACCCGAGAGGGAACAGCACCGATGACTACCCCAGAAACCAGCGGCCAGCCCGCAACTGCGGCAGGCACCACCGACACCGTGATCCAAACCGTACGCCTGCTGTGCGGGCACGAGTTCCGCTACTGGATTTCCCGAACGCTCGCGGAGTCCGGCTTCGCGCGAATCGGCGCGGCATGGCGCTGCGTAACGTGCGACCCGACCGGCGACACCAAACCGCGGATCACTGCCGTGCACAACGTACCGGCGACCGATCATGTGCCCGGGGTCTACCCGTGCGGGGCGCCCCTGCCGCGCACCCGGCGCGTGGCGACCCGGGACCTGCGCCCCGGGATGCGGCTCCTGCTGCCTCACGTCATGGACCTCGGGCGCCCGGTGCGCACCGTCGCCCGTGTCACCGAGAACGGCATGGTCAACCAGCACGACGAACCGCTTGTCAATGTGCACTACGCCGAATCGGCCGACGAGAACTGGGGTGCCGCGAACAGCGGCTGCTGGGACTCGGAATGGCACGTCATCGAACCCGACGCGCCAGCTCACTAGACGCCAACCACGTTAGTCCACAGTGGACTCACGATCTTCGCCCCGGAGGGCACCCATGACCACGAACACCGCCACCCAGGTAATCACCCCGCAGGACTACGGCATCCACGTTTCGTGCGCTACGGGGTACCTGCGCACCGCATACGGTGGCCCCGCGGCCATCGCCTACTACAACGGGTGCTCGTGGGTCGCGCGGCCGATGACCGATTTCCGACCCGAGCAGCCCGGTCCGCACGGCCGGTGGAAAGTCCCCGGGCGCGAGGTGACCGCGGACACCTACGAGGACGCCTTCGCCGCACTCGGCTTTCCGCACGACCTCGACCTCGACCGTCCCCAGGACGTGTAAGGCGACCGCACCCCGCAACCTGAGTCCACAGTGGACCGATGTTAGGAGGAGGTTCCCCATGCTTCGCAGTGCAGAGATCTACCTCGGGCGTGACCCCGCCGACGCCATCTGGTTGGCGACGTTGTACGCGATCAACGTCCATCCCGAGCGGGTGTCGATCCTGATCTCCTCCCTCGACCCCGGCCGGAACGCGCTGGAAGCCACCGACCTCGGCGCCTACCTCGCCGGTATCACCAGCCTCGTCGACGAGTGGAGTGACCGCTACGGACCTACCCGCAACCCCGCCTGCCAGGACCCACCCTTGGTGCAGCCCGCCTACAGCCTGACCTATGCCGCCGGGCGCGCCTGGGTACGCCGCCGCACCGGCACCTGGCAACGGGCGACCACGGATCCGGCCGGGCCGCCCGAAACCCGCGCCGACTTTAACCGCGTGCTCGACGCCTTCGCGGGTGTCCCCGGCGACCCCTGCGACGTGCTGCTTCGCGAAGAAGCCTGCCGCTAGTGCCTCGCACGGCACCGAACGCGCCAGTGCCACAAACCTATTTGAGTCCATAATGGACAGATAGGATGGACATGCCATGACTAGTTACGCTGCCTTCTATGTTGGCCGGGGCGAGGACGCCGAGTGGATCGGCACCGTGCGGGGCGACGGGGTACCCGGCGGGCTGGCCGCCGCAACGGCCGGGCACCAGCCCCTCGACGCCGCCACCGAGGCCGCCTACCGTGCCGCGGTCGCGGCGTTCCTGCGGGTGTGGGAATGGTGGGTCGACCACGCCTACGTGCCCGACGAGTCCGATCCGAACGACTACAGCGAGCTGGCCGACCTCGCGTACGCCTTCGACGACGGCCGGGTGTGGACCCGCCGCACCCGCACCGACCCGTGGGAACCGGTATACCCCCTCGATCCGGAACTGACCTTCTGCGCCCGGTGCGAAACGTACCGGGATCGCTCCGAGCACCACACGTGCATCCGGTACGACGGCCCGCCCTGCCGACGGTGCGCCCGCCCCACCGTGGATGCCCACGTGGCCGCGCCCGGCTACGGCCAGGTCCGAGTTTGCAAGGCCGGGCACGCCGAGGAGCTGAGCTCGTGCGGCATCCTTGATCTTGAAGACGTCCGATAGAACGAGCGGACTTCGAGCCGCTGACCGATGGGCCGGGCGAGTCCTGCAACGCACGCCCCGCGCTCGAAGGCAGACACGCCATAGCCGCGCACCGAGCAACGCGGGTACACCTGAAGTCCACAATGGATAGTGGACTCCAGGTGTACCCTTGCGTGCCCGCTGTTGGCCGGTCATGGTCTTGTGCCGCGTGTCGCTCGACGTGTTGCTACCCCGACGGCCTCTGGTTGGCCGTCGGGGTAGCGGTTCGCCGTCTACGCGGTCCAGGTGAAGCTCGCGGGGCTGTCGCCGTCCTCGGCCGGGGTGATGGCGATCGTCCACGGCCAGTCGCAGCCCACCCTGCCGGGCAGCTTGCGGTTGTCGTAGCGGCGCCCGCACCGCATTTTCAACGGCCGGTCGGGCACCAGCCAGTGGTAGGCCAACACCGCGACGTCGACCCAGGTCCGGCACCCGCAGCACGGGTAGGTCAGCACGGCGTAGCGGATCCTGTTGCGGCGCAGGAGAACGGCGGGCTCGGTGATGGTGTCGCCGCGCCGGTAGCTGCGGCGGGTCACCGCTGCCACCCCCGTTCGACGGTCGCGTGGGTGATCCACGCGGAACGGATGTCCTCGACCAGCCGACCGGTCTCGCGGTCGTGCACGCTGATCAGCGACCCGATTCCGATCACCGGCCCGGACACCCGGCGCGGCGCGTCGGCGGCACGGTGGTCCTCGGGAATCACGGCCACGACGGCGAGTTCGTCACCGCGGGCGATACCGCGGTGGGCCGCCCGCAACAGGGGCAGCGGGTAGGGCGGGTTGGCCTGCATGGGAAGTCCCTCCTTCGTCGGGGTATCGATCGGAATGCCGGACCGGGGCGCCGCCGGGTAGTCGGCGGCGCCCCGGTCCGGGCGGTGGGTCAGTCGGCGGCGAGTTGGTAGCGGCGCGGCTCCTCCTGGGTCAGTACGACGGTGCCCTTCTCGGCGAGCTTGTCGAGCGCGTTGCGCACGGCGCCGGAGGATCGGCCGAGCTTGCGGCCGATTTCGCCCGCGGTGTAGGCGTTGTCGCGCCGATCCGGCTCGGACAGGAAGTCCTCGACCAGGCCGTGCAGCGCGCCCTTGGGCAGCCTGCCGTTCGGCGGCGCGTCGGTGACCAACTTCGCCGTGGTGGCCTTGGTTTCGGCCGTGTCGGCCTTCTTGCGCCGCGGCGAGGCCGTGTCGCGCTTGCGGGGCCTCGGGCTGTCTTCGTCCGGCTCCGGCGGCGCCCAGCGGGCCGCTGCCTTGCGCCCGCCGTTGTCCTCGCCGGGCTGCCGCACGGCCTGCCCGTCGGTCGCCCAGGCCGCGAGGAGCTTGGTCGCGGTCGAGCCGCCGATGCCTGCCAGCTCGGCCAGTTCGCGGGCGGTCTTGCCCGGGTTGCGGCGCAGCGCGGTGCGCAGCCGGTCGGCGGCCGACGGGCCGCTGCTGCCGTTCGCGGCGGCCTTCGTCGTGGTCGCGGCCTTCGCGGGCTTGGTGGTCTTCGTGGTCTTGGTGGTGCGTGGCATGACGATGCACTCCCTTGAATCAGGTGTTGGTTGTGGAAGGTCATGCCCCCGGGGGCTGTAGCCCTCCGGCGCGCTACCGGGGTCGTTCGGGCTACGCGTCCATCAACGCTCGATCCCCGGGCGAAGTCAACGGGTCCGTCCAAACAAGACACACGTCTTTTTGTAGCGGCCGTTTTCCGTTGTGCGGCTTGATATTCCGGACGAGTCGAGCGTCCATGTGGACCGCGCGGGAACCGCGCAACACCCCCCACGGAAAGGACACCGCAACCATGTTGGACACCAACCCCGCGACCGCGAACGAGCGGCCCGATGGGGACCACGCGATCGGCGACCACTACGACGACACGGCGACCCTGCCGCTGCCCGACGTGGCCAAACGGCTCGAACGCGACATCCTCGACGTCCAGGGCGATGACCTGATCGTCCGCGAGGCCGAATTCGAGGTCGCGGCCGACGAATCCGGCCCGCAGGGCGTCCTGCGCGTCGCGGTGTCCGGGCTGGCGACACCGCCCGCGCGCACCGAAGCCGGTAGCGACGTCATCCGCGACACGATCAGGGTCGTGTTCGAGCTGGCTAGCAACTACAACCGGGTCGAGCTCCTGCGGCCCGAACGGTGCCGGTTCCTCCTCGCGGTCGACGTCATGTCCGACTCCGGCGCCGTTGTCGGCGGGTTCATCGGAACGATGCGTTTCCACGATTGGTGACCCGTCGCCGTGTGCCGGTGGTCGCCGTTCGCGGCGAACGGCGACCACCGGCAATCTACGGCCCGCGTTGCGTTGCGGCGCTTGACATTCCGCGCCGAGTCGAGCGTGCATCCGGTGGCCGGAACACCCGGCCCACACCCACGACACGGAAGGAACGCCGACCCATGAACGCGCCTCTGTTCGCCACCGTGACGGTGCGCGCCGGCGACTTCGACGTGCACGGCACGTTCGGCTCGCACGGCGACGCGACGGTGGCCGCCGACTGGCTTACCGACGACCCCACCTTCGCGCGCCCCATTGCGTTGCACCCGCCGGACACCGACCCGCTGACCACGCGCGCCACCGCCGAGCTGACCGGCGACGTGATCGAGCTGCCCGGCCCGGTCGCCGACCTGCTCGCCGCCCACCACACCGACCCGGACACCGCGGGCGCGGTGGTGGTGTCGCTGCTGATCGACCCGCCCGCCCGGCGGCTGGCGCTGTTCGTCGGCCCGTTCGCCACGGTCACCGAGGCGCGGGCCTGGATCGCCGAGGCGGCGGGCACCTCGCGGTCGGGTATCTACCGGGCCGGGTTGCGGATCCACCCGCTGCGCCGCACCGACCTGGTCCCCGTGGCGACCGTCGCACCCGGGCCGGACACCGCGCCGGGCGCGGCCGAGGGGGTGGCCTGACATGGCCGTCCGGCTCGAGGTCGTCCCCGCCACAAACCCCGCCCCGGCGGGCGGCGCGCGACGCCTCGCGGACCTCCGGGTCGCCGAGGCGCTGGGCCGCGAGGCCGCGGTGCTGATCGCCGACGGCGCCCTGCAGGCGGTCCCGATGCGGATGCCGCCCGGTGCCTGGGCGCTGCTGGTCACCGCCGCGGACCGGTGGGCCGCCAGCGGCGAGGTGGTGCTGTTCGCCGGGGAATGGTGCGAGCACGAGTACCCGGCGTCCGGGTGCGACGGTGACCTCGTCCTCCGGCTGGCCCCGCCCGTGGCGACCGATACCGACGACGACGCGGTGACCGTGCGGCTCGCGCTGGCCGACCAGGGCCGGTGGATGCCCGCCGGAACGTGGCCTCGCCTCGGCCGCGACTGGCCCGCCGTGGTGGCCCCTGCCGCCGCCGCCATCATGGGCAGCTACCTCGACGCCGCCGAAGCCGATCCGCCCGCGCCGCAGCCGATGCGGGTGTTCGGCAACCGGTCAGTGGCGCGAGTCGGCGTGCGTGACCTGCTCGCCGCGGGCCTTCTGGCCGCCGGGGACGAGCTGGTCTACCGGCGGCCCGGTCTCGGCGTGCACCGCACCGGCCAAGTGACCGCCCAGGGCATGCTGCGCCTGGACGACGATCGCCTGTTCACCACGCCCTCGGCCGCGACCACCGCGCTGGGCAGCCCGCACCAAAACGGGTGGGCCTTCTGGTGCCGCGCCCGCGACGGCCGGACCCTTCTCGACCTCCGCAACGAATACAAGTCCACTATGGACGGACGCCATGCCGCAGGATGAGGTGCCCCGTATGACACCGGGCGCGGCCTGCCGTGTGTCCACACCGGACGCGAGACGGGCCGTGCTCGCGACCTTCCATAGCCCGCACTGGACCGCACCGGTTCGTGATGCGCCCGGCCTGCTCCGCCATCGCCGCCACGACTGCGAACTGCGCGTGCGTACCGCCGACGGCATGGTGTGCTACGTCGCCTTTCACACCGCCAGCGAACCCACCAGGCCGCGCCCGGCGCGCGTGCGGGCCGCACCGGCACGACGGCGCCGAATCGGCGGCGCCGGAACCGTCTGGCCCACCACCTGGCGCGAACTCCGCACCCGCCTGCACGCAGCCGGGTGCGAGCTGAACCGCCGCGGAAAGCACTGGCGGGTCGAGTTGCCCGGTGGCCAGAGCTACACCCTCCCGTGTACCGCGTCCGACCGCCGCGCCCTGCGCAACGCCGCCCACGACCTGTCCGCGCTCGGCGTCGACTTGCGGCGCACAGCCCGACGCCAGTAGCCGGAACACGCCACCAGGAAAACCGGCCGCCATGCCCATCCACCGGTTCGTGCTCCTGCACTACCCCTGCCAGCATCCACCGCGTCGGGCCGATGATCCTCGCTACGACGCGCTCCGCGCGCACCCGCCCGCGGGCTGCGTCCCGGCCGAGATCGGCGGCCTGTTCGGATTGCGCTGCCAGCGCACCGGCCCCGAGGCTGCTCGACGCGGTCGCCGCCGTGGCCAGCGAGGTCGCCGCGGCGCACGACCTCCTGCTCACCGACCTCGGCGTCGAGAAGCTCTGGGAATGGTCGGCCGACGGATCCGACGGGTTCGGTGCGACCGTGATCGCCCAACTGCTGCTCATGGCTACCCACCGCGCCCACCAGCTCGGCTACACCACCGCCGACCTCGTCACGTTCCTGACCACCGTCGACCCGACGAACCACCGGTAAGACCGGCACGTGCCCGGCAGAATCCGGGAACTCGGCTTCTACGGTCCGCATAGAGGTGGTGCGTTGTGCTGCCGGTAGAAGGCGACCGGATCGACGGGTTGGCCGCCGGGCTCGACCTGGAAGTGCAGGTGCGGGCCAGTGGACTCGCCTTGGTTGCCGACCTCGGCGACCGGCTGTCCAGTTTGGACGGCCTGGCCTACGGCGACGAGGTTGCGGTTGTTGTGGCCGTAAGTCGTGATCACACCCTCGGCGTGCTCGATGCGGACCCACAGGCCGTATCCGCTGGCGGGGCCGGAGGCGATCACGCGCCCGCCGCTGGCGGCCACGATCGGGGTGCCGATCGGCGCGGCGATGTCCTGCCCGCGGTGGAATTCCCCGCCCCGTGGCCCGAAGCCCGAGGTGCAGCGCCCCGCGGTCGGCGCGACCCAGCCGCCACTGCTCGGCGCGGTGGGAGCGCAGGCCACTCCGGTCAGCGCGCCGACGATCTTGCGCGCGTCGGGTTCGTTGTTGGCGTACCGGCCGGGGAAGCCGGATGCCTGCACGGCTTGCGCGGCGGGGGCGAGGTCCATCTGTTGCCAGTTCGGCACCGCGAGCAGGTGCCGGTAGAACTGGGTGGCGGCGTAGGTGGGGTCGGTGACTTGTTGCGGGTTGCCCCAGCCCATCGACGGGCGCTGCTGGAACAGTCCGAGTGAGTCCCGGTCTCCGTAGTTCAGGTTGCGGAGCCCGGATTCGGTGATCGCGGTGGCGACCGCGATCACCCAGCCGTATTCGGGAACCTGGAGCTGTTTGCCGACGGCGACGATGGTGGCGGCGTTGGCCATCTGGTCGGGGCCGTACCCGGTCACGCTGCCGGTGGGGGCGCCGGTCGTGGAGCAGGCGATGACTCCGCCTGGGCCGCCGCTGGCCCCGTCGGTGCCCAGGACCGCGCCGAGGGTGGCGGAGAGGAGCAGGACCGGCGCGAGCGCCACGCAGCCTGCGGCCACGGCGATTTTCACGCTAGCTTTCACGCGGTCCTCCTCATCTGTCGGCGGGGGCTCGGGTGCGGGCGAGGTCGGCCAGGCGTGTCCGCTGGCGGGTGTGCAGGGGCAGCCAGACCGGCCCGGCCGGGGCGTGGAGGTCGTCGCCGCTGGCGGTGGCGATGTGCCAGCCGACGTCCCCATCGGCCAGCGCGGGGCCGGTGTGGTCGACCGCGGCCAGTCGCTCGCGCAGATTCGCCTCACGGGCGGGTGAGTGGAGTCCGAACAGCACCCAGAACCCTTGGCGTTGCTGGGTTTTCCGCGCCGGGTGCGGCCCGCCCGCGCGGGCGAGTTCGGCGTAGCCGTCGAGTTTCTCGACCACGCGGGTGAGCGGTTCGGTGCCGGTGTCGTGCTCGTAGCAGGCCACCAGCTGAGTGCTGTGCTCGCGGTAGACGAGCAAGGCGTCGGGCCGGGCCAGGCCGCCGCAGTCGGCGGTGGCGGACCGTTCGCCGTGCCACAGCCGCAGCTCGGCCTCGTCGCTGCTGCGGGCGTGCGCGGACAGCGCGGCGAAGACGTCGTTAATGCCAAGCAGATGGGCCAGCCGGGGATCTGCGGCCAGGCGCAGCACCTGCTCGCGGACGCTGCTCGGCCGGGGCGGGGCGAGCCCGCGCATGGCCGCAAGCACGCCGTGTCCGGCCACACCGAGGGTGTAGCGCCAGCCGGTGAGTGCCCCGTTCGCGGCGGGGTGGCGGAACCGGTCGAGCACGTGCCAGTGCCACAAGGCGAGCAGGCGCCGTTGCGCCCGGTTGAGGTTGGGATAGGGCAACAGGTCGGCGATCTGGCCGCTGGTAAGCACGCGGTGCTCGTCCAAGAGCCGCAGCAGGGTCCGGTCCCGCTCGGTGAGCCGGGAGGCCAGCTCGACCGGGTCGGCGATTCCGCCTCGGTGGCGAATTCGGCGGCGCGCAGGAGGGCTCGTTTCGGGTGTGTTTCCGTTGTCAGGCATAGGAATCCTCCAGTTACGGCCTGCGGGGTGACGACCAGTGCATCCGTGGGGATGGCTCAGTCGAGGTCGCCGTCGAGATCGACGTCGGTGCCTTCGTGCGGGGCGCGGGTGGCGAAGGTGCGGCGGCTGCGGGCGCGGTCACGAGTGGCCCGGTCGATGCCGTGCGCGCGGGCCGCGGCGCGCAGCTCACCGGCTCGGCCTTCGATCACGGGCGGCGGCGGCAGGGTGCGCAGCGTGAAGCCGGTGGTGTCGCGGTTGTCGACCGACAACCGGCACGCGGCCTGAAACTTGGCCAGCCGGGTGAGATCGCCCGCGTCCAGGTGCGGGCCGACATGGGCGGCCAGGTGCCGGGCGTCGTCCGGAGAGACGCCGAAGAACAGCTTGTTGCGGGCGTTAGCGTCCAGCGCCTTGGCCAAGCTCGGGGTGAGCTGGTCGAGGTGCTGGTGCGCGAGCACCCAGCCAACGTGGTAGCCGCGAGATTCGGCCAGCGCGTCCCCGAGTGGGGTGGGCAGGTTCAGGAAGTTCTGCGCCTCGTCGATCAGGATGGTGGCGTCGGCGCGGGTGTGCTCGGGTTGGTGCGACCGGCCGATCGCGGCCTGCCACAGCGAAGCCACGAGCAACGATCCGACCAGCCGCGCGGAATCTTCGCCGAGTTCGCCTTTCGGGAGGCGGGCGAGCAGGATGCCGCCGTCGAGCACGTCGGCCGGAACGAACGAGCTGGTGGCGGTGCCGTAGAGGTCGGCGACGAACCGGCGGGCGGTGACCGCGCGGAGCTTGGACAGCACCGGACCCGCCTGCTGGGCCGCGGCCGAAGGGGTGAGCTTGTCGTAGGCGCTCCAGAACGCCCCGATCCCAGTCGGGTCTTCGCGCCGGATCCCGCGGGTGGCCTCTTTGCGGAAGCGGGAATTGGTAAGCAGCAACGGAATGTCGGCCAGCGTGGAGCCGGGACGGCTGGTGAGGGTGTAGGCGGCGGCGCGCAGGGTGTCTTCGACGCGCGGTCCCCACCAGGAGGAGTAGATGCGGTGCAGCGTGGACACGAGGTGTTCGGCGACGGTCTCGCCGCCGAGGCCCGCGGGGTCGAGCACGTTCAGCGCTGCGGGAGCGCTCTCTTCGTCGGGGTCGATGAGCACGAGTCGCTCGCCGGCGTCTTTGGGCATTCGGTCGAGCAGGTCGCGGATGAGGTCGCCGCGGGGCTCGATGACGGCGACGCCGCGTCCGGCCTCGATGTCGGCGAGCGCGAGGTGCAGCAGCTCGGTCGACTTACCTTTGCCGGTCGTACCGGCGATGTGGAGGTGGTGGCGGGCGTCGATGACGGGGAGCACGACTTGGCGGGCCGGTCCGGCGTCGGTGAGACCGAGCGGTTTCGGTGTCTGGCGGCGGCGGTCGTTGGCCGGGCGCAGCGTGAGCCGCGCTGGACCAGCTACCGCTGCGGAGTCCGTGCGTCCGGCCGTGGAGTTGGACTTTTTGTTGGCGGGCAATGACAACCCCCTTTCGCTGGGCAGTCAGAGGCGGCGCGTGGTGTGCCGGGGCGCGGGCACGCTGCGGGCCTGGCCGCTGGCCAGCGCCTCGGTGCGGGCGGGCAGGTGCGCCAAAGCGGCCAGCTCCCCGGCGGACAGCAGCGCCCCGCGGCGCAGCCGCCGCGCCTCGATCACGACCCGGGGTTTGGGCAGGCGGTGGCGGGCCAGGGCGTTGCGCCCGGCCAACACGGCGAAGGCACCGAAGAGCGCGTCGGCGATCCCGCGGACTCGCTCGGCGGCCTGCGGCCCGTGATGCGTGGTGGCGGCGTAGTAGCGCAGCACGACTTCCCACTGCGGCTGCTGCTTTTTCGCCCGGATTTCGCGCAGTTCCTCGGTCTGCTGCGGGTCCAGCCGCCGCGGCGACTGTTCGCTGGTGCCGTGGGTTGTGGCGGTGGATTTGCTGCCGGTGACGATCTCCATCAGCTCGCGCACCAGCACCGATACGAAGCTGGCCAGCGCCGAGCGGCGTCCTGGTCGGCCGGAGTGCATTCGGTCCACCGTGCGCCGGTAGCGGCGCAGCCGTCGGCCGACTGCGGGCCGGGCGAGGATCTGCGCCACCGCGGACTCGCCCTCGGTGAGCTGCCCGGTCACGGCTTCCAGCGCCCGCAAGGGATCGGCGGACTCGTCGCGCGGGTCGGGGACGCGCAGCGGCAGGTGCTCGGGCCGTTCCGGGCGCACGGTGCCGCCAGTGACCACCAACCCTGTCTTACCCGCAGGCTCCGATTCGCCGCCCTGCCTGGGCGGGGGCGTGGTGGGGGCGTGGTCGAGGACGAGGGTGCCGGGCCAGGCGGCGCGCAGCGCGGCGTCGATCCGGGCCGTCGGCACTGGCCCCGGCAGCCACAGCCGGACGGCGAGGTCCTCGCCCGCCGCGAGGTGGTACTCGACGGCCAGGTGCGGCACCCCGGCGATGAGCCGTTTCCAGCGTGGTGGGGCGAGGCTGGGCAGGTCCCACCACAACCGGCGCGCCCCGGCCAGCGCCGTCGCGGGGTCGAGTCCGGCCGGGGGCAGCACGGTCACCACCCGCGCCCCGTCGTACCACCGGCGCCGCGCCGCGCTCCGCAGCCTCGCCAGCACGGCGAGGCAGGCGGTGGCGAGAAGGGCGAGCACGATCAGCAGCACGAGATGCTGCAGGGTCCAGGCGCAGGCGCGTTCGGCGGCTGTGGTGAGCGCGTCGGCGATCTCGGGCGCTGGGTTGGTGATCGAGGCGAGGATGTTCGAGGGTGTGCTCATGGTTCGAGGTCGTCCTCTTCGTCGGTCGAGGTTCCTGACAGGAACTCCGGGTCAGTTACCGGAATTTCCTGACGTTCGTTTGAGTCGACTGTCGTTCTTGGTTTCGTTGGGCCTGGCCAGGTGGGTTCGGTTCGTTGGCGTTGACTGCGCGACACGCCGTCAGGATTTCCGACAGATCGCCGGTGTTCGTGAGACTCTGTCGTTCTCGGGCAACTCAGGGTCCGCTTCTGGAGGTTCCGGTGACGTTGGCGGTGGTGCGGTCGCTGGACGGGCCGCGGAAGCTGAGCACGTCTGAGGAGTTGGAGGATTTCGAGCAGGAGTTGGTTGATCAGTACTTGCTCGCGTCGATGGGCGCGGGTTCCTGCGACAGCACGTTGGTCAATGACCGCTCGGCGATCTTCGAGTTCATCCGGTTTATGGGGCGTCCTGTGTGGACGGCGCAGCCGGGCGACGCGGACCGGTTTCTTGTGTATCAGCGCAAAGATCTGGGTCGCGCGCGGTTGACGGTGCAGCATAAGGCGTGGGCGATTGGGCATTTCTTCGATTTCGTGATCGGCCGCTACCAGGGCGATATTCAGGCGCTGACGGGGTGTGTGGTCACGCAGCCGATCGATGAGCACAATCGGCCGTCCCGGGCTGATGACTCGGTGGTGCGCGTGCCGCCTTCGGACAGCGAGGTTGAGGGCTTGTTCGCGGCGTGGCGGGATTCGTTGGGGGATGCCCGGAAATTCCGTACTGCGGCGCGGGATTATCTGGCGGGGTCGTTGTGGCGCCGGGCGGGTTTGCGGATCCAGGAGACCTGCATGCTCGACATGCGGGACTGGCGCCGCGATCTGGGCGAGTACGGCAAGGTGCATGTTCGCTTCGGTAAGGGCAGCCGGGGACGGGGTCCGAAGACACGGCTGGTGCCGGCGATCAACTCGGTGGCGGAGTTGCTGGATTGGTGGCTGGTGGATGTGCGCCATCAGTTCGGCGACGACTGGGAGCATCCGGACGCGCCGCTGCTGCCCAGTGAGCGGCAGGATCCGCATACCGGCCTGTCCGGTCGGGTGGGTGATCAGACGTTGCGGGACGGGCTCGCGGCGGCGACCGGGCGATGGCTGCCTGACTGGGTGGGCCGGTTGACACCGCACACGCTGCGGCACTATTGCGCCTCGTCGTTGTACGCCCGAGGCATGGATCTCAAGGCTATACAAGAAATCTTGGGTCATTCGTGGCTTTCCACGACGACCTCGTACATCAACCCTCGGGAATTGCATCCAACGGGCGAGAAACTGCGGGTCGCCTGCTGAGAGCGCTTCGGCAATGCCGGTGGTGGGCGGCTGCGACACGCCGTCTGACCTGCGTCGCTTGCCGAGTGATCCCGTTAGGTGCATGATCCCTGCCCCAAACGGTCCTGGTGATCTTGGTTTGGAGGCGTGGTGGGACGGGGTGATCTGGCCGGCGCGGCGCACCTGGAGCTGGTCTCGGGTGTGGTGCAGTTGCGGCCGGAGGACGCCATGGTGGAGGCGATGCTGCGCGGCTGGCATGCTCAGCAGACGGCGCGGGGGCTGCAGGAGTCCACGATGGCCCCGCGGGTGCGATTGGTGCTTCAGTTCATCTCGTTCACCAATGAGTACCCGTGGAGCTGGGGACCGGCCCATGTGGACGAGTGGACGCAGTGGCTGACCAGCGAAAAGCATCTGACCCCGGCGACGATCCGGAACTATCAGACGGATCTGCGGTTGTTCAGCGAGTACCTGTGCGACGCCCGGTATGGCTGGGCGGCCGCGTGCGAGGGCGAGTTCGGGCCGGGGGTGCATCCGGTGCCGATCTGCCACGAGTGGAACACCATCGCCCACCTCAACGAGTACGAGGGTGATGCCGAGGCGCGGCCGTTCACCCGCGAGGAGTTGCAGCGGTTCCTCGACTACGCCGACGACCAGGTCGACCGCGCGGTGCGGGCGAAACGCAAGGGCGCACTGGCTGCCTATCGTGATGCCACGCTGTTCAAAGTCGCCTATGCGTGGGGGTTGCGCCGCACCGAGACGTCCAAACTGGACATCGCCGATTGGGGCCGGAATCCGGCGGCGCCGGAGTTCGGCCGGTACGGGATGCTGCACGTCCGCTATGGCAAGGCGGTGCGCGGGCAGCCACCGCGGCGGCGGAACGTGCCCTCGGTGATGGGGTGGGCGGTCGAGGCGGTGGCCGACTACGTGGACAACATCCGTCCGAGGTTCGGCTGCGACGAGCACCCGGCGATGTGGGTCACCGAACGCGGCGGAAGGGTCAAACCGGCGGAGGTCAATGCCCGGTTCGTCGCCTACCGCGACGCCCTCGGCCTGCCGAAACAGCTGACGCCCCACTCGCTGAGGCACTCGTGGGTCACCCATCTGACAGAGCAAGGCGTGGATCGTCGGTTCATCCAGGAGGCCGTGGGGCATCGGTGTGACACGTCGACGGCGATCTACACCCATGTGTCCGGTGACTTCATGAACACCGCGCTGCGCAAGGCGTTGAACCCGGCCTTCGACCCGCAATGTCGGAAGGAATCGTGAATGACCCGCAAACTCGACTACCGGTGGCGGCTGCGAAACGTCATGGCCGACCGGGGCCTGTTCGCCACCACCGACCTGATCGAACCACTGGCCCAGCGCGGCATCCACCTGTCGTCCAGCCAGGTCTACCGGCTGGTCGCCGAGCGGCCTGAACGGTTGAGCCTGAACGTGCTGATGGCGTTGCTGGACATCCTCGACTGCACGATGGACGAGTTGATCGAGCCGATCGCCGGGGCCACCCCGCTTCGCCGGTCCAAGGCTGTCGGCGATACCGAGGCCGGGGTCGGCGGTCTGCGCCCCAAGCGGGCCCGCATCACCCGCGTCGACGGGTAGACCATGCCAGTCCCGCTGGCACCGGAGGTGCTCGCCAACCCTATCGGCGTCATCGTCGACCTTGTCGCCGCACGCGAGCCCAACTTGGACCGCACGGTGATCGAAGCCACGGTGACCGGTGTTGCCGGGGGCCGGGCCAAGCGCCGCGGCATGGCCCAAGCGCTGCTTGAGAAGCCAGTGCTGCTGGCCGACGGTCGCTCCCCAGCACCCAGGGGTGTCGGGGATCTGCTCATCGCGCTGCGCGAGGCCGGCGCGATGGAAGTTTCGCCGCCGGTCTGCGCTGAATGCGGTAAACCCCTGCGCACCCTGCAGCGCCGCGGCCAGGACTGGTACTGCGGCGTTTGCGGTCCCCGGCGAGACGCCTGCGCGGCCTGCGGCAAGGTCCGGCCGGTGAACTGCCGAGACCGGGACGGGAATCCGCGATGCGCCCACTGCCCGCCCGATGCGGGTCGGGATCCCGTCGACATCGTCGTGGGCGTGGTGACCGGCGTGGATTCGACACTGTCGGCGGACGTCGTGGCCGCCGCAGTTCGTGCGACAGTGCCCGGCGCCGGACGCCGCTATCAGCTCGCATGGGCGGTGCAAGATCGGCCCGAACTGCTCACCGGGGCTGGCGCTGAGGCACCCGTTCTCGCAGTGCTGCGGCTGGTCGACAAGCTCCGCGACGCCGGAGCGCAGGCCATCGTGCGCCCGTCCTGTCCCGGCTGTGACCGAGTCATCCATTTGCACCGCCGGATCGACGGACAGTGGCTGTGTCGCAACTGTGTGGCCAAATCCCGCGCCCAACCCTGCTCGCGCTGCGGCGTGGTCCGCGAGGCGGCCACCCGCGACGAGCACGGCCAACCGCTGTGTCCGAACTGCATGATCACCGACCCCGCCAACCAGGAAACCTGCCTCGACTGCGGCCGACGCCGTCCCGTCAACGTTCGCACCGCCGAGGGGCCGCTCTGCGGCAGCTGCGTGCCATACAAGACCCTGACGTGCCAGATCTGCGGGAAGGACGCACCCTGCGTGATCTCCCAGGCGACCGGCACGCCCTGGTGCCGGGCCTGCAGACAGCGGTGGATTCGTTGCGTCGGCTGCGGCGAAGACGCACCGATCCGTGGCGGCACCCTCGATGAACCGCTCTGCGCGAGCTGCGCCCGTCCCGACCCTGGCTTCTGGCGCAGTTGCCCCAACTGCGGTCAACCCGACCGCATTCACGCTGGACGGTGCGCCCGCTGCGCCGTCCAGCAGCGGCTGCGCGACCTGCTCAGCAACGACAGCGGCGAGATTCGCCCCGAACTGCAAGGCCTCTACGACACCCTTGCCGAGGCAAAACGACCCACCACGGTCGCGAACTGGCTCAACAAGAGCGCCGCCCCGGCGATCCTGCGCGATCTGACCGGGCAATCGCTCACCCACGCGTCCCTGGACGCGCTGCCCGAGGAAAGACGGTCGAACACCTGCGCAGCGTCCTGGTCGCCATCGGAACGCTGCCGCCACGGGATGAGCAGATGGCGCGGCTGGAACGGTGGATCACCGACATCGTCGCCGACCGTGCTGACCCCGACGAGCGGCAGATGCTGCACCGCTACGCCGTCTGGCATGTCATGCGGCGGCTGCGTGGCCGAGTCAAGGGCGCCGACACCACCCACGAGCAGGTCGTCGCTGCGCAGCGGGTTATCAAGGCCGCCATCACCCTGCTCGATTGGCTCACCGATCACAGGCTCACGCTGGCCACGGCGCGGCAAGGCGACCTGGATGCCTGGCTGGCCACCACGAAACGCAGCTACCGCACCGAGGCCGGCAACTTTGTCCGCTGGGCCAAGAAACAGAAACTGACCCAGCTCGACTTCCCAGCCACGAGGTGGGACGGACCCTCCGGCCTCATCGACACCGAAACCCGCTGGACACAGGCTCGCTGGCTGCTGCACGACGACACGCTCAAACCCGAGGACCGCGTCGCCGGGCTGCTCGTGCTGCTCTACGCCCAGTGGCCCGCCGCCCTCAGCCGCCTCACCATCGACCACGTCGAACACCACGACAACCAAGTACGCCTGCGGCTCGGACGCGAGCCGATCGAGCTGCCCGAACCCCTCGCTGAGCTCGTTCTCCAGGTTGTCGCCGCCCGCCACGGCAAGGCCGTCGTCGGCGACCAGGGAACCTCCCCCTGGCTGTTCCCCGGCGGTCAGCCCGGCCGGCCCATCAGCGCATTCGGCCTCGCCGAACGTCTCCGCAAGCTCGGCATCAACTCGGCCCGATCCCGATCCGCAGCGCTGTTTCAGCTCAGCACCGAACTGCCTGCTGCCGTCCTGGCCCGACTGCTCGGCATCCACATCACCGTCGCCGTCGCCTGGCAACGCGCCAGCAGCGGCGACTGGACCAACTACGCCGCCGAAATCAGCCGCCGAAGCAGCCGATGAAGCCAGGAATTCGGACAGTTCTGATACCTGAGTCCGCCAGAGCATGTCCAGTCCGAGCATGTCGAGCACGCGTGGGCGCTGGCTAATCAGCGGGTGGCCGCGCGTCTGGGAACCGAAGAGGAGGGAGAATCCGATGCGGTGGAACCTGCGGATGAAGGCCGCTGAGGCGGGGATCTGGAAATCCACGGAGATGCGCCGCCGCCTCGCCGAGGCGGGCCTGGAGATCAGTGCTGGCAAGATGTCGAACTTGTGGATCGGCAACCCGGCCACGATCCGGCTGGACGATCTCGACGTGATCTGCGCGGTCTTGGACTGCGAGCCGACCGAGTTGCTGATCCGCGAGCCGGACAAAGTCGCGGCGCGTCGGCCCCGGACAGCGGCGACGGGCACGGTCGCGCCGATCACGCCACGGTTGGGGCGCCATAGATCGGTGCCACCGGCATGACCGGCCGTCCGCGTCTGTGCCAGGTGTGCGGTGTGCGGCCGCCGGCGATGCGGGAGATCCCGTGCTGTTTCGAGTGCTGGCCCGGTGGCCCGGTCACACCGCCCCCATGCCGCACATGCGGATCCACAAAGGACTACTACACGTCCGGGCTGTGCGCGCGATGCCATAGCCACGCCCCAGGCGAGAAGTCGCCGCGGTGGCAATCGCCCGGCCTGCTCGCGACGCACACGGTCGTCGTCGACGCGTGCCGCGACTGCGACGCGTGGGGCGTGACCCGCACCTATGGCTGGCTGTGCGTGGGCTGTCGCAGCTGGCGCGAACGCAACCCCCGAACCGCCATCTGCGCCAGTTGTGACCGCGAAACCCACGTGGCCGCCAACGGCTCGTGCCGGATGTGCCACAAGAACCGCAGCCTCCACGCCCGCGCCATCGGGCAGCCACGGCCGAGCAAGATCAGTCTGATCGAGGCGAACCGGTTCGGGCAGCAACTGTTCTTCGCCGGCATGTGGCACCGGGAAGGCCAAGGCAAGATCCCGTACGTGAAGAAGACCGTCCCGCCGGACATGTCGTTGCTGCGCCCGGTGGTCTACGAGCAGCTGGTGCTGCTGGAGTTGCCGCGAGATCTGAAAGCGGGACTGCGTAACGGTTTTCCCCCTCCGCCGGACGCTGCCAGAGAAGCGGCCTGGCACCAATTCGTGCGGGATCACGCTGCCGCGCACGGCTGGGGCAAGAACGTCACCGAGCGCGCCCAGCGGGCGATCCGGATGCTGCTGGGCACTCAAGACACTCCCGGTGCGGCGATCCGTGCCAGCGATGTGCTGCCGCTGTCGCTGATCCGGCATCCCGTGCGGCCGGTCCTCGACGTGCTGGCCGCCGCGGGAATGCTTGCCGACGACCGGATCCCGCCCGCCGTGCGCGTGTTTCACACGCAGATCGCCGGGCTGCCCGACGACATGCGTCACGAACTCGGCGTGTGGTTCGACATCGCCCGCAACGGCAGCCCCAGCCCGCCTCGGTTCCTTCCCCGCGCCGACAGCACAGTGCGTTCGCAGCTTGGTTTCGCACTGCCCATCATCCGGTCGTGGGCGCGCACGCACACCTCGCTGCGCGAGATCGGCCGCGACGACGTCCTCGCGGCTTTGCCGCCCAGCGGCAGCCCACGCAGTTGCGCGTTGCAAGGGCTGCGATCGATCTTCCGGATACTCAAGGCCCGCAAACTCACCTTCATCAACCCGACCGCGCGCATCAGCGTCCCGACTCCGGAAAAGCAAGTACCCGCACCGATCGATCTGACCGCGCTGCGCGCCGCGCTCAACTCCGACGATCCGACCCGCGCGGCTTTGGCGGCACTGCTGGCATTCCACGCCATCCGGTTGTGGCAACTGGTTGCTCTGGAACTCACCGACGTGCGCGACGGGAGGCTCTTTCTGCCCGACCGTGTCGTGCCGCTTGCCGAACCTGTCCGGGTCCGGATGTCGGCTTACCTCGACTACCGGCAACGGACCTGGCCCAACACCGCGAACCCGTACCTGTTCGTCCACTACCGCAACGTCAACACCACCAGAGCCGCGACGCCGTGGTGGATTCGCCGACGGCTCGGCATGCCCGCGCAAGCGATCCGCCAGGACCGCATCCTCGACGAAGCACACGCCACCGGCGGCGACATCCGCCAACTCTGCGACCTGTTCGGCCTGTCCATCGCCGGCGCCTACCGCTACACCAGCAGCGTCGACCATCCCGGCATCGCTGAATACGAAGAATCCACAAAGGAATGACGATTCCATAGTTCCCCAACTCCAGGATTCAGCTATCCTCATCAAGCACCAGATACCCAGAGTTCGTTTGCGATTCCGGCAAAGTTGCCAGGAACTCTGGGGAAGTGGTGATCAGCTCGTCCTCGGCGTCGGAGGCCAGGGCGTGGAAGGCCACCCGATTCGTGCCGGAGACCAGGAGCGCTTCGCCCGGTCCCGCGGCGAGCAGATACGCGCGTTCGCCGTCGGAGAGGCGGAAGGCGTCGGCGATGGTGTCGATGGCCTGGGTGGACTGTCGCAACAGCACCTGCGTCGAGGCGTTCGACACGATCGCCTTGCCCAAGTCGCTGGAGAGGACGTCTCCGGCGTCCTGGGAGACGAACGCCAACCCGGCCCAGTACTTGCGCGCGCTCTTGGCGAGCCGGTACAGGAACTTCGCCGCTTCGGGCTGGTGCATCAACAACCACGCCTCGTCCACGACGACCAGGCGGCGGCGCCGGTGGTGCGGATCGAGCACCCGCCGCCACACCGCATCCAGCGCGATCAGCGTCCCGACCGACTTGAGCTCGTCGGGCAGGTCCCGCAACGAGATCGCCACCAGATGCCCGTCCGGCGAGCGCGTGGTCGGCCCGTCGAACAGGCCGGAGAACGAGCCCGACACATACGGCGTGAGCCGCGCCGCGAGATCGGTTCCGGTCGGGTCGCCGGTCTCGGTGCTGTCGTCGTCGAGAGCATCGGCGAGGCCGGACAGCAGCGGCGCGGGCCTGCCCCACGTGCGGCGGTCGCCGGTGATGCCGACCCTCGCGTAGGTGGCGGTGACCGCGCGGTCGAGCACCGCGGTCTCCTGCGGCGACAGCGGCTCGCCGAGCATGACCGCGAGCAGGGTGTGGATGAACAGCGCCCGGCGGGTCAGCGCGTCCGGGATTCGCTGCGCCCCGGGTGGAAGGTCGAAGGGGTTCAGCCGCACGTCGGGTGCGCCGAGGCGCAGGTAGGTGCCGCCGACCGCGTCGGTCAGGCGCTGGTATTCGTCTTCGGGGTCGATGACGAACACCTGCACCCCGACCTCGCCCTCCGGCGTAGGCCGGTGCGGATCCGGGTAGAGCGAGCGCAGGGCTTCGAGCTTGGTGAAGTAGGACTTGCCCGCGCCGGAGCGCGCCAGGGTGACGGAGTTGTAGTTGTCCTGGCCCCACCGGTCCCACAACACCAGCCCGTTCGAGCTGGCGTTGACGCCGTACAACCGGCCGGTGAGCGGGGCGTGCGGTGACGGGTCCGCGGCGGGCAAATCCGGGCTGGTGAAGGGGAAGCTCGCCGCGAGCGCTGGGGTGTCGAGGGTGCGGCGCATCCCGAGCAGGTCGACCCCGAGTGGCAGGGTGGAGGTCCAGCCCTGCACCGACCGCCATGCCGCGGGTTGGGCGTCCAGCAGCAGCGAGGACGCCAGCGACCGCACCTCTTCGACTTCGGCATCGAGATCCTCGCGCGTGGGGGCGTGCACCGTGAGATACAGCCCGACGCGGAACAACTTCGACTCGCCGCGCGCCAAGGCGAAGGCCATGTCGGCGGCGTCCGCGGCGGCGGCTTCGGTCTCCGGATCGTCCAGCTTGCCGTCCCGTGCTGCGGAGCGGCGCGCGGACTCCAGGCGGCCCTGCTGCTTGCGCAACCTTTTCGCCGCGGTCGCGGGGTTGAGCGGGTCGACGTGCAGCGCGACATCGAGTCGTCCTGGGTAGGACAGGAGCGGCTCGAGCCATCCGGCGCCGACTTCGGCGGGGTAGCCGGTGATGGCGAGGGTGGCGGTGTAGCCGTCCCCGACGCGCAGCCACCGCGGCCCGACCTCGACCGCGTCCGGTCCCGCCACCGCGCCCGCCCCTGTCCCGGCCGACCCGGACGAGGGGGCGCGGCCGAGGGCGTGGCGGGCGGCGCGGCGCAGGAGTCCGTTGGTGCTTGGTGAGTTCATCGGTCAGACCTCCACGTCCTCGACCGCATCCGCGGCGGTATCGGTGTCGGCGGGGCGCAGTAGGGCGGGGTCGGCGGTGACCACGCCGGAGGCGGTGCCCGCGCGGGTGGCCTGCGGCCCGCCGTTGGGGTCGGCGGCGGCGCCGAGCACGGCGTGGGCCTGGGCACCGTCGAGTGGAGCGACCACGACTTCGCAGCCCCGCAACGCACGGGCTGCTTCCTGAGCGCGCCGCGCTACGGTTTGCGCCGCGCTGGTGTCGCGGCCGTGTCGTCCGGTGGCGGGTTGCCGGAGGACGACCGTGACGTGGCGGCGCAACAGATCCCGCGACTGCGAGAGTTCGCGCAGGAACTCCACGTGCCCCAGGCAGGCTTGCTCCAGCGCGGGGTGGGGAAGTCCGCCTGCCTCGTCGGCGAGCACATCGAGGTAGGGCTCCAGATCGAGGCGTTGGGCGCGCACCACGATCTGCACCGGACCGGACAGCGAGTGCAGCCAGCGGGAAAAGCCGCCGATGAGGCTGTTCTGCTCCCCGGCGGTGCGCAGCCCGAAGTTCACCGTGGAGCAGGCCGCGGCATGCGCGGTGCCATGCTGCGGACCGAGGTCGATCGCGCCCTCGACCGAGATCGCCTCCGCGGGAAGCCGCAACGGCGCGGGCAGCGGCCCGGCCTTCGCCGCGACCCAGGCGGGCGCGTCGGGCACGGTATCGCCGCGCACGCTGTCGGCAGGCACCAGCCGCTTCGGACTCCGCCGCTGCTTGAGCGCGGCCAGCAGCCACGCATCCAAGGTGAGCCCGTCCCGGCGCACGGTCACCAGAGCGAACGCGAGCCCGGCGATCGGGATCGCCACCGCGGCGAACACCACCGGCGACAGCACGGTGTGCGTGGACTGATACAGCCCCCACAACCCCAGCCCGGTGACGCCGAGGATCGCGGCCTGCCGCGCCGTCAGACCGAATACGATCTTGTCCGGCTTCTCCACATCGGCGGGCACCCGAGCCGACATCGGGACCTCGTCATCGCTGCGCATCAGCGACCCCCTTTCTTCGGAGTGCGTGGTTGCGGTTTCGCCGCTCCGGCGCGCGGCGCGCCCGGCTGTTGCCGTGCCGCACCGGTGCCCTTGCCGTTGCCCGCGCGTGCGCGGCGGCCTGTCGCGCTCGGGGTGGACGGCGCGGTACCGGGTGCCTGGAACGTGGGCGCGTGCACCTGCGGCGAGGAACTCCGGCGAGCCGCCGGGGCCGCGCCCGTGCTGCGGGGCATGGTCCGGTCGCGGGCCTGGCTCGCGGTCGCCGGGCGCGGCGCCCGCGACGACCGCGCCGACGGTGACGCGGAGCGGCGCCGGGAGTCCGGCGAGCCCCAGCGGGTGGACTCGATCGGCGGAGCCACGCTCGCCGCGGACGGCGTGGTCGACATCGGCGCGGGCACGTACGCCCCGGACGCCGGAGTGAACCCGCCGTCGCTGAGCGGCTGCTTGCGTTCGCGGGCGGCGGCGCGCGCGTCGCGGGCCATGCGTGCGGGCGCGGCCCAGGCGCGGGCGGCTCGCTCGCGCGCCGCCCGTGCGGCACCGTGGGCCATCCGCTGCGCACCCGCGCCGAACGTTGCGCCTGCGCGGCGACGGGGCGCCGCGCCGCCAGGACGCGGGCCGGTCGGACCGCGACCCCGCGGCCGTGCCGATGCGCCACCGGAACCGCGGCGACCGGTCCTGCGCCGTGCCGCGGCGGCGCCTGCGCCCTTGCCGACGCCGAGCATCCCGAGGCCCTTGGCCAGCAGCGCGTACTTGACGATCGAGGCGACCTGCGAGCGCCCGCCGAGGCCGACCTGCTGCATCACCCAGCTTGGAATCTTGATCAGGATGAACAACAGCACGACCGAGATGACCAGGTTCATCAGCCCGCCCGAGACGCCCAGCAGTTGGCTGGAGCCGGGGCCAGAGGTGCCTTGAACGAAGAACACCTTCACGAACACGATCAGCGTGATCGCTTGCAGGATCTGGATCGCCAGGACGCCGAACAGCGCGCGCCACCAGAGCTTGGCGATGCCCTCGGTGTAGGGCGAGGAGTGACAGACCAAGGCGAGTGGCCCGGCCACGACGATGACGATCGTGATGGTCAGCCGCAGCACGTACAGCGCGAGCAGCACCACGGCCAGGACGAGCACCACGAGGGCGACCAGGATCATGAAGATCCCGCCCTGTTCGAGCTGGCGGTGGATCTCGTCTTTCACCCCGGTGGTGATGCCGCCGGACGAGTCGCCGGCCAGGATCCCGGTGGCGATCCCGTTGACGAAGCTGATCGCGAGTCCGATCAGCGACAGGCTCGCGTTGACCGCGATGAAGCCGACCACGATCCGCGGCAGCGTCTCCTTCAACGTCACCCGGGTCTGCAATGTCTCGTGGCTGGCGACGACGATCCCGCCGACGACCACGAACAAGATGAACAGCGAGTTCGCTACCCAGCGGGTGATGTCCCACAGCTGTGAGATCTGTGGGTTGCCCGCGAGGTCGGGTGTGGTCATCGAGGTCCGGCCGACCAGGTCGAGCACCGGGTCCATCGCGGAGGTGACCAGGTTGGTGAACCACTTGTTGATCGCCTGCCCGGCCTTGCACACGATGTCGAGCCACCCGCAGTCGGTCGAGCCGGACTGCGGCTGCGGCCCCTGCTGCTGGGGCGGCGGTGGCGGTGCCACCGGGTGGTTCGGGTCGACCACGATCGGCGGCGGCTGCACCGAGCTCGACGGCGGAGGAGGCGGCGGGTTCCACGTCGGCGGTGGCCCGCCCGGGTTCGGCGGTGGCGGAATCTGGCTCGGCCAGTCCGACACCGGAGGCAGCGGCAGCGGAACCGACGGGTTCACCGTCGGCGGCACCGGCGTCGGCGCGGGCGGAGGTTGTGGGAGCGGGATCTCCGGGCCGGGGGTGGCCACGGGCGGCAGGGGCAGTACCGGAGGCTGCGCGTGTGCCTGTCCGGCCGACGCGCCCAAAAGGGCCGCGACGAACGCGCACACGAGCCCCGCCAGGACCGCGACGCGCAGCCGTGCAGCAACCCGCCGCGTCCCGCGCCGACGCGCAGTGGTGATGGAGGTGATAGGCGTCGACATGGGTCAGCCCACCAAGCCCTGGAGGATGTTGACGAGCAGCGGCGCGAGCATCGCCAGGCCGTAGCCGATCGCGGCGTTGCGCAGGCTCTTCTTCGCCCGCTCGACCTCGCCCGGATCCCCGTCCGCGGCCAGGTAGCGGACACCACCGATCGTCAGGAAGAGGGTGGCCAACCCGACCAGCAGACCGATCAAGATGTCCCGTAGCCGGGTGACGACCTCACCGAGCGACCCAGGCGGCGCGGCGACGACGAGCGGGTCGGCCGACGCGGGGGTGGCGGCGACGAGTAGCACCGCAAGGACGGCGCCGAGGAGGGTGACGGTGCGTAGCGTGCGTGGGCGCGTGCCGCGCGGGTGGCGCGGTGATCGCAGAGACATCCAGGATCCCTCCCGAGGACACCGGTGGCGGGTGGGCGAGGTGGATGTGAGGGGAATCAGGGAGCCGGTCACCGGCCCTGCGGCCCGGGGTGCCCGGCGGATGCGGCGGTGGCAGGCACCTGCCGCGGTGCGCGTCTGCCCGGTTCTCGACCTGATTCCCCTCACAACGCTCTAAAGCGGGGTTCAGGCCGACTTTTTGCAGACGGATTTCGACTTTTTTGGCGGGCGCTCGGCACCGAGCCAGGAAATGAGCGCGGACTCGGCCTTTTCCCGGGCGCGAAGCACGCGGAAATACGAGTCGCCCAGTTCTTCGGCGGCCTCGTAAAGGTGCATTTCGTCTAGCCGGGTGTCGGCAATCAGGGAGGCTTCGGCCTCGGTGAGCACGCCCTCGCGCACAGCCTCGGCGAGCACCAGCTCGGGGTGGCCCTGGTCGGGCTGGCGCGGCTCGAAGGACTCCCAGCGGGGCACCGTGCGGGCGGCGTAGTCCCACTCCGCCGCGCGCAACTTCGCCCCGGCGCGCTGCGCCGCCCACACCAACCGCGGACCCAGCGACCCCGCGTCCGGATCGATCTCCTTCAGCCGCGCGGTGAACCCCGCGAGCATCTCCGCGTCGATGTCGTCGACGTCGCCGGTGTAGCCGGTCGCCAGCTCCCCGGCCGCCTTGCGCAACCCGGGCATCGCGACGCCGACCGCGCCGATGACCCACGCCGGATCCTCGGTCCGTGCGGCGATCACCAACTGCCGCCACACCGCCTCCCGGGCGGCCTCGGTGGTCGCTCGATCCAGCAGCACGTCGCGCAACTCGACCAACGGCACACGCCGCCGCGGCAGCCCGAGCCCGATCCGCGCGCAGTCGACGGCGAGTGGCTCCGGGCCGGTGCACAACAGACGGAACGCCGACTCCGCGGCGTCCATCGCCGAGACGAACTCCACGGACTCGGCGCTGGTGTCCCGATCGCGGTGGCGGGCACGGGATGGTTCCGGGCGGTGGGCACCCGGGTGCATGGACGGCATCGCAGGACTCCCTCGTGCGAGCCGATCCGCGGGAAACACCCCGAGCGGATCGGCGTGGACTGGACGCCGTCCATGCCGCCGAAGGCCGCTTGCGCTTTCCTTCCCTGTTGATCTTGAAAACTGGGGTGCAAGGAAACCGCAAGGGATCACCGCGACCGCTCAACACCGGTTGCCGATCGGACTCGCGTGACGTCTGACCTGCGGTGCAAGGAAACCGTAAAGGGCCTGTCGAGCGGTCGGTGACCTCGCCGGAAGTTCTCCGAAAAAATCTTGACCACCCGGTTGCTGAGCCGCTTGCAGGCCGGTTGCTTGCGCAGGCAGCACGAGGAACAAGCCGCGGCGAAGCGGGCCGCGGAGGCAGGACTGGGGGTGGTGAACGCCGCCGTGAGCGGCCCGCCCCGGCACGGCCCCGTGGCCACGTCGGCGGTGCTCTCGGTGGAGCCGGGGGGATTGCTCCAGCGGCGCCGCGCGGACAGGACGCCGGGTGTTCGCGGGGCGGGCCACGCCGCGGCTCGCGCGGCGGGTGGGAGCCGACACCGGAGTCGGTGCGCCGCCGCCCTGTCAGCCTCCGACGTTCGCGGTGGCTCGACCGTAACGAGGCATGGGCGCGGGCATCCCGCGCGGCGCGTCTCGCGGTCCGATGACGCTCGCGCGCCGGGCTCCGCGCACCCCAGGCGAGGCGCCCCAGATGGTCGCTCGGTCGGTCTGGACCCGTGGCACGGCGACGCCGGTCCGGCGGCCCCGTGCGTCGCCGGACCGCAAGCACCCGGGCACCGGAAGCGAGAGCTTCGCGAGCGAATCCGCCACCGTGACCGACCCTTGTCCCTCGGCGCGCGCACGCCGTCGGCGACGCACAGCGCGAAGACTCGACCGGGGTGTGCGCACCGCTGATCGAGCCCTCCTGCCGGACGCGAACGCAGGCACTCCTGGCCGGTGCGCGCCACCCGCGGTTGTGATCGCCAGCGCGGTCGCCACGGGGGCACTGCGACGCCCGGGGCAGGCGTCGCCCCCACTACGGCACCCCCTCCGAGCAGGGCGCATCCGGCCGTCCGGAAAAAAAGTTCAAACTCGTCTGCAAAATCCGGCGCAACACCGCGCTTTAGAGCAGTGTCAGAGCCCGCAACCGCGAATTGCGAGGACACTCACGATGAGCGTTGTTCCTTTCTCGCCGGAATCCGCAACAGAAATCGAAGAACACCCACAACCACGCCCGCGGAAAAGCGCTGCCGTGCCGCTGGGAATTTGGTTGTGCGCACCCGCGCTGGCCGACGAGCACGGCCTGCCGCCGCTGATCGAGGGCCTCACCCGCAGCCTCGTCACGCAGGCCGTGACCGCCTTTACCACGCGTGGGAACACGGTCGCGGTGACCGGTCCGGATGCCGCCCGGATCGCCGCGGTCGCCGACACGGTCGGCGACCGTCGAGTCCTCTGCGTCGACCCCGAGACGGTCACCGTCGGTGGCCACCGCGACCGGGTCGGCGGTGGGGCGCGCACGCCGGAACCCGGGTCGGTAGACCTGCTGCTGGCCGCCGAGCTCCCCGCCCCGTGGATCGACGCCGACGGCCAGCCCTACACCACCTGGGCGCGCTGGTTGGCGCCCGGCGGGGTGCTCGTCGTGGCCACCCGCAGTCCCGCCGGGGCGGGCCGGTTCGCCGACCACACCGGGGCGGTAGTGACCGCCGCGACCAACGCCGGGCTGAGCTACCTACAGCACATCATCGCCGTGCTCGCCCACGTCCAGGGCGACCGGCTTCTCGTCTCGAGTCCGCCGGCCTCGGTCACGTTGCCCGCCGAGGCGGTGCACGCCGACGCCCACACGGACCTGCTTGTGTTCCACACCGACTTCGGAGGCGCTGCCTGATGAGTACCTACGAGCCGATTCCGCAGCAGGCGCTGACCCGCGGCAGCGACGCTCTGGTCGAGCTGCCGGTGACGGTGTGGCCGACCGCGCAGCAGGCCCCGCGTACCCAGCGCGGCACCCGGTACGTGCCCGAGGCGACCGCGCATCCAGCCAAGATGCTGCCCGCGATCGTCCGCCACGCCATCGACACCTTCACCGCGCCCGGCGACCTCGTTCTCGACCCGATGTGCGGGGTTGGCACCACCTTGGTTGAAGCCGTCCGCAAGGGCCGCGACGCCCTCGGCATCGAGTACGAGAACCGGTGGGCCGAGGTCACCGAAGCCAACCTCACCCTCGCCGCGCTCGACGAGGCGACCGGTCGGGGCGCGGTGCACGTCGGCGACGCCCGCCAGGTCCTGCCTGACCTCGCCGACCGTTACGCCGGGCGAGTCGGGCTGCTGGTGACTTCCCCGCCGTATGGGTCCAGCGTTCACGGCCAGGTGCATGCCCCCGGGCACCGTCCGGTGCGCAAGTCCGACAACCGGTACAGCCGCGATCGTGCGAACCTCGCGCACCGCAGCCTGCCCATGTTGTTGCGCGGGTTCACCGACATCCTGCGCCGGGCGGTCCCGCTGCTGCGCCCCGGCGGAGTCGTGGCCATCACCACCCGCCCCTTCCGTGTCGACGGCGAACTCATCGACTTCCCGTCACTCACGTTGGACGCGGCGATCAACGCCGGGCTCGATCCCGTTCAGCGCTGCGTCGGCCTTCTGGCGGGACTGCGCGACGGCAAGCTCGTCCCGCGTTCGTCGTTCTTCCAGTTGGACTACGTGCGCAAGCTCCGCGACCGCGGCGTGCCCGCCTGGGTCATCGCGCACGAGGACATTTTGGTTCTCCGGGCGGGCGCCGGGGGTTCAGGGAAACCGAAGCACCGTCCCGCGGGGTCCGAGGATGGATCTGGTCCAGCGCCGGACGCCGACAGTGTGGACGGTGGGGGCGCCGAGGGTTCGGCCGGGGTGCGGTCGTGATGGGCGTGGAGACGGCGGTCGGTCTCGACTTCGTCGCGCCGCTCGCCGTGGGTGTGCGGGACGGGCGGGGCCGACCGCGAGGTGGGCGTCGGGAGCGGCTTCCGCGGCAGCGGCTCCCGCGGTTCTTGCGGCGCGTGCAGTGTGCTTCCGGCAAGCGCGCGTACGCCAGTCGCGCGCAGGCCGACGAGGTGCTGGGTCACATCTGGTCCCGCCCGCGTCCGGGTCGGCGCCTGGAGACCCGCGCCTACCGCTGTCACCGCTGTTGGTGCTGGCATCTCACCCACGAGCCCCTCGTTCACGGCCGCGACCCGAGGGGAGCGTCGCGCTGATGTCCACACTGCACGCACGGCCGCCCGGCACTGCCCACGACGCTCCAATCGTCGTGGAACACGACGACGGGTGGGCACCGTGGAGCGAGTCTGTCACCGACAAGCCCCGCCCGGTGCGCACCTGGCTGTACCGCCTCGTGTGCGACCTCGCGTGGCCGGTCTTCGTGCAAGAACGGCACCGCCTGGAGACCGCGGCGATCCGCGGCTACCAACGCGAACTCGCCTTCCGCGCGTGGTATCGCCGCTACCTCGACGCGATCGACGGATGGTGGGCAGGGCCGCCACCGTACGGCTACCAGGTGCACCTCCATCACGTCACCGACGACGAGGGACGCACCCGCACGCTCCGGCGTCTCGTGACCGACGAAGACTGCGCCCGCGTTGTTCCGGTGATCTTCCGCTGGCACCAAGACGGATCCGGACCGTCGGCGATCGCCGCACGCCTGGCAGCCGAGCCCGAACTCTACCCGCCGCCGCGAGGCTGGACGGCCAAGGTCGTGCGCGGTCTGCTCACCAATCCGGCCTATCTCGGCTACGTCGTCCACGGCCGCACCCACCACGGAGTCCCGCAACCCCCGCGGCACTGGACTTGGTCGCTCGATCAAGCCCACCCCGCGCTGATCGGCCCCGCGCAGTTCTGGGACAGCTACTACCGGCTCCACCCGGGACACCGGACGCGGCCCTCAGAAGCCGGACCGCAGCGGCCAGCCGTGGCGCCCACCGGCCACGGTGCTCTCCACCACGACGGGCCGACTCAGTGAGCCGCGGACGACGCGGTTACCGCCGACCTGAGGTGACCGTCGAGACGCCCACCGTGCTGCCGATGCCCGAGGCCGACCGGCCCGCCGCGGTCGCCGTCCTCGCGCAATGGCTCAACGAGGTGCTGGCCGACGAGTCGTTCCAGCAGCGGCACCAGCAACGCCTCGCCGAGCGCGGTGACCACCGCCGAAGCACCTGATTAAGCAGCTTGCCCTTTACCGAGGAGTCGAGCGTTCGTCGTTGGCCCCAGGCCGACCGGCCTGGGGCCAACGACGTAACCAAGGACGGTCTCATGAGCAACACCCACGCGCCGCAACCCGAACCGGCACCGCGCACCTCGCGGACCCGCGTCGCGGTCTACCTCGTCGGCAGCGGCATCACCACCGCGATCCGTGCCTGCCTGAGCGCACACCCCACCTGGCGGCAGATCAAGCGCACCTACCGCGACCCCGAACCCGGCCCACTGGCCACCCGCCCCGAGCTGCGGCGCGCGCTGGCCGACGCCCGCGCCGGAGAATTCGACCTCCTTCTCGTCGACAGCGCCAGCCAGGTCTCGCGCAACCTCAACGAGCTGAGCGACATCCTCGCCGAGCTGGACGACGCAGGTGTGGCGTTCCGATCGGCCACCGAGTCGCACTTCGACACCACCAGCGTCACCGGGCGGATGGTCATGCGGCTGATGGCCGCCTTCGCCCAGTACGAGCAGGAGCACCGCGAACAGGTGCGCCGCGAACGGGCGCGCCGTGAGCGGATGGCTCGGCGGGAGGCGCGTCGTCGGGGGGTGCGGTGATGTCGGCACCTACCGCGCCCAAGCGCCGCCAGCGTCGCCCCCGGGTTCGGAGTAACCAGGCCACCCAGCCCCAGGCGACTATCGGCGCCGAAGAGGGGAACAGCCCACCGCTGCGGGTGGCGATCTACCTCCGGATCTCCACCGACGAGCTGCACCAGCCCTTCTCACTGGAAGCCCAAAACCTCAAGCTGCGCAACTACGTCACCTCCCAAGACAACTGGGAGCTCGTCGGCAAGCCCTACATCGATGAGAAATCCGGGGCGACCACCGACCGGCCCGCCCTGAAACGCGCCCTGGCTGCCGCCAGGGTCGGGAAGTTCGACGTGCTGCTGGTCTACCGCGTGGACCGGCTGTCCCGATCGATCCGGGGCCTGTCGGAGATCCTCGCCGAACTCGAAGACGCGGGCGTGGCGTTCCGGTCCGCGACCGAGCCCTTCGACACCGCCACCCCGGCCGGTCGCATGATGGTGCAGATGCTGGCGGTGTTCGCCGAGTTCGAGCGCGCCACCATCATCGACCGCGTCATCAACGGCATGGAGCGCAAGGCCGCCCGCGGCGAATGGCCCGGCGGCTACCGCCCCCACGGCTACGAAGTCGGCAGCAGCGGCAAGCTCACCATCATCGACGACGAAAAGCCCGTCGTGGAACGCATCTTCAACATGTACGTCAAGGACAAGCTCGGCGCGCAGCTCGTCGCTAAGCAGTTGTCCGCCGACGGCTACCGCACCAAGGCCGGGAACCCCTGGTCCAAGGCTGCCGTGCTCACGGTCTTGCGTAACCGCACCTACCTCGGCGAGATCTGGTTCCGCGACCGCTGGTACAAAGTCGAGGATCACCACCCGGCGATCATCAGCGAGAAGCTGTTCAACGACGCCCAGGACATCCTCGACGCCCGCGGCGACGAAGCCGGGCACCGCGCCATCGCCAACTCCGACTACACCTTGGTCGGGCGTCTGTTCTGCAGCAAGTGCGGCAAGCGCTACCTCGGCACCGCCGCGAAGGGCAACAAGTACCGGTACCGCTATTACACCTGCTTCACCCGGCACCGCTACGGCACCGAGTACTGCTCCGCCGACCGGCTGCCCGCCGATCAACTCGAACACGCCGTACTGGCCTCGCTTGTGGACACTCTGACCCGGAGCGATCTCATTGAGCAGGGCCTGGCGAACACCACCAGCGAGCTCCATGACCAACGCGCGACCTACACCGCCGAACTCGCCGCACTGGAACGCGACATCACCAAGAACGAGGACGCCATCGACCGCTACCTCACCGCATTCGAAAACGGCACCATGAAAGAGGAGGTCTGCTCACCCCGCGTCCAGAAACTCGCCACCAAGCTCACCGAACAACGCGCCCGCCGCGACGAACTCGGACTGCTGATCGACGAGGCCACCGCGCCGGAACTGCCCGACACCACCGTCCTGGAAACGCTCCGCGCTGACATCGAGGCCGCAGCCGACACCGGCAGCGTGGAAGCCCTCCGCCGCGTCATGCAAACCTTCGTCCACCGGGTCGACATCACCAGCCGGGAAACGGCCCTGCCCACGTTCGTCATCCCCGGCGACGCCGATGTGCCAACCCAACGCTCCGCAGCCGCGTCACCAGGCTCGACTACGGAGCGAAAGGTTCGCACACTGGATGGATCGGTGCCCTCGGCAGGATTCGAACCTGCGACACCTGCCTCCGGAGGGCAGTGCTCTATCCACTGAGCTACGAGGGCTCACCGTGCTCGGTGTGTTCCCGCGAAAGCCTATCGCATGCGGTTGTCGCCCGTCGCACTGAGGGTCGCCGGCGTTACCGTGCGAGGTGGGACACATCCCGGCGCCCTCCAGTTGCACTTATGCATACTTCGCAATATGTTCCTGGCAGGGGACGACACGGGAGGTTATGTGGCACATCAGCACGGCCCGTCGGTGGAGCCGGCGAGTGCGTCCGGCCGCTACATCAAACACCTGGCCGCCGCGTTCGTCATCGGATTCAGCTTCATGGTGCTGGAGTTCGTCGTCGGCTTCCTGACGAACTCGCTGGCGGTGCTGTCCGACGCGGCGCACATGCTCACCGACATCTTCGGCGTCGGCGTCGCCCTGCTCGCGATCGTGCTCGCCAAACGCACCACCCCGACGTCGACAAGGACGTTCGGCATGTATCGGGGCGAGGTGTTCTCCGCGCTGATCAACGCGTTGCTGCTGTTCGGTGTCGCCGGGTTCGTGCTGTTCGAGGCGATCCGCCGGTTTCAAGACCCGCCCGAGGTGTCCGGTCTGCCCGTGCTGCTGGTCGCCTTGGCGGGTATGGCGGCCAACGCCGTGGCTTTCGTGCTGCTGCGCACCGGCGCCAAGGAAAGCCTCAACCTGCGTGGCGCCTACCTTGAGGTGCTCGCGGACCTCGTCGCGTCGTTCGGCGTGCTGATCAGCGGGGCCGTCACGTTGCTGACCGGGTGGCGCTACGCGGACCCGATCGTCGGTGTCGGGATCGCGCTGTTCGTGCTGCCTCGGGTGATCACGCTGGCACGTCGGTCGCTGCGCATCCTGCTGCAACACGCGCCAGAGCGCATCGACGTCGATGAGGTCGCCACCAAGCTCGAAGCGATCGGCGGCGTCAACGACGTCCACGACCTGCACGTGTGGACGCTGACCTCGGGCATGGAGGTCGCGTCGGCGCACATCGCCGTAGACAAGGATGCGCACGGCACCGGTGTGTTGCGCGCGGCGCAACGGGTGCTCGCCGACGACTACCACATCGAGCACGCAACGCTGCAAATCGAAAGCTGTGACGCTGCGCGCCGCTGCGACCACCTCACCTGGTGACGTCCGCGGGCCCCCGCGCGTTTCACCCGGCGCACCCGCCGCGTCCGCTTTAAGGTGCCCGCAACACGATCGACTGCGCCGCAAGTCTTGTTTTCGTGCACGTCTGCACGTAACTTGCACCACAAAACGTTCGTTATGTCGTTGCAGGCCGATCGAGGGGCCGCCAGTTGAGGACCGGAGGGACGGATGACGGCTGTCGGTGAGCGGGATCCCGCGACGGCCCGGCGGCAGCGCGCTCCGCGCAAACAACGCAAGGTCTCCCCGAGCGTCCAGGAACTCGGCGAGCTGGTCGGCTTCGCGGCGGACACCGTCGTCGCGGTTTGGACGTCGATCACCCGGCGCAGGTTCTCCTGGAAGGAGTTCCTGGTCCAGCTCCAGTTCCTCGCCTCGGTGTGCTCCATCCCCGCGATCCTGGTGATGATCCCGTTCGGCGTGGTCGTCGGCGTGATCGTGGGCTCGCTGGCGTCCAACGTCGGCGCGGAGAACTACAGCGGCGCCGTCGTCGCCTTCCTCATCGTCGGCCAGGCCGCGCCGCTGGTCTCGGCGTTGATGATCGCTGGCGTCGGGGGCTCGGCCATGACCGCCGACCTCGGCGCTCGCAAGATCCGCGACGAAGTCGACGCGCTCGAGGTCATGGGCATCTCGGTGCTGGAACGCCTTGTCGTGCCTCGCATCGTCGCCGCCGTCGTCGTCACCATGCTGCTCACCAGTCTGGTCATGGCGCTCGGCATCGGCGCCAGCTTCCTGTTCCAGGTCACCGCGATGGACGTCACGGCGGGCAGCTTCCTCGACACCATGACCGACTTCGCATCGATCAACGACTTCATCGTCGCGCAGATCAAGGCAATCCTGTTTGGACTGACCGCGTCGGTCGCCTGCTGTGCCAAGGGGCTCACCGCCAAGGGCGGTCCCGGTGGTGTCGGCAACGCGGTCAACGAGGCCGTCGTCATGGCGTTCATCTTCGTGTTCTTCGTCAACGTCGGTGTCGGTGAGGTCTACGCCCTGCTGCTGCCGCCGGGAGGTGCGTAGTGGCGGTTCCCGGCATGCGGCGCATCGGCACGAGCCTCGCGCGGCCCGCCGACACGGTCGGCTCGCGGCTGGCCGAGGTCGGCAACCACCTGGTCTTCTACGCTCGCGTCATCGGCTATATCCCGATGACGATCACGAAGTACTGGAGCCACATCGTCCGGCTCATCGCCGAGATCAGCTTCGGCACGGCCACCATCCTCGCCGCGGGCGGCACCGTCGGTGTCGTCTTCGCGATGTCGTTCGTGAGCGGCGCGCAGGTCGGTTTGGAAGGCTTCCGCGGCCTCGACCTCGTCGGGCTCGCGCCGCTGTCAGGGGCGGTGTCCGGCCTGGTCAACACCCGCGAGCTGGCGCCTGTTGTGGCGGGCATCGCGCTCGCGGCGAAGGTCGGCACCGGTTTCACCGCCCAGCTCGGCGCCATGCGGATCTCCGAGGAGATCGACGCGCTCGAAGTCATGTCGGTCAACTCGCTGCCGTTCCTGGTCACCACCCGCATGATCGCGGCGTTCCTCACCGTCATCCCGCTCTACCTAGTGGGGTTGTTCGCCGCCTACGCGTCGACACGGTTCATCGTCGTCAACGTCAACGGCCAGTCGTCAGGCAACTACGACCGCTGGTTCGAGCTGATGCTGCCCACCCAGGACGTCTTCTTATCGCTGCTCAAAGCGCTGATACTCGCCATGGTCGTCACGATGATCCATTGCTACTACGGCTACAACGCCAGCGGCGGGCCGGAAGGTGTCGGCAGGGCGGCGGGCCGCGCGCTGCGCACCAGCATCGTGATGATCATGATCGTCGACATCCTGCTGACGTTCGCGTTCTGGGGCGTGTTCATGGAGCTGCCCGGTCTCGGGGGTGAGGCATGAGGCGGTCCGGACCAAGGAAACCGCTGAGCAAGCTCGCGCTCGCCATCCGAGGCGCGATCGCGTGCCTGTTGGTGATCGCGGTGATGGTCTACATCACCATCGCCAGCACCGGCGCGTTGTCCGGCTATCCCGAGATCACCGCGTCCGTGCCCGCGAGCAACGTCGGCATCAGCGAGCAGGCTCCCGTCGAGTACAAGGGCGTCGTCGTCGGCAAGGTCATCCGCGTCGAGACCGAGGAAACCACCGCCCACGTCACCATGCGCATCTACGAGCGGCAGGCCGACGCGATCTCGGAACGCTCGCAGGTCCGGGTGCTGCCGCGCACGCTGTTCGGCGACCAGTTCGTCCAGCTCATCCCACCGCCGGACGGTGACGTCGGGGAGCCGATCTCCGACGGCGACACCCTCATGCCGGACACCTCCACCGAGACCGTGCAGCTGTATGAGGCGTACGTGCGGCTCACCGAATTACTCGATCGCATCAAGCCGGAACAGATCGCGACCGCGCTGCACGCCATGGCGCAACTGCTCGACGGCAGGGGAGAGAAGTTCGGCCGGATGATCGACCAGCTTCACGATCTGACCGACGACGTCCCGGGCCTGCTCGACCTCGTCGACGACGGCGCGACAACCACGACGACCCTGAGCGACCAGCTCGCCGAGGCCGCACCGCACGGCATCAAAGCGATGCGGGACGCCATCGCGCTGTCCGAACTCGTCGTCACGGAGCAAGACACCCTCGCGGGCGCGCTCACCGGCGGCATCGCCGTCAGCGACGAGAGCACCCGATTCCTTGCCGACAACACCGACCGGTTCATCAAGCTGCTACACACATCCGGTCCCGTCGTGGACACGCTCGCGCGCCATCCGCGCGCGGTGCCGGACGCCGTGCGCAACGCCCATACCTTGCTGGAAGCGGGCATCCCCACGTTCCAGACCGGGCCGTGGTTCCGGATCAGGGCCAACCTCACCACCAAGGAACCTCGCCCGTACACGCGGGCGGACTGCCCCCGTTACGGCGACCAGGCGGGCCCGAACTGCCCCACTGGCACACAATCCGGCGATCAGACCGTGCGATACGGCGGCACCGCGGGCCCGGTCGGCAGCGAGCAGGAGTCCGAGACGCTCACGGAACTGTTGCGTGCCGCGCCGGGCGGCCAGGACGAGGAGTCCGACGGCATGGTCGGCGTTCTGCTCGGACCGCTCGTGCGTGGCAACTCGGTGGTGATCCCGTGAACCGCGAGTCCATGACGTCCACAGTGGTCAAGCTCGGCGTCTTCCTACTGGTCACGGGGCTGTGCACCGTGCTGGTCGGTAACACCCTCTACCGGCCGCTCGGCCAGTCGACCACTACCTACCGTGCCGCCTTCACCGACGTCGTCGGTCTCAAGCAAGGCAGCGACGTCCGAATCGCGGGCGTGCGGGTCGGCAGGGTCAACCGGCTGGAGCTCACCGGCGAGCACGCCACCGTCACCTTCGAGGTCACCAACGACCAGACGCTGCCCACCGACGTCGAAGCGCACGTCCGCTACGCCGACCTGCTCGGCGCCCGCTACATCGCGCTCAAGCCCGGCGAATCGGCCAGCGGCGAGCTGCCAGAGGATTCGGTGATCCCCCTGGAACGGACCCAGCCCGCCGTCGACCTCACCGAGCTGTTCAACGGCTTCCAGCCGGTGTTCAACACCCTGGAACCGAAGGAGGTCAACACCCTCGCCCGACACCTCGTCGCCGTGTTCCAGGGGCAAGGCGGCACCATCGACAGCCTGCTCAGCCACGTCGTCGCACTGACAACCAGCATCGCCGACCAGGACGAACTCATCGGCGAAGTGCTGGCCAACCTCAACAAGGTCACCAACTTCGCCCTGCGCAACGAGCCGAACTTCACGCGGCTCGTCGACAGCCTCGCCGCCCTCACCAAGCGGATGGCGGACAGCAGGAAACAGATCGGCACCGTCATCGACGCGTCCAGCGAGCTGGCACGCGGGCTGTCCGGGCTGGTCACCGACCTCCGGCCGGCGCTGGACAACGACCTGCGCTCGCTGAACCGGTTCGCGGGCACGCTCGCGAAGAACTCCGACGAGTTCGCCAGCACCATCCAGGCCGCGCCGGAGCTGTTCACGTCGGTCAACCGTGTCGCGGAGTACGGCGCATGGGTGAACGTCTACCTGTGCACCATGATCATCGAGTCCGGCGCGCCGCTGCTCGGTGACATCGACACCAGCGTGGGACCGCATTCGGAGGTGTGCCAGGCATGAGGGTGCCGTTCCGGGAGCGCGACCCGAGGAAGCTGGCGATCATCGGCACGCTGGTGGTCGCGCTCGTCGCCGCCTCGTCGTTGCTGCTGCCGCAGGCCGTCTTCTACGCCCGTACGACGCACTACTCAGCCGAGTTCGCCAACGCGGCCGGGCTGCGCACCGGTGACCCGGTCTACATCGCGGGCGTGCCGTCAGGGCGGGTCAGCACAATCGAGCTGGCGGGTACGCACGCGCTTGTCGGTTTCCGCATGGAGTCCGACCGCACGCTGGGGGAGCAGACGACGGCGGGCATCAAGATCCAGACCGTGCTGGGCAAGCGCTACCTCGACCTCGTTCCGCGCGGCGGCGGTGAACTCGACCCAGACACCCCAATCCCCGTGGCGCGCACCTCGGTGCCGTTCTCGTTGGACGACCTGTCTCGCTCGGCCGCGAAGGCCACCGAGGAGATCGACCTCGACGCGCTGCGCGGCCTGCTCGACACCCTGGAGCAGGACTCGCCCGACCCCCAGCTCGCCGGGCAGGCGCTGGACGGCATCGCGCGCGCCAGCAAGGTCTTCGTCAAGCACGACAAGGCCTTCACCGACCTCATCGACGGCGCGGAGCAAGTCACCACGGGCCTACTCGAGCAGAAGGACACGCTGGTCTCGCTGCTGGGCGACGCCGATCTGATCGCCTCGACGTTGTCCCGGCGTTCCGCGGCGATCGGCACGCTGATCAGCGACATCGCCGCGCTGAGCAGGCAGCTGGAGTCCTTTCTGGACGTCAACCGGCCACGCATCGAGTCACTGCTCACCCGGCTGACCACCATCACGAAAACCCTGAAGAAGACGCAGCGGGACTTCAACGCCACGCTCACCCAGTTCGCGCCCGCGTCCCGCTATATCTCCAACACCTTCGGCCACGGGCCGTGGGGCGACGTCGTCGGTCCCGCCGCGATCGTGCCGGACAACGTGCTGTGCTTGAGTGGCGTCGTTCGGGGGTGCTCATGACCGCCATCCCACGCAGGGCGCTCGCCGCGTTCGTCGTCGTGACGCTGGCCGCCGCCGGGCTCTACCTCTGGGTGCGGCCGCAGCCCAGCCTCACCGTGCACGCGCTGTTCGCGCAGGCCGACGGCATGTTCGTCGGCAGCGACGTCGCCGTCCTCGGCGTCAACATCGGCACGGTGGAGGAGCTGGAACCGCGCGGCGACCACGTGCGGATCACGATGTCGCTGCCCGCCGACACCGAGATCCCCGCCAGCGCGGAGGCGTGGGTGATGTCGCCCAACGTCGTCTCCGACCAATACATCGAACTGACCCCGCCGTATCAGGGCGGGCCGAGGCTGGACGACGGCGCGGTGATCGGACTCGACCGCACGCACTCGCCGATCAAGTGGGACACGCTGGTCAAGTCGGTCAACGAGCTGCTGACGACGTTCGGTCCGCAGGGTGCGAACTCCGACGGTTCGCTCGGCAGGGTGCTGGACAACGCGGCCAGGCTGCTCGACGGCAGAGGCGAGAAGCTGCGGGAGGCAATCCGCAACCTGTCGCAGGCCACCGACGTCATCGGCGGGTCGATGCCCGACGTCAAGCGGCTGTTGACCAGCTTGGACAAGCTGGTCGCCGTGCTCGCGGACAACAAGTCCACGGTCGACTCGCTGACTCGCTCGATCGACGACGTCGCAGGTGAGTTCGCGCGGCAGGAAAACGACATCGCCAACGCCATCGGCTCGTTGTCCAGCGTGCTCACCGAGGTCGGCGACCTGGTGAAGCGGCACGGCGCCGCGATGTCGGACAACGTCGACCGGCTCGCCGATGTGTCCGTTGAGCTGGCCAAGCACCAGCGGCAGCTCGTGGAGATCATGGACACCTTCCCGCTCGCCGCGGAGAACATCACCCGCGCCGTCACCGACGACGGCAAGCTCCGCATCCGGCTGGACTTCACCACCAACCTCTCGCAGTTCGAATGGGGCCAACGGTTGTGCGCCGAGGTCGCGCTCTGGCTGTGTGAGGGCAGGGGCCTCTACAACCCGATCGAGCTGCCCCCGACCCTGCCGCCCACGTTGCTGGGAGGGGGTGGCTGATGCGTCTAATCGCTGTTCTTCTCGCGCCGTTGCTGCTGGCAGGGTGCGGCTTCAGCCTGCAGAACGCCTCCGTCGGCAGGGACGTCGACGGGCCGTCGTACCGGATTACCGCCGAGTTCGCCGACGCTACCGGACTGCCGATCGGCGGAAAGGTCCGCATCGGCCCCGCCACCGTTGGCAGGGTCGAGTCCAAGACAGCCAAGGACTTCGTCGCCCACGTCGTCCTCGTGATGCGCGAGGACGTCAAACTCCCGCGCGGCACCACGGCGGGGCTGGAACTGAGCACCGCGCTGGGCGACCAGTACGTCGCGCTGCACCCGCCGCGCTCCGACGACGATGCGCTGATCGGCGACGGCGGGCGCATCCCGCTGGCGGACACCGAGCGGAGCCCCAGCATCGAGGACACCATGGCGCTGCTCGGCAACGTGCTCAACAACAGCGGCATCGAACAGGCACGCACCATCGTCACCGAGTTGAACACCATGCTCGACGGCCGCGACGACACCGCTCGGGCCTTGCTTGGTCGCCTCGACACCGTGCTCGGCGCGATCGAACGGCGCACCGGCGATTTCACTCGCACCCTGCGCTCGCTCAACAAACTCGGTGCCACCGTGTCGGACAACCGTGCGGTGCTGCGCAAGGCGTTGCGCACGCTCCGGCCCGCCGTCGACGCGGTGCGCCGCCAGTACGGGGACGTCGAACGACTGATGGGCAGTGTCACGGAGTTGTCCGGCGAGGTGAACACCGCGCTGCGCAAGACCAGGGGCACGATGACACGGCAGGTGCGCCAGCTTCAGCCGGTGCTGCGGGAGTTGGCCGCCGTCGACGGCGAACTCGGCGCGACGCTGCGGCGGTTCGAGACGTTCGAGCGAGTGTTCAGCCGCGCCGCGCCGGGCGACTACCTCAACCTGTACGGCCTGGCGAACGTCCCCGAGAGCGTGACCGGCGTGCTCACCGGGCTGGGTGACTACCTGCCCGGCGGCGGCTCCTCGGCGACCGGTTCCGGGGCGGACGCCGTCGAGCGGCTGCTGCGGAAGGGAGCGCGCTGATGGCGAGGCTCAAGCAACGGCTGCCGCTCGGGCAGATCGCGCTGTTCCTGGTGATCGCGCTGGTCAGCACCGCATACGTCGCGGTCAACGCGGTGGGCACCGACGTCGTGGCACCCCGCAACCACTACACCGTGCTCATGGACGACGCGGGCGGCCTCACACCGAAGTCGCCAGTCACCTACCGGGGTGTCACCGTCGGCGACGTCACCGATGTCGTAGCGCTCCCGGGTGATGACGGCGTGCGGGTGGAGCTATCGGTGCTCGCCGACGTCAAGGTGCCGACGGACACCGAGATCGCCGTCGCGCAGGACACCCCGGTGGCGCTCAAGCACGTCGACTTGCGCCCGCCGGACGATTCCGGGCCCTACCTCGCCGATGGCGCCACGGTCGGGCCGAAACGGACGAGCCGACCGCTCGCGCTGGAAGAAGTCCTGATCAACCTGATGAAGCTGACCGACTCCATCGACATCGACGACGTCTCGGTCATCGCGGAGGAGCTGTCGACCGGGCTCGCGGGTACCGCGCCGGAGCTGGAACGGCTCGCGGACAACAGCTTCGCGCTGGTCGATGATCTGATGGAGCTGGAACCGACCGCGCGTAGTCTCGTTGGCAACGGCCAGGAGTTCCTCGACGCCACCGGTTCCGACACCGGGAGGCTGCCGCGCATCGCACGGGCGCTGGCGCGGATCAGCGAGCAGTTGCGCACGGTCGCCCCGGACGGCGTCGAGCTCGCGCGGCAGGTGCCGCCGCTGACCGAGCGGCTGGTGCCGTTGCTGCGGGAGACACAACCGTCGGTGAGTGTGCTACTGGCGAATCTGGTGACCCCGGCGCAGATCGTGTCCGCCAGAATCCCGGCGTTGGAACACGGGTTGATCTTCATCCCGCGCTCGTTCGCGGAGCTGGCCACGATCGGTGAAGGCAACACGGCGAACTTCGAGTTCGTGGTGACGCAGGGACCGGTGTGCTACTACGACTCGCCACGTAGGACTCCGCAGCAGACCGAGCCGAAGGAGCCCGAACTGACGTATCACTGCCCGAGCGAGGTACCGGTGCGGGGCGCGACGAACGCGCCGCGGCCTGACGAGGCGCGGCAGCGGCCCGTCGTGACGATGGCCGACCCGGCGACCGGCCGGGCTGCCGTGCCCGGCGGTGGTTCGGTGCGGCTCGGCCACGGCGGGGGTCAGGCCGACGTGCTCGGTGACGACTCGTGGCAGGCGATCTATCTGCAAGGAGTGCAGCCATGACGATCCAACGGCCATCCCCGGTGCCCCGAGAGGACGACACGGCGTCGGGAATGCAGGACACAGCGTCGGGAGTGCAGGACACAGCGTCGGGAGTGCAGGACACAGCGTCGGGAGTGCAGGACACAGCGTCGGGAACGTCGGACACGGCGCGGCGGGGGCGTGGGGTGGTGCTCACGCTCGTGCTCGTGATCGTCGTGCTGCTGGGGGCGGCGGGAACGTTCGGCGTGCTGTGGTGGTCGGAGCGAGGGGAGTCCGCGCAGCGTGACGAGGTGCTGTCGGTGGCCGAGCAGATCGCCGTCGACGTCACGACCTACGACTACCGAAAGATCGAGGAGAACTTCGACCGCGTGATCGCGCGGTCGACCGAGAAGTGGGCCGAGGTCTACCGCGACGAGCGCTCCGAGCAGCTGGCCGACGTGATCGTCGAGGGCAAGGCGACGTCCGAGGGCACCGTGCGCGACGCGGGGATCGCCGAACTGACCGAGGACAGGGCGGTCGTCGTCGCGTTCGTCGACCAGACCATCACGAACGTGCACACGCCGCAGCCGCGCATCGACCGGAATCGGATGCGGCTGGTATTGCGCGAGGTCGACGGAGAATGGCTACTTGACCGCTACGATCTCGCGTGAACGGAATTGACGGAACTGGCCCCCGCGCCGACGGCGGGAGAACCGGTAAGAAGCCGTGTCGCCGCCGGAACGAAAATGATCATCCTGTCCGGGACGGTACGAATTCGCGTGACTCCTTACTCGTGAGCGCGACGGCGGCGTCGGCGAGCTTCAAATTGTTCGCGCGGCAATAGGAACGCAGCAGCTGGAACGCTTCGTCGACGTCGAGGTTGTAACGCTCGGACAAGACGCCTTTGGCTTGTTCGATCACGATTCTGCTGTCCAGCGCGCGCTGGAGCTGTTCGCTCAGCGTCTTGTAGTGATCGAGATTCTCGCGCAGCTCAGCTTCGATGTCCGCCTGCATGTCGTCGCCTCCATGAATGCGCGTACGGCATAACGAGGCCACTGGGCCCCGTTCCAGAACGCTTCGTGTGCCGCTCCCCCACGCGGTGCACTCTCGCGATCCTTGCACCATCGGGTGACTCTGAAAAGGGGCCAAGGTCCTCAATTCAACTTAATGGCACCGACCAGACGAGTCGGGTGCCACCGCTGGTCGGATTCTCGACACGCAACGAGCCATCCGCCGCACGCGCGCGCTCGTGCAGGTTGTGCAAGCCGCTGCGGGCTACGACGTCCGGGATGCCGATACCGTCGTCGGACACCGCGATGGTGAGGTCATCGCCCACCGACACCGTCAGCGACACCGTGTCGGCGCCGGCGTGGCGGACGACGTTGCTGACCGCCTCGCGCACCACGGCTTCCGCGTCCTCGGCGAGGCCGTGTTCGACTACCCCTAGCGGGCCGGACATTCGCACCATGGTGTGCAGTTCGGTGTCGGCGGTCAGCTCGGTGAGCGCGTGGCTGAGCCGTTCCCGCAGACCGGACGACCCGCCGGGGCCGCCGTGCAGGTCGAAGATCGCGGTCCGGATGTCGCGGACGATGTCGTGCAAGTCGTCGACGGTGCCCAGCAGGCGGGTACGCACCTCGGGTGTACGCACCCGCGGCATGACGCTTTGCAACGACAGGCCGACGGCGAACAGCCGCTGGATGACGTGATCGTGCAGTTCCCTGGCGATGCGGTCGCGGTCGGCGAGGACGTCGAGCTCGCGCATTTGCCGCTGGCTCTGCGCCAGCTGCACCGCGAACGCGGCCTGGTCCGCGAAGGAAGCCGCGACCGAGAGCTGCTGGTCGGTGAACGGCGCCGAGCCGGGGGAACGGGTGATAACCAGGACACCAGATACCGAACCCGCGGCACGTAGCGGTAGCACCATGGCGGGTCCGAACTCCAGCCCACCAGGGTGCAACCGCAGCTCGTCGACCCGCGACGGCGTGCTGGTGCGGAACGCCTCACCGGAGGTCGACTCGTTGACCGGGATGGCCTTGCCGTTCACCTGGTTCGCGGTGTCGCCCTCGGTGACCGTCACGATGAGCTCGCTGACCTCGTTGACCGGCTCCTCGGGATCGTCTGGCACAGCGAGAAAGGTGTCGTCCGAGTTGGTCAGCTCCCGCGCCCGCCGGGCGATCAGCCCCAACACCTGTGATGGCTCGGTCCCGGCCAGCAGTTCGGTGCTGATCTCGGCGTTGGCTTCCAGCCATTCCTGTTGGATCTTGGCGTCTTCATAGAGCCTGGCGTTCTCGATCGCGATACCGGCCGCCGCGGCGAGCGCCTTGACCACCACCTCGTCGTCCTCGGTGAACGACTTACCGTCTGCCTTCTCGGTGAGGTAGAGATTGCCGAACACCGCGCCGCGCACCAGGATCGGCACGCCGAGGAAACTGCGCATGGGTGGGTGGTTCGCCGGGAAACCGACCGAGTCCGGATGGGTTGACAGGTCGTCGAGCCGCAGCGGTTCCGGCTTCTCGAACAGCACGCCGAGCAAGCCCTTGCCCTCCGGCAGGTTGCCGATGAGCTCGCGCTGCGAGTCGTCGATACCTTCGTAGACGAACTCGGTCAGGACGCCGTCATGACCCCGGACGCCGATCGCGCCGTACTGGGCTTCAACTAGCGTGGTCGCGGCCTGCACGATGCGGCGCAGGGTGGCGTCGAGCTCCAACCCCGATGAAACGGCGAGGACGGCCTGCAGCAGACCGTCCATCTGATCACGGGTGCCGATCATCCGCTCGATGCGTTCCTGCACACCCGCGAGCAGCTCGCGTAGCCTCAGCTGCGACAGCGTTTCGCGGATCTGCGGTTCGCGATAGTCATGACCCGGCACGTTTGTGTTCATCGCCTTCACTTTCGCACCACATGCCGGAATCCGCTAGGGCAATGGATGGCCGATCAGCTGCGGACCGGCGACGTCACTCAACCAGCCTACCGACCGCACCTCACCTGCTTTGTTGCTTGTCGCGCAATTGGGTCGCGAGCACGGCCACCTGGGTGCGTCGCGCCATTCCGAGCTTTGTCAGCAGCCGCGAGACGTAGTTCTTCACGGTCTTCTCCGCGAGGAACATGCGCTCGGCGATCTGCCGGTTGGTCAGCCCCTCCCCGATGAGTTCGAGCAGCACTCGTTCGCGCTCGGTCAGGGACGCGAGCGGGCCCTGGTCGGTGGCGTCCGCGCGCAGCTTCGTCATCAACGCGGCCGCGGCGCGGTTGTCCAGCAGTGACCGCCCGCTGGCGACCTCGCGGACCGCCTCGATGAGGTCCATGCCCTTGATGTCCTTGATGACGTAGCCACCGGCACCGGCCAGGATGGCGTCTAGCATCGCCTGCTCGTCGGTGAACGACGTCAGCACGAGGCAGTTCAGTTCCGGCATGGATGAGCGCAGGTCGCGGCACAGTTCGACACCGTTGCCGTCGGGTAACCGCACATCGAGCACCGCGACGTCCGGCTTCAGCGCGGGAATCCGCGCCATCGCCTGCGAGACCGTGGACGCTTCCCCGACCACCGTCAGTTCGGGGTCGGCTTCCAGAAGATCCGCGACTCCTCGGCGCACCACTTCGTGGTCGTCGACGAGGAACACTTCGATCATGCGTAATCCTTCCACGCGTCGTTGTCCAACATACGCTCAGCCACTTACCTTCGCACCAGGTTGGCGCATCTTCATCGTGCCGGGTTACCGCTCGCGGATCATGGGCCATCCGGCCCTGATGGCGACGTCCTTGGTCCCTTGGTGCGCTGTTCAGGGCGCGGCATGCTGGTGATGGACGCACACACTGGCTGCGAATGGAGACACTGATGGCCGATACGACGGCCGCCCACCCGATCGTGGCGGGGATTGACGGCTCGACGTCCGCGTTGAACGCGGCGAAATGGGCCGCGCGCGAGGCCGCACTGCGGGAAACGTCGTTGCTGCTGGTGCACGCGTGCGACGCCCCGGCGGTCAACCCCCGCAGTCCCGTCTCGCTGCCCCGCAACTACGCCGACGCGCTGCGGGAGTACGGCGACGACTGGCTGCGCGACGCGCACACCGCCGTAACCGCCGCGGTGTCCGATGTCGCGCCCGACCTTGAGGTGCACACCGCCGTCGAGGACGGCCACCCCGCCGAGGTGCTCATCAACGCGGCGGCGTCGGCGCAGCTCGTGGTGCTCGGCTCACGCGGGCTCGGTGGGTTCTCCAGCTTGCTGATCGGCTCGGTCGCGGTGGCGGTGGCCGGTCACGCGCCGTGCCCCGTCGTCGTGGTGCGCGGGGAGGAGGGGCGTTCGACGGCGCGGGACCCGGTGGTCGTCGGCGTGGATGGCTCGGTGCCCGGCGACCGTGCCCTCGGGTTCGCGTTCGAGGTCGCCGCGCTGCGCGACGCGCCGTTGGTCGCGGTTCGCGCCTGGACGTACGCGACTATCGAAACCGGCTGGCCCGCCGTGCCGATGGAGATCTCGGACGACGACATCGCCGGCAACGAGCGGCGGCTACTCGATCAGTGTCTCGCCCCGTGGCAAGAGAAGTATCCCGAGGTCAGTGCCGAGGGGCGAGTGGTAAGGGGGCGTCCGGTGCGCACGCTGCTCGCCGAGGGCGCACACGCACAGCTCATCGTGGTCGGCTCGCGCGGCAGGGGCGCGCTAGCCGGTCTCGGGCTGGGCTCGGTCAGTCAAGGCCTGCTCCATCACGCCGACCGCCCGGTCGCCATCGTGCGCGTGCGTCCGTAAGGGGCCTCGGGCGTCGTGTCCCCCGTTCCCGACGCTGTGTTCCCCGCTCCCGACGTCGCGAGTGTGGAACACGACGTCAGGAACGGGGGACACGGCGTCCTGGAAGGTGTCAGCTGCCCAGGTCGATCACCGCGGGGCTGGGCGAGTCGGCGTAGAGCTCGTCGATCTCGCTGCCGTACTTCTCCGCGATCGGCTTGCGCTTGAGCTTCATGGTTGGCGTCATCTCCTCGCCGCCCGGTTCCCAGATCTGCGGCAGGATGCGGAACCGCTTGATCTGTTCCACCCGGGACAGCTTGGTGTTGCCCTCCTTGACCGCCTGCGTGATGGCCTCCCGCACCTGGGGGTTGTCCGCCACGGCGGCGGGGGACGTGTCACCGAGCCCCAGCGACTCGCGCCGCGCCTCGATGACCTCGGGATCGAGCACGATCAGCGCGGACACGTACGGCTTGTTGTCACCGATCGCGACCACCTGGCTGATCAGCGGGCTGACCGCCTTCATCGCGTTCTCGATGTTGGTGGGCGACATGTTCTTGCCGGCCTCGTTGATGATCAGTTCCTTCTTGCGGTCGATGATCGTCACGAAGCCGTTGGCGTCGATCTCGGCGATGTCACCGGTGTGCAGCCAGCCGTCGGAGTCGATGGTCTCCGCCGTCTTCTCCGGCTGCTTGCGGTAGCCGCGCATCACGACAGGACCGCGCACCATCAGCTCGCCGTCGTCGGCGACCTTCAGCTCGGCGCCGTGGACGGCCTTGCCGACCGAGCCGACCTTCATGTCGGACGCGGACGTCGCGGTGGTGGCGCCTGTCGTCTCCGACATGCCCCACACCTCGTACACCGGGATGCCGAGGCCGTGGAAGAACTCAAGCACCGAAGGCGGAATCGCGGCGGCGCCCGACGCCGACCAGCGCAGTCGGTCGAGCCCGAGCGTCGCCCGCAGCTTGGACAGGACCAGCGCGTCGGCGACCTTGTGCTTCGCCGCCAGCAGCCCGGTGGCCTGCTTACCGGCCAGCCGCAGCCGCGCTTCCTGGATTCCGACGTCGATGGCCCAGTACGCGAGCTTCTGCTTGACCCCGGTCGCCTCGGTGGCGAGCTTGCTCTCGATTCCGGCCTTGATCTTTTGCCATACCCTCGGCACGGCGAACCAGATCGTCGGGCGGGAGTCCGGCAGCGCCTGTGCGACCGTGCGCGGGTCCGCGACCAGCGTGAGCTGCATGCCGCGCATGATGCAGGCGTAGTGGCTCGCGACCCTGTCGGCGATGTGCGCGTGCGGCAGGTACGACGTCGACGCGTCGTCCGGGCCGACCTCGAGCAGTGGGATCAGCGCGTTGACCTCGGCCACGATGTTGCGGTGGGTCACCTCTACGCCCTTCGGCGGGCCGGTTGTGCCCGAGGTGTAGATCAGCGTCGCGACGTCGTCCGGCTCCACCGCTCGCCAGGCGGCGTCGAAGTCGAAGTCCTCCTTACCGGAGCTCTCCAACTCGTCGAGCGACGTCGTGCCCTCATGCTTGCCGTCCACCGTGATGATGTGCTCTGCCAGGCTCTTCGCGCCCTTGACCTGCGGCAGGAAGCTTTCCTGCGTGATCACGACCTTGTTCTCGGCGTTGGAGAACAAGTACGAGATCTGGTCCGCCGAGCTGGTGTTGTAGATGGAGAACGGGATCGCGCCCAGGTGCAGCGCCGCGGTGTCGACCAGGTTGAACTCGGGCCGGTTGGTCAGCATGATGCCGATGGTGTCGCCTCGTGAGACGCCGAGTGCCGCCAAACCCGCCGCGATTTTGCGTACCCTGTCGGCGTACTGCTTCCAGGTGATTTCCTGCTCACCGTGCGGGGTGCGCAGGGCCACGGCGTTCGGCCGCATCGAGGCGGTCTTCTGAAACCCTTCGCACAGCGTCGTAACGGAACCACCCGCGGGATGCGGGCACGTCATCACGTCGGCTTTCGTCATATCCGACCTCCAGGCGGTGCGCTGTTGGTGCCATGAGCACGAACAGCTATTGACTCGTTGTCAGGGCAGCGTAATCGCAGCGGTGCTGGCGGCCACCATCGTGCGCACCGAATCGTGACCTCTTCTGCCGTCCGAATCGATCAACGAGTTGGCCGCTACCCCAGATACTAGTTACTTCGACGTAGGGTGTCGTCAGTCCAGCGCAAGGAGGATCGTGATGGCCAGGCTCAGCGAGTCGGTCCACGTGCCAGCGCCGCCGGAGACGGCGTGGCGCACGGCGGCCGACCTGTCGCGGCTCGGCGAGTGGATGACCATGCACGAGGCTTGGCGTGGCGAGGTGCCCAGTGAGCTCGCCACCGGCACCGAGCTGACGTCTGTCGTGTCGGTCAAGGGCATGCGCAACCGCATCACCTGGCATATCACCAGCTACGACCCGCCCCACGCGCTCACTCTCGAGGGCGATGGTGTTGGCGGCACGACCGTGTCGCTCGCGCTGTCCATCACCGAGGACGGCGGCTCAGGCGGCTCGCGGGTTGGCTTCGACGTCGAGTTCGGCGGCAAGCTGGTGTTCGGCCCGGTCGGCATGACCGTGAAGCGCGCGCTGAAGAGTGACGTGCACACCTCGGTCGAGAACCTCGCCGCGTTGCTGCGCTGACCTGCACGTTCGTCGCGACGACGCGGGTGAGGTGCTCCCGCTCTCCGCGACTCGCCGGTGGCGCTGTGTGATCACTACTCCCAAGCGCCTACGGTGGGGGAAGCACCACGGAGGCCAATGCCGATAGGAGGCGCAGGCGATGCTCGCACTGACCGAACCGGCCGCTGAAGCGATCAGCGCGCTGACCCAAAGCCAGAACGAGCAACAACAAGGAAGCGGGCTGCGGCTCGCGCTGACCGGCGAAACCGACGACCTGCAGCTCACCCTCGCGGTGTCCAGCGAGCCGGAGGCCGGTGATCAGGTGATGGGGACCGAGGACGGCGCTCGGGTCTTCATGGAGTCCCGTGCCGCGGAGTTCCTTGACGACAAGGTCCTCGACGTCCAGCAGGACGAGCAGGGACAGCTCAACTTCGCCGTGTATGCCCAGGAGCAGCAGCAGGGCCAGGCCTGACTCCTGGTCGTGACCGCCGCATCGCCAGGTGTGGCGGTCACGACCGGGTGGCCAGGGAACGGAGGAAGAACCCGACGTTGGCGGGACGCTCCGCGAGCCGCCGCATGAAATAGCCGTACCAGTCGTGCCCGTACGGCACGTAGACCCGCATCGTCGCCCCCGATGCGGCGAGCCGACGCTGCTCGTCAGGCCGCACTCCGTGCAGCATCTGGAACTCGTGGTCGCCCGCTGATCTGCCGTTCTTCGCGGCGAGACTGTCCGCGATGGCGATCAGCCTCGGATCGTGGCTTGCGATCATCGGGTAGCCGGCCCCAGCCATCAGCACCCGCAGGCACCGCACGTAGGAGCGGTCCACCTCGTCCTTGGACTGGAACGCCACCGACTCCGGTTCGGCGTAGGCGCCCTTGCACAGCCGCACCCGTGAGCCCGCCGTGGCCAGCGCCGCGCAGTCGGCCTCGGTGCGCCGCAGATACGCCTGGAGCGCCACCCCGACCCACGGGAAGTCCCGTCGCAGCTCGGCGAGAATCCCCAGCGTGGAGTCGGTGGTCGTGTGGTCTTCCATGTCCAAGGTGACGGTGGTGCCAGCGGCGCTGGCCGCCTGGCAGACGCGCCGCGCACCGTCCAGCGCGATCCGCTCTCCGTCGTCGCCGAGGAACTGCCCGACGGCGGACAGCTTCACCGACACCTCGGCGCCATCGGCGAGGTCCGCGGCGGCGAGTGCCGCGAGCAGGTCCTCGTACGCCGACACGGTGGCCTCGACCGCTGCCAGGTCGAGGGTGTCCTCACCCAGGTGGTCGAGGGTGACGGTCAGCCCATCGGCGCGCAGGTCCGCGACGGTGGGCAGCACTTCGTTGACTCCCGTGCCCGCGACGAAGCGGGTGACGAGCGGCTGTGCCAGCGGGGTGTGCTCGACCAGGCTGCGAAGCTGGGGTGAGCGGCTCGCTGCGAGCAGTCCGGTGCGCAGCACGGCGGCCTCCTACAGTGTTGGTAGATGCCAATCCGGTCGAAAGCGGCCCGACGGGCAGGGCGAGCGAGGTTAGCCCGCCGCTCCGTTTTCGGCCTTCTTGGCATTAATCTTGGTGCGGGTGTCGCGACGAACGCGGCGGGACGAAGTTCTCCTTGATCGAGCGCGGGCTGGTCCAGCGCAGCAGGTTGTAGATCGAGCCTGCCTTGTCGTTGGTGCCCGACGCGCGTGCGCCGCCGAACGGCTGCTGCCCCACGACCGACCCGGTCGGCTTGTCGTTGATGTAGAAGTTGCCCGCCGAGAACCGCAGCGCCTCGCTCGCGTGCGCGATGACATCGCGGTCCTGGGCGATGATCGCGCCGGTCAGTCCGTAGTGGGACTTGTCGACCTCGGTCAGCATCCGGTCGTAGTCGGCGTCGTCGTAGACGTGGATCGCCAGGATCGGGCCGAAGAACTCCTTGCGGAACACGGTGTGCTCCGGGTCGGAGCCGACAAGCACGGTCGGCCGCACGAAGTAGCCGGTGCTGTCGTCGGTGGTGCCACCGGCGACGATTTCGATGCTGTCGTCCTCGCGCGCCTTGGCGAGCACGCCGTCCAGCTTGTCGAACGAGCGGCGGTCGATCACCGCACCCATGAAGTTGCGGAAGTCGCTGGGGTCGCCCATCTCGAGGCCTTCGACCTCGGCGACGAGGTCGTCACGCAACCGATCCCACACCGACCTCGGCACGTAGGCCCGCGACGCCGCCGAGCACTTCTGGCCCTGGAACTCGAACGCGCCCCGCACCAGCGCGGTGCGCAGGACGTCAACGTCGGCGGTCGGGTGGGCGAGCACGAAGTCCTTGCCGCCGGTCTCACCGACGATGCGCGGGTAGGCGTCGTAGCGGCCGATGTTGGCGCCGACCTGCGACCACAGGTGCCGGAACGTCTTCGTCGAGCCGGTGAAGTGGATGCCTGCCAGGGCGCGGTCGGCCAGCGCGACCTCGGAGACCGCGTAGCCGTCGCCGGTGACCATGTTGATCACGCCGGGTGGCAGGCCCGCCTCCTCCAGCAGCCGCATCGTCAGGTGCGCGGCGAACTGCTGCGTCGGCGCGGGCTTCCACACCACGACGTTGCCCATCAGCGCGGGTGCCGTCGGCAGGTTGCCCGCGATCGCGGTGAAGTTGAACGGCGTGATGGCGTAGACGAAGCCTTCCAGCGGCCGGTGCTCCAGCCGATTCCACTGCCCGGGCGGGTTGATCGGCTGGTTCGTCATGAGCTGGCGCGCGTAGGCGACGTTGAAGCGCCAAAAGTCGGCCAGCTCGCACGCGGCGTCGATCTCGGCCTGGATCGCGGTCTTCGACTGGCCGAGCATGGTGGCGGCGTTCAGCGTGGCGCGCCACGGGCCGGTGAGCAGGTCGGCGGCGCGCAGGAAGATCGCGGCGCGCTCGTCGAACGGCAGCGAGCGCCAGGCGGGTGCGGCGGCGAGCGCGGTGTCGATGGCCTCGCGGGCGTCGGCGGTGGTGGCGTTGCCGAGGGTGCCGAGCACGTGCGCGTGGTTGTGCGGCTGGACGACGTCGATGCGCTCCCCGCCGCCCATGCGCTGCTCGCCGTTGATGGTCATGGTCAGCTCGAGCGGCTCCTTGGCCAGCTCGGTGAGCTTGTCGGCGAGCTCGGTTCGGGCGGGCGTGCCCGGCGCGTAGTCGAAGACCGGCTCGTTCACCGGCGTCGGGGGCGTGGTTACCGCGTCCACGGCACGGCTCCTTCCTGTTTCTCAGGCGTTGTTCCTGGAGACAGTAGGAGTTCGCGGGCCATCACGAGTTAGACGATCAGCTAAGGTTCTCAGTCAGCACTTGTGTGGTTCCACAACACGGAGGCGGGCCATGGTCGCGACGCTGGGCCAGCTGCTGATGCAGCTCGGTGACTCGATGCTGGAGCTGCACGTCGCGCCACAGGGCTTGGACGTCGAAGTGCGCGAAGTCGTCATCTGCGACCCCGATGACGCTACCGACGTGCGGGAACACGACCTGGCGCTGGTGGTCGGCGCTCGTGGCAGGCAGGCGGCGCCCGCCGTGCTCGCCGCCGGTCAGCGCGGCGCGGCTGCCGTCGCGGTGAAGGCGTCCGCCACGGGTGCGGACGAGCCGTTGCACGCCGCCGCCCGCGATGCCGAGGTTGCCCTGCTCGGGGTTCCCAGTGAGGTGCGCTGGAGCCAGCTGGACGTGCTCGCCAAAGACGTCCTCGCCGATGTGGGTGACGATGCGGGGCTGGACGCGGGGGAGGCGCGCACCGACCTCTTTGGACTGGCGCAGACGATCGCGACCGTCACCGGCGGCCACATCAGCATCGAGGACAGCGCCAACCGCGTGCTGGCGTATTCCTCGACCGGCGACGAGGTGGACGAGCTGCGTCGGCTGTCGATCCTCGGCAGGCAAGGGCCGGAGCAGTACCTGGCGCTGCTGCGGAAGTGGGGCGTCTACGAGCGGGTGCGCACCGGCGAGCGCGTCGTGCGCGTCGAGGCGCGGCCCGAGCTGGGCATCGTGGAACGGCTGGTGGTCGGCGTGCACGCGGGACGTCGTTGGCTGGGCACCATCTGGGTCGCGCGTGGCGACAAACCACTGGCGAACCGTGCGGAACGGGCGCTGCTCGGTGCGGCGCGTGTCGTCGCGGCGCAGCTCGCACGACGGCGTCCCACCCCCGACGTCGGTGTGCAGTTCCGCGACAGCCTGCTGGCCGGGTTGCTGTCCGGACGGATGGACCCGGCCTCGGTCGCCGGCCAGCTCGGCGCGTCCGGTGAGGCCCCCGCTGTGGTGCTGGGGTTCTCCGTCGCCGAAACGCAGCAGGTGGACCGTTCGCAGCTGGAGCTGTTGCGGGCCGAGTTGATCAACCTGGTGTCGGTGCACGCGGCCGCGTTCCGCCGCAGCGCGCTGGTGACCGCGCTGGAAGGCCGCACGTACGTGTTGCTGCCGGAGCTGACCGGGCGCGGCGGGGCGAACGCCGTGCTGCGGTTCGCCAAGGAGGTCGCCACGGCGGCGGGCAAGGACCTGCGGATGCCGGTGCAGGCGGGCGTCGGGTCGATCGGGCCGGGCATCGCGGCCGCGCCGGAGTCGCGGCGGGAGGCGGATCGGGTGCTCGACACCATCGCCGCCGATCGCGCCACCCTCGCGGCGTCGCTGGACGAAGTGCGCGCCGAGGTGCTGCTCGCGGAGACCGCCGCGCTGCTGCGGGAGCAGCCGAGCGTGCGGGACCCAAGGGTGACCGCGCTGGCCGAGCACGATCGGCGTTACGGCGGGCAGCTGGTGCCGACGGTGTTGCGGTACTGGGACGCCTTCGGTGACGTCCGGGCCGCCGCCGAGTCACTGGGCGTGCATCCGAACACGGTGCGGTACCGGGTGCGCCGCGCGGCCGAGGTGAGCGGGCTCGACTTGGCCGACCCGAAGCAACGGTTGTTCGCCGAATTGCAGCTCCGGCTCACCTGAACGTCCCCCTACTTTTGTGAGAATTCTTCACTCGAGCGCCCCATTGGTGGCCTGGCTGATCAATAATGCACAGCCGTGTCCGAATCCTCCACGTATGCGCCCGACCCCGGCCTGCGACGTCGAGACGTCCTGCGCGCCGGTGGCCTCGCGGGCGCCGCCACCCTGCTTGCCCCTGCTCTCCCATCGCACGCCGCGCAACCGACCGGCCCCGCGTTCCAGCACGGCGTCGCGTCCGGCGATCCGCTGCCCAACCGGGTGATCCTGTGGACCCGCGTCACTCCCGTCGCCGACGCCACCCCCGGCTCCGGCGTCGGCCCCGACGTCACGGTGCGCTGGCAGGTCGCCACCGACGCCGACTTCCGCGACGTCGTCGTCAGCGGGGCCGTGCGCACCGGCCCGGCGCGTGACCACACCGTGAAGATCGACGCCGGTGGCCTCGCGCCCGGCCGGTGGTACTTCTACCGCTTCGCCTTCGGTGATCAGCACTCCGCGATCGGACGCACCCGTACCGCGCCCGCGTTCGACGTCCAACCGGACCGGCTGCGCTTCGGCGTCGTCTCCTGCTCCAACTGGCAATCCGGCCACTTCGCGTCGTACCGGCATCTCGCCGATCGCGGCGACGTCGACGCCGTGCTGCACCTGGGTGACTACCTGTACGAGTACGGGCCCGGCGAGTACGGCTCGTTCCGCCGCCACGACCCGCCGCACGAGATGATCACACTCGCCGACTACCGCCGGCGGCACGCGCAGTACAAAACCGACCCGCAGCTCCAGGCGCTGCACGCCGCGTGTCCGTGGATCATCACCTGGGATGACCACGAGACCGCCAACGACGCCTGGTCCGGGGGCGCGCAGAACCACACCGAGGGCGAGGAGGGCAGGTGGGTCGAACGCCGTCGGCAGGCTAAGCGGGCGTACGCCGAGTGGATGCCGATCCGGTTCGGCCCTGATGGGCGGCTGTTCCGGCGGCTGCGGTTCGGCACCCTCGCCGAGTTGACCATGCTCGATCTGCGCACCTACCGCAGTAAGCAGGCCTCCGAGATCGGTGAGGCGGACGACGCTGACCGCACCATCGTCGGCGCGGACCAACTCGCGTTCCTGCGCGACTCGCTTCGTGCCGAGGACGTCCAGTGGAAGCTCATCGGCAACCCGGTCATGTTCTCGCCGCTGCTACTGCCGCCACTGCCGCGCGTCGTCGGTGAGCCCCTCGCGGAGCTCACCGGATTGGTGCCGGAGGACGGCGTGCCGTTCAATGTCGACCAATGGGACGGCTACCAGCACGACCGCCGCGAGCTGATCCGATTGCTCGCCAACCAGGGCGTGCGAGACACGGTGTTCCTGACCGGGGACATCCACACGTCGTGGGCGTTCGAGGTGCCGGTCGACGCCGGGCTGTACCCCTTCTCACGGACGGTGGCGACGGAGTTCGTCGTCCCCTCGGTCACCTCGGACAACATCGATGAGCTGACCGGCTCGCCGCCGCGCACGGTGTCGGTCAGCGTCGAGACCGCCGCCCGCACGCTGAACCGACACCTGAAGTGGGTGGAGCTGGACTCGCACGGCTACATGGTCTGCGATGTCACCGCCGACCGCGTGCAGGTGGACTGGTACTTCCTCGCGGATCGGGAGAACGCGGGCAGCGCGGCGCACCACGCGAAGTCGTTCGCCGTGACGGCGGGCACCCAGCGACTGCGCGAGGTCAGCCGCCCGGTGTAGCGGCCGTTACGCTCGGGGCATGAGGACTGCTCGCAGGTCCGAATCATCGGAGGACATGCTGGCCGACGCCAGGTCAACGGCGCGGTGTGCCGCGCGCGATCAGGAGGCCGCATGCCCGACCTGACCAGCCGTGGCGAACGGTTCGCTGAGTTCTGGACCGAGCGGCACCTGTGCACGCTCACCACGGTGCGCCCGAACGGCACCGCGCACACGGTGCCCGTCGGCGTCACCCTGGACCTTGAGTCCGGCATCGCGCGGGTGATCTGCTCGCGGCAGTCGGTCAAGGCACGGCTGGCCGCCGCGGCGGGGGAGGTGGGCAGCGTGGTGTCGATTTGCCAACTCGACGGCCGCCGCTGGTCGACGTTGGAGGGACGCGCGGTCATGCGCGACGACCCGGGGTCCGTCGCCGACGCCGAGAACCGCTACGCCAAGCGCTACAAGCAGCCTCGCGTGAACCCCCGCCGCGTCGTCCTGGAAATCAAGGTGACCCGGGTACTCGGCTCCGTCTAAGCCCGCGCAAGTCGGAACTCACCCCGCCAGAGCGCGGGACTCGCGACCCCAGAAGTCGGGACTCGCGGCGAGCACCCGCGTGTGACGCGTGCGAGGTGAGGCGGCAGGCGGGAGACTCGGCGTTATGACGCTGCGCACCGACCTCGAAGCGGCCGTCCGTGGCACGGTGGACTTCACCGACCGCAGGCGCGCCGAGTACAGCTCCGACGCCTCGAACTACCGCCAGGTGCCGCTCGGCGTCGTCTATCCCGCCGATGCCGACGACGTCGCCGCCGCTGTCGCCGTGTGCGCTAAGCACGAGGTGCCGATCACGACGCGGGGTGGGGGGACGTCGATCGCGGGCAACGCCATCGGCACCGGCGTGGTGCTGGAGTTCTCCCGCACCATGAACCGGATCATCGACATCGACCCGGACGCGCGCACCGCGACCGTCGAACCCGGCGTCATCCCCGCGCTGCTCAACGCCGAGCTCGCCGAGCACGGACTGCGGTTCGGCCCCGACCCGTCCACCCACGCTCGCTGCACCATCGGCGGCATGATCGGCAACGACGCCTGCGGGTCGCACTCCGTCGCATGGGGACGGACGTCGGACAACGTCGTCTCGCTCGACGTCCTGACCTACGACGGCACGCGGCTCACCGTCGGCGCGGGCGGCGTCGCAGGGCCCCGCACCGACCGGGCGGCCGAGGTCCACGACGCGCTCACCGCGCTGGCCGACACCCACCGGGCAACCTTCCGCACCGAGTTGGGCCAGTTCTCCCGCCAAGTCTCCGGCTACGGGCTCCATCACCTGCTGCCCGAGAACGACACCAACGTCGCCAAGGCACTCGTCGGGACTGAAGGCACCTGCGTGATCGTGCTGGCCGCGACGGTGAAGCTGGTGCCGCTGCCCGCCGAGCAGCGCCTCGTCATCGCCGGGTTCGGTGACTCAGAGGTCGCCGCCGACGCGGTCCCCGCGATCCTGGAGCACCAGCCGTTGACCTGCGAAGGCATGGACGACCGCATCCTCGACGTCCTGCGCGCCCGCCGCGCCGGGTCGGTCCCGGATCTCCCGGACGGCGACGCGTGGCTGCTCATCGACGTCGACAGCGCGGACAAGGCGCAGCGGCTCACCGAGGCGCTCCACGCCATGGACGGCGTCCGCGATGTGGCCACTGTGGACGATCCGGCGCGGCGGAAGGCGGTGTGGAAGATCCGGGAGGACGGCGCTGGCCTGGCCACCCGATCCCCGGACGGCACGCTGTCCTGGCCGGGCTGGGAGGACGCCGCCGTGCCGCCAGCCAACCTCGGTGCGTACCTGCGTGGCTTCCACCGGCTGCTGGAGCAGTACGGGTTGCACGGCGTCGTCTACGGACACTTCGGCGAAGGCTGTCTGCACGTCCGGCTCGACTTCGACTTCGCGACGCACGACGGCGTCGGCCAGTTCGACGAGTTCATGCGCGCCGCGGGCGATCTGGTCAAACAACACAGCGGGGTGCCGTCCGGCGAACACGGCGACGGCCGCGCCCGCTCCGAGCTGTTGACCTCGCTCTACAGCCCGGAGCTCATGCGGGCATTCGCCGAGTTCAAGGCGATCTGGGACCCGGCGGGCAAACTCAACCCCGGCGTCATCGTGGACGCCGCCGCCATGACGCAAGACCTGCGGCTCGACCCGGACCGCGCTTGGCGACGTCCACAAACGACGCTCGCGCTGCACGAGGACAGGGGTCAGATCGGCACCGCCGTGCACCGCTGCGTCGGCGTCGGCAAGTGCCGCACGCTCTCCGGCGGCGTGATGTGCCCGAGCTACCGCGCCACCCGCGACGAGAAGGACAGCACACGCGGCCGCGCACGGGTGTTGCAGGAGATGCTGCTCGACGAGACCGTCACCGACGGCTGGCGCTCCGACGAGGTCGGCGAGGCGCTGGACCTGTGCTTGTCCTGCAAGGGTTGCAAGAGCGACTGCCCCGTCGGCGTCGACATGGCGACGTACAAGGCCGAGTACCTGCACCACCGCTACCGAGGCAGGTTGCGGCCAGCCGCGCACTACTCGATGGGATGGCTTCCGCTATTGGCGCGGTTGGCGTCCCGGATGCCGAAGGCGGCCAACGCGCTGACGTCGTCGCCACTGTCCGGTGTGCTCAAACGCGCGGGCGGCATCGCGGCCGAACGCGAACTGCCGCGCTTCGCCGAACACACCTTCCTGGAGTGGTACACCGCGCACCGCGCGTCCGACACACGCCAGGACGCGCCTCGCGGGTCCGTGCTGCTGTGGCCGGACACCTTCACCAACTTCTTCGCCCCGCACATCGGCGTCGCGGCGACCGAGGTGCTGGAGGCTGCCGGGTTCGAGGTGCTGACCATCGACAAACCCCGCTGCTGCGGGCTGACCTGGGTGAGCACTGGGCAGCTCGGCGTCGCGCGGCGGATGCTGCGGCAGTCGCTGGCCGACGTCGCGCCGTTGATCGACGCCGGGGTGCCGATGGTGGCGCTGGAACCGAGCTGCGCCGCGCTGTTCCGCTCGGATGCCACCGAGTTGTTGCCGGACGACGAGGGCGCGGCGGTGGCCGCGGCGCATACGTACACGTTCGCGGAGCTGCTGGCCCGGTACGCGCCGGACTGGACGCCGCCCGCCGTCGATGGCCACGCGACGGTGCAGGTCCACTGCCACCAGCACGCCATCATGGGGGCCGCTCCTGACGCCGCGCTGCTGCGGTCCACCGGCGCGGACACCCAGATGCTCGACGCCGGATGCTGCGGGCTCGCGGGCAACTTCGGGTTCGAGCGCGGCCACTACGAGACATCGGTCAAGGTCGCCGAGCACGGCGTGCTGCCCGCGTTGGCGTCGTCACCGCCCGATGCCGCCGTCGTCGCGGACGGCTTCAGCTGCCGCACCCAGTTCGAGCAGCTGGTCGGCGTCCGGTCGCGGCACCTGGCCGAGGTGCTGCGCGACGCACTGCCGGAGCGCGAGACGCGGTAATGCCGCGAACGCCGTGGGTGGCCTGAGTGTCGCGCGCACCCAGGCCAGCCACGAGCCGGGTCAGAACGTCCCGCAGTTGCTGAACTGTGGGAAGCCGCTGATCCGCTCCTCCATCCACATGAACGCCGTCGACGACGCCTCGGGTATCGCGCCGACGTGGGTCGCGGTCTCCAGCGTCTTGAACCTCACGTTGGCACCGAGGTCGCACCAGTCGCGGGCCATCTGGCGGCCCTGCTCGTAGGGCACGATGTCGTCCGCCCTGCTGTGGAGCACCAGGGTGGGAACCTCCGGACTACGGTTGCCCAGCTTCTGCGCCTCGACGGTCGAGTCGAACGGTTCCTCGTCCATGTACTCGGTCACCGCCCTGCCGTCCTTGGTGAAGTTCTTCGATTCCTTGAAGGCGTGGTTCACCAGCGTCTCTTCGACGCACTCCGACTCGAGTTGCTCGCGCTGCTTCTTGCCTTCCTCGTTGAGCAGATCGTCGATGCCCAACTCGGGGTAGGCGGCGTCGAGCCCCACGATGGCGTAGCCAAGCAAGCCGGCGGCGTGGCTGCCGTCAAGGTGTCTGCCGACCACCTTCTTGTCGGCGGGTGGCGCGCCCGAGTAAGAGCCGAGTAGATCCAGCTCCGGTGCGTAGCTGTGGGCGATCTCGGCGGCCGCGCCGGACGCCCCGCCGCCCTGGGAGTAGCCCGCGGTAAGCACCGGACCGGAGTCGGGCAGCTTCACGTCGGGCAGCCGCTGCGCGGCGCGGACCGAGTCGAGCACGGCGTTGGCTTCGGCGGCGCGGATGACGTAGGTGTGGTTGCCGGGGGTTCCCAGGCCCTGGTAGTCGGTGATCGCCACGCCATACCCGCGCTCGAGCAGGCCTTCGAGGAACGCGCCCTCGTACTCCAGCCCAGCGGCCATTCGCTTCGATGGCGCGCACTTGTCGGCCAGACCTTGGGTGCCGACGGCGAACCCGATGATCGGACGAGGGCCGACACCCATCCACGGGTAGTTGGACCGCAGCAGCGTGCCGGTGACGGCCATCGGGTCGCCGTGAGTGTCGGTGGACAGGTACATCACCCGGTAGGCGTCGGCGTTGGCCTCCAACGTCTTGGCAGGGTCGAGATAGAACGTGGTCGGCTCGCTACGGATGATGTCGCCTGGTTCGCCGTCGGGTAGCGGTGACGGTGGGTCGTAGAACGTATCAGCGCTCGCCGCCGGAGGGGTTGTCATCGGGGTGGCGATGACCGCGGCACCCGCGAGTAGCCCGACGAGGGCCACGGCGAGCTTGCTTCGTGGAAGACGACGCATGAGTTGCTCCTCTCTGCGCGAACGTCTGGTGCGTTTGTGGAGCACAACGCGCCGTCACCACCAGCGGTGTGGCCTGCTCGTGCCTGCTATGCGGATTTCGCCCACCCTGATAGTTCGTGCGCTCACCGGTGCTGCGAATGTGCGTAAGATCGGCGTCCCCCACTTGGGGTGTTCCGGCACCGGACGCGCGGTCGAGGCGATTGACTTTTCCGAGGCGATCACTAATTGTGACGTACGTGACAGCGACAGGGGAGTCGGCCAGCACGGAGCGTGCGCGTGGCGCGCGGGAAAGGGTGCTCGACGCGGCCGAGCGGAGGGCGACGGAAGTAGGGATGGCCAAGCTGCGCGTCGGCCACGTCGCGGAGTTGGCCGGAGTGAGCAGGCAGACCGTCTACAACGAGTTCGGTGACAAGTTCGGTCTCGCGGAGGCGGTCGCGGTGCGCGTGACCGATCGCCTCGTCGACGCGATCGAGGTGGAGCTGGCGCGGCATCGGTCATTACCGGATGCGGTCGCCTCCGGTATGGCGCTCGCGCTGCGTGTCGCCGCGGAGCAGCCGTTGGTGCAGCTCACGCTGGCCCGCAAGGACGACGACGACATGATCGCCCTGCTCACCACCGATGCCGCCGCTGTCATCGACGCAGCGACGCGGCGGCTGGTCGAGATCGGCGTCAAGTTGTGGCCGGAGATGCTTCTCGGTGATCTCCTGCTGATCGCGGATCTGGCGACCCGTATGACGATCAGTCACCTGGTGTGCATTACCGAGTCGCCGGAGGAAGCCGCGGCCAAGCTCGCCACGTGGGTCAAGGCGTTGCTCATCTCGCGCGGCTATCGGATCTGACGCCGCGCCGCGCCTGGACGCGGCGCACAATCTGGGTGCCACGCGGCGCACAGACCGCTGGACGTCGATGGCCCTGTCCCCCGACCGGGGGTGTACTCGCCGGTAAGGTGCCGGACATGGTTCAGGCTTTGGTTGCGCGCGGAGTCGACTCCGAGCTCGAGATCTGTGACGTCCAGCTGCCCGAGACCGGGCAGCACGATGTGCGCGTCGCGGTACGTGGCGCCGGGGTGTGCCACTCCGACCTCTCGATGATCAACGGCGTACTGGCGCCGTCGTTCCCGCTGATCCTCGGTCACGAGGCATCCGGCGTGGTGACCGAGGTCGGCGAGCGGGTGCGCAGGGTCGGCGTTGGTGATCACGTCGTGCTCAACTGGACGCCACCGTGCCGCGACTGCTGGTTCTGTCAGCAGGGCGAGCCATGGCTGTGCACCGCGACCGAGGGCATCGCGTCGCTGCCTCGCGGCAGCCTCGCGGACGGCACGCCGAGCCACGTCACGCTCGGCGTCGGCGCGCTCGCGGAGGAAGTCCTGATCGGGGAGAACGCGGTCATCCCGGTCCCGAAGGAGCTACCGCTGGCGGAGTCCGCGCTGCTGGGCTGCGCGGTCATCACCGGCGTCGGAGCGGTACGCAATAACGCGAAGGTACGTCCGGGCGAGTCGGTCGTCGTGGTGGGCCTCGGCGGGGTGGGACTCTCCGCGATCGCGGGCGCACGGCTGGCTGGCGCGTCGCGGATCATCGCGCTCGACGTCAACGAATCCAAACGGGACCTCGCGCTGGCGGCGGGTGCGACCGACTTCGCGATCGCGGACAAGGCGGCGTCGAAACTGATCCGCTCGCTGACCGAGGGGCGTGGCGCGGACGTCGCGCTGGAGTGCGTCGGCCGGTCCGCGGCGATCCGCACGGCATGGGGCAGCACCCGCAGGGGTGGGCGCGTCGTGACGCTTGGCGTCGGCGCCAAGGACGACCCGGTGAGCTTCAGCGGCCTGGAGATATACCACTTCGCGCGGTCGCTGAGCGCGTCCGTGTACGGCTCGGCCGACCCGGACGTCGACGTCCCGGCGATCGCGCAGTCCGTGCTCGACGGCCGTCTCGACCTGGATACGTTCGTCTCGCACCGCATCGGTCTCGATGGCGTGGCGGACGCGTTCGAGCGGATGCGCGAGGGGGAGGGTGCGCGCTCGCTCGTCGTCTTCGACTGAGTCGACAACCAGCACCGACACCGCACGGCGGCATCCCGGCAGCCCGGGGTGCCGCCGTTTTTGTGTGTCCATGACCGGGTACCTCGAGACGCGAGGCGACAGTGTGTACTCAGCGCTGTCGCTGTCGGTAACGGCGTCAGGCAACTTTACAGATGCCACATTAGTGGCGCTATGTTGACACCGAATGGCATCGTGTCTACATTGATGGCAGACTTGGTTCATATGTAAGTAACCCACATCACGATCGGCAGTGGGCCAGACGCGCGAGGAGGCGTGGTCATGACATCGATTGCCGCTGGGCATGAGGCCCACACAGAAGAAGTCAGCTGGCGCGACGGCAAGCGTTACGCCTGGCTGCTGGGCCTCGTCGTCCCCTCGATTCCGTTCATCATCTGGGGCGTCTACGCCGCGTCGAACGGTAGTTGGGTCACGCACGCCGCCTGGTGGCTCGCCCCGATTATCGTCTTCGTTCTGATTCCGGTGCTGGACATGGCGCTCGGCAACGACGCGGAGAACCCACCGGAAGAACTGGTCAAGTGGTTGGAGCAGGACCGCTACTACCAGTGGATCCTGTACCTGTTCCTGCCGGTGCAGTACGCGGGTCTCGTGCTCGCCTGCTGGATGTGGACCACCTTCGACATGACGGTGGTCGACAAGATCGGCTTGGCGATCTCGGTCGGCGTCGTCGCGGGCATCGGCATCAACACCGCACACGAGCTGGGGCACAAGAAGGAGAAGCACGAGCGCTGGCTGTCCAAGATCGCGCTGGCGCAGACGTTCTACGGCCACTTCTTCATCGAGCACAACCGCGGCCACCACGTGCGCGTCGCGACTCCGGAAGACCCGGCCAGCTCCCGCTTCGGTGAGTCGTTCTGGCGGTTCCTGCCGCGTTCCATCGCCGGCAGCCTGACCTCCGCGTGGGGTCTGGAGCGTAAGCGCCTGGCCCGGATGAACAAGGGCCCGTGGACGCTGCGTAACGACGTCCTCAACGCGTGGGCGATGTCGGCGGCGCTGTTCGGCGCGCTGGTGATCGCGTTCGGCCCCGGTATCCTGCCGCTGCTGGTCATCCAGGCGATCTTCGGCTTCTCGCTGCTCGAGGTCGTCAACTACCTTGAGCACTACGGCCTGCTGCGGCAGCGCGCCGAGAGTGGCCGGTACGAGCGGCCCGCCGCGCGACACAGCTGGAACAGCAACAACGTCGTCACCAACGTCTTCCTGTATCACCTCCAGCGGCACAGCGACCACCACGCCAACCCGACGCGGCGCTACCAGGCCCTGCGGGACTTCGATGAAGCGCCGCAGCTGCCCGCCGGGTACGCCTCGATGATCGTGCTCGCGTGGATCCCGCCGCTCTGGCGCAAGGTGATGGACAAGCGGGTGCTCGACCACTACGACGGCGACATCACGAAGGCCAACATCCAGCCGAGCAAGCGGGAGAAGATCCTCGCCCGCTACGGCGCGACCGCCTGAAGGGGGTTGCCATGAGCCAGTTCCGTTGCCCGGTGTGTGACTACGTCTTCGATGAGGCGGCCGGGGACCCGCACGAGGGCTTCCCGGCGGGCACCAGCTGGGACGACGTCCCCGACGACTGGTGCTGCCCCGACTGCGGGGTCCGCGAGAAGGTGGACTTCGAACCGGTGGGTGCCACATGAGCCGCGCCATCGTGGTGGGAACCGGCATCGCGGGCGCGACCGCCGCGCTGACCCTGCGCAGCACCGGCTACGAGGGTCCGATCGTGCTCATCGGCGAGGAACCCGACGAGCCGTACCGCAAGCCGCCGCTGTCCAAGGACGTCTTGCGCGGCACGATGCCGTTCGAGCGCACCCGCCTGCGGGCGCCGGACACCTGGGAGAAGCAGGACATCGAGCTGCGCACCGGTGAGCGAGTGACCGACGTCGACGTCCTTGCCCGGAAGCTGGCACTTGACGGCGGCGAGCGGCTGGACTACGAGTTGCTGCTGCTCGCGACCGGCGGCAGCCCTCGGCCGCTGCCGATCGCGGATGGGCTGGACGGCGTGCACATGCTGCGGAGTGCCTCCGATGTTCCCGCGTTGCGGGACCGGCTGAACGACGGCAGCAGGGTGCTCGTGATCGGCGCGGGACTGATCGGCGCCGAGGTCGCGGCCACCGCGCGCAGCCGGGGTTGTGACGTCACGATGTTGGAGGCGGAACCGACGCCGTTGTCGCGGTTGCTGCCGCCGCGGATCGCGCGGGTCTACGCCGAGCTACACCGCTCGCACGGAGTCGAGCTCCACACCGGCGTTGACGTCGTGAGCCTGGAGCGCACCGCCGACGGCCTGGTCACCAGGGACGCCGACGGTCGCGATTGGACGGCGGACACCGTCGTCGTCGCGATCGGCATGGTGCCCAACACCGAACTGGCCGAGCGGGCGGGCATCGCCGTCGACAACGGCATCCTTGTCGACGAGTACTTCGAGACGTCGGTGCCAGGGGTGTACGCGGCGGGCGACGTCGCGAATCAGCCGAACGTGCTGCTCGGCGGGCGGCAGCGTATCGAGCACTGGCAGAGCGCGCAGGAGCAAGGTGCGGCCGCCGCGCGCAACATGCTCGGCGACCGCACCCCGTTCTCGCAGGTGCCGTGGTGCTGGTCGGATCAGTACGGGGTGAACCTGCAGGTAGCGGGCTGGCCCGTGGTCACGGACGACGTGAGTATCCGCGGTGACCTTGACGCGTTGAACTTCACGGCGGTGTTCCACCGGGACGGCAGGCTGGTCGGAGCGGTCGGTGTCAATCGCGCGAAGGAGATCAGGGCGCTGCGAAAGTTGATCTCGACAGCACCCGGCGCCGACCCGGCACTGCTCGCCGACGAGGCGACCGACCTGGGCACGCTCGCGTCGTCCTCCGTGTCCACGGCGCTGACATGAGCGGGCGAGATACCCGCCGCACGGGTTTGGTGTCCATGATGTTGACACGACGTCCCAGCGCTGCAAATGTCGACGACATGCCGAAACCCCGCGCCCGCCGCTTCGCCGACGCCGCCCGCGAGCTGCTGCGGGACACCCTGTTCGACGCCGCCAGCGAACTGCTTGAACAGCGCAGCTGGTCCGAAACTCGCATGGCCGACATCGCCAAGGCGGCCGGGGTCAGCAGGCAGACGCTCTACAAGGAGTTCGGCTCGCGGCAGGGGTTCGCGCAGGCCTACATCCTGCGGGAAGCTGACCGGTTCCTCACCGGTGTGCACAAGGCGGTGGCTGAACACGAGGACGACCCTCGTGCCGCGTTGGCCGCTGCCGCCGAGGTGTTCTTGACGACCGCTGCCGAGGAGCCGCTCATCATGGCGATCGTGCGCGGCGACGCGGGCGACGGGCTGCTGTCCTACGTGACGAACCAGGCCGGACCGGTGCTCGGCTACGCGACGCAACGGCTCGGCGAGATCCTCGGCGAGATCTGGCCGGACGTGCCGGAGTACTCCGTGGGGTTGATCGCGGAGAACATGGTGCGGCTGGCGATCAGCCACGCCGCGTCATCTACGGCTCCCGCGAAGGAAGTCGCGGACGGCATGGCGGAGCTGTTCGGGCCGTACCTGGAGCAGGTCGTCGGGACCGCTAGCGCCTGAGGTGCTTGGGCGCTTGCGTCGGCTCCGCTGGCGCCTGAGGTGCTTGGGCGCTTGCGTCGGGCGTTGGCGTGCCGTGAGTCGCTATGCGCCCGCTGTGTTAGCAAAATGTCCCCGATGTCTGGTTCTGTTTGACACGGCGGGCGTGTAGCGGCGACGTCATGGCTCTGTGGGTCATTTGGTCGGCGGTTTCCTGATGACGGCTTGTAAGTGAAGATGCTCGACGGCGCGTCGGTTGACGTCCGCGCCGTGGTGGGTGATGGAGTGCAGGATGCCGTTGTAGACCAGATCCCAGAGTTCGCGGTTTTTCTGCAGGTACCAGACCTGGGTGTCAGCTTTGTTGCCCGCGGCATCGGTGAGTTCGAGATGGTAGGTACCGAATCCGGTGGTAACTCGAATCGTGCTGAGGCGATAGGTGTCGACCCACTGATCACCGGCAAGGCGGAGCCAGTCCGCTCCCACTGTCATGCGGGTGCCCCGGCGGATAAGGAGAAGTGGTGAGGTGAAAACGACCAAGATGAGCCAGAGCCACCAGACTCCCATCCAGCCAAAGCCGCCGTCCTTCACGGAGAGGAACACAACACCGATAAGGAAAAGGAATGCCGCCGCGCCCCACTTGGTGCTCTTGGCGTCGGCGAACCATTCGAGTGCAGGTCCTTTTCCTGGCGGCGGATCGTCGGGAGCAATGTCGGTCGCCTTGTCGTAAGGCTTCCAACTTGCCTCGACGGGCGCTTGCGGTGGTCGTGGCTGGCCGGTCACGGCGTCGGGTTTGGGCGCGGGATGCGTTGGGGCAGTCATTGCAAACCTCAGAACAAGCTTCCTACGAACCTGCCGACCGATTTCGCTCCGTCGGCGAGCGCGTCGCCCGCTGCTTCAGCACCATCGGCGATCGCTTCTCCGGCTTGCTGAGCGCCGTCGACAACGGCTTCCCCAGCAGCTTGCGCGCCATCGGCGACTGCCTCGGCGCCGTCCGCGATGGCGCCGCCAACCACGCCGACAGGCCCGCCGAAGGTCGCGCCTGCGGTTGCTCCCGCTGCAGCCCTCGCGGCGAGGCCTGAGGTGCTTGGGCGCTTGCGTCGGGCGTTGGCGTGCCGTGAGTCGCTATGCGCCCGCTGTGTTAGCAAAATGTCCCCGATGTCTGGTTCTGTTTGACACGGCGGGCGTGTAGCGGCGACGTCATGGCTCTGTGGGTCATTTGGTCGGCGGTTTCCTGATGACGGCTTGTAAGTGAAGATGCTCGACGGCGCGTCGGTTGACGTCCGCGCCGTGGTGGGTGATGGAGTGCAGGATGCCGTTGTAGACCAGATCCCAGAGTTCGCGGTTTTTCTGCAGGTACCAGACCTGGGTGTCAGCTTTGTTGCCCGCGGCATCGGTGAGTTCGAGGACACTGGTGTTGATTCTGGGGGCGACTCGGATGGTGCGGAGCCGGTAGGTGTCGACCCATTGTTTGTCGCCGATGCTGAGCCAGTCAGCGCCAGCGGTCATGCGCATTTGTTTGCGACCGAGTAGGAACAGCGACGAGCACGCGAGCAGAACTAGCCAGACGTACCAGACTGACACCCATCCGAAGCCGCCATATCGCCAGGAACCTACCGCGGCGAAGATGACGAAACTGAATGCCGCCGCGCCCCACCTGGTGCTCTTGGCGTCGGCGAACCATTCGAGCGCCGGACCCTTGCCCGGTGGTGGCGTTCCAGGCCCCAGGTCGGTCGCCTTGTCGTAAGGCTTCCAGCTCGCCTCGACCGGTGCCTGCGGTGGGCGTGGCTGGCCGGTGACGGCGTCGGGTTTGGGCGCGGGATGCGTTGGGGCAGTCATTGCAAACCTCAGAACAAGCTTCCTACGAACCTGCCGACCGATTTCGCTCCATCGGCGATCGCTTCTCCGGCTTCCTGAGCGCCGTCGACAACGGCTTCCCCAGCAGCTTGCGCGCCATCGGCGACTGCCTCGGCGCCGTCCGCGATGGCGCCGCCAACCATTTCCGCGCTGTCAGCGGCGAACCCGGCGATCTCGTCGCCCCATTCGTCGACGACGTAGCTCACCCCGGCGCCCACGACGGTCCCGACGACGACGCCGACAGGCCCGCCGAAGGCCGCGCCTGCGGCTGCTCCCGCGGCAGCCCCCGCAGCGAGGCCTGAGGTGCTCGAGACAATGGCTTTCGTGGGATCTTTGCCACTGGCGATATCGCCAACCGTGCTTGCCGCGGTGATCCCGATGCCAACCAGCGGGACTTTTCCAAAGACGGCTCTTCCCACGCGCGCCGCGGTAGATCCGCCCTTGAAAGCGTAGTCTTCGACGTTCGCGATCAAGCTGGACTTGGCCCACTGCGGTAGCTTGTCGAGCATCGCAGCAGGGGCGGTCTTGACCGCGTCATCGAGCAACGCGCTCTGCTTGCTCGCGAACTGCGCGTTGAGGCGAGCCGCTTTGGCGAACGCTGGGTCGGTGACCGACTTGTTCATCGCCAGATTGAGTGCCCGATCGGCGTGGCGGCCGTACGACGCCGCCAGCGTGCGGAACTTGCTGGTGCGCTTGATCGCTTCGGCTGCAAGGCCGCTCGACACGTCCGCGATGGTGAACGGTGCCTTCTTCAGCTGATCGGTGCTGAACTTGGTCAGATGATGGAGGGCGGCGCTCTGCTTGCCGCGTGCATCGCTGACGATCTGCGCCGCCTCGTTGTATGCCCTGACCTTGGCATTGTGCGCGTCGACCGCGGCTTGCGCCGAGGTGTGCGCGGCCTGCTGTTCCGCCGTTGCCGAGCCATCCGTCGGCAGTGGCTGGGGCGCGGGCGGAGCTTCGCCCGGTTCCGCGATCTCGGTGTCCGTGACGTCGAGTCCACCGGCGACGGCGACCTGCCGCGCCTGCTCCATTCGAGACTTCACGGTCGCCATGTCGTCGGCGAACACGGACACGACCGTCTTTGCCTCGTCGAGTTGGCTCGCGAAGTCGTCAATGCCGGTACCCGTCGTCGACATCGCTTCGCGGAACGCCGCACCGGATTCGCCGCCCCATGCCGCCTCCGACTCGCCGCGAACGTTGATCACGGTGCTGCCGGCGTCGTGGACCGTACTGGAGCTGGTGCCAAACCAGTCCGCCAGTGTCCGCAGACCGTCGATGTCCGCCTTGACCTCGATGTTCAGTGGCATGACAGGGTCACTCCGGAAGCACGCGATCCATGCGGCCGCGGTTGGTGTCCTCGGTCTCCTGGAAAATGTCCCTACCGTTGGCTACCGCGTCGCCAGCGGCGCCGAGACCGGTCGCCGCTCCGGCCATGGACTGGGTCAGGTGACTCAGCATCGACCCGAGGATGCCGGTGGCATCGCCCGCCTCGGGTACCTCTGGCGGGTTCGTGGTGTTCTCCAGGTCCGAACTGGCGTTGCGGAGCTTGGCCGCGAAACCGTTGAGCGCGGTCCGGTCGACGTCGATGTCAGGCATTACTGCGGTCCTTCCGGATCTCCTCGGCGTAGGCCCGGCGGGATAACGGTGTCGAGCAATACCCCGTCGGCTCCGCTTCGACGCACCAGCTCCGGCACTCGTTCCCTGGGGACCGCGATCCACGGCTGCTGCTCGCCAGCACCGGCGACCAGGGTTTGGAGCGAGCTGTAGACCATGACGGCGCGCTCGCCGCCATCGGTCTCGCGCATCTCGAGCGTGACTTCGGTTTCGTTCCGGTACGGCTGCGAGGCGACATAGACGACGTCCTCGCTGGTGCCGTCCGGCTGCTGCGCTTCGGTCATCTCACTGATGCTAAGACGCGTGCACCGCCCGTGGTGTGGAATTCGCACGTTCGGACCCGGCAGCGTCACCGGGCGCATGACGGGGAGCGCTACACGCCCGCTGTGTTAGCAAAACGTCCCCGATGTCCGGTTCCACTTGACACAGCGGGCGTGTAGTGGCGCCGTGCTGGCGTCGCGGCGGCGCTCGCCGGGCACGACGCGCGGCGAGTGTCACTCTGCCTCGAGGTCGCCCTCCACCTGAAGGTAGACGTCACGCATCTTGTCCAGCAGCTCCTGGTCCGGCTTCGCCCATAGGCCACGGTCGGCGGCCTCGGTGAGCCGTTCCACGATGCCGCGCAGCGCCCACGGGTTGGACTGCTTGAGGAACTCCTGGTTCTGCTCGTCCAAAACGTACGTCTCGCCGAGCTTCTCGTACATCCAGTCGTCCACGACACCAGCTGTGGCGTCGAAGCCGAACAGGTAGTCCACTGTGGCCGCGAGCTCGAACGCGCCCTTGTAGCCGTGCTTGCGCATCGCCGCCAGCCAGCGCGGGTTGACGACGCGCGAGCGGAACACCCGCGCGGTCTCCTCGGACAGCGTCCGCGTGCGCACCGCATCCGGGATGGTCGAGTCGCCGATGTAGGACGCGGGCGCCGAACCGGTCAGTGCGCGCACCGTGGCGACCATGCCGCCGTGGTACTGGAAGTAGTCGTCCGAGTCGGCGATGTCGTGCTCTCGGGTGTCGGTGTTCTTCGCAGCGACCTGGATCCGCCGGTAAGAGTTCTCCATGTCCTCCCGCGCTGGCGTGCCGTCCAGTCCGCGCCCGTAGGCGTAGCCGCCCCACACCGCGTACACCTCGGCGAGGTCGGCGTCGTCGCGCCAGTTGCCGGAGTCCATCAGCGGCAGCAGCCCAGCGCCGTACGAGCCGGGTTTCGAGCCGAACACCCTGGTCGTCGCCCTGCGCTTGTCGCCGTGCTCGGCGAGATCCGCCTGCGCGTGGGCGCGGACGAAGTTCTGCTCTTCCGGCTCGTCCAGGTCGGCCACCATCGTGACCGCGTCGTCGAGCATCGCCACCACGTGCGGGAACGCGTCCCGGAAGAACCCGGAGATGCGCACCGTGACGTCGATGCGTGGCCTGCCGAGGTCCTCGAGCGGGATCGGCTCCATGCCGCTGACGCGCCGGGAGGCCTCGTCCCAGACCGGCTGGACGCCGAGCAGCGCCAGCACCTCAGCGGCGTCATCACCCGAGGTGCGCATCGCCGACGTCCCCCACACCGACAGCCCAACCGAGCGTGGCCAGTCGCCGGTGTCTTGCCGGTAACGGTTGAGCAAGCCATCGGCCAGCGCCTGCCCGGTCTCCCAGGCGAGCTTCGACGGGATGGCCTTCGGGTCGACGGTGTAGAAGTTCCGCCCGGTGGGCAGCACGTTGATCAGGCCGCGCAACGGCGACCCGCTCGGCCCGGCCGGGATGTACCCGCCATCCAGGGCGTGCAGCACCGCGTCGGTCTCGTTCGTGGTATCCGCCAGCCGGGGCACGACCTCGGTAGCGGCGAAGTGCAGCACCCGCTCGACATCGGCGGGATGCCCGGCGGCGACCTCGGCCGCGGCGGCCGGGTCCCAGCCACGCTCTTCCATGGCCGCGACCAGCGCGTGCGCCTGCTGCTCGATCTCATCCACCTTGGCAGCCGGGGCGTCGCCACCCTCGGTCAGCCCGAGAGCGGTGCGCAGGCCCGGCAGCGCGTCGGCCTTGCCGCCCCACATCTGCTGCGCCCGCAGCATCGCCAGCACCAGGTTGACCCGTGCCTCTCCTGTCGGCGCGTCGCCGAGGATGTGCAGGCCATCGCGGATCTGGGCGTCCTTGACCTCACACAGCCAGCCGTCGACGTGCAGCAGGAAGTCATCGAATTCCGCGTCGTGCGGACGCTCGTCGACGCCGAGGTCGTGATCCAGCTTGGCCGCTTGGATCAACGTCCAGATCTGCTGCCGGATCGCGGGCAGCTTCGCCGGGTCCATCGCCGAGATGTTGGCGTACTCGTCCAGCAACTGTTCCAGCCGCGCCATGTCGCCGTAGCTCTCGGCGCGCGCCATCGGCGGGATCAGGTGGTCGATGATCGTGGCGTGCATCCGGCGCTTGGCCTGCGCGCCCTCGCCCGGGTCGTTGATCAGGAACGGGTAGATCACCGGCAGGTTGCCCAGCACGGCATCCGGCGCGCAGGACGCCGACAGCGCGGCGGTCTTGCCCGGCAGCCACTCCAGCGAGCCGTGCTTACCCAGATGGACGACGGCGTGTGCGCCGAACGAGTGCTCCAGCCAGCGGTACGCCGCCAGATAGTGATGCGAGGGTGGCAGGTCCGGGTTGTGGTAGATCGCAACCGGGTTCTCGCCGAACCCGCGCGGCGGCTGAATCATGATCAGCACGTTGCCCGCTTGCAGCGAGGCGAGCACGATGTCGCCGTCGTCGTTGCGCGAGTGGTCCACGAACAGCTCACCGGGCGGCGGACCCCAGTGCTGCTCCACGTCGTCCCGCAGGTCCTCGGGCAGCGTGGCGTACCACTCGCGGTACTGCGCGGCGGGCACGCGGATCGGGTTCCCCGCCAGCTTCTCCTCGGACAGCCACTCCGGGTCTTGGCCACCGGCTTCGATCAGCGCGTGGATGAACGCATCGCCGTCCGCGTCGTCCACGCCGGGGATCGGATCGGGGCCGAGGTCGTAGCCGCGCTCCCGCAACATGCTCAGCAGCTTGACCGCGCTGGCGGGGGTGTCCAGGCCAACGGCGTTGCCGACGCGGGAGTGCTTCGTCGGGTACGCCGAGAGCACCAGCGCGACCTTGCGCTCGGCGGGCGGCGTGTAGCGCAGCCGCGCGTGGCCGAGCGCGATTCCGGCGACCCGGCTGGCGCGTTCGGCGTCGGGTACGTAGCGGGGCAGGCCGTCGTCGTCGGTTTCCTTGAACGAGAACGGCACGGTGATGATCCGGCCGTCGAATTCCGGCACCGCGACCTGTGTGCCCGCGTCCAGCGGCGACAGACCCTCGTCGTTCTCCCACCAGCTGTCACGGTCGCTCGTTAGGCACAGCGCCTGGAGCGTGGGGATGTCGAGGTCTGCCAGCTCGGCGATGTCCCATGACTCGTCGTCGCCACCGGCCTGCGCGGCCGACGGCTTGGTGCCGCCCGCGGCTAGCACCGTGACCAGCAGCACGTCGGCCTTGCGCAACTCGTCGACCATCTCAGGGGCGCGGTTGCGCAGCGTGGCGCAGTAGATCGGCATTGGACGTCCGCCCGCGTCCTCGATGGCACGGCACAGCGTCTCGACGAACGCGGTGTTGCCCGCGAAGTGGTGCGCGCGGTAGTAAAGGATCGCGATCGTCGGGCCTTCGGTGTTGGCTGCCTCGCGGTCCAGGTGGCCCCAGTTGGGCTGCTCGGCGGGCGGCTCGAAGCCGTGTCCGGTGAGCAGCAGCGTGTCGGACAGGAACCGGTGCAGCTGCGTCAGGTTGTCCGGCCCGCCCTGGGCGAGGTAGAGGTGCGCCTGAGTCGCGATCCCGGCGGGCACGTGCGAGAGCTTCATCAGCTCGGCGTCGGGTGCCTGCTCGCCGCCGAGGACGATTACCGGCACCTCGGCCGCGCGCACGATGTCGAGGCCTTCCTTCCAGGCTCGCTCGCTACCGAGGATGCGGACGACGATCACTTCGGCGCCGTCCATCAGCGCGGGCAGCTCGTCCAGCTCGATGCGGGCGGGGTTGGCGAGGCGGTAGTCCGCGCCGCTCGCGCGGGCCGACAGCAGATCGGTGTCGGATGTCGACAGCAGCAGGATCAATTCGAAAGCTCCTCTCCGGGGTCCTCGCCCCGGCTTGTCGGGATCACGTCGGGCGGAGTGTCTGGCTCGCCGTAGTACGGCTCACAGTTGCGGGACAGCCCCGGACTTCCACCGGGTTCCTCCGCCACCGACGCGTGGTCGTCCTGGGTAATCTACCCGGTCAGCCGCGAGCCCTCCGCACTGCCGATGCGGGGGAACGGCTCAGTGGAGAACACCACCTCGACTGGCACCTCGAAATACCGCGCGATCCGCAGGGCCAGATGCAGGCTGGGGCTGTACTCGCCGCGTTCCAGGTAGCCGACCGTTTGGTAGTGCACGCCGAGGGCCTCGGCGAGCTGCCGCCGGGAGATGCCGCGCTCGGCGCGCAGCATCGCGATCCGGTTGTAGATCGCCTCGGCCATCCGACTCTCCTTGCCTGTCACTGGACGCCTGTCACTGGACGCGCTGCAGCGCCCGGTCTCGCCGCGCGGTCATGTTCGCACCGGATTCCCTGCGGGCCATTCTGCGGAGCAGGATCGGCGCGACAACCAGCCCGGCCGCGGACCACGCCCCGAGTACGCCGATCATCTCCGCGTGCCGCCAGGAGTCTCCGATCTCGGCGACGACGGCGGCGTCCGGCAGCAGCGCCGACCGCATGCCCAGCCCGAGCCAGTACACCGGGAAGACCTGGCCGATGGCGCTCAGCCACCCCGGTAGCGCGGTAATCGGGTAGAAGATCCCGGAGATGGCGATCAGTCCGACCATGGGCAGGAACACCAGGCCAAGATTGCGCGGATTGTCCGACAGCGCCCCGACGACCGCGCCCAGCGGCATCGTGGCCACCAGCCCGAGGAGCAGCACCGCCAGCAGCGTCAGCCAGGCGCCGATGCCGTCTACGGTGAGACCGTCGAACAGCAGCAGGCCGGGCACCAGGATGATCAAGACGCCGATGAGCCCGCCGACGGCGCCGCCGACGATCTTGCCGACCAGGTACCCGAGCATTCCGTTCGGCACGGCTTTGGCGCGGAGCAGGGTGCCGTCCTCCCGCTCGACCATGAGCACCGCGGCGACCCCGATGAACCCGGCGAACGCGACCTGCATCCCCAGCACGCCGGGCATCGCCGCCGAGCCGAGTGAGAACGTCGTCCCCGGCAGCGTCGAGTCCCGCATGAAGAACATCACGATCAACGTCACGATCGGGAAGAACAGCATGTTGAACAGGTCTTGGCCGTTGGTCAGCGTCTGCCTGGTCTCGATCAGACCACGGCGCATCCCGGCGCGGGCGGCGGCGGATGTCGGGGTCATCGGGTCACCTCCTGGTTGGCTGTCTCGCGGAGGAAGGCCCGCACCGCCTCCTCGTCACCGAGTCCGGACTCGACGCGCTGGACGAGCTTCATGTAGGTCTCCTCGAGACTGGCGCGGCGCACTTCGAGGTCGCTGATCCCGCTGTCGTGCCGGACGAGGAGGTCCCTGACGAAAGCCGTGGCGTCCTGCGTGGCGTGCACGAACCGCTCTCCGTCGCGGGTCCAGCGCACCTCGGCGTCGGTGGACATGCGGCGTGACAGTTCGTCGGCGGAGCCGTCGGCGATGATCCGGCCGCCCGCCAGCACGATGATCCGGTCGGCCAGCTTCTCCGCCTCGTCCAGGTCGTGGGTGGTCAGCAGGATCGTGGTGTCCTCATCGGCGAGCCGGTGCACCAGGTCGTGGAACTCCCGCCTGGCGTGCGGGTCGAAGCCCGCGGTCGGCTCGTCGAGGAACAGCACCTCGGGACACCCGACGATGCCGATGGCGACGTCTAGCCTTCGTCGTTGCCCACCGGAAAGCCGCATGATCTTGGCGTCCGCGTGTTCGCTCAGCCCGACCGCCGCGACCAGTTCGTCGACGTCCCATGGCCGCCTAGTCCGCTCGGTCGAGTACGGCGCGTAGTACGCCCCCAGGTGCCGGAGCAACTCGCGGACTCGCCACTTGCCGTGGTCCCGCCAGGACTGGAGCACGACGCCGAGCCGTGCCCGCCACGCCTCGTCGCCGTGGGTTGGGTCGACGCCGAGGACGCTCACCTCGCCCGCCGATCGTCCGCGAAACCCCTCAAGGATCTCGACCGTCGTCGTCTTGCCCGCGCCGTTGGGTCCGAGCAGGACGACGACCTCGCCTCGCCGCGCGGAAAAGGTGACCCCGGACAGCACCTCGTTCGTGCCGTAGCGCATGCGGAGATCGCGGACGTCGATAGCGGTGTCTTCGCTGGTAGCGGCCATGGGATGGCCGTCGTCGGTCGCGGCCGCTCTGGCCATGCTCATCACAACCCCCTCATAGTTCAACTGTGGTCTTTGATAGTAGATGTACTACATATCGCGTGACAAGTGATATTGCTAGGTACGCCGTTTACAGTGGCTGGCGTGCCCAACAACCCCGCGCCGCCGAGGAATCGCGCCGACGCCTGTCCTGGCGCGCTGACCACGCACGTGGCCGATGACGGCGCGCTGGCGCGGGTGCGGCTGCCTGGTGGGCGGGTGTCCGCCGCTCAACTGGCGGTGCTGGCTTCCTGCGCCGAGTCACTGGGCGACGGCGCACTGCACCTCACCTCCCGAGCGAACGTGCAGCTCCGCGCTGTGTCCGACACCGTGGCGTTGGCGGAGCGCCTGGCTGCCGCGGGTCTGCTGCCGTCCGCGACCCACGAACGGGTCCGCAACGTGGTCGCCTCCCCGGCGTCGGGGCTGGTCGGCGGGCTGGCCGACGTCCGGCCGTTGGTAGCCGAGCTGGATGCTGCGATCCGCGCACGGCCTGAGCTGGCCGAACTGCCAGGACGGTTCTGGTTCGGGCTGGACGACGGCAGGGGAGATGTCGGCGGCTCGTTCGACGACCGGGTCGACGTGTGCTGGCGCGCGGTGTCCCTCGAGACCGGCGCGTTGCTGCTCGCGGGCGCCGACACCGGGGTTCGGGTGCCGATCGCCGAGGCTGTCGACGTCCTGGTCGACGTCGCCGCGGCGTTCGTGCGCTGCCGAGGCGAGGCCTGGCAGGTGCGGGAGCTGGACGACACCGTGCGCGCGGAGCTGCTTGCTGACCGTGGTGAAAGCCGCTTTCCCCGTGACCGCGCCATTCACCGCACCCAACGCGGTGAAGGCGTCTGTCACCTTGGTGCCGTGCGCCAGGACGACGGCCGCACCGCCCTCCACGTCGGCCTCCGCTTCGGGACGTCGACGGCGGCGCAGGCGCGGCTGCTCGCCGACATCGCTGGTGAGGCGATCGTCACACCGTGGCGGTCGGTGCTGTTGCCGGACCTCGACGACGAAGACGCGCGCACCGCGAAACGACGTCTCGACGACGCCGGCCTGCTGGTCGACGCGCGAAATCCGGCCGCGTCGATCACGGCCTGCATCGGCAGCCAGGGGTGCGCGAAGGCACTCGCCGACGTCCGCGCGGATGCGACGAATGCCATGTCCGAGTTGGCCACCGTTCACGACGAAGCGGGCGTTGCGGCACACTTCGCAGGCTGTACTCGCCGATGTGGCAGACCGCCCACCCCGGCCGTCGACGTCCTCGCCGACGGCGACGGCTACCTGGTCGACGGCGAGCGGGTGGCCGTGGGGGAGTTGGCGGACGTGCTGGGCAGAAAGGACCGCGGGTGACCGACTACCTCACCGACGGGGCGGAGATCTATCGCCGCTCGTTCGCCACGATCAGGGCGGAAGCCGAGCTCGACCGGCTGCCAAGCGACGTCGAGCGCGTCGTCGTCCGCATGATCCACTCCTGCGGGATGACCGACCTCGCCCGCGACGTCGCCTTCACCCCGGACGTCGTCAAGGCAGGTCACGACGCGCTCCGCGCGGGCGCCCCGATCCTCACCGACGCGAAGATGATCGCATCCGGAGTCACTCGTCGCAGGCTGCCCGCGGACAACGACGTCGTGTGCACTCTCGCCGACCCGCGGGTGCCCGACCTCGCCACGAAGCTGGATACCACCCGCAGTGCGGCGGCGCTGGAACTGTGGCGGGAGCGGCTGCCCGGCTCCGTGGTCGCGATCGGCAACGCGCCTACGGCGCTGTTCCGGCTGCTGGAGCTGCTCGACGAAGGCGTCGGCGCGCCAGCGGCGATCATCGGCGTCCCCGTCGGCTTCATCGGCGCCGTCGAGTCCAAGGAGGAGCTGGTCGCGAAGGCACCGACCCCGTATCTCGTGGTGCACGGCAGGCGTGGTGGCAGCGCCATGGCTGTGGCCGCGCTCAACGCGATCGCACAGGAGGCCGAGCTATGACCACGCACGCCACCGGCACGCTGTGGGGCGTCGGCCTCGGGCCAGGCGACCCCGAACTGATGACCGTCAAGGCGGCCCGGCTGATCGGCGAAGCCGACGTGATCGCCTACCATTGCGCGCGCCACGGCCGCAGCATCGCCCGCTCGGTCGCCGAGCCCTATCTGCGCGGTGACCAGCACGAAGAGCGGTTGATGTATCCGGTGACGACCGAGGGCACCAGCCACCCCGGCGGCTACGAGGGCGCGATCCAGGAGTTCTACGAACTGGCCGCCAAGCGGCTCGCCGAACACCTCGACGCCGGACGCGACGTCGTGCTGCTCTGCGAAGGTGACCCGTTCTTCTACGGCTCCTACATGTACATGCACGAGCGGCTGTGCGACCGCTACCGCGCCGTCGCCGTTCCCGGCGTGACGTCGGTGAGTGCCGCGTCGGCCGCGCTCGGCAGGCCGCTTGCGCAGCGCGACGAGGTGTTCACCGTGCTGCCCGGCACGCTGCCGACGCCGGAACTGGCGATGCGGCTCGCGGACGCGGACGCCGCCGCCGTGATGAAGCTCGGTCGCACGTTCGGGTCCGTGCGCTCGGCGTTCGAAGAGGCCGGCAAGCTCGACGACGCCTACTACATCGAGCGCGCCACCTGGCACGACGAGGCAGGGCCCGGCGCCACCGGCAGGGGTGTGCAGCGGGTGGAGCCGCTGGCCGACGTCGACCCCGAGACCGTGCCGTACTTCTCGCTGGCGCTGCTGGCCAGCCCGGCCTACGCCGCCCGCACGACAGGAAGCGCGGCCGTGAGCGCTGCGGAGGGTGCGAACCCGGATCAGCACTCACGGCCCACGGGTGGCGAGGTCGTCGTCGTTGGCCTTGGTCCCGCCGGTCCGGAGTGGCTGACGCCCGAGGCCGCGCGGGCGCTGGCCGAGGCGGAGCACCTGGTCGGGTACGGCCCGTACGTCGCGCGGGTGCCGCAGCGACAGGGCCAGCAGCGGCACAGCTCCGGCAACCGTGTCGAGGCCGACCGCGCGCGGGAAGCGCTGGCACTCGCCCGCGACGGTGCGTCCGTCGCGGTGGTGTCCTCTGGCGATCCCGGCGTGTTCGCCATGGCCGCCGCGGTCCTGGAGCAGGCGGAACAGCCGGAGTGGCAAGACGTCCGCGTGCGGGTGCTGCCCGGCGTGACCGCCGCCCAGGCAGCGGCGTCCCGTGTCGGCGCGCCCCTCGGCCACGACTACTGCGTGATCTCGCTGTCCGATCGGCTCAAGCCGTGGGAGATCATCGAGCGCAGGCTGGATGCCGTTGGCGCGGCGGACCTCGCGGTCGCGCTCTACAACCCGGCGTCTCGCAGCAGGAAGACGCAGCTGGCGGATGCTCGCGACGTCCTGCTGCGGCACCGCGACCCGGCTACGCCGGTTGTCGTCGCCCGCGATATCGGTGGTGACGAGGAGTCGGTGACGGTGACCACACTGGGCGAGCTGGATACCGCCACGGTGGACATGCGGTGCCTGCTGATAGTCGGCTCGTCGAAGACCCGCGTCGTCGAGCGGGACGGCACCCGCACCGTGTGGACACCGCGAAGCTACGACTGAGCCGCGTGATGTGGTGAAAGACCCGACGCCTCGCCCCGGCGCGGTCAGGGAAGCACCCGTCGCGCCGATGGGCGAGGCGTCGCCGCGCCATGATCCATATGGCCTAACGCCCGTCGGGCGGTGAGGATGCGGGTTTTGTTGGCGGGTTCACCGAATCGAGTGGTATCGGCTGGTCATGGCACGAATACGTCGGCTCGCCCTCGGTGTCACGCGCCTTAGCTCACGCCGTAGCGTTCCCGGTGCAGCGCCTCGGTCAGCGGCCGACGACGTCGCCAGCCGTGCCGCTCCAGGTCCGGGACCTGCTGCAACTCGCGCACCGGGCCCACGCACAGCCAGGCGACCGGGCGGACGCCGTCTGGCAGCCCGACCAGATCTGCCAGGAACTCCTCGCGGTAGAAGCTGACCCAGCCCACGCCAAGGTCTTCCGCCGTCGCGGCCAGCCACAGGTTCTGGATCGCCAGGCACACCGAGTACAGCCCCGCGTCGGCGATAGCGTGCCTGCCAAGCACGGCGGGCGAGCCACGCTCTGGGTCGTAGGTGACGACGATGCCGAGGCTGGACTCCAGGATGCCCTCGATCTTGATCTTGCGGAACGTCGTGGTGCGATCGCCGTCCAGTTGCGACTCGAACACGTCTCGTTCGCTGAGCACGTGCTCGCGGAACGCCGACCGCGTGTCGTGATCGGACACCAGCACGAAGTCCCACGGCTGCGACATCCCCACGCTGGGCGCCGTGTGCGCCGCGCCGAGCACCCGCATGAGGACGTCGTCGTCGATCGGCTCCCCGGTGAACTCCGCGCGCACGTCGCGCCTACGCTCCAGGATCCGGTAAAACCCGTCCAGTTCAGGGTCGAGACTCATACCTCTCCAAAGCCCAGTGCAGGGCGTCGTCGACGTCGGACACCGTGAGTGCGTCGGGCCGGGGTGGTCTGCGCACGATGACCGACGGAATGCCGTGTCGCGTCGCCGCGTCCAGCTTCGCGGCCGTCATGCTGCCGCCGCTGTCCTTGGTGACAAGGACGTCGATGCGGTGCGTGCGCAGCAGGTTCAGTTCGCGGTCCACTGTGTACGGGCCTCGGTCCAGCAGCAGCTCGTGATGTCTCGGCAGGCGCGTCTCCGGCGGGTCGACGCAGCGGATCAAGAACCACACGGTGTCGACGTCGGCGAATGCCGCGAGTCCCTGCCTGCCGCTGGTCAGGAACGCTCGCGTGCCCAGGCTGGGCAGCAGAGCGGCCGCCTCGTCGAGATCGTCGACCCAGCGCCAATCCGCGCCGTCCGGCCGCGTCCAGCCGGGACGCTCCAGCCGGAGCAGCGGCACTCCGGCGCGCGCGGTCGCGGCCACCGCCGAGTCGCTGATCCGCGCCGCGAAGGGGTGCGTGGCGTCCACCACCGCGCGGACGTCGTGCTCGGTCAGCCATGCCGCGAGGCCGTCCGGACCGCCGAAGCCACCGAGCCTGACCTCGCCTTCTGGCAGCCGAGGGCGTTCCACTCTGCCTGCCAGCGACGACACCACGGCGACGCCGCGCGAATGCAGCGCGGCCGCCAGCGCGCGGGCCTCGGACGTGCCGCCGAGGATCAGAACCGGATAACGCACACTGAACACACTATGGGAGAGCAGCTTCGCTACGGCTGGACCACGGGTGCGTGTGCGACGGCCGCCACCACGGCGGCCTACACCGCGCTGCTCACCGGCGCGTTCCCCGATCCGGTTGAGGTGCTGCTTCCCAAGAACAAGCGGCCGACGTTCGCGCTGGCCACGGAACGGCTAGACGGCGACGTCGCCAGTGCGGGAGTGATCAAGGACGCCGGTGACGACCCTGATGTCACGCATGGCGCGCTCATCGTCGCCACGGTGCGTCGGGGTGAGCCCGGCAGCGGTGTGACATTCGCCGCCGGGAAGGGTGTGGGCACCGTCACCCGGCCCGGGCTGCCGCTCGACGTCGGGGAGCCCGCGATCAACCCGGTGCCGCGCAGGCTGATGCGGGAGGCGGTCGAGCGGGTCGCCGCGGCACACGACGTCCCCGCCGACGTGGCGGTGGAGATCTCGATCCCCGAGGGCGAGGAGCTGGCCCGGCACACGTGGAACCCGCGGCTGGGCATCCTCGGCGGGTTGTCGGTGCTCGGCACGACCGGGGTGGTCGTGCCGTACTCCTGCTCGGCGTGGATCGACAGCATCCGCCGAGGCGTCGACGTCGCCCGCGCGATGGGGGACCGGCACGTCGCGGGCGCGGTGGGCAGCACGTCGGAGCAGGTCGTGGCCGAGCTGTACGGGCTGGGCGAGAGTGCACTGCTCGACATGGGCGACTTCGCTGGGGCGGTGCTGAAGTATGTGCGGCGGCATCCGGTGCCGAGGCTGTCCATCGCGGGCGGGTTCGGCAAGATGTCCAAGCTCGCGGCGGGCTACCTCGATCTGCACTCGAAGCGCTCGCAGGTGGATCTCGGGCTGCTCGCTGAGCTGGCCCGCGACGCGGGACACGAGCGGCTCGCCGGGGAGATCGCCGAGGCGAACTCCGCCCTGCACGCGTTGGAGCTGGCCGAAGCCGCCGGGCTCGCGCTTGGCGAGCTGGTCGCGGAACGGGCGCGGCAGGCGGCGGCGGACGTCCTTGGCGACGCGCCGGTCGAGGTCGACATCGTGGTCATCGACCGGGCGGGCCGCATCGTCGGCCGCGCGCCGGGCACTAGCTCATAGTGGCGCGTTCCGCGAGTTGATCAACATTGCTCCCTGGGAGACCAACTGAACTGGTCAAACCGGACAAAACTTGGTCACTCACGGAGCAAAGAAGATCAACTCTGCACGAGAGGCACCACCAGCGACGGCAGCGGGCCCCGCCTCACAGCGAGCGGGGCTGCGTGCTGCGCTCCCGATCGGCCGAGTAGAGGAAGCTGTCCGGGAACGACTCCGCCGCGAGCACCCTGCCGACGAAGATCGTCGCCGCGCGGGTGATGTCGGCCTCGCGCACCAGCCCCACGATCTCGCCGAGCGTGCCGCGAACGACCCGCTCGGTCGGCTGGCTGGCGTTGGCGACCACGGCAACCGGGCAGTCCGCGCCGTAGTGCGGCAGCAGTTCGTCGACGACCTGCTCGATCCGCCCGATCGCCAGGTGTAGCGCCAGCGTGGCACCGGTCGCGGCGAAGCCTGCCAGCGTCTCGCCCTCCGGCATGCTGGTCGAGCGCGCCTGCGCCCGCGTGATGACCAGGCTCTGTCCTACCGTCGGCACCGTCAGCTCGCGGCCCAGCGTCGCGGCCGCGGCGGAGAACGCGGGCACCCCCGGCGTCACCTCGTACGGCACACCCGCCGCGTCGAGACGACGCATCTGTTCCGCCACCGCGCTGTAGACGGCGGGGTCACCGGAGCACAACCGCGCGACGTCGTGACCTCGCTCGGACGCCGCCACCAGCTCCGCGATGATCTCGTCCAGCGTCAGGCTCGCCGTGTCGACGGTTCGCGCGCCCTCGGGACAGTGGGCGAGCAGGTCAGTGGGGGTGAGGCTGCCGGGGTAGAGGCACACTGGGCAGGCCGCGAGGAGGTCCCTGCCGCGCACCGTGATCAGGTCGGCAGCGCCGGGACCCGCGCCGATAAAATGCACCGTTCCCTGGTTCGTCACGCACCCCATCGTGCCCCAACGACGTCCCGCGCCCCGGTGGGGTCCGGGACGACGTGAGCCGCGCCGCTACACCGGACGTCGCGGCTGCGCCCAGCCGAACGTCAGCTCCACCGCCCGCTGCCAGTTCGCGTACTCCGCCGCCCTGCTGGTGGCGTCCATGTGCGGCAGCCACCGCGCGGCGAGGTGCCAGTTGCGCCGCAGCCCCTCCAGGTCGGGCCAGAACCCGACGCCCAACCCCGCCGCGTAGGCCGCGCCGAGCGACACCGTCTCCGCCACGATCGGCCGCATCACCGGGACGTCGAGGACGTCCGCGATGAACTGCATCAGCAGGTGGTCGGCCGTCATACCGCCGTCGACCCGCAGGGTGGACGCCGTGAGTCCGGAGTCGGCGTTCATCGCGTCCACCACCTCGCGGGTCTGCCAGCCGGTCGCCTCCAGCACCGCCCGCGCCAAGTGTCCCTTGGTGATGTACGACGTGAGCCCGACGATGATGCCGCGCGCCTCGCTATGCCAGTGCGGCGCGAACAGCCCGGAGAACGCGGGCACGATGTAACAGCCGCCGTTGTCGTCGACGGTCCGCGCCAGGGTCTCGATCTCCGGCGCGCTGTTGATGAGCCCGAGGCTGTCGCGGATCCACTGCACCAACGAGCCGGTGACCGCGATCGGTCCCTCCAGCGCGTACACCGCCGGTTCGCCGCCGAGCTGGTATCCGATCGTCGTCAGTAGGCCATGGGTGGAGCGCACCAGCTCGCGGCCGGTGTTCATCAGCAGGAAGCTGCCGGTGCCGTAGGTGCACTTGGTCTCGCCGCGTGCGAAGCATGTCTGGCCGAACAGTGCCGCGTGCTGGTCGCCGAGCGCCGCCGCGATCCGCAGGCCGGGCACCACCCGCTTCGTCTGGCCAAAGTCCGCTGTGGACGGTTGAATCTCCGGCAGCATCCGTTTTGGAATGTCGAAAAAGGACAGCAGCTCGTCGTCCCACGCCAGGGTGGCGAGGTTCATCAGCAGCGTGCGGCTGGCGTTGGTGACGTCGGTGACATGGAGCCCGCCGTCGGCGCCGCCGGTGAGGTTCCAGATCAGCCAGGTCTCCATGGTGCCGAACAGCACGTCGCCGCGTTCGGCGCGGTCCCGCAGCCCCGCGACGTTGTCCAGCAGCCACCGCAGCCGGGGCGCGGCGAAGTACGTCGCCAGCGGCAGTCCGCAGCGCTCGCGCACCGCGTTCGCGCCAGGTTTGTCCTCGAACTCCCGCACGAGTTCCTCGGTGCGGACGTCCTGCCACACGATCGCGCGGCCGACCGGCGTCCCGGTGCGGCGGTCCCACACCACGGTGGTCTCGCGCTGGTTCGCGATGCCCAGCGCCATGACCTGATCGGCGGAGATTCCGGCGTCGGCCAGCGCGCGGGGCACGATCCGGTCGACGTTGCGCCAGATCTCGACGGCGTCCTGCTCCACCCATCCCGGCTGCGGGAAGTACTGCTGCTGCTCTCGCTGCGCCACCGACACCAAACGGGCGCGCTGGTCGAACAGGATGCACCGGGTCGAGGTGGTGCCCTGGTCAATCGCCATCACATAGCGTTGTGTCATCGCGCGTCCCCCTCCATTACGCGACATCCTGGCGCGGCGCGCCAGCGCTGTCAGCGGCCCGCGCCGAGATCACGCGACACCGCGCGGGCGGCGTTGCGGACATGGGTGACCAGTTCGGACCTCGGCCGCAGGCGTCCGTCGCAGAGCCGCTCCACCGCGCCGGTGATGCCGATAGCGCCGACGACGAGGCCGCCGTAGGAGCGGATGGGCGCGGCGATGCCCGCTTCACCGGGCATGAACTCCTCCGCTTCCGCTGCCCAGCCCTGTTCCCTGACCTGGGCGAGTGCGCGGGTGAGCGCCGTCGTGTTGACGACGGTGCGCCGGGTGAGCGAGGCCAACTCGGAGCGTTGGGCCGTCGCGGCGAGGTCGGCGTCGTAGGCGAGCAACACCTTGCCGAGGGCGGTCGCGTGCAGCGGCAGCAACGCGCCGACGTCGAGGGTCTGCAGCGTGTCGTCCGGCCGGAAGACGTGGTGCACCACCAAGACGTTGCCCTCGAGGGGCGTACCGATGCGGACAGCCTCGCCGCTGCGCGCGGCCAGGGCGTCGGCCCAGTTGATCGCGCGGGACCGCAGCTCGTTGACGTCGAGATAGCTGGTGCCGAGATGTAGCAGCGCGGCGCCGAGCTGGTACTTGCCGGTCGCGGCCTCCTGCTCGACGAAGCCGACGCCATGCAGCGTGCGGAGGATGCCGTGCGCCGTGCCCTTGGCGAGGTCGAGCGACGCGGCGATCTCGCCGACGCCGAGCCGTCCCGAGCCGCGCGCGAGCAACCGCAGGATGGCGGCCGCGCGTTCGATGGCTTGGACAGGACCCGGCATGCGTCGCAACGTATCCGGAAATTCGTGATTCGACAATGTCGAACGCCGGATGACAACGGTGTGAACGGCCGGGCCGGGCCGGTGAGCTGTGTCATAGCAACCTCCACGATCGGTGGAGGTTAACCACGCCAGCTATCAGTAGCCACCGATCGCGTTCAGCATTGTCGAACGACGCCCATAGTGCGCGGCGGATCGGCTCCTTACCGTCTGAGCGCATCGCAGACACTGCAACGGATGGAGGAGACATGGGTCTCGGCACGGTCTTCCTGAGCGAGGTGCTCGGTACCGGCATGCTGATCCTGCTCGGCTCGGGCGTGGTCGCCAACGTGTTGCTGACGAAGTCCAAGGGAGTCGACGGCGGCTGGTTGCTGATCAACTTCGGCTGGGGCCTCGCGGTGATGGCCGGGGTGTTCGTCGCCTACAAGTCGGGCGGTCACATCAACCCGGCGGTCACGTTCGGGATCCTGGTGAGCGGTGCGGAGGAGTACGCGAGCGGCGTCGCCGTCAGCGTCGCGTCGACCGCGGTGTACATCAGCGGGCAGATGCTCGGCGCGTTTCTCGGGGCGTGTGCCGCCTACCTGGCTTACAAGAACCACTTCGACGCCGATGAGGACGAGGACAAGAAGCTCGCGGTGTTCGCGACCGGCCCCGCGATCCGCGCCTACCGCTGGAACTTCGTCACCGAGGTGATCGGGACGTTCGTGCTCGTCATCGTGGTGCTGTCGTTCGCGGGCACGCCACATGGGCTCGGTCCGGCCGCCGTCGCGCTGCTCGTAGTCGGCATCGGTGCCTCGCTCGGCGGCCCCACCGGCTACGCCATCAACCCGGCGCGCGACCTCGCCCCTCGCATCGCCCACGCGGTGCTTCCCACCGGCTACAAGGGCCCCGAGCCGGTCGCCGATCCCGCCACCGTCGCCGCGTCGGCTGGACCGGGCACGGTGCGCACACCCAAGCGCAAGGACTCCGACTGGAGCTACGCCTGGATCCCGGTACTCGGGCCGCTGGTCGGCGGTGGCCTTGCCGGACTGGCTTCCACACTGCTGTTCTGAACCCACCCCGCATTCACTGAGAGGACGACGATGAGCGACTACATCGGCGCGATCGACCAGGGCACCACGAGCACCCGGTTCATGGTGTTCGACCACGGCGGCAACGAGATCGCCCGCCACCAGCTCGAACACGAGCAGATCCTGCCGAGGGCGGGGTGGGTAGAGCACAACCCCACCGAGATCTGGGAGCGCACCCGCGCGGTCATCCAGAGCACCCTCACCAAGGCCAGCCTCGACGCCAGCGACCTCGCCGCGGTCGGCGTCACCAACCAGCGCGAGACGACAGTCGTGTGGAACCGGCGCACCGGGCGGCCGTACTGCAACGCGATCGTGTGGCAAGACACCCGCACCGACCGCATCGCCGCCGACCTGGAACGCGACGGCCACGGCGACACCATCCGCCACAAGGCCGGTCTGCCACCCGCGACCTACTTCTCCGGCGGCAAGCTGCGCTGGATCTTCGACAACGTGCCCGGCGTGGCCGAGGACGCCGAGAAGGGCGAGGCGTTGTTCGGCACCACCGACTCCTGGCTGTTGTGGAACCTCACCGGCGGTGTCGACGGCGGGCAGCACGTCACCGACGTCACCAACGCCAGCCGCACCATGCTGATGGACCTGGAGACCTGCGACTGGGACGACGAACTGCTGGCGATCTTCGGTGTGCCGCGCGCGATGCTGCCGCGCATCCTTCCGTCGTCCAATCCGGACTTCTTCGGCACCACCCGCGCCGACGGGCCGTTCGGCGGCGAGATCCCGCTGGCGGGCGACCTCGGTGACCAGCAGGCGGCCACTGTGGGTCAGGTGTGTTTCCGGCCGGGTGAGGCCAAGAACACCTACGGCACCGGCAACTTCCTGCTGCTCAACACCGGTCACGAGATCGTGCGGTCGCGACACGGCCTGCTCACCACGGTCTGCTACCAGTTCGGTGACGCGAAGCCGACGTACGCGCTGGAGGGCTCCATCGCGGTCACCGGCTCGGCCGTGCAGTGGCTGCGCGACCAGCTCGGCATCATCTCCGGCGCCGCGCAGAGCGAGTCGCTGGCCAGCCAGGTCACCGACAACGGTGGTGTGTACTTCGTGCCCGCGTTCTCCGGGCTGTTCGCGCCACATTGGCGGTCCGACGCGCGCGGGGCCATCGTCGGGTTGTCCCGCTACAGCACCAACGCGCACGTCGCGCGGGCGACGCTGGAAGCCATTTGCTACCAGACCCGCGACGTCGTGGACGCGATGCAGGCCGACTCCGGCGTCACCCTCGACGTCCTGCGGGTGGACGGCGGTGTCACCGCCAACAGCCTGTGCATGCAATTGCAGGCGGACATCTTGGGCGTGCCGGTGTCGCGGCCGGTGGTCGCGGAGACGACCGCGCTCGGCGCGGCGTACGCGGCGGGCCTGGCGGTCGGGTTCTGGGACACGCCCGAGGAGCTCGTCCAGAACTGGAACGAGGACGTCCGCTGGCAGCCCACCTGGAGCGAGGAGCAGCGCGAGCGTGGCCACGCTCGCTGGAAGAAGGCCGTCGAGCGCACCCTCGACTGGATCGACGTCGACAGTGACATTTGATGCTCTGGTCCAGCCGCCACGAACTTCTTTGGCGCCGTCATCGCACGTCACGCTGGCGTCGGGCGGTGAGCCGACAGCCGCAGCCACCCTCGCACGCTCGGGCGGCCCCATCTGTCGGCGGCGGCTGGCCCAACCGCAAACCCCGATCATCAAGAGCTGAGTAGGAGCCCTTAACCATGTCCGTACGACTGGACCCGGCCTACCGCGCGTCGGCGCTATGCACGCTCGGTGAGGACGAGATCGACGTCCTGGTCATCGGCGGCGGTGTCGTCGGCGCCGGGGCGGCCCTCGACGCCGCGTCGCGCGGCCTGTCGGTCACGCTGGTCGAAGCGCGCGACTGGGCGGCAGGGACGTCGAGCCGTTCCAGCAAGCTCATCCATGGCGGGCTGCGCTACCTGGAGCAGCGCGACTTCGCACTGGTGCGGGAGGCGTTGAAGGAACGCGGGCTGTTGTTGCATCGGCTCGCGCCGCACCTGGTGCGGCCGGTGCCGTTCCTGTTCCCGTTGCGGCACCGGGTGTGGGAGCGCGCCTACGTCGGCGCGGGGGTCGCGCTCTACGACACCATGGGCGGTGCGCGCGCCCTGCCCGCGCACCGGCACCTGTCCCGGCGCGCGGCGCTCGACTTGGCGCCGTCGCTCGATCCTGAGGCGCTGACCGGGGCGATCCGCTACTACGACGCACAGGTGGACGACGCTCGCCACACCATGATGCTGGCCCGTACCGCCGCCCAGCACGGTGCGACGGTGCTCAACCGCACGAAGGTCGTCGGGCTGCTGCGCGACGGCGTGCGGGTCGTGGGCGCGCGGGTTCGCGACGTCGAGTCCGGCGCGGAGTACGCGGTGCGCGCCCGGCGCGTCATCAGCGCGACCGGCGTGTGGACCGACGAGATGCACGAGCTCACCGGTCTGCCGAGCCCGTTCCAGGTGCGGATGTCCAAGGGCGTGCACCTGCTGGTGCCGCGTGACCGCATCCAGTTGGAGACAGGTCTCATCACGACCACCGAGAAGAGTGTGCTGTTCGTCATCCCGTGGGGTGAGCACTGGATCATCGGCACCACCGACACCGAGTGGACGTTGGACCGCGACCACCCCGCCGCCAGTAAGTCCGATGTGGACTACCTGCTCGCGCGGGTCAACGCCGTGCTGCGGAAACCGCTGACCGCCGACGACATCGACGGCGTCTACGCGGGCCTGCGGCCGTTGCTGTCCGGCGAGTCGGACGACACCGCGCGGCTCTCGCGGGAGCACGCTGTCGCCGAGCCCGCGCCTGGGTTGTTCGTCATCGCGGGTGGCAAGTACACGACCTACCGGGTGATGGCCGCGGACGTCGTGGACGCCGCCGCGCGCGGCCTCGGCAGGGCGGTCGCGCCGTCGGTGACCGAGCACCTGCCGATCCTGGGCGCGGTCGGTTACCACGAGCTGCGGGACGACCGGGAGAGCGTGGCGCAGCGCCACGGGCTTTCGGTGTCCACAGTGGAGAGACTGCTCGGTCGCTACGGCTCGGCGATCACCGACCTGTTCGGACTGATCGAGCGCGAGCCGCGCCTCGCGGAGCCGATCCCCGGCGCCGAGGGCTACCTCAAAGTCGAGGCCGTCTACGCCGTCACCCACGAGGGCGCGCTGCATCTGGACGACGTCCTCACGCGGCGGACGCGGATCTCCATCGAGGCGCCCGATCGGGGGTTGGCCGCCGCGGCGGAGGTCGCTCACCTGGTCGCACCGCACCTGGGCTGGGGGTCCGGTGCGTTGCGTCGGGAGGTGGCCTGTTACCGCGAACGGGTGCACGCCGAACGGTCCGCGCAAGACGCCGTCAACGACGACGACGCCAACGCCGCCAGGCTCACCGCACCCGACGTCGTCGCGGCGACGTAGGTGCGGCTCACGCGACGGAGCCGCGGTGGAGCGCCTACAGTCGGGGACGTGACTGAGCCTCGCTGGAGCTATCTGACCGATATGGACGGCGTGCTGGTGCGCGAGGAACACCTCGTGCCCGGCGCCGACGAGTTCCTGGCCGAGTTGCGAAGCAACGGGATCCCGTTCCTCGTGCTGACTAACAACTCGATCTACACGCCGCGTGACCTGCGGGCACGGCTGCTGCGCACCGGCTTGGACGTGCCGGAGGAGTCGATCTGGACGTCCGCGCTGGCCACGGCGCAGTTCCTCGACTCCCAGCGGCCGAACGGCTCGGCGTTCGTGATCGGGGAGGCTGGGCTGACGACGGCGCTGCACGCTGCCGGGTACGTGCTCACCGACTCGGACCCGGACTATGTCGTGCTCGGCGAGACCCGCACGTACAGCTTCACCGCCATCACCAAGGCGGTGCGGCTGATCGAGGGTGGCGCGCGCTTCATCGCCACCAACCCGGACCCCACCGGCCCCAGCGTGGAGGGCTCGCTGCCCGCCACAGGGTCGGTGGCGGCGCTGATCGAACGCGCCACCGGGGTGAAGCCGTACTTCGTCGGCAAGCCGAACCCGCTGATGATGCGCTCCGCGCTGAACAACATCGGCGCACACTCGGAGAGCACGATCATGATCGGGGACCGCATGGACACCGACGTCCACGCCGGGGTGGAGGCCGGATTGCAGACGGTGCTGGTGTTGTCCGGGATCTCGACCACGGAGTCGGCGGGGCGGTATCCCTACCGCCCGACGGCGATCCTCGACTCGGTGGCGGACCTCCTCGGCAAGACGAAGGACCCGTTCGCCGGAACCTAGCGCGCCAGGCTCCACTGGGTCACGGTGCGGGCGGGTTGCCAGCCGGTGAAGCCGCCGAGGCCTGAGGCGTGCTCGACGGCGATGCGGGTCAGCTCGCCGCCGTGTTCCTGGTACGCCGCCGCCAGCGCCGTCTCGGACTCCAGCGTCACCCCGTGCGCCACCAGCCGTCCGCCTGGCGCGAGCCGCTGGACGCACGTCGTGAGCAGGTCGGGCGCGCTCACCCCGCCGCCGACGAAGATCGCGTCTGGCGCTTCGTCTCGCGCCAGCACGTCGGGGGCCGATCCCTCGACGACCTCCAGCTCCGGGACGCCGAGCCGTTCGGCATTGCGGGTGATGCGCGCCGCGCGGTCCGGATCGCGCTCGAACGCGACGGCCCGTGTCGATGGGTGCGCGCGCAGCCATTCGATCGCGACGCTGCCCGCGCCCGCGCCGACGTCCCACAGCAGTTGCCCTGGCAGGGGCGCCAGCCGGGCGAGCGCGCTTGCCCGCAGGTCGCGCTTGGTGAGCTGGCCGTCGTGCTCGAAGGCGTCGTCGGACAAGCCGCCGACCAGCGACAACGGCGTCGTGCCCTGATCGGCGCGGCATTCGATCGCGAGGACGTTCAGCGGTGGGCTGTCGCCGCCCGGCCAGGCGTTGGCGACACCGGAGACGCGTGACTCGTCGTCCGCGCCGAGGTTCGCCAGCACCGTGAGCGTGCTCGCGCCGTAGCCGCGCGCGGTGAGCACGTCGGCGACGCGTCCAGGCGTCGTGCCGTCGGAGGACAGCACGAGCAGCCGCGCCCCGGGCGCGAGCGCGCGGGCAACGCGGTGGACGTTGCGGCCGACAGCGCTGATCACCTCGGTCTCCTCGAACGACCAGCAGAGCCTCGCCCGTGCCAGCGTGACGGACGACACCGCGGGCAGCACCCGCACCCGCTCCGCGCCGAGCTTGCGGACCAGCGTGGTGCCGATCCCGGACAGCAGCGGATCGCCGCTGGCCAGCACACACACGCGGCGTTCGGCGTGCTCGGCGAGCAGCGCGTCGAGCTGGGGGAGCAGGGGGCTTGGCCACGGCACACGCTTCGCGCCGGAGTCGGGGAGCAGCGCGAGCTGGCGTTCGCTCCCCAGCAAGACCTCGGCGCCGGTCACGGCGGCGCGCGCCTCGGCGGACAGCCCGTCCCAGCCGTCCGCACCGATACCCACGACGTCGATCACGCCGGGTTCCTCCGCCAAAGCCACGTTCGCACGGTATCCGAGCGGGCGGGCGGTGCCGTGAAGGGCATCTTACTGGCACCAGACGCCAGTAAGATGCCCTTCACGGCACCACGCATCCCCCGCCCCGAGCCGCCGTGTGGGATGATGCCGTGTCGACGGCTGCCGAGGAACCCGGTGCGAGTCCGGGGCGGTCCCGCCACTGTCACCTGCCGTGCGCAGGGAGCCAGAACGTCGGTAGTCGTTGCCTGTGCCGGGGTTTTCCCGGACGGGCGAGGCTGAAGCGGACGTGGACATCCGCTGGAAGCGAAGGAGCCTGTGTGCGACCGTTCCCCTTCACCGCCGTTGTCGGCATGGCCGACCTGCGCCTGGCGCTCGTGCTCTCCGCGGTGTCGCCCGCGGTGGGCGGCGTGCTGGTGCGCGGCGAGAAAGGCACCGCGAAGTCGACCATGGTCCGCGCGCTCGCGGGGCTGCTGCCCGGCGTGGACGTCGTCGACACCTGCCGGTTCTCCTGTGATCCGGCCGCGCCCGACCCGGCCTGCCCCGATGGCCCGCACCCTGAGGGAGCGGCGTCGCACCATCGCCCGGCGCGGCTGGTCGAGCTGCCGGTCGGCGCCGCCGAGGACCGTGTCGTCGGCTCGCTGAACCTGGAACGCGCACTCGGCGAAGGCGTCACCGACTACCAGCCCGGCCTGCTCGCCTCAGCGCACCGGGGCCTGCTCTACGTCGACGAGGTGAACCTGCTGCACGACCACCTGGTCGACGTCCTCCTCGACGCGGCGGCGATGGGGCGCGCGACCGTGGAGCGCGAGGGCGTCTCGGTCTCGCACGCCGCCCGGTTCGTCCTGATCGGCACCATGAACCCCGAGGAAGGTGAGCTGCGGCCGCAGCTGCTCGACCGGTTCGGACTCACCGTCGAGGTCGCCAGCAGCCGGGACGCCGCCGAGCGTGTCGAAGTCGTCAAGCGTCGTATGGCGTACGAAGCCGACCCGGACGGCTTCGCCGCGCACTACGCCGACGACGAGGCCGCGCTCGCCGCTCGCATCGCCGAGGCCAAGCGGCTGCTGCCGGAGGTGACGCTGTCCGACGACGCGCTGTTGCAGATCGCCGAGGTCTGCGCCGCGTTCGAGGTGGACGGCATGCGCGCCGACATCGTCACCGCCCGCACCGCGGTCGCGCACGCCGCCTGGGCCGGTCGCACCGATGTGACCACCGAAGACGTCCGGGTCGCGGCTCGGCTGGCGCTGCCGCACCGCCGCAGGCGCAACCCGTTCGACGCGCCCGGCATCGACGAGGAGCAGCTCGACCAGGCACTGAGCACGCACGACAATAAGGCCGACGGCCCCGACAACGACGGCCCGGATGGCCCGGACGACGATGGCCCCGGCTCCGGTTCGTCCCCGCCGGAGGAACCCAGCCCCAATGGCGACGCCAGCGGCAACGGCCATGGCGGCAGCCCCCAGCAGGGCCCCCAGGATCCCGATTCCGAGGGGCAGCGGGAACGCACCGTCGGCGCGGGCAGTCCCTACCGGGCGCGGCTGCTGTCCATCTCCGGCAACGGTGCGGGCGAGCTGGGCAAGCGCTCCCGCGCGATCACCGAGGCCGGCCGCACCATCGGGTCGCTGCCGTCCGGGGTGCGTTCCGGCGCGGCGCACCTGGTCGCGACGCTGCACGCCGCCGCCCCACATCAGGCCGCCCGAGGTGCGCTCGGCGGCAGGCCCCGCATCGAGGCGCGCGACCTGCGTTACGCGCTGCGCGAGGGCCGCGAGGGCAACCTGGTGTTGTTCTGCGTCGACGCCTCCGGCTCCATGGGCGCGCGCGAGCGGATGCGCGAGGTGAAATCCGCCGTGCTGTCGCTGCTCCTGGACGCCTACCAGCGCCGCGACAAGGTCGGCCTGGTCACCTTCCGGCGTGGCGAGGCCGAGCTCGCCCTGCCCCCGACGTCCAGCGTCGAGGCCGCCGCCGCACGACTGGAGGCACTGCCGACCGGCGGCAGGACGCCGCTCGCCGAAGGCCTGCTGAAGTCACACGACGCCCTCCGTGTGGAGGCGCTGCGCGACCCGAAGCGCAGGCCGCTGCTCGTCGTCGTCACCGACGGCAGGGCAACCCACGGCCCCGACCCGGTCGCGCGCTCCCACGCCGCCGCCGGGCTGCTGGCCAACACCGGCATCGCCAGCGTCGTCATGGACTGCGAGACCGGCCGGATGCGGCTCGGGCTCGCGGGCGAGTTGGCACAACGGCTCGGCGGCGAGCACGTGCCGCTGGGTGAGGTCGCCGCCGACACGCTCGCCGGAGAAGTCCGCGTCCGCACAATGGGCACAACGGGAAGGGCAGCCTGATGCCGAAAGGACAGCCAGACGTCGTCCCCAACGACGGCCTGACCACCCGTCAGCGCCGCAACCGTCCGATCTTCGCGGTGCATACCGGCCCAATGAAGGGCAAGTCGACCGCCGCGTTCGGCATGGCGATGCGCGCGTGGAACCAGGGCTGGTCGATCGGGGTATTCCAGTTCGTCAAGTCCGCCAAGTGGCGTGTCGGCGAGGAGTCGGCGCTGCGGGCGCTCGGCGAGGTGCACGAGAACACCGGCCAGGGCGGTCCTGTCGAGTGGCACAAGATGGGTGCGGGCTGGAGCTGGTCTCGCAAGAAGGGCACCGAACAGGACCACGCCGCCGACGCGCGCGAGGGCTGGGAGGAGATCAAGCGCAGGATCGCCGCCCAGCAGCACGACTTCTACGTACTCGATGAGTTCAGCTACATCCTGCACTGGGGCTGGGTGGATTTGGATGAAGTTGTCGACGTGATCCGAAATCGCGAAGGTCGCCAGCACGTGATCATCACCGGCCGCAACGCCCCGGACAAGCTGATCGACGCCGCCGACCTCGTGGTGGAGATGACCAAGATCAAACACCCCATGGACGTCGGTCAGAAGGGCCAGCGGGGGATCGAGTGGTGACCGACACCGCGCGGTCGCGGCACTCGTACCGGGTGCCGCGCCTGGTGATCGCCGCGCCCGCGTCCGGCAACGGCAAGACCACCGTGGCCACCGGGCTGATGGCGGCGCTCCGGGCGTCCGGGCTGGACGTCTCCGGCCACAAGGTCGGACCGGACTACATCGACCCGAGCTACCACGCGCTCGCCACCGGACGTCCCGGCCGCAACCTTGATCCGTACCTGCAGGCCGAGGAGCGGGTGGTGCCGCTGTTCCTGCACGGCGCCACCGGGGCGGACATCGCCGTCGTCGAGGGCGTGATGGGGCTGTTCGACGGCGCGCTCGGCAGCGACGGCTTCGCGTCCACAGCGCACGTCGCTCGGCTGCTCGAGGCGCCGGTCGTGCTGGTCGTGGACGCCAGCGCCGCGGGCCGCAGCGCCGCCGCCATGGTGCACGGCTTCGCGACCTACGACCCGTCGGTGACGCTGGCCGGGGTGATTCTCAACAAGGTCGGCTCCGAACGCCACGAGACGGAGCTGCGTTCGGCGATCGAGCGCCTGGGCATCCCGGTGCTCGGTGCGCTACACCGCACCGACGGCATCCACGCGCCGAGCAGACACCTCGGACTGGTGCCAGTCGGGGAGCGCGAGACTGAGGCCACCGCCATGCTGGAACGGCTGCGCACCTGGGTGACTGGTGGCGTCGATCTTGAGGCGGTGCGCAGGGTGGCGGACGCCGCGCCGCCACTGCTTGGCGTGCCGTGGGACGCCGCGACGGCGCTGGGTGCCTCCGGTGGTCCCGGTCCGGTGGTGGCCGCCGCGGGCGGGCGAGCGTTCACGTTCCGCTACGCCGAGAACATCGAACTGCTCCGCGCTGCGGGCGTCGACGTGGTCGACGTCGATCCCGCGGTGGACGAGCGGCTGCCCGAGGGCTGCGCTGGGCTGTACTTCGGTGGCGGGTTCCCCGAGATGCACGCCGAGGATCTGTCCGCCAACGAGCCGCTGCGCGCGGAGGTCGCCGCCGCGGCGGCGCGCGGACTGCCGGTCGTGGCCGAGTGCGCCGGGCTCACCTACCTGTGCCGGGAGCTGGACGGGCTGCCGATGGCGGGCGTGCTGGACGCGACCGCCGCGATGACGCCGAAGCGTACGCTGGGCTACCGGACGGCACGGGCCGTCGGCGACAGCGTGCTCGCCAGCGCGGGCGACACCGTGACCGGACACGAGTTCCACCGCACGGCCGTTTCGCCCGCGCATGGCCGTCAGGCGGCGTGGCGGTTCCACGGCAGACACGAGGGCACCGTCGAAGGCTTCGCCGAGGCCGGGGTGCACGCCTCGTACCTGCACGTCCACTGGGCGGGACACCCCGCGCTGGCCCGCCGGTTCGCGGCGAGCGCGACGGCGGCCGTCCGTGCCAAGCACGCGAGCACCGCATGATGGAAGGTGTATGACTGACGACTTGCCCGGCCCCTTCGACGGCGGCCCTGGTGGCGGCTCCGGGGGCCCTGGCGGCCACGACCTGCGCCATCACGGTGACTCCGACGTCGCGCCGGGGTTGGTCGACCTCGCCGTCAACGTCCGGCTGCCCTCGCCGCCGCCCTGGCTGCGGGAACGGATCGCCGCCAGCCTTGGCGACCTCGCGGCCTACCCAGACGCCACGGAAGCCGCCAATGCCGTCGCCGCGCGCCATGGACGTCCGCTGGATGAGGTGCTGGTCACCTCCGGTGCCGCCGAGGCGTTCTCGCTGCTGGCGCACGCGTTCCGGCCTAAGCACGCCGTAATCGTGCATCCGCAGTTCACCGAGCCGGAGGTAGCGCTGCGCGGTGCGGGGCACCCGGTGAGCCGGGTGCTGACGTCCGCCGATGACGGCTTCCGGCTCAACCCGCACGCCGTGCCGGAGTCGGCAGACCTGGTGATGGTTGGGAACCCGACGAACCCGACGTCGGTGTTGCACCCGGCGAAGACGCTGCGGGCGCTGTGCCGGCCCGGCCGGGTGCTCGTCGTGGACGAGGCGTTCGCCGACGCGATACCCGGCGAGCCGGAAAGCCTCGCCGCCGAGCGGTTGAACGGCGTCATCGTGGTGCGCAGCCTCACCAAGACCTGGGGCATCGCCGGGTTGCGCGCCGGATACGTGCTCGGCGACTCCGCGCTGGTGGCGCGGCTGCGGGCGATCCAGCCGCCGTGGTCGGTGTCCACGCCAGCCGCCGTCGCCGTGGCCGCCTGTTGCGGCGCGGAAGCCGCGCTGGAAGCCGAGGCACTGGCCGCGCGCGCCGAGCGAGACCGTGTGGTGCTGGTCGATGGCCTTCGTGAGCTGGGTGTCACGGTGGCTGGACGTCCCAGGGCGCCTTTCATCCTTGTCAACGTGCCGGACGGCGAGAAGGTGCGGCTTCGGCTCCGTGAGCTGGGGTACGCGGTCCGCCGGGGCGACACGTTCCCGGGGTTGTCGACGGACTGGCTGCGCATCGCCGTCCGCGATGCTCACACGATCAGGGGGTTCTTGGACGCGCTGCGGCAGGCGCTCATCGACGTCGGCTGAGACCGTTGTGGGTGTGGCACCGTATGCTGACGGTAGTAGCTCTGGTGAGCGATCACGAGGAGCTTGAATGGACTACATCATGATCCTGCTCATGCTGGCCCTCTGCCTGCTAGACGCCGCTGGCCAGCGAGAATCCTGACACCGACAGCTTCACGCGGCTAGCGCCACCAGCGCGCCCAGCGTGGCGGTCTCGACGCACGCGCCGAGGACGTCGCCGGTGATGCCACCGAGTCGTCGCACACACCGCCACAGCAGCGCGCTGGACGCCGCCAGGGCGAGCAGCACCGCGAGCACGCCACGCCACGGCGCCACGTCGGCGAGCACACCACCCACCGCGGCCAGCGCGGCACCGAGCGCTAGCGCGAGCGCCACCTGCCACACCGGCGTCGACCCGGCCACCGCCGCGCCGAGCCCGCCCGGCCTGGCGGCCGGAACCGTCCGCAAGCAGCAGACACCGAGCACGAGACGTCCTGCCAGCACGCCAACGGCGGCGGCAAGCACCCCGTGACCGGCCGCGATCGCCCCGGCCAGCGCCGCGACCTGGCCGAGCAACACCAGCACCACGGTCGCCACACCCATCGGGCCGACGTCGCCCTTGCGCATGACGTCCAGGGCGCGTTCCCGGTCGTAGGACGCGCCGAGCCCGTCAGCGGTGTCGGCGAGGCCGTCGAGGTGCATACCCCGCGTGCCGAGCGCGACCGCCCCTACCGCGAGCACCGCGGTCAGCAACGGCGGCAGGCTCACGACGTCGCCCACCAGCACCACAGCGCACGCCAGCACCGCCAGGGGCAGCGCGGCCACGGGCGCAAGCAGCATCGCCCCGCGTGCGACGCCACTGTCGACGTCGCGAGGCGGCGGTACCGGTACGGCGGTCAGCGTGCCGACGGCCAGCCGCAGCGCGTCCCGCATCAGTCGGGCGCGATGTCGGCCAGCAAGCCCATCTCGGCGATGATCGCCCTGGCCGCCCGCAGTGTCGGCACCGCCTGCACCGCGCCGCTGCCTTCGCCGAGCCGCAGTCCGAAGTCCAGGATCGGCTCCAGCCCCAGCGACTTGAGCGCGTAGGCCTGCGACGGCTCGGTCGACCGGTGCCCGGCCAGCCACCACCGCGCCGCGTCCGGCGCGATGTCGGCGGCGACCACGGCGGCCGCGCACGAGAACACACCGTCCAGCAGCACCGGGACGCCTCGCACGGCGCCCTGCACCAGGAATCCGGCCGTCGCCGCCGCGCAGGCGCTGCCGAGCGCCGTCAGTAGCTCGAAGGGCTGAGTCGTCCGTGCGCCCGCGCGAGCGAGCGCGGCCTCGACCACCGCGACCTTGCGAGCGCGGCCTTCGTCGTCCACGCCGGTGCCGGTGCCGACGACGTCCTCGGCGGGCAGACCCAGCGCGCCTGCGACTACCGCGGCGGCCACCGTGGTGTTGCCGATGCCCATGTCGCCGGGAATTAGCAGGTCAGCGCCGCTGTCGCACTCGGCGTCCGCGATCGCGCGCCCGGCGTCGAAGGCGCGGGTCGCCTCGCCGGATCCCAGCGCGTCGGTGGTGTCGATTGAGCCGGACCCGCGCCGGATCTTGTGTGCCCGCACCGATTCCGGGACGTCGTCCAGGTCGGCGTCCACCCCGATGTCGACCACGCGCACGTCCGCGCCGACCTGCCGCGCCAGGACGTTGACCCCGCTGACGCCGGACAGGAACACGCGCACCATCGCGGCGGTGATCTCGGATGGATACGCCGACACCCGCGACGTCGTGACGCCGTGGTCGCCCGCGAACACCACCACCCGCACGTTCTCGATCGGGCGGGGCGGCACCTCGCCGTGCGCCGCGCTCAGCCACGCGGCCAGCTCTTCCAACCTGCCCAGCGAGCCAAGCGGCTTGACAAGGCCGTCGAGGCGCTCCTGGGCGGCCTCGCGCGCCGCGGCGTCGGGGGCAGGGATCGCGAATTCGCTCACCAGTGGTTCCTTTCGCATCTCAGCTCGGCGCGATCGGCGCGGGCAGTTCCAACGCCCGACCAGCGACCACGAGCACGACGGCGTCGGTGGCGTCGGCCACCCGCCGGTTCAGCAGGCCCAGCTCGTCACGGAACAGCCTGCCAGCAGGGGTCGATGGCACGATACCGTTGCCGACTTCGTTGCTGACCAGCACGACAGGAGTCGACGTCGAGCGCAGGGCGTCCACCAGATCCGAGATGGTCGCCTCGGTGCGCTCCCGCCAGCCTTCGGCGTCGTGCCACGCACCGGTCTCGTCGCAGATCCGCGCGAACCAGGTGGCGAGGCAGTCGACGAGCACGGGAGCGTCGGCCGTGCGCAGCACGCTCGCGATGTCGAGGGTCTCGACCGTGCGCCAGCGCCGTGACCTGCGTTCGCGATGCTTGCGGACCCGCTCGGCCCACTCCGGATCCGAGTCGGACGGCGGTTGCCCGGTCGCGACGTAGATGACCTCGGTCTCGTCGGCGAGCAGATACTCGGCGTGCTGCGACTTGCCGGACCGGGCGCCACCGAGCACCAGCGTCGTGGTCGCGCGCCGCGACGCGGTGCCCGTGGTCAGCTCATCGAGCACCCGCATCCCCGTGCGGTACACGGCGCGCAGCGCGCTGAAGGGGGTCATGCGCGTCATTCTCGCAGCGCTCGCCAGTGACGCGCCGCCGGTGTGGGAGTTGCCACGTCTTCGCGTCGCCATGCGTGGCCTGTGCGACGTCGCCCGGTAGCGTCGTCGCATGCTCACCATGTCGCGCGCGACCGCTGCCGGGCTGCTTGCTGGCTACCTCGCGGACCTCGCCGTTGGCGATCCCCGTCGCGGACATCCGGTGGCGCTGTTCGGACGTGCGGCCGACGCGCTTGGGCGGCGGATGTGGGCGGACTCCCGGGCGCGTGGCGTCGCCTACGCCGGCGTGTGCGTCGGCTCAGCGGCAGGTGTCGGCGCCCTCGCGCACGCCGCGACGTCCAGGTCGCCGGTCGCACGCCTTGCGGTGACAGCCGGGGCGACGTGGGCGGTGCTTGGCGGCACGGGACTCGCGGGCGAGGGTGCCGCGATGGCCCGGATGCTTGAGTCGGGTGACGTCGAGGGCGCCCGCGCACGGTTGCCACACCTGTGCGGACGCGACCCGTCGGGGCTGGACGAAAAGGACCTGGCGCGCGCGGCCACGGAATCCATCGCCGAGAACACCTCGGACGCGGTCGTCGCCCCGCTGCTGTGGGGTGCGGTCGCCGGGCTGCCCGGCCTGCTCGGTTACCGCGCGCTGAACACGCTCGACGCCATGGTCGGGCACCGCACACCGCGTTACGCACGGTTCGGGTGGGCGTCCGCGCGCGGGGACGACGTCGCGAACTTTCTGCCCGCGCGGGCGTCGGCGCTTGCTGCCGCTGGGTGTGCTCCGGTTGTCGGTGGGCGGGCCTCGGACGCCGTGCGCGTGTGGCGACGGGACGCCGCCCAGCACCCGAGTCCGAACGCCGGTCCGGTGGAGGCCGCGTTCGCCGGGGCGCTCGACGTCCGCCTGGGCGGTGTGAACCGGTACGCGGGCGCTGTGGAGGACCGGGGCACGCTGGGCGACGGGCGTACACCCGGTGTCCCGGATCTCCGCCGCGCCGTGCGGCTGTCCCGGGCGGTCGGCGCGGTCACGGCCGTGGTGGCCGCGGTTAGCGCGGCGGTGCGCGGCGAAAGCGCCCTTCGCCGCATCGGAGGTCGCGCATGACCGCGGGGGGTGTGCTTGTCGCCGGGACCACGTCGGACGCGGGCAAGAGCCTGGTCGTGGCGGGGTTGTGCCGGTATCTGTCGCGGCAGGGGCTGCGTGTCGCGCCGTTCAAGGCGCAGAACATGTCCAACAACTCCATGGTCTGCCCGGACGGCACCGAGATCGGTCGCGCCCAGTGGCTCCAGGCCCGCGCCGCCAGGGTCGAGCCTGAAGCCGCCATGAACCCCATCCTGCTCAAACCGGGCAGCGACCGTCGCAGCCACGTCATCGCGCTCGGCAAGCCGTACGGCACGCTCGACGCGGGGGAGTACGCCACCGGCCGCGATGGCCTCGCGCGCATCGCGTTCGACACCCTCGCTGAGCTGCGGGAACGGTTTGACGTCGTCGTCTGCGAAGGTGCGGGCAGCCCCGCTGAGATCAACCTGCGCGGCGGCGACTACGTCAACATGGGCCTCGCCCGACACGCACGGCTGCCGGTCGTCGTCGTGGGCGACATCGACCGCGGCGGCGTGATGGCGTCGATGTTCGGCACGCTCGCATTGCTGAACGCCGACGACCAGGCGTTGCTCGCGGGCTGGCTGGTCAACAAGTTCCGGGGCGACGTCGACCTGCTCCGTCCCGGCCTCGACACCCTGACGCGGCTGACCGGCCGCCCCGTGTATGGCGTGCTGCCCTGGATCGAGGGCGCGTGGATCGACTCCGAGGACGCGCTCGCCCAGGCGGGCTGGCAGCGTGATCCGCGGCAGTCGACCCATGCGCGTCCGCTGCGGGTCGCGGTGGCGCGACTGCCCAGGACGTCCAACGCCACCGACGTCGACGCGCTCGCCGCTGAGCCCGGTGTCACCGTCACGCTCACCACCGACCCGGACACACTGGTCGCCGCCGACATCGCCGTGCTGCCCGGCTCCCGCGCGACCGTTGCGGACCTTACGTGGCTGCGCGAACGGGGCATCGCGGACGCGGTGCGCGTGCGGGCGGAGAAGGGACGTCCAGTGCTCGGCATCTGCGGCGGGTACCAGATGCTCGCGCGGACGATCGAGGACGACTGGGAGTCCGGCGCCGGCCACGTTGACGGCCTCGGGCTGCTGCCGACGCGGGTGGACTTCCACCGCGAGAAGGTGCTCGCGACCCCGCGTGGTGCGTGGCGCGGGGAAGACGTCGTCGCGTACGAGATCCACCACGGTGTCGCGCGGTTGCTGCCCGGCGATCAGGACGTGGAGTCGTTCCCTGCTGGCGCGCGGGACGTCGAGCCGTTCCTGGATGGCTGGCGCAGCGGTGCCGTGTGGGGGACGACCTGGCACGGCGCGTTCGAGAACGACGGCTTCCGGCGGGCGTGGCTGACCGAAGCCGCGCGCCAGGCTGGGGTGGCGTGGGAACCGGCTTCCGGCGCGCCCGGCTTTGGTGAGCTACGAGAGTCCATGCTCGACCGGCTCGCCGACGCCATCGCCGAGAACGTTGACACCGACGCCCTGCTGAAGCTGATCACGAACGGCGTGTCGGGCGGCCTCCCGTTCGTGCCGCCGGGCACATAAGACCGCACTGAACGCGGAACACGACGTCGAGAATGCCGAACACGGCGTTCAGAGTGTCGGACACAGTGTCGAGAATGCCGAACACAGCGTTCAGAGTGTCGGACACAGTGTCGAGAATGCCGGACACGGCGTCCAGGGTGTCGGACACAGTGTCGTGAGTGTCGGACACAAACACCGTGCCCGTGGCCCACACGGACCACGGGCACGGCGTCGAACGTCAGAAACGTAGGCGGCTCAGGCGGACGCGGCGGCGGGAGCCTCCGCGGGGGTGTGCGCCAGCGCGCGGTGAACCAGCGTGCCGAACGCGGCGCCGAGCACGAGCCACAGCACGGCGAGTCCGCCGAGCGAGGCGAGCCGGAAGTCCCACAGCAGCGTGGCCGGGAAGTCGTCCGGTACCTCGTTCACGGTCGGCATCAACACCGCGCATACCGTCATAACGACGGCGTAGCCGACGATCCCGATGCCGCTGGCCGCCCAGCCGCCGAAACGGTCGGCGAACGAGCGCGCCGCGGTGATCGCCAGCCCGGCCGTGATGACCGACAGCGCCAGGAACACGAAGTACAACTCGGTGCGGGAGCCGACCGTCCCGGTCTGTCCCACCGCTGGTGGGTTCGCCGGGTACTTCAGGAACGGCACGAGCGTGACGGCGACGAACGCACCACCGGCGAGCAGCGACGAGTACGCCCGCACGCTGAACCCGCCGAGCCGCCCGTAGATCACGGCGAACACCACGGCGAACAACCCGCCGAGCGCGAGGCCGATCCCGAGGTGTGCCGTCAGCAGCCCGATCGTGCGTTGAATGTCCCTGCTGACCAGGGGTTCCTCGGCGTGATGATGCCCGGCCTCGCCCGCGGCGTGCGCTTCCTCCAGCGCGATCGCGGCATCGACATGGGGTTCACCGACGAAGAACGCGAAAACAGCCGCGGCGAGACCAGCCAGCAAGCCGGCGATCAGGCCGCGGACCAGCAATGTCCGCATCATGTTCCTGCCCCTCAGTGGCAGGGGAATGCCATCAGGTGGCGGCCGTCGTGCAGGAACTCGTGCACGTAGCCACCGGCGGAAAGCAGCGCGGTCGCGCCGTCTTCCGTGCTGATGAAGAACATCGTGATCATGGCGAGCGCACCGATGAGCACCGCCCACGGCACGATCTCGCGCAGCGGAATGCGCACCGGCGCGGGGATGGACGTCGACGCGGGGACTGCCGCGTGGGACATGAACCTGACCTCCTTGGGCTTTCGCGGCCCGGTTGGGTGGTGGCGATGGTGGCGGGTCTGACTTCCGTTCTCCGGATACAGTGGCGCGTCCGTGCCGGATTCTCACCGGCTTCCGGCCGCCATCGCACATGGCCGAGTCACCGTAAGCCGCTGATCACGACAGCGTCAATGTGACAAACGTCTGACGACCCGCATGCGAACGGACGCCACACCGTTGGCCCAGCGGCCCTGTGCGGTGCGTGTTCGCGCCGGTGTGATGATGTTGTGGCGTGAACGACTTCGAACACTGGTGGGAGCGGCTGTTCGGCGCCCAGGCGGACCCATCGGCGATGGTGCCGCTGATCGCCGCCGCGATCGCGCTGGCCGCCGTCGTCCTGCGGAGCCCGTGGCTGGTCGCCCGCACCGTGATCACGATCGTGCATGAGGCGGGACACGCCCTGGTCGCGTTGCTGTCCGGCAGGCGGCTGCACGGCATCCTGCTGCATTCCGACACCTCGGGCGTCACGGTCTCGCGGGGCAAGCGCACCGGCCCAGGCATGGTGCTGACGACGTTGGCGGGGTATCCGGCGCCCGCGCTGCTCGGCGTGCTGTTCAGCGGGCTGATCAGCACGGGCAGGCAGGGCCTGGTCTTGTTCGGCTGCGCACTGCTGGTGCTCGGTGTGCTCGTGCTCGTCCGCAACGCCTACGGGGTGTTCGCCGTGCTGGTCACGGCTGTCGCGCTTGGGCTGATCGCGGCATTCGGCACTCCCGACGTCACTGGCGGTTTCGTCTACGCGATCACGTGGTTCTTGCTGCTCGGAGCGGTCCGGGCGGTCGCGGAACTGCTGCGGAAACGTCGTACTGGGATGGCGGTGGACTCCGACGTCGACCAACTGGGGCGCCTGACAGGGCTACCCACGATGCTGTGGTCGTTGACGCTGGTGGTGCTCGTGGCGGGCTGCCTCGTCGTCGGCGGGATGCCGCTGCTTGAGCCTGTGCTCGGTGGCCCGGAGCGCTGAGGCACACTGGAGCAGGTCAGACAGCGATGCCGAAAGGACGAGACAGTGACCGCAGCGTCGGACGAGGTGGCCAAGGCAGTCGAGGAATGCGCGCGTTCGGCCGCGCGCGCCGCGCCATCACTCGCCGCGGTCACCGACAAAGCCATCGACACGGCGTTGACCACGATGGCCGAGCGGCTGATCGCCGAGCGGGACACCGTGCTCGCGGCCAACCAGGCCGACGTCGACAAGGCCCGCGCCGACGGTATGAGCGCCGGTCTGCTTGACCGGCTCACCATCACCGAGCAGCGGCTCGCCGGGATGGCCGAGCAGCTGCGGCTGTTGGCCAGCACTCCGCACCCGAAGCGCAGTATCCCGATCAAGGAGCTGGACGGCGGGTTGCAACTGGTCGAGCGCAGGCGCCCGGTCGGCGTCATCGGCGCCAACTACGAGGCTCGTCCGAACGTGACCGTCGACGTCGCGTCGCAGCTGGTCAAGTCCCGCAACGGTGGGGTGCTGCGCACCGGCAGTGCCGCGCTCGGGTCCGCGCAGCGGCTGCTCGACGTCGTCATCGCGCCCGCGCTGACCGCCGCGGGTATCGACTCGGACGTCGTTCAACTGGTGCCACGTCCGGAGCGTGAGGCGGCGTCCGCGCTGGTCAGCTTCCCGAACCTGGTGCCGCTGGTCATCCTGCGTGGCAGCGGCGAAACCACCCGCACGCTCGCGCGCACCGCCGCCGCCAACGACGTCCGCACCCTCGCTCACGCCGACGGCGGCGGGGTGCTGTACGTCGACAAGGCCGCTGACCTGGAGAAGGCGCGCGAGTTGGTCTCCGACAGCCTGGATCGGCTTGGTGTCTGCAATCGGCTGAACCTGCTGCTCATCGACACCGCGATCTACGACACCGCGTGGCCGGTGCTGTCCGAAGCGCTCGCCGAGCGCGAGGTGACCGCGTCGTTACCACCGCACGACCACCCGATCGGGTACGAGTGGGCGCTGGACTCCGAGCGAGAGGCCACCGTCACCGTGGCGCGGGTCGCGGACCTGACCGAAGCGGTGACCATCGCGAACGAGCAGACGTCCGGCCTCGCGGCGGGCATCACGACCGAGGACTCTGCCGCCGCCGAGGCGTTCTTCGACGCCTACACCGGCACCGGCGTGTTCTGGAACGCGCCCACCCGGCTGCTGGACGGCTTCAAGCTGCTCGCCGTGCCCGAGACCGGCATCAACCTGGACAAGGTTCCCGGCCCGCGCGGTCCGGTGACGTTCACCGACCTGTACGTGCGCCAGTACGCGGTGCTGCCCGCCTGAGCGAGCGGCTCGAGTCTCCGATCTAACTGTAGCGGCCTGTGCTTGTCCGCCGTAGTTGAGTACGACTCAGATTGACTTTTGAGAATTCCCCGGTATAAATGCGTCCATAATCTCGATGTTCGGCACATAACCTGATGCTTCGCGTCGTATCAGACCAAGCTCCTGCAGTCGGTTGAGGTCCCGGGTGACTGTCTTGTCCTCTTTTCCTGCGTACAGTTCGGCGAGTTGCGGACTGAGGTGTCGAATTTTGCGTCGCGGCGTAGGGTCTCCAGGCTTAAGGGTGAGCGTAAGGAGTCTGCGGCGTTGTTGTGTGTTTCCCGGTGATTCGTCCTGAAACCTTTCGTGAATAAAATTGACCCAGGCGGTGCGCCGTTGCATACCTTGCACGTCGGAAATTGCTTCCCGGAGCATGTCGACGAACCCTTGCGCGGAGTACGTTACGAACCCCGAAACGTCACCGCGCTTCGACGCGGCGTCTAGCTTCTGGTAGTAGCGGCTGCGTGTGCGGTTATAGTGATCTGAAAGGAGGTTGCTGGCAACCCAGGGTACGACGCCGGAGTGGGCAAGGAGTGCGCATTCCAAGATTCGTGCGGTTCGCCCATTGCCATCTCCGAATGGATGTATCCAAGCGATATATAGATGCCCTATTACAGCTGCGAAAAATGAGCAGAAAAATCGATGATCAGGGGTCGTATCCGGGCTATCTAGCGGATTGATAAATTGGTTAAGCCAATCGCATAGCCTATCCATTAGGAATGGCACGTCTTCCGGTGGCGCGCCGCGATAGACGCTTCCTACTGTGAGTGACGTCGTGGTGAATTCTCCGGGTGTTACATGGTCATCGACGTCCAAACCGTGCAGAATCTGTGCATTTTTCTGCTTGATCCATTCCGTCGTGATCTTTAGCGGTTCACCTGATCGTGCCGATTTATCGACTTCCTCCAGTGCTGCGATCACGTTGTCGATTTCCTGTTGAAGATACTGTTGCGAAGGCGGCAGCTGCTTTCCCTCTTCGCGAATAGCATGTACCTCGTTCTCAGTTAGGGTGTTTCCCTCGATTGCGGCTGTTGCGACCGCGCCCTTCACGAGATACACGCTAGCCAACTCCCGAGCCAAGCTCGGCTGCAACGGCGTCCCGGACAAGTGTTGGCACTTAGAGAACGCCTCGCCTAGAAGAGCGCTGGTCGGACTGAACTGGGGATCATACTTGAACGTGATCCATGGGTGAGTTTCCTGGTAGCGGCGGTGTGTCACGGGGCAAGGCTAGATTGTTGACGTTATTTTGTCCAACATAACGCCCCCGGGGGGTGACCCATGGGATGTCCGGTCATCGTCAGCGGTGCGGTGGTGTGGCAAGCGATACCGGTTACGCCACGCGCTCCAGGATGGTGGTGGCGGTGACGGCGATGTCGAGTCCGACGATGCCGCCGCCGTTCTCGGCCATGGCGATGCGGGCGTTGGGGACCTGAGTTTCGCCTGCTTCGCCGCGGAGCTGCACGGCGAGTTCGTAGAGCATCATGATGCCGGTGGCGCCGATCGGGTGGCCGCGAGAGACGAGCCCGCCGGACGGGTTGACGGGAATCTCACCGTCGAGCTGTGTCGCACCCGATGCGGTGAAGGGGCCGCCATGGCCGCGCTCGCACAGGCCAAGGTCCTCGATCAGATGTATCTCGGCGAACGACGTCGCGTCGTGCAGTTCGACGAGGTCGAGATCGCGGGGTGTGAGGCCCGCCATCTGATAGGTCTGTGCCGCCGACACGACGGGTGAGCGCTGGTCTTCCCAGCTCGCGTTGATCCGGCCCCCGGCGAGTGAATGCCCGCGCACTTTGAGCGCCCGGTCCCGCACCGAGGTGGGCTGTTCGGTGAGGAAGTCCTCCGAGCACACCAGAATCGCGCCGGCGCCGTCGCCGCGTGGTGCGGCCATCGCGCGGGTGAGTGGGTCGGCGATCACTCGGTCGGCGAGGACGTCGTCGGTGCTCATCGGGAAGCGGTACTGGGCGCGGGGGTTGTGCACGGCGTTGGTGTGGTTCTTCGCCGCCGACGCCGCGATCTGCTCGATCGTGGTGCCGTAGTCGCGCATGTGTGACAGCGCCAGCAGCGCGTAGACGTCCATCGCCATGGAACGGTCGGAGCCGAACCCGAAACCGACGCCGAGCTGGTCGGCGAGACGACGGAATGGTTCCCAATAGGACTCCGGCAGCCCGCCGTTCATCCATTCCAGCAGCTCCGCCCCACGGCCATCGTTGGGGTTCATCTTCTCGACGCCGATGGCGAGCGTGAGATCCGCGCCGGACTGGATCGCCGACCACGCCCCGTTGAACGCGGCGGACGCGCTCGCGCACCCGGCTTCGACGTTGGTGATCCGCTGACCGTTCGGAAACAACCCGTCCTCGACGAGTGGGGCGAGGGTCGCCAGGCCGCGCATCGCGCGCAATCCCCAGAAGTCAGCGAGCATGTTCGAGAACCAGGTGCCCTCGATGCGATCCGGGTCGGCCAGTTGCGCGTCCTTGACGGCGGAGCCGTAGGCGTCGGCGACCAGATCGGTGAACGACCGGTCCGGATACCTCCCCACGGGTGTCACGCCGATGCCGAGAATGTAGGTGTCCCTGATGCTGGCTGCCACGGTGCACTCCTCACGATCGGGCGTGTGACGTCGTTAGCACGGTGCCCGCCGGATGCCGACCGGTAGTCGTTGAGACCTCAGCAGGACCTCGCGCGGTTACGATGCGACGCCGTGCGCGGCTGTCTCGATGCCTGCGCGCGGGACACGTGCAGATTTCAGTGAGAGAAACATAAAGTTTGACTATTTAATAGCGTATGGGCGCGTGATGCGACCGTCAAGAATGCCCAGTGTCGGGAACGCCAAATACAGCGTCGAGAGTGTCGGACACAGCGTCGAGAGTGTCGGACACAGCGTCCGGAAGGGCAGACACGACGCACGACGGCGTCAGGCCCGGCGCAGCACCATCGGCTTCAGGCGCTTGTAGCCGCGTACCGAGATCGGGCGCTTGCTGCGGAGCGCGAACTCCTCGCGGCCGGAGAGGGCGTCGGCGAGTTCCTTGTCGACCAGCACCGTGCCGGGCCGCGCGGCCGAGGTGAGCCTGGCGGCCACGTTCACCACCGAGCCGTAGACGTCACCGAACCGGCTGAGGATGCGCCCGTACGCCAGCCCCGCGCGCACTTCGGGGATGTCCTCATCCGCCTCGGCCTGCTCCGTCAACGTCAACGCGATCTCGGCGGCCTCGACCGGGCTGTCGCAGACGAACAGCACCTCGTCCCCGATCATCTTCACGATGTCGCCGTGGTGTTCGGCGACCACGCCGGTCGCCAGCCCCTCGAAGCGCTCAAGCAGCGTACTGAGCTGGTCGCGGTCGACCCTGCGGGTCATCCTGGTGTAGCCGACCATGTCGACGAACCCGACGGCCTGACTGCGGGTCTCCAGCTGCGCGTCAGTCGCCAGCGCGCGACCGGCGAACGCGGCGAGATGTCTGCGCCAGACGTAGTTCTGCAGCCGCTCGATCGCGGGCACCGCCGCCTCGACCAGCTGAGCGAACTGCTCCTCCGACTCGGCGACGTCCGGCCGCTGCTCCAGCCAGGACGTCACCAACTGCACCTGCCACTCCGCGAGCCGGGAGAGGTGATGCCCGAGCGCGCGGGTCATCGCGGTGTCGGTCTTCTCGTCGATCAACCCTGATTCGAGGAACCCGTTGGCGATCCGCGCCGCTTCGACGTCGGCGTCGGTGAACACCACCTCGTCGTCGGCGGCGCCCGCGAAACCGAGCGCACGCCACAGCATCGCGGTGCGCTCCGGCCGGACCCCCGCCCGCTCGGCGACTTCAAGCCGCGTGTACTTGCGCTCGCCGCCGAGCAGGACGGCCTCCACCCGTTCCTGGAGATCGTCGCGCTCAGCGTCGGCGGAGGCGCCGTTCTCGTCGGGGGTGTTCGTCATCGAACCTCAGGTCGTGTGAACGATCAGGACGTCGGTGTTCGACTTGCGCGCCACCTCGGACGGCACGGAACCGAGGATGCGGCCCGCGAGCGTGTTCAGGCCACGGTTACCGACGACGAGCAGGTCAGCGGAGTGCTCCTTGAGCACCTTCAGCAGTGTGGCCACCGGTTCACCTTGCACCGGCACCGTCTGCACCTGCTTCGCGCCCTGCACCACGGCCCTGTCTCGCGCGGTGTTCAGCGTGTCCTCCGCGGGCGCGGAGCCGACGACCTGGTACGCCTCGTCGCCGAGCACGTCCTGTGCCTTGTCGACGTCTTCCTGGCGCGTAGGGAAGTAGGCGCACGCGATAACCAGCGTCGCATCGCACGACGCCGCGACGGCGGCCGCACGGTCAACCGCCGCGTAGGAAGACCGTGAACCATCCGTACCGACAACAATGGTCTTGTAGGCGACCATGAAGCTCCTCCTGTGTCCTGGGCGTGCCGCATTACGCGGATCGGGGTACCCGCGCCGGTGGCCTTCGGCGGGTCCTGCTCGTCAGCAGAGACTAGCGGTATGGGCCGCCTTGTGCTGTTCGGACAACGACTCCGCGCGTGTCAGGTTGCGATCATGGGGCGAGCGTTGTCACCACTGGACAAATCCGCTGGTGCGGGGTGTGTTCAGCGCGCGACGCCTGGCTGTTCGGAACTGCCGTTGACGGACGCCGACCGCTCCTGCGGGGATTGCCGCTCGCCGGTGACGGCGGCCGCGACGCCGTTGGCCTGTTGCCCGTTCGCGACGCGTTCCGCTTCGGCGTTGCCGGTGCGCTCCGCGTCGGCGGCGGCCTGCGCCTCCGCGTTGGCTCCCGGCTCGTCGGAGCGGTCCGACCCGGTGGTGGCCTCGGGCCCAGCGGCGTCCGAACCGGCGGCGGGCGTCCCGTCGCCGTCCTGGGTGTCGCCCGTCCGCGCGCTACCGCCGTCCGTGCCAGCGCCTTCCGTGTCGTCGCCCGCGACCTCATCGTGCTTGCCCGCGGTGGTCACCGCCTTGTTCAGCAGCCCGTCGGCATCCGAGATGACCGAACGGATCGCCTTGATCTGGCCCGCGATGTCGTCGCGCAATGCCCGCATCTCTTCCACGCGGTTGGCCGCGTAGTTGATCCTGCGGTTGGCCGTCTCCGTCGCTTCGGTAAGCCTGCGGTTGGCCTCTTCGGTCGCTTCGGCGATCCGAGCCTTGGCCTCGGCGATGGACTCCTGCTTGCGGCGGTTGGCGTCCTCGACGGACTCCTTGTGCCGCTTCTCGACGTCCGCCTTGTGCTCGGCCTGCTCCTGCGCGATCTGGTCGCGGATGCGCTTGGCCTCCTCAGTGGCTTCACGCAACCGGCGCTCGGCCTCCGCCTTGCTGGCGGCCTCCTGCTCGGCGAGCTGGCGCATGGCCTCGGAACGCCGAGTCGCCATCGCGATCTCGAAGTCCTCCTCGACCTTGGTGCGGCGTTCCTCCGCCTCGAGGTCGAGTTGCAGCCGCTCCTCCTGCGCCTGGTTCAGGATTTCCTGCGCCTCGGCGCGCGCCTTGTCCATCACCTCGCGGTGCTCGTTCTCCATGTCCTGCCGCCGCGCGTCGAGGTCGGCGAGCAGCTGGTCGTAACGAGTCCGCATGGCGGTGGCGTCGGACTCGGCCTTCGCCCTGATGTGGCTGGCCTCGGCCTCCGCCCTCGCCCTGGTGTCGGACGCCTCATCCTGCGCCCGCCGCACCATCCTGCGCAGCCGCGCCGAGAGACCTTCGATCTCGGTCGGTGGCAGCGACAGCGTCTCGACCTCGCTCTTGAGGTCGTTGATCTCGGTGCGGGCCATCTCCAGCTGCCGGGCGAGGTCACCCGCCTGCGAGATGGCCGCGTCCCGGTCGGACGTGATCATCTTCAGGTTGGCGTCGAGCTCCTCAAGGTGCTCGTTCACCTGACTGGGGCTATAGCCCCGCCGGACCACATCAAAGCCCGCACCGAGTGGTACCAGGTCCTGTTCCTCGCCGAGACTCATGGCGACACGCTACCTCGTTACGTTCTGCTATATCACCCGGCGGTGGCGGATTCATGCCCGTCAGGGCGTTTACACGCCTCGGAACCGGTTGATCTCCGCCACGTGGCGTTCCCGCTTCTCTGGGTCGGCAACCCCGAGTCCTTCCTCTGGTGCGAGGCACAGCACGCCGACCTTGCCCTGGTGTGCGTTGCGATGCACGTCCAGCGCGGCTTGCCCGGTCTCCTCAAGCGAGTACGTCTTCGACAGCGTCGGGTGGATCAGACCCTTGTCGATCAGTCGGTTCGCCTCCCACGACTCGCGATAGTTCGCGAAGTGCGAACCGATGATGCGCTTGAGGTTCATCCACAGGTAGCGGTTGTCGTAGGTGTGCATGTAGCCGGACGTCGATGCGCACGTGACGATCGTGCCGCCCTTGCGCGCGGCGTAGACGGACGCGCCGAACGTCTCCTTGCCGGGGTGTTCGAACACGATGTCCGGGTCCTCACCACCGGTGAGTTCGCGGATCTTCTTGCCGAAGCGGTTCCACTCCTTCGGGTCCTGTTCGGTATCGGACTTCCAGAAGCGGTAGCCCTCTGCGTTGCGGTCGATGATGTGCTCGGCGCCCATCGCCCGGCAGATCTCGGCCTTCTCCTCGCTGGAGACCACGCACACCGGGATCGCGCCGCCGTTGAGCGCGTACTGTGTGGCGTAGGAACCGAGCCCGCCAGAGGCGCCCCAGATCAGCACGACGTCGCCTTGCTTCATGTCAGCGCCGTTGCGCGAAACCAGTTGCCGATACGCCGTCGAATTCACTAGACCGGGTGACGCCGCTTCCTCCCACGTCAGGTGCGCGGGCTTCGGCATCAGCTGGTTCGACTTGACCAGCGCGAGTTCGGCCAGCCCACCGAAGTTGGTCTCGAAGCCCCAGATGCGCTGCTCGGAGTCCAGCATCGTGTCGTTGTGCCCGTCCGGCCCTTCCAGCTCGACCGAGAGGCAGTGCGCGACGACGGCGTCGCCCGGTTTCCAGTTGTGCACGCCGGGGCCGGTGCGCAGCACAACGCCCGCCAGGTCGGAGCCGACGACGTGATAGGGCAGGTCGTGGCGCTTGGCCAGCGGCGACGTCTTGCCGTAGCGCTCGAGGAACTTGAACGTCGGCAGCGGCTCGAAGATCGACGTCCACACTGTGTTGTAGTTGATCGCGCTGGCCATGACGGCGACCAGGGCCTCGCCCGGCCCGAGTTCGGGGGTCGCGACGTCGTCGACGTGCAGCGACTTGCGCGGGTCCTTGTCGCTGCTTGGCATCCCGTCGAACATGTCGACCTCGTCGGCGTGCACGGTGACGCCCCGGTAGTGCTCGGGGACGTCGAGAGAGCCGAGGGCGTCGAACTCGTTCGCGAGAATGGCGTCAAGGATGGGCTGCACCATGAAGGCCTCCGTGGCTGGCGTGGGCGGCGGCTGCTGAGTTCCTTCCGGGATTGAACCATGGACGGGCGCCGGAAGCTACTGGTCAGTAATGCTGGTTTGGGCCGTCCGTGTCACCGGGTTGTGTTACGGCGACAACTCCCGTCCTTGTCCGTGTTGTGATCCAACAGGGCCCGCTTTGACCTGGCAAATCACGCATAACAGGCGGATCATGGGTGTAGCGACACACGACACTTCGGAGGTGATTGGCGATGTCGCAGTCGGTTAAGGCATGGACACGGCCGCACGACTGGGCCGAGGTGGTGCTCGGGGTGGTGCTCGCGCTGTCCCCGATCGTGGTCGAGACGTCGGCGGCCGCGGCGTGGACGATGGTCATCCTCGGTGTGCTCATCGCGGTAGACGGGCTCGTCTCGCTGGCCATGCCCGGCATGGTCTACGGCGAATGGGCGCAGCTCGTGCTCGGTGTGCTGGTGTTCATCTCCCCGTGGGTCATGGGTTACGCCGACCTGACCGGGGCCGCGTGGACGTCGTGGGTGATCGGTGTGCTGACCGTCGCGGCAGGCGCGTCGGCGCTGCCTGTCGCCACCAGCGCCCACCGCACCGCGGGTCAGCACTGAACACGCCAACGGGCTGAACGCGCGGGTCAGCACGGCGCGTCAGCCCGCACGGCGTAGCTAGAGCCCGAGGTCAGTGGGCGGCGGGCTCGACCAGTTCCACGAGCACGCCGCCCGCGTCCTTGGGGTGTACGAAGTTGACCCTGCTGCCCGCTGTGCCTTGCTTGGCCTCCGGGTACAGGAGCCGCAGGCCGTTGTCTCGCAGTGTCTTGGCCGCCGCGTCGATGTCGGCCACTCGGTAGGCGAGCTGCTGCAGGCCGGGACCGCTGCGGTCGAGGAACTTGCCGATCGTGGACTCCGGCGTCAGCGGGGCGAGCAGCTGGATGGCGGTGCCGTCCTCGTCGCCGGGGGCGTGCAGCATGGCCTCCCGCACGCCCTGTTCCTCGTTGGTCTCGATGTGTGTTGCCCCCAGCCCGAAGTTGTCGCGGTAGAACGCGATCGCCTCATCCAGGTCGGGCACCGCGATGCCGACGTGGTCGATGGCGGTGACTAGGGGAGTGATGTCTCGCAGCGCGTCGTTCATGGTTGTCAGGTTATCCCTACGGGTTGCCCACGCCTGTCGGATTGTCCCACCGGTTACCGGAAGCGGTCGTGCTCACGGATGCTTCGTGCCGCCGTTCGCTACCGGTATGGTCGCTAGGAGGAGCACGCAGAGACTTGGAGGCTAGTTGTGGCCGGATCCGTGATTGTTGGTGCCGCTCGCACCCCGATCGGACGTCTACTGGGGTCGTTGAAGGATTTCTCGGGCGCGCAGCTCGGTGGGGTCGCCATCAAGGCGGCGCTGGAGCGCGCCGGGGTCTCACCCGACGCGGTCCAGTACACGATCATGGGTCAGGTGCTGACCGCTGGAGCCGGTCAGATCCCCGCCCGCCAGGCCGCCGTGAACGCGGGCATCCCGATGGACGTCCCGGCGCTGACGGTGAACAAGGTCTGCCTGTCCGGCCTTGACGCCATCGCGCTCGCCGACCAGCTCATCAGGGCGGGCGAGTTCGACATCGTCGTCGCCGGTGGTCAGGAGTCGATGACGCAGGCTCCGCACCTGCTGCCGAAGTCGCGCTCCGGATTCAAGTACGGCGACACGACGCTGGTCGACCACATGGCCTATGACGGCCTGTTCTGCGCGTTCGACCAGGTCGCCATGGGCTCGTCGACCGAGAAATACAACTCCCGCTACGGCCTGAACCGCGATGAGCAGGACGCCTTCGCCGCCGCCTCGCACCAGAAAGCCGCGGCCGCCATCGCCGAGGGGCGGTTCGAGGCCGAGCTGGCGCCGGTGTCCATCCCGCAGCGCAAGGGCGAGCCGACGACGTTCACCACCGACGAGGGGGTACGGGGCGATACCACCGCCGACGGCCTGGCCAAGCTGCGCCCGGCGTTCTCCTCCGACGGCACCATCACGGCGGGTTCGGCCTCGCAGATCTCCGACGGTGCCGCCGCTGTCGTCGTCATGAGCGCCGCGAAGGCCGCCGAGCTTGGCGTCGAGCCCTTGGCGGAGATCGGCGCGCACGGCGTCGTCGCCGGCCCGGACGCCAGCCTGCACGAGCAGCCCGCCAACGCCACCAAGGCCGCGCTGGCCAAGCAGGGCATCGACATCGGTGCGGTGGACCTGCTGGAGATCAACGAGGCGTTCGCCGCCGTCGGTCTGGTGTCCACGCGCGAGCTGGGAATCGCCGAGGACAAGGTCAACGTCAACGGTGGCGCGATCGCCCTCGGTCACCCGATCGGGGCGTCCGGTGCTCGCCTGATCGTGCACCTGGTGCACGAGCTGCGTCGCCGTGGTGGCGGTACCGGTGTCGGCGCCCTCTGCGGTGGCGGTGGCCAGGGCGACGCGCTCGTCGTCCGCGTGCCGTAACGCTTGCTCCGCTGCCCTGACCAGCCCTGGCCCGCCGCGTACCGGAAAGGATTTCGTGACCTCGCTGGACATCGAGGACCTGGTTGGCCATGCCCGTGAGGGGCAGCCGCGCGCGGTGGCGCGGCTGCTCTCGCTGGTCGAGGACGCCCACCCCGCGTTGCGTGACGTGTTGCGGGAGCTGACCCCGCACATCGGTAACGCGTGGGTGATCGGCTTGACCGGGCCGCCCGGTGTTGGCAAGTCCACGACGACGTCGATGCTGCTCGGCGCGTTGCGGGCGCGGGGCAAGCGGGTCGCGGTGCTGGCGATCGACCCGTCGTCGCCGTTCTCCGGTGGAGCGCTGCTCGGTGACCGAATCCGGATGACCGAGCACGCCACCGATGAGGGCGTGTTCATCCGTTCGATGGCGACGCGCGGCCATCTGGGTGGCCTCACGTTGGCGACGCCGCAGTCGGTGCGTGTGCTCGACGCGGCGGGTTTCGACGTCGTGCTGATCGAGACCGTTGGCGTCGGTCAGTCCGAAGTGGACGTGGTCACGCTCGCGGACTCGGTCATGGTGCTGCTCGCGCCAGGCATGGGTGACGGCATTCAGGCCGCGAAGGCGGGCGTGCTCGAGATCGCGGACCTGTTCGTCGTGAACAAGGCCGATCGCGACGGTGCCGACGCCACGATCAAAGACGTCAAGAACATGATCGCGCTCAGTCGCAGGGGAGTTCGTGGTGCCTCGTGGCGACAGCCGATTGTGCCAACCGTCGCTACTACCGGCGACGGTGCCGACGACCTGATGGGCGCTCTCACCGAGCACTGGGAGTGGTTGGAGTCCAGCGGCGAGCTCACCCGACGACGCCTCGCCCGCGCACAGACCGAGGTTGAGGCGATAGCGATGCGGCAGCTCCGCGCCGAGCTCGCCGACCTGCGCGGCGGTGAGGCACTGGAGTTGCTGAGCAAACGGGTGGTCGATGCGGAGATCGACCCGTACTCGGCCGCCGACGAGTTGCTGGCCGCGTTACGGGACTGACAGTGCGTCGCTGATCCGCTAACAGAGCATCACATGTCGACGAGAGGGGAGACCATGAGCGCACAGCGGTTGCGCGCCCTGCACGTACCCGGTGATCCGCTGGTGCTGCCGAATGCCTGGGACGCCGACACCGCTCGGCTTGTCGTTGACGCTGGGTTCCCGGTGGTCGCGACCAGTTCGGCCGCCGTCGCCGCCTCGTTGGGTTATGCCGATGGCGAGCAGGCGTCACCGGACGAGATGTTCGACGTCGCGGCTCGGATCACCGCGGCTGTCGACGTCCCGCTGACCGTCGACGTCGAGTCCGGCTACGGGCTGTCGGCGCTGGAGTTGTCTGACCGGCTGGCCGAGACGGACGCCGCCGGATGCAACATCGAGGACACCGACCAGCAGGAGGGCAGGCGGCGTTCCGCCTCGGAGAACGCCGCGTTTCTAGCGGGGTTGAAGGAGCACTCCGGTGACCTGCTGGTCGTGAACGCCAGGATCGACTCGTTCCTTGACGCTCGTGGCGTCGAGGAGGAACGCGCCGCTCTGCCGGACGCCATCGAACGGGCCCGCGCCTACCTGGACGCGGGCGCCGACTGCGTGTATCCGATCCATGTTCGCTCCGCTGAGGTGCTGGGCGAGTTCGTGTCCGCGGTGAGCCCGGCGCCGGTGAACGCGACGTACCTGCCCGACGGACCAGACCTGGCGATGCTCGCCAAACTTGGCGTCGCACGGGTGTCGCTGGGTACCGGGCTGTGGCGGCTGGCCCAGGCCCGGATCTCCGGTGCGCTGTCCGCCCTGGCGGAGGGCACGTCGCCGTTCTAAGCCCCGGGCACGTCGTACTCGCCTCGTGTGATCACCTCGCGAAGACGTAGGGCTTGAGCGGGGGTTCGGCGCTGACGCGGGGATAGGTGACGAGTTGATTGGCGATGGTGTTCATGGTGCTGGCGTAGTTGCCGGGGAATTCGGCCGGGTTGACCCCGGGCATGAACTGCTGGGTGCACGCCGAGCCGGGGACGCGTGCCGGTTTCGCGGGTCCGGTGTGGGTGAGGGCGTCGATGGCGATGGCGTAGGCGGTGGGGTCGTAGGTGCCAACCGCGATGTGTTCGCTGGTGAGGTTGGCCGGGCAGACGTCTTGGATGGCGATGTTGGTGATCGCACCTCCGCCGCCACGCAGGGAGCTGGTTCCGGTGTCGTCGAGGTTGGGTTGCACGAACTCGTCGGTGCGCGTGTAGACGTTGGTGTAGGAGATTCCGGCGAAGGTCTCCTGGTGGGAGTTCATGGCCCGCACGTAGTTGGAGTTGAGGGTCTGCTGCCACAAGGCTGGTGCGCACCCCGCGATCGGCGGGCACATGGTGTTGACGGAGAGCGAGCCGTGGTTGGTCGCGGCGAACCCGATGTAGTCGTCGACCATGCGTCGGGTGTCAGGCCAGAACCGCAGCGCGAAGCGCGGGACGTTGCCGCCCTGGCTGTGTCCGAGGACGTCGACCTCGCGGCCACTGCGCCGGTACACGTGCCGGATCGCGTGCACCACGTACTCGGCTGAAACCTGAATGTCGCTCATCGCGTTGTTGGGCATCTTCACCGAGCAGTAGGGCCAGTCGAGCTTGTCCATCGCGGGGAACCAGTTCCACCCGAAGTTCTCCCGTGGGGTGACCGTGGTGCCGTGCACGAACAGCGCCACGCCGCGCTTGGCGCGGGGCGCGTCGGGGGTGCATCGCACGCTCTTGGCCAGGCGGCGCTTCGGCACGGATAGCGGGGGGCCGGGCCGGTTCACCGGGGCGAACTCCCGTGTCTCGACTGACTCTGTCCCGACAGACTCTGTCCCGACCGCGCTCGCCGGTCCCACCGCGACGAGTGATGCGCTAGCGGCGAGCAACATCGACACGGTCGCGATGGTGCCGCGCTTGGCGAATTTCATGGTGACTCCTTCAGGGATGTTCGCCAGGGCCGATGCCAAGCAACGCGCTGAACGCGGCCTCGGCCCTGTCCGCGTCGGGGACCTCGCCGGTGATGAGATCCGCATAGACATAGGACTCGGCGATACGGGTGATGACGTAAGCGAGATCGTGAATGGGCAGGGGGTAGCTCAGGCCACTGGCGGCCTTCTCCTGTGCCAGAAAGGTTTCGATCTCGGCGACCAGCCGGTGCTGGAACTGGGTCGCCCTTGTGGTGAGCAGCCGCAGGGCACGCCGCTGTTCTCGACGCATGTACGCGACGAAGAAGTCCGCGTCGATGACCGCTCGGACGAAACGAGTGATCGCGTCGACGATCCGTTCCGGCCCGGTCCCGTTGGCCTCGGCGACGGCTCTATGAAAGGTCGGCTCGGTGAGCGACCAGATCACTTCGGCCAGCAGTTGGTCGCGGTTACCAACCCAGCGGAACAGCGTCGCGCGGTCCACCCGCAGCTCGGCTAACAGGTGCTGCATGTCGACCTTTTCGCCTGCCAGAAATGTCCGGCGGGCGAGCTTGAACGCGGTGAGCGCATCGGGTTTGGGCGTGGCGTCCCGCAACTGGCGGGACAGCTGGGTGCCTTCGCCCGAGCCGCTACGCTCTAGTTTTGCTCCATTTGGACCAACCACGCGTGCAAGCTAGCACGATTACTTGCGAGGGTGCAATAAATCGCGAAATCGTGCGCGGCTGACTGGTCAGGATGGCGACACAGCGTCGTGAGTGAGGAACACGGCGTCGGGAAGTGGGACACAGTGTTCTGAGTGCGGGACACGGCGTCGGGAAGTGGGGACACGGCGCTCATTGGGCGCCGTGTCGCGGATCCTGCCTAGGTCAGCCGCGAAGGACCTTCGTCACCGCGTCGACGTTCGGCGGCACCGTGGCCTTGGGGCCGATGTGGTCCTCGACGGCGTCCAGGGTCTTGAGGCCGTCGCCGGTGATGAGCAGCACCGTCTCGGCGTCTGGGTCGATCTTGCCCGCTTCGATGAGCTTCTTCGCCGTCGCGACGGTCACGCCGCCCGCGGTCTCGGCGAAGATGCCCTCGGTGCGGGCGAGCAGGCGGATGCCCGCGACGACCTCCTCGTCGGTGACGTCCTCGATCGAGCCACCGGTGCGGCTGACGGTGTCCAGCACGTACGGGCCGTCCGCGGGGTTACCGATCGCCAGCGAGCGGGCGATGGTGTCCGGCTTGACCGGCTGCACGACGTCGTGGCCGCTCTTGAAGGCGTGCGAGACGGGGGAGCAACCGGTGGCCTGCGCACCGAACACCTTGTACGGCGTCGGATCGACAAGGCCGACCTCGCCGAGCTCCTTGAAGCCCTTGTCGACCTTGGTGAGCTGCGAGCCGGACGCGATCGGCACCACGATCTGCTCCGGGATGCGCCAGCCGAGCTGCTCGGCGACCTCGTAAGCCAGCGTCTTCGAGCCCTCGGAGTAGTACGGCCGGACGTTGACGTTGACGAACGCCCAGGTCTCGTTCTCGGCGGCGAGTTCGGTGGCCAGGCGGTTGACGTCGTCGTAGTTGCCGTCGATGGCGATCAGCGAGCCGTCGTAGACGGCCGTGGTCAGCACCTTGGCGCGTTCCAGCGAGGACGGGATCAGCACGACCGAGTCCCAGCCCGCGCGAGCAGCGGCGGCGGCGACGGCGTTGGCGAGGTTGCCGGTGGACGGGCAGGCCAGCACCTGGAAGCCGAACTCGCGGGCGGCGGCGAGCGCGACGGCGACGACGCGGTCCTTGAACGAGTGCGTCGGGTTGCCGGTGTCGTCCTTGACCCAGATCCGCTTGACGCCCAGCTCAGCGGCCAGCCGGTCGGCGCGGATCAGTTTGGTACAGCCGGGCTCGGTGTTCGGGATCTCCTCGACGTTCGACGGCACCGGCAGCAGTCGCTTGTAGCGCCAGATGTTGCGCGGGCCCGCCTCGATCTCTTCGCGGGTGATCCGACCGAAGTCGTAGGCGACCTCGAGCGGGGAGAAGTCCTCGGCGGAAACGAACTCGGGGGCGAGCGGCTGGCGGTGGCCCTCTTCCTTGGACACGAGCTCGACGGCGGGACCGAGATCCACATCCGAGCCGGAGCGAAGCGTGCTGGGGGCGCCGAAGGTTGTTGTCATGCGAGGTCCTCTCCTCATCTGTCCCACTACTGGGCCGGAATTGGCACCGATGTCGTCAGCTACCTCGCTGGATCGAGATGACGGGCTGACGCCGGTTGCCGGGGCTTCGCAGGGCCGTTCCCTCTGCCCCTCTGGATGAGCGGTATTCAGTTGTGCGCCGCTGTGGGCGTCTGGCAGTACACGTTACGGTACGCGGCATCGGTCGCGCCATGCGGTGCCAGGCTCTGTCGACGTGGGTCCCGCCACAGTTGATGTTGAGGCGGCTGGGACGACGTCTCCGTCTAGGTCGTAGATTGGGCGCGTGAGCTCCGCCGCGAAGTCCCAGAAGACGTCGAAGGACACCGCGCCGCTGCACCTCGTGCTCGGTGACGAACCGCTGCTGGTGGAACGGGCGGTGCGGGCCGCCATCGAGGCCGCGCGCGCCGTGGACCCGACGTCTGAGGCGACGACGTTGCGAGCGTCCGAGCTGACCGCGCCGGTGCTGCTCGAACTGGCCAGTCCCACGCTGTTCAGCGAGGGCAGGATCATCGTGATCGAGGCGGCGCAGGACATCGGGCAGGACACGGCGGACGCGCTCCAGTCGTATCTCGCGGACCCGGCCGATGGCGTCACGCTGATCGTGGTGCACAGCGGTGGCGGGCGCAGCAAGGCGGCCAAAGACCTGCCGAAGGCACTGCGAAAGGCGGGTGCGGCGGTCGCCGAGTGCAACAAGCTCACGAAGCAGTCGGACCGGGAGTCGTTCGTGCGCGCCGAGGTGAAGCGCGCCGGTGGCGGCATCGACGCGGGCGGAGTGAGCGCGCTGCTCGACGCCGTCGGGTCTGATCTGCGGGAACTGTCCGCCGCCGCGTCGCAGCTGGTCGCGGACTCCGGCGGGAAGGTCGACGAGCAAGCGGTGCGCCGCTACCACCGGGGACGTGCGGAGGTCACCGGCTTCGCCGTCGCGGAGAAGGTCGTCGCGGGCGACGAGGCCGCGGCCATGGAGTCGCTGCGGTGGGCGCTGCAGATCGGCGTGCCGCACGTGTTGATCGCGGACGCCTTCGCCGATGCGGTGCGGACGGTCGCACGGGTGTCGGCGGCGGGCAGGGGCAACCCGAACCACATGGCCGGTGAGCTGGGTATGCCGCCGTGGAAGATCCGCAAGGCGCAGAGCCAGGTGCGAGGGTGGAGCACGGAGGCGCTGCGGGAGTCGATGCGAATCGTCGCGACCCTCAACGCCGAGGTGAAGGGCGCCGCGGCCGATCCGGACTACGCCCTGGAGCGGGCCGCGCTCAAGCTGCTCGCGGCACGGAACCGGCGCTGACGTCGAGCGCGTCGCGAGCGAAGACGCAACGGGTTGAAGTGTCCGGTTCAGTTGGTCGCTCAGGGGGCACCACACGAAAAAAGGGGCACGTCAGCGACGTGCCCCGTTGCGCGAACGCCGTTACAGCGATTCGACCCGCTTGGCCATGGCCGACTTTTTGTTCGCGGCCTGGTTCCTGTGGATGACGCCCTTGCTGGCCGCCTTGTCCAGCTTCCTGGCCGCGGCGCGCTGCAGCTCGATGGCCTTGTCCTTGTCGCCGGCCGCGGCCGCCTCACGGAACTTACGGATCGCCGTCTTCACCGAGGACTTGACGGCCTGGTTGCGCTGCCGCGCCTCTTCGTTGGTCCTGATGCGCTTGATTTGGGACTTGATGTTGGCCACGGGGCCGCCTCCTCATGTCTCTTCGGTGGATGTCGCGCCGCGTTTGTCTGGCCCTGCTGATGCAGGCTTCCTCCCTGGCGGAATGCCACACGGCAACGACGATCCACGGTAGCACCGGTCGCGTTCCGTCCTGCGGTGAGGTACCCAGGAGCGATACGGAACGCGCTTGATGAGAGGCACGAGACCAGATGTGCGTGATGGAGGTGGCATGGAGGTACTGAGCAGCCGGATCTTGCTCAAACCGCGCGATCCGGAGCGCAGCAAGAAGTTCTACGCCGATCAGCTCGGGCTGGCGATCTACCGAGAGTTCCCTGGTGGGACGGTGTTCTTCCTGGGCGGCGGCTTCCTCGAGATCGTCGGGCAGGGTAGCGGGGAGCCCAGTAGCGACGTCGTGCTGTGGCTCCAGGTGCGTGACTTGCCGGACACCGTCGCGGAGTTGGTGGAACGCGGTGTGCCGATCACGCGGGAGCCGAGGCAGGAGCCGTGGGGACTGCACGAGGCGTGGATCGCGGACCCGGACGGCACCAGGATCGTGCTCGTCGAGGTGCCTGAGGAGCATCCGCTTCGGGTCGACACACGCTGAGCAACGTCAGTTAAGGCGCTTGACCAGCGCTATGTGGGCTTGGCGGCGCGGAGTTGGAACGCGAGCGAGGCCAGCAGGCCCGATGGCTGCCAGGTCCAGCTCTGCACGTCGGTGAGCCCAGCGGCCGTCACCTCAGCCACGAGTTCTTGCCGTGGCAGGGGCAGCCACTTGTCGTGTGACGAGAGCACGAACCGCCCACCTGGTCGCAGCACCCGATGCACCTCCTTCAACCCCGCGGCGATGTCGTCCCACAACTGGACGTTGTTGACGCTCAGCACGACGTCGAAGGCGTCGTCGCTGGCACCGGTCGCTTCCGCGGAACCGTCGCGGACGCCGACCTTGCCCGAATGCACCAGGTCACGACACCGGTCAACGCAGGCGCGCAGCATGTCCTCCGACGGGTCGACGCCGGTCGTGTGGCGCGCTCGTTCTGCGGCGGCGCGCAGTCCGACACCAGGACCTGGACCGAGCACGAGCACGATGTCGGTCTCGGCCAACGCGGCGACGTCGACCACGTGACGCTCGGTCGCCGCGTTGCCCCGTGCCATCAATGCGCCGCCGATCCGGCCGAGTCCGCCGCTCGGATGTCCGAACGCTTGATCAAGGATGGATTGGCTCATGTCCCGAGCACATCACCGCTGGTGAGGCACCGCATCGGGGAATCGCCCTGATTCAGCCGCGCGCCATATCAGGGTCTGAGACACTGCTCGCCGTGGTGAACACAGGGGAGAGCGATCACACCTGGGAGCGGTCGAAGCAGCGCACACGGTCGCGCTACCTACTTCGATGTGTCGGTGCCCTGCTTCTTGGCGGATTCAGCCTGCTGGGGGCATTGACCGTGATGACGGTGGCCGATGCTTCGTCAGGCGGTCCAGAGGCCCATGCGACGGGCACCGCGGAGGTGCGGGAATGCATCCAAAGAGGCCCCGTGAGCGCGTCCGGTTTGGGCTACTTCTACCGCTGCCAGGCTGATGTCACCTGGGATGACGGAAGTACGAGCCGTGAGTGGTTTCCCGCTGGGCAGTTGAGTCCGGAGCACCGTGGTCAGGCGGTGCCCGTGTTCGAGCCAGAACTTCCGGAAACAGGCGGTCGTGGCAGACCTATCTCCAGCGAGCCTGGCGTGAACGACAGCGCGAAGTGGGTCACGGCCGGGATCGTCAGCGCCACGGTGCTGGGTCTTCTCGGCGTCTTCGCGCTGTTCGCCGCCGCCATGAATGCTTACTGGGTGGTCCGGCCAAGGCATCGGGCGTTCGGCGTCGCCAGTCCTGGTCGGGGTGTGTGGCGGACGATGAACGAGAACGCTGGCCGCGAACTCGGTCGGTACGATCGCGCGAAAGGTAGCTGGCCGGTCACTGACGCGGACATGGCGAACGTGCCAAAGTTCCGGCGTGAGCTCCGTGTGAAGCTGGTCAGCGCGCTGTGTTGTCTGGCCATAGCACTGCACGTGTTCACGTCGATCCCTCGTGCTGACGCGCCGCGCGCGATCGATTTCGTGTCGCCGTGGCCGGAGATCGCGCGCGCGTGGTTGGTGGGTCCGGACGGACTTGGTGTTGTTCCGCATTTTGGTGTCGCGATCGTGGGCGCTGGTGTCGCGGCATTGTTGTTCTGGATGACGTCGCAACTACGGACATCCTCGGCTCGGATCGTCCGGTATGGAATGCCATTCCTCGCCAAGCAAGGCAACCTCTCGCGAAAACAAGGTAATGAGATGCTGCGCCGGATGGCCGACGGCAGGCGCGGGGCGTATCAGCGCGGGGTCGTGTTGGCGGTCATCGTGCTAGGGCTGGCCGCATTCGCGGGGCTCCATGCGTTCGCACAGCTTCCCAGCGGAGCACCGATGGTTGTCATGATCGCGGGTTTGCGTGATGCGATCGTGCTAGCTCTGCTGGGGGCGATTCTGCTGGTCACGGTGGAACCAAAGTACGACCGGCTTAGCAGGCTATTGGCGATCCACGAAGAGATCGCTCGATCCGATGGAACCAACGCCAGCGCCGCCAAGTCGTAGGCCACTGAAGAATCTGGAAGGAGACACAGGGGAATGCAGCCCGGCTTCGATGACGCGCAGCGATGGGTAACGGACTACACCCGCCGCGTCGAGGACATTCAACGGCGAGCCGAACAGGTACAGGAGCAGATCAACTCCGCGCGAGCTCAAGCATCCAGCGCGGACGGAAGCGTTTCGGTCGTGCTGGCGCCTGGGGGACGTCTCGAGAAGCTGGATCTGTCTGCTGAGGCGATGCGGCTCGGTCATGAGCGCCTCGCCGATACCATTACCCAGACCGTTCAGTCGGCCCACGCCAACGCGGCCGCGCAGACCCAGGAAGCGCTGCGGCCGCTGGTGGGCGAGTCGGACGCCATGGATTTCCTGCGAGAGCAGATCAATGCCTCGTTCGCACCGGCGGATGACGATGCCGAGAGCGCCCGGCACCGGCGTGATGACGACGACTTCGACGATGACGACGAGGGCTTCAACCGCCCGTTCACGAGGTGAGGCATGGGGGACGGATACAAGGTCGAACCGGAAGACCTGGCAACGCACGCTGGCACGGTGGACAAACTCAGCGAGCGACTTCGGAAAGCTGCTGACAAGGGCACTGGCGTCGAGCTTGGCGTCGACACCTACGGCATTATCGGTCAGTTCTTCAGCGGCGGGGCTCGTGAGGAAATCGCCGCGGCGGGGGAGTCGATGAGGGACTACGCGGCGGGATTGACGTCGCTGTCTAAGGCGGTGAAGACCTGCGCTGAGGCGTACGAACGGATGGAAGAAGCCTCCGCGAAGGATTATGAGGCGAAGGCGAGGGGGCTCAGGTAATGCCGGAAGCGACAGCGGGGGCAGGCATCTTTGACACGCTCAATGAGACACGCGTGGACGTCGAGGCGGCAGCCAATGGCCTGAACAACCCAGGAGACTTGGCTGTGGACGGCCTGAGTCTGGGACTTGATGCGCTCGGTTTCGTCGCGAATCCGCTGAGTGGACTGCTGTCAGCCGGGATTGGCTGGCTTATCGAGCATCTGGACTTTCTCAAGGAGCCACTCGACGCGCTCGCGGGCGATCCCAGTGCCGTCACGCGGGTGGCGATCACCTGGGGTGAAGAGGTCAAGAGTGAGGTCGTCGAGGTCGCAGAGAGTTTCCGAGAGGCAGTACGGCGAGAGACCGTCAGCTGGCAAGGCGATGCGGCGGACGCCTACCGGAAACTGGCCGACGGCGTCGCCGCACAACTCGAGTCGCTGGAATCCGCCGCGCGGTCGGTGTCGGCCGCGATCCAGAACTCGGGTGTGCTGGTGGCGACCGTACGAGGCATCATTCGCGACCTGATCGCGGACGTCGTCGCCGAACTCGTTATCGCGGCGGCATCCGCGCTGGCTACCAGTTGGGCTACGTTCGGTGGCTCCATCGCCGCTTTCACCGGTTACGCGGTGGCACGGGGCGCGGCGACCGCGGGCAAGATCGCGAGCAAGATATCGAAGCTGATGACCAAGCTCGCCGAGATCTTGAACAAGTTCTCGCACCTGCGTGGTGCCGTACAGGCGCTGGGGAGGACAGCCCGGAAATTCGACGACATCGCCCAGAACCTGGGCAGGGCCGCGGGTCGTCACGGCGAGGCCGCGCGGACGGTGATGAATCGAGCTGATCAAATCAAACGTGGTTTCGCCGATAACACCGTCGGCAGGGTCCTGCCGGACAGCGTCCGAGATGCGGCTGGCCGAATCGATGAGAAGTACCTGGGAATGCGTGGCAACGACGGATTCGCCGATACGTTCAACTCGGATGCGCTGGGCGTGGGAGTCATTAAGGGCACGCTCAATGATGAGGTAAATCAGGACGACAACTACCAGACCGAGCTCGGCAAGATGGAAGCGGAGAAGCAGGAAGAGGAGCGATCCCAGCAGGGCACATGACCGGCTCCGCGGGTGCGCTGCCACACCCTGCCCGCCGCCACCTGACCAGCCGCGGGCGGCGGCATGGGACGATAGGCGGTGCACCCGCAGACCAGTCAGAGGACCACGCTGAGTGAGCACGTTCGCCGATACGACGTTTACCCCGCCGGAGCAGATCCGCAACTTCTGCATCATCGCGCACATCGACCACGGCAAGTCAACGCTTGCCGACCGGATGTTGCAGCTCACCGGCGTTCTCGAAGCGCGTGACTACCGGGCGCAATATCTGGACCGGATGGACATCGAGCGGGAACGCGGCATCACCATCAAGGCGCAGAACGTGCGGTTGCCGTGGGCCGTCGACGGGCAGGACCACGTGCTGCACCTGATCGACACCCCCGGTCACGTCGACTTCACCTACGAGGTCTCCCGCGCGCTCGCGGCGTGTGAGGGCGCGATCCTGCTGGTCGACGCGGCGCAGGGCATCGAGGCGCAGACGCTGGCGAACCTGTACCTGGCGCTGGAGAAGGACCTCCACATCATCCCGGTACTGAACAAGATCGACCTGCCCGCCGCGGAGCCGGACAAGTACGCCGCCGAGCTGTCCCACATCATCGGATGCGACCAGTCCGACGTGCTTCGGGTGTCGGCCAAGACCGGCGACGGCGTGCGGGAGCTGCTGGACGAGATCGTCAAGCAGGTGCCGCCGCCGGAGGGCCAGGCCGACGTACCGGCCCGCGCGATGATCTTCGACTCGGTCTACGACACCTACCGGGGCGTCGTCACCTACATCCGGGTGGTCGACGGGCAGATCACGCCGAGGCAGCGGATCAGGATGATGTCCACGAACGCCACCCACGAGCTGCTCGAGGTCGGCATCATCTCGCCGGAACCGAAGCCGAGCAAGGGACTCGGCGTCGGCGAGGTCGGATACTTGATCACCGGCGTCAAGGACGTCCGCCAGTCCAAGGTCGGTGACACCGTGACCTGGGAGAAGCGCGGTGCCACCGAGCCGCTGCCCGGCTACCGCGAGCCGCAGCCGATGGTCTACTCCGGGCTGTACCCGGTGGATGGCTCCGACTACCCGGTGCTGCGGGAAGCGCTGGAGAAGCTGCAGCTCAACGACGCCTCGCTGACCTTCGAGCCGGAGACGTCCGCCGCGCTTGGCTTCGGCTTCCGGTGCGGGTTCCTCGGTCTCCTGCACTTGGAGATCACCCGCTCCAGGCTGGAGCGCGAGTACAACCTCGACCTGATCGCCACCGCGCCCAACGTCGTCTACCAGGTCTACCTGGAGGACGGCACCGACTTCGAGGTGACCAACCCTTCCGACTGGCCCGCGACCAGCAAGATCGCCGAGGTCCACGAGCCGGTCAGCAAGGTCACGGTGATCGCGCCTTCGGAGTTTATCGGCGCGATCATGGAGCTGTGCCAGGGCAAACGGGGCGAGCTGCTTGGCATGGACTACCTGTCGGAGGAGCGGGTCGAGCTGCGCTACAAGCTGCCGCTCGGAGAGATCATCTTCGACTTTTTCGACTCACTGAAGTCCCGTACCCGTGGTTACGCGTCGCTGGACTACGAGGAGGCGGGCGAGCAGGCGTCCGAGCTGGTCAAGGTGGACATCCTGTTGCAGGGCGAACCTGTCGACGCGTTCTCCGCGATCGTGCACAAGGACCACGCCTACGCGTATGGGACGAAGATGGCCACCCGGCTGCGGGAACTGATTCCGCGGCAGCAGTTCGAGGTGCCGATCCAGGCCGCCATCGGCTCGCGGATCATCGCGCGCGAGACCATCCGCGCGATCCGCAAGGACGTCCTGGCCAAGTGCTACGGCGGTGACATCTCCCGGAAGCGCAAGCTGCTCGAGAAGCAGAAGGAAGGCAAGAAGCGGATGAAGACCGTCGGCAGGGTCGAGGTCCCGCAGGAAGCCTTCGTCGCGGCGCTCTCCGCCGACGCCCCCGCGGACAAGGGGAAGGGCAAGAAATAGCGCGCGGCCACCGGTCACGTTCCCGGTGACCGCGCGCGTTACCGGTTAGCTCGCCGCGGCGTCCGGCCGGACCGCCTGCTGAGTGGCATGGGTGCCGCGCCGCGTCGTGCGGGCGCAGCCCTCGCCGAAATAGCTCACCAGCTGGTGAATCTCCTCGGCGTGGTCGAGCTGCGGGCAGTGTCCCCAGTCCTCGCGCACCAACAGCCTGCTGTGCGGGACGAGGGTGTGCAGCATGGTGCCGCCCGCCGCGCGGACAAGGCGGTCGCGTCCACAGGCCACGACCAGCAGTGGCGCGGTGATCCGGTCCAGCTCGTAGCAGTCGTCCAATTCCTCGACGAGCTTGCGCGCCTGGGCGAGCCGCCACTTCGTCGATCGGTGGTCCGGGAACAACGACAGGAAGCGCCGCACGTGCTCGTCGTCGCTCGACCTCGGCGTCGCGTACAGCAACCGGGGGATGACGCTGTCGGCGACCGTACGGATCACCTTGCCCGGCACCGGGAGCGGCAGTGAGGCGTACAGCCGTAGCGGCAGCGGGTACTTTCGGACGGCGCGCACCAGCCAGGTGTCGGAGAACCCTGGCGCGGCGATCGAGGTGACGCCCGCGATCGGCAGCCAGTGGTTCTGCGCGGCGCGCAGGCTGACCGTGCCGCCGAGCGAGTTGCCGACCAGCACGACCTCGCCGTGGGCGGCCTGGTCCTTGACGACCGCGCTCACGAAGGCGTCCAGCTGCGGCAGGATGGCGCCGTCGTGCAGTTCGTCGGCCTCACCGAAGCCGGGCAGGTCGATCGCGATGGCCGACTGGCCTTCTTCGGCCAACTGGTGCAGCAGCGACGTCCAGGTGTCGGCGCTGTCGCAGTACCCGTGGAACAGCACGAAACGGGGCCGGGACGGTGACCCTGGCAGGGTCCTGCCGCGCCGGGTCTTACGGGCACGCTCGCGCCGCGGCCCGACCTCCAACACGCGGGTGCGCACGCCCGCGAAACGCCGGTGCCGGACGCGGACGGTCGCCCCGCGTGCCTGCGGGGCGCCGTTCGGCGTCGTGGGCCGCTCCGATGCGGTCGTCATAGATCCAGGTTAAACAGAAACGACCTGTTTTATGCCTACGAAACGCGATCACAAACCAGCATCGGAACGCTCCGCCCACCGTGACCTGCGTTGAGTATGGTCTCAACGAGCGACCCGGCTGCTCCGTTCGGGCCTACAGCGTGAACACCGTTTTACCCGCCGTGTCGCCCTCGAGCATGGTGCGGAAGCCTTCCTTGGCCTCCGAGAGCGGCAGCTCAGTGCCGATCTGCGGGCGAATTCCGGCAAGTCGGACGAACTCCAGCAGACTCGCCAGCTCGTCGCGGGTGCCCATGGTGGAGCCGACCACCCGCAGCTGCAGGAAGAACAGCCGCTGCAGGTCGGCGCTCGGGTCGGGGCCGCTGGTCGAGCCGGATACCACGATGATGCCGCCCGGTTTGAGCGACTTCATCGAGTGCGACCAGGTGGCCTTGCCGACCGTCTCGAACACGGCGTCCACCCGTTCGGGCAGCCGGGCGCCGGACTCGAACGTCTCGTGCGCCCCGAGCTGTTTCGCGAGGTCCCGCTTGGCCTCGCTGCGCCCGGTGACCCACACGCGCATGCCAGCGGCGCGGCCGAGCTGCACCAGCGCCGTCGACACGCCGCCGGACGCGCCCTGCACCAGCATCGTCTGCCCAGGTCGCAGGCCCGACTTGACGAACAGCATCCGGTACGCCGTCAGCCATGCCGTGCCCATGATCGCGCCCTCGGCGAACGACATCTCGGCGGGTTTGCCGATCGCGTTGCGCTTCGGCACGACGACCTTGTCGGCGAACGTGCCCTGGTACTTCTCGGTGAGCAGCGTGCGTTTCGGATCGAGTGTCTCCTCACCGCGCCATTCCGGGTCGCCGATGACGGAGTGCAGCACCACCTCGGTGCCGTCGTCGAGCACCCCGGCACCGTCGCAGCCGAGGATCATGGGGAACTGGTCCGGCTTGATGCCGACGCCTCGCAGCGTCCAGATGTCGTGCATGTTGAGGCTCGCGGCCTTCACGTTCACCGTGACCCAGCCGTCCGGGACGTCCGGTTCGGGGCGGTCACCGACGGCGAGTGAGGCGAGCGGGTCGTCAGCGTTGGGCTCAGAAGCGTAGACAGCGAACATAGAAGACACCGTAGACGACGCGAGCCCGCTTCCGGGGACTACGCTTGAGGTGTGCTTGGTGAGCTCGGGGCCTGGTGGGACAGCGTCGAACTGTGGGTCGTGCAACTGTGGTTCCCGTTACAGTTCGTCGTGGTCATGGCCGCCGTCGTGCCGGTGTGCTTGATCGCGGCGTGGGCCGTTGACCGTGCTGTCGACCGCGTCGCGGCCGCGCTACGTGGTCCGCGCGAATGAGCGATGGCGAGGGGTCGATGGCGGTCAGGTTGCGTCTCGTCGACGTCGTGGCGACGTCTAAGATTCGCACGTGTTCTCCCGTAGACGGATCAGCGCGGCCCTTGTCGGGCTTCTCGTCCTCGTCGTCGGCGGCTGGCTTGTCCAGGACGTCGTCGCTGACGGGAACGCCGGATCCGACGTCGTCGCGTTGTCCGAGCTGCCGCCGCAGGCCACCGAGACCTGGCAGCGGATCCAGGCTGGGGGGCCGTTTCCGTATCCCAGTGATGGGACGGTATTCGGCAACCGCGAGGGGCTGTTGCCCGACCGGCCGCACGGCTACTACCAGGAGTACACGGTGGACACGCCCGGTCTTGATCACCGCGGTGCCCGTCGGCTCGTCACGGGGGAGGATGGCGAGCTGTACTACACCGAGGACCATTACCAGTCATTCGTACTCGTCGACCCCGATCGGTAGGTATCTGTGAGCATCATGGCAGAGCCACCCAACGCGAACGCCGTCGCGGCGGAGGCGAGGGCGCGCGGCGCCTTCGTGCACACGTTGCAGGGCGATGCGCTGCGCGACAAGCTCGCCGTGCTGGACGGGATCGCGACGACGATGCGGTTCCCCGACACGTTCGGCCGCAACCTGGACGCGCTCTACGACTGCCTGACGGACCTGTCCTGGCTGCCCGCTGGTGAGCACGTGCTGATCTGGGTGTCGGCCACCGGGCTCGCCGAGCAGGACCCGAAGTCCTACCTGGCGATCCGCAGTGTCCTCTCGGACGCCCAGCGCGCCCTCGGGCCCAGCGGTGAGCGCGCCGACAGCCGCCAGTTCACGGCGGTTATCGCCGCACCCTGAGTCGGCTCGACGTCCGAGCGCCCTGGCTTGGTTCAGCTTCACGCCCGCTGTGACAAGCAGAACCGGACATCGGGGACATCTTTTTGACACAGCGGGCGTGAAGCGCGCCAGGATCAGGGTTGCGGCGATGGGACGCGGCGGGGCAGCAGCACCGCGACGGCGATCGAGACCAGCGAGATGGCGGCCACGACGGCGAACGCGATCTTCATGCCGCTCAGCTGCGCGGGTACGGCCGCGACACCATCCGCGACCAGGTGCGCGGAGCGGGCGGACAGCACGGTCACCACGAGCGCGGTACCGAACGCCGCCGCGACCTGTTGCAGTGTCCCGAGCATCGAGCTGCCGTGCGAGTAGAGGTGGTGCGGTAGCGCGCCCATGCCGAGTGTGAACACCGGCGTGAACGTCGCCGCGAGGCTCAGCATCAGCAGCGTGTGCAGCCCCAGCACCTGCCAGTAGGGCGTCGTCATCGTGATCTGGGTGAACCCGATGAGGGCGGTCGCGATGCCGATCGAGCCGGGCAGCACCAGCGGGCGACTGCCGAACCGGTCGAACAGCTTCCCGACGGTCGGGCCAAGCAGACCCATGGCCAGGCCGCCTGGCATCACCAGCAGGCCGGTCTCCAGCGCGCTGAGTCCACGCAAGTTCTGCAGGTACAGCGGCAGCAGGATCATCGACCCGAGCATCACCAAGAACGCGACGGCCATGATGGCCAGGCCAAGGCCGTAGGTGCGGTGGGTGAGCGTACGCAGGTCCAGCAGCGGCGCGCCGGTGCGTTGCAGCCGGAGCTGGCGTGCCACGAACGTCGCGATCGTGGCGATCCCCGCGATGACGACGCCGATGCCGAGCCCGACACGGGGGTCAGCCTCGCCGAAGAGGCTCAACCCGTACACCAGGCCGCCGAAGCCGAGCGCCGCCATGCCGACGCTGACCCAGTCGATGGAGCTGACCTCCGGCTCGCTGACGTTGTCCAGCTTGCGCAGACCGAACACGGTCACCAGAGCCGCGATCGGCAACACGACAACGAACAGCAGTCGCCAGGAGCCAAGCTGCAGGACCAAGCCAGACACGGCGGGTCCGAGCGCGGGTGCCACCGAGATCGCGAGCGTGACATTGCCCATCACCCTGCCGCGATCGTGCTCGGGCACCACGATCATCAACGTGGTCATCAGCAGGGGCATCATCACGGCCGTGCCAGCGGCCTGCACGATGCGCCCCAGCAGCACCTCGAAGATCGGGGCCACGGCCGACAGGACCGTCCCCGTGAGGAAAACGCCCATCGCGATCGCGTAGGCCTGGCGGGTGGTGACCCGTTGCAGGAACCAGCCGGTGATCGGAATCACGGCCGCCATGGTCAGCATGAACGCGGTCGACACCCACTGCGCCGACTGCTCGGTGATGTGCATGGCGTCCATCAGCCGAGGGATGGCGTTGATCATGATGGTCTCGTTGAGGATCACCACGAACGTGGCCAGCACCAGCAGTCGCACCACGGTCGGTGTGCGGCCCGCACTGACTGCAGGTCGTTCCTGGATCGTGGCTGACATCGCGGCACCTCGCTGGGGTTCTGTGGTCACAGTCGCCTCACGGCTACGGGCCGCTGGCTTGGCTGACCGGTAGAAGTCGGCACCTGGCACAACTCACCGGCCGGACGGAGTCTTCCGCATCGTTGTGTGAATCTCATCTGATTTTCCGAGACGGGGTTCGCCGATCGAGCCGCTCTCATGAGCACCGAATCAGTCAGCGACGTCCTGCCCGGAGGTCGCGGAGGAGCCCAGACGGTACGGTTTGGACGTGAGCACCGCACCGTCGTGGGATGCCGTCCGGGATGCCGTCGCGAGCACCAGCCGATCACTGGCTTCGTCGGGATCGGTGATCGGAACCGCGGGCAACGTGAGTGCCAGGTCGGGCGAGCACGTGGCGGTCACGGCCACCGGGGTCGTGTTGGGCCAGGCGTCGCGTGAGCACGTGACGGTGGTCGATCTGGCGGGCAACGTGGTCGCGGGTGACCTGGAGCCCACCTCGGAGCTCCGGATGCACCTCGGGATCTACCACCGGTATCGCGCGGGTGCCGTGGTGCACACGCACTCACCGCTCGCGGTGGCGCTTTCGACCGTGCTGGACGAACTGCCGTGCATCCACTACCAGTTGCTTGATATCGGCGGCGCCATCCGGGTGGCCCCATTCGCTCCATTTGGCACGTCCGAGCTGGCTGAACTGGTGCTGACCGCGTTGGAAGGCAAGTCGGCGGCCCTGTTGGCCAACCACGGAGCTATCACCTATGCGTCCACACTGGACCGCGCGCTGGACGACGCGCTGTTGTTGGAGTGGGCCTGCGGCGTCTATCAGAAAGCGGCCGCGATCGCTACACCCCGTGCGTTAGACGGCGAACAGCAGGCCGCCGCCCGCAAAGCCGCGCTCGACCGCGACTACGGACGCCTTCACCGGCTCAGCGAGTCACCACCCGATCCTCCGTGACGATCGCGGTCACCAGGTCCGCGGGTGTGACGTCGAAGGCGAGGTTCAACGCGGTGGTGCCGACCGGGGTGTCCTGCCCGAGCACTTCCACCGGATCGCGGATCTCGATCTCAACGGCAGATCCGTCCGCTGTGGCAGGGTCGAACGTCGACTCGGGTGCCGCGACCACGAACGGGATGCCGACACGGGCAGCCGCCAGCGCCAGCGGGTAGGTGCCGATCTTGTTGATCACGTCGCCGTTCGCGGCGATCCGGTCCGCGCCAACGACCACCGCGTCGACCAAGCCCCGCGCCACGACGCTTGGTCCGGCCGAATCCACGAGTAGCGTGTGTTCGATACCGGCCTGCGCCAGTTCCCATGTGGTGAGCCGGGCGCCCTGCAACAGCGGACGAGTCTCGTTCACGTAGACCCGGCCGAGCGCGCCTTCGTGATGCAACGTGCGGATCACGCCCAGGGCCGTGCCCCACTCCACACACGCGAGGGCACCGGTGTTGCAGTGCGTCTGGACGTTCACCCCGTGTTCGGTGCTGCCCAGTGCGTCGAGCAGCCATCGAGCCCCGCGCGAGCCCAGCGCGTGGTTCGCCCGCACATCGGTTTCCAGGATGTCCAGCGCCTCCGCGAGCACGGCATCGGGACCGTCGGCGAGTCGCGCCCGCGCACGGTCGACACCCCAGGACAGGTTCACCGCGGTCGGCCGGGCCGCACGCAACGACTCGGCCTGCCGCGCGACCTCCGCGGTGTCACCTGTCCTTGCGGCCAGTGCCACGCCCAGTGCCCCGGCGACGCCGAGTGCGGGCGCGCCTCGGATGGCGAGTCGTTTCACGGCGTCCACCAGGGCATCCACTGTCTCGATTCGCAGCGTGACCACCTCGCCCGGGAGGCGGGTCTGGTCGATCGCCTCGATGTGGTCGCCGCGCCAGTCGATCGTGCGCACGGGTTCATTGTGCCCGCCTCAGTCATCGCGGGACTATCTCGCCGGCCTGGCGCCATGATTCGATGAGGGCGTGTCCACTCATGACGACGTCCCGCACGTGGTCAGCGCCAGTCGTGTCATCGCGGCCAACGCCGACCAGATCTTCGAGCTCATCGCCGATCCGTCCCAGCAGCCGCGCTGGGACGGCAACGACAACCTCGCCGAAGCACCGACCGGGCAGCGAGTTCGCGGCGTCGGCGAGGTGTTCACCGTGACGCTGACGATCGGCGAGGTCCGGGAGAACCACGTCGTCGAGTTCGAGGAAGGCCGCCGCATCGCGTGGCGACCCTCGGATCCCGGCCGCGAACCGGCCGGACATCTGTGGCGCTGGGAACTCGAGCCGATCGACGCCGAGCACACACGTGTCACCCACACCTATGACTGGTCGCGGCTGACCGACGAGAACCGGTTCACGCGAGCCCGGGCGACCAGCGCGGACAACCTTCGGGCATCACTGGACCGACTCGCGGTGCTGGCTGAGAGCGGCGACGTGGGAGCCCCATAGCGCCACGACCAGACACCCGCCACGGTGCCCGCGTATCCCGTGAATGCCGTTTTGTCGGTCCCTTGCGGGATAGTGTTCGCATGGCATACGACGAAGACCTCGCGGACCGGATTCGCGAGCTGGTGGCCGCGGAGACCGGTCTCTCCGAGCAACGGATGTTCGGTGGACTCGCCTTCCTTATCGAGGGGAACATGTCCGTGGCGGCCAGCGGGCAGGGCGGACTGCTCGTGCGCGTTGATCCGGATGACGCGGGCGATCTCATCGACGGCGCACACGTCACGCCGATGGTCATGCGCGGAAGGGAGATGCGCGGCTGGCTCAAGGTCGCCGAGGACGCCGTCCGGTCGGATGACGAACTCGCGGCGTGGGTGACCCGTGGCGTGGCTTTCGCGAGGACGCTCCCGGCGAAGGCCAAGGTCACGCGTCGTTGAGCGAGGTCAGTTCCAGACGCCGAGGGTGGCGAGCAGGACGAAGTAGGTCGTGCGGGTGAGGAGTGCGTGATGGTCGCTGAGGCGGGTGACATGTCCGACCTGGGGAGTCGACCGGCTCGGGTCGAGGACGTGCACGAGTTGGCGCTGGCCATGCCGCACGTTTCCGTCACGCACGGACCGAGCGAGAACCCGGTCTATCAGGTCGGTGGGAAGTCGTTCATCTTCTTCCGCACGCCGCGACCGGACGCGGTCGACCCTGAGGCAGGGGAGCGCTACGAGGACGTCATCGTCTTCTGGGTCTCGTCCGAGGCGGAGAAGCAGGCTTTGGTGCAGGATCCGGCGCTGCCGTTCTTCACAACGCCACACTTCAACGGACACCTGTCGGTGTTGGTGCGCGCGAGCCGTCTCGGTGAGCTGACTCGGCAGGAGCTGGCGGAGCAAGTGCAGGACGCGTGGTTGTCCCGCGCGTCGGCGCGGCGAGCGAAGGCGTGGCTCAGCACGCATCTCACGGACAGTGCCGACGCTGACGACGCGACGTAGGACGATCGCCGCCAGCGTCGACTGTCTCAACCGTTGCGTTTCACAGCCTTCTCGATCCGGTCGCCGATGTTCTTGTCGACGTTGCGCCAGTACTCGAACGCCCGCCGCAGGATCGGCTCGGAGACGCCGTTGCTCAGGTGACCTGCCACGTTGGATACCAGGCGCTCGCGGGCGGCGTCGTCGAGTACCTCGCGGACCATCGTGCCCGCCTGCCCGAAGTCGTCGTCATCCTTACGCAGTGTGTAAGCTTCGCGCACCATCTCGCCGTCGGTGTACCAAAGGCCGGCTTCGGCGGTCAGCGACGGGTCGGCGTGCGGGCCGCCATAGGAGTTCGGCGCGTACACCGGATCGGTGGCGTTGATGGTGCGGCCGACGCCATCCTTCGAGTAGCTGTGCACCGGGACCTTCGGTTGGTTCACCGGGATCTGCTTGTAGTTGACGCCGAGCCGCGCGCGGTGCGCGTCGGCGTAGGAGAACCCGCGTGCCAGCAGCATCTTGTCCGGGCTGAGTCCGGTGCCCGCCACCAGGTTGTTCGGTTCGAACGCCGCTTGCTCCATCTCGGTGTGGTAGTCGGTGACGTTGCGGTTGAGCGTGAACCGGCCCACCTCCACCAGCGGGTAGTCGCCGTGTGGCCACACCTTGGTGAGGTCGAACGGGTTGAACCGGTACGTCTTGGCGTCGGAGAACGGCATAATCTGCATGTACAGCGTCCAGCTCGGGTAGTTCCCCGACTCGATCGCGTTGTACAGGTCCCGCTGGTGGTAGTCGGCGTCCTCACCCGCGAGGCGGTCGGCCTCGTCCTGGGTGAGGAAGTCGATGCCCTGGTCGGTCTTGAAGTGGTACTTGACCCAGAACCGCTCGCCATCGGCGTTGATCCAGCTGTAGGTGTGGCTGGAGTAGCCGTTCATGTGCCGCCACGTCTTCGGGATGCCTCGATCGCCCATCAGCCACGTCACCATGTGGGCCGACTCCGGCGAGAGCGTCCAGAAATCCCACTGCATGTCGTGATCCCGCAGGTTGTTGTTCAGCCTGCGCTTCTGTGAGCGGATGAAGTGCTGGAACTTCATCGGGTCGCGGACGAAGAAGATCGGCGTGTTGTTGCCGACGATGTCCAGGTTGCCCTCGGAGGTGTAGAACTTCACCGCGAAGCCGCGCGGGTCGCGCCAGGTGTCCGGGCTACCCCGTTCGCCAGCGACACTGGAGAACCTGATCAGCATGTCGGTCTTGGCGCCCGGCTGGAACACGGCGGCCTTGGTGTAGGCGCTGACGTCGTTGGTCACCTCGAACCGGCCGAACGCGCCGCCGCCCTTCGCGTGGGGCTGCCGCTCCGGGATGCGCTCCCGGTTGAAATTCGCCATTTGCTCGATCAGGTAATGATCGTTGAGCAGGATCGGGCCGTCCGGGCCAACGGTGAGTGAGTGCTCGTCGCTCGGGACGGGTATACCCGCGTCTGTCGTTGTCGGCTTGGGTTCGCCGCGTGTCATGGCCGTGCCTCCTCATGGTGGGATCGTTCGGCGTGCGGCACCGTAGGTTTCGGGCACCCAGGACGCGCCAGCGCGGACCTGCGGCCCGTGACACACCTTCCAGTCCACTACTGCTCTCTGGAGCCAGTCAAGAACCCGCGGGTGCTCATCATGAGACGCGGTGAAATGACTACACGTTCGAGGCAGCTCGGTCAGCGATGAGGCGAAGCGAGTGGTAGTGGTCCGCGAGTGAGGTGATGACGCCGGTGACGCGCGTTTGATCCGTAGCATGGGAATCATGTCCACCCCGACTGCGCTGTTCCGGTTCGACGACTCCTACGCCCGCGCGGTGTCCGGTCTGTCCGTGCCGTGGACGGCCGCGCCGGTGCCCGATCCCGAACTGCTGGCGCTCAACGACGACCTGGCGACCGAACTCGGCGTCGATCCGGCGGCACTGCGCGAGCCGTCCGGCGTCGGACTGCTCGTCGGTCAGGTGCCCGAGGAGACCACCACGGTCGCCCACGCCTACGCGGGCCATCAGTTCGGCGGGTACGTGCCCCGGCTTGGTGACGGCAGGGCGCTGCTGCTCGGCGAGGTGACCGACACCCACGGCCGTCGTCGGGACCTGCACCTCAAGGGTTCCGGACGCACCCCGTTCGCCCGTGGCGGCGACGGCAAGGCGGTGGTCGGGCCGATGCTGCGGGAGTACCTGTTCGGTGAGGCGATGCACGGCCTCGGTATCCCCACGACGCGGGCGTTGTCGGTCGTCGGCACCGGTGAGCGGGTACTTCGGGAGCAGGAGTTGCCTGGCGCGGTGCTCTGCCGGGTCGCGGCGAGCCACCTGCGTGTCGGCACATTCCAGTATGCCGCCGCGTCCGGCGACCGGGAGACGCTGCGCGCCCTCGCTGACTACGCCATAGAACGCCACCACCCGGAGGCCGCGGACGCGGACAACCCGTACCTCGCGCTGTTGGGCCGCGTGGTCGACGTCCAGGCCGAGCTCGTCGCCCAGTGGATGCTGGTCGGCTTCGTCCATGGCGTGATGAACACCGACAACATGACGATCTCCGGCGAGACCATCGACTACGGGCCGTGCGCTTTCATGGACGCCTTCGACCCGCGGACGGTGTTCAGCTCGATCGACCACACGGGCCGCTACGCCTACGGCAACCAGCCCCAGGCCGCGCAGTGGAACCTCGCGCGGTTCGGTGAGGCCTTGGTCCCGCTCATCGATGAATCCGTGGACGCGGCGGTCGAGGCCGCCACCGAGGTGCTCGGCGGCTTCGCCGAGCGCTACGACCGCCTCTGGTCCGAGGGGATGGCCGCCAAGCTCGGGCTAGGCGAGCCCCACCCGGAGCTAGTCACGGACCTGTTGGAGCTGATGCGCGACCAGCACGTCGACTACACCCGGTTCTTCCGCGCGCTGTCGGCAGGCACCGCGCGGAGCCTCTTCACCGACCCCGAGCCGTTCGACGCGTGGGCGAAGCGACGCGAGGCCCTGTTGCCCGCTGACCGCGAGGCCGTGGCAGCGGCGATGGACCGCGTCAACCCCGTCTACATCCCACGCAACCACCGGGTCGAGGAAGCACTCGAGCAGGCGACGGTCGGGGAGATGGGCCAGTTCCACCGCCTCGTGGACGCCGTCTCTCGGCCGTTCGACGAGCGGCCAGGGCTGGCGGAGTTCACCGACCCCGCTCCGCCGGGATGTCCGCCGCACGTCACCTACTGCGGCACCTGAAGCGGCGAGTACCACGACGTCGTGTCCCACACTCGCCGCCGCGGGTCCGTCAGGCGTCCGGAATCCAGTTCGGCTTGCGCTTCTGCGCGAACGCCGTGATGCCCTCCTGACCTTCCTCGCTGGCGAAGAACCGCGCTGACATCGCGAGCATGTCGTTGAACGACTTCGCCAGGTCGTCGGCCGTGACGTCGCCGCGCAGCAGCTCCTTCGTGGCCGCGACCGCCTGCGGACCGCCAGCGACCAGCGCGTTGACGAAGCGCTGCACCTCGTCATCAAGCGCGTCGGTGGGCACCGCCGAGTTCAGCAGGCCGATGTCGGCGGCCCTGCTAGCGGTGAACTGCTCGCCGGTGAGGAACAGCTCGTGCGCCGCGCGGGGCAGCAGCCTCGGCAGCACGGGGATGGAGATCACGGCGGGCACGACGCCGATGCGTACCTCGCTGAACGCGAACGTCGCGTCCTCGACGGCCACGGCGATGTCGGCGGCCGCCACGATGCCGACGCCGCCCGCGCGAGCGGGCCCGGCCAGCTTGGCGACCACCGGTTTCGGGCTGGTCATGATCTGGGTCAGCAACTGCGGGAACTCGTTGACGCCCTGGTCGCCGGCGCCGGAGCCGCGCGCTTCCTTGAGGTCCATGCCGGCGCAGAAGACGGGGCCGGTGTGGTCGAGCACGATGACCCGCACCGCGTCGTCGTCGATCGCGCTGGTCAGGTGCTGCTTGAGCTCGGAGCGGAGCTGCGCGGACAGCGCGTTGCGGTTGCTGGGGGAGTCGAGCGTGATGGTCGCGACGCCGCGATCCACTACGTAGTGCACCAGTTCGTCAGCCATGGGAGACAGCCTCGCATATGTCGTCGCGATGGTCGCCGTGGCGAGCCGTGACGACGGTCACGGGCGCCGGAAGCCGGAACCACGGGCTCCACAGCGCGGGACTCGCGGCCCCACAACGCGGGACTCGCGAGGCTTACGCGGCGTGGGCGGCCGGGTGGGTGGCCGCGGCGTAGCGGGTGAGGACGACGGTGGCGACGGCCTCGGCCGCGCCGAGCGGGGCGGCGAAGACGGCGTCGGGAGCCACGTCGCGGGTTCGCCGCTCGATGCGGTCCAGTAGCAGGCCGGGGGCGAGGAACCACGGCGCGATGGCGATGCGCTCCGCGCCGCGTGCCCGCAGGGCGGCGATGGCGGATTCGACGTCGGGGCCGCAGGTCGCGAACGCGTGCGTGACGGCCGCGTAGTCGCCGCGTCGGTGCAGCCGCGCGGCCACGTCGGCGACGACGTCGTTGGCGGCGGCGTCGGCGGAGCCGACCCCGGCCAGCACGACACCAAGCGCGGGGTCTGGCGCGGTGCCCGTCTCGGCGAGCCGCCCCTGTACCGCATCCAGCAGGAGCGGGTCAGGACCGAGCACGTCGGACACCCGCACCCGCAACCCCGGCGAGCGCTGCTCGGCGTCGGCGACCAGCGCGGGCAGGTCCACCTTGGAGTGGAACGCGTTGCCAAGCAGCAGCGGCACCGCGACGACGTCGCGATGTCCCTCGGCGGCGACATCGTCCAGCACGTCTGACAGCAGCGGCTCCGACAGGTCGAGGAACCCCACCCGGATGTCCAAGCCCGGCGCGAGGCGGCAGACGACGTCGGCGAGCCGCCGGATCGTGGCTGCCGAGCGCGGGTCGCGGCTGCCGTGAGCGACGACGACCAGCGGCGCGTCACCAGAGCCGCGTGTCGCACCGGGCACGACGCGCCATGGCACCGCGGGACCAGCGTTGACCTGCGGCGCCACGCCGCGCGAAGCGCCGTGGCGCGCGCTGAGGCCCCGAAATGCCCGCATCGTCAGCCGACACCCAACGCCGACAGCGGCGCACCCACGAGCCCGGCGGCGAGCGTGTCACCGCTGGCCGGGTCGATCACCAGGAACGCCCCGTTGCGGTGCGCGTGGCCGTAGTCGTCCACCGGCAGTGGCTCGGCCGTGCGCAGCTCGACGCGGCCGATGTCGTTCAGCGCCAACGACTCCGGCGCGTCCTCCACCGTCAGCTTCTGCTCGTCGAACCGCGCCGACAGCTCCGAGACCATCCCCTGCACCGTCTTGGTGCCGTGCTTGACCAGCACTCGCGCGCCCGGCTTCAGCGGCTTGGACGCCAGCCAGCACAACGCGGCGGTGAATTCGTCGGTGACCTCCGGTGCGGAGGCCGCCGCCGCGATCATGTCGCCGCGCGCGATGTCGACGTCGTCAGCGAGCAACAGCGTCACCGACGCGCCCGAGCCGGCTTCCTCCAACGGCCCGTCCGCGGTGTCGATGCCGGTGACCGTGGTCCGGTGGCCGTCAGGCAGGACGACGACCTCGTCACCGGGCCGGACCGTGCCGGACGAGATCTGGCCGGCGTAGCCCCGGTAGTCCGGGAACCGCTCGGTGCGCGGCCGGATGACGTACTGCACCGGCAGCCGGAACGGTTCGTCGTGGGGGTCCGGCGCGACCGGAACCTCCTCCAGGTGCTCCAGCAGCGTCGGCCCGGTGTACCAGGGCGTGTGCTCGGAGCGAGTCGCGACGTTGTCACCGTGCAGCGCCGAGACCGGCACCGACAGGACGTCGCCGACGCCGTAGCCCAGCGCGGCCGCGTGGTCGGTGAACTCCTTGGCGATGACCTCGAAGGTGCCTTCGTCGTAGTCGACCAGGTCGATCTTGTTCACCGCGAGCACCAGCCTCGGCACGCCCAGCAGTGCCAACACGGCGGCGTGGCGGCGGGTCTGCTCGATGACGCCGTTGCGCGCGTCGACCAACAGCACACCGAGCTGCGCGGTGGACGCGCCGGTCACCGTGTTGCGGGTGTACTGCACGTGACCTGGCGTGTCGGCCAGCACGAACGACCGCTTCGGCGTCGCGAAGTAGCGGTAGGCGACGTCGATGGTGATGCCCTGCTCGCGTTCCGAGCGCAGCCCGTCGACGAGCAGCGACAGGTCCGGTGTATCAGCGCCCCGGTCCACACTGGCCCGCGTGACGGCGTCCAGCTGGTCGGCCAGCACCGATTTGGTGTCGTAGAGCAGTCTTCCGACCAGTGTGGACTTGCCGTCGTCGACGCTACCGGCGGTGGCCAGCCGTAGCAGTGAGCTCATCAGAAGTACCCCTCACGCTTGCGGTCCTCCATGGCTGCCTCGGAGAGCCGGTCGTCGGCGCGGGTCGCGCCCCGCTCGGTCAGCCTGCTGGCCTGCACCTCGGCGATGACCTCGGCCACGGTGGTCGCGGTGGACTCGACCGCGCCGGTGCAGGAGCCGTCGCCGACGGTGCGGTAGCGCACCATCTTGCGGAGGACCTCTTCGTCGTCGCGCGGGCCGCCCCATGGGCCCTCGGTGAGCCACATGCCGTCGCGCCAGTAGACGTCGCGCTCGTGCGCGTAGTAGATCGACGGCAACTCGACCTTCTCGCGCGCGATGTAAGCCCAGACGTCCGCCTCGGTCCAGTTGGACAGCGGGAACACGCGGACGTGCTCGCCGGGCTTGTGACGTCCGTTGTAGAGGTTCCACAGTTCCGGGCGCTGGCGGCGCGGGTCCCACTGGCCGAACGCGTTGCGCAGGCTGAAGATCCGCTCCTTCGCCCGCGCCCGCTCCTCGTCACGACGGCCGCCGCCGAAGACGGCGTCGAAGCCGTGCTCGGTGATGGTGTCCAGCAGCGGCACCGTCTGGAGTGGATTGCGGGTGCCGTCCGGGCGCTCCTCAAGACGTCCGTCGTCGATCCAGTCCTGGACCTTGGCGACGACGAGCCGCAGACCGTGCTCCGCGACGACCCGGTCACGGAACTCGATGACCTCATCGAAGTTGTGCCCGGTGTCCACATGCAACAGTGGGAAGGGGACGGGAGCTGGCCAGAACGCCTTGATCGCCAGGTGCAGCAGCAGGGTGGAATCCTTGCCGCCGGAGAACAGGATCACCGGACGGTCGAACTCGCCGGCCACCTCGCGGAAGATGTGGATCGCCTCGGACTCCAGCGCGGTCAGCGCCGGGTCTGGACCGGCGTCGAGCGCCACCGGTGGGTGCGTCTCAGTCATCAGGTCCTTCCGCGTTAGCTGTGCAGGCCGCACTCGGTCTTCGACTGGCCCGCCCAGCGGCCACTGCGGGGGTCGTCGCCAGGGGCGACCTTCGCGGTGCACGGGGCGCAGCCGATGGACAGGTAGCCCTCGGCGACCAGCGGGTTCTCCAGGATGCCGTGCCGGTCGATGTAGGCGCGGAACTCGTCGTCGGTCCACGCGGCCAGCGGGTTGATCTTCACGAGGCCGTTGCCCTTGTCCCACTGCACCAGCGGTGTGTTCGCGCGCGTCGGGGCCTCGACGCGGCGCACGCCGGTGATCCAGGCGTCGTAGCGCGCCAGCGTGTTCCGCAGCGGGACGACCTTGCGCAGGAAGCAGCACTTGTCCGGGTCGGTGCGGTTCAGCAGGCCGAACCGCGCCTCCTGCTCGGCCACCGACTGCTCCGCCTCGGCGTTGACGATCCGCACGTTCGGGTACTGGGCGGCCACGGCGTCGCGGGTGCCGAGGGTCTCCGCGAAGTGGTAGCCGGTCTCCAGGAACAGCACGTCGACGTCGGGCTTGACCCTGGTGGCGACGTCGACCAGCACCGCGTCCTGCATGTTGGACGCCACGATCAGCCGGTCGCCGAAGGTCTCGAACGCCCAGCGCAGCACCTCGTCCGTGCTCGCGTTGGCCAGTTCGGCCTCGGCCCGCTCGGCCAGCGCTTTGAGCTCTTCCTTCTGACTCGTGGTTTCTGTGATGGTCATCCTGCACCCTCCGGAAAGTTCAACCCGAGCAACGTCACCGTGAACACCCGGCGACACGAGGCGCACAACCAGGTGCGCTCCTCGTGCGGCCGCAGATCCTCGTCACCGCAGTACGGGCAGTAGAACGGTTGCGCGCGTTCGGTCATGCCTCGTCCCGTTATGTGAGATCATCGTCCGCCGCCCGGGCGGCCCACTGGGCGAAGCGTTCGCCGTCGGTGCGCTGGTCGATGAAGTTGCGCACCACGCGTTCGACGTAGTCGCCCAGTTCGGCGCCGGTCACCTTGTGGCCGCGCAGCTTACGACCGAAGCCCGCGTCGAGGCCGAGCCCACCGCCGAGGTGCACCTGGAAGCCCTCGACCTGGTTGCCGTCGGCGTCGGTGACGATCTGGCCCTTGAGCCCGATGTCGGCGGTCTGGATCCGCGCGCACGAGTTCGGGCACCCGTTGAGGTGAATGCTCAGCGGCGGCAGGTCCGCGGCGGCTGTCAGGTCCGCCAGCCGCTTCTCCAGGTCGTCGACCAAGTCCTTCGCGCGCTGCTTGGTCTCGACGATGGCGAGCTTGCAGAACTCGATCCCGGTGCAGGCCATCACCCCGCGCCGCCACGGCGACGGTTCGGTGGACAACCCCAGCGCGTCCAGCTCGCCACGCAGGCCCTCGACCTCGGACTCGGCGACGTCCAGGACGACCAGCTTTTGCTGTGGCGTAAACCGCACCCTGGTCGACCCGGCGCGCTCGGCGGCCTTCGCCACCCCCATCAGCGTGGTGCCGGACACCCGGCCCGCGACCGGCGCGGCGCCGACGTAGTACTGGCCGTCCTTCTGCTCGTGCACGCCGACGTGGTCGATCGGATGCTCCGGTACCTCCGGCTCCGGGCCGTCGATGAGCTCGCGGCCCAGGTACTCATTCTCGAGAACTTCGCGGAATCTTTCTGGCCCCCAGTCCTTGACCAGGAACTTGATGCGGGCGCGGTGCCGCAGCCTGCGGTAGCCGTAGTCGCGGAAGATGCTCACGATCCCAGCCCAGACGTCCGGCACCTCGTCCAGCGGCACCCACGCGCCGAGCCGCTTGCCGATCATCGGGTTGGTCGAGAGCCCGCCGCCGACCCAGACGTCGAAACCCGGACCGTGCTCCGGGTGGTTGACCCCGACGAACGCGACGTCGTGCACCTCGTGCGCGACGTCGGGCAGGCCGGTGATGGCGGTCTTGAACTTGCGCGGCAGGTTGGAGAACTCCGGCGCGCCGATGTAGCGGCGCTTGATCTCGTCGATCGCCGGGGTGCCGTCGATCACTTCGTCCTTGGCGATACCCGCGACGGGTGAGCCGAGGATCACCCGAGGACTGTCGCCACAGGCTTCCATCGTGGTCAGGCCCGCGTCCTCGAGGCGCTGCCAGATGGTGGGCATGTCCTCGATCTGGATCCAGTGGTACTGGATGTTCTGCCGGTCGGTGATGTCGGCCGTGTCGCGCGCGTAGGTGTGCGACAGCTCACCAAGCAGGTGCAGCTGCTCGGTGGTCAGCGCGCCGCCGTCGCTGCGCACCCGCAGCATGAAGTACGAGTCGTCCAGCTCCTCCGGCTCGAGTGTGGCGGTCTTGCCGCCCTCGATACCGGGCTTGCGCTGGGTGTAGAGGCCGTACCAGCGAAAACGTCCGCGCAGGTCACCGGGGTCGATGCCGTCGAAGCCGGTGTGGGCGTAGATGTTCTCGATCCGGGCGCGGACGTTGAGCGGGTTGTCGTCCTTCTTGCTCTGTTCGTTCTTGTTCAGCGGCTCGCGGTAGCCAAGGGCCCATTGGCCTTCGCCCCTGCGCCGACGTGGCTTCGACGTCCGCTTGGTGGGAGTGGTCACGTCGTCCTCCGGTATCGCGACGGGTGCCTGCGTGGGTGCTGGTCGTGAGCGGGCAGCGCGACGCGACGTGCCGTGCCGGCCACTCACCAGGTGGGAATTGCGGAAAACCCCAGGTAGGTCAGGCCGATGCCTGGCACAGGGCGCTAGAGACGCGCCGGTAGTCGACGTGGCGACGAACCACGAGCAGGACACCGGCGGAAGAACTCATGGCTCTTAGAGTGCCATCCGCCCAGGATGTGGTCTAGCGCTGTTCACATGGTGGGAGCAACGCCACTCTGTCGCGGCGCCGGGTCGCGAGGCACACCACCTGGGACACTGGAGGCGTGCCAGCACTGCCCGACGGCGCCGAGGCGCCCCGCGACGGAACCCTGCCCGAGACCGCCCTGCGCGGGCTCGGCGAGCGGCCGTTCGGCGTGTACGTGCACGTGCCGTTCTGCGCCACCCGTTGCGGGTACTGCGACTTCAACACCTACACGCCGGGGGAGCTGTCCACATCGCCCGAGTCGTGGCTGGACGGCCTGCGCGCCGAACTGGACCTCGCCGCCAGGGTGCTTGGCGAGCCGCCCCGCGCGCGGACGGTGTTCGTCGGCGGTGGCACGCCGTCACTGCTCGGCGCGGACGGCCTCGCCGCCGTGCTGGACGTCGTCCGCTCCACCGTGGGGCTCACCGACAACGCCGAGGTCACCACCGAGAGCAACCCCGAATCGACGTCGCCGGAGTTCTTCGCGGGCATCCGCGCCGCGGGCTACACCCGGGTGTCGCTGGGCATGCAGTCGGCCGCGCCCCACGTGCTCCGGACGCTCGATCGGGTGCACACGCCAGGACGTCCGGTCGCCGCGGCCAAGGAAGCCCGCGCGGAGGGCTTCGAGCACGTCAACCTGGACCTGATCTACGGCACGCCCGGCGAGACCACCGACGACCTGCGCGCGTCGCTGGACGCGGTGCTCGATGCCGGAGCCGACCACGTCTCCGCCTACGCGCTGATCGTGGAGGACGGCACCGCACTGGCACGCAAGGTCCGCAACGGCGAGCTACCGATGCCGGACGACGACGTCCTCGCCGCCGACTACGAACTCATCGACGCGACGCTGGCCGAGGCGGGGCTGCGCTGGTACGAGGTGTCGAACTGGGCCGCGTCGGCCGAGGCGCGCTGCGAGCACAACCTGATCTACTGGCGCGGCGGCGACTGGTGGGGCGCCGGTCCCGGCGCGCACAGCCATGTCGGCGGCGTGCGCTGGTGGAACGTCAAACACCCCGCCCGCTACGCCGCACTGCTCGCGGCGGGGGAGTCGCCCGCCGCTGGTCGCGAGCTGCTGTCGGTGTCCGACCAGCATCTGGAGCGGGTAATGCTGGAGCTGCGACTCGCCGACGGCCTGGCGCTGGACGTCCTCGACGACGCCGGGCGACGCGAGGCGCGGCGGTCCGCGACCGAGGGGCTGCTGGACGTCGACGCGCTCGCGGCTGGCCGGGCGGTGCTCACCGACGCGGGGCGATTGCTCGCGGACGGCGTCGTCCGGCGCCTGGTCGGCTGAGCGGGGACGCCTCGCCCGGACCACGCCGCGCCGCGCACCTCATCTCAGCGCCGCTCGCCCCGGACCACCCGCCCGGCCGCGACCAGCTCGATCATCAGCAGTACCGCGATGGCCTGGGCGGCCAGCACCCCGACCAGCACCAGCAGCTGCGCCGCGCCCGCCTCCAGCGGGCTCGCGCCGCCCAGCAGGACGCCGACGTAGGCGCCGGGCAGGGTGACGAGGCCCACCGTGCGGGTCTGGTCCAGCGACGGCACCAGCGCCTGGGACGCCGCTGGCCGGAAGACCTCGAGGGCGGCGACGCGCGGCAGGAAGCCGAGTGCCAGGGCGGCCTCGTACTCGCCGTAGCGGTTCTCCAGTTCGTCCAGCGCGCGCCTGCCCGCCAGCGACGTCGCCACCATGGCGTTGCCGATGAGGATGCCCGCGATCGGGATGATCGAGACGCCGCTCATCGGCACCAGCCCCGAGCCCAGGATGAGCCCGAGTACCGGTGCGAGTCCCGCCGTGATCGCCACCGCCGCCCACGCGCCGCTGCGGTCGCGGGTGATGCGCCGCCAGGACGTCACTCCGGCCGCCGACAGCATCACGACCAGGAACAACGCCGTCAGCCAGCCGGAGCGCAGCACGAACACGATCACCGTCGACACGGCGGCGAGCTGGATCACGGCGCGCGCGGCGGCGAACACCGTCGTCCGCGCGGTGCCGAGCTGGCCGACGGCCGAGACGATGGCCGCGATCGCCACCAGCCCCATGAGGACGACGGCGAGGACGGCGTTGATCGGGATGACGGCATCGCGCACGGTAACGATCTTGCCCTGTTCCGCACTCGGACACATCCCAAGGCCAGGCGACTCACAAGACACCAGTTGGCGACGGCGCCGTAAACTGGTCGGTAGTCATCGGCGAGCGGAGGTGAGATGGCCAACGCGGAAGACCGCAAGTTCGAGGTGCTGCGCGCTATCGTCGCCGACTACGTGTCGAATCAGGAACCGGTCGGGTCGAAGGCCCTCGTTGACAAGCACAACCTGGGTGTGTCCAGCGCGACCGTCCGTAACGACATGGCCGCGCTCGAGGACGAGGGCTACATCGCCCAGCCGCACACGAGCGCGGGCCGGATCCCCACCGACAAGGGCTACCGGGTGTTCGTCGACCGGCTTTCCGAGATCAAGCCGCTGAGCGCGGCCGAGCGGCGGGCGATCAAGAACTTCCTCGAGGGCGCGATCGACCTGGAAGACGTCATGCGTCGGTCGGTGCGGCTGCTCGCGCAGCTCACCAGGCAGGTCGCCATCGTGCAGTACCCGACACTGTCGAACTCGACGGTGCGTCACATCGAGCTGGTCTCGCTCACCCCGGCGCGGCTGATGATCGTGCTGATCACCGGCAGCGGCAGGGTGGACCAGCGCACGGTCGATCTCGGCGATGTCATCACCGAGGACAACATCGCGCGGATGCGCACCGTGCTCAACGGCGCGCTGGAGGGGGAGCGGCTGACCGACGCCGCCGCGGCGGTGGCCGAGCTGCCGGAACAAGCCCCTGCTGAGCTGCGCGACGCCATGATGCGGGTGTCCACGGTGCTGGTGGAGTCGCTCGTCGAGCATCCAGAGGAGCGGCTCGTGCTCGGCGGCACGGCCAACCTGACCCGCAACGTCGCCGATTTCCCCGGGTCACTGCGCCAGGTGCTGGAGGCGCTCGAGGAACAGGTCGTCGTCCTCAAGCTGCTCGCGGCGGCACGCGGACCCGGTTCGGTCACCGTGCGCATCGGTGAGGAGAATGAGGACGAACAGATGCGAAGTACCTCTGTAGTGTCGATCGGGTACGGGTCCGACGACATGCTGTTCGGGGGTATGGGCATTGTTGGTCCGACGCGCATGGACTACCCGACCACGATCGCGGCCGTGCGTGCCGTGGCCAACTACGTCGGCCAGATCCTGTCCGGAAGGTAGCGCCGCGCTGGTGTGAGGTTCCGGTCGCTGCACTGCGCCCATGATCTTGAGGAGGACGACGAGGAGTGGCGAGGGACTACTACGGCATCCTGGGTGTCGCGAAGAACGCCAGTGATCAGGAGATCAAGCGCGCCTACCGGAAGCTTGCCCGCGAGTTTCACCCAGACGTCAACCCGTCCGAGGACGCTCAGCAGAAGTTCGCCGAGGTCACCACGGCCTACGAGGTCCTGTCCGACCCGCAGAAGCGCAAGATCGTCGACCTGGGCGGCGACCCCATGGACAACGGCGCGAGCGCGCGCGGCGGGCGTGACCCGTTCGCCGGGTTCGGCGGGCTCGGCGACATCATGGACGCCTTCTTCGGCGGCGGCGCCGGTGCCGCGGCGGGCAGGGGCCCGCGCAGCAGGGTGCAGCCCGGTTCCGACGCCCTGATCCGGGTCGGCCTCACCCTCGAGGAGTGCGCCACCGGGCTCTCCAAGGAGATCGCGGTCGACACCGCCATCCTGTGCGACCTCTGCCGGGGCGACGGCACCAACGAGGGCGCCACCATGGCCACCTGCGACACCTGCGACGGGCGCGGCGAGATCCAGTCGGTGCAGCGGTCCTTCCTCGGTCAGGTCGTCACCGCGCGGCCGTGCCCGGTGTGCCACGGCTTCGGCGAGGTCATCACCGACCCGTGCCGCAAGTGTGGCGGCGACGGCAGGGTCCGTTCGCGCCGCACGGTCACCGCCAAGATCCCGGCCGGTGTCGGCGATGGCATGCGTATCCGGCTGTCCGGGCAGGGCGAGGTCGGTCCCGGCGGCGGTCCCGCTGGCGACCTCTACGTCGAGATCGACGAGGAACCGCACGACGTCTTCATGCGCGAGGGCAACGACATCCACTGCCACGTGCGCGTGCCGATGACCACGGCGGCGCTCGGCGCGACCGTGCCGCTGGAGACCCTGATCGACGGCGAGCACGAGCTGACGCTCGAGCCGGGTACCCAGCCGGACACCGAGCTGGTGCTCACCGGCAAGGGCATGCCGAAGCTGCGGTCGTCCGGCCGCGTCGACGGACGCGGTGACCTGCACGTCCACGTCGACGTCGTCGTGCCGACCAAACTGGACGATCAACAGCGCAAGCTGCTTTCCGAGTTGGCGGAGCTGCGCGGGGACGACTCATCGGCCGTGCTGACGGGCAGCAAGCAGTCCGGTGGGCTGTTCTCCCGGTTCCGCGCCAAGGCGGGCCGCTGAGCCGCGCGTGCCGCCGTGACGCCTGACGGGACCACCCCGGGGGATGCCGCCCAGGAGCGAGACGCGGACGGCACGGCGTTCTCGTCCCGGCTGCCGCTGTTCCTCGTCGACGCGCTGCCGTCCGGCGGGGAGTTCGTGCTCGACGGCGAGGAGGCTCGGCACGCCGCCACCGTGCGCCGCACGCGTGTCGGCGAGCGGGTGATGCTCGGCGACGGCACTGGCGGGATCGCGCGGTGCGTCGTCGCCGAGGTGCGTTCCGGGAAGAATCCCGCACTGACGCTCTCGGTGGAGCGGCGGACGTCGGTGCCGCCGCCGGAGCCGCGCGTGACCATCGTGCAGGCGTTGGTGAAGGGCGATCGCGGTGAGCTCGCGGTGGAACTGGCCACGGAGGCGGGCGCGGACGCGATCGTGCCGTGGCGTGCTGCGCGCTGTGTTGCCCGCTGGGACGACGGTCCACGCGGCGCGAAGGCGCTGGCGCGGTGGCGGGCGAGCGCACGGGCCGCGACAAAGCAGGGCAGGCGGCCGTGGCTGCCCGAGGTACGCGATCCCGTTGATCTGGCTGGGGTTTCCGATCTAGTGCGTGCCGCCGACGCGGCGTTGGTGCTCGACGGTGAGGCGTCTCACGGGATCGGTGATGTGACGCTGCCGTCGTCCGGTGAGCTGGTGGTGATCGTCGGGCCGGAGGGCGGTATCACCGACGACGAACGCGACGCGTTGGTGGCGGGCGGTGCCGTTCCGATGCGGCTCGGGCCGTCGGTGTTGCGGACGTCGACGGCGGCGGCGGTGGCGCTCGGTGCCCTCGGCGCTTTAACCACTCGCTGGGCTTAAGTCAACGGCTTCCTGTCGTCGTAATCGATGCGTTTGCATCCGGATGTAATCATGCGAACGCATACGGTACAAGCACTCAGATATCGCCGCGAATGTGACAGGATCCTATGGCGAACATGGCGAATCTATGGTTAGTATGCAGGGCAGCAGGGGGCCAGAATGGACCCCTGACACAGACTCCGCCGGACACCTCCCCCCCTCGGTCCGGCGGCGCCGCGGAGGCGGTGGAGCGACCCCCAGGTTCCACCGCCCCGCGGCTTCTTTAATGCGACCCCGTGCCTGTGTCGGTCGGAGGTTTACCGCACATCCTTGTCCGCGACGACGAAGAGCGAATGATGCGGTTTGGCGTTGCCAAACGGACCGTGTGGCCAGGCGTCCCGGTTGAAGTCCCAGCCACGCTCGGGCACGAACAGATCGTTGAACTCCTCGTCAACGGAGATCTGGCCGTCTTCGCTCACGGTGGACACCCATAGCTTGTGGTCGCCACCGTGCCCGGACCGCGCGACGAAGTAGTCCGTCATCGACAGCATCGTGGGCTGGTCGGTTTCGTGGTACTTGCCGTCCGGCCCGAGCTTGAAGTTGTCCGCGTTGCCGAAGTGTGGCCCTTTGCCCGGCTCATCCGCGTTGATCCCGGCGGCACCTGCCAGCGTCGGGCAGTCGTTGGCCTTCGGCTTGGCGTGCAGGTCGCATTCCGGGTCCTCGCCGTTCACCAGCTTTGATATGTCCAGCGCGATCACGCCGCCGGGTGCGCCGGGATCGTCCGGGCTCAGCGTGCCTTTGTGGCGACCCATGATCGTGTGGTACAGGAACCGATCGTTCTCGCTGACCCAGATCCAGCCGCCATTGGCGTCGGCACCGTTGTCGCCGCTGTCCGGGTTGAACGCCTTGAACGCGGCACCGTCGTCCCACACCTTCCGCCACTGTGGTTTCGGCGCGGTGATGTCGGGCGTGTAGAAGATCCCTCCGCCCTTCATCGTCTGTACGAACGCGCCCTTGTGGTCCGGCTGGTGGGTTACGGCGACCTCCATCACCGCGCTGCTGTCCTCGTACCGGGGGTCTGCCACGTCCTCGTCCGGATCGTTGGGTAGGTACGACACCGACCTGACCTTCGGGTGGTCGCGGTCGGAGATGTCCCAGATCCGCACCGTGCGCCGGAACAGGTACGGCGACGGCGGGGGGACCGGGTCGAGGATGAGGCTCCTCGGCTCGACGTAGTCAGCGGTGACCATCGTGTCGAGGTCCTCACGCAGCTGGATGCCGTGCGGGTTGGCGCAGCTCGGCTTGCCCACCGGCACCATGCTCTGGCAGCGCTTCGGGTCCTCACCCGCTGGCGTCGCCGCTGGGGACTCGGAGAGCACCTTGGCGTTGCGGTCGAAGCGCACGACCATCCCGGGACCGCCGGCGAAGCCGTTCCCGGTACGCACCGAACCGTCCGAGTAACGGTACGGGCCGGGCACTACCGGGCCGCCCATGTAGGTGGCGTAGGCGGTGCCGTCGCTCAGCACCCAGTACGCGTCCGGCACGGACCCGCCCATCGTGTCGGTCGGCACGCTCACGCCGTTGAGCTTGATCTCCGGCAGGGCGGATACGTCGAAGGAGTAGGTCACCGAGCTGAACAGACCGCCGGCGTACACGGCGTCGCCCCGGTGCCAGGTGTACTGCATGTGGTGTGGCTCGTTCTCCACGAGCGGTCCGACTGTCGCCGTGTTCACGAGTCTGCCGTACGACGGCGAGCCCTTGGTCACGTCGATGACCGCGAGGAAGTCCGGTCCCACCGACGCGTTCCTGACCTTGTTCACCGGGTCTCGCAGTGATTCGGGGAACTTTTCCACGTCGTCAACGGCGGTGTCGGCGATGTTCTCGTCACCGGCCCACACCAGCAGATACTTCTGTGGCTTGCCGTCGGTGTCCTGCTCGGCGTACTCGCTTACCACGTGGTTCGTGACGGTGAAGGCTTTGTCGGAGAGCTCGCCGTTGCCCTTCGCCGTGCTGGTCGAAACCACCACGTCGCCGTACGCTTCGGTGTGCTTGACGAACCGCGCTTCGGTGTCCGCATGCGCCGTGCTCGCCAGCAGGTACGTGCTGGCGAGCACGGCGACAAGCGTGACCGCGAACGGTCGCTTGGTGTGTGGCTTGGCCATGAACGTTACGAACCCTGCATCTGCTTCGCGCCGTCCTTGATGGCCTGCCGGATGCGGTAGTACGTGCCGCAGCGGCAGACGTTGCGCATCTGGGTGTCGATGTCGGCGTCGGTGACCTCGCGTCCCTCGGCGTGGACCTTCTTCACCAGATCCACGGCGGCCATGATCTGGCCTGGCTGGCAGTAGCCGCATTGGGCGACGTCGTGCTCGAGCCAGGCTTTCTGCATCGGGTGCAGGTTGTCGGGCTGGCCTAGGCCTTCGATGGTGGTGATCTCGTCGTCCGGCTTGATCTTGGACACCGGCACCGAACAGGGGTTGAACGCGCGGCCGTTGATGTGGCTGGTGCATGCCTTGCAGACGTTGATGCCGCAGCCGTACTTCGGACCGGTAACGCCGAGTACGTCGCGGAGCACCCACAGCATCCGCACGTCGTCGTCGATGTCAACCGTCACCTGACGGCCGTTGACAATGAAACTGCGCTCAGGCATTGGATCTCCTTGTTTCGAAACGGATCAGGGGTGCAGCGTTCCCTTGGCCTTCGCGGGCGCGGGGTAGTGCTCAAGGCCGTTGGTTGGCGACTGCGGGATCGGCGGCACGTGGGGCTTCACCTCGAATGGGATGCCCGCGTTGTGGCTGATCGGGAGGTAGTCCGGATAGGTGCCTCGTGCCGCGCCGATGGCGCACGCCACCGCCGCGAATGTCGGCGCGACACCCACTTCGCCGAAGCCACCGACCTCGGCGGCGGGGTCTTCCGGCAGCAAGATCACTTCCACGTCCAGCGGGACGTTCCACTGGCGGGTGTAGCGGAAATCGTCGTAGCTGCCCTCGAGGAAGGCCCCGTCCCGCAGGTGCAGGCTGTTGGTCTGGGCCAAGGAGATGCCGTCCATGATTCCGCCCTGTAGCTGCGCCTCCGCGCCAAGGGGATTCACCAAGTGCCTGGCGACCGTGGTCACGAAGACCGCACGAGTGACCCGCGGCCCGGTGGTCGCACCAGGGACCTTCCGGTTGACCGTCTCCGGTCGGCAGTCGACTTCGACCAAGCACGCCGAGTACTGCTTGTACTCTTCGTGCACGCCGATGCCCTGCGCGACACCCTTCGGCAGCGACCTGCCCCAGTTCCCCGCTTCGGCGACCTTCTCGATCACTTTGCGGAACTTCTCGTTCTTGGCTAGATCTCGCCGGAACTCGTAGCGGTCTCGGTCCAGTTCGTTGGCCAGTTCGTCAACGAACAGCTCCTGGGCGGCGACCACGTTGGGGTTGTACACCTGGCGCATGGCGCCGGTGTTGAAGGTGCTGCGGGTGCGGGGCGCCCCGGGTTGCTCTGTCGCCTGCCTGGTCTCCATGAGCAGCTGCTTGGTGGGGCCCATGTTGTACGGCCAGACCGCGGTCAACTCGAAGATGACCTCCGACACGGCCAGTTCGGCGCCGGGCAGTCGGGTGTACATCGCGGCGGCGGCATCACCGAACCCGTGTCCCCAGTCGGTGAACACGCTCATGAAGCGGTTCTCGAGCGAGAGCACGTCCTTGCCGTTGTGGTGGGCGCGGATCTTCGACACTTGCATCGGACGGCCGCGTCCCTGCCGGTACTCGTCGGCACGGTGCCACATCATCCGCACCGGAGCCCCCATCTTCTGGGACGCCTCTGCCGCGTCGAGGGGACCGTCGTTGAACAACCTGCGGCCGAAGGAGCCGCCCGACCCGACCACGTGGAACTTCACCGCGCTGATCGGTAGCCCCAACAGTTTCGCCGCATCGGCTTGGGCCGTGATCGGAAGCTTCGCGGCACCCCAGATCTCCGCGCTGTCCTCCTTGACGTCGGCGATCGCCGTCGCGGGCTCCAGAGGAGCGTTGTTGGTGAAGGCGAAGGTGTACTCCTTCTCGAAGGTCTTCGTGCCCGGTATGGCGGGCAGGACCCACGGTGGCGCGGCGTCCTTCAGTTCCTTCTCGATCGAGGCGTCCGATGTGCCCGCCACCGGGCCCGGATTCCAGGTCACGTCCAATGCGTGGATCGCGTCGATGCACTGCCCGAACGTCCTGGCGCGTACCGCCACCCCGGTGGTGATGGTCTCAACGTGGGTGACACCTGGCATCCGCTGGACGTCCTCGGCGTTGTTGACGGACTTGACGGTGCCGTTGATCGTCGGCGGTCGGCACACCATGGTCGGCAACGCGTCCGGCATGTCGAAGTCCGTGACGAACTGCTTGCGGCCGGTGACGATGTCCAGCGCATCGACACGCCTGGTCGGCTTGCCGATGATCTTGAACTCCGACTCTGGCTTGAGCACGGCCTGTACCGTCTTGTTCTGCAGGGTGGCGGCTTCCTCTGCCAGCTCCCCGTAGGACAGGACCTGCCCGGTCGGGGCGAGAATCTTGCCGGACTGGCCCGTCAGCTCCGACGCCGCGAGGTCCAGCTTGTGGGCCGCGGCCTCCAGCAGCGCACCCTTGGCGATCGCCGCGGCCACTCGCACCGGGTAGTACTGCGACCCGATGCTGGTCGATCCGCCGGTGAGCTGGTTCCACACCAGTTCGGGGCGGGCGTCGGCGTGCGTGACACGGACCTTCTCGAGCGGGACGTCCATCTCCTCGGCGATCAGCATCGCGATCGCGGTCTGGACGCCCTGGCCGACCTCGGTACGCACCATCTCGTGCGAGACGGTGCCGTCAGGGTGGACCTGGACCGTGATCAGATCGGATGTGGGTTTCGCCGCGTCGTAGATCGCGTCGCTGAGGTCGTAGTTGTCGGAGGTCTGTGGGTTCGACGGCACGCCGCCCGCGAGAGCCTTCGACTGGTCGAGAACGCTGCCGACGAGCGGGGCGGCCGCCACCACAGTGGACCCGGCCAGCAGGTAGCCCAGGAACCGGCGCCGGCCGGTGACGGGCGCGCCTATCTGCTCCGCGTCGGCGGCGGTATCCGCTGACGGGGCAGACGGGGAAGCATTGGGCTCCGGAGTCGAACGGCGTGATGTCATGGCCTCGTCCTTCCTGGTCATGGCCTTGATTCTTGCCTGGGCATGGCTGTAGTCCTGCTCTTGCCGAAGTCGGGGAGGTGCTGCTTAGAGATCAGCTCAAGCCAGGCCGTGCCGGGGAATGCACCGACGGCGGGTTCAGCGGACGGCACGTTCAGGTCGACGGTGTACGTCCTGCGGCAGGTGACGATCTCCCGCGTGTCCACTTGCGGGCGATCGAGCATTCTCCGAACTCCTTCCGCGGCGATGCTGAAGTTTCTGCCACGCTCGTACTTGCCGTCGCGGCACAGTGTCGATCTTTCGCGCAGCAGCCTAGGGGCTTGACGTGACTTGCGTTACCCCAATATGGGGGTATGAATTGGGCCGAACGGCCGCGTCAGACTACCCCATATGGGGTATAAATCAGGGCAGCAGGCGCAGGCGTTTCGCGATGGCCAGCGCCTGCAGCCTGCTGTTCGCCCCCAGCTTCGTCAGCAGCGACTTCGTGTAGCTGCGGACCGTGTTCTCGGTCAGGTTGAGGCTGTTGGCGACCTCGCGGGTGGACTTGCCTACCGCGAACCCGCACAACACGTCGTACTCGCGCGGCGTGAGCCGTTCGACGAGCTCGTCGCTGTCCGGCACTCCGATGGGGTCTCGCGACTGGTCGAGTGCGCGCGGGTCGACGTACTCCTCGCCCGCCAGCACCGTGCGCAGCGCCGTCACCAGCAGCGACTCGTCCTTGAACACGACGCCCGCCGCCCCGGAGCGCAGGCACGCGCGGAGTGGTTCGACCTGCTCGTAGGCGGTGTGCAGCAGGATGCGGGTTCGTGGTGCGGTGGTCGTCATCTCGCGGCACACGTCCGGGCTGGCGTTGTCGCCGAGACGCAGGTCCAGCACGACGGCGTCGGGCTGTAGCTCGCCGACCATGCGGATGCCGGACGCGGCGTCTTGCGCCTCGCCGATGACCGTCATGTCGGATTCGGCGTCGATGAGCTGCCGCACGCCGAGCAGCACGACCGGGTGGTCGTCGACGACGACGATACGGTGGATCGTCACCGTTCACGCGGCAGCCGGACGTGCAGCCGGACACCGCCTTCCTCCCTCGACGTGAGGCTCAGGGTGCCGCCAAGCTGTTCGACCTGACGCAACATCGACGCGCAGCCCCAGGACCGCCCGTCGTCGGGTACGGCGGCCGCGGTGAAGCCGTCGGGGAGCCCGACGCCGTCGTCCTGCACGACCAACGACAGGTGCCGCCCGCCGTACTCCAGTGTCGCCACCACGAACGACGCGCACGCGTGGCGCTCGATGTTGAACAGGGCCTGGCGCAGACACGCCAGCACCGCACGTTCGATCTCGGGCTCCACCGGCACGGGCGCGTGGAGCAACAGCAAGTGCGCGCTCACACCGCTGCGGGCACTGAAGTCGTCGACGTCACGTTGCGCGGCGACCGGAAGCCGGTCGATCGGCTCACGCGGGGTCAGATCCGACAGCGTTTCCCTGAGCTTCGTGCTGGCCTCGGTGGCGAGTCGCTGGATATCACCGATCAGCGCGGTGACGTCAGGGTCGGCGTCACCGGCCGCGGTCAGCGCGGCCGCGCGGCGCGCTGCCACCGTCAACGCGAACAGTGTCTGTCCGACGTCGTCGTGCAGCGCGCTCGCGATGCGCTGCCGTTCCTGAGCGGCCCGGAGCCTGGCGTGCCGCTGCTCGGCCATCGTCGTGGTGAGCAGCGGTCGCCGTGGCCGGGGTGTCCCGCGCCGGGTGCCTTCGCGCGGCTGGCGGGCATTCGACGCGGATGTATGACGATCAGTGGGGCATAGCGTCCGAACGTCGTCGGTGGTGGTCACGATCACTCCCACGTGCGCAGGTCAACTAGCGTCGCCTCGTCGTCGATGGTGGTCGCGATTCGGACGTCGGTGGTCAACCGCAGGCCCGATCGGACTTGGTCTCGCACGGCGGCGACCACCTGTTCGGCGGGCGCGCCGGGTTCGGGAACCACATCACAGCGTAGTTCGTCGCGATGTGCGTCACGGTTGACGACGAACTGGTACGCCGCCACACCGCTCACCCCGCGCATGGTGGCTTCCACCTGCCGGGGATGCAGGAACATGCCGCGGACCTTCACCGCGGCCCCGACCCTGCCGAGGATGCCCGCGAGCCGGCGTTCGCCGTTGTCGTCGTAGTGCCACGCCGACAGGTCGCCGGTGCCGAACCGCACCAACGGATACTCCGGTCGCAGCGCGGTGACCACGATCTGGCCCTCGCCCTCGTCGATCGGTGCTCCGGTGTCGAGGTCGCAGATTTGCACGACGACGTCGTCTGGCACCACGAGCCCCTCGCCGGGCGCGGTCTCGTAGCCGAGCAGGCCGGTTTCGGCTGTGCCGTAGGCCATCAGCACCGTCGGCACCCACTCGGTCAGCGACGCCCGAAGGTCGTCCGGGAGCGGCTCGCCGGTGACAAGGGCCGCGCGCAGCTGCCATTCCTGCTTGTCCAGCTTGGCGTCCGAGTAACGCTCGATCAGCGAACGCAGGTAGCTGGGCAGCCCGGCGTAGGCGGTGACGCTGAGGTCGCTGACCGCCCGCGCCTGCAGGTCGAGGTTGCCGACGCCGCCAGGCAGGACCGTGCACCCCAGCGCCTTCGCCGCCTCGTCGAACATCGCGCCGGCGGGGGAGAGGTGGTAGCTGAAGCAGTTCAGCAGCACGTCGGACGCGTCCACGCCGCACGCGCGCAGCGCGGGTCGCCACCGCCACGGGTCTGGTCCCGGCAGCTGTGGCTCGTAGATCGGCCCCGGTGACTGGAACACCCGCGCGACGTCGGCGTCGGGGGCGAGCAGACCACCGAACGGCGGCTCGGCGTGTTGCCGCGCCAAGACGTCGTCCTTGGTCTGCACCGGAATCGCGGCCAGGTCGTCGACGCCCGTGATCGTGCCGGGGTCGACGTCCGCCTCCGCCAGTCGCGCCGCGAACGCGGGCACTCGCCGCGCGGCGTCGGTGACGACACGCGCCACCCTGTCGGACCGCGTGATCGTGCTGCTTTGTGAGCTGCCTGTCGACATGTTCCCCTCGCTACAGCCAGCGCTTTCTGCGCTTGTAGTGCTTGACATCGCGATAGCTCTTGCGGGAGCCCTCCTCGCCGAGACCGAGGTAGAACTCCTTGACGTCCGGGTTGTCCCGCAGCTCGGTCGCCGACCCCTCGAGCACGATCCTGCCCTGCTCCATGATGTAGCCGTGGTGGGCGATGGCCAGTGCCCGAGACGCGTTCTGCTCCACCACGAACACGGTGGTGCCCAGCTCGGCGTTGAGGCGCTCGATGTAGCCGAAGATCTCCTGCACCAGCAGCGGTGCCAGGCCGAGCGACGGTTCGTCGAGCATCAGCAGCGTCGGCTTGGCCATCAGCGCGCGGCCGATCGCCAGCATCTGCTGCTCGCCACCGGAGAGGAACCCCGCGGTGCGGGAACGCAGGTCGCGCAGCCGAGGGAAGTACTCGTAGACCAGCTCGAGGTCGGATTTCGACGGTCGTCCCTTGGTGTAAGCGCCCGCGATCAGGTTCTCCTGCACCGTGAGGTGCTCGAAGACGTGCCTGCCTTCCATACACAGCGAGATGCCGCGCTTGACCCGCTCCGCCGCGTCGATGTGGGTGATGTCGGCGCCGTCGAAGGTGATCGAGCCGTCGGTGATCTCGCCGTGCTCGGTGGGCAGCAGCCCGGACGCCGCCTTGAGCGTGGTCGACTTGCCCGCCCCGTTGGAGCCGAGCAACGCCACGATCGAGCCGGTGGGAACCTCGAGCGAAAGGCCCCGCAGCACCAGGATCACCTCGTCGTAGATGACCTCGATGTTGTTGATGGCCAGCAGCGAGCGGCCGGGCACTGCGCCCGGATCACCGGCCGCTCGCTGCGTGTCCACTGTGGAGCTGGTCATGGCGTCGCTTCCGCCGCCAGCTCGGTCATCTCGCCGTCGGAGACCTCGTAGATGCCGGTGCCGTCGACACCCTTGTGGCTCTCGGCGCTGAACTCGACCGGCTGCGTCACGCCGCCGGTGTCGACCGGGCCCATCTCCTCGAGCGCCTGCTTCAGGTTCGGGCCCGTCACCTCGGTGCCGTTCTCGACGAGGTGCCGGATGCCCTCGGCCATGACGTGCATCGTGTACCAGCCCTGCGTGTAGTGCAGGCCCTTCTGCTCAAGGCTGCCGCCCTCGCTCTCCAGGTGCTGTGCGGCGTCCTCCAGGCCGCTGGCGCCGCTGTTCGGCGGCGCGAACGGCTGCACCATCACGTGCCCGTCCGCGGCGTCACCGGCGAGCTTGATGAACAGCTCGTCCGAGCACCAGTTCAAGCACACGATCTTCATGTCGAGGTTCTGCTGCGCGATGTTCTTCGCGACGACGGCCGCGGGGCTGGAGACGTTCTGGATCACGACGTACTCCGCGCCCTGCGACTTCGCCCTGCCCAGCTGCGCGACGTAGTCGGTCGCGCCGGACGGCATCGCGTACGACTTGTACCCGAGGTCGAGGTCCTTCTCGTCGATGTGCTTCTTGCCGTCGGCGACGGGAGACTCGCCGAACGGGCTGTCGTGGTGGAACACCGCCACCTCGGACTCGCCACCGGCGTCCTCGGAGATCCAGTCCAGCGCGACGCGCATCTGGTCCGAGTAGGTGGTGGCGACGACGAAGTTGTACGGCGTCTCCTCGGGGTCGACCAGCGTCTCCGCGTAGGACGCCGACATGAACGGCAGCTCGTCCTGGGCGACCTTCTGCCGCAGCGCCTCGGTGTCGGCGGTGCCCCAGCCCTGGATGGCGACGACGTCCTCGTTGACGTACTGCGAGTACAGCTGTTCCGCGCGGGCGACGTCGTAGGCGTAGTCGTTGAGCTTCAGCTCAAGGTCGCGGCCGTCGATGCCGCCGTTGGCGTTGAGCCAGTCGACGTAGCCGCGGATTCCCTCGCTGTAGGGGGTGCCGACGTCCGCCGTCGCGCCGGAGAGGTCCGAGAGCACGCCGATGGCGATCGGACCACCGTCCTCGCCACCGGTGCCCGCGTCGGGGCCGCCGCAGGCGGTCAGGGTGAGGCCCGCCGCTGCCGCGAGGGCGAGGGTGGTGCGCATCCTGTGTTTCACTTCGTCAATCCTCCTTTGGGGACCTGCCGACCGGTCAGTACCGGAACGGCCAGAACCGGATGTAGTCCTTCATGCGTTGCCAGATGCGGTTGAGCCCGCGTGGTTCGAAGATCAGGAACAGCACGATCACCAGACCGAACACGATCACCTGCACGGCGGGCACCTTCGCCGCCGCCTCCGACCACGCGCTCTGGAGGTCTTGGCCGAACCGGGTGATCAGCGCGGGCAGGGTGATCATGAAGACGGCGCCGTAGACGCTGCCCGCGATGGAGCCGAGCCCACCGACGATGATGATCGCCAGATACAGCACCGAGACGTCCAAAGTGAACCGTTCCCAGGTGACGATCCCGGTGTAGTGGGCGGTGAGCGCGCCAGCCAACCCTGCATAGGCCGACGAGATCGCGAACGCCAGCACCTTGGTCTTGGTGACGTCGATGCCCATCGCCGATGCCGCGATGTCCTGGTCGCGGACCGCCATGAACGACCGGCCGAGCCCGGTGCGGAACAGGTTGCGCCCGGTGATCACCGCCAGCACCGCGAAGCCCGCGATGATCCAGTACCAGTGGAAGTCCTTGCGGAACACGAACCCGGCCATCTCCAGGCGTGGCAACGAGATCGCGTCGGTGCCGCCGGTGACGGCGTCCCAGGTGCGGACGGTGAACAGGATGATCTCCTGCGATGCCAGCGTCGCGATCGCCAGGTACAGCCCCTTCAGCCGCAGCGCGGGGATGCCGAACAACGCGCCGATCACCGCGGTCGTCAGCACCGCCAGCGCGATCGAGACCGGCACCGGCAGGTCGCCGCGCAGGTGCAGGATCGCCGAACTGTAGGCGCCGACGGCGAGGAAACCACCCTGGCCGAGGCTGATCTGGCCGGTGTAGCCGACGAGTATGTTGAGCCCGATCGCGCCGACGATGGCGATGCCGATCTGGTTCACGATGGTCAACCAGTACGGCGAGACCAGGAACGGCAGCGTCAGCACGAGCAGCGCCACCAGCACCAGCCGCGCCTTCTCGGCGCGGGTGTGGCGCAGCCGCAGCTCGCTGGCGTAGCTGCGATGGAAGACCCCGGTAGCGGTCGCTGGCATGACCTAGACCCTCTCGATTCGTGTCTGACCGAACAGTCCGTACGGGCGGACCATCAGGATCGCGATGAGAACGATGAACGGAACGACCTGTTCGAACCCGTTGCCGATGTAACCGGCGGAGTACTGCACGAGCAGGCCGATGATCACGCCGCCGACGATGGTTCCCGGTACCGAGTCGAGTCCGCCGAGGATCACCACGGGGAACACCACCAGGCCGAACCCGGCGAGGTTGGCCGACACCCCGGTGAGGTCGGCGAGCAGGATGCCGCCGATCACGGCCGTGACCGCCGCCAGCGCCCACGCCAGCGCGAACACCCTGCGCACGCTGATGCCGATGGTCAGCGACGCCTGCTGGTCGTCGGCGACGGCACGCATCGCGATGCCGTGCCGGGAGCGGGTGAAGAACAGCGTGAACGCGGTCAGCACCACGGCTGCGATCGCGATCGCCGCGAGGCGGCTGTAGGGGATGGTCGCGCCCGCGATGTCCAGCGAGCCCGACGGCAGGAACTGCGGCGTCTGCTTCGGCGACGTCCCGAAGAAGAACTGCACGCCGCCACCCAGCACGGACGACAACCCGATCGTCACCATGATCACCGCGATGGCGTCCTCGCCGATCATGGGCCGCAGGATGAACCGCTCCACCAGCACACCGAGCGCGATCGCCACGGCGACGCCAATGAGGATCGCCAGGCTCCAGTGGAACCCGAACACCAGCATCGCGGCGTAGAAGACGTACGCCCCGATCAGCAGAAAGTGGCCCTGCGCGAAGTTGATCACGCTGGTTGCCTTGTAGATCAGCACGAAACCGAGCGCGGCGAGCGCCAGGATCGCGCCGTTGGACAGCCCAAACAGGGTCAGCTGGAAGAACTCGGTCATGTGCGGCCACTCCAGACAGGCCTGCGCCGGTGCCCCTCGGGCAGCGCGAAGGTGGACAGATCGAAGATGCGCAACGGCGTCTTGCGCTCGACGGTGGTGCCGTCCTGGTAGGTCACGGTGCTAGAGAGCGTGACTTCCTCGTCGCCGCGGGCGAGCGCGTCGATGATGTCGGCGTAGCGTTCGGCGATCACGCCCCTGCGCACCTTGCGGGTACGGGTGATCTCGTCGTCGTCGGGGTCGAGTTGCTTGTGCAGCAACACGAATCGCCGCACGCCGACGCGCTCCGGCAGGTCGGCGTTGGCGCGCACCACGTCCTCGGCGATCAGCCGATACACCTCGGGCTTCGACGCCAGGTCGGTATAGGTGGTGTAGGTGATGTGCTGCAGCTCGGCCCAGGCGCCGGTCGTCGCGGGATCGATGATGATCATCGCGGTGACGTCGTCGTCGGCTTCGCCACCGAACACCACCGCTTCCTCGACGTACGGGCTGAACTTGAGTTTGTTCTCCACGAACGCCGACGAGAACAGCTGCCCGTCCGCGGTGCGTCGGACGTCTTTGGCGCGGTCGATCACCACGAGGTGACCCTCGTCGAGGTAGCCCGCGTCGCCGGTGTGCAGCCAGCCGTCGGCGTCGACCGTGCCCGCGGTCTCTTCGCTGTTCCGGTGGTAGCCCCGGAACACCGACGACGATCGCAGCAGGATCTCGCCGTCGTCCGCGATGCGCAGCTCGGTCTCCGGGATCGGCTGGCCGACGGTGTTGAACCGGACGTCGTCGTCCCGGTGCACCACGGCGATGCCACAGATCTCGGTCTGACCGTAGATCTGCTTGAGGTTGACGCCGATGGCGTGGAAGAACCGGAAGACGTCCGGCCCGAGCGGCGCGCCGCCGGTGTAAGCGCGCTTGAGCCGCGCCAACCCCAGCTGGTCACGCACCGGACGCAACGCCACGGCGTCCGCGATCCGATGCGCGATCCGCTGCCAGGGGTTCGGTCGTTTCCCGCGAACCCGCCGCTCCGCCACGGCGTCGCCCACGTTGTAGCCCCAGCCGAAGACCTTGCGTTTGAGCGCGCCCGCCTCGTCGATGCGCACCTGGACGTCGGACAGCATCGACTCCCAGATGCGCGGCGGGCTGAACATCACGTCCGGGCCGATCTCGCGCAGGTCGGCGCGCTGGGTGGAGGAGTCCTCGGGGAAGCTCAACGTCAGGCCGTGCGAAAGCCCGCACGCCACCGCCAGCATCTGCTCGCCGATCCAGGCGAACGGCAGGAAGCTCACGTACCGGTCGGTGCTGTGCAGCGGGTCCACCTCGGTGAGGTGACCGGCCATGGTGAGCAGGTTCGCGTGCGAGAGCTCCGCCAGCTTCGGCAACGACGTCGTGCCCGACGTCGTGCAGATGATCGCGATGTCCTCCGCCGTGGTCGCCTCGACCCAGGAGTCCAGGCGACCGGGGTGCGACTCGCCCCACGCGCGGCCGGACGTCTCGACGTCGGTGAACTCCCGCAGATACGGCTCGTCGTACTGCTCGAGACCGTGCGGGTCGTAGTAGACGACGGTCTCGACGTTCGGCAGCCGGTCCTTGAGCCGGATGATCTTGTCGACCTGCTCCTGGTCCTCGGCGACGACCACCCGCACCCGCGCGAGGTCGAGCACGTGCACGACCTCCTCACCGATGCTGCTCGGGTAGATACCGACCACCGCCGCGCCGATGGACTGCGCCGCCAGCTCGGCGATCAGCCACTCTGGACGGTTGTCACCGATGACAGCGACCACCTGCCCGCGCTCGACGCCCAGCTCGGCCAGGCCGTGGGCGAAGTCGGCGACCCTGGCGGCGTAGTCGCGCCACGTGATCGGTTGCCAGATGCCGTAGCGCTTCTCCTGCAACGCGACGTCGTCGGGGCGCGTCGCGGCGAGCTGGCGCAGCAGCAGCGGGAAGGTGTCGGGGGTGCGGGCACCGGCAACCGCCTGCGACGCCGGGGGATGGGCCGTAGTGGGCATCGGAGCCGATGATTCGGATCTGCGAGCAATCCTCATGCGCTCAGCTCCTCACCCAGGTACGCCTTGATGACATCCGGGTGGCTGCTGACCTCGGCCGGGGTGCCGTCAGCGATGAGCGCGCCGAAGTCGAGCACGCTGACCCGGTTGGAGATGTCCATGACGACGTTCATGTCGTGCTCGATGAGCATCACGGTCACGCCTGCCAGCTCGTGGACGTCGAGGATGTAGCGGGCCATGTCCTCCTTCTCCTCGGCGTTCATGCCCGCCATCGGCTCGTCGAGCAGCAGCAACGCGGGCTGCAGGCACAACGCGCGGCCCAGCTCGACGCGCTTCTGGTAGCCGTAGGCCAACGCGCCGACCGGGGTGTGGCGCACGGCCTGGATCTGCAGCAGGTCGATGACTTCCTCGACCAGCTCGCGATGCTCGATCTCCTGCCGCCGCGCCGGGCCGTACCAGGCCAGCGACGGCAGGAGCCGATGCCGCATCCGGACGTGACGTCCAAGCATCAGGTTGTCCAGCACCGTCAGATGCCGGAACAACTCGATGTTCTGGAACGACCGTGCGACGCCGAGCGCGGCGATTCGGTGCGGCTTCATGCGCACCAGGTCGTGCGTGGTGGTGGGAGCGGCCTCGGGGGAGCCGTTGCCTTCGGCGCCGCCGGCGCGGGTGTGCAGTGTCGCGCTGCCCTGCTGCGGCCGGTACAGCCCGCTGAGACAGTTCAGCAGGCTGGACTTACCCGCGCCGTTGGGGCCGATGACCGCGTGCACGTGCCCCTGCGTGACGCGGAAAGAGACGTCGTCCAGCGCGGTGATGCCACCGAAGCGCAGCGTGATACCGGAGACGTCAAGCAGAGTCTCGCCCGGCGGCACCCTGCTGCTGTTGAGGGGATGCTGGTAGGCCCGCGAGATCACGAGTGGCGCACCTCCGTCGTTGGGGGATGTGACGCAGACCCTACGTTTTCACTATTTGAAAGGCAATACCTAATTTTGGAGGTGCGCTCCGGTGTGGGTGTGCCGTGAAGGGCATCTTCATGGCGCCTGACGCCAGTAAGAGGCCCTTCACGGCGCGCCACCTCACCCTCTCAGCAAGCGATTCCACTATGTGTAAGTGTGTCTCTTATACCGACACGCATCTCCGTGTAGAGTGCGGGCCATGCGGCACAAGGAAAGGGTTGGGCGGCGTGAGTGAGCCGGACGCCAGGGGCACGCTCGGCACGGTCCGCAACGCGGTACTCCTGCTCGGGTTGTTATCGGAAGGCCCCGCCTACCAGCAGCTCACCGACCTCGCGGATCGCTCTGGCCTCTCGGTGCCCACCGTGCACCGGCTTCTGCGTTCGCTCGTGCTCGCCGACCTGGTCGAGCAGGATCCGAACTCCTCGCGCTACGGCCTCGGCCCCGAGGTCGCCCGGCTGGCGCAGCGCTACCTCGCCCGGTTGCCGATTCTCGGCGCGCTCGCGCCGTACCTGGTGCCACTGCGCGACGCCATCGGGCACACCGTGCACGTCGCGGTGCTGGTCAGGGGGCACGTCGTCTACGTGGACCGTGTCGACGGCGCCGACGGCGGGCTCTACCGCGACACCCATCGCGTGCACCCGGCGTTCGAGACCGCCGCTGGCAGGCTGCTCGCCGCTCGCGCGACCGACGACGCGTGGCAGCAGTGCCTCGACGCCGCCACCCCCGACGACAGCAAACGCGCCGAGAACGAGCGCGCGACCTGGCGGGAAGCCGCCCACCTCCTCACCGAGGGCGGCGACTCGGATGAGCCTCCCGAGATCGCCGTCCCCGTTCTCGACGGCAGCGGGCGCGCCATCGCCGCGCTCGCCGCGACCCCGCCACCTGTAGCGTCCGAGTCGCAGATCGCGGAGATCGCCGCGCATCTCGCGCGCGCGGGACGCGCGGCGGGAAGGACGTTGAGCCATGCCTGACCGTGTCGTACCCGAAGGGCTCGAACCGTGGGCGGCCGTCGCGGATGAGCTCGACTGGGACCAGCCGTGGACGACGTTGTACTCCGACGACGGCCGCTACGGACGCTGGTTCGCGGACGGCATGTTCAACCTCGCCGTCAACTGCGTCGACCGGCACCTGCCGGAGCGCGGCGAGCAGGTCGCGATCAGCTGGGAGGGCGAGCCTGGCGATCGCCGCACCCTGACCTACAAGCAACTGCACGACGAGGTCGTCGCGCTCGCTGGTGCCCTGCGCACGCTCGGCATCGGCGTCGGCGACCGCGTCGCGCTGCACATGGGGTGGCTGCCGGAGATCGTGGTGGCGATGCTGGCCTGCGCGCGCATCGGCGCGGTGCACGCCGTGCTGCCGACGCCCTTGCCCGCGGAAGCGCTCGCGGAGCGGCTGGAGGACTTCGGCCCGCGCGTGCTGTTCACCCAGGACGGCGCGTGGCGGCACGGCACGATCCTGCCGCTCAAGGCTCGCGCGGACGAGGCACTTGGCGCGGTCGGCGGCGTCGAGCACACCGTCGTCGTGCGGCGCACCGGCGTCAACGTCGCCTGGTACGAGGGTGACCGCTGGCTGCACGACCTCGTCGCGGGCACGCGGCCGGGTGCCACCGCCCCGGACACCGATCCCGTGTCGGTCGACGCCGAGCACCCCGCGCTCGCCTGCCACCTCGCCAACCGCCGCAGCAGACCGGTCTCCGTGCTGCACGGCTCCGCGACGCTCGCGGCGTCGGCGCTGGCGATCCACCGCGCCGCGCTGGCCGACGGCGACGTCTTCTGGTGCGCGGGCGACGTCTCATGGGTCGGCGCGCAAGCCCACGGCGTCTACGGGCCACTGCTGGCGGGCACCAGCGCGGTGATGTTCGAGGGCACCCTCGACGTCCCGACGCGCCACCGCACCTGGGACATCGTGCGCCGCTACGGCGTCACGACGCTGCTGACGACGCCGACGGTGATCCGGCTGCTGCGCGGCTGGTCCCGTCGCCCACCGGAGCCGGACGTCGTCGCGAGTCTGCGCCGGGTGGTGATGATCGCCGAGCCGGTCGACCCGCCGCTGACCGCGTGGCTCGCCGACGACGTCGGTCGCGGCGAGATCACCGTCGCCGACGGCTGGGGACAGGTGCAGCTCGGCGGGGTCGTCAGCGTGGACCGGCCGATCGACGTCGACGCGCTGCCCGACCCGGGATTCGCGATCGTCGACGCCGACGGCACCGAACTCCCCGACGGCGCCAGTGGCGAACTGCTGATGCGGCTGCCCTGGGCGGGCATGCTGCGCGACATGGAAGGCACCGGCGCTGAAGACGTCGCCAAGCGGCACTGGCACCGCGCGGGGTCGTACTCCACCTACGACGTGGCGCGGCGCAAACCGGACGGCACCCTGGAGTTCCTCGGCAGACTCGACGAGGTCGCCAGCGTGTCCGGGCAGCTGGTGTCGCTGGGTGAGGTGCGCCAGGTGCTCCTGGACCATCCGTTCGTGGTGTCCGCCGAGGTGGTGGAACGCGCGGACTCGCAGCTCGGACGCTCGCTCGCCGCCGCCGTCGTGCTGGCCCCCGACATCGCGGCCGACGAGTGCGTCGCCCGCGACCTGCTCGACGCCGTACGGGACGTCCTGGGCGGACTCGCCCGGCCCCGCGCCCTCGTGTTCGTCGACCGCTTCGGTGACGAGCTGTCGGCGCACGCGCTGCGCCGCACCCTCGGCCTGCTCACGGCCGGTGTCGGCGAGGAACCCCTCCACCTGACCTGGCAGCAGATCCTCGCGGCCGCCCCCGCCGTCGACTCCCGCTAACCCGTGTCCCCCGTCCCCGACGCCGTGTCCTGCACTCCGGACGCTGTGTCCTGCACTCACGACGCTGTGTCCGGCACTCACGACGTTGTGTCCGGCACTCACGACGTTGTGTCCGGCACTCACGACGTTGTGTCCGGCACTCACGACACTGTGTCCGGCATACCCGACGTCTGGTCGGCCACCAGCCCCTCGCTTGCCGGGTACCGCTGACCCAATACGCTAAATACCCATGAGCGAGACCTTGTTCGAGCAGATCATCGCGCGGGAAATCCCGGCCGACATCGTGTACGAAACGGACACGACGCTGGCCTTCCGCGACATCAATCCGCGTGCGTCGACGCATGTGCTCGTCGTGCCTAAGACGCGGTACCGCAACGTCGCCGAGCTCGCCGAGGCGGACGCCGGTCTGCTCGCCGACGTCCTCAACACCGCCGCCAAGGTCGCGGAGCTCGAGGGCGTCGCCGACAAGGGCTACCGCGTGGTGTTCAACACCGGCGAGGACGCTGGCCAGACCGTCTTCCACGTCCACGCGCACGTGCTCGGCGGTGGCCCGCTCGGTCCGGAGGCCAGGGGCTGACGCCACGTCGGGTGGCGTGACGCCCCCTGGGAGGCCAGGGACCGGCCGCCCGCGTGGCGTGACGCACCCCAGAGGCCCAGCGGCCGGTCGACGACGTGGCTCGGCACAGTCCGTGCTGACGCCAGGTAATCACGGCTGCGGAATGTCGGTGAGACCGGCTAGCATCGAGGGCACCGAAGGCAGTGTCCATCAGTGCGATCACATCGAGAAAGCAGGCCCGCAACACGTGGCAGGAAGCCCCCAGGCGAGCGGCAAGCTCCCCACCGACCCGACGACCACAACGGCACCAGCGCAGTCACAGTTCACGATCCCAGCGGCGGCAGCGCTGACACTGCTCGGCTCAGCCGATGAGAACCTCATCGCGCTGGAGAAACAGCTCGACGCCGATATCCATGTCAGGGGCAACGAGGTCACGCTGACGGGCGCGCAGGCCGACGTCACGTTCGCGGAACAGGTGTTCACCGAGCTGCTCGCGCTCGCGGGTAAGGGGCAGCACATCGGTGCGGACGCTGTCCGCCGCACGGTCGGCATGCTCGCGGGAGACAGTGCGGAGTCGCCCGCCGACGTGCTGAGCATGAACATCCTGTCCCGGCGGGGCAGGACGATCCGGCCGAAGACGCTCAACCAGAAGCGTTACGTCGACGCCATCGACGAGCACACCGTGGTGTTCGGCATCGGTCCGGCTGGCACCGGCAAGACGTATCTCGCCATGGCCAAGGCGGTGCAGTCGCTGCAGGCCAAGGACGTCAACCGCATCATCCTGACCAGGCCCGCCGTCGAGGCGGGGGAGCGGCTCGGTTTCCTGCCCGGCACGCTCTACGAGAAGATCGACCCGTACCTGCGGCCGCTGTACGACGCGCTGCACGACATGGTCGACCCGGAGTCAATCCCGAGCCTCATCCAATCGGGGACCATCGAGATCGCCCCATTGGGCTACATGCGGGGTCGGACCCTGAATGACGCCTTCATCATCCTGGATGAAGCGCAGAACACCACGCCGGAACAGATGAAGATGTTCCTCACCCGGCTCGGGTTCGGCTCCAAGATCGTCGTCACCGGTGACATCACGCAGGTCGATCTGCCTGGGGGCCAGCGCAGTGGCCTCCGGGTGGTGCGTGAGATCCTCGAAGAGGTCGACGACGTGCACTTCTCGACACTGGGGTCGAGCGACGTGGTGCGGCACCGCCTTGTCGGGGACATCGTCGACGCGTACGAGAAGTGGCAGGCCGAGCGCGACGCCGAGGCGGACGGCGAGCGCCGGTCGTCCGGGAAAGACCGCAAGCCCGGTGATCAACGCAAGCGTGACGGTGAGAAAGGCACTAGGTGAGCATCGAGATCGCGAACGAGTCGGGGATCGATGTCGAGGACGAGACGATCGTCGACGTCGCCAGGTTCGCGCTGGACCGCATGGAGGTCAGTCCGCTCGCGGAGCTGTCCATCGTGCTCGTCACGCTCGATGTGATGGAAGAGCTGCACGAGCGTTGGATGGACCTGCCGGGAGCCACGGACGTGATGGCGTTCCCGATGGACGAGTACAACGTCCGCAGGCCGGACGCCCCTGAGCCGTCGCCAGCGCTGCTCGGTGACATCGTGCTGTGCCCAGCGTTCGCCAAGGACCAGGCGAAACAGGCGGGACATGCGCTGCTGGACGAACTGCACCTGCTCACCGTGCACGGCGTGCTGCACCTGCTCGGTTATGATCATGCCGAGCCGGAGGAGGAGCGCGAGATGTTCGGGTTGCAGCAACGCATCCTTGACGACTACGCCGACGCCATCGTCCACGCGCGGCGCAGGAACGCGCAGCGCAGCGCCGACGAGCGGCTGCTAGGCATCGTGGGCCTCGACGAGCCTCGCGGCTCGGCTGAGAGTTGAGCCCGGCGGCATCATGACCAATTCCGCGGTACTCGTGGTACTGGCGGTGACTCTCGTGCTGGCGGGCGGACTGTTCGCGGCGGCGGACGCCGCCATCAGCGCCGTCTCCCGGGCCCGAGTCGCCGGGCTGGTTCGCTCGGGCACCGCCGGTTCGCGTCAGCTCTCCGCCGTCGTCGAGGAGCGCAGCAGGCACATCAACCTGTTGTTGCTCCTGCGCCTCGGCTGCGAGCTCACCGCGACGGTGCTGCTCACCGTGGTGATGCTGCGCTGGATCGACCCGGAGTGGCTCGCCGTGGTCACCTCGGCGGGCGTGATGCTCGTCGTTAGCTACGTGCTGGTCGGCGTCGGTCCCCGCACCATCGGCAGGCAGCATCCGTACTGGGTTGGTCTGGCCGTCGCGGGGCCGGTGCGGGTGCTCGGGTTCCTGCTCGGCCCGCTGAGCAGGCTGCTGATCGTGCTGGGTAACGCCATCACCCCAGGGAAGGGCTTCCGGCAGGGTCCGTTCACCACCGAGGTCGAGGTCCGCGAGCTGGTTGACCTCGCGCAGGAACGTGGCGTCGTCGAGGACTCCGAACGCGAGATGATCCATTCGGTGTTCGAGCTGGGCGACACCGTGGCCCGCGAGGTGATGGTGCCGCGCACCGAGATCGTCTGGATCGAGCGCACCAAGACCGTGCGGCAGGCGCTGGCGTTGTCGCTGCGCAGCGGGTTCAGCCGGCTGCCTGTGATCGGGGAGAACGTCGACGACATCGTCGGCATCGTCAACATCAAGGACCTCGTCAGCGCCAGCATGGTGCCTGGCGGTGACGCGCGCCAGGTCGCCGAGGTGATGAATTCGGCCACGTTCGTGCCCGACTCGAAGCGCCTCGACGCGCTGCTGCGGGCGATGCAGGTCTCGCGCAACCACGTCGCCATCGCTGTCGACGAGTACGGCGGCACGGCTGGCCTGCTCACCATCGAGGACATCATCGAGGAGATCGTGGGCGAGATCACCGACGAGTCCGACCTCGAGGAACGGCCACCGGTGGAGTACCTCGACGAGGACGCGGTGCGCGTCTCGGCGCGGCTCGGCGTGGACGACTTGGGCGAGTTGTACGGCGTCGACTTCAGCGAACACGATGTGGAGACCGTGGTGGGGCTCCTCGCGCAGCGGCTGGGTAGAGTCCCGTTGCCGGGTGCGGAAGCCGAGGTCTCTGGCCTGCGGCTGCACGCGGAGGGCGGCAAGGACCGCAGGGGCCGCATGCGGATCAGCACCGTGGTGGTGCGTCCGGAAGCCCCCGAGGTGAGCCTCGCGGCCAACGGTGTCACGGGGAACGGGTCGCAGCCCACTGACCACATCGACCGTGGCGAGTGAGACGAGTAGGAGCGTTGCGGATGCCGGAGCAGATCCAGCTGGACGACGAGGATGCCAAGATCGTGACGCTGGCGCGGTCGTCCCGCGCCCGCACGCAGGCCGCCGAGGGCGCCGCGGTGCGCGACACCGACGGCAGGACCTACGCCGCCGCCACGGTCTCGCTGCCGTCGTTGTCCCTGACGGCATTGCAGGCCGCGATCGCCGCCGCCGTGTCCAGCGGCGCGGAGGGGATCGAGGCGGCGGCCGTCGTCACCGATGGCGACGTCGATCAGACGTCGGTGCGCGCGGTGCGTGACCTCGCCGAGAAGGCACCGATCTACGTCGCCGACGCGCGCGGCACGGTCACCGAGGTCATCGGGTGAGCGAGCCGCATCGGTCCGGCTTCGCGTGCTTCGTCGGCAGGCCCAACGCGGGCAAGTCGACGCTGACGAACGCGCTGGTCGGCAGCAAGGTCGCGATCACATCCAGCAAGCCGCAGACCACCCGGCACGCCATCCGGGGCATCGTGCACCGCCCCGATTCGCAGCTCATCATCGTGGACACGCCGGGTCTGCATCGGCCGAGGACGTTGCTCGGTCAGCGGCTCAACGACCTGGTGTACGCGACGTGGTCCGAGGTCGACGTCGTTGGGCTGTGCGTGCCGGCCGACGAGAAGATCGGGCCCGGTGACCGCTACATCGCCGGTGAGCTGCGCAAGGTCGCCAAACGCACGCCGGTGATCGGCATTGTCACCAAGACCGACCTCGCGCCGCGCGACCAGGTCGCCGCGCAGCTCGTGGCGATGCAGGACCTGCTCGACTTCGCCGAGATCGTGCCGGTATCGGCCAAGGACGGCTTCCAGCTCGACGTCCTCGCCGACTTGCTGGTCAAGCGGCTACCCGAGGGGCCGGAGCTGTATCCGGGCGGGGAGCTGACCGACGAGCCGGAGCAGACGCTGGTCGCGGAGCTGATCCGCGAGGCGGCGCTGGAGGGCGTGCGGGACGAGTTGCCGCATTCGCTCGCGGTGACGATCGAAGAGATGCTGCCGCGCGAAGGCCGCGACGATCTGCTCGACGTCCACGCGTTCCTCTACGTGGAGCGGCCCAGCCAGAAGGGCATCGTCCTCGGGCACAAGGGGCAGCGGCTCAAGCAGGTCGGCACGCAGGCGCGCAAGCAGATCGAGAACCTGCTGGGCACGAAGATCTACCTCGACCTGCACGTCAAGATCGCCAAGGACTGGCAGCGCGACCCGAAGCAGCTCCGCCGCCTCGGCTTCTGACGTCCATCGCCTCGCCGCTAGGTTGACAGCGCCACCGCGCCTTGCCATTGTTGTTGGCAGTTAGTCAACAATGACGAAGGTGTGGTGAGCCGTGGTGCGCCGTTCCCAACAGACCAGCGCGGGGAGTGCCTTGGGTGACGAGATCCACGGCGCGTCGCTCCTCGCGGGTGGCGCCAACGTGATCATGCAGCTCGCCCGCAAGCCGGTGGGGCACGGCGTGATGTACAGCCCCGTGGCCACGGGCAACATCTGGGAACACCCGATCAAGCGCACCCGCACCACCCTGGCCTACCTCATGACCGCGATGCGCGGCACCGACGAGGAACGTCGTGCGCTGCGCAAACAGATCGACGGCGTCCACGCGCACGTGCGCTCAGCGCCGGACGCCGAAGTGCCCTACAACGCCTTCGACCCCGAGCTGCAACTCTGGGTGGCGGCCTGTCTCTACCGGGGCGTCGAGGACACCTATCGCGCGTTCGTCGGCGAGCTCGACGAAGCCACCGCCGAGACGCTGTATAGGGACGGCAAACGCCTGGGCACGACGCTGCAGGTGCGGGAGGACGCCTGGCCCGCCGACCTCGCGGCGTTCGAGGAGTACTGGGCCAAGGGCACCGAGCTGATCGACGTCGATGAGCCCACCCGCGAGTACCTGCTCGGCATCGCGCGGCTGCGGTTCTACGGACGTCCGGTGGCCTGGCTACTGGGTGGGTTCGGCGAGTTCATCACCACCGGATTTCTGCACCCACCGTTCCGTGAGGCGATGGGCCTGCGCTGGGACGAGCGCAGGCAGCGCCGGTTCGACGCGTTGTTGCGCGCGATCCGGCTGGTGAACCGGTTCCTGCCACGGGTGCTGCGGGAGTTCCCGCTCAACCTGGTGTGGTGGGACACCCGCAGGCGCCTGCGCACCGGCAAGCCCGTCATCTGACGACGTCGCCTTGTCCCGACGTGCCGCACAGCCTCGCCGTGCCGTTCCCGAGTGGAGTGTGAGCAGTTGTGGTCGCCAGGACGACCACAACTGCTCACACTCCACACCACGGCGGTCCGATCGACTCGCCACCGTTGTCCACACCGCGTGGCCAGCGCCCCTGACACCCGACGGAGTGGGATGATCGGGGCGTGGCCCATCTGTATCGCGACACCGGTGTGGTGCTGCGCGTGCACAAGCTCGGTGAAGCTGATCGCATCATCACGCTGCTGACGCGCAAGCATGGCAAGCTACGTGCCGTCGCCAAGGGCGTGCGCCGCACGACCTCGCGGTTCGGCGCGCGGCTGGAGCCGTTCGGCCACGTCGACGCGCAGTTCTACCCTGGCCGCACGCTGGACGTCATCACCCAGGTCACGACCGTGGACGCCTTCGCGGTCGGCATCGTGTCGGACTACCAGCGCTACACGTCGGCCAGCGCGATCGCCGAGACCGCCGACCGGCTCGCCGCGGAGGAGGGCGAACCGGCGCTGCGGCTGTATCTGTTGGTCGTCGGCGCGCTGCGGGCGCTCGCGGACGGGCAGCGGGATTCCTCGTTGGTGCTGGACGCCTTCCTGCTGCGCGCGATGGCGTTCGCGGGGTGGGCGCCCGCCGTGTCGGAGTGCGCCCGTTGCGGGCTTCCCGGCCCGCACTCGGCGTTCAGCGTGCAGGCGGGCGGGCTGGTGTGCGCGCGGTGCAAGCCCGCGGGCGCGGTCAGCCCCGCCCCCGAGGTGATCGGCCTGCTCGGGGCGCTGCTGCACGGCGACTGGGACACGGCGGACGCGACGGCGCAGGGTACTCGACGCGATGCGAGTGGCCTGGTCGCCGCGCACCTGCAGTGGCATCTGGAGCGTCAGTTACGCTCACTTCCGCTGGTTGAGCGGCGCGTGTGGCAGGGGACCCTGGGCACCGAAGCAGCGAGTGAGGCAGCGAGCGGAGGCTGAAACAGTGCGGCGTAGCCGTCACGACCCGGGCACGCCCGGCACGATCAACGCACCGGACCCCCACCCGTCCGGTGCGCGACCGCCGGACATCCCCGCCGAGTTCCTGCCGCGTCACGTCGCCCTGGTGATGGACGGCAACGGCCGCTGGGCCAACCAGCGGGGACTGCCGCGCATCGAGGGTCACAAGCGGGGCGAGGCCGTCATGATCGACGTCGCTAGCGGCGCGGTCGAGCTGGGCGTGAAGTGGCTGTCGGTTTACGCGTTCTCCACCGAGAACTGGAAGCGCAGCCCCGAGGAGGTGCGCTTCCTGATGGGCTTCAACCGCGACACCATTCGCCGCCAGGTCGATTACCTCGGCTCGATCGGGGTGCGGATCCGCTGGGCGGGACGTCGTCCCAAGCTGTGGCGCAGCGTCATCAAGGAGCTGCAGGCGGCCGAGGAGAAGACCAAGCACAACACGAAGCTGAACATGACCATGTGCGTGAACTACGGTGGTCGTGCGGAGATCGGTGACGCCGCGCGCCGCATCGCGGAGCTCGCGGCGGCAGGCGAGATCAACCCGGCGAAGGTGAACGAGCGCACCATCGCGAAGTACCTGTACCAGCCGGAGATGCCGGACGTGGACCTGTTCCTGCGGCCGTCCGGTGAGCAGCGGACGTCGAACTTCCTGCTGTGGCAGTCGGCGTATGCCGAGTTCGTCTTCCAGGACACGCTGTTCCCCGACTTCGACCGCACCCATCTCTGGCAGGCCTGCCTGGAGTACGCCAAGCGCGATCGACGCTTCGGGGCCGCCCGTGACGCCGTGGAAGAGAGTCAATGATGAGTACCGAGGCCACCCACACCGCCGAGCTGCTGGCGAACGCCAAGGAGGCGTTGGAGCGCTACATCGAGGTGCACGTCGACGACGACGGCGCGCTGACCTTCCGGCACTCCGACGTCCCCTGCGCCGTGCAGGCGGTGCGGCTCGCGGAGGGCCTGACCGTGCTGAGCCTGACCTGCGTCGTCGCGTGGGATCTGCCCGACGACCCCTCGCTGGCGGCGTCGGCGGCCGAACGCGCTGGTCAGGGACTGTTCGGCACCCTCGGTGTTGTCCACACCGAGACCGGGCTGGACGTCACGCTGCGCTACGCCTTCCCGGCCGACGGGCTGGAGGAGACGCCGCTGGGCACGCTGCTGATGCTGGTGGTCTCCACCGCGTCGCAGCTGCGTTCGGACCTGCTCGGTATGGCCGACGTCGAGCAGCAGTAGTCGTCCGTCAGCGCAGTCGACGAAGGTCTAGCTCGACCGGGAACGGCTCCTGGACCGCGAACACGCCGGTGACATCGGGAGCATCCTGGTAGCCAAGGACACCGGCGAGGTGGCAAGCAACGACCGAGGCTGGCTCGTCCAGGTCGACGATCCAGTAGTGCGGGATGCCCGCGTCGGCGTACTCGCCGTGCTTGTCCTTGTAGTCGATGCGGCGCGAGCCAGGGGAGACGACCTCGATCACGACGACGACCTCGGCTGCCCGAAGCATGCCGCCTTCGCGTTCCACCCGCTCGACAGCCTCACTTTCCACGACGACGAGGTCGGGCCGGCGGGAGAATCCGGGTTGATCGGCCGCCACCAACTCGAGATCGACGTCGACGTCTTGGATGACGCGCAGGTGTGCGGGCACTTGCCCCCTGAGCTGTATGAACAGCTCACCCAGGGCGATGTTGTGCTTCGGCGCGGGACTCGGCGACATCATGATCCGGCCTTCGATTAACTCGGTATAGCCGGACTTGGTTTCCCCCAGCGCGGCATACTCGTCGACGGTCATCAGCCGGTCCTGTCCCACTAGGTGAGCCCATTCCGGCTCGGGAAGGGCAGTCATCGCTACGACCTCCTCACTCAGTGGTCAGTATCCCACGGAGGTCCGACACTGCCCGGCAACGACACCGGACTCGTCCGTCAACCCGCCGCGCAGGTCGAGCACGTCCCGACGATCTCCACGGTGTGGCTGATGTTCGAGAACCCGTTGCTGGTGGCGATCTTGTCGGCCCAGCGCTCCACGGCTGGCCCCTCGATCTCCACGGTGTAGCCGCACTCCCGGCAGACCAGGTGATGGTGGTGGTGATCCGAGCAGCGCCGGTAGACCGCCTCGCCGGACTCGGTGCGCAGGACGTCGATCACCCCGGCGTCCGACAGTGACTGCAACGTCCGGTACACGGTGGTCAGGCCGATCGCGTCGCCGCGTTTGCGCAGCTCGTCGTGCAGCTCCTGGGCGGAGCGGAAGTCGTCGATCTCGTTGAGCAGCTCGACGACGGCAGCGCGTTGCTTCGTCGCTCTGCGGCCGGGAACCGGCGCGCTGGTCTCCGTGCGTGACCCGGCGCTTGTCATGGACGTTGGTCCTCCTCCATCTCGGCTACGTGCGCGACGGCGTCGGCGACGATGTGGGCGAGGTGGTCGTCGGCGAGCCGGTAGACGACTTCCCTGCCGCGCCGCTGTCCTCGCACCACGCGCGCCGCCTTGAGCACCCGCAGGTGCTGGCTGATGAGCGGCTGCGCGACGCCGAGGCCCTCGACCAGCTCGTGCACGCAACGCTCGCCCGAGCGCAGCTGCAGCACGATCGCGATCCGCACTGGGGCCGCCAGCGCCCGCAGCAGCTCGCCCGCCTCCGCGAGCGTACCCGTCGGCGGCACTGGGACGGGCGTCACGGACCGATCCGGTGAGTGTGATGGTTCCGTGTTGCTCGCGGTGTCTCCCAAGGCCGGCGCCATGGTGTCATGGTAGTCGCCGACGTCGACCGCGCCGCGAGGCGTTACTGTGAGTGAGGGCGCGAGCCGCCCACTCGGGTCGCACCCGCCCGGGCTACGCTTGAGCATTCAGAAACCCCAGTACTCACACATCCGGAGAGTCCTTCCGTGGCGACCGACAGAATCGAGACCGTTGTCAGCCTGTGCAAGCGACGTGGCTTCGTCTTCCCGTGCGGGGAGATCTACGGCGGTACCCGCTCGGCTTGGGACTACGGACCGCTCGGCGTCGAGCTGAAGGACAACATCAAGCGGCAGTGGTGGAAGCACATGATCCAAGGCCGCGACGACGTCGTCGGCCTGGACTCGTCGGTGATCCTGCCGCGCGATGTGTGGGTGGCGTCCGGCCACGTCGAGGCGTTCGTCGACCCGCTGATCGAGTGCCTGTCGTGTCACCGCCGCTGGCGTGCCGACCAGCTCGCCGAGGAGTACGCCGAGCGCACCGGCAAGGAGGCGGACGAGGGCCACCTCGGCGACGTGCCGTGCCCGAACTGCGGCACGCGCGGCGAGTACACCGAGCCGCGCGAGTTCAACGGCCTGCTCAAGACCTACCTCGGCCCGGTCGAGTCCGAAGAGGGGCTGCACTACCTGCGGCCGGAGACCGCGCAGGGCATCTTCATCAACTTCTCCAACGTGCTGACGTCGTCGCGGAAGAAGCCGCCGTTCGGCATCGGCCAGATCGGCAAGTCGTTCCGCAACGAGATCACGCCGGGCAACTTCATCTTCCGCACCCGCGAGTTCGAGCAGATGGAGATGGAGTTCTTCGTCGAGCCGGGCGAGGACGAGTCCTGGCACCAGTACTGGATCGACGAGCGCACCAAGTGGTACACCGACCTCGGAATCGCAAAGGACAACCTGCGCCACTACGAGCACCCGAAGGAAAAGCTGTCGCACTACTCGAAGCGCACCGTCGACATCGAGTACCGTTTCCAGTTCTCGTCGGGCCAGGAGTGGGGCGAGCTGGAGGGCATCGCCAACCGCACGGACTTCGACCTGACCACGCACTCCAACCACTCCGGTGTTGATCTGTCCTATTTCGACCAGTCGACCGGGGAGCGGTACCGGCCGTTCGTGATCGAACCGGCAGCGGGTGTGGGACGTCCGATGATGGCGTTCCTGCTCGACGCCTACACCGAGGACGAGGCGCCCAACGCCAAGGGCGGCGTCGACAAGCGCGTCGTGCTCAAGCTGGACCGCAGGCTCGCGCCGGTGAAGGTGGCGGTGCTGCCGCTGTCGCGCAACGCCGACCTGTCGCCGAAGGCCCGCGACATCGCGACCACGCTGCGCAAGAACTGGAACGTCGACTTCGACGACTCCGGCGCGATCGGTCGCCGCTACCGTCGTCACGACGAGATCGGCACGCCGTTCTGCGTCACGATCGACTTCGACTCGCTGGACGACTACGCCGTGACGGTGCGGGAGCGGGACACGATGAACCAGGAGCGCGTCGCGATCGACCAGCTGGAAAGCTACCTCGCCGCGCGGCTCGTCGGCTGCTGATCCGGTCGGCCGACCCAGCTACGCCGTCCGAGGAGGGTGCGGGAAGATGGCGTGGTGATCGCTGAGTCGAGGGGACCCCGCTTCCGGCGTTGGTTTTTGCGCGCCGTCGTCGGTGGCGTCGTGGTGGGCTTGGTGCTCGTCACGGGTACGGCGTTCCGGATCTGGCAGGTGGCGCGTGTTGATGATCGCTCGCCAGCGGATCTGATCGTGGTGCTGGGTGCCGCGCAGTACAACGGCACACCGTCGGACATCTTTCGCTGGCGGCTGGAGCACGCGCGCGACCTCTACAACGATGGCGTCGCGCGGTACATCGTGACGACCGGCGGCAGCCGGGACGGCGACGCGTACACCGAGGCCGAGGCCGGGGCGCGGTGGCTGCGGAATCACGGCGTGCCCGCGTCGGCGACGATCGCGATCGGCGAGGGGTCGGACACCCTCGGCAGCATCGAGGCCGTCGGCGTCGAGGCTCGCGAACGGGGGTTGGAGTCGGCGGTCGTGGTCAGCGATCCGTGGCACTCGTTGCGCGCGCGGACGATGGCGAAGGACGCGGGGCTGGACGCCTGGACGTCGCCGACTCGGAGCGGCCCGGCTGTGATGACCCGCGAGACGCAGGTGCGCTACATCTGGCGCGAGACCAAGGCACTGCTGTTCTACCGGGTCGCCCGCGCTTCGGCCGAGGATGCTGGCTCGACCGGGCTTGGCTAGAGGCGGTCGCTGGTCGGCGTCAGCACGACGTCCGTGAACGTGATGCTTGAGCGCTGCAAGTAGGTGACCGTGCCCTGGGCGATGAACGACTGTGCGCTCGGCGTCAGCGCGGCGCACAGGTAAGGGCCGAGTACATCCGGGTCGTCCGAGACGTCCTCCAGAATGAACAGGGGAAGGTCCGGGTACGGGCTGTTGCGGCGCTTGAAGTCGAGTAGGGGATCTCGGGAGATCACCACGCGGCCTTGCTCGCCCGCCGCGGCGATCAGGGAGGGGTAGTCGCCCTCAGCGAGGACCGTGTCGATGTGCACGGCGTCGTGATCCGCGTCCTGCAGGTACGCGCATAGCTTGGGTGACACATCAGTGTCGAGGATGAACTTCATGCGGCCGCCTTAACCTAACGGAACCAGGAAAATGTCAAGTCAGATATCGATTACCGGACGTTATCGCAGCTTGGCCGACGGCGGAATCTGCCACATGGGGCGGATGTGATCACGGAGTGTGACAACCGGTGAGGGTGAGGTGACATTCGGCGAGAACTCGGAACTGTCGCCGATTCGGCATAGCCTTGTCGCGATGACCTACAACGACCACGATCGCGAGCGCCGCATCGCCGAGCCGCCGAAGAACACCCGGAGCGGCGGCGACGACCGCTCACCCTTCGCCCGCGATCGCGCGCGGGTGCTGCACTCGGCCGCGCTGCGCAGGCTCGCCGGCAAGACGCAGGTCGTCGGGCCAGGGGAGGGCGCTGAGGTGTCCGGTGTGCCGAGGACCCGGCTCACCCATTCGCTCGAGGTCGCCCAGATCGGGCGCAACATCGCCGAGTCGCTCGGCGCCGATCCCGACCTCGTCGACACCGCGGGGCTCGCGCACGACATCGGGCACCCGCCGTTCGGGCACAACGGCGAGAAGGCCCTCGACGCGCTCGCGCAGCACTGCGGCGGCTACGAGGGCAACGCCCAGACGCTCCGAATCCTGACACGCCTTGAACCAAAAGCCGTACCCGGCGACGACCTCGCCAGCGGACTCAACCTCACCAGGGCGTGTCTCGACGCCACCACCAAATACCCGTGGCAGCGCAGCGCGGGCACGACCAAGTTCGGCGCGTACGACGACGACCTGCCGGTGTTCCGCTGGATGCGCGACGGCGCCCCGGACGGGCAGATGTGTCTCGAGGCCAGCATCATGGACTGGTCGGACGACGTCGCCTACTCGGTGCACGACGTCGAGGACGCCGTGCTGTCCGGTCGCATCTCATTGCACGTGCTCACCGACGTCACCGAGCGTGCGGCGCTGGCCGACCTCGCGGCGAAACACTTCTCACCGCTAGCGGTGTCCACATTGGAAGCCGCAGCGCAGGAGCTGCTGTCGGTGCCCGCCGTCGCCGAGCTGGCGGTGCCGGACTACGATTTCTCGCTCGGCGCGCTGGTCGGGCTGAAGCGACTCACCAGCGAGCTGGTCGGCCGTTTCGCCACGGCAGCGGTGACCGAGACGCGGTCGCGTTACGGCGACGGTCCGCTCACCCGGTACGCGGCGCGGCTCGTCGTCCCCGATCGGGTGGCGGCGGAGGTCGCGCTGCTCAAGGCGCTCGCGCTCCGGTACGTCATGAGCGACCGGCGCAGGCTCGCCGTCCAAGAAGGACAGCGACAGCTGCTCGCGGAGCTGGTCGAGGTGCTGCTCAGGCGCGCGCCGGACGCGCTGGACCGGCAGTTGCAACCCGCTTGGCACGCGGCGGCCGACGACGCGGGACGCACCCGCGTGGTGATCGATCAGGTCGCGTCGCTGACCGACGCTCAAGCCGTCGCGTGGCATGCCTGGCACACTGGTCGCCATGGCTGAGGTCACCGCGCGGCGACAGCACCTGCGGTTCTGTCTGGTGCTGCATCGGGTGCTCGCCTCGGACGGCGGCAACACCTGCTTCTCGCCGTACTCGATCGCCAGCGCCCTTGGGCTCGCGTACCAAGCGGCGCGCGGCAACACGGCCGAGGAGCTGCGCGCGCTGCTCAGCGGGGACGAGCCGGACATCGCCAAGCAGATCGAGCTACTCGCCGACGCTGCCGTGCTGGATGGTGCGGGCGGCGCGGGCTCCGCGTCCGGCGGCGGCCAGTCGCTACGCCCCGGTCAGCCACCTGACACCGCCCAGTCTCTGGGCCCCGATGAGGACGTCGAGGATCGGGCGTCCGATGCTGACCCGGACGGCGAGAAACCGGTGCTCGCGGTGTCCAACACGCTGTGGGCGTGGGACCAGTTGCGGATCAACGAGGACTTCGGCGCCGACCTGGCGGGCTGGCCAGGTGCGCGGCTGGCCTACGCCCCGTTCGTCACCGACCCCGAGGGCGCGCGAGCGGCCATCAACGCCGACGTCGCCCAGACCACCCGGGACCTGATCCCCGAGCTGGTGCCCGAAGGCGCGGTCACCGTGGACACTGTCGCTAGCCTGGTCAACGCGCTCTATCTCAAGGTGGCGTGGCGGAACCCGTTCGCACCCGCGCACACCACCGACGGCGTGTTTCACACGCCCGGCGGCGACCGCACGGTGCCGATGATGCGCCAGGTCGAGCAGCTCGGCTACGCCGCAGCCGACGGCTGGCGCGCGGCGGTCCTGCCCGCCACGGGCGGCGTACAGGCGGTGATCCTGCTCCCGGACGCCTACCCGGCCGCCGCTGCCCCTGATGTTGCTGACGCCTCCGATGCCGCTAGCGCCTCCGTCCCCGCAGAGGCCGACGCGCCTGGGGCCGCGATCGCCGCGGACATGCCCGCCGCTGAGGCCACGCTCGATGCCGACACATTGGCTGGACTTCTCGACTCCGTCCGCACGCGGCGGGTATCGCTGCGGATGCCACACGTCGACGTCGGCATGAACGTTTCGCTGACCAGCGCACTCGACGAACTGGGTGTGTCCGAGCTGTTCACCCCAGCCGCCGACCTCAGTGGTCTCTCCGACGACCCTCGGCTGCTCGTCTCCGACGCGCTGCATGAGGCCGTCCTCAAAGTCGACGAGGACGGTCTCGAAGGCGCCGCCGCCACCGCGATGATGATCCGCCTGACCTCGGTGACCGTGGAGGAGCCGGTGTCGTTCGTCGTCGACCGCCCGTTCCTGCTGCTCGTCCGCCACGCCACCACCGGCGCCGTCTACTTCCTAGCGCGAGTGACCGACCCAACCTGACCCGCCACCGTGTCCGACACTCAGGACGCTGTGTCCTGCACTCACGCCGCTGTGTCCGACACTCAGGACGTTGTATTCGACGTTCAGGACGCTGTGTCCCACATTCCCGACTCTGTGTTCGGCATTCGGGCCGTCATGGTTGTCTTTCAGACGTGTTGGGGTCGCTGCGATCGTGCCAGCCGCCATACGCCGCGATTGCTCAGGACCAACGTGTGGGCGAGAGGAGACCAGTCCTCCCAATCGGCGGGAGCGCGTCATCGAGGCTACGCAGCCGTTTGTAGATGCTTTGCATCGTGGCCTTGTCCGGGATGTGCTGCCCGCCGGCCGCGCGTTCCAGAACTGTCAGCGTGTTCACCAGCCGAATGGACCCCATCGTGTGGCCTGCTGTTCGAAGCCGATCGAGTCGGCCAATCTCGGAGGTGGCCGTCCGCGCTCCGTGTTCGTCATCGATGAGGACCGTCACTGTCTCACCTGCTTCGGCGGCAACGACCGCGTGCGCGATGACCATGGTTTCGCCCAGGTCCTTAGGCTGCTTGAGCCGTTGATCCATTGGTTGTCGCGTGATGCGGTGGATGACAGTCGCGAGTTCGGGTGTCGGGGCGTCAGGAAGTACTCGCATCCAACGGGGTGTTAGCTTCTTCCAGACTGCCGCTGCGGCGCGGAAACGTTCGTCGCGCTGAGACTTCAAGAGCACCTCGTCTCGCACGGTTTCTGGGGCGCTGAGTGGTCCGAGCACGCCAATGAGCAGGCGCTCCTTGTTGATCGACAGAAAGTTCAAGCCGGGACCGGCATCGATGATCGGCCGGTGCGTCATTCGGCTTGCCTTTCCGCCTCCGTCTGCTCATCGACGTCATCCGGCGCGTTGAGGTCCGCGTCCAGCGCTGCTAGATCTACCTCCACATCGGGTAGTTCAGTGGGATCAGCCCAAGCGATTGGTCGCTCGGTAGGCACGACACCAGCCTCGCTGAGATCAGCCTTAGCGGCTTCCAGGGGTATGCCGCGTAACGTGGCGATGGCTTGCGCCGAGAGCGCTCCCTCCGCATAACCTCTGATCGCACGGGCGAGTAACTGCTGCGGTGCTCGCTGTTGGTTAGAGTCAGCCTGCAAGGCCCGGTACTGGTCGGTCCACCCGAACCGGGCAGCCAATAGTGGCGTGGTCAGCGCCATCCAGTCCTGCTTAGTGGGCGCGTCGATGTATCCAGCTTGGTGGAGTGCGATGGCCGCGATTTTCGGCGATACGAGGAATCGCTGAACGATCGCAGAGAGAGACGATTGGGCGCGTAGCGTTTGGTTTCCGAGGAACTCACGCAAGCCTTCGATGGGTATGAGTAGGTGTCGCGCAAAGGCGTCGGCTCGAATCTCCGCAGGGTTTCGGGAACTCCAGTTTCCCGCGTTGTTGTCCGCCCAATCCCCAAACAAGACGTGACCGAGTTCGTGGGCGAGCGTGCTGCGTTGCCGCATCGGCTTCCGGGTGCGCGCGACTCCGATGAACACGGCGCCGCGCCTCCTGTCCCGCATAGTCAGGCCGTGCTCATCGGGTCCCGCGTCGAGTACCGCCACGTCGACTCCGGTCGCTTGCTCGATGACGGCCACAAGGTCGCCCAACGGTTGCACCCCGAGGTGATTGTTGCGGCGGAACTGGATGGCTGCGGTACGGCCTTCGGCTTCGGTGTTCACAGGCTGACCTGACTAGACTGTGGCGGGGATCGCCTGGTCATCTAGGTAATCGTTTAGTTCCAAGAAGTGCAGTAGCGCCTCGCGCATTCCTTCCATGCCGCAGTTATTGGTGGCTCGTGCTGCGCATTGCGCTCGGTCTGACACCGTGCTGACTCCGGTGAGCTGGGCGACTGTATGGCCTGTGGCCCAGGCGATCGCGACGACCTCTGGCAGCTTCGCCGCTCGGTCGCCGGAAATGATCCGCGACAAGGTGGGTTGGGAGATACCGGTTGCCTCCGCGAGGGCGCGCTGGCTGAGACCCGCAGACACACGGGCGCGCTCAATCAGCGCGCCAACATCCACTGTCATGAGAGCACCCTACGTTCTGAATCAAGATTTCGGTTCTTGATTCAAGAGTAGCCTGTCACTGCTCGCGGCGCCAGTGCGCCCTGCTGTCACACCCGAGCGCGCCGTCTCGTCATACCGGTGACAGACATCGACGAGAGACAAGGAGTGCGCTATGCCGCGCATCCCCGCAGTGGCCACGAACGACGCCGGCTGGCTGACCAAGTTCAGCTACCGCTTCGCGCGCAAGCGATACGGGGCTGTGCCGGAGCCGATCGCCGTCGCGGCCAATCACCGCAAGCTGATGTTCGCGGGCAACGTCCACGAACTGATGGTGCAGCGCGCTAGCACGGTGCTACCGGCGAACGTCCGGGACCTCGCCGTCTACCGGGCGGCGGTGCGGCTGGGCTGCGAGTGGTGCATCGACTTCGGCACCATGTTGCAGCGCCACCAGGGGCTCGACATCGATCGGCTCAAGCACATCGACAACTACGCCGACTCCCCGCTATACAGCCGCGCCGAACGGCTGGCCATCGCCTACGCCGACGCGATGACCGAGACGCCGATCAGCGTGACGGACGAGCAGGTCGCCGAGCTGGAAGCCGAGTTCGGACGCGACGGCGTCGTGGAGCTGACCTACCACATAGGACTGGAGAACATGCGCGGCAGAGTCAACAGTGCGCTCGGCATCGTGGAGCAGGGCTTCACGTCCGGCGAGGCGTGCCGCGTCCCCCAGCCCTGACGGCTCGAGCACCACGATCATGAGGCGTTCCGGCGGTCCATATCGCCACGACGTCGCAAGATCCACACACAGCCGGTGCCGTGAAGGGCATCTTCCTGGCACCAGACGCCGGGAAGATGCCCTTCACGACATACTCACTCCGCCAACCGAACGATCATCTTCCCCGTGTTGTCGCCGCGGAGGACGCCGAGGAAGGCGTCCACGGCGTTGTCCAGGCCGTCGACGACGGTCTCGTCCGCCACCAGCTCACCGCTGCGCAGCCACGGCCCGACCTCGTTCACCATGTCGCGGAAGCGGTCGTTGTGGTCGCGCACGATAAACCCGCGCAGCGTCAGCCGCTTGCCGATCGCCAGCCACAGGTTGCGCGGTCCCGGTTCGGCGGACGTCGCGTTGTACTGGTTGATCGCCCCGCACAGCGCCACCCGGCCGTAGGTGTTGAGGTGCGTGATCGCGGCTTCCAGGTGCTCCCCGCCGACGTTGTCAAAGTAGACGTCGATGCCGTCGGGCGCGGCCTCGGCGAGCAGGTCGCTGACCTTGCCGTCGCGGTAGTTGAACGCCGCGTCGACCCCGGCCTTCTCGCGCACGTAGGCGACCTTCTCCGGTGACCCGGCGCTGCCGATCACCCGCTTGGCGCCCTTGAGTCGCGCGAGCTGTCCGGCCATGCTGCCGACCGCTCCCGCCGCGCCGGACACGAACACCGTGTCGCCCGGCTTAAACCCTGCGACGTCGAGCAGTCCGGCGTAGGCCGTCAGCCCGGTCATGCCGAGCGCGCCGAGATACAGCGAGAGCGGCAGGCCCGGGATCGGCTCCACGACGCGGGCAGTCTTCGCGGGAACGAGCGCGTGCTCGCGCCAGCCGAGGCCGTGCAGCACGGTGTCGCCCGGTTTGAAGCCGTCCACAGTGGATTCGACGACCTCGCCGACGGCGCCGCCATCGAGCGGCTCGCCGATCTGGAACGGCGGGACGTACGACTTGACGTCGTTCATCCTGGGCCGCATGTACGGATCGACCGACATGAACAGGTTGCGCACCAGCAGCTCGCCCTCGGCGGGCGCGGGCAGCTCGGTCTCGGTCAGGTCGAAGTTCGCCTGCTCCGGCCATCCGGACGGACGGGAAGCGAGGCGGATCTCACGGGTCATGGTCATTCGGGGTTCCCCCTTGTCGCGGTTCGACGTGCGTTGACGGCATCGGTGAGGGCGGCAAGACTGTCGCGTAGGGCGGTGAGCTGTTCGACGTCGAGTGCCGCCGACCCCGCCACGCGGTCGGGGATGGCGCTGGCCTGCTCCCGCAGCGCGTCGCCCCGCTCCGTGAGGTGGACGACGACGGATCGTTCGTCCTCCTCGCTGCGTTTGCGCTCGATGACCCCACGGGTCGCGAGCCGCTTGAGCATGGGGGAGAGCGTGCCGGAGTCGAGGTCGAGCACGTGGCCGAGCTCGCGGACCGTCATCGGCCCCCGCTCCCACAGCACCAGCAGCGCCAGGTACTGCGGGTAGGTGAGGTCCAGCTCGTCGAGCAGCGGGCGGTAGAGCTGCGTCAGCGCACGCGACGCCCGGTACAGGGCGAAGCAGACCTGCTTGTTCAGGTCCAGCTCGCCACCTTGCGATGTCATCACCACCATCATTGCGCACAATTAAGTTGTGCGCAATCAAAGTTGATCCAGCTGGACGTCAACGTCGGGGCGACGTGGGGTCGGTCGACCGGCTACCGTGGTCTACCCATACGGTCGATGGCGGCGGGATCCCGCGTCTTCGACAGTGAGAAACGACCGATTCCGTGACCTCGCGATGGGGAGTGGCGCGTGACCGACCCGTACCAGCCGCAGCCATACCAGCCGCCGCAACAGCCGTACCCGTACTATCCGCCACCACCACCGCCTCGGACGGACGGCTTCGCGGTCGCGTCGCTGGTACTCGGCATCCTGTGGATTTGGTGGCTGGGGTCGATCTTGGCCGTGATCTTCGGGCACGTGGCGTTGAGCCGTGCCGATAACGAGGGTTATGCGGGCAGGGGACTGGCCGTGGCCGGTCTCGTTCTGGGCTACATCGGCGTCGGGACGCTTGTGCTGCTCTTTCTGCCTTTCGCCATCGTCGGCATCGTTTAGAGGCTCCACTGGAGTCACTGAGGGGCATCCACCGGCAGTCCCGCCGTCCGGAGCTTGTCCGGATTCGCCTGGTCGTAGATGGCGCAGATCTTGCCGTCGCGGAGCGCGATCATCTGTAGGTGTGCGTCGAGCGGGCGGTAGGAGCCATGGCCGGGGTCAGGCGGGAGGAAGCTCGCTAGGTCACCATTGGCCAGCATCGGCACTGACCTGGCCAGCGCCTCGGGGTCGTAGCGCCGGGCGAGGCCGAACAGGAACCGCACGATCTTGTCGCGGCCTGCCATGACCTGGACCGCTGTGCGGGCCTTGCCGTTGGCGTCACCGATCAGTACGACGTCCGGGTGCAGCAGTTCGGTCACCGTGGCGACGTCGCCGGCGAGCAGCGCGTCGGTCAGCCGCTGCAGCACCTGCTGTTGTTCCTCCAGCGATGCGCGCGGTGGCGGATCGGCGTCTGCTACGTGCTTACGCCCACGGGACGCGTACTGCCGGGCGGTCGCGGGCGTGCAGCCGAGAATGTCGGCGATCTCGGCGAACGGGACGTCGAAAGCGTCGTGCAGCACGAACGCGACCCGCTGTTCGGGCGAGAGCTGGTCGAGCACGATCAGCGCCGCCATGCGGACGTCGTCCTCCCGGACGACGGCGTCGAGCGGATCGTCACGCGGCGGTGTGCTGAGCGGGGTGACGATTGGCTCCGGCAGCCACTGGCCGAAGTACGACTCCCGCCGCACCGCCGCCGAGCGGAGCCGGTCCAGGCAGATGCGCCCGACGACGGTGGTCAGCCACGCGGCGAGGTCGTTGATCTCGGCGCGTTTGTCGTCGTCGAGGGCGGATAAGCGCAGCCACGCCTCCTGCACGGCGTCCTCGGCATCCGCGCGAGTGCTGGTGAGTCGGTAGGCGACGGCGATGAGCTGGCCGCGCAGCGCGGTGAACTCGTCGGCGAGAGCATCGAGCATGGTTCGAGTGTGCCGCAGACGGTTGCCGGAGTGGCAGTTGAACTGATCCGGTGCCGCCCGAGAGCTCAGAGCAAGCCCACGAAAGGGTCTGTGAACCGTCACGGTTCTGGGCTGCTCTCCCACATTAACCTGCGCGGATGCCGTATCGTTTTGGACTGCCGGTAGTCAGAGCATCCAGTTCTGCCTGGTCGTCGGGCGTCGGTTCTCACTCCAGGGCGTGCACGTTGGTAGCGAGCTGGTAAAGGTCGATCCAGTCAGTGCCATGTCGCCGCAAGCTCGTTTCGACAGTTGTCCCGATACAGCGTCCCGATCCGCGAGCACCGCAATCCGGTACGTTGAGTCCCTGCATGTCCATGTCGAACTTTGTGGCAACAATGACCCCTTCATACAGCGGCCCTAAGGCCTTTCCTTGCAGTGTCTCGCTCCGGCCAAACCCGTAAACATCCGCAGTGTCGAATAACGTAGTTTCCTGATCGATCGCAGCGTCTACCGCTGTCTGTGTCGCTTTAGCATCGATCCGAGCGCCGAATGCATGAAATAGTAGGTGGAAAGCGCGCATGGGGTAAATCTGCCTCTGTGCTAGTGAGCGCCAAAGGAGCGACGATTTATGGGGTGGCTAGTGTGAGGTCTTCGGGAAATCAACGGATCAGGCTATTTTTGATTTCAGCATACCAGTTCGATCCCGAGTGACGGTGGTGGGCACAGCGCTGACGGAAATCGTGTACAACGAAGACGTAGAACATTAAGAAGGGGCGATGAGCGAGAAGGTTTGTATCGCTGTCACCGGCGCCGGCGGTGGCGTAGGTCAGAGCATCATCAAGGCGCTCCAATGGGCTGAGTATGACGTTGTCGCTCTCGACAGTGACCGGCTGGCAACTGGGTTGTACGCAGCCGACCGATCATATCTCATTCCCCGGCGGAGCGATCGAGAATTTGTCGACAAGGTCCTCGAGATCTGCAAAGCTGAAAACTGTCGGTTGCTCTTCCCGGGTCTCGACACTGAACTGGGGGTGTTAGCCCGAGCTTCGACGCGTTTCATTTCCGCTGGCGTGATTCCCATTGTCAGCTCCCCTCGGGTCGTTGACATCAGTGACAATAAGCTGTTGACATATCGGACCCTTCGTGACTACGGCGTCTCCGTACCAAAGACCGTCGATATGTCCTTGTGGGAGAGCGGTGACGGCGATCCACTTCCATACCCGTTCGTGCTTAAGAAACGTCAAGGTGGGTCGAGGTCACGCGACGTCCACATCATCCACGCGCGGCGCGATCTGGACAAGTTTGTCGAACAGGGTAACGACGCGTCTATGTTCATAGCTCAGGAGCACATCGACGGTTACGAGTACACCTGTGGTTCGGTCACGCTCAATCGCCAGTGCATCGGGGTGATTGTTATGCGCAGGACTTTGAGAGATGGCGATACGTACAAGTGCTTCACTGTGCGTGACGAGATCATCGAAGGCGAGGTACAAACACTGATGAACGCGCTGGAGCCTTTCGGGCCATGCAATGCGCAGTTGCGCGTCAGGGACGGTCGTCCTTACGTCTTCGAGATCAACGCGCGCTGCTCCGGAACGACCGCAGCGCGGGCGCTGTGCGGATTCAACGAGCCTGCAATGGTCGCGGATTACGTCTGCCACGGAGCGATGCCTAGCTTCTCGATCAAGGAACAGGCACTGCTGCGATACTGGAACGAGCTCGTCGTCTCGAACGATTCGATCGACGCGCTGACGCATAATGGAAGCCTCGTTGCGTCGAAAGTAAGGCGCATGTAGATGAGACTTGCGATCTTTAGCGACGTTCACGGGAACCTGCCCGCGATTGAGCGAATGCTCACGGATGCGGGTGCGGTTGATGGTTACATTTGCTTGGGCGATACCGTCAATTACGGTCCGTGGAGTAACGAATGCGCTGACCTCGTGGCCTCCTTGCCAAACGTCGTGTCGTTACGTGGCAACCACGAGGAATACTTTCTCCAGGGGCGCTACTTCGGGAACCACTCGATCGCTCGAGAGTTTTTTAGTGTCTGCTACGAGACGTTCGATCGGCTAGACGCTATATCGAATTTGCCGTCCACGTACACGCTGAATGGGTTCGTGTTTAGCCACACGATCAAGGATCAATATATCTTCGCCGACACGCCAATTAGCCTGGAATGCAACTATGTCATCGGTCACTCGCACCGGCAGTTCAAAATCTCGCAGCCTCCGTTTATATTGTATAATCCTGGTAGTGTCGGGCAGAACAGACAATACATCAACGTAATCAACTATCTTGTGGCGGACATCGACGATATGACATTCGATCTCCGGTCGGTTTTGTACGATGAACGTGTCGTCATTCGTGAGATGCTGCGACGCCACTATCCTGACACCTGTATTTCGTACTACGCTAAAAGGCCTCGACTATAACCGTGGTTTTCGCGTTGTAAACGCTAGTCGCTGCGCTTGGAGAGGGATTCTGATCGTGGGGCTGTCCAGTCTCGAGGACGAGTCGGACCCTGGCGTGTGGGATCGCCCCTGGCCAAGGTCCGCTGCAGTCCCACCGCCTCAACTACCGGTAGACGGCTATCCTTGTTTGCCAGTCCCCCAACGTGATCAAGATGGAAAGAAAGATGTCATGTGATTGGGAGATCCTCCGCTCAGACGCACCTTGATATAAGCGTCAGAAGCATTCGCGAGCCAGAAGCGGTTCCAATGACTACGTAGGTAGTTTGACGGTATCGGCGGCAAGCCACGTTTGATACGGATGTCGGTCCGGTGCGTTGTTGGCAGATCCGCCCGGACACACGGCGGATGGGTGCGGGGCCTGGCTGGCTGTGCATACCCGAGCGCGGATGCTGACTTCGCGGTGGAGAGCAACCTCACCGGGCGCGCTAGGCCGCGAGAAAACCAGCCGCAGCCCGTCCGGCTCACTCCGACTCGACGAACAACGCCGCCATCGGGCAGGCGTCGACACCCTGCTGCGCCAGGTCCTCCTTGCCCGCGGGCACCTCACGGCCCTGGCCGACCGCGCTGTAGCCCTCGTCGTCGAGCGGGAACAGATCGGGATCGACCTCGAAGCAGGAGCCGTTAGCGGCGCACTGGTCGTCGTCCACGCTGATCTTCATCGGTCACGCTCCTCGCGGTGGTAGTCAACAGTTCGGCTTGTGTCGAAACTGTAGACACCAACAGCCTTCGTGTCCAATCCGCGAGCGACCCGCCCAGCACCGGGCACGAAGCCCAACGGCCGGTCGTGACCGGTCCCGGTTTGGCCGACGACTAGACTCGGCGACCGTGGCAGGGCTGATCCGGGAAAGCGACATCGCGCAGGTCCGTGAGCGCAATCGGATCGACGACATCGTGGGCGAGTATGTCGCGCTCAAGCGTGCGGGCGGGGGAGCGCTGAAGGGGCTCTGCCCGTTCCACGACGAGAAGACGCCGTCGCTGAACGTGCGGCCCACGCACGGCACCTTCCACTGCTTCGGCTGTGGTGAGGGCGGCGACGTCATCAAGTTCATCATGCGCATCGAGCACCTGGGCTTCGTCGAGTCGGTGGAGCGGCTGGCCGACCGGATCGGCTACACCCTCACCTACACCGGCGGCGGCACCAGCGTGCAGCGCGACCGAGGCAGCCGCGCCCGGCTGATCGAGGCGAACCGCGCCGCGCAGGAGTTCTACGCCGAGCAGCTCCTCACCGAACCCGCGCGACCCGCTCGCGACTTCCTCAAGGAACGCGGCTTCGACCAGGTCGCCGCGCAACGCTTCGGCTGCGGCTACGCACCCGACGGCTGGGACACCCTCACGAAGCACCTGCTCAGCAAGGGCTTCGAGATCAACGAGCTCTACAAGGCCCAGCTCGCCAAGGAAGGCAGCCGGGGCAAGCCGATCGACCGGTTCCACCGCAGGCTGCTGTGGCCGATCAAGGACCTCGCTGGCGACGTCGTGGGCTTCGGCGCGCGCCGCCTCTACGACGACGACCCGATCCAGGCGAAGTACCTCAACACCAGCGACAGCCCCGTCTACAGCAAGTCACGGGTGCTGTTCGGCCTCGACCTCGCCAAACGGGAGATCGCCAAGCGGCACCAGGTGGTCGTCGTCGAGGGCTACACCGACGTCATGGCGATGCACGCCGCCGGGGTACCCACGGCCGTGGCGTCGTCCGGGACGGCCTTCGGCAGCGACCACATGGCCGTGCTGCGGCGGCTGATGATGGACGACGACACCTTCCGGGGTGAGGTTATCTTCACCTTCGACGGTGACGAGGCCGGCCAGAAGGCCGCGCTCAAGGCGTTCGAGGGCGACCAGACGTTCGCCGGGCAGACCTACATCGCCGTCGCACCCGAGGGCATGGACCCGTGCGAGCTGCGGCTGGCCAAGGGCGACACCGCGGTGCGGGACCTGGTCGCGCGCCGCATTCCGCTGTTCGAGTTCGCCATCAAGACGATGCTGCGCTCCTACGACCTCGACTCGGTCGACGGCCAGGTCGCCGCGCTCAAGGACACCGTGCCGCTGGTCGCGCGCATCAAGGACGAGGCCAAGCGCGACGGTTACGCGGTCAAGCTGGCGTTCTGGACGGGCTGGCAGGACGAGGCGATGGTGGTGCGCCGCGTCCGCGAGACGTCGGGCAGTGCCGCCAAGGCGCCGCGCCGCGCCCCGCAGCGCAGCGAGACGTCGGACGGCGACCTCCCACGCCCCGCGCCCCGCGATCCCGGACTGCGCGCGCAGCGCGAGGTGCTCAAGGCGGCGCTGCAGGAGCCCGCGCTCGCCGGGCCCGCCTACGACGCGCTGCCGGAGGAAGCTTTCACCCACCCGGCGTATGTCGCGGTGCATCGGGCGATACAAGCCGCGGGCGGCACCGCGTCCGGGCTCGCCGGGCCCGCGTTGCTCGACGCCGCCACCCAGCAGGCCAAGCCGGGCACGGTGCAGATGGTGCTGTCGGAGCTGGCGGTGGAGCCGCTGCACGCACGCGGCGAGGTCGACGCCGACTACGTGGCGACCGAGCTGGCCGTGGTGCAGGAAAGCCTCGTGGGGCGACAGATCGCCGAGGTGAAGTCGAAGCTGCAGCGGGTGTCGCCGGTGGAGGACGGCGACGAGTACCGCAGGCTGTTCGGTGACCTGGTCGCGCTGGAGCAGTACCGCAAGGCGCTGCGGGAGCAGGCCGTTGGGGGCTTCAGCTGATGCTCGGATGGCTGCGGCGGTTGATCGGGGACGAACTCCCGGACGACTTTCCCGGCACGCTGGCCGACAACGAGCACGTCCTCGCCGCCGCGACCGCCACGCAAGGCCACCTGGTCGCCACCCGGTTCGGGCTGTGGCTGCCGGAATCCGGCAGCACGCGACGTGTCGACTGGCATCTGATCAGCAAGGCCACGTGGGACAACGATGTGCTGGCCGTCATCGAGGCCGAGGAAACCGCGCAGGCGGGGGAATCGGTGATCATCACGGACCTGCCCGCGAAGCGGTTCGCCCTCAAAAGCCCCGGCAAGCTGCCCACGATCGTGCGCGAACGGGTGACCGACTCGATTCGCGCCCGGTACCGCAAGGAACTGCCCGGCGGCGCGGCGTGGTTCGTGCAGCGGCGTCTTCCCGGCACGCAGACCGAGGTCTTGCAGGTGCGGCCGGAGCCGGGCACTGACGACGTCGTCGCCGCCGAGATCGCGCGAGAAGCCGCCGAGCAGCTGCGTGGAGAGTCGGAATGAGATGGGACCCCGAGGCGTATCTCGGCTACGCCGACCTGCGGTCCCGGCCGTTCTTCGAGCTGATCGTGCGCATCGACGAGCGCTCGCCACGCCGCGTCGCCGACCTCGGCTGTGGGCCGGGTCACCTGACGCAGGCGCTGTCCCAGCGATGGCCGTCCGCTGCGCTGGAGGCGTGGGACTCGTCGGCGGACATGGTGCGCGACGCGCAGGCACGCGGCATCGACGCCCGGCTCGGCGACGTCCGCGACTGGTCGCCCAAGCCCGACACCAACGTCGTCATCTGCAACGCCGTATTGCACTGGGTGCCCGACCACACCGAGCTGCTACGCCAGTGGGTGACCGCCCTCACGCCGGGTGCGTGGCTGGCGGTGGCGATGCCCCGCAACGTCGACGAGCCGTCACACACCCTGGTGCGTGACCTGGCGAACGAGCCGCACTGGCGGGACATCCTGGCCGAGGTGGTCGCTCCGGCGACCGACATCCTGGACGCCACGTCGTATGCGGAGCTGTTCGCCGACCTTGGGTGTGAGATCGACGCGTGGGAGACGACCTACATCCAGCGGCTTACCGGGAACGATCCGGTGCTGGAGTGGCTCACCGGGACGACGTTGCGGCCGGTCAAAGCGTCACTCGACGACGAAGAATGGCAGCGGTTCCGCACCGAACTCGCACCGCGGCTTCGCGAGGCGTATCCGCAGCGCAGCGACGGGACGACGTTGTTCCCGTTCCGCCGGGTGTTCGCCGTCGCCCGCGTGCGGTAAGCCGTGCGCGGCGCCCGCCTCGGAGCGGTTGTGGCCGTCCGCCGTTGTCAGGGCTGGTGCTGAGGTTGCCCCTGCGGCTGCCGCGCGGTCTGTTTCTGGGCGAACGGGACCCGCTCGCCGATCTTCGCCCTGGCGACGCCCGCCGCGCCCTGCACGGCAGGGTGGTCGGCCACCTTGCGGTAGGTGCGCACGATCTGCTCGTACCGGCTGCGGCCCGCGCGTGACCCCAGCACGTACCCGACCGCCGCGCCTAGCAAGAACTTCACCATGCCGCCTCCTCGTCGTCGACCTGCCGCTATCCATTGTCCACCAGAGTTGGTGTGGTGTCCCGGTGGCCACACGTAGGCATGTCGACGCACCAGCCGGAGCCTGCCGATCTTGGGAGGGCCCTGTGCAGGGCGATGAGACGGGTATGTATAGTCAGTACCCGCAGCGCGCGGCGCGGCAACGCAGTCCCTCGTAGCTCAATTGGCAGAGCATTCGGCTGTTAACCGAAGGGTTGCTGGTTCGAGTCCAGCCGGGGGAGCACCAGCCCAGGTCAAGCACCTGGGCATTTCGTTTATCCGGGGTCCGACAGAGTGCGTCCGCCAGAAAACATCCACGTTCAGCCGTTCTCGGCATCACCGAACATGCCCTCCAGCGCATCACGAGATGCCGCGCTGCCTTCCCGGTTGCGGCGGTAGTGCTGCCCCACGATATTGACCTTGCTGCCGTAGCCATCGATGGAAGGCCGCTGCTCTGCTGGAGCAGGACGAAACGTGCCTCTGGCCGTCGCTGTCGAGCGATGCTCGCGTGCAGGGCGCGTCGAACGCGGAGTTCGTGCAGCTCTACCCGCATCGCGGAGCCGTATCGCACGACATGTGGCACCGGATTGTTGACGACGCGACGGACGCGATAGACATCCTGGTCTACTCAGGACTGTTCTTGGTCGACAACCGACCGGACTTCACCGACGTACTCGCCGAGAAAGCGAGCAACGGTGTACGGGTGCGACTGTTGTTCGGTGATCCGGATTCAGCCGAGGTGAAGCGCCGCAGCGAGGAGGAAGGTATCGGCGTTGACGGCTTGTCGGGCCGTATTCGCATCACGTTGAGCTACATCGCGAAGGTAGTCGGTACGCCAGGTATCGAGGTTCGGCTGCATGACACGATCTTGTACAACTCGATCTATCGCAGCGACACGACCATGCTGGTCAACCCGCACGTGTACGGCTCAGGCGCACCGTTCAACCCCGTGATGCACCTGCAGCGCGTACCTGGCGGTCGGATGTTCGATCACTACCAGGCGAGCTTTGACCGCACGTGGGAAGCCGGAAAGCCCCTGGAGACCGCCAAGTGAGGTTCGATCATGGCCCGCATTGACTACAACAACGACCCAGACGCCCCGAAGGCGAACAGCGTCGTTCCATCCGTGACCGTAGGTGTGCGCGATGACGTGGACCGTCTGCTGCTGATCCACAAGATCGACAACGACCGATGGGCGCTACCCGGCGGAGGCCACGACGCGGGGGAGCGCATCACCGACACCGCCGTGCGCGAAGTGCTCGAAGAGACCGGTGTCCAGGTGGAGATCACGGGACTGGTTGGCCTCTACACCGATCCGAACCACGTCATGAAGTACGACGACGGCGAGGTACGCCAGCAGTTCTCGATCTGCTTCAAGGCCCGCCAAGTCGGGGGAGCCGCACGCGAGGACGGGACCGAGAGCAAGGAAGTCCGCTGGGTACCAACTGGCGAGCTGGACAGCCTGAACATCCATCCGTCGATGCGACTGCGGATCGACCACTACCTAGCGGACCGGTCAGAGCCCTTCCTCGGATAGCAACCTGTCCTTGAGGCGATGCTTGACACGCTCGATCGATGCTTCCAGCGGATCAGCGGCCTTGAGCCACGCCCGGTGTACCGGATGATCAGCGGGATACCTGCTCAGAATCTCCGCGATCCGCTCACGGTAACGCAGCTTCGAACCGTCCGGCCCCGTTGTCAGATCCGCCATCAACAGCGCATCCATGACCGGGCTGTCCTCGAGCGGGAACGCCGACAACTCCGCTTCTAATCCGCGTTCGGCAGCCTCGAATCGCGCCCCGGAATGATGAGCGACAAGGTTGACCACGCGCTCCGGCCATCCCTCGTCGCGCAAGTAGCGCGCACCGTCCAGCGGGTGAAACCGTGTCGCTGCCAGCGCCGGAGCGTAGCCAATGTCATGCAGCCACGCAGCCGCTACTAGAAGCGAAGCATCCGCCCCATCAACCGTCACGCTCAATGCTTCAGCGGCCCGAGCGACGGACTGCACATGAGTCCAGCGCTGTCCCAGCGGAGCTACGAAGTGCTCCGCCACCCGTGCAGACTCTGCCAGCAGAGCGGTCACATCAGCCACCATGCCATGACGCTACCTGAGTGGAACGACAACACCTGAGCCGCCGGTTCACGGAAACAAACTACACGTCGTCAAGAAGATCAACTGACAAGCACACGTTGGGTAAGCAATCGTAGATCCGATTATTACCTTATGTAATCACAAGTATGAAGATGGGTTCTACCCAGGCAGTTGGTGTTGCGTCATGTCTCAAAGATGTAGCAAAACAGTCACTGCCGCTAACGCACGGTTAGAGATGCGCGAATACAGAAGATACGTACATTCAGCCTGGCGCATCAACAGAGGGACATATGAGCTGGCCACCGCACTTCGCAACCGACGGGAACCCAAACATCATCAAACTGAGTGCCACAGATATTGGTAGTTCCTCAGATTGCCCACGTCGGCTAGGGCTTAAGATACGGCCCAGGATAAAAACGGTGAACGGTTGGTCCCGTTCATTTCCTTCTAAATGGGGAGCGCAACCATTCCCTTTGGGCGACGTTTACCACATTGTGTGTGACTCTCATGGCGCCGACGATATTGACGACTGGGATGGTCTAACGGGATGGCTTGACAAAAAGTTGGATGAAGTCGGGGCGCACCGTCTCGTTAGACCGTTCATTAAGCATGCCGTGTTAAATATCATCGATGCTCATGAATCTCTTCTGCACGACGTTGGCCCGTTAAGTCTTTTGGCTAGAGATCCAGAAATTGGACCACCCGACAAAATACTTACAGTATGGGGGCCTTTATACGAAAGCGATAATGGAACGCGCGAAATACGCAGATTACGTGTTGGCCCAGTTCACGAGATGCCGAACGATGATGATCGCAAGTGGACTGCTGCGGCTGCTTATGTAGCAGCCAATTATAAAAGTTGCCAACATATTACACGAGTTCGTGTTTTAGAAGTGAGCTGCCTGAATGGCGAATGTGTTGTTCAATTTGATGGAGGACCGGAGGAGGCGAAACAACTATACGCAGCCATTGCACAACCACGCGCTCACGAAATCATTAATAGTGATGAAGCGACACCATGTCGGTCATGCGGTGACTGTAAAGCCGCAGGTACCTGCGAAGCGCTGCTACCGGTCGACGGAATGCTAGGGCAAAACAAGCGTGGATTTAAGTCACGATCTGTTTCACCTAGGGAGCTTGAGGAATACATGGCCTGTCCCGGTCGATGGCTTCTCAACTCAGCGCTCAATCTTCCCAAGGACGAAGACGTGGGCAGTGCTGCGGCGAGGGGACTAGCTGTACACAAATGGCTTCGATGGTCACACCTCGAAGGTAATGCTTGCAGTCTTTCATCTCTTCCGCCACCTGAAGAATACGATGATGAGTTTCCCTTTTTGAGTGCCCAGGAATATGAAACCGCATATCCGTATCTTCTGTTGCACGCTAATGACTGTCCGCTTCAAATCCCGGGAGTGGAGCTGGTACATGCGGAAAAAGACATTTATGGATTCGATCGTTCTTCTCAGGTGGTAACTGCTACGCGACCAGACTTGGTCTACATGTTGGACAATGAGCTCAGAATCCGAGAATTTAAAACCGCGGCTGCACCTTATTCTGGCGGACGGAACGAGGCATACGACCGACACCTTCAGATTCCATTTTTGATCTCGTATATTGCACGCGGATTCGCTGCTCAACTTGATGTCGAATCAGCTGTTGTGGAGCTGGAACTAATTGCACCAGAAGAAAGATTACTATGGTCGTGGGACGCCCTAGATCCCGCAATTGTTTCAATGGCCGCTGGTAATGTACGTCGTGCCGTAGATAACTGGCACACTGACGATATCTGGAATACGTATCCCGGACCACATTGCGGCTGGTGTCCCGTCCGGCATTGGTGTCCAGACAATGGAAAAACTATGAATAATGCGGAAAATTCAGAAACTGGTGAAAAATCAGTGAGTAATGAAATCGATCCGCCGCCATTCTGAATCCACTGTCGGATTGTCGTTTTAATTCACGTTCCAAGTAAATGAAGAGGATACATTGAACGAGGCACGACGAGTAATACCGCCACATCCGGGGATGATGCCGAAGCGTCGTCCCAGCATTCCGAACGCTGCATCGGTTAGACGTGCTGCGCCATTTGCCCGAAGCGAAGCTATTCCAAAACGCGGTTGGCATGATGCTCTAGTCTGGCCCGACACGGGGATTTTACTGTCGGTAGGAACGAACGCAGAACTTCCTTCGCGATTCCGAGACCACTTCAAGAGCAGGATAAGGGTGGTACAAACTGTTGATCGCGAGGTTCGAGGACATTGTCGTTCCCGGCCAGCGGAAGATGCTTCTGAATACCAGCATAGACTATTCGATGCCGCAGACTTTTCGGTGAATCAGCTGTTGGTTGGTCCGGCCGCTTTCGAAGTGCTCGAACTGCGCGATGAGGATTTGGAAGTAATTGATGAAATCAGGGATCAGCTTCGAGGGGTATCCGAGGAGGAGAAGAAACGTCACGGAGGTGAGGCTGCAATTATTGCAGTAGTGCAACGGCAAAGTCGTGGCCGTAACGAGCGTCGGCACATCTTGCTAACTAACGATGGTGGCGCAAGTGTCGTAGCATCCCATCGTGGGTTGCCAAGTCGACATATAGTGGACGTAATCGCCGAGTTTGCATGCGCGGATCCTGACGTCACACCTGAAAGATGTCTGGCGTTCGTGCAAGAGTCAACTAAAGTGAGCGCTCCGCCTGCCGCGTGTATTCCAAAAAGAGCGGACGCTTTCACGTGCGATAAGTCGAATAATGGTTGCCAGAGCTGCGACGCGCATTAAATGGAATTTGCGTCGAATAGTGATAGCATTAGTTATCAATACCACCCTTGGTCTTGTAGCTGCTGTTCAGCTTCTGAAATGGTTACGCCTAGTAACTCAGCAACAATTCGAATGCTGACCCAGCCGCGACTATACGCTTCAAGCGCGCGCTCAGCGAGAATAGGGGAGGGACAGGGTAAGCTCTCGTCAGAGCTGAGGTTTTGCCACTCTTCGAAAAGGCCGGATTGACGCATGATGTTTGGCACCGAAAGAGTGCTAACAGTCCGCAACTCAGAATGTGTAGCTAGTCCGTCATCTATCAGTGCTTTTACAGTAGCTTGACGACTTATTCCCCATCGCAACATTAGTGACGCAACAATATGTACGTAATTGGCGCCTCGCATACGAGCTGCTTGCACTTCGCGTGTGAGTGATCTGCGAGGTAGCAGCAAATGGCGAGCAAATGACTCCGCCCTAAGCTCGGGTAGAACCTCTGGGACGTCGACCCGATCAATTATGATTTGATCACGGTCGTCGTAAAGAGCATGGCATAATTCATGCGCAAGCGTGTAACGCTGCCTGGTCCACGGAACTTGAGTTGAAACGACGATGACGCGAGAGGTTCGCCCTTCTCGAGCATCTCGAATATTGAGGCCATGAATATCTTCTGGTAGAGGTGCGTGGACGACCGGGTATCCAAGTTGTTCTACGAGGCCAACCAAGTCACCAATCGGCTGGTCGTCAATGCGAAGGACGTCTCGAACGCGACCAGCACTTATCATTCCAGCGCGAAGAAAATACGGATCGGTGCTCATGCCTACGTCTTCCAACGGGTTGGCGGGAGCTCCAAGCCAACTGTCAAGAAGGGCCTGATGCTGGAGGTTTCGCTCGGCAAGATCAAGTTCCGTACGGGGAATGTCTGGAGCGTCAACCAGACCCATACGGAGGGAGACTCCCAAGTGACGCCGCATGGGAACGTGGCCTGTTAGCACAGTGACAGGCACGTCAAGAATGTCAGCGGCAAGTACGAGTTCAGCGGGCTTAAGGCTCACCCTGTCATTCAAGACGTCGACAAGGCGTTCTTGCGATTCAAGACCGAGGGCGTATGCGAGCTCCGCAAGGTTTACGTCGGACTGATCAATAAGCATCGCCAGCCGAGCCCCAGGACTGCCTGGTTCAGCAGGTTGACCCATACATACCGTTCTCAATGATTGACGTAGAGGTGTCCGATCATAGGCAGCTGTCAAGGACAGCACTAGCCTGCGACTGCACCCGGAATAGCTTCGTTAGGAAGCCCTGACGTGTTACTGTGGCTATCTGGATGTCCACATGGTGAGAACTTTCTGTACGTTTTCAAGCCGCCCTGCCGGGCGGAGCGCGCGGCCCGAACTGGCGCGCGGTCGGCTGGTCCGCTCCGCTCGGCCTCCCGCGCATGAACGTCGTCGGGCACGCGCGCACGGCACGGCAACGGCTGGGAACGTGAAAAGGTCTCGCGGCAACGGCTGAGCACGTCGGGCGCCTTCATCCCCGCGATCGCCGGATGGTCAAAGCCGGGACGGCCACGGTCAACCCCGCTCCGCGCCGATCCCGCTCAGCGCTCAAGTTGCGTTCGTGCGGTTACTCTCCGTACGTCGCCAGGCGAGCGGGATCGGTTACAGGGTGGACCGCGACCGTCCCGGCCATGGGCGGCTGAGGATCGCGGGGATGGAGGCGACTGGTCTGGGGCACGCTACGCGGCGCGCCGGATGTCGGTGGGCAGTGACGCAACTTATCCTGCTCAAGGTGACCGACCCTGGCCCCGACCACAATGTCGAGACACTTGAACTGCTCGATGCAGAGTTGAGCGCTCGGCTCGATCGCCAAGATCGCTCGCTCTCCCGGATCCAGACGAAGGGGGTATCGTGGCGGGCTTCGCTGCAACCGCTGCCCAGTTCGTTGCGACGAAGGTCGGCTTCACCCCGTGGGCACTTCTCGCATACGGAGGATACGCAGCGGCGTTCGCATTCGGCCTAGCCGCGCTGGCAGTCACGAAGTACCTCGACGTCGAACCACGGCCGTTGATGGAGACACACGCAGAATCGCCAAAAGCGCTTCTGCTCTCAACGCTCATCGCCTCCCGAACTGCACACTTCGAAGCCAACGCCAAGGTCGTGCACGGCAAAGCCGTGCTGTGGTGGATATCGGTCGCGACACTCGCAGTTGCGCTGCTAGGTTCGATCATCGTTATCGGGGAAAGTAGTTGACATGACAAAGCCTCAGAACGATGACGACGCGGTGGCCGAGCCGGTGCCTGGTCCAGAGCCAACGACGTTCTTCGACACATGGTACGACCCCGAAATCACCGGCTACGAAGAAAAGGGCTCTCGACCCAGCGGGATCGAACGTCGCGGGTAGCGCACTTACACAAGCCTCCACTTACCCTCCAAGAACAACCGGAACTGATCCGGTCCCCTCCGAATCTGGCCGGTGGTCCAACGACGCGCGTGCCGAGGTCGCAAGCTACTTTCGGAGGTAACCGGAAGAATCACCCGTAGTGATCGACTGTCCGAAGGGTTGCTGGTTCGAGTCCAGCCGGGGGAGCACCAGCCCAGGTCAAGCACCTGGGCCTTCGTTGTATCTGGGGTCCGACTGGATCACCAGCGTCGAGGACTAGCACCGCAGGGCGGGTGCATCTGGCCGGGCGAGCAGTGCCTTCGACCGTCCGGCCTATCGTCGTGGGTGGTATGTTTCGATGATTGGGCAGCTGGCGGCTGGTCACGATGTCGAGCTTGATGTTCGTATATCGGATAGGTGAGGGCATGCCACACTGACCAGGTGACTGAGAGTCCCTTCTACTCCGACCGTATTGGTCAGTATGTGCCGCGGGTCAGCGAGGAGATCTCCGCCAATACCTGGAAGGGCCTTGCAATGCTCTTCCTACGACGGATCGACGATGGTTCCCTCGCTCGCGACTACCCCAGACACGACTGCGTCGATAGCAACGGTGTCATCACAGGGACCGACCGTGCTCGATTCCTCAATGATCTTCAGGCGTATGTGCCCGCCCTCGATGGATCACCTCTGGAAGTTGATCAGCTACCGAGCACGATCAACGCTCTCGACGTGATTGTTTTTGTGGCGCTTCACATCGACGAGCCAACGCGCATCGAGAACCACAGTTGGGGCGGGCCACATAAGCACTACTACTTTGACAATCATCAGGACACGTGGGACGACGAGCTTACCGCTGGCCAGGAAAAATTCCGAGAAGACGTCGACTTGATCTTCGCTCGGAACGGGGTGGCTTTCACGCTCAACGAGAAGCTCAGGGTCGAGCGGCTCGCCCCGCCGGAAGCTCGTCCACTGATTTCCGATTTCAAGCCGAATACCGGAGACAATGAGCTCGACAGGATGTTGTTTGGCGCCGTAACACGATTTCTGTCCAGGCACCCAGAGGTTCGGCAGGATGCGCTTGAGAAGCTTTGGGACGCCTTCGAACGCCTCAAGACCTTGGAACTTGGAGCTAAAGGGGACAAGAAGCGCTCGGCTATCCGCCTGATCGAACGCGCCGCCCCCAGCTCGACTCCCTTTCAAACGCAGCTCAGCACCGAGTTTCGAGAGTTGACGAGGATCGGTAATACCTTCCGCATACGCCACCACGAGCATCAGGCTGAAGAACTGCCCGGCAATGCCTCTATCGACTACCTGTTTATCCGACTCGTTAGCCTCATTGCTTTCGTCTTACGGCAGACCGGTCGCATGAACGCCTAAAGGTGATGTCGCTCCGGTGAACTAAAACCGTGGTTTGACATCATACCGGCATCGCGACGAAGTCGTCAGTCAACGTCGAGGCCGACGGACGTTGATACGCTTTATCAGAGTCTACGTTCGTCTGTGAGTGTTAAAAGACGGGGCTAGCTCAGCAATTTGTCCGAGCTAGCCTACATCCGGTGAATTTTGCTCGTAGCTGCTCGTGGCGCAATGTCTTGGGGCAAATTCAGCGTTATCAAGACACTCTTTTTCCGAACTGGAGCAGCTCATCTTGGGCGGCGTGGAGCTGGCGGATATTAAAATCTTTTCATCAAGCATGTTGGCTTTCTTGAATTCATTGTTTAATATCCGAACGAAGCGCTTCTGCTTTGACGTCTGTGCACGTGTTATTCGTTTATCACCAAACTTATTCCAGTACGACCGACCCGCGCGTCCGCGAAACAACTCCTCAGATACTTCCCCGAGGAGTTTATCGTTCAGCCTCCCCGATTCGTGATCCATTTGCCAGAATGAGATAATCAGATTAACGTACATGCTTTGCTTTTCTTCTCGAATTGTAGCCCAATTTCGTGGACCCCAACACTCCAGATATATCAGATCGTCCATGGCCATCTTCAGAAGTTCGTGATGAAAAGTTCTCTGACTGTGATTCCGATTTGCTCTCGCTTCGCGATTTTGAACAAGCAGTGAGATGGTGACTCCTCCTAGCGCTGCTGCTGAAAGCAATGTGGATGCTGGCCCGTAGGCCTGGGCGACCTCTGCGGCGTATCCCCAGTCGACATCATTATTTTCAGCCAGCAATTGCAGAATCAAAGGTGAAAATGGAACAGCAGCTAGCAGTAGCAATGAAGATGAAAATATTCCGGCTACCACAAATCTCATTAGAATTCCTTTGGATGTTCTTGCTACGCGTTTACTACACGTTTCTGTGTCCTGTAGCGTGCTGGTAAAACAATGACGGTAGATTTACGTCCGTCGTCATTCTAATCCGGGTTTATCGACCGCTAGGAATTTTGTTTATAAGTAGATTTTCTCTGGGTAAAAAGCGAGCACTATGAATAACTCAAAGAGCTCGTGCAGAGTGGATTGATTCGGCCCGAGACCCTGCAACTATATTAGACTCGCACTGGCGGTGGCAATCAAGTGTTCGGGGCTATATTGTTGCTGCCGTGCAGTCAAAATAATCTAATATGGGTCGAATTCAGTCCAATTCCTGGGTTTTCAGAGATCCTGGGCTCGTGCTTTTTGCGGAGCGTTATTCTGGCTGAGTCTTGCTGATCACTGCGCCCTTCACTATTTATCGATCAACTGAAGCCCTGATGGCGTTGCAGGTTGACGTCACTGTGAGATGGGACACGATTTCGGAACCGTCTGACGAGGTCGGAACCTCGCGCCGTTATGGAAGCTCCACTTCCGAATGGTCGATCTGAAGGTTGCGGCGTTTGGCGCCAGTCGACTTGGACCCCCGGGCTCATGCTAGGAGATCGCGGCGTGGGTCGTTGGCTTTGACGGTGTCAACAGTCCCGAGCCCATTGAGGTGCGGCTCATCGTGGATGCAACAGCGGCCAGGAGATGGAAGAGACGTGCATATAAACCAGCGCATCGAGGACCTGTTGCGAGGCCTTCTCGCGTGCCACTTCAGCCTCGCCCTGCGGGCTAGCGACCCCACCAGCCTCCTCGGCCGTCTTCATCAGCCGTACCACGGGGCTTACCGGGGTAGGGAGTCAGACAGAGGCACGAGCGCACGTCACAGACCTGGGCTGGTGTCGTATCTGGGATCGAACAGAATCGAGGGACGACTTGGCGTCGAACGCCTCACAGCGAGGTCACTCCCAGCGCATGTTTCCATCGCGCCTGAGTACTGTTGCGGTTCTGGCCGCGACATATTTCTCTCGGGGGAGGCGAGAGCCGATGAGATGGTTCAGGCGACGTACAGCGGCGTCCAGGACTTTCGACACTGGCCACCCGGGAGACGATGAGGTGCTGTCACAGCTCTCCAAGCGGAGCAACCTCGAGGCCCCACGCCATTGGATGCACTACTTGTACTGCGCAGACGAAGGTTCCGCGCGTCAAGCGGAGTCACAGATCCGCTCTGGCGGCTGGGCCATTCAGGTGGTTGAGCCGGCAGCGGCGGGCCCCGGGTGGGTGGTCATCGCTGAAGCGCATGGTGTCGTGATGACCCCAAGCGCCGTTCGGGACGCTCGGGTGTTCTTCGAACACGTAGCTTCGAGCGTCAGCGGTGGTGACTACGACGGCTGGGAAGCCAGTCTCTAGCGCTAACGACCCATGGACGTGTCGATCAAGTGGCCTTGACGGCGTACCGTGACAAGACAAACGCCACGAGCCGGTCGTAGCGGACATGTTCCGGCAGTCTGTTGACCTTGCGGACCGGCGCTGACACCTGGGGACGCGAACAACGAGGGGGAACACGACTGATGGATACAGCAGATCCGTCTGCCAGGCAGGAACGGCCGCGTCGACCGCTTCTGGGGTTAGGTGTCGGCATCGCACTCGCCGTTGTCGTGGCGTATCCGGTGTTCGCGACCGGAGTGTTGACCCTTATCAGCTTCGCGGACTGCCTAATGCCACCGTGCACAGAGTCCTACTCCCAGCCGTGGACCGGCACGTTCTTTGGTGCGCTAACCGCGGTTCTGGTCGCACTTCCGTTCACCGTCGGTGTCGCCATCGCAGGTGCTGGCAAACGAGCGATCACCGCGGTTGCGGTCTTGACGGCCGCACCCGTAGTCGCGTTGATCGCGTTGAGCGCGCTGGATTAGTGGTGACGGTCCAATGTCTACTGTCAATACGCGGGTACGGCGCAGCGGTCGATGGGTCGCGGCAGTTGGCGTGTGCGTCGGACTGAATGTCCTGGTCGTCGTTGTCGCGCCGGTGAGCGTGTATGGCGCTGCGGCGGTCGCGTCACTGCTGTCGCTGTTATGGACGCTGGAAGCGCCCCAGGCTGCCGACGTCGTGCCAACTGTCTTCTACGCTGCGGCATTCCTGGTGATGGTGCAGCTAATCTCGGGCCTGACCGCCATGACCGCGCCGCGACGTCGAGCCCTGGTCGCGGTAATCGCGATGCTGGTGCAGCTCGGTGGGTGGGCGGTTCTGCTCGTACAAGCGCAGGCATAGACGTCGCGACGAGACGCGAAGGTGTGGTCATGTCGAAGTCGTCGGTCGGTCCAGCTGCGATGCCCTGCGGTCCTGTGTGATCTTGGAGCCAGACTTTACGCTCATCGGCGATAGTTTCATCGGTGAGCGTTTTCAAGGGAGGGGCGCGGTGGACCTGCGCGAGGCACGACGACTGTTCGACCCGGAACCGGGTTGGCTGAACACCGCCAGCTACGGGCTGCCGCCGCGCCCGGCGTGGACGGCGCTGCAGGAGGCACTGGACGACTGGCGGCATGGCCGAACGTCGTGGGAACCGTGGGCCGAGGCGACCGAACGGGCGCGTGCCTCGTTCGCGCGGCTGGTTGGCGCCTCCCCGGGCGATATCGCGGTCAGCTCGGCGGTCTCCCAGCAGGTGGGGCTGGTGGCGGCGGCGCTGCCGGCGGGAGCGCGAGTCCTCGTGCCGGAGATGGAGTTTACGTCCAATCTGTTCCCCTACTACGTCCAGCGAGAGCGCGGCGTCATCGTGGAGACCGTGCCGCTGGCCGACCTGCTGGACCGCATCGACGATCGCGTTGACGTAGTGGCGCTCAGCGTTGTGCAGTCGGCCACCGGCGAGGTGACTGACCTGGCCACGGTGGCCGCCCGCGCGAGGGGCGCCGGGGCCCGCGTCGTCGTTGACGCCACGCAGGCGGTCGGCTGGCACAAGATCGACGTCGCCCACGTCGACGCGCTGGTCTGCGCGGCATACAAGTGGCTCTGCGCTCCGCGTGGGACGTCGTTCTGCTACCTGGCGCAGGATTTACGGGAACAGATTACCCCGCACGCTGCGGGCTGGTACGCAGGAGCGGACGTGCACGCGAGCTACTACGGTCCCGAGATGAAGCTGGCGTCTGACGCGCGGCGGTTCGACCTGTCCCCGGCATGGCACTGCTGGGTCGGCGCCGCGCCGGCCCTGGAGCTCATCGAGCAGGTGGGGGTCGCTGCGATCGGCGAGTACGACGTGGGACTGGCCAACGGGTTCCGTGCCGGACTTGGCCTCCCGCCGGGAGACAGCGCGATCGTGTCGCTGGGCGCGGACGTAATCCCTCACGACGCCGACCAGCGGCCCGCCGAGGCGGGGATCCGTGCCGCCGCCCGGGCAGGATCGCTGCGGGCCTCGTTCCATCTCTATACGACAGAGGCTGACGTCGACGCCGCGGTTGAGGCCCTCAGCTGACGATCGCACCTGAGCCGCACTCTGTAGGCGGCGTGCTCGTCACTCAGCCGGTTCGTACTCAGCGAACTCGGTATCGGGCAGGTCGATAGTCCGAACAGGAGGACGGGCAGCGTCGTGCATACGCAAGCCCCGCGGGCCATGGACACCGCCGGCGGGCATGTCGATTAGCCACCCCAGCACCGCGTCACTGAGCTCGTTCGGTCGTTCGAGGTCGCCTAGTAGCGCAGTGACGCCGCGGGCGTCATACGGCGACGGCAAAGGGATATCGGCCGCGGCGGCGTCGTCGATCACCTCACGGCACATCGCGCGCCATCGCCCCTGGCCCCACCACTTCCTGGTGTACGACGTCGATCCAGCGACGGTCAGCAACCGCAGTGTCGGGACCGGGCCGAGGACGTGTTCGTCCAATTCTTGCCAGCGGTCCAGTTCCTTGACGACCGTGGGACAGACCTCGGCTCATCCTTCTCCGAATAGGTCTGCGATACGTCGACCATCTGGGAGCGCCAACGCCGGGTTGGTCAATGCCTGCCTGACGCCATCCCAGTCGACACCGTCGAAGGGATCGACGTTCGGCTGAATCGCCTCGGTGACGGCCATGTTGACCCTCGCCATGAGAACATCACTGGGTAGGTGGTGGTCCTCCACCGCAGTCTCGTTGCGCCAGCACCACGCGGCGATCCCGAGCGCGGCGGTGTCGGGAACCACATCAGGGAGCACTCCGACGGCGAACATTCCTAGTAGGAGTGGGATGAACGACGAGAAGTGGCGATCGTCATCGAGCTCACGGAGAAGTTGCTCGACCCGGATTCCACGGCCGCCTGCAGCAGGTTCGAACAACCACTCATGGAACTGCCATCTGACGAGCTCACCGGTCGACACCACACTTCCCTCGGTGAGCTCGACGCGCGTCGCGTCCAGTAGGCCGAGCTCGCCAGCGCGTTCGCGAATCGCGCGCTCCCGCTGCGACATGTTGTCGGGGAGCGCGATGACGACAGGCTCGTCGAGCACGCTGAACAGCGGCGGGTTGTCGTCACTGTCGAACGGCTGCAGTTCCAGAGAGTTGTCGACAGGCCGGTATTCAACGGCCATAGTCATGCATGTCCGGTGCATTACCGTCGACAAGATCGGTCCAGCTTCGTGGTCATACTCGCCGAACGACGCTTCCACGTCGTCGAGCCAGCCAGCTTCGGCCAGCGGGCTCAATAACTCCTCGAGTTGTTCCCAGAACACGGCCCACTCCTCATCGTTGGGAGCGCTCTCCTGCGGCGCCGGCCTGCGTAGTCTGCCCAGGAGCCACTCGGCTGCGGCAGGATCCTGCGTGCTGAGACAAAGGACGTCGGGCTGAGCCTCCTGGCCGGATGTGCCGAACACCTGCCCCAAACTCGTAACGTCGATGCCGCGTTCGGTAACGACCTCCTTCAGCTGCCGCCGGATTCCTGCGAGTTGGTTGTTCCGCTCGCGGATGTGCTGCTCCGTGGCTGCGCGCTGGGCCTCGGCTTGCCGTTGCTGGCGGAGTTCTTCCGCCCGCAGCCGCTGCAGATGCTCGGGAGTGCCCCACAGCTCACGGCGGCCGACCTTGCGGCTGCTGATCCTGCCGTTTTCGGCGATTCGGCGCAGCCGCCAGCTGATCATTGAGGGTTGTACCCGTAGTGCGTTCGCGATATCCGTCCCCGACGCCAGCTCGTTCCCTTCCGTGCGCTGCTCAAGAAACCAAACAATCTGGCCGTCATCGGTCCAGTCCGGGCTCGTGTCGATTTCGTGGCGCTCATCGGGAGTCATGTGCTTTCGGCACGCGGGCGCGTAGCGGTCCAGTGGGGCGGAGTATCGCAGGAGTGAGCTGCATGGGTGGCCCGACGTAGTCGGGCGTCCACATCGCGGCCGGTCTTGCATGTCGTGGATGGTAGTGCGCCGTTCGCTGCCTGCGCACTGAGCGGCTGGTCGCGATAAGTGCGTTCGCACATCTACGCGCCGCCCGATCGCTACGCCGCACGCCAAAAGCCGCCAACCGAGAGGAATGATACACTCATCAATGATAGTTTCATCGGTGAGTGTTCCAAGGATGAGTGTATGACCGGGTTCATTGGACGCGATCGCGAGCTGGCCACGCTGGACAAGGCGCTCCGCAAGACTGTGGCCGGAGGGCGAGCGGGTCGTCCTGGGCGGGCGATCCTGATGCGGGGCCGACGTCGCGTCGGTAAATCTCGGCTTGCTGAAGAGTTCGTCGAACGCGCCGGTGTGCCCTCGCTGTTCTTCACGGCGTCGGCGCAGCCGGACATGGCTCGAGATGTCCGGCTATTCACAGAGGCCGCGGCCAGTTCCAGTCTGCCGGGGGCAAGTCTCTTCCAAGAACAGACTCCTGCGTCGTGGGACGCGGCACTGCGCTTGCTGGCGGCGGCACTGCCCGATGACGGGCCGTGTGTGGTGGTCTTGGATGAAGTTCCCTATCTCATCGCCAATGACGCGGGGTTCGAAGGGACGTTGCAGAAGGCGTTCGATCGCGAGCTGTCACGTCGACGTGTGCTGTTGCTCTGCATCGGCTCGGACTTAGCGATGATGGAAGCGCTCAATTCCTACGGCAGGCCCTTCCATCAGCGAGCCACCGAGATGGTCATCCCTCCGTTGAGTCCTGCTGACGTCGCTACGATGCTGGAGTTGGATTCCGCTACGGCTATTGACGCCTACTTGGTCACCGGCGGACTGCCGCTCATCTTGGACGAGTGGCCCGTCGGCGCCTCCGTCACTGACTATCTGAGTGAAGCGGTCCGCGACCCCATATCGGCGTTGCTGGTCAGTGCCGAGCGGGCTCTGGCGGCCGAGTTTCCTGCCGATGCGCATGCGCGGAGAGTGCTTGGCGCTATTGGGTCGGGTGAGCGCACGTTCACGCTCATTGGTAGGGCCGCTGGTGATCTCCCGCAGGCTTCCTTGAGCCGGGCACTCCGGGTGCTGACGGGCAAGCGCCTGGTCGAACCAATGGTGCCGCTGTCGACCCGTGCTTCGAAGGACACCAGATACATCGTGACCGACCCGTACCTGAAGTTCTGGTTGCGGTTTCTCGGCCCGAACCTCGACGAAATTGAGCGTGATCGAGGCGACCTCGTACTGGACCGAATCAGCTCGTCCTGGACGACATGGCGCGGGCGGGCCATCGAGCCCGTCATTCGCGAGTCGTTGCGGCGACTTCCCGCCACCGGCGCGCTCGAAGATACCGGGGCGATTGGGGGGTACTGGACACGTACCAACGATCCGGAGATAGACATCGTAGGCGCGGACCGCGCGCCGGTGGCGAAGCGCATCACGCTGGTCGGATCGATCAAGTGGCATGATAGTCGCCCGTTCGATACGGCGGACCTCGCGCGCTTGATGGTCCATCGATCACAGCTTCCGGGGGCGGAGGACACAACGCCCATGATCGCCGTCAGCCGGACCGGCGCCACTGTGACGGAGCTGCCTGTGCTCGGCCCGGACGACCTGCTCGCCGCATGGCAGGGTTAAGGCTATGGCAGGGGCGCGGCCGGCTGGGCGATCGCCGTTGCGCTGACGCCCGGCTCGCCTGGCTCGAACCCAGCCGCGACTTCCACAGAATCCGGGGAAATCGACCACCACGCACGTCGTCGACCGCTTAGAGTGTGCGGCGACACCGCAACACCGAGAGGTGACGACGTGAAATACATGCTGATGGTCCACAGCGCGCTTTCCGACTTCGAGACCCGCGACACCGATCCTGCCGAGATGCAGGAGACGTTCGACTTCATGATGAAGCTGAACACCGAGCTGCAGGAATCCGGCGAGTTACTCGACGCCGCTGGTCTGGCCGATCCGCGGCACGCTGTCACGGTGCGTCGGCGCGGCGGTTCCGCCGTGGCGACCGACGGGCCGTTCGCCGAGGCGAAGGAAGTGCTGGGCGGATACTGGGTGCTCGATGTCGCCAGCAAGGAGCGTGCGATGGAGATCGCCAGCGACATCGTCGAGAACTGCGGCGCTCACGGCCCCGACTCCATCGAAGTCCGCGAAGCAATGAGCTGACATGTCGAAGCGCCACCATTCGCTCCGACGTCTCGTGTGAACGCACCCGCACGGGGTGCACGGCGAGGCAAGGAGAGAACGGATATGCGCTACATGCTGCTGGTCAAGACCCCCCCTTCGGCGTGGGAAGGCTGGGAGGGTCCGGTTGACGGCTTCGAGCGGACGATTGAGTTCATGGGCAAGCTCAACGCCGAACTCACCGAGACGGGCGAGCTCATCGACGCGGCGGGCCTGGCAGACCCCACGGTGGGAACGACCGTCAGGAAACGGGACGATCGTGTCGTCATCATCGACGGACCGAGCCCGGACGGTGCCGATGTGATCGGCGGTTACTGGGTACTCGACTGCGACAGCTTCGACCGGGCGTCCGAGATCGCGGCACGCGTCGTCGCCTTTGACGGTGTCAACAGCCCCGATGTCATCGAGGTGCGGCCCATCATGGATGCCAACAGCGGCCAGGAGATGTGAGAGACGTGCATATCGACCAGGGCGTCGAGGACCTGTTGCGCGATCTCGCGCCGCAGGTGCTCGGCGCGTTGGTGCGCAAATTCGGCCACTTCGACGCGGCCGAGGACGCGGTGCAGGAGGCACTGCTCGCGGCCGCGACGCAGTGGCCCGAGGAGGGCGTACCGGAAAACCCAAAGGGCTGGCTCATCCGCGTGGGCTACCGGCGGATGACCGACCAGCTTCGCAGTGAGCAGTCGCGCCGGGAACGGGAAGACGCCCTGGCCGCACGAGCGCCGCGCGACGCGTTCCTCACACCGCCACCGGACGCTACGGGCGGTTCCGACGACACGCTGATCCTGCTGTTCCTGTGCTGCCACCCATCGTTGACGGCGTCGTCGCAGATCGCGCTGACCTTGCGCGCGGTGGGCGGTCTGACGACTGAGGAGATCGCGAAGGCGTTCCTGGTGCCGGACTCGACGATGGGGCAGCGCATCAGCCGCGCCAAGCAGCGGATCGCGTCGTCTGGGGTGCCGTTCCGGATGCCGCCCGCCGAGGAGCGCGACGAGCGGCTCGACGCGGTGTTGCATGTGCTGTATTTGATCTTCAACGAGGGCTACACCGCGACCTCCGGTGCGGCGCTGGATCGCGTGGAGCTGTCCAGTGAGGCCATCCGGCTGACTCGCGTCGTGCATCAGCTGTTGCCGAATGACACCGAGGTCGCGGGGTTGCTGGCGCTGATGTTGCTGATCAACGCCCGGCGCGAAGCTCGCACTGGACCGGACGGTGAGCTGATTCCACTCGCCGAGCAGGACCGCGGTCTGTGGGACCAGCAGGCGATCGCCGAGGGGGCGAAGCTGGTTGAGGACGCGATGTCGCGTGGTGACCTCGGTCCGTACCAGCTGCAGGCAGCGATCGCCGCGCTGCACGACGAGGCCGCCAGCCACGACGAGACAGATTGGCGGCAGATCCTGGCGCTCTACGGCGTGCTCGCGCAGGTGTCGGACAACCCGATGGTGACGTTGAACCGGGCGGTGGCCGCTGCGATGGTGCATGGGCCTGAGGCGGGGTTGCGGCTGCTGGAGCAACTGGACGAGGACAGCAGGGTGGTGAAGCATCACCGGCTGGCTGCGGTCCGGGCGCATCTGTATGAGATGGCGGGGGACACGGAGGCGGCTATCGAGCACTACCGGCAAGCCGCACGCCGAACGACGAGTGTGCCCGAGCAGCGGTATCTGGAGGGCAAGGCGGCACGGTTGTAGGTATGAAAGCTGCACTGATTTCGCTAGTCGCGCGCGTTAAAGGCGACGTTTCGTCGAGCGGATCATCCCCGCGCGTGCGGGGAGCGCCTGCTCGCCGGGACTGCCTGCGCCAGTCTGGCGGGATCATCCCCGCCCGTGCGGGGAGCACAACCTCACGATGGACACTGCCGACCTCAAGCGGGGATCACCCCCGCGCGTGCGGGGAGCACTACTGCGCCGCGATCCGCCCCTGGTTGTTCGACGGATCATCCCCGCACGCGGGGAGCACGCGAACGATCTGCAGGACCGACTAGAGAAGCGCGGATCATCCCCGCACGCGCGGGGGAGCACCCCGACAGATCCGACAGCACGCCCATGATCCGGGGAGCACGGCCCCGCGCAGGACATCGCGGAGTTCCTGTCGGGATGATCCCCGCGCGTGCGGGGAGCACCCCAGCAGGATCGAGTGGTTCGAGCGCGTCGACGGATCATCCCCGCGCGTGCGGGGAGCACTCCTCGCAGCTCCAGTACGCCGCCAGGTTGGACGGATCATCCCCGCGCGTGCGGGGAGCACGCTTGTTGACCTGGGCCGATCCTACCGGATCAAGCAATTTTTTTCAGTTTGTTTCGAAGGGACGTCGTTGAGCGAACGCCGAAAGTAACCTGACTCGCCGCAACGGGAAAGAACTCCGTTCAGGAGATCAGTTGACCCTTGCGCTACTCCACTAGCGTGCCGCGCTTTGGCAAACGCACCTGATTGCGTTAAATGTCTGCCTCTTATTCCATGGTGCGCATCGTTCGAAGAGTGCAACTTCACCGGTGTGCGAGTCATGGATCGGAGACGCGATTTGGTGTTGAGTGAGGCGGCTCGGTCGGTGTGGGCGAAGTCGACCGATCAGCATGGTGGATGGTTGCCGCTCTGGAAGCACATGGACGACGCTGCCGACGTTGCTTCTGCGCTGTTCGACCGCTGGCTGCCGCCGAGCGTGGTTCGGTTGTTCGCCAAGGAGTTCGACGGCGACACGGTTCAGGCGCGTGCCGCAATCGCTTTTCTGGCCGGGGTACATGATCTGGGTAAGGCGACGCCCGCGTTCGCGATCCAGGACGTTCTGCTTGCTCAGCGGATGGCCCAACACAACCTGCGCATCCCGTCTACCACGTTCGTCCTGCATGCCAGGTCGGTGGCTCATCACTCGGTTGCCGGTCACCACCTCCTGATGCGTTGGCTCATGGCGAAGGGATTCCCTCAGCCGATCGCACGCACTTGGGGCGTGGTGCTGGGCGGCCACCACGGAGTCCTGCCGGATTCCGAAGCCGAGAATGCCGCGAACCCACGCCACGTCCGCAAACTGTACGGCGATGGCGTGTGGGAGACCGTGCAAGTTGAGTTGGCTGAACGGATGGCGGATCGTGTCGGCGCTACGCGTTGGCTGGGTAGGTGGCGCGACGTCAAGCTCAGTGCGCAGTTCCAGGTGCTGGCCACCGCAGTGGTAATCGTTTCGGACTGGATAGCGAGCAATGATGAGTTGCTGCCATTCTACCGGGAAGAGCTACCGCAGGTCGCGGACAGCTCCGAGCGGGTGAGGCAAGCGCTGGATAAGCTCCGGTTGCCAGCACCGTGGCAGCCGACGCCGCCAGGCGGTGGCGTTGCCGAGTTGTTCGCCGCGCGCTTTGACCTGCCGGACGGTGCGCGGCCGTACCCTGTGCAGGAAGCCGTGTGCGAAGTCGCGCGGTCCATGCCAGAGCCCGGGCTACTGATCGTGGAAGCCCCGATGGGCGAGGGTAAGACAGAGGCAGCGCTGGCGGCTGCGGAGATCGCGGCTGGCCGATGGGGTTTCGGTGGGCTGTTCGTCGCGTTGCCCACCCAGGCCACCAGCGATGCCATGTTCCATCGCGTGATCAGGTGGCTCGACGCCATGGGCTCCGACGATCAGCAGATCGGCGGGGCGGTCACACTCAGCCACTGCAAGGCTCGCTTCAATCGGCTGTTTCAAGGTCTGATGCGTGCTGGATGGCTACGGGACATCGGCCGTGACGAGCACGAAGGTCGGCACGCCGTCGTTCCTCATAGCTGGATGTCCGGCCGGAACAAAGCCCAACTCGCGAACTTCACCGTGAGCACGTTCGACCAATTGCTGTTCACAGCGCTGAAGTCTCGGCACGTGATGCTGCGACACCTCGGCCTTGCGGGCAAGGTTGTTGTGCTCGATGAGATCCACGCCTACGACGCGTTCATGAACTCGTACCTCACGAAGGTGTTGACGTGGCTGGGTGCGTATCAGGTCCCGGTCGTCGCGCTGTCGGCGACGTTGCCGTCCGACCGCCGCCGCGCCCTGGTCGAGGCGTATCAGCGTGGACGTGAGAAGACGTGTGGTGACCTGTCGCAGCTTGATGGCGACATCGGCTATCCGGCTCTGATCTGGACCGAGGGCTCGTCCGCGCGCACCCGCGTCGCGAAGGCGTCGAGCCGTTGCACGTCAGTCGGGGTCGATTTTCTGGATGACGATCTCGACACCCTGATATCGGTACTGCGGGATGCATTGTCCGATGGCGGCACAGCGCTGGTAGTACGCAACACCGTCCGCCGGGTGCTGGAGGCCGCCACGCGGCTGGAGCGTGAGTTCCCCGGCGAGGTGACCTTGGCGCATTCACGATTCATCACCGCTGACCGTATGCGCAAGGACAACGAACTCTTGGACATGTTCGGGTCGCCACAGCGAGCGCTACGACGCCCATACCGACATGTCGTCGTGGCGTCGCAGGTCGTGGAGCAATCGTTGGACATCGACTTCGACATTCTGGTTACGGATTTGGCACCGATCGACCTTGTTCTGCAACGCATGGGCCGACTGCACCGACATGAGCGGGGTGTGGGCCAGATCGAACGACCACCCAAGGTGCGGTCGGCCCGCGCCTTCATTACGGGCGTCGACTTCGAGCAGCATCCGCCGCGGTTAGAGCAGGCAACCGAGCGCTACGTCTACGGGACACATTTCCTGCTGCGCTCGGCCGCCGTGTTGTGGGAACGGTTTGGCAAGACAATCGAATTGCCCGGCGACGTCGCACCCTTGGTCCAGCAGGCATACGGCCCTGACGACATCGGACCGGTCGAATGGCGCGAGGCTATGGCAGCGGCACGGCAGACATGGAACGAACGTACAGCCGCGCGGGAGGAACGAGCGACCCAGTTCCAGATCGATGCGCCGACAAAGCCCGGCAAAGCGATCATCGGCTGGCTATCGGCTCATGCGGGCGAGGCCGACGAGGACACCGCCAAAGGGCAGGGCCAGGTACGCGACGGCGCCCCGAGCCTTGAGGTGCTTCTCGTCTACGAAGACGCCTCCGGGCAGTGGCACACACCGATGTGGCTCGACGGCGGTCGTGGCGGGCTGCCCATCCCTCGCGAGGACGTGCCGTCCGACGACCTTGCCGAGGCCATGGCAGCGTGCGCGCTGCGACTGCCGCTGACGTTAAGCAACCCCGACGCCGAAGAAGAACTCAAGCACGCCACGCCACCCGCATGGAAAGCGTCACGCCTCATACGCCGCCTCCCAGTGCTTGTCGTTGACGGTGATGGCAACGGCCAGATCAACAACCGCCGTCTCCGATACACGGTGGAACGGGGATTGGAAGTATTCGACAGTGACGAGTGAGGCTGGATTTAATCTTCTCGACGAGCCGTGGATCATCGCTCTCTCGCCGGACGGGCGGGAGGATGCCTTTTCGATTATTGACATCTTCGAGCAGGCACCGCGATTGTCGGTGATCGGTGGCGAGGTACCGACGCAGGCATTCGCGATCACCAGGCTGTTGCTGGCATACCTGCATCGAGCCATCGAAGGGCCTGCGGACCAAGCCGAGTGGGCGAGGCTGTGGAACGTGCATGAACTGCCGATGGATGCAATCCGCGCTTATGCCGATCGCGTCCGCTCGCGGTTCAATCTGTTCGACGACGAAGCCCCGTTCTTCCAGGTTTCCGGGCTGAGGACGGAGAAGGGCGAGACGAGTCATCCGAGAAAACTGGTGGCGGATGTGCCAGATCCAGGCAGGAACAATCTGCCGCTCTTCACCATGCGCTCAGTTGCAAACGTTGCCATGCTGTCTGCAGATGAGGCTGCGCGGTGGCTTCTGCACGTTCATGCATTCGACCCTACGGGCACCAAGTCTGGTGCTGCTGGGGATCGGAAGATGAAGGACGGAAAGGGCTACGGGAGCTCGATAGGTTGGTCGGGGCAACTCGGTGGTGTGCTTGCCGAAGGGAATGACCTCCGCGAGACGCTCTTGCTGAACTTACTTCCGTGGGATGCCACCAACTATGTGCGCATCGGTGGTGCCAACGATCTGCCGCCCTGGGAGCGTGATCCTGACACGGCTGCATGGTCAGAGGATCGTCCCCCACGTGGGGCGATTGACCTTTATGCCTGGCAGACACGTCGCGTTCGGCTGGTGGGTGACCGCAGCGGCGTCACCGGGGTGGTATTGGCCAACGGTGACAGGATCCAGTCGCAGAACCGGCATGGCGTCGACCCGCACACTGCTTGGTGTCGCAGAAAGCCGCAGAGCACGAATCGCAATGATGATGTGTACATCCCGCAAACGCACGACCCGACTCGGTCGGTGTGGCGTGGCATCGGGGCGTTGCTGCCGTCGGTGTCACCACGCAGCGGCGGGAAGGGCGCCCAGCGTTACCTCGCGCCGGGCGTGTTGAAGTGCGTGAGCGATCTGGTGGGCGAGGGGCACCTACCAGACGAATACATCGTTAAGCTCCGGGCTTTGGGTGCGAAATACAAGGCGCAGAACACGACCTTCGCGGAGATCATTGAGGACACCTTGCCGATGCCGTTGGTTCTGCTGCGCGAGGATCATCCGGATGCGGGGAGGACCGCCGAGCGGGCGGTTAAGGACGCCGACAACGCGGGATCGTGTTTGTGGTGGTTCGCGGAGCACCTTGCACAGGCGGCTGGGGCGGAAGCCAAGTCCGGCGCCGTTGCCAACGCTGTCGAAGCGCTCTACTCGGCCCTGGAGCAGCCGTATCGGCGTTGGCTCGCCCAGTTCGGACCTGACCGCGATCTGGCGGTCGCCGAAAGGGAGTGGCAGGCGAGTGTGCGGGCGGCGTGCCTGCCCATTGCCAGCGAGTTGATCACGGCTGCGCCGACAACGGCGTGGACAGGTCGCCTCGTGAACCAACGACTTGTGAACGTGCCGATCGCCGAGGCGTGGTTCACCGCCGCGCTGCGCAAGGCCCTTCCACACGCGTTCCCACGCCGAGACGAGACGACGGAGGTAGCAGGATGACAACACCGGCACCGGAAGCTGAGCTCGCCACACCAGCGCAGTCTCCACGCAGGTTGGGGTCCCTTGGCGTAGCGCTGGACAAGCCGATCAAGGCGCTGCAAGCGGCGTACTTGCGCGAGTCGTCGTCTGCGCGAGCAGACCTGGCTCGGCTTCGACGTGGCATCGGAAAACCTGCCGGAAGTGTGCCCGAAATCTGGGAACTCACGATCGGCGCGGTTCCGAGCAAACTCGCGGGGAAAGACGATGGGTTAAGCCGAGCCGAGCAAGCTGCGCACACCGCGCTGACGTTGTACGCGATGCATCAGCAATCGGTGTCTATTCCGATGCATGTCGCAGGGGTGTCATTCGGCCGAGCAGTAGGTCGGCTGCGGTTGGTCGATCAGCGGAGCGAGCAAGCGGTGACCCGCCGGTTCATGGCCGCAGCCACGGCCGTCTCGATCGCGGAACTGCTCACGCATGTCCGCGGCCTGATCACTCAGCTCGGTTCGGCGGAGCTCGGCATGGACTACGCGGCGTTCGCCGACGACGTATCCAAGTTGCTCACCCCAGCCACCGCGCAGGCCGTCCGTCTGCGATGGGGACGCGACTTCTACCGAACCAGGCCCGTCAACACCGAACCATCCGACGACAGCGAATGAGGAGCCAGCGATGAGCCGCACCCTGATTGACGTCCACATCCTGCAGACCGTGCCGCCGAGCAACATCAACCGCGACGACACCGGAAGCCCTAAGACCGCGATGTACGGCGGGGTACGGCGTGCCAGAGTCTCCAGTCAGGCGTGGAAGCGGGCCACCCGGGTAGCGTTCGATTCCTACCTCGACCGCACCGAACTCGGGGTACGCACCAAGCGCATTGTTGAGCTCCTTATCGAGGAGATCACGTCGCAGTCACCGGCTCTTGCTGAGCGGGCGCGGGAGCTCGCGGTCGAGACGTTCAAGCTCGTCGGTATCGGCGTGGCGGTCCCGAAGAAAGCAGCCGCTAAAAGGGACGACGACGCTGTCGAAGAGTCGAGCTACCTGGTGTTCCTGAGCCGCCGTCAGATCGAGAACCTCGCAGCGGCAGCAATCGAAGCGGCCGCGTCTGACGATGTCAAGAAAGCGCTCAAGGACGCCAACGTCAAGGGCATCGCCGACCGTGGTCACTCGGTGGACATCGCGCTGTTCGGCCGCATGGTGGCGGACCAGGCCGACATCAACGTCGACGCTGCGTGTCAGGTGGCGCACGCCATCAGCGTGCATCCGGTCGAGACCGAGTTCGACTACTACACCGCCGTCGACGACACCAACCCCGAGGAGGAAACCGGCGCAGGCATGATCGGCACCGTCGAGTACAACTCCTCGACGCTGTACCGGTACGCGACGATCGACGTGAACCGGCTTGCCGACAACCTCGGCAGTATCGACGCAGCACGCCGTGCCGTTGAGGCGTTCCTCGAAGCGTTCGTTCGCTCCATGCCGACCGGCAAGCAGAACACGTTCGCCAACCGCACCCTGCCCGAGGCAGCTGTGGTGCAAGTGCGTGACACTCAGCCGATCAACCTCGTCGGAGCCTTCGAAAACCCGGTACGGGAAACGGAATCCTCCGGCCGGATCAAGCTCGCGGCTGAGGCACTGTGTGGCGAGGCAGCCGAGATCGAACGCGCCTACCACGAGGGGCCGGTAGCGAGCTGGGTCACACGGGTCGGGTCCGACACCGAGCGACTGGACGACCTCGGCGCCAACGTGACCTTGCGCGAGCTGGTCACCGAGCTCGGAATGCTGGTGGAATTCCGGCTGCGGGAGACACAGTGAGTGTCGTCGCGCTGCGACTGGCCGGACCGATGCAGGCGTGGGGCTCGGGTAGCCGCTTCGTTCGCCGGACCACCGAGATGGCACCCACCAAGAGCGGCATCATCGGGCTGGTCGCCGCCGCCAAAGGGCTACGCCGCACCGACCCATTGGAAGACTTGCTGAGCTTGCGATTCGGGGTGCGTATCGACCAGCCAGGGCAGCTGATGCGGGACTTTCAGACGGCGCAACGGCCGCAGCGCAAACGCGACGGCACGATCGAATGGAAGTCGCTACCGCTCTCACACCGGTACTACGTGTCTGGAGCGGTGTTTCTTGCCCTGCTCGAAGGTGAGCGGACGCTGCTGGAGGCCATCGATGCGGCCGTGCGAGCGCCGCACTTCCCGCTCTATCTTGGTCGTCGCTCCTGCCCACCCGCAGGGCGGGTCGCGGTCGGTGTGTTCGACTACGACCTCGACACCGCGTTCGAGCGGATTGAATGGCAGACGCGCAAGGGAGAGCAGGAACGCCATCGCGAGCGGGTCGTCGAGCTCGCTACCGCGCGGGACGCTTCGCCCGAGGAACCCGAGGCCGACCCGATGCGGGACGCTCCCCTGAGCTTCGATCCCAACCGGCGGCAGTACGGCTGGCGACGGGTTCTGCGCGGTTCCGTCGTCATCCCGAACCCGCACGGCGTGGCCGAGCCGCGCCCCGAGCACGACCCGATGCCGTCGATCGGAGAATGACATGTTCCTGACGAAGATGCAGATCAATCCGCAGCGGAGGGGTGCGCGCCGCCTGTTGTCATCGCCGCAGGCGATGCACGCCGCTGTTCTCGCTGGGTTCGCCGACGCTCGACCGACCGAGGAGGGCAGGGTGCTGTGGCGGGTCGACACTTACGGCACACATCGGGTGTTGTTATTCATTGCCAGCCCTGACAAGCCTGACCTCACACATCTCGTCAAGCAGGCCGGGTGGTCCACAACAGAGGCGTGGCGGACCGGTTCCTACGACAACCTGCTGGAATCGCTGCGTACTGGCCAGCGCTGGCAGTTTCGTCTCACCGCGAACCCGGTCCGCTCCGGCAGGCGCGACACCTGGACCGAGACGAAACCACTCGGCCACGTCACGGTTCGGCAGCAGCAGCAATGGCTGCTCGACCGGGTTGAACGTCTCGGGTTCCAGATTCCTGCCAGTCGCGTCGGCGAAGGCGAGGCCGACGTCGCCGTCGTTGACCGGGCGATACGGCGTTTCAACCGCAACGGATCGCGCGTCACCATTTCCACCGCGACCTTCGAAGGCCACCTCGAAATCAGCGACGCTGCCGCGCTACGGCGATCTCTGACATTCGGCATTGGGCGCGCGAAGTCGTACGGCTGCGGCTTATTGACGCTTGCCAAGCCAACCAAGGACGCGGCGACATGAGCACCGTAGGCGGACGCCCGAACAGACCGTGCGGAAACGCCGCCGGGTCCGGCGGAAGTTCCGCAAGATGGCGCGGGCCTGCGCTATCCGCCTGTGAATCCAAAGTGAATGAAAATCCAGCCACGTCACACAATCGATGCAGGTCAACAAGTGTGCTCCCCGCACGCGCGGGGATGATCCGTTTTCGGCGATCATGCCCCAGAAGTCGAACCCGTGCTCCCCGCACGCGCGGGGATGATCCCTCACCACGTTCCCGATCGCCGTTCAGCTTGACGTGCTCCCCGCACGCGCGGGGATGATCCGCAGCCGCTTTCCGACACGACTGTCGTGTGGAGTGCTCCCCGCACGCGCGGGGATGATCCCTCCCGCCCATGTCTTCGGCGGTTCAACGGCGAGTGCTCCCCGCACGCGCGGGGATGATCCGCTTCCCGTGGGGTGCCGTTGATGTTGCGGCCACCGTGCTCCCCGCACGCGCGGGGATGATCCGCGATTCCCCGGCAAGCTGACAATGCTGCTGCGGTGCTCCCCGCACGCGCGGGGATGATCCCACCATCACCACCATCACCACCTGGGCGCGCGACATCGCCGAGTGCTCCCCGCACGTGCGGGGATGATCCGGCATTCCACTCCAAGAACGACGACTTCGAGAAGTGCTCCCCGCGCGCGCGGGGATGATCCCAACAAGCCGATCGTTGGCCCGCTGAACGGCCAGTGCTCCCCGCACGCGCGGGGATGATCCCCGCGACGCTCGAGCCGTGGGCCAGGTATCGATGTGCTCCCCGCACGCGCGGGGATGATCCGTCCTCCGCCTGCACCTCGATCGAGTTGAGCAGGTGCTCCCCGCAGGCGCGGGGGATGATCCGCGCAGTGACGAGGTGATAGCGCACCGCACCGCGTGCCGCGAACGCTGGGATGATACGGGATGGGGCAAAGTCCCGCTGGTCGCCGTGATGTACTACCCACGGACGCGGGGTGGCCCGCCTTGCGGGATGTGAATGGTCGTCGTGTCATCCCGTGTGCGGTCGGTGAAGTTTCACGACCGCCAGCGGGTAATCAAATGGCCGTCACTTGGGCAGCATCTCGGGATCTCGGCGTACTTTTTGGTGCGCGCGAGATGCGTCTTGTGGCTGCCGACACGCGCGTCACGCTGGTCCGGATCAATCAAATGGCATGACAGCCGCCCGTTCGACACGACGGACCTCGCGCTTGATGGTCCATCGATCGCAGCCTCCGGGTCGGATGACACAACGCCCATGATCGCCGTCAGCCGGACCGGGGCCACTGTGACGGAGGCGCGGCGCCGTGGCTACCCGCCCCGTCAGCTGTCGACGTCCGCCACGCACCGGAAGCCGGTGTTGCTCGCTGAACTGTCCGGGGTGTTGTGGGTGCGGGCCGCGACGCGGTAGCGGTTGCAGTACGAGTCGTGGCAGAGGAAGCTGCCGCCTCGAACGACATGTTCGTCGCCGTCAGGCGGGCCGGGCGGGTCGATCCGCGTCTCGGGGCACTCGTCGGCATGCCAGGTGGCGCTCCAGCGGTCGGCGCACCACTCCCACACGTTGCCCGCCACCTCGTAGAGCCCGTAGCCGTTAGGCGGGTACGACTTCACCGGTGCGGTGCCGAGGTAGCCGTCCTCCTCGCTGTTGTGCGCGGGAACGCCGCCCTGCCAGATGTTGCAGCGCCATCGGTTCTTCGGGATCAGCTCGTCGCCCCAGGCGAATCGTGCCTGGTCGAGACCGCCTCGTGCGGCGCGTTCCCACTCCGCCTCCGTGGGCAGGCGTTTGCCAGCCCACGCAGCGTAGGCGGCGGCGTCGTGCCAGGACACATGTACTACGGGATGTTGCGGGCGGTGCGCGTTCGACGTCCCTGGGCCTTCCGGAGTGCGCCAGGTCGCGCCGGAGATTGCCCGCCACCACGGCGCGCCGGGCACGACGGCGTCCATCAGGTGTGGGCGCTGCTCGGGGCCGACGAGCAAGTGGAACACGAACGACCAGCCGAACCGCTCCGCGTCCGTCTCGTAGCCTGTCGCCTTGACGAAGGTCGCGAACTGCCGATTGGTGACCGTGGTGGCATCGAAAAGGAACGGCGACAGTGTGACGGTGCGGATCGGGCCTTCGCCGTCGTCGGGGAAGGCGTCCGGGTCGTCGCCGCCCATGCGGAACGCCCCGCCGGGGATGCGGACCATTCCACGCACGACGTCGGCGCGGCTGCGCTCCGGTGGCGTGAACGGGAGCGCGGGGCTGTTGCGCGTCCGCTCCGCCACCGCGCCGCCCTCCGTGCGCGGACCACAGCACGCCGACATCGACTCTCACCTCACCTGACCAGCTGTCCGTGAGAGTCTATTCAGTGAAATACCTAGTGCAAACGAACCAGGCTAGGTCTTTGCCTATGGCGACCGACTCGCGCATGTCCATCAGACTGCGCGTAATGAGCTCGACTGCTCGGCCGGTCAATGCGGGCAACCTCTTGTGGATCCCTGATCTCTAGCTCGCTGTCGCTCCGTGACCACTACTACGCAGGCTCACCACTCGCTAGCGGAGCAGTAACGAGTCGACATCGAATGCTGCAGGGCTGTGACGGGGATCACGCGACATTCGATGCAACTAGTGCGGCATATGCGGCACACATGACTTTAAAGGGAGATTACGCCATATGGTGGTTGTGTTCGGACTCTTCCTACTCGGAACTGTCCTCGTCGTAATCATGGCGTTCGTCAAGGACAGTCCGGTGCGTCAGTGGTACGCGAGCCGTCCACATCCTGGACGCGCGATCGGTCTGTCTGTCGTCGCTTGGGTACTTGTAGCCGCTGTTTTGTCGCCGGAAACATCGGATGAAACATCTGGCACCCCGACAGCAAGCACGTCCACGCCTTCCGAGACGACGACACCAACCACGACCTCGGAAGTGGAGAAGAACACACGGCCGGCTGGTGCACCAGCGAATGTCCCGTCGGACGTTCAGGAGGCAAAGGTACGTCGCATCGTTGATGGCGACACGTTGAAGCTTGCCGCGACTAATGGACGGGGACCTCTACCCAGTAGTGCGCAGGTCGATGTGCAGCTGCTTGAGATCGATACACCTGAGACTAAGCACCCTAGTAAGCCGGTGCAGTGCTATGGCCCCAAGGCGACCTCCCACCTGAAGAACCTGGTGCCGCCCGGCAGCACGGTCTGGGTTCAGCGGGATGAGGAGCTGCGTGACCAGCACGGGCGTCATCTTCTGTACTTGTGGAACGACAACGGTGTTTTCGTGAACCTCAAGATGGTCGCGAGTGGCCACGCGAAGGCTGTGTTGCACCAGCCAAACGACCTTCACTGGAAGCAAATCAGCGAAGCCGGACGCAAAGCGAAATCGCGTGATGCGGGACTGTGGGGCGCATGCTCGCACTTTGGCGCACGGAAGTACACGCCGAAGCCCGAACCTAAGCCGCAGCCCGAACCCGAGCCACAGCCTCAGCCAGCGCCTGAACCGCAACCGGCCCCGGGAGTCGTGAGCTATCCCTACCCACCTGACAAGGACTGCGGTGAGATCCCTGAGCGCAACTTCCGTGTACAGGAAGGTGATCCGCACGGTTTCGACGCGGACGGCGATGGGATCGGGTGCGAAAGCTAGCGAGGAGTTGGCGACGACTCTCGGCGCCTGACCAGCTTGTTTGACGTCGCCATGGCAACGGTATGCCGAAACGATCGCTGTGCCGTGGTCACCTGGACGGCATTGGCGTGGTCACTTGGCCGCTAGGTGCGTGGTCATCTGGACGGTTGCTTTATGGTCACTTGGCCGCCAGCAGTAAATGTCTGACGCTCAAAGAATCCGATGGTCATCGATGAGCGCGTGGGCGAGGCGAGTGGTCTCGGCGTCCAAGCTGGTCGCCGCCAGTTCATCGTGCGTGCCGTACTCGGCCAAGACCGCCGTTTCCAGCCGGTCAAGCGACAGCTCAGGCAGCTCGTCCCGTATCGAGCCGACGGAGGCGACGTCGAACGGCAGATCGAGTGCACGGTAGACATCGGGAAGCACCGCACGCAGCACTTCGGCATCATTATGAATCGCGACCGCGCTGAACAGCCACGCACCTTTGATGACCCGCTGTGCGGTCCCGACAAGCTTCACCACGCCACGTGCGTTGACGCTGTACGCGCCAGGGCAGTACTCGCCAGGAACCTCGCCAACGCGAGCGTCGATCCCGAACTCGGACAGCACCTGCGCCCAGAGCTTGCCGTAGGTGGCGAACCGTTCGTCCATGCCGCCGAGCGTGTCGCTGTGCGGATGGATGTGGTCGACGACCAGCGAGTTCTCGGTGTAGGCAACGGCACGTCCGCCTTGCGGGCGTACGACCGGCGTAAATCCGGCCGCTCGAGCGGCGTCCACCGCGGTGTGGAACCCGGGTCGACGGGTATCGCGCCTCCCGAAGGCCACCACCCGCGACTGCGGCCGATAGACCCGGAGCACCGCACCCGGCGACACAGTGTCGGGAACGGGGGACACGGCGCCGGCGGGAGCGGCACCGACTCGCCGCAGCAGCGCGTGCGTCACGGCGATATCCCACGCCGGGTCAGTCGCACCGAACGCGCCGCGCAGCAGATCCACGCAGGCAAGATTACGACAGCTGAAACCGCTGGACGACATCGTGGGCGCGCTGGGGGTACGAAATCACGGTCGCGGCAAACCGAGGACGCTCGGCTGCTACATATCTGCACCGAACAGTAGTTGCCATAGTAAAATAGCCATTTCACCATAATCACCATGGTGGCGACTTTCTCCGGCAAGCCAACGCAGGAGCGAATCGCGCTGCCCAGCGGTGTCACCATCATCACGTTGCGGGGGCACCGCTCTGGACCGACAGTCTCCCTCCTCGGCGGTGTCCACGGCGACGAAGACGAAGGCGTGCTTGCGGTCCTGCGAGTACTGGACGAGCTGCGGGCGTCCGAGCTGACCGGCACTGTCCACGCTGTCGCGACGGCGAATCCCATGGCCTGGGCAGCGCAGAGCCGGATGAGCCCACTCGACGGGGAGAACCTCGCACGGTGCTTCCCCGGCACAGGCGATGGACCCACCCACCACCTCGCCGCCGACATCACCAGCCACCTCATCAGAGGCGCCGATCTGCTGGTCGATCTTCATTCAGCTGGCCTGCGCTACCGCATGCCGCTCATGTGCGGGTTCGTCAGCGACGTCGAGGCAGCCGACCAGTCGCGGCGGGCTGCGGAAGCGTTCGGCACCCCGCTGATCTGGGCGCATACGGACCCATCACCGGGGCGCAGCCTGTCCGTCGCAGCCGAACTCGGCCTCCCCGCGATCTACGCCGAGTGTTCCGGCGGCGGCAGCATCCGGCAACACGAACTCGACACGTATGTGTCCGGTGTCCTCGCGGTGCTCGCTGACCTGGACATGCTCCCGAATGCCCAGTGCACCGATGACAGGAAGGAAACGCGATGGGTGTACGGGTCTGGCGACCTGGATGCCGGGATGCAAGCGAAGCGCGACAGCCTCTTCGTGAGCGCCGTGAACGCTGGCGACATCGTAGACGTCGACGACGAGATCGGCCGATGCTACGACTACCAGGGCCACTTGCTCGAGGCCGTGCGCGCACCTCGCCCCGGTATGGTCATGTTCCTCCGCAGGCAGGCCCGCACTCTGGCCGATGACGTCTTGTTCGTGCTGGCTGACCTCACGCCTCGGCAGGAGTAGCCCATGGCATCCGGGGGCTTGTGCCGATTCGCCGCGGACTTGCCCACCGTGGAGCGGTTCGTCAGTCTCGGTGAAGGTGACACTCCCTGCATCGAACTGTCGGTGTTAGCCAAGCGTCTGGGGCTACGACGGTTGTCGGCCAAGATGGAGTCGCAAAACCCAACCGGGTCCTATAAGGACCGGATTGCCGCGATGTCGCTCTCCTTGGCACTGCAGCACGGCCACCCGGGCTGGATCGGCACCTCATCCGGCAACGCCGGGCTGTCGATGGCCGCCTACGGCACGCGCGCGGGCATGTCCGGCTTCCTCTGCATGGTCGCAACCGCGCCGCAGGAGAAACGCCTGGCGCTGCTGCCGTACGCCGTCGAGGTCGTCAGCATTGATGGCGTTGGTCGCGAGGGAACAGCTCGGGTGGCCACCGCGCTCATGGAGCAGGTCCGCCTGGCAGCGGAGCAGCAGAACCTGTTCCTTGGCATCACCGCACACGCGTTCAACCCGTCTGGGATGCGCGGAGTCGACACCATCGGATACGAGCTCGCGGAGCAAACCCCGGACGCCACCCATGTGTACGTCCCGACGGGCGGCGGCGGACTGCTGTCCGCGATCGCCCGGGGGCTGCTACATCGCGACATGCCCGCGAAGGTGATCGCCTGCCAACCGTCCGGATGCGCGCCGATCGTCGCCTTCCTCGACGGAACCAGCGACGCGCCAGCGATGTCTCGCTGTGACAGCGACATCTCCGCGCTGCAGTTGCCGCACCCACCGGACGGCACGCTCGCCGCCACCGCAGTCGAGACGTCCGGCGGCTGGGGGACGGCACCGGACGACGCCGCGATCCTCGAGGCGCAACGCCTGCTCGCCAAGACCGAAGGCGTCTTCGTCGAGCCCGCATCGGCGGCGTCCCTCGCGGCCGTGTTCCACGACGTTGATCGTGGACGTCTGCAGCCCACCGACCGTCCCGTTCTCGTGCTCACCGGGGCGGGTTGGAAGGACCTCGCGCGATTCGAAGCCGACGACGCACGCGTGCCACTGATCACCGTGGACGATGTGGCGAGCCGCGTCGACAAGTGGTGCAGCAGCCTCTGAATCCCGTTCCGTTCACGCCTCGGCGTCGCCACTCGCGGAAAACGCAGTTGGCAGATCGAAGAACCGCTTCGGGACCAGCGAGTCGAGATCGACCTTCTTAAGGACCTCGACGATCCGGTTCGTTGCCTTGCCATCGCCATACGGTGACTGGGCGTGCTGTGCACGTTCCTGCAGCTCGACGGAAAGCGCTCGGTCGATCGCGGCGCGCACGTCGGCAGCCGTCTCACCACAGTCGATCACCGACTCGGCTCGTGGTCTGCCTTCCTGGCGCGATCCAATGTTCACGGTCGCTGTATGAAGCGCTGGCGTCTCTGTGAGACCACTGGACGAGTTACCGACCACGACGTTCGCATGGTGGATAAGACTCAGGTAAGGCAGCTTTCCGAGCGAGGGAACCAGGATCGCTTGCCGTGGATGGTTAGCGACGTAATCATCGATCAGCTTCGCGAGGGAATTGCCGCCCTGATCCACGTTCGTGCCGGTGAAGACCACAGCGGCGTCAGGGAAGTGTTCGAGTGCATCGAGGAGAGCGACCAGGCCTTCGTGACTCGCGTCCGGGTTGGCGGTGACCGGGTGATACGTGACCACGATGGTCGGCTCGGTGAGTTCGCGGCCGTAGATGGACGCCCAGGCATCGCGCCCGATGAGCGGCGCGTTCACGACTGAATCAATCGTTGGCGCACCGGTGTTGAACACAGTGTCGGGGTGTTCCCCTAGCTGAATGACACGTCGACGCATGTCCTCAGAAGCGGTGAAGTGCACGTGGGACATCTTCGTGATGGCGTGACGAACCGGATCGTCCGTCGACCCCTCGGTGACGTCGCCACCAGCAAGATGAGCCACGGGAAGCAGCCGCAACATCGCGCAGACCGCGACCGCTAGCGCCTCATAGCGGTCGCCGAGAAGGACCAGAAGGTCGGGATCGAGTCGCTCGAGCGCGTCGGCGAATCCGATGGCACCAAGACCGAACGACTTCGCGACGGCGTTCGGTGTGTCGTTGGCCAGCACCATGTCGACGACTTCGTCGGCGACGAAGCCGTCTTTGGTCACCTGGTCCAGTGTGTAGCCCTGCGCCGGCACCAGATGGCCGCCGGCGACGAGCAGCTTCAGATCGACGTCGGCATCGTCGCGAAGGGCTGTCATAACAGGTACCAGTGAGCCGTAGTCGGCACGTGAACCGGTAAAGACACATATCCGTCTGATGGTGAACACTGCCCTTTCGTGAGCTCGCCAGATCCGCGCGCCACTAGGGCGCAGAAGAGAAAACTATCCGTTCACGATTCTCGACAAACGCACGGCGAATGCCGTAGGGCGCTGTTTACGCTCTGAATCTGTGGCCAAGTCCTGCCGGTGACCTTGTATTGTTTCGACTGCGGCATAGCGAGACGCTGTTATCGCCTCGTCGCGGATTGCCAACCTTGCACCGATGAGCGAGACCTCTGTGTTTGGGCTGTCGGCGTCGGTGGTGAGTGGGTCGGTTGGGCTGCCCCGTGTTTTCCGGACTGGTGAGTTTGTGTCCTTTTATGCCGCGAACTGCTGATTCAGGTATTCGTTGCGGACTTCGTGCGGAGTTTTGTATCCCAGTGCTGAATGGATTCGTCGCCGATTGTAGTGAAGTTCGATATAGCGGGCAATATCAGTCGAAGCCCTTTTTCGTGTGGGATACACCATATGATGAACGCGCTCGTTTTTGAGGCTGGCGAAGAACGACTCGGCGAGCGCGTTATCCCAACAAATCCCGGTGCGACCGAGGGAATGTCGCAAATCGAGTTCATCCAGTTTCGCGCGATATTCGGCCGATGTATATTGGGTGCCGCGATCGCTGTGCATAATACAGCCCGACTCAAGCGTGTGATTTCGTGCGGCCATGTCGAGGGCGTCGGTGACCAATTCGGTGCGCATGTGATCGGCCATCGCGTAGCCGATGACCTCGTTGTTGAAACAATCAATCACGGTCGCCAAATACAGCCAGCCCTGCCAGGTGGAAATGAACGTGATGTCGCCGACCAGCTTGGCCCCGGGCCGGTTGGCGGTGAAGTTCCGCTCGACCAGATCTGGCACGCCGTCGGGCTGTTCAGCGCTGCGGACGGTGGTGGTGCGGTACGGCTTCAGCTGCACCGTGACCAGGCCCATCTCGCGCATGAGTTGGCGGACCGTCTCGTCATCGACCCGCTCACCAGCACGGACGAGCTCGGCATGGATCCGCCGGTAACCGTAGGTGCCGCCGAAGAGGTCAAACAGTGTCTCAATCTTGGTCTTGAGCAGTTCGCGGCGCCGCTCGGTCGCCGACGGCGGCCGGCGAAACCACTCGTAGTAGCCCGATTTCGACACATCCAGCCACGCCAGCATCTGCGTCAGGGTGGGAGCGTCCGCCACATTATGGCCCTTGTTGTGCGCGTACTCGGCGGCGATGAACTCGTACTTCTCGCTCACCGCTGCTCCCTCGCAAAGTACGCTGCCGCTTTTTTCAAAAAGGACAGTTCCATCTCCTGCTCGCGCACCCGGCGACGCAGTTCGGCGAGTTCGGCACGCTCAGACAATTCCAGCGGCGGCTCGTCCCCGGCGTGATCCTCGCGGTATTTCTTCACCCAATTAGCTAGGGTCGTTTCCCCGAGACCGTACTCGCGAGCGACCTCAGCGATCGGACGCTGCCCTTCCACAACCAGCTTCGCCGCCTGCTCACGAAATTCAGGCGTGTACTTCTGATACTTCCTTGCCACGAACCAACATCCCTTCCAGAACGGACCCTATGCGGTCCACAGTCCGGGAAATAACGGGCACCCCAGGTGGCTGAGTTGGGTGAGTCGCCGTTGTGGGTTGCGGGTGTGGGGTTGCGGTGGCTGGATGTGGCGGGGTGCCGGTTGTTCACGCTGGTGTTGGATGGCACCGAGACCAGTGTGGCGTTGTCGGGGGCGGTCACGGCGATCGAGCCGGGACCGGGTGCGGTTTTGGCGGCGGTGACCCGGTCTGGGTTCGGCACGCTTGATCCGGCGACCGGTCGGGTTGAGGAGCTGGTCCGGACCGTGCACGACGAGACCATCACGATGAATGACGGTGCGGTCGATGCCGGTGGTGCGTTGTGGGCTGGTTCGGCGGTGCGGGACGCCAGCGGCCGTGGGGCGTTGTTTCGGTTCGACGGCACCGAGGTCACCACGCAGCTGACGGGGCTGGGGATGTCCAACGGTCTGGACTGGTCCCCGTCGGGGGAGGTGTTGTATCACGTCGACACCGGCGCCGGGACGCTGACCGCGTGGGACTGCGACGTCTCCTCTGGTGGGCTCGGCGCGGGCAGGGTGGTGTGTTCGCTGCCCGCCGCCGACGGGTTGCCCGACGGGCTCACGGTCGACGCCGATGGTGACATTTGGCTCGCGATCTGGGGGCGTGGCGAGGTCTGGCGGATCGACCCCGGCACCGGGGAGACGACCGGGATCGTGCGGGTGCCGACCCGGTATCCGACCAGCTGCGTGTTCGGCGGTGACGACCTGTCGACGCTGTACATCACCAGTGCCGCCCACGACAACGCACCCGGCGGCGGCCTGGTGTATGCCGTCGACGTCCCCGCGCGAGGCCGCCTACCGCACCGCTTCACCGGAGACCCGCGATGAACGGCCGAGACACGACGCGCGGACCGAGCACGGCGAACGGGCAGGACGCGGTGCGCGGGCGGTGGCCTGCTGGTGTGGCGCTGGTGACCGGCGCGTCGCGCGGGATCGGTGCCGCCACCGCGCGCAGGCTCGCCGCCGATGGCATGGCGGTCGCGATCAACAGCTACCCGGACGAGGCCATGCTCTCGGCCGCCAAGCATGTCGCCGCCGAGATCGAGCACGCCGGTGGCCACGCGGCCGTGTATCCCGCCGATATCAGCGACGCGAGCGCGGTCGACGAGTTGTTCACCCGCTGCGAGCACGACCTGGGACGTGTCACCGCGCTGGTGCTCAACGCCGCCGCGACCGCACGCGAGCCGTGGACCGACATCACCGAAGCGACCTGGGACCACATCACCAACGTCAACCTCAAAGGCGCCTTCCTCTGTACCCGCAGGGCCTTCGGCACCACCACGACGACCGGTGACGCGTCCCGCGGCTCGACATCCAACACCCCGATGTCCGGTGGCAGCGCGGGTGGCAGCGCACACGGCACGCGGGGTGGCACGTCCGGTGGCATCGTCACCATCAGCAGCGTCCTCGCCCGGCTCGGCGCGCCCAACGCGCTGCACTACGCCACCACCAAAGCAGGTCTGCTCGGCTTCACCCGATTGGGGTGCCCGTTATTTCCCGGACTGTGGACCGCATAGGGTCCGTTCTGGAAGGGATGTTGGTTCGTGGCAAGGAAGTATCAGAAGTACACGCCTGAATTTCGTGAGCAGGCGGCGAAGCTGGTTGTGGAAGGGCAGCGTCCGATCGCTGAGGTCGCTCGCGAGTACGGTCTCGGGGAAACGACCCTAGCTAATTGGGTGAAGAAATACCGCGAGGATCACGCCGGGGACGAGCCGCCGCTGGAATTGTCTGAGCGTGCCGAACTCGCCGAACTGCGTCGCCGGGTGCGCGAGCAGGAGATGGAACTGTCCTTTTTGAAAAAAGCGGCAGCGTACTTTGCGAGGGAGCAGCGGTGAGCGAGAAGTACGAGTTCATCGCCGCCGAGTACGCGCACAACAAGGGCCATAATGTGGCGGACGCTCCCACCCTGACGCAGATGCTGGCGTGGCTGGATGTGTCGAAATCGGGCTACTACGAGTGGTTTCGCCGGCCGCCGTCGGCGACCGAGCGGCGCCGCGAACTGCTCAAGACCAAGATTGAGACACTGTTTGACCTCTTCGGCGGCACCTACGGTTACCGGCGGATCCATGCCGAGCTCGTCCGTGCTGGTGAGCGGGTCGATGACGAGACGGTCCGCCAACTCATGCGCGAGATGGGCCTGGTCACGGTGCAGCTGAAGCCGTACCGCACCACCACCGTCCGCAGCGCTGAACAGCCCGACGGCGTGCCAGATCTGGTCGAGCGGAACTTCACCGCCAACCGGCCCGGGGCCAAGCTGGTCGGCGACATCACGTTCATTTCCACCTGGCAGGGCTGGCTGTATTTGGCGACCGTGATTGATTGTTTCAACAACGAGGTCATCGGCTACGCGATGGCCGATCACATGCGCACCGAATTGGTCACCGACGCCCTCGACATGGCCGCACGAAATCACACGCTTGAGTCGGGCTGTATTATGCACAGCGATCGCGGCACCCAATATACATCGGCCGAATATCGCGCGAAACTGGATGAACTCGATTTGCGACATTCCCTCGGTCGCACCGGGATTTGTTGGGATAACGCGCTCGCCGAGTCGTTCTTCGCCAGCCTCAAAAACGAGCGCGTTCATCATATGGTGTATCCCACACGAAAAAGGGCTTCGACTGATATTGCCCGCTATATCGAACTTCACTACAATCGGCGACGAATCCATTCAGCACTGGGATACAAAACTCCGCACGAAGTCCGCAACGAATACCTGAATCAGCAGTTCGCGGCATAAAAGGACACAAACTCACCAGTCCGGAAAACACGGGGCAGCCCACACCCCTGGCCCAGGAACTCGGCGACCGAGGGATCCGCGTGAACTGCGTACTGCCCGGCGCCATCCAAACCGAGGAAGAACTCGAAGCGTTCCCGGACCAAGACGCCGTACAAGCCACCGTCTTCGACAAACAAATCCTGCGACGCCGCGGCCAGGCCAACGACATCGCCAACGTCGTCAGCTTCCTCCTCAGCCCCGACAGCGCCTTCATCACCGGACAAACCATCTGTGTCGACGGCGGCTGGACACCACTCTAAGAGCGCACGCGAGGGAAGACCGTCCCACCTTCGCCGGGGAGATTGCGCGATACGCGCCCGATCAACCGTCGTTTGTCCGTTTCCTACGACAACCCGCCCGGCGAAGCGAAAGTTCCACCGCACACAAATCCCGCTGGGCTCAGGCGCCGTCAGAACATCGGCCGAGCTGTATCGATAGCCATTCAGTTGCCCATAGCCGACGCCTATGCCGAGAACGTCGGCTCGGCGTCACCCACAGCACTGCAGCCCATGCCAGGATCCCCACTACGGTGAGTGCCGCGACAACCGCCTGCTGCCCGGCGTGTGACGCGAGCACGGCCGCCGTGATCGGTCCCGCCAGCCCGGCGACGCCCCAGCCGCTGAACACCACGCCGTAGCTGGTGCCGAACCGCGCAGCCGGTACGGCGTCGGCAGTGGCCACAGGCGTGAGCACCGATAGCGCTCCGTACTGCGCGCCTAGCGCGAACAACGCGGGTAGCGCCAACACCGGTAGTCCCTCCGGCAACAGCGCCAGCAACGCGGCGAGCAGGAGCAACGCTGTGCCGTGCAATGCCGCCGGATAGCCGATGACGTCGTCCAGCGGTCCGGCCGCCAGCCGTCCGATCACGTTTCCCGCATTAAGCAGCGCGACAGCCGTCACGACGAGCGCGGGATCACCGGCGAACGCGCCCGCGTGCGCGAACGCCACCAGCGCGGGCAAGCTGCCGAGGCTGAACAACGCCCACAGCGCAGGCACCGCACGAGCGAACCCGTGCGGGACAGGAGCGGCGGAATCGGTCGAGGCGCCGTGACCAGGCACTGCGGCACTGGTACCCGGCAGCAGCGCAGCCGCCCCGAGCAGCACGAGCCCCAGCCCCGACGCGAGGACCATGAACGTCCCCTCGCGCCCGACCGCACCCAACAGCCAGTCGGCGATTGGAGCCAGGATCACCGCGCCCGCCGCATAGGCGCTGACCACCAGCGCCACCGCGCGGCCGCGCCGGGCGTGGTTGCGACGCCGACCATGGCTACGGACAGAGCCGCTAGTGCCAGAACCGGCACCATCAGCGCCAGGACCACCCACCGTCCCCGCGACTCGTACCGCCGTGCCATACCCAACCCCGGTCGCCAGCCCGAGCACCACACCGAATCCGAGCAGCTGAGCGGCCTCGATCTTTCCGGACAGCTGTTTAGTGGGTCAATTCATGCCGCTTGCTGCCGGTTCAGGTACTCGTTGTAGACCTCATTTGGGGCCTTATAGTCGAGTCCCGAATGGAGACGTCGACTATTATATCTAAGTTCGATATAGGCAGCAATATCTGTCCTGGCCCTCTTTCGGGTGGAGTAGATCACTCGGTGAACCCGCTCGTTCTTCAGGGCACCAAAAAACGATTCGGCCATCGAATTGTCATAGCATATTCCCGTGCGTCCGACCGATTGCCTGATGCCCAATGATCGGAGCGTGCTGGCAAACTGGGCGGAAGTGTAATTGCTGCCACGGTCGGAGTGGAATATCGCCCCGCGTGCGATAGGATAGTTGCGTACGGCCATGCGAATCGCCTTCTCGATGAGAGGCGTCTGGTAATTATCGTCCATCGCCCACCCGATAACGCCCTTCGTATGACAGTCGATGACCGTCGCGAGATAAACCCAGCCCTCCCACGTAGGGATATAGGTAATATCGCCAACCATCTTCTCGCCGGGCGCGGATGCGGCGAAGTCGCGGCCAACGAGGTCGGGCAGCAAGCTGGCAGACGGCTCAGTCAGGCCGAGTCGCCACGGACGGGGCTGGCAAGGCTCGAGCCCCAGCTCACGCATGATGCTGCGGATCAGCTCAGGGGTGCACCGCTCACCCTGGCGCTGCAGCTGGGCGTGGACGCGCCGGTGACCGTAGGTCTCATCCGAATCGTCGAAAACCTTCGTGATCAACGGAGCCAGGTAGGCGCGACGCTGCGCCGTCGCGCACTTGGGCCGACAACGCCATTCATAGAATCCCGACTTCGACACACCCAACCATTCGCACATTTTGGTCACTGTGTACTTTTTCTCGCCAGTATCGGTCACTGCGCCCTTCTCCACCTCGATGAACTCGTACCTCTCGTTCACCGATACTCGCTCGCGAAGAAGGCTGCGGCTTTTCCCAGGAACTCCTTCTCCATCCGTAGCTCACGGACTTCCTTCTCCAGCTCACGCAGCCGCGCGCGCTCCGACACGGTCAATGGTGGCTCGTCCGCAGCATGAGCCTTCCGGTAGTCGTTCACCCAGTTACGAAGCGTTTGCTCGTTCAGCCCGTTCTCCCGCGCGACCGACGCCACCGGGCGGCCCGTCTCGACCACCATTTTCGCCGCCTCCTCCTTGAACTCAGGAGTAAACGACCGACGATTCTTTGACACTGGCTTCCTCTCTTCCGAACAAAAACCCTAGTGGGTTCGCTGTCCGGAAGATCAACAGCCCCTCAAGCAGCACCGGCACCGACGACGCCTCCGCGCACAGCACCAGCCCCGCCACGACCCCGACAGCCGTACCCAGCGCCAGAACCCGAGGCGGCAAGCCGTCCGCCAGCCGACCACCGACCAGCACACCGACGGTAAAGCACGCCAACCCCACGGCGAACACGACACTCAGCGACGGCTCCGGCACGCCGAGCTCCGCGGCCAGCACCCCGGTGAACGTCGACCAGACGAACAGCGGACTGACCGCGACGTCGAGCAGGGCCGCGCCCATCAGGACGCGGCCCCGCTGACTGAGTCGACCTAGGATGCGCCTCCTTCCGAGCGCCCGGCCTCACCCGCCGATGCGGTGGGGGAGCCGGACTGTGCGGTCACGGACGGGTACCGGATGTTCTCGACCATCTCCTCGATGTGCTTCGGCGGTGGCGAGGTCAGCTTCGAGACAATGATCGCCACGATGAAGTTGACCGCCGCACCCACGGCACCGATGCCCTGCGGGCTGATGTCGAGGATGTAGTCGTGCGCCGTCGTCCCGAACACGTCGAGTGTCCAGATCATGTACGTGATCGTGAACCCGAGGCCGACGACGATGCCTGCCGCGGCGCCCTTCGCGTTGCACCGCTTCCAGAAGATCCCGAGCACGATGGCTGGGAAGAAGCTGGACGCGGCCATGCCGAACGCGAACGCCACCACTTCCGCCACGAACGCCGGCGGGTTGATGCCCGCGACGATCGCCACGACCACCGCGAGTGCCATCGCGATGCGGCCGACGAGCAACCGCTCGTAGTCGTCGGCCTGCTTGCGGATCCGGCGGAAGTAGAAGTCGTGCGACACCGACGACGAGATCACCAACAGCAGACCGGCCGCTGTGGACAGCGCCGCCGCCATACCGCCTGCCGCGACCAGGCCGATGATCGGTGCGGGCAGGCCCGCGATCTCAGGTGAGGCCAGCACCAGGATGTCGTTGTTGATCGTCAGATCGGCCCCGTCCGCGGCGCTGTTGCTGACCGAGTTGATCGTGTCCGCGTCCGGGGAGATGCTGACCAGCCCGGTCTGCGCCCAGTTGTTGATCCACTGGGGCAGCGCGTCCACCGCGGTTCCCTTGACGCCTTCCAGCAGGTTTAGCTTCGTGAACGCGCCGACCGCCGGAGCGGTGGTGTAGAGGATGGCGATGAACAGCAGGGCCCAGAACGCCGAGTGGCGCGACCCCCGCACGGTGCGGGTGGTGTAGAACCGGATGATCACGTGCGGCAGACCGGCGGTACCGATCATCAGCGCCAGCGTCACCAGGAACATGTTGATCATCGGCTGCTGGGCGAACGCCTCGGTGTACTGCTCGAGGCCCATCTCGGTGCCGATGGCGTTCAGCTCGTCCAGGATCGTGCCGAACGACACCTGCGGGATCGGGAACCCTGTCACCTGCTGCGCGACCGCCACCGCGGGGATCAGGTAGGCGATGATCAGCACGGTGTACTGCGCCACCTGGGTCCACGTGATGCCCTTCATGCCGCCGAGCACCGCGTAGATGAAGATGATGCCCGCCGCGATCAGCACACCACCGGTGAGACCGATGCCAAGGAAGCGGCTGAATACGATGCCGCCACCGTTCATCTGGCCCACGACGTAGGTGAACGAGATGATGATCGCCGCGGCCGCCGCCACGGTGCGCACCGTCTCGTTGTAGCGCTCACCGACGAACTCCGGCACCGTGTACTTGCCCCATTTCCGCAGGTAAGGGGCGATCAGCATGGCGAGCAGCACGTAGCCGCCCGTCCAGCCCATCAGATACACCGAGCCGTCGGAACCGAGGAACGCCAGCAGGCCCGCCATCGAGATGAACGACGCGGCCGACATCCAGTCCGCCGCGATCGCCGCGCCGTTGGCTACTGTCGGCACGCCGTGCTTGGCGACGTAGAAGCTCTCGGTCTCGCTCACCCGGCTGCGCCAGGCGATGTAGATGTAGACGCCGAAGGACAGGACGATGAAGATCGTCGTCCAGAGCTGGATCTCGCTCACAGGCGATCACCGTCCCCGTTGCGCTCGCTGACGCCGTACTCGTCGTCGAGTCGGTCCATCCGGACGGCGTAGATGAGGATGAGCACCAGGAACGTGTAGATCGAGCCTTGCTGGGCGAACCAGAAGCCGAGCGGGAAGCCCGCGATCTCGATCTTGTTCAGCTGCTCGACGAACAAGATGCCGCACCCGAACGACACGAGGAACCAGATGCTCAGCAGGATCACCATGAGCCGCAGGTTCTTGCGCCAGTACTCGCGGCGCCAGTCGCCCTCGGGCGGGCTGTGTTGGTCATACTTCGAATGCGTCACCGTCACGTCTCCTTTCGAGCCTTTCGCGCGCTTAGCGCAACGCCAGGTCGCGGGCAAGATCAAGGAAGGTCGCCCCGGTGGCTGGGTTGGGTTCCCGAACGGTCGCAGTGCCGGCCGAACGTGATCCGGAGCACAGTGTGGGCCGCTCGCGGCGCCGTAGACGCCGCCGGGGAGCGGGAGCGGACCGTTGGGGAACGGAGGCTGTCGACGTGGCGTTCGTCACTTCTAGTCTGCGGGGCATGTCGTCGGTTATCGCAGCGGACAGGACTCGCCCGGCTCGTCGGCGGATCATGCACGTGGGCAGTGGTGGGATGATCCTTGGTGGACTGCTCATGGTGGTGGGTTCGCCGATGCCCTGGGTGTCGACGCCCGTCGGCAGCCTGTCCGGTGCCGCTGGCGCGGGGTTGTGGACGTTGTGCGCGGGCTTCCTCGCGATCGCGGGCGCCCTCATCCCGCGACGTCGAGTGGCCTTCGTCCACGCCGTAGTGCCGGGGGTCGCAGCAGCACTGATCGTGTGCTGGCAGCTTCTCAGGATGCTGCAGATCAGCGCGGGCACCGACGCCTGGGGCAAGCTGCTCCCGGGCATCGGCCTGGTGCTCGTCGGGGGTGGCGCGATCGTGCTGCTGCGTTCGGCGATGAAGATCCGCGCCGCCGGAACGGCACGGGAGTAGCCCTGGGCCAGCCAGAACCGGACGGCGACCACCGCGTCGTCGCCGTTGCGGTGCTGTTCCGGGGTGCCCTCCCGCTGACTAGGGTCATGATGTGCGCGATACCGGTGCTCCTTCGCCGTTGAACGACGACGATCCCCAGTGGGTCGCCGACATCGGCGACGACTACGACATGCCCGCCGACGTCGACGCGTCCTTCCGCACGGTGCGCAAGGTCGCCGTCGGACACTTCGTCGTGTTCCTCGCCGTCGTGGTCGGGATGCCGGTGCTGACGCTGACCGTCGACTGGTGGTCCGGCGGCAGACTGATCGGCGGGATGAGCCCGAGCTTCGTCATGGCGGCGTTCGGACTGTACGTGTTCTTCTTCGCGCTGGCGGCGGCCGCCGCGACGCTGTCGAACGGGGTTGAGGAGCGGATGCTCGGCGCGCAGGAGCGGGAGCCGGCCGACGAGAGTGACGACGCATGACGGTCGCCAGCGTTATCGCGCTCGCGGTGTTGTTGCTCGCGGTGGCCGTGCTCGCCCTCGTCCTGCGGCCCGGCAGGGCGTCCACCCTGGAGTTCTACCTCGCTGGACGCAGAGTCGGCGTCGCCACCAACGCCTGCGCGATCTGCGGCGACTACTTCTCCGCCGCCTCGTTCCTCGGTGTCGCCGCGGCCGTGTATGTGTCCGGATTGGACGGTGTTTGGTACGCGACCGGATTCGCCGCCGGGTTTGTGCCCGTGCTGCTGTTCGTCGCGGCCCCGCTGCGACGGTTCGGCGAGTTCTCCATCCCGGACTTCCTCGGTCGCAGACTCGGCTCCGACCGCATCCGGCTCATCGCGGTCTGCGTGGTGCAGCTGATCATACTGTCGTATCTCGTGCCACAGGCCGTCGGCAGCGGCATCACCTGGGAGTTGCTCGTCGGCGAGGGCGTGCTTGGCCTGACGCCGTATGCCACCGGTGTCGTGCTCTCCACGGTCGCCATCACCGCGCTGGTCGTGCTCGGCGGGATGCGCGGCACGACGTGGACCCAGGCCGTGCAGTTCCTGCTGCTGCTCGCGGCGTTCATCTGGCTCGCCGTTGCGGTGCTCGGTTCCGGCTTCAGCTACCCGGACGCCGTGTCCGAACTGGACTCCGAACCGCTCGCCAACCCCGAATACGCCGGCGGCGAGTGGGGACTGGCGACCGAACCCAACCGGCTCGACTCCGGCGAATCCGCGACGTTCGGCGAACCCGGCGGGCGCTACGGGCCGTTCGGGCAGCTCACGCTGATGGTGACGCTCGTGATGGGCACCGCGGGCCTGCCGCACATCATGAACCGCTACTTCACCAGCCCCACCGGCACCGCCGCGCGCATGACAACGGTGTGGGTGCTCGGCTTCGCCAGCCTCTTCTACACCCTCGCGGTGCTGCTCGGCACGGCATCCCGCTCGCTGATCGCGAAGTCCGTCGAGGGACGCCCGTGGCTGGCCGAGCTCACCGTGGACGGCGTGCTGCGCGTGCCCGAACACGCACCGCTCGTGCTCGGTCGGATCTACGGCGGTGAGGCGGGGCTGGGGTTCATCGCCATCGGCGCGCTGATCGCCGTCATGTCGACCATCGCGGGGCTGCTGCTCGCGTCGGCGGCGTCGTGGGGCCACGACGTCTACGAGCGCCACATCAACCCCAGGGCCAGCCAGCGGCAGGCGGTGTGGGCCGGTCGTGGCGCGGTGATCGTCGTCGCCGTGTTCTCGGCCGCGCTGGCGCTGGGGCTGCGGCCCGACTCGCTGACCGCGCTGTTCCCTTCGATCGTGGCTACCATGGTGACCTGGGCGTTCGCGCTGGCGGGCTCGGCGCTGGCGCCGGTGTTCATCCTGGCGATCTGGTGGCGCAAGACGACGTCGCGCGGCGCGGGTGCCGGCATGATCACCGGCGCGGTGACCGCGATCGGCATGTTCGCCAGCGCCAGTCTGGTCACGGACCAGGGCGTCGGAGAGATCCTGCTCGCGCCGACGATCGTGGCGGCGCCGCTGGCCACGCTGGTGACGGTGGTGGTGTCGCTGCGTACCTCGACGCCGAAGGACTTGGACAGGCTGTGGTTGCGGCTGCACGGCACAGCGGCCGATCGGCGTGCGGCGCGGTTGGCGCGGTTGACGATCGCGGGAGTCGGGGAGAGTAGGAGACGATGAGCAAGGGAAGTCTGCCGCTGGCAGGCGCGATGGTCCTCGCCTGGGGACTGGTGTATCTGGTGACCCAGCGCGTGCCGGACCCGCCACTCGAAGTTGGCGTCACCGTGCTGATCGGCGTCGCGCTCACCGTGGCGCTGACCATCGGCTATCCGTCCGCGCTGCGGGGGCCGCGCAAACCTCGGCCGCCGCGCCAGGCTGGCAGGCACGGCCGCACCATCGCCGCCGTCGGGCGTTCCATGCCGCTGCGGTCCGGGCTGACCACGGAGGCGGCCGAACGCGCCGTCGCACTTCTGCACCCGCTGCTCGGCGGGGACGCGGTCGCGATCACCGATCAGGAACGGGTGCTGGCGTTCGTGGGGCCCGGCTCTGACCACCACACCGTCGGCGACGCGCCGCAGACCGAGTCGGCGTCCCGGGTATTGGCGCGCGGCAAGACCACGGTCGTGCGCAACAAGGCGAAACTGGGCTGCCCCGAGCCGGACTGTCCGCTGCGCAGTGCGGTGCTCGCGCCGCTGTCCATCGGGAAACGTGTCGTCGGCACGCTCAAGGTGTATCGACTGGATGAGGTGCCGCCGTCCCGCGAGCTGGTCGAAGGGCTCGCCGGGATTCTGTCGCTGCACCTCGAACTGGCCGAGCTGGACCGGGAGCGCAAACTCGCCGTCGACGCGCGGCTCGACGCGCTGCGGGCACAAATCAACCCGCATTTCCTGTTCAACACGCTCAACACCATCGCTTCCAAGGCGCGCACCGACCCGGAAGAGGCACGGCGGCTGCTGTTGCGGCTGTCGGACTTCTTCCGCTACGCCGTGCGCCAAGAGGGGCAGCTGGTCGAGTTCGGGCAGGAGTACTACTTCGTGCGCACCTATGTGTCGCTGGAACAAGCCCGCTACGGCGACCGGCTCAACGTCCGGTACGACATCGACCCGCAGGTGCTCACCGCGAACGTTCCGGTGCTGACCGTCCAGCCACTGGTGGAGAACGCCGTTAAGCACGGAATCGCGGACAAGGTCGACGGCGGGACCGTGTCGCTCAAGGCCAGGGTCGACCCGCTGACCAGGACGACGTCGATCCGCGTCGCCGACGACGGTGTCGGCATCTCGCAGGAGGTGCTCGACCGCGTGACCTCGGGTGATGCGGCGAACGGGGGAGTGGGGCTTAGCAACATCTCGCAGCGTTTGGAGGTGTTGTATGGCGAGCGCTATCGTCTCGACATCCAATCGCACGACGGTGGCGGTACCGTTGTCGAGCTGCAGATTCCGTTGAGGTGATCGAGTGCGCGCCCGTTGCCTGATAGTGGACGACGAGGCACCAGCCAGGGCGGAGCTGCGCTACCTCCTCGGCGGCTTCGACCAGGTGCAAGTCGTGGGGGAGGCCACCAACGCCGAGGAAGCGCTCACCCTGCTGCGCTCGCTCGACTACGACATCGTGCTGCTCGACATCAGGATGCCCGGCGGCACCGGCATCGAGGTAGCGGAGGCGCTGCGGTCAGGGTCGAACCCGCCGAAGGTCATCTTCACCACAGCCTATCCCGACTACGCACCGGACGCCTTTGACCTCGACGCGGCCGACTACCTGGTCAAACCGTTCGACGCCGAGCGTCTCGGCAGGGCGCTGACCCGGGCGCTCGCGCCAGGGCAGGGGGACGCCGACAGCGAGTCGACGCCCGCACATGGCGTCCCCGCGGCACCGGGGTCGTCGGCTGCCCCGGCGCCGCCTGCGGAGCCGTTGGCCCGGATTCCGGTGCAGCAGGGCGACCGCACTGTGTTGGTGGACGCGTCGTCGATCATCTTCGCCACCGCAGCGCGCGGGTACTCGTATCTGCAGCTGGCGGGGGAGCGAGTGTTGGTGAGCTACTCGCTGAATGAGCTGGAGCGCAGGCTCCGCGGTCACTTTTACCGGACCCACCGGTCGTATCTGGTGAACCTGGACCACGTGCGCGAACTGCGGCCTGATTTCAAGGGTGCCCTCGTGCTGGTGATGGATGACCATCGCCGCAGTCGGGTGGAGGTCTCTCGGCGACATGTTCGGGAGCTGAGGAAGCTGCTGGGGCTGTAATGGCTGTCAGGGTGTGGGGCCGTCATCGGAGTTGAGGAAGACGGGAATTCCTCCGTACGAGATGCCTTCGCTGTGAATGTAGGTAATCGTCGCCTGGGAGACGAAGTCGTCCCGCAGGGCTTTCAGCGCTCTCGACAGGTAGGTGGCAAAAATGTTCGGGTCTTCATGAAGTTCTTGCACCAGGACGATCGGCGGGGTGGGATACCGGCTCGTCTGTCGTTCGATGTCGAGCGTGTGGTCCCGTGAGATCACCACCCTGCCGTGCTCAGCCGCGGTAGCGAGGACAGACGGATAGCGGTCGCCAGCGGCGAATTCGTCGATGTGCACCGCGTCGTGGCTTGCCGCCCGCAACTGCACGCACACCGCCGTGGATATTCCGGTGTCGACAAGGAATTTCACGTAACCGCCCCTCGACTGGGAACCATTATGGCCATTCGTTTCGGAGAACGATACGCGTGAGGTTACCGCAGTTCTCACCGCTACAGAACCCGACAGACAGTTGGCAGCCCGATCACTGTCCGGAATTGCGACACGAATCTGAAATCCGCTTTTCGGATATATGGCTACTGTGCGGTCTGATTTCCTGTGGCGGCGCGGTCGGCTCGTCGTAGTCCAGTCGGCGGTTTCCTCTCGATGGCGTCAATGATGCGACCCATCACGCCAACTTCCTGCCCGCGCGGTCACAACAACCGGATTCGGTGCGTGCTTCTCGGCGTAAGTGCACGTCGAGAGGAGCAACCATGTACCGCACGTTGCAACGTTGTCTTGCATTGCTGGGCACGAGCGCAGTGCTCGCCGCCCTTGGTGTCGCGCTCGCCGCACCGGCGCAGGCCGACCCGGTTTGTGTGGGAGCGAAGGTCAGCGGGACCGCGACGGGGACCCACGAGGTCGGGCCGTACTGCCAGCCGTACCCATGGTCGACGCTATGCATGAAGACCGGGGTAGGTCTGGACCCGACCGTGATGGTCAGAACCTACGTCTGTGTGCCCATTTAACCGTCGGAACGTTCACGTGGGCACGCGACATCAGCTGGCAGCAGCGGGTCCGAGTCACAAGCAGGACCGACCAGCGGGCCCGTTGAGTAGAGCTCGTTGTCGGTCCTGACCTCGCCCGCCGGTGTCGGGACCCTGATGTCGTGCGACTGCTTCTTGCCAGGTCCGGTGTCGGGCGGTGGGACGTCGACAGACACCGTCATCGGCGATCGTGGTGGGGGAGCGCTCTCATCGTCCGGCACCGGGGCAGGCACAGATGGCGGAGTCGCGGCTGATGTGCCTGTCGATGGGACGGCGGATCCCCCGTTAGGGTCCGCTCGTCCTGTCGACGGCGTTGACGGAGTGAACGCGCTGGGAGGTCGCATTGTCACGTCTGAGTCCGTGTTGGTCTCAGGGCCGAAGATGCCCGTTCCGTAGCCGACGGCGAACACGATGGCGCCTGCGGTCGTCGCGAGTCCGGTCGGCGCCGTCATCCACGCTCGCCGAAGGGAACCGAACACACCGCTCAGCGTCACCGGTAGCGCGATACACGTGATGCGCCGCTTCTTGGCGAGCTCCATGAGCTTTTCCTTCGCTCGGTGGACTCGTTGGCGCGCAGTGTTGTAGCTGATGCCGAACTCTTGGCTGAGCACCTCGTAGCTGGCTTCATCGAAGAACCTTCGCTCGAGTATCTCGCGGTCCTGCTGGGGAAGCTCGCGCAAGAGTGCTCGCACCTGCTCTCGACGTTCTGCTCGCACGGCCTGCTCCGCAGGGTCGTCCTTGCGCGTGGCAACGAGCAACGCCGCCTCCACGTCGACATCCCCGTCAACGGGTCTGCGTTGTTGTCTGCGCAGTTCGTCGACCGCGGCGTTCTTGACGACCGTCTTGAGCCATGCGCGCGGCTTCCTGGGATTGAAGGCCTCCCAGTTCATCCAGGCGCTCACCAGCGCGACCTGTGCGAGCTCGTCGGCGTCCAGGTTGTCGTTAAGCGAGGACGCATACCGCGTGGTCCAGGCGTAGTGATGACGATAGAAGTTGATGAAGTCTTGGCCCGGCATCTGCCTACCGCCCCCATCTGTAGTGCGTTAGTGACAGGCGGTAAATGATACCCACTGTTTACTGGACAAAACAAGGGGGCCGTTCTGTTAGTGCTCGGCTGCTCCATTAGGGCGAACCTGGGCACGATCGAGGGGTTCGGTTGTCACAAAGCCAGCGCTGGCGACGTGCAACTTGCTGTTGATGGCAACAACCGCGAGGAGTTGAGGAGCCGAGATGGCACGTCTTCCACTGCATCGCTACAAACTGTTTCACTCAATGGAATCGACGTATGTGAACGACATGGTAGGCCGGATTCTCGGTCCACACCGCCTCACCACCGTCGACGCATCGAACTCACTTGACGCCAAGTTCCATACGCACCGTTTGACCGACGTCTCGATCAGCTTCCTCACCTACGGCACGGAAGTCGTGATGCGGCCGGATTCGGCGAGTACCTATTTCGCGATCCACCTCCCGTTGACCGGCACCAGCACGATCGGACGTGACAGCGATCGGTTCCTGTCGACCCCGGCGGTCGCGCTGGTGATCTCACCTGGTGACGACGTTCCGGTCCACTGGCACAGCGGCTGCGCGAAGCTGATTGTCCGGATCGAGCGCAGCGCCGTGGAGGCGCGGCTCGCGAGTCTGCTCGGTGACTGTGTGCGGAACCCGCTGCGATTCGAGCGGAAGATGGACACCACCCATGGTGCCGGTGCATGTGTGAGTAACGCGCTCCGGCATCTCGCGGCGCAGTTGGATCGGGAGCGAGGGCTGTTCGACAACGAGGCAGTCGGGAGGGCGTTCGAGCGCATGCTGATCACCGAGCTGCTACTTGGTCATCAGCACAACTACAGTGATCAGCTCAATGCGGTCCCGAGCCCGGCGACCTCCAGAGAAGTGGATCACGCCGTCGCCCTGCTCGAGAGCTCTCCCGAACGGCCGCACACCGTGATGGGACTGGCCGAGCAGGTAGCCGTGAGCGCGCGCAGCCTGCAGCGCGGATTCCACGTTCAGCTCGGTACGACGTTCCAGCAGGTACTGCACGACATCCGGCTGCGACGCGTGCACGACGAACTCCGAGCCGCCCACCCGGATGACGTCACCGTCAGCGAGGTCATGGCCAAGTGGCGACTACCGGTCAAAGGTCAGACGTATGCCGCGTATCGCCGTCGATACGGCGAGACCCCGATGCGAACGCTCAAACGCGGAACATGACGATGTCGAATCGTTTACTGCTGATGTGTGCGTTTCTCGCCTTCGTGCTCGCTTATGCCACCGCGGTTGATGCGTCCGATTCGGTAGGCACGGTGACGCTCTATCCCGAAGCTGGGTTTTCTCCGGCGGTGTCCGCGCAGACGAATCGTGTGGAAAGGGGAGCGTGCACCGGAACAACGTCGCCGAGAAGCGCGGTGTCCTCGGTGAACTACTCGAAGTTCCCAGTGTCACTTTATGCGAGACCGGATTGCTCCGGAGAGCCGGTGACGGTATTGCGGCCATATCGTCAGCCGGGGTATCGGGCGCCTGCTCATGTGCCGGCCAACTCCATGCGCGGGCTCGGCTGATCCATTTGCGGCGCGTGCCGCGCGAAGAATCGACGTCGGGCTGAGCACATGTACCAGTGTATTCGATTTTGGGATATCGGCAACCAAGGTGGACATAAGCAGATGCCATTGCGACCGGCGGGCTGTAAGTCGACCTCTGCTGAACGGGCACTCGATTAATGACCATGAGCATGTCAGTGACAAGTGTCGACGTGACCGGTGGAGAGGTGCGCGTGGTTACCGATGAGCTTTCCGAAGCTGTTCTAGCCGGTGCTTCCGGCAGCGAGCTCGAACAGCGTCCAACTCCGGACGAATACATCGCGGCTCATTTGCGCCGTGAGGACGTCGACATGTTCGCCGACACGGCTGACAAGGATGTCCGCAGGTCATTGCATGTCGGGCCGGTGCCGATGCCGGATCTGGCGCCGGACGAGGTTCTCGTGGCCGTGATGGCCAGCTCCATCAACTACAACACCGTGTGGTCGGCCATGTTCGAGCCGATTCCCACGTTCCGTTTCCTGGCGCAGTTCGGCAAGCAGGGGGTGTGGGAGGCGCGGCACGACCAGCCATATCAAGTCGTGGGCTCCGATGCTGCGGGTGTCATCGTGCGGTTGGGAAGCGGCGTCCGGCATTGGCAGGTAGGAGACCACGTAGTCGCCAGTCCCGCCTACGTCGATGATCAGGAACCAGGCACGCACGCGGACGGCATGATGGGGTCCCGTCAACTCGCGTGGGGGTTCGAGACCAACTTCGGTGCGCTGGCCCATTACACGATCTTGCGGGCGAGCCAGCTGATTCCGAAGCCTGCGCACCTCACCTGGGAAGAGGCCGCGTGCAACACGCTGTGTGCGGGCACAGCCTATCGCATGCTCGTCGGGGAGCACGCCGCCCGGATAAAGCAAGGAGACGTCGTTCTCGTCTGGGGAGCGACGGGAGGGCTCGGCGGATACGCGGTGCAGTACGTCCGTAACGGCGGGGGCATCGCCGTCGGGGTGGTCAGCTCGGAGCGGAAAGCTCGTGTGCTTCGCAACCTGGGATGCGACCTCATCATCAACCGGGAAGAGCTCGGATTTGCCGACTACAACGGTGACGATCCAGCACAGACAGTGGAGATCGGCAAGCGGTTGGGCGCGATCATCCGACGTGAAACGGGCACGGAGCCGCATGTCGTCTTCGACTATGTCGGGAAGGCCACGTTCGGCATCTCGGTGTTCGTCGTACGGCGCGGTGGGACCGTCGTGACGTGTGGTTCGAGCACGGGATACGCGCACCAGTACGACAACCGCTATCTCTGGATGAAGCTCAAGCGCATCGTCGGCAGCCACGTGGCGAACCTGCAGGAGCAATGGGAGACCAACCGGCTCATCGGAATGGGGCGGGTCGTGCCGATGCTCTCGACCGTCTATCCGCTCGACCAGGTCGGTGAAGCAACCCGGCTGGTGCAGCTCAATCAGCACATCGGCAAGGTGGGTGTGCTATGCCTGGCTCCGAAGGAAGGGCTTGGTGTGACCGATCCAGAACTGCGCGCCGAGATGGGGGAACGCGTGCAGCTCGTCCGGAACGCCTGACGCTCAGGGCGATTTGTGCATAGGGAATCCCTGGCAAAGCTGCGAAAGCATTTCAATTGACCTGTATAGCGCTGCTTTGCGCGGTGGGAGAGTGTGAATGACTTCGACGTCGGAGACGAAAAGCTCCACGGTCAACAAACATCCATTGCCCCGCGATAGGCTCGCCGGTCTTTTGGACTCCGCCTCGATCGAGCCGCTGCATCCTCCGGACGACAGCGGCGTGGTCGCGGTCCGGGGCCGAATCAACGGTGCGCAGGTGACGGCCTACTGCACCGATGTCAACACAAGGGGTGGTGCGCTGGGTGTCACAGGATGCGAGCACATCGTTGACGCCATCGAGACAGCTTTGCATGAAGACTGCCCGGTAATAGGGCTGTGGCACTCCGGTGGGGCGCAGATATCCGAAGGTGTGGCGTCGTTGGACGCGGTGGCTCGGGTGTTCGCTGCGATGATCAACGCATCGGGACGTGTGCCGCAGCTTTCGGTGATCCTCGGACCAGCCGCGGGCGGGGCGGCGTATGGCCCAGCGCTGACAGACGTGATCATCATGGCGCCCGCGGGCCGGGTGTTCATTACCGGTCCAGGCGTGGTGCGCGAGGTTACCGGTGAGCGGATCGACATGGAGGGTCTTGGTGGTCCCGAAGCGCACAGCAAGAAGTCAGGCGTCGTGCATGTGGTGGCGTCATCGGAGGATGATGCCTTGTGGCGCACTCGGAAGATCACCGATCTACTCGCTCGTCCGGGCGAGTTCAGTCCGGATGCGGTGAGCGAACCGCGGGATCTGCGTGCGTTCTTGCCGGAGCGAAAACGCCGGGCGTACGACATCAAGCCGCTCGTTCGCAACATTCTCGACGCGGAGAACACGGACGATCCGTTCGAGGAGTTCCAATCCCGGTGGGCGCCCAATGTGGTCGTCGGTCTCGGCAGACTAGCCGGCCACACCGTTGGCGTCATCGCGAGCAACCCGATCCGGAAGGGTGGCTGCCTCGACTCCGTCGCCGCGGAGAAGGCAGCACGGTTCGTCCGCATGTGTGACAGCTTCGGCGTGCCGTTGGTGGTGCTGGTCGATGTCCCTGGCTATCTGCCCGGTGTTGGTCAGGAATGGGGCGGGGTCGTCAGGAGAGGCGCCAAGCTGCTGTATGCGTTCGCTGAGGCGGTGGTACCTCGCGTGACCCTCGTCGTGCGGAAGTGCTATGGCGGCGCGTATATCGCGATGAACTGCCGCGCGTTGGCTGCCACGAACGTCTTCGCGTGGCCGGATGCGGAGGTCGCCGTGATGGGAGCGCGGGCGGCGGTCGGGATCATGCGCCGCAAGGAACTGGCCGAGATTCCGGACGATCAACGCGAGGAGGTGCTAGCGCGATGGATTGCCGAGCACGAACAGACCTCGGGCGGCATCGCCAGGGCGCTCTCGATTGGGGTCGTCGATGACGTGATCGCCCCCGAGGACACACGATCCGTCCTGGCGAAGGCACTGGCGGCGGTCCCGCCGCGGCGTGGGTTGCACGGGAACATCCCGCTTTGATCGTCGTGGCACGTGAGGAAGGGGATCTGTGGCCGAGGAAATCCGTGCCGAGATCGTGGGCTATGTGATCGAGGTCGTCGCCGCCGAAGGCCAGGTTGTGTGTAAGGGCGACCACGTGATCGTCGTTGAGTCGATGAAGATGGAGATACCGGCGGCCGTCGAGACTTCGGGGACCGTGACGTCGCTGCGCGCGTCAGTAGGCGACCTGCTGAACGAAGGCGACCTCATCGCGGTGGTCGAGTGAGGAGCCTGCTACGGCTGCCCTGCTGGTCTGGTGCACGACGTCGGGTGGCCTGAAGTCGTCCTCTGCTTGCTGATCAAGGGCATCGCGAGCATGGCAACGAGAGAGCGGCGCCAAAGGAAACGTGGAGGACGCGTGTTCACCAAGGGGCAGACCGCCGGAATCTTAGGGACCGGCTCGTATCTTCCTGAGCGTGTGGTCACCAACGCGGAGGTGGCAGAGAAGGTGGGGGTGACACCGGAGTGGATCGAGCGGAAGACCCAGATCCGAGAGCGCCGCTATGCCGCATCCGATGAGGCGACATCGGATCTCGCCGTGCACGCGGCGAAGCGAGCATTGGAGCAAGCAGGTGTGTCCGTCGATCGCGTCGACTGCATCATCGTGTCCACGTCAACGCCGGACTCCCCGCAGCCACCAACGGCGGCGTTGGTCCAGGAGACGCTCGGCGCCTCTCGAGCAGGCTGCTTCGACATCAATGTCGTCTGCAGCGGTTTTCCCTACGGGATCGGTCTCGCGGCCGCACTGTATGCGCTCAACCCTGGCACCCACGTTCTGGTGATCGCGGCGGACCTCTACTCTCGGATTCTTAACTTCGACGATCGAACAACGTCTGTGCTGCTCGGTGACGGCGCCGGCGCGGCTGTGATCGGGCCGGTCCCGTTTGACTACGGCATCGTCAGCTGTGGGATGCACACTCGTGGCGACGCCCACGAATACATCCGCGTAGACGCAGGCGGTAGCCGGATCCCCACCTCGCACGAGACGGTCGACTCGGGCGGTCATTACTTCACCATGCAAGGGCGCGACGTCGCATCTTTCGTGCTCGACGAAGTACCGCCCGCACTGGAGGGCCTCTTGCGTAACGCCGGTATTGACGTCGATCAGGTCAGCCATTTCGTGCCACACCAACCCAACGGCAATCTGCTCGACAACCTCGTCACCAAAGCCGACCTCGGCCATGTCGCAACGCACCGCACGCTGGAGCGGTACGGAAATGTCGGCAGCGCTTCGGTCCCCGTCACACTTGACGCAGCCAACCAAGCAGGAGCTTTCACCGACGGTGACCTGCTGGTACTCGCTGGATTTGGCGGGGGTATGTCGATCGGCAGCTGCCTGCTTCGGTGGTGGTCCAAATGACCGAGACCATCACTCGAGTTGGTGTCGTCGGCTGTGGCGTCATGGGCGCGAGCATTGCGGAGATCTGTGCGCGAGCAGGCCTTGACGTGCGGGTGGCGGTACGAAGCGCCGGCTCGCAGGATGCCGGACTCGCTAGGGTCACCAAGTCCCTTGACCGCAGCGTTCGCAAACAGCACGCCAGCGAAGCCCAGCGTGACGACATACTCGCGCGGATCGTGTTCACGACTGAGCTAGCCGACCTGGCCGATCGCGAACTTGTCATCGAAGCAGCCGTCGAACACAGCGACGTGAAGACTGAAATCTTCACCAACCTAGACAAGGTAGTTCAAGCGCCGGACGCGATCTTCGCGTCCAATACGTCGTCCATACCGATAACACGGCTTGGCTGCATTACCACGCGCCCAGGGAGGGTGCTTGGCATACATTTCTTCAATCCCGCCACGCGCATGCCCCTGGTTGAGCTCGTCGAGACATTGGTCGCCGACCAAGAAGCCGTTACCCGTGCGGAGCACTTCTTGAGCACTGTACTGGGGAAGCAGGTCGTCCGCACCCGTGACCGGGCGGGATTTGTGGTCAACGCGCTGCTGATCCCGTACGTGCTGTCCGCGATCAGGATGTTCGAGTCCGGGTTCGCCTCCGCTACGGATATCGACCGGGCGATGAAGCTCGGCTGTGCCCATCCCATGGGCCCGCTGGAACTGGCCGACCTGATCGGACTCGATATCATCCTCGACGTTGCCGAAGCACTCCACGCCGAGTTCCGCGAGCCCCACTACTGCCCGCCTCCGCTGCTCGTCCGCATGGTCGACTCAGGACTTCTTGGATACAAGACCGGCCGAGGATTTCACGATCACACCTCGTGACTGCAACCCGAACGTATCACTCCGTGTCGAACGCAGCGGCCTGCCTGACCGGGACTGTCCGATTTCTGGTTCTGTCGCTGATTTTGTGGCGTGTCTGACGGGCTGGAGGGCTTGCGTGTTCTAGGGTGCTGACTGTGCATTGTGGACAGTCAAATGGTGTGGCCTCGTCTTGCTGGCTTGGTTGTGGAGCGGGTCGAGCGGCGTGTCGGTGATCTTGTTGTCGTCGCGAGGGTTGCGGGATCTAGTGCTCGTTGTCGTTGGTGCGGGAAGGCGTCCCGGCTGGTGCATGGTCGTTATCGGCGTTGCCTGGCGGATGCACCGCTGGCCGGTACTGGCGTGTTCATTGACCTCGAGGTACGGCGCTTCCGCTGCAGCAACGGAACATGTCACGCTGCGACCTTCGCCGAACAGGTGCCCGGTGTGACCACCCCGCACTGCAGAGCCACACCGTTGTGGCAAACCATGGTGGCCCACATCGGGCTAGCGCTGGCCGGACGGGCCGGAGCACGGCTGGCTGCGACACTCGGAATGACGTGCGGCCGCGACACGCTGCTCCGGCGGGTCCGCGACCATCCCGACCCGCCTCGCCGCGAGGTGCACGTTGTGGGCGTCGATGATTTCGCGCTACGCAAGCGACTGCGGTACGCAACAGTGCTCGTCGACATGGACACCCGCCGCCCCGTCGACGTGCTCGCCGACCGGCGCGTCGATCCCACGGCGACGTGGCTGCGTACCCATCCCGAGATACGGATCGTGTGTCGCGATGGGTCAGCGGCCTACGCCGAAGCCATCAACCAGGGCGCCGGACAGGCGGTGCAGGTTAGCGATCGCTGGCATCTCTGGAAAGGACTCGGCGACGCCACGCTCAAGGAAGTGGCCACGCACAGCGGTTGCTGGGCCAAAGCCACCCTGCCGATCCGGGAAGGCACCCGTGCAGCGACCACCCGCGAACGCTGGCAATACGTCCACGACCTACTCGACCGCGGTGTCGGGCTGGGCGAGTGCGCACGCCGGTTGAATCTGTCGCTGAACACCGTCAAACGGTACGCGCGCATCGCCCAGCCCGAACGGCTGGTGCGCGCCCCGGCCTACCGGCCCACCCTGGTCGATCCCTACCGCGAACACCTCCGTCAGCGCCGTGCCGAAGATCCCGCCGTCCCCGTCACCAGGCTGCTTGCCGAGATCACAGCACTGGGCTACCGCGGCAGCGCGAATCTGCTGGTGCGTTACATCAACCAAGGCCGCGTCGAAACCGACCGTCCGCCGATCTCTCCACGCGGCCTGACCGGGCTCATCCTCACCCGATGACAATCTCAGCGACACCCAACGACGGCTGCGCGATGAACTCACCGCCGCCTGCCCCGAGATGATCGAGCTGACCGACGCAGTCCGGGGTTTCGCCGACCTGCTCACACCCTGTGAGGGCAACGCCAAACGGCTCCAGGAATGGATCACGACAGTGCGCTCCTTCGACCTTCCCTACCTACACGCCTTCACCCGTGGCCTCGACAAAGACACACCCGCCATCACCGCCGGATTGACCCTGCCTTACAGCAACGGCCCCACCGAAGGCCACGTCAACCGCATCAAATGCTCAAACGCCAAATTGGGGTGCCCGTTATTTCCCGGACTGTGGACCGCATAGGGTCCGTTCTGGAAGGGATGTTGGTTCGTGGCAAGGAAGTATCAGAAGTACACGCCTGAATTTCGTGAGCAGGCGGCGAAGCTGGTTGTGGAAGGGCAGCGTCCGATCGCTGAGGTCGCTCGCGAGTACGGTCTCGGGGAAACGACCCTAGCTAATTGGGTGAAGAAATACCGCGAGGATCACGCCGGGGACGAGCCGCCGCTGGAATTGTCTGAGCGTGCCGAACTCGCCGAACTGCGTCGCCGGGTGCGCGAGCAGGAGATGGAACTGTCCTTTTTGAAAAAAGCGGCAGCGTACTTTGCGAGGGAGCAGCGGTGAGCGAGAAGTACGAGTTCATCGCCGCCGAGTACGCGCACAACAAGGGCCATAATGTGGCGGACGCTCCCACCCTGACGCAGATGCTGGCGTGGCTGGATGTGTCGAAATCGGGCTACTACGAGTGGTTTCGCCGGCCGCCGTCGGCGACCGAGCGGCGCCGCGAACTGCTCAAGACCAAGATTGAGACACTGTTTGACCTCTTCGGCGGCACCTACGGTTACCGGCGGATCCATGCCGAGCTCGTCCGTGCTGGTGAGCGGGTCGATGACGAGACGGTCCGCCAACTCATGCGCGAGATGGGCCTGGTCACGGTGCAGCTGAAGCCGTACCGCACCACCACCGTCCGCAGCGCTGAACAGCCCGACGGCGTGCCAGATCTGGTCGAGCGGAACTTCACCGCCAACCGGCCCGGGGCCAAGCTGGTCGGCGACATCACGTTCATTTCCACCTGGCAGGGCTGGCTGTATTTGGCGACCGTGATTGATTGTTTCAACAACGAGGTCATCGGCTACGCGATGGCCGATCACATGCGCACCGAATTGGTCACCGACGCCCTCGACATGGCCGCACGAAATCACACGCTTGAGTCGGGCTGTATTATGCACAGCGATCGCGGCACCCAATATACATCGGCCGAATATCGCGCGAAACTGGATGAACTCGATTTGCGACATTCCCTCGGTCGCACCGGGATTTGTTGGGATAACGCGCTCGCCGAGTCGTTCTTCGCCAGCCTCAAAAACGAGCGCGTTCATCATATGGTGTATCCCACACGAAAAAGGGCTTCGACTGATATTGCCCGCTATATCGAACTTCACTACAATCGGCGACGAATCCATTCAGCACTGGGATACAAAACTCCGCACGAAGTCCGCAACGAATACCTGAATCAGCAGTTCGCGGCATAAAAGGACACAAACTCACCAGTCCGGAAAACACGGGGCAGCCCAAATGTACGGCAGAGCCGGACTCGACCTCCTCCGCAAACGCGTTCTCCTTGCCACATAAGGAACAACCACAAAATCAGCGACAGAACCGCTCACCGGACAGACCCTATGGAATCACGACGTTTACCAGGTGGTGAATCCGCCGTCGACGAGGAGATTGACGCCGGTGATGTAGGCGGCGTCGTCGGAAAGTAGAAAGCTGACGGGTCCTACGACGTCACGGACACGACCGAGGCGTTGGAGCGGGATCTCGTCGGTTATGGCGGCAAGGATGTCCCGCGAGATGACATCACCAAGACCAGGTTTCTTCGGGGTTGTTGAATTACGGGGTGAGGACGGGCGCATCTCGGGTTCCTGATTAGCCCACGGAATGGCGCCCGGGCTAATTGCATTTACGGTGATTCCCCATCGGCCGACGGCAGCAGCCAGACTGCGTGTCAACTGAATTAATCCGCCTTTGCTTGCCGCGTAGGCAGGTTGATAGACAGGTCCCCTGTCATCAGGCGTCGTTTCCGGCGCACGCATACCATAAGTACGGTTCTTCAATCCCAGTACTCCATATATGGAACCGATGTTGACAACCCGTCCCTCCCTGTGCGAACGCATCAACTCGAACGCGGCCTGGCTGAGAAAGAACGCCGACTCCAAATTAGTCTCCATAGTGTCACGCCAGTCCTGAACACTTTCATCCAACAACGGATTTCCCCGCGACACTCCCGCATTGTTCACTAAACCGAATAATTGACCCGGCAACTGGGCAACAGATCCCATCAATCGATCCCGATCCTCCACCGACCGCACATCACACTCCACCACCACACTCCGACTATCATATTCGCCCGCCAAGCCTAATGTCTCCTCAAGGTCATTCTTCTCAAGCCCCGCCAGGACACAGTAGTATCCGTCCATTAATAGTCGAAGGGCGATCGCCCGCCCCAACCCACTACCAGCACCCGTAACCACCACGATGAACTCGGAAGTGTCTCGAACGGAGGAGAGATCTAGCATATCGAATCCTTACACAAGAATCTGGTTCACTGGATTTACTACTACGGACATCGGACGATTACCAAGCGTCTCCGAATCGGGTGGCAATATTACTCCTCAAGGTCTCTTTGGCTGTCTCAGTAATGTGTATGAGATCGATAGCCTCATTAGGAGTGACGGGTATGGGTCCACCGCGGAAGAAATCAACGATCTGACGGGCCAACGCGAGGAGAGTATTCGGCGGTTCAAGACTGATCTGGTGATACCACGTGTTGCTGTAGATAACCACCACATACACTGGATACCGCAAGAACGTCACGTGCTCCAACACCGCCGACCGCCCGTCGCGATACTCCAGTAGCACAACCTGCCGCCCGGGCGCCGACATTCCCCGCACCGCCACAATATCCCGCCCCAGGAACAAATTCGCCACCTCCACCGCATGAATGCCATACAGCTCTACATCCGCCGGCACCGCCACCGATATCCCCCGCACATCCCCCCCATCGCGCCCGCACGAAATCCCGTGCCGCAAGCAACTCCGGCGACCACCGCAACCCCGACCCCGAGAACCAGCGAGCCCTGCACCGTTCCGCCAACCTCCCGATCTCCCGCGCCACCTCCGCACTCTCGGCCAACGGCTTATCAATGAACGTCGGCAACCCCCGCTCCAACGCCGGTCGCGCATACTCCAAATGCGACTCCGGCCGCTCACTCAACACCATGACCGCGTCGACCAGTTCACACACCTGCTCGGGACCCTCACACACACACTCAATCCCGCACGCCCGGGCAAGCAACTCGGCCTCCCTCTCATCCGCACTCCACAACGCCGTCACACGAGCACCCTCTAACGGCACCCCGGACAACGGCTCAACCTCCAACCGCCGCAGCAACGACCCCCATAACCAAAAATTCGGAACAGCACGCCCACCTGGCAACCGAGCCGGAACCGCCACGCCCTCATCCCATCCATTCACAAACGCACACAACGAAAACGCATGCGTATTATCGGTCCCCACAACACCCACTCGCACCACAGAACCGCCGCCTCGATACTCGTAGTTCATTTCAGTCCATTCGAGCATCAGTAAAATCCTGAAGTCAAGAGGATGATAAACGAACTTTTTCCAGCGGACCCCGCAATCCGAGAATTCTGACAACACAGAGTTGCGCCCCTAGAATTGCATACGTTCTCCGATTTGTAGATCATCTCGTTTTATGTGAGATGCAATCGGAACGTGGATAACGTTACCTGATCATATTACATAAGACCAGCATCCCTTGATACCGAGTCTTTCTGACCCCGATGGGTCTATAGAGAAACGGTGTTTTCGGCGTTGCTGTCTAGCCCGGCTGTTGCGTGATTGTGTGGTCGACACGGGCTGGGAGATGGAGAAAGTGCCTGCTCTGTAAGGGAAACTGGGCTTGTTGAGGTCCAGGTTCACCTCGAGAGAGGCACTTTCTGAGTGAAGGCTACGAGACGCGCTCCGCAGTTGCCGGTTGTGACGGTGGATGGCAGAGGGGTCGTGTCGCACGCGGGCACGGCGTTGCTGCGGGAGCTGGCGGATCGCAGCGGTTTGACCAGCGGGTTGTCGGCGGCACTGGCGGGGTCGCGGTCTCGTCGTGGCGGTCATGATCCCGGGCGGGTCGCGGTGGATGTGGCGGTGGTGATCGCCGACGGTGGTGCGGTGATCAGCGATCTGCGCACCCTGGCGGATCAGGGGTTGCTGCACGGCCCGGTCGCCTCGACGGCGACGGCGTGGCGCGTGCTGGACGGCGTTGACGAGCAGGTGCTGGCCGGGCTGCGCCGGGCGCGGGCGGCAGCGCGGGAGCGGGCCTGGGCAGCGCGCGGCGAGTGGACCGGGACGGAGCTGCCGGGCTCGCGGGTCGCCGACCGGATGATCGAGCATGCGGTGATCGACGTGGATGCGACGCTGGTTGAGGCGCACAGCGAGAAGGACAGCGCGGCGCCGCACTACAAGGGTGGATTCGGCTTCCATCCGCTGCTGGCGTTTCTGGACAACACCGGCGAAGCCCTGGCGGGAATCTTGCGTCCGGGTAACGCTGCCGCGCACGATGCTGGCGATCACGTGCGGCTGCTGGAGTTGGCGTTGGCGCAACTGCCGGACGCCTGGCGGACGAAGCCGATCCTCATCCGCGCGGACTCGGCTGGCGGGACGCGCCGGTTCGTCGGCGAACTCGCTGACACCGGCGTGGAGTACTCCATCGGGTTCCGGGTCACCGAAGCACTGCGGACCGCCATCGCTGGGGTTCCGAGGCGCGGATGGACCCCAGCGATCGATACCGACGGATATCCGCGCGAGGGCGCGGACGTCGCCGAGATCACCGGCATGCTCACCCTGACCGGCTGGCCGACCGGCATGCGGGTGATCGTGCGCCGCGAACGCCCGCATCCCGGCGCCCAGCTCAACGCCTTCGAAGAACGCGACGGATGGCGCTACCAGGCATTTATCACCAACACCACGACCGGGCAGCTGGCGTTCCTCGACGCCCGGCATCGTGCGCACGCCCGAGTCGAGGACCGCATCCGCACCGGGAAACAATGTGGGCTCGGGAAGTTCCCGTCCCAGCTCGCCCACGTCAACGCCGCCTGGCTCGAACTCGCCCTGACCGCCACCGACCTGCTCGCCTGGATGCGCACCGGGCTACTGGCCGGCGAACCCGACCTGGCCCGCGCCGAGCCGCGGCTGCGGCGCTACCGGATCTTGCACGTCGCCGCCCGCGTCACCCGCGGCGCCCGCCGGACCCGGCTGCGCCTCGCCGAGCACTGGCCCTGGGCCCTCGCCCTGGCGCGAGCCTTCGCACGTCTCCGCGAAATCCCGCTGCCTGCCTAACACCGCCGACCCTTATCCCTTCGAACTCACCAATGGACAAGCCGTCAACCGAGAACGGCAGAACACCCCTGCCCACACCAACTCAGCCCAACCCACACCCGAGAATCAAGATCAACAAGCCGATTGCCCGCTTACTGAAAGAGCGGGGTTAGGTAACGGGGACCAGCCACGCCCGAAACCACACCACAGCAGCCACAACGCGGAATCCGAGCCAGATCAGGCCGACCCGTCACAAGCACGAAAGATCGAAGCTAGCGCGGCCTGCTCACTGGGGAAATGCGCGCACGCCCAATTTCACCGCATGCAACATCGGAATGCTTGTTCGATTGCGCCACGAATTTTTCTTCACTCCCGAAGCTTGACTTCATATCAGTTCCAGACGTAGTCTGCGTAAAGACTCGAACGCTGATATAATTCCCGGATTACGAAGATCGCACATGTTCTCATTTGTGCGATATTCCTATTGTAAAGGGAGCTTCTGGCATGTCGCACGCCCCCGACCCGTTCAAGGCGCAAGCCGAACTGCTCCTGTGTCGACTCCCACTGCGTGACAAGCTGTCTGTTATCGCCGGGGAAGGCCCTTGGAGTACCAAACCACTCAGCAGCATTGGCCTGCGTTCAATGACACTGGCGGACGGACCGGCCGGAGTCAGAGGAATACTGTGGGACGAGCGAGATCCATCGGCATGTTTACCCTGCCCGACCGCCATGGGTGCGACATGGGACGAAGAGTTCGTCGAGATCCTGGCAACCTTCCTCGCTAAAGAGGCGAAGCGAAAGGGCGTAGATGCTGTCCTTGGGCCCACCCTGAACCTTCATCGCAGTCCGCTAAGTGGTCGCCATTTTGAGTGTTTCTCCGAGGACCCACTTCTAACTGGACGCCTCGGCGCATCTTTTGTTCGGGGCCTTCAAAGATGTGGCATCGCCGCCTGCCCTAAGCATTACGTTGCGAACGAGTCAGAGACGAATCGATTCACGATCGATGTGCACGTCGACGAACGAACCCTCAGAGAAGTGTACCTATGGCCCTTCGAGCAGGCCGTCGCGGCCGGAGCATGGCTAATCATGTCTGCCTATAACAGCGTAAACGGCCGTACGATGACGGAGAATCAACTCTTGCAAGAACCATTGAAAACCGATTGGGGGTTCGACGGAGTCGTCGTGTCCGACTGGGGCGCGATCCGGTCTACGTCAGCTTCTGCGAACTCCGCTAACGACCTCGCTATGCCGGGCCCTTGCGATTATTGGGGTCCAGCGCTAGCAGAGGCAATCGACTCGGGCGAGGTTCTACTCGAGACGATTGATGAGAAGGTTCGACGCATTTTACTCCTCGCGATGCGGGTGTGCGCTCTGAGCGCATCACACGAAAATACGACTCAGGAGACATTCGAACTCGATGGTCGATCTCTATTACGGGAGGCATCCGCACGATCCATGGTTCTGCTTCGAAATGAGGGAAAGCTGCTGCCATTGAAGTATGGATCCATACGGAAAGTTGCCGTGATCGGTCATAATGCCCTTGACACACAGCACCAGGGGGGTGGAGCTGCGCAGGTCGTGCCGACGAGGACGATTTCAGCATTAGACGGACTCCAGAAGGCCTTCAGCGGCATAGCGGAAGTCGTCTACTGTCCCGGTCGTCGCGATAGCACTGACGATAGCCTGCGGCCGATCCCACTCGAGCAGCTGCGCAATCCTGTGACAGCTGAGCCGGGTTCATCCGTCGAATTCTTCGATCGCGTCGGACGTCTTCTCTCTTCTGAGAGCCGGGCAACATCGCAGTTCGTCTGGTTCGGGCCGCCATTACCGCACGTCGGCCGGATCGTCATCAACACAGAGTTCACGGCGCGCAGCAGCGGGTCCCATCGGCTGGCTATTACCGGACTCGGATCCAACAGAAGCGCGGGCTCATATCGCATACTTGTCGATGAACTGGTCGTCCGCGAAGACGTGGTCCAGACCGCCAATGATGGCAGTCCAAGCGCACTGGCTAGTCCGACTTGGGTCGACGTAAACGTCCAAGTCGGCGAATCGGTTCGTCTATCGGTTACTTATGAGCCGAACGCCGCCTGTCGGTCCGTTGCAATCACGCTGTGCGTTCAGGAGCCGACAACCACAGATGAAACGACCAAGGCGGTAGCCGCAGCGCAGGAGGCTGATCTAGCAATCGTTGTCGTTGGGTCAAAGGCATTCGCCGAGGGAGAGGGTTACGACCGAAAAAACCTTGCGCTTCCTGATGGGCAAGATCAGCTAGTTAGTGCCGTTGCCGCCGCGAACCCCGCCACGGTCGTAGTCGTCAATTCGGGCTCTCCGGTCGTGATGCCCTGGAGCGAACAGGTTCCCGCAATTATCGTGGCGTGGTTTCCGGGGCAAGAATTCGGCGATGCGCTTGGGGACGTTCTCCTGGGACGGCACGAGCCTGCTGGCCGATTACCAACCACATGGCCAGCCGCCGAAGGCGATGTGCCAGTGCTCGAAACGGCTCCCAGTAGCGGGAAGCTAGTTTATTCCGAAGGCGTCCATATCGGATACCGCGCATGGGTACGGGCCCAACGTAAGCCCGCCTATCCCTTCGGCTATGGCATGGGATTCACTGCGTGGAAATATCACTCACTGAAGTTGCCTGATTCGATTCACGCTGGCGAGAATATGATAGTCAATGTGCTGGTAGAGAACATTGGCGACCGGTCCGGAAGTGAGGTTGTTCAAATCTATCTGAAACGACTCCGCAGCGCGATCGATCGACCATCTCTCTGGCTTGCTGGATTCACGCGCCTTATCGCAGATCCGGGGCAGCAACACTGGGTTAACATCGACATCGATGCGCGAGCTTTTCAGCATTGGGACACACAGCAGCGTCAGTGGGCAAATGAGCGTGGGGCGTTCACCCTACTCGCGGGCGGGTGCAGTGAGATTCTTCCGTTGCAGGCGGAGGTTGTCGTCGAGTGACTCGAATTGGTTTACGGGTCTGTGAACCGTCACGGGTTCTCTGCCGCTTCTATACGGGGTGCGGCTCTCCCTGACTTTTGCCACGTTCGGCAGACCGTGACGAGCGCGAGCCGTTGACCTGCGGTTTTGCCTTGGTTGCTGGGCTGATTTGCGCACTAAATGGGGTCGTAGAGTGGCCGGGTGGCGTATGTGCGCACGGTGAAGACGGCTTCGGGGGCGACGGCGGTGCAGATCGTGCACTCGTCGCGGCGGGGGTCGCGCGATATCGAGCACGTTGGTTCGGCGCACGACGACGCCGAGGTGGAGCTGTTGAAGGCTGCGGCGCGGCAGCGGCTGGCTGCTGGTCAGGGCGAGCTCGAACTCGGTCTCGAGTCCGCTGGCCAGGCAGGTGGGAGGGCTGGTGGGCCGTTGCCGATCCGATCGTCGCGGATGGGGCACCTGTGGGATGCGCTCTCGCGGGCGTATGACGCGCTGGGCTTCGATGCCGCGGCCGAGGGTGACGAGGTGTTCCGGGGTCTGGTGTTGGCGCGGATCATCGAGCCGACCAGCAAGTTGGACTCGCTGCGGGTTCTCGACGAGGTTGGGGTGCAGGCGCCGTCGTATCGGACGGTGAACCGTCGCCTGCCGGTGTTCGCCGCCGATGCGTGGCGGGAGCGGCTGGCGGCGGTGTGTGCCGCCCATGCCGGGCTCGGGCCGGCGAGCCTGGTGCTCTACGACGTTTCCACGTTGTACTTCGAGGCGGATGCCGGTGACGGATTCCGCGAGCCGGGGTTTTCGAAGGAGCGGCGGTTGGAACCGCAGATCACGATCGGGCTGCTCACCGACGCGACCGGGTTTCCGTTGATGGTCAACGCGTTCGAGGGCAACAAGGCCGAGACCGCCACCATGCTGCCGTCGATCCAGGCGTTCATGGCCGCGCACCGGCTGACCGACGTCACGATCGTGGCCGACGCGGGAATGATCTCCGACGCGAACAAGCGTGACATCGAAAAGGCTGGGTTGTCGTTCATCCTCGGCATGCGCATCCCCGACGTTCCCTATGTGGTGGCCGAGTGGCGCCAGAAGCATCCCAACACGGCGATCGCCGACGGGCAGATCTTCACCCAGCCCTGGCCCGCCGGGCACACCGACAACCGCCGCGACCAGGTGATCCACTACCAATACAAGCACGATCGGGCCGCCGGACGCTGCGCGGCATCGACGAGCAGATCGCCAAAGCCGAGAAAGCCGTCGCCGGAAAGGTAGCGGTCAAGCGCAACCGGTTCCTCCAGCTCACCGGCGCCACCAAGACCGTCAACCGCGACCTCGAGGCCAAAGCCCGCGCCCTGGCTGGCCTGAAGGGCTATGTCACCAACCTCGAGGGCGCGACCGCGGAGTTCGTCATCGGCGCCTACCACCAGCTGTTCCAGATTGAAAAGTCGTTTCGAATGTCCAAACACGACCTCCAGGCCCGGCCGATCTATGCCCGCAAACGCGACTCCATCGAGGCCCACCTGACCATCGTCTTCGCCGCCCTCGCCGTGTCTCGCTGGATCGAAGACGCCACCGGCTGGTCGATCAAAAAGTTCGTCCGCACCGCCCGCCGCTACCGAACCGTCGAGATCCAGGCAGGCGAACAGACCATCACAGCCGCCGACCCACTACCCGACGACCTCCAACACGCGCTCGACGCCATCAACACGGTCAGCCAGCCTACGCACTAACTTGGCAAAACTCGGGTTGCAGGCGGAGGTTGTCGTCGAGTGACTCGAATTGGTTTACGGGTCTGTGAACCGTCACGGGTTCTCTGCCGCTTCTATACGGGGTGCGGCTCTCGATTGAGGGCAGCATAGTAGGCCTGCTCATGTTCAGCGGGCGGGATCTGTCCGATCGTGCTGTGCAGGCGTCGGTGGTTCCACCAGTCGACCCAGCCGGCTGTCGTGTACTCGACGTCGACCAGGGTCTTCAACGGGCCGCCGTGGAAGACGTCGGTGGCGATGGCCTCGGTTTTGTACAGGCCGATGATCGACTCCATGAGGACGTTGTCGTAGGCGTCGCCGACAGTCCCGATCGAGGGCGCGATGCCCTCGAGGGCACGGTGCTCGGTGTACCGCAGCGAGGTGTATTGCGACCCGGCATCGCTGTGACAGACCAGAGTGCCGGGCTCGACCGGGTGGCCGTGGCGGTCGCGGTCCCACATCGCGATCCGCAGCGGCGTCAGCACCAGGTCGGTCACCTTCGAGGTCGCGGCGTGCCAGCCCACAATCCGTTGGGCGAAGCAGTCCACGACGAAGGCGACATAGACGAACCCGGTCCAGGTCCGCACATAGGTGAAGTCAGCGACCCACCGGGTGTTGGGCGCCGATGCAGTGAAGTCACGGTCCAGCAAGTCCCCGGCCCGGTCGCCCTCACGGCTGGGGATGGTGGTGCGCAGCCTCTTGCCACGTCGTACACCGTTCATGCCCAGATCGCGCATCAGCCGGTCGACCGTGCAGTGCGCTACGTGCAGGCCTTGGCGGCGCAGGTGGGCGGTCATCTTCCGGCGCCCGTAGAGCCCTTCGGGAGTGCCGCGGGTGGCGAGCAGTGCGTCGATGACCACAGCGTCAGACACTATCCGGTCCGCGACTGGCAGATTGGTCTGTCGCCAACTGCGGTAAGTCCGCGCCGCGACGCTGCAGCCGTGCTCGGTGAGCACCCGGCAGGTCGACTCGACGGCGTGGCCCTCGCTGCGCATGTCCTCGATAAAGGCCATGATCAGCGGTTGCGGGGGTCGAGCTCCCCGGCGAAGAAAATCGATGCCTTGCGGAGGATCTCGTTGTCCTCACGCAGCCGACGATTCTCGGCCCTCAACCGCTTGATCTCAGCCGACTCCTCGCTCGTGACACCAGGCCGGTCGCCGGCATCGATGTCGGCCTGGACGACCCACCGGCGCACGGTCTCCTTCCCGATCCCGAGCTGCTCGGCCACGACCTTCGAGACCGCGGTCACCGATGGATAGTCCGACCGGTGCTCAGCGACCATCCGAAGCGCCCGATCCTTCAGGGCCGGGTCCACCTTCTTGGGCATGTGCTCATCCTCCTTGACTTACAAGGAAGCGGCATCAAACCCGTGACGGTTCAAGTCTCGGCAGGACCGATGAGTGTTCGGCGACCGCGAAACCGGCGCCTACCTGTCCAAGTTCGGCTGGACGAAGATCGTCCGGCAGCAGTTGGTGCCAGGCACGGCGTCTCCGGACGACCCGGCCCTGGCCGAGTACTGGGCCGCAAGGCGTCGCAGAAACAAGCCGCCACTGGACCGCACCAGTCTGCGTCTGCTCAGGACGCAGCACGGACGCTGCCCTGAGTGCGGGGATCTCCTGCTGCACGCCGACCGCGAGCCACAAAGCCCCGAACAGTGGCTCCAGGTCACCCGCAGAGCGATCGGCAAACACGCGATCACCGTCGATGCGGGTCCCGGCATGCCGGACGAAGCCGTCACGTTCCGTCTGATACACACCCGCTGCCGCCGTCGGCTCACCGTCGAAAGCGGCACGGAACCAGCACTTCTGATCGCCCGTAAGCCTTAGGCCCTGCCCGAGCCGAGCTGCGGGGAAAGCCCGCATGGCCGGTTCCGAGGGGGCGGGGGCGCAGCAATGCGTCCCCGCTACCCGACTACTGCGGTACCGACCCCGCCCCGGCATGGAACGGGGCCAGGAAATTCATCTTCCTGGGGTTCGACTTCCGTCAGCGCAGAGCGAAACGCAAGGACGGGACGCGGATGACGACGTTCGCCCCGGCGGTGAGCAAGGCTGCCCGGAAACGCATGTCACAGATCATGCGGTCTTGGCGCATCGCCCGCCGCACCGACCTGAATTTCGCTGACCTCGCCAAGTGGATCAACCCAGTCGTGCGCGGTTGGATGAATTACTATGGGGCTTTCCGGCGCTCCGAGCTCTACCCGCTGCTGATGCAGCTCAACGCCATGCTGGCTAAATGGGTCCGCCGAAAATACCGCCGGTTCCGCCGATGGGACCGACTCATCCGCCGATGGAAACAGGTCGTGGCTGAACAGCCTAACTACCTCGCTCACTGGCGATGGGTCACTGGGATCGGACACTGACCGGCACCACAGGAGCCGGATGAAGCGAGAGCTTCACGTCCGGATCTGAGGGAGCCGGGAGGGGAAGTTCCTCCCGGCTACCCGACTCAATGTCGAAAGCCGCCGCGCACATAGCCCCCAAATTTCCCTGCACCCTGCAAGCGGTTGATGGAATCGGCTGGTCCTTCGTCGCAGTCGCGAGCACAATCACGTCGATATCCGCCAGCGAAATTCTGGTATCTTCGATCACTTTCAACAGGGCGAATATAGCGAGGTCTGACGTCGCCTCGTCTTTCGCGGCGATTCGACGCTCCTCGATCTCCGTCTTGTCGAGGATCCATTGTTTTGCCTTGCCGAGTCGCACGCCGAACCCGGCGGTGGCGAGCACCTTTTCCGGCAGATGAGAACCCCGTTCCGACAATCGCAGTTTGCATTGACGAGCTACTCCTTCCGGTTCATGGTGGGTTACTGAGTCCATTCGACGATGACTCCGCCCCACGCGACGCCGGCTCCGAACGATATCGACAGGAGGCGGTCCCCGGAGGACAGGCGCCCGCGCTGAACTGCGTCGTCGAGTGTTACTGGGATCGACGCGGCCCCGGTGTTTCCATACTTCGACACCGTTTCGTGTGTAATAGCAGGATCGATGTCGAGTATCTGTACCCATTCCTTCAACATCGTGCCGTTGGCTTGATGGGGAACAATCAGATCAACATCGGAAAGCGTGATGGCAAGCTGATCGGTCAATTCCGTTACCAGTCCGGGCAGGAGGTTCGCGACCAGGTCCCGGATAAGACGGCCGTTCATGCTCACGTGGTGCAAGCCGGAGGAGAGGGTCGATGGCGAAGCCGGGTTGCGGGAGCCTCCGCCAAGAATCCCGCCGAGGTAGGCCAAGGTGCCGTCGGTCATTAATCGGCTAGCGAGGATCCCGCCGCTGTCGGTTCTGCCGACCACGACAGCGCCGGCACCGTCCCCCAAGAGGGCACTCGCACCTTTTCGGGTGTAATCGACGAAGCGTGAGTAGGCCTCGGCGCCGACGACAAGTACGTACTTGCGCGAACGGTCCGCGATCAGCATGTCGCGAGCGATGGTGAGCCCGTAGATAAATCCCGAGCAGGTCGCCATGACGTCGAATGCCACTGCTTTGGCCGCGCAGAGCTTTGCCTGCACGTAACACGCTGTGGCGGGGGAGGGTTGGTCAGCCGTGCCCGTTGCAAGTATCACCACGTCGAGATCGTTTGCCGCGATACCCGCTGAGTGAAGTGCTCGTTTGCCAGCCCAGGCGGCCAGGTCAGACGTCGCATCCGCCGGTGCGGCTATTCGCCGCTCGTGAATTCCGGTTTTTTCGACGATCTGGTCGATGTCGACATCTATACGCGCTGCGAGTTCGGCATTGTCGAGAACGGTCTGCGGCAGGTAAGAGCCCGTACCGACAATACCAACACCCATGATTGCTCCGATGGTAGGTCGACTGCTTGTCACAAGGCTCCCGTTGCACGACGCCACGAACCAGGAGGCGAGTTCACCTGTGGTGTCCGCCCGTACGGATGACGACGCCATCCGTGCCTGAAGGAGCCCTCTGTGTGCGTCGGCTCTCGCATAGGCAGCATGACACAACGCATCAGCCGCAACTAAGGCAGAGTGACACATTGCGCGAACGCGAAAAGGGCTGACGATGGACGAGCATGCCGAGGCAGTCATCAGCGACGCAACACGTGATGATCTTTGCCGGCGACATACCAACGGAGTTACGCCGAGCGCTAATCCAGCACCGACCTCGGTACGCACGCCCACCGCATCCCGGACTTCGTGCTGCTGGCGGAGTCGATGGGCTGTGTCGGGTTGCGGTGTGAGTCCAAGGACGAGGTCGACGATGTGATCAAGAAGGCGATGGACATCAACGACCGGCCGGTCGTCATCGACTTCATCGTCGGCAAGGACGCTCAGGTGTGGCCGATGGTCGCCGCCGGGACCGGCAACGACGAGATCATGGCCGCCCGAGGCATCTGGCCGCTGTTCGACGAGGACGATCCACACGAGAAATCATCACAGAAATGGAGGAGTGGATGACGACGCTCGATGGCGACAGTTCCCTTCCAGGTGCGCACTTATTCTCGTGGCCCGAGGGATTCAGTCGTATTCCGAATTCAGAATGGACCCGCGCGCCCATCGATGACGCCGGCGAGAACTACGACCGCGCCGGGCGCGATGGTTGGCGAAGGAGCTTCGATCCGATCGTTTCGCAGGCTCTAGCTGTGTTGGAAACCAACGACGTGCTACTGGACTTCTCATGCGGAACCGGACCAGTGACTGAATGTTTGCTAAGTTCAGAGGACCGGCCGATTGGTGTCCTCAACGTCGATCCATCTGCAAAACTTCTCCGCGTAGCCGTCGAGAAATTCCGCGGTGATGATCGTGCCGCCTTCAGGTTACTGGAATGGCTTTCCCAAGATGAACGGTTGGAGCTTTTGACAGAGGTTGTGGACGGTTGCGTACTCGAACGCGTCAAGGTGCTAGCCTCGACCAATTCGGTACACCTGTATCAGAATCCCTACGCAACATTCAAGTCTTGGTTTGACGCACTGCGTCCGGGCAGCATCGTCCTCATTGCGTCAGGAAACATTAGGAATACACAGAGTCCACCCGATAGCTGGATCCTTGGCGACATGGTAATCAAGATAGGCGATATAGTTGCGAACCTTGTCAAGAGGGAACCTGCATTTACGCGATACCGCAGAGTTTTGGAGAACGCCCCAAAAATGTCCAAGCATCGACAGTTCCGCGACTCCATCTTTCCGCCACCGCGAATGCTGGAAAGCTATTTGGAGAATCTCGCCAAATCTGGGTTCGAGGTCCTACACACATTTGAGCAGACCACGTCAGTTCCCTTGAATGACTTCGCTAAAGGTGTGAGCACCTACCACGAGGGTGTACTTAGCTGGATAGGTGGATCAGAAAAGGTCGAGTCCATATCGCCCACGGAGTCCGCCGTTCAGGATAGGTTGTTCTTCATTCGCTACGCCCTTGAGACGCTGTTTCCGGGCAGCGAAGCGATTCCCTTTACGTGGACGTACATCACATGCCGACGCTAACAGTTACTGGATTCAAGGTAGGAAGACCTATGAGCCTTGGCGTGTCGGGAAGAATTGTCGTAATAACGGGAGCGAGTCGTGGTCTGGGCCGTCGGTGCGCAGAGCTATTCGCGAAGGAGGGAGCTTCTCTGGGGTTGCTGTCACGCGACCTTGAACGCCTGAGGCGGCTGGCGGCGATACTCCCTTGCAAAGTTGCTCCTATCCAATGTGACGTGGCAGATGCCAATTCTGTTGCGCGCGCATTTGAAGAAGTAGCATCGGAGCTTGGCGGCGCGGACTCAGTCGTGTCGAACGCCGGTGTTCTCTCTACAACCGCTAAGGCGCAGAATCTGCCAATTGAGGTCTGGAACGAGGTTATCGGAACCAATCTATCCGGCGCTTTTCACGTTGCACGCTACGCGCATCGGTATCTACGTGCTTCCAGGCGAGGGCGCATGGTCTTCGTTTCTTCAGGTGCTGCGCGATTGCCAATGCGAGGGTCATCCTCATATGTGGCATCGAAAGCTGGCATTGAGGGTTTGACTAGGGCGCTATGTTCGGATTGGGCGACTGACGATATATGTGTCAATGCTGTAGCACCCGGCTATATAGAAAACGGTGATCCCAATGTCCATTCCAGCAGAGTTCGCGACTCATTACTCGCAAGAATTCCACTGAGGCGAGCTGGCGATGCGTCCGAGTTCGCGAAGAGTGTGCTATTTCTCGCGGGTGACTTCTCAAGCTATATAACTGGCCAGACGCTACGTGTTGATGGCGGCTATGGAATAGGATAGCGTTCGGTTATTCTGGTCTCTGTACGTAGCTATTATTTATCTTGCGCGCGCCACAAGCACGAAGAGAGGGCCGATGAAGCGTACCCGGTCCTGTCTTGAGAAATGGCGTGTCGGCGCCTGTTATAGAGGCAGTTTAAATTTCAGAAGGAATGCGTTGCCGTCTTCAGTTTTCAAAGATTTACCCTTCGCGTGCGGCATATTGCAGACTTGCGTAAGGACGACATCATCGAGCTTCGTACACTTATTCGCGAGGCTGAACCAAATGGCTAGGAAGCGCGACCGGCGGCCGTCGATTCTGGGTTTGTTCAAATCCACGGTGATCGCCATCGCCGTCTGCGGCGATGGCGATCACGTGCAGCAGGAGCTCGGCGAGTGTCACGACGTATCCTAGCCCACCAGCAGCCAGGCGAGCAGTGTCATCATGCCGCTGCTGGCCAGCGCGTTGCAGGAATTCACGCCGACCACCGAGGAATTGCCCGATGGTGAGCAGCTGATCGTGGCGGGCACCCTCGTGGCATGCCAGAGTTGCGACGCCCACGACGAACTGCACTCCCACGAATACCGCACTATTGAAATCAACCTCCATGTCCGTCACGAACGTTGTGCGACTGCAGGAGATCGGTGTCATCCGGGCGCTTGGGTTTGGGTCTTCTGTCGGAGTCTCTCATAGGGTGTCTGGCCGTTTAGTCCGCCGTGTGGGCGGTCGAAGTTGTAGTAGTCCTGCCACTCCTTGAGGCGGGCGTTGAAGACGTTCACGTCGTCGATCACGGCGCCGTCAAGGAGCTTGTAGAACTCCTCGGCGTCGATGCGGTGGCTGCGCTCGACCTTGCCGTTCAACCGTGGGGTGCGGTGCGGGGCTTGATGTAGACGTGGCCGATGCCTTTGTCGAGGACGTGCCAGTGGAACTGAGTGCCGAACTCGCTACCGTTGTCCGTCTGGATCTTCTCGACAGCGAACGGCAGCTGGGACAGCACGTAGTCGAGGAACTGGATCGCGGTCTTCTGGTTGAGCTTGGGGTAAATCTTGATGATCCGCAGGCGGGTGTAGTCGTCGATCGCGGTGAACTGGTAAAATTTGCCCCGCCGTCCGATCGGCTTGAGCGACACCCCGGCTTTGCCGGCCTGGGGCAGCGGCTCGACGAACTTGACGTCGATCTGCACCTGATGACCGGGGCGCTGCTTCTCGTAGCGTTTCCAACGCCGGTCGTGCCGTTGGTACCGCTGCGAGGTCGGAAGGCGTCCCATGTCCAGGCGGTGCAGGATCCGCCAGATCGTCGAGCCGCTGATCTCCACGTCGTGGTAGCGCCGCAGGTACATCGCGATCTTGCCTGGTCCGAAGTGGTAGTTGCGCCGCAGGTGCACGATCTTGTCGACCACCTCCGCCCGAGTAGCGTTAGGGCTGGTCCGCGGCCGCTTCGACTGGTCGCGCAGCCCGTCGACGCCGTCGGTCTCGTACCGGCGCAGCCACTTGTAGTACGTCTGTCGACTGATGCCGTAGTACCGGCAGGTCTGCGCAACGTTGCCACTGACTTCCTCAACATGACGAAGGACCGCGAGACGTCGACGCACCTCGCGGTCCAACACAGGTTCACTCACCCGGAACTCCCTATGATCAACGAGCCCGAGTGTCAACCATCTCCCGCAGTTTCAGAGTTCCGTCACGAACGAGAAGGAGGCCCCTGATGGGCACAGAATACCCGTAGTACAAGGGATGATCCGTATACCGGCGGCAGTACGTGGGGATGTAAGTAGCCCAATCTGCGACGCGCCCATACACCGGCTCCTGACCTCGCATGGAAATGAGGGCTTGGCACAACGTTCTCGTGCGGGCGCCGATAATGCAGACGACCGGTTCCGCCGAGTCTCGATAGATGCAGGCGATTCAGGATTTCATGGCGAAACCCCGGCGACGATGTCGGAGCGTTGGATGGCGGTGGGATCGCCGCCCAGGTAGGCCGCAATTACCTGGGGGTCATTCCGGACGTGGTCAGGAGTGCCCACGGTGAGAATCTCGCCTTCTGCCATGGCCACGATGCGGTCGGAGAGCCCCATGACCATGGGAATGTCGTGTTCGATGATAACAAGAGTCATATGCAGGTCGCATTTGAGGTCGCGCAGCAGCGTCCCGAGGGCCTCGGTCTCCCGCTGGGCGATTCCGGACGTGGGTTCATCCAGCAACAGCAATGTCGGCTGCAGTGCCACCAGGCACGCCAATTCGGTGATGCGGCGTGTCCCGGTGGACAGTTCGAGAATCTGCTTCGAGCGGTACAGGCCCAGGCCCATGAAGTCGATGATTTCGTCCGCGCGTCGGCGCTTGGCGCCTTCGCCGAGGCCAATGCCGGCTATCGAGGAGACGACGCGGGTCGGCATGACCTTTTCGCACGCCAGCATCACAGTTTCGTGCACAGTCATGGTCGGGAACAGTCCCGCGTCTTGGAAGGACCGAATCAGTCCGAGCCGCCCTCGCGCCTCCGGGGACAGCGCGGTCACAGCACGACCCTGGAAGTGCACGGTGCCGGCGTCCGCACGGGTGAACCCGCTGATGAGCTCGAAAGTGGTGGTTTTGCCCGCGCCGTTGGGCCCGATCAGTCCCATAGTCTCGCCACGGCGGACGTCGAACGACACCCCGTTCACGGCGTGCACACCGCCAAAGGACTTGCGCAGCCCGCTGACCTCCAGAAGCCTCTCCCCTCTGGGGTGCCCATTGCGGGGCCGTACCTGTTGCGATACCGACGCGGTCAGCACATCCGAGTGTGACCTGCTCGGCCTACCCATGGGCATCTCACCGTGATCGGCGTGTCCGTCGCGTCGCGCGAAAGCAGCGTCGACGTCGATGCCCGCCCGTGTACCAAGCCAGCGGACGAGGTGGTCGCGCATGGGCACGAAGATCTGCGCCAGGCCTTTCGGCAGGTACATGATGATCAACAGCTGCCCGAACGAGGTCGCGGCCAGGCCCGCGGCGCCCAAGGAGACGAATGTGGGGAGACCCATCACGAACAGGGCGCCTACCAGGGGCCCCGCCAGCATCGAGATCCCGCCGATGACTGCGATCTTGGCGATGTCGATACTCGCCGTCACGGGAAAGGTGGTTTCCCCGATTAAGGACAGCGCGTGCCCGTACATCGCGCCGCCGACGCCAGCGATGAAGCCCGCGATGAGCATGCCCTGGAGCTTGACCGCAGTGGCCCGGACGGTGAAGGCCTTGGCGTTGTCCTCGTTGTCTCGCACGGCGACGAGCAGCCTGCCAAATCCGGATGTCCGGACATTGCGAGTCAGCAGCAGCGCGCCCACCACGGTGACGAGCCCGACGAAGTAGTACGACTTGCCGGTGTCCAGCGGAAGCCCGAACACGATCGGTCTGCCGGGGTCGACGCCGTCACCGAGACCCCACGCCTGGCTGACGATCGCCGCGGGGACGGCGAGGGCGAACGCCAGAGTCGTGACAGTTATCAGCATCCCGCGGATCCGCAACGCCGGTAACCCGACTGCAACGGCGACCAGACCGGCGACGATACCAGCGTAGGCGAAAGATAGCGGGAACCAGCCAGTGCGCATCGACACGTGATACGACACCGTCGCACCAACCGCGGCAAACGCGAACTGCCCCAAGGTCAGCTGACCACCGAGTCCGGTAATCACCGTCAACGACAGAGCGACGACCGCGTAGGCGAAGATGACGGTCATCGATACCGACGCGCTGTGCGTGATCATCAGCGGGAGCAGCAGCGCCACCCCTAGCGCGCCGATCCCAGCGATCCAACCGAGATTGCGCACCATCCACAGCGACCGCAGTTCGTCCGGCAGCGGTCGGATCGCCTGCACCGCGGCCCAGCTGCCCTTCTCCTCGTCGCGGCCGCCCGCGGTCTTCTGCACCAGCAACACACCGGCGATCAGCACGAACAAAGCAATCTCGACCGCGCCGCCGAACGGAAAGTTCCATTTCAGGACCTGCTCGATGACGCCGAGCCCGAGCCCGGCGACCACCGCCACAGGGATGCTGGACATACGGGCCAGAACCGCGCCGGCCAGTGCGAACAGCAAGAGGCTCGGGCCGAACGACTCGGCAGTAGTGAACCCCTTCGCCGGCTGGGTCAGGATGGCGGTGAAGGCCGCGAAGACCCCCGACAGGCCCCACGCCAGCGACGACATCCGCGACGCGAAGATCCCTGACATCCGGGCGGCTTCGGCGTTCGCCGACGCGCTGCGGATGCCGATCCCGAATCTGGTCCGTTTCAGGAACAGGCCTAGTGCGATGACCAGAATCGGGGAGAGGATGAGCATGCCTGAGTAAGCCGGAGAAACGCGCAGCCCGCCCATCATAAAATCCGGCATCCCGGTCGGCTGCGGATACAGATGGGCTGCGCCGGCCTGGTCGTTGACGGCGAACCCAAGCAGCAGCATGAACTGGCCGACGCCCAGGGTGGCTACAATGCTCATCAGTCGCGGCGCGTTGCGGAGTCTGCGAACCACGACGACCTCGGTTGCGGCCGCCACGGCACCGCCCACTGCCAGAGCGAGAGGGAATGCGACCCAGTACGGCAACGTCCACTCGACGACAGCGAGCCCGAAGACCGCGGCGGCGAACGCGCCGATGTTGCCGTGCGCGAAGTTGATCACCTTGCTGGTGCGGTAGACGATCACCAGGCCGGCGGCGAGCAGGCCGTAGGTGGTGCCGACGATCGCGCCGAGCATCAGCACCGGCGGCGGCGCCTCCAGTACCCCGGTGGGGCTATTGGTCCGCATCGACGACAACGTCGGCCATACCAGTAATGCCACGACTGCGAGGGCACCGGTGACCACGAGGGTTTCTGGCCGTACAACGCGGTGGAGTTGAGCCGTGAAGGCGTTCACAGTGCAGCCCCCTTGGTCGCTCCTTCGAGGAACACCGCACGCAGGAGGTCACCTCGTGCCAGCAGGTCCGCGCTCGGGCCGTCGAACCGGATCTGGCCCTTCTCCATGAAGTACGCGTGGTGAGCAACGCTCAGTGCCACGTTGACGGACTGTTCCACCAGCACGACGGCGGTGCCGCGCCGGTTGATCTCGCGTACCAGCTCCAGCAATTGGCCCACGATCACCGGCGCCAGGCCGAGGGAGAGTTCGTCGATCAGCAGGAGTCGGGGTTTGAGGATCAGGGCCTTGGACAACCCGAGCATCTGCTGCTCTCCGCCCGACAGCGTGGCCGCCAACGAATGGCGCCGTTCGTGCAGGCGTGGGAAGGTTTCAAACGACCGCTCAATTGCCTGGTCGACCACCTTCGGACTGCGTCCCAACGTGTAGCCGAAGGCGCGCAAGTTCTCGACGACGTTCATCGGTCCGAAGACTGCGCGTCCGCCCGGGATCTGACTGATGCCGAGCCGAACACGGCGTTCGGCGTCAAGATAAGTCACGTTCTGCCCCCTATAGCGAACCGTGCCCGTTGTCGGCAGTCCGATCCCGGAGACCACCTTCAGCAAGGTCGACTTGCCTGCCCCGTTAGTGCCCAGCAGCGCAATCATCTCCCCATCGTCGACCGTGAAGTCGACATCGAAGAGCACCTGAAGCTGCCCATAGGAGAAGTTCACTCCTCGGCACGCCAACATCGGCACACCAGCCCCGGACGAGGTGAGATGACACACCTCCTCGTCCTCGACGATCTCGTCGATCAAACGGTCCAGGTCGGCGGCAACAAGATCTTTAGCGCTGCGAATGATCAGCGCACCTATAACTCCGGGAATCAACAGCGAGATCATGGCGCCCGCAATGCCATAGCGCTCCTCGACACCCGACAGGAGGAACACTCCCAGCAAACTTCCCGAGGCCATGTAGATCCCGATCAACGCGGCCGCGTGCGGACGCCACGCTGCCTCCACCACTGACAGCTGCGCGATACCCAGTAGCGGGGCCAGCACCCCGATCAATGCCTGAGCTGCGGAGAAGAAAACCACCATGGCCACAAACCACGGCATCACTGCGGCGACGACGATGCACACCACGGCGGCTATCAGCGCGATGCCGACGACATCCAGCACCCCGCCGGGGTTCTGCCTGAAGATCGCCTCGCCCCGCGGCCCGTAGAGCAGCAGGGCGACCACACCGACCGCGGCGGTAAATCCGAAGAACACTCCGCGCTCACCGGCATCCATACCCCACCTCTCATCCAGAAAGAACGAGAGGAATGTGGTGTAAGGAATAACCAGAATGCCGAACACCAGGTAGCCGACAGCAAGCCGTCGCACCGTGGGGACAAGGAGCAGACGTCTGGTGATCTCGAAGAAACCGAGTTGCACCGCCTGCGACGACAGTTGGTCTGCGTGCGCGTGGTGGCTTTCGCGTACCGTCCTGCGGATTTGTTCGGTGTCCCACTTGCCGTATCCCGGATCTCGCAACCCGAGTGCAAAAAGCGCGCCGATAATCGAGACGATGCCTAGTATGAGGAATACACCCCGCCACGTCAGCCCGAGCACCGACGCACCGAGTGTCACTAACAGCGGCGCGACGATACTCGTACTGCGCTCGAACGCCTCACGTATCGCCAGCAGCCGTACCCGGGCCGGCGGCGGATATATATCCATGATCAGCGGCCGGTGAAGGGCGACTGCGCTGCCCACTAGCAACCCATCCGTGACCAGTACGATTCCCAAGCCCCACAGGTTGACCACCAAGCCGGTGCCAGCGGTGATAAGGCTCCACCCAAAGGCCGTGATGATGCACAATGCGGCTCGCCACGCGCGATTCTGCGTTAGCGCGGCCATCGGCAGTGGCGACACCGCATGCGCGAGCGCCTGTAGGGTGCGCATCCCTGCTATCGCCGCGATGCTCAACCCGAGCGAACGAGCAATATCCGGTGTGAGGACCGTGAAGACATACGTCTGGAACTGATCAACGATGGCCAGTCCACCAAGCGCTAGGACTGGGTACCAGCTGGTGTTGTGCTCGCGCAGCGTCTTACGCAACGGCGGAGTGCCCTCCGTGCCTGTGAAGCCCAGCTGTTGACGCGCTCGGGCGTGCAGACCGTCCCGCCTACGCTCGAGGTCGGACAGCACGGCCGTTGCTGCCCCGTCGATCGGCTGTCCGTTCCCTAACGCCTTGGCCACTTCGATGTCCGTCCGTCAGTGTTCGCGAGGAACCTCATGGCAACGCTCTCCACTCGTAGTTGAATCGCACATGGAACGAGCTGTCACCGCAGGAGTCCTCTACAACAGCTTTCCAATGCAAACTCTCTTGAATATCCGAAAATCATATACACATTGGCCAGCTCCCTTGCTGGCGGCGCCAGACCAGATGAAAAATGACCGAAAGCAACGATGCTGACACGCTGAAATACGATATGAGTTTAGGTCCGACTGGGAGAATTATCTAAGTACCATCAACCGGGGTCAACAATCGATCCTATATAATCTCCTGCATTATACAAAAATCTTATTTCGATGCGATGAAATCCGCCCAAAATCCTACAACGCTATCTCAATTCATAATAGGAGATCAACTATTACCTCGTCGTTCGTGCTGCAGCCTCACCATGCGGCGCCACAAAAGAGGCAAGTTAGAAGCGGTGGCAACACGATAAGAACCTCAACAAGCCGAGCGACGTCGCCCTGCGTGCGCTATGGTGCACGAGGACGCTGCAGCATGGACAAGGTATACCCCCGCGCTGACTCCTGGGCAGAGAACTCTAGCAACTTCGAGGTTAAGAGCACTTATCCGGGTAAGTTAACAAATACAGGGCCATACGGCCACAAGTTATCCTCCTCACCTTCGTCCGTTGCGTCCAGCCCCATGTCCGAAGATCACCGCGATGCAGATAGGCCCCGTCAAGCACGAGGTAACGAATAGCCCGCCAGCTTGCCGAGATACTTCGCCGTAGGATCCACGGCACCGAAGACGAGTTGGGCAACGAGAAACTCCGGACTGGCGACCGGTTCCCCTCGTGGAAAGCTCTCCAGTAAAAGTACGACGTCAGCGAGAAAATTGTACAAAACGCGGGTTGGTCCCTAGCCTCGCGCTTTCGTTCTTCTCAACCCTTGAACACGAGATGTTATCGCGCCACCATTTCACTACCCGAAAGGAGGCCCGTCAAGTCATTGTGGAACGGGTGGTCGATTTCTACAATCGACGCCGACGCCACAGTTCCTGTGGCATGATGTCCCCGATCGACTACGAAACCACTGCGGCCCAACGAGCCGCCTAGGGAAGCCCTCCACGATCCCCGGGGGAAGCTCAGACCGGTGTAGACTGGGCTCAGGGCCTTAGCGATCTTCTCCCAGTACACCCCAAAGTCTTCGGCATTCGTTCGTCACGCACAACACTGAGGGGTTGATGGGGTGGGCACGGGGCGTTGTGTCATAGTGACGCTGGTGCGATGTTGATCAAGTTCTGGCGTTGGTGTTCTCGGGATTGTCGTCGTAGGTCATCCAAGGGGTTGAGGAGGATGAAGGGACGATCGTAGTCCGGGCGTCGACGCCGCTGGGGCCAGCGACGGGTGCCCAGGCTGCGCCGTGGAGACGAAGCGGGTTCATGCCCATGGATCAGTATGTTTCATAGGTTGTCAATAGTCAAACGTCGGCGTTTCATCATTCGACCTCAACCAGAACAACTCTTCCCCGTGGTGCAATACAAAAAGCCGATATCTCGCCGAAGGATTCGCAAGTACAACTAGCCCCATCTGCTAAGACCCGAGTTGGGCCAAATTAGTGTGCAGCTGCTCGAGTCTTGATCGCTTCGAGGATCTGCTGGATGTCGTCGGGTAGTGGGTCGGCTGCGGTGATCAGGTGGTCGCCGGCCTGGATGTGGACGGTGCGGTAGCGTCGGACGGTCTTGACGAACTTCTTGATCGACCAGCCGGTGGTGTCCTCGATCCAGCGGGAGACGGCCAGGGCGGCGAACACGATGGTCAGGTGCGCCTCGATCGAGTCTCTCGTGCGATGAAAGATGGGACGGGCCGCCAGGTCCGATTTGGCCATCCGGAAGCTTTTCTCGATCTGGAATAGCCGGTGGTAGGCGTCGATGACCTGCATAGATGTGGGGTCGGCGATGTTGGTGACGTAGCCTTTGATACCCGCCAGGGCGCGGGTTTTGGCCTCGAGTTCGCGGTTGACGGTCTTGGTGGCGTCGGTGAGCTTGACGAACCGGTTGCGCTTGACCGCGGCTTTGCCCGCGACGGCCTGTTCGGCCTTGCGGACCTGCTCGTCGATGCCCTTGAGTGTGCGCCGGGCCCGGTCGTGTTGGTACTGGTAGTACCGCACCTGGTTTTTGCGTTTGTCTTTCGACCCTGCGGGCCAGGGTTGGACGAAGATGTGCCCGTCCGGGATCGGCTCGCCCGGATGCTTGCGGCGCCACTCGTCGACGACGTAGGGAACCTCGGGAATTTTCATGCCGAGGATGAACGACAGGCCGGCGGCCTCGATGTCGGTCATGTTGCTCTCGGAGATCATCCCGGCGTCGGCGACGATGACCACATCGCGCAGCCGGTGGGCGGCCATGAACGCTGTGATCATCGGCAGCATGGTGGTGGTCTCCGCCTTGTTCCCTTCGAATGCGTTGACCATCAACGGAAACCCAGCCGCATCGGTCAGCAAGCCCACCGTGATTTGCGGTTCCAGGCGACGTTCCTTGGAGAACCCGGACTCACGAAACCCGTCGCCGGTGTCGGTCTCGAAGTACAACGTCGTCACGTCGTACAGCACATATGTCGCCGGTCCCAGGCCAACATGGTGGGCGCACAGCGCCGCCAGCCGTTCCCGCCACGAGTCCTGGGCATACGCCGGTAGCCGCCGCTTCAGCGTCCGGTAGGACACCGGCGCTATGCCAGCCTCCTGTAGTACCCGCAGCGAGTCCAGTTTGCTGGTCGGCTCGATGATGCGTGCCAGCACCAGCTGCCGGAACACCGCGTCCCCCTCGGCTCCGGTGTCGAACCCGAGAGCCTCGTAGGCCAGCGACAGCGCGTCCCACAGGTGCCCCATCCGCGAGGCCGTGATCGGCAACGGTCCGCCCGCCTCCGGTGGCGCGTCCAGCCCGAGGTCAAGCTCGCCCTGCCCGGAGGCGAGACGCTGTCGGGCGACGGTCTTGAGCAGCTCGAGCTCGGCGTCGTCATGAGCGGAGCCGATGTGCTCGATGTCGCGCGAGCCCTTGCGTGAGGAGTGCACGATCTGCACCGCACGCGCCCCGGAGGCGGTCTTCACGGTCCGGACGTAGGCCACCAGCCAACCTTAGGACCCAGATTTAGTGCACAAGTTCCGCCCACCCGAGCGAAGAAACCCCAGGTCAGCGAACCATGCCCCCGACCAGCCCCGATTCGTGGCCCAAGTCAGGTTTCATCATTCGACCTCAACCAGAACAACTCTTCCCCGTGGTGCAATACAAAAAGCCGATATCTCGCCGAAGGATTCGCAAGTACAACTAGCCCCATCTGCTAAGAAGACGACATGCGGCAGCCTCGACTTCCGTGACCGACCGCACTGCCGGTATCGCCGAGCCCACGGAGAAGGCCATGAGAGTGCTAGCCATCACGCAAGGGAGCCGGGGCGACATAGAACCATTTTCAGCACTAGCGCACGAACTCATCAAACGAGGCCACGAAATAGCCCTTGTTGGCCCCGCGTCTCAGCTAGATCTGGCACGTCATTTCGGAGCAACATGCTTTCCTACCATTGATCCAGTGCCTCGTCTAGTTGCCGATCCGGAAATACGACAGTCGATTCAACAAGGCTGCCACGGCCCTCGTGGATTTAGGCTGCGATACCGTACAATGAGAGTTGCCAGAGTTGCAATGACACCCATGCTCCGAGACATCCTAGAAGCAGCATGCATTTACCGCCCCAACATCATCGTTCATCACATCAAGCTTCCGGGAAATCAAATTGGAGAGTTTTTAGACGTCCCTTCGATACCCGTATGTTTCGATCCGTCCTACATTCCGACAAATTCGTTTCCGAGTCCGCGCTTCGGCCTTCCGGCTCCAAGATTTCTCAATAGACTTACGTACGTATCAGCGCAATATCTGATTCGAGGCTATATATCCGGGGTGCCGCAGTGGCGGGAACGCGATCTAGGCTTGCGCCCTCGACGAGGACACCTGAACGTTCTGCGCAATCCTGACGGCTCACCGACAGTCACGTTTCAGGCCATCAGCAAGCACATCCTCCAGCATCCACTTGACTACCCCGGCTGGGTTCACACCACAGGGTTCTGGTATGCACCACAGCAAGAATCGCGGTCACTGCCTGAAGATCTCGTTCGCTTTATAGACTCAGGTCCGCCCCCAGTTTATATCGGCTTCGGAAGTTTGTCTGGCACTGACCCGTACCGTGCAGGTTCAGAAGTCCGGGAGGCCGTTAAACGAGCACGAGTTCGAGCGGTCGTAGCCGCAGGTTGGGGCGGGATCCGAATCAGTGACCGCGATGAACAGATCTATTGTATCACCGGCGCTCCACACTCCGCGCTCTTCCCTCGCATGAGCGCAATAGTTCATCACGGCGGATCGGGGACAACCGCTGCTGCGTTGGCTTCCGGACGCCCCCAGGTCGTATGCCCATTCTATGCAGACCAACCGTATTATGCATCTCGAATGCATCAGTGCGGAGTGGCCGTCAAGCCATTGCATCAACGGTCGCTAAATGCGTCAGGACTATCGGACGCTATCAGATCAGTAGTAGATAACCTGGCTCTTGAGAGGCGCGCATTTGAACTGGCCGAACGTGTCCGAAATGAAGGAGGCGTCGCCTATTCAGTGGACGCGTTGGAATCTGTCGTCGAGCATTGGAAAACTTAAACGGCTTCGAGCCTGCTTTCGATATTGAATCCCCAGTTGGCGCATCCTAGTACGGCAGCCGGACTTCGTGATCTTGGGCGTGGCGGCGTGACGTAGAACGGCCACCGCGTGATCATGCCGGGTTTGTGTGGAACTCAGCTGATCTTGCGGTGCTCGCGGGCCACAGCGTATCGCCTGCCCGGTGGTGGGCGCATTTCGATGACCTAATGATGCGGACCGGGGCCGGTTCGTGCGGGGTGGAAACTGCGCCATCGGGCTCGTGACCTGCTGCTCGGTCTGGTGTCGGACCTGCAGGTTAAGAACTGCTGGACGATCGCCGAGCATGCCGGGCACAAGTCGCCGGACCGGTTGCAGCACCTTCTGCGCAAGGCGGTGTGGGAAGAGGACGCGGTGCGCGACGATCTGCGCGGCTACGTCGTGGAGCATCTTGAACCGTCACGTGTTTCCGCAGGTTAGTTCTGGCCCCGGTTGGTGCGGTTTGGCCGGTGGGTTTTGGCCCCGGTTTGGGTGTGGTCTGGGGCAGTTGTCCGGTCTATTTTGGCTCCGCCCTGTATGGGTGATCCTTCTGAGCGGCCTCGATCTTTCCGGACAGCTGTTTAGTGGGTCAATTCATGCCGCTTGCTGCCGGTTCAGGTACTCGTTGTAGACCTCATTTGGGGCCTTATAGTCGAGTCCCGAATGGAGACGTCGACTATTATATCTAAGTTCGATATAGGCAGCAATATCTGTCCTGGCCCTCTTTCGGGTGGAGTAGATCACTCGGTGAACCCGCTCGTTCTTCAGGGCACCAAAAAACGATTCGGCCATCGAATTGTCATAGCATATTCCCGTGCGTCCGACCGATTGCCTGATGCCCAATGATCGGAGCGTGCTGGCAAACTGGGCGGAAGTGTAATTGCTGCCACGGTCGGAGTGGAATATCGCCCCGCGTGCGATAGGATAGTTGCGTACGGCCATGCGAATCGCCTTCTCGATGAGAGGCGTCTGGTAATTATCGTCCATCGCCCACCCGATAACGCCCTTCGTATGACAGTCGATGACCGTCGCGAGATAAACCCAGCCCTCCCACGTAGGGATATAGGTAATATCGCCAACCATCTTCTCGCCGGGCGCGGATGCGGCGAAGTCGCGGCCAACGAGGTCGGGCAGCAAGCTGGCAGACGGCTCAGTCAGGCCGAGTCGCCACGGACGGGGCTGGCAAGGCTCGAGCCCCAGCTCACGCATGATGCTGCGGATCAGCTCAGGGGTGCACCGCTCACCCTGGCGCTGCAGCTGGGCGTGGACGCGCCGGTGACCGTAGGTCTCATCCGAATCGTCGAAAACCTTCGTGATCAACGGAGCCAGGTAGGCGCGACGCTGCGCCGTCGCGCACTTGGGCCGACAACGCCATTCATAGAATCCCGACTTCGACACACCCAACCATTCGCACATTTTGGTCACTGTGTACTTTTTCTCGCCAGTATCGGTCACTGCGCCCTTCTCCACCTCGATGAACTCGTACCTCTCGTTCACCGATACTCGCTCGCGAAGAAGGCTGCGGCTTTTCCCAGGAACTCCTTCTCCATCCGTAGCTCACGGACTTCCTTCTCCAGCTCACGCAGCCGCGCGCGCTCCGACACGGTCAATGGTGGCTCGTCCGCAGCATGAGCCTTCCGGTAGTCGTTCACCCAGTTACGAAGCGTTTGCTCGTTCAGCCCGTTCTCCCGCGCGACCGACGCCACCGGGCGGCCCGTCTCGACCACCATTTTCGCCGCCTCCTCCTTGAACTCAGGAGTAAACGACCGACGATTCTTTGACACTGGCTTCCTCTCTTCCGAACAAAAACCCTAGTGGGTTCGCTGTCCGGAAGATCAACAGCCCCTCATTCCGCGTGTTGGGTGATGTCGCTGCGGTGGTGTGGTGGCTCGGGTAGCGTTTGTTCGGCCGGGTGTCCACGGCGCTGCGTCCCCGACAGTCGCGATGAGCGGCCTCGATCTTTCCGGACAGCTGTTTAGTGGGTCAATTCATGCCGCTTGCTGCCGGTTCAGGTACTCGTTGTAGACCTCATTTGGGGCCTTATAGTCGAGTCCCGAATGGAGACGTCGACTATTATATCTAAGTTCGATATAGGCAGCAATATCTGTCCTGGCCCTCTCTCGGGTGGAGTAGATCACTCGGTGAACCCGCTCGTTCTTCAGGGCACCAAAAAACGATTCGGCCATCGAATTGTCATAGCATATTCCCGTGCGTCCGACCGATTGCCTGATGCCCAATGATCGGAGCGTGCTGGCAAACTGGGCGGAAGTGTAATTGCTGCCACGGTCGGAGTGGAATATCGCCCCGCGTGCGATAGGATAGTTGCGTACGGCCATGCGAATCGCCTTCTCGATGAGAGGCGTCTGGTAATTATCGTCCATCGCCCACCCGATAACGCCCTTCGTATGACAGTCGATGACCGTCGCGAGATAAACCCAGCCCTCCCACGTAGGGATATAGGTAATATCGCCAACCATCTTCTCGCCGGGCGCGGATGCGGCGAAGTCGCGGCCAACGAGGTCGGGCAGCAAGCTGGCAGACGGCTCAGTCAGGCCGAGTCGCCACGGACGGGGCTGGCAAGGCTCGAGCCCCAGCTCACGCATGATGCTGCGGATCAGCTCAGGGGTGCACCGCTCACCCTGGCGCTGCAGCTGGGCGTGGACGCGCCGGTGACCGTAGGTCTCATCCGAATCGTCGAAAACCTTCGTGATCAACGGAGCCAGGTAGGCGCGACGCTGCGCCGTCGCGCACTTGGGCCGACAACGCCATTCATAGAATCCCGACTTCGACACACCCAACCATTCGCACATTTTGGTCACTGTGTACTTTTTCTCGCCAGTATCGGTCACTGCGCCCTTCTCCACCTCGATGAACTCGTACCTCTCGTTCACCGATACTCGCTCGCGAAGAAGGCTGCGGCTTTTCCCAGGAACTCCTTCTCCATCCGTAGCTCACGGACTTCCTTCTCCAGCTCACGCAGCCGCGCGCGCTCCGACACGGTCAATGGTGGCTCGTCCGCAGCATGAGCCTTCCGGTAGTCGTTCACCCAGTTACGAAGCGTTTGCTCGTTCAGCCCGTTCTCCCGCGCGACCGACGCCACCGGGCGGCCCGTCTCGACCACCATTTTCGCCGCCTCCTCCTTGAACTCAGGAGTAAACGACCGACGATTCTTTGACACTGGCTTCCTCTCTTCCGAACAAAAACCCTAGTGGGTTCGCTGTCCGGAAGATCAACAGCCCCTCACGAGTTCCGTGGGCAACCGGCACTCCTCGTTCTGGACGTTGCGTTGTGCGACGGTTGAGTGATTTTGCGCTGGGTAGTGCCGTGTTTGCAGCTGGTGATGCGGAGTTCTCTTTGGAAGGTTTTTGTTCTGGTCTTCTGAAGGGAATCGTGGTTATGGGCCGTCTTCTTGGCGTTGTGGTCGTGCTGGTGATGTTGGGACCCTTGCGCGTCTGAGTCTGTGAACCAGATCCCGGTTTTAATTCCCGACCACTGAACGGGCTAAGTTGATCATCCGTTCAGGAGGTTTGGAGTGTCTCAGCCGAAGCCGGGCCGTTGTCGGGCGTCGTTGAGGGTGCCGACGTGGTGGGGGTTCGGCGTCGTTGGGGGTGCCGATGGCTGTGGGGCTGGTGGGGTGGGGTTGTTTTCGGTGGTCGGCGCCGTCACCGTGACGAGGTCGATGTAGGCGACGGCCCTCCCGTCGTCTCTGGCCGGAGCTCACGGGAGGGCCGTGCGGTAGCGCTTGGAGGCGCTGTGGTCACGGTAGAGGCTGATGTGGAGGGCGTCGAGCGGCGGCTGGTCGCCGGGGAACTGATTTGTCCGGGATGTTCGGGGGTTCTGGCGGGCTGGGGATATGGGCGAACGCGGCTGCTGCGTGATCGTCATGTTCTGGTTCGGGTGCGTCCTCGGCGGTCGCGCTGCATCGGGTGCGCGGCGACGCATGTGTTGCTGCCAGTGGGGGTGTTGCTGCGGCGGGCGGACACGTTGTCGGTGATCGGGGCGGCGTTGGCGGCCCGTGCCCGGGGGCTCGGGTTTCGGCGGATCGCTGTCGTGGTGGGGCGGCCGGCGGAGACGGTGCGGGGCTGGTTGCGCCGGTTCGCCGGGCGGTTGGAAGCGGTGCGGGTGGTGTTCACCCGGTGGCTGGGCGCGATGGATCCGGACCCGGTGATGCCCGAGCCGGCCGGAACACGCTGGGCGGATGCGTTGACCGCGATCACTGCGACGGTTCGTGCGGTGGGTCAGCGGTTCGTGCTCGGCGCGGTGACGCCGTGGGAGGTGGTGGGAGCGATCTCGTCCGGGCGGTTGCTGGCGCCTGGCTGGCCCGGGGAGTTGATCAACACGAGTTGCCCCTGACGCCGCGGTCGTTGATGCGGTGATCCTTTGCGCTTGTGTCCTGACTGGATCGAGCGAGGAGGTGGCCCGCGAATGGTTGGGCGACGAGATGAGCATGAGGTGCGGGCCGAGCGGGCCCGGCTGATCGGGTTGTTCCGCTACCAGCTGATCCGGGAAGCGGCGGATCCGGAGCTGTCGTCCAAGGTGCGGGGTCGGATGGTGCGCGCGATCGCCGCCGCCGAGCATGTCGATCCGTTCGGGCGGACGGTGCGGATCTCGCGGGACACGCTGGATCGTTGGATCCGGGCGTGGCGGCGTGACGGGTTTGATGCCCTCGTGCCGGTTCCGCGGCAGTCCAGTCCCCGCACCCCGAGCGAGGTCCTCGAGTTGGCGATAGCGCTGAAACGGGAGAACCCGCAGCGCACCGCGGCGCAGGTGCGCCGCGTCCTGCGCGGCCAGCTCGGCTGGTCGCCGTCCGAACGCACCCTGCAACGCCACTTCGCTGAGCACGCCCTCACCGTCGCCCCGGAGGCCGGGCGGCCGGTTGTGTTCGGCCGGTTTGAGGCCTCCCGTCCGAACGAGTTATGGACCGGCGATGCCCTGCACGCTCTGCGGATCGGCGGACGCAAGACCTATCTGTTCGCGTTCCTGGATGATCTGTCCGCGTACGACCTGACGTGGTTCACGGGGTACGACCTGGCGTGTAGGTCGGGGTCCGGCGTGGTGTCAGTCTGCCATGGGTGGTTCGGTGTCGGCGAGGCGGTCTTTCATGCGCCAGCTGGGGCCGTTGATGGAGATGACGTCGCAGTGGTGTAGGAGGCGGTCGAGAATGGCGGTGGCGAGGACTTCGTCGCCGATGATCGGTCCCCATTCCGAGAATGCTTTGTTGCTGCTCAGTATTATTGATCCGGTTTCGTATCTGCGTGAGACGAGTTGGAATAGTAGGTTCGCGTCTTTTTGGTCGAGTGGGAGATATCCGACTTCGTCGATGATGAGGACGGTGGGTCGCAGATAGGTGCGGATTTGGCGGGTGAGTCGTCCGGTGGCGTCGGCGGCGTGCAATTTGCGGATGAGTTCGTCGAGGGTGGTGAAGTAGACGCCGTAGCCGGCTTGGCAGGCGGCTATCCCGAGTGAGCAGGCGAGGTGTGTTTTGCCGACCCCGGGCGGGCCGAGCAGGGCGACGTTGGCTTTGGCTTCGACGAACGACAGGGCGGCGATGTCTTTGACCTTGCGGACGTCGAGGCTGGGTTGGAATGTGAAATCGTAGTCGTCGAGTGTTTTGTGGTGTGGTAGCCGTGACACTGAGGTGTGTCTGAGTTAATTGACCAATCGCGGGTTGAAATACCCAGCCACGGCCGGTGCGTGGTCATTGGTTCTCCTCAGGTGCTCTGCTTCGACGGTATGCCAGGCGGTTCTCGCGTGCTTGGGCGAGTCCGTCGCGTCGGTTCTTGCGGATGGCGTCACCTCGTCCTTCGTGTTCGTCGTCGGGCGTGACATACCCGATGGCGGCGTGCAGCCTGACCCCGTTGTATTGGGCCCGTACGAGCTCGAGTTCGGCTTCGAGCTCGCCGGGGTCGCGGATCTTTTCCAGGTGCGGCCACTCGCCCTTCACGTGCCCGAACAGCGTCTCGATCCACGCCTGATCGGTCGGTGTGCCGGGCCGTCCGAACTGGCGGGCGATGGCCACACCGGCGAGGAACTCGCGGGTGGTGTGGCTGCGCATCTGCGGCCCGTTGTCGCTGATGGCCAGCAGCAACGGCAGCTGCCCGTCACCGATCGCGGTGCCGACGGCGTCGCGGTCGCCGGAGGCCAGCGCGGCCACCAGCGCGTCGGTCGCGCGGGCGTCGGCGGCCGCCCACAGGTTCTCGGCCTCCAGCGCGTCGGTGAAGGCGACCTCGACCTGGGTGGAAGACTCCTCGGCCGACACCAGGGTGGTGATCCACTTGCGGGAGACGATGTCGAGGATCGCGATCGCGGCGACCCGGGCGCGGGTGAAGTGCGTGAAGTCGTAACCCCACACCCGGTTGGGCTTCCACTCCAGCCAGGGCGGCCACTCCGCCCGACCGATCGGCTCGCGGGGCGGCTGACCAGGAAGAACGAGCCGTTCGGCGGCCAGGATCCGCCGCACCGTGGACTCGGAGACATGCACCAGTCCGATCCGCGAGCCGCGGTGGGCGAGCTTGCGATGACTACGGTCGGTCTCGCCCCAGGTCTCGAACAGCTCCACGACCGCGGCCCGCTCGCCCGGCAGGATCCCGTGCAGGGGATGCCCGCCCGGCGGTAGGTCGTCCAGCCGCCCGGCGGCCTGGCGGGCCAGCCACGCCTGGTAGCGACCGTGTTCCAGGCCCAGCCGGTCACATGCCCGCCGCGCCGACCAGCCACGCTCGACGGCGTGCTCGATCAACTCGAGTAGGCCGGCCTTCACGTCAGCGTGCACCCGCGCCGGGACCGGGCCGGCCATCAGCCCCAGGCGGGTTTTCCCTCGTGCAGATGCAGCGCCACCGCCTGCTCGGTCACCGTGGCGCGCAGCCGCTCGGCCTCCGCCCGCGCCTCCTCCAACTCCAGCTGCTCGACTGTCTTGCCCGGCCGGCCCGGCCGAGCCGACAGCGCGGTCAGCGCGCCCTGCTTGGCGGTACGGCAGATCGTGGTCACCGTGGTGCGGTCGACCTTCCACTTCTGCGCGGCCTCCCGCTGCGTGCACTGCCCAGTCAGCACCGACACATACATCTCGTACTTCTGGCTCGGCGAGAGCAGCCGTCGCTGCTTGCGTGCCTTCATGGGCGTATTGGACGTCATCATCAGCCTCCGGAACGGTCAGACACACCGCTTCGTGGCTGGGTATTTCAAAGATCAAATGGTCATCTAACTCAGACGCAAGACGACACGCGTAACGCATTGCGGAATCGGTTGTCGTCTTTCATGCCGACTTCCTCGGCGGTAATCAGGTCCAGGAAATCCAGGTAGCCCATTTCTTGGTCATCGGCCCGTTTCACCAGTTCGGGCAGGTGGTTGGCAAGGTGGTTCAGCCCGAGTTTGGTGGCCTGGGCTTGAATGCGAGCGGACAACAGTTCACTCATCGTCGGTGTTTCTCCTTCGAGCTGGTGAATTATCAAGGGAAAATGCGAGGGACGGCCCCGGCCCCGGTGTCAGTCGGCCAGGCAGGGGTTTGCGTGAGGGGCCGGGGTCGGGACCGCCCGCGGGGTAGTGTTAGCGCTGCTGGGCGCGTTGAGCGGCGAGCAGTCGCCGCAGGACCACGCCGTAGCGGCCGAGTGCGGTGATCAGCTCGGTGACGCCGAACTGGGGGTTATTGGTGGCGCGGTAGGCGAAGTTGCCCAACTCGTCGAGGGTGTCGGCGCTGCAGTGCAGCAGCCAGTCCTCCAACATGTCGAGGTCGCAGCACAGCGGCACGGCGACGTGGGTATCCAACATGATCACCGAGTCGTCGTGATCAGCATGGTTGTTGGCGGTCACCACAGCGTCACCTCCGGCCCCTCGTCGGGCAGCTGGGTGGCGGTGTCGTAGCTGGACAGAGCCCGGCGGGCGACCGGAACCTGGGCGGCGCTGTTACGCGCCAGCAACGCCGACAACGGATTCGGCTCCACATCGGAGTCGAGCGGCACCACGTCCAGGGGTGTGTGCGGGCCGCCGTCGCGGATTGTGGCGCGGGTGTGCCCGTCGGGCAGGCCGTCCCAATGGGCCGCGTCGACCATCCACGAGCCCTTCCGCGGTGCCCGCGGGTGCACGGCCAGCACCGTGGCGCCGTCGGTGGCCAGGGTGTGGATGACCACCGATTCGCCGGTGACACGCACCTGCACCTTCTGGTGCGGGCGCACCAGGCGGGCGGGCACCGAGTACAGGCTGGACTCGAACGAGACCAGGCAGTCCTTGCCGACGGTGCGCAGATGCTGCTCGGCCACCACATACGGTGTCGGCGGCAATCCCAGCAACGCCGCCCGATCCGCCTCGGCGCGAACGGCGATCACCTCGCCGTGGGTGCGATGCACCTGTGCCCGCCGGATCGGCAACCACTCGGCAAACGCCCGATCCAACTCGGCCGGCGAGTCGAACGACCGTCCCGCCACGACATGGTTGCGCACGATCTCGACCTGCCGCTCAACGCGTCCCTTCCCGGTTGGCCGGTAGGCGGCCAGCACGTCGATCGTGAAGCCGTAATGCTCGGCGAACGCCGCCGCCTCCGGATGCAGCGGCACCGCCCGCCGCGGCGCGACATGCCGCTGGACCACCGTCTTGGTGCGGTCATAGACGATCGTGTGCGGCACCCCACCGAAGTGGGCGAACGCCCGCCGGTGGCAATCCCAAAACGTCGCCAGATCCGTGCTGTCGGTGAAACAACAGAACGGATCCCGCGAATGCGACAGCGTCATGTGGAACGAGTACACCGTGCCGATACCAGCATCGGCCAGCAGCGCACCCTCCTCACCCCAATCCACCTGAGCCTGGGCACCCGGTATCACCTCGAACCGGCGGTGCAGCCCAGACAGCGGGTTCTCATCACCGGCGGCCAGCTCCGCGGCGATCCGCGGCCGGGCCTCCTGCAGGTACATTTTCACCCGCTGATACGAGTGCTGGTAGCCATACTCGGCGACCAGGCGTTCATGGATCACCGTGCCACGCAGCTTGATATTGCTGCGCAACCACGCATCGATCACCTCCGTGAACGAGTCGATCACCCGCGGCTGCGTGCCCGCCCGCGACGACCCCACCGGCGGGACCGACGGCGCGTCGGCAGCCAAATACTTCTTCACAGTGCGCCAGTCGCAACCACACTCGGCAGCGATCTCGGCATACGATGCGCCCGCATCAAACAGGGCGCGGAAACGACGGATATTCATCCAGGACTCCGCATCCAGGATCATGGAAAGGGTCACCCTTCGGTTCTGTCTGCTTGGCCGGCTGACAAGAACCGAAGGGTGGCCCCCTTCACAGCGAGTAGGGACTCAACTCGCCGAGACCTCACCTACACGTGAGGCCGTACAAAATCCGACACATCAGGTCGTACGCCGACATGATCACTCCCGGACGGTCGTGGGGCATCGGTTCGGGTATGCCGAGGACACGGTGCGGCTGGCCGCCGCGCTGCGCCCAGCCCTGGCCAGCCGCGGGGTGCCCGAACGGATCTATGTGGATAACGGCAGCGCGTTCGTGGACTCGTGGCTGCGGCGAGCATGCGCCAGCCTCGGTATCGTCCTGACGCACTCGACCCCAGGGCGCCCCGAGGGCCGTGGCAAAATCGAACGGTTCTTCAAAACCGTGCGGGATCAGTTCCTCGTCGAACTCACCGGCGACGAGCACGAGACCGGGCGGCACCCAGTCGGCGATCTGCTGGAGCTGAACCGACTGTTCACCGCGTGGGTGGAAACCGTCTATCACCGCCGGCCGCACTCGGAAACCGGGACGCCGCCACTGCAACGCTGGCAGGCCGGCGAGCCGTATCCGTTGCCGAGTCCGGCGGCGTTGACCGAAGCGTTTCGCTGGTCCGCGCAGCGCACGGTCACCAAGACCAGCACCGTGTCGCTGCACGGCAACGTCTACGAGGTCGACTCCGCCCTGGTCGGTCGCCAGGTCGAGCTCGTGTTTGAGGGGCTGTTGATCTTCCGGACAGCGAACCCACTAGGGTTTTTGTTCGGAAGAGAGGAAGCCAGTGTCAAAGAATCGTCGGTCGTTTACTCCTGAGTTCAAGGAGGAGGCGGCGAAAATGGTGGTCGAGACGGGCCGCCCGGTGGCGTCGGTCGCGCGGGAGAACGGGCTGAACGAGCAAACGCTTCGTAACTGGGTGAACGACTACCGGAAGGCTCATGCTGCGGACGAGCCACCATTGACCGTGTCGGAGCGCGCGCGGCTGCGTGAGCTGGAGAAGGAAGTCCGTGAGCTACGGATGGAGAAGGAGTTCCTGGGAAAAGCCGCAGCCTTCTTCGCGAGCGAGTATCGGTGAACGAGAGGTACGAGTTCATCGAGGTGGAGAAGGGCGCAGTGACCGATACTGGCGAGAAAAAGTACACAGTGACCAAAATGTGCGAATGGTTGGGTGTGTCGAAGTCGGGATTCTATGAATGGCGTTGTCGGCCCAAGTGCGCGACGGCGCAGCGTCGCGCCTACCTGGCTCCGTTGATCACGAAGGTTTTCGACGATTCGGATGAGACCTACGGTCACCGGCGCGTCCACGCCCAGCTGCAGCGCCAGGGTGAGCGGTGCACCCCTGAGCTGATCCGCAGCATCATGCGTGAGCTGGGGCTCGAGCCTTGCCAGCCCCGTCCGTGGCGACTCGGCCTGACTGAGCCGTCTGCCAGCTTGCTGCCCGACCTCGTTGGCCGCGACTTCGCCGCATCCGCGCCCGGCGAGAAGATGGTTGGCGATATTACCTATATCCCTACGTGGGAGGGCTGGGTTTATCTCGCGACGGTCATCGACTGTCATACGAAGGGCGTTATCGGGTGGGCGATGGACGATAATTACCAGACGCCTCTCATCGAGAAGGCGATTCGCATGGCCGTACGCAACTATCCTATCGCACGCGGGGCGATATTCCACTCCGACCGTGGCAGCAATTACACTTCCGCCCAGTTTGCCAGCACGCTCCGATCATTGGGCATCAGGCAATCGGTCGGACGCACGGGAATATGCTATGACAATTCGATGGCCGAATCGTTTTTTGGTGCCCTGAAGAACGAGCGGGTTCACCGAGTGATCTACTCCACCCGAAAGAGGGCCAGGACAGATATTGCTGCCTATATCGAACTTAGATATAATAGTCGACGTCTCCATTCGGGACTCGACTATAAGGCCCCAAATGAGGTCTACAACGAGTACCTGAACCGGCAGCAAGCGGCATGAATTGACCCACTAAACAGCTGTCCGGAAAGATCGAGGCCGCTCAGTTCGACCCGTTCGACCTCACCCTGGTCGAGGTGCGCTATCACGGGCGCAGCTTCGGCACCGCGCTGCCGTTCCACATCGGCCGGCATGCCCACCCCAAAGCGCGTCCCGAAACCCCACCCGAGGTTCCCGAGCCAACCGGGATCAACTACGCCCACCTGATCGACGCCGCCTACCAGGCCGAGCTCGCCCAGGGCGTCAACTACGCCGCGCTGACCGACACCAGCAACGCACCACCCCGCGTGACCCACGATTCCGACGGCAGCGCGGAGACGTCATGAGTGGCCCACCCTCTGAGCCCGTCAGCGCTCGGGAGGTCGCCAAACTGCTGGCCTGGGCCCGCCGACTCAGCGACGCCGGACCCCACGCAGATCCCGGCGACAAGGTCCCTACCTGACAGCCAAGAACCTGCTCCTTTCCCGCATCACCCACACCGACCAGGAGGAACCGTGATCGAGAAATTACAGGGCTTCTGCCTGTTGACTGAACTAGGTGGGGCATATCCCCAGGTCAGTGACCCTCTACTGGTTGTGCTAAACATCTGCGTCCATGGACGAGACGCGCGTTCCGTCGCGGGATCTGGCGACGCTGGTGGTGCCCCAGGTTGGGAGGCTGGCGGCTACCGGCGATGAGTGGGATCCGTACCGGTTACTCGACGGCGGCGGGGCGACGGTGGAGTCGGTGGCGGCGTTCTTCCGTGAGCTTCAGGCCGCCGGTCGTTCAGGAGCGACGCTGCGGTCCTATGGGATGGACCTGCTGCGCTGGTTCCGGTTCTGCTGGGCGGTCGGCGTCGACTGGGATCGGGCGACACGAGTCGAGGCTCGTGACTTCTGCCGCTGGCTACAGGTCGCGGGCAAGCCTGCTCGCGCGCATTGGCGTCGCCCGGGCCAGCCTCCTAGCGGAGCGCCTTCGCCGGCACGGGCGTATGCGCCGTCGGTGCGTGCACATAGCGAGACGGTGCTGCGCGGCTTCTACGAGTTCCATCTCGACCTCGGTGACGGGCCGATCCTGAACCCGTTTCCGCTGGAGCGGTCCTGACGCGGGCGGCGGCCGCAGGCACATCACAACCCGATGGAACCGCACCGCAACGAACGCACCGGGCTCTACCGGCCAACCGTGCCCACCCGGATTCCTCGCAGCGTCCCGGACGATCAGTTCAACGAGATGTTCGCTCGGCTGCCCTCGCACCGGGATCGGGCATTGGTGGCGTTCTACGTGTCGACCGGAGCACGGGCCTCGGAGCTGCTGTCGGCCACCCAGGGCGGTGTCGACCCTGGCCGGCGTCTGATCACTGTTGTCCGCAAGGGCAGCAGGCAGCTGCAGGAACTGCCGGCGTCGCCGGATGCGTTCGTTTGGTTGCGGCTCTACCAGGTCGAGATGCAGGAGCTGATCCCCGCGGGCGCAGTCAACCGCTGTGGTGGACACTGCGCCGGCCGACCCGCCCGCTGACGTATCACGCGGCTCATCGCATGTTCGAGCGGGTCAACCAGCAGGTCGGCACGAACGCCACGCTGCATTCGTTGCGCCATACCGCGGCTTACCGGATGGCCGAAGACCCGGACCTTCCGCTGACTGACGTGCAGCTTGTCCTCGGACACGCCGCGTTGACCACCACACAGCTGTATTTGACGCCGCGCAAGGAAGAAGTCATCCGACGGATGCTCGCCCATCACGCCGAGCAGGCTCGGCAGGCCGCGGCGCGGGTGGCCCCTGCTCCGGCGCCGGGCTACCGCCCGGAAACGCTGGGCGTGTTGTTCGGGACGGAGGTATCGTCATGACCGCGGTGATCGAGAGAGTCCAGGAATCAGTATGGATGAAACGCCGCGCGGCAGGCAGGACGCGGTTCCCGGCCCGACCCGCGGCGGAGGCATGGGATGCGACCCAGCAGCCGCGGGATGTGGTGCTGGCGCGCTTGACCGCGCCACCGTTCGTGCAGCACAAACCCAACAGCCAGAAGGTGCGTGCCAGTGGTCTGAGGTTGCTGCTGGACTGGCTTGAGGAGCAGCCCGGCACCACCTGGCAGCAACGGTGGCTGGCCAGCGGAGCCGAACAGGCCGGTGCCGACTGGCGGAAGGTGACGGCGGCATGGTTGCGCGCTCGATCCGAGCCAGCGCAATGGCGCCAGTGGGCGCTGTCCGGGGCGGTCATCGTCGCGACGTGCGGTGACATCATCCGCCCGTCCCTGTCCTGGCTGGCGGGCGGATCGACGGGCCGGGGAGCGCTGGTCCGCAACATGGCCCGCAGCCGCGACGTCGAAGGGTTCGCGCGGTTGCGGGCCATGTGTGACACGGACGCGGACCTCAGTCCGGCCGAGACGAAGCGGACCCTCTACCGCAGCGCCAACATCCTCGCGGCCAAAGGCGGCACCCTGTCCGACGTCGCCGTCGGCGATGTCCTGGAACTGCTGGATACCGAGAACGACGTCCTCGTCAAGCGAGCTGCGGGCACCACGGCGTTCTATCGCACGCTGCACCGGATGGGCATCTTAGAACCCGATGCGCCGAGCTCGCTGCGGGAGCTGCGCACTCTGGGGCAGCTCACCCCCGCTGAACTGGTCGATCGCTACCAGCTGACCTGCCGATCGGTGCGCGATCTGCTGGTTGCCTACCTCTGTGAACGGCAACCCACGCTGGACTACGCGAGCGTGAAGTCGCTGGCGCATTACCTGGTCGGGCTGTTCTGGGCCGATATCGAACGGCACCACCCCGGGATCGACAGCCTGAACCTGCCGGCCGAGGTCGCCGCCGCATGGAAAGAGCGTCTACGCAGCAAGACAACGCGAGTCCGCACCGACAGCGGCACCAACAGCGACGTCCGCGTTCCTCGCATCAGCTACCGGGAATCTCTCATGCCGGTGCGAGCGCTCTACCTTGACCTCGCATGCTGGGCCGTTGAGGACCCCGCCCGGTGGGGTCCCTGGGTCGCGCCCAGCCCGGTCAGCGCCCAGGAAATCGAGGTCCGCAAGGCCAAACGTCGGCACAAGTCTCGAATGGACGCTCGCACCCGGGAACGGCTTCCGGTCCTGCCGAAGCTGATCCACTCTGTCGACCAGCACCGCAAGGACGCCGAAGCGCTGCTCCACGCGGGACGCAACGCCGGTCCCGGCGACACGTTCACCGCCGCGGGCCAGACGTTGGTGCGCGCGGACACGCCCCACGCTCGCGCTGGCAAGGTCTGGGTCGAAGATCCCGACACGGGGCAACGCGAGGATCTCGTGCTTGCCGAGGACTACGCGTTCTGGACCTGGGCGGCGGTGGAGGTTCTGCGAGCCACTGGGGTCAGGATCGAGGAACTCCTCGAACTCTCCCACCACAGCCTGGTGCAATACCGTCTGCCCACGACCGGGGAACTCGTGCCGCTGCTGCAGATCGCCCCATCGAAGACCGATACCGAACGGCTCCTGCTGGTCAGCCCCGAGCTCGCTGACGTGCTCGCCGCGATCATTGGTCGGATCCGCAACGAATCCGGTGCCATTCCACTCGTGACCGCCTACGACCATGAGTGCGTCTGGCGTGACCCGGCGCCGCTGCTGTTCCAGCGCCGCGTCAACATCGAACACCGCGCCCTCACCCCGGACTTCGTGCGCAAGTTGCTCTCCAAGGCCCTGGCCCGCACCGACCTGACCGAGCCCGACGGCAGTCCGTTGCGCTATACCCCGCACGATTTCCGAAGGTTGTTCATCACCGACGCCGTTCTCAACGGGCTGCCGCCGCACATCGCACAGGTCATCGCGGGTCACCGCGACATCAACGTGACACTCGGCTACAAGAACCCTCGGGAATTGCATCCAACGGGCGAGAAACTGCGGGTCGCCTGCTGAGAGCGCTTCGGCAATGCCGGTGGTGGGCGGCTGCGACACGCCGTCTGACCTGCGTCGCTTGCCGAGTGATCCCGTTAGGTGCATGATCCCTGCCCCAAACGGTCCTGGTGATCTTGGTTTGGAGGCGTGGTGGGACGGGGTGATCTGGCCGGCGCGGCGCACCTGGAGCTGGTCTCGGGTGTGGTGCAGTTGCGGCCGGAGGACGCCATGGTGGAGGCGATGCTGCGCGGCTGGCATGCTCAGCAGACGGCGCGGGGGCTGCAGGAGTCCACGATGGCCCCGCGGGTGCGATTGGTGCTTCAGTTCATCTCGTTCACCAATGAGTACCCGTGGAGCTGGGGACCGGCCCATGTGGACGAGTGGACGCAGTGGCTGACCAGCGAAAAGCATCTGACCCCGGCGACGATCCGGAACTATCAGACGGATCTGCGGTTGTTCAGCGAGTACCTGTGCGACGCCCGGTATGGCTGGGCGGCCGCGTGCGAGGGCGAGTTCGGGCCGGGGGTGCATCCGGTGCCGATCTGCCACGAGTGGAACACCATCGCCCACCTCAACGAGTACGAGGGTGATGCCGAGGCGCGGCCGTTCACCCGCGAGGAGTTGCAGCGGTTCCTCGACTACGCCGACGACCAGGTCGACCGCGCGGTGCGGGCGAAACGCAAGGGCGCACTGGCTGCCTATCGTGATGCCACGCTGTTCAAAGTCGCCTATGCGTGGGGGTTGCGCCGCACCGAGACGTCCAAACTGGACATCGCCGATTGGGGCCGGAATCCGGCGGCGCCGGAGTTCGGCCGGTACGGGATGCTGCACGTCCGCTATGGCAAGGCGGTGCGCGGGCAGCCACCGCGGCGGCGGAACGTGCCCTCGGTGATGGGGTGGGCGGTCGAGGCGGTGGCCGACTACGTGGACAACATCCGTCCGAGGTTCGGCTGCGACGAGCACCCGGCGATGTGGGTCACCGAACGCGGCGGAAGGGTCAAACCGGCGGAGGTCAATGCCCGGTTCGTCGCCTACCGCGACGCCCTCGGCCTGCCGAAACAGCTGACGCCCCACTCGCTGAGGCACTCGTGGGTCACCCATCTGACAGAGCAAGGCGTGGATCGTCGGTTCATCCAGGAGGCCGTGGGGCATCGGTGTGACACGTCGACGGCGATCTACACCCATGTGTCCGGTGACTTCATGAACACCGCGCTGCGCAAGGCGTTGAACCCGGCCTTCGACCCGCAATGTCGGAAGGAATCGTGAATGACCCGCAAACTCGACTACCGGTGGCGGCTGCGAAACGTCATGGCCGACCGGGGCCTGTTCGCCACCACCGACCTGATCGAACCACTGGCCCAGCGCGGCATCCACCTGTCGTCCAGCCAGGTCTACCGGCTGGTCGCCGAGCGGCCTGAACGGTTGAGCCTGAACGTGCTGATGGCGTTGCTGGACATCCTCGACTGCACGATGGACGAGTTGATCGAGCCGATCGCCGGGGCCACCCCGCTTCGCCGGTCCAAGGCTGTCGGCGATACCGAGGCCGGGGTCGGCGGTCTGCGCCCCAAGCGGGCCCGCATCACCCGCGTCGACGGGTAGACCATGCCAGTCCCGCTGGCACCGGAGGTGCTCGCCAACCCTATCGGCGTCATCGTCGACCTTGTCGCCGCACGCGAGCCCAACTTGGACCGCACGGTGATCGAAGCCACGGTGACCGGTGTTGCCGGGGGCCGGGCCAAGCGCCGCGGCATGGCCCAAGCGCTGCTTGAGAAGCCAGTGCTGCTGGCCGACGGTCGCTCCCCAGCACCCAGGGGTGTCGGGGATCTGCTCATCGCGCTGCGCGAGGCCGGCGCGATGGAAGTTTCGCCGCCGGTCTGCGCTGAATGCGGTAAACCCCTGCGCACCCTGCAGCGCCGCGGCCAGGACTGGTACTGCGGCGTTTGCGGTCCCCGGCGAGACGCCTGCGCGGCCTGCGGCAAGGTCCGGCCGGTGAACTGCCGAGACCGGGACGGGAATCCGCGATGCGCCCACTGCCCGCCCGATGCGGGTCGGGATCCCGTCGACATCGTCGTGGGCGTGGTGACCGGCGTGGATTCGACACTGTCGGCGGACGTCGTGGCCGCCGCAGTTCGTGCGACAGTGCCCGGCGCCGGACGCCGCTATCAGCTCGCATGGGCGGTGCAAGATCGGCCCGAACTGCTCACCGGGGCTGGCGCTGAGGCACCCGTTCTCGCAGTGCTGCGGCTGGTCGACAAGCTCCGCGACGCCGGAGCGCAGGCCATCGTGCGCCCGTCCTGTCCCGGCTGTGACCGAGTCATCCATTTGCACCGCCGGATCGACGGACAGTGGCTGTGTCGCAACTGTGTGGCCAAATCCCGCGCCCAACCCTGCTCGCGCTGCGGCGTGGTCCGCGAGGCGGCCACCCGCGACGAGCACGGCCAACCGCTGTGTCCGAACTGCATGATCACCGACCCCGCCAACCAGGAAACCTGCCTCGACTGCGGCCGACGCCGTCCCGTCAACGTTCGCACCGCCGAGGGGCCGCTCTGCGGCAGCTGCGTGCCATACAAGACCCTGACGTGCCAGATCTGCGGGAAGGACGCACCCTGCGTGATCTCCCAGGCGACCGGCACGCCCTGGTGCCGGGCCTGCAGACAGCGGTGGATTCGTTGCGTCGGCTGCGGCGAAGACGCACCGATCCGTGGCGGCACCCTCGATGAACCGCTCTGCGCGAGCTGCGCCCGTCCCGACCCTGGCTTCTGGCGCAGTTGCCCCAACTGCGGTCAACCCGACCGCATTCACGCTGGACGGTGCGCCCGCTGCGCCGTCCAGCAGCGGTTGCGCGACCTGCTCAGCAACGACAGCGGCGAGATTCGCCCCGAACTGCAAGGCCTCTACGACACCCTTGCCGAGGCAAAACGACCCACCACGGTCGCGAACTGGCTCAACAAGAGCGCCGCCCCGGCGATCCTGCGCGATCTGACCGGGCAATCGCTCACCCACGCGTCCCTGGACGCGCTGCCCGAGGGAAAGACGGTCGAACACCTGCGCAGCGTCCTGGTCGCCATCGGAACGCTGCCGCCACGGGATGAGCAGATGGCGCGGCTGGAACGGTGGATCACCGACATCGTCGCCGACCGTGCTGACCCCGACGAGCGGCAGATGCTGCACCGCTACGCCGTCTGGCATGTCATGCGGCGGCTGCGTGGCCGAGTCAAGGGCGCCGACACCACCCACGAGCAGGTCGTCGCTGCGCAGCGGGTTATCAAGGCCGCCATCACCCTGCTCGATTGGCTCACCGATCACAGGCTCACGCTGGCCACGGCGCGGCAAGGCGACCTGGATGCCTGGCTGGCCACCACGAAACGCAGCTACCGCACCGAGGCCGGCAACTTTGTCCGCTGGGCCAAGAAACAGAAACTGACCCAGCTCGACTTCCCAGCCACGAGGTGGGACGGACCCTCCGGCCTCATCGACACCGAAACCCGCTGGACACAGGCTCGCTGGCTGCTGCACGACGACACGCTCAAACCCGAGGACCGCGTCGCCGGGCTGCTCGTGCTGCTCTACGCCCAGTGGCCCGCCGCCCTCAGCCGCCTCACCATCGACCACGTCGAACACCACGACAACCAAGTACGCCTGCGGCTCGGACGCGAGCCGATCGAGCTGCCCGAACCCCTCGCTGAGCTCGTTCTCCAGGTTGTCGCCGCCCGCCACGGCAAGGCCGTCGTCGGCGACCAGGGAACCTCCCCCTGGCTGTTCCCCGGCGGTCAGCCCGGCCGGCCCATCAGCGCATTCGGCCTCGCCGAACGTCTCCGCAAGCTCGGCATCAACTCGGCCCGATCCCGATCCGCAGCGCTGTTTCAGCTCAGCACCGAACTGCCTGCTGCCGTCCTGGCCCGACTGCTCGGCATCCACATCACCGTCGCCGTCGCCTGGCAACGCGCCAGCAGCGGCGACTGGACCAACTACGCCGCCGAAATCAGCCGCCGAAGCAGCCGATGAAGCCAGGAATTCGGACAGTTCTGATACCTGAGTCCGCCAGAGGCGGTCTACCCCGACGAAGCCATTCAAGCCCATCTGGCGTTCCTCACCCGCCGGCGAGCGCTACGCCCCACCGAGGAATACCGCACCCCCACCGACGCCGAATGGCAGGAGTTTCTCGGCCACTTCGAACGCCGCAAGGTGTCCATCGGCACCTGCGCCCGAGCGTTCGGAACGCCGTGCATCCATGAACATGCCTGCGTCCGTTGCCCGGTTCTCTGGCCCGATCCCGCCCAACGTGATCGGCTCATCGAGATCCGTGACAACCTCACCGCCCGCATCGCCGAGGCCGAACGCGAGGGCTGGCTCGGCGAGATCGAAGGACTGCAGGTCAGCCTCGCCGGAGCCGAAGACAAGCTCACCCAGATCGATCGCCACCCCGCACGACCAGCCAGCGTCGACCTCGGCATACCCATCGTCACAACCGAGTGACACGATCGGATGGACATCACCGCGGCCCGAAGACCTTGATCAAGTTCAGAGAATACGGATTCACCCGGATGCCGTTCGGTCGTGATCTCGCCCCCGGGATGCTGCACCGTCACGTCGCCCACAACGAAGCCGTCGCCCGCATCGGCTGGTGCGTCAGCGAACAGCGCATCGGGGTAATCACCGGCGAGGTCGGCGCCGGCAAAACCGTCGCCCTCCGCGCCGCTCTGTCCTCTCTGGACGCCAGCAGACATACCGTGATCTATCTGCCTGATCCCACCGTCGGCGTTCGTGGCGTGCTCGGCGCGATCGTCACCGCGCTCGGCCAGCACCCCCGGTTTCACCACGCCACCCTGATACCTCAAGCCGCCGACGCCCTCGCCACCGAACAGGCCGAACGCGGCCGTACTGCCATCGTGGTCATCGACGAAGCGCACCTGCTGACCACTGAACAGCTCGAATCCGTCCGAATGCTCACCAACCACGACATGGACAGCCAATGCCCGTTCGCCTGCCTGTTCGTCGGGCAACCCACCCTGCGCCGCCGTATCAAACTCGGGGCGCTAGCCGCGCTCGACCAGCGCATCGGCCTGCGTTACACCATGCCACCCATGACACCTGAGGAAACCGCCAGCTACCTACGCCACCACCTCGAACTCGCCGGACGCTCCGACACCCTCTTCTCCGACGACGCCATCGCCCTCATCCACCAGACCAGCCGCGGCTACCCCCGCGCCGCCAACAACCTCGCCCTGCAAGCACTCGTCGCCGCCTACGCCGTTAACAAGACGATCGTCGACGAAGCCGCCGCGCGCACCGCCGTTACCGAAATCACCGCCGACTAGGGCAAGTGATGCACCCAGTCACAAGACGCAAGGACACTTAGGACATACGTGCAGAGGCCTCGTGAGAATCAGTAGGGTAGTCGTCACCAAAGCAAACGCTGACGGTGCGGCATATTCCGCTGAGCTGCCGTGCGATTGAAGCACCCAACTTGCAACCACAAAGCAGACCGTTGCGGTCAAAAGGACAAACATCCTAGCGCCAACGCCCAACGAACCACAGATGCGTCGCGCGGGCCGGAAGATGAACAACAGCCGAACCTCACTATCCACTTGATGGAACGTCTGTTTTAAACTAACGAAGCCCTGGTGCTGCGTCAAACACCACGCTGCGACCAAGACGCTTTACCGTTCTGCAGCAACAGATACGCCCGCGAGTAATGCTCCCCTGCCTCCGAACGTCAGTATCGAAGCGATGTCTCACAGCTGATGCATCTGACCGGAGAAGCCCCCGCTGGCCCGCCCAGTCCGCACGTCGCCGCGCCGACGACGCCGTCACCGTCAAGAACGTTGCCAGGCATCAGCCCCTCCGAAGCCACTCGCAACCCCCAAGCCGTCGGCGCAATCAATGCCATTGAGATCTGCATGGTCAGTGACGGTCAACACACGGCTCTCGACAGCGGACGTGCTGAGTCCAACTATCATGCCGATCTGGTGCCAGGATAAATTTAGTCGGGCGCGGCAGAATGCGATTTTCCGATTGGTTGGCGTCAGTTCTTCTAGTGTTTGATAAAACCTGCGAGATGTTTCCGACTCCAGCGCTTTCTGCTGTGGTGTGGGATCCTGACTTGGCCGAATGTGTTGATCACGTGGTGTCGCCCCTTGTGGTTCTTCGCGGGATCTTTTTCGACAGTAATCTATCCAGACGCCGTTGGCGATCTTGCATAGAAGTAGAAACGGGTCCTTGTTGATATCGACATCACGCGGTTTCGAGAAATATTTTTCGAACGTCCGCTGGGTTATCTCATCGGCAGTGTCGACGGGTTCGTTGTAGCGGCGACATAGATATATCACATGCGCGCGAACCCGTCGACGAAGTTTGTCAAAATTGTGTCCGGAAACGCTCCAACGGCCCTCGCGGTTCTCAAACATCAGAACTCGTCCAATTCTGTTTTATCGCGAATCATTAGCAGCTACTTGTTCGTGCCGAACTGGTCACCGCAACCAGCCTTCACAGTCCGTGAAAGTTGCTCCATTTGAGTGAACATCTTGGCGCGCATACCGCGCCGCAGGCCGCTCATGCGGATCCCTAGTAGGGGTTTTGTCAATCGAAATGGAGGTTGCATATATTCAGGAGTACCAGGACATCAGCGATCTCATCAAGGGGGCGCGTTGCGCACTCAAGCTCTCGAAGGCGGCGCTGGCCCGGCAACTGCAGGCCCGCGCAGGCACCACCGCCGTTACCGGCAAGATCATTTCTCGCTGGGAACGCGGCATCCGAGTCCCGGGCCCATATTGGCGATCCCATCTGGCCCCGGAACTCGGTATCACACGTGAGCGGCTTGATCATGCCGCCAGGATGACGCGACGCAACCGTCGCCAGTCGCCTGAGCACAGCCAGTGATTCGCTCGGCTGTGCTGCCTGGGGTGGCGTGCCAGTAGGGACAAGGAGAGGCGAGAGCGCTGCTTACCACCGTGGGCATCATGAGGAGGGTGGCGAGACGGTCGAGGTCGGTGTGGAGGAGGTTGAGGTTGTAGGCGGTGGGCCGACGAAGCGGCGCAGGAAGTCGTCGAGCGGGCTGAGGTCGCTGACGAACCATAGTGCCCTCGGCGAGTTCGACGGCGCCGCCGAGGTCCAGGCTCATGGTGGGCATGATCATCTGCGTTGATCGCTCTGGTCGGCGAGGCGTTGTTGGGTGGTGCGCAGTCGATAGGAGTCGGTGCCGGTTTCGATGATGTGACCGTTGTAGGTGAGGCGATCGACGACGGCCGCGCAGAGCCGTTGGTCGAGGATCGTGGCCTTCCATTCCGAGAACGGCACGTTCGAGGCGACGGCGATGGAACGCCGTTCTTCGCGTTCGGTGAGGATTTGGAACAGCAGTTTGGCGCCGGTCTTGTCGAGCTCGAGGTAACAGAATTCGTCCAGGCAGAGCAGGTCGATCTTGCTGTAGCGTTTGAGGACGCGGCCGAGTTGGTGTTCGTCGGCGGCCTCGCTGAGCTCGTTGACGAGGTTCGCGGTGGTGGTATAGCGGACTTTCCGGCCGGCTTCGGCGATCGCGGTGCCGATCCCGATCAGCAGGTGGGACTTGCCGGTGCCGGAGTCACCGATGAGACACAAGGGTTGTCCGGCGCTGATCCAGCCGGGTTGGGTGAGGGTGTTGACGACCTCCGCGCTGACGTGGGGATTGGCGGTGAAGTCGAAGCTCTCGACCCGTTTCGGACGGGGGAATCGAGCCTCCCGGACCAGGCGGATGCGGCGTCGCTGGTCACGCTGCTCGCATTCAGCGTCCAGCAGATCCAGCAGAAAGGCCTTGTAGGAGGCGTGCTCGCGCAACGCGGCCTCGGCGATCTCCTCGTAGTGGGCGCGGATCGTGGACAGACACAGGGTGCGGCAGGCCTGCTCGATGTGCGCGTCCACGGTGTCGACGCCGGGCTCGATCTTGCCGACCGCCGCAGCTGGCGGTCCGGTCAGGGTGCTACTCATGCCGTGGTGTCCTTTCGGTGTCGAAGAAGCTGGTCGTAGATCGCCACTGAGGGCGGAGGGCGCGTGTCGGTAGGAAGCACTCGACCAGCGTGCAGAGACAGCACCCCGGAGGCTGTATCGCCAGATGACGGGATGTCGGCGGAGGTGTGGCTCATGCCGAGCTCGGTCAGATCGTCGACGTCAAGCATGTCAAAATCGATGCCTTGCGGAGGATCTCGTTGTCCTCACGCAGCCGACGATTCTCGGCCCTCAACCGCTTGATCTCAGCCGACTCCTCGCTCGTGACACCAGGCCGGTCGCCGGCATCGATGTCGGCCTGGACGACCCACCGGCGCACGGTCTCCTTCCCGATCCCGAGCTGCTCGGCCACGACCTTCGAGACCGCGGTCACCGATGGATAGTCCGACCGGTGCTCAGCGACCATCCGAAGCGCCCGATCCTTCAGGGCCGGGTCCACCTTCTTGGGCATGTGCTCATCCTCCTTGACTTACAAGGAAGCGGCATCAAACCCGTGACGGTTCACTTCTCCGACATGGCACTCCTTATAACCCATGCCTCCACGATCTAGGGGGAACCTCACACGGGACTCGATCGAGGCCCACCTGACCATCGTGTTCGCCGCCCTCGCGATCAGCCGCACCATCGAAATCCAGGCAGGCGAGCAGACCATCACCGCCGCCGACCCGCTACCCGACGACGTCCAGCAGATTCTCGACGCCATCCACACCCAGGCCGTGGGGCATAATGTGAGCCAACTCGGGTTCCACAATGGACGAACAGAAGGAGTGAACACCAATACCAAGCTGATCAAGCGACAGATGTACGGACGCGCAGGATTCAGCCTCCTCCGCCACCGCATACTCCTCAGATGAACTACCGAACGTCACCACCGCAAATGTGCCAGAGCCGTTCACCCGACATTCCCAGCATCCAAAGAATCTTGCAGTACTGAAAGTACAACGAATCCTGTACTTCGTACATGTACGACCGCTCGCCACATTCAAAAGACCATCGCGGCAGTTCCACTGGATCAACGGTGAATAACCGCATGCTAAGTCCAAATGTTCCGGGTTGAAATACTCCCCGTACTAGCCCGAATCCGTCTACAGTACCATCGATTTCTCGATTGTATTCGACACTCTTTTTATACCATCGGAGGATTAATGGCAGTCGCAATAACGATCGATCAGGTTTCCAGCATGCGATCATTACTCGCGGTGCCAGGACATCGTCCCGATCGATTCAACAGGGCTTATGCTAGCGGGGCCGATGGAGTAATGATTGACCTAGAGGACGCAGTAGCCCCGGAAGAAAAGGACGATGCACGATCCAATGTCGCAGCATGGCTGCAGACGCATCGGTCTGCTATCATTCGAATCAATGACACGACCACCAGGTGGCATCTCGACGATGTAAGAATTTTGCAGCCATATCAGTGTATTGTAGTCTTGCCGAAGGCTTCGGACTCGAATGAGATCTCGAACCTTCGAATGAAATTAAACGCGGAGAGCTATATTGTTCCACTTATCGAAACAGCGAGAGGGGTTGTCGAGTCCTGGTCGATTTGTCAACAACCTATGGTCGCACGCGTCATCTTCGGGAACGTCGACTTTGGCCTTCAATTGGGCGTTTCTCCCACTGAGCGTCTAGCCATGTTTTACGCCAGATCCATGCTACCCACCGTCTCAGCAGCCGCAGGGCTCGCACCTCCTATAGATGGCTTGACCACAGCGATTAGAGACGAAAAGACACTCAAGGATGATCTAGATCATGCCGCACGGCTAGGTTTTGGTGGAAAACTATGCCTACATCCTAACCAAGTCGCTACCACAAACTCTACCTTTACTCCATCCATTGAAGACATCAAGTGGGCGAGGTCAGTAATCGACATGGCGAAAGAAGAATCAGCAACGGTTCTTAATGGTGAGGTCGTCGGTAAGCCTGTTATCGAGCGCGCCCGACTACTGATAGCAAGAGCAGAAAGAACGGTAGATCAAGTGATTTGACACAAACAGCCTTGTACACGTAGCTTATTCGCGGCCGACTCAATGACGGTGCGCTAGTTACCCGCCCTTCAATGCTTGGGGTTAAACCTGCTTACCGGCTGAATTTCCCGGTTCAAGTTGACGCGTAGAAGCTCCTTACCTAACCTAGCACAACGGAGGTACTCTGTGCCAGAGCGCTACCTGGACGAGATTGAGTCACAAATTGACGAACCGCGGACATTCGCACTTGAGTACGTTGGCGATGTAGATGACTCCGCATTGCTGAAAGCGTTCCGATCCCTTTGTTGTAATAATCCAGTCCTGTGCGGTAGAATCGAAACAAGTAGTTGCGGTAAGCTTCTATACACGTCGCCTAGCCATGATGTCACCATCAAATCAATTGATGGTGATAAAGGCACGCTTTGGCAATTCGCTCACAGCGATTGGGACAGTGCGCGAGCGGTCGCAGAATTGGCTCACATTCGCAAGCCGGGATCTGGGTACATCGCCTTGCGGATCACACATGCAATAGTCGACGGCGCGGCATTTATTTCCTACCTCGTGGAACTTCTTGAACACTATACAAATATCATGGATGGTCTCGACACTCGAGTAGAACCGAATCCAGTCCTGCCAAAGCGTCCGTCGGATCTTATCCGCGAACGCTGGGAGTCAACCCAGTCGTTTCAGTCGTTTTCAGGACCTGTTGCTAGTGTTAGCGGTGTTATTTTCAAGAGCCTGAAATTCTCTACTAGCGCAACGTCTAATGTTGCTCGCTGGGCACGCTTGAACAAACTCTCTGTAAATTCATTTGTTGGGAGTGCAGTCGCACTTGGCCTCCACCGATTAAAACACTCTGGTTGCGAATCATTGCCGGTTAACGTACTTTACCCTGTGAATCTTAGGCGCCATGTTTCGCCTGTCGTAGATCCGACTGAAAGCACAAATTTTGTCGGTTTATCCATAGCGTCTTTTGAGATTTCTCGCGCCAGCACGGTACATTCGATCGCTCGTGATTTTCATGCTCAAATAAGGTCCAATACTATGAATCGGAATATCGCAGTTCCAAGCCGGGAGGGAATGCTGTCTCCTCAAGGCTTGGCGCCTCGCGTTCCGTTAGGACTGAATTTTGGCCTCAGCGGGCAGGGTATCCTGCCTGAATTACAGCATCCTGACGAGTTACGATATGTCGACCTTTTGCGACCGCCCCCGGTTAGGATAAGATCTAACAATGACGGCGAGTACGTCGTATACACGTTCCGAGGTAGTCTGACAATCGACTTGCGACTGTCCGATGATGTATTTGAACACGCCGAAGCCAGCTCGCTGTCTGGATACATAAAGGAGGAGATTGACCGCGCAACTACGACGTAAGTTGGCCGAATTTCGCAAGACGCTTTTCGATGTCCAGCTTTCTCTATCTCATCCGAACTTGGCGGCGTCCGTGAGTCCTGCCGGGACCGCTGTCTAGCCTCTTCGGTTGGGAACCCAGCCTGAATCCATTAACCACTGAATTGTGATTAATTTCTGGAGCGGAGTCAATCTTCGAGCCCGGCGGCATTGAGAAGGCGTGCGGCACTGGCCGGCCGGGTCGCCAGTATGTCGGGTCCGACGGAGCTTGTTCAATCATCGACTGCGCAGGCACTACCACCGACTCCGTCCACAGTGAGCGCGATCGCCCAGCTAAGAAGTAGCGGCTGAGGATGTCGGGATCACGAACTGGGGAAGCATATATATCCTGCATTGGTCTGATCAGTTTGGATACATGCCACCCCGCTAGGTCGTAGGTGGGGTCTGCGGCCAAATTGACCTAACGCGCGGAGCGTACTATGTTCAATGATACATCTTAGATTTTATCATCCTGAACATGTAGTTCACTCGTAGCGAGGATCTGCTTCATGCTCATCCGGCCACCGCGATCAGTCTTGGCGACACCAGCGACGAAAGAATGGATGTTCGGCAAGGCAGCCGCGTCTGGCGCGGACGTGGTATTCCTGGACTTGGAGGACGCGGTCGTGCCTGCGGCCAAGGAGGACGCCCGCGACGAAGCCGTTGAAGCGCTGACCGGTCGTGACTGGGGCAACACGGAGCGGGCGGTGCGGATCAATGGGCTGGACACGCCGTGGGCGCACGACGACATTATCGAAACCGTGACCGGGGCACGGGAAGCGATGGACACGTTGATTGTGCCCAAGGTGACAGCCGCACGAGACGTTTGGTGGGTCGACGTCCTGCTGACGCAGGTGGAGAAGAAGCTCGGCCTGGCCGAACGTATTCGCGTGCAAGCCGTGATCGAAACCGTCGAGGGATTAATCAACGTGGAAGCAATAGCCAAAGCATCGCCTCGGCTTACAGCCATCAGCTTCGGGGCCGGTGACTACTCGCTCTCGCAGGGCGCCAGGGTAGGCGCGAACCTGGAATCGACGATCCCGTATCCAGGTGATATCTGGCAGTATGCACGGAGCAAGATCCTGGTGGCGGCGCGTGCCGCTGGCGTCGCTGCCATCGACTCCGCCTATCCTGATTACCGCGATCATGCCGGCTTCGAGCAGGCGGCCCAGCGGGCTGCGGTGCTTGGCTTTTCAGGTAAGCTCGTCATCCACCCAAGTCAGGTTATTATCGCCAACCGGGTGTTCTCTCCGAGTAAGAAGGAAATCGATCTCGCGCGACGGCATCTTGCGAGTGTCGAGCAGGGTGAAGCGGCCGGGCAGGGAGCGGTCAGCCTCGATGGGGTGCTCGTCGATGCGTTCCACCTTAGGTGGGCGCGCCAGATCCTAGCCCGAGTTTCCGGCGCTAGTTGATCGGGTGGGTGGGCGGTGGTGCGGGGCACTGTATCGTTGATCTGGGTTAACATGCCACACGAGTGCTTGGCATTCTGTCCGATGTGTACGGATCCTTTTCAACTTGATCTTCGTTCGTGGCTGCGTGTCGTCGCGGTGGACGTGGCTAAGCTCCTGGTAGATGGATCGTCGACCAAGATCAATCCAACAGCCACCAGTAGCTTCACGTGCTGTTCTATCCGTCGGCGATCGCTCGTCCACCGCAACCCTGAACTACGTCGCCGGAATTATCGGCGAACACCGTGCGGCGATCGGCTCACACTTTCGCCGTCTCAGCGGCCGCGAGCAGGCCAGGCTGATATAGGCGCACCTACGCAACTGCGACATCTACACTCGGCTCGCCGCCGAGTTCGGCATCGGCGTGGCGACAGTATACCGCTACGTCCACGAGACGGTCGACCGGCTGGCCTAGCGTGCCTGAGCTTGCAGCAAGCCCTCACGGAACGCACGGCCACACCCTCGAACTACGCCATCGTCGATCAGTAAGGGGTCCGTCCCTTGATCGGCTCTGGCTCATCTTCGGTGGTGATGCGGGGTTGACGGGATGGACACGGAGCGTTGTGCCAGAGTGACGCTGATGCGATGTTAATCAAGTTCTGGCGTTGGTGTTCTCTTACAAGGCCAACGTTTCCAGACGCGGCACTAGCTGATGAGACGACAACATTACAAGGTGACGCCACGGTCGCTGTGTCTGACTGAGAAAGGTGCTTTTGATGGCAAAACTCGACAACAAGGTCGCTCTCGTAACAGGTTCTGGCCGCGGTATCGGACGCGAAATTGCGCTGAAGCTCGCGTCCGAGGGAGCGAAGGTCGTGGTGAACGACCTGGACGCAGAAACCGCAAAGGACACCCTGGCCGCAGTTGAGGCTAGCGGGGGTAGCGCGATCGCGTGCGTTGGCAGCGTCACCGATGAGGCTTTCGCCGAGCGGTTCATCGATACCGCTGTGGACGGCTTCGGTGGGTTGGACATAATCGTGAACAACGCCGGCTTCACCTGGGACAACGTCATCCAGAAGATGACCGATGAGCAGTGGGATGCCATCCTTGATGTACACCTGAAAGCCCCATTCCGCGTCCTGCGCGCCGCTCAGCCGGTCATTTCAGCCGCGGTCAAACGGGCGAAAGCCACGGATGAGCCGGTGCCGTGCCGCAAAGTGGTGAACATTTCCTCCATCGCTGGGCTCGGAGGCAATGCAGGTCAGGTCAGTTACGCCGCCGCCAAGGTCGGCGTCACCGGTCTGACGAAGACGCTGGCGAAAGAGTGGGGCAGGTACAACGTGACGGTCAATACGGTCGCGTTCGGGCTCATCCACACGAGCATCGCAAAGGCCGCCGCCGCTGGCGGCGGCGCTGTCAACATCCAAGGCCGCGAGATCAAGGTCGGCGTGAACCCTCAGTTGCTCGCGGCGATAAAGTGGATGACTCCACTTGGACGCGCCGGGACGCCCGAGGATGCAGCTGGAGCCGTATATCTGCTGTGTACGCCGGAGTCCGACTACGTCAGCGGGCAGACCCTCATCTGTGGCGGCGGGTTCATGATGTGAGGTTCGTAGTCCAGCGCATGGTCACGCCGCCCCACGTCACCCCACCACCGAACGCGACGTGCAGCAGAGCGTCGCCGGGCTTGATCTTTCTCTTTCTCACACCGTCGTCGAGTGTGTTCGGCACTGACGCTGCGCCGGTGTTGCCGTAGTCCCGTACTGTCATGTGCGTCTGGCCGGGTTCCAGGCGCAATGTGTCCGACCGCTCGGCCAGCATGACGCCGTTAGCTTGGTGGGGCTCGATGAGCCGCGCTTCCCCGAGTTCGAGCTTCGTTGACCTGAGAAGGTCGACGATCAGCTCAGGCAGCATTTTCGCGGCCAGCGACCGCACATTTCGTCCTTGCATCTCCAGGAAGTGCTCCGTCGTCTGAACCGTCTGGTGGCTCGTGGGCTGTCAGGTGCCGCCGGCGGGAATCTTCACCAAGTCGGCTAGGATACTCTCCGACACCAGCCTGTTCAACAGGAATCCAGTACGGGTGGGCGAGGTGCGTCTGACCAAATGAACCAGTTGGGGCTCGAAATTCCCAACCACTGGCGGGGCGGTCATTGGTGATCTGGTTGTAGTTGTCGTCGGTGTCAACCCGTGCTTCGTGGGCTGCGCGTAGCCCTGCTCGGCGTGCGGCGCGGATGACCTCACCCCGTCCTTCGTGTTCGTCGTTGGGGGTGACATAGCCGATGCCTTCGTGGAGCCTGGTGCCGTTCCAGAACGCCCGGAGACGGTCCAGCTCGGCTTCCAGATCGCCGGCGTCGGTGATCTTGTCCAGATACGGGTACTCGCCCTTGAGGTGACCGAAGAACGACTCGACCCAGGCCTGGTCGTTCGGGGTGCCGGGGCGCCCGAAGTGCTGCGCGATGCGGGCACCGGCCATGAACACCGCCGTAGCGTTGGAGGTCATCTGCGGCCCGTTGTCCGAGACCGCCAGCAGCACCGGGATCCGCTCGTCATTGTCCGGGACGACACCGTGGGCGAGCTCGTCGAGCAGCGCCTCGTCGAGCAGGTACTCCTTACCGTCGTCACCCAAGGCGCGGGTGAACGCGACCTCGACCTGAGTGGAGGTCTCCTCCGCCGAGACCACCGTGGACAGCCACTTGCGCGAGACCACGTCGATGACCGCGATCACGCCCCAGCCGGGCAGACCGGCGAAGTGCGTGAAGTCGTAGATCCAGATCACGCCCGGGACGAGTTCGGCCCACTCCGGGAACGGCCGCTTGTCGCGTCGCTCCCGCGGAGGGCGTTCGGGCAGGTGCACGCCCTCCGCGGCCAGCACCCGCAGCACCGTCGACTCGGACACATAGACCAGGCCGAGCCGGGAGGCGCGGTGCGCGAGCTTGCGATGCGAGCGGTCGATCTCGCCCCACTCGTCGGCGACCTTGACGATCGCGGCACGTTCCCAGTCCAGCAGCGCGTGCAGCGGCACATCGGGGCCAGGTTTGGCGTCGGCCAGCCGCCCGGCGGCGGCGCGATCGAGCCAACGCAGCACCCGCACATGGTCCAGCCCGAGCGTGGCCGCAGCCCTGCGCAGCGACCAGCCTCCCTCGGCCTGGGCGTACGCCACCAGCGCCAGCAGCGCGGCCTTCACATCGGCGTGCACCCGCGGCGGGACCGGGCCGGCTACGAGTCCCAAGGCGATTTCCCTGCTGCAGATGCAGCGCCACGGCCTGCTCAGTCACCGTCGCGCGCAGCCGCTCGATCTCGGCCTTCGCCTCATCGAGCTCGGCCTGCGCGGCCGACTTGCCCGGACGACCCGGCCGCGCAGCGGACAGCGCATCCAGGGCGCCCTGCTTGGCCGTCCGGCAGATCGAGACGATCGTCGAACGGTCCACGCCCCACTTCTCGGCCGCCTCCCGCTGAGTGGCCTGCTGCGTCAAGACCTGCACGTAGACCTCGTACTTCTCCGAGGGAGCCAGCCGCTTACGCGGCTTACGGCCCGGCTTCGGCTGAGACACTCCAAACCTCCTGAACGGATGATCAACTTAGCCCGTTCAGTGGTCGGGAATTAAAACCGGGATCTGGTTCACAGACTCAGACGCGCAAGGAATTTGCCACCTATGGGGAGAATTTCACGGCCACCGACAAACCAGTAGACTTACCCACCAGAAAGGTGCCTCCTCGAACTCGCGAAAACTCGGGCGCTGAATATACGAACTTTCACAGTTCGGAGCACCTTTCTTCTTCATCAACACGACCCGACCGCCGCATCACCACGAAAGCGCGAGGCTAAGTACTCGGGCACCGGCGCGTCCGACCAACTCCCGCACGACATGACGCACCTGTATGGCCAGCCGGGCGGTGCGGCGTTGATACCGCCTGGCTACGGTAAGCGGCTCGCGGAATGTCTGCCGCAAGCAGTCCATAGTGCAGCAGCGCATCCGTCGTGCCCGCACCGTCCACCGGCACATCGGCGACCCGCCGCTCGACTTAGGCATGAACCCGCTTCGTCTCCACGGCGCAGCCCGGGCACACACCGCTGGCCCCAGCGGCGTCGACGTCCGGACTACGATCGTCCCTTCATTTTCCTCAACCCCTTGGATGACCTCCGACAACAATCCCGAGAACACCAACGCCAGAACTTGATCAACATCGCACCAGCGTCACTATGACACAACGCTCCGTGCCCACCCCACGAACCCCGCGTCACCACCGAAAATGAGCCAGAGCCAATAATCAGACAGATCCCCACGACTCAGGTAGGGGCAGATCCGGAAGCATCGGCCGATGCTTTCCTCAGTGGACACTTGTGAACAACCGCCGATTCGTTTTCACGTGCACGCAGCGTAGATCGTCTGGAGTATACGATCGATTACCACATCAGCCTGGTCTTCCCGGCGTTGTGCGACAGGGTAACGCGCGTAGATAGTGAGCTTGTCAGCGTAGGTGATAACCCCATAAAGAGCGGATATCGCTGAGCTGCCAAGGTCGCCGGTGCGCGCTTCTAGGTCGTCAATACTGACATTTGGTGGACTGACAAATTTTGGAGCGAGACCGGCATTGCTCATCCTTATCTGAACGCCCTTTTGACTAGGTCGCTCCGCAGGAGGCCAAGTGCCTTGTGGTGGCCACAATTCGATTCTTTGATCCGAAATTGCCCTACTAAGGTCGCTTCGCAGAGTCGCTCCAATAAAAAAGGGGTCTCGGTTGATCGATTTGTCTAGGTAAATACTGTGTGTGCCGATGAAGTTTGTTGTCTCAGTGCTGCGCACTGGCGGGTGGACCCTATTCCGCAGATTGACCGCCGAAACAATTTCCACAAACTCTGACTCAGACCTGCTCGCCTCGACGAGTTCGGTTGAGGCAATTACTCCGCTCAGTAGCGAATTGGGCGTAATGTTACGACGCTTTGCCACACCAATTAGACGAGCCGTCACCTTCGCATCCAACTTCAATGTACGATGCACCGTGGGGACGCCAGAAGCTTGAGGGTTGAATTCTTTTAGCTTCATCGGGTCGACTTCGTAGTCGAAGTTGGAATCCGACACAACTCTGCCGAACCAACGTTCGTCAAACATCGCAGACGGGGGCTGAGGTATGCGTCCTCGCGTCCGATTAATCTCCTCTGTATCGTGTCCTGCGAAACAGCTGCACAGTCGAAAGTAGTGATCTAAAATCGCGAATATCGCCGCACCATCTGCGATGGCGTGGGTCGCCCGTAGGGTAACTGCCCCACCTGTATCACCCATTTGGACGAGTAGTTGTGCGACCGCATCTTCATTTTGCCACATGCCAAGTGCGGCGCGAAAGCCTTCGTCGTCATCTTCTCGGAACGACAAAACTTGGGGATAATGATCCGTATTGATGCTAAATTGGTACTTACTATTATCTATCTCCACTGCAGCTTTTAGTATTGGATGACAGTCACACAACTCGCGAAAGGCCGCGCGTAGAACGTCCTCCGGTATGTGACCGCTATACTTAACCGTAAAGGCCGGCACGCCGCTGAGTATTGGTGCCTCGAATACATCCAATGGTCGAATCATACTTGCCATTCCATGACTCCTTTGAGATTTCTCTTGAGCTGGCCTGCGCAGAGCTGATTTGAAACATTTACTCTCCCGTAGGCTATCTGCAGCACGGTGCAAGAACTTCGAAGCAGTTTGGCGAAGTGTCCCGCCCTGGCGAACATACGAGTTATCGACCTATCTGCTCGATAACTTATTCCTTTAGCACTACGCGGCGACAGATTTACTTAAAACATAAGACTACTTGATTCGCTAGTCAAGATCAGCGTCCTCCGTGTTGCACCTTTGTGGTCTGTGCCTACGTAGGATTGATGCTCCCTTATATCCGAGCATGCCGGTAGTTACAGTGTTTCATCTTCCGCTTCGATGTCCGGGTCGTCACGGCATCAACTATCATCACACTTCGCGCCCATCTCGCCAGCCCCGGCAGCCCGGTGTGTCGGGCCGAACACACCGATCGCGGGACAAGGCTGGAACTCAAGATATCAGACATGGTGGCGCTATCAGAGCCATTATTACGCCAGCATGGTACCATATTATGTGTTCTAAACCCGTTAGGTCGTGTGGAGTGAAACTAGCCAGCGAATGCTGATGGAAGCATACGCGCACGACGTATTGTCCAGTTGTTGACTTCCATTAACCCGCTACCTACTATTGAAGATGTGTCATGTAAATCTGTGTTAACGATTCGATTGTTACAGATGAAGGCGGAGTTGCAAGAACGGAACGGTGTGCGTCGTTTTGTGGTAACGCGCTCCTTTGGTTCTTCAACTCAAAAGGCATATGTGCCGTCGCTCCTAGCTCTGTTGCTACTCTCGTCGGGGTGCGGGTCAACAGTCCAGTTTGCCGAGAAGGCAGAACTATTACCCGGTGCAACAGACGATCTGTCCACACCGCTAGAGAGTCCTGGGACTAATAGCCGTAGCTCGTCAGACGTCGTGAAATCTCGCGTGCCCGGAGTAGCAGGCAGTCGGACTCGCGGGGTAGCAGGCAGTCCTACTGGCGGAGTAGCAGGCAGCCATGGTGGGAGGGCCACGCAGAATCCAGGAAGGTTGACTAGGGGGGTAACAAAAAATGAGATATTCATCGGCTTTGGCCTGCAGTCGGACTTTAGCAATTTTATGGCGTCGGCAGGATTCGAGTTCGGACTTGGCGACCAAAAGGCACAGGCAGAGGCAGTCATTAGTGACATAAACTCACGTGGCGGTGTTCTGGGAAAGAAGATAACGCCGGTGTATTATGATTTGTCAACTGGTCGCGCGGCGCAGGACCCGAACGGAACTCAGCAGGAGGCATGTACCGCTTGGACAGAGGATCGACCTGTGTTCGCTGTAGTCGATGTGATTCCGCACCTCTCTCGACCGTTGGCGGCGTCCTGCTTAGCTAAGCATAAGACGCCGCTGATCGCTATGTCTCCCATTGTGTTGCGACCCAGGCCGGTCTATGCGCGACTGGCTCCCTATCTGTATGCGCCAACGCAACCAGCCGTTGAACGCCTCGTGCCGAAATGGATGCAGCGACTCAAAGCGAGTGGATACTTTGAAGGATGGGATAGTAGCCTCGGCCAACCGAGCTCGCGACCAATGGGTAGAGTTGGCATCATAGTAGTTCGAGAGCAGTGGGGATCCGAAGTTGGGGATATCGTAAAGAATGAGCTTTCAAGATACGGCCTAGAAGGGGTTATAGGTGAATTCAGCGGATCGGTGACGCAATATTCTGCTCAAGCGGCACAGACCGTGCCGAGATTCAGAGAGTCTGGAGTTAGTCACGTAATCGACATGAGCGGGCAAATTGGCTATTTTACACAGGCTGCTGAATCTCAGCATTATAGGCCGAGGTATGGACTGTCTTCGGCGAACCGACCGTACGCGGGAGACAATGCGAACCAAATGCGAGGGAGCCTGGCGGTCGGTTGGTTGCCAGCTTATGACGTGAGTACAGCTGACGACCCTGGGACGATTAGTGAAGCGCAGACCCGATGTCGTAACATTATGAGGAGGGCTGGTCAAAATACTAGCGATCGCGGCGCGTTCTCGAGCATGCTAGACACCTGTGACGGATTCTCATTTCTTGTCAGAGCAGTGAGGCATGGATCCCTCTCAGCTAGTGGATTGAAGTCAGGCGCGTTCTCTATGGGGAGGATGGAGTCCGCGGCTACCTTTCGAATTGATCTGCGAGGTTCATCGTTCGATGGTGCGGCGTCACTTCGAGACAATTCGTATCGCACGAGTTGTAATTGTTGGAGGTATTCATCCAGTAAGAGCTTTGGGTTTTAGCTGCGCGGGACTTCTTGCAAGTACGGGTTTTCGATTTGATGTATTGTGGTGTTTAGGGGTCCGGGCAGTCAGAATACGTAAATATGGCGACTATCGCCATAACGAGTTCGTGCACACTGCCGCATCTTCCGCCGGCGTCCTCGGCCCTTGGCCAGTCTCACCCACGACGAACCCCAAAAGAAGGCTGTTCCGGCATAACCGTGGGTCGTTGTGCGGCTGGCACGGGGCCTGTCGGATGAGCGTGAGCGGTGTATCTGGTCCGACACGCCGAGCAAAGCTCGGGGAAAGGGCCAGTCGTGGACGAGACGATCGAGCCGATGTGTCGGCTCAGATTGATCAACAGCAGCTTGCGCATCAACTTGTGGAGTCTGCCCGGATTGGGGTGTGGAGCTGGTCGGCCCGGACGGGATGTTGACCGGGCTCACGAAGCCGGTGCTCGAAACCGCGGTGGAGACGAAGCGGGCGCATGCCTATATCGAGCGGCGGCTCGCCGACGTGCCGGTGGACGGAAGACCAGTCGTGGTGCGGGTGCGGGCACGACGGGATGCGCTGCTCCACTATGGACTGCTCGCGGCAGACATTCCGCGAGCCGCTTACCGTAGCCAGGCGGTATCAACGCCGCACCGCCCGGCTGGCCATACAGGTGGGCCGTGTCGTGCGGGAGCTGGCTGGACGCGCCGGTGCCCGAGTCCTGACCAGTCTCGGCGTCGGATTGTCACGGCAGACCGCGCTGCGGGCGCTGTTGCGGGTACCCGTGCCGGAGCGGCCGGTGCCGCCCGTGGTCGGGGTGGACGATTTCGCGCTGCGTAAGCGGCAACGCTACGCGACCGTGAGAAAGCCCGGAGTTCAGCAAAACCGAAGGGATCTCGGCTGGAACTCCGGGTTAGTCGGGTTTGGAAGGCAAGCATATTCCTTGGGTTCGTGGTCAACTGCGCTGATCGTGTCGTTCGATTGGCGTGTCCAGGAGTTGACGGGCTGCGGTGGCGTAGCGGATGGCGGTGCCAGGACTGACGCCGAACACGGCGGTGAGGTGGAGTGGATCGGGGCCGTGCGTCAGCATTTCCTCGAGTTTGCGGTCGGTATGTAGCCGGTCGAGGGTGACTTCGAGTCCCCAGAAGGTCTTGGTGATCCAGACTCTGCCGACTGGGCAGGTCCGGACGGCGGTGACACGGTTGATCAGCAGGTGTGGGTTGGCGGTGTTGGGCCAGCGAGCTCGCCGTTCGTCCAGCCAGTCGATCAGGGCTCGGTGGGTCAGGTTATCCATGGGGCGGGTTCGGCCGGCGATTGTCAGTCGACGGTTACCCAGGTCGATGTCGTCCATCAGCAGCCGGCCGATGTCCGTGGTGCGGGCGGCGTGGATAGCGGCCAGGGCGACGGTGAGGCGGGCCGCCGGGGTGGTCGCCGCGTTGGTGGCTGCGACGATGTCGTTGTCGTGCAGGGGAAGAATGGCGTGATACTGGTTCGGCCCAACGGGAATACGTGCGGTTGGGTTGCGAAAGATCACGCCTTTCTTCTTGCAGTGCCGGAACAGTGACCGCAGGACGCAGAGAGTGTGGCGGCGTTTGTTGCCGTGTAAGGAGCCCGCGACCGCGAGGAGGTCCTCGCGGGTGACTTCTCGGAGATGGCCGTAGCGGTTTGACCAGTCCAGCAAGGCGGGACGGGCGGCGTTGAGGTAGTGCCAGACGGTGTTGGGACCGCGGGGCCGTGTGCGCGGCCCACCGTTATGCAGAGCGCGGATCCAGTCTTCAGTGTCGTGGCGGATGCCGGGCGTGATCCCCTCGAGCTTGCGTAGCAGCCAGGTCTCGAACGCGGGGACACGATCGTCGTCGAGTAGGCCGAGCTGCTCGAGAACCTCAGCGATGCGACCGTGATGGCGGACGACGGGCACTGTCGGCGACGCCTACGACAACGTCCTCATGGAGTCGATCATCGGCCTGTACAAAACCGAGGCCATCGCCACCGACGTCTTCCACGGCGGCCCGTTGAAGACCCTGGTCGACGTCGAGTACACGACAGCCGGCTGGGTCGACTGGTGGAACCACCGACGCCTGCACAGCACGATCGGACAGATCCCGCCCGCTGAACATGAGCAGGCCTACTATGCTGCCCTCAATCGAGAGCCGCACCCCGTATAGAAGCGGCAGAGAACCCGTGACGGTTCAACTTAACGCGTTGCCGAAGTACGCGTCGGCGTCGGCGGGTTCCATTCCCACAACGGACGCCCGAACCAGGCCCGCACCTGCTCCAGGTTTGTCACATCGGAACGGATGGTGCTGTCCGCCAGCCCGGCGGCGGACCGGGCGAGTACGAAGCCCGACAACACATCGGTCTCGAACTCGACGATCTCCTGCACGCTCGCCGTAGCCCGGTGCTCGCGCAGGTCCTGCACTACAGCCAGCGCCACCCGAACCTCCTCGCTTTCACCTCAACTGCCGAACCATCGACTCAAATGAGATCGGCTCACGAATCGTGAAGTTTGACTCAGATCAGAAAAGATCACCTGAACGTGCAGGAATGCCCAGGTCCTGGCCACGAACCCGTCGCCGACCGCCAGGGAACTCCGGGGTTATTTCTCATCATCAATGCGGAGACTGGCGAGCGCGTCGATGTTCTGGCCGACCGCACCGCGGCCACGCTCTAAGCCTGGTTGCGCGAGCATCCCGGGGTGCAGGTGGTGTGCCGGGATGGCTCCGGCGCCTACGCCGAAGCGATCCGGCGTGCGCTGCCCGACGCGGTGCAGGTCGCGGATCGCTGGCATTTGTGGCACAACCTCGCCGAGGCCGCTCTCAAGGAGGTCGCCGCCCACAGCGCCTGCTGGGGCAAGACCGGCCCGCCACCCCGCGACGGGAAACGCGCCGCCACGACCCGCGAACGCTGGCGGCAGGTGCATGATCTGCTCGATCGCGGCGTCGGGCTACTCGAGATCTCCCGTCGGCTCAACCTGGCGCTAAACACGGTCAAGCGCTACGCCCGCATCGGCCAACCTGAACGGCTGGTGCGGGCACCGCAGTACCGGCCCACCCTGGTCGATCCGTTCCGGGACCACCTCCGTCAGCGCCGTGAGGAAGACCCGGGCGTGCCCGTGCTGCAGCTGCTCCACGAGATCACCGAGCTCGGCTACACCGGAAGCCAGAACCTGTTATATCGCTACATCACCCAGGGACTCGTCGAGTCCGACCGGCTCGCGATCTCACCCAAGCGGCTTGCCCGCTACCTGCTCACCCATCCCGACGAGCTTCACGACCATCAGCGGGAACGGATCGACGCCGCAACGAGCGCCTGCCCCGAGATGACGATGCTCGCAGCCCTCATCAGCGACTTCGCTGGCCTGCTCACCCCAGACCCCGGCAACGATGAGCGCCTCACCGCCTGGATCGACCAAGCCCGGGCCGAGGAACCTGCCCCACCTGCACGCGTTCACTCGCGGACTCGAACTCGACCGCCACGCCGCGGACGCCGCCCTCACCCAGCCATTCCACAATGGACGAACAGAAGGAGTGAACACCAAAACGAAGCTGATCAAGCGACAGATGTACGGACGCGCAGGATTCCACCTCCTCCGCCACCGCATACTCCTCGGATGAACTACCAAGCGTCACCGCTGAGTAGGCCCGGGGCGCGGTGCCGGGATTGCTCCCGGTCCGTTTCCCCGGGCCTCTCGCCGAACCCGCCGTGCGCCTCTCGACGCAACGGGCTCTCCACGGTTTCTGTCGTCAGGCTGGTTCTGGGGTCCAGCGGTTGGGGATCGTGTTGCTGCGCCATCGGTAGCGGGTGACCGTCACCTTGGCCATGTTGAACAACTCGGTCCCGTCCGGTGCCACGATGGGCAGCCACCGCCCATTCCAGGTGGTGAAGTGGCGTCGGACGTCCCTCCAACTCCAGCGGTGCCGGACCTGCAGCATCCGAATCAGCCGCCACCACACGAAGTTGTGCAGAACGGCGAACCGGTCCTTGGCCACGGCATGCTTGAAGTAGTTGGCCCAGCCGCGCATGATCTGGTTGAGCCTGATCAATAGCGGCCCCAGCGGTTGTTGCGACTGCCTGTGGGTCAGAGCACGGATCTTCACCTTCAACGACCGGATGGGCCTGTCAGCGATGAAGGTGTAGACGTGCCACTTGTCCGTTCCCCTCTTGCGGCGCCACTGGATGCGAAACCCCAAGAAGTCGAACCCGTCGGCCAGGTGCGCGATCTGGGTCTTGGCCGGTGATAGCCGCAAACCCATCGGTTCAAGCACCCTGGCGACGTCCTCGCGCACTAACCGTGTGTCGTGTTCGGTCCCGTGGACCAAGACGACGAAGTCGTCGGCATAGCGGACCAGCCGCCATGTCGGCAGACCTTTGCGGCGGCGGTAACCGCGCTTACCCTCGGTGGACATCGTCCCACCCGGCTTCCACGGCGCCATCAGATGCTCATCGAGCACCGACAGCGCGATGTTGGCCAGCAGCGGAGACAGAAGTCGGGTAGCCCCGGCGGGTTGCCCCGCCGAGGCCCCCTCAGAACCGTACGTGCCAGTCGTCCCGGCATACGGCTCAAGCAAGCTCGAAGGCGTTCAGGCCACCTGCGTTTCGGCTGGACCTTCGCCGCTGATGATGGTTCGTCGGCGGCAGAAGGCGTGAATGAGACGCGGATCGTCCGTGCCGTTGCGCCGCGTGTGTGGGCTGGTGATGTGCTGCTTGCGCAGTGCCACCAGCGTGACGCGCACCCACTGTTCCCATTCGTTCGGGCTTTGCGGGTGTTGGTCGGCATGCAGCAGAAGCCCGCCGCAGGCGGCGCATCGTCCTTGTTGGGCCTTGAGCAGGCGCCGAACAGATGCGCTCAGCGGCGAGTCCATCTGCTTGCGGCGACGCTGTGCCCAGTAGTCGGCCAGCGCCGGGTCGTCAGGCGAGGCGGTTCCGACGACCATCGCGTGTCGGACAATCTTGGTCCAAGCGAACTTGGGCAGGAAAGCGCCGGTGTCCCGGTCGCCGAACACCCAGCGGTTGCGCTTGGTCGGGTTGAACTGACCGTAGTAGCGGTCCACGACCCACCATCGCGACTTCTTCGGGTGGCGGTGTCGTGCCCATCGGTAGGTCAGCTTCCACATGTAGTCATCGAGCGCGGAGAACACCTCGCTCGACACCTCGGTCCGGTAGTAGGCAGCCCATCCCCGAACGATCGGGGTGAGCTTCTTGAGCACCGAAGCAGCGTTCCCGCCTCGCAGGGCACGCATTTCGGTGCGCAGCCGTCTCCGGATGCGTCTCACGGCCTCCCGGCTGGGTTTGATCAAGACCACTCTGCCGTGGTAGCGGCGGACGTTAAACCCGAGGAAGTCACAACCTTCATCAAGGTGGACGATGCGCGTCTTGTCCTCGTTGAAGACCAGACCCTCGGCGCCAGCCACTCGGCCAGCCGTGCCTTGACCTGCTCCGCCTGCTGGCGACTGTGACACAGGGCCACGGCGTCGTCGGCGTAGCGGACCAGCACGGGGCAGTCAGGTGCGGTTTCGATCCCACCCCGTTTGCGGTGGAAGTACCTGACTCCCGCGGCCTTCTCCATCCCGTGCAACGCGACATTCAGCAAGACGGGGCTGACGAGGCCACCCTGCGGTGTTCCCGCCTCCGTCGGGGCGAATCGGCCCCGATCCATCACACCGGCTTTCAACCAGTCCCGAATCAGTCCCCGCGCGGGGAAGGACCCGAGGCTGTTCAGCAGGTGGTCGTGATCGATGCGGTCGAATGCCGCCGCCAAGTCGGCATCGAGGATCCACTGGCGGTTGGCGTTGCGGCCCTTAACCACCTGGTAGATCGCTTCGATCGCGTCGTGGCAGCCACGGCCGGGCCGAAAGCCATACGACTTGGGCTCGAACCGTGCCTCCCATTCGGGCTCCAGTGCATTCTTCACCCGTGCCTGCAGCACGCGATCCACAACGACTGGAATTCCGAGCGGGCGCTGTTTGCCGTTCGACTTGGGGATGAACACCCGCTTGACGGGCTGGGCTTGCCACGGCTCGGTCTGCTGGCACATCCAGCCGACCAGCGCCGCCTTGCCGAACGAGGTCGTGATGACCTGTCCGTCGATGCCCGCCGTCTTGCGGCCAGCGTTGTCCTCGGTCACCCGCCGCACGCTCAGCAGCGTGTTCGCGCGCGACCGAAGCATCAACTTCTGCAGGTTGCGGACCTTCTTGAAGTCCCCTGCCTGACTCGCGGTGAAGATCCGCTGCCTCAGACGTCGTACGTCCTCCTCGGCGGCACGCCAATCCACAGCGTCCCAGTCCAGGGATTCGTCCGTAGGTCCGTTCACCTCAGCGACCGCCTCGGCGTCCAACTTGCCCTCCGGTTCCAACGTCGTCCTCAGGTTTCGTTCACCAGCTCACCTGGTCCACGTCGGCTCCCTTGCGGGCCGGGCACATGCGTCCCGTATCCGGCCAGTTATCCGGGGCATCGCTGGAGGTCAACGGTTCATCCGCCTCGGTTTCCTGCTGCCTTTCAGCCGCCGGCATTCGCTTCTTGGACCATCCTGTCCCACTGGGGATCTGTGCCTTCCTCACGGTCGGCCTACCACGACGAACCCTGTCGCCCTGGACCCCAGCCGGGGTTCCCGCGTTCCGCACGTGTGAGACCCGACCGGGGTGGGTGCCCTCTTTATCCCGGGGCGGTGGTGTCCACCCGACCGGACAGGAATGATCCGGTCGGCACCCGCCGCTTTCCAACGGCCAGCCCTGCAACCCCGCTGCCACTACCCATCACGGGGAATCCGCAGTCACGAGACATCAATCAAGGGTTCACAACGTTCACCCGTCCGGTCTTCCTCTCGCCCGTGGCTCCCGGATGGAACGGGAACCCTCCGGCTTTCCCCCGAGCTTCGCACCCTGCCGTTACCAGCAACGCACGTCGGGGCGAGGACCGATCCGCGGACACTGATCGGGGACTACACCTTCGTCACCATCGAACCTCCATCGGTGCATCCACTCACTACCGTGCGACCTCGCGTCGCACTGCCCCCTTGCGGCGTACCGGTCAGGGTGTCCCGATTTTCGCCGAGTTCGGTGAGAATCCCGGCCTTGAGGAACGCCTTGACCAACGCCAGTACGCGTTTGTCCTTCACCCGCTGACGCACCCGGTCCATCAGGACTGTGTGGTCGATCCGGTCGAAGCACGCCTCGATATCCGCATCCAGCACCCACCGATAGCCACGGGAGCCGAAGTGATGGATCTCGGCGATCGCGTCCTGGGCCCGCCGATTGGGCCGAAACCCATAGGAGACCGGCTCGAAGTCCGCCTCGAAGATCGGTTCCAGCACGAGTTTCAGCGCGGCCTGCACGACCCGGTCAGCCACCGTCGGAATCCCGAGGCTTCTGACCTTCCCGGACCCGCCCGGTTTGGGGATCTTACGTTCCCGCACCGGCAGCGGACGGAACGAGCCGTCCTTCAACGCGGCCCGTAGGTCGTGCAGGAACCCCGGAACGCCGATGCGCTCCTCGACGTCGGCGACCGTCAGACCGTCGACCCCGGGAGTGCGCGCCCCTCGGTTTCCCGCGACCCGGTCGAACGCCACGATCAGCGTCGCCGGGTCATGCACGAAGTTAAACAGGTCGTCGAACCGGCGACCAGGGTCAGCCGCCGCCCAACGGTGAAGTTTGGCCTGCATCTCCGATACCCGCGTCCATGGCCCCGCCGGGGTTTGGTCGCGGGCACCGCCATTCGGCGGTGCGTCTTTCGGCATTGCAGCCTCCGTCCCTTCTCGAATCCGCTGCCGCCCTTCGCCATGTGACCGGCTTTCCCGATCTCGGACTACTACGACGGCTCCGCCCCGCCCGGCCCATTCGGCGGTCGATGCGCCTATCCCGGACAACAAGCTGGACGCCCGCCGCCGGGAACCGCGACCAGGTGGTTCCCGTGTTCACTGTGATTCGCTCGACGAAGGAGGAGCCCGACTGTGTCCCTGCGGCATCGCCACGAGTACGCCGTAGACCTTCCTCGTGGCCTCCCGGCCGGCAACGGTAAACCGACCCAGGAGTTCCCCGCCGACATCGCCAACAGGTGCGCACCGCGTCCGGCCCAAATCCGCCAGGTTCGAGCCGGTGTCTCATTGGAGAGACGTAAAACGCCGGTTCCTCGCGTACTCCGCTCCGTCACGCTCACCGGACCCGCGACATCTGGCAGTACTGGCCACGTCCCGGCATTGTCAGGGCTGCTCCCGCCCTCCCCGGCACCACCCGGATCAGGCTGCCCTCAGCTCCACCCCCTCGCTACGACGAGGCAAGCGGCGAAGGTCTCCCACCTCCACTCGAATCACAGCGCCTCACGGCGCAAACCGAAAAGGAGCCAGAGCCGTTAATCAGGTTCTGTCGCTGATTTTGTGGCGTGTCTGACGGGCTGGAGGGCTTGCGTGTTCTAGGCTGCTGACTGTGCATTGTGGACAGTCAAATGGTGTGGCCTCGTCTTGCTGGCTTGGTTGTGGAGCGGGTCGAGCGGCGTGTCGGTGATCTTGTTGTCGTCGCGAGGGTTGCGGGATCTAGTGCTCGTTGTCGTTGGTGCGGGAAGGCGTCCCGGCTGGTGCATGGTCGTTATCGGCGTCGCCTGGCGGATGCACCGCTGGCCGGTACTGGCGTGTTCATTGACCTCGAGGTACGGCGCTTCCGCTGCAGCAACGGAACATGTCACGCTGCGACCTTCGCCGAACAGGTGCCCGGTGTGACCACCCCGCACTGCAGAGCCACACCGTTGTGGCAAACCATGGTGGCCCACATCGGGCTAGCGCTGGCCGGACGGGCCGGAGCACGGCTGGCTGCGACACTCGGAATGACGTGCGGCCGCGACACGCTGCTCCGGCGGGTCCGCGACCATCCCGACCCGCCTCGCCGCGAGGTGCACGTTGTGGGCGTCGATGATTTCGCGCTACGCAAGCGACTGCGGTACGCAACAGTGCTCGTCGACATGGACACCCGCCGCCCGTTCAGTGTGTTCGAGACTGCGGCTTGGGGCATGGCGAGTCAGCAGCTGACAGGTTCGGATGGCTGCGGGGTCATCGCTGGTACCGCATCGCTTTATGGACGTCGAGTCTGGGCTTTAGCCAGCGCGCCGTTTCAGCCAGCCCGTCGCGCAATGTTGTGTTGGGTCGCCATGCCAGCCGCTCCTTTGCCCGGCTCGGATCCGACAGCAGGACCTGCACTTCGCTTGCCTCGGGACGGACTCGCTCGACATCGGTGAGAACCTCGGCGTCGGCGCCGGTGACCTCACAACACAGTGTGAACAGGTCGCCGATGCTGACGGTTTCGCCGGTGCCGAGTTGCACTGTTTCACCAGGGGATAGGTTGGCGGTCGCTATCCGGACATAACCGTCCACGGTGTCGGCCACGAACGTCATGTCGCGGCGCGGGTTCAGGTTTCCGAGTTGTACTTGCTGCGCTCCGGCGAGCAGTTGGCCGAGGATCGTGGGGATGATGGCGCGAGCAGACTGCCGCGGGCCGAAAGTGTTGAACGGCCGTAGCGTGACGACATGCGTGTCGAATGCTCGAGCGTACGCCTCGCACAATTGGTCGGCAGCGATCTTCGTCGCCGCGTAGGGTGACTGCCCTTGCAGCCGATGCGTCTCTGTGATCGGCACCGACTCCGGTGTCCCGTACACCTCGCTTGAGGAGGTATTGATCACTTGGACATGCGGGGTGTCTCGCGCCGCCTCGAGCACATTGAGAGTACCGTTGACATTTGTTTCCACGAACGAAGCTGGGGCTTGGTAGCTGTACGGGATGGCGATCAAGGCGGCGAGATGGAAAACGACGTCGACATTTTTTACCGCGTCGCGCACCAACCGTGCGTCGCGGATATCGCCCAGCGTGACGTCGAGTTGGGCTAACTGGTCGGGCGGCAGGTCGTCGAGCCACCCCAGTGAGCAGTGCGAATTGTATTCACAGAAGGCGGAGACCTGGGCCCCCTCGGCCATGAGCCGTCCCGTGAGATGGCTGCCGATAAACCCATTCGCTCCAGTGATGAGGGCCCGGACGCCCGAAAGATCCGTCATTAACACATCCCTTTGTGTGTCGTCAAAGACACGGCCCTGCGACCGTTCTCGTCTCTCGTCATCGAGAGTGCGCTCGCGGTCGGTGGCCTTAATAGGTGTCGAGTTCTGTCGTGATCGCACCCGGCATGTGCTACGCCTCTGCGGTCGGCCGCCGACAGCGGGACGTTGCGCGATGGCGCGTAGCCGCAGCCGTGCTGGCGGCAGCCCGTTGGACGGCGGGCTGCCGCCCAACGGGCCGTTCAGCGCAGAGCGCGGGTGACGGCTGGACTACCGGACAAAGTCGGTCACTGCGCGGATCACGGCGTCTTGCTCAGAGCAGGTCAGATGGGTGGAGCTGGGTAGTGAGAGTCCTCTGCGGTAGAGCTTGGCGCTGACGTCGCCGCCGATTCGTTCGGTCGACCGGTATGGGGTTTGTTGGTGCAGTGGTGGCCAGAGTCGTCTTGCTTGGATGCCTCGCTCGGCGAGGGCGTTGATGAGTTGATTGGGTCCTAGGGCATTCTCGTGGGTCAGGATTGAGTAGAGCCAGTAGCTCGGGTTCGCCCATGACGCCCTGGGGGCCACGGTGACAGGCAGGCAGCGGAGGCCTTCGTGGTAGCGGTGGGCGATGGTACGCTTCGCCCGTACTGCGTCGTGGAATCGTTCGAGTTGCGCAAGTCCGAGGGCTGCCGCGAGGTTGGTGAGCCGGTAGTTGTAGCCGACGGTGTCGTGGTGGTATCCGCCGTCGCGTTTGGCTTGGTTCGTGAGGTGTTTGGCCCGAGCCGCGAGGTCGTCGTTCTCGGTGACGAGCATACCGCCACCGCCGGATGTGATGATCTTGTTGCCGTTGAACGAGAAGCAGCCGATATCGCCGATGGTGCCGGCGTAGGTGCCTGTCGCGGTGCCAGCGCACCATTCGGCCCCGAGAGATTCTGCTGCGTCTTCGACGACGCGGATGCCGTACCGGTCGCGCAGTTCCAGCAGCGGTTCTATGTGTGCGGGGTGGCCGAGGACGTGCACGATTTCGACGATGTCGGGTATCTGGTGGCCGCTGGCTGCGCGACGGCAGACCTCGTCGTAGAGCAGTTCGGTGTCCATGTTCCACGTCGTGGGTTCGCTGTCGACCAGCAGTACGTCGGCGCCGGTGTAGGTGGCGGCGTTGGCGGAGGCGATGAACGTGAAGTCGGATACCGCCACTAGACGTCCTGGCTCGGCGCCGGCGAGTCGCAGTGCGACGTGCAGCGCGGCGGTGCCACTGGCACAGGCGATGGCGTGGCTGGCGCCGATGGTGGCCGCGAACGCCTTCTCGAACTTTTCGACGAAAGGTCCGACGGAGGATACGTAAGTGCTTTCAATGCATTCCTGGACGTAGCGTGCTTCATTGCCGTTCAAGGTCGGTTCCGCCAGCGGGATCACGTCTTGAGGATCAATTCCTGAGGCGCAGCGATGCGAGGAGCCAGCTTTAGCCGTGCGGTAGATTCATGTCCGGTAGCGCGGCTAGCGTTGATCTGGTTGTATGCGCTGACTGAAAGGTAATGAATATCGACCAAATCACGTAAGGTGAGAGGTTGCTAATCCGGTCGTGAATCACGGTAAAAGCCGCGCCGCGAAGATATTCACTGTGACGACTGGATGTCATTAATGGTGGCGTAGTCACATGGGAACTGGCCCCCTTGACGGAAAAATGTGACCGCAGTAGCGTGGTTTCATATACTAATCTTTATGTTTCATTTCTGATGTTGCTGGATATGCCTGATGTGTGCGGGTGTGTATACGCCCGTCACAACCGCACGCGCTAGGACGATCGTCTATTCGATGTCCGGATTTCCGGAGGTATTCGTGAGTACAGGTAGTGATGCTGTCACGACGCTCACTGATCAGTGCACTCGTTCCGCCGAATTGCGGCGCAGGGCCCGTGCTCGAACGCCAGGGGGTGTGCATTCGAATGTTCGCCTGGACGGGCCGGACGTGTTCTTGAAACGCGCGGACGGAGCGCGGCTTCGTAGCGTCGACGATGTCGATTACGTCGACCACCTGCTGGGGCAAGGACCGGCGTTGTTCGGGCACGCTCCAGAATTCCTGACCTCAGCGGTGGATCAGGCATCCCGTGATGCGTTGATCTTTGGCGGTCAGGGGGAGCGGGAGGTTTATGCGGCGGAGTTGGTGTGTTCGGTGCTCGACTGGCCGGACATGGTCCGGTTCGGGCTGACCGGCACGGAGGTCGTGCAGGCTGCGTTGCGGCTGGCGAGGGCGGTCACTGGTCGCACCCGGGTGATCCGGTTTGAGGGCCACTATCACGGTTGGCTGGACAATGTGCTGGTCGCCGAGCGTGATGGTGCGTGGCAAGCGGCGAGTTCTGGCCAGTTGGAGTCGCATCTCGAGGACTTCCGGGTGTTGCCGTGGAACGACGCGGAGCTGCTGGGGGAAGTGATCGAGCGCGAGGGTGAGCAGATCGCAGCGGTGATCATGGAACCGATTATGATCAACTCTGGGGTGATCGAACCGGCGCCGGGGTACCTGGAGCGGGTGCGCCGGATGTGCTCGCGTCATGGTATCGTGTTGATCTTCGATGAGGTGATCTCAGGTTTCCGAGTGGGCCCCGGGGGTGCGGCGCGCCGCTATGGTGTGACGCCTGATCTCGCGGTCTATGGGAAGGCGTTGGGTGGTGGCTATCCGGTGTCGGCCCTGGTGGGGCGCGAGGATCTAATGAGCCGCATCGGTATCGGCGACGTCAACCATGCTGGTACGTTCAATGCCTGGGCACCGGGGATGGCGGCCGTGATCGCCGCGTTGGAGCATGTCCGGGACGATCCGCCGTATCCGTCGATCATTGCGCACGGCACGAAGCTGATGGACGGGATTCGGGAGATCGGGGAATCGTTCGGCGAACCACTGCGGGTCGAGGGGATGCCGATGGCGTTCCACGTGTCGTTCGGTGACGCCGAGGTCACCGACTACCGCAGCTTGCAGGAGCTCGATCTGCAGCGCTACGCCAGCCTCGCGTCCGTACTGGTGGAACACGGCATCTGGGTGGCGCGGCGGGGTATTTGGTTCGTCTCCGAAGCGCACGGACCCGCTGAGCTGGATGACGCCTTGACCCGGTTCAAGACCGGGTTCAAGGACTGGCTGGGTCGCTGATAGCTCCATCCGGAGGCTGTGCGAGCGAGCGTTACATCTCCTCGTGAACGTTGGGGTCGCCGCCGAACAGCCTGCCGTCACGACGTGCGAGCCCACTGATGGCGGCCATCTGCTGCTCGCTGAGTTCGAACTCAAAGACGTCCAGGTTTTCGCGTTGGCGTTCCGGGTTGGCGGACTTCGGCAGCGGGAGCGCGCCGAGTTGCAGCTGCCAGCGCAGGATCACCTGACTGGGGCCGACGCCGTGTGCCTCGGCGGCGTCGGTGACGGGCCGCTGGTCGAACGGGGCGCTGCGCTTGCCGAGCGGGCTCCACGACTCGGTCTGGATGCCGAGGTTGGCGTGGACCGCGCGCGTCTCGGCCTGCGGGAAGTACGGGTGGAGTTCGATCTGGTTGACGGCGGGCGTGACACCGGAGTCGCGGATGATGTCGTCGAGGTGCTGCTCGGTGAAGTTGCTGACGCCGATGGAGCGCACCAGGTCGCGTTCGCGGAGGTCGATGAGTGCCCGCCATGCCTCGCGGTATTTGCCGACGCTCGGGTTCGGCCAGTGGATCAGCACGAGGTCGATGTAGTCGAGCCCGAGTCGGCGCAGGGAGTCCTCCACGGAGCGGGTGGCGTGGTCGTACTCGTGGTGTCTGCCGGGGATTTTGGTGGTGATCGCGATGTTCTCACGGGCGATCCCCGACTGCCGAACGGCTTGGCCGACTTCTTCTTCGTTGCCATAGTTCACGGCGGTGTCGAGCAGGCGGTAGCCGTTCTCGATGGCGCTGACTATGGCTTTCGTGCCCTCGTCGCCGGTGAGCGGGTAGGTGCCGAAGCCGATCTGGGGAAGCTGGTTGCCGTCGTTGAGGGTGTAGTGCGGAATCGCGGAAGCCATGCCCCCAACGTATCGATGTGGACGCCTTGTCGCTTCGCACGGGCTACATGCGGGGACGCCTGCGCGGAGGGGCCTGCGGCACGACCTTTCCCGCGACCAGGACGTCGGCGTCGAACTCGACGAGCTGATCGTCTCGCCGTCGGACGGCGATGACACTGTTGTCCCAGCGTTCCAGAATGCCCACGACGTCGGTGAACTTCCCGTCGTCAGTGCGGCGCCGCAAGGACACCCGCTGCCCGACGTCTTCCGGCGTGACGGACACGGTGAGGCGGAATCCGGCGCGCGGGTGTGGCTGCTGGTCGTCGGGCATGGGTTGATTATCGACCATGCCGACGGTTGGGGAGTGGCCCGGGAACGACGCCTTCTCGTACGCGGTGTGGGAAGGCGTCGTTCCCGTGTGGTGTCAGCCAGCCACGGTGGCCGGTTCCCGCTCTTCCTCTGCGCTCTCGACGCCGTTCGACCTGGAAGGGCCGGTGCGGGCGTGGGTCGCATACACGGTGAGGCCCACGAAGGTCAGACCGCCGACGATGTTGCCGACGATGGTGGGGATCTCGTTCCAGACCAAGTAGTCGCCGATGGAGAAGTCGCCGCCGAGCATCAGACCGGACGGGAATAGGAACATGTTCACGATTGAGTGCTCGAAGCCCATGTAGAAGAACACCAGGATCGGCATCCACATGGCAATGACTTTGCCGGACACCGATGTCGACATCATCGCAGCGACGACACCGGTGGAGACCATCCAGTTGCACAACACACCACGGATGAATAGTGTCAGCATGCCCGCGGCGCCGTGCTCGGCGTAGCCGATCGTGCGGCTCTCACCGATCGTGCCGAGTGCCTGGCCGACCTCGTTCGGCGGCACGGAGAACGCAAAGGTGACGATGATAGCCATCATCAACGCGACGGTGAGTGCGCCCGCGAAGTTGCCGATGAAGACCAGGCCCCAGTTGCGCAGCAGTGCCTTCACGCTCACCCCGGGTCGCTTGTCGATCCACGCCAGCGGAACCAGTGTGAATACGCCGGTCAGCAGGTCGAACCCGAGCAGATAGAGCATGCAGAATCCGACCGGGAACAACAGCGCGCCGACGATCGGCTGACCCGTCTGCACGGTGACCGTCACCGCGAACGCCGCCGCGAGCGCGAGAATGGCACCAGCCATGTAGGCGCGGATCACGGTATCGCGTGTCGACATGAGTGCCTTGGACTCACCGGCGTCGATCATCTTCTTGGCGAACTCTGGTGGGTTCAGATAGGACATGCGGTCCCTCTTTCGCTCGGGTGCAGGGGTGTGCGGGCGCGGCGGCACCCGGGAGGCGTGCTGCGCCGTTGGTTGAGTCTGCTCGGTGAATGTGTCCTCCGTGTGACGTCTGGAACGGCGACCCGTCACAGGAGGCTCATCGGGCCGCCGTGGCGTTAAGAGTCTGTGTCGACGGCTTGTGGCGTCTGGAGTCTCCTGCCCTGGTCGGTGAGGCTGTGCGTGTACGCACCGATTCGTGAGGAGCCCCGCCGATGACCCCGATCATGAGCAAGTCCGACGCCGCCGACCTGGTGATCGCCGCCCGGATGCGATGCGGCCTGACCTGGGCCGAGATCGCCCACAAGCTCGGCGCCGTCGTGTGGACGACGGCGGCGTTGCTCGGCCAACACCCGCTGACGTACGAGCAGGCCCAACGGGTGTGCCAGCTGCTCGAGCTGGATGGCTTGGTTGCCGAAAGCCTGCAGTTGCAGCCGTCCCGAGGCACCGACTCGGCGGCGATGTCCGATCCCACGATCTACCGGTTCATCGAGGCGCTGGCTGTCTACGGCCCGGCGCTGAAGGAGCTCATCCACGAGGAATTCGGCGACGGCATCATGAGCGCCATCAACTTCAAGGTCGATATCGCTCGCCGCCCTGATCCGGATGGCGACCGCGTCGTCGTCACGTTCGACGGGAAGTTCCTCGACTACCGGTGGTGAGGGCTGCTCTGGACACTGTTCTGGACACCTGTTTACATATAGGCAGAACGTGTTATACCGTGACGGCACAGATGGCGTCGACCACGGGCGAGGTGCGATGAGTACGGCAAGTGTCACGCTGCATGATCCAGACGTCTACGAGCAGGGTGTACCGCACGCGTTCTTCGCGGAGCTGCGGCGCATCGAGCCGGTGTACTGGCAGCCGGAAGACCCGCCAGGGCGCGGGTTCTGGGCGGTGACCCGTTACGACGACGTGGTCGCCGTCTCCCGCGACGCGCAGACGTTCTCCTCCTACGCCGGTACCGCGATGCTGTCCGATTTCGACGACGACGTCGTCGAGTTGCAGCGCGCGATGATGGTGAACATGGACCCGCCGGATCACACCCGGCTGCGCAACCTGGTCAACCGCGGGTTCACGCCGCGGATGGTCGGGAAGCTGGAGCAGGGGATTCGCGACATCTGCCACGGCCTCGTCGACGAGATCGCCGAGCGGCGCCAAGTGGACTTCGTGCACGACATCGCGGCGCAGTTGCCACTTGCGGTCATCGCCGAACTGATGGGTGTTCCCGATACGGACCGAGAGAAACTCTACGACTGGTCGAACCGGATGATCGGCTTCGATGATCCCGAGTTCCAGGTCGAGGGATCCGACGGCGCGGTGGCCGCGAGCGAGATTTTCGCCTACGCCAACGAGCTCGCCGACCGTCGTCGCGCCGAACCGCGCGACGACATCGTCACCAAGCTGATCCAGCCCGACGCCAACGGCGATGTCCTGCAAGATCTCGAGTTCAACATGTTCTTCGTACTGCTGATCGTCGCGGGCAACGAGACCACCCGCAACGCGGCATCTGGCGGGATGCTTGCCTTCCTAGAACATCCCGAGCAGTGGCGCAAGCTACGGGAGAACCGGGAACTGGTGCCAACCGCGGTGGAGGAGGTCTTGCGCTGGGTCAGTCCGGTGATGGACTTCCGCCGCACCGCGACCCGCGACGCCGTCATCGGCGGACAGGACATCGCGGAAGGCGACAAGCTGGTGCTGTTCTACCCGTCGGCGAATCGGGACGAGGATGTGTTCGACAACCCGGACGTCTTCGACATCACCCGTGACCCGAACCCGCACATCTCCTTCGGTGGTGGCGGGCCGCACTTCTGTCTCGGCGCCCACCTGGCGCGGCTGGAACTGCGGACCCTGTTCGAGACGTTGGCCGACCGGGTTCCCGACCTGCGGCTTGCTGGGCCTGCCCGCAGGTTGCGGTCGAATTTCATCAACGGCATCAAGGAAATGCCCGTCCGGCTGTGGTAACCGGCAGGGAGGACACCATGCGAGTCATCGTGGACTACGATGCCTGCGAGGCCAACGGGCTGTGTGAGGGATACGCCCCCGACGTCTTCCAGCTGGACGACGAGGACCAGCTGCACGTGCTGGCGCAGCCGGGCGTGGACGCCGCTGAGCGGGTGCGCCAAGCCGTCAGGGCGTGCCCGAAGGTGGCCCTGTCGCTGGCCGAATTCGCTGACGAGGCTGGCTGAGAGGGCAGCGGCTCGGTGTCGGTGCCGAGGTCACGCCTGTCGGCCGCGGAGAGGGTCAGGGCTGGTTGAAGGGCCATGCTAGGCTGATCGTCCGTAACGAGAACATGTTCTCATTTTTGTCCTGTGAGGTGATCCGTGCGGGTAGCGCTGCTGTCCTATCGCAGTGAGCCGCATTGCGGTGGGCAGGGTGTCTACGTACGGCACCTCAGCCGCGGGCTCGCGGAGCTCGGCCACGAGGTCGAGGTGTTCTCCGGCCAACCGTATCCGGTGCTCGACTCACGGGTCCGGCTCACCAAGGTGCCGAGCCTCGACCTGTACCGGCAGCCGGATCCATTCCGCACGCCCCGGCACAGCGAGATCCGCGACGCCACCGACCTGCTGGAACTCGCCACGATGTGGACCGCCGGATTCCCCGAGCCGCGGACGTTCAGCCGCCGCGTCGCGAAACTGCTGCACGCGCGAGCGGACGAGTTCGACCTCGTGCACGACAACCAGTCGCTCGGCAACGCCCTGCTGTCGCTGCAGCGCGCGGGCATCCCACTGGTCGCGACCGTGCATCACCCGATCACGCGCGACCGCACCACCGACCTCGCCGCCGCGACCGGCTGGCGCCAGCTGACACTACGCCGCTGGTATGGCTTCGTCCGCATGCAGGCCCGTGTCGCCAGGCAATTGCCTGAGCTGCTCACCGTGTCCGGCTGCTCGGCCGACGACATCAGTGACGACTTCGCGGTGCCGCGCGACAAGATCCGGGTGGTGCCGCTCGGTGTAGACACCGCCGTGTTCCGTCCGCCCGAGCGGCCTCGCGTTCCCGGCCGCATCGTCGCCGTGGCCAGCGCCGATGTCCCGTTGAAGGGCGTGCGCCACCTCCTGGAAGCCGTCGCCAAGCTCCGCACCGAGCGCGACGTCGAATTGACCCTGGTCACCCGGCTGATCTCCGGCGGACCTACCGAGCGGCTGATTTCGGAGCTGGCCATCGGCGACATCGTGCATACCGTTAGCGGCGTCTCCGACGCCGAGTTGGCCGGGCTGCTCGCCTCTGCCGAGGTCGCGTGTGTGCCGTCGCTGTATGAGGGGTTCTCGCTACCCACCGTGGAGGCGATGGCCTGCGGCACGCCGCTGGTGGTGAGCAGGGCGGGTGCGCTGCCCGAGGTGGTCGGTGCCGACGGCGAGTGCGCTGACCTGGTGCCCGCGGGCGACACCGAGTCGCTTGCCCGTACCGTCGCCGCACAGCTTGACGACCCCGAGCGGCGTGCGCGGATGGGCGCGGCGGGTAGGCAGCGGGTGCTGCGCTACTACAGCTGGACGTCGGTCGCCGCGGCAACGGCCGAGTGCTACGCGGAGGCGATCGAGCGCATGAAGACTGCTTGCAGGTCCGAATCATGGGCGACGAAAGGAACGAGATGTTGACCGTGGATTTCGACCGGCTCTGCATTGGGCCGGGACGTTCGGTGCTCGACGTCGGTTGTGGCGCTGGGCGGCACGCGTTCGAGGCCTACCGCAGAGGCGCCGACGTCGTGGCGTTCGACCATGATGCCACCGAGCTGGAGGGCGTCGCCGCCATGTTCGCTGGGATGGCCGAGGAAGGGGACGCTTCCGCCGAGGCGACCACGACAACGAAGGTCGGCGACGCGCTCGACCTGCCGTTCCCGGATGATTCGTTCGACGTCGTCATCGCCTCCGAGGTGCTGGAACACATCGTCGAGGACGAGAAGGCCATGTGGGAGCTGGCGCGGGTGGTCAAACCGGGCGGTTCAGTCGCTGTCACCGTGCCCAGGTGGCTGCCCGAGCGGATCTGTTGGGCGCTGTCGGATGCCTATCACGAGGTCGAGGGCGGGCACGTGCGGATTTACCGCGCCAGCGAGCTCACCGACCGGTTGCGGGCCGCAGGGCTGCGTCCGCTGGGAACGGACTATGCGCACGCGCTGCACGCGCCGTACTGGTGGCTCAAGTGCGCCGTCGGGGTTGATCGGGAGGACCATCCGCTGACGAAGGCATATCACCGAATGTTGGTGTGGGACATGCTGCGTGCGCCGTGGTTGACCCACACCGCCGAGCGGCTGCTCGACCCGCTGATCGGCAAGAGCGTCGTGGTGTATCTGGACAAGCCGGAGGGCGCGGTTGCGTAGCGTGCGGCGCCACGCCGTCCCCGCTGTGCCTGGAGTGTTGTCGGCCGACGATGTTTTGCGTAGCGCTCGTGCCATTGCGGCGGTGCAGGAGCCTTCTGGGGCGATCCCGTGGTTCGCGGGTGGGCACGTCGATCCGTGGGACCATGTCGAGTCCGCGATGGCGTTGTCCGCAGCGGGGCTGTGGGCAGAGGCGGAGGCGGCGTATGCGTGGTCCCAGCGTACGCAGCGTGCGGATGGCTCGTGGCCGCTGCAGCTCCGGGACGGCCAGGTTGAGGACGCAGGTGCCGACACGAACTTCTGCGCCTACATCGCGGTCGGCGTGTGGCATCACTACCGCGTCACCGGCGATGAGGCGTTCGCCGCGCTGATGTGGCCGACGGTGCGCAGAGCGTTGGACTTCGTGCTGGAGTTGCAGACCGCGCGGGGTGAGATCGGCTGGGCGAAGGGCGCCAGCGGTGAGGTGTGCTGGGAAGCGCTGCTATCCGGCTGCGCGAGCATCCACCAGAGCCTGCGCTGCGGCTTAGCGTTAGCCGGCGTGGTGGGGGAGTCGCAGCCGGAGTGGGAGATCGCGCTCGGCCAGCTTGCACATGTGTTGGCAGTGCATCCCGAGGCGTTCGCGGAGAAGACGCGGTATTCGATGGACTGGTACTACCCGGTGCTCGGCGGTGCGGTCCGGGGTGAGGCTGGTCGTGAGCGGATCGAGTATCGGTGGGACGACTTCATCGTCGACGGGCTCGGCGCGCGCTGTGTGGATGACCATCCGTGGGTGACTGGGGCGGAGACGTGCGAGCTGGTGCTCGCACTGGACGCGCTGGGGGAGTGGGAGCGTGCACTGGAGCAGTTCGCCGCGATGCAGCACCTGCGGGAGGAGGAGGACAGTTCCTACTGGACCGGGCTGGTATTCGCGGACGGCAAGCGCTGGCCGGAAGAGCGCACGACATGGACGGCCGCTGCGGTGATTCTCGCGGCGGATGCGTTATCGCGCACTACGCCAGGGAATGGGATTTTTCGGGCCGAGGGATTGCCTTCCGGACTGGCGGTGGATCGGCATGCGTGCGGGTGTTCTCCCACTGTGAGACGACTGGCGAGCCGGTCTGACCGCTGACGCGGTTCAGAATGCGCTTCAAGGGCGCCCGGCGGCCCGCGCTAACGTGCCTGCTGTGAAAAGGACGACTCCTTCAGGCAACGAGACGAACCGCAGAGACCACCAGCCGCTGTGCGCTGCCGGAGTCAAGCGCCCGTGAACAGGCTGACGTTCGCTGAGTTCAAGGAGCGCCTTGCCCATCACGTTCGGCTGCGAACTCGCGTGATCGACCTGCAGCGGCGGGCGTCCGTCTTCTCGCAGCGCAGGGAAACGGACTCGCTCGGACGTATCCGAACCCGTTACTGACGATTGACGATACCGCCCTGTCGACGGCACGTGAATCTTGACCCCCATGCGGCATGGTGGGTTCTAGTTATCGTCGCAACACGGGCGGACTGGCGGAGCCTAGCAGGGCGGTGAACAGTTGTGCGGGCGATCGGTCCTGCAGGATGACTCGTGGGCGATTGTTGAGTTCCTCCTCGACGGCCAGCAGATGCTTCGACGAATGGCGTGCCAGGTCGGTGCCTTTCGGGAAATAGTCGCGTAGCAACCCGTTGGCGTTCTCGTTCGAGCCGCGTTGCCACGGTGATCGGGAATCGCAAAAGTAGATCGGTGCGCCGAGGGACTCGGTGATCGTTAGGTGGCGGGCCATCTCGGTGCCCTGGTCCCAGGTGATCGAGCGCAGCAGCTCTGGCGCCAGGTCAGCCATGCGCGCCGTCAACGCCGCATGGAGTGTGTCGCCGTCCCACTGCGGCAGGTGCAGTAGCCGGACCATCCTGGTCTGCCGTTCGACGAGTGTGCCGATCGCCGACAGGTGATGTTTGCCGACGATGAGTCGGGTAGGACCGGCGGGTTGCCCCGCCGGTCCCCCCTGAGAACTGCCCGTGCGGCTTTCACCGCAGGCAGCTCAAGCAAGCCGCGAGGGCGGTTCCGGTTGTGGTGGCGGGCTGCTGCGTTGGCGGGCGCGGAGCGATCGCCTGCAGTGAGCGTGCACGAGGCGGGTGTGATCACCGTCCGGTGAGCCTGGTTTGCCGTGGTGGGTGAGATAGTCGGCGTTGATCGCCTTGCGGGTGATCTGCAGCCACCATCGTTCCCACTCGTGGGGTGACTGGGGTGGTTGTGCGACGCTCAGCAGTTCGTCCCCGCAGAGCGGGCAGTGGCCGTCCTGCTTGGCGAGCAGGCGCAGCGTGTACCCGTCCAGCGGGGGCGGGACGCGGCGTCGCCGCGTGGCCCAGTACTCGGCCAGGGTCGGGTCGTCCGGAGACGCCTCGCCTTTAACCAGGGTGTGGCGGACGATGTCGGTCCAGGCGAGTTTGGGTAGGTAGGCGCCGCTGGCGGCGTCGCCGAACACCCAGTGATCGTTCCTGAACTTGTTGTATTTGCCGAAGTAGCGCTCCACGATCCACTTCTTCGGCTTGTTGGCGTGGCGGCGGGTGGCCCATTTATAGAGCAGCACCCACAGGTAGTTGTCCAGGGCCTTGAAGGTCTTGGACGACACCACGCCCCGGTAGTAGGCCGCCCAGCCCCGGGTGATCGGGGTGAGCGTGGCGAGTACCGCCGCCGCGTTGGATCCGCGCAGTGCGCGCATCTCGGTGCGGAGCCGTTCCCGGATTCGCTGGATCGCCGCTGTCGAGGGTTTGATCAGCAACGTGCCGTTGTAGCGGCGGACGTTGAACCCGAGGAAGTCAAACCCGTCCCGTCCAACATGGACGATGCGGGTCTTGTCTTCGTTGAAGACCAACCCTCGGGGCGCTAGCCATTCGGCCAGTCTGGCCTGGATCTGCTCGGCTTGCCGTTGGCTGTGGCAGAGCGCGACCAGATCGTCGGCGTATCTGATCACCACGGGTGAGCCCGCCACGGTGTCGCCGGCCTGCCGACCGGCGGTGATGTAGCGAACCCCTGCGGCGTGTTCCAGCCCGTGCAGCGCGATGTTCAGCAGCAAGGGGCTGATCACGCCGCCCTGGGGAGTTCCCTCTCCGGTCGGCGCGAACCCTGTGCCTGCCTCGATGATCCCAGCTTTGAGCCACCCTCGGATCATGTCCCTGGCGGGGAACGATCCGAGTGCCTCGAGCAGCTGGGAATGATCGATGGTGTCGAACGCCGCGGCCAGGTCCGCGTCCAGCGCCCATACCCGCTTGGCCCGCGGGCCTTTGCAGGTGTTGTAAATCGCGCCGATCGCGTCGTGGCAGCTGCGCCCCGGCCGGAACCCGTAGGATCGGGGTTCGAACCGGGCTTCCCACTCCGGTTCCAGCGCGGCGCGCACCCTGCCCTGATGACAGCGATCCGCGATCACAGGAATTCCGAGTGGCCGCAACTTCGCACGGCTACCCGCCTTGGGTATGTGCACTCGCTTGACCGGTCGGGATCGCCACGATCGAGCCTCGCGGTGCACTCGCACCGCCAGCTCCATCCTGGCCTCGGAGGTCAACGCGACCTCCCCGTCGACCCCGGCCGTCGCGCGACCCGTGTTGCGCTGCGTAGCTTGCCGCACGCTGATCAGCGTGTTGCTCCAGCTGCGCAGCATCAACTTCTGCAGGTTCCTGACCGTGGCCAGGTCCCCGCCCTTAACCGCCGTGAAGATCCGCTGCCGTAACCGCCGTACGTTGTCCTCGTGGCGACGCCAATCGAGAGCGTCCCAGTCGAGGGTCGCGCCCTCAGGTCCGTTCACCATCAGGTGTCCAACGTGTCCTTCGGTACCGGCGGCACCAAGCCGCATCACTTCACCAGCTCACCTGCCCACGTCAGCGCCCCTTTCGGGACCCGGACACTCGGTCCGATATCCGGCCAGTTCACCACGACGACGGCTTGGAGGAACCGCCGGGCGTCGTGATTTCCTGTCGGCTTTCGCCCACCGGCGTTGGCTTCTTGGGCATCCTGTTCCCGCCAGAGACTTCCGCCTCCCTCACGGTCGGCCTACCAACACCCACACAACCAGGATGTTGGACTCTGTCGGGGTTTCCGTGTTCCGCACGCGCGAGACACGACCGGGGTGGGTGCCTTCTTTACTCCGGGGCGGCGGTGTCGTCCCGGCCACCGTGACCTCGATGAGCGGCGCCTGCCGCTTCTCAGCGGCCAGCCCTGTTCCCCGCTGCAGCGTCCCATCACGCGGGGACTGGGATTACGAAGCATACGAAGATTCACTCGCGTTCACCCGTCCGGTCTTCCCCTTGCCCGTAGCCCCCGGATGGGACGAGAGCCCTTCAGCGTTTCCCCTGGGCTTCGCACCCCACGGTCACCCGTGACGCACGCCAGGGCGGGGACGGTCCCTCGACACTGGACCGGGTTACACCTTCACCACATGAACCTCCAAACGATGTAACCACTCACCACGTGCGACTTTCCACGTCGCACGATCGCCTTCCCAATGGCCGGCTTCGGAGCGGTCTTCGGGCTGGAACGGGCGTTGGTGGATAGTGAGCATCGGCTGCTGGAACCGCGGCCGACGCCGGTCACGGCGCTGGTGAGCCCGCCGGTGATCGCGGCCAGTGCGCAGCGGTGAACGATGCTGAGGAGCCAACGTCGACGGCCGCATCAGCGTGGAGCCTGGCTGGTAGACAGCCTGATAGACGCTCTCGTGACACAGCCACATCCCCGGCTGGTCGGGGAACTGGCGGCGCAGATGACGGCTGATCTGCTGCGGACTCCACCGCTGCGCGAGCAACTCCGCAAGCAGTTGCCGCAGCTGGCCGTTGCTCTCGACCCGGCGCAGCGGCCGGCGCGCTCGACGGGCGGTCGCCCGCCGGTGAGCGTCGAACGGGCGATAGCCACGACCCGTCATCGAGTTGCGGCGCAACTCTCGGCTGATCGTCGATGGCACCCGTCCCAGTCGCGCGGCGATCTGCCGGACGCTAACTCCTGCATGGTGCAGGTCGGCGATCTCGATCCGCTCATCCTGTGACAGGAACCGGCCGCTGATCTGCCGCACAGCGAGTCGTTCCAACGGCGGGACGAACCCCGCCGGCTTGCCGTGGCGGTAGGTCTTATACCCCCGCGTCCAGTTGTTCCCCGTGGTCCGAGAAACCCCAACCTCCCGCGCGGCCGCGAGAATGCTCCACCCCCTCTCCCGCAACTCCATGAACCGCTGACGCTTGGCCGACTGCGGACGCCGCCCCGGCCCCTTCCTCACACGACGAGATGACGACAACACAACCCCAAATGATCTCGGAAGTGTTGCGACCGCCGCTAGAAACCACCGACTGTGCGAGGGGCCAGTTTTGACTGGTCGTTATAGCGTTGTCGATCCACTCGACAGCGCAGCGGCGTATTATCGGCGGCTTCGAAGCGCCACCGTTCTGACTCATCCGGCTAGCGAGCCAGCCGAACCGTTGACACACAGTAGCAGGCGCAGCGATCCGACCGTTGTGATCTGGCTGAACGCGCCAGAATCGAGTGCTCTCTGATACATGTGATGCGGTGCCTGGCCGCCGTCACGTGGGTCCTCGAAGACGTCGTGGATCGCCAGTACGCCACCCTCGGCGACCCATGGTGCCCAGCCCTCGTAGTCGGCCTGTGCCACCTCCTCGGTGTGCCCGCCGTCGATGAACAGAAAGTCGATAGGAGTGCGCCAGAACGCAGCGACGTCTACCGACCGCCCGACGATCGCGACCACGGTGTCCTCCAACCCGGCGTCAGCGATGGTGCGGCGGAACACACCGAGGGTGTCGATCCGCCCCACGTGCGGGTCGACCAGCTCCGGGTCGTGGTACTCCCAGCCGGGCTGGTGCTCTTCCGAGCCCCTGTGGTGGTCCACGGTGACGACCGTGCCACCGGTCGCCGCGGCCGCCGCAGCGAGGAAGATCGTGGACTTACCGCAGTAGCTGCCGATCTCCACCGCGACGCCCGAGCCGAGGTTGTCGCGCACGGCGTCGTGTAGCGCGAGTCCCTCGTCGGTGGGCATGAAACCCGGCACGCGCAGGGCGTGCTCGAGCAGGTCGGGGTGCATCGCCGCATCGCTATTGGTAGCGGCCGTTGGGCGCCATTTCGCGTCGTCGCTGGTCGCGGTCACGGGCATCCTTTCTGGTCCGGCGTGCTGGGAGTCACGGCTGAGCGTACTCAGCCCAGACTGACCCGCACGTGCCGAGTGACAGGCGTGGCCTGGCACGCGAGCACATAGCCCTCGGCGATGTCCTCGGCGTCGAGGACCTGGTTGTCCACCATGGCGACCTCACCCTCGACAACGCGACACTCGCACGACGCGCAGACACCCTCGCCGCAGGAAGATGGGACGTCGACGCCGCTGGCCATCAGCAGCTCCAGCAGCGTGGTACCCGAAGGCCAGTCGAGGCGCCTTGGCTCGCCATCGACGTCGACGTGCAGCACGACGGGCTCACCGGCAGCGCCTGATGGTTCGGCAGCGTCAGGCGACTCGGGGTCGGTGGGCACGATGCCAGGCTGTGCGACGTTGCTCGGTTCGGCGGGCACCGTGTCGGCGAACGGGTCGCCGCCGAGCGAGTTGAAGCGCTCGAGGTGGATCCGCGTGCGGTCGACGCCGAGGTCCCGCAGCACTGCCCGGGCCACGGTCATGAACGGCTTCGGCCCGCACAGGAAGACGTCCGTGAATCGCTGCCCGGCGAGCAGCCCGCGTAGCCCGTGCTCGGTGGGCACACCTTGCAACGACTCCAGCCAGTGCAGCACGGTCAGCCGGTCCGGGTAGGTGGCTTCGAGCTGGCGCAGCTCGTCGCGGAAGATCACCGCGTCCTCGCCGCGATTGGCGTAGCAGAGCACGACGCTGCCGGTGCCGTGCGTGAGGACGGACCTGGCGATCGACATGATCGGCGTGATCCCGCTGCCCGCCGCGAGCAGCAGGACGTCGTCGTCGAGAGATGCCGGCGTGAACACGCCCGCCGGTTCCAGGGCGTCCAGTACCGCGCCAGGGCCGACGTTGTCACAGATCCAGTTGGACGCCCGCCCGTCGTCCACGCGCTTGACCGTCACTTTGAGCCGGTCGTCGGTGTGCGGGGAACTGGCCAGCGAGTAGCAGCGTGCGAGCGCGCCGTCCACCGTGGGCAGCCGCAGCGTCAGGAACTGGCCAGGGCGATAGGCGAATCGCTCGCGCTGCCGTTCCGTCAGGTCGAACACCAGCGACACGGCGTCGGCGGTCTCGGGGATGACCTCCGCGACCCGCAGTCGATGACACGTCGCCCGCTCGTTCCTCGCGTTCATGGACAGAAGTCTAGACAGCTGTCCAGTTCTTGTGCAAGAGTGCGCCCATGCTTGTCGCAAGCCAATTGTCCATAGTAGTGTCTGGACATATGTCTAGTAATGAGTGGGAGGGCAGGCCATGACCGAGGTCGCGGCAGGGACGTCCCAGACGTCCGAATCGGTCGTGTTCAACCCGTACGACTACGGCTTTCACGACGACCCCTACCCGCTCTACGCGCGGCTGCGCGCTGACGCGCCTCTCTACCGCAACGAGGAGCTCGATTTCTGGGCGATCTCGCGCTACGACGATGTTGTCGCCGCGTTCCGGGACAGTCAGCGACTCTCCAGCGCGAACGGTGTCTCGCTCGACCCTGCCGCGTACGGGCCGCACGCGCACAAGACGATGTCGTTCCTCGCCATGGACAACCCGCGCCACCAGCGGATGCGCTCACTCGTCTCCCAAGGGTTCACGCCGCGGCGAGTCCGCAGGCTGGAGGAGCGAATCGGCGAGTTCACCCGGCAGTACCTCGAACCCGCGCTCGCGGCGGGGGAGTTCGACTTCATTGCCGACTTCGCGGGCAAGCTGCCGATGGACGTCATCTCCGAGCTGGTCGGCGTCCCCGCCGGCGACCGCGACGAGGTGCGTAGGCTCGCTGACGCCGTGATGCACCGCGAGGAGAACGTCCTCGACGTTCCGCCCTCAGCGATGGAGGCCGCCCTGGAGCTGGTGCAGTACTACGCCGACATGGTGGCCCAGCGGCGCGTGAAACGCACCGAGGACCTGACGTCTGCCTTGCTCGACGCGGAGATCGAGGGCGACAGGCTCACCGACGACGAGATCATCGGGTTCCTGTTCCTCATGGTGGTCGCGGGCAATGAGACCACGACCAAGCTCCTCGGCAACGCCCTCTACTGGGGCTGGCGCAACCCAGACCAGCTCGCCAAACCACTGGCGGACCCGGAGCGCGTCCCGGACTGGATCGAAGAGACGCTGCGCTACGACACATCGAGCCAGATCATCGTCCGAACCGTGACCGAGGACAGCGAGTACCACGGCACGACAGTGCCCGCCGGCGCGCGGATGCTGTTGCTCGTCGGTTCGGCGAACCGCGACGAGCGGGTGTTCGCGAACGCCGACGTCTTCGACCTCGACCGGGACCGCTCGGTGCAGATCGCGAGCTTCGGCGGCGGGCCCCACTTCTGCCTCGGCGCGCACCTGGCCCGGCTGGAAGCCCGCATCGCGCTGACCGAGCTAGTCAGCCGGGTGCGGTCGTACGAGATCGACGCCGACAACGCCCTACGCGTGCACTCGACCAACGTGCGCGGGTTCGCCACGTTGCCGGTGCGGATGGAGGTGGCCTGACGTGCCTCGATTCGACCCCAATCCCGAACGACGTCCCACCGTGGTGACCGGTGCGTCGTCCGGCATCGGCGAGGCCACGGCGCGGGCGATCGCCGCGGCGGGACATCCGGTGGCGCTTGGCGCGCGCCGGGTGGAGCGGTGCGAGGAGATCGCCGCGGACATCCGCGACGGCGGTGGCGAGGCGCTGGCGCTCGGCCTCGACGTCGCGGACGCCGACTCGGTAAAAGCGTTCGTCGCCGCGGCCACGGAGGCGTTCGGCCCGGTGGAGATCGCGGTGTCCGGCGCGGGCGATCTGGACACCGCGCTGATCCACGAGCAGGACCCCGACGCGTTCCAGCGCGCGGTCGACGTCCACCTGGTCGGTACGCACCGGCTGGTCGCCGAGATCGTGCCGGGCATGGTGAAGCGTAGGCGAGGCGACCTCGTGTTCATCGGCTCTGACGTGGTGCGCGCGCCGCGTCCCCGGGTGGGTGGCTACGTGCCCGCCAAGTCAGGAGTGGAGGCGATGGCGCGGACGATGCAGATGGAGCTGGAAGGCACCGGCGTGCGGGCGTCGATCGTCCGGCCGGGACCGACCCAGACCAGCATGGGCATGGACTTCGACGAGTCTGTGGTCGGTCCGCTGATCGAGGATTGGACCCGCTGGGGCTTCGCACGTCACTCGTACTTCCTGCGGCCGTCCGACATCGCGCACGCGGTGTCCACTGTGGTCTCGCTCCCGCGCGGGGTGAACATGACGCTCGTCGAGGTGGAGCCCGAGGCGCCACTGGCGGAGTAGTTTCGGCTTCGTCGTGCGTGGTGGCCGCACTATCGAGTGCCATCCATTGTCCACCTCATGGTCGCTCCGCCCCACGTCATGCCACCACCGAACGCCACCAGAAGCACAGCGTCGCCTTTGACAATTCGGTGGTTACGTACACCGTCGTCGAGAGTGATCGGCACAGACGCGGCGCCCGTGTTGCCGTAGTTTCGGACGGTGGTATGCATTTGTCCCGGGGGTAAGTGCAGTGCACCTGCCCACTCGGTCAGCATGATGCCATTGGCTTGATGTGGAACAATGAGTCGAACGTCTTCAAGTTCAAGTTCGGCAGATTTCAGTAGGCCGCCGATCAGATCGGGCATCACCTTGGCGGCGAGATTGCGCACTTCGCGCCCTCGCATGGTGAGGAAGTGTTCTTTGCTATCGACTGATTCCGTGCTTGCCGGTTTCTGGCTGCCGCCTGCCGGGATTTGAACGAGGTCAGCTTGGGTTCCTTCGGAAACAAGTGTCGTGGATAGCAGGCCTTCGCCGTCCTCCGTCTTGGCTAGCACGATTGCGCCGGCGCCGTCACCGAGCAGCACGCACGTCCGCCTGTCCTCGTAATCCAAAAACCGCGAGTATAGCTCGGCTCCGATAACGAGCGCCGTCTGGTGGTTGGGGTTCGCCATGAGCATCGAATGCGCTGCGGTCAAGCCGTAGATAAAGCCAGTGCAAGCGGCGTCGATGTCGAACGCTCCCGCTCGTGTAGCTCCGATCTTAGCCTGCACGATTGACGCTGTGGCCGGGATAGGTTTGTCCTTCGTCGCGGTAGCTAGCACAATCAGGTCAACGTCTTCGGCGCCAATAGAAGCCGCGTGGAGAGCGGTTTCTGCAGCCCGCGCAGCGAGATCTGAAGTAGCCTCGTCGTGTGCGGCGATCCTCCGTTCCTTGATGCCTGTTCTGCTAAGGATCCAGTGCTCGTCGACACCCAGTCGTTTTCCCAGCTCAGCGCTGGTCAGAACCTTCTCAGGCAGATAGGACCCGGTCCCTAAGATGGCCGTATTCACAAGCATCCCAACCTTTTAAATCTACGGCTAATTCTAAGAAGTACCCACCGGGCCGAATAATTTATTGCTCAGTGCTCAAATTCGACTTCGCACGGCGATGAGAGCAACTCTAGAAACGATCATCCGTTATCCCTAGGGGGCTATTGCCGTCGCGAGTCAAAGCTCGTCATCACGGCGTGACCAATTGGCGAGCGTGTTCCGATGGCTAGTCGCGCTTCTCCGGCTTGGCTTACAGACCGTGCGTTGGGATTCGGTGCTCGCTAATCTGGGGCGAAGTTGACTACGCTGGCAGCGACAACACCCAGTCCACTTCAGTGGCCTCCGAAGCTCAACCATCTAGCGAACCTGTCGGTACGGTCGCTGAGCTCGCTCCCAGGGTGGCGTCCTCCGTAGTTAGACAACTGGATGGACAAGTGTCTTCACAGAAGCTATAACATGTTCTATTCTGATGGCATGGTCAGCAGGTACCGCGAGCTGCCACGAGGCGACCTCGCGACGCTCGTGCCCGAGCTGCTGCTGATCGGGCAGCTGATCGACCGCTCCGGCATGGCGTGGTGCATCCAGGAACTCGGCCGCGAGGAGATGCTCCAGATCGCGATCGAGGAGTGGATGGCGGCCAGCCCGATCTACACCAAGCGGATGCAGCGGGCACTGAACTTCGACGGCACCGACGTCCCGACCATCTTCAAAGGGCTACAGCTCGACATCGGCGCGCCCCCGCAGTTCATGGACTTCCGCTACCACGTCACCGACGCCCACCACGGCACCTTCCACCTCGACCACTGCGGCGCGCTGATGGACGTCGAACCGATGGGCGACGATTACGTCACCGGCATGTGTCACGACATCGAGGATCCCACGTTCGACGCCACCGCCGTGGCCACCAACCCGAAAGCGCAGGTGCGGCCGGTGCACCGGCCGCCGCGTAAGCCCGCCGACCGGCAGCCGCACTGCGCCTGGACGGTCACCATCGACGACTCCCACCCGCCGGTCGCCGAGTCGGCGGGCTGCACCGCGACTCGCCAGACCCATGCCGCGTCGCTCACGCTGGACCCGATCGACCCCGGCGACGACGGCAAGGCCGACTACTCCGGACCGCTGCTGTCCGATCTGGACTTCGCCGAGTTCTCCGCGTCCGCGCTGGCCCGCATCGCCGACGAAGTCTGCGTGCAGATGCACCTGCTCTACCTCGGATTCCGCCGCGCCGTCACCGCCAGGCTCGACGCGGACGCCGCACGGGAGCTGTGCGTCAAGCAGCTGATCGGCATCGCAGGGGTCGGTGCTGAACGCATCCACCATGCGCTGGGGCTGCCGGGCGGCATCGAGGGTGCGGTTGCCGTGCTGCGACTGCATCCGCTACTCAACCCCGCTGCCTACGTCACCGCGGAGTTCACCGCCGACGGCTGCACCGTGCGCCGCTCGCCCGCCCACGCCGACGACGCCTGGATCGCGCTGTGCGGGCCCGACACCATCGCGCCACTACAGGCGATCGTGCGCGCGGTTGACCCGTGCCTCGACGTCGACGTCACCGGCAACGCGGGGGAGTGGCGCTGTCACGCCGTCGAACGCGCCGAGCCCGCCGCGGAGTTCGACGAGGTCGCCGTCACCCGGATCAGCACCGGCTCGACGTTCCAGTTCGAACCACGCCGTTCCCTACCCATCACCCCGGTTGGATAGCCCATGGTCAGTATCAAGCCGCGCCCCAAGGGGCTCGACTCGCCGATCGTGCCCAGGATCATCAAGTACGCGAGCAAGGCGCAGACGTGGGTGTATCGGCGCACCAACGGGCGTCTTGGCAGTAAATGGCGCATCGGCGCCGCATTCCGCAAACCCGTCGACACGCTGCTGCTCGACCACACGGGACGGAAGTCGGGCACCGTCTACACGGTTCCGTTGCTGTATCTGGCCGACGGCGACAACGTCGTCGTGGTCGCCTCGCAAGGCGGACTCCCGCATCATCCGCAGTGGTACCGGAACCTGCTCGCCAATCCAGACACCCACGTGCGCATCAAGGCCGAGGTGCGACCGGTGCGCGCCCGCGTCGCGACCCAGCGGGAACGGGAGACGCTCTGGCCCCGGCTCGTCGAGCTGTATGCGGACTTCGCCAGCTACCAGTCGTGGACCGAGCGCGAGATCCCCGTCGTGATCCTCGAGCCTCGCCTGCGTTCGTGAGGAGTGGTGCGCCATGGCCGACACGGTTCAGCAGATGCTGCTCGCCCACGCTGACTGCGACGAGCCCGGCCTGCGATTCGAGGACCAGTCCTGGACGTGGTGCGAGTACATCGCCGAGAGCCTGGCACGCGCCCACGCGATCAGCGCGGAGGCGGACCCGGATCGGCCGCTGCACGTCGGGGTGTTGCTGGAGAACACCCCGGAGATGGCGATGGCGCTCGCGGCCGGTGCCCTCGGTGGCTACGTCACGGTGGGCATCAACGCGACGCGCAGGGGAGAGGCGCTGGCTCGCGACGTCCGCAAGGCCGATTGCCAGTTCCTGCTGACCGACTCGCGACACCTGCCGCTGCTGGACGGACTGGCGCTGGACGGGGTGCGGGTGATCGACACCGATTGTGCCGAGTGGGACCGGCTGGTGGCGAGCGGGATCCGCGATCGGGAGTTCCGCACGGTCGACCCGATGGACACGTTCATGCTGATCTTCACCTCCGGCACCAGCGGTGAACCGAAGGCGGTACGGGTCGGCAATTTCATGGTGACCATGTCCGGGAGCCATTTGGTCACCCGCTTCGGTCTTACCGCTGACGATGTCTGTTACGTGTCCATGCCGCTGTTCCACTCCAACGCGGTCGTCGCCGGGTTCGGGCCCGCCGTCGCCTCCGGGGCGACGCTGGCGCTGGCGCGTAAGTTCAGCGCCAGCGGCTTCCTCGACGACGTCCGCCGGTTCGGCGCGACGTATATGAACTACGTCGGCAAGCCACTCGCGTACGCACTCGCGACCCCGCCGAAGCCGGACGACGCCGACAACCCGCTGCGGATCGCGTTCGGCAACGAGGCATCAGATCGCGACATCGCGGAATTCGGCAGGCGGTTCGGCTGTGAGGTCTACGACGGGTTCGGCTCGACGGAGAACGCCGTCATCATCAGCCGCACCGAGGACACGCCGCCTGGCTCGATCGGGCAGCCGTGGGAGGGCGTCGCCGTCTACGACCGGGAGACCCGGACCGAGTGTCCGCGTGCGGTGTTCGATTCCCGTGGTGTCGTGACCAATCTGGACTCCGCTGTCGGTGAGTTGGTGAACACCCAAGGCGCGGGGATGTTCAGCGGCTACTACAACGACGACGAAGCCACCGCGGAGCGGCTCGACGGTGGCATGTACTGGTCGGGTGATCTCGCCTACCGCGACGCGGATGGGTTCGTGTATCTGGCGGGCCGTGCTGGCGACTGGCTCCGGGTGGACGGCGAGAACCTCGCGGCGGCGCCGATCGAGCAGATCCTGCTGCGCCATCCCGCGATCAGCCAGGTCGCCGTGTATGGGGTGCCGGATGTCGACGTCGGCGACCAACTGATGGCCGCGATCGTGCTGGTCAGTGGTGGGGAGTTGACGCCGTCGGGGTTCGCGGAGTTTCTCGCGGCGCAGCCGGACCTGTCGCCGAAGGCGTGGCCGCGCTACGTGCGCATCGCGGGGGAGTTGCCCAGCACCGCGACGAACAAGGTGCTGAAGCGAGAGCTGCGACGGCAGGGCGTCGACGTCGAAGATCCACTGTGGATCCGTGCGGAGCGGGGTAGGGAGTACGCCGTGCGGGAGGCTGCTGCTGGCGTGGGGTGACTCACTGGCTGCCGTTGAGGATCAGGCGCGACGAGGATTCGAGCAGGTCCGCCATTCGCTCGTAGGAGCAGTAACCGAGCCCGGCGTGGATCAGGGCGCCGCCGAGTGCGATCTCGAGGGCGTTGAGGACGTCCTGGTCCGACGCGTCGCCGAGGGCGGCGTCGAGGCGCCGGTGCCACTCGGCGCCGATGCGTTCCCGCAGGTGTGCGACGTCGGGGTCATCGCCGAGCAGGGCGGCGGTGCAGGCGGCGGCCAGTTCGGGTTCGCCCGCGACCAGCAGCGCGATGTCGCGCAGTACCCGCACCACCCGCTCCGTGACGTCCCCGTGGCCGGCTGGCACTTCCGGTAGCTCCCGGAGCTGGCGCCAGAACACCTCCGTGATCAGGTGGTTCTTCGAGGAGAAGTAGGTGTAGGCGGTCGCGGCGGCGACGCCACTCCTGGTGGCCACGTTGCGCATGGTCAGGCCGGTGTAGCCGACGTCGCGAAGTTCCTCGACCGCGGCCTCGGTCAACCGTCGCACGGTGTCGGCCTGCCGCTTGCTCAGCCGTCGCCGGGTCGGCTCGACGACCACATCGCTAGACATATGTCCAGACACTACTACAGAGATCACGAGTGCGCCACGTGGGCCGGCTTGGACGGGAGGTGGAATCACCTCTCGTTATGTGCCTCTGGTTCACGCCGGGTGAGCACCAAGGGGGCGTCCTCGGTGATGGCGATCGTGTGCTCGGAGTGGGCCGTGCGTGAGCCGTCGGCCGACCGGATGGTCCAACCGTCGGCGTCGTAAACGACCTGGTCGGTCGTGCGGGCGAACCAGGGTTCGAGCGCGAGAGTCAGGCCCGGCTGGAGTGTCAGGCCGCGGCCTGCCCGGCCGTTGTTCGACACATGCGGTCGCTCGTGCATGGTGCGGCCAATGCCGTGACCGCCGAACTCGGCGTTGACCGGGTAACCGTGGTCGTGGGCTACCGCCTCGATGGCCGCAGAGATATCGCCCAGCCGGTTGCCCGGACGTGCCACCTCGATCGCCGCCTCCAACGCTTCCTCCGTGGCACGGATGATCCGCAGGTCTTCCTCGTCGGCGGTCCCAACGGCGACTGTGCGCGCCGAGTCGGCCACCCAGCCATCGATGCTGACCGCGAGGTCCGCGGTGAGGACGTCCCCGTCGCGCAGCGTGTAGTCGTGGGGCAAGCCGTGCAGGACGGCGTCGTTGACCGACAGGCAGATCACGTTGCGAAACGGGCCTTTGCCGAAGGACGGAGCGTAGTCCCAGTAGCACGACTCCGCCCCGCGACGTTTGATCATGTCGCGCACGTGATGCTCGAGGTCCAGCAGGTTGACTCCCACGTCAGCGAGCCGGCCAACCTCGGAGAGGACCTCGGCGACGAACCGGCCGGCCACGTGCATGTGTTGGATCTCCACGGGCGTCTTCAGCTCAATCACGATTACCTCGCGTCCAGATGGTGGTATTTCTATACCGGCACTCTAGCGCTTGCTGGTATAGAAATACCAGTCGTATTCTGGATGTATGGTTCGCTCGCCGCTCACACCTGAGCAAATCGAAGCTGGCAGGCGCCTCGGCGCGCTGCTGCGCCACGCGCGAGCGGGACGCGACCTCGCGGACGTCGCGCATGCGGCTGGCATCTCGCCGGAAACCCTGCGCAAGATCGAGACCGGACGGCTCCCGTCTCCCGGATTCGGCACGATCATCTGCCTCGGTGAGGCGCTCAACGTGCCGGTGCAGGAATTGGCGGCCACCTGGCGCGGCAGCGACCTGCCGATGGAAGCAGCCTCGTAGCCGCCGCTCCACCCGTCCACGGAATCGGACTGCGACACGTCGCGTACCCGCGGGCTGCTCGCGCTGGTGGGCGGACCCCGAAATAGGTCGTCACCAGATTCTGCTCGCGCGTTGTGATCCGATTTTAGGATATCCCGCTCGAAGGTAGTCGTCTCGAATTGTTGCTCTCAGTACTGGCCCCTTGACTGAAAATCGCGACCGTCGTAGGTTGTTTCATATAACGATTTTAGCGTTTTATTTATTGATCGGGTGTCGGGGAGGCACGCACCCGCCATTTTCGCCACGGCAGCTACGAGTGCCAGCCCGTGTTCTCGGGAGGATTTTGTGCAGGGCAATGACAACGGCAAGTCCGGACGTACCGATTTCATGACTCATGCCAGTGAGCTACGGCGCAGAGCGGCTGCCTGTGTTCCAGGGGGCGTGCATTCCAATGTCCGGCTCATCGGCCCGGACGACATCATCGACAGCGCTAAGGGCGCGCACCTCTACAGCGTCGACGGCACCGACTACATCGATCACCTGCTGGGGCAGGGGCCCGCTTTTCTCGGCCATTCGCCCGACTTTCTGACGGAACCGGTCTGCGATGCGATTCGGAACGGGATGATCGTCGGCGGCCAGACGGAACGGGAGGTTCGTGCGGCCGAGCTATTGTGCGCCACGCTGGATTGGGCGGACATGGTGCGGTTCGGTCTCTCCGGCACCGAGATGGTGCAGGCCGCGTTGCGGCTGGCCCGCGCGGTCACTGGTCGCAGGCGAGTGATCCGCTTCGAGGGGCACTATCACGGCTGGCTGGACAACGTGTTGATCACCGATCGCGACGGTGCCTGGGAGGCGGCGAGCGCTGGGCAGTTGGCGTCTCACCTCGACGACTTCCTGGTGCTGCCGTGGAACGACGCGGATCTCCTCGCCGACGTCCTCGCACGGGATGGTGAGCAGATCGCGGCGATCATCATGGAACCGATCATGATCAACTCCGGTGTGATCGAACCGGGACCGGCGTATCTCGAACGAGTACGCAGAATGTGCGCGCGGTACGGCATCGTGCTGATCTTCGACGAGGTGATCTCTGGGTTCCGGTTGGGCACCGGGGGCGCGGTGCGCCGCTACGGCGTGACACCGGACCTCGCGCTGTACGGGAAGGCGATCGCGGGTGGCGTACCCGTGTCAGCGTTGGCAGGGCGGGTCGACTTGATGCGCCGGATCGGCACCGGCGAGGTCAATCATTCCGGCACGTTCAACGCCTGGGCGCCCGGTATGGCGGCGGTGGTGGCCACGCTCGAGCATCTACGGGATAACCCGCCGTACGCCTCGATCGCCGATTATGGCGCCAAGCTCATGGCGGGTCTTCGCGAGATCGGCGAGTCGGTTGGCGAGCCGTTGCGCGTCGAGGGGTTGCCCGCGGCGTTCCACGTGTCGTTCGGCGAGGGCGACGTGACCGACTACCGCAGCCTGCGGCAGCTCGACCTCGATCGCTACGCCGACTTGGCGGACGTCTTGGTGCGACACGGAGTATGGGTGGCGAAGCGGGGCATCTGGTTCGTCTCGGCGGCGCACGGCATGGCCGAACTGGACGAGACGCTGACCCGGTTCAAGGTGGCGCTCAAAGACTGGCTCGTCGGTCGCGCCCGCGCATAGGTGACTCCGGCGCGTTGGCGCACGGTGCCGGGCATGCGCGCGGCGGTCGTCGACGTGTGACTGGTCTATTCGCTCTGAAGCCAGCTCGGATCGAGCTGGTGTAGGAAGGTGCCCGGCATGACGCCGAGGACGTCGATGATCCGGCGTAGCTCGACGATGTCCAGTCGCCGTGTTCCTGACTCGTACTTGCTCACGAACGATTGCGGGACTCCGAGCTGATTGGCGACCTGAGCTTGGGTCAGCCCGGCTTCGTCTCGCAACTGAGCGAGCAGACGGCACATCCGCTGATAGTCCGCCGTGTGCCGTGACTTCTTCATCGCGGTAGCCCGATTCCGAACGCGCCAAGACGGCGCTCACTTCTGGGAGCGTTCTTCCCGCTTCTTGGCGTGCTGCTGCTTCTTGGCGCGTCGCTTCTCGGCGCTGACTTCTCGCCACTGGCGGATGCCGTCCTCCAGATCCCACCGGCTATGCCCGCCAGCCGTCCATTCCGTCGGCTTCAAGCTTCCGTCTTCGACATAACGCGCTATCGTCCTGGCCGTCACCCCCACCCTTTTGGCGAGCGTTCCGCTGGGCACCAGTTCCGGCTCGTCTGACTCTTCGTGATTGTCGCGATTCCTGGGCACGATTCCACTGTTCCAGTCCGCATGCCGGTTTGCATTCTTGCGTCGCGATTATCTTGATATTCGCGATAGACGCGACTGTCGCGATTTTCGCGCTTTGTGGATGCGGCGGTACGCAATATCCTGGTCGGCAGAGTTTCATTTATAGAAATGGCTGCTTCGATCGGGTTGCGTCTGGGTAGAGAGGGTTTGCCGCATGGTTAGGGGGAGTGCCATGGGTCACATGAGACGTCATCGGTTGAGGTCGAAGGAATCGTCGCTACTTCGGCGACATTCCTATTTCTCGGCGATCCACGATCTGGATCAGACGAAGGGTCTGGTCGCTAGCAGGTTCTGCGGGCACGAGATGTCGCTGCTGGAGCGGGGGCAGCTTGACGCGTGGATGAACGTGGCGAGCGCGCGCGACGTTGTCTACAGCGTCATGGGATACGGCCTCGCGTCGCGAGTGATCCCGGGTCGAACCGAGACGTTCTATCCGATCGTGATCCCGCTCAGGGGCGGCGGGAGGCTGCGTTCCGGGAACCACGAGGTCAGTCTTCGCAGCGGGGCTGCGGCTGTGGCGTCCGCGAGTGTGCCGATGCAAGTCGAGCTATCGGGCGACGGTGCACTGCTGGTCGTCTGCGTCGGCAGGCGGGCGCTGGAACGGTACGCGACAGACATGCTGGGTGAGCCGCTTACCATGCCGTTGACGTTCATGCCCGCGATGGACGTCAACGGCGGACGTGCGGCGCGGTGGCGCGACGAAGTGCTCGCCGACATCGACGATCTGGACAGTCCTGACAGTATGATCCTCGCGCACGGCGAGGCGTCACGTGCCGCGGAGTGCAAGGTGATTACCTCGCTGCTGCTGACGCAGCCGCACAACTACAGCGAGAAGTTGGCGAGGGCTGACTGTCGCACTGGCGCGGATTCGATCGTGCGAACCGTCGAAGAGTACATCGAGGCCTACCCGGATCTGCCGCTGACCGTGAGCGATCTCGCCGCGCAGGTCAACTACTCCGTGCGTGCGCTTCAGGAGGCGTTCCGGTCCACCGGGAAGCCGTCGCCGAAGCGCTTCCTTAAGGAGCGGCGAATGCGGCTCGCCAGGGAGAAACTCACGGTGGCGCGGCCGCGTACAGCCGCCACCGTGAGCGCAATCGCCGCGAGTTGCGGGTTCACCCATTTCGGACGGTTCGCCAGGGACTACCGGAACCGCTACGGAGAAGCTCCGTCGGAGACCTTGCGGCGTTGCTAGGTGGCGGCGTGTCGGACGTCTGTCGAACGCGTATTCGATTACGCTTGGTTGTGGGCCGTCGCTCGGGATCGTGCGGCCGCAGGAGCGAGTAGACAGTGAACTCCCGCTACGACAGCAACGAAGGGGATGTCATGACTCGTCGCGGCACGGTGGGGCGCCGTTTCATCGAGTGGGGTGACGGTGTGCCTAACTACGCGGACTTGGTGGCCGTACTCATCACTCGGCCGAGCCGCAACGCGTGGTGCTCGGTCCGGGCGGCGTGGCTGTTCCAAGCCGCGGAGGCGTTGCGGGGCGTCGGGTACACCGAGGATGCCGACATCGCCCGGGAGGAGGCCATGCGGTTGGTCCGGGACGCGATCACGGCACTCGCGGGCGACGACTGATGCACCTTTGCGCATCAGAATTGGACGGCACTCCGTTTTGTGACTCGGGTCGACAGCGCGGTGAATACGCCTGATCTTCGGCACGCGTGCCTTGCGGAAGGCCTTGCTGTCATGGGGCTGACGTGCGCGTGGACGTGAGCTGCAGCTCGACGTCCACGGTATAGAGCAACCTGTCGTGACAGCCCGCCTCAAACCATGCCTGAGCATCGCTGGGGAAGGTGGGGGCCGACTCTCGGTCGAAGCCGATCCGGCCACCGCTCAGGGCTAGGCTCGCGCCGCTATATCGAATCTGGAGTTTCGTATCGCCCCAGGGCGAGGTCTCCGCGACGATGCCGTGGCTGGCCTCGATGCGGGCTGTGCGAGTCGCGAGGTCGATCCGTCTAACGTCGGCGAACTCGATGCTCAGTTCGTGGTGCTTGCCGTTGCCGATGTGAGTGACGGATTTGAGTGGCTGATTCCGCCACGGAAGCGTGATCCAGGCTGGCGTTGCGGTGTCCATGGCTCGCCTCCTGGTCCATCTGGGCCGCCATAGACAGGTCGTCAGCCAGCGGCAAGGTTGTCAAAATACAGGCGGTTTCCGCTGCTCTATGACTCGGGTCGCGTTCAATGGGTTCGCGGGTTCATTATTGTTCTTCGCGATCGGAAGGGACGGATCATGGTGTTCGCGGCGGCGCGCGACCGGTTGGCTGACGTGCTTGGCGGTGCGGAGCCGCCCGCCGCGTCCAGCGTGCAGTTGAAAGCTAGCGCCGACGCGCTGCGCCTGGAGGTAGACGGCATTGGGCGCGTTGAATTTCCGGTGCCAGAGGAGCAGGCTCGCGAGCTCTGTCGAATCGGCCAGCCTGCGCGGTTCGGGCGTGGTGAGGAGACACTGACCGACTCGAGGATTCGCGATACGTGGGAGGTTCCGAAGAACCTCGTGAGCATCGAGTGGGATGGCGACTTCGTTCCGGTTCTCGACGCCGTGTGTGACGGACTTGGGATCCAGCCCGGCTGCGATCTGACGGCGGAGTTCCATTCGATGCTGGTCTATGAAGAGGGTCAGTTCTTCGTCACGCACCAGGATTCCGAGAAGGACGACGCGATGATCGGGACTTTGGTCGTGACGTTGCCGTCCGTGCACACGGGTGGTGAGCTTGTCGTTGAGCACAACGGTGAGGACATCGCCTACTCGGGAACAGATTCCGCGCTCTCGCTGGTCGCCTTCTATTCCGACTGCCGTCACGAGGTGCTGCCCGTGACGTCGGGCTATCGGATCACGTTCACGTACAACCTGCTCCTGACCGAGGACAACAGCGGAGCTATCACGGCCGATGACGCGCTGCTTAGCGAACTCGCGCGGTGCCTCGACGAGCACTTCACCACGCCCGTCACCGTTCCGTACGGCCGAGGCGAAGCGAACCCGCCCGGTCGGTTGGTGTACCTGCTGGATCATGAGTACACGGCCAGGGGTCTGGCGTGGTCCCGGCTCAAGGGAGCAGACGCGGGCCGAGCGTCGTTACTGCGGTCGGCTGCTGACAAGGGCGGCTGCGAGGCCGTGTTGGCGCTGACCGACGTCCAGGAGACGTGGAGCGCGTTTGAGTCCGGACCGGACTACGGGTATCGCTACTTTGATGGCGACCTCGATGATGGCTGGGACGACGAGAGCGACCCTGACGAATGCGAACTCCAAGAGCTGATCGAGTCGTCCATCAAGCTGACCCGCTGGACTATTGGATCCCGGGCGGAGGGCATCTCGCTCGCCGTCGCTGACGCCGAGGTGTGTGCGAGTACTCGCTCGGTCGACCTGAAGGCCTATGCCTCGGAGTACGAGGGCTACATGGGCAACTACGGCAACACGATGGACCGTTGGTACCGGCGAGCGGCAATCGTGGTGTGGCCACGCGACCGAGACTTCGCGAACCGGGCCGAGGCCTCGCCCGACTGGGCGCTGGACGAACTCATCGCACGCGTCCGCGCCGGAGACCAGGCAGGTGCGTGTGCCGCGGCGGCGACGGTGAGGCCGTTCTGGGACGCCGCCGTGCGTGCCAACGGTCAGGCGGGATTCTTCGGTACGGCGCTGCGAACCGCGACTGCCTTGGACGATGTCGAGATCGCGGAGATGCTGTTGCGTCCGTTCCGCATCGAATGCCTGAGTCTTTCCCACGTGGCGTCACTGGTCATGCTCGCGGGACACTTCGGCGAGCAGTGGTTGGGGGAACTGGTGTCGACGTGGTTCGGCGACGGGAAGTCGTGGCTGTACGGCTCTAAGCAAGCGCGGTCGGAGTGGATCGCGTCGCTGCCTGGTCTGTGTGCGGCGCTGCACTCCAACGGGAACTCGGGTGCGGCGACCTCCCGCCATTTGGTGGACCTCGCGTGGGGATGGCTCGGCAACACCATTCAGCAAGCACTCGCGACCCAGTCACTCCGCTACCGCGACAAGGAACTCTCCGACGTGGGGGAGTCGCTCGCCGCTGTCCTGATGGCCGCCGCGAAAATCGGGGCGGCCGACCTACGCGACCAGGTTGTCGAATTCGTATGCCATCAGGGCGACGAGGTGATCGTCTGCATGATGTCGGCGCTGCGGTCCGCCGGAGCGCAGCCGGCTGAGACGCGGCGAGACGGCGGCTTCGACACTCTGGCCGCTGACTGTGCCATACGGCTCAAGCAACGGCTGGCCACTCCACCGCGCGCGGACGACGATTGGTCGATACCGCTGCCAGACGGCTGCGGATGCGAGTTGTGCGACACACTCGGCACGTTCCTGAACGACCCGACACGGCGGACTTATGAGTGGCCACTGGCCAAGCAGCGCCGACGGCACGTCCATGACCGAATCGACGCCTCCGAACTGCCGGTTCGCCACCAGACCCGGCGGACGGGTCGCCCGTATACCCTCGTCTTGGTCAAGACCCAGGCGCTCTTCGAGCGGGAAGCACAGGACCGGCGTCGGGATGAAGCGGACCTGCGGTGGCTCAGCGGCGAATTCGAACGTGCTGACGGCGCGTAACGCACTATGACGGCGATACGACCGGCAGGCCGTGTTCACTCGCTGCCGCGATAAGCCGCTTGTCGTAAGAGACGAAGGCCACCAGCGCAGCCCCAAGGTTCTGTGCGGCGGCAATATGGATGGCATCTAGTGAGCGCAGTCGCGTGCCGGGAGACAGTGATCCGGCGCGTTCACATAGTGATGCCGGGAGGGCGACATGGGCGCAGCGCCGTAACCAATGCAGAGCACGCTCATGCGTTTGGGCACTTGCCTCGACAGCGTGTAAGCCGCGAGGAAGTTCGGTGCGCGTCAGATAGCTCGTGATCTGTCTCGCCGGAACTTGTTCGACCAGCCAGTCTTCCAATGCGTCCGATTCGACTTCGTCCTTAAACAGTTTGATCGCCGCGCAGCTGTCGAGGTAAACGAACTTCACCCCTGTTCGTCCTCCCGTAGGGAGATGATGGCTTCAGATCCCAGGCGGGTCCCGGCTGGGGACGGCTCACGCATGCGCGGGAGCTCAGCCGTGGTCGGCAACGCGTCGACGACGGCGGCGTCTAAGACGCCAACGGCGATAGCTTGCTCGACGGCTTCCTCTTCTGGGTCGGGCGGCATGATCCGACCCACGATCTCTCCACGCCTCGTCACGATGAACGCTTCTCCATGGCGCGCGCGGTCGAATACATCCGCTGCATTGCGCTGCAACTCGCGGATAGTGATGTGCTTGTTAGGCATGTCGTCCGCCATGTCTGACATTCTACAACGATGTCAGACATCGCCGGGCGACGTTCATTCAGGTGGGCCGCACCGGGCGTGGATCGGGCAGCCGCACGCGCGCCGTCAGGACTCGCTTGACGCCCGTTATGTCAACAGAATCGGACATATCTGGCTCAGATGTTGACGTAGCGGGCGCATAGCTGTCCGATCGGGTGACGCCTCTGGACGTCGACGCGCTGCGATCCGCAGCTCACGCGTCGTGGCCTGGGGCCGGTTCGCGGTCGGCCTTGTCACGTGCTGCCCCCTTGCTATGCGTTGACCGTGCGGAGTCTAGCGTCCGTGGCTGTCGTTCAGATGCGGTCGAGCGGATCACCGCGTGGGGGAGAGGTCCTGGGTGCCGATCACTCCGAGCAGCGCGAGTTTCTCGTGCTCCGGTGTGCCGGGTGCGGCGGAGTAGACGACGACGGCCTGGTCGGCGTCCGGAACGTGCAGGGTGTCGCAGTCCAGGGTAAGCGCGCCAACGTGGGGGTGTTCGATTGTCTTGCGGTGGTTGCGCCAGGTCGCGGCGCCGCGCTTCTCCCACAGTTGGGCGAACTCGGCGCTGCCCGCGCGGAGCTCCGCGAGCAGTCGCCGTAGCTCGGGGTCGTCGGGGTAGCGGGCGGCCGCGGCGCGCAGTGCCTGGACGGCGTGGGCGGCGGTGCTGGCCCGTTCCTCGGGTGTCTGGGCGACGGCGCTGCGTTCGGGGTCGTTGGCGTCGGGGAGGAAGCGCAGCCGGTTGATGTTGCGGCGGTCTGGTGGGAGCGCGGACCAGTCGCCGTGGAGCGCGGAGGCCATCGGGTTCCAGGCGAGGACGTCGCCTTTCGCGCTGAGCACGATGGTTGGCAGGTCGGTGAAGCGGTCGATGAGCCGCAACACGCTTGGGCGGACGTGCATGTCGATGCGGCCGGGTGCTGGTGGCGGCGTTCCGGCGAGGTGGAACAGCTCGTCGCGTTCGTCGGGGGAGAGGCGGAGCGCGCGAGCCAGCGACGTCAACACCTGGTCGGACGGTCTGCTGCTGCGGCCTTGTTCGAGCCGGACGACGTAGTCGACGCTGATGCCCGCCAGCAGCGCGACTTCTTCGCGGCGCAGTCCCGCGACCCTGCGGTGGCGGCCCGCGGGCAGGCCTGCCTGCTCGGGCGTCACCTGGCTCCGCGCCCTGCGCAGGACCGCGGCCAGCTCCGTTCGGTTCACGCTGTCCAGGATGCCGGGTGTCGTGCGCGGGTGGGTAGGAGTGGCGGTCCCATGGTCTGCTGGTCCTGCCACGACAGTGCGGCGGTGGGCAGCCTCGACGTCATGACGACAGCGAAGATCGCCCTGGTGACCGGGGCCAACAAGGGACTGGGATTCGAGACGACCCGGCAGCTCGCCGGGCTCGGATGGACGGTGTGGCTGGGTGCGCGCGATGCGGGACGCGGGCGTCTAGCGCTGGCGCGGCTCGGTGAGTCGCTGCCGGACGCCGACGTCCGGCTCGTCGCGCTCGACGTCACCTCGGACGAGTCGGTCACGGCCGCTTCTGGGCGCATTGCCGAGGAATCCGGGCGCCTCGACGTCGTGGTGAACAACGCGGGCACCGCTGGGCGGTTCGTCGGACCCGAGGAGACGGCGCCCGCGGACTTCCTGCCCGTGTTCGGGGTGAATCTGCTCGGCCCGATGCGGGTCACCAATGCCTTCCTGCCGTTGCTGCGCAAGGCGGAGACGCCGCGGGTGGTGATGGTGTCGAGCGGGATGGGCTCGTTCGGCATCACGACCGATCCGGCGCGGATCGAGTCGACGCTGCACGGGCTGCACTACCCGTCGTCCAAAGCGGCGTTGAACATGGTGACCAGCCAGTACGCCAAGGCGCTGCCCGACGTCGAGGTGTGCGCGGTCGATCCGGGCTACACCGCGACCGACTTCAACGGCCACAGCGGCACGCAGACCGTGGCCGAGGGAGCCGAGGCGATCGTGCGCGCGTGTACGGCGGAACAGCTGCCAGGGGCGTTCTTCGACCGGCACGGCGTCGTGCCGTGGTGAGGTGGGCTGCGGCACTGCGAGCGTGCGTCGTGTATTACATGGCGTTATACTTTGTGTATGTCGCAGTCTATGACGATTCGTCTTAACGACGAGACGCAGCACAAGCTTGATGAGCTGTCGAAACGGTTCTCCAGCAGATCCGCTGCGGTGACCGCTGCGATCGACTATGCATGGCGGGAGCTGCGTGCCGAACAGTTGCGCGCGGAATCGGCCGATATCGCTGCCGATCCGGATGATCAGGCCGAGCTGCGTGCCGTCGCATCGGAGATGGACGAGATCAGTGCGTGGTGACGTGTATTGGCTGAAGCCACCGCGCGATGCGAAGGGGCACGAGCAGAAGGGAAGTCGATACGCGATTGTCGTGCAGGCCGACGTGATGTTGCTGTCTACCTGGCTTGTCGCGCCAACATCGACCAGTGCGCGCCCAGCGAGCTTCCGGCCGGAGATCGAGATCAACGGAAAGACAACGCGTGTTCTGGTGGAACAGACGCGAGCCGTCGACCCGCGGCGGCTGGGCGAGTTCGCCGGCCGACTCGCCCTGCATGAGATGTCCGAGGTCGATGACGCCCTTCGCGTCGTGTTCGACCTCTGATGGACGACGTAGTGCCAGTGAACTCGGTGCAGCGTCGTTAGGCGCCGATCGGGGCGTCCGCCGGTGTCGCCCGCCTGGACAGCTGGTCGAGCAGGGCGTTCATCCGGCGTACGGCGAGCTTCGCCGTCGTGGTGTCGTCGGACTGGCGCGCGTCTCTGAGGTCCGCGAGGGCCTGCTCGATCAGGCGGTGCAGGTGGTCGGCGCGGACGGGAAATCGACGGACGGTGTTCATGCCATCCTCCTTTACGTCGTCATGGACGAAGGTGGAAACCGGGTGTGCCGGGGGTCGGCCATGCTCGCCCGGCCCACCCGGAGCTTCTGGTGCTGGTCGAACATGACTCCACGGTCGTCGATTCCTTCCCATGCCGAATCCCCGAACATGCCTAAAGGGGTACCTATTTTCGGTCGTCTAGGTGTTCCCGGGATGCCTACTCGGTCTCGAGCCAGCTCGGGTCGAGGCGTGCGAGGAAGGCACCGGGTTTGACGTCGAGGGCGTCGATGACCTGGCGCACCTCGATCATGTCGAGGCGACGGATCCCGTGCTCGTACTTGCTGACGTGGGACTGTGGCACGCCCAGTCGCTTCGCCAGTTGGGCTTGTGTCACCCCGGCCTCCTTGCGCAGCTGGCTGAGGAGGTCGCATAGCCGCTGATATTCCGGTGTCTCGCTGGACTTCGGCATCGTGCGGCCCTCAGCTGCCGTCTCGTGTCGACCGGGGTGCTTCGCGCCGCAGCTGGCGATACACGGCGGTGAGGCTCGAGCCGAGGTGCCACGCGAACGCCTCGAGTTCCACGATGGTCAGCGCGCGGGTGGCGTGTTCGGCCTTGGTGATGGCGGACTGGCTCCTGCCGAGGGCATCGGCGAGAACTTGCTGACGCAGCGAGCCTCCATCGGGACCGGCGTGCTCGCGTAGTCGTCGCAGGATCTTGCCGAGCTGCTCGGCTCGTCGGCTCTCCTCCGGATCCGTGTACGCCCAGTCTGTCTCCGGAGCGTCATGCTGGTCGGACGCGGGCTCGTCGTCGCTGGCGATTGGCCCCGCCACACCCGGGGCCGTCGTCTCGTACTCGTGCAGGAACTCCTCGACGGGCCACTCCAGAGCGTCGCAGTACCTCTCGGTCCTAAAGACGTCGAAACGTGTCTGCCCCGTCAGCGCGTTCGAAACGGCGGTTTGCGAGGTGCCGAGTCGGTCGGCGAGTGTCGTTTCGGTGAGGTTGAGCGACTCCATGCGGGCGCGCAACATCGTGCGGAAATGCTTGGCTCGCGGTGATTTTCTCCAGTAGTCCACGGTGCGAAGCGCACCGCGTCGTCATGCCATATTTGAATATGGAATATCTCAGTCGGGACGACGCCAGGTCGGGGGCCGGGTCTGGGACTCGCTTCACGCCCGGTGTGTCAACAGGACCGGGCATATCGGGCGGGAATTTGGTTCTACCGGGCGTGTAGCTGTCCGATCGGGTGAGGTGGACCCGCGTGTGATCCACGCTACTGTCGCATTGACCTCGACCTTACTTGAAGTTGAACGCTGTGATCATGGTTAATACAGCGACAGCGTCAAGTCAGTCCCCTCTTGCCGAGCGCATGACCTGGTGGCAGGCGATCGCCGCGGGTGTGATCGTGTCGGTCGTGGCCAACCTCGTCGTGTATCTCGTCGGCAAGGCCGCGGGGGCATCGTTCCTGCTCATCGACAACGGGAATCCCACCCAGATCGCCGCGGTCGATGTCATCATCTCTGCGGCGGCGCCGCTGGCCATCGGTACCGCACTGGCGGTTCTGGTGTCGCGCTGGTGGCGACCGGTGCTGCGGGTGGCGCAGGTGGTCGCCGCCGTGCTGGCACTGCTCACCATCGCGGGGCCGGCTATGGCCGAGACCGACACCGCGACCCTCGTCTCGCTCGGGCTGATGCACGTGCTGGCAGGTGCGATCGCGGTGGCCGTCCTCGAGATCATCCACCGGTCTCGACGTCGGGTGTGAGGAACACGGCATCGAGAGCGGGGGGACACGGCGTCGGGGGCGGGGTTAGCCCCCGACGCCGGTGTTAATCAGCGGGCCGCAGAGGTAGTCCTTCGGGGAGATCTTGCGCCACTTGCGGTTGTTCAGCTGGATGAAGGCCGCGCACGGCGACGTCCGCTTGGGGCCGACCGCCATGCCGGTGTGCAGTCCGTTGCTGGTCCAGTCCTTGACCTTCGACAGTGCCCGCACCATCGACTTCCGGTTCAGCTTCCCGCCGAGGGCGACCGCTTTCTCCACGAACAGTCGGGTCGCTGACCACGCGTAGAGGCCGAAGTAGTCCGGTTCCGCGTTGGGGTCGACCTGATTCAGCCAGGCACGGTAGAGCTTCATCTCCTTGTTGTTCATGTTGCTGAACAAGTCGTTCGTCGTATAGACGATGGAGCCGTTGCCGTCGTCGCCCGCTTGCTCGACGTATTTGTCGGTGTAGATGGTGGGGTCCTGCAGGAAGATGTCGGGCTTGTAGTCCTGCTGGCGCATTGCCTGCTGCAACCGCACGGTGTACTGGTACGGGCCGAAGTACTGCACCATCCTGATGCCCTTGTCCTTCATCTGCTGGACATACGGCGCGTAATTGAACTCGGACGGGTCGATGCCCTGGAAGTAGTCGACGGTGAACCCGCTCTTCTCGTACGCCGTCTTGTACGACCGGGCGTTGACCTCGGCCGACCGCACCGTCACGTACAGCACGGCGGCGTGATCGGTGACGCCTGGTTCCTTCTTCTCGATGAAGTTCGGGATCGCCGCCGGCACCAGGTTCGGTGCGATCGAGTAGGCGCTGAAGCAGGTCTGGCAGGCCCGGCGCGCGGGTGACGTCGTCAGCGACCGCATGTCGGGCAGCCCGCAGGACGCCGCGGCCTTCGCGCCGCCGGAGTCGTCGGCCACCATCGAACCGACCGCGGCGAACGCCTCGTCGCAGGCACGGGTGTAGGCCTGCTGATCGCCCGCGGTCTCCGTCCGGCCGTCCATCGTCAGCACATTCAGCTCGCGCCCGCAGATGCCTTTCGGGTTGCTGGCGTTGAAGTACGCGGCGTAGGCGCGTGCCGACTGCTGCGCGGATTCGAACAGCCCAGGGACCGGGCCCGAGATGTCGGCGACGTTGGCGACGGTGATCGTGTCGTCGGTGATGCCGGTCTGGTTCGTGAAGCCGTCACAGCTCGCCGCCGACCCCGATCCGGTCGCCGCGTTCTCGCCCGACCCGGCGAGGTCACCGGTCGTGGGGGCGGAACCGTTGGTCCCGGTGGCGCCTGCCGCAGCGTTGTCCGACGCGTCTCCGCCGCCGGTGCCGGTGCCCGTGCCGACGTCCGTCGGCCCGCCACCGACGTCCGCTGGATCGCCTGGTGCGGCGGCCTGGCCGTCGAGAGCGGTGCCGTTGGCGCGGGCGACGGTGGCGGGATCGAGCTGGGAGCCACACGCCGCGGCGAGCAGCAGCATCACGCCGCCGATGGCGGCGATCAGCCTGCGCCGAGGTGGGACCAGCCTGCGGGGGACGCGCGTGGCGCCGGACAACCCAGACAATGGTGACTCCTCACGGTGGGGACACGGGCTGCGCTCTCATCGAAAGTTCACTGTGATACTCGACACGACGATAATCTAGCCATATGATCAGACACCTGTCCAGGTTTGGATCTGGCAATGGGGCGATCCGATCGGAGTGAGCACACATGACGCGTCCGCCGAAGTGGTCCCTCGCCGCGGGTAGTGGAGCCTGAGCATGGACAGCGTCGTCTCGTTCACCATCCTCGGGCTGTTCACCGGAGCGGCCTACGCCATCGCCGCGAGCGGGTTGGTGCTGACCTACACGACGACTCGGGTGTTCAACCTCGCGCACGGCGCGCTCGGGATGGTCATGGCCTTCATCTTCTGGGACTTCAGCCAGCGGCAGGGCCTGCCGACGTGGCTGGCGCTCGTGCTGGTGCTCGGTGTCGTCGCACCCGCGACCGGGTGGGCGATCCAGCGGTTCGTGACGCGCGGCCTCGGCGAGGGACCGGTCAGCGTGTCGTTGGTCGTGACGGTCGGGCTGCTCGTCGGCTGCATCGGTCTGGCCACGCAGGTGTGGCCGCCCGCGACGCGGACGCTGCCCCCGTTCTTCAGCGACAGCGGCTTCCAGGTGGGCAGCACCTACGTCACCGCGCACCAGTCGATCACGGTCGTGCTCGCGGGTGTGGTCGCGCTGCTGCTGTATGGGCTGCTGACCAAGACCAGGATCGGCACCGCCATGCGCGCCGCCGTCGACAACCCCGAACTCCTCAAGTACTTCGGAGGCAAGCCCGACCGCGTGGCTGGCCTGTCGTGGGCCATCGGCACGTCGCTGGCCGCGCTCGGTGGCATCCTGCTGACACCGGTCGTCGGACTGTCCTATTACGACTTGACACTGCTCGTCATCAACGCCTACGCCGCCGCGATGCTCGGCAGGTTGCGGAGTCTGCCGCTGACCCTCGTCGGGGCGATGGGGCTCGGCGTCCTGCAGTCGTACGCGGTCGCGTACCTGCCGTCCGACGGTCTGCTGTCGGGTGTTCGCTCGGCGATGCCCGCGCTGTTCCTGTTCGCGGTCATCGTGCTCATGCCGCAGGCGCAGCTGCGGGTCGGGCAGGTCAAGGGCATCGTGTCGGCCCCACTGCCGTCCCGAAGGAGGCAACTCGGCGCGGCGCTCGGGCTCCTCGTGATGGTCGCGCTGCTGGTGACGGTGCTGTCCGACAGCAGCCTGCTGCTGGTCGGCATGGCCGCGACCTACGCCATGGTCATGCTCTCGCTCGTGCTGCTCACCGGCTACGGCGGCCACGTGTCGCTGGCGCAGTTCACCTTCGCCGGTATCGGGGCCCTCGTCTACGCCAAGCTCGACGAGCCGACGCTGTCAGGGCTGGCGGTGTCGGCGCTGGTCGCCGCGCTGGTCGGCGCCGCCGTCGCCGTCCCGGTGCTGCGGCTGACCGGGCTCTACCTCGCGCTGTCGACGCTGGCGTTCGGCCTGCTCATGGACAAGATGGTGTTCCAGACCGGAATCGCGTTCGGCACCAACGGCTCGCTCGACGCCGAGCGCCTGACCATCCTCGGGACGTCGTTCTCCTCGCTCGGCCGTTACGTCCTCGTCATGACGATCTTCCTGGTGCTCATGGCGCTCGCCCTGCTCGCGCTGCGGCGCGGCGCCATCGGCAGGCTGCTCATCGCCATGCGGGACAGCCCCGCCGCCTGCGGCACGCTCGGGCTCGACACCCGCTGGTTCCGGGTCGGGTTGTTCGCGCTGTCGGCGGGGATGGCCGGGCTCGCGGGCGGGCTGTTCGCGGGGCTGCGTGGCACCATCGGCGCGTCCGACTTCCAGGTGCTGGCGAGCCTGCCGTTGCTGCTGCTCGCGGTCGTCTTCGGCGTGACGTCGGTGACCGGTGCGGTGCTCGGCGGTGTCGGGCTGATGTTGCTGCCGGTGCTGCAAAGCGGCAACCCGTCGCTCGCCGGTCTGATCTTCGCGCTGGTCGGCTTCGGCGCGGTCGCGCTCGGCCGCGACCCCAACGGGCTTGCCAACCGGCTGTTCGCCCTGGGCAGGGCGGTACGCGCCGTCGCGACGCGCGAGTCCGATGTGGACGTCGAAGCCACACGGGACGCCGAGGCCACACGGGACGCCGATGCCACGGGGGAGGTGCCCGCGCATGTCACTTCTTGAGGTCGACGACGTCGTCGTCCGGTTCGGTGGCGTGACCGCGGTGGACCACGCCAGCTTCACCGCGAGCGCCGGACGCGTCATCGGGCTGATCGGGCCGAACGGGGCGGGCAAGACGACGTGCTTCAACGTCATCAGCGGGTTGCAACGGCCCACCTCGGGCAGGGTCCGGTTCCGTGGCCGCGACGTCACGTCCACCCCGGTGCATCGACGCGCCAAGCGCGGCATGGGCCGTACCTTCCAGCGGCTGGAGGCGTTCGGATCGCTGTCCGTCGCCGACAATGTGCGCGCCGCCGTGGACATCCACCACGGCCTGAGCGGGCTGCTCACCCCGTGGCGCCGGTCGCGGGAGGCGCGGGTCGACGCGCTGCTGGACCGCGTCGGCCTCGCCCATTACGCAGACGAGCGCGCGGACGCCATCCCCACCGGGACGGCGCGGCTGCTGGAACTGGCGCGCTGCCTCGCGGCCGACCCGAGACTGCTGCTGCTCGACGAACCGTCGTCGGGACTGAACGAGACCGAGACGACCGCGTTCGGCGCGCTGCTGCGTGAGCTCGCCGCCGAAGGACGGGGCGTGCTCATGGTCGAGCACGACATGGCGCTGGTCATGTCGGTGTGCGACGAGATCCACGCGCTCGACTTCGGCCGAGTCATCGCGACGGGCACGCCCGCCGAGATCCGGGACGATCCCGCCGTTCGGCGGGCCTACCTCGGTGACGCCGACACGGAGCGGGTGATGTGACATGGACGTCCCGATGCTCGAGGTCATCGACCTGCACGCGGCGTACGGGCGGATCGAGGTGCTGCGGGGGGTCGACCTGCGGGTGCCGAAGGGCGCCGTCGTCGCATTGCTCGGCCCGAACGGCGCGGGCAAGTCCACGCTCATCAAGTGCGTCAGCGGGCAGAAACGACCGACGCGGGGCGACCTGCACCTCGGCGGCGTGCACGTGGCCAACGCGGGACCGGAGGAGCTCGCGCGGCTCGGGCTCTGCACGATCCCGGAAGGCCGTGCGGTGTTTCCGAACCTGACCGTCGAGGAGAATCTGCGACTCGTCTCCTACGCCGGGGTCGCCACCGACGCCGTGCTCGACGTCGCCTACGACCATTTCCCCCGGCTGCGCGAACGTCGATCGCAGCTGGCGGGCACCCTCTCCGGCGGGGAACAGCAGATGCTGGCGATGTCCCGCGCACTCGCGTCGGATCCCGCGCTGCTGCTGCTCGACGAGCTGTCGATGGGCCTCGCTCCGCTCGTCGTCGACGAGCTGTACGAGATCGTCGCCGCGATCGCCGCGAGCGGTGTCTCGATCCTGTGCATCGAGCAGTTCGCCACCATCGCGCTGCGAGTGGCCGACTACGTCGCCGTCATGTCCGGCGGCCGCGTGATCGCCACCGGGGAACCCGACGAGATCCGCGACACGATGGTCGACGTCATCCTGGGAGGTGCGGCGTGAGACGACCCGTGCTGAAGACGTCTTTAGTCATACTCGCCCTGGGCCTGGCGGGCGGAATGCTGCCCGCGCGCGCCGACGAGCCCGGCTTCAGCGGATACAGCGCCACGGCTTCGGCCAGCCCGGTCCAGATCGACGTCTACGAGCCGACGATCCCGGTGCCGGCCACCCCGCAGCTGCGGTTGATGCTCGGCTACGCCACCGTGGAAGCGGACAGCTCGATCTCGCGGGGTCGTGCCAGTTTCCTGTGGCCCGGTGACTTCATGGGGGAGGGCTTCCGCACCGTCATCGAGAACTTCGGGATCCCGCCGGAGCTGGCCGAGCCGATCGCCGGCGACGGGTATCCGTTGCAGGTGAACTCGAGCCACCCGTCGGGGCCGAGGCGCGAGTCGGACGAACCGATGCCCGGCACGGTGATGCGCACCAGCGCCACCGCTGACCGCACGGTCGCGCGGGCGGGGTACTCCTCCAACTGCGAGGTCGAGCCGCGGGGCTCGGGTGACGACGACCAGCGTCCGGAGCTGCCGGGGCTTCCTGGCGAGCCCGGGTTGCCGAAGCTCAAGGAGCGGACGTCGGCGGAACCCGAGCAGGGCGACGAGGCAGGTGAGTGCCAGATCCCGCCGCGGTTGGAGGCGCTTGTGGACGTCGGCGGCTACATCGCCACCAGCGAGACGACGCGGTCCGGCGGCGACGTCGTCACCACGTCGCGGGCGCAGCTCAGCGACACGCGGCTGCTGGGCGGCCTCATCACGCTGTCGGGCGTCACCGCCACCGCCGCCAGCGGCAGCGACGGCGACAAGGGCAGGTCGTCCGGTCGCGCCAGCTACGGCACGCTACGCGTTCTGGGTCAGGAGTTCACGGTCGGTCCCGACGGCGTCACCGCGGCGGGCAAGCGGGTGCGCCTCCCGGGGCTGCCCGACGATCCCGGCAAGCTGCTGGAGGAGCTCGGGGTGGCGATCACGGCGCCGAAACCGGACAGGAACGTCAGCGGCGACAAGGCGTCCAGCGTCTCGGAGGGGCTGATCGTCGACGTCGACACCGCGGCGTTACGCGACCGGCTCGACGCGCTGCCACTCGACCTGCTGGCCGAGCTCATCAACCAACTGCCCGACGAAGCGGGCGAGCTGAAGAGCCTGCTGGGCGCGGCGCTGAAGCTCGCGCCCCGGTTCGTCATCCATCTCGGGACGGCCGCAAGCGCGGTCGACACCGTCCAGGGCATCGACATCGCGCTGCCCAGCCCCGACGTCGGTGGGCCGCCCGCCGCGGAGCCACCCGCGGACGTCGGCACCGCTGGCGGCACCCCACCCGCCGCGGGCTCGGACACGGCTAGCGCGTCCGCGCCCGCGTCGGCCAGTGGGCCGCCCGCGCCGGCCGTCGCCAACGCCGAACCCCAGCGGGCATCCGCCGGATTGCCGCCGCTGTTCTCGATTCCCGGGGCGCTGCTGTTCGGCGCCCTCGCGCTGGCCGCGCTCGCTGGTGCGTATCTGCGCAAACTCGGCGCGCTCGCACTGGGTGGCGGCGCCACCTGCCCGCACGGCCTCCGCAGTGGACTGCCCGATCTCAGAAAGGTCTGAGCCATGACATCGACGGTTTCCACGAATGCCACGCATTCGACGTCCGGGAGCACCGCGACCATGGCGCTGCCCCGCGCGGCCAGTCGCTCGGGCGCCGCCCCGTTGCGGAACAGCCACTACCGGCTGTTGCAGGTGGTGCTGTTCTGGGCGGGTGCGATCCTGTTGCCGCTCGGGCTGGTCGTGATCGCGCTCGGTTGGTACGGCGCTGCCAACACGCCGTACCAGTACGACCAGATCTCGTATCTGGTCTCCGGCGGGCTGTTCGGGCTCGGATTGACGTTCTGCGGTGGCTTCCTCTACTTCGGTGCGTGGCTGGCCCGCATTGCCGACGACGGCCGCGAGTCGTCCCGGCGGCTCGCGGACACGCTGCTCGTGCTGGCCGACGTGACGTCGCGTGCCGCGACCGTCGCGGACGACGCCGGGGTGGCGGTCACCGCGGGGGACGGCACCACGCTGCACCGCCGCGACTGCGCGCTCATCGCGCACCGCGACGACCTGCACCCGGCGGGGGAGCACGCGGCCGACCTGACGCCGTGCCGGGTGTGCCAGCCGTAGGCCACTGGGGAGCGCTTCACGCCCGTTAGGACAAGGGAAACGGACATATCCGGCGGAAATGTTGTCCTAACGGGCGTCAAGCGGGCTGATCGGGTGACGCTGGGCCGGCGAGCGCGGCTCGATCTCGCGCGGCAGCGCTCCTTGCTAAAAATCAGAACATGTTCTAATCTGGACACGTGTCCAGTCGGACGTTCGACCATGGTCGTGGAGGAGAAGTGAGCAGCATCGACAGCGTGGACTCGGTGGACTCCGTCGCGGGGAGCCCGAGCGCGTCGCTCGACGACGTCCCCGAGGTGTCCCGGCTCTTCCCCGATGACCCGCACGGTCACCTGCGGGAACTGCGCACCGACCCGATCGCGCTGCTGCACCGGGTGCGCGACGAGTGCGGCGACCTCGGTCGGTTCCGGCTCGCGGACAAGGATGTGGCGCTGGTCAGTGGCGCCGAGCTGAACGAGACGTTCTTCCGCGCGCCGGACGAGGTGTTGGACCAGGGCGAGGCGTACCCGTTCATGACGCCGATCTTCGGCAAGGGTGTCGTCTTCGACGCCTCACCGGAGCGGCGCAAGGAGATGCTGAAGAACCAGTCCCTCCGGGGCGAGCAGATGAAGGGCCACGCCGCGACCATCGAGCGCGAGGTCAACCGGATGGTCGCCGACTGGGGCGACGAGGGCGAGATCGACCTGCTGGACTTCTTCGCCGAGCTGACCATCTACACGACGTCGTCCTGCCTGATCGGCGCGTCGTTCCGGGAGGAGCTGGACTCCCGGTTCGCGCACCACTACCACGAGCTGGAGCGCGGGACGGACGCGCTCGCGTTCGTCGACCCCTACGCCGACATCGACAGCTTCCGCAGGCGCGACGAGGCGAGGCTGGCGTTGGTGGGGCTTGTCCAGGACATCATGGACCGGCGTTCCGCCCGCGGCTCCGTGCCGAAGGAGGAGCGCGACCTGCTCGACGTGCTGATCTCGCTGCGCGGCGACGACGGCGAGCCGCAGTTCTCCGCCGACGAGATCACCGGCATGTTCATCTCGATGATGTTCGCCGGGCACCACACCAGCTCTGGCACCGCGGCATGGGCGTTGATCGAGCTGATGCGCCACCCGGACACGATGACCGATGTCGTCGCGGAACTGGACGAGATCTACGCCGACGGCGCCGAGGTGTCCTTCCAGGCGTTGCGGTCGATTCCCCGGCTGGAGTCGGTGATCAAGGAGACACTGCGGCTGCACCCGCCGTTGATCCTGCTGCTGCGGGTGGCCAAACAGGACGTGCGGTTCGGCGACCACCTCATCCCGGCGGGCGCGATGGTCGGCGCGACACCGAGGGTGTCGAACCGGATCGCGGACGACTTCCCGGACCCCGAGGCGTTCGACCCGGGTCGTTATGTCGACCCGAGGCAGGAGGACCTGCTGAACCGGTGGACATGGATCCCGTTCGGCGCCGGACGGCACCGCTGCGTCGGATCGGCGTTCGCCATGATGCAGCTGAAGGCGATCTTCTCGGTGCTGCTGCGGGACTACGAATTCGAGATGTCGCAGCCGTCCGAGTCCTATCGCGACGACTGCTCGAAGATGGTCATCCAACTCGAACAACCCTGCCGGGTGCGCTACCGGCGGCGTGCGGGGAGGTGAGCGGTGATGCGTGTCAGTGCCGACTACGACCTCTGCCAGGGGCACGCGATGTGCGAGGTCGAGGCTCCCGAGGTGTTCGCCTATGACAAGGACACCAACCAGGTCCGGATCCTCGACTCCCATCCCGACGAGTCGCGGCGGCCCGAGGTGGCGGCCGCGGTGAAGTACTGCCCCACGATGGCGCTCGCCATCGAGGACTAATCGAGAGGATGCGTTGATGGCTGTGGCAACCCGCGCCGAGCTGGACGAGTTCTGGGCGCGCTGGCTGGAGGCGAACCGCGTCGCGGAACGGGACGGGAACTGGGGCCAGCTGGCCGAGTTCTACGCCGCCGACGCCACCTACGGCTGGATGTACACCCCGGACGAGCACTTCATGGCGGTCGGCAGGGACGAGATCCGCGACTACGCGCTCGGCACCGAGATGGCGGGCCTCGACGGCTGGCATTACGACTACGTCGCCACGGTCACCGACGACGTCAACGACATGGTCATCGGCTTCTGGAAGCAGAAGAGCGGCGTCCTCGACGAGCACGGCGAGGAGTACCAGATCACCGGCATCGGCGGCAGCTGGTTCGGCATCGGCCGCGACGATGACGGTCAGCTGTGCTTCGCGTGGCAGCGGGACTGGTTCGACCTCGGTTCGACCGCGCACACCTTCATGGCGATCCTGCAGGCGGGCAAGGCCCCGCGAGCGCTGCGGGACCGGATGTCGCAGAACAGCATGGACCAGCCAGGCCACTACCGGCTCGCCGATCTGCCGTCGACGGTGTGGCCGCCGCCGGTCGAGGCGGGCGAGTTCGTCACCCAGGAGGCACCGTGAGCACACCGAGGACACCGACGAACCCGCCGCCGCAGCTGCTGATCGACGGCAAGCTCGGCGCGGCAAGCGACCGAGGAAGCTACGCGATCCGTAACCCGGCCACGGGGCGGGAGATCGGGCAGGCACCCGATGCCACCGCCGCCGACGTCGAGAGCGCGATCGCCGCCGCCCGCCGCGCCTTCGACGAGACGGACTGGTCCACCGACGTCGACCTCCGCCTGCGGTGCCTGCGCCAACTGCACCAGGCGCTGCTCGACAACGCCGACGCGATGCGGGCGCTGACCACCGCCGAGGCTGGGGCGCCCTCGGCGTTCACCACCGGCCCGCAGTACGACATGCCGGTCGAGTACTTCCGCTGGATGGTCGACCTCGCCGAGACCTACGAGTGGGAGACCGACCTCGGCGTCGCCGAGCCGATGGGCATCCGCACCCGCCGCACCGTGCGGCGGGAACCGACGGGTGTCGTCGCGGCGATCACGCCGTGGAACTTCCCGAACCAGCTCAACCTGGCCAAGCTCGGGCCCGCGCTCGCGACCGGCAACACCGTGGTGCTCAAGCCAGCACCGGACACCCCGTGGCTCGGCGGCGAACTCGGGCGACTGATCGCCGAGCACACCGACATGCCGCCCGGCGTGGTCAACGTCGTCACACCGAGCGATAACGACGTCGCCACCCTGCTCACCACGGATCCACGCGTGGATCTGGTGTCGTTCACCGGATCAACGGCGACCGGACGGGCGATCATGGCCGCCACCGCGCCGACGTTGAAGCGGACGTTTCTGGAGCTGGGCGGCAAGTCGGCGGCGATCGTGCTCGACGACGCGGACTTCGACACCGCGGTCGGCACCGCCGCGTTCAGCGTGTGTGTCCACGCGGGACAGGGCTGCGCGCTCACCACCCGGCTGCTCGTGCCCCGCGACCGCTACGACGAGGCGGTGGAGATCGCGGCGGCCACGATGTCCTCGATCGGCACCGGGGACCCCGCCGATCCCGCCACCGTGTGCGGTCCGGTCATCTCGGCGGTCCAGCGCGACCGTGTCGCGGAGTACCTGGACCTCGCACGCACTGAAGGCGGCCGGTTCGCGACCGGCGGCGACGTCGACCACAAGGACGGCGAGCTCGCGGGCGGCTACTGGATCCAGCCCACCGTCATCACCGGCCTCGACAACTCCGCGCGAGTGGCGCGGGAGGAGATCTTCGGCCCGGTGCTGGTCGTGATTCCGCACGACGGCGACGACGACGCGGTGCGGATCGCCAACGACTCGCCGTACGGGCTCTCGGGTGCGGTCAACTCCGGCTCGCCGGAACGCGCGAAGGCGGTCGCCGCGCGCGTCCGCACCGGCACGCTCTCGGTCAACGGTGGGGTGTGGTTCTGCGCCGACGCGCCGTTCGGCGGCTACAAGCAGTCCGGCATCGGCCGCGAGATGGGTGTCGCCGGGTTCGAGGAGTACCTCGAGACCAAGGTCCTCGCCGAGGGCTGCTGATGAGCGAGAGGAACGACGTGGGCGCACAGGGCAGGTTCGCCGACAAGGTCGCGGTCGTCACCGGCGCGGCACAGGGCATCGGCGCGGCGTACGCGACGGCGCTGGCCGCCGAGGGCGCGTCGGTCGTGGTCGCCGACGTCAAAGAGGACGCGGGCGACGTCGTCGTCAAGGACATCGAGACGGCCGGCGGCACCGCGCGGTTCGTGCGCTGCGACGTCTCCTCGCCGGAGTCGGCGGCGGCGATGGCGGCCGAGACGGTCGAGGCGTACGGCGGCATCGACCTGCTGGTCAACAACGCCGCGATCTACGGCGACATGGCGTTCGACCTGCTGATCACCGTTGACTGGGACTACTACCGCAAGTTCATGTCGGTGAACATGGACGGCGCGCTGGTCGTCACCAGAGCGGTGTACCCGCACATGCGGCAGCGCGGCGGGGGAGCGATCGTCAACCAGAGCTCCACCGCCGCCTACCTGTACTCCGGCTTCTACGGCCTCGCGAAGGCGGGCATCAACGGCCTCACCCAGCAGCTGGCGCACGAGCTGGGCGGGATGGGGATCAGGGTCAACGCCATCGCCCCCGGCCCCACCGACACCGCCGCGACCAGGTCCCAGGTCGGTGACGCCGCCACGGATCTCGTCAACGGCCTGGCGATCAAGCGGATGGGTCAGCCGGAGGACATGGTCGGCGCGTGCCTGTACCTGCTCTCGGACGACGCGGCCTGGGTGACGGGGCAGATCCTCGCGGTCGACGGCGGCCAGGTGTTCCGGCCGTGACGCCAGTCGTCGGTTTCGTCGGGCTCGGCGCCATCGGCAAGCCGATGGCGCTGCGGCTGGCGGCATCGGAGCTGGACGTGGTGGTGTTCGACGTCGTGGCCGAACCGGTCACCGAGCTGGTCGGCGCGGGTGCCGAGACCGCTGGGAGTGTCGCGGAGCTCGCGGGCCGGGTCGACGTCCTGTGCGTGATGGTGCGCGACGACGACCAGGTGCGCGACGTGCTTGGCGAGGCCATCGGCGGTGCGCGGGACGGGCTGACCGTCGCGATCCACTCCACGGTCGCACCGGACACCCCAGACGCGCTGGCCGACACCGCGGCCCGCCACGGCGTGCGGGTCGTGGACGCGCCGGTCAGCGGCGGCGCCATGGGCGCGGCGGACGGCACGCTGGCGATCATGGCCGGGGGTAGCGAGGACGCCGTCGACGCGTGTCGCCCGGTATTCGACGCGATGGCGGGCAAGGTCGTGCACGCTGGGCCGATCGGGGCGGGCACCAGGATGAAGCTGGCCCGCAACCTGTTGCACTTCATCGCCTTCACCGCGGCCACCGAGGCCCAACGGCTCGCCGAGGCCGCCGGGCTCGACCTGCTGGAGCTGGGCAGCGTCGTCCGGCACACCGACACGATCACCGGCGGGCCCGGCTCGATCATGCACCGCCCGACCACGGCACCGCTCGACCCGGACGACTTCTGGTACGGGGTGTTCGACCATGTGCGGGCGCTGGGGGAGAAGGACCTGCGGTTCGCGATCGGGCTGGCCGACGACCTCGGTGTCGACGTGCCGCTGGCGCGTCACGCGCTCGACCGGCTGGCGGCAGGGCTGGGACTACCAACGCGGGAGGACGCGTGAGCGAATTCGACGAGTTGCCCGAGACCCGGCGTCGCGGACTGCGGCGGATGGAGCAGGTGTACGGCTTCGAGATGTCCGACGGCGACGGCGACTTCTTCCGCTACACCGTCGACCATCTCTTCGCCGACATCTGGAACCGGCCGGGGCTCTCCGATCGCGACCGGCGACTGCTGCTGATCGGGGTGCTCACCGCGACCGGTGCCGCCGACGTCCTCGGCATCCAGGTGCCCGCGGCGCACGCCAACGGTGAGCTGTCCGACGTCGAACTGCGCGAGATCGTGATCTTCCTCAGCCACTACACGGGGTGGCAGAACGGCGCCCGGCTCAACACCGTCGTCGAGGACGCCATCGGGAAGGCCGCACGGAAGTCCGGCGCATGACCAGCACGCAGCCCTGTCAAACCCCAGCGACCCTGAGCGAGGATAGTGCCATGCGCCACGGCGTCGTCCTGTTCACATCGGATCGCGGCATCACGCCCGCCGCGCTCGCCGCCGCGGCCGAGGCACGCGGCTTCGACACGATCTACGTGCCCGAGCACACCCACATCCCCGTGAAGCGGGAAGCCGTCCACCCCGGCACCGGCGACGCGACGCTGCCCGACGACCGCTACCTGCGCACCCTCGACCCCTGGGTGTCGCTGGCGACCGCGGCCGCTGTCACCAGCCGGATCCGGCTCGCCACGGCGGTGGCGCTGCCGGTGGAGTCCGACCCGATCACGCTGGCCAAGTCCATCGCCACGCTCGACCACCTTTCCGGTGGCCGCGTGACGCTCGGTGCCGGGTTCGGCTGGAACACCGACGAACTCGCAGACCACCACGTGCCAGCGGATCGACGTCGCACCGTGCTGCGCGAGTACGTCGAGGCGATGCGGGCGCTGTGGACGCAGGAGGAAGCCTCCTACGCCGGGGAGTACGTGTCGTTCGGCCCGTCGTGGGCGTACCCGAAGCCGGTGCAGCCGCACATCCCGCTGGTCATCGGCGCGGGAGGCGGGCCGAAGACGTTCCGCTGGATCGCACGTAACGCCGACGGCTGGATGACGACCCCGTACGAGCAGGACATCACCCCGAAGGTCGACGCGCTTCGCGAGGCGTGGGCGGACGCGGGACGCTCCGGGCGCCCCCAGGTACACGTGTTGGTCGCCGCGAAGCCGACGCCGGAGCAGCTCGCGACCTGGCACGAGTTGGGTGTCGACGAGCTGATCTGGGGCGTGCCCGACAAATCCGAGGCCGACGTCGTGTCCTATCTGGACAGACTGGCAGGCAAGCTCGAACTGACCGCTGAAGGAGACAACGAATGACCGAGCGGCCCTCCGGCACGGCGGTGCCCGACGTCCTCGACACCTCGGTGCTGACCGCCGACACCGAGTCCTACGACGTCGTGGTCGTCGGCTTCGGCATCGCCGGCGGCTGCGCGGCGCTCGAGGCGGCACGGGCGGGCGCGCGGGTGCTGGTGCTGGAACGGGCCGCCGCGCATGGCGGTACGACGGCCATGGCGGGCGGGCACTTCTACCTCGGCGGCGGCACCGCCGTGCAGAAGGCGACCGGGCACGACGACTCGCCAGAAGAGATGTACCGGTACCTGGTCGCGAATTCGCTCGACCCCGACCACGACAAGATCCGCGCCTACTGCGAAGGCTCGGTGGAGCACTTCGACTGGCTTGAGGCGCTGGGCTTCGAGTTCGAACGCTCCTATTTCGCCGAGAAGGCCGTCATCCAGCCGGGTACGGAAGGGCTGATGTACACCGGCAACGAGAAGGTCTGGCCGTATCTGGACGCGGCGACACCCGCGCCACGCGGGCACAAGGTGCCGGTGCCCGGCGACACCGACGGCGCCAAGCTCGTGGTGGACCTGCTGCGCGACCGGATGGACGAGGCGGGCGTCGACGTCTGGTACGAGACCGGCGCGACCAACCTGATCACGGACGCCGCTGGCGAGGTGGCCGGGCTGGCGTGGCGGTCGTTCCAGGAGACCGGTGTCGTGCGGACACCGGCCGCGGTGATCGCGGCCGGGGGATTCGTGATGAACCCGGACATGGTCGCCGAGCACACGCCCGCGCTCGGGTCGAAGCTGTTCACGCTCGGCTCGACGTACGACGACGGGCTCGGCATTCGCCTTGGGATGTCCGTGGGCGCCGAGTTGGAGCACATGGCCGAGCCGTTCATCACCGCTCCGTTCTACCCGCCAGCGACGCTGGTGACCGGGCTGATCGTGAACAAGGAAGGACGTCGGTTCGTCGCCGAGGACAGCTACCACGCGCGCACGTCGTACCACGTGATGCACCAGCCCGACGCGACGGCGTATCTCATCGTGGACAGCGAACACGCCGATCATCCGTCGATGTCCCTGGTGCCGTTCATCGACGGCTGGGAGACCGTCGAGGAGATGGAGCGCGGGCTCGGGCTGCCGGACGGCGCGCTGGCGGCGACCCTGGCGCGCTACAACGACCATGCCGCGCGGGGCGAGGACCCGGACTTCCACAAGCACCCCGACTGGCTGGCGCCGCAGGACGTCGGCCCGTGGGCCGCCTACAACCTGAGCCTGGGCACCGCGCTGTACGCCGGGTTCACGCTCGGCGGGATGAGCGTGACCGCCGACGGACAGGTGCGCCGCGGCGACGGGTCCGTCATCGGCGGGCTCTACGCGGCGGGCGCCTGCGCGTCGAACATCGCCCAGGACGGTCAGGGCTACTGCTCCGGCCTCCAGCTGGGTGAGGGGTCGTTCTTCGGCAGGCGCGCTGGACGCCACGCCGCGGGGAGGGCCCGTGGCTGAGCCAGCGGGCCGCGAGTCGCACCGTGGCGTGCCGGGTGCGCGCGAGGCGGGCTTCACCGCACCCGAGGACACCCCCGAACTTCGGCGCCGCCGGGAGGCCGTCGCCGCCCTTGGCGCGCGGCTACGAGAGCTGACCGAGACGTCGATCCGCACCGAGGTACCGGTCGACGTCCTGGAACAGGCCGCTATCGACGTCGAATCCGTGACGGCGACGCTGCGCGAACGGCAACGTAAGCCGCAGCAGCCCGCGTCCGTCGACGACCTCATCGGCGGGAAGCGGATGTTCAACCCGGTCATCGGCGAGGGACATCCCAGCGCGCCGCCGGTGGAGTACTTCACCGACGGCGAGCGGGTCGAGGGCCGCTGCACGCTCGGGCTGACGCACGAGGGGCCGCCGATGTCCACGCACGGCGGGATCAGCGCGCTCCTCCTGGACCAGATCCTCGGACACGCGGCCGCCGCGGCGGGCAACGCGGGCCCCACGACGGACCTGACGGTGCGGTACCGCAAACCGGTACCGCTGGATGTGCCGCTGCGGATCTGGGCGAGGGTCGTCAGCGTCGAGGACGGTCACGCCCTCGCCACGGGCGCCATCGCCACGATGTCGGACCCGGAGTCCGCGCTGGTCGAGGCGGAGGCACGGTTCCGCACGCTCAGCCGCGAGCAGGCGATGCGGATCTTCCCTGCCCTGTTCAGCCAGGCGCGCTGACGCCGTGCGGGCACGGCGCCCCGTCACCGGCGCGCGTCGCGGCGGCGTCCCGCGCACGCGCGGTTACGATCAATGGCATGGAGCCGGTTCGCCGAATCGTCGGCGGTCGCAGGGCGGACACCGTCCAGCGACTGCTCGACGCCGCACTCGAGGAAATCCGCGCCGTCGAGTACGGGGAGTTGTCGGTGCGCTCGGTCGCGCGGCGGGCCGACGTCTCGCCCGCGACCGCCTATACCTACTTCTCGTCGAAGGACCACCTCATCAGCTCGGTGGTGTGGCGGCGGATCCAAGACGTCACGTCGTCGTTCACCGACGACACCGACCTGCACGACATGGTTCGGCGCATCACCGACGTCTTCGCGGACGAACCGGAACTCAGCCGGGCATGCACCACCGCGTTGCTCGGCGACGACCCCGAGGTCACGCGGCTCAGGGACGAGATAGGCACCGAGATGGCCAAGTCGCTGTCGCGCGCGCTCGGGTCGTTGCCGCCCGAGGCGGTGAACTCGGTGACGATGGCGTTCGTCGGTGGCCTGGTGCTTTCCGGCATGGGCTACATCCCGTTCGACGAGGTCGCCGACCGCATGGTGGACATGGTGCGGCAGTTCCAGCCGACAGGCCGCCGCGCGAAGCGCTGATGTTCCGGTGACCGGAACACCGCCCTCGGCGTTTGGCCGGTCGATCCGGCATGCTGGCCGACATGAACGCGAACGCCGACGTGATGACCGATAGCGCACAGCGGGCCGCGGCACGGCTGGAGACCGCGGCCGCGACGGCGGTGCCGTGCGCGCCGGTCCGGGACCTGATCGGGCGCGATGACATCGCGCTGGCCTACACCGTGCAGCGGATCGGCACCGAACGTCGTCTCGCGGCGGGTGCGACGGTGGTCGGCCGCAAGATCGGTCTCACGTCGGAAGCGGTGCAGCAGCAGCTCGGCGTGCACCAGCCCGACTTCGGGGTGCTGTTCGACGACATGGAGGTCGGCGAGGACGGGCGCGTCCCGCCAGGATGGTTGTTACAGCCGAAGGCGGAGGCCGAGCTGGCGTTCGTGCTCGGCGCCGACCTCGACGTCGAGGACGTCGACGTCGCCCTCGCCCGCGACGCGGTCGAGTACGCGACCCCGGCGCTGGAGATCGTCGACAGCCGCATCGCCAACTGGGACATCTCGTTCGGTGACACCGTCGCCGACAACGCGTCGAGCGGCATGTACGTGCTGGGTACTCAGCGGCTGAGCCTGTCCGAGTTCTCACCACGCGACGTCGCGATGACGATGTGGATCGACGGCGAGGTCGTCTCCACCGGCAGCGGTGCCGCCTGCCTCGGGGACCCGCTCAACGCCCTGGCGTGGCTGGCGCGCACCGCGCGGGAGTTCGGCGAGCCGCTGCGGGCTGGGCAGGTGATCCTCTCCGGCGCGCTGGGGCCGATGGTCTCGCTCGCGCGGGGATCGGTGGCGGAGGTGGAGATCACCGCCGACGGCCGTTCGCTCGGCACCGTGCGGTTCCGGTATGAGGAGCGCGCGTAGCGCGGTCTCGACGTCTAGGCGGTCGGCTGCCGCGCGCTCGGCGTCCCGGGCCGGTTCCGCTACACGCCCGGTGTGTCAAGAAAATGTCGGATTCGTCCGTCCTCGGTTGACACGGCGGGCGTGTAGCGGGTCCACGCGCGGTGTGGCACGGCGAATCCAGCGTGCGACACTCACCCCGCGCGTCCCTGTTGCCGCTGCGCGCCGCGCGCCAACGCCGCGAGCAGCTTGCGCTTGAGGCGCGGTGGGTCGTTCGCCTCCCGCCAACCCCAGCGCACGATCTCGTATCCGGCGTCGATCAGCATCTCCTCGCGGCGCTTTTCCGCGCGCACGACGTCCAATGTGGAACATCGATCGTCCGGCCGGTATTTGGCCAGGCCGTCCGCTTCGCCGATGACCTTGACGCCGTCCCACAGGAAATCGACCCGCGCGAGGATTCCCCGCTCGTCGCCGAGCACCACCTGGGTGCGCGGCGCGGGGACGCCTTCCTGGTGCATCGCCACACGGGACACCGACTCCAGCGCCGACTCCGCTTTCGGGTCGGCGAATAGCACCGCACGACGGGCACGGTCGATGTGCGGCCAGCCGTCGCAATCGTTCAACACGCGGTAGAGCTGCGATAACGACGTCCGTTCTTTTCGTAGCGCGGAGTCGACGAGCACCACGCCCTCGGCGAACCTCGCGTCCCGAGCGAGGTCGACCGCCGTTCGCGCGGCCGACGTGACCCTCGCGCCGAACCGTTCGTGACGGTGATGCGCGGGGAGCGTCGCTCGGCGGACGAGGACGTCCCGCCGGTGCCGGGTGTGGACGTCCTCGTCGTCCGTGATCACGACGAGCCCCGAGGAGTACTCGCGGAGGGAGTCCAGCCCCCATACCTGTGCGGCGGAGCTGCCGCCTCCGACGGCGTCGTACCGCAGGGTCAGGAGCAGCGCGGCGACGTCGAGTGCGTGACGTCGTTCCGGATGTGCGGCGACGCGTTCCAGCAGCTCGGTGTCGACGTACACGCCGCGTCGAAGCAGCGTCCAGAACCCGTGGCGCAGTAGCCGCCGTATCTCGGTCGTGCTGAACCCGGCGCCGCGCGCCTGCGCCGCCGTGAACGGACCCCCAGTGCTGGCCCGCACCGCAGCGAGCCGGTCGTGTGACATGGACCACACGGTATCGGGTCGCACCGACAGTCAGCGCGGCTCCGGCCGCGAGCGGGCCTCGCTTGACGCCCGCTGTGTCAACCGAGACCGGATGAATCCGACATTTTCTTGACGCAGCGGGCGCATAGCGAGCCGCCTGGTCGTGAGGAGGCGTTAGCCCCACGTGGAGAGAACCTCCGCTGGGCCCCAGATCAGATCGACGTCGGCGGTGTCGAGATCGGCGCCCGCTCCGCTCAGTGAGACGATGGCGAGTCCGGATTCGCCAGGTTCGAAGCCGGGAAGATGCCGGACGCTGGCGAGCAGCGCTTTGAGGTCGTGACGGTCGAACGGGGAGTTCAACCACTTGATCGAGCCTGCGAAGTAGATCTGACTTGCCACGGGAGAGCGGTCGGCGCCGACGAGGTCGATCTCGGGGTTGAACTGGCGGTTCCACCAGCCGCCGACGACCTCAGCATTCGGCCATGGCACGGTCCCTGACGCGGCGGCGAGTTCTAGAGCATCACGGATCAACGGTTCTACGGCCTTGCCGCGCCAGGACGTCCAGCGCCGAACGAAAAGATCGTAGGCCTGCTTGGGACGTCCGCGGCGTGCGAGATCGTGCACCGCGCGCAGTACAGCGAGGTAGAGCCGCAGGTTGCTATCGGCCACTCGGTAGAGCGTGGGCTTGCCTGGACGAGTGGACAGCGGCTGGTCTGCGGCGATGACATGCTTCTCTTGGCTAAGCCGTCGTAGTAATGGTGACAGCGAGCCCGACGGGACGGTGCCTGCTGTTCCGCCTGCTGAGGCCGCGATGGTGGCGTGTGTGCGCTCTCCGCTGCCCACAGCCTCGATCACTCGCCGCGCCTGGTCCGGCGTCGGGAACTCGGCCAACAATGTCGCTTCCGGAATGCCAAACACTGGTGCTGCGGGATCAGCACACTCTTGGTGGATGAACTCCAGTGGAGCGGTGCGTTGCGGCCAGCTACGCAAAATGCCAGGCAAGCCGCCGGTGATGAGGTGGGCGTCAATGGTGTCCGCGGCGTCAAGATCGAGGGCCTGGCCGACCTCGCTGGGATTTAGCGGAGCGAGCACGAAGTTGTCGGCGCGTCCGTAGAAGGGCCGGTCGTATGCTGTGAGCCGCTCCATCATGTGGATGTCGCTACCCAATAGCAGCAGCAGAAGCGGATGGCGGGATAACAGTCTGTCCCACGCTGTCTGCAAGACTCCGTCGAACGATTCGTCCTGCTCGGAAAGCCACGGCAGTTCGTCGAGGACGACGATAGCCGGAGCCTGCGGAAGCACATTCGCAAGCGCCCGGAACGCGTCGGGCCAGCCGCCCGGCGCGGACTCGGGAACAAGTTCGGGGTCGACAGGTAGGCCGGATTCCTTCAGTTCGACGAGAAACGACGCGATGGCTTCCACTGGCGAGACACCTTTTGTCGCCGTGAAGAAGAAGTAAGGAACACCAGCTGAATCGCAGAACTCCTGGACGAGGCGTGATTTGCCGACCTGACGACGACCTCGAATGGCTACTGCTGTTCCCGTAGCCGTCTCCGAAACGCGGCTCAAACGTTTGCGCAGTGCCGCAAGCTCTGCAAATCGTCCCACGAACCCAGACATGCGCCGCTCCATGTAGATTGAATCTATGTAGATCTTATCTACATAGTAGCGCACTACCTAAGCACGCGTGAGTCGACAGTCAGCGTGGCTCCGGCTGCGAGCTGATCTCGCTTGACGCCCGCTGTGTCAACAGAGACCGGATGAATCAGACATTTTCTTGACACAGCGGGCGCATAGCGAGCTGCCTGGTCAGCTCCGGGCGGTCGCCACGTCGCTGCGGCGCTGATCCTCGCCGTGCTCAAGCAGAGCGAGGTGCTGGCGGCGGACCTGCGTTGAGCCGCGAGGGCGCGATCGTGACGTGGGCCAGCCGCTATCCCGTGTCCGCGCTGTGGTGCGACTCCGCTCTGCTCGGGTGCTCGGGCACGTGCGGTTCGGTGTCCGGCTGGTGCTGGTGCGGCCGACGGAACTCGCCGGTCATGAGCACGTGGGCTACCAGGGCGGTCGCCGTCGCCGGGAGCGTGCCCGGATGGGCGGCGAGGTGCCAGTCGCGGGGGAGCGGTGTCCCGGGCAGCGGCACCTCGATGAGCGTGCCGTCGGCGAGCTCCCGCTGGACCGCGTCCCGGGAGATCAACGTGACGCCGAGCCCGGCGATCACCGCCTCCCTGATGGCCGCGTTGGACCCGACGGTCAGGCTGCGCGGCGCGCTCGGCAGGTTCAAGTCGTCCAGGAATCGCTCCGTGGTCTCCCGCGTGCCCGAGCCCTTCTCGCGGAGCAGCCATGTCTGCCGCTCCGCCCAGCCGATCAGGTCGTTCTGGTCGGTGAGGCGGAAGCCGTCGCCCGGCGCCACGATGATCAGCTCGTGGGGGCGGACGCCGAGCACGGAGACGTCCCTGCGGGCGGTGGTCCTGCCGCCGAGCAGTAGGTCCACCTCCCTGCGGTCGAGGAGCGCGCGCACCCGTTCGCGGTTGCCGACCTCCAGCTGGATGCCGATCTGCGGATGCCGCTTGCGGAAGCTCGCGAGCAGTCTCGGCAGGATCTGCTCGCCCGCCGTCGTTACCGCGGCCATCCGCAACACGCCGCGTTCCGGGTCGTCCTCGGCCGCGGCCGCGGCGCTCGCCTCATCCAGCAGGCCGAGCACCCGCCGGATGTAGTCGGCGTAGACGGCACCGGCCTCCGTCAGGCGCAGGCCGCGACCGTCGCGCTGGATGAGGCGCGTGCCGAGCGAGCGTTGCAGCGCGGTCAGCGACGCCGACACCGCCGACTGCGTGACATACAGCTGTTGGGCGGCGGCGTGCACCGACCCCGCGTCGGCGACGGCGAGGAACGTCCGCAACTGGGTAAGCGTCATGGCCCCTCCGGGTGGTCGGGGTGCGTGGTCAAGCAGGTGTCGCCATGGCGGTGTCCATCGGGCCCAACGCGCCCGATGGCACCAGCGACGAGAGCTGACCCGACGCGTACACCAGCGGGTCGTCCTGCTCCCGCGCCTCCTCGACCTGCCGGACACTGCCGACGACGATCAGGTGGTTCGGGTACCCGTAGAGCAGGTCGACTTCGCACTCGAACGAGGCGAGCGCGTCGGTCAGCACCGGTGACCCGTGGACGCCCGTCGTCCACTCGCCGTGCTTGAAGCGGTCCACGGCGACGCCCCGTTGCCCGGCGAACACCTCGGCGATGTCGCGCTGGCGCCACGACAGCACGTTCACGCAGAACCGCCTCGTGCGGGGAAGCTGTGCCCCCAGCGTCGACCGCCTGCGCACGCAGACGACGAGGGTCGGTGGGTCCATGCTGAGCGCGCACACCCCCGTCGTCGTGACGCCGTATCGCTCACCCTGGTTATCGCTGGTCGTAAGCACGGTGACACCACGGGTGAGGCTGCGGATGCCGTGTCTGAAGTCGTGGGGAACCTGCCACGATTCCGCGGACTGCTCGTCGAAGTCGTAGACGTCGGTGGTCGATACGGGTGATGCCAGCGTGTGCGTGTCGGCGAGCACGGTATCCCTCCTGCGAGATCTGGCTGCGGGCCCTAGTGCGGACTGGTAGGGCCAGTGTGGTCCGGATCACCTCACGGAGGGCATGGGGCAATTACGTAGGCCCGTACCTAAACATCCCCACTCGCGGTCACTAGTGGTGCTCGTGGGCGCTCAGCTCGGTGCCGCGCTGCTCGGCCACCCACGCCGCGACCTGCGAACGCGACGAGAACCCGAGCTTGCCCAGAATGTGCTCGACGTGGGCTTCCGCGGTGCGGCGCGCGATCACGAGCTTGGTGGCGATCTCCTTGTTGCTGAGACCGTCCGCGATCAGGTTGGCGACCTCGCGTTCGCGGCGGGTCAGCGTCGTGTCGTGCCGGGACGCGGCGGTGGTCTCCCGCGTCAGCTCCCGCTCGTCGAGCGCGAACGCGATCGAGTCGTCAGTGCTCATGAGGGTGCCGTCGCGGAAATCGGCGTCGAAGCGCCTGCCACCGAGCGCCTCGCGCGCCTGCTCCTGCTGCTGTTCATGGAAGGTCACCAGGTGCCGCATCCCGAACAAGGGCGCGCCGATCCGCCGCCAGAGCCGGTCGGCGGCACCGAACAGCCGAGCCGCCCGAGGCAGCGTGCGTTCCCCGTGCGCGGTCCATGCCAGGATCTCGAAGCAGAACGCGATCACCCACTGCTCGTTGAACTCACGCGCGAGCCGGAGACCGGCCATCGCCGACGCCGCTGCCTTGTCGTAGTCGCTCTGCTGCCACGCGACCAGGCTGAGGTCCCACAACATGTACGACTTCAGCCACCGTTCCCCCCGTGAGTCACACAGCGCGATGGCGTCCTCGGCGATGCGGACCGCGTCCTGGAGTTCGCCGAGTAAGGCGGTCACGACCACCAGGTAGAAGCTGGTGTCCAGGATCCCGAGTGGGTTGTCGTTGGTGCGATGGCGCTCCAGCGCTTCGGAGAGCGCGTCGCGGGTGTCCGCCAGCTCCCCGGCCGACATCGCCATCATGCCGGTCAGCTGCACCGCCCACGCCGCGGCATCGACGTCGTCGAGTTGTTCGCCAAGCGAGCGGCACTCCTCGATCATGGGCCGCGCCGCGGTGAGGTCCTCCTGGATCGTGCACAGGTAGCCGCACACCCACAGCGCCCTCGCGCGTACCGGGCTCGCCTCGCCGCTGACGTCGAGACCGCGTTCCAGCCAGCGACGTCCCTCGTTGGTCAGCCCGGTCGCGATCCAGAAGAACCACAGCGCACCGGCCATCTGTACGCCGGTGGCGGCGTGGTCGCGCGAGGTGAGGCAGAACTCGAAGGCGGCGCGGAGATTGTTGTGCTCCCGCAGCAGCGTGGTCAGCCACGTCTCCTGGTCCGGACCGAGCCACTCGGTGAACGCCCGCTCCACGAGGCCGACGAAGTAGTCGCGGTGGCGTGCTCGCACCGCCGTCTCGTCGCCGTTGGCGGCCAGCCGCTCCAGCCCGTACTGCCGGATCGTCTCGAGCAGGCGGTACCGCAGCCGTCCATTGTGGTGCTCGGCGATGACGATCGACTTGTCCACCAGCGCCGCGAGCAGCCCGACGACGTCCTCCTCGGGGATCGTCTCGTCCGAGCAGACCGCTTCGGCGGCGGTGAGGTCGAACCCGCCGGAGAACACCGACAGCCGAGCCCACACGATGCTTTCGCGTTCCGAGCACAGCGCGTTGCTCCAGTCGATCAGCGCCCGCAGCGTCTGGTGGCGTGGCAGCACACCGGGGCTTCCCGCGGTGAGCAGTCGGAAGCGGTCCTCGAGGCGATCGAGGAGGTCACCGAGATCGAGCGCGCGCAGCCGAACGGCGGTGAGCTCGATCGCCAGCGGGATGCCGTCGAGTCGCTGGCAGACGCGCACGATGGTGTCGGCGTTCTCGGTCGTTACCTCGAAGTCGGGTCGCACCGCGACCGCGCGGTCCACGAACAGGTTGACCGCCTCGTACTGGCCAAGCGCGTCGTGCGGGGTTGGCCGGTCCGGTTCCGGCATGGACATCGTCGGCACCTGGAAGATGTGCTCGCCGGTGAGGCCCAGCGCTTGTCTGCTCGTGGCGAGGATGTGGACGTCGGGTGCGGCGTGCAGCACCGTGTCGACCAGCACGGCACAGGCGTCACGCAGGTGCTCGCAGTTGTCCAGCACCAGCAGCAGGCGCTTGTCCGACAGGTACTCCGCGAGCGCGGGGACCGGCCACCGCGCGGTGCGGTCGTGCAGCCCGAGTGTGCTGGCGATGGTTTGGCTGAGCAGCGCCTGGTCCTCGAGGGCGGCCAGCTCGACCAACCACACGCCGTCGCTGAACGCCCGTTGCAGGTCAGCGGCCGCGCGGAGGGACAACCGGGTCTTGCCCGCACCACCGACGCCGGTGAGGGTCACCAGACGCGACGCCGAAAGGAGCCGCTTGATCTCGGCGATCTCGTGGCGACGTCCGATGAAGCTCGTCAGCTCGGCCGGTAGATTGCCCGCTCGGCCAGCGGACTTCGAGGCGGACATGATCCCCAGATCCTACGGCCGGGCCCATGACCAGGCAAGCAGGCGTGTCAGCTGGCGAGACGGTCGACCAGGGTGAGATCGAGCGCGCTCTCGACGCGCGGCACCGGGAGCTGCGCGATCTCGTGGATCTTGCGTATCGCCTCGGCGCTCGTGGCCATGAAGACGCAGACCCACCGGCGCTGTGCCGGTACGTAGGTGCTGTGCAGGCAGCGCACCCGATGACCTTCCTCGGTCAGCCTGCGACTGGCCGCGTCGATCGCGTGTTGTGCCGTCTGTAAGTCCACCAGCTGGGTCGGGGGCAGGACCCAGTCGACCATGAAGTACTCGTCCACGTCGGCAAGTGTTCCCCTCTGTTCCCGGCGTCGGCAGGGGAGGAATCCCCACCGGCGTACCTACTTCAGTCACTCGTGGTCCGGAACGGTGCGCGAACGCGTCGCGGGAGACGGTGCCCCCGCGGCGCCAAGCCGAAGGCCGTGTCGATGGCGTCGTGCTCTCCATCGCGGGCGAGGGACTTACGACGCGACGCCGCTGGCGAACCGTCCGGCGGCACAGCGCGCCGCCGCGGCGGTCACCGTGTTCTGCAGCAGCATCGCGATCGTCATCGGCCCGACCCCGCCGGGCACGGGGGTGATCGCACCGGCGACGTCGGCGACGGTCGCGAAGTCGACGTCGCCACGCAGTCCGTCGTCGGTGCGGTGGATTCCGACGTCGATGACCGTGGCGCCCGGTTTGACCGCGTCGGGCCCGACCAGGCCGGGTACGCCCGCCGCCGCGATGAGGATGTCCGCCTGCCTCGTGACCGACGCGAGGTCACGGGTGCGGGAGTGGCACACGGTGACGGTGGCGTTGCGCCGCAACAGCAGGTGTGTCAACGGTTTGCCGACGAGCTCTGAACGGCCGACGACGACGGCGTGCGCGCCTTCGATCGGGATCTGGTAGGCGTCGAGCAGCTCGATCACCCCGGATGGGGTGCAGGGGCGCAAACCGGGCGCGCCTTGGGCGAGCCTGCCCGCGCTGAGTGTGGTGAGACCGTCGACGTCCTTGTCCGGGTCGATTCTGGCGATCAGTGACGGCGCATCGAGGTGCTCCGGCAGCGGCAGCTGAAGCAGGATGCCGGTGACGCGGGGGTCGGCGTTGAGTTCCTCCAGGGTCGTGGCGAGCGCGCGCTGGCTGATGTCACCGGGAAGATGCTGGTGCAGGTCCCGCATTCCGGCCTGGACACAATGCTTTCGCTTACTGCTCACGTAGACCGCCGATGCCGGGTCGTCGCCGACGAGCACGGTCGCGAGTCCCGGCGCGTCCGGCAGTTCCGTGACCTCCCGTGCGGTTCGCTCGCGTACCAGGCGCGCGACCGCTTTGCCGTCAATGATCGTCGCAGTCATGTTCCCTCGTCTCTGTTCACGGTATGGACAGCTACAGAACCACGGGATACTCTGTCCACCTGTAGTGAACAATGTCTCACAGTAGGAAAACAATGTCGATGACTTCGCTGGATGGAGGCTGAGATGGCGTCACGTGTCGCGATCGTCGGAGCGGGCCCGTGCGGCCTCGCGCAGATGCACGCATTCGAGCAGGCGCGCGCCGAAGGAGCGGACGTTCCGGACATCGTGTGCTTCGAGAAGCAGAGTGACTGGGGCGGGCTGTGGAACTACACCTGGCGCACCGGCTTGGACGAGTGGGGCGAGCCGGTACACGGCAGCATGTATCGCTTCCTCTGGTCGAACGGTCCGAAGGAGTGCCTCGAGTTCGCGGACTACGCGTTCGACGAGCACTTCGGCCAGCCGATCCCGTCGTTCCCGCCTCGGGAGGTGCTCTACGACTACATCACCGGAAGGGCCAAGAAGAGCAACGTCCGGGAGTTCATCGAGTTCAACACCGCCGTGCGGTGGATCTCCTACTCCGATGAGACGTTCTCGGTGACGGTCGAGAACCTGGCGGATCGCAGCACCAGGACCGAGGAGTTCGACTACGTCATCGTCGCCACCGGTCACTTCTCGGTGCCGCACATGCCGTCGTATCCCGGCTTCGAGCAGTTCCCCGGCAGGATCATGCACTCGCACGACTTCAGGGACTCCCGCGAGTTCGACGGCAAGGACCTGCTCGTGCTCGGCAGCAGCTACTCCGCGGAGGACATCGCGCTGCAGACCAGGAAGTACGGGGCCAAGTCGGTCACCATCTCCTACCGCACCAACCCCATGGGATTCCCGTGGCCGGACGGTATCGACGAGGTGCCGAAGCTGTCCCACCTCGACGGCGACGTCGCGCACTTCATCGACGGCACGACCCGCCGCGTGGACGCGATCGTGCTGTGCACCGGATACCAGCACTCGCTCGGTTTCGTCGCGGAAGACCTCAGGCTGCGCACCAATAACGTGCTCTACCCGGACAACCTGTACAAGGGTGTTTTCTGGCTCGACAACCCCAAGATGATCTACCTGGGGATGCAGGATCAGTACTACACGTTCACCATGTTCGACGGCCAAGCCTGGTACGCCCGCGACTACATCCTCGGCCGCGTCACCTTGCCGTCGCGGGACGAGATGGCCGTCGACATCGCCGAGTGGCGCGCCAAGCTCGACGCCTGCGAGACGCCGATCCAGGAGATCGACTTCCAGGCCGACTACATCGCCGACCTGTGCCGAGACGTCGACTACCCGGAGTTCGACCTCGACCTCACCCGCGAGCACTTCAAGACGTGGGAGCACCACAAGGAGGAGTCGATCATCGGCTACCGGGACCGGTCGTTCTCGTCGCCTTGCACTGGAACGGTCGCACCGGCGCACCACACGCCGTGGTGGCAGGAGCTGGACGACTCGATGGCGACGTTCCTCGGCAACAAATAGGTCCAGTCGCCGAAGTTGATCAGCCTTGCTCCCTGGGTGACGATCCGAATCGGATAAAAGAACGAAACTTGGTCACTCAAGGAGCAAAGGCTGATCAACAAGGAGCGAGCGGCGGTCGGACTCGCCGACAGCCAGGCGGGCACGGCGGGCTGATCGTCACGGGACTCCGCCGCGACGCAGCGCCCGGTCGAGCACGCGGTCGGTCAGCTCGTACGCGCGTCGTGGCGCGTCGGCGGCTAGACGTCGCGTGGCCGCGGTGATCTCGTCGTAGCTCGTGCCCGCCGCGGGTAGCAGGTCCCGGTGGTGCTCCGCCCAGGACAACGCCGACTCCACCGTCGCCTCAGGGTGGAACTGCACGCCGAGGTGTTTGCCGTGGCTGAAGGCCTGGGTGCCCACGCTCGACCACGCCAGCTCCCGCCCGTCCGGCGGCGGCGTCATGACGTCGAGGTGCCACACCAGCCACGGGCCGGGGCCCACCGTGTCCCCCGTTCTCGACGTCGTGTCGCCCGATGCGGTGTCCGCGGTGTCTATCTCGATCCAGCCGATCTCCGGGCCGTCGGGTGCTGGGCGGACCTCGCCGCCCAGCACCCGCGACAACAGCTGCGCTCCGAAGCAGATCCCGAACACCGGCACGTCGGATGCCACCGCGACGGCGAGCAAATCCCACTCCCGCCCGAGGTAGGGGAGGGACTCGTCGTAGGCGGAGTCATAGCAGCCGAGCGGGACGATCAGGTCGAAGTTCGTCGGGTCTGGCAGGCGAGCCGCCCGCACCCGGACGACTTCGACCTCGGCGCCGCGCTGCCTGACCCGGTCCCCGACGTGCCCCGGCGGGCAGTCGTCCTGATGCTGGACGAACAGAACGCGAGCGGTGCCGTTGTCTCCCATCTCAGCTCCAGGGGAACGGTGAGTTGCTTGTCGGGTGCAGCTTTCCGGTGCGGTAGCGGTCGAAGCGGAACGGTTCCAGCAGTGACCGCGTTGTGCCGAGCAGTTCGTCGGCGACCAGTTCACCGATGCCGAGCATCTTGTAGCCGTGGTTGGCGTCGGCGATGACGTAGGCGTTCTGCCGGAAGGTGTCGAACACCGGGAAACTGTCCGGGGTGAACGCGCCGATGCCACCGGACGGCTCGCGCTTGTAGACGTCCCGTTTGCCCTCGAAGCGCTTCTGGCAATGAGCCAGCGCGGACGTCCACATCCGGACGAAGTCGTCACCGACGGCGAACTCGGGGCTGTCCGGTCCGTACGGATCCACCGCGACGTCGGCGGCGGGCCGGTCGATCGGGACCGGGGACGCGCCACCCTGGACGCCACCAAAACTGAAGTCCGGCTTGTAGTAGATGCCCCACATCTTGTCGGTGATCAGGGCGCCGTCGACGTCGTCGTAGAGCGGCTGGTCGGAGTCGACGTGGACGACCGGTGGCAGGTTGCCCTGGTTGTCGGTGAACGTGCGCGGGTCGACGTCGAGGGTGCCCTCCTGCAGCGCCCAGTACGTCCACATCGGAACGTCGGGGCGCGTGGTGCCATCCGGGGTCGTGACCGAGATGTGGCTGGGCAGGTCGAGCATCGACCAGAAGTCGCGGACCCACGGGCCCGCCGCGACGACGAGCTGCTCGCAGGCGATGGTGCCCGCGTCGGTCTCCACCGCCGTGACGGCGCCGCCGTCGAGCGTCAGCCCGGTCACGGTGACGCCGCTCTGGATCGTGACGCCCTCGGCGGCGGCCTTGGCGGCGAGTCCGCGCATGGAGGCGACGTTGTTGGCGTAGCCGCCGCGTTTCTCGTGCAGCACCACCGAGATTCCTGGCGCTTGCCAGTCGGAGAAGTAGCTGGTCAGGTACGACTTCGACGCCTCGGGGCCGTCGATCAGCTCGGAGGTGTAGCCGATGGCCTCCTGCTCGGTGTAGATCTGGCCGACGTCGGCGCGCATGACCTCGGGAGCGATTTGCAGGTAGCCGACGGGGTGGTAGGAGAAGGCCTCCGGGTCGGACTCCCAGACGTCGACCGAGTGCGCCATCAGCTCACGCATCGCGGGCTGGAAGTAGTTGTTCCTGATGACACCGCAGGCCACGCCGGAGGCGCCTGCCGCGATGCCCTTCTTGTCGATGACCAGGACGTCTTGGCCGCTGCCTTGACCGCTGGCCTTGAGCCGCCGGGCCAGGTGCCACGCCGTGGAGAGGCCGTGGATCCCGGCTCCGATGATCACGAACCGAGCTTGTTGGGGAGTCATCTGTCGTCACCTCACGCGGTGGGATAATTGCCGTAGTGGAAATACTATCTCCACTACGGAAAATTCTACCGGGGCGAGAGGGCGAAGGCTAGGCCTGGCGTCGGCTGTCTCGCTGTGGTCGCTAAGCGCTGGGCTGGCTTGCATAGTTGATCAACTGTGTGCCACGAGCGTGCGCAGGCGCCACCGCGGCCGCCACCGGGGACGGCCGTGCTCGTGCGTGCGGGTTCAGCGCGGCAGGGGGATGAGGCCGCCGCCAGGCGTGAGCGCGGCGGTCATGCGCACGTCGTGCGATTCGGCCGGTAGCCGCTGTACGACCTCGTCGTCCCTGACGACGGCGATCAGGTCGGTGCCGGGCTTTGTGAAGGGCAGCGACCGGTCGTAGTATCCGGCGCCACGGCCGAGCCGGACGGCGTTCTCGTCGACGCCGACCGCGGGTGTCAGCACCACTTGCGCGTCCGCGATCGCCTCAGGGCCGAGGCGATCGCCCGCCGGCTCCAGCAGTCCGGGCAGCGGGCCTGACGCGAGCGAGTCGGGGCCGTCGTACTGTGCCCAGTCCAGCGGGCCCCGTTCGGTCGGCACGATCGGCAGGAGCACCCGGGCGCCCACATCGAGAAGGACGTCGAGCATGTCGAGCGAGCCTGGCTCGGGTCCGAATGGCACGTAGCAGCCGACCGACGTCCCGGGGCGCACCATCGGCAGCGCGCCGATAGCCTCGGTGAGGGCGCGAGCTTCCTGCTCCCACGTCGACCGGGAGACGCTGGAGCGCTGCGCGCGCAGTACGCTGCGCCACTCGGCCTTGGTCTGGGGTGGGTGGTGCCCGTCCGTCATCATCGCTCCGTAGTATTGCCGTGACGGCTATAGTATTTCCAACAAGGAGTTTACCGTGGCGAGAACCGGGAAACCAGCTGTCCGGCAGATCGAATCGGTGCAGCGCGCGATCTCGGTGCTCAACGTCCTCGCCGAGGCGGGCGCGGATTTGGGCACCAACGAGATCGCCCGCCAGACAGGCGTGAACATCAGCACCGTCTCCCGGCTGCTCGCCACGCTGGTCGACGGCGGTCTGCTGCAGTACGTCCCGTCCACCGGCAAGTACCGCTTGGGTATCCGCATCCTGCAGCTGGCGAGTGTGGCGCGGGAGAACCTCCAGCTACGCGACGTCGTCCGGCCGCATCTCGAGGAGATCACCGCGATCACCGGTGAGACGGCGACGCTGTCGCTACCCGGTGAGCGCGACGTGTTCACCGTGGACTTCGTCGCCAGCGACTCCTCCGTGCGCAGTGTCGCCTCGATCGGACGCAACAGCGTCCCGCACGCCACCGCCGTCGGGAAGGTGTTCCTGGCCCACGGCGGCACGACGTCCGGCGAGCTGACCGCCTACACCGACCACACCATCACGGACCGGGCCGCGCTTGACGCGGAGGTCGCCCGGGTCAAGGAGCAAGGCTGGGCCACGGCCGTCCGGGAGCGGGAGCCGGAGCTCAGCGGTGTCGGCGTGCCGGTGCTGGACGGCTCGGGCGCGCTCGCCGCGATCCTCGGCGTCCAGGGTCCCGCGACCCGGTTCACCGACGACGCCATGCGCGCCGCCGTCGACCTGCTGTGGGAACGGGCCGCGGTGATCGGCTCGGTGCTGTAGACGTCACGCCGCTCGGACCGGCAGGTGCTTGACGCCGTTCTGGAACGTCGAGCGCAGCCGGTCGGGCTCGCCCGCGAGTTCCAACGCCTCGAAGGTGTCCAGAACGGCATCGAACATGGCGCGCATCTGGACGCGGGCGAGGTGGGCGCCGAGGCAGAAGTGCGGTCCGTGGCCGAACGCGAGGTGCTCGCCCGGTTTGCGGTCGACGTCGAACCGATCGGGGTCGGCGAACACCCGCTCGTCGCGGTTGGCCGACGAGAACCACACGACGACCTTCTGGCCCGCCGCGATCCGGACGCCGCCTAGGTCGACGTCTTCGGTCGCGGTGCGCCGGAAGTGCATCACCGGCGTCCACCAGCGCAACATCTCCTCGACCGCGCCGGGCAGCGGGGAGCGGTCGGCGCGCAGGCGCTGGTAGACGTCTGGGTGGGTGAGGAGAGCGATCATGCCGCCCGGAATGCCATTGCGGAGCGTTTCGTTGCCCGCGACGGAGAACAGCCAGAACAGGTTCTCGAACTCGGCCAGGCTGACGCGGCCGTGCTCGTCGTCGACGTGGCGCATCAGGTTGCTCATCACGTCGTCGCCTGGGGCGCGTCGTTTGGCCTCGCCCAGCGCGTTGGCGTAGGCGTACAGGTCGGGCATGCCCTCGCGGGTGCGCGGGTCGGGCATCCGGCCGTGCGCATCGGGTGTCGGTCGGAGTGCGAGGGCTTCTCGGGCCATGGCGCTGGACCCGGTGGTGTCGGCGGTCGCGCTGACCGCGTAGTCGGGGTCCTGGTAGCCGATGACCCGGTTGCTCCAGTCGTACATCAGCCAGCGGTCCTCGGCGGGCACGCCGAACACCTCCGCCAACGTCAGCAGCGGCAGGTCGGCGGCGACGTCGACGGCGAAGTCGAACTCGTCGCGGTCGGCGACCCGCGCCACGAGGTCGCGCGCCCACCCGGTGATGCGCTGCTCGATGGCCGCGACCGCGCGTGGTGTGAATGCCTTGGTCAGCAACCCACGCAGGCGGGAGTGCTCCGGCGGGTCCATGTTGAGCATCATGCGTCGGACGTAGCGCAGTGCGTCCGGCGTCGACGGGTCCCGGATCTGGGTGGCGCCGAGTTGCGAAGAGAAAACCTGGGGCGTGCGCAGCACTTGGCGGACCTCGGCGTGACGCAACACCGCCCAGAACCCCGGGCCCGCGGGCCAGGCGTCGCTCGCCGGTTCGTCCATCCAGACCACGGGGCCGCGCGTCCGCAGGCGTGCGAGCGCCTCGTATGGCACGCCGCGCACATAGGTGTCGGGATCCATGACGGTCGCCGCGTCAGAAGCCATGGATCTGTTGTACCGACTCGGGCAAGATCAGGCCCATGACGATCTCGATGCGCACCGGTGGCGACCCCGCCGGACCACCCCTGTTGTTGCTACACGGGCTCGGCGCGACCGGCCGGGTTTGGGACGGCCTGCTCGACCGGCTCGACGGGTGGCGGTGGTTCGTGCCCGACCTGCCTGGGCACGGGGCGTCGACGCCGTTGGCGCGGTACTCCATCGGCGGCCTCGCGGCGGCCGTCGCGGTCGCGCTGGACCGGGATCGTCCGGTCGTGGCGGTGGGGCATTCGTTGGGTGGTGCGGTCGCGGTCGCGCTGGCCAGTGGCTGGTTCGGCGTCTCGGTGTCCGCGGCGTGCGGGTTGGGCATCAAGGTGCGGTGGAGCGACGCCGAGCTGGCCAAGGCCGCCGAGGTGGCGGCCCGGCCGAACCGCGTGTACGACGCACGGGAGGACGCCGTCGAGCGCGGGTTGAAGGTGGCGGGTCTCGCGGGGCTGGTGCCTGTCGACAGTGGGGTTGCCGACGCCGGGGTCGTCCAGACCGATGGTGGGTGGACGCTCGCGCTCGACCCGGCGGCGTTCGCCGTCGGCGCCCCCGACATGCCCGGGTTGCTCGCGGCCGCCCGTGCGCCGGTGATCCTTGCGGCGGGCGAACACGACCCGATGGGGCCGCCGGATCACCTGCACGAGCTGCGGGCGGACGCCGTCACGTTGTCCGGGCTCGGTCACAACGCGCACGTCGAGGACCCGGCGGCGCTGCTGCCGTTGCTGGACCGGATGCGGAACACGGCGTCGTGAGTGCCTAGTACAGCGTCCTGAACGTCGGACACAGTGTCGTGAACGTCGGACACAGTGTCGTGAACGTCGGACACGGCGTGGGTTAGGCGCGGGGGCGGAGCTTCTCCGGGTCGTAGAACGGGAAGCGGACGACCTGGGCTGGGATGCGCTTGCGGTGACCGTCGAGCTTGCCGACCTCGACCTCGGTGCCGATCTCGGCGTGCTGCACCGCGATGCGACACAGCGCGACGTTCTTGCGCAGGATCGGTGAGCGGGTCGCGCTGGTGATCACACCGACCTGGGAGCGTCCGACGTGGACACAGTCGCCGTGGGCAGCGGGTTCGTTGCCCGCCAGTTCCAGCCCGACCGGTTTGCGTTGCGGGTGCGCCTTGCGTTCCAGCAGGGCGTCGCGGCCGACGAAGTCGTCCTCTTTGGTCTTGAGCGGCACGGTGAACCCGATGCCCGCCTCGTACGGGTCGGTCTGGTCGCAGAAGTCGTAGCCGGCGAACACGAGCCCCGACTCGATGCGGAGCATGTCCAGCGCGTCGAGGCCGAGGGGAAGCATGCCGTGCGGTTGGCCCGCCTCCCAGACGATGTCCCACAGCGCCGGGGCGTCCTTGGGGTGCACCCACAGCTCGTAGCCGAGCTCACCGGAGTAGCCGGTGCGGGAGACGACGAGCGGGATGCCGTTGTGGTCGCCGATCCGGCCGATGGCGAAGCGGAACCACGTGAGGTCGGTGAACGCGGGCTGGGTCGGCGGGGTCCAGATCAGCTCGCGGAGGATGTCGCGGCTTGCCGGACCCTGCACCGCGATGTTGTGCAACTGGTCGGTGGAGTCCTTCACCCACACCTGGTCCAGCCCGAGCCGTTCGGCCTGCTTGCGGAGCCAGATGCCGTCGTACTCGTCGCCGCCGACGAACCGGAAGTTGGTGTCGCCGAGCCGGAACACGGTGCAGTCGTCGATCATGCCGCCGGTCTCGTTGCACATGGCCGAGTACACGACCTGGCCGTGCGAGAGCTTGCGGATGTTGCGGGTCACGCAGGCCTGCAACAGCGCTTCGGCGTCATTTCCGAGGACTTCGAACTTGCGCAGCGGTGACAGGTCCATCACCGCGGCGCGCTCGCGGCAGGCCCAGTACTCGGCCTGCGGCCCGTGCCCATCGAAGCTGGTGGGTAGCCAGTAGCCGCGGTACTCGGTGAACTGCCGCGTCAGCTTCGATGTCCGCTCGCCGAACGCGGTCTCCTTGGTCAGCTTGGCTTCGGACTCTGGCGTGACGCGGTGGGAGATGGCCATGGAGAACTTCCGTTTCGCATCGTAGACACGGACGTGGATGTCGGTGGGCACCCAGGCGTTCGACGGGTCGATGTCATCCGGACAGGCCGACGACGCGCAGACCAGGTCGGTCTGCGCCCGCATGAGCACGTAATCGCCCGGCCGGGACCACGGTTCGTCGAACACCAGCAGGTTGGAGTCGTCGAACGCGGTGTTGTAGAAGAGGTTCAGCGCGGGCCAGCCCTTGCGCGGCGCGATGCCGTAGGGGTCGAGCTGGCCGTTGAAGTTTTCGGTGCAGTTGACGTGTCCGGGATAGCCGAGGTCCTCGTAGTACTTTGGGTTGCACGCCAGGCCAAACGTGTCGTGGCGGCCGACGGTGTCGCGAACGACCTCGACCAGCGGCTGCATGTCCTGGTCGTAGAACTTCCCGAACAGGCCCGGTTGCGGATACGCGTTTCCCATGAAGTACCGGGTCGTCGTCGCGTCCAGGCCCCGCTCAACGCCCGCGTCGAGCTGGCGGGCGCCGAAGGCGAGAAAGTCCGAGCATTGCCTGCCCTCGACGTCGATGATCTGGATGTACTGGCCCGCCTTGACCTCATAGCCGCGCGCGGTGGCCGCGTCGACCCGCATGTCGAGGATCGGCTCGGCCAGCGGCTCCGGCAGCCGGGGCTCGAACCGGCGGCGCGGGTTCGCGCGCCGGAGCTCCAGCAGCAGGTCGGACGGGGGATTGGCCTCGGTGTCGGTGACCGTCATGACGCGCGTGGGCGCCGCGACGAAGACGTCGGCGGGTTCCGTGGCGGTGAACGTCTCGCGGGCACCCGCGGGGGACCACTCGCCGAACAGCCGAGCCGCGACCGTCCGCTCCGGGTTGACGCCGGCATCCGCCAGCACCTTGAGGATCTCGCCGCCAGCGCCGTTCGACGCGAGGGAACGCAACGTCGTGGCGGGCGCGTCGGCGGTGATGCCGAGCGCGGCGCCGGTGGTGCCGCTCGGCGCGAGCGCGGTGACCTCGGCGATCTGCCTGCCCGCGCGATCGATCACGGTCAGTTCGTCCCCCGGGTCGAGGCGGAGCGCGGTCACTCCGCCAGGGCGTACCCAGTAGGTCTCCAGGCCCGGCTCCGGCGGAAGGAGGCCAGGGAGCAGGAGTCTCGGTGCTACCGGGCTTGGTGCCGTCGCTGTCATCGAGTAGTCCTTCCGCGAGTCGCGATGTCGCCGCCATCGGTCCGTGGCGGGGAGTCCGGGGTGCGATCCAGGGGGTCCGTCGCACCCCGGACTCCTGGTCTCAGCTGCCGATGACCTCCTTGACGCAGGCGATCTCGGCTTCGATCGTGCCGGCGGGGTCAGCCACGGACGCGGTCAGTGTCCCGAGGGGATCGGCGAGGAACGCCGCCGTGCCCTCTTCCAAGCACGTCGGATCGATGCTCCGTGCCACCGGCTCCGCGCTCGCGACCGCGGTGCCCGCGATCATGAAGCCCCCAGCCGCGGCTGTCACCGCCACGACTCGGGACGCGGTCGTTGCCAACTTCCTCATCTCACTTCCTTTCGTTTCGACGGGCCGGTGGGGACGGCTCGGAGTCGGGGACGAATAGGTGATGTGGTGATGGCTGTGACTCAGATCATGACGGCTGGGACGTGCTGGCGTAAACCCTTAGAAGAAACAATGTTTGCTCATGGTTAACACTGCGAGGGCTTATGAGTCGCCCCGTCACGCCCATGACCAGCTCGACGACGTCCGCCTTAGGACAGGCCCGTGATGGCGCCGTCGTCGTCGAGGTCGACGCGGAACGCGGCGGGGTTGGTGCCGAGGCCGGGCATGGTGCGCATGTCGCCGCAGATGGGGTAGACGAACCCGGCGCCGACCGAGGCGCGAACCTCCCTGACCGGTAGCGTCCAGCCCGTCGGCGCGCCCTTCAGTTTCGGGTCGGACGAGATCGACAGGTGGGTCTTGGCGATACACACCGGCAAATTGCCGAAGCCCGCCTTCTCATAGGTGTCGAGCTGTTGCAGCGCGTGCAACGAGAAGTGGACGTCGTCGGCGCCGTAGACCTTGGTGGCGACGGTCTCGATCTTCTCCTGCAGGCTGGCCTCGTCCGGGTAGAGCAGCCGGAAGTCGGTCGGCTCCTCGGCGGCCTCGGCCACGGCTTGGGCCAGTTCCGCCGCGCCCTTGCCGCCCTCGGCGAAGTTGGTGCAGACCGCGGAGCGCGCGCCCATCTCCTTGGCGATCTGGTGGATCGCCTCGTGCTCGCTAGGGTGGTCGTCCGGGAAGGCGTTGATCGCCACGACGGGGGAGACGCCGTGGATCCGGATGTTCTCGATCTGCTTGCGCAGGTTCGCCGCGCCCTCGAAGACGTCGTCCGGGTTCTCGGCCAGCAGCTCGGGTGGCAACGGCTTGCCCGCGACGATCTTGTACTTGCCGGAGTGGGCCTTGAGCGCACGGACCGTCGCGACGACGACGGCGGCGTCCGGCCGCAGCCCCGAGGTGCGGCACTTGATGTTGAAGAACCGTTCCGCACCCATGTCGGCGCCGAAGCCCGCCTCGGTGATGAGGTAGTCGCCACAGCGGACGCCGATACGATCGGCGACGACCGACGAGTTGCCGGTCGCGATGTTGCCGAACGGGCCCGCGTGCACCAGAACCGGTGTGTTCTCCAGCGTCTGCAACAGGTTCGGCTTCACCGCTTCCCGCAGCAACACGGCCATCGACCCGGCGGCGTGTAGTTGTTCGGCCGTGACCGGCTCGCCGTCCTCGTTGTAGCCGACGACGATCCGGCCCATCCGCTCGCGCAGGTCCTCCAGCGACGTCGTGAGCGCGAGAGCGGCCATCACCTCGGAGGCGGCGGTGATGTCGAACCCGGTCTGCCGGGGGACGCCGTCGCCCTTGCCGCCGAGGCCGACGACGATGTTGCGCAGCGCGCGGTCGTTGACGTCGAGTACTCGGCGCCAGGTGATGTTGTTCAGATCGAGGTTGAGCTCGTTGCCCTGATAGATGTGGTTGTCGATGACGGCGGCGAGCAGGTTGTGCGCGGCGGTCACCGCGTGCATGTCGCCGGTGAGATGGAGGTTGAGCAGCTCCATCGGCACGACCTGGCTGTAGCCACCACCCGCGGCGCCACCCTTGATGCCGAAGGTGGGGCCCATCGACGGCTGTCTAATCGCGACGGTCGCGTTCTTGCCGATGTGCTTGAAGCCCTGCCCGAGTCCGACGGTCGTGGTGGTCTTGCCCTCGCCGAGCGGGGTCGGGGTGATGGCGCTGACCACGACGTACTTGGCCTTGGGCCGGTCGGACAGCTCGTCGATCGCGGCCAGATCGATCTTCATCAGATCCCGGCCGTAGGGCTCGAGCAGATGCGCGGGCAGGTTCATCTGCGACGCGATATCGTCGAGTGGTTTCAGTGACGCGTTACGCGCGATCTCTAGATCGGATGGGAAAGACATGGTGGGTCTCCTCGGGTTGACTCGGCGGTCACAAGGTGGGTGCTGTCGGACAGCCGTCGATCTCGATGCCGAATTCGTTGCCCGCGTCGAGCAGGGCGTTGAATAGGTATTGGCCGGAAGAGCGTTCGCAGTGCAGTAGGTACGCAGGCGTACCGTTCTCGTCGATCCGAACGACGTCGGTGACCAGCCGCGCCACGGAGGTGCGTAGTGCGGCGCCGTCCGGGGTGGCGGCCTCGGAGAGGTCGACCCCGCACACCTTGGCGAGCAGGTCGGCGGCGTGCTCACCGGTCAGCTTCATCAGTGCTCGGCCGTGTGTTTGGTCGATGACGGTGCCGAACTCGCCGGTTTCCTCGACCAGGTTGCGCATCCGGGTCAGTAGCTTGTCTTGACTGCCGGGACTGCCGAGTACGAACCATTCGCCGGGTCCGGAGCCGACGATGACGGCGCTGCCGTTGTCATGAACCGCACGGCCGAACCGGGTGCCGAGGGCCTGCGCGATCGAGCCGTCATGTGCGGCGCGGATGCCGACCTTGGCCAGTAGCGTGTGGTCGGCGAGCCGCAGCGTCGCCGAGCTGCGGCGGGCGTCGACCTGCCAGCCCGCGATCGTCGTGGTCCTGCCGCTCGCCGGGATGGGGCTGCGCGCCACCGGGGTGGCGTGTGGTCGCGGCTGCGACGGTGGCGTGTCGATGTTCTGGCGGGTGCCCTCCGGATCGACGTGAGCGTGGTGTTCGGTGACCCGCGCGCCGACCTTGGTGCCGGTAGGCAGGTGCACCGTCAGCGTGGTGCCTGGCTTGGCCAGATCCGCTTCGACCTGGCCGAGGCAGATCGCGCGGTTCAGCGTTGGTGACATCCGGCTGGAGGTGATTCGGCCGACGATCGTGCCCCGCGAGTTGACGATCTGGCTGGCCTCGGGTGGCACCACGGTGCCGTCGAGCGGCTGGATACCCACCAGGCGGGTGCCGCCACCGTTCTCGTGCTGCCAGACCAGTTCGGGTTTGCCGACGAAGTCGTCCTTGTCGAGCTTGATCGCCCAGTCGATCCCGGCGGAGTAGCCCTTGGTGAGCCCGTCGGTGTCCTGGCCGACGATCAAGTGTCCTTTCTCCAGCCGGAGTATGCGCTGGCCCTCGACGCCGAACGGTCGCACGCCGAGGTCGGCGCCGTGCTCCAGCAGCTGCTCCCACACGTGCAGCCCGTAGGAGGCGGGCACGTGCAGCTCGTAGGACAGCTCGCCGGTGAAGCCGATCCGCCACAGCACGCAGTCGTCCACCCCGGCCACGCGGCCGGTGCGCACCTGCATGTAGCCGAACGCCTCAGCGGAGAGGTCGACGCCCTCGGTGAGCCTGCTGACCAGCTCGCGGGATTTCGGGCCCGCGACGTTGATGCTGGCGTAGGCCGTGGTGACCGGGGTGACGTGCACTTGCCAGTCGGGGTGCTCGGTCTGCAGCCAGTTCTCGACCCACTCCCACACGTTCGCCGCGCCCGACGATGTGGTGGACATCAGGTAGTGGTCCTCGCCAAGACGTCCGGTGACACCGTCGTCCATGACCACGCCGTCCTCGGCGCACATCACGCCGTAGCGCACCCGGCCGATGCCGAGTTTGGACCACTTGTTGACGTAGAGGAGGTTCAGCAGCTTCGGGACGTCGGGACCGCGCAAGTCCAGCTTGCCGATCGGGGTGACGTCGATGATGCCGACGTTGTCGCGCACGTTGCGCACCTCGGCCGCCGGGTCGCCGTAGTGGTCGGGGCGGATCCACTGGCCGGCCACCAGTGGCGTGGCGTTGTGCTTCTCGTGCCAGGGCTGCATGGGGGAGTAGCGCACCGGTTCGAAGATCCGGCCCGCCAGCGCACCGAGGCTCACCGGGGTGTACATCGGACGCCACGTCGTGGTGCCGTTCTCGGCGATCGTCTTCCCGGTCGCCTCGGCGATGGTCGCGATCGCGTTGATCGTTTCCAGCTTGCCCTGGACCGGGCCCATGGTGGCGGTGGTGAACCGCTTGGCCAGCTCAGCCGAGTCGTAGCCCTCCCGCACGGCGGCGTGCAGGTCCTTGGAGGACACGTCCTCGGAGTAGTCAACGATGCCGTGCGTGCTGGCCCGGAACAGCTCCGGATGCTCATGTACCGGCAGCTGAGGAAGGGTCGCGGCCGTGCCCTTGGGCTTGGAGAGTTTCCCGCCATTGCGGGTGGGCACGGCCGCGAGCTGGTGATACCGCCCGCCCGCGGCGCGGCGGGCGGCTTCGGTTCCGGTGGCTTCGGCGTGCTCGCGCAGCTCGTCGAGCGAGCCGTCCCCGGCGATGCCGCCGGTCGCGAGCACCGACTCGCCCGCCGTGCCACCGGGCAGGAAGCGGGCCGCGGTCGGCGAGTACACGGGGACGTCGCCCGCCATGTTCAGCAGCGACGTCGGTGCCGTCCAGCCGGTGGCGGTGACGAACAGGTCCGCGTCGATCTTCTGCCCGCCGGACAGTTCGACGGCCTTGACGCCTTTACGGCCGTGGACGCGGACGACGTCTTCGCCCTTGCGGGCGTCGGCGACGTGGGCGACCTCGACCCCGGCGCGTTCCAGGTCGGCGACGGCGGCGTCGCCCTCGGGGTTCGCGGTGAGCACCACCGCGCGCTGCCCCGGCTTGACGGCGTGCAGGTTGATCAACCTGCGTACGGCCGTGGACAGCATCACGCCGGGTGTGTCGTTGCCCGCGAACACATACGGGCGTTCGATGAGACCACCCGCGACGACCAGCGTGCGTGCCCTGGCCTTGATCAGCCGCTCACGCGCGTGTGGGAGGTCGCGTTGGGCGACGGCGATCCAGTTCTGGTCGTAGCGCCCCGCGACCGTCGAGTTGGTCAGCACCTCGATGCCGTCGGTGGCGGCGACCTCGGCGGTCAGCTCCGCCGCCGCGGCCGGGTCCGTCCACCGCAGGTGGCCGCCGAGCTGGTGCTCCTCCTCGACCAGCATGACGCTGGCGCCCGCACGGGCCGCCGCGATCGCCGCGGACATGCCCGCCGGGCCGCCGCCCGCGATCAGGACGTCCGGGTGGGCGTAGCGCTTGTCGTAGTAGTCATGCGGCGTGTCGGGGGAGATCTCGCCCGCGTGCACGAAGCCCCGCAGCACCTTCTGATACGTCGGCCAGAGGAACTCCGGCTTCATGAACGTCTTGTAGTAGAACCCCGCGGTGAGGAACCGGCCCGCGAACCGGTTGATCGCCTTGACGTCGAACTTCAGCGAGGGCCATGTGTTCTGCGACGAGACCGCCATGCCCGGCTCCGCCAGCCGGTGGCCGCCGCGCACGTTCGGCTCGTCGTCGACTTGGACCATGCAGCCCGGGTCGTGGAAGCTCGCGGTGAGCAACCCGCGCGGGCGGTGATACTTGAAGCTGCGAGAGAACACCCGCTCGCCGTCGGCGGCCAGCGCCGAGACGATGGTGTCGCCCGGATGGGCGGTGACCGTCCTACCGTTCCAGGTGAACTCGAACGCCCTCCTGCGGTCAATCACCTCGCCGGGCTGCGGTCCCAGCCGCATCCTGCCAACCTGCTGGCTCATCGGGTGGCCTCCGTCTCGTTGCTCAGGGTGTGGCGCCGCACGCGGATGAAGCGCCTGCACCCGGCGGTGTGGTACCAGTTCTCGTCCACCCAGCCGTTGGCGTTGCGGCGGAAGTACAGGTAGCGCCGCCACTGCTCGGGCGTCGCCGTGCCGACGTCCGGCCGGGAGGTGACTTCGCCGTGGTGGGTGAACTCCGAGGCGTTACGCGGCCCGCACCACGGGCAGGGAAGCTGGATCATGACGTGGTTCCTCTCCGAAAGTCCTGGGATCTCGCTGATGCCTCAGTGCCCGACCGCCGCGGCGCCCTTTTCACCGACGAGCTGTCCCGTGGTGAACCGGTCGATGCCAAACGGCGCGATGATCTCGGGTGGGCGTCCGTTGGCGACGGTGTCGGCCATCGCCTCACCGGAGACCGGCCCCGCTTTGAAGCCATACGTTCCCCAGCCGACGTCGACATGGAAACCGTCCACATGGGTCGGACCCATGATCGGCGAGTAATCCGGTGTCATGTCACACAAACCGGCCCATTGGCGCAGCAGCCGCATCTTCGACACCGGTGGCATCAGCTCGAGCACGTGACCCGCGAGCCCCTCGGCGAACTCCAGCGAACCGCGCATCGAGTACGACGTGAACGGATCAACGCTGGCGCCGAACACCAGCTCACCCCGGTCGGTCTGCGAGACGTAGACGTGCAGCGTGCCGGACACGACGACGGTGCCCAAGAAGGGTTTGACCGGCTCGGTCACCGCCGCCTGCAGCGGCGACGTCGTCACCGGCATGTCGACACCGGCCATGTCCGAGATCAACGTCGACCAGCCCGCCGTGCAGTTCACCACCACCGGCGTGGAGACCTCACCCCGGTTGGTGCGCACACCTGTGACCCGGCCACCCGCGGTCTCGATGTCGGTGACTTCGGTGTTCTGGTGCAGGTGCACGCCGTGGGCGTCGGCCGCGCGGGCGTAGCCCCACACGACGGCATCGTGCCGGATGATCCCGCCCGGCGGGTGATACAGCGCGCCGAGGATCGGGTAACGCGTGTCGGTGGAGGTGTCCAGATAGGGCACCAGCTTCTTGATCTCGTCCGGGTCGATCACCTCGGAATCCACACCCTGGAGCTTGTTCACCTCGGCGCGCCACCGCAGCGTGCGCAGCGAGTTGTCGTTGTGCGCCAGCGTCATGTGACCGCGTTGCGAGAACATCACGTTGAAGTTCAGTTCGTCTGCCAGGTTCTCGTACAAGTGCAGCGAGCGGTCGTAGAACCGCACACCCTCCGGCGTCAGATAGTTCGACCGCAGGATCGCGGTGTTGCGGCCGGAACCGCCACCACCGAGGTAGCCCTTGTCCAGCACCGCCACGTTGGTGATGCCGTGGTTGGCCGCCAAGTAGTACGCGGTCGCCAGACCGTGCACCCCGCCACCGACGATGACGACGTCGTACGTGGACTTCAGCGGCCGCTCCTGCCACACACGCGGCCAGTCCGAGCGCGACAGACCACGCTTGAACAAACCGAACGCGGAGTATCGCTGTGGCTTCCGCTTACCGTTGCGGTTGCCCGCACGGTGGCTGCCGTTTCCCACGGACATGCGCGCCTCCTAGCTGATGCTTCGGACTCGCGAGCGGTCCTCAGCACTTGTCGTTCCGCTGGCCGCATCCGTCGTGCGGCTGGTGATGACCGCCACCATACGACGCTGGGTGGACAATGTCCACTGTCATGAAACATTAGGAGGCAAAAAGGTGCGCCCCGAGTGAACGGCGCTGTCGAGAAGCTGACCCTCAGCTGCCGGGGTTGACCGCCTTGACGGCGAGGAACTGGATGGGCAGCGAGATGAGCTCGGCGGGCCCGTGCATGACCTCGCCGACGAACTGCAGCGTGTCGCCGGGTTCGAGCAGGTAGCGCGCGCTGCCGTAGGCGTACTCCATCTTCCCGGAGATCATGAAGATCAGCTCGGTGCCCGCGTGCTGGTACAGCGGGAACACCTCGGAGCGCTCGGTGAGCGTGACGAGGATGGGTTCGAGCCGGTCGTGCGGGGCGCGCATGGCGCCGAGCATCTGGTAGCGGTGGCCGGGGCCGGAGCCCTTGTGGTGGATGTCGAGGCCGCTGCCGGCCTTGACGAACACGACGTCCTGCTCTTCGGACAGGCCGCGGAAGAACGCGGTGACCGGGACCGACAGCGCCTGCGACAAGCTCGCCAGCGTCGCGAGGCTGGGGGAGGTCTGCATGTTCTCGATCTTCGAGAGCATGCCCTTGCTCAGCCCGCTCTCGGCGGCGAGCTTGCCGACCGTCCAGCCGAGCTGCTGCCGGAACTCGCGGACGCGCTCGGCGATCACCGTGCTGAGCGCTTCCTCCAGCTCGGCGCCCGCCTCGTCGAGGTCCTCGGCCGGGAGCGCGCTGTTCTCCTCGGTCATGGCTCGATCATGACACTCATCGCGTTGCCGATCCCTTTCGCGTCCACCGTCGCTCACCCCGTGAACGGGGTGGCTGGGTCAACTCTAGACCCTCCTGTCGATTTTTCGCGCTACCTGGCGCGCGTGTTCCCGCAGGTCGTCACGGGTTTATCCGGCGCGGCCGACGGCGGGCGACGGGATAGATTGGCGCGAAGGGGTTGTCTCATGAGAGGAGACCGCGTTTACTAAGCGTGGACAACGGAGTGCCGTACACCACATCTCCCACCGGCCAGCGGGCGGGACAAGGAGGGCGAGACATGACGACCGACCTTGAGAACTTTCTCGCACAGCGAGGTCGTGACGAGCAGGTCGCGGCGGTCAGGCGGCAGATCGACGAGCAGGACGTGCGCTACATCTATCTGCAGTTCGTATCGGTCACCGGCCGCATCATGGGCAAGGGTGTGCCCGCGGCGCACTGGGAGAAGTTCGCTCACGACGGCTTCCAGCTCGTTTACGGCGCCACCGCGAACCTGTTCATCGACCGTCACGGCGACTACATCGGCTACGGCGCGGAGGCCCGCGAGCTCGTGGGCATTCCTGACGTGGACACGTTCTGCGTGCTCCCGTGGGACCCGCACACCGCGCGTGTGTTCTGCACCCTGTTCCGGGGTAGGGAGGAAGACGTCGACCCCGGCGCGTATCTGACGTCGGACTGCCGCGGCAACCTCAAGCGGATCCACGAGGCGTTCGAGGCCGAGACCGGGCTGCATCTGCGGGTGGGTACCGAACCCGAGATGATGTGGCTCAAGAACAATCCCGACGGCACGCCGTCGGTCGACGGCAAGACGAAGCCGTTCTGCTACCACATCGACCAGTTCTCCGAGCTGCAGCCGCTCATCCACCGCGTGATCGAGTACGGCACGGCGATGGGTCTTGACATGATCCAGGGCGACCACGAGGACGCCCCCGGCCAGCTGGAGCTGAACTGGCAGTTCGACCGCGCCGAGCTCACCGCCGACCGGCTGACCACCTACCGGCAGATCTGCAAGCAGGTCGGCCGCGAGTTCGACGCCTACCCGTGCTTCATGCCCAAGCCGTTCATGGGCGTCTCCGCGAACGGCTGCCACCACAACATCTCGCTGTGGGAAGGTGACGAGAACGCCTTCCTGCCCGACACCGACAACCCGAGGATGCCCAGCAAGCGCGGGCTCGCGGCCATCGGCGGTGTGCTGGAGCACCTCGACGCGCTGACCTGCCTCAGCTCGCCGACGGTCAACTCGTACCGGCGGCTCTGGGACACCGGGTTCTGGGCGCCGCTCTACGCCGACTGGGGTTTCCAGAACCGCACGACCGCGCTGCGCGTCAGTGCACCGGGCCGCTTCGAGTACCGGTCGGTGGACTCGTCGGTCAACCCGTACCTGTCGATGGCGGGGCTGATTACCGCGATGGGCGACGGGATTCGCCGCAACCTCGATCCCGGTCCGCCGGAGGAGCGCAACATCTACGAGGCCATGGCCGACGGCAAAGACGTCCACAAGATCCCGATGACGCTCGGCGACGCCCTTGAAGCGCTGCGCGGCGACGACGTGGTCCGCAAGGCCCTGCCTGGCGAGATGTACACCGTCTTCGAGCACTACAAGCGCGACGAATGGGAGCGCTACTGCGCCGCGGTCACCGACTGGGACGTCAAGGAGTACCTAGACATCCTGCCGTAACCGACGAACCCGCGACGAAGGAGCTTGGGTTCGTCGGAACCAAATCGACAGCCGCGGCGAAGCCGCGACCACGCCCGGGGGCGGAGCCCCCGTGGCTGCGGCGCAAGCCGCGACCAAGCAGTTGTGTCCGACGAAGGAGGACTCGGATGTGCGGTATCGCCGGCATCATCTATACGAATGGCCGAGGTGACGTCGGCCGCGACATGACCAACATGCTGCAGGCCATGAAGCATCGCGGCCCCGACTCGACGGGCTACGCGCTGTACGGCGAGCCGAACGACCTGCTCGTGATGCGCTTCAAGTTGGCGGACCCGAACGATGGTAGCGACTTCGGCTACGAGGAGCGGCTCAACCGCAGCCGCCGGGAGGTCGAGGCACGGCTGGCGAAGATCGGCGCGACGATTGACCGCGTCGAGGGTGAGTCGGAGTACGCCTACCGGGCGACGTTCCGGTATGACGGCGAACTGAAGCCGCTCGCCGACTACGTCGAGGACGTCCCCGGCGCCGAGGTGCTCTCGCTCGGGCATTCGCTGGAGATCATCAAGGACCTCGGTGACGCCGAGACCGTCGCCGAGCAGTACCGGCTGAAGGAGTTCACCGGCACCCACGCCATCGGCCATGTGCGGATGGCGACTGAATCCGATGTGGACATCGCGGGCGCGCACCCCTACTGGGCGTACCCGTTCTCGGACGTCGCCGTCGTCCATAACGGACAGTTGACCAACTATCACCAGTGGCGGCGCAGGCTCGAGCGGACCGGTCACCGGTTCCAGTCCGAATGCGACTCCGAGATCATCGCCGTCTACCTGGCGCAGAGCATGGCCGACGGCCTGCCGCTCGAAGCGGCGATGAAGCAGAGCCTCGAGGACCTGGACGGCGTGTTCACCTACCTGGTCGTCACGCAGGACCAGCTCGGCATGGCCAAGGACGAGATGGCCGCCAAGCCGCTGGTGCTGCACGAGGGCGACGGCGTCGTGGCGCTGGCCTCCGAGGAGGGCGCCATCCGCGAGGTACTGAACCAGGAGATCGATTCCTACGACCCGTACGAAGGGGAGGTGATGGTGTGGAGCAGGTGATGCAGGCACCCGAGCAGAGCACCGTCGCGACGAAGCCTGGCCGCTACGACATTCGTGGTCTGGCTGAGCCGGACGCCGTCGCTCCGCGCACCGCCGTCGTCAGTGGCGACAAGGCCGAGCTGGACGCCGCCGATCTGAGCACAAGGCAGATCAACCTCGAGCTGCGCAGGCTGCTGAACGAGGAGGGCGTCAGCGACATCACGGTGCGCAATCCACGGGCCAGGCACTCGATCGCCGTCGGTCTGCTGGAGCGGTGTCGGATCAAGATCGACGGCAGCCTCGGCTACTTCGGTTGCGGGCTCATCGATGGCCCCGAGATCCACGTGACCGGCCGGGTCGGCTGGTCGGTCGCCGAGAACATGATGTCCGGCGTCGTCGTGGTCGACAAGAACGCTGGTTCGCTGACCGGCGCCGCGATACGCGGCGGCGACCTCGTCATCCGTGGTCACGTCGGCGCGAGGACGGGTATCGACCAGAAGGGCGGCACCATCATCGTCGGCGGCAACGCCGGGTCGATGACCGGGTTCATGATGCAGCGTGGCCGCCAGATCATCTGCGGTGACGCGGGCAACGGCCTCGGCGACTCGATGTACGACGGCACGCTCTACGTCGCGGGCAAGGTCGCCTCACTCGGCATCGACTGCGTCGAGGCGGAGATGACCGACGCCGACGCCGAGCTGATCGACCGCAAGTTCCGTATCTACGGACTCGACCGTCCGGACACATTCCGGAAGTTCGTCTGCGGCAAGCAGCTCTACAACTACGACACCCTCGAGCCCTCCGAGCGCAAGCTCGTCCTCTAGGAGAGAGTCATATGGCTGACGAGACAGCACCGTCGGAGACCACGCTCCTCGGCGAGAGCAAGATTTTCACCCCCGAGGTCATCAACGACATCCACATGAAGGCCGAGCTCGGTCGCTACCGGATGCGCGGGGGCGGGATCTTCAAGAAGATCCCGCACTGGGATGAGCTCGTGTTCCTCCCAGGCACCCTCACGCGATTCGTGATCGAGGGCTACCGCGAGAAGTGCGAGACCAAGACCGTGCTCGGCTCGCGCTTCGCGAAGAAGCCGCTGGAGCTGGACATCCCCATCTACATCACGGGAATGAGCTTCGGCGCGCTGTCGCTGGAGGCCAAGATGGCGCTCGCCAAGGGCGCGTCGATGGCGGGCACGGCGACCTGTTCGGGTGAGGGCGGGATGATCCCGCCGGAGCGCGACCTGTCCACGAAGTGGTACTACCAGGTGATCCAGAGCCGTTACGGCTTCAACCCGCACCACCTGATGCTGGCCGACGCGGTCGAGTTCTTCATCGGACAGGGGTGCAAGGTCGGCATGGGTGGCCACCTCATGGGCCAGAAGGTCACCGAGCAGGTCGCCGAGATGCGCTCGTTGCCACCGGGCATCGACCAGCGCAGCCCGGCGCGGCATCCGGACTGGATGGGCCCTGACGACCTGTCGCTGAAGGTGCAGGAGGTCCGCGAGGCGACCGACTACCAGGTACCGATCCAGCTGAAGCTCGGCGCCTCGCGCGTGTACGACGACGTGCGGATGGCGGCGAAGTGTGGGCCCGACGTCATCTACCTGGACGGTGCCGAAGGTGGCACCGGCGCCGGACCGCACATCGGAACCGAGGAGACCGGCATCCCGCTGATGGCGGCCATTCCCGAGGCGCGAAGGGCGCTGGAGGACGTCGGCCTCGCCGACGAGATCGACCTCGTGGTGGCGGGTGGTATCCGCAACGGCGCGGACGTCGCCAAGTGCATCGCGCTCGGCGCGACGGCCGTCGCGATCGGCACCGCCGCGCTGATGGCACTGGGCTCCAACAAGGAGATCCCGGGGGTCACCGACTACGTGGGCGCCACCGGCGCCCCGGCCAGCAAGTTCTACCACATGCACACCGGAAACGACCCGGCTGGCATCACCACCCAGGACCCGGAGCTGCGCAAACGGCTCGATGTCGACGAGGGTGCGATGCGGGTCTACAACTTCCTCCACGCGTTGACGCTCGAGGCGCAGATGCTTGCCCGCGCCTGCGGCAAAACCAACATCCACAGTCTCGAGCCGGAGGACCTCGCCGCGCTGACCACCGAGTCGGCCGCGATGGCCAAGGTTCCGCTCGCGGGCACCAACTACGTCCCCGGCGTGACCGAGGACAAGACGTTGGGCGAGATCAAGCAACTGCTGGAGAAACACGTGGCCAACGACGGCCTTGCGGGAGGTAGTGGTGTCTGAGCGGATTGATATCTCGGATATCTCGGGCCGGAAGCTCTCCGGCGGGAAGAGCATCGACACCGAGGAGTTGACCGGCAAGACGTTCCCCTACCAGTTCGACCCGTCCCTGGTCGAGGACATCGACCTGTACGAGTCGACGCCGGGTGAGGATCTCAACTGGCTCGAGGACATCGAGCTGATGACAGAGGACGGCATCCCGGCGGTGTTCGACCGCTACACCAACGCCTTCCTGAAGATTCACTTCGAGATTCCAAAAGGCAGGGAGAACGAGTACGCCCGCAAGGTGCTGATCAAGCACCTGCAGTCGGGCAACTCCTACGGGATCTGGCTCAAGCACAAGCACGCCAAGTTCCCGCAACCCGAACTGGGTTCGTGGCTCAAGGAGTCGGAGACCGTTGGCGAGAACTGGCAGCCGCCGGTGCTTGAGGGCTGGGAGAAGCCCGTCGGACACTAGCGTCTCGAGTCACTGATCGTCCGTGGCGGCCGGGAGGTTCCGGCCGCCACGGACGATCGTATTCGTGACTGGTTGGTTGACGGCGAGTACCGGTACGGCGATTGTCGGACGTGTCGCATGACAACGGCGATTGTCGGACGTCGAACGGTTCGTCGTCCGGCGTGGGAATTCGTGGTGACGTCCTCGGCTACGACGTCAGCAGCGGATCAGTTCGGTCGGCAGACCTAATTCGCCGCAGCGATCGACGTGGTCGAATAGCGTGTCCCACCGGGTGGAGTCGTCCGAACGGATATGGATGACGCGGAAACCATCCCGGGACGCCAGGTCGTAGAATGGAAGCAACGAATGTGTCGCGCCATTGTCGTCGATGACGACGTCAGCGTGATCAGGTGCGTGCCGCAGCACGCCGTCACTCACCGTGCCGCCGGTCCAAATGACGACGTCCGCTTCCGCGATAGCGCGCGTCGCGCGCCATGACAGCGAATCGGAAACGTGTGGACTGACAGCGATGAAAGTGACTCGTCCGGTACTCACATGGTCTATTGTGGGCGGCGTTCCCGTTGGGTGTCTATTGAACGAATAGTTGGCATTCTTCAGTAATCACTTGATTCATGAATCGAGCGTTGAGCGAGGCTCGAGAATTCTCGATTGACCCGGATTTACGGTCGGTGGTCAGATCGATTCTGACGCTATTTCCGGTGGCGATTCGGCACCGGCCCGCGCGAGTGAAGGGAAGCGGCGATGGCGCCGAACCGGCGGTGTGCCACAGACGTCTTCTGGAACCTCGCCACGCTCATGGACGACTTCGCGCTGGAGCTCCCGTCGGCCGGGCTCACGGAGGACTCGTTGCGGTCCGGTTGCCTGGCGGAAGGGTCGCGGATCTGCCTCTCGTCCCATCGCGACGGATCGCCGGCCGAGGTGACGGAGGCCGCGGCGGAGGTCGTCATCGCGGGGATGCGGCCAGTGGTCACGTTGGCGGCGCCCGACCCCGTGGCCGTCCCTGATCCCGCCGCGCTGGACCGGTTCGACCGCGCGCTGGACGAGTTGGCCGCCATCGGGGTGCGGGAGCTGGTTCTGGTCTGGCCAGCGCGCACGTCGATGTCCGACATCCTGGACGACGTGACACGCATCGTGCATCGATGCGATCCCGGCGGCCGGGGGTTCGTCGACATCGGTGTCGCGAACGTAGATCACGGCGTCGGGAGTGCAGGACACAGCGTCGGGAGTGCAGGACACAGCGTCGGGAGTGCAGGACACAGTGTCGAGAGTGTCGGACACGGCGTCGGGAGTGGGGGACACGAGCTGTCGGCGGACTTGCTGCGGGCGTTCGAGGACGCCAGCGCCGCGTGTGTCGACAACGGCGTGGGCGTCACGTTGCTGACGCCGTTGACGCGATCGGCGGAGTCCGTCGTTGGTTGGGAACGTTCGCTTCGCGCGGCGGGCAACCTGTTTCCGGTGCGCGTCCGGCTGCCGGGAGTGGCACCGAGCCCGTTTCGCCGGACCGTTCCCGCGCTGCTCGGTATGGCCGCTGCCGCCGAGTCGGACCCCGGCTGTCTGATTTCCGAGGTGCAGTTCGTGCTACGGGGCTCGGCGGGCCGGACGGCGGCGTTCGCTGAGGAGATTCGGCGCGGGAACTTCGTCGTCGAGGACACCGACTACGGCTACCGGTTGAGCATGCTTCGCGAAGGGACGACGTGACCTCGTCGTCCGACAACGGCTGCCGTGCCAGCCCCTGTTGCCGCGCATACGCCCCGTCGAGCTTTACGGGGCTCAGAACGCGGCTCCGCACGCTCACCGGTGCCCCTACGGCACTCGGCCCGGGCGTCCACCGGGCCGCGGGTGATTGACCAGCGAATCCTCAACGGTCGGGCGGAAGAACTCAAGCGTTTCGTGTAGCCCGGGGCGCCCCCATGCCGTAGTGTTTCATATAGGTGGACAAAGTTTCTCCAAAGGGTACAGGTGAGAGGAGTCGACGGCGTGCCGAACCGACCGAACCACCCGTTCTCGTCGGCGGGCGATGTCGCCGACGTGTCCGATGTGGTCAGAGCATTGACCATCGGGTTCAGCGTCGAGATGACTCCCCGCGACGTCCGCAGGAACCCCGGGCTCTGCGAGGAGAGCATGCCCGAGGGAACCCGCGTCTACACCACGTTCCTGCCGCGTTCGCCGTTCGATGACACCGTCAAGGCCGCGATGTCGCTGATCGACCAGGGCATGCGGCCGGTGCCGCACATCGCCGCGCGCGGCGTCGCCGACGAGGCGGAGCTCGACCGCATGGTGGGCGAACTCGCCGACGTCGGGGTGCGCGAGCTGCTGGTCATCGCCGGGTCCATCGGCACGCCGAAAGGCACCTTGACCGACACCATGCGGGTACTGCGCTCCGGTGTGCTCGAGCGGCGCGGCATCACTCGGGTCGGCGTCGCCGGTCATCCGGAGGGCAGTCCCGACATCGACGCCGACGCGCTCGACACCGCGCTGCGGGAGAAAAACGCCTTCGCGGCCGAGGCGGGCTGCGAGATGTACCTGCTGACGCAGTTCTGCTTCGCCGCGCACCCCATCGTCGCGTGGGAGCGTCGCATCAGGGCAGCGGGAAACTGGCTGCCGATCCACGTCGGGCTGCCCGGCCTGACCTCGCCGAAGACGTTGCTGAAGTTCGGCCTTTCCTGCGGGGTTGGGCCGTCGCTGAAGGTGCTGCGCAAGCAGACCGGCGGTGTGCTCTCGCTCGCGACGACGTCGGCCTATTACCCCGACCAGACGCTGCTCGGGCTCGCGTCCGCGGTGCGAAGCGACCAGGCGAGCCTGATCAGCGGTGTGCACTTCTTCCCGTTCGGCGCCACCGCGTCGACGGCCGACTGGGCCAAGCAGATCGCGGACGGCCAGTTCCAGATCGACGACCGGCAAGAACGGCTCGCCGTCACGGCATGACAAGTCCACGACCAGATTGGCAGGCAGAGAATGACCGTGCGCAACGGTGCGACGCACCTGTTCATCCCGGGTCCGACGAACGTCCCCGAGGCGGTTCGACGGGCGATGAACGTGCCCATGCAAGACCATCGGGCACCCGACTTCCCTGACCTCACGCTCCCGCTTTTCGAGGATCTCAAACGCGTTCTCGGACTTTCCAACGGCAGGGTGTTCCTCTATCCGGGGTCGGGCACCGCCGCGTGGGAGTCGGCGATCACCAACACCCTCAACCGGGGCGACAAGGTGTTGATGTCGCGGTTCGGCCAGTTCTCCCACCTGTGGGTCGACATGGCCGAGCGGCTCGGGCTCGATGTCGTCTGCGTCGACGTCGAGTGGGGCAAGGGCGTACCGGTCGCCGACTACGAGTACTTGCTGACCAAGGAACCGGACATCAAAGCGGTGTTCGCCTGCCACAACGAGACCGCGACCGGCGTCACCTCCGACATCGCCGCGGTCCGTAGGGCCATGGACAACGCGAACTCCGACGCGCTGCTCTACGTCGACGGCGTGTCGTCCATCGCCTCCATCGACTTCCAGCAGGAGGCATGGGGCGTGGACCTCGCCGTTACCGGGTCGCAGAAGGGGCTCATGCTCCCGGCCGGGCTGGCGGTGCTCGGCGTGAGCGACAAGGCGCTCGAAGCATCGAAAACCGCGACGATGCCGCGCTGCTATTTCGACTTCGTCGACATGATCAAGACGAACGACGTCGGCTACTTCCCCTACACGCCACCGGTTCCGTTGCTGCACGGGCTTCGCGCGTCGCTGGACCTGCTGTTCGCCGAGGGATTGCCGCGGGTGTTCGAACGGCACCACCGGCTCGCCGAGGGCGTACGGCGTGGTGTGCACGCGCTGGGACTGGAGCTGCGTGCCAGGGGATTGGAGTGGTATTCGGACACCGTCACGGCTATCGACGTCCCGGAGCACGTCGATGGCGTCGAGGTCTGCCGGATCGGCTACGACCGCTACCGGACGTCGTTCGGCGGCGGGCTGACCAAGGTGGCGGGGAAGGTGTTCCGCATCGGTCACCTCGGCGACCTGAACGAGGTGAGCTGCCTCGCCGCGTTGGCCGCCGCCGAGATGTCGCTGGCCGACGCCGGTGCCGACATCGAACTCGGCGCGGGCGTCGCCGCGGCGCAGGAGTACTACCGCAAGGTCAACGCGGGCATCGCGACCGCCACCAGCACCCCAGCCAGCCGGTGATGGGGCACTGCCCACCCCATCACCGGCTCTCCACTTCCGTTTGGAGTCACCCATGAGTCACACCTTGTACCCGCCGAGGCAGCCGAGGCTGCAACGCAGCGAACTCGCCGTGCCGGGGTCGAACCCGAGCTTCATCGACAAGGCCGCGGACAGCGACGCCGACTTCATCTTCCTCGACATCGAGGACGCCGTCGCCCCGCCGGAGAAGGAGCAGGCGCGCAAGAACATCATCGAGGCACTGAACGACATCGACTGGGCGGGTAAGGGCAAGACCGTCTCGGTGCGGATCAACGGCCTCGACACCCACTACATGTATCGCGACGTCGTCGACGTCGTTGAGCAGGCCGGTGCGCACCTGCACACCATCCTGGTGCCGAAGGTGGGCGTGCCCGCCGACCTGTACTGCGTCGAGGCCCTGATCAACCAGATCGAGCAAGCCAAGGGCTTCGCTAACCGCATTGGCACCGAGGCGCTGATCGAGACGGCGCTGGGCATGGCCAACGTCGAGTCGATCGCGGCCAGCGGCGGCAGGTTAGAGGCACTGCACTTCGGCGTCGCGGACTACGCCGCGAGCAACCGCGCCCGCACCGTCAACATCGGCGGGCTGAACCCGAACTATCCCGGCGACCAGTGGCACTTCGCGCTGTCCCGGATGATCGTGGCGTGCCGGGCCTACGGGCTGCGCGCGATCGATGGGCCGTTCGGCGACTTCTCCGACCCGGACGGCTACCTGGACGGCGCCCGCCGCGCCGCCGCGCTCGGCGCAGAGGGCAAGTGGGCGATCCACCCGAGCCAGGTCGAGTTGGCCAACCAGGTGTTCACCCCGCCAGAGGAAGAGGTGACCAAGGCCCGGCGCATCGTCGAGGAGCTGCGCAAGGCCGAGGCCGAGGGCAGGGGCGCGGCATCGGTCGACGGCAAGATGATCGACGCCGCGTCCGAGCGCATGGCCCAGACCGTGATCATGGTCGACGACGCGATTCGCGCGGCGGCCTCGGCGCGAAAGTGAGGCCGGTATGGACATCCACGAGTATCAAGCCAAGGAACTACTCGCTCGCTATGGCGTCCCGGTCCCGCGTGGTGGCCTGAGCTACAGTCCGGAACAGGCGTCGTATCGCGCCACCGAGATCGGCGGGTCGTCCTGGGTGGTCAAGGCGCAGGTCCACAGTGGAGGCCGGGGGGAGGCAGGCGGTGTCAAGGTCTGCCACTCCGACCACGAGGTCGCCGACTACGCCAACGAGCTGTTCGGTAAGCGGCTGCGCACGAAGCAAGCACCCGCTGGCAAGTGCGTGTACCGCGTTTATGTCGAGGAAGCCACCGACATCAAGCGCGAGCTGTACTTCGGCATCGTGCTGGACCGGGCGACCGAGCGGATCACCGTGGTCGCCTCCGCCGAGGGCGGCATGGAGATCGAGGAGCTCGCTGAGTCCAATCCGGACGCGTTGATCAAGGCCAGCATCGAGCCCGCCGTCGGCTTCTTGGAGTTCCAAGCGCGGGAACTGGCGTTCTCGCTCGGCCTCGCGCCGTCACAGATCGCCAAGGCCAGCCAGCTGTTCCGGGCAGCGTACCGGGCATTCCGCGACTTGGACGCGGCGATGCTGGAGATCAACCCCCTAGCCGTCAACGCCGAGGGTGAGCTGGTCGCCCTCGACGCCAAGATGTCGTTCGACGACAACGCGCTGTTCCGCAGGCCGGCGATCTCCGAACTGCGCGACCGCAGCCAGGAGGACCCCAGGGAGAGCCACGCCGCCGACCGGGGACTCGCCTACGTCGGCCTCGACGGCGACATCGGCTGCATGATCAACGGCGCTGGCCTCGCGATGGCCACCCTGGACATGATCAAGCTCGCGGGCGGCGACCCGGCCAACTTCCTCGACATCGGCGGCGGCGCGTCGCCGGAACGGGTGTTCAAGGCGTTCCGCGCGGTGCTCGCCGACAGCAACGTCAAGGTCGTGCTGGTCAACATCTTCGCGGGCATCAACCGCTGCGACTGGGTGGCCAAGGGGATCGTCGAGGCGTTCTCGCAGATCGACGTCGAACTGCCGGTCGTGGTGCGGCTGGCAGGCACGCACGTCGAGGAAGGGCAGCGGATTCTCGCCGAGTCCGGACTGCCGATCGTCACCGCCGACACGCTGGCCGAAGCCGCCGAGAAGGCCGTCGCCGCGGCGCGGGTCGGCGAGCGCGCGACCGCGGCAGCCCGCGGCTGAGGTCCCAGGAGGGATAGACATGGCAATCCTGCTCACCGAAGAGACCCCGGTCATCGTGCAAGGCATCACCGGCCGCATCGGCCACTTCCACGCCGAGGAGATGATCGAGTACGGCACCAACGTCGTCGGCGGTGTCACGCCAGGGAAGGGTGGCGAGACCATCCTGGACCGGCCCGTGTTCAACACGGTCAAGGACGCGGTCGCCGAGACCGGCGCCGAGGCGTCGATCGTGTTCGTGCCGCCGCCGTTCGCCGCCGACTCCATCATGGAGGCAGCAGACGCGGGGATCCGGCACTGCGTGTGCATCACCGACGGCATCCCGACCCAGGACATGATGCTGGTCAAGCGCTACATGCGCCGGTACAAGGCGCCCGACAAGATGCGGCTGACCGGCCCGAACTGCGCGGGCACGATCAGCCCAGGCCGGGCGCTGCTCGGCATCATGCCCGGCCACATCTACCTGCCTGGCAGGATCGGCGTGGTCAGCCGCAGCGGCACCCTCGGTTACGAGGCCGCGTCGCAGCTCAAGGCGCTCGGCTACGGGGTGTCGACGTCCGTTGGCATTGGTGGGGACCCGGTGAACGGGTCGTCGTTCCGGGACATCCTCGAGCTGTTCGAGGCCGACGACGAGACCGACGCCGTGGTGATGATCGGCGAGATCGGCGGGCCGCAGGAGGCGGACGCCGCCGACTTCGTCGCCAAGCACATGACCAAGCCGGTCATCGCATACATCGCCGGGCTCGCGGCGCCCAAGGGGCGCAAGATGGGTCACGCTGGCGCGATCGTGTCGGCGGCAGGAGAATCCGCTCAGGAGAAGGTGGAGATCCTCACCGCGGCCGGTGTCACCGTCGCGCCCGACCCGTCGAGCCTCGGGAGCACGGTCGCTACCGTGCTCGACGAGCGCGGTCTCGTCCCCGAGCCCGCCTGACACCGCGAAGGAGGCATGCCATGCCGGAGCCCGTGATCGTCGTGACCAGGAAGTGGCCGGAGGCGGTCGAGGCGGAACTGCGCACGCGGTTCCCCTCGGTGCGGTTGAACGACGACGACGTCCCGCTCGGCAGGGACGGCCTGCGGCGCGCGCTGGCCGAAGCGGACGTCGTGCTGCCGACGGTGTCCGACCAACTGCCCGCCGAACTGTTCGAGGGCGAGGTGCGCACGCGGTTCCTTGGCAACTTCGGCGTCGGCTACAACCACATCGACGTCGACGCCGCCGCCAAGGCGGGCATCGTCGTGACCAACACGCCGGGAGTGCTCACCGACGCCACCGCGGACACCGCGATGACCCTGCTGCTCATGGCGGCGCGCCGCGCGGGTGAAGGCGAGCGCGAGCTGCGGGCCGGACGCTGGACCGGCTGGCGTCCGACCCACATGCTCGGCACCGGAGTCACCGGCAAGAAGCTCGGCATCATCGGTATGGGCCGCATCGGCGCCGCCGTGGCACGCCGCGCGCACTTCGGCTTCGGGATGTCCGTGGACTTCTACGACCCCAAGCCGAACGTCGCGCACCATGGCGTGCCAGGGGCGAGGCAGTTGTCCTCGGTCGACGATGTGCTGGAGACGTCGGACTTCGTCTCGCTGCACATGCCGGGTGGTGAGCGCAACCGGCACCTCATCGACGCCGCTCGCCTCAAGCGGATGAAGCCCACCGCGTTCGTGATCAACACCGCGCGCGGCGACGTCCTCGACCAGGTGGCGCTGGCGGAGGCGTTGCGCGACGGCACCATCGCGGGCGCGGGTCTCGACGTGTACGAGGGCGAGCCGGACGTGCCCGCCGAGCTGCTTGAGCTGGACAACGTCGTCCTGCTGCCGCACCTCGGCAGCGCGACGGCCGAGACCCGCACCGCGATGGGCATGCTGGTGCTCGACAACCTGCAGGCCTATGTGGAGGGTCGCGAGCCGCCGTGCCGGGTGGCGTGAGCGACCCGCGCCAGTTCCTGCGCGGGCTGTTCGACACCGCCGTCGCCGCCGCCGATCCGCTCCTGCGGGTGCCGGAGTACCTGCCGCCTCCGCCTCGAGGCCGGGTACTCGTTGTCGGTGCGGGGAAGGCGTCGGCACGGATGGCACAGGCCGTGGAGCAGGCCGCACGGGACGGCTGGGCGGACGACGTCGAGGGGCTGGTTGTCACCCGCTACGGGCACGCGGTTCCCTGCGAGCGGATCGAGGTCGTCGAGGCCGCGCATCCGGTGCCGGATGACGCGGGACAGCGGGCGGCCCGCCGCATCCTTTCGCTCGTGTCGTCGGCAGGTCCGGACGATCTGGTGCTCGCGCTGATCTCGGGCGGCGGGTCGTCGCTGCTGGCGTTGCCAGCCGACGGCCTCACGCTGGCCGACAAGCAGGCGTTGAGCACCGCCCTGCTGCGTAGTGGGGCGTCGATCAGCGAGATGAACGTCGTCCGCAAGCACCTGTCCTCGGTCAAGGGCGGGCGGCTGGCCGAGGCGGCCTACCCCGCCCGCACTGTCGGGCTGCTGATGTCGGACGTCCCCGGCGACGATCCCGGCGTCATCGCGTCGGGACCGACGGTCGGCGAGTCGACCACCCCTGGCGAGGCACTGGCCGTGCTGGACGGCAATGGCATCGACGTCCCTGGCCCGGTTCGTGGTCACCTGCTCGCCGCATCGGGATGCCCGAGCCCGGACGACCCTCGGCTCGCTACCACGGAGAACCACGTCATCGCTGCTCCGTGGCAGTCGCTCCGTGCCGCCGCGGACGCGGCACGCGCAGCTGGGGTGACGCCGCTCGTGCTCGGCGACGCGATCGAGGGGGAGGCCCGCGAGGTCGGCACGGTGCTGGCAGGCATCGCGCGGCAGGTGTATCGGCACGGCGAGCCGGCGTCGGCGCCGTGTGTGTTGCTCTCTGGTGGAGAGACGACGGTGACCGTGCGCGGCGACGGGCGCGGCGGCCGGAACGTCGAGCTGCTCCTCGGGTTCGCGTTGGCGGTGGGGGAGTTGCCCGGCGTGCACGCGCTCTCGTGCGACACCGACGGCGTCGACGGTAGCGAGGAGATCGCCGGAGCGCTCGTCGCGCCCGACACCCTCGCGCGAGCGCGCGCACTCGGCCTCGACGCGGCCGCCGCGCTGGCGGCCAACGACGGGCACACGTTCTTCGAGAAGCTCGGCGACCAGGTCGTCACCGGCCCCACGCTGACCAACGTCAACGACTTCCGCGCGGTGCTGGTGGTGTGACGCGTGGCCCGGCCTGCGGCGCTGATCAACTCGGGCGCGGCGCGGAGTCAGCCGGTGTTGCGCATCCCCGCCGCGACGCCGTTGATCGTGAGCAGCAGCGCCCGATGGAGGTCGGGGCCGACGTCGCCAGCGGCCCCTACGGGGCCATCGCCACCGGCAGCGTCCTCGCTCGCGCGCACCCTGGCCAGCAGATCCACCTGGAGGTACGAGATCGGGTCGAGGTAGGCGTCGCGCACCTCGAGCGTGCGTTTGAGCGGCTGCGCGTCGTCGAGCAGCGCGCGTTGACCGGTCACCCGCAGCACCTCGGCGCGGGTGAGTTCGTACTCCTCGCGGATGACGTCGAACAGCCGCCTCAGCGGCCGCGGCACCAGGGTGGCGACGTAGTGGCCCGCGATCTCGAGGTCCGTCTTGGCGAGCATCATCTCCACGTTGGACAGAAACGTCCTGAAGAACTGCCAGTCGCCGTGCATCTCCGCCAGGACGTCGGACAGCCCGGCCTCGCGGGCGGCGCGCAGTCCCGTGCCGACGCCGAACCAGCCCGGGACGATCTGGCGCGACTGCGTCCAGCCGAACACCCAGGGGATCGCACGCAGCCCGTCGATGCCGCGCCCCGACGACGGGCGACGAGCGGGACGGGACCCGATGTTGAGGGAGCCGAGCTGCTCCACCGGGGTGGATGCCACGAAGTACTCGGGCAGGTCCGGGTCCTCGACGAGACCTCGGTAGGCGCGGTAGGCATGGTCGCTCACGGTGTCCATGCAGGCGTCCCAGCGGGTGAGCACGTCGGGAGTATGCCGGGGCGTGCGGTGCAGTGTGGACGCCCGCAGCACGGCGGCGACGGTGAGTTCCAGGTTCTCCCTCGCCAGCTCGGGCAGCGCGTACTTGTCGTTGATGACCTCGCCCTGCTCGGTGAACTTGATCTCGCCGTCCAGCACGCCCCACGGCTGCGCCAGGATCGAGTCGTACGTGGGGCCACCGCCCCGCCCGACGGTGCCGCCCCTGCCGTGGAACAGCCGTAGCCGCACGCCGTGCCGCGCCGCGACATCGCGCAGCGTCCGCTGGGCCTTGTGGATCTCCCACTGCGACGTCGTGATACCACCCTGCTTGTTGGAGTCGGAGTAACCGAGCATCACCTCCTGCGCGTCGCCGCGCAGCCGGACGAGGGAGCGGTAGGTGGGGTCGCCGAGTAGCTGGTCAAGCAGGTCACCCGCTCGGGACAGTTCCTCGGGGGTCTCCAGCAGCGGCACGAAGTCGATGTCGCAGAACGGTGCCACCGTGGCGTCGCCGGATTCGTGGCCCCACGCGTCGAGCAGTCCGGCTTCCCTGGCGAGTACGACGGCCGCGATCAGGTCGTCGACGCCCTTGGTCATCGACACGATGTAGCTGCCGATCGCCTCGGGCCCGTAGGTGTCGAGCGCTTCGCGCACCGCGACGAAGACGTCGAACGTCGTCGCGCCGTCGGCGTCCAGCGGGGGCGGGGTGCGGGTCAGCGGTCGTCGGGACGCCAGCTCCGCGCTGAGCACCTGGGTGCGTTGCTCCCGCGACAGCTCGCGGTACGGCGCCAGGCGGGCGCCGAGTCCGTCCAGTAGCTGTCCGACGGCGTGGTGGTGCGCGTCGGCGTGCTCGCGAATGTCCATGGCGGCCAGGTGCAGGCCGAATGTCGCGATCATGCGCCGTACCCTGGCGAGCACGCCGTCCGCGATGAGCTCGCCCGCGTTCTCGCGCAGCGACCCGGCGAGCATCGCGAACTCGTCGCGCAGCTCGACGCTGCCGAGGTAGTCGCGACCCGGGACATGGGGTGTGCCCGCGTCGACTCGTGCGAGCGTGTTCGCGAGCTTGGCGTCGACGCAAGTCAGCTTCACCCGGTACGGCTCGGTGTCGGCGCGCTTGAGCATGTCCGACTCCAGGTCGGGCAGCGCGGCCATGTCCTCCGTGATCGACTCGCGCAGCTCGGCTGAGATGTCGACCGCCGACGTCGACGTCGACAAGTCGGCGATCAGCTCCTCGATCAGCGTACGCAGCGACCGGACGGCGATGTGGTGCTGCATGCGCAGGACCTGCCGGGTGACGTCTGGTGTGACGTTGGGGTTGCCGTCGCGGTCGCCGCCGATCCAGCTGCCGAAGGTCAACGGGGCGGCGTCAGGTGGCAGTCGGACCTCGTGACGGCGCAGTTCGTCGTCAAGATCGGTCACGAGATCGGGGAGCACCTCGTCGGCGAGCTCCTCCAGGTAGTACAGCGCGTTGCTGGCCTCGTCGACCGGGGTCGGGCGCGCGGCGCGCAGCTCGTCGGTTTGCCAGATGAGGTCGATCAGCTCGGCGATGAGTCGATCCCGCTTCGCGCTCGCGCGCTCGCCGCGATCGCTGTCGCGCAGCAGTACCTCGGCGATGCGCCGCAGCTTGGTGAGCACCGAACGTCGGCTCGCGTCAGTGGGGTGTGCGGTGAAGACCGGCCGGATCGCCAGCGAGTCAGTGGCGCTTCGCAGCGTCTCGGTGGGGAGTTCGTCGGCGATTGACGTCGTGGTGCTGGCGAGCCAACCGTCCTCAGCGGGGCAGTCGCGGATTCGACGAACTCTGTCGACCTGCTCGGCCACGTTCGCCAGCAGGAAGTACACCGAGAAGGCGCGGACCAGCGCCGCGGCAACCGGTAGCGGCTGGGCGGCCAGCAGCGCGCGGGCTTCGTCGCGGGCGGCCGCACGCTCGGTCTCGGTGGCGGCTTCCTTGCTCTGCTTGGTCAGCCCGCGCACCCGCTCGACGAGGTCGAGCAAGTCACTGCCGTGCTGGCGCACCAGGGACTCGCCGAGCAGCGCGGCCACTCGACGGACATCGCCGCGCAGGTCGTCGTCATTGCCAGGGACGACGTGCTGGCCCGTGCGTGTGGTGTCGATGGTGGCTGACCGGGGGAACTCGCTCGGCGTGGCCACTGCCGTTACCTCCCGTGTGTCAGCGTCGGGTACAGCGGATGCTTCTTGGTGAGCGCCTCGACGCGGCCGAGTAGCGATCGCCGAGCGGTGGCGTCGAGGTCGTCTGTGGTCAGCGCCTCGGCGATGATGTCGGCGACCTCGCGGAAGTCCTCGTCGTCGAAGCCTCGGGTGGCCAGTGCGGGCGTGCCGATGCGCAGGCCGGACGTCACCATCGGCGGGCGCGGGTCGTTCGGAACCGCGTTGCGGTTGACGGTGATGCCCACCGAGTGGAGCCGGTCTTCCGCTTGCCTGCCGTCCAGCGCGGACTCGACGAGATCGACCAGCACAAGATGGACGTCGGTGCCGCCGGTGACGACGCGGACACCCGCGTTGGCACAATCGCCGCGCAGCAGCCGCTCGGCCAGGATGCGTGCGCCGGCGAGCGTGCGCCGTTGCCGGTCGTCGAACTCGGCGCTCGCCGCGATCTTGAACGCGGTGGCCTTGGCCGCGATGACGTGTTCAAGTGGTCCGCCCTGTTGACCAGGGAAGACCGCTGAGTTGATCTTCTTGGCGAGCTCGGAGCGGCACAGGATGAGCCCGCCGCGCGGACCACCGAGGGTCTTGTGCGTGGTCGAGGTGACGACGTCGGCGAAGGGGACCGGGTTCGGGTGCAGTCCGGCGGCTACGAGCCCCGCGAAGTGGGCCATGTCGACCATGAGCGTCGCGTCCACGTCGTCGGCGATCCCGCGGAACGCCGCGAAGTCGAGCTGACGCGGGTACGCCGACCAGCCCGCCAGGATCAGTTTCGGCCGGTGCTCCCGCGCGAGCCGTTCAATCTCGTCGACGTCGACGTGTCCGGTGTGCGGGTCGACGTGGTACGGCACGACGTTGTAGAGCTTGCCGGAGAAATTGAGCCGCATGCCGTGCGTGAGGTGGCCGCCGTGCGCCAGGTCCAGCCCGAGGATCGTGTCGCCGGGATCAAGCAGCGCTGCCATCGCCGCGGCGTTCGCCTGTGCGCCGGAATGGGGTTGGACGTTGGCGTGCTCGGCCCCGAAAAGGTCCTTGGCCCGGTCGATCGCGAGCTGTTCGACGACGTCGACGTGTTCACAGCCGCCGTAATAACGTTTGGCCGGATAGCCTTCCGCGTACTTGTTCGTCAGCACGGATCCCTGCGCGGCGAGTACGGCCAGCGGTGCGAAATTCTCAGAGGCGATCATTTCCAAGGTCGACTGCTGGCGCCGCAGCTCGTCGTCGATGGCAGCGGCGATCTCGGGATCGATCGCATCGAGCCGGAACTCAGAAACCGAGGTCACAATCCAACTCCTTATCGCTGGCAGGCATCGGGGAAATCGCTCTGTGCTACCCACGATGCTTGGTGAATGACAAGGGTGTCTATGGATTGTTTCCTCGTGACCGTCCAGTGTTTTCCGAGGAATTAAACCGTTCTATTCGGGATGATGAGATTTCGTTTATGAGACGGAAGCCTCGCCGGGCGGTGCGCTGTACGGGTGGTGCGGTAGCCCGTCGTCGGGGAGCGTCGTCTCGTAGTCCTGGCGGTGCGACGTGAAGATGTGGGCCTTGACCGTGGTCCCGGTCGGATCGTCCAGGGTGCCCGCGGCGATGGTCAGGCTCGGTCGTTCCGTCGCGTCCCAGAAGAGGCTCGCGCCGCAGCGCCGACAGAATCCGCGTCGGGGCTTGTCCTCGGTCTCGTACCAGGTGAGCTCATCGCCCGTGATCTCGACGGCGGCCCTGTCGGCGGCGACCATGGCTGGGCTTGTCCCATGCCAGCGCCTGCAGTCGCGGCAGTGGCAAATGATCGCGTCGCGCAGTTGTCCCCGGACGACGTAACGAACGGAGCCGCACAGACATTGTCCACGTGCCACGGTTACCACCTCTCGCCAAGGCGGCATGGTGACAGATCGATTCGAGGACGTCGAGAGTGGCGAGTCACGGAGCGTCGCCGGTCGCGGCGCTGATGCGATGGGTGTTGCGAGTCAGCGGATGCCGCGTTCCGGGTACGGGCGGTCGTCGACGACCCGCTGATAGTTCATGCGGTGCAGGTCCACGGTGATGTAATCGCCGTGGAGGATCAGCTCGGCCAGGCCGCGGCCGACGCCGAGAGCATGCATGAACCCATGGCCGGAGAAGCCAGTAGCGACGTAGAAGTTGTCAAGGTGTCCCGGCCAGTTGCCGAGGATCATGTTGCCGTCGAAGCGGTTCTGGTCGTACAGGCCGGTCCAGGTGCGTCGCAAGACGAACTCGCCGCGGTGTATCCGGCCAGCCAAGGCGGGTGCCACGGTGCGCGCGTAGTGGGTCTCGTCGATGGTGAAGTCCTCACCGCCAGGATGGTTGAAGTCGACCAGGCCCACCGACAGGCCGTGGAGGTGAGGGTGGATGGCCAGCCCTTCGACGTCCTTGATGAAGGGTAGAGAGCCGAGGTCGTCGGTGGTTTCGACGTAATGCTCGTGACGGCGCATGGGTTCAACGGGCAGCGTCATCCCGGCCTTGGACGCGAGCTCGGGTGCCCAGGTGCCGGCAGCGTTCACCACGACGTCCGTGTCGAGTGCGCGACCGGATTCCAAGAGCGTCGAACGCACCGTCGTCCCGATCGTCTGGACGTCGACCACCCTGTCGGTGACGAATACCGCGCCCAATCGCCTGGCTTTCGTGCGGACACCAGTGAAGAACGCCGTGGGGTCGAGCCATCCGTCCCGTATGGACAGCACCGCCCCGGCCAGGTCGTCCGTTCTCATCGCGGGATACCGATCGGCGAGTTCGGCCGGTTCCAGCCACCGCGCGTCGACCCCGTGGCGTCGCTGGATCATCGCGTTGGCGGCGAGCGCCTCGACGTCGCGTGGTCCGGCGACGAACAGGTAGCCGTTGGGGCGCCAGTGCAACTCCGGGGCGTCCTCGCCTGCCCAGTCGTCCCAGTTCTCGATCACGTCGAGTGTGTACTGAGACAACGCGATGTTCTCCGGACGGGTGAACAGCTGGCGCACCCCGCCGGTGCCGCGCCCTGTCGCCGCCCGCGCGTAGGTGGGATCGGGCTCGACCAGCACGACGTCCAGCGCGGGATCCGCGGTCAGCAGCTCGACGGCGGTGGCGCATCCGACGATCCCCGCGCCGGCGATCACCACGTCAGTCACGCCTGACCACTTCCGGCGTGCCCAGGACATGCTCTACCCGCCAGCCAGGTGGTGGCGACCTTCAGCCGGGAACGGAAACCCGCACTGCCTCGAGACGCGAGGTTCCTTCGAAATTGTTGGCCATACGTTCCAGGTCGGTCTCGGCCGTGCACAGGTACAGGGTACGCAGGTCGCCACCGCCAAGCGCGCACGAAACCACGAAGTGGCCCGTGGTGGCGGTACGAACCGTATCGGTGATCGTGCCGTCCGGCAGCATGCGTCGCACTTGGCTGCTGAACGGGCTGGTCACCCAGATCCCGCCCGCCGAATCGACGCACAGCCCGTCGGGTGCGTCCGTTTCGAGGCTGTCGAACTGCTTGAGCACCCGCTGGTTGGACAGTTGGCCATGCTGGTCAACGTCGAACGCGGTCAACCGGTAGGTGAACGTCTCGGCGACGTACAGTGTCTTGCCGTCCGGGCTCAGCCCCACGCCGTTCGGGCACACCAGGCCCTCGCCGGCTGTCGTGACCTCTCCCGAGGGGCTCACGATGATCATGGGGCGGCCCTCCGGTTCGGCGCCGGCGAACAGGTCGTAGCCGATTTGTGTGATGTAGGCGCGGCCGTGTTTGTCCACCCACATGTCGTTGGCGGCGACGGCGACGTGCTCCAACGGAGCGACGATCTCGGTGCCCCCGTCCGGGGTGATCCGCCGCAACGACGAGTCCGCCTGGGTCACGACCAGGGGTGTGCCGTCGGGTCGGAAGCCGAGGCCGGACGGCTTGGCGTCCACGGTGGCGGCCACGGAGACCTCCCCTGAGTCGGGGCGGATCCGATACACCTTTCCTTGCGGGATATCCGAACACCACAGCTCATTCCCGTACCAGCGGGCTCCTTCGAGGTACTGGAAGCCTTCGCGGATCACGGTCGCGGTCTGCACAGTCATGGGTCCGTCCTTCTCATCAAAGCCTCTTGGCAACGAGTGCTGCCGACTGGTATCAATAAGTGAATCAATAATCGGTAGATGACGCAAGTCACTAACACTTGCTGCGAGGAGCGGTGGTATGGCGACGCGGGCGCGGATCGCGGGCGTGGGGCTCGGTGAGTTCAATACTCCGAGAAAAAGCCGATCTTATGACGTTATAGCGGAGGAGGCGATCCGTGAGGCGCTGGCCGATGCCAGGGTCGACCTGTCCGCGATTGACCAGGTATACGCGGGCTATGTGTATGGTGATTCGACATCTGGACAGAACGCGTTGTACCGCGTCGGGATGCCGGGTGTGCCGGTGGTCAACGTGAACAACAACTGCGCGACCGGTTCCTCAGCCCTGTGGCTCGCCCGGCAGGCGGTCGAGAGCGGAGCCAGTGAGTGCGTCCTGGCGGTCGGGTTCGAGCAGATGCGTCGCGGGGCGCTGGACGCCCAGTGGGCTGACCGGCCGACGCCCTTCGACCGGTTCGACCGACTCGCCGAGGAACTGCACGGACCCGCACCTGGCGTGCCGATGGCCGCTCGCTACTTCGGCGGCGCTGGTCAGGAGTACGCGCAGCGGTACGGGACCGAGCCGGAGACCTTCGCGCGAATCGCTGTGAAGGCGCGACGTCATGCCGCGCGGAACCGGCACGCCGTGTTCCGCGATCCGGTCACCGTCGACGACGTGCTCGCGTCCCCGCGCATGTTCGGCATGCTCACGCGCTTACAGTGCTGCCCGCCGACCTGTGGTGCCGCCGCGGCCGTGGTGTGCACCTCGGATTTCGCCGCACGGCACGGTTTGGACGCCCCGGTCGAGATCGCCGCACAGGCGATGACTACGGACCAGCCGAGCAGTTTCGATCCCCCTGATTTCATTCGCCTTGTCGGCTACGACATGAGCGTTCGTGCCGCGCGGCTGGTCTACGAGGCGGCCGGGGTATCGCCGGAGGAAATCCCGGTCGTCGAGCTGCACGACTGCTTCACATCGAACGAGATTCTCAGCTACGAGGCCCTTTCCCTGACACCGGAAGGCACGGCTGAGAAGTTCGTTCGGGATGGCGACAACACGTATGGCGGGCGCGTCGTCGTCAACCCCTCGGGTGGGCTGCTGTCGAAGGGCCACCCGCTTGGCGCTACCGGCCTCGCGCAGTGCGCCGAGCTGGTCTGGCAGTTGCGCGGGCAGGCCGGTGCGCGTCAGGTCGACGGCGCCACGCTGGCACTGCAACACAATCTGGGCCTCGGCGGCGCGTGCGTGGTGTCCCTGTATCGGAGGGTCGGCTAGATGACCATCGACACCACCGCGGTCGGGACTACCCTGCGGCCGGTCGACATGCTCGTGGAACGCGGCCGGCTGCGGCTGTTCTGCACGGCGATCGGCGAGACGGATCCGGTCTACACGGACGTTTCCGCGGCCCGAGCCGCCGGGCACCGCGACCTTCCCGTGCCGCCAACCTTTCTATGCGCCGTCCAGCACGAGCGCGATGACCCGTTCGACTGGCTCCGCGCCATCGGCGGCGACCTGGAACGCGTGCTGCACGGTGAACAGAGCTTTACCTACCACGCGATGGCCTACGCCGGCGACCACCTCACGATGTCCAGCACGATCACGGACATCTACCAGCGCAAGGGCGGGGCGCTGACGTTCATCGTGCGCGACGCGGCGATCCGCCGAGGCGCCGAGGCGGTCGCCGACCTACGCGACGTCGTCATCGTGCGCGGTGATGCGGCATGAGGCGGGCAGAGCTGACCGTCGGCGCGGTGTTGCCGGAGTTGCGTGTCGCACCGGTCTCGCGTACCACGCTCGCGCTGTTCGCCGGTGGCTCAGGAGATCACAACACGGTACACATCGACATCGACGCCGCCCGGAGGGTGGGCTACCACGACGTGTTCGCGCACGGCATGCTCAGCATGGCCTACCTGGGGCGGATGCTGACCAGCTGGACGACGCAGGACAGGATCCGTTCGCTACGCGCCCGGTTCACCGCGGTCACCCCGGTCGGCGCGAGCCCGGTGTGCACCGGAATCGTCACCGCGATCAATGAGCACGGCGGCGAGACCACCGCGACGATCACACTCGAGATCACCCTTGCCGATGGCACGACAACCGTGACGGGCGAGGCCGTCGTCGCACTCAACTGACTGGAGGACACCCGGATGGGAACCTTGGAAGGAAAGACCGCACTGGTCACCGGCGCTGGCCGCGGCATCGGGCGCGCCATCGCGACGAAGCTCGCCGGCGAGGGAGCACGAGTGGTCGTCAACGACCTCGATCCTGGCCCGGCGAAGGAGACCGTCGGGGACATCGAGTCGAACGGCGGTCGTGCCACCGTGTGCGCTGGCAGCGTCACCGCGGACGACTTCCCGGAGCGGTTCGTGCGCACCGCGAAAGAGGCATACGGCGGTATTGACATCGTCATCAACAACGCCGGATACACCTGGGACAGTGTCATCCAGAAGATGACCGATGAGCAGTGGGACAGCATCGTCGATCTGCATCTGAAGGCGCCGTTCCGCATCCTGCGCGCGGTGCAGCCGATCATCGCCGCCGCAGCGCGACGGGAACGCGAGGCCGGGACCGTCCGCTGTCGCAAGGTCGTGAACATCTCGTCGATCGCGGGCACCGGAGGCAATGCGGGACAGTCCAACTACGCGGCCGCCAAGGCTGGTGTCACGGGTCTGACGAAGACACTCGCCAAGGAATGGGGCCGCTACAACGTCACCGTGAACTCGGTCGCGTTCGGACTGATCCGCACACGGCTGACGGAGGTCACCGCGGACGGCGACGCGACCATCGACATGGACGGCAAGGAGATCAAGGTCGGGATCAATCCCGATCTGCTTGCCACGATGGAGCGCTCCGTCCCGCTCGGCAGGGCCGGAACGGTCGAGGACGCAGCGGGCGCGGTCTATCTGTTGTGCATACCGGAATCGGACTACATCAGCGGCCAGACACTGGTCTGCGGCGGAGGGTTCATCGTATGACGCTTCGCGAAACCGACCGGCCACAGTCATCTCCCAGCGGTGGCCGCGCCGCGCGACGTCGGTCGCCATGGATGACCGCGGATCTGGACGATCTACGGGAGCTGGCCCGCGCCTTCTGCGTCAACGAGCTGTTGCCTCACCAGCAGCGGTGGCGCGAGCAGCACCATGTCGATCGTGAGGTCTGGTACAAGGGTGGGTCGGCGGGCCTGCTGTGCATGTCCATACCGGAGGAGTACGGCGGGGGCGGCGGAACCTTCGCGCACGAAGCGGTGCTGCTAGAGGAGCAGGCTCGGGTCGGTGACAACGCGTGGGGGATCGGCGTGCATTGCGCCGTGGCCGCGCACTACATCCTCGCCTACGGAACCGAGGAGCAGAAAAGAACCTGGCTACCCAGGATGGCGTCAGGAGAGACCGTCGTCGCGATCGCGATGACCGAGCCCGGGGCCGGTTCTGACCTCCAGGGCATCACGACCCGAGCCGTCAAGGACGGCACCGATTACGTCATCAACGGCGCGAAGACATTTATCAGCAATACCTCGCAGGCGGGTCTGGTCATCGTGGTGGCGAAGACCGATCCGAACGCGGGGCACCGCGGGATATCGTTGCTGCTGGTCGAGACCAATCGGGACGGCGTCAAGCGCGGCAGAATACTGGACAAGATCGGGCAGCGCGGCCAGGATGCGTCCGAGCTGTTCTTCGACGGCGTTCGCGTTCCCCGGACTAGCGTTCTCGGCGGGGTCGCGGGCCACGGCTTCGCGCAACTGATGAGCCAGCTACCGCAGGAGCGGCTGACCATCTCGGTCATAGCGGCCGCGGCGATGGAGTCCGCGCTGGAGCAGACCATCGCCTACACCCGGACGCGCCGCGCGTTCGGCAAGGCACTGGCGGATTTCCAGCACACCAGATTCACCCTCGCCGAGGCCGCGACCGAGGCACGGGTGGTCAAGACGTTCGTGGACGACTGCGTGATCAAGCATCTTGGCGGCGAACTCGACGGCGCCACCGCGGCGATGGCGAAGTGGTGGTCGACCGAGTGCGCCATGCGAGTGATCGACGACTGCCTGCAGCTCCACGGGGGCTACGGGTACATGTCCGAGTATCCCATCTCGCACCTGTGGGCCGATCATCGCGTGGCACGCATCTATGGCGGAACCACGGAAATCATGAAGGAAATCGTCGCGCGATCGCTGTTATGAGAGTGCATCGGCGCATCCTGACAAGGAGGTCACCATGGATCCGGCAACGCTGCTGCGGAAATCGGCCCGACTGTACCGGGACAACACCGCGTTCGTCTGCGAAGGTCGCAGACAGAGCTATGCCGAACTGCTCGACCGCTCGGCGCGGCTTGCCAACGCGCTCCGGGACCGCGGGATCAGGCAGGGAGACCGGGTCGCGTTGCTGAGCGCGAACGCGTTCGAGACGCTGGAACAGATCGGAGGGCTGGCGCTCGGCGGCTATGTCCGCTGCCCGCTCTACACCCACGACACACCGGATAAGCACCGGTACCTGCTCGAGCTCACCGGCGCCCGCGCGATCATCGTCCAGCAGGAGTACTACTCGGCGATCGAGGCGATGCTGCTGGAGCTCGACCAGCTCGATGTCGTGCTGATCCCCGGTGACACCGTTGATCAGTCCAGGAGCTACGAGGAGGCACTCGCCGCTGCCGATCCGCACCCGCCAACCGTCACGTTGTCCGATGACGATCCACACGTCATCCGGTTCTCCGCGGGGACCACGGGAATGCCCAAGGGAATTCTGCACTCCGTCCGTGGCTGGATGGATATGGGCAACGAGATGGCGTTGGTGATCTCGCGGCTCGGGGAGCACGACAGGTACCTCGCGCCCGGCCCGCTGACGCACGCGGCCGGCTTGTTCGCCTGGCCGCTGATCGCGGTGGGCGCGGCGACCGTTGTGATGCCGTCGTACGACACCGCGAGGTTCCTGGAACTCGTGGAACGCGAGCGCGCCTCGCTCACGCTGGTCGTGCCGACGATGATCCAGATGATCACCGAACATCCCGACGTGCGCACCCGCGATCTGTCCAGCCTGCACACCGTCATCTACGGCACAGCCCCGATCTCGGCGGAGACGCTCACCGCGGCGATCGATCTTTGGGGCAGCATCATGTACAACATCTACGGCCAGAGCGAGGCATTACCGCTCACCATCCTGGCGCCGCAGCACCACCTGCCACAGGGCACCGAGCGCGAGCGGCAGTGGTTGCGCTCGGTCGGCCGACCCACACCGAACTCGGCGATCGCCATCCTCGACGATGACGGCAACGAGCTGCCACCGGGCGAGATCGGAGAGATCGTCGGGCACAGCCCCGGCCGAATGCGTGGACTATGGGCGAACCCGGACGCGACCGCCGAGCGACTCACCGCCGAGGGCTGGATCCGCACGCGCGACATGGGGTGGATGTCCGAGGACGGCTTCGTCTATCTGACGGATCGCAAGGAAGACACCATCATCTCCGGCGGCTACAACATCTGGCCAAAGGAGCTCGAAGAGGCGCTCGTCGCCCATCCCGCCGTCGCCGAGGCCGCGGTCGTTGGCGTGCCACACCCGAAGTGGGGCGAGACGCCGTACGCCGAGGTCGCGCTTCGGGACGGCGAACATGTCACCGAGGACGAGTTGATCGCCTGGACGCGCGACCGAGTGGGCTCGGTCAAGAAAGTCACCGGCATCGCGTTCGTCGAGGCGGTACCGCGGACACCGATCGGCAAGCTCGCTCGGCGGATCGTGCGGGAACACTGGGCCGCACGGCAGGACGCCACGACGGCGCGAACCTGACGGTGGAAGGGTTGCCGTGATGGGGCCACTGCACGGCCTTCGGGTGATCGAGATCGCGAGTATCGGGCCAGGTCCGTTCGCCGCCATGCTGCTGGCGGACATGGGGGCCGATGTGCTGCGACTCGAACGCCCAGCGCCGCCGTCCGACGATCTCGCGGCAGGCCGCTGGAACGTGCTCAACCGTGGCAGGCCGTCGGTCTCCGTTGATCTGAAGAACGAGGCCGGGCGCTTGCTCGTCGCCCGCCTAGCGGAGTCCAGCGACGTGCTGATCGAAGGGTTCCGCCCGGGTGTCATGGAGCGTCTCGGTCTAGGACCGGATGAGCTGCTCGCGCGCAACGAGTCGTTGTGCTACGCGCGCATGACGGGATACGGGCAGAGCGGCCCACTGTCGTCTCGCGCGGGCCATGACATCAACTACATCTCGATCGCCGGTGTCCTCGGATCGATCGCCCGGCGAGGCGAGCGACCGATGTTCCCGCTCAATCTCGTCGGTGACTTCGGTGGTGGCGGTATGTTGCTTGCCTTTGGCGTGCTCTGCGCGGTGCTTGAGATGCGCACCTCGGGCCGAGGGCAGGTGGTGGACGCCGCGATGGTCGACGGCGCGGCCCTGCTGTCCGCGAACATCCACGCTCTGCGTTCCGCGGGCATGTGGAAGGCGGAGCCCGGCACGAACCTGCTCGATGGTGGAGCGCACTTCTACGAGGTGTATGAGACGGCCTGCGGTGGTCATATCGCGGTCGGCCCGTTGGAGCCCCAGTTCTACGTCGAACTGTGCCGGATCGCCGGGTTCGATGTGGCACAGCTGCCGCAGTGGGACCGAGAGCGCTGGCCGGAGCTGAAGGAACAGCTCGCAGCCGTGTTCCGGCAGCGGACTCGGGATGAGTGGGTGGAGATCGCCGAACACGCCGACGCATGCCTCACGCCGGTGCTCGGACTCGACGAGGCTCCCGAGCATCCGCACAACCGCGCTCGCGGCACCTTCATCACGGTCGACGACGTCATGCAGCCGGCGCCCGCGCCGCGCTTGTCGCGTACTCCGGGCGAGATCCGGCGACCACCGGCCGACCCCGGCGCGGACACCGACTGGGCACTGACCGAGTGGGGCGTGACCGATCAGGAACTCGCGGACCTGCACCGGGCTGGCGCATTCGGCCGCCTTTTCGACGAGGCAGGCGGGGAAGGCGGAGACAACAAGGGAAACGACGAGAGAAACGGAGTACAACCATGACACTGCGACTGTCCTGCGCGTTCGCTACCTCACCGGAGACCCCGGAGCACGTCGCGCTTGCCGAGCGGCTGGGTTACCACCGGGCGTGGTTCTACGACTCGCCGGCGCTGCTGGCCGACGTGTGGGCGACGATGGCGCTCGCGGCCACCCGCACCGAGCGGATAGGCCTCGCCGCCGGCATGCTGGTGCCGCGGGTCCGGCACCCGATGGTGACCGCCACCGCCGCGGCGCAGATCGCCCAACTGGCGCCAGGACGGCTGGCGCTGGGCATCGGCACCGGGTTCACCGGGAGCGTGTTGTTGGGCAAGAAACCGATGCGCTGGCGAGACGTCGCCACATACACGAACGCGGTACAGACGTTGCTGCGCGGCGAGGACGTCGAGTGGGACGGGTCGATGACTCGCATGTGCCACCCGCGAGGGTTCGCCGCGCGGCGTCCACTCGAGGTGCCCTGGGTCGTCGCCGCCGAAGGACCGAAGGGGCTCGAGGTCGCCCGCACCTACGGCAATGGCGTCGCGTGCGCGCTCGCCGACCCACCGCCAGAGTTCGACTGGGTGGTCAAGCTGTCCTTCGGCACGGTGCTCGAGGATGGCGAGCCACCGACCAGCGACCGTGCGTTCGACGCCGCTGGCTTCGGCGCGGCCATGGCGTACCACCTGTATTACGAGTGGCAGGGAGCCGACGCGCTCGATCAACTGCCAGGCGGTGCGCAGTGGCGGGACCGCGTCATGCGAGTCGACCAGCGCGTTCGCCACTTCACCGCGCACGAGGGCCATGCGGTCTACGTCAACGACATCGAGCGCGCGGTGATGCCGAGGGAGAGCGTCGCCGCGTTTACGCTCACCGGCCAGGTGGACGAGCTCCGGCAGAAGCTCGAGGAGATGGCCGCCGCGGGAGTCACTGAGATCGCCTACCAACCGGCGGGGCCGGACATCCCGCGCGAGCTGACCGCGTTCGCTGACATGGCCAAACCCGTCCTCCAGCCCTGATCGTCTCGTCCTTAAGATGGTTCGCTGGACCACGCAACAGCGGAGGGAACGAGGATGAGCGAGGAGCGTGCCCCGGCACCGCCCCGGGGCACCCGGCCGCGCAATCGCCGAGCGCTCATCGTCGGTGCGGCCACGGAACTGTTCCTCAGGAACGGCTACGAGCGCGTCAGCATGAGTGATGTCGCGAATGCCGTCAACGTACGACCGTCTGCTTTGTACCGTCACTTCTCCGGCAAGGCGCGGCTGCTCACCGCGGCTGTCGTTGAGGAGATGAGCGTGATCCGTGCTGTGCTGGACGATCCGCCTGGCGACCTCGACGTCATCGGTGAGCTGTTGGCGGCCGTGGCGGTCGACCGCCGCCAGCTAGGCACACTGTGGCAGCGCGAGGCGCGCGGCCTCCCGGCCGAGGAGTACGAGCGGCTGCGCGCCGAGGTGCTGGGCGCTGTGAAAGCGCTCGCCAAGTTGGTCGGTTCGAATCGGCCAGACCTCGCTCCCTACGAGGCCAAGCTGCTGGCGTCGTGCACGTACTCGGCGCTCTGCGGGCTGTCCCACCACGTCGACGATCTGCCGCGCGATCAGTGTGTCGAGGTCTTCCGGGACATCCTGCACACGATCCTGCGCGCCGAACCGGTGCGAAGCGAGCGGGGATCGGCCGCGCCGGAATCGCCCGGACTAAGTCCCGTCGGCCGGCGGGAACGTCTGCTGAGTTCGGCGATCGAGCTGTTCGCCGAGCACGGATACACCTCGGTTGGCATGGACGACATCGGGCGGCAGTCCGGCATCGCGGCGCCCAGCGTGTATCACCATTTCGAGTCGAAGCAGCAACTCCTCTCGGCGGCGCTCGCGCGCGGCGACGAGTGGCTGCGCCACGACATGTACTGGGCGCTCAAGGCCAGCACCACGCCCGAGGAAGGGCTGTTCCGGGTGATCACGTCCTATATCGACTTCGCGGCGCGGCATCCCCGGCATATCGACATCTTGATCACCGAAGCGCGGCACCTCGATACCATCGAGCGCGCCCGGACGAAGCAGACGCAGCGCGACTACATCAACGAGTGGGTGCACCTGATGCTGGCGACCCAGCCCGCGCGATCCGAAACAGAGGCCAGAGTGCGGGTGCACGCGATGCTCGCGGTGGCCAACGACGTCGCCCGAACCGTGGAGTACCGCAGCAGCCCGAACGCGCTGGAAACGGTCAAGCGTTTCACCGTCGCGATCGCGCTGCCTGGCGACCGGTAGCGGGTGTCACCGACCAGTGCCGTCGCGCTTGTCGCGATTAGTTGGTGCCCCGACACCGTTGGTTGTGCTGGTGATCGCCGTTCGGCAGGTCGAAGCGCTCGGCCTGGCCGTCGTCGGCTTGCACACCGATGACCTGGTGTCGCTGAAGGAGATCGCGCAGCGGACCGGTCGCAGCTACGAGGGTGTGCGCCTGTTGGCGACAGGTCGGCGCGGGCCGGGTGGTTCAGCCGCCTCATAGACCGAGCTCACCGAGTCGCACGCTGATCCGCGGGTCGGTCGACACCGTTGGGGCTTCACTGTGTACCCATGGATCGCCGTCGAAGTACCGCTGGAAGATCTTCTCCGCGGTGCGGGTCGCGAGCGCCTGCGTGGTCAGCGATGGGTTCGGTCCGCCGACCGCGTTGGGCAGCGCGGAGTTGTCCGCGATGAACAGCCGCTTGACCGCACGGGACTCGGCGGTGGCGTCGAGCACGCTGTTGTCGGGCGATTCACCCATCCGCATTGAGGACTGTACGTGCAGGATCAACGGTGCCCAGTCAATCCGATACACCGATTTGGCACCCGTGCCGCGCAATAGTTCGGCGGCTTTGTTCGCCATGAACTCCCGGTTGCGGATGGTGCGCATGGTGCGCTGCCGGTGCTGGAACTGCACCCGCGCGACAGGCCCGTTCTCGTCGGCCGGGAATGACGACAGCGTGACCCGGTTATCCGCCTCGACGTCGTCGTCGGTGATCACGAGGACGTTGAGCAGCCGGTTGACACCGTTGAGCAGCAGATCCTTCAGCTCGGGGCCGATCAGCCTGCCCGCGGGGCCGTCCCACGTTCCCGGCTGCCCGCGCCCGTTGTCGTACTCGCCTCGGATGCCGCTGTCGGACAGCGTCGCCGAGAACGCCTGCAACGCGGGCGGCAGGCCGACATTCTCCAAGCCGCCGTAGCCCGGGAAGTCAAGGCGCGCCGACGAGCCCGGCCCCTTGCTGCTACCCGTGTCGTGGTCCATTACCCCGATGAGCCAGTCGAAGAAGTGGTCGGTGTAGCCGCGGCCGACCCAGTCGTTCGGGTTGGGCAGCCCGCTGTTGAACCACAGCCGGGGGTTCTCGGTGCAGCCACCGGCCATGACAACGACCTGGGCGTCCTCTCGCCGCTTGTGGCCGGTGGCGTTGTCTCGCCAGGTCACGCCGGTCGCGGTGAGCGTTCCGCCGCGGTCCTCGGCGTGGATCTGGGTGACGTAGGCATCGGCGATCAGCTCGACCGGCTTGCCGTGTTCTGCCCACACGTCAGCGGTCAGCGCCATCGGCACGTAGCTGTTATCGGTGGAGCGCTTGGCGAACTGGTTACGTGGTGCGTTGACCGGCTCCATGCAGCCCTGGAAGCAGAACCCGCACATGGTGCACCCGGTGGCCCGCGGGTACTGCAGGAGATTGGTGTCGGTGGTGCGCCCCGCGTTGCCGCCTGGCTGCAGGATGGCGTTCTCCTGTGGCCGATACGACGGTTCCCGTGTGGTCTTGGTCGTCTGCACGGGCAGGCCGAGACTTTCGCACCCGCGGAAGAACACCTCCTCCTTGGTTCCCATCGCCGCGGTCATCACCGGCGCGGTGGCCTCGACCCATTCGAAGTACGGCACCATCTCCGCGTATCCGAAGGGGAACTGGTGCGCTCGGTCGTAGTTGCCCGCGTCCGCTCCGGAGTAGTCGTTGAACACGCCCGGATACGCCCGCGGGTAGTTGCCGTAAAAGTGCTGGGTGGTACCGCCGATCCCGGATAGCTGCCAGACGAAAGAGTTCTGCGGCCACTCTCGGTACCAGGCGGGCTTCGACCGGTCGGCGGGGCCGAGCCGGAAGAATCCGGTGAGGGGGTTGTTGGCGTCGTTCTCGAAATGGGTCCACTGTTCCCGCGGCTGGTCGTGCCGCGGCCCCGCCTCCAACAGCAGGATGTCCAGCCCGCGAGCGGCGAGCTCCTTGGCCACGACCGGCCCGCCTGCTCCCGCTCCGATGACAATGACGTCGCGCATCAGTCGTGCACCTCCCTGCGGCCCTGGTAGTAGCCCTTGAAGTCGTCCCAGCCCTCCACCGGGCCGTCCGGCAGGTAGCCGGTGAGATCCCAGCCGACAGGACGCGCGGTGAGGCGCTTGTCCTCGGTGAGCACCGCCCACTCGGTGAGCGAGCCGTACGCGACGAACTCAAGCAACGCGCCGCCGACGAACTTCAGCAGCCCGGACACCGCGTCCTTGGACGGTTCGGGGAACTCGGCGTCCAGCATCGCGACCAGGTCGGAGTTCGCCTGTTCGATCCGCTGGAACACCTGTGCCTTGTCCGTGTAGCTGAGCCGCGCGAACGGAGACAGGAACGCGCCGTTGACCGCGGCGGGATTCACCTGGGTCGCGACCAGGTTGAGCATCCCGGCGATCGACAGCGACAGCGGGATGGTGGCGTCGTTCTCCAGCAGCGCGCCGAGTGCGTCGTCCAGCGTTGCCGTTTCCTGCGGGAGCTGCTCGATTCCGGGTAGCGGGATGCCGCTGTCAGCGGTTCCCGTCGCCACGGCAGCGGCGATGGGCTGCGCGAGCCGGTCCGGGAAAGGTACGAAGTTGTCCAGCGCCGCGATCATGAACTCGGTCGTCTTGGCCTCGGCAGCGCCCGGTTCGTCGCGTGGGGTGCCTTGCGCCGCCGAGTACTCGTCCGGCCCGGGGAACACGAACGCGGTCAGCCCGTTCAGCGTGTCCCGGGCGAGCTCGGCCAGTACCGGGCGCAGTAGCGCGACCAGGTCGGGCAGCGGGTTGACGGTTTGGGCGGTCGCGTTCGCCGGGACGAGTCCGCCGGTTCCGACCGCGGCCCCGAGGAGTCCGATCCGGGCCAGGAATGTACGGCGATCAAGCGAGCTGTCCAGCGTCATGTTCGCATCTCCATGTCGCGGAAAGCACCATCGTCGATGATGCGAAACATCTTCCTGTCTTACCACCGGACGGCGCAGCGCACTAGCCCACATGCCATTCGGAGTTGAAGCGAGCTGCCATCACGTCGCATGCGACCCTAGAGGCGTTTTGTAGTTCGACGTCAGGAGACGCATGACGACTATCGTCCGACGCCACCTGTTCGGCCCCGGCCCAACCAATCCCTACCCGGAGGCGACCGAGGGGCTGGCCAGGCCGCTGCTGGGACACCTCGATCCGGTCTTCATCGACCTCATGGACGAGACCTGCGAGCGGCTGCGCGCGGTGTGGGATACCCGGAACGCGCGGACATTGCCGTTGTCGGCCACCGGATCGGCGGGGATGGAGGCGGCGTTCGTCAACACCGTCCGGCCTGGCGATGTCGTCGTGGTGGCGGTGAACGGGCTGTTCGGCCGACGCATGTGCGAGGTCGCGGCGCGATGCGGCGCCGAGGTGGTTCCCGTCGAGCATGCCTGGGGCAGCCCGGTCGATCCCGAGCGCGTCCTCGCCGCTCACTCCAACCCGTCGATCGTCGCCGCCGTGCACGCCGAGACGTCGACCGGAGTCTGCTCCGACATCGCCGAGCTCGGCGACGCGGTGCACGGCGCGAGCGACGCGCTGCTGCTCGTCGACGCGGTGACCTCCATCGGCGGCGTCGAGCTGCGGGCTGATGACTGGGGTATCGACGTCGGCTATGCCGGCACCCAGAAGTGCCTTGGGGTGGCACCGGGACTGGCGCCGTTCACGATCAGCGACCGCGCATTCGAGCGACGTGTCGAGCGGCCGCGGTCGTGGTATCTCGATCTCGGCCTGCTCGGCGGGTACGTCGGGGAGGCGGGAACCAACGCGTCCGGCGGTGCGCGGACCTATCACCACACCGCGCCTGTCGCCATGGTCAGCTCCTTGCACGACGGGCTCGGCCGGATCCTCGACGAGGGGCTCGACAACGTATGGGCACGACACGCGGAGGCCGGTGAAGCCCTGCGGAACGGGCTGGAGGGCCTCGGCCTCGAACTCTTCGCCGAGAAGGGCTACCGGCTTCCGAACCTGACTACGGTGAAGGTTCCGGACGGAGTCGACTCGGCGGCGGTGCGCCGGAAGCTGCTGGAGCGTTACGACATCGAGATCGGCGCGGGCGTCGGCGACTACGCGGCGTCGGTCTGGCGGATCGGCCTGATGGGACCCAATGCCAGTCCCGATGCTGTCGCGCTGATCCTGTCGGCGCTCGCGGAGACCCTCGGTCGGTGAGGGAGCTAAGAAGATCAACTGTGTGCCACGAGCGAAAACGCAACAGCTTCGTCGACACGGAGACCTCGGGTGGATCCACCACCACTCAGCGCGTGGATCTGCCGGTACCTTCTGACCAACATCCACCTGCTGGTGTTCCGTTTTCGCGGCTCATCGGAGTGGGCCTAACGCTTCAGAACACGAACACCCTAACGGCGGAAGGCCCTGAAATCAGGATCAAGCCGGTGGGTACTCGTCGCGTGTTCTCGGGCGGTGGTGCCCAGTGAACCGCGAAGAGATCATCACCGGACTAACCGACGCCCAGGCCGATGGGCTGGCCTGCGTCATCTGTGGACTGGACTACCTACTCACTCGTGGCTCCGTGTCCGTTCCTGTCGGCCGGTCGATGACCGGCTCACAGGTGTTCGTCTGCATCGACCGCTGCGCCGAGCTGGCCGGAGTCGACCCGACGACGATGGGTCGCCGTGCGGGCGGTGGTCGCCGATGACCGCCGCCACCGAGTCAAACGCCCAGACTCCTCGCGGGGATCGGGCGCTGTGGTTGCAGTGCGCCTGCACCGCGTTGGTTGCGCTGGGCGCTGCCTATGCCTCGTACCGGCACGGCCGGGAGTTCGCGTGCGGTTCGGCGCGGACGAGATCACAGCGGCGATCTGGCCGCTGATCGTGGACGGCATGTTGATGACAGCCACGGTGGAGCTGTGGAAGACCGGACACCACGCACGCAGGCGCGGCGGCGGTCAGTGGTCGGCGTGGCTGTTGTTCCTGTTCGGGGTCTCCCTCTCGCTCTGCGCCAACGTGGCCGCCGCGCCGGAGCTGAGTGTGCTGGCGGTCGCGGTTGCCGCCTGCCCGCCGCTGGCATTGCTGCTGTCGGTCGAGCTGCTGAACCGCGCGCTCAAGCGCCGCCACGCCGAGACCACCAACGAGACCCGAAACGAGACCACCGAGACCGGCGACGGGACCGAACGGCCGGTAAGGCTCTCGCTGGTCTCGGGCCAGTCCCGCCAGCAGACCCAGCCGACAGCGGAACAACGGATGTGGGCCTACTACCAGACCGAGTGGACCAAGGGCCGCACGCCGACCGGCGCGGAGCTGGACCGGATCGCCGGAACGAACAACTATGGCCGCCGAATCCTGCGGCGTTGGAAGGGCGAGGGACGGATATCCGGTGGGGCTGCGCTGACGCGGGACGAGAGGAAGGCGATCGGGGCTTAGAGTGACCTTGTGGGCTTCCTCGAAACGAACGGCGCTCCTCTGATCACGGATGGTGGTTTGGCGACCGAGCTTGAGGCGCGCGGGCATGATCTCTCGGACCCTTTGTGGTCGGCGCGGTTGTTGGTGGACGCTCCCGAGGAGATCAAGGCCGCTCACCTGGCGTTCTTCCGCGCGGGCGCCATGATCGCGACGACGGCGAGCTACCAGGCATCCTTCGATGGCTTCGCGGAGCGGGGCATCGGGGGGATGACGCTGGTCGGTTGTTGCGGCGCAGCGTCGAGCTGGCGCAGGCTGCCCGCGCTGAGATGGCCGATGACGGGCGTGAGGGGTGGGTGGCGGCCTCGCTCGGCCCGTATGGTGCAGCCTTGGCCGATGGGTCGGAGTATCGGGGCCGCTACGGGTTGAGCGTGGCTGAGTTGGCGGCATGGCACCGTCCCCGCCTGGAGGTGCTGGCGGACGCGGGGCCGGATGTGCTGGCGCTGGAGACGGTGCCGGACATCGACGAGGCGGAAGCGTTGGTGATCGTGGTTTCCGGGATCGGCATTCCTGCGTGGCTGACATACAACATCGACGGGGATCGCACGCGCGCCGGGCAACCGATGGCGGAGGCATTCGCGCTCGCCAGAGATGTGCCGGAGGTTGTGGCAGTGGGCGTCAACTGTTGTGCCCCGTCCGACGTGCCAGCCGCGATCGCCACGGCACGTGAAGTGACCGGGAAGCCGGTGATCGTCTATCCGAACAGCGGCGAGGGCTGGGATGCGCAGCGCCGGACGTGGCTGGGACCGTCGCGGTATTCCGCAGTGCAAGCCCGGCAGTGGGTGGCTGACGGTGCACGGATCGTGGGCGGGTGTTGCCGAGTGCACCCGGCTGATATCGGCAACATCGCTCGGGCTGTGGTCGGCGCGGGTTAGTGCCCGTATCCGGCGTCGACCAGGATGCTCCGGAGCTGGCAGGCTGCGTCGCGGACTGAGGGCTTGGCGTGGGTGACGTCGAGCTGATCGAGCGCGCCCAAGAGGGTGGTTGCGGTTCGGGTTGAGCCGACCTCGTCGACGTAAGGCATGACGCGCTCGATCGTTTGGTCTGCGTCCCGCCACGCTTGCGCACGAATCTGCGCGTTGAGCAGGGAGGCGAGGTGGTTGTAGCGGCGTCGCACTTCACGGCCTGGGGTGACCTCGATGGAGGCTTGGAAGGTGTCGGCCGCCTGGTTCCAGTCGGCCGAGTCCGCCTGGATCATGGCTTCGTGCCAGGCCAACTCTTGGTCGTTGATCCACCAGGCCCATGCCGGGTCGTCGTCGCGTACACCGTCCAGGTACAGGGAGTGGGCTTGGCGGAACGTGCGTTCGGCCGTGGTCTCGTCACCTGCCAGCGCCAGTGCGCGGGCTTCGCGGGTCCGAAAGAGGGCTTCCAGCCGGGGCGAGAGCGTGTTGGTTTCCAGCACCATGCGCGCGATACGCAGGGCTTCCACGGGACGGCCGAGGTGACCGGCGTGCATGGACATGTTCTGCAAGATCAGCAGCTCCATGCTGTGGTCCCCGGCCAAGCGGGACAGGTGCAGGGCTTCGTGGTTGATGCGGCGCACGAGATCGTGTTTGCCCGCGTCGTAGAGCAGCCACCCCGTGACTTCGCCGAGTTCGCCGGCTGCGGCGTACAGGTCGCGTTCGATGCTGGGGTCGCACTGGCTGGCCCCGAGTTTGCGGTGAACCGAGCGGAAGAGCTGGAGGGCGACCCCGGAGGACTGGTCGCCGCCGAACTGGATATCGAGGTCAACAAGCTCGCCGATGCGGCTACGCAACGTTTCGACGTAACCGCTGTCGAGCCGGACGGAAGGCGTGGGGGGATCGACCAGTCCCACAGTGTCGATCATTGGTGACGCAGGCGCGGGAGCGGCGTGCCCGTTCGTGCTCAGCGATTTGGCGCGCGCTCGGGCCTGCGCGAGTCGTGTTTGCTGTTCCTGCTGATCGTGGGCTTGTTTGGCAGCTACCAGGTCGTGGAAGGCCGCCAGTAGCACGCCGTCTGCCCCTACCGCGTCGTCGCACGCTTGCCAGAACCGTTCGTCGGCGCGGGCGCGTCCCTTCTCGATGTGGGTCACCGTCGTGCGGTCGCAGAACGCGGCCTTGGCCAGTTGCCTTTGGGTCAGGTCGGCGGCCTGCCGGAACGCGGCGAGCTGTTCGCCCAGGGCGCGCCGCTGCTGGGCGATGGTCTCGGGTTCGCGGGCCATGTCGATCACTCTTCCGAGTGTCCATGGGGGTGCTGACTAGATCAGCATAACGGCTGGTGGCTGCCGGTGTGGCTGTTGCACGCACATCGTGACGCACATCCGGACCCACCCGGTTCCCTGATCGTCAAGGCACCTGGTGTTGGGAAACGCCCGACCCCCGACCGGGCACATCGAGCGCAACCCCGATCGAGTAGCGCTCGGTGGCTCCCCGCCCCAGCGCCAGGTGCCGCCCAAGACCGCGAACGCAAGAGACGGGAGTGGGTGGCTGGACATGGCAACTCTTCTGGCGGTCACGCCGGAGCCGAGCACCGGTGAGCGCCGCGCCGTGCCGGAACCGGTATTGCTCTACGAGCTGATCTGCTTGGCGCTACTGCTGCATCGGCCCGGTGGTGCGAGACCGGACACCCATTGCGACCAATGCGGCAAGCCGTGGCCGTGTTCGCAAGTGCGGCTGGCCTGTCGGCTTCGGGAGGGGTTCTGAAGCCATGAACGAGTTCAGCTATGGGCCGTTGGATCAACGTATCGGGGAGTTGGAGCGCCTGTTGTCGACGCCGCCGATCTTCCGATCGGTGCCCACCGGACGTCCCGTGGTGTATGGCTACATCCGTTCAAGCCATCGTCGTGCCCGGTATGTCCGTGCCTGCCGAAGAGTGCTGGAGCGGTTCTGCTGGCAAGAGCGGCTGCGGCTGTGTGGGGTGTTCGTCGACTACGGCATCGCGGGCGACGTGGTGATCCGCCCAGGGCTTTCCGGATTGTGCGATGTATTGCGGCTGCCAGATTCGTTTGCGGCGGTCACCATCAGCGCCGCGCACCTGGCGTCGGACGCGACGATTGCTGACGCGCTCACGCATCGTCTCCGGGCAACCGGCGCACGGTTGCTGGTCGTTCACCCGAAGCCGCCTCCCGAGTGTGACGCAAGCGCGGAATCCTCCGGTGGCTCCGACACCGGGCAACGGGCGGAATCGAACCGCGTGCGCGACATCTGACGTGCGTGCTCGCGGTCTCGACGTGATGTGCCGTGAACGGCTGGGCATGCCTTGCGCTGACACCCCTCGCGGCGTTGCTGCTGTGGATCGCGTAGTGGTCCTGGTCGGCCTGGCGCAAAGAGGTCCGCGCGGCCAAGGCCGCTGCACACTTCGCCCGGTTCTACCTACCCTCGGAAACCGCTGAGCCCGTGCGGACAGCGATGGGTAAGCACCACCTTTCCGAACCGGACGACACGCCGGGCTGGCCCACCGTCGACCCGGACGAGCCGGTGGAGGAAGTCACCCCCGTACGGCCGTATGTCCAGGACCTTCTGTCCACCTCGGTGATGCCACGGCTGGTCCTCGCCGATGACACCCCCACCCTCCCGAGCGCGGTCACGCGGGCAGGTCTGGAGGCGCTGGAAATCGGCAGCTCCGACGACCCAGAACACGATAAGTATTCGCAGCAATCTCCCCAGTTACGACAAGATCGACGACCACAGGGACCGGGGCGTGACGACGTACGCGCCCACCCGCCGAAAGACATCCCAGGAGCTGAAATGTCAAGCGGCAACGTTCTCGACGTGATGCGACCAGGCGGTCGTCTCGTCGTAGAGGGTGGCGCTCTTCAGGCAGCCGTGCAGGATGCCCACCAGTCGGTTGGCCAGCTGACGCAGCGCCGGGTTGTGGCCGACACCGCGGGCGCGTTGGCGGTCGTAGTAGGCCCGGGCACCGGGCGAGGCTTTCAGTGCGGCGAACGCCTGGGTCATCAATGCGTCGATGAGCCGGTCGTTGTGAATGAACCGGGCCAGGGCCACCTTTCTCTTGCCGGATGCCTTGGTGATCGGGCTGGTGCCGGCGTAGTTCTTGCGGGCCTTGGCGGTGGTGTAGCGGTGTGGGTCGTCCCCGAACTCTGCGAGCACCCGGGCACCGAGCACCGCTCCCATACCGGGCTGGGAGGCGATGATCTCAGCGGCCGGGTGCTGCCCAAAATGGGCCTCCACCTGCCCTTGCAGGGTCTTGACCTGATCGGTGAGCACGCTGATGACCGCGATCAGGGACTGGATGGAGGCGGCGTAGGCGGCAGCCACGATCTCGGGCTGGCCCAGGTGCTCGGTGCGCAGCGCCGCCTGGATCGCCGCCGCCTTCTCGGCGACGTTACGACGGCGAGCGCGCTTGAGCGCGGCGCTGATCTGCGTGATCGTCAATCGGGCGGCCTGCGCCGAGGTCGGAGCTTTCGCCAGCAACTCCAGGGCCTCGGCGGCGTCGAGGTCCTCGAACGCCTCCAGCGCGGCGGGAAAGTAGTCCCGCAGCGCGTGCCGCAGCCGCTGGGTGTGGCGGGTGCGTTCCCAGATCAGCGTCTTGTGGGTGCGGGCCACCACCTTGACCGCCTCGGCCCGCGCGCTGTCCCCCGCGACCGGGCGCAGCTCGTGGGAATGGGTGCGGACCATGTCGGCCAGCACGTGGGCGTCACCGGCGTCGCTTTTGGCCCCCGAGACCCCCAGCCGACGCCGGAACTCCGCTGCCTGCAAAGGATTGACCGCCATGACCGTATAGCCGGCCGCGACCAACGCAGCCACCCACGGCCCACGGTCGGTCTCGATCCCGATCACCACCTCCGCGTCCTCGTCGTCGGTCTCGCCGAGCTGATGGCCGATCATCATGTGCAGCCGAGCCATCCCGGCCACACCCTCCGGAAGCCGGGCTTTCGCCAGGCGGCGACCCGAGGCGTCCATCAACTCGATGTCGTGATGGTCCTCGGCCCAGTCATCTCCCACGAGCAGCCGCAACGATCCTCCCGCATTCGAAATCGATCACCGTGCGCAGCCAGCGGGAGAACCATCAGCGACCTAATCACGCAGTGCTCACACCACACGGATGGGCACGACATCCCAGCAGCGATCACTTCTCCCGACCTACCCGCAGGGGCACTGTCTTTCGTCAGGACTCGAAGTCCAGGACACCAGAGTGCTCACCTGCCGGCCGGCTACCACCAGGAGTGTGCCGGATGGCTCACTCCCAGAACTGATTAGGACGCCATGCTCTCGACGACCAGTGACAAGACGCCTCGCACCGTGCTCGTCACCGGGGCCGCCGGTCTCATCGGCGTGCCCGTGGTGAGATGCCTTCGCGCCCAGGGCTTTCGTGTCGTGGCAGTAGACGACGGCAGCGCCGGAACCCTGCACCGGCTGGACGAATTCGCCGACAGCGCCGAGGTACGCGTTCGGGTCCTCAATATTCGCCATCGCGCTGAGTTCATTCGACTGATGATGACCGCACGTCCGTGGGGTGTGATGCATCTGGCCGCACGGCACTTCATCCCTGACTGCGAGACATCGCCCGCCGAAACCTTGGACATCAACGTCATGGGCACACAGAACGTGTTGGATGCCTGCGCCGTCCGTCCGCCGCAACGGCTGCTGTTCGCGTCGACCGCTGACGTGTACGCGCCGAGCGAGAGCCCGCATGGCGAGGACGATCGCGTGGGACCGCAGGGCGTGTACGGCTGGTCCAAACTGCTGGGCGAACGGTTGGTGTGCGATCAGGCCCACCGGCTCGGCCACTGCGAATCCGTGGTAGCGCGGCTGTTCAATGTGTACGGTCCTGGCGATCCACATCCCCACCTGCTGCCCGAGATTCTGCGGCAGGCGCGACGCGGACGGGTTCTGCATCTCGGGGACCTCGACGAGGCACGTGACTTCGTTTACGTCGATGACGTTGCTGAGGCATTGGTCGTCTTGCTGCGCAGGGCTGAGCCGGCTGTCGTCAACGTCGGCACGGGGACTCCGGTGTCTGGTCGTGAACTGGTGGACCTGGTTGCCAGCCTGACCGGCCGGCACCTGGAAACACGGGTGGACTCGACCCGGCTCCGTCGCCGCTCACGGCCGGTGTCGTGCGCCAATGCGAACCGCTTGCGCGAGATCGTGCCGTGGTGGCCGCGCACGTCGTTGCATGAGGGCATCCAACACGCGATCACGGCTGATCTGCGCGCGGGTATCGACGAGCCGGAGGGAAAGGCATCGTGAGCATTACGGTTCCAAGCCTTGTCTTTTTGCTGGACACGCCGAATGTGTGGCGCGGTCAAGCCTTGGCGGGCACACCCGCCCGAACCTTGGCGCTCGCCGAACACAGCCATCGAGCGGGTGCCGCCGTCACGATGGTGCTGTGTGATAGAGGCGCGGACTACGGAACCGCAGCCGACTGGCCGTTCGATCTCGCGTTGGTGCACCCGAACGACTTTTACACCCCCAACGCGCTTGCCGGACTGCTCGACCTCGCCACGGTGGACTTTGTTGTTCTGTGCGAGGCCGAATCGCTGGTGTCAATCGGGCGTGACCTGGCCCGACTGCTTGATGCGCGGCTGGTTTACGACGTGCACGACGATGATGCCGCCGTCGCGGCCAGCCTGGGCGAACCTGCGGAGACCGTCGAGGGCCACGCGACGATACAGCGTGTCGCGCTGCGCACAGCCGACAATGTGATCGTCTCGACCCGCAACGAGACCACGATGGCGGCCACCACAGGCGTGCCGAGCGTCCGAACAGCCTTGCTGCCCAATGGCGCGGACCCGCAGCAGTGCCACTGTTGGGGGCCGGATGCCAACGCCGCGACGCTGGTGTTTCTCGGCAACCTCTACTATCAGCCCAACGCCCGAGCGGTCGACGCGATCCGCAGTACGATCCTTCCCGCGCTCCATGCTGACGATCTCGATGTTCGGGTCCGGGTCATCGGCCGCGGGCCTGCCGAACTGACACACGATGGCAGCGGAATCGAGTTCACTGGCCGCGTGGATACGATCAACGACGGTCTTCGAGGGACGACGCTGGCTCTCGCCCCGCTCACAGCCGGGTCGGGCGCGAAGATGAAGGTCCTGGACTATCTCGCCGCCGGACTGCCTGTCCTGGGCACTAGCGAAGCCGTGACCGGACTACCGCCCAACCATCCCGGTGTGGTCGTGGAGGACGCTCTCAGCCAGTGGCCTGCCCGGATCGCCGCGCTGATGCGCGATCCCACCGCTCTCGGCGAGATCGGCCGAGCCGGCCGCCGCTGCGTCGAGGGGGAGTTGTCCTGGCAACGTATCGGCGCTGATCTGGTGCGGCAGGGTCGAGCCTGGCTCACCACGCTGCCACCGGGGCCGAGCCCTGCCATCGACAACCACTGCGCGGGCGTGCCCCGTTGGCTGATCGAACACGCCGATCAAGACGCCCTCGGGGACCCGCAAACCACTCGGCCCGGACAACCCCGTTGGCTCCGGCGACAGACAACCGGAACCGCAGCGGAAGGACGCCGATGAGCACTCGACTCCTCAACCTCGGCCCCTGCACCTGCTCCGTCGTCGCGCCCGAACCGGTCCACGAGGCGATGCGTCACTACGTGAGCCCGTTCCTCGTGCCCACCCTGGACGGCGAGCCGGACATCACGGTGTCGATCAGCTGCGACTCGGCTGCTGTCGCCGACGCCCGGAGATCACTGGCCGACCAGCCCGCCACCGCCCTGCGCACCAGCCACCCTGATCAGCGCTATCGAGCCTGGATCACCGAGGGGCACGAAGTCCTGCTTCCCGAATACGCGCCGGACCACGTGATCACCGCGACGCCTGATCTGTTGGTCATCGCCGCCGAACAGCCCAGGGTGGCGGCCAGCATCGGCACTCGCGTGGTGCGGCAACTCCTCATGCGTGGAGGCGAAATCCAGGCAGGTCGCTGCGTGCACGCCGCAGCGGTCGACATCGACGGCCACGGCGTGCTCATCGGTGGGCATCCCGGTTCAGGCAAGACCACCGTGCTGACACACCTCATCGAAGACCACGGCGCGCACCCAGTCGCCAACGACCGCGCCGTGCTCATCCCGAGGCGTGGTCGCCAATGGCAGGCCATCGGCGTTCCGCTGGCGTGGCGCTTCACCCCAGAGGGCATCGGCGGCTCTCCCACCCTGGCCAACGCCCTCACCGACTTCGAGCCCGTCCGGGGACGACACCTCGTCGACGGCAAAATCGAACTCACACCGTGGGAAGTCTCCCGGCTGGTAGGCCGCCCGACGCTGCCAATTACCGAGATACAGCGGATCGTGATCCTCACGCGCTCGCCCTCGACACCCGTAATGAACCCGGATAGCGGATTCGTCCAGCAGCATCTCGACTTCAGCGTGGAAGACTTCTTCGCGGAAGACTGGCTTAACCTGCGTCCCCGCCTCGCCCGAAACGCCGAAGTTTCCGCTAGGGATAGTGAGTTCTGGCTCCGCCTTGCCGAGACGATGCCGGTTCTCGCGCTGGCCTGGACCGATCCGAGCGAGTTACCGGACGTGGCCGCAGCGGCTTATCACGGGACGCAGCGGTGAGGGGATGCGTGCTGGCCGGAGTCTGGGGCGCGGGAAAAACCTCGGTCTATCAGCGCACCGTCGCGCGGCTCGTCAAGGACGGATGCCAAACACTGATCACGATGCCGCAAGCGGCGACCATCACCACCCACACCTACACACCCGGCCAGCAACACGAGCACGCGGCCAACATCCTGTCGTGGCTGGAAGCCTTGACAGCCTTCCTCGAAGAGATCGACCGACGATTTCACGCCAGTACCCTGCCCCGTCATCGTTTCGCGGCCGCGTGGACACCGACCTGCGTGCTGGAAGGGCTCGGCTTTGACGCCCCGATGTACGGGCTACCGCTGGACCGCGCCGTTCTCCGGGACCTTGAACAGCGCCTTGGCGCTCTCGGCCTGCACCTGGTGCTCCTGCGCGTCCCTGATCACCGCATCCGCGCTCAATGCGTGGAATCCACGCGCTTGCAACGTGGCGCGAAATGGGCACGCTACTTGGAAGGCTTCGGCACCACCGATGCCGCGCGAGCCGAGCACATCAGGCGTGCGCAAGACGACTTGATGGCCTGGGCAAGGACCTCGCCCTTGCCGCTGTGCGTCATCGACACGGCCAAACAGGACTGGGACGCCTACGCCTGCCGAGTCGCCGACCTGCTCATGGCCTGATCGACGCCCAGACGTGAGCGGCACCGTCCGAGCGGACCCATGCCCGTAGCCGACGCAGGTAGTCCTCTCGCATTTCATGATCAGCAACCCGTATCCAGTACTGCACGCCGGTCAACAGTTCCAATCCCGTCGCGACGGACAGCCGCTCCGACCAGCGTTCCGGCCACGTACCGGCCGACCGGTAACCATCGGCGAAGGCATCGGCCCATGCTGGTCGTTCGGCGAACATCCACATAGCTGGCTTGACGAAATCCATGACCGGATCGACCCACCGGACATGCTCAAGATCGAGCAGGATTCGGAACCGGCCCTTGTCATCCACCAGGATGTTCGGCAAGTACACGTCCAAGTGCGCCACGGCTGGGCGCACGTGTGGCGACACGTCGTCGGCCAACCGGCACAGCAAGCCAATTCCGGCCTCAACCAACGCCAACGGTGCCTCGTCCAGACTCCGATAGGCGTCACGCAGCCACGCGGCTCGCCCCGCGACCACCGCACCCCACGAGGCAGGACCCACACCAAGCCCGCCGACAGCATTACCGAAGCCACCGACCGGAACCTGATGCAGCCGAGCCAGCGCCGCTCCGGTATCGCGCATCAACGCAAGCGCCCTATCGGCATCCACCGAGGGCAACGTTTCTTCGGCATCCACGCCCGGCAGGTACTCGAACACCGTCAGCGGTTGCCCACCCACGGCAGGGCAGGAGTCAGTGAAGGCCAGCACAGGAGGGACCAGAACGCCGTGCTCCCAGACCCGCCGATGCTCGGCGAGCCGTTCCATGAACCCGTCGCGCGGACAGCCAAGCAGCACCTTGCCGACCAGCCGGCCGCGCGGCGACTCCAGCACCCACGACACATGGCTTCGGCCACGGCGAAGGGCACGAACGGGGCGAACCGGAGCGGCTTCCGGCAACACCTCCGCCACACCCGCTGCGACATCCTCAACGGTAAGCTCCGAGATCGCCACGATACGCAACCCTAAAGGCAGCGACCGACAGGAAAGGCACGCATGAGCGCCGCGACCACCGAGATCATCGCCAGGGCCGTCATCCGCCGCGACGGTCAACTTCTCCTGGTGCGTCAGCGCACCAAGTCCTGGTCGTTTCTGCCCGGCGGCCACGTCGAACCGGGTGAGCGGGTGGAAGTCGCCCTCGTGCGCGAACTCGCCGAAGAACTCGGCACCGACGCCAAGATCGCGGGCTTCGTCGGGGCTGTCGAACACGGCTACATCGAGGACGGCGTGACCCACCACGAAATCAACCTCGTCTTCGAGGTGTCGATCGACGCCGCAGAGCCGGTCAGCCAGGAAGACCACCTGGAGTTTCACTGGTTGCCTCTTGACCAACTCGCCGACACCGACGTCCGGCCCGGCGCGCTGAAGAACGCCCTCGTCGCCGCTGGGGAGGACCGCACGCCCTTCTGGCACGGCTGGAACGGCTGAACCGCGCGACCTGCCGCCCACAGCGGAACAACATCGCTGGTCACGCCCCTGCAAGGGCGGAATGCTCGTCGCCCAACTTCCTTGGGAATAACTATCCCTCGGGCCGGGCGAGGTGGGAGAGTCGCGAGTAACGCGAGGCCCGGAGCCCCACCCGACGCGGGTGCACCGGGCTCACTTCCACCCGTAGCCGCAGATCGACCGGCACCGGCGAGCCTAACGAGCTGCGCTGCTCCGTGCGCGTGAACGTGCGGGTGTTGGTGTCCAAAATCGGGCCGTCAATTGCCTCTCCTGTAGTGCTTGGGTTCTTGGCACACTGGAGGAGGCCGGTGATCATGCTCGCGCGTTGGCGACGGGCGACCGACAGCCACCACACCACCAACCCTGAAGTGTGTCGTTGGTCACATTTTTCTTGATCGCGCCTTGGCGACGAAGTAGAAATTGCCGTCCGTGCCGATGGCCGTTGCGACCAGGGAAGTGTTGGAACCGCAGGGGATGGTGTATTCCCACACCATGCTGCCGTTCCTCCATGCCTGGACTTGGTGCGTGTAGCTGTTCGGCTCGGCGTACAGGAACACCGTTCCGTCGACGCCTACCACACTGTCCCAGTCGCAGAACTCTCGCCAGGTGCTACCCGTGGCGATTGTTTGGACGACTGAACCGGAAGGGTCGAACGTCTTGGCGGCGTTCGTCGCAGTGCCAATGGGGCAGCCGACCGTCACATTCCCGTAGACGTCCGTCACGATGTGACGGGCTCGCGGGATGTCGCTGATCGCCACTGGCGGGTAATCCGTCGGCGGGATCGGGTCGGCCTGGGCCGGTGTTGCTGGCCCGAGCACGAGCATAGGGACTGCCAGTAGCGCTCCAGAGAGCGCTGTGAGCAGTCTGCTCCGTTGGCGCATCTGCGCCTCACATCCTCTCGAAAACTCTTTGATGGAAAAGAACAAGGGCCGACCGGCGCTTACGCGCCCGCCGACCCTCAGGTGACTGAAAGAGCGAACCTATTTATGAACAAAATTGAGAATTAGTCAAGCATAAGCTAATCGAAATCGCCTGAATCCCATTGCATTTCGACTACCTATATGCATATAATTAAGCATCGCCGACACGTGGAGGCGAAGAGTTATCAGGACGCGAATTCAAGCACACTCCCATCCGGCACAGAAGGTAGTGAAAGCAGGATCAAACTGCGTGCTAAGTCCAGATGCTTGAGAAGTGACTGGTCAGCCAAGCCGGTTCCTTTTTGCCCCAACACTCCTCGGCAGCGAAAAAACAAAAAGCCAGGAATTCGTCCCGACTTTTTGCTTCTCGCGCAGAAGGTAGTGCAGTAAGCCAAGCCATTACATTTTGCAACGCCGCTTACCCTAATGATCATAGCGTTTTGTGCGCGCAAATGTCAATACATTTGTGCGCACAAATACCGCAGAAGTGTGGCACTATGCGCGGGGATAGTTCGCCAATACCGGAATCGCCTCAATCTTCTCCCGGCTCAAACTGTCCCAGTACAGCCGTTGCGGTCGCCGCGATGGCCCGCACTCAATAGTCTCATCCGGCGTCACGATCAGATCGACGCTGAAATCGTGCTTAGTCTCGGGCAGCTCGTCGTCTACCACCTGCAACGAGTGCACGGTGGTCACGATCGTCGTGCTCGGCCCGATCAGCCCGGCCTCCTGCAACAGCGCTACCTCGATGTCCGAGTAACCCGCGCCCTTGCCCAGCCGCACCCCTTGCCGGTTCACGGCGACGCTCCCGCAGATAATGAGATCAACCGGCTGCATCTCCTCGACGCCGATCTTCCGCGCCACGCTGGCAGCGACCTTGCTCGACGCGGCTTCGGCTGGCGGCACGGTCAGCCTCGCGGGATCGAGCAGGTAGAACGGTAGGGCTTCGGCCAGCTTGGGCACGGCCATGTAGACCAGCTTGCCCTCAGTGAGTGCTCGCGCCCGGACGGGGAGCTGTGCCTTGTCCGGTACGGCCTTCACGACTCGGGCCGACTGCCAGACGGGCAGCTCGGCCAGCCGGTCAGCGGCGGCCTCGGCCCCGAAGAACGCCGGGATACGGCCATGCACGCCGGGCGGTACGGCTCGCTCCTGCTCCAGGAGCGCCCACACTCGTTCCCTGATTGCCTGCTTGGCCTGATCGGTGTCCACGCTGGTCAACTCCGCTCCCTACGCCGCTGCCATCAGGGTGAGCAGGCGGTCGTACACATCCTGGACGACCGGGACCTCTCGCCAGGGCCGCAATTCCCGGCCAGCCCCGAAGACGATGTTGAGCCCGCCGCCACCCCAAGTCATCTCTACCACGTCGATAGCACTGTGCAGCGAGGCTGCCGCTTCGTCGAGCTTCTTCTGACGGATGCGGGCCAGTGCCAGGTTGCCGAGCACGATCGCTTGCGACTTTGACCGATCGCGGAGGGCGTGCGCCGTACCGGCAAGGATCGGCTCGGCCCGCTTGGCGTCGTTCAGGAACAGGTAGCACGAACCCGCCAGCCGGCCGTGTTGCGTCGGCGAGAACAGATCAGCCGCCGCGTCCGCGGTGCCGATCTGTTCGAAGTGGGCTTCAGCCTCGCTCAGTGACTGTTCGCAGTCTTGCCGCTGCCCCAGCATGGCCCGCGCCTCAGCGGCGTGGAGGACGGCGAGGCCCGCAAGCACGTGACTGCTGTCTCTCACAGCCTCGGCTGTCTGCATGGCGAGCGTCAGTCCAGCGTCCGGGTTCTTCTCGCCGTAGAGCGCCACGAAGCTTGTCCGTAGGAGGGCAAGACCTTCGGCCGTCGGGTCACGGAGCTGCCGGGCGGCTTCAACAGCCTGATCTAGGCTTCAACAGCCTGATCTAAGTAGGCACGGGCCGTGGCGTGATCGCGGCGTTGGGAAGCGTCCCAGACAAGCTGTCCCATGAGGGTGGCCGCCTCGGCTTCGACGGCGAACAGCTCACGGCGGACACGGCTCGTGGCCGCGTGTGCCCGAAGGAAGCCAACCTGCCCCAAGCACTGCCCGGCGTCAGCCAGCAACGACGTTGACGGTGCCTTGTCGTAGCGCAGGTCGAGGTCGTGCACGCGCTCGCGCAGGCGGGCGACGGCCACCAGATCAACGCTGCGCGGGTGCTCCAGGGCATAGCTCAACCGCTCGTCCGCCAGTGCTTCGGGCTCACCAGCCTCAGCCAGCAGCTCGTCAAGTTGCTCGATGGACACCTGGAGGGCGCGCGCCAACTTGGGCCGCAACCACGGCAGCGGCTCAGTCTCGCCGGACTCCCAGCGCGCCACGGTGGAGCGGTCGATGCCGAGCCGTTCGGCAAGCCCTTCCTGGCTGAAGCCGACCGCCTTGCGGCGCTGCGCGAAGCGCTGCCGCCGTGACGCCATGTGCCCGCCCTTCTCGCTACACGCACCCGGAACGCGCGTTTCCGCTGGTCAGGGCATCGCGTGCCACAACCCTGAGACAACGGTGCGCGCGTCCTGCTCTGGTGCCAATACCGCTACTCCCGGTTACGTGCAGGGTACGACGCCCGGATGCCGAACAGCAACGGAGGAAGCGGTAATGGAACACACCAGATCAACCGCTTTTGCGGAATCCGATTCGTTTTCCGTTTCTGATGACACGGCGTCCGTGACAACCCTGCGGCACTATCAGCCGCTCACAAACTGGGCCGGACTGGCGATGCCGCTATCGAAGCCGTCGCCGGTCTGGCCCTCCATGCTTGTGGAGGCAAGGGTGCGACCGCTGGCGCTTGGCTATTTTCGGATTTCGCGTGACGCATCGGATGGTCGCGCGAGGCAATACCAAGACGAGATTGCCGCCTACGCCGAACGTGAAGGCTTCACCCTCGGCGAGGTCTATACGGATCACTACGAGGCTCAAACTTCGGGATTCTCAGCGCTCGTCGATTCATTGGAGCGGGGCGAAGCGCGGCACGTCATTGTCCCAGCTCTCCACCACTTCGCCCGCTCTCCAGGGATTCAGTTGGCCTTTAAAGAGATGCTGGAGCGCAAGACGGGCGCGTGCGTTGTTGTCATGTATCCGAGCCCGGAGGCATCAACATGACCGCCGTCGCGGAGAGATTGGCTCCAGCCGTGCCCAGACGAGAAGCCCGCCAGATACACGCTGCGGATCGGATGACGCCCACGGCGGCAAGGGGGATCGTCATGAGTTCTGTTCGCCGTTCTCGTCGCGTCGAACTCGGGTCGCCATTCTCGCTGACCAACTACCGTCTGACTGCCGGTAACGACGGCGAAACTCCCGCTCCTCAAGAGCGCGGCAGTCGTCTCCGGGTGCGGGCTGAGTACGTTGCACTAGTAGCTGAAGGGCTCGGCGAACGGGACCGGGCCATTGTCGAGACGGTCAAGCAGCTGCGGGTAGCAACCGGGGCACAGCTCGAACGCCTGCACTTCACCGATCTTGCCGAGTCATCGCGTCCGGTCATACGCCGCCGGGTGCTCGCCCGGCTCGTTCGGCTCCGCTTGCTGGTCACGCTCAAACGGCGCATCGGCGGAGTGCGGGCGGGTTCAGCCGGACTGGTCTACGCCCTCGACACCGCAGGGCAACGGCTCACGACCAACCCCGGCGCGGGTAAGCCGGCCCGGCGCCCCTGGACACCTTCGGCCCGCTTCCTCGGACACCGCTTGGCGGCGAGCGAACTGTACGTACAGCTCCGCGAAGCTGAGCTGCGCGGCGGCGTTGAGGTGCTTCGCTTCCTGGCCGAACCCGATTCCTGGCAGCAGACCGCGACCCTCGGCCTGCTCAAGCCCGACGCCTATGCACTCGTTGCCAACGCCACCGTTGAGGACGCCTGGTGGATCGAGGTGGACCAGGGCACCGAGAGCCTGACGACGCTCGCAAGCAAACTCCGCGTCTACCTCGATGCTGCCCGAGCCGGGCACCTTGGGCCGGACGACATCCTGCCGCGCGTGCTCGTCGCCGTGATCGACGAGGCGCGGCGTGATGCCGTCGAAGACCTCATAGCCCGGCTGTCCCTACCAGCCCCGTCCTTGCTGCACGTCGAAACCCAGGACGACGCCGTCCCGTTCATCGTCGCCGTCCTCCACGAACAGGACGACGCCGATGGCCAGTAGGACACGTGACTGGTGGGTCATCCTCGGCATGACCGTCACCGCAATCTCGGCGGCGGTCAGCTCGTTCTCGGGGCTGCGCTCGCTGGCGGTGGCGACCGGGTGGCCCGAGGCGCTGTCGCCGCTGTTTCCGCTCACCGTGGACGCCTACGCCATGACGGCTACGCGGGTCTGGTTGTCCGGATCGACGGGCTCAGGGCGAGCGCGCCGCTTCGCTCGGTGGAACGCCATCATGGCGATTGGGCTGTCACTCATCGGCAATGCTGTCTGGCACCTGATCGCCGCCCAGGTGCTCACGGTCTCGTGGGTGATCGTCGTCTTGGTGGGGGCCGTACCGCCTGCGGTACTCGGGTTTCTGTCGCACTTGGCCGTCCTGCGGAGCCAGACCGAAGCGCCCCACGTCCCGGCCGTCGAGGACGACCAGGACGAGCCCGAAGACGACACCGAGGCGACACCTGACGAGCTGCTGACCCAGGCGCAGCACGCCGACGCCGCACACCGCGCCGAGCACGGCAAGCCGATCACTCGTGACGAGTTGCGGAAGGTGCTGCGGGTGAGCACGGAACGGGCAAGCGCATTGCTGCGAACCCTGCGAGAAAGACAGCCCGACTAATGACTGCATTCCAGCGCGAAAGCATAAGAATTGATAACGTTGTTTATTTAACGTTCGCCACAGCGAACACAATTCGGTACAATTCTAATAAGTAAGCGGAGGAAAATGGAAATGACAGAGAGTAGCAATTCTCTCACCCTGGGCTCCTATCTTCGGACCCAGCGGGAGGCGTGCGATATGACGATTCGCCAAGTCGCCAGGCTCAGCGGCATACAGCCCAGCTACATCGCGGAGCTTGAAGCCGGAAAGAAAGCCAATCCCTCGGCTGAAATCTTGCAGAAAATCGCAAGCGTCCTGGAGCTGGACACCGCCGACCTGTTCGCCTTCATCGGCGTCACGCCACCCAAGGACTTGCCAAGCGTCGCACCATACCTACGCGCAAAGTACAACCTGACCGGCGACGCCCTAGCCGAAGCCGAGCAACAGATAAAACGCATCATCGACAAGAACACGTAACACGTTCATAGAGAGGAGGACCTGCTTATGAACGGAAACCCACAATCAATAATCCGGCAGCTTCGCTCCCTCATGCCTTTGCGACCACTTGAGGAGCACGAAGCCCGCAGCATTGCCGAACGCCAGGCAATCAAGCTCTTGCAGCTACTCGGCCAACACGAGCCGACAGTTGACGTCGCCCTCATTGCTGACCTGCCGCGCGTCGAAGTCAAAGTTGAGCCTAATCTTCATGTCGGCGGCATGTCTGGCTTCTCACAATGGAATCGCGGCCGCTGGCTCATCGTGGTCAACCGCGACGACAGCCCACCCGCCGCCGCTTCACGCTCAGCCACGAGTTCAAGCACGTACTCGATCACCCCTTCATCAAGGTCATTTACAACGACCTGGGCAAAAACGCGGCCGAACGCGAGCGGCAGATTGAGCAACTCTGCGACTACTTCGCAGGCTGCCTGCTGATGCCCCGGAATTGGCTCAAGCGAGCCTGGTCCAACGGTGTGCAGGACCAAGCCGCCCTCGCCGCCATGTTCAACGTGTCCGAGGCCGCGATGGCCGTCCGGCTCCAGCAAATCGGCCTAGGTCCTGTCCTGTAATTGATCTAGCTGTGGTTCTGGTTTGATCTTGGGTTGTGGTGGGTCGGGGTGAGGTGACGGATCGGGCGTGGGCGCGGATTGAGCCGCTGCTGCCGCCGGTGTCGGGTCGGGGGCGGCGGTGGCGGGATCACCGGCAGGTGCTCAACGCAATTCTGTGGAAGTTGCGGACCGGTGCGCCGTGGCGTGACCTGCCCGAACGGTATGTGAGCGGCCTCGATCTTTCCGGACAGCTGTTTAGTGGGTCAATTCATGCCGCTTGCTGCCGGTTCAGGTACTCGTTGTAGACCTCATTTGGGGCCTTATAGTCGAGTCCCGAATGGAGACGTCGACTATTATATCTAAGTTCGATATAGGCAGCAATATCTGTCCTGGCCCTCTTTCGGGTGGAGTAGATCACTCGGTGAACCCGCTCGTTCTTCAGGGCACCAAAAAACGATTCGGCCATCGAATTGTCATAGCATATTCCCGTGCGTCCGACCGATTGCCTGATGCCCAATGATCGGAGCGTGCTGGCAAACTGGGCGGAAGTGTAATTGCTGCCACGGTCGGAGTGGAATATCGCCCCGCGTGCGATAGGATAGTTGCGTACGGCCATGCGAATCGCCTTCTCGATGAGAGGCGTCTGGTAATTATCGTCCATCGCCCACCCGATAACGCCCTTCGTATGACAGTCGATGACCGTCGCGAGATAAACCCAGCCCTCCCACGTAGGGATATAGGTAATATCGCCAACCATCTTCTCGCCGGGCGCGGATGCGGCGAAGTCGCGGCCAACGAGGTCGGGCAGCAAGCTGGCAGACGGCTCAGTCAGGCCGAGTCGCCACGGACGGGGCTGGCAAGGCTCGAGCCCCAGCTCACGCATGATGCTGCGGATCAGCTCAGGGGTGCACCGCTCACCCTGGCGCTGCAGCTGGGCGTGGACGCGCCGGTGACCGTAGGTCTCATCCGAATCGTCGAAAACCTTCGTGATCAACGGAGCCAGGTAGGCGCGACGCTGCGCCGTCGCGCACTTGGGCCGACAACGCCATTCATAGAATCCCGACTTCGACACACCCAACCATTCGCACATTTTGGTCACTGTGTACTTTTTCTCGCCAGTATCGGTCACTGCGCCCTTCTCCACCTCGATGAACTCGTACCTCTCGTTCACCGATACTCGCTCGCGAAGAAGGCTGCGGCTTTTCCCAGGAACTCCTTCTCCATCCGTAGCTCACGGACTTCCTTCTCCAGCTCACGCAGCCGCGCGCGCTCCGACACGGTCAATGGTGGCTCGTCCGCAGCATGAGCCTTCCGGTAGTCGTTCACCCAGTTACGAAGCGTTTGCTCGTTCAGCCCGTTCTCCCGCGCGACCGACGCCACCGGGCGGCCCGTCTCGACCACCATTTTCGCCGCCTCCTCCTTGAACTCAGGAGTAAACGACCGACGATTCTTTGACACTGGCTTCCTCTCTTCCGAACAAAAACCCTAGTGGGTTCGCTGTCCGGAAGATCAACAGCCCCTCAATGGGCCGTGGAAGACCGCGCACGAGCGGTTGCGGTTGTGGACCGCGGACGGCACCTGGCAGAAGATCCTGGACGAGGTGATCGTCAAAGACGACTCTGTCGGCGAGGTCGAGTGGATCATTTCGGTCGATTCGAGCGTGGTCCGGGCGCACCAGCACGCTGCTGGCGCCCGGAAAAAGGGGGCTGCACGCCCGGCGTCGAGGCGCTCGCGGTCGACGGGGAAGGACTCGGCCGGTCTCGCGGCGGACTGAGCACCAAAATTCACCTCGCCGTCGACGGCCGCGGGCTGCCACTGCGAGTGCTGCTCACTGGAGGCCACGCCGGTGACAATCCGCAACTGCTGCCGCTGCTCGACGGCATCGCGGTCGCCCGGATCGGACCAGGCAGACCGCGATGCCGACCTGACGCGGTGGTCGCGGACAAGGCCTACTCGCATCCCTCAACCCGGCAAGCGATGCGGGACCGGCGCATCCGGTTCGTCAGTCCCGAGCGCGAGGATCAGATCGCTCGCCGCGTCGCCAGAGGTTCCCGCGGCGGGCGACCCCCCGCCTTCGACGCTGAGGCCTACAAGCGGCGCAACGTGGTCGAACGGTGTTTCAACCGGCTCAAACAGTTCCGCGACCTGGCTACCCGCTACGCCAAACGCGCTGCCTACTACCAAGCCGAACTCACCATCGCCGCCATCATCCTGTGGCTCCGATGACTTACAGGACACGCCCTAGTCGAACCACGCACCCGCCACGCCCGCCTGCGCGGTCTCACCCGCCCAGTCCGCGGCTACTTCCGCAAGGCATCCGTCAAGCAACCCGTTACCTGCGGCCTGGCCGCCTGAGAGAGGAGAACGCATGAGAGCAACCAATCGACAAGTCCGGGAAGCGGCCAGCGGGACACACACAACCAAGCGGGCCGTGCTCTACCTCCGCGTATCCACGCCCAGCCAGGTCAACACCGACTACAACCCCGAAGGAATCTCGATCCCCGCCCAGCGTGAGGCGGGTGAGCGCAAGGCTGGCGAACTCAAGGCCAAAGTCGTCAATGAGTTTGTCGAACCAGGCCGCACGGCAACAAGCATCGACAAACGGCCCGTGTTCCAAGAGATGATCGCCTGGGTCAAGGCCCAAGACGACATCGACTACATCATCGTCTACCACTTCAACCGCATTTTCCGAAACAGCATCGACGCCGCCATCACCAAGCGGGAACTCGGCAAGTTCGGCGTTCGGGTCGTCTCCACCGTGCTCGACATGGGCGAGTCGCCCGAAAGCCAGATGGTCGAGACCATCATCCACGCCGTAGACCAATACCAGTCCCAAGCCAGCGGCGCGGACATCGCCTACAAGATGGGCCAGAAGGCCAAGAACGGCGGCACTGTCGCCAGGGCCAAAATCGGCTACCGCAACGTCCGGGAGCAGATCGACGGCCGCGAAATCCGCACTATCGCCCTTGATGAGAAGCGGGCACCGCTCGTGCTCAAAGCCTTCGAGTTGTACGGCACCGGCGACTACACCGGAGAGCAGGTGCATCAAGTCGTCACCGCCGCCGGACTCACGACCCGTGCCACCAAGCGCAAGCCCGAACAGCCCGTCTCCCTCAACACCATCTACGAGATGCTGCAAGACAGCTACTACATCGGGGTTGTCACGTACAAGGACGAGGAGTACGAAGGCCGTCACCCGGCTATCGTCACGCCCGAACTCTTCGACCGCGTACAGCGCGTGCTCGCCCTGCGGCACGGCGGCGGCACCAGGGAGCGGCAACACAACCACTACCTCAAAGGCTCGGTCTGGTGTGCCCGATGCCAACGGCGCTTCGTCGTCCAGCGCGCCAAAGGCAACGGCGGTACCTACTTCTATTTCTTCTGCGTCGGACGGCAGAAAGGCATCTGCGACCAGCCGTACCTGTCGATCGAGCAGGTAGAACGGCAAGTCATACAGCACTACGCGACCGTCCGCCTTGTGGATGCGTTCCAACAACGTGTACGCCGCCAGCTTGACGACGCCCTAGTCTACGAGCTGAGCAGCATGGACACCCTCCGCAAGCGGCTCACTGCCCGCCTGGACGAGCTGAGCGTGAAGGAAGATCAGTACCTCGACCTCGTGGGCGACCCCGAGTGGCCCCAAGGCAAGCTCAAGCAGAAGCTCGCCACGATCGACCGCGAACGTGGCGAAATCCTGAACAAGCTCGCCGACACCACCGGCAAGATCGACGTCGGACGGCGCTACTTCTTGAGTGCCCTCGACCTGTTGCGTGACCCGCAGCGCTTCTACACCGACGCAGGCACCAGCCTCCGCCGGGCGCTGAACAAGGTCATCTTCGAACGGCTGTACATCGACGATGCCGACGGAGTGACCGGCCATGTCCTCAAGGACGGCCTGGCCGAGCTGGTCGAGGCCGGGCAACCTGCCAGCAGGCGCTACCTGCGCCGTGCCGTACGCACGGGCAGCCTGACCTTCCCCCACAACGAAACCAGCCCCATCCCGAAGGATGAGGCTGGTGACGGTTCGACCGAAGCGGGCCGACTCGCCCTGATCCTTTCGGGTCAGGGTTCGAATAGAACCGCTTTGGTGGAGGTTAGGGGAGCTTACTCGAACACAAAAGACCAGGTCAGGGCCCTGGAAGAGCTCCGTGAGAAGCTTCCCCGCCTCGATACACCCGAGCCGCCGGAGATCAAGCGCGACCGTCCCGGCCGCGCCCGGCAACTCGGCGCCGAGCAGGTCGAGCAGCTGATCGCTGACTACCGGTCCGGTGCGACGGTGTACGAGCTCGGCGACCGGTTCGGCATCGAACGGCGAACGGTCAGCAGCATCCTCCACCGGCACGGCGTGCCGATGCGCCGCCGCGGCCTCTCGCCCGAGCAGGTCGACGACGCCATCCACCTCTACAACCTCGGCTGGTCCCTGGCCCGAGTCGGTGATCACCTCGGGGTCAACCACACCACCGTGTTGAACAAGCTGCGCGAACGCGGCATCCCTACGCGAGACACCCACGGGCGCCCGCGCGTCGAAGCAGGTGGTACTCGATGACGCGGCGTGCGGCTATGTCGGCGCGATCATCTGCGGACGGTGCCAGTGTCGTGCAGGCCGTCACCGTGATCATGGGTGTGGTCGTCGGCCTCACCTTTCTCTTCGGCTTCGGCAACGTCCTCAATCTCGGGCTTCGGCTTGGTGTACCAGTCTGGGTCGCTCCGCTCGTCGCACCTGCGGTCGATCTGTCAGTCCTTGGTCTGCTGCTGGGTACCCGGCATCTGGCGCTCGCCGGGGCCTCCGCGGACGTACTGCGGCCGGCTCGTCGGCTGCTGATCTTCGCGAGTGTGGTCACGTTGGCGTTGAACGTGGCAGACCCGGTAGTCGCGGGTGAGTACGGAAAGGCGGCCTTCGACACGGTTGGGCCGCTGCTTCTGATCGGCTGGGCCGAGGTCGGCCCCGGCTTCCTGCAAGCGCTCGGCGCGACCACGCAGTCGGCAGACGTCAACGGCCTCGTCGGCATCGAGCAACCTGAGCCTCATGCCCTGGACAAGTCGGAGGGTGCATCGGTGCAGTGCCTACCCGAACAGCAGGAGTTCGGAGTGCGGAAGCACGGTCGACAGCCTCCTCGGAGGCGTCCCCTCGATGCACTCTTGGAGCAGGCACGACGGGAGGACGCCGCCCATCGCGAGGCCCATCAGAGGCCGATATCGGCCGACAGCTTGCGTGTTCGTCTGCACATCGGTGCGGGCCGGGCCCGGCAGTTGGTCAAGATCATTCGTTCGGAGTGTGGCGAACGGGCGGCACAGGCGGCATGAACACGCTCGACGGGGGTGATACTGCTCAGGGTGGCGACTGCGCGTCGTGTCGTCCGAACCGGGTATTCGGGAGGTGGCCGATGACCGTTCAGCCCGAAAAGGCATCCGCTGTGGTGGAGAGCTGCTGGTGCTGCGGCACTCAGTACTCGGAGGCCGAGTTGGTGCGTCTGGGACAGCATCCCGAGGTCGGAGTATGCCTGCGGTGCGCGCGGTGGTTGCAACGACGTGCTGTCCAACGCCTTGACGAACGGCATCCATCACCGGGCGGGCGACTGCGCGGCGGGATCCGCGCCATTCGCGCAACTGTGATCAGAAAGGGCTGGCATCAGCGCGGCCAGCTGGGCGTCTTGCTGCGCTGGCTCGACCGGCACCTGCCGTAGCGGCACGGCGGTGCTCGTCTTGACCCTGTACCTCGGTACAGGGTTCATGCTGGTGGTGTGCGAACGAGTCAGCTGGCCGAGCAGGCCGGGGTGAATACCCAGACATTGCGCTACTACGAGCGCCGAGGGCTGTTGCCGGAGCCGGAGCGCGAGCTGTCGGGGTACCGCGCCTACACCGCGGACGCGGTGCGGACCGTGCGGTTCATCAAGCGCGCCCAACGGCTGGGCTTCACTCTCGACGACATCGAGGACCTGCTGCACTTGGCTGCGGGCGGCCCCGACCACTGCGACGCGGTGCGGTCGATGGCCGGGACCCGGATCGCGGACGTCGACCGCCGCATCGCCGACCTGCGCGCCATGCGAGACGCGCTGGACAGGTTGGTCACCACCTGCGATCAGCCTCGCGCCCAGCGCGAATGCCCGATCCTGCACGGCATCGCCCACCACACTCCCCGACCGGAAGAACCTCATGAACACGACTGACCCGGCTGGGCGTTCCATGCTCGACTGCCCCGACGACAGCACGCCGGTTCGCGTCGAGCTGCTCTCGGCACCCGGTTGTCCGAATGTGGCCGCGACCCGCCGAATGCTGGTGGACTGTCTGACCGAGCTCGGCCTGGCCGTTCCAGTGGTCGAGCGGGTCGGCCGGTACCGGTCTCCGACCGTCCTGGTCAACGGTGTCGACGTAATGCGTGCGGCGAGTAGTGACCCGGTGGACGGGGACGCCTGCCGGCTCGACTTGCCCAGCCGCGACCGCGTACTCGCCGCGATCAACGCCAGCCTGACCGGGTGCGGCCGGCCGCTGACACTCGATTCGCTGCGCGACGCCGCTCGGGACGGAACCGCCGCGCGGGCCGCGGCGCTCCCCGAACCGGTGCGCCGCCTGCATCGTGAGCTGCTCCGCGCGTTCCTGACCGCCGGTCGAGCACCTCACCGTTCGGAACTCCAGTCGATTGCCGACGGGTTCGGGGTCAGCCTGGCAGACGGGTTGCGCTGCCTGTCCGAACTCGATCTGGTCCAGTGCGGACAGGACAGGCGAATCCTGGTTGCCTACCCGTTCTCCGGCCAACCGACCGGGCACCGCGTGCGGCTGCCGGGCTTGCCCGCGGTCGACGCCATGTGCGCTATCGACGCCCTGGGCCTCCCGCTCATGACCGACCGGGACGCCGTGATCACGAGCATCGACCCGACAACCCAGCAAGTCATTAGCGTGCAGCGACGCGGAGATCGGTGGTTGTGGGTTCCCGCCACCACGGTGGTGCTCCTCGCGCAGACCGTCGGCTGCGGCACCGCCGCCGAGTATCTGTGCCCGTCGATCACCTTCCACGTAGATCACGACCACGCCCACCGTCACTTGACACAGCATCCCGAACTGCACGGCTCGGTCCTTGGCCAGCACGAGGCCATCGAGATCGCCCGCATTTCCTTCGGCCACCTGCTGACCGAATAGCGATTCGGAAGCCACGTGATGTGAGTTCCCTACATCTGTCGCCTCGTGGAGGTTGGCCAGCAGCACCTGGCGGGAGCAGGGCCTGTCGGGTCAACTGGGGGCGCGCATACGACGGCTGGGGTGAACGTATCGGCGCGGGGCAGATTCCCGGCGAGATGCACCTGTCCGCCGGCCAGGAACCGGTCGCGGCGGGTGTCTGCGCACACCTCACCACCGACGACGCGGTGACCGCGACGCACCGGCCGCACCACTTCGCCATCGCGCACGGCGTCGACCTGCGGAAGATGGCCGCGGAGATCTTCGGCCGCGTCGATGGGCTCGGCCACGGCCGGGGCGGTCACATGCACCTGTTCGACCCCGACACCCACGTCTCCTGTTCCGGGATCATCGCCGAGGGCTACCCGCCGGCGCTCGGGCAGGCGCTCGCGTTCCAGCGCCAGGGCAACGCCCGCATCGCGGTGGCGGTCACCGGCGAGGGCGCGGCGAACCAGGGCGCCTTCCACGAATCCTTGAACCTGGCGTCGCTGTGGAAGCTGCCGGTGGTGTTCGTGGTGGAGGACAACGACTGGGGCATCTCGGTGCCGCGCAGCGCATCCACCTGTGTCACCTCGAACGCGGTCCGCGCCGCCGGCTACGACATGCCGGGCGAGCGGGTCGAAGACAACTCCGTCGAGGCGGTGCACGCGGCGGCGGAGCGGGCCGTCGCCCGTGCGCGGGCCGGGGAGGGACCCAGCCTGATCGAGGTCCACACGCTCCGGCTCTGGGGACACTTCGAAGGCGACGCGCAGGGCTACCGGCCCGACCTCGAAGGCGTGCCCGGCCGCGATCCGCTGCCGACCTACGAGGCCGAGCTGCGCCGAGCCGGCGTACTCGGCGACGCCGGGGCGCGGGAGGCGGCCGACGCGGCGGCGCAACGGGTGGAGGACGCGATCGCCTTCGCCAAGCAGAGCGCCGAACCGGCACCCGAAACCGCACGCGACTACGTGTTCGCCTGACCCGATCGAGGAGAAGCCATGACGCTCACCGAACCCTCGTCACCGGTACCCACCTCGACCCAACGCAAGCTCAGTACCGCCAAGGCCATGGTCGAGGGCATCGCGCAGGAAATGGAGCGTGATCCCGGCGTATTCGTGCTCGGCGAAGACGTCGGCAGTTACGGCGGGATCTTCAGCTCCACCACCGGGCTGCTGGAGAAGTTCGGCCCGCAGCGGGTGCTGGACACGCCGATCTCGGAGACCGCGTTCATCGGCACCGCGATCGGGGCCGCGGTCGAGGGCATGCGGCCGATCGTGGAGCTCATGTTCGTCGACTTCTTCGGCGTGTGCATGGACCAGATCTACAACCACATGGCCAAGATCCACTTCGAGTCCGGCGGCAACGTCACGGTGCCGATGGTGCTCACCACGGCGGTCGGCGGCGGCTACTCCGATGGTGCGCAGCACTCGCAGTGCCTCTGGGGCACCTTCGCGCACCTGCCCGGCATGAAGGTGGTCGTGCCGAGTACGCCCGCGGACGCCAAGGGCCTGATGATCTCCGCCATCCGCGACGACAACCCGGTGGTCTACCTGTTCCACAAGGGGATCATGGGCCTGCCGTGGATGGCCAAGAACCGGCGCTCGATCGGCCCGGTGCCGGAGGACGAGTACGAGGTGCCCATCGGCAAGGCGAGCATCGTCCGCCCCGGCAGGGACGTGACGATCGTGACCCTGTCGCTGTCGGTGCACCACGCCCTTGACGTGGCCGACGAGCTGGCCGGCGACAACGTCGAGTGCGAGGTCATCGACCTGCGCAGCCTGGTGCCCATGGACACCGACACCATCCTCGAATCGGTTGGCCGGACCGGCAGGCTGCTCGTGGTGGACGAGGACTACCTCTCGTTCGGGTTGTCCGGCGAGGTGATCGCCCGCGTCGTCGAGCGCGATCCGACCCTGCTGCGCGCTCCCGCCAGGCGAGTCTGCGTTCCCGACGTGCCCATCCCGTACGCCCGCTCGCTCGAATACGCGGTCCTGCCGACCGCGGATCGGATCCGGCGGGCCGTGCTCGAGGTGGTCACCGCGTGACCGAGATCCCGTGTCCGATCATCTCCGACACCGACCCGGACGCCGAGGGGGTGGTCGCCACCTGGTTCGTCACCGATGGCGACCAGGTGCGGGAGGGCGACCTCATCGCCGAGGTAGCCGTCGACAAGGTCGACATGGAGATCCCGGCCCCCGCATCCGGCGTGATTCGGTTACTGGCCAAGGAAGGTGACGTCCTCACCCAGGGCACCGTCGTGGCCCGCATCGAGTGACCGCGCTACCCGGAGCTCCCGGCTGCTTGCCGCGCGTCGAGGCCGTTGCTCAGCGTGGCGAAGTCGCAGTAGGCGCGCGGTGACAGGCCGAACCGGCGGCGGAACTCGTTGATGAAGTGCGATGCGCTGGGGTAGCCGACCGCGCGCGAGATGCTGGCCACGGTACCGCCACCCGACACGAGCAGCTCCCGCGCGCGGTTCAACCGCATCTCCTTGACGAACTGGTAGGGCGACTTACCGGTGGATTCGCGGAACAGCGCGGTGAAGGCGGACGGGCTGAGGGAGACGTGCTCGGCCATGTCCGCCACCGACAGCGGCTCGGCCAGGTGGTCGCGGGCGTAGGAGATGGCACGGGTGACCGGGTCGTGGAACTGCTGGTCCGCGGCGATCTGCAGGAGCCGGGAGTACTGGTCCGCCTGCAGCACGCGGTACACCATTTCCTGCAGGTAGGCCGGGGCGAGGATGCGCCGGTCCGAACCGCTGTCCAGCGCGCGCAGGAACCGCAGGACGGCGCCCATCAGGCCGCAGTCCAACGCGGAGACGAACGCGGGAGCGGACTCGGCGCCCGGCGACGGTTCGGTCAGCGCGGCCGACCGCCGCTCGACCATCTCGACCGAGACCTTCCGCACCACGGCCGGATCGATCTGCAGCACGAAGGACAGAAACGGCTTGGCGGCACTCGCTTCGACGATCTCCGCCTGGAAATGCAGGTGACTGTTGAGCACGAGGTAGTTCAACGGGTCGTAGCGGTAGGGCACGCCGTCGACGGTCACACATTTGCGTCCCTGCGCGACCACGCAAAGCGACAGCGACTGGACTTCCTCCCAGGTCGGCGCCGCCGGCTCGGCGAACCGGTAGATGGTCAGCCCTGGCCATAGCCCGGTGTTGGCCCCGAGTTCCGGGGCCCGCTCCAGCAACGCGGCGATGAGGTCGCCGGACGTCATCCTCTCTTCGAGGGCGCGCACTTCCTTGTGCATGCCACACTCCTCCCCGCTCGCCAGCAGTCAGCACACCACTGCCGGTGAACCGCGAGCCGCGGTCACGCCGTAATCGAGGAGTTTACTCCGCCGAATGGCCCTCCGGGATGTTCGAGCGCGACGGCACGGGGTTGACCATGAAGGCGGCGTCAGTCGATCGTCTCGAAGGTGGCGACACTGCGCTCCACCAGGTTGGGAATGACCTCGCCGACGACGTAGGACTGAAACGCGTCACTCGCCTTGTGGTCCGCATAGCCGGAGGCGTCGACATACTTCTCGTAGACCACGAACGTGTCCGGGTCGTCGATGCTGACCTGGGCCTGGAAGTGCAGCATCTTCTCCTCGGCCCGATTGATCGGGGTCACCGTTTCCAGCACTTTCCTGATGTGCTCGGCCTGGCCCGGCTTCGCCTTCCAGGTCGCGATCACCACGTACGCCATTCGAACCCTCCTGCGCAAGATCAGAAATTGGTGAAGCCGATTGCCCGCAGCTGCTCGCGGCCTTCGGCACTGATGTCCGCGGGCCGCCAGGTCGGCACCCACACCCATTCGACGAGGAAGTCCGAAACCAGGCCGCCGTTGTCAGTCAGCAGCACGGTGCGGATCTGATCCTCCATCACCTCGGTCAGCGGGCAGGCCGCCGAGGTGAGCGTCATGGTGATGGTCGCGACCCCGTTGTCGTCGACCACGACGTCGCGCACGAACCCCAGGTCGACGATGTTGACCCCGAGATCCGGGTCGATCACCTCGTACAGCGCCTCGCGGACGGTCTCGGCCATCGGGTTCGGTGTGACGTCCTGCTGCGCGCTCGCCTGCGGGCTCGCCGTGGTGCCGGGTCGATCGGGCGGCGCGGGAGCAGTGCCCACCTGAGTGACGTACAGCCCGGCCGGCTGGAGTTCGACGGACACATCGGCGGTGGGGCTGCTGATCCAGTCCGCGATGCCGTGTGCCTTGCGCCGGACGCGAACAATGTCCTCCGCCGGTTCGGCCGATCCACCCGCGACGACCAGCTGGTCCGCCGCGATACCCGCCGCGTCCGCCCGCGCGAGCGCCTTGTCGATCACCCGCGCGACCGGTTCGCAGGTCCGTCCTGGTCCGAGCCTGAGCTTGGCCACCGCTTTGACGGCCGGCAACCCTCGGACCGCTTCGAGCGCGACGCGGGCTTCGTCCGCGACGACCCGCGCCTGCTGCTCCCGGACGGCCAGTATTCCCATCGTGGTCATGGTGACTCCTTCTCCGACGTGGCGGCTCAAGCTCGGGCGGTGGCCCACGGCGACCGCGGTATCAGCCGCTTGAGGGGTACCGATTCGTCGCGCAGTTGCTCGGCGGTCACCTCGTGCGGCGCGAAGAGCATCCGCCGCACCTCAAGCACGTCTCGGGGGCGGTTGAGGGAGATCACCGCTTGGATCCGGCCATCGACAAGGGAGAACGCCGAGAAGTCGTGGTCCTCCAACGAGCCGCGGATGACGAGGTCTTCGAGGTCGGCCGGCCGGCCGACCGACTGCAGGCTGTGCTCGTACTGATCCGACCAGAACCAGTGCGCCTCGGCGAACGGCTCCGCCGAGCCGGTCAGATTGAGTGCCACATTGGCGCCCTGGCGCAGGGCGTTGTCGTGATGCTCCACCCGGATCGTCCTGCCGTAGACCGGGTGATACTGCGCTGCCACGTCGCCTGCCGCGTAGATATCCGGCGCCGAGGTCCGCCCGTACTCGTCGACCACGATCCCGCCGTCCGTCGCCAGGCCGGCCTCGGCGGCGAGTTCGACATTGGGTTCACAGCCGATCCCCACCACCACCAGGTCACACTCGACACGGTGGCCGAGGTTGGAGGTCAGCAGCATCCCGTCCCCGGTGTGCCGGAGCTCGCTGATGTACTCCCCCGCCCGGATCTGCACCCCGCGCGACCGGTGGATCCCGGTCATCACGGAGCCGATCGTGGCGCCGAGCACCCGCGCCAGTGGGGTCGGCGCCGGATCGAAGATCGTCACCTGCTTGCCGAGCCCGACCGCCGCCGCGGCCACCTCGCACCCGATGAAACCCGCGCCGATGACCACCACCCGCTCGGACTCGGCCAGCTGCGCGCGAAGCCGCTGCGAGTCCGCGGCGGTCCGCAGGTAGTGCACCCGGTCGCCGTCGAGCCCAGGCAGCCGCCGTGGCCGCACCCCGGTGGCGAGCACCAGCCCGTCGTACCCGAGCCGCTCGCCGGTGGACAAGGTCACCGACCGCCCCGGCACATCGATCGCGGTCACCCTGATGCCGACGCGCAGGTCGACAGACTGCTCGTCGTACCAGGCCGGCGGCCGCACCTGGAACTCCTCGAATTCGGTGGTCCCGAGCAGGAAGTCCTTGGACAGCGGCGGCCGCTCGTACGGTGGCTGTGGCTCGTCGCCGACCAGCACGATCTCACCGTCAAATCCGTGCTTGCGCAGGTGGGTGGCGGTGGCCGCGGCCGCGACCCCGCCCCCCACCAGCACATGACGCCGGGTGCTCATCGGACGTCCACCAGAATCGTGCCGTCCTCTTCGACCCGGCACGGGTAGGTGATCAGCTCGCAGTTGTCCGGGTTCGTGCCCTTGCCGCTGAGCGCGTCGAACGTCCACATGTGGCGCACGCAGGTGATGGTCTGCCCGTCGAAGTCGCCTTCGTCGAGGGCCCACGCCTGGTGCGGGCACCGGTTCTTGTACGCCCGGACCTCACCGTCGATATTGACGAGCAGGACCTTCTTGCCGTCGATCTCGACGCCCTCCATCTCGCCTTCCCAGAGGTCGTCGAGATGCATGGCTTCCTGCCACTGCCCGGTTATTGCGCTGCTCATCACCCTGCCCTCTTCCCTTCTCCGGCCGCCTCCAGCCCCTCGAACAGTCGCGCGTGGAAGGCTTCCCGCGCCGCCTTGGCCCCGGCCGCGACCTCGTCGGCCGCTCGACCGTGCTCCGGCCGGGTCTCCAGTAACCTGCCGAGCCCGTGTGCCGCCGCGTCCGCGACCGGGGTCCAGCGGGCAATCCAGCGACGGAGCACGTCGGCGTTTTCGGGTTTCTGCTGCAGGCAGAAGCCCGCGAGCGCGGCGCTCCACCGGTTGCGGCGATCGTTGTCCGCCTGCAGGAAGGACAGCAGCAACCAGGAGAGCTGGTCGCCGTTGTCGCGCGAGACCTCCGTGAACTGGCGGACCAGCACGTCATCGATGGTCGGTGCCAGCACCAGGTTGAGCGCGGTGAACGCCTCACCCCAGTCGTAGGCGATCAGTGCCTTCTCGATCGCCTGCCGTGCCGGCTGCCATGCCTCGTCGTTTTCCCAGATCCCGCGCTCCGCGGTGCCGATGCCCGAGTCCGGGTGGGCAAGCTGCAGCTCGCGGGTTCGGTACGCGGTGAGGGTCACCCGACGCAGGTAGTCCGCGGTCGCGAAGCTGGCCGCGTTGGTGACGTACGACGTCGGCGCCATGTAGCCGATGTAGGCCTCGACCTGCTGGCATCCGTGCAGGAGGTAGCGGGACGGGGTGAACATCGACCCGAGCAGCGCGACCTGGCCGGGGGTGAGCGCCGAGTCCGCGTTCGCCTCGGCGAACTCCTCCAGCACGCCCGCGGTCTTGGTCTCGGCTTCGGCCTGCAGGTTGACGTAGGTCTTGTACGTCATCGAGTCCGGGTCGCGGAACTGCTCCCAGTCCTCCGCCTTGAGCGGTGAGTTCTCCCGGTAGGTGAGGAACCACAGGTTAGGCGGGGACGACGGGTTGTGCTCGAACGCCGACGGGCGGTTGGCACGCATCGTCCAGTTCTGCCCGTGCGTCACGATCTCGTACTCGCTCGGCATCCGGCGCACGTCGCCGAATGCGCTGAAGGTCCGGCGCGGGCGCGCCTTCCTCGGCTGACCGGTCATGACCGCGCTCCTTCCCTCGCCAAGGCGTTCTTCTTCGCCGACACCTTCTCCCACGTGATCGAGTCACTCGTGGTGGTGATGCGGCCGTTGAAGGACGACATCATCGACTCGAAGGTGCGGATCTCGTAGTCCGCGCCGAGGTAGGCGCGGAGCGTGTCCTGGGTGACGACCAGGCGATCTTCGCCCTGCACCCGGATGTACGAGCCGCGGTCGATGACCTCGATCTCGTGGTCCGGGTTGTCGTCTTCGATGGCGGCGATGATCTGCTCGACCTCGTCGCCCATCCGCAGGATCGGCCCGACAGGATTCTTCATGACTTGCCCTTCGGGATGTCGTACTCGACGCGGACGTGATCCAGCGGCGCTATGCCCGCTTCGGCGACGGTCATCTCCGGTGGCAGGCGCCTGCCGTTGTGGAAGACGACCTTCTCGTAGGGCAGGGCGCGGACCCGCTTGCCCTCGACGTGGTGCGCGACCGCGGCCGCGACCTCGCGGACGGTGTCTGCGGTGGTCACCGGCACCAGGATCTGCACGAAGTCGTCGGCGAAGACCGCGTTCAGCGGCACCACCTGCGGCGCCTGGTCCTCGATGGGCAGCTCCACCGTGGCATTCTCGGTCATGACTGGTCACCCTTCGCCGTGCTCAGCGCGAGCCCGGTCGCCGGCCGGCCAGTGTAGTCCTTAGTCCATGCGGCGTAGTCGGGGTCGTCGCCCATCACGTCCGGGGTCATCCCCATGTAGTTGAGGATGCCGCCGACGTCCATCGGCTGGATATGGCCGGCCAGAAAGCGATCGATCAGCGTCTCGTGGTTGACGTTGTCACGGTCCTTCCACCAAATCTGCCGGCACGCGTTGGTGCAGAAGTGATAGGTCTTCCCGCCGTAGGACAGGGACCAGTCACGCACCCGCCAGGTGCCGTCGCGCGACTGGGTGGCGTTGCACGCCGGCAGGTGGCACATGCTGCACAACCACGGCAACGTCTCGGGCAGCGTGGCCTCGACGTTGTTCGCGTTGATGTTGTCGATCATGGTGTCCCACTTGCCGCCGTACACCTTCTCCCAGTTGGGGTACTTCTCCTGCAGCCACTCGCGCTCGTCCTTGCTGACCCCGGCCTTCGGCCGCCACCACAGGGTCGGGCGCCAGTACCACAGGCCCATGTGCAGCCCGTGGTGCCAGGTGTCCAGGCCACGCATGAACTCGTCCCAGAACCAGGGCTTCTTCAGCCCGTAGTCCTCGATGGTGTGGATGAACTGGTCGATGATCCACTCCTCCATGAACTCCCGGTAGGACTGCTTCCGGTGTTCCAGAGGGGTGTAGTAGTCCATCGCCGGGCCGGTGAGCGCGGCGAACGCGCGAGCGGAACCCCAGAAACTGCGGTCGATGACCCATTGCGCGCGCACCGGGTCGTGCTCGACCAGGATCTCCATGGTCGGCCCGCCCTGCTGGGAGTGCCTGGCCTCGTCGGTCTGGATCGACGAAATCATGTTCGCGAAGTTGACGTCGCCGGACTCCAGCGCGTCGGCCGACAGCGCGACGAACTGGAGGTTGGTGAAGCCGGTCTCGAAGGTGAACGGCAGCTCGATCGCCAGGTCGACCACGTTCGGCGAGATCATCATGTTGTCGAAGAGGTTCCGCAGCGCGATCGGCACCCAGTCGTTGGTGTGGAAGGTCTTCTGCGTCCAGTCGTACTGCGGGTCCTTGCCGACGAACTCGTGCCCGAAGAAGGTGGTGATCTGCGCGTGGCGCAGCTCGTCCAGCTGACCGAAGGTCGCCATGTTGCGCCAGGCCCCGTTGAGGCCGAACCGAGCCATCTTCAGCTCGCCGAGGACCGCGGCGTACTCGACGAGGGCCACCCCGCCGAAGTGCATCTTGGTGGAGGATTTCCAGCCCTCGTCCAGGTTGTCGAAGGCGGTGGACCGCTGCAGCGCCGCCTTCACCGCGTACGCCGACGCTTCCTTCTCACGCTGTGTCGCGACGTACTCAGGGTAGGTGACCTTGTAGTTCTCCTCCCAGGACAACCACGCCTCACGCGGCACCTTGCCGGTACCGCTGTGCCACTCCGGGAACACCGCCTCGTCGTCAACGTAGCGGAAGGTCCAGTCGACGTCACGAACGAAGTGCTGCCACTCTTCGCGTTTCAGCAAGGTCATTTCTCCGAGATTCCTTTCACTGCGCTGTGCAAGAAGGGGATTGTCAGTCGACTTCGAGGTGGCCGAGCTGGCGGTTGATTCCGGCCCCATTCCAGTAAGCCTTGATCTTGTCGATGAGGCCGTTCTCGTCGACGTGGAAGATGAACAGGTGTGGCTCGCTGAACCTGCCACCCTTCGGTGCGGCGAACCCCCACGGGGACTGCTGGGTTCCGCCGATGTCGCACATCACAACGACATCGCCCTTGTCATTGGCGTCGATGCTGTGGACCACGTTGAACAGATCGGGAAAGGAGTTGATCAGGCCGCTCCAGATGACCTTGCCGACGGTGCGCACCTTGCCGTCCCCGCGCAGCACCCGCTGTTTCCCCCACACCTCGTACGGGACATAGGAGAAGTCGGCGTTGTCGGTGCACATCTCGGTCATCGTCTCGACGTCGTGGCGCGAGTATGCCTCGAAGAACGCGGCGACCACATCGGCGGGGGACGTGAGCTCTCGGGTTGCTGGTTCCGTGGTAGTCATGGGAGCCCTCACACAATCGCGATCTGGTCGAGTCGTTTCACGGCAAGGCGGCGGTAGAGCTGGTTCTGGCACCAGTAGACGTGGATACCGACGATGTGGTCACCATCCACTGTGAACCGCCACGCCTGATCGACGTCCAGGTGCTTCTCCTGGTTGACCGCGCCGGCGTAGTCCGCGGCCTGGGTGCCCTCGACCTTGAGTTCCGCGGTGACCACCGAGCCGGTTTCGATGACGTCCTTGATCACCAGGTGAAGATCGGGGAATGCGGTGACGATGTCCGTCAGCGCGGTGCGGATGTCGTCGAAGCCGCCTTCTCGGACATCGAGGGGAAAGATCTCCACTCGGACCGACTTGTCCACAACGGACAGTGCTGCCTCGACATCCCTGAGCTGGAAGGCGTTGAGGAATGCCCTGACGGTCTGTTCCGGCGTAGTGTTCACAATCCCTTGCTCCTCACGGGGAATCGACTTGCGTTTGAAGAGCTTCATCGGATCTGGAGTGCCTTGAGGACAGCGTCCGCGGTGGCCTCGGTCGATGCGGGGTTCTGACCGGTGATCAGATTGCGGTCGACCACCACATGCGAGACCCACGCGGCCGGGCCGTCGTCGAACACCGCGCCGGCGTTCTTCAGTGCGGTGTCCACGTACCACGGCAACCCGAGCTTGCCGGGGGCCGTCTGGTCCTCCTCCTCGTCGGTGAAACAAGTCATGCGGTAGCCGTCGAACAGCCACTGCCCGTCTTCCCGCTCCGGCGCGGACAGCAGCAGGGCGGGGCCGTGGCACAGCGAGGCGATCGGCGCGGTCTTCTCGTGCAGGATCGTCAGCAGGCGGGCGACGTGCGGGTTGTCTGCGAGGTCGACCATCGGCCCGTGCCCGCCTGGGGCGAACACGGCGTCGAACTCGGCGAGCTGCTCGTCGGTCAGATCGGCTAGGGAAACGGGATTGCGGAAGCCCGGAATGGCTTCGAGTCGCCTGCGGCGCTCCGCGGCGAGCGCCCGGCTCGCCTCGTCTAGCTCGTCGACGGCCGCCTGGATCTCCGCACGGGACAGACCGCCGTCGATACCCTCCTCCACCATCACATCGATCAGCTGGCGGTCCTCCCGCCACGCGATCTTCGCCGCCTTGCTGACCAGCGCATGCGCGTCGCTCGCCGACATCCCGCGCTCCTTGAGTCGCGCCGCGATGCGGCGTGCCGCGACCAGACCCTGTTCGGTCATATGGTGCAGCGTCACCCGGACGTCGTCGGGATCCTGGTGGAACGTACGGGTGACGGAGGCGAAGTAGTCCTGGTCCTCTTCGGGATAGTGGAAGAAGTTCTCGAGCCCGTACGGGTCGGCGAAAGGCTCGCGGCCGTCCGGGGTGACCACTACGACGTCGGCGCCCGCGGCAACAAACCGTTCGTACGGTTTCAAGGCTTCTTCGGCGAAGTAACCGGTGGGATGCAGTGTGCCGTCTGCGAGTTCGATCTCGCGAGCACTCGAGACCAGGTAAGCGATACGCGGCATGTCAACTCCAGGTGAACGGCTGGTTATCGAAGACCGTGGCGGAACGGTACCCAGCGTGTGACCCGGCTCGCATCGAAGATTCCTACGAGAGTTGTGCGGATTCCGACACGGTTGGGAGGGGTGTGTGGATTCCTGCTGATCTCTGCAAGATTCAGCCGAAGGAGCTGACCGTTCAGGTTCGCCGCGATTAGGGTCATAACATGTTTCCGCGTGCGTGGCGCCGCGGAAACCTCATCACATCCGACGCAGAGAGGCATTCCATGACGCGCGTACTGTTCGCAGTGTCCGGAAAGGACTACTGGACGCTGGCCGACGGCACCCGGCACTCCTGCGGTTTCTGGCCCGAGGAGCTGGCCGTTCCGCACCAGGTCTTCCGCGCTGCCGGTTTCGACATCACGATCGCCACCCCTGGCGCCGCCGTCCCGACGGCGGACGAAGCCGGTTTCACCGCGGCCATGAACGGGGGTTCGGAGGAGCCGGGCAAGCGATTCCGCGCATACCTCGACAGCATCGCCGCCGAGCTCAACTCGCCGGTGGATCTGGACGAAGTGGACGCCGGCGACTTCGACTTCGTGTTCGTCCCCGGTGGACACGGGCCGATGGAGGATCTTGCCGTGTCGGAGAAGTTCGGCGCGCTCGTCCGCAACTTCACCGACTCCGGGAAAGCGGTCGCGGCCGTCTGCCACGGCCCGGCCGCCCTGTTACCGGCCAAGGACGACAACGGAAACTGGCTGTTCGCGGGCCGTCGGGTCACCGGCTTCAGCAATGTCGAGGAGGGGCAGGTCGGCTTCGCCGACAAGGCGCCGTGGCTGCTGGAAGACCGGCTCATCGCCAGCGGCGGCAAGTTCGAGAAGAGCGGCGGCCCATGGGAACCGCACGTGGTGGTGGACGGGAACCTTTACACCGGACAGAATCCGGCGGCCTCCGAGCCTCTGGCGGAGCAGCTCGTCAAGGCGCACAGCGCGGTGCTGGAAACCGTGAAGTAACGCGGATCGCTTCCGCCGTCACGAGGCCGTGCTCGTGGGGCACCCTGCCGCCCCACGAGCACGGCCTCTCGTCGTCAGCCCTTCTGGATTCGCAGCTCATGACTGAGCGACTGCAGATCGCAGTACGCACGCGGGGTCGCACCGAACCGGTCGCGGAACTCATTGATGAAATGGGATGCGCTCGAATAGCCGACCGCCCGCGAGATCTGCGTTACGCTCAGCTTGTTCTCGATCAGCAACTCCCGCGCGCGGTTGAGCCGCGTCTCTTTCACGAATTGGTAAGGCGACTTACCCGTGACGTCGCGGAAGAGATGAGAGAACGCGGACGGGCTGAGTGAAACCTGCTCCGCCATGTCGCTCACCGTCAGGGGCTCGGACATGTTTTTCCGCACGTAGGAGATGACCGCGCTGACCGGGTTGCTGGCGGCCTGGGTGGCGGCGATCTCCAGCAGCCGGGCGTACTGCTCCGCCTGCAGCACCCGGTAGACCATCTCCTGCAGATAGACCGGCGCCAGCACCCGCCGGTCGGCCCCGGTGTGCGTCGCACGGAGGAACCGCATCGCCGCGCCCATCAGGTTACAGTCGAGCGCGGTGACGAACGCGCGCTCCGGCTTGCTCTCCACCGGCCGCCCGAAGGTCGTGGTGCGGCGGTCGAGGATGTCCGACGACACCCGCCGGACCAGGGTGGGATCGATCTGCAGAACGAAGGACAGGAAGGGCTTGGCCGGGGTGGCTTCGAGGATCTCGGCCTGGAAGTGCTGGCTGCTACTCAGCACCAGGTAGTTGAACGGGTCATAGAAGTACTTCTGCCCGTCGACCGTGACGCATTTGCGCCCCTGCGCGATGATGCACAGCGACAGCGACTTGACCTCGGCCCACTTCGGCGCGACCGGATGCGTGAAACGATAGAACGTCAGCCCTGGCCATCCCCCGTTATTGCCGCCGAGCTCCGGGGCACGGGATCGGATCTCGGTGAGCAGGTCACCCGAGGTGTGGATCTCGTGGAGCTGACGAAGCATTTCGGTCATGTCGGCATCTCCCGTGGTGTCGATCATCGAGCCCGGCGTCCGATCGAGGAGTAACCGACTGGGGCTGCGAGTGCCGCGCTCGGTTCGGCCAGAGCCAGTGCCGCGTGCGACTCGGCGGGGGCCAGCGATGCCGCGCTCGGTTCGGTCGAAGCCAACGCCCCACCACGCGGCTGGGCCGAGGCCGGTGCCACGCCGTACCGCTCACCTGCAGGTACCAGCGCCGCTGCGTACGGCCCAGTCGGGACCACCTCCGTCGCCACCTGCGGCTCGGCCGGAGCTACCAGCGCCGCGCCGTATCGCCCAGCGCTCGCCCTAGCCGCCTGAGCAGGCAATTCGAGCTCGGCCGGTAGTCCAATCACCGCATTCCTCCCCATGCAGGTTCCCGGTGCGCACCCCGTCCCGTGCGGCACTGATCGACATTACGGCTGGTCGGGGACCGAGATGATGTGGATTCCTACTGAGTTCGTGCGGATTCCGACTGGATCGCCGTTGGCGGGGATTGGCCGTGGGGCGAGGCGTTGCACCGGACGTCGGGTGCCAGGCGGTATCGGCGTTCTGGGAGAGAGGTGGTTGGGTTTCGGGCACGCCTTCGGCGCACCGGTGGGGATTCGCGCTCGTATGCTCATCATGGCGGGGTGGCTGGTGGCGCGAATTCCCACCGGATCGCATGCCCGGTCACCCTAAGTACCGGCGCTCGTTGCGGAAATCCACCCAACGGGCGGTACGCCAGTCGACCCCGCCCGCCGCCACGGCCGCGACGTCCAGTTGATGGACCAGGGCGAGGGCATGGTCACCCTCACCTCGGACCAACCGGTGGCGGTGGGGACGGCGACCTATGGGCGGGTCGACGCCGAAGCCCGCCGCCGCAAACCCAGCGAATCAGACAAACCCCGCACACCACCTGCACCCACACCCGAACCCGCACCCGACGCCAAGCCCGACAACGAACCACCACCCTTCTAACACTCCACGCCGAGCAACGTTGATGCATTCTCCCGCTGTCCGATCGGGAATCCCCGTCACCGGCGCCGGACACGTGGTCACCAATGCCGGACACGTGGTCACCAATGCCGGACACCCGGTCACCGACGCCGGACACGTGGTCACCACCCCTGTATCGGCCGGGTGCATGCGGATCGGCCGGATGCCGGCAAGCCACGACCGGACACGGAGGGCGCCAAGCGCCGAAAGCCGTCCGGCTGCTCCCGCGTGCCCTGCGGGAGCAGCCGGATCACACCTGCTCATCCCCGGGTGAGTCGGCGCACCTTCTCGTCGTCGAGTGTCACCCCGAGGCCGGGACCGTGCGGTACGTGCAGGTGCCCGTCCCGGTAGTCGAGCGGCTCGACGAGCAGCTCCTCGGCCATCAGCAGCGGCCCGAACAGTTCGCTGCCGAAGGTCACCGACGGGGTGGCGCAGCACAGGTGCAGCCGGCGACCGTGCCGATCGGCGATTCGATGGCCGTGCCGCCGTGGCACGGTATCCCGGCCGCGGTGGCGACCGCGGCGATCCGCTGGGTCACCGTGAAACCGCCGGACTTGGTGACCTTCAGCGAGAAGATGTCCGCCGCGTTGGCCTTGACGATGCGCAGCGCGTCCTGTTCGCTGCGCAGGCTCTCGTCCGCCATGATCGGGATCTCCAGGAGCTGGGCGAGCCGGGCCGCCCCGTCGTGTCCCAGGCCGGCAGCGGCTGCTCGATGAGCTCGACGCCGGCGGCCTGCAGCCGCGGAAGGTAGCGGGTGGCGGTCAGCTCGTCCCATGCCGCATTGATGTCCATCCGCAGGCTCGCCCGGGAAGCCAGCGCCGAGGCGACCTTTTCGATCCGCTCGACATCGGCCTCCGGATCCTGCGAACCCATCTTCAGCTTGAAACTGGCGTGCTTCCCGGCATCCAGCTTGCCGGTGGCCTCCTCGATGATCTCGTCCGGCCGGGCGGCACCCAGCGCCCAGGTGACCGGGACACGATCCTGCGCGAGCCCGCCGAGCAGCGCGTACACCGGCAACCCGACGGTCCTGCCCCAGGCATCGAAGAGCGCCACCTCCACCGCGGCCTTGGCGAACCGGTTCTCCGCGACCAGCCGGTCCATGGTGGCGCGCAAGGCCGGCACCTCGGCGATTCCGCACCTGGGCCAAGGGGGGACCCACGGCATCGGGCTGTCCTTCGGGAGCGCAGCGCTCGTGCTGGCGCGCTTGATGCCAGTTTCGATCCCGACCGGTGGCGTGCGGCCGGGGTCGCCGCGGGAAAGCCCCGCGCTCCTGTTCGTGGATGCACGACACGCGATCGCAGAGTGCGGACACCCGCTCACGAAGTGCGGACAGGCGCGCATGAAATGCGGACACGCCTGCCATGGATCGCACCGGGACGATCACACCACGGTGACTACCACGCCCTCGTCCTGGAATCGGCGCACCAGATCCGCCGGCGCACCGTCGTCCGTGACGAGCGTGTCGATCGCCCCGATCGGGCAGATCCTGGCGAACGCCCCGGCACCGAGCTTGGAGCTGTCCGCGACCACCACCACCCGGCTCGCCCGCTCCACCATCAACCGGTTGATGCCGGCCTCGTCCTCGTTGTGCGCGCAGGCGCCGAACGCGGGGTCGATCGCATCCACCCCGAGGAACAGCAGGTCCAGGGTGAGATCGTCCAGGATGCGCGCGGCCAGCTGCCCGGCCAGCTCGAAGGTCTTCCGGCGCGCCACCCCGCCGGTGACCACGATCTTCACCTGCGGCCGGGGAACCAGATCGTTGGCGATGTTCAGCGCGTTCGTCACCACGGTGAACGCCACGTCGTCACCCATCGACGCGAGGTCCGACCGGAGGGCGAGGCTGCGTGCGACCTCCGTGGTGGTGGTACCGCCATTGATCCCGATGACGCTGCCGCGCTCGACCAGCTCCGCTGCCGCCCGCGCGATCCTGCCCTTGGCCACCGCATTCCTGCCGGTCCGGTACCGCACGGGCAGGTCGTAGGCGACCCCGTTCGCGACGGCTCCGCCCCTGGTTCGGATGAGCAGCTGCTGCTCGGCGAGGTGGTCGAGGTCGCGGCGGACCGTGGCCGTCGAGACGGCCAGCTCGGCCGCGAGCGTTTCGACGTCGAGCTTGCCGTGCCGCCCCAACAGTTCCAGCAGCGCGCCGAGCCGTTCGTGCCGATCCAACCTTTGCCCCGATCCCGCGTTGTCCGCCCGTCCACCGACCCGCGCAAGTATCGCCCCTCGGCGAGGAAACACGCGTTAAGAGCGTGTCTCGTTTGGATCTTGATCGGTGTTCAGGGCAAGATCATCGTCTGTGGTTGATGCGTTGTCACAGCGGTTGGTTCCCGACGAGCTCTGGGAGCTGGTCGAGCCGCTGATTCCACAGGCTGGAGAGCGCCCGCAGGGTGGTGGGCGGGCACCGGCGGATGCACGCAAGGTGTTCACCGCGATCGTGTATGTGCTCACCAGCGGGTGTGCCTGGCGGTGGTTACCGCCGTCGTTCGGGGTGAAAGTGCCCACCGCGCATCGATGGTTTCTGCGATGGACCGAGGCCGGATTGTGGGCCCGGATCCACCGGGGGGTGCTCGACGAGCTGGGCAGTCAAGGGCTGATCGACTGGTCCCGGGCCGTGGTGGATGCCGCCGCGGTGCGGGCGAAAAGGGGGGCGCTATGACCGGACCGAATCCGGTCGACCGAGGCAAGCCGGGCTCGAAGCTGCATGTGCTCACCGACCGGGGCGGACTGCCCCTGGCCACCGGCATTTCCGCGGCCAACACCCCGGACGGGTTCGCTGTCAAGCCCTTGGTCAACGCCATCCCCGCGATCCGGTCCCGCCGCGGACCTCGCCGCCGCAAGCCCGGCAAGCTGCACGGCGACAAGGCATACAACAGTGCCGAACGCCGAGTCTGGTTGCAGCGACGGGGAATTGTGCCCCGCCTGGCTCGCATCGGCATCGAGACCAGCCAGAAACTGGGCCGCCACCGCTGGGTCGTCGAACGCAGCATCGCCTGGCTGGCCGGTTACCGACGCCTGACCATCCGCTACGAACGCCGCGCCGATGCCTTCAAAGGCTTCCTCGCCCTCGCCGCCGCACTGACCTGCTTCAAGAAGCCCAAACAAGCCAAGTGAGACACGCTCTAAAGATCGGCTGTGGATCGGGGGCGAGGGAGGTCTGGTTGGGTCAGTCGTCAATGACCTGCGATTATCCCCCACGCGTGTGACGCGGGCCCCATCGCGGCAGGGGTACTGTAACGGCTCCCATCGGTGGTTTCGCGGCGATATCGCGGCCGCGCCGACCGGCGGAAAATGGTCAGCCTGCCGCCGCTCGGTAGGGACGCCGCGACGGCACCGCGATCCGGCTGATGTCGGAGGCCACCACGATCTCCCCGCCGAACGACCCGGCCGCCTCGGCGCGGAACGCCTCCGGGGCCGGGTACCGCTGCGAGAAGTGCGACAGCACCAGCTTCCGCACCCCGCACTCCGCCGCCACCCGTCCGGCCTGCGCGGCCGTCAGGTGCCCGTACTCGGTGGCCAGCGCGGCGTCCGCGGACAGGAACGTGGATTCGATCACCAGCAGGTCCGCGTGCTCGGCCAGCTCGAAGACGCCGTCGCAGAGCCGGGTGTCCATCACGAACGCGAACCGCTGGCCCCGGCGCGGCTCGCTCGCCGCCGACAGCTCGACCCGCCGCCCGCCGACCTCGACGAACCCGTCCCGCTGCAGCTGCCCGACCGCCGGGCCGCACACGCCGAGCGCCGCCAGCTGGTCCGGCAGCATCCGCCGGGTGTCCGGCTCGACGAGCTGGTACCCGAACGACTCGACGGGGTGGGACAGCCGCCGCGCGACCAGACGGCCGAACGCGCCGCGCGCGATCTCACCCGGCTCGGTCACCGGCGACTCCACCAGTTCCGCCGTCTCGTGGAAGACGCTCGCGTGCCGCAGCCGCGCGAAGTACTCCGCGCCGGAGGCCGGGTAGTGCGCGACCACCGGGTGCCGCACCCCGTCCAGCGACAACCGCTGCACCACGCCCGGCACGCCGAGGCAGTGGTCGCCGTGGAAGTGGCTCAGGCAGATCCGCGTGATCGAACTGGCCGCCACCCCGGCGAACAGCATCTGCCGCTGCGTGCCCTCGCCCGGGTCGAACAACAGTCCCTCGCCGTCCCAGCGCAGCAGGTAGCCGTTGTGGTTGCGGGTGCGTGTCGGCACCTGGCTCCCGGTCCCCAGCACCACCAGTTCACGCACGGACACCCCCCGACCCTAGGCCGCGCAGCCGCAACGCCGTCCACAGCTCCGCCCGCACGTCTGGGTCGTCGAGATCGCGCCCGGTCAGCTCGGCGACCTTGGCGATGCGGTTGCGCAGGGTGTGCCGGTGGACGCCGAGCCGCGCCGCCGCCGGGTCCCACTGCCCGTGCCGCCGCAGCCACTCCGCGAGCGACGCCACCAGATCGCCGCGCCCGGTCTCGTCGTGGCGCAGCAACGGTTCCAGCACCGCGGCGGCAAACGCTTGCGCCTCCTCCGCGGGCAGCAGCGAGACCAGGTCACCGCGGAACCGCACCAGCTCGGTCTTCGAGGCGACCCACATCGCCCGTCGGTGCGCCTGCGCCAGCTCGGCGTAGCCGGCCGCCGGCGCCACCCCGCCGGCCAGTTCCGGGGACCAGCCGGACGGCCCGATCGCCACGACGAGCCCGTCCAGTTCGGCGGCAAACGCCGGGCTACCGTCGAGGGCGTCGAGCACCCGGTCGGGCCGGCCGGTCAGCGCGAACACCTCGACCGGCTCCGGCGGCAGGCCGGCGATCCCGGCGACCAGCTCGTGCTGCCCGGCCAGCAACAAACGCATACATGCGGCATGAACCTTGCGGCGCTCCGACTCCAGCCCGTGCGCCCGCGTCACCGTGAGGGTGAGCAGTGACGCGGCGGCGCTCAGCACGTGCCCGCTGGTCCGGTCGAACGGCTCCGGCCGCCCGGCGACGAGGAACCCCTGGTCGCGCAGCACCTGGACGACCACGTGCTGCCCGTCCACCTCGAAACTGGCACTCGCCGGCCCGCCGCGCAGCCGCGCCAGCTCACCCGCCACGGACGGCAGCCGTTCCGCGGCCGCGGCCGGAGCGGCCCGCACCAGCTCGCCACCGCGACCGACCAGCAGCACGAACCCGTCGAGCAGCCGCGCCAGCCGTCGCACCGCGGCGTCCGGCCCCCGCAACGCGGCCCGCGTCAGCTCCTGCTGCGCCGCGTTGGTTGCGGTGACCTCGGCGTACGAGTCGGCCGCGAGCGCCGCCGACACTGCTTTGCTGATCGCGATGAAGGGCGTCCGCCGCGGCACTTCGAGCAGTGGCAGCCCGGCGTCGGCGGCGGCGCGCACCAGCGCGGTGGGCGCCTCGGCGTGGCTGAGCCCGATGCCGAACCCGAGTCCGGCCAGCCCGCGCGCCGTCAGCCTGGTCACGTACCCGGGTTCGCCGGACAGCCGCAGTCCCGTGGTGAGCAGCAGCTCGCCGCCTTCGAGGAACGGCGTCGGATCGTCCAGCTCGCTGACGTGCACCCACCCCACCGGGCGGTCCAAACCGGACTCCCCGGCCAGCACGCGCAGACCGAGCGTCGGGTCGGCGAGCAGTCGCCGCAGAGTCACCGGCACGAGCACCACTCTGCCACTTCGTCCAGTTCTCGGACCAGCGACTGGCCAGTCCGGCCATTTCCGTCCGCGCCGGGCGGGCCTATGCTGGACCGATGACCTTCCCCTACTGGGTCGCCGGGCGCCCGGCGACGAGCGACGATCTCGTCGAAGTCCGCAATCCCCGCGACGGCGCGCTCGCCGGAACCACCAGCAACGCGACCGCTGCGGACGTCGAAGCCGCCGTCGCGGCCACGCACGACGTCCGGCACGAGGTCGCGCAGCTGCCCGCGTACGTGCGCGCGGACGCCCTGGACCACGTCTCCCGGCGCCTGTCCGAGCGCGCCGACGACATCGCGGACCTGATCCACGCCGAGTCGGGCAAGCCGCTGAAGTGGGCGCGGGCCGAGGTCGGGCGCGGGGTGTCGACCTTCCGCTGGGCCGCCGAGGAGGCCCGCCGGTTCTCCGGCGAGCTGCAGCGGCTCGACACCGACGCCGCCTCCGCCGGGCGGCTGGCGCTGGTCCGGCGCGCGCCGCGCGGGCCGGTCCTGGGGATCACGCCGTTCAACTTCCCGCTCAACCTCGTCGCCCACAAGGTGGCCCCGGCGATCGCCGCGGGCTGCCCGATCGTGCTCAAGCCCGCGCCCGCGACCCCGCTGACCGCGCTGGTGCTCGGCGAACTGCTCGCCGAGACCGGCCTGCCCGCCGGCTCGTGGTCGGTCCTGCCGATGCCGAACGAGGCGGCGAGCGAACTGGTCGCGGATCCTCGCCTGCCGGTCGTGTCGTTCACCGGGTCCGGGCCGGTCGGCTGGGCCATCCAGGACCGGGTGCCGCGCAAGCACGTGACCCTGGAGCTGGGCGGCAACGCGGCGGCGATCGTCTGCCCGGACTGGACGGACCTGGAGTTCGCGGCGCAGCGCATCGCGACCTTCGGCACCTACCAGGGCGGCCAGTCGTGCATCTCGGTGCAGCGGGTCTACGCGCACCGGGACGTGTACGCCGAGCTGGCCGACCGGGTCGTCGCCCACGTGCGCAAGCTGGACGTGGACGGCGAGGTGGGCCCGCTGATCAACGAGGCGGCCGCGGCTCGGGTGCAGTCATGGGTCGACGACGCGGTCGCGGCGGGCGCCGAACTGCTCGCCGGCGGGACGCGGCAGGGCGCGACCGTCGCGCCGACCGTGCTCGCCGGTGCACCGGAGGACTGCGCGGTCAACGCCGAGGAGATCTTCGGCCCGGTGCTGTCGCTCGCCCCGGTCGACTCGGTCGAGGAGGCCTTCGAGCGCGTCAACGCGTCGCGGTTCGGTCTGCAGGCCGGGGTCTTCACGCACGACCTGCGGGTCGCGTTCGAGGCGTCGGCGCGGCTGGAGGTCGGCGGCGTGGTGGTCGGCGACGTGCCGAGCTACCGGGCCGACCAGATGCCCTACGGCGGGGTCAAGGAGTCCGGCACCGGCCGGGAGGGGGTCCGCGCGACGATGGAAGACCTCACCGAGCAGCGGGTTCTCGTGCTGACCGGGGTGCGCTGAAGATTCCCGAAAGAAAATTGTCCGCCGTTGTCGATCCGCCCGGGGCTCGATCGATGTCATCGTGACGGTCCCATTGGGGACCACCTCGACAGCAGGGAGACGACGATGAAGTTCATGGTCCTGGTGAAGGGCGACGAGAACACCGAGGCCGGCGCCATGCCCACCGAGCAGGAGCTGGCCGAGATGGGCAAGTTCAACGAGGAGCTGGTCAAGGCCGGTGTGATGCTCGCCGGCGAGGGCCTGCACCCCACCTCGAAGGGTGCGCGCGTGCGGTACTCCAGCGAGGGCACGGCCGTGATCGACGGCCCGTTCGCCGAGTCGAAGGAGCTGATCGCGGGCTTCTGGATCCTCGACGTGAAGTCGAAGGAGGAGGCCGTCGAGTGGCTGAAGCGGGCGCCGTTCCGGGACACCGAGATCGAGATCCGGCAGGTGTTCGAGGCCGAGGACTTCGGTGACGCGCTCACGCCGGAGCTGCGCGAGGCCGAGGAGCGGATGCGCAAGCAGGTGGCCGAGCAGCACGGTCAGTAAGACCTTGCCCTCGCCGCGGTGAGGTGGTGTGCTCGGTGACCGTGACGGTCACCGAGCACACCGCACCGTCGATGCCGTGTGGCGCATCGAGTCCGCGAAGCTGATCGCCGCGCTGACGCGCATGATGCGCGACGTCGGGCTGGCCGAGGAGCTGGCGCAGGACGCGCTGGTGGCGGCGCTGGAGCAGTGGCCGTCCTCGGGTGTGCCGCCGAACCCGGGCGCGTGGTTGATGACGATCGCCAAGCGCCGCGCGATCGACCACTTCCGGCACCTGAAGATGGCGGAGCGCAAGCACGAGGAGATCGGGCTCGACCTGGAGACGACGCAGCAGGCGATCGAGGTCGAGCCGGACGAGGTGCCGGACGACCTGCTGCGGTTGATCTTCACGGCGTGCCACCCGGTGCTGAAGACGGAGGCGCGGGTGGCGCTGACGTTGCGTTTGCTGGGCGGGCTGACGACGGACGAGATCGCGCGTGCGTTCCTGGTGCCGGAGTCGACGGTGGGAGTACGTCGAACCCGGACGCTCGGGAACTGAGATGACTAAACGGGAGGCGTTCCAGCGCATGCTCGCGCGGGTCCGCAGCCAGGGCGATGTCGACGTGATCATCATCTACCAGCTCTCGCGCATGGCGCGTAACCGCTACGACGACGCGGTCGTCATGGCGGACCTGCGCAAGCGCGGCGTCACCCTGGTTTCGGCCACCGAGGCCATCGACGACACCCCGGTCGGTCAGCTGATGCACGGCATCCTGGCCACGTTCAACGAGTACCAGTCCCGCCAGTCCGGTGCCGACATCGCCTACAAGATGGGGCAGAAAGCCCGCAGCGGCGGCACTCTCGGCCGCGCCAAGCTCGGCTACCTCAACCACATCGACCATTCCGACGGCCGCGTCATCCGCACGATCATCGTCGACCCCGAACGCGCGCCCTTTGTCCAACTGGGTTTCGCCCTCTTCGCCACCGGCGACTACACGCAAGAGGAGTTGTCCGACGAACTCTACGACCGCGGTCTCCACACCAGGGCCACCCGGCGGCATCCGGCCAAGAAGGTCTCGGAGAACAAGATCTCGCAGATGCTGCACGACCGCTACTACCTCGGCTACGTCGACTACGACGGCGAAGAAATCCAGGGGCGGCACGAAGCGCTCATCGACGAGGACCTCTTCGACACAGTCCAGGAGATCCTCGACTCGCGAATGACAGCCCAAGAACGCCGCCGTGTGCACCACCACTACCTCAAAGGATCGCTCTTCTGCGGGCGCTGCCGACGCGAGGGCATCAAGCGGCGGATGATCATCCAGCAGACCACCAACTCAAAGGGCGCCGAGTACACGTACTTCTTCTGCCGAGGCCGACAGAAGGGGGCGTGCCAAGCACCGTACGTCAACGTCGCGCTCATCGAGGACGCCGTCGAGCGGCATTACGCGGCGATTCGCTTCAGCCAGTCCTTCATCGCTGACATGCGCGACCAAGTCGATGCCGTGATCGGCGATCAGGAAAAGTCCGCGAGGCTGTTGCGCAAGCAGATCACCGCACAACTCAAGGAACTCGACACCAAGGAGGAGAACTTGATCGACCTCGCAGCGGACAGCACCCTTCCGCGGACCAAGGTCAAGGAGAGGCTCCGCGACATCGCGATCGAGCGCCGCAAGCTGGAAGGGCGCCTCGAAACCGCGAACGCCGACCTCACCGACAGCGCCCAGCTCGTCAACGCCAGTCTCGCGCTGCTCGAACAGCCCGACAAGCTGTACCGACGCTGCAACGACCAGCAGCGGCGGCTGCTCAACCAGGCGATCTTCCAAGCCCTCTACATCGAGGACGAGGAGATCACAGACGGTGAACTCCAGGAGCCCTTCGGGCTGCTCCACGCCATCCAGGGCGACCAGGCCAAGGCCACAGCGACCAGCCCGCTGCCCACAAACAAGAAGGCCACCCGCAATGCGGGTGGCCCCTGCTCGCCTCCAGGCGTCGCGGTCCTACTTCGTGGCCTTCATTCAGGCACTTGTTCTAGTAAGACCTCTAAGGTGGGCCTAACGCTTCAGCGTACGAACCAAAATATCTTGGTCGAAGGCCCTGAGATCACGATCCGCCCGGTCGGTACCCGTCGCCTGTCGGCAGGCGATGCCCGATGAACCACGACACGATCATCGCCGGGCTGACGACGGTGCAGGCTGATGGGCTGGCCTGCGTGGCGTGCGGAGCTGACTATCTCCAGGTCCGCGTTCCGCATGTTCCGGTGGGCCGGTCGGTGACCGGTTCGCAGGTGTTCGCCTGCGTCGGCTGCTGCCCGGACGACGCACCGCGCGCGGCGAGAGGTGTGCGGCGATGAGCGCCACGGCAACCCCGGCTCGGCGGGACCGTGCGTTGTGGGTGCAGTGCGCGTGCACCGCGCTGGTCGCGCTCGGCGCGGCGTACGCCTCCTACCGGCACGGCCGCGAGTTCGCCTTGCGGTTCGGTGCCGACGAGGCGACGGCGGCGATCTGGCCGTTGATCGTGGACGGCATCCTGACCACAGCCACGGTCGAGCTGTGGAAGACCAGCCACGGCCGCCGTGCCGGTGGCCGGTGGGCGGCCTGGTTGTCCTTCGTATTCGGGATTTGTCTCTCGCTCTGTGCGAACGTGGCGGCGGCCCCGGAGTTGAGCGTGTTCGCCGTGGCGGTGGCGGCGTGCCCGCCGCTGGCGCTGCTGTTGGCGGTCGAGTTGCTCAACCGCGCGCTCAAGCGGCACCGCGCCGAGACCGCCAGCGAGACCGGCGAGACGGGCGACGAGACGGCTCCGGCGGTGCATCTCGCGGTGGTCCCGGACGAGGCTCGTCCGGTCGAGCCGACCGCCGAGCAGCGGATGTGGGCGTACTACGTGACCGAGCGGGCCAAGGGCCGCACGCCGACCGGCGCGGAGCTGGACCGCGCAGCTGGGACGAACAACTACGGCCGCAGGGTGCTGCGGCGCTGGGCGGAGACCGGCCGGATCACCGAATACAGCGGGTTGGTGCATGTGGGCAACACGGGACGGGTCCTGCCTGCAGATGGGCAGGCCGTGCGCCAGCCGAGCTGACGAGTCGCGCCAGGCATACCGCGCTCGACAGCTCGATCTTGTTTGACCTGCGTTTTCTCGGTTGTACCACCACGATCTCATCGGCGGCGAGGCGGAGTTCGGGCACGGTTCGTAGTCAGTACAACGGTCGCCGACCATTCGATCACGCGTTGGTGCGGAACGGCCTGGACGTCGAAACCGATGTCCTGGCCTATGGCGTATGTAGTAACGAGCGTCCTCCTGCGAAGTGGACTGAGTGAAGCCAAGCGCGCGCGATGGGGAGATCGTCCTGCGTGCGATGTCACCACGAAAGCAGTTCTCAAGATCGCTTCTGAAAGCACTGTCAATAGGCACTGTCCAGTCAAACTTGGCTTGCAGCTGTGTACAGGAGTAGTCTTCGCCGCGTTCCGCCGATCGCCGATGACAGGACGCCGCGATGCCCGACTCGACAGCGCAGGTGACTGCCGCCGAGATCTCGCGACTGGCTGGGGTCACGCGCGCCACGGTGAGCAACTGGCGACGCCGTCACCCAGATTTCCCGAGCCCGACAGGTGGCACGGACACGAGCCCGACCTACGACCTGGATTCCGTCCGCGAATGGCTGTCCGAGCGCGGGCAACTACCGGAGGCGACGCCGGAGGCGGAGCTACGCCTGGCGTTGCGGGGGGCTCTCGATGGACGTGCGCTGGCCCGGCAACTGCTACCGCTCGTTCCGCCGCTCGCGGGGCTGTCTCCGGAGGGGTTGGCAAAGCTCGCCGACCTGCCCGAAGAGTCGTTCGGCGAGGAGTTGGCCGGGGCGTCGCGCGACGACACTGAGCTGCCTACGGTGCCTAGTTCGGCGGCCCGAGCGCTGTTGCGCTGTCTGGATGCGCGGGGCGCAGAGGTGACGTTGCAGCTCCTCGCTGAACACCTGATCGACGCCGCGGCGACCGGGATGTACCCGACCCCGCGTGAACTGGCTGATCTCCTGGTTGCGTTGCCGGGCAGCGTCGCTCGAACCCTGGACCCCGCCTGCGGGGGCGGGGGACTGCTGGCGGCAGCGGCACGTGCGGGCGCGGAATGCGTGCTCGGCCAGGAGATCGCCGACGATCAGGCCGCGTTGGCGCGGGTCCGTGTCGACATCACGGCCTCGGACGGTGACGTGCATCGTGGCGACAGCCTTCGGTCGGATGCCTTTCCGGACAAGCGAGCCGACGCGGTGGTGTGCAATCCGCCCTTCGGCGTCCGCGACTGGGGACACGACGAACTCGCCTACGACCCGCGGTGGGTCTACGGCCTGCCGCCGCGGTCGGAGTCCGAACTGGCGTGGGTGCAGCACTGCCTCGCGCATCTGCGCGCGGACGGTACGGCCGTGGTCGTGATGCCGCCAGGCGCGGCCGTACGATCCGGCGGTCGGCGCATCCGCGCCGAACTTGTGCGCACAGGCGCGTTGCGGGCGGTGATCGCGCTGCCGCAAGGCGCCGCGCTGCCGCTGCATGTCAACCTGCAGCTGTGGGTGCTGGCTCCGCCGCCGAGCGCCGGTCCGCGGCCGATTCTGTTCGTCGACGCCTCGACAGAACCGAACCGTGGCCGGGAGATCGACTGGAAGGCCGTGTCCGAACGAGTCCTGGCGGCCTGGCGCGCATTCCGCGAGGACCCGGAAAGCGTCGAGCCAGAACCCGGCGTGGTTCGTACCAGGTCGGTAGTGGACCTCCTCGATGACACGGTCGACCTCACTCCACAACGTCACGTGCGGGGCGGGGCCGTCCTCGATCCCGACCTCCATGACGCGCTCGCCCACGAACTACGGGACCGGCTGCGGCGTACTGGAAACGCTCTAGGTCGTGTCCTGCAATTCATCGTAGCCAGAGGATGATGGCGGCGATGGTGAGTTCTGCCTGGTAGTAGGCGGCGCGTTTGGCGTAGCGGGTGGCTAGGTCGCGGAACTGTTTGAGCCGGTTGAAGCAGCGTTCGACGACGTTGCGCTGCTTGTACAACTCGGCGTCGAAGGCGGGCGGGCGTCCGCCCCGTGAGCCGTGCGCGGCGCGGCGGGCGATTTGGTCGTCGCGTTCGGGGCTGACGAACCGGATCCGGCGTTGTCGCAGGGCGTGGCGGGTCGAGGGGTGCGAATAGGCCTTGTCCGCGATCACCACCTCGGGACGGCGGCGTGGGCGGCCAGGCCCGGTGCGAGCGACACGGATCCCGTCCAGCAGCGGCACCAATTGTGGATTGTCACCAGCCTGCCCCGGGGTGAGCACAACCCGCATGGGCAGCCCGCGTCCCTCGACCACGAGGTGGATCTTGGTGCTCAATCCGCCGCGGGAACGTCCGAGTCCTTCGCCGTCGACCGCGATCGCCTCGATGGCGGGCGTGCAGCCCCCTTTTTCCGGGCTCCCGCAGCATGCTGGTGAGCCCGGACCACCGAGGAATCGACACTGATCACCCACTCCACGTCCCCGACAGCGTCGTCTTTGACGATCACCTCGTCCAGAATCCGCTGCCAGGTACCGTCCTTGGTCCACAACCGCAGCCGCTCATGGGCGGTCTTCCACGGCCCATACCGTTCGGGCAGATCACGCCAGGGCGCGCCGGTCCGAAGCTTCCACAGAATCGCATTGATCACCTGCCGGTGATCCCGCCACCGCCGCCCCGGCCCCGACACCGCCGGCAGCAGCGGCTCAATCCGCGCCCAGGCCCGATCCGTCAACTCACCCCGACCAACCACGGACAAGATCAAACCCCATCCGCAGCTAGATCATTTACAGGACACGCCCTAGTCGGTCTCAGCCATGGGCGGCTGTGGCGGACGGCGGGAGCGGAAGCGGTGTCGTGGCGAACGGCCACGGTCGCCGACCTTCTGCGCGGCGGCGCTCTCACCCTGTACCGCGCGACGCCGACGCGAGAGGCGGTATCGCGCGACGCTGGCGAACCACCATCGGTGCTGACCCAACACGATGTCCGCACTGGCGAACCGCCGTCTGGTTCCCTGCACGGCAAGCCGGTCGACAAGCTTGTCCCGATCGAGGTGGGCGACGTGCTCCTGCCGGAGACGTTGCACCACGTCGGCCCGGTCACGGCCCGCGTCGCCGACGAACACGATGCGGGCAGCGTCCTCGGCCCGCACCTGTTCCTGCTGCGCCCGGATCCAGAACGGCTGGATTCGTACTTCCTGGCCGGGTTCCTTTCCGCCGACCAGAACATCCATGGCGCGGCCGTGGGTAGCTCCATCCAGCGAATCGATATCAGACGGCTGCGGCTACCGCTCATCCCGATGGAACGCCAACGCCGATACGGGCACACGTTCCGCCGGGTCCACGCCATGCGCTCGGCCGCGAACCTCGCCGCGAAGATCGCACAAGACTTGGCCGACCACTGGGCGCTCGGCCTGACCAGCGGAGCACTGTTGCCACCGCTGGATGATCCGTGACCCACCGGCGGCTCGTCATGAATCCAGCGCCATTGTCCACTATTACTAAAACGAGGGAACGTTGTTGAATACCAACAAGCACACCGAGCTGGCGAACCACGCGTGGTCCGTTGCCGACCTACTGCGCGGCGACTACAAGCAGTCCGACTACGGCAAGGTGATCCTGCCGTTCACGGTGCTGCGCCGGCTCGAATGTGTGCTCGCGCCCACCCGCGACAAGGTGCTCGACACGGTCGAGAAGTACCGCGATCGCGACATCGACGCCGACCGGTTTCTCCGGAAGGCATCTGGGCACCGGTTTTACAACATTACCCCGTTGACGCTGAAGTCGATCACTGCAGACTCCTCGCATGTCGCGCGCAACCTCACGCAGTACATCGGCGGGTTCTCTCCCAACGCCTACGAGGTCCTGGAGCGCTACGAGTTCGCGCAGCAGATCAAGAAGCTCGACGGCGCCAACCTGCTCTACAAGGTAGCCAGCACGTTCGCCGACCTGGACCTGCGGCCCGATATTGTCGACAACCACCAGATGGGCTACATCTTCGAGGAACTGATCCGGCGATTCGCCGAGCAGTCCAACGAGACCGCGGGCGAGCACTTCACTCCGCGCGAGGTCATCGAACTGATGGTGAACCTGCTCATCGCGCCCGACGATGACGCGCTGAGCAAACGAGGCGTCGTCCGCAAGGTGCTCGATCCGGCGTGCGGCACGGGCGGAATGCTCAGCGCCGCCTACGAGCACATCACCAGCCTCAACCCGGACGCGACCGTCCACGTCTATGGGCAGGAGCTCAACCCCGAGTCGTGGGCGATCTGCCGGTCCGACCTCATGATCAAGGGCCAGGACCCCGACAACATCAAGTTCGGCAACTCCTTCAGCGACGACGGCCACCGGAACGCCACCTTTGACTACCTGCTCGCGAACCCGCCGTTCGGCGTCGAATGGAAGAAAGTCAAGGAGGACGTCGAAGGCGACCTGGAACGGCTCGGCGAGAACAGCCGTTTTTGGCCCGCGCTGCCCAGGATCAACGACGGATCACTGCTGTTCCTGCAGCACATGCTGTCGAAGATGAAACCGGTCGAGCAGGGCGGCAGCCGTGTCGCGATCGTCTTCAACGGCTCGCCGCTGTTCACCGGAGCCGCCGGATCCGGCGAGTCGCAGATCCGCCAGCACATCCTGGAGAACGACTGGCTCGAAGGCATCGTCGCGCTTCCGGACCAGTTGTTCTACAACACCGGCATCTCCACCTACTTCTGGATTCTCACCAACCGCAAGAGCCCGGACCACCGGGGCAAGGTCGTGCTGCTCGATGCCCGCGACCAGTGGCAGAAGATGCGGAAGTCGCTCGGCGACAAGCGCAAATACATCGACCCCAACCAGATCGCCGAGATCACCCGCCTCTACGCCGAAGCGCTGCACGCCGCCAAGGACGAGAGCCACCCGCAGCACGCCAAGGTCAAGGTTTTCGACAACGATGACTTCGGCTACCGCCGCATCACCGTCGAACGCCCGCTGAAACTGCGGTTCGAGATCAGCGAAGACACCCTCGCCGCGCTGCGCGAGACCAAGCCGTTCCAGAAACTCGACGAGCCCGAGAAGTTCGTCGAGGCGCTACGCCCGCTGCTGGGCAAGACGTGGTGGAAGAAAACCGAAGCCGTCAAGGAGATTCGCGAGACCGTTACCGATGCCGGACTCACCTGGCCCACCGGCGCCCCGTTCGCCAAGGCACTGCGCGACGCCGTCGGCGTCCGCGACCCCGAAGGCGAAGCCCAGACCGTCAAGGGCCAGCCCGAACCCGACCCCGAACTCCGGGACTATGAGAACGTGCCCCTCGACGAGGACATCGAGGAGTACCTGAAGCGCGAGGTCCTTCCCCACATCCCCGACGCATGGATCGACCACACCAAGACCAAGATCGGGTACGAGATCCCGTTCACGCGGCACTTCTACGTGTACAAGCCACCGCGCCCGTTGGAAGAAATCGACGCCGAACTCAAGGCCCTCGAAGCAGAGATCCAAGAACTGCTGGGAGAGGTGACAGAGTGAGCCTGGTACGGATCAAGTCTGTCGTCCGCAATATCGTCGAAAAGGCCGACGGTGAGCCTCGACCGTTCATCGGGCTTGAGGACGTGGAGAGCGGTACGGGCAGACTCTTGGTTGGCGACTTGCCATTGAAAGCGGCGGACGACAGTCTTCTCCACCAGCCGAGCGACGTGCTGTTCAGCAAGTTGCGGCCCTACCTAGCGAAATCGTATTGCCCCAGAGAACCGGGTACCGCAACTGGCGAGCTCCTTGTGCTTCGACCGGGGACGGAAGTCGATAGGCGTTTCTTGCTCTACGTGACGCTTTCCAATGCTTGGATCGAGTGGGCGAACACGACGGCATACGGCACGAAGATGCCTCGGACATCATGGGAGTTGATGGCCGAGTACCGGACGTGGTTGCCTCCCTTGGAGGAGCAGCGCCGCATCGCCGAATTCCTCGATGCCGAGACCGCCTGCATCGACAAGTTCGTCTCGGTTCTAACCAAGGAACTGAGGCTTTTCGCCGAGCGTAGGAGTGCTGGTGTTGCGCATCTCGTGGCTGGCGGGGATACAACTGAGCGCCGACCGTCTAAATTGGAATGGCTGACGAATGTTCCCGCCCATTGGGAGGAAGTCCGACTCGGACTTGTTTCACGCATGGGTAGTGGACATACGCCCAGCCGCAACAAACCGGAGTGGTGGGTGGACTGCACGATTCCCTGGGTCACTACAGGCGAAGTCAGTCAGCTCCGCAATGATCGCATCGAGGATCTCGTCGATACTCGGGAGAAGATCAGCGAGATCGGCCTAGCAAATTCGGCTGCTGAGCTCCATCCAAAGGGAACGGTTTTCCTATGCCGCACAGCCGCATCCGCTGGCTATTCGGGTGTGATGGGACTGGACATGGCCACAAGCCAGGACATCGTGACCTGGACGTGTGGCCCGCGCCTGAACCCGTACTACCTCCTGTGGTGTCTGCGCGCGATGCGGCCAGATCTTCTCGGGCGGCTCGCGATGGGCTCGACACATAAGACGATTTATGTGCCGGATCTCCAGATGCTCAGGGTTCCGCTCCCGCCGATGAACGAGCAGCTCAGGATCGTGGACGCGATTAGGAAGCAGAATCGTCGCCTCGACACTCTCGTTGACAAGGTAACTCGCCAACGCGAACTGCTGGCTGAACGCCGCCAGGCCTTGATCACCGCCGCTGTCACTGGGGAGTTCGATGTGTCCGCCGCGAGTGGGCGCGGGATCGAGGAGTAGCCGATGAGCCCGATTCATCACGAGGCCGTGTTCGGAACCGCGATCGTCGACGCGATGACCGAGCGCGGCTGGGAGGTGGGTACCTCCGCCGACTACGACCCCGAGCTCGGTCTGGATACCGGCGAGCTGTTCACGTTCATCGGGGCCACCCAGTCAGCCGAGTGGGAGGAGCTACTTACCTACTACGGCGGTGACGCCGATGCCGCGCAGCGCGGGTTCGCCCAGCGGGTCGCGAAGGCCATCGACACCGATGGTGTGCTCGACGTGTTGCGCAAGGGCGTCAAGGACCGCGGTGTGCGCATTCGGCTGGCCTACTTCAAACCCTCGCTGGTCGTGTCCGACTCCGCGCTCGACGACTATCGCGCCAACCGGCTCACCGTCGTTCGCGAGCTGGCCTACGCCGCCAAGCAGGCTGACCGGGGCAACCGCCTCGATCTGGCGCTGTTCGTCAACGGCATCCCGGTTGCCACGGCCGAGTTGAAGAACCCGCTGACCGGCCAGGGCGTCGAGCATGCGAAGAACCAGTACCGCTACGAGCGCGACCCCAGCGAGCTCATCTTCGCCAAGCGGGTGGTCGTGAACTTCGCCGTCGACCCCGATCTCGTTTTCGTGGCGACCGAGCTGCGCGGCGAACGCACCAGGTTCATTCCGTTCAACACCGGCTCGAACGGGCCCGGCAAGCCCGGCGGCGCCGGCAACCCCGCCGCGGCCGAGTTCGGCAAGTACGCCACCTCCTACCTGTGGGAACAGGTGTGGGACCGGGACAACTGGCTGGACCTGCTCGAACGGTTCGTGCACGAGCGTCGTCAGAAGGGCGCCAACGGGCGGCTGAAGAAGTCGGTGATCTTCCCGCGGTTCCACCAGTGGGACGTCGTGAAAAAACTCGCCGCCCACGCTGCCCACCACGGCACCGGCCACGACTATCTCGTCATGGCCTCTGCCGGTTCCGGCAAGTCGAACACGATCGCGTGGCTGGCCTACCGCCTGTCCTCGCTGCATACGCCCACCGACCCGACCGAGTTGGACGCCGACGCGCGGGAGAAGGGGCTCAAGCCGGGGACGCCGGTGTTCGACAAGGTCCTCATCATCACCGACCGCCGCAACCTCGACGGGCAGCTGCGTGCCACGGTGGGCAGTTTCGAGCAGACCGCGGGCACGGTCGTGGCGATCGACGAGAAGCAGGGCTCGAAGTCCGAGCAGCTGGCGAAACGCCTGTCCAGCGAGCAGGGCAAGATCATCACGGTGACGTTGCAGACCTTCCCGGCGCTGCTGGACTACCTGCGGCGGAACCCCACCGAGATCAAGGGCGCCAAGTTCGCGATCATCGTGGACGAGGCGCATTCCTCGCAGTCCGGCGACGCCGCCGGCGACGTGCGCAAGGCGCTGCGCGGACTCGCGCTCGACGCCGACGACGACAGCGGCGAGGCCGGCGCAACCGAGGTGAAGATCGACAAGGACGACATCGAGGTCAAGCTCAAGCAGCGCATCGCCGAGCGCGCGAAGAACCCGAACCTGTCGTACTTCGCGTTCACCGCCACCCCGAAGGCCAAGACCCTGGAGTACTTCGGCGTCCTCGGCGAGCACGATGGCAAGTCCGCGTTCGTGCCGTTCCACACCTACTCGATGCGGCAAGCCATCGAAGAAGGCTTCATCCTCGATCCGTTGCGCAACTACGTCACCTACGACACCTACTGGAAGCTGATCAGCAAGAACCCCGACGACCGCGAGGTGGACCCGGCCAAGGCCACTCCGGAGCTTGCCCGCACCGCGGTGATGCACCCCTCGACCGTGGCACAGCACGCGCAGGTGATCGTCGACCACTTCCGGGCGCACACGCTCGGGCGGCTCGGTGGGCGCGCGAAGGCGATGGTCGTGACCTCCTCCCGGCAGAGTGCGGTGCAGATGTCGCGGGCCCTCAAGAAATACATCGACGACCTCCGCAAGCAGGGCAAGCTTCGCGGCGACATCGGGGTGCTCGTCGCGTTCTCCGGCTCGCTGACCTACGACGGTGAGGAGGTTACCGAGTCACGGGAAAACGGTGGCCTGCCCGAGGGTGCGCTGCCGAAGGCGTTCGCCTACACCCGGGCCGACGACCTCACGACCCGCAACGGTGGTGTCGGGAAGCCCGAGTACCGGATTCTGGTGGTGGCGGAGAAGTATCAGACCGGGTTCGACCAGCCGCTGCTTACGACGATGTACGTCAACAAGAAACTCGGCGGGATCTCAGCGGTGCAGACGCTGTCGCGGCTCAACCGGACCACCGACCGCAAGACCCAGGCGGATCTGGCGGTACTGGATTTCGTCAACGACGCCGACGCGATCCAGGAGTCGTTCCGGCCGTATTTCGAGGACGCGGCGACGCTGCCCTCGGACCCGAACCTGCTCTATAACGCGCAGAGCCGCGTGCTGTCGGCGCAGATTCTCGTGGACGCCGAGATGATCGAGTTCGCGCGAGCGTTCCTGGCCGCCGAACGGGTCGCCGGCGGCAGCGAGGCGAAGTGGGCGAGGCTGCACGCCGAACTCTATCGGCACATCGCACCCGCCGTTGCACGCTACGAGGCCCTCCTGAACGACGAGACCCTGTCGGAGCTCGCGGACCAGTTCCGCTTCGATCTCGGCGACTTCGTCCGCAAATACGGGTTCCTCTCGCAGATCGTGCCCTACCGGGACGCCGAGTTGGAGCGGCTGTATCTGTTCGGGCGGCACCTGCTCAACCGGCTACCGCGCGGCAAGGACGGCGGCGTTGACATCGGCGAGGTCGACCTCAGTCACCTACGGGTCGAGAAGACCGGTCAGCACGATCTCGGGCTGGCGCCGGAGGGCACCGCGGAGCTGCGTGGTTTCGGCGATGGAACCGGCGCGGGCAAGGACCAGGACAAGTCGCTGTTGTCGGAGCTGATCGAGCGATTCAATGATCGGCACGGCACCACGTTCACCGAGGAGGACGTGGCGCGGCCATTCAACGAGACCGTCGAGGACGAAAAGGTCCGGCAGGCCGCGATCGTCAACAACGAGGAAAACTTCGGGGCGGTCTTCGACGACGTGTTCGAAGACAAAATGGCCGACCACATCGACACCATTGCCGGCCTCGGCGATCAGTACTTCAGCAGTCGTGACCGGACGTTCAAGGAGTCGCTGAACCGCAGTGCCCGAAGCGCGGCGTGGCGACTGATCCGCAAGCAGGAAGGCATCGACGAGGTGGCCTGAGCGCGTTCGGTGGGGTGGCGCCAGGGTTTTCGTCGAACCGGTGGACTCGTGGTCAGGTGCACGGGATCATGAGTCCCGGGCGGCAGTCGGTGGAGCGTGACGGTCGGAAGGGGAGGACGGGTGGCGGACAGGGTCGGCCGTCGCTACGAGCTGCGCGACGAGATCGGCTCCGGCGGGATGGGCACGGTCTGGCGAGCGTTCGATGTCGTGCTTGACCGCGAGGTCGCGGTCAAGCGGATCAATCCGCAGGCCATCGGCAATGGCGAAGCGGTACAGGAACTCGCGAAACGCTTCCAGCGCGAAGCTCGCGTCACCGCGCGAATCCGGCACCACGGTGTCCCGCAGGTCTACGACGCCGGGCTTGACAGCGGGGTCGCCGAACTGTACTTGGTCATGGAACTCGTGCACGGTGTACCGCTGCGCGCGTTCATCGATCCTCGGGAACCACTGCCGGTCAACTGGGCTGCGGCGTTTGGTGCGCAACTCGCGACAGTGCTGTCCCACGCTCATGCGGTTCCGGTGGTGCACCGGGACCTCAAACCGGAAAACGTGCTGGTCACCCGCGACGGTGCGGTGAAGGTTCTCGACTTCGGCATTGCCGCCGTGCTGCGGCCCGACACGGCCCGGCTCACCGCGACCGGAATTCCCATGGGCACGAGCCTGTACATGTCCCCGGAACAGATCCGGGGCAGACAGGTCACCCCGCACAGCGATCTCTATGCACTGGGCTGCGTGCTCTACGAGCTGGTGTCGGGTTACCCGGTGTTCGGTGGGGACACCGACATCGACCGGTGGAACCGGCATCTCGACGAAACTCCGGTGCCGCTACGGGACGTGCGCGCGGACGTTCCCGCCGAGCTTGATCGGCTGGTGCTGGATCTGCTCGCGAAGGCGCCGACCGACCGTCCTGCTGACGCTGTGGAGGTCTACGAGCGGCTGCTGCCGCTGTTGCCCGCCCTCGGTTCGGCGCCTGATGCGCGCGGTGCGGCGTCGAGCGGGATGCCGGACCCCACACTGGTGTTCCGCCGCCCCAACGCGCCGGGCAGCCGACCCGATTTCGGCCCGGTCCTGGAACGCGCAAGCGTGGCGGAATCGGCGGCGGCGTCCCGGGTGCCGCGCACGGCCCTGCGGGAGTCCATGGAAGACGCGGTCCACCGGGCGGACGTGCTGCTGGAGGAAGAGCGGTTCGTCCAGGCCGCTGAAGTCCTCAACGCCGCGATTCAACCGGCAGGCGACGCGCTCGGCGCGGAGAACCCGCAAGTGCTACAGCTCCGGTTGCGCCGGGCCGCGATCCTGGTCGTCGCAGGCGAATATCGCGTCGCTCGGCCCGAATTCGACGCGCTCGAGAACGCGTTCGCCCGTACTCAAGGGCCACGCAGCGACGACGCGGTGGAATGCTTGCGGCAGTCCGCGTATTGCCGAGCCGAGCTGGGCCAGGTCGATGAGGCGCTCCTCCGGTTCAACGACGTCCTGAGCAGGATCAGTAGCGAGCGCGGTGACGGAGCCGACACCGCGTTCGAGGTACGCCGCAACATCGGCGAACTCCAGGCGGCGCGCAACGACATCGACGAAGCCAAACGGACGTTGCGCGCTCTGCACGACGACCTCATGCTCGTCAAGGGCAGTGATCATGAGGACACACGCTACGTCGGCGAGTTGCTGGAGCGACTTCGAAGGCCCTGAGATCACGGTCCGCCCGGTCGGCACCCGTCGCCTGTCGGCAGGTAGCGCCCGATGAACACGACACGATCATCGCCGGACTGACGGCGTTGCAGCAGACGGGTTGGCTTGTGCGGTGTGCGAAGCCGACTACCTCCGCATTCGGGTCCCGCATGTGCCGGTAGGCCGGCCGATGACTGGCTCGCAGGGTGTTGCCTGCGTAGGCTGGCGCACGGGGCCCGATCTGTCGGTGTGCGCGAACGTGGCAGCGGCCCCGGAGCTGAGCGTGTTCGCCGTGGCGGTAACGGCGTGCCCGCCGCTGGCGCTGCTGTGTTCGATCTAGGTGAGCAGGCGAAGCAGGTCGTCCAAGTCCGCGCGCTCGGTGACCGCGGTGTAGAACTCGACCCGCAGCGCGATGGTCATATCAGGGTCCTGCTCGGCGGCGACTGCGATGACGGGCGTGTCGGCGACCGCGCCTGCGTGACGGACGTGCTCCACGAAGCGTTCCAGGTCGCTCAACGGCAGGAAGTCACCTGCTGGAGGTAGATCGAGTTCGACACGCGAGGTCACCAAGCCAGCGTAGAGCGCCGGTTCTTTCGGCTGTGACGGACGGTCGTCGATCAAGCGAGTGCCGTGATTGGGCAGAAGCAGCGGGCCGTAAGCTTGTGCCGTGACGGATCAGGTGACGGTGGCAGTGGGACGGCGTGCAGCACGAGCGATTCTGATCGACGATCTCGGGCGGCTGGTGTTGATCAAGCGGACCAAGCCGGGGCAGGCGCCGTACTGGACCGCGCCCGGTGGCGGTGTCGAGGACGTCGACGCCTCGGTGGAGGCGGCTCTGTACCGGGAGCTGGCGGAGGAACTGGGCGCGAAGGCCACGGATGCCTCGCAGGTGTTCCTGTTCAGCTCGCCGTCGGACGCCGGTGTCGCTGTGCAGCACTTCTTTGTGGCGCGGCTGGCCAGCCTGGACGAGTCCGCCCGGAGCGGCCCGGAGTTCAGCGACCCGTCGCGCGGCGGGTACGACCTGGACCGGGTTGACCTTCGGGGAGACGATCTCGCGTCGATCGACTTGAAGCCGACCGCGTTGAAGGAGTTCATCCTGGCCAACCGGGAGGCTCTGCTGGTCGAGGCGGGCGCAGCCGCCTGAGCTGCGGCTACGTGCCCCACCGCAGGTAAGTCGGGGTGGCGCGGCCGGGCAGTGTGCGCAGCGTGCCGTGGTCGGTGCCGAGGGTGTCGCGCAGGGCTGCGGTTTCTCCCGGCCACTTGGCGTGGGCGAGTTCGTCGAAGGCGAGCACGCTGCCCTTGGTGAGGTACGGCCGGACGGCGTCGATGGCGTCGCGGGTGGGCTCGTAGAGGTCGAGGTCGAAGTAGGCCAGTGCGATGACGGTGTGCGGGTTGTCCGTCAGGTAGCGCGGGAGGGTTTCGCGCACGTCGCCCTGGACGATCAGGGTGCGCTGGATGTGGCCGAGGTGTTCGCCCTGCTCGTGTGCGTCGAGCACGTCGCGCAGGTGGTGGGGGTAGCCGTCGGTGAGCGCGAACCGGTCAGCGACGGCGCTGGGGCTGGTCGTGTCGATGTCGGTCACGTCGGGGAATCCGGTGAAGGTGTCGAAGCCAATGATCCGGCGGTGCGGGTTGTACGGCTCGTACACGCCGCGCAACGCGGTCAGGGCGGCGAGGTGTCGTCCGCGGTGCACGCCGAACTCCATGATCACGCCGGGCACGTTGAGGATCATCCGGTAGAGCGCGTCCAGGGACAGCAGGTCGGTCAGGGGCTGCCTGCGCAGGTACAGGGCCAGGTTGTCGACCAGTTCCTCGGGCGGGATGGGGGTATCGGCCAGCAGGTCGGCGAGGCGGTGGCGGACGGCTCGCTCGTGGGCCGATTCGTGCGGCAAGATCCGGTGGTCGGCTTGATCGTTGATCACGTGGTCTCCCTGGGTGGTGCCCACAGATGGGCAGGGGCAAGGCGGAAGTCGCTGGCGTAGCCGAAGATGTCGGCGGGGTGGCGGTAGCCGTGGTGCAGGGCGGCGAGGGCGCCGATGAGCAGCCGGTGTGACACGATCAGCACGGGGCCGTGCTCGGTGGCGAGGTCGCTGGCGATGGTCGCGGCTTCGAGTACGCGTTCAGCAAACGCCCGGGGGCTTTCGCCTCCGGGCAGGGCGCTGTCCGGGTTGTCGGCGCGCTGTTGCCGCCAGGTGATGTAGTCGGGCGGGTACTGGTTGGGGGCGAGGCCCAGCACGCAGTGTGGGGCGCGCCAATCGGCGAACGCGCTGATCGGTTCGGCAAGTCGGCTGTCCGATACGCGGGCGACGATGGCGGCGGTCTGGCGAGCGCGGCGCACTGGGCTGGACGCGATGAGTGCCGGTTGCCAGCGATGGTCGCGCAGCTCGCGGGCGGTCAGTTCGGCTTCGACGGTGCCTGCGATGGTGAGTGGGCTGTCGGGCCGGGCGTGGGCGCCGGGGCGGCAGAGTCCGTCGTCGCAGGTGCCGTGGCGCATCCAGAGCGCGGCGGGGGTCATGTCATGCACCAGCCCCCGTCGACGGTGAGGCACTGGCCGGTGATGAACCCCGCGTCGGGGGAGGCGAGGAAGTCGACGGCGGCGGCGATGTCGTCGGGGTGTCCACGGCGTTTGACGCACTGGCGGTTGAGCTGTCGCGTGATCATCGCGTCGTGGTCGGGGACGACGGCGTGTTCGGCGGGTACTTCGATGGAGCCCGCGCGGACGCAGTTGACGGTGATGCCGTGTGGTCCGAGTTCTCGGGCCAGGGCGCGGACGAGTCCTTCCAGGCCGCTCTTGGCCGCGATGTAGGCGGCGAGGTCGACGCGGCCGAGTTGGGTGAGCACCGAGGACACGGTGATGATGCGGCCGTGGCCGCGCGCTGTGAGTGATGGCGTGACGAGCTGGGCACACGCCGCGTGAGTGATCAGGTTGATCTCGATCTGCTCGCGGAAGGTGTCCAGGTCGAGGCTGGTCCAGGGGATACGCGGATAGGCGCCGGCGTTGGACACGAGGACTTCCAGCCGGTCGGCGGCGTGCTCGACTTCGTGTGCGAGCGTGTCGATGGTCAGCGGGTCGGTGAGATCGCCCGTGATCGCCGCTGTGGCAGCGCCGCGTTGTTCGACGGTGGCGAGCACGTTGTGTAGATCCGGGTCGTCGTGGAGGTGGGTGAGGATGAGGTCGTACCGGTCGGCGAGGCGCGCGGCGATGGCCGCGCCGATGCCGGAACCGGCTCCGGTGACGATGGCGACGGGACGGGCCACGGTCAGTTGACCTCCGCATCTGATGGTGTGAGGGCGAGGAAGTCCGGCAAGTTGGTGTCGGGGTCCAGTGCCTGGGCGAGCAGGGCCAGCGACAGCGCAGTGTCATGGGGTTCGAGGTCGGCGAGGTGGTAGACGGCGAGCAGCCGCATCACCAGGTACGGGCGCATCCACGCCATCAGGTCGTCGATGCCGAGATGGCGGGCAATGGGCCGGATGACCTCATCGAGATAGCGGCACAGGACATGTCGGCGGGCTCGGCTGGGCCTGTGCCGATAGTCAATCACCAGCGATGAACCGGTGCGTTCGACCTGGACAACGGGTTCGGCGAGGCTCGCCGGGGTGAGCGCTGAGGGGTGATCGTCGAACGCGGCCCGGTTGTAGTGCGGTGTGAGCCATGCGCCGTGGAGGCGTTGGTAGAGCAGGAAACACGCGAACTCGCCGGGCAGCGCGTTGAGTCCTCCAGTGTCGTAGTCGAACCACACCGGTCCACCCTCGGGCGACCAGCCGATGTTGATGTCGGTGGGATCGCCCTGGGTGATAGCGGCCCAGACCGGGCTGTGGCGGGCGAAGTGGACCCGCAGCCTGGTCATCAGTTCGGCGAAGTCAACGGTGTGCTCGCGGCCGTTGACGACCAGTCGCACGTCTGCCAGATCCTGTGGGCGGACTCTCCGGGTTCCACTGCCGATCGGCCACGGTGCGTTGGGTCTGTAGTACTGGTCAAGGCGGCCATTGGGAGCGGCGCGGTCGCCGTAGAGCTTGCTGGTCGTCTCCCCGTGGGTCGTGGGGCGAAGGGTGCTGCCGATGACGTGCTGGTAGTGGCGGAACACCGCGGTCAGGCAGGTGTCGAGGCGCACCAGGTCGCCCGTGAGGTCGGCGTGGGTGATCTCGTCGAGCAGCAGGCCGTGATCGTGGCCGAGGTGCGGCCACCGGTCGTAGGCGAGCACGGTCCAGCGGGCGACCCGTCGCGCGCCACGCAGCACTGGTACGGGGTAGAACTCGCGGATGCGCGCGTGTCCTGCGCATTCGGCACTGGCCTCGTCGTGGTTCGGGTTGGCCTTGACGAACAGCGCGTGTCCGGCCCAGTCGACGTGCCAGGTGTGATTGGCCGTGAAGCGGCGGTGGTTGGTGATCCTCAGCATGAGCAGTCACCACCAACCGGCGAGGTCGCGTGCGAACTCGGCGATGACCTCCGCCGGGAGGTCGGCAAGGCTCGCTGATTGCGACCACAGTGCGTCGTCCAGGTGGTCGCGCACCGGGCAGCGGTCGGCGAGGGCCAGCATCTGCGAGAACGTGGTGGCGATGGCGTGGTGACGTGCCCTCCCGGTGGTCCACTTGGTGTGGGCGTGGCGACCGTAGAGCCCGATCACATGTGGTCCGGTTCCGTCCGGGCGTTCGGTGAGCGCGGCCAGATGGGTCAGGCCCGTGTCATTGCCGATCACGACCTCGGCTGACGCGAACACGTCCAGGCAGTCCACCGCATCCAACCCGGCCAGAACCGTGACGCCGTCGAAGGCCATCGGCTCGGCATAGCTACTGGTGATCAAGGTGAATGTCCACGGCGCCGGGAAGCGCTGGGCGAGGACAGCCCCGATGCGGGCGAAGCCGCTTGCACCGTAGTCCTTCCGGCTCGGCCAACTGGTCGCCGAGACGAACACGACGTGGAACGGTCGTGCCCGCTCCGTCGACATGAACGTCGGAAGCGGCGCGCGGTCGGCGGGGAGCCGGACGCCGAGAGCTTGTTCCGCGGCGAGGTAGTACCGCATCGGCAGAGCGGCGTGGACCTCCACGAGTTCGTCGTCCAGGATGTCCAGCCACGCCTGGGGCCGTTCGGGGATCGCGTGGAATGTGAATCCCTTGCCGTGCCTGGTGCTAACGGTGTGCGGGCCTTCAGTGTGGCTTGTGCTCCACGGCAGCCGGCAGCGTTGCATCAGGCGTGGACGAGGCCCCTCGTAGTGGAGTTCGATGTCGCGCCCGGTCCCGTCGGCGAGGGCCTGAACGAGTCCGAGCGCGAGCAGAGCATCACCGAGACCGCGGTCACCGAGAACGACCGACCAGCCGCGTTCGCCGATCACGTCTGCGCCACTGGTGTAGGACGGGAGCTCCCCGGCCGCGCGCCGGAAGGGCAGCGCGCGGGCCAGGGGTGCGTGCTGGCGGGGGACGATGACCGGCCCGCCGCGTTGCAGCGTCACCGGCTCGATCGTCCACGGGCTCACAGTCGCGTGAGAGTGCACAGCGGTACTCCCAGCGATTCCAACAGCGGACGGGCGTTACCGGTGGTGTCCTCGATCAAGCACGCGATGCCGGTCACCTCCACGGCCGACTCGCGGAGCACCGTGATCAGGTTGGCCAGCGTGTTCCCTGTGGTGATCTCGTCATCGACGATGAGCACGCGGGTTCCCGCGAGGTCGCCGTAGGTGAAGACCTCGGTGCGGCGGGCATGGGGTTCGGTGAAGCGCCGCTTGTCGGGCAGGTCGAGGTCGAGCTTCCAGGCCAGGCGGTACGGCAGGTCGCCGGCCCATGCGACGGCGACGGTGGGCAGGATGCCGCCCGCATCCAATCCGAGCAGCACGTCAGGGGCCGTGAAGTCCGGGTGGCGCGACCACGCCTCCCACAGCGCGCTACCGGTCCGCAGCAACGTCGCGGGGTGGACCTGGTCGAGGATGCCGTCCAGCTCGTGGACGATCCGGACATCCCGAGTCTGTGGGGGCACGCCGAGACGGCGAATGCGCCGAGCCTGGTAGGCGAGATCTTCGGGAACGGTGGTCATTCGCTGGTCCTCACGATGTGGTCGAGTCGGTCGAGGTAGGTCAACAGTCGGTCCGTCACGTCGACGAGTTGTCCGCGCAGGACCGGATCACTGGGGCGACGGATGAGGTCAGACAGCTCAGGCGGCGCGCATTCGGCGGCGGGGTGAAACTCGCGGAACGCGGTGAGCACGTCATCGGCGTCATGGAGGTCGTGTCCGTCGGCGCGCAGCACGATCTTGGCGAGCAGCACCAGGTGCTTGTGCACGGCGCGCACGTCCGGCTGATCGGCGGTGAGGAGGCGGCGGGTGGTCATCAGCACGAGTCCCAACTCGCCTCGGCTGGTGCGATCGCCGTGTGCGGCGGCCGGCACCGGCAGCAGATGGCCCGCTCGCCGGTAGAGCACGCCGACCCCCTGGGCAGCGCGGCGCAGCGACTGCACGACGCGCGGTGGCACCCGCAGCGCGTCGATGTCGGCGGTGGTGAAGACGCTGAGGCCGACCTTGATCCCGTCGGGCGCGGGAAGGGTGCCCGCAACGTCCCGCAGCCAGGCGGCGGGCGCGGTGTCACGAACCACGAGCAGGTCAAGATCGCTCCACCCATCCCGCCAGCTCGTGGTCCCCGTGCTGCCGGTTGCGAGCACGAGCGCGACCTGCTCGTCGCACACGTGGTCGGTGGCCTGGCCCAACCATCCGCTCTGGGGCACCGGCCCACTCGCGTGGAGCGTCACCCTGGGCAGGTTCACGGTCGACGCGATTCGACTGACGGCGAGCTTGAGCGCGCCCAGCGACCCGGAGTTGTCGATGAGGTGATCGGCGATCTCCGCGATCCGGTCCGCTCCGCGTTCGCGCTTGGTCGCGTCGCGGCCACGCAACCGGGACTCGCTCTCCGCCGCGCGACTCACCCGGACGGTCGTGTCCGCATCGACGTACACAACCTGGCAGCGGTCACCCCAGACCCGTTTCAGGTGCGCGGTCGCCTCGAAGCGGTGCGCGCTTTCCAGGCTGATCGTGCGTGCCTTGGTTGTCTCGGCGAACCGCAGGATTTCCTCGGTAAGCCGCTCCGCCTGCTCCCGCTCCGACCAGTGCTCGTACGGGTCGACGACTCCAGCCCGCATGGCGGCGACTTCCAGCAGGTAGCCGATCTTCAACCTCGTTACGCCGTGCTCGTCGCGCAACAGTTCGCCGACCGTGCTCTTGCCGCTCTCCGACATGCCGCCCAGCACCCACAGCCGGTCCAGCACGTCCTTCGGCAGCGGTTCCACGGTGACACCCGCGTCAGCCAGGTGGCTCCGGAGCGTTCGCTGGACCTCCAGGATCGGGGCGTCGCCGAGGTCGAGCACCGCGTGGTAGTCCCCGCGTTCAACCTGGACGGACACGACCTCCGCGAGCGTGCGCTGATAGGTGGCATACCGTTCGTTGGCCGGTCGTGGCTCGCGCCGCAGCGCCTCGGCCGCTTCCCGCGCCGGGTCACCGGACCGGCGTAACAGCACGTGGACTTCCCGCCGAGATGCGGCGGCCGGGAGATCGGCCGCGAGGCGGTCCACCAGCCGGAGCGCCTTTGTCGGGGACAGTCCGTCCTTGAGCGCGGCGGTGGCGGCGCAGGTCGCCCGGAGCATGGGTAAGCCGCGGTCTTCCAGTGCCAGTGGTCCGCTCGCGTCGCGGCGGGCGACGTGGCTGCCCAGCATCAGACCGACGTGCTCGGCCGTGGTGGATCCGACGAACCACCAATGGGCGAAGTCGCCCGCCGCGACCTCGCGCCATCGGGAATCCCAGGCATCCACAGTGCCCACGAGGTGGGCGTCGGGCATCCCACGCTGGAGCCAGGCGAGTTGCGTGGTCTTCCCGACGTTGTCAACGCCGTTGAGCGACACCGACAGGTGCTGGTGCGTCTCTGTGGTCACGATGCGCTCCGGTAGGTCTTCAGGGGCCGCCACGCCGGGAGCCGTCGGTGGCCGGTGGCGACATCGCGGACCAGGTCGTCGTAGGCGTCGGCCAGCTCGGCGAGCTGCCGCAGGGCCAAGCGGGCTCGATCGCGGGCGCCGCCCGAGTTGATCAGGCTGTTCGCGCGGACCCATGCGATCGCCAGGCGGTCGACGACCGAGCCGAGGGTCTCGGTGTGCAGCGAGGCGTCCGCGCGGCTGTGGACCTGGGTCGACACCCACTCGTCGATCCGTTCCACCAGGGCGACCCGTCGGGCGTTGAGGTCGTCGATGAGCCGCTTGCTTTCGGCGATGGCGTCGGCGGACGCGCCGGAAGCGCGGCTGACATCCTCGGCCTGCCACTGCTGCTCGTGTTGGGCCGCCAGCTCGTTCGCGGTGTCGAGGACGAGCTGGCCGGGATGATCTCTGCTGCTGATGTCGCGGAACGCCTCGATGATCGACGCGGATCGCGGCAAAATCTCCCGCACACGCGCCACGTGCTGTGTGGCCTGTTCACCGCGGTCAGCCATGATCGGCACCTCCCCTTCGGTTGATTTGGGCATGGGTGCGCCTGCACCGAGGGCGGTCGGGGCATCCTCGGCGCAGGCGCGGCTTACTCAGGCGAGGCTGGGTCGTGCGCCGCCGGTTCGACGGCTCAGCGACGCGATCAGCACTCGCTGAACCTCGCCCGAGGCGGGCAGCGCCCAGCCGACGGTGGACGGGGACACCTGCCAGCGATACGGCAGGCCACCACGCGCCGTTGGAGGGATGGGCAACCACGCCCCGCTCGCGTGCAACTGCGCATGTCCGTTCGCGGCCAGCTCGGGCCGCAGCGGTTCGTCGTCGCTGCGCACGAAGAACAACCACGAACCGAAGGGTGTGACGGCGACCGGACCACGCCGGGCCGGCGAGAGCTGCGCCTGCGCGCGTTGCCCGTGGGCGGCGGGTACCTCAATCCCGTCGACCCCGGCTCCGCACGCCAGCAGCACGGAGTACGGCCGCCGTGTCCACCACTCCATCGCCACGTCCGGGTTGGTCGTCGTGGCCAGTTGCCAGAGCGGAGCGACCGGTTCCAGCCCTGCCGCGCCGCGCCTGCCCAGCCAAGCCCCGTGTTCGGCAAGTTGGTAGGTTCCCGGCAGCACGGGCCAGCCGTGCTGCGCCAGGTCGACGGCGGCGGCACGCGTGTCGGCCCAGGCCAGCCCCGGAATCCCCGGTACCAGGGGTGCGCTCGTCGGTCGCCGAGCGGCGTCAATACGATCACTCACTGGTAGTCGCCTCCGGCTGACGTGGTGTAACTGCGTCTACGAGTTCACCAGGCAGCAGGGACGAACACGACCACAGCGAGTGCCCACAGTTGGGCCAGATCGGGGACATTGGGGGGACATTCCTGATCTGCGGGTGTGGCACGCCCTACCGTTGATCCTGTGTCACCCGATGAGCCCCGCGTACCGAACACCGTGCTGATCGCCCTGCGCGAGCGGGGCGGGCTGTCCCAGCAGGACCTGGCTGACGAGTTGACGAACCTTGCCACCCGGTACGGCAAGCACCCGCAGATCACGCGCAAGACCATCGGCCGATGGGAACGCGGCGAAGTCGTGTGGCCACAGCCCTTCTATCGCCGACTGCTCGCCGAGTTCTTCGGTTGCGCGGGCGACGAACTCGGTTTCCGCAGGCCGCGCTCTGGCCGACCCGAGCAGGACCAGACCGAGCCTCTTCCCGCGCCGCTCACGTTCGCCACCGCGCCCGCGACCGCCGAGCCGCATGTCGAGCGCGACCAGGAGGAGTGGCGCCAGGTCCGGTCGGCCTTGGGCAGGCACCGCCGCGATCTCGCGGTGCTCGCCGAGGCGCTTTACCGCGACCATCGCGTGCCAGGACTGAAGAACACAGGCGTCATCAGCGCGCCGAACTGGATACCTGCCGAGCCTGTCCGGCTGAACGAGATCACGCTGACGCTGGACTCCATGGCCGCCGAACCCACGATCACCGGAGAAGAACCCGAGAGCGCCCTGGTTCGCCCGCTGGCCACCATCGACGCCCGCTACCGCAGCTACCACGACGCCATCCGCGACCTCGCCGCGCCACGCCTGTTCGAGAACCGGCTGTGCTTCCGCCTGCTCGGACTCGACTGGACGCAGCCGAGCATGCACTTCGGGCAGATGGGCTTCTTCGACGCGGTCGACACCAACGAGGCGCTTGCCCACGAACTCGCCGCCCACCACCTCGCCATCGACAGCGACCGGGAAACCGTCATGCCGCGCGCCTCCATGCGACGGCTGACCTTCCGCAAGCTGATCGCAGACCCGTTCGACCTCGGCCGCCGACCTCTCATGGGAGCGATTGGCACCCTGACCATCAGGGGCGGCGACAGCCCCAGCGTCGTCCTTCACCAGCGTGACTCCGCCAGCGTCGCAGGCGGCGGCGGGATGGCACACCTGCTGCCCGCGGGCATCTTCCAGCCCTCCTCCGTGATCCCGGCCGCCGTCGCCGCCGACTTCTCGATCTGGCGCAACATCCAGCGTGAGTACGCCGAGGAACTGCTGGGCCATGACGAGTACGACGGCTCCGGTAAGCCGATCCGATACGACAAGCTGGAACCGTTCACCACGATGGACGAGGCGGTGCGCGACGGTCACATCCGCGTGTTCTGCCTCGGTGTCACGCTCGACGCGCTCACACTTGCCGGCGACATTCTCACCGTCGCGGTCATCGCCCCGGACACCTACGACGAACTATTCGCCAACGCCGTCGAGACCAACTCGGAGGGCTCCATGCCCGCACGAGCCTTTCCCTTCGAGGAGAACACCCTGACATGGCTCCGCGAGTCCAAGCGCCTCTCTCCCGGCGCATCGGCGGCGTTGCACCTTGCCTGGAGCAATCGCAAGGTCCTGCTCGACTGAGGCGGTAGCGAGCCAGTCGGTCGGCCAGTGAGCAGGCCACCTGTGATTGGCCTGGCCCACCGGCTGCGCATGGTTCACTGTTTCCGCAGTTCATCGACCCTGTTGGCGGGTCGGCGCGTCGTGAGCGCGATGGCCGCGCACGGCGGCCCCCGAGGCTCGTTGCGGCCCGTGCGGCGGCAGATGGGCTGAGGTAACGGCCTGGTCACAGCGGCGGGGTCGGTGTCCAAAATCGGCCGAAAAATCGGCCTTCAGTAGTGCAGGGGTTCCTGGCACACTGGAAGGGACGGTCGATCATGGTCACCACTCGCCGAACATCGACGCGACATGATCACCGCACGGCTGGTCACAGCGAGAGCACGGTTCTGTCACTTTTTGATTACCACTGTCAATTTCGGGGCCGAAATCCGGAGTTGAGGGGTGCCGGGGATCTCTCGGCCGCTCCGGGTGGAAGGCGGTGGTGATCATGGTGGACAGTGCTGACCGCACTGGCAGTCGTGACGTAGTCGGTGCGGATGGGTTGGCGTCTCGTTCCGCGTCTGGGTCGGCGGGGGCTCGGCGTTCTGAATCCGCCGACCAAAACGCCGAGGCCGCTGCTACTAACTCCGCTGGTCAGCAGTGGTTTCGGCGGGAACAGGCGGAAGGCCGACTGAGGAGTGACTCTCACCCATCCACACATCGGGGGCGCGCGGAACGCGGCGGCCGGAGGGCCGGGGAACCCGACGCGGGCCTGTGGTTCCGTCTGGTCGACCGGGACCGGCGACTGCTGGCCCTGCTGGCCGAGCACAAGGTGCTGACCACCAACCAGATCGCCGCGATCGAGTTCCTGTCGGTGCGCCGCGCGCAGGACCGGCTGCGGCACCTGCGGGAGCTGGGCGTGGTGTTCGCGTTCCGCGAGTCCTACGTGCGCGGCGGGACGAGCCAGACGCGCTACGCGCTGGGCTACCTCGGCGCTCGGCTGATCGCCGCGCAGCGCGCGGAGCGCCCGCCCGCGCCGAAGGCGTACACCGAGAGCCTGGAACGGCTGGCGCTGTGGCCGAAGCTGGATCATCAGCTCGGCGTGAACGACTTCTTCTGCGCCCTGGCCGCGCACCACAATCCCGCCCGGCTGCGCGAGGCGGGCCGCGAGGGTGAGATCAGCGGGCTGACCCAGTGGTGGTCGGAGAAGCGGTGCACCGAGTTCTTCTGGCGGTACCAGGGCGCAGGTCGGGAGACCCGGCTGCGCCCGGACGGCTACGGCTGCTGGGAAGAGCACGGGCGCACGGTGCGGTTCTTCCTCGAACACGACACCGGCACCGAATCGCTGACCAAGGTCACGGGCAAGCTCGACGACTACAGCGGTTTCCCGACCGACGCCTTCGGCGTTCTGCTGTTCTCGGTGCACTCGCCCCGGCGGGAGATCGCCCTGCGGGCGGCGCTGCGCCGCGCGCTCGGTGGTGGAGATCCTGGGTTCGTGATCGCCACCGCGACCCGCGACGGCAAGACCTTCGGCCACGGGGACGGCCCAGCAGGGCCGGTCTGGGGCCTGTGGACGCCGCGTAGCGGCGAGAGCGTGTCGCGCCGGTACCGATTGGCGGAGCTGCCCCAACGTGGCCCCTCCGTCGAGCATAGCGCCTCGAACACCGACCAGCCGTTGAACGAGGCTGCGTTCGACCCGGACGACCGGGAGATGTCGCGCCGCATCCACACAGCTCAGCCCGAACCGGCCGACCCGGCGGGCTATGTGGACGACGATGACGACCTCGACGACGTGACGCTCTACGACGACACGGACGATGACGCAGACGATGACAACGTGTACCGCGCACCGATAGCCCCGGCGCGACCGGACACGCAGCGGCCCCGGCGGACACGCTGGGCCGCCTGAAGCCCTCTCCCCGCGCGGGTTCCCGCACGCTTTCGCCTGCCCGAAAGGAGGTGACCGACGATGACCTGATCCCGTGAGAACGACAGCGATGACGGCCGCGCCGGTCCGTTTTGGCTTCGGCCCGCCGTTCTCTTGCACAGCAGGGAAATCTGAACCCGTTGTACGTCGAGCTGTCCACTCGCGGTCCCGCACCTGACGAGACCACACCGAGACACGGAGACGAGCCGAGACGAGCCACCGAGACCACGACGAGACCAGCGAGACACCCAGTCCCGCACCGAGTCTCGCGGTCCCGGCGGCGGTCTCGCCGAATGTCTCGGGTGGACAGTGGGAAGGGTTCAGTCAACCGGTGATCGCTGGCCCCGATGAGTGCTACGGCAGTCGGGGAGTCGAAGCGGCACAATGGTTGGAGCAGTTCAGACCCAGCCGGTTCTTGAATCGCGCGTAGCGGCGCGGCCATCACCCCCACCACGAACCCTCTACTGTGGAGGCTTCCGGGGTGCTGGTGACCAGAGAGCCGGCGGGTCCTGCTGATCGACGGTTGCCCAGTCACCGCCCGACAGCCGCCCGCGACCTCCAGCCATCGAGTGCGGGCTCGCGGGCCACCCGAGGTGCACCATGCCCCAGCACACACCCGACCACACCGAACACGACGCCGACAACGGTGGCGATGACGCCACCGTGCTCCCGTTCCGCCCCACACGATCAGCCACACAGGACACCTGGCGCGTGGAGCGGATCGACACCGAACCGATGACCGCCCAGCAATACGACCTCGCCGTCACCACCCTGGCCACACTCATCGGCCAATGGCGCAACAACCAGGAGAACCGCAAGGAGGGCAACGAAAAAGCCGCATAGAACGACGCTTTTCCGCTTCCCTTACCGCGCTTGATGAGCGATAATGGAAGCACGACACACCGCCCGTGAGCTGCGGTTTTAAGTCGACGTTGGTAGTGATCTAGTGTTCTGAACCTCAAATTGGTTATCAATGTGTAGATTTGTCCCATGTCGAGAATGGGACGGCCGACTGTGCGCCTGGAGCTGACCGAGGACGAGCGCGAGACGCTGGTGCGTTGGTCGCGTCGAGCCTCGTCCTCGCAGGCTTTGGCGCTGCGGTCGCGGATTGTGCTGGCGTGTGCCGAGCCGGAGGCCACGGACGGGTCGGTCGCCGCCGCGATGCAGGTGTCGCGGCCGACGGTGGCCAGGTGGCGCAAGCGGTTCGCGGCCAGGCGGTTGCAAGGCTTGTGCGACGAACCGCGACCCGGCCGGCCGCCGTCGATCACCATCGACCGGATCGAGGATGTGGTGATTACGACCCTGGAGCAGACGCCCGAGAATGCCACGCACTGGTCGCGGGCATCGATGGCCAAGCACTCGGGCTTGTCCAAGACGACGATTGGCCGGATCTGGAACCGGTTCGACCTCAAACCGCACGTGGCAGACACCTTCAAGATCAGCAACGATCCGCTGTTCTTCGACAAGGTCGTGGACGTCGTCGGGCTCTACCTGGATCCGCCCGTCGGCGCGATCGTGCTGTGCGTCGACGAGAAGAGCCAGATCCAGGCCCTGGACCGGTCGGCCCCGGTGCTGCCGATGATGCCGGGCATGCCCGAGCGGCGCACTCACGACTACGTCCGGCACGGCGTCACCACGCTGTTCGCCGCTTTCGACACCGCCACCGGCGAGGTCATCACCGCCATCCACCGACGTCACCGCACCACCGAGTTCCGCAAGTTCCTCAACCGGATCGACCGCGAAGTACCCGACGACCTCGACGTCCATTTGATCTGCGACAACTATCAGACACACAAGACCCCCGAGATCAAACGGTGGCTGGAAAAACACCCCCGATTCCACATCCACTACACCCCCACCTACAGCAGTTGGCTCAACCAAGTCGAGCGCTGGTTCGCCTACCTAACCGGCCAGCTGCTGCAGCGCGGCGTGCACAAGAACCTCCAAGCGCTGGAACGGGACCTGCGCAACTGGGTGGACACCTGGAACGCCGAGCCCAAACCGTTCGTCTGGACCAAGACCGCCGAAGAAATCCTCGGCAAACTCGGCCGACTTTGTGAACGCATTTCAAGATCGGGACACTAGTAGCCGCGTAGTCGCCCTGTAGTTAGCCGAAGAAACGGCCACTACAGGGCACGCGGAAATACCAACCAAGGGGGTCGGAATAATGGCGCGATCCACGACCGCGCAACGCACCAAGAAAGCCGCAATGACCACACTCGGCGACGACGTGCGGGTGGGAATCTACGTGCGGCGCTCCACCGACGACGAGCACCAGCCCTACTCGATCGAAGCCCAAGACACCCGCCTGGACGCCTACATCGGCTCCCAGCCCGGCTGGCGGCTCGTGGCACGGTTCCCCGACGACGCCTCCGGCGCCACCACCGAACGCGACGGACTGCAACGCGCGCTCGCCGCCGCCCGCGCGGGACTGATCGACGTGCTGCTCGTCTACCGAGTCGACCGGTTCTCCCGCAACCTGCGGGACATGGTGATGCTGCTCGACGAACTCGACCAAGCCGGAGTCGTGTTCCGATCGGCGACCGAGCCCTTCGACACCTCCACCCCAATGGGCCGCATGCTCGTGCAGATGCTCGGCATGTTCGCCCAGTTCGAACGCGACACCATCATCGACCGCGTCATCGCCGGGATGGAACGCAAGCACGCCAAGGGAAAGTGGAAGGGCGGCAAACGCCCCTTCGGCTACCAGGTCGACAAGACCACCCACACACTGATCGTCGACCAGCACGAGGCGGTGATCGTGCGGCTGATCTTCGACCTCTACACCAAAGACCGGCTCGGCTCCCGCGCCATCGCCAAGATCCTCAACGACCGGGGCCACCGCACCAGCTCCGGCGGCAAGTGGTCCGGCTACCAAGTCATCCGCGCCCTCAACAACCGCGTCTACCTCGGTGAACTGACGTTCCGGGAGACCACCGTGACCGACACCCACGCACCCATCATCGACCTCACCCGATGGGAGCAAGCCCAAGCCATCCTCGACGCACGCGGCGAATCCCACGCCCACCGGGCCGCGTCCGGCTCCGACTACGTGCTCACCGGCCGCCTGCGCTGCCCGAAGTGCGGCAAGGCCATGATCGGCACCCGCGCCACCGGCCGGAACCGCACCTACCGCTACTACACCTGCTGGAACCTCGCCAGGTACGACGCCAGCAAGTGCGACTTCCGCCGGCTCAACGCCGACGCCGTCGACGCGGCCGTCCTGGACGCGCTGACCACCTTCTACCGCACCCGGCACGACCTCATCGCCGACGCCATCACCCACGAACAGAAGCAACATCGGGCCGCGCACGCCGACCGGCACGCCGAACTCGCCACGGTCGAGAGCGAGATGACCAAGACCGGGGTGGCTATCGCCCGGTACCTGACCGCGTTCGAGCGCGGCACCATGGACGAGGAGCTGGTCGCCGACCGGCTCACCGAGCTGCGCGCCAAGAGCAAGCAACTCCGCGTCCGCCGCGACGAGCTGACTCTCGCGCTGGACGATGAGCCCGCCATGCCGGAGCCCGCTACCCTGGCGGCGGTGGCCGATCAGATCGCCGAGATCATCACCAGCGGCACCCACAACCAGATCAAGGCACTCGTCGAAGCCCTGGTCGCCAAGGTCACCATCACCGGCCCCGACCGGCTCATCCCGGTCTTCCGCATCCCCCAACCCCGCAACAACGACGGGGCCGCCCCCGCCCTACCAGCGGAAACGGCGCCGAACGGAGTGGTTCGCACAATGACTAAATCGGTGGGCCGGGCGGGACTCGAACCCGCGGCCAAGGGATTATGAGTCCCCTGCTCTAACCTACTGAGCTACCGGCCCTTCTGATCGCTCAGCCTACGCAGACGGCGCGGGGGCCCGCATACCACCCCGTGTGTTCGCGGCGCGCTGACCAGCCTGGGGTCATTCTCGGGCGGGCTTTCACACGGGCGCATGTCATTGGGCGAAATGGTGTCACACGATCATCGCGCGTTCGGCGGAACGACCGCGTCCACATGGTGGTATATCTGCAAATAGTGCGTAACGGATTGGCGCGTGGGGGTGACAAGTGGGTGAGGCATCGGGGCCGTCCGCGTGCGAGGAGGAATGGTGATGCTCGTCGAAGCTCGCGTGCTCGGCCGGTCCCACGCCGTGGTTGAGCCACACGAGTTCGCCTACGAGCCTCGCCAGCCGGTCACGTTGCGGCAGCTCATCGCCGACGTCGTACGCGGGGAGGTCGGCTCGGAACTCGACCCTGAACGGCTGCGACGGTTCCTGCGAGTGCTCGCGGCGGAGCACATCGACAACCAACGGGAGACCCCGGTCAACGGCTCGCGTTGTGGGCAAATCGACGTCGATGAGGTGGTGCGTGCCGCCATCGACGGCTTCGAGCACGGGTTCTACTACGTCTTCATCGGTGACCAGCAGTACGAGAACCTGGATCAGCCGGTGCCGATCGAGGCGGGGACACGGGTGCGGTTCGTGCGGCTCGTGCCCCTCGAGGATTGACCAGGCGGCCCGACCAGCGAGCCCGACCGCCGAGACAATGCCTGTCATGGACACCCAGGAACTCATGTACGCGGGCCTCGCGAAGCAGGCGCACCTCGTGGCGACTGGCGAGGTCAGCTCCCTTGAGCTGACCGAGGCGGTGCTGGCCAGGATCAATCGACTCAACCCCGAGCTGAACGCCTTCCGCACCGTGCTCGCGGACGCCGCGCTCGCGGAGGCGGCACGGCTGGACGACGTCCCCGCCGGCGAGCGCGGGCCGCTGCACGGCGTGCCGGTCGCGATCAAGGACGAGATCGACGTCGAAGGCGCGGTCACCACGTTCGGCGGCCTTGCCAACCGGACGCCGGCTACGGCTGACGCGGAAGTCGTGCGCAAACTGCGTGTCGCGGGCGCTGTCATCGTCGGCAAAACCACGATGCCTGAGTTCGGCCAGTGGCCGTTCACGGAGTCTGCCGCGTATGGCGCCACCCGCAACCCGTGGGACACCACGCGTACCCCCGGTGGCTCCAGCGGTGGCTCCGCGGCCGCCGTCGCGTCGGGAATGGTCGCGGCGGCGCTCGGCGGCGACGGTGGTGGCTCCATCCGCATCCCGTCGGCGTGCTGCGGACTGTTCGGGCTCAAACCGCAGCGCGGCAGGGTGTCCACCGCGCCGCACCGCGACCTGTGGCTCACGCTGGGGACCTCCGGCCCGCTGACCCGCGGCGTCGCCGACAGTGCGTTGTTCTACGACGCCATCAGGGGCACCGTCGACGTCGACCGCTGGCACGCCGAGGAACCGCGGATGACCTTCGCCGAGGCAGCGGCGACCCCGCCCGGCAAGCTGCGGATCGGCTACTCCGCTACCCCGGCCGTGCGCGGCCTGCGCCCCGAGGCCCAGCACGTCGCCGCGCTGGCGGACACCGCGGCCGCGTTGCGCGAACTCGGCCACGACGTCCGCGAGATCCACCCGCGCTACCCGGACGCCACCGCGATGTTCACGCCGCAGTACTACGGCGGTGTGCGCGACGAGGCGAAGCTGGTCGAGCGGCCCGACCTGCTGGAGCGGCGCACCAAGCAGACCCTGGCGCTGGCCAAGCTCATGCCGGAGCGGGCCATCCAGTGGTCGGTCGCCAACACCGACCGGTTCGCCGCCAAGGTCAACCGGATCTTCGACGACGTCGACCTGCTGCTGACCCCGACCATCGCGCACCGACCCCGCCGCATTGGTGCGCTGGACGGCGCGAACACCCTGACCGCACAGCTACGTGCGCTGCCGATGATCGCCTACACCGCGCTGTGGAACGTCGCTGGCAACCCGGCCGCAGCCGTGCCAGCCGGGTTCGGCGCCGACGGCTTGCCGCTGTCGGTGCAACTCGTCGGCAGGCCACACGACGAGGTGAGCATTCTGCGGGTCGCCGCCCAGCTGGAAACGGCACGTCCCTGGGCACACCACCGGCCCTCGCTCGGCTGAGCGTGCCTTGGCCGCGAGTGTGAGTCGTTGTGGTCGTTGTCGCGACCAGAACGACTCACACTCGCCGGACGTCGTCGCGGCGGCTCGCTCGCGGTACTGCCGGACGTCGTGCGTGGGATGACTAGGGTGAGGCGCATGGGGAACACGGTGCGACTGCGCCCGCCGAAGAATCAGCTCAACCGCCGCTGCTTGCTGTGGTGGCGCGCCCGAACCGCGCTCGTCGTGGCACCGATCGTGGCCGCGCTGGCCTTCATCGGGTTCCTGGTCGCGCCGGTGCTGACGGTGTTCGCCGGGATCGCCGCGGCGGCCGGTCTCGCGTACGGCGTGCTCATGCCGATGTGGTGGTACCGGGTGCATCGCTGGGAGGTCACCGACACGGCCGTCTACACCCGCACCGGCTACTTCTGGCAGGAATCCCGGATCGCGCCGATGTCGCGCATCCAGACCGTCGACACCGTGCGCGGGCCGCTGCAACAACTGCTGCGGCTCGCCACCGTCACCGTGACCACGGCGTCGGCCAAGGGCGCCGTCCGCATCGCGGGGTTGGACGCCGAACTGGCCGCCGACCTCGCCGCCGAGCTGACCCGCATCACCCATGCCACGCCGGGTGACGCCACATGAGCGAGCTGGAGGGCGCCGAGCGCCTCGACCGGCGCATGATCACCATGACCGCGGTGCTCACCGGCGTGATCGCCGTCGTGGGCGCGGTGGTCGCGGGTTCGGCGATGATCTCGTCGGGAACACCAGCCGGTGTCACGATGCTCGCCGTGTTCGGCGGCGCGCTCGTGGTGTTCGGGCTCAGCGTCGGTGTCGACTACATCCGCTGGCGCGCCACCACCTACCGCCTCAGCGAGGAACGTCTTGAGCTGCGGTTCTCATTCGTGCTGAACCGGCGGCGTTCGCTCGCCCGCGACCGCATCCGCACCGTCGACGTCACCGCGAGCCCGTTGCAGCGACTGTTTGGCATCGCCGCCGTCGTGATCGGTACCGGGCAGTCAGGGGAGTCCGGTGAGTCCGAGGTCAAGCTGGACGCCGTCTCGCGGGAACGGGCGCATGAACTGCGGCGGGAACTGCTCCGGCACGCCGCCGACGCCGAGCCGCACACCGACGACGGCACGCTCGCCGAGCTGGACTGGCGCTGGGCCGCGTACGCGCCGCTGTCGGTGCTCACGCCCGCGCTTGGCGCCGCCGCCGTCGGTGCGGTCGCCAACGTCGCGAGCTGGTTCGGGGACTCCGACGACGTCGTGGGCTCGGTCGTGTCCGACCTGCTCATCGCCGCCGCGTTGTTCGGCTACGTCACCGTTGTGATCGGTGTCCTGCTCGCCGGGGCGATCGGCGCGCTGTTGCTGTTCGTCGAGATGTGGTGGGGCTACCGGCTCGACCGCGAGCCAGGCGGGACGCTTCACGTCCGGCGTGGGTTGCTGACCAGCCGCTCGATCTCGCTGGAGGAACGTCGGCTACGCGGCGCGGAGATCATCGAACCCCTCGGTGTCCGGCTCGCGCGGGCGGGACGTGTCGACGCCATCGCCACCGGCATCCGCGAAGGCGGCACGGGGCAAGGCGAGCGCACCGACCACAAGACACTCCTGCCCGCCGCGCCGAGGGCGGTGGCGCTGCGGGTGGTGTCCGATGTGCTGCGGGAACCGGACGTCTCCGGTGCGCTCACCGGCCTGACACCGCATCCCCGTGCCGCGCGCTCGCGTCGGCTGCGGTGGGCGTTAGCCCCGGTGACGCTGGTATTCGCCGTGCTGCTGACGGTCGAACTCGCGGCGGGCGACCAGATCGCTACGAGGGCTGGTTCGGCGCTCGCGGGTCTTGTCGCGGCGGTGCCGTGGGTGTTCGCGGTGATAGCCGTGCCCATCGCGGTGCTGCTCGCCGTTGACGCCTACCGCAACCTCGGCCACGGGCTGTCCGGTCGCTACCTGGTTGCGCGCCGGGGCGTGGCACGTCGCTCGACCGCGCTGGTGCAGCGCACGGGCGTGATCGGCTGGACCGTCCGGCAGTCCATTTTCCAGCGCAGGTCTGGGTTGCTCACGCTGGTCGCGACCACGGCGGCGGGCAGCGGCGCGTACACCATCCCGGACGTCGACGTCACCGAGGGCGTCGCGTTCGCCGACGAGGCCGTGCCCGACCTGCTGGCGGAGTTCATCGAGCGACCCGGCGAGTCGCCGGCGACGACGGTGACGCGGGAGCGCTGACGTAGCGGGAGCGGCTACGGTAGTGACCGCCATGACACACCCCACAGGACAACGACCCGAGAACCCAACGACGGTGCTGCCGCTCGCTGGTCAGCGCTCGCCCACCGTGCGCGCGCTGCTGCTCGCGGTGGCGTTGTTGGGAGTCGCGGTGCTGTCCGGATTCGTGTGGTGGCTGATCCGGCACGATCCGGGTGCGATGACCCCGACCGCGGGCGGGCAACCGGCGACCACCGCTCCCGCGACGTCCGATGGCGGCACTGACGGTACCTCGACGTCGCCGAGCGATACGACGCCCAGCGAGGTCACGGCCGGGCGGTTCACGTTCCGAGCGATGGCGCCCACCGACGTCACCTCCGACTGCGCGGGCGTGTCCTACGGGAAAGTGCGGAACTGGCTGGCGAACAACCCCTGCCAGCAGGTCAGCAGGGGGCTCTACGCCACGACCGTCGGCGAGGCGAAGGCGCTCGTGTCGGTCATCGCGGTGACGATGCCAAGCGACGGGAAGGCGTCCGAGCTCAAGGGCATCACCGACACCAGCGGCACCGGCAACGTCTCCGACATGGTCCGGGACGGCACGGTTCGGCTGCCCAGCGCGCCACAGGTCGCTGGCCGCGCGTACGCTTCGCGACTCAAGGGCGACACCGTCGTGATCGTGGAGGGCGCCTTCTACGGCGGGCACTCCGACCGGGCGTTGCTGGACGAGATCGCGACCGCCGCCGTGGGCGTCGCGAAGCACCAGGGGTGAGGTTGGCGGGTCAGCCGGGCGTACCCGGCAGCGCGATCGCGGCGGGGGACATCCCGGCTTCCGCCCGCCAGTGGGTCGCGCGCACCGCTGACGCTCGCAATGCGTCAGCGGCATAACCACGCAAGGCGGTGTCATCGGTGCGGACAAGGACGCCGCGCCATGTCGTCGCCGCGTCCGTTTCGGCGGACACGACGGCCGCCATGGCGGAGACGTCGTCCGTCACCGGCTCCGGCGGCCGGTAGGCGGGCTCGGCCAGCACCGGCGTCACCCCGCTGTCGCTGAGCACGCTCGTCGCGACGTCCCCGCGCGCTCGGTGCTCATCGATCGCGGCGCCGATGCTGTCGTCGAACGCCTCGGGGAGGAAGGCGGTGACCAGCTCGTAGATCCACAGGGCGGCGTGTTCGGCGGCCAGCGCCTGCTGCAGCGTGCCAAGCACCTCCTCGCCGAGCTCCCCGGACGTCGAAGGCGCGTCGAATGTGGGCTTCGTCACCTCGCCCAGCGCGTCGTCCAGTGCCTGGGCACTCGCACACCCCGCGGCCACCGACCCGAGCAGCCCGGCCCGGTGCGACGGTGCCGTCAGCATCAGCTCCCGCGCGCGGTCTGCCGCCGTGCGCAATCGTGCGCCAAGGGACGCCAGGTCCGTTACCGGCGTGAGCTGGGGCGGGGCGACGGTCGGTCGGTTGGCGCGGTCGACCTCCCGCTGGAGTGCGCTGGCGTGCGCGGCGCGCACGGTGGCCACGGCGGTGGCGATCTCGGCGCCCGATCCGGTGATCGTCCGGGCTGCTTTGGCATCGGCCCGGGCCGCCGCAACGAGCGCGCTCAACGGATCGGGTGAGTCGTCGTAGCCTTCGCGGCATGCGGCGAGTGGCACGGCGAGCGCGGCCAGCGCGCAGGATCGCAGCAGCTCTCGCCTGCTCAGCCCTGTGATCACCGGTCTAGCCCCTGCACGCACGGTGATCCATCCTGCCAGGCGTCGCTGGGCGGGTTCGCCTCGGTGGCGCGAACGTTCGTGTCAGCGCGGCTTGCTCTAAGCTGGGTAGACAGCGACAGCGCTGACCGCGTCGGTGGGGACCGATTCCGGCCAGCTGTCGCGACACCAACGACAATTGCTCGCCGCAGCCGAATAGGGGAGAGTCACCTTGCCCAACGATCTCGCCAAACGGCTGGAACCGATCGTGGCCGACGCGGTTAGCGGCGTCGGCTTCGACCTCGACGCACTCGAGGTTCAGCAGGCAGGTCGCAAGAAGCTGGTCAAGGTCACGATCGACTCCGACGACGGCGTCGAGGTCGACAAGCTCGCGCACGCGAACCGTGCGGTCTCCGCAGCGCTCGACGACCACGACCACCTGATCGCCGGCTCCTATGACCTTGAGGTGACCTCGCCAGGCCTGAGCAGGCCGCTGACCACGCAGCGTCACTGGCGTCGTGCCCGGTTCCGCCTCGTCCGGATCACGCCGAAGGACGGCAAGGAGTACGTCGGCCGAGTGGGTCACGCGGGAGAGACACGGGCACGGGTGCTCGTCGACTCCCGGATCGTCGACGTCTCGTATCAGTCGGTGGCCAAGGCGGTCGTGGAGATCGAGTTCAAGCAGCCGCGCACCGAGGAGCTCAAACAGCTCGAAGCGGACGAGGCAGACGTCATCGAGGCGGCGAAAACGGCCGGTCAGGGTCACACTGGGGGTAAGAAGAAGGAGGATCCGAAGTGAACGTCGACATCGCGGCACTGCGCGCGATCGAGCGGGACAAGGACATCCCCTTCGAGACCGTGCTCGCCACCATCGAGTCCGCCCTGCTGACCGCGTACAAGCACACCGAGGGTCACCAGCCGCACGCGAAGATCGACATCGATCGCAAGACGGGCTACGTCCGCGTGATCGCCTACCGGCTCGACGAGCACGGCGAGGTCGCCGAGGAGTGGGACGACACCCCGGAGGGCTTCGGCAGGATCGCCGCCACCACCGCACGGCAGGTGATTCTGCAGCGGCTGCGCGACGCCGAGCACGAGAAGACCTACGGCGAGTTCTCCGCCAAGGAGGGCGAGATCATCGCCGGTGTCGTGCAGCGCGACTCCCGCGCCAACGCGCGCGGCATGGTCGTCGTCGCGTTCGGAGACACCGAGGGCGTGCTGCCCGCAGCGGAGCAGGTGCCCGGCGAGTCCTACGAGCACGGCGCGCGCCTCAAGGCGTACGTGATCGGGGTATCGCGCGGCATGCGTGGCCCGCAGATCACGCTCTCGCGCACACACCCGAATCTGGTACGCAAACTGTTCGCGCTTGAGGTGCCCGAGATCGCCGACGGCACCGTCGAGATCACGTCGGTCGCTCGCGAGGCGGGGCACCGCAGCAAGATCGCGGTCCACTCCACGGTGCCTGGCGTCAACGCCAAGGGCGCCTGCATCGGGCCCGTCGGTTCCCGCGTGCGCAACGTGATGAGCGAGCTGAACGGCGAGAAGATCGACATCATCGACCACGCCGATGACCCAGCGGTGTTCGTCGGGAACGCGCTCTCGCCGGCCAAGGTCGTCTCGGTGCGGGTGGTCGACGAGCGCACCAAGACCGCACAGGTCGTCGTGCCCGATTTCCAGCTCTCGCTCGCCATCGGCAAGGAGGGCCAGAACGCGAGGCTCGCGGCGCGGTTGACCGGTTGGCGCATCGATATCCGCAGTGACGCGGCGGGCGCCGGCGAACCGGCGCACGCGGCCAGGGTCGAGCCGCCGCACACCGCCGCGGCCGGTCCCGCCGACTAACCGCGGCGCCGCCGTGGGGGGATGGTGGCCGGAACAGAGACAACGGTTAGACTTGAGTGTGATCGATGGCGCGGTTTCGGCCCCTCGACATGAGGGTCCGGTGCGAATGTGTATCGGATGTCGGAAACGGGCGTCGGTCAGCGAGCTGCTGCGAGTTGTCGCGGTGGACGGGCGGGTAGTCGTCGACGAGCGTCGACGGATGCCCGGCCGGGGAGCGTGGTTGCACCTCGACCCCGGTTGTCTTGCCGCCGCGGCTCGGCGGAGGGCGTTTCCCAGGGCATTGCGGGTTTCTGGTGCGCTCGACGTCAACGGCGTCGAGGAATATCTCGATCGTCGGCTCCGTTAGCTCGTGGCGACAAGACAGATACGAGGAAGTCTCGTGTCTTGCCGAGGTAAAGGAAGCAGGTCGACCCGTCATGAGTCAGCCGTGAAGCTGAAGCCATGAACGCGCGACGATAGGACGAGGTCTGCGGGTCTAGCCGCCGGCCTCACCAGACGAGGAGAGCAGTGGCAGGCAAGGCCCGCGTGCACGAGCTCGCGAAAGAGCTCGGAGTCACGAGTAAAGAGGTTCTCGCCAAGCTCAAGGAGCAGGGCGAGTTTGTGAAATCAGCGTCATCGACCGTCGAGGCACCGGTTGCCCGACGGTTGCGCGACGCGTTCCCCAAGTCGGACGGTGGCGCCAAGACCGACGGCGGTGCCAAGGCGAAGTCCAAGTCCGGCGCGAAGTCGGCGCCGGCCAAGGACACCAAGGACACGAAGCCCGAGGCGCCCGCCGAGCCGAAGACGCCGGAAGCGCCAAAGCCCGGTCCCAAGCCAGGTCCGAAGCAGGAACCTAAGGCCGAGGAACCGAAGGCGGAGCCCAAGGCGGAACCGAAGGCCGAAGAGCCCAAGCAGGAGAAGGCGGAGGCGCCGAAGCCTGGCCCCAAGCCGGGTCCGGGGCAGGAGCCACCGAAGCCCGGTCCTGGTGGCGCGGTGGTGCCGCCGAAGCCGCAGGGCCCCAAGCCGGGTCCGAAGCCCGGTCCGCGCGCGCCGAGGGTTGGCAACAACCCGTTCGGCGTCGGCGGTGGTACCCAGCAATCCCGGCCAGGTGGCGCGCGCCCTGGTGGCGGTAAGGGCGGCGAGCGTCAGGGTCGTCCCGGTGGTGGCCAGGGCGGCGCCGAGCGTCCCGCCGCCGCGCGTGGTGGTTCCAGCCCGAGCAAGCCGAGCCCGGGAAACATGCCACCGAGGCCGAATCCCGGCATGATGCCCTCGCGCCCGGCGAAGCCGTCCGGTGGTCCCGGTGGCGGCCGTGGCGGGCCCGGTGGTGGTCGTGGCCGTGGCGGTCCCGGTGGTCCTCCCGGCGGCGGTGGCGGTCGCGGTCGCGGTGGACCCGGTGGTCCTCCCGCCGGCGGCGGTGGCGGCGGCTTCCGTGGCGGACCTGGCGGTCCCCCCGGTGGCGGCGGCGGCTTCCGAGGAGGGCCCGGTGGCGGACGTGGCCGTGGCGGCGCCGCGGGCGCGTTCGGCCGTCCCGGCGGTCCGAGCAAGCGCGGTCGCAAGTCGAAGCGGCAGAAGCGCCAGGAGTACATGGAGAACATGCAGGCGCCGTCCGTCGGTGGTGTGCGTCTGCCCAAGGGCAGCGGCGAGACCATCCGGCTGCCGCGCGGTGCCTCGCTGACCGACTTCGCCGAGAAGATCAACGCCAACCCGGCATCGCTGGTGCAGGTGTTGTTCCACCTCGGTGAGATGGTCACGGCGACGCAGTCCGTCTCCGAGGAAGTCCTTGAGCTGCTCGGCTCCGAGATGAACTACAACGTTCAGGTCGTCAGCCCTGAGGAGGAGGACCGCGAGCTACTCCAGTCCTTCGACATCACCTTTGGTGAGGACGCGGGCGACGAGGAGGACCTCGAGTACCGGCCGCCGGTCGTGACCGTGATGGGTCACGTCGACCACGGTAAGACCAAGCTGCTGGACACCGTCCGGAAGGCGAAGGTCGCTGAGGGCGAAGCGGGTGGCATCACCCAGCACATCGGCGCCTACCAGGTCGCGACCGAGCTCGACGACCAGGAACGGCTGATCACCTTCATCGACACCCCTGGTCACGAGGCGTTCACCGCCATGCGTGCCCGTGGTGCGAGCTCGACCGACATCGCGGTGATCGTGGTGGCGGCCGACGACGGTGTGATGCCGCAGACGATCGAGGCGATCAACCACGCGCAGGCCGCCAAGGCGCCGATCGTGGTCGCGGTCAACAAGATCGACGTCGAGGGCGCGAACCCGCAGAAGATCCGTCAGCAGCTCACCGAGTACGGGCTCGTCGCGGAGGAGTACGGCGGCGAGACGATGTTCGTCGACATCTCCGCCAAGCAGGGCACCAACCTCGACGGGCTGCTGGAAGCGATCCTGCTGACCGCGGACGCCACGCTCGACCTGCGGGCGAACCCGGAGATGCAGGCGCAGGGTGTCGCGATCGAGGCGCACCTTGACCGAGGCCGCGGTCCCGTCGCGACGGTGCTGGTCAAGCGCGGCACACTGCGGGTCGGCGACTCGGTTGTCGCCGGTGACGCCTACGGTCGCGTGCGGCGCATGGTCGACGAGCACAACGAGGACGTCAAGGAGGCGCTGCCTTCCCGTCCGGTGCAGGTCATCGGGTTCACCTCGGTGCCAGGCGCTGGCGACACGTTCCTCGTCGTCGAGGAGGACCGCACCGCGCGGCAGATCGCCGAGCGGCGGCAGGCCCGCATCCGCAACGCCCAGCACGCGGCGCGGCGCAAGCGGATCAGCCTTGAGGACCTTGACTCGGCACTCAAGGAGACCAGCCAGCTCAACCTGATCATCAAGGGTGACAACTCGGGTACCGTCGAGGCCCTTGAGGACGCGTTGAGCAAGATCGATGTCGGTGAGGACGTCGAGCTGCGGATCATCCACCGCGGCGTCGGCGCTATCACCGAGGGCGACATCAACCTCGCCATCGCCGACAACGTCATCGTGATGGGCTTCAACGTCCGCGCCGAGGGCAAGGCCACTGAGATGGCCAACCGCGAAGGCGTCGACGTCCGCTACTACACGGTGATCTACCAGGCGATCGAGGAGATCGAGAACGCGCTCAAGGGCATGCTCAAGCCCGAGTACGAGGAAGTCGAACTCGGCAGGGCAGAGGTCCAAGAGGTGTTCAAGTCGTCCAAGGTCGGCACGATCGCGGGCTGCATGGTGCGGTCGGGCATCATCCGCCGCAACGCGAAGGCAAGGCTGCTGCGGGACAACGTCGTTGTCGCGGAGAACCTGCCGATCGCGTCGCTGAAGCGGTTCAAGGATGACGCGACCGAGGTCCGTGACGGCTTCGAATGCGGTCTCACGCTCGGCAAGTACAGCGATATCAAGGTCGACGACGTCATCGAGACCTACGAGATGCGCGAGAAGCCGCGCGAGTAAGCGCGGCCTTCGCCGCTGGCATGGGGACGTCTGTTGTGGACGTCCCCATGCCAGCCGCACCGGCAAGGGCGTGATGGGGTGAGCACGGTGTACGTGGGTGCGTTGGAGCTGGACGTCTTGCTCGGTGATGTCCATTCGCTGAAACAGAAGCGGTCCGTGGTGCGTCCGGTCATCGCGGAACTGCGGCGACGGTTCGACGTCAGTGCCGCGGAGGCGGGACATCTTGACCTGCATCGACGCGGGTTGATCGGTGTCGCCGTGGTCGCCGCTGATGCCAGTCACGTCATCGATGTGCTCGACGCCTGTGAACGGCAGGTGGCCGGGCGACCGGAACTGGAACTATTGTCCGCGCGCAGGCGTTGGTTCGGCCCGGACGACGAGGAGCACGAACAGGAGGTGCGCCGTGGCTGACAGGACACGCGCACGCAGGCTGGCGAAGCGGATCGGGCAGATCGTCGCGTCCGCCATCGAGCACGAGATCAAGGATCCGCGCCTCGGCAACGTGACCATCACCGACACCAGGATCACCGGTGACCTGCGGGACGCGACCGTGTACTACACCGTGCTCGGCGACAGCGTCGATGCCCAGCCGGACATCGCTGGTGCCGCCGCGGCGCTTGAGTCGGCGCGAGGTGTGCTGCGCACCAAGGTCGGGGAGGGCACCGGCGTCCGGTTCACCCCGACGTTGACGTTCGTCGCCGACACCATGCCGGACGACGCCCGCCGCATCGACGAGCTGCTCGCCAAGGCACGGGAGGCCGACGCCGAGGTCGCCCGCCGCGCCACCGGCGCCCAGCCCGCAGGGGACGCCGACCCGTATCGGACACCCGAAGAGGACTGACACCCCCGGTCCCGACGCCGTGTCCCCCGTTCCCGACCTCAGTGGGGGAGCGACGCCACCAGTAGGTCTCGCTCGATGGCCTGATCCACCCGGTGCACGAAGCCGTCGAATGGCGGTCCGTCGTGGACGTCGAGTCCTGCCTTACGCAGGATCGCCGCCAGCTCATCGCGCGGCAGCACCTTGACGTTCCACGAGATCCCGAGCGCACCGCCGGGCCGCAGCACCCGCAGCCACACCGGCACGGCCGCCGCGAGCAGGTCCCGTGGGCTGCGCGCCAGGTCGGCTTCACGGTGGCTGCCGTGCTGCACGCCGTACGGCGCGTCTGTGACGATCAGGTCGAATGAGCGCGGCGGGAACAACTCATCCACCTGGAACGTGTCCGTGCCTCGATAGCTCAACGTGTTCGTCTCGCCCGCTTTGAACTGCTCCTTCGTCGGCGCGTACGTGATGTCGAGCCGCTGGCCGAGGCGCTGCTTGTTCTTGCGCAGCACCCCGGATTCCGCCGTGTGCTTGAAGCGCTTCGTGCGCAGCCACGTCTTGATGAAACGTTCGTACGCCTCGAAGTCCTTGCCATCCATCTCGACGCCGGTCGCGTCGAAGCCGTACATCATCGCCTGGTTCAGCGTGGTGCCGCGTCCGCACAGCGGGTCGAGCAGCCGTAGTCGTCGCGTGAGCATCGCACGCGGCTCGTCCATCGCCATGCACGTCAGGTTCACCAGCAGCCGCGTGAACAGCTCGTTCGTCTTCCCGGTGTACTTCTGGATCGTCAGCAGATCGGAGTCGAACCGATCTCGCGGCGTGAGCGTCACCGGGCGCAGTACGCGCCCGTGCTCATCCGCGTCGACGACCTCGAACAGCGCGTAGGCGGCGGAGGCGTTCGACAGGACCGCGAGGTCGTCGTCGGTCAGCGGCGACGGCGTGCTGAACCCGACGTAGTCGACGCCGCCGATCCGGGTCTCCGCGAGGTCGTGCGGTTCGACGTCCATGCCGCGGTTGCCGAGCACGGCCAGCTCGTGGCGCAACAGCCTGCTCGTGGCGTCGGCGTAGACGCGGTTGGCGGCGGGCAGCACCAAAAGGACGTAGTCGGTCATGCACAGCCTTCGCGGACGTGGTGGAACGGGGCGTTCGATGGTAGCGCTTGGACACGTCGCCGACCCGAGCGCGTAGCGTGCCCACCGTGAGTACTTCGCTTGCCGACGTCGCCACCCTGTTGCGGGAGGCGCGTGACGTCACTCTGCTGGGGCATGTCAATCCGGACGCCGACGCCATCGGCGGTGCGCTCGCGCTCGGTCTCGCCCTGCGCGCTCGCGGCGCCGACGTGCGTGTGAGCTTCGCGGAGCCCGCCGAGTTGCCGGAGTCGCTGCGCATTCTCGACGCCGAGGGCCTCGTCGTTCCGCCCGCCGAGCTGCCGGAGTCGGAACCGTTGCTCGTCGCGGTGGACACACCCGCTGTCGAGCGGCTCGGTGTTCTCGGTGAGCGCGTGGCGGCGACGAAGCGGGCGGGCGGGTCCGTGCTCGTCATCGACCACCACCCGTCGAACACCGAGTACGGCACGCACAACGTCATCGACGTCGAGGCCGAGGCGAGCGTCGTCCTCGTGCTCCGGATCCTGGACGAACTGGGCCACGAGCTCGACGCGAACATCGCGCGGTGCCTGTACGCGGGCCTGCTGACCGACACGAGCGGGTTCCGCCGTGCCGGCGGGGACACGCACCGGATGGCCGCACGGCTGGTCGAGGCGGGTGTCGACGCCAACGTTGTCAGCTATGAGCTGATGGACGCTCACCCGTTCGCGTGGTTGCCGATGCTGGCGAACGTGCTCTCCGGTGCGCGGCTCGAATCGGATGGTGCGCAGGGCATGGGGCTCGTGCACGCCGTCGTGACCCGCGAGGCCGCCTCGACGGTGCGGTTCGAGGAAGTCGAGAGCGTTATCGACGTCGTTCGCGCGACAAGCGAAGCCGAGGTCGCCATCGTGCTCAAGGAAACCGAGCCACGCACGGCGTCACAGTGCTGGACCGTGTCGTTGCGCGCGAAGAGCGCCATCGACGTCTCGGCCGTCGCGAAGGCGTGCGGCGGCGGTGGCCACCGGCTCGCGGCAGGCTGCACCATCGACGGCACCGCCGACGAAGCATTGGACGTCCTTCGTAAGGCCCTCGCGGACGCCCCTCGCCTCTGACGCCTCCACGTGCGTCGTGTCTGACGTTCCCGACGTTGTGTCCGACACTCACGACGCTGTGTCTGACGTTCCCGACGCTGTGTCCGACACTCACGACGTTGTGTCTGACGTTCCCGACGTCGTATTCCTTACTCCCGGTACGAACACGCGTGCCTGAGCGTCGGACACGACGCATGAGGGTGACCTATACACCCGATGTATACACATGGTGTATAGTCCCTTTCATGTCGATCGGTCATGCGTTGCTCGCGCTGCTGGAGGCGGGTCCGCGCCACGGGTACGACCTGAAGCGCGCCTACGACACGCACCTCGGCGCGGACCGGCCGCTGCATTACGGGCAGGTCTACTCGACGCTGTCGCGGCTACTGCGGAACGGTCTCGTCGAAGCCGTCGGCACGGAGTCCGGTGACGGCCCCGACCGCAAGCGCTATGCCATCACCGACGCGGGCATCACCGATGTCGAAGCATGGCTCGCCGCGCCGGAAAAGCCCGAGATCTACCTGCAGAACGTCCTCTACGCGAAGGTGGTGCTGGCGTTGCTGTCCGGCCGCGACGCGCAGCGGGTGCTCGACGCCCAGCGCGCGGAACACCTCAAGCACATGCGCGAGCTGACCAAACGCAAGTCGGACGGTGACCTGGTCGACCAACTCATCTGCGACCACGCGCTGTTCCACCTGGAAGCCGATTTGCGCTGGCTCGAGCTGACGGCGGCCAGGATCGATCAACTGGCTGAACAGGTGCGCACGAAGCCTGAGGGGGATACATGAGCACGGAGCCGTTGCTCGCGGCTACGGAGCTGTTCAAGGCGTTCGGGCCGACCGAAGCGCTGGACCGGGCCTCATTGAGTGTCGCGGCGGGGGAGACGGTCGCGGTCATGGGGCCATCCGGCTCCGGTAAGTCGACGTTGCTGCACTGCGCGGCGGGCATCATGAAACCTGACGCGGGATCGGTGCGCTACGACGGCCGTGAGCTGACTACGTTGTCCGACGGCGAACGCAGCGAGCTGCGACGCGGCGAGTTCGGTTTCGTGTTCCAGTTTGGACAGCTGGTGCCCGAGCTGACGTGCCTGGAGAACGTCGCGCTGCCGCTGCGACTCGGCGGGATGCGCCGCAAGCTCGCGGAAGCGGAAGCCGAACAGTGGCTCGAGACGTTCGACGTCGTTGAGGCGGCGCGCAAACGACCGGGTGACGTCTCCGGCGGTCAGGGGCAGCGCGTGGCGGTCGCCCGCGCGTTGGTCACCACCCCCAGGATCATCTTCGCGGATGAACCGACCGGCGCACTCGACTCGCTCAACGGCGAGCGCGTGATGCAATTGCTCACGCGGTCCGCGCGGGACAGCGGCGCGGCGATCGTACTGGTCACGCACGAGGCTCGGGTAGCGGCGTACGCCGACCGCGAGGTGGTCGTCCGTGACGGCCGCACTCAGTCGGGGGTAGTGGCGTGACGCCGACCGGGGGAGGAAACGCGCTGGCCCAGTGGTGGCGCGACGTGTCGTTCGGGTTCCGGCTGGCTCTGGGGGTCAGCCGGAGCCCGGCGACAGCGTTGCTGCGGCTGGTGGTCGGCGCGTTCGGTGTCGCGATGGCGGTGGCGTTGCTGCTGGGCGCGGCATCGTTGTCGAACATCGTGGACCGGCATGAAGTCCGGCAGGCGCAACAGCTACAGCAGTCGGTGCCGCAGCCGGGGGTCGATCCGCTGTACACGCAGAGTGGCAGTTTCGCCTTCCGCGACGAATGGGTCACCGGGGAATGGGTTTATCCGTCAGGGGAGAGCGCTCCGGTTCCGCCGGGGTTGTCCCGTCATCTGAAGCCCGGTGAACTCGCGGTCTCGCCCGCGCTCGCCGAACTGCTGGACTCACCGGAGGGAGCATCGCTCCGGTCCAGGTTCGACGGCCTGCGACGCGTGGCGACCATCGGCAAGGCAGGCGTGGTGGAACCGCGTGACTTGACGTTCTATATCGGTGCGGACGCCTCGTTGTCCCGCGGTGCCGAAGAGTCCAGAGACCCGGTCCGAGCCACGTATGGTTTTGGCAGGGATCACACTGACACGCCGTTGCCCCTGGATATCACCACGATCGTCGTGGTTGGCGTCGTCACGTTGCTGTTTCCCATTCTGATCCTCATCGGCGCGAGCACGCGGATCGCCGGTACCGAACGCGACCGGCGACTGGCCGCGATCCGGCTGGTCGGTGCGGCCGCACGACGAGTTCGCCGCATCTCAGCCGCCGAGTCGATGGTGCCAGCCGTGCTCGGACTGTTACTGGGTGCTGCGCTGTTCCTCGTGGCGCGGCCAGTGGTCGCCGAGTTCGAGTTCTTCGGGTACTCGACGTATGCGTCGGACATCGTGCCATCGCCGGTGCTGGTGGCAGTGATCGTGTGCGTGGTCCCGGTGCTGGCGATCGGATCGGCCATGGTGGCACAACGTCGACTCATCGTGGAGCCGTTGGGCGTTGTCCGGCAGGCCACCGCGCGCAGACGGCGGCTCTGGTGGCGGTTGCTGCTGTTCGGGGCAGGCGTGGCGATCTTGATCACGCCAACCTGGGGGCGTGCGTCGATCGGCAGGTTCCTCGAACGTACCTACATCCCGCTCCAGTCGTCGCTCGTTGTGCTCGGTGTTCTCGTGATGCTGCTCGGGCTCGCCGCCCTGCTGCCGTGGGCGGTGGAGCGTGCGATCACGCGGCTCGATCGCGGTGGCCCGTCGTGGCAGCTCGCGATTCGCCGGTTGCGGTTTGACGCCGGAACGTCGGCGCGGGTGTTCAGCGGTCTCGCGCTCGCGTTGGTTAGCGGTGTCGCCGCGCAGGTCATTATCGGCAGCCTTCAGGCTACGGGGTCCATCGGAACGGATGATTCCGCCGCTGGCGGCGAGGTTCTGCTCATGACGCCGCCGGACGCCGAGCCCGCGTTGACCGCGTTGCGGCAACGCCCCGACGTCGAGAGCGCCACTTTGATGCACCACGCTGTCATGTTCTACGAGAAGTATCAGCATGCCGGGGCGCAGGTGCTGATCGCGGAGTGTGGCCCGTTGCTCGACAGCGACGTCGTGCCGACGTGCCAGGACGGCGACGTCTTCCTCGACCCGAGGGTGCTCGGCGACGTGGGACCGGGCGATGACCTTGTGATCGACGAGTCGTCGTCAGCGCGGTGGACGGTGCCACATTCGGCCACCACGACGAAACTTGAGCTGTTCCCGGGGCTCGACGAGGTCTCGATGGTGGTCACGCCGACCGCGCTGGGGACGGCGTTCGAACGCATCGACTATGTCGAGCCGATGGCGTTCGCGGTGTTGGGACGATCCGTCGATCCCGCGTTGCGGGTCGAGATCGAGGAGTACGTCCGGGGTACCTACGGACTATCGACGACCCCCTCGGACCAGCTGAATGGCGTGACCGTGGTGGGCACGAGGTACGCCTCGGCGTACCACGGCATCGGTTCGATCAGCGCGTTGCTCATGACGGGGCTGCTGTTCGTCCTTGGTGTGGCCGTGCTGGGCGTGCTGGTCACCTCGGCTGAGCACCTGCGCGAACGCGCACGCGCGTTGGCGTCGATGTCGGCGGGCGGCGTCGGATTCGGCACGTTGGCACGGTCGCTGCTGTGGCAGAATGCGATTCCCCTCGCGCTGGCGGCGCTGCTCGCGCTGGCGGGTGGTGTGTTGCTCGCCGTGATTCTGTTGCCGGTTACAGCTGGACACATCCGTGTCGACTGGACAGTCGTGGCGTTGCCGTTCGGGAGCGCGGCGGTGCTCGCGCTGCTGCTGACGGTCTTGAGCCTCCCCGCGCTCCGTGCCGCCGTGTCGACGCAGCACCTCCGCACCGAGTGAGGTCGGGACTCGCGGGGTCTTGGTGTGGTCGATCCCACGGCGAAAAGTGGTATGGATTCGAGGTCACGGAGCGATATACGTAGTGGTACGGGGGTACCGTTCTCGTGCGGGCGTGCCAATGCCCGCAGCGCGAGCTGACGCGCCGCGCTGCCTGTCGTGGCCAGTGCCGCACCGGCAGCCCCGTGCCGCGTCGTGAGTCCGTGTCCGCCCGCCGCCCGTGAAGGAGATCCGTGCCGACGTCGTCCACGCCGTCGAAGTCCATTCCCACCCAGCCTGGCCCGGTGCGATCCGCCTCGCTTGGCTCCTGGATCGTGTGGCTCACCGGCGCCCTCGTCTACATCCTCGCGGTGTTCCACCGGACATCGTTCGGCGTCGCCGGGCTGGAGGCCGCCGAACGATTTGGCGTCGGCGCCGCCGCGCTCAGCACCTTCACTGTGCTGCAGATCGGCGTGTACGCCTCGATGCAGATCCCCACCGGCGTCCTCGTCGACCGCTACGGCCCCCGCCGGATCCTCATCACCGCCCTCGTCTTGCTGGCCGCGGGACAACTGCTGCTCGCCCTCGCCGAGACGTATTGGCTCGGCCTGGCCGCGCGCGGCGTCCTCGGCCTCGGTGACGCGCTCACCTTCGTCTCGGTGCTGCGGCTGGCCGCGAACCACTTCCCGATCAGGCAGTACACCATCGTCACGACGCTGACCAGCGCACTCGGCTTCGTCGGTGCGCTCGCCGCCACCGTCCCGCTGACGCTGCTGCTCGCCGGTCCCGGCTGGTTCACGACGTTCCTCGGCGCGGGCATCGTGACGGCGCTGGTCGTGTTCCTGGTGCGCTTCGCGGTGCGCGACGTCCCGGTCGGGAGCGTGCGGGAGGTGACGCGACACACGTCCGCCCGCGAGGTCGGCGCGCAGGTGCTCGCGGCATGGCGCGTGCCCGGTACCCGGCTCGGCTTCTGGACCCACTTCTCGACGATGTTCGCCCCCACCACGCTCGGTCTGCTGTGGGGCATGCCGTTCCTGGTGCAAGGTCAGGGCTACTCGCCGACGACGGCGAGCAGTGTGTTGATGGTGCTGGTCATCGGCGCGATGCTGACCGGCCCGCTGCTCGGCGCGGTCACCTCGCGTCGCAGGGAACGCAGGATGCCGCTGGTGATCGGCTACCTCGTCACCGCGCTGGTGGTGTGGGCGGTGGTGCTCGGCTGGCAAGGCACGATCCCGCTCGGCCTGCTGTTCGTCGCGTTCGCGCTGCTCTCCCTCGGCGGTCCGGTCTCGACGGTCGCGTTCGCGCTCGCCCGCGACTACAACCCACTGTGGCGGGTCGGCACCGCGACCGGCGTGGTCAACGTCGGTGGCTTCTTCGCGACCACGATCGCCTCGCTACTGGTTGGCGTGCTGCTGCAGCTGTCGGACGGCAACTTCCGTATCGCCCTGTCCGCGCTGGTCCTGATGCTGCTGACCGGGGCGTGGCGGATGGCCGTCTGGTACCGCCGCACCCGCGCCGCCGTGTTCGCCGCCGAGTCCCGCGGCGAGGACGTGCCGGTTCGGCTGCGGCGCAGGACCTGGGACACGCCGCTGGTGGCGCGGGAGTGCACGAAAGCGCGGCGCCCGTCACGAGAGCGCGCGTCGACCGGATCTTGATGACCGATTCCCGACCTTCGTAGGTAGTCGTGACGTCGTCGCCCGCGTAGCGTCACCTGCGGTGATGTGCTCGCCGCATCGCATGGGCGAGCCCAGTGGCGCTCTCCACCGGCGCGGCCCCGTGTGGCAATGGGGGAGTGGGGGACCCTCATTGCCACACCGCGGGGGCGGCGATCGTTCAGGCGCCGACGGCGTGATGTCGGTCGTGGAACCGCGAGTAGGACGAGCTGGTGGGGTCGTCCTGCCGGCCGGTCGCGAACCAGACCCCGATCTGGGTGCGCGAGCTGAGACCGAGCTTCGTCAGGATCTTCTCGACGTGTTTCTCCGCCGTGCGGGGCGAGATCACCAGTTTGGCCGCGATGTCACGGTTGGACAGCCCGTCAGCGACAAGCTGGGCGATCTCCCGCTCTCTGCCGGTCAGTTCGTCGTCCAGCCTGGCGCCGTGGTGCGCCACGACTGGCTTGGCGGTGCGCCGCAACGCGAGGTCGATCGCGCTCTCGGTGTCCATCGCGGCGCCCTTGTCGACATGGGTCTGCCAGGTCTCGCCGAGCGCGGCCCGCGTGCGTTCCTCGCAGATGGCGTGGCCGCGTTCGAGGTGCTTGAACAGCGACGTCGCTCCGACCGAGCGCATGGCGGACTGCACGGCGCCGAGCAGTGTGGCCGCGCGGGCGTGCTGGCCATGTTGCTCGGTGACCCAGGCGATCAGCTCCATCGCCATGGCCATGCCGAGCCGATCGTCGAAGGCCTCCTTGATCGCCAAGGTCTCGGTGGCCAGTGCTTCGGCGCGTTTCGGTTCGTTCCAGTGCCACCGCAGCAACGCCTGTGTCCACATCGCCAGCGCGGCGCACCAGCGGTCACCGTGCCGCGTGCTGATCTCCAGGCACTCCTCGCACAGTTCGAGCGCGTGACTGGTCTCGCCGAGCAGTGATCTGGCCGCGGCGGACTGGATCAGCGCGACCATGATGCCGAAGTCGTTGCCCGCCTTCTTGTGCGCGTCGTGGGATTCGGTGAAGTGGGTGAGCGCGGTGGCGGGGTCGCCGTGGAACAGTGAGGCGATGCCTTCGTTGTGGGTGATCTCGGCGAGCCACATTTCCTGGCCGGTCGACGTCGCGAGCGTGCGTGCTCGCGCGAGCAGCCGCCGTCCCTCGGTGACGTCGGCTTGCAGCACCGCCAGTTTGCCCGCCGCGGTGAGCCCGCCAACGGCTTCCGGGGCGGCGGGCGCCAACGCCAGCAACTCCTCCAGCCAGCGCCTGCCTTCGCTGAACGCGCCCGACATGATCCAGAAGTGACGCAGGTCGGCGGCCATCCGTAGCCCGAGCCGCGCGTCATCGGACGAGGCGGTGCAGAGCTCGAACGCCGCACGCAGGTTGGCCTGTTCAGCGCGGAGCCGGTGGTAGGCCTCGATCTGCTCGCCGTCCTCGAGCTGCGTGAGCGCGTGCGCGGTAAGCCCCGCGTACCAGTCACGGTGGCGCTGCCGCAGCGTAGCGAGCTCACCGGAGGCGCGCAGCCGGTTAAGGCCGTACTCCTTGATGGTCTCCAGGAGCCGGTAACGCGCTTGTCCGTCCCGTTCGTCACGAAGCAGCACCGACTTGTCGACCAGCTCGGCGAGCAGGTCGAGGACGTCTTCGCGTGCCAGCGCGTCGTCGGGGCAGATGCCTTCGGCCGCGTCCAGCTCGAAGCTGCCCGCGAACACCGAGACCCGGGCCCACAGCAGCCTGGCTTCCTCGGTGAGCAGGTCGTAGCTCCAGTCCATCAGCGAGCGCAGTGTGCGCTGCCGGGGCAGTGCGGTGCGGCTGCCTTGGGTGAGCAGCCGGTATCGATCGGAAAGGCCGTCCAGGATCTGCCGCACCGACAGCGAGCGGATGCGTACCGCGGCGAGTTCCAGCGCGAGCGGGATGCCATCGAGGCGGCGGCACAGCTCGGCGACGGCGGGGGCGTTGTCTTCGGTCAGCTCGAAGTCGGGGTAGCAGGCAGTCGCGCGGGAGGTGAACAGCTCGACCGCGTCGGAGGCCAGCAGGGCCTCAGCGGACACGATGCCGCCCGGGTCGTCCGGGTTCTCCGGTGCTTCCGGCACGGACAGCGGCGGCAGCGGCAACGTGCATTCCGCCTCGATCTGTAGCGCGGTGCGGCTGGTCGCCAGCACCCTGACGTCGGGGCAGCCACAGAGGATGGCGTCAACGAGCATCGCGCAGTCGTCGATCAGGTGCTCGCAGTTGTCCAGCACGATCAGGACCTGTCGCTCGGCCAGTTGCTCGATCAGTCGCTCGGTCGGTTGCAGCGGGGAGTCGTCGCGCATGCCGAGCGCGGCGGCGGTGGTCTGGGGGAGCAGCCCGGCGTCGGACAACCCCGCGAGATTGACGACGTAGACACCGTCGTGGAACGCGCGCCGCAGGTCGTGGGCGGCGCGCAGCGCCAGCCGCGTCTTGCCGACACCACCAACACCAAGCAGCGTCACCAGCCGGTTGTTCCCGAGCAGTGTGCGGATCTTGGCGAGTTCATGGCGCCTGCCGACGAAGCTGGCGGCTTCGACGGGAAGAGATGACCGTGGTCTCGGGTCGGGGATCCTTCGCACCATTGTGCCGAAAAGCTATGCGCCGATACTGACCAGGTCAATAGGCCAAATAGCCTATTGGGCACACTACACCTGTAAAGGTCAACGAGGAGATACGTAGCGGGTTACGGGTAAATCCGGGTTTTTTCTCGATCGTCTCGAGTCATGCTCGGGGCATGTCCGTTTCCGCGACTTTCGTACTGGCGCCACTCGCGGTGACCGTCGTCGGTACCGCGTGGTGGCTGTTCGCTTCCTGGCTCGCTGAGCTGCGACGACGCGAGAACGCCAAGCGCTAGAAGGTGAGTGGGAACCGCCACGGCTGGGTGCCGGTGGCTCGCCCGAAGGCACTCGCCACCGCCGCCGCGGCGGCGGGGACCGCGATCTCGCCCGCACCGGCGATGCTGGTGCCCGTCGCGGGCATCAGCACCAGCCGGAAGTCCCTCGGCGCGTGCCGCTGCCGGGGCCAGGCGAAGTCGGCGAAGCTGGACTCCCGCACGCTGCCGTTGTCGATGTGGTTGCCCGCCCGCAGGATCGTGCCAATGCCGTCCATGACGCTGCCCATGAACTGCGCTTCCAGTCCGCGCGGGTTCACCGGGATGCCCATGTCGGCGACCACCAGCGCGGACATGACACGGGGAGCCTTCGGGTCGGTGGCGTCGATCGTCACGACACAGCCGGCCCTGCCGTCGTACTCCTCGTGGTAGCCGACGCCGTGCGCCCAGCCGGCGGGCAGGCTCGACCCCCACCCGCTCTCGGTGCGCAGGCGCCGCAGCAGCGCCTTGGCGGGCTGGTCCTTGGCCAGCGAGATTCGCAGCCCCAGTGGATCCTTGCCCAGTTTGCTGGCCAGCCGGTCCATCATCAGTTCCTCGGCCGCGCGGTTGTGCCCGGAGTACACCGAGCGCCACGTCGCGGTGGGGAACTTCAACGGGACTTCGTTGAGCTCCTTGGCTTCGGTGCCTAGCGCGTACGGGGTGTGCTGGGTGAGCGCGAAGAACGCCGAGCCGATCGATGGGTAGCCGAGCGCGCCGGGGTCGATGCCGGTGATGACCGAGCTCACCCCGAAGTCCAGCTGCACCGCCGAGCTGAGGTTCTCGAAGCTCACCATCTCGCCCGCGAGGTACGTGATGCGCATTCGGTGCATGCTCGCCGGGCGCATCCTGCCGTGGCGGGTGTCGTCGTCGCGGGTCCACATCAACTTGACGGGCCTACCCAGCGCGTGTGACACGCGCGCGGCCTCGATTTGCGCTTCCGAGCTCAATCGACGGCCGAACGAGCCACCGCCGCGCGTCACATGCACTGTCACGGCGTCTTCCGCGTAACCGATCGCCTCGGCGACCTGACGCCGGGTGCTGTTGGGTACCTTGGTTGATGACCAGACCACGGCCGAGGTGGGACGGACGTCGGCGGTGGCGGCGTTCGTCTCCATCGGCGCGTGGTTGACGAAGGCGAACTCGAACCGGCCGTCGACGTGGTTCGACAGCAGTGGCGGGTCGGCGAACGGCGGGATGGCCTGCGCCAGCCGCTCGTTGATGGTGCTGTCCGAGACGTCGTCGACCGGACCCGGCCCCCAGGTCACCCGCAGTGCGTCGCGCCCGCGCATCGCCTCGTGGAAGGAGCGAGCGGTGACGGCGACCCCGGTAGGGATGGTGGTCACCGCGATCACGCCGGACATCGATGTCGTCGCCGAGGCGTCGACGGACTCGACGGTGCCATAGATCGTCGGTGGCCTGGCGACGACGGTGGGCAGCGCATCTGCCACCGGCACGTCGAGGCTGAAGGTCATCGCGCCGGTGACGATCGCGCGTCCCTCCTGCTGCGAGGCGGGGCTGCCGATCACGGTGTGCTCGCTGAACGGTTTCGGAGCGGTCGACACCTCGGGATCAGTGACGTTGGCGGCGTCCGCGGCGAGCGCACCGTAGGTCTCGCTTCTACCGTCGGGGGCGTGCACCGCGGTGTCGTGGGTGGTCAGGGTGTCGGCGTCGACGCCCCAGCGCCGCGCGGCCGCGGTGACAAGGCGGGCGCGGGCCTGCGCCGCCATCTCCCGAACCGGGTCGTAGGCGTCACGGATCGAGAGGGACCCGCCGACCGACTGGCCTGGCAGGTTCGCGGCGTCGGCTAGCTCGGTGCGCACGTCGGTGAGCCGTGCGTCGAGATCTTCGGCGATCAGCATCGACAGCGCGGTGCTGATGCCCTGGCCGACGTCGGCCTTGGGGGACTCGAAGACGATGCGGTTGTCGCTGGTCACCCGCAGCACGTACGTGGTACCGAGATCCGTCTCCGTCGTGGTCTCGCTACTGGCCGCCGAAGGGCGACCCGCGGCGAATGCCGAGGGATGGGTGGTGAGGTCGATGCCGAGACGTGCCGCCACGGTCAGCGTTGGCGCGGCGACGAGGAACGTGACGAAGCGGCGGCGACCCATGTCTGGCCTGTCGGGCGCGACGGATGTGGTGGTGTGCTCTGTACTGGTCATGTCGTGTCGCCCTCGGTTCACGCGGTGACTCGTTTGATGGCGCTTCGGATGCGGCAGTAGGTGCCGCAGCGGCAGACGTTCGCGATCGCGTCGATGTCGGCGTCCGATGGGTTGTTGGTGCTCTTGAGCAGCGCGGCGGTGGCCATGATCTGGCCGGGCTGGCAGAAGCCGCATTGCGGCACGTCCTCGTCGAGCCATGCTTGCTGCACCGGATGCAGGGTGTCGCCGTTCGCGAGCCCCTCGATGGTGGTGACGTGCCGGTTCGCGCAGTCAGCGATCGGCACGACGCAAGGCTGGATCTCCTTGCCGTTGAGATGGCTGGTGCAGGCCCGGCACGCGCCGACCCCACAGCCGTACTTGGGGCCGGTGAGACCAAGCAGGTCCCGCAACACCCACAGCAACGGCATGTCGGCCGGTGCGTCCACACTGACGCGCTCGCCATTGACGAAAAGTTTGTACGTGGGCACTTTCTCGCGCTCCTCGGCGTTGTCGATCTGTTTGTCGCTGCCATTTTCTTGACTGGGCATGCGAATTCTTACGTATTCCTACGTAGTCGCGTACGTAGGAATACGTACGGGTGTCGTCGCATCACTTGACACGCGGTTTTTCGGGCCCTGGAAGCGACACTTTAAGGACCGATACGCGGTGGGTCCATACTCTGTTCGGCCCATTTTGTCGGCGACATACCAGCAGGTGAGGAGCGTATATAGTGGGTGATCGCCCGGTAACGGAATGCGTTATTCGTATTTGATCTCGCTGGGTGAGTCCATTTGGCGTAATTCTATCGAAGCATTATTGACGGCGGGGATTGGCGCCCGTAGCGTCACCGCTCGCGAATAGGAACCAACACCCGTAGCGGTGCCGATCGAATGGCATCGCCGTGCTTCGTCGCGAAATAAGAATCTGGACGGCTCACCATGCTCCGAACATTTATAGGCGCGGGGTCGAAGACGATCAAAGCCAAGGTGCTGGCGATCGCGCTGATCCCGAGCATCGCGCTGCTCATCGTCGGTGCGGCGGTGTCCGGGTACTTGATCAACAAGGGGTTGCAGGCGAAAGAGTTCGCCGAGGACGTCAGGGCATCCCTCAAGCCCACCGCGCGGGTCGTCGTCGAGTTGCAGGAGGAACGCAGGCTCTCCGCGTTGCTGTTGACAACGGGCGCCGTAGACGCCGGTGACCTGCAGCGGCAGCGGCGCGAGGTCGATGTCGCGCTGAACGACGTCTACACCGCGGGTGAGCGGCTGGCCTCGAGCGGGCCGGGCTCCGTGCGCGCGGCGTTCAACGACCTGGCGGCTGACGCGCGGGAACTGCCCGGCATGCGGAGCCGGATCAACAGCAAGGACGCCACACCTCTCGAGGTGTACGACTTCTACGGCGAGCTGGTCGAGCGGGTAGGCGAGGGCATTCAAGGCACCGCCCGGTCGGCGAGCGACGCCGAGGTCGCCTTCGAGCAGATGATCAGCTACGACCTCTTCCGCTCGGTCGAGGCGCAGTCGCGGTCGCACGTGCTCGTCGGGCTGGCGATGTCGCGCGGCCTCGACTCGAAGGTCTACCACGAGCTGGCCCACCAGATGGGTACGTACCACGAGCTCATCAACCTCATCGAGGCGCGGCTGACGGCCGATGAACAGGCCCAGTACGCGGCACTGCAGGAGACCGACGCCTGGGCGGCGCTCACTGGTGGCGACAACGACATCATGGCGCAGGGGCCGGGCAAGCACGCGCCGAACTTCGACGTCGCTGAGTGGGAGAACGCCGCGCGCACGTTGTCCGAAGGACTGCTGCGGCTCTACATGTCGCACTCCTCGTACGCCGCCGACCTCGGCGCCGCCAGCGGCAACGCGACCCTGTGGACCTCGGCGCTCGCCGGCGTGGGCATCCTCGCGGCCGCGCTCGCGGCGATGGTGATCGCGCTGCGGCTCTCCCGCGCGCTGATCGAACGGCTCACCCGGCTGCGGGAAGAGACCCTCGATCTGTCCAACCGCGAGCTGCCCGGCGTCGTCGAGCGACTGCGGCAGGGCGACCGGGTCGATGTCGAGTACCAGATCCCGTGGCTGGACCACGGCACCGACGAGATCGGCCAGGTCGCCAACGCGTTCAACAAGGCGCAGCAGACCGCCATCTCCGCCGCGGTGCAGGAGGCCGAAACCCGCAGGGGCGTCGGATCGGTGTTCCTCAACATCGCCCACCGCACCCAGGTCATCGTGCACCGCCAGCTCAAGGTGCTCGACTCGGTGGAACGCTCCGAGGACGACCCCGACCAGCTGCAGCTGCTGTTCCAGCTCGACCACCTCGCCACCCGCAGCAGGCGCAACGCGGAGAACCTGATCATCCTCGGTGGTGAGCAGCCCGGCAGGCAGTGGCGCAACCCGGTCTCGCTCCGTGAGGTGGTGCGTAGCGCGGTTTCCGAGACCGAGCACTACACGCGCGTCGGAGCCGTGTCCATTCCGGACACGCTGATGGACGGCAAGGTCGTCGCCGACCTCGCGCACCTGCTCGCCGAGCTGATCGACAACGCGACCGCGTTCTCACCACCGCAGTCCAAGGTCGAGGTGCGCGGCAACGCCGTAGGGCGCGGTGTGGTGATCGAGGTCGAGGACCAGGGCCTCGGCATGGAGAAAGAACAGCTCGACAAGTTCAACACGATGCTGCGCAAGCCGCCGGACTTCAGCGTCATGGCACTGTCGACCGAGTCGCGCGTCGGGCTCTTCGTGGTGGCGCGGCTGGCGTCCCGGCACGGCATCAAGATCACGCTGCGGGAGTCGATCTACGGCGGCACCACGGCGATCGTGCTGGTGCCGACCGATCTGATCGCGCAGGAGACCACCCCGCACGAGCCACCGATGGTGAGCGGGATCGGCGTTCAGGACGACGGTGCCGGATACGAGCGGGAGCCGCGCCACGAGGGCACGCTGCCCGACCCGGACAACGGCCTGCCGACGGCCACCGACGTGCCCGCGATCGGATCGTCGTGGCGCACGGTCGTCTTCGACAAGCCGGAGGGTCAGAACGCGCCACCGTCCGCGCGCTCGGCACCGCCCGCGTCGAACGGCGCGACGTCGAGTGGCGAGGGGCAGGCGAACACCCCACGGCGCGACGGTAAGCCGCCACTGCCGCAGCGCACACGGCAGGCGAACATCGCGCCGCAGCTGGCCTCAGAGCAGCAAGCCGCCGACGTGCCGGACGCGGACGACGACCTGGTGGACGCCGAACGCACGCGCACCGTGATGGCGGCGCTACAGCAGGGGAACCTCCGTGGTCGCACCACGGAAGTCAGCCTCAACGGGCACAACTGAGAGAGGTGAACACATGACGGTCACATCGCGGTCGACCGATCTGGACTGGTTGCTCGACGATCTCGTCGAGCGGGTCGTCGACGTGGACAGGGTGGTCGTGCTCTCGGCGGACGGGCTGCTGATGGCGCGCTCGCAGAGCCTGACGCGGCCGGACGCCGAACATCTCGCCGCGGTCGCCTCGGCGTACCAGAGCCTGTCGCGCGGCACCGGGCGGCACTTCGGCTTCGGCGAGGTGCGGCAGACGATGGTCGAGATGGAACACGGGTATCTGCTGGTCATGGCCGCTGGCAGAGGCGCGTGTCTCGCGCTGTTCACCGAGGCCGACGCCGACCTCGGTCTGGTGGCCTACGAGATGAACCTGCTTGTCAAACGGGTCGGCGCCGCGCTCGCGACGACGCCGCGTAATCCCCAGGGCGAGCGGGTCGACGCGAAGGCGTCATGAGGACGCCGATGGCGAGCAGAGACGAGGTCTGGTTCGACGACGCGGCAGGCCCGTTGGTTCGGCCGTACGCGCTGACCCGCGGCAGAACCAGGGACAACCGATACGGCCTCGATCTCGTCACGCTGGTCGTTTCGGTGCGGCCCGAGGTGCACGAGCGGATCGTCGAGCCGGAGTACGCCGATGTGCTCTGGGTGTGCGAGCACCCGCTGTCGATCGCCGAGGTCGCCGCGAAGATCGACCTGCCGTTGTGCGTCGTCAAGGTGATGCTCGCCGACCTCATCGAGGTCGACTACGTCATCTACCGGACCGGCTGGCAGCCGGTGCGCAACGCCCCGGATATGGACACGATGCAGAAGGTTCTCGATGGTATCCGCAAGCTCTAACCCCTCCAGCCCGGTCGCGGGACCCGCGATCGACGCCGTCGCGGTGAAGGTGCTGATCTCCGGCGGGTTCGGCGTCGGCAAGACGACTCTCGTATCGGCGGTCAGCGAGATCGTGCCGCTGCGCACCGAGGAAGTCATCACCGAGCTGAGCAACGGTATCGACGACGTCAGCGGCATCGAGGACAAGTCGACGACCACGGTCGCGATGGACTTCGGTCGCATCACGATCAACCCCGAGCTGGTGTTGTACCTGTTCGGGACGCCCGGCCAGGATCGGTTCTGGTTCATGTGGGACGAGCTGGCGCGAGGCGCGCTCGGTGCTGTCGTCCTGGTTGACACCCGGCGGCTGGACGCGTGCTTCGCCGCGATCGACTACTTCGAGCGGCGGGAGCTGCCGTTCGTCGTCGGCGTGAACTGCTTCGGCGGCGACCAGCCGTACGACGTCGACGAGATCCGCGCCGCCCTCGACATAGATTCATTCATTCCGGTGATTTTGTGCGATGCCCGGGAGCGGGAGTCCACTAAGGAACTGCTGGTCAAGCTGATGGAGCACGTGATGGCCGCCGCACGATTAGCCGATCGGGTGCCCTCGCAACAGGCCAGGTCGAGCGCGCCTACGTAGCCGGTTACGTAGTCCTCCCGGCGTGTCGGCTGCCACCGTCGGCCATACTGGTCGCACGGCCGCCCCGAGCCGGACCCCGAATCGAGCAAATCATGGTCGATATGAACTGGTTTTTCCTCTTGGTGATCGCGCTGGCCTGCGCGCCGGTGCTTGGCTGCCTGTGGTGGGTGCTGAACAGCAAGATCAGCGACCGCAGGCGCACGCGGATCGCCGAGCGGATGAGCCAGACGTACTACCACGAGGCGGTCAAGGTGCCGGGTCGTGAGCCGGAGCGGCGCTCCCGCCGTTCGCCGGGTGGTGAGCCGACCGGCGAGCGGACGGCGGCGCGCGACACCGGCGAGCGTGCCTCGGTGCGCCAAACCGGAGAGCGGCAGGCGATTCGGGGTAGTCGCGGGCGGGCAGCGGCGGCCAGTGGTGAGCATGCCGCGGGGTGGCGACCGGACGACGCGTCCGACCCTGGCCCGTGGCCCGTGGCGGAACCGGACGCCGTCGACGCGGAGCCCGTGTGCTGCATGCCCCGTCAGGTCGCCCACCACGACGGCCCGTGCGACTGCTGGGAAGACACCACGGTTTTCGAGCTGCGCGACGGTATGCCGGCGGTGCCGGTGGTGCCTCGCGCGCCACAGCGCGCATCGGAGTGGCGTCCGCCGCAGCGACCGCCCTCCCCGCAGGACGGTCGTTCCAGTGCCCGGCCACAACGTCCGCCTGCCCAGCGTCCGCCTGCCCAGCGTCCGCCTGCCCAACGTCCCCCCGCGCAGCGTCCCCCCGCGCAGCGCAGGGAGTGGTACCCGGACGAGCGCAGGGAAGCACGCCCGGCCCAGCGCGCCGAACAACGTGTGCCCGACAGGACCGCCGCACGGCAGCAGCCGCCCGCGCAGCGGCCCGCCGAGGCGCGGAACCGGCACGCTGCTGACGTCCCCAGCTACGGCAAGCACCACCTGAGCTAGTTGGCTTCCGCTCGTCCTTCGGCCAGCGGGCGGTAGCCTCCGCACGGCATCGTCAAGCCCGGCCGGAGGATGCGTGGAATGCCGTTCGCTCACACGGCGTCGGGCGTCCTCAGTACGTCCACCCGAAGAGCACGTCCCCGGCCGCGACGGCACCATCGGTACGCAGGTCGGTGAGTGCGGCGCCATCCGCGTCGAGGGCCACCACGGGACACATCGGTGACCGGCCGCCCGCCTCGACGTCGGCCGCGTCGAAGCTCACGATAGGCGCGCCGGCCTCGACGGTCACGCCTTCGGTGATATGCACGGTGAATCCCTCGCCGTCGAGCTGCACGGTGTCGATGCCGAGGTGAACCAGCACGCCCGCTCCGTCGTCGGTCGCGACCACGAAGGCGTGCGGATGTAGCTTGACGATCCTGCCCGCCACCGGAGCGGTCGCGACCACCGGTCCTCGGAGCGGGTCGATCGCGGCACCTGGCCCGACCAGCGCGGCGGAGAACACGGCGTCCGGCACGTCAGCGAGCGGCACCACCGTACCGGGCAGCGGCGCGGCGACGGCGATGCTCACAGCATGTCCTCGATGTCGCTGGCCAGTGTGTCGGCCTCGGGGCCGACGACGACCTGCACCACCGTGCCGGAGTGCACGACACCGTGGGCGCCCGCTGCCTTCAGCGTCGCGTCATCGACCAGCGCGGCGTCCTCCACCTCGGTACGCAGCCGGGTGATGCACGCTTCGATCTCGACGATGTTCGCCGCTCCGCCGAGGCCGTTGACGATCTGTTCTGCCTTGCTCATCGGGTACCTCCTGGTGTGCGGGGATCGGTCTGGGTGACGGTGGTCGCGGTGGCCATCAACGAGGGAACCTCCTGGTCGGCGGGGCGTCGGGATCGGTGTAGGCGAGCGTGCCCGCCACCCAGGTGCCGAGCGTGCGGAAGTCGTCCGACAGCCAGACGAGGTCGGCGGCGGCGCCCGCGGTGAGACGGCCCAGATGGGTGTGCCCCAGTGCGTCGGCGGGCACGCGGGTCGCCGCGTCGACGGCGACAGCCAGGTCAACCCCGCACGCGACGGCGTTGCCGACGGCTTCGTCGAGGCGCAGCGCGGAGCCGCCGATCGTGCCGTCCTCGCGCAGGGGCGGGCCGCCGGGTTCGACGTGCAGGCGGTCCCCGCCGAGCACGTAGCTGCCCGCGGGCATCCCCATCGCCGCTACGGAGTCGGTGACCAGCGCGATGCGATCGCCAGCCGCGGCGAACGCCAGCTTCACGGCGGTGGGGTCGGTGTGGTGCAGGTCGGCGATCAGGCCCGCCGTCAGTCGCTCATCGGTCAGCGCGGCGCCGACCACGCCGGGATCCCGGTGGCTGAACGGACGCTGGGCGTTGAACAGGTGCGTGATCAGCGACGCGCCGGCGTCGACCGCGGCGCGCACGACGTCTTCGGTGGCGTCACTGTGCCCGAGGGACACGCGCACGCCCTTCTCCCGCAGCCGCGTGATGGCTTTCGGTGCGGCTTCCCGTTCCGGTGCGAGGGTCACGTATGCCAGCGTCCCGCCGGTGCCCGCGTCGATGAGGCGCTCGACCCGTTCTGGGGTCGGATCGCACAGGTACTCCTCCCGATGTGCGCCACGCCTTTTGGTGGACAGGAACGGGCCTTCGACGTGGACGCCGAGCGTGCGCGCGGCCCTGTCGAGCGCGTCCAGTCGCGGCCGCACCTCCCGGTAGCGGGTGAGCGCCGCGACGAGCGCGTCCACCGGCGCCGTGATGAAGGTGGGTGTGAAAGCCGTGCAACCGGTACGGACCAGTTGGCGTACGACATCGACCCACTGGTCCGGTGTGGCATCCACCAGGTCGACGCCGAAGGCACCGTTGAGCTGGAGGTCGATCAGGCCAGGGGTCAGGATGCCGTGGGGCAGGACCACGTCGGCGTCCGGAGGTGAACCCGTGCCTACCTGCTCGACAAGACCGTCATTGACCAGGACGAATCCCGGTTCGATCACCTGTCCGGCCGTCACCACACGGGGTGCGGTGATGCACAGGGCCATTGCTGCGCTCCGTTCGGTTTTTCCCTGCGGAAGTCTTGACGTGCCCCGGTCGGGGATGCATCCTTCCGGTACGGACTGGACCGTACCAGCTGCGGGGTCGGTAGTCGAGACTCTCGCATCGCCCACGACCACGGAGGCGGCACATGGCCCCCGAGCGAGCCATTACCGAAGGCCCCATTCCCAAACACGCGCAACTGCGAGAGATTCTGCTCAAACTGATCGATGACCGGCTGGCGCCGGACGCGCCGATTCCCTCCGAGCGCGAACTGATGGCAGAGCACGGCGTGTCCCGCATGACCGTGCGGGAGGCGATCGGCCAACTGGTCAGCGAGGGCAAGCTCTACAGCGTGCGCGGCAAGGGCACGTTCGTCGCCCCGCCCAAGGTCGAGTCGCAGCTGCACCTCGCCTCGTTCACCGAGGACATGCGCCGCCGTGGCCTCACCCCCTCGACCGCGCTGCTGCGCGCGGAACTCGCCGACCCGCCGGAGCGGGTGCGCGAGGCGCTCGATCTGCCCCCGGAGGGACAGGCGTATCACCTCGAACGGCTGCGCATCGCGGACGGCACGCCGATGGCGTTCGAGGACAGCTGGTATGACCCTGGCCCGCTGCCTGACCTGCTCGACAAGGACCTGTCCGGCTCGCTCTACACCATCTTCACCGACTTGTACGGCCTGACGATCGACTCGGCCGAGCAAACCGTCTGGGCAGCGGTCGCCGACGCGGCCGACGCCCGGATGCTCGGCGTGCGCGCCGGGGCGCCGCTGCTGGCGTTCCAGCGTGTCTCGTCCGCGGGACGCATCCCCGTGGAATACACCACCTCGTGGTACCGCGGCGATCGTTACCGGGTGCACATGTCCCTCGACAGTTCGTTCACTCCTGCCCCTCCCCACCACTGAAGGAGAAACCGATGTCCTCCGCAGCTTCCATCGACGGCGGGCGCCGCATCTGGGGCCTCGCCGCGTTCCAGCGCATCGGGCGCAGCCTCATGCTGCCGATCGCCGTCCTGCCAGCCGCCGCGCTCCTGCTGCGGCTCGGCCAGGACGACCTGCTCGGCGGTGTCGCCGTGCTGGAGAACGTCGCGGCGGTGATCGGCGCCGCGGGCGGCGCGCTGTTCGACAATCTCCCGCTGCTGTTCGCCGTCGGTGTCGCGGTCGGCTACGCCAAGAAGGCCGACGGCTCGACCGCGCTGGCCGCCGTCGTCGGTTTCCTCGTGCTCGACGGCGTGTTCCAGGAGATGGGGCCGCTCATCTCCGACGACCCTGACAACCCGATCGAGATCAACTACGGGGTGCTGGCGGGCATTCTGATGGGCGTGCTGTCCGCGGTGCTGTGGCAGCGGTTCTACCGGATCAAGCTGCCGCCGTACCTCGCGTTCTTCGGTGGACGCCGGTTCGTGCCGATCATCACCGCGGTCGCGGGCCTCGTGCTCGGCGTCGTTCTCGGCCTGCTGTACCCGGTATTCAACGCGGGCCTGACGTCGTTCGGCGAGTGGATCACCGGGAGCAGCGTCATCGGCGCAGGCGTGTACGGCGTGGTCAACCGGCTGCTGATCCCACTCGGCCTGCACCACATCATCAACTCGGTGGTCTGGTTCGTCGTCGGCGACTACGAGCAGGCGCACGGCGACCTCAACCGCTTCTTCGCCGGTGACCCCGAAGCGGGCGTCTTCATGACCGGATTCTTCCCGATCATGATGTTCGCGCTGCCCGCGGCGGCGTTCGCGATCTGGCGCGAGGCACGGCCGTCGCAACGCAAGGTGGTCGGCGGCATCATGTTCTCCGCCGCGCTCACGTCGTTCCTCACCGGCGTGACCGAGCCGCTCGAATTCGCGTTCATGTTCGTCGCCTGGCCGCTGTACGTGCTGCACGCCGTGCTGACCGGGACGTCGATGATGGTCGTGAACGCGCTGGACATCCACCATGGCTTCGGGTTCTCCGCGGGCGCCATCGACTACCTGCTCAACTTCGGTCTCGCGACCAACGCCCTGCTGCTCATCCCGATCGGGCTGGCCTACGCGGTGATCTACTTCGTGACCTTCCGCTTCGTGATCCGGAAATGGAACCTGCGCACCCCGGGCCGGGAAGACGACGAGTCCGCCGAGGCCGCGCCCGACACGTCTGCCACGTCCGTCACGACCGAGGCTACGACCCAGTCGTCGCCCGAGGCCAGGGACTGAGGCGTGACGAACCGGATCAGCGGCATCGGGGTGAGTCCCGGTCGCGTCGTCGGTCCCGCGTTCCGGATGGTGGAGGCGGTGTCCGAACCGGACGCGGCGGCGATCCTCGCTCCGTCCGAACGGGAGGCAGAGGCCGCGCGCATCGCCCCAGCGGCGGCGCGCGTGGCCGAGGAGCTGACCGCACGGGCGCGGCGAGCGAGCGGCGAGGCGAAAGACGTCCTCGACGCGACCGCGTTGATGGCGTCCGATCCCGCGCTCGCGGACGCCGCCCGGGCCGCGGTGCTCGACCACGGCAAGACAGCACCCCGAGCCGTGTGGGAGGCGGCGGAGGACGTCGCGCGGACCCTCACGGCCGCCGGTGGGTATCTCGCCGAGCGGGCCCGCGACGTGCGGGACGTCCGCGACCGCATCATCGCCGCGCTCGACGGCACGCAGGCACCGGGCATCCCGACCCACCCCGAGCCGTTCGTGCTGGTGGCGCGGGATCTCGCTCCTGCCGACACCGCGACACTTGACGCGGAGGCCGTGCTCGCCCTCGTGACCGAGGAGGGTGGGCCCACCAGCCACACGGCGATCCTCGCCAGGGCGCTGGGCCTGCCCGCGGTCGTCGCGGCCCGAGGGATCACCGACCTGCGGGACGGGACGCCGGTGCTGGTGGATGGCACGGACAGCGTCGTCGTGCCGGACCCAGCCCCCGACGTCCCCGGCGACGCCCCACCCGCCGCCCTGCCCGGGCCGTTCGCGGGGCACGGGCAGACCTCCGACGGGTTTCCCGTGGCGCTGCTGGCGAACGTCGGTGACCCGCGGTCGACGTCGGCCGCCGTCGACGTCGGTGCCGAGGGGATCGGCCTGTTCCGCACCGAGTTCTGCTTCCTCGACCGCACCGAGCCACCGTCGTTCGACGAGCAGGTCACCGCATACCGGTCGGTGTTCTCCCAGTTCCCGGAACGCAAGGTCGTCGTCCGCACGCTCGACGCGGGCGCGGACAAGCCGCTGCCGTTCCTGACCGCGCAAGGGGAACCGAACCCCGCGCTCGGGGTCCGGGGGTTGCGCACTGCCCGTCACACGCCGTCGCTGCTGGACGACCAACTGCGGGCGATCTCCGCCGCCGCGCTCGGGACTGACGCCGAGGTCTGGGTCATGGCACCCATGGTGGCCACCGCGATCGAGGCCGCGGCGTTCGCGGAGCGTGCACGTGCGCATGACCTGCGCACAGTGGGTGTCATGGTCGAGGTTCCGTCCGCCGCCGTGACCGCGGACGCCGTCGTGGCCGCCTGCGACTTCGTCAGCATCGGCACCAACGACCTCGCGCAGTACACCCTCGCCGCCGACCGTCAGCTTGGCGAACTCGCCGAGCTGACCGATCCGTGGCAGCCCGCCCTGCTCCAGCTGGTCGAGCTGATCGGCGCGGCGGGTCGGCGCGCGGGCAAGCCCGTCGGGGTGTGTGGCGAGGCGGCCTCGGACCCGCTGCTCGCGGCGGTGCTCGTCGGCCTCGGTGTCACCAGCCTTTCGATGAGCGCTCGCGCCATCCCCGCGGTAGCCGCCTCACTCGCCGCTGTCTCCTACGACGACTGCCAGCACCTCGCCCGGATCGCCGTCGAGGCAACCGATCCCGCCGATGCTCGACGGCGTGCGCGCGCCGCCCTCGGCACCTGACCGCCCAGCGTCACCCAGCACCTATCGACCAGTCAGGAGTTCCCATGCCCGAACGAACCGTCACGATCGCCAGCGCGGTCGGCCTCCACGCCCGCCCCGCCGCCCTGTTCGTGCGGGCGGCCGCCGCTCAGCCGGTGAAGGTGACCATCCGTAAGGACGGCACCGACCAGGCGACCGCCATCGCCGCCGACAGCATCATGGGTGTGATGTCCCTCGGCGCGCGCCACGGCGACGACGTCGTCCTCACCGCGGACGGCGACGGAGCGGAGGCCGCCCTCGATCACCTCGCCGGGTTGCTCGCGACTGACCACGACTGACCCGCGCGGTGCCACGCACCCGCCGCCCCGCACCACCACGCCGTTACCCTGCACTGCGTGTCACGCAAGCAGCGCGGTAACAAGCCCGCACCACCACCCGGTCTGGTGATCGTCGACAAGCCGGACGGGATGACCTCACACGACGTCGTCGCGCGGATGCGCCGGATCATGGGCACCCGCAAGATCGGCCACGCGGGCACGCTCGACCCGATGGCCACCGGCGTGCTGGTGATCGGCGTCGAACGCGCGACGAAGCTGCTCGGGCACCTCGCGCTGGATCGCAAGAGCTACCTGGCCACCATCGGCCTGGGCGCGTCGACCACCACCGACGACGCCGAGGGCGAGGCGCTCACCCAGGCCGATCCTGACGCGCTCGCCGCGATCACCGAGGCTGACATCGACAAGGCGATCGCCGACCTGACCGGCGACATCCAGCAGGTCCCGAGCGCGGTCAGCGCGGTCAAGGTCAACGGGGAGCGCGCCTACGCGAAGGTGCGAGCGGGGGAGCGGGTCGAGCTGGACGCCCGCCCGGTCACCGTGCACCGCTTCGACCGGCTCGCGCTGCGCACCGAGCCACGCCTGGAGATCGACGCACTGGTGGACTGCTCGTCCGGCACGTACGTGCGGGCGCTCGCCCGTGACCTCGGCGCGGCGCTCGGTGTCGGCGGTCACCTCACGGCGTTACGGCGCACCGAGGTCGGGCCGTTCGGACTGGCCAGGGCCCGCACGCTGGAGCGACTGGAGGAGGACCCGAGCCTGTCACTCACCCTCGACGAGGCGGTGACCACCGCGTTCGACGTCCACATGGTGGACGCCGCCACCGCGCGGGCGGTGCGATACGGCCAGCGCACACCCGCGGCCGGTCTGCCAGGAACCTACGGCATCGCCGACGCGGAGGGTCGCGCGCTCGCCATCGCAACCGACCAGGGCGGTCACGCGAAGTACCTGGTAGTCCTCGCTCCGGCCTGAGCTCGACCGCCAGTCCTATGAGGCTGCTAGGCGTGCGGCGAGGTCGCCCGACACGGCGACCTCGTTCCGGCGGGCGTCGGATCAGCGGCGCGGGTCGAACGGTTACCCTCTGCGTGTGCTGCGTTGGCGAGGATTGGAAGACCTGCCCGGTAACTGGGGCCGGTGCGTCGTGACGATCGGTGTGTTCGACGGTGTGCATCGCGGACATCAGGAGCTGATCCGGCGCACCGTCGAGGTCGCCCGCGAGCGGGGGCTGCCCAGCGTGGTGCTCACGTTCGACCCGCACCCCTCCGAGGTCCTCCGGCCGGGCAGCCATCCCGCGCAGCTGACCACGCTGCGTCGTAAGGCGGAGCTGATCGAGGAGCTGGGCGTCGACGTCTTCGCCGTGCTGCCGTTCACGCTGGAGCTGTCGAAGGTCACCGCGCACGAGTTCGTGCACGAGATCCTGGTCGACAAGCTCCACGCCGCCGTGGTGCTGGTGGGGGAGAACTTCACCTTTGGGGCGAAGGCGGCTGGTGACGTCGCGTTGCTGCGTGAGCTCGGTACCCGGTTCGGCTACGTCGTGCACGGCGCCGAGCTGCAGGGGGCGTCGGTCAAAGGCGGCCACGCGGGGGGACAGACGGTGGAAGGTGAGATCACCTACTCCTCGACGTATGTGCGCTCCTGCATCGACGCGGGCGACGTCGAGGCCGCTGCCGCCGCGCTGGGCAGGCCGCACCGGCTGGAAGGCATCATCGTGCGCGGTGACGGGCGGGGCCAGGATCTCGGGTATCCGACGGCGAACCTGTCTATCCCGCGTTACGCGGCGGTCCCGGCCGATGGGGTGTACAGCTGCTGGTTCACCAGCTCGGGACGTCCCGGCGAGCGGCTGAAGGCGGCGGTGTCGGTGGGCAGCAACCCGACGTTCTCGGGCAGGGAGCGCAGCGTCGAGGCGTTCGTACTCGACGTCGACGAGGACTTCTACGGCCAGCACGCCTCGCTCGACTTCGTCGCCCGCCTGCGTGACATGGTTCGCTACTCCTCGGTGGAGGAACTGGTCGACCAGATCAGCGACGACGTCCAGCAAACGCGAGAGATTCTCGAATCTTCGTGAGTGCGTGTGCGAACGGGTGAGACGTTTCCGCCCGGCGAACGAGCTGATGCGGCAGGATGCAGTATCTGGGTATGTCGTCGCGGCCAATAGGGGAGTGCAGGCGTGGAAGACAACAACAGCATCCAGAAGAACATCGAGCTGCAGCGCCAGTGGTACGGGGAGCCGCTCGGCGACCGGGTTCGGCGGCTCGTCAAGGCGTTCGACGTTTCGCAAGCCTTCCTCGCCGATGTGCTCGGGATCAGCGCGCCGATGCTCAGTCAGGTGATGAGTGGGCGCCGCGCGAAGATCGGCAATCCTGCCGTGCTCGCCCGGTTGATCATGCTTGAGCGCAAGATCCTCACGCCAGGCGTCGCTTCGGGGGATCAGGCGGCGATCGACGCCGCGATGCAAGACGTCAAGGACTCCAACCCGACGGTCGGCAGGGACACCGTGCCGGTGCACCCCGGTGTCGAAGAGCAGACCCTGCTCGCCGCACTGCGCGACGTCGCGGAGGACGAGAACCTCGTCGACGCGGCGGCCCGGCTGGACAACGACTTCCCCGCGATCGCGGATCTGCTCCGCAGGGCGGGGAAGAGCGCCACCTGAGATGCGCCTGTTCGCCGCGATCGTCCCGCCGCCCGAGGTGCTGGACGCGCTGGACGCCGAACTGACGCGCCTCGACGTCCGTTCGCCCGACTCTCCGTTGCGCTGGTCCGGCCGGCCGTTGTGGCATCTGACGCTCGCGTTCTACGGGGAGGCTGACCTTGGGGAGCGGACGCGGTTCGTTGCGGAGCAGGTGCGCGGGCACGGCCCACTGGGGCTCGGGCTGGCCGGTGCCGGGACGTTCACCGGCGTGCTGTGGGCCGGTGTCCAGGGCGACGTCGAGGCGCTGGGAGCGCTGGCGGTCGCGCTTCGGGGGCCGGGTGGCGACGCGAAACCGTTCCACCCTCATCTGACGCTGGCCCGGTGGAAGCGTCGCTCGGCGCAGCGTCCCGCCCGTCGCATCGCGGCGGCCCTGGCCGACTACCGCGGCCCGCGCTGGCAGGCGGACGAGGTCGTGCTGATGAGCAGCGTGCGGGACCACCACGGTCCGACGTACGCGGTCCAGCACCGCGCGCCGCTGGCGGGATAGCGCCGCCGCTACAGACGCCGTCCCTCCCCGCAGTGTCGCCGCGCGGGCTCCGCGTGGTGTCGCCGTCCGGCCCGATGGACCGCCTCGCTCGCGGTCGCACCCGCTGACGTCGGAGTCGATCAACTCCCCCTGTGCTGTGACCACCTCGTGTCCTTTTTGACGGGTTCTGGTGGTGCTAAGGCAGGGGAAGCTGATCAACTAGCCTGTGCTAGACGTCGCAACTCGCCCCGACCTCTCAACTTGGGCCCGACGTCGACGTCCATTCGCCGCTCCGGCTTGGGATTCCCGACGAAAGTCGGTCCCGCCGCGCCGAGCGCCGCCGCTACTCTGCCGTCGCTCGCGTGCGCCCACAAGGCAGACGGAGGTCCTCATGCGACAGTGTCGACGAGCGTTCATCGCGCTGGTCGCGGCCGCCACCACAGCCGTCACCATCGCCCCCGCGGCGTCAGCGGACAGAGAATCCCCTGACGACACCCCGACACCGCCGTCGTGGCTGGAGATCGAGAACGGCGTGAGTCAGCCTCGGTTCTCCCGCGATGACGCCATCGAGGAGACGGTCTTCGTCGAGACCAGAGTGGACAGTGACGGCGACGGCAAGCGCGACCGGGTGCGCCTCAAGCTGTCGCGGCCGGGCGAGACTGAGTCCGATGGCATCAAGGTGCCGGTGATCTTCGAGCACAGCCCGTACCGGTACGACGTCAACGGCGCCCCGAACCACGACGTCGACGTCGACGAACTGCCGCAGGAGAGCATCCGGCCTGGACATCGCCGCGTGGCGGGTACCAAGACGATGTCGGCGCGGGCCGGGCAGCCGAAGGCGACGCCGGATCTGCCGGGGTGGCTCGACGACTACTGGGTGCCGCGCGGATACGCGGTCGTGCTCGGCGAGAGCATCGGCACCGGGTTCTCCGATGGTTGTCCGACCGTCGGCGATCGGCAGGAGACGCAGGGCACCAAGGCGATCATCGACTGGCTCAACGGGCGCGCGAAGGCGTGGACGGCGGACGGCGAGCCGGTGGAAGCGGACTGGACGACCGGTGACGTCGGCATGATGGGCGTCTCCTACAACGGCACGCTGCCGAACATGGTGGCCACCACCGGCGTGGACGGGCTGCGCACGATCGTGCCGATCGCGGCGATCTCGAACTGGTACGACTACTACCGCGCCAACGGTCTGGTCCGCGCGCCGCACTCGGCCGAGTCCGGTGTGGGGGAGAACGCCTACCAGGGCGAGGACACCGACGTGCTGGCGATCTTCACGCAGGGCGAGAAGCGGGCCGAGAAGTGCGCGCACGTGATCGAGGAGCTGCGGCGCGAACAGGACCGGGAGACCGGCGACTACAGCGCGTTCTGGCGTCATCGGAACTATCAGCCCCGAGCGCATCGGGTCGACGCGAGCGTGTTCCTCGTGCACGGGCTTGAGGACTACAACGTCATGACCAACGCGTTCGCACCCTGGTGGCAGCGGCTCGCCGCGAGCGGCGTGCCGCGCAAGATCTGGCTGCATTCGGGCGGGCACCGGTGGCCGCCGGATTTCGACACGTTCCTGCACACGCTGCATCGGTGGATGGACCACTGGCTGTTCGGTGTCGACAACGGAATCATGGACGAACCCACGGCGACGGTGCACCGCCCGGACGACACCTATGAGCGGTACGATTCCTGGCCCGCACCGGGCACTAGGCAGGCGCGCCTGCACTTAGGTGCGTCCAGCGCGACCGAGCCCGGCAGCCTAGGCACGCGGCGGGACGTCGACGCGCCGAGGCAGAGCTTCGTCGATCGGGGTCGTGAACTGGACACCGACACGGAGCTATTGCCCGACCCGGACACCGCGCACCCGAACCGGCTCGCCTACGTCTCGCCGCCGCTGGCTGACGACGTCCACTTGAGCGGGACGCCGAGGGTGTCGCTGCGGGCGTCGGTGGACAACCGGTACGCCGCGAACCTGACCGCGGTGCTGGTTGACTACGGGCCCGCCGGCAGCGACCGGGAACCGGTGATGGTGACGCGTGGCTGGATGGATCCGCAAAACCGCTTCGCCGACCACGTCAGCGTGCCGATCCATCAGGGCTGGAACTACACGTTCCGCTGGGATATGCAGGCCGAGGACTACGTCTTCGACGCGGGCAGCCGGATCGGACTCGTCGTGGTGTCCACCGACATGCGCTACACCCTGCGACCGAAGCCAGGGACCGAGCTAAGCGTGACGCCCGGCCGGAGCAGCGTGTCACTGCCGGTGGTCGGCGGCGCGTCGGCACTGCGGTTCGCGGGGTGACTGTGGAGGTGAGCGCGTCACGACGCCGTACTTCTAGCTTTCGTTTTGTTCGTTTTAAGGGTGCGGTGGAGCTATGAGTTCCACCGGTCGTACGGTCATGCCACCCGAGCAGCCGCAGCGCCTACTCGAACTGCTCGGTGCTCTCGGCACTGAGGAACAGGTGCGTACACCTGCCTTGATTGCTTCTGACGGGAGCCGCATCGACCTGCCCGAGGAGCTGTTCGAAGTGTTGCGCGATGTCGTGAAGTCGTTGGCGGACGGGCTCGCCATCACGGTCGCTCCGACGCACACTGTGCTCACCACCAGCGAGGCGGCTGACCTCCTCGGCGTCTCGAGGCCGACGTTGGTTCGGCTGCTTGAAGCGGGCGAGATTCCCTACGAGCAGCCAGCACGGCATCGTAAGGTGCGGCTCGACGATGTCCTCGCCTACCAGCAGCGAATGCAGCGAGCCAGAGCGCCAGGTCTGGATGAGATGGTGCGGGACGCCGAAGACGCTGGTATGTACGACCTTCCCGAAGATGCCACGATCGAGCGCCTTTCGACATCTGCCGAGCGCGATAACCTGGGCTGATGTTCAGGGCGCTGCTCGACACCTGCGTGCTTTTCAAGCCGCTGCTGTGCGACACCCTGCTGAGCATCGCCGAAGAAGGTGTGTTCCAGCCGTTATGGTCGGTCGACATGGCCAGGTCGACGGCTACTCCGAACTGCGGGAGGGAGTCACCGCACAACGACGTCAGGTGCGGCGAGCGCGGGCACGTCGCTTGCCCTCGTGCATCGCCTGCACCCTGGCTACCGGGATCGCGTGACCCTCCTCGACCAGCTCGGCGCTCAGCCGCTGCGGGTCCGGCATGCGCTCCGCCCACGGGTCACGGTCGGCGAGCAGCCTGACCGCCGTGTGCAGGGTGAAGTCATTCGGCGTGATCTGGTCCAGATCGGCCCAGTCCACCGGAAACGACACGGGCGTGCCCGGCCGCACCCGAGGGCTGTAGGCCGCCACCACCGTCGCTCCGCCTGCTCGTGTCGAGTCGAGGAAGACCTTGCCGCCACGGTCTTCCCGGATGTAGGCGGTGGTAGCGAGCGCGGGGTCCAGCCGTTCGGCCCGGGCGGCGATCGCGCGGGTGGCCGCGGCCGCGTCGTCGATCGCGGTATCCGCCTCGACCGGAACGACGATGTGCAGGCCCTTCGCGCCGCTGGTCTTGACCGTCCCCGCCAGACCGGCGTCCGCGAGCGCCTGGCGCACCAGGTAGGCGGTGTCGACGACCGCGCGGAAGTCGTCGTTGGGTGGGTCGAGGTCGAGCACCACGTGGGTCACGCGCTGGTCGCGGATCAGTGTGGGGTGGTACTCCACGGCACGCTGGTTGGCGAACCACAGCAACGTGCGGCGGTCATTACACAGCGCATAGCGCACCTCGCGTTGTGAGGTCTCCGCCCACAGCGGCACGGTGCGCACCCACGATGGTGTGTACTTCGGGACGTTCTTCTGCATGAACGGCTGCTGTCCGCGCAACACTCGAATCACCGACAGCGCCCGGTCCGCGAGCACTGGGATGATCCGGTCGCGCACCGCGTCCAGGTAGTCGACCAGGTCACGCTTGGTCGCCTGAGCGCCGTCGAACAGCGGCTGGTCCAGATTCGTCAGCGACACTCCGTCGCGCACCTCGTCGGCGCCCACCCGATCATCTTCCTCGTCTCGGCACGCCCGGACAACTCCGATGTCAGAGTCGCCGGGCGCGGGCCAGCCAGACGAGCATGTCGGCGGGCATGCCTGCCGACAGGTCGAGTCGCTCGGCGTCCTCCTGACCGACGATGACCCGGTACCGGCTCGGCCGGAGTTCCTCCAGCACCCAACAGTCTCGGACCTCTAGTCGACTTAAGGTCAAGGGATTCTCGCGGCGCCCTGAGGGGTCTCGTGGCTCAGCGGCGTTCGAGAATGCCCCGGATGAACTCCGCTTGACCCGCGTGCTGCATGTCGTCCCCGATGACGCTGACCAGCCGCACGCCGACCGTGACGGGCGGGTCCCACGACTCGTCGATGACCCGTGGCAGGTCGTCGTCGCTCAGCGTGCTGATATAGGCGATCGTTTGCTCGTACACAGCATCGTGGTAGTCGGTCAACAGGTCCGGCGACTCAACGCGCACGGCGGCAACCTGCTCGCTGCTGTGTCCGTATCCGATGTCGGCTTCGTCGAACGGCAGCGCGAATCGCTCGATCCAGCCCTGCGACGTCCATGCTTGCTCGGTACCCGCGAGGTCGGCGACGTGATCGTCTTGGACACGGGTGAGGTGCCAGATCAGCCAGCCGATCGAGTTCGCGTCGTCGTCGTCGATGCGGTATGCCAGCTGGTCAGGGCTGAGCCCGTCCACGACGTCATGGACGATCTGTCGCACCCTGTCGAACGCATCCGTGAGCAGCTCCGCGCTAGTCATGCTTCGACGCTACCGCCGCGGCGCGCGATCAGCAGTGAGCGCGCGCAGGCAGTGCTCGACGGCTAATGCCGTCCGAGCGCCACGCTCCTCCGGCGTGGCCGCGTCGAGCACGATCTGGTGCACCTGCCCGTCGAGCGCGGCGATGGCCAACTGGAGCCGTGGTCGAAGCTCTGCTCGTTCGTCCGCCGACGACGTAAGAACGTCGGACAATCCGTCGACGAGGAGGGTCGTCAGGCGCTCGAAGCGCTCCGTCAACTCCGGCGTGCGAGGCGCGTGCTCGCGCATCAACCGGTGCGCGAGTGCGAACGGCGTGTTCTCCCGGACGGCGAGCCCGACGAGTTCGGTCACTACCGACTCGAGGCTCGGGCGGGTGACCCGAAAACGCTGGAGCGCGGCGGCGAACTCGGCTTCGGCGTGGTCGAGATGCCGGAGCGCGAGCTCGTGCAGAATCGAGTGCTTGTTCGGAAAGTACTGATACAGCGACCCGACCGACACGCCCGCGACCTCGGCGATCCGATTGGTCGTCGCCGCTAGGCCGTCGCGGTCGAAAACGCGAGCAGCCGCTTCCAGGATGGTGTCGTAGGTGAAGCGCGACCGCTGCTGGGACGGCGTTTTGCGGGGTCCGGCCACGGCACTCCTAACGCGAGTTGTCAACGCCCGTTGGCTATGGCGACGATTATGCCTGTGAACAGCGAAAACTACGCGGCGTTTCTCCCGTGCGCCACCTGGAGCCAGCCACGGTCGACGTGGTGGGACTGGCGCGGCAGGCGTGTCCACATCGCACGGTCGGACAACGCGTCCGCCGACGTTCGGATGATTGGTATCCACGGTGCCGGTGGTTACTCCGGCGCGTTGTGGCCGCTCGCGGCGCTCATTTCCGGGGACGACGTCGAGCTGGCGTTTCCTGACCTGCCGCTGTACGGCGGCACGATCGAGCCTGACCCGGCACGGGTCCGCTACGAGACGTGGCTGGAGCTGCTGTGCGATCTCGTCGCCGCCGAACATCGTCACGACGATCGCCCGCTCGTGCTGTTCGGCGCGAGTATGGGAGGGATGCTGGCGTACGAGGTCGCGGCCCGCACGCGGCTGGCCGACGCCGTGGTCGCGACCTGCCTGCTCGATCCGTCAGACGCCGACGCTCGCGCTGCCGCGGCACGGTTCCGCGTCGCCGGGCGGTACGGGCCAACCGTCCTGCGCCCGCTCGATCGTGTGGTCGGGCAGGTCAGGGTGCCGATCAAATGGCTGGTCAACATGCGTCGCATGAGCGCGAACCACGCGCTGTCACGGCTGTGTGCCACGGACCCGAAGGGCGGCGGTACCCGAGTGCCGATCGGACTACTCGCGAGTTATCTGACGTTCCAGCACACCCGGCCGGAGACGTTCGATGCCGCGCCCGTCACCTTGGTGCACCCGGCGGCGGACCAGTGGACGCCGCCGGAATTGAGCATCCGTTTTCTCGAACGCATCGCCGGTCCGACGTCGTTGGTGCTGCTGGAAGGCTGCGGGCACTTTCCGATCGAGGAACCTGGTGTCACACAGCTCGCTACGGCACTGCGCGCGGTCCGGGACGGCCTGCTCGACGCGAGGTAGCCGCCCGCGACGACCGGGTCCCACCGAACGCTGCTGTCGAGTACCGTCAAACCGGAGAAATTGGGCGTTCCGCCAGGCTCGGCGGTCAGCGGTTGGGAGCACTGATGTACGGGCTCGGCATCGACATCGGCACGACCTACACGGCAGCGGCGGTCTGGCGCGACGGGCGCGCGGAGATCTTCCCGCTTGGTGACAAGACCGCCGCGATCCCGTCGATCGTGCTGGTGCGCGAGGACGAGACCGTGCTGACCGGCGAGACCGCACAACGACGAGCCCTGAGCGAGCCGCAGCGTGTGGCGCGCGAGTTCAAACGTCGTATCGGTGACAGCGTCCCAATCCTGCTCGGCGGCACGCCGTACTCCCCGGAGGCACTGGTCGCGAAGCTCATCGCCGCCGTGGTCGAGCAGGTCAGCGCACGTCAGGGCGAGCCACCGGCGCACGTCTGCCTCTCGCACCCCGCCAACTGGGGCCCGTTTAAACGCGACCGGATGCACCAGGCGGTCCGGATCGCCGGGCTGAGCCAGCCGTTCCGATTCACCACGGAACCCGAAGCCGCGGCCGTCTTCTACGCCCACGAGCAGCGGGTCGACCCTGGCTCGGTGGTCGCGGTGTATGACCTCGGCGGTGGCACTTTCGACGCCACGGTGCTGCGCAAACGGACGTCGGGGTTCGAGATCCTCGGCAGGCCGGAAGGCGTCGAGCAACTCGGCGGCATCGACATCGACGCCGCTGTCTTCGACCACGTCAGCCGAACGCTCGGTGACACCCTTGACGACCTGGACGAGGACGACCCCGCCGACCTGACCGCTGTCGCGCGGCTCAAGCAGGAGTGCGTCGAGGCGAAGGAGGCGCTGTCCGCGGACACCGATGCCACGATTCCGGTGCTGCTGCCGAACACGTCTACCGAAGTGCGACTGACCAGGGAGGAACTGGAAACCACGGTTCGGCCGATGCTGCACGGCACGATCGAGGCGCTGCGGCGGGCGCTGGAGTCCGCGCACGTAGCGGCCAACGACTTGCACTCGGTGCTCCTGGTCGGTGGTGCCTCGCGGATGCCGCTGGTCTCGCAGCTGGTCGGGTCCGAGCTCGGCAGGCCGGTCGCGGTCGACGCCCACCCGAAACACGCCGTCGCGATCGGCGCGTCCTGGCTCGCCGCCGGTGCGCTCGCACCGCCGAGGCAGTGGCAAGCCCCGGCCGCCCCTCCGCCTGCCCGACATCCCCAACCGCCGGTGACGCCGGCAGCCACGACGCAGCGCGTGACCGTGCCCGCCGACGACGGCTCGGGACGTCCGCAGCGCACCGAGCCGCTGACCGTGCCGCAGCCCGCGCCGGTCGACGCGGACCCCGGCACGACGTCCACCACATCGGTGACGCGCGGTCGCCGTCGCCTCCTGGTGCCGGCCCTTGTCGGCGTCGCGCTGCTCCTTGTCGCGGCGCTCGGCACCTGGTGGTGGGGTGACCAGGCTGGGTGGTTCAACGGTGCCGATAGTCGTGCGGATACGGGGGAGACGACGTCTGACAGTGGCTTCACCGAGGAGCCGCCGACGGCTGCCGAGGAACTGGCCGCGATCCTCGACGGCGACGAGGCCGACGTGCGAGGATTGCTCGGGAGTTGGGTGCCGCAGTTGTCGGCCAAGTCCGAAGGGCTCGTCGTCGACGGGACGACCTACGACGCCGACGCGATCCTCGCCAACCACCACGACCTGCGTGAACGCTACCCCGAGGCTCGCCTGCTGTGGTCTGGCGACTATCCGATTTTCCGGTTCGACAACTACTTCGTCACGGTGTTCGCGGTGCCGTTCGCCAGCCCCGACGAGGCGAACCAGTGGTGCGATGCCGAGGGGTTCCCAGCGGACGACTGCTTCGCGAAACGCCTCAGCGACACCGGGAGCTGGGAGGACGCCGCCGTGTACCGGTGAGGGCAGCTTCGGCCGGCCGCGTCGGCCGCGACGTGCCGAATGGCGTTGGGCACGGTCACGTCTCTGGTTCGCCCAGCTTCACGCCCGCTGTGACAACTGAAACCGGACATCAGGAACATTTTCTTGTCACACCGGGCGCATAGCGGGCCGGGATAAGCGATCATCCGTGGTGCTGGGCGATCTGAATGAGGTTGCCGCAGGTGTCGTCGAGGACGGCGGTGGTGACAGGCCCCATCTCGAGTGGTTCTTGGGTGAAGGTGACGCCGAGGTCGCGGAGCCGGGTGAACTCCGCCTGGATGTCGTCGACGGCGAAGCTGGTGCAGGGGATGCCGTCGTCGACAAGGGCCGACTTGTACGGCTTGACGGCGGGGTGTCCGTCGGGCTCGAGGAGGAGTTCGGGGCCGTCGGGGTCCTCGGGGGACACGACGGTGAGCCACCGGTCCTCGCCGAGAGGGACCTCGTGTTTCTTCTGGAATCCGAGGACGTTGGTGTAGAAGTCGAGCGCCTTGTCCTGGTCGTCGACGAAGACACTGGTGATGGTGATCCTCATGGCGTGTTCCTTCGGTTGGGTGTCAGCCACCGGTCGACGATTGGCTCCAGTGGCGTGACGTCGAGGTAGTGGTACTTGTAGCGGCCTTCGCGCCGGGTCATGACGAGTCCGACGGTTTCGAGCATGTCGAGGTGTTGCGAGATCGCTTGCCTGGACGAGCCGAGTTGGTACTTGGTCGTCAGCCGCGCGCAGATCTCGAACAGGGTCTGTCCGTTGCGGTCGGTGAGCTCATCCAAGATCGCCCGGCGCGTGGGGTCGGAGAGTGCCTTGAAGATGTCGCTCACACGGCAGACCATAGGCAAGTGACGACTTGCCTGTCAATGGTCAGTCACTGAACGCCCGTAGTGCCCTCGCGAGTTCGTCGGGGATCTCCGTCGGCGTGGTGCCGTGGTCGTCACGGCGCATGCAGGCGACCGTCTGCGTACCTTGTGCGGTGAGCTGGCCCGAGCGACGAAAGTCGAAGTCCATGACGATGCGGTTGCCACTGGCCGCCCGCAACGACATCGCGACGTCGATCTCGTCCAGGGCGTAGCACTCGGCGTGGTAGGTCATCGCGCAGGACACCGTCACCAGGGCGAGCGAACCGTGAGCGACGTCCTTGAGCACGCCTGGCGCGTGGTCGGCGAGGAACCGTTCCCGGCAGTGGCCTTGCCAGTGCAGGTAGTGCGCGAAATAGACGTTGCCGACGAGGTTGGTCTCGTCGAACGTGACGATGTGCCGGTAGCGGTAATGGCTCATGGTCTCCGTTCCCTTGGGCACGCGACCGCCGTCACCTTGACCTGCGCGCCACGGGCGTCGGTGGTGTGCACCTTGGCGGTCACGACGTGATCCGAACCGGCGCGCAGGATCGTCAAACCGTCTTCGGTGATCCGATCGATTCGCAGCGATTCGCCTTGCCCGTAACCGAGTTTGGACAGCGCTTCCCGTGCGGTCCACACGCGCAGGCGTGCGAGTGTGGGGTCCTCGCCGAGTTTGTCCGCGAGCAGTTCGGCGACGGGATGGTCGGCGGCGTCGCAAGGCACCGCGCCCGCGTGTGCCGGGGTGGCGGGGACGGACTCCCAATCGACGCCAATCGGGTCGTCGGCGACGCCGAGCAGCAGCGTGTTGTGGGCGTAGCTAGCGCTGGCGTGGGCGCCGTCGACACGTGGCGCTCCCGCGAGGTTGTGTCCCGCGGATGCCCCGGTGAGTTGCTGCAAGATGGCGGTGGCCGCGCCGAACTTCCTGCGGCCAGGTGTGGTGACCAGTTCGACGTGGTCGTGTAGTCCGCACTCGATGAGCCGCCGTGACAACCATGGCCCGACCAGCCGCACCGGCAGCGTGCCCTTGCGCCGCGGTGGAGTTGTGGCGCGTAGTCGCAGGCCTTGCCAGTGCGCCACGACGGTCCCATCAGGTTCGCTCAGCACGACGTCGAAGACGTAGTCGTCGTGGGTATGTGACGTCTCAACGGCGTCGACGCGCAGCACGCCGGTCGGTTCCCGCCACACCGTCACTCGTTCGACCTCGACGGGCAGCGCACGGCGGTGAGGCACGCACGCGAGCAGCACGTGCAGGGTGGCGTCGTGCGCGCCAGGATCACCGAGCAGTAGGCGTCCACTGTGGAACTGGGAGAACCACGGCTGGACGTCGCTGCCCTGTTCGGTGCGGATCCAGGCCCGCACCCGGAAGGCCGAGAGCAGGTCGTAGCGCAGCAGTCTGCGGAACCGTCCGGTGTGGAAGAACGTCGTGTCGTAGCACTCGTGCGGCCCGGCATCCGGCGACGGTGGTGGTTGATCGCTGCGGTGCTGAGGTACGGGCGATTCGGGCGCGGTGACGAGGGTGCCACTGAACCGGTCGGTGCCGGTCGTGTCGGCACTGTCTCGGACGACGACGTCGATGCCGTGCGCGTCGGACAGTGCGGCGGTCTGGATGGTGGTCGTGTCGGGCCCGCTAAGGGTGATCGGAGCGCGAAACTCCACGTTCGCCAGTGAGATCGGCAGCGAGACCGTGTCCACATGCGACGCCGTCTGCGCCATCGCCTCCATCGCCTCCATCGCCACCACGGCCGGTAGGACAGGCGTGCCGTCGATGCGGTGGTCGTCGAGGTAGGGATCGGAGCCCAGCGACAGTTCGGCCTCGGTGATGGCTTCCACGCCGGGCACGCGAGCGCGGACGTGCTCACCGAACCGCAGCAACGGTGCGGACTCGGCGGCGAGGTGCAGCGTGGCGGTGGTGGGGAATCGGGCGGTGATCAGCACGGTGACGGGGGCGTGCGGGTCGGCGAGCACGTCGCGGAGCGCGTCAACACCCTCGCGGATCCCGATGGGCTGGACGCCCTGCCTGCGGAGGCTGTCCAGCACGCCGAGGCGCACACCCATGCCGACGCCGGACCACACCGACCACTCCAGCAGGTGCGTCCGGCAATGTGGGTGCGTTTGCGCCCAGGCTTCGATGTCGTGACGGAGCCAATCGTTGGCGATGCAGTACTCCGCCTGCCCGGCGAGTCCCTGCCTGCCGATGATGGAGCCGAAGCCGAGCAGCAACCGCAGGTCGTGGTCGGTGCCGAGCTCGTCGAGCAGGATTCGCAGGCCGTCGACCTTCGGTGCGAGGGTGGCCGCGAACGAGTCGGCGGTGACGTCGTCGAGTGTGCGGGGTTCGTTGACGCCCGCGCCGTGGATGATGCCGGTGAGCGTCCCGTGCGTGCGTGCTTCGGTGAGCATCTGCCGCACGGATACGGGGTCGGTGACGTCGCAGCGCAGGTAGTGCACGTCGGGTTGGCCGCTGTTGGCGAGATCGCGTAGGGCCGCCGTGATGTCGGGATCGTCGGCCGGGGTGCGGCCGACGAACACGAGGGTGGTGGCGTCCGCGGCGAGTTCGGCGGCCGTGTAGGCGGTAATGCCGCGCATGCCGCCGGTGACTAGACAGACACCGTCGGGCAGTCGGGGCTCGTGGTCACGTGGCTGGGGTGGCCTTGCGTTGAGCGCGGCGCGTTGGAGGGTGCCGTCGGGTCTGGTGCGGAGTTCGAGGTAGCGGTCCGGGTGGCCGAGCCCGGCGTCGCCTGGGTCCCTGGGGCTGTCCGGACGTTCGAGGACGATGACCTGGCAGTCGGGAAGCTCCGCCGCGATGCTCCTGCCGATGCCGGTGGCGGCGGGGTGTCCGGTGTGGACGACGCGGAGCGTCTGGGGTGGGTGGTCGGTGATTTCGGTCAGTAGCGCGGCGACGTCGGCCGCGCTGGCATCATCCGGCAGCGTGACGGTGCGGAGATCGCCCGGGCCAGGGGCGACGTGGCTGTTGGCGGTGGCTGGTGGCTCGAACGGCAGCCATATTGGCTCGAACTGGCGCACCCAGCCGCGCACGCCAGTGGGCGTGGCGGGTTTGGCGGTGTCAGTGGCCGAGGGGAGATCGGTGAGTACGTTGGCGGCTTCGCCCACGGTGGCGTCGCTGAGCGAGAGCGGCGTGGCCGGTGGCTGCTTGCCGATGCGGGTGGCTACCGCACCGACCGCGTCCACCACCTGGATCGACGTCATGTGCAGATCCCGCAGCAGCGACATCGAGGGCGCGACGGCCGACTCCGGTAGCTCCAGGACCTCGGCTAGGTGTGCCGTCAGCGCCCCCAACGCGTCGTGTCCCCCGTCCCCGACGTTGTGTCCGGCACTCTCGACGTTGTGTCCGGCACTCTCGACGTTGTGTCCGGCACTCTCGACGTTGTGTCCGGCACTCTCGACGTTGTGTCCGGCACTCTCGACGTTGTGTCCGGCACTCTCGACGCTGTGTTCGTCTGTGCTGGGCAAGGCGCGACCAGGCGAACACGCGGACCTAGCCCGATTGCGTGGTGTCTCGCACGGGTTCGCCAGGAACCGCGGCGGCTCACGCCAGTCGAGCGTGCGGTACGGCCGGTCGGTGAACCACGGATCGAGGCTACCGGTGCCGGTGGCGGCGAGTACGGCAGTGACGAACGCGTGGGCGCGAGGGTCGCCGCCGCTGTCCATGCTGAGTGCGGGCACATCGACGTCGTTGGCCGCAGCCAAATCGGACAACATCGTCCCGGGCCCCGCCTCTACGAGCAGGTCGCAGCGCGCGGCCAGCGCGGTGACGGCATCCGCGAAACGCACCGGTTGGGTGAGCTGATCCACGAGCGGTCCGCGCGGGTCATCGCCGCTGAGCGGTGCGCCGGTGATCGTCGACAGCAGCGGCCGCTCCGGGCGTACCGCGCCGAGCGGGACATCGACCAGCGCGGTGCGGAGCGGGGTGGCGACCGGGTCCATGGCAGGGCTGTGGAACCCGTGCGACACCGGCAGACGACTCGCGGCGATCCCCCGAGCATGCGCGCGGTCGAGCACCCGCTCGACGTCATCGACCGGTCCGGCGACGACGACGCGTTCCGGAGCATTGTGGCATGCGAGCATGGCGTGGGTGCCCGCGAGCAGGTCCTCGGCCGAGGTAGCGGACGTCGCCAAACCCGCCATGGTGGTGCCATCGAGAGCGTGCTCGGCCATCAGCCGCCCCCGGAGTGTGGCGAGTTCCAGCGCGGTGGAAGCCGTGCACGCCCCCGCCCAGTGCAGTCCGGTGACCTCGCCGAGGCTGTGCCCACTCGCGCCGATCGCCTCACAGCCCATGGCATCGAGCCACGCCACGGCCGCCAGCGACAGCCGCACGATCGCGGGCTGGGCGATCTCGGTGGGCACGGGATCGGACGGGAAACCGTCCGATGTGGATCCAGCGGGTCCGTCTGACGGCGCGGGGACGTCGAGTCCTCGGGCCCACCAGGGCAGCCCCGGCCGCACCGGCGCGGCTTGGCCAGGGAACAACAACCCAACACGCACGGGCGTGGACCCGAGCGCGTAGCTTGTGCGCCGGTCGAACGACAGGCCACCGTCCCACCCGATAGCAGCGTTAGCCGCGGCTCGCGCGGCGGTAACCAGCTCATCCGGCGTGGCGGCGACCAGCATCGCGCGGTAGTCGCCGTCGGCGTCGCCGGTGTGCCAGGCGGTCGCGGCGATGTCGCGCAACTCGGCGACGCTGAACGCGCCAGCGGCCGCGGCCAGCGCGGACAACCGCTCGGCCAGCCCGTCCGCGGTGTCGGCAGCCAGCGGCACGATCTCGTGCCGACCTCGCGGCACCGACCACGCCGCGTCCGCTGATGCCGCGGCGCGTGGCGCCGGGTTCTCCAGGACGAGATGGACGTTGATGCCGCCGAAACCCATCGCCGACACGCCCGCCCGAGGCGTCTCATCGGGCCATGGCTCGGCTTCCGCCAACACCCGCAGCGGGGCGTCGCGCAACAGATCGTGCGGCTGCTCGCAGCCCGTGGTCGGGGGTAATAGCCGGTGGTGAGCGGCCAGCGTCGCCTTGATCAGGCTGGCAGCGCCCGCCGCCGCCTTGGTGTGGCCGATGTTGGCCTTGATCGACCCCAGCGCGGCGGGTGGCCCATCGCTGCCGCGCACTGACGACAGGGCTGACAACTCCACGCGGTCACCGATCGCGGTGCCGGTGCCGTGACCTTCCACGAGCCTCGCCTGCTTCGGCGCGATCTCGGCAGCGCGATAGGCGCGGTGGAGTGCGAGTGTCTGCCCGGACAGCTCGGGACGCGTCAGCCCGCCTGAACCGTCCGATGAAGACGCCCAACCAACGATGTGCGCGTACACCGGCAGGCCGCGCGCTTCGGCGTCGGCGGCGCGCATCAGCGCGACCACACCGCAGCCTTCGCCGGGCAGGAACCCGGTCGGGTTCGCGTCGTAGACCCGCATGTCGCCGGTCGCCAGCGCGCCCAACCGCGAGAACCCGACCAGCTCTAACGGATCGAGCGACAGATCGACACCACCGGCCAGCATGACGTCGCACTCACCCGCCACCAGCGCGCGGCAGGCGGCGGCGACGGCGAGCAGGCTGGACGAGCACGCGCCGTCCACGGTGTATCCGGTGCCGTGGAAGTCGAAGTAGTTGCACACCCGGCCCGCGATGGTGTTGGCCAGTGCGCCGGACAATGTCTCGTCGCCCGGCACCGGGAACGGCTCCTTGACCAGCGTCTCTAGCCGTCCTAGCACCTCGGTGGCGACGTCGTCAGCGAGCCCGGCGTCGGCCATCGCCGTCGCGGCGGCGTCGGCCAGGTATGGCCACCGCAGCCGCAGCAGCCCAGCGCGGCTGAACTCGCCGGTCAGCGAGTTGCCGAGCACCACACCGGTAGTGTCGCGGTCCAGCCCATCGCCGCCGGGAAAACCGGCGTCGGCCAGTGCCTCGGCGGCGGTGTCCAGCGCGAGCCAGTGCGTCTGGTCGGCGGCCCGATACAGCGGACCGGGAACACCGAAGCGCTCCCGGTCGAACGTCCAGTCCCGCAGCACCGCCGCGCGCGTCAGATACGTCGCGTCCGGCGAGGTGTCATCGCGATAGCCCTCGCCGAGCCGGGACTCGGGAAGGCGTCGAAACGCTTGCCGCCGTGCGAGGACGTTCTGCCAAAGCTGGGTCGGGCTGGCCGCATCGGGATACCGGCACGCCAGGCCGACGATAGCGATGCGGTCAGTGCTCACGTCGCGCTCCGGGCGGGCCGCACCGTCGTGACCAGCGCGCGGGCCCAGGGCTCCGCGAGCAGGACCAGAGCGCGCAGCACGCACGTGATGACCAGCGCGAAGAACAGTCCAAACACGACGCCGGACACGACGAGGATGCCGTAGATCGCGGCGGTGGTCAGTCCGAAGACGATCTGGTTGCGCGGCTTTCGCGGTGTGGTGCCCGGATCGGTGATCATGTAGAGGGTGTAGAGGATGAACGCCACCCCCGTCATCGGCAGCAACGCGGCGGCTAGCGAGTGATCCAGCACCAGCCACCGGATGACGGCCTGGGCCGCGAACCCGCCGACCCACGCCAGGATCAACGGCATCTTCCCGGTGAGCTTGGCGTTGAGCAGCGAGCCGAGCATCAGGATTCCCAGCGGAATGAGCCAGTCGATGACGCCGCCGACGGCGTTGGTGAAGTGATACGGCGGTGCGATACCGACCCACGGGAACAGCAGCAACGTGACGGCGATCCCGGCGTTGGATGGGTTGAGCACGTGCCGCGGCTTGCCGCGCACCCGGATGCGCACCACGTACTTGGTGGCGGTGGCGACCACCACCGCGAAGATGTACGGCCAGAGCGACGCGTTGCCGTAGAGCAGCATCGCGCAGGCCAGCGCCGTGATGTGCGGGGGAAGCAGGAACGTGCTCAGGTTCATGAGCCCGCCCGCGTATTCCGGCGTGGTGCCGTGTGCCCAGCTGTCCAGCCACTCGAACAGCAACGCCATCGCGTAGCTGACCGCCAGCGCCACGATCGGCGTCAGCGGTGACTGCTCGAAGCCGAGCACGAGGTGCCCGAGGATGGTGAACGCCGTGATCGACGCCGCGAACCGCCGCAGCGCGCTCACCCGCGCGTCCACCGGACGTCGAGTCGGGGCAGGCTGGACCGCGGGGGCCGGTGCCGCCTCGGAACGCGGGGGCGCGGTGGTCGTCGTGGCCGTTGTCGGGGTGGTTGTCGCCGTCATCGCAGGACCGCCGTTCCGTCGGTGCCGAGTTCGACCGTGTGATGTCCCGGTCGGACGTCCACAGTGGATTGATGCGTGCCGGTTGCGCCGCGCCAGGTGATGGTGGCCTCGGTGGGTTCGCCGTCCGGGAGCGCGAGCTGCACCTCGGGGCCAGATGCTCCGGCGTGGCCGTTCGCCGGATACAGCTGCGTGCGTTTCGTCTCGCCGTCGATCTCGTGCGTCACCTCGGCCCCGATCACGTCAACCCAGCCACCAGCCGCGCCGCGCCGCAACAACCGCAGGTAGGCGGCGTCACTGGCGTTCGGGGTGCGGTTGCGCAGCAGCACCGAGTTCTCCCACTGGTTCGCCACGAGCGCGTCGAGTGCGCCGTCACCGTCCACATCGCTCAGTGCGAGTCCCCGGGACAGCCACGGCGCGTCGATGCCCAGTTCTGGTGCCAGGTCGTAGTAGCGGCCGTCCTCGGCGAGGGTCCACAGTGGATTATGCTCGTGTCCGGACAGGTCGTCACCGAGCTGGAACTTCGGCCACAGCTCCGGCCGGTTGAGCAGGTCGTCGTTGCCCATCGCCAGTTCTTGCAGCTCCGGCCACCGGTTGTGCTCGCCCTTGAGGAAGCCGGTGGTCTGCAACAGCTCGTCGACGCCGGAGTTGTCGAAGTCGCCCGACTTGATGTCCCACGACCAGCCGCTGCGTGCCAGGCCGAGTCCTTCCGCCGCCTGCTCGTACGGCGACTCGCCCGCCAGCAGCGCCGCACCGGGGTCGGCGCGGCCATCGCCGACGAAGGCGTAGTTGCTCTCGTGCAGCGCGTATGGCGTGGTGATGTTGGAGATCATGAGCAGCGGCAGTTCATCGCCCGGGTTCCAGGTGTAGGCCACGCCCATGCCCTTGAATGAGCCGTGCCCGAGCACCTGCGATCCCGGCGTCGTCATGTCCTTACCGGCCACGACCTCGCTGAACCGCACGTCGCCCTGCTTAGAGGTGTTGACAAGCAGGTCGTCGGGACCGAAGTCGTTCGCGACGTAGAGGTCCGGGAGCTGGTTGCCGGTCAGGTCCTGCCAGCCGAACGCCAACGTCCAGGCGTGCGCGGAGCTCTTCGGCATCGCCGTGCTCGCGTCGGTGATCCGGGGCAGCTCACCCTCGTCGCCGGTCGGTTCGGTCAGCAACAGCCGGTTGATGCCCGCGTTCTGCGCGTCGCCCATCGAGTGCTGCATCCGCATCCGCTCGTCGCCGCGCGCGTTGGGGTCGAGCACGCGCGCGCCGTCCGGGAAGTAGTTGCCCGCGATGATGTCCAGGTGTCCGTCACCATCGACGTCGGCCACCGACATCGCTGAGGTGTTCCACACCTCCATCGGCGAGACCAGCTCGTGCGCGGTGAAGTCACCCGAGGTCGGCGCGCCGCGTCCGGAGTTGAGGAACACGACGGGGGAGCGGCCCCAGTAGTAGACGACGAAGTCCATCGCGCCGTTCTCGTCGAGGTCAGCGGGCACGCAGCCCATCGGCGCCATCGTCGCGTCGTATGGCAGCCCGTCTGGGTCCAGCGTGAACCGCTCGTAGCCCCCGGTGCCGGGCACCGGCAGCACGGTGACCGAGTCGTCGCGGGGATCGACCAGGCACGCGTCGGCCGCGCGACCCAGCCCGCGCAGGTCCGTGACCGATACCGCCGCGCCCACCGCGGAGATCCACGCACGGATCCGTTCCAGGTTCGGCTGCACGTCGCGTTGCTGGCGCGCGTCCGGCGGCGCCGCGTTCAGCGGTACGGTGTCGAACGCGAATCCGCTGGTCAGCTCTTCCGCTTCGGCGTGACCGAGGCTCGGGCGGACGGTGAACACACCGACGCCCACACACAGCGCCAGCGCCAGTACGGGGACCACGGCACGGCGTAACAGGGACAACATGGGACTTCCTTCTCAGCGTCGACGGCGGTGGTCACGACCGGGCGGCGACGGCGCCGCGTAGTCGTGATCTCCACTCGGTGTAGGCGGCCACATCGGCGGACTCGGTTAGCCCTGCCGCCGCGACATCGGTCCAGCGCTCCGCCTCCGCGGAGTCAATGCCGAGTAGATGTGCACACGCTCGTTCGGTGTGTTCTGGCACGTCACCCGCACGGGCTCGCGCCGCACACGCGAACAGCGCGCCCTGTCCGAAAGACGGCCAGTGCTTGCCGCTGGTCTCGGTCAACTGGTCCAGGGCCGCGGTGTCGGCGCAGCCCGCGTAGCAGCACGCCAGCCCGACACCGGCCCACAACTCGCCGCGTGCGTGGCCCGGAGCGTTGCCGATCACGCTCGCGACCCCTGCCGGGCTGGCCGACTCCAGGAACCACAACGCGCGGCCTGCCCCCGATAGGGCGGCATCTCTGCGACCAGATGGGGCCCGGTGCCACAGCCGGTCCAACGCACGCAGACCTCCGAAATAGACCCGCGCGAACCCCGCACCATCCAATGCCAGCCACCGCAACAACGGTGTCGACGGCACGGTGTTGATCGGCAACGGCGCGAGGCCACCTGCCCAGCCATAGCCAACGTGGATCAGATGGATGTAGGCGTCGCCGGGTCCGGCGCACAGACGTCGAAACGCCGTGCTCTCACCAAGGCGAGCGAGCCCACGTACCGCCGCGTACATCCCCGCTCCCTCATAGGCGAATCCCCGCTCTGGATCCGGCACGGTCGCCAGCGCCGGATGCGGATCGCGCCAATGCCGCGCCGCGAGGTTGAACCCGGTGAGGAAACTGCGCGCGTGGGTCTCCAGTACGGCGCGATCGCGCGGGCGATCCAGCCGAAAGCCTCGCCGTGCGAAATCAGCGAGCCCGAGAGGTAACCGCAGCAGCCTGGCTTGAGCCCCAGTGGCCGAGTCGGTCACCGGGACTGAGCCTGCTGTCGACATCGCCACCTCTAATCTCGTTCGCGTTCGCGAGCTTCCAGCCGCACACGTATTAGGCCCGATTTCAGGGTCCACACGCGACCTGAGACGCAAGGTTCACCACATTGTGCGACGTTACTCGGGGCAGGCGGTTTCGTTTCCCGTGTTCATCGAGCGTGAACCGTAGTCCGACGCCAACTCGATAGATCTCAATGCAGATCTATCGAGTGACAGGATTGTTCCCTGATTGGGTGTTCCTGGCGAGTCTCATCTGGTGCTTGTGTCTACTTAGGTCCAGGTTCTAGGTAGTCCATTCCGAGCCTTTTGGTCCGGATGACGACACGACAACCGGCGTCAATAGACCTTGGGAGTGTCACAGTGTCCAGAAAAATTCGCCGAGGCGCGGCAATCGCCTGGGCGACAGTTCTCGCGATGGGGGTTACCTCAGCGCAAGCAATGGGTGCATCGGCTGACCCGGTGCTGGGAACCGTCACAGCGATTACGCAGCAGACCACATCGGACGATGACTGCTTCGAACGTCAGGACGATCCGGACTGCTTGATTGGTGGCGAGGTGGATTCGGCTGACGGCGCACCAGAACAGGAGCCGGAACCGGCACCTGAACCAGCGCCCGAGCCGGAACCCGCCCCCGAGCCGGAGCCTGAACCTGCCCCTGCTCCTGAGGAGGAGCCCGCTCCGGCTCCTGAGGAGGAACCGGCTCCGGCTCCCGAGGAGGAACCGGCTCCGGCTCCCGAGGAGGAGCCCGCGCCGGCTCCCGAGGAGGAGCCCGCTCCGGCTCCCGAGGAGGAACCGGCTCCGGCTCCCGAGGAGGAACCGGCTCCGGCTCCCGAGGAGGAGCCCGCGCCGGCTCCCGAGGAGGAGCCCGCACCGGCTCCCGAGGAGGAACCGGCTCCGGCACCTGAGGAGGAGCCCGCTCCGGCACCTGAGGAGGAACCGGCGCCCGCTCCCGAGGAGGAGCCCGCACCGGCACCTGAGGAGGAACCGGCGCCCGCTCCCGAGGAGGAGCCCGCACCGGCACCTGCCCCGGAGGAGGAACCGGCGCCCGCTCCCGATCAGCCGTCACCCGCACCAGCGCCAGAGGACGAGGAGCCCGAACCGGCTCCGGCTCCTGACGAAGGAACCGGCGACGGTGACTGCACCTGTGGCGTAGAGCCGTTGCTGGGTTCGCTCGGCATCGACCTCGGCATCCGTATTTGATCCTCGGGCCACGAGTTAAGGATTGGAAAAATGTCTGATCGCAACGATGAATCTCGTCGGCCGCTAGACGGCGACCGGCGGCAATTCCTGAAGCGTGCCGGTTATTCCGCCGCCGCGGCCGCGGCCATGGCCGCGGGTAGCGGATTCGTAGGAAAGGCATCGGCCCAGATTCCGACGCCGCCCGCACCTCCGGGCGGTGGTGGATTCGACGGCATGCGCGTGACGTGTCCGTGTTTCGGAGACGCCATCAGCTTGTTTACCTCAGAAGGCTCATTCCCCTTCTCTGGTAAGGGCAATGTGGGTGTTCGTGTGAAGGGCGGCCCCAACCCGAACAAGTGGGGGCTCGTCGTCGAACAACACGAAGTCTCGGCGAACGACACTCCATTCGGCACCATCACCATCAAGATGGCGGATGAGATCGAAGTGAGCGCGGAGAGTCTGCTCGAATTCGATCCGGCATCTGGTGGTTACACCCAGACGATGGTGCTGCCGATTTCAGTGGAATTGGAGCACTGCGGGGCCGGCGGTGAGCCGGTGTTGCTTCGCACCTTGCCGGATGCGCCGGTCATCATGGGTAACGCGGAACCGCAGTTCGAGTTCCCGCCGAAGGACATGCCCTACAAATCCAAGGGCGACGTCGGTCTGTACGCGATGGGATCGAACGGCCAAGTCGTCGGTTCGAAGCCACTCGCGGTTCTGCCGACCTTCAACTGGACGGTCGGCTAACTCCGGCTGTCCGAGCCTCACTGGGCCCTGCCCGCGATCGCGGGCAGGGCCCAGTGTTGTCCGTCCTTCTGCCGGGCCGGGACCCGTGGGACGTGGGACACGACGTCGTGAGCGGGGGACACGGCGCTCAGGCTGTGCCCCATCGCATCCGGCGCGACGTCAGGCGCGTTGACGGTGGAGCTGGAGGGTGCGGGAGATCATCGCGCCCGCGAGGAAGGGAATGGCTTCGTCCTGGAAGTCGATGTCTGGGGCGAAGTCGCGCATCGCGCCCTCCAGCACGAGCAGCGACAGGATCGGGAAGACGAACTGCGGGTCGGCGTAGAGATTGTAGCGCCGCTGGATGTCGAACAGTGACGTCGCGAAGTGGATAAGGTCGAACTCGGCCGCCGCGACGCCGGTGTGGGTGTCGATCAGTTCGACGATCTCTCGCCGGAAGCCGTCCTCGTCGGTGCCCGCCCGGGCGGTGGCCGTCGACAACACGACCTCGGCGCACTTCTCGCCCTTGCCGACGCTCATGTAGTAGAAGAAGCTGCTGAACTTGTCCTGCGCGTCCTGTGTCAGCCGGACGGTGAACCCCGCGTCGACGATCACCGCCCGTGCGCCCGGCCCGAGGTAGAGGTTGCCGGGGTGTAGGTCGCAGTGGACGAGGCCGTCGTGGAACAGCATCTGGTAGACGGCGTGTAGCGCGGCGAGCACGGCCTCGGTACGGTCCTCCTCGGACAGCTCGTCGGGTGTGCGGCGCCGCAGGTCCGGCAGGAACTCCATGACCAGGACGTCTTCGGTGCACAGCTCGTCGTACACCTCGGGTACCAGCACCGTCTTGTACTCGACCAGATTGGCCTGCAGCGACGCGAGGTTGCGGCGTTCAGCGTCGAAGTCGAGCTGCGCGTAGACGGCGTCGCCGAGCTGCGTCATGATCTCGGCGATCGGCACGCCGCGCAGCCCGGGGAGGTACTTCGCCATTCCGCCGAGTCGGCGCATGATCGTCAGGTCGATGCGCAACGTCGTCTCGATGCCGGGGCGGCGCACCTTGACCGCGACGTCGCGCCCGTCGGGCAACGTCGTTCGGTAGACGCAGGCGATGCTGCCGGACGCCACCGGCGTGCCGCCGTGCTCAGCTGTGACGACCAGCGCTCGGGTCGTCTCGGGGCCGAGGGCTCGCTCCAGCACGGGCGCGAGCTCGCGCGCCGGGATCGGCAGCACCGTGTCGTGCAGCGCGGCCAAAGTCCGGCAGTGGCGCGGGGGCAGTAGGTCGGCACGGGTGCTCAGCATCTGCGCGACCTTGATGAACGCCGGTCCGAGTGCCGTGATGGTGTCCAGTAGCCAAGTGTCGGTGCGGGCACGCCGCCCGCTGAGCACGGAGCGGACCGTCAGCACCACGAGCACGGCCACTCGCCGGGCCAGGGTCAAGCCGATCTCCACCAGTCTGCGGACGAGGGGACCGGTGCTGACCGGGGGAATGCCGGTCGAGTGGGGGAACTGTGATGTCGTCATGATGCGGCTACCTCGCTGTTTCTGACGGTGTTCGTCGCACAGCATTTCCGGATCAGCGCGACATCGCTGGCTCAGTCACCGGTTCGTGGGATCTACGCGGTCCGTGCTTGTCTTGCGGACCCTCGCTGGGACAAGCCCGCGAACCGCGCCGAACGAGGCCGTGGCGCGATGTGGAGCGGGCGATCAGTCGCGAACCGCGGCGTGGCCCTGCGTGGCTGGGGAAAGCCCTGGCCAGCCGCCGTGCGCGCGGCGTGCCCTGATACGCTGAGTCACCGAGTCCGGCTGCGGTCCGTGGCGGCCGGGACTGACGCTCCAGATGACACGGCACCGAACACAAGGAGATGACGAGTGGCGCTGTCCACCCAGGAAAAGAAGGACATCCTGTCCGAGTACGGCTTGCACGATACGGACACGGGTTCCCCTGAAGCCCAGGTCGCTCTGCTGACCAAGCGCATCATTGGTCTGACCGAGCACCTGAAGGAGCACAAGCACGACCACCACTCGCGTCGTGGTCTGTTGCTGCTGGTCGGCCGTCGCCGCCGACTGCTTGACTACGTCAAGAAGGTTGACGTCACACGGTACCGGTCGTTGATCCAGCGACTCGGTCTCCGTCGATGAGACACTGAAGGGGAGCACCCGCGCGGGTGCTCCCCTTCAGTACAAGAGAACCAAGGACACGTGCGAGGCGCTTGAGGACGCCGGTCCTCGGTAGTGGTTCCCGGGCCAAAGTCCCGAGGACTTCGATCGATGACCGGTCTCGTCACTTAGGCGTTCTCCATCTAGGGAGGTGGGGTGCCTCGCGCGGTCCGACCGGGAAGCCCCGAGGTGGGTTGACCGTGAACGCAGACGAGGAGAAAGACCCCAAATGACAGAAACCGTCGTACACGAGACGGAGGCCGTGATTGACAACGGCCGATTCGGCACCCGCACCGTCCGGTTCGAGACGGGCAGGCTGGCGAAGCTCGCCGCCGGCTCCGTCGTCGCCTACCTCGACGACGAGACCATGCTGCTGTCCGCGACCACCGCGTCCAAGCAACCGAGGGAGCACCTCGACTTCTTCCCGCTGACGGTCGACGTCGAGGAGCGGATGTATTCCATCGGTAAGATCCCCGGCTCGTTCTTCCGTCGTGAAGGGCGACCGTCGACCGAAGCCGTGCTGACCTGCCGGCTGACCGACCGGCCGCTGCGCCCGTCGTTCGCGAATGGGCTCCGCAACGAGGTCCAGATCGTCATCACGGTGCAGAGCCTGCACCCAGAAGACCCGTATGACGTGCTGGCCATCAACGCCGCGTCCGCGTCCACCCAGATCGGTGGCCTGCCGTTCTCCGGCCCGGTCGCCGCTACTCGCGTGGCGCTGATCGAGGACCAGTGGGTCGCGTTCCCGACGTGGTCGCAGCTGGAGAAGGCGACGTTCAACATGGTCGTCGCTGGCCGGGTCGTCGGGGAGAAGCCCGAGGACGTCGCGATCATGATGGTCGAGGCGGAGGCCACCGAGAACACGCTCGACCTGATGGAGCAGGGCGGCACGGCCCCGACCGAGCAGGTCGTCGCCGAAGGGCTCGACGCGGCGAAGCCGTTCCTGCGCGTGCTGTGCGAGGCGCAGCAGGCGCTGGCCGACGCCGCCGCCAAGCCGACCGGGGAGTTCCCGGTCTACCTCGACTACCACGACGACGTATATGACGCCGTCGCCGACATCGCGACAGCGGATCTCACCAAGGCGCTGGCCATCGCGGGCAAGCAGGAGCGCGACAACGCGACCGACGAGGTCAAGGCCGCCGTGCTCGCCAAGGTCGGCGTCGGCGAGGGCGAGGCCTTCGAGGGTCGCGACAAGGAGGTCGGCGCGGCGTTCCGAGCGCTGACCAAGAAGCTCATCCGGCAGCGCATCCTGCGGGACAAGGTCCGCATCGACGGCCGTGGCCTCACCGACATCCGCTCGCTGGCCGCCGAGGTCGGTGTGGTGCCGAGGGCGCACGGCTCGGCGTTGTTCGAGCGCGGCGAGACCCAGATCCTTGGCATCACCACGCTGAACATGCTCCGGCTCGAGCAGTCGCTGGACACCCTCTCCCCGGAGAGCACCAAGCGCTACATGCACCACTACAACTTCCCGCCGTTCTCCACGGGTGAGACGGGCCGTGTCGGCACGCCGAAGCGGCGCGAGATCGGTCACGGCATGCTCGCCGAGCGGGCGCTGGTGCCGGTGCTGCCGAAGCGCGACGAGTTCCCGTACGCGATCCGGCAGGTCTCGGAGGCGCTTGGCTCCAATGGCTCGACGTCGATGGGATCGGTGTGCGCGTCCACGATGGGCCTGCTCAACGCGGGTGTGCCGCTCAAGGCGCCGGTCGCCGGTATCGCCATGGGTCTGGTCTCCGACGAGGTGGACGGCAAGACCGAGTACGTCGCGCTGACCGACATCCTCGGTGCGGAGGACGCCTTCGGTGACATGGACTTCAAGGTCGCTGGCACCAAGGACGTCATCACAGCGCTGCAGCTGGACACCAAGCTGGACGGCATCCCGTCCGACGTGCTCGGTGCCGCGCTGAACCAGGCACGCGACGCGCGGCTCACGATCCTCGACGTCATCGAGGAGGCCATCCCGTCGCCGGACGACATGAGCCCGTACGCGCCGCGCGTGACCAGCGTGAAGATTCCGATCGACAAGATCGGCGAGGTCATCGGGCCGAAGGGCAAGATGATCAACTCGATCACCGAGGAGACCGGCGCGGACATCTCCATCGAGGACGACGGCACCATCTACGTCGGTGCCGCCGACGGTCCCTCGGCGGAGGCCGCGATCGAGAAGATCAACTCGATCGCGAACCCGCAGCTGCCGAAGGTGGGAGAGCGGTTCCTCGGCACGGTCGTCAAGACCGCCGCGTTCGGCGCGTTCGTCTCGCTGCTGCCCGGCAAGGACGGCCTTGTCCACATCTCGAAGTTGGGCAACGGCAAGCGCATCGGCAAGGTGGAGGACGTCGTCAACGTGGGCGACAAGCTCCGCGTCGAGATCGCCGACATCGACCAGCGCGGCAAGATCAGCTTGGTGCCTGTACAGGAAGATGAGGAGCAGGCAGAGCAGCCTTCGGAGGCTGCCGAGCCCGCCGACCAGTGACCAGCGGTGAATGACGCTTTCCCCGCGTACAGTGCGGGGAAAGCGTCATTCGTCGCGTCTGACGCCGCGATGGCGTTATTCACCGCACCCATCGACCCGAGGAGCGGATGAGCACCGAACTCGACACCGGTGTCCGGCGCAGTGTGTTGCCGGGCGGGTTGCGGGTGGTCACCGAGCTCGTGCCCGGCATGCGTTCGGCCACCGTCGGGCTCTGGGTCGGCGTCGGCACCCGTGACGAGCAGCCCGCCGTCGCCGGTGCCGCGCATTACCTCGAGCACCTGCTGTTCAAGGGCACCGCGCAACGCACCGCGACCCAGATCGCCGAGGAGATCGACGCCGTCGGCGGCGAGCTGAACGCCTTCACCTCGAAGGAATACACCTGCTTCTACGCGCAGGTGCTCGACGCCGACCTGCCGCTGGCCATCGATCTGGTCACCGACGTCGTGTTCGAGGCGAGGTGCGCGGACGCCGACGTCGAGACCGAGCGCGGCGTCGTGCTGGAAGAGATCGCCATGCGTGATGACGATCCGGAGGACCTGCTGCACGAGGTCTTCCAGGAAACGATCTTCGCGGGGCACCCGCTTGGCTGCCCGGTGCTGGGTACCGAGGACTCCATCCAGGACCTCACCCCTGCCGCGATCCGGACCTTCTACCGCGAGTCCTACCGGCCGCCGGAGATGGTGCTTGCCGTCGCGGGCAACGTCGACCACGACGATGTCGTGCGCCGAGTGCGGAAGTCGCCCGCCGTCGCGGCGGATGCTGTGGCCACCGATCCCGCTCCGCCGCGTTCCGGTGTCGCGCGGCTGTCGACGTCCAGTGAGCTGGTGCTACGCGGCGACGAGACCGAACAAGCACACCTGCTGCTCGGTACCCGCGCGCTGCACCGGCACGACGAGCGCCGGTTCGCGTTGAGCGTGCTCAACGCCGCGCTCGGTGGCGGCATGAGTTCCCGACTGTTCCAGGAGATCCGCGAGCGACGCGGGCTGGCCTACCAGGTGTACTCGGCGACGGGATGCTTCGCCGACACCGGGCTGTTCTCCATCTACGCTGGCTGCCAGCCGGAACGGCTCGGCGCGGTCGCCGGGGTGTTGCGAACGACGCTGGCCGATGTGGTCGCCAACGGGCTCACCGAGGCGGAGATCGTGCGCGCCAAGGGCCAGCTGCGTGGCGGGCTGGTGCTCGGTCTGGAGGACACCGCGTCCCGGATGGTGCGGCTGGGTAAGAACGAGCTCAACTACGGCCGCTACTACAGCGTGGACGACACGGTGGCGCGTATCGACGCGGTTACCGTCGGCGACGTGGCGGAGATCGCGGCCACGGTGTTGCGTGACATACAGGCGGTGGCGGTGGTCGGGCCGTATTCTCGCGTCGACGAACTGCCAGACGAAGTGCACGAGGTGATGGCGTGATTCGAGTGGGCGTGCTTGGCGCCGAGGGACGGATGGGCTCCGAGGTCTGTGCCGCGGTGACGGACGCGGACGACATGGAGCTGGTCGCCGAGCTGGATGCGGGCGATTCGCTGCCCGCGCTGACCGAGGCGGGCGCGGAGGTAGTCGTCGACTTCACCCACCCGGACGCGGTCATGGACAACCTGCGGTTCTGCGTGGAGAACGGCATCCACGTCGCCGTCGGCACGAGTGGCTTCACCGAGGAACGGCACCAGGCCTTGCGCGAGTGGCTTGCCGCTAAGCCGGACGTCGGGGTGCTGCTCGCGCCGAACTTCGCCCTCGGTGCCGTGCTGATGATGCGCTTCGCCGAGCTGGCCGCCCGCTACTACGAGACCGCCGAGGTCATCGAGCTGCACCACAACCGTAAGGCGGACGCGCCGTCGGGCACCGCGACCCACACCGCCCGCGCGATCAGCGCCGTCCGCAAGGACGCTGGGCTCGGCGCGGCCCCGGACGCCACGACGTCCGAGCTGGACGGTGCACGTGGCGCGCGGGTGGACGACGTCCCGGTGCACTCTGTGCGGCTTGCGGGCCTGGTCGCGCACCAGGAGGTGCTGTTCGGTGGCCAAGGGGAGACGTTGACGATCCGGCACGACTCGCTGCACCGGTCGTCGTTCATGCCGGGCGTGCTGCTCGGCGTGCGCCAGGTCAGAACCCATCCCGGACTCACCATCGGCCTGGACCAGTTCTTGGACCTCTGACCTCGGATGACCGTCTAGTCGGGAAGGCTCGCGATGTCGTGACCCAGACCCAGTGAAGGTAGCGGATGAGAAGCAAGACCCTCGTGACGTCCATCGTGCTCACCGGCTTCGTGGTGCTCTACCTGGTGCTGCTCGCCGGGCGCGCGGTGGAGCTGCTGCGTACCGGCGAGATGGTCCCGGTCGCGCTCGGCGTGGGCGTGCTGTTGTTGCCGCTGCTCGGCGTCTGGGTGCTGGTGACGACGTGGCGTTTCGGGCTGCGGGTACAGCGGCTGGCGACGCGACTGAGCGAGGAGGGCGGGTTGCCGGACACCTCTGAGTTGCCACGCAGGCCCAGCGGGCGTGTCGACCGCGACGCCGCCGACGCGTGGTTCGCCGATCGCAAGACCGAGCTGGACGCCGACCCTGACGACTGGCGCGGGTGGTATCGGATCGCGCAAGCCTACGACCTCGCGGGGGACCGGCGACGGGCGCGCGACGCGATGCGCACGGCCGTCACCTTGGAGGAACGCGGTCCGCGCCGAGGCTCAGTTGGCGGGCCGGATGGTGAGTCGGCTCAGCGACGGTAGCCGGAACGGGTTCGAGCGGGTCTGGAACGTCTCGGTGTCGATCGCGACGAGGGCGCCGCTGGTGGCGATCGCGAACAGCCACTCGCTGTCGGGGGAGAACTCCACACCGGACTGCGCGAACCCGCCCCGGACGGACACCCCGAGCGTGCGTTCCTGCCCGGTGTCTAAATCGATGATCGACAGGATTGGCCGGTTGCCCACGTCGTCTCGGACCACCGCCGCGACGGAGCCGTCCGGTGCGATCGTGCCGCGTGGCCAGGTGGTGGTGTCGACGGTGCCGCCGAGCGGCCGACGTTTCCCGGTGCCCCTGTTGATGACCACGTGGCCGCACCTCGCTCGCTCGTCGCACTCGGTGGCGAGCAGGTGGTTCGGGCCGACGGCGTCGACCTGGCCGGTGGTCACGCGGCGTAGACCGTCCGGCCGCGCCACGTAGGTGCCGCCGGCGCTCGACGCCAGCACGTACCCGGCGCCGTCCGAGGTGATCGGAGGGGACACCGTCGGAGGGAGGCGGATCGGGGTGCCGACCCGCTTGCCTGACAACGCACGGCGCCACAACACCGTTGTGTCGCCGGAGCCGGCGTGCCCATGTCCTACCCAGACCTCACCCGAGCGCGGTCCGGGAAACACGTAGCCGACGCCGAGTTCGCCTTGTAGTTCCCGCGCTGGCTCGCCGTCATGCACGAGATAACCGGGGACGTCGTCCAACGGTCGCACCATGACCCAGTCCGGTCCCGCGATGAGCGAGGCCGGCCCCGAACTCCGCAACTGTGGGATGTCGGTGATGGTGATCCGGCCCTCGGCGAGCTCGATCCGGACAACGCTGTCGGGACCGTGCGCGAGCAACTCCCAGCCCGCGGTCACCCCGAACACCCGCTCGCCAACGTCGCGCACCGTGATCGCGTCGCTTTCGGTCGCGGACGTCGTGCCACGGGACGGTGTTGGCGACGGTCGCGGTGGCTGGGCGGTGGTGTCGTCTTCCCGCGTCGCGAGGAACACCACCGCGAGCACCATGACAAGCAGCAGCGGTAGCCACGGTCCCCAGCGACGCCATCCGGTGTGCCGCGCCGTGGTCGTGGGTTCCTCGTCGTCCAAGACCCGCACGGCCGTGGGTTCCGCCGAGTGGATTCGCTGGACTGATGGCGGTTCGACCAACTGAATCAGGTTGTCCTCGGGGTCGCGCAGCTGGGCGAACCGCCCCTCCGGGCGTTCGGCTGGGTCGACGTCGACGGTGGCGCCGCCAGCGCGAAGCTGGTCCACCATCGCGTCGAGGTCGGTCACCAGGAAGCTCAATGTCCAGGTGTTGGCGGGCCCTTGCTCGGCGGGTGTCGCCGCGAACAGCGTCAGACCATCGAATTCCGCGACGGCCCGTGCGCCAAGCTGGTCGGCGTACCAGTGGCGGAGCCGCGCGGGATCTCGCGCGCGCAGGAAGGCCCCACCGAGACCGTTGACCTGCTCCACGTCGTCTCCCTCGCGTCGGCGCCCTTCCAGTGTGGCGTACGAGACGGCGGAACGACGCTCAGAAGTGGAACCAGCTCGCGAACAGCGCGGGAGAGGCGGCTAGGGCGCCGAACCGGGCGAACCTCCCGACCATGCCCACACCCAGGAACACCGACAACCGCATCCGCGCAAGGCCCGCGATCACGGCCATACCCATGAACGGTGGAATGCCGAGCACCGCGCTACAGCCGTAGGTGCCGACCATCCAATGTGGATGCCGGTGGCAACGTTCCCGCAGTGCTTCGAACCACGCCTTGATCCGCTTGGTGCGCAACCGGAAACGTTCCCGCCGGGCGGATGGCGGCCGGTAGTGCTGCGCCCGGTGCAGCCACGGTGGCAGTTTGATGGAACCGCGGGCGGCGAGGTAGTAGGGCACCTTGCCGGTGAGTTGGCCCAGTGCCACGACCGCGCCGAGCACCGACCAGTGCAACGTCGACTGGCTGGAGGCCATGCCGATCACGAAGACCTCGATGCTGATCACCGGCAGCAATGCTGTACCAAACGCGACGCCGAACGTGAAACCCAGCCACGTCAGCGTCGTCAGCACGCGCACCCCCTGGTGGAGCCTAGAAAGGGACTCCCATCACACTACAGGGTGACTTGGCGTCATGGGACGGATACCCCCGGTTGATTCTCGGGCGTTTCTGACGAAACCGTCATCGTGACGATGGTCAGGACTCGAGATACAGCTCCAGGCCACCCGCGAGGCGCATCTCGCGGATGTGCGTGCCTCCGGTGTCGAGGGTGCGGACGGTGCCATCCGGGTCCCAGCCAACGGAGCGATAGAACGCCAGCGTCGCCGAGTCGGACTCCGACACCCACGTGACCGCCCGCCGCGCACCACGCGAGCGCAGCGCGCGGGCCGCGGCGGCGAGCAACCGTCCGCCGTGCCCGCGCCTGCCCCAACGTGGCTCGACCAGCAGCGTCGCGATGAGCCCGGTATGAGCGGAGTCGGCGGGCAGTTCGCCGTTCGCGTCGGCGAGTTCGTCTTCCGGCGCCTGGCCGGACACCGTGAAGCCGACCGGGACGCCGCCCTCGGTCGCGACGAAGACGTCGGTGTCCGGGTGCTCGATCGCCTCGGCCCAGCGCTGCTGGGTGCCCGGGTCGTCCAGCGCGGCGATGGCGTCGTCGCCCACGATGTCCCCGTAGGCGGTGCGCCAAGTCTCCCGCTGGATGCGGGCGATCTCGGCGGCGTCGTCGGGCTGGGCGAGGTGAACGTCGGGACGGGCCATGGCGGCACGATACCCAGCGTTGTCGGTGGCTCGTGGCACCATGCGCGCATGCGAACGATCTCGCCGGCGGTCGCGCGCCGGATCGCCGTGGCGGCGCAAGGTTTCGGGGATGCCCGACCGGGGACGACACCCACTCGGCAGCACCTCAACCGGGTACTGAATCGGGTGCGGGTGCTGCAACTGGACTCAGTCAACGTGGCCGTGAGGGCGCACTACGCGCCACTGTTCGCGCGGCTCGGTGACTATCCGATGGGCCTGGTGGACGACGCGGCATGGACGCACAGCGCGCGCAAGCCACGCCTATTGGTGGAGTACTGGGCACACGCCGCGTGTCTGCTACCGGTGACGGACTGGCCGTTGCTGCGGCACCGGATGGCCGACTACCAGCGCCGTTACCTGGAGCGCGCCGACTCGGTGGCGAACACGGTGCCCCATCTGGCCGACGACGTCCTCGCCGCCGTCAAAGACCTCGGTCCGATCGGGGCGGGTGGGTTGGAGCGCGAGTTGGGCCTCGGTGTGGGACCACGACGTGCGGGCGGCTGGTGGAACCGCACCGACGTCAAGCGGGTCTGCGAGTGGCTGTTCGCGGCCGGGGAACTGACCACTGGCACGCGGCAGGGCTTCGAACGTCGCTACGACCTGCCCGAACGGGTGCTACCGCCGGACGTCCTCGCCGCGCCCGAGCCGGACCGCGCCGACGCCGTGCGGGAGCTGTTGGCGCGCTCGGCCGCGTCGTTGGGTATCGCAACCGAGCCGGACCTGCGTGACTACTACCGGCTTCGGCCCACCGACAGCAAACGTGCGGTCGACGAGCTGGTCGAGGCGGGCACGCTGGAGCCGGTGCGGGTGCGCGGCTGGCGCGACGTCGCGTACCGGCACGTCGACGCTCGGGCACCGCGTCGCGTTGAGGGGCGGGCGCTGCTGTGTCCGTTCGACCCGCTGATCTGGGAGCGGGACCGCACCGAGCGGCTGTTCGACTTCCACTACCGCATCGAGATCTACGTCCCTGAGCCGCAGCGCAAGTACGGCTACTACGTCTTCCCGTTCCTGCTCGACGGCGAGCTGGTGGCGCGGGTGGATCTCAAGGCCGATCGCGACGCGGGCGTGCTGCGGGTGCGAGGCGCGTTCGGCGAGCCCGGCGTCGACCACGGCCGGGTGTCTGTCGAGCTGGCCGGGGAGCTGCGGCTGATGGCGCGGTGGCTCGGACTGTCCGGCGTGGTTGTGGGCGACCGCGGCGACCTGGCGGCGTCGCTCGCGGCGGTGGCGTAGGGGTTACGCCACCGCGCTGGCGATGACGGCGTTGCCGGAGCCGGTACTTGCCCGGATGTGCAGCGGGACGTCCTCCTCGGGTGGCGCGTCGGCGACGTCGAGTTCGCTGGACACCGTGCCGGACCCAGACGTCACATCGACCTCGGCGTGCACGCCGGACCGCACACCCACTCGGACCGCTCCCGACCCGGTGCGGACGTTGACGCTGCCCGCGCCCGCGTTGGCCACGGTGACGTCGCCGCTACCACTGCGCACCACCAGTTCGCCCTCCGTGGCTGCTACGTACACCGATCCGGTACCGGTGACGATCGTCGCGGAGCCACGTGTGTCGGCGGCCCTGACGTCGCCCCCGCCGGTGCGGATGTGCAGCCCGCTCGCCGTCGGACCGAGCGACACGCCACCACTTCCGGTGCGTATGGTCACCGCGCTCGTGGCCCGCTCCAGCGCGATGTCGCCGGACGATGTGTGCAGTGTCGCGCGGCCCGCCGTGCCCGTGACGGCTACCCGGGCCGACCCCGTCTTGATCTCCAGCTGCGATCCCGCCGGTGCGCGGATGGTCAGCGCGAGCGGAATGTGCCGCAGCGGCAGTTGCTTCGGAGCGCGCACCACGAGCCTGCCGCCAAGCATGTCGATCCTGGTCTGCTCGATGGCGTCACTGGCGGACCCAGCCAGCTCCGGTCCGAGCTGATCGCGGAACTGCTCGGACAGCCAGCTCAGCGTGCTCGCGATGCCTTGCGTCCATGGCGACCCGCTCGCGGTGTCGTGGCGCAGCTCGACCGCTGTGGTGTCACTCGTGGTGTCAGTTAGCAAGACGTCGATCCGGCCCGTCGTCATGCTGAGATCCAGCTCCACCGGACCGTCGGTGGGAAACTCCTGGGTGCGGACGAGTTCCGGGTGCTCCGCCCCCGCGCTGTCTGGTTGCTCCGCCCCCGCGCTGTCTGGGTGCTCAGCGCCCGTGCCTTCCGGCTGCTCCTGGCCCGCGTCGTTCGGTTCGTTTGATTCGGTCATCGCGCTCACCCCGTTACCCAGCCGTGCAGCCTGCCGCCGCCGGAGTCCGGCTTGCCGCGCCGCTCGCCGTGACCGCCGGACTTGCCTGGTGACCAGCCGCCTTTGCGGTGCAGCGCACCCTGCACCGCCTGCTGCACGAAGGTGTTCAGTGAGACTCCCTGCTCGGCCGCCGCCTGCTCGGCTTTGCCCTTGATCTCCTCGAACAGCCGCAGCGTCATCCGGCTGATGTCACCCTCCGCACGGGGAGGTGGTGGTGCGTCGGCATCCGGATCGTCCCGCTTGCCCTGGTCGGTGGCGGAGCCGCTGACCACAACTCGAACGTCCTTGCCGTCCAGGCGCACCTCGACGACCTGGTCGTCCAGGTGTGCGGTGATCTCGGCCGCGAGGTCGGACAGCGCGTTCATCAGGGTCAGCCGCACGGCCGGTTCCAGCGCGGCCGAGAGCGTCGCGGCGACCCGCCGCGTCTGTTCATCCCCGGCCGATGCCGTCGTGGTGAGGTCTTCCCGCAACGCTGCGAGGTACGGCGTCAAGTCCATGATATCACTATGACGTCACAACTGACACCGCGCAACCACCATACGGAAGCATCGCGTTCCCGTGCCCGGTGTCCCGCAAGCCGTGTCACCCACCACGCCCTGGGTGCTCCGAACTGTCGGCGCCACGGGATAGGCTGCGGTCGATAGCAGTTCAGACGTCGACAGATCGTCGAGACAAGACAGACAAGGTTCGGTGCTTCCGCAGTGGCTGAGACGGTGTCACCCCAGGTCCAATTGATCGCGAAGACGGAGTTCTTCCCGCCCGAGGACGTGCCGTGGTCTACCGACGCCGAGGGTGGCCAGGCGCTAGCCGAGTTCGCGGGCAGGGCGTGCTACCAGTCCTGGAACAAGCCCAACCCGAAGACGGCGACGAACGCGGGGTACCTGGAGCACATCATCTCGGTGGGCCACATGTCGGTGCTGGAGCACGGCTCGGCCACGTTCTACATCACCGGCATCTCCCGTTCGCTGACTCACGAGCTGATCCGCCACCGGCACTTCTCCTACTCGCAGCTGTCGCAGCGCTACGTTCCGGAGCGCGACGCGGCGTTCGTCGAGCCGGACGTCATCGCGAGCGACCCCGAGTTGCACGAGAAGTTCCTCGCGGCGGCCCAGGCCAGTCAGGACGCCTACAACGAGCTGCTCGCGGGTCTGCAGGAGAAGTTCGCGAACGCACCGAGCAAGACGTTGCAGCGCAAGCAGGCGAGGCAGGCGGCGCGGTCGATCTTGCCGAACGCCACCGAGACGCGCATCGTCGTCACCGGGAACTACCGCGCGTGGCGGCACTTCATCGCCATGCGCGCCACCGAGCACGCCGACGTCGAAATCCGTGCGCTGGCCGTGGAGTGCCTGCGGCAGCTGCAAAAGGCAGCGGAGAACGTCTTCGCCGACTTCACGATCTCCACGCTGCCGGATGGCACTGAGGTCGCCACCAGTCCGCTGGTCTCCGAAGGCTGATGAAGCGGCTCGCGATCGACGTCCGGCCGGGGGAGTACTCGGTCGGACGTCTCGACGCCACCGAGCCCGTCCCGGCCGGGCTTTTCGACGTGGACGACGACGCGTTGGTCTCCATCACTCGCAGCCGCGACGAGATCTCGGTGATCTGCCTTACGGGTGCCCCGCTGCCGGACGGTGCGCGGGTGGAGAGTGGCTGGCGGCTGCTCACGGTGCGAGGTCCACTGGAGTTCACGCTTACCGGCATCATCGCGGCGCTGTCGAGTGAGTTGGCTTCGGCGGGGGTCCCGCTGTTCACGCTGTCGACGTTCGACACTGATCATCTGCTGGTCAAGCAGGCCGACCTCGCCCGCGCGGTGGACGCGTTGCGGCTGTCCGGTCACGAGGTGCATACCGGCTGAACACGCGTCAAAAACGCCTCAGAGGTCGGCGCGGTATCCGCTGGACTCACGGGGTACCGTCAAGGCATGCCCACGATCTCAGCCGGCCCGACCGCCGCTCCAGGGCGGCCGTTCGGGCGTGTACTTTCCGCGATGGTTACTCCGTTCACGTCGGACGGCGCGATCGATCTGGATCGCGCGCAGGAGCTGGCGGAGCATCTGATCGACCTCGGCAACGACGGTCTGGTCGTCAACGGCACCACCGGCGAGAGCCCCACCACCACGGACAAGGAGAAGACCGACCTGGTCCGCGCCGTCATGGAGGCGGTCGGCAGCAGGGCCACCGTGGTCGCGGGCGCGGGCACATACGACACCGCGCACAGCCTTGAGCAGGCTCGCAACGCCGAGAAGGCAGGCGCGCACGGCATCCTCGTCGTCACGCCGTACTACTCCCGGCCAACGCAGGCCGGTCTGTACGCGCACTTCACCGCCGTGGCTGGCGCGACGGAGCTGCCGGTGATGCTGTACGACATCCCGCCGCGCTCGGTCGTGCCGATCGAGGTGGACACGCTGCGCCGCCTGGCTGAGCACCCGCAGATCCTCGCCGTCAAGGACGCCAAGGGCGACCTGCTTTCCGGCAGCGAGGTCATCGCGAACACCGACTTGGCGTACTACTCCGGCGACGACGCGCTGAACCTGCCGTGGCTGTCGGTGGGCGCGACCGGCTGCGTCAGCGTCATCGGCAACATCGTCGCGGGTCGTATCCGGGGGATGATCGACGCTTACGAGGACGGCGACACCTCCACCGCCCGCACCAACCACCGGGGGATGCTTCCGGTGCTGCGGGCGTTCTCTCGCGTTGGCGGGGTGGTGTTCGTCAAGACCGCGCTGCGGCTACGCGGGCTCGACGTGGGTGACCCGAGGCTGCCGATCGTTCCGGCGACCGACGACCAGGTCGACGCGATCGCCGCTGACCTCACCCAAGCCGGCGTGCCGCTGGAGTCGCAAAGCACCGACTGGCACGGTTCCCGCGTCGCGCACACCGACTCGGCCGCCGCGTATGTCACGCCGACCACCCACACGAGCGTGGGGACGTTGCACGAGTGATCGCGGACGGACCTGGCCCTACGGGGGCGCCGCCCGCCCTGCCCGAGGGCGGCATGCGCGTCGTCGCGCTCGGTGGTATCGGCGAGATCGGCAGGAACATGACCGTCTTCGAGTTCGACGGTCGGCTGCTGATCGTGGACTGCGGCGTGCTGTTCCCGGAGGACGAGCAGCCCGGCGTCGACCTGATCCTGCCGGACTTCCATGCCATCGAGGACCGGCTGGACGACGTCGAGGCGCTGGTGCTCACCCACGGCCACGAGGACCACATCGGCGCGGTGCCGTTCCTGTTGCGGCTGCGGCCGGACTTGCCGGTCTACGGCTCACGGCTGACGCTGGCACTGCTGTCGGCGAAGTGCACAGAGCACAAGCTGCGGCCGACGCTGGTGCACGTCGCGGAGGGTGAGCGGCGCACCGTCGGCGGGTTCGACCTGGAGTTCTTCGCCGTCAACCACTCCATCCCTGACGCGCTCGCGGTCGCGATCCGCACCCCGGCGGGCCTGGTGCTGCACACCGGCGACATCAAGCTGGACCAGCTCCCGCTCGACGGCCGTCTCACTGACCTCGCCGGGTTCTCGCGACTGGGCGATGAGGGCGTCGACCTGTTGTGCGTGGACTCCACCAACGCCGAGGTGCCCGGCTTCGTCACCCCGGAACGCGAGATCGGGCCGGTGCTGGACGACGTGCTAGCGAAGGCGACCCAGCGGGTCATCGTCGCCTGCTTCGCCAGCCACGTGCACCGCGTGCAGCAGGTGCTCGATGCCGCCGCCGCGCACGGACGTCGGGTGGCGTTCGTGGGCCGCTCTATGGTGCGCAACATGGGTATCGCCGCCGAGCTGGGATTCCTCTCCGTGCCTGAGGGCTTGCTGATCGACATGGACGAGGCGGCGAACCTACCGGAGACGAAGGTGGTGTTCATCTCCACCGGCTCGCAGGGCGAACCGCTCTCGGCACTGTCTCGGATGGCGCGTGGTGAGCACCGAAACATCACCCTGCGCCCGGGCGACACGGTGGTGCTGGCCAGCTCGATGATCCCCGGCAACGAGACCGCCGTGTTCGGTGTCGTCAACGGGCTGGTGCGGCTCGGGGCGAACGTCGTGTACCAGGCCAACGCGAAGGTCCACGTGTCCGGGCACGCCTCCGCGGGCGAGCTGCTGTTCCTCTACAACGCGGTGCGGCCGAGCAATGTCATGCCGGTGCACGGCGAGTGGAAGCACCTGCGCGCCAACGCCGAGATCGCCGTCAGCACCGGTGTCGACCCGTCCAGCGTCGTTATCGCGGAGGACGGCGTCGTCGTTGACCTTGTGGACGGCAAGGCCACCCGCACCGGCCGGGTCGAGGTCGGCCACGTCTACGTCGACGGCTTGTCCGTCGGGGATGTCGGGGAGTCGACGCTGTCTGACCGGCTCATCCTCGGCGAGGGCGGGTTCATCGCGATCACGGTGGCCATCGACCAGCACACCGGGCGCGCGATATCGCCGCCGTCGGTGTCCGGCAGGGGGTTCTCGGACGACCCGAAGGCGCTGGACGGCGTGGTGCCGCTGATCGAGATGGAGCTGTCCCGCACCGAGTCGGAGGGCATCACCGACACGCACCGGGTCGCGCAGGCCGTCCGACGGGTGGTGGGCCGGTGGGTCGCGCAGACCTACCGTCGTCGTCCGATGATCGTGCCGACCGTCATCCCGGTGTAGCCGCGGCGTCAGCTCCGCTCGCTCGCGACCGGCTCCGGTGCGTCGCCGTGCGCGCCGACCCACTCACGCTCCGGTGGACGTCCGACGAACCGCCCGAACAGCAGCGCCGCCGCCGTCGCGACGATCCAGCCGGGCACCATCTCGTACCAGCCGGTGTTGGCGAGGACGTCGACCTGCCGCCAGATCAGCACCGTGGCGGCGCCGCCGACGATGCCAGCCAGCGCCCCGGCCCATGTCATGCGCGGCCAGAACAGCGACAGCAGGATGACCGGCCCGAACGCGGACCCGAACCCGGCCCAGGCGTAGGCGACGATGTCCAGCACGCCACCACCGCCGAGCGCGATCACGTAGGCCACGATCGCCACCAGGATGACGGTGCCGCGGCCGACCCACACCAGGGTGCGTTCGGTGGCGTCCCGGTTGAGGAACGCGCGGTAGAAGTCCTCAGTCAGCGCGGTGGACGAGACGAGTAGCTGGCTGTCCGCTGTGGACATGATCGCGGCGAGCACCGCGGCGAGCAGGATGCCCGCCAGCCACGGGTTCAGCAGTTCCTGGGCCAGCGCGATGAATACCGTCTCCGGGTTGTCCAACGGCTGATCCAGCAGCCCGATCCCGACAAGGCCGACCAGCGACGCGCCCGCCAGCGTCACGATCACCCAACCGACGCCGATGCGCCGCGCGGCGGGGATGTCGCGCGTGCTGCGGATGCCCATGAACCGCGCCAGGATGTGCGGCTGCCCGAAATAGCCAAGCCCCCACGCCAGCAGCGACACCACCGCGATGAAACCAAGCGACTCTCCGCCGCCCCACGCGCCGTCGGTGAAGCTGGCCTCGCGACCCATGTCCAGCAGCGCTGGGGATTGCTGGTTCAGCGAGTCGTTCATCGCGCCGAACCCGCCGAGCATGCCAACGCCGATCAGCGGCAGTACCAGCAGCGCCAGGAACATCAGGGTGCCCTGCACCGCGTCGGTGAAGCTCACCGCGAGGAAACCGCCGAGGAAGGCGTAGACGACGATGACGACGACGGCGACCGTGATCGCCAGGTTCGCGTTGACGCCGAACACCTCTTCGAACAGCACCCCGCCCGCGACGAGCCCGCTGGCGACGTAGACAGTGAAGAACACCACGATCACCAACGCGGAGATCGAGCGCAGTAATCGGGTGCGGTCTTCGAAGCGGTTATCAAGGTAGGCGGACAGGCTGATCGCGTTCCCCGCGCGCTCGGTGTAGGAACGCAGTCGTGGTGCGACGAACAGCCAGTTCAGGTAGGTGCCGATCGCCAGCCCGATCGCGATCCACGTCGCGCCGATGCCCGCCGCGTATACCGCGCCGGGAAGGCCGAGCAGCAGCCACCCCGACATGTCGCTGGCCTGTGCGGACAGCGCGGCCGTCGGGGAGTTGAGGCTGCGCCCGCCGAGCGCGAAGTCCGACAGCGTGTTGGTGCGGTTGTAGACCCAGACCCCGATCGCGATCATGACGACGAGGTAGACGATGAACGTGGTCAGAATGGGTGCGCTGATGTCGAACACGGGTTACCTCCCTTTCCTGGCCTGCCCACCAGGCGTGAGATCAGTGTGATCCGCACCACAAACGATGTAAATGGACAAACCGGGGGTACTGCATCAGGCGCGGTGGGCTCCTGGCGCGGCGAAGGTGAGTCAAAGTGGTCGTCAGCGCGACCACAACGACTCACACTCGCCGTGCGGGCGGCAGTGCCAAGGTTGGGGTGCGCCCTACCCGGCTGAGCGGGTACGGATACCGGGCGTCGGGGTTAACCTCGAAGATGTGACGGATATGACAACGGAGCCCGCTTCGCCCGGCGAGCTGGCCGAGGCGTTGGAAAACACCGGGTACCTCGCTGACGACGGCGTGGCGACAGCGGCTTTCCTGGCGATGCGGATGCGGCGGCCACTGTTGTGTGAGGGCGAGCCGGGCACCGGTAAGACGTCGCTGGCGAGCGCGCTGGCCGAAGCACTGGGACTGTCGCTGATCCGGTTGCAGTGCCACGAGGGCATCGATGCCGAGCAGGCGCTCTACGAGTGGGACTACCCGCGCCAGCTGCTGCACCTGCGCGCGCTCGAGGCGACCGCCGACGGCCCCGTCGATCCCGACATAGCGGAGCGCTCCCTCTACACTCGGCGGTTCCTGCTGGCCAGGCCCTTGCTGCGGGCGCTCACCGAGTCGCCGTGTGTGCTCCTGGTGGATGAGATCGACCGCGCGGACGACGAGTTCGAGGCGTTCCTGCTGCAACTGCTCGACGAGAACGCCGTGAGCATCCCGGAGTTCGGCGAGATCAGAGCCAGCACACCGCCGATCGTGCTGTTGACGTCGAACCGCACCCGGGAGGTGCACGACGCACTCAAGCGACGCTGCCTGTACCACTGGCTGGTCCATCCGGACGTCGCGCGTGAGGTGGCCATTCTGCGCAGGCGGCTGCCGGGGCTGTCGGAAAAGCTGGCCACCCAGGTCGCCAGCGCCGTGCACCGGCTGCGCGAGCTGGATCTGCTGAAGCCGCCTGGGGTGGCGGAGTCGCTGGACTGGGCGAGCGCGTTGCGGGCGCTGAACAGCGTGGAGCTGGACGCGGCCAACGCGGAGCTGACGTTGGGCGCGGTGGCGAAGTACCGCGAGGACGCCGACCGCATCCGCGCGGCCGGGTTGACCTCCTTGCTCGCGGGGTGAGGCGATGGCGCTACCAGGTCTCGTCGGATTCACTCACGCCCTCGCGGACGCCGGGCTCGACATCGGCACCGACCGCACGGCGGCCTTCTTGACCGCGGTGAGCGAGGTCGACGTCGCTGATCGGGACCAGCTGTACTGGGCGGGCAGGGTCACGCTGTGCCGTGAGCCGGACGAGATCGCGGGTTACGACGCGGTGTTCGCGCGGTGGTTCCACGGCGAGCGGCAGGCACAGGGCGCCGTCCGGCGCAGCACGCCACGGTTCGCCACGCTCACGCCGGAGACGTCTGGCTCGGACACGGACGACGATGACGACACGAGCGTGCTGCGGCAGATCGGGGCCAGCGACTCCGAGGTATTGCGCAACCGCGACATGTCCGGGCTCGACCAGACCGAGCGGGAACACCTCGCCGAACTGTTCGCGCTGCTACGGCCCGCGCCGCCGACCCGACGGTCGCTACGGCGCAGGCCGTCCCGGCGAGGCGCGCTGGATCAGCGCCGAACGTTCAGGGCGATGTTCGGCACCGGAGGGGAGCCGGTGCGGTTGGAGCGTCGCAGCCGGAGTCACCGGCCGCGACGCGTGGTGCTGCTGATCGACGTCTCCGGCTCGATGGAGCCGTACTCCGACGCGTTGCTCCGGTTCGCGCACGCGGTCGCGCGCCGCACGCCGGGCATGGTGGAGGCGTTCACCCTCGGTACGCGTCTCACTCGGGTGTCGCGCCAGCTGCGGCAACGTGACCCCGCGCGGGCGTTACCCGCCGCGGCGAACGCGGTGCCCGATTACGCCGGTGGCACCCGGCTCGGCGAGACATTGCGGGTGTTCCTGGACCGGTGGGGACAGCGCGGCCTGGCTCGATCGGCGATCGTGGTGTTGTTCTCCGACGGGTGGGAGCGCGGCGACCCGGCACTACTCGGCGAACAGGTCGCACGGTTGCGCAGGCTCGCGCACGCGGTGCTGTGGGTGAACCCGCACGCGGGTCGCGATGGCTACGCGCCGATCCAGTCCGGGATCGCCGCCGCGCTACCGCACGTCGACCGGCTGCTAGCGGGTCATAGTCTGGCGACACTCGAGGAACTGTTAGGGGCGATGCGTGATGCACGACGTACTTGACGAGCTGTATGCCCGATGGGAGGCGGGTGAGGCGGTCGCGGTCGGCACCGTCGTCGCCACCTTCTCCTCCGCACCGAGGCCTGCTGGTGCGGCGATGCTGGTCGCCGAGGACGACACCGTGGTCGGCAGCGTGTCGGGCGGCTGCGTCGAGGGCGCCGTGTATGAGCTGGGCCAGCAGGTGCTGGCCGACGGCGTCCCGGTGTCGCAGCGCTACGGCGTGTCCGACGACGACGCGTTCGCCGTCGGGCTGACCTGCGGCGGCATCCTGGACGTCTTCGTGGAGCGGATCTCCCGCGAGAGCTTCCCCGAGTTGGGCGATGTCGTCGAGTCGGTGCGTGCGGAGCATCCGGTCGCCATCGCGACGGTCGTCGAGCACCCCGAGTCCGAACTGGTCGGCAAGCGGCTGCTGATCTGGCACGACAGGGCGTCCGGCACTCTCGGGTCGTCCCGGATTGATGACGCCGTCACCGACGACGCGCGTGGTCTGCTCGCTAGCGGACGCACCGGGACCCTCTACTACGGCCCGGACGGACAGCGGCGCGGCGAGGGCATGTCGGTGTTCGTCAACTCCTTCGAGCCGCCACCGAGGATGCTGGTGTTCGGCGCGATCGACTTCGCGCACGCGATGACGCGGATGGCGGCGTTCCTCGGCTACCGCGTCACGGTGTGCGACGCGCGCCCGGTGTTCGCCACCACCAGCCGGTTCCCCGAGGCCAACGAGGTGATCGTCGACTGGCCGCACCGGTACCTGTCCGCCGAGGTGGCGGCGGGTCGGGTCGATGAGCGGACGGCGATCGCGGTGCTGACGCACGACCCGAAGTTCGATGTCCCGGTGCTGGAGGTGGCGCTGCGGTCCAAGCTCGGTTACGTCGGTGCGATGGGGTCGCGCCGTACCCACGAGGATCGGCTACGCAGGCTGCGCGAAGCGGGTATGACAGACACCGAGCTCGCTGGGCTCGCGTCGCCCATCGGACTGGATCTGGGAGCACGTACCCCAGAAGAGACAGCGGTCTCGATCGCGGCCGAAATGATCTCATTGCACTGGGGTGGCAGCGGTAAACGACTGTCCGACGAGCGCGGACCTATCCACCGGGAGGGTGGCTAGCTCAACCTGTTGACCGGGTCCTCTTGTATCGCTGGCACACACGCGGCACCCTCGAACGTGAGTCCGATCACATCATGATCGGAGTTCCCGACGAGCCGTGAAGACCCGCCGGGTGCTGCCATTGAACGCTGGAGGCCCCATGCGCATCACCGTCACCGTTGATGGAACGACGTACTCAGACGAAGTGGAGCCGAGAATGCTGCTCGTGCAGTATCTGCGCGAGCGGCTCGGCAAGGTCGGCACGGTGGTTGGCTGCGACACCAGTAACTGTGGTGCCTGCACCGTCCACCTCGACGGACACAGCGTGAAGTCTTGCTCGGTACTGGCCGTGCAGGCCGACGGGTGTGAGGTAACGACCATCGAGGGGCTGGCCAGGGACGGTCAGTTGCACCCTGTCCAGCGAGCATTCCACGACAACCACGCGTTGCAATGCGGGTTCTGCACGCCCGGCATGATCATGCAGTCGATCGACCTGCTCGCGGAGAACTCCGACCCCGATGAGCAGGCCGTGCGCGAGGGCATCGAGGGCAACCTGTGCCGCTGCACCGGCTACCAGAACATCGTCCGCGCGGTACGCGACGCGGCGCACGAGATGCGTCCCGGCGCGGGCCCCGAGGCCGAGCGGTTCAGCGACGCGGAGATGGGCACGCAGGCGGGGGTGCGTCGCTCATGACCACCGCGGCGGAACCAGGCCAGGAAGTAGGCAAGGGGCGGCTACGCAAGGAGGACGCCAGGCTGATCACCGGGCGCACTCGCTGGACCGACAACATGAACCTGCCCGGCATGCTGCATATGGCGATGCTGCGCAGTCCGATGGCGCACGCACGGATCACCAACATCGATACGTCCGAGGCACGGCAGATGCCCGGCGTGCTCGCGGTGGTCACCGGCGCCGACCTCGCGGACTCGCAGGGCAGCCTGCCGTGCGCGTGGCCGATCACCGAGGACATGAAGTCGCCGGACGCGCCGTCGATGGCGGTCAACCAGGTCAACTTCGCCGGTGAGGTGGTCGCGGCGGTCGTCGCGCGCTCGGCGGCGGAGGCGGCCGACGCGCTGGAAGGCATCGACGTCGACTACGACGAACTGCCCGTCGTGCTCGACCTGGAAGAAGCGATCGCGGACGACGCCGACCTGGTGCACCCGGACCTCGGCACGAACAAGAGCGCCACGTGGATCTTCGACTCGGCCGAGGCGGGCACTGGCGGGGCCGTGGACGAGGCCATCGGCAGCGCCGAGGTCGTCGTCGAGCGCACGTTCCGGCAGCAGCGGCTAATCCCGGCGTTCATGGAACCCCGGTCCATCGTCGTTGACCCGACGGGCGAGCAGGTCACCATGTGGTCGGCCACGCAGGTGCCGCACATCCTGCGGCTGATGCTGGCGATGACGCTTGGCGTGCCGGAGCACAAGGTGCGGGTCATCGCGCCGGACGTCGGCGGCGGGTTCGGCGGCAAGCTTCAGGTCACGCCTGAGGAGGTCATCACCTTCCTGCTGGCGCGAGAGCTGGGCAGGCCGGTGAAGTACACCGAGACGCGCTCGGAGTCGCTGGCCTCGGCCCACCACGGCCGCGACCAGCTGCAGAAGATGACCATCGCGGCCCAACGGGACGGCACGGTCACCGGGCTGAAGGTGGAACTGCTGGCGGACATGGGCGCGTACCTGCGCCTGGTCACGCCGGGTGTGCCGATCCTGGGGGCGTTCATGTACAACGCGATCTACAAGATCCCGGCGTACCACTTCGCCTGCACGAACGTGTTCACCACGAAGACGCCGACCGACGCCTACCGGGGCGCTGGCAGGCCGGAGGCCACGTTCGCGATCGAGCGGATGATGGACGAGCTCGCCAACGAGCTGGGCATGGACCCGCTTGAGCTGCGGGAGAAGAACTGGATCAAGCACGAGGAGTTCCCGTACACCACGGTCTCGACGCTGACCTATGACTCGGGCAACTACGAGGCCGCCACCGCGCGCGCCAAGGAGCTGTTCGACTACGACGGGCTGCGTCGGGAACAGGCCGAACGCAGGCAACGCGGTGACACGGTGCAGCTCGGCATCGGCATCTCGACGTTCACCGAGATGTGCGGACTCGCGCCGTCGCGGGTGCTCGGGTCGCTGTCCTACGGGGCAGGCGGCTGGGAGTACGGCGCGATCCGGATGCTGCCCACCGGCAAGGTCGAGGTCATCACCGGGTCCTCGGCGCACGGCCAGGGGCACGAGACGGCGTGGAGCCAGATCGTCGCGGACAAGCTAGGCGTGCCGTTCGAGGACGTCGAGGTGCTGCACGGCGACACGCAGTCCTCGCCGCGCGGACTCGACACCTACGGCTCGCGGTCGCTGACCGTCGGCGCGATGGCGGTGCTGTCGGCGGCGGACAAGGTGATCGAGAAGGCCAAGCCGATCGCGGCGCACATGCTGGAGTGTTCGCCGGACGACCTGGAGTTCTCCGGTGGCAAGTTCACCGTGCGCGGCACCGACACGTCCACCGGCATCGCCGATGTCGCGCTGGCGGTATTCGCGGCGCACGACCTGCCGGACGGGGTGGAGCCGTCGATCGACGCCGACGCGACGTTCGACCCCGAGAACTTCTCCTTCCCGCACGGCACGCACCTGTGTGCGGCCGAGGTGGACACGGAGACCGGGCAAGTGCGGCTGCGGTCGTACGTGGCGGTTGACGACGTGGGCAAGGTGGTCAACCCGCTGATCGTGGAGGGTCAGGTGCACGGTGGCCTGGTGCAGGGCATCGCGCAGGCGTTGTTCGAGGAGGCGGTCTACGACGAGTCCGGCACGCTGATGACCGGGACGCTCGCCGACTACCTCGTGCCGTCGGCGGCGGATATGCCGTCGTTCACCACCGACCGCACCGAAACGCCGTCGACCACGAACGCGCTCGGCGTCAAGGGCGTCGGCGAAGCGGGCACCATCGCGTCGACGCCGGCGGTGGTCAACGCGATCGTCGACGCCATCCGGCACATGGGCGTCAACGACGTCGAGATGCCGTGCACGCCGATGCGGGTGTGGCAGGCGATTCAGGGTGGTGCCCAGTCGGCCGCCGGGCCGGGTGCCGAGTCAGGTGGCGGAATGGGTTCGCTCGATGCCGAAGGAGGCGCACGATGATCCCGGCCCAGTTCGACTACGTCGCTCCGACCACAGTGGACGACGCCGTCCGCGCGCTTGCCGACGCCGGTGAGGAGGCGAAGGTGCTCGCGGGCGGGCAGAGCCTGATTCCGGTGCTGCGGATGCGGCTGGCCGCGCCGACGAAGCTGATCGACCTCGGCAAGGTGGCTGAGCTGCGCGGGGTGCGTGAGGACGGCGACGCGCTGGTGATCGGCGCGATGACCTCGCACTACGACATCGTGCGGGATCCGTTGATCGCCGATCACGCCAAGCTGATCGCCATGGCGACGTCGACGGTGGCCGATCCGCAGGTGCGGCATCGCGGGACGTTCGGCGGTTCGTTGGCGCACGCGGACCCGGCTGGTGACCTCGGTGCGACCGCACTCGCGTTGGACGCGGAGATGGTGGTGCACGGTATGGACGGCAGGCGGGTCATTCCCGCGGGCGAGTTCTTCGTGGACTACTTCACCACCGCGTTGCGGCCGGGTGAGCTGCTCACCGAGGTGCGGGTGCCGAAGTACACCGGGTGGCACGCGCACTACGAGAAGTTCAACCGGGTGGCGCAGGCGTGGTCGATCGTCGGCGTCGCCGCCGCTGTGCGGGTCGAGGGTCACACGATCCAGGAGGCGCGGGTCGGGCTGACGAACATGTCGTCGGTGCCGGTGCGGGCCGCCGGGGTCGAGCGCGCCCTGGTCGGACAGGAGGCCACGCCGGAGGCGATCAAGGCCGCGGCCGAGCACGCCGTGGAGGGCACCATGCCGGTGGCGGACGGCAACGCCGATGCCGCCTACCGGGAGCACCTGGCGAAGGTGCTCACCTCCCGCGCGGTTACCGCCGCCTGCGGCTGAGCGCCGTCGTTCCGTGGTGTGAAGGGCTTCTTACTCGCGTCGATGTGAGTAAGAAGCCCTTCACACCACCCCTTACCGCTGGCAGAGAGGAGGCACCGTGCAGCTTGAGCACGAGTTCGCGGTGGACGCGCCGATCGACGAGGTATGGCAGGCGCTGCAGGACCCGGAGCGGGTGGCGCCCTGCATGCCGGGGGCGTCGCTGACCGGCGTCGAGGGCGACACGTTCACGGCGAAGGTGAAGGTCAAGCTCGGCCCCGTGATGATGCAGTACAAGGGCACCGGCGAGTTCGTCGAGAAGGACGAGTCGGCGCACAAGTTGGTCATCAACGCATCCGGTAAGGATGTGCGCGGCGCTGGCACGGCTTCGACGAGGTCTACCGTGACGTTGACCGGCAACGGCGACCGCACGACGGGAACCGTGGTCAGCGACGTGAAGGTGACCGGCAAGCCAGCGCAGTTCGGCCGGGGCCTGATCTCGGAGGTCAGCGGTCGGCTGCTGGCGGAGTTCGCGGCGAACCTCGCGGGCGAGCTGGCTCCGGCGAAGGCGGCGACGACAGGTGTCACGGGTGCCGCCGCGACGACGGAAGCCGCAACGGACACGATGGCCGCCGAGGAAGCACGCGAGTCGGGCGAGCCAGGTGAGGGCGTGGCGCCGGGGGAGCAGGTCGCGCCAACGGAGCGGGAACCGCTCGACCTGATGGGTGTCGCCGGTGCCCCCGTGCTCAAGCGCGTCGCACCGGTCGTGGCGATCGCCGCCGCGATCATCGCCATCGTGGTGATCGTGCGGGCCTGCGGCAAGAGCTGACGACGCTCGGCGGGGTGGACGCGCGTGTGCGTGCACCCCGTCGACGTCGACGCGTTCGTGACCACGATGCACCCGATGCTCCGGGATCAACAGCGTGCGCTACGACGTCACCGGGCAGCCGTCGCGTTGCGCCTGGGCACGCACCCACTGCGCGAACAGCTTCTCGTACTCGGCGCGGGTGACGGTGTGTGGCGCGTACGCGCCGACGTAGACATGCGTCTCGTCGCCACAAGCCCGCTTGAGCCGCATCTCGTTGTCTTTGTTCTTGTTCTGCGCTTGGTTGTCCGCGTGGTATCCCTTGCCTCCGAAGCGATTCCACGGCTCGACGTTGTGCAGCAACTCCTGGGACTTCGTGAGGTCGTAGTCGGCTGCTGCGTTGCCAGTGATCCGGGAGAACCCCACGCGGGGACCCAGTAGATACGCTGGTTCGTCCTCGTTCACCGGCGGATCGACGCGCGGGTCACGCTTACGCCAGATCTGGCATGCCGTGGATGGGAACGCATCTCCGGGAGATTCCCAGACGTTCCATGTCGTGCTGTCTTTCGCGTCGGGCAGCACCGCACTGAGTTGGTCTGCGGTGAACGTGTCACATGGTTGATCGTCTTGAGCCAACGGCTGCGGCGTTGGCGGCGCCTCAGGAAGATCGGGCAGGCGGTAGGGATCCCCTTCGCACGCCATGGTTTTCCGGATCGCGTTCGCAGCCGTGACATAGATCGTGGCGAGCTGGTGATAGCTCGGCACATCGCCGTCTGGGTAGTCGGAGTTAATGCTCGTGGTCAATGCGAACGCTGACCCGGGAGTTTGGAACCGTCCTGACTGGCACGAAAAGGTCAGGTATCCACCTTGGGAGAGGGGTTCCTTCTCCCATGACCGATGCACGGCGCCGTCGAGTCCCTGCCCTAGCGAGACGGTGTCTGGCCGACTGATCTCAATGCCGGTCGTGGCGAGATCGTCGCTGAGCTTGAGGGCGAGTGTTCCTTTGCTTGGCCAGGAGAACGTGCATTCCCACGTTCCTTGTTTGAGCTGTTCCACGATGGTGTCATTGGGAATCTCGCGTAGGCCGGTGAAGGTGTTGACTCGCATTTCGGGCAGACGAACCGTCTCACGCAACGCGGTCGCGTCTATCACGCCACATTCAGTGGAGCTTCCTGATGCCGTCTCATCGGCGGAGGAATCGCAGCCAGCGATGAGACTTGCGGTGAGTGCGGTGATCGCACAGTAGGTAAAGACACGTGCGCGCATCATGCTCCGCCTGACTGACTGAGTCGTGCATGAGCGGCACCCTCGTCGTAGGCGCCTTCGATATCTCCAGCGAGTTGATCGAAGGTGGCATGATCCCGCAGCCAGATGCTCAAGGTTCCCCGCTGCTCTGCGGTCATCTCGTTGAACGGGATGGGCTCGTTGCCTCGCATGAGCGATTCCGGAACATCTTGTCCGTGCAATTGATAGTTCCAGATGTAGTTCTTGGCGACTTCTTTGAGGTCTCGTCGTGAGTCATCGAACACACCACTCTGGTCTGCTATGGCGTTCTCGCTGTAGTCAACCTTCGCGCTTTCGACCAGGTGGTCCACGAGTGGTCTGGTGACGTCGTCCGCTCCGGGGACAGCACCGAGCGCGTGGTCAACGGCGAGACCGCCGATCTGAGCGATAGCGTTGACTCGATTGTTGTAGTCTTCCTGCTTTTCCTCCCACTCCTGGCCGAGGGCTTCGGCTCGTCCCGCGTCGAGTTGCGCCATGAGACCGCCCATTTTCTTTGCCTCGTTGACGAGTACGTCCGCGTTACCCGCTTCCGCGGCGGCGTGCATGTTCGCGACCGTGTAGGCGCGTTCGGCGTTCGCTAGTCGCGCGTACGCTTCCGGGCTGTGTGCGAGGTCGCCGATCACACGGTTGAGAGCCGCGTCGGTCGCGGGGTCGAAGTTGACGTTGTCCGCGCCACCGAAGGCGTCGTGTACCTGGCCCATGTGGCCTTGCAGCAACTGGCCCATGCTTTCTCGCGCTTGGTCGTTGACGAGGCCGACAGCATCGGCGGAGCGATCGCCGGCGTGTTGAACAGCGTGCTCGAAAATCTCGGAACGCGGAGAGCCTGGGTCGGCTCCACGGGTTGCTGCGTCGATCGCGTCGATGACGTGAGCCTGCCCTAGCTCTTCGTGACCATGGGCGCCGTTGCGATCAAGCATGTAATCGATCCGCTCGGTCTTCTGGGAGAAGAAGTCTGTCGCCGCAGCGGGGTTCTTCTCCAGCGCGACCATGAGACCGTCGAGCGGGTTGGGGTCAACCTTGGCGTCCGTGGCGACCTTGAACACGTCGGGGTCGTTCTGCTCCATGGCGTACATGTCGTCGCTGACGACGTCGAGGAACTCCTCGGAAAAGGTGCCGTTGCGCAACACACCGCCGATCACCTGGTATCCGGTCACCGGATCGGTGACGGCGCTTCCGCCGAACGTTTCTTTGCCTGCCGCCCTGAAGTCCTGCATCCAGCGGGAGTCGGCGGACATGTCGACGTGGAAGGCGGAGTCGGGATCGGTTGCCATCGCCAGCGCTCTGCCCAGCTCGGTGTGAATCGCGTCGAGTTCGTCAGCATGGCTACGCCCAGCTCCGGAACGAGCAAAACCCTCGTCCATCCCGCGCAACCCGGCGAGCCGTTCCAAGGCCTCCACGGTGCCCTTGCCGCCGAGTTGGTTGAACAACGCTGCCGCGAATTCAGGGTTGTCCGCGTTGTCTCGCAGCAGCGTCGGCAGCTCGTCGGACATGTCATTGAGGGAGCCTTCTTGCAGGAGCCGTGCCGCATGGTTGGCGTCCTTGATGGCGTCCCGGTACTGGGTGCCGACGTCGTGCGCGTCCAACGTTTCGTCCGCGAGCGCGTCACGTATTTCGACCGAGCAGTCGACGTCGCGCTGTGTCGCTTGCTCAAGGACGCGCCGGATGTCGGCGGCGATTTCCTCCGCGAGCTTGGGCCGGTCGGGGTTGTTCTCCTGGACTTGCGCCGACACCGTGACCTGCCCGGTGTCACTGACCTCCGCGCCCGTCGCGCGGGCCTCGGCGACGATGCCCGTGAGGCGTCGTTGAAACCCCTCTAGATCGGAGGCGTACTGCGTCAGGATCTTGGGTACTGCCTCGATCTGGTCCGCCGCGCGGTTCAACGCCAGTTGCAGGTCCATCATCGGCACCTGTGCGGCATCGGCGGCGGCGCCACCCCAGATCCCGGAGGACGACGTGTCCTTCAGCGGCTGTGCGACCTGGTTCCAGTAGTCGACGGCGCGGTCGCGCACGTCCTCACCGAAGGCTCGGAGCGCATCCGCGGCGGCGTTGTATCCGGCAGGTCTCGCTTCCATCAGATCGGCGAAGTCCATCAGAGGTCCTTGCCGTAGCGAGCGAAGAGATCGGTGTTGGTGTTCTCGATCTCGTCCCAGGTCGCGATCGCGTTGTTCAGGTCCGTGGCGAAGCCGGTGAGCTGCTTGCCCAACAGGTCGTAGTTCTCGACCCACTTGTCGAAGCGGACGCGCAGCATTTCCGCCGTCGGGCTGCCCTCATTGCCCGGCATCGCCTCGGCGACGCCGTTGGCCGCGCGTGTCACCGCATCGGGATGCCCCTCGGCAATGGCATCCACTTTCCGCGCCACCGACCGCAAGCTCTCCAGGTCGACATGGCTGTCGCTCATCGCTACCCCACGTGCCGTGTCCGTCCAGTAGCGAACGGTAGCAGCCCGCTACCGCGCACGTGGGCGGTTTCGCTCACTCACATGGGTCGGTGCGTGCTGGCCGCTGGTGCGTCCGGCGACGGCTCAGGCAGCGGCTCGGCCGGGGTCCCCGACTGCGCCCGCCCCGACTGGAGCTGCACGATCGTCGCGCCGGTCAGTAGCACCGCCGCGCCTACCAACTGCACCACCGCCAGTGCCTCGCCGAGCAACGCCCACGCCATCGCCGTCGCCACCAGCGGCTCGCACAGCCCGAGCACGCTCGCCACCGACGCGGGCAGGTAGCGCAACGCCGTGATGCCCGCGAGGTAGGCGAGCACCGTCGAGATCAACGCGACCGCGATCAGCAGGACGTACACCGGTGGCTGCCACGGACCGAACGTCGCGGACGCCGTCAGCGCCTCGCTCGGGAACGTCCACGGCGGTGCGACCGCGCACATCGCCACCGCACCGAACACCATGCCCCACGTGACCATTCCCAGTGGATGCCGCGTGCTGACGCCGTGCTCGCCCAGCAGGAAGTACACCGCCGAACACACCGCCGCCGCCAGCCCGGCCAGCAGGCCGAGGGTGTCGAGGCTCAGCCCATCGGTCACCCTGGCGACCATCGCCAAGCCCGTCATCGCCAGCGCGATCCCGGCCCACATCGGCCGAGGCAACCGGACACCGCGCACGAACCGCACCCAGAACGCGATCAACACCGGCGACGTGAACTCCAGCAGGATCGCGACGCCAACCGGCACCCGCGACGCGGAGATGAAGTAGAACAACTGCACCCCGGCGACGGCGAACAGACCGTATGCCACTAGCACCCGCCACTCGCCGGGCCGCACCCGTAACAGCGATGGCCGGAGCAGCGCCACCCCGACGAGCAGCACCAACACCGAGATCACGATGCGCGCCGACGCCACCTGCTCCGGCGACAGTCCCGCTTGCATCGCCGGTTTGCCGATCGTGCCGGAGCTGCCAAAGAACAGCGATGCGGCCAAGATCAGCGCGAGCCCGCGCCAGCGGTGCGCTCGCGCGTCCCGCACCCGCGCAGGAGAGGCTTCGGTTTCGGGCGCAGTGGTCACAGTGGACATCCTCGGGGTTCGTGGGGACGCCCTCGCCGGGCTCGGTGGACTGACGCGAGCCGGGCTGGGGCGGGGACCGCTCTCGACGGTAGCCGGATCACCGCGCGCCGCGATTGAATATTTTCCCACCGGTGCGCAAAATTTTTGCATGCCACGATCTGAGATCCCGCTGGACGACATCGACCACGACCTGCTCGCCGTGTTGCAGCGCGACGCCGACCAGACGTTGGGTGCACTGGGAGAGCAGGTCGGGTTGTCGCCCAGCGCGGTGCAGCGCAGGATCACCCGGCTCAAGAAACACGGCGTCATCGCCCGGACCGTGGTCGAACTCGCGCCCGAAGCGACGTCAGACTTGATCTTGGCAGTCTGCGTCGTCACTCTCGACCGCGAGTCGAACGAACGCCACGAGCGCTTCCAGCAACGACTGCTGAACGCGCCGGAGGTGCAGCAGATCTACATGGTCTCCGGCGACTGGGACTACGTCGTGGTGTTCGCCACACACGGCATGGCGCACCACAACGAGGTCACTGGACGCTTGCTGAGCGACGCGCCGAACGTCCGCCGCTACACGACGTTGTTCGTGCTCAAGCCGGTCCGAACCGGCAACGCGCTACCCACCCGGTGAGTTGATCGGACCTACTCGCGTTGTTGCTCGACAAGCCCGGCGAATCGGACGAAATCGCACAACAGCGCGAGCACACGTGATCAACTCACACGTGAGACGGCGCCGCCTCGCCGAGTCGCACGTGGCGGTCGGCGACCGCCGTGGCCAGCTCGTGGTCGTGGGTCACCAGTAGCAGGGCGCAGCCCGTGCGCGAGAGCTCCGACATCAGGCAGTCCATCGTGCGCTCTTGTGTCAGCGGGTCCAGCCGGGACGTCGCCTCGTCAGCGAACACGAGCGCCGGTTCCAGCAGCATCGCGCGCACGATCGCGAGCCGTTGCAACTCGCCGCCGGACACCTGGCCCGGTAGGCGACCGAGGAGGTCGTCCGGGAGGCCGAGCGTGCCCATCAGCGACTCGACACGTCCTTCCGGCACCTGATGCCCGCGGACGACGTCCCGCATGGCATCCGCCAGCCGGACCCGCGCGGGAAACGAGAGCGCCGGGTCCTGATAGAGCTTCTGCAGCTTGCCGTTCGACACGGCGGCGTGGTGGCGCACGGTGCCTCGGTCCGGCTGGGTGAGCCGCAGCAGGATGTTGCCCAACGTCGTCTTGCCAACACCGCTGGGGCCGGCCAGCGCCCACCGCTCACCGGGCCGGATGTCGAGCGAGACGTCCCGGAACAGCTCGGTGTCGCCGTAGGACTTCGCCAGACCCTCGGCCAAGACCAGCGGCTCCGCCGACGGATCGCTGGCCGGGGCCGCCATCCACTCGTAGCGCCAACGGGAAGGCTCCGCGGCCAGCAGTCGCCGGGTGTAGTCGTGCTCGGGTGCGGTGAGCACCTGGTCGGCTGGCCCTTGTTCGACGACTGTGGCGTCCCGCATCACCAAGACGTCGCCGCCAAGCCGACGCGCGAGCCGCAGGTCGTGGGTGATCGTGATGAGCAGACCGCCTCCCGCGACATGCTCGCTGAGCAGGTCAGCGAGCCGGTCGAGCGCGTCGGAGTCCAGCCCCTTTGTCGGCTCGTCGACGATGAGCACCCTCGCGCCGCCGATCGTGGCGGCCGCGTATGTGACGCGCTGGGCCATACCGCCGGACAGCGTGTGCGGCCACGCGCCCGTGGCGTGGCCGAGACCGAGATGGTCAAGCGCGTCGTCGGCACGCCGGAGCGCGGACGCGTGGTCCTTGCGGAACCCCGGTGAGCCCTCCGCGACCTGCCCACGCACCCGCATCGTGGGGTCGAGCGCGAGCGCGGGCTCCTGCGGCAGCAACGCGAGCTCCGTGCCCCACAGCTGCTTGCGGTTGGCCCGGTCGGCGAGGTCGTAGTGCGCGCCTTCCAGCGTCATCGTGCCGTTGACCCGCAGGCCAGCGGCGATCGTGCCCATGAGCGCGTGGGCTAGCAACGACTTGCCCGACCCGCTCTCGCCGACGATTGTGAGTGCGCGCCCAGCCTCAAGGCTCAGGTCGGCGACGTCGACCAGCGCGTCGTCGCCATGGCGGACGGTTAGCTCATGCAGCTTGAGTTGGCTCATGTCGTGACCTCCGTGCGACGCAGACCCAGGAAGCAGGCCGTAAGCAGGAACAGCACCAGGACCGGCGCGACGGACATCCAGGGCGCGGAGTCGTAGAACGGGAACCCTTCGGTCACCATCAAGCCCAGCTCCGCACGGGGCGGTTTCAGCCCCACCTTGATGAAGCCGAGCGTGGACACGGCGAGGATGCACGTCACCATGCCGAGCGACGCCAGCGTGGTGACCAGCGGACGCAGCTCCGGCCACAGGTGCCTGCGCAGCACGTGCACCGGCCCCAGCCGCAGCAGCGAGGCGGCTTCCACAGCGGGCGAACCGAGCACGAGGCCGCTACGCGCCCGGACCACGCGGAAGTACTCCACCCACTGGACCAGCGCGAGTCCGATGTAGAGCGTCCACAGCGAACCGTCGGCGGCGAGCGCCGCGAACAGCAGCACGACGAGGAGCGCGGGCAACGCGACCAGAACCTCGGAGAGCCCGCGCAGCGCCGCGTCGACCCACCCGCCGAACCACGCCGACGCGATCCCCGCCGCCGTGCCGAGCACCAACGCCGTGCCGACGCACAACGCGGCCAGCACCAGCGACAGCCTCGTGGCGTGCGCCAGCCGGGCGATGACGCTCCGGCCGTAGTCGTCGCGGCCGAGCGGTTCCGCCCAGGTCGGTGGTTCGAGGAAACGCGACAGGTCCTGCGTGGCGGGGTCGGGCAGCATGAGCGGGCCGATGATCCCGAACGCGGCGATCACCACGAGCACCGAGGCCGCCAACACGCGGGAGGCCGACCAGCGGCCAGACGTCTCGGCGATGGCGTCCGGCCGTACCAGTGCGGTGTTCACGTCCGATGGTTCGGACCTGCGAGCAGTCCTCACGCCAGCACCCCCTTACGGCGCGGCCGGGGATCGAGGCCAAGCACGGCGAAGTCCACGACGGTGTTGATGGCTACCACCAGCCGCGCGAGCGCCAGAGCGGCGGCCTGCAGCACCGGCACATCGCGCCAGAACACCGCGTGCACGAGGGCGTGGCCAAGTCCCTGCCAGGCGAATAGGCTCTCCACGACCACGACACCCTCAATCAGAATCACCGCCTGCGCGCCCAGGTATGGCACCAGCACGACGCCGGTGTTGCGCAGCACGTGCCGCACGAGCACGACCCGCTCGCCAAGCCCTTTCGTGCGCGCGAACTGGACCTGTTCCGAGTTGGTGACGTCGATGACCGTGTCCCTGGTGACCCGGGCGATGAGCCCGGAGATCCCCACCGCGAGCGTCAGCGCGGGCAGCACCAGACTCGACGAATTGCCGTGACCCACGGCGGGCAGCAGGCCAAAGTGGACGGACAGCAGCAGGATCAGCAGCAGCCCGAGCAGAAACGGCGGCAGGGCGCGCACCAACGCCACCCACGCCGTGGTGAGGCGGTCGAGCACACCGCCCGGGCGCCGGGCGGCGACCACGCCAATGGTGCCGCCCAGCACGATCGCGATGCCCAGCGCCGCTGCCGTGAGCTGCAACGTGCCAAGCAGGTAGTAGCCAACCTCGGCCAGCACGGGCCGGGACGACACCAGCGAACGCCCGAAGTCGAGCTGCACCAGGTCGAGCAACCAGTCGCCCAGCTGCTGCCAGGCCGACCGGTCGAGGCCCAGCTCGGCTCGCACGGCGGCGGCGGACTCCGCGTTGACCAGATCGTCGCCGTAGCGGCCCGCGGCGATCCGGTAGGCCGCGTCGCCGGGCAGCTGCCGGACCACGAGGAAGCACAACACCGAGACGGCCAGTGCGACACCCAGCCCCTGCCCGGTCCGGCGCAGTAGTACGGACGCGATCAGTCGGCGTCGCGTGTCGCTCACTGCTCGGCCCAGCTCACGTCGGCGACGCGCCAGGTGCGCTCCAGTGGGTCCAGCTCGAAGTTCGCGACGCGGTCGCTCACGGCGGCGTTCATCCGGTACCACGCCACCGGAATCAGCGGCAGCTCCTGCTGGGCGGTCTCGACGATCCGCGTGCGGTACTCCTGCGCCTCGTCGTCGGACGGCGAGTGGAGCAGGCCGTCGACCGCTTTGGTCACCTCGCCGTCGCGCCAGTTCATCACGCCCCAGTCTTCGCCCTGCGGGGCGAAGGTCTCCGCCACGGTGACCAGTGGGTCGGCTACCAGCGCGAAGTGGCGGGCGAACAGCCCGAGCTCGAGGGAGCCGTCCTGGTGCCGGGCCGGGATCTCGCTGGAGTTCGTGACGTCCACCTCGATCTCGACGCCGATCTCGCGCAGTGAGGCCTGGATCGCGGTCGCCAGGGCGGGCAGCTCAGGGCGGTCGGGGTACGTGGTCAGCGTGAGTCGCAGCGGCGTCCCATCTTTCCGCAGAGTGCCGCTCTCGTCTGGCTTCCAGCCCGCCTCCGCCAGCAGGTCGCGGGCCGCGTCCGGGTCGTGCTCAAGCGGCTCCAAGCCGTCCTCATGCCAGGTGCGCAGCGACGGCGGCAGGAGCTGAGTGGCGGCCAGCTCCTTCTCGCGCAGCACCGCGTCCGCCATGCCCGCCCGGTCGAGCGCGAGGCTCAACGCCTGCCGCACGCGCACGTCACCGAGGACCGGGTGGTCGGCGTTGACCTTGAGCAGCAGGGTTCGTGGCTGCAGGCTGGACTCCATCGCGACGCCGTTGGTCGCCGCCACTCGCTCCCTGCCAGCCGGTTCCAGGCCGAACACCACGTCGGCCTGGAAGCTGACCGCCATGAGCGCCCTGGACTCCGCCCTGCCGACGGCCTGGAAGCTGATCTTCTCGATCGCTGGCTGGTCACCACGCCACTCGTCGAAGCGGCTGACCTCGATCGACGCGGGCAGCTCAACGCGGTCGATCTCGTACGGCCCGCTGCCGATGACCTCGGTGACATGACCATCGTCGTACGAGGCAGGGGCGAGCGCCGCCGTGCTGTAGTGCGTCAGTACCGCGGGCAACGTCGGGTACGGCGCCGACAGGTCGAACCGCACCCCGGAGTCGACCGGGACGATCCGCCTGACCGGCGCGTCCGCCAACGGGCTTGCCGCCTCGTCGGCCGCCGCCTCAAGGGACGCCGCGACGGCGTCGGGCGTCACCGGCGTGCCGTCGTGGAACTCGGCGTCCTCCGGCAGCTCGAACGTCCAGCTCCGCATCCCCTTCGCGTCCGACCACGACGTCGCGAGCCCCGGTGTGAGCTCGCCGCGCATGTCGCTGCTGACGAGTGTCTCCACGACCTGGAGGCGGGTGAAGAAGCCGTCGCTGGCCGCCGGTTCGAGGCTGTGCACCTCGAACGGCCCCGCGATCCGCAACGTGTTCGAATCCGACCGTTCGGTGCGCTCACCGCCACTGCACGCCGCGCTCGCCGCGAGCGCCGTCGCCAGTCCCATCGCCACGCCCGTACGCGTGAACCTGCCCATGCCGCCGCCTTCCAGCCAGAAGAGTGAACGGCCGCGAAATTATTGAAAACGGTTGTCGATGTCAACTTATGTGAGATGCGCGACGTCGTGCCGCGGTGCGGTCGCGGTAGCGGCGTGGTGTCGGATGGCGGAGGGTGGTTGGCGGGCGCTGCAGGCGCCGGAACGCCGCTTAGTTCCTCGCCTCCGGATTCGGCCGCCACGGACTGGTGCCGTCGGTCGGGCGAGTCGGGTCGTGGAAGCGAGGGATGTCTGGCTCGTCGCGGCGGAGGCCGACCAGTCCGTCGGTGATGGCCCGCATGATCCGCTTGTGCGCCTGCCACGGCGTTCCCGGCGTCGCGGGATCCAGATCGGACAGCTCGACCGGATCGCCGAAGTGGACCTGGAACGTCGGTCTGCGCACCGGCGACGTCAGCCCGGAACGGGCGAGCGGGAGGACATCGGACAGTCCGGACACCGTCTCGGTGCCCCAGTAGACCGCCTCGTGGGCACCCCACTGGCTGACGGGGATGACCGGTACCCCGGCGGCCAACGCCAGCCGTGCCGCACCGGTTTTGCCGCGTTCCGGCCACAGCCCGGGATCGTGGCTGATCCTGCCCTCCGGATACACCAGCAGCGGTACGGTGCTAGCCCTGAGCGCCTCGGTGGCGTGCGTGAACTGCTCGATCGCGGTCATGCCGCTGCCTCGATCGACCCGCAGGTGCCCGCTTCTACGCAGGGCGGAGCCGAGCACGGGGGCGTCCAGCAGCCCGCCCGCCAGCATGAACCGGGGTGCGATGCCGATGCGGCGGCACGCGGCCATGAGCACAAGCGCGTCGAACACGCCGATGTGGTTGGCCGCGATGAGTAGCGGTTTGCCGCGCAGGTCGTCGTCGATGTCGCCGGTGACGGACAGCGACCCCATAATGTCGACGACGCGTTCGTCGATGGCCAGCATGGTGCGCCATACCGCTGGCGTGTCGTGATATCTGGTCGATCGGCGTGTCCGCTCGTGGTTGTTTCTGCGCAGCGCGACCATGGACAGCAGCATGTCATGCGGCGGAAACCCGGCAGCGAGGGCTGTGAGGCATCACTCCGGGAAATGTCGGGTTGTGGCGCGAGTGGCACACGTGACTGCTGGGTCAATCGGACTACCGTGGAGAGTATGGCGAGCCGGACGGTGACGAAGGGGCGCAAGACCACGCGAGGTGGCACCAACACCAAGCGAAACGGGTCCGCGAGCAAGCGGACCCGCTCGTCGAGCGCGCGTTCGTCGTCCGCGCGCTCGACCAGAGCGGCCAAGTCGACGAGGAAGCGGCAACCGAGCACGACCGCGCGCGTGGTCCGTGGCGGCTGGGATATCACCGCGCGCGGCGTCGGCGGCGTCGCACGCGCCGTCGGCCGCAGCAGGGACCTGGAACCGGAGCATCGCAGGGACGGTCTCGGGCTCGCCCTGATCGCGTTGGCGCTGATCGGTGCTGTCGGCGCGTGGGCCCGCGCGGCCGGGCCCGTCGGCCGGTGGGTGGAGCTGGGATTTCGCACCGTGGTCGGTGCCGGCGCCGTGATCGTGCCGCTGGGCCTCGTCGTCATCGGCATCGTCCTGATGCGCAGTGGGCCTCGCCCGGAGACCCGACCTCGGCGCGTGATCGGCACCGCGATGATCTCGGTGGCGCTGCTCGGCGTGCTGCACATCATCAACGGCAGGCCGCAGAACCTGGAAGGCGTGCAGTACGCGGGCGGCTGGGCGGGCTGGGCCGCTGGTGACGTCCTCGCGCGAGGCGTCACGGCGTGGCTCGCCGTGCCACTGCTGCTGCTCGCGCTGGTGTGGGGCCTGCTGGTGTTCACGGGGACTCCAGTGCGCGAGATTCCCGAGCGGCTGCGGAACTGGGGCCTCACCGAGGAGGAACGCGAGCAGCTGGCGGCCGACCGGCGTGAGCAGGAGGAACGCCGCGCCGAGGAAAGTAAGCTAGCCGCCGACGCGGACGTCGCCAACGTGCGGCTACGCAAGCCCGCCCGCCGCAGGCAGGGCACCGGCGCCAGTGACAGCGAGACCGACTCCGATGAGAGCCCAACCAAGGCGGCGGCCGCCAAAGCGAAGGCCACGGCAGCCGCCGTGCCGGAGGCGTCCAAGCCATCCAACGAGCCCGCGATGACCCCGGTTCGCGCGGTCGAGGGCGACTACTCGCTGCCGCCTCCCACCCTGCTCACCAGGGGAGACGCGCCGAAAACCCGCAGCAAGGCCAACGACAGCATGATCGAGGCCATCACGGGTGTGCTGGACCAGTTCAACATCGACGCGCAGGTCACTGGCTTCACCCGGGGCCCGACGGTCACCCGCTACGAGGTGGAGCTCGGGCCCGGTGTGAAGGTCGAGAAGATCACCGCGCTGACCAAGAACATCGCCTACGCCGCCGCCACCGAGAACGTGCGGCTGCTCGCACCCATCCCCGGCAAGTCGGCGGTGGGCATCGAGGTGCCCAACAGCGACCGGGAGATGGTGCGGCTCGCCGATGTCCTGCAGTCGTCGAAGGCGGCCAAGGACACGCATCCGATGGTGATGGGGCTCGGCAAGGACATCGAGGGTCACTTCGTCACCGCGAACCTGACCAAGATGCCGCACCTGCTCGTCGCTGGTGCTACCGGTTCCGGTAAGTCCAGCTTCGTCAACTCCATGCTGGTTTCGCTGCTGGCGCGGGCCACACCGGACGAGGTCAGGATGATCCTGATCGACCCGAAGATGGTGGAGCTGACCCCGTACGAGGGCATCCCACACCTGATCACGCCCATCATCACCCAGCCGAAGAAGGCCGCGGCCGCGCTGGCCTGGCTGGTTGAGGAGATGGAGCAGCGTTACCAGGACATGCAGGCCAGCAGGGTGCGCCACATCGACGACTTCAACAAGAAGGTACGTAACGGCGAGATCACCGCGCCGCCGGGCAGCGAGCGGCAGTACCGGCCGTACCCGTACATCATGGCGATCGTTGACGAGCTGGCAGACCTGATGATGACCGCGCCCCGCGATGTCGAGGACGCGATCGTGCGGATCACGCAGAAGGCCCGCGCGGCGGGCATCCACCTGGTGCTGGCCACCCAGCGGCCCTCGGTCGACGTCGTCACCGGCCTGATCAAGACGAACGTGCCGTCGCGGCTGGCGTTCGGTACGTCGTCGCTCACCGATTCGCGGGTCATCCTGGACCAGCCGGGCGCGGAAAAGCTGATTGGTATGGGCGACGCGCTGTACCTGCCGATGGGCACCAGCAAGCCGGTGCGGCTGCAGGGTGCGTTCGTCGACGACGACGAGATCGCCGCCGTCGTCAACTTCACCAAGGAACAGGCCGAGCCGACCTACACCGAAGGCGTCACGGCGGCGAAGGCGGCGGAGAAGAAGCCGATAGACGAGGACATCGGTGACGACCTCGACGTGCTACTGCAGGCCGCCGAACTGATCGTGACCTCACAGTTCGGGTCGACGTCGATGCTGCAACGCAAGCTGCGGGTCGGTTTCGCCAAGGCGGGCAGGCTGATGGACCTGCTGGAGACACGCGGTGTCGTCGGGCCGTCCGAGGGCTCGAAGGCGCGCGACGTGCTGGTCAAGCCAGATGACCTGGAGTCCGCGCTTGCCATGATCAGGGGCGATTCGCCGCCGGAAGACACCGACGACACCGAGCAGTAGGCCGGGTCAGAGCGTGAGCAACATCCGGGTGTTGCCGAGCGTGTTGGGCTTGGCGAACGGCAGGTCGAGGAACTCGGCGACACCGGGGTCGGGGGAGCGGCGCATCTCCTCGTAGACCGTGTCCGACACCGGGGTGCCGTGGATCGGCTTGAACCCGAACGAGCCGAAGAACTCCGTCTCGAATGTCAGCACGAAGATGCGCGGCAGGCCCAGCTCGGACGCGGTCTGGATCAGCCGCGTCACGATGGCCTCACCGACGCCCTTCCTGCGGGCGTCGCGATCAACGGCGACCGATCGGATCTCGGCCAGGTCTTCCCACAGCACGTGCAACGCGCCGCAGCCGATGACTCGCCCCGCGTCCTCGGCCACCCAGAACTCCTGGATGTCCTCGTAGAGCGTGACGAGCTCCTTCTCGAGCAGCACGCGACCGGCGTAGGAGTCGATCAGCGCTTTGATGTCGACGACGTCGCTGATCCGGGCGCGGCGGACGGTCATGGCGGGAGGCGGATCATGCTGCGGTGGCACGCCCCACAATCTATCCGTAACTCCATCGTGGCCGGTTGCGACCTGCTTTCGTAATACCTGACGTGCGTGCCGGATCACATCGGGCCGTTGGCTACGATTCTCTCGCCCCAGCGGCCTCGCGCGGACTGGTGTCGCGCAGCAGGAGGAAAAACCCATGACTCAGTTGGACTCGGCGTCGTCCTTCGGGGTTGCTGATACCCGCACCGAGCCGCTGCGGATTCCGCGGATACCGGACAAGCCGGTTACCCCACCCGGTGTGGCGCAAGCCCGCTCCTACCGGCCGGAGTTGCAGGGTCTGCGGGCGCTCGCCGTCGTCCTCGTCGTCATCTACCACGTCTGGCTGGGCAGGGTCTCTGGCGGCGTCGACGTCTTCTTCGTGATCACCGGTTTCCTAATCGTGGGGCAGCTCTTCCGCGCGTCCGAACGTGGCGGAATCCGATTCGGACCGATGTGGGCGCGGATGATCAAGCGGCTGTTTCCCGCCGCATTGACCGTGCTGCTCGGCATCATGGCCGCCTCGCTGATCTGGCTGCCGGAGCAACGCTGGTTCCAGACCATCTCCGAGGTCTTCGCGGCCGCGACGTATTGGGAGAACTGGCGGCTCGCGATCGACTCGACCGACTACTTCGCGCAGCACAACGAGGCGAGCCCGGTGCAGCACTTCTGGTCGCTGTCGATCCAGGGCCAGTTCTACGTGGTGATGCCGTTGATCGTGGCGCTGGTCGCGCTGTTGGCGAAGCTGTGCCGGCTGCGGCTCAAGGGCGTACTCACGGCCGTGCTGCTCACGATGTTCGGCACGTCGCTGTGGTACTCGATGTGGCTGACCGAGACCACGCAGCAGGTCGCCTACTTCCACTCGCTGACCCGGGTCTGGGAGTTCATGCTCGGTGGCCTGCTCGCGTTGTTCATCACGTCGGTCAGCTTGCCGAGATGGTCGCGGATCGTGCTGGGCTGGCTCGGCGTCATCGGGCTGGCGATCTGTGGCATCGTGCTGCAGGTCGGCACCATGTTCCCTGGCTACGTCGCGCTGTGGCCCACGCTGTCCGCGGTGTTCGTGCTCCTCGCTGGCGCCACCGACAGCAAGATCGGTGCGGACCGCTGGCTGAGCTCGCGACCGCTGGAGTTCATCGGCAACATCAGCTACGCGCTCTACCTGTGGCACTGGCCACTCCTGGTGATCTACCTGGCGGTCAACGACATCGCCAAGCCGGACTGGGTGGAGGGTTCGCTCCTCATCGGCGCGTCGTTCGTGCTGGCGACTATCACCTACTACGCGATCGAGGAACCGGTGCGGCGCTCCAAGATCGGCGTGGTGCGGCCGTGGCGGGCGTACGCGTTCGGCGTGACCGTACTCGTCGCGGTACTGGGCGTGGCGCAGGGCTGGCAAATGTACGGCGAGAACCTGGCACGTGCCGCCGTCGAGCAGGCCGATCCCGATCAACATCCTGGCGCGCTGGTGATGACCGGTGCCGCCGAGGAGCGGGAGAGCTACGACGTGGAACCGATCCCGAGCATGATCGCGATCAGTGGTGACCATCCCGTGCTGACCGGGCAGACCTGCCAGGTGCTGCCTGGCGGACCCGGAGTGGAGATCTGCCAGTCACCGAATGCCGATACCGCGGCCAAGCGCATCGTCATCGTCGGCGACTCGCACGCCCAATCGCTCATCGGCGCGTTCAATCCGCTCGTCGAGAAGAACAACTGGCACATCGTGGCGATGCGCCGTCCTGGCTGCCCGTTCTCAGTGAGATCCGAGCTGTTCCCCGACCGCACCACGTGCGTCGAGTGGAACAAGGCGGTGGTCCCCGAGATCATCAAGCAACAGCCGGACGCGGTCGTCGTGATGGGCACCTTCCAAGTCCGCGTGGGACTCAAGGAACGGCTGCCGGAAGGCTTCATCGCGCAGTGGCGCAAGCTGTACGACGCGGGCATCCCGGTCGTCGCCATCCGCGACAATCCGCGCTACGACTTCGAGCCGACCGAGTGCGCCGAGGACAATGGCGCCGACGCGCGCGAGTGCATGGGCGTGCGCTCCGAGCTCTACCACTCGGTGCCGCCGTACCAGAACCGGCTCGACGTCCCGCCGAATGTGCGGTTCGTTGACCTCAGTGACCTGTACTGCGATCGCTACGTGTGCCCGCCGATCATCGGCAACGTGCGGGTCTACGCGGACAAGAACCACATCACCCAGGCGTATATGGGCACCATGTCGCCCATGGTGGAGAAGCGGGTGAAGCGCGCGCTCGGCTGGTAACCGGCCGCCGACACCGGTACGCGCGCGGGCCGTCCGAGTCGCCGGTTACCCTGGACGTCGTGCCTTCTTCCACGACGGACCCTTCCGGTGAGCGACGCGTCGCGCTGCTCACGCTCGGCTGCGCCCGCAACGAGGTCGACTCCGAGGAACTCGCGGGCAGGCTCGGCTCGGGTGGCTGGCAGGTCACCGGCGACGCGGAGGACGCGGACATCGTCGTGGTCAACACGTGCGGCTTTGTCGAGTCAGCGAAGAAGGACTCCATCGACACCGTGCTCGCGGCGGCCGAGACCGGCACCAAGGTGGTCGCTGTCGGTTGCCTCGCCGAGCGTTATGGCGCTGAGCTGGCGCGGAACCTTCCCGAAGCCGACGCGGTGCTCGGCTTTGACCACTACAACCACCTTGCCGAGCGTCTGGACGACGTCGTCTCGGGTCGCTCCGTGGCGTCCCACACGCCGTCCGACCGCAGAACGCTGCTGCCCATCACGCCGGTGGAACGCCAACGTGCCAGCGCGGACATCGCGGTGCCTGGCCATGAGTGGGTGCCGACGGCCGACCCGCTGCGCGCGCGGCTGGACGACGCACCGGTGGCCGCGCTGAAGATCGCGTCCGGCTGCGACCGCAAATGCTCGTTCTGCGCGATCCCGTCGTTCCGGGGCTCCTTCGTGTCCCGGCAGCCCGAGGCGATCCTCGGCGAGGCGGCGTGGCTGGCGCGCGAGGGCGCGCGGGAGGTGTTCCTGGTCAGCGAGAACTCGACGTCCTATGGGAAGGACCTGGGCAAGGAGTACGGCGCGGGCCGAGCGCTTGAACTGCTGCTGCCCAAACTCGCCGAGGTCGACGGCGTCGACCGGGTAAGGGTGTCGTACCTGCAACCCGCCGAGACCCGCCCCGACCTGGTGCGCGTCATCGCCACCACCGACGGCGTCGCCAGCTACTTCGACCTGTCGTTCCAGCACGCCAGCAAGTCCGTGTTGCGACGGATGCGGCGGTTCGGGTCCACCGAGTCGTTCCTTGAGCTGATCGAGCAGATCCGGAGCTACGATCCGTCGTCGGGTATCCGCACCAATGTCATCGTCGGCTTCCCCGGCGAGACCGAGGCGGACGTCGCCGAGCTGGAGCACTTCCTCACCGAGGCGCGCCTCGACGCGGTTGGGGTATTCGGCTACTCCGATGAGGACGGCACTGAGGCCGCCGCGCTCGACGGCAAGCTCGACCAGGCCGAGATCGACGCGCGGGTGGAGCGGGTGACGGATCTGGTCGAGCAGCTCACGACACAGCGCGCCGAGGACCGTATCGGCAGCGCCGTCGACGTGCTCATCGAAGACATCGAGCCCGACCTGGATGACGCCGCCGCCATCGGCAGGGCCGAGCACCAAGGGCCCGAAGTGGACGGCGAGTGCCTGCTCACCGACGTTCCCGAGGGTGGTTATACCGTCGGCGAGCTGGTGCGTTGCGATGTCGTCGCGGCGGAAGGCGTCGATCTGCGTGTCCGCCCGATCGCCCTGCGGGCGGGACAGTGAGCGGGGCCGTGGAGCGGCCATCGCCCACGTCCGAGTCGGCGCGGGCGGCCCAGGAACCGAGCACGAGGCCGGTGCGGACACTGAACCTGGCGAACCTGCTGACGATCTCTCGCCTGGTGCTGGTGCCGCTGTTCCTCGTCGTGCTGTTCCTCGGTGCCGGAGACGACGGCTGGCGGCTGCTCGCCGCCGGGTTGTTCGCCGTGGCCTCGGTGACCGACCAGGTTGACGGCTGGGTCGCCCGCCGCTACGGGCTGATCACCGACTTCGGCAAGATCGCGGACCCGATCGCGGACAAGGCGCTCACCGGCTCCGCGCTGGTGGGGCTGAGCCTGCTCGGGGAGCTGCCGTGGTGGGTGACGATCGTGATCGCCGCTCGCGAGATCGGCATCACGCTGCTCCGGTTCTGGGTGATCAAGCACGGCGTGATTCCGGCGAGCAGGGGCGGGAAGGCGAAGACCATCGCGCAGCTCGTGGCGATCGGGTTGTTCCTGCTGCCGCTGCCCGCCATGCTCGATCCCGTGCGCTGGACGTTCATGGGAGTGGCGCTGGTGCTGACAGTGGCTACCGGGTTGGACTACGTAGTGCGTGCGCTGCGGCTGCGCGCGGTCGGCAGGCGGGCGAGCGAGCATGATGGGTCCTGAGTCGGACGACACCAGGGCCGACCGCGCGCGAGACGTGGTCATTGGTGCTCCCGGGTGATCGTGGCGCGGTGCGTGCGGCGGCCATCACGGCGGCGTTACGCCTGCTCCGGGAACATCTGGCCTCGATAGCGCGTTGATGAGTAACGTTCGCCCTTGGCGGAAGGGGTGGCGAGCATCTGCGTCGTGCGGCATTGTCCGGGTAACGTGGGTGTCGCATCCTGCGGAGGGTGGATGTCACTGGACGAGCGAGAGTGAGGAGGCGCGCGATGACCGTGCTGTTGCGCGAGGCGATCGGTGATCGGCTTCGCCATGCCCGCACCAACCAGCAGCGGACGCTGCGCGAGATCTCCCACTCCGCGCGGGTCAGCCTTGGCTACCTCTCCGAGGTGGAACGGGGGCAGAAGGAGGCGTCCAGCGAACTGCTGGCCGCCATCTGCGATGCGCTCGAGCTGCCGCTGCCCGAACTGCTCCACACCGTCGCCACCGATATCGCTAGCGTGGACGACATGGTGCTCGACGGCGCCGACATGGCCGGGGCCGAGCACGGGGAGCCGACCGGCGCGGAGACCGAGGCGACGGCGTCCGGGGCATCCGCGGGGTCCGGCGGGGTCTCGACAGCGTTGCGTACCACGATCGCGAGCCCCACGGTGCGAGTTTTCGCGGCGTAACGTCCGGAATGGCCGCCAAGATCAGGGTTAGCCCTGAATTGTCCGCGGGTCACCTGGTAGCCCGGCCGCCGACCTGACACGATGGAACCTGCCCGGTGATTCGGCGTTGTCGGTACGAATCCGGCGACCGCGCCGGGCGGCATAGGTGTACTGGGATGCGAGAAGGCAGGCGGGTGAGATGGCCAACCCATTCGTGAAGTTCTGGAAGTACCTCATGGCGGCGTTTTCGTCGAAGGTGGACGAGCACGCCGACCCGAAGGTGCAGATCCAGCAGGCCATCGAGGAGGCGCAGCGCAACCACCAGACGTTGTCGCAGCAGGCCGCGTCGGTGATCGGCAACCAGCGCCAGCTGGAGATGAAGCTCAACCGCCAGCTCGGCGAGGTCGAGAAGCTGCAGTCCTCCGCGCGGCAGGCGCTTGTGCTGGCCGAGGAGGCTCGTGACAAGGGCGACACCAAGAAGGCCGAGGAGTACGAGGTCGCCGCGGAAGGCTTCGCGGCGCAGCTCGTCACCGCGGAGCAGGGTGTCGAGGACCTCAAGTCGCTGCACGACCAGGCGCTGCAGGCCGCGACCCAGGCCAAGCAGGCGGTGGAGCGCAACTCGCAGATGCTGCAGCAGAAGCTGGCCGAGCGCACCAAGCTGCTGTCGCAGCTGGAGCAGGCCAAGATGCAGGAGCAGGTGTCTAACTCGCTGACGCAGATGACGGAGCTGGCCGCGCCGAGCGCGACGCCGTCCCTTGACGAGGTGCGCGAGAAGATCGAGCGCCGGTACGCCACCGCCGTCGGTTCCGCCGAGCTGGCGCAGAACTCGGTGCAGGGCAGGATGATGGAGGTGCAGCACTCCACCACGCAGCTCGCCGGGCACAACCGCCTGGAGCAGATCCGTGCGTCGATGCACGGTGACGCGGTCGGTCAGGTGACCTCAGGGGAGAAGGAGGGCGCCGCTGACGCCGCCGCGCAGGAGGAGCCGCCGCAGCCGAGCGCCGACGTCCAGGCCGAGATCTCCAAGCGGGTGCAGGCAGAGCAGCAGCAGAACAAGGCCTGAGGTGGCCTGAGGTGATCGATAAGTCCCGGTTGCTGGCCCAGTTTCCCTTCGTCGCCGATCTGGCGAAGCAGTGGGAGGACTTCAACGAGCCGTCGGCCAAGCTGGCGCGGCGCAAGGAACGCGCCTCGCGCGGCCTGACGATCTGGCTGGTGCTGGCCACGCTCTGCGGAATCGCGGTCGGTACCGGGGCGTATCCGTTCATCACCGGTGTCGTCGTGTTCACCGCGCTGGCGGTGCGGGCGGGCCTGCGGTTGCGCAGACTGCACCGCGCCACGGCGCCGCTATCCGACGGCAAGCGGCGTGCGTTGCCGTCTCGGACGTCGGTGGCGCACGAACCAATGCAGCGCCTTGTCGAGGCTCGAAGGTCACTGCACGAGCTCTTGGCCCAGCTCGTGACGCCGCACGCGGGCGGTCCCGCCGTCGCGGATGACTCACTCGATGCCGCACGGAGCACCGCCACCGAGGCGGAGGAGGCGTTGTATGGGCTCGCCGCCCGCATCGTAGCCATCGAACGTGCCAGGGACGCCGCGCCCGCCGGCGAACGCCGCGCGCTTGACTCCGCCGTGACGACGTTGCGTGAGCAGCTCGGCGACGGTGTCGATTCCTACGGCAGCCTGCTCGCCGCCGCGGGGAAGGCGGTCGCCGCTCGCGGCGGCGGCCTCGGCAGCGCGCGGGACAACCTCACCGATGCCACTGACCGACTGGCGGGGATGGCCCTCGCCCTCCGCGAGCTGAGCACCTAGGACCCCGCGAGTCCCGCGCTCTGGTGCCCGAGTTCCGGCTTGCGCGGTGCCGCTACCGGGCGGCGCGAGCGATTCGCCGGACCAGTGCCGGTCCCTGGTAGATGAACGCCGTGTAGAGCTGGACCAGGCTCGCGCCCGCGTCGAACATCCGCAGCGCGTCGTCCGGCTCCGAGATGCCGCCGACACCGATGATCGGCAGCGATCCACCGGTTTCTTTGGCGACGAACCGCACCACCTCCAGCGACCGCTCGGTTAGCGGGGCCCCGGACAGCCCGCCCGCTTCCTGCCCGGTCGCGACGTCATCGGCGTCCAGGCCCTCGCGGGACAGCGTGGTGTTCGTGGCGATGATGCCCGCGACGTCGTGAGCCGTGCAGACGTCGAGCAGTTCCGCGAGGGCGTCATTGGTGAGGTCAGGCGCGACTTTCACCAGAACCGGTGTCGGTGTGCCCTCACCCGCCAGCTTTGCCGATTCGCGTTGCAGCGCTGCGAGCAGCTCGGTCAGCGCACCCTTGTCCTGCAACGTGCGCAGGCCGGGCGTATTGGGTGAGCTGACATTGATGGCGAAATAGTCCGCGTGTGGGTACAGCGTGCGCAGCGAGAACAGGTAGTCGTCTACGGCGTTCTCGATTGGGGCTGCTTTGGACTTGCCAATGCTGATCCCCAGCGGCACGCCCGGCGTCCCGTTCGCCGTGATGCGCTCGGCGAGGGTTTCGGCGCCGTCGTTGTTGAAGCCCATGCGGTTGATGACCGCCCGCGATCGCGGCAGCGAGAACAGCCTGGGACGCGGGTTCCCGGGCTGTGGCAGACGGGTGACAGTGCCCGCCTCGACGAAGCCGAAACCGAGCGCGGGCCAGGCACGCAACGCGCGGCCGTCCTTGTCCATACCGGCGGCGAGCCCTACCGGATTCGGGAATCGCAGCCCGAACACCGTCCTTGGCGCGTCCACGGCGTAGTGATGTCGGAGCGCGGACAACACGGGTGGGACGCGGCTGATCCCCGCGAGCGCGGCCATCGTGCGCTCGTGCACCACCTCGGGGTCCTGCCCGCCGACGCGATACAACGCGGGACGGACGATCCTGTCGTACAGCACGGCCCCAGTCTCGCGTACGACGGCGAGCGCCGCCTCACCCGCACCGCCGCGGTGAGATGCGAGTCCCATCGCGGCGGTAACCGGGCCTAGGCGCTTTCGTCCTCGACCAGGCCGGGGTCTGGGGGTTCGAGGTGGTGACGGCCTCGGCGGGCGGAGCGCAGAATACGCGCGAGGACCAGGTTGAACGCGAGCGCGATCTCCCTGCCGCCCGGCGTGGCCCACTCGTGGATCGGGGTGCACGCGCCAGCGGCCTGCTGCACCGCGAGCCGGTCCGGGAGCGCCACCGGCATCACCAGCGAGCCGAATCCCTCCCGCAGCTCGTTGATCCGGTAGTGGTGCTCGTGTGAGCGGGCGCGGAACTTGTTCACGAGCACCCCGAGCGCCTTGAGCTGCGGATTCTGCTGCTCCCGGGTGTGCTCGATCGCCTGGAACGCGCGTTGCGCGCCGGACACGGCATACATCGTCGGTTCGGTCACCAGCAGCGCGCCGGTCGCGGCGAGCAGTGCGGAGCGGGTGAGTCTGCCCAGCGACGGCGGGCAGTCCAGCACGATTAGGTCGTAGCGGGACTCGTTGTTCGGGTCAGCGAACCACGATGTCGCCCGCGCCAGGTTGTCCAGTGGACTGGCGTGCGGCGACTGCTCGTTCAGCGACTCGATGTCCTCGTTCCCGGCGAGCACGTGGATGTCTTCGTCCCATGCGCTCTGCGAGACCGCCTGGCCGAGGATGGGCGGGCGTGGGGTGGCGAGGACATCGGCCAAGCCGTACTCCGCGCCAGCGGGGTCGAGCGTCGCTGTCGCGTTGCCCTGCGGGTCCAGGTCAACCACGAGGGTCCTAATATTGCGACGGAGCGCAGCTGAGGTGAGACCCAGAGCGACGGTGGTCTTGCCGACGCCACCCTTCAGGCTGAGGACCGCGACGATCTGCACACGATGCAGCGTAGCTGCCACCACCCGCGCGGTGGGACCTGGTGGGCTGGATCGGGCGATTCGACCGGTTGAACTCACGCGAACGGACGCGCCGACTGGTGCCGTTGGGTCAGGCGTGCTGTCGTGTCGTCGCAGGTATCCGCATCCCTATGCCGCCGTGCGGGCACCGGTTGCGGGACGCTGTCGGACTCGGGCATTAGGGTGATGCCATGCGAATGGACAGTCCTGCCGTGCGTGGCTCCAACGCCGTGCACCGCGTGCTCGACGAGGAACTGGCCGCCGCTCGGGAGCGCGGGGTCGAGCACCCTGTCGTCGTCGACGTCGGAGGCGGCAGTGGCGTCTGGGCGGTCCCGCTCGCGGTGGCGGGCTGCACCGTCACGGTCGTCGACCCGAACCCGAACGCGCTGGCCACGTTGTCGCGCAGGGCGGAGGACGACGGCGTCGCGGACCGGGTCACCGGCGTCGCGGAGGACGTCGACGCGCTCGCTGACGTCGTGCCCGCGGGGAGTGCCGATATCGTGCTCGCGCACGGCCTGCTTGAAGTCGTCGATGACCCCGCCGATGCCGCCAACGCGCTCGCGACGGCCGTGGCGCCGGAGGGCGTCGTCTCGGTGCTGGTCGCCAATCGGCACGCCGCGGCGCTCCACCGTGCGCTCGCGGGCCGGTTCGACGAGGCACGTGCGTTGCTGACCGGCCATGACGGGGTACTGCCCGATGACGGCGATGCGTTGCTGCGCCGGTTCGACGTCGATAGCCTCACCAGCCTGCTCGATGACGCTGGCCTGCGGGTCGCGGCGCTGCGCGGGGACGGCATCGTCTCGGATTCTGTGTCCGATCCCAGTGACGAGGACATGACCGAGTTCGAGCGCGTCGCGGCCAGCATGTCGCCGTTGCGGGAGATCGCGTCCCGACTGCATGCGCTCGCGCGCCGCGCGGGCTGACGCACCACCGCCATGGGGCGCAACACCGGCCTCCCCGACGCGCTACGGCGGCTCCGCATCACCGCGGACACCGCGCGGGACGCGTGGCCGGATGACACCGGGTGCGGCGTCCTCCACATCGACATGGACGCGTTCTTCGCCGCGGTCGAGCTGCGCACGCGTCCCGAGCTGGTGGACAAGCCGGTCGTCGTCGCTGGTGGTGGCAGTCGCTCGGTGGTGCTGTCCGCGAATTATCCCGCGCGAGAGTTCGGTGTCCGGTCGGCCATGCCGGTGGCGGCGGCGCGCAGGTTGTGCCCGCACGCGGTGTACCTGCCGCCGACGCGCGGCGCATACAGCGAGATCTCCTCGGCCGTGATGGCGGTGTTCGCGGAGTTCACGCCGCTGGTGGAACCGCTGAGCCTTGACGAGGCGTTCCTTGACGTCAGTGGCGCACTCAAGCGGCTGCGTACCACCCCAGCGCGGATCGGCGCCGAGATCCGCGCTCGCATCGCCGCCGAGCACGGAATCACCTGCTCGGTCGGCATCGCCCCTGTCAAGTTCGCCGCCAAGCTGGCCTCCGGCATGGCGAAGCCGGACGCCATGGTCGTCGTGCCGCGCGATCAGGTGCGGGAGTTCCTGTATCCGCTGCCGGTGTCGGCGCTGTCCGGCGTCGGGCAGCGCACGAACGCCGCGCTCGAACGCGCCGGATTGCGCACCATCGCCGACGTCGCGGCAACGCCGCTGGCGCGACTGAAGCGCGTGGTCGGCGCGGCGGCGGGGGAGCACCTGCACGCGCTGGCCAACGGCGACGACCCGCGTCCGGTCGTCCCGGACAGCCCGGACAAGTCGCTCGGCGCGGAGCAGACGTTCGACGTCGACCAGGGCGATCACGATGTGCTGGCCCGCGAACTGCTCGGGCTCGCGCAACGCGTCGCGGCGACACTTCGCCGCAAGGAACTGGTGGGCAGAACCGTCGTCGTCAAGATCCGGTTCGCCGACTTCACCACGATTACCCGGTCCCGCTCGCTACCCGCTTCCACTGACGTCGCGCACGAGATTCACGCCTGCGCGCAGACTCTCCTGACCGCCAACGTGCCGCCAGGTTCACTGGTGCGGCTGCTTGGGGTGCGGGTCGAAGGCCTCAGCGATCGAGATGGGGGCCAGCAGCTCCGGCTCGACGCGGACGAACCGCGCTGGCGCGACGCCGAGCTGGCGGCGGACACCGCGCGTGATCGGTTCGGCACCTCAGCGGTACGACCAGCCTCGCTGCTAAGCTTGAGTCCCACTGATCGGACACGTGCGGGCGCGGATCATGGCAAGACGGACACAGATCGATAATTCTGCGTAGAAGCTTGCCGGATCGGGTAGTCCTGGATGCGCCGGGCTCGTATCCTGGAAGTGGCAGCCCGTAAGCAGGTGCCGACGATGGGATGTGGTGAGTTGCGCGGGGCAGCTCAGACAACATGCCGCGGGAGGAGGACAGATGCCACTCTCCGAGCATGAGCAGCGGCTGCTCGACCAGATCGAGCAGGCACTGTATGCAGAGGACCCGAAGTTCGCGTCCAACGTCAGGGGTAAGCGGCTTCGGAAGCCCTCGCGTGGCAAGCGGTTGCAGGGCATCGTGCTGTTCGCGATCGGTATCACGATGCTGCCCCTCGGTGTGATGGTGGATGTACGGCTCGCGGAGATTCCCATCCTCAGCGTGCTCGGCTTCCTGCTGATGTTCTTCGGGGTGCTGCTGTTCGTGACGGCGATGCGCGCGCAACCGGATGCCGAGTCCGGTTCGTCGGGGGAGCAGGACGGCGGCAAGAACGCCAAGCGGAGTTCCTTCTCACAGCGCATGGAAGAGCGCTTCCGCCACCGCTTCGACGACCGCTGAGCTCCGACACCTGCCGGTCGCTGTCAGTCCTTTCGCCCCGGCAGTCCCGACATCACCGACGTCGGCAGCAGCTTGCCTTGCCAAGACAGCGGCGCCGCGTCGTTCACACTGGTCCGCAGTCCCTCGAACGCGGCGGCAAGCTCGGGATCGACGTCGGTGCGACCGCTGTACCAGGACCGCTCCAAGACTCGCACGATGGTGTCCAGATGGCGCTGCCCCTCGTCGTCGAGTGCGTAGTCGGACGCCAGCCTGCGGGCGGTCTCCCTGACCGTCTCGGCCTCCGCGACCGGCGTGCCTCGGTCGGCCAGCTCGTCGAGCAACTCCCGCCACGCCGCGGATGCCGCGTCGGGTCTGCCAAGCAGGATGTCGTGCAACCTGCCGCCCCGGTGGTACTCGCGCAGCAGCGCCGGCGCGACCAGCGCGCCGGTCACCAGGAGTAGTGCGATGGCGAGTAGCCACGACGCCATCCAACCGACCAATGCGATCGACAGCAGCCAGCCCGCCGCGGTCGCCGGTGGCAGCCACCAGCGGGCACGCGCGAGCCTGCGCACGAGCGGTGAGCTGGTGTCGGAGTCCGGCTGGGAACGCAGCTCACTGGTGCGCCGCACCACGAACACGGTCGCCACCGTCATCCAGGTGGCGAGCAACACCAGCAGCAGAACGGGCCAGCGCACCCAATCCGGTGCTCGCGCGAGACTGACGGTGTCGTCTTCCGCCTGCCGCGTGTCGGCTTGCTCGGGCGGCTCCGGTGTGGGGGTGGGGGTGTTGTCTCGCTGGTCCTGGCCGCTGGCCCTTTCCTGCGGGCCACCGTTCGACGAGCTGCTGGTGTCGTCATCCAAGTAGTCCGGCACAACGCCTCGGCCATCGTCCAGTGGCGTCGGGTCGAAGGCCACCCAGCCGTGGTTTGGGCCGAAGTAGACCTCTGCCCAGGCGTGGGCGTCCTTGGTGCTGATGCTGTTGTAGCCGTTCATTCGCTTGCCAGCGGTGAAACCGATAGCCACCCTGGCGCCGATGCCTTCGCTGCGCAGCATGACCGCCATGGCCGACGCGAACTGCGCACAGTAGCCGCGCTTTCCCTCGAGCAGGAAGTGCGCCAGCGCGTTGGTGCCCGCGTTACTCGCCGTCTCGGTGTCGTAGGTGAAGTCGCCGTCATCGATGAAGTACCGCCACAGCGCTTGCGCTTTGCCGTAGGTGGTGGTCTCGCCCGCGACGATCCGGTCGGTCAACCGCCGCACCCTGGGGTCGATCGGTGGTGGCGTGCTGTAGAGCGCCGGGATCTGGCCGGTATCGGCGGTGACGCCGCTCAGCTGGTCCTTCGTCGGTTGCGCCAGCGAGGACATCACGGTGTAGGGCGGTGGCCGCCGCGCCCGCTCGGTGTAGATCGTGCCGCTGACCTGGTCGTAGTACCAGCTGTCGTCGATGCCGGTGATCTGGCGTGGTTTGCCGTAGATCGGCAGCCATACGTCACGCCAACGCACCGGTTCGATCCTGATCGTTCTCGGCTGTCCGACGTTGTCGCCAGCCGCGCGAGGCAGCCGGTCGTTCGCGACGACCCCCGCGGGCATCGGCCCTGGTCGCAGCCGCCAACCCTCGTTGGGCGCGTATGTGTCGAGGGTGAACGCGCGCATGAGCCGCTCGTCGTCCTCAAGGCCGCGCACGCGGAACAGCTCGATGTCACTCTGCTGGTTGAGCAGCCCTTGCAGCTCGGTGAATGGCTGCAAGCCGAGACCAGCCGCCGTGGGTCCCCGGTTGCCACCGCCGGAGTTGAACGGCAGCTGACCAACGGTGCCGATCGTGGTGACGGTGGCTCCGGCGAGCAAGCCGCACACGATCGCCACCGAGACGACGATGGACGGCGTCGACGCCATGGCCACGCGTTCACTGGGGTGCTGTCTGCCGTGCCTACCTTGCCAGCCGCGATGGCGATGGCCGCTGTCCAACGCGATGAGCACCGCGAATGTGCCCGCGCCAAGCACGAACGTCCACCACGGCAGCAGTTCGTCCGCCAGCGACGCGGGCACCGCATAGAGACACAGCAGCACCAACCCGGACGCCGCGGGCGCCGCGACCGTCACCGCGACGGTGTCCACCAGCACCGCCACCAGACCGATGCCGATCGTGGCGAGGCACAAGATCGGCGTGCTCGCTGTCACCGGTGGCAGGCTGGTCCGGATCTGCCCACCCGCCGCGGTCAGCACCTCGTTCAACTCGGCGAACGCGGCGGGACCTGGGATGATCGCCAGGATTCCCGAGCTGGTGAACATTCCCGTGACCAGCAACAGCAGCACCAGGATCTGGCCAAGCCCCACGACGAGCGCTGGGGTGCGCAGCGAGCGCAAGGCCAGTCCGGTGCAGACGACGAGCACGACCGCGACGATGACGTAGCTCAGCCACGACCAACCTTTGATGACGCCGGTCAGCGCGGTGGCCGAGCACACGGTGGCCACCCCGGCGGCAGCTGGTGCGATGATCGAACCAGCCCAGTCATGCTGGCCGCGCCGTGCGGGAGCCGGTTGGCTCATGATCCCACCATCGCCGGATACCAGCGGCCCGCGCGGCACAGCTCGGCCCACACGTCGGGGATCGCCGATCCTTGCCGGGCGATGACGACGCTCCAGCCCGCCGCGCGTAGCAGCCGCGCTGACTCCTCGACGGCTGAGGAGCGCGTGGCTCCGTTCCCCGGCGACGACCAAGCACCGGTGTCCAGCAGCACCGCGAGGCTGCGCATGCCGCGCGCCCGGTGCCGGGTCAGCTCGTGAATCGCCTCGTTGCTGATGCTGCCGAGGACCGCGATCAGTTCCTTGCCGCCCGCCGGATCCCCACCGAGTGTGACATCGCGCTGGTGCGCGGGTTGCAGCATCGCCAGCGCGTCGAGCGCGACGTTGTCATGGGCGGGACCGCCGTCGGCTGGCAGCTCCGCCAGCACCTTCGCGTGTTCGGTCACCAGCCGCACCGCGTGTCCTGACCGGCGCAGGTGGAGCGCGACGCTCGCGGCGAACGATACGGCCCACTCGATGCTGGCCTTCGGTCCCGTGCCATGGTGGGCCGCCGTCCTGTGGTCGAGCAGGACGACGGTGCCACCATGGCGTGGCTTCTCCTCGAGCCGCACCATGATCTCATCCCGGCGCGCGGTCGACGGCCAGTGCACCAGCCGCATGTCGTCACCTTGCCGGTACTGCCGCACGATCGCGTCCGGTTCGCCTGCGCCGGAGCCGCGCTGGATCGATCCATCCTCGCCAGCGCCGAGACCTCCGCCGGACGGCAGCCCGCTGAGCTGCTGGGTGTGCGGTACCACCGTCAGCCGGGACGTGCCGATCAGCTCCCGTTCGAACTCGCAGATGCCGAACGGATCGGTCACTCTGGCGCGCAGCGGACCGACCTGCTGCATGCCGCGCAGCTGCGGGCGTAGCCCGTACCGCAGCGGTACCCGCTGGCCGTGCGGAAGGTGCTCCACGATGAACCGGGGTCGCGCGCCAAGGCCATAGGCGACGCCGTCCTCGAGTAGCACCTCACCGGACGGCATTCTGCCCGCTCGCCACAGCTGGAGCCGCACTGTCGTCTCTGTGCCCGCCGGTACGCGGTCGGGTTCCAGCGCGCGAGTCGCTCCGATGCGCACCTTCGACAGCGTGATGAACAGCATCATGAGGAGGGGCAGGGCGATGACGAACACCGCGACCCGCAGCAGATCCCGTTCGTTGAGCACCCAGGCGCAGATGGCGGCGGCGACGCCCGCGGCGAGGAGGCACCTGCCGCGTGTGGTCAGTCCGGACAGCATGGCCGTTGGGCCGTCAGCGACGCGACGGGTTCGCGCGGGGGACCGGCACGCGTTGCAGCACCGACCGCACCGTGTCGGCGGCGGAGCGGCGCGCGGCATGCGCCTCCGTCGTCAGCACGAGCCGGTGGGTGAGCACGGGGATGGCGACGGCGTGGATGTCGTCGGGGATGACGTACTCCCGTCCCGCCAGCGCCGCCTGCGCGCGGGCGCTGCGGACCAGTTGCAGCGTGGCGCGGGGCGACGCGCCCAGCCGCACCTCGGACAGTGTCCTGGTCGCACCGACCAGGTCGACGGCGTACTGCCGCACCTCGCGGGAGATGTGGATGGTGCGGACCGCCTGGATCATCCTGCGCAGCGTGGCCGCGTTGGAGACCGGGGTCAGGTCGGCGAACGGGTCATGGCCGGAGTGCTCGTCGACCATCGCCAGTTCGGCGGTTTGATCCGGATAACCAATGGATACGCGCGCGGTGAACCGGTCGCGCTGCGCCTCGGGGAGGATGTAGGTGCCTTCCATCTCAACCGGGTTCTGCGTCGCGATCACCATGAACGGCGTATCGAGCTGGTAGGTCGTGCGGTCGACGGTGACCTGGCCTTCCTCCATGCATTCCAGCAACGCCGACTGGGTCTTCGGCGAGGCGCGGTTGATCTCGTCGCCGACGACGATGTTGGCGAAGACCGGGCCCGCCCTGAACTCGAAGCCACCGCTCTCTCTGTTGTAGATGGAGACACCGGTGACATCGCTCGGCAAGAGATCGGGAGTGAACTGAATCCGGCTCACCGTGCAGTCGATGGAGCGGGCGAGCGCCTTCGCCAGGGATGTCTTGCCGACACCGGGCACGTCTTCGACAAGCAGGTGTCCTTGCGCGAGCAACGTCACCAGTGCGATACGCACGACGTCGGGTTTGCCGACGAGGATGCGCTCGATGTTGTTGGTGATGTCGCGGGTGACGGAGTGCAGTTCGTCGAGGTCGGACACCCCGATGGTGCCCTCTCGTGACGTGCGATGTGGCGGGTGCGATCCGTTGCCGATGATGTCTTCATCCGTCGTCGGGTACGCCGCGGCATGACCCGCGGTCTCGATCCTCGACGTCACACGTCCTCCTCGTGAGCAATGCCCCACGATAGCGCGCGGGCGTTTCGCGGCACTGCGACCCGGTGTGATGTTTGTTGGGTTACCACCACTCTGCCTTGCAGTGTGTCAAAGTTCTGTCGCCACGTCCGCCCGGGTTGGTCCGATTTTCACGGCGAAACCAGCCAATCGGCCGCATTACCGTGGCTTTCCCACATCTCCCCACTCCGGTCGCGGGATGTCTCCCACACCGCGCCACCCTTGTCCCTCGCGGGGCGGTTCCTGGGCGCCGACCCTGGGTTTTGTGACCCGAAAGGGGGAGAAGTGCCAGGGACTCGGTGTGATCTCCCCACCACACCCCACCGTCAACCCTGTGCTGTGACCTGCGGAAACGTTCGTAGCACCGCTGCTGGATCGACTCATTTCGCGTTGACTGTGGTGAAAAGTGGGGTACGGTGGCGACAAGTGGGGCAGCAGGGAGCCCCAGGGCCGTGACCTTCCTGGATGAGCAGGTTCCGGCGGGGAGGTGGTTGCCGTGTTTCTCGGTACCCACACGCCCAAGCTTGACGACAAGGGGCGGCTCACGCTGCCCGCGAAGTTCCGTGAGGCGCTGGCAGGTGGACTGATGGTGACGAAGGGGCAAGACCACTGCCTCTACGTCTTCCCACGTGCCGAGTTCGAGCAGTTGGCCCGCAAGGTGGCGGAGGCACCGTTCACCAACGAGGCGGTGCGGGCCTACCAGCGGTACCTGTTCGCGGGAACCGACGAGCAGCGCCCCGACGGGCAGGGGCGCATCGCGATCGCGCCAGAACTGCGGCGCTATGCGGGGCTCAACAAGGAGTGCGTGGTGATCGGGGCGATCACCCGGTTGGAGATCTGGGACGCCCAAGCATGGCAGGGCTACTTGGAAGAACACGAGGACAGCTACGCCAAGGCGCAAGAGGAGGTGCTTCCGGGACTCTTCTGACGCGCACGGCACACCCTGGCTGTCGGGGGGTCAGGGTAGGCCGATCGGCGACGGCGGCCGGACGCGGATGTCGTGAGGCCTCTGTCCGCACGAGAGTGACCCTGGTGCAACTTCCCCGGCACCAGGTTCACGGCGGAGCGGGCGGGGACCTGACGGCACCCGCGTCCCGAGTTCCCGGGGCGAGCACGGAGGTGGAAAGGGGGCACGGCATGGCAGCCAGCGATGGTGCCAATGGCGCTGACGGCGCGGCGCATGCCGCGCCGCACGAGCCGGTGTTGCTCGATCGTGTGCTCGAGCTGTTCGCCCCCGCGCTGGACCGAGAGGGCACCGACGGTGCTGTCCTTGTCGACGCGACGCTCGGTCTCGGTGGGCACGCCGACGCGTTGTTGACCGCGCACCCCTCACTGCGGCTGATCGGGCTGGACCGTGACCAGCACGCCGTGGCGTACTCACGCGAACGCCTCGCCCGTCATGGCGACCGGGTGCGGCTGGTGCACGCCGTCTACGACGAGATCGCCGATGTTCTCGCCGACCAGGGCGTGGACGTGGTGCAGGGCGTGTTGTTCGATCTCGGTGTCTCCTCGATGCAACTCGACACCGGCGAGCGTGGTTTCGCGTACTCGGTCGACGCTGCGCTGGACATGCGCATGGATGACAGCAGGGGGCAGACCGCGGCCGAGTTGCTGAACACCGCGCCGATCGACGAGTTGACCAGGATCCTGCGCACCTACGGTGAGGAGAAGTTCGCCGCCAAGATCGCCAAGGCCATCGGCGCCGCTCGGGAGAAGGAACCGTTCACCACCAGCGCGCGGCTGGTTCAGCTCATCTACGACACCGTGCCCGCACCGGCGCGGCGCACCGGCGGTCACCCGGCGAAACGCACCTTCCAAGCGTTGCGGATCGCCGTCAATCGGGAGTTAGACGTCTTGGCGCGCGCGTTGCCCGCCGCGTTGGACGTGCTCGCGCCCGGTGGGCGGATCGTCGTGGAGTCGTACCACTCGCTTGAGGACCGAATGGTCAAGCGCGCGCTCGCCGAGCGGTCACGTTCGCGGACCCCGGAAGGGCTGCCGGTGGAGCTGCCAGGACACGGGCCGGAATTCCGGCTGCTGACCAGGGGTGCCGAACGCGCGTCCGAGGCGGAGTGCGAACGCAACCCCAGGGCAATCTCGGTGCGCCTGCGCGCAGCGGAACGGATCGTGACGGAGGAGGCGCCAGCATGACGACGGCGAGCAGGACCGCGACCGCGGCACGAGCGGACACTGAGGCGTCGCAGGCACGGGCTTCGACTGCGACACGAACTCGTACCGGGCAGCGCACCACTCGACGCTCACCGCGGCGTTCCGCTCGGCCATCGCCGGAGCGGTCTCCCGAGCGTTCCCCACAGCGATCGACACCGCACGGACCGGAGCGGGGCAGGAGTTCGGCCGCGCGGAAGGCGTACGCCCGCCGGGCGCAGCGCACCGCGGCCGTCGACCATGTCGAGAGCGGCACCGCCGCGGCGGGGATGGGTGCGCTGCTCGCGCTCCGGCTGCCGAAGTCCCGGGCGTCGTTCGTGCTGCTCATGATGGTGTTGCTGGCGACGGGCGTCATCATGACGCTCTGGCTGTCCACCCAGGCGATCGCGGATTCCTACCGGCTGGAGCGGATGCGGGCCGAGACCGCTTACCTCGAGGAGCGCGCCGAGCAGCTCCAGCGCGATGTGGCGCGGCAGGAGTCGCCCGCCGAGTTGGCGGAGAAGGCGAGGGAGCTGGGCATGGTGCCGTCAGGGAACCCGGCGCGCATCGTGGTGTCCGAGGACGGTAAGCCGAAGGTCGTCGGCGACCCACGACCGGCGGGCGGGTAGCGCGCGATGGCCAGCAGTCGGCGACAGCGTGGTGCCGCCGCACGGCGCGGGGCGCCCGCCGCACGGGCGCGCCCGCGCGGCGCCGCGGCATCCCGCGCCGTGACTTCGTCGCGCGCTGCCGCGTCCCGTGGCCCGGTGCGGAGCACACGGGTCACGCGGCAGCGGCGACCGCGGGGGCGCACCAGGTTGCGCGACCGGCTGCGGGGTGTGCTGCGCTGGCCTCGCAACCGCTACACCACAGCCGCGCTGATTCTGGTGACGGTGCTCAGCCTGGCTGGGTTGAAGCTGGTCTATCTCCAGGCGTTTCAGGCGGAGGCGTTGTCGCAGCGGGCGGAACGGCAGCGCGAGACCATCATCGAGATCCCGGCCAAGCGAGGCGACATCGTCGACCGCAACGGCACCAAGCTCGCGTTCAGCGTGGAGACGCGCACCTTGCAGGTGAACCTGCGCGCCATGCGTGCGCAGTGGGCGGAGTACGCGCGGAAGCATCCTGAGTCCGGCAAGGATTTCGAGTCGCGCATCATCGAGATCTCCCGGTACATGGCGCGTAAGCTGCCCGAGCTGACCACGGAGGAGGACCTGCTGGCCAGGTTCCGCAAGCCGGGCCCGTTCACCTTCCTCGTGGACAACGTCGAGCCGTCGGTCGCGAACGACATCACCGCGAAGTATCCCGAGATCGCGCAGGAGCAGCGCGCCCTGCGCGAGTACCCCGGCGGGCGGTTGGCGTCGAACATCGTTGGGTTCGCGAACTGGCGCATGGACTCACCGGATCGTTCCAAGCACAACATCCACGGCCTGATCGGCCTTGAGAGCGCACGGGACAACAGCCTCGTCGGCAGGCCAGGCAGACGGCTGGTCGACACCGGCGAAGGCGACGACATTCCGATCCCCGGCACGGCGAAGGAACTGCGGTCCGCCGTGACCGGTTCCGATCTGGTGCTGACCATCGAGTCCGATGTGCAGTACGAGCTGCAACGGCGGCTGTCCGACTATGTCTCGCGCACCAACGCGAACGGCGGCAGCGCGGTGATCATGGACGTCGCGACCGGCGAGGTGTACGCGCTGGCCAATGACGCCACGTTCGATCCGGACAATATCTCCTCGGCCTCCGATGAAGAGCTGAACAACCAGGCGGTGACCACGCCGTTCGAGCCTGGGTCGGTGAACAAGGTCATCACCGCGGCCGCCGCGCTGGAGTACGGCGTGACGACGCCACGTTCGCGGATCATGGTGCCCGGGCGGATCACCGTCGCCGACCGCACGATCAATGACGCCTGGCCACACGGAACGTTGCCGTTCACGACGACTGGCGTGTTCGCGAAGTCGTCCAATGTGGGCACGCTGAAGCTGGCCCAACGGGTCGGCGAAGACCGCTGGCTGGACGTCGCGAAGAAGTTCGGCCTCGGGGAGCGCACCGGCATCGGGCTGCCTGGTGAGAGCCCCGGCAGAGTGCCGCCGCGCAACCAATGGTCCGGTTCGACATTCGGCAACCTGCCTATCGGGCAGGGGCTGTCGATGACCGTGGTGCAGCTGGCAGGCATGTACCAGGCGATCGCCAACGGAGGTGAGCGGGTCGAGCCCCGTATCGTCGCCGCCACCGTGCGCGAGGATGGCACGCGAGTGCCGGAACCCGCGCCGGATCGGGTTCGGGTCGTCAGTGAGCGCACGGCGGATCAGGTGCTGCGGATGCTGCGCGCCACCACCCAGGACGCCCCTGGCTACCAGAACGACGGCACCGCGCCGCCCGCGGCGGTCGAGGGCTATCAGATCGCGGGTAAGACCGGTACCGCCCAGCAGGTCAACCCGGTGACCGGCGCCTACTCGCAGTCTAAGTACAACATCACCTTCGCGGGGGTGCTGCCCGCCGACGACCCGCGTTTCGTCGTGGCGATCCGGCTGGACGCCCCCGACACCACGCTGCCGCTCGGTCATTCCGCCGCACCGCTGTTTCACGACATCGCGGCCTACCTGGCGCAGCGCTATCAGATTCCGCTGTCGGACAAACGCGCTCCCGTCGTGCCGCTCATCCTCGACTGAGCGCGCGTTACCTTGGTGAACCGCGTCGTGCACTGACTGGTACCGGAACCGTGACCGAAACGATCTCGGGATCGGTTCAGTTCGGACTGGGGTGTCGGCTAGGCTGTGTTGACGTGACGCGACGAGCGAAGATCGTATGCACCCTCGGCCCTGCCACGGCGACCTCGGAGAAGGTGGGTGACCTGGTTCGCGCCGGCATGAACGTCGCGCGCTTGAACTTCAGTCATGGTTCCCACCAGGACCACAAGCAGGTCTACGACCTGATCAGGCACACGGCGGCCGAAACGGACACCCCGGTCGGCATCTTGGCCGACCTGCAGGGCCCCAAGATCCGCCTCGGCACCTTCGCCACCGGGCCGACCGAGTGGCGCACCGGCGATGTCGTCCGGATCACCGTCGAGGAGGTCGCGGGCACACACGACAGGGTGTCGACTACCTACAAGGGCCTCGCCGACGACGCCAAACCGGGTGACCGGCTGCTCGTCGACGACGGCAAGGTCGCGATGTCGGTGCTGCGAGTCGACGGTCCCGACGTCGTCTGCGAGGTCATCGAGGGTGGTCCGGTCAGCGACAACAAGGGTGTCTCGCTGCCGGGCATGGACGTTTCGGTGCCCGCGCTGTCCGACAAGGACATGGCCGACCTCGAGTTCGCCATGCAGCTCGGCGTGGACTTCGTCGCGCTGTCGTTCGTGCGCTCGCCTGCCGATATCGACCTGGTGCACCAGGTGATGGATCGTGCGGGCAAGGGCAGGGTGCCGGTCATCGCGAAGCTGGAGAAGCCAGAGGCGATCGCCAATCTGGAAGCGATCGTCCTCGCTTTCGACGGCATCATGGTCGCGCGCGGCGACCTCGGCGTCGAGTTGCCGCTGGAGCAGGTGCCGCTGGTGCAGAAGCGGGCCATCCAGATCGCTCGCGAGAACGCCAAGCCGGTGATCGTCGCCACCCAGATGCTCGATTCCATGATCGGCAATTCCCGGCCGACCCGCGCTGAGGCATCCGACGTGGCGAACGCGGTGCTGGACGGCGCGGATGCCGTGATGCTCTCCGGCGAGACCAGCGTCGGCCGGTATCCCATCGAGACGGTCGAGACGATGAGTCGGATCGTGACGGCGGTCGAGGCGGAGTCCACCGCCGTGCCACCGCTGAGCCACGTACCCCGCACCAAGCGCGGCGTGATCTCCTACGCCGCCCGCGACATCGGTGAACGACTCAACGCCAAGGCGCTCGTCGCGTTCACGCAGTCCGGTGACACCGTGCGCAGGCTGGCTCGGTTGCACACCCGGCTGCCGCTGCTGGCGTTCACGCCGTTGGAGAGCGTGCGCTCGCAGCTCGCGCTGAGTTGGGGCACCACGGCGCGGATCGTGGAGGCGGTTGACTCGACTGACGCGATGGTGCGCCAGGTCGACCACGCCATGTTGAGCATGGGGCGTTATCAGCCGGGTGACCTGGTTGTCGTGGTCGCGGGGTCGCCTCCCGGCACGGTCGGCTCGACCAACCTCATCCGGGTGCACCGGCTCGGCGAGGAAGACCACGCGTGATCGATGCGGAACCTTCGGAGGGACAGGCCTCGCTCGACCGGCTCGTGACCCTGCTCGACCTAGAGAAGATCGAGGAGAACATCTTCCGGGGCGTCTCTCCGCCTGACTCCCCGATGCGGGTGTTCGGTGGGCAGGTCGCGGGTCAGGCGCTGGTCGCCGCGGGCAGGACCGTGCCCGCCGAGCGACACGTGCACTCGCTGCACGCCTACTTCATCCGGGGCGGCGACCCGCGCGTGCCGATCGTCTACCAGGTGGATCGCATTCGCGATGGCCGCTCGTTCACCACACGCAGGGTGGTCGCCGTTCAGCACGGCAAGGCGATCTTCTCGCTGGCGGCATCGTTCCAGAAGCAGGAGGACGGCGTCAGTCACACCACGCCGATGCCCGATGTGCCCGAGCCGGAGTCGTTACCAACGCTGCCGGAACGGTTCGCCGAGTTTGGTGACGAGATGGTCGACTATGCCCGCAAGCGCCCGATCGACCTGCGCTACGTCAACGACCCGCCATGGGTGACGCGGTCGGTCGGCGGCAGGGCCGGCGCCAACCAGGTGTGGATGCGGGGCAATGGCACGCTGCCGGACGACGAGTTGCTGCACGTGTGTGTGCTGACCTACGCCTCCGACCTGACGCTGCTCGACTCGCTGCTCGCGCGGCACGGCGTGTACTGGAACATGGACAAGGTGCTCGGCGCCAGCCTGGACCACGCGCTGTGGTTCCATCGGCCGTTTCGCGCCGACGAGTGGTTCCTCTACGACACCGAATCGCCCACCGCGTCCGGCGCGCGCGGATTGGCGACGGGACGGTTCTTCGCCCGTGACGGCACGCTGATCGCCACGGTCGTGCAGGAGGGGCTGCTCCGGGTGCTCGGTAGCGACTCGGACGACGGTGACGACGCCGACACCGACGCCGAGAGCTGATCTGGCCGGGTTGGCTGAACACGCGGGTACCGGCGACGCGAGGCGTCAGATACACACCGAGGCCGGGACCTGGTGGCCCCGGCCTCGGTACACCTGACCGAACGACGAAGGGGGAACCGGGGAGGGTGTCGTCCGGCCCCAGCGAACGTCGCGTACGGCGCCGCGCTGGAGCAGGTGCTCAGTGTCAGTGTAGCCGTGCGATTTGCAACTTGCACATTCGAGTCCGGATCGTAATCAATCCAGGATCGGGTGGTGCGGGCGCGGGAATCCCGGCGAGCTGATTAGATGCCACATGCAGATGCAAGAGCACACGCAGCACGGCAGGAGGTGTGTCCGTGTCACGGGGCCGAGGGCCGACGGTTCGCCGCCGCAGGCTCGCCAGTGAGCTCCGGCGGCTACGAGAGGCCGCCGACCTGACCATCGATGATGTGAGCGAGAAGCTGGAGTGCTCGGCGTCGAAGATCAGTAGGATCGAGACGGGGCACGTCGGCGTCACGCCGCGCGACGTCAGGGACATACTCGAGCTGTACGGCGTCAGCGGTGACGACAGGGAAGCGCTGGTGCAGCTGTCCCGCGAGGCGCGCACCAGAGGCTGGTGGCACGCCTACAGCGAGGTCTTCACCGGCGCGTTCGTCGGGCTGGAGGCCGACGCGAGCTCGCTGCTGGCGTTTCAGGCGTTGCTGGTGCCAGGGTTGCTGCAGACGGAGCGGTACGCGCACGCGGTGATCAGGGCGATGCGACCGGACGCCGACGAGCAGGAGATCGAGCGCAGGGTCACCGCGCGCATGCAACGGCAGCGGCTGCTGACCGACCCCGCCCCGCCGGAGTACTGGGCGGTGATCGACGAGGCGGTGCTGCACCGCACCGTTGGCGGTCGCGATGTCATGGCAGAGCAGTTCGAACGGTTACTGACCATGGCGGCGTTGCCGCACGTGACGATCCAGGTGGTGCCGTTCACGGCTGGCGCGCATCCCGGCATGGAGGGTCCCTTCCTCATCCTTGGCTTCCCGGAACAAGCTGATCCCGACGTCGTCTATGTGGACAGCACGACAAGCGGGGCTTACCTCGAGTTGCCCGCCGACGTCCGGCGGTACTCGCTGATGTTCGATCACCTGCGTGCGGCGGCGCTCAAACCGGACGACTCGACCGATCTGATCGCACGGCTCGCCGCTACCGCCGAGAGCGGCGGCGAAGAGAGAAGATGACAAGTAAGGAGTGGAATTTGGTGCTCAGCAGGGACCACGAACGCGCCGTCGAGTGGCGCACGAGCAGCTACAGCGGTGGCGGCAACGACTGCGTCGAGGTGGGGTTCGTCGACGCGGCACCGTTGGTGCGTGACTCCAAGCACCGGGAAGGCGGCGTGATCCGGGTCGAGACCGCGCAGTGGCACGAGATGCTGCGTGCGGCACGCACCGGTGCGCTCGACCTGCGCTGACCACACCGGCGGCAGCCCTTACCCGAGGTGAACGGAGGGTAAGCCGGGTAAGGGGTGCCGCCCCCGGGCCAGGGCGACGTGATCGCCCAATGTGGCGCACGGGGCCTCAGGACGACCGTGGACACCGTGACCGACACACCGTCGGCACCGGCACCACGGTCCGAAGGAGGCCCCATGAGTCCGTACGCCGATCAATTCGTCTTGATCGCCGAGGTCGACTACCGCAGCAACCGTTACCGCGACGAGGCCAAGCGCGCCCGGCAGCGGCGGATACTGTCGGCGGCCCGCCGTAGTATGTCGGCATGTCGAGGGAGGGCACGCAAAAGTCGCTGATCGGTCGCCGCGCCGAACTCGATCGGCTCCGTGCCGCCCTCGCCACCGCGGCCGCGGGTTCGGCGCGCGGTGTGCTGCTCGCGGGCGAAGCTGGGGTCGGTAAGACCCGGTTGATCTCCACCGTCATCGACGAGGCCCGCGCCGAGGGGGCGCTGGTGCTCATCGGCCGCTGCCTCGACCTCGCCGAGCACGAGCTGCCGTATCTCGCCTTCGCGGAGGCGCTCGCACCTGTGACCCGCGACGAGGACGCCGTCGCCGCGGTGCGGAGTAGGCCGGCGCTCGGCAGGGTGCTGCCGCAACTCGCCGGCAGCGCCGCGCCGAGCGCGGACCGGCACGCCGCCGCCTTGACCCATGAAGTGCCCGGTCGCAGCGGTCCGGAACGCGACATCGGCCAGCTGCAGGCGTTCGAGGCGGTGCTCGGCCTGCTCGCCGATCTCGCGGAGCACCGCACCGTCGTGCTGGTCATCGAGGACCTGCACTGGGCGGACGGCTCCACACGCGACTTGTTGTCGTTCCTACTGTCCAGGGCGGCAGGGCAGCGGCTACTCGTGCTCGCCAGCTACCGCGCGGACGACGTCGGTAGGGGACACGCACTGCGCTCGACGCTTACCCAGCTGCGGCGGGTGCCCGCCGTCGAGCATCTCGACGTCGAGCCGCTCGACGAGTCCACCGCCCGTGAGTTCGTCGCGGCGTTGGCGACCCAGCCGATCGAACCTCGCCTTCTCGCGCGGATCATCAGCAGGGGCGAGGGCAACCCGTTCTTCTTGGAGGAACTGCTGTCCTCCTGCCTCGAGTGCGACGGGATCCCGGACGCCCTCGCCGATGTGCTGCATGCCCGGCTGGCCCGATTGGCGCCCACCACGCAGCGGGTGGTGCGGATCGCCTCGCTCGCGGACGGCGGCGCGAGCCATCGGGCGCTCGCCGATGTCGCGGAGCTCGGCGAGGAAGAGTTGGAGGAGGCGCTGCGCGAGGCGGTGCGGCATAACGTGCTCGTCGTCGACGGCACGTTCCACCGGTTCCGGCACGCGCTGCTGCGCGAGGCCGTGCAGGCGGACTTGCTCCCAGGCGAGCGGGTCCGCATCCACGCCGCCTACGCGCGGCGGCTGGTCGGCAGGACCGGTGCGCGTCAGGCCGCGTTGCTCGCCTACCACAGCCTGGAGAGCAACGACCTTCCCACGGCGCTTGCCGCATCGCTGCGCGCGGCATCCGAGGCGCAGGGCAGAGGAGCGCCGTCCGCCGCGTTGCGCGGAATCGAGCAGGCATTGCGCATCTGGGACGCGGTGCCCGCAGCTGAGCGGCCATCCGATGTGGACGAATTGCGGTTGCTGGGGCGTGCTTCGTTTTTCGCCGGTCTCGCGGGGGAAGCGGACCGCGCGGTGAGCTACGCGCGCTCCGCGGTCGAGTTGCTCAACGGCCCGGCCGGGGAGCGGGTCGGCCCGGAACGCGCCGCCGCCGTCTGGCGCCGTCTGGCGCTCGCGCTGAGCATGACAGGAACGGAGCGCGAATCCCCGACGGCGATCGAGACGGCATGGCGATTCGTCGCGGATGCGCCACCGAGCAGGGAGCGTGCCTGGGTACTCGCCACGCGCGCGATGCTGCAGCGGGCGTTCAACGACTTCGACGGCGCCGAACGCAGCGCGCTGGCCGCTATCGACGACGCGCGGGCCACCGACGTCCTCGGCGCGGAAGCCGACGCGCTGTGCACGCTCGCGGTGCTCACCGAACGCAAGAATGATGTGCGCCGGGCGCGCGAGCTGCTACGGGAGGCGAAGGACAAGGCCGTCACCGCGGGCGCGCTCGCGGTCGAGCTGCGGGCCTGGTTCTCGCTGGCGCTGACCCACGACGACGCGGCCGAGTATGCCGAGGCGCTCGCGGTGTATGACGCGGGTGCCGCCCGCGCCGCCGAGCTGGGGCTGCGGTCGAGCGGGTATGGCTTGCAGCTCCGTGCGCACGCCCTGCACCTGCGCTACGTCACCGGAGAATGGCCGCGCGAGCTCGACGTCGTCGAGCACGGCGCGCCGAGCCTCGCCGCGATGCGCATGCGTGCGGCCACGGTCAACCTGCTGGTGGCGACCGGTCGATTCGACGAGGCGCGGACCAGCATCGATGAGCTTCGCGAGCACTGGCAGGCTGATATCGGTATCGCGCGCGAGGCGGGGGCCGCGCGAACGGAGCTGGCGAGCTGGTGCGGTGAGTACGACGTCGCGATCGAGGCGGCCGAGCAGGCGCTGACGTGGCTTGATGAGTTCGAACCGTGTCTGCTCGCCGGGGTGCGGCTCGCCGCGCTCGGCATCTCGGCGGCCGCACGGGCCGCCGAGGGGGCGCGAAGGAACGGCGACGTCGCCGCCGAGGCGAACGCCGTCACCGCTGGCGAACGATTGCTCGGTCAGGCCAGGGACCGCGCGGAACACGGTCAGACCAGGGGCGCCACGCTCGGTAGGGAAGGCGTGGCGTGGCTCGCGCGGGCCGATGCGGAGGCCAGCTGGCTGCACGGCACGCCGGACATCGAGCTGTGGCGGCGCGCTGTCGACGCGTTCGACTATGGCGCCGTCTACGAGCGGGCGATGTGCCAGTGGCGCTATGCCGAGGCGCTGCTGCGTTCAGCGACGCTCGGCGGTGCCCCCAGTAGCGGGGACGCGAGTGCGGGCGCCCATGGCGATCCGCACACCGAAGCCGCGGCGCGGCTCGCCGAAGCGGACGCGGTTGCCGACCGTCTTGGCGCGCGTCCACTGCTGACCCAGGTGCGCGCGCTCGCCCGCAGGGCGCGGCTCGGACCACGGCGTCATCGACCGGTGCCAGGCGCCGACGGTCACCCGCTGACCGAGCGGGAGCACGCTGTGCTGGAACGGGTCGCGCTGGGCAGCACCAATCGGGAGATCGGCGCCGACCTCTACATCAGTGAGAAGACGGTCAGCGTGCACCTGTCGCGCGCGATGGCGAAGCTCGGCGCGAGCAGGCGAGCCGAAGCCGTCGCCATCGCCTACGACCGGGGACTGCTCACCCCTACCGAGGCAGATGCCGCAGCGCCTTGATCCCCGTTGTCAGCGACCGTGCCCACAGCCGGGGCGGCATGCCCTTGAACGGCCGCAGCTTCAGTCCGCGCTGGGTGGCCACGGTCTGCACCTCGGTGAACCGGAGGATGCCCTCCGCGCCGTTGCGCCTGCCGACGCCGGAGTCGCCCATGCCGCCCATCGGGGCGTCGATGGAGCCGAAGCTGGCGGCGAAACCCTCGTTGACGTTCACCGTGCCCGCCTTGATGCGTGCGGCGACCTCACGCGCGTGCGCGCCGTTGGAGCCCCAGACACTGGCGTTCAGGCCGTACACGGTGTCGTTCGCGCGTTGTACGGCGTCATCGATGTCGCTGTAACCATAGATCGACACCACGGGTCCGAAGGTCTCCTCGGCGAACGGCGTCATGTCCGGGGTGACGTCGGTGAGCACGGTCGGCTCGTAGAACAACGGGCCGATGTCGGGTCGCGCCCTGCCGCCCGCTAGGACGGTGGCGCCTTTGGCGCGGGCATCGTCGACGTGCTCGGTGATCGTCTTGAGCTGGTCCGCCGAGGTCAGCGATCCCATGCCCGCCGAGTAGTCGAGTTTCGCGCCCAGCGTGAGTTCCTTCGCCTTGGCGGCGAACGCGGCGGCGAAGTCCTCCCGAATCGTCTCGTGCACGTAGATCCGCTCCACCGAGACGCACAATTGCCCCGCTGAGGAGAAGCAGGCCGCGACCGCGCCGGTCGCCGCCTTCTCGACGTTGGCGTCTGGCAGCACGATCATCGGGTTTTTCCCGCCGAGTTCAAGGGAGAAGCTGGTCAGCCGCTCGGCGATCTTGCCGGCGAGTCGCTTGCCGGTCGCCGTCGAGCCAGTGAACGCGACGTAGTCGGACTCCTCCACGATGGCGTCGCCGATGACCGAGCCCCTGCCGAGCACGATCTGCCACACGCCGCGTGGCAGCCCGGCCTCCTCGGCGAGTTCGTGCAGCCACAGCGCCGACAGCGCGGTCTGGTTGTCCGGTTTCTGCACCACGGCGTTGCCCGCCGCCAGCGCGGGCAGGACGTCCAGCCCGGTCAGCGCGAGCGGGTAGTTCCACGGCGAGATGATGCCGACGACGCCCTTCGGGTGGCGCAGTTCCTGGGTTTTGGTGAGCACCGGGAACACCCCGGCCCTGCGCTTCACGCCGAGCGCCCGCGCGCTGTATTTGCCGTAGTACGAGGCGGCCAGCGCGGTGCCCGCGATCTCGTCGAAGGCGTCGAGCCTGCTCTTGCCCGCTTCCACCTGGACGAGATCGAGGCCTTCTTGCTGCCGGTCGAGCACGAGTGTCATCAGCCGGGTCAACACCCGTTGCCGCTCGGCGATGCTGGTGTTGGCCCACGCACGTTGTGCACGCCGTGCCTCGTCGAAGACCGCACGCGCGTCGGCGTCGGTCGCTTGTGGCAGGGAGACGATCGGTTTGCCGGTGAACGGCGCGGTCATCTCGACGGGCGCGTTGTCCTTCCCGCCGACGACGCGCGCGACGAGCTCCTTGGCCCGCGACACCGAGGGCGCGCCAGTTAGGCCACCGATCGTGCTGCCGCTGCCGCCCTGCTGGCCGGTCTGCTCCGACGTGTTCCCCGGCGCTGCGCTCGTCATCGACACACTCCAGTTACTCAGCGGTAGGTTTTTCTTGAGCTTACCCGCGCTGCCGCGGCCTGGCCAAGGCGTCGTTCGGCTGGTGACCCGGACCGGCGTCATGACCGCGCCGCCACGGCGTCCCTGCTAGTAGAGGTCACTCCTTGAGGGTGGGCCGGTGCGGTGCGAGGGTCGCACCGGCCCACCGCTCGCTCACGCGACGTCGCCGCGATACACGGCCAGCGCGATGCGTTTCCATTCGGTCAGCAGCTGGTTCCGGCGGGTGGCGTCGCCACCGATCTGAGCGTCCAGCGCGAGCCCCCTTGTCAGGTTCACCGTCAGCCAGTACAGCGTGTCCAACGTCCGCCTCGGCATCTCGGGCGCCAGCGTCTGGAAGAGCTCCAGGGTCGAGCGGCCGAGCGCCTTGTCCACCGGCTTGATGGCGGCTGCGAGTTCGGCGTCGGTGCGCGCGGCCACCCACAGTTCCATCACCGCCGCGGACAACGTGCCCGCGAAGCCCTGCCAGATCAGATCGATGCCCTGCTCGACCAGCTTGGGGCCTTCCGGTAGCTCGCCGGACGCAGCGAGGATCTCGGCCTGGATCCGGTTCGTCAGATGTTCGACGGCGGCGGCCATCAGCTCCGCCTTGGTGGTGAAGTGATGCTGCTGGGCGCCCTTCGACACGCCCGCCCTCGCGCAGATCTCCTGCACGGACGTCCTGGCATAGCCGAGCTCGGTGAGGCACTCGATGGTGGCATCGAGCAGCGCGGCGCGCGTGCGTTCGCGCCGCTCCGCCTGGGTGCGATGCCCGCGATCGCGGGTCCGCGCGAGTGCGTCGGTCTCGGTCGGCCGGGTCGCCGTCACCTGATCTCCCTCGGTCCGTGCGTGTTCCTGTGCTTGTTCCACCGGGCGGCGGGCTGTACATTCCAGGTAGAACTTACATGCCGATTGGAATGTTTTCCAGCAGGAGGACTCATGCCGCTGCAACTGCCCACGAGTTCGTGGAGTGACTCCGACATCGAAGAGTTCCGCGAACTCGCGCGCACCTTCTGCCAGAAGGAGCTGACGCCGAACCAGGAGCGCTGGGCACAGCAGAAAGAGGTCGACCGCGACCTGTGGCGCAAGGCTGGCGACGTCGGGTTGCTCGGGTTGTCGATCCCGGAGGAGTACGGCGGAGGCGGCGGCACGTTCGCGCACGAGGCCGTGCTGCTCGAGGAGCAGTCACGCTCTGGGGACAGCGCGTGGGGAGTGTCGGTGCACAGCGGCATCGTGAACCACTACGTGCTCGCCTACGCCGCTGACGAGAAGAAGCGAGAATGGCTGCCCAAGTTGGTCAGCGGCGAGTGGGTTGGTGCCATCGCGATGACCGAGCCCGGCACCGGGTCCGACCTGCAGGGCATCAAGACGCGTGCGGTTCGCGACGGGGACGAGTACGTGCTCAACGGCTCTAAGACCTTCATCACCAACGGCGCCCAGGCCGACTTCGTCATCGTGGCGGCGAAGACGGACCCGGACGCGGGAGCGGCCGGGGTGTCGCTGTTCGGCGTGCCGACGTCGTCGGAAGGCTTCCGGCGCGGCCGCGTGCTGGACAAGATCGGCATGAAGGGCCAGGACACCTCGGAGCTGTTCTTCGACGACGTCCGTGTGCCCGCCGCGAACCTGCTCGGTGACGCCGAGGGCCAGGGCTTCATCCAGCTCATGCAGCAGCTCCCGCAGGAGCGGCTGATCATCGCCGTCACCGCGGTCGCGGGCATGGAGGCCGCCGTCAACCAGACCCTGGAGTACACGAAGGAACGCACCGCGTTCGGCAGGCCGATCTTCGGTTTCCAGAACACCAAGTTCAAGCTCGCCGAGGCGGCAACGGAAGCCGCGGCGAGCAGGGCGTTTCTGGACCAGTGCGTCGAGCGACACCTCAAGGGTGAGCTGGACGTGCAGAGCGCCGCGATGATCAAGCTGTGGACGACGGACCGGATCAACCGCGTCGTCGACGAGTGCCTGCAGCTGTTCGGCGGCTACGGCTACATGAACGAGTACCCCATCGCGCGCGCCTGGGCCGACGTCAGGGTGACCCGGATCTTCGGTGGCACCAACGAGATCATGAAGGAGATCATCGCGCGCAGCCTGTGAGGTAGGCCAACTCGGTGACGGGGGTCACGTCTACCTGGCTGTCGCCGTTTCTTCGCTAGACCCTAATTCATCGCACTTCTTCGTAACCGAGAGGACACAACATGGGAGCAGGGCCGCTGAGCGGACTGCGGGTGGTGGAACTTGCCGGGCTCGCCCCGGGCCCCTTCGCCTGTACGGTGCTGGCTGACCTTGGGGCTGACGTCATTCGGGTGGACCGGGCCAAGCCTGGCGCCGACGTGATCGGTTTCGAGAACGACCCGTTGCGCCGTAGCCGCCGGTCCATCGGTGTCGACACCAAGCAGCCCGACGGCGTCGAGCTGGTACTCAAGCTTGTCGAACAGGTCGACGTGCTCGTGGAGGGCTTCCGGCCCGGTGTGACCGAGCGTATGGGGCTCGGGCCCGCCGACTGCCACGCCCGCAACCCGCGCTTGATCTACGGCCGGATCACCGGTTGGGGCCAGGACGGTCCGATGGCGCAGCGCGCGGGGCACGACATCAACTACGTCGGCCTGTCTGGCGCGCTGGAGGCGATCGGCCGTGCGGGAGATCGCCCGGTGCCGCCGATGAACCTGGTGGCGGACTACGGCGGTGGCGGCATGCTGTTGGCGATGGGCATCCTCGCGGCCCTGTACGAACGAACCAGCTCCGGCAAGGGGCAGGTCGTCGACGCGTCGATGGTGGAAGGGTCCGCGCTGCTGGCGACGAGCCTCTATGGGCTCAAGGCCAGCGGTGCCTGGTCGGGGGAGCGCGGTACCAACCTCCTCGACGGCGGCGCGCCGTTCTATGACACCTACGAGTGCAAGGACGGCAGGTACGTGGCGGTGGGTGCGCTCGAGACGCGGTTCTGGGCTGACCTGGTGAAGGTGCTCGAACTGGACGACGCGGAGCTGCCCCAGCACCACTTCGACATGTCGCAGTGGCCCAGGCTGCGGGAGATCCTGACGACTGAGATCGCCAAGTACACCCGCGACGAACTGGTCGCCAAGGCGGAAGGCACTGATGCTTGCATCACTCCGGTGCTTTCCACCGAGGAGGCCCCCTCGCACCCGCAGAACGCGGCGCGCGACTCGTTCGTCGACGTCGGTGGGGTGACGCTGCCGTCGCCAGCGCCGAAGTTCGACCGCACGCCCGCCGCTACGCCGACACCGCCGCACGAGACGGCGGCCGACACCGACGAGGTGCTGTCCGAACTCGGCATGGCCGAGGGTGAGGTTGGTCGTCTGCGCGAGGCTGGTGTGATCGCGTAATCGATCCGCGCGTGCACGGTCGGGTGCCCCGGCAACGCCGGCCGCGTTGCCGGGGCTCGTAGCCTTGAAGCGGGGACTCGCGGCACCACAAGTCGGGACTCGCGGCGCTGCCCGCGCGGCACGCGTGGCCGCTGGCGCCGAGTTGATCGACATTTACTCTAGGCTCGAGCCGGACACGGAAAGCGGGCCGAAGTGCGCGGCCTTGTGATCGCTGATCGGATGGAGCCATGACGCCGAACGCCAAGAAGGCCGCCATTGTCGGCGCTGTCGCAATCGTGCTGTTCTTCCTCATCACCAAGCCGTACGAGTCCGCGGACGCGGTACACGAAGTTCTTGGGTGGTTCCGGGACGGAGCGGAAGCGATCGTTACGTTCGTTCGCGCGTTGTTCTCCCCGTAGTTTTCTTTTGTTGGTGGCGCGGGTGGGCGCCGCGAAGCTGGCGTGACCTGAGTCACGCCTGCCGTGTCAACGCTCTCTGTGGTCGTTAGTCGCCGATTGTTGCCTTGAGCTGCACGGATGCACGTGCAGCCGCATGTGATCTGTCCCACAATGCGGGCGCAAGATTGGGCCGTCCGGGTGGATTGGTAAGGGGAACGCCCAGGTCAGCGGAATTCGACGACTTGAGGTCTGGCGTACCGGTGGGAACGCACCCTACGGTGCTCACATTAAGTGACCGGTTGGTTCTGCACCGTCAGAGAGACGGCAGTCGGCCCTGGCGATCGCAGGCCCCGATCATGAAGCGGTACGGCCCCGACTCTATGACTGCATACCCGTAGGGAGACGGACATGACCCATGATCCTGGCGTAGACGAGTTGATCCGGCAGTGGTCGGAGGAGCGAGCGCAAACCGCGGAGGACGTCGAGATCAACCGCATAGCCTCCGAGTGGCTGGCAGACGTCCCGGCGACGCCAGGAATACCAGGTCAACGCAGCAGTGACGACTCACAGGACTGGGCGCAGGACTGGTCCTCCCTTGACATCACCGATTCATCCGACGCTTCGTACATCGCCGCGATGCGCAAGCGGCTGCCCGGCGTTCCCGACGAACTGCTCGCCGCCGCCGCGCGGTGGTGGCGCATGGTCGGCGGTGTCGCCGAAGCCGAGGAGTGGTGGGATGCCGGTCTCAGCCCGCTGGACCAGCGGGCGCTGGAGTACCGTGCCGCCGGTCTGTCACCCAGCGACCTCAGCGTCCACCTTGGCCCGTACACGGTGCTGGAGCACCTTCGCAGAGGCAGTGCCGCCGCGTGGTGCGTCGCACGGCTGGCACGGGCTCGTCGCGACGCCGCGAGCTGAGCGATCCGCGAGTCGCGTCACAATCGTTTCACCCGCACGTCGGTACTGTCGTGATACAACTGCGCGTAACACCTGTTATCGCGGTGCGTTGTATCTAGTGAGAGCCGGTGTCGACGAGAGGCGAGTTCTTGGTGGGTAACTCAGCCGAGCGCGAGGATGACGAGAGTAGGCGGTCCAAGCCGAGACGACGGTACGCCCGCGGTCGTGCCGTGGGCGCTCGGTTGGCCGCCGTGCTCGGCGTCCTCGGTGTCGCCGCCGGCGCGGTGTGGGGGCTGACGTACGCCGCCGCGCTAGAACCGAGCCCGACCACACGGGAGATTCCGGCACTCTCCGTGCAGGCCGCCAATGTGAAGCCTGGTTCGGTAACGCCGGTCAACGCCTCGCTCAAGGACTCGCCGAAAAAACGTAAGCAACGACCGAGCGGCGGCGCGGGAACCCAAGGTTCTGGCGGAGGCTCGCTCACCGGCTGGGCGGAGCGCACCAGCCCCGTGATCGGGGTTCCCGCACGCGCGTTGATCGCTTACGGCAACGCCGAGATCGTCACCCGGCAGACCAATCCTGGGTGCCGGCTGTCCTGGGCGACGTTGGCGGGCATCGGCCGGGTGGAATCCGATCACGGCCGCTACGGTGGCGCGGTGCTACAGGCCAACGGCCTGCCGTCCAAACCAATCATCGGTGTCCCGCTGAACGGATCCGGAGGCTTCAAGTCGATCAGCGACACCGATGGCGGCAAGCTCGACGGTGACACCGAGGTGGACCGCGCCGTCGGGCCGATGCAGTTCATCCCGTCCACATGGGCGAGCTACGCCACCGACGGCAACGGCGACGGGGTGGCGGACCCGCAACAGATCGACGACGCGGCGCTGGCCGCCGCGCGCTACCTGTGCGCTGGCGGCAGGGACATGTCCGCGGCCGAAGGCTGGTGGGCGGGGTTGTGGTCCTACAACCAGTCCGTCGAGTACGGCCAGAAGGTGTTCGGTCTCGCGGATCACTATGCGCGCGCCGTCAACCAGCGCGGCTGAGTGCTAGCGTCGAAGTGTGTCAGTGCTGCAGTCTCTCGCCGCACGTCGGTTTGGTGTCGTCGCGGTCTCGGCCGCGAGCCTGATCGTGTGCTGCGCGCTCGCCTGGTGGCAGTGGGAGCGCTACTCCTCGGGAGGCGGGAGCGTCCAGAATCTTGGCTACGTGCTGCAATGGCCGCTGTTCGGCCTGTTTCCCGCGTTCGTGTTCCTGCGAATGCGCAAGCTCCGGCAGGCGCCTCGCCAGCTAGCCGCCGAGCCAGTCGACGAGCCACCCGACGCCGAGCCGGAGGCCGCCACGACCAGATCCGACACCACGTCGGGGCTGAGCGGTCGCTGGCTGTATCGCGCGCCGCGACGTCCCGTGGCGGCTGACACGGCTAGTGAACCCGACGACGCCCTGGCGGAGTACAACCGCTACCTTGCTGAACTGAATCAGCACACTCAGCGTGACCAGACATCGTGACGGGGCTCCGGCCTCGCCTGAGAGGGCCAGCCGAACCATGACGACCTCAGAGCAGCACGACACCACCGCCGCCACCCGTGAAGGCACCCTGCGCCCGCCGCTGCGCCGTTTCCGGGTCGCCGCCTTCGTGACCGGCATCGCCCTGCTCGTGCTCGTCGTCGTCATGATCATCCGTTACGGCTTCGGCAACCCGACGCCGTCCGCGATCTACTCGCCGATCCACGGTGCGATCTATATGGTCTACGTCGCGCTCGCCGTCGATCTGGCGATCAAGGCGCGGTGGACCGTGTGGGGCACCGCCGCCGTGTTGCTCGCCGGGTGCGTCCCGTTCGTGTCGTTCCTCGCTGAACGTAAGGTCACGCACCGAGTTCAGGCTCACCCGGCCTACTGAATCCGCCGCCACTCCACCGAGCGATCACCGAACGCACGGCGTATCGGACACTTCGACATCAATCGCCCCGCTGAGCTGCGGTTTCGCTGATTGTTACCGGCGGGGTGGCCTGCAAGATGCAGTCACATCTGCCGCTGGCCTCCACTCGTCAGTGTGACTTAAGAGCTGTTACACGAGACCACATCATCGTGCATAGATTTCCCCATATCACATCGGTTCCTAGCACATTCGGTAGCCCTCCGGGCGTGTAAAGATCACATAATTGCTCTGTGTGGGTGATTCTGCTTCCCACGCTCACTCATGCGGGCGTCACTGAATGAATCCGGGTTGCACGCGGTAATTGATAGCGATTCTCCATTAGCGCATTTTCGTGGCGTCGTCGCAGGTCATCGCCGCAATGTCGAGTGAATTTTCAGATCACCGAATGGGTGTAGGCTCTCCCGGCAGATTCGACGAAGTGCTTCACGGCAAGCGGCGCCTAAGGAGGTTCGGCGGACGATGTCTCGCGGCTGCTGGTGCCGGCACGGTCGATCTGGACCGCCGCACGTCGCCCGTGCGGTGTGTGGACCACGGACTGGGTGATCGAGTGAGGCAGTGTCGCGAACCGGTAGATGAGTGCAACATGCGTTTCGCATGTTGCCATCCCGACCAGACCATGAACCGTTGACTGGGGTCGATCGTGTGGAACAGGGAGTCACATACGTGACCGGATCAGGCCAACAACAAGTTCCCGTCGAGCGGTTGCTCGGCGAAGAGCCGGGACGCGGCGCATCGTGGCGGTCGTGGCTCGGCAAGCTGCTGGCATGGCGTGACTGGAAGCTGCCGGTCAAGCTGGCGGCGGTCACGCTGGTACCACTCGTGATCGCGGTCGTGCTCGGTGCGTCGACGTTGTCCAGCCAGATCGCGCGTTCGGACAGCTACCAGCGGATCGACAGCCTGATGGTGCTCACCGGCGAGGCCGGTGGCCTGCTCAACGCCGTGCAGCGGGAACGCACCGAGACCGTGGCCAGGCTGACCGAGGCTGGCGGCTCCAACAAGGCGCTGCGACAGGCACGGGAGGATGTCGACGCCGCCATTGACCCGGTCACCCGCACGGCTACCCGTGCCGTTGAGCACGACGACGGCGTCGTCGACGCGGTGACCAGGGCGGAGACCGTGCTCGAGCGGCTGCCCGCGCTCCGCGAGGACGTCTCCGCTGGCAAACTCGGCCCGGTTGAGGCGATCAAGGAGTATTCCGCGATCACCGACGCGCTGTTGCAGCTCGCGAGCGCATCGGTGGCGCGGGTCAGCGACGAGGCGATCGGTGGAACGCCGCGCGCGATCCTCGAGCTGGAGGCCGCGCGCGAGGAGGTGACGAAGCAGCGGGCACTGATCGGTTTCGGGGTGGTACGGGGCTCGTTGGCGCCGTCCGAGCTGACGCTGGTGCGCACCTGGGAGGTGCGTATCGAGGACCGGCTCGCCAATTTCATGGCGGTCGCCGCCCCGGCGGAGCGCGAGCTGTACAACAACACGATTAGCGAGCCCAGTTCGCAGGCGCGGGCTCGCTCGGTACGGGCGGTGCTCGGCGAGCTCGGGGTTCCCTCCGACCGAGCCATCGCCGAACTGTCGCCGCGCGAGTGGCGGGACGCCGCGGGACGAGTGTCTGACCAGCTCGGCCAGGTCGCCGACCGGCTCACCGCGACAGCGGTCGCGACGTCGAACGGTCTCGTCTCGGACGCGACGACCGGTGTGGTCGTGCTCGCCGTCCTGCTCGGGCTCGCGCTGCTGGTCGCGCTGCTGGTCGTCATCGTGATCACCCGGCAGCTGCTGCACTCGCTGCGGTTACTGCGGACATCGGCGATGACGGTGGCCGAGGAACGGCTGCCAGAGGCGGTGCGGCGGATCCAGGACGGCACGGGCGCCAGCACCAGTATCGAGCCGGTGCCGGTGACCGCGACCGATGAGGTCGGCGAGGTGGCTCGGGCGTTCGACGCGGTGCACCAGCAAGCACTGCGACTCGCCGCGGAGCAGGCGAACATGCGCACCGCCTACGGCGGCGTGTTCGTCAACCTTTCGCGACGCAGCCAGAGCCTTGTGCAGCGCCAGTTGCAGCTGATCGAGCGGCTCGAACGGGATGAGGAGGACGCGGACCAGCTCGCGACGCTCTTCCAGCTCGACCACCTCGCCACCCGGATGCGGCGCAACAACGAGAACCTGATGATGCTCTCGGGTGCGGAGACCGGCAGGCGGTCCGGTCGGCCGGTGAGTACCGCCGACGTGCTGCGTGCCGCCGTCTCCGAGATCGAGCAGTACCAGCGGGTCGTCGTGCAGTCCCCGCCGACGACCAAGGTGGTCGGCCATGCCGCGAGCGACCTGATGCGGCTGCTCGCGGAACTGCTCGACAACGCGACGGCGTTCTCACCGCCCGAGACGCAGGTGACCGTGACGACATCGGTGACGAACGGCGGCGCCATGACCATCGACGTCGTCGACCACGGCATCGGCATGAGCGACAGCGAATTCGCCGAGGCCAATGCCCGCATGGGTGAGGCGTCGGAGATGACGATGGTGACATCGCGCCGGATGGGCCTGTTCGTCGTCGGCAGGCTGGCGAACAAGCACGGTTTCGGTGTCACGTTGCATCGCAGCAGGGACACCGAGGGTGTCACGGCCACGGTCACGGTCCCGGCCGAGCTGATCATCGGTGCTGGCGGCGGGCCGTTGACCTCGGAGATCCCGATGATCACCGACTCGACGCCCACCGGTACGCCAGCCGCGCGAGAGCAGGCGAGCAACGGGACGCCATCCGAACCGGAGAGCGACGTCGAGATCTCCGGGACCGCGCTGTTCACGCCGATCACCGCCGGCGGTGACGAGCCGGTGCGCACTCCAGGCCGAACCCCCCGGGGTGGCCCGACCGAACTGCCGCGCCGGGTGCCGGGTTCCGCGAACAGTACCGGTACGAGCGGCACCGGCAGCCGGGGCGGGAACGGCACCGCTGCGAACGGCACTGGCAATGGAAGCGCGAAGAAGGCCGCGCGGCGCGGCGCGGCCGGCGATGCTGGCAAGAACGGCGCTACCAATGGCGCCGGGAAGTCCGGTGCCGCACCGCGTGCGAACGCCGACTCGGACCTGCCCTCCGGTAGCGCGCTGTTCAAGCCGGGCACCTCGCCGCTGTCCGACTGGTGGCAAGCCGCTGCCGCCGAGCCCGCGCCGCCGAAGGAACCGGCCGCGTCGCGGTCGGAGACGACGCCGATCTTCGACGAGATGCTCTCGGTGTGGTTCCGCACGTCGGGCGATGCCGCCGAGAAGGAGCAGAGTACCGAGGGCGATGGTCAGCGCGGTCGGTGGACGTTCGCGGCCGACGAGAACTGGCGCACCGTCGCGGAGATCGCCAACAAGACCTCGGCGAGCAGCTTCACCGAGGCCGGGTTGCCGAGGCGGCAACGCGGTGAGCGGCTGCTTCCCGGCAGTGCGGCTGGCGAACAGGCCAGCGAGAAGCCGAGCCGATCGCTACTCGGCAGGGCGGACCTGCCCGACCGCGATCCGAAGGACGTCCGGGGCAGGCTCAGCAGCTTCCAGCGTGGCCTCAACCGCGGCAAGCATCGCCTCGGCAAGCACAACGCTCCCGAAACGCAGGGCTCGGGCTCGTCCCAGGAGGGAACGCCGGGCAAGCACGAGGCTGATGTGCCGTCGTCCGACGCGACGACGTCGCCGAACGGTACGGCCACGGCACCCCCGAGCGGTGCGGCCACGGGCAACGGCGGCGGCGCGACCACGACATCGGCCGCCGGCTCCGGAAACGGCACGGCGAAGGACGCGAATACGAGCACCGATTCGAGTACCCGTTCCCCGAAGGGCGCGGGCGATGCCGCCGAGCAGGCCGCGCCGGACAACGGTACGGCGCCGGAACCGTCGGCGGCGGAGTCGACCGCTCCGGTGCCGGACCCCCTGGCCAGCAAGGACAACGAACCGGCGACCGACATCTGGGACTTCTCTCGGGACAAGGAGCTCTCGGACTTGGGCGCGATGGCCGCGGCGCCTCCGCCCGACTACACGCAGTCCGGTCTGCCCCGCAGACGTCGTGGCGCTCAGCTGCTGCCGGGCAGCGCGACGGCCACGACGAAGACAGCGCCGGTCAAACCGCCGCAACCGGATCGCGATCCCAACGCGATGCGGGGCAGGTTGAGCAGCTTCCAACAAGGCGTCCGCCGTGGGCGCGGTAGTACGAACCAATCGAGCGAGAGCACGTCGCAGGAAAATGGAGGGTGAATGACCTCGCCGCAACCCCAGAACCAGTTCGGCTGGCTGGTCAATGATTTCGCAGAACGGGTGCCGGGTGTCGCGCACGCTGTGGTGGTCTCGGCCGACGGCCTGTTGCTGACGTCGTCGGCGCGGTTGCCGCTCGACCGCGCGGACCAGCTCGCGGCGGTGGCATCCGGCTTGGTAAGCCTGACCCAGGGTGCCGCGCACTGCTTCGAGGCGGGCGCCGTCAACGAGACCGTCGTCGAGATGGAACTCGGCATCATGATCCTGATGTCGATCAGTGACGGTTCCTGTCTCGCCGTGCTCGCGGCGCCGAACTGCGACATCGGTCAGGTGGCCTACGAAATGACCTTGCTCGTCGACCGGGTGGGTCAGATCCTCACGCCGGAACTCCGTGCCCAGCTGCAGGGTTCGGGTGGCTCGTCGTTGCTCGGTGCCTCGGCATAAGAGCCCGATGACCGATCCCGATGATTCCGAGCATCTCGCAGCACAGGAGGAGGCAGTGGTCGTGGATACGTCCGATAGCAGCACTGTCGGCGCGGCGGACGCCGAATTGCCCGTGCAGGCCACGGCGCGGCAGCCTCGGGTTCCCGGGCGCGCCGTCGCGTCGGGAGGTGGTAACCGTTCGCACCAGGAGGACGAGACAGCACTTGTTCGTCCCTATATGCTCACGGGCGGGCGAACGAAAGCTTCCTACGCTCTGGAGCTGGAGACCTTGATTTCGGCGAAGAACGGTGTGCTCTCCGAGTCCGCCCCCATGCGCATCGAGCAGCGCTCGATCGTCGAGGCGTGCTCGTCGCCCCGTTCCGTCGCTGAGATCGCGGTCGACCTGCGGATGCCGCTGGGTGTCGCGCGGGTCTTGGTGAGCGATGCGGCTGATGCCGGTCTCGTCAACGTGCACAACACGGTTTCCGGCGCGGACGGCGCGGAGGCCCATTTGTTGCTCATGGAAAGGGTGCTGAGTGGACTCCGTCGGCTGTGAGAGAAATAGCGGTCGCTCATCGCGCGCGGTGAGCGTCCCTGTCGTTTTCTTATCCGTTTGTGCCGTCACTGAAGCGAAAGTGGTTTTGTAGAACGTGAGTAACCCAACTGATCAGCTGACGCAGCCGGAGGCGGCGACGCCAACCATGACGTCGGCCAAAATCGTGGTCGCCGGTGGCTTCGGAGCGGGCAAGACGACGTTCGTTGGCTCGGTCTCCGAAATCGTCCCGCTGACCACCGAAGCGATGATGACCGATGCGAGTACCGGCATAGACGACCTCGCCGCGACGCCGAACAAGGCCACGACGACGGTCGCGATGGACTTCGGCCGGGTCTCGCTCGACGAGGACCTCATCCTGTACCTGTTCGGCACGCCGGGGCAGCAGCGGTTCTGGTTCATGTGGGACGACCTGGTACGCGGTGCCATCGGGGCGGTCGTGCTCGCCGATACCCGTAGGCTCGCGGACTCGTTCGCCCCGGTCGACTTCTTCGAGGACAGGGGCCTGCCGTACGTCGTGGGACTCAATGCCTTCGACGGCAGGCAGCCCCACCGCGTCGAGGACGTGCGGGACGCCCTTGCCATCGACGAGTCGGTGCCGATCGTGCACTGCGACGCGCGGGAGCGGGAGTCCGTGAAGCAATCCTTGATCACCATGGTGGAGTACGCCATGCAGCAATGGGTCGCTCGTCGCGACGGCACGGCGTAGCCGGCTCGGGGCGCTGAATGACGCCGTGGCGCCCATCACACCACTCTCGTACTTTCCAAATAGTTGGAAGTCCTAGTATTTTGGGGGTATGACCGAACTCCACCAGCCGGAACACCCGGTACGGTTCGTGACAGCGTCGAGCCTGTTCGACGGGCACGACGCGTCCATCAACATCATGCGGCGCATCCTCCAGTCGCAGGGCGCCGAGGTGATCCACCTGGGCCACAACCGGTCGGTCGACGAGGTCGTGCGCGCCGCGATCTCCGAGGACGTCAACGGCGTCGCGATCTCGGCGTACCAGGGTGGGCACGTCGAGTACTTCAGCTACCTCGTCGAACTGCTCGCCGAGCGCGGCGCGGGCCACATCAAGGTCTACGGCGGCGGTGGCGGCGTCATCGTCCGTGACGAGATCGACCTGCTGCACTCGCGCGGCGTTGCCCGGATCTTCTCGCCGGAGGACGGCCAGGAGCTCGGCCTTCCCGGGATGATCAACCTGATGATCCGCGAGTGCGACGAGGACCTTGCCGCGCGGGAGCAGGGTTCGATCGACGCGCTGCACACCGGCGACATCCCCACACTCGCCAGGGTCATCTCCCGGCTGGAGCAGGATGAGCTGCCCGACGACTGGCGTGAGGCCATCAGGGCGACCGCCGCGAGCAGGACGGTCCCGGTCCTCGGCATCACCGGCACCGGCGGCTCCGGCAAGTCGTCGCTGACCGACGAGCTGGTGCGGCGGTTCCGGCTCGACCAGGAGGACAAGCTGCGGATCGCGGTCATCGCAGTCGACCCGAGTCGCCGCCGAGGTGGGGGAGCGCTGCTCGGTGACCGCATCCGCATGAACTGCCTCGGCCACTGGCCAGGTTTCGGCGAGGGTGAGCCGGTCTATTTCCGCTCCATGGCAACCCGCACCAAGTCCGGCGAGGTGCCCGCCGCGCTGCCGAGCGCGATCGAGGCCTGCAAGGCGGCCGGGTTCGACCTGGTCATCGTCGAGACCCCCGGCATCGGTCAGGGTGACGCGGGTATCGTCGACCACGTCGACCGCTCGCTGTACGTCATGACACCGGAGTTCGGCGCGGCGTCGCAGCTGGAGAAAATCGACATGCTCGACTTCGCCGACGCCGTCGCGATCAACAAGTTCGAGCGCAGGGGCGCCGAGGACGCGCGCCGCGACGTCTCCCGCCAGCTCGTGCGCAACCGCGAGGAGTTCGGTGCGTCGCCGGAGGACATGCCGGTCTACGGCACCAGCGCCGCCCGGTTCAACGACGACGGTGTCACCGCGCTGTACCAGTTCCTCCGCGACATGCTCGCCGACGCGGGCCTGTCGGTATCGACCGGCGTACTACCCGCCGTGGACACCAAGGTCTCCACCGGCGCGAGCACGATCATCCCGACGTCGAAGGCGCGCTACCTCGCCGAGATCGCGGAGACGGTGCGCGACTACCACGAACGCACCCGGCAGCAGGTCGACGCCGTACGTAAGGCGGATCAGCTCACCGCCGCCCGTGACGCGCTCGCCGCCGACGACGCCGATACCGGAGACATCGAACGACTGCTTGAGCGAGCGAAGTCCGAGGTGGACGACGAGTCCATCCGCTTGCTCGACGAGTGGCCGGAGCGTGCCGAGTCGTACCGCGCCGACGAGCTCGTGGTCCAGATCCGCGACAAGGAGTTGCACACCCAGCTCTGGCGGGACACGCTGTCCGGCAGCCGTATCGCGAGGGTGGCGCTGCCGCGCTACACCGATCGGGGCGAACTGCTTTCGTTCCTGCGTCGCGAGAACCTGCCCGGCTACTTCCCGTACACGGCTGGCGTGTTCCCGTTCAAGCGGGAGGGCGAGGACCCCGCGCGGATGTTCGCCGGGGAAGGCGATCCGTTCCGCACCAACCGCCGGTTCAAGTACCTCTCCGCCGATTCCGAGGCCAAGCGACTGTCCACGGCGTTCGACTCGGTGACCCTGTACGGTCACGATCCCGGCACCCGTCCCGACGTCTACGGCAAGATCGGCACCTCGGGCGTGTCCATCGCGACGCTGGAGGACATGGAAGTTCTCTACGACGGCTTCGACCTGTGCTCGCCCACGACGTCGGTGTCCATGACGATCAATGGCCCAGCGCCGACGATCCTGGCGTTCTTCCTCAACACCGCGATCGACCAGCAGTTCGCGAAATTCCGCGATGAGCACGGGCGCGAGCCATCCGAGCCGGAGGCCGCCGAGCTGCGGGAATGGGCGCTGCGCAACGTGCGTGGCACGGTGCAGGCCGACATCCTCAAGGAGGACCAAGGCCAGAACACCTGCATCTTCTCCACCGAGTTCTCGCTGCGCATGATGTCCGACATCCAGGAGTGGTTCATCCAGCACGGCGTGCGCAACTTCTACTCGGTGTCGATCTCGGGGTACCACATCGCCGAGGCAGGGGCGAACCCGATCACACAGTTGGCGTTCACGCTGGCCAACGGTTTCACCTACGTGGAGTCCTACCTGGCGCGCGGTATGGACATCGATGACTTCGCGCCGAACCTGTCGTTCTTCTTCTCCAACGGCATGGACGCCGAGTACACCGTGATCGGCCGCGTCGCCCGGCGGATCTGGGCGGTCGCCATGCGGGAGCGCTACGGCGCGAACGAGCGCTCGCAGAAGCTGAAGTACCACGTGCAGACGTCGGGCCGCTCCCTGCATGCGCAGGAGATGAGCTTCAACGACATCCGCACGACGTTGCAGGCGCTGTGCGCGCTCTACGACAACGCGAACTCGCTGCACACCAACGCCTACGACGAGGCGATCACCACGCCGACCGAGTCGTCGGTGCGCCGCGCCATGGCGATCCAAATGGTGATCAACAAGGAGTGGGGCCTTTCCAAGAACGAGAACCCGCTGCAGGGCTCGTTCATCGTCGACGAGCTGACCGACCTCGTCGAGGAGGCGGTGCTGGCCGAGTTCGAGCGCATCTCGGAACGTGGCGGCGTGCTCGGCGCGATGGAAACCGGCTACCAGCGGGGCAAGATCCAGGACGAGTCGATGCTCTACGAGCGGCTCAAGCACACCGGCGAGCTGCCGATCATCGGCGTCAACACCTTCCTGCCGCCGAAGGGTGACGAGGACGAGGTCACCGAGGTCGAGCTGGCCAGGGCGACAGAGGACGAAAAGCAGTCGCAGCTCAAGCGGCTCAGCGAGTTCCAGCAGCGCAACGCCACCGACGCTCGGCAGGCGCTCGCGCGGCTGCGGGAGGCGGCCACCAGCGGTGAGAACGTCTTCGACGTGCTGATGGACGCCGCGAGGGTCTGCTCACTCGAGCAGATCACCGAAGCGTTCTTCGAGGTCGGCGGCCAGTACCGCCGTAACGTGTAAGCGCACCCGCGGCACCGGACGCGAGTTCCGCGCTCCGGTGCCGCGAGTCCCGCGTTAGTCGCAGATTTCCCACTTGTCATCGCGCTTGACCAGCTCGATTCGCCACGGATCGCGGGGTGCGCCGTCCACGAACCGCTTGTAGCGGGCCGTCGCGGTCGTCTCCTCCTCCTCGATCTGATCGAGTTCAATGGAGGCACCGTCGGGGATCTCGGCGAAGAAGTCACCTCCGTTATTGGTGATCTGTTCCAGTGTTTCCGTACACACCAGGTCGGTGATCTCGTCGCGATCCCTGTCGTTGAACGCGACCACGAACGCCTCAGCCGTGCCTTCCGCCGTCCCCGTGTTCGAGCCGAGCAACGAGACGAACAGGGCGGCGGCGCCCGCGATGACGACGAGCGCGGCGACGCCGCCGAGAATCCACGGCAGCGGGCTCTTTTTCTTCGGCTGCTGACCGCCGAACGGGTCGTAGCCGGGTGGGTACTGGCCGGGCTGGCCAGGCGGCGGGTACTGGCCCGGTGGCGGCCCCTGCTGCGGATACTGGCCGGGTTGCTGGCCGGGCTGCCCCGGGTAGCCCATCGGCCCCTGCTGCGGGTAGCCCTGCGGTGGGCCGTACCCGCCCTGGCCTGGCTGCTGCTGGTAGGGCCCTTCTGGACCGGGTGGCTGCGACATGTGGGAGATCCCCCCGTCAACTCGTACAACGAACGCCCTGCGGGCGACAGCTTGCCCCAGTATCGACTTCCGGCGGGCACGATTCGTTCCATACTCGTCGAGTTCAGGCTCGCGACCCCGAACACACCCGCCGATGGTTCCACTGGTGGCCTGAAACGAGGTTGATGTTGCCATAGCGTCGCCGAAGTCGGCAGGGAGGGAGCACGCTACCGGCTTGGCCGCTCCCGCGACCGTTCGTGGCCCTCCTAGGGTGGTGGAGTGGACGAGACGCACAACGGTGACACCTGGTTCGATATCCCACCGGGCAGCGAGTTCGGCGTGGCCAATCTGCCATTCGGCGTGTACTCGCGCACCGAGGACGGTCCCCGCAAGATCGGAGTGGCGATCGGTGACAGCGTGCTCGACGTGGCCGCGATCGCCGCCGCCGAGGGCGAGGACTTCGCGCCGCTACTAGCCGCCGAGGTGCTGAACCCGCTGCTCGCGGCGGGCCGGCCGACCTGGCGCGCGGTGCGGGAACGCATCACGACGTGGCTGAGGGACCCGGCCCACCGGCCGATGGTGCTGGCGCACCGGCTGGACCGCGCCGGCCTGCACCTGCACTTACCGTTCGAGGTCGCCGATTACGTCGACTTCTATGCCAGCGAGCACCACGCCCGCAACGTCGGCAGCATCTTCCGGCCCGACTCGGCCGCGCTGCCGCCGAACTGGAAGCACCTGCCGATCGGCTACCACGGCCGCGCGGGCACCGTCGTGGCGTCTGGCCAGCCGGTGGTGCGTCCGTGCGGGCAGCGCAAGCAGACCGGCGAGGACGCGCCGTCGTTCGGGGCCACGCGGAAGCTCGACATCGAGGCCGAGGTTGGCTTCGTCGTCGGCACCCCGAGCGCGTTCGGTGAACCGGTGCCGATCGAGCGGTTCGCCGACCACGTCTTCGGCGTGTGCCTGGTCAACGACTGGTCCGCCCGCGACATCCAGGCGTGGGAGTACGTGCCGCTCGGGCCGTTCCTCGGCAAGTCGTTCGCGACGTCGGTCTCGCCGTGGGTCGTGCCGCTGGACGCGCTCGGCCACGCCAGGCTGCCGTCGCCGCCGCAGGACCCGGCACCGCCGTCCTACCTGATGCCGGACGCCGACTGGGGCCTGGACATCGCGATGGAGGTGCGGTTGAACGGGCACGTCATCTCCCGTCCGCCGTTCGGGTCGATGTACTGGAGCGCGGCGCAGCAACTGGCGCACATGACGGTCAACGGCGCGTCGCTGCGCACGGGCGACTTCTACGCCTCGGGAACGGTGTCGGGGCCAGAGCCGGACGAGCGCGGCTCGCTGCTGGAGCTGACCTGGGACGCGACCGAGCCGTTGCTGCTTGGCGACGGCACACATCGCGCTTACCTCAACGACGGCGACGTGGTGACGATCTCGGCGTCGGCGCCGGGACCGGCTGGCACGCGTATCGGCTTCGGCGAGGTGACCGGTCAGGTGCTGCCCGCGACCGCTTGACGCCGCCGGGAGGTCGCCGCGGGAGGATTGGATCGGCCGCGATCGGGTATCCGCACAGATGGACTGAACCCAACTCGGAAGGCAAGGCGGATGACTCACGGGGCGGAGGCTCCCGCGCGGATCGTGATCGTCGGCGGCGGCCACGTCGGGATGAACGCGGCTCGGTCGCTACGTGCGTCGTTGCGCGGCGATGAGGCGACCGTGACCGTCATCGATCCGCGCTCCTACATGACGTACCAGCCGTTTCTCGCCGAGGCGGCGGCCGGGTCGGTGGAACCGCGCCACGTCGTGGTGCCGTTGCGTGAGGCGTTGCCTGGCTGCGAGGTGCTCAGCGGCGAGGTCATCGGGGCACGACCGGACGAGCGTACGGTCAGCGTGCTGGTCGCGGACGGCCACACCCGCCACATCGGCTACGACGTCTTGGTGCTCGCGCCGGGATCGTGGTCGAAGACGCTGCCGATTCCCGGTCTCGCTGAGCACGCGGTCGGGTTCAAGACCCTGGCCGAGGCGATCTACCTACGCAACCATGTGCTGTCCCGATTGGACGCGGCGGCGAGCACCCTCGATCCGAAGCTGCGGGAGAAGCTGCTGACGTTCGTGTTCGTCGGCGGCGGCTACGCGGGCGTCGAGGCGCTGGCCGAGTTGGCCAACATGGCGAGCGCGGCGTCGGACTACTACGAGACGATCCGGCCGTCGGACATGCGGTGGGTGCTGGTCGAGGCGGCGAGCCGCATCATGCCCGAGGTCAGCGAGGGGCTTGGCCAGTACACGTTGGACTTCCTGCGGGACGAGGGTTTCGAGACCCACCTCAACACCACGCTGGAGTCCATCGAGGACGGTTACGTCAAGCTTTCGGACGGCACGGGTTTCGACGCCGACACCGTGGTGTGGACGGCGGGCGTCGCGCCGCATCCGATGCTGGCCAACACCGGCTTCCCGCTCGATGACAAGGGCAGGGTGCGCTGCGACGCGGACCTACGCGTCGATGGACAGGACGTCGTGTTCGCCGCGGGCGACTGCGCCGCCGTGCCTGACCTCTCCCGCTCTCCGACGCGGACCTGCCCGCCGTCGGCGCAGCACGCCTCCAGGCAGGCGAAACGCCTCGCGAAGAACATCGTGTCGCTGCTGCGCGGCGACGCGCCACGCCGCTACAAGCACGCCTACGCGGGCTCGGTGGCCAGCCTTGGCCTGTACCGGGGCGTGGCCGAGATCTACGGCGTGAAGCTGAAAGGCCCGCTGGCCTGGGCCTTGCACCGGGGCTATCACCTGGCGACCATGCCGACGGCGCACCGCAAGGTCCGCATCAGCTTCGACTGGTTGCTCTCGCTGCCGTTCCGCAGGCAGATCGTCGCGCTCGGCGAACTGCACCACCCGCGCCGCGAGTTCGACAGAGCCAGCGCGGGGCCACGGAACGAGCCACCAGCATCGAGCGCGGAGTCGGACCCTCGTGTGAAGTAAGGACAACAAGGACTGATGCGGATGGCCGAGTACGAAACCCGCCCGCGCGAGGTCGGTCCCACGCTGGTGACCGCTGGCCTCGCCGGAGCGCCCGCGATCATGGTGTTCGACCCGGACGGGCTGGCCAAACACGAGGACGTGCCCGCGAGCTGGCATCACCTGCTCTGGCAGCACCAAGTGCTGTGGTGTCGCCTGCCCGCGATGGACACGCTCACTGAAGCCACCCAGAAGGTGCACGAACTCGCAGCCGCGCGGCTGCCACTCGACGTCGTCGCTGGCGGTACCGGTGCGGCGATCGCCGTCGACTTCTGCGAGTCGCACCCGCCACGCTCGTTGCTGCTCGTCGATCCCGGCACGGTGCCCGCCGAGTCGGTGACCAGGCTCAGCGACGGCGGCGTGCGGGTCAGCGTCGTCGGTGACGAAGGTGAGCCGGAGCCGCGCACATTGGGCCATCCTGACGTCGTGGCCGCCGTCGCCGACCTGACCGGTCAGCCGGGCGAGTCGAGTGAGTTCGGCGGCGCGGGCGGGGGGTTGCCATGACGGTGCCGGTCACCATTCCCAGCGGCGGCACTGAGCTGTCTGGCGACCTGGTCGTGCCAGCCGACGCGGTGGGAGCGGTGGTGTTCGCGCACGGCTCGGGCAGCTCTCGGTTCAGTAGCCGCAACCGCGCGGTCGCCCGGTCGCTGCAGGATCGGCGGCTGGCGACGCTGCTGTTCGACCTTCTCGACGAGAACGAGGACAGGTATGACCGGCAGACCGCGCGGCACCGCTTCGACATCGATATGTTGACGCCCCGGTTGGTCCGTGCGCTCGAGCACGTCGCGGGGCACGCGGCGACGGCGGGGCTGCCGATCGCCGCCTTCGGGGCGAGCACGGGAGCGGCCGTCGCGCTCCGCGCGGCGGCGCAGCGTCCCGACCTGGTGCGGGCGGTCGTGTCCCGAGGGGGACGGCCGGACCTCGCCGGTGACGACCTCGCAAACGTGCGAGCACCGACGTTGTTGCTCGTCGGGGAGCGCGACCCGGAGGTGATCACGCTCAACCAGCAGGCGGCCACCCAGCTGAGCGCGGAGCACGAACTGCGCGTCGTGCCGGGTGCGACCCATCTGTTCGAGGAAGCGGGCGCGCTGGAACAGGTCGCCGACCACGCCGGGGAGTGGTTCGAGCGGCACCTGGCGGGGGAGTGATGCTCTACCGCGCGTGCGCCGCCACAAGCGAGTCCACCTCGGCATCGGTGATCTGCCGGAAGTCGCGGTACCACTGGCCGACGGCGGTGAACTTCGGTGGTTGGCTCAGGCACACCACCGCGTCGGCCGCCGCTTCGAGACGGCGCACCGCGGCAGTGGAGCCGACCGGAACGGCGAGACAGACCGACCGCGGTTCGTGTTCCCGGACAGCGTGCACGGCCGCCAGCGCCGTCATACCGGTGGCGAGTCCGTCGTCGACGATGATCACGTCTCTACCGGCCAGTCGCGGCGGGTCAGCCGCGCCGAATCGCTCCTGCCGCCTGCGGGCTTCCGCGGTCGCCGCGGTGAGCTGGTCGGCGACGTCGGGCCTGCGCAGACCGAGCGCGGTGAGGGTGGCGTCGTCGAGCAAGTAGACGCCATCCGCCGTAACCGCGCCGACCGCCAGCTCCGGCTGGTCTGGTGCGCCGATCTTGCGTGCCACCACGACGTCCAGCGGGGCGTCGAGCGCCGCGGCCACCTCGGCGGCGACCGGGAGACCACCGCGCGGCAGCGCCAGCACCACCGGGTCGGTCCATGTACGGCGCGTCAGTTCGGCGGCCAGCTTGCGGCCAGCGTCGGTGCGATCGGTGAAGGTCACCTCTCCATAATCTCTCTGATCGTCAGGTGGTTCGACTCGGGCGTGAGTGGGTACCACCTCCATGGTCGCAACAGATCAAGGAGGTGACCCTGGCGTGGCCGAGACATCACGACTGCCCACCCCTGTCGCCGACAACTGGGACTGGCAGCGCTACGGCGCGTGCCGCGGTGTGAGCAGCGACCTGTTCTTCCACCCGGACGCCGAGCGTGGCCGCGCCCGGTCGGCGCGGATCGCGGCGGCGAAGGCGGTCTGCCGGACATGCCCCGTGCTGGTGCAGTGCCGACATCACGCGCTGACCGCCGAGGAGCCCTTCGGCATATGGGGCGGACTCGACGAGTCGGAACGCTGGGCGGCCATCGCACGTCGTAAACGCACATCGGCGGCATGATCACGCGGATTGACCACAGCTGGCCTCTGGCCACAGCGGCGGATGTGGCGGACACTGGTCGCGAGGTCGGACCGCGATGACAGAGACACGAGAGTCCCGCCTCGCGGAAACCCCCGAGGTGGCAACACCAGTACCCAGCAGGCCAGCGGTACGCGCCAAGAAGGGCGGCGTACTGCTCGGGATGCTGCGCACCACCGATCACAAGCAGATCGGCATCCTGTACCTGGTGACGTCGATCGCGTTCTTCATGATCGGCGGCGCGCTGGCGATGCTGATCCGCGCCGAGTTGGGGCGGCCTGGCCTGCAGTTCCTTTCCGCCGAACAGTACAACCAGCTGTTCACCATGCATGGCACGATCATGCTGCTGCTGTACGCGACACCGATCCTGTTCGGCTTCGCCAACGTCGTGCTGCCCCTGCAGATCGGGTCGCCGGACGTCGCGTTTCCCCGGCTCAACGCGTTCTCGTACTGGTTGTTCCTGTTCGGCGGCACGATCGTGCTGTCGTCTTTCCTGACTCCGGCCGGCGCGGCCGACTTCGGCTGGTTCGCGTACGCGCCGCTGTCCACCGCCGCGTATTCCCCTGGTGTCGGCGGCGACCTGTGGATCTTCGGACTGATCGTGTCCGGTCTTGGCACCATCCTCGGTGCGGTGAACATGGTGACCACGATCGTGTGCCTGCGCGCGCCCGGTATGACGATGTGGCGGATGCCGATCTTCACCTGGAACATCCTGTTCACCAGTGTGCTGGTGCTGGCGGTGTTTCCGATCCTGACCGCGGCGTTGTTCGGCTTGGCCGCCGACCGCCGTCTCGGCGCGCACGTCTTCGACCCCGCCAACGGCGGCGCGATCCTCTGGCAGCACCTGTTCTGGTACTTCGGTCATCCCGAGGTCTACATCGTGGCGCTGCCGTTCTTCGGCATCATCACCGAGGTGGTGCCGGTGTTCAGCCGGAAGCCGTTGTTCGGCTACAAGCTCATGGTGCTGGCGACGATGGGCATCACGGCGCTGTCGTTCGTGGTGTGGGCGCACCACATGTTCGCGACCGGCGCGGTGCTGCTGCCGTTCTTCTCGCTGCTGACCTTCCTGATCGCGGTGCCTACCGGGATCAAGTTCTTCAACTGGATCGGCACCATGTGGCACGGCAAGCTCAGTTTCGAGACGCCGATGCTGTGGGCGGTCGGCTTCATGGTGACGTTCCTGCTCGGCGGACTCACCGGGGTCATCCTCGCCGCCCCGGTGTTCGACTTCCACGTGTCCGACACCTACTTCGTGGTGGCGCACTTCCACTACGTGCTCTTCGGCACGATCGTGTTCGCGACGTTCTCCGGCATCTACTTCTGGTTCCCGAAGATGACCGGCCGGATGATGGACGAGGGACTCGGCAAGTGGCACTTCTGGACCACGTTCATCGGCTTCCATGCCACATTCCTTGTGCAGCACTGGCTCGGGAACGAGGGCATGCCCCGGCGTTATGCCGACTACCTGCCGTCGGACGGGTTCACCTGGCTGAACATGATCTCCACGGCGGGCTCGTTCGTGCTGGGCGCCTCCATGCTGGTGTTCCTGTGGAACGCGGTGCGCAGCTACCGGTTCGGCGACGTCGCCGACCTCGACGACCCGTGGGGCTTCGGCAACTCGCTCGAATGGGCGACGAGCTGCCCGCCGCCGAGGCACAACTTCACCGAGCTGCCGCGCATCCGTTCCGAGCGGCCCGCGTTCGAGCTGCACTATCCGCACATGACGGAGCGGATCCACGACGAGGGCCACATCGGCCTGCTCGGCGCGCCCCGACCCGCGCAGGTGTCATCCGAGACACCGTCGTCTAGCTAACTTACTGTTAGTAGGTTATCGTTCCGCTCAACGCATCCAGCGGAACGAAAGGCGGGCCAGTGAAGTCCTTCGATGGCAAAGTCGCAGTCATTACCGGAGCCGGATCGGGGATCGGCAGGGCGCTTGCCGTCGAGCTGGCCCGCGCCGGGTCGAAGCTCGCGCTCTCCGACGTCAACGTCACCGGGCTCGCCGAGACGGTGAAGCTGTGCGAGGCCGAAGGTGCCACGGTGCGCCACGACGTCCTCGACGTCGCCGACCGGGACGCCGTCTACGCCAACGCCGAGGCCGTGGCCGCGGAGTTCGGCCGGGTCAACCTGGTGTTCAACAACGCTGGTGTCGCGCTGACCGCCGACGTCACCGAGATGAGCTGGGACGACTTCGAGTGGATCGTCAACATCAACTTCTGGGGCGTCATGCACGGGACCAAGGCGTTCCTGCCGTACCTGATCGACTCCGGTGACGGCCACCTCGTCAACGTCTCCAGCGTGTTCGGTCTGATCGCGGTGCCGAGCCAGAGTGCCTACAACGCCACGAAGTTCGCGGTGCGCGGCTTCACCGAGGCGCTGCGGCAGGAGATGCGCATCGCGGGCCACCCGGTCGGCGTGAGCTGCGTGCATCCGGGCGGCATCAAGACCAACATCGCCAAGAACGCCAGGGCCGCGACCGGCAAGGACTCTGACCAGCTGGCGGAACTGTTCGAGAAGATCGCGCGCACCACTCCGGAAGCGGCGGCCAAGCGCATCCTGCGCGGCGTGCGCCGGAACGAGGCGAAGGTTCTGGTCGGCCCCGACGCCTACGGGCTCGACCTGATGCCGCGTGCGCTGGGGTCCGGCTACCAGCGACTGATCCAGGTGGCGGCGAAGGCGGGGCTGTCCCGGGCGCGGTAGCCCTGAGTACACGCGTGAGCACACCCCGCTGTCTAATTGAAAACGGATTCCATTAGAGTGTCTCTGTGGGTGATCACCAGGCACAGGTGAGCGCGGCCAGCGCGGTATCGCGGCGCGTGCGGCAGTTGCGGACACGGCTGGAGTCGACCGCTGACCTGCGGCCCTGCCAGGAGGTCAATGCACTGTTCACCGAGCTGGTCGGGCTGTGCTGCACGACGCCGTCACCGCTGGCCGACTCCGCGCTGGCGCAACTGGACGACGAGGCGTCGGCGACGCGCCGGCTGTGTGCGGTGGGGGAGACCGCGCTTGAGCTGCACTGGGCCCACCGCGTGCTCGCCGCGGACGACCCGGGCGCCGAGCTGGCACGGTTTCCGTACCTGGACAACTACCGCGAGCTAGTGCGGATGGAGCTGGGCGCGGTCTTCGCGGCGGGCGGCGACCGGCCCCGGCGGGTGGCGGTACTCGGATCCGGACCGCTGCCGCTGACAGGGGTTGTGCTGGCGCGCGACTACGGCGCGTCGGTGCTGCACGTCGACCGCGATCTCGACAGCCTCCAGCTTGGCGGGAAGCTCACCGCGGCGCTCGGCGTCGACGCCACCGCCGCGCACGCCGACCTGGACGACCCGGCGAGCGGGGACGTGTTGCGCGGCGAGCGCATCGCGGACTGCGACGTCGTGGTGCTCGCCGCGTTGGTCGGGCAGGACGCCGTCGGTAAGCGAGCGGTCAGCGGACGGCTGGCGCGGCTGTTGCGGCCCGGCACGCTGGTGCTGGTGCGGTCGGCGGTCGGGCTGCGCTCGTTGCTGTACCCGTGTGTGCGAGCGGAGGATCTGGCGGGGCTGCGGGTTGAATTGGAGGTCCATCCGCACTCCGAGGTGGTCAACTCGGTGCTCGTGGCGCGGGCGTAGGTGTCGCGGCAGACTGGCGGCGTGGAGCGAGCAGGAAGAACGCAGACTGAGCAAGACACCATCCGCCGGATCCTGACTGGGTGTGAGACCTGGGCGATCGTCGGGCTCGGTGACAATCCATCACGGCCCGCGTACGGCGTGGCGAAGACGCTGCAGCGCAACGGCAAACGCATCGTGCCAGTACACCCCAGCGCCGCGACAGTACACGGCGAGCAGGGTTACGCGACTCTCGCGGACATCCCGTTCGCGATTGACTGTGTCGACGTCTTCCGGCGCGCCGACGAAGCAGGTCAGTACGCTGACGCCGCCGTGGAGATCGGCGCGAAAGCGGTGTGGTTCCAGCTCGACGTGGTCGATCAGGCGGCTTACGAGCGCGCTACTCGTGCGGGGCTGGACATGGTGATGGACCGCTGTCCCGCGATCGAACTGCCCCGGCTCGGGACGTCGTGACGCGGAGATCGCGCGGGGCGGGCGCAGCGTCGGCTGGGGCGAGCGCGGCTCTGGTGGGCGCGGTTCGGGCGAGCGCGGTTCTGGCGGGCGCGGCTCGGGCGAGATGTGGATCAACTTCCCCTGCGCTGTGACCAGCCGACGTCTGCTTTGTCGGGTTCTGGTGGACGCGGCACAGGGGAAGCTGATCAACATCGCTTGAGGTTCTCCGGGTTGGCCGCTGCCCCGGCTCGGGAGAGTGTGACCTGACGCGTTTCGGCGGACGTGATCCATCGGGCATTGTTAACGAGCGTTTATTTGGGTAGCGTCGAGGGGACGGTTTTCGCCTGAGATCGGAGCCGGATGCCTTTCGACACCCAACCGTGGACCGAACCTGGTCCGCAGCCGGTCGCACCAGGGGTGCACCGGGTACCGCTGCCCATGCCGAACGACGGCCTGCGCGCGGTCAACGTCTACGTGATCGAGGACGGCGACGGCGTCGTGCTGATCGACTCCGGCTGGCACGACGCCGAGGCCAAGGAGCACCTGCGCGGCGCGCTCGCCGCGCTCGGCCACGACTTTCGCGACGTGCGGCGGTTCCTCGCCACGCATATGCACGCCGACCACTACACACTCGCGGTCGCGCTGCGCAAGGAGTACGGCACGCCGATCACGCTCGGCGCGGGCGAACGGGAATCCGTCGAGGTAATCCTGCGTGGTGACACGTCGCGCCAGCTGGGCGAACCGCGGCGCTGGGGTATCCCCGGCGAGGTCTCGATGCGCGACATCGGCATCGAACCCAGCCACTCTCGCGAGGCGTACGAGCTGCCAGACGAGTGGCTGGACCGCGAGACCGACATCGCGCTGACCAGCCGCACCCTGCGCGCGGTGCCCACGCCGGGCCACACCGCGGGGCACATCGTCTTCGCCGACGAGGCGGCGTCGTTGCTGTTCTCCGGCGATCATGTGCTGCCTCACATCACGCCGTCGATCGGGTTTCAGCCGTCGATGCGCCGCAACGCGTTGACCGACTACCTGGCGTCATTGCGGCTGCTGCTGGAACTGCCGGACATGATGCTGCTGCCTGCGCACGGTCCTGTCACCGACAGTGCGCACGTGCGGGTCAAGGAACTGCTGAACCACCACGACGAGCGGCTCGATGCCACCCGCGAGACGGTGGTCGACGGCGCGACGACGGCATACGAGTCGGCGTCCCGCCTGACCTGGACCGGTAAGCACCGTGCGTTCGACACACTGGAGATGTTCAACCAGTTCCTCGCCGTCGGCGAGACCGCGGCACATCTGGAGCACCTGGTGACGACCGGCGTGCTGGAGCAGACCGTCCGAGACGGAGTCGCCCACTACCGCCCCTGACGCTGTGTCCGACGCTCACGACGTTGTGTCCGACACTCAGGGCGTTGTGTCCTGCACTCACGACGTTGTGTCCGACGCTCGGGACGCTGTGTCATGCATTCCCGGCGTTCACTTCGCGTCGGCGTAGCAGTTCACCAGCGTCGCCTCCAGCGGAAACCGCACCGGACACCGCGTGCCGAACGTGAGCGCGCCTGCCTTGTCGGCGCACGTCTGGAGCACGCCAGCGACGTCCTCCGCGTCCTCGGCGGGGCAGTGAACGATCAGCTCGTCGTGTTGGAAAAACACCAGCTCGGCGTCCGGTGCGCGGTCAGCCAGCGCGCGACGCACGAGTCCCAGCAGCACCGAGGTGAAGTCCGCGGCGCTGGCCTGCACCACGAAGTTGCGGGTGAAGCGGCCCCAGTCTCGCGACGCGCGGTGCGCGGCCAGGCCCGCGTCCGCGTTGCCAGTCAGCGCGCGCCACTGCTCGGACGGTGGCGGCGACGTCCGGCCTAGACGGGACTGGACCAACTCGCCACGCTCGCCAGCCGCTGCCGCATGCTCCACGTAGTGCACGGCGTCCGGAAATCTCGTGCGCAGCCGCGCCAGTAGTGGGCCCGCTTCCCCGGACGTGCCGCCGTACAGCGCGGACAACATCGCGACCTTCGCGCGGGCGCGATCGCCTCCGAACGCGTCGGCCGCGAGGCTGGCGTAGAGGTCGTTGGACGCGGAGACGTCGGCGAGTCGGCGGTCGCCGGACAACGCGGCCAGGACCCTCGGTTCGAGCTGCGCGGCGTCCGCGACGACCAACCGCCAGCCCGGATCGGCGCGCACGCATGTGCGCAACACCTTCGGGATTTGTAGTGCGCCACCGCCGCGGGTCGCCCACCGTCCGGACACGACTCCGCCTACGATGTAGGCGGCGCGAAATCGTCCATCATGGACCCATTCGCGCAGCCATGACCAACCGTGCGCGGAGTGCAGCCGGGCGAGTTCCTTGTACTCCAGCAGCGGTGCGACGGCCGGATGATCGATGTCTCTGAGCACGTGGGCCCTGCTGGATGAGACGTCGATCCCCGCACGCCGAAACGCCCGTACGACACTCGGCGGATGGTCTGGATTGACCGGCGTGCCGAAGGCCTCGGAGATCCGGTCGGCCAGGTCGGCGAGTGTGCTCGGACGTCCGTTCGCCACGCGGCGGCCGAGTAGTTCGGTGAGCACGGCGTCGTGGATGTCCGCGCGCCATGGGAGCCCGTGGTGTGACATTTCGGCCGCCGCAAGCGCGCTCTGCGACTCTGACGCCACCAGCAGCCGCAGTCGATCGGAGGCCGGTGCGCGCTGGATCGCACGGCGCTGCTCGGCCAGGACGACCGCCGCGGCCTCGGCGGGGGAGACATCACCCGGTAGGCCGGTCCCATGTGGTGCGAAGAGGGCCGCCTGGCCGTTGTCGTCCGTGACGTCGTCCTGGTCGGGTGGCGGTGGCAGGCCGCGTGCCCTGGCGTATGCGGCGGCGAGTCCGCGCGGTTCGGCGTGCCGTCCCTGGCTGTTGAGCAACAGCCGTTCGGTGAGGGCGAGGTCGTGACAGCGGCGGAGACGCACGCCGTGTCGCAGCAGTGCGGAGTAGACGCGGTCCGTGCTCGGCACGATCCACGTGATGTCCCCGGTGTCGTGGCGGGTTATCCGTGCGGCCAGGTCCGGCGCGGTGAGGTCGCGGGTTTCGTGGCGTCCCGTGTCGGTGTTTGAGGTCGGCGGCTGGACGTCGGATCGCCCCGGCGCGCTGACGGGGCGGAGTTCGTACCGCGGTGCACCGTCGCTCGCGTGCCCCTCCTGCTCCGCCACGACGATGTCCACACCGCCATTCTGCTCGGCACCCCCGACAGCGACGTCGACACCTCGCACCAACATCGTTGGGTTGCGATATCATCGCCGCATGACGATTAAAACCCCGGCAGTTGGCATCGAGGCGGCCGTATCGCTGTTCCACAGCCTCTCCGACGGCACACGATTGGAAATCGTGCGCCGGTTGGCCGAGGGGGAGGCGCGGGTCGCGGATCTCACACGGGACCTCGGGCTCGCACAGTCGACGGTGTCCGCTCATGTCGCCTGCCTGCGGGACTGCGGTCTGGTCTCGGGACGCCCCGAAGGGCGGCAGGTCTTCTACTCGCTGAGCCAGCCGGAACTGCTCGACCTACTCGCCGCGGCGGAAGCCGTGCTCGCGGCGACCGGTGACGCCGTGGCGCTGTGCCCGCGCTACGGCGTCGCGACAGAGGACGTGGTGACGCGATGAGCGGGCAGGAACATCGTCTTGAGCACACCGACGAGTGCGCGGTGACCGGCGGTGGCCAGCCATCGATCGCGCGACGGTCGGTGCTGAGCCGCAGGGTGCGCTGGCTGGTCGGCGCGACGATCACCTACAACATCATCGAGGGGATCATCGCGATCTCGGCGGGGACCGTCGCGGGCTCGACCGCTCTCGTCGGGTTCGGACTCGACTCGATGATCGAGGTCGCGTCCGCCGCGGCGGTGGCGTGGCAGTTCTCGGGTCCCGATCCGGAAGCACGAGAACGAATCGCCCTGAAGGTTATCGCCGTGTCGTTCTTCGCGCTCGCTGCCTACGTCACGGTCGAGGCGGTTCGGACCCTGGTCGGCGCGGAGTCCGCCGGGACGTCGACGGTCGGTATCGTGCTCGCCGCGTTGTCGCTGCTCATCATGCCATCGTTGTCGCTGGCGCAGCGGCGCGCTGGCAGGGAGCTCGGCTCGACAAGCGCGGTCGCAGATTCGAAGCAAACCTTGCTGTGTGCCTATCTCTCCGGCGTGCTGCTGGTGGGGCTCCTGCTGAACAGCCTTTTCGGCTGGGCATGGGCTGACCCGGTCGTCGCGATCGTCATCGCTGTCGTCGCCGTCCGCGAGGGACGTGAGGCGTGGCGCGGTGAGCACTGCTGCTGACCGCGCACACGACGTCGAGAACGGGGGACACGGTCGCGGGAACTGAATTACACGACTGTGCGACTATTTGCACATGATCAAGGCCAAAACGATGCGAAACAGGCGCGCGGGCATGGTGCTCGCGGCGCTGTCGGCTACCGCGCTCGCGCTGAGCGCGTGCGGCGACACCGAGGGAGGCGTCGAGAACGCCGCCGACACGGCGGACCCGACCACTGCCAGTGAGACCAGCGGCCACGACGGTCACTCTGGCCACGACCACAGCCACGAAGGGGCGACCGGCGACCCGAACGCGACCCCTGCCAACGAGATCGAGGGCGCGAATCTCGTGGAGGGCACGTTCAAGCCGCTGGAATCGGCCCCCGCTGGTACGGAGACAGTGACCGGCACGGCGTATCTGGCACGGCACGATGACGGCACCACCGTCACCATCGACGTCGAGGGCCTCCAGCCTGATGCCGCCTACATGTCGCACCTGCACGCGCGGCCGTGCGCCGAGGACAACGGTGGCCCGCACTTCAAGTTCGACGCGAAGGGCACGGACGAACCGCCCAACGAGGTCCACATCGCGTTCACCGCTGACGCTGAGGGTACGGCGACGAGCACCGTCACCAACGACAACCCGAACAGCGAGGGTGCGAAGTCGATCGTGCTGCACCTCGACGACAAGGACGGCACGAAGTTCGCCTGCGCGGACTTCTGAGACGTGCTCCGGTAGCACGAGTTCCGCCACGGGCCCTGGAGCTGGGACGACGTCCCCAACTCCAGGGCCTTGTCATCACGAAAACGGTTCGGGAACAGTTCGCCCGGTTGGGGCGTTAAGGTCACGAAAGGTCTAAATCCTCTCGGCGTGCGGTCCAGGGAGGGGGATCCTGGTCATCGTGACGGTTGTACCGCGAACTCAGCAGGGCACGCGCCTCTACAGCCTGGACGCACTACGTGCGCTGCTGGTCGCTTGGATCATCGGCGGGCACGCGCTTCTCGGATATTCGGCAGTCGGGGGATGGGCCTACGACGAGGTCAACGAAGTCACCTTCACGACGTCGGTCGAACTCGTCCTCGCGGCGATCTTCGGGCCATCCGCGCTGTTCTTCATGGGTACGTTCTTCCTGATCGCGGGCTTGCTCACGCCACGTTCACTGCGGCGCAAAGGGACGAGCCGGTTCGTCTGCGACCGGACGTTGCGACTCGGCGTTCCGTTCCTGATCAGCGCCGCGATCGTGTGGCCGCTCGTGATGTGGCTGGCGTACCTGTCGGCGGGCCAGACGGTCTCGTACTCGTTCCTCCTCAGTGGCAGGGAGCGGGTGTTCGACTCCGGCGCGCTGTGGTTCGCCGAGGTGTTGTTGATCTTTTCGCTGATTTACGCCGCGTGGCGATGGGTCGCTGGCAGGCGCGAGAACGAGCGGCAACCGGTGCTGCACTCCACCAGCCAGCTCTGGGTGCTCGTCGTGGTGCTGGTGTTGACGACGTTCCTGCTTCGCGTCGCGATTCCGGCTCGGGCGAGCGCCTTTGGGGACGTCCACCTGTGGCAGTGGCCGCAGCTCGGTGCGATGTTCGGTTTCGGCGTCGTGTTCGCTAGTAGTGGCCTGGCGGAGCGGGTGCCGTCCCGGCTGCGGCGCGCGAGCGGTCTCGTCACCCTGGCGACGCTGCTCAGTGTGCCGCCGTTGGCGTTGATCATCGGTGTGGACAACCTCGCCGCCGACATGGGGCCGTTCCTCGGCGGCTGGAACTGGCAGTCGGCGCTATTAGCGACCGTCGAGTCGGTACTGGTCGTGTTCGGATCGATCTGGTTGCTCGGTATGGCACAGCAGTACCTCGTTGGCGGCGGCAGAGTGCGCGATGGCGCGATTCGCAGCTCGTTCGCCGCGTTCGTGCTGCAGGGTCCGGTACTCATCATGCTGGCCATCGCGCTACGGCCGATGCCGGCACCCGCCGAGGTCAAAGCAGCGCTGGTCGGCGCCATCGGGATCGTGGTCTGCTTCGGTCTCGGTTGGATCCTTGTCTCGCGGACGAAACTGGGGCGGTTGCTGTAGTCAGTCGCTGCGACGCAGCAGCCCGCGTTTCGTGGCCGCCGCGACCGCGGCGGTGCGAGAGTCGACATCGAGCTTGGCGAAAATGTGCACCAAGTGAGATTTCACGGTGGCTTGGCTGAGAAACAGTGCCGCGCTGATCTGCTGATTCGACAACCCATCCGCGACGAGCCGTAGCACGTCGAGTTCGCGACGACTCAACGTAGTACCCGGACTGCGCATCCGTGCCATGAGTCGGTTGGCGACAGCGGGCGCCAGGGCGGAACGACCGGCCGCCGCCGTGCGTACGGCGGCGGCCAGCTCCTCCGGCGGCGCGTCCTTGAGTAGGTAGCCAGCCGCGCCCGCCTCGACGGCGGCGAGGATGTCCGCGTCAGTGTCGTATGTCGTGAGCACAAGCACCTGCGGCGCGTCCGCCCGTGCGGTGATAGTCGCGGTCGCCGCTGAGCCATCCATGCCGTCGCCGAACCGCAAGTCCATCAGGACGACGTCGATGCCGTCGGCGGCGGTGCGTGCGACGGCGTCCTCCGCCGTGGCGACCTCATCGACGATCTCGAAGTCCGGCTCGGCGTCCAGTACCGCGCGCAAGCCCGCCCGCACTACGGGGTGATCATCGGCGAGCAGCAGGCGAACACTCATGACGGCTCCGTGCTGGTGGGCAGGGGCAGCGTGACCTACAGCGCGGTCCCACGCCCGGGGCTCGACTCGACCACGACGGTGCCGCCAAGCGACTCGGCGCGGGCGCGCATCGCGGCGAGGCCCAGCCCGCCGTCGTCGCTATGCGCTGGGATCGTCGTGGGGTCGAAACCGTTGCCGTTGTCCACGACGTCCAATGCGACAGCGGTGTCCATGTAGCTCAGGGTCAGCTCGGCGTGGTGGGCATGGGCGTGCCGCACCGTGTTGCCGATAGCGGATTGGGCGATGCGGAGCAGTGCGACCTCGTAGTCCATCGGCAGTGTGACGGGTGTGCCGCTGAGCGAGAAGTGCGTCGTGGGGGCGTCGGGCGCGTCAGGGACGCTGGTGCAAAGCCGTTCCAGCGCGGCGGGGAGCGAATTGTCCGCCAGATCGGGTGGGGTGAGGGCACGCACGACGTGGCGTACTTCGGTGAGGTTGTCCTGCGCTGCGGTGCGCGCCTGCTGGATGTGCGGTAGGGCAGAGGAGTCCGGCGGCACGGCGCGTTCGGCCGCCCGCAGCAGAAGCTGGATGCTGGACAGTCCCTGGGCGACCGTATCGTGAATCTCACGGGCGATGCGCTCACGTTCGGCCAGGGTGCCCGCGGTGCGTTCGGCGTCGGCCAGTTCCGCGCGGGTGGTGATCAGTTCCTCGATCAGCTCGCGACGCCGTTCGTTCTCCCGATGCAGTGCCTGATAGCCCAGCACGGTCGCGACGGCGACGGCGGCGCCGAGCATCGGCCCGATGACCGTGCCTGGCCCGAACGCCTGGCCGTGGAATGGAGCCGCGCCGATCGCGGCGGCCGTGGTGAGCACGACGGCTGGCAGGCCCCACCGGGCTGGCAGCAGGTGTAGGTGCAGGAAGAACAGCGGGAACGCCAGCCACACCCCGTCTGGGGTGAGCATGAGCAGTGCCAGCCAGACCGCGCCGAGCGCCCCGAGCCACGTCGCCGCCGCGCCGCGCGATTCCCGGACACGAGGTAGCAGCGGCCCCGCGCCGTACACGACGGCCATCGTGACGCTGGCGGTGACGACACCGGCTGCCGTCGCGCTGCCGGGTCCGCCGAGCAGCGCGCGCACGGCGACCAGCACCAGCAGCACCGCCATCAGTAGGTGCAGGCACAGCCGCAGCATGCGCAGCACGGGAGAGAACGAACGTGGATACATGTCGTGTCCAGCGTAGGCAGGCGGCGCGCGTCCATGGTCAATCGAAATGTTGAATGTGGCCTCCGCCCTTCGACGCGGCGACCGTGTCCTCCGGTGCGATGTGCGTCGGTGCTCGGCGACGCAGGGTGGACCCATGTTTGTCGCACTCAGAGACCTGCGCTTCGCCAAGGGACGATTCGCGCTCATTGGCGTCGTCGTGGTGCTGATCACAATGCTGATCGGCTTGTTGTCCGGGCTGACGTCCGGGCTCGGCAGGGCGAACACGTCCGCGATCACCGGTCTCGGTGCGGACCACGTCGCGTTCGCCGCGCCGCCAGGCGGGCAGCAGCCGTCGTTCACGACGTCGTCCCTGTCCGAGTCCGCCTGGCTGACGTGGCGTGAGCGGCCAGGCGTGACCTCCGCCGAGCCGGTGGGTATTCGCACGCTCGACGCGATCGCCGGCGATCGCGCCGTCGCCGTGGCGGCGTTCGGCATCGACCCCGCCGCGCCGTTCGCGCCCGCGTCTCTGGTGGACGGGAGCGTGGTGTCCGCACCGCTGGCGGCGGAGCTGGACGTGCGCGTCGGCGACGTCCTCCGTGTCGGCGGGCTTGACCTGCACATTTCCGACGTCGGTGGCGAGGATGCGTACAGCCACTTGCCGGTGGTGTGGACGTCGTTGTCCGCCTGGCAGCGGCTCGGCCCCGGCGATGCGGCGTCAGTGGTCGCGTTGCGAACGGATGGTGCGGATCTCGCGGCGGGTGACGCGGCAGCGGGCACCCGGACGCTGACGGTGGACGACGCGCTGACGATGATTGGCTCGTACCAGGCGGAGAACGGTTCGCTGCAGCTTATGCGCGGGTTCCTGTTCGCGATCTCGGCGCTGGTGATTGGGGCCTTCTTCACCGTGTGGACCGTGCAGCGCGGCGGCGACATCGCGGTACTCAAGGCGTTGGGCGCGTCCACCGGGTACTTGCTGCGCGACGCGCTCGGGCAAGCCCTGCTGCTGCTCCTGGCCGGCACGGGAGTGGGTATGGCGCTCGCCGCCGCGATCGGAGCCGTCGTGCGGGGCAGCGACGTCCCGTTCGTGCTCGACGCGACGACCATCGCACTACCGGCGGGGGTTGTGATTCTACTCGGCGTGATTGGCGCCGCCCTGCCCATTCGGCGGATCACCACCGTTGATCCCCTCGATGCACTAGGGAGCGCGCGATGACCCTTCTTCTTGACGACGTGACCCTGACGTATCCAGATGGCATGGGACGTCTCACCGCGCTCGACGGCGTGTCCCTTGACGTTCCCGCTGGCAGGCTGACCGCGGTCGTGGGACCGTCCGGTTCCGGCAAGTCCAGCCTGCTCGCGGTCGCGGCGACGCTCATCACACCGGACAGCGGCCGGGTCGTCGTCGCGGGACACGAGACGACGCGGCTCAGCCCAGCCGAGCGTGCGGTGCTGCGTCGGCGCGACATCGGCATCATCTTCCAGCAGCCGAACCTGGTGCCGTCGCTGACGGCACTGGAGCAGTTGCAAGTGATGGCGGACCTGGACGGTCGCAAGCCGAGCGCGATGCGGGATCGCGCTCGTGAACTGCTCGCCTCGGTTGGGCTCGCCGATCAGGCCCATCGGCGTCCGTATCAACTCTCCGGGGGGCAACGGCAGCGGGTCACCATCGCCCGGGCACTGGTCAATGAACCCGCCGTGCTGTTGGTGGATGAACCCACCAGCGCCCTTGACCGGCAGCGTGGTGAAGCGGTTCTCGACCTGCTCGCCGAGCTGACGGTCGAGCGCGGCACCGCGACGGTGCTGGTGACGCACGACCGGGCGCACATCGGCATCGCGGACCGGGTCACGGAGATGACCGATGGCAGGCTGCGCACGCTCGTGCGGGCGTGACGCCTCGGGCCGGGTCAGTCGGGAAACCCTGGTCGGATGGCGGTGTCGGTCAACGCGGTGAGCAGGGCTTGCACCGGCAGCGGTGCGGGCGGCTTACCGTAGGTGGCCGCCACGACCCGCCGGAACTCGCCAGGAAGCTGATCCACGCGCACGTCCGTGTTCCGGTGCGCGAGCAACGCGAGGCCAGGCAGGGTGGTGACGCCAAGTCCCGCGGCGACGAGCGCCTGCGCCGCGACATAGTCGTCGGTTTCGAACGCGATACTCGGCACGAACCCGGCTGCCTGGCACGACTTCAGCAGGTGTGCGCGGCACCGCTCGCACCCTGCGATCCAGCGTGCGTTCGCATAGCCGCGCAGGCCGTCGTGTCGGCTGTTCGGGTCGTTGTCCGCCGCTGTCACCAGGTACAGGGGCTCATCGAACAGTGCGGTGACCGTGATGTCGTTGGGCGGCGGGTCCGAATCGGCGTGCGCGAACAGCAGGGCAACGTCGATGTCGCCGCTGCGCAGCGCTGTGATCGACTCCGGTGGCTCGGACTCGGTCAGGCCGAGTCCCAGGTCGGGGTGTCGCTCGCCGAATCGCGCGGCAGCGGGCGGGACCAGCGTGGCGAGTGCGGACGGAAATGCCGCCAGCCGCACCCGGCCCGCGCGGAGACCCGCGAAGGCGGCGATCTCGTCGCGGGTGGCGGCCACCCGGCCGAGGATCTCCTCCGCTCGGCTGACCAGAACTGTACCGGCGTCGGTGAGCCGGATGCCCCTGCCCGCGCGTTGCACCAGCGGCACGCCGACCTCGGCCTCGAGCCGCGCGAGGTGGTGGCTGATCGACGGCTGTGCGTAGTGCAGTTCCTCAGCCGCCGCGGTCACCGAGCCGGTGCGGGCGACGGCGACGAGCACTTGGAGCCGGGTGAGGTCCACTTGATAATGATAGATGATATAGATGCTTCTTGAAAAAGCATCTATTGGACCTATGTGTCGGGTCCTGCCAGCGTAGGGTCATGCGAATTCCCACGATGACCGATGTGCTGCGCGCTCGGACACTGATCGACCCGATCCTGCCTCGGACACCGATGTGGCCGTATCCCGCGCTGACGGCAAGCACAGGTGTCGACGTGCTGGTCAAGCACGAGAACACGCAGCCTGTCGGCGCGTTCAAGGTCCGTGGTGGACTGACCCTGCTCGGCCAGATGCCGACCGTCGAACGCGAGTGCGGCGTTGTTGGGTACTCCACCGGGAACCACGCGCAGTCGCTGGCGTATGCGTCGTCGAGGTTCGGCGCACCCTGCACGATCGTGATGCCGACGAACCCGAACTCGGCCAAAGCGAACGCCGTGCGCGCGCTCGGTGCGGAGCTCGTGGAGTTCGGTACCACGCTGGAGGATGCCCGCGAATGTGCGGAGAAGCTGGCGCGGGAGCGAGGAGCGCGGTTGGTCAGCGCCGCGAACGAGCCGGAGCTGATCACGGGTGTCGGCACGCTCTACCTTGAGGTGTTCGAACAGGCCCCTGACCTCGATGCGGTGATCGTCCCGGTTGGCGGAGGTAGCGGCGCCGCCGCGGCATGCGTGGTCGCCGACGCGGTGGCGCCGGACTGCGAGATCGTCGCCGTGCAGTCGGCGGCATCGCCTGCCGCCCATGACTCGTGGCGTGCGGGCGAGGTCGTCCACCGTCCGAATCAGACCGTCGTGGAAGGACTCGCGACCGGCACCGGTTTCGAGCTGACGCAACACATCATGCGGGAACGGCTGGCGGATTTCGTGCTCGTCGACGACGACGCGATCGCCGAGGCGCAGTGGCTGCTGCTCCGCGACGCGCACACACTCGCGGAAGGTGCGGGCGCGTCGGCGTTGGCGGCGCTGCTCGCCAACGCCGAGCGGTTCACGGGCAAACGCGTCGCGGTGATCTGCACCGGAGCGAACGCCAGCGAGCGCGAGCTACGGACGATGTCGGGGATGCCGTGACCCGCGCCCGCGACGACTGAACGCCGAACCGCGTGCGCCGCAACGAACTCAGACTTCCTCCCACAGCGCCGGAGTGCGATCCGGTTCCCAACCAGCAAGGGCGGTGTGTGCCTGCCTGCACCGGTAGGTGACGCCGTTGTACGTCACCTCGCTACCCACCTCGTACGCCGTGCCCGCCTCCCAGGTGCCCTCGCTGGGCGGAGACGTGGTCGTGGTGGTGGTCGGCGGTGGCGGCGCGGTCGTCGTGGTTGGCTCGGGGTCAGGATCCCCACCGCCGCCGTTGACGTCGAGATCGATGCAGGCGTAGAAGGCGTTGCCGGTGTCACCGATGTTCCACACCGCGAGCACTTTCTGTCGCCCGCTCACGTCGCCGAGGTCGACGTCGTGCGAGATGGTCGGTGGCGGCTGCTGGTTGCCGCCGTCGAACTCGGCGATCTTGGTGCCGTTCAGGAAATACTGGTAGTTGGCCGTGACGTGCCGCGCGGTGAATGTCCATTTGAAGGTCACCGAGTTGTCAACCGGGGTCGCCTGCCACGCCTTGCTGTCGTCGTCCAGTTCGGCGAACTCGGCGTTGCCGCCGCTACAACTACGCAAGCCCTTCGGGCCCTCCACGCTCTGCGGTTCCCACTTGATCGGGCCGCAGGGCACGGTTCCCTCCGCGCACTGCGCCTGCCTACTCGGCGGCGAGGACACGTAGCCGTGCGCGTTGGCGACGCCCGCGGGTAATGCGACCACGATGATCGGAGTGACGCCGACACAAGCGGCGCCGATCGCGAGTTTCTGTTTCAGATTCATGCCAACTCCTTCGTGAAACTTCCGCATTTCCGTCAGCGGGCAGGTTGGTGCTAGGGAAATGGGAACGAGGTGCGGCACGTCGTGGTCCGTTGCGGACGATGGCCCAACAGGTTCCGCCCTCGGACAAGGCGCATCAGCAGTCCGTGATTACGCCGCTGATCTGAGGCGATCCGGTGCGCGCTTGCCAATAGAAAAGAATATTTCGTGATTTCTTGCCTGGCAACGGCGATGGGATGCGCACAACGTTCGACGTGGGCTGGTCAGCGGAATCGTTGGCTCGGACAGCCGCGTGGTACTCGGCCAAGTGTCGTACGATTTCCGCGGTTACCGCCTAACCGCTACACGGACCGCGTGAAGTTGGTACCCAAAGCGCGGCGACCGTCCGCGTCGGCGTCGCGTGCCTCTGCGCCCCCGGACGCCGGGGACCGGCCGAGCCCGACGAGAAGCACGACGAGTGCGGCGACGGCGCTACCCGCGACCAGTCGCTCGACCAGGCCGAGTGGCAGGAACTCCCACCACGGCGGTCCGCCATTGGCCATGTAGATGATCGCGAAGCCGATCGTGCTGAATGATGTGAGCGAGAAGATGCTCAGCCCGCGTGCCAGCCACCGCCACGCGAGCGACACGGGGAACACCACGTGTGCGGCCAGCAGCACGGCCGCCGGCAGCGAGAGAAATGCGGCCAGGCTGGCGTAGCGGTGGATCGTGCCTCCGATGCTCGGACCGACCGACCAGTCCGTCTTAGTGAACATCACGATCACCAGCAGGCTGCTGGTCCAGAGCGCGCCTAGCGCGACCGTCACCCACCCCGCGAGCTTGCGGCGGGCGATCTCGGCGAAGGTCGCCGCCGAGCCAACGGCGATGAGTAAGACCGCCAGATCGAACAACCACTTGCCATCCGTGTGCGCGTATTCGCTGATCGTGCGCCGGATCGGGCTGATATCGCTGGTCGGCGGCAGCACATGCAGGGCAAGGAGCAGCGCCACCCCCAGCGCGAATGCGCAGAGTCCACCCACGTGCGCGATTCGCCATCGCCGCGCGCCGACGCCGTCCGTTCCCATGCCGTTGTCCACGGTACCGCGCGTCCGACGGTGGCGGCACCACGCGGCGGCGGGCACGTCGGCCTTGCACGGCTGAGCGCGTTTCCCGTGGCATGCCGGGCGATTGCCGTTGCGACAAGCGTGTGGTCCTAGCTGTCGCCGGGTAACGAATCCGCGCAACAGGGATACGTCTTGTACGCGGGCTGTCATGCTGTGCGAGCGCGTTCACGGCGTGCGATGCGCACGGCCGTGGATCGGCGGGAGGGTGGGTCATGTCCAGGAAACGCGGTGTGGGCAGATGGGGCGCGGTGGCGCTCGTGGTGGGGATGCTCGGGGTGCTGCTGGTAGCACCCGCACAGGCGGCGCCGACACCGCCATCGCTGCGTCTCATTCAGACGCAGACGGAGCAGACCGTTAACCGACGCAGTGCGGGTGCCTGGATCCGAGTGGATCCCAGGGTGTGGGCGACACCGGTGAACGGCACGTTCGACGTCCGCGTGGCGCGCGCTGACTACGACGAGAAGTACCGGATCACGCAGGTCATCGCGGCAGGCCGCAACGAGGTGGCTCAGGAACGGGCGCTCCCTGGCGACATCGTCGCCAGGGACGGTCTCGCTCGCTTTGTGCGTGTCACGGTCCGAAATGCCGACGGTGACCTCGTCAAGCGCACGCCGCTGCGAACGTTCTGCCCCAACAGCTACGAGCCACAGCGCGCCGCGCCCGAGGGGCCGGACAATCCGAGATTCCCGTACGGCTGCTGGCTGCATCACTTCGCGTTCTCGCACGTGTGGGGCATCGACGAGGGCTGGGCGACACGAGTGCTTGACTACGGCGGAGTGCGGTTCCGTGGACCGGACGGCCGCTACAGGGTCACGGTGTCGATCGCGCGACGCTATGTCGATCTCTTCCAGATCGCCCCGAAAGACGCGAGGGCGTCTGTGGCCGTCACTGTCAGGACGCGCAGCGGCTCGTCCGAGGGTATGGCCGTGTCGCATGTGGGCCAGTCGACGGCGGCCGGTGAGGGGCAGTTGCCCAAGCATCCCAGAGTGCGCACCGTGAAGCGCGCTCCTTCTCGCAACCTGCCCGACCTCGCGTCGCTGCCGGCGTGGGGCATCCGCGCGGCCCATGTCCGGGGCCGCGACCTGCTTCGCTTCGCCGCCAACGTATGGGTGGGTGGCACATCGCGACTGGACGTGGAGGGGTTCCGCAGGCAGGGCGAGGACGTCATGGACGCCTACCAGTACTTCTACCGGGGCGACGAGGTGGTGGCACGGGCCCGTGTCGGCACCATGCACTTCCACCGGAAGCGAGGTCACAACCACTGGCACTTCACCGACTTCGCCCGCTACCGGCTACTTGACGACTCCCGCACGGCCGCGGTGCGCAGCCACAAGCAGTCCTTCTGCATCGTGCCGACCGACTCGATCGCGCTCGCCCTCCCTGATGCGGAGTGGCGACCCGGCTACGACACCGCATGCGGATGGGAGGACGCGATGTGGGTGCGGCAGGTGCTGCCCATCGGTTGGGGCGACACCTACTACCAGGGAGTCGCCGGACAGGCGTTCAACATCACGAACGTGCCTAACGGCACCTACTACGTCGAGGTCACCGCGAACCCAGGCGGACGGCTGTTCGAAACGGACACCAGTAACAACGTGACGCTGCGAAAAGTCGTCCTCAAGGGCAGGTCAGGTGCCCGCACGGTCTGCGTGCCCCCGTACACGGCAGATCCCTCGCGGAGCGGTTGTTAGGCGATTGGCTCGGGGATGTCGTTGGCCTTGAATTTGAGCGAACGAATAGACCACAGCACTGGCCTGCGGCCGTTGGCCGCCTGACACCACCGGAACGTACGCGACCGGCCGTCACCGTTGGTGCTGGTGGAAAGGCCGGTCAGTGCTGGTATGGAGAGTGCCCCCGGTGAGACTCGAACTCACACTGGACGGGTTTTGAAGGGAGTCACGAACCTGGGCGTGACCTGCGTGTGCGCGCTTTGGTCGGGCGTTCGGGCCGCGTATAGACCGCGCAGCGCACTTCTCTGCGTGCAGGCCAACGGATCCGTGGTGCGCTACGGGGCTTGTTCTGCCAGCGGCAGTTCAGCCCAGACCATCTTGCCGTCTGCGGAGGTCAAAACACCCCAGACCGTGCTTAATGCGTCAACCATCCGCATCCCGAAGTGTTTCGGCATCGCGGCTGGTGACGCCACCGCAACCGGCTCTGGCGGCTGCGGTGAGCCGTCGGACACAGTGACCAGCAATGTCTGTCCGTTGTCGTGCCGCGAAAGGTGCAGCCGAATCGGTGGGCGCCCGTGCCGCGCCGCGTTCGATGTCAGCTCGTCAACGACTTGAATCGCGTCCGCCACCCGATCCGGCGCGACACCGTGCAGGAATGCCCGCACACCTGCGCGTACCTGTCCCAGCTGCGGCCAGCCCGCCACCGGTGCGAAGCATCCCTCCGGGCCGCACGACAACGTGTCGCTCTCCCAGGTACACATCTACAGCGCATACCCGTCAGCCGAGTGGACGAAACTGCTGTCTCAGATTGCAGTGAAACCCGAGTAAGAGAGGATGCGGGTCAGCAAGTCGAGGCAACTCGATTCCGTAGGCGAACTTGGCCTTGTCGGAGAGTAACGTTCGCGCGCGGGGTGAGTCGAGCAGCCGGGACAGGCAGGTGACGCGCGTGGTCTATCACGGTGACGTGTACCGGCAATGGGATGTGGCAACGCGGGAGGCGCACGAGCAGATCGCGCGGATGCATCAGGACGCACTCGTAATGATCAGACAACTGTGCGAGCAGGCTCAACGCTGCATTTTGAGCGCGCCGAATCGATCCAACCCAACCGATCGCTATGGCAATGAGGGCCACCGCACTGTTACTACGACTGAATCCTCGGTCGCGCGCCAGGAGTGGTCGGTTCCGGGTCCCCAGACGAGGTAATCGCCCTGCCTGGTCAGTGCGGCGTCACCTTCGCGGAACCTGACGTGGAAATGACCTTGAACTAGCAGGACAAGGGTGGTGCGCTGGTCGCCGGTGACCCACTCGGCCCGCTGATCACCGGCCGGGTGGATGCCCCACTTGACTTCAAGGTCTTTGGTCGAGCGTTCCCCGGCGGATGGGTCGAGGAAGTGGCCGAGTATCCATCCGCGCGTGTTCGCGCCATCGTCGGCGGCGTTGCCGCTGTACCAGCTGCCCATCTATCGAACCTCCCATTCAATCGCGGGCACGTCGACCCGGCTGCCGCCGACCTGCGCGAGTCGCCTGAGTCCTTGGAGTAGCGCGAAGAGTCCTTCATTGCTCCACGCGCGATCGCCGATGAGGTCTTCGAGTAAGTTACGGTCGCGGCTGGAGTATCGGCGCAGGCTTTCCGATTCCCAGTTCGCGGCGATGTCACCACCGTACGTGGTCCAGAACGTCTCATCGTGGATCACGATCAGGCTGGCGAACTCGAAGTTGCCGCTAACCAGGTTGAGGCCGAAGCCGGTGCACTCCATCTGCCAGTGGTCGGTTCCATCGTGTGCCGCGAGCCATGCCATCGGCTGTGACAGGCGGCTGGCGTGCATGGGGTCGGCGTGGCGCTGCGAGGACGTCACCGTGCTGTCCACGTCGTCGCGGCCGAACAGTTCTTCTTCCAGCTCGCGCCGCAACGTCGACCCGATCTGGGTGTCGTCGCTGTAGTCGGTAAGGGGGCCGTGGAAGCACTTGGGGATCACGGCCAGGCGGCTCGCGGCGTTGAGTACCTTCCCACCGCGTTCCTGCACCAGGAGCAGGTAGTCGGGCTGGGTGCGGCGGCCGGACGGCGGGCGCGCGATCGCGGTGAGCGCGAGCGCGCCCCCGGCACACATCCGATTGCGCGTGTCGAGAACCGATGCTGTGTCCGGCATGAGGCGGGTACGGAGTGGCAGCGTATCCGCCGACGGCTCGCGACCGGCGGCGAGCGCGTCGACTAGCTCGGCTTCGAGCAGGTCCATCGTCAGCGCGTACTGCACGAACGACGTCAGCCCGAACGCGCCGCCGATGCGCTGCTTGCCGACGTCGACGTCAATTAGGCGGTACAGCGGCGCGTCGACCATGGTGGTGTTCAAACCCAAGGTCTCGGCGGTGCGCCGCACCGCGCCGTCGATGCTGACGTCATCGAGGGGGAGAGGTTCGGAGCTGGTGCTGCCCACGAGGGCAGCTCGGTCGCTGTCTGGCTGTAGCGGGCACGCGATATCGAGCCAGTCGGCATGCGTGAGGACGCTGGTTGCGACCTCGCGGCCGTCGCCGTAGGTGGCTCGGTAGGTGCCATGTCCGTCCATGGGTGTGCCGTAGAACGCGCTCAACGCGGCGGCGACGTCGGCGCGCTGGACCCGGCCGCGGCTACGGGTGCGGTCGCCCAGCTCGCTCGCGTCGAGCTGGACGACTTCGGCAGCGACGCGCTTGCGTGCCGTACCGGGTGCCCACCCTGCGGATGCGTCGAGCCATTCGAGCGCGGCCGCGATGTGCGCGTCGGAGTTGAGTCGCTGTTCGGCGGCGATCAGGTCCTTGTCTTTCGCGGTGCTTGTCTCGCCGTTGCGGTCGGGATCGGTGGCCGTGCCTGCCGTCATCATCAGGCCGAACCGTGCTTTGGCCTGCTCGGTTGCGCCGAACAGCACGGTGTCGAGTGCTTCCTGCATCTCTGGGCTGAGTTGCACGTCCGGCTTGGCGTGCCACTTCGCGACGGTCCGCAGGTTGACGCCGAGGCGTTCGGCGAAGGCCTCGTTGGTGAAGCGCAGCGCACGTTGCAAGGCGTTCGCTCGCTGCCCTGTCCAGACGTCGACTACCTCCATGCCGCCTCCCCTCTGGCCAGCGTGCGGGTGGCGCGCAAGCCGAGGGCACTACCAGGGCACTGTGCGGGCACTGCGAGGTCATCCCTGGTCAGCGCCGCAACGGCTTGAATTAGAGGCATGAACACGACGTCACAGCGAACCGGAGAAACCGGGGGCCGATACGGCGAGACGTCGAACGACGTGGGAGGTAACCATGGCTGGAAAGAACATGATCCCGATGTCCACGGGTGGCGGGGTGCTGCCGAAGCTGATCGGCTTCGCCGTCGTGATCGCGGTACTGCTCGTGGTGGTGAAACACCCGCAGGACTCGGCGAGCTGGGTGCAGTCGCTAATCGATGGTGGCGAAAGCGTGATCGACGGACTCGCGGCGTTTCTGCACAAGCTTGCGAGCTAATCGGGGCGGTTGCCATTCTCAACCCTTTGCACACGCTGGGCGAGGTCGTCGACCGTCGCGCGCAGCTCGGCGACCTGGCGGACGACCGACTCAAGTGTCGCCGCCTCCGCAGCCTCGTCGGGCGGCTCGTTGACGAACACACCGACCGAGGGCGTAGCGGTCACCCAGCCGCTGTCCTGCAACGCGCGCAGCGCTTTCTGCGCTGTGCCGAGGGCGACGTTGTATTGCTCGGCCAAGTCTCGATTGCCGGGCAGCTTGTCGTCCGGCTTCAGGTCCCCGCTGCGTATCCGCTCGCGGATGGACTCGGCCACGCGCTCGTAGGACGGCATCCCGACTTTCCCCGTATCCACGCAGGTCAGCATAGCTGAACTGACTCAATCTGACCTACATCACCCGATCGCACTAGTGTCAAACTGACGCATACTGATCTATATTGCACTGTGTCAGTACGACATCGACAGGAGGCACATGAAGTCCGTCAGGATCACCGACCCGGTGGCCAGTGAGGCGCTGGCCGCGTTGGGCGATGACGTTGTTTGCGCTGTTCAGAGGGAGGAAGACATGGCCGCAGAGATCGCGCGCATTGATGCGCTGCTCGAGGAAGCCGATCGGGACTTGGCGTGTGATGAGCGCGCCGAGTCGGTGCGGATCAGTCGTGTTGCGACGGATCAGGTTCGGGCGCGTCGGGCACGTCGACGGGCTGATCGTGAGGTGTTGCGGGCGTTGCCGACGCGGCTGTCCGGTGTGGAGCTGCCGGGGGAGGCCGCCTGATGTCGCTATACGGACTGGACGTTGTCGAGGCGCACTGGCCGGTAGATGGCCCGCACACCGCGGAGCGGATCGAGTCGGCGGCCGTCGCGCTGGCGGAACTGGTGCGGTATCTGAACCACGCCACGATGCCGCAGGTTGGCGCGCTGGCTGAGGCCCCGCACGGTGCCGGCGTACTCGGCTCGCTGGCGACGGCGGCGCACCGTGAGGTGCAGCTCTGCCGCCAGCTCGCGAGCTGGGCGCGCAGGGTGGCGGCCGATCCGACGGTGCGCCACGACCGCGAGCGTGGCGATGCCGAACGGTCCCGCCAGCTGGCCGCGACGTCGGCCACCGAGGCGGCTGCCGAGCTGCGGTTGGCCGTCGACATCGCCGAGGAACTGGGCAGCTACCTCGATCGGGCGCGAAGCCGGGTCGACTGCCTGTCCCATGTCCGACCGGGTGGTGATCGGCCGTGAGCGCGTCGACGTTGCGGGAGATGACCCGGCTGCACTTGTCCCGGCCCGCGGCCAACGCGCCCGCGGTGGTGGTGGCCGCCTGGTATGAGCGCAAAGCGATCCTCATGGAGCACCTGGCCGCCGAAGGTACGGCCGGTGCCCGCGGGCTGGCGCTCGAGGCCCATCGGCATGCCGCCCGTCTGCTTTCTGTCCCTGGCCCGGCGGCCGTTTCCGCCAAGAACACCACCGCCGGGCCGGGGCTCCCCACGCCATTTGATGACGATTCGAGGAGGCTTCTCATGGTAGGCGCACCCCCGGTGCTGACCACCTGCGTATCCGCTGTTGCTGGTGGGGGTGGTCGCTGATGACCGCTCGCACGGTGACACGCAAGCTACTTGCTCATCTGTTCATCGATCCCGCCACGGCGTCGGTGCGCTCGCTAGGCCGGGTGTCGGTGCAGTGGCACTACACCCCGGCCGATCCGTACGCGGTCGAGCTGGCCTTCACCGATGCCAACGGCGGCCTGGTGGTGTGGTCCATCGCCCGCGACCTGCTCACCGACGGCCTGACTGGCCCGGCGGGGCTCGGTGACGTGCGCATGCTGCCGGGGCCGCGGCGGATACGGATGGAGCTGTCCAGCCCGACTGGCCGCGCGGCGCTGTTCTTCGTCCGTGACGACCTCGCCGAGGCGATCGCGGCAACCGAACGGCTGGTGCCGCGCGGCGACGAATCCGCCCGCATCGACTGGGACGACGAGCTGGCCCGGCTGGGGGTGGCGTGATGCGTGGACGTGTTGTGCACGTGACGGTGCCCGAACCGCACATCATCGGGCCGGGCGGCCCGGAGTGGCTGTTTCGCGGCGTGTTTGACGACGACCTGCGCCTGATCGGCGTCCCGGCCGGGCAGGGCGCTCCGGCCACCGTCGCTCTGCGAGTGGTGGACGCCGTCGAGCCGACGTATCCGGAGGTCACCGCCTACTTCTCCCCGGAAGTCGCTCGCGAGGTCGCGGGCGCGCTCATGGCCGCTGCGGAGAACGCCGAGCGCGGCCGTGGGGGTGAGGCGTGATGGGTAAGCGTCAATATCCGTGGCAGCTACGGCCGGTGCCGTGGTCGGAGTGGCAGGAGTACACCCGCGGCACCCGCGACGGCATTGTGTTGCTGTCGTGGGGGATCGGCCCGCGGGACAAGCTCGCCACCCGCCGCCAGCTCCGCAAGTTGGGGTTGCGTCCTGGTGGGCAGGACCCGGTCGCGCTGCTGTACTTCCGCCACCGCGCCAGCTACCGGCAGGTGCTCGCCGAGCTGTTCCTGATCGAGCGGGCGAAACCGGTGCGGCCGATGACCCCGGCCCGCCGAGTCGCGCTCGATAAAGCCCTGGCGGCGCGGCGCACCTGCCGCGAATGTGGCACCGATGCGCACGTGGAGCTGCCGCGGGCGCACCGCACGTGCGAGTCGTGCCGCTACCGGATCGGGATGCTCGCGCCGGATGACTACCTGCACGACTACCTGATCGGCACCCCGATCGATCCCGACGCCTACGACCACGACGCCGACGTCAACGTCGCGGTTGCGTCGGTGGTGCCGCTGCACCCGGCCCCGGCTGAGGTCGAGCGCGAGGGGGTGGCTGCGTGATGGATCCGCAGGTGATGACGGTGGTGGCGGTGCTGGCCGGGATCGGCGTGCTGGCCACGGTGAACGCGCTCCGTCGGGAGGCCCGGCGGACCGCGCGCGGCGTCCGCACTGTCGGGCACGCCGCCGGGGCGGTGTTCCGGGTGCTGGTCACCGCGGGGGTGATCGTCGCCGTCCAGTGGATCGTCACCGCCCAGTTCGGCGGGTCGGTGACCGCGGTTGCGGTCGCGTTGGGGCTCCCGGCGTTGTTCGCGGGCGCGTCGCTGATGCGCCTGACCACAACTACGACGACGGATGACGCCGAGGTGTGGCGTCGGCGGGGAGGTGTCCGGCGATGACGGTTGAGCTTCGCATGATCCGCGGCCACCGGCTCGGCGCGGTCGACGCGACACCGCGGTTGCCGATACCGCCCGCGTGGACGGTCGATGCGGTGTGTGCGCAGACCGATCCGGAGGCGTTCTTTCCCGAGAAGGGCGGCAGCACCCGGGCGGCCAAGCAGATCTGCGCGGGCTGTCCGGTGCGTGCCGAGTGTTTGGCGTGGGCGCTGGAGAACGGCGAGCGGGTCGGCATCTGGGGCGGCACCTCGTACCGGGAACGCCGCCGACTGCACCGCCAGCAGCAACGACAGGAGACCGCGGGGGAGGCCGCAGCATGAGCACACACAACGCGATCACAACGACCGCCCCGGCCGCGTCGACGTCGACGGCGCGGGACGCACACCATGTGCCGCTGTCCCGCGCGCAGCGATTGGCGCAGGACGCGGCCGAGGCCGCCGAGGTGCGGGCGTTCTCCGAACACCCCGACGTCGTCGCGCTGCGGGTCGAGCGGGTGCGCACCCAGATCGACGTGCTGATGTGGCTCGGCATCGCGCTCGGGCTGGCGTTCACGATGGTCAACGTGCAGCAGTTCGCCGCCGCTGGGGCGGTGTCGTGGTCGCTGCCGTGGCTGGCCGCGTGGCTGCTGGACCCGATGGTGTCGATCGTGCTGGTGGCGGTGCTGCGCGCCGAGCAGGTCACCGCCCGCTGGCAGGTCGACACCGGCCCGTGGATCCGGCGCACCAAGTGGTTCGCCTTCGCCGCCACCTACGTGATGAACACCTGGCAATCCTGGGCCAAGCTCGACGTCGCGGGGATCGTGCTGCACTCGGTTCCCCCGGCACTGGTGTTCCTCGCGTCCGAGGCCGCCCCGGTACTACGCGACCGGCTCACCGAATCCGTCACACGCGCCGCCACACCCCGCGCGCACGGCAGCACGAACACCGCCGCGAACGCCACCGCCGAGGGCGCTGCGAACACCACGGCGGACGGTGCGGTGAACACGACCGCGACCGACGCCACCGGCGCGGACGTGAACGCCGCGGCAGGGGTTCACGACACCACCGCACCGACGTCGACCACTGCCACCGCCGGCACGTCGACGGCCGCGCCGCGGACGCGATCGGCCAGCACGCGCCGGAAGCCGCGCACCGCGGCCAGGCGCAGGAGTCGCGCTGACTACCTCGCGGTGGCGCGCGCCCGCTGGACACCGGGTGTGGAGGTCACCCCGGCGTGGATTCGGCAGGTCACCGGCTGTTCCCGCGGCCTGTCGTCCGCGTTGGCGACCGAGCTGCGTACCGAACTCACAACCACCGACACCGCACCGACATCCGCCGACAAGGCGCCGACCGCCGCGGCTGTGGCGGCTGGTGAGGGTGTCGACGCCACACAGGAGAGGACCGCCGCATGAGCACCCAGCCCGAACACCCCGAGTACCCGGTTGATGAACGGGAAGGACCCGCATCTGTGAACACCCCCGCTGAACACACCCCCGAGCCCGACCATGAACCGTCGCCCGCGCCGGGCCGTGATCCCGAGCGTGGCGCGTCCGGTGAGCGTTCACCGCGCGACGGTGAGGTGTCGACCGAACGCCGCGACGACGGGTCGCTGTACGTGCTGCGCCCCGACTCCGCCGCCACCCCGGACGACATCCCGACCATGCGCCCGAACCCCGACACCGCGCCCGACACCGTGCCGGGCACCGAGGTCGAGCCGCGGGTGTTCGACGCCGAAATCGTGGACGACAGCACCGAGCCTGACGACGCCGACGATGGTGAGGGTGCGAAGTCGGTGCCGGTGGATCCGCCCGACTCCGCCGTCCCCGCTGGCCCGTCAGGGGAGCGGCACGCGGTGGTTCCGGCGTGGGTGCGCTCCCGCGAAGAGATCGCCCAGCGCACCCGGTGGTGGGTGGCGAATCTGGCGCATACGGGGGCGTATCACGCGGTGCGGACCCCGCTCTATGCCGGGAAGCTGGTTGCGCACTCACCTCGCGGCACCGCCCGCACGGTCGCGGCGACGTATCGGTGGGTGTTCGACACCGAGGGCAAACCGCTGCGCAGTGAGGCCGTGGCCGCTCGCGACCCGCAGCACTACTTGAAGCTGGTGCAGCAGCGCGACGCCCACGTGCGCAAGCGGCTCACGGTGGTGATGCTCGCCCTGCTGGCGCTGGCGGGCGTGGGGGTGCTGGTGTGGCTGTCCGGCGATCTGCTGGTCCAGCTCGCCACGCTCGCCGCCGCGGTCGCCGCTCTGGGGGCGGCGGGGCGTATCCCGGATAAGCCGGTGGTCGGTCCCGCGGTGGTGAAACAGCAGGTCACGAAGCTGACCAGCGACGCCGTGACCGCGGCGCTCGGCTCGCTCGGGCTGGCTGCCATCAACCAACACCTGGCGAAGGGCAAGCGCATCGGGTTCGCCGCGCCGATCACCCGCGAAGGTCCCGGCTGGCGCGCCGACGTCGACCTGCCGCTGGGCGTGCACGTCGGCGACATCATGGACCGCCGCAAAGCCCTGGCATCAGGTCTGCGTCGCCCGCTCGGCTGCGTCTGGCCCGAAGGCGACCCCTCCGCGCACGAAGGCCGGTTGGTGCTGTGGGTCGGGGATGAGGACCTGTCGAAGGCCAAGCCGAAGCCGTGGCCGCTCGCCAAGCACGGCAGTGCTGATCTGTTCCAGCCCGTGCCGTTCGGCTTCGACCAACGCGGACGACTCGTGACGGTGGTGCTGATGTTCGCCAACCTACTCATCGGCGCGATGCCTGGCGCGGGCAAAACCTTCGCCCTGCGGGTCCTGGTGCTGGCCGCGGCGCTGGATGCCTCCGCGCAACTGCGGCTCTACGAACTCAAAGGGTCCGGTGACCTGTCGCCGTTCGAGACCATCGCGCACCACTACGGCTCCGGCCCGGACGACGGCACGATCGAGAACTGCCTGCACAGCCTGCGTGAAGTCCACAAGGACCTAGAGCGGCGGGCGAAGACGATCGCGAACCTGCCGCGCGAGGTCTGCCCCGAGAACAAGGTCACGCCGGAACTCGCGGCACGGCGCAGCCTGGGGCTGTTCCCGCTGGTCGTGGCGATCGATGAGTGCCAAGAGCTGTTCGCGCACCCGGAGTTCGGCAAGGAGGCCGCCGAGCTGTGCACCGCGATCATCAAACGCGGCCGCGCACTCGGTGTGATCCTGATCCTGGCCACCCAACGCCCCGACAAAGACTCGTTGCCCACGGGTGTCAGCGCGAACGTGGGTATCCGGTTTTGCCTGCGGGTGATGGGCCAGACCGAGAACGACATGGTGCTCGGCACGTCCAGCTACAAGAACGGCATCCGGGCGACCACGTTCACCGCCAAGGACAAGGGCATCGGCTACCTCGTCGGCGCTAGTGATGACCCCCAAATCGCCAGGTCCGCCTATCTGGACAACCAGGCCGCCGAGAAGATCGTGGCCCGCGCCCACGCACTGCGCCAGCGGGCGGGCACGTTGACCGGGCACGCCGCGGGCGAGACCACCGAGGCCGACCGGCGTGCCGCGGTGTCGCTGATCGCCGACGTGGCCGCGGTGCTGCGCCCCGGCGAAACGAAGGTGTGGTCCGAGACCATCGTGGACCGGCTCGCCGAGCTGCGCCCCGAGGTCTACGGCGAGTGGGCCACCCAGGACCCGCGCGGCAAAGCCAACCAGCTCGCCGCCGCCCTGAAACCGTTCGGCGTCGACACCATGCAGGTCCATGGCAAGCTGCCCGACGGCCGCACCGCGAACCGGCGCGGCGTGCTCGCCGACGACATCCGTAACGCCGCCCACCGCACCCGCCGCACCACCGAGACCGGAGGTGGTGAGCACCCAGCGTAACCACCATGGGGTGCGGGCAATCGGTGCTCGCCTAGCGTGACCAGACGCTAGACCTAGCATCCCCGCTAGCGTCCCGTACCCGGTGTGAGCAGGACGCTAGACCCTAGCGTCGGCCCCACGCATCCGCAGGTCACACGCCACAAACACCGCCTAGCGACACCGAACACCAGTGCTCGCTACGGCCGACTGCGCCCAAAAACAGTCACCAACAGTAATCAAATGGAAGGAGAGCGGATGGACACCCACAACCACGTTGAACGCCCCGCGGCCACCGTCTACGGCACGGTGCCGGACCCCACCGACCCGGAAGCCTGGGTCAACGCCGGGGTCGCCGAAGACATCAAGGACGCCCTCGCCGAGGTCGTCATAGCCGGGTTCCGCGGTGCGCCGCCGAACGAGACCTACCGCTTGACTGCCGCGACCATGGCCGACGTGTGCGCGCGGGTGCTTGCCCGCATGCTCGCGCACCCGCCGAACGCGCCCACCGCCGACACCGACCGGAAGGACACCAATGGCTGGTCTGCCTGACATCACCATCACCGGAACGCTGGTTGCCGACCCCGAGCTGCGGTTCACCCCGAACGGGCACGCGGTCGCCAACTTCACCGTCGCGGCCAACGACCGCCGCTTCAACCGCGAGGCGGGCGAGTGGGAGGACGCCGGGGCGACGTTCCTGCGCTGCTCACTGTGGAAGGACGCCGCCGAGAACCTCACCAACAGCCTGAGCAAGGGGGCGCGGGTGCTGCTCACCGGCCGCCTGCGGCAACGGGAGTGGACCACCCCCGAGGGCGAGAAACGGCAGTTGTTCGAGGTCGACGTCACCGAGATCGGCCCCTCGCTGCGGTGGGCCACCGCCACCATCACCAAGGCCACCCGCACGACCGCGGCGGGTGCGGCGTCACCGGCCGGTGTCGACCCGTGGGCCAGCGCACCCACCGCGGCCGGTGGTGCGCCGGTGGCGGACGAACCACCGTTCTAACCGCCCCGTGCTGCCGGACCGACCGTCACCCTGTGGTCGGTCCCGGCAGCACCGCCCCCAACGTTTCGTTGTCTGCTCGTTCGGATCACCGGAAGGACTCTCGTCTGATGGGAACCCAGCGCGACCACCTCACCGAGTGGGCGCAGCACCTCGCGGCCCGCGGCTGGCACGTCTTCCCGCTCACCCCCGGCAGCAAGAAGCCACCCGCGATCGCGCGGTGGGAGCAGCGCGCCACCGTCGACCCCGGGCGCATCACCCGCTGCTGGCGGGCCGGTGCGTTCAACATCGGCATCGCCACCGGCCCCTCCCGGCTGGTGGTGGTTGATCTCGACACCAACGAGGGCGACGGCCCGGACGGTGCTGGGCAGCTCGCGCGGCTGGCCGCCGACCGGGGCGTCACGGTGCCGGACACGTGGACCGTGACGACGCCGAGCGGTGGGCGGCACTTGTACTTCACCGCCCCGGCGGGGGTGTGTCTGCGCAACACTCAAGGCGATCTCGCTCGGCACGTCGATACCCGCGCTGGGGGCGGATACGTGGTGGCACCCGGCAGTCTGGTGCCGGGCGGTGGCTACGAACTCGCCGACGACACCGACCCGGTCGAGCTGCCCGGCTGGCTACTCCTAGCGCTGTGCGAACGGCGCTCTACGGCGATCTCTCCGCGTTCTGTGACGCCGGTGGCCACGGTGACCGGCTACGCCGCGACCGCGGTGGCCCGGGAAGCCGAGCGGGTGCGCACCGCCGCGCCGGGTCAGCACAACCGCATCCTGTCGAACGCCGCCTACAACCTAGGCCAGCTCGTCGGGGCGGGACTGCTCGACACCGCGACGGCTAGCCACGCGCTCACCGACGCCGCGCAAGCGCTGATGACCGGTGACTGTGACTGCACCCCGCGCGAGATCGCCCGCGTGATCCGCGCCGGACTCACCGCAGGACAGTCCCGCCCCCGCCGCGGTTCCCGCCGAAAGGACGCCGCCTAATGAATCCGCCCGAGAATGCTTACGGCAGCAACTTCGCTGTCTGTGGGGAATCGGAACGATCTGGTCGCATGTGCCACGCGACCACCACATGCACGGGCCCTTGCCCTAGTGACCTCGACAGTATGAATGGCTGTTCTTCGTCTGCGCCGAACTCGTCAAAGTGCGTGATCTCGCCGGGTACGCCGAGCCCGCCTGTATCGACGTGGACGCCGTATGCCGAATCCGTCCCAGCGTTTCGCAGAACGTACGAATCTTTGGTGCGGTGCAACAGCCGGAACTTCACGCGCTGCCGATCGGCTTCGGCCACTTCGTCGGCGCGTCGAGCGCGCTCGATGTCAGCGACGTCCTTCGCTGCGTCGGCGGAACGCCGGGCCTCTGCTACCGCTCGGCGCGCGTACCACACCGCGCCGAGTGTCCCGAGTGCTGACAGGCAGGCGATTACGAAGGCAGCAATGGTCATACGGACATTCAATCAAAATTTCCCAATTCAGATAGGGGCCAGCGGCCGTGCGATGGCCGCTCGCGCTGGCTTTGCCGCATCACGACACCTGCGCCATCACGACATCCGGGAGATCGCCTGATGAACCATGCTGCCCGCCCGCTGCGGGTCGTGGACGAACCCGCCGTGCCCGACGACGCCAGCCCGGATGAAGCCGAGGCGATCGCCGAGGTCGCCCGTGCCCGCGCGGCGTTGCCGACCGTGGACCCGGCCGTGTTCGACTGCTACCTGGGCACGCTGGTCGAGGCGGTGGAGCCGCACACCGAGGCCGATCCGTTGGCGATCCTGGCGTCGCTGCTGTGCGCCGCCGGTGTCCGCCTGGGCCAGGACCCGCACGTGCGTGCCGGGGATGATCCACACCCGCTGCTGGTGTGGCCGCTCATCGTCGGGCGCACCTCGGCGGGGCGCAAGGGCACGTCGTGGTCGTCGGCGCGGCGGTTGCTGCGCGCGGCCGATCCGGACTTCGTGTCCCGCAACGTCCGCTCCGGGCTGACCTCCGGCGAAGGGCTCGCGGCGATGTTCGTCGACGACGACAGCGACACCACCCCGGGCAGGCTCCCCGCGGGAGACCGGCGGCTGCTGATGCTTGAGCCCGAGTGGGCCGCGGTGATGAACCGGATGCGCCGCGAGGGCAACAGCCTGTCCGCCACGCTGCGGGCCGCGTGGGAAGGCGGGGACCTGTCCACCCTGTCGGTCAACGCGCGCATCGCGCCCAGCTCGCACGTCGGCTTACTCGCCCACATCAGTCCGCGCGAGTTCCGCGACAAAGTCTCGGCCTCCGACATGGCGGGCGGCACCTATAACCGGTTCCTACCCCTGGCCGTGGCGCGCTCGAAGTTCCTGCCCGAAGGTGGGGCCGTCGACGCCGACACCATGACCGAGTTGGGCACCAGCTTGGCTGACCGGCTCATCGCCGGGGCGAGCCTTGACACCATCGGCTTCACCACCGCGGCATCGCAGTTGTGGCGACGGCTCTATGTGGAGTTTGGGCGCGATCACGGCGACGACGGACCGGTGGAACAGTTCATCGCGCGTGCCGCGCCGAACTGCCTACGGATCGCCGCGATCCACGCCGCGCTCGACTTCTCCGACGCCATCAAACCTAACCACCTGACCGCGGCCGCTGCGTTGGTGCGCTACTCCATTGCTACCGCGCGCGCCGTGTTCACCGACACCCAGACCCCGGCGCGGCTACTGGCCTGGATCGCCGAGGCAGGGGAGCAGGGCCGCACCCGCAAAGACATCACGACCGGATTCTTCGCCGGGAAGAAGAAGGCCGCCGATATCAACGCCCTACTGGAGCAGCTCATCGACACCGGGCGCATTACTCGCAGTAGTCGTCCCCGCGTCGACGGGCGCGGCGGCCGACCCACCGAGGTCTACACCGCCCAGACCCCGCGAACATAGCGAACTTACGAACTTAGCCCGTGACCAGCGCAAACACCAAACCCTAAGTTCGCCGCTGGCGAACTTAGCTCACAACAAAATCCCAGGTCAGCGCCTAAGTTCGTAAGTTCGCCAAGTTCGCGCCCCCGTACCCGCCAACCCAGAGGAGGGCAGACCAGTGCCATACGCAGCCATCACCCACCGTCACCACGCCAAGGAGCGCACGCACAGATGGCTACCCAACGCCGGTACCTCACCGTCACCGAATTCCTTACCGAGTACGGCATAGCTCGATCTACCTGGGATGACTGGCGCGCCAAAGGACGCGCACCGCGCTGCATCAAGCTGCCCAACGGCCAGCTCCGCATTCGCCGCATTGATCTCGAACGCTGGGAGGACACCCTGGAGGACGCCGCCTGATGAAAGCGACCTTTGACGTCAAGATCTGGGCTGTACGCACCAAGCAGCGTCGCAGCCGGAAGTCCTATCAAGTGCGTTGGGTAGTGGATTCGTCTCTGCGATCGAAGACTTTCGCGACGAAGGCCCTCGCGGACAGCTTCCGCTCGCAACTCGTGGCTGCACAGAATCGCGGAGAGGCGTTTCGTGTTGCCGACGGGCTGCCAGTTTCTATGAGTCGCGAGTTGAACGACCAGAGCTGGTTCGAGTTCGCCCAAAGCTATGTGGATATGAAGTGGCCTCGCGCGGCGGCGAAGTCCCGGTCGGGGAATGCGGACGCGCTTGCGTCAGCCACTTTCGCGATGCTCGCGACTGATCGTGGACGCCCCGCCGATCGGGTGCTGCGACGGGCGATGACGGGGTGGGCGTTCAACCCCAGGCGTCGTGCCACCGCGAAGCCAGCGGACGTCGAGCGAGCGCTGAAGTGGCTCGCCTCGAACACAGAGCCGGTGAGTCGGCTCGATGATCCGGCAAGGTTGCGACTGGTGCTTGACCAACTCGCCGTGAAGATGGACGGCAAGCCAGCAGCCGCCAAGACGTTCTCCAGAAAAAGGGCAGTCATATACAACGCTGTCGAGTACGGAGTGGAGCAAGGCCTGGTGGCTGAGAACCGGTTGGCGAAGGTCAAGTGGACGGCTCCCAAACAGGTCAGGGCTATCGACACGCGCGTTGTCATCAACCCTCGCCAAGCAAGCGAACTTCTCGCTGGCGTCGAGGCGCAGCAGATGCCCGGTCAGCCTCGCCGATCGTCGGGGCCGAGACTTGTCGCGTTCTTCGCCGCCATGTACTACTCCGCTCTGCGGCCGGAAGAAGCGGCGATGCTGTCCAAACAGGATCTTGACCTGCCGGAAGTTGGTTGGGGCAAACTGTTGCTCTCGCAGACGGCGCCGATCGCCGGGGGAGCGTGGACAGACTCCGGGCAGCGGCGAGACCGCCGTCAACTGAAGCAGCGTGGCGTCGGTGAGGTCCGATCGGTGCCGTGTCCGCCTCCGTTGACAGCCTTGCTGCACCAACACCTTGAGAAGTTCGGTACGGCCGCGGACGGCCGTCTGTTCCGCAACCTCACCGGAGGCGACCTCGCGGAATCAACCATCGCGCGCGTCTGGGACCGCGCACGCAAAGCCGCGCTGTCGGCAGATGAGTACGTATCGGTGCTTGCGCGACGACCGTATGACTTGCGCCATGCGTGCGTATCGACCTGGCTAGCGGCAGGTGTCCCGTCCACACAGATCGCGGAGTGGGCGGGTCACTCGGTGGCGGTTCTCCATCAGGTCTACGCGAAGGTCATCGCTGGCCAGGAGTCGACGGCACTCGCGCGTATCGGTGAGGCTCTCGGGCTCGACAGCGAGGACAGCGGGGCCGCGAATGGGCCGCAGAACGCCGGGGACAGCCGCACAGAGCCGGGTAGTTCCGGGTAAGACGCGACCGGCCCCTTCACCGTTGGTGCTGGTGAAGGGGCCGGTCAGCGGGTGTTTTGGGGGTGCCCCCGGTGAGACTCGAACTCACACTGGACGGGTTTTGAATCCGCTGCCTCTGCCAATTGGGCTACGGGGGCCGGGTGTGGTCCTGACTTTACGCGATGGCCGTCACCAGCCGAGAACCAGGTCGGGGCAGCCGGTGCGGGGTGGGTCACTCTTGGTGAAGACCGTTCCGCGTGGTGGGCGCGCTGCCGGTAGTCTTGCCCGGTAGCCATCGCACTCGATCAGGTACGCAGGAGGACCCGGTGACAGAACCGGCTGCCGCGCAAGAGCAGGTCGACGAGACGGCTCGGCGTCGCGTGCTCGTCGCCGAGGACGAGGCCCTGATCCGGCTCGATCTCGTTGAGATGCTCCGCGAGGAGGGCTACGCGGTGGTCGGTGAAGCCGCCGATGGTGAGCAGGCCGTCTCGATGGCGGAGGAGTTGCGTCCCGATCTCGTCATCCTGGACGTCAAGATGCCCAAGATGGACGGTATCGACGCCGCCGCGAAGATCACCGGTGACCGGATCGCTCCCGTCGTCATCCTGACCGCGTTCAGCCAGCGCGACCTCGTCATGCGCGCGCGCGACGCGGGCACCATGGCCTATCTGGTCAAGCCCTTCGCCAAACGCGACTTGGTTCCCGCCATCGAGCTCGCGGTCAGCCGGTTCTCGGAACTGCAGGCGCTGGAGGCCGAAGTCGCCGGGCTGGCCGACCGGTTGGAGACCCGCAAGGTCATCGACAGGGCCAAGGGGCTGTTGATGACCAGTCAGGGGCTCACGGAACCGGACGCCTTCCGCTGGATCCAGCGAACCGCGATGGACCGCAGAACGACCATGAAGGCCGTCGCGGAAGCTGTCGTCGAGAGCATCGGGCAGTAGCCCTTCCCGCCATGACGAGGCGCCGTGACCGCTGGTCACGGCGCGTGTAGGCGGCGGGACGCGAGAGATCAACTCGATCGGTCGATCGCTTATGGGGTGGTCCCCGGCTAAACGGTCACGATGTGGAAACATGCTGCCGCAGTTGCTGGGCAATAGGGGGTAGTCCAGTTACGTTCAGCGACCGGAAACGTGATGATCGATGGATGGAGTGATCCGCCGTCCATCAAATGGACCACTGGAGACAGGACCTGTCTGTGACTACACGAAGCATGCTTGCGCGTGCGCTCGGTGTGTTGGTCATGATCGTTTTCGCGATCATGCTGCCAACCGCATCGGCCGCGGCGCAGGACGGGGAGTCGGTGCACGGCACCGTCCGTGATCCAGGTGGTGATCCCGTGAAGGGCGTCTCCATCTCGGTCACCCAGGACGGCGCCGAGGTCGGCAGCACGTCGACCGACGCTGACGGCGCCTGGCGGATCGAGGTTCCCGAACCTGGCACGTACCAGGTGGAACTCGACCTCGCTACGCTGCCGGACGGCGTTGTGCCCAGGGAACGCGGCGGCGAAGTCGTCGAGGTCACCGTCGACGAGGGTGATGCCCAGCCGGTGATCTTGCCCTTGGTGGAAGAAGGCGAGCAGGTCGCGCCGGGCGGCTCGGACGGCCAAGAAGCCGAGGAGACGCCGGCGCCACCCGCTGATACCGACGAGCCAACACCAGGTGAGACCGGAGTCGCCCCCGCGGCGGGCGCGTCGTTCTTCGACCGGTTCATCCAGACGCTGGTGAACGGCATCCAATACGGTGCCGTCATCGCCATCAGCGCGATCGGCCTCTCGCTGGTGTTCGGCACCACCCGGCTCATCAACTTCGCGCACGGCGAGCTGGTCACCTTCGGCGCTGTGGTCGCGTTGTTCTTCCACGTCGTCGGTCCTGGAATGCCGCTCATCCTCGCGGCCGTGCTCGCCGTCCTCGCGGGTGGCCTCCTCGGCGGGGTCCTGGAACGCGGGCTATGGCGACCGTTGCGGAACCGCGGTACCGGCCGAATCAACCTGTTCATCATCTCGATTGGCCTCGCCCTGTTCCTCCGGCACATCATCCTGGCCTTGCAGGGGTCGCGCCCGGAGTCCTACATCGACTTCAACCTCCAGCAGAGCTGGGATCTCGGCCTGTTCTCGATCACGCCGCGAGACCTGTCGATCGTCCTCATCTCGGTGGCCGTGCTGCTCGGTGTGGCGTTCATGCTGCAGCGGACCAGAATCGGCACCGCGATTCGCGCCGTCTCGGACAACCGCGACCTCGCCTCGTCGTCCGGCATCAACGTCAACCAGGTCATCATGGTGGTCTGGGTCCTGGGTGGCGGCCTCGCGGCGCTTGGTGGCGTGCTTTTCGGTCTGGCGCAGGTCGTGCACTGGGAGATGGGCTTCAAGCTGTTGCTGCTGATGTTCGCCGGCATCATCCTCGGCGGCCTAGGCAGCGCGTACGGCGCCATGGTCGGCAGTTTCGTCGTCGGCATCGTCTCGCACCTCTCGACCCTGTGGTTCCCGGCCGAGCTGCAGAACGCGTGGGCGTTGCTGGTGTTGATCATCGTGTTGCTCTTCCGACCACAAGGCATTCTCGGCCGAAAAGAAAGGGTCGGGTGAGGTAGACCATGGACTTCGCAGCGATCCTGACAACCGCGGTTACCGCCGCGATCGGACCTGTCGCGGCCTCGTACGCCCTCGCGGCGATCGGCCTCAACATTCATTTCGGTTACACCGGCCTGCTGAACTTCGGTCAGGTCGGCTTCATGCTCGTCGGCGGCTACGGCATCGCCATCTCGGTATCGATCCTCGGCTGGTCGATGTGGGTCGGCGTGCTCGTTGGCATCATCTGCGCCATCGTGCTCGCGCTGATCCTCGGTTTTCCAACACTGCGGCTGCGCTCGGACTACCTCGCGATCGCCACGATCGCGGCAGGCGAAATCTTACGTCTGTTCTACATGTCGAGCTACGCCGAGCCGGTCACCGGCGGCGTCTACGGACTCCAGCAGTTCGCGGATGAGTTCTACGACCTCAACCCGTTCCCACCGGACCGTTACGAGCTGGGTCCGCTGACGTTCGGGGCGCCTGACCTGTGGATCATGATCGTCGGCTGGGGCTTGGTCGCCCTTGGCGTCATCTTCGTCTACCTGCTGATCCACAGCCCGTGGGGCCGTATCATCCGCTCGATCCGCGAGGACGAGGAAGCGGCGCGCAGCCTCGGCAAGAACGTGTACTGGTACAAGATGCAAGCCCTGATCCTGGGCGGTGTCATCGGTGCGCTCGGCGGCATGGTGATGGTCATCAACACCCAATCCGCCAGCGCGAACAGCTTCGACCCCGTCGTCACATTCTTCCTCTACACCCTGCTCGTGCTGGGTGGTGCTGGTCGTGTGTTCGGACCAGTGCTCGGGGCCGTGTTGTTCTGGTTCATCGTGATCGGATTCGACGCGCTGTTGCGGTCGATGATCGCCGAGGGTCTTCTCCCGTTCCTCGACCCGGGAGACATCGGTGCCATCCGACTCTCGCTGGTCGGACTTGGCCTGCTGCTCTTGATGGTGTACCGGCCGCAAGGAATCCTGGGTCGTAGGGAAGAGATGGTGCTCGATGCCCGATGACGTGAAGACAAGCGCATTCGACGGCGTCGTCGCGGAACCCGGCGTCGCCAAGCCAGACCCGATCCTGGTCGCCGACGGCGTCACCCGTCGGTTCGGTGGCCTGCACGCGGTCAACGTCGGCCACCTCGAGGTGCAGCGGGGTGCGATCACCGCGCTGATCGGCCCGAACGGGGCGGGGAAGACGACGTTCTTCAACCTGTTGACCGGGTTCGACCGCGCCGGATCCGGGAGGTGGCGGTTCGACGGCGACGAGATGTCGCGGATGTCCGCCTACCGGGTCGCCCGGCACGGCATGGTGCGGACCTTCCAGCTCACCAAGGCGCTCGCGCGGCTGACGGTGCTGGAGAACATGCTGCTCGGCGCCACGGAGCAGCGCGGTGAGCGGATGTTCAACGCGCTGCTGCGCCCGGTGTGGGGCGGTCAGGAGAAGGCGAACACGGCTCGCGCTGAGGAACTGCTCGAACGGTTCAAGCTCATCCACCTCAAGGACGCCTTCGCGGGCACCCTCTCGGGTGGTCAGCGCAAGCTGCTTGAGATGGCCCGCGCCCTGATGGTGCAGCCCAAGATGATCATGTTGGACGAGCCGATGGCGGGTGTGAACCCCGCGTTGGTGCAGTCCCTGCTGCAGCACATCATCGACCTGCGCGACGAGGGCATGACCGTGTGCTTCGTCGAGCACGACATGGACATGGTGATGGGCATCAGCGACTGGATCGTCTGCCTTGCCGAAGGCGAGATCATCGCCGAGGGGCGGCCGAACGAGATCGGCGCCAACCGTGCCGTCATCGACGCCTACCTCGGCAAGGAGCACGGGACGGCACCGGCGGAGGAGACATCATGAGCACAGAGGAACCGACACCGACTGGCGGTTCGTCGCAGCAGGGTGAGGCACCCGCCGCGAAGGAGCCGCCGATCCTGGTCGCGGAGGAGATCGTCGCGGGCTACCTGCCCGAGATCAACGTCCTCAACGGCTGCAACCTCGAACTCACCCCCAACGAGATCGTCGGCATCATCGGCCCGAATGGCGCCGGGAAGTCGACGCTGGTCAAGGCGATGTTCGGCCTGGTGCCGATCCGTTCTGGCTCGGTGCGTGCCCGGGGTGATGACATCACCAATGCCTCCGCTCACACCCTGGTGGCGAAGGGAATCGGGTACGTGCCGCAGCGGGACAACGTCTTCGCGACCCTCACGGTCGAGGAGAACCTGCGGATGGGCACGTTCCTGAAACCCAAGGAGTTCGAGCGCCGGTTCGAGTGGGTCGCGGGGCTGTTCCCGCGCCTCGCCGAGCGGCGCAAGCAGCGCGCGGGCTCGATGTCCGGTGGTGAGCGGCAGATGCTCGCTATGGGCAGGGTACTGATGGCCGAGCCGGAGATCCTGTTCCTCGACGAGCCGTCCGCCGGGCTCTCGCCCGCGCTGCAGGACCAGGTGTTCGAGCAGGTCAAGAAGATCAACGAGACCGGTGTGTCGATCGTCATGGTCGAGCAGAACGCCCGGCGTTGCCTGCAGATCTGCGACCACGGCTACGTGCTCGACCAGGGCCGCAACGCCCACTCGGGCACTGGTCAGGAGCTGCTGCACGACCAGAAGGTGATCGAGACCTACCTGGGCACGCTCGCCAAGGTGGCCTGACGTCACGCTACGAACGGTCGGGATCGACGTCGTCGGTCCCGACCGTTCTGCTGTGCGGGGGACCATCTGCCGACCGGCAGGCTGCCCACTGGAAGTTGATCACGTCTACTCGCGTTGTTGTTCGCCGAACCGGACAAAACCGGACATACTCGCGCAACACCGCGAGTAGAGGCGATCAACTTCTCGGGAACCGCGCCGGACCGAGCTCTGGCGGCCGGATCCTGGCGGCAAGACGTCTTAGCGTACCGGCGGCGGGACGCCAATCCCCGAACACACGTATGGGGCTGGCCCGCTAGCGGACCAGCCCCATACGCCGTGCGGTTAAGCGCGCCGCTTACTCCAGCGTGCTCGTCTTGGTGTCCAGGGTCTCGAGCTCACCCTCGTCGTTGTAGCCGTACACCTCGATCGACGCCTGGCCCGGCTCGCCCGCTTCGCTGAAGTCCAGCGGACCGCTCTTGCCGTCGTAGTCGATGTCGGTGCCGTCGGCGATCAGCTGCTTGCACTCCTCGAAGTCGGTGCACTTCTCGCCGTCCTTGGTGACGCCGTTCATCTCCGGTGCGAAGTCACCCGGGTCGGCGCTGCCCGCTTGCTCCGCGGCCAGCGCGATGGTGACGACGCAGTCGTAGACCTGCGGCGCGAACTGGAGCTCTTCGAGGTCAGGCTTGAACTCCTGCAGTGCCTCGTTGAACTCCTGGCTGTCCGCCGAAGCCGGAGCGGTGCCCTTCATGCCGGACAGCTTGCCGGGCGCGCCCTTGGAGACCAGGTTGGCCAGGTCGGTGTTGCGCAGACCGTCCGCGCCGTACACGCCCTTGTTGTCCGGGCCGATACCCGCCTCGATCATGCCCTGCAGGATCTGAGTGGCCTCCTCGAAGCCGATCACCACGGCGGCGTCGGCGTTGGCCTGCTTGATCTTCTGCACGACCGGCTCGAAGTTGGTCGCCTTCGGGTCGTAGGTCTCGGTGAGCTCGACCGTGGCGCCGTTCTCCTCGAGTGCCTGTGCCGTCGCGTCCATGAGGCCCTTGCCGTAGTCGTCGGCACGGGCGACGAGCGCGACGCTGCTGTGGCCATCGCCGACGATCGTCTCGGCGAGGACCGGCCCCTGCAGCACGTCGCTCGGCGCGGTGCGGAAGTAGAAGCCACCGTCGTCGTAGTCGGTGAACGTCGGCGCGGTGTTCGAGCCGGAGCACTGCACGACGCCCGATCCAGTGATCTTGTCGATGATCGCAAGCGACATGCCGGACGCCGCGGCGCCGATCACGGCGCTGACGTCCTCGCCGAGCACCTGGTCCGCCGACTGCACGGCGATCGCTTCCTGGCCAGCCTCGTCACGACCGACGACAGCGGGAACGTCGTTGCCGAGGACACCGCCCGCTTCGTTGATCCGTTCGATGGCGAACTCGGTCGCCGCGATCTGCGGGTCACCAAGAAATGCGAGCTGACCGGTCTCCGGCAGGACGTAACCCAGTTTCAACGTGCCGCCGCCGTTGCCGCCGTCACCGCCGCCACCGGTGTCGTCGTCAGACGCGCATGCGGTGAGCGCCAGGCTGGCGGCTCCCGCGAGCGCGATGCCCTTCAAGAGGGACTTGGATCGAGCCATAGTTTGTCTCCTCGATACGCCTACGTGCTTCTTCGACCGCGTAGGTCGTCCCCACACGTTTGATGTGGCTGGGAACCTAGCGCACTGTATTTTGCGCGCAAGCGACAATGAGTCACCGCGAAATCTCGTTGTCGCTTCGTGATCTGAATCGAGGCCAACTGGGCTACTGAAGCCCTTTCGGGTGGTGTTGTCGCTAGCTTGTCAAGATCACCAAAGGATATCTCACAGCGCCGTTACCGGCATGTTTTAACCGCCGGATGGTGCGTCACGCACGACGCAGGTGAGCCGCGCGGTGCAGGAACGCTTGCCTGATTCGTCCGTGATGATGATCTCGCTGGTGATCGTGCCCCTGCCGACATGCACCGGCGTCGCGACGCCGGTGACGAGGCCACTGCGCACGCCCCTGTGGTGGGTGCACGAGAGCTCAAGGCCGAGCGCCAGCCTGCCCTCACCCGCGTTGAGTGCGGCGGAGATCGAGCCCAGCGTTTCCGCGAGCGCGGCGTTCGCCCCGCCGTGGAGCAGCCCGTATGGCTGCAGGTTGCCCTTGACCGGCATGGTCGCCACAACGCGTTCCGGGGCGGCCTCGGTGATGACGAGGCCGAGCTTGTCGTTGAGTTGCTGGTCAACGAAGGCGGGGTCGATGGTGTAGTCGGCGATCAAGTTGCTCATGCTCGGCTCGGTCAACGTCTGGTTCCTCCTCCACGGGACACACTCGTCAGGGTGTCGGTCCTCCAGCCTAGACTCGCGGCCGTGAGCCCTACCGAGAACACCAGTACCAAGCCGCGCCTGCTCCTCATCGACGGACACTCCATGGCCTACCGCGCCTTCTACGCGGTGCCCGCCGACCGGTTCCGTACCACCACGGGGCAGGTCACGAACGCGGTCTTCGGGTTCACCTCGATGCTGATCAACCTGCTGCGTGACGAGCAGCCGACACACCTCGCGGTCGCGTTCGACGTCTCGCGCAAGACGTTCCGCTCCGAGGCGTTCGCTGATTACAAGGCCACCCGCACCACGACACCGGATGATTTCAAGGGCCAGGTCTCGCTGATCACTGACATCCTCGAGGTGCTCAACATCCCTGTCCTGCGAAAAGAGGGGTACGAGGCCGACGACATCATCGCCACGCTGGCCACCCAGGCGCGCGAGCTGTCCTACGACGTGCTGATCTGTACTGGCGACAGGGATGCGTTGCAGCTGGTGTGCGACGAGGTCACGGTGCTGTACCCGCGCAAGGGGGTGTCCGATCTGATGCGCTTCGACCCGGCCGCCGTCCAAGCCAAATACGGGCTGTCTCCTGAGCAGTACCCGGACTTCGCCGCGCTGCGCGGCGACCCGTCGGACAATCTCCCTGGCATCCCTGGCGTCGGGGAGAAGACCGCGACCAAGTGGATCGCCCAGTATGGCTCGCTCGGAGAGCTCGTCGACCGCGTCGACGAGGTCAAGGGCAAGGTGGGTGACGCGCTCCGTGCCCACATCGAGAGCGTGCTGCTGAACCGGCAGCTCACCGAGCTGGTGCGTGACGTCGATCTGGAGTCGACGCCGGCCGACCTCGCGTTGCGCACCTGGGACCGCGACGCGGTGCACCGGCTGTTCGACGAGCTGGAGTTCCGGGTGCTGCGGGACCGCCTGTTCGAGTCCCTGAGCAGCGCGGAGCCCGAGGCCGACCAGGGCTTCGACGTGCGTGGCGGCAAGGTCGAGCCGGGCGCGCTCGCGGGGTGGCTGACCGAGCACGCCCGGGGAACCGAAGCGACGGCGTTCGCGGCGCGCACCACCGGAGCGTCGATCACCGCCGACGTGGTCTCACTGGCGCTCGCCGCACCCGATGGCGAGGGCTGCTACCTCGACGTCACCGAGTTGACTCCCGCTGACGAGCAGGCGCTCGCCGACTGGCTCGCCGACGCGGACGCGACCAAAGTCAGCCACGCGTGCAAGACGGCGCTGCACGCGTTCCGCGCGCGTGGCTGGCGTGTCGCCGGACTGTCCTCCGACACCGAGCTGGCGGCGTACCTGGTGCGACCGGGGCAGCGGTCGTTCTCGCTGGACGACCTGGTGCTGCGCTACCTCGGCAGGGAGCTGCGCTCCGACAGCGGCGATGGGCAGCTGTCACTACTTGACGAGGGCGATGGCGAGGATCAGCTGATCGCGGCCGAGCTGCTGAAGGCACGCGCCATCGCCGAGCTGGCGTCCGTGCTGCACGATGAGGTCGCCGCGATCGGTGCCACGAACCTGCTCGACACCATGGAAATGCCGCTGTTCCTGGTGATCGACGAGCTGGAGTCGGCGGGCATCGCGGTCGACGTCGAGCAGCTCACGGCGCTGGAGGCGCACTACGGCGACCGAGTCAAGCGCGCGGCCGAGGAGGCCTACGCCGTCATCGGCAAGCAAATCAACCTCGGCTCGCCGAAGCAGCTGCAGGTGGTGCTGTTCGACGAGCTGCAGATGCCGAAGACGAAGCGCACCAAGACCGGCTACACGACCGACGCCGACGCGCTCCAGACGTTGTACGAGAAGACCGAGCATCCGTTCCTGCAGCACCTGCTGGAACACCGGGACGCGATGCGGTTGAAGGTGACCGTGGAGGGCCTGCTGCGGTCGGTCGCCGCCGACGGGCGGATTCACACGACGTTGCAGCAGACCGTCGCGGCCACCGGCAGGCTGTCGTCGACCGAGCCGAACCTGCAGAACATTCCGATCCGCACCGAGGAAGGACGTCGCATCCGCGACGCCTTCGTCGTCGGCGATGGCTACGCCGAGCTGATGACCGCCGACTACAGCCAGATCGAGATGCGGATCATGGCGCACCTGTCGGAGGATGCCGAGCTGATCGAGGCGTTCCAGTCCGGCTTCGACTTCCACGCGGCGACGGCGGCGCGAGTGTTCGGCGTCGAGCCCGAGGACGTGTCGGGGGAGCAGCGCGCCAAGATCAAGGCGATGAACTACGGCCTGGCGTACGGGCTGTCGGCGTACGGGCTGTCGCAGCAGCTGCGGATCTCCACCGGCGAGGCGCGCGAGCTGATGGACGAGTACTTCGCCCGGTTCGGGGGAGTGCGCGACTACCTGCAGTCGGTCGTCGTCGAGGCGGGCAAGGTCGGCTACACCGAGACGATCTTCGGGCGGCGTCGCTACCTGCCCGACCTGGCCAGCGACAACCGGCAGCGCCGTGAGATGGCCGAGCGGATGGCGCTCAACGCACCGATCCAGGGCAGCGCCGCCGACATCATCAAGGTGGCGATGCTCAAGGTCCACAAGGCTCTCGCCGCCGAGCAACTGCGCAGCCGGGTGCTGCTGCAGGTGCACGATGAGCTGGTGATCGAAGTGGCCGAGGGCGAGCGTGACGTCCTCGAGCCCCTGGTCCGCAAGGAAATGGGCGCGGCCTACGAGCTGGCGGTGCCGCTGGAGGTGTCGGTCGGCTACGGCCGGTCGTGGAACGACGCGGCGCACTGACTGGCTCCCCGCCAGCCAGGTGACCTCGGCCGCGGCGTGCCGCCTATCGGGCGACAAGCGGCTACGACGCGGGGCCGTGCGCCGGTACCGTTTCGTTATGTCCTCTCATCGAGCGCTGGTTCTCGGTGGTACCGGCATGCTGTCCGGGGTGTCTGGGTGGCTCGCGGGGCAGGGCTGGCATGTCGTGGTGCCGAGCAGGAGGTACTGCCCGATCCCGGTGGATGACGACGCCGACGATGCCGCCGACGCCGCTGGCGCGTCGCGCGGTCGGGTGCGTTGGGTCGAGGCGCGTTGGGAGCGCCCTGAGCGGCTCGCCCAGGACGCGGCTCGTGCGCTGGGCGGGCCCGCCGACCTGCTGGTGTCCTGGGTGCACTCGACGTACCGGGTGCCGGTTCTGAACGAGGTCGCAGGCTTACTTACCGAGGACGCGCCGGTGGTAGAGGTCCATGGCAGGTCGGTGCCGTCAAGGGAACTCGAGCCCGCGTTGTCCGGGCATCCGACGCAACGCGTCGTGCTGGGCTACGTGCGGGAGGGCACCAGTACCCGCTGGCTCACCCACGCGGAGATCGTCGACGGCGTGTTGGTCGCCGTTCGCAGGGCGCTCACGGACCGTCCGCGCACCGAACACCACGTCGGGGAGACCGCCCCACGCCCGGTGCACTGATTGACGCTTTTCACCGCGTTGGGAGCGGCGAAAAGCGTCGTTCACCGCAGCAGCGCGGCGGGCTTGCACACCCACTTCGTCCAAAGCGGGCGATACCCCTTGCGCGGCCAGAACACCGCCGACAGGGGGTTGGCCAAGTCGTAGAACAGGAACACGCCGCGCTCGGTGTCGGCGTCGAGTATCTGATGGGCAGCGTCGACCAGCGCGGTGCCCACTCCCGTGCCTCGCGCGTCGGACGACACGGACAGCGTGCCGATGTAGCCCCACTGTCCTGGGGGCAACCGGTGCTGAATCCAGGTACCTCGCGCTGCCCGGGCCACACCGCAATCGGCGGCGCCGACCGCGACTCCGTCCGATTCCGCGAGCAGCACGCGGCCGCTGAAGTACACCGATCGCCGCATGCTCGTCGTGATCAGTTCGGTGGCGTTGTCCCGCATCGTCCCGCCGATCACGCGCAGTGAGTAGCTCAGCTCCTCATGTTGCAACGCCACAAGTTCGTCTAGATCGGACAGTGTCGCCCCGCGCACGGCGACACTGTCCGACGCAGGGGATGTTCCGGCGCTCTGGCGGTGAGCGCGCACCGCCAGCACGCTCAGTGGCACGAACCCGTGCCGAAACAGCGCGGGCGCGACGTCGACGTCCCTGCTCGGCCAGTACAGCTCCACCGCCGTGTCGGTGCCCGACAACTCCTCGGCCGCCACCTCGGCGTCGAACCAGCGGCGCAGTCCGTCGAGCGCCGCCGCCATTCCCTCGGCGCCGGTGTCGCCAAGCAGCGGAGTCGCCTCCCACACCACGCGTGGCATCCAGAGGCTCTGCACCGTGTTGGTGTCGTAGACGGCGTGGTAGACACCGCACTCCACGGCGTCGCCATCCGGCAGTCGTGCGGTGATGGTCGGGTCCGCCAGCGGGGCGGGCACCGGTAGCGCGGGGTCGAGTTCCGCCCACCGCCGCGCCTGGGCGTCGGCGAGGTGTTCCATTCAGTCTCTCCGGCAGCGGAAGATCGCGGTCCCCGGGAACAGCTTGCCGCGCAGCGGGCTCCACTGCCCCCACACCCGAGTGTGGCCGTCGGGCCACTCCGGTTCGATCAGGTCGTCCAGTGTGAACCCCGCGGCGCGCAGCGCGCGGATGTAGTCGCCGAGCGTGCGGTGATACTCGACGTAGCTGGCGCTATCCGCGTCGTCGACCTCGACGTATGGCGTCCGATCGAAGTATGACTGGGTAACGGTCAATCCGGCTGGGCCGGGATCGTCCGGAAAGATCCACCGCATTGGGTGAGTGACGGCGAAGACCCACCGTCCGCCGGGCCGCAGCACCCGGTGCACCTCGCCGAACACCGCGTCCAGCGACGGGACGAACGGCACCGCGCCGAACGCCGAGCACGCGACGTCGAAGCCGCTATCCGCCAGCGGTAGCCGTTCGGCGTTGGCTCGCAGCAGCGCGGGGTGCAGACCGGTCCGGGCGTTGGCCGCGACACCGTGCGTGAGCATGCCCTCGGAGAGATCGACGCCGACGACCCGCGCGCCCCGCGTGAGCAGCCAGCGCGCGCACGGTGCCGATCCGCACCCGATCTCGAGGACGTCGGTGCCATCGACGTCTTCAAGCAGTCTCGCCGCCTGCTCGGTAAGTCCTTCGGGGCACCACACGAAGTCGGCGTCGCCGAGGAAATCGCCGTGTTCGGCGTGGTAGTCGTCGGCGTCGGCATCCCAGGATGCGCGGTTGGCGGCCTCGGCCTCCGCCGAGCCGACGGCGCGGTGTGCCACCCGCGCCACACCTGCGGATGTCGTTCCCGATGGCTGCGCTGTCACTGTCCTCCTGCTCGGGGGTGGGACCCTGGTTTGTGCTGCTGCGAAACGGCCGCGTAGGATGCATCTAGCGCAGTGGGTTTGCGCTGCCTTGCGCCCAGTCAAGATCCGCTGGGGTCGGGTCGCGCACCGTTTGCGGTGATGTCGGCGACCATCCGCGTCCGGACGTTCGCACTCTACCGCTTGGCCACCACCGCGCGTGCAGAACTGAGAACGTGTCCAACCCACAACAATCCATTACCGGAGCCACCCACCTAATGTCCACCGACACCACCACCGCCCCGACTGCGACCGCGCAGCTCACTCAAGTCGCCGTCAATGACATCGGGTCGGAGGAAGACTTCCTCGCCGCCATCGACAAGACGATCAAGTACTTCAACGACGGCGATATCGTTGAAGGCACCATCGTCAAGGTCGATCGGGACGAGGTCCTGCTCGACATCGGCTACAAGACCGAGGGCGTCATCCCCTCGCGAGAACTGTCCATCAAGCACGATGTCGACCCGGCAGAGGTTGTCACCGTCGGCGATGAGGTCGAGGCTCTCGTTCTCCAGAAGGAGGACAAGGAAGGCCGGCTGATCCTCTCCAAGAAGCGCGCCCAGTACGAGCGCGCATGGGGCACCATCGAGGAGCTCAAGGAGAAGGACGAGCCCGTCTCCGGGACGGTCATCGAGGTCGTCAAGGGTGGGCTCATCCTCGACATCGGCCTTCGTGGCTTCCTGCCAGCCTCGCTGGTGGAGATGCGCCGCGTGCGTGACCTGCAGCCGTACGTCGGCCGTGAGCTCGAAGCCAAGATCATCGAACTGGACAAGAACCGCAACAACGTGGTGCTGTCCCGTCGCGCTTACCTCGAGCAGACCCAGTCCGAGGTACGCAGCGAGTTCCTCAACGCGCTCGCCAAGGGGCAGGTCCGCAAGGGCGTCGTGTCCTCCATCGTCAACTTCGGCGCGTTCGTCGACCTCGGCGGCGTTGACGGTCTGGTGCACGTCTCCGAGTTGTCCTGGAAGCACATCGACCACCCGAGCGAGGTCGTGCAGGTCGGCGACGAGGTCACCGTCGAGGTGCTCGACGTCGACATGGACCGCGAGCGCGTGTCGCTGTCGCTGAAGGCGACGCAGGAAGACCCGTGGCGTCAGTTCGCTCGCACCCACGCCATCGGCCAGATCGTGCCGGGCAAGGTCACCAAGTTGGTGCCGTTCGGCGCGTTCGTCCGCGTCGAGGACGGCATCGAGGGCCTGGTGCACATCTCCGAGCTCGCCGAGCGCCACGTCGAGCTGCCGGAGCAGGTCGTTCAGGTCAACGGCGAGGTCATGGTCAAGGTCATCGACATCGACCTTGAGCGTCGCCGCATCTCGCTGTCGCTGAAGCAGGCCAACGAGGGCTTCACCCCGGACGCCGACTTCGACCCGACGCAGTACGGCATGGTCGCCGAGTACGACGAGCAGGGCAACTACATCTACCCCGAGGGCTTCGACCCCGACACGCAGGAGTGGCAGGAAGGCTACGAGAAGCAGCGTGAGGAGTGGGAGAAGCAGTACGCCGAGGCTCACGTGCGCTACGAGAAGCACATGAAGCAGGTCGCCGAGGCCATCAAGGCCAACGCGGAGGCCGCTGCGACCGGCGCTGGTGCGCCTGACCCGAACGAGGGGCAGACCACCTCCTCCGGTGGCGAGCAGAACTACAGCAGTACCGGTTCCGCCGGTTCCAGCGGCACGCTCGCCAGCGACGCGCAGCTCGCCGCGCTGCGGGAGAAGCTCTCCGGCGGTCAGTAAGCCGTAGGCTTTGGGAAGGCCCGTCGCGTTTCATGCGCGGTGGGCCTTCTGCTATGTCCAGACGACACGCGCATCCGCTCGACGAACATGCCCCGATTAGGGCCGTTATCGAACTGTAGGGTGACACGCCGCGTGTCTGCATGTCTTGACTCACATCTGTGCGTACTGTTTGTCGGCAGTCAATCGCCCACATGGAGGACCGATGCAAGCAAAGCACATCGGGAGGCACCGGCTCGGGACGCCGGGGCTTGTGCACTGCGTCGAACATCGTCCGGTGGCCGAGGCGCTCGCGGAGTTCCGGCGCAGCTGGTTCGCTGCGCTACTGGTCCCTGCCAAGCACAGCCTTGCTGGGCTGCGCCGCAGGACTCGTGCGTCGACCGCGCACGAGCGCGTCTTGGCATCGGCCGCGTCCGCGTAGCACGGTCGCGATGGCGTGTGGGGGCACACGCCTGCGGCTGTTGAACGCGGCACGACCGGCGCTCCCCGGTTGGCCCGCACTCGTGGGGGACGCGAGTGCGGGCCACCGAGTGGCCCGTCACGCTGCTGGGGTGGCGGTGTCGACCCGTGTGGCGGCTGCTTGAATGGCGGCATGCTGCGCGTGGGACTGACTGGGGGCATCGGGGCTGGCAAATCGACGGTAGCGAGCAGACTCGAGGAACACGGTGCGCTCCTCATCGATGCCGACGCCATCGCGCGCGAGGTGGTCGAACCGGGCACGCCGGGGCTCGCCGCGATCGTCGCGGAGTTCGGTGACGAGGTGCTGGCCGAGGACGGTTCGCTGGACCGCCCCGCGATGGCGGAGCGCGTCTTCAACGACGAGGCGGCCCGTGGCAGGCTGAACGGCATCGTGCATCCGCTCGTCGGGGAACGCACGGCCGAACTCCTGAGCGGCGCCCCGGAGGACGCCATCGTGGTGCACGACGTGCCGCTGCTGGTGGAGAACCACCTGGCGCCGTCGTATCACCTGGTGTTGATCGTGAACGCGCCCGCGGACGTCCGAGTGCGTCGGTTGGCCGAGTCACGTGGCATGCCGGAGGCCGACGCCCGAGCTCGCATCGCGGCGCAGGCCGACGAGCAGCGACGTCGTGCGGTGGCCGACGTCTGGTTGGACAACAGCGGCTCGCCGGAGATGGTCCGAACGGAGGTCGACACGCTGTGGTCCGAGCGGCTGGTGCCGTTCGAAGCGAACGTGCGGCTGCGTCGTCCCGCGCCATGGAACCGGGAGCTGGTGGAGCATGACCCGGCGTGGCTGGACGCGGCGCGGCGCGCACTGGACCGGATCCGGCTGGTGGCAGGGGAGCGGGTAACGCGCGCGGATCACATCGGCGCGACCGCCGTGCCCGACGTGCCCGCCCGCGACGTCATCGACCTCCAGCTCGCCGTCCGCTCCGCCGACGACGTCGACACGCTCGGCCCGCTCCTCGCCGACGCGGGTTTCCCACCCGCCATGTCCCCTGCTCCTGACGCCGTGTCCCGTGCTCAGGACGTCGTGTGGCACGGTGGCGCCGATCCGGGGCGGCCGGTGGCATTGCGGGTCTTGGCCGATGACAACCCGTCGGCGCGGCGTGCGCTGCTGCTACGCGACTGGCTGCGCGCGGACAGCGACGCTAGGGCGGAGTACGCGCGCATCAAACGCGAGCACGCGGGTGTCTCCGGCGCCGACCACCCCCGCTACGCCGAGGCGAAGCAAACGTGGCTGAACGACGTCACCGCGAAGGCGGAGCGTTGGGCCGCTGAGACCGGCTGGACGCCATAAGCGCTGCCGTGAAGGGCATCTTCCTGGCGTCCGGTGCCAGGAAGATGCCCTTCACGGCACCTCACCCCGCGGGCACCAGCCGGAAGTCGCCGGACACACCGCCGACGCGCTCCAGCGGGTAAACCCGCAGCAGGATCTGGCCGACGTCGTCCGACCTCACCCAGCCGTAGATGCGGGAGTCGTCGGAGATCGCCGGATTGTCACCGAGTACGAAGTAGCTGCCGTCCGGCACTACCGCCCTGCGTTGTGCGCCCGAGGTGCCATCGCTGCCGCAGCAGCGGCGAACGTCGCCCCAGTTGTCCCGCCAGACTGGGGCCGCCACGCGCTGCCAGCCGTCGGCATCACGAGGCCGGACGAACACCTCCGCTCCGTCGTCGACCGGATCGATGCGGACCTCATCGCCGGGCAGGCCAATGACACGCTTGACGATGCGCGCGTTGTCGTGACGGAGGGCCACGATCTCGAAGCGTCCGACGTCGGACCCGTCGGAGAATGGGTCGACGAGAATGCGATCACCGTCGGACAACGTGGGAGTCATGCTGGTGCCTTTGACGTGAAAGGACAGCACGGCGGCGATCAGAACGGCGACGCCGAGTGTCACCACGATCGCGAGGACGGCGACCAACAGGACACGCGCGGGAGTGAGGCGCGCGGGAGTGGTGTCACGCTCTGCCACTGGCGATCCTTGTCTCGATGACGGCCTCATCGAGTTTACCGAGCGTCAACAGGGCAGGTTGGCCGGGTGCCAACGACCGTTTCGCCGAGAAGATACGGTTCGTTATCAAATAGTAACCTCTAACTCTCTGTGACGATCGTACCGAGCCGGGCAGGATGTAACTCGACAGTGTGATGGCCGTTGAGCTGGATCATGACGAGCTCCGGCCCGTTTACACGATCGTATGATGTACCTAGTCGTCAGTAACAAACTGTGACGCAGACGACAATTTGTGCGAAATGTTAAGTTAATGCGTCTATTGCATTGTTCGGTGGTGCGTGTCACTCTCCGTCGAGCCGCATGCCGTTACCCGGAGTACGGCGAGGCGACCTGAGTTCAGAGCGCGGATTGGGTCGTCGAGCCCGCCGGGGCACGGCAGGTGGTCGTTCCCACTGACTGGCGACATGCGCGCTGGTCATACCAACACGGGAGGTACTAGATGAGTGATATGACCATCGGCAGGACGCGCTGGGGCAGATTCTCAGCCGTCTTCGCCATCGCCGCGGTAGCCATCGTGGCGCTTGGTCTCGCTATCGCGAAGGGGCTGCTCGCGGCCTCCTTCAACGTCAACAATCAGCCGTTCCAGATTCAGTCCGCCGGACTGAACGGCTCCGGGTTCGGCGCGATCATGGATGACGTCACGAAGGACAACGCGGACGGCACCACTGATGGTCAGGCCGTGGCACGGGCCGGCTTCGAGACGGCGGACCTGGACGGCCTGTGCGCCGCGGTGCACCAGGACGTCCTCGGGCTGCCGTTCACGTTGCGGATCAGCGCGGGCGACCCGACCGACGGCGTCGCCGACATCAACGCGGGGGACTTGATCCTCGACGGTGAGTCGGTGCAAGCCGACGCGACGATGTCGTCACTGGCGCTCGGTAAGAGCGCGGACGACGTCGTGATGGGGTCCAGCACGCAGTCGCTCGGCGGTACGGCGGGCAACTTCGGTCTCCAGGCGTCGACGGCGAACCTGACCGGGCTGAACGCCAGTGCCTACGCCACCACGATCGCGGGCAGCATCCAGCTCAACGATCTGGCGCTCGGCATCGAATCGGGAACGAACAACTGCACCATCGTTCCGTAACGATTCCCCAGGTGGAGTTGGTGGCGGCGACTCGGCTGCCACCAACTCCCCACACCGGCAACTCCACTCACCTGGTGCGCATCTCATTGTACTGATCACGACGGAGGACCCATGTCTGCCGCGACACCGTCCGCCGAGCAGGTGGCTACACCTGCCGACACCACACCGCGGGACACGACCCACGCCGAGGCGCACGGCAGGCTCCGGCGCGCCTGGCGGTGGTTCGCACTGTTCCGCAGGACACGACCGTTCTGGGGATCGATCTGGCTCGGCATCGGTGGCTGGATCATCATGTCGCTGACGTTCGCCCCGTTGCAGGTCACGCTGGCGGCCGGGGTCGGCGGGATGTCTGGCTACATCCTTGGCGGCGGGATGCTGTTGTTCGCCTGCTTCGGCCTGTTCGCCCCGACGCAGCGGCAACTCGCCGGCCTGCTTGGCGTCGGATTCGCCATCGCTTCTCTCGTGCTATCCAACCTGGGCGGATTCGTAGTCGGGATGCTGCTCGGAGTGCTTGGTGGCGGCATGGTCTTCGCGTGGGGTCCGAAGCCGGAACATCCACGTCTGCGCCGGATCTTCCGGCGGGAACGGGCCGCTAATGCCGGGTAGGGGGAAACAGCACGTGAAATCAGGACGGCTGCGGCGCGCGCTCGGCGCGCCCGTACGCAAGGGCGGCGCCGCGCTCGGCGGCTGGAACCGCGAGATGCGCCGCACCGCACGGGACGACGTTCGGCGCGGCTCACGACCGCTACGCAGCATGGCGCTCGCGTTGCCCGCCGTCGGTGCCCTCGCCGGGATGGGTGTGGCGCTGTCCCAAGGGCTGCTCGCCGCGAACTTCATGGTGGTCGACAAGCCGTTCACCATCAAGTCCGACCAGGTCGTGGGCGGTGGGTTCGCGGCACTCATGCACGAGCGACTCAAGGACGACGGCGCGGACGGCGCCAGCGAGGGCATGGTCCGTGCCGGGTTCAAGTCGGCCAAATTGGACGGTCTGTGTGGGTACGTGCACCAGTCCATCGCGGGAGTGGACTACACGCTCAAAATCCGGGCGGGCGAGGTCGTGGATGGGACTCCGGAGGGCACCGATCCGGAGATCAACGCGTCCGACCTGATCCTGGAGGCGACCGCCGTCGACGGCACGAACAGCTCGTTCGCCGACATGTTCCTCGGCAAGTCCGCCGACGACGTCCAGATGGGGGGCACACCGCTCTCCGGCGGCACGGCGGGTGAGTTCGGACTTGAGGCGGGCACCGTCACGGTGGACGACCTCACCGCGTCCGCATACACGGTGGAGCTGATCGGCAGCATCGGCCTGCCGCAGTTGAAGCTGAACGTCGAGCTCGGCCAAAGCACGTGCTGAGTGAGCGAGGAGGCCTGATGACTGGCGTGATGACCAAGCGGATCTCGGCGGGATGGCGTTGGTTCGCCGACTTTCGGCGCACGCGGCCGTTCTGGGGCGGCCTATGGCTGATGCTCGGCGGCTGGGCGGTGATGCGGCTGACCGTCGCGCCGATCGAGGTCGTGCTCTCCGCTGGCGCGTCCGGCATCGCGGGATACTTGCTCGGCGGCGGCATGATGGGCCTCGCGTTGCTGGCGTGGTTTTCGCCGTCGCAGCGCACGGTGTGTGGGGTGCTCGGCACGGTGTTCGCGGTGGCGGCGTTCGTCGCCTCCAACCTCGGCGGGTTCCTCGTCGGCACGCTGCTCGGAGTGCTGGGCGGGACGATGATTTTCGGCTGGGGCCCGAAGCGGTCACGTCGTGAGGACCGTGGCGCCGCCGAGGTCGAGGGAACCGAGTCGCCGGTGGAGGCCGCCGCGTGAGACTGCCCCGCCGTCGCGCCGCGTGGCGGGTGCTGGCCGGGCTCGTGGTGCTGACCGTGCTTGGCGCGACCGCCATCGTGCCCGACCTCACCGACGCCCGCGCGCATGCCCAGACCGACTGCGTCGAGGACCCGAACATCGGATTCTGCGTGGTGCCGCAGTCGTACCGGATCTACTTCGGTGACGAGGATCCGCTCATCGACGACTACGAGTGGCACGCGTATTCCTTCACCGATCTGGGTACCACCACGATCACCCTGGCGGATGGTTCGACCACAACGGTGAACCACTACCGGTTCGAGCGGCTCGTCGTTGACGAGCATATCCTCATCCAGGAGTCGCGCGCCGACTACGGTGTCGACATCACCGCGCCAGGCCCGATCGAACTGGGCGGCACCAATGCCAACGGCGAGTACATGTGGACCGACGTCTGGGGCACTGACCTGGAGTTCCAGTGGGGGACCTGCGCGTTCACCTGGACCTGGGTGCCGGACAACATCGGGCTGGACATCTCCGGCTGCTGGTTGCGGATGAGCGCCTACGCGATCACCTCGTACAACCCCGATCCTGTGCCGGGAGAACGGGACAACCCGGTGTATCTGCCGGACGCGACGCTGCGGGTGACGGGCGGCACGTGATGGCGGAGCGCGACAGCACGTACGGGGGTACCCGGTGGGGCAGGTCGGCGGTGCTGGGCCTGCCCGCCCTGCTGATCACGGTGCTCCTCGGTGTCGGCGTGGCCCAAGGCGCGCTGGCCAGCCACGTCGTCATCCAGGGTAGGACGTTCGAACTCGCCACCAGTGGGCTCTACGGGGTGGACTTCGCGCTCGGCGTCGTCGAGAACCCCCGCAAGGTGCGGGCCGACGACGGCACCGTCAGTGTGGAGAACATCCGGCTCGCGCGGGTCGGTTTCGCGGAGGGGCAGCTCAACGAGCTGTGTGTCGCGGTGCATCAGACCGTCGCCGGGCAGGCGTTCACCATCAAGCTGCACGGCGGCGATGGCGATCTCGCGACGTGGGAGATCGACGCGCGTAACGTCGAACTGGACGGTCTCGAGGTCAAGGGCAACCTCACGCTCGACGGCGTGGTGAAATTCGGCATCACCGCGGAGGACACCACCACGGTCAAGAACGCCGACGGCAGCTATACCGACAACCCCCTTGAAGCCGACCCGACTCAGCACCGATTCGGCATCGACGCCACGTTCGCGGAGTTCAGCCGCATCACCGGAACGGTGTACGACATGGAGATCATCGGCCCGTTCGAGATGCCAGGGCTGAGCGTGTCGGTGGAGCCAGGAACGACGTCGTGTCCCGCGCCTGAGGCGCCGACGGCGTCGCCATGAAGGGCATCTTACTGGCGCCAGATGCCAGTAAGATGCCCTTCATGGCACCCGGCACAACACCTCCCCATGCAGGACGGCGAACCAGCCGCCTGGCTCATTCACCCAGGCGCGCCACGCCGCCGCCATTCGCTCCAGATCGGCGGCCGTCGCCAGGCCGTGCCGCGCGGTAGTCTCCGCGAACCGCGACCGCGTGACACGCTCCGCCCACAGCCCGCCCCACCAGGAGCGGGACTCCGGCGTTGCGTAGGTCCAGGTCGACGTCGTCGGCGTGACGTCGGTGAACCCGGCGTCCAACGCCCAGGACAGCAGACGTCGTCCGGCGTCGGGTTCGCCACCTTCCTCGCGGGCGGCGCGCCGGTACGCCGCCCGCCAGTCCGACATCCCTGGCGACTCCGGGTACCAGGTCATCGCGGCGTAGTCGGCGTCCCGCGCGGCTACGACCCCGCCCGGCGCGCAGACCCGCCGCATCTCCCGCAACGCCGCCACCGGGTCGGCCACGTGCTGCAACACCTGGTGGGCGTGCACAACGTCGAAAGCGCTGTCGGCGAACGGCAGCGTCGCCACATCGGCGTGCGCGAATCGGACGTTGCGCAGGTCCCGCTCGGCGCACAGCCGCGCGGCGGCGGCCAGCGCCTCCGTGGACGTCTCCACCGCCGTCACGTGCGCGACCAGCTCGGCCATGTCTGCCGTGATCGACCCCGGACCGCAGCCGACGTCCAGCACGGACGCTCCGGCGCGCAGCTCCGGCACCAGGTACGCGGCGGAGTCCTGGACGGTGCGCGTGCGATGGAACCGCAGCACCGACTCGTGGTGCCCGTGGACGTAGCCTGTCTCGCTCATCCGGCGAGGCTAGCACCAATGCTCTCAGAATGTAGGAAGATTTTCCCGAATCGTGGTCACCGTCGCCAGGTCAGCGCGACGCCGAGCGTCGTGAGCCAGCGGTGCAGGTCGTGGCCATGCCGGGCCAGGGCGTCGACCGTGTGGAACGCCGTCTCCAGCGCGAACAGTGTGTCCGCGTCGTCGATCAGCCCTGCGTGGCTCGCCGCCAGCAGCTCGTCGGCGTCAAGGACGGTGGCGTCCTTGCCGGTGCGCAGCACGATGTCCAGGTAGAGGTCGCGGGTGCGCCACTGCCGCTCGCCGCGTTCGACCCGTACGACGTCGAGGTAGAAGTCCTGATCCCGCTCGTGCCCCTCGTTGAACCAGAAGTCGGTCACCCGCAGCCCCTGCTCCGGCAGCAGCCACGACTCGATGTAGTGGAACTGGCGCCTGCCAGGCGCTGGTCGCGCCATGTACAGGCCGAACGGCTCGACGCGGAACTCCTCGACGTCGCGGGGGATCCGCTTCGGATCGGTGTTGCTCCTGGCGTCGAGGTCGAAGATCTCTACCTTGGGCGGATGGGCTGCCATGGCTTTCATGGTGCCGCAGTGAGCAGGCACGCGGCAGACTGTCGGTGGTCGCGCCTAGGCTGGAGACGTGGCTTTCGCAACCGAACACCCCGTGCTCGCGCAGTCCGAGTTCCGGCCCGTGAGCGACATCCCGCGCGCCGACGGCCGGTTCAAGGTCGTCAGCGACTACGAGCCCGCTGGTGACCAGCCCGAGGCCATCACGGAGCTGGATCGCAGGCTCAAGGCGGGGGAGAAGGACGTCGTGCTGCTCGGCGCCACCGGCACCGGCAAGTCGGCGACGACGGCGTGGCTGATCGAGCAGGTGCAGCGGCCCACGTTGGTCCTTGAGCCGAACAAGACGCTCGCCGCGCAGATGGCGAACGAGCTGCGGGACTTCTTCCCGAACAACGCCGTCGAGTACTTCGTCAGCTACTACGACTATTACCAGCCCGAGGCGTACGTCCCGCAGACCGACACCTACATCGAGAAGGACTCGTCGATCAACGACGACGTCGAGAGGCTGCGGCACTCCGCCACGATGAACCTGCTTTCCCGACGCGACGTCGTCGTGGTGGCCAGCGTGTCCTGTATTTACGGCCTAGGTACGCCGCAGTCGTACCTCGACCGGTCGGCGCGGCTGGCCGTCGGCGACGAGGTGGATCGCGACGAGTTCCTGCGCGCGCTGGTCGACGTCCAGTACGCCCGCAACGACCTGGCGTTCTCTCGGGGCACGTTCCGGGTGCGCGGCGACACCGTCGAGATCATCCCGGCCTACGAGGAGTTGGCCGTGCGGGTGGAGTTCTTCGGCGACGAGATCGACTCGCTGTACTACCTGCACCCGCTGACCGGTGAGGTCGTGCAGCAGCTCGATGAGGTGCGGATCTTCCCCGCGACCCACTACGTCGCCGGCCCCGAGCGGATGGAGAAGGCCATCCGCAACATCGAGGCCGAGCTGGAGGCGCGCCTCGCCGAGCTGGAGCGGCAGAACAAGCTGCTCGAGGCGCAGCGGCTGCGGATGCGCACGCAGTACGACATCGAGATGATGCGTCAGGTCGGGTTCTGCTCCGGGATCGAGAACTACTCGCGCTTCATGGACGACCGAGAGGCCGGGACCGCGCCCGCGACGCTGCTCGACTACTTCCCCGAGGACTTCCTGCTGGTCATCGACGAGTCACACGTAACGGTGCCGCAGATCGGCGGCATGTACGAGGGCGACATGTCCCGTAAGCGCACCTTGGTCGAGCACGGCTTCCGGCTGCCGAGCGCGCTGGACAACCGGCCGCTGCGCTGGGAGGAGTTCGCTGATCGCATCGGCCAGACGGTGTACCTGTCCGCCACGCCCGGTCCGTACGAGATGGGTCAGGCGGGCGGCGAGTTCGTCGAGCAGGTCATCCGCCCGACCGGGCTGGTCGACCCGAAGGTCGTGGTCAAACCGACCAAGGGGCAGATCGACGACCTGGTGCACGAGATCCGCACCCGCGCCGAGGCCGACGAGCGGGTGCTCGTCACCACGCTGACCAAGAAGATGGCCGAGGACCTCACGGACTACTTGCTGGAACTCGGCATTCGCGTGCGCTACCTGCACTCCGAAGTGGACACTCTTCGCCGGGTGGAGCTGCTGCGGCAGCTGCGCACCGGTGACTTCGACGTCCTGGTCGGCATCAATCTGCTGCGTGAGGGGCTCGACCTGCCCGAGGTGTCGCTGGTCGCGATCCTCGACGCCGACAAGGAAGGCTTCCTGCGCAGCGGCACGAGTTTGATCCAGACGATCGGTCGCGCCGCGCGGAACGTGTCCGGCGAGGTGCACATGTACGCGGACACGATGACCGACTCGATGCGGTACGCCATCGACGAGACGAACCGCAGGCGCGAGAAGCAGATCGCGTACAACTCCGAGCGCGGCATCGATCCGCAGCCGCTGCGGAAGAAGATCGCCGACATCCTCGACCGCGTCTACACCGAGGCTGACGACTCGGAGGAAACCGTCGAGGTCGGTGGGTCCGGGCGGAACGTGTCGCGTGGCAAGCAGCCGGAGCAGGGCGGTGGCGTCCGCAGTTCGGGCGTGCTGACGAACCAGGATCCGTCGTCCATGCCTCGTGCTGAGCTGGCTGACCTCATCGCGCAGATGACCGACCAGATGATGCAGGCCGCGCGGGACCTCCAGTTCGAGCTCGCGGCACGGTTGCGCGACGAGATCGCCGAGCTCAAACGCGAACTCCGTGGCATGGACGCCGCCGGCGTGGAGTAAGCGACCGCGAGTCCCGAGATCTGGTGCCGCGAGTCCCGACTTACGGTGCGGTGTGTTCCGGGTTCCGGCGATTCGCCGAGTGCTAGCTGGTCACGTCCTTCCGTGCGAAGGCGCGGGCGGCGAGCACACCGAACAGCGTGGCGTAGCACAGCGAGGTGAACGCGCCGGTAGCCATGGCGGACCAGTCGACGTCGGCGGCGAGCAGATCCGTCCATGCCCGCGCGTGGTGCGTCGGAAGCACGACTCGCAGGTCCTCCAGCGCGGTGATCTGGTCCAGCATCAGCGAGATGATCGTCGCCAGGACCGCGCCGCCGACCGCCCCGAGCGGCGCGTCGGTCGACACGCTCAGAAACATCGCCACGCCCGCGACCCAGCTCAACTGCACGATGATGTAGGCGACCGCGAGCAGTAAGTTCACCAGGCTCACACCGAACGACGCCGACTCGCCGGTCGGGCTGATCGCGGCGTCCGCGCCGTACCAGATCACGCCCGCGAGCAGCGCGACGCCAGGCAGCACCGTCAACGCCAACACTGACAAGCTCCCCGCGACCAGCGCCTTCTGTCGCAACAACCGCAGCCGGGGAATCGGGATCGCCAGCAAATACTTCAGGCTTGACCACGACGCCTCGCTCGCCACGGTGTCGCCGAAGAACAACGCGACGACCATCGGAAGGAGGAACGATCCGGACACCAGTAGCGTCACCACGACGAAGTTCGGCGCGCTGACCGTCGCCAAGTCGATGAACCCGCCGGAGCGCCGGTCAGGGTCGTCGCTGCCCAACTCGAACGCCAACACCAGCAGCAACGGCACGACGACCGCGAGACCGAGCACCAAATGCGTGCGGCGCCGGTGGAACTGGCGGCGCAGCTCAACGCCGAACGGCAGCGTTCGGCGGGCGTCGTATCCGGTCACCGCACCCGACGGCGTGGCCGCGGCGTGTTCGTGCTCGGCGGCGCTGCTGAACTCCACCAACGCCGCCGGGTCGGTGTGCACGCCGTGATCGACGTGCGCGGCACGCGTCTCGCCGCCAGAAGCGGCGTCCGCACCGCCGGTCGCCGCGGCGCCCGTGTCCTTCTCCGAGCTCATTGCTCCTGTCCTTCCGACGTCACCAGCCGCAGAAACGCATCCTCAAGGCGTCGCCGAGGCCCGGCGTTCTCCACCGCGACACCGGCCGTCACCAGCGCGGACACCGCCGTCGACCGGGGAAGGCCGTCGAGGTCGGCGTGCACCGTGTCGCCGTCCGCCCGCACCGCCGAGATGCCGTCGACGTCGTTGAGCGCGGCCACGGCCTCGTCCGGCTTGTCGACGACGAAGCTCGCCTCGCCGCCCGCTGCGACGATCTCGCCGACCGCACCGTCCGCGACCAACTTGCCCCGATGCATCACCACAACGTGGGTTGACGTCTGCTCCACCTCGGCGAGCAGGTGACTTGACACCAACACGGTGCGTCCCGTCGCCGCGTAGCGCCGCAGCACCTCACGCATCTGGTGGATCTGCGGCGGATCGAGCCCGTTGGTCGGTTCGTCCAGCACCAGCAGCTCCGGTAGCCCGAGCATCGCCTGCGCGATCGCGAGCCGCTGCCGCATGCCCTGGCTGTACGTGCCGACCTTGCGGTGTACCGCGTCGCCCAGGCCCGCGATCTCCAGCGCTTCCGCCACATGCGCCTTGTCGGCGGGACGTCCGGTGGCGTCCCAGTACAGCTGGAGGTTCGCCGCGCCGGACAAGTGCGGCAGGAATCCTGGTCCCTCCACAAAGGACCCGATCCGCGACAGCACCGGCGCGCCGGGTCGCACCCGATGCCCGAACACACGCATCTCGCCCGAGGTGGGCGTGACGAGGCCCATCAGCATGCGCAGGGTGGTCGTCTTGCCCGCACCGTTCGGTCCGAGCAGGCCGAGCACCTGGCCTCGTTCGGCGCGGAACGACAGCTCCGACACCGCGGTGATCCCGCCCGGATACGACTTCGTGAGCCCCGTGATGTCGAGCGGGACGTCGGCCAGCGACTCGTCCACGCCGTCCGCCCGCCGCCGTCGCAGCGCGGTGATCGCCAGCAACGCGACGGCAAGCAACCCGAGGCCGCCGATGCCCGCCAGTTGCCACACCGGCCAGCCCGATGTCGTCGCCTCGCCAGACACCTCGGGCACGGCCAGCTCGCCCGAACCGGCCAACCCGATCCGGTACGCGGCCGGTTGCGTCGCGTTGGTGTAGGCGCGATCGGTGGTCGCCACCACGAGTTCCAATCGGTGTCCCGGTTGGACGGGCCGCACGATCGGCGGAAGACTCACCGTCACCTCGACGGTCTCTCCGACTCGCAGGTCAGGGATGCGCACCGGCGACACAGCGTTGCCCGGCAGCGTGCGCTGCCCTGTCGGGCCGATGTCGTAGAGCTTCACGAACAGCGGCCCGGTGCCCTCGGTGCCGCGGGCACCCCCGGACCACGGCAGCGGCGTGACCTGAAGCCGGATCGTCGACGACCCGGTAACCAGCAGTTGCTCGGTGAACTCGCCGGAGCTGAACCGCGCGGACTGACCGGGCAGATCGACGTTGAGTAGCCCCGGTCGCGCTGACGAGTCGGCCAGACCGGTGAAACCGGGGATACCGCTGATGGCGGCGGGCGTCCCACCGGGTGGATTGATCACCACCTGCTCCGGTCCACTGAGCCGCACTGACTCCTGATCGACGGCGGGGACGTCCCGGTCGAGGCCGGGATACCGGTCAGCGGTCAGTACCCGCACGGAGGGAGCCCGGGTCGCCTGGAACGTGCCCTGGACGTCGTAGCGGAACGCGGGCAGCGGGTTGTCCTTCGGCGGCCGCGGACCCTCGAGCTGGAACGCCAGCCAGTCCGCGATCGAGGCGCGCAGTGTCGCGCCTGGTCCGCCGCCGTCGTGCCCGCCCGCGTACCAGACGACCCGCACCTCGCCGCCAGCGTCGTGTATGTCGCGGGCGTTGGCGTCGGCCTGGTCCAGCCCGAACAACGTGTCTCGCTCGCCCTGCACCAACAGGGCGGGTATGTCGATCCGATCAGTCACCGATGCGGGAGAGACGCGCTCGAGCAGTCTAAGAGTGCGCTCGCTGGCTTCGCCGTCGCGCACCAGGTCGTTGTACGCCGCGCAGATCTGGGGCGCGAACCTGCCACACGGTCGTGCACCAGTCGCGGCATCAGGCCCGACATCCGGCCCGGAGCCGGAGGCGCCTTGGGACCCAGGGGCGGGATCCGCCGTGGTGACGTCGTCCTCCTCCGTACCTGGCTCGGGGGCATCCGCGGTGGGGCCAATGCCACCCGCGCCGAGGCCGCCGGAGAACAGCACACCCGCCCAGCCCTGCTTGAACACGCCGTCGTCGGTGGCGAGCATCCGCGCTGGCGAGCGGGGCTCGAACCGGCCGTGGCGCGCGGCGTTCGGTAACAGGGACTGCCCGAGGTCGTGGTAAGTCATCACCGGCGCGATGGCGTCAACTCGCTCGTCAGTCCCCGCGAGTAACAGCGCCAACGCACCCGCGTATGACGAGCCCGTGACGGCGACGCGCGGGTCGTTGTCGGCGTCGCGCTGTACGGTCGGTTGCGCGGCCAGATAGTCCAGCAGTTCGCTCGCGTCGGCGACTTCCGCGTCCGGATCGTTGAGCGCGATCATGCCGGTACTACGGCCGAACCCGCGTGCGGTGTAGGCGAGTACCACGAACCCGCGCTCGGCGAGCTCCCGCGCGTCGCGAGCGACGCTGCGTTTGCTGCCGCCGAAGCCGTGGGGGAGCAGGATCGCGGGCGCCGGTGTCTCCCGCGCGGTGTCGGGCACGTACAGGGTGATGTCGAGTCGCTCTTGTGACGGCGATCCGGGTGCCGTGGGGACCTCGATGAACTCTTCGTGCGTCATCACCGAGGGTGGGTCTTCCCCTGGGGTGGTGAACACCACAATCAGCGCGCCGAGCAGGACCACCGCGAGTGCCGCGGCGGCGATGCGGGTGCGGCGACCGTGCGGAACGAGCCGGACCAGGGGGCGCGGGACGATTCGGAGCACGCACGCGACCGTATGTGACGGCCGCTGAGAAGGTCTCAGCAGTCCCAAGATCGGTACCTAATTCGTGGCGTAACGGTGATACCGGGTACGTTCTGTGGCGCGGAAGAGCAACAGCCGTCACTATGGGGGCTGTACGTGGAGGGGAGTATTCCTTCGCGGTGGTGTCGTCAGCTCGGCGTGCTCCCCTCGGGAAATGCGCCCGGCACCCCGGCCAGCGTCTCGGCGCTGGTGGAAGAGACCTCCGGCGAAGTGGCTTACGTAAACCGCTCACCGGAGGCTTAAATCTTCATGACCGTTCCACTGTGGCTGTGGCTGGCGACCGTAGGCGGGCTCCTGGCGCTCATCGCGCTTGACCTGGTCATCGTCGATCGAAAACCGCACGAGGTCACCACCGGCGAAGCCGCCCGGTGGGTCGCGTTCTACGTCGCATGCGCTGTCGTGTTCGGCGCGGGCGTCTGGTACTTCGCGGGTCATGATCCCGGCGTCGAGTTCTTCACCGGATACATCACCGAGTACTCCCTCAGCGTCGACAACCTGTTCATCTTCATGCTGATCATGACGTCGTTCCGGGTGCCTGGCATCCACCAGCACCGGGTGCTGCTGATCGGCATCCTGCTCGCGTTGATCATGCGCGGTGCGTTCATCGCGGTTGGTGCCGCGCTGATCGCGAAGTTCGTCTGGGTGTTCTTCCTTTTCGGCGCGGTTCTGATTTGGACGTCGATCAGCATGCTGCGTGGCGGCGAGCAGGAGGAGTATCACGAGAACGCCCTCGTCCGGCGGCTGCGGAAGCTCTTTCCCGTCACCGACGACTACGTTGGGCACAAGATGATGGTCAAGCGCGACGGCAAGCGCTGGATCACGCCCATGTTCATCGTGATCGTCGCGATCGGCAGCGCGGACCTGCTGTTCGCCGTCGACTCCATCCCGGCGATCTTCGGCATCACGCAAGAGGCGTTCCTCGTGTTCACCGCGAACGCCTTCGCGCTGATGGGCCTGCGCCAGCTGTACTTCCTGATCGGCGGTCTCGTCGACAAGCTGGTCTACCTGTCGTACGGGCTGGCGGCCATTCTCACGTTCATCGGTGTCAAGCTGGTATTGCACGCGACGTACAAGTACGGCTGGACGCCGCCTGAGTGGGAGATCAACAACTGGGTCTCTCTCGGCGTGATCGCGTCCGTGTTGCTCGCGACGACGGTGGCGAGCCTGCTCAAGGGCCGCAGGGACCGCAAGCGCGGGCTCGAGCCGCGCCAGGAGCCGGTGCACCAGTCGTCGTGATCCCCAGGCACTCCGTCTCAGCCAAGCAGCAAGTACCCCAGCTCGTCGCACACCCTGGTCAGTGGCAGGTCGAGACCGGGGTGGTTGAGCGGCAGCAAGACGTCCGGCTCTTCCGGGAGTGCCGCGCTGGCGGGCGGGTCCCACAGGCATAGCGCGGGCTCGCCGGAGTCCATCGACGACCGGTACCAGACGCCGTCGAGCCGCGGATGCGCCGCACGGATCGCCCTTGCCCAGCGTTGCGTCATCTTCTTCGGCCCGCTGGAGATCTCCTGCGACGCGCCGACGCGCGTGGGCCACAGCCCGGACAGGTCCAGTAGTCGCAACGTGCGGGCGGGCCGGAGCACGACGAGGTGCGGTGAGCGGGTGGTGCGGTCGACGGCCGACGTCGTCTGGAACACCTCGGCGACGCTGGTGCGTACGGACAACGCGAAGTAGAGCACGCCCGAATGATCGTCGGTGGCGGGCGTGCCGTCCGGCGCGGGCTGCTGCGGGTCGAACCGGCCGTGCGGCAGCGGCCCGGTGTAGCGGAACGAGTTCCAGCGCTGCGGGTGGTTGCCGAGCGCGGTGAAGATCCGTACCAGCCTGGTCGCTGGATGCACCGCGACGACGTCTTCCTCGGGTCGGAGGGCGCCAGCCAGCTCGGACGCCGACGGCGGGGGTGGGAGTCGTGCCATATGGACCAAGGCGCGGTCAGGCCGCCGTGCCGAGGGTCGACGCCAGCTCCGCGACCGCGTGCGGGTCGCCGTGGGCGAGCAGCCACTGCCTTGGGGTGACGGGCTTGCCGTCGATCTCCAGATCGGGCTGCGGGGTGTTCATGAACGCGGCGATCATCAAGGGCGGTTGGTCCTCCGGCAGCGCGGGCAGCACGACGTCCAGGCCAGGCAGTACGGTCGAGCCGCTGAACTGCCACGCGGGTAGCTGCCAGCCCTTGTCTTTCCAGCCGGTGAGCTTGCCTTCCTTGAGCCGGTGCCGCACCCGGCTGCTGTCGATACCGAGCAGCCGCGCGGTGTCGGCGACCGAGTACGACGAGTCCGCGAACACCGCACGTGCCGCGATGGTGCTGGCCCTCGGGTCGGTCTCCCGCTCGTCATAGGACGACAGATCGAGTCCGACGTCAGTTAGTACCTGTCGCTGCGCGGGGGAGAAGTAGTCGGCGGGGTTCGGCTGCGGCGGCGAGACCTTGCGTGCCGCGTCGGCGACGAGCCGCAGGAACTTGCCCGGGTCGATCTTCAACCCGGCTTCGGCGAGGACCGATTCCAATCCCGCGGTCATGGCGTCATCATAGCACGCGCGTGCGCTTTCGTGCGCTCGTGTGTTCACCGTGACTCACGCAGTGAACTGCCCCGGACGACGAACTCCGGACTCAGCTCCGTGTGCCGCGGTGCGCCGGTCTCACCCGCGAGTCGCGCGACAATGTGCCGTGCGGCGGTCACGCCCATCTCGTAGGCCGGTTGGCTGACCACCGACAGCGCTGGTCGCACCGCCATCGCCCACGCCGCGACGTCGAACGCGACGACGCCGAAGTCCGTGCCGAGCGCCAGTTCGTGCTCGGTCACCGCCCCGAGCGTGTCCGGTGTGAGCTGTGGTGACGCGATCAGCAGCGCGTCGGCGGACACAGGTGGCGTGAGCAGGTCCCGGATAGCGCTGGCGGCGGTGTCAGAGCGGGGACAGGCGTGGCGGATAAGGCACTCGTCGGCGTTCGTTCCCAGGGCGTCCTGGTATCCGGCGAGGCGCTGCCGATCCGGGTAGCCATCCGCACGGCAGCCGAAGTAGCCGATCCGGCGATAGCCCGCGTCGAGCAGCTGCGAGGTGGCCTTGGCCGCCGCCGCTCGCGTGTCGACGAGCACTCGGTCGCTGCGTGGCTCGTCCAATGGCCGGTCCACCGCGACGACCGCGGCACCGTGATCGATCAGTTTGCTCACGTCAGTCGCGGCGCTTGTTGGGGCGATGACGACGCCCGCGACGCGCTCCTGCAGCGCGACGTCGAGGGCGGACCGCTCCCTGGCGGGGTCGTCGTCGGTGTCGCAGAGCACGACGGAGTAGCCGCTGTCTCGAGCGGTGTCCTCGAGTCCCCGGGCGAGCGCGGCGAAGAATGGATCGCCGATGTCGGTGACGACCAGCGTCAGTGTCGCGGTCGTTTTGCGGCGCAGGTTGCGGGCAGGCCCGTGGGGCCGATACCCGAGTTCTTCCGCCGCGGCGCGCACTCGCTTGGCGAGTTCGGGATCGACCGTGGCTTTCCCGTTCAGCGCGCGCGACACGGTCGCCGTCGACACATTCGCTCGCGCCGCCACGTCGCCGATCGTCGGCATCGTGAGCGTCCTTTCTGCCTCCGAATAGCTTCGCACTACTAACGGCACGCGAGCGCCGGTGTCACGGAGACGCCGAGCACGGTATCACCCACATGGACCACAATGGCCGCTATCCGGGGTCGCGACGGTGGCCTTCGGTCGGCTTCTCAGTGACCCTGTGGAGGGCACGAGGAGGAGGTCGCCATGGCAAGGCTCGTCGGGGCGGTGGCGCGTGCGGCGGGAGTCGGTGTGGCGGTAGTCACAGTGGTGGCCGCCGGATTGTCCGGGGCGCACGCGAAGCCAGTGGAACCGGCCATCGTCGGTGGTCAGGACGCCGAGATCGAGGACTTCCCGTTCACTGTGGCGCTGCGGTTCTCCTCAAGCGGCGAGCAGTTCTGCGGCGGAACGCTGGTCGCGCCAGACAAGGTCGTGACGGCGGCGCATTGCGTCGCGCCGCAGGACCCCGGCGATCTCGCGGTGGTTTCCGGCAGGACGGAGTTGAGTTCGAACGACGGGACCGTGTCAGACGTCAGCGACATCTGGGTACACCCCGACAACGGCACCGACGGCGCGAACTACGACGTCGCCGTGCTGACGTTGGCCGAGTCGCTCGACCGGCGGACCGCCGACCTCGCCGAGCGGGACGACCCGGCGTACGAGCCGGATACCGAGGCGACCGTGCTCGGCTGGGGCCGCACTTCGGAGGGCGGGGAGTCCGCCGACCATCTGCAGCAGGTCCAGGTGCCGATCACGACGGACGAGTACTGCTCGGACGCCTACGGCGACTCCTACCGCAAGTCAGGGATGTTCTGTGCCGGACTCGATGAAGGTGGCAAGGACGCTTGCCAGGGCGACTCCGGCGGGCCGATCGTCGTTGGGTCGACGCTGATCGGCGTCGTCTCCTGGGGCGAGGGCTGCGCCCGGCCAGGAAAGCCGGGGGTCTACGCCAAGGTCGGCGCCTTCGTCGAGGAGCTGTCCGACCAGATTGGTGACGACGAGGGTGATCCGAACGAGCCGGAACCGACGTCGACGTCCACGGAGGAGCCCGAGCCGACGACAGAGCCGACCGACGAGCCAGCGCCGCAGCCGGAACCGGCGCCGACCAGCACCCCGTCGGCAACCGACGAGCCGGCGCCGCAGCCACAGCCCGCTCCTACCACCACACCCACGACGACGTCAGCGCCCTGACCGGGACGCCCCACGCCGGTAGCCTCGGACGTCATGGAGCTCGTAAGTAGCGACGACATCGATGCGGCAGCTAGGCGGATCAAGCCGTATGTGCTGCGCACGCCGTTGCTTCACTCCGAACGACTCTCGGACGAACTCGGCTGCCGCGTCCTGGTCAAAGCCGAGAACCTGCAGCACACCGGCAGCTTCAAACCCCGGGGCGCGTGCAACACGCTGTTGTCCTGGCGGGAGCGGGGCGAGCTGCCCGAGCGGGTCGTCACCTTCTCGGCGGGCAACCACGCGGCGGCGGTCGCGTTCGCGGGCAGACAGCTCGGCGTGACCGTGACGGTCAGCATGCCCGAGTCGGCACAACAGGCCAAAGTGGACAACGTGCGCCGCTACGGCGGTGAGATCGTACCCACCGACGATCTGAGGGGCACCTGCGACCGGTTGGCGCGGGAGCACGATTGTCCGGCGCTGTATCCGTTCGACCTGCCCGAGGTGATCGCGGGCCAGGGCACCGTCGGTCGCGAGATCCGCGAAGACGTCCAGCCGGACCTCGTGCTCGTCCCGGTCGGCGGTGGTGGCCTCGTCGGCGGCATCGGGACCGCCGTGAAGGCCGCCGCGCCTGACTGTCGCGTAGTTGGCGTTGAACCCGCGCTTTCCAACGCGGTCGGGCAGGCACTCGCCGCGAACGAGGTGGTTCGCCTGCCGCGCGGCGCCCCGACCATGGCCGACGGCCTCGCCGCGCCATTCGCGGGGGAACACACCCTCGCGCAGGTGCGGCGCTACGTCGACGACGTCGTCAGCGTCGCCGAGAGCGACATCGCGACGGCGTGGCCCGACATGATCGCGGCGACGCGGCTCATGCTGGAACCGTCCGCCGTTGTCGGGCTCGCCGCGTTGCGCGCCGGGGCGGTGGCTGTGCCGGACGGCGGCACCGTGGTGCTGGTCGCCTCCGGCGGCAACGCCGCACCGCCCCGGGACTGAGCGCTACTTCCCGAATACCGTGGCGGGGAACGCGCCCGCCCCGACGACCGTCCGGCTCAACGTCTTGCCAATCTCACGCAGCCGCAGGCACTTCTCCTCACCGAGGTGGGTGAATGGCGCGGTCGCCGCCGCGTCCGTGGCCGCTTCGACACGCTCCCGCAGCGCGACACCCTCGGCGGTCAGTTCGCCGTCGTCGTCCAGGATGCCCTGCTCACGCAGCCGTTCCACCCCGGCGGACCACTGCTCGTCGGACCAGCCCCTGGTCGCCTTCGCGGCGGCCTCGGTGAAGCCCCGACCGGTGGCGCTATGCGTGATGAGCGCGGAGAGGCCGTCGACGTCGTGAGTGGTGAGCGCGGCGATGTGGCCGTCGCCCCGGAACTCCCGCAGCAGCGTGATCGCGTGCCACAGCGCCAGATGCGGCTGCTCCGGCCAGTCGAGCTCGGCGTGGGCGGAGTAGAGCGGCCTGCCCTCCGGCGTGCAGCCCGCCGTGGCTTCGCGTGCCAGTTCGGCGGCCTCAGCGACTTCGTGGGAGTCCACGGCGTCACCGAGCAGACGCCGTAACGCGGCGTCGGCCACCTCAAGCCGGGTGGCGAGGATCGTCTCCGGCGAGGCGAGCCCCCACGCCTTCGGGATGTGGCGGGCGACGAGATCGGGGTTGAAGTTGTAGAACGTCGCGGTGACCACCCCGGCACCGACCGGCCCCATCGGGGCCGACCGGCTCGCGAAGTAGGACATCCTGCCCGGCTTCAAGCCGATCCCGGCCAGCTTCTCGTCGGCCTCCGGCGCGAAATAGACCAGCGAGTGCAGCGGGTCAAGGGCGCGGTGGCATTTCGCGGCGAGCTCGGCCGCCTTCGCATCAGACATGACGGCCACGATACCCACGAGTAGAAAAGCAGTGGAGGTCCCGCGCTCAGCCGTGCGGTCACGGGAACTCCACTGACCCCCAAAACCGATGTGGCGGGCAAAACCGATGTGTGGCGGGACCCCGCTCACGAGGAGGGGCCGCGGGATCCCGCCACTCGGTCCGCGCCTCGCCGCTATGTCGCGGCGACGAAGTCCCGCACTTGCCGCGAGACGGTGTCGTTGCTGAGGAAGTCGCTGTGTCCGATGCAGGCGGTGTGGGTGTTGGCCGCACCGTCGAGCACCGTGCTGTCGTCCGGGTTGATCACCGCGTCACAGGAAGACCACCAGGTGCCGTAGTCGACCGATCCCGGCGTCTCGTCACCGGCGTTGAGGTCGCTGAGGAAGCCCGAGCCAGGCCGCATCTCGTAGCAGGACGTCGTCCAGCACCAGTACGCCGAGTTGGTGCCATGGTTCGGGCCGGCGAGCGAGACCCAGTCGTCGACGTAGCTCGTGCCGCCGAGGAACTTCACGTACCAGCGGGAGTTCAGCCCACCCATAGAGTGCGTGACGATGTCGACTTGCGCGGCTCCCGTCGCGGCGCGCACATCGTCGATGAGGGCGGCCAGTTGCTGGGCGGTGGTCTTGTTGGACTGGGCGGAGTTGTAGTCCCAGGCGTATAGCTCGCTGTCGGCGTATCCGGCGGCCTTGAAGTCGGCCACCATCTCGTCCCATGCGGAGCTGCTGCTGGACCAGCCGTGCACGAACACGACCGGGTTGCGGTCGGCGGCAGCGGCGGCGGGCGCGGCGAACAGTGAGCCGAGCGCGAGGGCCGCGAGAGACAGGAGCAGGGTCAGACGTCGTGACAGCGGGGTATTGCCTCGCCGTTTGTGGGAACGCAGGGTCATCAATCGTCCTCTCGGTGTGACGAGTGGGATAGCTCACAGCATGACGGCGCTGTGGGTGCGGCGTCTCTGCGCCAGCAGGCCAAGATCTGGCCAGAAAGTGTTGTGATCAGACACAATGTCGCTCCGTGCGATCTGAGACGTGGCCCACAGCGGTCGTCAACCAGTTGTTGGCCGAACTGCCTGGGCTGAGCGCGCGGATCGTCGCGCGGCTGGCGCGGGATGTGCCGTCGTTTCAGATGCTGCCCGACGACGTACTGCAGATGGAGATCCGTCCCGCGGTCGACGAGAACCTCATGATGGTGTTCCAGGCGTTGCGGGACCGCAGCGAGTTCAGCCTGGAACGTCTTGGTGATCCGCTCCGGCGGGTGATGTCCCGGGTCGAGGAGAACCTGTCGTTCGCGGACGTCTTGCAGGCGTACTTCATCGGATCCCGGATGGCGTGGGATTGGGTGCTTGAGCACGCGAGCGCCGCTGACCGGGAGGCGCTGCACGAGCTGGTCGCGCCGATGACGAAGCAGATGGAGCGAATGTTCGTCACGGCGACGCGGGTCTACTTCGAGGAACAGGAGCACCTGCACAGCGAGGTCGGCCAGGCGCGACGGGATTTGGCAGCCGCGCTGCTCGCGGGAGACCCGGCCGAGGGACTGGAGACCCCGGCGGGTGTGCGGGTCGCCGAGGGATACGTGGTGTGCGTGTGGCACGTGGCGCGGCCGTCACCGCCGGGCACGGTGCGGTCCACCCTGGTGCGACGACGGCGCGTTCGGGGCGCGTTCGACGCCGAGTTCGACACCACGGTGCTGACCGTGCTGGACGAGCGCGGCGGTACGGGACTGGTGCCGACCGTGCCGGAGCGTGCCGACGACGTCATGGCCACGTTGCGCCGGTTTCTGAACGAGCTGAACGGCATCGTCGGCGCACCCGTCGTCGCGACGGCCGCCGTAGCGCCGACGGTGGGGGAGGTGCCGGACGCGGCGCAGGAGGCGCGGGAGGTCCTTCGGGTCGCGTTGCGACTGGAACGCGCGCCGGGTTTGTACGCGTTGGACGATCTCGTGCTCGAGGTGCAGTTGGCACGGCCAGGTGTCGCCAACGACCGGCTGGTGCAGCGCCTGGCACCGCTGCGGTCAAGGCATGAGCTGCTGACGACGTTGCGCGCGGTGATCGAGGCCAAGGACAACCGGCGCAAGGCGGCGTCGGCGTTGCACGTCCATCCCAACACGCTGGCGTACCGGTTGCGGCGGATCGCGGAGGTCACCGGCTTGGATCCGGCCGACCCCGAAGGGATGCGGGTGCTTTCGGCCGCGCTGACGGCGCACGATCTCCGCGAGGCCGCGTCCGCTGGGTGAGCGGTGATCGCTGGCCGCGTCCGCTGGCGCGACTCACCTCCGGGCATCGGATGCACGCACGGGCGAGCCGCGGCAGGTCAGTAGGATGACCGGCATGCCAGAGCCAGCAACGAAGGTCTCCCTGACGGGCATCAAGCCGACCGGCGAACCGCACCTCGGCAACCTGATCGGTGCGATCCGGCCCGCGCTGACGTTGGCCGAGGAGTACGACTCGATCTACTTCATCGCTGACTACCACGCGCTGACCACCGAGCGTGATCCGGCCGCGTTCCGGCACTACACGCGGTCCGTCGCGGCGACATGGGTGACCGCTGGTCTCGATCCGAATAGGACGGTCTTCTACCGGCAATCCGACGTCCCGGAGATTTTCGAGCTGACCTGGGCCATGTCGTGTGTCACCGGCAAGGGCCTCATGAACAGGGCGCACGCCTACAAAGCCGCCCGTGACCGCAATATCGATGCGGGGGAGGACCCCGACTTCGGCATCAACATGGGGCTGTTCAACTACCCGGTCCTGATGGCCGTCGACATCTTGATCATGGAGGCGGATGTCGTGCCGGTGGGCCGGGACCAGGCGCAGCACGTCGAGTACGCCGCCGACATCGCGGGCAGCTTCAACCACCTGTACGGCGACTCGTACCGGTTCAAGATCCCCGAAGCTGTCATTCCTGAGGAGGACTCCGCGCACACCGTGCCGGGCATTGACGGCCGCAAGATGAGCAAGTCGTACGACAACACGATTCCGCTGTTTCTACCGGAGAACAAGCTCAAGAAGCTGGTGCGGCGGATTCCGACCGACTCCACGCCGGTCGAGGAGCCCAAGGACCCGAACAGCTCGACGGTGTTCCAAATCCTGGAGCACTTCGCGACGCCGGATGTCATCGCTGACACGCGCAAGCGGCTGGAAGCGGGCGGCGTCGGCTGGGGTGAGCTGAAGAATCAGCTGTTCGAGGTGCTCAACGCCGAGATAGCACCGCTGCGGGAGCGCTACAACGAGCTGATGGAACCGGGTAGCGACCTCGACACCTACCTCGCCGAGGGCGCGGAGAAGGCCCGGGAGCGGGCGGGCAAGGTGCTGCGCTCGGTGCGCAAGGCGGTGGGCATCAGCTGACTGTCGTTCCGCGTCGACTGGAAGACCACGGAGGTCTCACGTGCTGCCATCAAGGATCGGCTGACCAGCGGATACGACGTGGATCTCGAGCGTTCGCGGTTGTCTGGACGACCATGAACGCTCAAGATCGGACCGCTTACCAGCCGCGTTCGCGCCACTCGCCGAGCTTCGGCCGCTCCGCGCCGATCGTGGAGTCGTCGCCGTGGCCCGGGTAGAACCACGTGTCGTCCGGCAGTGTGCCGAACACGCGCTCCTCGACGTCGTTGAGTAGCGACGTGAACGTTTCCGGCGACGTGGTCTTGCCGACTCCGCCGGGGAACAGTGAGTCGCCGGTGAACAGGTGCGGGTGCCCGTTCGGGTCGCGGTAGAGCAGCGCGATCGAGCCGGGAGTGTGGCCGCGCAGGTGGATGATCTCCAGCTCGCAGTCGCCGACGGCGATGGTGTCGCCGTGCTCCAGCAGGATGTCCGGCGGCACCGGCAGCGGGTTGGCGTCGTCCGGATGGGCCGCCGTGTTCACGCCGTACGCCCCGGCGACCGCGCCGAGCGCCTGCCAGTGGTCGGCGTGCTGGTGGGTGGTGACGATCGTGCGCAGCGTCGGCCGGTCGTCGCCGTAGCCGATCATCTCCGAGATGCGCTCCGGCTCGTTCGCCGCGTCGATGAGCAGCGCCTCGCCGCTCGCGCGGCAGGTGAGCAGGTACGCGTTGTTGTCCATCGGCCCGACGGACAACTTCGTGATCGTCAGCGCGTCCAGCGTGCGCCGCTCAGCGTCGCCGCCGGGCGCGACATTGCCGGTGTAGGTGTCGAGAATCCGCACGACCCCCACCCTATCGATCCGCCGTGTCCCCCGCCCAGGACGTCGTGTCCCTCGCTCGCTGACGTCGTGTCGCCCATATCTCATGCGGCCGCCGTCACGTTACGAGGTACGCCGGTGATCACGCACGGCGTCGATCTCGTACTGTGTGTCGGATTCAACTGGTAGACAGGGGACTCGCGTGGCCGGAACCGAAATGCGTGGCAGTGCCGCGCGTCCGCCGAGCGCCCGCAAGATCAACTGGGACTTGATCCGAGTGGTCGCGGTGGTCGCCGTGATGATGGGGCACATCACCTTCATTGGCCCTGCCGTCATGTCCGGTGTTGATCCGTATCCGATCACGTTCTCGGTGCGCATGGGCGCGTCGGTGCTGCTAGTGATCTCGGCGTTCTTCGCTTGCGTCACGATCCGTCGCGAGGAGCCAGGGAGGTGGTTGCGGCGACGTCTCGCGCGCCTGCTTCCGGCCTACCTCGTCGCGGTCGTCCTCACCTACGTCGTCACTCGGGTGGCGGTACTCGCCTTCAACGGCTGGCACGTGCGTCACGGCCTGTTCGGAGTCCTGTTCGGCACGCCGTATGCGGCGTCGTCCGCGGCGCACGACCCGTGGTACCTACCCACCCCCGCTGACTTGCTGGCGAACCTGACGCTGATGCAGCCGTGGAGCGCGGAATGGCGCTTCCTCGACTGGGCCTACTGGACGCTCCCGGTGCAGGTCGCGGCGTTCATCGGCGCGGCGATCCTGTGGCGGCACCGGCTGCGCGGCGCCCGGCTCAAGATGCTCGCGCGGACGCTCGTCGTTCTCCCGATCGTGTTGTGGCCGCTGGGGTGGCTGCCGCAAGCGGCGAAGACGGTGCTTGGCCCACTTCAAGCGGGCACCGGCATCGGTCACGCGTACCTGTTCGGGCTGGGCGTCGCTATCTGGCTGTGGTCGCGACGAGAGATGTCCCACGTCGAACTGGTCGTGCTCGGCTCGATCGGCGTCGTCGTGCACTCCATCCGCGCTCCGTTCCCGGTCGAGGCGGGCGTCGGCTTCGCGGTCATGCTCGTGCTGATCGCGGCCGCCGCGCGAGGTCCTGAGTGGGACAACCGGGTGTTGCGTGCGTTGCGTCGTCCGATCGTGTGGTTGGCCGGCATCAGCTACAGCCTCTACCTGGTGCATCAACAGCTCGGCTTCGTGCTCGCACGCGTGCTTTCCGACGTCGGCCTGTCCGGCTGGTTGCGGCTCGTCGTCGTCACCGGCGCGGCGTTGCTGGCGGGCTGGGCGCTGGCGGTGCTGGTCGAACGCCCGGCGTACCGCGCGCTCACACGTGGTCCCCGGCGTCCCGACCGAGGAACACGACGTCGAGAGCGGGGGACACGACGTCCGGAAGGCGGGACACAGCGTCGGGAATGGGGGACACGGCGCAAGCGGGTTACCGAACGCGAGCCCGAACTTGTCGGGGGTCGGCTTTAGCATGGGAGCGACGGCTTACTCAAGCCGTGCTCGCTACCCACATCGCCAGTGAAGGGAAACCCTTCGGTGTCCGACCGTCTCGTCGTTCGTGGTGCCCGCGAACACAACCTGCGCAGCGTCGACATCGACCTGCCCCGCGACAGCTTGATCGTGTTCACCGGACTGTCCGGGTCCGGCAAGTCGAGCTTGGCGTTCGACACGATCTTCGCCGAGGGGCAGCGCCGGTACGTCGAGTCGCTGTCGGCGTACGCGCGCCAGTTCCTCGGCCAGATGGACAAGCCGGACGTCGACTTCATCGAAGGGCTCTCGCCCGCCGTCTCGATCGACCAGAAGTCGACGTCGCGTAACCCGCGTTCGACCGTAGGCACCATCACCGAGGTCTACGACTACCTGCGGCTGCTGTACGCCCGCGCGGGTAAGCCGCACTGCCCGCAGTGTGGCGAACCGATCAGCAAGCAGACGCCGCAGCAGATCGTGGACCAGGTGCTCGACATGGAGGAGCGCACCCGGTTCCAGGTGATCGCGCCGGTCGTGCGGGGTCGCAAGGGTGAGTACGTCGACCTGTTCGCGAACCTCCAGCAGCAGGGCTACTCCCGCGTACGGGTCGATGGCGCGGTGCACTCGCTCACCGATCCGCCGAAGTTGAAGAAGCAGGAGAAGCACGAGATCGGCGTCGTCGTGGACCGGCTGACGGTCAAGGCGAGCGCCAAGCAGCGGCTCACCGACTCCATCGAGACCGCGCTTCGCCTGGCGGACGGCCTTGTCGAGCTGGACTTCGTCGACCTGCCGGAGCACGACCCGCATCGCACGCGCGGCTTTTCCGAGAACCTGGCTTGTCCCAACGGGCATCCGCTCGCGGTCGAGGACCTGGAGCCGAGGTCGTTCTCGTTCAACTCACCGTATGGCGCGTGCCCCGAGTGCACCGGCATTGGTGTGCGCAAGGAGGTCGACCCCGAGCTGGTCGTGCCGGACGACGAACTCTCGCTCGGCGACGGCGCGATCGCGCCGTGGGCGGGTGGCCACACGGCGGAGTATTTCCAGCGGCTGCTGACGTCGTTGGCGGAGACCATCGGTTTCCGCATGGACACACCGTGGCGCAAGCTGCCCGCGAAGGTGCAGAAGGCCGTGCTGCACGGGATCAACGAGCAGGTCCACGTCAGCTACCGCAACCGCTACGGCAGGAAGCGCTCGTACTACGCGAACTTCGAGGGTGTCATCCCGTTCCTGGAGCGCAGGCGGGAGCAGACCGAGTCGGAGTACATGCGGGAGCGCTACGAGGGCTACATGCGCGAGGTGCCCTGCCCGGCGTGCCAGGGCAGTAGGCTCAAACCGGAGATCCTCGCGGTGACGATGGAGCACAAGACGATGGGCGCGCGCTCCATCGCCGAGGTCTGCGCGTATTCGGTGTCCGAGGCCTCGGAGTTCCTGGACGGCCTTGTTCTGGGCGAACGCGAGGCGATGATCGCGGGCGCGGTGCTGAAAGAGATCCAGGCGCGGCTGCACTTCCTACTCGACGTCGGGCTGGACTACCTCTCACTAGACCGCGGCGCGGGCACGCTCTCCGGCGGCGAGGCACAACGCATCCGGCTCGCGACGCAGATCGGATCCGGCCTGGTCGGCGTGCTGTACGTGCTGGACGAGCCGTCGATCGGGCTGCACCAGCGCGACAACCACCGGCTCATCGAGACGCTGAGCAGGCTGCGCGACCTGGGCAACACGCTGATCGTCGTCGAGCACGACGAGGACACCATCAAGTCCAGCGACTGGGTGGTCGACATCGGTCCCGGCGCGGGCGAGCACGGCGGCGAGATCGTGCACAGCGGCCCGTACAAGAAGCTGCTGAGCAACAAGAAGTCGCTGACCGGCGACTATCTTGCGGGGCGCAAGGAGATCAGCGTTCCCGCGATGCGACGTCCGGTGGACCGCAAGCGCCAGCTCACCGTGGTCGGCGCGCGGGAGCACAACCTGCGCAACATCGACGTCTCGTTCCCGCTCGGCTGCCTGATCTCGATCACCGGCGTGTCAGGGTCCGGCAAGTCGACGCTGGTCAACGACATTCTGGCGACGGTGCTCGCGAACAAGCTCAACAGCGCCCGTCAGGTGCCTGGCAGGCACACGCGGGTGCGCGGGCTGGACCTCGTGGACAAGCTGGTGCGTGTCGACCAGTCACCGATCGGCAGGACGCCGCGCTCCAACCCCGCCACCTACACCGGCGTGTGGGACCACGTCCGCAAGCTGTTCGCGGCGACCACCGAAGCTAAGGTGCGTGGCTACCAGCCGGGACGGTTCTCGTTCAACGTCAAGGGCGGGCGCTGCGAGGCGTGCGCGGGTGACGGCACCATCAAGATCGAGATGAACTTCCTGCCGGACGTCTACGTGCCGTGTGAGGTCTGCAAGGGCGCGCGGTACAACCGGGAGACCCTTGAGGTTCACTACAAGGGCAAGACCGTCGCCGAGGTGCTGGACATGCCGATCGAGGAGGCGGCGGAGTTCTTCGAGCCGATCAAGGCGATCCACCGCCACCTCAAGACGTTGGTCGACGTCGGGCTCGGGTACGTGCGGCTCGGCCAGCCAGCGCCGACCCTGTCAGGCGGTGAGGCGCAGCGCGTAAAGCTGGCGTCCGAGCTACAGAAGCGCTCCACCGGCAAGACGGTGTACGTGCTTGACGAGCCGACCACCGGACTGCACTTCGAGGACATCTCCAAGCTGCTCGGCGTCATCAACGGGCTGGTCGACAAGGGCAACACCGTGATGGTGATCGAGCACAACCTCGACGTCATCAAGATGTCGGACTGGATCATCGACCTCGGTCCCGGCGGCGGTTCCGGTGGTGGCACGGTCGTCGCCGAGGGCACTCCGGAGGACGTCGCCGCGATCCCGGAAAGCTTCACGGGCCAATACTTGCAGCCGATCGTGGGCTGAGATTCCGGCCCGGCCCCACACCCGGGGCTCGCCTGGTACCGAGCACCTACGCTGGCACGGTGTCCCGAGACAGCTACCGTTTCCGCAACGTCTGGACCGTGCGTGCACAGATGGAGGCGGTGTTCGCCGCGCTCGTTGACGTCGACGGGTATCCGGCATGGTGGCCGGACGTGCGCGAAGTACGGCGACGGGACGGTGACTCGGGAGACCTCGTGGTCCGTGCGGTGTTGCCCGTCGCGTTGCGACTACGGCTCAAGCGCGCCGAGGAAGACCCCGCTGCGGGCACGATGCGGGTGGCGATTTCCGGTGATCTGGAGGGTTACTGCGCCGCACGGGTCGACGAACACGGCGACCGTACGGTGGTGTGGATCGAACAAGATGTCATGTTGGGCAAACGTGCACTCATGCCGTTCGAGCCGCTGCTCCGACCCGTGCTGAGAGCCAACCACGCCGCGATGATGTGGCGCGGTCAGCGGGGCCTGCGCCGCCACTTGGCTTGAGCGATCGCGCAGCGCACCACCGCCCGCGTGTGTCGTGGGACCTTCACCGGGCTCGTGGCGGCTTCGCCGGTCCCTCAGGATGCCGCTCAGCTCACCGGTCCGGTGTACTTCTCACCTGGTCCCATGCCCGGGGCGTCCGGCACCGCCGACGCCTCGCGGAACGCGCGCTGCACGGATTGCAGCCCGTCGCGCAGTGGCCCCGCGTGCGCGCCGAGGTACTCCGCCGATGCCGTGACCAGGCCCGCGAGCGCCGTGATCAGCCGACGGGCCTCGTCGAGGTCACGGTGCGGGCTCGTGTCGGGGTCCTCGTCGGCGAGGCCCAGGCGCTCCGCCGATGCCGACAGCAGCATGACGGCCGCCCTGCTGATGACCTCCACGCTCGGGATCGTCGCCAGTTCGCGTGAGCTGAGCTCGGAATCGCCGGCGCCAAGGGTGGCGCCGCCCGAGCGACGCTCGGAATAATCGGAGGAGGATGAATCGTTGTGCTGCACGTCTGCTACCCTTCCATGTGCGACCAGCCCCTGAGAGATCGGGGGTGAGCAAGTGGAGCCCCGCTCCCACCTGAGTCACCACACCCGGTGGCCGGGTCCGGTCTCGTCGGCGGTGCATGCCGTCGGCGGAGGTGCCCGTGTATGCGGCACCGATCGGAAGCGGGCCCCAGTTTGCCGTCAGGCAGCAGGGGCTCGACGTATTTGGGGCACCGGGTCACGCAGACGAACAGGACATAGACCAAGGAGGCCCCATCAGCTCCGACACGCGCATCAACGAGCGCATCCGCGTTCCCGAGGTTCGGCTCGTCGGGCCGAACGGCGAACAAGTCGGGATCGTCCGTATCGAGGACGCCCTGCGGCTGGCGCAGGAAGCGGACCTTGACCTCGTTGAGGTCGCCCCGCAGGCGCGCCCACCCGTGGCCAAGCTCATGGACTTCGGCAAGTACAAGTACGAGAGTGCGCAGAAGGCCCGTGAGTCTCGCCGCAACCAGCAGCAGACGGTGATCAAGGAGCAGAAGCTCCGGCCGAAGATCGACCCGCATGACTACGAGACGAAGAAGGGCCACGTCGCCCGCTTCCTCAGCGCGGGAAACAAGGTCAAGGTCACGATCATGTTCCGTGGTCGCGAGCAGTCGCGGCCCGAGCTGGGGTTCCGGCTGTTGCAGCGGCTGGCTGATGATGTCGCCGACCTCGGGACGATCGAGTCCGCCCCGAAGCAGGACGGCCGAAACATGATCATGGTGCTCGCGCCACACAAAAGCTCCAAATCCAAGGCGAAGGCAGGCAAGTAAAGCCTCCTCTCGTCGACATCGTTCGCGCACCGGTGCGCCTCGCGGGGCAACCGGACGGCCGATCTCGGCCTCGTGCGTGAGCCGCCCGCCCGTTGCAGACGGACATCGAAGGAGGGGCAGCAATGCCCAAGCAGAAGACGCACAGCGGCACAGCCAAGCGCATCAAGACGACCGGCAGCGGCAAGCTCCGCAGGCAGAAGGCAGGCCGTAGGCACCTGCTCGAGAAGAAGTCGAGCCGCGTCACCCGCAGGCTGGAGGGCACGACCGACGTCGCAGCCGGTGACGCCCAGAAGATCAAGCGGCTGCTCGGCCGCCGCTGAGCCTGACGCCTGACAACCGCTGACAGATGTACACCCGGGGCGACCCTAGCGCCCCCTGAAATCGACAGGATGGACCCGTGGCACGCGTCAAGCGGGCGGTGAACGCCCAGAAGAAGCGTCGCGCAACTCTCGAGATGGCCAAGGGCTACCGAGGCCAGCGTTCGCGGCTGTACCGCAAGGCCAAGGAGCAGAACCTCCACTCGTTCACCTACTCCTACCGGGACCGCAGGGCCCGCAAGGGAGACTTCCGCCAGCTCTGGATCACCCGCATCAACGCGGCCGCCAGGGCCAACGGCATCACGTACAACCGGTTCATCCAGGGCCTCAAGGCCGCCGGTGTGGAGGTGGACCGCAAGATCCTCGCCGAGCTCGCCGTGAGCGACGAGGCCGCGTTCACCGCGCTGGCCGAGCTCGCCAAGCAGAACGTGCCCGCGCAGGACGCCAAGAAGTCGGCCTGAGCGACACGTCCGTGACTCGACGACCCGGGGTGTTCACCCATCGGACGCCCCGGGTCGTCGCTGCGCGCAAGCTGACGTCGCGTAGCGGCAGACGTCAGGCGGGTCGGTTCCTCGCTGAGGGCGCACAGGCGGTCCGCGAGGCGTTGCGGGTACCCGAACGGGTGCACGAGCTGTTCGTCACCGAAGCGGCGGCGGGGCGGCACGCCGAGCTGGTGACACAGGCGACGAACGCAGGGGTGACGGTATCCGAGATCGACACCCGTGCCGCCGAGCTGCTGTCTGAGACCGTCACGCCGCAGGGCATCGTCGCGGTGTGCTCGTTACTCGATATGGCGTTGGACGACGCGTTGCGCGGTACACCCGGGCTGGTCGTCGTGCTCGCCGGGATCGCCGACCCCGGTAACGCGGGCACCGTCGTCCGGGTCGCCGACGCGGCCGGTGCGGACGCCGTGATCTTCGCGGGGGACGCCGTCGACGTCCACAACGGCAAGTGCGTGCGGGCTTCCACCGGCAGCGTGTTCCACCTCCCGCTCGCGCGAGAGCACGACGTCGACGCGGTGTATGACGCCTGTCGCGCGCACGGCCTGCGGCTCGTGGCCGCCGACGGCTCGGCTTCCGATGACCTCGACACGGCGACGGACCTGGCGACACCGACCGCGTGGGTGTTCGGGAACGAGGCGCATGGCCTGTCCGCCGACGAAATATCGGCTGCCGATGGTGCCATTCGCGTGCCAATCTACGGGGACGCGGAAAGCCTCAACCTGGCCACGGCGGCCGCGGTCTGCCTTTATGCCAGCGCACGGGCACAACGAGCCAGGTCGTAGGCGGCGGGGCCGGTCGCACTGAGTCACCGACCATGCGGCACGATCGCAGGGGAAGAACTGGGACGCAAGGAGTCGTGAGACAGCGCGATGTCGAAAGCGGACGACACACAGGTGCTGACGCAGGAGGCGCTCAGCGCGGCGGTCGATGAGGCCAAGGCCGCCTTCGCCGATGCGGCCGATCTCGACCAGCTCGCCGCGGTCAAGCCAGCACATCTCGGTGACCAAGCGCCGGTGTTGGTGGCGCGGCGGCAGATCGGATCGCTGCCGAAGGACGAGAAGGCAGACGCCGGTAAGCGGGTGAACGAGGCGCGCGCGGCGATCCAGGCCGCGTTCGACGAACGCAAGGCCGTGCTGCAGGCCGAGCGGGACGAACGGATGCTGCGCGAGGAGGCCGTCGACGTCACGCTGCCGTGGGACCGCGTCCCGCGTGGCGCACGCCACCCGATGACGACGCTGGCCGAGCGCATCTCGGACGTCTTCGTCGGCATGGGTTACGAGGTCGCCGAGGGCCCCGAGCTGGAAGCCGAGTGGTTCAACTTCGACGCGCTGAACTTCGGCAAGGACCACCCCGCGCGGCAGATGCAGGACACGTTCTACATCGCCCCGGAGGACTCCAGGCTGGTGCTGCGCACGCACACCTCGCCGGTGCAGGCGCGGACGCTGCTACACCGCGCGCCGCCGGTCTACGTCGTCTGTCCCGGCCGTACGTACCGCACCGACGAGCTCGACTCCACCCACACCCCGGTGTTCCACCAGGTCGAGGGCCTAGCGGTGGACAAGGGCATCACGATGGCCCACTTGAAGGGCACGCTGGACGCCTTCGCGCGGGCGATGTTCGGCGAGAAGTCGGAGACGCGGCTGCGCCCACACTTCTTCCCGTTCACCGAGCCGTCCGCCGAGGTGGACGTCTGGTTCGAGGAGAAGAAGGGCGGCCCCGGCTGGGTCGAGTGGGGCGGCTGCGGCATGGTCAACCCCAACGTGCTGCGCGCCTGCGGGGTCGATCCCGAGGTGTACTCCGGGTTCGCGTTCGGCATGGGCCTGGAGCGCACGCTCCAGTTCCGGAACGGGATTCCGGACATGCGCGACATGGTCGAGGGGGACGTGCGGTTCACCATGCCGTTCGGAGTGGAGGCGTCATGAGCGACACTCGCCATTCCGCTCAGGTAAGCCGACCGGGTGCGGGTGTCCCGCAGGATACGGAGGCGTCATGAGGGTTCCTGTCAGCTGGCTGACCGAGCACCTCGAGGTCGGTCCGGACATTGGTCCGACCGAGCTGGTGGACGCGCTGGTCCGCGTCGGTGTCGAGGTGGAAGGCGTCGATGAGCTTGGCCCGGTCACCGGTCCGCTCGTGGTCGGCAAGGTCGCCGCCATTGAGGAGCTGGCCGAGTTCAAGAAGCCGATCCGCTACTGCCGTGTCGAGGTCGGCGACATCGAGCCGGAGAGCACCGACGGCAAATTGCCCACCCGTGGCATCGTTTGCGGTGCGACCAACTTCACCGAAGGTGACCTTGTCGTTGTGGCGCTGCCCGGTGCGGTGCTGCCTGGCGACTTCACGATCTCGGCGCGCAAGACGTATGGCCACGTCAGTGAGGGCATGATCTGCTCGGCTCGCGAGTTGGGGCTTGGCGAGGACCACACCGGCATCCTGGTGCTGCCGCGTGACAGCGCGAGCCCCGGTGACGACGCCCGTGAGCGGCTCGGCCTCGACGACACCGTGCTCGACCTCGCGCCGACCCCCGACCGGGGCTACGCGTTGTCCGTCCGTGGCCTGGCGCGGGAACTGTCCTGCGCGCTCGACTTGCCGTTCGCCGACCCCGGTGCGCGAGAGGTGGAAGACGCACGGGGCGACACCTGGCCGGTCAGCATCGCCGATCCCGCTGGTTGCGACCGCTTCGTACTGCGCAGGGTGACCGGACTGGACGTGTCCGCACCGACACCGTGGTGGATGCGGCGCAGGCTGATGCTCGCCGGAATACGGTCGATCTCGCTCGCCGTTGACGTCACCAACTACGTGATGCTGGAGCTCGGCCAGCCGCTGCATGCCTTCGACACCGGCAGCGTGAAGGGCGAGCTGGTGGTGCGGCGCGCGGAGAAGGGCGAGAAGCTGACCACGTTGGACGACGTGGTGCGCGAGCTCGACCCCGACGACATCGTGATCTGTGACGACTCCGGCGTCATCTCCCTCGCGGGCACCATGGGTGGCGCCAGCACCGAGATCACCCCGGAGAGCACCGACGTGCTCCTGGAGGCCGCGCACTGGGATCCGGCGTCGATCAGCCGCACCGCACGCAGGCACAAGCTGTTCTCCGAGGCCGCGAAGCGGTTCGAGCGCTACGCCGACCCGGCCGTGTGCGCGGCGGCGGTCGACATGGCGGCGCGGCTGCTGCGTGACTACGGCTCGGGCACGATCGAGGGCAGCAGGACCGACGAAGGTGGCGTGACGCCCCTGCCCGCTATCGCGATGCCGATCTCGTTGCCGGATGAGACCGCTGGCGTGCGCTACGAGCGCGGCGTCACCGTGCGTCGACTCACCCAGATCGGTTGCAAGGTCGGCATCGACACCGCCGACGATGGCACCGCGCTCGTCTTGGCGGAGCCACCGAGCTGGCGCGCCGACTTGCGGCAGCCCGCCGACCTGGTCGAGGAGGTGCTGCGGTTGGAAGGCTACGACAGCATTCCGTCGACGCTGCCGGTCGCGCCAGCCGGGTCGGGGCTGACTCCGGCTCAGCGCAGGCGTAGAGCCGTGTCCCGCGCGCTGGCCGAGGCGGGCTACGTCGAGGTGCTGCCGTTCCCGTTCGTGTCCGGCTCGGTGTGGGACGCCTTCGGCCTCGCCGACGACGACCCGCGCCGCAGGACGTCGATCGTTCTCAACCCCCTCGAGGCGGAGAAGAACGAGCTGGCCACGATGCTGCTGCCTGGCCTGTTGGAGACGTTGCAGCGCAACGTCTCCCGCGGCTTCAAGGATTTGTCGCTGTATCACATCGGGCAGGTCGTCCAGCCGAGCCCCGACGCGCCAGCTGTGCCTGATCCCAGCGTCGCTGGTCGGCCGTCCGATGAGGAGGTCGCCACGCTGGAGGCTGCCGTGCCCGCCCAGCCGCTGCACGTCGCGGTGGTGCTGACCGGCCTGCGTCGTCGCGCGGGCTGGTGGGGTCCCGGCGAGCAGGCGACCTGGGCGGATGCGATCGAGGCCGCTCGCACGGTGGCCGCCGCGTCCGGGGTGGAACTGACCGTGTCGGCCGCCGACGAGTTGCCCTGGCACCCGGGTCGGTGCGCGCGGCTCGACGTCGGGGAGCGGATCGTCGGGTTCGCCGGGGAGCTGCATCCGAAGGTGATCGAGGCGCTGGGTTTGCCGAAGCGCACCGTCGCGATGGAGCTGGACCTTGACGCCGTTCCGGTCGCCGAGCTGCGGCCGCGGCCGTCGGTGTCGCCGTACCCGCCGGTGCTGCTTGACGTCGCGCTCGTGGTGGACGAGTCGGTGCCCGCAGCCGACCTGGCGGATGCGTTGCGTCATGGCGGTGGCGAGTTGCTTGAGGACGTCGCGCTGTTCGACGTCTACACCGGCGAGCAGGTCGGTGAGGGGAAGCGGTCGCTGGCGTTCAAGCTGCGGGTGCGTGATCCCGACCGCACGCTGACGAATGAGGAAGCCACGGAGGTCCGTGACGCGGCCGTCGCCGCCGCCAACGACCGCCACGGCGCCACCCTGCGCGGCTGAGGAACGCTGGTCACGGCCAGGCCGTGACCAGCGATCTTCCTGCCGTACGGCCACAACTCGTGACCGAAGCTTTACGCTAGGCGTGACATGGGTTCGGCACCTTAGCGGCCACACGGGAGAACTCGATGGCGAAGCCGGAGAATCGCGGCGACTACGTGCAGTCCATTGAGCGGGGCCTTTCGGTCATCCTGGCCTTCGCCGACCATCACCCGCAGCTGAGCATCTCCGCGTTGGCCGAAGCGACGGGGTTGAGTAAGCCGACCGTGCGGCGTATCGCGCTGACCTTGGAGGAGCTCGGCTATCTGCGGCGGGACGGCAGGCTCTATTCGCTGACGCCGCACGTGCTCGCACTCGGCAACGCGTACCTGTCGTCGATCGATCTCACCGAGGTCGCCCAGCCGTACATGGAAGAGGTCACCAGCAAGACCGGGCAGACGTGTTCGATGGCGGCACTGGACGGCGAGGACGCGGTGCAGATCGCGCGCGTGCCCGCCGGGCGAGTTCTGAGCATCACGCTGACGACAGGGACACGGTTACCCGCGTACGCGACCTCGATGGGGCGCGTCCTGCTCGCAGGCCTGACCGACGGGGAGATCGAGCGTTTCCTCGCGCAGGTGACGCTGCACCCGCTGACGCCGAGAACTACGACCGATCCGGACCGGCTCCGCGAGATCCTCCTGACGGTACGGGAACAGGGCTGGGCGCTGGTGGACCAGGAGCTCGAGGAAGGGGTCCGCTCGTTCTCCGCGCCGGTGCGGGACTCGACGAATCGGGTCGTCGCCTCACTGAGCATGTCCTGCCATGCCGCCACGGTGAGCCTAGCGACCATCCACGACGAGTATCTGCCCATCCTCGTCAAGGCCGCCGGAGAGATCAGCTCGCGCCTGGGAGCCACCTTGTAGCCGCGAGCCACCCGCGATCGTCGGAAAGGGGCGATCATGGCTACCGATTTCACCGAAGACAACGCCGCCGACGCGGTCGTCGACAGCTTTGCCGACACTCCCGATCCCCGGTTGCGCACCGTGATGAGCAGCCTCGTTCATCACCTGCATGGCTTCGTGCGGGACGTCGAGCCCACGCTAGGGGAGTGGGAGCGGGCCATCGAGTTCCTGACCGCCGTGGGGCAAAAATGCGACGACAAACGCCAGGAGTTCATCCTGCTCTCCGACGTACTCGGCGTGTCCATGCTGGTGGAGACGATCAACGCACGGGGAGCGCCCGAGGCCACCGCGTCGACCGTGCTCGGCCCTTTCCATGTGGTCGAGTCACCGCGACGCGAGCTCGGTGACAGCATCGACCTACTCGGCGGCGGGGAGCCGTGCGTGATCACCGGGCGGGTGCGTTCCGTTGACGGCACGTCGTTGCCCGGTGCGTGGCTGGACGTCTGGCAGGCGAACGACAGAGGGTTCTACGACGTCCAGCAGCCGGACGTGCAGCCGGAGGGCAACGGTCGTGGGCTGTTCACCGCCGACGGCGACGGCGCCTTCTGGTTCCGTACCGTAGTGCCGAGCTACTACCCGATACCGACCGATGGCCCTGTTGGCCGGCTGCTGACCGCTACGCGGCGACACCCCTACCGCCCGGCGCACATCCACTTCATCGTCAGCGCTGACGGCCATATCCCGGTCACCACCCACGTGTTCGTCGCCGACAGTCCCTACATCGACGGCGACGCGGTGTTCGCGGTGAAGCGGAGTCTGATCCGCGAGTTCCGGGAGATCGACGACGAGGACGAGGCGACGCGCTACGGCGTATCAGCCCCGTTCCGCCTTGCCACCGTTGAGTTCGTACTGGAGCCCCGTGAGCAGGACGGATGAGGGCTGTGACCGGCGTCCTCGGCGACGATCGCGTCCCTGTGGACTAGCCCGGTGCTCTCACGACTCCGGCAGTGCGGACGGGTGCCGCGCCAGCGGAGTCACCTCGATATCGAGGTAGGGGAACAACGGCAGGCTCGAGAGGATGTCGTGGAGTTCCTCGTGCGAGTCGACGTCGAAGATGCTGATGTTCGCGTACCGGCCCGCGACTCGCCAGAGATGCCGCCACGTACCCGCACGCTGCAGCTCCTGCGCTCGTTGCTTCTCGGCGCGCTTGAGTTCGTCCGCGATCTGGGGATCGAGGTCGGGCGGGAGATTCACCCGCATCGCGACGTGAAAGAGCATCCGGTCCTCCTGTTATGCCTGTTGAACCGGTCGACCACGAGGCGACTCCGTTCGGCTTGACACCCAGTGTGGCCTGCACCACACTAACGTATGTGACCGGATAGCGTCCAAACTATACGCAATGCGTACAGATTGGCGGGACGTCGCCGTGCGGATCGACTCACGATCGCTGCGAACATGCCTCGGCTACTTCGCGACTGGTGTCACGGTCGTCACCGTGGAAGCCGACGGCGAGGCTCACGGAGCCACGGTCAACGCGTTCACCGCGGTATCCCTTGAGCCGCCGCTCGTGCTGGTATCGCTGGATCGCGACACCAAGATCTGCAAGTACCTCGACGATCGGCCGTTCACGGTCAACGTGCTACGTGATTCGCAGGACGACGTGGCGCTGAACTTCGCGGGCAAGCCGATGTCCGATCCGGTGCGGTGGGAGTGGCCTGGCGGCGAATTGGCGCCGCGGCTGGCTGGGTCGCTCGCCGCGATCGCGTGTACCCCGTGGCGCAGCTACGACGGTGGTGACCACGTGCTGTATCTGGGTGAGGTCGTCAACATCGAGCATCGCGGTGGCGAGCCGCTGGTGTTCTACTGCGGCAAGTTCCGTCATCTCGGTTCCGCGTTCGCCGAGGTTCCGTGGCTGGAGTCCGCCGACTACCCCGGCCTGTCGTGGTTCCCGTCCAGCTGATCACGCCGAAGTTATCCGCGTGAAGGGAGCGGAAAGTGACCACACAGCAGGAAACCGCAGCCGAAAGGATGGCCAATCGTGCCAAGCGTCCGATGACGGGTGATGAGTACCTGGAGAGCTTGCGCGATGGCAGGGACGTCTTCATCTACGGCGAGAAGGTCAAGGACGTGACCACACACCCGGCCTTCCGCAACGCGGCGCGCATGACGGCACGACTGTACGACGCCCTCCACGATCCGGAGAAGCAGTCGGTCGTCACGGCGCCAACCGACACCGGTAACGGCGGTATCACGCATCCATTTTTCCGTACTCCGCGCTCGCGGGAGGATCTCTACGCTGACCGCGACGCCATCGCCGAGTGGGCGCGGATGACCTACGGCTGGCTGGGCCGTAGCCCGGACTACAAGGCAAGTTTTCTCGGCACGCTCGGCGCGAACGCCGAGTTTTACGAGCCGTACAGCGAGAACGCGCGTCGCTGGTACACCGAGTCACAGGAGCGGCTGCTCTACTGGAACCACGCGATCATCAACCCGCCCGTCGACCGCAACCGGCAGCCCGACGAGGTGAAGGACGTCTTCGTGCATGTCGAAGAGGAGCGCGACGACGGCCTGATCGCTTCCGGTGCGAAGGTCGTGGCGACCGGCTCTGCGATCACGCACTACAACTTCATCGCCCACTACGGGCTCCCGATCAAGACGCGGGAGTTCGCGCTGGTGTGCACGATTCCGATGAACGCGCCCGGGATGAAGCTGATCTGCCGCGCGTCCTACGCGCAGACAGCCGACCAGATGGGCAGTCCGTTCGACTACCCGCTGTCGTCGAGGCTGGACGAGAACGACACGATCTTCGTGCTGGACAAGGTGAAGATCCCGTGGGAGAACGTGTTCATCTACGGTGACCCGGAGAAGGCGAGCACCTTCTTCCCAGGTTCGGGTTTCCTGCACCGATTCACCTTCCACGGCGTGACCCGGCTCGCCGTCAAGCTCGACTTCATCGCTGGCTTGCTGTTGAAGGGCGTCGCGGCGACCGGCACGAAAGACTTCCGAGGGATCCAGACCCGCGTCGGCGAGGTCATTGGCTGGCGCAACATGTTCTGGGCGATCTCGGACGCGATGTGCGCGCGGCCGGACGAATGGGTCGATGGTGCGGTGCTGCCGCACCTGGACTACGGACTGGCGTACCGCTGGTTCATGACGGTCGGGTATCCGCGCATCCGCGAGATCATCCTGCAGGACCTCGGCAGCGGGCTGATCTACCTGCCCTCGCACGTCAAGGACCTCAAGTCGCCGGAGATCCGGCCGTACCTCGACCGCTACCTGCGCGGCACGGACGACATGGACGCCGTCGAGCGGATCAAGCTGATGAAACTGATCTGGGACTCCATCGGCACCGAGTTCGGCGGCAGGCACGAACTGTACGAGCGCAACTACTCCGGCAACCACGAGGGCGTGCGCGCCGAGTTGCTGTTCGCCGCCCAGGAGTCCGGCATGGCCGACGACATGACTGGCTTCGCCGAGCAGTGCATGGCCGAGTACGACCTGGACGGCTGGACCGTGCCCGATCTGTTCAACCCGGACGGCGACCGCTGACGTCTCGCACGACCACCGAACCAGCGGCGCGAGCGCCATAGCGGTACCCGGCGCTCGGCCGGAAAGGAGCTGATCATGACTACCGAGCGTGTCGCGACCGTTGTGGGTGACCTCGTCAACCGGATCAACGATGCGATCGCCAAGCATGAAGTGACCTACGACGAGTACCGCGCGGCGGTGAACTACCTCATCCGGGTCGGCGAGGCCGGGGAGTGGCCGCTGTTCACCGACGTGTTCTTCGAGCACACGGTGGAGCAGCTGAACCAGGGTGAGGGCGGCACCATCATGGGGCCGTACTACGTCCCGGACGCGCCATGGCTGGAGCGCCCGTACGTGTTGCCGATGCGCGAGGATGAGAAGGGTGATCCGCTGATCCTGTCCGGGACCGTACGTTCCACGAGCGGTGATCCCATACCCGGCGCGGTGCTGGACATGTGGCAGGCGGACGCTGACACCAACTACTCGAACATCCAGCAGGAGCCGCCGCCGTTCAACCTGCGGGGCAAGATGACCACCGACGAGAACGGCGAGTTCGAGGTCCGCACCATCGTGCCGCCGTACTACCACTTGCCACGCGGTGGACCGATGGAGGAACTGCTCAAGGCGGCGGGCTGGCACGACTTCCGGCCGGGGCACCTGCACTTCATCGTCTCCGCCGATGGCTACACGCCGCTGACGACCCAGCTGTACTTCGAAGGCGACCGGTATCTCGACTCGGACGTCGCCAGTGCGGTCAAGCCCGAGCTGATCCTGACCCTGCGGGAGCACGACTCGCCTGAGGAGATGGATGCGCGCGGGATGACAAAGCCCTTCTTCACCACGTCCCACGAGTTCCGGCTCAAGCCGGCGGGGTAACGGCGCTCGGGGGAGGTTATATGTGTCATCCGGAAGATGTCGACAAGCCGGTTCCCGGGGTCGCGCGAGAGGAGGTCGGGATTTCGCTGGCGTCGGGGGAGCGGCTACCGGGGTCGTGCTGCCGTCCAGAGCGCGGGCGCGGCCCAGGGATCCTGCTGATCTCGGACATCTACGGGCGGACACCGTTCTACCAGCACCTGGCGGAGCGGCTCGCCGGCGCGGGCTACGTCGCGCTGCTGCCGGATATGTTCTTCCGGCTCGGTCCGCTGCCGGAGGTCACCCGAGACGCGGCGTTCGCCCGCTGGGACCGGCTCGACGAACATCAGGCACTGTCCGATCTGGAATCCGCGATCGGGTGGTTGCGCCAACACGCGGACTCGCGGACGTCGACGGTGGGGCAGCTCGGGTTCTGTCTCGGCGGCACGTTCGCCCTCGACCTGTGTGCCCGGCTCGACGACTTGGCGACCGTGTGCTACTACGCGTTCCCGAAGAGCAGGAGCGGGCCCAACCAAGCCCCACGTCCGATAGACATCGTCAACGCCATCCAGGGACCGATCCTGTCGTTCTGGGGCGATGCCGACTACATCGACCTCGATGAGGTGCGCGAATTCTCGGACGAGGTGCGTGCGCACGGCATCAGCTACGGCGACGAGATCTACCCGGGTGCGGGGCATGGCTTTCTGAGCGGGCTCATCGAGGACAGCGACAACACCGGCGCGGCAACGGACTCCTGGTCCAAGACGCTCGACTTCTATGCCGCGCATCTCACGGGCGCGCGTGTCAGCTGACTCTGGCCCGCGCATGGACCAGCGCCGACTACGTTAAGGAGCCCCTTTCGCGATGACCCGGCTCACCGTCGAGTCCGTCAACACCGCCATCATCGACCTGCCGCTGCGGCGACAGCACCGGTTCTCGTCACTGACGATCGACCACCAGAGTTACGTGCTGGTCCGGGTGCGCACCGCCGAGGGGATCGAGGGAATCGGCGAGGCCGTCGTCCCCGGCGGGCCGTGGTGGGGTGGCGAGTCCATCGAGGGCATTAAGGTGGCCATCGACACCTACCTCGGGCCGTGCCTGACTGGGCGGGACGCCACCCAGGTGGAGTCGCTGCGCCGCGAGATGGACCGACTCGTCCACGGCAACCCGTTCGCCAAGGCCTCGGTCGAGATGGCGTTGTTCGACGCCTGGGGCAAGGCGCTCGGCGTCCCCGTCTACGACCTGTTCGGCGGGCTTTATCGGGAGACGATCCCGGTGACGTGGGCGCTTGGCGCCGACGACGCCAAGGTCGTCATCGACGAGATCGAAGGCAAGCTCGACGCGGGGCTGCACGCCAGCTTCAAACTGAAGATGGGTGCGGAAGCGCCCGCGCGCGACGTCGCGCGCGTCCTGGACGTGACGCGGGCGCTCGCGAAGCGCACCAGTCTGCGAGTGGACCTGAACTGCGCCTGGGACGAGCTGGCGGCGACGCGATGGCTGCCGGAACTGGAAGCGGGCGGAATCGAACTGGTGGAACAGCCGGTTCCTGGGTGGAACGTCGACGCGCTCGCGCGGCTCAGTGCGCTGCTTCAGATCCCGATCATGGCCGACGAGAGCGTGTGGAGTCCGCAGGACGCCTTCTCGCTGGCACGCGCGGCCGCCGCCGACGTCTTCGCCCTGAAGATCCCGAAGTCGGGCGGTCTCACGATGGTCCGTCGCGTCGCGGACATCGCGGCCGCGGCCGGTATCGGCTGTCACGGCGGGACGACGATCGAGAGCTCCATCGGCACCGCGGCGAGCGCCCAGTTGTACGGTGCGTTGCCCGAGGTCACCGAAGGGAGCGAGCTGTTCGGTCCCCTCCTGCTCGCCGACGACGTCGTCGCCGAAGGGCTCGAGTACCGCGACGGGAATCTGCATGTCCCGAGCGGCCCCGGCATCGGCGTCACCCTTGATGAGGACAAGGTCCGCCACTACACCCGTGAGTGACGTCGCGCCCGGCGTCACAAGGCGGGAACGTGAGCAGTTGTGGTCGTCTGAACGACCAGAATCGCTCACATTCCACACCGCGCCAGTGACACAACGCACCCGAAATCGATTTGAGTAGCTTTGCATGGTAGTGCATACTCATACACATGACGGTTACGGTCGCTGTTGCAGGGGCAAGCGGATACGCCGGGGGCGAGCTTCTGCGCCTGCTGCTCACCCACCCCGACGTGCGCATTGGCACGCTCACCGCGGGCGGGAACGCGGGCACCCCGCTGGGGCAACATCACCCGCACCTCACGCCGCTCGCTGATCGAACGCTCGCCGACACCACGCCCGAAGCGCTCCGCGGCCACGACGTGGTGTTCCTCGCCCTGCCGCACGGCCACAGCGCCGAGCTCGCCGGGCAACTCGGCGACGACACCCTGGTCGTTGACCTCGGTGCTGACCACCGGCTCACCGACGCCGACGCATGGCACCGCTGGTACGGCGGCGAGTACGCGGGCGCCTGGCCATACGGACTGCCCGAACTGCCGCTACCGGACGGCAGCGTCCAGCGCGGCGCGCTCCGGGACGTGCGTCGCGTCGCCGTGCCCGGCTGTTACCCGACCGGCGGCACCCTCGCCGTCGCGCCGGCGCTGCATACCGGGCTGATCGAGCCGGACGTCACCGTCGTGTCGGTTACCGGCAGCTCCGGGGCGGGCAAGGCGCTCAAGCCGCACCTGCTCGGCGCCGAGGTGATGGGCTCGGTCAGTGCCTACGGCGTCGGCGGAGCGCACCGGCACACGCCCGAGTTCACCCAGAACCTCAGCCGTGCGGCGGGGCAGCGCGTGTCGGTGTCGTTCACGCCGGTGCTCGCGCCGATGCCGCGCGGCATTCTCACCACCGCGAGCGCGCCGCTCACCGCCGGCATGGACGCTGACGCTGTCCGTGCGATTTACGCCAAGACGTACGCCGAGGAACCGTTCGTGCACGTGTTGCCGGAGGGCTCCTGGCCGACGACGGCGGCGACGGTTGGCTCGAACAACGTCGTCATACAGGTCACGGTGGACGTCGACACCCGCAGGCTGGTCGTCATCGCGGCCATCGACAACCTCACCAAGGGCACGGCTGGTGGCGCGGTGCAGTGCATGAACCTCGCGCTCGGCCTGCCGGAAACCGCAGGACTACCCACGACAGGAGTCGCACCGTGACCGATGTGACCACTACCGTCGAGCCAATCGCAGTACCCGGCGTGTCCACCGACAGCGGCGTCACCACGCCCGCCGGATTTCGCGCGTCCGGCATCGCCTCGGGGATCAAAGACAGTGGGGCACTCGACCTCGCCCTTGTCGTCAACGATGGCCCTAAGCAGGACGCGGCTGGCGTGTTCACCCGCAACCTCGTCAAGGCCGCGCCGGTGCTGTGGTCGCAGCAGGTGCTCACCGAGCGCAGGCTGCGCGCGGTGGTGCTGAACTCCGGCGGCGCCAACGCCGCGACCGGCCCCGAAGGCTTCCAGGACACGCACGCCACCGCCGAGAAGGTCGCCGAGGCGTTGACCAGCGACGAGCAGGAGGTCGGAGCCATCGAGGTCGCGGTGTGCTCCACCGGCCTGATCGGCGAGCGGCTGCCTATGGACGCGCTGCTGCCTGGGGTTGATACGGCGACGTCGGCGCTGTCCAGCAGTCCGGAGTCGGCGCTGCACGCCGCGACCGCCGTGATGACCACCGACTCGCGACCCAAACAGGCCAATGCCAGTCATCCGGGCGGCTGGAGCGTCGGTGGCTTCGCGAAGGGCGCGGGGATGCTCGCGCCGAACCTGGCCACGATGCTGTCCGTGATCACCACCGACGCTGCGCTCAGCGGGGAGGCGCTGGACACGGCGCTGCGGGCGGCGACGAAGGCGACGTTCGACCGGCTGGACGTCGACGGCGGCACGTCCACCAACGACACCGTGCTGTTGCTCGCCTCCGGCGCGAGTGGTGTCACCCCGTCGCTGGACGACTTCATCAGCACGCTCACCGACGTCTCCATGAGTTTGGTGCGGCAGTTGCAGGCCGACTCCGAGGGCGTGACCAAGCTGGTCGACATCACCGTGACGGGCGCGGCCAGCGACGGGGACGCCGTCCGAATCGGACGCACCGTCGCGGAGGACAACCTGGTCAAGACCGCGCTGTTCGGTTCCGACCCGAACTGGGGCCGGGTCGCCATGGCCGTGGGCCGCAGCGACGCGCGGGTCGACCCGTCGATGCTGTCGATCACGATCAACGACGTCCCGCTGCTGGCCGACGGTGTCCCGGCGCAGGATCGCTCCACTGTGGATCTCAGTGGTCCGCACGTCGAGATCGCGATCGGTGTCGGCGACGGCGACCACGCGGCCACGATCTACACCACCGACCTCTCCCACGGCTACGTCGAAGAGAACAGCGCGTACTCGTCATGACCCCAAGCGAACAGACCATTCTCGCCGACACTCGGCTCGCCACGGCGGGGCAAAAGGCGGAAGTGCTGATCGAGGCGCTGCCGTGGTTGCAGCGATTCCACGGCGCGACCGTCGTGATCAAGTACGGCGGCAACGCCATGATCGACGACGAGCTGAAGCAAGCGTTCGCGCAGGACATGGTGTTCCTGCGGCTCGCGGGCATCCGGCCGGTCGTCGTGCACGGCGGCGGCCCGCAGATCTCGGCGATGCTGGACCGTCTCGGCATCGACGGCGAGTTCACCGGGGGCCTGCGCGTCACGACGCCGGAGACGATGGACGTCGTCCGCATGGTGCTCACCGGGCAGGTCAGCCGCGAGCTGGTTGGTCTGATCAACGCCCATGGCCCCTACGCGGTCGGCATCTCCGGCGAGGACGCACACCTGTTCACCGCCACCCGCAAGCAGGCCACAGTGGACGGCGAACACGTCGACATCGGACTCGTCGGCGAGGTCACCAGCGTCAATCCCGACGCGGTGCTGGACATCGTCAACGCGGGCCGCATCCCTGTTGTGTCCACCGTGGCCCCGGACGCGAACGGCGTCGTGCATAACGTCAACGCGGACACGGCGGCCGGTGCGCTCGCGGCGGCACTGGGCGCGGAGAAACTCGTCGTACTCACCGACGTCGAAGGCCTCTACGCCAACTGGCCCGACCGGTCGTCGCTGATCGACAAGGTACGAGTGGATCGGCTCGAAGAGATGCTGCCCGGCCTGGCCAGCGGCATGATCCCGAAGATGGAGGCGTGCGTGCACGCGGTGCGCGGCGGCGTGGGGCGGGCGCACGTGATCGACGGCAGGCTCGCGCACTCGGTGTTGTTGGAAGTGTTCACGTCGAGCGGAGTCGGCACGATGGTGCTGCCGGAACAGGAGCGGGCATGACGGCGCAGCAGCGGTGGCAGGCCGCGATGATGGACAACTACGGCACGCCCGCGCTGGAGCTGGTCCGGGGTGAGGGCGCGACCGTGTTCGACGCCGACGGCACGCCGTATCTTGACCTGGTCGGCGGCATCGCGGTGAACGCGCTCGGCCACGCTCACCCGGCCGTGGTCAAGGCCGTGTCTGAGCAGGTCGCCACGCTCGGGCACACGTCGAACCTCTACATCAACCCGGTCGCGCTCTCGCTTGCCGAGACGCTGCTCGACGTCGCGGGGCTGAGCGGCAAGGTGCTGTTCTGCAACTCGGGCGCGGAAGCCGTCGAGGGCGCGACCAAGATCACCCGGCTCACCGGCAAGTCGAAGTTGGTCGCCTGCGACGGTGGCTTCCACGGCCGCACCATGGGGGCGCTGAGTGTCACCGGGCAACCATCCAAACGGGAACCGTTCGAGCCGTTGCTGCCCGACGTCACGCACGTGCCGTTCGGGGACGCCGCCGCGCTGGAGTCCGCTGTGGACGGTGACACCGCCGCGGTGTTCATCGAGCCGGTGCTCGGCGAGGGCGGCGTCGTGCCAGCACCCGACGGGTTCCTGCAAGCCGCGCGGGAGATCACGTCGAACGCGGGCGCCCTGCTGGTGCTGGACGAGGTGCAGACCGGGATCGGCAGGCTCGGCAGCTGGTTCGCCTTCCAGCAGGCTGGCGTGACGCCGGACGTCATCACGCTGGCCAAGGGACTCGGCGGCGGCCTTCCGCTGGGCGCGGTGATCGGTGTCGGCGAGGCGGGCGAACTGCTCAAGCCTGGCCAGCACGGGACGACGTTCGGCGGCAACCCCATCGCCTGCGCGGCGGGCCTCGCGGTGATTCGCACCATCCGCGAACACGGGCTGCTGGACCACGTCGACACACTGGGCAAGGACCTCGCGGCGGGTGTGGCCAAGCTGGACCACCCGCTGGTGTCCGAGGTGCGGGGGACCGGGCTGTTGCAAGGCATCGGCCTGACGAAGCCGGTCGCGCCCGCCGTGGCCACCGCCGCGCAACGGGCGGGCTATCTCGTCAACCCAGTGCGACCGGACACGATCCGGCTCGCTCCACCGCTGATCATCACCGAGCGGCAGGTCGTGGACTTCCTCGCGGCGCTGCCCGCCGCACTCGATCACGGACTTCAAGCCGGACAGGAGAGCTGACATGCCACGCCACTTCTTGCGGGACGACGACCTCACTCCCGCCGAACAGGCCGAGGTACTCGACCTCGCCGACACGCTGAAGGCGGACCCGTACGGCACCCGCACTCTCGAGGGCCCGCGCGCGGTCGCGGTGATCTTCGAGAAGAACTCCACCCGCACCCGGTTCTCGTTCGAGGTCGGTATCGCGCAGCTCGGCGGTCATGCCGTCGTCGTCGACGGTCGCGCGATGCAGCTCGGCCGCGAGGAGACTATCGAGGACACCGCGCGGGTCCTGTCCCGGTACGTCGACGGCGTGGTGTGGCGGACGTTCGCGCAGGAGCGGATGAACCACTTCGCCGACGCCGCGACCGTCCCGGTGGTCAACGCGCTCACCGACGAGTTCCACCCCTGCCAGGTGCTCGCGGATCTCCAAACGATCCGGGAGCGCAAGGGCACCCTCGCCGGGCAGACGTTGACCTACCTCGGTGACGGCGCCAACAACATGGCGCACTCGCTGCTCCTCGGCGGTGTCACGGCTGGCCTGCATGTGCGGATCGCCGCGCCGGCGGAATTCCACCCGCTGCCGTGGGTCCTGGATCTGGTGCGGGCACGGGCGGCGGACACCGGCGGCTCGGTAGGCGTCTTCACCGACCCCGTCGCGGCGGTCGACGGCGCCGACGTCGTCACTACCGACTCGTGGACGTCGATGGGACAGGAGAACGACGGCAAGGACAGGGTGGGGCCGTTCCGGCCGTTCCAGGTCAACTCGGAGCTGCTGGCCAAGACCGGCAAGGACGACACCATCGTGCTGCACGACCTGCCCGCGCACCGGGGCGCTGAGATCACCGACGAGGTGATCGACGGCCCGGCCAGCGCGGTGTGGGACGAGGCCGAGAACCGGTTGCACGCCCAAAAGGCACTGCTGGTGTGGTTGCTGAGCCGATGACCAGAGCGGGGCGGCAGGCGCGGATCATCGAACTGGTCTCGACCCGGGGCATCCGGAGCCAGACCGAGCTCGCCAAGATCCTCGCGGCGGACGGCATCGAGGTCACGCAGGCGACGCTGTCGCGGGACCTCGACGAGCTGGGCGCGGTGAAGCTGCGCGCGGCCGACGGCGGCGCGCCCGTGTATGTCATCCCGGAGGACGGCAGCCCGGTCAAGGGCGTGCAAGGTGGGACGTCACGGCTGTCCCGGCTGCTCGGCGAGCTTTTGGTGTCGGCCGAAGGCTCGGCGAACATAACCGTGCTGCGCACCCCGCCCGGCGCGGCGCAGTTCCTGGCGAGCGCGATCGATCGTGCCGCGCTCGGCGAGGTCCTCGGCACCATCGCGGGTGACGACACCGTCATGGTGATCGCCCGCGACCCGGCCGGTGGCGACGCGCTCGCCAGCCTCCTCACCTCATTGGCCGATGGGGCGGGCGGCGGGAACGCACGCGGCCACACCCACGACGACTGACTCAGAAGCGAAGGAAGAGGAAATTGAGCAAGGTTTTGATGTCCCTGCCCAAGGGAGAGCGCGTCGGCATCGCCTTCTCCGGCGGGCTTGACACCTCTGTGGCCGCGGCCTGGATGCGCGAGAAGGGTGCGATTCCGTGCGCCTACACCGCCGACATTGGGCAGTACGACGAGTCCGACATCGACGGTGTCCCCGATCGTGCGAAGGAGTACGGCGCGGAGATCGCCCGCATCCTGGACCTCAAGCCGCAGCTCGTCGAGGAGGGCCTCGCGGCCCTGGCCTGCGGCGCGTTCCACTTGCGTTCCGGCGGTCGCGCCTATTTCAACACCACGCCGCTCGGCCGCGCTGTGACCGGCACGATGCTGGTCCGCGCGATGCACTCCGACGGTGTCGATATCTGGGGCGACGGCTCGACGTTCAAGGGCAACGACATCGAGCGGTTCTACCGCTACGGCCTGCTGGCCAACCCGGAGCTGCGCATCTACAAGCCGTGGCTGGACCCGGACTTCGTGCGCGAGCTGGGCGGTCGGCAGGAGATGAGCGAGTGGCTGACCGAGCACAACCTGCCGTACCGCGACCCGGCGGAGAAGGCGTACTCCACCGACGCCAACATCTGGGGCGCCACCCACGAGGCCAAGACGTTGGAGCACCTTGACGTCTCGCTGGAGACGGTCGAGCCGATCATGGGTGTGCGGTTCTGGGACCCAGCGGTGAAGATCGCGCCCGAGGACGTCACCGTGCGGTTCGAGGCGGGCCGTCCCGTCGCGATCAACGGCAAGCGCTACGACGACCCGGTCGCCCTGGTCATGGAGGCCAACGCCATCGGCGGTCGTCACGGCCTCGGGATGTCCGACCAGATCGAGAACCGGATCATCGAGGCCAAGTCGCGCGGCATCTACGAGGCACCCGGCATGGCGCTGCTCTGGGTCGTCTACGAGCGGCTGGTCAACGCGATCCACAACGAGGACACCATCGCCAACTACCACTCCGAGGGCCGCAAGCTCGGGCGGCTGCTCTACGAGGGCCGCTGGCTCGACCCGCAGTCGCTGATGCTGCGGGAGGCGATTCAGCGGTGGATCGCGTCGCTGGTCACCGGCGAGGTGACGCTGCGGCTGCGGCGCGGCGAGGATTACACGATCCTGAACACCGAAGGCACGAACTTCTCGTACCACCCGGAGAAGCTGTCGATGGAGAAGGTGTCCAACGCCGCGTTCGGTCCCACCGACCGGATCGGGCAACTGACCATGCGCAACCTCGATATCGCCGACTCGCGCCACAAGCTCGAGTTCTACGCCGAACAGCCGCTCGACCAGGGCCAGGTCCTCGTCGAGAACGGCACACTGTTCGGCGAGCTTCCCGCTGGGGGCGCCGACCGGATCACGGCCAATCCGGAGGCTTCGCACGACACGCAGACGTCGTTGGACGAGGCCGCGATGGAAGCCGGGACCGACTGATGGCAGGCGACGTGAAGCTGTGGGGCGGCCGGTTTGCCAGCGGGCCAGCCGAGGCGATGGCGAAGCTGTCCGCCTCGACGCACTTCGACTGGCGGCTCGCGCCCTACGACATCGCCGGTTCCCGCGCGCACGCCCGCGTGCTGCACTCGGCTGGGCTGCTCACCGCCGATGAGCTGGAGCGGATGCTGGCCGCGCTGGACACCCTCGAAACGGACGTCGCGTCGGGGGAGTTCACGCCGACCATCGCCGACGAGGACGTCCACACCGCGCTGGAGCGTGGGCTTTTGGAGCGCGCGGGCGTCGAGCTGGGCGGCAAGCTGCGCGCCGGTCGGTCGCGGAACGACCAGGTGGCGACGCAGTTTCGGATGTGGCTCCGCGACGCCGCGCGCCGGGTCACCGCGGGCACGCTGGACGTCGTGGACGCGCTGGTCACGCAAGCCAAGGCCCACCCTGACGCCGTGATGCCCGGACGCACGCACCTGCAACACGCCCAGCCGGTGCTGCTGGCGCACCATCTGCTCGCGCACGCGCAGGCGTTGCTGCGGGACGTCAGCAGGCTGCGTGACTGGGACGCCCGCACCGACGAGTCGCCGTACGGTTCCGGTGCGCTCGCCGGGTCGTCGTTGGGGCTCGACCCGGAGGCGGTGGCGGCTGACCTGGGCTTCGGCGCGGCGGTGGAGAACTCCATCGACGGCACGGCGTCGCGGGACTTCGCGGCGGAGTTCGCGTTCGCGGTGGCGATGCTCGGCGTGAATCTGTCGCGGATCGCCGAAGAGGTGATCATCTGGAACACCGCGGAGTTCGGCTACGTCACGCTGGACGACGCCTGGGCGACCGGCAGCTCGATCATGCCGCAGAAGAAGAACCCGGACGTCGCGGAGCTGACGCGCGGCAAGTCCGGGAAGCTGATCGGTAATCTCACCGGTCTGCTGGCGACGTTGAAGGCGCAGCCGCTGGCGTACAACCGGGACCTGCAAGAGGACAAGGAGCCGGTGTTCGACTCGGTCGCGCACCTGGAGCTGCTGCTGCCCGCGATCGCCGGGATGGTCGGCACGCTCACGTTCCACACCGAGCGGATGGCTTCGCTTGCTCCCGCCGGTTTCACGCTGGCCACGGATATCGCGGAGTGGCTGGTGCGCCAAGGCGTGCCGTTCCGGGTCGCGCACGAGGCGTCGGGGGAGTGCGTCCGGGTGGCGGAGTCCCGCGACGTCGGGCTCGACGAGCTGACCGACGACGAGTTGGCGGGCATCAACCCCGCGCTGACACCCGCCGTGCGCGAGGTGCTGACGGTGGCCGGGTCGATCGCCTCCCGTGACGCCCACGGTGGCACCGCCCCCGCCCGGGTCGCGGAGCAGCTCGGTCGGGTGGAGAAGCGGGTCGCGGACGCCCGCGCCTGGAGTGGCGAGTAGCGCGGCTGGCCCCGGGCGGCGCGGTGGTCTGGCCGGGCACCTTGGACCGCACGACTCTCTCGGGACGCGACGCTCGACTCCGGCAAGCGAAAGATCAACGCGCACGGAGCGGTGCGCACGCCGGCATGGCGACGACGTAGGCTCGCCGCGTGTCGCCACACCGTGATGTCACCACCGACCTGATGCCGCGTGCCGAGCTGGCGATCGACCCGGTCGAGGCCGCCGCGCGCCTGCTCGGCTGCACCCTGGAGTCCACGACGTCCGAGGGCACCGTGGCCGCCCGGATCGTGGAGGTCGAGGCCTACCGGGGGCTGGACGATCCGGCGTCCCACTCCTACCGGGGCAGGACCGCCCGCAACGACGTCATGTGGGGACCGGCGGGTCACCTGTACGTGTACTTCGTCTACGGGATGCACTTCTGCGCCAACATCGTGTGCCTGACCGACGGCGTGCCCGGCGCGGTGCTGCTTCGGGCGGGCGAGATCACGTCAGGCATCGAGCTGGCTCAGCAGCGCAGGCCCGCCGCGCGCAACCATCACGACCTCGCGCGCGGGCCCGCGCGGCTGGCATCGGCGTTGGGGCTTGTCCGGGAGCACAACGGCGTCGACCTCACCGACGGGGCGTCGTCCGTGCGGCTCTACGAGGCGGAGCCGGTGGCGGACGAACGCATCCGCAGCGGGCCGCGTGTCGGTGTCGCGGCGGCGAAGGACACGCCGTGGCGCTTCTGGCTTCCGGACTCCCGCGCGGTGTCGACCTACCGGCGCCACGAGAAGCGCCGCCGCGCCTGAGCCCGCGAGTTCCTCGCTTTGGTGCCGCGAGTTCCGACTTCCAGCCCGGCGAGTCCCGCCCCTGTTGGCGCGGGTAGCACTCTAATCGCGGTGAGTTTTACCTCTGATACCGATTAGCGCGTTAGCCAATGTCGGGTGGTCGCGCTGTATAGTACTTGACATGTGCGAAAATCGCACGACCATGGGAGATGTGAGCTGGACTGAGATTGGCGAGCGTATTCGGGACTGCCGCTTAGCCGCTGGCATGTCGCAGATCGGGCTTGCTCGAGCGGTCGGCTTGGACCGCACGATGCTCGCCAAGATCGAAGCGGGAGCACGCCGTGTCGACGCGCTGGAGTTGGCTCGGTTCAGCGCGGTGCTCGGCGTCCCGATGGAGCAGTTCCTTGAGGATCGGCCGCTCGTGCTGTCCCGGCGCGCGCAACTCGCCGAGGAAGCCCAGACTGACGTCGATCAGCAGGCGTACTGGTTGGAAGCCAAGCTTCTGGAATGGCGCGAGGATGTCAGGCAACTCGTCGAGACGGGGCTGCTTCAACCAACCCGGCCGATGGTCTACGAAGAACCTGTCGAGAACCTGGATTCGGCGCGGGAGGCCGCTCTGTGGCTTCGTGAGCGAATCGGAAAGCCGCTCGAACCGATTGAGACAGTGATGGCGGTGTGTGAGCAGGCAGGACAGCTTGTATTAGTGACTGACCTGCCAGGCGAGGGTGCGTCGCTGGTCGACGGGGATCTCGCGGTCGCCGTCGTCAGCCGGATCACGGATCCCGGACGTCGCAGGGCAACCGCAGCGCACGAGCTCGGCCATCTCGTACTTGGCGATGAGTACTCCAGTGACCTTGGTGTCGCTTCCTCCCGAGAGGATCGGGAAAGGGTTGTCGATGCCTTCGCAGCAGAGTTTCTGGCACCTCGCGAACTCTTCGCGAAGCAGTTCTCGAACGAACAGGCTGACGTGCGGAGCTTGCTGATCAGAATAGCCGCGGAGTATCGAATCTCCTGGTCGATGGCCGTCCGGCAGGCTGAGTTGGCCGGCGCGTTCGATGCCGCCGGAGCCCGTCGCCTGCGATTCGCGAACCCGACGCGCGCTGAGTTCATGGAAGCTCTTGGCTGGGCGCCGCAGACGGACCTCGAATCCGTGACGGTGCCGCCAAGCTACGCCCACGCTGTCATTCAGGCGTGGGGCCGGGACCTGATCACCTCGGAGCGAGCGGTCGAACTCATGCACGGCCAGCTCGCGCTGGAGGATCTTCCGACGCGTGACGACCAGGGGCATGCCCCGTGACAGCGCAGCCGTCGCTGATCTTCGACACGACCGTCCTGTCCCACTTCGCCCGCGCTGATCGCCTCGACGTGCTGTGTGACCTGGTTATCGCGGAGACGTGCGGCACGACTGAGGTAGTTAAACAGGAGCTGCGTCAAGGCGCCGTCGACTACCCGGAGTTGGCCGATGCGCTTGACCTCGCATGGTTGGTCATTCTCCCACTGGACTCGGGGGAGGCGTTGGTGAGCTTCGCGGCAGCTGAGCAATGCGGCGGAACGGTGATAACGGACGACCGCGACGCGGTACGGGTCGGCCGGGCACACGGTCTCGACGTGCATGGCACGATCTGGCTGCTTGCCGCCGCCTGCAGGAACGGCAAACTGACTGAGGTCAGCGCGAGCAACCTCATCGACACACTGCGTGCGACGAACCTGCGGCTGCCCTGCACCGGCGCTGAGTTCGGCGTCTTCGTCCGCGACCACGGTCTGCTTCCGTAGCCGGATCAACCCTCCCAAACCCGCAGCACGCGATCGATGTCCTCCGCCACCTGCTTCCGCGCTTCCTCCCGGGGCGCGCCCGCCATCAGCAGCTCGTCGTACGCCGTGTCCGTGTGGCGCACGGACGCCACCACGGCGAGCGTCACCGCGCGGTTGTCCAGCGCCCGCCCCGCGGCCGACCGCCCGACCCGGCCACTGCCGCGCTTCCCAGCGTGCCGCGCGATCGATTCCGCCCGCTCGCGCGGGCAGCCCGGGAACAACTGCAGGATCGCCGCGCACAGCTCACCCTGGAACTCCACGTCCTGCACCGCACGCCGTTCCCGGTCCCGCTCGCGACGTCGTTCGCGAGCATCGGCGTCCGCGAGGCACTGCTCCTCCGCCTGCTCCAGCGCGCGTTCCTCGACCAGAATCCCCTGCCGTTCGTACCGCTGCCGTGCCCGCGCCCAGCGGATCACTACCGCCGACAGCCCGCTCGCCTTCTTCGCACGGCGTGTCAACGCCGCATCGCCAGCGGGCAGGAACACCAGATGGCCCATGTCCGCGCAGTCGAGACACAACGGTTCGTCGTTGTCCATGACCAGGATGTCCCCGGTGTCGCCGCAGCCCGCGCATTCCCAGTCCCGTGTCGGCATGATCGCGACGAGGTCCGGCGCCTTGCTCTGCTTCTCGACCACCTTCTCGCGCGGGGCGTCCGGCGCGAACCAATGCGTGCGCAGGGCGCGTTCCTCTTCTGGCGTGGTAGCCGAGAAGAACCGCAGCGGACGGCGATCGCGCGTCCCCGCCACGTACTCGACGTCCTCGGCCCGCAGACCGCGTTCCCGACCCCAGTCCGTCAGCAGCTCACACGCCCGTACGACACGTTCGGCAGGCACGGGCAGCAGCTGCTCCAGTTCGCGAATCCGTCCCTTGCGCCACGACTCGACGTTGACCGGGTGCACCCAGCCGAGTCGCGCGAGCACGTCGGTGAACGCGACGTAGCCTTGCTCGCTTAAGACGTCGTCCGCGGCTCGTGCGACGCGCCGCTGCAAGCTCGGCTTGCCCATGGCCATGTTCTAGCACGTCGAGGTCGCTGAACACCTGGTCAACCCCTCCTGGGAAGATGGACGTCGTGAGTGAGCACATCCTTGACGAGCTGTCCTGGCGCGGCCTGATCGCGCAGTCCACCGACCTCGACGCCCTGCGCGAAGATCTCGACGCGGGCACGCTCACGCTCTATGCCGGTTTCGACCCCACCGCGGAAAGCTTGCACGCCGGGAACCTCGTGCAGCTCCTGACGCTGTCGCGGTTCCAGCGCGCGGGGCACCGTCCGGTGGTGCTCGCGGGCGGCGCGACGGGCCAGATCGGCGACCCTCGCGACGTTGGCGAGCGCAGCCTGGTCAGTCGCGAGGTCATCGCGCATCGGCTGGAGCGCATCGGCGTCCAGCTGGAAAAGTTCGTCGACTTCGGCGACAAGGCGGATCCGGCGACCGCCGCCATCATGGAGAACAACATGAACTGGTTCGCCGACGTCTCCGCGCTGGACTTCCTGCGCGACGTCGGCAAGCACTTCTCGATCAATGTCATGCTCGCCCGCGAGACGGTGCGCCGACGGCTTGAGGGCGACGGCATGTCGTACACGGAGTTCAGCTACCTGCTGCTTCAGTCGTACGACTACCTCCAGCTGCACCGCAAGTACGGCACCGCGCTGCAGATCGGTGGCTCCGACCAGTGGGGCAACATCGTTGGCGGCGTCGACTACATCCGGAAGGTCGACGGTGCGAGCGTGCATGCGCTGACCACGCCGCTGGTCACCGATGCCGACGGCCGCAAGTTCGGCAAGTCCACCGGTGGCGGCAGCGTGTGGCTCGACCCGGAGCTGACGACGCCGTACGCCTGGTACCAGTACTTCGTCAACGTCGCGGACGCCGACGTCGTGCGCTACCTCAAGATGTTCACCTTCCTCGACCGGGACGAGATCGCCGAGCTGGCGCAGCTCACCGAGGACAAGCCGTTCCTGCGGGCGGGACAGCGCAAGTTGGCCGAGGAGCTGACCACGCTGGTGCACGGCAAGGAGCAGACCGAGCAGGTCGTCGCCGCGAGCCAGGCGTTGTTCGGCAAGGGCGAACTCAGCACGCTCGACGGCTCGACGCTGGACTCGGCGATGGCGGAGGTGCCGACTGGCGAGGTCGCGCTCGGCGACGGTCCCACGATCATCGACCTGCTGTTGGCGGCCGGACTCGTGGAGAGCAAGGGTGCCGCGCGCCGCGTCGTCAAGGAAGGCGGCGCGTACGTCAACAACGCCAAGATCACCGAGGACACCTGGCAGCCGTCGGCGGATGACCTGCTGCACGACCGCTGGCTCGTCGTCCGCCGCGGCAAGCGCAACCTCGGCGGCATTCGGGTGGCCTGACCCCTGCCGCCGGGTGCGACGTAGGCGCGCCCAGTGGCACCGGCCCCCTGACAACCGGGCGAATGTGCGACCCGAGCCGCGAAAAGGGTTTCAGGTCAAGCTACTTCTGGGTAACCTTGGTCACAGAGCACGACTTCTCCGGTCCGTCGACGAGGAGGGCCTCATGGTCGAGCAGCAGGTCAAGGTCACCGAGAAGGAAGCGCGGCAGTTCGCCGAGGAAGCCAGGGAGAGCGGCTGGGCGAAGCCGTCCTTCGCAAAGGAGCTCTACTTGGGCAATTTCCGGCTCGACCTAGTGCATCCGCACCCGAGACCCGATCCCACCGACGACGACCGGGCGCGCTCGTTCATCGCGGACCTGCGTCGCTACTGCGAAACGCTGGACGGCTTTGTCATCGAGCGGGACGCCAAGATTCCTGACGATTACGTTAAGGGGCTCGCCGAACTCGGCTGCTTCGGCATCAAGATCCCGCAGGCCTATGGCGGCCTTGGGCTCTCGCAGGTTGCCTACAACGAGGCGCTGATGCTGGTCGGTTCGGTGCACCCGACATTGGGTGTGCTGCTCTCGGCACACCAGTCGATCGGCGTGCCCGAACCGCTCAAGCTTGCCGGATCCGAGGAGCAGAAGCAGCGCTTCCTGCCGCGTTGTGCGAAAGGTGCCGTCAGCGCGTTCCTGCTCACCGAGCCGGACGTTGGCTCCGATCCCGCCAGGCTCGCCTCCACCGCGACGCCGACCGAGGACGGCCAGGCGTACGAGCTCAACGGCGTCAAGTTGTGGACGACGAACGGCGTCGTCGCGGAGCTGCTTGTCGTGGCCGCCCGCGTACCGAAGAGTGAGGGACACCCAGGCGGCGTCACCGCGTTCATCGTGGAGGCCGACTCGCCTGGCATCACCGTCGAGCACCGCAACCAGTTCATGGGCCTGCGCGGCATCGAGAACGGCGTGACCCGGTTCCACAACGTCCGGGTGCCCAAGGAGAACGTGATCGGCGGCGAGGGCAAGGGACTCAAGGTCGTGCTCGGCACGTTGAACACCGGACGTCTCTCCGTGCCCGCGTCCTGCGCGGGGGCGGCCAAGTGGTGCCTCAAGATCGCGCGCGAGTGGTCCAACGAGCGGGTGCAGTGGGGCAAACCGGTCGGCAAGCACGAGGCTGTCTCGCAGAAGATCTCCTTCATGGCCGCGACGACGTACGCACTGGAGAGCATCCTGGAGCTGTCCGGGCATATGGCCGACCAGGGGCGCAACGACATCCGCATCGAGGCGGCGCTCGCGAAGCTCTACGCCAGCGAGATGGCGTACAAGATCGCCGACGAACTGGTACAGATCCGGGGTGGCCGCGGTTACGAGACGGCCGATTCGCTAGCCGCCAGGGGCGAACGTGCGGTGCCTGCCGAGCAGATCATGCGTGACTTGCGCATCAACCGGATTTTCGAGGGGTCCTCGGAGATCATGCACCTGATGATCGCGCGGGAGGCGGTCGACGCCCACCTCCAGGCCGCTGGCGATCTGGCCGACCCTGAGGCGGACACCAAGAGCAAGGCGCGTGCCGCGGCCAAGGCGAGCGGCTTCTACGCGAGCTGGCTGCCGAAGCTGGTCGCGGGCAAGGGGCAGGTGCCGACGTCGTACAGCGAGTTCGGCACGCTCGCCAAGCACCTGCGCTTCATCGAGCGCACGGCGCGCAAGCTGGCGCGCAGCACGTTCTATGGCATGGCCCGATGGCAGGCAGGGCTGGAGAAGAAGCAGGTCTTCCTCGGTCGGATCGTCACGATCGGCACGGAGCTGTTCGCGATGTCCGCGTCGTGTGTGCGCGCGGAGATGCAGCGATCCGACGACCCGGACGCCGGCGCAAAGGCATACGAACTCGCCGATGCCTTCTGCCGCCAGGCACGGCAGCGGATCGATCAGCTGTTCCAGGAACTTTGGGACAACACCGACGACACCGACAACCGGATCGCGAAGGCGGCGCTGCGGGGTGACTACATCTGGCTCGAAGCGGGTGTGCTCGACCCGAGCGAGGGGACCGGGCCGTGGATCGCGCCATGGGAGCCGGGGCCGTCGACGGAGGAGAACGTCGCGAGGCGGTTCCTGCCGAACACCCGTTGACCGGGCGAGTCCGGGCATGGAATAGCCAACCGCGTCGAGGCGTTGGATCGGATGTCGGACCCGGGCGTGGGGCCTTGCGGGCAGCGCCCCGCTGTGACCAGGGGCGTTGCAGAAAGGGACCCCCCTGTTTTTCCGGGGTTCGGCGTCGTGTAATGTTTACACACGTCAGCGGGAAACGGGCGCGACGCAGAGAAGCGAAGCGAACGGATACCGGACAAGGGGGCCTCGAACCAAGCTTCCACCTCAGGTGGTAGAGTAGGAGGCGCCAAATAAACGGAGAAAAACAAACCTCCTGATTAACAGTCGTGATGACTGGTGCTCAGAGGCGTGTTGTTTGAGAACTCAACAGTGTGCTTTGTTTACTAAGCCAGTAGATTTTTTTGGAACCTTTGTTGGTTCTGTTTGAGTTTTTTGAGAGTCGATTTTTCTCTCTGATTTTGTTCATTGTTGGAGAGTTTGATCCTGGCTCAGGACGAACGCTGGCGGCGTGCTTAACACATGCAAGTCGAACGCTGAAGCCATCTTCGGGTGGTGGATGAGTGGCGAACGGGTGAGTAACACGTGGGTAACCTGTCCTGTACTTTGGGATAAGCCCTGGAAACGGGGTCTAATACCGGATACGCATCATTGCCTGCATGGGTGGTGGTGGAAAGCTCCGGCGGTATGGGGTGGGCCCGCGGCCTATCAGCTTGTTGGTGGGGTGATGGCCTACCAAGGCGACGACGGGTAGCCGGCCTGAGAGGGCGACCGGCCACACTGGGACTGAGACACGGCCCAGACTCCTACGGGAGGCAGCAGTGGGGAATATTGCACAATGGGCGCAAGCCTGATGCAGCGACGCCGCGTGAGGGATGACGGCCTTCGGGTTGTAAACCTCTTTCGCCAGGGACGAAGCCTTTTGGGGTGACGGTACCTGGAGAAGAAGCACCGGCTAACTACGTGCCAGCAGCCGCGGTAATACGTAGGGTGCGAGCGTTGTCCGGAATTATTGGGCGTAAAGAGCTCGTAGGCGGTTTGTCGCGTCGGCCGTGGAAACTGGAGGCTTAACCTTCAGCGTGCGGTCGATACGGGCAGACTTGAGTTCGGTAGGGGAGTCTGGAATTCCTGGTGTAGCGGTGAAATGCGCAGATATCAGGAGGAACACCGGTGGCGAAGGCGGGACTCTGGGCCGATACTGACGCTGAGGAGCGAAAGCGTGGGGAGCGAACAGGATTAGATACCCTGGTAGTCCACGCTGTAAACGTTGGGCGCTAGGTGTGGGTGACATTCCACGTTGTCCGTGCCGTAGCTAACGCATTAAGCGCCCCGCCTGGGGAGTACGGCCGCAAGGCTAAAACTCAAAGGAATTGACGGGGGCCCGCACAAGCGGCGGAGCATGTGGATTAATTCGATGCAACGCGAAGAACCTTACCTGGGCTTGACATGCACAGGATTCCGGCAGAGATGTCGGTTCCCTTGTGGCCTGTGTGCAGGTGGTGCATGGCTGTCGTCAGCTCGTGTCGTGAGATGTTGGGTTAAGTCCCGCAACGAGCGCAACCCTTGTCCTATGTTGCCAGCACGTAATGGTGGGGACTCGTGGGAGACTGCCGGGGTCAACTCGGAGGAAGGTGGGGATGACGTCAAGTCATCATGCCCCTTATGTCCAGGGCTTCACACATGCTACAATGGCCGGTACAGTGGGTTGCGATACCGTGAGGTGGAGCGAATCCCTGAAAGCTGGTCTCAGTTCGGATCGCAGTCTGCAACTCGACTGCGTGAAGTCGGAGTCGCTAGTAATCGCAGATCAGCAACGCTGCGGTGAATACGTTCCCGGGCCTTGTACACACCGCCCGTCACGTCACGAAAGTCGGTAACACCCGAAGCCCATGGCCTAACCCCTTTTGTGGGGAGGGAGTGGTCGAAGGTGGGACTGGCGATTGGGACGAAGTCGTAACAAGGTAGCCGTACCGGAAGGTGCGGCTGGATCACCTCCTTTCTAAGGAGCACATCACTTCCATCAAACATGCTGTGTGTGGTTGGTGGGGTGGCCACTGGATGCCAACGGGTGTTTGGCTGGTGGTTGCTCGAGGATTTGTGGAACTACTGGTGATGGCCACCGCGGGTGGATGGTCAGTGTTTAGTACTGCCGGTCTTTTCGGAGGCGGGTGTGGAACGGGCTGGGCTGTCGGTCGGTGGTGGTTGTGGGCAAGGCATGCTGTTGGGTCCTGAGACAACACGCGAGTGTTGCTCTGGATCGAAACCCGGCCCCCGGGTTCTGCTGGGAAGCGTTGACATTCGTTGTCACCGTGCCCAGCGGGATTGGGGGGTGTGCGGGGGGTTTGCCCCCCGCAAGGTGTGGTGTTTGAGAATTGTAGAGTGGATGCGAGCATCTTTGTGGTCAAGTTGTTAAGAGCACATGGTGGATGCCTGGGCATCAGGAGCCGATGAAGGACGTGGGAGGCTGCGATAAGCCTCGGGGAGCTGTCAACCGAGCTGAGATCCGAGGATGTCCGAATGGGGTAACCCAGCACTCGTGATGGAGTGTTACCCGCACCTGAATGTATAGGGTGTGTGGAGGGAACGCGGGGAAGTGAAACATCTCAGTACCCGTAGGAAGAGAAAACAAGTGTGATTCCGTGAGTAGTGGCGAGCGAAAGCGGAGGAGGCTAAACCGCATGCATGTGATACCTGGCAGGGGTTGTGTGTGTGGTGTTGTGGGACCCAGCGTCGAAGGACTGCCATTCTTCGGGATGCCGCGTGTGGTTAGTGGAAACGTCTGGGATGGCGTGCCGTAGTGGGTGAGAGTCCCGTACGCGAAAATCATGCGTTGGTGTTTTGTTGGTGTTCCCGAGTAGCAGCGAGCTCGTGGAATTTGCTGTGAATCTGCCGGGACCACCCGGTAAGCCTAAATACTTCCTGGTGACCGATAGCGGACGAGTACCGTGAGGGAAAGGTGAAAAGTACCCCGGGAGGGGAGTGAAAGAGTACCTGAAACCGTGTGCTTACAAGCCGTCAGAGCTGAATCTTTGGTTTGGTGATGGCGTGCCTTTTGAAGAATGAGCCTGCGAGTTAGTGCTGCGTGGCGAGGTTAACCCGTGTGGGGTAGCCGTAGCGAAAGCGAGTCTGAAGAGGGCGTTGGAGTCGCGTGGTCTAGACCCGAAGCGGAGTGATCTACCCATGGCCAGGGTGAAGCGCCGGTAAGACGGTGTGGAGGCCCGAACCCACTTAGGTTGAAAACTGAGGGGATGAGCTGTGGGTAGGGGTGAAAGGCCAATCAAACTCCGTGATAGCTGGTTCTCCCCGAAATGCATTTAGGTGCAGCGTCGTATGTTTCACACCTGGGGTAGAGCTACTGGATGGCCTAGGGGCCTTACCGGGTTACCGAAGTCAACCAAACTCCGAATACGGGTGTGTGAGAGTGCGGCAGTGAGACGGCGGGGGAAAAGCTTCGTCGTCGAGAGGGAAACAGCCCAGAGCGCCAGCTAAGGCCCCTAAGTGTGTGCTCAGTGGAAAAGGATGTGGGATTGCCCAGACAACCAGGAGGTTGGCTTAGAAGCAGCCATCCTTGAAAGAGTGCGTAATAGCTCACTGGTCAAGTGGTCCTGCGCCGATAATGTAGCGGGGCTTAAGCACACCGCCGAAGCTGTGTCATTGACACATGTGATCCGCCATCATCTTCGGGTGGTGGTGCAGTCGTGTTGATGGGTAGGGGAGCGTCGATCATCCGGTGAAGCCGTGGCGGAAGCTAGCGGTGGAGGGTGGTCGAGTGAGAATGCAGGCATGAGTAGCGAAAGCAGAGTGAGAACCTCTGCCGCCGGATGACCAAGGGTTCCTGGGCCAGGCTAATCCGCCCAGGGTAAGTCGGGACCTAAGGCGAGGCCGACAGGCGTAGTCGATGGATAACGGGTTGATATTCCCGTACCCGCGTGTGTGCGTCCCTGATGAGGCAGGTGAGACTAACCACCCGAAGCCGACCATATGCCCTTCGGGGTGGTGGTTGGTGGAGCGTGGGACCTGATCCTGTAGTAGTCAAGCGATGGGGTGACGCAGGAAGGTAGCTCCGCCAGTAAGTGGTATGACTGGTGTAAGCGTGTAGGGCGATCGGTAGGCAAATCCGCCGGTCATGGGCCTGAGACGTGATGCGTACCCGTATGAGGGGAAGTGAGTGATCCTATGCTGCCGAGAAAAGCCTCTAGCGAGTGCATGTGCGGCCCGTACCCCAAACCGACACAGGTGGTCAGGTAGAGAATACCAAGGCGATCGGGTGAACTGTGGTTAAGGAACTCGGCAAAATGCCCCCGTAACTTCGGGAGAAGGGGGGCCAGTGCACGTGAACACCCGTGCGGTGGGAGCGTGTGGTGGCCGCAGAGACCAGCGGAAAGCGACTGTTTACTAAAAACACAGGTCCGTGCGAAGAAGCAATTCGAGGTATACGGACTGACGCCTGCCCGGTGCTGGAACGTTAAGAGGACCGGTTAGCCTTTCGGGGCGAAGCTGAGAATTTAAGCGCCAGTAAACGGCGGTGGTAACTATAACCATCCTAAGGTAGCGAAATTCCTTGTCGGGTAAGTTCCGACCTGCACGAATGGCGTAACGACTTTCCGGCTGTCTCAACCACAGGCCCGGCGAAATTGCAGTACGAGTAAAGATGCTCGTTACGCGCGGCAGGACGGAAAGACCCCGGGACCTTTACTATAGCTTGGTATTGGTTTTCGGTTCGGCTTGTGTAGGATAGGTGGGAGACTGGGAAGTCCACACGCTAGTGTGGGTGGAGTCATCGTTGAAATACCACTCTGGTCGAATGGGAAATCTAACCTCGGACCGTGATCCGGTTCAGGGACAGTGCCTGGTGGGTAGTTTAACTGGGGCGGTTGCCTCCCAAAGAGTAACGGAGGCGCCCAAAGGTTCCCTCAGCCTGGTTGGCAATCAGGTGTTGAGTGTAAGTGCACAAGGGAGCTTGACTGTGAGACTGACGGGTCGAGCAGGGACGAAAGTCGGGACTAGTGATCCGGCACCACCTGGTGGAAGGGGTGTCGCTCAACGGATAAAAGGTACCCCGGGGATAACAGGCTGATCTTGCCCAAGAGTCCATATCGACGGCATGGTTTGGCACCTCGATGTCGGCTCGTCGCATCCTGGGGCTGGAGTCGGTCCCAAGGGTTGGGCTGTTCGCCCATTAAAGCGGCACGCGAGCTGGGTTTAGAACGTCGTGAGACAGTTCGGTCCCTATCCGCCGCGCGCGTAGGAGACTTGCGGAAGGCTGTCCCTAGTACGAGAGGACCGGGACGGACGAACCTCTGGTATGCCAGTTGTCCCACCAGGGGCACGGCTGGTTAGCTACGTTCGGAAGGGATAACCGCTGAAAGCATCTAAGCGGGAAGCCTGTTCCTAGATGAGGTCTCCCACCCCGTTGTGGGTTAAGGCCCCCACCAGACCAGTGGGTTGATAGGCCAGAAATGGAAGCGCAGTAATGTGTGAAGTTGACTGGTACTAATAGGCCGAGGACTTGCCCACAAACATGCTACGCATCCACTCTACAACTCTGAAACACCATCCTGCGGGGGGGCACACCCCCACAGGGGGCTGGGTGAACAACACAACGGAACCGTTGTGACACGAACACATAACTGAATACACAGAAATTGTCGTCAGGCTTACACCCTCCACCGGCCAGCATGGCTCTGGAGGGTGCCCAAAAACCCCAGGAGGGTTTTTGTGGATAAGGTTACGGCGGTTATAGCGGCAGGGAAACGCCCGGTCCCATTCCGAACCCGGAAGCTAAGCCTGCCAGCGCCGATGGTACTGCACTCGCGAGGGTGTGGGAGAGTAGGACACCGCCGGACACCACCTAACTGAGGCCCCGGTCGAGAACGAACACCCGTTCTCCCGGGGCCTCAGCCATCTCCAAGGGCGGTTGGAATCGATACTGGTGTCACGTTCGTCATGCCGAGCACAGGGCGCGACAGTTCGCGCGCATGCACCGGTTACGCTGCATAAAGTTGAACAGTATGGAGGTCACGGTGTCGGAACCACGTGGTCGGGGCGCGCCCGCGCGCGGTGATAGGGGCGGCAAGCCACACCGCGACCAGCACGGCAAGCGTGACCAGCAACGGCACGGCAAGCCGTCCGGGCAGCGGGATCACCGCGATCGTCGGGATCGTCGCCAGGACGACACGCCGCAAGGGCCTGTCGCTCCAGATCTTCCCGAGGACGTCGATGTCTCGGCACTGGATATCGAGGTGCGCAAGGAGCTGCGCAGCCTGCCCAAAGACCTGGCCGAGCTCGTCGGAAAGCACCTTGTCGCTGCCGGTGAACTCATCGACGTCGACCCGGACGCGGCGCTGGCGCACGCCCGGTTCGCCAAGGCGAAGGCGTCGCGGATCCCGGTGGTGCGGGAGGCGCTGGGGCTGACCGCGTACCACGCCGGGCAGTGGGCGGAGACGTTGTCCGAGCTCAGGGCGGTGCGGCGGATGACGCGCAGCAACGCCCACGTCGCGATCATGGCCGACGCCGAACGTGCTCTCGGCAGGCCTGAACGGGCGCTTGACCTCGCGAAGGAAACCGACGTGAAAAGCTTGCCGCCGGAGACCGCCGTCGAATTGCGTATCGTCGCGGCAGGTGCCCGGCGAGACCTGGGACAACTCGACGCGGCCGTCGTGGCACTGCAGGGGGACGACCTCGATCCCGCCAAGCGGCTGCCGTGGAGCGCACGACTCTTCTACGCCTACGCGGACAATCTTCTGGCGGCGGGCAGGAGAGACGAGGCGGCGACCTGGTTCATGCGCGCCGCCGAAGCCGACACCGAAGAGGAAACCGACGCGGCCGAGCGGGCGGCAGAACTGGGATGATGGCGCAGCCGCTCCTGGACCGCTATGACTGCCTGCTGCTCGACCTCGACGGCACGGTCTATCACGGCTCGGAGGCGATCAAGGGCGCCATCAGCGGTATCGACGCAGCACACGCGAAAGGTGTCGCGGTGCGGTTCGTGACCAACAACGCGTCCAAGGCGCCGGACGCCGTGGCGTCGCACCTACGTCATCTAGACGTCCCCGCGCGGACCGAGGAGGTCGCTACCAGCGCGCAGGCGGGCGCGCGGCTCCTGGGGCAAATGGTGCCAGCGGGCGCGATGGTGCTCGTCGTCGGTACGGAGGCCCTCGCGGCCGAGGTCAACGGCGTTGGCCTGCGGACAACACGCACCTACAGCGACGACGTCGCCGCCGTGGTGCAGGGCCACTCACCCGACACCGCGTGGGCCGACCTCGCCGAGGCCTGCACCGCGATTCGATCGGGTGCGCGGTGGGTGGCCTGCAACGTCGACCCGACTTTGCCTACGGAACGCGGCCAGCTGCCTGGCAATGGCTCCATGGTAGCGGCGCTGCGGACCGCGACCGGTGCTAGCCCTGACGTCGCGGGCAAGCCGGAACCTGGCCTGTTCACCGAGGCGGCCCGTGCGGCGGACGCACGGAGCCCACTGGTCGTCGGCGATCGGCTCGACACCGATGTCGCGGGCGCTGAAGCCGCGGGAATGGACGCCATGCTGGTGCTCAGTGGTGTCACGACCCCGGCGGAAATCCTCGCCGCACCCGAAGGGCAGCGGCCGCGGTATCTCGCGGACGACGTCGCTGCCGTGACGTCGACCGCGGAAGCCCTCGCCGTCGGTGCGCGGCCAGATTGGCGGATCGACGTCGGTGACGATGAGCTGCGGGTGGCTGGCAGCGGAGAACCACTCGATCTGCTGCGCGCGCTGTGCCCGCTAGCCTGGCGGCACGGGATTTCGCGTGCCAGTGGTACCACTGACACCGCGAAAGCCGTGGTGAACACACTCGGTGTCGGGGACATCGACTACCGTTGATGCCGTGGAGGAGCAGATGAGCGACCCTGGCACCGAGCAGGCTGGGGACGTGCCGCAGGACACTGACCCGCTCGCGGGCGTCACCGAAGCGGTACGGGCACTGGACGACCTCGACCAGCGCCCGGTCGCGGAGCACGTGGAGCGCTTCGACGCGGTGCATACCGAGTTGACCGTCGCGTTGTCGAGTATCGACAAGGTCTAGGACATCGCGTGGGGCGCAAGGCGCGGCTCGACGCCGAGCTGGTCCGGCGCGGCCTGGCGCGCTCGAGGGAGCACGCGGGCGAGCTGATTACCAACGGCAGCGTGCTGGTGCGAGGCATGGCGGCGAAAAAGGCGGCCACCGGGGTTGAGCTGGACACCCCGATTGTGGTGCGCGACACCGATGATCCCGGCTGGGCGTCGCGTGGCGCGCACAAATTGCTCGGCGCGCTCGCGGCGTTCGAACCGTTGGGGCTCGCTGTCACGGGTAAACGCTGCCTCGACGCGGGCGCGTCCACCGGCGGGTTCACCGACGTTCTGCTACGCCGGGGTGCGCGAACGGTGATCGCGGCCGATGTCGGCAGGGGACAGCTGGACTGGCGGCTGCGAACCGACGAGCGTGTCGTCGTGATGGACAAGACCAACGTGCGCTCCCTGTCACTGGCCGACATCGGCGAGCCGGTGGAGCTGGTCGTGGGCGACCTGTCGTTCATTTCACTGCGGCTGGTGCTGCCCGCGCTGGTGGACTGCACCGTGCCGGACGCCGACCTGGTGCCGATGATCAAGCCGCAGTTCGAGGTCGGCAAGGACCGACTCGGCAGCGGTGGTGTGGTGCGTGATCCCGAGTTGCGCGCCGAAGTCGTACTCGACGTGCTCGACGAGGCCGCGAAACTGGGCCTGAATACGGTCGCGGTGGTGGCGAGCCCCTTGCCAGGCCCCTCCGGCAACGTCGAGTATTTCGCCTGGCTGCGCCGAACGGGAGCGGTCGACGATGCCACGCGGCGCGGCGAACTGGTCGCCACGGCAGTGGAGGAGGGACCGGCATGACACGCCAGGTACTGCTCGTGGTCAATCCCGACAGGGAGACCAACCGGGAAGCGGCGCGGGAGGTCGCCGAACTGTTCGGCGCGGCGGGGTTCCAGCTGCGGGTGCTCGACGCGAAGGTGGCGGACTTCCTCGCGGCTCAGGGCCACACCACGGTCCGGGACCCGCTGCCGCTCACGATCAGCGAGGACGAACCGGCGTCCGGTGTCGAGCTGGTGTTCGTGCTCGGCGGCGACGGCACGTTGCTACGCGCCGCCGAGCTAGCACGACCCGCTCGGGTGCCGATCCTCGGTGTCAACCTCGGCCGGATGGGCTTTCTCACCGAGGCCGACTCCTCCGCGCTCGCAGATGCCGTGCGGCGCGTGGTCGACAAGTCGTACCAGGTCGAGCGGCGCATGACGGTGGACGTCACCGTCACCGTCGACGGCGACGTCCTCGCGAGGACATGGGCGCTCAACGAGGCCAGCGTCGAGAAGAGCTCGCGGGAACGCATCCTGGACGCACTGATCAGCATCGACGCGCACCCCGTCTCGTCCTTCGGCTGCGATGGCGTGCTGTGCGCGACACCCACTGGCTCGACCGCGTACGCTTTCTCGGCGGGCGGACCGATCATCTGGCCGGACGTCGAGGCGCTCGTCGTCGTCCCGAGCAACGCGCACGCCATGTTCGCGCGCCCGATGGTCGTCTCGCGGGAGTCGGTGATCGACATCGACATCGACCCGCACGGCTCGACTGGCGTGCTGACCTGTGACGGAATGCGCCACGTCGAGCTTCCGGTCGGCGCGCGCATCCACGTCGTCGCGGGTGAGGTGCCGGTGCTGCTCGCCCGGTTGTGGGAGGGGCCGTTCACCGACCGCCTTGTCCACAAGTTCGCCCTTCCGGTGAAGGGCTGGCGGGAGCGTCACGCGCCAGAGTGAGGGCACGGAAGTGCACACACGGCGTCGGGAGCGGGGGACACGACGTTGAGAATGGGGGACACGACACCGTTGGGCGTGGGACACGACGCGGTGTCCGGTTAACCCGCTACGGTGGGAGCCGTGCTGGCCGAGATGCGGATTCAGGGCCTCGGTGTTATCGACGACGCCCTACTTGAACTGCACCCGGGACTCACCGTGGTGACCGGCGAAACCGGTGCGGGGAAGACGATGGTGGTCACCGGGTTGCATTTGCTCTCCGGGGGGCGCGCTGATGCCTCCCGTGTGCGCAGCAGTGCGAAGAAGGCCGTGGTGGAGGGCCGCTTCGAGCTGGCGAAGATGCCGTCCGCCGTCGAGATGATCGAGGATTCCGGCGGCGAGGTCGACGAGGACGGCAGCGTGATCGCGCTCCGCAGCGTCGGCAAGGACGGTCGCTCCCGTGCGCACCTCGGTGGCAGGTCCGTGCCCGCGGGCGTCCTGGGGCAGCTGTCCGATCAGCTCCTCGCTGTGCACGGGCAGAACGATCAGCTCCGCCTGATGCGCGCCACCGAGCAGCGGGCGGTCATCGACCGTTTCGCAGGGGACGCCGTCGCCACCCCGCTCGCCGAGTACAGACGAGTCCGCGCCGAGTGGCAGGACGTCGTCCGCGAGTTGGCCGAGCGCCGTAGTCGTTCCCGCGAGCTCGCGCAGCAGGCGGACATGCTGCGGCACGGGTTAGACGAGATCGAAGCCGTCGCCCCGGAATCTGGCGAGGACACCGCGCTGGTCGAACAGATCAAGCGGCTCTCGGAGGTTGACGAGCTGCGCGCCGCCGCCAGCGCCGCGCAGGCAGCCGTGTCCGGCGCCGATGATGGCGACCCGGAGCAGCCTGGCGCGCTTGGGCTGGTGAGCGAAGGGCGGCAGCGCCTCGCCTCGGTGGATGACCCCATGCTCGCCGAGCTCGACGCTCGGCTGGAGCAGGCTGCCGTGCTGCTCGCCGACGTTGGATCCGAGCTCGGCGGCTACCTCGACGCGCTGGATGCCGACCCCGCCACGCTCGACAGAGCGCTCGCGCGGCAGGCCGAGCTCAAGCAGCTCACCCGCAAGTACGCCGCCGACGTCGACGGTGTGCTCGCCTGGGCGGAGCAGGCAAGGCAAGAGCTGTCGGGCATGGACACGTCGGAGGAGGCGCTGGCGGAGCTCGCCGAGCGCCGGGACGCGCTGGCCGCCGAACTGGCAGGTCACGCGGCCGCCGTCTCACGGGCGCGAAGCGAGGCGGCCGCCGAGCTGGCGACGTCGATCACCGCGGAACTGTCCGGGCTCGCCATGGCGCAGGCCGAGGTGGACGTCGTGGTGCGCCCGATGCCAGCGGACGCCGACGACCCCGCCGCTCTCACCGTCGACGGGCAGCGATTACACGCCGGTCCCGAAGGCGTCGACGAGGTTGAGCTGCTGCTGCGCGCACACCCCGGTGCGCCGGCGCTCCCAGTGCACAAGGGCGCGTCCGGCGGTGAGCTGTCCCGCGTGATGCTGGCGATCGAGGTCGTCATCGCGGGTGCGGACACCGTGCCGACCTTGGTGTTCGACGAGGTCGACGCCGGGGTCGGTGGCAGGGCGGCTGTCGAGATCGGCAGGCGGCTCGCGCGGCTGGCGCGCACCCACCAGGTGCTGGTCGTGACGCATCTCCCGCAGGTAGCCGCGTACGCGGACCACCACCTTGTCGTCGACAAGGGCACCGACGGGGGAGTCACGCGCAGCGACGTCCGCACTCTCGACGACGAGGAGCGGGTCATGGAGCTGGCGAGGATGCTGGCCGGTATGGACGGCACCGAGACTGGTCGCGCGCACGCAGAGGAGCTATTGGCCGTCGCGGGTGCCGAGAAGGTGTGAATCACCACTGAGTTCGACCCGGTCCTTCGGCGTGGCGGGCTCGCATTCTCATTTCCGTTTGTCACTATCGGGCCCATGAAACTCAGCGGCCTGCTTTCGAAAAGCACCGAAACGCTGCCTGGAGTGGCAGGCGTGGCGCGGGTCGATCGACGCACCGGGGAACTGCTGCGCAGGGTGGGTCCCGGCGACATCGTCGTCCTTGACCAGCTCGATCTCGACCGCGCGACGGCGGCAGCGCTCGCGGCGGCAGGGGTCGCTGGCGTCGTGAACGCATCGGTGTCCATCTCGGGACGATTCCCCAATCTTGGTCCGGAAATCCTTGTCGGCGCGGGAATTCCGCTCGTGGACGACGTCGGAAGCGATGTTCTCCGCCGCATCAAAGACGGCGCGAAGATCCGGCTGCACGAGGGCGTCGTCTACAACGGAGAACGCGAGATCGCGCGGGGTACGGAGCAGACCCCCGACAGCGTCGCGGACCAGATGATCGAGGCGAAGGCGGGCATGACCGCCCAGCTTGAGGCGTTCTCCGCGAACACGATGGAGTTCCTGCGCGCCGAGCGCACGCTGATCCTGGACGGCGTTGGCGTGCCCGGCCTGCGGGTGTCGATGAAGGACAGGCACGCGCTCGTCATCGCGCCGGGCACCGACCACACCGCCGACCTCAAACGGCTCAAGAAGTACATCGCCGAGCACCGGCCGGTGCTGATCGGTGTCGATGCCGGCGCCGACACGCTGCGCGAGCAGGGCTACACCCCGGACGTCGTTGTCGGTGATCCGAACGCCGTCGAGTCGGCGACGCTGAAGAACGCGGGCGAGATCGTCATCCCGGCGCAGCTCGATGGCTACGCGCCCGGTATCGACCGCATCCAGGACCTCGGCGTCGGCGCGGTGACGTTCCCGTCCACCGGCAACGCCGAGGATCTCGCGCTGCTGCTCGCCGACACCCACGAGGCCAGCCTCGTCGTCACGGTCGGCTTCCAGGCCACGCTGGCGGAGTTCCTCGACAGGGGCCGCTCCGGCTCCAACCCGTCGACATTTCTCACCCGGCTCAAGCTCGGCACGAAGATCGTTGACGGTAAGGCGGTCGCGATGCTGCACCGCAGCCGGATCTCGGTGTGGGCTGTCGTGCTGCTGGTGGTCTCCGCGCTGGTGGCGGTCGCCGCCGCGTTGTTTGTCTCCGATGTCGGCGACGTCTATCTCGACTGGGCCGCCGAGCAGTGGCGGTCCCTGACGACGTGGATCAAGGGGTTGGTCACGTGATCTCGCTGCGCTACCACATCATCTCCATCGCGGCGGTGTTTCTCGCGCTCGCGGTCGGCGTCGTGCTCGGCTCGACCACGCTGAGCGGCACGCTGCTGTCGTCGCTGTCGAACGAGAAGAGCGAGCTGGCCAACCAGGTGACCGACCTCGAAGCGGAGCGCAACGGGCTTGAGGCGCGGCTCGCTGACGCCGACGCCTTCGCCGGCGCGGTCGGGCCGAAAGTGGTGTCTGGCCTGCTGGACAAGCGCACCGTGCTCGTCGTGACCACCGAGGGTGTGGCGCCATCCGAACGCGATGGCGTGGTGACCCTGATCGAGGACGCGGGCGGCACCGTGTCCGGCGAGATCAAGCTGACCGAGGCGTTCACCGATCCCAGCGAGTCCGAGCAGGTCTCCGACATCGCGATCCGGCTGCAACCGGCGGGCGCGAAGTTCCCGACGTCGGGTGGTCCTGGGGCGCTCGCGGGCGCGTTGCTCGGCGAGACACTGCTACTCGACGGCGAGTCCGCTAAGCCGCAGACGTCGTCCGGGGAGCGAGAGGCCGCCGTGTCCGGGCTGACCGATGGCGGATTCATCGAGGTGACCGACGACGTCCGGCCCGCGCAGCTCGCCGTCGTGCTTGTCGGCGACAGGGCACAGGGCACGGGTGCTGGTGACAAGGCGGTCACACTCGCGCGGTTCGCCACGCAGCTGGACAAGGCAGGCGCGGGTGCCGTGCTGGCGGGCAGGACGTCGGCCGCGGGCGCGTCAGGCTCGATCGGCGTCGTCCGGGCCGACACGGCGGCGTCGGACATCCTCTCGACCGTGGACAACGTCGATACTCAGGCCGGTAGGGTCACCACCGTGCTGGCGCTGCGGGAGCAGCTGGAGGACGGCACCGGCCGTTACGGCACCGCGGGCAACGCCGAGGCCCCCGCGCCTGGCGTGCGGGCGTCCGGACGGTGAGGTGCCGTGAAGGGCATCTTACTGGCACCTGACGCCGGGAAGATGCCCTTCACAGCACCCGCCTAACCCAGCATCGACTCCCACGTCGCCACGAATCCGGGGAACGTCTTGCCGACCGTGGCGGGGTTCGCCACGACGACGCCGGGCACGCGCAGGCCGAGCACCGCTCCGGCCATCACCAGGCGGTGGTCGTCGTAGGTGTGGAACGTCCCCGCGTGCAGCGGCGCGGGGGTGATCCGCAGGCCATCCGACGTCTCGGCGACGCGAGCGCCCAGTCCGGACAGCTCGGTGGCGAGCGCGGCAAGGCGGTCGGTCTCGTGGCCTCGCAGGTGTGCCACCCCGGAGATGCGCGACGGGCCGTCAGCGAAGCACAGCAGTGCCGCGACCACGGGCGTCAGCTCACCCACCTCGTGCAGGTCAAGGTCCTGCCCGGGAAAGCCGCCAGCGCCGGTGACGACCAGCCCCTCGGCGTCGAGTGACACGCGTGCCCCCAGTGAGCGCAGGAGCTCCCGCAGCCAGTCGCCCGGCTGCGTCGTCGTCGACGGCCAGTCGCGTACCCGCACGGTGGATTCGGTGAGCGCGGCGGCGGCCAGGAACGGCGCGGCGGTGGACAGGTCCGGCTCCACGACGTACTCCGGGCAGGACAGCGTCGCAGGGGGCACGTGGAACTCCGTGCCGTCGCGCTCGGGTGCCGCGCCAAAGCGCCGCAGCAGGTCCAGCGTCATCGCCACGTGTGGCTCGCTTGGCGGCGCGCCGCCGGTCAGCCGGACCGTGACGCCCTTGTCGAACGCGGGCCCCGCCAGCAGCAACGCCGACAGGAACTGGCTCGACGCCGACGAGTCCACGGTCACCGCCCCACCGGGTAGGCCGCCGGAGCCACGAACGGTGAACGGCGGCGCGCCCCGGCCGTCGTCGTCGATGTCCGCCCCGAGGTCGCGCAGCGCGCTGAGCAGCGGCGCGATGGGACGCCTGCGGATCGCCTCGTCGCCGTCGAAGCGCACCGTACGGGAGCCGAGCGCCGCCAGCGCCGGGGTGAATCGCGCCACGGTGCCCGCGTTACCCAGGTCCACCGACACTTCGCCGATGCCCGCGGTGAGCGGCGACACGATCACCCCGTCGGGTGTCGCACGCCACGACGCGCCGAGGGCGTCCAGCGCACCCAGCATCAGCCGTGCGTCGCGGGAGTCCAGCGGGTGTCGCACGGTCGTCGGTCCGCTGGCCAGGGTGGCGAGGACGTACGCCCGGTTGGTGATGGACTTCGAGCCGGGCACGCGCACTGTCGCGTCGAACGCGCCGGTCGCGGTCGGCGCCACCCATGTCTCGGCTGACATGTCAGCGATCCTATCCATGAGCCGGGCGATTCACCCCGGCGCGTCCCGTCGATCGCGAGCCTCACCTGCGGTGAGCCGTCGTGACCCATCTGTGCTGGTTCCCGCCCGCCACCCCGACGGCAGGGCGCCGCCAGCTCACTTGGTGACTAGCCCTCCGGGTGTCCTCCCTCGGGTCGGGTTTGTGCGTGTTAGCGTAAAGGCCCGTGGGACTTCAGCCTCGGACAGTCAAGCATGTGTTCGTCACGGGGGGTGTCGCCTCCTCGCTCGGCAAGGGGTTGACAGCCTCCAGCCTGGGTCAGCTTCTTACCTCTCGGGGCCTGCGGGTCACGATGCAGAAGCTGGACCCCTACCTCAACGTCGACCCCGGAACGATGAACCCGTTCCAGCACGGCGAGGTCTTCGTCACCGAAGACGGCGCCGAGACCGACCTGGACATCGGCCATTACGAGCGTTTCCTCGACCGGGATCTCACCGGCCGTGCGAACGTCACGACCGGCCAGGTGTATTCCGAGGTCATCGCCAAGGAACGCCGGGGTGAGTACCTCGGCGACACGGTGCAGGTCATTCCGCACATCACCGACGAGATCAAGTCGCGGATCACCGCACTGGCCGAGTCGGACGGCACCGGTTACCGCCCCGACGTCGTCATCACCGAGGTCGGCGGCACCGTCGGTGACATCGAGTCGCTGCCGTTCCTTGAGGCCTGCCGCCAGGTGCGCCACGACGTCGGCAGGGACAACTGCTTCTTCCTGCACGTGTCACTGATCCCGTTCCTCGCGCCTTCGGGTGAGCTCAAGACGAAGCCGACGCAGCACTCCGTCGCGGCGCTGCGCAACATCGGTATCCAGCCGGACGCGCTGGTCTGCCGCGCCGACCGGGAGATTCCCGAGGAGCTCAAGCGCAAGATCGGACTGATGTGTGACGTCGAGAACGAGGCGGTCATCGCCTGTCCCGACGCGCCGTCGATCTACGACATCCCGAAGGTGCTGCACCGTGAGGCCCTCGACGCCTACGTGGTGCGCAGGCTTGGGCTGCCGTTCCGCGACGTCGACTGGACGGTGTGGGGCGACCTGCTCGACCGGGTGCACAACCCGAAGGAGACCGTGCGGATCGCGCTGGTCGGCAAGTACATCGACCTGCCGGACGCTTACCTGTCGGTCATGGAGGCGCTGCGTTCCGGAGGTTTCGCCCATCACGCCAAGGTGCGGATCACCTGGGTGGCCTCCGATGACCTCGCCACACCGGAGGGTGCGGCACACGCGCTGCACGGCGTCGACGGCATTCTGGTGCCCGGCGGGTTCGGCATCCGGGGCATCGAGGGCAAGATCGGCGCCATCACTTACGCCCGCGAACGCAAGATCCCGGTGCTCGGCCTGTGCCTCGGCATGCAATGCATGGTCATCGAGGTCGCCCGTGGCCTCGCGGGCATCACGGGTGCGGGCTCGACAGAGTTCGACGGCGACCTCACCGACCCGGTTATCTCGACCATGCCGGACCAGAAGGAGGTCGTCGCGGGGGACGCCGACATGGGCGGCACGATGCGGCTCGGCGCGTATCCGGCGAAGCTCACCGACGGGACGCAGGTCGCGAAGGCGTACGGCACGACGGAGGTGTCCGAGCGGCACCGTCACCGCTACGAGGTCAACAACCACTACCGGGAGCGACTCACCAAGGCCGGCCTGGTGTTCTCCGGGACGTCCCCGGACGGCAAGCTGGTCGAGTTCGTCGAGTTGCCGGAGGAGACCCACCCGTTCTTCGTCGGCACCCAGGCGCACCCCGAACTGAAGAGCAGGCCGACCCGCCCGCACCCGCTGTTCGACGCCTTCGTGCACGCGGCGGTGAACTACCACAAGGCGGAGCGGCTGCCGCTGCCCGAGACATCGTGAGCGAGTGATGGGCAACGACAACCTGGCCGAGCCGGGCACGCACGAGTTCGACGTTGTCGCCTCCGAGGACATCCACATCGGCCGGGTCGTCGGACTGCGCGTCGACGACGTTGTGATGCCCGGCGGCAAGGTCGGACGGCGCGAGATCGTCGAGCATCTCGGCGCGGTGGCCATCGTGGCGATCGACGACGACGAGCAGGTCACCCTGATCTCGCAGTACCGCCACCCGATCGGGCGGCGGTTGCTGGAGTTGCCGGCCGGACTGCTCGACGTCGCGGGCGAGGACCCGATGGTGACAGCGCGGCGGGAGCTGCGGGAGGAGGCCGGGCTCACGGCCGAGCGGTGGGACACCCTCGCGGACGTGGCCGCGTCGACGGGATTCACCGACGAGGTCGTGCGGGTCTACCTTGCGCGCGAGCTCACCGTCGTGGACCGCGAGATCGCAGCGGGCGACGAGGAAGCCGACATCGTGCTCACCAGGATGCCGCTGGCCGAGGCGGTACGGCGGGTGCTGGCGGGGGAGCTGATCAACGGCGCCACGGTGAGTGGCGTGCTCGCGGCGCACGCGGTATTGACCGGCGCGGCGAAGCCTCGGCCCGCCGACGCGCCGTGGCGGGACCGCCCGACGGCGTTCGCGAAGCGCAAGCACGGCGGCTGAGCGAGGAGACATCCCCCGCGCCGTCGGTCGCTGGCGGTACGGTGTCCCGCGTGGCACGCAGCGACCCGGCGCGGGTGGTCAGGGCCTACCTTGACCACCTCGCCGTCGAGCGCGCGACGGCGCGCAACACCCTCGACAGCTACGAGCGTGACCTGCGCCGCTACCTCGCCCACCTGGACGCGGCAGGCCACGACGACCTGGGCGATGTCACCGAGTCCGACGTCACCAGCTTCGTCGTGGGGCTGCGCGAAGGCAGCGAGGATCACCCGCCCTTGGCCGCGTCCTCGGCGGCGCGGGCACTGGTCGCGGTGCGTGGGCTGCACCGGTTCGCCGCGCGGGAGGGCATCCTCGCGAACGACGTCGCCCGCGACGTCACCCCGCCGCCCCCGCTGAAACGGCTGCCCAAGGCGCTTGGCATCGACGAGGTCGCGACGCTGCTGGACATGCCACCGACAGATGACGCGCGGGCGCTGCGAGACCAGGCGCTGCTCGAGGTGCTGTACTCCACCGGCGCGCGGATCTCCGAAGCGGTCGGGCTTGACGTCGATGACGTCGACGCCAGCGAACGCACCGTGCTGCTCGACGGCAAGGGCGGCAAGCAGCGGCTGGTGCCGATCGGCAGGCCCGCGCTCGCGGCGCTGGACGCCTACTTGGTGCGTGCGCGGCCCACGCTTGCCCGCAAGGGCAGGGGGACGTCGGCGTTGTTCCTCAACGCGCGGGGCGGGCGGTTGTCGCGGCAGGGCGCGTGGCAGGTGCTCAAGGCCAACGCCGAGCGCGCGGGACTGTCGGCGACGATCTCGCCGCACACGCTGCGGCACTCGTTCGCCACCCATCTGCTCGAAGGCGGAGCCGACGTCCGGGTGGTGCAGGAGCTGCTGGGGCACGCCTCGGTGACCACGACCCAGGTCTACACCCGTGTCACCGTCACCACGTTGCGGGAGGTGTACGCCACGGCGCACCCCCGGTCCAGGTAGGTGGGCGCCACGGATGTCTCGGATTGATTTGGGATTCTGCGGCGAGCCGCTTTGCCGTGCCTTGTTGCTCCCCCATAGGCTGCCGTTGAGCAGGGAGAGCAAGGAGTCTTCGCGTCATGGCGACACCTCACTCACTTCGGGCACCGGAGGTTTTTGGCGAAGCGCCGTCCACCGGTGCGCCGGAAAGCGCACCGGGTAAGGGCTCGGCCGCGAGCACGTCGTCGCCGGGCACTGACGTGTCGGACGCCCCGGCGAACGGCAAACCGGACCAACCGTCGAAACCGAAGCTCGGCCCGACGGGAAGGCCGCTGCGTGAGATCCCGGAACCTCCGCCGCTCGATCGGCACGGTCCGGCGCGCGTGCTCGCGATGTGCAACCAGAAGGGCGGCGTCGGCAAGACGACGTCGACCATCAACCTCGGCGCGTCGCTGGCCGAGTACGGCAGGAAAGTGCTGCTGGTTGACTTCGACCCGCAGGGTGCGCTGTCCGTCGGCCTCGGGGTGCAGCCGCACGAGCTGGACCAGACCGTCTACAACGCCGTCATGGAGTCGTCGATCAATGTGCGCGACATCCTGCACAAGACGTCGATCGACGGCATTGACCTGCTGCCGAGCAACATCGACCTGTCGGCGGCCGAGGTGCAGCTCGTCGCCGAGGTCGGCCGCGAGCACAGCCTGATGCGGGTGCTGCGCCCGCTGATCCCGGAATACGACTTCGTGCTCGTGGACTGCCAGCCGTCGCTTGGGCTGCTCACCGTGAACGCGCTCACCGCGGCCGACGGCGTGATCATTCCGCTGGAATGCGAGTTCTTCAGCCTGCGCGGGGTGGCGCTGCTCATGGACACCATCGACAAGGTTCGTGAGCGCCTGAATCCAAGCCTGGACATCATCGGTATCCTCGCCACCATGTTCGACCCGCGTACATTGCATTCCAAGGAGGTCATCTCCCGGGTGGTCGAGGCGTTTGGGGACACCGTGTTCGACACGGTCATCAACCGCACGGTGCGTTTCCCGGAGACCACCGTCGCTGGGGAGCCCATTACGACGTGGGCACCGAAGTCGGTTGGTGCGACCGCGTATCGTCAACTCGCTCGTGAGGTGATTCGCCGGTGACAAGACGGGTGTCTTTGCCCGGCGCCACAGAACTCTTCTTCCGCACCACAGCACCATCCGAGTCGAGCGGCACGGATTCGTCCGGTGGCTCGACGGGGAAGACCGCACCCGCTCCGCGCGGGAACGAAGAGGGCTCCGCGACAGACCGGCGCGCAGCGCCGCGCAAGAAGCACGACTCGAAGATCACGGTGTATCTGTCCAGTGAGCAGTTGCTCGCGCTGGAGCAGGCGCGGCTCGCGCTGCGTGCCACCCATGACCTCGCGGTGGATCGGGGCAGGCTGGTGCGTGAGGCGGTCGCGGTGATGCTGGAGGACTTCGAGGTCAACGGCGAGGATTCGGTACTTGTGCGACGATTGCGCATCGAGGAAGACGAGCACGGTGCGCAAGCCCGGCTCGGGTAGCACCCGAGCGCGAATAGAGCACACATGACCGAAGCGGACGACGCTGTCGCGGTGGACGACGCTGTCGCTGGCAGTGACGTCGAGGAGCGGCCCAGCTCCAAGTTCCGGGTGCGGCTGGAGAACTTCGAAGGCCCGTTCGACCTGCTGCTGCAGCTGATCTCGCAGCATGAGCTGGACGTCACCGAGGTGGCGTTGCATCAGGTCACCGACGACTTCATCGCGCACACCAAGGCGCTTGGCCCGGAGTGGGACCTGGACGAGACCACCGAGTTCCTGGTGATCGCGTCGACGCTGCTCGACCTGAAGGCCGCGCGGCTGCTGCCGTCCGGCGACGTCGAGAACGAAGAAGACCTCGCCCTGCTCGAGGCACGTGACCTGCTGTTCGCTCGCGTGCTGCAGTATCGTGCGTACAAGCAGGTCGCGGCGCTGTTCGCGGAGCTGGAAGCCGGCGCGCTACGGCGGTATCCGCGCTCGGTGTCGTTGGAGGAGCGCTATCTGGGACTGCTGCCCGAGGTGATGCTCGGCGTCGACCCGGACGGCCTGGCGGAGATCGCGGCCGCGGTGTTCCGGCCGAAGCCGCCTCCCACGGTGTCGCTGGACCACCTGCACGCGGGCAAGGTCTCGGTGCGTGAGCATGCCGCGATCCTGCGGCTGCGCCTCGCCGAGCATGGCGTGGCGAGCTTCTCCGACCTGGTGTCGGACTGTGAGCACACGCTGGAGGTGGTCGCTCGGTTCCTCGCCCTGCTTGAGCTGTATCGCGAGGCGACGGTGGACTTCGAGCAGTCCGACCCGCTCGGAGAACTGCGGGTGACCTGGACCGGCGGCTCGGTCGATGAGGCCAGCGCCGCCGCCGAGCGCGACCGCGCGGATGACGACGAGGAGGAGTACGGGTGAGTACCCCGGACGAGAACGCCCCCGCGCCCGACAGCCCTGACCCCGCTGTCGCCCTGGACACCGCCTCGGAGGACAGCGCCGCGCCCGCCGAGCCCGACACCGCCGAGGGCGCCGCACCCGTGGAGCCCGACGCCGCCGAGCCCGACACCGTGCCCGAATCTGAGGGCGCGCCCATCGACGTCACCGACGCGCTCCCGGACGTCTCCACCGACGAGCGGCTGATCTCCGCGCTGGAGGCGCTGCTGCTGGTCGTCGACTCGCCAGTGTCCGAGGAATCGCTGGCGTCCGCCGTCGAGCAGCCGGTCGACCGGGTCACCGAGGCGCTGCGCACCCTTGCCGAGGACCTCACTGACAAGGAGAGCGGTATCGAGCTGCGCCGGGCGGGCGACGGCTGGCGGTTCTACACCCGCGACACGTACGCGCCGTTCGTGGAGAAACTGCTGCTCGATGGGCAGCGCTCCAAACTGACCCGCGCCGCGCTGGAAACCCTCGCGGTGATCGCTTACCGGCAGCCGGTCACCCGGTCGCGTGTCGCGGCGGTGCGGGGCGTCAACGTCGACGGCGTGATCAGGACGTTGCTGGCGCGCGGACTGATCGACGAGCACGGCACCGACAGCGAAACCGGCGGCACGCTCTACGTCACCACGGAGCTGTTCCTGGAACGTCTCGGGCTGCCCTCGCTCGCCGACCTGCCGCCGATCGCGCCGTTGCTGCCTGAAGTGGATTCCATCGATGACCTCTGAGCCAGAACTCGTACGGTTGCAGAAGGTGCTCGCCAAGGCGGGCGTCGCCTCGCGCCGCGCCGCCGAGGAGATGATCGTGCGCGGCAGGGTGAGCGTCGACGGCGAGGTCGTCCGCGAGCTCGGGACCAAAGTGGACCCCGACACCGCTGTCATCCGTGTCGACGGCGACCGCGTCGTTGTCCGCGACGACTTGGTGTACCTCGCGCTGAACAAGCCGCGCGGCATGCACAGCACCATGACCGACGACCGGGGCAGGCCATGTGTTGGTGACCTGGTGGCCGACCGCACCGAGCGCCTGTTCCACGTCGGCAGGCTCGACGCCGATACCGAGGGCCTGCTGCTGCTCACCAACGACGGCGAGCTGGCGCACCGCCTCATGCACCCGTCGTACGAGGTGTTGAAGACGTACGTCGCGGAGGTCGAGGGCGTGGTGCCGCGTGGTCTCGGAGCGCGGCTCACGTCTGGCGTGGAACTGGACGACGGCCCGGTGAAAGCCGACCGGTTCCGCGTGCTGGATTCGCGCCCTGGCCGGGCGATGGTGGAGATCGTGCTGCACGAGGGGCGCAACCACATCGTGCGCAGGCTGCTCGACGAGGTGGGTCACCCCGTGCGTCGGCTGGTCCGCACGGCGATCGACGATGTCACGCTCGGCCAGCTCAAGCCGGGCTCGCTGCGCCCGCTGACCCGCAAGGAGCTCGCCGCGCTGCACGCCGCCGTTGGACTCTAGACGTTGTGGTCGCTATGACGACCGAAACGTCTTCAGTGTGGCGGCAGACGGGCAGGCGCGCGGACCGCACCGCGCGCCGCTACGACACCGGCTTCGGCGCGGGGGTGCCCCGGACCAACCGGACGGTCGGCTCGACCACACGAGCGGCGATCGGCCCGAGTGCCGCCATGAGCAGCACATACGTCGTCGCCAGCGCGGCGAGTCGCGGCTCGACCGCGCCCGCGGACACCGCCAATCCCGCGATGATGATGGAGAACTCGCCGCGCGCGATCAGGGACGCGCCCGCGCGCGCTCGCCCGAGCGGCCCGATGCCTTGCCGATGGGCCGCCCACCAACCCGTCGCGAGTTTCGTGATCGTGGTGACCACCGCCAGCGCCACGGCGAAACCCAGCACCGGTGGTATGTCCCTCGGGTCGGTGTTCAGCCCGAACACCACGAAGAAGATCGCCGCGAACAGATCGCGCAGCGGTTCGAGTACTCGGGTGGCGCTGCGCGCGGCGGGACCTGCGATCGCGATGCCAAGCAAGAACGCGCCGACCGCAGCCGAGACCTGCATCGCCGCCGCGACACCCGCGACCAGCAATGCCGAGCCAAGCAGCTTGAGCAAGAAGATCTCGCGGTCCTCACTGAACAGCACCGCCGAGACGTAGCGCCCGTACCGCATCGCCACCACGAGGACCACGGTCACGACGAACAGTGAGATGCCAACCGCCCGCAGCCCAGCCATCAGGCTGATGCCGCCAAGCATGGCCGTGAGCGTCGGCAGGTACGCCGCCATGACCAGGTCCTCGAACACCAGGATCGACAGCACGACCGGGGTCTCGCGGTTACCGGTGCGGCCCAGGTCGTTGAGGATCTTGGCGATGATGCCGGACGACGAGATGTAGGTGATGCCCGCCATGACCAGCGCTGCCGTCGGTCCCCAGCCGAGCAGCAGCGCGAGCGCCGCACCGGGCGTCGCGTTGAGCACGATGTCGACCAGTCCCGCCAGCCACGACCGTCTCAGCCCGGTGAACAGCTCGGTGGCGGTGTACTCAAGGCCGAGCATCAGCAACAGCAGCACGACGCCGATCTCGGCAGCGAGGTGGGTGAACTCCTCGATGTTGCCGAGCTCGATGACACCGCCGTTACCGAAAGCGAGTCCGCCGAGCAGGTACAGCGGAATGGGTGACATGCCGACCCGCTGGGCGAGCCTGCCGAGCACGCCAAGCCCAAAGAACACCGCGCCGAGCTGGATCAGGGAAAGGGCTGTGTGGTCGGCTTCCATGCCGATCAGCCGTTCTTGAGGACCTTCGCCGCAGCGTTAAGGCCCTCCGAGGTCCCGACGGCCACGAGTAGGTCGCCCGCGGTGAACGTGTGGTCGGGGCCTGGTGACGGGTGCACGGTGCCCGCCCGCATCACCGCGACGATGGACACTTTGGTGCGCGTGCGCATCTGGGTGTCGCCGAGGGTGCGGCCGTCGTAGGGGGAGCCATCTTCGATCGGCAGTTGCTTGGTTTGGATTCCCGGCAGGTCCTTGTGCTCCTCGGTGAGCTGCGCGACGAGCTGGGGCGCGCCGAGCAGGTTGCCGAGGGTGCCGGCCTCGTCGATGGTCAGCGGGAGCGAGGCCACGCACGCGTCGGGGTCGTCCGCACGTGAGATGATCAGCTCGATCGCCCCGTCACGGTGGTTGATGACACCGATGCGCTGGCCGTTGCGCAGCGCGAAGTCCTTGCGCACACCGATGCCAGGAAGTGGCGTTACTTCTACGTTCACGCACTCACCGTAGCTGAGGTGGCGCGTGGGCGCGGGTGCGGTCAGTGGCATGCGCTGCGTTCCCGCGTGAGGGCGGCAGGCAGAATGTCGGGAGAGGAACAGGCTGGACAAGGAGTGATCGTTGGCTGCTCAACTGCGGGGTGTCGTCGCCATGGACGGGCCGTCTGGCACCGGAAAGACGACGGTGGCGCGCAAGCTCGCCAACCGGCTCGGCGCCGGATATCTGGACACCGGCGCGATGTACCGGGCGATCACCTTGGCCGCGCTGCGTTCCGAGGTCGATGTCGCGGAGGCCGACGCGGTCACGAAGGCGGCCAAGGCGGCAGAGCTGGAGGTCGGCACCGACCCGAACGCCCCGGTCGCGCTGCTGGACGGTGAGGACGTCGCCGCCGAGATCCGCGGTGACCAGGTGACCTCGGCTGTCTCGGCGGTCGCCGCGGTGCCCGCGGTGCGGGACCTGCTCGTCGGCATGCAGCGGCGCATCATCGAGCGCGTGCTGGCCGAGCGTGGCGGCATCGTCGTCGAGGGCCGCGACATCGGCACCGTCGTCGCGCCGGATGCCCCACTGAAGATCTTTCTGACCGCGTCCGCCGACGTGCGGGCCGCGCGCAGGCTGGCGCAGGACTCGGCCGCTGGTCGCGAGGCGAACCACGTCGACGTCCTGCGCTCGGTGGACCGCAGGGACCGGCTCGACTCGACGCGCGCGACCAACCCGATGCGCCCCGCCGACGACGCCGTCGAGTTCGACACCAGCGATCTCGGTATCGAGGGCGTGGTGACGTCGCTGTGCGAGCTGGCGGAGCAGCGCGGCATCGTTGCGGAGCGCGGGGCCCCGACGTGAGTGGTGACGTGAGCGATCTGCCCGCTGGCGCTCACGCGGGCCTGCACGACGTCGCCCGGGCGCTGGCGCGGTGGACGTTCCGGCCCGCCTTCAAGATCACCGTGCGTGGCGACGACCGTGTGCCGCGCACCGGGCCGGTCGTGCTGGTGGCGAACCACATGTCGATGGTGGAACCGCAGCTGCTGTTCGGATTATTGCCGCGTCGTTCGGTGTTCTTGGTGAAGAAGGAGATGTTCCGCGGGCCGGTCGGCAAGGGACTCGAGCTTATCGGGCAGTTGCCGGTGCGGCGGGGTGAGCCGGATCGGACGCCGTTGTTACACGCCGTGCGGCTACTACGCGCGGGCGGGCTGGTCGCGGTGTTTCCAGAGGGCACGAGGGGCAGTGGCGATGTGCGGGTCGCCGAGCAGGGCGCGGCGTGGCTGGTGCGATCATCCGGGGCGATCGTGCAGCCGGTCGCGGTGCGTGGCACCCGGCGCCCTGCCGGGGCGCGCAAGCGGTTCCGGCCCAAGGTGGACGTCTATTTCGGCGAGCCGTTCGCGCTGGAGGTGCCCCGGGGCAGGACGGGACTGGTCGAGGCGACCGAACGGTTGCGGACGCGGCTCGCGGACACGGTCGCTGAGCTAGATAGCTGGCGTGCGTCGCACGGCAGGACAGAACGAACAAGGGATGTGCGACGATGACTTATTCGGACGGGACCGATGCGGCGGGAACCGCGGCGGACGGCACCTGGTCGGACGAGTCGGAATTCAGGGCGCTGGACGACGCCATCGCGGCCGCTGACGAGGAACAGGCGCCCGAGGTGCAGCCGGTGGTCGCGATCGTCGGTCGGCCCAACGTGGGCAAGTCCACGCTGGTGAACCGCATTCTCGGTCGGCGGGAAGCGGTTGTCCAGGACACTCCCGGCGTCACGCGTGACAGGGTCGCCTACGACGCCAACTGGGCTGGCAGGCGGTTCACCCTGGTCGACACAGGTGGCTGGGAGCCGAAGGCGAGCGGGCTCCAGGCCGCGGTGGCCGCGCAGGCCGAACTGGCGATGTCCACGGCGGACGCGGTGGTGCTCGTTGTCGACGCCACCGTGGGCGCGACGGAGGCAGAGCAGGCGGTGGCGCGGGTGCTGCGGCGCTCCAAGCGGCCGGTGATCCTCGCGGCCAACAAGGTGGACGACGAACGACTCATGGCCGACGTCGCGCAGTTGTGGTCGCTGGGGCTGGGCGAGCCGTACCCTGTCAGCGCGTTGCATGGCCGCTCTTCCGGTGACCTGCTGGACGCGGTCGTCGGCGCGCTGCCGGACGCGCCTCGTGAGGCGGACAAGGTCGGCGGTCCCCGCAGGGTGGCGCTGGTCGGCAAGCCGAACGTGGGCAAGTCGAGCCTGCTGAACAAGCTCACCGGCGAGGACCGGTCGGTGGTGCACCACGCCGCGGGCACCACGGTCGACCCGGTGGACTCGCTGGTCGAGTTGGACGGGCAGGCGTGGCGGTTCGTCGACACCGCGGGCTTGCGCAAGCGGGTGAACACGGCGAAGGGCACCGAGTACTACGCCTCGCTGCGCACCAAGACCGCGATCGACGCCGCCGAGGTGGTGATCGTGCTGCTCGACGCGAGCGAACCGATCACCGAGCAGGACCTGCGGGTGCTGACCATGGTGGTCGAGTCTGGCCGGGCATGTGTGCTGGCGATGAACAAGTGGGATCTGGTCGACGATGAACGCCGTTATCAACTGGATCGGGAGCTGGATCGTGGTCTGACGCGAATCCGCTGGGCGCAGCGGGTCAACGTGTCCGCGCTGACCGGGCGTGCCGTGCGCAAGCTGGCGCCCGCTATGCGCACGGCGCTGGATTCCTGGGACACCCGGGTGCCAACCGGGCGGCTCAACGGCTGGTTGTCCGATCTCATCGCGGCCACCCCGCCACCGGTACGGGGCGGCAAGCAGCCGAAGGTGCTGTTCGCGACGCAGGCCAGCATCCGGCCACCGACGTTCGTGCTGTTCTCGACGGGCTTCCTCGAGGCGGGCTACCGCCGGTTCATCGAGCGCAAACTGCGGGAGGAGTTCGGCTTCGAGGGCTCTCCGGTGCGGATCAACGTCCGGGTTCGGGAGAAGAAACCCCGCAAGCGCTAGGCGGCGCGGCCGGGGATGCCCTCGGTGCCGAGGGCGGCACGGCCGAGTGCGGTGATCTGCGCGGGCACGCGCTCCCCGGGGCGTCCGGACACCGAGGGCTCGATCCAGCCGAGCCGGGCGAGCCGGTGCACGGTGGACTGGTCGCAGCAGGCGAGACCGTCGACGAACAGGTCGGGCTCGCTGCTGCACGTGATCTCGGCCCTGCCGAGCGCGACGGCCCGCAGCGTGGCTCTTTCGCGATAGTTGAGTTCTTCCTGACTGCCCGACACGACGCTGTGCCCCTCTCTCCTGCTGCGACCGTCGCGCTACCCGCGCCAGCGGTTCCGTGACGGTCTCTGCGACGTTGTGTCGCTGTGTGCGGTTCCGCTGTTACCGGAGAGCGTGACGACGGCATGGTATGACGCGGTTCACACTGATGTGTGACACGGCCACGCCAGTGGCACCGACGTGCCAGGCTTGGTCAGACCATGTCGCGGGGGACCGTGCGGTCCCAGTTGTAGGACGCCACGCGGGTGTCGCCTTCGTAGGCGTCCAGCTCCGCGCGCAGGTGGAAGTCCGTCGCGGACGACGTCAGGACGGTGCGGGTCTCCGTCGTGACCTTCCAGCCGTCGCGCTCGAACCCCATCGTCCACGCGGTCTCGCCGGATACCGACCCGAAGTCGTCACCCACCCAGCTGTAGCGCTCGAACGCGCGGCGGGTGACGGTGAGGTCGATGTCGTCGAGCCGTACCGTGCCGAGGTCTTTCACCACGTCCAGCGACGAGTGGTAGTTCACAAGGTCACGCGTGACTGTCCAGCGCTCCTCGCCGGGCAGCACCTGGGTCACCGGGATCGGCTCGGTCCCTTCCGGCTCCTCGAATGCGTGCAGCGGGACCTCGTCGGCCTCACCTACCGGACGGACCGGCAGCAGCACACGGCTGGTGCCGCCGAACACCGACAGCCGCACCGGTTCCGGGGGCGGCCACGCAAGCGGCCAGTACGACGTAGAGATCGCCACGCGCAGTCGGTGCCCAGGCGGCAGTGCCTGTGCCATCGCGTTGAGCTGCACGCTTACCTGATAACGCTCGCCGGGGACGAGTGGCTTCGGGTTGGCGTGGTCGTCCCGGTGGGTGAGGTTGAGCAGGCCGTAGCTTATCCGGGTGGCCCTGCCGTCCTCGGCGATGTCGGAAAGCCGTACCGCCACCATCGCGATCGGTTGGGTGGCCGCGACGTCCAACTCCACTACCGGAGCGCCGAGCAGCTCGACGCGTTCGGTGAACGCGTCGGTGTCGAACACCAGCGAGCCGCCGTCCTCCTCGCGCTGGTCGTAGGGGAGGTCCGGCGGGGCGTTGTAGGAGCACCACTTGCCCGCGTACTGCCCGACCGACAGCGGCGACTCGATCGTCAGCTCCTCGCTCTCGACCTCCTCGCCGGGCAATGCGATCCGGTTGCGGTGCAGCTGACGCGCCTCGGTGTGGACGTGTGGCGGCGGCCAGCTCAGCTCACCGACCCAGCGGCCTGGCCGCTCCTTGTAGGCGGTGAACGGCGGCACCGTCTCCTGCATCCAGATCCGCAGCATCGGCTCGTCCATGATGCCGGTGTCGACGTCCTTGAGCCAGTGATCCCACCAGCGCACGAGCTCCTGCAGGAAGCCGATCGCGGGACCGGGTTCACCCAGGTGCGGGTACTTGTGCGACCACGGACCGACGAGGCCCTTGCGCGGGACGGTCAGGTTCTCCAGCATCCGGAACACGGCGTTGGTGTAGCCGTCCGCCCAGCCACTCACCGCGAGCACGGGGCACTCAACACTGGCGTAGTCCTCGCAGATGGAGCCGTGCTGCCAGTACTCGTCACGGCGCTGGTGGATCAGCCATTCCTCCAGCCACAGCCCGCTGCGGGCGAGCCGCTTGAGCCACATGTCCCGCCACCGGTCACCGACGACGGCCGGGTCGGGCGGACTCGAGTTGTAGGCGAACATCGTTGACGCCCAGGACAGGTTGTCCGAGAGTAGGCAGCCGCCCATGTAGTGGACGTCGTCGGCATACCGGTCGTCGGTGGAGCTGACGGTGACGATCGCGTCGAGGCCCGGCGGGCGGCGTGCGGCGACCTGGAGCGCGTTGAACCCGCCCCACGAGATGCCCATCATCCCGCTTCGTCCGGTGCACCACGGCTGCTTGGCGAGCCAGGCGAGGACGTCCTCGGCGTCGGCGAGCTCTTCCTCCAGGTACTCGTCGGTGAGTACCCCCTCGGAGTCGCCGCTGCCGCGCAGGTCGACGCGGACGCAGGCGTAGCCGTGCCCCGCGAGATAAGGGTGATGGATCGAGTCGCGGCGTGCGGTTAGGTCACGCTGCCGGTACGGGATGAACTCGAGGATCGCGGGTACCGGCTCGAGTTCGGACGACGCCGGACGCCAGATTCTGGCCGCGAGCCGTGTCCCGTCGGACATCGGCACCCAGACGTGTTCCTCCTCGCGGACAGCATGTGGCAGCGATGTCACCGTCCGCATGGACCAACTCCTCGGCGCGTGTGATCAAGGCCGTCTGCGTCGTACCTCGATCACGGGACTGCCAAACACGATCTATTCTACGGCGTCGATCTCGAACCGCAGCGCGGCGACGACCTGGTCGTACTTCGCGATCAGCTCCGCCTCGTCCTCGGCACCCATGTAGACACTCGCCAGCTGGTAGCTGTAGCTGTCCTGCCGGTGCAGTTCGGAGAGCCGGTCGTCTTCGTTGACGGTGAGCTCGATGGTGGTGCCTGGCACGATGTGTTGGATCGCCTCGATTTCTTCCGGGGTGGGCACTTGCCGGACGACGCCGTCTTCGAAGCGGCGGACGAACCATTTCGCGGCCGCGCCGTAGCGGCCTTCGCGGTGTGGGAATTCGGGGTCGCGGCCGAGGGCGAGGCGGAGCATGGCTTCGTGGTTGGCCATGCCGTCGACGTCGGCGAAGAGTTCGGCGTGGGACTGTGAGTGGCGAGGGTTGATCTCCAGCAGGTTGATGGCGTCGGTGCCGGGGTCCCAGAAGTATTCGATGTTGAACGTCATGCGCTCCAGCCCGATCGCCGTGACGAGCGTGCGCGACAGCTCGGAGACGCGCTCGACCACGTCCTCGGGCAGCGAGGATGGGTACTGGTAGCGCAGGAAGCTGGGGCTGTTCTCGTAGTTGACCGAGTCGACCACGCCGTAGATGACGATCTCGCCGTTGTACCGGTAACCCTCGACGGTGAGCTGCCTGCCGATGATGGCCTCCTCGGCCAGGCACATGCGACCGCCCGCCGCGTCGATCTCCGGCGGTAACGTGACGTGCTCCAGTAGCGCCTCGAACGGTTTGCTGACCCAGTCGATCCCCTCGTCGATCTTGGCGAGCGCGTCGCGGAAGGCGTCAAGGTCGTTGACACCGAAGGCCAGTTCGGACGCGAACGACTTCACCGGCTTGACCCACATCGGGAATCGCACGTTCTCCGGCGGTTCGGTGTCCACGGCTGGGTCGACGAGGCCGAACGGGGGGATCGCGTCGACAACGCGTTGCTGCACAAGCCTGCTCCAGTACTTGTGCTCGCACATGACGACCTCTTCGATGCTGGCCGTCGGCAGGCCGTAACGGGTGCGCAGCAGCGGCAGCATCGTGCTGACCGGGAAATCCCAGAAGCCGATGATCGCGTCGATCGAACCGTCGAAGTTATCGAGTTGCCGCTGTGCCGAGGCGAGGACGTCGCGGAACGAGATCTCATCGCCCCAGATCTCCTCGAAGGTCAGCAGCGGGTGGAAGATGCAGCCGTCGGCGGACGGCATGTTCTCCAGTAGGCGCTGATTGTGCTCGTCATGGCCGAGAATGAAGACGTTCGCTGTCATGGCGGCTCCTTACGTCACCCGAGCTTGTCGCCACTGGGTTCCCGCACGTAACAGCGTAAACGCTGATCTTGACTCCGACCGGGTATTCGAGCCAGCGAAGCATCCGCCGATCAGGTCACGTCCTCGATGTCGAACGGCAGGGCGGCGAGGACCTGCTCGTATTTCGTGTTCACCTCGGACTCGTCGACTCCCCCGATGTAGACGTTGGCGAGCAGGTAGCTGTAGGCGTCCTGGTGTTGCAGTTCGGAGAGCCGGTCGCCTTCGTTGACGGTGGGTTCGATGGTGGTGCCTGGCACGATGTGTTGGATCGCCTCGATTTCTTCCGGGGTGGGCACTTGCCGGACGACGCCGTCTTCGAAGCGGCGGACGAACCATTTCGCGGCCGCGCCGTAGCGGCCTTCGCGGTGTGGGAATTCGGGGTCGCGGCCGAGGGCGAGGCGGAGCATGGCTTCGTGGTTGGCCATGCCGTCGACGTCGGCGAAGAGTTCGGCGTGGGACTGTGAGTGGCGGGGGTTGATCTCCAGCAGGTTGATGGCGTCGGTGCCGGGGTCCCAGAAGTATTCGATGTTGAACGTCATGCGCTCCAGCCCGATCGCCGTGACGACCTTGCGGGACAGGTCGGTCAGCCGATCGATGACTCCCTCGGGAAGTGTGGATGGGTACTGGTAGCGCAGGAAGCTGGGGCTGTTCTCGTAGTTGACCGAGTCGACCACGCCGTAGATGACGATCTCGCCGTTGTACCGGTAACCCTCGACGGTGAGCTGCTGGCCGACCAGCGCTTCCTCGGCAAGACCGGACTGTCCGCCCGCCGCGTCGATCTCCGGTGGCAGCGTGACATGTTCCAGCAGGGCATCGAACGGCTGACCGAGCCATCCGATCCCATCTCTGATCTCGGCGAGCGCGGCTTGGTACGCCTCGAGATCGGCGACGCCGAAGGCGAGTACGGAACTGAATGACTTCACCGGCTTGACCCACATCGGGAACCGGACGTCCGCCGGTGGGTCGGTCGCGTCGAGGTCGACGAGGGCGAACGGCGGCACGGCCTCGCCGATCACCTGTCGTTGTATTCGTCTGCTCCAGTACTTGTGCTCGCACATGACGACTTCCTCGATGCTGGCCGTCGGCAGGCCGTAGCGCTCGCGGAGCAGCGGGAGGGCGGAGCTGACAGGGAAGTCCCAGAAACCGACGATCGCGTCGATGCTGCCGTCGAAGCCGTCGAGGTCACGCTGTGCCGAGGCGAGAATGTCGTGGAACGAGATCTCGTCGCCCCAGATCTCCTCGAAGGTCAGCAGCGGATGGAACACGCAGTGCTCCGCGGAGGGCATGGCCTCCAACAGTTGCTGGTTGTGTTCGTCGTGACCGAGAACGAAAACATTCGTGGGCATGGTGGATCCTTCACTGGTGCGGGCGTAACCAGCATGGGTACCCAGGACGCATGATCGATACACCCCGCTGGCTCATTTTTCGGCGACGTTGTCGCGGGTCGCATACCCGCGGGGGCTGCCGCACACTGGACGCGTGGACCGTGTGATGCGGATGGCGGTGCGGATCGACGGGGTGGTGCAGGGGGTCGGCTTTCGCCCGTTCGTGTATGGCCTCGCTACCCGTCTGCGGCTGTCCGGCCACGTCGGCAACGACGCGTCTGGTGTGTTCGCCGAAGTGGAGGGCGACGCCGCCGCCACGAAGGAGTTCCTGCGCGCCGTCACGGCCGAGGCGCCGCCACTGGCGGTGGTCGAGGACGTGCGGTCGCGCGAGATCCCGCCGACCGGCGAGGCCGGGTTCACCATCGTGGCGAGTCTGGCCGGTGACGAAGCCAGCACACTGATCTCGGCGGACTCGGCCACCTGTGATGATTGCCTCCGCGAGATGGCCGACCCGGCCGATCGCCGCTACCGGTACCCGTTCATCAACTGCACCAACTGCGGTCCCCGGTTCACCATCGTGCGCGGCGTGCCGTACGACCGGCCGCTCACGACGATGGCCGACTTCGTGATGTGCGAGGCGTGCTCGGCGGAGTATCACGACCCGGCCGATCGGCGGTTCCACGCGCAGCCGGTGTGCTGCCCCGCGTGCGGGCCGAGGTTGCGGTTGGACCTCCTCACCGGCGGGGACACTGCCGGGCACGGTGCCCAGCCTGGCCCGCGTGCTGACATCGACGACCCGCTCGCGGCAGCGGCGCGGTTGCTGCGCGACGGCCATGTGCTCGCGGTCAAGGGCCTCGGCGGGTTTCACCTCGCGACCGACGCCACCCACCCCACGGCGTCGGCCACCTTGCGTGCCCGCAAGCACCGCGAGGACAAGCCGTTCGCCGTGATGGTGCCCGACCTCGCGGCCGCGCGGGAGCTGTGCGAGGTCAACGACGTCGACGCGGAGCTGCTGACCAGCCGTCGACGTCCGATCGTGCTGCTGCCGAAGCGACATGGCACGCCGATCGCGGACGCCGTCGCGCCTGGTAACCGCCGGCTCGGCGTCCTGCTGCCTTACACGCCGCTGCATCACCTTTTGCTCGCCGGCGTTGGCCGTCCCATCGTGCTGACCAGCGGAAACATCTCCGACGAACCGATCGTGTATCGCGACGAGGACGTCGTCGACCGCCTTGGCGCGATCGCGGGCGCCATGCTCACCCATGACCGGCCCATTCACATCCGCACCGACGACTCGGTGGTGCGGAGTTTCCGGCGCACGGCGCAGGTGCAGCGTCGGTCACGCGGGTACGTGCCGGAAGCGGTGCCGCTGGAGTTCGACGTCGGCAGGCACATCCTGGCGTGCGGGGCGGAGCTCAAGAACACGTTCTGCGTGGCGAAGGGGCGGCATGCCTTCTTGTCGCACCACATCGGCGATCTGGAGAACTTCGAGACGCTGCGTTCGTTCACCCAGGGTATCGAACACTTTCGCGCGCTGTTCGACGTCCAACCGGACGTTGTCGCCTACGACTTGCATCCGGAGTACCTGTCCACCAAGTACGCGCTCGACCTGTCCGATGTGGAGCTGGTGGGGGTGCAGCACCACCACGCGCACATCGCGTCGTGTCTCGCGGACAACCGGGAGCGGGGCCCGGTGCTTGGTGTCGCGTTCGATGGCACCGGCTACGGCACCGACGGCACGATCTGGGGCGGGGAGTTCCTGCTCGCGGACTTGACGTCGTTCCGTCGGCTCGGATTGATCGACTCCGTGCCCATGCCCGGCGGGGCGAAGGCGATCAAGCAGCCGTGGCGGATGGCGGCGGCGTACCTGGACCGTGCGTACGGCGATGACGTGCCGGACCTCGGCGTCGTCACCCGCAACGCGGCAGACTGGCGGGCGGTGCGGTCGATGGCGCGCAGCGGGGTCAACGCGCCGTCGACGTCGAGTGCGGGTCGCTTGTTCGACGCCGTCGCCGCCGTACTCGGGATCCGGGACGCGATCAACTACGAGGGGCAGGCGGCGATCGAGCTGGAGCAGGTGGCCAGTCCGAGCGAGCGGGGCGCGTATGAGGCCGCTGTCATGGGAGACGATCCGCTACGGGTGTCCGGTGTAGACCTCGTGCGGGCGTGTGTCGCGGACCTGCGCGCGGGGGTCGTGCCCGCCGTCGTCGCCGCGCGGTTTCACAACGGCGTCGCGGACGTGATCGCGCGGGTGTGTGACCGGTTGCGGACGTCGACCGGCATCGGCACGGTCGCGTTGTCGGGCGGGGTGTTCCAGAACCTGCTGCTGCTCGGCGCGACGGTGGACGCGTTAGAACAGCGGGACTTCCGGGTGCTGATCCATTCCCGAGTACCGACAAACGACGGCGGCATCAGCCTCGGCCAGGCGGTCATCGCGGCTCACCAGCGGCGTGCCGCGACCGGCGAAACGACTCCTGTTGTGGCCGCTACTTCGGTGAGTGGATCTCCTTTGCTCCTTGAATGACCAGCAGATCCGGACAATCAGGACAATTTTGGTTGCTCAGGGAGCAAAGAAGATCAACTGTCCGCGAGTGTTCGATCTCCGCGTTGTGCCGCATCACCGACCTCAGCAGATGCGGGGGAGCGGGTCTCCGACCAGCAGATCCATGATCCGTGTGCCACCGAACGCCGTGTTGAGCAGCACCATCCCCGGCGGGTCGTCGCCAATGCGGCCGATGATAGCCGCCTCCGTGCCGAGCGGGTGGGCGCGGAGCGCCGTGAGGGCGTCGTCGGCCTGCTCGCCATCCACAATGGCTACTAGACGTCCTTCGCAGGCGACGTAAAGCGGGTCGATGCCGAGCAATTCGCTCGCACCTCGCACCTCGGTGCGTACCGGCACGGCGTCCTCGTGCACGGTCACCGAAACGTTCGCCGCGCGGGCCGCCTCGTTCAAGATCGTCGCGACCCCGCCGCGCGTGGCGTCGCGCATCGCCCGCACTCCCGGAACGGCGTCCAGCAGCGCGGTGACCAAGCCGTTCAACGGTGCGGTGTCCGACGTCAGGTCGTCGGCCTCGATGTCGAGCTCGCCGCGCTCCAGCATGATCGTGATGCCGTGCTCGCCGACGGGTCCGGACACCAGCACCGCGTCACCGGGCCGTGCGGTGGCGACACCTAGCTCGCGGGCATGCTCGTAGACGCCTATGCCGGTCGTGTTGATGTAACAGCCGTCAGCTTTGCCGCGTTGTACCACCTTCGTGTCGCCGGTGACGACCTGCACGCCGGCCGTTTCGGCCGCCGCGGTCATCGACGTCACGATGCGCCGCAAGTCCTCGATCGGGAAGCCTTCCTCGAGAATGAATCCGGCTGTCAGATGCAGCGGCCGAGCGCCCGCGACGGCGAGGTCGTTCACTGTGCCGTTGACGGCGAGTTCACCGATGTCGCCGCCGGGGAAGAACAGTGGCGACACCACGAACGAGTCCGTCGTCAGCGCCATCCGCCCGGCATCGACCGGGAATGACGCGCTGTCCTCCAACGGCTCCAGCAGCGGGTTGCGGAAGGCGTCCAGGAACACTGCCTCGATCAGTGTCTGCGTCGCCTTCCCGCCGGAACCGTGGGCGAGGGTGACGCGCTCCTCGCGCACCTTCGGCTTACGCCGGCGCGCCTTGTCGATGCGGTCGAGGACTTGCTGCTCGCGGTCGGTGGGCTGGTCGGTGCGGGTGGAGACCCGCTCAGACGTGCTCATGGTGGGCGGCCTCCTTGACACGCTCCCGGGTGAAGCGGCCGAAGTTGTAGTACGCCGCGCAGGCGCCTTCCGGCGAGACCATGCAGGTGCCGATCGGGGTCTCCGGCGTGCACGCCGTGCCGAACACCTTGCACTCCCACGGCTTGAGCACACCCTTGAGTACCTCGCCGCACTGACAGGCTTTCGGGTCGGCTACGCGCACGCCGGGCATGTCGAAGATCCGCTCGGCGTCGAACTCGGCGTACTTCTCCCGGACGCGCATGGCCGAGTGGGAGATGAACCCGAGCCCGCGCCACTCGAAGTACGGCCGCAGCTCCATGACCTCGTGAATCGCCTTCAACGCCACCGTGTTGCCCTGCCACGGCACCACGCGCGCGTACTGGTTCTCCACCTCGCGGCGGTCCTCGGTGAGCTGGAGCATGAGCTGGTAGATCGACTGCAGGATGTCCAGCGGCTCGAACCCGGCGACGACGACCGGCTTGTCGTAATCGCGGGCGATGAACTCGTACGGGCGGCAGCCGATCACGGTGGACACGTGACCCGGCCCGATGAAGCCGTCCAGTCGCAGATCGGGGGAGTCGAGGATCGCCTTGATCGCGGGAATGATCGTGACGTGGTTGCAGAACACCGAGAAGTTGTCCAGGCCTTCGTGCGCCGCGCGTAGCACGGTCATGGCGGTGGACGGCGTGGTGGTCTCGAACCCGATCGCCGTGAAAACGACGTGGGTGTCCTGGTTCTGTCGTGCGATCTTCAGTGAGTCCAGCGGTGAGTAGACCATGCGGATGTTGGTGTCTTCGGCGTTGGAATCGAAGAAGTTCCCACCCGATCCGGGGACGCGCATCATGTCGCCGAACGAAGTCATCAGTACATCGGGTTGTCGCGCGATGTGGATGGCGTCGTCCACCCGCCCCATCGGGATGACGCACACCGGACAGCCGGGGCCGTGCACCAGCTGGATGTTCTCAGGCAGGTAGTCCTCCAGCCCGTGCTTGTAGATCGTGTGGGTGTGCCCGCCGCAGACCTCCATGAACTTGTACTCGCGGCCCGGCTCACACAGGCTGGTGATCTTGGCCGACAGCGCGCGGGCCTTCTCGGCGTCGCGGAACTCGTCAACGAAGCGCATGCGTGCCTCCTCAGTCGATCCGCGACTCGCGAAGCGCGGCCAACTCGTCCTCATACGACTGGCCCAGATCGGTGAGGAACTCCAGCGTCGCCGTTGCCTCCGCCTCGTCGATCTTGGACAGCGCGAACCCGACGTGGATCAGCACCCAGTCGCCTGGCTCAGGTGGGTCGTCCGACAGCAGTCCGATGTTGATCTTGCGCTTGACACTGCTGACCGCCACTTTCGCGAGGTCAGGACGTTCCTCATCGATCTCGATGACCTCACCGGGGATGCCGAGACACATCGCGGGTCACCTCCCTGGCCGACAGCGTGGCCACTGAGCCGAGCCACTATCTGTCGAAGTCCTATACCGCTTGTGACGGTACGACTGTTAGCCACGGCACACAACGTGGCGATCGGGTGGCAGCACGACGCCGCCGGGCGCGCTCACGCTGCGCCCGGCGGCCGAGAGAGGCATCAGCAGCGCACCACGGCGCACTGCAACGAGGCGGGCTGTGGGTTGGCGATCAGCGCCGAGAACCGGTTCGGCATCAGCGCCAGCGTCAGCACCGCGATCGACATGAACCAGTGCTGCAACACCATGTGCAGGAAGACGCCGCCAGGAATTGGCAGCACCTTGGACTCGTTCATGGGAACGGTGACCAGCTTTTCGTACATCGGGGTGAACATGCCGTTGAGCAGCCAGCCCACGGTGAGCACCAGCAGTAGCACGGCGACCGCGCGCGCCGCCGGTGACTTCTTCATGAGCATGTTGAGCCGGTGCGGATCCACCGCGAGCAGGATGGCGGCGAGCGCGACGATCGGCGACAGGAAGCTGATCACGCTGGTGTAGCTGGACAACGCGGTCGGTGACGCGACGATGCCGTCGAAGTACCGCGCCGGGCCGGTGGCCACCCAGCCGATGATGTAGGAGACGCCCGCGATCAGGGCGAGCACCTGGAACACGCGCCAGCCCACACCGACGCGTCCTCCCGTGTCGCCGGATGCACTCCGATGTTCAGCGCTGTTCGTCATCGCTGCCTCCTTTCCGTTGCGGTAGTGCCGTATCCGTCTGGGCGTCGTGCTCAGGTGAGTCGGGGCCGACGATGCGGCTCAATCCGGTCGCGTGCGCGATGCGATCCGCTCCTGGCAGGAAGCCGACGTGGCCGACCCGACGTGCGGTGTAGCCGAGGATGAGCAGGGTCAGTGGCAGGCCCCACAACGCGAGTTCCGCGCGGCCGGTGAGCAGCGGGGTCGCCACCGGTGCGAGGCCGATCAGGACGCCGACCGTGGTATTGGCGATGGCGCAGAAGGTGCAGTGAGGGTGTGCGGCTGCGACGTCTGTATCGCCCGTCTGGGCGTCAGCCGGACGGCTCGTCGTGCCGGATTTTCGTGCGGGTCGTAAGTGCCACGTGTGTGTCATACGTCACCTCACGAGTGATAACGCTACGACTGAGTGACTGCAGAGTCACTAGATGTAATGGTCATCTAGTGGTCCGAATGGCGTAGCGACTCGCACGACCGGCAACGCTATCGGGACAGGACTATGCTGCCGATACGACCTGACAGCCAAACGGCGTAGAGGACGAAACCAATGCGGGTGGCGTTCGTCGGCAAGGGCGGCGCGGGGAAGTCCGCGATCGCCGGGGTAGTGGCGCGGCTGCTCGCGCGTCAGGGCGAGGACGTCCTGGCGGTGGACTCCGATCCGTTGCCCGGCCTATCGATCTCGCTCGGTCTCGGCGTCGTTGACGCGGCGATCCCCTCGGACGCTGTCGAGGAGAAGGCCGAGGGGGAGCCCGGTCCCCGGTTTCGGCTGCGGCAGGGTCTGACGGCGTTCGACGCGCTCCGCGACTATGCGCTGCCCGCCCCGGATGGCGTCCGGTTCCTCCAGTTCGGCAAGACCCGCGCGTCGGGCGCGCCGCTGATGCGGTCGCAGTGGGCGTTCCGGCAGATCCTCGACGGCCTGCCACCCGAGACACCGACGATCATCGGGGACCTGCCGGGCGGCACCCGGCAGCCGTTCTTCGGCTGGGCCGGCTACGCCGACACGGTGGTCGTCGTGACGCCGCCGACCTCGGCGGGACTGCTCTCGGCACGCAGGCTCGCCAAGCTCGCGGCGACGGACGCCGCGCCGAACCGCATCGTCGCGGTGATCAGCCAAGCCCGCGATGACGGCGACACCGAGCGCGTACGGCGGCGTACCGGCCTCGACGTCGTCGGCAGCGTGCCGTGGGATGAGCACGTGCTCGCCGCTGAGCGCGAGGGCCGCTCGGTGCTGGACGCCGCGCCCGACGCGCCCGCCGTGACGGCGATCGTCACGCTCACCGAACGGCTCGCGGCACGCCAGACCACACCAGTACTCGCGGAACTCCAAGGCGGTGGACGATGAAACTCGCGGTCGTCGGTAAGGGCGGCGTCGGCAAGACGACGACGGCCGCCGTGCTCGCGCGCACCCTCGCGCGTGGCGGCACGAAGGTCGTCGCGCTGGACTGCGACACCAACCCCAACCTCGGCATCTCCCTCGGCATCGGGGATGACGAAACCGAGCGACTCATCGGCCTGCGGCAATCGCTCGACGACGGAGACCAGCAGCACGCGCCGAGCTGGGATTCGCTGGTCGACGTCTTCGGCAGCGACGCGCCGGACGGCGTGCGACTCGCCGTGGTCAGCGCTATCGAGAAGCCGGAGCCGGGCTGCCCGTGTTGTGGGCTGTCGCCGGAGCAACTGCTGCGCACGGTCGCGTTCGACCAGCGGACCGTCATCGCCGACTTCGAGGCGGGCACCGGCACGCTGACGCGGTTGGAGGAAGGCGCCGTCGACGTCGTCGTGCTGGTAGTCGTGCCGACCGCAAAGTCAGTCGAGGTCGCGCGGCGGGCGGCTGAACTGGTGGCGGAGAAGCGGCTCGGCAGGCTCGTCATCCTCGGCAACCAGGTCCGGGACGACGTCGACCGCGCGCTGATCACCGACGCGTTCTCCGAGGCGGACGTCGTGTGCGTGCCGCATGACGAGCGCATCGCCGAGGCCGACCGGCAGGGACTCGCCCCGCTTGACCTCGCGCCGGACGCCGAGGGTGTGCGGGCGATCGCCACGCTCGCGGGCAGGCTGACTGCCCCGGCGTAACGGACGTCAGCCCGCGATGGCGGTGCGCGACTCCAGCGCGTCGACCAGCGCGTCCACCGCCGCTGGCACCTCGCCGAGCGCGGTACCGGCCCGGTCGGCGGCGGGCACGGCGTCGTCGTATGGCAGCACGCCCAGTAACGGAACGTCGAACTCCCCGCACAGTGCGGTGAAGAACGCCTCGTCGTCGCCGCGTGCCTTGTTGCCGACGCCGAACACCAGCGGGATGCCCAGCTCCGCCGCGAGCGCCTGCGTGCGGGCGGCCGTGATCACCGACTTGCGACTGGGTTCCATGACGACGAGTAGCACGTCGGCGTAGGCGAGCGTGCCGCCGGATCGGCTCAGGTGCTCCAGCCCGGCTTCCATGTCGACCAGCGTGACGTCGGCCTGCTCCGCCATGACCTCGCCGAGCAGGCTGCGCACGCTGGCGTGGCCCGCGCAGGTGCAGCCCGCGCCCGCCTCGGTCACCTTGATCGCTGACAACAACGTCACCCCGGTCGGCGTCTCGACACCGTAGTCGCGCACGACGTCTGCCGCACTCGCCGAACCCGCGGCGCCGACGATCAGCGACCGGGGCAGCACCGACATCGCGTCGGTGCGCCACTGGTCGAGGCCGAGTGAGACGCCCAGGTTGGGATTCGAGTCGGTGTCGACGGCGAGTACGCGTCGTCCCCGCGCCGCGAACGCCCGTCCGAGCAACGCGCTGACAGTCGTCTTGCCTACGCCACCCTTGCCGACCACGCCAAGTTTCATGACCAGCTCCTTCGTGTTGTTCCCACGCTGCGCCAGTCGCAGAATGAGGCCAACGATAGAACGGCTGCCGCGGGCAGGCCAGCGGACGAAGCCCTGCCGAGGACAGCCCCGCCCACGACGAGAGGTGCACCATGCGCATCGGCATCGCTGGCAAGGGCGGGGTCGGCAAGACCACCATCGCCGCGACCCTGGCGCGCCTGGCCGCCAGATCGGGCGCGACGACGATCGCCATCGACGCCGACTCCAACCCCAATCTCGCCGCCGCCTTGGGGCTCAATCGAGTGACATCGGGGCATCCGCTCCCGGTGTCGGTGGTGTCGAAACGCCTGGGCGGTCCCGCGCTCACCGGCAGTGTGGACGACGTCCTCGCCGCGCACGGCACCGCGGGCCCCGACGGCGTGACCCTGCTGTCGATGGGCGGGCCCGCGCACGCGGGGGAGGGCTGCCTGTGCTCGGCGCACGCCACCGTTGGCGCGGTGCTGGCCGACCTCGGTGCCACGCTGGACGTCGTGACAGTCGTTGACATGGAGGCGTCGCCGGAGCAACTCAGCAGGGGAACGGTGCGCAACGTCGACATCTTGCTGCTGGTCGCGGAGCCGTACTTCCGGTCGCTGGAGACGGTGCGCAGGCTCGCGCCGCTCGCGGCGGAGCTGTCGATCGCGCGGATCGGGGTGATCGCGAACAAGCTGCGCTCAACGTCGGAGGGCGACGCGATGGCCGAGTTCTGCGAGCGGCACGAGCTGACGCGGCTGGCCAGCGTGCCCTACGACGACGCCGTGGCCGCCGCCGACCTCGCGGGCACGCCGCTGCTGGACGCCACCCCGGACAGTCCGGCCGCGGCCGCGATCGGTGAGCTGGCCACGCAGCTGCGCACGGCGAGCACGCCACAGGGTTGAGACAGCGCCCGCCAGCCGATACGCCCAGGCCAGCCGTGGCCAGCGTACGGCGAACGCCGGGTCAGCCGCGCTGCCGGGCGGCGGCTTCGGCCTTCTCCGCGAGCGGGCCGAGGGCGTCGTTGATCTCGCCGAGCCGCTGGTTGATGCGGACCACCGACGGCCCGATCGGCGCGGTCTGCGACTCGACGGCGCGCACGCCGAACGCCACCTTGCCGAGGGTGTTCGACACGATTCGCAGCTTGCGCCCGATCAGGATCAGATACACCGCGAGCACACCCACGACCAGCGCGATCTCGATGACGGTCAACGTCACCAGCAGGGCGGTCATGGCGTGCCCCCTTCCGTCGGGCGGGCGTGCTTGCCGTTGCCGCCCAGCAGCGCGTCGTGCCGCAGGGCCTCCGCCTTGATCGCGTCGAGTTGGTCGCCGGTGGAGTCGAGCTGCCAGGACGTCGCGGTGTTGCGGGCGACGGTGGTCGCGGTGTCCCACAATGTGATGACGTTGCGTTCCACCGCGCCGACGGCGTTGAGCAGTAGTTGCAGCAGGATCACCACCACGACGGCCACGACGAGGCCGACGCCGAGCGTGATCCACCACAGCACTTGGGTGTCGTCGGAGAGGGCGCGGGTCATCGGTTGCCTCCCAGCGCGTGTCGGGCTTCGGTGGCACCGGCGAGGATGTCCTTGGCTGCCGTGCGGGTCGCCTCGAGTTCCCAGAGCACCTCGGTGCGTTGCTGGGTGGTGCGCAGCGACTCCGTGGCGTCCGCCGCGACGGCGGCGATGCGCCGCACGGTCGCGATGATCAGGATCAGCAGGACGGCGACGACCAGCACCACAGCGGCGCCGATCACGTACCCGACCCACCAGCCGGTCAGATGGTCAGTCGCGAGGGTCATATCGCACCTCGTGTTCGCGAGACGTCAAGTCCGCTAGATGCATTGAGCATACACCGGAGTGGTAGTCCGTCAGCTCCCACTTTCGGTGCCACCGGGTACGCGATACGGTAGATGTGATCGTCAGATACCGAGTGTCCCGGTGACCCGACGGAGGCGACAACCATGGTCGCGCAGTCATCCGAACGAACCCCGGCGCAGCGGTTGCTCGAGGTCCTTGGCCCGGTCGACCAGTTCCACAACCAGGAGGACCTCGGTGACTTCGGGATGCCGACGCGGTCCTCAATGGAGGACATGCTGGATCCGGTCGCCCACACCGACCCCAGCAGGCGCGTCGGTCCGCTGGAGAAGATCCACGTGTTCTGGTTCGCCGGGATGAGCTGCGACGGCTGCACGGTGTCGGTGACCGGGGCGCAGTCCCCTTCGGTGGAAAGCCTGCTGCTCGGCGCGCACCCAGGTCTGCCGCAGGTGGTGCTCCACCATCCGGTCGTCAACGTCGAGTCAGGACCGAAGTACATGCGCCCGCACGAGCTGGCGGTGCAGGGCAAACTGGACGCTCCTTACGCGATCGTGCTGGAAGGCTCGATCACCGACGAGACCATCGCGCTGGAGACCGGCGGCTACTGGGCAGGCCAGGGCGAGGAGCCGTGGGGCCCTGACGGCGCGATGCGCACCGTGACCACCGACGAGTGGATCGCACGGCTCGCCCCCGGCGCGGCGGCGTCGATCGCGATCGGCACCTGCGCCACCTGGGGTGGCATCCCGTCCGCCGACGGCAACCCGACCGGCGCGATGAGCATGATGGACTTCCTCGGCAAGGACTACCGCAGCGCGTTCGGGCTGCCGGTGGTGAACGTGCCCGGGTGCGCCCCCATCGGGGACAACTTCACCGAGACCGTCGCCGCGATCCTTTACTTTCTGCAGGGCTACGGTCCGCTGCCGGAGTTCGACGACCTGGGCAGGCCCGCCTGGCTGTTCGGTGAGACGGTGCACCGGCACTGCGTGCGCGGCGCGTACTACGAGGAGGGCAGCTACGCCGAGGAGTTCGGCGACAAGGAGTGCCTGGTCGAGATCGGCTGCTGGGGTCCGGTGGTCAACTGCAACATCACGTCGCGGGGTGCGATCAACCACGCGGGCGGCTGCATGAACGCCGGTGGCGCGTGCATCGGCTGCACCATGCCCGGCTTCCCCGACAAGTTCACGCCGTTCTACAAGACGCCACCAGGCTCCAAGGTCTCGACCACGGCGTCGCGGCTGCTCGGCGGTGTCATCCGGCCGATGCGGCTGTACACCAACGCCCACCTCAACCGGGAAGTGCGCTGGGACCTGCACAAGCAAACCCCCAGCGGCTGGGCCCGGGAGAAGTCCGAACCGACCACGCTGTCCGAGATCGGACACAAGTTCTACGACAAGTTCCGGCGCTCGACCGACACCGGCAAGAACACCAAGACACCAGCCTGGGGCAAGCGCGACGAGTGGACCACCAAGCGGGAACCCGCCACCGAGGCCCGGCTGCCCGGTGGCGAGCGACGCGACAGCGGCGGGGAATAACCTGCGAGTAGGGAGCTTCGTATGTGCTTCAAGAACCTGCCGATCGAGTTCGACGCGAACGGGAACGCGCAGCTCAAGCAAGGCATCCCCGACCCCTACGCGATCACGACGAGCAGGCCGGACGTGCGCGTCACCGACGCCGAGCGGGAAGCCACGATCCAGCGGCTGATGGCCGCCAACGGCCACGTCAAGGACATCAACATGGACCCGGTCACTCGGGTCGCGGGCGCGCTCGCCGTCAACGTCACGGCCGACCTGGACAATCGGCGTTACCTGGATGCCCGCTCGCAGGCCACGCTGTTCCGCGGCTACGAGGTCATCCTGATGGGCCGCGACCCCCGTGACGCGATCTTCGTGTCCTCGCGGGCGTGCGGCGTCTGCGGCGGGGTGCACTCGCACTGCTCGGCGTACGCGATCGAGATGGCGATGGGCTTGAAGCCGCCGCCGCTGGGCACGGTGGTGCGCAACATGCAGGAAGCGGCCGAGATGGGCTACGACAACCCGCTGCACCTGTACCTGCTCGCCGGGCCGGACTACTCCGAGTCCGTGGTCAAGGCGGTCAACCCGGAGCTGTGGCCGAAGGCGGAGCAGTGGAAGTGCCCGAACGCCAAGACCCACGGCTTCGCCACTATGGCCGAGTTGATGACCGAGCTGAACCCGCTGACCGGCAAGCTCTACCAGGAGGGGCTGGAGTTCACCCGGCTGTCGCGGGAGATGTTCTCGATCCTCGCCGGGAAGTATCCGCACCCGCAGACCGTCGTGCCGGGCGGGGTGTCGTCCACCGTGACGATGCAGACGCTCAACGAGTACCACTCCAAGCTGGGCAGGCTGTTCGACTACGCCCAGCGGATGCTCGGGGTGTGGAACGACATCCCCGACTTCTTCTACGAGTGCGACGAGCGCTACCAGCAGGTCGGCGCGCGGCCGATGAACCTGATCGACCCCGGGTTCTGGGACGACCCGTTCGCCTACGACGCCACCTACGAGAACTGCAACGGCTGGGGTGCGCGGCGCTGGTCGACGCCCGGCGTCGTCATCGACGGTGAGCTGGTGACCACCCGGCTCACCGACATCAACATCGGGTGGGAGGAGTTCGTCGAGCACTCCTACTACGAGCAGTGGGCGGGGGACCGCTACACGACCGATCCGCTCGGCAACCCGATCAGCACCTACCACCCGTGGAACAAGCGCACGCTGCCCAGCCCGACCGGCAAGTCGTGGAAGGACAAGTACACCTGGGCCTGCACCCCGCGCTGGGATCGCAACGTCGTCGAGGCGGGCGCCTACGCCAGGCTGTTCACCACCGCCATGGCTGGACTGCAGCCCCACAACGACTTCATCGAGTCGACCGGCCACAGCTTGCGGATGCGGATTCCCAAAGGAACATCGCAACAGTCCGTTGTGGAGTGGAAGGTGCCCGAGGTGTGGAACGCGCTGGAGCGCAACCGGGGCAGGGCGTATCACTACCTGTTCTCGCAGTTGGTCGGCTGGCTCAGCCTGCTCCAGGCGTACGACCTGTTCAAACGGGGCGAGCGAAAGGTGGCCGCGGTGCCGGCGGGCGAGCTGGACAAGCACATCCCCGACGGCGAGCGGGTCGGCATGGGTTGGTGGGGTGCTGGTCGCGGCTTCCTGACCCACCACCTGGTGATGGACGGCGGCAAGATCGCGAACTACCAGATCTGTACGCCGTCGACCATCAACGCCTCGCCGCGCGACCCGTGGGACCAGCCCGGTCCGTACGAGGAGGCGGTGATGAACACGCCGATCATCGAGGACGCATCCCCGGACAAGTTCACCTCCATCGACATGCTGCGCACCATCCGCAGCTTTGACCCGTGCATGCCGTGCACCACGCACGTGCACACCGGATCCGGCACGGTGATGCGCGAGGTGAACACCTGCTCCTGTGGCGCGGACTAGCGCCATGCCGCCGGGATTGGCGCTGCGGTGACGGTCTTCGTCGGTGGGGCTGGCGAGCTGTTCCAGGGTGATCTGGACCTGGGGCGGCGCGCCGCCGAGCGGCTGGCTGCCGAACGTCTGGGCGAGAACGGCAGCGACGTTGTCGTCGAGGAGTTGCACTACGGCGCGGTCGCCGTGGCGCAGCGGCTCGCCGAGCTAGAGCCGTCGGTATTCGTGCTTGTGGGGGCTATCGCGCGCGGACGTGAGCCGGGCGCGGTGGTGCGCCGCGACGTGACGCCGCCGGTGCGCGAACCCGCCGAGGTGCAGCGCTTGGTGCAGCAGGCGGTGACCGGCTACGTCGACGTCGACCTCATCATTGACGTCGCCGCCGCGTTCGGCGCGCTACCGGAGCGGACGGTGTGCATCGAGGTCGAACCGGCGACGACGGAGCCGAGCGAACGGCTGTCCGACGTCGCCGAACGCGCCCTCGCCGAGGTCGTGACCTTGGTGCGCGCTGAGGTGGCCGCGCCGATCGAGATGTGACGTTCGCGCGCCGGGCCTCACGGGCTGGCCAGCTCGGGGTAGAAGCACGCGCTGGGGTGGCCGTTCCGGTCGATCAGCGCGGGCGTCTCGTTGGCGCAATGCGCGGTCGCCTTCCAGCAGCGGGTGCGGAACCGGCAGCCGCTCGGCGGGTCGATCGCGCTGGGTAGCTCGCCGGTCAGCCGGATACGCCGCCGGCGACCGCGCAGTCCGGGATCGGTCACTGGCACCGACGACAGCAGCGCCTGGGTGTACGGGTGCGTGGGGCGGCGGTAGATGTCCTCCCGTGTCCCGGTCTCGACGATCGTGCCGAGGTGCATCACCGCGACCCGGTCGCAGGTCTGGCGCACGGCGGCGAGGTCGTGCGCGATGAACAGGTAGGCGAGCCCGATGTCGGTGCGTAAGCGGTCGAGCAGGTTGATGATCTGCGCGCGGATGGAGACGTCCAATGCGGACACCGGCTCGTCCAAGATCAGCAGCTCGGGGTCGAGCGCGAGCGCGCGGGCGATGCCGATGCGTTGCCGCTGGCCGGTGGAGAACTCGTGCGGGAACCGAGAGGCGTGCTGCTGGTTCAGCCCGACGGTGTGCAGCAGTTCCGCGACTCGCTCTTCACCACCGGAACGCCAGACACCCTGAATCCGCAGCGGCTGCGCGATGATCTCACCCGCGCGCATCCTCGGGTTGAGCGAGGCGTACGGGTCCTGGAACACGATCGACATCGCCCGCCGCACCGAGCGCAGCTCCCGTTTGCTGGCGTGCGTGATGTCGACGCCCCGGAAGACGATCCGCCCGCTGGTTGGCTCCAGCAACCGGATCACGGTGCGAGCCAGTGTGCTCTTGCCGCATCCCGACTCGCCGACCAACCCCAGCGATTCGCCGGCACCGAGGGTGAAACTGACGCCGTCCACCGCGCGCACCGTCGCCCCGTGCCCGTCCGGGAAGTGCTTGACCAGGTGTTCCACCCGCAGCACCGGCTCGCCGGTCATGACGCCGTCCCGTCGTGCGGGCAGTGGCAGGCCACCTGCTGTCCGGTGCCGTCCAGCTCCCGCAGCTCGGGACGGCTGGTGGCGCACTCGACCCGGTCGCGCCCCACCGCGCACCGCGGCCGGCACGGACACCCCGCGATCCGCTCGCCGGGGCCCGGCGGCTGGCCGGGGATCGGCGTCAGCGGCAACACCGGGCCCTCCAGCCGGGGCAACGTCGCCAGCAGTCCTACGGTGTACGGGTGCCGGGGCCCGCGGAAGATTTGTTCCGCCGTGCCCGTCTCCTGCACCCGTCCGGCGTACATCACGACCACCCGTTCGGCTAGCTCCGCGACCACGCCGAGGTCGTGGGTGATCAGCACGCACGCCGCTCCGGTCAGCGCCCGCGCCGAGCGCAGGACGTCCAGGATCTGCGCCTGCACCGTGACGTCCAACGCTGTCGTCGGTTCGTCCGCGATGAGCAGCGCGGGCTGGTTCGCGATCGCCGCGGCGATCACCGCGCGTTGCCGCATCCCGCCGGACCACTGGTGCGGGTATTGCCTGGCGCGCCGCGCCGGTTCGGGCACCCCCACCAGGTCAAGGACGTCGATGGCCCGTGCGTCCGCCTCGGCCGAAGACAGCTTGGGATGGTGCACCCGGACCGCCTCGGCGACCTGGTCCAGCACCCGGTAGGACGGGTGCAACGACGTCAGCGGGTCTTGGAACACCATGCCCACCCGGCTGCCCCTGATCCGGCGAAGCGCGCGGCGGCGCAACCGGAGCAGGTCGGTGCCGCCGAGCAGCGCCTGGCCGCGCACCACGCGGCCGGAGCGGGGGAGTAGCCCGAGCGCCGCCAGCATCGCGACCGTCTTCCCTGAGCCGGACTCACCGACGACGCCGACCGTCTCGCCCGGATAGACGTCGAGGTCGATGCCGTCCACCGCGCGCACCGCGTCGCGCCCGGTGCCGAACTCGACCACCAGGTCCCGGATCGCCAGCAGTGGTTCACTCATCGGCGTCCGCCGAGGATGTCGGTGAGCGCGTCGCCGAGGAGGTTCAGCCCGAGCACGGCGAGCAGGATCGCCAGCCCGGGAAACAGCGGCAGCCACCACGCCACCCGCAGGAACCGCTGCGCCTCGTTGGCCAGATACCCCCAGCTCATCGCGTTGGGATCGCCGAGACCGAGGAAGCCGAGACTGGCCTCGATGAGGATCACTTGCGCCAGGATGAGCCCGAGCAGCGCGATCGCCGCTGGGAGCGCGTTCGGCAGGATCTCGCGGACGACGACCCGCACGCTCGACGCGCCGTGCGCCTGTGCGGCGGCGACGAACTCGCGCTGTTTCAGCGACAGCACTTCGCCGCGCACCACCCGCGCGAGCATCGGCCACGACGTGAAGCCGAGCACCAGCACGAGCCGATCGATGCCGGGCCCGAAGAACGCGATCACCACGATGGCGAGGAAGAACCTCGGCAGCACCTGGAACGCCTCGGTGAGCCGCATCAGCACGTCGTCCGTCCACCGGCCCGTGTAGCCGGACACCGCACCCACGAGCGAGCCGATCAGCAGGACCAGCACACCGACGGTGCCCGCGACGAACAGCGACGTCCTCGTGCCGTAGAGCACCCCGGACAGCATGTCGCGGCCCAGGGCGTCGGTGCCGAGCGGATGCGCCGCCGAGGGCGGACGCAGGACGGGGCCGTCGATGGCGAACGGGTCGTACGGCGCGAGCGCGGGGGCGAACACCGCGACCAGGGTCAACGTCGTCGTCAGCCCCGCGCCGAGCAGCCCCGAGGGCGTGGTGAGCACCCCACGCAGCACGCCACGCCGCCGCCCGCCGGTCGCGGCGGGCTCGAAGGGGACACCGTCAGCGGTAGCGGACACGGGGATCCAACCAGGCGTAACAGAGGTCGGTGAGGACGTTGGCGATCACGACGGCGATGGCCACCAGCAGGAAGATGCCGAGCACGATCGGCACGTCGCGGTTCTGCATCGAGATGACAAGCAGCCTGCCCAGCCCCGGCCAGCCGAACACCACCTCGACGATCACCGCGCCCGCGACCAGGTGCCCGATCCGGCCGCCGATGATCGTGACGACGGGGGAGAGCGCCCGCCGCAGCCCGTACTTGACGACGACCGTGGCCTCGGCGAGGCCCTTGGCGCGTGCCATTCGGACGTGGTCGCTGTCCAGTTCGTCGCGCAGCCCGACCCTCGTGAGCCTGCCGACCGCCGCGATTTCCTGGGAGGCGAGCACGATCGCCGGCAACGCGAGGTGGTGCGCGACGTCGAGAAGCCGCGCGAGGCCGGTGGCGTCGCTGCCCGCCGTGCTCATGCCCTGCACGGGGAACCAGCCCGCGCCCAGCGCCAACCCGAGGATGGCGAGCTGGCCGAGCCAGAACACCGGCGCGGCGTAGAGCGTGAGCAGTACGCCGCTGACGGTGAGGTCCGGCCAGCGGCTGCGCCGGGTCGCGGTGAACACACCCGCCAGCAGGCCGGTGAGCGTGGACAGCACCAGCGCCGCCCCGGTGAGCAGCATCGTGGCGGGCAGCCGCTCCAGCACGACGTCCAGCACCGGCCTGCCCTGGACGTACGAGATGCCGAAGTCGGCGGTGAGCACGTTGCCCGCGTAGGTCAGCACCTGCTGGTGCAGCGGTTCGTCCAGGCCGAACTTGTCGCGCATGAACGCGTAGTACTCGGCGTCCCCGTGCTCGCCAGCCAGCGCGAGCACGGGGTCACCGGGCGCGAGGTGGATGAGCAGGAAACTCGCCAGCAGGATCGCGGCGACCGTGGGAACCAGCTGCGCGATCCTGCGGGCGACGTAGCGCCAGCTCATCGCGCCGTGACCTAACTCGTCGCGCAGTAGGCGGCCTCCGCGAAGTGCCCGGAGTGCGAGAACCCGCCGCAGCGCTTGGGAAACACCCTGGTGGCGGTGGTTTCCACCAGCCAGGCGTAGGGCAGGTCCGCCACGAGGGCTTCTTGCAGCTTGCGATACGCCTCCGTGCGCTCGTCCCCGATCGCCGTGCGGGCCTCCTCGAACAGCGTGTCCACCGTCGGGTTGCGGTATCCGGCCGCGTTGGAGAACGGGACCGGGCCGATGTTCGACGACAGATACATCCGCTTCACGCCGATCTCGGGGTCGTTGCCGTTGCAGTACGAGATGACGTTGGTGTCGAACTTCCGGTGGGTGAACACCGTCTCCACGAACACCGGCGGTTCGAGCGGGCGCAGCTCGACGTCCGCGCCGACCTTGGCCAGTTGCGCGCGGAACAGCTCGCCGTAGTCCGCGAAGTTCGGGAAGTGCAGGAAGTCGAACTCCAGTGGCGTGCCGTCCTTGACGCCGTCGACGCCTTGCGCGACGCGGGTATCGTCTCCCTCGCGCACCCAGCCCGCCTCGTCGAGCAGCCGCGCCGACTCGTCCGGGTTGTAGCTCGGCATGCCGTCGAGGTTCTCGGCGTGGGCATAGGAGATGCCGCTGGAGATGGGCGCTTCGGCGACCTTGCCCTGTCCGAACTGAACGCGGTCGAGGTACTGCTGCTTGTCGAGCGCGAGCGCGATCGCCCGCCGCGTGTCGACGTCGTCGAACATAGGGCGGTCCAGGTTGAACGTGACCGTCATGATGCAGTTCGCGCCGCCGGGGTTGACGCTGGTCTCCAGGAATTCGAAGCGGCCGTCGGCGCGCAGTCGTTCCAGGTCGGGGCCTGGTACGCCCCACAGCCACTGCACCTCGCCGGATTCCAGCGCGACGACCTGGTTGGACTCCTCAGGTATCACCCGCATCACGACACTGTCAAGATAAGGCAGGTCTTCCTTGAAATAGTCCTCATTGGCGGCGAACCGGATCTCCGCGTCCGGTGTGTAGTCCTCCAGCGTGAACGGTCCGGTGCCGATCGGCTTGCGATTGGCCGGGTTCTCCAACGGATCGGTGCCCTCGTAGACGTGCTCCGCCACGATCGGCGCCTCGGTGACGTCGAGCTGTTGCAGCAGCGGGCCGTACGGCTCGTCGAAGATGAACTCCACAGCGTGTTCGTCCGGGGTCTCGATGCTCGCCAGCGCGTCGCCGAGGGAGGCCTGGGTGCGCGAGTGGTATTTCAGCAGCACGTCCTCGAAGGCGAACTTGACGTCGTCCGAGGTGAACGGTTCGCCGTCGTGCCAGGTGACGTCATCGCGCAGCTGGAAGACGTAGCGCGCGCCGTCGTCGGCGACCTCCCACGACTCTGCCAGTTCCGGCTGTGGCGTGCCGTCGGCGTCCAGGCGGACGAGTCCGTTGTAGAGCAGCTCGGCGGCGGTGTGGGTGGCGCCGCTGGTGGTGATCGCGGGGTTGAGGTGGTCGGGATCGGAGCTGATCGCCACCACCAGCGTGCCGCCCTTCGTCGGCTCACCCTCGCTCTGTGGTGCCGCTGGGCCGGTATCGTCGGCCGCGCAGGCCGTCGCGACCAGCACGAGGGTGGTGGCCACGGCTGCGGTCGTCGCTGGGCGGCGGATCGGTCGGGCTGGTCGAGACGTGGAACGGACACTGGCACTGCGCTGCGCCATGGTGACCTCCGGGGCCGGCTGGGGAATAGGATGAATCGCCGGTATTCAGGTCAGGTGAAACGAGTGTCCGCTTCGGCAAATGGCGTAGGTAAGTGTCGACCGCATATACCGAGCTGATCTCGCCCAATTGGCCTAGCGGTCGTCCGGCGTCGCCGCCGAGGGCTCGTCCGCCGACAGCACATCGAGGACGCCGAGGTTCTGCGGCCGGACGGCGACGCGACTGCCCCGGTCAGTGCGGATGGTCAGTGACCCGTCGGACAAGACGTCGACCGCATCGCCCTCGACCCGCGGACCGGCGGGGCCGAGTGGAATCATCCGCGCGCGCACTCGGCGACCGAGTGTGTCGCAGCGGGCGCGGTAGTCCGCGAGGACGTCATCGGCGTCCGCCGCCAGGCGGTGCTCGATCGCCCGCACGGCACGCGAGAGTTCCGCCGCCCGGCCCGCGGCACCGTCAGGACCATCAGGACCGTCAGCATCAACGCCGGACAGCAGCACCGTCAGCACCGCCCACCGCACCCCGTCCGGTCCGAGTTCCACCCAGGCGCCCACCGCCGCCGCCCGGCCCCGCACGGTGTGCACCTCGTCCGGCCACGTGATCGTCGCGTCGTTCTGGCGATCGGCGAGCCCGGACACCGCCGTCGTGTAAAGCCAACCCTCCCGTGCCACCGGCAGGTCGGGGCGCAGCACCAGCGAGAAACAGACGTCGCGCGCTGGATCGACGGTCCACGGCACGCCGCCCCTGCCGCGCGGCGAGACCTGGTAGCCCGCCGTCACCACCGCGCCGTGCGGTGCGCCCTCGCGCGCCCAGGCCAGCGCCACGCTCTCGCTGGACAGCACGGCAGGGTAGCAGCGCACCTCCCTGTCGGGCAGCGTCGCCGCCAGCACGTCTTCCGCGAGGTCGTCGCCGAGCGTCATGCCTAGCCCCACCGTTCCCAGGCGGATGCGCCGTCGAACTCCGCCGCCACCGAGGCGAAGGTGTCGCGCAGCCGCATCCACTGCGGCACGTGGAAGTGGATCATCGCGGACGACACCGTGCGGCGGAACGCGTCCGCGTGCTCCTTGCTCGCCAGCGCCGCGAGAGTGCTGCGGATCAGCCGCTCCATGGCGTCCGGGGGCAGCTCGAGCAGCCCGCCCAGCCACGCCTCCGCGAGCGCCATCGCCGTCTGCGGTCGGGCGAGCTGGCCGTCGATCCACGCGCCCGCTGCCGCGCGCCGGTCGGGCTCGCTGAGATCGGCCCAGCGGGACAGCTCCTCGCGCAGCAGCGGCGGCCAGTTGTCCTCGGCCACGGTGTCGAGCACCTCGGGTAGCGCGCACGGGCGGTGTCCGACCCGGTCCAGCACCCCGGTGGCCTGCGCCCGTACCGGCTCGGCGGCGTCCGGTACTCCGAGCGCCTGCGCTGCGGCGAGCCGGGCGTGGTCAGGCTGCTCCGCACGCTCGCAGGCAAGCGCGAGGTTGGCCTTGGCCATGGCGTACTCGCCGGGCCGCACCCCGCGCGGGTTGGCGGCGATCGCGAGCGTGAAGTCCTCGATCGCCTGCTCCGGGACGTCCAATGCCAGGTGGGCGAGCCCGCGCAGGTTCGCCACCGCGCCGCGCGCCGCGACGTCACCGGTCTTCTCCGCGCGCTCCGACGCGGGACGAAGCGCGTCGAGCGCGGCCTGCGGCTCACCGGTCGCCAGCAGGCTCGCCGCAATTTCCCGCGCGGTCGCCGCGGCCTCCGCCGGTGCCTCGTCGAACAGCTCGGCCGCCAGCCGGAACCAGTCCAACGCCGTCGCCTCGTCCTGCCGCTGCCGGTGTACGAGGCCAAGGTTGAACGCGGCCGCGCCACGCTCCCTCGGCAGGTTGGCCTCGGCGAAGCGCCGCTCGGCCGAGGCGAAGCACTCCTCCGCGCGGTCGAGGTCGCCGGTGAGCCGGTGCACCGCGCCGAGCGCGTTGAGCGCCTTGGCGTGCTCCACCGGCATCCGCCGCGGGCCGAACAGCTCGCTGGCGCATGCCAACGCCGCGCGGGCCTCGTCGATCCGGTTCGCCTCGACCAGCAGCCCGCCGAGATGGAACTGCGCCGTCGCGTGCTGCACCGGATAACGGTCCGCCGGATAGCGCGTCAGCCGATCGCGCAGCTCGGCGAGCGGACTGTCGGGCGGCTCGGTGGTTCGCATCGGCGCTATCCTTCAGCGATGACGGTGCTGGTCGCCGGGGTGGGCAACGTGCTGCGGGGTGATGACGGCTTCGGCGTTGTCGTCGCGGAACGGCTCCAAACGGCCGCCGTGCCGGACGGCGTGCGGGTGGTCGAGACCGGCATCGGCGGGCTCCACCTGGTGCAGGAGCTGATGGCGGGTGCCGACGCCCTGATCGTCATCGACTCGATCGACCTCGGCCGCGCCCCGGGCACCGTGCTCGTCGTCCGACCAGAGATCACCGACGTCGTGTCGCTGCCGCTGCTGGAGCGCAACGACACCCTGGCCGACGTCCACTACGCGACCCCGGAACGCGCGTTCATGCTGGCCAACGCGCTCGGCGTGCTGCCGGAGCAGACCTGGGTCGTCGGCTGCCAGCCGGTCGACGCCGACAGCGTGGCTCGCGAGCTGCACCCGGACGTCGCTGCTGCGATCGACGTCGCCATCGCCGAGGTGCGCACGCTGGTGCGCTGGCTCGGCGTCGACTGGCCGTAGCCGGGCGTCAGCGCTGCTCAGCCGAGGCCACAAGGTGATCGAGCAGGGTCTCGTTCGGCGTCTCGACGTCGTGCTTGCGCAGATGCTCGGTGAGCTTCTCGCGCAGCTCCTGTTCGGACTCGGCCTTGATGTGGGTGCCGCAGCTGGGTGCGCCGGCGTCGCGGCAGTGGAAGTCGTAGGTCATGCGATCACACCCCGCTCGGTGCGCGGCGTTCGGCGAGAGCGGTCGACATCTCTCGCTGCACGCCGGCGAGTTCGGTATTGAGGTCCGCGAGCACGGGTTGCAGCGGCTCGACCCGTCGTGCGATTGAGCGCAACCCGACGTTGACGGTGCCGAGCGTGAACAGGGTCTTGCGCAGCAGGACGAGGATCGTGATCAGCACGACGGCGAGCGCCACCACGATCAGCCCCGCCGCGATCAGGGTCAGTGTCACCAGGGTCGTCGTCATCTGTTGCCTCCCGGTAGCAGCCTGCTGACCGCGCCGACGTAGCGGCGCAGACCGTCGGCGACCGACGCGGTGAGGGTGAGGGTGTCGTGCAGCGCGGGCACGGGTTCCAGGTTCGCGGTGACGCGCACCCCGTTGTCGAGCACGTCGGCGGCGTAGTCCCTGATCTCGCGCAGGCGCCGCAACACCATCAGCGACAGCGCGAGCACAAGGGGAATGACCACGAGAAAGAGCACGGCGACGCCGATCCACCACATGATCGCGCCACCGGTGGAGAGGTTGTCCATGAGGCACCTCGCAACACGCTGGGCGGTTGATCTCCCGAGTGTACTATGTGTGGCTTGCATGTACCCGGCCACGAAAGCGGGTTATCGCCAGCCGTCCGGTGGTGACGACTTCAGCTCGATCAGCACCGGTCCCGGCGGCGGGTGCGGTTCGGCCTCGTCCTGTTCCGCCTCGACGCCGACGAAGCCCGGCAGATGCTCGCGAAGCGCCCGTTCGATGCCGTCGGTAAGGGTCATCGCGGACGCGGTGCAGCCCGCACAGGCGCCCGCGAGCCGCAACCGTACGACACCGTCGGTCACGTCGAGCAGTTCGACGTTGCCGCCGTGGGAGTGAATGTAGGGCCGGATCTCGTCCAGCGCGCGTTCCGCGGCCGCGTGTTCGTCGACGCCCACGCCGTAGGCGTCGAACAGCCAGGCCACCGCGTCGCTGCCGTCGCGTAGCGCCGCGAGCGTGTCGCCGGGCAGCTGGCGGGCGAGGTCAGTCAGCGCATGGCGGTGCAGCGTGTCGATGCCGTCGAGCAACTCGAACACGTGCGCACGGTCGTCCTCGGCCAGCCCTTCGACGGCGCGCAGCAACTCTTCCATGCGCGCCAGCAGCGACTCCAGCGAGTCCATGGTCCGAGGGTAGTGCCGCGACGGCCGGTCGCGCTTGGTGTCGAGCGGTACGATCGAGACGACCCGCTGGTGACCAGCAATCGAGAGGCGGTGCGCTGGCATGGACGAGCTGCACGAGCCGAAGTCGGAAGCCCTGCGCGCCTTGTTCTGGCGCGACGAGATCCTGCAGCTGATGTTCTGGGTCAAAGGCGAGGGGTTCGGCGATGCGGTGGACGCGGAACTGCTGGAGCGGTTCCTTGGCGTCCGGGCCGAGGTGGGTCTGACCTACCTGGACCGGCTTGTCGATGAGAACCTGATCGAGCGGGACGTCGAGGGGCGTTACCGACTGACGACGTTTGGGCATGAGCAGGGCGCACGGGTGTTCGCGGCGGAGTTCGCCGAGATCACCCAGCCTGCTCACGGGGAATGCGGCGCGGACTGCTGGTGTCACATGTCGGCGGACGAGGCGGAAGCGTGTCTGGCCGAACGAGGACAGCCGGTCGACAACAGATCAGGGAGTTGAGTGTGCCGATGCCACGTGCGAGCGACGATCCGCTCGCTGGTCTGCCCCGCAACTTTCAGCGGCCCTGCTTGCTGCTGCTGATTGGAGAGAAGCCATCGCATGGTTACGACCTGCTTGAACGGCTGCGCGAGCTGGGGTTCAAGCAGGCCGATCCCGGAATGCTGTACCGCTCGCTGCGCGCGATGGAGCAGGAAGGCCTTGTCGAGTCCGACTGGGAGATCTCCGACCTAGGACCACGTCGCCGCACCTATGTGCTCAGCGAGGAAGGTCGCGATTGGTTGCATGCCTGGGCGGGCAGCCTTCGAGAGACCGAGCGGGTGCTGCAACGGTTCGTGGCGCGGTACGCGGCCTTCGCCGCGGAAAATTCCCGGCGGGGGTAGTTTGAGGCGTGGCCTCTCGTCGGCACACTAGCGTGCCGCGACGTCTCACGATGCCGCCAGCGCGGCGTGGGTCAGCTCCCACAGCGCGTGGTAGACGGTGGTCTGCGCTTCCTGGATGCGATGCACCGACGGCGACGGCACCACGAACAGGTAGTCGATCGAGTCCAGCTCGGCCATCTTGCCACCGTCGTAACCCGCGATGCCGACGGTGACCATGCCACGTTCGTGGGCCGCGTCGAACGCGCGGAGCAGGTTCGCCGAGTTACCGCTGGTGGACAGGCCCACCGCGATGTCGCCGCGCTGGCCCCACGCCTCGACCTGGCGGGCGAAGACGACATCGAAGCCGATGTCGTTGCACAGCGCGGTCACCACGGCGATGTCGTTGGTCAGCCCGAACGCGGGCAACGGTCTTTCACCTGTCGACGGGTTGAGGAACAGGCTGGCCATGTCTTGTGAGTCGGTGGAGCTGCCACCGTTGCCGAACGTGAGTAGCCTGCCGCCCATCGTGAACGCCGCCGCCATCGCGTCGGCGCATTCGGTCAGTCGCGTACGGTCCTGCTCGAGGACCGTCGCGCGCAACGCCGTGATCTCGCGTGCCTTGTCCACTGTGGACTGTCGCACCTGGTCGAGCACGGCGGCGAGGTCGGTCTCCCTCGAGTACAGGAACGGATACAGCGACTCCATCGCCTCGGTGCCCGCGGCGTCTTCCGCGGCGGAATCCCGGGTCATGGGTCCTCACTCCTCTCGCTCGGACGTCTCGGCGTCGCCGACGACGGCGATCGCCTCGCCCGCGTGCACCAGGATCGTGTCCCCGACGCTCGCGTCAACGAGAGCGATACTGACCTCCTCGGTGCCCCGCCCGGTGTCCACCGTGGCCATCTCCAGTTCGTGCACCGCCGTGATCGTCACCTCGACGGCGGTATCGGAGCAGGTGATGCACACGCCGTCGTGGCAGTGACCGGTGTGCGGCTCGACAGCGGGCCCGCCGCCGTCCGGTGGGATCGGCTCGGTGCTCACGACGCCACCTCTTCATCGAGGACACCGGGATTCTCGAAGAACACATGCACCAGTTCCCACAGGATGTGGTACGTCGTGACGTGCACTTCCTTGACGACGCGGGGATCGTCGGAGTGGGCGACGATTACGTGGTCCATGTCGGGGTCGCGGGCGATTCGGCCGCCATGGCCGCCGGTCAGTGCGACGGTGAGCAGCCCGCGTTCGTGCGCGCATCGCAGCCCGCGAAGCACATTGTCGCACTCGCCGTCGCTGGAGATGCCCAACGCGATATCGGCGGGGGCGCTGATGAATCGAAGTTGGTGCGCGAAGACCTCGCTGAGCCCGGCACGGTTCGCCACACCGGTCAGCGTGGCGACGTCGGCGGTCAGCGACACCGACGGCAGCGCTCGTTTGCCGACGATCACCGGGTGCACGAATTCGACCGCGACATGCTGCGCGTCGGTGCTGGCGCCGCCGTTGCCAAACACGATGAGCTTGCCGCCTTGGTGAAACCGCAGCGCCATCGCGTGACACGTGCGCGCCACGGTGTCGGCTTGATCGGCCAGATCCTGCACGGGCTCGGCACGACGTCCGAAAACCGCGTCGACCAGCTCCTCGCCCGATGCGGGCCATGACATCGCGGGTCACTTCCTCAGTGGTGGGAGGCAGGTTCTTTTGACGGTAGTCCCGTCGCGGAGCCCTCACAACCGACCCGACCAGGGCCGCGTGACCTGGGGATTTACCCAAAGTAGAGGCTATACCTGTCCATCTGATCAGGTATTGAACTCTGGCGCCGATGGCGAGACACTTCACAACAGAATCGACGTCTCGCCAGGGAGAGCCATGACTGCCTCGGTCGCGATGCATCTCAGTGACGGCGTCCTCGACGCCCCGACATCCCTGCTGTTCGGAGCGGTCGCGGTGACGTGGCTGACGGTGGCCGCCGCCCGGGGGCGCATTGACATCGATGACCGCACCGCCCCGCTCGCCGGTCTGCTCGCCGCGTTCTTGTTCGCGATGCAGCTGCTGAATTTCCCGGTGCTGCCCGGCGTCAGCGGTCACCTGTATGGCGGAGCGCTGGCCGCGATCCTGCTCGGACCGTGGGTGGGCGCGCTGTGCCTGAGTGTCGTCGTCGCGATCCAGGCCTTGCTGTTCGCCGACGGGGGACTGACCGCGCTCGGCGCGAACGTCACCAACATGGCACTGCTGGGCACCGCTGTCGGGTTCGCCGTCGCGCTCGCCGCGCGCGGGCTGGCGCGACGCTCCCGCACGGGGCTGCTCGCGGTCGCGTTCCTCGCCGGACTGGTGAGCACGGTAGCCGCCGCCGCTGGCTTCGTCGTCGAGTACGCCATCGGTGGGCAGGCCGACGTCTCACTCGGTGGGCTCGCCGGGGTGGTGATCGGGGTGCACGCCGTGATCGGTATCGGTGAAGGTGTGATCACCGCGCTCGCCGTCGGTGCGATCGCCAAGGTCCGGCCGGATTTGATTTACCTGGTGCGAACGTCTGAGGCCCGCCAGCCGGTGGAGGTGACGTCGTGACGATGTCGAGGGTGTCGCTGCGACGGTTCGCGCTGGTAGCGGTGGTGGTGACCGCCGTGCTCGCGATTGGCGTCTCGGCGTTCGCGTCCGCCTCGCCGGACGGGCTGGAATGGGCGTTGCGGGACGGCTGCACCTCGCAAGCCGGGGAGCTGCGTGGCACGTGTCCCGCCCAGCACGAGCGGGAGCACGCGTTGGGGGAGTTCGCGCTTGACGGCACCGGTCTCGCGGCGGGTGTGGGTACCGCCTTGGTGTTGCTGCTCGTCTGGGGTGGTGTCGCGCTCATGCGCGGACGCGGGGCGCGAGAATGAGCGGTGGACACGCCACCATGCTGTACCGGCCTGGCGACTCGCCGGTGCATCAGCTCCCGCCGCAGGTCAAACTGCTCGTCGCGTTCGCGGCCGTGCTCGGTGTCGTAGCGACGCCGCGCGAGTCTTTCTGGGCGTTCGGCATCGACGTCCTTGTCGTCCTGGCGGTGTGGTCCGTCGCCGGGGTACCGGTGGGCTGGTTCGCCCGACGTGCCGTCATCGAGGCGCCGTTCGTGCTGCTGGCCATGGTGCTGCCGTTCGTAAGTGGCGGACCTCGGGTAGACGTCCTCGGCCTGGGGCTGTCCCAGGACGGCCTGCTCGCCGGATGGAACATCCTCGCCAAGGGCACGCTAGGCGTGCTGATCGCGCTCACGCTCGCGGCGACCACACCCCCGAGAGATCTGGTGCTCGGACTGCAACGGCTCCGCGCGCCCGCGTGGTTCATTACGATCGCGACCCTGATGTTGCGCTACGTCGACGTCATCGCGGGGGAACTGCGACGAATGCGGATCGCACGCATCTCCAGGGGCGATGATCCACGGTTTCTGTGGCAGGTCGGCGCCGTGGCACGCGGCGCGGGCACGCTGTTCCTGCGCAGCTACGAGCGGGGCGAGCGGGTGCACCGAGCGATGCTCGCGCGCGGCTGGGCGGGGCACATGCCCGCTGGTCCGTCGGTGCGGGTCGGTGCGCTGCGCTGGGTGGCGGGCGGCAGCCCGGCGCTGGTGATCGCGACGGTGTGGGCGGTGGCGGCGTGGCCGGGGTGAGTGCGCTGGACGTGCGGGGCCTGGAGTATCGCTACCCGGACGGCACGTGCGCGCTCGACGGGATCGATCTGCGCGTGGAGCCGGGGGAGCGGGTCGCGGTGCTCGGTCCGAACGGCGCGGGCAAGACGACGTTCGTGCTGCACCTCAACGGCGTGCTGACTGGCACCGGCCACATCGAGGTCTCGGGCCTGTCGCTGTCGCCGGGAACGCTGCGCGAGATCCGCCGCCGGGTTGGTGTGGTGTTTCAGGACCCGGACGACCAGCTGTTCATGCCGACCGTCGCCGACGATGTCGCCTTCGGACCAGCCAACTTCGGCGTCGCCGAGCCCGAGTTAGGGGAGCGGGTCCGATCCGCGCTGGCTGCCGTGGGCATGTCCGCGCATGCCGACCGCTCGCCGATGCACCTGTCCGAGGGGCAGCGGCGCCGGGTGGCGCTGGCCACGGTATTGGCCAGCGATCCTGAGCTACTCGTGCTGGACGAGCCGTCCGCGAACCTGGAGCCGGTCGCGCGGCGCGAGCTGGCCGACGTGCTGCTGTCGCTGGACCGGACGATGCTAATGGTCACCCACGACCTGCCGTACGCACTACAGCTATGCCCACGTGCGGTGCTCATCGACAATGGCGTCGTCGTCGCGGACGGACCCACCCGCGATCTGCTCGCCGACGCCGACCTACTCGCCGCTCACCGCCTCGAACTCCCGTGGGGTTTCGTCCCACACCCTTAAACGCCGTGTCCTGCACTCCGGACAACGTGTCTGACGTTCCGGACGCCGTGTCCTGCACTCCCGACAACGTGTCTGACGTTCCGGGCACCGTGCCGGTCGCTCTAGGCGCCGTGCTCACTCTCAGTGGCCTCGGCGGGCGCGGCGTGGCACCATTTGCGGCGTGCCGGTCCCTTCTTCTCGACACGCGATCGATCCCGAGCTCGTCGACAAGGCGCTCACGGGTCTCGGCGACCGCGAGGATGTCCTGGACTGGGCACAGCGATTCGCGGTGCTCGCTGACCCGTCCCGCCTGACGCTGCTGGTGTGCATTCACTACGCCGAGGACATCTGCGTGTCCGACCTCGCCGCCACCGCGGGGATGAGCGAGACCGCCGTCTCCCAGGCGTTGCGGCTGCTCAAAGCGCACGGGCTCGTGACAGCGCGGCGCAGCGGACGGCTGATGCGCTACCGCTTGGCTGACGAGACCGTCCACGACTTGATCCACCACGTCCGGCCGCACCCGCACTGAATGTCTAACACAGCGTTCGGAACGCAGGACACAGTGTCGTGAGTGTCGGACACAGCGTCCGGAGTGCAGGACACGGCGTGGCAGGCGAGCGGCTGGTGCCAGGCCCCGCGCAGGGTTCGGGGCCTGGCAACGGCTATCGACAGCGGCTTAGTATCCGAGCGAGTTCCACGCGACGCTTGCCAAGAGTGTCTGGCCTTCCACGCTCGGGTGGAAGTAGTCGCGAGTGGATACGTGCCGTTCTTTGAACGTCGTGTTGAACCCGGCGTTGCCGTCGAACTGGCACTGGCTGTACTGGGAACAGACGTCCTCCAGCACCGTGTTGTAGTCGATCACGCGCTGCCGGAAGGTCTCGCGTCGCTCGACGTCGGCGGGATCGGTGGATTGCGGGTTCTCCAGCAATGCCTGGCAGATGTCGTAGGCGTCCCAGGTTGACACGGCGTCCGAGTCGTCGTGGAACAGCTCCCACAGCTGGTAGATGTCCGGTAGCGATGCCACCTTGATCTCGGCGTTCGGTATGCCGTTGTCCAGCCGAGACATCGCCGTCTCGAACTGGGACTGGAACTCCGAGACCGACGTCATCGTGTCGATCGTGTCAGCGCAGGCGTCGTTGTTGCCCATCAGGATGGTCACTAACTCGACGTCGCGGCTCACCGCGTCGGCGGCCTGGGCGTCGAGATCGGCCATCACGGCGCCGCTGACCGCGTCGTTGTGGTTGTTGCCTCGCAGATCTGGGTTCAGCTCGGTCAGCCGCAGGTAGTAGCTGTCGACCTCGGAGTTCGTACCCGTCGACCAGTTGTTCCGCACGCAGTCGACGAACGGGAACCAGCAGGTGTTGAACGCGCGGGTGATCGAGTCGCCCAGCGCGTCCATGGAGCTCGGGTAAGTGGAAGCGCTAGCCGATGGTGCGGTGATGGCGGTGAGCAGGGCCGCGAGTACGCAGGTGAGCGCGATGCGAACCCTGCGAGCAGCGGTCGTGGTCTTCAAGCGAGTCTCCAATCGCTCGGGTGGCCATTCCGAGAGGACACGGCGTGCCCGAGGAGACATCGTGCGTGCGGTCACCCGGTGAGTGGTATGGCTTTCTCACCAGAAAGAGTTGTTCGTGAGAACAATTCACAGCCGCGATGTCGCGCGTGATCTCGCTGAGCGATCGAAGGAACCGACGCACGTGCTGCTCGCCAGCCAGGAACTAGACGTCGTCCCGCTGACCGTGCGTCTGTAGGTCAGCGAGTCAACCCAGCCAGTCGCGCCTGGATGAGGTCACTCGCCTCGGTGACGATGCGGTCCACCAGTTCGGCGACGCTCGGGATGTCGGTGATCAGGCCCTGCACCATGCCGGAACTCCAGATACCCGCGTCGAGATCGCCGTCTTCGAAGACCTTCCGGCCGCGTGTGCCCGCGACCAGTTCGCGGACGTCCTCGAACTGCCCACCGCCGTCCAGGATCTCGACGACCTTGCGGCTGACCTCGTTGCTGGCCACGCGCGCGGTGTTACGCAGCGGGCGGAAGATCAGCTCGGTATCGCGCTCGGTCGCCGCGACCATCTGCTCCTTGACGCGCTGGTGTACCGGCGCCTCCTGGGTGCAGAGGAAGCGGGTGCCCATGTTGATGCCGTCCGCGCCGAGTGCGAGGGCGGCGACGAGGCCGCGCGCGTCGGCGAAACCGCCGGACGCCAGCATGGGGATGGTGATCTTGTCGGCGGCGGCGGGGATGAGCACGAGGCCAGGGATGTCGTCCTCGCCCGGGTGACCGGCGCACTCAAAGCCATCGATGCTGACGGCGTCCACGCCGATGGACTGCGCCTTGACGGCGTGCCGCACGCTGGTGCACTTGTGCACGACCCTGATACCCGCGTCCTGGAACGACGGCAGGTGCTCGACGGGGTTGAAGCCCGCGGTTTCGACGATCTTGACGCCGGACTCGACGATGGCTTGTCGGTACTCCTCGTACGGCGGCGGGTTGATCGACGGCAGGATGGTCAGGTTGACACCGAACGGCTTGTCGGTCAGCTCCCGGGTACGAGCGATCTCCTTGGTGAGATCTTCCGGCGTTGGCTGGGTGAGTGCGGTGAGAAAGCCGAGTGCGCCCGCGTTGGCGACGGCGGCGACCAGTTCGGCGCGGCCGACCCACTGCATTCCGCCTTGCGCGATGGGATGTTCGACGCCGAACAGTTCGGTGAACCGGGTGGACAGCATCCGCCGTTCCTTTCGCTGGGTGACCGGGTGAACCCACGATCGCGGCGCTGTTGTCAGATTGTCAATACTGGCGTGGCAAGGTCCACACATGGTGCGGGCCCGCCGACTCCGGGGTTCGGTGCCGGCGGGCCCTTGACTTGGGGCGGCTTGCTCAGGCCGCGGATCGTTGTGCGGACTTCTGGTCGAGCGCGGCGCGCCCGCTCTCGGTGAGGACCGCGCGCACACGCTGTCCGGGGAGACCGGGCCGTGCGGGCGCGATGTAGTCGAGGTGCGCGAGACGGCGCGCGGTGAATTGGTCACAACAGGCGAGGCCATCGATGAACAGGTCGGGTTCGCAGCTGCAGGTGATCTCCGCCGCTCCGCGCGCGATCGCCCGGAGCGCTGCCCGTTCCCTGTTGTTCAGTTCGACCGTTCGGGAGTCCATGTCAACGCTTGCCTCCTTGCGACGTACTCCCGAGGATGAAGCAAACATCGCGTGAACACTTCTCTTATGTGAGCAACATTGCAGTGTGGCCTCCGTCTCAATACGGTGCGCGCGGATCTCGTGTGTGGATCAACGTCCGGACGTCGTGTGCGCGTCGAGGCCACCCTGCTGTGAGGTCGTCGAAGCAGGCGCGCTAGGGTATGACCCATCGCCTTCGCGAGAAGGCGGGCCGGGCTGTGGCGCAGTTTGGTAGCGCACTTGACTGGGGGTCAAGGGGTCGCAGGTTCAAATCCTGTCAGCCCGACCAATCGACCATCGTTTACCCAGGTAAACGAGGTCTGAAGTAGACAGACGTTCGAAACCGCTCGATGGCGTGCCACATTAATGCTTGGCGCGGATGGCGGTGTTCGTGTTTCAACCAGCGCGAAACTTCGATGCCAGTGCGTTTGCTGGCATCGACCTGTTCGACACGACGCATTCGGTCGCGGTTAGAACGCCCACACCACCAAAACGATGATCAGCGCGAGAAGCACGATCAGGGCGATGAGCGGCACGATCCACCGAGCGGACGTTGGCGCGGAGTCCTCTGGCCCGGGCCAATCATGTTCGCCTGGCGCCTCCGCCGGGGGAGGCGGCCCGTAGTTGAGTCCTTGCCGGATCCATTCGTCGTGGCTGTGTTCGTCCTTGTTCTCGCCGACCATCAGGTACCTCACCCGACCCCTACAACGAGCGCGATCACGAGTACGGCCATCTCCACGAGCAGCAGAGCCGCCCCGAGCCGATACGCGGTGCCGCGGAGCATGATTGCCTGATTGTTCCGCTCAATCCCTGTGACCAGCGCCTTGGTTACCGCGGTGCGGACCTCGTCGATGTCTCCGCCAGCGTTCGCCAGCAGTTTCGCCGGGTCTGGACCGAAGCTCCAGCGGCGAGTAGGCCATAACGCGATCATCGCCGCGGCGCCGATGGCGATAACCAACGAGAGCAACGTCCAGGCAGCCCAGGGTGGAAACACGGCACCACGCTGAACGTCGGTCCGCAGTAGTCCGACCGCGGCGGACACCGACGTACCGACCATCGCGGCGGACAGCAGTGCGGTCGCGCGATTGCGAAGGCTGGTGAGCGTGCCATCTTGCTCGCGCAAGGCCGCCCTGGCGGCTTCATACGCGATCTCCAGCACCTGATCTGCCATCAGACCCCCGCGTGGGACTTTCAGTGCAGATTACGCGCAACGTGTCAAATACGCATAGATGATAAAGCGCGACCCAGCTGACGCGACGTCGTCTCGCTGGCCCCGTAGCGACGTCCACGCCGCGCTGTTGCACACCATCAGCGACAGGGGTCGGGTAGCGACGCCTGTAGGGATTCGAGCGCGTTGACGATGTTCTCCCACTGTTCGCGGGTCAGCACCACGTGATCGTCGTCGGCCGTTGCCTCGTCTCGCCGCTTGATCAGCATCTGCCGCTCGTCCGCTGCCCACCGCATCAGCTCGGCGAGGCTGCCCGCCGAGTCCTCCGTCAACCGGACAGGTGACTCGCCGGCGACACTGATCGCGATGGGCAGGTCGCGCTCGCGCAGCACGCCCGCCCGGATCCGGACGATCCTGTCGTCTTCGGTTCGGACGCCGTGTTCGTCCCAGCAGCCAGCCCAGCACGAGTGGTCGTCGTGGTCGAGCATCAGCCATCCTTCCCGTCGCCAGCCCCCACGAGAAAGTAGCAATATATTGCACTGACATCCAGCGGATGCGCTGATCAGTTGATCATGTGTCTCCCCGCGTCGTCACCGATCCTCGTCTTGTCGCTTTCGGGCGCGCCCTCGCCGCCGCCCGGAAGGCGCGCGGGTACACCCTCGATGAGTTGGCGAACCTCAGCGGGGTCAGCAGGCGGACGGTGAGCTACCTGGAAGGTGGGTTGAGCAATCCCCAGCTCCTCACCATCGCCGCGCTCGCACGCGCGCTGGAGGTCGATGCGGCGGAGCTCATTCAGCCTGTTGATGAGGTCGATCCGCCGCCGGCTGAATAGCGCGATCGCGTGCTGGATCTCCTCCTGCCGCGCGACGGTGCGTCGAACCCGCGAACCATCGTTACGATGAGATCATCCGGCCACTAGACCGGTAACAGCTCAGGGCGGAGGATCATCGCATGATTGGCTTCATCGTCGCGGGTCTCATCATTGGCGCTCTCGCGCGACTCATCAAACCTGGCAAGCAGAACCTGGGAATCATCGCCACGTTGCTACTGGGTCTGGCTGGCTCGGTCATCGGCGGCACGATCGCCAACCTTCTCGGGACCGGCGGCATTTTCGAACTGAACGTGCTCGGCTTCATCATCGCCGTCATAGCCGCGGTGCTGCTCATCGGCGTCGCCGAAGGACTCGCTGGACGAGCCAAAGCGAAAGGGTGACGTCAAGACCAGCTGGGTACTGAACGCGGCGTCCTCGCCTGGGATCTCCACCGCGCTGCGCGTCGCGCCGTGACCTGCGCGAACGTGAGCCGGGTTTCCTCACGCGTTGTCACTCGTTGAGCCGAACATCGTGCGCCTGTTCATCGGCGGTGCGCACACGGGTGTGGGCGGACACCCATGCCGGCGAGACGACAGATCGGAGATCCTGATGTCGAAGTGGCACCGATACCGCACCATCGCGGTGATCAGCACGACGGCCCTGGTGGCCGCAGGTTTGGCCGGTGCGGCCTCAGCCCAGGAGGCCAGCACGATCACACACACCGACAACATCGCGCTCACGGACCACGACGCTTTCCCTTACGGCACCGACCTCGCGTTCAACGGCAGTCTGGTCGCGGCGGGCGCGGGTGCGTGGGACGAGAGCGCACGCGCGGACAGCGGCGTGCACATCCTCAAGCGCCACCGGAAGGACGGCACGCTCGAGCCGCTGTCCTTTCTGAACTGCTCCGCATGGCACGCCGACGTCGACTGGGTCGGCCGTTACATCGTCCAGTCGCACGATTCCGGCGGTGACAACGTCAACTGCGCGCCCGGCGAGGGTGAAGAAGGCATTCGCGTCATCGACGCGAAGAACCCACGCAAGCCGCGGTCAGTCGGGTTCGCCGAGACCATCCACGGTTCGCACAACCTCACCGCCGTGGGCGATACGGGTCTGGTCTACAACGCCTCCTACAACCTCGGCGATCCGTCCGCGGTGGACGGTGTGTCGATCATTGACGTCGCGGCGAACCCGGAGAACCCGCCGGTGACGTTCCTGGAGTTCCCGGACGCCGATGCCAGCGGCGAGCACGAGCAGATGACCAACAACAGCGGCACCATGCCGACGTCGATGGGGTGTCACGACATTGGGCTCGACCTCGAGCGGGACCGGGCGTTCTGCGCTGGCATCACTGAGACGATGATCTGGGACATCTCGAGCCCGAAGAACCCGACCATCGAGACGATCATTCGCAACCCTGACGTCTCGATCCACCACGGCGCGCAGGTGAACGAGTCCGGTGATGTGCTGCTGGTGCAGGACGAGTGGCTCGGCGCGGCGGGCGCGAACACGGGGTGCCTCGCGCCGGACCAGCCATCCGGCACGATCTGGTTCTACGACATCTCGGATCCGAAGAACCCGCAGCCGAAGTCGTACTGGTCCGCGCCGCGGCCGGACCCCACGTCGGACTTCTGCACCACACACTTCTTCGGCACCTTCGAGATGCCTGGGGAGAACGGTGCAGCCCGCGACATGGTCGTGACGTCGTACTACCAGCACGGCGTCTGGGTGGTGGACTTCTCCGACCCAGCCGCGCCGACGACGCACGCCTTTTATGAGCCGGACGGCGCGAACTTCTGGGCCGCGTACCCGTACCGGGGAAAGCTGTACGCCAGCAGCTTCGCTCCCGCCACGCTCACCGGCACCGCGCCTGAGACGGCGGACAAGGGCGGAGTCTGGACGTTCACACTGGACGGCTACGACGACTGACCGCTGGGCCGGAGGTGCGCATCTGAGGCATTGACGCTGCGGGCGTGCTTCCGGCCAGTGCCGTCCAGGCCCCAGCTGATAACGCGTTCCGGCGTGATGCGGATGACTGCCGACGGCTCGTCGATCGCGGCGGCGTGGCCACGTATCTCGATGCCTCGGGGACGCCACGGGTCCACGCTGGCCACGTCGTCGATCACGATGGCGGCGCGTCCGGTGCGGACGACGTCGCGAAACTTCTTGGTGCCAGGCAAGTTGATGCCGCCGACCTCGACCACGCCACGCGCGGCGTCGACGCGCCAGCCAACCGGGGTGACGTGCGGCGTGCCGTCGGGGCCGGTCGTCGCGATGCGGCCGAGACGACGTTCGCTCAGATAGGCGAGTTCGTCCCGCGTGAAAACGGTCATGCTGACGTCCTTTCCGTTGTTGGTTCCAGTTCCGTCTTGGTCCGGCGCGGTGTGCGCCGGACGAGTGCAAGGGCGCTGAGCATCGCCAGCACCGCGGCAAGGCCGACGGACCACCGCATCGCGTCGTCGCCGGACAGCGCCCAGCTCGCGGTGACAAGCGCTGGTCCGAGCGCGATGCCGAGCTGCCGTGCCACGCTGGTGGTCGCGCCGGTGGTGTTGAGTAGATGCTGTGGTGCGGTGTTCATCGCGACTGTCTGATTCGGACCCGCGAACAGCCCCGCACCGGCTCCGGCCACGCCGAGTCGCCAGGCCAGATCCGCGGCGGCCCACTCCGGATCGAGCGGCATGGTCAGCAGGAGGCCGAGCACGACGGTGACCGCGCCGATCGTCGCGATGGAGCGACCATTCCAGCGGTCGGTGAGTACGCCGCCGAGGATGCCGAACAGCATGACGCCAGCCGGGAACGCCAGCAAGATCAACCCGACCTCGGTGGGCGTCGCACCCGTGCGGTGGAGGTGGAACGGCAGCAGGAACTGCACCGCGAGCACCGCCGCCATCTCCAGTAGCAGCGCGAAGTGCGGCCCTGACATGCCCGGTGCACGCAGCAGTTCCTTGACCGGTTCACTACTGGGTAGCTGACGCCACACCAGCAGAAACGGTACGGCCGCTGGAGCGAGCGCGAGCCAGGCGATGCCGTGTTCGGCCGTCAGCGACAGCGACAACAGCAGTGCGACCGTGGCCGCGCCGAGTACACCGGTTTCGGTGAGCCATGCTCGGCCTGGTAGGTGAACACGGGTTCCCCTTGGTAGCTGCGTCACTGCTGCTATCAAGATCAGTGCCGCCACCGGCACGTTGACGTAGAAGATCCACGACCACCCGATCGTGTCGATCAGCACGCCACCCAGCGCGGGGCCGCTCACCCCGCCGAGTGGTCCGAGTGTCATGACGATGGCCATCGCCTTGCCACGGTTCTCCGGCGGCACCGCGATCGTCGCCAGCACCGGGACCAGCGCGAAAAGCACCGCGCCGAACGCTCCCTGCGTCGCCCTGGCCGCGATCAGCCAGCTGATGTCTCCAGCGAGCCCTACCGCGACACTGGCCGTGGCGAAACCGCCGACCGCGAACACCATCGCGGCGCGCCTGCCGATGCCCTCCAGCCACCGGCCGCTCGGCAGAGTGAGCGCGATCAGCGGCAAGACGTAGCCAAGGATCACCCACTCAGTGACGCTCGTGCTGGTGCCGAAGTCCCGCTCGATGGTTGGCAGCGCGACGTTGACGACGGTGACGTCGAACTGCGCCATGAACACGGCCGCTCCGGCCGCGAATACCAGCCACCAGCGGTTTCCCCGTGGCTCGTCGCCCGAGTCCATACCCCCTCCTCAACGAGAAGTACACAGCCTGTGTAGCTGATAAACTGCACACGCTGATAAGTTCTGTGCAAGGGGTGGTGATGGCGAAGACGATCGACGACCCGCGTAACGCCCGCAGCAAGCGCACCCGTGACGCGCTGCTCGCCGCGACGCGGTCGATACTGGAAACCGACGGCTTCGAGGCGCTGACGATGAGTGCGGTCGCCGAGCGTGCCGGGGTGACACGGCGCTCCGTGTATTTGCACTTCGACTCGCGGAGCGCGCTGGTCAGCGCACTGTTCGGATACATCGCCGAGCAGGAGGACCTGGCGTCGTCGCTGGCTCAGGTGGAGCACGCGCCCGACGCGGTGAGCGCGCTACGCGCCTGGGTGCGGCACCTGGTCAGCTACCACCCGCGAGTGATGCTGGTTGACCGGGCGATTCAGCGTGTCGAGCGCACCGATCCGGACGCCGCACGGCACCGCGAGACGGTGACCGAGGCGCAGCTCGCCAGGTGTCGCCGTCTCGCGGCTGGGCTCGCGGCCGAGGGTCGGCTCGCTTCGCCGTGGACGGTCGACACCGCCACCGACATGCTGTGGGGTCTCATCGCGACCGATCTGTTCGAGCGCTTGCTCACCGGCCGCTCATGGTCGTCCTCCTCGCTGGAGGAGCACCTGTGGGCGCTGTGTCAGGCGACGTTCGTAACCACCGAGTAGCCGGTAGACGGCCCGCGCGCGCTCCGACACGATGGGGTCGTAGCGACGTCGCACAAAGGGGTGGATCGTGAAGGCATTCGCGTCCTCAGCCGACCTGGCGGAGAAGGAACAGACGCTTGAGGTGCTCGCCGACGGTGTCTACGCGCTGACCGCCGAGGGCGATCCGAACGTCGGCGCGATCGAGGGCGAGGACTTCCTGGTGTGCTTCGAGGCGCTGGCGACCCCGGTCGCGGCGCGGAAGTGGCTGGCGAAGCTGCGCGAGCACACCGACAAGCCGGTGCGCTACCTGGTGCTGTCCCATTACCACGCGGTGCGGGTGCTCGGCGCGAGCGCGTTCGACGCCGACGTGATCATCGCGCACGACAACACCCGTGCGCTGATCGCCGAGCGCGGCGATGAGGATTGGGCGTCCGAGCTAGGTCGTATGCCCCGCCTGTTCGACGACCCGGCGTCGATTCCTGGTCTGACGTGGCCAACGCTGACGTTCAGCGACACCGCGACGATCGATCTCGGTGGCGACCGCGGCACGCTGGAGCTGCGGTACCTCGGCAGGGGACATACCGAGGGCGACATCGTGGCGTGGCTGCCCCGGCAGCGCATCCTGTTCGCCGGTGACCTGGTCGAGGCGCGGGCCGCGCTCTACACCGGTGACGCCTTCCACCGCGACTGGTCGACGTCCACGTTGGACGCGGTAGCCGCGCTCGGTGCGGAATCGCTGGTCGGCGGCAGGGGAGCGGTGGCGCGCGGCCGGGACGCGGTCGACGCCGCGATCAAGCAGACGCGACATTTCCTCGACGTCTTGCTGCGCGAGGTCGGCGCTGTGCATCAGCGTGGCGGCGCTTTGAAGGACGCCTTCGACGCCGCCCATGCCGCGCTGGTCGATCGCTACGGCGACTGGCCGATTTTCGAGCACTGCCTGCCGTTCGACGTCGCACGGGCGTGGGAGGAATTGTCCGGTGTGGACCGTCCAACGATCTGGACCGCCGAACGGGATCGGTCGATCTGGCAGCGGCTCCAGGGCTGAAACGTGACGGACCAGCGGGTGATCGTCATCGGCAACGGTCCGGTCGGACAGACCGCCGCGCTGCTGCTCGCGCGCTGGGGCATCGCCGTCACCGTGCTGGACGCCGCGCCACAGCGCGAGCTCGTCGGCTCGAAGGCGATCTGCCAGCAACGCGATGTCCTCGATATCTGGCAGGCGGTCGGGATCGGTCGTCAGATCGCGGACGAGGGCGTCACCTGGACCACCGCCCGGACTTTCTACCGTGACCGAGAGCTGTTCGCCATCACACTGCCGGACCCAGGCCAGTCAGCGTTCCCGCCATTCGTGAACATCTCACAGTCTCGGGTCGAAGCCGTGCTCGACGGACGCATCGCAGCCGAACGACTGATCGACGTCCGGTGGGGACACCGGGTCGTCCACATCGAGCAGACGTCGTCAACGGTCACGGTGCGGTGTGCTGGTGGGGTTGAGGTCACGGCGGACTACGCCGTCGTGTGCGCGGGTGCCAAAGCCGATGACCTCAGGCATACGCTCGGTGTGTCGTTCGACGGACGTTCGTTCGACGACCGGTTCCTCATCTGCGACATCCGCGCGGATATGCCCGGTTGGGCCGAGGAACGCCGTTTCTACTTCGACCCGCCGTTCAACCCTGGCAGGCAGGTGCTGATCCATCAGTGCCCGCGGTCGACCTTCCGCATCGACTGGCAGGTGCCGAGCGACTACGACCTCGCCGCCGAGGAACGCAGCGGTGCGCTGGACAAACGCGTCCGTGCCATCATCGGCGACACGGACTACGACGTTGTGTGGCGGTCGGTATACCGGTTCCACTCGCGGGTGGCCAACCGCCTGCGCGTCGGCAGGGTGCTTCTCGCGGGCGACTGCGCGCACCTGTACGCGCCGTTTGGCGCACGCGGGCTCAACTCGGGCGTCGCGGACGTCGAGAACGCGGCGTGGAAGCTCGCGTTCGTCCTGCGCGGCTGGGCGCCCGACGAACTGCTGGACACTTACCATGACGAACGACACGCCGCCGCACTGGAGAATCTCGCCGTCACGACGTCCACGATGGATTTCCTGGTGCCACACACCGAGTCGCAGCGACGGCATCGCGTGGCTGCTTTGGAGCGGGCGGTCGCTGATCCGTCCGCCGCATCCGATGTGGACTCGGGTCGGTTGGCTGAGCCGTATTGGTACGTCGATTCACCACTGACCACACGGAATCCGGCTCGCCCGTTCGCTGGGCGGCCGCCTCGGGGAGTGGCGCCGGACGCGGGGCCGGGTGTCGTGCTACCGGACGCGCCCGTGGTCGTCAACGGTGTTCCTGCCCGGCTCAGGGAGTTCGCACGCGACGGCATCCTGCTGCTCGCTGGGGCCGACGTCGACGCCGACGGCATGAGCGCCGCCGCGGCGGCGGCGACCTCCGCGCCGGTACGGGTGCTCTCGCTGGCGTCGATCGACGTCGATGGCGCGGTGGCACACTCGCTCGCGGCGCGGACTGCGGAGCTGTGGGTGATCCGCCCGGACGCGCACATCGCGGCGGTGCTCGATGGGCCAACGCCGGAGGAGGTGGTCGCGGCGGTGCGCCGGGCGTGCGGTGCCGTTAGGGCGTAATGCGCTTCGCGGCCGTGTCGGCTTGACTCGCTATTCGTTACCCGTCAGTAGCATCATGGTGCTACCGTGCCCGCAGCGAAGGGAGACTGCCGTGGCGCCTGCCTCCGACACCCCGTCCGTGTCGCCTGCGTTCGAGCCGTCCGCGACGCCCGCGTTCGATTCGCCGACCGAGGTGGCGAAGCGGCTGGCCGAGGTCAACTACCTGGCCGGGTCCGATATCGCTACCACGGTCTTTCTCGCCGATCAGCTGGGCAAGCCGCTGCTGGTCGAGGGGCCTGCCGGTGTGGGTAAGACCGAGCTCGCCAAGGCTGTCGCCGCGGCGACCGAGGCTGAGCTGATCCGGCTGCAGTGCTACGAGGGGTTGGACGAGGCGCGTGCGCTTTACGAGTGGAACTACTCGAAGCAGCTCCTTCGCATCCAAGCGGCTGGGTCCGACGCGACGTGGGAGCGGACCCACGATGACATCTTCACTGACGAGTTCCTGCTGGCACGTCCGCTCCTGCGTGCTATCCGACGCGTCGAGCCAACGGTGCTGCTGATCGACGAGATCGACAAGGCGGACATCGAGATCGAGGGTCTGCTGCTCGAGGTGTTGTCGGACTTCCAGATCACCATCCCCGAACTCGGTACCGTCCAGGCCGCGCGAAGACCGTTCGTGGTGTTGACGTCGAACGCGACAAGGGAGCTATCGGAAGCCCTCAAGCGGCGGTGTTTGTACCTCCACCTCGATTACCCCACGCGGGAACGCGAACGCGAGATCGTCCTCGCGCGGGTGCCTGGTATCGAGACCACGCTGGTCGACCGGTTGGTTGAGGTGGTCGCGACGCTGCGGACGTTGGAGCTCAAAAAGGTGCCGTCCATCGCCGAAACCGTTGACTGGGCGCGCACCCTGCTCGCGCTGGGGACGTCCACGATGGACGAAGGTGCGATCACAAGCACGCTCGGCGTCGTGCTGAAACACCAGTCCGATCAGCTTCGCGCGGTCAAGGAACTGGGGCTACCCGGTGTCGGACGCTGACCGAACCGCACTGCTCGACCACCACATCGCGTTCCTCGACGCGCTGCGGGAAGCCGGTCTGCCCGTGTCGCTTGCCGAGGGGCTCGACGCCGCGCGGGCCATGACGATGGTCGAACCCCTCGAACGGGAGGCGCTGCGCGCGGCCTATGCGGCGACCGTCGTCAAGCGCCACGGTCACCGGCCATTGTTCGACGAGCTCTTCGACTTGTGGTTCCCGCGTGCGATCGGCGCAGGCCGTAGCGACGCTCGCCGCGCGCGACCAGAACCTCGTGTCGAGGTCACCGGTGGTCGAGCGGCCCCAGACGGTGCGTCGGAGATGCGTGCGGAACTCGCGGAGCTGCTATTCGACGGCGACGACGCGGGAATGCGGCAGCTCGCGAGCAGGGCGGTCGCGCGATTCGGGGAAGTGGGCGGCGGATCTGGTGAGGGAGCGGGTGGGCAGGGCGGTGCGGCGTCAGGTCGTTCCGGTGGTACGGGCGGCACGCGCGGCACCAGGGCTGGTGCGAGTACCGGTGCCCGGTCGTGGTCACCGAACGCCGTGCTGGACGCGCTCACCCCGAAGACGTTGCTCGCGGGGCTGCTGCGCAGCGATGCCGAGCGTGACGAGTTCGCTCAGTCCCTCGCTCGCCGTACATACCGCGAGCGCATCGCGCGCTTCGAACGTCTGGTCAATGCCGAGGCGCGCCGACGGATCGCGGAGGATCGGGGCGCGGACGCGACCGCGAAGTCGGTCGTGCGGCCACCGCTCGACCAGATCGATCTCATCGGTGCGAGCCAAACCGAACTCGCCGCATTGCGCAGGGAGATCTACCCGCTTGCTCGGCGGCTCGCGACTAAGAAGAGCATGAAACGCAGGCGCGGTGGCCGGGGTCCGCTCGACTTCCGCCGCACCATCCGTGCTTCGCTCGCCACTGGCGGGGTGCCGGTGAACACCCGGCACCGGCCACGCAAGCCGCATAAGCCGGAGCTCGTCGTGCTGTGCGACGTCAGCTCGTCGGTCGCATCATTCGCCCGGTTCGGGTTGTTGCTGGTCTACGCACTGAGCGAGCAGTTCAGCGCGGTGCGGTCGTTCGCGTTCGTCGACACCGTCGAGGAGGTCACGCGGCACTTCACCGACGCGGACGACGTCACCGACGCCATCAGTCGGATGGAGCAGGGGCTCAGCATGCGACTCATGGGCGGCGGCACCAACTATGGGCGCGTGTTCACCCGGTTCGATGCACGCTATGTCGACGCGATCACGCCGAAGACGACGCTGCTCGTCCTTGGCGACGCTCGGGCGAACTATGTCGACCCGGCGGTGACGACGTTCGCGGGGCTGGTGGGGCGGGCCAAACACGCGTACTGGCTCAACCCGGAACCGCGTGGCAACTGGGGGACCGGCGACTCGGCCGCGCTGACGTATGCCGACGTCATCGACATGGTCGAGTGCCGCAGCCTCGCGCAACTCGCCGACTTCGTGCGCGACCTGGAGTAGCGCGCGACCTGGGGTAGCGCCGGACCTCAGACGGCCCACAGCACTGACGACAGCAGCACCCCGAGGCCGTTGGTGGCCCAGTGCAGTCCCGCCGAGGCGAGGATGCTGCCGCTGCGACGTCGCAGTTCGGCGAACACCACGCCCGCCAGTGCGGTGAACGCCACCACTCCGGCGACCACAAGAAGCTGTGAGCCGGGGCCTACCGCGGCATCGAGCGCCGTGTTCTGGGTGTCGAGTCCCAGCGCGGGCAGGATGTGCCACAGCCCGAACAACACCGACGACACACCCGCCGCCCACGCGGCCCCGAACCGGTGCCGGAATAGGCCAAGCAGCACCCCGCGGAAGGCGATCTCCTCCAGCAGAACCGTCTTGACAGGGATGATCACCAAAGCGATGAACAGTGCTGACCCGATGGCGATGTCATAGCGAACGTCGAGGAACATCGCGCTCGTCAGCGGCAGGAGCGCGCCGATCGTGTACACCGCGCCCACCACCAGTAGCGCGATTCCGCCATACACCGCGCCCTTACGCCAGGTGTGCCGACTGAGGCCAAGGTCGTGCCAGGTCAGACCCATACGGCGGGCAAGGCCGACCAGCACGACGGCGACGGCGGGACCCGCGATCAGACCGATCCCAGCGGGGCCGAAGCCGATGGTGAGATTGACCGCGACGAGCAGCGCGAGGGTCACCGCGACGACAAGCACGCGTCGTAGCGGCGTGGGGGCTCCGTTCCGCCCGCCAGCGGCGAGGCGCGTCGTTACCGATTCGATATGTTCAGTGTACCGTTTCGATCGCCCATTCGGCGGCAGCGGTGGAACCGCCTGGTGCCATGCGGGTCGATTGGCACCCTGTGAGCACCGCGGTGCGGCTCAGTCGCCGATTTCCGCTGGTGTGCCTCCGGTCAGGCGCAGGAGTTCGTCGTACGTCGTCGGGAACACCGCGCTCGGTTCACCCGCACCGCACCAGACCTCCGGGTAGGCACGCAGCCACACGTCGACCAGTGTGCGCAGCCGCGTGGGGTGGCCCACCGGGGCGACGCCACCAACCCGTTGCCCGGTAGCCGCACGGACGAAGTCCGGCTTCGCCCTGCGCAGCGACGAGACGCCGAGCACCGTCGCACACCGCGTCGTGTCGACCCGGTGTGCGCCGCTCGCGAGGATCAGTACGGCCTCGCCGTCGGCATCGAAGATCAGGCTGTTGGCGATCGCCCCGACCTCGACGCCGAGTTGTTCGGCCGCCGCGGCGGCGGTCGGTACCGGCTCGGTGAAGACGTGCGGACGACCAGTGGCGCCGTGCTCCGCGAGTACGTCGGCCACGTGCGCGACATTCGGATGCAGCGTGGTGTCCATGGTGCTAGGCCCGTTCGATCATATGGCCGATGACGTCGGGACCGGGGTGGGCGTGGCCCGCGCCGTCGCGGCGTGGGTCAGGGTCGGGTAGCTCCACGGGCTCGCCCTTCTCTGTCGCGCCCGCCGGGCGTGGTCCAATCCACGCCAGCGTCAGTTCGTGCTCCCCGGCGCGGAAGCGATGGGCCCGGACGCCACCGGTCGCGCGTCCCTTCGCCGGGTACTCCGCGAACGGCGTCGTCTTCACGCTCTGTCCCGTCACTGTGATGACCTGTGGCTCGCCGTGTTCTGGGTCATCGGTGCGCACGGCGCCGAAGAACCGCACGTGCGCGTCCTCGGGTAGCTTCATGCCTGCCATACCGCCGCCCTTGAGGCCCTGCGGGCGCACCAGCGAGGCCTCGAATCGCAGTAGCGACGCGGCGGTGGAGACGAACACCAGGGTTTCCTCGCCATCGGTGAGCCAACTCGCGCCGACCACCTCGTCGTCGTCCTTGAGCGAGATGACGTCGAATTCGTCCGCACGTACCGGCCAGTCCGGCGAGCACACCTTCACGACGCCGTTGCGGGTGCCGAGCGCCAAGCCGGGGGAGCCCTCAGCTTGCTCGCCGAGCGGGGCGATGCCGACGATCCGCTCGCCGTCGTCGATCGGCACCAGCTCGGTGGCTGGCATCCCACCGCGTAGTGACACCGTGCCGGTCTGCTCTGGTAGCACCGGCAACGGCAGCACGTCCGTTTTGAACGCCCTGCCCTGGCTGGTGACCAGTAGGAATTGGCCTCGTGCCGTGGTATGGACAACGGCGGCGACCGCGTCGTGCTTGGTGCGCCCGCTGCGCCGCCGCTTCTCGGAGACTTCTTCCGACTCGGCCGCCGTGCGCGCGACGAGGCCGGTCGCTGACAAGATGACCTGGCACGGGTCGTCGGCCACCTCCAGCGGGCCCGCGGGTTGCGACGCGGCCAGCACCTCCTTGAGGTCGCCGTCGATCAGTGAGGTGCGGCGCGGAGTGGGGAAGTCCTCGGCGATCTTGGCCAGCTCATCGGAGACGACCTGCTTGAGCACCGCCTCGTCGTCCAGGATCTTCGACAGCTCGGCGATTTCCTCGCGCAGCTTGTCGTGCTCGGCGTCGAGCTCCAGCTTGTCGTACTTGGTGAGCCTACGCAGCGGCGTGTCGAGGATGTAGTTCGCCTGGATCTCGGAGAGCTTGAACCGCTTCATCAGCCCTTCGCGGGCGGCTTTGGCGTTCTCGCTGCCCCGGATCAGCTTGATCACCTTGTCGATGTCAAGCAACGCCTTGAGCAGACCCTCGACCAGGTGCAGCCGCTCCTCCCGCTTCCGGCGGCGGTAGCGGGTGCGACGGGTGACGACCTCGTAGCGGTGCCGCAGGAAGACCTCAAGGAGCTCCTTGAGGCCGAGGGTGGCCGGTGTGCCGTCGACGAGTACCAGGTTGTTGATGCCGAACGACTGCTCCATCGGCGTGAGCCGGTACAGGTCCGCCAACAGCGCCTGCGGGTTGACGCCGACCTTGCACTCGATGACGAGGCGGGTGCCGTTCTCCCGGTCGGTGAGGTCCTTGACGTCGGCGATCCCGGTGAGCCGCTTGGACTTGCTCACCTCGTCGGTGATCTTCTCGATGATCTTCTCCGGGCCGACGGCGTAGGGCAGTTCGGTCACCGTGATCGCCTGGCGGCCGCGGCTGCCTTCCAGCGGGCCAGTTTCGGCCTTGGCGCGCATGCGGACGACGCCGCGCCCGGTTTCGTACGCCTTGCGCACCTGGTCCAGCCCGAGCAGCGTGCCGCCGGTTGGCAGGTCGGGGCCGGGAACGAACTCCATCAGCGTGTCAAGTGAGGCGTCCGGGTGCTCGATGAGGTGGCGGGCGGCGTTGATGACCTCGCCCATGTTGTGCGGGATCATGTTGGTCGCCATGCCGACCGCGATGCCTGATGTGCCGTTGACAAGCAGGTTCGGGAACGCCGCTGGCAGCACGGAGGGCTCTTCCAGTGAGCCGTCGTAGTTTGGCCGGAAGTCGACGGTGTCCTCGCCCAGCTCACCGACGAGCAGCATCGCCTCCTGCGAGAGGCGTGCTTCCGTGTAACGCGAGGCAGCCGGTCCATCGTCTGGGCTTCCAAAATTACCGTGCGGGTCGATGAGCGGGACGTTCATCGAGAAGTCCTGCGCCAGCCGCACCATGGCGTCGTAGATCGCGGTGTCGCCGTGCGGGTGGTAGCGGCCCATGACGTCGCCGACCACGCGGGACGACTTCACGTAGGCGTGGTTCGGCCGGTAGCCGTTCTCGTTCATGGAGAACAAGATCCGGCGGTGCACCGGCTTGAGGCCGTCCCGCGCGTCCGGCAGGGCGCGGGAGTGGATGACCGAGTACGCGTACTCCAGGTAGGAATCCTCGATCTCGGTCTTGACCGGATTCTCGAAGACCTGCGCGCCCGCCTGGTCGAACGCGGCGGGATCGACGCGGGTGACGGTGCCCTTGCGGCGTGCCATGGTGCGGGTACTCCTTGTGTGGTGCTGCGGCGCGGTGGCGTTGGTTGTGCTTAGTGGTCAGCGGGCGGGCGCTAGATGTCGATGGCGGCCTGGTCGACCCGCGTGGATGACTCGACAAGCCAGTTCCGCCTCGGTTCGACCTTCTCGCCCATGAGCAGTTCCAGCGCGGTCTCGGCGGCGTCGGCGTCGTCAAGGGTGATGCGACGGACCGAACGCGTCGCGGGGTTCATCGTCGTCTCCCACAGCTCGTCGGCGTCCATCTCGCCAAGACCCTTGAACCGAGGCACCGGGGTGACGATCTGCTTGCCCTCGCGCTCCAGCCGCGCGACGGTGTCCTCCATCTCGCGCTGGGTGAAGGTGTAGTGCGTCTCCGCGTTACGGCCCTTGGTCATCACCTTGTGCAGCGGCGGCATCGCGGCGTAGAGCCTGCCCTCCGCGATCACCGGGCGCATGTAGCGCGCGAACAGCGTGATCAGCAGGGTGCGGATGTGGGAGCCGTCGACGTCGGCGTCGGCCATCAGGATGATGCGGCCATAACGCATCGCGGCGACGTCGAAGGTCCGCCCGGTGCCCGCGCCGAGGACCTGCACGATCGAGGTGATCTCAGCGTTTTTCAGCGCGTCCGACAGGCTGGCCTTCTGGACGTTGAGGATCTTCCCGCGCAATGGAAGCAATGCCTGATACTCGGACACTCGGGCCATACGGGCGCTGTTGTGCACGAACACGCCCGATTCGAGGGCGAAGTTCTGGTAGCTGTCCACGGTCAGGTCGTAGACGTCCTCGGTCTCCGCCAGCGGCTCAACCGCCGCAACGGTGTGGTTGACATTCGCAGCAGCCTCGCGCAGCGCCGCGTAGTCGCCGTCGTAGTGATCGAGCAGCCGGGCGAAGCGAAGACCGGTACGCGCTGTACGCAGGCGGTCGGCGTCGTACGCCGACGCAAGCTCGTCGTCCGGCACGGATGACAGCGCGGCCACCCGCTTCAACGCCGCGATCCGCCGTCCTTCGTTCTGCTGCGCCACCCGCTCCTCACGCGGCACGGTGGCGACGTAGCGTGCCCGACCCGACTGAATCCGCTCCAGGTGTCCGGTCTCGGGGTCCAGCATGCGTAGCTTCATGCGAAGCGAATGCCGCTGCCCGAAGTCCGGGTTCTTCTCGTGCCAGCTCCGCACGGCCTGGCGTTGCCGTTCCCGCTCGGCAGGGTCGGAGAACTGTCGGGTGGTCTCCGCCGACCGCCACGCGCGCAAGTCCTCGTCGGCCCACTGCTCTCGCGAGCGTTGGCTCCACTCTTCGCGACGTCCTGGCTTGGCGAAGAAGATCCGCACGCGCTCGGCTGCGTCAGCCGGGTGTTCGGGGTGCTGCCAGTAGTCCGCCTGCGCCTGCCGCATCCGCTCGGCGTAGTCCGCCTTCTCGTCGTCGGACAAGGAGGCGTACCAGTCCTGGAAGCCCTGCTCGAACCGCTCACGGAACTCCGGGTCGCTGTTGCGGGCGGCGAGACGCGCCAGGCACGCGGTGCGGAAGTCGGGGTCCCGCCACTGCTGCGACAACATCGCGGACTTGAACTCAAGGCCGCCCTGCTCCAGCCAGGCTCGGTAGCCCGCATGGACGTGCTCGCCCATCAGGGACGCGTGCAGCGCCGCATGGTCTTCCCACGTCATGCGCTCGATGTTGCGCGGATCGTTGTTGCGCTTGTTGATGTCGATGTGATGGCGCACGGTGCCGTTGTCCGTGCTGTCGAGACCGTGCCGGAGGTTGTAGGCGTCGGCGAGGTAGTGGGTGTAGACCCACTCGTCCCGGTCGTTCATCCAGACTCGCTCGTAGCCGTCGAGCTTGTCGCCATCGGACTTGGCGGACACCGATCGGTACAGCGGCATCAGCGAGTCGCCGGGCTGGAGGGCGTCAGCGCGGCGGTACGAGCCGTCGCGCAGGCGGAAGAGGTGATCCGGGGTGCAGCGGATGGACTCGCCGTTGTCCAACGTCACGCGCACCAGCGACGCGTTCCGCTTGGTCAGACGTGGTTCGACGAGCGGCGCGATCACGACACGACCGGCCTTGTTGGTCGTGTAGCCGAAGTGCGTGACGCCGTTGTCCCAGTCGGCGGCGAGCTCGGCGAACGTCTTCGACTCGCCCGAGGCAAGCGCTACCCTGGTGTCGCCGGTAAAGCAGCCGAGGGCGCTGTCGCCTTCCACGAGAAAAAGTTCACTTCGCCCGACGCCGGTGGTGCGGCAGTCGACCAGTTTGGCTGGCATGGACGCGCCTTCCAGCGCGGTCTTGCGGCGGGCGGCGTCCTTCTGCTGCTTCTGGATCAGCCGGACACGAGCGGCATCGACGATCTTCTGCAGGACGGTCTTGGCCTCGGTCTTGGTCTTACGCGCCGAAATCCACGCCTTGATCTCCTTCTCGACGACTTGCTGCACCACCTTCGTGATGCCCGCGGTGGACAGCTCGTCCTTGGTCTGCGATGTGAACTGCGGCTCAGGGATGCGCACGTGGATCACGGCGGTCATGCCCTCGAGGCAGTCGTCCAGCGTCGGCGGGTCTTCCTTGGGCTTGAGCAACCCGCGTGTCTTGGAAATGGCGTCCTGCAACGAGCGGGTGAGCGCCCGGTCGAAACCTTTGCGGTGGGTGCCACCGTGGACGTTGCGGATGGTGTTGCTGAAGCACTCGACGGTGCGCTCGTAGCCGGTTCCCCAGCGCAGCGCGATCTCCACCTCGGCATGGCGCTCCACATTGGACCGCATCACGCCGTTGTCGTCGGCCGCGTTCTCCTTGTACATGCCCTCGCCGGTGATCAGCAGCGTGTCGCAGATCGGCTTCTCGCCGCTTGGTGCGAGGAAGTCGACCATGTCGACGAGGCCGTTGGGGAAGTGGAAGGTCTCCTCGCTAATCTCGTCGCCAACCGCCGTGCGCAGCACGTAGGTCACACCTGGCACGAGGAACGCGGTGTTGCGCAGCTTCGCGCGCACCGTCTCGATGTCCAGTTCGGCACCGGACTCGAAGTAGCGTGAGTCGTGCCAGTAGCGGATCGATGTGCCGGTTGACTCGCCCCGCTTCATCTTGCGTGCCACACGCAGCCCCGGCTGCTTGGTGAACTTCGCCTTCGGGCCAGGGCCGTCGAACACGCCGGGCACGCCGCGCGCGAACGAGATCTCGTGCACCTTGCCACCCCGCTTGACGGTGACATCGAACCGGTGCGAGAGCGCGTTGACCGCCGACGCGCCGACGCCGTGCAGCCCGCCGGACGCCTTATATCCGGAGCCACCGAACTTGCCGCCCGCGTGCAGCTTGGTCAGCACCAGCTCGACACCGGACAGCCCCGACTTGGCGTGCACGTCCGTGGGGATGCCGCGTCCGTCGTCGTCGACCTGCACACTCCCGTCGGCGTGCAGCGTCACGACGACCTTGCTGGCGTGGCCTGCGACACCCTCGTCCGTCGCGTTGTCGACGATCTCGGCGAAGAGGTGGTTGATGCCCCTGCTGTCGGTCGAACCGATGTACATGCCGGGCCGCTTGCGGACGGCTTCCAGCCCTTCAAGGTGGGTGAGGTCGTCGGCCCCGTACATGTCCTCGGCGAGAGCGGTCACAGGTCCTTCTCCGAAATCGTGGTCAACTAGCGGTCATCGAGACGATCGACAGGTGGCGGGTCGCCACAGGCGACCACACCCGCTGCACTGGCAGGGTAGCGAGGGTGGGTCGCTGATCGGTGCATTTGGGGCTGTGTTCTTGGTCGTCCTTGCCCCGTGTCGTTTCGTGTACACAGTGTGTACCGCGACGGGGAGTGGCCGGTGCGGCGGGGTGGGTCCGCCGTGCCGTGACGACGAAGAACCCCGCCACGCCGCGCGGTTGATCTGGCCTTACGTGTGTGTTTACCTGCTGACGGTGGCGAGCCGTTTGTGGTGACATTACGGAATGGTCACTGCCCGTTTTGAACCATCTATATCGCGGTATTCCATCGGATGAACCCAGATGTTCACAGGCAGTGATAAGGCAGGTGCAGGAGGGCGCTGGTGAAATCAACCGGCGGACAGTCGCACCCGCACCACGTTGAGGTGGAGGTGCGTGCCGAGCCGCGGCAGCTGCCATGGTTGCGAGATCGCCTCGAACGTTGGCTACGGCACACCACATGTCCCGATGACGGTGTTGAGCGCGCGTTGCTCGCGCTCAACGAGGCGATTACGAACTCGATGGTGCACGCTTACCGAGATCGCCCCGCTGGCCCGTTGCGTGTCACCGGGCGGCATCGGGGGGACGACGTGGTGCTCACGGTGGCCGACGAAGGCAGCTGGAAACCCGCACGTCCCGGCGAGGGACTCGGCGGCAGGGGCGTGTTGATGATGCAGGAGTGCGTCGATCGGGTCTATATCGACCACACGTCGGGTGGCACGTTGGTCACCCTGGAGTTCGATGTGGCGCACGGCGAGGACTCTTCGGGTCGCAATAACGGTGAGCACCGGATCGCCGTGCGCAGTAGCGTCGACAACATCATCGTGCGCATCACAGGCAACGTGCCCGCGAGCGCCGCGCCGCTGCTGCGCAGGCAGTTGCTCGGCGTCAGTTGCGGCGGTGTCGTTCCCCTGACGTTGGATCTCGGCGCGCTCGGGCCGGTGACCGAGGGAGCGGCGCTCGCGGTCGACGAGGTCGCCGAAGCCGCCGCGGGCGTCGGCGGCAAGGTGGTACTCGTCATCCCGCCGGAAAGCCTCGCCGCGGCACAGCTCGGTGCCTTTCCCGACCATGAGCTCGTCGACGTCGTCGAGTCGTTGTAGCGCGCTGTAGGCCGGGACGGAGCTGCCGCGTCGCCCGTGCCGTCACCGGATCGTTTCGTCTCGGCTCGCGCTACGCGCGGTCTTGTACGGGGCCGAGGTCGCGTTGGCGCGGAGTGGTTACGTTGCCGCGCCAGGATCCTGATTCCCGCCGCCGATGCTCGATGAAGTCCCTGAACCGGTTGAGGTCGCCCTTGATGCGGTGCTGCACGACACCGAGCGCCGCCCCCGCCTTCTCCGGGATCGAGTGCGGCTCATACTCCATCTGCAGGTGCACCCGTGTGCTGTGGTCATCGATACGGTGGAACGTCACCACGCCGCCGTGCCTCGGCTCGTCGAGGGACGTCCACGCGATCCGCTCGTCGGGGCGCTGCTCGGTGATCTCGGTGTCGAACTCTCGCTTCACACCGCCGATGCTGGTCTCCCAACGGGCGCGGGTATCACTCTTCTGCACCACGCGGTCGACGCCCGACATGAACTCCGGGAACGACTCGAACTGCGTCCACTGGTTGTAGACCGTGCGCACTGGCCGTGCGACATCGACCGAGACTTGGATGGCCGTCATGACTGGCCTCCCTTTCTGTCGTGCCAGTACGGGCCATGCGGGAGTACCCGACTGCTCGGAGTTCACACCTGGGATGCCGAGCTTTTCCTTTTCGGTGTGCCGGACCCGGCGCGGGTGCGGCTACCGCTCGATCGGGACACAGTTGCCGGTGGCGTAGCCGCCGTCGTTGTCCGGCACCAACTCGTGCGATCCGTTGGCTATCCGGGCACACACCTTGGGGTTGTCGCCGATGACGTTGGCGACCTGTTGGGCGGTCAGTACGGCGGGCTGGTCGTCCTTGATCACCCACGTGCCGCGGTCCGGGGCATGCGTGCCCATGGTCGCGGCGGGCGGGTTCTCGCCATCACTACCCCAGAGGTGCAGGTGGAAACCGCCGTTGACGTTCGGTGGCACACCGGCCCACTCCGCTTCGTAGTCCACGACGAGTTCTCCGCCCTGGAATCGCGCGCCGACAAGACACACCCAGCGTTCGTTGCTCTTGATCGCGTCGGTGCACCGCTCGTCAGGTGGCACCTGCGTGCCGGTCCCGCCTTCATCGGCGCCCCCGCCGTCATCGGCGCCCTGGTTCTGGCCCTGTCCCTGGTTCTGGCCGGTCCCCGCGTCAGCATCGCCGCCGGTCCCGCCGTCGTCACCGCCGATGGCCCATACCGCCGCGGTCGCCACCAGCGCCGCCACGATCACGCCGCCCGCGACGAGTCCGATCCGCCGCAGGGCGGTCCCGCCACCGCCATCGCCGCCGTTGCCGTGTCCGGCACTCTCGACGTTGTGTCCCGCACTCCCGACGTTGTGTCCGGCGTTCAGGACGCCGTGTGTGACGCCGGTGCCCGCGTGTTCGGCATGGGAGCGACCTTGGCCGCTCTCACCGCGGTGTCCGGCGGGGGTGGGCGGTCCGCTGCTGGTGCCGAAGGTGGATATCAGCTGGGTGGGTTGTGGTGCTGACTCGGTCGGTGGTTGGGTCGGCGGCCGCGACGGTGACGACTGGTGCCGCGTCGCCCGCTGTTCATGGCGTGCCTCCTGCTCCGCCGCCGCGTTGTTGGCACCGCCCGCCGCACTCGCGCCGGCGACAGCACCCGCCGCTCCCGCGGTGGCCGCACCGGCATGCCCCGCCCCCGTCGGCACCGTACGCCGTGGTGCGTGGTGCGAGACCGGCGGCGCCTGTTGCTCTGGACGTTCCGCCGCGCTGGCCAACCACGCCGCACCGATCGCGATGGCGTGCTTCGGGTGCGCGTCCACCGCGACCGGCCTTCCCAGCTCAGCACCCACGAGCTGCGCGACAAGTGGCATACGCGACGACCCGCCGACGAGGAGTACCGAGTGCAGCTGTTCCGGGGTGACGTCTGCCGACCGCAACGCCCGTCGCAGCGCCTCGATCGAGCTGTACAGCGCGGGCCGCACCATCGCCTCCAGCTCCGCCCTCGTCAACCGCACCTCGGTCGACAGGGACGGCAGCAGTACCGGGATCGACGTGTCGGTGTCGGAGGACAGCGCTTCCTTCGCCTCGACGCACTCCTCTTTCAGCCGGGCCACGGCGTTGACGACGCCCGGGTCGTCCTCGTCCAGGTCGTCAAGGGCGCCGTCGAGCGCCTGCGCGACGTGGTGGAAGACGGCGGCGTCGAAGTCGATGCCACCGAGCCGTTCGATGCCCTCAGGGGCGCCAAGAATCTCGAACCCGGTGGGCGTCTTGCGCAACACCGTGGCGTCGAACGTGCCGCCACCCAGGTCGTACACCGCCACAACGGAGCCGACCTCGACGCGTTGTTGATGCGCGTAGCAGGCGGCCGCCGCCTCGGGCTCGGTGGTGAACCGCACCGGCTGGTCGATGTTGGCGAGGCGGATCACCTGATCCAGCAGATCTCGCTTGTACGGGCCCCAGTTCGCGGGGTGGCACACGCAGATTCGCGACGGCTGCTCGCCCTCGCGCTCGGCGACGTCGTCGATCACGGCGCGCAGTAGCTTCGCGGTCAGCGCTTCTGGCGAGTGCGGTGCGCCGCCGAGCAAGATTGGCGTTGTGTCGCCGAACCGCCGTTTGAACTCGCGCGCGACGCGTTGCGGCTCGCTCAGGCCGCGCCGGTTGGCTGCTTCGCCGGTCAGGACCTCCTCGTCGTCGCGCAGCAGCACGACCGAGGGAATGACCGCCGCTTTGCTGCCCAATGAGGCGATCTCGGCGTGGCCGTCCCGCCAGGTGGCCGCCGCCGTGAACGTCGTGCCGAGGTCGATACCGAGTGTGTACATCTAATGCTCCGTGTCATCCGGTCGCGGGGGAATGGGGGTGGTGCGGGGGATCTCCCCGAGGCACGGCGCGCGTGCGGCGCCTACCGTGGTGGTATGGATTCCGCCCGCCCGTTGCATGAGGTATTCGACGCCCTGTCCGATGGCGCGCTCGACGATCCGGTTGCCGCATTGCGCGATGCGGGCCACGACCTGCCCATCGACCTGATCGGCGACGCGCTCGCGCACTATGCGGGTACTGCCGACATCGCCGTGGCCGAGCACCTCGCGCCCTTCGTCACGGCGCACGCGGCTGGCGAGGACGTCGACCCCGAGGCGGCCCTCGCGCTGCTGGCCAGCGCGCCCACCGGGGACCTCGACGACCTTGACGCGGCTGACGCCGAGGCGGGCGAAGCGCTGGGGATCGCGTTCGGCACGGGTAGCGACGACCTGGACTTCGGCGCAGGCGCGGCGACCGTCGACGGCGCGGCCGACGAGGCGGGGCTGGTTGGGCTGGAGAACGCGGAACCGCTGCCCGCGCCCGCCGACGTGCCCGAGGACTCGTCCGTGGCGGCACTGCCGGAACTGTTTGGCAGCGGCAGCCCGGACGAGACCGATGCGGGAGCGACGGACGGCGAGACCGATCCTGGCATCACCGACGCGTGAGCCTGGGACGCTCATGACGTTCGCCTCAGCTCGGTCAGCATGCCTTCGCAGGAGCGGATCGCCACCCGCGCCGCGACGGCCAGTTCGTGCTTGGTCAGCGGGTTCTCGGCGCGTCGCTGCCAGCGGTCGAGCGCCGCTGAGGCGGCCGCCACCCGCGCGTCGTGGCTGTCGTCGTCCGCCAGTCGTAGTCGTTGGCCGATGTCGGCGCCCGTGCCGCCGATGACGTGTTCCAGGTCGTCCAGCACGGCGGGTTTGCCGGTCACCCAGCCAGCGCGGATCGCGGACAGCACCCGCAGCTCCTGGAAGGGGTGCGCCGAGGCCATGATCCGCTCCACGTCGGCGGCAACCGCCTCGCTGCCGGGCCGGGGAGCCGCGCGGGTCAGCGCGTCGAGCGCGGCCAACGCCGAGCGGCTTTTCAACACATCGCGGCGATCGAAGAACAGCGATCGCAGTAGCTGGTTCAGCTCCCCGATGCCGCTGCGTTCGGTCAGCACCGTCGCGAGTTCGGTCGCGGTGGACGCGACGCGGTGTCGCAGCACGCTGGTCGCCAGCCGGATGCCGAACAGCCCGAACCGGTCCAACAGCTCCTCGCGCTCCGTCGACGTCACGCCCAGCTCGGGCATGCGGTCCACGAACCGGTCGGCGGTGAGCAGCAACGCGTCGGCATCGGCGACCGGCAGCTCCGCGATGCGCCGCAACCGCGCCACCTCGGCTTCGGTCAGCGTCGCCGCTGTCTCCGCGAGCAGCCCAGCAACGGGAACCACGGTCTGTACGACCGTGCGGACCGTGGGGTCACTCGCCATCCGCGCGGCGATCTTGCTCGCCGACGTCATCGAGTCGAGCCTGCCGACGCCGATCTCGTCCGCCCGCGACAGCACGCCGATCGCGTTCACCGGGTTCGGGTGGGACACCTCGGTGTCGTGGAACGCGCGCAGGAACTCCAGGTCGTGCGAATGCAGATGCCGCAGCAGGTACAGCACCGCGTCGGCGGGGGCGTCGGCAGCGTCCTCGCCCGACGCCGAGAGCAGATCCCACGTGCGCTGCGCTACCGACTCCGAGAGCGAGCCGATGCCTGGCGTGTCGATCAGCGTCGCCGTGCGCAGCCGCGCGGACGGCCACGTCACCAGCAGCCGAGTGACCTTTTCCGGCGGCAGCCCGCCGAGGTCGACATCGATGACGCCCTCGTCGCGGGTGAACGAGAGCTGCCGCGCGTCACCGTCGGTCAGCTCCGCCTCCACTCGGTAGGTGTGGCCGTCGGCGTACCAGGTGACGATGCGGGTGCATTCCCCAGCGTCCGTGGGCGCGAGGCGTTCGCCGACGAGCGCGTTGAGCAGCGTGGACTTGCCCGCCTTGATCCGGCCAGCCACCGCGACTCGCAGTGGCTCGTCCAGCCGGGCGCGCACGTGACCGAGTCGATCGCCGTCCTCGGTGCCCCGGTAGACGTCGATAGCGCGGTCCAGCGCGGCACGAGTGTCGTCGAGCAGGCTGGTCATGACGTCACCGCCATGGCGTGTTCGCGCAGCTGCTTGAGCCGATCCATCTCCGCGTCGATGTCGGCGAGCCGCTTCGCGCGTTCGGACTTGGTGCGCGCGGCGGCCTCGGTCGCGCGCTGCAATGCCTCGGCGTTGGAGGTGTTGAACTCCTCGGCGAGGCCGGTGTAGTAATCGCGGAGCTGCCGCTGGATGGCGCGCATCGTGTCGCGCGAGTCTTTCTGGGCGACGAAGCTGACCTCGTCGCAGTAGCGACGGACGGCGTTCTTCGCCTGCGACTGCCGCGCGCTGCGCTGTCGTTGTTTCTCGTCCCGCAGCCCCTTGCGGCCCATCACGAGACCGATGCCGAGCGCGATCGGCCCGAGCGAGACGCCGGTCAGGGTGCCGAGCATGACGAACATGATCGCGCCGCCGTAGGCGCTCTTGAGCGCGACCATCGCCTGCTTGCCGACCTTCATCCGCTCCAGCTCGATCTTGTGGTCGATCTTCGCGCCCGCCAGCATCGGCTCCGGGTTGCGCACCGCGATCGCGTCAAGTACGCCACCGGACGCCTCGCGGAAGTGCTCGCCGACGCGTTCGCTCAGCTCGATCGCGCGGTCGCGCAGCATGGTGTAGTTCTCGATCAGCTCGTGTGCGACTCGTGCCTCGAGCCACGACTCCATCTCGTGCCAGGTGTCGGCCGGGTCGCTCTCCTCGATCGCGTCGCTGGCCTCCTGCAGCACGCCGCGGATACGGCCGCGGAGATCGTGTTCGATGTCCGAGGTCAGGTCGGCGGCGCCGTCGGTGAGCGTCTGACTCCACTTCGCGGCGGTGGACTTCAGCGCCGCCGCGCGTTCCTTCGCCTCGGTGAGTTCCGCGACGACGCGTTTGGCTTGCTCCGGGTCGTCCAGCGCGGCGCGTTCGGCTTCGAACTGCGCCTCGATCTGGGTGCATGCGGTCGCGACCTCACCCGCGGCCGTGGCGGCCCTTCGCCGCGCCGCGCCGCCCCCGACCTGGGCGGACAGGAACGTTACCAGCTCAGGGAAGCCGGACTCGGTGTTGAGCGCGGTGTCGCCGGTCGCCGCCGCCTGCGACCGCAGGGTGGACGACACCGGGATGATCGGCGGTTCGCCCAGCTCGCGCAGATGCTTGGCGTTGAGCTCCGCGATGGTGCGCCAGCGCGGGTAGAAATCGGTCTTGGTCAGCACACACACGACGGCTGAGCACAGGTTGCGCGCCTTGATCAGAAAGTCGAGCTCGCTGCGGGTGAGCTCCTGCGAGGCGTCGGTGACGAACACGAGCGCGTCGGCCATGGATGCCGCCGCCAGACTCGCGGCGGCGTGCGCGGAGCCGAGTCCGCCGACACCGGGGGTGTCCACCAGCGTCAGCCCGCCGGACAGCAGCTTGCGCGGCAACGTGACCTCGACGCCAACCGGTCGGCCCCGATCGGCGTTGACCGGTTCCGGCTCGACGGCGGCGGTCACCGGATCGGACTCCACCACCCAGCGCCGGACGTCGCTGAGCTCGATGGGCTCGCGTACGGGCGGGTCGCCTTCGAGGACCAGCTCGGCACGCTGCTGCTCGCCGTAGGCGACCGAGGTGGGGATCGCGGTGGCGACGTCGTCGTCCACCGGGCAGATGTTCGCGCCGAGCAGCGCGTTGACCAGCGAGCTCTTGCCTTGCTTGAACTCGCCGACGACTACGACGGGCACGCTTGGTTCCGCCAGTGACGCCGCCGCCCGTTCCAGCCGTTTCGCCAGGTCGGGGCGGTTGTAGGCGCCGCACGCCTTGATTCCCGCGGACACCGCTGCGGTGGCCCGCGCGACCGCCTCCTTACCCGCGGGCTGGGATGCCATGGCCATCATCGTGCCTCATCATCTACTCGCAGGGAATAAGTCACGCGATTCAGTCATCAACGTGCAATTGGCTTAGTTGGTGCTGTGTGAGGAACTATCAGCGCCCTTCCGGGCGTGGCTCAGCGGGGTCCCTCGGCCCGGTGGCCGGGGAACCCCGCTGGAACCTGGTCAGAGCGCCGGGTCGTCGGCCGCGCTCGCCTCCTGCGTTTGGTCGCCAGGGCCCTGCTCGGTCGTGACCTCCGAGAAGTCCGCGTCGACGTCGGTCTCCTCGTAGTAGCCGCTGGCGTCGCCGCCCGCTGAGGCCGCCGAGCCGTCATAGACGTTGTTGTCCGCGACGTTGTTCGCGTCGCCGCCGGTGCTGACGGCCGACTCCTCCACGGTCGAGTCCTGCACGTTGGTCTGCGAGCCGCCACCGAAGTTGAGGTTCAGGTTGACGTCGCCGCCGGATGAGTTGCCGCCGGTGCCCGCGCCGCCGGTGGCGTCGGCGCTGCCGCCGGACCCGCCGATGCCGCCGATCGCGGTGTCGTCGCCGCCGCCGAACAGGCCACCGCCGCCGCCCGTGGACGTCTCGCCCGCGTCGCCGCCGTCGCCACCGAACCCGCCGAAGGCGTCGCCGCCGGTGCCGCTCGCGTCACCACCACTGGCGTCGATGTCGATGCCGCCCGCGAGGCCGCTGTTGTCACCGAACACGGCGCCGTCGGCGCTGCCGTCGACCTGGTTGACGGTGTTGCCGTCGCCAACGACCGCGTCCTCGACGCTGCCGTCGGCCAGGATGCCGGTGTTCACGCCGGTGTTGACCGGGGCGTTGATGTCGTCGCCAGCCTGCACCGCGCCGTCGCCGGTGTTCGCCTGACCGTCGTCGCCTGCCACCGCGGCGTTGTCGCCGGTGTTGGCCTGACCGAAGTTGTCGCCGTCGATGACCTGCGAGCCATCGCCGGTGGCCGCGTTGACGTCGTCTCCCGCCGCGATGGCGTCGTCGCCGGTCGCGTTGACGTTGGTGGAGTCGATGTCGACGTCGCCATGCACATCGCCTTCGACGTTGGTGTTGACGCTGTTGTCGATGATGGTCTCTTGGATGTGCGTGTCGCCCTCGTGGGCCACGTAGGTCGCGTACTGCAGCTGCTGGACGACCTCCGTGGTGTTGTTCGCCGGGCCAGGTGGCGGTTTGACCGGTGAGCTGGCCGGGGCGGGGCTGCCGCTGGCGTAGCTCTGCAACGCCTGCTTCGGGCCGTCCGGGAGGGTCGAGTCCGCCGCGCACTCGCCGACGAGCTGGTGCATGTCCAGTCCGTCGAGGTCGCCACTGATGCCCTGCGCCGCGACCGCGCCGAAGGGATCCTCCGCGAACTGTGCCGCGGCCTGCTTGTCGTTGAAGAGCTGGTTGATCATGTCCTTGATCGCCTGGTACAGCTGCGAGCTGACGTCGACTGCCATGACTGGTCTCCTTCGGTTGGTGCTCCGCTGCCGGTGTGGCGGAGCGGGTGATGAGACAACAATGCGGGTCCATCACCCCGCGCCACATCGGGAAAACCCCCATGCTCAGCAGACGCCGCTAGGGGGCCCTTCGACTAGAGGCTTAAGCCCTCATCGCTCGCGGTGTGTCCGGCGGAGTCACGCCTGGTCATCGCCTAACTCATCGCGCAGCGCGGCGAGCAGCTCCGCCCTGCTGGTGGCGCCGAGCTTGGTACGGATGCGCGCCACATGGTGCTCGACGGTTTTGGGGGAGACGTAGAGCTGCGCGCCGATCTCCCGATGTGTGCGGCCCGCGAGCACCATCCGCGCGACATCGACCTCTCGTTCGGACAGCGTGCCCGTGCGCGCGGCGGTGGTCTCCCCGCCGGTGAGCGCGTCGAGGTCGGCGAGTTCTCTGGCGCGTTCGAGCAGCCGTCGCGTGGTCGCCGGTTCGGACGTCCTGATCGCGGCGCCGCCCGCGAGCCGGGACGCCTCCCATGGCAGTTCGGCGACCGCGAGGTCAGCGGCGGTGGTGAGTACGGTGTCGGCCTCGACGATGCCCGCCATGACGTCGGCCCAGCGGCGGGCGGCTGCCTGCTGTGCTCGCTGCCTGCGTCCTGGCGCGTCGTGACCGCTCATGTCACGTGCCGCGGTCGCCGTGGCCTCGGCATCCTCGGCGGCGACGGCGACCTGGCAGCGAACCCAGCCGAGCGTGACGGCCCACGTCGGGGGATGCCCGCAGCGGTCGAGTATGGCTCGCAGGTGGGCAAGTGTCGTCGTTGTCCGGTCGTGCTGCTTGAGCCGGGCCGCCGCGACCAGCAGTTCCTCGAGTGGCTCGATGTGTAGGAGGTCGACGGCGCGGCGCGCCAGCACCGGCTCTGCCTGGTGCCAAGCGGCACGCAGCTGGGCGATGTCACCGGTGCGCCGGGCCAGCCCGGCTGTCACCGCGGCGAGCAGGAGCCGCTCTCTGCCGCCGAGCTGGAGCTGGCTGAGCCGCCGCGATTCGGCGATGGCCGGCTCGTAGCGCCCGGTGCGCAACTGGATCCAGGAGAGGAGGATGCGGTGCCGTGTGTCGGCGACCGGTCCGCCGGTCTTGGTGTGTAGTGCGCGCTCAAGTAGGTGCTCCGCGGTGGCGGCGTCACCCGCGGTGACGGCGGCGAGTGCTCCGATGGCGTGTGGGGTGTCGGGCAGCACGTACTCCGGGTCGGCGCGTTCGGCCGCCTCAGCCGCCTCGATGAACGCGGGCAGCGCGTCGGCTGGTTCCGGCAGTGCGAGCGCGGCATCGGCCAGTAGCCGAAGGCTCGGTGGCGCGTCGTGCTTGGCGACGTCTCGTGCCGTGTCGATGTCGCCGGTCGCCACGAGGGAAGCGACCGCGAGTACCTGACCTGGTGAGTCAGTGGTGAGCAGTGCCTGAGCGGCTCGGTCTTGGCGGCCATCATGAGCAGCGCTCGCGCCCATGAGCAGTGCTCTGCGGTGGCGCTGGTGAGGGGTGTCCGCGCGCAGGTCCGGGTCGATCGGCTCGCCGAGCATCGCCGCGGCCTCCGCACGGCCGAGCGCGAGCGAGTCCAGGTCGGCGCCCGCGTTGAGTGCGTGCTCGTACCACCGCACCGCCATAGCGGGAGCGGTGAACCGCAGCGTGTCCGCGGCTGCTACATACGCCGTCGCCGCTTCGGCACCGCGAGCATCGGCGGCAGCCAGTGTGTCGGCCACCGCGACCGCGCCGCTGCCGAGTGCGCGCAGGGCGTTGGCGGCGTCGGCATACCGCGCTCGGATCTCGGCGGGCGCGAGTTCGGCGAGCACGGCGTGCGCGATGACCGGGATCAGATGATCGGCGTCCTCGGCGAGCAGCCCGGCGTCGCGCAAGCGGTGCATCGCTTCCGCCAGCCGTGCGCGGTCGACGTCGAGCGCGTGGCAGCGGGCGTCGTCTGGGAGCTCGATGCCGAGCGCGAGGAGTCGCGCCAGCCGCGTGGCCTCCGGTCCGAGGAGTGTGAGTGTGCGCTGCACACGTGCGACCAACGCGGGCGTCGCGCTTGCGGGCCTTTCCGGGGACACGGCCATGACGAGTGCGGGCAGGCCGCCGGTCGCGGTACGCACCGCACTGATCGTGGTGTGGTCGACGCGGGGGAGCAGCGCCGCGACGGCGGTCTCGTCCAGCGGGCCGAGCCATTCCAGCGTGCCTCTGGCGCAGAGCGCGGCGTCCAGCGCGGCGAGTTCCGGCGACGGCAGCGATGGTCGCCTGGTGGCGACGACGTCGACCCCGTTGGCCGCCGCCGTGGTCAGCAGCCGCAATGGTGCTGGCTCGAGTAGGTGGACGTCGTCGACGGCGACCAGGGTGCCATCGTCCGCGTCGTCGAGCAGTCGTGCTAGATCGTCTGTCGTGATCGTGGGTGGGATGGTGTGGACGGGGCCATCGTGATGGGCGGCGAGCTGCCGGAGTCGGTGGCTGCGGCCGGAGCCGTCCACTCCGACGATCACCCTTACCTGCTCGCTCATGCTCCCTGTCCTGCCTGATACGGGCGGTCTGTTCGTGCTGCGAGATTAGCGCCTGACAGACGGTTATGCGCAGGCCCGGCGTGGCGCGGTATCGGGACGTCGTCGCCAGCGGTCCCGCGTGGCCCCGCCAAATGAGGCATTTCGACTCTGTCGACGAGCGCTCCTGGCCGCTTACCGTCAGGGCCGACGTTGGAGGCATGTGATGAGTACGACCGAGACACTCGCCGCCGTAGTGCCAGTGCCGCACTGGCGCCAGGGACAGCCCGATGCTGACGCCCAGACCGTGGAGCACGAGGATGATGGCGCGGACTGGGACTCCGGGATGGCTTGGAGCGAAACGTTCCGGTCGGCGTTGACCGACCCATACGGGCAGCGGTTCCGTCCGCACCTCTTCGGCATCTGAGCGGCTCGGTATGCCGGTCGCCGGAGTGTGACCTCCGCCGGGTGAGGGTATCCACTACACACCGCTAGCAGCCGATCGCGCTGACGGGAGCACGCCATGACCAACGTGAGCGACACCGCGGCGCACCACGACATCGTGGCGGGCGTCGACGGGTCGGATTCCTCGCTGTGGGCGGTGCACTGGGCGGCTCTTGAGGCGAGACGCCATGCCGCGCCACTGCGCCTGGTGCATGTCTGTCACCCACCGCCGATCAGGCACGGCCGCGTCGCGCTGCCACGCGGTGTCGCGGAGGCGCTCGCGGACTGCGGCAAGGAGTACCTCTCCGAGGCGGAGCATCTCGTGGCCGAGGTGACGCCGGACGTTGTTGTCCGATCGGAGCAGCGTGAGGGGCACCCTGCCGAGGAGATGATCGACGCGTCCGACTCGGCGCGACTGATCGTCATCGGTTCACGCGGCGTCGGCGGGTTCACGAGCCTGCTCGTCGGGTCGGTCGCGTTGACCGTCGCGGCGGGGGCGCGGTGTCCCGTCGTCGTCACCCCGGCAGCCAAGGAGCGTGATCGTGACGACTACGCCCATACCGAGCGCGGGCCGGTCGCCGTCGGCGTCGGTCGCGGCCCGCTCAGCGACGCCGCGCTCGGGTTCGGATTCGAGGCCGCCGCTGTGCGCGGCGTCGATCTGATGGCGGTGCATGTCTGGAATGAGGCGACCATCGAAACCGGTTGGCCCGACTACCCGATGCGGCTGTCCGAACAGGACGTCGTCGACGCCGAGCACCGGCTACTCGCCGAGCGGCTCGCCGGCTGGCGGGAGCGCTATCCGGATGTCGATGTGGACAGCAGGGTGCGTAGGGGTAAACCAGCGAAGTGTCTGCTCTCCGAGGCGAGGGCGGCACAACTCATCGTGGTCGGTACCAGCGGTAAGAGCGCCCTCGCCGGGCTCAGTTTGGGCTCGACCAGTCAGTCGGTCTTGCACCACGCCCACTGCCCGGTCGCGATGGTGCGTTCGACGGTGGGCTGAGCGGCTCAGGCGATGAGGTCTTTCGCGTCCTGGGTGACGTCGGTCAGTTCGAAACCGGTGATGATCTCCGGAGAGATGCGCACGACGTGCTCCATCGTCAGGTCGACGTGCGGGCGCAGCAGGCGCTCGTAGTGAGCCACCTCGTCGGCGCCGGTGACCTCATCGGCCTTGCCGGTGACGATCACGCTCCATCCCGCGTGGGTTTCGGGATCGATGTCGTCCGCCTCGTAGGCGACAACCTGGCCAATGGCGCCGAGCAACGCGGCACCAGCGTGACAACGCAGTACGACATCGCCATCGACGAGCACATGGTTGACCGGCCGGATGGCGGGTAAGGCGTGTGCGGTGAACACGATCCTGCCGATAGGGACGGACCCGAGAAGGCGCAGCGCGGTGGCGGGCGGCAGCTCGCGCAGTCGCTTCGGGTCACTGTGCATGCTGATTCCTGTCGTTGTCCCGGGGAATGCCGACATCGCGACATCCCGTGATGACTCCAGCATCCTGAGCTACCGCGGCGCCGTGCTAGGGCAGAAAGTCACCTGCTGATCAGGAATCGATGACAGCACCGCTCGGTGAGTCGTCCGGTTCGTGGCGTCCGGTTCGGGACGAACGGCCCCGATACAGCCACCGGAAGCCTCTGCACCGCCGCGCACGTCCCGATGAGTGTGGACCCGGTCGGACGGGTGAAGGAGCTGTGGTCATGAGCGCATGGACACGCGCGGAAGTCGGGGTGCTGGTGCGCGCCGTCAGCAACGCCCCCTCGGTGCACGACACGATGCCGTGGATCCTCGAGACGCGCGAGCACCGGGCCGATCTCTACGAGAACGTCGAACGATCGCTACCGCACCACGACCCCACCGGGCGGGATCGGCTGATCTCCTGCGGCGCCGCACTGGCCAACCTGCGGCTCGCTGTCCGCTCGCTCGGCTGGCGGTTCGACGTCACGCTGTACCCGGAACGCCGAGGCGACCTCGTCGCGCGGCTGACGACGACCGCGCGTCAACCGGCCACCGAAACCGAGCTCGCCAGCTACTGGTCGATGTTTCGCCGACGGAGCTATCGCAAGCCGTTCCTGCCGGATCCGGTCACCGAGGCCGAGATAGTGGGCGTCGTCAGCGCCGCGGCGGGCGATGGCGTGCGGCTACGGCGGGTCGAGCGAGACGAGTGCCGGGCGTTGGCGACCCTGCTCTGCTACGCCGCGGACGTTCTGCGTGCCGACAAGGGCTACCAACGCGAACTCGACGCATGGACCCGCCGCTATGCGCGCTACATCGGCGGCTCAGATGGGCACCGCGGTGCCAGGCCGAGGGACACCCTGCCGTGGGCGGGGTTGGTCAGCACGGATACCCGGCTGCCTGACGTACCTACGCTGGCTCGGCGGCTCGCCGAGGAAACCCTGTTCGTCGTCGTCAGCGACACCGATACTCCCGTCGATCATGTGCGCGCGGGGGAAGCGATGCAGCGTGCCTGGCTCGCCGCGGTCTCCGACGGCCTCGCCGGTGCGGTGCTCACCCAGGCACTGCACCTGAGCGAGGTCCGCTCCGGCATGGTCGACCGGCTCGGCCTCGCGGGTTACCCGCAGGTGCTGCTGCGCATCGGCCGTCCGGAAGCGGTCATCAAGGCACGGCAGCGAGACGTCAGGGAACGGCTGCACGCGCCAACCCACTAGGGACCCAGGAGGGGACATGACAACAAACAACATGAGGGTGCTGGTCACCGGCGGCTCGCGGGGCATCGGTGCCGCCATCGCTCGGCTCTTCGCTGGCAAGGGTGCGGAGGTTTTCGTCGCGGATCTGCTCGACGACGAGGGTGCCGACCTCGCCGCCGCGCTAGGCGAGCGGGTGCGTTACCTGCACCTCGACGTCACCGAGGAGAATGATTGGCGCGCCGCGCGCGACGAGATCGAACGGCACGGTGCGCTAGACGTGTTGGTGAACAACGCCGGGATCGTCGCGTTCGGCACGATCGAGGAGCAGGAGCCCAAGGCGTTTCAGCGGGTGCTCGACATCAACCTGGTCGGGCCATGGCTCGGGATGCATGTGTTCGGGTCGTCGCTGCGGCGCGCGGGCGGCGTGGTCATCAACATCTCCTCGACTGCGGGGCTGATGGGCTACGCCAACCTCGGGGCCTACACCGCGAGCAAGTGGGGACTGCGCGGGCTGACCAAGACCGCCGCGCTGGAACTGGCGCCGGACGGCGTACGGGTGTGCTCGATCCACCCTGGTCCGATTCGCACTCCGATGACCGCCGGATTCGACGACACCATGACCGCGGCGCAGCCGATCCCCCGGTTCGGTGACCCGGACGAGGTCGCGCGGATGGCGTATTTCATCGCCACCGAGGCGACCTACACCACCGGCGCGGAGTTCATCATCGATGGCGGCGCGACCTGCGGTTCGCTGTTCGTCGCGGACGCCGAGGGCGAAGGGTGAGCCGAGGCTGAACCGAGCGAGCGAAAACCGCGCGAACTGTCGGTGCCGGGGAATACGCTGTGCCTCGTGGATCTACCAGTCATGCCGCCGGTCAAGCCGATGCTGGCCAAGGCGGTCCGCGAGGTACCGCGCACCGAGGGGCTGGCCTACGAGCCGAAGTGGGACGGCTTCCGTTGCGTGGTGTTCCGTGACGGCGACGAGATCGAGCTCGGCTCCCGTAATGACCGGCCGCTGACCAGGTACTTTCCTGAGCTGGTCGAGTTGCTCGCCGAGGCACTGCCGCCGCGCTGCGTCGTCGACGGCGAGATCGTGCTTGTCACCGAGCACGGGCTGGACTTCGACGCGCTGCGGAACCGGGTGCATCCGGCCGCCTCCCGCATCCGCAAACTGTCCGTCGAGACTCCGGCTAGCTTCGTGGCATTCGACCTGCTCGCGCTCGGCGACGACGATCTCACCGACGAGCCGTTCCGCAAACGTCGCGCGTTGCTCGCGGACGTCCTTGACGCCGAGTTGTCCCGGGTGCACCTCACTCCGCTCACCGAGGACCCGGACGTGGCGGAGGACTGGTTCACCCGGTTCGAGGGTGCTGGGTTCGACGGCGTGATGGCGAAGCCGCTCGACGTCACCTACGCGCAGGACAAGCGCGTCATGGTCAAGGTGAAGCACGAGCGCACCGCCGACTGCGTGGTCGCCGGATTCCGCTGGCACAAGGACGGCGAGGGCGTCGGCTCGCTGTTGCTTGGCCTCTACGACGACGCGGGAACGTTGCATCACGTCGGCGTCGCCAGCAGCTTAACCGCCAAGCGACGACGGGAACTGGTCGACGAACTGGCTCCACTCAGAGAGCGCGCGCTGCACGGGCACCCGTGGCGTCGTTGGGCCGAGGCCGAGGCGCATACCGAGGGCCGGATGCCGGGCGGGCTGAGCCGATGGAGCGCGGGCAAGGACCTTTCCTGGGAACCGTTGCGGCCGGAACTCGTCGCGGAGGTGCGCTACGAGCACGTCATGGCGGGGCGGTTCCGGCACGGCGGCAGGCTGGTGCGCTTCCGGTCCGACCGCACCCCGGAGTCCTGCACCTACGGCCAGCTCGATGAGGTCGCACCGGCAGAGCTCGCCGAGATCTTCACCGAACAGCGGGCATGAGGGGGAGCGGATGGCCGACGCGATCACGCTGGACGTCGATGGCACCGAGGTGACGATCTCGAACCCGCACAAGGTGTACTTCTCGCGGCGCGGAGAGACAAAGCTGGACTTGGTGCGCTACTACCAGGCGGTCGCCGAGCCGCTCATGGCGACGATGCGGAACCGGCCATTGCTGATGGAGCGCTACCCCCAGGGCGCGGGCGGCAAGTCCTGGTTCCAGAAACGGGTGCCGTCGTCGGCGCCGTCCTGGCTGCGCACGACCGTGGTGGCCACGCCGAACGGTACTACGAGTGACGCCCTTGTCGCGGCCGATATGGCGCATGTGTTGTGGGCGGTGAATCTCGGGTGCTTGGGCTTTCATGTCTGGCCGTTCCACGCCGAGACGCCCGACATCGCCGACGAACTACGCATCGACCTCGACCCGTCGCCCGGTGTCGGATACGCGGAGCTGACGCGTGGCGCCCTACTGACACGAGAGTTGCTCGCCGAGTATGGCATCGAGGCGATGCTGAAGACGTCGGGATCTCGGGGCCTCCACATCTATGTGGCGCTTGAGCCGCGGTGGGACGGCTACCAGGTACGGGCGGCCGCCGTCGCGCTCGCGCGCGAGCTGGAGCGCCGGTACCCCGAGGAGATGACCGCGCAGTGGTGGAAGGAGGAGCGCGGGCAGCGCGTGTTCGTCGACTTCAACCAGAACGCGCCGCACAAGACGGTGTTCGGTGCGTGGTGCGTGCGGCCACGGGTGGGCGCGCAGGTGTCGGCTCCTATCACCTGGGAGGAGTTGGAGACCCTCGATCCCGGCGGGCTCACGATCGCGACGGTGCCTGACCTTGTGGCTGAGCGCGGCGATCCATGGCAGGGCTATCACGACCGGCCGCAGTCGATCGAGCCGCTGCTGGCGCAGTCGGAACGCGACATGGCGGCCGGGTTGATGGACGCGCCGTGGCCTCCGGTGTATCCGAAGATGCCGAACGAACCACCTCGGGTCGCGCCGAGCCGGGCGAAGCGAGAGTAGGACTACCGCACGCCGGCTCGTGCTTCGACGTCCGCTCCGGCGAACATCTCCGTCAGTTCGCTCACCAGTAGCGGGCGACCGCGCCGGCCGCGGGCCGCCGCCTGCTCGCGTCGCTCGACCTGGTCGGGCGCGCTGCCCGGCTCGTGGGCTTCGCTCGCGGCGAGTCCGAGCATGTCGAGCAGGTCGATGAGTTCGGTTGCGTCCCGCGCGTACGACGCGACGACCCGCACGGCGTGGGATCGTTCCTCGGCGGTTGGTTCGTTGGTCACCGAGGTGGTGAGCGGACCGCGCTGCGTGATCATGGTGGACCTCCCTGCGTCCTGACACCATCCTGCTCCTACCGGGAGGTGGTGTCAGCGGTCGAATGTCGTCGGGGCCAGGGCCGCTGTGCCCCCTGCCATGGGGCCTATGTCCCGGCCTCCGACCGGATGTCCCGGATCGGGCACCGGTAAACCACCAGACGTCCGCACAAGGCGGTGCCGGGTGTCCCCGCGCTCCGGGGTTAGACGTCCCGCTCGCTATCGGCAGCGGCCTCATCGCGGGCCCGCGCTGTGGTTGCTCTTCGGAAATCCGATACGATCGTATCGCGAGCGATGCGGTTGTATTGGATTTTGCGGAAGACGCCCCAACCGGTATTGACCCGGTTCACCCGTTTGTCGGAGGCGGCGGTAATGGTCCCGAATTTCAGGTGAGAATTCGGATTCGTCGCTAGGAATAATCGCACGCTCTCACCAATTCATCTCCGCGAATTTAATCGACCAATATGCATTGCTCGTTGGTTTCCGTAGGTCTACTCTCAGTCGCAGGATACTTGTTCGGCCGTGCGGTAATGTCACCTTTTCTTGCGGCGAGCCTTGAGCTATTCCGGTGGAACAAGCCACGTGAGATATGCCGGTCCGGATGCTTCGGAACTGGCGCGGTTTCCCTGTCGGTGGGTCGTGATCAAAGGAGCGAGTGTTATGGGCGGTGGGGCCTACGTTGCCGGTGTCGGGATGGTGCCGTTCGCGACGCCGAAGAAGGCGGATCCCTACGACGTGATGGCGGAGGGCGCGATCAAGGCCGCACTCGCCGACGCTGGGGTCGACTACGGCACGGTTCAGCAGGTCTACGCCGGGTACGTGTTCGGCGACTCGACCAGCGGCCAGCTCGCCGCGTATCGGGTGGGGATGACCGGTGTCCCGGTGATTAACGTGAACAACAACTGCTCCACTGGCTCGACCGCGCTCTGGCTGGCACGCCAGGCCGTGGAAAGCGGCGCGGCGGACTGCGTGCTGGCGTTTGGCTTCGAGACGATGCGTCCTGGGGCGTTGGACGCGGTGTGGACCGATCGACCGAATCCGTTGAGCAGGCTCAACGAGATCGTGGGCGTGGAGCGCGGCGACTACGCGTCGGCGCCACCCGCGCCACGGTGGTTCGCCATCGCCGCGGATGCCTACATGGAAAAGTACGGCGCCACGCCCGAGACGTTCGCCGCCATCTCGGTGAAGGCCCGCAAGCACGCGGCGAACAACCCGTACGCCGTGTTCCGCGACCCGATCACGATCGACGACGTCCTGAGCTCGCCGACGATCTGCGGCATGTTGACCAAGCTGCAATGTGCCCCACCCACCTGCGGCGCAGCCGCGGCGGTGATCTGCGGCAAGGACTTCGCCAGGAAACACGGGCTTCGTGCCGACGTGCACATCCGGGCGCAGGCGATGACCACGGATACCCCAGAGGCCGAGGAACGTGATCGCCAGGGCTGGGCGTGGACCGGCATCGTTGGCGAGGCCGCCCGCCAGGTCTATGAGCAGTCCGGTATTGGCCCGGAGGACATTCCCGTCGTGGAACTGCACGACTGCTTCACGCCGAATGAGCTGCTCACCTACGAGGTGCTTGGCCTGACGCCGGAAGGTACGGCCGAGAAGTTCATCGCTGATGGCGACAACACCTATGGTGGTCGCGTCGTCACCAACCCATCCGGCGGGCTGCTGTCCAAGGGCCATCCGCTCGGCGCGACGGGCATGGCGCAGTGCGCGGAACTGACGTGGCAGTTGCGCGGTGAAGCGGGCCCGCGTCAGGTCGAGGGTGCGAACCTGGCGCTTCAGCACAATGTCGGCGGTGGCAGTTCCGTGGTCGTGACGCTGTACGAGAAAGTCGCCTGAAGCCGCGAGCGGGGTGGTGGGATCAGTTTCCCGTCCGCCCCGCGCGGCCGGCCTCGCGTTCAGCTTCGCGGCGGATGGCGTGCAGCATCCCGCGCGCGAGCAGGTGTGCGAACGGCCGCACGACGAACCAGTACCAACCGCAGACCCGGCGGCTGAACGGATCGGTGAGCCGCACCCGAACCTCGTGGGTGAGCAACGTCTTGCCCGCGCCGTACGGGTGCACCGAGAACGACGCGGCGATGGTACCGCTGCCGGGCCGTTCGTAGTCGGCGAAACCGTCCGCCGCGACGTCCTGCCAGCGGATGATCGGCGTCCAGAACCGGCCCGCCACACCGAGCACGATCTCGCTGCCGGGATGCTCGCCGAGCAGTACCCACGTCGTGCCCATCACAAGGTCGTCCAGCGTGAACTCGATGGGTACGGCGTGGTGATGTCGCCAGCCCCGCACTCCGCCGCGCCGCACCCATCGCACCAGCCTGGGTAGACCGCGGGCGACCAGCATCGCCCGCACCAGCGGCGTGCGGATGTCAGTGAACCGCAGCTCGCCGACCTTCTCGTACGTCACGTCGGGCGGTGCGTTGACGACGAGGTGTTCCATCAGCCCGACGTCGACCGTCGGGGTGAACTCGTCGATGAGCTGCCCCGGCGGCACCGGTAGCGCGGGTGGCGGCTCGGGTGCCGGGGTGGCTGGGGGACTGTCGGCACGCGGCCGGGGTATGGCGTCCGGCTGCGTCGTGGGTGGCGTGGCTTTGGTCATGACGGCTGCCTCTCCTTTGTCGCGCGCCGGTCTGGCGACCGCGGACGGGTGCGCAGGCGCGGCTCGATCCGGCCCGCGCGCCGCACGGCGGCGTGCGTATGGGAGGTGCTGGCGCGCTTGCGATACACGACGTACGGCCGCCACAGGTAGGCGATCGGCGCGGACCACACGTGCACCAGCCGGGTGAACGGCCACATGCCGATGAACACCCACGCCGCCGCCGCGTGCGCCTGATACACCAGCGGCGCGCCCGCCATCAGTGAAGCGTCCGGCTGGAAGTAGAAGATGCCGCGGAACCAGACCGCGACGGTCTCGCGGTAGTCGTAGCCGCCGCCGAGCAGGTTGACCAGCACGGTCTCGCCCATGCCCAGCAGAATCACCACGATCAGCACCGCGTACATCGCCTTGTCCATGCGGGTGGTGGTGCGCCGCACTCGGCCGTTGACGAACCGGCGGGCCAGCAAGAGCGCGAGACCAGCCATGAGCATCACCCCGGCGATCGTGCCCGCGCCGACCGCGACGACGTGGTAGACGTCATCGGATACGCCCAACGCCTCGGTCCACGACGTCGGCACCAGCAGCCCGACCACGTGTCCCGCGATCACCGCGAACATCCCCAGGTGGAACAGCGGCGAACCGAGCCGCAGCCAGCGGTTCTCCAGCAGCTGCGTCGTGCGAGTCGTCCAGCCGAATTGGTCCGCGCGCCAGCGCCAGACGTGGCCGACCACGAACACCGTCAGCGCGATGTAGGGCAACACGACCCAGAGTGCGACATCGGTGGTCATGCCCGTATCTCCATTCCCGCTAGGTATTCCGGTGGGGCGAACGGCGCCAGCCCGACCTGTTCGGTGGGTGGTCCGTCCGCGGCGAGGTCGGCGACGCGGCCGTACTCGGACGTCGACAGCGTGGGCAGCAGCGCGGCCAGGGCGTCGAGGACGTCGGCGTACGGCGAGCCTGAGTCGCACAGCGCCGTGCGGATCAGCTCAATCCCCGCCCGGTGCTGCCGCAGCGGTGTCTCGCCGCGCCGAGCCGTGGCGGCGAACTCGCACACGAGCGGCAGGTAGTCCGGTAGCTCGTCCTCCGGCGGGACCAGCCCGGTCGCGCGGTACGTCTGCTTCAACGTCAGCAGCGCCATGCCCCTGCGGCGGGTGTCGCCGTGCAGGTAGTACGTCAGGTACAGGCTGCTCTTGCGTCGCAGGTCGAACATCTCGACGTAGTGCCGCGCCAGCGCGAACGGCTCGGCGTTACGGAACCAGCCGAGGAACCGCAGCAGCGGCTTCCGTGTACCGGCCGAAGACGTGGGCAGCGACGCCGCGACGTCGGTGAGCAGATCGCGGCGGGCGAGCAGGTGCTCGTCGGGGTAGCGCAACGTTTCGGAGATCACCAGCAGCGCGCGGGCGCGCGGGTCGTCGGGCCAGGTGCTCATCGGGTCCGCTCCTTGCCACGCGGGGTGGGCATTCCGAGGCTGACGGCGGGGCCGCCGGGCTCGCCGCCCATGCCGGGGCCGCCGGGGACGTCGAGGCTGCATCCGGTATCGAGCATCGCCAGGTCGGCGGCGTCTTCGCGGTGCGCGGCCGGGATGACGTAGCGCTCCTCGTAGCGGGCGATCGCCAGCAGCCGGTACAGCGACTCCATGTCGTCGGCGGACATGCCGGTCGCGGCGAGCAGGTTGTCGGCGACGGTCCCGTCGAGTGTGCGGGCGCGCATGTACCCGCGCATCGCGGAGAGCTTCATCAGGACCCCGGCGACGACGTCGGCGTCGCCCGCGCTGAACAGGCTTGCCAGGTACTCCATCGGGATACGCAGGTCGGTGATCGCGTGGAACACCTGGTCCGGGTCGGTGTTGTCGCCGTTGGCGTCGGTGACGGCGTCCAGCACCGGCGACAGCGGCGGCACGTACCAGACCATCGGCATGGTCCGGTACTCCGGGTGCAGGGGCAGCGCCACCCGGTGCTTCACCGCGAGCGCGTAGACGGGGGAGCGTTGCGCCGCCTCAACCCAGTCGTCCGGGATGCCCTCGTCACGGGCCGCGGCGATCACCTCGGGGTCGTGCGGGTCGAGGAAAGCGTCCCGCTGCGCGTCGAGGAGGTCCTGCTCGTTGGGCACGCTGGCGGCGGCGGTGACTTTGTCAGCGTCGTAGAGGACGAGGCCGATGTAGCGCAGCCTGCCGACGCAGGTCTCCGCACACACGGTGGGCTGACCGTTCTCGATGCGTGGGAAGCAGAACGTGCACTTCTCGGCTTTGCCCGTGGTGTGGTTGAGGTAGACCTTCTTATACGGGCACGCGGACACACACATGCGCCAGCCCCGGCACCGGTCCTGGTCGACCAGCACGATGCCGTCCTCTTCGCGTTTGAACATCGCGCCGGACGGGCACGCGGAGACGCACGCCGGATTAAGGCAGTGCTCGCAGATGCGCGGCAAGTGGAACATGAACGTCTGCTCGAACGAGAACCGCACCTTTTCCGCCGCCTGGGGCGGCATGGCGGCGATGTTCGGGTCGCCTGGCGCGTGCTCGGGTGCGCCGCCCAGGTCGTCCTCCCAGTTGGCGCCCCAGGTAATCGACGTGTCGTTGCCGGTCAGCGCCGACTTTGGCCGGATCACCGGCGTGTGCGGGCCAGCTGGGGCGGTCAGCAGCGTGTCGTAGTCGTAGGTGATCGGCTCGTAGTAGTCGTCGATCGACGGCAGGTTCGGGTTGGCGAACAGACTCAGCAGCCGCTTCACTTTGCCGCCGGAGCGCAGCTTTAGCTTGCCGCGCCGGTCGAGTACCCACCCGCCGCGCCAGCGCTGCTGGTCCTCGTGGTACTTCGGGTAGCCGATGCCCGGCTTCGTCTCGACGTTGTTGAACCAGACGTACTCGGTGCCGTCCCGGTTGGTCCAGGTCTGCTTGCATGTCACCGAACAGGTGTGACACCCGATGCATTTATCGAGGTTCATCACCATCGCGACCTGTGCCATCACTCGCATAACATCTCCAGCTCTGTGACCTTTGCCGTTTCGGACGTCGCCTCGCGCTCGCATGGTGCGGCGGTACCGGCCTCGGAGAGCCACCCTCGCGAGCTCGGGCGGCCCGCCTCGGCCGGTTGGCAAAGCTCCCAACCGCGCATCAGTACGTCACCTCTTGGTTCCTGCGACGGATCACCGTCATCTCGTCACGTTGATTCCCGGTCGGGCCGTAGTAGTTGAAGGCGTAGGTGAACTGTCCGTAGCCGCCGATCAGGTGCGTCGGCTTGAGCAGCAGGCGGGTCAGCGAGTTGTGTACCCCGCCGCGTTTGCCGGACAGCTCGGCGAGTGGCACGTTCACGTTGCGGTCCTTCGCGTGGTACATGTAGACGGTGCCCTCGGGCATCCGGTGTGAGACGACCGCGCGCGCCGCGACGACGCCGTTGCGGTTGTACGCCTCGATCCAGTCGTTGTCGGCGACGCCGATCTTCGCGGCGTCCTGTTCGGACAGCCAGATGTCCGGCCCGCCCCGCGACAGCGCCAGCATGTGCGCGTTGTCCTGGTACTCGGAGTGGATGGACCACTTCGAGTGCGGCGTCAGGTACCGCACGGTGACCTCGGCCTGGCCGCCGATCTCCTGGCCTCCGAAGTGCCGTCCCATGTGCAGCGGCGGCCGGTACACCGGCAGTTGCTCGCCGAGTTCGGTGATCCAGTCGTGGTCGACGAAGAACTGCTGCCGCCCGGTGAGCGTGTGCCACGGTTTGTCGCGCTCGACGTTGATGACGAACGCCGAGTAGCGCCTGCCACCGGTCTCACTGCCCGACCACTCCGGCGAGGTGATCACCGGCTGCGGACCCTTCTTGGTGTCCTCGAAGGTGATCCGTTTGCCCTCGTTCTCGTCGGCGAGGTCGGCCAGCTTCGTGCCGGTGCGCTGCTCCAGCGTGCGAAAACCCTGCGCGGCGAGCCGTCCGTTGGTGGTTGCTGACAGTGCGAGGATCGCCTCGCACATGTGCTCCGCGTTCGCGAGCGATGGCCTGCGCGTGTGTTCACCCGCGTCCCGCACGCCGTTCTGGCTGCGCAGGTACGCCAGCTCGGGACCGACGTCGTAGGTGATGCCCTTGGTCGTCGTGCCGAGCGTGTCCAGGAGTGGGCCGATCGCGCGCATCTTCGCGCCGATCGCGGCGTAGTCCCGCTTGATCGTCACCAGCTTCGGCATGGTCTTGCCCGGCACCGGATCGCACTCGCCGTGCCTCCAGTCGCGCACCCGGCCGCCCGGCAGGGCCAGCTCGTCCGGAGTGTCATGGGGCAGCGGAACGGCGAGCACGTCGGTGCGGGTGCCCAGATGGTCGGCGGCCAAGGTCGAGAAGGCGTCCGCGATGCCGAGGAACGCGTCATAGTCCGAGCGGGCCTGCCACGGCGGCGCGATCGCCGGGTTGAAGGCATGCACGTAGGGGTGCATGTCCGTAGTGGACAGATCGTGCTTCTCGTACCAGGTCGCGGCGGGCAGCACGATGTCAGCGAACAGGCCCGTCGACGTCATGCGGAAGTCGATCGACGTGAGCAGGTCGAGTTTGCCTTCGGGCGCGTTGTCGCGCCACGTGACGTCGACCGGCCTGCCCTCGGGCGGGGTTTCCTCTGAGCGCACCGCGGCGTCGGTGCCGAGCAGGTGGCGCAGGAAGTATTCGTTGCCCTTGCCGGACGAGCCGAGCAGGTTAGCCCGCCACACCGTCAACGCGCGGGGGAAGTTCGCCGGGTCGTCCGGGTCGTCGGCGGCGAAACCTAGCTCACCGGACTTGAGCTGCGCGACGATGTGCTCGGCCACGCTGTGGCCCGCCGCCTGTGCGTCGTTGGTGACGTCCAGGGGGTTGCGGTTGAACGTCGGGTGCGACGGCAGCCAACCTAGGCGCGCGGCCTGGGCGTTACAGTCGGCGAACGACTTGCCGCGCAGCGTGCCCCGCCCGAGCGGGCTGGTCAGCTCGTCGGCGCGGAAGCCCTCGTAGCGCCACTGGTCGGTGGCGAGGTACCAGAACGCGGTGCCCGCCATGTGCCGGGTCGGGCGCTGCCAGTCGAACCCGAACGCCAGGTGCTGCATGCCGGTGATTGGCCGGGCCTTCTCTTGGCCGACGTAGTGCGCCCAGCCGCCGCCGTTGCGACCCTGGCAGCCGGTCAGCATCACCAGCGACAGGAACGCGCGGTAGATCGTGTCGGAGTGGAACCAGTGGTTGGTGCCCGCGCCCATCGCGATCATCGACCGGCCCTCGGAACGCTCGGCGTTACGGGCGAACTCGCGGGCGATCCGCGCGGTGGTCGCGGCGGGCACCGACGTGATCTCCTCCGCCCACGCCGGGGTGTAGGGCTGGCTCGCGTCGTCGTAGGACGTCGGCCAGTCGCCGGGCAGTTCCTCGCGGACGACGCCGTACTGCGCCATGAGCAGGTCGAACACCGTTGTCACCAGCTCGTCGCCGATGCGCAGCGCCGGAACGCCGCGCCGCAGCGTGGCCCCGCCCTCGGTGGCGCCCTCATCGAAGCGGGGCAGCTCGACGGCGACGTGCTCGTCGGCCCAGGAGTACAGGGTCAGCGCGGGGTCGGTCTCGCCGAGGTCGAGGTTCCAGGTGCCCTTGCCGGACTCCGACCAGCGGTGGCCCAGCGAGCCGTTCGGCACGACCGGCTCGCCGGTGGTGTCGTCGAACAGCACGGTCTTGAACGCCGCGTGCTCGTCGTCGTGACCGAGGTCGGCGGCGGTGAGGAACTTGTCCGCCTGGTAGCCGCCACCCCGCTCGGTCAGCGTCACCAGGAACGGCAGGTCGGTGTAGCGGCGCACGTAGTTGTCGAAGTACGGCACCTGCCGGTCGCGGAAGAACTCGGTGAGCACGACGTGACCCATCGCCATGGCCAGTGCGCCGTCCGTGCCGGGGTGCGGTGCGAGCCAGTCGTCGGCGAACTTGACGTTGTCGGCGTAGTCCGGGCTGACCGCGACCACTTTGGTGCCCTTGTAGCGGGCCTCGGTCATGAAGTGCGCGTCCGGGGTGCGGGTGACCGGGATGTTGGAGCCCCACATGACCAGGTAGCTGGAGTTCCACCAGTCAGCTGACTCCGGGACGTCGGTCTGGTCGCCCCACACCTGCGGCGAGGCGATCGGCAGGTCGGCGTACCAGTCGTAGAACGACAACAGCGTGCCGCCGATCAGCGAGTGATACCGCGTGCCTGCCGCGAACGACGCCATCGACATCGCGGGGATCGGGGTGAAGCCGACAACCCGGTCCGGGCCGTAGTTCTTGGTGGTAGCCACGTGCGCCGCGGCGATGATCTCGGTGGCTTCCTCCCAGCTCGCGCGCACGAAACCGCCCTTGCCGCGCGCCCGCTTGTACGTCCGGGCGCGCTCGGGGTCGCCGGTGATCTCCTGCCACGCGGCCACCGGGTCGCCGAGACGTTGCTTGGCTTCGCGCCACATCTCCAGCAGCACGCCGCGCACATACGGGTAGCGGACCCGTGACGGCGAGTATGTGTACCAGGAGAACGACGCACCTCTTGGGCAGCCGCGCGGCTCGTACTCGGGGGAGTCGGGGCCGACCGAGGGGTAGTCGGTGGCTTGGTGCTCCCAGGTGATCAGGCCGTCCTTGACGAACACCTGCCACGAACACGACCCAGTGCAGTTCACCCCGTGCGTCGAGCGCACGACCTTGTCGTGTGACCAGCGGTCGCGGTAGAAGTGCTCCCACTGTGACGAGTCGATCTGGTGCAGGGTGTGTCCATCGGCGGACACGTCGGCACGGCGGAAGTACCGCCGCGGGGTTTGTGCGTCATCCGGCATGGTGACGAGCGTGCTGCTGAATGGGGTTTGCCCGGCAGAGACGAAGGCCCCCGATCGGATGGGCCTTTCGATGCGTGAACTCGGGACCGTGGTGTCTACTCGGCCGCGCCACGAGGTCGGCAACGTCGATGTCGTGACTGCTACGGCCCACGAACCGGCGCGCGTGACGCCCGGTATCGGAAGAACCCCCTGGATCATGCTCGCGATGGCGACGTCGGGTTTCGCCCTGAATTTCTGGGCGTGGGCGCTGCTCAGCCCGCTGGGGCCGATGTTCGCCGAGGACCTCGGACTGTCGGCGTTCCAGCAGTCCTTGATCGTGGCTGTGCCGGTGCTGGTCGGCTCGGTCGGCCGCATTCCCGTCGGCGCGCTGACCGACCGGTTCGGCGGCAGGGTGATGTTCCCGGTCGTCTCGGTCGCGACGCTGGTGCCGGTCCTCTACGTCGGCATCGCGGGACACAGCTCGCTGGCCGCGTTGCTGGTCGGCGGCTTCTTCCTCGGCATCGGCGGTACCGCATTCGCCATCGGCGTCCCGGTGGTCAACAAGTGGTTCCCGCCGGAGAAGCGTGGCCTGGCGATCGGAATCTTCGGCGCGGGCATGGGTGGCACGGCGATAAGTGCGCTCACCACGGTGCCGTTGGTCAACGCCGGTGGCGTGCCAGTGCCGTTCATCCTCACCGCGATCGCGCTCGCCGCGTTCGCCGTCGTCGCGGCGCTGTGGTTCCGCGACGCTCCCGCCGCCGCGGGAGCGTCGGAGTCGTTGCTGCGTCGGATGGCCGTTGTCGTTCGGCTGCCGATCACCTGGTACGCCTCGATGCTGTACGCGCTCGCGTTCGGCGGCTACGTGGCGTTCTCGGTGTACCTGCCGACGTACCTGCGCACCGGCTACGAGCTGGCGCGGATCGACGCCGCCAACCGGATGGCGGGCTTCGTGTTGCTCGCGGTCGTGGCCCGGCCGCTCGGTGGCTGGCTATCGGACCGGTTCGGACCGGAGCGGGTGCTCAGCGCGTCGCTGCTGGTGGTGGCCGGTGGCGCCGTCGCACAGTCGTTCGCACCAGAGCTGATGCCGCTTGGGACGATCGCATTCCTGTCCATGGCCACGGCACTGGGAGCGGCGACCGGTGCGACGTTCGCCCTCATAGCCCTGCTCACTCCGGCACACCGGGTGGGCGCGGTGACCGGGTTCGTCGGCGCCGCGGGCGGTCTCGGTGGGTTCGTGCCGCCGCTGTTGATGGGCGCGAACTACGAGATGATCGGGACGTACGCGGTGAGTCTGTTGCTGCTGGCCGGGGCGACCACCGCTGCCGCGATCACCGTCCGCATGATCAAGCGTGACTGGATCAGCAGCGCCGCGTAGTAGGCCTGCTCACGGCCCCTGCCGTGCGGGGCGAGGTGCGGTCCGCTCGAAAGTGTGAGCGCTGACGGCCGTTGGGAGTGCTGGGCGTCCAGGGATGCGGCCGATTACCGTAATCGCCGCCAATCCGCTACCGCCATTGAGACGACGACTAACGTCGGGCGGCGCTCCGTTCCGGTGAATGTGCCGTCACAGCGGGAGAAATGGCGGGTGCGGTAGCGACCTTCGTCGGTTCTCGGCGTCGGTTCTTCTCTCTACTCTGGCCGGAGGTTGTCGGCCAGAAAGGGAGAGGAGCGCGGTATGCGCACCACGCGACGGGCCAGCCGAATACTCATGGGCGCGGCAGCCGCGCTGGCGGCGACGCTGGTGGTGGGTGCGCCCGCCGCGCAAGCGCATGACCCGGAAACCGAGGAAGGGGCCGCCGCGATCGCGGCGTTCATGGCCGACCATGAGCCCGCGGAGCGGATGGCCGCGATCACCGGTGCCGAGGTGCCGTGTGAGAACGGCATGGCCGGTGACTATCCGTGCCAAAATGTGGATTTGCAGAGCGTGTTGCCGCTGTCGGACATCGGCGGCGGTAATGGTAGCGATATTTGGGGCTGGACCGATGCCAGTACCGGTAAGGAATACGCGATCATGGGGCGCACGAACGGCACCGCGTTCGTCGACGTCACCACCCCGACCTCGCCGGTCTACCTCGGCAATTTGCCGTCGCACAACGGCACCAGCAGTTCCTGGCGCGATGTGAAGGTCTACAAGAACCACGCGTTCGTGGTGGCCGATGCCATTAGTGGGCACGGGATGCAGGTGTTCGACCTGACGCGGCTGCGGGGTGTGTCGTCGCCGCAGACGTTCACCGAGGACGCGCATTACGATGACTTCGGTCCGGCGCACAACATCGTGATCAACACCGACAGCGGCTACGCGTACGCGGTCGGGTCCGACACGTGCAACGCTGGTCCGCACATCGTTGACATCTCGACGCCGAAGTCGCCGGTCGCGGCCGGGTGCGTGGGTGGCGACGGCTACACCCACGACGCGCAGTGCGTGAACTACGCCGGTCCGGATGCTGACTACGCGGGCCGTGAGATCTGTATGAACTCCAATGAGGACACGCTCACGATCGAGGACGTGACCGACAAGGCCAACCCGGTTCGGGTGTCTCGCACCGGTTACAGCGGCGCGGCCTACACCCACCAGGGCTGGTTCACCGAGGACCAGCGCTACTTCGTCCTCGACGACGAACTCGACGAGTCCAACAATGTGTTGGACAAGAAGACGAAGACTTACATCTTCGATGTGTCTGATCTGGACAATCCGGAGCACGTGGGTACGCACAAGTCGTCGGTGACCGCGATCGACCACAACCAGTACGTCAAGGGTGACTACGTCTACCAGGCCAACTACCAGGCCGGGCTGCGCATCCTCGACGTCACGCAGGTCGGCGGCGGCACGTTGTCGGAGGTCGCGTACTTCGACATCTACCCCAGCGGCAACGCCGCCGAGTTCAACGGCGCCTGGAGCGTGTACCCGTACTTCGACAGCGGGACCGTGATCATCAGCGGTATCGAACAAGGCCTCGTCGTCGTCAAACCAGACCTCACCGGGGGTGCCTCGACCGAGTTCAGCAGCACCGAGTCGGTGCGCATCAAGGCGGGCAGCACGGTGACCAGCGCGGTCGAGGTCAGCGGCATCGACGGCAGCGCGCCGACCAACCTCGAGGTCGCACCGGAGATCACCCACCGTACGCCGAGCGCGCTCGTCATCGACCTGATCGCCCCGGATGGCGGGGTGTACCCGCTCAAGGCTGACGGGGAGGCCCCGCAACCGTCCTACACGGTGGACGCCTCAGCGTCACCGGCGTCCGGGACGTGGCAACTGCGGATCACCGACACCCGCAACGGCGGGAAGCCCGGTGAGCTGACGAGCTGGTCGCTGCGGTTCTGATATGGCAGTGCTGCGTGCCCTCGCCGCGCGCTACGAGATCGTGCTGGCGGTCGTCGGCCTCGTGTTGCTCGGCATCCTGATCACGGCCGCGGTGGGCTCCGGCGACGACCCGTCTGGTCCCGAGTCGGACGGTGTGATCGTCCATGGCGACGGGCTGGCGACCTCGCACACCGGTTATCGCTTGGTGGCCGACGACTTGCCGTCGGCCACCGGGAAGCGGATGCCGGTGGCGTTTCAGATCCTCAATCCGTCCGGCAGGCCGCAAACCGAGTACCTGCCGTACCGGACGAAGCCGATGCACCTGCTGGTGCTGCGCGACGACACGCACGCCTACCAGCGGGTATCCCCGACGCTCGACGGTGACACGTGGCGTGCGGAGATCTCGGTGCCGGATGGCGGCCAGTATCGGATCTTCACTATCTTCGTGCCGAAAGGCGAGCCGAAGGACGAACACCCGACCGTGCTCGGCGCGCCGTTCGTGGTGCCTGGCGACACCGAGTTGGTGCCGATGCCGGAGCCACGCGCGGAAGTCGAGGTCGGCGGCGTCACCGTGTCCCGCCCAGACGGAGCGGCACAGCCACCCGTGGATACACCCGTCACACTGCGATTCCGGTTCACCGATGACTCAGGGAAGCCCGTCGACCTTGAGCCCTACCTCGGTAACTACGCGACGATCTGGGCGTTCAACGGCATGACCCTGGCTGCCCACGACGTCCAGCTCACGCAACAACCCGGCGATCCGCTGCCCGGCGGTGAGCTGAGCGGCACGGTGGAGTTCGATGAGCGCGGCGAGCATCGGGTGTTCGTCGAGTTTCAGGTGGACGGCGAGGTGCACATCGCCGCGTTCACAGTATTCGCTACCTAGTTCGCCGCCTACTTTGCCGCGTGGTTGGGCTGGTCCCAGTCCTCATAGGACGTCCACGCCCGCAACGTGGCGGGGCTGTCGAACCGGCGGTGCTCGCCGGAGATCGGGTCGGTGAACGCGAGCGTCTTGGCCAGCAGTTGCAGCGGGCGGCTGAAGTCGTCGAGCGGCGTCTCGGTCAGCGTCGGGTAGAACCGGTCGCCGAGGATCGGGATGCCGAGACTCGCCATGTGCAGCCGGATCTGGTGGGTGCGGCCGGTGGTGGGAGTCACGCGATAACGGCCAAGATCACCGCGCCGCTCGATCAACTCGACGTGCGTTTCCGCGTTGGGTGGCCCGTCGACCTCGCGGGCCGCGATGACGCCGCGCTCTTTGACGATGCGGCTGCGGATCGTCGTCGGCAGCGCCAGGTCATCCCGGACCGGCGCGATCGCCTCGTATTCCTTGTGCACCCGACGATTCGCGAACAACGTCTGGTACGCGCCGCGTAGTTCCGGGCGGATCACGAACACCAGTAGGCCAGCGGTGACCCGGTCCAGGCGGTGCGCGGGGCTCAGCTCGGGCAGGTCGAGCCGCTGGCGCAGCCGCACCAGCGCGGTCTCCAGCACGTGCTTGCCGCGCGGGATCGTGGCGAGGAAGTGCGGCTTGTGCACCACGAGCAGGTCGTCGTCCCGGTGCAAGACGTCGATGTCGAACGGGACCGGCACCTCGTCCGGCAGGTCGCGATGAAACCACACGAAGGAGTCCGGCACGAACGGCGCGTCGTGCGCCAGCGGTCCCTCAATGCCGACAAAGCGTCGTTCCCCGAACATCGCGTCGATGCGTTCCGGCGCGACCGGCAGCCGGTCGACGAGGTGGTCTCGCACAGTGCGCCACGGTCCCGCCGCGGGCAGCTTGAGCCGCGCGGCGTCGAGGCCATGCCTCCTCGGCAACGGGGACTGCAGGCGTTTGCGCATCACGCCCAGCGTACGGGGCGGGTCACTCGCCGGTGCCGCCCGCTCGCCGTGGGCGCCGGTCTGCGGCATTGTGGAGACATGAGTGATGTGCTTGCTCGCCCCCGTGAGGGAAAGATGATCGCCGGGGTGTGCGCCGGGATCGCCAATCGGTTCGGCTGGAACGCCAACACCGTACGGCTGGTGTTCGTGCTCTCATGCCTGCTACCAGGGCCGCAGTTCCTGGCCTATATCGCGCTGTGGATCTTGATGCCGAAGGAGCGGTAAGCATCACCGCACGCCGCGTGGCCGGAACTGAATGCTGATCCGTGGTCCGACCGGTTTGGCCGTCTTGGGCACCGCGTGCTCCCAGGTGCGCTGGCAGGAACCGCCCATCACGAGCAGATCGCCGTGGCCGAGCCGATGTCGCTGGGTCGCACCGCCGCCGCGCGGGCGTAGCAGCAGGTCGCGCGGCGCGCCGATCGAGATGATCGCGACCATGGTGTCCTCGGTGTTGCCCCTGCCGATGCGGTCACCATGCCAGGCGACGCTGTCCCTGCCGTCACGGTAGAAACACAACCCGGCGGTCTGGAACGGTTCACCCAGCTCGCCCTCATACCGGTCCGAAAGTGCGGACCGTGCTTGGGTGAGTACCGGATGCGGCAGCGGGTCGCCTTCGTCGTAGAAGCTGAGCAACCTCGGGACGTCGACCACTCGGTCGTACATCGGACGGCGCTCCGCGCGCCAGGGAACATGGTCGGCCAAATGCTCGAATAGGAGGTCAGCCCCGGTCAGCCAGCTGGGGAGGATGTCGAGCCACGCGCCGTCGCGCAGCGGTGTGCGTTCGACGCCGGTCAGCGAGCGGAGCGCGGGCGGGGGATCGCCCGCGCCATCATCCACGACATCCAACAGGGAGCCTTGCAGTGCGACGGACATGACGCCATCATACTCGATTTCATCGAACATGTGTTCGTTATATGTCGACCATGTGTCTATGCCGCGTCGAGAGTGGGGTCGGCGAAACACGCCGCTAGTGCGGCTTTCGAGTGTTCTTAACTGACTTAACCGACCTTGGGGGTTATGCTCGTCCGCAACGAACCGGAGGTGAGGGTGCCATGGCACGCAACGCTCGGCGCCAGCTCGCGCGACGACTGCGGGAGCTGCGCGAGTTCGAGCTGGGGGAGAAGCTGACCCAGGACGGTCTAGCCGCCGCGCTGTCCGGGCGGAAGCGGCTCTCCGGTGCCGCGGTGTCGACGTGGGAGAACGGCGAGAGTGAGAAGCGGCCGTCTGACGAACGGATCGTGCAGTACGCGCTGCTGTTCAGCACACCGGACAACCTCAAGCCGGAGCCGCACGTGCCGACCGAGTCATCGCTCGACAAGTCCGCCCGGGAGCAGTTCTACGCGTTGCGCAGGGAGTTGGCTCGCCTGCGGGACGAAGCCGAGCAGGAGGCACGCCGGGAACGGGCGCCGAGTTCGGTGCGACCAGTCGTCAACGAGATGTGGCGACACGACCGCGACGAGGAGATCGTCGTCGTCACCTCGGAAGTGCCGGGAGACGAGCTGCCCGCGAACGCGCGGGCGGGCAGCGTCAACTACGCGCGGCTCGCGCGGTACGGCCACATCGACGCGTTTTTCGAGATGTACATGCGCATCGCCGAGCTTGGCTACCGCAACCGGCGGCATCGCTCTGCCAACGACCGTGGCATCGACCCGGCCAGCACGCTCGTGCTGATTGGCGGCCCGTCGAACAACCGGGTGACGCGCAACGTGATGCGGCTGCTCCACCTGCCGTTCACGCAGCACATCGTGCACGACGACGGCCCGGAGACGTTCCTGCTCGACGATGGTTCGGAGCTGGCTCCCGTCATGGCGGACTTCGAGGACGGGGAACGAGAGCTGATCGAGGACGTCGGCCTGTTCGTGCGGGCGAGCAACCCGACGAACCCCTCGGTGGACATCACGTTGTGCGGTGGGTGCCATCCGGCCGGGGTGCTCGGCGCGGTGCGCAGCTTCACCCATCCGGACGTCGTGGCGGACAACGTCGAGACGATCCGCGCCGAGGTCGGCGGGCTGACGGACTTCTTCGTGCTGTTCCGGGTGCCCGTCGTCAACGGTCGGGTGCCGCCGCAGCGGCTCTCGCACACGATGATCACGGCGTCGGGTATCGGGGCGAAGGCGAACGGCTCCCGGTGACGCCCGCCGTCAGCGCTCCTCTGGCTCGGTCGCGACCTGGGCCTTCTCCGAGACGGGAGTGTCGGCGGGCAGGTCGACGGCGCCGGTGAACGAGGCGACCTGGACCAGACCGAGCACGATGAGCGTGAGCACGCCCGCCAGTAGGAGCTTGAGCGACTCGCGCCAGAAGGCGACGGCGATAAGGGCGAGCAAGACGATGGTGGCGAGCATGGTGATCTCCAATCGGCCGGGCCGACCAGTTCCTGCCTGCGGGCCGATCGCCACCATGGCGATGTGTGAGTGTGCGGATCAGCCAGCTAGGTCTGGACGCGCATCATGTTCTGTGCCTCAGAAGGGGTTGAGTTGACGGGTTGACTGGACAACTTAACCATCGCAAGAGGTCAAATCCGGGTCAAGGGGCCAGCATGGGCATCACCCGGTCAGCGCAGCCGCCAGACCGGGCTGCCAGTGGGTGCCGGGACCGCCCTTCGTGCGGGTGACGATGGCGCCGTGAGTGTGGCGTGGCCAATACCTCACGCTGTGCGATGCGCGTGACGGTAACCCGGCCGCACTAGACTGCGATGCGGCATTCAGCGCAATCAGGCGCGGGCGTGTCACCGGCGGAATGTCGGGAGCGGCACCACCATGGTGAACACGGTGGTTGGCAGCGGAAAGGATCGGCATGCGAGTGGAACCCGACGTGGTGACCGGCCCGCTCGGCCGGTTGGTGGCCTACGCGCAGAACGGGCTCGAGGTGCTGCGTTTCGGTGGGCTTGACACGGGCGAGCAGCCGTCGCCGTACGAGGTGGTCGAGCGTGGGCCGATGTTCCGGCTACGTCGTTACTATCCCGACACCGCCGGGGGTGCCGAGACGAACGGCCGGCCGCCGCTGCTGCTGGTGCATCCGATGATGCTCGCCGCCGACGTCTGGGACGTCGCGCCGTCAAGCAGTGCCGTCACCGCCTTGCACGAGGCGGGCATCGATCCGTGGGTAGTGGATTTCGGCGCTCCCGACAAGGAATCCGGTGGTCTTGATCGGACGCTGACCGATCACGTGATCGCCGTCAGCGAGACGATCGATCTCGTTCGTAAGCACACCGGCAAGGACGTCCACCTCGCCGGATACTCGCAGGGCGGCATGTTCTGCTACCAAGCCGCCGCGTATCGCAAGGCCCGAGACGTCGCGAGTGTCATTACGTTCGGCGCACCCGCCGACATTCTCGCCGGCGCGCCGCTCGGGCTGTCCGAGGAAGTGCTGACCAAAGGCGCCGAGTTCCTCGCCGACCACGTCTTCAGCAGGTTGGCATTGCCCAGCTGGGCGGCACGGCTCGGGTTCAAACTGCTCGACCCGGTCAAGTCCGCCCGCTCGCAGGTCGACTTCCTCCGCCAGCTGCATAACCGGGACGCGCTCATCGGCAGGGAACGGCAGCGCCGATTCCTGGAAGGCGAGGGCTGGGTGGCCTGGTCCGGTCCGGCGATCGTGGAGCTGCTGCGCCAGTTCGTCGTGCACAACCGCATGATGACCGGCGGGTTCGCCATCGGCGACCGCCTGGTGACCCTGGCCGACATCACTTGCCCGATCCTCGCGTTCGTCGGGGAGGTCGATGACATCGGTCAGCCCGCGGCCGTGCGAGGCATCGGCAAGGCGGCACCCAAGGCCGATGTGTTCGAGTTCGCGATGCGCGCGGGACACTTCGGGCTGGTCGTCGGGTCGGCGGCGACCAAGACGACCTGGCCCGCCGTGGTCGACTGGATCCGCTGGCGCGAGGGCGAAGGGCCGCGCCCAGGCGGCGTGGCCCCGCTGAGCACCGAACCGGCCACGACCACGCGCGCCTCCGACATGACGTCTCGCATCACCTACGGTTTCAACCAGCTCGCCGATGTCGGGCTCGGCGCGACGAAGACCATCGCCGCCCGCGCTACCGAGGCGGTGCGCACGTCCCGCGAGATCACCGCGGAGGCAGCACAGGCACTGCCGAGGCTGTTCCGGCTCGGCCAGATCCAGGGGCACACTCGCGTCTCGTTCGGCAAGCTGCTCGCCGAACAGGCCAAACGCAGTCCGGACGGCGAATGCTTCCTGTTCGACGACCGGGTTCACACCAATGCCGCCGTCGCCGACCGCATCGACAACGTCGTGCGCGGGCTGATCCACGTCGGTATCCGGCAGGGCGATCACGTCGGTGTGCTGATGGACACCCGGCCGAGCGCGCTGGTCGCGATCGCCGCCCTGTCTCGGCTCGGCGCGGTCGCCGTCCTGCTACCGCCTGCCGCCGACCTGTCCACTCCGGTGCGGCTCGGCGAGGTGTCCGAGATCATCGTCGACCCGCAACACGTGGACACCGCCGTCGCGACGGGATGCGAGGTGCTGGTCCTCGGCGGCGGAGGCGGCGAGCGTGTCATCTCGGCAACCACCGCGAACGGTGGGGCGAATATCGTCGACATGGAGCGCATCGATCCTGACGCCGTCACGCTGCCGGGCTGGTATCGGCCCAACCCGGGACTGGCGAAGGACCTGGCGTTCATCGTGTTCAGCCGGTCTTGCGGGCACACGGAAGCCAAGCTGATCACCAACCACCGTTGGGCGCTTTCGGCGTTCGGCACCGCGTCGGCGGCCGCGCTCACCAGCCGCGACACCGTATACTGCATCACCCCGTTGCACCACCCGTCCGGGCTGCTGACCAGCGTGGGCGGCGCGGTGGCCGGTGGTTCGCGGATCGCGCTGTCGAGGGGCTACGACCCGGAGCGGTTCGACGCCGAGGTGCATCGCTACGGCGTCACCGTCGTCTCCTACACCTGGACGTTGTTGCGGGAGCTGGTCGCGCGACCGGAACCGGCGGGCGGCGAGCCTCACCGGCCGATCCGGCTGTTCCTCGGCTCCGGCATGCCGCGCGGGCTGTGGCGCCGCGTGCTGGCGCGGTTCCCCGGCGCCAAAGTGCTCGAGTTCTACGCCTCCACCGAGGGTGATGCCGTGCTGGCAAACCTCTCCGGGGCGAAGCCGGGCGCGAAGGGCAGGCCGTTGCCAGGAAGTGCCGAGGTGCGGCTTGCGAAATACGACCCGGTGGCACGCAGGCTTGTCGAGGACGAGCGCGGCTACGCGGTGCCGTGTGGCCCCGGTGAGGTTGGGCTGTTGCTGGCGAACCCGAGGGTCGACATCGATCCGACCGCGCGCAGGCTTCGCGGCGTATTCGCGCCCGGTGACACCTGGTTGGCTACCGACGACTTGTTCGTCGCGGACAGCGACGGCGACTACTGGCTCGTCGACAACGTCCACACGGTGATCCGGGCGCCACGCGGACCGGTCTACGGCCAGCCCATCGCCGACGCCCTCGACGATCTGCCGTCGGTCGACCTCGCGATCGCCTACGGCGTCCCGGAGGGCGAACACGAGATCGCGGTGGCGGCGGTGACGCCGTGGCAGGGTGCCGAGATCACCGGGGAAGACGTCACGAAGGCGCTGGCAGAACTGCCCGTCGACCAGCGACCGGACCTCGTGCACGTCGTGGACGACATGCCGCTGACGACGTGGTACCGGCCGAGCGCTGCCGCGTTGCGCGAGCACGGGGTCCCGACCGGGCGGGCGTGGTACTACGACGCCACGGAGGTCGCCTACCTGCCGTTGACCGAGGTCACTCGGGCGCGGCTGGTGGCGCGAAGCTGAGTCTGCCCGGGGTGCTCGGTAAGGAGGCCGCCGGGGTGCCGGGGGACCGGGCGGCACCCCGGCGGCTGGGTGCCGGGCCTTACCCGGCCGGAGGGGTCCAGTCAGTTGGCACGAAACCCTCGCGGATGCGCTGCGGGTGGTTGCCGACCGGCACCCGCGCGATCTCGGTCTCGGTCTTGTAGTCGATCACCGACATCTCGTCGGTTCCGCTCCAGGAGAGGTAGCAGCGGGAACCGTCCTTATTGGACGTCGCCCAGTACGGCTTGCCGTTCTCGGGGCGGCTGACGATGTTGTGCCGGAACGTCTCGCGGTCCACGATCGCGGCGTAGTCGTCCATCGTGCCCGCGACGCAGAGCTTGGTGCCTTTGCGGTTCATCGCGAGGCCGTGGTGCGCCGAGTCGTTGACGTACTGCTCGCGCGGCATGTCCGGCACCAGGTTCGGCAGATTCGCGACTCGGGTGACTTCGCCGGTGACGGTGTCGTACTCGACGAAGCCGTGGAAGAACGACACCTGGAAGTAGAAGTAGCGCTCGTCGGGCGTGTGGGCCATCGGCCGGATCGCGGAGCTGATGTCGTGGTAACCCGCCGCGTCCAGCTTGTCGCGGAGGTCGAAGCGCTCCAAGATCTCGAAGCTGTCGGCGTCGACGATCTGGAAGATCCGCTCACCCTTGGTGCTGTCGAACGCCGGCTGGTCCAGCGGGGTGTAGACGAGGCCGATGCTGGCGTGGAAGATGCGTTCGCCGTCGGCGGAGTAGACGTTCTCGTGCGGGGTATCGCCGGAAGGGAATCGGCCGATTTCCTCGCCGGTGTTGACGTCGAGCACGTGCACCAGATTCGCGGTGGACGCCGAGACCGCGACATGCTCGCCGTCGGGGGAGAGTGCCATGTGGTCGGAACGCTGGCCCTCGACCTCGAACCGCCACGCGATCTCACCGGTTCGAGTATCGATGCCGACGACGTCCGCGAGGCTCGGGCGCGACGCGACGAGCAGCCTGCCGTCACGGGTGCTGTACATGTCGTCGACGTACTGGTCGTTGCCCTCACCGGGGCCCATGCGGATCGCCAGGAAGTACGCCAGCCGGACCGGATTGGTGTAGATCTCGAGCATGCGCTCGTCGATGTCCGGGATGGCGTCGATCTGGCCGAGGACGTCGTAGCCGTCCGGGTCGATCACCTGCACGGTGCCATCCCAGTTGTTGCCGACGAAGATCACCGGCTGCGTCGTCGCTGGCGTGGTGGGTGCTGTGCGTGCCGCCATGCCGGACGCGGACGCCGACCCGAGCGCCGCGACCGCGGCGACGGTGGTGACGGCCGCGGCGAGTCGCGCGAGCAGACGTCGAGGCGTGCGAGCGGTCACGTTGGTCCTTTCTCCGTGCGGCGTCTCGTGAAGGTTCAACGCGCGAGATGCCACGAAGATACGCGGAAGTAATTCACATATTTCGCGCGGTGGTTGCCTGGGCCAGAACGTCGTAGCGTAAGAGGGCCCTACAGCGAGCGTGAGGAGCAGTCATGGTGGAACGGACGAAGTACATTCTTGATGAAGCGGACATGCCGACGCGCTGGTACAACGTGATCGCGGACCTCGACGTCCCGCCGCCTCCGCCGCTACACCCCGGTACGGGCGAACCGGTCGGCCCGGATGACCTGGCGCCGCTGTTTCCGCAGGCGCTGATCGAGCAGGAGGTCACCACCGAGCGCTACGTCGACATTCCGGCCGAGGTGCTTGAGGTCTACCGGCTGTGGCGGCCGTCCCCGTTGTACCGGGCGCGCAGGTTGGAGAAGGCGCTCGGTACCCCGGCACGCATCTACTACAAGTACGAGGGCGTGAGCCCGGTCGGTTCGCACAAGCCGAACACCGCCGTGCCGCAGGCGTACTACAACGCCGCCGAGGGCATCGCGAAGCTGACCACCGAGACCGGCGCGGGGCAGTGGGGAAGCGCGCTCGCGTTCGCCTGCGCGACGTTCGGGCTGGAGTGCGAGGCGTGGCAGGTGCGGGCGTCCTACGACCAGAAGCCCTACCGCAAGATCATGATGGAGACGTATGGCACGACCGTGCACCCGAGCCCCTCGAAGCTCACCGAGGCGGGCCGTGCGGTGCTGGCCGAGCACCCGGACTCCACCGGCAGCCTTGGCATCGCGATCAGCGAAGCGGTCGAGATGGCCGCGCAGGACCCGAACGCGCGGTACGCGCTCGGGAGCGTGCTCAACCACGTGCTGCTGCACCAGACGATCATCGGTGAGGAGGCGCTGAAGCAGTTCGAGATGGCGGGTGACACCCCGGACCTCGTCGTCGGCTGCACCGGCGGTGGCTCGAACTTCGGCGGGCTGACGTTCCCGTTCCTGCGGGAGAAGCTGGCGGGCAGGGCGAACCCGGTGATCCGCGCGGTCGAGCCAGCCGCCTGCCCGTCGCTGACGCGGGGCACGTACGCCTACGACTTCGGCGACACCGCGGGCCTGACACCCCTGATGAAGATGCACACGCTGGGCCACGACTTCATCCCAGACCCGATCCACGCGGGCGGCTTGCGCTACCACGGCATGTCGCCGTTGCTGTCGCACCTCTACGAGCAGGGGTTCTACGAGGCGCAGGCGATCAACCAGCGGGACTGCTTCGCTGCGGGCATCCAGTTCGCGCGCAGCGAGGGCATCATTCCCGCGCCGGAGCCGACGCACGCCGTCGCCGCGTGCATCGAGGAAGCGTTGCGCTGCAAGGAAACTGGCGAGGACAAGGTGATTCTCACCGCGCTGTGCGGGCACGCCAACCTCGACCTGCCTGCGTACGGTGCGTACCTCGCCGGGGAGATGGTGGACAACGAACTGGACGACGACGTGCTGCGGACGTCGCTGGCGGCATTGCCCGCCGGGGTCGGGTCGTGAGTGGCGAGCAGAATGGCGTGACCGTCATGGACTTCGCCATCCAGGAGCGGGCCGACTTCGCGGACTTCCTGGAGACGTTGTCGCCGCGGCAGTGGGACGCGCCGAGCCTGTGCGATGGCTGGCGGGTACGCGACGTCGTCGCCCACGTCATCAGCTACGACGAGCTGAGCTGGCGGCAGACGTTCCGGCGGGTCGCTCGGGGCCGGTTCACGCTGGGCAAGGTCAACGACGTCGGCGTGGCGGAGTACTCCCGCGATCCGAGCGAGCTGATCGCGTTGTTCCGTGCCCACCCGCGGCCACGGGGGTTGACCGCCGCGTTCGGCGGCATGATCGGCCTGGTGGACGGGATGATCCACCAGCAGGACATTCGGCGTCCGCTAGGCATGCCCCGCGAGATTCCGCGTGAACGGCTCCGGACGGCGTTGCGGTTGGCGCTGCTCGCGCCGCCGATCCGTGCGTTCGCGCGGGCGCGGGGTCTGACGCTCGTCGCGACCGACTTGGGCTGGTCCCGTGGCTCAGGTCCGGAGCTGCGTGGTCCCGGCGAGGCGCTGCTGATGGCCCTCGCCGGGCGCGGCCATGCGGTGGATGAGTTGTCCGGTCCTGGCCAGGCGGTGCTCGCGCAGCGGTTGTGAACGGGGGACACGGCGTCGGGAACGGGACACGGCTCGTTAGGCGCGGAAGAGGGCGCGGGCGATGATCTCCCGCTGCACCTCCGAGGCGCCCTCGTAGATGCGAGGTGCGCGGACGTCCCGGTATAGGTGCTCCAGTGGGTGCCCGTGCTCCAGTGCTCGTGCGCCGTGCACCTGTATCGCGACGTCCACCGCGCGCTGGGCGGTCTCGGTGGCGAACAACTTCGCCATGGCCGACGTCTTCGCGATGTCGGCACCGCTCGCGTCGTAGGCGGTCGCCGCGTGGTAGACCAGCAGCCGCGCCGCTTCGACCTGCGTGGCGATGTCCGCGAGTTGGTGTGACACACCTTGGAACTCTCGCAGCGGCTTGCCGAACGCTTCCCGGGAGCCGCAGTGCGCGACCGCCGCGTCCAGCGCGGCTTGGGCCATGCCGACCGCGAACGCGCCCACGCTCGGCCGGAACAGGTTCAGCGTGGTCATCGCGACGCGCATCCCGCCACCGACCTCGCCGAGCACCGCCGCTTTCGGCACGTAGACGCTGTCGAACCGCAGTCTGCCGATCGGATGCGGTGACACCAGATGGATCGGCTCGCCCGACAGGCCGTCGGCGTCACCCGGTACCGCGAACGCGGTGATGCCTCGCGCTCCCGCACCCGGCGTCGTGCGGGCGAACACCGAGTACACCCCAGCGTGCGGCGCGTTGGAGATGTAGGACTTCTCGCCGGTGAGCCGGAAGCCGTCGCCGTCTTCATCCGCGGCGAGTTCGAGCCCGGCGACGTCCGACCCGGCGGCCGGTTCGGTCAGCGCGAACCCCGCCGCGATCTCGCCTGCCGCGACCCGCGGAATCCAGCGACTGACGATGTCGACGCTGCCCGCCAGCAGGATCGGGTAGGCCCCGAGCCCTTGCAACGCCAACGCCGTCTCGGCCTCGGTGCAGTACCGCGCCAGCCCCTCCCGCAGTAGGCACAAGTCCATCGCGGAGACCCGCTCGAAGCCGTCGTCGCGCTGCCGGAACACCCTGCTCAGCAAGCCTTGCGCGGCCAGCGCGGTCAACATCCGGTGGTTGATCGTGCCCTCGGGAGCGGTGCCCGCCAGCGGTGCGAGGTGGTTCTTCGCCTTCGCCTCGGCGATGTCGCGGAGTGCCTGCTGCGCGTCGGTGAGCATCACGCACCTTCCGGGAGCACGGCGGTGCCGAGCAGCTCGATCATCGCGTCCGCGTCGAACAGCTCGGCTACACCGAACAGCGCGATCGCCGGGAAATGGCGGCCGAAATGCTTGCGGTACAGCGTGCCGATCGCGCCCAACGAACCTTTGTACGCGGCGACGTCGGTGACGTAGATCAGCAAGTGCACCAGGTCGCGTGGCATCGCGCCCGCCGCGTGCAGTGCCGTGACGACGTTGCCCGCCGCGACGTCGAACTGCTCCACCATCGTTTCGCCGACGATGGATCCGTCCGGGCCCTGCGCGGTCTGTCCGCCCAGGTAGACCGGCGTGCCGGGCGCGGCGACGACGGCGTGCGCGAACCCGGCCGGACGCGCCAACCCATCGGCGGTGACGATCCGATGTGACGTCATCACGCCCCCGTCCACTGTGGATTCCGGCCCTGTTGCCACGCCCGGTAGAACTCGCGGTGGTCGTCGCTGGTCATCAGCAGCGCCTGGGTCATCGCCTCCAGCTCCAGCGCGCCGGGCAGGTCCATGTCCAGCTCCCGGCTGAGCAGCACCTTGGTGGCGGAGTACGCGAATGCCGGGCCGTCCGCCAGCCGCCGCGCTAGCGCTGTGGTGGTCGTGGGAAGTTCGGTGTCGTCGACGACCTGAGTGGCCAGCCCGATGCGCTCCGCCTGCTCCGCGCGCACGGTGTCGCCCAGCATCAGCAGCTCGGTCGCTCTGCCGAGGCCCACGAGCCGGGGGAGCAGATACGCCGAACCCATGTCCGCTCCGGCCAGGCCGACCTTGGTGAACAGGAACGCGAACTTCGCCGACGTCGCCAACAGTCGGAAATCGCAGGCCAGCGCGATCACCGAGCCCGCGCCCGCCGCCACACCGTTGACCGACGCGATCACCGGCAGTGGGCACTCCCGCAGCGCGCGCACGACCGCGCCCGTCATTCGGGTGAACTCCAACAGCTGCTTCGCGGGGAGCTCCTGGAGCACGCCGATGATCTCCTCGACGTCGCCGCCGGAGCAGAAGCCCTTACCCCGCCCGGCGATCACCACGACCTTCGCGTCGCCTCGGTGTGGCAGCTCGGTGAGCAGGTCGCGGAGGTCGGCATAGACGTCGAAGGTGAGCGCGTTGAGCTTGTCGGGCCGGGTGAACGTCACCGTCGCTACGCCGTCGGTGATGTCGACGTCGAAGTGCTCCCAGCGCTCGGTGAATCCCGCCGATGCCCGGAACGGGCCTGTCGTCCGCTCAGGTGACACTGATCCCTCCTCCATCCAGTACCAAAGCCTGGCCGTTGATCGCCGCCGCCTCGGGTGCGGCGAGGAAGCTGACCGCGAACGCCACCTCAGCGGGCTCCAGCAGCCGCCCCAACGGGCTTGCCTTCGCCAGCAACGCGGTCGCGTCGTCCTCGCCGCGGCCGGTCTTCGCCGCGATGCGTTCGACCGACCGGGTGGTCATCTCGGTACGCACGAATGTGGGGCATACCGCGTTGGCGGTGATACCCGTTCCGGCGACCTCCGCCGCGACCGTCCGCATGAGACCGACCGAGGCGTGCTTCGACGCGGTGTAGCCCGCCGTGTAGCGGGCGCCGGTCAGCGCAGCCGTCGACGCCACCGTGATGATCCGCCCCGTGCCCCGCTCGCGCATCATGGGCAGCACCGCGCGGGTGCACAGGAACGCGCCGGTCGCGTTGACGTCGAGCTGCGCCTCCCACTGCTCCAGCGTCGTCCGTTCCACCGGGGCGCTCGCGGCGACGCCCGCGTTGTTGACCAGCACATCGACGTCGCCAACGTGCGCGAAGTATTCGGCGACGGCGGCTTCGTCGGTGACGTCGCAGTCGGCATGGGTCGCGGCGAACACGCGGTCACCTGCCTCGGTGAACCGCTGGGCGACGGCCGCGCCGATGCCTTTTCCGCCACCGGTCACCACCACGACCCGCCCACTCACGACGTCTCCTCGAAGGCGGTCAGGGCGCGCCGGTCCAGCTTGCCGTTGCTGGTGCGCGGCAGTTCTTCGACGAAGCGGACGTCGCGGGGCCGTTTGTGTCCGGCGAGCCGTTCCTGGGCATAGGAGATCAACTCGTCCTCGGTGGTGCTTGCGCCCTCGCGCAGCACCACGTACGCGCGCGGACGTACCAAGCCTTCCTCGGCGTGGCCGATGACACCGCATTCGACGACGTCCTGGTGGCCGATCAGGCAATGCTCGATCTCGCTTGGCGCGACCCAGATGCCGCCAACCTTGAGCAGGTCGTCCGCGCGGCCGTGATGGTGGTAGTGGCCACGGTCGTCGACGCTGAACAGGTCACCCGTGTGCACGGTGTCGCCCCGGAACGTGTGCGCCGACTTCACCGGATCGCGGTAATACTCCCGCGCGATCGTCGGCCCGCTCACCTCCAGCACCCCGACCTGGCCGGTGGGCACCTCGTTGCCGTCGTCGTCCACGACACGGGCGCGGTAGCCGGGTACCGGGGTGCCGACGTCGCCGGGCGTGGCCTCGCCGGGCCGCTGCGAGAGGTAAATGTGGTACGCCTCGGACGACCCGACGCCGTCGATGACGTCCACCCCGATGCGGTTCTGCCAGGCGCGCAGCAGGTCGGCGGGCAGCGCCTCACCCGCCGAAGTGCACAGTCGCAGCGAACTGAGGTCCGCGTCGGCCAGTGCGGGACTGGCCAGCATCGCGGACATCATCGTCGGCACGTTCACCAGGATCGTCGCCCGATGGCGCGCGATCAGCTCGAACAGCAGCTCCGGCGTGGAGCGTTCGGGGAACAGAATCCCGGCCGCGCCCACCGCGAACGGATACAGCGCGACCAGGTCGCGGGCGTAGCCGAAGAACAGCTTCGGTACCGCGATCACCCGGTCGTCGGAACGGATGCCCAGCACCGACTTGGCGTACGTCTCGTAGCTGGCCAGCGGCGCGCCCGCCGTGTGCACGCACGCCTTCGGCGCACCGGTGCTACCCGTGGTGAACTTCCAGATCGCGACGTCGTCCACCGTGGTCGGTGCCGGGTCGAGCTGGTCGGACGCCTGCGCCAGGGCGGTCGACAACGGCAGCTCGTTCGCGCCCTGACCAGCGCGGAGTTCGGTGTCGTCCGTGCCGAGGACCAGCAGGTGTTTCGGTGTTCTTCCCAGGGAGCACGCTTCCCGGACCGCCGCCAGCGCGACGGTGTCCACGATGACGACGTCCGCTTCGGTGTAGCTGAGGAAGTGCGCGTAGTCCTTGGCTGGCAGGAAGGTGTACCCCTCGGCGGTGACCGCGCCGATCTTCTGCGCGGCGTACCAGCAGGCCACGAACTCCACGCTGTCCGAGAGGATCAGCAGCACACGGTCGCCGCGCGCGACGCCGAGGTCGAGCAGGACGTTCCCGGCGCGGTTGACCAGTGCGGCCAGGTCGGCGTAGCTCGTGCTGCCCTCGTGGTGGAGTAGCGCGGTGCGCCCGCCCGCGCCCTCGATGAGGTGTCGGTCGATGAAGTAGCTGGCGATGTTGAACCTGGCTGCCACCGGTATCACTCCTCGACCAGCGCGCGGATCGTCTCGACGAGCATTTCGGCCAGGGTCTCGAACGTCGCCGCGCCCTCGGCGGCGCTGGCCTCGGCGGGCGCGCCGCAGTAGCCCTCTGGCATGCCCATCGTGGTGAAGTCCCGCTCGCCGCGTGCCATCGCGGCGGGCATGTCGACCGGGTTCGCGGGCAACGTGCGCATCCGCTCGACGTCGATCAGGCCGGGACGTTCGGCGAGCACCAACGACGTCTCGTAGCGGCCCGCGTGACAGGACCCGGAACGGAACTCCTCGGTCAGCCGCTCGGCGTTGCGCCCGCGGACGAGGTCGAGATGCCCGATCGTGACGCCGTGTTCGCGCTCGACCGTCGCCACCGCGCGGCGCACGGTGGCGACCTGCTCCGGCTCGAAGTGGTTGTTGACCAGCACGATCCAGCGTAAGTCCTGGCTGATCAGCGACGCGCAGACGTCGACGAGCGCCGCGTGCAGCGTGTCTTCGCTGACGCCGACCGCGCCCGCGAACCCGGCGGCGTAGCGGGTCACGCCGTAGGGGAGTGGCGGCAGGAGCAATACTCGCACGCCGGCATCGTTGGCGAGGTCTACGGCCGCTCGCTCGCACATGCCGGTGGAGATGAGCTGGTCCGTCGCGAGTGGACCGTGCGGGCCGTGCGGTTCGACCGCGCCGAGTGGTAGCAGCAACACCGGGGTGCGGGACGACTCGCGCAGCGCGGCGATCTCGGGGGAGGTCAGCTCGGCGAAGTAGGTAGGCCTGGTCATGCCGCCCTCCTCGCTGTCAGTGCCGCCGGGGCGTCCAGGAACTCCGCGACGCACAGGTCGGCGCGGCCGGCGGCGAGCACCGTGTTGACCGCGTCCACCGTGGTGAGGTGCCCACCGACCAGGGTGGGCACTCGCGCGCCGTTGCGCACCTGGTCGCTGAGCGTGTTGAGGAACCCGCGCCGGTACTCCGGGGCGCTTTCCGCGACGGTTTGCCCCGCGACGACGTGCACCAGATCGACGCCCGCTTCCGCGAACGCCCGCGCCGCCACCACGCCGTCGTCTGGGATGAGCCCGCCGCGCGCCCAGTCGGTGACGGTCAGCCGCACGCCGAGCGGGCAGTCATCCGGCAGCGCCGCTCGCACCGCTTCCGCCACTTCCAGCGGGAAGCGCAGCCGGTTCTCGGCTGTCCCGCCGTAGTCGTCGGTGCGGTGGTTGGTCAGCGGCGACAGGAAGCTCGCCAGCAGGTAGCCGTAGCCGCAGTCCAGCATCACCAGCCCACACTCCGCCTCGACCGCGCGCTGGGCCGCCGCGACGAAGGCGTCCCGCACCTCGGCGAGGTCGTCGCCGGTCATGGCGGTCGGTGTCTGGCCGCCCGGCACGAACGGCAACGGCGAAGGTGCCAGCAGTGGCCACGCCTCGGCTTCGGGGAGCGGGACGTCGACGCCGCGCTTCGGTGGTCGCGTGGCGCCGCGACGTCCCGCGTGGCCAAGCAACACGCCGAGCGCGCTGCCGTGCGCGTGTGCGTCGGTGACGGCAGTGCGTAGCCGCGCCACGTCGGTGTCCGCGCACAGGGTGGGGGAGTCGGGGCTGACCCTGCCGCCGGGCGACACGGCCGTCATAGGCGTCAGGACCAGGCCCGCGTCACCTGGCCCGACATCACCCCGCGCGCCGACCATGCGGTTGGTCAGCCGCAATCCGCGTAGTGCTAGCGGGGTGAACGCGGGCGGCGGAGCGATCGCACGCTCAGTCGTGCCGGTAGCGAACCAGACATCGACGCCACGCACGAAGTCGGCGTCCCGCTGTGCGAGGTTGGCATGGCTGATCCGGCCGCTGCGGGTGAGCAGGTTGAACGCGAACTGCGGCGGTGCGAGGTGGGTGTGCTCGTGCACGCGGGAGAAGTAGTCCGCCGAGTCGGTCGCCGCTTGTTGGAAACGCTCCACGACGGGTTTGCGCTCGCGTTCGTAGTGCACCAACGCCGCCTGGATCGCTGCAGGGTTCTCGCTGCCGTGCCTCACGAACGCGGCGGCGAGCGCGATGGCGTCCTCCATGGCGAGCTTGGTGCCGGAGCCGATGGTGAAGTGTGCGGTGTGAGCGGCGTCGCCGAGCAGAACCACCGGTGTGTTCGCGATACGGGCGTGCCAGGAGCGGTTGTGCACCAACGGAAATCGCAGCCACGTGGACTTGTTGGACATCAGCCGGTGGCTACCGAGCTCGGTCGCGAACAGTCGCTCGCAGAACGCGATGCTGTCCGCTTCGGACATCGCATCGAGCCCCGCGTCGCGCCACGTCGACTCCGGGCACTCCACGATGAATGTGCTCGCGTGCTCGTCGAACGGGTATCCGTGTACCTGGAACAGCCCGTGCTCGGACTCGGCGAAGATGAATCGGAAGGCGTCGAAGACAAGATCGGTGCCGTACCAGATGTAGGTGCCACCCTGTGGGGTGATCGTCGGCCGGAACGTCTCGGCCGCCGCCTCACGCACCACGCTGCGCACGCCGTCCGCGCCGACCAGCAGGTCCGCGTCCGCGCACAGCGCCTCGACGTCGGTGATCTCGTGGCCGAAGCGCTGAATCACGCCCAGCTCAGCTGCCCTGCGCTGCAGGATCGCCAGCAGTTGCTTGCGTGCGATGGCGGAGAAGGCATGACCGCGCGAGCGCAACACGGTGTCGCGGTAGGAGATGTCGATGGCGTCCCATCGGGCGAACGTGTCGGTGATGTCGAGGTAGCTGGAGTAGTCCGCGTCGCGCAGCGCGCCAAGGGTTTCCTCGGAGAACACGACGCCCCAGCCGAACGTCGCGTCCGCCGGGTTGCGCTCCAGCACGGTGATCTCGTGCCGTTGCTCGGCCTTCGCCAGCAGGATGCCAAGGTAGAGCCCGGACGGGCCGGCACCGACGATGGTGACCTTCATCCGATCACCTCAGCGAGCCGGTCGATCTGGTCCACATCGGACACCGTGGGCAGCAGCACGAGCATGTCGCAGCCCTCGGCCGCGTAGCCGCGCACGAAGTCCTTGATCGCCCTGCCGGTGGTGAGGTTGGCCGAGGCGATGGTCTCCGCGAACGGGCCGGTGAAGGCGTAGTAGTCGCGCAGGTAGTCGCAGCCCGCCTTGACGGTGTCGTCGTCGCCGAGCGCGAAGTAGCCCTGCGCCCACAGACGGGGTGCGCCGGGCCTGCCCAAGTCGCGCCATGCCGCTCGCGCCTTGGTCGCCGCCGACGCGAACGCACGGGGCGGGCCGCCGCCGTGGGCGTAGCCATCGGCGTAGCGGGCCATGCGCGCGAACGCGGGACCGCTGTTGCCACCGACGAGGACCTCACCGGGATAGTCGTTGCCACGTAGGTGAGCGAGTTGTTCCGACAACAGCGCACCCCGGCGGCGGTGGTCGACGCCCGCTGCCGTGTAGTCGTCGCGGCGCGCGCCGATACCGAGCCCGAGCGTGAACCGGCCGTCGGCGAGTCGGTGCACCGCGTCGGCCTGCTTCGCCAGCAGTGCGGCGGGGCGCAGTGGGCCGATGGCGATCATCGTCGCCAACTGGACGCGGTCGGTCACGGCGGCGGCGGTAGACAGCGCGGCGAACGGCTCGACGCTGTCGTAGACGAGGCGATCCAGTACGGCCAGCGAGCCGAAAGGGCCAGCGTCAGCGCGGCGCGCCCAGTCGGTGAGCAGTGCTCCGGTCGCGCCGGGAGTGGTGTTGGGGAGCCCGACCCCGATCTCCATGAGATTCACATTACAGCGGAGCGCGGTGTTGTGTATAGAGTTGAGGTGTGCAGGCAGACGGTGCGCGGGGGATGCGCTTCGACCCGACCCCGCAGGAGCTGGTGATGACCCTGCTCGGCGCCTACGTGTGGCCGCGCGAGGACGGCCAGGTGTGGGCGGGTGGCCTCGTCGCGCTGCTCGCCGAGATGGGCTTCCGGGAGGGCACGGCACGAGTGGCGCTGACCAGGCTCGCCCGCCGCGACCTGATCGCCCGCCGCAAGCAAGGCAGGCTGGTGTATTACACGCTCACCGACCGGGCGCGCGCGGTGCTCGCGGAAGGTGACAGCCGCATCTTCACGCTCGGCGCCAACGGCACGCCCGCCGAGCACTGGACGTTGCTCTGGCACGGCATCCCCGACACCCACCGGCGCGCACGGGAGGCGCTGGTGCGACGGCTGCGGTTCCTCGGGTTCGGCCCGATCCAGGACGGCACCTGGCTCGCGGTGCGCGACGTGCTAGGTCCGGTGAGCGGCCTGCTCGACGACTTGGACGTCCGCGAGCACGCGGGGTTGCTGCGGTGCTCACCCGACGGCATGGCCGACGCCCGCGCGCTCATCACGCGGGCGTGGGACCTCGATGCGCTCGCCGAGTCCTACGCCGCGTTCGTCGCCGAGTTCGACGGGGCGTCCGCCGCCGACGACAGGTCCGCGTTCCTGCTGCGCACCCGTTTGGTACACACGTTCAGGCAATTCCCGTTCCGCGACCCGGAACTTCCCGAGGAGCTGATCGCCGCTCCCCGTCAGCGTGCCGATGCCGTCGCGCTGTTCCACGATTTGTACGCCGCGCTGGCACCAGCGGCGCAGCGCCACTTTGATGAGGTGACCACCCCGTGACCGACCAGCACGCCGCCCTGACCTACACGTCCTACCTCGCGCTCGACGACGTCCTGAACGCACAGCATCCCCGTTCCGACGAGCACGACGAGATGCTGTTCATCGTCATCCACCAGGTCTACGAGTTGTGGTTCAAACAACTGCTGCACGAACTCGACCACCTCCAGGTGCGGCTCGACGCGGGCGACACTCCGCACGCGGTGCGCACATTGCGGCGCGCGCTGACCATCCTCAAGGTCGTCGTCGCGCAGATCGACGTCCTGGAGACCATGACGCCGAGCCAGTTCCTCAGCTTCCGGGAGCGGCTCGACGCGTCCAGCGGGTTCCAGTCAGGACAGTTCCGAGAGCTGGAGGCGGTGCTCGGCAGGCGCGATCGGCGGGTGTTCGAACACTACCCGGAGGGCACGGTCGCTCGCGAACGGATCGCGACGCGGATGGCGCGCCCATCGCTGTTCGACTCCTTCCTGCGCTACCTCGCCGTGCACGACTACGACGTCCCCGACGCCGCGTTGCACCGCGACGTCACGCGGCCGCTTGAGCCGTCGGAGGAGGTGCAGGAACTGCTGCTGCGGGTGTACTCCGACGACGCCGGTCCGGCGACGGTGTGCGAGAACCTGGTCGACCTCGACGAGGGGTTCCAGGAGTGGCGCTACCGGCACGTCAAGATGGTCGAGCGCACCATCGGTGACAAGGCGGGCACCGGCGGGTCGTCCGGCGCGGCGTACCTGCGGACCACCGTCGGGAAACCGGCGTTTCCCGACCTGTGGGCGGTGCGGAGCAAGCTGTGAGCGGGTACGGCATCGAAGATCTGGCGCATGCGCCAAACGCGCTGGCGGAGCACTACTCGCGGTTCCGTGTCACCGAGCGGCTGTTGCTGACGGGGCACTCGCACCAGGCGTGGCCCGACGTCGCGCTGGAGGGACAGATCGAGGCGGCCACGGACGCGGCCGAGTACGTCGACGGCAAGTGGGACCGCGCCGCGGCGAAGGCCGAGGAGGTGGCCGATGGCTACCGGCGGCTGCTGGGCGACCCCGGCGGGGAGATCGCGCTCGGTGCCAGCACGCACGATCTCGTGCTGCGGTTCCTGTCCGCGTTGGACCTGCGGCGCAGGCCCCGCCTGGTCACTACCGACGGCGAGTTCCACACACTGCGCAGGCAGCTCGGACGGCTGGCGGAGGAAGGCATCGAGGTGGTGCGGGTCCCGGCGGAACCGGCGGACACCCTCGCCGAACGCATCGCGTCCGAAGTGGATGATGGCACCGCCGCCGCGCTGGTCTCATTGGTGTTGTTCGAGACCGCGCGAATCGTCGACGGGCTCGATGTCGTGGCCGCCGCGTGCGCGCGGCAGGGCGCGGAACTGCTGGTGGACGCTTACCACGCGCTCGGTGTCGTTGAGGTGGACCTCGCCGCGCTGGGACTTTCCGACGCGTGGGTGACCGGTGGCGGGTACAAGTACCTGCAGCTCGGTGAGGGGAACTGTTTCCTGCGGCTGCCGCCGCACGCTGACCGGTTCCGGCCGGTCATCACCGGATGGTTCGCCGAGTTCGGGGAACTGGCGGAGGAGAAGTCGCCAGGCCTGGTGCGGTACCCGAACGGTGCTGGCCGGTACGCGGGATCGACGTATGACCCAACCAGTCACTACCGCGCCGCGCGGGTGCTGCGGTTCCGAGACGAGCACGGCCTGGTCCCGGCGTTCCTACGTGAGCTCGCCCAGCACCAGCTTGGTGTGCTCGCTACGACGTTCGACGAACTGGCGTTGCCGTCCGACGTCGTCACCAGGGACCGTATGGCGCCGCTCAGTGAGTACGGCGGGTTCCTCGCGCTGCGGTGCCGGGACGCCCAGGGCTTGCAAGCGGCACTGGGGGAGCGGGGCGTGCGCACCGACGCCAGGGGCGCGTACCTACGGTTCGGTCCCGCGCCGTACCTCAGCGACACTCAGCTGACCGACGCGATGGCCAGCCTTGGCGAGATCGTCCGGGGCTGAGCGCACCCTGTGCGGGGCGCCGGGACAGCCGCGCCATAAGCCTCGATCTAGCGCGACGGCAGCGCGGTCAACAGCAGCGCGGCGGTGGCGACCGAGCCCACCGCGCCGAGCCACGCCCAGGGAGGAAGGCCGGGCAGGGCATCAGCCACCAACACCGTGGCGCAAGCCAGTGCCACGCCCGGCAGCAGCCCCACGCCTTCGCGCAACCGCACGCTCGCCTTCCTGCCGCCGCTGGCAGCGATCAGCAGTGCCAGTGTCGTGACACCGGCTGCCAGCGCGAGCGGCACCGTCATGGCGACGGCCGCCGTACCGTGAGGGGACGGAGCGCGAGGGGGGCAAGTGCTTCGTCCACAGTGGAGTCGTGCGGCCACGCGACGACCGGGATGCCGAGTAGCCCGAAGTTGCGGTACATCGTGGTGCGTTCCCAGCGCCACATGGCGCCGACCAGCGGGTCGGTCTCGCCCCGCGTTGGTAAGTCCCGCAGTACGTCGACCACCGCGACGGCGTGCCCGCGCAGCCGGACGTCGTTGAGTGTCGTCGCGATGCGGCTGTCCAGCAGCGGTGTGAACGCGACGACCAGCGCGGACGGCGGCAGGATGCCGCGTGGTAGCAGATCGCTGTGGCCCGTTCGAGACGCGGTGTCGCCCTCGGCGGGGATCGTGTCGAGCACCGCGTCGGCGATCCGATAGAACTGCCGCCGCCCGATGTCCGGGCGGACCCAGCACAGCGGACCACCCAGCGCGATCACGCCTGCTTGGTCGCCGCGCCGCAGCGCTGCCCGCGCCAGTTGGGTCGCGCCCGCGACGGCGAGCGAACACGCCTGTCGCACGGGCGGTGGGCAGCCACCGGGGGAGCGCAGCGCCCAGGCGTCGATGAGCGCGACCACGGTCGCCGACCGCTCCGCCAGCCGCTCGGTGACGTGCAGCCTGCCCCGCCGTGCGCTGGCGTGCCAGTTCACCATGCGCAGCTGATTACCCGGCACATAGGGCCGGATGCCCGCGAACTCGACGCCGGCTCCGAGTCTCCTGCCGATATGTGCGCCGATGCGGTCGGGAAGGTCCGTGGTGCGCGGGGCCGTACGCATGGGCTCAGGGTGTGGATACACCCGCAGTCGCACTGGATGCCGTACCACCGTCGCGGTGCGGAGCCCAGACGCCGCCCGCAGCGCGATCGTCACGGTGGGCGCGAACCGGCCCCACGACGGCGCCCGCACCTGGCAGCGCACGACGGTACCGCCGGATGTCCAGGTGACGACGGTATCCACGACGTCGACGTCCGCACCGGTGACCGACACCCGTTCCACGACGCAGCCGGCAGCGGTGACGCTCACCGCGAAGTCGACGGACTCCGACGCGAAGCAGTGCTCCTCATCGCGATCGCTGCTCACCTCGACGTGGCCGGAAGGGCGTCCCGCGCTGAGTAGCGCCCCCAACAGTGGCGCGGCGAAGGCGAGGAACTCCACCCGCCGCAAGAGCACGGCCCCGATCAGCGTCGCCGACGCGAGCACGGTCAGCGTCACCGCCAGGGGTGACGGCCGCCAGTTGACGGACGCGGCCGGTGCGTACCGCGTCGCGCCGGTCATTTTCCTGGTCCGATCCGGGGTACCGGCAGCCGATCCAGCAGCTCGGCGAGCACCTGTTCCGGACGCACCCGGCGCACCCACATCTCGGGGCGCAGCGCCACGCGGTGCGCCCACGCGGAGCTTGCCAGCGCCTTGACGTCCTCGGGGATGACGTAGTCGCGGCCCGCGAGCAGCGCTCTGGCTCTGGCCAGCTGCACCAGGTCCAGTTCGGCGCGCGGGCTGACGCCGACATCGACCTGGTGATGGTTCCTGGTGGCGTCGGCCAACGCGACGACGTAGCCGAGGATGTCCGCGTGTACCGATACCGACTCCACCGACTCCCGCATCAGCAGCAGGTCGGTGGGTGTGAGCACAGCACGCAACCGCTCCGGCTCCGCACCCCGCCGGAGCCTGCGTCGCAGCATCTCCACCTCACCGTCCGCGGGAAGGTAGCCCAACCGCACCCGCAGGCAGAACCGGTCGAGCTGCGCCTCAGGCAGCGGGTAGGTGCCCTCGTACTCGATCGGATTGTCCGTGGCCAGCACCAGGAACGGCTCCGCGAGCCGGTGCGTGACGCCGTCGATGCTGACCTGCCCCTCGGCCATCGCTTCGAGCAGGGCCGACTGGGTTTTCGGCGGCGTGCGGTTGACCTCGTCTGCCAGCAGCAGGTGGGTGAACACCGGTCCTTTGCGCAGCACGAACTCGCCGGTGGCCTGCTCGTAGACGGTGGAGCCGAGTAGGTCCGCCGGCAGTAGGTCGGGAGTGAACTGCACCCGCGTGAACTCGAGCCCGAACACGGTCGCGAACGACCGGGCGATCAGCGTCTTGCCCATACCTGGCAGGTCCTCGATCAGGATGTGGCCGTGCGCGAGCACGCCGGTCAAGATCAACTCAAGGGCGTCGCGCTTGCCGACGACGGCGCGTTCGATCTCGGCCAGCACCTCGCGGGCTCGCGCCGTGGTCGCCGCGGTCGCGGTGTCGGTCTCGCTCATGCCGACTCCAGGCGGTCGAGGATGGCGGCGAGCGCGTCCCTGCCGGGACCAGGGGCGTCGAGCCGGGTGGTGAAGGCGTCGTGCGGGTCGACCAACGGCCACAGCCGGGGCCCGAACAGCAGCTCGCCCGCCGCGCGGCGGGAATCGTCACCGCGGCGAGGTCCGAGTACCTCGTCGAGTTGCCTGGCGAGCACCGGCCTGACATGGCGGTCCCAGTCCCGCCGTGTCCCGGACGCCCAGCTCACCGTGACCTGCGCGTGCGCGAGCGTGGAGTCCAGATCAGCCGCGTCGACGGCGGGTTCCGCCGGGACGATGCGCGGCACGGCGCGCGAGGCCAGCCACAGCGCCGCACCGATGAGCAGGAGGACGGCGACGCCGTTCGCGACGGCGTTGAGCACGGTGGTGGTCATGATGGCCGCCATCGGGGCCTCCCGAGCTCGGCGAGGATCGCGCGCAGCGTCGCCGAGGCGGCGCCGCGATCGGCTTCGGTCATGGGATGCGTGCTGTAGCGCGCCTCGTGAAACAGGTCAAGCAGTGTGCTTCCGGTGCCCACGCTGAGCTGGCCTTGTTCGGTCGCTCTGCGCAGCACGTCCGCTGGAGCGTCCGCGGGTCGTGGCGCGGCGGCGGGCGCCTCGGCCAGAGCCCGTTCCATCGCCGCGTAGCAGTCGATGATCGCGGTGCGCGGATCAGTGCCGGGGGAGTCGATGGCGGTGAGTGCTTCCCCAGCCGCGGCGACCAGCGGCTGCGACCCCGTACCGGTGCGCGCGGACGTCTCAGGGCGAGGGACGTCGTGAGGTACGGACGGTCGCGCGCGTAGCGCGGCGACGGCCAGCAGGAGCAGCAGCGCGACGGCCACTGCCGTCCCCGCGACCTCAAGTGCTGAACCGCCGGTGCCCGCTGGTTCTGCTTGTGGCGGCGACGCGGGTGCCGACGTCTCCGGGCCGCTGCGGCTCTCGTCCCCACCACGCACCGTGGTCCGGGTGGGTGGCAGTAGCCGTGGCAAAGCGGCAAGGGCCGCCGTGACGGCGAGCAGCGCGGCGAGCGCCAGCGGGACGGCACCCGCTTTGGGGCGCATGAGCCGTGGTCGTGCGGGCGGACGTGGGGGAGGAGACCGGTAGCGCAGGCCCGCGTACAGCAGCACCAGTAGTGCTGGGGCGATCAGCACGATCAACCATCCGATGACGACGGTGGTCGGGGTGCGATCGGCGGCGGGCATCGATGGGCCGGGTGCGGGGACGCGCAGCGCCGTCGCCGCTGTGATGAGCAGCAGCACGAACAGGAGCACGCGAGACCGCGACGCCATGTGTCAACGGTGCGCGATCGGCGACCACCGCACAACCCATGCGAGTGTCCACATCGTGTCTTGTTCGTGCTGGTGACGGACGTGGGTCGGCTTCCATGCCCGCCATGGGTCTGGGAAAGTTGATATCGAACACGTCTGCACGGCGGGAGGCGGCGATGACACAGGAGCACCAGGAGTGGACCGGGCCGGTCGTGGTGGGCGTCGACGGGTCGGAACCGGCGCTACGCGCGGTGCGCTGGGCCGCCCGTGAAGCCGCGGGGCACGGTGTCGGGCTACGAGTCGTGCATGCCATCGGGGTGCCGGAGTTCTTTCCCGGTGGGGCGATCTCACCGTCCACGGAGCTGTTCCATCTGCTCGAACAGGACTCGGAGAACGTGCTCCGCGATGCCGAGAGCGCCGCGGCGGAGGCGGCGCCGGGCATCGAGGTCAGCGCGGAGTCCACGACCGACCCGCCGGTGATCGCGCTGATCGAGGCGTCGAGCTCCGCACGCAGCATCGTGCTCGGCGAGTCGGGCCGGGGTACGTTCACCGGAGTGCTGCTCGGCTCAACGACCATCACGCTGGCCGCGCACGCGCACTGCCCGGTGATCGCGGTGCGAGGCGACGTCGATCGCGCCGACGCACCCGTCGTCGTCGGCGTGGACGGCAGCGAACTCAGCGAGCACGCGCTGGGATGCGCGTTCGAGCAGGCGGCGTATCGCGGGGTGCGGCTGGTCGCGATGCACGCTTACACCGACAGCGACGCGAAGGCCGTGTTCAGTGAGACCAGGATGGCCCACGACTGGGAGCCACTGGACCAAGCCGAGGAGCGCGTGCTGGCGGAGCGGCTCGCCGGGTGGACCGAGCGTTATCCCGATGTGACCGTCGAGCGCGATCTGGTGCGGTCGAAACCGCGCGAGCGGCTGCTGGAGTGGAGCGAGTCCGCGTGCCTGGTCGTGGTCGGCAGCAGGGGCAGGGGCGGCTTCAGCGGGCTGCTGCTCGGTTCGACGAGCCAGGCTCTGCTGCACCACGCGCGTTGTCCGGTACTTGTGGTGCGGGCCCATCCTGAGCGGTGAGGAACTCATCGAGGTAGCGCCACGTTGTCTGGCGCGCCTCTGGACCGGTGAGGATGCCGAGGTGGCTGCCCCTCGTCGTCTCGAACCGCACTGACGTGCCGGTGAGCACCGCGACGCCGCCGCGCGCCGCCGCCTCAGTGGTGATGACGTCGGTGGTGCCCGCGACGAGCAGCACCGGAACCGACACGTTGGCGAGATCGATCCGGCGCCCGCCGAGCTTCAGCGTCCCGCGCGCGAGATCGTTGTGGATCATGAGCCTGCCGTTGACCTGGCCGTAGAACCGGCCAGGGTAGGCGGGCATCGCGGATATGAAACGGTCGACCGCCTGCATCTTGCCGAGCGCGTCGGTATCGAGCAGGTTGCGGGCGATGAACGCCGGCTTGGTGAGTGTGCGATCCAGCGCGGTGACGCTGAACGCGGTGCGTACCAGCGTGCCGGGGATGCCGCCCGCGAGCCGGTAGACGCTGGTGACGGGCTCGCCACCGGTGAGCCTGCCGATCCGTCGCCACGGTCGCAGCATCGGCAGCTTGCCGTAGTCGATTGGGCTGCCAACGGCCGTGATCGAGCGGATCGGTAGGTCATGGTGCGCTGCGGCGGCCAGCAGACTGAGCGTGCCGCCGATGGACCAGGCTACGACGTCGACACTCGCGCCGTCCTCGGCGTTGGAGGTGCGGCGGACGGCGTTGGGGATGATCTCGTCTATCCAGTCCTCCATAGCCATGTGCCGGTCGGCGAAGCCGATCTCGCCGTAGTCGACCAGGTAGGTGCGCCTGCCGGTGCCGACGAGGAACTCAGCGACGCTGTGGCCCTCGCGCAGGTCGAAGCAACTCGCGGGCGCGGCGAGCGGTGGCACGAGCAGCACCGGCGATGGCACGGCATCCGGTGCCGTGGACGAGGACGGCTCGGTGAATCGGCGCAGCACTTGGTGCGGTTCGTCGTGGACCACCATCGACGGCGTGGCGTGCGGTGGCTCCACACCATCGCCGAACGCCAATGCCCAGGCGTTGCGGGCCGCTGTGGCCATGGGTTTTGTCAGAAACTGCAGCACCGATCCTCCAAACCTACTCACGCGTAAACTAACGCGGGGCGGTCCGGTGTGGATACCGGTCTGTAGGCGCCATCACGTCGAATGTCCTTTGACGAGGACATGCGAAATTCGGATAATAGGTTCCCTGCTAATACATATGAATCACTCAGTGAAATAGGTGGTGGATGTGGGGGACGACGGTTTTGGCGATTTCTGCCGCCGGTACCGGGGCCGGATCTTTGGGTACGTGCGCGCCAAGGGACAGGGCGAGCTCAGCATCGAGGACATCGAGGACGCCACGCAGGTGACGTTGATGCGGCTCTGGGCGATGTGGTCTCGGATCGACCCCGACCAGCCGCTCGAGCCGCTGATCTTCACGATCGCACGACGGGTCGTGGCCGACGGGCAACGGCGACGTCGCGCCGAGCGGCGAATGTTGGCGCGCGCGGTCACGCCAGATGTCGCCGACGCCGCCGACGCGGTCATCACTCGAGATGATCACACCGATATCCATCGGGCACTCGCGGCGCTGTCGCCAAGTGATCGGGACATGTTGGTGATGCGGTATTGGCAGGAGATGAGTCCCAGCGCGATCGCGCAGCGGACCGGTGTCGCGCTGCCGGCGGTGCATCAGCGAACATCACGCGCTCGGCGGCGGTGTCAGGATCACCTCGCCGTGCTCCGGCGCGGCTTCGTCGCGGCGTGGGTCGGCGTCGTGGTGACCGTCAGGGCGGTTCGCAGGCAGCTCACCACGACATCGGCAGCCACCGTCGCCACGGTCGCGGCGGTGAGCACGGGCCTTGTCGGTGGGAGCGCGGTGAACAGCACCGAATCCCCACCACCGAGGGCGGCCGCTGAACAATCCATCGAGCAGCGGCCGAGCTCCACCAGCTCGCCGAACTCGACGGCACGATCGTCGCGGCCGGCGTCGTCGACCGCGCGCGAAACGGGCGAGCGGCGAGACTCCGGGTCGCCACCTCCGCGCCACGATGGCCCGGTGCCGGAGGTGCGGCACGAGTTGGCGGTTCATCCTGATCCCCGCGGCGGTCCGCAGAGCAGCCACCGGGTCACGATCGACACTCCCGTTGGGACGGTCGTGATCGACGGGCGCAGCGATGCCACCGGCCCCATGCTCCCGTGCCGTCTCGTGTCTTGCGAGCCGGATCAGGCCGCGACGCCGTCTCCACCCACGGGCACGTCGTCGACGCTCGGGTGAGGCCCAGCCATAAAATCTCGCCGCGGCTGTCAGTGGCGGCATTGTGCTCCGTACTCCTGGGCGGACCGGGGATGACGTAACCCCCGGGGAAGGAGATGGACATGAGGGAAAATCGTCGACGGATCGCTACGACGCTGGCGGTGCTGCCGCTTCTGATCGCCTCGGCGGTGGTGGGAGCGTCCGAACTGGGTCAGAAGTCGGCTGCCGCATCCCACGATCCTCGGTGCGATGACGACGTGGTGATGGTCGATCAAGAGTCCGAGACCACCCTGACTCCCGTGGGAACACGGATCGTGATTACGCGGGCGTCCTGTTCGACGGCGGACAGGAGCGAGACGGGATCGGAAGTCCGAGTAACGGCCAACCCGACCGGCGTCGAGGAGTATGTCGTCGCGGTGCTCAAATACGCTCACTTCGAGCGTTCCGGGCCGTCCGACAATATCCGCCGTCTCGAGCTGCACGCTCCGGCGCCACCGTCGGCCGCCATCTGCGTGGAGATCGACGGCGAGAAGACGTGCGTACCACCCCAATGATTCGACATCCAGCATGGTGGATTCGCCGCCCCCGACCGGCGCGTTGATTCTCGTAGTGGTCCGCGAGAAACGGCCCGCTGACGCCATTGTCAGCGGGCCGCGTTCGGGGGATGCGGTAGACCGGTGGCCGTGGTGCGGTCGCCGACCGGTGGCCGCGGGTTACGCGATCGGGCGATCGGTCGGGTTGATCGGGCGGGGCAGCACGTCCCTGCCGGTCAGGTAGGCATCCACCCCGGCCGCGGCGGCGCGGCCCTCGGCGATCGCCCACACGATCAGGGACTGACCCCGGCCGATGTCACCGGCGCTGAACACGCCGTCCACATTGGTCTGGTAGTCCTGGTCACGCGCCACGTTGCCGCGCTCGTCGTAGTCGACGCCCAGGTCTTCCAGCAGCGCGCCCTTCTCCGGGCCGACGAAGCCCATCGCCAGCGTCACCAGTTGTGCCGGGATCTCGCGTTCCGTGCCGGGAACCGGTTCGAAGCGGCCGTCGACGCGCTCGACGTCGACGAGCTTGATCGCCCGCAGCTTGCCGTCGTCGTCGGCGAGGAACTCCTGGGTGTTGACCGAGAAGACCCGCTCGCCACCTTCCTCGTGTGCCGAGGAGGTCCGGTAGATCATCGGATACGTCGGCCACGGGTTCGCCTCGCCGCGCGACTCCGGTGGCTTCGGCATGATCTCCAGCTGCGTCACCGATCGCGCGCCCTGCCGGTGGGCCGTGCCGAGACAGTCGGCGCCGGTGTCGCCGCCGCCGATGATGACGACGTCCTTGTCCTTGGCGCTGATCGGCGTGTCCGCCAGGTCACCGCTGGCGACCTTGTTCGCGGGCGGCAGGTACTCCATCGCCTGGTAGACGCCTTCCGCCTCGCGGCCTGGGATCGGCAGGTCCCGCCACTGCGTCGCGCCGCCGGACAGCACCACCGCGTCGTACTCCTCGCGCAGTCGCGCCGCCGTGACGTCGACGCCGACGTTGACCTCGGTGCGGAACTCGGTGCCCTCTGCCCGCATCTGGTCGAGCCGCCGGTCCAGCCGGAACTTCTCCATCTTGAACTCGGGAATGCCGTAGCGCAGCAGGCCACCGATCTTGTCGGCCCGCTCGAACACGACGACGTCGTGTCCCGCGCGGGTCAGCTGCTGCGCGGCGGCCAGCCCAGCGGGGCCGGAACCGACGACCGCGACCTTCTTGCCGGTCTTGGTCTCCGGCAACACCGGCTTGACCCAGCCCTCGTCCCAGGCGCGGTCGATGATCGAGATCTCGACGCGTTTGATCGTCACCGGGTCGTCGTTGATGCCGAGCACGCACGCCGACTCACACGGCGCGGGGCACAGCGTTCCGGTGAACTCCGGGAAGTTGTTGGTCGCGTGCAGCCGCTCGATGGCGTCGGCCCAGTCGTCCCGCCAGACTAGCGTGTTCCAGTCCGGGATCAGGTTGCCTAGCGGGCAGCCCTCGTGACAGAAGGGAATGCCGCAGTCCATGCAGCGGCCAGCCTGCTTGGGCAGCTTGCCCTGGGCGAACTCGGCCGGGTCCTCGTAGACCTCGCGCCAGTCCTTCAGTCGCAGCGGCACCGGCCGAGTCTTCGGCACCTCCCGCTCGGTGGTCATGAAACCCTTGGGGTCAGCCATGCGCCGCCTCCATGATCGCCTCGTTGATGTCGCGGCCATCGCGCTCGGCCTGAGCCTGCGCGGCGAGCACGCGCTTGAAGTCCTTCGGCATGACCTTGCCGAACCGCTCCACGGCGGTGTCGAAGTCGGTCAGCAGCCGGTGCGCGACGGTTGAGCCGGTTTCGGCGTAGTGCCGCTCGACGGCATCGCGCAGGAACTCGCGGTCGTCGTCGTCCAGCGGGTCGAGGTCGACCATCTCCGTGTTGACCCGGTGCCGCTTGGCCTCCAGGTCGAGGATGTAGGCGATGCCGCCCGACATGCCCGCCGCGAAGTTGCGGCCGATACCGCCGAGCACGACGACCTTGCCGCCGGTCATGTACTCGCAGCCGTGGTCACCGACGTCCTCGACGACGGCGGTCGCACCTGAGTTCCGGACGCAGAACCGCTCACCGACCTTGCCGCGCAGATACAGCTCGCCGCCGGTCGCACCGTAGGCGATGACGTTGCCGGCGATCAGGTTCTCCTCGGCGACGAACTGCGCGTCGTCGTGTGGCCGGATGATGACCCGGCCACCGGAGAGACCCTTGGCGACGTAGTCGTTGCCGTCGCCGATCAGCTGCAGCGTGATGCCCTTCGGCACGAACGCGCCGAACGACTGGCCCGCGGTTCCGGTGAACGTCACGTCGATGGTGTTGTCCGGCAGGCCCTCGCCGCCCCAGCGCTTGGTCAGCTCGTGGCCCAGCATGGTGCCGACGGTGCGGTTCACGTTGCGCACCGGCAGCTCCAGCTTGACCGGGGTGCCCTCGTTGAGCGCTCCCTCAGCGAGCTGGATCAGCGTGTTGTCCAGCGCCTTGTCGAGGCCGTGGTCCTGGCCCACGACCTGGTGGCGCGCCGCGCCTTCGGAGATCTCCGGCACGTGGAAGATCGGCGACAGGTCTAGTCCCTTGGCCTTCCAGTGGTCGACCGCCTTGCTGGTGTCGAGCATCTCGGCGTGGCCGATCGCCTCGTCCAGCGAGCGGAAGCCAAGCGCCGCGAGGTACTCCCGCACCTCTTGGGCGATGTATTCGAAGAAGTTCACCACGTAGTCGGCCTTGCCGGAGAACTTCTCCCGCAGCTTCGGGTTCTGCGTGGCGACACCGACCGGGCAGGTGTCCAAGTGGCAGACCCGCATCATGATGCAGCCCGAGACGACCAGCGGTGCGGTCGCGAAGCCGTACTCCTCGGCGCCGAGCAGCGCGGCGACGATCACGTCGCGGCCGGTCTTGAGCTGACCGTCGGTCTGCACCACGATCCGGTCCCGCAGCCGGTTGGACAGCAGCGTCTGCTGCGTCTCGGCCAGCCCCAGCTCCCACGGCGCACCCGCGTGCTTGATCGACGACAGCGGCGAGGCGCCGGTGCCACCGTCGTGACCCGAGATCAGCACGACGTCGGCATGCGCCTTGGACACACCAGCCGCGACCGTGCCGACACCGACCTCGGACACCAGCTTCACGTGGATGCGGGCGTTCGGGTTGGCGTTCTTCAGGTCGTGGATGAGCTGCGCCAGGTCCTCGATGGAGTAGATGTCGTGGTGCGGCGGCGGTGAGATCAGCCCGACGCCCGGCGTCGAGTGCCGCGTCGTCGCGATCCACGGGTACACCTTGGTGCCGGGCAGTTGGCCACCCTCGCCCGGCTTCGCGCCCTGGGCCATCTTGATCTGGATGTCATCGGCGTTGACCAGGTACTCGCTGGTCACGCCGAATCGGCCGGACGCGACCTGCTTGATCGCACTGCGCCGCTCCGGGTCATAGAGGCGGTCGACGTCCTCGCCGCCCTCACCGGTGTTCGACTTCGCGCCGAGCCGGTTCATCGCGATCGCGAGGGTCTCGTGCATCTCCTTGGAGATCGAGCCGTAGGAGATGGCGCCGGTGGAGAACCGCTTGACGATGGACTCGACCGGCTCGACCTCCTCGATCGGCACCGGCGGGCGCACGCCCTCCTTCAGCTCGAACAGGCCGCGCAGCGTCATCAGCTTCTCGGCCTGGTCGTCAACCGACTTGGTGTATTCCTTGAAGATGTCGTACTTGCCCGAGCGGGTGGAGTGCTGGAGCTTGAACACCGTCTGCGGGTTGAACAGGTGGTGCTCGCCCTCACGACGCCACTGGTAGTCACCGCCGAACTCCAGCTCGCGGTGGCTGGCGTGCACACCGTCGGCCGGGAACGCGACCCGGTGCCGCTGCGCGACCTCTTCGGCGAGGGTGTCGAAGCCGACGCCGCCCAGCCGCGATGTCGTGCCGGTGAAGCAGGACTCGATGACCTCCTCGCCGAGTCCGAACGCCTCGAAGATCTGCGCGCCGGTGTAGGAGGCGACGGTCGAGACGCCCATCTTCGACATCGTCTTGCGTACACCCTTGCCCAGCGCCTTGATGAGGTTCTGGGTGGCGTGCTTCGGGTCGGTGTCGCCCAGGATGCCGCGCTCGGCCATCTCCTCAACGGTGGCCATCGCCAGGTACGGGTTCACCGCGGCCGCGCCGAAACCGATCAGCAGCGCGATGTGGTGCACCTCGCGGGCGTCACCGGACTCAACGACGAGGCCCACCTGCGTGCGCAGCTTCTCCCGCACCAGGTGGTGGTGGACCGCGCCGGTCAGCAGCAGCGACGGGATCGGTGCGTTCTCGGCGTCGACGCCCCTGTCGGAGAGCACGATCACCCGCGCGCCGTCGTGGATGGCCTCGACGACCTCACTACGGATCTCGTCCAGCCTGCGCACCAGCGCCTCGCCGCCGCCGTGAACCGGATAGCGGCCGTCGATGGTGACCGACTGGAACTCCGGCAGGTCGCCGTCGTCGTTGATGTGGATGAGCTTGGCGAGCTCGTCGTTGTCCAGCACCGGGAACGGCAGCACGATCTTGCGGGCGTGCTCCGGCCCTGCCTCGAGCAGGTTCGGCTCGGTGCCGAGCTGCGCGCCGAGGGCGGTCACCATCTCCTCACGGATGGCGTCCAGCGGCGGGTTGGTGACCTGCGCGAACAGCTGGGTGAAGTAGTCGAACAACTGCCGCGAACGCGCCGAAAGCGGTGCGAGTGGCGAGTCGTTGCCCATCGAGCCGATCGGCTCGGCACCGGCCCGGGCCATCGGCGCGAGCAGCACCGACAGCTCCTCCTCGGTGTAGCCGAACGACTGCTGGCGGCGCACCAGCGAGGAATGCGTCGGCACCTCTCGCTCGCGGTCGGGCAGTTCCGCCAAGCGCAGCATGCCCTTCTCCACCCACGCGCCGTAGGGGTGCTCCGCGGCGAGCTGGCCCTTGATCTCGGCGTCGTCGATGATGCGGCCCTCGGCCGTGTCGACCAGGAACATCCTGCCCGGTTCGAGGCGACCCTTCTTCACGATCGACGACGGCTCGATGTCGAGCACGCCGACCTCGGACGCGGCGACGACCAGGCCGTCCTCGGTTACCCAGTAACGGGCGGGACGCAGGCCGTTGCGGTCAAGCACCGCACCGATCTGGGTGCCGTCGGTGAACGCGACCAGGGCGGGACCGTCCCACGGTTCCATCATCGTGGAGTGGTACTCGTAGAACGCCCTGCGCGCCGGGTCCATCTCGTCGTGGTTCTCCCACGCCTCGGGGATCATCATCAGCACGGCGTGCGGCAGCGGGCGGCCGCCGAGGTGGAGCAGCTCAAGCACCTCGTCGAACGACGCCGAGTCGCTGGCGCCCCTGGTGATGATCGGGTAGACCCGCTCCAGCTTGCCGGGGAACAGGTCACTGTCCAGCATCGACTCGCGCGCGTCCATCCAGTTGCGGTTGCCACGCAGCGTGTTGATCTCACCGTTGTGGGCGACATAGCGGTACGGGTGCGCCAGCGGCCACGACGGGAAGGTGTTCGTGGAGAATCGCGAGTGGACCAGGCCGATCGAGCTGGTCACGCGCTCGTCTCGCAGATCGAGGAAGAACTTCTCCACCTGCGGCTCGGTGAGCATGCCCTTGTAGATGATGGTGCGCGACGACAGGCTCGGGAAGTAGACGTTCCGGTCCTCGAGTGCGTGCTCGGCGCGCTTGCGCACGATGAACGCCAGCCGCTCCAGCGCCATCCCGGTGACGGTCTCGTCGCGCGGGGCGAGAAACAGCTGGGAGAAGTGCGGCATGGTCGTGGCCGCGGTCGGACCCACGTGCTCGGGGTCGACCGGCAGCTCGCGCCAGCCGAGCGGGCGCATGTCCTCCTCGGCCGCGATGCGCTCGATGGTCGACTTGGCCTTGTCCCGCGCATCGTCGTCGGCTGGCAGGAACGCGGTGCCCACCACGTAGCCGCCCGCCTCGGGCAGCTCGAAGTCGACGACATCGCGGTAGAACGCATCAGGCACCTGGATCAGCAGGCCAGCGCCGTCACCGGTCTCCGGTTCGGCGCCGCGCGCACCGCGGTGCTCGAGGTTTCGCAGGGCGACGAGAGCCTTACGCACGATGTCGTGATCGCGCCTTCCCGCGAGATCGGCGACGAAGGCGACACCACAGGCGTCGTGCTCGAAAGACTCGTCGTAGAGCCCCGCGCCGCTGCGGGTAAGGGGGTTGTGGTGGGTCACGGCTGGCCGTCCTCCCATGGGTGTCGGCGCTGCCGGTCGCGGCTGATCGCGCGCTGACTAGTCCGATCCAGCGGTACTGAGATCGGCAGCTAACGATGCCGCCCGGAGTCGCGATAGTGAGACTGAGCTGCCCGATAGGCAGGCGATCACACCGCACTGTGTGACCTGCTGACACACCTCGTCGTGTGTCCATGCGCGCTCGGCGTCGCCCCCGGATTGGCGGAGGCCGCAGGCGCGCAGTTCGCTGTCCCCGGGATTTCCGGGGTCAGATTACTTTAGTGTGAAATTCGGGTTATGTGGATACCTGCGGGCCGAGTCGTGGGAAATCCCACGTGCGGTTGACGCTCCTGCGGGGGCTCCGCCCCCGCGAACCCCGGGCCTGGGTCACCTGACCCGTGGACCCTCGCCTGGAGGCTCCGCGTCCGAACGACCCAGCTGGAGGTCGCTCAGATGCGGTGAAGCATCGTGCTTGTTTCCGCCGCGTTGCGGAAAGCCTGCCGATCCGTTCGGTTATGGGCACGTCGTCGTGCGGTGAGCGCCGTTGCTCGAACGTCCATGGTAACCGCTGTAGCGCTTGCGGAGTGCTTGCAGTTGCGCTTGACACGGCTAGGGCTGGTCGCTCATGCTACCTGGAGGTAACCGTTACCTCTAGTAACACAGGTGCAGCCCCGAGGGTGTGGAGGAAGCATGGCGCAGCCCGAGCGTGCCACAGTCATTATCGTCGGTACCGGGTTCTCCGGCCTGGGCATGGCCATCCAACTGCTCAAGGACGGCCGCGACGACTTCGTCATCCTGGAGAAGGCCGACGAGGTCGGCGGCACGTGGCGTGACAACACGTATCCCGGTTGTGCCTGCGACATCCAGTCGCACATGTACTCGTTCTCCTACGAGCAGAATCCGAATTGGTCGCGGGCGTTCTCCGGCCAGCCGGAGATCTTCGACTACCTGAAGGGCGTCGCCGACAAGTACGACCTCCGCTCCCACATCCGCTTCGGCGTCGAGATGGCCAGCGCCCGCTGGGACGAGGACGCCGCGACCTGGACGGTGACTAGCACGAAGGGCGACAGCTTCACCGGCCGTTTCCTGGTCTCCGGTGTCGGCGCGCTGCACATCCCCAACATTCCGAAGCTCGCCGGCGTCGAGAGCTTCCAGGGGCCGTCGTTCCACTCCGCCGAGTGGGACCACGACGTCGACCTACGGGGCAAGCGCGTCGCCGTCGTCGGCACGGGCGCGAGCGCGATCCAGTTCGTGCCCCAGATCGCGCCCGAGGTGGAGAAACTGACGCTGTTCCAGCGCACCGCGCCGTGGGTCATGCCGAAGCCGGACCACCAGGTGCCCGCGTTCGCGAAGGCGCTGTTCCGCGCGCTGCCGTTCACGCAGCGGCTGGTGCGTACGTTCCTGTACTGGTTCCTCGAGGCCCGCGCCATCGGGTTCAACGGCCACCCGGCGCTGATGCGCGCCGCTGAGCGGATCGCGAAGTGGCACATGCGGCGCGCGATCAAGGACCCGGAGCTGCGGCGGAAGCTGACGCCGGACTACACCATGGGCTGCAAGCGGGTGTTGCAGGCCAACGACTACTACCCGGCGCTGGCAAGGGAGAACGTCGACGTCGTCACCGAGGGCATCACCGAGGTGCGCGAGCACAGCGTGGTCGACGCCGCAGGGGAGGAGCACGAGGTCGACGTCATCATCTACGGCACGGGCTTCCACGTGACCGACGCGTTCGACTACATCGAGATCACCGGCGTCGGTGGCAGGGACCTGGCGAAGACCTGGCGCGACGAGGGTATGACCACCCACAAGGGCATCACCGTCGCCGGGTTCCCGAACCTGTTCTTCCTACTCGGCCCGAACACCGGACTCGGTCACATGTCCGTGGTGTTCATGATCGAGTCGCAGGCCCGCTATGTGCTCGACGCGATCCGGCTCGCCGAGCGCGCCGAGGCCGCCGCGTTGGAAGTGCGCCCCGAGGTGCAGGACGAGTTCCAGGACGACATCCAGCGCAAGCTCGCCGATGGCATCTGGACCACTGGCGGGTGCACGTCGTGGTACCTGGACTCCCAGGGCGTGAACCGGACGATCTGGCCGGGGTTCACCTGGAAGTACTGGCTGGGCACCCGCAAGGTCAAGCCGAACGACTTTCAGCTGGTGGGACGCTCGTCCGAGCGGGACTGACGGCGGCCGGCGGCCTTACCGCGCGCCGCGCGCTGCCGTGAGCAGCATCCGCACGCAGTGCTCCACGAGCCGGTCGCGGGGAACGTCGAGGGTGCCGTTCAGATACGCCATGAACAGGTTCGTCAGCGCACCGGTGACGCCGACCGCGATCAGCCGCCGTTCGGTGTGGTCGCTTGCCGGGAGCTGGTCGTGGATCAACGTCGTGAACGTCGGCAGCAGCTCCGCCCCGCGCCGGATCAGTGCGGGGTCGGTGAGCGGCGCGAGGAGTAGCACCGTGCCTTTGCGCGGATCGTCGATGATCAGCTCGACGAACGATGTCACCGCCGCGCGGACCAGCGCGGTCAGCTCATCCTGCGTGTCGCGTACGGCAGTGACCAGCGCGTCGTGGGCCTCCTGGGCGACCTGGTCGTAGACGGCGAGCAGCAGCGCGTCGCGGTCGGCGAAGCTCTCGTAGAAGTAGCGTTCGGTCAGCTTGGCCGTGCGGCACACCGCACGCACCGACACCGCCTGCGTGCCTGCCGTGCCGAGCAGTTCCAGCCCCGCCTCGATGAGCTGACGTCGTCGCGCCGCCTTGCGGTCGGCGAGCGTCGTTCCTGCCCAGGTGCGCTGCGCGGCTGTCACGGGGTGTCGCTCCTCACTTGACTACGGTCGTTGTCAATCCGAACGTGACAACGGGCGTAGTCAGATAGGGATCGCCGAAGACGAGCCCGGAAAGGGGCCGGAATGAGCCACGACGTCGCGCGACAGGATGACGGAACTCGCGATGCGGGAAGTCGGGACTCGCGGCCCCGTAACGCGGGACTCGCGACACCGGAGCGGGGGACTCGTGAGGTCGAGCCCACGCCGTTGGGGCCCGACTCGTTGACGTGGCGGTACTTCGGGGACTGGCGAGGCCTGTTGCTCGCGTTGTGGGCCGGGTCGATGCAGAACATGCACCCTGGCCTCGGTGCGGGCGTCGAGGAGCACTCCCACTTCTTCGAGGAGCGCTTCGCGCGCCTGTTCCGCTCGCTGTATCCGATTGGCGGCGTGGTCTACGACGGCCCGAAAGCGCACGAGACAGCGCTGCAAGTGCGCGGCTACCACGACACGATCAAGGGCGTCGATAAACACGGCAGGCGGTACCACGCGCTCGACCCGGACACCTACTACTGGGCGCACGCGACGTTCTTCCTGGTCACCCTGCACACCGCCGAGGTGTTCGCCGGTGGGCTGAGCGAGGCAGACAAGCGCAGGCTGTTCGACGAGCACGTCCAGTGGTACCGGCTTTACGGCATGAGCATGCGGCCGGTGCCGGAGACGTGGGAGGACTTTCTGGACTACTACGACCGCATGTGCACCGAGGTGCTGGAGGACAACAAGGCCACTCGCGACGTCCTCGACCTCTCCGACCTGCCAAAGCCGCCGTTCGCGGCGTGGGTACCCGACCCGCTGTGGCGGGTGCTGCGGATTCCGATCGCGCGCGGGTACGTGTGGCTGTCCGTCGGCTTCTACCATCCCGCGGTGCGGCGTCGGCTGGGCTATCGCTGGACCTCACGGGACGCCCGGCTGCACCGGTTCGCCGGGAAGGTGATCAACGTCATGTTCTCGTTGTTGCCGTTCGAGCGGCGGTTCCATCCTCGGGCGCGAGCAGGGTGGCAGCGCGCTCGCGGTGTTCGCGCGGCGGAAGCGCCGCTGGTGGAAACCCCGGCGCGGAACTTGCCGCCCCTTGCACGTCGCGACGATCCGAAGCACTATTCGCCGCGAGTCTGACGTCGCACGCGCTGCGTGAATTCGATCAAAGGAGATCGTGTGAAGCTCGGCTACCACATCGGGTACTGGTCGGCCGGTCCGCCGGAGGGCGCGCGGGAGACGATCCTGGAGGCCGAACGACTCGGGTTCGACTCGGTGTGGACCGCCGAGGCGTATGGCTCCGACGCCTTCACGCCGCTGGCCTGGTGGGGCGCGTCGACGTCGCGGATCAAGCTTGGCACGAACATCGTGCAGATGTCCGCGCGCACTCCGGTGGCCACCGCGATGAGCGCACTCACCCTCGATCACCTGTCCGGCGGGCGCTTCATCCTGGGGCTCGGCGCGTCTGGCCCGCAGGTCGTCGAGGGGTGGTACGGCCAGCCGTACCCGAGGCCGCTGGAGCGGACGCGCGAGTACATCGACATCGTGCGGCAGGTCCTGGCGCGCAAGGGGCCGGTGACCTACGACGGCAAGCACTACCAACTGCCCTACCAGGGCGGGGCGAACCTCGGGAAACCGCTCAAGTCGATCGTGCACCCGCTCCGGGAGGACATCCCGATCTACCTGGGCGCGGAGGGGCCGAAGAACATCTCGCTCGCCGCCGAGATCGCCGACGGCTGGTTCCCGATCTTCTTCTCGCCGAAGATGGAGTCGTTCTATCGGGAACGGCTGGCCGAAGGCTTCGCTCGGCCCGGTGCGCGGCGCGGCTGGGACGACTTCGAGGTGGCGGCGTCGGTGCCGCTGATCGTGCACGACGACGTCGAGGCCGCCGCCGACCAGATCCGGCCGTACCTGGCGCTGTATATGGGCGGCATGGGCGCCAAGCAGGCGAACTTCCACCACGAGGTGTTCGTACGCATGGGCTACGAGTCGGTCGCGAACACTGTCCAGGAGCTGTACCTGGACGGGCGGAAGGACGAGGCGACCGCGAAGATCCCGACCGAGCTGGTGGAGGACGTCGCGCTGATCGGCCCGGCGGCCAAGATCCGTGACGAGCTGGACCGCTGGCGGGAGACGTGCGCGACGACGTTGCTGCTGCAGGGCGACGCGTCCCGGCTGCGCGCCGCGGCGGAGGTCGTGCTGGGTTAGCCGGGCAGCCCGGCGGGGTTCCAGTCCAGCGTCGGCGGCAGCGCGCCCTCGAGGGTGAGTAGCCACCGCTTCACCTCGAGGCCGTTCCCCGCGCCGCCGCTGTAGCCGCCGAGACCGTCGTGGGCCAGCACGCGGTGGCACGGCACGACGATCGGGATCGGGTTGCTGCCCATGATCGAGCCGATCGCCCGCGCGGGTACGCCGGTGCCGGACAACGTCGCCAGCTCGCCGTACGTCACGGAACTGCCGTAGGGGACGCGGTCGTAGAGCGCCCGCAACACCCGGCGCTGCGTCGTGGTGACGCCGCCCCAGTCAAGCGGGACGTCGAACGCGCGGCGCTCGCCCGCGAAGTACTCCGCGAGCTGGGCCAGGGCGGCGTCGGCGCGTCCGGTGTCGTCGGGGACGACGTCGTGGTGCTCGGCGAGCTCGTCCGCCGAGCCCCAGCCGATCGCGCGGACGCCGACGTCGCTGACCGCGACCGCCACCCGGCCCACTGGTGTTGCCAGGTCGGCGGTCGCGAGCGTCGAGCCAGGGGAGCGGGTCATGCCCGCATTGTGCCCGCGGGCACCGACAGTTCGTGACGAGTTACCGGCCGAGCGTCTGGTAATACTTCACCAGCCTGCGTGGCACGAGCTTGCGCTCACCCGCGACCGTGATCGGCACCAGGTCGGGCGCGGTGGCCTTCCACCGCGAACGTCGGGAGCGGGTGTTGGCGCGGGACTTCTTGCGCTTGGGGACGGCCATCAGCGGTCACCCTCGTCGGCGCGGGTCGCGTCGGTGCGGTTGTCGGGGACCTGGGAGTCCTCGCACGGGTCGGTGTGCCACTCGCCGAACGGGTCCGGGTAGCGCAGCCACTCCTCTTCGCCCGCGGCGAGTTCGGCGTCGGTGAGTAGGGCCTCGGTCAGGGCGGCCTCGATCTCGGACGCGCTGATCCGGTGCGCGACGATCACCAGCTCCTGGGCGCGGTCGCCGAACATCGGATCCCAGCGCAACGACGCCAGGGCACGGCGTTCGTCGCTGACGTTCTGCCAGCCGGGGCCGTTCTCCGCCGCCAGCCATGGACCGGCGTGGCCGATGCCGAGACCGCCGCCGGCCGACTCGACCCAGAGCGCGACGTCGGGTTGGCTGGCGACCCAGGCCCTGCCCCGTGTCCGGACGACGCCGTCGAGCAAGACATCGATGGCCTCGTGCAGGCGTTCGGGATGAAATGGGCGGGTTGCGCCGAACAGCACGGTGCTGACGCCACATTCGTCGTGCAACGGGGGTTGGCCGCGCAGCAGCGCGCCGTGCATGTCGGTCAGCTCGCCGAGCCGGGCGCCGTCCGGCACGCGGGCCAGCGCGCCCGCGGCGTCCAGGTTGGACAGCGGCACCCTCGGCGTGCCAGGCGCGACGCGGTCCAGCACGGCGTTGGTGCGGGCCGCCGTCCAAGTGTCGGGTTCCCTGCCCGCCTCGATGAGCACGTCGGCGAACTCGACCTGCGAGATCGCGACCTGCGCGAGCGTGCGTTCGTCCTCGGGGCTCGCGATGAGGTCGTGGTCCGCGAGCAGGTCGTCGCCGGTTGCCGCGTCGAGCCAGCTGCCTCGGTCGATGACGGTGTAGACGCCGTCGAGGCGCACGAAGTCGTCCAGCGGCGCGTCGCCGACGAGCACCTCCTGCATGGCGTAGCAGACCGGCTCCGGCTCCATCGCCTCGTCGAGACGGACGGCGATCCGGCGCACCTCGGGGCGCTGGGACAGCTTGCGCAGCAGCGGCAGCATGTCGTGGCGCAGCGTGCAGGACACGCAGCCGTGGGCGAGTTCGAGCACGCTGAGCTGATTCGCCTGGCCCTGCCGCAACCTGCGCGTGACTACGCCCTCGGTGACTTGCCGGAGGTTGTACTCCACGACGGCCGTACCCGGCAGGGCGAGGAAACGTTCGGCGAACTCGGTGGCTGGCGTCAGGGCGAGACCGCTGATGAGCACCAGCGGGGTGCGGGAGTCGGTTGGCATGCCGTGTAGTGTAATTGAAAACGAATGTCATTACGAAGAGGAGGGTCCATGTCGGCGGTATGTCAGGTCACCGGGCGCGAACCCGGGTATGGCAAGCGGGTGTCGCACTCGCATCGGCGAACGTCGCGGCGCTGGGAACCGAACCTGCAGACACGCAGGTACTGGGTGCCGAGCGAACGGCGCTGGGTGCGGCTGCGGGTGTCAACCAAAGGCATGAAGACGATCGAGAAGCGTGGCATCGACGCCGTCGTCGCCGAGCTGCGCGCGAAGGGGGTGCGCTGCTGATGGCACGCGCCGAGATTCGTCAGCTCGTCAAGCTCCGGTCCACGGCAGGCACCGGCTACACCTACGTGACCCGCAAGAACCGGCGCAACGACCCCGACCGCATGGTGCTGCGGAAGTACGACCCGGTGGCGCGGGCCCATGTCGAGTTCAAGGAGGAACGCTGATGGCGAAGAAGTCCAAGATCGCCAAGGACGTCCAGCGGCGTGCCATCGTGGCGCGCTACGCCGAACGTCGCGCCGAGCTGAAGGCGGTGATCGCGTCGCCGTCGTCGTCGCAGGAGGAGAAGGCGGCGGCCGTGTCGGCGTTGCAGCGGATGCCGCGCGACGCCAGCCCGACGCGGCTGCGCAACCGCGACGTCGTGGACGGCAGGCCGAGGGCGTACAACCGCGCGTTCGGGCTGTCCCGCATCCGGCTGCGAGAGATGGCGCATCGCGGCGAGCTGCCCGGCGTGTCGAAAGCGAGCTGGTAGCCATGCCACGACCACAGCGATACCCGAAGCGCAAGCGCAACATGTTGCTCGACGCGAACGTCACCGAGGTCCGCTACACCGACGTCGAACTGCTCCGGAAGTTCATCAGCGACCGGGGCAAGATCCGGGCGCGCCGGGTGACCGGCCTGACGCCGAGGCAGCAACGCGAGGTGGCGGCGGCGATCAAGAACGCGAGGGAGATGGCGCTGCTGCCATACCCGGGTCGGTCCGGGAAGCCCTGAGTCTGGGGCGCGGCCGTCGGGAGCAGTTCGGGGTGCGCCCGACGGCCGCCGACACGCGGAGCCGCAGAGATAGCGATCGAACTTATGTTCGATTATACTCAGCCCTTGAGCGAGGCGATGCTATCAATTATACGGAGTGCTATCATCATGCTTATGAAGCAGCTGCTCCTGCGTGTCGATGACGAGTTGCATGCGCAGTTGACGGAACGCGCACAGCGTGAACGGAGATCGGTCAATGCGCTCGCCAACGAGATCCTCAGCCGGGCGACACAAGCCGGAGCGACCTCGCCTCGGCACCATGTCCGGGCTCGTGCGGCGGCGCTTGGTCTCCTTGCCGCGCCGCTGGCAACACCGGGACGTCGCTCCGAGGAGGGTGATGATCGGCAGCGAGTGCTGGAGCGGACACGCGGGCTCGGCCCCATGCTCGACGACCTGATCGATGAGGACCGGGACCGCGCGTGATCGTCTACGCCGACTCCTCGGTGCTCGCCCGTGCCTATCTGGCCGACGAACCGGGGCATGACAATGCGCGGGCGTTGCTCGATGATCCGGAGACCGTGCTGGTCACCGGCTCGTGGTCCCGCATCGAGGTTCCAGGTGCGCTCGTCCGTGCTGCGAAGGCGCACCGAGGCTTGCGCGATGACCTGCTCGCACTGTGGTTCGCCGACATCGACCACGACAGCGGGCCGATCACTGTGCTCACCGCGAACCAAGACGACGTCGAACGCACTGCGCTGCGGATCGTGCTGGACTACGGCATCCGTGCGATGGACGCTTGGCACATCGCGGCCGCCACCCTCACCGTGCCGGAACTCGCCGCTGAAGAGGATTACGGTTTCGCCACGCGCGACAGGGCGCAGGCGGACGTCGCGGCAGCCTACGGCTTCCGCGCGGTCCTGTAACCCCTGGTGTGGGGCGCGACATGAAGCGCGCCACCTCGTCGCGCCACGAACCGGGACGCCCGTCATGCTTAGGGCATGCCGGAACAGCACTACCTCGCAGGCCTCGATCTCACCGGACGCAAGGTTGTCATGGTGGGTGGTGGCACGGTCGCTCAGCGGCGGCTGCCGCGCCTGGTCGGTGCTGGCGCCCGGGTGGTGGTGATCTCTCCGGAGACGACGCCATCCGTGGAGGGCATGGTCGACTCCGGTGAGGTGAGCTGGGAACGGCGCGCTTATGCGGACGGGGACCTCGACGGCGCTTGGTACGCGCTCGCCTGCACCGACGACCCCGCCGTGAACGAGGCAGTCTGTGCCGAGGCGGAACGGCGAGCCGTGTTCTGTGTGCGTGCCGACGCGGGTGAGCTGGGCACGGCCGTCACGCCCGCGACCGGGAATCACGAGGGCCTGCTAGTCGGGGTGCTCTCCGGCGGTGAGCCGCTGCGCTCTGCCGCCGTGCGCGACGGCCTGCTCGACGCGCTGCGCGAAGGCCGGGTCGCTGACCAGCGCCCGGAGCCCGCGCCTGGGGAGCGGACCGGTTCGGTTGTGCTCGTCGGCGGCGGGCCGGGCGATCCTGAACTGATCACTGTGGCCGGACGTCGGCTGCTCAGCAGAGCCGACGTCGTCGTCGCCGACCGGCTCGCGCCCCGTGAGCTGCTGGACGATCTGCCGCCGCACGTCGAGGTCGTCGACGCGGCCAAGATCCCGTACGGTCGCTCCGCAAGCCAGGACGTGATCAACTCCACGCTGATCGAGAAGGCCAAGCAGGGCAAGTTCGTCGTCCGCCTCAAAGGCGGCGACCCGTACGTCTACGGCCGCGGCTTCGAGGAGTTCATCGCCTGCTCCCAGGCGGGCATCCCGGTGAGCGTCGTCCCCGGCATCACCAGTGCGTTCTCGGTGCCCGCGCTGGCGAACGTGCCGGTCACGCATCGGGGCGTGACACACGAGGTTGTCGTGGTGTCCGGGCACGTGTCGCCGGACAGCGACGAGTGCCTGGTCGACTGGGACGCGCTCGCCAAGCTCAGCGGCACGATCGTGCTGATGATGGGCGTGCAGCGCGTCCGGCAGTTCGCCGACGTTCTGCTAGCGGGCGGCAGGAAGGATGACACGCCGGTCGCGGTGATCCAGGAGGGCAGCACACGGCGGCAGCGTGTCGTGCGCACGACGCTGCACGCCGTGGCCGACGACATCACCGCGGAGGACATCCGCCCGCCCGCTGTGATCGTGATCGGCCCCGTCGCGGGTCTCTACGCCGAACTCGGCTGAACGTCGGACACGGCGTTGTGAGTGTCGGACACGGGTCTCGGGGCAGGCCCTCTTGCGTGGAAACCGATACGGCTGCATCGTGCGCGATACGATCGTATCGGTTTGCGCGAAAGACACCTCGCCGTACGCGGTCGCCTCATTGAACGCGCGGTGAGCTGTACCTCAGGCCACCGCGGCATCCTCGGCGTCGAAGCGCTCCCGCAGGAACGTCACGATCAACTCGGTGATGCGCTCCGGCCGGAACCGCAGCTCCACCGGGCTGCTCGCCTTGACGAATCGCGCGTCGGGCAGGTCGGCGGCGAGCGTGTCGGCGTCACCGAACGGGTGAATCGGGTCCCGCGCGTGCCCGATCACCAGCGTCGGGGTCTCGATCCGCTGGCGCAGTCGCCGGGGCGGGGCGATCCTGCCGAACAGCAACCCATGCAGCACGGCGGCCATCGACGCGGGCTCCTGCCGCAACGTGTCGGTGACGACGTCGACCCACAGGTTGCCGTGCGGCACCATGGCCGCCAGCCGGGCGACGACACGCACCGGCAGCGGCGTGAATCGTCCGGCGAACATCAGCGGTGGGAAGGCAAGCAGGCCGGCGAACACCGCGTTGTCCAGTACTGGCATCTCCACGAGCAGACCGGCGAGCCGTTCTGGCGCGGCCACCGCGACCTCAAGCGAGACGTTCGCGCCCAGCGAAGTCCCTCCGACGACGGCCTTGTCGATGCCGAGGTGGTCCAGCAGCGCGATGACCTGCTGCGCGCTGTCGGTCATGGAGTACCGCCATGACTCCGTCGGGCGGTCGGAGCCGCCGTGGCCGAGCAGGTCGAGCGTGATCACGCGGAAGCCCTCTCGCGCGAGCCTGCGCGCGAGGTCTCGGTGCAGCCTGCGGGTCATCAGCAAGCCGTGGGTGAGCACGACGACCTTCTCGCCCTTGCCGTACTCGGTGTACTCGAGCCGGAAGCCGTCCCAGGTGAACGCGCCCGCCAGTTCCAGCGGGGCGAGCGCGAGCGGGGGAGTGACCGGTGTCGATCCGTCGTGGGGGGCACCAGGCCCCGATGCCGCTTTCCTCACCGCATGACCTCCTCATCGGTCGCCACACCGGCGCGGGGCGTCCCCCAACCGGGTGCCACCATGGTAAGCGCAGTGGTCCCGGGCCGTGATCAGCTTCGCAGCGCGATCAGGCCAGCCTCATCCCGCATGTCGCCTATGGTGGTCTGGTGAGCACTCGGGAACGCGCGGGACACGCCGATGGCGACGCGCCGCCTGCGCCGCAGCGGCTGGTGACGCTGCCGAACCTGCTGTCGCTGCTGCGGCTGGCGCTGGTGCCGGTGTTCCTGTGGCTGTTGCTCGGTCCGAGGGAGGACGGCCTCGCGATCGCGGTGCTGGTCTTCGCGGGTGTCAGCGACTGGCTCGACGGCAAGCTCGCCCGCTGGCTGGACCAGATGAGCAAGCTGGGACAGCTGCTCGATCCCGCGGCCGACCGGCTCTACATCCTGGCGTTGTTGATCGCGTTCCTGCTGCGCGACATCTTGCCGCCGTGGGTGATCGCCGCGTTGGTGGCGCGGGAACTGTTGCTCGTGCTGTGTGTGCTCGCGTTGCGGCGTTACCGGTTCAGCTACCCCGAGGTCACCTACATCGGTAAGGGCGCGACGTTCGTGCTGATGTATGCCTTCCCGCTGTTGTTGCTGGTCCAGGGCGCGTTCGCCGACCCGTGGGTGGTCGAGATCGTCCGCCCCCTCGCCTACGCGTTCATGATCTGGGGCGGAGCGCTCTACGTCTGGTCGGGAGTGCTGTACGCAGTGCAAACAGTGCTGGCTATCCGGGGAGCGCGAGCGGCGGGGGTCAGCGGGGCGGAACCGGCCAAGGGCACTGGTGCCTAAGACCGCCACGTTCCCGGCGGGTTTTGGGGAGTCAGGGGGGACGCGAGCGGACGGGCACGGTACGTTGGCAACCACACGATCGCGAGTCCCACATTGAGCAGTGCGTAAGGAGAGTCCAGGTGAGCACGAACGACGGGCCCGGCGTTCCCCCAGAAGAGGCTCCGGAGCGGACCTCCGTGTTCCGGGCCGACTTCCTCGATGAGCCCCAGGCGTCGGACGCGCAGTCACAGGATGCTTCTGTCGCGGGAGTCGAGGCGCTGCCGGCTGGTTCGGCGCTCCTGGTCGTCAAGCGTGGCCCCAACGCCGGTTCGCGCTTCCTGCTGGACCGCAACACCACCAGCGCTGGGCGGCACCCGGACAGCGACATCTTCCTCGACGACGTGACCGTGTCGCGGCGGCACGCGGAGTTTCGGCGTGAGGGCGGGGAGTTCGTCGTCATCGACGTCGGCAGTCTGAACGGCACATACGTCAATCGCGAGCCGGTTGACCAGGCGGTGCTCGCCGGGGGTGATGAGGTGCAGATCGGCAAGTTCCGGCTGGTGTTCCTCACCGGTGCGAAGCAAGGACAAGCCGGTCAGTGACGGTTCCGCGACGGAGTTGATGGCTGGCTGACGGCGACTGGTCCTGCTGGAGGTGCCACGGCGATCATGATGGCCCCGACGAGGAGGACGGCACGGTGACGGCTGCGGGCAGGCCTCAGCGGAACGGGCTCAGTATCGGGGCGGTCCTCACACAGCTGCGCCCCGAGTTCCCCGATGTCACGATCTCCAAGATCAGATTCCTGGAATCGGAGGGTCTCGTTCAGCCCGCGCGGACCGCGTCGGGCTACCGGCAGTTCACCGCGGCCGACGTCGAACGACTTCGGTTCGTGTTGCTCGCGCAGCGAGATCACTACCTTCCGCTGAAGGTGATCAAGGACCAGCTCGATGCCGCTGATCGGGGGCTGGAGCCGTCGATGCCGACGCCGAAGCTTCCTCGGAAGCTGGTCTCCGTCAACGGCGCCGACGGCAACGGAGCGGGGTTGCCGACGGCGGCGGATTTCGCCGACGGTGCCGAGATCCGCCTGACCGAAGACGAATTACTCGCTGAGGCGGGGATCGACAAGGCCATGCTCAGTGAGCTGGAGCAGTACGGCCTGATCAAACCCGGCGCTGCCGGGTTCTATGATCCCGATGCGGTCCTGGTGGCGAAAACGGTGCGTGCCATGACCGATTTCGGGATCGAACCGCGCCACCTGCGGGCGTTTCGTGCTTCGGCGGACCGCGAAGTGGGGCTCCTTGAACAAATCGTGACCCCGGTTTCGCGGCATCGTGACACCGAGGCGCGTGAGCGGGCGGACGAGATGGTGCGGGAATTGGCCGCACTATCGGTCACGTTGCATACGTTGCTGGTCAAGGCGGGTATCCGTGCTGTCACAGGACGCTGACGTTTGGGTTAGCGACGCACCGGGTGGTCGCTGGGGCTTCAGGTCCTTGGCGATCACGCCTACGCTGTGTAGATGGCCCAGCGCTGGGCACGCGGCCCGGATGACGGGTAGCGTCGACAGTGTCGATGCGGGAAGGTTGATGATGGTGCTGAACCCGCGCACAAGAGAGGGAGGCGAGGCCCGATGAACGAGATGCGCGTCGTCGGTGTGCGGGTCGAACTGCCCGCGAACACACCGATCTTGTTGCTGCGGGAAACCGAAGGCGAGCGGTACCTCCCCATCTGGATCGGCTCGGTCGAGGCGACCGCCATCGCACTGGAGCAGCAGGGTGTGCGTCCCGCACGACCGTTGACTCACGACCTCCTGAAGGAGGTCATCGGAGCGCTGGGCAGGGAGTTGGAGCAGGTCGTGATCACCGACCTCAAGGAAGGCACCTTCTTCGCCGAGTTGGTCTTCGACGGCGGCATCAAGGTCTCCGCGAGGCCGAGCGACTCGGTGGCGCTCGCGCTGCGTGCCGGGGTGCCGATTCACGCCGAGGAGTCCGTGCTCGACGAGGCGGGGTTGATCATCCCGGACGAGCAGGAGGACGAGGTCGAGAAGTTCCGGGAGTTCCTGGACTCGGTTTCGCCGGAGGACTTCCGGGGCGCCGACACCTAGCGGCGCTGGGCCGGGATCACCCGGGCGGAGTATTCACTACACCGGAGGACCCGCTGGTGACAAGGGCCAGGTTAGGCCGTGTCCTGCGAGGTAAGTCTCAACAACGACTTGAGGTCTACCGCGAGTCGCGTTGACCGGCATGTCGGACAGGCATACCGTCAGTGGTAGTCGTGGCGAATCGCGTCGATGTGATTCAGCGTGATCCGCGATGACGTGTCGACTACACGGCAGCTGCGGGAGGTATGCGTGGTCGAGGAGAGTCCCATGCGGGTCACGGGCGAGCAGGGCGAACTGTTTCCCGACGCGACGGTGCCGGACGACCTCGTCGGCTACCGCGGTGCGGCCGCGTGCCAGATCGCGGGCATCAGCTACCGGCAGCTGGACTACTGGGCGCGCACCCAACTCGTCGAGCCGAGCATCCGCACCGCGCATGGCTCCGGGTCCCAACGGTTGTACTCCTTCAAAGACCTCCTCGTCCTCAAGATCGTCAAACGGCTGCTCGACGCGGGCGTGTCGCTGCAGAACATCCGCACCGCGGTGGCGCACCTGCGCAAGCGCGGTGTGCGTGATCTCGCCTCTGTCACGCTGTTCTCCGACGGCACCACGGTCTACGAGTGCACGTCTCCCGAGGAGATCGTCGATTTACTGCAGGGTGGGCAGGGCGTGTTCGGGATCGCCGTCAGTGGTGCCATGCAGGAGATCACCGGTTCCATTCACGAGTTCCCGGCCGAACGCGCCGATGGCGGTGAGATCGCGCCGACCGTGCCGGACGAGCTGACCGAGCGCCGCAAGGCCCGGCGCACCGGATAGATACACGGCGTGGCGCGCCGCTACGACATGCGTTTCAACTCACGGGTTCCGCCAGGGGCTGGCCTCACCCGGTAGACTTGATTACGCAGAAGCTGAACCCGAGCGGGAGAGTCTGGTCGGATCGCACGAAAAGTGCGCTATGACCGGCGCCGAAGGAGCAAATCCTCCCCGGAACCTCTCAGGCACCCAGGACCGCTCGGGTGAGCTGCCTCTGGAAAGCGGGCCCACGGCGATGACGCCATCGGGCCCCGCCGAAGGTGCAAGCTCGCCGCGTGCGGCGGGTGAAGCTCTCAGGCGCCCGGACTCGGGCACGGACAGAGGGGGAGGGCCGCGGACGCGGTGTCCGTGGCCGGAACCCGATGACCGGAGGCACGTGTATGACACCTCGTCAGCCCACGAACCGTCGCCCGCTCGCCGAGCTGGAGCAGGGCATCCCGTTCACGCGACGGCACATCGGCCCCGATGACGACCAGTTGCGGCGGATGCTCGAGGCCATCGGCGTCGACTCGCTGGAGACGCTGGCCGACAAGGCCGTACCCGAGTCGATCCGGGACGCCGGGGACACCGGGCACACGCTCGGGCTCCCCGCGCCAGCCACCGAGGCGCAGGCGCTCGCCGAGTTGCGCGAGCTGGCCGCACAGAACCGACCAATGACCCACTTGATCGGGCTTGGCTATCACGGCACCGTCACCCCGCCGGTGATCCGCCGCGCCGTGTTGGAGAACCCCGCCTGGTACACCGCGTATACGCCGTACCAGCCGGAGATTTCGCAGGGCAGGCTGGAAGCGCTGCTGAACTTCCAGACCCTGATCGCGGACCTGACCGGCATGCCCGTGGCGAACGCGTCGATGCTGGACGAGTCGACCGCCGCCGCGGAGGCGATGACGTTGATCCGCAGGGCAGCGCGCAAGAACACGTCGTCGCGGTTCGTCGTGGACGCCGACACGCTGCCGCAGACGATCTCGGTGATCGAGACTCGCGCCGAGCCGCTCGGCATCGAGATCGTCGTCGCGGACTTGTCGAACGGGATCGCCGCCGCTGGGATCGAGGGCGACTTCTTCGGCGTGTTGCTGTCCTACCCTGGTGCGTCCGGTGTGCTGCGCGACCAGGAGGCGTTGATCGCCGAGGCCAAGGAGCTCGGTGGGTCCGTCGCGGTCGCCGCCGACCCGCTCGCGCTGACGCTGGTGCGTCCGCCCGGTGAGATCGGCGCGGACGTCGTCGTCGGCTCGGCGCAGCGCTTCGGCGTGCCGATCGGCTTCGGTGGCCCACACGCCGGGTACCTCGCGGTGCGCGAGGGCCTTGAGCGGCAGTTGCCCGGCCGTCTGGTCGGCGTCAGCGTCGACTCCGAGGGCAAGCAGGCGTACCGGCTGGCGTTGCAGACCCGGGAGCAGCACATCCGACGGGAGAAGGCGACGTCGAACATCTGCACCGCGCAGGTGTTGCTCGCGGTGATCGCCGCGACCTACGCCGTCTACCACGGGCCAGAGGGCCTGCGCGCGATCGCGCAGCGGGCGCACCGGATGGCGACCGTGCTCGCGGCTGGGCTGCGCCAGGGCGGTGTCGGGGTCGAGCACGAGGCCTTCTTCGACACTGTGCGCGCGTCGGTGCCAGGCAGGGCGGCGGCCGTCGTCGAGCAGGCCCGCGGGCTCGGCGTGAACCTGCTCCAGGTGGACGACGACCGGGTCGGTATCACCTGCGACGAGACCACCACCCGTGAGCACATCTCGCTGGTGTGGAAGGCGTTCGGGCTATCGGTGTCCGATGTGGACGCCCTGGACGCGGAGACCGCCGACGCGATCCCCGAGTCGCTGGGCCGTACCAGCGACTACCTGACCCATCCCGTGTTCCACAGCCACCACTCCGAGACGTCGCTGCTGCGCTACCTACGCACGCTGGCGGACAAGGACGTCGCGCTGGACCGAAGCATGATCCCGCTCGGGTCCTGCACCATGAAGCTCAACGCGGCGGCCGAGATGGAGCCGATCACGTGGCCCGCGTTCGCGGACCTGCACCCGTTCGCGCCGGTCGAGGACGCGGCCGGGATGCTGCGGATCATCGGCGACCTAGAGCGGTGGCTGGCCGAGATCACCGGCTACGACGCCGTGTCGTTGCAGCCCAACGCGGGCAGTCAGGGTGAGTTCGCCGGGCTGCTGGCGATCCGGGCGTACCACCGCAACCGGGGCGAGGCAGAGCGCGACGTCTGCCTGATCCCGTCGAGCGCCCACGGCACCAACGCCGCCAGCGCCGTGATGGCCGGGATGCGCGTCGTCGTCGTGAAGTGTGACGACCAGGGCAACATCGACTTGGCGCACCTGCGTGAGGTCGCTGAGAAGCACGCGGACGACCTCGCCGCGATCATGATCACGTACCCGTCCACGCACGGCGTCTATGAGGACACCGTGCGGGAGGTGTGCGGGATCATCCACGACAACGGCGGGCAGGTCTACGTCGACGGAGCGAACCTCAACGCGCTGATCGGGCTGGCGCGCTACGGCAAGTTCGGTTCCGACGTCTCGCACCTGAATCTGCACAAGACGTTCTGTATCCCGCACGGTGGCGGTGGTCCCGGCGTCGGCCCGATCGGCGTGCGCGGGCACCTGGCACCGTTCCTGCCGAACCACCCGTTACAGCCGACTGCGGGCCCGGAGACCGGTGTCGGGCCGATCAGCGCGGCGCCGTGGGGCAGCGCGTCGATCCTGCCGATCTCGTGGGCGTATGTGCGGATGATGGGCGCCGACGGGCTGCGGGACGCGACGCTGACCGCTGTCGCGGCGGCGAACTACGTCGCTCGCAGGCTCGACGAGCACTTCCCGGTGCTATACGCGGGCGCGGACGGTCTTGTCGCGCACGAGTGCATCCTCGACCTGCGGCCGATGACCAAGGCGACCGGCGTGACGGTGGACGACGTCGCCAAGCGCCTCGCCGACTACGGCCTGCACGCGCCGACGATGTCGTTCCCGGTCGCTGGCACGCTGATGGTGGAGCCGACCGAGAGCGAGAGCCTCGCCGAGCTGGACCGCTTCTGCGAGGCGATGATCGCGATCAAGCGGGAGAGCGACCGGGTGGCCTCGGGCGAGTGGCCGTTGGAGGACAGCCCGCTGCGCCACGCCCCGCACACCGCGTCGTCCATCGCGGGGGAATGGGACCGGCCGTACAGCCGCGAGATCGGCGTGTTCCCCGCGGGGGACCCGGGCAGCAAGATCTGGCCACCGGTGGGCCGCATCGACCAGGCAGGCGGCGACCGCAACCTGGTCTGTTCCTGCCCGGCTCCGGAGGCCTTCGAGAGCTGAGGGCGCGGTGCTGCCGGATGCCGCCTTCGCTGCGTGGAACGCGGCGAATGACGCTTTCGCTGCATCGGGCCTGCAGGTGCCGTGACGTCGTCCCTGCCGATATGCCCACATCCGTGTCCGTTTTGCGGAGTATCGATGGTCATATCGGCAGGGTGGCGAGCCTTCGGCGCATCTCCCCGCGTGATCGGGCGAAGACTGTCGGTGCCCGCTTGTACGGTCGCCGACATGTCGAACCAGCCGAGTCCGCACGATGCTGTGTTCCGCCGGGTTCTTGGTGAGCCTGCGAACGCGGCATCGCAGTGCGCGCGGTGCTGCCGGATGCCCTGACCAGTCGGCTGGACCTGGACCGGCTGAAGGCGCTCTCCGGAAGCTTCGTAGACGCCACGCTGCGCTGGCGACATTCTGACCTGCTATTTACCGCCCCCGTGGATTGCCGCGACGCGTTCGTGTACGTGCTCGTCGAGCATCAGAGCGGCGAAGATCCGCTGATGGCGTTTCGGATGCTGCGCTACATCATGCGGATCTGGGATCGCTACCTGTCAGAGCAGCCGAACGCGACGCGCCTACCTGCGGTGATCCCGCTGGTCGTGCACCACAACCACCGGGCGTGGAGCTGCCCGACGGACGTGCTCGACCTGCTCGATCTCGATCGAGCCACCGCCGACGCCGCGCGGCAGTATCTGCCGCGATTTCGGTTCCTGCTCGATGACCTGGCGCGCGTCGATGAGCAGGCGTTGCGGGCTCGGCCGTTGACTCCGCAAGCTCGGATGACGCTGCTGTTGCTCAAGATCGCGGCTGGCAACCCCCGGATAGCTGATGAGCTGCGAAAATGGATCGACGATCTGCGGGAGATTCTGCACAATTCCGGTGGCATCGAGGATTTCGTGGCACTGTTGACGTACATTGAGAGCGTGGGTGAGGCGCCCACGGGCGAGTTGCACGATCTGTTCGCACAGTTGGGACCGGAGGCAGAGGAGGCTTACGTGACCACCGCAGAGGTGCTCCGCTCCGAAGGACGGACTGAGGGGCGCACCGAGGGTGCAGTCGCGGCGAAGGCCGAGTCAGTGCTGACGGTGCTTGGGGCACGTGGCATCACCGTGTCTGAGGCCGCTCGCGCGCGGATCACGCAGTGCACCGACCTTGCCCAGCTCGAAACGTGGGTGCGCCAGGCCGTGACCGTGACGTCGGCCGACGACCTGTTCGCCTGACAGCTCAGCGGTTCCGGAGAAACGGCACGACGCTCGCGCCCGCCGCGCCGAGTAACAGGGCGGCGAGCACGAACGGGCCAGCCACGCCGATGATGCTGGAGAACCCGCCCGCCAGCGCGGGCGCGGTCGTCTGCGCGACACGGTTGCCGGTGATCCGCAGCGCCAACGCCGTCGCGCGCAGCCGCCGCGGGGCCTGTTCGACCACCCACGTCATCGTCAACGGCTGGCCGAGTCCCAGCGTCAGGCCGAGCAGCACCATCAGGACACCGAGCATGAACGGTCCCGAACTGGCGACGATGGTCAGCATCGTCGCCGTCGCCACGGCGGCGCTGACGACGATCACCACCAGACGTCCCGCGAAGCGCACGAGCGCGTCGAGGAACAGCCGGGTGACGAACGACAGCCCCGCCCTGATCGCCAGCATGGTGCCGACCAGGCTGGGGGAGAGCCCGGCGTGCTCGCCGTACACCGGCAGGTAGGCGATCAGCAGGTCGACGCCGGAGATGAACGCGAAGCTGACGAACACCGCCACGGCGAGCTGCCGGTTCCGCAGCAGCCCTAGTGCGGAGCCACGTCCCGCGCTGTCCGCGTCGTGGCGGTTTGAGGGGATATCTGGGGTGGCGCTGGTGGCCGGGGCGCTGCGGCTCCCGGCGGCGCGAGAACTCGACGTCTCCGGCACGCTTGGCCCGAACGCCGCGCTGCCCCGCAGCACGACCACGACAAGTCCATATGCGAGCAGTGCGCCGACCGCGACGCCGCCGCCGGTGAGGAACGCCGCCGTCGTGTCGGCCAGCAGCGGGCCGCTCGACGCCCCCATCACCCAACCTCCCAGCAGCGGCCCGAGCATCTGCCCCAATGACGCCGACGCCGTGAACCAGCCGAAGTTGCGGTCGTGCTCGCCCGGCCCGGACAGCGCCACGACCACCGCCTGCCCGGCGACCATCAGCGCGAGCAGCCCGAAGCCGTAGGCCGCGTTGACCAGCCCGACGCCGAGGATCGACTCGACGTTCGCGAGCCCGAACGGTCCCGCGATCAGCACGACCCCGCCGGACACCAGCAACACCGGCGCCCGCCCCCGGTCGGAGAACCGTCCCATCGGGATGGCGAGGAAGATCGGCAGCAACGCGCTGGCCGCCGCGACCACGCCGACGTCGAACTCGTCGCCGCCGAGCGCCAGCACGCGGTACGACACGATCGGCTTCGCGAGGAACATCGTCGTGTGCACGACGGTCGTGCCAATCAGCAGCAGCGCGAGTGCGCGACGGCGGACGTGCCGTCGCGGCGGGGCTGCGGGCGCGCGGGTGGTCACCCACGCATCATCCCTCGTCACCGGATGCCGACGGCGGCGTGCCGGTGCGCCGGGTGGGGTGGCTCACCGCACGGGTTACCGCGCCACGACCTCCCGCACGTAGTCACGGAACTGCTGCGCTGCGCGCTGCTGGATCTCGTCGACGCCCTCGCCGCCCACGACGACGTAGGTGTAATACGTGCCTTTGGCGTTCTTCAGCGGCTTCGCCGTGCTTGACACCCGCTCCGGGTTCGTCTTCGCCAACTTCTCGGCCCACTTGGCCGATGGCGTGATCCACACGGCGGGCACCGCGTCGGAGCCGGTCTCGCGCAGCGTCGGTAGCACCTTGTCCGATGGCTTCGCGGTGACTTTGACGGTGACGCAGTGCGAGTACACCGGGGGCTTCTCGCCGTTCCAGTTCTTCGCGGCACTGACGACGTCGTCCTCGATGGTCGGCGTCGTGGTCACCCGCAAGGTGCGGTTGCCCTCGGTGCAGCTGTTCGCCTCGGCTTCGGCTTGCGCGTTGAGCGACTTGTTCGCCCAGACCGCCCCCAAACCGCCGAGCGCGAGCAACGCGAGCACGGCCGCGACAGCGATGGGCCACTTGGCGATCCCGCGCCGGGACGAGCCGACAGCGCGGTGGTAGCCGGTCTCGCTCGGCTCCGCGGCCGAGCGTGAGGACGTGGCGTCGGTCTCGACGGGAGATTCCGTGCGGGAGTTGGGTTCCGCACGGGTTGACCCGGAACGCTTCGACCATGGTCCGGGTCCCGGCCGGGTTCGGGACCGTGTCGCCGAACCCGTGTGGGTGTCAGGCCGCTCCGACGACACCGAGCGGGACGACGCGGCGCGTGGGGCGGCGCTCTCGTCCAGCGCGGAGTCCGTATCACGCTCCGGTGCGGGCTCCTCCGTCGCGGCGCGTCGCCCTGCCTTCTCCGCCGAACGGCGTCGTTTCCGCCGGAGCTCGTCCTCGGTAGGCTCCGCGCGACGTCGTTTCGGACCGGGCGAGTGCTTGCGGGTGGGGGCGTCGAGGTCCTCGGGCACGTCTGGTTCGGGCTCGCGGCGACGGCGGCGCGTGAGGCCGAACGACGTTTTCGTAGTGGGGGCTTCCAGCTCCTCGTCGCCGGACGTCTTGGTGGTCGGGGCATCCAAGTCGTCGGACGTCGTCTTCGTAGTGGGGACTTCCAGCTCGGTGTAGCCACCGAAATCACTGAAGAACCCGGCACCACCGAAGTAACCGGACTCTTCCTGCCCGCCCGTCAGGCCACTGAGGTCCTCGCCGGACGGGTTTCTCCGGGTGGGTGCGTCGAGACTACTCAGGTCGTCGGGGAAGGCCACCGGTTCGTGGTAGCCGGATACCTGGGGGAGTGGGCCGCTGGGGTGCTCGTCGTCGGCCGCGCGTCGTCTGCGTCCCCGCGGGGCCGACTGGCGAGGGGGAGGTTCGGGGCTGCGCTGGCTCGGGGGCGGTTCGGGCCTGCTGTGTCGCCCCATGCGTCGATATCCTTTCGAGATCGAATCGATGCCGTCGCTTTGTCGGCCATGAACCATATCACCCCAACGGGGCACGTGGGGCGACCAATCGTGACGACACTCCGGAATCGGACCGTGATATTAGTCCATTCGACGCCCGATGCGAGAGAGGTCACAACGTCGCGTTGGCGAGCAGGATGTCGCAGACATCGATGAGTCGTGTGCGCAGCGGAGCCGCACGCCGCGCGAAGGCCCCTTGGGCGCGGGCGTACTCGGCCCTTCCGGCCGCGGTTTCGATGCGAATCGCCTGGTAGCCGTAGTCGGTGAGGTCGTAAGGGCTGGCCCGCATGTCCATCTCCCTTATCTCGGCGGCCAGCTCGAAACAGTCGGCGACCAACTCGGCGGGCACGTACGGATAGAGCTTGTACGCCCACTTGTAGAGGTCCATGTTCGCGTGCAGGCAACCAGGCTGCTCGTAGTCCCGCTGCGTCGCACGGGTGGGTGACAGCGTGTTACGCGGCGTAGCTGGCTCGGTGAAGAACCGGAAGGCGTCGTAGTGGCCGCACCGGATGTCCAGCGACTCGACGACGTCGTCGGTGCCAGCGCCGCCGAGCCGCAGCGGCACCCCGGCGTGGCGGACCTCGTCGTCCGGGAGCCGGTACACCATGGCCCACTCGTGCAGGCCAAAACAGTTCAGGCGCGCGGGGCGGTCCGCGGTGGCGGCCAGCAGGGAGCGGATGAACCGCACGGCGCTGAGCCGTTTCGCCGACAGCCGCGCGAGATCGAGTCGCACGCCGTCGTCGGTGGCGATGTACTCGTCGCGGCGTAGGAACTCCCGCGCCGCATCCCCGGCGAGCACGCGTGACGGGCCAGGATGCCAGCGCTCAAGTAGCGACGGCCGGTGCGAGTAGTAGGTGAACAGGAAATCCAGCACCGGATGCGGCTCGCCCCGCGCTTGGCGCGCGCGGCGCGGCTCCGTCCAGACCCGCATCCGGTCCCGGTGGGCGGCGGCCAGTGCCTCCCATTCCCGCTCCGTCAGATGTTCGACAGCGGTCATACCGTCCTGGGGTGGGGCCTGCGGCCGATCGTGACGTGCGTGCCGTCGCGAACCGTGCCGACGTACTCCTCGAGCATGTCCTCCAGTGCCACCACGCCGAGGGTGGTGCTGTCCGCGCCGACAACAGTGGCGAGGTGGCTGTTCTCGCTACGCATCGTCGAGAGCGCCTGGTCAAGCCGCGCGTCGGCACGCAACGTCGTCAGCCGCCGCAGTTTCCGCGCGGGCACCTCGGTGTCCGGTGCGGCGTTCGCCAGGTCGAGGATGTCCTTGACGTGGATGTAGCCGGTGAGATCGCCGCTCGGCGTCCTGATCGGGAACCGGGAGAAACCGGTCGACGACACGGCGCGCTCAACGTCGCCCACGGTCGCGCCACGCGGCAACGTCGTCAGGTCCGAATACGGGACAAGCACGTCCGCCACCGACTTGCCCGCCGAGGACAGTGTCTGCGCCAGCCTGCGGTGCTCGGAACGCTCCAACAGGCCTTCCCTGCGCGACTCGCTGAGCAGCTCGGCCAGCTCCTGCGAGGTGTAGGCGGTCTCAAGCTCGTCCTTCGGCGTGATCCGCACCAGCCGCAGCAGCGAGTTGGCGAGGAAGTTCAGCAGCCCGATGAACGGCCGCGCCAGCTTCACCCAGCCGACGTGCACCGGCACCAGCCACAGCGCCAGCCGCTCCGGCTCGGCGATCGCCAGGTTCTTCGGCACCATCTCGCCGACAAGCACGTGCAGCAGCGTCATGACGCCAAGCGCCACGGTGAACGCGATGGCGTGCACGACGTAGTCCGGCAGGTCAAGCCCGAACGCACCTACCGCCAGCTCCAGTTGGTGCGCTATCGCGGGTTCGCCCACGGTGAGCAGCAGCAGCGAGCAGATGGTGATGCCGAGCTGCGCACCGGCCAGCATCAGCGAGACGTTCTTGCTCGCGTTGATGACGATCTGCGCGCGCTGCATGCCCTGCTCCAGCAGCGCCTCCAACCGGTCGCGGCGTGACGAGATCAGCGCGAACTCGGCGCCGACGAAAAAGGCGTTCGCCGCGAGCAGCAGCACGATCAGCAGGATCGCGACAGTATCGCTCACTGGTCCGCCTCCTCATGCTCGGGAGCGGCGCCGTTCAGCCGGTGCACGCTCAGCTCCGCGATACGGTGTCGGTCCATTTCGGTGACGGTGAGCCGCCAGCCGTCGACGTCCACGTGGGTGCCGCATTCGGGGATCTCACCCAGCTTGGTTAGCACCAGCCCGGCGACGGTCTCGTAGTCACCCTCCGGCATCTCGAACCCGGTGGCTTCGGCCAGTTCGTCCGGCCGCAGCTGGCCGGACACCAGCCAGCTGTCGTCGTCGATGCGCCGCGAGGATGGCGCCTCGCCGATGTCGTGCTCGTCGCGGACGTCGCCGATGATCTCCTCGACGACGTCCTCCAGCGTCACCAGCCCTGCCGTGCCGCCGTACTCATCGACGACGATGGCGAGCTGGAAGCTGGAGTCGCGCAGCCGGTTCAGCAGGGCGTCGCCGGGCAGCGACTCCGGCACCGTCGGCACCGGCCGCATCAGCGCACCGGCCTTGACCTGGTTACGTTCGGCCATCGGGACGGTGAACGCCTGCTTGATGTGCACCGCGCCGCTGATGTCATCGAGGTCTTCGCTGTATACCGGGAATCGGGAGAGGCCCGTCTCGCGAGCGAGTGACAACAGTTGGTTGATCGAACTGTCCGCCGACAGCGACGCGATCTGCACGCGAGGCGTCATCAGCTCGTCGGCGGTGCGGTCGCCGAAGCGCAGCGACTTGTCAAGCAGCGCCGCCGTCTCCGAGTCGAGCGTGCCGTGTTCGGCGCTGGACCGCACGATCGAGCCCAGCTCTTGCGGCGAGCGCGCCGACCGCAGCTCCTCTGCCGGTTCGACGCCGAACTTGCGCACCACCCAGTTGGCGCTGTTGTTCATGAACGCGATCAGCCAGCCGAACAGCGCCGAGAACCCGGCGTGGTATCCGGCGACGGCGCGCGCGGTGGCCAGTGGGCGGGCCACCGCCAGGTTCTTCGGCAGCATCTCGCCGACGACCATGGACAACGACGTCGCGATGAGCATCGCCAGCGCCAGCGACGTCGCTTGCGCCGCCGCATCACCGAGACCGGCGGCGTCGACCGCCGGACGCAGCAGCTCGCCGATGATCGGCTCCGCGAGGTACCCGCTGACCAGTGTGGTGATCGTGATGGCCACCTGGGCGCCGGACAGCTGGAACGACAGTGTCCGGTGCGCCTTGAGGACGGCCTTGGACCTGCGGTCACCGACCTGGCGCACGTTGGCGTCGACGGTGCTGCGTTCCAGCGCCGTGAGCGAGAACTCAGCGGCGACCGCGAGACCGGTGCCGACCGTGAGCAGCAGAAACAGAATGATGCCGCCGATGGTGATGACGATGTCCATCAGGCAGCACCCCGGATGGAGACAGGGCAGGTCGATTGGGGTTCGCCGGGCGATAAGCCCGGCTCGGTACTGTCACCCGGTGACTGCGCGTCGCGCACGGGAAACGTCTCACTCCTCGTGAAGCTCGATGGGTAAGCCCAGTGGGCTCGTGTGGGTTGGGTGGCACGCCGGAGCCAATCCGATCAGCGGGACGTCACGCTACGCCGTGCTTAGCCATTAGGGTACTTCCTCCCGACACCGGATGCGCAGGGCCGGAGAGTTCAGTCGTCCTCCCGGCTTTGGTGTCGGCGGGTGGTCTCCTCGACGAGGTCGAGCACCGGCTCGAGGTCGTCGGCGGGAAGGCCCATGGCGAGGTGCGAGACCAGTCCCTCGAGCACCAGTTCAAGGAACGACGTCAGCACGTCGATGTCGACGTCTTGGCGGAGCTGGCCCGCTTCGCGACGGCGCAGCAGCCGGTTGCGGGTGGCGGTGGTGAGCTGTTGCGAGCGCTCCGCCCAGCGCCGCCGGAAGTCGGGGTCGGTGCGCAGCCGCCGTGAGACTTCGAGGCGGGTGCCAAGCCAGTCGGCGGGGTGCTCACCGTCCCCGGCGAGCAGTTCGCGCATGACCTGCACCAGGCCCTGCTCCGCGACGACGTCGGCCATGCGCGCGGCGTCGTCCTCGGCGAGGGCGAGGAACAGCGATTCCTTGTCCTTGAAGTGGTGGAAGATCGCGCCTCGGGAGAGGCCGATCGTCTCCTCCAGCCGCCGCACGGTCGCGCCCTCGTACCCATGGCGCGCGAAGCAGACGCGGGCACCGTCGAGGATCTGCCTACGGCGGGTGTCAAGATGGTGCTGGCTGACCCTAGGCACCCTGCGATCTTGTCACCAGGATCAGCCCAACGCAATCCGTACGTACGTACTGTGACGTGCGTCGTGGCCGCGCTGTGTGGCGTGGCAGCGACCACGACGCACCCGACCGCCTACGGCACGACCAGCGCGCCGCCGCCGACGGCCTCCTCCGCCAGCCGGTCCGCGCGGTTGCGATCGGCGATGGCCTGACCGGTCTCGCGGGGTGGCACGCGGGAGGTGTCCCAGTCGGCGAGCACCAGCGCCACCTTTGACTGCATCTCGCCGCGCAGCCGCAGGAACGAGTCGGCGGGCTCCGCGCCGACCTCGCCCAGCAGCAGCCACCACGCCCATGCGGCGGCACCCGCGTTGGCGATGAAGTCCGGGATCACCGGAATGTCCCGTGCGGCCAGCATCGCCTCCGCCCTCGGGGTGGTCGCCGCGTTGGCCGCCTCGACGACGGCTCGCGCCGCGACGTTCATCGCGTTGTCCTCACGGATCGCGTACGACACCGCCGCTGGCACGAAGATGTCCGCGCTGATGCCGACGATGGCGTCGCGGTCCAGCCGCTGGATCCGCTCTGGCACCGCTGTGCGGTCGATTTCGCCGTAGCGGTCGCGCTGTTCGAGTAGCGCCGGAACGTCGAGGCCCGCCGGGTCGTACAGTGTGCCAGCCGCGTCCGCGACGGCGATGACACGCACGCCCGCCTCGTGCAGGTACCACGCCGCGCCGCCGCCCATGGTGCCGACACCCTGGATGGCGACGGTGGTGTCAGCCTCGGCCATATCCCACGCGTTCGCGATGCCGAGGCACGCCTGCGCGACGCCGTAGCCGCCGATGACGTCGCCGAGCAACAGCCCGCCAGGCACCGGCGTGTTTAGGCCGGCGTGAACCCGCTGGAGCGTCAGCTGCGGGTCGGCGGAGCGGCGGATCGCGGCGTGGTAGGACTGCTGCAGCCCCAGTTCGGCGAAGACGTCGTCGATCAGATGCTGCGGCACGCCGAGGTCCTCCGCCGTGACCCAGCGGGTGTCGATCCACGGCCGCATGGCCTCGCAGAACCGCAGCAGCACACCGCGCGCCTCTGGGTGCTTCGGGTCGAAGTCGATGCCGCCCTTCGCGCCGCCGACGGGCAGGTTGAACGTCGCTGTCTTGATCGCCATGCCCCTGGCGAGGTCCTCTACCTCGGACAACGTGCAGCCGGGACGCATCCGCGTGCCGCCGGTGGCGATGCCGGAGACGAGGCTGTGCACGACTAGGTAGCCGTGCGTGCCAGTCACCGGATCAGTCCAGGTCACCCGGACCGTTGGTTCGGTGACACTCGCACTCATCATTGCAACCCACCTCCTGCGTTCGCGTTGTCCGTGTGCCGCGGTCCGAGATCCCCTGCCCGTGCGCACAGGAGTAACCAAGCGACGTGGTCACGCCGCTTGCGTCCTGGTGAATGAGCCGGGCGAGTGGGTTCATGATCGCCGTCGGTACTGCCAGGGTGTGCCCGGCACGCTGGCTACGTCCAGTTACGGTTCCTGCACAGCGATGTTCAGGGTTCGTACATCATCGGCGGACCGGCGTCGTCGCAGGTCAACGGGTATTTCAGCGCATCTGGCCGAGCGCGTCACCGTGATGGGTGGCGTGCCCGCTTCGCGCCGCGCGACCGGGATGGCGATCAGTTCTCGTAGGGTTTTCGTATGGAACTGTCGTTGCATCGGTTGCGGATGCTTCGGGAGCTGCACCGCAAGGGCACGGTCACCGCCGCGGCGGCCGCGCTGCACTACACCGCGTCCGCCGTGTCGCAGCAACTCGCGCAGCTGGAACGTGACGTGGGCGCACGCCTGTTCGAGCGGGTGGGGCGCCGGGTTCAGCTGACCGAGTTCGGGATGCTGCTCGCCGCGCACGCCGAGGAGATCCTTGACGCCGTCGAGCGTGCGTCGCTCGCGTTGGAGGAGGCGCAGGAGACGGCGACGGTGACGCTCAGGGCGGGGGTGTTCGCCACCGTCGCGGCTGGACTGCTGCCGCAGGCGCTGCGCACGATCGGTAGCAGGCACGCGGGCATCCACGTCAAGACCAAACAGTTGCCGCCGGAGTCCTGCGCGAAAGCCGTCGCCAACGGCGATCTGGATCTCGCGTTCGTCATCGACTATCCCGACGCGCCGATGCCGATGGAAGCCGGGCTGCTCGGCTCACAGATCGCCGTGGAGCGGCTGCACGTCGCCGCGGCGGCTGGCACTTTGGGGGAAGGCCCGATCGCGCTCTCCGATCTGGCCGAGCATCCGTGGATCCTGTGCAGCCCGAAGAGCCACTACGGCACCGCCGTTCGAGCCGCGTGCCTACGCGCGGGATTTAAGCTTGAGATCACCCACGAGGTGGAAGAGCAGTCGACGGCGATGTACATGGCGGCCGCCGGTCTCGGCATCACGATGGTGTCCGATCTCGGGCTCACGCTCGCCCCGCCCGGCATGGACGCGCTCGCCCTCACCACACCGCTGACCAGGACCGTGTCGATCGTGTACCGCAGCACCGCGCTGCGGCGTCCCGCGCTGAACCTGGTGATCGACGTCGTGCGCTCGACGGCAGCGGAGATGGGGCTCTCGGCGGCCGGGCGGTGACGTCGCATGCCTGTTTCGGCGACCGCGATTGTCGGTGCCTCCCGGTAGCGTCGGCGCGGGTGCGGTCGACGGCACCGCCCTGATCGATCGCGAGGGGAGACATGACGGCGATGGGTGAGTTGTCCGCCGCGACGTGCCAGCGTCCCTGTGATATCGCCGCGGAGGTGATCTCCGACAGAGCGGCAGGCGAGGCGTATGTCGCGTCGGTGTGTTTCAAGCACGGCCCACCGGAACGGATTGGCGTCGAACTGGAGTACACCGTCCATCACAGGCACGACCCCGTTCGCCCCGTCGCTCCCAGCCGTCTCGCCAGCGCCATCGGCCCCCACGCGCCCCGTACCCTGCGGGATGACTCGCCCGCGAAGCCGTTGCCTTCCGGCTCCGTGCTCACCGTCGAGCCGGGTGGACAGCTGGAAATCTCCACTCCGCCGCTCGACAGCCTGTCCGTCGTGGACAACGTTGCCGAGCGGGACCTCGACTACGTCACCGCCCTGCTAGCCAGGTACGGGCTCGTGCTTGGCGCGAGTGGTTCCGACCCGCACCGGCCACCGGTACGGGTGCTCGGCACCCCGCGCTACGCGGCGATGGAGCGACGGTTCGCCCGCCGCGGCGGCGATGGCATCACGATGATGTGCGCCACGGCGGCGATTCAGGTCAGTCTCGACGCCGGTGAAGCACACCAGTTCGCTCGTCGGTGGGCCGCCCTGCACGCGATGGGACCGCCGCTGCTGGCGATGTTCGCGAACTCACGGCGACTCCTTGGACGCGACACCGGCTACGCATCGGCACGCTGGCTCGCCGTGATGGGTACCGAACCGGCACGGACCGCGGCCCAGCCGCTCTCGCCCGATCCGGCCGCCGACTGGGCGCGACGGGTGATGGACACGCCGCTGATGGTGCTGCGCGATGACACCGGCTCGTGGGACGCGCCACCACGGCTGACGTTCGCGCAGTGGATCGCACGGGGCGACGCGGGCGGTCGGCGGCCAACGTACGCCGACCTCGACTACCACCTGACGACGCTGTTCACGCCGGTGCGCCCGCGCGGCCACCTTGAGGTGCGCTACCTGGACGCCCAGCCGCGCGGGCAGTGGCTGGCCCCAGTCGCGATGCTCGCCGCGCTGCTACACGACGACGCCACGACCGATGCCGTCCTCGACCGGTGCGCGCCCGCGCTCGGCTTGTGGCAGCGGGCGGCCCGGGCCGGGCTCGCCGACCCCGAGCTGGCACGGATCGCACGGTCGCTCGTCGACGTCGCCATGACCCGGATCGACCGGCTCGGTCTCGCACCGCCGCGCACGGCCGCGGTGGCCGAATCGTGGCATCGGAAAGCACACCGCAGGGAGGAAGTATCGTGAGTGCGCCGAACCCGCCGTTGGTCTCTGTCGACGAGTCCCGGTTGAAGGAACGGGCCGCCGAGGCCATGACGACGGCCCGCACCCGCACGCGGGCGCTGACCGACGTCGTCGACGATTCCGACCTGGTGCGCCAGCACTCGAAGCTGATGTCGCCGCTGGTGTGGGACCTCGCACACATCGGCAGCCAGGAGGAGCTGTGGTTGGTGCGGGACGTCGGTGGCAGGCAGCCGTTGCGGCCAGACATCGACGATCTCTACGACGCCTTCCAACATCCGAGGGCGGACCGGCCCGCGTTGCCGCTGCTTGGTCCCGCCGAGGCACGCGCTTATGTGTCCGAGGTGCGAGACAAGGCGTTCGACGTCCTCGCCCACGCCGCGTTGACCGGGCGCGATCTGGCGTCGAACGGCTTCGCGTTCGGCATGATCGCCCAGCACGAGCAGCAGCACGACGAGACCATGCTCGCCACCCATCAGCTTCGTGTAGGTGATCCGGTGTTGTCCGCCCCGGAGCCACCCCCGCGCGGTGAGGATCCGGAGCCGGACGAGGTGATCGTGCCGGGCGGGCGGTTCACCATGGGTACCTCAGTGGAACCGTGGGCGCTGGACAACGAACGGCCCGCGCATGAGGTGGACGTCGACACGTTCGTGATCGACGCGTTTCCCGTGACGTGCGGCCAGTTCGCCGCGTTCATCGACGCGGGCGGTTACGACGACCCACACTGGTGGACTCCTGACGGCTGGGCGTACCGCGGCGAGCACGGCATCCGCGCGCCCCGGTTCTGGCTGGCCGACGGCGACGCGTGGTGGCGTCGACGGTTCGGCGTCATCGAGCGGGTGCCGGATGACGAGCCGGTGATGCACGTGTCCTGGCACGAGGCCCACGCCTATGCGAAGTGGGCTGGCAAGCGGCTGCCCACCGAGGCGGAGTGGGAGAAGGCCGCGCGGTGGGACCCGGATACCGGCGCGTCACGCCGGTATCCATGGGGCGACGCCGATCCCGGCGCCGAGCACGCCAACCTGGGTCAGCGGCACCTACGGCCCGCCCCGGTCGGCGCCTACCCCGCGGGCGCGTCGCCGCTTGGCGTGCACCAGCTCATCGGCGACGTCTGGGAGTGGACGGCGAGCTCGTTCGCCGGTTATCCGGGTTTCGTCGCGTTCCCGTACCGCGAGTACTCCGAGGTCTTCTTCGGCACGAAATACGCGGTGCTGCGCGGCGGGTCGTTCGGCACGGACGCCGTCGCCTGCCGGGCCACGTTCCGCAACTGGGACTTCCCGATCCGGCGGCAGATATTCGCTGGCTTTCGCTGTGCCCGTGACATCGCCGCCGGCGAGCGCTGAGCCATGTGCAGACACCTGGCCTACCTTGGCCCACCGCTGTGCCTCGCCGACCCCGTGCTGGATCGGCCGCACTCGCTGCTGGCGCAAAGCTGGGCGCCACGGGATATGCGGGGCGGCGGCACCGTCAACGCGGACGGTTTCGGCGTGGGCTGGTATCCGGATGACGAGAAGGAGCCGCTGCGCTACCGCCAGGCGTGCTCGATATGGGCGGACCCCGGATTCGACCAGCTCGCGCGCGGCGTGACAGGCACCGCGCTGCTCGCAGCCGTGCGTTCGGCGACTCCAGGCATGCCAGTCACCGAACTAGCGTGTGCACCCTTCGCCGACGACGGACTACTGTTCAGTCATAACGGCCTCATCGCGGGCTGGCCGCACTCGGTCGCCACGATCGCGGAACGGCTGTCGGTGGTCGAACTGCTCACCATGGCGGCGCCGACCGACAGCGCGCTGCTCTGGCAGCTGGTGCGAGCGCGGCTCGCTGAGGGCCAGGACATGGCGGACGCGGTGGCCGGTGTCGCGACCGAGGTCGGCGAGGCCGCGCCGGGTTCGCGGCTGAACCTGCTGCTCACCGACGGAAGGACGATCGTGGCGACGACCTGGACACACGCCCTCGCGGTGCGCCAAGACCCCGGTGCGGTGCTGGTCGCGTCCGAACCACTCGACGACGACGGGTGGACGGTGCTGCCGGACCGCTCGCTCGTCGTCGCGAACCGGGACGGCGTCGACGTGCGCCCGCTGACGAAAGGTACGGCATGACAGTCACCATCGAGGTTCATCTCACGGCGGACTACCTCAGCCAGAGCTTGCGCCGCGACGTCAAGGAGGGACTGACGTCGACGCCGAAGTCGTTGCCACCCAAGTGGTTCTACGACGCCGACGGCAGCGTGCTGTTCGAGCGGATCACGGCGCTGCCCGAGTACTACCCGTTCCGGGCGGAGCGGGAGATCCTCGCGGACCGTGCCGCCGAGATCGCGGCCACCACTCAGGCGAGGACGCTGATCGAGCTGGGCTCCGGCTCCTCGGAGAAGACCCGGCTGCTGCTGGACGCGCTGCGGGAAGCGGGCACGCTACACGACATGGTGCCCCTCGATGTCTCGGAGAGCGCGCTGCGCGAAGCGGCCGAGGCCATCGCCGCCGACTACCCCGGCCTCCGCGTCCACGGCGTCGTCGCTGACTTCACCGCGCACATGGACCGGATCGACGGCGACGAGCCCCGGCTGGTGGCTTTCCTGGGCAGTACCATCGGCAACTTGCCGCCGGACGAGCGGGCGCGGTTCCTGTCCGAGGTGCGCGACGTACTGGACACGGGGGAGTGGTTGCTCCTTGGTGCGGACCTGGTCAAGTCGCCCGACGTGCTGCTGCGTGCCTACGACGACGCGCAGGGCGTCACGGCCGAGTTCAACCGCAACGTGCTACGCGTGCTGAACCGGGAACTGGGCGCGGACTTCGACGTCTCGGCGTTCGAGCACGTGGCGGTGTGGGACCCGGAGCACGAGTGGATCGAGATGCGCTTGCGCGCCACCGAGGACATGGCGGTGACCGTGCCGGAACTCGGTCTCGACGTGCGCTTCGCCAAGGGTGAGGAGATGCGCACCGAGATCTCCACGAAGTTCCGCCCCGAAGTGATCGAAGGCGAGTTGGCGAAGGCGGGGTTCGAGCAGACGTCTCGCTGGACGGATGCCGCGGGCCGGTTCAGCCTGGTCCTGGCGCGGGCCGTGTAGCGCGCGGACGGTGTCGGCGGGCGCCGAGTCGCCCAGCCCGCGCGTCTAGTGCGACCCGAACACAAAGCGAAGGCCCGCCTCCCGAGTACTCGGAAGGCGGGCCTTCGACGTGTAAGCCGGTATGGCTGGGATCAGCCGGTCACTGGCAGGCCCGTGGTGATCGGGGCCGGCTTCGTGGCGGACGGGCCGCCGTCAGCGCCACCGTCAGCACCGCCATCGGCGCCACCGTCAGCACCGCCGTCGTCGGCGCCACCGTCAGCACCGCCGTTGTCAGCGCCACCGTTGTCGGCACCGCCGTCGTCGACGCCACCGTCGTCAGCGCCACCGTCAGCACCACCATCACCCGCGCAGGTCGCCGAGCTGACGATGATTTCCTGTGTGCTGTCGGCAATGTTGATCACGACACCGTCAACCGTGAACGAGCCGTCGTCGTTCTGGGTCTGGCGGTTCAGCGTGATCTGCGCGACGGCTTCGAGGGGCTCCGGCAGGAGCTTCTGGTTCGGCTCCGGCTGGAACTTCTGCTCGAAGTCTTGGCCGGGGGCCTCAAGACCAACGATCGTGGTCTGACCGCTGTTGCCCTCGCAGGACACCTCGATGAGCGATGCGTTGAGCTGGCCACCGAGAACAACGTCGGCGACCTCGGCGGCAGCCGTGTTGTCGCCGGCGTCAACACCGAGCACCCGTGCCGTCAGCGCCGGCTCGGCCGGAACCTCGATGAGCTCGTCCGACTTCGTCTCAGTGCCGTCGGACGTGACCATCGGCGTCGGTTCGACGGGGACGATGCCGCTGGCGGAGACGCCGTACGCCGACGACTCGCCGGTTGCGGCCGTACCGGTGGTGGCGCCGATGACAAGCGCCGTCACAGCGGTAGCGGCACCGATGGCCGCCGCTGCTGCTCCTGCGGTAGATCTGCGCATTGAATGAACTCCTTATCAGTGCTGATCCACGAGGACGAGCGTCCCCAGTGGTACCTCGGTGAGGCGATTGAGCGCGTCTTTGGGAACCTGGATGCAGCCGTGGCTGGACCTGGTCCCGAAGACGTCAGAGGTCGGCCAGGTGTGGATGGCGACCGTTCCCGGCCCCCCGCCGAAGGTGTCCAGCGTTTCGCTGTGCGAACCCAGCGGGAGGATGACCGGGGAGAAATCTTGATTCGGGTCGACGAACGAGCCGAGCAGGAACGTCCGTCCGGTTGGAGTCGGGGTTTCCTCCTTGCCGATGCCAATTGGCCATGAGCCGAGCTGCTCGCCGTCCTTGCGCAGCTCGATCGTGCGGGAGCCTAGGTGCACGCGGATCAGGTACGGGGTCGTGTCGCGAACGACGGCGTCGTCGCTGATCCATCCGCTCGCACCGTTGGGCTTGGACGGCAGCAGCACCTGTGACCAGCCGTCCTGCGTCGCGATGACCGGCAGCCAGGTGTCGCCGAGCTGCTTGGGGCCGATCTTGGCGAACGCGGTGCCGTTCGGCGCGTCGTAGACCTTGGTCATCTGCTTCGGGTGCACGACGGTGCCGTCGGTGACTTCCTGCGGCGCGGGGTCGATCGGTGCGTTGTCGAGCTTCGTGTGCGTCGTGGATTCGGTGAGCGCCGCGAGATCGACCTCGCTGGCGGCCTCGGTCTGTTCCCGCGGCGCCGCTTGCGGATCACCCGCGGTGCCGCTACTGAACCACATGACGCCGCCGAGGACGAGCGCTACCGCGAGAACGCCCGCACCAGCGGAGATGAGAATGAATTTCCAGCCGCGCCCCGAGGCGTCATTCGCCGCGGGAGCGTTCGCGCCATTGCTGGACTCGAACTCGTCGTTGGTCAAATTGCTGAAACCCTTTGTCTGTGTGGCCCCGGTGGGGATCGGTGCCAAGTGGTCGGGACATTAAAACCGTGTGGGATGGGAGCACAGTACACGGCCGCCGAACGCACCAAAACAGGGGGCCCTCTGGGCGTGTCGCTGCGTATTTGGTAGCTCCGATGGCGTACTTCCGTACGTCTTCCGTGCATGGTAGAGCCGCGATATCACGCTATCGAGTGACAAAATGCTTAACGAAGTTAACCACTGTTATGTGAACACTGCACATCAGTACTGTGCTAACGCTGAGTAAGAATCCGGGGATTTGTCAGAACAGCAGAAAAGTGCCCCCACCGTGTGGTGGAAGCACCTTTCTGTTTGGGTAGTCGTCGCCGGGTTAGCCGGTCACCGGGAGGCCCGTTGTGACAGGGGTGGGCGGCGGCGCGGTCGGCTTCTCCGGCTCGTCGGGCTCACTGAACCCACACGTCGCGGAACCGAGCGTGATCACCTCGGTTCCGTCACCGAGGTCGATCTCGAGGCCGACGACGGTGAACGAGCCGTCGTCGTTGGTGGTCTGCTTGTTGGCCGTGATCGTGACTAGGGGGTTCTCGGGGAGGATGGGAGTTTCCTCCTCCAGCGGCGGGATCTGCACTTGTTGGCCCAGCATGGCGACGTTCGCGATCTCGACGGAGCCGCTGGTGGCGTCACAGGCGACCTTCACCAGTTCGATGCTGACCAGCGCCGGCGTCTCGCCCGCGGTGATGCTCGCGCACAGCTGCTCCGGGTCGAGTTGGTCGACGATCTGGCCTGGTAGCACGTCGCCAATCGCCTCGTTGACCGCCGCGGCGGGGTTGTCCGCCTGGCATGCCGGTTCCAGGCCGCTCATGAGCTGTTGCAGGGGCTCGTCGAGTGAGGACAGCTGCTCGGGCAGTTCTGCGCCGGGAACGAGACCGAGATTGAGCAGCTCGGCCGACGCCGCTTCTTCTTCGGCGACGACCTTGGCCACTTCCAGTGACACCAGCGGGTTCTCGGGCAGCGTGAACGCCGAGTTCTCCTGCCTGCTGCCGTCGGTGGACTCGACATAAGGCATCGGCTCGATCGGCACGGGTCCTTCCGCCGCGATGCCGTAAGCCGAGGAGGGAACGGTCTCGGCATGTCCGGCCGTGGTCCCGATGACGAGGGCGGCAATGGCCGTCACCGCACCCAGCGCGGTGGCTCCGGCGCCCGCCAGCGCACGAGGTCTCATAGGGTTGCCCTTCTTGCGTTATCCCTGATCCACCAGGACAAGTGTCCCGAGTGGCACTTTGGTGAGTTGGTTGAGCGCCTCCCGTGGGACCCGGATGCAGCCGTTACTGCTCGCGGTCCCCAGGACGTCGGTGGTTGGCCAGGTATGGATCGCCACCGTTCCGGGGCCTCCGCCGAAGCTGTCCAGTGTGTCACTGTGAGCGCCGAGCGGAAGGATGATGGGTGAGTACCTTTGGTTGGGGTCAACGATAGACCCGAGAATGAAGGTACGGCCGATGGGTGTCGGAGTGTCGGGTTTTCCGATTCCGATCGTCCAGCTGTTCATCTCGCGTCCCTCGAAGAACAGCTCCAGCCGCATCGAGGACAGGTGTACGCGGATGAGGTAGGGGGTGTACTCGCGCTTCAGGTGCGCGCTCCGAAGCCAGCCGGTCGAGCCATTGGGCTTGGACGGCAGCAGCACCTGGGTCCATTGATCGCGCTGCGCGATCACCGGTAGCCAGGTTTCACCGATCTGTTTCGGGCCGACCTTGCCGAACGTGCGCCCACCAGGGGCGTCGTGGATCGCGATGACCTTCGTGGGTCGCACGATCCAGCCCTCGGTCGCTTGCTGCGGGCGCGGGTCGCGCGGGGCGCGGTCCAGCCTGGTGTGCGTAGTCGATTCGACCAGTGAACTGAGCTTGGCGGGCTTGGTATTGGCGGCGGGCTTGCCGGTGACCGGATCAGCCCCTGCTGAGAGGACAAGGACCGCCACCAGGCCAAGGGCGACAAGCACTACGCCGGTCAGTACGTAGGCAAGTCTCGTCGACGCACTGTCTCCCCGTGGCGTGCGAGAGTTGTCCTGGCTTGTCACAAAAGTGGGCTTTCCTCGTCAGGGCAGCGGCCATACCGAATTGGCCGATGTTATCTGGTGTATCCATCGCGACGTGCGAAACGTTACATCGTGAGAGTGGTACTCACCACTTCACTCGATGGTGCGATGAGGGTGTCGGGCGTTACCCGACCAGCGCGCGGCCGAACAGAACGATCGCACTGGCGACGGCGACAATGAGGACGGCGGGGCGCATCCAGCGGCCGTCGATGAACCGCCGCAACGGTGTGGACAGCCAGAACCCGCCGAACAGGAACGGCAGCAGCAGCGCGGCGTGCAGCGCCGGTTCGCCGTGCACCTGACCGGAGAGCGCGAGGCCGCCGACGGAGACGAGGCTGCCGACCGCGAAGTACACCGCGAGCGTCGCGCGGATGGTCGGGCCAGCGGCGTGCTGGTAGAGCACGGCGAGCGGCGGACCTCCGATCGCCGCGGCGGTACCGAAGGTGCCGCTGGCGACACCCGCCACAAGGAGCGAGCGCGGTGTCGGGGTTGGTCGCCAGGTGAGTAGGGACAGGCCGACGCAGATGAGCACCGCCAGCGCGACGGCCACCGCGAACGGGCCAGGCGGCAGCAACGCGACGACGGCGACGCCGAGCGCGATGCCGGGAAGACGTCCAGCCATCGCCCAGCCGACGCCGTGCCAGTCGGCGTGGCCGCGTTCGCGCATCGCGGCGAGCAGCGCGTGCACCGACGCGATGAGCAGCAGCGGACCGGCACCAGGCTCGGGTCGATGAGCGTCAGCAGGGGAGCGACGACGAGGTTCATGCCGTAGCCCACGACGCCCTGCACGAGCGCTCCGAGCAGCAGCACTAGCCCCGCGACCAGCAGTGTCGTGGTCACTAGGCGACACCGCCGAGTGCCAGGGCCAGCCGCGTGGCCCTGGCGGATCGCCCCGCGTACGCGGAAGCGGGCCGCACCAGCGACCGCCGGTGGGCCCGCTTCACGTCCGCGTCAGCGAGTGGCGGAACCGTCACGCGCGGAGCATGTTCCGCAGGACGTACTGCAGGATGCCGCCGTTGCGGTAGTAGTCGGCCTCACCCGGCGTGTCGATGCGGACCACCGCGTCGAACTCCACCGTGCCGCCGTCCTGCTTGGTGGCGGTGACCTTCACGGTCCTGGGTGTCTCACCCTGGTTCAGCTGGGTGATGCCGGTGATGTCGAAGGTCTCCGTGCCGTCGAGGCCAAGCGAGTCGGCGGACTCGCCCTCCGGGAACTGGAGCGGGATGACGCCCATGCCGATCAGGTTCGACCGGTGGATGCGCTCGAACGACTCGGTGATCACCGCGCGGACGCCCAGCAGCGACGTGCCCTTGGCGGCCCAGTCACGCGAGGACCCGGAGCCGTACTCCTTGCCGCCGAGCACCACCAGCGGGGTGCCCTGGGCGGCGTAGTTCTGCGCGGCGTCGTAGATGAACGTCTGCGGCGCACCCTCCTGGGTGAAATCGCGGGTGTAGCCACCCTGCACGCCACCCTCCGGGTCGACCAGCAGGTTGCGCAGCCGGATGTTGGCGAACGTGCCCCGGATCATCACCTCGTGGTTGCCGCGCCGCGAGCCGTAGGAGTTGAAGTCCTTGCGCTCGATGCCGTTGGCCTGCAGGTACTGCCCCGCGGGGGAGTCGGCCTTGATCGCGCCTGCGGGGGAGATGTGATCGGTGGTGACCGAGTCGCCCAGCTTCGCGAGCACCCGCGCGCCCGAGATGTCGGTGACGGGTTCCGGCTCCATTCCCATGCCATCGAAGTACGGGGGCTTGCGCACGTAGGTGGAGTTCGGGTCCCACTCGAACGTCGTGCCGGTCGGAGTGGGCAGCGACTTCCAGCGCTCACCGCCGTCGAAGACGTCCGCGTAGTCCTTGGTGAACATCTCCTTGGTGATGGAGGAGTCGATGGTCTGCTGGATCTCGGCCGGGGTGGGCCAGATGTCACGCAGGTAGACGTCGTTGCCGTCCGAGTCGGTGCCGAGCGGCTGGTTCTCGAAGTCGAAGTCCATCGTCCCGGCCAGCGCGTAGGCGACGACCAGCGGCGGCGACGCGAGGTAGTTCATCTTCACGTCGGGGTTGATGCGGCCCTCGAAGTTCCGGTTACCGGACAGCACCGAGACGACGGTGAGGTCGTTCTCCTGCACCGCGCCCGAGATCTCCTCGGAGAGCGGGCCGGAGTTACCGATGCAGGTGGTGCAGCCGTAGCCGACCAGGTGGAAGCCCAGCTTCTCCAGGTACGGCCAGAGACCGGCCTTCTCGTAGTAGTCGGTGACGACCTGCGAGCCGGGGGCCATGGACGTCTTCACCCACGGCTTCGACGTCAGGCCCTTGTCCACGGCGTTGCGGGCGAGCAGCGCCGCACCCAGCATCACCGACGGGTTCGACGTGTTGGTGCATGAGGTGATCGAGGCGATCACGACAGCGCCGTGGTCCAGCTCGAACTCGCCCCGGTCGGACGTGCTGACCTTGACCGGCTTGGACAGCCTGCCCGCGGCACCGTTCGCGGCGGAGGCGACCGGTGCGCCGTTGTCGTTGGCGGTGGACAGCGCGGGGGCGTCGCTCGCGGGGAAGGACTCCTCGTCGGCCTCGTCCATGCTGGTGTGCGGCGTCTCCTGGCCGTCGGTGACGTAGTCACGCAGCGCGGTGCGGAAGGCGTTCTTCGACGCCGTCAGCTCGATGCGGTCCTGCGGGCGCTTCGGGCCCGCGATCGACGGGACGACCGTGGACAGATCCAGCTCGATGTACTCGGAGTACTCCGGCTCGCGGCTGGCGTCGTGCCACAGGCCCTGCTCCTTGGCATAGGCCTCGACCAGGTCGACCTGCTCGTCGGAGCGGCCGGTGAGCTTGAGGTAGCGGATGGTCTCGTCGTCGATCGGGAAGATCGCGGCGGTGGAGCCGAACTCGGGACTCATGTTGCCGATCGTGGCGCGGTTGGCCAGCGGAACCTGGCCGACGCTCTCGCCGTAGAACTCGACGAACTTACCGACGACGCCGTGCTGGCGCAGCATCTCGGTGATCGTGAGGACGACGTCGGTCGCGGTCACGCCGGGCGGGATCTCACCGGACAGCTTGAAGCCGACCACACGCGGGATGAGCATCGACACCGGCTGGCCGAGCATCGCGGCCTCCGCCTCGATGCCGCCGACACCCCAGCCGAGCACGCCGAGGCCGTTGACCATCGTGGTGTGCGAGTCGGTGCCGACGCAGGAGTCCGGGTAGGCCTGGCCGTTACGGGCCATCACGGTGCGCGCCAGATGCTCGATGTTGACCTGGTGGACGATGCCGGTGCCGGGCGGGACGACCTTGAACTCGTTGAACGCGCCCTGGCCCCAGCGCAGGAACTGGTACCGCTCGCGGTTGCGCTCGTACTCGATCTCGACGTTGCGCTCGAAAGCATCAGCGCGGCCGAAGACGTCGATGATCACCGAGTGGTCGATGACCATCTCGGCGGGCGCGAGCGGGTTGACCTTGTCCGGGTCGCCGCCGAGCGAGGCGACCGCTTCGCGCATGGTGGCGAGGTCGACCACGCAGGGCACGCCGGTGAAGTCCTGCATGATCACGCGGGCGGGCGTGAACTGGATCTCGGTCGACGGATCGGCCTTCGGGTCCCAGTCGCCGAGCGCGTTGATGTGGTCGGCGGTGATGTTGGCGCCGTCCTCGGTGCGCAGCAGGCATTCGAGGAGGATCTTCAGGCTGTACGGAAGACGCTGCGAGCCCTTGACCCTGTCGAGACGGAAGATCTCATAGGAGTTGTCGCCCACGGCGAGGGTGTCGCGGGCGCCGAAGGTGTCCTTGCTTGCCGGTGCTGTCACGTCTGTCTCCATCGAGCTCGGCGGTGTCCAGTTCTGAGGTGGGGCGACCCTCGCTCGTGTGGCTGGGCGGCCCTCACGGGTGCGGTGGAAGCCAGTTTCGGGTTCGTAGCCGTGAGTCTCGCGCACCCGCGAGACGTCGGCGAACGCGGGAGCCGCGTACCGTGATCACCCACACTAAACAGTACGCCTGTCCGGTTTAGGTTTCAAGATGGGGCGCGCGGGTGTGAGGTGAACGACGCTTCGCCGCGTTGGGCGCGGAGAGCAAGGGTCATTTAGCACCCTCGTCCAGGCTGACGTGGTCTCACTCGGATGGGTGAAATCTTGATCTCCGTTGTGCCCTGGTCGTCGCGTGCTGTGCGGCGTCGACACCCGTTCGGCCCAGCGGTTCCGGCGGACGACGTCGATCGCGCGTGGCGCGGCGTCCCCGCAGGTCCATGGCCATGCCGCCCGGATCACTGGGGTGCCCGTCGTTGTTCGCCGCGTGAGTTGTGCGCCTGTGACAGATGTGGCTCGTGAGGCATTGTCCAACGCGCGTGACAAGTGGTGAACATGCGCCGCATGTGACAGTCTCAGCCTGCTGAAGTGACAAGTCCGGTGCAGTGCAGGGTGTGCGACCAGCGGAAGTGAGCGTGCACGGGCCGTCGGACCGGGAGGTGGAGCGTCGTGTCAGCGCAGCTGCGGGGAGGCGAACGTCAGCGCGGTGGGGGGAGACCCGCTACGGCGGCTGGATGGGTCGCCGCGGTCGCGGCCAGTCTCGCGTTCGTGCTCGGAGCATCCCCCGCGGTCGCCGTCCCACCGCCGCCCCCGAACCCCAGTGACTCCGAGCTGAAAGAGAGCAAGGAAGCCGCGCGCGAGCGAGCCAGCGAGGTTGGCCAGCTCACCAACCAGCTCGCTGAGGCGGAAAGCAAGCTCACCCGCCTGCAGAACGAGGTCGCTCGCAAGCTTGAGCTCGCGAACAAGGCGCGGGTCGACGCGGCGGAGGCCGCCGACGCCGCCGCGCGGGCCCGGCGCGACGCCAAGCGGGCGCGGGAGGCCGCTACCACGGCGGGGCGGGTGGTCGACGTCGCGCGTGAGGAGACCGACGAGTTCGTCGCGGGCAGCTACCAGCAGGGCAGCAAGATGGGCTCGCTGTCCGCCTACGTCACCTCGTCCAGCCCCGAAGAAGTACTGCTGCGCGCGCAACTACTCGAAGCGGTGAGCTCCAAGCAGCTCGACGCCCTCGACGATCTACAGACCGCCCGGGTCAAGAAATCCAACGCTGATGCCGCCGCCCGCAAGGCCGTCGAGGTCGCCGAGGAGAAGCGGCGCGAGGCGGAGCAGGCCAAGCAAGCCGCGCGCGAGGCGTACCAGGCCGCCGTAGACGCGCGTGCCAGCCAGGCGTCGCGCGCCGAGGAACTCGGTGAGGAACGCGAAGCGGTTCAGCAAGCGCTCTACCGGGCGCAGCGCGAAGTCAAGGGGCTCGAGAACCAGCGCGAGCGCTACCAAGAGTGGCTGGCGGCCAAGCGCGAGGAGGAGGCCCAGCAGGCGCAGCAGGCGGCCGCCGCTACCGCGCCAGCGCCGAGCGGTGGATCCTCCGCGCCTGCCTCACCCTCGGTCGAGACCGTGATCTCGCGCGCGATGTCGCAACTCGGCGTGCCCTACGCGTGGGGCGGCGGCAACACACAGGGACCGACGTACGGTATCCGCGACTACGGCGTCGCCGACAGTTTCGGCGACTACAACAAGATTGGCTTCGACTGCTCGGGGCTGATGATCTACGCCTTCGCCGGCGTGAAGACGTTGCCGCACTACAGTGGCTATCAGTACGAGTCGGGCCGCAAGGTGCCGCTGTCGCAGATGCGCCGCGGTGACATGCTGTTCTGGGGAACCGCGGGCATCCACCACGTCGCGCTGTACCTCGGCGACGGCATGATGATCGAGGCGCCGCAGTCCGGCATGCACGTGCGGGTCACTCCGGTGCGCTACGGCGACATCCTCCCGTACGCGGTGCGCCTGATCGGCTGAGCCGCCGGGATACGCGCCGCGGGGCGGCGGGATACTCGTCGTATGACCCAGTCAGCTCTGTACGGGATCGTGCTCGCGGGCGGCTCGGCCAGCCGACTGTCCGGTGTGGACAAGCCGATGCTGACCGTCGGTGGGATCCCGTTGCTGCGCAGGGTTATTGACGCGCTCGGCGACGCACGCCAGATCGTCGTGGTGGGTCCTCCCCGGGAGGGCATCACCGGGGTGCGGTGGACCCATGAGGAGCCGCGCGGTGCCGGTCCGGTGGCCGCGCTCGCCGCCGGCCTCGCCCGATGCGGTGATCTCGGCTGTCAGGCTGGCTGTGACGTCGCGGTGCTCGCCGGGGACCTCGCTGGGCTCACGCGAGACACCGTGGCAGTGCTGCGGACATCGATCGATGACAATGACGGCGCGGTCCTGATCGACCCGGACGGGCGACGGCAGTGGCTGGCCGGGGTGTGGCGTGCGCGAGCGTTGCGCGACGCGTTGCCCGCCGAACCGGCGAACGCCGCGTTGCGTGCGGTGCTGGGCGCGCTGGCCATCACCGATGTGCGGGCGTCGGCGCCGCAAGCGGCCGATGTCGACACCGAGGCGGATCTGCGGCGTGCCCGCGAGGTGCATGGCGGATGACCTTCACAGCGGCATTACCGCTGGTGCGTCACGGTGAATGATGGCGTATAGCCGTCACCCTGGGGGCCGGACGTGGTTCCGGGCGGCTCGCCGCACCCATCGGGCGAGACGGCCGCGCCCGAGACGGAGAATCCGAGGGAGGCACACGTGACCGAATCCGGCCACTCGGCGAAGCCGGAGCGGCAGTCGACACCCGCGCAGGATGCCGAGCTGCTCGAGCGGACCGTCGTCGAGGTCAAACGGATCATCGTCGGTCAGGACCGGCTGGTGGAGCGGATGCTGGTCGGCCTGCTCGCCAAGGGCCATCTGCTGCTGGAGGGCGTGCCCGGCGTGGCGAAGACGCTCGCGGTGGAGACCTTCGCCAACGTGGTCGGTGGCTCGTTCTCCCGTGTGCAGTTCACCCCGGACCTCGTACCCGCCGACATCCTCGGCACCCGCATCTACCGTCAGGGCCAAGAGCAGTTCGACGTCGAGCTCGGGCCGGTCGTGGCGAACTTCGTGCTCGCCGACGAGATCAACCGGGCGCCCGCCAAGGTGCAGTCGGCGATGCTTGAGGTGATGGCCGAGCGGCACGTCTCCATTGGCGGCAAGACGTTCGGCATGCCCGACCCGTTCCTGGTGCTGGCCACGCAGAACCCGATCGAGAACGAAGGGGTCTACCCGCTGCCGGAGGCACAGCGCGACCGCTTCCTTTTCAAGATCATCGTCGAGTACCCCACGGCGGAGGAAGAGCGCGAGATCGTCTACCGGATGGGGGTGCACCCGCCGGAACCGAGCGAGGTGCTCACGCCCACCGAGCTGGTGCGGCTGCAAGAGGTCGCCTCGCGGGTGTTCGTCCACCACGCGCTGGTCGACTACGTGGTGCGGCTGGTCATGGCCACCCGCACCCCGCATGAGCACGGTCTCACCGACGTCGCCGGATGGGTGTCCTACGGCGCGTCACCGCGTGCCAGCCTGGGCATCATCGCGGCGGCACGGGCGCTCGCGCTGGTGCGCGGACGGGACTACGTGCTGCCACAGGACGTCGTTGACGTCGCGCCCGACGTGCTGCGACATCGGCTCGTTCTCTCTTACGACGCGCTGGCCGACGGCGTGCCACTGGAGCACATCATCACGCGGGTGCTGCAGACCGTGCCGTTGCCGCAGGTCTCGGCAAGGCCGCAACAGGCGCCACCTGGGCAGCCACTGTCCGCGGGCACCTCCGCGTACTAGGGCGGCGACGTGACACCCATCGAGGACGGAGCGCGCCCACCATGGGCGCCACCGGTGCTGCGCGGCGACCGGCTGGAAGCGGGGTTGCGCACCCTTGAGCTGGAGGTGCGGCGACGGCTCGACGGCTTGTTGCAGGGCAACCACCTCGGGCTGGTGCCCGGTCCCGGCTCGGAACCGGGGGAGGCGCGGCCGTATCAGCCCGGCGACGACGTCCGGCGGATGGACTGGGCGGTCACGGCGCGCACCACCGAGCCGCACATCAGGGACAGCGTCGCCGACCGTGAGCTGGAGACGTGGATCGTCGCGGACCTGTCCGCGAGCCTTGACTTCGGATCGGCGCTGTGCGAGAAGCGCGACCTCGTCGTATGCGGTGTCGCCGCGATCGCGCATCTCGCCGGGGGTGGCGGCAACCGGATCGGCGCGCTCGTCTCGACCGGTGCGCTCACCAAGCGGGTTCCCGCGCGCGGCGGTTCAGCGCATGCGCGCGGCCTGGTGAAGACCGTGGCCACGACCGAGCGGGCGCCGGCAGGCACGCACGGCGACCTCGCGACCGCGATCGACGAGCTGCGGCGCCCACCCCGGCGCAGAGGGCTGGTCGTCGTCATCTCGGACTTCCTTGGCGGTAGCGAATGGCAACGGCCGCTGCGGGCGCTGTCGGCTCGGCACGACCTGATCGGCGTCGAGGTGGTCGACCCGCGCGACGTCGACCTGCCCGATGTCGGCACCGTCGTGCTCGCCGACCCGGAGTCCGGTAAGCAGCGGGAGGTGCATGCCTCACCGCTGCTGCGCAGGGAGTTCGCCGCAGCGGCCGCAGCGCATCGCGAGGAAGTGGCGCGCGGGCTGCGGCGGGCGGGTGCCGGACACCTTGTGTTGCGCACTGACTCCGATTGGATCGCTGACATCGTTCGTTTCGTGGTGGAACGCAAACGCCGCTGGTCGGGGGCGGTCGGATGAGCCTGACGGGGTTCACGTCCCCCGAGTGGTTCCTGCTGCTGCTCGTAGCCGCTCTACTCGTGGTGGGTTACGTACTCGCGCAGCGGTCGCGGCGCAGGCGGACGTTGCGGTTCGCCAACCTCGATCTGCTCGAGCGGGTCGGGGCGAGCAAACAAGGACTCGTCCGACACGTGCCCGCCGCGTTGCTGATCGTGTCGCTGATCCTGCTCACCACCGCGCTCGCCGGACCGACGGCTGAGCAGCGCGTGCCCCGCAACCGGGCGACGGTGATGCTGGTGATGGACGTGTCGCTGTCAATGGAGGCCGCCGACATCGAGCCGAACCGGCTCGTCGCGGCGCAGCGGTCGGCCACGTCGTTCGTGAAAGGCATGACGCCGGGCGTGAACATCGGCGTGGTGTCGTTCGCGGGCACCGCGAGCGTTCTCGTGCCGCCGACGACCGACCGCAAGGCACCGATCGAGGCGATCCAGAACCTGGAACTTGCCGAGTCGACCGCGACGGGTGAGGGTATCTTCGCGGCCCTGCAGTCGATCGAGAGCTTCTCCGCGGTCGTCGGCGGACCGAGCGGACCGCCGCCCGCGCGGATCGTGCTGATGGCGGACGGCAAGCAGGTAGCGCCGACCGAGAACATGAACGATCCCCGGGGCGCGTTCACGGCGGCGCGGGCCGCCAAGGACGCCGGGGTGCCGATCTCTACGATCGCGTTCGGTACGTCACACGGCACGGTGGAGATCGAGGGCAGGACGTACCCCGTCGAGGTGGACGACGTCGCCATGGAACAGATCGCGGATATCTCCGGCGGCCAGTACTACAAGGCGGAGTCCGGCGGGCAGCTGAACGAGGTCTACGAGGATCTCGGCGAGCAGATCGGCTACGAGATCAAGAAGGCGGACGCGAGCAAGCCGTGGTTGGCGCTCGGCACGCTCGCGCTGATCGCCGGGGCCGGCTCGGCGTTGTTCATTGGGCAGCGCTTGCCGTGAGCTAGCGCTGCTTTGAACTCGCCGCGCCCGCGAAGCCGTGCTGTCGCCACGCCTCGTAAACCACGATCGACGCCGAATTGGCGAGGTTGAGCGATCGCGAGCCTGGCGCCATCGGCAGTGTCACCCGATCGGTGACCGCCTCCGCGTGGGCGATCTCGTCCGGAAGGCCCACCGACTCCGGCCCGAACAGCAGCACGTCGCCCTGCTGGTAGGTGACGTCGGCGTAGCAGCGGCTGGCGCGCGTGGCGAAGGCGTAGATCGTCGCATCGCCGAACGCCTTGAGCGCGGCGTCGAAGTCGGCGTGCACGTGGGTGGTGGCGAGCTCGTGGTAGTCGAGCCCGGCACGCTTGAGCTGTTTCTGCTCGAGTGAGAACCCGAGTGGTTCGATCAGGTGCAGCTCGCACCCGGTGTTGGCGGCGAGCCGGATGGCGTTGCCGGTGTTCGGCGGGATCTCGGGGTGGTAGAAGGCGATGCGGAACACTCTCGAATCATGGCAGGGTCGCCGCGACATGGTTCACACCACTCCACCCGCCTGACTGACGGGTAACTCGATAGCCTCGCATCACGCATCGAGAAGCAGCGCTATGAGGAGAGACGACACGTGGCACGATCGGTACTGGTCACCGGCGGGAACCGGGGCATTGGGCTGGCCATCGCACGGCATCTGGCCGCCAAGGGCGACAACGTCGCGGTGACCCATCGCGGTTCTGGCGCACCAGAGGGATTGTTCGGGGTGCGGGCCGATGTCACCGACACCGAACAGATCGACGCCGCGTTCAAGCAGATCGAGGAGCACCAGGGGCCGGTCGAGGTGCTGGTGTCCAACGCGGGCATCACTGACGACACCCTGCTCATGCGGATGAGCGAAGACCAGTTCACCCGGGTGCTGGATGCCAACCTCGCGGGGGCCTACCGCGTCGCCAAGCGCGCCAGCCGGGGCATGCTGCGCGCCAAGTGGGGCCGGATGGTGTTCATCTCATCGGTCGTCGCGCTGTCCGGCGGTGCGGGCCAGGTCAACTACGCGGCCAGCAAGGCCGGGTTGGTCGGCGTCGCGCGTTCCATCACCCGCGAGCTGGGGTCGCGCAACATCACCGCCAACGTCGTCGCGCCTGGCTTCGTCGTCACCGACATGACGGACGCGTTGACCGAGGAGCAGCGCTCAAGCGCTCTCGCGCAAATCCCGGCGGGCCGCTACGGGCAGGCGGACGAGATCGCGAACGCGGTGGGCTTTCTCGCCTCAGACGAGGCCGCCTACATCAACGGCGCGGTGCTGCCGGTCGACGGTGGCCTCGGCATGGGTCACTAGGTTTCGCACTGCCCCCATCCCCATTTCCCACACGACCCAACCCCAACCCTCGAACTGGAGACACGGTGTCTGGACTTCTCGAAGGTAAGCGGCTGCTGATCACCGGTGTGATCACCGACGCGTCGATCGCGTTCCACGCGGCGAGAGTGGCGCAGGAACAGGGAGCGCAGGTGGTACTCACCGGCTTCGGCCGGATGCGGCTGGTCGAGCGCATCGCGCAGCGGCTGCCGCGGCCAGCACCGGTGATCGAGCTGGACGTGCAGAACAACGAGCACCTGGACACGCTGTCCGATCGGATCAGCGAGCACATCGACGGCCTGGACGGCGTGCTGCACTCGATCGGGTACGCCAACCCGGAGACCTGCCTTGGCAAGCCGTTCCTTGACGCGCCGTGGTCCGATGTCGGCCCCGCGTTGGAGATCTCGGCGTACTCCTACGCCGCGCTCGTCAAGGCGGTCGGGCCGCTGCTTGGCGAGGGGGCGTCGGTAATCGGCATGGACTTCGACGCCCGTGTGGCCTGGCCCGCCTACAACTGGATGGGCGTGTCCAAGGCGGCGCTGGAGTCGGTGAACCGCTACCTGGCGCGTGAGTTAGGACCGAAGCGGATCAGGGCGAACCTGGTGTCTGCGGGTCCGATCAAGACCATGGCCGCGAAGTCGATTCCCGGCTTCGAGGAGCTGGAGAACGGCTGGGGTGATCGCGCGCCGCTCGGCTGGGACACCCAGGACCCGACGCCGGTGGCCAAGACGATCTGCGCGGTGTTCTCGGACTGGCTGCCCGCCACGACCGGGTCGATGATCATGGTCGACGGCGGGGTGCACGCCACTGGCCAGTAGCGGGTGCGCGACACTGAAGCGGTGAGCTTTGACGCGCTGCTGTGGCTGTCTTTCGGCGGGCCAGAAGGCCCCGATGACGTGATGCCCTTCCTGGAGAACGTGACCAGGGGAAGGGGTGTGCCGCGCGAACGACTGGAGTCCGTCGCGGAGCACTACCAGCACTTCGGGGGCGTCTCGCCGATCAACGAGCTGAACCGCCGCGGGATCAAGGCTGTCGAGGCTGAGCTGGACGCCCAGCGCATCCAGCTGCCGGTGTACTTCGGCAACCGCAACTGGCAGCCCTACGCCGAGGACGCCGTCGCCGCGATGGCCGCCGACGGGGTGCGCCGGGCGATGGTCTTCCCGACCAGCGCCTATGGCGGGTACTCGTCGTGTCGCCAGTACGACGAGGACATCACCCGTGCGCGCGAGGCGGTGCCCGGCGCGCCGGAGCTGGTGAAGCTGCGGCACTTCTTCGACCATCCGCTGTTCGTCGAGTCCTTCGCGGACGCGGTTGTCGCGGCTCGCGCGCGGCTGGGCGTTGCCGGTGAGCAGGCTCGGTTGGTGTTCACCGCGCACTCGATCCCGGTGTCCGCGGATGCCGCGGCAGGCCCGCCCGAGGAGGGCGGTGGACGCTACTCGCGACAGGTGCGCGAGGCGGCACGGCTGGTCGCCGAGCGTGTCGGCGCGAGCGAGCACGACGTCGTGTGGCAGTCGCGCTCCGGCCCACCGTCGGTGCCGTGGCTGGAGCCGGACATCGTCGACCATATCGAGGCGCTCCACGCCGATGGCGTGACCGCCGTCGTGGTGTGCCCGATCGGGTTCGTCTCTGACCACATCGAGGTCATCTGGGATTTGGACAACGAAGCCGCCGAGCGCGCGGCTGAGCTTGGCATGGGCTTCGCCCGCGCGGCCACCCCGAACGACGATCCCCGCTACGCGCGGCTGGTCGTCGAACTCGCACGGGAACACCTGTCCGACGCCCCGGTGCGCCGGTTGTCCGATGCGTCAAGTGGCGGCTGCACCGTCAACGGCGCCCCCTGCGCCCCCGGCTGCTGCGAACCACCCCGCAGGCGAGCGTAAGCGCCCGCCCGTTGCGCCGTGTCCTGCACTCAGAACGTTGTGTCCTGCACTCTGGACACTGTGTTAGGCACTCGGGACGGCGTGTCCGACATTCCCGACGGCGTGTTGTCCGCTCAGGTCGTCGCGAACGCAACCCGCGGCGCCCGAAGCCAGTTCCTCCGTCACGATGTCGATCTCGCGGAACCCGGCACGGGCCAGCATCGTCGTCAGCCGCCGACCCGTCGGCATGACCTGGTCAGGCGTGAGAGGTTGGTAGGGCAGCGCGAACGCCCCGCCTTGCTTCTGATGACGGCGCACGATCGCGAGTTCGGCATCCGGCTTGCCGCGTAGCAACACAGGCACGTGGATCGCGAAGATCGTGTCGAACATAGTGTTACCAAGGTCGGCTGCGTGCAGCGAGGCCACCTGAAACCCGGCCAAACCGGACTGGACATAGCGCGCGTTGCGGGCACGTGCCATGGTGACGATCTTCTCGGAACGGTCGAGTACGAGGACGAAACCGCCATCGCCGAGCCGTTCGCACACCAGCGACACCGCGACGCCGTGGCCGCAGCCGATCTCCAGCAGAAGATCACGTGGCGGAACGTCCAACGTGCCAACCGCCCTTTCGAGCCGCTACCCGGCCGTCGCTCCCACGACGGAAACGCTACCGGCACTCACCGACAGCGAGGTGCGTACGCGACGTCCTGCGCACGCTGCGAAAGTGCCATACAGCGTCCAGAACGTCTAACTCGCCGTCCAGAGTGCCGAATTCAGCGTCAGGAGCGCAGGACACAACGTCCTGAGTGTCGGACACAGCGCTAGGGGCGGGTGACCGGCTGCGCCAGTAGACGGACTGCCTCACCGACGGCGGCGCGGCGGGCTTGGCGGACCGCGGTGTCCAGCGGGCGGAGCGCGTTCGCGCGATGCCGGGCCGCGCTCGCTGAGACCGCCCCGCCTGGTTCGTCGGCCGCGGCCAGCTCCAAGATCGCGGCGATCTCGTCCGCGCGTTGCAGCACCCGTAGCGCGCGACCCGGCATGCCGTCCGGCCAGCGCGGCGAGGGAGCTCGCCGCAGCCTGACGCGCAGCGCGTCGTGCGCGTCAGGACGTTCCCGCGCGACGTCCAGATCGGCGAGCGTGGCCGCGCTCGCCCGGATAGCCTCGGTCAGCGCCTGCTCCGCCTCGCTGATGCCGACGTGCTCGCCCGCGTCGCCCGAGTGCGGATACACCGTCCAGCGCACGACGTCATCGGCGGGGCTGTCCGGGACTAGCGCTAGTCCCGCGGCCGCGAACACGCTCGCCTCACCCGCGTTGAGCGCCGCACCCACCAGTGCACCGCTACCGCCGAGGCCGCGCGGGTCACCGGGTGCGGGTAGTGCGAGCGAACCGGCGTCCGCGCCCCGTGTGCGCAACGCCGCGAGCAATCGCGCGAGGGGCGCGGGATATTTGCCAGCGACCGGCAACTCGGTCTCCGCCGCCGTCGTCTCGTCGGCGGCGACCACGTCGTGCCGGTCCGCGAGCGTGGTGAGGGCGTCGAGAACGTCGTCCGCGGCGGCCTTCCCGTTGAGCCACGCGGTCGCCCAGATCGTCAGTGTCGCACTGGCCATCGCCATGACACCCCACGTTACCGATGATCGGCGCGAGCGCGGGAGCCGACAGCGAGAACTACTAGCAGTGGGTGTCCGGTGCAGGCGTACACCCCATCGGGTGGTCCTGCCGGAATTTCTCTCTCGAAGCCGAACCATGAAAGATCTTCGTGACCTACCGCATATTCACTCGTTAGTGGATATGTGAGTAGACGCTTTCCGTGACTGCTCATCCGACGCAGTGGTGTGCGAGCGGATGTCCGTGTGGAGAGGCGCACGGACATGTGTCAACCGCACCAAAGGGCTGGCTCCTCGCGGAGCGGACAGAAAGGACGTTCAGCATGAAGCAGTGGGCAAGACGGGCGGTCGCACTCGTCGCGGCGTCGGCGTTCGCGGCGCTCGGTGCCGCGCCGGGGGCGGTGAACGCGCAGGAGGCGGTGACGATCCAGCCCGGCGTGTCCATCGAGTCCGACGGCGGGTATTGCACGCTGAACTGGATCTACGACGGCGAGGACGCGCTGGCCGGTTCCGTGTACGGCGGCACAGCGGCGCACTGCGTGACGTCGGTCGGGGAGCGGATCTCGCTGGCCACCGGCAGCCTCGGCGACCCCATCCAGGAGTTCGGCACGGTGGCCTACATCGACGACAACCTCGACTACGCCTTCATCGAGATCGACGCCGCGCTGCACGACGCGGTTGACCCCGCGATGAAGGGGCACCCGGCCATCCCGACCGGCGTGTCGACCACCGAGACCGCCAACGTCGGCGACACCATGCAGTTCTCCGGCAATGGTGTCGGCTTCCACCTGCTCTCACTGACGCGGGAGGAGCGCACCGGCATCCTGCACTCGAACGACGGCACGCAACACTACGTGATCGGCGCGGTCAGCCCAGGCGACTCCGGCGGCCCGGTCGCGGATGTCACGGACGGTAACAAGGCGTTCGGCATCGTTAACACCGTCGGTGTCGGTATTAATGGCCTGCCCTACGCGGGTGAGGGCGGCGTCTCGCTGGAAGGCATGTTCGCCGACGCCGCGGAGGCTGGCTTCACCGTTCGGTTGCGCACCGTGTGACGGCGGTGAGCGACGGCGGCGCCGGGTGGGACGAACCCCCGGCGCCGCTGGCATTTCGGCTCACTGCACGCGGCCGGTCGGCGGTGGGAGCTGGTAGGTGTACTGCGTTTCCACGTCGAGTACGCCTGGCACCGTGGTCAGCGATCCGAGGTTGGACTCGTCGCACGTCCCTGTGATGGTGGAGAGCGTGTCGAGCACGGAGTCGACATCCAGCCCATGCTCGCTGAGCTGGGCCGCGATGTCCGCCATCGTCTCGGGTTCTTCGGTGTCAACGGAGACGATGACCTTGCGCAACGATGCCACCGCCGACCTCCTGTGCTTCGGGGCGCGCCATCAAACGGTTTCATGGTGCCTGAACCAATCCTGCACCAACATCCGTAGAAGGCAATGGCAGCCGGGCAGCGGATTGGCTCAACCGGGCCCACAACTCCCATGCTGTCCCTTGATGCACCTCGGCCGTCAAGGCGGCGACGCCCGCGGCGTGCGGCGTCGCCATGCTTGTGCCACTGAGGGTGTGATGCCGCTGTGGCATCGGCCAGCTCGAGTGCACATCGACGCCAGGACCGACGATGTCCACCGCACCGGAGTCCGGCAGCGTGCCCGCCGAGAAGTCGCCAACCTTGAACTCCTGGTCGATCGCGCCGATCGCCATGATGGTCGGGCAGTTCGCTGGGTGGCTGACCGGCGCGATCAGGCCATCGGAGCGGGCGCTCTCGTTGCCAGCGGCGGCCACGATCAGCGTGCCCTTGTTCATCGCGCGGCGGGCGGCGCGTTCGAAGGTCACCGACGGCGGCTGGCCCGGTTGGACCGGCGCGCCAAGCGACATCGATACCACGGTGCAGCCGTTCTGCACTGCCCACGCGATGCCGGCCAGAATGTCGCCGTCGGTCCCGGCGCCCGCGTTGTTGAGCACCTTGCCTGCGTAGATCTCGGCCGAGGAGGCGACGCCGTAGCCCGGGCCGAGATCAGGTCTGCGTGGCCCGCACGCTGTGCCGATGACGTGAGTGCCGTGTCCGTGGCCGTCGTTGGCGTCCTCACCGTCGACGAATGACCTGGCGACGAGCTCGCGGTCGACGAAATCGGGGTGGTCGATGTCGATCCCGGTGTCGAGCACCGCTATCCGCACGCCCGCGCCGGAGGCCGCGCTTGCGGGGGCGTTGATGGCGCGCAGGCCCCAGGTGAAGGTGGCTTCCTCGGAGTCGATGCTCGCCGGATGGGACGCCGGGGTCGAGATCGCGTACACCATCCGGTCCGGTTCGATCATGGCGATCGGTCCTCGGTTGGCGAGGGTGCCGCGCAGCGCGTTGATCTGGTCGGTGGCCGCCGTCACCACCGCGACACCGAGGTCGGCCCACAACACCCCGCCAGGCAGGTACGTCAAGCCGTCGCCGGTCTGTGTGGCGATCTCGCCGCTGTGGACCGCCCTGATGCCGGCGACGTTGGTCATGGCGCGCGTGCCTTCGTCGGCCGCGTCCTCCTCGAACAGTACGAGGTACCGCGCCACGCCACTGCCGTCATCCTGCTGTGTCATGAACCGCCACCCACTGTGTACGACCTGCTGTGTTCTGTAAGTCCATGATCGCTCAGCGTGGTTACAAAGTCACAGGGGCCGGTGCGGGAATCCGCCGGAAAGGCTAACGGATAGTGATGACTAGCTCACCTATTCGTTATAATGACGCGGGCACCGCGTGCTGGAGTGAACGTGATGTTTCGCGGTTTAACCTGTTCACGCCGGGTGCGGTCCGGTTCGAGGTGATAGCGACCGAGCACAGCGCGTAGTACTTCAGTTGCTTCCATCAGGGCAAAACCCGCACCCAGGCACCGGCGGACACCGCCCCCGAACGGCAGCCAGTTCCGTGGCGACGTCGAGCCGTCCAGGAATCGTTCCGGACGGAAGGACTCAGGGTCATCGTGCTGCGCGGGGTCGGTTTGCACCACACCGATCGCGGGCATGATCGTCGTTCCCTCGGGCACGTGGAAGCCGCCAACGGTCACCGGCTCCGTGGTACGCCGCGCGACCTCGTAGATCACCGGCCGTAGCCGCATGGCCTCCTTCGCGACGGCCTCCAGGTAACGATCGTCGCCGGTGTCCGCGGCGTGGGCCGCGCGAGCCTGCGTCTCGGGGGAGCGCGCCAGTTCGTGCCAGCACCACGCCAACGCCGTCGCCGTCGTCTCGTGGCCCGCGAGCAGCAGCGTGACGAGCTGGTCCCGCAACTCGGCGTCGGTCAGCGGTGCCTCGCCCTCGGTATCGGTCCGCAACAGTCGGGACAGCACGTCGGTGCGGTCTGCGAGATCGGGCGCGACGCGGCGCTCGGCGATCTCGGCGTAAAGCAGCTTGTCGGAGCGCAGTAGCAGCTCCCGGTTGCGGCGCCAGCGGCCGACGCGCTGCATCCGCTCGTTGTGCCAGCCGAAGATGTCCAGCGCGCTGATATCGATGACGCCGCCGAGCGTGTGGCGCAGTTCATCCAGCCGGGGGCTGGCGCTGACGCCGAGCACCACGCGCAGGATCACCTCGAACGTCAACCGCTGCATGCTGGTGTGGGAGCGGAACGGTCGCCCCGCAGGCCAGCGCGCGACCTCCCGCTCGGCGATGTCGGCGACCATGGCCCGGTACCCGCGGAGTGCGGCACCGGTGAACGGCGGGGTGAGTAGCGTGCGGATGCGGCGGTGCTCATCCTCATCTGTGGTCAGCACCGAATGCTCGCCCATGACTGGCTTGAGGATCTGGTTGCCTTCCCCCGCGTGAAACGTCGTGACGGGGCCGGAGAACAGCTCTTTGATGTCATCGGGGTCGGAGATGCTGACGACGTCGCGCTCGGGGAAGACCTTGAAGGCGAACACCGAGCCGTAGCGCCGGTGCAGCAGCCGCAGTAGCCGGTGGCGCTGGGTGGCGAACAGGATCGACTGCGGCGCGATCGGCAACCGGGGACCGGGCGGCGTCGGCCGCTGATCTGCCTGATCGTGCCGCGGACGGAGTGTGCTGGCTGTCATCGGACCTCCGTTGGTCGACGTCGATGTCGCACTGGCCCCGATTTATACGCGCGTATAAACGGCGTGTCCAGGCCAAGGCCGTACGCTTGGGGCGTGGGACATCGCGAACAACTGCTCGCCGCGGCACGCCGGTTGCTGGAAGACAAGGGGTACGCGCACATCACCGCACGCGACCTTGTAGCGGCCTCGGACACCAACCTCGCGTCGATCGGCTACCACTTCGGCTCCAAGGCCGGGCTGTTGAACGCCGCGATCGGCGAGATCTTCGACGAATGGACCGACCAGCTCGCTGAGATCGCGATGCGCGCCGCCGTGGCGACGCCGGTGGAGCGTGCCCACATCACGTGGTCGGCGCTGCTCGACGGGCTCGACAACAAACGCGCGCTGCTGCTGTCGTTCATGGAGGCGTTCGCGCAGGCCGACCGCAGCGACGAGCTGCGCGCCCAGTTCGCGCGGCAGTATCAGCAGATCAGAGGACGAGTAGCGGGGCTGGTCGCCGAGTCGCTGGACGGGCAGATCGACGCGGACGAACCGCGGACCAAAGCCGTCGCGAGCTTCGTCATCGCCGTCTGCGACGGGCTGGCGATGCAGTGGCTGCTCGACCCCGTGAACGCGCCAACCGGCGACGAACTGCTGTCCGGGCTCGAACTGCTCTGGCAGGCCTCGACGGGGACGTCGGGGAGCGGTCACCGCACGGACTCCTCGACCAGCGCCCCGAGTAGGCCGCCGTCCCACGGCGCGGACTGACGGGAGAGAACCCGTACGCTCGAAGGCATGCAGACCTGGTCGTCCGTTCCGGTACCGAACGTGCCGGGAACCCCTCGCGAACTCCGGCTGTACGACACGGCGACGGCGTCCGTGCGCCCTGTCGCTCCTGGCCGTACCGCCCGCATGTACGTCTGCGGCATCACACCGTACGACGCCACCCACCTGGGCCACGCCGCCACGTATCTGACATTCGACCTGGTGTACCGGCAGTGGCTCGACGCTGGTCACGACGTCCACTATGTGCAGAACGTCACCGACATCGACGACCCGCTACTGGAGCGGGCCGAGCGGGACCAGGACGACTGGGTCGTGCTCGCGATGCGGGAGACCGCGCTGTTCCGTGAGGACATGGAGGCGCTGCGAGTGCTGCCGCCGAGGGACTTCATCGGCGCCGTCGAGTCCATTCCGGACATCGTCGAGATCATCGACAAGCTGCTGGCCACCGGGGCGGCCTACCGCGCGGACGACCCCGAGTACCCCGACGTCTACTTCGACCACACCGCCACCGGCCGGTTTGGCTACGAGTCCAACTACGACGAGCACCTCATGGCCGAGTTGTTCCCCGAGCGCGGCGGTGACCCCGACCGGCGAGGCAAGCGGCACCCACTCGACGCGCTGCTGTGGCGGATGCGGCGTGACGGCGAGCCGTACTGGGACAGCGCGCTTGGGCAGGGCAGGCCGGGATGGCACGTCGAGTGCAGCGTGATCGCGGTGAACCGGCTCGGGTTCGGTTTCGACATCCAGGGCGGCGGGTCCGACCTGGCATTCCCGCACCACGAGTTCAGCGCCGCGCACGCCGAGGCCCTGGCTGGTGATCACCCGTTCGCGCGGTTCTACGTGCACGCGGGCATGATCGGACTCGACGGCGAGAAGATGTCGAAGTCCAAAGGCAACCTGGTCTTCGTCTCGAAACTGCGCTCGGAGGGGGTGGAGCCCGCCACGATGCGGCTGGCGCTGTTCGCCGGGCACTATCGTTCCGATCGCCAGTGGACGCGCCAGCTGCGGGACACGGCGGAGGCACGGCTCGCGCGCTGGCGGGAGGCGGTATCCCTGGACGCCGGTCCGAACGCCACCGGCACCATCGACCGGCTCCGCGAGCACCTGGCGGATGACCTGGACACGCCGAAGGCGCTCGCGGCGATCGACGCCTGGGCGGACGACGCCCTCACCCGGCGCGGCACGGACACGGGCGCGCCCGTCGCGATCCGCACCGCGGTCGACGCCCTCCTCGGCGTGGTGCTGTAGTGGCGGCGCGACTCGCGGGTTACGTCGCGCTGGAGGGGCCGCCGCCTCTGCGCCTGCGGAGGTAGCGCTCGAAGTCGGCGGCGATCTGCTCGCCGCTGGTCTCCGTCAGGTCGACCTCGGCGTCACCGCGCTCCTCAAGCGAACGGACGTACTCGCTGACCTCGTCGTCCTCCTCGGCCAGTTCGGACACCGTGCGCTGCCACTCCTCTGCCTGCTCCGGCAGCGACCCGAACGGTATCTCCAGGTCGAGCACGTCCTCCAGCTTTCGCAGCATCGCCAAGGTGACCTTCGGCGATGGTGACTGCGAGACGTAGTGCGGCACGGCGGCCCAGATCGAGATCGCCGGGATACCCGCCTGGACGCATGCGTAGTGCAACACGCCGGTGATACCGGTCGGTCCCTCATAGTTGGTGGACGCGAAACCATGCCGCTCGGCCGACTCCGCGTCGTACCCGGCGCCCGTGATCCGCACCGGACGGGTGTGCGCGGTGTCGGCGAGCAGTGACCCCAGTGTCACGACGGTCGACACGCCGAGCCGCTGCGCCTTGTCGATCAGCTCATCGCAGAACGCGCGCCAGCGCAGGTTGGGCTCCGGGCCTTGTACCAGCACCAGGTCCTGGTCAAAGCCCGCGGGCGAGCATCGCGACAGCAGCGTCGTCGGCCAGTCGATCCGCCGGGTGACCCCGTCCACCATGTGGACGGTCGGCCGGCTCACCTGGAAGTCGTAGTAGTCGTCCTGGCTCAGCTCGTCGACGGCGGTGGCCTCCCACGACAGCTGGAGGTGCTCGATCGCGGCACTAGCGGCCTCACCTGCGTCGTTCCAGCCTTCGAACGCCACGACCATCACGGTGGCCGAGCCGGACGTGTCGTTGGCCGATGTCGGTTCGTGCGCTTCGGGATCGGTCACCCGCCCAGCCTACGACCACCCGGGGCTCGCGCGGGACCGTAGTCTCGTCTGTATGGACGATGCCGCAGCGCACTCCCCGTTCCTCGCCGCGGTGACACGGCGCGTCGTCGTCGCCGACGGCGCCATGGGTACGGCGCTGCAGGCGCATGACCTCACGCTGGACGACTTCGCCGGCCTTGAAGGCTGCAACGAGATCCTCAACGTGACCAGGCCGGACGTCGTGCGCGGCATCCACCGTGGCTATCTCGACGCCGGCGCGGACGCGATCGAGACCAACACGTTCGGGGCGAATTACGGAAACCTCGCCGAGTACGACATCACCGAAAGGATCCGCGAGCTCGCGGAGCGAGGTGCGGCCCTTGGCCGCGAGGTCGCGGACGATTACGCCACACGCGAACACCCCCGATTCGTGCTGGGCTCTGTAGGTCCCGGCACCAAGCTACCGACGCTGGGGCACGCGCCGTTCACCACGTTGCGCGACGCCTACCGCGAGCAGGTCGCCGGAATGCTCGACGGCGGTATCGACGCGGTGCTGGTGGAGACCACGCAGGACATCCTGCAGACCAAGGCCGCGATCATCGGCGCGAAGCGCGCCATGGCGGCGCACGGCGCCCGCGTGCCGATCCTGGCGTCGATCACCGTCGAGACCACCGGCACCATGCTGCTCGGCACCGAGGTCGGCGCGGCGCTGACGGCGCTGGAACCGCTCGGCATCGATGTCATTGGGCTGAACTGCGCGACCGGTCCCGCCGAGATGAGCGAGCACCTGCGACAGTTGTCCCAGCAGGCGCCGATGCCGCTGTCGGTCCTGCCCAATGCCGGACTTCCCGAACTGGGTCCGGACGGCGCGGTGTACCCGCTCGGTCCGGAGGAGTTCGCCACCGCGCTCGCCGGGTTCGTCCGCGAGTTCGGTGTCACGCTGGTGGGTGGTTGTTGCGGCACCACACCGGAGCACATCCGTCAGCTTGTGGCAGCCATCGCCGATGCTGTCGACGTCGAGCCCGCCGCGCGGGAGCCACGGCTTGATGCGGGGCTGTCGTCGCTGTATCAGGCCGTGCCGTTCGCCCAGGACGCCTCGGTGCTGATGATCGGGGAGCGGACCAACGCCAACGGCTCGAAAGCGTTCCGCGAGGCGATGATCGAGGAGCGCTACGGCGACTGCGTCGAGATCGCCCGCGCGCAGACCCGCGACGGCGCGCACGTGCTCGATCTGTGCGTCGACTACGTCGGACGGGACGGCGTCGCGGACATGCGCGCGCTGGCGTCCCGGCTGGCCACGGCATCGACGTTGCCGATCATGCTCGACTCCACCGAACCGGAGGTGCTGGCCGCCGGGCTGGAGCACCTCGGCGGGCGGTGCGCGGTCAACTCGGTCAACTATGAGGACGGCGACGGCCCCGACTCGCGGTTCCAGCGCACTATGCGCGTCGCCGCCGAGCACGGCGCCAGTGTCGTCGCGCTGTGCATCGACGAAGATGGCCAGGCGCGCACGGCCGAGTGGAAGGTGCGGGTCGCCACCCGGCTGATCGAGGATCTGACGACCAACTGGGGGATGCGCGAGAGCGACATCATCGTCGACTGTCTGACGTTTCCGATCTCCACAGGGCAGGAGGAGGTGCGCGGCGACGCCATCGCCACCATCGAGGCGATCCGCGAACTGAAACGCCGTCACCCCGATGTGCGGACCACGCTTGGCCTGTCCAACGTGTCCTTCGGGCTCAACGCGGCGGCGCGGCAGGTGCTGAACTCGGTGTTCTTACACGAGTGCGTCGAGGCCGGTTTGGACACCGCGATCGTGCACGCGTCCAAGATCGTGCCGATGGCGCGGGTTCCCGACGAGGCGCGTGAGGTCGCGCTCGATCTCGTCTATGACAGACGCAGCTCGACGTCCGAAGACGGCGGAGCCGGTTACGACCCGCTGCAACGGCTGATGGCGCTGTTCGAGGGCAAGACGGCGGCATCGAGCCGGGAGTCGCGGGCGGCCGAGTTGGCCAGGTTGCCGCTGTTCGAACGGCTGGAACGACGGATCGTTGAAGGGCACCGCGGGGAACTCGAAATCGACTTGGACGCGGCGCTGGCGGAGAAGTCCGCGCTGGAGATCATCAACGACACGCTGCTGGCTGGCATGAAGACCGTCGGTGAGCTGTTCGGCTCCGGCCAGATGCAACTGCCGTTCGTGCTGCAATCCGCCGAGGTGATGAAAGCCGCGGTGGCGCACTTGGAGCCGCATATGGACAAGGCCGACGCCGGCGGGAAGGGCACGATCGTGCTGGCCACGGTCAAGGGCGACGTCCACGACATCGGCAAGAACCTGGTCGACATCATCCTGTCCAACAACGGCTACGACGTCGTCAACCTCGGCATCAAGCAGCCGGTGACCGCGATCCTGGAGGCAGCGGACGAGTCCGACGCGGACGCCATCGGGATGTCCGGGCTGCTGGTGAAGTCCACGGTGATCATGAAGGACAACCTCACCGAGATGAACTCGCGCGGGGTCGCGACGCGCTGGCCGGTGCTGCTCGGCGGGGCGGCGCTGACGCGGTCCTACGTGGAGAACGACCTCGACGAGCTTTACCAGGGCGAGGTCCGCTACGCGCGCGACGCCTTCGAGGGGCTGCGGCTGATGGACGGCGTCATGGCGGCCAAACGCGGCGAGGCACGCCCGCTGGACGAGGCCGAGGAAGCCAAGCGGGCAGAGCGCAAGGCGCGCCGGGAGCGGTCGTTGCGGATCGCGGCGCAACGCAAGGCCCATGGGCGGGAGGCTCCGACCGAGGCCCCGGCACGCTCCGATGTCGCCACCGACGTCCCGTTACCGGCCCCGCCATTCTGGGGAACGCGCGTCGTCAAGGGAATCCCGGTCGCGGACTACGCCGCGTTCCTCGACGAGCGGGCGACGTTCATGGGGCAGTGGGGGCTGAAGGGCTCGCGTATCGGCGACGGCCCCACGTACGAGGAGCTGGTCGAGACCGAGGGGCGGCCCAGGCTGCGGTACTGGCTGGACCGGCTCACCACCGACGGAGTGCTGGCGCACGCGGCCGTCGTCTATGGCTACTTCCCGTGCGTGGCTGAGGGCGACGACGTCGTGGTGCTCGCCGAGCCGGACGCCGATGCCGCCGAACGCGCCCGGTTCGCCTTCCCCCGCCAGGGCAGGGGAAGGCGGCTGTGTCTCGCGGACTTCTACCGGCATAGGGAGCTGGCTCGGGAGCGCGGCGAGGTAGACGTCCTGCCGCTGACGCTGGTGACTATGGGGCAGCCGATCGCGGACTACGCCAACGACCTGTTCGCCGCCAACGCCTACCGCGACTACTTGGAGGTGCACGGGCTCGGGGTGCAGCTCACCGAAGCGCTGGCGGAGTACTGGCACACTCGGGTACGGCGCGAGCTACGATTCGCGTCCGGCGTCGCCGTTGCCGCCGAAGACCCCGCCGACATCGAGGAGTTCTTCGCGCTCGGCTATCGAGGCGCGCGGTTCTCGCTCGGCTATGGCGCCTGTCCGAACCTGGAGGACCGTTCGTTGATCATGCGACTGCTCGACCCCGAGCGCATCGGGGTGAAGTTGTCCGAGGAGTTCCAGCTGCACCCGGAACAGTCAACCGACGCGATCGTGGCGCACCACCCCGAAGCCACGTACTTCAACACGTGACCGGCTCGATGTCTGGATACGACGCGCCCGCCATTCTTGGCAACGGCGGCTGGGACGCCGTGCTGTTCGACATGGACGGCACACTCGTTGACTCGGAGAAGCTGTGGGACATCGCGCTCGGTGAGGCGGCCGAGCGGCTGGGTGGCGTACTTTCGCGCGACACGCGAGAGCGGATGCTCGGCAGCCACACCGAGGCGACGCTGCGGATGCTGTTCGACGACGTTGGTGTCGAACCCACGCCGGGGCTTCGCGCCGACGTCGCGCGGTGGCTGGAGACGCGGATGGGCGAACTGCTCAGCGGCGAGCTGCCGTGGCTGCCCGGCGCGCGGGAGGCGCTTGCCGACGTCCGGCGCTCCGGGGTGCCTACCGCGCTCGTGACCTCCACCGTGCGGACGCTCACGGACCTCGCGCTGGTCAGTATCGGACGGCGGAACTTCGACGTCACCGTATGCGGCGACGAGGTCGATGGCCACAACAAGCCGCACCCGGAGCCGTACTTGCGGGCCGCGCGGAAGCTCGACGTCGATCCGGCGCGGTGCCTGGCGATCGAGGACTCGCCGACCGGGGTGGCCGCCGCGTCCGCCGCTGGCTGCACGGTCGTGGTCGTTCCAGGAGAGCTGACCGTCGACCCCGGTGACCGGCGGGTGTTCGTGGAGTCCCTGGCGGCGGTCCGTCTGGTGTGACCCGAGCCGCGCCCACACCGGGCCGACTCAGCGGCGCGGGGGCGCGGATGCGAGGATCAGCGCGTGAAGACCTTCGATGACCTGTTCGCCGAGCTGACCGACCGCGCCGCGAGCCGTCCCGAGGGCTCCGGCACCGTGACGGCGTTGGACGCTGGCGTGCATGCGCAGGGTAAGAAGGTGCTCGAGGAGGCGGGCGAGGTGTGGCTCGCGGCCGAACACGAGTCTGACGACCGCCTCGCCGAGGAGATCTCGCAACTGCTGTACCGGGTGCAGGTGCTGATGCTTGGCCGAGGACTCACGCTCGACGACGTCTACCGGTACCTGTGAGGAGGCCGAATCCCATGCTGCGCGTAGCGGTACCGAACAAGGGCGCGCTGGCCGGTCCCGCGTCGGAGATGCTGTCCGAGGCTGGCTACCGGCAGCGGCACGAGTCCCGCGACCTGACCGTGCTCGACCCCAACAACGACGTCGAGTTCTTCTTCCTGCGCCCGAAGGACATCCCCATCTACGTCGGCTCCGGCGAGCTCGACCTGGGCATCACCGGCCGCGACCTCGCGCTGGACTCGACGGCGCCAATCGAGGAGCGGCTCCAGCTCGGCTTCGGCGGCTCGACATTCCGCTACGCCGCCCCCGCTGGCAGGGAGTGGAAGCTCGACGATCTCGCCGGGAAGCGGCTGGCGACGTCGTACCCGAACCTGGTGCGCGACGACCTGGCGGCGCACGGCGTCGAGGCCGAGGTGATCCGGCTGGATGGCGCGGTGGAGATCTCGATCCAGCTCGGCGTCGCCGAGGCGATCGCCGACGTCGTCGGGTCCGGCAGGACGCTGCGGCAGCACGGCCTCATCGCGTTCGGGGACCCGATCTGCACGTCCGAGGCGGTGCTTGTGCAGCGCGCTGGCAGTAACGGCTCGCCAAACGAACGCGAGAAGGCGCAGCTCACCGCCCGGTTGCAGGGCGTGGTGTTCGCGCAGCAGTACATGATGCTTGACTACGACTGCCCAAAGGAGCTCCTGGAAGGCGCCATCGCGATCACACCGGGCGTCGAGTCGCCCACGGTAGCGCCGCTCGCCGAGGACGGCTGGGTCGCGGTGCGCGCGATGGTGGCGCGCAAGCACGTCAACAACATCATGGACGAGCTGGCCGAGTTCGGCGCGAAGGCGGTGCTGGCCTCCGACATCCGCTCCTGCCGGATGTAGGATCGCGCGGTGTCGCGTCGCTCGGCCGCCATGGACGTCGCTCAGCGGCGGCGGGCCATCGTCACACCGTCGGACAGCGTCAGCACCACCAACTCAACCCGGTCATCGGCGGCGGCGTGGTCGTTGAACTCTCTGATCACGCGCGTGGTCTCGTCCGGCTCGGCGTCGGCTACGCGACCGTGCCACAGCGTGTTGTCCACCAGCAGCACTCCGCCAGGTCGCATTCGGGGGGCGAGCTCCTCCCAGTACGCGATGTAGGACTCCTTATCAGCGTCGATGAACGCCAGATCGATCGCGGGCTCGTCCGGCAGCGCCCGCAACGTCTCGATCGCGGGCGCGATTCGCAGGTCGATGCGGTCGGCGACGCCCGCCCGTTCCCAGTGCTCGCGGCCGATCGACGTCCACTCCTCGCTGACGTCGCAGCACAGCAGCTTGCCGTCGTCGGGGAGCCCGCGCGCGATGCACAGCGCGGAGTACCCGGTGAACGTGCCGACCTCGACGGCGAACCGCGCGCGGGAAAGCTGGGTCAGCAGGGTCAGGAACGTGCCCTCATCGTGGGAGATGCGCATCCCGGCGTGTTCGGCGGCGGCGCGCTCGGTGGCGTCGATGAGCGCGCGCTGGACGGCGTCGGGTTGCGTGCTGTGGGCGAGCGCGTACTCCTGCAGTCGTGCGTCGACGGCGATCGAGCGGCCCGCCGCGGAAACGTCGGTCATGTCCGATGATTCGGACCCGCGAGCAGTCCTCATGGCCGCGACTCTACTGTCGTGACGCCTAGGTCAGCAGCACTGCCTGGAGCCAGCAGCTGCCGAGCGCCAGCGGCGTGACGTCCAGCAGTGTGACGTCCAGCAGTGTGATGCTCAGCGGCGGGACCGCTTTGGCATCAGGTCGTAGAGGCCCTTGCGGGCGCCGGTGTCATTGCGGTTGCGGGCACCGGCAACCTCGTTGATGAAGTCCTCGAAGACGAACTCCTCCGACGGCTGTGGCACCGAGGCCGAAGGGGAGTGCTTGCGGTAGCTCTCCAGGGTCGCCGCGATCTCGTGCAGCGCCCCGGTCTGGGCGCAGTGCGGCGCGAACGTGGTGATCGGGATGCCGCGAGAGGCTGCCTCGTTGACGACGACGCCCATCGCGATGTGCGGCAGTACCTGGATGCCCATGGCGTGCAGCTCCCGCATCGCCGCCTCGGCGTAGCCGGACATCGGCCTGCGGTAGAGGCCTGGCACCAGGCCGTAGTACTGCACCGGATCCCGGTTGATCAGCTGTTCAAGGTGGTGCACCTGCTCCCGCAGCAGTCGCAACGCCCTGATGCTGGTGCGGTCCGGCTGTACCGGCACCAGCACCCCGTGAGTGGCGGCGAGCGCGTTATTGGTCAACAGGTCCAGTGCGGGCGGACAGTCGATGATCACGTGGTCGTAGTGGGCGAACTGCAGCACTCGAGCCAGCTCCCAGCCGGGCATGCGGAACTGGTCCAGCCTGCGAACCAGGTCGAACATTCCGGGTGCGGTGGGGATGACGTCGAAGCAGCCGCCTTCTCCCACATTGGCGCGCGGGTGGGGGACAACCAGTTCCTCGACGGGGCCCTTCCACATCTTGGCCAGTGCCATCGGCAGGCTCGGTTTGCCTGCCGGTGTCTCCGGCAGCCCGAGGAACTCTGTCGTGGCGTGTCCCTGCGGATCGAGATCGACCAGCAGGACGCGCTTACCCTGTTCGGCGAGTGCCGCTGCGGTCCCCACACTGAGTGACGTCTTGCCGACGCCACCCTTCTGGTTGACCACCGAGGTGATCTGCATAACCACGGTACTTGTCCCCGATCGTGGTCGAACGATAAGTACGTTTCGGTGTGACAGTTGCTGTCCGTGCCTGTAGCACCGTAGTCGATCAGAGCATGTTCACGCTCCGGAACGCGTCCGCGACACACCCACGGTGGTCCTCTCGGCCCCGCATGCCACGCTCAGTCGGCCCGATCGAGGACGGTCTCGTCGCCGCCGTCCGGCTCCGGCCAGCCGGGGTACTCCGGCGGTGTGCCGCCGAATTCAGGGCACCGGGCCTGGTGATCACACCAGCGGCATAGCTTGCTCTTGCTCGGCCGGAAGTCACCCGACTTCCCCGCTCGCAGGATGGCCTGCCAGATAGCCTCCAGCGTGCGCTCGAACCGGCGCAGCTCGGCCTCGTCCGGCGTGTAGGTCAGTGACTGCCCGTCGGTGAGATACATGAGTTTGAGCTGGTCCGGCACCGCGCCCCGTAACCGCCACAGCACCAAGGCGTAGAACTTCATCTGGAACATCGCCTTGATCTCGCCGATCTCCCGAGGCGCCGCCCCCGTCTTGTAGTCCACGATGCGGACTTCACCCGTTTCGGCGACGTCGATGCGGTCGACGTAGCCGCGCAGCCGCACACCGGAGCCCAGCTCGACCTCCACCCGCTCCTCGCAGGCCTGCGGCTCCAGCGCGCTCGGGTCCTCAAGACCGAAGTAGGTGTCGAGGAGTTCGCCCGCCGAAGCGAGCCAGTCCGACTCGGCGGTCGCGGCGTCGTCAGCGTCGCCCGAGAACAGCGCGGCCCACTCCGGATTCTCCGCAGACAGCTCCGCCCACAGCGGATCGACGAGTTCCTTGGCACGCGCGGGCACCCGCTCCTCGGCAGGCAGTGCGAACAGCCGTTCCAGCACCGCGTGCACCAGCGTGCCGCGCACCTGCGCCTTGCTGGGCGTCTCCGGGATCTTGTCGACGGCACGGAAGCGGTAGAGCAGCGGGCACTGCTTGAAATCGCTCGCCCGTGACGGTGAGAGCGCTGGCTTGCGCCGTTCCGCCGTCTCGGCGGCCGCTGGCAGCTCTGTGGCGGACTGGGTCATGCCCTTCCCATCTTCGTGTCGCGACGTGCTCGGTCGTGTTTGGCAACCCTAGAACAGAGGACCGACAACTCTCGGCACGACACGGGGCACGGTTGGTAACCGGACGGTGTCCGTGGTTGGTATCACGTGCGTCCCACACTGGACGCTTTAGGCTTTGGTTCGTGATAGCCAGGAACGGACCAGGCGCGCGGCGCAGGTCGATGCTTGTTGACGCGGACGGTGGGCTACTGCTGTTCCGCGTCAGTGGCGTACCCGTGCTGCTCGCGCCGTCCTGGTGGCTCGGCTCGCTCGTCGTGGTCGTGCTGTACGCGCCGCTGGTGGGCAGGCTGCTGCCTGGTGCTGGCCCCGGGCTGTCCTGGACGTTGGCGGTGGCGTTCGCGCTGCTGCTCGGTGTGTCGGTGTTCGCCCACGAGCTGGGTCACACTCTGGTGGCGTTAAGGATGGGCATCCCGGTGCGGCGGTTGCGCTTGTTCCTGCTCGGCGGGTTGTCCGAGGTCGCCCGCAGCCCGAAGCGACCAGCGCACGAAGGGTTGGTCGCGGTGGCGGGGCCCGTGGTGTCGCTGGTGCTGGCGGGTGGCTGCGCGTTGTTACTGCTGACGGTGCCGTCCGGGGCGACGTGGCTATTGGTGGCGCAATGCGCGGTGGCCAACCTCGCGGTCGCGGTGTTCAACCTCCTGCCCGGCCTGCCGCTGGACGGCGGGCGAATGTTGCGCGCGGGCGTGTGGGCGATGACCGGCGCGAGGGCGAGCGGTACCCGGGCGGCGGTTGTCGGTGGCTGGCTGGTCGCCGCCGCGCTTGGCGTGTGGGCGCTGGAAGGCTTGGCCAACGGTAGCGAGGACCGCTGGCTCCGGCTCGGTGTCTGCGTCGTCACCGGCTGGTTCGTGCTCACCGGGGCGAACGCCGAGCTGTCCGCGGAGCAACGGCGCGGCTGGCCGCCCGATCTGAACATCGCCGAGCTCATGCTGCCGGTGCTGCAACTGCCCGCGGAGAGCCCGGTCTCGGATGCCTTGGCGGCGTCGGCGGGCAGGGGTGTGGTGCTGGTGCGTGCCGACGGCGTCGCGGCAGGGCTGCTCGATACTGTGGAGGCACAGCGACTGGCGGCTCGGACGCCGAGGGCTCCCGCCGAGCAGGCAGCCGAACAGGTGCGCGCGGACTCCGTATTGCTGCTCTCCGAACCGGGGGAGGAGATCGCCGAGCGGGTGCGTGAGACGGCCGCGTGGCAGTTCCTCGTCGTCGACGACGACGGCAGACCCGCGGGCGTGTTGCGGCGTGAGGACCTGCGCCACGCCATCGCGCGGCGGCGCTCGCACTGAGCTGGCCCGCTGGCCGGTGATGCCGACCGCGTCACGCTAGGCGGGACCTGGCGGGTACCTCGGGGGACGAGGTCTGCGACGATCAGGCGTCCGGTGAGCCGCGATAGGTACGAAGAACCGCAGGAGGGCGTGTGTCGGGTGGAGGCCCGTTTCGGGCAGGGGATCGGGTGCAGTTGACCGACCCCAAGGGGCGGCGCTACACGATCGTGCTCGCTGAGGGCGAGAAGTACCACACTCATACCGGTCAGCTCGCCCACGACGATCTCATCGGCCAGGACGAGGGCACCGTGGTGCGGTCCGCGGGTGGGACGTCGTTCCTCGCGCTACGGCCGCTGCTGAGCGACTACGTGCTGTCCATGCCGAGGGGCGCGCAGGTCATCTACCCGAAGGACGCCGCGCAGATCCTGATGTGGGGCGATATTCATCCCGGCGCGCGAGTGCTGGAAGCGGGCGCGGGGTCCGGCGCGCTGACCTGTTCACTGCTGCGCGCCGTCGGCGGCGAGGGCAGCGTGACCTCCTACGAGGTGCGGGCGGACCACGCCGAGCACGCCGAACGCAATGTCGAGCGATTTTTCGGCGAGCGCCCCGAGAACTGGACACTGCATGTGGGCGACATCAACGAGCACTCCGGGGCGGTGGACCGCGTCATCCTCGACATGCTGCCGCCGTGGGAGGTACTGCCCACCGTGGCGGAGCACCTTGTGCCAGGTGGGGTGTTGGTGGTCTACGTGGCCACGGTGACGCAGCTGTCCCGGGTAGCGGAGGCGCTGCGAGACCAGCGCTGCTGGACCGAGCCGCAGGCGTGGGAAACGCTGCACCGGCCGTGGCACGTCGTCGGGCTCGCGGTCCGGCCGGAGCACAAGATGCAGGCCCACACGGCGTTTCTGCTCACCGCGCGCAGGCTCGCGCCAGGGGTCGAGACGCCGAAGGTGCAACGCAGGCCAAGCAGAGGCTGAGTGAGCTCAGCCGGCGCACCAGCCCCCGTCCTTCCGGCTGGCGACCATCGTCTCCGTGCGCGTATCGCCGTCGATGGTTATCTCAAGGGGCGCCGTTGCCGTGTCGCCGTCGATCACGGGATCGCCGAGCACCTCTACGTGGGCGTCCCGAGGCATGTCGCTGAAGTCGACCCTGGCGTCCCCGCAGCTGACCTCTCGCGCGAGGTCCTCGTCTCTGGTGTTGATCGCGGTGGCGACGTCCTCGGCAAGCTCGCGCACGATCGCGACGTCCTCGGCGCTGCCACCGTCGGCTGGCGCCGGCACACCTCGTTGGGGTCGTGGCGACGGCTTGGGTGGCTGCTCCCGCACCGAGGGCGCCTCGGACTCCTGGTCGGCGGCGCTCGCCACCTGTCCGCCGGAGGTCGTGTCGTCGAGGAAGTATCCAGGCGCCAAGAACCCGGTAATGGCGACCGCGGCCACCGCGAGCAGCACCAGAGTCAGGGTGATGCCCGCGATCACGCCGGTCTTGTTCGACCTCGGCGGGCCGGGTGGTCGAGGGGGCGGGTACCCGTGCTGCCAGGGGTGGCCCTGCTGGCCGTGGGGACCGTGCGGCCCTGGCGGCTGTGGCGGGTAGGTCATGGTTGACGTCCTCGTGGTGTGACGGCCAGTCGAGAGTGGACGATATCGCGAGCGGGGCGACTCGACTCGTCGCGTCCGGCCGTGCCCTGGGACCGCGGCGCGGTTAGTCCGGTTTCGAGACGGCGGTCACGAAGCACCACCGCTGACCGTCCCAACGCAACCGCATGGCACCGGTGCGGCGCTTGTCGCTGTCGCTGACGACGAACGGGACTTCCGCGGTGAATCCGACGATTCGGGGTGCGCCGTCGCGCGCGAAACGCACGGTTTCGGAGAAACCGGTGAACAGGTCATCGGTGATCGCGGTGCGGTCACACGCCCACGCTCGCAGTGGTGCGCTGTCCCGCTCGTTGTAGGCGGTGAGAATCCGATCGGCCGCCGCGCGCACCTGCGGTGCGCCACCAGGCCCCGGTGTGGGCGGTCGCGTCGCGCCGTCCTGGAAGGATGTCGAGTCCGCGAGCGCGCTCGCGGACCGCTGGCCCGTGGCCGCGTCGCGCGCCGGGTCGTTGTCCCGCGCCATGAAGAGCATGACGACGACCAGTGTCGCGGCGGAGATGATCGCGCCCCACGCGACTACCGCGGCGACCCTGTCGTCCGATGGTGTTCGCCGCATGGTCATCAGGAGCTGATGCCCGAGGCGCACCAAGCGCCGTTGGCACGGCGCAGTGTCAGCGTGACCGTTTTGCTGGTATCGGAACGGCGGAGGGTGAGCGCGACTTTCGCGTCGCTGCCGTCGATGCGGGGTTCGCCGGCGACCGACACGGTGAGGTCGTCGGGAAAGCCGTCGTAGTCGGCCTGCCGTTCATTGCTCGGGTCGCAGGAGACTGGTTTCACCGTGGCCGCGTCCCGGTTGTTGATACCCGCTATGACCGCGTCGGTGATGCGGCGGATCTCCTGCTCCTCGGATCCGGGTGGCCGCGCCCCCGGTGTCTCGGAAGCCTCGGCGGGCGCGGCGTCCTGGGGCCGCGTGCTCGATGGCGACGTCGTATCGCTGGGGGAGGCGTCCGCCGCGAGCGAACTGTCCTTGTCGGCGGTGTCGTCACGGAAGTAGCCGGGCTGCCAAAAGCCGGTTATGCCAACGGCCGTGCCAGCGAGCAGTAGCAGGGCGAGCGTGATGCCGACGACCATCCCCGTCTTGCCGCCGCGGTTCGGGGGTTCCGGAGGCGGTGGGGGGACGTCGCCCGGTGGCGTGCCGTAGCCGGGCCGCGGGTGGGGGTAGATCCCACCGGAGTAGCCGCTGTGCTGATCCTGGTATGGCCGCCCATAACCGCCGGATTGGCCCTGGTACGGCTGGTTCGGGAACTGCCCCCGGTACTCGGGCTGGCCGGGGTAGGGCTGCTGGGGCTGGCCCGGCTGACCGGGGTGTCCAGGGTACTGCTGACCGGGATAAGGCTGACCGGGATAAGGCTGGCCAGGGTAGGGCTGACCGTATCCGCCCGACGGACCGTACGGACCGGGCTGCGGTGGATAGGTCATCGCGTTCCCCTCGTTTCTTGGCGGACGCCGTGCGCCTCCGCGTCCTTCCCTCGCGCCGCGACGCGCCCGGGCCGTGAACCGTTATCGAACGGTAGCTGCGCTGTGAGTATGCGGGAGCGCTTCAGCAGGGTGGCATACCGGGAGTCGCCACCCGCCGACGGGGAAGGGCGCCAGATTCGTTCGCTGTCATCCGTGAGGCTTATTGGTTCGGTACGCCACGTACGACGCCGTGAACTGTCAGTGACGACCGCGTCGATTTCTGGTGTACCTGCTCGGAGCATTGCGTTCATCTCTACCTCGTGATCTTTACACGACGCGCCCGTACTGTGATGTCGAAGGGCTTTGCATGTCCGTGATCGCCGGTACCGTTGAGGGAAATAGCGCGCGAGGAGGTGCGGCATGCAACAGGACCGCCCCGGTGGCAGGCATGAGGAAGCCGACCCAAGAGAGAGTGGCGGCACGGCGGAAGCGCCTGCCGCGAGTGATGCCGAAGTCACCCAGGAACAGGAGCGGCAGATCCGGTTCCTCGAGGAGGAAGTCGCTCTGCTGCGGCGCAGGGCCGCTGGTTCGCCCGAAAGCGACCGCGTCCTTGAGCAGCGCCTCGCGGAGGCTTCGGAGCGAATAGGCCAGCTCACCGAACGCAACGCCAAGCTCGTGGAGACACTGCGCGACGCGCGGAGTCAGCTGATGGCCTTGCGCGAGGAGGTCGACCGGCTGGCGCAACCGCCAAGCGGGTACGGCGTGTTCCTTGAGCGCTATGAGGACGGCACGGTCGACGTGTTCACCTCAGGGCGCAAGATGCGCGTGTCGGTCTCGCCGACTGTCGACGTCGAGTCGTTGCGGCGCGGCCAGGCGTTGCGGCTCAACGAGGCGCTGACCGTCGTCGAGTCCGGTGACTACGAGCGCACCGGTGAGGTGTACGCGCTGCGCGAGGTGCTGCCCCCGTTGATCGAGGATGGCCCGTCGCGGGCGCTCGTCGTCGGTCATGCCGATGAGGAGCGCGTCGTGTGGCTGTCCGACCCGCTCACCGAGGACGTGCTCAAGTCGGGCGACTCGGTGCTCGTCGATAGCAAGGCGGGTTATGCCTACGAACGAGTGCCGAAGGCCGAGGTCGAGGACCTCGTGCTGGAAGAGGTGCCCGATGTGCGCTACGAGGACATCGGTGGCCTTTACCGGCAGATCGAGCAGATCCGCGACGCGGTGGAACTGCCGTTCCTGCACGCCGACCTGTACCGCCAGTACCAGCTCCGCCCGCCGAAGGGCGTGCTGCTCTACGGTCCGCCCGGCTGCGGGAAGACGCTGATCGCCAAGGCGGTCGCGAACTCGCTGGCCAAGCAGGTCGCCGAAGGCAAGGGTGAGGGGATGAAGGACGCCAAGTCCTACTTCCTCAACATCAAGGGCCCTGAGCTGCTGAACAAGTTCGTCGGTGAGACCGAGCGGCACATCCGGTTGATCTTCCAGCGGGCGCGCGAGAAGGCGTCCGAGGGCACGCCGGTGATCGTGTTCTTCGACGAGATGGACTCGATCTTCCGCACCCGAGGCAGCGGTGTGTCGTCCGACGTCGAGACGACGATCGTGCCGCAGTTGCTGAGCGAGATCGACGGCGTCGAGGGTCTTGAGAACGTCATCGTCATCGGCGCGTCCAACCGCGAGGACATGATCGACCCGGCGATCCTGAGGCCAGGCAGGCTCGACGTGAAGATCAAGATCGAGCGGCCGGACGCGGAGGCGGCGAAGGACATCTTCTCCAAGTACCTGCTCGAGGGCCTGCCGATCCACGCGGACGACCTCGCCGAGTTCGGTGGCGACACCAAGGCGACCGTCGACGCGATGATCCAGCACACCGTCGAGCGGATGTACGAGGAGAGCGACGACAACCGCTTCCTCGAGGTCACCTACGCCAACGGCGACAAGGAGGTGCTGTACTTCCGAGACTTCAACTCTGGCGCGATGATCGAGAACATCGTGGACAGGGCGAAGAAGGCGGCCATCAAGTCGGTGCTTGAGACCAAGCAGCCCGGCCTGCGGGTGCAGCATCTGCTTGACGCGATCGTCGACGAGTTCGCCGAGAACGAGGACCTGCCCAACACCACCAACCCGGATGACTGGGCCAGGATCTCGGGCAAGAAGGGCGAGCGCATCGTCTACATCCGGACCCTGGTCACCGGCAAGAACCAGGATTCGGGCAGGGCGATCGACACCGCCACGAACACCGGCCAGTACCTGTAGGTCATCGGCACGAAGCAGGGCGGGAATGCCACGCGGCATTCCCGCCCTGCGTTATGCGCGCCAGGCTTGCCCGGCGAGGGGTCAACACGCCTGTCGGGCGGCACGGCGCGACACGGTGGCCGTAGGGTGGAGGGCGGGTACCCCAGGTGTGGCCTGAGATTGGAGACTGCATGCGGCGGATCATGGGAACCGAGGTCGAGTACGGCATCGCCGTGCCGGGAGACGCCACGGCGAACCCCGTGCTGACGTCGACGCAGATCGTGCTCGCCTACGCCGCCGCCGTCGACATCCCGCGCTCGCGCAGGGCGCGCTGGGACTACGAGGTGGAGTCGCCACTGCGGGACGCGCGCGGCTTCGACCTGACCGGTCCCAACACCCAGCCGCAGGACCCCGACGTCGAGGACCTTGGTGCCGCCAACGTGATCCTCACCAACGGCGCCCGGCTCTACGTCGACCACGCGCACCCGGAGTACTCCGCCCCCGAGGTCACCAATGCTTGGGATGCCGTCATCTGGGACAAAGCGGGCGAGCGGGTCATGGAGCAGGCCGCGATGAAGGCCGCCACGGTGCCTGGTCAGCCCCGACTGCAGCTCTATAAGAACAACGTCGACGGTAAGGGCGCCAGCTACGGCACGCACGAGAACTATCTCATGGCGCGCTCGACGCCGTTCACGTCGGTGATCGGCGGTCTCACGCCGTTCTTCGTGTCCCGTCAGGTCGTCACTGGCTCGGGCAGGGTCGGCATCGGCCAGCAGGGGGAGGAGGACGGCTACCAGCTGTCCCAGCGCTCCGACTACATCGAGGTCGAGGTCGGGCTGGAGACCACCCTCAAGCGCGGTATCATCAATACTCGCGACGAGCCACACGCCGACGCCGACAAGTACCGCAGGCTGCACGTCATCATCGGTGACGCCAACTTGTCGGAGTACTCGACCTACCTCAAGCTTGGCACCACCGCGCTGGTGCTGGACATGATCGAGGGCGGCGTCAGTTTCGATGACCTCAAGCTGCGCGAACCGGTGCGCGCGGTGCGTCAGATCAGCCACGATCCGACGCTCAAGGCCACCGTCGAACTAGCGGACGGTCGGAAGTTCACCGGCCTCGACCTGCAGCGGGCGTACTACGACCGCGCGGTGGAGTTCGCGGAGCGCGAAGCCAGCGAGCTGTCCGACACCGACCGGCACGTGCTCGGCGTCTGGGGTGAGGTGCTTGACGCGCTGGCCCGTGACCCGGACGAGTGCGCCGACCGGCTGGACTGGGTCGCCAAGCTGCGGCTGATCGAGGGCTACCGGTCACGGGACAAGCTGGGCTGGGCCGCCCCCCGGCTGCACCTGATCGACCTGCAATATTCCGACGTTCGCCTGGACAAGGGTCTCTACAACCGCCTCGTCACGAGGGGCACGATGAAGCGCCTCGTCGACGAGGACGACGTGCAGGCGGCCATCATGAACCCGCCGCAGGACACGAGGGCGTACTTCAGGGGTCGTGCGCTGGAGAAGTACGCCGCCTCGATCGCGGCGGCCTCGTGGGACTCTGTCATTTTCGATATCGGAAAGGAATCTCTCGTCCGTATCCCGACACTCGAACCATTGCGGGGTACGAAAGCGCACGTCGGAGCGTTGCTGGACGAGGCGGAAACGGCCGAACAACTTGTCGAGGCGCTCACATCGTGATGGTGTCGGCATCGCGGATCTGCCGTGTTGTCGGCTGTCGCGGGTAATCTGGTCCGTAGAGAACTCGATCAGGAGGCGTTCATGGCGCAGGAAAAGATTGAGAAGCACGGCGGCGGGGACTCCGACGACGAGACAGAAGGCGCTGCTCCAGCGGGTCAGGAGCGCAGGGAACAGCTCGGTGAGGACGTCGACACCATCCTCGACGAGATTGACGACGTGCTCGAGGAAAACGCCGAGGACTTCGTCCGCGCGTATGTGCAAAAGGGCGGGCAGTAGCCTCGTGCGCGGTCGGACATAGTCCGGGCTAACCTGAGTTCGTCGCCAGCAGCTAGTCGAAGATGGGAATCACGAGCACGTATGGATCACACCTCGGCCGCCGCGGCACGCGGCCCGCTGTCCGCTGCTTACCTGACAACCGGCACGTCGTCGTTCACCGATTTCCTCAGCGCGCAGGCGCCTAACCTGCTGCCGTCGCGGTCCGTAGGCGAGGGCGCGCTACCGGACGTCCCGCACGGCACCACGATCGTCGCGCTCACCTTTGATGGTGGCGTGCTCATCGCCGGCGACCGTAGGGCCACCGCGGGCAACGTCATCGCCGCGAGGGATCTGGAGAAGATCTTCATCACCGACGAGTACTCCGCTGTAGGGATCGCGGGAACGGCGGGCATCGCGCTCGAGATCGTGCGGCTCTACGCCGTCGAACTCGCCCACTACGAGAAGATCGAGGGCGTCTCGCTGTCGCTGGACGGCAAGGCGAACAAGCTCGCCACCATGGTCCGCTCCAATCTTGAGGTCGCCATGGCGGGCCTGGCTGCCGTGCCGATGTTCGTCGGCTTCGACCCCGACGCCTCGGATCTGTCGTCGGCGGGCCGCATCATCTCGTTCGACGTCACTGGGGGGCGTTACGAGGAGCGCGCCGGGTTCCACGCGATCGGCTCGGGCGCGCCCTACGCCAAGTCGGCGTTGAAGAAGCTCTACGACTCGTCGGCGGACAAGGACGCGGCGGTTCGCAGCGCGGTGGCTTCCCTCTACGACGCGGGCGACGACGACACCGCGACAAGTGGGTTCGACATGGTCCGGCGCATCTATCCGCAGGTCGTGACCATCACCGCCGCGGAGGGGGCGGTGCAGGTGCCGGAGTCGGACCTGGCGTCGGTCGCCGAGTCCGTCGTCGCCGAGCGCAGCGAGGCGGGTGGCTGAGGCCGTCCCCGTCGTCCACTGAAACTCCGTCCCGAGACTTCCCGACCTTTCTCGATCCGCACAGAGTGGAGCCAGAACCGTGACGATGCCGCTGTATGCCTCGCCCGAGCAGCTGATGCGCGACCGCTCGGAGTATGCCCGCAAGGGCATCTCTCGCGGGCGCAGCGTCGTGGCGATGAAGTACGCCGACGGCCTGCTGTTCGCGGCGGAGAACCCGTCGACGACGTTGCACAAGATTTCCGAGATCTACGACCGGATCGGCTTCGCGGCGGCGGGCCGCTACAGCGAGTACGAGAGCCTGCGGCGCGCCGGTATCCGCCACGTCGACCTGCAGGGCTACGCCTACGACCCCAGGGACGTCTCCGCCCGCCAGCTCGCCAACGTCTACGCACAGACGTTGGGGTCGATCTTCACCGAGCAGGTCAAGCCGTTCGAGGTGGAGCTGGCCGTCGCCGAGGTCGGCGCGGAGGCCGCCGACGATCAGCTGTTCCGGCTGACCTACGACGGCTCCATCGTCGATGAGCCGCAGTTCCTGGTGATGGGCGGGCAAACCGATCCGGTGGTCGCCAAGCTCAAGGAGAGCTACACCGACGTTCCGAGCCTGCGCGATGCGATGGGCCTGGCTGTCGCGGCGCTCAAGGCGGGCCTGAGCAACGGCGCGGAGCTGGGCAAGCTGGAAGTGGCCGTGCTGGAGCGCCATCGGCCCAAGCGGGCGTTCCGGCGCCTGACTGGTGCGGTGCTCGACGACCTGCTGTCCGGCGGCTCCGGCGGTAAGGGCGGCGGCAAGGGCTCGGGCAAGGGCGGTGCCAAGACCAAGGCGAAGTCTGAGGGCGGCGAAGCGGGCGCGGACGACGCTACCGAGTGAACCCGCCGTATCGGGCGGTGATCACGCTGGGCGACGGGTCACGAAACAGTGGCTCCGCCTAATTGGCTCACCGCTTTTCGCCCGCAAGCACATAGCATTGGGGTATGCAGCGTCGGATATACGGCCTCGAAACCGAGTTCGGGGTCACGTGCACCTTTCACGGCCAGCGCAGACTCTCGCCCGACGAGGTCGCGCGATACCTGTTCCGCAGGGTGGTGTCGTGGGGGCGCTCGTCCAATGTTTTCCTGTCGAACGGCTCCCGGCTGTATCTCGACGTGGGCTCGCACCCGGAATACGCGACTGCCGAGTGTGACGATCTGACCCAGCTCGTCACGCACGACAAGGCGGGCGAACGGATCCTGGAGGATCTGCTGGTGGACGCCGAGCGCAGGCTGGCGGACGAGGGCATCGGTGGCGACATCTACCTGTTCAAGAACAACACGGACTCGGCGGGTAACTCCTACGGGTGCCACGAGAACTACCTCGTTGGTCGCTCCGGTGAGTTCTCCCGCATCGCGGATGTGCTGTTGCCGTTCCTGGTCAGCCGCCAGCTGATCTGCGGGGCGGGCAAGGTGCTGCAGACCCCGCGCGGCGCGGTGTACTGCCTGTCGCAGCGCGCCGAACACATCTGGGAGGGCGTCTCCAGCGCCACCACCCGGTCGCGGCCGATCATCAACACCCGCGACGAGCCGCACGCCGACGCGGAACGGTATCGCAGGCTGCACGTCATCGTGGGCGACTCGAACATGGCCGAGCCGACCACGCTACTCAAGGTCGGTACCGCGAACATCGTGCTGCAGATGATCGAGGAGGGCGTGCAGTTCAAGGACTTCACGCTGGACAACCCGATTCGGGCGATCCGGGAGATCAGCCATGACCTGACCGGGCGCAGGCGGGTGCGGCTCGCGGGCGGCAGGGAAGCATCCGCGCTCGACATCCAGCGGGAGTACTACGCGCGCGCGGTGCGACACGTCGAGGCCAACGGCGCGACACCCACCACGGAGCGGGTGGTGGACCTGTGGGGCAGGGCCCTTGACGCGGTCGAGACGCAGGACTACAGCGGCATCGACACCGAGGTGGATTGGGCGATCAAGCACCGGCTCATCGAGCGGTACCGCAACAAGCACGGTTTCGACCTGTCCAGCCCGCGTATCGCGCAGCTGGATCTGGCCTACCACGACATCAGGCGCGGCAGAGGGCTGTTCGACATGCTCCAGCGGAAGGGTCTGGTCAAGCGGGTCACCGACGACGGTGAGATCGAACTCGCCAAGGACACCCCACCGCAGTCCACCCGCGCGAAGCTGCGTGGCGACTTCATCGCGGCGGCGCAGGCGGCGCAGCGCGACTTCACAGTGGACTGGGTGCATCTCAAGCTGAACGACCAGGCGCAGCGAACCGTGCTCTGTAAGGACCCGTTCCGCAACGTCGACGAACGAGTGGAGCGGTTGATCGCGAGCCTGTGACCGCTTCCTGCTGCTCCGAGTGGGCACCCATGGGCATCCGCGCGATGTGATATTGCCGCGTAGTGGGGCGGTTACGCAGGGAAGTTGTCGCTCATTCGTGCGCGTGTTCGACGGGGAGTCGGTGCCATCAACGCCTTGACGCGAGCTACAGTCGGATTCGTGTCAACCGCCCGTGCTGAACGCCTGGTGAATCTGGTACTGGCGCTGCTGTCGACTCGCCAGTACCTGACCGCCGAGCGCATCCGAGGCATCGTCGGGGGCTACGCCGACGCGCCGAGCGACGAGGCGTTCTTCCGGATGTTCGAACGCGACAAAGGCGAGCTACGCGAGCTCGGGATTCCGATCGAAACCGGCCGCAACTCGGTATTCGATGGCGTTGACGGGTACCGCATCGCCCGTAGGGACTACGAACTGGGCGAAGTGGACCTCGCCCCGGACGAGGCGGCAGCCGTCGGGCTCGCCGTGCGCTTGTGGGACTCGCCCGAGTTGACAGGGCAGGCGCATGGCGCGCTGGTCAAGCTACGGGCAGCGGGTGTGGAGATCGACGAGTCCGCCAGGGCGCCGATCCAGCCAAGGGTGCGCACCGAGGCGGCGTTCGCGCCGATGCTGGCCGCCGTGCGCGAGGGCAGGCCGGTGCGGTTCGAGTACCGCCGAGCAGGGGCGGCCGAACGACGGCAGCGCACGCTGGAGCCCTGGGGCGTCGTCTCCTGGCGCGGCCGGTGGTACGTAGTCGGGCATGACCGCGACCGCGATGCCACCCGGTGCTTCCGGCTGTCCCGGGTGACCGGCACTGTCACGCCGATCGGTGAGCCGGGGGAGGTGACCAGGCCCGACGATGTGAACCTGTTGGAGATCGTGGCGGGCAGTGAGACTGGTGACCACGCTCCCGTCGCGACGGCCCGACTGTGGGCCGCGGAGGGTGCCGCGGCCGGCATCCGACGTGGTGCGCGGGTCATCGGCAAGCGGGAGGTCGACGGCATCCCCGGCGATGAGTTGGAACTCGACGTCTATTACCCGGACGGCCTCGCCCGCTGGATCGCGGGCTATGGTCCGGACGTCCTGGTGATCGAACCGGATGTGCTAGCCAAGGCGGTGCACGAACGTCTTGTCGTGCTCGCTGAGGGGACGGTGCTCGCCGAGGAGACTGCTGGGACACCGCGCGAGGGGGAAGGGAACTAGGCATGAAGACCGTCGCGGCGCGGATGCCTCGGCTGCTCGCGCTGGTGCCATATCTGCTGGCACGGCCTGGCATCGATATCGAGGAAGCCGCCGCTGACTTCGGCGTGACCGGTAAGCAGCTGCGCAAGGATCTCGAGCTGCTGTGGATGTGCGGGCTGCCAGGGTACGGGCCGGGCGATCTGATTGACCTGTCGTTCGAAGGCGACACCGTGACCGTTACCTATGACGCGGGTATGCGTCGCCCGTTGCGGCTGACGGGGGCCGAGGCCACCGCGATGCTGGTCGCGCTGCGCGCGCTGGCTGAGACTCCAGGGGTCGTCGACGGCGACGCGGTGCGACGGGCCATCGCCAAGATCGAGGCCGCCGCGGGAGAGGCCCAACCCGCTGGAGTCGTCGTCGGTCTCGGAGTACGGGAGGCCGAGCGCACGGCGGCGACGCGCGAGGAAGTGCAGCGCGCGCTCACGCAAGAGCGGGCACTGCGGATGACCTACTACACCGCGTCAGCCGACCGGATCAGCGACCGCGTCGTCGATCCAATGCGACTGCTGATCGTGGAGGGCAACAGCTACCTGGAGGCTTGGTGCCGCCGCGCGGACGCGGTGCGTCTGTTCCGGCTGGATCGGATCGACGCCATCGAGGTGCTGACCGAGCGGGCCGCGCCGCCCAGCGACGCCGAGCGGCATGACGTCAGCGAAGGCCTGTTCGCACCTCGGCCGGGCCAGCCGGAGGCCGTGCTCGTGCTCGCCCCGGACGCTCGCTGGGTCGCCGAGTACTACTCCTGCGAGGAACTGGCCGAACTAGACGGCGGCAGGCTGCGGGTACGGATGCGCTACGGCGACGAGAGCTGGCTTGTCCGGCTCGTGCTTGGCATGGGTGGCGAGATCATCGTGGAGGAGCCCGCTGAGCTGGCAGATCAGGTACGTGAGCGGGCGGCGGCCGGTGTGGCGCGGGCCAGAACACTCACGTCGTACCAGGCTGGCTAGGGTGATCATCATGTTCGACCCAGCCGACGGTTACCTCCTCAGCGCCGTGTTGTTGCTCGCCGGTGGCATCGTGTTCGCTGGCGTGGTGTTGCATGTAGTGCGGTCCGTGCGACGGTTCGTATCGGTGGGCACCGCGGTGCGGAAGGTGTGGCGTGGCGAGCTGCTGCTGCTCAAGGCGCGCACCGCCGCGCTGAAGATCGCGGTCCACCAACGGTGGCCAAAATCGGACGGAGTGGCGCCGCACACGTGACACGGTGCCGCGGGGTCGTAGACTGGTTCGTGACTACATGAGAGGAGGGCCACCATGGGTTCGTTGTCACCGTGGCACCTGGCCATTCTGCTGGCCGTGTTGATCCTGCTGTTCGGTGCGAAGAAGCTGCCGGACGCGGCACGTGGCCTCGGCAGGTCGCTGAAGATCCTCAAGGCCGAGACGAAGGGCCTGCGGGAAGAGGAGGACGAGTCGTCGTCGCGCGCATCGGACACGACCAACGCGACCAACCCGGACAGCAGGCAGCTTCCTAACGGCTCGACCGCCGCCAGCACCACGGACGACCAGAAGGTGGCTGAACTGCAGCAACAGCTCGATGAGCTGAAGCGCCAGCAGGATCAGACGCACAAGAACGCCAGCTAAGCTCCTAGAGCACCCGCGCGAGAAGAACGGAATCAGATTAGGTGGCGGAGCCTGCGACCTCCGAGCGTTTCGGACGCCGCGACAAGCGGCGAAAGCGCAGCCGTCGGCACAATCCCGACGGCACGATGACGCTGATCGAGCACGTCTACGAGTTCCGGCGGCGGCTGTCTTTCGCGTTGCTCGCGATCATCGCGGGCGGCATCGTCGGCTTCATCTGGTTCGACAGCGGCGTGGGCGCGCTCGCCTCGTTGGGTGATCTGATTCGAGGGCCGTACTGCAGCCTGCCCCCTGGCATGCTGGTCGACTTCGGTGACGGCAGGCAGTGCCAGCTCCTGCAGACCGAGCCGTTCGAGGCGTTCATGATCCGCCTCAAGGTCGGTATCGCCGCGGGCGCGGTGCTGTTCGCACCGTTCTGGCTGTACCAGTTCTGGGCGTTCATCGCGCCGGGTCTTTACCCGAGTGAGCGCAAGTACGCGCGGGTGTTCGTTACGCTGGCTTCGCTGCTGTTCGCGGGCGGCGCGGTGCTCGCGTACGCGATCACGCCCTTCGCGCTGCACATGCTGGTCGGCATCGGTGCGGAGAACTTCGCGACCGCTCTCACCGGCTCGAAGTACATCTCCTTTATCCTCACCCTTCTGATTATCTTCGGTGTGAGCTTCGAGCTGCCGCTGCTGATCGTGATGCTGAACCGGGTCGGCGTCGTGCGGTATGAACAGCTGAAAAAGTGGCGGCGCGGGATCATTATGGCGATGTTTGTGTTCGCGGCGATCGTCACACCCGCCGACCCGTTCTCCATGCTTGCTCTCGCACTGGCGCTGGTCCTGCTGTTCGAGCTGGCGATCCAGATCACCCGAGTACATGACAGGAAGCTCGAGCGCCAGCGCGAGGACCTGGGCTGGGACTCGCTGTCCGACGAGGAGGCGGCCCCGTTCCAGTATCAGCCGAGTGGTGCTGACGGCGAGGCTTCTGGCGAACGGCGTCGTGGCGGCACCGACAGCACGGACGACGTCACCTGATGGTTCCCGCGCGGGTGAGGCCGCATACCGCATGCGCGTCCCGCGGCGAATGTGAAACCCTGGCAGCGTGGCTGACCGACTGACGTCTCCTGCCGCCGCGTACAAGGAAGCACGCCGCCGTTCGGCGTATCCCCAGCTCACGGCTTTCCAAGCGGCCGCGGCTTTCGAGTTCGATCCGTTCCAGCGCCAGGGTTGCGAGGCGCTGGAGGACGGCCACGGCGTACTGGTCTGCGCACCGACCGGCGCGGGCAAGACCGTCGTGGGCGAGTTCGCGGTGCACCTCGCGCTGGCCGAGGGGCGCAAGTGCTTCTACACCACGCCCATCAAGGCGCTGTCGAATCAGAAGTACACCGAGTTGGTCGCTCGTTACGACGCCGACTCCGTCGGGCTGCTCACGGGTGACGTTTCCATCAACGGCAACGCGCAGATCGTGGTGATGACCACCGAGGTGCTGCGCAACATGCTCTACGCGGGCTCATCGACGGTCACCGACCTCGGCTACGTCGTGATGGACGAGATCCACTACCTCGCGGACCGGTTCCGGGGCGCGGTGTGGGAGGAAGTAATCCTGCACCTGCCGGAGTACGTCCGCGTCGTCGGGTTGTCCGCGACGGTCAGCAACGCCGAGGAGTTCGGCGACTGGCTGGTCACGGTGCGTGGCGACACCACTGTTGTCGTCGACGAGCACCGGCCGGTGCCCCTGTGGCAGCACATGATGATCGGCAACCGGCTGTTCGACCTGTTCGCCGACCGGGCCGATGACTTACGCGGCGACGACGCGCGGCACTACCGCATCAACCCGTCGCTGCTGCGCAAGGCGCAGGAGATCAGCCGGGCGTACGGGCCAGCCGCGCTGCGAGGCAAAAACCGCAAACGCGGCGGCTACCCGCGCGGGCCGCGCTACCGGCCGCCGTCGCGGGTCGACGTGATCGACCGGCTGGACCGCAACGGGCTGCTGCCCGCGATCGTGTTCATCTTCTCCCGCGCGGGCTGCGACGCCGCCGTCGACCAGTGCTGCCGGGCGGGGCTGCGACTCAACGGGCCTGATGAGGTCGAGCTCGCTCGCGAGATCATCGACGAGCGCACGCGCGACTTGCCGGAGGGTGACCTCGGCGTCCTTGGCTATTGGGAGTGGCGTGACGCCCTGGAACGCGGTATCGCCGCTCACCACGCCGGGCTGCTGCCCGCCTTCAAGGAAACCGTCGAGGAACTGTTCGTCCGGGGCCTCGTGAAGGTCGTGTTCGCGACCGAGACGCTGGCACTGGGCATCAACATGCCTGCCCGCACCGTGGTGCTGGAACGGCTGGTGAAGTACAACGGCGAGGCGCACGTCGACCTCACTCCCGGCGAGTACACGCAGCTCACCGGCCGTGCGGGGCGGCGCGGTATCGACGTCGAGGGTCACGCGGTCGTGCTGTGGCAGCCCGATATCGACCCGAAGCAGGTGGCGGGACTCGCCTCAACCCGGACGTATCCACTGCGGTCGTCGTTCAGGCCCGGCTACAACATGGCCGTCAACCTGGTGGCGCAGGTGGGTGCCGCGCAGGCGCGGGAGCTGCTGGAACAGTCGTTCGCGCAGTTCCAGGCCGATCGGTCGGTCGTGGGTCTGTCGCGCAAGATCGAGCGCAACAAAGAGGCGCTCGAAGGCTACGCGGAGGCCGTGACCGGCGACTTCGACGAGTTGCGCGACTATGTCGCGCTGCGCAAGCGGATCTCGGACCGGGAGAAGCTGCTCGCCAAGCAGAACACCGCGTCGCGGCGGCAGGAGACGGCACGGTCGCTGGAGCAACTGCGCAAGGGCGACGTGATCGCGGTGCCGTCCGGCAGGCGCGCGGGCATCGCGGTCGTCGTCGACCCCGGCCTGGATCCGGTCGCCGAACCAAGGCCGATCGTGGTGACCGAGGACCGGTGGTCAGGGCCGCTGTCGGCGTCCGACTTCCCCGCGCCGGTGGACAAGCTCGGCCGTATCCGGCTGCCCAAGCGGGTGGAGTTGCGTTCGCCCAAGACTCGTCGTGACATCGCGTCGCACCTGCGGGACAGCGGCATCGTCGCGCCGGGACGGCGACGCAAGCAGCGCAGGGACGCCAACTCAGATCCCGAGCTGGTGAGCCTACGCAAGGTATTGCGTTCGCATCCCGCACACGGGCTGCCCGACAGGGAGGCGAACCTGCGCTGGGTGGAACGGTACGAACGCCTGGTCGCGGAGAACCGCAAGCTGGAGGAGAAGGTCGCCGCGACGACGCACTCGCTGGTGCGGGCGTTCGACCGGATCAGGGCGTTGCTCACCGAGCGCGGCTATCTCGCCGAGGACGGCGAGACCATCACCGACGACGGCGCGCGGCTGGCCCGCATCTACAGCGAGTCCGACCTGCTCGCCGCGGAGTGCGTGCGGCACGGGCTGTGGCGCGACCTGCAACCCGCCGAGTTGGCGGCGGTGGTGTCCACGCTGGTGTTCGAGGCGCGCAGGGACAGCGCGGGGGAGTCGCGGCTGCCCGCTGGCGCGGTGAGTGAGGCATGGCAGCGTACGGCGGCATTGTGGTCCGAGCTGGTCGACGACGAGCGCAGGCACCGTCTCGGCCGTACTCGGGAGCCGGACGCCGGATTCGCGTGGCCGGTGTATCGCTGGGCGCGCGGGGAGTCGCTGGAGAAGGTGCTCACCACGGCGGAGCAGAACGGGCAGGAACTCTCCGCGGGAGACTTCGTGCGCTGGTGTCGCCAGGTGATCGACATGCTGGAGCAGCTCAGGGACGTCCTTGGCAAGGCCGATCCGGTCGGTGGCGCCGCGGGCTCGGCCGCACGGTCGTTGCGGAGGGGAGTCGTCGCGGCGGGCAGTGTGTGAGTGATATGAGTTAGATCGCCGCGTATGCCTGGGTGGCTGCGCATACAGCGCGTGGTGTGGTTGGATCACGCAGCAACGAACTTGGTAACTGGCGGAGGAAGACATGAGCACGCCGTACGGCGGCAGTGACCCGCAGCACGACCCGCAGCAGTGGGGCCAGCAGCCCTACGGCGATCCCGTGGGTGGCCAGCAAGCGGGCGGCGTGCCTGCTTCCGGTTACGGCCACCAGGCCCAGCCTGGTCAAGAGCAGTGGGGGCAGCAGCCCTACGGTCAATCGGGCCAGGATCAGTGGGGCCAGTGGGGTCAGTATCCGGCCGGCTACCAGCAGCCAGGTCAGGAGCAGTGGGCGCAGCAGCCGTATGGCCAGCCACAGCCAGGTGGGGCGTACCCGCCGAGCGGACCGCAGCCGCAGCAACCCGGTGGCGCGTATCCGCCCAGTGGACCGCAGCCACAGCAGCCGTGGGCCCAGCCTGGCCAGGAGCAGTGGGGGCAGCAGCCCTACGGTCAATCGGGCCAGGATCAGTGGGGCCAGTGGGGTCAGTATCCGGCCGGCTACCAGCAGCCAGGTCAGGAGCAGTGGGCGCAGCAGCCGTATGGCCAGCCACAGCCAGGTGGGGCGTACCCGCCGAGCGGACAGCCCGGTGGCTTCGGGCAGTACCCGCCTGGGATGGAGCCGGAGCAGCAGAAGAAGTCGAAGGCGCCGCTGTTCATCGGTATCGGCGTGCTGGTGCTGCTCATCGCCGTCGTCGTGGTGCTCGCTCTCTTCGGGGCCGGACTCTTCAAGGGCAAGGTCTTCGACGCGGCAGCCGTCGAGCAGGGCGTCGAACAGATCCTGTCCGACGAGGGCGTGGAGTTCGACTCGGGCAGCGCGTCCTGTCCCGCCGACCAGCCGGTGGAGCAGGGCCACACGTTCACTTGCACCGTCACTATCGACGGTGAGCAGAAAGAGGTGCCGATCTCGGTGGTCGACGCCGAGGCCGACCCGCCGAAATACCAGGTGGAAACGCCCTGACGGGGATCTGACGGGACCTGGGCATGCGGCTGTGCCGCGGCCAGCGGTGCTGATCGCGGTGAGCCGGTGTGTGGTTGTGGTTGCCCCTGGCTATCCGAGGGGTTCGGCGTGGGGTGCGGTGAAGCGCCTCGGCTGCCGTGTCGGATCGAGCCAGGCGGGCGGTAGGCATTCGGGTCGCCCGTCGCTGGCCATACGGGCGTCCCACCCGGCGTGATGCACCAGCCGGTGACACGCCGAGCACAGCAGGCAGAGATTGTCTATATCGGACGGTCCGCCGTCGTGCCAGGGCAGCATGTGGTGTACCTGGCACCACCGCACGGTCCGCGAACACATCACACAGCCGCCGTCGCGGGCGGCCAGTGCGCGGCGTTGCGCGCGGGTGGCGGTGCGCGCTTCGCGGCCAAGGTCGAGAATCTCGCCGCTGGAGCCGAGCACAGCGGGCACGATCCGCGAGTCACAGGCAAGCCTGCGGGCTTGTTCGGCGGTTATGGGGCATTCCCAGTTCAACGTCGGGGTGCTGGCGAACAGGTCCTGCGCGGCTGGGCTGTGGTCGGGATGGTGATCGCGGCGGAGGAGTTGATCTAGGTTCATAGACACGGTGACCACGGGCGTCTCGCCCGCTTCGGTCGGCCGCTCGCTGGCCCTTTGCGTGTAGTCGAGTAGTTCCGCGAAGGCGTCGCCGTGGCGTTGGCCGGTGCTGCGCTGGTCAGGTGTGCCGTCGACGTGCGGCTTCGGTTTGGCGAGCGCGGACAGCATGGCTTCCAGCAACTGGCCGGATTCGGCGTCGAGGGTGCCGCGTAGTTTCAACCGGTTGTGGCGGGTCCACGACCACAGCAACTCGCGCTCGGGTTCTGCCAGCTCATCGTCGTTCGGCTCGCGGCCGTCAGGGTCGAGCAACGCGAGGATGTGGCGTCCAGCGCGGCGCACCAGGACGGGTGTTGCCTGTCGTGCGAGATCGATGAGCGTTTTCTCGTAGCCCGCCCGGTCGGTGTCGTCTACCTCGGCGGGGAGGACGGCCATAACCTCGCTGATCGCGTCGACGTGGCCGGGATTGAGCACACCCTCGGCGGCGGCATCAGCTGTGAGTGGCGCGACAGCGGCCTTCTCGTGGGTGCCTTCGCAGGTGGGGTGCAGCGACTGCGCTCGTTGGACGCGCTTCTTCGCTTCGGTCGCACTGATCCGCAGTAGGTCGCGCTGTAACACCGCGAGGGAGCCGTAGCCGTAGGTGGCGAACACGCCGCGCGAGTGCATCTCGGCCAGCACCGCTGCCTGGGTGGCCTCCGCTTGATTACGCAACTCCTCGGCCGTCCGCAACGCCTCGGTGAGGTCGGTGTCGGACGCTTGCCACCAGCCGCGCGGACCAGGTGTGGGAAGCGGGGTGTTCGCGCTGGTCATGCCTCCAACACTAGGCTCTATCGAATGTGTGTTCTAGTGTCAGGTGTGGAACTTCCGCTGCACTTCCGTAGAACTTTCTCTGCACGTGCATACGGGCGAGCCGAGCGACCCCGGGCGAGCCGAGTGAGCATTGGCGACGTCCGCCGGGCCGCTATCGCGCGGCGAGGAAATTCGGTGGCGCGTCGCGTGAGAGCTGCGCGACGATCCCCGCATGACGGATCGTTCGATCAGGACACTCGACGCCACCGAGATCCGGTCGGCGAATACCTTGTTCCGCGCCACGCTCCACGAACCGCCGGCTGCCGACGATGTATGGCAGCGCTCTCAGCGCACGTATCAGGCCGGTCGCACTCTCGGCGCGTTCGAGAACGACACGTTGATCGGCACCGCGCGGTCGATCGACACCACGCTCACCGTGCCAGGTGGCGCTGTGCCGATGGCCGCCGTGACCGGTGTCGGCGTTCGTGCCGATCGCACGCGGCGCGGCGTGTTGACCGATCTCATGGCCACCCAGCTCACCGACTGCGCCGAGCGGGGCGTGCCGGTGGCGGGCCTGCACGCCAGCGAAGCGGTCATCTACGGCCGCTATGGCTACGGCATCGCCACCCACCACCGCAGCAGACGAGTGACGCGTCATCGCGCCGAGGTTCGGTCTAGCGCGCCGACCGACGGCGAGGTGGAGCTGTACGACCTCGATACCGCGCTGACGCTGCTGCCGGACGTCTACGCGCGTGTGGCCCATTCGCGGTCGGGCATGCTGGATCGGACGGAACACTTCTGGCCGATGTGGGAGGGCCACTTCCGTAAGGCGTCCGGGTTGATGCGGTTGGCGGTGCACCACGGCAGTGACGGGCCGGACGGGTACGCCGCGTATCGCGCGGTCACCGACAACGTCGTGGACGACGTGGCGGTGATGCACATCGAGGACATGGCCGCCGCAACTCCGGCCGCTTACGCTGACCTGTGGCGCGCGCTACTCCGGGTGGATCTGATCACCCGCGTCGAGTCGCTCTGGCAACCGCTCGACGTGCCGCTGGAAGCACTGCTCACCGACCATCGCGCCGTCGCGACGACCGGGGTCGAGGACGACTTGTGGCTGCGGCTGGTCGATGTCCCCGCCGCGCTCAACGCCCGCACCTACGGCGGGGGCGATGACGCGGTGGTGCTTGAGGTGTCCGATCCGGTGCTGAAGAGCAACTCCGGTCGCTACCGGCTGTCCGCGTCGGGCTGCTCACCGACGTCCGAGCCCGCCCAGCTCGCCCTCGGCGTGGACACGCTTGGCATGCTCTATCTCGGGGGGTGGCGGGTCGCCGACCTCGTGGCGGTCGGCAGGATCGAGATCACCGACGCCAGCACCGCTGATGACGTACTCGGTGCGGCACACCGGCTGCTGGTCACGGACAGTTCCCCCTGGTGCGGTACCTTCTTCTAGACGTCACCGATCTGGCGTAGCGTTTACGCCAACCGGTCTAGGCTAGAAGGAGTATTACCGTGGGCGCGAGTCCGCTACGACTCCAGCCACCTCGACGCGGCATGCCCACGCTGCCGTCGCTCGCTTCGTTGATGGCGATGGTCGTCGCGGCGCTGAGTACCGCATGCGATTCGCAAGAGCCGGTATCACCAGCGACGACGAGTCCGTCACCGACGTCAGCTTCGGTGACGACATCGACGTCGAGCCTCGGCACCGTGTCGGGGACGGCGGTGCCACCGCGCGGGAACGACCGGTCGGCCGCGCGGAAGCCCCCGAAGTTCGACCACACCGTCGTGCAGGACGCCGTCTACAGCATGCTCGCCCGGCATTATCGGATCGATGATGTCCAGCTCGTGATTTGCCCACCAAACCGCCCGGTGGTGCCGGGCACGACTTTTCGCTGCACCGCGAAGATCGCGGGCGAGAAGAAGTCCGTGCGGATCAAGGTGACCAGCGACAAGGGCGACTACGTCGTGGGCAGGCCCGAGTAGCGCTCTCAGCCATCGAGCGCGGTGAGCAGCCGATCCGCCGAACCGCCCAGGTTCCAGCGTTTGGCGAGTTCGGCCACCCGCTCCGGATCGGCGGGGGAGTCCGGCACCCGGTCGTCGCGGGAGAACGTGACCGGCGCGTCCGGCACCACCGCGACCACCGTGGGCGCCACCGCGAGATACTCGGCCGCCGCGGCGAGCTGGGTGCGGGCCCGCTTCGGCACGTCCGGGTGCTCCTCGTGGGCGGCGGCCAGGAGCCCGTCCAACGAGCCGAACCGCGTGATCAGCTTCGCCGCCGTCTTCTCACCGATTCCGGTGACACCTGGCAGGCCGTCGGAGGGGTCGCCGCGCAGCACCGCCATCGCCGCGTAGGCCGCACCCGCGGTATCCTCCGGCACGCCGTAGCGCTCCGCGATCTCGGCCGGCCCCAGGACCTCCGCCTTGGCCCAGCCCTTGCCGACGTAGATCACCGATGTGGGGGTCGGCTCGGAGCGCACCAGCTGGAACAGGTCCCGGTCACCGGTGATCACCTCGACCGGGTTGGTGGTTTCTCGCGCGGTCAGGGTCCCAATGACGTCATCGGCCTCGTAACCGGCCGCCTCGGCGGTGGCGAGCCCGCACGCTTCCAGCAGGTCGAGGATGATCGGTACCTGCGGGGTGAGCGTGTCCGGCACCTCTTCAGCATCCGGTTCGTCGCCTGCTTCCTCGGCCACGCGGTGCGCCTTGTAGCTCGGCAGCAAATCGACACGGAACTGCGGACGCCAATCGGCGTCAAGGCACGCGACGAGGCGTTCTGGCTTGCGGTCGGTGAGGATGCGCGCCACGGTGTCGGCGAAGCCACGGACGGCGTTGACCGGCGTGCCGTCCGGCGCGCGCAGTGACTCGGGTAGCGCGAAGAACGACCTGAAGTACAGGCTGGCGGCGTCGAGCAAGGCGAGCGGACGATCGGACGGGGCACTCATGGCTGCAGCTTGCCATAGCTTGGCGGACGGCGGGTCGCCCCACGTGCGATCGGGATGGCGCGACTAGGCTCGTGGCATGTCCCGTCGTTCACTCCACACACCCGCTCCGAGCCCGTCCCGACTGCGTGCCAGGATCGACCGCGCCCGCGCCGCCGCGGCGGCCGCCGACACCGACGCGCTGCTCATCGCGCCCGGCTCCGACCTGCGGTACCTGATCGGGCAGGCTGGCGGCTCATTCGAGCGCCTGTCCGCGCTCGTGGTGCCCGCCGGGGGCGCGCCGCCCGCGTTGGTGCTGCCTGCGTTGGAGTTGGCCGGGTTCTCGGACGTGCCGTTCGACGACCTTGGTGTCGACGTCGTCACCTGGGTGGACGGCCAGGATCCGTACCGGATGGTCGCCGACCTCGCGGGACGTGGCGGCTCGGTGAAGCGGGTCGCGGTCAGCGACACCACCATCGCGCTGCACGTGCTGACCCTGCGCGGCACGCTGGACGCCGAGCAGGTACTGGCAGGGCCGATCATGCGGGAACTGCGGATGCGCAAGGACGGCGACGAGATCGCCGCGCTGCGCACCGCCGCCGCCGCGATCGACCGGGTACACGCGAGGGTGCCGTCGCTGCTGCGCGCGGGCCGCACCGAGGCTGCGGTCGGCGCGGACATCGCCGCCGCCATCGTCGAGGAGGGCCACACGGAGGCCGAGTTCATCATCGTTGGGTCAGGACCGAACGGCGCGAGCCCACATCACGACGTGTCCGATCGGGTGATCGAGGCGGGCGACGTCGTGGTCGTCGATATCGGCGGACCGATCCCGGAGGGCTACAACTCCGACTGCACCCGCACCTACTCGATCGGCCAGCCGTCGCAGCCCGACGTGCTCGACACGTACGCGGTGCTGGAGCGGGCGCAGCGCGCGGCGGTGCGGGCAGTGCGGCCGGGCGTGCCCGCGTCGGCTATCGACGCCGCCGCACGGGAGCCGATCACCGAGGCGGGCTTCGGGGAGCGGTTCATCCACCGCACCGGCCACGGCATCGGCCTAGACGTGCATGAGGAGCCGTACATGATGGCGGGCAACGACCTGCCGCTGGAACCTGGCATGGCGTTCAGCGTCGAGCCGGGCATCTACCACGAGGGCCGCTGGGGCGCGCGTATCGAGGACATCGTCGTCGTCACCGAGGACGGCGTCGAACCGCTCAACACCCAGCCGCACGGGCTCACGGTGGTGGAGTGATGAGCGTCCCGCTCGAACCGACCGATCAGGCCATCGCGAGGGAGCTCAACGCCAACGGTCGCACCAGCTTCACCGATCTCGCCGAGCGGGTCGGGCTGTCGGTGTCCGCGGTGCATCAGCGGGTGCGAAGGCTGGAGCAGCGCGGTGTGATCAAGGGCTACACGGCACGGCTCGACGGGGAGCAGATCGGGCTCCCATTGACCGCGCTTATCTCACTGACCCCGAACGACCCCGCCGCACCGGACGACTACCCGCAGCGGCTGGAACACATCCGAGAGATCGAGTCGTGCTACTCGGTCGCGGGCGACGAGTCGTACGTGCTGCTGGTGCGGGTGCCGTCCCCGGCGGGGCTGGAGGATCTACTGCGGCGTATCAGGGAGTCGGCGAAGGTGTCGACCAGAACGACGGTGGTGCTGTCCACGCCGTTCGAGGGACGTCCCGCGGCGCTGTAGGCCTCATTCACCGCAGTGGGCGCCAGCGCTGCGTGCTCTCCCCGACAGCCGACGGCCTGCGGTCCGGGTGGTCGTGCAGCAGGATGCTCAGCCGCCGATAGGCGGTGAGGAACTCCGTGCGGGACTCGTTGTACTCACCCGCCGCCGCGTGCTCAAGTCCCGCGCCGATCGCCGCTTGCGCGGCTGGCTCAGCTGCGGCGAGCAACTCGGCCATTCCCGCCGCCGTGGTGCGCAGCTGAGCGAGCAGTCGCCCCATCTGCGGATGTCCCTCACCCACGGTGAGTGCGGGCACCACGACGTGCAGCTGGTCACGCAGCTGTGAGAGCGACGCACGTGGGGTGCCGCCGGATCGGCGTGCGGGTGCGTTCACCGGGACCTCCAGGGCAGGGACACGCAGGGCTTGGTAACGAGACCGGGTGATGTTCTCGTTATGACGCCAGGTCAGGGCAGGACGGTTGGGTGCAGTTCACCGTCAGTGCCCTCGCGGCATGCCGCCTCGCTCGTGGTGTCGGCGAGGAACTCGGTCATGCACCGCCCGATCTGGGCGTGACCTGCGACGTTGAGGTGGAATGACTCCTGGGCGGCATGCGAAGCTCGATCGACGTCGTCCAGGTCGTCCCACCGTACAGTGAGGCGGGTGAACCACTCGTTCGAGGCATCGGAACCACCGGTGCAGGCCTCGTGCCCGTACCCGGCGCGGGACAGGTCGAGGAAGCGCGCGCCCACGGCCTCGGCCGCCTCGCGCATGCCCCGGCTGAGTTCGGGGACGGCGGTGCCGCGGATCCACTCCAGGTCGGCCGTGCGGAACGGACAGCCGTCCAGATTGCGCAGCGATTCGGGAATCCTCGGACTGACCGGCGAGGGATAGGACTGAACCACCAGCTGGTAGTCCTCGCGGTCGTAGCCCACTTGCGCGAGGACCGTGCGTACGTCGTTCAGCGCGGTAACCACTTTCGGCACCATCGCGTCGACGGTCGACGTCCAGTTCTCGCGGAGCGCCTCGGTGCAGAGCGGACCGCCGAACCAGGCCTTCGCGCAGGCGCTCAGGTGGTGGGAGAACCTCGGATCGTCGTTGGCGCCGACCGCCACGACGACCACCTCGATCTCGTGGGTCTTCGCCAGCTCGCGCAGCCGCGCCGCCTGCGAACCCTCGGTGTACTTGGTCTGCTTCGTGAGCGCGACGTGCGCGGTCGCCGCGCCGGAACAGGCGAGGTTGACGGTCTTGTCGATGCCGGGCACCGATGTCACGTGCACCATGGCCTTGGGGGAGCGATGGCACCAGTTGCCGCCCTGGCCGTTGGTCGTCGAGGTGTAAATGCCGGTGCCTTCGCCGGATACGGAACTGTCGCCCAAACTGACGATGGTGATCGGCCCGCGCGGCTCGGGGGATGGCTCCGGAAGCGGCGTGGCCGCGCGGTTTGGCTGGCTGTTGGCCAGGAACAGCACCGCCGCCACGCAGGCCGCGAGAAGAACGACGAGCCCGCCATGCCACGGGCGAATCCCAATCTGCCGCATCGTTCGCGATCTTACGTCCGTTCGTGTGGCTCTCGCGTGTGCTATGCCCAGCCGGTGTCATCCGCGTTCCGCGCGGTAGGCGCCGGGTGCGGTGCCGGTCCAGCGTTTGAAGGCACGATGGAAAGCGCTCGGGTCGGCGTAGCCGAGCCGAGCGGCGATGTCCTCCACGGTGTCGGCGCTACCCGTGAGCGCGGCGATCGCGATATCACGGCGAACGTCGTCGCGGTGCTGCCGGAAGCTGGTGCCTTCTTCGGCGAGTTTGCGTCGCAACGTCTGCGGGCTCAACGACAACTGTGCGGCCACCGTGTCCAGTGACGGCAGCCGGACAGGTGGGGCGTGCTCCAGGATGCGGCGCACCGACTGCCCGACGCCAGTGCTGTAGTCGGGAGCCGCCGCCAGGTCGGCGGGAGCGTTTCGCAGGAACTCCGCGAGCGCCGCTCGGTCGCGCACCACTGGCATCGCCAGGTACTTCTTGTCGAACGTCGCCGCCGTGGTGCCGCCGCGCCCGAACGTCGAGTGGCAGCCGAACACCAGGTCGTACTCGTCGCGATGAGGTGGTGCGGGATAGCCGAACTCCATGCCACGTAACGGGATTCGGCGTCCGATGAGCCAGCTGCAAAAGCCGTGCCAGATGATCATGATGCCTTCGCACATGAAGTGATCCGGGTCGCGGACGCCGCGAATGTCCAGCTCCACTCGCGCCTCGTCGTCGTGGTACCGGACGCGGAACCTCGGTGTGCCGGGAAACAGCTCGTAGAACGTCGTCGCGCGTCGCAGTGCCGAGAGGAGGTCCCGCGAATGAACGGCGGCGTGGCACATCATCGCGAACGTCCCTCGTGGGCTGCGATGCGGCCCTAGCCCGAGGAACTCGTCATCGAGCGTCGCGATGAGTACCCGCACCAGCTGCGCCGCCTGATCGGCGGTGACGCGCGCTCGGTGGTCGTTGAGCAGTGCTGGCGCGATACCCGCGCGATGCAACAACGGCTCCAAGTCGACGCCTTTACGACGGGCCCCCGCGAGGGCTCCTCGGATGTGGTGGATGGAGATCGTGCGCGCGGACATGGCTACCGCGACAGTACCTTCGCCGCGCCTCACACGGCCGATCGGTCGGCACCTATGCCGCGTCTCACATGGGCGATCGGTCGGTTCGATGCCGGTGGGAACGCTGGTCAGCGCTGCGCCGAGCGAGTACTGAGCGGTACGGACAGTCATACCGAGCAGTAGCGTCCTGGCCACGTCGCGTCGCGCCGGGTGAGTGTTAACGCATGCGAAGCAGTCAGGGCAGCGCTGGCGCGCGCCTGCTCGGGGTCGGCGGTTACCGGCCGGAGAACACACTCACGAATGAGGAGTTGGCCACCCGATTCGGGAAATCCGCCGACTGGGTGGCCGCCCGTACCGGAATGCGCGGGAGAGCCTTGGCGGCCAAGGATGAGGGGGTGCGGGACATGGCGGCCGCCGCTGGTTCATCGGCGCTCGCTGACGCCGAGATCAGCGAGGACGATATCGACCTCGTCATCGCGGCGTGCTGCAGCGCGACGACGCCGATACCCAGCGTGGCCGCGGAAACCGCCGGACTGCTCGGCATCAAGTCGGCTGGCGCGTTCGACGTCAACTCGGCGTGCGCTGGGTTCTGCTACGCCACCGCCGTCGCGTCCGACCTGGTTCGCGCGGGGTCAGCCCATCGAGTGCTTGTCATCGGCGCGGAACGGATGAGCACCTGGATCGATGACGACGACCTCGGCACGGCCATCATCTTCGGTGATGGCGCGGGCGCCGCCGTCGTCGGCGCGTCGGACGACCTCGGCATCGGACCCGTGGTGTGGGGCAGTGACGGCACGGCGTCCGAGCTCATCGCGATCGACCCGGAGGACCGCTATCTGCGCATGCAGGGCAGGCAGGTGTTCCGCTGGGCGACGACGGAGATCCACCCGGTGGCGCTCACCGCGTGTGAGAACGCGGGTGTCGCGCCGGAGGAACTGGCGGCGATCATTCCGCATCAGGCGAACCTACGCATCGTCGACGCCATCGCGGCCAAACTGGGCGCGGACAACGCCGTTGTGGCCCGCGACGGCGAGGAAACCGGCAATACGTCCGCGGCGTCGATACCGCTGGCACTGCAGCGGCTGCGGGAGAGCGGCCAGCTCGGCACGGGAGACCTGGCGTTGCTGATCGGATTCGGTGCCGGGCTCGCTTACGCCGCCCAGGTGGTACGGGTGCCGTAAGCACCCGAAGGGTTGCCCAGTGAACGCGAACCGCGTTCACTAGAACCTGCGGCGAATTTTCGACACGCCGCAGGGGAGGCTTGACATGTCGAGTGCGGCGGCTCTTACGGCGGCGGTGTCTGTCCGGTATGCCCGGGAACAGTACGCCCTGGGCTACGCGCATGGCCGTTTGGGGAACGAGATCGATCGGGCCGAGGCGCTGTCGTTCGCCCGGTTCTTCGCGACACGGTGCGAGGACGCGGGCGAACTGGTCGACGTCTATGACGCCTACCGCGTCTGGGAGGCGAGCCGGTAGTGCCCCGCCGCTAGGGCTCGCGGACGACGTCGCGGGGGTCGATGTCGTCGCGCAGGCCTAGATAGACGGGGTGGCGCAGCCGGTCGTCGCGGGTCCAGCGGTCGAAACTGACCTGTACCACCACCTCCGGCTCGACCCACCTGGCGTCCCGGACGTGGTCTGCGGGCACCGGGGTGTCGAACGGGCTGCTCTCGCGTGCCAGCGGCGCCAGCCGTTCGCCGAGCAGCCGCAGCGTGGCCTCGTCGAAGCCGGTGCCGACCCGTCCCGCGTACGCCAGCCCGTCGTGGGTGCCGACGCCGACAAGCAGTGACCCGATCCGACCCTCCCGCACACCCTTGCCCGGGCGCCAGCCACCGACGACGACCTCCTGCTGGCGCAGGTGCTTGATCTTGCGCCAGTCTGGTGACCGGACGCCGGGCAGGTACCTCGAGCTGAGCCGCTTCGCCACGATTCCTTCCAGGCCCTGCTGCTCGGCTGCGCGCAGCACGGTCTCGCCAGGGGCATCTAGAAACGCGGGTGGGGTGTGCCAGGACGGTCCAGCCAGGTCCAACTCGGCCAGGATTCGCTGCCGTTCCTGGTAACGGACGTCGAGCAGCGGCCTGCCGTCGAGATGCAGGACGTCGAAGATCAGGTACGTGATCGGTGTGTTCGCGGCGAGCCGTCTGGCCGCGTCACCGGTGGCATGCATGCGTGGCTGGAGCGCGGCGAAACTGGGGGTGCCGCCCGCGAACGCGACGATCTCGCCGTCCAGCACCGCACCCCGGCGCGGCAGCTCCTTCGCGAGCGCCGCCAACTCGGGGTACGAGCTGGTGATGTCGCGCGCGGACCGGCCGACGAGCCGCACCTGGGCGTTCTCGACGTAGGCGAGCGCGCGCTGGCCGTCCCACTTGAGTTCGTAGCCCCAGCCCTCGTCGTCGACGGGCATTCCGCTGCCGCCGGCGAGCATCGGCAGCAACCCACGCGGCGGTGGGACACGTTCGCGGTGGATCATCCAGTGGTCGTCGTCGGTGCGGAACAGCGCGAACCCGCCGGTGTAGCGAGAGCCGTGCAGCACGATCTTGACCTCGCGGTCGGTCCAGGCGAGGCACTCATAGGTGCCACTGTCGGCGATGCGCATGGTGCCAGCGCCGTACTCACCCCGGGGGATTGTTCCGGCGAACGTCGCATAGGCGAGCGGATGATCCTCGGTGCGAATGGCGAGGTGGTTGACGGCGGGGTCATCGGGTATCCCCTTGGGGACGGCCCAGGACGCGAGCACGCCGTCGCGCTCCAACCGCAGGTCATAGTGGGTTCGGCGGGCGTGGTGCTCCTGCACGACGAACACCGGTGCGGCCGCTGTGGTCTCGCCCTCTGGCTCGTCGGCGTCGGGCATAGGCTCCGGCGTGCGGCCGGGACGTCGTTTGCGTCGGTACTCGTGCAGGCTCACGGCACCGGCCTACCGGCACCGCGCCGCGTGCGCAACCCGGTTGACGGCGTGACCAGGTGGGTCGCGCTCGGTACCGTGAAGGTGAGGCCCGTCGCCCGGGGAGGAGGAAGCGATGCGAGCCATGTGGAAGGGCACCATCAGCTTCGGTCTGGTGACCATTCCGATCAAACTGTATGCCGCGACCGAGACGAAGAACGTGTCCTTCCGGCAGGTGCACGCCACCGACGGTGGGCGCATCCAATACAAGCGGGTGTGCACCATCGACGGCGACGAGGTGCCTTACTCCGACATCGCCAAGGGCTACGAGCTCGACAACGGTGACATGGTCGTGCTGACCAGCGAGGATCTGGCGCAGTTACCGCTGTCGTCTTCGCACACCATCGACGTCATGGAGTTCGTGCCACTGGAGTCGGTCGACCCGCTCTACTACGATCGCGGCTACTACCTTGAGCCGGACAAGGCCGCGGCGAAGCCGTACGTGCTGCTGCGCGACGCGCTCTCCGACTCCGGCAAGGTCGCCATCGTCAAGATCGCGATCCGGCAGCGGGAGTCGCTGGCGCTGCTGCGGGTAGCCGACGACGTGCTGGTGCTGCAGACGATGCTGTGGCCGGACGAGGTGCGCACGCCGGACTTCGGTTTCCTCGACGAGGAGGAGCCCGACGTTCGTCCGGACGAGATGTCCATGGCCGGGATGCTGATCGAGTCGCTGTCCTCGGAGGTCTTCGAGCCGGACAAGCACCACGACGAGTACCGCGAGGCGGTGCTGTCGCTGGTGCAGGCGAAGGCCGAGGGGCAGGAGGTGTTCACCGCGCCGGAGAGCGAGAGCACCGAGGTCATCGACCTGATGTCGGCGTTGCGGGCAAGTGTCGAGAGCGCGGACAGTGCGAGCAGCGGTCCGTCGGACGCTGGCTCATCAGGGGCCGCGCGGAAGTCCTCTAACGGCGGTACGAAGTCGGGCGCTGAGAAGTCCACACGCAAGACCAGCGCGAAGTCGCGATCGGCCAGCGGGAGCAAAGCCAAGCAGAACTCGAAGGCGAAGTCGTCCTCGAAGTCGGGGTCCTCGGATTCTTCGGGGTCGAAGCGGACCAAAACGACGACGTCGAAACGTTCGGCGTCGTAGCGGCAGGGCGGGGAGCGCGGCTCAGGCCGCGGCGACCAGGTCGCGGTCGGCGGCGCAGTCGCAGTCGATCACGTCGTCACAGCGCTGCACGACGTCGTGGCGTGCCGGGTCGAGCGCGGTGCAGTCGGGCTCGGTGCACTCGATGCCGCCGTCGTGGTGCTCGATGAGCGCGCCGTGACAGTGGTCGAGGTCGTCGACGCAGCCGGTGCATGCCACGTGCATCAACACGAGGGATCAACTCCTTGCGTGCCGTTCGGGGTACGACGGGTCTTTCGTATCACCCGAACGGCATCAGGTCGGTGATCTGGCGCGGCGTGTCGGCGGTGTGATTCAACAGCGGGGGATCGGCCAGCTGAACCCGTCGGTGTCTGGCGTGGCGATGAGGTAGTCCGTGACCCAGCTGCCGTCGCCAAGTTTGTTCCACACCCGCGTCGAACCGATCCGTTGCCCGATGCGTTGGCACGACACCCGGGCGAGGGCACCTGCCGGCAGTGTGCCCACGATCCGGTAGCCGGTTCCCGGCCCGGCGCGTTTGTTGACGAAGCGCTTCGCGGTGACTTGGTACGGCAGCAGGCACTTCGGGATAGGCCAGCTGTAGCTGGTTTGTGAGCGGGTGCTGACGTAGTAGTCGGTCACGTAGGTTCCCGCACCGAGTTTGTCCCAGACGTTCGTGCTGGCCACCCGGGAGCCAGGTAGCTGGCAGCGCACCCAGATCTTCGATCCGGGTGCGTGGGTGCGCACGACGGGGTAGTTCGGGGCTGGCCCGCTGCGCGCGTTGAGCGGAGTCGAGCTTGTCACCCGGAAGGCGCGGGACACGGTGGCCACGGGTGCGTTGAAGCGGTCACTGTCGATGTTGAGAGTGACGCCGCCGTGGGTCTCGTCGTGGTCGCCCCGGTACTGCTTGCCGCGCTGACCGCGCGCCCACTGGTTGTTCGGGATGTCCTGCCAGTCGCGCAGTGAGGAGTCGCCGTCCCAGCGGGCGATCCAGAGCGCGTCCGGTCGGGCGTAGCTGGTGGAGTGGTACGCCTCGGAGAGGTGCTTCGCGCCTGAGTAGAGGTGCGCGTAGACGCCCGAGAGGTACCCGTTGCGGTGCAGTTCCTTGGTCCAGCCGGTCAGGTAGCGCAGCACCGCGTCCCGGCAACGCGGCCGGTTCGGGTCGTAATGTTCCATGTCACCGTAGATGGCGCTGCCTGGCTTGAGGCCGATGGATCTGGCCTGCTTGATGGCGTCGGCAGCGGATGCCGTGCCCTGTTCGGCGGCGCGCCTCGGAGCGATGTTGACCGAGCCGGGACCGCGGAAGGTGCAGGGCGCCTGGCGACCCATGTAGATGGGGATGATGCGCCACGGCATGCGCGAGACCTGATTGACCCAGCGCTGGGTCAGCTCCGGCTGGTCACAGGTGCGGTTCGGGCCGCCGATGTAGACGCCGACGCCACGATACGGCGAGGAGCGCCAGGCGCGCATCTGCTCGGCGGCGGGCGCGGTGCAAGTGTCGAACGCGAGGCCGACGAGTGGTGTCGTGGTCGCGGGCTTGGGGTAGCGGACGGTAGTGGCGGGTTCGGCGGACGCCGCTGGTGCGGTGGCGAGGGTCGCGCCGAGCGCCAGAGCGGCGACCGTCGTGACCGCGCGACGGGCACGGTTCATGACGAGCCTCCGGTGTCCCGCGCGCGGGGAGGCGAGGGACGTCACCGCCGAGCCTGCTCAATAGTGCATATCGGGTATAGAGTACAAATACTCTACTTCGGGTTGGCTTTCTGGCTCGATCGCTAGCGAGATCGCGGCCGACGCGAGACGCTGAGGGCATGACGCGGGTGGCGGTGGATGTCGACGGACGGCGGCTCACGCTGTCCAACCTGGACAAGGTGCTCTATCCGGAGACCGGGTTCGCCAAGCGGGACGTCATCGACTACTACCGGCAGGTCGCGCCGGTGATGCTGCCGCACATCACAGACAGGCCGACGACGTTGCGGCGGTTCCCGGACGGCGTCGCGGGACAGTGGTTCTACGAGAAGGACGTCTCTCGGCACGCGCCGGACTGGCTGCGGACAGCGCGGCTGGCTAATCGCGACGACGATGGCGACGGACCCAACGACTACCCGGTGCTTGACGACCTGGCCTCACTGGTGTGGGCGGCGAACCTCGCCGCACTGGAACTCCATGTTCCACAGTGGACTGTCACGGCCGATGGTGAGCAAGCGACGCCGGATCGGTTGGTGTTCGACCTCGATCCCGGCGCGCCAGCGACGATCGTGGAGTGCTGCCGGGTCGCGGAGTCGCTGCGCGAGGTGCTGACGGCCGACGGACTGACACCGGTACCGAAGACCAGTGGTTCGAAGGGGCTGCAGCTGTACTGCGCGGTGCGCACCAGCGGCCCCGATGAGACGTCTCGCTACGCCAAGGTGGTGGCGCGGCGGCTCGCTCGTGAACAGCCGACGTTGGTGGTGTCGACCATGGCGAAGTCCGCGCGCACCGGGAAGGTGCTCATCGACTGGAGTCAGAACAACCCGTCGAAGACGACGGTGGCGCCGTACTCGCTGCGGGGAAAGGAGATCCCAACGGTGTCGACGCCAGTGACATGGGACGAGGTGGAAGGCTGCCGCACGCCGGCCGCATTACGTTTCGAGGCCAACGATGTCATTGAGCGCATCACCTCCGACGGTGACTTGTTCAGTGCGGTACTGCGGGACGGGGTGCGGCTGCCCGCGTGAAGGGCGCTCTCAGAGCGGTTTGGTGTTGCGAAGAAGCCCTTCACCGCACTCTACTTACTCATACGAGTGTCACCCAGTAGTCCCAGAAGCGGACGGCGATGAGCGCGATGATCGCCATGAACCAGAGAGCGAGCACGAAGCTGTGGAAGCGGACCAGTACGGCGCCTGTCGGTCGGCCGGTGAGGTGGCCGCGCTCCAGGTTGTGCAGCGTCGTGTACCAGAACAGCGGGATGGTTACCGCCCAGACCACCATGCAGTACGGGCACAGTGCGCCGATCGAGTACAGGCTCTGCCAGATCAGCCAGTGCACGAACAGCACACCGAACGTCGTTCCGGCCTGCAACGCCAGCCAGAACCACTGGGGCGGGCGGAATCGGGCGATCAGCGCGATCCCGGCGGTCACCAGCATGGCGAATCCGGTGATGCCCAGCAGCGGATTCGCCACCCCGAACGCGGCGGCTTGCGGCGTGGCCATCACCGAGCCGCAGGAGAGCACCGGGTTGAGGCTGCACGTCGGCACGTAGCTGGGGTCTGCCAGCAAGGCGATCTTCTCGACCATCAGGACGAACGACGCCAGCAGGCCAATGCCGCCGCCGGCGAGATACAGCCAGCGCACGATACGCCCGAGTGGTCCGTCGTCAGCCATCTGGCTACCCGAGGCGGCCGCGTCCCAGCCGGTTACCGGCGTTGGCCTGCTGTCGCTCACCGCGCCAACTCCGCGTCGAGCCGGTCGCGGAACTGTTGCTTCACCTCCGCGAACGTCTCGCCGGATGGCGTGAACCGCTCGCCGTTGACGAACAACGTCGGCGTTCCGGTCACGCCGGCCTTCTCGCCGTCGACCTTGTCCGCCTCGATCCGCTTGGCTACCGCGTCCGACGCCATGTCGGTGTGGAGTTGGTCCACGTCGAGGCCGATCTCCTTGGCGAAGGCGTCGAAGGCCGCGCGGGCTCTGTCCTCGTCGTCGCTGAGTTGGTCACCGTCCTCGGTAACCGCCCACTGCTCGTAGTTGTCATACAGCGCGTGGTACATCTCGGCGAACTTGCCCTGCATGCCCGCGGCCTCCGCGGCCTGCGCCGCCGGGAGTGCGAGCGAGTGGTTGTCGAGCGGGAAGTTGCGCACCACGAACGTGATGCGGTCGCCGTAGTCTCGTTCGACGTCGGCGGTGATGTTGCGGTAGTAGGCCGCGCACGCCGGGCACTGGTAGTCGAGGAACTCCACGACGGTGACCTCGGTGCCACCCTCGGTGATCCGGTGGCTGTCCTCGTTCACCAGCACGCTGCTCGGCACCGTCGATGAGCCCCGCGGCTTGTCGTCGCCGCCGAGCAGTAGCACCCCGCCGAGCACGATGATCGCGAATACGACAATCCCAACGGTGAGGAGCACGTTCGTCGACGGCCAGGCCCGCCCGCCCGCGACGATCTTTTCCTTCGGCATGACTTCTTTGGAAACCTTCCCTGGTCAACTCGTCCGCGGTCCGGCGGCGCACCGGCGCGGGAACGCTCCCTGCACGTGAGCTGCCGCGAGACTAACCGCGTTTCCTGAGACGATGCTGATATCGCGGCACTTGGCGCTAAGCCTACTGGTGACGCTGGCCACGGCGGTGATGGCAGGTAGACGTTGTGGTTGCCATGACGACCACGATGTCTCAGTCCGCGAGTCCCGCGTTGTCGGGTCGCGAGTCTCGCGTTCCGGTGTCGCGTGTGCCGACTTCCGTCTCGGTGTGTTCGGCGTTCCGATGTAGCCGGAACCCGATCGCGCTGGCGACCAGCAGCACGGCACCCGCGATGAGCAGCACGGCCGCGCCGCCGACGGCGCCATCGGTGAGATGCCAGACGGCTTCGGGCGCCGCTAGGCTCACCGCGACGACGCCCGCCACAAGCACCACCCAGATGTGCACCCACCGGTACAGCACGAGGCACCCGACGCCGACCAGGAACGTCGCCGTGTAGGCCACCGGCTCGGCCACGTCGTCGCCGAGCGGCGCCTGCGTACCCGCTATCGTGAGGGCTAGGCCGACGCCGATGCCGGTGAGCCTGGTCCGCAGCAGCCGTGCCAGCGCGAGCACGGTGAGCAGTGCCCCGCAGCCGAACAGGCCGATACCGGCGGTGAGCTCATCGAGCTCGGCGGCGGCTTCGATCGTGTTAAGGACAGTGAACACGAGCAACCCAGCCGCGGCGAGTAGTCCAGCCACGCTGGGCAGCAGGATGTAGCTCGCGGTGGCGACGACGAGTCCGGCGGCACCGGCGATCGCGAGCTCGCCCTCGCTGATGGGGTCGGGCATCGCGAGTCCGATGGTGATCGCCGTGGTCACCGACGCGAGCGCGAGCAGCACGCCCGCCACGCGCAGCCGTGCCGTGGTGGCCAGCTCGAACCGCGGGCCGTGGCGGCCCGCCGCGACAAAACCCGCGGTCAGCAGACCCAGCGTGATCAGACCGAGCAGCGTGGTGCGGGCGGTCTCGCTGAGTTGGTTCCACGACGAGGCGACCAGCACGACCGCTCCGGTCAGGACAAGCGCGCCGCCCAGGTAGCCGACGATCTCGGCGATCGGACCTCGCCGCTGTTCACCGGTGGCGCCGATCCTTAGTTCGTCACGGACGGCGTCGGCTTGTTCGTCCGTCAGCACGCCACGCTCGACCAGCGCGCGGAGCCCTTCCTCCTGGCCGCGATGGCGAGATTGATCGGACCCCCGTTGCTGGTTCACACGGCGAGCATGGCACGACCGACGTCGGTCAGAAAGTGCCAGACGTCGTCGGGGTAGGGACTTTGGGACTTTCCCGCCGCGGGCGTTTGTTGCGTTTTCGGAGTTGGGCACCTCGCCGCGGCGACCACGATGCACCCGGCGCTTCGGCGTCACCAGCCCAAGGCAACAAGTCCGGGTGTCGCGCCGAACCCGAATCTCGTTTGGAGTGCGCGGTGCCTGGATCGGGTGCGGGCGATGGTCACCACGGCAAGGGCACTTGTGCCCTGCGTGTGCGCCGCCGCGGCGGCCTACCGTCGCTGTAGTCGTCCGCCGGTTTCCCCGGTACGGATGTTGGGGTATCCGAGGGCGAATGGGACGACGAGAAGGAGGCCGTCGATGAAGGCGACGTTGTCGCTAGGCCGGATCGCGGGTGTGCGGGTCGGACTGCACTGGAGTGTGTTAGGCATCGTGGCCATCCTGGTATCGCTGGCACTGGCGCGCTGGCCGGTCGTGGTGCCGGGGCACTCGTGGATCGCCTACGCCATCGCGGCGGTAACCGTCGCGGTGCTGTTCGTCGGCTCGCTGTTGGCGCATGAGTTGGCGCACGCCGTGATGGCACGCAAGGAAGGCGTCGAGGTCGGCGGCATCACGCTGTGGCTGCTCGGCGGCATCGCTCAGTTGCGCGGCGACGCGAGCACGCCAGGCGCCTCGCTGCGGATCGCGGTGGTTGGCCCCGCGATGAGCTTCGCGCTCGCGGTGATCTTCGGCCTGATCTCGCTGCCGTTCGCGGGTGGCGACGACGGTCTGCTCGTCGCGGTGACGTTCGGGTACCTTGGCTTGATCAACCTCGTCCTCGCGGTGTTCAACTTGATCCCAGCCGCCCCGCTCGACGGCGGTCGCATCCTGCGCGCGGCGCTGTGGAAGTGGCGTGGCGATCGGGACGAAGCCGCGATATGGAGCGCCCGCGCCGGCCGGGTATTCGGCTTCGCGCTGATCGCCCTTGGCGCGGTGTGGTTGTTCGTCGGTGCTGGCGCGGACGGACTCTGGTGGATTCTGATCGGCTTGTTCATCGTGACGGTGGCCGGTGCTGAGGAACAGCAGGCCGAACTGAGCAGTTCGCTGCGCGACGTCCGCGTCGGTGACGTCATGACCCGCGACCCGGAGACCATCGACGGTGACCGCACGGTGGCCGACTTCGTGCGTGCCGATGTTCTGGCACGCAAGCATTCGGCGTATCCGATCGTGGATGAAGGCGGTGGCGTTCGCGGGCTGGTCACGCTTACCCGGCTCAAGCGCGTCCCAGCTGATCGACGAGAAGAGGTCACGCTAGCCGAGGTCGCTTGCCCGCCCGACGAGATCCCGATGACCTCGCGGAACGAGTCGCTGACGGACCTGCTGCCTCGGATGGCGGGCTGCGAGGACGGGCGCGCGCTCGTCGTCGAGGATGGGAGGCTGATCGGCATCGTCACGTCGCGCGACATCAGCCACGCGGTGTCGGTGAGCGACCTGAATAGCCCCGGCGGAGGATTGCATCCAGGCGGTTATGGCGCCGACCTGGTGACCGGCAGGCGCTAACCCACCCGTCGCGGATCTCGGGGCTCGCGACCCCACAGCGCGGGACTCGCGGCTAGGTGCGGCGGAGCAGCGGGATGCTGATCGCCAGCAGGACGCCCGCCACGACGAAGATCGAGGAGTAGCCCTTCGTTTCCTCGAAGGCGAGCACCGGCAGTGACGAGGTGAACTTCACCGCCAGTCCCGCGAGCAACGGCCCAATCAGCACACCGAGCCCCCGGCTGAGGCCGAAAACGCCCGCGCCGGTGCCGTGCTCGGACAGCTGGGGCAGCAGCCCCATCAGGAGCGAGTACGGCAGCGTCATCAGAATGACGGCGGCGAAGGCCACCGGGACGATGGCCGCCACGAACGCGGTGTTCGTCGTCAGCACGGCGGGCAGGAGCCCGATGGCGAACGCGAACAGCCCGAACCGCATCGTCCTGCGGTGGCCGTAGCGGTCGGCGAGCGTGCCGGACAGCGGCGCCGCCAGGATGGCCGCCCCGCCGACCAGCGCCAGCGCGGTGGACGACTGGTTCAGCGAGAACCCGAGTCCGATGGTGAAGTACAGCACCACGAAGGTCCGCAGCGCGGCGACCGAGCCCTCCCAGCAGGCGTTGGCGAAGAACCATGCCCTGATCCGCCCGTCCCGCGCCAGGACTCCGAGACCGCCCGCGATGCTGGTGTGCTGGGCCTGCGGGGACGGTGAAGCCCATGGCTTGCTCCGCAGCGCAAGCCACAACCCCGCGGTGAACAGCGTGATCGCGGCGGCCCCGACGAGGAACGGCAGCGGCTGCGCGAAGCTCAGCAGGAACCCGCCGCCGGAGATGCCCAGCAGCAGCCCCGCTGAGCGCATGCTGCCCTGGAAGCCGAGCGACCTGCCCCGGAACTCGCGCGGCACCAGGTCGGGATAGAGAGCGTAGTACGGCGTGTAGTACGCGAAGTAGCCGATGAAGAACACCGCGAGCGCCACCGCCAGCAGCGTCAGCGTGCCCGCGGCCAGCGGCATCACCACCAGCGCCGCGATCGCCACGACGCCGCCGCTGAGCAGGATGGTCAGCCTGCCGCCGACGCGGCGGCTCAGCTGGTCCGACACGCCGCCCGCGAGCACCGGCACGAACAGCGAGAACAGGCCCTCACCGCCGATGATGAGTCCGGTCACCGCAGGCCCGGACAGCTCGTGGATCAGAACCGGCCCGTAGGTGGTGACCAGGGTGTAGGCCAGAGCCATGCCGAAGGCGGGGGAGCCGAGCGCGAACAGGAACGTGCGCTCGTTCCACCGCAGCGCGCGGTGCGACACCGAGGACCTCGCGTTCCGGTGCGCCTCTTCGGCGGCCATCCCGGCCTCCTTCCGCCGGTGGGGTGCTCGGCCCTGCGTCGGCGGGGTATCAGTGCGCCCTCTCAGTGCGTGCTGTCGGGGCCGGTCGCGCTCCCCGTGTCGTCTGTGCTTTCTACACCCGGCTGTACGCTGACCACGGCGAGCCCCGCCGCGAACACCGTCGATCCACCCGCGAGAACCAGCACGAGCAGCCTCCCCCTGCGCGGTAGACGCCGCCAGGAGGCGAGCGTCGCTCCGGTGTCGACCGCGTCGGCCGCGCCACCGGCGATGATCCACGGCAGCATGTCCCCGCCCGAGGCCGCGGCGGCGGCCATACCAACACCGAGGCTGAGATCGCGTCCGCCGAGCGCGCGGGCGAGCACCGCTCCGGCATGGGGCGGCCGTACCCTGCCGACCCACGGCCGTGCGACGTCCGCCGGTTTGGCCAGGGCCACGGCGCCGAGCGCCGCGCGCGCCAGCCCCCACAGTCCTGCCGCGGGCCGGGCGGCGCGGGTGAGATCAGTGGTCATGGGCGCTCCTCCTCAGTGGCCTTGTGTGGTTGTCGCGGGCACCCGCCGTGACGTTGCACCGCTACACATCGGACAGTCCGCTACCTCAACCTGTAGCGCGCTTGCTGGCCGAGCGCCAGTTGGCGACCGGTCCTGGCCGCACAGCGCAGCACGACTTGGCGCCAGGGCAGCGGCTCCAGCGCCAAGTCGTTGTCGTGTCGGTGCTGGCTTCAGGCCGCTCGTCGTGTGAGGCCGCCCGACGCGATGGCGACGACGATAGCCACCACCGCGAGCACCGCGTGCAGGATGTTGTCCGCCGTGTCGACCGGGATGAGGCCGAGGATGTCGTCGCCAGTGATGAAGCCCCAGACCGTCACCACGCCGTAGACGACGCCGAACACCAGCAGCCCTGCCGCCGCCGATTTCGCGTTCGCCATCACGGCCAGCAGGAAGGCGCCGGTCGCGATGTGAACGACGTTGTGCCACCCATTCACCGCGAAGCCGAACAGTTCGCCGCTTTCCAGGTTATCGCCGACCGTGAAGCTGCTGTCGCCGAGAAAGAAGCCCAGGATGCCCGCCACCACGAGGACGACGCCGACGACGCCCGAGGTGAGCTGGGCCAGCGAGCGAGCCGCCCCCGCCGTGGACTTGTTCCCCTGCTCCATAGCTGGCTCCGAGTTCATTGCTTTCTCCTTTCGATGTGGAAGCACGGATGTGTTCTGTTGGCTGAACTACACACCTCGGAGTGCGCCTACGCCTGCTGAACACCACTATGACCGCCGTGTCCGCCCGGATCGGGTGACATGACTGGTTTGTACCTAGCGGCCGACTCGTGCCGCCGCGGTGCGCTCGGTGGGTCACCCCCTGCGCTCGCCGATGGTCACCGTCAGTTCCCGCTCCTCGGAATTCCGTGCGACCAGCAGGCTGACCTCCTGCCCGGGTTCGGTGTCGCGGAGCGCGCCGAGGAGGTCTTCGACGCTGGTCACCTCCGCGCCGGCGAAGCCGACGATGACGTCGCCCGGCCGGATACCCGCCGACGCCGCGGGGCCGTCGTCGGCGACGCCGAGCACGACGGCACCGCTGTCAGTGCCGACGTTGAACTTCTCGGCCAGTTGCGGTGTCAGCCGCGCCAGCGAGACGCCGAGGTACGGATGTGTCGCCGTGCCCTCGTTGAGCAGCTCTTCGGCCGTGTCGATCACCGTGGCCGCCGGGATGGCGAACCCGAGGGACACGGCGCCTGCTTTGGGCGGGATGTAGGCCTCGTTGATTCCGATGATCCGGCCGCGAGTGTCGATCAGAGCGCCGCCGGAGTTGCCTGGCGAAATCGGGGCGTCGGTCTGGATGAGGTCCACCAACGCCTGGGTGCGTGAGGCCGAACCGGGGATCTCCCGGTTCAAACCTGAGATGATGCCCGCCGTCACGGAGTTCTCGAAACCGAGCGGACTGCCGATGGCTATGGCGCGATCACCGGTCCTGGGTAGTTGCTCCCGGTAGTCGGGCACCGGTAGCTGGCCACGTTCACTACGGACGACGGCGAGGTCGGTGATGCTGTCCGTGGCGACCACGTCACCGTTCGCCTCGGTGCCGTCGGCGAACACCAGGGTCACGGTCTCGCTGTTCTTGACGACGTGCGCGTTGGTGATGACGACGTCGGACTTGAACACCACGCCGCTGCCGATGCCTTGGCCCGCCCTGACCGTCACCACGCTCGGCGCGACCTGATCGACCAGCGCGGCGTAGCCCTGGTCGGTGACCAGCTCGCCTGGCGCGGCGGTGGGGCCAGCGCGGTTCGTGTCCTGCGGCGGCCTCGTGCCCTCCTGTGCGGGTGTGCACGCTGTCGCGAGTGCTAGCAGGAACGTGATCAGCGCGGTCGGGATCACTCGTGTGCTGCGAACCATGCCGGCGGCATACCCACTTCTCGTCTCCGGCATGCTTCGCGCTCGGTCAGCCATCGGGCAGAACGGTCGCCGGGTCGACGTCGCAGGCGAACTCGCTACGGACGTCGCGGGGGTGCCTGCCGTGCACCTTCACCGGCATGGTGACCTCCCCGGCGCGGGCGAACTCGAAGGTCACCGGGACGGTGGTGCCAGCGGGGACGGACTCGGTCACGCCGATGACGTGCAGAAAGTACGGGGCGTGCCCGGTCGCGCCACCGCGCTTGGCCTCCGGCACCGTGCTCTCCGGCAGCAGCGGCAGGGCGTCGACCCGCTCTGGGCTGCCGTCGCAGTCGCGATCCCACCGCAGCTCGATCCGCTCCGCGCTGGGGGAGCTGACCGAAACCAGTCGGTCGCGCCGTTCGGCCGTGGTGGTCACGGTGAGGAAGCCGAGCGTGTCCTGGCCGGGCTCGTACTCGCCCCCGGACGGTTGGGCGAGGTAGACGTTGCGGAGTTGGATGGGGCCCTTGTCGGTATTGCTGCCAACCGGTTGGGGTTGCTCGCCGGTGATCGGGCCCTCAGCGCAGGCGGCTACGGCCGTGAGCAGCGCCGCCAGTGATCCGGCCAACAGGGCTGGTGCGCGCGTCATTCGACATCACTCCCGGTCGTGGCGTTCGTCGAGAGGATTGCCTTGGCGGCGATCGGACAAACCGATCGGGCACAGCGTCAAGGCGCGAGGGTGTCGGCATCGGCGGCGAGGTCGCGCCAACGCAGCACCGGACGTCCACCAAGCCTGCTCGCGCTGTTGGCCGCCGCCGCGACGGCGAACGCTGCTGCTCGCCGGGTGCCCTCGCCGTGGGCGAGCGCCGCGGTGAAGGTGCCGATCAGCGCGTCGCCCGCACCGGTGGTGTCGACAACGTCGACATCGAGCAGTGGGAACAGCTGCCTTCCGGTGCGGCTGACGAATAGGTTTCCCGCGCCGCTGACCGCGAGCACCACCAGGGTCGGGCCGTACTCCAGCAGCCGGGACGCCGCGTAGGCTGCGGTGGTGACGTCGCTGACTGGCTGCCCGGTGAGCAGGGTGGCCTCGTCCTCGTTCGCGCGGATGACGTGGGCGCGAGACAGCACGTCGGCGATGTCGGCCTCGGAGCCGCTCGGGGCACCGTCCAGGATGACTCGTGCGCCCGCGTCGCGCGCCAGCCGTGTGGCGAGCAGGATCGCCTCGAGCGGCTGCTGCAACTGACAGAGCACCCACCCGGCGCGCTTGATCAATGTCGACGCGGCGAACACGTCGCCCTCGGTCAGCAGGACGTCTGTGGGGATGTGCTCGAGGTACCGCCAGCGATGCGAGTCGTCCACGATGTCGGTGATCAGCGCGGTCTGCGCGCCCTCGCGGGAGACGACGTGGCTGACGTCGATGCGGTCGGTGCGGGCCTGCTCAAGCAGCCGCGCGCCGACGGAGTCGTTGCCGACGACGCCGACCAACGACGTCGGTACACCGAGCTGGGCGAGCGTGACCGCCTGATTGGCGCCTTTCCCGCCCAGCATTTCGCGGCGTGCGCGCACCGTCGCACTGCCGTGGGGTCCGGGGACATCGGCGATCCGCAGCACGAGGTCGCGCGCCACCTGCCCGAGCACGACTACCTCATCCGCCACGGTTCAGGCCTACCCGCACCCGGGGCCGGTTTACACCGCCAGGGGAATGGTTCGGGCTGGCTCCGCCACCTGTCACTCCAACGGGTCCGTGTCCGGCCCGAGCACCCGGTGCGTCAGGCGTTCGGACTGTGGGGGGATGTCGTGCACCTCGGCCTCCAGCCCGGCGACCCGCGCCTGGTCCAGCACCGATCGCAGGACGAGCGCGCCGGTGGTGTCGATGCGGCCGAGACGGTTCAGCTCGATCACCAGGCGGGTGGCGTCCGGGTGGTCGGCGAGCGCGTCGAGCAGGGCGGCGTCCAGCTTCTGCGCGGTGCTGAACCACAGCACGCCGCGTGGGGTGAAGGTGAGCACGCCGTCGTGCTCTGTGACGTCGATTTCCAGTTGCAGCGACCGCCAGAGGAACACCCCGACCGACAGCGCTACCCCGGTCACCACCGCCAGGTCGAGCCGGGGCGCGAGCAGCAGCGTCGCGGCGAACGTCGTCCAGGCGATCAACGCCTGCGGCAGGGAGAGCCGCCACAGCCGCCACAGCGGGCGGATGCGCATCAGGCTGATCACCGACACGATCACGATCGCGCCGAGCACGGCAAGCGGCAACGGCGCCAGCACGAACGCGAACGGCAGGAACGCCAGCACGGTCAGGCCCGTCACCGCGCCCGCGAGACGGGTGCGGGCGCCGGAGAGCCGGTTCACCGAGCTGCGGGAGAACGACCCACCGCACGGCATCCCGCCCGTCGCCGCCGCCGCGATGTTGGCCACGCCCTGGCTGATGAACTCGCGGTTCGCGCTCCAGCGGGTGCGGTCTTCCGAGGCGAACCGGCGCGAGATGGACGCGGCCTCGGAGAACCCGATCAGCGCGATGATCACGCCGGACAGCAGCAGCGTCGGCAACTTCGACAGCGACGTCCAGGGAATGTCGTCCACAGTGAACGGCAGGAACCCGGATGGGACCGGGCCGACGACGTCGCCAGAGTAGAAGCCCGCGTCGGACACGGTGATGCCGACGAGCGCGGCCACCAGCACGCCAGGGAACAGTGCGTGCAGCCTGCGGCCGCCGAGGATCAGCACCGCCGTCACCGCTGTCATCAGCAGCGCCGCGAGCGTCCAGCGGTCGGGATGCGCCAGTGACCACACCGCCTGCAGGATCGCGTTGTCGTAGTCGGGCGGGACCGTGCCGAGGGCTTTCGGGAGCTGCGAACTGGCGATCAGGATCGCCGCCGCTGGCACGAATCCGAGTAGCATCGGCTGCGACATCAGGTACGCCACCCAGCCTCCGCGCAACAGCCCCAGCGCCACCCTGGTCAGGCCGACGACGAGGGCGAGCGCGAGCCCGAGGCCGACATACTCCGGACTGCCCGGCGTGGCCATGGTGCTGAGCGCGCCGAACGTCAGCAGTGACGTGATCGCGACCGGGCCGGTCTGCAGATACGGCGACGACGCGAACAGCGCCGCGATGATCGGTGGCAGCGCCCCGGCGTAGAGGCCGACGATGGGCGGCATCCCGGCGAGGTCGGCGTAGGCGAGCGACTGCGGAATGCCGATCATCGCCACGCTGACCCCTGCGAGCAGGTCATGTCCCAGCCACGAGCGCAGCGGCGGACGTCCGCTCGCCTCAGCGCGTCGGGTGCGCACCGTCAGGTCCCGCGGGTTCACTCATCACCTCACACACCATCGCTTAGACCACGCTCAACGGCAGCGGCACCCCCGCGAGGGGCCGTCTCACCACCGGCAGTCGTGCCGCCACCTCGGCCAACGCCACGGCGGAGGGCGCGTCCGGCGTACTGGCCACCACCGGGGTACCCGCGTCGCCGGAGGCGGTCAGCGCCGCGTCGATCGGGATCTGCCCGAGCAGGTCGGTGTCCAGCTCGTCCGCGAGTCGCCTGCCGCCGCCGGAGCCGAACAACGCCGTGTGTCTGCCGCACTCGCAGGCGAGCGCGCTCATGTTCTCCACCACCCCGGCGACCGGCATCCGCATGTCGCGCGCCATCCGCCCCACCCGGGACGCCACGGTCTGCGCCGCGACCTGCGGCGTGGTGACCGCGAGCAACGCGGCCTGGGGGAGCAGCTCCAGCAGCGACAGCGTGATGTCCCCGGTGCCGGGCGGCAGATCGATTAGCAGAACGTCCGGGTTGTCCCAGTGTACGTCGGTGAGAAACTGCTCCAACGCCTTGTGCAGCATCGGCCCGCGCCACACGACCGGCTCGTTCTCGTCCACAAAGAACCCGACGGACATCAGCCGCACGCCGTGCGCCTCCACCGGCAGCATCAGGCCCTTGAGCGCCACGGGGTTGCGCCGGACCCCGAACAACTGCGGCACCGAGTAGCCCCAGACGTCGGCGTCCAGCACGCCCACGCGCTTGCCTTGCGCGGCGAGCGCCACCGCGAGGTTGGTCGTCACGGTGGACTTGCCGATGCCGCCCTTGCCGCTGGCCACAGCGTAGACGCGGGTGTGTTCGCCGATGCCGGTGGCGCGCTGCTCCCGTAACCGCTGCGACAGCGCGAGCCGTTCCCGCTCGGACAGCGTGCCGAAGCTGACGTCGACCGCGCCGACCCCGGCCACCGACAGTGCCGCCGCCGTGACGTCCTCGCGCAGGCGTTCGCGCAGCGGGCAGCCGGACGTCGTCAGCGCGACCTCGACGTGCACCCGTCCGCCACGCCCGGCCTTCGCCTCGCGCAGCATGCCCAGGTCGCCGAGGCTGCGGTGGATCTCCGGGTCCTCGACGGCCGCGACGGCCTCCCACAGCGCCGTCTCGTCCACGCCGGTGGTTCGCAGCCGGGTCAGCATCGTCATTCGGGGGTCTCCGTTGTCCGGTAGCCGCGCCGGGTTGGCGCGAGGGGGCGCATCATGAACTCCGGTCGCCGCTGGCCGCCCGGCCCGAGCGCCGGGGTGGTCTTCGCCAGCCACTCCCGGTACACCTCGGCCGAACGACGGGTGTCGACGTAGACGTCGCCGTAGCGGTCCTCGGGCCGCGCCGGTTCCATCCTGATCTTCTGGAGCCAGCAGTGCATCCCGGAGTGCGGGTCGGGGTGCACCGCGAACGCGAGGTTCTGGTGCACGCCGGGGTCCGTCCAGTCGATGCGCGACGAGTCCGGGTCGCTGGAATCGAACGGCGCGACGCCGCCCTTGTGTCGCAGCAGCCAGGTGTGCTCACCGTCCGGATGGGACAGTTCCACCATGCCGGACACCCAGCGGCTGCCCTCGCCGGGATGCAGTCGCCACCGTCCCATGTGGTGCGACAGCGCGCACACGCCCGGCCGGATGCCCTCGGTTACCCACACTCGCGCCACGAAGTAGCCGATCTCGGTGCTGATCCGCACCAGGTCGTCGGTGCGCACTCCGTGGCGGGCGGCGTCGGTGGAGTTCAGCCACACCGGGTGGGTGTTGGAGATTTCGTTGAGGTACTTGGCGTTGCCGGAGCGGGTGTGGATCAACGTCGGCAGCCGGAACGTCGGGACAAGCACCAGCTCGCCCGCGTCCAGGTCGATCTCGCTGCGCGCGACGTGCGAGCGGATGTAGCCCGGCGTGGCGTGCTCGCCCTGGCCCCAGTCGCGCATCGCGGTGGAGAACACCTCCAGCTTCCGTGACGGCGTGGGCCAGCCGAACGTCACGTCGCCGTCGTCGTGGCGCACACCGACCGCGCCCGCCTCGCCGAACACCGGCGCCACCGAGTCCAGCGTGACCGGCTTGCGCACCACGCCGTTGGGGTCGACGGTGGTGTCGGCCAGTTCGTCGTCGGTGAGCGCGCGCTCGTCCACGCGGTAGATGTCGGTGTCAACCTCGACCACGCCGTAGCGGCGCATGTACTCCAGCGGCGTCATGCCCTGCTCGGCGGCCTTCTCCGGCAGGCCGGGAACGCTGTGCTCGAACATCCACCGGTAGTAGTCGTCCGTGGTCATCTTCTCGCCGGAACGGTACGGCGACTCGAAGTGCTTGGTGATGCCGAGCGCGCCGTCCGGGTCGATCCGCCACGACAGCTCGAACCAGAACTCGTTCTCTTCCCACACCTCGCCGGGGTTGGCGTCGCGGGTGTCGGTGTAGTCCTCGCCGAGCTTGTCCATCGCGACGCGCTGCACCGGCTGCCGGAAGCCGAGCCACTTCCCGGCGTGCGTCTCGTACGAGTGGGTGTCGTGGCGTTCGCTGGAATGGCCCATCGGCAGGACGTAGTCGGCGAACTCGGCGGTCTCCGACCATGTCGGCGTCAGCGCGACGTGCAGCCCGATCTTGTCGGGGTCGGTCAGCGTCTCGATCCAGGTGAAGCCGTCCGGGTTGGTCCAGATGGGGTTGTAGACGCGCGAGAAGTAGACGTCGAGCTTCCCGCGTCCCTCCTTGAGGAAGTGGGGGAGCAGGAATGACAGCTCGTTGGTGGCGAGGGGGTATTCGCGTGGCCAGATCAGCTCGTTCCAGTGCTCGTGGTGGCTGGGCATGTTGGGCCCCTGCGGGATGAACTTGTGCCACCCGTTCGGGCTGGTACCGCCGCGCCCGCCGATGCTTCCGGTCAGCGCGAGCACGAACCACAGTGCCCGCGCGACCTGCCAGCCGCCGAGGTTGCCCGCCGCCGCGGCGCGCCAGATGTGTGCGGACAGCCTGCCGTCGCAGTCCGCCACGATCTCGGCGATCTCCGCGATCCGCTCGACCGGCACCTGCGCCTCGTCAGCCGCGAACTCGAAGGTGAACTCGGCGTAGTCGGCGGTGATGCGGTCGAGGAAGGTGTCGAAGTCCTGTGGCGCGTCGGGATGTAGCTCGGCCAGGTAGGTCTGCCAGTTGAGCCAGCGGCGCAGGAACGGCTCGTCGATCCGCCGGGTGCGCAGCAGGTACGACGCCACCGCCAGGAGGATCGCGGCCTCGCTGCCGGGCCACGGCGCCAACCAGGCGTCGGCGTGTGCGGCGGTGTTGGACATCCTCGGGTCCAGCACGACGAGCTTCGCGCCGGACTGCTTGCCTTCCATGATCCGCTGCGCGTGCGGGTTGAAGTAGTGGCCGGTCTCAAGGTGGCTGGAGAGCAGCAGGATCACCTTGGCGTTGGCGTGGTCCGCCGATGGCCGGTCGAACCCGGTCCACATCGACATGCCGAGCCGCGCGCCCGCCGAGCAGATGTTGGTGTGGGTGTTGTGGCCGTCCACGCCCCAGGTGTTGAGGACGCGCTCGGTGAAGCCGTCCTCACCAGGACGTCCGACGTGGTACATGACGTCCTCGTGGCGGCCCTCGCTGATGGCGGTGGCGATCCGGCCCGCGATGTCGTTCAGCGCGTCGTCCCAGCTCACGCGTTCCCACTGGCCTGCGCCGCGCTCGCCGGTGCGCCGCAGCGGGTACAGGATGCGTTCCGGGTCGTCGAGCTGGTTGACGGTCGCCGGGCCCTTGGCGCAGTTCCGGCCGCGCGAGCCGGGGTGGGCCGGGTTGCCCTCCAGCTTCTTGACCGACAGATCGTCCTTGTCGACGTAGGCGAGCAGTCCGCAGGCGCTTTCGCAGTTGAAGCACGTGGTGGGGATCAGCATGTAGGAGCGCGGGACCTTGCGCGGGTGCGCCTTGGCGTCGTACTCGACGTGGTGATCCCATGCGGACACCGGAGGGAAGTTGCGCAGGTGCTCGTGACGTCGGGAGCCGGGCAGGTCCGGTTCTACGCTCATGACGATCCTTTCAGGACAGTGGGACGTCTTGGCCTGCGCGGACGAACACGCTCTCGTAGATCAGCAGGGCGGCCTGGACCAGCAGACCCGCCACCGCCGCGATGAGCAGGGACGCCGTGGCCCACCCGAGCCCGGCGATGGCGGCGGCGAGCGCGGCGAGTCCGATGCCACCGGTCCAGAACAGCCGGGCGTAGCGGCCGTGGGTGACCATGTGCGCCGCCATCGCGGCCTGCTTGCTGGTGTGCCTACCCAGAAACTCGAACAACACCATCAGCAGGTGGCCGAGTGTGCCGAGGGTGAGCGCGGCGAGCAGGAGCGTCGTCGCGCCTGCGCCGAGCCCCGTGCCGATCGCGGCCAGTGCCAGCGCGCCCGCGCCGACCATCACGGCCTGCACGATCAGGTGCCAGAACAGCAGCGGCGACTGCCATAGGTCACGGCCCTCGGCCTGGCCGAACAGGAATCCGGTGTAGCCCGCCGTCATCGCGGCGGCGACCAGCGCGGGCACGGCCAGCCAGTCGTATGCCGGGTCGGCAGTGAGCACGCCCGTCGTCTCGAGCACGCCGAGCGCCAGCCATGCGGTGAACAGCGCCGCGCCCGCCGCGAGCACGATCGCGCCCCAGAACATCCACGAGCGCGGATTCGGTTTCAGCAGGATGTAGAGGAAGCGTTCTGGACGTTTCAGGTCCCACACCAGCAGCGCCCCGGTGATGCCGATGCCCGCGACGCCCAGCGCGGGCGCCACGATGTCGCCGACGACGTCGAGGTCGATGCCGAGCAGGTGCGCCAGCGCGGCCAGGAACATCGCGCCCGCGCCGACCGCCTTGGTCCAGAGGTACGTCGTCACGCGCCAGCCCCACGGGCGCGGGTGGGCGGTGTTCAGCGTGGTGCGGGCCTTGGTGACCGGGTCCGTCGGCAGGTCGCGGGAGACGTCACGGCGGTGCTCGTCGGGGCGTGCCCAGAGGTAGGAGTCGCCGGTCGGGGCGGCTGTAGGGTCCAGCACGGCTCGGTCGGCGCCGAGGTAGAAGACGTTCGGGCCGGTGTTCTGCTCGGGTGCGCGCACCTGCGTCGGGTTCTGATTGACGAGCTTCGCGATGCCGCTTTCCGGGTCGTCCAGGTCGCCGACCCAAATGGAGTGCGTGGGGCACACGACGACGCACGCCGGTTCGAGGCCTTCGTCGACGCGGTGGGCGCAGAAGTTGCACTTCGCGGCGGTGTTGGTGTCGGCGTCGATGTAGATCGCGTCGTACGGGCAGCCCTGCATGCACGCCTTGCAGCCGATGCAGCGCTCGTTGTCGAAGTCGACGATGCCGTCGTCGCGCTTGAACAGCGCCTGCGTGGGGCAGATCGTCACGCACGGCGCGTCGGTGCAGTGGTTGCATCGCATGACGCCGAAGTCACGTGTGGTAGCGGGGAACTCGCCCTGCTCGACGTACTTCACCCAGGTGCGGTACTGGCCGACCGGCACCTCGTGCTCGGTCTTGCAGGCCACGGTGCAGGCATGACAGCCGATACAGGTGTTCTGGTCGATGGCGAAGCCATACCGCATGAGCGTCCTCCGAGAGCGAGACACCGCGCGAGACATCGAGTCGTCACTGACTCACCGTGACCGTAATGGCGCCCACATCGGCGCGGTACTAACCTTGGCTTTGGGAGGCCCAAAATCAGACTTGGGAGTGTCATGCCGTTGCCAGCGCGAGTGCCCGAACTCGGTGCCCTCGACCTGCTGCTCAGCGTCGCGCGGTTGGGAAGCCTGGGAAAGGCCGCCCGCGAGCGCGGCATCTCCCAGCCGGCTGCCGCGTCCCGAATTCGCACGATGGAGCGACTGATCGGCGTGCCGCTGATCATCCGCTCCAACACGGGCTCGCGGCTCACCGAGAAGGGCGCGATGATCGCCGACTGGGCGCGCCGGGTGGTCGACGCCGCCGGTGAACTGGACGCGGGCATCGACGCGTTGCGTAACGAACAGGCCAGCAGGGTGCGGCTCGCGTGCAGCATGACGATCGCGGAGTACCTGTTGCCGCGCTGGCTGTCCGAGCTACGGCGACGGCTGCCATCGGCGTCGATCGGCCTCCAGGTGGTCAACTCGGTGCGGGTCGCGGAGAAGGTACTCGTCGGAGAGGTCGACCTCGGGTTCGTGGAAGGCGCCGAGGTCAGCGAGGGGCTTGAGTCGCATGTGGTCGCCACCGACGAACTGTTGCTTGTGGTGCCGCACAACCACGTGTGGGCATCGCGGCGGGAGCCGGTAACCGCCGACGAGCTCGCCCGCACGCCGTTGATCAGTCGCGAGCCCGGGTCCGGCACGCGCTACGTGCTCGATCACGAGCTGGCACGGCTCGGCTTCACCGACGATGACCGCCCGGAGCCGATCATGGAGCTGTCCTCGACGACGGCGATCAAGGCGGCGGTCGAGGCGGGTATCGGTCCCGCTGTGCTCAGCTCGCTGGTCCTCGCCGAGGACGTCGCGGCGGGCAAGGTGGTCGTGGTGCCGACCACCGACCTCGACCTGCGCCGGACGTTGCGGCTGGTGCTGCGCTCGGGGGAGCAGCTCGCGCCGGTGCTCCGCGACGTCGTCGCCGCGACCCGCCAGCTACGGCAGTTGGTATGAGGGATCTTGAGCGTGTGTGTCGCGATCACGACCGGACACGCTCAAGATCCAGGGGGCTAACCGCCTACTGCTTCGCGACGAGTCCCTGACGACGCCCGGCCTCTTCGGCCATGACCCCGCGCAGGACGTCGATCACCTCGACGAGCCGCGGGTAGCGGAGCGAGTAAAAGATGCTGGTGCCCTGCCGGGTGGCATGACACACGTTTCGGGTATCGCCGCGAGTGGATCTGAAGACACGTCGGTCGTGATAACGACACAAACGTCGTCAGATCAACAACGTCCGTACCCGGGAAGCCGCGCTCGGCGTCCGCCGATGTTTCGCCGCCGCGCGACCCGTCAACCCTCACTGTGACAGCGATGCCGCCCGATGGGAGGTCGTCATGGCGGAGGGTAAGGACCCCGGCACGCCACCGCAGGACACTGGCATGCCCGACGACGTCGAGACCGATCCGGCGGCGCTGAACAGCAGTGAGGATCTCGACGAGGACCGGCTCAAGGTCGACCCGCTGGAGACCGGCGTTGAGCCGCCCGAACAGTGGTCGGCGGCCGAACGCTACGACAGGACGCCGTTCGAGCAGGAGCAGGGCGAGACCATCGAGGATCGGGTGCGGCAGGAGAGGCCGGATACCGAGGTGGCAGAACCGCCGGACCCGCCGGTCTCAGCGACCCCGACCAGCGAGCTCGACGCTTCGATGGACGATCCAGCGGTGGACCAGGAGGAACCGCTGGTGCGTGAGCAGATCGACGACGAGGAACCGCCTTCGGACGCCGAGCGGCGCGGTCAGAGCGCGGACAAGGCCGGTGGTTCGGTCGCGAACGCGTTGCGCGAGTCCAACCAGCCGCCGACGTCACCCGACCGCGCGGAGGAGTGACCCGCCGCGCGGGCCGGTGGCGTCCGCTGTCGCGGCTGACTCGGGGTGGTGACGACAGGCTTCAACCCCTCATCTCAGCCAACCGGCGTGCCGCCTCGGTCGGTGAGCACGCCAGACGCTTGTCGTGTAACCGCTGCCACGGGTCGGTCTTTTGCGCAAGGCGGCGGTGCACCCGTCGCATGTCCCAACCGGTTGGCCACGCCCCCGCGAGCTCGCCCCAGTCGAGGGGGACGGCGCATGACGCGCCGGGCCGCGCCCGAACCGAGTACGGAGCGATGAACGTCTGGCCATAGCCGTTCCGATTGACATCGAGGAAGATCCGGTCGCCCCTGCGCTCCTTACGGAACTCCGTGGTGAGGCGGTTCGGGTCGTCGGCGGCCAGGGTGTCGGCGATCGCCGCGGCGAGTTCGCGTACGGCGTCGAAACCCTCGGACCGGTCCAGTGGCGCGACGACGTGGAAGCCGCGCCCACCGGTCGCTTGCAGGTAGGCGAGCAACCCTAACTCTCCGAACAGATCACGCAGCCGCCGCGCCACGCTACGGATCTCGCCGATGGCGGCAGAGCCATCCGGCGGGTCGATGTCGATCACCAGCAGGTCTGGGCGGTCCAGGTCAGCGGTCGTGGACGGCCAGATATGGAGCTCGATCACGGCCTGGTTCGCCAGGTAGGTGAGCGCCGCCTCGCTCGCGGCGAGCACCGCCCGCTGGGTACCGCCCTCACGCAGCGGCACCCTTACCGTGTCCAGCCACTCTGGAAAGTGCTCCGAGGCCTGCTTTTGCACGAAACCGTCGGCGTCGATGCCGTCCGGGTACCGCCGCAGTGTGAGCGGCCGGTCCCGCAGGTGCGGCAGCATCACCTCGGCCACGTTGTGCATGTGGTCAGCCAGGTCGCCCTTGGTCAGCCCGGCCTGGGGGAACAGGACCTTGTCCTGGTTCGAGATCGGGATCTCACGGCCCGCGATCGGCATGGGTACCTCCTCGGTAGCGGCGCAGCACGCCGAACCCGTCCTCGAGTGCCAGCTCGTCCCCGACGACGACGAGGTCGGCGCCGACGGCGATCGCGGCGAGCGGTAGCGCTTCGTCCGCACGGTCTCTGTCGACCACCGAGATGCCGAGCTCGTCGAGCACCTCGGGGTCAGTGGCGAGTTCGATGGGGTCCGCGCCGGTGTGGACGTGCTGGTCGTCGTCCCCACCGATGAGCAAGGCCTCGGCGTTCGCCTCGCGTAGCGTGGCGCACACCGAACTCAGGCCCTGCACCGCCAGCCCGTCCGCGCCGTGCGCCAGTTCGGCACGGAACTGGTCGGCGCGCGCTGCGATTCGCTGTCGTTCCCGCTCGGCCACAAGGCCGCTGACCTCTTCGCTCAGCGCGTCGCCGTACGGGGCCTGGGTGCGGCCGCCATCGCCGACGTCGACGACGCCGTCTCGCAGCCGGTCGGGCAGCGCGTCTCGTAGCCATCGCCTGCCCTTGACCTCGCCGGAAAGGACGATTAGCTCGGCGCCGACCGCGTCCGCGACCTTGGTGACGTCGTCGGCGACAAGGTGAATGTTCTGCCGGACGGTCTCTTGGACGTGTTCTCGGTCGTGCCTGCGCGGCAACCCGGCGTTGGTGCCCGCCTCATGCACCGGATGCTCCGCGCCGAGCACCGGATGGTGGTAGGCCACGGCACCGGTGTTGTCGACACCGGTGACCTCGGCGCCGACCTTGTCGACGGTCGCGACGACGTGCGGCACCGTCGGTAGCGCGTGCGCGACGAGCGGCACCAGGTACGGCAGGGTGGACCAGCGTGCCACCGGTCGTGCCGGGGGCTCACCGAGCGAGCGATTGACGAGCACCGTGCCTCCGGAGGCGATCAGCGCACGCCCACTCCTGCCAGCGGGGTATGGCGCGGACCACACGGCGTCTTCCAGCGCCGCGACGGTATCCGCGTCCGCTCCCTGCGCTCGCAGGTCGTCGGCCAGCTCGCGCCAGGTCAGCTCCAGCACCTTGGTGGCGTCCTCGGTGGTGTGCGTGGTTTCGTAGTACACCGAGGCGAACGGCGTACCCCTAGTGCGCCGCGCCCTGGCGACTAGTTCCCGCAGGTCGGAATCCACCGCGATGTCCACCGCGAACCTCCCTTTGCGCCGGGTGTCTTCGCTAGTGGAGGGGTACCCAACGTCGCGCCGATCAATCCGCGTCCGTCAGCCCGGTTCGCCTCGGCGTTTGCGATGCAGCACCCAGCCAAAGTCAATGACGAGCCCGGCCGCGACGACGAACAGGACGACGCCGAGCCACACCATGTCGCCGATGGTCACCCACAGCACTCCGACGGCGACGCAGAGCACCACGCCAAGCGCGGCCAACCACAGCCGCAACGTGAGCGCGCTATACATCGGCGCGGCGCCCGCCCAGCCACCGGTCGGGTCGTGATAGTCCGGCAGCCCGCGTTCGTATTCCTCGCGGGTGAGCTTGCGGCGGGGTTTACGTGTGTTCATGTAGCTGGGGTAGCCACTACGGGCGCGGCTAATCCGCCTACACCGGCGCGGGCGGTGTGCCGTCGCCGAACGGCCGCCCGCCGAGTTGCTCGCGGCCGTGTGGCGTGTCCCAGCCGGACAGGTCAGGGCCGAGCGGCACGATGCCTGTCGGGTTGATGTTGGTGTGCACCAGGTAGTAATGGCGCTTGATGTGGTCGAAGTCGACCGTGTCGTAGAACCCAGGCGTCTGGTACAGGTCGCGCGCGTAGGCCCACAGGACCGGCATCTCGGTGAGCTTGTTCCGGTTGCACTTGAAGTGGTTGTGATACACCGCGTCGAAGCGCACCAGCGTGGTGAACAGCCGGATGTCGGCCTCGGTGATGGTGTCGCCGACGAGGAACCGCTGCCGCTCCAACCGCTCCGACAGCGCGTCCAGCCGGGCGAACAGCCGGTGGTAGGCGTCGGCGTAGGCCTCCGGGCGCTTGGCGAAGCCCGCCTGGTAAACAGCGTTGTTGACATCGGTGAACACCGCCTGGTTGATGTCGTCGATCTCGTCCCGCAGCTGCTCCGGGTAGAGGTCAGGCGCGCCCTCGCGGTGATAGGCCCGCCACTCGGTGGCGAAGTCGATGGTCAGCTGCGGGTAGTCGTTGCTGACCAGCTTCCCGCTTGGGACGTCGACCAGCGCGGGCACGCTGATGCCACCGGTGTAGTTCGGGTCGGTCTTGTAGTACGCCTGGGACAAGAACCGGATGCCCAGTACCGGGTCACGATCGTCCGGGTCGAGGGTGAACCGCCAGCTCCGCTCATCCTGAATCGGGTCCGCGACGGCGACGGAGAGGGCGTCCTCGAGCCCCAGCAACCGCCGCGAGATGAGGCCACGGCTGGCCCATGGGCACGCCTTGCTGACCACCAGCCGGTAGCGACCCGGTTCGACGGGCCATCCGGACGACCCATCGGCGGTGACCCGCTCGGTGAAGGCGTTGGGGGCACGGACGAACTCGGTCTGCGTGCTCACGGAATCACTCCCTTGTGTCGGATGTCAGCCGAGCCCGAACACGGACACCATCGTGCGGGCGGCGTCGCCACCGCTGTCGATGGCGATGTCCAGCGCGCGCGACACGTTCAGGTCGGTGCGCAGCGCCGTGCGTAGCTCGTCCTCGGCGGCGGCGGTGTCCGCGGTGCGGCGACCCGCCGCGCTGTAGAGCGCCTCCAGGCGCTCGGCGGCCGTGTCCAGCAGCGCCGGGGTGTAGTCCCACGACCGGTGCCACGGCCGGTCAAGGATCATCATCCGCACCACCGCCGCCGCGTGGTCGGCGAGTAGGTCGGAGATGAGCACCAGGTTGCCGGACGACTTCGCCATCTTCTCGCCGTCCACGGTGACCACCCCGACGTGCAGCCACGACCGGGCGTACGGCCGCACGCCGGTCAGCGCCTCCGCGATCGCGGCATGGCAGGCGTGGTGCGGGTAGGTCAGGTCCGCGCCACCCGCGTGGACGTCGACGCCCACTCCGAACACCGACGACGCCATGGCCACGCACTCGGCGTGCCAGCCGGGACGCCCCCGGCCCCAGGGCGAGTCCCACCCGACCCGGTCGGGACCACACGCCTGCCAGATCGCGACGTCCAGCGGGTCGTGCTTGGCAGGGTCGTCCGGCTGCCCACCGAACTCGGCGTTCAGCTCCAACGCCGTCGTCCGGTCAATCCCCGCCACGGCGGGGATGTCGCCGCCCCGGAAGTAGACGCTGCCCTCGGCGACGTAGGCGTGACCGGAACGCACCAGATGTCGCGCGAGCCGGACGACGTGGGGAATGTAGCTGTGGGCGCGGGGCTCGTGGCGCGGCGTGCGGACCTTGAGGTTGGCCATGTCGGTGTCGAACTGGAACTGCCCTACGGCGGCGTACCAGTCGGCGTCGGTGCCCGCCCGCGCGGCGGCCTCGTCCAGGACGTCGTCCACGTCGGTGACGTTGCGGCAGATCTCGGCGTCCACGCCGAGCTGCCATAACGCCCGTGCGAGGACGTCCACCCAGACGAACGTCGCCGCGTGCCCGAGGTGGGTGACGTCGTAGGGCGTGATGCCGCAGGCGTACACCCGCGCGCGGTCGAGCAACGGCACCGTCCGCTCGCCGAGCACCAGCGTGGCGTCGGCGTCCCACTTGGCGTTCATGGTTCGAGTATGCCGCCGCGTGCGGGCAGGTGGCAGGACGCCGGGGCGGATGCGTGTCACGTGCGATGCTCGTCGAACTCCCGCCACTCGCGCTCCCAGGCCGCGTAGCGTTCGCGGTCAAGCCGGACGCGCATCAGCACGTAGATGCCCGCGAGCGCGGCGACGAAGAGCAGCCAGGTGCCGATCGTGGCCAGTACCGCCGCGGTGACGGTCTGACCGGGAGAAAGGGGAGCGGTCGTTCGGTCGCCGTCTCCATCGACCCAGATGGTGATCGTGTCGCCCGCGCTCGCGCCACCGGCAACCGGGACCGTGCCTTCATGCCGCTTGCCGTCTGGCGTGGACCATTCGGCCAGCGCCGTTGCCTGGCGCGGCATCTGAAACGCCATCGCGCCGTTCCGCTCGGTAACGGGTGCGTCCTCGGTCACAATGGCGTCCACCCGGTAGCGGTCGTGTTGTTGCGCCGCCGCGCGGTCGGTGAGGCTGGCGTGGTAGCTGAAGCCGTACGCGGCCATGAGCGGCCCCGAGAGCAGGGCGAGCGCGATGAGAACCGCCGCGAGCCTGGCCTGACGGCGGTCCGAGGGTCTGATGAGCGGGTTCCCGCCGGGTTGCAACGCCGACCAGAGCGCGGAACTCGATGTCGTGCCGAACATGACCTGACTCCTCATGACACGGACCTATATCTACATCGTGTTCGGAGCCGCCCGTCGAATCGAAGGGACTTCTGGTGGCTTCGCTAGAGACTGTGTACCCCTGTTCGCGGGATGCCAACCACGAGAACGGCGACGGGGACGACGTCGCTGGCGAACAGCTATCGCCTTGCCACGTCGTGAGAAGCTTCCGGATGTGGATCACGACACGAATGGTGCGGTGCTCGCTCCGATGCTGGGCACGGTGGTGCGCGTCGCGGTAAGCGACGGCGCGCGGGTGCGTTCCGGCCAGCAGCTGGTGGTGCTGGAGTCGATGAAGATGGAGCACCCAGTTACCGCGCCACACGCGGGCGTCGTCGCGCGCGTGGCGGTGGCCGAGGGCGATCGGGTGCGCCGGGACCAGCGGCTGCTGGACGTCGTTGCGCACGGGGCGCCCGGTGAAGGGGACACCGATCAGCAGGCGGACGCCGAGTACGCCGAGTACGACCTGGACGAGGCGCGAGCCGACCTGGACGAGGTGCGGCGCAGGCACGCCATTGGGCAGGACGGGCGGCGGCCGGACGCCGTCGCCAAACGCCACGACGCCGGGCGGCGCACCGCGCGGGAGAACATCGCCGCACTCTGCGACGAGGGCAGCTTCCTGGAGTACGGGCCGCTGGTGGTGGCCGCGCAACGACAACGCCGCTCGCTGGAAGACCTGATCGAACGCACCCCGGCGGACGGCCTCGTCGGCGGGCTGGCGCGGGTCAACGGCGCGCTGGTCGGGAAAGCGGCGGCGCAGTGCGCCGTGCTGGCCTACGACGCGACGGTGCTGGCGGGCACCCAGGGCGCGTACAACCACCTGAAGAAGGACCGGCTGTTCGACGTCGCCGCGCGGCGCGGGCTGCCGGTCGTGTTGTACGCCGAGGGCGGCGGCGGACGTCCCGGCGACGTCGACATTCCCACAGTGTCGGGCTTGCAGGTGATGGCGTTTCACCTGTTCGCGAAGCTCAGCGGGCAGGTGCCGCTCGTCGGCATCGCTTCCGGCCGGTGTTTCGCGGGCAACGCGGCGCTGCTCGGCTGCTGCGACGTGGTCATCGCCACGCGGGATGCCAGCATCGGTATGGGCGGACCCGCGATGATCGAAGGTGGTGGACTCGGCACTTTCGAACCGGACGAGGTCGGTCCCATCGACGTCCAGGCGCCCAACGGCGTGGTAGACGTCGTGGTGGCGGACGAGACCGAGGCGACCGAGGTCGCCAAGCGGTACCTGGCGTACTTCCAGGGCAGCCTCGCCGAGTGGTCCAGCGAGGACCAGCGGCGGTTGCGGCAGGTGGTGCCGGAGAACCGGGTGCGGGTCTACGACGTCCGCGCGGTGATCGACACGCTCGCCGACACCGACAGCGTGCTGGAACTGCGGCGGGACTTCGGCCACGGCATCATCACCGCGCTGGTGCGGATCGAGGGGAAGCCGTACGGGCTGATCGCGAACAACCCGTCGCACCTTGGCGGCGCGATCGACAGCGACGCCGCCGACAAGGCATCCCGGTTCTCGCAGCTCTGCGACACGCACGGGCTGCCGATCGTCTCGCTGTGCGACACGCCTGGGTTCATGGTCGGTCCCGACGCCGAACGCACCGCCACTGTGCGGCACGTCAGCCGCATGTTCGTGACCGGTGCGAACCTGCGGGTGCCGATGTGCGTGATCGTGCTGCGCAAAGCGTACGGGCTCGGCGCGATGGCGATGGCGGGCGGTAGCCTCACCGTGCCGGTGGCGACGGTGTCCTGGCCGACCGGCGAACTCGGCGGTATGGGACTCGAAGGCGCGGTCAAGCTCGGGTTCCGCAAGGAGCTGGACGCGGTTTCCGATCCCGACGAGCGGCAGCGACTGTTCGACCAGATGGTCGCGATGGCCTACGAGCACGGCAAGGCGCTCAACGCCGCGTCGGTGTTCGAGATCGACGACGTCATCGACCCCGCCGACACCCGTCGGTGGATCACGACAACCCTGGCGGACCCGCCGCGCGAGCCTGGCGGTCGCGCGTTCGTGGACACGTGGTGATGGCGCCGCCTTCAGTCCACGCTTATGCCGCGCTCTCGGCGTGCCGAGGCGCTTCCGCCCGGCTTGTTCTGCGCGTCACCGCGGGGAAGAACACCGCGAGCAGGGCGCCGAACACCAGGTGCGTAGCTACCTCGAACGGCTGGTTCGTTCCGTCGAGGAACGCGCTCCAGTGGTCGACGAACCGGCTCAGGACCTGGAAATTGACGACGTAGATCGCGCCGCCATAAATCAGCCCAGCGAGCGCGGCCAGTGTGCCCGTGCCCCACGGGTGGGTGAGCAGGGCGAAGAGCACGCCGAAGGCCACGCTCAGCACGACGTGGATCACCACGCCAAGCCAGACCGTGCCTTGGTCGGGTGGCGGCCCTTCGATGATGGTGGAGATCATCTTGAACGGGGCGACCACATCTTTGCCGTCCGTGTGCGCGAACCACATGGTCAGGGCGATGAAACCCGCCCCGGCGACGATGCCGCCCAGCACACCCATGGCGAGCCGGACGGGCAGCGCCGGTGCGGAGGTTCCCGCGCGGGTCGTCTGCATGACAATACCTCCGATACGTCGCTCGCCTGGTTGGATGCCCCAATTGTGGGGGAGCAAACCCGGCCGCGGGGCACTATTCACCCGGCAGGTTTGCCATGCGCGGTACTGTCGCGAGGGATGAGTGACCAGCGCACCGAGCAGATCGTCAGCATCCTGGAGAACGCCTTCGCCGAGCGCGTCCGGCGCGGTCCCGCGGCGTTCCGGAAACGGTTCCGCAAAATGGCGGCCGATCCGTTCGCGTTCTACCGGGGGTCGGCGGCGTTGTTCTACGCGGACATGGCCGAGCGCGAAGACCCATGGGCCACCGGCGCGCTGTCGCGGGTGTGGATTCACGGCGACCTGCACGCGGAGAACTTCGGCACCTACCTCAACGACCAGGGCAGGCTGATCTTCGACGTCAACGACTTCGACGAGGCCTACCTCGGGCACTTCACCTGGGACCTGCAACGGTGCGCGGTCAGCCTCGCGCTGATCGGCTGGCGCAAGGCGTTTCCCGACGATGTCATCGACGAGCTGATCGCCCGCTACATCCGGTCCTATGTGGACCAGGTCGCGTACTACACCAGCTCCGACCGGGACCAGGAGTGGGCGCTGCGGCTGGACAACGCGCGTGGCCCTGTGCGGGACACGCTCCTGGCCGCGCGGTCGGCGAGCCGGATCGATCTGCTCACCGCGAATACCGCCATCGTGGGGGACGAACGGGAGTTCATCGAGGGCCCGGGCGTGCGCAGGTTGGATGACGCCGAACATGACCGCGTGATGCGCGCGTATCGGCGGTACTTGGAAACCATCGCGGGGTCCAAGTGGGCATCGAACGACATCGCGTTCGCCGTGAAGGACGTCGTCGGGCGCTCCGGCTTCGGCATTGGCAGCGCGGGGCTGCGGGCGTACAACGTGCTGTTGGAAGGGCACAGCCAGGCGCTGGAGAACGACATCATCCTCTCGGTCAAGGAGGGCAACATCGCCGCCGCCAGCGCGGTGGTACAGGACGACCGGCTCGCGGGGGCGTTCGAGCACCATGGCCATCGCACCGCGTTGTCGCAGCGTGCTCTCCAAGTGCACGCCGACCCGTACCTGGGCTGGACCGAGATCGACGGCACCGGCTTCGTTGTCAGTGAGCTGTCGCCGTACGAGACCGACCTGGAATGGGAGGATCTGACCGAGCCGGACGAGATCACCGAGCTGGTCACCGACCTGGGCAAGGCGACCGCCAAAATGCATTGCGTCGCCGACGCGGACGCTGAGGGGCTCGCCGTCGAGGAGCAGGTGGAGGACCTCGTGCTGGAACGCGTCGACGGTCACGTCGGCGAGCTGGTCAGCTGGGTGCAGGAGTTCGCACGGGAGTACGCCGAACTTACCCGCGCCGACCACGCCCGGTTTGTCGACGCCTTCCGGCATGGGGCGTTCGGGGGCGTGAGCGCGGTGGCGGGGTAGGTGCTATTTGTTCGGTTCCGGCTGACACCGTGAGCACCACGCGGTACTCCTGCTGCCGACGCGCCCGTGTGACAGGGTCGATCCGCAGCGCGGACACGTACCGGGGTCGTCGTCTCGGTGTCCGGTCAACCAGCTGTCCCGGGGCGGCACGCGGCCCGCGTCGATGGCGTGCCGCAGCACGGTGCGCATCCGCGCGTGCAGTCGTCCGCAGTCCTGTGCGCTGAGCGCCGACGCGCGCGTGCGCGGGTGAATCCGGGCGCGCCACAGGATCTCGTCCACCAGCAGGGTGCCGAGCCCTGCGATCTCGTACTGGTCCATCAGCACGGCCTTGACCTGCCGGTCGCGGTGCGCCAACAGGTCGTAGAGGTGCTCGCGGGTCACCTCGGTCGCGTCGACACCGAGGTCGCCGAGCACGCGGTCGCGGGCGGTGTCCCCGCGCGTGAGGTGTAAGCCCTCCAGTTTGCGCATGTCGCGGTAGCGCAGCTCGCCGTCGTCGAACGCGAGCACCACGCGGTCGTGGCGGTGCTCTTGCTCATGCGCGTCTGCCCATTCCAGGCTTCCGGTCATGCCGAAGTGCAGCAGCACGGCGTCGTCCGACCCGTGAACGGGTGCGATCAGCCACTTGCCGTGCCGCCGTGCTGCGTCGAACCGTTGTCCTTCGAGCGCCTTGGCCAGCGTGCGGCGGCTGGTGTGCCGCACTACTTGTGCGTCACGCACCCGTACCGCGCGGACCGCGCCCCGGACGTGGTCGTTGAACACGCGGCGGAAACCTTCAACGTCGGCGAGTTCCGGCATGGTTATGGGTCAGTCGGGCTTGCCCTGTCTGCGCAGTTCGGCGCCGGACTGCTCCTCGCCGGCGAAATCCTCCCCGGAAAGCCTGCCGACGAACGTCTCGGAGCCGCGCGCACGGCTCGTGTTCCGGCCGCCGTGGGGCGGCCGGGACAGCGCGACGGCGGGGTCCGTCGCGACGTCGGATTCCCTGGGGGTGTCGACAGGCAGCCGGTACCGCTCCCAGAACCAACGAATCCACCGGGGCATATGCTCACCTCATTCGTCTAGACGGTGATGAGTACCCCACGGTGCGGGCGGCCACACGTAGTGCGCGACGGCCAGGTGTGTGGTGTCAGCCGGTCATGCCGGAGTCGCGACGCGCTGTTCCGGCACCGGTTCGTCGTCCGGGCGCAGCAGTGGCGCCGCGTCGGCGAACAACCGGCCCAGTGCGCGCACCCGATCGGCGAGATCATCCCTGACCTGCCGTAGCGCGTCCGCCTCCCGTCGTGCCGCTCGCACGATCCGCGCGGCTTCAGCACGTGCCTCGGCGACGATGCCCTCGGCTTCGGTCTGCGCGGCGCGGCGTTGCTCCGCGATTTCTCGCCGAGCCTCAACCCGCCGGGCCAGCATGGCGATCTCGAAGTCCCTCGTGACGTGCTTTCGGTGCTGCTCGGCGGCCTCGTCCAGCTCGATACGCCGCCGCTCCGCCTCGCGCGACATCGTCTCGGCCTCGGTGCGGGCGCGTTCGGTCAGCTCACGGTACTCGGCCGCCATGGCCGTCCGTTGCGCGTCGAGGTCGGCGAGGAGCCATTCGGACCGCTTCCGTAGTCGCTGCGCCGCGTCCTGGGCCGCGTTCCAGGTGTGTTCGGCGGCCATCTGTGCTCTTCCGGTGATCTCGGCTGCCTCGTCCCGCGCGAGCTCGACCATCCGTCGCAGCCGTCCGGGCACCGCTTCCGGGTCGATCGGAGTGCGACACACTTGGTCGAGCCGCGCGCGTAGCTCTCGGACCTCCGACCGGCTCGCCTCCAGCTGCGTGGCGAGGTTCTCCGCCTCGGCGACCGCTGCGTCGCGATCGGCGGTAACCAGCCGCAGCTCGGCCTCGACGCCGTGGACGTACCGTCGCACCTGGCCACGGTCGTAACCCCGCCACGAGACGTCGAAATCCGTGCGCAACGGCACCAAATCGTCCCGGATGTCCAGCGATTCCATCCCCACACCTCCACCACGCACTGCTCGCTATCGAGCTTAGACGAGCGTCGGCTGTTCGCGCCCGGCCGAAGTCTGGCGATTGCTGTCACAGTGCCGACTACTCCATCCGGGCGGTGTCGGTCGGAAGTGCCGTGCCACCAGTGATGTCGACCTCACCATCGAGACGACAACCGATCCTGTTGGGGGCGGATGTGGGGTATCAAGATCAGCCGCGTGATAAGCGCGGACGTTGGAAGAAGGGATCTGCGGCTGGTGTTGCTGGGGCGGCGCTCGCGGTGACGCTTGCGCACGGTTCGATCGGTGTCACGAGTGGCGCTGCTGGTGGGGGAGCGGCTTCGGTGGAGTCGGCGCTTGGCCAGGTGATGCGAAACAAGATCGTGAAGAGTAAGCGAGAAGCAAGCAGGGGACATCGCGGTGCCACCTGGAAACGCCTTGATTTGAAGCGGACCCATCGGAGGCTTGAACGTGGGCTGACGTGCGCCGCCAACTCGTACGGCGAGGTTGCCCGCTTTTTCGTACGTACCCCATGCCGTGCGCTGGACCGCATGCTGGTTCGCCTGAACGGCAGCAACAGCACGGTTGTTGTCGTGTCCGTCGCCTGGGTCGAGATGCGTAGCACGCTCGCGGCGTTACGACTGCGCGAGCTAGTGGACACTCACGGCACGGGCAACGTGTCGCCGCTGCCTGGCGCTGTCGTGGGTGCCGGCCCCATCCGATGGACCGGCCACAACTACGATTCGCGCCGCGACCGGCGCACGGTCGTGATCGCGGAGGTGGAGCCACTCGCTGGTGCGCCGACACCGGCGTACATGGACGGGATCGCTGACGTCGCTGCCGAGTTCCCGCGGCCGTAACGTCTCGTGCTCTCGCCACTGCGGCTCACCGCAGGCGCCCGCTCGACCATTTTCCGCAACAGTGCCGCTGAATGGCTGCTGACACGTACCAGGCCGAACGGCTATAACGTGTATCACTTTCACTGCCGGATAAAGGGGTAGCCGTGGGTCCGCGAAGCAGCATCAACACAGGTAAGAGTCGATACGGTAAGCGTATAAGCCGGAGGGTGTTCCTTGGTGGAACAGCTTCTACTTTGGGCGCATTCGCGCTGCCATCACTCCCGGCGGCGGCAGCGCCGTCGCAGGCATTGCGCGACGGCGACCTGGTGCCCGCGCTCGTGATCGGGAGCGGGTATGGCGGCGCGGTAACGGCACTGCGCCTGACCCAGGCGGGTGTCCCCACCGCCGTAGTCGAGATGGGGCGGAACTGGACCACGCCCGGCCCCGACGGCGACGTCTTCTGCGACATGCACAATCCGGACGGTCGCTCGTTCTGGTTCCGCACCGAGACCGACCAGCCGCTCGGCTACTTCAGTGGCGGCTCCACCAACAAGGAGATTCCATCGGCCGCCGGGGTGCTGGACTCCGAGCGTTTCGCCGCCACCCGCGTCTACCAGGGCCGGGGCGTCGGTGGCGGGTCGCTCGTCAACGGCGGCATGGCCGTCACCCCGAAGCGTGACTACTTCGAGGAGATCCTGCCTTCGGTCGACGCCGATCAGATGTATCGGACGTTCTTCCCGCGCGCCAACGCCGCACTCGGCGTCAACCGCATCGACCGGGTCTGGTTCGAGTCCGCCGACTGCTACCGCTACACCCGCGTGAGCAGACGCACCGCGCACGACGCGGGATTCGACACGGTGTTCGTCCCCAATGTCTATGACTTCGACTACATGAAGCGGGAAGCGGCCAACCAGGTGCCGCGCTCCGCACTCGCCACCGAGGTGATCTACGGCAACAACCACGGCAAACGCACGCTCGACAAGACCTACCTCGCGGCCGCGGCGGCGACCGGGAAGCTGTCGATCTCGCCGCTGCACACGGTTACCGACGTGGCGCCCACGAGGGGCGGGCGCTACGCGGTCACGATGGTGCGGATCGACGTAGACGGGACGACGCTCGCGACCAAGACCGTCACCGCCGATCGGGTGTTCTTCGCGGCGGGCAGCGTCGGCACGAGCAAGCTGTTGGTGGCGATGAAGGCCAAGGGCAGGCTGTCCGACCTGCCGGACGATGTCGGGGCGGGGTGGGGCAACAACGGCAACGTCATGGTCGGCCGCGCGGGCTGGGACCTCACCGGGGCGCTCCAGTCGTGCATGCCCTCGATGGGTATCGACAACTGGTCCGACTCGAACGGCCCGGTGTTCGCCGAGATCGCGCCGTTCCCAGCGGGCACTGAGACGTGGATCAATCTCTACCTAGCCATCACCAAGAACCCGCATCGGGGCACGTTCCGGTTCAACACCACGACCGGCCAAGTCGATCTGGACTGGCAGGCGTCCTGGACGCAGCCGTCCATCGACGCCGCCAAGCGTGTATTCGACGCGATCAACGCGAAAGCGGGCACGATCTACCGCAGCGATCTGTTCGGTGTCTACAAGATCTGGGGCGACGACTTCACGTACCACCCTCTTGGCGGCTGCGTGCTCAACGAGGCCACCGACAACTACGGCAGGCTGCCCGGCTATCCGGGCCTCTACGTCGTCGACGGCTCGCTGGTCCCCGGCAGCACCGGCGTGAACCCGTTCGTGACCATCACCGCGCTCGCGGAACGCAACGTCGAGCACGTCATCGCCACCGACATCGGCGGGTGACAACGACGGTGCGGGGACGTTCGCCGCGCTCCGTGCCCGCCTCGGTACCTATCCGATCGGACAGGTGCGGCCATCGGAGTGAACGGTGTGCTGCCCGTCACACAGGTATTAGCCTGGAGTGGTTCTGGCCGCGACATCGAACCACCGAGGAGTGTTCTCGTGTCCCACGTGACCCCGGCCATCGATGCGATGCCGCCAGGCACGCTCACCTGGTCTCAACCGGAGCGAAACGGTGCCGCCCTGCTCAGCGACCCGGATAGCGGCACCCTGCCGGATGAGCTGAGTGGTCCCCGCGCCGCGACGCCGGACTCGATCGAGTCGGCGTTCCAGCTCGCTAAGTTCCACGCTCCGGAGATCGTGCTCGGGCCGGGCTCGCTCGCCGAGCTCGGCCACGCCGCGCTGCGGGTCGGGGCAAGAAAGCCGTTCGTCGTCACCGACGGCGGCATCCAGGAAGCGGGTTGGGTGTCCGAAGCGGTAGGACACCTTCAACTGGCGGGTCTTCGTCCGGTCGTGTGGTCGGAGGTCACCCCGAACCCGAAGGACCACGAGGTGCAGGCCGCTTATGAGCAGTACGTGGCGACCGGTGCCGACGTGATCATCGCGGTGGGTGGCGGGTCGTGCATCGACGCGGCCAAGGGTGTGGCGATCCTGTCGAGCAATGGCGGTGCGATCCTCGGCTACGCGGGAGTGGACAAGGTGACGCAGCCGATCCCGCCGCTGGTCATGGCGCCCTCGACGTCCGGTACCGGCGCGGACGTCTCGCAGTTCGCCATCATCACCGATACCGCGCGGCGCACCAAGATCACCATCATCAGCCGGACGCTCGTCCCGGATATCTCGATCATCGACCCCAGGCTGCTCATCACGATGCCGGACGAGCTGAACGCCGCCACCGGGCTTGATGCCCTCACCCATGCGATCGAGGCGTACGTTTCTCGTGCGCACAATCGGCTCACCGATCATCACGCGCTGCACGCCGCCCACCTGATCACGACGCACCTGCAGCGCACACTGTCGCGGCCGAGGAAGGCGGAGTCGCGCATCGCCATGGCCCAGGGCGCGCTCGAGGCGGGCATGGCGTTCACCAACGCGATCCTTGGCGTTACCCACGCGATGAGTCACCAGGTTGGTGGTTTGCTCGATGCGCCGCATGGCGTGCTGAACGGCGTCCTGTTGCCGCACGCGATCCGGTTCAACGCCGCATCCGCTCCGCAGCGATACGTGCCACTCGCCGCCGCGATCGGCATCGACGTCGACGGCAAGCCCGCCATGGAGGTCGCCGAGCTGCTCGCCGCTCACGTGCGCGGGCTCGCGGACGACGTCGGCGTGCCGAAGGGCCTCGCGGACCTTGGGGTCACCGAGTCCGTGATCGCGACGCTGGCGCGCACCACACTCAACGACGCGTGTCTTGCCACCAACCCGAGGGACGCGAGCGCCGCCGACATCGAGTGGCTGTTCCGGCAGGCGCTGTAATGGGTGGCACGACCGATCGCGACGTGAGCGACGCGTATCTGGGAGCGCTCACCGGCGTCCGTTCCGGGAAACGTTCGTTCTACCCGGAGTACGTTCGGTCAGCGGAACGGCTGGAGAACGCGGTGCGGGCGCTGGACCGAATCTCCCGCGCGCTGGTCGTCACAGGGGAGGGCCCTCGGGCGCTCGTCGAAGCCGTGGTCGCGACGGCGACCGAGCATTTGCAGGCGGATTGGCTGCTCGTCGCGGTCGCCGATGGCGCGTTGCAGGCGGCGCGGCCACGATTTCTGTTCTCCGCGGGTGACGAGCTGATCGACGACGAACACCGGTTGCCGCACAGCGCGCTGGAGCAGCTACGGGTGTTGCGTTGCCGGCCGTGGGAAGCCGAACACGAGGACGTCAGCGAGGACTATCAGCACACCGGCATCGTCCGTGTCGGGATGACGCTTGACGGCGAGCCGGTCGGTGGGATCGCCGCACGGCCAGGTCCCGCCGTCTCGATCGCGGACACCGACTTGGCGCTGCTGCGGGTACTGGCCAATCACGCGGCTGTCGCGCTGCACAACTCGTTCCTGCTACACGCGACGACGCGGCTGCGGGGCAGGACCGAGCAGTTGTCCGAGACAGCGGAGCGACGGGCTCGTGACCTCGCCGCGCGCAACGCTGAACTCGCCGAGACGCAGCAGCGGCTCATCGCGGCGATGCAGCGGCAGGCGCTGGATGACGAGCGGCACCGGATCGCGCGAGAACTGCACGACAGCGTCACCCAGGACGTTCTCTCGGCTGGCATGACGATCGAGCTGTGCCGGTCCGAGCTGACCGACAACCCGGACGACGTGGGTCCGACGATTGAACAACTCGGTGCCGCCAAAGACCTCACCCGGCATGCGGTGGAGCGACTGCGGGCGGCGATCTACGCGCTGCACCACACGGCAGAGGAGCCGTCCGGCTCGTTGCCGGTCCTGCTGGAGCGCCTGTCAACGGTGCACCTGCCGAGTGATCTGAAGGTGCAGGTCAGAGTCACCGGCGAGCCGGTCGCGCTGTCTGGCGAGGCAGAGCACTCGCTGTTGCGGCTCACCGGGGAGGCGCTGTTCAACACGGTGATGCACACCAGCGCGACCCAGGCGCAGGTGCGGCTGCGATACCAGGCGCACACGATCGTGCTCACGATCTCCGATGACGGCGATGGCGATCCGGCGCAACTGCGCAAGATGCTGCGGCTGGCTTCGGCAGCCGATCTCGGTGGCGGACACCGGGGCTTGGCGAATATGGCTGCGCGCACAGCGGATCTTGGCGGAACGATGTCGATCCGCAAGTCACGCCTCGGCGGCATCATGTTGCGTTTCGAGATTCCGGCACCGGAGCAGACCGACAGGAGGGCGGCGGGATGACCGTGCGAGAACAGGCGAGCGTGGTGCGGCCACCGACACAAGGAGCGGGAAGCCGAGCACTGACCATCGTGCTCGTCGACGACCACGCGATCGTCCGGCAGGGGCTGCGCTCGATCCTCGAGCGAGAGGAAGACATGTGCGTGGTCGGGGAGGCGACCACCGCCACCGAGGCGAGGACGGTGATCGACCGGCTGCGGCCGGACATCGTGCTGCTCGACCTCAAACTGTCCACCGGGTCCGACACCGAGGGGCTCGCGGTGTGCTCCGAGCTCACCGAGCGGTACCCGGACATCGGTGTGCTGGTGCTGACCACGTTCCTCGACGATGCACTTGTGCTGGAGGCCGTCCACCGGGGTGCGAAGGGCTACGTGATCAAGGACGTCGATACGAGCGGCCTGGTGTCGTCGATACGTGCGGTGGCGCGCGACGAGAGCGCGTTCGACTCTAGGTCGGCCTCGGTGATGGTGCGCTCGATCCGCACCACGCCGGATGAACCGACGCTGACCGAACGGGAACAGGGTGTGCTGGAACTGCTCGCGCACGGGATGAGTAACCGCGAGATCGGCCGTAGGCTGTTCATCTCGGAGACCACGGTGAAGTTCCACGTCCGTAACATCATGCGGAAGTTGTCCGCGTCCAGCAGGGCCGAGGCGGTCTACGAGGCGAGCAAAATGGGATTGATCTAGGTGTATCGATCACGATCTCGTTTGCGTGCTGGAGAATGAGCCGACTGGCACTGAGCTGGTCGGGTGGGCCCAGCGGCGTCCACGAGCGGGGCCCACCCGGTATCAGCCCGTATCAGCGCACCACGGGCGCGCCGAGGCGCAGCCCGGCACCGCCGGTGGCGAGTGATGCGACGTGGAAGAACAGATAGGTGCCGACGGCGACGAACGAGAACACCACGATACCGGCCGCCGTCTGAATGCTCGCTGATCCGGTCAGGGTCGCGGTGAGTACCAGCGCGAGTGACAGCGTGATCAGGCCGAACAACACGGTGAAAGCGAGCGGGAGTCGTAACGTGGCCAGGGTGAGAAGACTGATCGTCGCCAGCCACGCGATGAGGAAGAGTTCTTGGGTCGCGACGGCGGACTCGGCGGGAATGCCGAACCAGCCGTGTGTCAGCCCGAGGACCAGTGCCGCGTAGCTGAGCCAGAATCCAGCGAACACCCCGAAGATGGCGGCGACAGCGTTCTGTCCGAGCGCGGCGGCCCATATCGCCGCGATCAGCTGTCCAACTCCGGTGGCGACAAGGATGATGGCGATGGGGGCGCCCGCTGCCTCGGCGGGGACGTAGCCGACAAGTGTCAGGCCGAGTGCGATGGCACCGACAAGAAAGGTTGGCACGCCGATCAGTGCGGGATCACCCGCCAGTGGTCCCGAAGGGCTCGGCTCTGGCTCGAAGTCGGTATCGGTCGGTTCCGTCGCTGTCTGTGCGTGAGATGACATGAGCGCTCCTTCCGGTGCTGACGCGATGGCTACCTGAGCAGGGTGGCGCACCTCACACGTCGTGGTCGCCGGGCAAGAAGGCGCTGCTGGCCCCGTCTTTCGGCCAGGCGGATAGCTACCCTCGGCCCGTCTCGATGACCAGCCAGCCACCGTGGTGTTCGGTGACGGTGAACGGGAGTCCGGTGGCGATGCCGATGTCGGCGAGGATCGACCGGTCGAACGTGCGAACGTGGCCGTAGATCGGCGCCGGTTCCTCCTCGAACGGCACCGCGACGACCACGCGGATTGACGCCAGTCGCACCGCCTCGGCGACGACCCTGTCCCCGTCGGCCGGTTCCAGATGCTCCAGCAGGTGCAGCAGCGTGACGGTGTCCACCGCCCGGTTCGGCAGCGGCACGCTCGCCGCGTCGCAGGCCAGCGTCGCCAGCGGCACGTGCCGCGCACGGGCGATCGTCGCCAACAGCCGCATGCTCGCGGGCACGAGGTCAGATGCGATGACCGAGGTATCGCCGCGTTCGGCCAGCAGTAGTGGGAAGAACCCGAAGCAGGATCCGAGATCGAGCACGCTGCCAGGCGGGACGATCTCGAGCGCGCGTTCGTAGACCGGGACCATGCCCGCGATGACCGAGCTGGGCTCGCCGTCGTCCACTGTGGTCCGTCGGATCTTGGCGAGTGTGTTGGCGTAGAAGGTGTGCCACGCGAGCAGTGGGTCGCTGACGGTGGAGCGGACGATGCCGGTGACGACATGCTCGAAGACGTCGTTACCGCTGAGCCAGCCGGGGCTGAACAGCTCGGCGTGCAATAGCCCCACCAGGTCGTTGTCCAACTGATCAGGCCGGAGCCAGTGGCTTACCTCTAACCGTCTGCCCCGCTTGCGCAACTGGAAATGAGCGGTGGTGGCGATCGTCTCGCCAGGGCCCTGTGGCCGTTGACCCCTGCCGAGCTTGAGCACCTCCACCAGTTCGTCTTGGTAGTGCCGGTCCGTCACCGGCGACAGCGGGTCGAGCGCGGCGCGGGGCACGGCGTTCATCGGCCGACGACGTCGGTGGTGAGGTCACGTGCGGTACCCTCCAATCCGGACAGATCGCGCACCACCCGCACCCGGTCGCAGTACTCGGCGTAGTCCGGTAGATCGCAGCCGCCTAGGGCGTGTCTCCCGAATATCGGCCGGTGGTTCGCTGATGATCGGTGAATGATCAGAACTGGTGTGATCACGGACGAGTTGTGGGAGTCGATCGAGCCGGTGTTGCCGTCTGATGTTGGGCGGCGTGGTGCGCGCTGGCGTGATCACCGTCAGGTGCTGGAAGCGATCGCGTGGCGCTTTCGCACCGGATCGCCGTGGCGTGATGTGCCCGCTGAGTTCGGCCCCTGGCAGACCTTGTGGAAGCGGCATCGCCGCTGGTCAAGCGACGGCACGTACGAGCGGATCTTCGAGCATGTGCTGTCCGACCACGCCGATACGGGCAAGCTGGACTGGTTGCTGTCGGTGGACTCCACCGTCGTGCGGGCGCACCAGCATGCCGCCGGCGCGCCCTCCGCGGACCACACAGGGGGCCAGGTCGAATGACAAGATTTCCGAGCCGGACGACCACGCGATCGGTCGTTCGCGCGGCGGATTGACCACCAAGGTCCACGCCCTGGTCACCTCCGGTGTCCGCCCGGTGGCCATGCTGCTGTCCGCCGGGCAAGCCGGGGACAATCCGCGCCTGGCGCCGTTGCTCGAGGCCCTGGCCGCGACCGGGCACCGGCCGGATCGCCTGCTGGCGGACAAGGCCTACTCACACCCGTCGACTCGCCGCGAACTGCGGCGGCGACGCCTCCGGCACACCATCCCCGAGCGCTCCGACCAGGCCAAACGCCGTAAGGACAAGGGGTCCGCCGGTGGTCGGCCACCGGGTTTCGACCCCGAGCTCTACAAGCAGCGCAACACCGTCGAGCGCGGTTTCGGCCGGTTCAAGCAGTGGCGCGGAATCGCGACCCGCTACGACAAGTACGCGCGGACCTACTTCGGCGGCGTACTCCTCGCCGCCACCGTCATGCTCGCCCGATGAATCGGGAGACACGCTCTAGTCCCCAGGAATAGCGCGGCTCCGGAGTGAGCCAGATCGTCTCCCGCGCCCGCCGCGTCAGCTCCGCGAAGCCCGCCAGATTCGGGTCGTTGCCGTTACCTCTGCCGTCGCCGAGCACCAGCAGCGTGGTGCGCCGGGTGACCGATGAGGCGTACTCGCTGACGAACTCGCTGATCACGGCGCCGTAGTCGGAGTTCGCGTCGACGTCGAGCACGTCACCGCCGAAGATCAGCCCGAGGGCGCGGTCGGCGGGATGATCCGCGAACAGTTCCGTCGTCTCGGCGATGTCCGCGACGAACGCGAACGACCGCACCTGCGCGAACAGGTCCTGCAGGCCGTGCACCAGGTGCAGTGTGAACCGTGCGGTGGCCCGCACCGACAAGCTGACGTCGGCCAGTACCACGAGCCGGGGCTTGTCCTCGGTGCGCCGCACGGTGACCGGCGCGAACGGCACGCCGTCGTAGCGCATGTTGCGGCGCATCGTCTTGCCGGGATCGACCCTGCCGACCGGCGACACCCGCCTGCGATGGGTGAGCGCGCCGCGCAGCGTCCGCGCCAGCCTGCGCAGCGACTCCTCCAGATCGGCGCGTTCCCGCTCGGCCACGCTGTCCACTGTGGCCACTCGCTGCTCTCGTGACTCCACGGCGCGGGTTTCCAGCTCCAGCAGCGCCTCCAGGTGCCGCTTGAGCGCTCGCGGAAGGTCCGCCAGCACACCAGCCATGCGTTTGCGCAACGCGGCGGCGTCGGACTCGTCGCCGGTCTGGTCCTCGGTTTGGTCGTTGAGCCAGCCGAGCAGCGCCTCGGTCTCGGCGATGGTCAGCTCGGCATCCACCGTGGTGCCGGAGTCGCCCGCGAGTTTGCCCGGTGCACCGGCGCCGTGCAGCCGTTCGGTGTCGAGCTGTACCCGGTAGCCCTCGCTGCCCGCGACGATTTCGTTGTCCTTGGAGAGCACGATCTCGTCCGTCAGTGAGGCGATGTCTATCTTGTTGGCTTCCTGGTGCAGGTTGTATCGCTGCGCCAGGTCTTCTTGGTCGAAGTAGTCCCGGATGCTGGACGGCTTGCCGTGCTCGTGGCCCTGTTGCGGCGTCTGGCTCGGCTCGTCGGACAGCGTGAACGACTCCAGCGCGCCGGTGTCGGTGAGGTCGTCGTGCTCGTGGCCGTGCCCGTGGCTGGTGTCCTCGCCGCCGACCTTGATCAGCGCGAAGAAGGCGTCGAAGACCTCGTCGAACGCGGGCTCGTCGCGGCGGTCCTTGATTAGCGCGACCCGCAACGCCGCCTTGAGACGTTTCTTGTCGGTGAGCACGCCCGGCTGCCCGGCACAGCGCAGCGCGTCCAGCACCTCGGGTACCGAGACGCGCACGCCGTAGAGCCGGAGCAGCCGGACGAACCGGTGGATCATGGCTTCCACCGCGTACCCCTAGAGCGCCCTGCGACGGGCGAACGACCGGGAGCCCTGCCCGGCGTTCACCGGTAACCGCTGTAGCTTTCCTGACGAGTTGCCGTAGTACCCGTCGTCGAACCGGTCGGGCGCGTCTTTGGCCGCCCGCACCGCCGCACCGTCCACATCGGACCCATCGTGATGGTGATGCTCGTTGTGGGAATGGCCGTGGTGGTGTCCGTGCCCGTGCGAGTGGTCGTGAGAGTGGCCAAGCGAAACCGGCACCTCGGCGTTCGGATCGACCAGGCGCGGTAGGGCGCCCAACGCCTTGTCGACGTCCTTGTCGTACTTGACCACCACCGACACCGTGTCCGCCAGCACCTGCGCCGACAGCTCGTCGGCACCGAGCACTGCCAGGGTGCGTGCCCAGTCGATCGTCTCCGAGATGCTGGGTGCCTTGCGCAGCTCTAACTCCCGCAACCCCCGGACGATGTGCACCAACTGCTCCGCCAGCGCATCGGGCAGCCCGGTCCGCTTGCTACGCACGATCTCCAGCTCCCGTTCCGCCGAGGGGTAGTCGAGGAACAGGTGCAGGCACCGCCGCTTCAGCGCCGCCGCGAGGTCGCGCGTGTTGTTCGACGTCAGGACGACGTACGGCGGCTGGTGCGCGGCGAACGTGCCGACCTCCGGGATGGAGATCTGGTACTCGCCCAGCATCTCCAGTAGCACCGCTTCGAGTGCCTCGTCGGCTCGGTCCACCTCGTCGACCAGCAGCACGGCGGGCTGCTCCGAACGCACCGCGTCCAGCAACGGCCGGGGCGCGAGGAACCGCTCCGAGAAGAACACGCTTTCCTGCGCGCCGATGCGCGTCACCGCGTCATGCAACGTGGCGGCATCGGCGACCACCTCGCCGATCTTGTCCCGCAGCATCTGGGTGTAGAGCAGTTGCTTGCCGTAGTCCCACTCGTAGAGCGCTTTGGTCTCGTCCTGGCCCTCGTAGCACTGCAACCGGATCAGCCCGCGGCCGGTCGCCGCCGCGAGTACCTTGGCGAGCTCGGTCTTGCCAACCCCGGCCGGCCCCTCGATCAGCACCGGCTTGTCCAGCCGGGTCTGCAGGAAGACCGTGGTGGCCAGCCGGGAGTCGGTGATGTAACCCTGCTCGGCGAGCGCGGCGCCGACGGCGTCGACCGAGTCGAACGGGCCCTCAGCTGAGCAGGTCATCCAGCTCGCCGTTCATGCTGTGGTCAACGACCGGTCGGACGGTCTCGAAGGTGCACTCCTTGGGGTTGCCTGGCGTGCAGGCGTCACCGAGGACGTGGTTGGTGATGCGGTCGACGTCCGTGTCGTCGCCCTTGATCGCCGATGCCTGTTCGTAGAACTTCGTCGGCCCCTGCCCGAGCCGGTTCTTCGAGTAGGTGTCCTGCTTGACGTCGACGAACCGCTCCGGGATGCCGACGTCGCGCAGCAGCCGGATCGCCGCGGCCAGCGCGGCATCCGCGGCCTGGACGTCGGTCATGCCGTGCGTGTCCACGCCCATCGCGCTGGCCATCTCCGCGAACCGCTTGTACGCCACCGGCATGTTGAACGCCCACACGCGCGGCAGCGCGATCGCGTTGTTCAGGCCATGGTGGGTGTCGTAGAACGCGCTCACCGCGTGCGAGATGGAGTGGATGATGCCGAGCCCACCGGAGTTGAACGCCTGCGCCGCGATGTACTGCGCGTACATCATTCCCTCCCGGCCGGACAGTTCGGCGGGATTCCACGTGGCCTGCCGGAGGTTCTCGGCGGTCAGCTTGATCGCGCGTAGCGCGTTACCCAGCGAGGGCTCGAAATTCAGCCGCGACACGTACGGCTCGGAGGCGTGCGCCAGGACGTCGAACCCGCACTGTGCGGTGTAGTCGATGGGGCAGTCGTAGTACAGCGTCGGGTCGTCGATCGCCAACGACGTCACCGACGCGTCGTCGAACGCTACATACTTGTGCGGGTTATCCGGGTCGGTGGTGGTATCGGTGATGACGTACGCCCAGGACGTCTCCGAGCCGGTCCCCGCGGTGGTGGACACCGCGATGTGTGGCGGGTTGCTGGGATTCTCCGACTTGTTGAACCCCTCGAAGTCGTTGACGTTGCGGCCGTCGTGTGCGACCGAGATCCGCGCGCCCTTGCAGGCGTCGTGCGAGGAGCCGCCGCCGATGGAGACGAAGCTGTCGCACTTGTTCTGCTGATACAGCGACACGGCGTCCATCACGTTGTAGTCCTTGGGGTTGGACTCCACTTCGTCGTACACGACGACGTCCAGCCCGTGGTACTTCATCGACTCCACGATCTTGTGCACGGTGTCCGACCCGCGCAGCCCGGTCGTCATCACGAGCGTTTTCGTGAAGCCGAGGTTCTTCGCCTCTGGGCCGATCATTTCGTGCGCGCCAGGGCCCATCAGGGCGCGTGGAAATGGGTGGAATTCCTTGATCGGGAATGGCTTGAGTAGCTCGTCTACCTGCATTTGTCTGAACCCTTTCGTAGAGCGCGTGTGCCAGTGACGCTATGGCCGCGCTCACAGCGGTGGAACCGTTCGAAGCGGAAACCGTCGAGGTGGCACGACAGAACCGGCCGGTCGAGCCGGGTGGGTACCTATCCGGCTGGAGGGTGCGCGAGCCAGGTGCTGACCGCGTGGGTGAGGTCGGCGGTCCAGCGCTCGATAGCGAGTTCGCCGACGGCGGCGGTGGCGCGGGTGGGGTCGCCGAGGATGCCGTTGGGGCTGATGGCTTTGACTCCGTCGGTGCGGAGTCGGTTGATGAGTTCGGGGAGTGGCGCGGTCGCGCCTGGTACGGCTCGATCGAGGGCGACGTGGTGGGGCCGGAGGTGCAGCATGACGGAGGTTTCGGTGTGTCCGGCGTGGCTGTCGTCGGCGGGGCCGGTGGGTGACCAGGCGAGCACCTGGCGGCCTTCGGTGCGGAGTTGGCGGACGGCGTCGGTGAGGGGGTGGTGGTTGCCGCCGTGGCCGTTGACGAGGACGGTGCCGGTGAACCGGTCGGCGGAGCGGACGAGTTCGATGAGGACGGTGCGCAGTGCGTGTTGGCCGATGGACAGGGTGCCGTCGAAGTCGGCGTGTTCGCCGCTGGAGCCGTAGGGGATGGGTGGTGCGACGACGATGCCGGGCACCCGTTTCGCGAGTTGGCGGCTGAGTTCGGTGGCGATGGTGGTGTCGGTGTCGAGTGGGAGGTGGGGGCCGTGTTGTTCGGTGGCGCCGAGTGGGACGGCGAGCACCGGGGCGCGCCCTGACAGCTCGGGGGAACGGAGCGTGCCGAGGTTCATGGCTGGTGGCGTTCGGTGGTCTGCGGCAGCAGCGGGCCGAGGGTGCGGTGGCGGAGGCAGCCGGTGATGACGCCGGTGGAGTAGGCGAGGTCGTCGGCGATGCGCAGCGCCGTCCAGCGGATGGGGTCGAGGCGGCGTGCAGTGCTGGGTGGCTCGGTGCCCCGCGACGGATGCGGAGAGAGCGTTCGTGTCGCGTGCGCGATGCCTTCTGCGAGGCAGGGGAGCAGGCTGGCGGCCAGGATGCGTCGTCCGCGTTTGGTGGGTAGTAGCAGGGGCCACCAGCCGCGTCGGATGGCGGCGGCGAGCATCGTGGCCGCGCCGAGTTGTCCCTGTGCGGTCAGCGTGAGTGCCGCGCGGGCGGGGATGCCTTTGCGTCGCAGCGTCCGGGGTAGTGCGGCGGTGCTGGCGGCGGCGAGGGTGGCGCCGAGTCCGGGCCTGCCTGCGGTGGTGAGTGCGGCGGCGGTGAGTGTCCAGCCGTTCGCGCGGGCGCAGGTGAGTAGTTCGGGGTGTCGGGTGGACAAGGGGGCGGCGGAGGTGCCGTAGTGGTGGCGTTGTTGTAGCCAGGCCCGGAGGGTGGGGCGGGGTTGGTGCCAGACGGTCGCCTCCGGTTGGTAGCGCACGGTGTGGCCTGCGGCGATGAGTCGCCAGGTGAGGTCGACGTCTTCGCCGTAGCGGAGGTGTTCGTCGAAACCCCCGAGGTTGGCTAGTGCGTTGCGGCGGATGATGAGTGCGGCGGTGGGCACGTAGCTGACGCGGCTCATCGGCCGCACGACCGCGGGGTGGGGGCCGAGGTCGAGTGGTGATTGGTCGGCGTCGTAGCGGGCGATCGGGCTGGTGTCGGGGAGGCTGCGTATGCGGGGTGCCGTCTTGCGTCTGAGTTAGATGACCATTTGATCTTTGAAATACCCAGCCACGAAGCGGTGTGTCTGACCGTTCCGGAGGCTGATGATGACGTCCAATACGCCCATGAAGGCACGCAAGCAGCGACGGCTGCTCTCGCCGAGCCAGAAGTACGAGATGTATGTGTCGGTGCTGACTGGGCAGTGCACGCAGCGGGAGGCCGCGCAGAAGTGGAAGGTCGACCGCACCACGGTGACCACGATCTGCCGTACCGCCAAGCAGGGCGCGCTGACCGCGCTGTCGGCTCGGCCGGGCCGGCCGGGCAAGACAGTCGAGCAGCTGGAGTTGGAGGAGGCGCGGGCGGAGGCCGAGCGGCTGCGCGCCACGGTGACCGAGCAGGCGGTGGCGCTGCATCTGCACGAGGGAAAACCCGCCTGGGGCTGATGGCCGGCCCGGTCCCGGCGCGGGTGCACGCTGACGTGAAGGCCGGCCTACTCGAGTTGATCGAGCACGCCGTCGAGCGTGGCTGGTCGGCGCGGCGGGCATGTGACCGGCTGGGCCTGGAACACGGTCGCTACCAGGCGTGGCTGGCCCGCCAGGCCGCCGGGCGGCTGGACGACCTACCGCCGGGCGGGCATCCCCTGCACGGGATCCTGCCGGGCGAGCGGGCCGCGGTCGTGGAGCTGTTCGAGACCTGGGGCGAGACCGACCGTAGTCATCGCAAGCTCGCCCACCGCGGCTCGCGGATCGGACTGGTGCATGTCTCCGAGTCCACGGTGCGGCGGATCCTGGCCGCCGAACGGCTCGTTCTTCCTGGTCAGCCGCCCCGCGAGCCGATCGGTCGGGCGGAGTGGCCGCCCTGGCTGGAGTGGAAGCCCAACCGGGTGTGGGGTTACGACTTCACGCACTTCACCCGCGCCCGGGTCGCCGCGATCGCGATCCTCGACATCGTCTCCCGCAAGTGGATCACCACCCTGGTGTCGGCCGAGGAGTCTTCCACCCAGGTCGAGGTCGCCTTCACCGACGCGCTGGAGGCCGAGAACCTGTGGGCGGCCGCCGACGCCCGCGCGACCGACGCGCTGGTGGCCGCGCTGGCCTCCGGCGACCGCGACGCCGTCGGCACCGCGATCGGTGACGGGCAGCTGCCGTTGCTGCTGGCCATCAGCGACAACGGGCCGCAGATGCGCAGCCACACCACCCGCGAGTTCCTCGCCGGTGTGGCCATCGCCCGCCAGTTCGGACGGCCCGGCACACCGACCGATCAGGCGTGGATCGAGACGCTGTTCGGGCACGTGAAGGGCGAGTGGCCGCACCTGGAAAAGATCCGCGACCCCGGCGAGCTCGAAGCCGAACTCGAGCTCGTACGGGCCCAATACAACGGGGTCAGGCTGCACGCCGCCATCGGGTATGTCACGCCCGACGACGAACACGAAGGACGAGGTGACGCCATCCGCAAGAACCGACGCGACGGACTCGCCCAAGCACGCGAGAACCGCCTGGCATACCGTCGAAGCAGAGCACCTGAGGAGAACCAATGACCACGCACCGGCCGTGGCTGGGTATTTCAACCCGCGATTGGTCAATTAACTCAGACACACCTCAGTGCGGCGGCCGCGACGTCGGGGTCGTCGAACAGCCCGAGGATCGCCTCGAGCCAGTCGGGTTCGGGGAGGGTGTCGGCGTCAAGGAACGCCACCAGATCGGTGCTCGCCTGCCGCCAGCCGGTGTTGCGGGCGGCGGCGGGCCCGGCGGGGGTGCGGTGCCGGAGGGTGGCGTCCAGGAGTGGTGCGGTGGAGCCGTCGTCGACGACGATGGTGGTGAGGTCGCCGGTGGCGGCGCGGAGCCGGGCGAGCCCGTGGGGGTTGTCGTTGACCGGAACGACGACGGTGACGTCGGCGGGGGTGTAGCGGCCGGGCCGAGGTTCGGGGTGGATGAGTCCGGCGTCGAGGAGGCGACGGGCGAGCGCGGTCTCGCGCGGGGCGGTGCCGATGGGTTGGCCCGCGCACCAGCGGTCGAGCAGTGTGGCGCCGTGGGTGGTGAGTCGTAGGAGTCGGGTGGGGGAGCCGCCGAGCATGACGCGGCCGCCCGCGTGGCGGCGCAGCGACACATCGGGGGTGACGTGGTGTCCCGCGAGCGCGGTGTCGGATGCCGGAGTGGGTATGTGGCGCGCTCCCGGTGTGTGGCTGGTCATGGGGTGAAGCCGCCGTCTGCGTGGAGGGTGGTGCCGGTGATGGCGTTGGCGTCGGGTTGGCACAGCCACGCCATGAGCGGCCTCGATCTTTCCGGACAGCTGTTTAGTGGGTCAATTCATGCCGCTTGCTGCCGGTTCAGGTACTCGTTGTAGACCTCATTTGGGGCCTTATAGTCGAGTCCCGAATGGAGACGTCGACTATTATATCTAAGTTCGATATAGGCAGCAATATCTGTCCTGGCCCTCTTTCGGGTGGAGTAGATCACTCGGTGAACCCGCTCGTTCTTCAGGGCACCAAAAAACGATTCGGCCATCGAATTGTCATAGCATATTCCCGTGCGTCCGACCGATTGCCTGATGCCCAATGATCGGAGCGTGCTGGCAAACTGGGCGGAAGTGTAATTGCTGCCACGGTCGGAGTGGAATATCGCCCCGCGTGCGATAGGATAGTTGCGTACGGCCATGCGAATCGCCTTCTCGATGAGAGGCGTCTGGTAATTATCGTCCATCGCCCACCCGATAACGCCCTTCGTATGACAGTCGATGACCGTCGCGAGATAAACCCAGCCCTCCCACGTAGGGATATAGGTAATATCGCCAACCATCTTCTCGCCGGGCGCGGATGCGGCGAAGTCGCGGCCAACGAGGTCGGGCAGCAAGCTGGCAGACGGCTCAGTCAGGCCGAGTCGCCACGGACGGGGCTGGCAAGGCTCGAGCCCCAGCTCACGCATGATGCTGCGGATCAGCTCAGGGGTGCACCGCTCACCCTGGCGCTGCAGCTGGGCGTGGACGCGCCGGTGACCGTAGGTCTCATCCGAATCGTCGAAAACCTTCGTGATCAACGGAGCCAGGTAGGCGCGACGCTGCGCCGTCGCGCACTTGGGCCGACAACGCCATTCATAGAATCCCGACTTCGACACACCCAACCATTCGCACATTTTGGTCACTGTGTACTTTTTCTCGCCAGTATCGGTCACTGCGCCCTTCTCCACCTCGATGAACTCGTACCTCTCGTTCACCGATACTCGCTCGCGAAGAAGGCTGCGGCTTTTCCCAGGAACTCCTTCTCCATCCGTAGCTCACGGACTTCCTTCTCCAGCTCACGCAGCCGCGCGCGCTCCGACACGGTCAATGGTGGCTCGTCCGCAGCATGAGCCTTCCGGTAGTCGTTCACCCAGTTACGAAGCGTTTGCTCGTTCAGCCCGTTCTCCCGCGCGACCGACGCCACCGGGCGGCCCGTCTCGACCACCATTTTCGCCGCCTCCTCCTTGAACTCAGGAGTAAACGACCGACGATTCTTTGACACTGGCTTCCTCTCTTCCGAACAAAAACCCTAGTGGGTTCGCTGTCCGGAAGATCAACAGCCCCTCACCACGGTGGCGGCGACCTCATCGGGCTCAAGCAGCCTGCCGATCAGTTGGTGCTGGGCGAAGTCATGGGGGCTGTTGAGGTGGTAGAGGCGGGCGGTTTCGGTGAGCATGTCGGTGTGGGTGGAGCCGGGGGAGACGGCGGTGGCGGTGATGCCGGTGCCGCGCAGGTCGTGGGCCAGTGCCCGGATGAGTCCGATGACGGCGTGTTTGGCGGCGGTGTAGCCGGCGAGGTGGTAGAGGCCGCGGTGGGCGGCGGCCGAAGCGAGCGCGACGAACCGGCCGCTGCGTGGTTCGGGCCTGCGGAGCAGGGCGGGGATGGTGGCGCGGGCGAGGTTGGCGACGCCGTGCACACCGACGTCGAACAGCGCGTCGAAGTCTTCCGGCTCGGTTTCCCACAGTGGTTGTCCACCGGCCATGATCCCGGCGGCGGCGATGGCGGCGTCGAGGCGGCCGAACCGGTCTTCGGCGACGGTGACCGTGTCGCGTAGGGCGGGCAGGTCGCCCACGTCGGCGACGACGTCGACCACGCGGTCGGGGTGTTCGGCGGCGAGCGCGGCGAGTTGGTCCTTGCTGCCGAGGGGGTAGGGCACGCGGGGGTCGTTGGCGCAGCGGTCGACGGCTATCACCCGCCAGCCCGCACCGGCGAGTGTGCGGACGGTGGCCGCGCCGATGCCGCGGGCGGCGCCGGTGACGACCGCAACTCTCGGGCTGCCTCTGGGAGTGTCGGCGGACATGGCTACATGCCTCGGGTGAATCCGTGGGGGATGACGATGTCGTCGGGGGAGAGGTCGGCCAGTGAGGGGCGGGCGAGGGCGTAGAGGGTGGAGTCGATGCCTTGGCGGAGGATCTCGAGGACGTTGTGCACGCCGCGTTCGCCGTTGGCGGCCATGCCCCACAGGTAGGGGCGTCCGATCATGACGGCGTTCGCGCCGAGGGCGAGGGCTTTGACGACGTCGCTGCCGCGGCGGATGCCGCCGTCGAGCAGGATCTCCAGCTGACCGTTCACGGCGTTGGTGATGGAGGGCAGAAGTCGGATGGTGGCGGGGGTGGAGTCGAGGTTGTTGCCGCCGTGGTTGGACACCGAGATCGCGGTGGCACCGATGTCGATGGCGCGTTTCGCGTCGTCGGGGTGGGTGATGCCTTTGAGTAGGAACGGTCCGTCCCACTGTTGGCGTAGCCAGGCGAGGTCGTCCCAGCTGGGTGGTGGGGTGAACATCCATTCGCCGTAGGCGCCGAAGAACGTCGGCCCGGCCTCGCCGCGCGGCACGAGGTTCGGCGTGGTCAGGTCGGGCAGGGTGCCCCGGCGGAGGAACCGGGCCAGCCAGCCGGGCCGGGCGAGCACTTGGGGTGCGAATTTCGTCATGGTCTTGAGGTCGACCGTTTCGGGTAGGGGTGGGCTGCCCCAGTCGCGGGCGGTGACGAAGCTCCAGTCCAGCGTCACCATCAGGCCCTTCGCGCCGGCGTGTGTGGCGCGGTCGAGGCGGGCGAGCATGCTGTCTTTGTCGCCGAGCCAGTAGGCCTGGAAGAACGTTTTCGGGTTGGCGGCGACGACGTCCTCGATCGGTTTCGACGCGAACGACGACAACCCCAACGCGGTGCCGGAGGTGGCGGTGGCGCGGGCGACGGCGACCTCGCCGTCCGGGTCGACCGCCTGCACCCCGGTGGGTGAGCAGAGCACCGGCAGCGACAGCTCTTGGCCCATCACGGTGGTGGTGAGGTCGCGGTGAGCGGGCAGGTCGGCGATGTGGGGGCGGAACCCGAGTTCGGCGAACGCGGCGACGTTGTCGTCGAGCGTGCGGCCGGACTCCGAGCCCGCGAGTAGCGCCAGATACACCGACTTCGGTACCCGCTTACGCGCCATCCGCTGGGCCTCGGCGACGGTCTCGAACCAGTCCTTGGTGCTCGCCATGAGTGTGTCCTTCGTGATGTTTCGGTGGATCGTGGGTGGAGAGTGTGAGTCGTTGTGGTCGCGATGACGGCCGAAACGACTCACACCCCTCGTCAGCGCAGGTCGGCCAGCGGGCTGGTGTCGCACGCCCGATCCGGCACCGACGTGCGCGGGGTGGGCATGCCGAGACCGATCCGCGCCGGGCGGGCGGTGCGGGAATGGTCCTTATCCGGTGTGGGTGTGCTGTTGGCGCCGACGGCGGCGAGCGCGGGTTCGGCGTTGCCTTTCACGCACTCCGGGTCGGGGCCATCGAGGGGCAGGCCGGTGAAGAACTTCGCCGCCATGCAGCCACCCCGACACGAGTCGAACGCCGAACAGGACGTGCAGGCACCACCGGTTTGCGGGCTGCGTAGCTCGGTGAACAGCTCCGAGTGTCGCCACACGTGGGTGAACCCACCGGTGTCGCGAACATTGCCCGCGAGGAAGGCGTCGTGGATGGCGAACGGGCAGGCGTAGACGTCGCCGACCGGGTCGATCAAACACACCACCCGGCCCGCGCCACACAGGTTCAGTCCCGGGAGCGGGGTCGAGCCGAGGGCGTTGAGGTGGAAGAACGAGTCGCCGGTCAGCACGTTCTCGCCGTTGGCCAGCAGCCAGTCGTAGATCTGGCGCTGCTGCGCCTGGGTGGGGTGCAGCTCATCCCACACGTCCGCGCCCCGCCCCGACGGACGGAGCCGGGTGATGCGCAACTGCGCGTCGTAGGCGTCGGCGATGGCCTGGAACTCGTCAAGCTGATCGACGTTCTGCCGGGTCATCACCACCGAGATCTTGAACCCGGTGAACCCCGCGGCGGCGAGGTTGTCCATCGCGCGCACCGCCATGTCGTACGAGCCGGGTCCGCGCACGTGGTCATTGACCTCAGGCGTGGCGCCGTCGAGCGAGATCTGGATGTCGACGTAGTCGGTCGCCGCCAATTGGCGTGCCCGGTCGGGGGTGATGCGCACGCCGTTGGTGGAGAACTTCACCCCGACGTCGTGCGCGACGGCGTAGTCCAGCAGCTCCCAGAAATCGGGCCGCACGGTCGGTTCGCCACCACCGATGTTGACGTAGAACACCTGCATCCGCTGCAACTCATCGATGACCGTCTTGCACTCGGCGGTCGACAACTCACGCGGATCACGCCTGCCCGACGACGACAGGCAATGCTCACACGCCAGGTTGCACGCATACGTCAGCTCCCACGTCAAACAGATCGGCGCATCAAGACCATCCTGAAAGTGCTCAACCAGCTGCATACGCTTTCCTTCCCGTCGTGAGTGCTGATCAGGATGAGAACTCCGATCAGCACTCACGACCCGGTCTCGCGCGGCTGGATCATGCCCGCCTCGGCAAGACCAGCCAGGGCGTGTAGGTACTGCGGATGTTCGTCGGGGGGCACACCGGCCCCCGTCAACGCGTGAGTGACGTCGGGCGCATCGGCGAGTTCGCGAACCACCCGCACCAGCGTCGGCGTCTTGAGGAATGACAATCGCCTGCTGTGGAAGTCGTATGCCAGCGCGCCGAACGGCTCCGGTCGCAACGCCACCGATGGCGCCAGTCGGTACGGCGAGGCTGGGTCCAGCCTCGCCGTACCGGTAGCGGCCTCAGTAGACACCGCACATGCCATCGATCGACACATCCTCGACCAACAAGTCCTCGGCGACGTCGTCAGTGCTCTCGGCATCGACGGCTACTGTTGTCGTGATCTCCTGGTCGCTCATCGCGTGCCCTCCTCATTCTGGTGGGGTATGCACAGCACTAGCCGGAACATAATGACACCGAGTGTCAATTGGGAAGGGATATGACCGCGACACCGTCCGATCGGCAGCGAATGGGCACCACTCGGAGAGGGCGGCGCCCCTCGACCAGTCCTGTGCACCTGGAGGGTGTGGCGTTCGAGCTGTTCGGCAGCAAAGGGTTCGATGCCACCACGGTCGATGACATCGCCAAGGCCGCTGGCATCGGACGGCGTACGTTCTTCCGCTATTTCGACTCCAAGAACGACGTGGTCTGGGGAAACTTCTCCGAGCACCTCGGCTACATGCGCGAGCAGTTCGCCCAGTGTCCCGCTGACCAGCCCCTCATGGATGCCGTCCGCACTGTCGTCGTCGACTTCAACCGGTTCGACCCCGATGAGGTGCCCTGGCACCGCAGGCGGATGGAGTTGATCCTGCGCACGCCCGCGCTCCAAGCCCACTCCACATTGCGCTACGCCTCATGGCGCCAGGTTGTCGCCGAGTTCGCCGCGCACAGGCTTGGGGTACCCGAGGACAGCCTGGTGCCACAGGCGCTGGCCTACACCGCACTAGGCGCCGCGCTCGCCGCGTATGAGCATTGGCTCGCGAATCCGGGCGAGAACTTGACCGACATCATGGACAGTGCCATGCGGGACCTAGCGAACGGGTTCCGTGTGGAGTGAGGCAGTGCGGTGAAAGCGTCCTTCACCGTGCCGTGTCGCGTGTTCGATCGCGGTGCGCCTGGACCGCACCGGCGTGCGCCCGCGCCGTGGGATCGCGGCGAACCTTGACCAAGCTCGCCACCGTCACGACGGAGAGCACCACCACGATCACGCCGAGGCTCACCAGCGTTGGGATCTCCGGCACGCTCTTGTCGACGTCGAGATGCGCCCACTGCAGAAGCAGTTTGACCCCGATGAACGCGAGAATGACCGACAAGCCGGTCGACAGGTACACCAGGCGATCCAGCAGGCCCTTCACCAGGAAGTACAGCGCGCGCAAGCCAAGGAGCGCGAAGGCGTTGGCGGTGAACACGATGTAGGGCTCGTTGGTGATGCCGTAGACGGCCGGAATCGAGTCCACGGCGAACAGCACGTCGATGCTGCCGATGGCCAGCAGCACGATGAACAGTGGCGTCACCGCGCGGTGGCCGTTTACTCGCGCGACGAGCTTGCCGTCGACGTAGTCGTCGGTGAGCGGCAGGATCTTGCGTGCGGTGCGAATCACGAGGCTGTTCTCGACATCCGGATCCTCGTCGCGGTGCCGGAACAACTGGATCGCCGTGTAGATCAGCAGCAGCCCGAACAGGAGGAACACGAAAGAGAACAGCGAGATCAGGCTCGCGCCGATCGCGATGAACACCGCCCGCATGGCCAGCGCCAGCACGATGCCAAAGGTGAGCGCTTTGTGCTGATGCCGCGGCGGCACGCTGAACGTCGTCATGATGAGGACGAAGACGAAGAGGTTGTCCACCGACAGGCTTTTCTCGACGAGGTAGCCGGTGAAGTACTCGATGCCTAAGTCGCCGCCGTGCGCCATGGTGAACCAGACGCCGAAGGCGATCGCGACGAAGATGTAGAAGATCGACCAAGCGGTCGCCTCACCAAACCCGACTCGATGCGGGCGCACCGCCGCCGCTGGGGTGCCCGTTATTTCCCGGACTGTGGACCGCATAGGGTCCGTTCTGGAAGGGATGTTGGTTCGTGGCAAGGAAGTATCAGAAGTACACGCCTGAATTTCGTGAGCAGGCGGCGAAGCTGGTTGTGGAAGGGCAGCGTCCGATCGCTGAGGTCGCTCGCGAGTACGGTCTCGGGGAAACGACCCTAGCTAATTGGGTGAAGAAATACCGCGAGGATCACGCCGGGGACGAGCCGCCGCTGGAATTGTCTGAGCGTGCCGAACTCGCCGAACTGCGTCGCCGGGTGCGCGAGCAGGAGATGGAACTGTCCTTTTTGAAAAAAGCGGCAGCGTACTTTGCGAGGGAGCAGCGGTGAGCGAGAAGTACGAGTTCATCGCCGCCGAGTACGCGCACAACAAGGGCCATAATGTGGCGGACGCTCCCACCCTGACGCAGATGCTGGCGTGGCTGGATGTGTCGAAATCGGGCTACTACGAGTGGTTTCGCCGGCCGCCGTCGGCGACCGAGCGGCGCCGCGAACTGCTCAAGACCAAGATTGAGACACTGTTTGACCTCTTCGGCGGCACCTACGGTTACCGGCGGATCCATGCCGAGCTCGTCCGTGCTGGTGAGCGGGTCGATGACGAGACGGTCCGCCAACTCATGCGCGAGATGGGCCTGGTCACGGTGCAGCTGAAGCCGTACCGCACCACCACCGTCCGCAGCGCTGAACAGCCCGACGGCGTGCCAGATCTGGTCGAGCGGAACTTCACCGCCAACCGGCCCGGGGCCAAGCTGGTCGGCGACATCACGTTCATTTCCACCTGGCAGGGCTGGCTGTATTTGGCGACCGTGATTGATTGTTTCAACAACGAGGTCATCGGCTACGCGATGGCCGATCACATGCGCACCGAATTGGTCACCGACGCCCTCGACATGGCCGCACGAAATCACACGCTTGAGTCGGGCTGTATTATGCACAGCGATCGCGGCACCCAATATACATCGGCCGAATATCGCGCGAAACTGGATGAACTCGATTTGCGACATTCCCTCGGTCGCACCGGGATTTGTTGGGATAACGCGCTCGCCGAGTCGTTCTTCGCCAGCCTCAAAAACGAGCGCGTTCATCATATGGTGTATCCCACACGAAAAAGGGCTTCGACTGATATTGCCCGCTATATCGAACTTCACTACAATCGGCGACGAATCCATTCAGCACTGGGATACAAAACTCCGCACGAAGTCCGCAACGAATACCTGAATCAGCAGTTCGCGGCATAAAAGGACACAAACTCACCAGTCCGGAAAACACGGGGCAGCCCACGCGGCCAAATCAATCGCCAGCAGCCCGAGGACAAAGCCAACGGTGAGGGACCAGGTAAGCCAACCGATCTCAAGCATCGGCCGAATGATTACCCCGGTGGCGACATCGCTAACCGCGAGCCGGTGCGCAGAGGGTCGCGAGCCGCCGAACGAGCGTCACTGGCCGGTGAGGAAGACGAGGCGGAACTTGCCGATCTGCACCTCGTCGCCGTGGGTGAGTTCGGCCTCGTCCATCGGGTGCCGATTGACGTAGGTGCCGTTGAGGCTGCCGACATCGCGGATCACGAACTGTCCCTGCCGACGGTGGAACTCGACGTGATGCCGCGAGACCGTGGTGTCATCGAGGAAGATGTCGCTGTCCGGATGCCGCCCCACGCTGACGGTGTCCTTGTCAAGCAGGAACTGTGAGCCGACGTTCGGTCCGCGTTTGACCACCAGTAGCGCCGAACCCGCCGGGATGCGGGCTTCAACGAGATCATCCGAGGACTGCGACTCGCCTCGGCCCGCGTCGTTGCGGAAGGCGGGCGTGAAGTACGAGGTTCCTTCTGAGGACTCTCCGCGGCGGTCGTCCGGCTCGGAGTTCATGTTCACGTCGGCCAACTCCTCATCGTGCTGCTCGTTCCCCGGGCCTGGTCGTGCGCTGCGTGTCACCGTAGTCGTCCGGCCAAGATCGGGCGAACCGTATAAAGTCTTAAGACTGCCACCTAGCGCCCGCACGGACCACGGGATGGGTGATACCGGTTCGTGCAGGGTATGTCGTGGGACGTGGTGCCCGCGACGTCTACAGTAGGGATTGCTGGCGGGATCTTCATCGCGGCGGCCGTGGTGACGATCGTGTTCAGCATGCGCCTAGTCCGGTTGGGTGATGCCCTTGCCGACCGCACCGGCTGGGGCGAGGCGTTGTTCGGCGCGGTGTTGTTCGGCGCCGCGACGTCCCTGTCCGGCATCGTGATGACCGGCGTCAGTGCCGGGTTGGACGAACCTGAGCTGGCCTACAGCAACGCGGTCGGTGGGATCGCGGTGCAGACGCTGGCGATCGTGCTCGCCGACATCGCGTACCGCAGGGTCAATCTGGAGCACGCCGCCGCGTCGGCGCGTAACCTCCTCTTCGGTTGCCTGCTGATCGTATTGCTGGCCACGGCGCTGTTCGCTTCCTTCAGTCCAGCGGTGACCGCGTTCGGTGTGCACCCGATGTCCGTCGTCCTGATCGGCTTCTACTGGGGCGGGCTCGCGCTGATCACCAAACAGGGCAGGCCGCTGTGGCGAGCGGTGACGACGATCGACACTCGCGCGGATGTCCCCGAGGCGCACGGCTCGTTCGGGTCGCGCGGTATGGCGGGACTCTGGACCGAGTTCGCCGCGGTCGCGCTCGGCGTCATCGTGGCGGGCTGGGCGGTGGCGCGGTCGGCGGAGGTCACGATCAATGCCACCGGGTTGCGTGCCGGGTTCGTCGGCGCGGTGTTGATGGGCCTCGTCAATGCCCTCCCCGAGATGGTGACGGCCATCGCCGCCGTGCGGCAGGGCGCGCTCACCCTGGCCATCGCCGCGGTGATCGGTGGGAACTGCCTCGACGCCCTCAACCTGGTGGTCGGTGACATCGCCTACCGCGGCGGGTCGCTGTACCACGCGGCAGGACCCGATCAACTCTTAGTGACCACAGCCGGCCTTGTCATGACTGGCGTCGTGCTGGGCGGGCTACTGCTCCGGCAGCGCGGTGGCTGGCTCCGCGTGGGGTTTGACGGCATCGTGCTCGCGCTCGTCTACGCCACGACGGTCGCGGGCCTTGTTATCTAGCCTCGCGTTCCGGCCACGGCACGCGTCGACATCACCATCTGGTGCGGTCGGAGGCGAAAGTAGGCAGAACGTACTCCCACGCGCACGCACTGTCAGGTACCGTTGCAGTCGTCGCTCTTACGAGTGACACCTAACGGCGAAACTGGCAGGGGAACACGTGGGTGTGGATGGGACCATCGGCGTGCTGGCACGCCACAGCCCGCTGGTGCTATCAGCTGTCGCGGTTGCGCATCGGAGACGTCCCTTCCTGGCTGAGTGTGGCCTTGTCAGATCGGCTTCGAACGGTTCAGCTGTCGCGGTTACGCATCGCGCGTGTCCTTCCGTGCGTCGGTGGGGGCTGGTCAGAACGGATTCTTGGTACTCAGGAGTCGCGGTTCGACACTGGAGGCACCTCCCATCGCGCGCTCGGGGAAGAACGGTGCATGAATCGCTCAATAGTGTGAAGTTTCACGATGTCCGGTCTCCCAGCGGGGGTAATGGCGAATTGCAACTACACGCGGTGCCGATTCGGTCACTCCGGGTGGCGGTGACCTGATGCGGTGGACAGATCGTATTGTCCTTGCTTCCCACGGTGGAGGGAACTCTTTCGAGGGAACGACTAGCGAGGCCGACAGATACGGCCGCGTGCGGCGCCTGCTTCGCCCTCACGGTGTCTACGCGCTCCTCGTCGACCTCGCCGCCGTGGTGACGTGCCTGGTCGCGGTTCAGTTGTCCCCGCTGCCCACCGCTAAGGACGTGGTGGCTTTCGGTGTGCTCGCCGTCGTCCTCGGGGCGCATATCGTCATCGTCTGGCGGGGTGAGGAACGCCGACGTGATCGGGCTATGGGGCCGATCTTCGACCTCACCAGTGTGTGGACGTTCGCGGCTGTCGTGGTGCTGCCCGCCGCGTTGGCGCTCGGGTTGATACTCGGCATGCGGATCGGCACGTATGCCATCCGGCGCAGGCCGTGGTGGCGGTATCTGTTCGGCACGGCCGTCATCCTGGCTTCGGCAGCCGCGGCGGAGATCGTGTTCGCGGTCATCGATGCTCCGCTGACGGGTGGTGACGTCGGTGAGCAGGCGCTCATGCTCGCCACGCTCGCCGCGGCTGGCGGCGTGTACTGGCTCGTGCAGGCCGCGGCGCACGCGGGAATACTGACGCTCACGCTTCCCGGCGAACGGTTTCGGGAGCAGTGGGGCACGCGCACGGAGAACTTGATCGAGGCTGGCACGCTCGCGGTTGGCGGGCTGCTCGGCGTCATCATGACGCACGGTGTGCTGTATCCGCTCTTGGTGCTGGCGGTGCTGGCGCCGCTGAACCTGTTGCTCGCCGACCGGCAGGCGGACGCTGCCGAGTTGCGTGAGCACGCCCGCACCGACGCGCGAACCGGACTGCTCAACGCTCGTGGACTCGCCGAGCAGGGGGCTCGCGTGCTGCAGCGCTGTCACGGGTCGGCGTCACCCGCCGCGATGCTGATCATCGACTTGGACTACTTCAAATCGATCAACGACTCCTGGGGGCATCCCGCGGGGGACGCCGTGCTCGGTGCGGTCGGACGGGTGCTCCGACACGCCGTGCGGCCTGGTGACGTCGCCGCGCGCGACGGTGGCGAGGAGTTCGTCGTGGTCCTGCCGGACACCACGATCGAGGACGCGGCGGTGGTGGCGGACCGGATCCGTGCCGAGTTGGCCGCGCTGGAGGTCGTGGCCACTGACAAGAACGGCGCGCCGATCCTGATCACGGACAGGACCGCGTCGATCGGGGTCGCGGCGCAGCCGGACCACGGGACGACGTTCGACGATCTGCGTCGGGCCGCCGACGCCGCGCTGTACGAGGCGAAGAACTCGGGCCGCGACCGGACGGTGCTCGTCACCGAGCCTGCCTGACAGCTGACCTTTTCAGCCGTCGATGCGGCGCCTCAGTTGCGCGGGCTCGCTTGGCGGCGTTCCGTCGAGCCTGCGAGTGAGCGCGTCGGCGGTGGCTCGCACCTGCTCGGCCAGCAGCGGCCAGGTGTCCGGCGGCCGAGCGGTGCGCCGAAACGGCACCGCGATGCTGGCGACGGGGTGGCCGTTGTGGTCGAACGACGGCGCGGCGACACACGCTAGTTCAGGAGTGACCAGGCCGTCCTCGACCGCCCAGCCTTGCCTACGCTCGCTGTTGAGCATCGACCGCAGTTCCGGCAGGTTGCGCGGCCCAGTGCCGGTGCGGGTGGGGAACGAGTCCTTGCTTGGAAACAGTGCGCGCACCTGCTCCTGCGGTAGGTGCGCGAGCAGCGCGCGCCCGGATGCCGTGAGGTGGGCGGGCAGGCGCACACCGACATCGGTGACCAGCGTCGTCGGATGTTCCGGCTGAACCTTGAGCAAGTAGAGCGACTCCGCCCCGTGCAGCACGGCCAGATGCGCGGTGTCACCGACCTCGGAGACCAGCCGGGCCAGTAGCGGGCGTGCGAGGTGCTCCAGCGGGTCGTGGCGCAGGTAGGCGGAGCCCAGCTCGAACACGCCGAGCCCGAGCCCGTACCGGTGCCGCTCGGGGAGGTGCACCACAAGTCCCTCGTCGACCAGCACCGACAGCAGGTGATACATCGAGCTGCGCGGCACGTTCAGTGCCCGTGCCAGCGCCGCCGCGGGTAGTGGATCGGGGCTGGCCGCGAGGCGACGCAGCACGGCGACGGCCGTGCGCACGGCCGGCACGTTGCTGTTCATGCTCCCGCGTGCTGCCTTCGTGCCGCGCTGCCGTGGTGCCGGCTCCGCCATTCGCGCTCCCGATGTCTGAGATCTCAGACCCTAGCTCAGAGCGGCACGATGTCGATGGCGTGGTCGAACCGCACGAAATCGCCGTCACCGCGACCCGAACGCCCGCTCGGCGGTCCGGACGAGCAGGCCCAGTTTGCGGCGCTCGTCGTCGACGCTGAGGGCGTTGCCGAGCAGCGACGTGGCGAACCCGCACTGGGTGCCGAGCGCGAGCCGGTCCGTGCCCACCTCGTCGCCCGCCTCGCGAATCCGCGCCAGCAGCGTGTCCTCCGCTTCGAGATCGGGGCGTTTCGTCGTGATCAGCCCTAGCACGACGGTGCGGTCGTCTGGCACGAGTCGCAGCGGCGCGAAGTCACCTGAACGTTCGTCGTCGTACTCCAGGAGCAGCCGGTCGGCATTGATGGTGCCGAAGAGTTGGCGAGCGATGGCGTCGTAGCCGCCGGACACCAGCCAGCGGCTCCGCTGGTTGCCCCGGCACAGATGGAACCCGGTGGTGGCGGGCCGAGCCGCCGCGATGACCGCGTTGTCGAGTTCGGCGCCGTAAGCTAGCCAGCGTTCGGCGGGCCAGCCGCGCCGTTCGTAGAACTCGCGCCATGCCGCGTCGACCAGCAGCGGGTAGTGCGGCGCGTCGAGCTGCATGTAGTGGCAGCCCAGCCGCGTCAGCTCCCGCACCTCGTCGCACAAGATCTGCGTGACGTCGGCCAGGAAGGCGTCGAGCGTGCGGTACGGTCCCGTCCGCTCCGGCGACCACAGGCTCGCGAACAGCGTGGGGCTCGGCAGAGTCACCTTCACGATCGCGTCGTCGACATGCGATCGCAAGAACGTGAACTCCTCTGCTGCCAGGTTGCGGCGCTTGCGCGGCGGGCCAGTGATGCTCAGGTCGGCGGGCCGGTCGACACTCGTGTCCCCGAACTCCTCGGAATGCCACTCGCCCCATAGCCACGCGTCCAGCCCGGCGCCGGTGATGCCGTCGACGGCCGCGGCCAGTTCGCTCTGAAACGACTCGCGACGCAGCTCGCCGTCGGTGATCACCGGCATTCCAACATCCCGCTGGAGCGCGACGACCTCCCGGACGGCTGTGTCCTCGATCGCCTTGAACTCGGCGGCGGACAGCGCGTCGGCGGCGTGCGCCGACCGAGCGGCCAGCAGGTAGTCCGGCCGCAGCAGACTGCCGACGTGCTCGGTGCGTGCGGTGACGGTCATACATCGAGGCTACGGTGGAGGCATGCGAATCGTGTCGCTCTTGCCCTCGGCCACCGAGATCGTGTTCGCGCTCGGCGCTGGTGACGACTTGGTCGGAGTCACGGTCGAGTGCGACTATCCGGCCGAGGCGCGCGGCAAGCGCATCGTGTCGACCAGCACGCTACCCGGGGGACTGTCCGCCGCCGAGATCGACGCGGTGGTCGCCGAACGCAAGGCGGCAGGCGAGGACGTCTACCGGCTCGATGAGGACGCGCTGGCCGACCTCGACGCCGATCTGGTGCTCACCCAGGACCTGTGTTCGGTGTGTTCTGTCGACATCAGCCAGGTGCGCCATGCGCTCGATTTCCTCGGTAGCTCGGCGGACGTCGTCAACGTCGATCCCCGCACGTTGCCGGAGGTGTTCGACTCGATCCGCACCATCGGCACCGCCCTCGGCCGGACATCCCAGTCCGAACGGCTCGTGGCGGAGTTGTCCGAGCGGCTGGAAGCCATCCGGGACACGGTGGCGGGCCGTCGTCGCGTACCCACACTGGTACTGGAATGGACCGATCCGCCGTACGCGCCGGGACATTGGATTCCGGACATGGTGACCGCGGCTGGCGGTAACTGCGTGCTGGGCCGGTCCGGTGAGCGTTCGATGCGTACCGACTGGGACACCGTGGCGTCGTCCGGTGCCGAGGTGACGATCGCCGCGCCGTGTGGCTTCGACCTTGCCGACTCGGCCGCGCTCGCTTCCGACGTTGTCGGCAAGGACGTCCTGCCATCGGGAGTGCCGGTCTGGGCGGTGGACGCGAACGCGTTGTTCGTCCGTCCTGGCCCTCGGGTCGTCGACGGCGTCGAGGTGCTGGCGACGATCCTGCACTCTGAAGTCGTGGGCGTTCCTGATCCCAGCCGGACCCGTGCCGTGGTGCCGACGTTCTAGTAACGCCCGCGTGTAGGGATTTGCGCATGGGGTCTGGTTGGGAGCCTGCCACGACGGTGGGATGAACGCCGTCGACACGCCGAGTCCGAATTCACCCCACGGATATCTGTTCAACTTCGCAGAAACTCCGCGATTCCGGCGAGCAATCGGTCGACGTCGTCATCATTCGTATACGACGCCATACCAATGCGAAGGCCACCGGAATCGCCCAGACCGAGCCACCGAGACGCCTCGATCGCATAAAACGCGCCCGACGGCGCGTGGATACCGCGCTCGGCGAGAAACCGATAGGCGTCGACGGGGTCGTGGTTGGCGAACGTGATCAGCAGGGTAGGGGTGCGGTCGCTCGCGCGGGAGTGGATTATGAGCTCGTCGAACGCGGACAGTTTTTTCTCGACATGCCCACACAAGACTTCTTCGTGCTCGGCGATCGCGGCGTACGCGGTCGCCAACCGATCGCGACGACGCCCCGATGCGTCCGGAGCGAGTCCAGCGAGGAAGTCCACCGCGGCTCGGGTGCCCGCGAGCAGCTCGTACGGCAACGTGCCGAGTTCGAACCGCTCGGGGATCGCGTCGGTGGACGGCAGCAGCTTGTCGGGCCACAGAGTCTCCAACACCTCGGGTCGCGCCGCGACGACGCCATGGTGCGGACCGAGGAACTTGTACGGTGAGCACGCGAAGAAGTCCGCACCGAGCCGTTCGATGTCGACCAGCGTGTGTGCGGTGTAGTGCACGCCGTCGACATAGAGCAACGCGTCCGCCCGGTGCACGTCGGTCGCGATCTCCGTGATAGTGGGCCGCGTGCCGATGAGGTTAGACGCCGCGGTGATCGCGACCAGTCGAGTGCGGTCGGACAGCGCGGCGCGCACGTGTTCCGGAGTGAGCTCGCCGGTGTCCGGGTCGAACTCTACCCATCGCACTGTGGCGCCCACCTGCTCGGCGGCCTGTACCCACGGACGGATGTTGGCGTCGTGATCCAACCGTGTGACGACGATTTCGTCGCCGGGCGACCAAGTTTTGGCCAGTGCGCGGGAGACGTCGTATGCCAACTGGGTGGCGCTGCGCCCGAACACGACCCCGGACGGTGACGCGTCCAGCAGATCCGCCATCGCCTGTCGGGCTTCGGTGACGATGGCGTCCGCGTTCCGCTCGCCGAGTACGAGGCTTCCCCGGTTCGACAGCGGCCGTGACAACGCATCGCTGATCGCGTCGATGACGGGCCGCGGCGTCTGCGTGCCGCCCGGTCCGTCGAAGTGGGCGACGCCCGCCGCGAGAGCGGGGAACTGGGCGCGGATCGCGGAGACGTCGTAGGTCACGGGAACTCCTATCGGGGTCGCCGACTGTGGTGCCGTTCGGGTAGTGACGGTATCGACATCCGGCGGCCCTGGACACCGCCGCGGCCCCGGAACGCCCGTCGGCGGCCCCGGACGTCTCCGGGGCCGCCCGCGTCGGGCTACAGCGATTCACGCACCGTCGCCGTCGCGCGCACCATGTTCGCCAACGCCGCGTCCACCTCGGCATAGGCTCGCGTCTTAAGCCCGCAGTCAGGGTTCACCCACAGCCGCTCCGCCGGCACCGCGCGCAACGCGGCCCGCAGGAGGTCGGCGATCTCCGCCTGGTCCGGCACGCGCGGCGAGTGGATGTCGTACACGCCCGGCCCGACGCCCCGGTCGAAGCCGACGGCGTTGAGATCATCCAGCACCTCCATGCGGGAGCGCGCCGCCTCGATGCTGGTGACATCGGCGTCCAGTGCCACGATCGCGTCAATGACGTCGCCGAACTCGGAGTAGCACAGATGGGTGTGGATCTGCGTCGAATCCGCCACTCCGGACGTCGCCAGCCGGAACGCCTCCACCGCCCAATCGAGGTACGCCTTGCGTCGTTGCGACCGCAACGGCAGCAGCTCTCGCAGCGCCGGTTCGTCGACCTGCACCACCCGAATGCCTTCCGCTTCCAGGTCGCGCGTCTCGTCGCGGATCGCTAGTGCCACCTGTCGTGCCGTGTCCGCCATCGGCTGGTCGTCGCGAACGAACGACCACGCCAGGATCGTCACCGGCCCGGTGAGCATGCCCTTGACCGGCTTGTCGGTGAGCTGCTGCGCGAACCGCGCCCACTCCACGGTGATCGGTTCTGGCCGTGCGACGTCGCCGTAGAGGATCGGCGGCCGCACGCACCGCGAGCCGTACGACTGCACCCACCCATGGTCGGTCGCGGCGAATCCGGTGAGCTGCTCGGCGAAGTACTGCACCATGTCGTTGCGCTCCGGCTCGCCGTGCACCAGCACATCGAGCCCGATCCGTTCCTGTAACCGGATGACTCGCTCGATCTCGCTCCGCATCCGGTCGGTGTACGTCGTTGGATCGAGTTCACCCGTGCGAAGTGCGGCACGTGCCTTGCGGACGTCGGTGGTTTGCGGGAACGAGCCGATGGTGGTCGTCGGCAACGGGGGCAGGCGCAGCGACTGCTGCTGCGCCCGCTGCCGCGCCGCGTAGTCTCCGCGACGGGTGTGCTCTGGGCGTAGGGATGCCAGCCGCGCGTGCACCCGGTCATCGCGCACGCCCTCGGCGGTGGCGCGGTCCGCGACTGCCTCCCGCGCCTCTGCCAGCTCGGTCGCCACGACGTCACGGCCTTCTCGCAGCGCACGGCCGAGCACCACGACTTCGTGGACTTTCTGCGCGGCGAACGCAAGCCACGACTTGACGCGCGGGTCCAGCCGCGTTTCCACCTCGACGTCGTAGGGCACGTGTAGTAGCGAACACGACGTGCTCACCGCCACCTCGTCGGCGAGGCCGAGCAGTGTGGCCGCCGTCGTCAACGCCTGGTCGAGGTCGGTACGCCAAATATTGCGGCCGTCGACCAGCCCGGCGACCAGCGTCTTGTCCCGCAGGCTTCGGCACATCGACAGGGTATCCACTGTGGACGGCGCGGCGACCAGATCGACGCCGAGCGCCTCCACCGGCGAGGACGCCACTACCGGCAGCGCGTCGCCGAGATTGCCGAAGTAGCCCGCCACCAGCAGGTTCGGCCGGTCGGTCAGCTCACCCAGCGCGTGGTACGCCTCGCGGAGCGCGTCCAGTTCGTCCTGTGAGCGGTCCGCGGCGAAGGCGGGTTCATCGAGCTGCACCCATTCCGCCCCCGCGCGGCGCAGCTGCCGCAGCAACTCGGCGTAGACCTCGAGCAGGTCGCCGAGCTTGTCAAGCGGTAGGAACGACGCCGGCGCATCGTCGTCCGGTTTGGACAGCAGTAGGAACGTCAACGGGCCGACGAGCACCGGTCGGGTCGTCACGCCAAGCTCGGCCGCCTCGCGATACTGCTCGACCGGTGTGCGGTCAGCCAGCGAGAACTGGGTGCTCGGACCGATCTCAGGAACCAAGTAGTGGTAGTTCGTGTCGAACCACTTCGTCATCTCCAGCGGAGACGTCGACGCCACGCCCCGCGCCATCGCGAAGTAGGTGTCCAGCGGGTTCAGGCCGAGATCGGTGAATCGCCTCGGCACGGCGTCGACCATGACCGCCGTGTCCAGCACGTGGTCGTAGAACGAGAACGTGTTGCCTGGCACCGAATCCAGGCCTGCGGCGGCAAGCGAACGCCAGGTGTCGGCGCGTAGCTCCCGCGCCACCGCGCGCAGCTCCGCCTCGCTGCCGCGCGACGCCCAGTACCGCTCCAGGGCGCGCTTGAGTTCCCGGTTCGGGCCTATCCGGGGGTAGCCAAGGACTGTCGATCCAATCGTGCTGGTCAACGCTCTCTCCTCGCGAGCTCGACGGCAATGGCACCGAGGCCAGGGGAGGGGCACGTGCGACCAGCACGGTACGGGCGGCGCGCGCCGCGGAGGCTGATCGTCCGCAAGGTCCTCCCGCGAGACCTCGGACCACGCGCACCGGCGGTGCGCGTACCGGTGGCAGGTCTTCGGACTCGCGGGCGTGTCCTGGCTCGGGGCCAGGCGTGTCTACTAGCCGTCGCTTCCCAGACCGTGTCGGTCCAGTGCGGTCCCGGTCGGGACCGGGCACGGCGTTCGTTCCCGCACACCGCTGCGGGGCAGTCCCGGATTCGCACCGGGTTCCCTCTTACCTCGTTCACCACGTTCACGCGACGTGGGTGAACGAACCACCAGCACCACCCACCGTAGTGATCATGCGCGGCACGGCAAGTGTGTTCGGGATGTGGACGCCCATCGGAGGAATGCGCGCCGTCGCCGTCGCGTGCCTGACGTCGTCCTTTCCAGCGGAAGACGTCGTCGCGAGAGCCACGTCACACCGCGGTTTCGCCAGGTATACGGTCGCGAGAAACCGACAGATAGTCGCGAATCCGGCGCGAATCGCGCGATATCCTTGGCGAAGCCACCCTGGCCGCCCGGGTCACTGGAAGAGCGGTGTCAGTTCCTCAACGACGACGTCCAGCGGCTCGGTGCTGCGTTCCGCGCGGCAGAGCACGACCGCGCCCTCGATCGCCGCGACCGCGACCTTCGCCAGCCGCTTCGAGCGCTCGGAGGGGAGTCCGGCAGCGATCAACAGCTCGCGCAGTTTCTCCTGCCACGCCCAGAAGATCTCGCGGACGGCGTCGGCGGCTTCGGGTAGGTCGCCCCGGTTGTCGACGGCGAGCGCGACGACGGGGCACCCGGCCTGGAAGCTGCTTTCGGTCAGCGTGCGTCGCCAGTAGTCGACGAAGCCGTCGAGCACAACGTGCGGCTCACCGGCGGTGGGCCGGATGTGCCTGCCGATCTCGTTGCCCGCCTGCCGCACCGCGCTGAGCACCATTTCGTTCCGGCCGTGGGGGAAGTGGTGGTACACCGACCCGCGCGGCGCGCCGCTGTGCGCGAGGACGGCGTCGATGCTGACGCCGGACGCGCCACGTTCTCGCAGCAGCGTCACGGCGCTGTCGACCATACGTTGCCGCGTCCGTCCCGGTAGGCGCTTCATCGTCCATCCCCTCGTGTGTTGCGGCATCCCCGCGACATTCAGTGACCAAATATCTACTATGACATAACCCCTAGAGCGCCGCAAGGCGGGGCCGGCTTGGGCGACCTACGTCGCGGCAAGAGCACGGACGCGGAGGGGCCTGCCGGATCGAGCGGTCGCGCCGCCCGACGACGTGGCGCGGGCGACGTCTACTGCGCGTCTCGGGTGTCGAACTATGCCACCACGGCCGAGGACGTCGACCGCTCCGCCGACGCCATTCTGCGCACGGCCGCTCGGTGATCTACCGCGGCCGCGCGGGTTCCCGGTGGTGGCCGTTGGTAGCGGCCGCGTCGTGGTTCGGCAGCACGGCGGGCGGGTGGCCGTAGGACAGCTCCGCGTGCAGCCGGGTGCCGATGGGGTAGTGGGTGGTGTGCGGTTGCAGTGACCGCAACTGCCGCCCGGAGTCCAGCCGCACCGTGTGCAGGATGAACCCACCCTGAAACTCCGTGTCGATGACGCGGGCGGCACCGTCAGTGCCATCGTCGGCGGGCCGCAGCACCACCTCGTGCGGGCGCACCATGACCTCCAGGGCATCCACCCGACCGACGACGTCCTCCGGCGCCTGCACCGACCCGGCTTCGGTCACGAGCGTGTCGCCTGCCAACGTCGCGGGCAGGAAGTCCGCGTCGCCCATGAACGTCGCCACGAACCGGTTGGTCGGCGTGTGGAACACCGGCTCGGGTGCGCCGAGCTGTTCGATGCGGCCCGCGCGCATCACCGCGACGCGGTCGCCAACGGCGAGCGCTTCGGCCTGGTCGTGGGTGACGAACACGGCGGGCGTGCCGGTCTTGCGCAGCAGCTCCAAGGTGTCCGCCCGAACCTGCGTGCGCAGGTGCCGGTCTAGGTTGGAGAACGGCTCGTCGAGCAGCAGCAGCTCGGGCCGGGGCGCGAGCGCGCGGGTGAGCGCGACCCGCTGTTGCTCGCCGCCGGACAGCTCGTGCGGGTAGCGGTCCGCCAAGTGCGACATCGCGATCATGGCAAGGGCCTCGGCCACGCGCTCCCGACGTCGAGCGCCGGACAGTCCGGTGAGTCCGAACGCGACGTTCTCCGCCACGGTCAGGTGCGGGAACAGCGCGTGGTCCTGGAACACGATGCCGACGTCGCGGCGCTCCGGTGGGCGCCACACGCCGTCCCCGGCCACGACGTCACCGCCGATCCGCACCGTGCCCGCGTCGGGCTCCTCCAGCCCGGCGATGAGTCGCAGCAATGTGGACTTCCCGCAGCCGGACGGCCCGACCAGCGCCAGTATCTCGCCCTCGCCGAGGTTGAGGTCCAACGTGCTCACGGCGGGTACCGTGCCGTAGTCCTTGCGGACCCCGTCGAGTTCCAGCGCGTTCACCGTGCTCCCTCCAGACGGTCCTTGCCGATCAGCAGTACGACGGGGACCAGCGCCACCGCCACGATCGTCAGCGCGGGCAGCGCCGCGCTCTCCCAGCGGCTTTCCGAGGCCAGCTGGTACGTCCACACCGAGAGCGTGTCGAACCCGAAGGGCCGCAGCAGCAACACGATCGGTAGCTCCTTGAGCGCGTCGATGGTCACCAGCACCAACGCCGTGACAACGCCGGTGCGCACCAGCGGCAGGTGCACCCTGCGCAGTACCCGCGCCGGAGCCGCGCCGAGCGACAGCGCCGAGGCCGTCATCGAGGGGCTGACCTTGGTGAAGCTGGCGTCGATGCTGTGGTAGCTCAACGCGAGGAACCGCACGATGTAGGCGTAAATGATGCCGATGACCGAGCCGGTCACCAGCAGGCCGGTACCGCCGGGAACGCCGAGCGCTTCCAGCCCGGTGTCGAGGTGCGCGAACGCGATCAGCACGCCGATCGCGACGACGACGCCGGGGATGGCGTAGCCGACGGTCGTGACCTGTGCGGCGATCCTGGTGAGTCTGCCGCTGGTCATGCGGGTGCTGTGCGCGATGAGCAGGCCGATCACCGCACAGCTCACGGCGGCGATCGTGCCGATGACGAGGCTGTTGGTGGCATAGCCCGCGTAGCGGGGGTCGAGCAGAGTGGTCGCGCCAGCCATGAGGTCGGCGCCGGACCACCACAGCAGCTGGACGGCGGGCAACCCGAACGCGGCGGCGAGCACGACGGCACAGGTGGCGGTCGCCAGCCAGCGGCGCGCGCCGGTGAGCCGCACGGTGGCGAGCCCGCGACCCCGGCCGCCCTTTTGGTGGTAGCGTGCCCTGCCGCGCAGCAGCCGTTCGGCCGCGATCACGGCGACGGCGAAGAGCAGCACCAGCCCCGCCAGCTCGGTGGCGGCGGCGCGGTCGAACTGGCCCTTCCACACCTGGTAAACGCCGACGGACACGGTCTGCACGTTGAAGTACGACACCGTGGCGAAATCCGTGAGCGTCTCCATCAGCACCAGCGCCAGCCCCGCGGCGAGCGACGGCCGGGCCAGTGGCAGGACGACCCGGATGGCGGCTCGGCTCCGGCTCGCGCCGAGCATGCGGGCTGCCTCGAACGTCGCGGGCGCCTGCTCCAGCAACGCCGAGCGCACCAGCAGGTAGACGTACGGATACAGGCTCAGCGAGAGCACCAGCGCGGCGGCGGGCAACGAGCGGACGTCCGGGAACCAGACGTCTGGTCCGAACGCCGAGCGCAGTCCGGACTGCACCGGACCGGGCGCGTCGAAGATCGCGAGGAAGACGAACCCCAGCACGTAGGCGGGCATCGCGAGCGGCAGCACCAACAGCCAGCGGAACACCCGGCTGCCGGGGAATCGGTGCACGGTCACCAGCCACGCCAGCCCCGCGCCAAGCACCACCGTGCCGATGGTGACACCCAGCATCAGCAGGAGCGTGTCGCCGATCATGCCGGGCAGTACTGTGGCCCACAGCCGCGCCCAGACGTGCGGCGTCGGGGTGAGCGTCCCGGCCGTGACCTCGGCGACCGGGATGACGACGAGCACCGCTACCGCCACGACCAGCAGCGTCCAGCCGAACCGCCTGCCGGTACGCCGCCGCGCGCGGGCCGGGGGTTCCGGCGTCGCGCGCGGCGGGGCGGGGGAGGTCGTCGTCACTCGTAACCGACCTCGTTCATGACTTCGATGGCCGTGCTGTTCAGCTCGCCGTATGCCTGGGCGTTGATCGGTTCGAAGTCGAACTCGCCGAAGTCGGCGATGATCGGTTCGGGCTCGACGTCCGGGTTGACCGGGTACTCGTGGTTGCCGTCGACGAACGCGTTCTGTCCGTCGGTGGCCAGCCACTCGATGAGCTGCCTGGCCTGCTTCTTGTTGTCGGAGTTGGTGATCACGCCAGCGCCGGAGATGTTGACGTGGGTACCGCGGCCGTCCTGGTTGGCCCAGAACGGCGTCACCGACAGGTCGGGATTGTCCGCGAGCAGGCGGGCGAGGTAGTAGTGATTGGTGATGCCGACGTCGCAAGTTCCGGCGTCGATGTTCTCCAGGATCTGGACGTCGTTGCTGAAGATCTCGACGTTGTTGTCGACCCAGCCCTGGACGATCTCGGTGGCGCGCTCCTTGCCGTGTTCGTCGATCATGGCGGCGACGAGCGATTGGGTGTATGGGCTGGTGGACTCCCGCATGCAGAGCCGCCCCTGCCACTTCGGGTCGGCCAGGTCGGCGTAGGTGTGCTCGTCGGCGAACTCGGATGGTGAGACCTCGTCCGGGTTGTACATCACGGTCCGAGCGCGCATTGCCAGCCCGTACCAGCGCTGGTCGGGGTCGCGCAGCCCCTCGGGCACGGCGTCGGTGAGCTTCGCGGAGTCGAGTGTGGCGAGCAGACCATCCTCTGCCGCCTTCCAGAGGTTGCCCGCGTCGACGGTCATGTAGATGTCGCCGGGTGTGTTCTCGCCCTCGGCCGTGATGCGTTCGCGAAGCTCGGCGTCAGAGCCGCTCAGGAACTCGACGGTGATGCCGGTTTCGTCGGTGAACATCGTGAACGCCTGCTCCAGGTCGTAATGCCGACCGGTGTACACCTGGAGGTCAGCTTCGTCGCCGGACACGATTCCGCAGCCACCGACGGCGAACAGGGAAGCCGCCACTACGGCAAGCACGGGCGAGCGCATCGCACTCCTCACTAGACCGGCTTGCTACCGGTCTGAAGAACCGGCGTGCCGGTGCGTTGTCGTCACTAGATCAGGTCAAGGATAGCTTAGGCAAAGCTAACACTGTGGGCAACGAGTCAGCGCACGCCCGTCGGTTCTGTGGTGCGGAGCTCAGCTGGCGAGTCGGGAAAGCGGATCACCTCGGTCGGCAGCTCGGCCAACGCGGCAGTGCGCGGTGGGCGCCAGCGCCACATCGTGTCGATGAGGATCAGTCCTTGCAACAGGATGGCGCCGATGAGCCAGCCCGCGATGATGTCGGTGACCCAGTGCGTGTCTAGGTACCACGAGATCAGGCCCATCAGCAGCGACAACGTGATGACGATGCGGATGGCGGCGCGGCGTCGTCGCAGGTAGCCGTACGTGATGAGGATGTAGGCGAGCAGTCCCCATGTGATCACGACGTTGGCGGTGTGGCCGGACGGGAAGATCATGCCGTCCACGAACGGCGCGGTGTCGCCGAACTGCGGCTTTCCCCGCCCGTAGCTGATCTTGAGTACGCCCACGACGAAGTTGACGGCGAGCAGCGCGGCGATGCTGAGCACGATCGGCCGCCACGTGCGTTGGTACCGAGCCAACGTCGCCGCGCAGCCGAGCAGCACGCCAGCGATCGGCTCGCGCTGCCCGATGTGATCAGCGCCAAGCGCGATGGCGGTGAGGATCGGATACTGCTCTGCGTCGACCAGCGTACGGGCGGCGCGATCGATAACGATCAGCACTCCGCTGTTGACCCACACTTGGCCGAGCACCACGATGAGCATCCCGAAACACAGTGCGAGTCGTAGCAGCGCCGTCCGGTGGTGGTTCGCCACGGCTCGCCGTGTGGACAGCGTGGATGAGGGCCATGCGCCAGCGCTCACAGCACCATCCTTGGATGAGTCGGGGGTGGGCAGGGGCACTATTTGAGGCTGCCACCAGCACGATTGGCAAATCCACTGCCCCATCAAGGCACGATTGGGACGTCTAGGCGGCAATACCGCGAATTCCAGCGCGGTTTGAGCTGATTCAGTCCGAATGCCGTGACCAGGATTACCTACCCGGACGAGGGGGAACACCGTCCGCGGCGTCGCCGTGGTTGGCGCTGCTGCCAGAAACTCGACAAGGAGGGAGCAGATGTCCGAACCGCAGTCACTTCCGCAGGATGCAGTGCTTGTCGGGTTCGATGGCTCGGACCACTCCCGTAGGGCGGTGCTGTGGGCGGCCTCGGAAGCCACATCGAGCGAGCGGGACCTGGTGATCGTGCAGTCGTACGAGTGGTCCGTGTCGATGATGGGGAGCTACGACGAGCGCCTCAGACGGCACGCCTCCGATCAGGTGGCCGACATGGCCGCGAAGGTGCGTGCCAGCCATCCGGACCTGTCAGTGCACACTCAAGTTTCCGAGGGCCGCGCTGATGAGACGATTCCCGACATCGTCGACGCCAGCGCGCCTCGGCTGCTGGTGCTCGGCGCGAGCGGACTCGGCGCTCTGTCCCGCGTAGTGCTGGGCTCTACCGCGGCCGCGCTGGTCAGGACGGTGCGCGTACCGATCGTCGTCGTCCGTGGTGAGCAGACCACGCCAAGCACGGCGCCGGTGATCGCGGGTCTGGACGGGACGGCGGCGGGCGATCGTGCGGTGGAGTTCGCGTTCGACTTCGCCAGCCGTCACGGCGCACCCGTGCGGGTGGTGCACGTGGTGGCCGGCACCTCGCACCTGCCGCCCGGTTCGCCCACGGTGCCGGCGCTTCCCCGCGAGCCGTTGCTCGAGGAAGAGGAGGGGTCGAAACCGACAGCGGACGCGGTGGCGCTTCGGGTGGAGCGGCTGCTGGAAGAGCACCCAGCGAAGGACGTCGAGACCGAGGTCGTCGTCGGCCAGCCCTCGGGGGCGCTGATGGATGCCGCGGCGAACGCGCAGCTGCTGGTGGTGGGTACGCATGGCCGTGGTCTGCTTGACCGGATCATCCTCGGTTCCGTCAGCCACGCCGTGCTGTACCACGCGCCGTGCCCGGTGGGTCTGTTGCACCCACGTTAGTGCGTGACCATGCGTGTTCTGAGTCCGTTCGTGCAGGAACGCTCACACCTTGATGACTCGGACGCCTGCTTGCTCGATGCGGCTGACCGCGTCCGAGGGGGCGTTCGCGTCGGTGACCAGCACATCGACGTCGTCGATCGGGCAGATCCGCGCGAACGCACTGTGGCCGAGCTTGGATCCATCCGCGACCACGACGACCTGCTTGGCACGGGCGACCATGAGGGTGTTGATGCTGGCCTCGCCCTCGTGGTGGGCGCACGCGCCGGACTCGGCGTCGATACCGTTCACACCGAGGAAGACGACGTCAAGGCTGAGCCGTTCCAGGATCGGCGTGGCCAACGGGCCGATCAGCTCGTACGACTGGGTACGCGCGACGCCGCCGGTGACAACGACCTTGAGATGCGGGCGCACGGTCAACTCGTTGGCGATGTTGAGCGCGTTAGTCACGAACGTGACGTGGCTGCCGGAGGTCTGTAGCGCAGACGACGTCGCGATGTGGCGGGCGACCTCGGTGGTGGTCGTCCCGCCATTGCTGGCCACGATGGCGCCCGGCGTGACCAGTTCGGCGGCTGCCTTGCCGATGCGCTGCTTCTCCGGCGCGTGCTTGGCGCTCTTGTAGCGCAATGGCAGGTCGTATGCCGTCGCGTTCGGTACCGCGCCGCCGTGGGTGCGGGTCAGGAGCTGCTGGCTGGCGAGTGTGTCAAGGTCTCTGCGGATGGTCGCGGGGGAGACGTCCAGTTCGCGCGCCGCATCGTCGACGTCTAGTGCGCCGCGCTCGGCGAGCAGGTCGAGCAACCTGTTGAGACGGCTGTACTTGCTCATGTCTCCCTCTCCGCGTCGTTGCGCGAGTGTGCGTGAATCTGTCAATATTGTGCATAAACGCGCAGAGTCGCGCACCTCGCCGTTGGATCACCACTCTAGAAGGGGACCTTCATGACGCATATCGACGTCGAACTCGCGAGCCAGCCGCCGCTGTGGCGCAAGGCCGCCGAGCTGGCCGCGGTCAACCTGGACGTTCTGCCGCGCCCGGGGCAGCGCGTCGCCGTCGTCGGGTGCGGCACGTCGCTTTACATGGCGCAGACGTACGCGGCGTTGCGGGAGGCCAGCGGCCACGGTGAGACGGACGCGTTCCCGGCGTCGGAGATGCCTGCTCGTCGCTACGACGCCGTTGTCGCGCTGAGCCGCTCTGGTACGACGACGGAGGTCGTCGACTTGCTGACCCGGCTGCGTGGCACGGTTCCGACGACAGTGCTCACAGCTGACCCGGACACGCCGGTCGTGGACGTCGCCGACCGGGCGCTCGTGCTGGACTTCGCCGACGAGCGGTCCGTGGTGCAAACGCGGTCCGCGACCTGCGCGCTGGTGTTGCTGCGGGCACATCTTGGTCTCGACGTCGATGCCCTGATCGCGGATGGCGAGGCGGCGCTGGCGGACGAACTGCCCACCGGGTCCGTGGAGCGCACGCAGTTCACGTTCCTCGGCACGGGGTGGACGGTCGGCCTAGCGAACGAGGCCGCGCTCAAACTGCGAGAGGCGGCGCTGGCGTGGGCGGAGTCGTACCCGGGCATGGAGTATCGGCACGGTCCAATCAGCGTGAGCGACGAACGCAGCGTGGTGTGGACGCTCGGCACGCCACCGCGCGGGCTCGCGGACGAGGTCCGCCGCACCGGCGCGCTGTGGGTGGCGTCCGATCGCGACCCGCTCGCGGAAGTGATTCGGGTGCAGCGGCTCGCGGTGGCGCTCGCCGGCCGGTACGGCGTTGATCCCGACCATCCGCGCAATCTCGCCCGGTCGATCATCCTGACCGCCTGAGCCCGGATACCGTTAGGCATGGCATCTGCGGACTGTGTCGTCGCGGTCGACGTCGGCGGGACGTCGGTGAAGGCCGCCGTTGTGGACGCGCGCGGCACAGCCAACGCCGCGGTGACGGTGCCGACGTCGCGTGGCGCGGAGCAGGTCGCGGACCAGGTCGCCGCGCTCGCGGACGAGCTGACGGACGCGGTCCAGGCGCGTGGACCGGCCCCGGTCGCGCTCGGCGTCGTCACACCTGGCCTCGTGGACGAGCACTCTGGAACGGTGCTGCTCGCGGGCAACCTCGGCTGGCGTGACGCGCCGATGCGTGCGCTCGTGGAGAAGCGTGTCGACCTGCCGGTAGCGTTCGGCCACGACGTCCGCGCCGGCGGGCTGGCCGAAGCGGTGCTCGGCGCGGGGCGTGATGCTGGTGACCACCTGTTCCTGGCGATCGGCACCGGGATCGCGGGTGCGGTGATGCTGGGCGGCACGGCCTACAGCGGCGGTGGATACGCCGGGGAGATCGGGCACATCGTTGTCGAGCCGGGCGGCGACGCCTGCGCGTGTGGTGCTCGTGGGTGTCTGGAGGCGACGGCATCGGCGCGGGCGATCGCCCGGCGATACGCCTTGCGTACAGGCGAGCGGGTCGCCGCGGCGGAGGTGGCCGCGCGGGCGGTCGCGGGTGACGTCCACGCCGTCGCGGTGTGGGACGCCGCCGTGATCGGGCTGGCGGAGGCGCTGCGGGTGTGTCTGTGCGTGCTCGCGCCGGAGTTGATCGTGGTCGGCGGCGGGCTGGCGACCTCGGGGGACCAGCTGCTTGAGCCGCTGCGGGCACGGCTGGCAGAGCGGCTGACATTCCAGCGTGTGCCGCATGTCGTGGCCGCTGAGCTGGGGGAGCGCGCCGGGTGCCTGGGTGCTGGCCTGCTGGCGTGGCACGCGATCGGACGGGAGGTGCGACCGTGACGGTGCTGACCGGCGGGTGCGGACGATGGGGCGCTAGGTGGGCAGCGTAGCCGGGAGTTGATCTGACGACGTTTCGGTTGCCATAACGACCCAAACGTCTTCACAGTCCGCCATACCGCTGCGCGTCCGTCCCGACGATGTACCCACCGCGGCCTCGCAGGACGCGACCGGCTCCAGCGGCACCTCAGTTTGTCCACACTATCGCCGGACTGCCCCGGCGGACGTCGAGCACGGCGATCGTGGACGCCATGACGACGGTCGACAACCAGAGCAGTGTCCTGACAATCAGGGAGGCGCAGACGTTCATGACGACGGGTGAAATCCGTGCGCGCGTCGCAAGTGGACGTTGGCAACGACCGCACCGAGGCGTGCTCGTGGCACACAACGGCCCGCTCACCACGGAGGAGGAAATGTGGGTGTGCTTGCTTGCCGCCCCGCCTGGCTCGGCGCTGGCTGGACCTACGGCCGCAGGACTGGAGGGGTTGCGTGGATTCGAATCGACCCGGACGTACGTCGTTGTTCCACATGGGCAGCGCGGGTTTCGCCGGGAGGGCGTGACCGTGCTTCGGTCGAGCCGGTTAGGACCAGAAGAGTTCCACCCGCTCCGCACACCGCGACGCACGTGCGTAGAACGCAGCGTGCTCGACATGGCCAGCACCGCACGCAGTCCGCGTGTGGCACGTGCGCCGCTGCTGGCCGTTGTCCAGCAGGGACTCACCATCCCTGATCGGCTCCGGGACGCCTTGGCGCGGCGCGGCCAGTGCCGACATCGTTCGTTGATCAGTGAGACGATCGACGATGCCGAGGGCGGTATTCAGTCATTGCCCGAGCGAGCGTTCGATCGGATCTTGCGCCAGCGTGGGCTTCCGTCGCCGACCCGCCAGCGCGTTGTCCGCCGGCCCGATGGCAGGTACTACCTGGACGCCGACTGGGAGGACTACGATCTGTCCGCCGAAATCCACGGTTTGCCGCACCTGGAAGTGCGGAATTGGGACGCCGATCTCGACCGACACAACGAGCTGACGATTGACGGTAGGCGGCTGGTGCAGTTCACGTCGTACGCTGTGCGGCACTCACCCGATCGCGTCGGCGATCAGGTTGAGCGTGGCCTGCGGCGTGGTGGAGTTCGGCGATGGCGATGTTGATCTGAAGACGTTTCGGTCGCTGGAGCAACCGAAACGTCTTCAGATCGACTGCGGTGGGGAGTCGGACGTCGGCAGGGCACCCGGCGCCCGACCCGGCCTAGCCGAGCCCGCTCGCGATGGCGCTGATCAACTCCCCGTCCGTGGTGTCCCCGGAGAGCTCCCAGAAGAACGCGCCGCCAAGCCCGTTATCCCGGACGTACGACATCTTCCCGCCGATGGTGCTTGGCGTGTCGTAGCTCCACCACTCCTCACCGCAGTGGGCGTAGGCGGTGCCAGCGATGGTGCCGGTGGTGGGGCACCGCTCGACGAGTACCTTGTAGTCCTCGACACCGGCCTCGTACGTGCCCGGTGCCGCGCCGGTCGCGGAGCCGCCGGGCTCGGACTGCGTCACGCCGGTCCAGCCGCGACCGTAGAACCCGATGCCCAGCAACAGCTTCTCCGACGGAATGCCCATGCCGGTGAGCTTCGTGATGGCCGCGTCGGAGTTGAAGCCCTCCCGCGGGATGCCGTCGTAGGCGGTCAGCGGCGAGTGCGGAGCCGTGGGGCCCTGCGCCGCCCACGCGCCGAAGAAGTCGTACGTCATCACGTTGTACCAGTCGACGTACCGCGCGGCGCCGGCGTAGTCGGCGGCGTCGATCTTGCCGCCGTCGGAGGCGTCGGCAGTGATCGCCGCGGTGACCAGCGCGTCGGAGCCGAACCGGTCGCGCAACGCGCTCATCAGGTCCGTGTACGCGTCGTACCCGCTGGTGTCGCAGCTCTTCCCGCAGGCGTTCGGGTACTCCCAGTCGATGTCGATGCCATCGAAGACGTCGGCCCACCGGGGATCCTCGACCAGTTGGTAGCACGACTCGGCGAACGCCGCTGGGTTTTGCGCGGCCTCACCGAAACCGCCGGACCAGGTCCAGCCGCCGAAGGACCAGAGGATCTTGATGTCGGGATACATCTCCTTCAACTTGCGCAGCTGGTTGAAGTTGCCGCGCAGCGCACCGGTGTCCCAGGTATCGGCCTCACCGTCCACACTGGACGCCGCATCGTAGAACTTGTCGTAGGCGGCGTAGCTGTCGCCGATGGTGCACTCGCCGTTCTGCACGTTGCCGAAGGCGTAGTTGATGTGCGTGAGCTTGTCCGCCGATCCGCTGGTGTGGACATCTTTCACGTGGTAGTCGCGACCATAGACGCCCCACTCGGTGAAATACCCGAGGTTCTTGGCGTCCCCGGTGTTCGGCGGTGGAGTTGTCGTCGTGGTCGTCGGCGACGTCGTGCTCGTAGTGGTGCTCGTCGTAGTCGTAGGAGACGTCGTGGGCGGGGGAGTCCCCCCGTCACACGGCTCGCCGTTGATCAGGCAGCCGGTCGGCGCCGCGTACTCGCCGCTGTAGTTGACGACGAAACCGAAGCTGACCTGTCCGCCCGCCTCGACGGTGCCGTTCCAGCTCAGGTTCCGCACGGTGACGTGCTGACCGTCGACGGTGTGGTCGCCGTCCCACAGCGAGCTGATCCGTTGTCCTGACGGCAGATCGAACTCCACGGTCCAGCTCGATATCGAGCTGGACCCGCCGTTGGAAATGGTGTACTTACCTTCGTAGCCGGTGTCCCAGTCGCTGCTCAGGGTGAAGCTCGCCGTGACGCCAGTGGCGCCACTGGCGGGCACCACCGCCAGCGCGGTGATGACCGTGCCGATGGCGACGAAGAGGGCGACGAGGTGCCATCGAATCGTGGACATGTGCCTCCTTGCCTCGGGCAGACAAGAAGGCGGGCAGGTGTGCGACACATTGGCGGTGATCGCGCGGGAATTGTCAAGTCCGTCACACCGGAATGACCGCGAATGGAGCAGCGGTTACGTCGCTGTGGTGGAATCCAGCAGTTCCTCGCGCGCTCGCTCCAGTGCGGCGTAGATGGCACCGCGCAGCACGGGGTTGCCGTCGACCTCCGTCACCGCGATGTGTGGTGTGACCGGACAGATCCGCCCCACCGCACGGTTCACTCGGGTGGCGAGCTGTGAGCCACCCGCGCGGCCCAGTTGGCCCGCGATCACCAGCAACTCCGGGTCCAGCACGATGCCGACGGACGCCACACCGAGCGAGATGCGAGTGGCCAGCTCGTCAAGAAACCCCGCTTGAGCATCCACATCGGACACGGCGGCCGTTACGCACTCGACGGCGCTCGGCGCGCCAATCCCGTGCTCGCGGGCGAGCTCGACCACGGCGTCGGCGCCGACCAGCGAGCCGAACCCGCCGGCGAGCGCTGGTTTTCCCCAGGACTGCGACTCCCGGACCGAGTCGGGCAGCGGCACCCCAGGCACCGGCAGGTAGCCGATCTCGCCCGCGCCACCGGATCGCCCCCGATACAGCCGCCTGCCCAGCATGATCGCCATGCCGACGCCGCGGTCGATCCAGATGAGACAGAAGTCGTCGACGTCTCTCGCTGCGCCGTACTCGCGCTCGGCGATCGCCACCAGGTTGACGTCGTTCTCGATCAGCACCGGACGTCGCAGGTCGTTGCGGAGGCCGTCAAGGACACCCTCATGCCAGTGCGGCAGGTCGAACGCGAACCGCATGTCGCCAGTGCATGGGTCGAGCACACCTGGCGTGCCGACGACGACGGCGTTGAGCTGCGTTTCCGCCACGCCCGCCGAGGCGCAAGCGCGTGCGAGAGCGTCGTGGACGACGCGCACCGGCTCAGCCTGGCCGTTCGGGTCGACGGTCACCTCGGTGGCCTGCGAGCCGGTGATATCGGTGATGCCGACCGTGACCGAGTTCGGACCGACGTCGAGGCCCGCGACGTAGGCGCTACTGGGAAGCACCCCGTACAGCGCCGCGTTCGGGCCCCTGCCGCCCGCCTGCTCGCCCACGAGCCCGATCAATCCACGCTCCTGGAGCCTCGAGAGCAGTTGCGACGCGGTGACCTTGGACAACCCGGTTCGCTCACCGATCTGGGCTCGGGTCAGCGGACCGGCGTCGAGCAGCAGTTCCAACGCGGCGCGGTCGTTGAGCTCGCGGAGGAGCTGAGGGGTGCCCGGACGTCGGCTCATCGCGCATCTCCTTGCGATACATATTCGGGTCTTCCGAATAGGAAAGTTTCCTGTTAGTTTACCAGAGGGGTCGATCGGCCCCGCACAACGCAGACACCGGCGGGCAGGTGGTTGCGAGGACCGTGCGGGTCGTGGCGTGAGTACGTCACGACCCGCACGCCCTTCGAGAACCCGGCGCCGCGCATGGTCGCGCGCCCCGCAACTCAATCCCACGGAGGGACAACCCGTGAAACGTCTTCTATGTAGTCTCGCGGCCATCGCGTTGGCCGCGACCGCGTGCGGCGGTGGGACGGATCAGTCCGCGGCCGACGAACCGAGCGGCCCGACGGAGATCCGGCTCTGGCTCAACGGTCCGGACACCCCGCAGCCGATGCGCGACTGGCTGACCGAGACCTTCGAGGAACAAAACCCCGGCGCCACGCTGACCATCGAGGAACAGCAGTGGGAAGGCCTTGTCGACCGGCTGACGACGTCGCTGTCCAGCGAGAGTGAGACCCCGGACGTCGTGGAGGTGGGCAACACCCAGGCGGCTACTTTCAGCACCGCCGGCGCGTTCAGCGACATCACCGGCATGCTGCCGGAACTCGGCGGGGACGACCTGCTGTCCGGGTTCGTCGAGGCGGGCAGCGCGGACGGCAAGACCTTCGCCGTGCCGCTCTACGCCGGATCGGCATACGTCTTCTACCGCAAGGATCTGTTCGAGAAGTCGGACCTCGACGTCCCGGAGACGATGTCGGAGTTCGTCGACGCGGCGATCACGCTGAAGGAGGACAACTCCGACGTCAAGGGCTTCTCCGGTTTCTGGCTGCCCGGCCAGGACTGGCGCGACGGCGTGGCGTTCGTATGGGACGCGGGCGGCGCGCTCGCGGTCGAGGAGAACGGCGGCTGGCGAGGTGCACTGTCCACTCCGGACTCGATCGACGGTTTGGAGCGGGTGCGGACGCTGTTCCAGCAGGCGTCCGGTGCGCCGAAGGACGGCAACGAGGCCGAGCCGGAGGTGCCGTTCTGCGCCGGTCAGATCGGCATGATGCTGCGGCCCGGCTGGGTCATGGGCAGCCTCGCCGACAAGGAGGTCGGCTGCCCGAAGCTCGCGAAGAAGGTCGGCGTGTTCGCGTTACCCGGCTCGGATGGCGAGCCCGCTCCGGTGCTGCTCGGCGGGTCGAACATCGCGGTGTCGGCGAAGTCGCCCAACCAGGACCTCGCCAAGAATCTGGTCGAGCTGATGCTCAGCGACGAGTTCCAGACACAGTACGCCGAGAACGGCCTGACGCCTGCCAAGGTGTCGCTGGCCGAGCACTTGGGTGACGACGAGTTCGCCGAGGCGACAAGGGCCGCGGTGACCAACGCCAAGCTCACCCCCGCCGCCGCTGGCTGGGCGAAGGTCGAGGGCTCGCGGGTGCTAGAGGACCTGTTCGTCGGGATCGCGCACGGACAGGACGTCGAGAAGCTCGCCGCCGAGGCCGACGAGACCATCACCGGACTGCTCGCGAGTAGCTGAGGTGCTTCGTCGAGCAAGGCGGGGCGCCGTGACGTCGGCGCGGCAATCGCGGCGCCCTGCCACCTTCCCGTACGTCCTGCTTGTGCCGGCCGTGCTTGTGCTGCTCGCGGCGATGGGCTACCCGCTCGCCAGGCAGGTCGTGCTGTCGATCCAGGAGTATGGGCTGGCCCAGCAGTTCGGCCAGCCGCCGGAGTGGGTCGGCTTCGACAACTACGCGCGGCTGGCAAGCGATGCCTACCTGTGGCAGGTCATCGGCCGGTCGATCGCGTTCTGCCTGGCCGTCGCCGGGCTGACGATGGTGGTCGGCACGGCGCTCGCGGTGCTGATGACGCACGTCTCGCGGGCGGCGCGGCTGCCGCTGCAACTGGCGTTGCTGCTGGCGTGGGCGATGCCGCACCTCGCGTCGTTGACCGTGTGGCAGTGGTTGTTCGACTCGCAGTACGGCGTGATCAACTGGTTGCTGGTGCGGCTCGGGTTTGACCAGTTCGCTGGACACTCGTGGCTGATCGAGCCGCTGTCGTTCTTCGTGGTCGCCGCCGTCGTGGTGACCTGGATGAGCGTGCCGTTCGTCGCCTTCAGTGTCTACGCGGGACTCACCCAGGTGCCCGGCGAGCTGCATGAGGCGGGGGCGATCGACGGCGCGAGCGCCCGGCGGCGGTTCTGGCTGATCACGGTGCCGCTGATCAAGCCGGTGCTGCTGATCGTCGGGCTGCTGCAGATCATCTGGGACCTCAAGGTGTTCACGCAGATCTTCGTGCTGCAGGACGCGGGTGGCATCACCCGCGACACCAACCTGATCGGCACCTACATCTACCGGCTCGGTATCGGGCAGGGCCAGTTCGGCATGGCTAGCGCGGCGTCCATTTTCATCCTGCTGGTCACCGTGCTGCTGAGCCTGGCGTACGTGCGGCTGCTCGCCCGGGAGGAGGGGCTATGACGGGGCTCGTGACATCGACGGCGCGCCGCAGGAGCTACAGCGTGCTCGCCGTGGTGCTGGCGCTGCTGTGGGCGTTCCCGGTGTACTGGATGATCAACAGTTCGCTGCTGCCCTACAACCAGATCCGCAGCGACGAACCGACGTTCTGGCCAAGCGACGGCGGTTTCGCCGCATACGGCAGGGCGTTCGACAGCGGGTTCTTCGCGGCGTTGCGGGTGTCCGCGATGGTCACCGCGATCACGATCGGTGTCGCGCTGCTGTTCGCGTTCTTCGCCGCGCTCGCGGTGTCGCGGTTCCATTTCCGGGGGCGCAAGAGCTTCATCGTCACGGTGCTCGTGGTGCAGATGATCCCGGTCGAGGGCCTGTTCATCTCCCAGTACAAGATGCTGGAGGGCTGGCAGTTGCTGAACAGCGTCGTCGGGTTGTCGCTGCTCTACATCGCGACCGTGGTGCCGTTCACGATCTGGATGCTGCGCGGGTTCATCGCGGGCGTGCCGTTCGAGTTGGAAGAGGCGGCGCTCGTCGATGGCTGCGGCCGCGTCCAGGCGTTCTTCCGTGTCACGCTACCGCTGCTCGCACCCGGTCTCGCGGCGAGCGGGGTGTTCGGGTTCGTGCAGGCGTGGAACGAGTTCGCGCTCGCCCTCGTCGTCATGTCCCGGCCGGAGAATCGGACGTTGCCGCTGTGGTTGCGCACGTTCACCGAGGCGAACCGCGCGGACGACTGGGCGGGCATCATGGCCGGTTCGGTGCTCATCGCGGTCCCGGTGCTGATCTTTTTCCTGTTCGTGCAACGCCGGATGGCCAGCGGGCTGGTGACCGGCGCGGTGAAAGGCTGACATGACTGATCTGCGTTCCCTCGCGCTGACGACGTTGTTCCCCGGTTTCGTGGGGACGACCGTGCCGCCGTCCTGGGTCGGACGGCTTGCCGCCGACGGGCTTGGCGGTGTGGTGCTCTATGGCCGCAACATCGACCCTGACCTTGGCGACGACGGCGTAGCCGAGCTGACGTCCTCCCTGCGAGCTGCCGGGTTGCTGGTGGCGATCGACGAGGAGGGCGGCGACGTCACCCGGCTCGACGCCGCTGTGGGGTCGTCCTTGCCGGGCAACGCCGCGCTCGGCGCGCTGGACGACCCGGCGCTCACCGAGGAGGTGGCCGCCGAACTGGGCGGACGGCTCCGGCGGTGCGGCATCGACCTCAACTTCGCGCCGGTCGCCGACGTCGACACCAACGCCGAGAATCCCGTCATCGGGGCGCGGTCGTTCGGCGCGGATCCGGAGCTGGTGTCCCGGCACGTCGCCGCGTTCGTGACCGGGCAGCAGCGGCATGGCGTGGCGGCGACCGCCAAGCACTTCCCGGGCCACGGTGGGACCAGCGAGGACAGTCACCTCACCGTGCCCGTGTTGGACGAACCGCTGGATGTCATCCGGCGGGTCGAGCTGCCGCCGTTTCGTGCGGGGATCAAGACGGACACGAAGGTCGTGATGACCGCGCACGTCCGGGTACCCGCGCTGGATTCCGATGAGCTGGGCACGCTGTCGCGGCCGGTGGTGACCGGGTTGCTGCGTGACACGCTCGGGTTCGACGGCGTCGTGATGACCGACGGCCTGGACATGCGCGCGATCAGCGGCACCGTTGGCCATGCCGAGGCAGCCGTGCTGGCGGTTCGAGCCGGGGTGGACGCGCTGTGTGTCGGCGGCGATACCACCGGGCCGGAGCTGGTGGAGACCATGGCGGACGCGCTGGTCGATGCCGTGCGTTCTGGGCGATTGTCCGAGACGCGGCTCGCGGCGGCGGCCAGGCGGGTGCGGGCGTTGCGAGCCTGGTCGCGCGGGCAGTTTCCGGTGAGCGATGGCGCTGTGGCCGAGGCGACAGCGCGGGCGACGCACCGGGCCGTGCGTGCCATAGGCGACGTCCGACTGACCGGTCCGCCGCTGGTGCTCGAACTACAGGACCCACCGTCGATCGCGGCGGGGGAGGTGCCATGGGGGATCGGCATGCCGTTGGCGGCGCGGCTGCCTGGCACCACGGTCATCCGGCTCGACGAGGACGGTCCACCGGTCACCGAGGTCCTGGCCACCCACTCCGGACGTCGAGTCGTGGTCAGCATGCGGGGCATCCACCGGTACCCGTGGCAGGGCGACGTCGTGACGCGGGCGCGGCGGGAGCGGCCGGACTTGATCGTCGTCGAGCACGACGTCGGCTCGCCGAGGGAGGTGCTCGGCCCGCACCACGTGTTGGCCTTCGGTGCGTCACGGGCGACGGCCGAGGCGGCGGCGGAGGAGCTTTGGCCTAGGTGAGGGACGGCGGGCGCGCCGCCACTCCGCGGTGGTCCCGCGGTCGAGTGTGATCAGGACAACCACATCACCTGACGTCGGAAGTTAGGTTCGGTTTACCTAATAAGGTAGGGTCACCTTCCGGTGAATCGGAGGTGACTGGTGACTGTTCGTGATGTGCGGGTGGCGACCGACAAGCTCGCCGTCGGGCATGGCAAACGCCGCGTCCTCACCGACGTCGACCTCACGCTCGCGGCCGGGGAAGTCACCCTGCTTGTCGGCCCGAACGGCTGCGGCAAGTCCACGCTGCTGCGCACCGTCGCCGGGTTGCTGTCGCCGCTGGCCGGCACCGTGCGCGTTGACGGCGTCCCGCTCGGTTCGCTCTCGCGCCGCGCGTTGTCGCAGCGGCTGGCGTTCCTGCCGCAGACGTCGCAGATCCCGGCGGGTGTCACCGTCCGCGAACTGGTCCGGCACGGCCGCTACGCCCATCGCGGCGCGTTCGCCCGGCACACCGCCGAGGACCGCGAGTCGATCGAGTGGGCGCTTTCGGTCACTGACGCCCACCCCCTCGCGGACAAGTGCCTCGACGAACTCTCCGGCGGCGAGCGGCAACGCGCCTGGCTGGCCACGGTGCTCGCGCAGCGCGCGAAGATCCTGCTCCTCGACGAGCCGACCACCTACCTCGACCTGCGTCACCAGTTCGACGTCCTCGACGTGGTGCGCACCCTGGCGCGGGACTACGGCATCGCGTGCGGCGTCGTGCTGCACGACCTCATGCACGCCGCGGCCTACGGCGACACCGTCGTGGTCATCAGCGACGGCACGGTGTTGCGCTCTGGACCGCCGGAGGACGTGCTGACCTCCGATGCGATCGAGCGCGCGTTCGGCCTCAGCGTCAACGTCGTCCGCGACACCGAGACCGGCCACCTGGCGTGCTTTCCCCAGCGACCTCCGGTCGCGTCCTGAAGAGACGTTCCCGAACACAACACCCCGAAAATCAAGGAGGAACTTCCATGAACAGCCTCGTACGTGCGGTGACGGCGGGTGGCGCCGCCGTGGCGCTCGCGCTGGCGGCGGGATGTGGCGGCGGTACGGTCGCCGACCCCGGTGCCGAGGAGACAACCAACGCCAACTCCGGCCCGATCTCCGTGGCGACCGCCAAGGGAGACGTCGAGCTGGAGGAACCGGCGACCAAGGTCGTCTCGCTGGAGTGGTCCTACACCGAGGAGCTCCTCGCGCTGGGCGTGACGCCGGTGGGCGCCGCCGACACCGAGGCCTACGCCGACTGGGTCACCGCGCCCGAGGCGCAGCTGCCGGACGACGTCACCGACGTCGGCTCCCGGCAGGAGCCGAGCATCGAGAAGATCAAGACACTCGACCCCGACCTGATCGTGTCCGATGTCGACCGGCTGACCGCGAACTTCGACCAGCTCAACGAGATCGCTCCGGTCGTGGCCTTCGAGCCGACGACGAAGCCGCAGCTGGAGACGATGAAGACGAACTTCACCGAGCTGGCGGAGGCCGTCGGCAAGGAGGACAAGGCCGAGGAGGTGCTCGGCGAGCTGGACGCGAAGGTCGACGAGGTCAAGAGCAGGCTCGACGAGGCTGGCGAGTCGGGCAGCACGTTCGCGCTCGCGCAGGGCTACACGGCGGAAGGCGCGCCGGGCATCCGCATGTTCACCAGCGACGCGATGGCGGCGTCCCTGCTGGAATCGGCCGGGCTGGAGAACGGCTGGGATGGCAAGCCGGACAGCTGGGGCATGACCACGGTCGGCGTCGAGGGGCTGACCAAGGTCGACTCCGACGCCCACTTCCTCTACGTCGCGCTGGAATCAGACGACCCGTTCACCAGTGTGCTCGCCGACAACGCCGCCTGGCAGGACCTGTCGTTCGTCAAGCAGGACAAGGTGGCCGCACTCGACCCGGGCACCTGGCTGTTCGGTGGGCCGCTGTCGGCGATGCAGCTACTCGACGAGACCGCCAAGGCCTACACCGCCTGACGTCGAAACCGTGCTGAAGGCCAAGCGTGCCGCGCTGCGCCGCCCACCCGTCGCGTTGGTGGGCGGCGCAGCCGCGTGCGCGCTGCTCGCCGTCACCGTCGTCCATCTTGGACTCGGCGCGTCCGGCGTCGGCATCGCCGACATCGCGAGCTTGCTCGCGGGTAACGACGACCCGCACGCCGAGGCGATGCTGTGGGGCGCGCGGCTGCCGCGCACCCTCGCCGGACTGGTCGCCGGGGTCGCGCTCGGCGTCGCGGGCACGCTCATCCAGGGCGTCACCCGCAACCCACTCGCCGCGCCGGACACGCTCGGCATCAACGCGGGTGCGTACCTCGCCGTCGTCGCCGTCGCGTTGACCGGCATCGACGTCGGGCTGCTCGGCGGGGGAGGTGTGGCGTTCCTCGGCGGTCTCGCCGCGATGGCGGTGGTGTATCTGCTGACGGTGGGCGGGCTGCTCACCCCTGGCCGCGTGCTGCTCGCGGGCGCCACGGTGACGCTCGCGGGCATGGCTGTCGCCGACTTCCTGCAGATTCTCGACGAGAACTCCACGAGGGGGCTGTACTTCTGGGGACAAGGCTCGCTACTGCAGACCGGACTCGACCGCCCGCTGGCGTTCGGCGCGGTCGTAGTGGGCGCGGTGCTGTTGACGCCGCTGCTGGCCCGGCCCATTGACCTGATCTCGCTCGGTGACGAGACGGCGGAGTCGCTGGGCGTGCGGGTCAGCCGCGTGCGACCCGCCGCGCTGCTGCTGGCCGTGATGTTGTCGGCGGCTGCGGTGAGTGTCGCCGGTCCGGTGGCGTTCGTGGGACTGGTCGCGGCGGTCGCGGTGCGCACGATCGGTATCGCCCGTCACGCCGCCCGGCTGCCGCTGGCCGGACTACTCGGCGCGGCGCTGGTGCTGGCCGCCGACGCGGGTGCGCAGCTCGTGCTGCCCCCGTCGGCGGGTTACGGCGAACTACCGGTCGGTGTGGTGACGGCGCTGATCGGCGGGCCGGTGTTCGTGCTGCTCGCGCGCCGCATCATCACCGGGGACGCCGACGTGGGCGCGGCCGTCACCACGATCCGACCGGTGGCGCGTCGCAGCTACCTGCTGGCGATCGGGGCGGGCGTCGCGGTGCTGGCCACGGTGATCGCGGTGGGCCTGCGCGTCGGAGACGTCGACGTCAGCTGGGCCCAATTGGGCGCGGTGCTCAGCGGCGCTGGCGATCAGATCGCACAGCAGATGGTGGCCTACCGGCTGCCCCGCATCCTGGTGGCGGCGCTGGCGGGAACGTGCCTCGCGGTGGCGGGTGTCGCGGTGCAGGCCGTGGTTCGCAACCCTCTCGCGGAGCCGAACCTGATCGGCGTGACTCAAGGCGCCGCCGTCGGTGCGGTGCTGATGATCGCGGTGATACCAAGCGCGCCCGCCGCCGCGTTGCCGCTGGCCGCCGCGCTTGGCGGCATCGTCGTCATCGCGCTTGTCATGCTGCTCGCCAAAGCGGGCGGCGGGCTCGACCCGACGCGGGTGGTGCTGATCGGCCTCGGTTGCGCCTACACCGGCAGCGCGCTTGTGCATCTCATGGTGGTGGGCGCGCAGATGGACCTCTCCGCGGCGCTGACGTGGCTGTCCGGCAGCACCTACGCTCGTGACTTCTCGGTACTCGGATGGCTGGTCGCGCCGATTCTCGTGGGGATCGCGCTGGTGCTGACCGCCAGGCCGGTCGATCTGCTCGCCTACGGCAACGACGTCCCCCGCGCGTTCGGGCTCGCGCTCGGCCGGACGCGGATGCTCGTTCTCGGCGGGGCCGCCGTGCTCGCGTCGGGAACGGCGGCCGTGGTGGGCACCGTGGGGTTCGTCGGTTTGGTCGCGCCGCATCTCGCGCGCCGGATCGTCGGCAGCGCCACGGCACGGTTGGTACCGATGGCGGCGCTACTCGGCGCGATCCTCGTAGTCAGCGCCGACGGTATCGGCCGTGCCTTGCTCGCCCCGCTGGAGATTCCGGTCGGCGTCGTGACGGCTCTGGTCGGCGCGCCTTACCTGATCTGGCTGCTGCGTCGCAGGTCGGCGGCCTGAGTGGATGCCTGTGCGCCCCGCGGTCCGGCCGCGCGGTCGGTGCGGGCTTCGGCGGGCGGTTCACCCGGCAGCGCACCGGGCAGCAGTCGCAGGGCGAGCACCACGCTGACCACTGACACCGTCGCCGCCGCGAGACAGACGCCGGTAAACGCCACCCCGGTCCCGCCAAGGGTGGCGAACAGCGCTCCGAGGACCGCGACGCCGGTGGCGGTACCAAGCGGTGAGCAGGCGTTCGTCAGGCCGGACGCCACCCCGGTGCGTTCGGCGGGGACCACGCTCACCGTGACGGTCAGCAGCGGTGGGAACACCAGCGCGGTACCGGCGCCCAACAGCGTCATGCCGCCGCACGCCCACGGCACGCTGCCCGCACCCGCGGCGACCGCGAGGACGACGAGACCCGTCGCTTGTAAGGCGAATCCACTCGCGACTGTCCGAGCGGGACCTAGCCGGGCCTGTATCGTCGCGACGAGCGTGCCCGCGAGGGCGAGGCTTCCGGTCAACGGCAGCAGGAGGAGGCCCGCGCGCCAGGGCGACGCGGCAGCGGTGTCCTGCAGCCACAACGTCAGAAACGCCAGCGTGCCCAGGCTGGCCATCCTGCCGGTGAAGGTCAGCGTCGCCGCCGCGGTGAACGCCGTGCCGTCCACCGCACCGACGTCGAGCAGCGCTCTCGGGCGACGCTGGTTCCGCACGAACACCGGCAGCAGTACGCAGAAGGCCGCGCCCGCGCCCACCGTGACCGTGGATGTCCAGCCGAGCGAGCTGCCGGTCGCGAGTGCCGAGTGCAGCGTGAGCAACGTGGCGACCGCGAGTACCGCGCCCGAGACGTCGACCGGAACGGTGCTGGACCCTGGGCGTGCGCGGGGGAGGGCCACCAGCGCGGCTACCAGCACGAACGCGCCGATCGGGACATTAAGCAGGAAGATCCACTTCCAGCTCAGCACGGCGACGACACCACCACCGATCACCGGGCCGAGCGCGCCCGCCAACGAGGACAGCGCCGCGAACGAGGCGATCGCGGAACGTCGTACCGCGCCCTCATGGGTAGCCGCCAGCAACGCGAGCGCGGGGGCGAACGCCAGCGCGCCGCCAGCGCCCTGCACCGCGCGCGCGGCGACGAGCATGCCGATCGTCGGTGCCGCCGCGCAGGCCAGCGAGGCGAGTGTGAACACCGCCATGCCCGTCGCGAAGACTGTGCGATGTCCTGCCGCATCCGACCAAGTGCCCGCCGTCAGCAGCAGCGCCCCGAACGCGAGGGAGTACGCGGACACCGTCCACGGCAGCACCTCGGCGCTCGCGGATAACTCCGCGCCGATCGCGGGTAGGGCGACGTTGACCACCGTTACGTCGAGCGTGAGCATCACGCCGGACACGCTGACCAGCGCGAACGCCCAGCGTCGCGTGCGGTCGGCCAGCATCGCGCGCCCTCCGGTCGACGTCCCCTTGCGGACAACAGTTCGGTAAGCCTAACCTAAATAATGCCCCGTGGCCAGGGTGATACTCACCATGGCGATGAACCTATCTGGCGGGTTGATACTTAGGCAAGGCTTGCCTAATGTCTTCACCGTTGCTGAACCGCCGACGCGTTGCTGAATCACAGCCAATGTCGCCGAATCGCAGACGGAGAGAAGTCCATGCCTGACCGCACCGCTCGAGAAGAGAACGACACCGATCCCGCGCCACCGCGGGCACATCCGGTCCCGAACCTGCCGGACGTCGGCCCGCGGGCGTGGCGCGAAGCCAACCGGCGGCTGCTCGCCAAGGCGCTGGGGGAGTGGACCTTCGAGGCGATGCTCAAGGCGATCGAGACCGGCGACGGCGAGTACCGCGTCGACCTAGACAACGGTGTTTGCTACCGGTTCAGGGGGCGGCCGGGTGCGTTCGGCTGGCTGCTGGTCGACCCCGACTCGGTGACCCGCGTCGCGGCCGGGATGCTCGGCGACGAGATCGGCCAGCCCGCGTGGGACGCGCTACAGTTTTTCGTCGACGTCGCGGGCACCCTCGGCACCGACCCGTCCACTGTGGCCACCTACCTGACTGAACTGGAAGCCACCCTCGCCGTGGACGCCGCGAGGATCGCACGGGGCGGCGAGACCGTTCGCGAGCTGCGCGAGCTGGATCACGCCGAGCTGGACTGCCGCATGACCGGGCACAACCTGCTGGTCGCGAACAAGGGCCGCATCGGCTTCTCCGCGACTGACGTCCGCCGCTACGCGCCAGAGTCCCGCCAGCCGGTGCGGCTGCGGTGGCTGGCCGTCCACCGTGGGCTCGCGGAGTTCCGGGGAACGTCGGAACTGTCCGAACAGGAGATCCTGGCCAGGGAGCTGCCCGAGGACGCCCGTGCCGACTGGACGCGCTCCCTGCGGGAGCGGGGCCTCGACCCGGATGCCTTCGTGTGGATGCCAGCGCATCCGTGGCAGTGGGACCACATCATCCAGGTGCTGCACGCTGCCGACATCGCGCAGCGGCGGATCGTCCCGCTCGGGCCGAGCCCGGACGAGTACCTGCCTGGCCAGTCGATTCGCACCATGGCCAACATCACCACGCCGGGCCGGTTCGATGTCAAGCTGCCGCTGAAGATCCTGAACACGCTGGTGTGGCGGGGGATTCCGCCGCATTGCACCATGGGCGCGCCGGTGGTCACGCAGTGGCTGAAGGGCATGCTCGCCGACGACCAGGTGCTTACCGAGCAGACCCGTACGGTGTTGCTCGGTGAGGTCGCCTCCGTGACCGTCCGCCACCCGTATCTGTCCCAAGTGGATGAGACGCCGTACCAGCACCTGGAGACGTTGGGCTGCATCTGGCGCGAGTCCGCCGTGACCTACGGCGACGAGAACGAGCGCATCAGAACGTTCGCCTCGTTGCTGCACGTCGACGACGAGGGCACGGCGTTCGTCGCGGAGCTGGCCCGCGCCTCGGGGCTGCCCGCCGAGGACTGGCTGCGGCAACTGTTCGAGACGCTGCTCATTCCGATCATGCGGGTGCTCTACCGCTACGGCGTGACGTTCAACCCGCACGGCCAGAACACGCTGCTCGGTTTCGACGAGCGCGAGGTGCCGCGCAGGCTCTACCTCAAGGACTTCGTGGACGACGTCTGCGTGTCCTACACCGATGTCCCGGAGCGCGGCCCCGAACCGGACGGGCACGACCACGTGCTGCCGCGCAAACACCCATCGGTGATCCGGCAGCACGTCATGGACCAGGTGTTCGTCGGCCACTTCCGCTACCTCGCGCCGCTGTGCGCCGATCAGCTCGGCGTCGCGGAGACACGCTTCTGGCAGCTGGTGCGACAGACCATTCTGGACTTCCAGGCACGCCACCCCGAGCTGGCGGAGCGGTTCGGCGAGTACGACCTGCTCTCGCCGGAAATCCCGAGGTACGCGCTCAACCGCGACCGCATCGTGGTCACCCGCTACGGCGACCGCGCGCTGCGCCACGCGCTGTTCCCGAACGGCACGCTGCCGAACCCGCTGGCGAACCACTGATCGCGTCGGCTCCCCGCGCCGACATCGAGGAGAGTCTTTCGTGACCCAAGTTGCTCCGGCCGCGCAGTACGCGCCGCGACTCATCGACGCACCCAGCAGTATGCCCAGCTCGGTGCTGGCAGGATCCCGTGAGGGCATGGCCGAGGTGGTGACCACCCTTGCCGGTGCGGTCGCGTCGGCACGCTCGGTGCGCCGTGACGGCCCGATCCCGCACGGCCTGCCGGGCGAGGTGCTGGCGGCGGCGACCGACACGCTCGGCCCGCCCGCCGTGCCCGCCGACGGCATCGGCGCCGATGCCGCGTTGCGCCGTATCGCCACCATGCTCACCGAGTACGGCCTCGATCTGTCCGACCCCCGCGCGGCGGCGCACCTGCAACCGCCGCCGCTGTCCGTCGCCGTCGCCGCCGACGCGTTGGCCAGCGCGGGCAACGCCTCGCTGGACACCTACGACTCCGGCCCGTCGGCCATCGTCGTGGAACGCTGGCTGGTGCGCAGCCTCGCTGGCCTCGCGCGGCTCGGTGAGCAGGCGGACGGCGTGCTGACGCCAGGCGGGTCGATGTCCAACCTGCTCGGACTGCTGCTCGCCCGCGATGCCGCCGCGCTGAACCGGGGCCGCGATGTCCGCCGGGACGGAGTGACGGCACTGCCGCACCCGGTCGTGTTCTGCTCCGAGTTGGCGCATTTCTCGGTGCACCGTGCGTGCGCCGCCCTGGGCCTCGGTGAACGTGCGGTGCGGCCGATCGCCGTCGACGAGCGGCACAGGATGCGGCCCGATGCTCTGGCTGACGCGCTGGACGAGCTGGACGTCGACCAGACACCGGTCGCCATCATCGCCACCGCGGGTACGACCGATTTCGGCTCCGTCGACCCGCTGCCGCAGCTCGCGGAGGTCGCCGCCGAACACGCGGTATGGCTGCACGTCGATGCCGCCTACGGCTTCGGGACGCTGTTCTCCCAGCGACTGGCCGACCGGCTCGCCGGGATCGAGCTGGCTGACTCGATCACCCTCGACCTGCACAAGCTCGGTTGGCAACCGGCCGCCGCCAGTGCGCTGCTCGTTGGCGACGCCACCGCGTTCCGCTCGCTCGACCGCACGGTGGAGTACCTGAACCCGGCCGACGACGCCGACGCGGGCTACGACGGCTTGCTCGGCCGCAGCCTGCAAACCACCCGGAGGCCGGACGCCGTGAAGGTCGCCGCGACGTTGCTGGCGCATGGCCGCGAGGGCCTTGGCCGGATGGTCGACGTCTGCCACGACCTCGCGGTGCACGCCGAACGCCGAATCGCGACCGAGAGCGATCTGGAACTCGTCGCGCCCGCCGAGCTGACCACCGTCGTCTTCCGTTACCGGGGCGGCCGTCGTGACGAGCTGGACCGGATCAACGGCGACCTGCGGCGCAGGCTGCTGGAGTCGGGCCAGGCGCTGATCGGGCGCACCACCGTGCGCGGGCAGGTGTGCGTGAAGTTCACCCTGCTCAACCCCACCGCCACCACCGACGACATCGACGAACTGATCGACAGGGTGCTGCTCGCGGGCAGGGCCAGCGCGGCACGCACCGAGGAGGGCGCGGCATGACGATCACCGAGCACGTTCCCGCGAACGCGACATATACCGCCGGGCCGTCGCTGGACGACCCGCTGCACACCCGCGACCCACGCGGCGCGGCCGAGCACGCACACCTGGAAGCCTTGCTGCGGTGCTGGCTCATCGAAACCGGCGCGTCGGTGACGCCTGGGCCGTTGCGCGTCGAGTTCCCCGCCACGGGGCTCGCGCTTGTCACCGAGGTGCGGCACTGCTCACCGACCGGCTGGCACCGATTCGGCCCCGTCGCCATCGCGGGGCCGTCCGGACAGGTGGGCGCCGCGGCGGACCCGGTCGTGGCGATCTCGCTGCTGGCGGCCGAGGCCGCCGCGCGCGGTGGCGCCCGCGAGGGCGGCGTACCGTCCGGTGAGATCGCGGATCTTGTGGAGCGGACGGCGGAATCGGTGCGACGCGTGACGACGTACATCGAACACCGCCGCGAACACCCCGAGCCATCAGACGACGGCTTCCTCGACGCCGAACAGGCGCTGGTGCTTGGGCACCTGAAGCACCCGGCACCGAAAAGCAGGGACGGGTTGTCCGAACGGGAGTCCGAAGTGTACTCGCCGGAGCAGCGCGGGTCGTTCCGGCTGCACTGGTTCGCCGCCGACGAGTCCGTCGTCTCGCACGACGCCATCGCGGACGCGCCGTCGCTCGACGGGCGCGACGCCGTCACGCTCATGGCGGATCTCGCCGAACGCAGGCTCGCCGACGGCAGGGTCCTCGTTCCCGCACATCCATGGCAGGCCCGCGACCTGGTGCACCGGCCCCGGATCGCCGCGCTCATCGAGCAGGGACTGCTGGAACCGCTCGGGGAACTCGGCCCGCACTGGTGGCCGACGTCGAGCGTGCGCACCCTGTACCGCCCCGACGCGGACGTCATGCTCAAGCTGTCGCTCGGACTGCGGCTGACCAACTCGAAACGCGAGTCGACGCGCACCGAGCTGCGCCGGGGCCTGGAGATCAACCGGCTGCTCGACGCTGGGTACGCGGCGAGTACCTTCGCCGCCCACCCTGGCTTCGCGATCACGCGTGACCCGGCGTGGCTCGCGGTGGACGAGCCCGGCCGCGCGGAAGGCCCCGATGTCACCGGGTTGGATGTCGCCGTGCGCGAGGTGCCCGAGGGCGTGGCGGACCTGCGCTGCCTCGCGGGTCTGGTCGCGCCACGGCCGGGGGAGGGCCGCAGCAGGCTGGGGGAGCTGGTCGCGGCGCTCGGGCCAGGCGCACCCGAGTGCTGGGTCGCGGACTACACCGACCGCGTGCTGGTGCCGATGCTGCACCTCTACGCCGCAACGGGGATCGGGCTGGAGGCCCACCAGCAGAACACCCTCGTACGCCTTGACGCGGACGGTGGGGTCGCGGGCGCGACGTTCCGCGACAACCAGGGCTACTACCTGGCCGCGTCGCACGAGCCGAAGGTGTTGGACATCCTTGGCGTGGACGCGTCGACGCTGGCGGTGGTGGATGACGCGATCGTGGACGAGCGGCTGTCGTACTACCTGCTGCGCAACCAGGCGCTCGCCGTGGTCGGCTGCCTCGCGGTTGACGGGCTGGCTGACGAGACGACGTTGCTCGGCGTCATCGCCGACCGGCTGCGCGTCGCCCTCGGGCAGCTCGAGAACGCCGGGCCGGAGGGAGACCGGCTCGCCCGCCGCTGGCTGACGGCGGAGTCGCTGCCGTGCAAGGGAAACCTGCTCACCCGGCTGCACGGCATCGACGAGGTGCTCGCGCCGCTCGACGCGCAGTCGGTGTATTTGGACGCGCCCAACCCACTACGGGAGGTGACTCGATGACCGCGGAGGCTTTCGCGGCCGTTGCCGCACCGCCATTGCCGAGGCTGTGCGCGCCGTGGTCGGTACGCGCCGCGTCGCCCGAGGCCGACCTGGAGCTGATCCACCGCTGGATGATCCAGCCGCACGTCGAGAAGTTCTGGCACCAGGCGTGGCCACCGGAGCGCTGGCAAAGCGAACTGGACACCCAGCTCGCGGGCACGCACTCGCTGCCGTGCGTGGTCGCGCACGACGGTGTCGACCTCGCTTACATCGAGATCTACCGCGTCCAGCGGGACCTGCTCGGTGAGTACGTGCCGCACGAGCCACACGACCTTGGCGTGCACATCGCCATCGGGGATCGTGACCGTACTGGGCGTGGGCTCGGCAGGGCGTTGCTGTCCGCGCTGGCGGAAGGGCTGCTCGCCGCCGACCCGAACTGCCAGCGAGTCGTCGCCGAGCCGGACAAGGAGAACACGCCGTCGATCCGGGCATTCCAGATCGCGGGGTTCGCGGCCGGGCCTGACGTCGCGCTGCCCGACAAAACGGCCGTACTCATGACCTACGAGCGGAGGAGACCGCGATGACATCGGATCGAGTCGACTACGACGTCGTCGCCATCGGCTGCGGGCCCTTCAACCTGGGGCTCGCCGCGCTCGCGGAGGGCGTCGACGACGTCGATCTCGTGGTGTTCGAGGAACGCCCCGAGTTCCGCTGGCACCCAGGGTTGATGTTCGACGAGGCGTTGTTGCAGGTCAGCTTCCTGGCTGACCTCGTGACGCTGGTTGAGCCGACGCATCCGCTGTCGTTTTTGGCGTACCTGCGCGACGTCGACCGGATGTACCCGTTCTATGTGCGGGAACGGTTCCATCCCACGCGCCGCGAGTACGAGGACTATCTCCGCTGGGCGGCGTCCACAGTAGACACCATCCGGTTCGGACATCGGGTCAGCGCGATGACCTGGGACCCGTCGGCCGAGCGGTTCGTGCTGGGCGTCGAACGCTCCGGAGGCACGCTGACGGTAGCCGCGCGCCATGTCGTCCTGGGGGTCGGCACGGAACCGGCGGTGGCGGAGTCCCTAGCGGGGCTGCCCGCCGACCGGCTGCTGCACACCAGTGACTACCTGCACCGCCTGGACGACGTCACCAGCGCGGATCGGGTGACCGTGGTCGGGTCGGGCCAGTCCGGCGCCGAGGTCGTCCTGGACCTGCTGCGCCGCAACACCGATGGTGGGCCCGCGGTGAACTGGCTAACCAGGACCGAGTCGTTCGCGCCGCTGGACTACTCGAAGCTGGTGTTGGAGATGACGACCCCGGCTTACGTCGAGTACTTCCACGGCCTTGCGGAGGCGACGCGCGACGAGCTGGTGGCACGGCAGTGGCGGCACTACAAGGGCGTGTCGGAGGAAACGCTAGCGGAGATCCACGACGTCCTCTACCGGCGGGAGCTGTGTGATGGGCTGGCGCCGGTAGAGCTGCGCTGCGGTGTAGCGGTGGAAGCATCCGACGTCGACGCCGAGACCGGGGACGTCGTGCTGACCTGCCGCCAGCGCGACACCGGCAGGCGATTCGAGCATCGCACGGACGTCGTCGTCGCGGCGACCGGGTACCGGCAGCGGGTGCCAGACTGCCTCGCGCCGATGGAGTCGTTAGTGCGTCGCGACGCGCACGGCCGGTACCGGGTGCGGCTGGACCACTCGATCGAGCTGGACCCCGCGGTGAGCGGTCAGGTGTTCGTGGCGAACGCTGACCTACACAGCCACGGTGTCGCGGCCCCTGACCTCGGCATCGGCGCGTATCGCAACGCGACGATCCTCAACACTGTTACCGGACGCGAGGTGTATCGGTTGCCGAAGAACACGGCGTTCACCAGCTTCGCCGCGCCGAGGTAGAATGCCGGTCCTCCGACTCAGGGCGTGTGTTGCGGTCGTGTCTCGTCCGTTTCCATAAGCCGTGACACCGCGCAGACTGACGTCCGTGCGCAGGATTCTGGGCGCGGTCGCGGTGGTCGCCGTGCTCGCGACGGCGTGTTCCGACGTTGATGTCGCCGGGTCATCGCACGCCCCAGGGGCGGCGACGTCGCCCGCGCCGCGCGCCGACCAGAGCCCGCACGCCGCGCCACAGGCCAGGAACAGCCTGAAACCGCACCGGGAGTTCTCCGACTGGGACGTCGGTGCGAAGCCGTTGCCGCTGCGTGCGGACGGTTTCGGCCGTGTCCTGCCCACACCCCGCGAGCTCCGCGTCCGCCGGTTACCGACGACCGACCACTTGCCCCCGCCGCCGGACGATCGGTTCCGGTCGTCGATCCACCGGATCGGCCCTCGCATCCGCGACAGGATGGGAGACACGTGGCGGCCTGGCTGTCCCGTCGGTCTTCGCGACCTCCGGTACGTGCGTGTGAGTTTTTGGGGATTCGACGATCAGCCGCACACCGGGGAGGTCATCGTGCACCGCCGCGCGGCGCGTGACGTCGTCGGCGTCTTCGCTCGGCTGTACCGTGCGCGGTTCCCGATCGAGGCGATGCGGATCGCGACGTCGGTCGACCTGGACGCGCATCCTACCGGCGACGGCAACGGCAGCGGCGGGTTCGTGTGCCGGCCGATCCGCAAGGGCTCGTCGTGGTCGTCGCACTCCTACGGCCTCGCGATCGACATCAACCCGTTCCAGAATCCGTACCAGCGCGGCGACCTGGTGCTGCCGGAGCGCGCGAGCGCCTACTTGAATCGGGACAGGGTGCGGCCGGGGATGATCCGCCCCGGCGGCGTCGCGGTGCGCGCGTTCGCGGACATCGGTTGGTCCTGGGGCGGACGGTGGCGCGCCCCGCGCGATTACATGCATTTCTCAGCTACGAACCGCTAACTGTCGGGCGTCGCCGAGGCCACGACAGCTTTCCTTAAGGAGTTTGATCAGCAAAAATAGCAGGTCGCGCAGCGGAACCGCTGCGGACGGTACGGACCCCATGGGTGGGGGTGAACGCGGCGTGAGCAAGCACGCGCGGCGACACGTTCTCACGCGGACGCTGCTGCTGGTCGCTCTCGCCCTGATCGCGGCGGTGCTGCGTAAGCCGCGATGGCGGCGGCTGTTACGGGATCGTCTCGACGACGTCCAGCGACCGTACCCGCCGCGGCCGCCGAAGGGGCGCACGCCGGCCCGGCATCGGGCCACCGAAGACCGCACGATCTGGCGCGAGGTCACGACGAGTGCGCGGCGGCTGCGGCAGGCCTTCCACGCGGTGGGCGCGACAGACGCCCGTGCCGCGTGGCGGCTGGCGATGCCCGACGGTTGGCGATACATCCGGTGGGCGGGCTGGCGACGGCCAGCGGACCCGATCCCGTGGCGAACCAGCACACCAGTCGGGAGTCTGACCGGCGTCATCGGCGTCGTGCTCGCGGTGCTGCTGATCTCCAGCGTCGTCAGCCAGGTCGGCAACGCGCCACCGCGGACTTTCCTCACCACCGCCAAGGCATTTCGCGACAATCACGTCGACTTCACGCGGCACCTGCTGAACACCCCGGCCGCGCGGGACGCACCCACGTCGAGCCCGAAGCGCGCGCGTTCGCGAAGCGACACCGATCGAAGCAAGCCCAAATCCACAGGGTCCGAGTCTCGGCACGCGCCGACGCCCTTGGGCAAGAAGGCGGTGCCGGTGAACCGGGATCGCGGTCCGGTGCGGGTGCAGCCGTACCTTTACTTGAACAGCGATCACGTCCCCGACGTCGGTGCGGTGATGCGACGCACCGGGGTTACCGAGTTCACACTGGCGTTCGTGCTGTCCGACGGTGGCTGCCGGGCGGTCTGGGACGGTAGCCCGCGTGTCGGCCGCGACGCGGGGACCGTGATCTCCGCGATCCGGGCAAACGGGGGAGACGTCGTCGTCTCGTTCGGCGGCTGGGCGGGGCGGAAACTCGGCACACACTGCCGCGACGCGGAGACACTCGCCAGGGCGTATCAGCGGATGATCGACCGGTACCGGCTGCGCGCCATCGATATCGACATCGAGTATCGCGAGTTCGAGAACGCCAAGGCGCAAGATCGCGTGCTCAGGGCGTTGCGGATCGTCGCGGCACGCAATCCTGCGCTGACGACGCGCCACCCGGGAGAGGGTGGGCAGCGCGCCGAGCGGGCCCCGGCTCTCGGTGCCTGCACGGTCCGACGGGGACGTGCCCCGCGGGTCCTTGTTCACGGCACCTGGACCGGCGGGATGTGCTCGGCGCTGATGCGCTGACGGAACACCCAGTACGTCCAGCCCTGATACACCAGCACGGCGGGCGTGCCGAACAGCGCGACCCAGCTCATCACGGTGAGCGTGTAGGGGCTGTTCGCGGTCTCCGCGATGCTGAGCGAGAACGCCGGGTCCACTGTGGACGGCAAGACGTTCGGGTACAGCGCGGCGAACAACGCCACCACCGTGCCGGTCACCGCGACGCCGAGCCCCGCGAACGCCTGGCCTTCGCGCCCGGCGGCCAGCCGCAGGTACGCCACCACCGCGGCGGCGAGCACGACCAGCAGCACCAGCCACGACCAGCCCGAGCCGTACCGCAGCTGGATCACCAGTAACAACGCGACCAGCGGCGCGAGCAACACGGGGCCGAGCCGCAGGACGAGGTTGCGGGCGCGCTCGCGGACGTCGCCGTCCGTTTTGAGCGCGAGGAACACCGCGCCGTGCACGATCGCGTACCCAGCGACGGCCGCCGCGCCGAGCAACGTCTCCCACCGCACCATCGCGAGCGGGCCGCCGATGCGATTGCCATCCGCGCCGATCGGCAGGCCCACGACGTTCGTCGTCAACACCGCGCCGACGCCGAGCGCGGCTACCCACGATCCGGTGACAATCACGGTGTCCCAGGCTCGCCGCCAACGTGCGGAGTCGACCTTGCCGCGATACTCGAACGCGACGCCGCGCCCGATCAGCGCCAGCAGGAAGAGCAACAGCGGAATGTAGGCGACGCTGAACAACGACGCGTACCAACCCGGGAACGCCGCGAACGTCGCGCCGCCCGCGACCAGCAGCCACACCTCGTTGCCGTCCCAGACCGGGCCGATCGTGTTGATCAGCACGCGGCGTTCGCGGTCGGTGCGGCCCAGTACCGGCAGCAGCATGCCGACACCGAAGTCGAAGCCCTCCAGGAACAGATAGCCCAGCCACAGCATCGCGATGATGACGAACCACAGTGTCGCGAGATCCATGAACACCCCTTGCTAGTACGCGAACGAGAGGACGTCGCGGTCGGACTCTTCGGTCGGTTTCGGCGGCATCACGCCTTCGATCCCGGCGCGGATGTAGCGGCGCAGCAGGAACACCTCGACCACCGCGAGCACGCCGTAGACGGTGGTCAGCGCGATAAGCGACGTCCAGATCTCCCCGACGCTGAGTCGGGAGACGGCGGTGGCGGTGAACATCCAGACGCCGTCGATGCCGGTCGGGTTGGGCACGACGACGAACGGCTGGCGGCCCATCTCGGTGAAGATCCACCCGGCGCTGTTCGCGAGGAACGGCGCCGCGATCGCCAGCAGTCCGAGGCGTGGGAACCACCGGCTCCGGGGGATGCGGCCCCGCCTGGTCAGCCACAACGCCACCAACCCGAACCCGGCCGACAGCGCGCCGAAGCCGATCATCAGGCGGAAGCCCCAGTAGGTGACCGGTAGGTTCGGTACGTACTCGATCGGCTTCCCCGCGAGGTCGCCCAGCGCGGGATCGTCCGGGTAGTTGGTGCCGTACCGCTCCCGGTATTCGGTGATCAGGTCGTCGACGCCCTTGACCTCGCTGGAGACGTCGCCATGCGCCAGGAACGACAACAGCGCGGGCATGGTGAACGACTTGACGTTCTCGCAGTCCGGGTCGCCGACGTCGCCAACCGCGAACAGCGAGAACCCGGCCGGTTGCTCGGTCGAGCACAGTGCCTCGGCGGCTGCCATCTTCATCGGCTGCTGCTGGAACATCAGCTTGCCCTGGAAGTCGCCACTGATGACGAGCACGACGAACGCGACCAGCCCGGTGAGCGCGCCGAGCTTGATCGAGTTACGCCACACCTGACGGTGTTCGTCAGCGGCTTCGCGGTTGCGCCACAGCCACCACGCGCCGACGCCGACGAGGAACGCTGCCGCCACCGCGAATGCCCCCGCGATGGTGTGCGGGAACGCCGCTAGCACCGTGTTGTTCGTGAGGACGTCGCCGATCGACGTCATCTGCGGCCTGCCGTCCACGAACTTCACGCCCACCGGGTGCTGCATCCACGAGTTCGCCGCGAGGATGAAGTACGCCGACGCGATCGTGGCGAGCGAGAACGCCCACGCGCACGCCAGGTGGACGCGCTTCGGCAGCCGGTCCCAGCCGAAGATCCACAGCCCGAGGAACGTCGACTCCACGAAGAACGCGATCAGGCCCTCCATCGCCAGCGGCGCGCCGAAGACGTCACCGACGAAGCGGGAGTACTCGTTCCAGTTCATGCCGAACTGGAACTCCTGCACGATGCCGGTCACCACGCCCATCGCGAAGTTGATCAGCAGCAGCTTGCCCCAGAATTTCGTCATCTTGAGGTAGACGATCTTGCCGGTGCGCACCCACGCCGTCTGCATCCCGGCGACCAGGAGTGCGAGGCCGATGGTCAGCGGCACCATCAGGAAGTGGTAGACGGTCGTGATCCCGAACTGCCACCGCGCGAGGTCAAGGACATCCATGGGATCAGACGGTGGCGTGCGGGCGGCACGGGCGGGTAGGTACCGCGGTCCTGATCATGCGGGGACCAAGGTCCCTCGCTTTCCGGGCAGGTGAGGCCTAGGTCACGCCGGGCGGTCGCGGGACCGTCTGATGGCCGTAGCCCGCGCGAACCATCAACACTGTCCGACCGGTGGCGTAGCCTGGTCGCGTGTTGGCGACGTTTCATCCCGCGGTGCGCACGTGGTTTGAGCGGCGGTTCCCGGAGGGCCCGACCGCGCCACAGGCGGAGGGCTGGCGTGCGATCGCCGACGAGCAGGACACCCTGATCGCCGCGCCGACCGGCTCCGGCAAGACCCTCGCCGCCTTCCTGGTGTGCATCGACCGGTTGTATCGGGCGCACGAGCGCGGCGAGGAGCTCGACGGCACCCAGGTCGTCTACGCCTCGCCGCTCAAAGCCCTGGCCGTCGACATCCACCAGAACCTCGAACGGCCGCTGCGCGAGATCGCCGACACCGCCGCCGAGCTGGGCCTGTCCGCGCCGGACATCCAGGTCGCGGTACGCACCGGGGACACCGCCGCGTCGCAGCGTGCCGCGATGCTCCGACGGCCACCGCAGATCCTGGTCACCACGCCGGAGTCGCTGTACCTCCTGGTCACGGCCGAACGCAGCCGGGAGAAGCTGCGCGACGTCGACACCGTCATTGTCGACGAGATCCACGCCGTCGCGGGCAACAAACGCGGCTCGCACCTGGCGCTCACGCTGGAGCGGCTGGCGCACGTGGCGCACGAGCCGCCGCAGCGGGTGGGGCTGTCCGCGACGCAGCGGCCCATCGACGTCGTGGCGCGACTGTTGATTGGCGCGGCCCGCTCGCACCCGGATGGCTCACCGCGCTGCGCGATCGTCGACGTCGGACATCGCCGTGCGCTCGACCTCGCCCTGGAGTTGCCGGACGACGAGCTGGGCACGGTCGCGTCCACGGAGCAGATGGGCGAGATCCTGGACCGGATCGCCGCGCACGTGGCCGCGCACCGGACGACGTTGGTGTTCGTCAACACGCGGCGCATGGCCGAGCGTGTCGCCCACCTGCTCGGGGAGCGGCTGGGAGAGGAACAGGTCGCCGCGCACCATGGCAGCCTGTCGAAGGACCGCAGGCAGCGGGTGGAGGCGCGGCTGCGCGCGGGGGACCTCCGGGCCCTGGTCGCCACCGCCTCGCTCGAACTCGGCATCGACATCGGCCCCGTCGAGCTGGTTTGCCAGCTCGGCTCGCCGCGCAGCCTCGCGACGTTCCTGCAACGCGTCGGCCGCTCCAACCACACCCGCGGCGGCACCCCGAAGGGTGTGCTCTACCCGACCAGTCGCGACGAGCTGGTCGAGTGCGCGGCGCTGCTGCGGGGCGTGCGCACCGGACGGCTCGACGCGATCCTCGTGCCGAACGCACCGCTGGACATCCTCGCGCAGCAGATCGTCGCCGAATGCGCCGCGCGGGAATGGCGCGAGGACGACCTCTACGACTTGGTCCGGCGGGCGGCGCCGTTCGCGGACCTCACGCGGGAGGCGTACGACGACGTCCTGGAGCTGATCTCCGACGGCATCCGTACCGGGCGTGGCAGGCGCGCGGCGTACCTGCACCGCGACCAGGTCAACGGCGTGCTGCGTGCCCGCAGGGGTGCCCGGCTGACGGCGCTGACGTCTGGCGGCGCGATTCCCGAGCTGGGCGACTACCGCGTGGTGGCCGAGCCGGACGAGACGATGGTCGGCACGGTCAACGAGGACTGGGCGATCGAGAGCATGGTCGGCGACGTCTTCCTACTCGGCACGACGTCGTGGCGCATCCGCCGTGTCGAGCCGGGCACAGTGCGGGTGGTTGACGCTCACGGTGCGCCACCGTCGGTGCCGTTCTGGCTCGGCGAGGCGCCGGGGCGCACGCTGGAGCTGTCCGAGGAGGTCTCGGACATCCGCGCCGAGGTGGAGCGACGTTTGCACGCCGACGATCACGACGGCGCGGTCGCGTGGCTGGCGGCCGAGTGCGGCATCGGGCACGACGGGGCGGAGATGATCGTCCGCTACCTCGCCGCCGCCCATGCCGCCCTTGGCGCGCTGCCCACCAGGGACACCATCGTGCTGGAGCGGTTCTTCGACGAGAGTGGCGGGATGCAACTCGTCGGGCACGCGCCGTTTGGCGCGCGGCTGAACCGCGCGTTCGGGCTCGCGCTGCGCAAACGGTTTTGCGTCAACTTCGATTTCGAGCTGCAAGCGGCCGCCAGCGACGACGCGATCCTGCTCTCGCTCGGGCTGGAGCACAGCTTCCCGCTGGAGCAGGTGCCGACGTTCCTGGCATCGCCGACCGTCGAGGACGTCGTTCGCCAGGCGGTGCTGACCTCGCCGATGTTCGCCGCACGTTGGCGATGGAACCTCAACCGTGCGCTGGTCGTGCCGCGCATGCGCGGTGGCCGCAAGAATCCGCCTCCGATCCAGCGGATGGAGGCCGACGACCTGATGGCTGCGGTGTTCCCGACGCTCGCGGCGTGCCAGGAGAACGTCGCGCCCGGCCCGATGGAGGTCCCGGACCAGCCGCTGGTGCGGCAGACCATGGACGACTGCCTGCACGAAGCCATGGACGTCGACGGGCTGCGGGAGCTGGTGCGTGGCGTCGAGACCGGCCGCATCCGGGTCGTCGTGCGCGACACCACCGAGCCGTCGGTGCTCGCGCACGAAATCCTCAATGGCGCGCCGTTCACCTTCCTGGACGACGCGCCGCTCGAGGAACGTCGCAGTCGTGCGGTCCCACTGCGCCGGGGCCTGCCGGTGGAGCCCGACGATTTGGGCGCGCTGGACCCGGCGGCGATCGAGCGGGTCCGCGCCGAGGTGCGGCCCGATCCGCGCGACCCGGACGAGCTGCACGACGTTCTGATGACCGTCATCGGCCTGCGCCCCGAACCCGAGTGGCAGGGCTGGTTCGATGAGCTGGTGACCGAACGTCGGGCGGTCACCGCGCGGACCGACGACGGCGAGTTGTGGGTCGCCGTTGCGCGCAGACCGGCCGTGGAGCTGCTGTTCCCGGGCGCGCGATTGACGCCGGACTATCGGTCGCCGCGCGCCGCCGCCTCGCTCGACCGCGAGTCGGCCGCGGCCGAGATGCTGCGCGGCCATCTGGAGATCCGCGGTCCGTCCACCGTGGACGACCTCAGTGCCGCGACGCTGCTGTCCACAGCGGACGTCACGGTGGCGGTGGCGCGGCTGGAGACTGAGGGCTTCGCTTTCCGGGGGCACTACACGGCGTCCTTCCCGCCCGGCCACCGGGCGTCCGACGGCCCCGAGGAGATCTGCGCTCGGCGACTGCTGTCCCGCATCCACGGCTACACCCGCGCGCGCCAGCGCCGCGAGATCGAACCGGTGACGGCGCGGGACTTCTTGCGGTTCCTGCTGCGCTGGCAGCACGTCACGCCCGACACCCGGCGCGAGGGCAAGCTTGGCGTCATCGCCGTCGTGGAACAGCTGCAGGGCTACCAGCTCGCGGCGGGCGCGTGGGAAGACGTCCTCGCCGCGCGGGTCGAGGGCTACCGGCGCGAGTGGCTGGACGAGGTGTGCCTGTCCGGCGACGTCACGTGGGGACGGCTCTCGCTGCGCAGCCCGGCCGACGAACAGACGCCGCGCCACAGCGGCATGACGCCGTCCAAGGCGACGCCAATCACCCTGACCATCCGCGACGACCTGGCGTGGTTGCTTCAGGCCGCGCGCGGGGATCGGGCGCCCACGCCGCCAGGTCCAGGTCGCACCGCGGACGTTGTCGAGGCGCTGGCCAGCCACGGCGCGCTGTTCGCCTCGCAGGTCGCGACGATTACCGGACGACTGCCGAGCGAGATCGACGAGGCGTTGTGGGACGCCGTCGCGCGCGGCTTGGTCACCGCCGACGGGTTCGGCGCGCTGCGAGCGCTTCTGTCCCCGTCGCGCAATCGGCGTCCCGTCGGCACGCGGCGGTTGCGGAAGGCCGGCCGGACACCGGCGGCGCGTACCACCGGACGGTGGTCCCTGCTGCCGGGCGTGGCACTCAATGTGGGGAAGCTCGGGCGGACCGAGGATGGTGGGGTCTCTCTCGCGGAAACCGATACAGTTGTATCGTTCGGCTCGGCAGACAACCCGCTCACCCTCGCGGGATCGAGTGATCCAGACTGCTTCGATCCCGACGAACTGGCCGAGGCGGTCGCGGAGCAGCTCATCGCGCGGTGGGGCGTGGTGTTCCGAGACATCGTCATGCGCGACACGGCCGGCGCGGCGGGCGTGCCGTGGCGGGACGTGTTGTGGGCGTTACGGCGGATGGAAGCGCGCGGCACCGTCAGGGGAGGCCGGTTCGTCAGCGGTTTCGCGGGTGAGCAGTACGCCCACCCGGAGGCCGCCGACCAGCTTCGGAAGGCCCGTGCCCTGCCGCACGACGGCGAGACCGTGCGCCTGCCAGCCGCGGACCCGCTCAACCTCACTGGGATCTTGCTGCCAGGGCCTCGCGTGGCGGCACTGCCGTCGGAATCGGTGACCTACGTAGACGGCGTCGCGAGCTGAGCGTGGTTGCGTGCACCATGGACGGGTGCGTATTGGTGTCGGAGTCTCCACGGAGCGAAACCCCAGGAAGGCCGCGGCCGAAGCGGCGACGTCGGCGTTGGCTGATCTCGACGGCGAGTCCGCGACGCTCGCGGTGCTGCTGACCTCGTCGGAGTACGGCGATGACGCGCAGGGCGTCCTCGCGACGGTGCACGATACGGCTGTACCGGACGCGCTCATCGGCTGCGTGGCGGAAACCGTCGTCGCCAACACGCGTGAGCTCGAGGGCGAGCCGTCGGTGGCGGTGTGGCTGGCGTCGCTACCGGAGCCGGTGGAGACGTTCCACCTGGAGTTCGTGCGCACGTCGTCCGGTGGTTTGTTCGCGGGTTACGAGTTCGGCCACGCGGGTGATGACTTCCATCTGTTGTTGCCCGACCCGCACTCGTTCCCCGCCGATGTCCTCCTGGATCACCTCAACGCGCACCGACCCGGCGTACAGGTCATGGGCGGCATGGTCAGCGGCGGCGGGCCGGGCGAATGCCGCTTGTTCCGTGACCACCAGGTGGTCGACTCCGGCGCGGTCGGCGTGCGGCTGCCTGGTTGGCGCGGAGTCACCGTGGTCTCGCAAGGGTGTCGGCCGATCGGGGAGGCGTACACGGTCACGGAAAGCAGCGGAAACCGGATCTCCGGTCTCGGCGGACGCCCACCACTCGAACGGCTGCGCGAGGTCATCGCCACGTTGCCAGACGAGCAGCTCGACATTGTCCAACGGGGGCCGCAGATCGGCGTCCTCGTAGACGAATATGTCGACGACCCGGAGCACGGCGACTTCCTCATCCGGGGTGTGCTCGGCGCTGACCAGGAGTCCGGCGCCATCGAGGTCGGCGACGTCATCGAGGTGGGCACCACGGTGCAGTTCCAGATCCGCGACGCCGCCAGTGCGGACGCCGACCTGCGTGAGCGGCTCCAGCAGGCCGTGGCGGCGAGCAGCCCGGCGGGGGCGCTGCTGTTCACCTGTAATGGTCGGGGAAGCCGAATGTTCGACGTCTCCGACCACGACGCCACCCTCATCGCGGACGTCCTCGGCGGGATTCCAGTCGCGGGCTTCTTCGCGGCGGGGGAGTTGGGGCCGGTCGCGGGGCGCAACGCGCTGCACGGCTTCACCGCGTCGCTGGCGGTGTTCGTGGGGGAGTAGCACTCAGTCTGGGTGCGCCAGCTCCTGGTAGCGGAACCGGTTCGTTCTCGTCACCTGCTCGCCGGTGCGGAAGCTGACCTCGTGGGCGAACAGGGGACTGTCGAAGACGAACGTGTGGTACTCGCCGTTCTCGCCAGCGGCGTCGACGCCCGCCGGGAGGTCCGCCAGGAACCGTTCGGTGACGTACCGGCCGCAGTAGGAGCCGTCGAGCTGCTCGGTGTCGACGCAGATGACGATGGCCCGGTGTCCCTCGCGCAGGAAGTCCGCCATGAGTCGCGCGGTATCGCGGCCCCACAACGGAAAGACCGCCTCGATCCCGAGCGCGTCGAGCTGCGCCTCGCGGTAGGCGCGCACATCCGTCAGGTGCAGGTCGCCGAATGCCACGCGCGTGACGCCGTCCGCGCGCAGTGCCCGCATCGCCGTGGCGACAGTTGCCTCGTACTCGGCGTTGCTGGCCCGCGCGGGTAGCCGGATCTCGCGGCATCCGACCCCGAGCGCCGACGACTGCTCGCGCAACAACTCGGCGGGGACGTCATGCATTACGGCACGCCCGGTGCTGTCGACGACGTTGACCAGCAACTCGACGACGTCGACCCCGCGCGCCTGGAGCGCGGCCAATGCGAGCAGGCTGTCCTTGCCGCCGCTCCACGACAACGCTACCGGGTCGGTCACGAGAACTGCATACTACGCGCCATCCTGCGCTAGGCACATTGCGAGCCGCCCGACGAAAGGGCGTCCCATCGCACCCTTGACGTCTGTACGGCATCCGCGCGACCATATCGTAATACGCAACGGTTGTTTATAACGCAACCACGTCGAGGGGTGCCTATGCGGATCTTGATAGCCGACACCTTCCCCGACCACGCCGTCGCCGCGCTGCGCCGGGACGGTCACGAGGTCAGCTACCAGCCAGACACGACGGCCGACGCGCTACCGGACACCGTGCGCGGGCAGGACGCGCTTGTCGTCCGCAGCACCAAGGTCACGGCGGAGGCCATCGCTCAGTCCGATCTGAGCGTGGTCATCAGAGCGGGCTCGGGTACGAACACCATCGACTGCGACGCGGCAATCGAGCACGGCGTTGCCGTGTGCAACGTCCCTGGCCGCAATGCTGTCGCCGTCGCGGAGCTGACGTTCGCGCTGCTGCTGGCGCTGGACCGCAACATTCCCGACGCCGTCACCGACCTGCGCGCCGGTCGCTGGGACAAGAAGCGCTACGCCACCGCACGCGGCATCCTGGGTCGTCGCATCGGCGTCGTCGGGCTCGGGCAGATTGGGCTCGCGTTCGCGGAACGCGCCACGGCGTTCGGCGCGCATGTCTACGCCGTCGCGAAATCGAATCGTCCGCGGCACCAGACCGACCGCGCCCGCGCCGCCGGGGTCAACTTCGTGGACAGCATCGAGACGCTCGCGGAGACGTGCGACGTCCTGTCGTTCCACGTCCCCGCCACATCCGATACCCGCCATCTCGTCGGACGCGACCTGCTCGCGCGGGTACAGCCGGGCAGCTTCGTGCTCAATACCTCGCGTAGCGACGTCATCGATGAGGACGCGCTGATCGAGGCCATGGACACGAAGGGCATCCGGGCGGGCCTCGATGTCTTCGACGACGAACCGGGGCAGTCCACCGGCACGATCGACTCCGCGCTGGCGCGGCACCCGAACGTCTACGGCACCCACCACATCGGCGCGTCCACCGAGCAGGCGCAGCACGCCATCGCCGACGAGGTCGTGCACATGATCCAGGAGTTCGAGCGAGGACGGCTGCCGCACCGCGTCACGCCTGAACCGCTCGCGTACGCGGGGCCGTCATGACGTCGCCATCCCGGAACGTCGATGTCCTCACCGCGCCGGAGTCATGCCCGGCCGTGCCGCGCACGTCCCGGGTGCTGATCGCGAACCCGCGCCAGGCCACGCGACTGTCCAAACTGGACGCGAAGCTGACCGGCGGGTCGCCGGACGACGCTCGCAGGGGCGCGGCGCGGCTGCGGCAGCTCGCCAGGCAGGAGCTGTTCACGCAGCCGCCCGACGGCGCGCTGATCGTGTACCGGCTGGCGGCGGACGGCCACGAGCAGACCGGAGTGCTCGCCGACGTCGGCATCGAAGACTACCGCGCCGGTCGGGTCCGCCGTCACGAGGCGACCCAGCCGGAGCGGGTGCGCAGGCTGGAGGAACTGCTGGCGACGACCCGCTGCGAACTCGTCCCGATTATGCTGACCCACCAGCCACGGCCCCAGCTCGGCGCGCTGGTCGCGAGCATCACCCAGCGGACACCGGACGTCGAACTGCTCGGAGACGACGTCGCGCAGTCGGTCTGGATCGAGCCGCCCGGTGCGCTCGCCGACGACATCCGCACCGAGATCAGCGACATCGACACCCTCTACATCGCGGACGGGCATCACCGCATGGCCGCCGCCGAACGGCACGCCACCCGACACCCCGAGTCCTGCGACACCGTGCTCGGCGCACTGTTCCCCGCCGACCAGCTCCGGCTGCTCGGCTACCACCGAGGCCTGCCGCGCCCCGGCGGTGTGTCGACGTCGGATCTCGTGGATGTCCTGGCGTCGCAGCCGGCGACCGAGTCGATCGAGGAGTGCGCTTCGGGTGCGGCCGAGCCGGGGAGCGTTGCGGTGTGGCTCGACGGCCGGTGGTATCGGTTGCGGCTGCGCGCGGCGCGGTCGGCCGATCCGTGCGCGTCGCTGGACGTCTCCGTGCTGGAAGACGGCGTGCTCGGCCCGCTCATTGAGGCGACCGGAACGCGCGTCCTGCCATTGCCGGGTACGCGGGACGCCGACGCCGTCGCGCGGTGGTCCGCCGAGCACGACGCGGTGGGGTTCATGCTGCACCCGCCCGGCGTCGCGGACGTCATGGCGGTCGCGGACGCCGGGGCCGTGATGCCGCCGAAGTCGACGTGGTTCGACCCCAAGGCCCGCGCCGGGCCGTTCCTGCGCGACCTGGGGTAACGCCGAGGCGTCGGGAGCCGACAACGCGCCGGCGGCCAGCGCGTCTACGGCGACAGCTCCGGCTCCGGTGCCACCGCGAGCGCGTCGATGTTGCGGGCGACGTCGTTGCTCTCGGCGAGCCGGATCACCAGCAGTCCCGCGCTGAGCAGGCCGGGGCGCAGCACGGCGTGCGCGACCAGCGACACGCGGCGGTCCTGGTCGTCGATCGCGTCCGCCCACGCGGCCTCCGGCAACGCGGCAAGCCGTGTCGCGAACCGCCACGCGCCGTTGCGGGCGTGCGTGATGCTGAACTTGATGATCTCGTCGTCGCGCCTGCCACCGATCGTGTCGAGCAGCCCGAGTAGCGGCGACACCGTGCCGATATTCTCCTGCACCTGCGCGATCATCGACGCGAGGATGTCGTTGATCCGCCCATAGTCGCCGCGCAGATCCGCCAACCGCGGACCCGGCGAGCAGCGCGCCGCCGCGATGCCGAGGTCCAGGTTGATGTGCGCGTTGATCCCGGCGAGCAGGTGTTGCAGCAGCAGCGGTCGCCATCGCGTGCAGGCGTCGAACGCGATCCGCCAGCTCCGCGTCAGCTCTCCGCCGCGCGTGTGGGCGTGCTCGGCGTCGAGGTACCGATTGGCGAAGAGGATGTCGAGCCGCGCCATGCGTTCGGCGTCGTCGAAGACCCCGGCGTCGATGGCGTCCTTGACGTTGGCGGTGACCTTCCGATACAGCACCGCGAAGTAGCCGCGGCGGTCGCTGTCGCGGCGGGCGCGCTCGATGATGTCGTCGAGCGCAGCCAGCGCCTCATCGATGGATTGCGCGGGCATGGCTACGCCCTTCGTGGCCCTTCGTGGCCCTTCGTGAGTGTTCGGACGCCTCCAGGTTCGCCGCGCGGCGGTGACGTGTTACGGAGGCTTGGCATCAGCACGATGAACGGCGCAACCGGTGCGGGGAGACGATCACGCTCCCGCGCGAAAACCCGACGCAGCGCCGCTCACGTCGTACAGTCGTCACATGTCCGAGCGTGCTCGTGGCTGGCGGAAGCTGGCACAGGCCACCTGGGGTCCCCCGAAGGATCCCCAGTTCTACGGCGAGATGGAGCTGGACGCGGGCCCGCTGCTGACGCACCTGGCGGAAGCCCGAGCGCGGACCGACGTGCCGGTCACGGTGACGCACGTGGTCGCCAAGTCGGTTGCCTACGCGCTGACCGAGGTGCCCGCGTTCCGCCTGCGCCGCGCCTGGGGTCGTGGTTACGAACGCGAGAGCACGGACGTCTTCGTCATCGCGACGGCCGACGAGGCGGGCGGCGAGCTGACCGGCGTCAAGATCGAGCACGCCGACGCCAAGTCGGTCACCGACATCGCCTCCGAGCTCGCCGCGCGCGTCAGGGCGATCCGCAACGACGAGGACGAGACGTTCGGCCGCAGCAAGGCGGCGCTGTCCGCGTTGCCGCCCCGGCTGCTGCGGCTGGCGTTGCGAGGTGCGGCGTGGCTGACGTCCGACCTCAACCTCGACCTGCGCGCGCTCGGCATGCCGCGCCAGGCGTTCGGCAGCGCCATGATCACGTCGGTCGGTATGTGGGGTGTCACCAAGGGGCTCTCGCCGCTCGCGCCGTACTACCGCGTGCCCGTCCTCGTGCTGGTCGGCGCGGTGACCGATCGGCCGGTCGCGGTCGACGGCGAGGTCGTCGTCCGCCCCATGCTCACCCTCACCGCGACGTTCGACCACCGCTACGTCGACGGCCTGCACGCCGCCACGTTCGCCGACGCCGTGCGCCGCTACCTGTCCGACCCGGCCGGGCACTAACAGCACTGGACGACTGCTTTGGACCCCGGGTTCGGGTGCTTCCGGCCCTGCGCGGCGCCCACCCACGGGCGAATCCTCACCTCATGGAGTACCTGAACGCGCTCGACGCCGCGTTCCTTGAGATCGAGGACGCCGACCCGCGCGTGTCGCTGTCGATCGGGTCGGTGACCGTGATCGACGGTCCCGTACCCGACCGCACCGAGCTGCTGGACGTCCTCGGCGCGCGGCTCCCACAGCACAGCATCATCACGCTGACCACCAACGTCGCGGGCCCGGAGAAGCCGTTGCGCGTGCTCGGCAGGCGGATCGTGTATGACCGTCGAACCAGCGACCGCTGCCGATGACGTTGTTGAACTGTCGGACGAGTGGCGCGAACCGCTACGGCCACGCGCTGCAACGGATCGCGGACCCGGATGCTGTCGCCGACGAGGACTTCCCGCGGGCACTGCGCTCACTGATCATCGGCACCGGGGCCACGATGTAGCGCTTACCCTCGACGTCCCACTCTCGTGGTCGATTGATCACGCGTCTCACCGGGTACCCAACCAGTGACGACGACCGACCACCGACGGTGGCGCGCCGGTGGGACGTGCCGAAGGGAGTGGAACCGTGGCGGACGGACTCAGAGTGGCGGTGACTGGCGCGACGGGCAATATCGGCACCAGCGTGGTCCAGGCGCTCTCACGTGACTCCCGAGTCGCGTCGATCACCGGCATCGTGCGCAGGTACACGTCGTGGCACGTACCGAAGTTGGACATCGCCACGATCGACATCGCCGACCCGAACTCGGCACCGCACCTTGACCGCGTGTTCCGCGACCGCGACGTGGTGATTCACCTGGCGTGGCTGTTCCAGCCGACGCGCGACCCCGTCGCCACCTGGGAGACCAACGTCCTCGGCGGCATGCGAGTGTTCGACTCGGCCGCGAACATGGGCGTGCCCTCCCTGGTGTGCAGCTCGTCGGTCGGCGCGTACTCACCGGGGCGAGACGAGGAACAGGTCACCGAGAGCTGGCCGACGCATGGCTGGCCCGGCGCGGCCTACACCCGCGAGAAGGCGTACCTAGAACGCGCCCTGGACGGCTTTGAACGCGACAACCCCGACACCCGGGTGGTGCGGATGCGTCCGGCGTTCGTCTTCAAGGACACCGCGGCAGCGGAGCAGCGCAGGCTGTTCGCCGGGCCGCTGCTGCCGGGCAAGCTGGTGCGCTCGCAGCTCCTCCCGATGGTGCCGGACATCGCGGGTCTGCGGATGCAGACCGTGCACGCCTCCGACGTCGCCGACGCCTTCCGGATCGCGACCGTCGGCGACGCGCACGGTGCCTACAACATCGCCGCCGACCCGGTGATCGACGCCGACACCATCGCGGATCTGCTCGGGGCGCGCTCGGTACGGCTGCCCGCCGGTCCGTTGCGGGCGCTACTTTCCGCCGCGTGGCACACGCACGTCGTCCCCGCGTCGCCAGGCCTGTTCGACGCCGTGCTGCGGCTACCGCTCATGGACACGACGCGGGCACGCGTCGACCTTGGCTGGGCGCCCCGCTACACCGCGATCGAGGCGCTGGAGGACTTCTTGCACGGACTTCGCGAGGGCGGGGGCATGAGCACGCCCCCGTTGCAACCAGCCGGACCAGTCGATCGGCTCCGAGAGTTCTCCGACTCCGCACGCGATCGAGCGTAGGAAGGGAGAGTGACATGACGACCGCAGAGGTAACGGACACCCGCGAGAACGGCCGCTCCACCACACAACTGGTGCGCGACGTCTCGCAGCAGACGTCGCATCTGATGCGCAGCGAGGCGAAGCTGGCCGTCCAGGAGGTGACCGCGAAGGCCAAACGCGGTGCCTTCGGCGGTGGTCTGCTCGTCGCGGCGGCGGTGAGCGCCTTCTACGGTGGCGCCGCGCTGATCGCCGCGCTGGTGTGGGTAATCGCGCTCGGCCTGCCGTTCTGGGCCGCCGCGTTGATCATGGGCGGTGGCCTCATCGTGCTCGGGGCGCTGCTGGGACTCGGCGGCGCACTGCTGGTCCGTAAGGCGGCGCCACCGACACCCGAGGACACCATCACCAGCGTCAAGACCGACGTCGAGACGGTGAAGGAAGGTGCGCGGCGATGACCGAGGCACAGCAGGGGACACACCACGCCCCGGAGCGGGAGTCCGAAAGGAAGACCGAGGAGAAGACCATGCCGGGCAGCACGCCGACCGTGGAAGATCTGCGGCATGACGTCGAGCTGACTCGCGAGGAACTGGCCGACACGGTCTCGGAGCTGGCGTCGAAGCTGGACGTCAAGACACGCGCCACCGAGGCGATGCAGCAGCAGTACATCACGGCGGCGCGGCATCGCGGTGCGATCGGCGCGTCCGCGCTGGGCTCGCTCGGCCTGGTCGCGGCGCTGATCGCCGTTAAGCGAATGCGGAACCGCTGACCGTGGCCGCGGTGGGGGCGGCGCCACCTGCCGCGGCCTTCGTGTGGCTTGCGGTCGCACATCTGTGGCTGGGCGGGGCGAAACCGGCGACGGCGACCCTGCCGTGGGCGAGCCCGCTCGGCATCGAGCTGAGCTTCCGCGTGGACGCGCTGTCGCTGATCATGGCGTTGCTGGTCACCGGCGTCGGTGCTGTCGTGCTCGCCTACCAGGGGTGGTACGGACACGATGAGCCCGGCACGGCCCGCGACACGGCGGTGCTCGTCGCGTTCGCCGGAGCGATGCTCGGGCTCGTCCTCGCCGACGACATCATCGGGCTGTACCTGTTCTGGGAACTGACGACGCTGTGCTCGTTCGTGCTGATCGGCGGACCCGGCCGTTCCAGCGACAGGCGTCGTCACGCCGTCCAGGGGCTGCTGATGACCACGCTCGGCGGTTTCGCCATGCTGCTCGGGCTGATCATGCTCGGGGAGGCGGCGGGAACCTGGCGGTTGTCGGGCATCGTGGCCGCCGCGCCGACCGGTGCCGCCGTTGACGTCGCACTCGTGCTCGTGCTGATCGGAGTGCTGGGGAAATCGGCCCAGCTGCCACTGCACTCGTGGCTGCCCGCCGCGATGGTGGCGCCGACACCCGTGAGCGCCTATCTGCACGCGGCGGCGATGGTCAAGGCCGGCGTGTACCTGGTGGCGAGGCTCGCGCCAGGGTTCGCGTCGAACCCGGTGTTCGTCACGGTCGTCACCGTGGCCGGACTGGCGTCGCTCCTGGTTGGCGGCTACCGGGCGCTGCGGACCGACGATCTCAAGGCGTTGCTCGCCTACGGCACGATCAGCCAGCTCGGGCTGCTGTTGGTGCTACTGGGCTGGGGTACGAGGACCGCGGCGCTCGCCGGGATGGCGCTGCTCATCGGGCACGCGCTGTTCAAGTCAGCGCTGTTTCTGACGGTAGGCGCCATCGAGAAGGTGTCCGGCTCCCGGTCGGTGCGGGAGCTGTCGGGCGTCGGCAGGCGCTGGCCATCGCTGGCGGTCGGCGGCGCGCTCGCGGCGGCGTCCATGGCGGGATTGCCGCCGCTGCTTGGTTTCGTCGCGAAGGAGGCTATGTTCAAGGCGTTCCTCAAGGGCGGCTTGGACGTCGTCGTGCTCGTGGCGATCGCGCTCGGCACCGTGCTCACCGTGGCGTATTCGGCGCGGTTCGTTTGGGGCGCGTTCGCCACCAAGCCAGATGTCGAGGGGACCGACCTTCCCGGTACGCGGCCCTGGCAGCCCGTGGTCGCGGTCGCGTTACCCGCCGTGCTAGGTGGCGTGCTCGGTTTCGCCGGCACGTCGCTGACCGCCGTTGTTGACCCGTACGCGAGCGCGTTACCCGACAGCTATGGCTACACCCTCAAGCTGTGGCATGGCTTGACTCCGTCGCTCGGGCTCGCCGCGCTCGTCCTGGTGACCGGGTACCTGCTGTACCGGGTGACGCCGACGCTGCGAAGGCTGCCTCAGCCGCTGGACGCGCAGCGCGGCTACGCGCGCACCGTGCACGGTTTCGACGCGCTCGCGCGGATCGTCACCGGACACACCCAGGTCGGGTCGTTGCCCGTCTATCTGGGCGTCACCTTGCTGACGGTGTTCGCGGTGCCCGCCGCCGTGGTGTTGACCGGTACCGGAGTCCCAGGCGGCATGCGGGCGTGGGATCGGTGGGTGCAGCTGCCGCTCGCGGTGATCATCGTGCTCGGCTGTGTCGGGGTGCTCGTCGCGCGACGCAGGCTCACCGCCGTGCTGTGCGTTGGAGGCGCGGGCTACGCGATCGGTGCGCTGTTCGTCGTACACGGCGCTATCGATGTCGCGCTCGCCCAGTTTCTGGTCGAGACGCTGACCCTGGTGGTGTTCGTGTTGGTGTTGCGGCAGTTCCCCGCCGCGTTCAGCGGCGATCGCGGCGCGGGGAAGATGCGGGCGCGGGACGACCCGCGCCACCCAGCGCCGTTCCGGTGGCTCAAGGCGACGATCGCCGTGGTCGGTGGCGGTGTCGTCGCGGCAGGGGCGGTGCTGCTGTCCGGCCAGCGCGGCACGGCGGCCGAGGCCAGCGCGTACTACCTGCGGCATGGCAAAGATGACACCGGTGCGTCCAATGTGGTCACCGCGATCCTCGTGGACTACCGCGCGATGGACACGATCGGCGAGATCAGCGTGCTGGCCGCCGCTGTCACCGGCGCGGCGGGCCTGATCCTGGCCGCCACGAGGGCCGTGCGGCACTTCGCGCCACCGCGGCGGGGCACAGACGAACTCGCGGATCGTGTGGATGGTGAGGCGGATGGTGCCGAAAGACGATCCTGACGTCCCGAGCCGCGTCGAGGACAGGGACACGCCTCGCCAGCCGTGGCTGCTCACGGCAGAGGACCAGCCACCGCTGCGGCGATCCGTCGTCCTCGAAGTCACCGCTCGCGCGGTCTTTCCGACGGTGCTGCTGCTATCGGTGTACCTGCTGTTCGCGGGACACCACCATCTCGGCGGCGGCTTCGCCGGTGGTCTCGTCGCCGGGCTGGCGTTCGTGCTGCGCTATGCCGTCGCGGGTAGCGCCGAGCTATTCGCCGCGGTCCGCGTCCGGCCGCTTGCCCTCACCGGCGCTGGGCTCGCCCTGACGACTGTGAGCGCGCTGTCGCCGGTCGCCTTCGGCGAGCCCGTTCTGGCTTCCGGGAAGGTCACGTCGCACACGCCGTGGGGTAGTGAGATCGCGCTGAACAGCAACCTGGCACTCGACATCGGGGTCTACGTGCTCATCCTCGGTGCCGTGCTCGACCTCCTGCGCACGCTCGGCGCCGGAGTGCGCAGTAGGGAAGGGGAGGAGGAGTAGTGCCGATCAACATCACGTTGGTGGTCGTGCTCGCCGTCATCTACGCCGCTGGCTTCTATCTGCTGATGCAGCGCTCACTCATGCGGGTGCTGCTGGGTATCGTGCTCGTCGGCCACGGCGCCAACCTGTTCCTGCAGGCGGCGGGCGGCCCTGCCGGGGAACCGGCCAAGGTGGGCAAAGCGCTCGGCGCGGCGTCGGACCCGCTCCCGCAGGCGATGGCACTGACGGCGATCGTGATCACCTTCGCCGTCACGGTGCTGCTGCTGGCGCTGGCCTACCGGTCGTCCGTGCTACTCAAGGACGATGAGGTGCAGGACGACGTCGAGGACCGACGGCTCAGGCGGGCGCCGGAGACCGAGGACGAACCCGCCTCGGTCATCTCCCTGCGGGAGGGCGAGCCGTGACCGGCCTGCTCGTGGCGCTACCCGCGCTGCTGCCATTACTAGCGGCGGGGCTCTCGTTGCTGGTGAGCCGTATCCGGCACGCGCAACGGGTGGTCAGCGGCGTCGCGTTGAGCGCGGTGTTGGTGGACGCCGCCATCCTGCTTTGGATAGTCGACTCCCACGGCGCGGTGGTGCTGCGGCTCGGCGGTTACCCGCCGCCTGCCGGGATCACGCTGGTGGCCGATCGGCTGTCGGCGCTCATGCTGCTGGTCTCCGCCGTGGTGACGGTCGTCGTGATGCTGTACGCGCTCGGCCAGCGCGTCACCGACCACGGCCGGACGGCGACGACTTCGTTCCACCCGGTCTACCTTGTGCTCACCGCTGGCGTGATGCTGGCGTACCTGACCGGTGACCTCTTCACGCTGTTCGTGGCGTTCGAGCTGATGCTCACCGCGTCGTACGTGCTCATCACCCGGGGCGTGACGGCGGATCGGGTGCGCGCCGCGATGACGTACGTGATCACCGGGCTGACGTCGACGTTGCTGCTCATTACCCTGATCGCGCTGGTCTACGCGGCGACGGGCACAGTTAACCTCGCCGACCTCGGCGCGAAGCTGTCCGACGTCGACCCCGCACTGCGCGGCGCCCTGAGCCTGTTGTTCGTGACCGTGATCGGCATCAAGGCCGCCGTGGTGCCGCTGCATTTCTGGCTGCCGGACAGCTATCCGACCGCGCCCGCGCCGATCACGGCGGTGTTCGCCGGGCTGCTGACCAAGGTGGGTGTGTACGCGCTGATCCGCGTGCAGACGGCGGTGTTCGCACACCAGGACGCCTGGCACGTGCTGCTTGTCGCGGCGCTGATCACCATGCTGCTCGGCGCACTCGGCGCGGTCGCGCAGGACGACGTCAACCGGATGTTGTCGTTCCTGCTGGTCAGCCACATCGGGTTCATGCTGTTCGGGCTCGGGCTCTTCAGCGAGGCGGGACTGACCGGGGCGATCCTCTACGCGCTGCACCACATCACGGTGCAGGCCGGACTGTTCCTGGTGCTCGGCCTCGTCGCCCGGCACACCGGTGCGACGTCGCTGCGACGGATGCCCGGTGGGGTGGCGCGGCAGCGGCCGCTGCTCGCCGTCCTGTTCGCGACTGGCGCGGCGAACCTCGCCGGGCTGCCGCCGCTGTCCGGGTTTCTCGCCAAGGTCACGCTGCTGCGCGGCGGCGCGGTCAGCGACACCGAACTGGGCGTGGTGCTCGCCGGGGCCGCCGTCGTCACCAGTTTCGTGACGCTCTACGCGCTCGCTCGGGTGTGGGTGATCGCGTTCTGGGGCACTGGCCGCGAGGGTAGCGCCGACGCCGATCGCTCCAGCGGCGAGCTTGCGCCGGTGATGACTACGGCCTGCGCGGTGCTCATCGGCGTGGGAGTGGCGATGGCCGCGTTCGCCGGGCCGCTGTCCGCGGTGGCCGATCGCGCCGCGACCCACGTACTCGACGTGACGTCGTACCGGTCGGCCGTGTTGGGAGGCGAACCATGATGAACGGCTGGTGGGTGCCCCGCAGGCTACCGACGCTGGTGTGGCTGGTCGCGGTGTGGCTGCTGCTGTGGTGGGAGTTGACGCCGCTCGCGGTGGCCTCCGGTGTGGCCGTCGCCGCCGCGATCGTGGTGCTGTTCCCGCTGCCCGACGTGTCCGAACGGCTCGTGGTGCGGCCGATCCCACTGCTGCGGCTCGCCGGATTCGTGCTCTCCGACGTCGCGCTCTCGGGCGTTCGGGTCGGGTGGGACGCGCTGCGATACGGCGGCACGGTGCGGACGGCGATCGTCGCGGTGGAGATGCTCACCGATGACGACGTGCCCACGGCCGTCGCGGCGAGCCTGCTGACGCTGTCCCCAGGCACCTTCGTCGTTGCGATCGACCGGACACGAGGTCAGTACTACGTGCACGCGCTCGGCACGGCGGGTGCCTCCGACGTGGCGCAGGTGCGCGCGACCGCTCGTCGACTACAGCGGCTGGTCCTGCGGACGTTCGGAGCGCGAGACGACGTCGAGACGGAACGTGGGGTGAGTCGATGACGGTGGTGTTCACGGTGACGTTCGGCCTGCTCGCCGTCGCCGCGCTGCTCGCGACAGGACGGCTGCTGCGAGGTCCATCAACGCTCGATCGGATCGTCGCGCTGGAGATGATCGTGGTGCTGTTCGTGGCGGGCGTTGTGACCAACATGGCCATGACCGGCCGATCCGGCGAACTGGCACTGCCTATGACAGTCGCGTTGGTTGGCTTCATCGGCTCGCTCACGGCGGTGCGGACGATCGCGGAACGGCGGCGGCACCGATGACCGACGTGATCTCAGCGGTGTTGCTGATTAGTGGCGGGCTGATCGGCGTGGCGGGTGCCATCGGCTTGGTGCGGTTTCCCGACGTCATGAGCCGGGTGCAGGCGGCAACGAAACCGCAGACGTTCGGGTTGTTGCTGATCCTGGCCGGGGCGGCACTACGGTTGGACGTCATGGCCGCGGCCGGGCTTGGGCTGGTGGCGCTGTTCCAGACGATCACGGCACCGGTTCTGGCACAGTTGCTCGGCCGGACGGCATATCGCACCGGTCACGTGGCGGGTTTGGCTCGCGACGATCTGGCGGAGCCGGAGGAGTAACGTCGCCGCTCGCCCGCCCGGCCTGTCGCCCACTATGCGCCCGCTGTGACAAGCGAGGTCGGACATTCGGGACATCCTGTTGACACACCGGGCGCATAGTGGCTCACGACGACGCCGCGCCGATCTCGACGTCGTCCCGCTGTATAGATTCGCGGCGATCGGGTACTCATCGGAGGTGACACACTTCGACGAGACAGCGCGTGAGCCCGAGCTCGACGACGAAGCGCCGGTCGGCGACGCGCTGGACCAGCGGGAGGGAACTATGGCCGAACCACCTCGACCCGACACGGTGCCGGATCGCGAGGTCAGCGACGTCGACGCCGCTGACAAGGCGATCCCGGTGAGCTTCGACGAGGACGACGCCACGCTTGACGGCGAGGAGTGGGACGACCGCTAATACGCCCCGCCCCTACGACACGGCGAAACGAAGCGCGAACGGGTTCAACGTCGAAGGTAGCGGGTGCCGCGGATCGAGGCGGTGCCCGCCGACCTGCGTGAAGTCTCGTGCGACGAGTAGGTGCGCCAGTAGTGTGCTCGACACGAACAACACCAGGTTCTCGCCGGGGCACTGCGCGGGACCGTCACTGAACGGGACGAGGGCGGGATTCGCTCGCGCGGTGCCGTCCAGCCAGATGTCCGGTGCGAACCGGTCGGCATAGGAGAGCGTGCGCTCGTCCCGGTGGAAGAACGGCGTGTAGATCAGCAGCGTCGTGCCCGAGGGCAACGTCGTCCCGTCCCACTCGGTCGTGCTCGTGGTCTCCCGCAACAGCAACGGTGTTGTGGGCCAAAGTCGGGCCGAGTCGAGCACGCTCGCGCGCAGGAACGGCAGCTGTCGCGGAGACTCCAAGTCGTGCGACTCGTCACGGGCGGTCCTCGCCAGGTCCGGGCGGCTAGCGAGGAGGGCGAGCGTCCGGTAGGCCACGATGCCCGCCGCGTCGAACGCGAACAGCCAGTGCGGCACCTGACCGCGCGGGTTGGCGTCGGGACCGGCAGGGGTGTCGGCCAACAGTCCCGCGATGCTGCCCGCCTCGGGGTGATCGACGTACTCGCCAAGACGTCCGGCGAATCGCTGCCGTGTCCGGCGTGCCGTCGGCGCGAACTGCGCCCAGTTGGCTCTCCTGCGCAGCGACTCCAGCTGTGTGATCAACAACTGGTCGTCGGCCGCCCGCTCGCCGAGCACCACCCTGCGCACGATGCGCCACCACCGCTCGCTGAAGTCTTGCCAGGTCAGCTGTCCCGCCGAGGTGGCGGTGCCGATGAGCCGCAGGGCCTCATCGGAGACTAGGGTCGTGATGTTGCCCGCGAGCCGGTGCAGCGGCTGGTGGGTGTCCAGTACCGCTTCGTTCACATGTCGCCGCTGTGGGCGCGCTTCTCCCTGCGAGATCAACACACCATGGGGCTGGAAGTGCGCCAGTGCGGCGCGCTTCTCGGTGCTTGCGGGGCTGAACGGCTCAGGTGCGTTGGCGAGGATCCCGCCGACGTCGTCAGGGGAGAGGACCAGCGCCATCGACCGACCTGGTACTCGCAGTCGCAGCAGGCGGGCGCCGTAACGGGCGCGGAGCAGTTGCATCCGACGGATGGCTCTCCGGTCCAGGCGCAGCGTGTCGGCGAACCCCATCGCCGGCTCGCGTCGTTGGATGAGTCCGGTCGCGACACTCGGCAACACGACGGCACCGACACGAAATGTATCGACTACCCGGGCGCGCTGGGATACCGTACTCATTGCGCTTCTCCGTCCGTCACACGGTTTCGGAACGTGACCGTTATCGGTTGTGTCATATCGAGCGCTAAGGTGTGCCGGGCGTGTCTTATTCGTCGAATTCGAACGGCAGGCCCGCGACACATTGCTCATATTTTTCGTGTAGTTCCTGTTCACTGTGCGCACCGATGAAGATGTCCGCGAGCTCATAGCTGTAGCTGTCCTGCGGCGCCGTCTCGGATAACTGGACGCCCTCGTCGATGAGGATCGTGATCCAGGTGTCCGGCGCGTGCTCCCGCACTCGTTCGATGTCCTCGTTCGATGGCACCTGACGCACGTACGCGTCGTCGAAGCGGCGCAAGAACCACTTCGCCGCGTGTTCATACGGCCCCTTGTCCCGGGGCAGGTTCGGGTCGAGACCGAGCGCCAGCCGAACCATGCACTGGTGGTTCGGCGTGCCGTCGACCAGCTCGAACAGGCGTGCGTGCGATTGCGAATGGCGCGGGTTCACCTCGAGCAGCGCCAGTTCTTCTCGGACCGGGTCTGCGAAGAACTCGATGTTGAACGCCACCGACTCCAGCCCGACCTGGCGGATGACCTTGCGTGAAGCTTCCTTGGCGCGCTCGACCATGTCTTCCGACAGCGTGGAGGGGTACTCGTAGCGCAGGAAGCTGGAGCTGCCCGCGTACGGTACGGAGTCGACGATGCCGTAGATGTGGATGTCGGTGCCGTCGTTGTATCCCTCAACAGTGAGCTGCGCGCCGGTGATCTCCGCCTCGGCCAGGCATGCGTTGCCGCCTGCCTCCTCGATTTCCTTCGGCAGATCGAGCTGGTTAAGCACATACTCGAACGGGTCACCCATGCGGTGGATACCGTCGCGGATCTCGGCGAGCGCGTTGGCGAACTCGGTTTCGTCGCGCACCTTGAACGCCAGCGCGGAGGAGAACGACTTCACCGGCTTGATCCAGAACGGGTAGTCGAGTCCGTCGGGCGGCATGGTGTCGTGGAACGGATCTACCAGCCCGAAGGCAGGGTAGTCGTCGATCACCTTGGACTGTTCCAGCCTGCTCCAGTACTTGTGCTCGCACTTGACGACGGCGTCCAGGTCGGCGCTGCGTAGGCCGAACCGGTCGCACAGGATCGGCACCATGGAGCTCACCGGGAAGTCCCAGTACCCCACGATAGCGTCGATGGAGCCCTCGAACGCCTCCAGCTGCTCGGTCGCCTTGTCCAGGAGCGCGGATATGTCGATCTCGGCCGCCTGCAGTTCCTCGATGCGTAGCAACGGGTGAAATCGCAGGTCAATCGTGTCGATGTCGCGCAGCGTCGCGAGGTTCTGTTCGTCGAGACCAAGCACGAAGACGTTCTTCGCGGCCATACCTGTCCTCCGGACTCGTCTGTGGGATGGTCGCGAACGGAGTACCCCGACTCGGGTTGTCGCACACCGCGCCGGGGATTCGGCGGCCGGCGCACGATCACCCCCGGCGTGTCTCGTGGGTGGAATGCGATTGACGCAATGAATGCGGCTATTATGCTCACTGAGATGGTTGTTTAATTTCTTCGAAGGGATTGGTATGGCAGAGAAGGTGTCTGTCGAGCTCATTGACGATATCGACGGTTCCGAAGCGGATGAGTCGGTGGTGTTCTCGTTGGATGGTGTGGACTACGAGATCGACCTCTCCGCTAAGAACGCCGCCGAGCTTCGTGACTCACTCGGGCAATTCATCGAGCATGCCCGTCGGACTGGCGGGCGCAAACAACCGGGAAAGGCGGCTCGGCAGGCGCCCAAGCAGGCGGCGAAGGAAACGGGTGACCGCGAGGAGAACCGCGCAATTCGCGAATGGGCTCGGGAACAGGGGTATGACGTGTCCGACCGAGGACGCATCCCCGCCGAGATCATCGACGCGTACCACCAGGCGTCGTAGGTGTCGGAACGGTGGTATCGGGTTACCTGGATTGCCGTCGCCGTGTGTGGGTACACGCGAGGGCAGGAGGTGAAAGATGGTGCGACAGAACCACTGGCTACGGAAGACCAGCACGGCACGTCGTGCCGGACATCATCACCGAGACGAGCGGTCGGGAGACGGCGTCGTATTTCTGGGTGATTCCGCCGAGCTGCTCGCCGTGTACGACTGGGCGTGCGGCCGAGGCTTCGTTCCCGTCGACCTCCCGCATCCCGATCTGATGTGCGCGGTCGTCGACGAGGACATCCTCGATGGCCTATGCACCTCGGCAGAGGCGGATATCGTGCAACGGGTGCGCGACAGCGGCCTGCCATGCGTGCCGCCTTCGCAAGCTAGTGCCTGGCTCGGCGCGAGGCGGTGCGTCAGCTACGGCGACGCCGTCGGTCGCTGACCGCGTTGCGGTACGACAGCCAGAAACACAACGCGGCAACGCCGAACACCGTGCCCAGCGCGGCCAGGCTGATCGCGACGATGGTCCACGCCTTGAGCGTTACCCCGACGGCGGTCAGTACCACCAACGCGAGCCCACACACGACGAACAGCGCACCCCACCACCGCCGTAATGACATGGCGGCTGAGAAGCGTCCGGTGATCCGGTGGTTGTCTGGTTGCGTCGTACGTGTCCGTGACAGCTCGGGTGACGGGGACTCGGGCGGCGGCATCCGCCAGTTTTCGAATGCCTCGGCGAGTGCCGGGTCATCCTCGGTGATTTGGCGGGCAAGGGCGTTGAGTTGCCGACGATCGCGCTGATTGAGCATCGTGCTTCCTCCCGGAAAACCGCAGGCAGCAGACATAGCGAGACGTCCAGATGCCTCCCGTTGAGCCTGATGTGCGATTCCCGCAGTCGGCTCGTTTCGTGTGGACGTTCCGTATTGAGCTCGGAGTACCACCGCGCCCGCCCCGGGCAAACCCGTGTGACGGAAGCGTATGGCCATGAATCGGTATGGTCGCGCACGCGTCAGCGTTCGGTTCACCGGTGACGGGTGAACCGAACGCCGCGCGGGCTCACGCGGGGACTTCGGCGGTGTTGCGCCGCCAGACACGGTGACCGGCGAGTTCGCTCGCGAAGGTGTCGACGAACTCCGTGGGCACCTCGCCATTGACGCCCGCGGTCACCACACCCTCGTCTTCGGCCACCCGGTCGCCATCGGCGGCCACTGCCAGTCCTGAGGCCCACGCGCGCTCCAGGAGCCTGCGTCCTTCGGCGAGTGCTCCGATGACCTTCGCATGCTTGTACGCCTCGGCCAGGAAGTGCACGGCGTAGCCGTCGGCGGCGAGCGCTCGCACCGAGTCGGCCCCGCCGGGCACGATGACGGCGTCGTAGAGCACCGAGGCGACCGTGTTGATCGCGCGGTCGGCGGTGACCTCGGTGTCGTCGGCGGACCGCACCGCGCCGTCCGAGAGGGCGAGCACCTCGGGGACGGCGTCGCGCTTGCTCAGCGCCTCGCGTAGCGCCTGCACCGTGGCGCCGTCGACGCCGTCGGCGGCCAGGATGGCGACCTTGCGGGTCGCGATGGTGCTCATCGTCGTGGTGAGCTGGCTGAGCGCGGGGGAGCTGCGACCGTGGTTCGGGTTCGCGGCGCCCTCCGGCGGCGTCACGCCGATCCCGTTCGCGACGAGCGCCGCGAGGTCGACGTCGACGTGCGCGAGCTGGTCGACGACGTCCTGGCGCACCTCGGTGTGATCGACCTTGCCCAGCTCGAAGCGGAACGCGCTCACGATGTGCTCCTGCTCCACTTCGGACATGCTGTTCCAGAACAACGCCGCCTGGCTGTAGTAGTCGCGGAAGCTCTCGGCGCGTTTCCTGATCTTGTCGCCCTCGACCTTCTCCTGGTAGTGCCGGAAGACGTCGCCGTGATCACCGCCCACGTAGGGGTAGCCACCAGCGATGCTGTTCTTGACGTAGCTGGTGCGGCCACGGTGGATGCGCTGCTGGCCGAAGCCGTCGCGCTGATTGGTGCTGACCTCGGCGACCGGGCGGTTGATCGGAAGCTGGCTGAAGTTCGGCCCGCCAAGCCGGATGAGCTGAGTGTCCAAATAGGAGAAGTTGCGCGCCTGAAGCAGCGGGTCGTTGGTGAAGTCGATCCCCGGCACGACGTTCGCCGTGTGGAACGCGATCTGCTCGGTCTCGGCGAAGAAGTTGTGCGGGTTCCGGTTCAACGTCAGCCTGCCGACCGGACGGACCGGCACGTGCTCCTCGGGGATGATCTTCGTGGGGTCGAGCAGGTCGAAGTCAAACGCGAACTCGTCGGACTCCGGCACCAACTGCACGCCCAGCTCCCACTCGGGATAGGCGCCCATCTCGATCGCCTCCCACAGGTCGCGGCGGTTGAAGTCCGGGTCCTTGCCCGCGGCCTTCTGCGCCTCGTCCCAGACCAGGGAGTGCGTGCCGAGCAACGGCGTCCAGTGGAACTTGACGAACGTGCCGACGCCGTCGGCGTTGACGAAACGGAAGGTGTGGACGCCGAAGCCCTGCATCATCCGGTAGCTGCGCGGCACGGCACGGTCGGACATCAGCCACATCACCATGTGCAGCGACTCCGGCTGCTGCGCGACGAAGTCCCAGAAGGTGTCGTGCGCGGACTGGGCCTGCGGTATCTCGTTATCCGGCTCCGGCTTCACCGCGTGCACGAAATCGGGGAACTTGATGCCGTCCTGGATGAAGAAGACGGGCATGTTGTTGCCGACGAGGTCGTAGTTTCCCTGCTCGGTGTAGAACTTCGTCGCGAAGCCGCGCACGTCGCGCACCGTGTCGGCCGACCCGCGGGACCCGGCGACGGTGGAGAACCGGGTGAACACCGGCGTCCGCTGGCTCGGATCGGTGAGGAACCGCGCCACGGTGTAGTCGGCGAGCCAGTCGTCGTAGGGCTGAAACTGGCCGTAGGCGCCCGCCCCTCGGGCGTGTACCACTCGCTCGGGGATGCGCTCGTGGTCGAAGTGGGTGATCTTCTCCCTGGCGTGGAAGTCCTCAAGCAACGTCGGACCGCGCTCACCGGCGGCGAGCGCGTCGTCGGTGTGGTCGACGGCGACCCCCTGCTGCGTCGTCAGCCGGGTGCCGGCTGGGTCGACCCTTGCGGTTTCGAGTTGCTCGTCCTTACTGTCGTACGGCGCGTGCGCGCGGGAGTTCGAAGTGTCGGCCATGGCTTTCTCCGCGTAAGGGATCACAGACGCCGCGTGGGTACCCACCGCAAGGCCCGTGGCAAACGGTGTCCCCGATGAGGTGCCGGTTGAGCGGGCGTAATTCCGGGTAGCCCAGAGCACATGGCTGTGCTCAACGTGCTCGTCAACCGGGGCGTCGACCAAGTGTGGGACGTGCTCAGCGACGGCTGGACCTACGCCGACTGGGTGGTCGGAACCCAGCACATTCTCGACGTGGACGCGCACTGGCCGGAGGAGGGCGCCCAGCTCAGCTACGAGGTCGGCATCGGCCGCTTCACCATCACGGACGTGACGACGGTCCGGCACGTCGAGCCCGGCCAACGGCTGGAACTGGAGGCGCACGCGGGGAAGGTGGGCAGCGCCCGAGTGTCGATCTCGCTGCTGCGGTGGGGCGAGGGCCGCACGGTCGTCGTCATCGACGAGCATCCGTTGACCGGCCCTGGGGCGTGGTGGCACACCGTGCTGACGGACGCCGCGCTGCGTCTCCGCAACCAGCGAATGGTGCGTGAGTTGGCCAGGGTGGTCCAAGAACGCGAGACACCGTGATGTCGGCGCTCACCTCCACTGTGGACGGCACAATCGAGTGATTGTGTATCGAACACCAGTTCTATAATTATGAGTTCATGACGGAGTTCGTGCAGGTCGGCAGCGCGGCGGGGATCTTGGTGCTTCCCGCCGCGCTGGCCGGTGAGCGGCAGATGTCGGAGCCGCAGGCGCGGGACTTCGTGTGCACGGCGCGCTCGGGAGCCGAGATCGCGCGGCTGACCGATGACGGCGAGTTGGTCGATACCCTCGCCGCCGCGCGACGGATGCGGGCGCGGGCGGATGCCATCGAGGCGCACGCGCTGTCGCGGTTGGCCACGCTGCGCCGTGAGCCGACTGGCGCCGTTGATCCGGAGACCGGCTTGCCGCAATGGCGGGAGTCGCGGTATCTGCCCGATGAGGTCGCGCTTGAGCTGCGGGTCACCCGCCGCCAGGCGGAGACTCGGGTGGAGCGGGCGAAGGCGTTGGTGCGCCGGTTCCCGCGGCTGCTGGCCGCGATGGAGGACGGCGAGCTGGAGGGCTACGGGGCAGGCCGGGTGTGCGGGGTCGCCGCTGGGCTGTCGGACGAGCAGGCCCACGAGGTCGACGCGGAGCTGGCGGCCAAGCGGGAGAACGGCACGCTCGATGTGATCGACCCTGTGGCGCTGCGGCGTACCGCGCGGCGTCTGGTGCTCAAGGCCGACCCGGAGGGCGCCACCGTGCGCGCGCGAGCGGCGCGTACCGGTCGCAAGGTTGAGCTGATCCCCGGTGAGGACGCCATGGCGACGTTGGCCATGGATCTGCCTGCCGAGGTCGCTTCCTCGGCGTATGCGCGCCTGGACCGAATGGCGCGCAGCGCGCGGCGCGGCGGCGATGAGCGCACGCTGGATCAGTTGCGTGCGGACATCGCTGGCAGCCTGTTGTTGGGTCAGGACCCCGGCGGGGCGCATCCGAACGCGAACGCCGTGGTGTACGTGCACGTGCCGGTGACGACCGCGTTGACCATGACAGACACCGGTGCCGAACTCGCCGGGTATGGCGAGATTCCGGGACCGATCGCGCGGGAGATCATGACGAATCCGCGCAGCGTGTGGCGGGCGGTGCTCACCGACCCCGGCACGGGTGCGGTCACCGATCTCGGCCGGAGCCGTCGTCGCCCGACGCAGCTGATCCGGGACCTGGTCAACGCCAGGGACCGGGAGTGCTCTGTGCCCGGCTGCCATCGGCCCGCACCCGCGTGCGACTTCGACCACCTCGACGCCTGGGCCGCGCGACGCGGGCCGACCAGCGCCGGGAACGGCGGTCCGAAATGCGATCACGACCACGACAAGAAAGACCATCCCGACTGGCGGGTGGAGTTCGATACGCAGACCGGCGTCGCCACCATCATCACCCCGGCTGGCCGGACCTACACCAAGGCCAGACGGTCCGTCGTCGATCCACCGCGTAAGGCGAGTGACGAGGGCACGCGCGAGCGCGCCCGAGAACGGATCATCCACCCGCCAGACGACGATCCGCCGTTCTGACACCCGCACCCGACGAGGCCAGCCTCGACCGTGCGGTAGACGGCGCCGTTCTACCGCTGGAGCACGTCGACGAGTTCGTCGGTGGCCTTGCGGGATTCGGGGATGTGCTTGAGCAGGAGCCAGCCGTGGACCATGCCTTAGTACTCGAAGTAGTCGATGTCGATGCCCTCGCGTGTCGCGAGGCGGTGCAGCTTGCGCGAATCGAGCGGGAGAGTGTCGCGTGTGCCGACGAAGACGCTGATGTGGCCCAAATCGTCGAAGGTGCCGTTGATCGGGCTGACCACGAACTCCGAACCATCTCACGGTGCCGCGTCAGTATCGCACCACGGTGGTGGGGGTGCAGGTCGCCGCCGCGCCGACCGCGAGACAGTGCCACCAGGCCCACAATGAAGGCCGCGTCGTCGGCTTCGCGATCCTCGTTGGCTTGTCCGATCCGCATCGCAGCGTGGAACTGCGTCCCATCGTCGTGTCGACCGCGCATCGGGGCCGAGGTCTTGGCAAGAAGGCGTTCCGCGAGGTGGTGGCGCGCGCGTTCGAGCACGGGGCACATCGCGTCTGGCTTGAGGTCAAGGAAACCAACCACGTGGTGCCAGACCTGTACGCGAATGAGGGGTTCAGCAGGGAAGGCGTGCTCAGGGAGATCGTGCGGGAACCGGACGGGAGCTGGTCGTCGTTCGTGCTGATGTCGTAACTGGAGACGGAGCGCCACCCGTCGACATCCTGATGCGCGGCGCGGGTGAGGAGGGTTGCCGCTGTGATCGGCTCGGTGATCGCCGCAGCGTGGGTGGGGCTCGCCGCTCAGTCGCCAATGACGTAGCGGATGCCGCGAGCTGCCGCGCGTTGCGTGTGGAACCGGTCGCCGTTGAGCGCCGCGCGTGCCGCGTTGGCGCCGCACGCGCCGTGGACGGCGCCGCCGGGATGGGCTGACGACGACGCCAAGTACAGCCCGGCGACCGGCGTCTCCGGCCTGCCGAGGCCTGGGGTGGGGCGGAATACGAGCTGCTGGTGGATCGCCGTCGTACCGCCGTTGATGGCGCCACCGACGAGGTTGGCATTGCTCGCCTCCAGCTCGCCTGGCGCGGTGATGCGTCGTGCCATGATCAGCTCGCGCCAGCCGGGAGCGTAGCGTTCGATCTGCGTTTCGATGCGGTCGGCGAACGCCTCCCGCTCGCGGTCGCTCCATGACCCGGTGAGGTCACCGCCCGCGTCGCCTCGGATCTCGCGCGGCACGTGCGTATACGCCCAGAGTGACTCGGTGCCCTCCGGTGAGCGGCTCGGGTCCGCGGTGGTCATCTGACCCACGAGCGTGAACGGGTCGGACGGTATCCGCCCGGTCGCGAGCTGGGCGGCGTAGTCGGTCATCTCGTCGAGGCTCGCCGCGACATGCACCGTCCCGGCGTCACCCACGCCGGGCGCCTGCCACGGCACCGGTTTCCGCAGCGCCCAGTCGACCTTGAATGTCGCGAAGTCCCACTCGAACCGGCACAGGTCGTCGCGCAGCCGTGCGGGCAGGTGCTCCCAGCCGACCAGTCCGCCGTAGAGCTGGGTGGCCGCCATCGCGGCGAGCACCGCGCGCCGTGCCGGGATCTCGTCCCCAGCGGCGGTGCGCACCGCGACCGCGCGTCCCCGTCGGACCACGACCTCCCGCACCGGCTGCCCGCGCAGCACCCGCCCGCCGCGTGACTCCAGCCGCTGGATGAGCGCCGTGGTGAGCTGTCCGGAACCACCTTCCGGCACCGGCCACCCGTGGTCGTGGGCGAGCATGGCCAGCAGCCAGCCGTACACCGAGCTGCCCGCGTTTTCGGGCATCAGGTCGGCGTGCAGCGCGCACCCGGCGAGCAACAGCGAGCCGGGGCCGGTGAACTCCTCGCGGGCAAGTCCGCGTACTGGCAGAACACCGAACCGCGCGAACCGCAACAGCCGTCGTGCGCCCAGCGTCGTCGCGAGCCGCAGCCCGTGACGCACCGGGGGGAACGGCACGAACAACGCGTCGAGCAGGATCGGACCCACCTCGGACCACATCTGGTGGATACGCCGCCACGCCGCGCCGTCGCCGTGCCCCAATGCTTCTACGTTCGCGGCGGTGCGGTCGACGTCGCGCGACAGCACGGCGGCGCGGCCGTCAGGGAGGGGGTGCGCTAGTACCTCGGGAGCGTGTGACCACCGCAGCCCGTAGTCTTCAAGGCCGAGCGAGCGAATCGCGCGCGAGGCGGCCGTCATCGGGTAGAACGCGGAGCAGTGGTCGTAGACGAAGCCTTCGGCGGGACCGTTGCCGCTGCGCACGCCGCCGCCGGGGTCGGGCTGCTCCTCGCAGACCACGACATCCCAGCCCGCGTCGGCGAGCACATTCGCGGCGACGAGGCCGTTCGGCCCCGCGCCGATGATCACCGCGTCCGGCGTTCCTGTCCCGTTGGCTGCTGTCATATGTCGGCCACCCTTTCGTGTCCGCAGATCGACCCCTGGGCTGCCTATGCCGCCTCGGAGCGGGGATTCTGGTCGTCGTTCTCGGTGCGCTCCTCCTCGGCCCATCGTTCCCGGCGCTGCCGTTCCCGCCTGCTGTACGCCGCGCGGTGCAGGTCGTCCTGGGTTTCGAGGGTGGAGCCGATCGCTCCGGCGAACGTGCCGAGCGAGCTCGACAGCCAGACGATGCTGAGATAGTCGGTGAAGCCGACAGGGTGGCCGAGCTGGCTCTGGAAGTAGTCGCCGGAGATGATGATGAGGGCGGCGAACAGCAACGCGGCGAACAGCACGACGTACATGCAGGTGACCCCCAGAAACAAGGTCAGCACGCTCGCGGTGTTGAACAGCACCGTGTCGCCCCGGTCGATGGAACGGCGTGGGCGGTGCCACAGTCGGTGCTGAGTGATGAGCCAGACGACCATCGCGGTTACGGCAGCGGCGCTGATCAGACTCAGCCGGGTGGCGCTGAGGGCGTCGGCGAGCGTCCAGATGGTGGAGAAGAAGATGCCGAACGCCGCGGCGGCCAGGGCGGCGGCCAGTGCCTTGGACAGACCGGGCACGAGGCGCCACGGCCGGTTGTCGCGAACCATCCCGAACAGCAGCCGTAACCATCCGCGCGCCCCGGACAGCACCAGATACAAGTCGGCGTCCTGATCGTCGAGCGGGAGCTGCCTGACCGGGGAGACGACCTCAGTGGGGCGGCGGCGGATGCGGTGCCTGCCGGTGCTGCCGTCCGGCATGCCGCTGGTGAGGATCCCGAGCAGGTGGACGATCGTGTCGCGCACGGGTCGCTGTAACCGGAACCAGCCGATGGCAGGGAGCGAGACCAGCCCCGCTCGTTGTTTGAGATTGACCTTGGCCAGCATCGGACGTTTCCGCTTCATGCGGGGCAGGTCCGTCAGGAACAGCACGAAGTCCCAGCCTTCGGCCTGCAGCCATTTCCTGGACTCGGCCGCGATCGGGATGGTGCCGGAATCATCCAACTCCAGCTCCTCGCGTCTGACGTCGAGTCGCCAGCGGACCGGAGCGTCGACGCGATCCGTGAGGACGTCCGGTAGGCGGTCAGCCAGCGACTCCATGAGCTCGGCGGGCGAGCCAGGATCACAGACGACGCCGACCACCGCCTCGTCGGGCTTGGCCTCGTAGTCGGTGCGACCCACCAGACCTCCTTCTCGTCAGGAAAACGGATGTAGACACCGGCATCGGCCGGTGAGTACCCGGTGTGTGCCGACCTAGTCCGAGCCCGGACGTCACGACCCACGCGAATGGGGCACGAAGCGAGTTTTGGTGTTTAACCGCGCCAGCGGTGGGTACCAGATGTGTCATGCGTCACTCGGGCGCATACCGGTACCGGACGACCGCGTGAGGTGATCGAGGCGATGGCCCTATGACCGCCGGGGAAAACAAACACCGCTGTGCCGACTTCTGCCGTCCTCGCGGACTACTGGAGGCGTGCCTGCTGTTGCTCATGCGAGAGGCGCCCGCGCACGGTTACGAGCTGCGCGCCAGGCTCGCGCGGTTCGGCTTCGAGGGCCAAGACCCCGGCGCGGTTTATCGGGCGCTGCACCGGCTTAGCGGCGAGGGGCTGGCGCACGCGAACTGGCAGGAGTCCGACCGCACCGGTCATGGACGTCAGGTCTACGCGATCACGCGCGAGGGCGAGGACGTTCTCGGGCAGACCCGCGACGCGGTGGCAGATCTCGTCCGCACCCTCTGCCTGTTCCTGGCCGAGCACGATGGTGGCAAAGCTGCTGCGGACGCGGCGGACCTCGAAGGTACCTACGTTTCCGAGGACGGTGCCACCGAGCGAACCGTGGGTGTCAGAGCACTTATGACGGCGGAGCGAGCTTCCTAGCATCGCTGGTGCTGGTCAGCGGTGCCAGGCAATGCGGCATGGCCGCCCACCGAGGCGTGGCGCGCGACGCGGCGGACCAGAGAGGACTGTGCTGTGAGCAACACGGCGGAAAGCCGGGAGCCGGCTGCGGCGGAGCTCGATCTCGATGACGTACGCGCGGTGGCCGATGCCATCCTATACGAGGGGTACTTGCTCTACCCCTACCGCAAGTCCTCACCGAAGAACCGGGTGCGCTGGCAGTTCGGCATTCTCGCACCCCGTCGGTGGGTCGAGTGGGACGGCCCGATCGCCGAGAGTGTCGCGGGGTCGGTCGAGTCGTGGCAGCAACAGACCGAGTGCCTGCTCGAGGTTGAACCGGCCGAGCCGGAGCGCCTGCTGCGCGTACGGGTCCGGTTCCTGCAACTCCAGGCTAAGACCGTGGAGCGGCGCACGGATGACGGCTACGAGCCGGTGGAGTCGCTCGACGTCGGTGACGCGCGGTATCTTTCGTTCGACGAGGCTGTACCGAGGGAATGCGACTTCGTGGTCAGCCTGCCGGAACTGTTGGCGGACGGCAGGTCGTTCCCGATCCAGCTGTCGCGGGGCGAGCAGGTCGAGCCACTCGATGACGACGCGCGGATCGTCCGCAGGCGCTGGCCAGTCGAGGCGACCGTGACCCTCGCCGCGGAACACCTCGACGCCCCGCGCGCCGCCTGCAAGCTGCGTGTACGCACCGAGAACACCGTCTCGACGGTCGTGCCGACGATGACGCGCGCCGAGGCGTTGCGGTACTCGCTGATCGCGACTCACACCCTGCTGCGGGGGCGGGGGCTACGCTTCCTCTCGCAGATCGAACCGCCGGAGTGGGTGGAGCGGCACGCTGCGGCGTGCCGCAACACCCACACGTTCCCGGTGCTGACCGGCGATCTCGATGTGGCCGACTCGATGTTGTCCTCACCGATCCTGCTTTACGACTACCCACAGATCGCTCCGGAAAGCCCCGGCGACCTCCACGACGCCGCCGAGATCGACGAGATCCTCTCGCTGCGCACCATGACGCTCACCGAGGACGAGAAGCGCGAGGCGCGGGCCACCGATCCGCGTGCGGCCGAGATCCTCGACCGCGTCGACGACATGCCGGAGGAGGTGATGGCCAAGCTGCATGGCGCGGTGCGCGACCTGCGCCCGAATCCCACCACGAAACCCTGAGCAAGGGAGGCCACAGACATGACGGTCGCGAGCGGAACGCAGCAGAAGCAAGGTGAGCACCAGCGAGGCTTCGACGAGGTCAACATCCTCTGGATCTCAGAGGGGATGAGCTGCGACGGCGACACGGTGTCGGTCACGGCGTCGAACCAGCCGTCCATTGAGGACGTCGTGCTCGGCCTCATCCCCGGTCTGCCAAAGGTCAACCTCTACAACAAGGTGCTGTCACCGACGCTGGGTGGCGAGGAGTTCCTCCAACCGTTCCGGGCGGCGGCACGTGGGGATATGAAACCGTTCATCCTGGTCATCGAGGGCTCGATCCCCAACCAGAACATCATCTCCGGTGACGGCTACTGGACGTCGTTCGGCAACGACCTTGAGACCGGTGAGCCGCTCACTCTCAACTGGTGGATCGACCAGCTGGCACCGAAGGCGTGGGCGGTGGTCGGCATCGGCACCTGCGCCACCTACGGGGGCATTCACGCGATGGCGGGCAACCCCACCGGCTCCATGGGGCTCGCGGACTACCTCGGCTGGGATTTCAAATCGGAGGGCGCGTTGCCGATCGTCAACGTGCCGGGCTGCCCGGTGCAGCCTGAGAACTTCATGGAGACGCTGACCTGGGTGCTCTACCACGCCGCGGGGGCGGCGCCGCCTCCGCCGCTCGACGAGAAGCTGCGCCCGCAGTGGCTGTTCGGCAAGACCGTGCACGAGGGCTGCGATCGTGCCGCGTACTACGAGCAGGCCGACTTCGCGAAGGACTACAACTCGCCGAAGTGCCAGGTGAAGATCGGTTGCTGGGGTCCGGTCGTGAACTGCAACGTGCCCAAACGGGGCTGGATGGCCGGCGTCGGTGGCTGCCCGAACGTCGGCGGCATCTGCATCGCCTGCACCATGCCCGGCTTTCCAGACATGTTCATGCCCTTCATGGACGAACCACCCGGCGGCAGCCTGTCCTCGATGCTCAACAAGCCCTATGGCGCGTTCATTCGCCGGATGCGGGCGTTCACCAACGCCACGGTGAACAAGGAACCGAAGTGGCGGCACAACAAGGAAGTGCTGACCACCGGATACAACCCGAGGTACCGGCCCTAGCCCGGAACCCGCCGCGCCAACCCACGAGCAGACCGAAAGGACCGGATCGATGACGGCGACCGAGCCCAAAGTCACTGGTAAGAAGCAGGAGGGCCAGCTCGTCGAGATGGCATGGGATCCGATTACCCGGATCATCGGCAATCTCGGCATCTACACCAAGATCGACTTCAGCAACCGTACCGTCGCGGAGTGCCACAGCACGTCGTCGCTGTTCCGCGGCTATTCGGTGTTCATGAAGGGCAAGGACCCGCGCGACGCCGGGTTCATCACGACCCGCATCTGCGGTATCTGCGGTGACAACCACACCACGTGCTCGCACTACGCGCAGCAGATGGCCTACGGGGTGAAGCCGCCGCCACTCGCGGAGACGATCGTGAATCTCGGCGAGGCCGCCGAGTACATGTTCGACCACACGATCTTCCAGGACAATCTCGTCTTCGTCGACTTCTGCGAGCAGATGGTCAAAGAGACGAATCCCGGTCTGCTGAAGAAGGCGGAGAAGGCGGAAGCGCCCAACGGCAACGTGCACGGCTATCGCACCATCGCCGACATCATGCGTGCGTTCAACCCATTCGAAGGCGCGATTTACAAGGAAGCATTGCAGGTAAGCCGTACGACGCGCGAGATGTTCTGCATCATGGAGGGACGCCACGTCCATCCGTCCACGTTGTATCCGGGCGGGGTCGGCACGATGCCGGAACCGACGACGTTCACGGACTATCTCTCCCGGCTGGTCAGTGTCCTCGACTTCGTCAAGAAGTCCATCCTGCTCAACGACGACGTCTTCGACTTCTTCTACGAGGCACTGCCCGGCTACGAGGAGGTCGGCAGGCGGCGGGTGCTACTTGGCTGCTGGGGCTCCTGGAACGACCCCGAGGTGTGCGACTACCGCTACGCGTCGATGAACGACTGGGGCAAGGCCATGTACGTGACCCCCGGCGTAATCGTCGACGGGGAGCTGGTCACCAACAACCTCATCGACATCAACCTCGGCATGCGCATCATGCTGGGCAGCTCGTTCTACGACGACTGGGTCAACGAGGAGCCGTTCGTGACCCGGGACCCGCTGGGCAACCCGGTCGACATGCGTCACCCGTGGAACCAAACAACCGTACCGGTGCCACAGAAGCGCGACTTCGACAACAACTACAGCTGGGTGATGAGCCCGCGCTGGTTCGACGGCACCGACCATTTGGCGCTGGACACCGGCGGCGGCGCGTTCGCCCGGCTGTGGTCGACGGCGCTGTCCGGCCTCGTGGACACGCCGTATGTCAAGGGCACCGGGTCAACGGTGCGGATGACGCTGCCGAAGAGCGCCGAACTGCCCGAGATGACGCTGGAGTGGAAGATCCCGCACGACAAAGAGGGCAAGCCGCTGTCCAACGCGATCGAGCGGGATCGTGCGCGGGCCTACTTCGTCGCGTACGCGGCGGCGATGGCGGTCCAGTTCGCCGAGGAAGGTCTCGACAGGGTGCGCCAGGGCGACACCCGCATCTTCGAGAACTTCGAGGTGCCGGACGAGGCGATCGGCTGTGGCTTTCACGAGGCGGTGCGTGGCGTGCTGTCCCACCACATGGTGATCAAGGACGGCAAGATCGCCAACTACCACCCGTACCCGCCGACACCCTGGAACGCCAGTCCCCGCGACAGCTACGGCACGCCTGGTCCGTACGAGGATGCGGTGCAGAACACACCGATCTTCGAGGAGAACAACCAGGACAACTTCAAGGGCGTCGACATCATGCGCGCGGTGCGCAGCTTCGACCCGTGTCTGCCATGCGGGGTGCACATGTACCTCGGTGGCGGAAAGGAACTCAAGAAGCTGCACTCGCCGACGTTCGGAGGCATCAATGGCTAGCCCAGATGTCACGACGGGCACCAGCATCGACGGCAGCGCTGACGTGAGTCAGCAGCCTGGTGCTGATCGGCTCGACGACACCGCCGTCGAGCAGCGGCTCGGGCACCTTGATGAGCTGTTGTCGCACCTGGAGCAGTACCCCGGCCCCACTGCCGACGCCGCTCGCGAGGCGGTGGCCGCGCTCACCGACGTCTATGGTGAGGCGCTGGCGCGGGTCGTCGACCGCGCCAGCGAGGCGATGGCCGAGCGGCTCGCGAGTGACGAGCTGCTCGGCCATCTGCTGGTCCTGCACGACATTCACCCCGAACCGGTTGAGGCCAGGGTGCGCCGGGCGTTGGACGTCGTCCAGGAGCGTGCCGGACCGCAGGGCGGCAGCGTCGAGCTTGATGCGATCGACGGCGACGTCGCACGGGTCCGGCTGTCGTCTAGCGGTGGCGGCTGCGGCTGCTCGTCGGGGACCGACGAACTGGAGCAGGTGGTGCGGGAGTCGGTGTTGGCACTGGCGCCCGAACTATCCTCTGTCGAGCCGGTGATCGCCGATGCGGGGCGGGAATCGTCGGTGATCCCGGTGGAGGCGTTGCTGAGCCGCACCGCGACCGCGGGGAGAGCCGGGTGAGGGCACCGGAACTGGAACGCGTCATCCGCCGGGCGAGCGACCGGCGGACGGAGGCGGCCGAGCACTGCGACCTGTGCGGGGAGCCCGTGCCCGCCGAGCACCGCCACCTGCTGGACACCGCGAATCAGGACGTGCAGTGCTGCTGCCAGGCGTGCTCGCTGCTGTTCGAGCGGGACGCCGCCAGCGAAGGCCACTACCGGCGGCTGCCACGCCGCAGGAAACGGCTGCCACCGGTGCCGACGGAGACGATCGGCGTCCCGGTCGGCATCGCCTATGTCGTCGCGCACGCCGGCGGCGTCGTCGTCGCGCACTATCCAAGCCCGGTCGGCCCCACCGAGAGCGAGCTGGAGCCCGCGCGGTGGCAGGCGTTGCTCGACGAGGTGCCCGACCTGCGGGACATGGACACCGACGTGGAAGCGCTGCTCGTCAACACGGCACACGGCGCGAGGGAGTTTTGGCTTGTGCCGATCGACGACTGCTTCCGGCTGGTCGCCCTGGTGCGCGGTGAGTGGCGTGGCCTGTCGGGAGGCAGCACGGTGTGGCCGGAGATCGAGCGCTTCTTCACCGAGTTGACCGAACGGACGTGACAACCGACGAGGAGGACGACATGAGCGACATCAGGGTCGGTGAACCCGACGTGGCGCCTGACACGCCATCGCATGTGTCAGGCATCAAGCAAGGCAACGAGGGCCCGTATGAGAAGCAGCCCGGTCATCACGAAGACGGCACCGCCGACGCTCGCCGCTCGACCGGCATCCACCCGAAGCACCACGACCCGATCCTGGACATCATGCCGAATCTCCCTCCCGGCTGAGGACACCCACGCGCGAGGAAAGGACCTGACCATGGCCAAGAAAATCCTGATCGCCCAGCTCGTGCTCGTCATCGCGGCAGTAGCGGCCCTCGCGATGCGCGAGTATCCGGGGCTGCTGCGCGAGATCAAGATCTTGCGGATGGCCCGGCACCAAGACTGACGGAAGGAACCCGATGACGTTTCCCGAGATCGAGTTGGACGGTCCACGTGACGTCGACAGCGTGCGGGTCGCGGGCGTCCCGATCACGGCGGGCACCCGGGTGGTGCTGTCCCCGCAGGGCAGAACCGACGTGCAGGACATGTTCGTGGCGGGCAAACCAGCAACGGTGCGGGCCATCCGCCAGGACGTCGACGGCACGTACTTCGTCGCGGTGACCATCGACGGCGACCCTGCGGCCGACCTGTTCCATGAGCGCGAGCAGTACCGCCACTTCACCACCGACGAAGTGCGACCACTCGACGTGGGTGAATCGGCATGATGGCGCGAGTGCTGATCGCTGGTATCGGCAACATCATGCTCTCCGATGACGGCTTCGGCACCGAGGTCGCGCGCAGGCTGGCCACTCGGGACCTGCCGGAGGGCGTGACGGCGGCCGACTACGGCATTCGAGGCATGCACCTCGCCTACGACCTGATGGACGGTGACTACGACACCACGATCATGGTCGACGCGGTGTCGCGGGGCGGCGAGGCGGGCGAACTGTACGTGATCGAGGCCGATACGGACAGCTGCGCGGACGCCGACGTCGACGCGCACGGCATGACGCCGGTGGCGGTGATCGGCCTGCTGCACCGGTTCAGCGAGACGCCAGGCAGGGTGCTGGTGCTCGGCTGCGAGCCAGCGTGCCTCGACGAGGACATCGGCCTGAGCGAACCCGTCGCCGCCGCGGTGGATACGGCGGTGGAACAGGTGCTCGAACTGGCTGTGTCCGAAGCGCGGGGAATACCCGCGATGGCCGCGCGAGAGGAGTGACACACATGTGCCTCGGTATTCCCGGCGAGGTGATCGAGGTCGACAACGAGACACCCGATCTGGCGAAAGTCGCGGTCAGCGGGGTGAAACGCAACATCAACGTCGGCCTGCTTTCGGACGACCCGCCGGTGTCCGGTGACTGGGTGCTGATCCACGTCGGCTTCGCGCTGTCGAAGATCGACGAGGACGAAGCGGCGGCCGCACTGGAGTTTCTCAACGACCTCGGTCAGTCCTATGAGGATGAACTGGCCGCACTCCGCGACTCACAGATCGAATAGGTAAGGAGGCGCGATGCGCTTCGTTGACGAGTTCCGCGACGCCGAGAAGGCCCGCGCGCTGTCGGCCGAGATCGCGAACCTGTGCGAACCGGGCAGGCACTACAAGTTCATGGAGGTCTGTGGCGGGCACACCCACACGATCTACAAGCATGGCATCGAGGACTACCTGCCGGAGAACATCCAGCTCGTGCACGGCCCAGGCTGTCCGGTGTGTGTCATCCCGATGGGGCGCGTCGACGACGCCATCCACATCGCCAGCCAGCCGGACGTGCTGATGACGTCGTTCGGCGACATGATGCGCGTGCCTGGCTCGGGCGGGAGCTTTTTCGACTCCAACGCCGAGGGCACCAACATCCGGATGGTGTACTCGCCGCTGGACTCGCTGAAGATCGCGAAGAAGAATCCGGACACGCACGTGGTGTTCATGGCGATCGGATTCGAGACGACCACGCCGTCCACGGCGATGACTCTGAAACGCGCCAAGGCCGAAGGCATCGACAACTTCTCGGTGTTCTGCAACCACGTCACGATCATCCCGGCGATCAAGGCCATCCTGGACTCACCGGATCTACGGCTGGACGGCTTCATCGGACCCGGGCACGTATCCACCGTGATCGGGTGCCGTCCGTACGAGTTCATCGCCCGTGACTACGACAAGCCCGTGGTGGTGGCCGGGTTCGAGCCGCTGGACATCCTGCAGTCGATCTACCAGCTGCTGGTGCAGCTGCGCGACGAGCGCAGCGAGGTGGAGAACCAGTACGCGCGAGTGGTGCCCTGGCAGGGCAACACCGTTGCGCTCAAGGCGATCGCGGAGACGATGGAGCTGCGGCCGTACTTCGAGTGGCGTGGCCTTGGGTTCATCTCGCATTCCGCGATGCGGGTGCGTGACGAGTTCGCCGAGTTCGACGCCGAGCGGGTGTTCGACATGCCTGGTGTCCGGGTCGCCGACCCGAAGGCGTGCCAGTGCGGCGAGGTACTCAAGGGCGTACTGAAGCCGTGGGAGTGCAAGGTGTTCGGCACCGCGTGCACCCCGGAGACGCCGATCGGGACCTGCATGGTCTCACCGGAGGGCGCCTGCGCCGCGTACTACAACTACGGCCGCTTCACCCGCGAGCGCATCAAGGAGGCGACGGCGGTATGACAACAGTGACTGACCGTGAGCAGCAAGTCCTGGAGCGGATCGACAAGGCCCGCCGCCGCAAACCCAAGGTCAAGGAGGAGCGCATCACCTCCGCGCACGGCGCCGGGGGCAAGGCGACGCAGACGCTGGTTGAGGCGGTGTTTCTCGACGCGTTCCGCAACCCGGCGCTGGAGCCGCTCGGGGACGCGGCGCAGCTGACCGTTGGCGACACCAGGCTGGCCATGACCACGGACTCGTTCGTCGTGTCGCCGCTGTTCTTCCCCGGCGGCAACATCGGGGACCTCGCCGTCAACGGCACCGTGAACGACCTCGCCGTCGCCGGTGCGACGCCGCGGCACTTGTCCTGCGGGTTCATCCTGGAGGAAGGATTCCCGGTCGAGGATCTGCGGCGCGTCGTGGCGTCGATGACCGCTGCCGCCGAGGCGGCGGGCGTGACGCTGGTGACGGGCGATACCAAGGTGGTCGGTAAGGGCACCGGGGACGGCTGTTACATCAACACCACCGGGATCGGCGTCCTCGACCCGGATCGCGCGCTCGGCATCGCGACCGCGCGTCCTGGTGACGCGGTGATCGTATCCGGTCCTGTCGGAGACCACGGCGTGACGATCATGCTGGAACGCGGCGAGCTGGACATCGTCGCCGACGACCTGGAGTCCGACACCGCGCCGATGCACGAGCTGTGCCGTGGGCTGCTGGACGCCGTGCCCGGCGTGCGGGCGATGCGCGACGCGACGCGGGGAGGTGTCGCGACCATCCTCAACGAGGTCGCACGTGCCGCGAACGTGTCCGTCGTCGTCGACGAGGACATGGTGCCGGTGCGCGACGAGGTGCGTGGGGCGTCGGAGCTGCTGGGCATCGACCCGCTCTACGTCGCATGCGAGGGACGTCTGGTGGCCATTGTGGACGGTGACAAGGCCGACGACGCCGTCGCCGCGCTACGGCAGGACCCGCTCGGCACCGACGCCGCCATCATCGGCCGTGTTGGCGACGACCCACCCGGCATGGTGCTGATCAAGACGGCCTTCGGCGGCACCCGGATCATGGACCTGCTTGTCGGCGACCCACTACCACGCATCTGCTGATATGCATGAGTTGGCGCTCGCGCAGGCGGTGGTGGAGACCATCACGGAGCGGACCGGCGACGACCAGGTCGTGCTGGTCCGGCTGGAGATCGGGAAGCTGTCCGGGGTGGAGGTCGACGCGATCCGGTTCTGCTTCGACGTCGTGACAGCGGGGACGACGGTGGAGGGGGCGGACCTGGAGATCGACGAGCCATCCGGCCAGGCACGGTGCCGGTCGTGCGGCGCGGCGTGCGAGCTGTCGGACCTCTGGGGACGCTGCGAATGCGGCGGTATCGACCTCGAGGTGACGTCAGGGGATCAACTGCGAATCCAGGAAGTGAGAGTGACGACAGATGTGCGCGACGTGCGGGTGTGACGACACTGAGGGCGTGCGGATCGAGGGGTTCGACGACCATGCCGATGGCGATGAGCATGACCACGACCACGAGCATACCCACGACGACCACCACCACAACGGCCACTACCACGGCGATGGGCACCACGTGCACGCCGCCGGGCAGGGCCACGCTCATGGCCATGCCTCCGACGGTGCGGTCGAGACCATCACGCTGGACCAGGACGTCCTGGCGAAGAACGACCGCCTTGCCGCGCAAAACCGGCAATGGCTAGCTGACCACGGCATCCGCGCCGTGAACCTGATGAGCTCGCCCGGTGCGGGCAAGACCACGCTGCTGGAGCGCACGGTGCGTGAGCTGGCGGTAGCGGAGCCAGTCGCCGTCATCGAAGGTGACCAAGAGACGCCGATGGACGCTCTGCGGCTGCGCGCTACTGGTTGCCGCACCGTCCAGGTCAACACCGGCGCTGGGTGTCATCTTGACGCGGACATGCTCGCCAAGGCGTTGCGGTCGCTCGATCCCGAGGACGGCTCGGTGGTGTTCATCGAGAACGTAGGCAACCTGGTGTGTCCCGCGCTGTTCGACCTCGGCGAGGGCCGCCGCGTCGTGCTGGCGTCCACCACCGAGGGCGAGGACAAGCCACTGAAGTATCCGCACATGTTCCGTGCGGCGGATCTGGTACTGCTCACCAAGGCGGACCTGCTGCCGTACGTGCCGTTCGAGCAGGGGCGTTTCACCGAGCACCTACGGCGCGTGAACCCGGATGCGGAGTTGTTGCCGGTGTCCGCCGTGAGCGGGGCAGGCCTCGGCGAGTGGCACGACTGGCTTCGGGCGGCGGTCAGTGCCGCGACGACGCGTAGGCGGCAAGGCGGTCATGGAGATCGTCGCACGCCGTGAATTCCGGCGGGAACGGTCCGTCGGCGTGATTGCCGCGCTGCAGCCGACGTGCGAACGCGACAACCATATCGGGATGAGGGAGTATCTCCATGCCGAGGTACGCGACCATGACCCAGTCCTGGCCGGACGCCGACTCGATAGCGGCCGCCCAGCCATACGCCTCGTCCCACAGCAGTGCGGCGGGGCGATTCGGGAAGAGCGGGAATGGCTCCGCGAGCTCGATGTAGGCGATCGCGGGGCTGGTGATGTCGGTGTAGCTCGGTGTGTCAGTCACCCCGAGCCCTTCCGTGATCATCGTGACGTAGCGGTCGAGACCCCACTCGGCCTGCGTATTCCGAACCGTCTCCATGGCGCGGGTCCTCCAGACTGGTGTCGGCCGTGTATCCCGGTGGCTATGGATACCCCGGCGCGTGCGGCGTTAACCGCGCGAGTGTCCGTGGGATGACGGCTGCCTCGCTGGCATGGCCACATCGGGCCTGCGGTAGGTCACCGAAAGCATTACCGTGAGAAGACATGATCGGCTTGCCCGACACGATCCAAGCGTGTCTTTTCGACCTGGACGGCGTGCTGACGTCGACGGCGCGGCTGCACAGGGCGGCGTGGCAGCGCACGTTCGACGACCTCCTCCGAGAACACAGCGGGCCGACGTTCGAGCCCTTCACGGCGGCCGATTACGCCAACTACGTCGACGGCAGGACGCGTGCCGATGGGGTGCGTGAGTTCCTCCGTTCGCGGGGCATCGAACTGCCGAACGGCCACCACGACGATCCTCCCGACGCCAAAACCATCAACGGCGTCGGCAACAAGAAGAACGAGCTGCTGCACCGGATCATCGCTGAGGAAGGGGTCGAACCATATTCCGGCTCCGTCCGGTTCCTCGAGGCGGCGCGAGACGCGGACCTGGCCATCGCCGTGGTGACGTCGTCGGCCAACGGTGCCACGGTGCTCGACGCGGCCGGGCTGACGCCGTTCGTGCGGGCTCTGGTGGACGGCGTTGTGATCCGGCGCGACCACCTGCGCGGCAAACCCGCACCGGACTCGTTCCTCTCGGCGGCGAGGGAGTTGTCCGTGCCGCCCGAGCATGCCGCCGTGTTCGAGGACGCCCAGGCGGGAGTGGCAGCGGCGAAGGCGGGAGGGTTCGGCTACGTCGTCGGGGTCGACCGGGCAGGCCAGGCGGAGGCGTTGCGTGCGCATGGTGCTGACGTCGTCGTCGAAGACCTCGCCGATCTGCTGGAGGACGAATCGTGACGACCCCTGACCAGGGCTACGTGTGCCACCCCTGGGAGCTGCGGTGGCGTGGCCTCGACGTCACGCAGTTGGAGCGGACCGAGTCGACCTTCGCGCTGTCCAACGGCCACATCGGCATGCGAGGGACGCTCGAGGAAGGCGAGCCGCGAGGGCTGCCGGGTACTTATCTGAACGGGTTCTACGAGGAGCACCCATTGCCGTACGCCGAGGGTGCGTACGGTTACCCGGAGTCGGGGCAGACGGTTGTCAACGTGACGGACGGCAAGATCATCCGAGTGCTGGTCCAGGACGAGCCGCTCGATGTGCGGTACGGGGAGACCGCCACCCACGAGCGGGTACTCGACTTCCGTTCGGGCACGCTGCGCCGCACGACCGAATGGCACTCGCCGTCCGGGCGCCGCGTCCGCATCCACACCGAGCGCCTGGTGTCGTTCACGCAGCGCGCGGTAGCGGCCATCCGGTACGAGATCGAGCCGCTGGACGACGACGTCCAGTTCGTCATCCAGTCCGATCTACTTGCCAACGAGCCGATCGAACCCGAGACAGGTGATCCGCGCGTCGCGGTCGCGCTGGAAGCGCCCCTGGTGGCCGAGTTCGCATCATCGAAGGACTATCGCGCGGCCCTGGTGCATCGGACCGCCAGGTCCGGCCTCCGGATGGCGGCCGCGATGGACCACGAGATCGACGCGCCCGACTCGCTGGAGACCACGATCGAAGCGGAGGAGGATCTGGCGCGTCTGACGGCTGCGGTGGACGTACCGCGCGGTGGTTGTCTCGCGGTCACGAAGTTCCTCGGCTACGGCTGGTCCTCCCAGCGGTCCGCGCCCGCGCTGCGAGCACAGGTCGAAGCGGCGCTGGCCGGTGCGGTGCAGACCGGTTGGCAAGGCCTGCTCGCTGAGCAGCAGGGTTTTCTCGACGACTTCTGGGCGTCGGCGGACGTCGAGATCGACGGTGATCCGGAACTGCAGCAGGCGCTGCGGTTCGGACTGTTCCACGTGCTACAGGCGGGTGCGCGCGGTGAGAGCAGGGCGATTCCCGGCAAGGGACTGACCGGACCCGGCTACGACGGGCACGCGTTTTGGGACACCGAGACATTCGTATTGCAGGCGCTGACGTACGCCTTGCCCGGCTCAGCCAGGGACGCGCTTGGTTGGCGACACGCCACTCTGGACAAAGCACGGGCACGCGCACGACAGCTTGGCCTGCGCGGTGCGGCGTTCCCGTGGCGATCCATCAACGGCGCGGAGTGCTCGGCGTACTGGCCAGCGGGAACGGCCGCTTTTCATGTCGGCGCCGCGATCGCGGACGCGGTCACCAGGTATCTCAACGCCAGCGACGACATCGAGTTCGAGCGGCAATACGGTGTCGAACTGCTGGTGGAGACGGCGCGGTTGTGGCTGTCCCTCGGACACCACGAGGCGACCGGCGAGTTCCGGATCGACGGCGTCACCGGCCCTGACGAGTATTCGGCGGTCAGCGACAACAACGTCTACACCAACCTGATGGCCCAGCAGAACTTGCGCTCGGCCGCCGACGCCTGCGACCGGCAGCCCGACATCGCGGCGGCGTTCGGTGTGGACGGCACCGAGACGTCCGCATGGCGCACTGCCGCTGACGTGATGGTGATTCCGTACGACGAGCGGCTCGGGGTCCATCCCCAGGCGGATGAGTTCACCCGGTACGCGGAATGGAGCTTCGCGGACACCCCGGCGGATCACTACCCGCTGATGCTCAACTATCCGTACTTCGACCTGTACCGCAAACAGGTGGTCAAGCAGGCCGACCTGGTGCTCGCCATGCACCTGCGCGGCGATGCCTTCAGCGACGAGCAGAAGGCACGCAACTTCGACTACTACGAGGCGCGGACCGTCCGAGACTCGTCGCTGTCGGCCGGAACTCAGGCGGTGCTGGCCGCCGAGGTCGGGCACCTGCGCCTCGCCTACGACTACCTGGCGGAAGCCGCCTTCATCGATCTGCACGACCTGCACCACAACGTCCGCAATGGACTGCACATGGGATCGCTCGCCAGTGCGTGGATCGCGGTGGTCGCTGGATTCGGTGGAATGCGCAACCGCGGCGGGGAGCTGAGGTTTTCGCCCCGGCTACCACCCGGACTGGACCGGATCGCCTTCCGCATGTGCTTCCGACACGCGCACCTGCTGGTGGAGGTACGCGAAGCGGAGGCGACCTATCGCCTGCTTGACGGCGGCTCCCTGGACATTTACCACTTTGGCGACGTGGTGACCGTGGGTGAGAAGGACGGTGTTACCGCACCGATCCCGCCAGCACCGTCGCTGCCGCGGCCGTCCCAGCCCGCGGGGCGCGCCCCCATCCGCAGAGAGCCGGAGCGGCGCCGGCGCGATCGTGCGGCGGGCGAGCGGGAACGCGATGGCGCGGTTCAGGAGACGCGGAAGGCGCCGCAGGCGTAGCGGGCGCGCGATGGGTCGTTTTGGTCCGGGTTGAGGACCGGGGTTTAGGGGTAGCCACAGTCCCGGGAGCACGTCCCAGCAGGGGACGTGCGAAGCAACAAAACCAATGTGCGCGGGGATCATGCGATGACGACAATGACCACCGACCTGGACACACTGACCGACGTCGCGCGACAGCTGCGTGTCGACTCGGTGCGTGCCAGCGGCGCCGCCGGTTCCGGACATCCGACTTCCTCACTATCGGCAGCGGATCTCGCCGTCGTGCTCGCGGCGCGCCACTTCCGCTACGACTTCGCCGCGCCGGACAATCCCAACAACGATCACCTGATCTTCTCCAAAGGGCACGCGAGTCCGCTGTTGTACGCGCTGTACAAGGCGGTCGGCGCGATCGACGACGACGAACTGCTGACCTTCCGCAAGGCGGGCAGTCGGTTGGAAGGCCATCCGGCTCCAGTGCTGCCCTGGGTCGATGTGGCCACTGGCTCGCTTGGCCAAGGCCTGCCGATCGCGGTGGGGCTCGCGCTGTGCGGTAAGCGCCTCGACCGGCTCGGCTACCGAGTGTGGGTGTTGTGCGGCGATGGCGAGATGGCGGAGGGGTCGATGTGGGAGGCATTCGAGCACGCCGCCCACGAGAATCTCGACAACCTAACCGCGATCATCGACGTCAATCGTCTCGGTCAGACCGGTGAGACGATGCATGGCTGGGACGTCGAAGCGTACGCGGCCCGGGCGCGGGCGTGTGGCTGGCACGCCATCACCGTCGACGGTCACGACATGAGAGCGATCGACGACGCCTATCGGGCCGCCACCACCAGTGGCCGCCCGACCGTGATCGTGGCGCGCACCGTCAAGGGCAAGGGCGTCGCCGAGGTCGAGAACGCGACGGGCAAGCACGGTAAGCCGTTACCGGACACCGACGCGGCGGTCGCCGAGCTTGGCGGGTATCGCGACGTGCGCATCTCAGCCGAGCGTCCGGACGTCGACGCCGCACCTCACGTATTCGCCACGGAGGAGGCTGAGCTGCCAACGTGGCGAGTCGGCGACGAGGTCGCCACCCGCGAGGCGTACGGCGAGGCGCTGGCGGCGTTGGGCCGTAGGCGCGGTGACATCGTCGCCCTGGACGGTGAGGTCAGCAACTCCACGAAGTCGGAGCTGTTCGCCAAGGCGGTGCCCGAGCGTTACCTGGAGATGTACATCGCCGAGCAGCAGATGTTCGCCACCGCGATCGCGCTCCAGGTCCGTGGCTGGCGACCGTTCGTCTCGACGTTCGCCGCGTTCACCGCCCGTGCGTTCGATTTCACGCGCATGGCGGCGATCAGCCGTGCCAACTTCTGCGTCACCGGCTCTCACGCTGGGGTCGCGATCGGTGAGGACGGGCCCTCGCAGATGGGGCTGGAAGACATCGCGGCGTTCCGCGCTGTCCACGGCAGCACCGTGATCTACCCGTGTGACGCGAACCAGACCGCCGCGCTGCTCGCGCGACTCATTGACCGGGACGGGATCCGATATCTGCGCACCAACCGAGGCAAGACACCCGTGATCTACCCCGCCGATGAGGAATTTCGCATCGGCCACGCGCGGGTGTTGCGGGCAAGCGATGCTGACGACGTCACCATCGTCGCCGCGGGCGTGACCGTGCATGAGGCGCTGGCCGCGGCCGAGCGACTGACAGAGGACGGGATCGCCGCGCGCGTGATCGACTGCTATTCGGTCAAGCCCATCGACGTCGAGACGCTCACGGCGGCGGCAGGCGCGGCCGGGGGAAGGGTGCTTACCGTCGAGGACCATTTCCCGGAAGGTGGGCTCGGTGAGGCGGTGCTGACCGCGCTCGCTGGCGTTGACGCTCACGTGCGCCAGCTGGCGGTGCGCGAGATGCCCGGCTCCGCCACGCCGGAGGAACAACTGCGGTTCCAGGGGATCGACGCGGCCGGGATCGCCACCGCCGCACGCGACCTCGTTGCGACGCGATAGAGGGCCGAGGACGACGTAATAGCGAACTGACTGCCCCGGAAGGAGCGATTACTGATGGCCAAGGACGTCACCGCGTTGATCGAAGCGGATCACCGTGAGGTCGAGAAGCTGTTCGACCAGCTGAAGTCGGGCAACGGAGACCGGGCAGGCCTTGCCCAAGAGGTCGGCCGCATCCTGCTCGCGCACTCGAAGGCGGAAGAAGCACTCGTCTATCCGGTCGCGGCGAAGGACGCAGGCGAGAAGCAGGAGATCAAACACAGCGAGAAGGAGCACCAGCAGGCCGAGCAACTGATTCACCAGTTGCAGCAGGCGGACCCGGACGACACCGAGTTCGATCAGCTCGTCGACCAACTCGTCGATGCGGTGTCGCACCACGTTCAGGAGGAGGAGTTCGAGGTACTGCCCGCGATGCGGGAGTCCCTCGGCAAGGGCCGGCTGGCCGACCTGGGCACCCAGTTCTCCGATCGCCGCAAACGGGAGCTGGACAAGCTGGAGGCCACCGCCCACGAGACCGAGATTCGCATGGGTGGGAAGACGTCGAAGTCGGTGCAGTACGCGCAGGCCATCAAGTTGGTCGAGGACAAGCCGGAGCGGCCCGGTCGTTCGCTGGTGACGACGAACCACGACGTGATCCGCCGGTGGGTGGAGGCGCGCGGCGGTCAGCCCGCGACGGTGCCGGGCACCGAGCACGGCGACCACCTCGGCGTGTTGCGGGTCGACTTCCCCGACTATGGCGGCAAGGACCTCCGCCACGTGAGCTGGGAGGAGTGGTTCGACACGTTCGACAAGCGTCGCCTCAACTTCCTGTACCAGGAACAGCGTTCCGATGGCTCGACGAGCAACTTCTTCCGGCTGGAGAATCCGGAACGTGAGCAAGGTTGAGATCGCTGCGGACCATCGTGCATGGAGGAGCGACACGGATGAGCTCGGGAACTGGCGTGGGCCGCGAGCGCCCGCGTGTCCTGGTCATTGGCGCCGGATTCGGCGGTTTCCACTGCTTGCGGACGCTGGAGCGCATACTCCCGGCCGGTGCGGCGGAGCTGGTGGCGGTGAACCCGTCCGACTACATGCTCTATGTCCCGCTGTTGCCGGAGGTGGCGGCGGGCAGTCTCGATCCGAGGCAAGTGGCCGTCCCGCTCCGGTCGGCGCTACCTCGGACCAAGCTGATGCTGGGCTCCGCCACCGACATCGACGTCGAGCGGCAGGTGTGCACGATCGTCGACGTCGAGGGCAGGGCCCGTAGCGAACACTGGGACTACATTGTGCTCGCCAGCGGCAGTGTCACCCGGCTGCTGTCCATTCCCGGCGTCGCCGAGCACGCCAAGGGGTTCAAATCGATCGCGGAGAGTATCTACCTGCGCGACCACATCCTGCGGCAGTTGCAGCTCGCCGAGCAGACCGAGGACCCGGCGGAGCGTGCCGCGCGCACGACGTTCGTGGTGGTCGGCGCGGGCTACACTGGCACGGAGGTAGCCGCGCAGGGGCAACTGCTCGCGCAGCAGGCGCTGAAGCAGCATCCCGGCCTGCATGACAACGAGATTCGCTGGATGCTGCTCGACCTGGCGCCCCGGGTGTTGCCCGGTCTGAACCCGAGGCTGTCCAAGCCGACGGCGCGCGTGCTGCGGCGCCGCGGTGTCGACGTCCGTATGGAGACCAGTGTCAGCGAGGTCGGCGAGGATTACGCGAAGCTCACCGACGGCACCGAGATCCCGACCCGCACCGTGGTCTGGTGCGTTGGGGTGCGGCCGGATCCGGTCGTGGAATCGCTCGGGCTGGAGACAGAACGCGGCCGTGTCACCGTCGACGACCACCTGCGCGTGCCCCGCACGGAGGGGCTGTACGCCATCGGTGACGTCGCGGCAGTGCCTGACCCAGCCAAGCCGGGGGAAAGCACGCCCATGACGGCACAGCACGCCCAGCGCCACGGCGAGACGGCCGGACGCAACGTCGCCGCCGCGCTCGGCTACGGAGAGCCGGAGCCATATCGCTATCGTGCCAAGGGGTTCGTCGTGGATTTGGGCGGTTGGCACGGTGTCGCCGACCCGTTCCACGTTCCGGTCAGTGGCCCGCTCGCGAAGGTCATCGCCAGGGGATACCACCTGGCCGCGCTGCCAGCGGGCAAGCTGCGGGTCGCTTTCGACTGGCTGGCCGACGCGCTCACGTCGCGGCAGCTCGTCCAGTTCGGCTTGGTCTCCGAAACCGGTGTCAGTCTGCGCGAAGCCGACCGCGTCCCCACTCACGGCGAGGCCGCGCCCGCCGAACCGCACGCGGCGTCGCGGTAGCGTCACGGCCTTCCGGCCACACTGGTCGCGAACCGGCGCACTGGCTCTGACCACGACGCCGGGTCCACGGCTTGTTTGCCCTGATCCTGTGCGGGTATGTCCGTGCCATGCGACTGAAGGACTGCGTTGTCGTCGTGACCGGCGCGTCGGACGGCATCGGACGGGCGACGGCCCACGCGTTCGCCCGGCGAGGCGCCGCGGTCGTGCTGGCGGCACGGCGCGCGGACGCCATGGACGAGGTGGCACGCGAGTGCGGCGACCGGGGCGGGCAGGCGCTCGCGGTCCCGACAGACGTGGCCGACCCTGCGCAGGTCGACGAGCTGGCAGGCCGCGCGGTGGAGCGCTTCGGCCGGATCGACGTCTGGGTGAACAACGCGGCGGTCACCGTGTTCGGCCCGATCCAGGAGGTCCCGCTTCCCGACATTCGCCGGGTGCTCGACGTCAACCTAATGGGCTATGTCCATGGCGTGCGAGCGGCGCTCGGCGTGATGCGCGAGCAGGGCAGCGGGGTGCTGGTTAACGTGTCGTCCGTCCTCGGCGAGCTGCCTCAGCCCTACACCTTCGCGTACGACCTCACGAAGTCGGCGATCCGGTCGTTGAGCACCAGCGCGCGTCAGGAACTCCAGCTCGAAGGACCGTGCGGGGTGCGCGTCTGTTCGGTGCTGCCCGCCACGATCGACACGCCGATTTACCAGCACGGCGCGAACTACACCGGACGCACCCCGGTCGCGATGTCACCGGTCTACACCCCTGAGCGGGCGGCTCGGGCGATCGTGCGGCTGAGTCGACGGCCGCGCCGCGAGGTCACCGTCGGCCCAGCCGGACGCGCCGTCGTGGCGCTGGCCAAGGTCGCACCCGGGCTGGCCGAGCGGGCGATGGCCATCCAGGTCGATAGGGTGCATCTGGACCGCGACCGCCCGGCACCCGCCAGTACGGGCAACCTGCATCAACCCGCCGCCGGGACCGGCACGGCACACGGCGGCTGGGGCGGCCGGAAGCGCACCGCCCTGCGACGCGCGGCCACCGCGGCGGCTGTAGTCACCGCGGCCGCCACGGCGGGACGGCGGTGGGTCCGATGAGCAACCCGGTCTCACGCGTTCGGCGTCGTGCCAGGGCACCGCGCCAGGTGATCGACTCGTGTCGAGCCTGCCGGGTCCCCTGCGGTCCCGGATGTTTGAAGTGATGGGCTCGCTCCAAGGCAGTCCGCGGCACCACGTCGATCGAGTGAACACCGGCGACGTCCCGCACTAAGTGACCCAGCAGTACCCGACCATCGTCGTGGGGGCGTCCGGCGGAGCGGCCACGCGCCTCGCGGCCGCGCTGGGTGGGCCGTATCTGCCGGAGACCACGCTGGTCTCGGTGCGCAGCAGCGAGCCCGTCGACGACCCGGTCGCCGCGATGCATGAGCGGAGACCGGTGGCCATGCGGGTCGCGGAGAACACCCGGACGTCGCGGTGTACCAGATGCATGAGTCGGCGCAGGACCGGCCGATGCTCGACCGGATGACTCCGGGTGTTGGCGTAGTGCGTGCGCGACGAACGTGAGGTAGATCGACACCGCGACGAGCGGGCGGACGACGTTGAGCAGTTCCACGGCCGCCACACGCGCGGCGGCAGCAGCTCGCCAGAGGGGTCCCAGTGCCAGGCGATGGTGACGAGCGCCGACTGCTCCGGCGGCCGGAGCGCGCCGGTACGGGCGCGCTGGATGAGTGCCCCGAGCCAGCGCTCCAACGAGAACCGGGCGAGGTAGGCGCGTCCGTGTCGTGTGCCGAGCGGGACGGCGTCGGCGTACAACGCCGTGAGCTCCCGTGTCCGCCTGTCCGTCGTCCCACGCGGCAGTGGGATGCCCGCCCACTCGCCCACGGTGCGGGTCAGCAGCAGGCGCAGCGCGCCGGAGAGTACGAGCTGCGGCCCGAACAGTGTCATGCGCAGCCACCATGGCGCGGCGCCCTGGCGTACGAAGCGGTTACGGTCGTAGAACAGCTCCGCCGCCTCCGGTCCGGTGACGCAGAGCGTCGGGCGGAGCATGAGTCTCATCGCGATGACGTCCGTGTCGTGCGACCTGCTCTGACGTGAGAGGAAGCCGTACGGGTCGCGCAGGAACGCCAGGCTGCTGTCGCCGGCGAGGGTAGGGGTATGGGCAGTCTCGTGTGTTGGGTATGCGGTCACTGGGTCCGCATACCCGATCGGGTAGGTTCCGACACCAAGCCGGCGCCAATTCCTTCCCTGCTCTCGGTGACCGCTTCGATCAGCTCCTCAATGTGCAGGTGCTCGAGGTGGGACATGCCGAGTTCGTGCGCTTCTCTGACCAGCTCGGACCTGCTCATGCGCGCGGGATCTGTTTCGGGTGTCATCGCGGTTTCCTTTCCGACGGCCTAGCTATGGGATAGCCAGCGGCGCGCGCGGCCATTCCTCTTCGATCGGTGAATCCGCGTATCCCTCGCATCGGGCCACACGCTCGCGACGATCTGATCACCGGAAGGACGATTGCCGCCACGGCGTCGGCGGGAATACTCGAGGCATGGCACGCCTGGAGTCGTACCGCGCGAAGCGAGACTTCGCCGTCACCCCGGAGCCGTCCGGCGCCGAGGCGGCATCCGGCAGCGGCCGGTTCGTCGTGCAGCGGCATCGGGCGCGGCGGCTGCACTACGATCTGCGGCTCGACGTCGACGGCGTGCTGGTGAGCTGGGCGGTCCCTAAGGGGCCGACGCTCGATCCGAAGGCGCGTCATCTCGCCGTGCACGTCGAGGACCATCCCCTGGAGTACCTGCACTTCGAGGGCGTCATTCCTGGCGGGGAGTACGGTGGCGGCGACGTCATCGTGTGGGATCGCGGCAACTGGCGGCCCGCGCGCACCGACGACCCTGCCAGAGCCATCCGCGACGGTGAACTGCACTTCGACCTCTACGGCGAGAAGCTGGCTGGCCGGTTCGTGTTGATCCGCCGCGACCAGGACGGTGACAAGGAACAGTGGCTGCTGCTGCACAAGAACGACGAGCATGCCGTGGCGGATTGGGATCCCGAGGAGCACCCCGCCTCGGTGAAGAGCGGCCGCACCAACGACGAGGTGGCCGCGCGGCCGGAGGCGATCTGGCGTAGCGGCGCTCCCGCCGCCGAGGCGGAGCAGCGGCTGGAGCAACCCGAGCAGACGTGGGACCCGCCGAGTGACGACGAGCTGGTCGCGCTGGCGAAGCTGAGGTCCGAGGGCCGCTGGCGGATCGGTGGCCGCGACCTGAAGCTGACGAACCTCGACAAGGTGCTGTTCCCCGCCGCCGGGGACAACGCCGATGAGCCGCCGGTGACGAAGCGCGACTTCATCCGCTATCACGCCGAGATCGCGCCGTACCTGCTGCCGTACCTCGCTGGGCGCCCGGTGAACACACACCGATACCCCGACGGCGTCGACAAGCCGGGTTTCTGGCACAAAGAAGTGCCCAGTCACGCACCGAAATGGTTGACGACATGGCGCAACCCGGACGCCGACGAGGACGAAACACGGCGCTACGCGGTGGTGGACAGCATGCCCGCGCTAGCGTGGCTGGCCAATTACGCCGCGGTCGAACTGCATCCGTGGACCTCGCGGCTGCCCGACGTCCGCGAGCCCACCTGGGCGCTGATCGACATCGATCCCGGCGAGGACACCGATTTCGACGATGTCTTGGTTTACGCCAGGCTGTACCGCACGGCCCTTGACTTCCTCGGCCTCGCGGGCGCGCCGAAAGTGACGGGACAGCGAGGCCTGCAAATCTGGGTGCCGATCAGGGCGGGCTACACCTTCGACGACACCAGGCAGTGGGTACACCGGCTCTCACGCATGATCGGTAAGACGAAGCCGGACCTGATCAGCTGGGAGTGGGAGAAGCGCAAGCGCTCCGGTCTCATTCGCTTGGACTACACCCAGAACGCGAGCAACAAGACCCTGGTCGCGCCGTTCAGCGCCCGGCCGAGGCCAGGTGCTCCCGTCTCAGTGCCCATTACGTGGGAGGAACTGGACGACCCCGAGTTACGGCCGGACGGCTGGACGGTGCACACGGTGCTGGACCGGTTGGCGGAGGTAGGCGATCCGCTGGCCCCGCTGATCGGTGTGCAGCAGGAACTGCCTCGGCTCTAGCGTGGACCGTGGTGCCTAGGAGCGTCCACCGCGCCCGCACGCGCACTTCGGGAGTGCGCGAGGGAGCCGGAATTAGTTCACGTCGAGCATAGGGGACACGGGTGTCTCGACCGCCGTGGCCCGGTCTGAGTACACGTTGAGGTACCGGTCGACGCTGGTGATGACCAGCGGCCGCATCACGGCGCGACCGTCGCAGACGATGCGCAATTCGGTGCCGACCGTCTGGGCTCGTTGATGCGCGTCCACTACGGTGGAGATGCCCGAGCTGTCGAAGAAGGTCACCTTGCTCAGGTCAGCGACCAGGAGCCCGGGCGAAGGGGGAGCCAAGACATCGAACAACGACTCTTTGAGCCCGCCGTGAGTCGCCAGATCGATCTCGCCAGCAGTGTCCACGAGGATGACGTCGCCGTCAAGCTGTCGCACCGCGACGTCGAGTGATCCGCTGCCTGGGGAGCATCCGTGATCGGTGTACGTCATCGGTCTCGCCTCATCCAGTCGATGAGAGACGGTCATGTCCTGCCTCTGCCTTCACGGTGCCACGGGCGACGTGAACACGACAACTTGATATCGGAGGTATGTTGGATTCATAACGATCTCCGAGGCTTCCTGATTCCGATCCGGTGACAGGCCTTGTGGCCGCGCCAAAGGTCACGGTCACAAGGCTATCGGCCACCGGCACGAGCGGAGGCCGTCGACGACGCGGGCCCCGCGGCGTTAGAGCTGTGGGGCCCGGCCGATGCGACTCGCTCAGGTCTGCCGCCCGGACAGCGTGTCCCGGATCTTGTCGATGAACGCCGTTCCCGGCGCGAGGACAAGGTTGGCGGGTGGGGTGTTCGGCGCGCTGGGATGCGGCCGGGTCGGCGCGACCTTTTTGGCCTGCTCTACCTTCGACCCGAGGTCACGCAGTTCGTCCGCGGTGCAGGCGTGTTGCAGCTTCGGCAGCAGATTGTTCTCCTCGTCCTCGACGTGGTGGCGCACATCCTGGATGAGCTGACGCAACAGCTGGTCGAACTTCTCGTCGGTCGCGTCCGCCGATTCCAGCTGCTTCATGATCTTCTCAGCCTCGCCGTGCTCCTCGATTTCTTTGTCTGCGATTTGCTCGCCGCCGTCGAGATACCTGCGGACCGCCGGGTACATGAACTGCTCCTCGGCGATGGAGTGACGTACGAGTTCCGCGATGACGTGGTCGGTGAGGTTGTGGCGGTATTCGGCGTCACCTGCGCCGCTTTCCAATTCGCTGAATGCCTGCTCCACCGCCCGGTGGTCGTTCACGATCACCGAGACCAGATCGGCTTGCTGCGCGGCGGTCATAGACGTCGTCCTCCTCAGTAGGTTGTCAGTTCGGGATATTCGAGGGGTACCCGTCGACGGTGACCGGAAACGACCGCGTTCGTCTCGGACACGTACCGGTGGTCACCGGCGGCGATACCAGGTGGTGCCGACGACCATGTCGTCGACACCACGGGTCTCGCAGTACTCCACGAGGTCGGACATGTGGTTGATGAATCCGTGGCCCTTGTGGTTGAGCGAGGTATTGCACGTCATGCCGATGCCGTATTCCTCGGCCGCCGCGGACAGCAGTCGATGTAGTTCGGGATTGCTGGCCTGCTCGACGGTCTGTACGCGTGCGGTCCCGTCCACGTGCGTGACCGCGCCGTAGCGCTCGGCGGCCAACCGCTGGAAGTACAGCATGTACGGGTCGGCGATCGGCTCGGTGAACGCCGTATCCAGATCCTCGACGCGGCAGGCTGGCGCGATGGGGCGATAGTCCTCGCGCTGCTTGATGTGGTTGAGCCGGTCCTTGGTAGCGGCGTGAAACGGCTCCGCCAGCAGGGATCGGTTGCCCAGCGCTCGTGGGCCGATCTCCCACCGGCCCTGCACCCAGGCCACGATGTGCCCGTCGGCCATGGCCCGTGCCAGCGCGCGATGGTGCAGCGCCACGGCTTGCCAGCGGTCCGGATCAGGCGTCCGGTCGACGGCGAAGTCGAGGCCGCGGTAGACGTCCCAGTTGATGTGCGGATCGCCCTCGATGGCGAGCTGCGCGTCGATAGCGGTGCCGATGGCGGACCCGGAGTCGTTCGTGCACGGTGGCACGAATACCGATGAGAAGAAACCGTCGGTGCGCCACCGCTGGTTCCACTCGCAGTTCAGGCCGCAGCCACCGGATATCCGTAGTGGTACCCCTGGCGGTAGGTTCTCCTTGGCAGCCTTAGCGAAGACCTCGTAGATCCGCTGGGTCAGCAACGCAGCGGCGTCGGTCGCGGCGGGCGCGGTGACGCCGGCGTTGTATACCGGCGAGTCTCGGAAGCGGTGCTTCGGCGCGGGATACACCGGATCGACCGTCAGCAACCGTTCGACGGTCTCGGCGACCGTCCGATTGGCCGCTGCCGCGTCCGCGTCGCCGTACGCGGCCAGCGCCATCAGCTTGCCGCTGTCGCTGAGGTCCGGGACGGCGCCCTCATCGGGAAAGGTCGGATCCGCCAACGCGAACAACAGAGCATAGCGAGCACCGGGGGCGGTGAGCACCGGAAGCTCGCGAGTGATCTCGTACCGCTCGTCCACGACGTAGAACGCGCCCGTCACCCCCTCCCACACCAGCACCGCCTGCTGCTGCGGGCGCTCCGGCCTCGGCGCCATGCCCAGCGTCATCGCGATGTGCGAGCGTACGTGCGACGACGTGACGTACTCGACGGGGATGCCGAACCAGCGCGTCGCACGCCGCCGCGGGGCGTCGACACCGTGGTAGCCAGCGGCGATGGGCAGCGTGCCACTTTGCCAGCCACCCAGTGCGACGACGTCCGGGCTGCGGTCGGTGAGCTCCGCTATCTGGTAGAGGGTCGTTGGCGTCAAGACGGAATGGCGCGGATAGGTGTCCTTTTCGGACTCAAGGGACATGACGAGGCGCCGGTCGTCGATGATCGCCGCGGCGCCGTCGTGGCCAGGCTTCACCGCGGCGATTAGCATGGCCGTACTCTCCCGCTCGGGGACGGAGCCCTGCGCGATGTCACTGTCCCCTTGCCCGCGCTGTCTGGCGTTTGTTCGCCTTCTCGATGGCCTTGACCAGGTCCTGCTTGCTCATGTTCGAACGCCCCTCGATGTTGAGGCGTTGCGCCATCTCATATAGGTGTTGCTTGCTGGCCGACGCGTCGACACCGCCCGCCGTCGGTTTGTCGGGCTGGCCGGCGCCGCGCTTGGCCTGTTCATCCGACGGCCCCTTGCCGTCCTTCGGCTCCCAATGGTCGCCGACCTTCTCGAACTGGTGCTTGAGTGCGGCGAACGCCGTTTGGTGGGCGCGCCTGCCCTCGCCGTAGGTCTCGACGGCGGAGTCGTGCGCCTTGATCCATGTCCGCTGTGCCTTGGCGGGGGACCGTTGGATTGTGCTCGGTAGTTCCTTGCGCCCTGGCATGGTTCACCTCGCTTGCGTCGGTGATCGCCTGACGTCACCGGGGTTCCCTGCCCTCGTCAGCACAAACCTCGCCAGGTCGGGCCTCACTCGGCGGGCGAATCGGTGGTTGGCGAGTCGTGCCGGTGGGTATGTCAGCCATGAACGCGAACCTGCGCGGAGGTGGAGGAGGCCTGTGACCGTGAAAACGACTGACCAGCTGGCCGAGCAGGCGGACGTCTTGAACAACCCGTACGACCTGGACCGGCTGCTGTCGCGGACGTCGACCGCACGGGTCGTACTGATCGGCGAGGCCTCGCACGGCACCTCCGAGTTCTACCGCTGGCGCGCGGAGCTGACGAAACGGCTGATCACCGAGCAGGGTTTCGGGCTCGTCGCCGTGGAGGGCGACTGGCCGGACTGCCACCGCCTGCACTGCTGCGTCCGGGGAGCGCCCGGCGCGCCCAACGACCCGGCCGCGGTGCTGTGGGGCTTCCAGCGCTGGCCGCGCTGGATGTGGGGCAACGAGGAGGTCGCGGAATTCGCGCGCTGGCTACGGGAGCTGAACACCAGCGAGCTGGCGGGCACCGTCGGGCCCAGCTATCCGGTTGGTTTCCACGGCCTCGACGTCTACAGCCTGTGGGACTCCCTCGACGCCGTCGTCGGCTACCTGCGCCAGCACCGCCCGGAGCACCTGAAGACCGCGCTCGCCGCCGCTCGCTGTTTCGAGCCCTATCGCGAGGACCCGCAGGCCTACGCCTACGCCACCCGGCTGGTGCCGGAGGACTGCGAGCAGGAAGTCGTGCGGTTGCTCAGCGCGGCGGCGGAACGGAACTCGGGCCACGGGGCGGGCATGGACAAGGACTTCGTGGCGCGGCAGAACGCCGAGGTCGTCGCGGAGGCGGAGCGTTACTACCGCGCGATGCTGCGCGGCGGACCCGACTCCTGGAACATCCGCGACCGGCACATGATGGCTACGCTGCACCGGCTGTTCGACGCCTACCCGCAAGGCACGAAGGCCGTCGTGTGGGCGCACAACACCCACATCGGTGACGCCCGCGCCACCGACATGGCGGCGGCGGGCATGGTCAACATCGGCCAGCTCGCCAGGGAGGAACTCGGCCAGGGCGACGTCGTCCTCGTCGGCTTCGGCAGCCACCGGGGCAGCGTGATCGCGTCCGACACCTGGGGCGGGCCGGTGCAACGCAAGCCAGTGCCAGCCGCACGCGGGAGCAGCATCGAAGCCGAGTGCCACCAGGCGCTGCCCGGCGAGGACGCGCTCTGGGTGTTCGGCGACATCGGCGACGAACGGTGGGCGGGGGAGGTCTGGGATCACCGCGCGATCGGCGTCATCTACCACCCCGAGCGCGAGCACCGCGGCAACTACGTGCCCACCATTCTCAACCGCCGCTACGACGCGTACATCCACTGCGACAACACCCAGGCGCTGGCCCCGCTGCATCCGATCGAGCCCGCACGCGGCGAGGCGGAAACCTATCCCGTCGGCCTGTGAGGCGACGGCAACCGAGAGGAGGCGCTGGTGAAAGCGTTGACATGGCACGGCATCGGTGACGTCCGCGTCGAGGACGCGCCCGACCCGCGCATCGAGGAACCCACCGACGCGGTCGTGCGGATGACGTCCACCGCGATCTGCGGTTCCGACCTGCATCTCTACGACGTGCTCGGTATGTTCCTCACGCCGGGCGACATCCTCGGCCACGAGCCGATGGGCATCGTGGAGGAGGTCGGCCCGCAGGTCAGCCACATCAAGCCCGGTGACAGGGTCGTGGTGCCGTTCAACATCTCCTGCGGGCAGTGCTGGATGTGCCGTGGCGGCTACATGGCGCAGTGCGAGACCACCCAGGTGCGTGACCAGGGCAAGGGTGCCGCGTTGTTCGGCTACACGTCGCTGTACGGCTCGGTGCCCGGCGCGCAGGCGGAGTACCTGCGGGTGCCGCAGGCGCACTTCGGGCCGATCCCGGTGCCGGAGGGGCCGCCGGACGAGCGGTTCCTGTTCCTGTCCGACATTCTGCCGACCGCGTGGCAGGCCGTGCGCTACGCCGACGTCGGGGAAGGCAGCACCTGCGCCGTCATCGGGCTCGGCCCCGTCGGGCAGTTCTGCGTGCGCGTCGCCCGCTACCTCAGCGCGGAGCGGGTCATCGGCGTCGACAACGTGCCGGAACGTCTTGAGCTCGCGCGCAAGCACGGCGCCGAGGTCATCGACACCTCGCGGACCAGCGACGTCGGCGCGGCGATCAAGGACGCCACCGGCGGGCGTGGGGCTGACGGTGTCGTGGACGCGGTCGGCATGGAGGCGCACGGCTCGCCGTTGGCGGAGCTGGCGCAGCGCGCGGCGGGCAAGCTGCCCGACGCCGTCGCCAAGCAGGCCATGCAGCGGTTCGGCGTTGACAGGATGGCGGCGATGACCACGGCGTTCGACTCCGTGCGCCGGGCGGGCACCGTCTCACTGATCGGCGTCTACGGCGGCCAAGCCGACGCCATGCCGATGCTGGACCTGTTCGACAAGGGCATCACGCTGCGGATGGGCCAGGCGCACGTGAAGCGGTGGGTCGACGAGATCATGCCCGCCGTCACCGGCGACATCGACCCGCTCGGCACTGAGGACCTCACCACCCACCGGATGCCGCTGTCCGAGGCTCCGCACGGCTATGAACTGTTCAAACACAAGAAGGACAACTGCATCAAGGTGGTCCTCAAGCCCTGACCGCCGCGAGTGCCCCGCCGCCGCACTGCCGCCGCGCGGGGCGGCTCGCCACGCCGCCGCCGCGAGCGGATCTTGAGCGCTTCTGTCGGACGGACAACCCATAATGCTCAAGATCCACGGGGAAGGGCTGCGGGTGGCGGGCGAGCGGGCGAGCTGGTCAGGCCTCAGTCGTTGCCGTGCCGCCGGATTGTCGGTCCGCGTGCGGACGTCAGGTTGAACGCGGTGGCCACCAGCGGGATATGGGACAGCGCCTGCGGAAAGTTGCCGAGCAGTCTGCGCTCGTGCGGGTCGTATTGCTCGGACAGCAGCCCGACGTCGTTGCGCAACGAGAGCAGGTGCTCGAACATTTGTCGGCCCTGCTCGACGTCGCCCCGCAGCACGTAGCTGTCGGCGAGCCAGAACGAGCACGCCAGGAACGCGCCTTCGCCGGACGGCAGACCGTCGACGGGGTGGGTACCGCCCTCGTGCTCGCTGCCGGGCGCCGCGGTGCGGTAGCGCAACACCATCCGGTCGACCGTGAGGTCTTCCTCGATAGCACGGGTGGTGCCGAGCACGCGCTCGTCGGTGGCGGGCAAGAACCCGACGTGCGGCAGTCGCAGCAGCGCGGCGTCGACGTCGCGGGTGCCGTAGTGCTGGGTGAACGTGTTGCGCTCGGCATCGTAGCCGTGTCGACAGACATCGTCGTGGATGTCCTCACGCAGCTGCTTCCAGCGTTGCGGCTCGCCGTCGAGGTCGAACGTCTCCGCCGCGCGCACCGCGCGGTCGGCGGCGACCCATGCCATCACCTTGGAGTAGGTGAACTGCCGCCGTGGCCCCCTGATCTCCCAGATCCCGTTGTCGGGTTCGCGCCAGTTGCCCTCAAGGAAGTCCATTAGCTCGCGCTGCACGCGCCAGGCGTCGGGGTCGGGCGGGATGCCGTGCGACCGCGCCTGGTGGAAGGCATCCATCAGCTCGCCGTAGCTGTCGAGCTGGAACTGGCCCGCCGCCTTGTTGCCGATCCGCACCGGCGTCGAGCCCTCGTAGCCGGGTAGCCAGTCCAGTTCCTGTTCGGCGAGACGTCGTTGGCCGTTGACGGCGTACATGATCTGCATCTGCTCCGGTCGGCCCGCCGTCGCGCGCAGTAGCCACTCGCGCCAGGCCTTGGCCTCGTCGACGTAGCCCGCGTCGAGGAACGCGAGCAGCGTGAAGGTGGCGTCGCGGACCCAGCAGTAGCGGTAGTCCCAGTTGCGGACACCCCCGATCCGCTCCGGCAGCGACGTCGTCGGCGCGCCAACGATCCCGCCGGTCGGCGCGAACGTGAGTGCCTTGAGCGTGATCAGGGAGCGTACGACCGCGTCGCGGTACTCGCCGTGGTACGAGCACCGCCGTGCCCACTCTTGCCACCAGCGCACGGTGTGGTCGATCTTCTCGTCGGCGGCCCGGCGTTGCTCCGGCGGTTGCTCGCCGTAGATAAGCCGGAAAGTCGCGTGCTCGCCCTCACGCACTTGGAAGCGGCTGGTCACCGATGGCCGTTGCGTGATCTCGCACGCCACATCCGCATCGAGGGTCAGCGCGTCGGGGCCCGCGACCACCCTGATTTGGCCGCCGTCGGTGATTCGGTGCCACGGCACGGTCTCGCCGTAGGCCGTGCGCGGGGCGAACTCGCTGATCATGTCCACTGTGCCGGAAACGCCGCGTACCTGCCGGATCAGGTCAGGGACGCCGTCGCGCACCGGCATGCAGTCCACGATGCGCACCGTGCCGTCGGCGTTGCTCAGCTCCGTCTCCAGCACGAGCGAGTCCTCGACGTAGCGTCGTCTGGTGCAGCGATAGTCCCCGCTCGGGTGCAGCGACCATCGGCCGTGCTCACGGTCGCCGAGCAGCGCGGTGAAGCACGCATCCGAGTCGAAGCTGGGCAGACAGAGCCAGTCGACGGACCCGTCCGTGCTGATGAGCGCCGCGGTCTGGGTGTCGCCAACTAGCGCGTAGTCCTCGATATGTGCGGGCACGTGCCCTCCCTGATGGTGGTTCGCACCGAGAATTACCCGCGCCATGGCAGCTTGACACGTCGCCGCCTGCGTAGCGCCGCCGTCACCGCGACGGCGGCACCGGCCCCGGCCGCACCGAGCGCCGCGAGCGTGCCGTGGTGCTTCGACGCCCACAGTTGCCCGCTGTGTGGGTGTGCGTTGCGGTCGAACTGGCCGTGCGCGCCGAAGTCCTCACCGTCCGCGTCATCGGCGGGCGACCACAGGTTGCTCGGCCGGTTGGGATCGTGCCGCTGGGACGTCTGCTGAGCGTCGAACGCGTTACGAGCGAGGTAGCGGTCCAGCAGCCCCGGCGCGACCTTGTTGGCCACGAGCGTCGCGACCGTCGAGCCGCCGACCCAGTACTCGCGTCGCCGGGGACGCTCCGCGGCGTACACGATGGCGTCCGCGGCGACTTCTGGTTGGTAGATCGGCGGCATCGGCTGCGTCTCGCGCGGCAGCCGCGACAGCACCCAGCGGAACTGCGGCGTGTTGAGACCAGGTAGCTGCACCATAGTCAGCCGTACCGCCGTACGAGCGTGCAGCAGCTCTGCGCGCAGCGACTCGGTGAAGCCCTGGATGGCGTGCTTCGCGCCACAGTACGCCGTTTGCAGCGGAACGCCCCGATACGCCAGCGCGGAGCCGACCTGCACGATCGTGCCCCGGTCGCGCGGCAGCATCCGCCGCAACGCGGCCATGGTGCCATGCACGTAACCGTGGTACGTGACGTCGGTGACCCGCCGGTACTCGGCGGGCTTCATCTCGGTGAAGCGCGCCAGCACCGAGGTGAAGGCGTTGTTCACCCAGACGTCGATCGGTCCCCACTCGCGTTCCACGCGCTCGGCCGCGTCGTCCACGGCGGCGTCATCGGCGATGTCGACCTCGAGCCGCAGTGCCTGGCCACCGGCCTGCTCGACGTCTTCGGCGGCCGCGTCGAGGCCGCTGCTGCCGCGCGCCAGCACCGCGACCCGATCACCGCGCGCCGCGAACCTGCGCGCAGTGGCGCGCCCGACCCCACCACTGGCGCCGGTGACCACGACGACCTTGGCGTCCCTGCTGTCCGGTTTCGTCATCTGCGACCACCTCCTGTCGGCGCGCGGCTGTGCTGCCACCCCCGGCAAGCTGATCCGCAAGCGCTCGATGTCTAGGCGCGGGGTACCCCGATTACGGGGCGGCTTACGCAGGCCGTCGGGGCACGGGTCGGTCGCCACGCGCGATGTTTCGGTGGGTGGAGCGCGGTCAACCCTGCGGCATGACCATGGTGATCTCGGCGGCGACGGCCGTCCTGCTCGTGCTGTCCGGATACCTGGTCAACAGTGTGTTCGCCGGACGCCGTGCCGTGGTGACCGGGCCATTCTTGTCCGGTGGTGTGCCCGCCGAACACGCCGTGTCGCGCTTTCACGCGCGCTGGTACCCGGTGACATTGCTGTTTCTCGCGTTCGACATGGAAATGGTCTTTATGTATCCGTGGGCTGTCGTCGTGGCCGACGTCGGCATGAAAGCCGTGGCCGAGATGTTCGGCTTCCTGGCGTTGCTACTGCTCGGCGTGCTGTACGTCTGGCGGGAAGGCGGGCTGCGATGGACGTGATGGCTCGCCTGCGCCGGTTCGCGTTCGCCCGGCCGTCGCTCCTGTTGCTGAGCGCGCCGACCGCGACCGTCGTGCGGTTGGCCGTCGAACGGTTCGTGCGGGGAGAAGGGTGGTCGCTCGCCAGCGGAGCGGCCGACGCGGACGCCTTGGTGACGGCGGGTCCGCTGCCGCCGGACCTAGCCGCCATCGCCGACACCCTTGAGGCGCAGCTCGCGCCGCCGTGCGAGCGAATCAGCGTGACCGAGCCGGACGAGACGTCGGAGCGGTTGTCTGAGCTGCCGGAGCGACTCGCTCGCGGTGGTGCGCGAGTGCCGGACCGGCCGCTGCCGGAGGAACCACCGATGGCGGGCATGGTCGAGGACCGGGACGGCCTCATGCTGGATGCCCTGCACGTCCCGCTCGGCCCGGCACTGCCGTTCTGGCCGCCTGGTTTGCGGTTGCACGTCCAGTTGCGAGGCGATGTTATTGGGCACGCGCACGCCGAGACGCTGGGTGTTGACGGCGTGACCGGTTCCTTCTGGGATACGGCGCCTGCTGGTGTTCGCGCCCTGGATGCCTGCGTGCGGCTGTTCGGGGTCGCGGGGTGGCACGCGGCGCATACCCGCTGCCTGGTGCTACGCGACCGGCTGCTCGCGCGGGCAGGTGGCGATCACCAGGGCGAGCGCGGCGGGCGGAGGGCCGACGGCGGCGACGTCCGCGCCGAAGTTCGGCGGCTGGCCCGCAAGGCACGGTTTCTCGACCCGGAGTTACGGGGACTCGCGCCGGTGCCCGGTGTGGGCGATGCCGCCGATCGGCTGCGGACATGGCTGGCGGTTGCCGCGGGCGGCGAGTCCGAGGCGGCCCCGGGGTCTGTCGAGACGCCTTCGCCGATCTCCCCGGCACGCCGTACTCTCACCTCCGCCCAGGCGCTCGACCTGCTGCCCGAACTCGTCACCGGCATGGAGTTGGGGACGGCGCGGCTGGCCGTGGCCAGCCTGGACATCGACGTCACGGAAGCGGGCATCGGGGCAGTGGCCGCGACAGTGGGGGACACGCATGGTTGAGGTGGCTCCCTGGTGGTGGGCGATGCTACTGCCCGTCGCGCTCGGCGCGCTGGTGCTGGGCATGGTCAGCGGCGAAGCCGCTGTCGACGCGCGAACCGCTGGCAGGCGTGTCACCACCGGTGAGCTGACGAGGCCGGTGCGGGGCGCGGCGCGGCTGCTGATGCGCCAGCGGCGACTGCCGCTCCGGGCCGATGCCGTGCTGTGGCGGATCGGCAGCGCTGCTGGCGTTGTCGCCGCGGTGCTCGCCGCCGCCGTCGTGCCGTTCGGTGGCTACGTCGTGTGGGACAGCGCCGTCGGCATCGTGTGGTTCAACGCGATGGGAGCGCTGATGTGGGCGCTGGCCTGGCTCGCGGGCTGGGGCGCGAACTCGGCGCACGCGCTCGTCGGCGGGTACCGGTTCCTCGCGCAGGCGCTGGCGTATGAGTTGCCGCTGATGTTCGCGCTCACCGCGCCCGCGCTCGGTGCGGCGTCGCTGCGGATGGGCGACGTCGTGGCCGCGCAACAGGACGTCTGGTTCGTGGTGTGGATGCCGCTGGCGTTCGCGGTGTACCTGCTCGGGGTGCTCGGCATCAGTTTCTGGGGGCCGCTCGCGCCACCGGCAGGGTCCGACATCGCGAGCGGTATCGCGGCAGAACAGTCCGGAATGGACCGTCTGGCGCTGCTCGCGGGACGGGGCATGCTGCTGGTGACCGGCGCGGCGTTCGCCGTGCCGCTGTTCCTCGGCGGTGGCGGCGGGCCGGTGTTGCCCGGGTGGCTGTGGTCGTTGCTGAAGACCGTGGCGGTGCTGGCGGTGTTGGTGTGGCTGAGCGTGGGGCTACCACGGGTCGCCGTGCCCCGGCTGCTGCGCGTCGGGTGGGTGATGGTGTTGCCGGCCGTGTTGGCGCAACTGCTCGTCGTCGGCGTCGTGGTGGCGTGGTGACGACGAGCGGGGTGACAGCGTGGTCGCGGGCTAACGGAGGTGAGCAGTGCTCGCTGAGTTGATCGCTTTTCTCGTTCTTGGCGTGCTCGCGGTGGTGACCGGCGCGCTGGTGTTCCGGGTGGACTCCATGGCGCGCGCGACGTACCTGCTGTTCGCGTCGTTCGCCTGCGTGGCCGGGGTGATGCTGCTGCTCGATCTCGCCTACCTCGGCACGCTCACGATCCTGATGATGGTCATGGAGATGGCCATCATGGGCGTGTTCATGGTGATGTTCATGATGAACCCCGGTGGGCTCGAGCCGATGTCGATGCTGCACAACCGCACCGGTGCGCTGGTGATCTCCGGCGGGGTGTTCGCTGGGCTGGTCGCGGCCGTGCTGCTGGTGCCGTGGCCGCGGCGGCCGGAGCCGACGACGTCTCCCGGCGGCGACGCCACCCGGCAGCTTGGCACCGCGCTCATGGGCGAGTCGATGCTCGCGATGATGGTCGTCGGTGTCGCACTGTTCGCCACCATCATCGCCGCGACCGTGCTGGCCACTACGCGGGGTCGCTACGGCCGAGCGAGCCACCACCCGGCACGGCGTCAAGGGACTGTCGACGCGTCGCACCACGAGCCGTCGACGGCGACCCATACGCACGGGGAGCACTCATGACATTGGAGCTGGTGCTGATCCTCGCGGCGGCGCTGTTCAGCGTCGGTCTGTTCGGCGCGCTGTCACAGCAGTCGATCGTCATGATCATGATGGGCATCGAGCTGATGATCAACGCGGTATTCGCTGGCGCTGCCGGGTTCTGGTACTTCGCCTGGCCGCAGGCCGCGTCCGGTCAGGTGCTTGTCCTGCTTGCCATGGTGGTGATGGCGGTCGAGATGGCCATGGGTTTCGCCGCGACGATCGCGGTGTATCGCGCCAGCCAGGTGGACATGACCAACATGGCGGCAGATCTGCGGGGCTGAGCCGATGCTGACGTCGTCGCACCTGTTGATCCTGCTGCCGCTGCTGACAGGAGCCGGGCTGCTGCTGGCTGGCAGGCGCGCCGACCGACTGGCCGCGCCGGTGGCGATCGGTGCGCACGGGATCGTGCTCGGCCTCGCCATCGCCGTGGCGATCATGCGGCCGAACATGCGGGCGCTGTTCCTGGCGGGCCTGCCGTTCGGTGTCGCGGTAGACGGGTTGTCGGCGCTCATGGTCGTCCTGGTCGCCGGGGTCACGCTGCCGGTGCTGGTCTACGCCTCCGCCGAGCTGGCGGGTGACGACGCTCGCGCGCGGTTCTTCGGCCTGATGTCGGTGTTCACAGCCGCGATGCTGACCACGGTCACCGCGACCAGCCTGCTCCCGTTGCTGATGGCGTGGGAGGTCATGGGTGCCTGCTCGTACGCGCTGATCGGCTTCTGGTGGCGCGACGGTTGGCGGGCGCGAGCAGGGACCACCGCGTTCCTCACCACACGCGCCGGTGACCTGGGTCTCTACCTCGCGGCTGGCGCGGCGTTCGCTGGACTCGGCTCGCTGTCCCTTGAACGGCTCGCGGTCTTGCCGTCGCCGTGGTCCCACGTGGTGGCGGCCGGAGTGTTGGCCGCGGCGGCGGGGAAGTCGGCGCAGCTGCCGTTCTCGTTCTGGCTCTCGCGCGCGATGGCGGGACCCAGCTCGGTGAGCGCGCTGCTGCACTCGGCCACCATGGTCGCGGCGGGCGGCTACCTGCTGCTGCGCGTCTCGCCGCTGCTGCACACGACCGGATGGGCCGGGCTCACCGCCGCGTGGCTCGGCGCGGCGACCGCGATCGCGGTCGGTGCGGTGGCCACGCTGCAGGACGACCTCAAACAGCTGGCGGCGGCGTCGACGTCGGCGCAGCTCGGCTTCGTGTTCCTGGCCGCCGGTGCGGGTTCGGTCGCGGGCGGGGCCGCGCACGTCGTTGGGCACGCCGCGGTGAAAAGCCTGCTGCTGCTTGGGGGTGGTGCGTTCCTCGCGGTGCTCGGCACCACCGACCTGGCGCGGCTGCGTGGCGCGGGACGACGCATGCCGTGGACGGGCGCGGGATTCGCGGTCGGTGCGGTGACGCTGGCGGGGACACCACCGCTGGCGTTGTGGCTGACCAAGGACCTCGCCATGCATGGCGCGCCGATCGGGTTGACCATCGCCAGTTATGTCGCGGCTGCCTTCAGCGCGGCGTACGCGGGCAGGGCCCTCGTCACGGTGCTGGTACGGCCCACGCGGCAAGCGGAACACGGATCGAGGTCCGCGGCGCGGTCAGCAGCGACGTTGCCGCCGCGGTCAGTGTCGATATCACCGGAGCGCACGCCGACCGCGATGCTGGCCGCGCTCGCCGCGCTGGTGCTCGCGGTGCTCGTGGTGGTTCCGGTGTGGCTGGACGTTCTGCCGCCGCCGGCACCGGTGCCCGGCATCCTGTCGGCTCTGGTGGCGCTGGGCGTGCTAGTGCTGGTCGTCGGCGCGGCACGACGTGGCATGGCGGTGCGGGAGGCCGTGCCTGATGCCGCCGCGAAGGCGGGTCGGCGGTGGCTCTGGCTTGCGGAGGCAGCGCGCACGATGATCGCCCGCCCGGTCATGGCGTCGGCGACCGCGCTCGCGCGGTTCGACGACCGGGTGCTGGCGGCAGGTCTGCGGGGCGCGGCCCAGGGTGTCGAAGGTTTGGCGCGAGTGACACACCAGGCTCCGGAACGTGCGATCGCGGGCACGGTCCGAAGAGGTGCGGCCGGTGTGCGTCGGCTCGGCCACCTGGCTCGGCTGCCACAGACCGGGCAGTTGCACCAGTACTACGCACAAGCGGTCGTCGTGCTCGTGGTTCTGGTCGTGGCGGCCGTGTTGCTGACCGGATACGGGTGACGTCCACAGGGGAGTGATCAGGTGCTGAGTCTGGTGGTGTTCCTGCCCGCGCTCGCCGCGCTCGGGCTGCTTACGGCGCGCAGCCGACCACAGCTCGCGCGCTGGGGGTTCGTCGCGGCCACGGCGACGGAGGTCGTGCTGGCCGCCGCGCTGTGGCTGACGGCGTCCGGCACCGGCTTCCGCCACGAGCAACGGCTGAGCTGGATACCGGGTATCGGGGTGTCGTACCACGTCGGCGTCGACGGCATATCGCTCGCGCTGATCGCGATGACGTCGGTGCTGTTCGCCGCCTGCGCCGTTTACAGCCTCCGGCAACAGCGGGCGCCCGCGACGTTCGCCGCGCTGATGCTCGCGCTGGAGACCACGGCGATCGGGGTGTTCGCCGCGCTCGACCTAATCGTGTTCTTCCTGTTCTTCGACCTGTCGCTGGTGCTGATGTACTTCGTGATCGCGGGCTGGGGCCACCGCGACCACCGCCGCGCCGCGCTGCACTTCTTCCTTTACACCTTCGTCGGGTCGCTGGTGCTGCTGCTCGGGTTCATCGGCATCGCGATCGCGGCCGATCCAACGACGTTCGACATCGCGGCGTTGATCGAACAGCCGCCGCTGCGCGACGCCCCGGTCGCGGGTGGGTTCGTGCTACTCGCCGTCGGGATCGGGCTGGCGATCAAGACGCCGCTGGTCCCGCTGCACACGTGGCTGCCGCCCGCGCACACCGAGGCCCCCGCCGTCGGGTCGGCGATCCTGGCTGGGGTGCTGCTGAAGCTGGGTACGTACGGGTTCGTGCGCATCGCCCTGCCGATCCTGCCCGACGCCTGGCGCCGGTTCGCGCTGGTGTTCGTGATTCTCGGTGTGGTCAGCGTGCTCTACGGTGCGCTGGTGGCGCTGGCGCAGAGCGATGTCAAGCGGATGATCGCCTACACCTCGGTCAATCACATGGGCTACATCCTGCTCGGACTCGGCACGGCGGGCATGATCGTGGGCAACACCGAACCCGCGCGGCAGCTGGCGATCACTGGCGCGGCGACGCAGATGGTCAGTCACGGTCTCATCACCGGCGCGCTGTTCCTCCTCGCCGGTGTGCTCTACGCCCGCGCCCGCGAGTACGACATGGCCTCCTTTGGGGGACTCGCCGGGGTCGCGCCACGCTATGCCGGGCTGATGGCGGTGGCCGCGTTCGCCGCGCTCGGGCTGCCCGGCTTCTCCGGGTTCATCGCTGAGTTCCACATCTTCACCGGCAGCCTCGGCGTCCAGCCGGTCGCCACCGCCGTCGCGCTGCTCGGCGTGCTGCTCACGGCCGCGCTGTTCCTGCGCGCGCTGCACCGGCTGTTCCTGGGGGAGCGGCTGCTGCCAGGGGGCGTTGGGCGATTCGACGACGTCGCCGCGCGCGAACTGGTACCGGTGGCCGCGCTGCTGGCGCTGGCCACGGTGATCGGCGTGCTGCCGAGGACCTTGCTTGGCACGCTGGAACCGGCCGCGCACACCGTCGCGGAGTGGGTCACCCTGTGATGCGCAGCCTGACCCTGGTCGTGCCGGAGGCAGCCTTGCTGATCGGTGCGGTCGCGGCGCTGAGTACCGGGATGTTTTTGCCGCGCCGACGGCAATGGCTCACGCACGGCCTGGCCGGAGTCGCGCTGCTGGTAGCGGCGGTTGCGGCACTGGTCGCGGGGCTGCTGACCGGATCGGGTACCGCCCAGGCCGCCTTCCACGGCACCTACCACGTCGACGCGCTGCTCACGACGGTTCGTGTGGTCGCCCCGGTGGCGGCGCTTGGCGTGCTGACGATGGCTAGGCGCGAGGTGCGCGCTCATCCCCGCGAGACCGAATACGCCGTGCTGGTGCTGCTGGCGACGCTCGGCACCGTGCTGCTGGCTGGGGCGAGTGACCTCTTGGTGCTTATCGCTGCCTACCTGCTGACCGGTGTCCCGCTGTACGCGCTGGCCGGGTTCGACAAGGACCACGCGGGAACCGAGTCGGCGCTCAAGCTCGCGCTGTTCGGGGCACTGGCCGCCGCGATGATGCTGCTTGGCGTCACCGCCATATTCGGTCTGGCGGGCGGCACGGTGTATGCGACCCTGCACGAGGGGCTGGGGGACATCCCGGAAGGCGTGGTCGCCGGGGCCGCTGTGTTCCTGCTCACCGGACTGCTGTTCGAGGCGGGGGTGGTGCCCGCGCACTTCTGGGTGCCGGACGCCACGGCAGGTGCGGGCGTCGGCGTAGCGGCACTGCTGACGACGGTGCCCAAGCTCGGCGCTGTGGCCGCGATCCACCGGCTGGTGGCCAACGCCCTGCCCGCCGACGTCAGCGTGGTGGTCGCGCTGCTCGCGGCGGCCTCGATGACGCTGGGCAATCTGGCCGCGTTCTGGCAGCGAGGCGCACGGCGGCTGCTGGCGTACTCCACCGTCAGCCAGGTGGGATACCTGCTTATCGCGGTGGCCGCCGCCCCATTGCCGGAGGCCCGCGACGCGCTCGCCTTCTATCTCGCGGCCTACGCGGTCACGAACCTGGGCGCGTTCGCCGTGGTCGCGGCCGTGCGCGGCGAGTGGATCGACTCCTACGCCGGACTGGTGCGGCGCGCGCCCGCGCTCGCCGTCAGCCTGGTGGTGTGCCTGCTCGGACTGGTTGGCACGCCCCCGACGGCGGTGTTCGTCGGCAAGCTCACGGTATTCACGGCGGGTGTGCACGCCGGGCTGGCATGGCTGGTCGTGCTCGCGCTCGCCAATACGGTGGCGAGCGTGTTCTACTACCTGCGCTGGTTCGCACCCGCCGTGTTCCGGCGACCCGCGGGGGAAGCCGGGTTGTCGATGAACGGCTGGGGTGCGGCGACCGCCTACGCGGCGGCGGTGCTCTCGCTGGCGCTGGGCGTCGGCGCTGGCGTCGTGCTCGGCTGAGGCAGGAGGGTCACTGGGTGCTCACGATCGCCTCGTCAACCGAGTCGAAGATGGTGAAGAAGTTGCTGACACCGGTGACTTCCAGTGGCCGGAGCACGACCCGTTCGGTCGTGACAAGGCGGAAGCTGATACCGCTCGACTTCGCCGACTCCGCGCTGGCGAGCAGAACCGACAGACCCGCGGAACTGAAGAACTTGACGTCGGAGAGGTCGAGGATGACGACCTCGTTCGGTGGAGACAACACCGACTTCAGCTGCGACTCGAACTCGTCGGCGGTCAACAGGTCGATTTCTCCCGATACCGCGAGCACCACCGTGTGGCCAGGGTCAACCGTGGTTCGCTTGAACGAGAGCTGCTGCTTCCCCATGGATAGCTCCTAACAGCGCAATCGGTCGACGTCCCCAGGTATGGCCAGCCTGCCGCAGTTCGGCGGCTTGTTCAACCACGTCCGGTAACCAAGCAGAATTCCACGCCAATGGGGTATGTCGTACGGCCTTGCGGGTGAGTCAGTCGAGTGCGTGCCGCGGTCGCCCGCCGTCGCCACCACCTATCGTGTGTCGGCCCTCGGGTATCCGAACGAGCGTAGCTTCGGCAGGTCAGGTGACGGCTGACTCAAAGGCGCCGCCCGGTAGAGGCAGCCATACGGCGTTTGCCGTACCCCTCGGCTGGCTACCCGCTATTCGACACGCATTCGACGTCGCGGATCGGGAGAAGCCATGCCGAAAACGGCAGACTATATCGTGAACCGGCTCCGGGAGTGGGGCGTACACCGCGTGTACGGCTATCCCGGCGACGGCATCAACGGGCTGCTCGGCGCGTTCGACCGCGCCGAGGGTGACCCGCAGTTCGTGCAGACCCGCCACGAGGAGATGGCGGCGTTCATGGCGTGTGGGCACGCCAAGTTCACCGGCGAGGTCGGGTGCTGCATCGCCACCTCGGGGCCGGGCGCGATCCACCTGCTGAACGGCCTTTACGACGCGAAACTCGACCACCAGCCGGTGGTCGCGGTCGTCGGGCAGCAGAAGCGCATCGCCCAGGGCACCCACTACCAGCAGGAGGTGCACCTGGAGACGCTGTTCTCCGACGTCTCTGAGTTCGTGCAGTCCTGCATGCATCCCGCGCAGGTGCGCCACGTCATCGACCGTGCGTTCAAAACCGCGCTGACCACGCGGGGTGTGGCGACCATCGTGGTACCAGACGACATCCAGGACGAGGAGGCGCAGCCCGCGCCACCGAAGACTCACGGGGCGGTCTACTCCAGCGTTGGCTGGAGCCAGCCCCGCGTGCTGCCGAACACCGACGAGCTGCGGCGCGCGGCGACGGTGCTGAACGAGGGCCATAAGGTCGCGATGCTGGTTGGCCAGGGCGCCGCGCACGCCGAAGCCGAGGTCATCGAGACGGCGGAACTGCTCGGTGCCGGTGTGGCGAAGGCCCTGCTCGGCAGGGAGGTCCTCGACGATGACCTGCCGTTCGTCACCGGCCCCATCGGCCTGCTCGGCTCGCAGCCCAGCGACGAGATGGTGATGAACTGCGACACGCTGTTCATGATCGGCACCAGCTTCCCGTACGCGGAGTGGCTACCGAACGAAGGCGACGCACGCGGTGTCGAGATCGACATCGACGGGCGCATGATCGGCATCCGCTATCCGATGGACGCCCACGTCGTCGGCGACGCGAAAGAAACGCTGAAGGAACTCATCCCGTTGCTGGAGCGCAAGTCCGACCGCGGCTGGCGCGAGGACATCGAGGAGAACGTCCGCACCTGGAACCGCATCCTGGATGACAGGGCTGGCCAGAATTTCGAAGGCCTGATCAACCCGCAGGCAGCAGCGGCGACGCTGTCGCCGCTGCTGCCGGACGACGCGATCGTCACCGCCGACTCCGGCTCGTCGACGAACTGGTGGGCGCGTCACCTGAAGCTGCGCAAGGGAATGCGCGCGTCGCTGTCGGGCAACCTGGCGACCATGGGCCCCGGGGTGCCGTACGCCATCGCGGCGAAGTTCGCCTACCCGGACCATCCGGTGATCGCGTTCGTCGGCGACGGCGCGATGCAGATGAACGGCATGAACGAGATGATCACCGTGCAGCGGTATCTGTCGCAGTTGGACCATGGGTCGCCGTTGATCTTCTGCGTGTTCAACAACCAGGATCTCAACCAGGTCACCTGGGAGCAGCGCGCCATGGCGGGCGACCCGAAGTTCCCCGGCTCGCAGTCGATCCCGGACATCCCGTACGCCAAGTACGCAGAGCTGGTAGGGCTGCGCGGCATCTACTGCGAGGACATCGACGGGGTAACCGACGCCTGGCAGCAGGCACTGGCCAGCGAGGGGCCCGTGGTGCTTGAGTTCAAGGTGGACGCCGAGATCCCACCGCTGCCGCCGCACATCAAGTCCGAACACGGCATGAAGGCGGCCAAGGCGGGCATGAAGGACTCCGAGAAGATGGGCCTCGCCGCGCGGGGGTTCCGCCAGAAGCTCGCCGAGGTCTATGAGAACCTGCCCGGCCGCGGCTGAGTGAGGCCCGGCGATGGGCACCCGCGTTACGCGACTGGATACGTCGGTAGCGGCGGCGACCGAGACCCCGATCGACGCGGTCGAGGTACACGCGTTCACGCTGCCCACCGACGGCCCCGGCGGCGTCGAGCAGGACGGCACCCTGGAGTGGGACAGCACCACCATGGTGCTGGTCGTCCTGCAGGGAGGTGGCGAGCGCGGCATCGGCTACACCTACGGTGACCTCGCCGTCGCTCCGCTGATCCACGGCACGTTCGCGCCGCTGGCGCTCGGTGCTGACGCGCTCGCGCCACCGTCGTTGTGGCGGCGGCTGCACGACGTCCTCCGCAACAAGGGGCGCTCCGGCATCGGCGGGATGGCGCTGTCCGCTGTGGACATCGCGGCGTGGGACCTCAAGGCGCGGCTGCTCGGGTTGCCGCTGTTCCGTGCGCTGCCGAGCTACCACGACGCGGTGCCGGTGTACGGCTCGGGCGGGTTCACCAACTACTCGACCGAACGGCTAGTCGCGCAGCTCACCGGCTGGGTCGAGGACGGCATCGACAGCGTGAAGCTCAAGACGTCGCGCGATCCGGACGACGACCCGCGCAGGCTCACGGCGGTGCGCTCGGCCCTTGGCGGGGACACGGCGCTGTTCGTCGACGCCAACGGTGCGCTGAGCCGCAAGGACGCGCTGTACTGGGCGCGGCGGTTCGCGCACGACTGGGATGTGCGCTGGTTGGAGGAGCCGGTCAGCTCGGACGACCGCGCCGGGCTCCGGCTCGTGCGCGACCAGGGGCCAGGCGGGCTGGACATCGCGGCGGGGGAGTACAGCTACCTGCTGCGCGACTCCGCCGACCTGATCGAGAGCGGCGCGGTGGACTGCCTGCAGGCCGACGTCACCCGCTGCGGTGGCGTAACGGGGCTACTGGAGATCGCCGGGCTCTGTGCCGCCGAGCAGGTGCCGCTGTCGGCGCACTGCGCGCCCGCCGCGTCCGCGCACGCGTTCTGCGCCGTGCGGCGGCTGCGGCACCTGGAGTACTTCCACGACCACGTCCGATTCGAGGACCTGGCGTTCGACGGCGTGCTCACCCCGGACGGCGGCGTGCTGCGGCCCGACCCGGACCGGCCAGGCCTCGGCCTGACCGTCCGCTGGCCCGACGTCGAGCCGTACCGGGTGTGGGGCCCGGCGGCTGCCGGGACGTGATCACGCCTGCCGAACGCGACGCGCACCTGAGCGACACACGAGGAGGACGCGGCTGATGCGCACCAGGGACGTTCCCGCCAAGACCGACACGCGCGTCAGCGGGTCGCCGAGGGGCCAAGTCCGCATCGACGTCGGCGGGCTGGAACGGGCGCTGACCGACGTCGTCGCGGGCGAGGTGCGTTTCGACACCGCGTCGCTCGCGCTATACGCCAACGACGCCTCGAACTACCGGCAGGTGCCGATCGGCGTGGTCGTGCCGCGCACGCTGGACGACGTCGTCGCTACCCATCGGGTGTGCCACGACTTCGGCGCGCCGGTGCTGAACCGGGGTGGCGGCACCAGCCTCTCGGGCGAGACGGTGAACTACGCCGTGGTGCTCGACCACACGAAGTACCTCACCGAGATCGGTGAACTGGATACCGCCGCCCGGACGGTGACGTGTGAACCAGGCGTCATCAACGAGCACCTGAACCAGCACACCGGGCGGCACGGGTGGATCTTCGGGCCGGACCCGTCCTCGCACTCGCGGTGCGCCATTGGCGGCAACATCGGTAACAACTCCTGCGGCGTCCACTCCGTACAGTCCCATTTGTACGGTCCAGGACCACGCACGTCTGACAACGTCGCGGCGCTCGAAGTCGTCACCTACGACGGGGAACGGTTCTGGGTCGGTACGCACGAGGAATCCGAGCTGGACGAGATCATCGCGGCGGGCGGGCGCAAGGGCGAGATCTACGCGCACCTGCGCGACCTGCGCGACCGCTACGCCGACGCCATCCGCGCCGGGTTCCGCGACGTCGCCGACGTGCCGCGTCGGGTGTCCGGCTACAACCTGGACGAGCTGCTGCCGGAGAAGGGCTTCAACGTCGCCCGCGCGCTGGTCGGCACCGAGAGCACCTGCGCGACCGTGCTGCGCTCGACGTTGCTGCTCACCCCGGCGATGCCGCAGCGCTCGCTGGTAGTGGTGCGCTACGCCGACGTCGTCTCTGCCGCGCGGCACGCCCCGGAGATCGTGTCTGAGTGGGGGCCGATCGGGCTGGAGGCGCTCGACGGCGACCTGGTGCGCAGCCAGTTGCGGCAGAACATGCACGTCGACGAGATCGCCGCACTGCCAGGCCCTCGCGAGGGTGCGTGGCTGCTGGTGCAGTTCGGCGCGGACACCGAGGCGGCGGCGCGGGACACGGCGGAGTCGTTCGTCCGCTGGCTGACGAGGCGCGGCCACGACCGCGACGACATCGCGGTGGCGGGTCCCAACGACACCGCGTTGAGCGAAAGTCTGTGGGACGTGCGCGAGGGTGGGCTCGGCGGCACCGCGTTCGCGCACGGTCGGGACAACTGGCCCGGCTGGGAGGACTCTGCCGTACCGCCGGAGAAGCTGGGCGACTACCTCGCCGACCTGCGGGCGAAGTACGACGAGTACGGACTCGACGGCGCGATGTACGGACACTTCGCGGAGGGCTGCGTGCACTCGCGCATCAGCTTTGACCTGCGCACCCGTGGTGGCATCGCCAACTACCGGGCGTTCCTGGAGGACGCCGCCGACCTGGTGGCCTCCTACGGCGGCAGCCTCTCCGGTGAGCACGGCGACGGTCAGCAGCGCGCCGAACTGCTCGTGAAGCAGTACGGGCCCGAGCTGGTGCAGGCGATGCGCGAGTTCAAGGCCATCTGGGACCCGGGGTGGAAGATGAACCCGGGCAAGGTGGTCGACCCGTTCCCGCTGGACGAGGACCTGCGGCTCGGCACGGACTACAACCCGTGGCAGCCGGAGACGGTCTTCGCCTACCCGGAGGAGAACGGCGACTTCTCCCACGCCGGGTTGCGCTGCGTCGGCATCGGCAAGTGCCGCGAGTCCGTCGGCAAGCAGGTGATGTGCCCGAGCTACCAGGTCACCAAGGAGGAGAAGCACTCGACGCGCGGGCGGGCGCGGCTGCTGTTCGAGATGCTGCGGGGCGACGTCGTCACCGACGGCTGGCAGTCGCAGGAGGTCGCCGACTCGCTCGACCTCTGTCTCGCCTGCAAGGGCTGCACCAACGACTGCCCGGTCAACGTCGACATCCCCACCTACAAGGCGGAGTTCCGCAGCCACCACTACCGGTCCTGGCGGCGCTGGCGACCCCGGCACGCCTACGCGTTCGGGCTCATCGACCAGGCGTCCCGGCTGGCGTCGCTGGTGCCGGCGCTGGCCAACGCGGTGACGCAGACGCCAGGCCTGGCGCGGCTGGCGAAGTTCGCCGGGGGCATCGATCAGCGCAGGCCGTTGCCGAGGTTCGCGCCGATGACGCTGCAGCAGTGGTTCCGGCGCAGGGGCGGCACCCGGAACCCGGCCGGGCGCCCGGTCGTGCTGTTCCCGGACACGTTCAACAACCACTTCCACACCGACGTCGGCGTGGCGTGCGTCGAGGCGATCGAGGACGCGGGCTGGCGCGTCATCATGCCCGAGGGACACGTGTGCTGCGGACGTCCGCTGTACGACTACGGCTTCCTCGGCCTGGCGCGGCGCTACCTGGAACGGGTGCTCGACGCGGTGCGCGACTACGTGCGCGACGACGTCCCGATCGTCGGCATGGAGCCGAGCTGCCTCGCGGTGTTCCGCGACGAGCTGGCGCGCATGCTGCCGCACGACGAGGACGCTCGACGACTTGGCGCCAACGCCTACCACTTCGCGGAGTTCTTCCGCGCGTTCGACGTCCCGGTGCCCCGGATGGCAAAGGCGGCGGGGGAGGCGCGGAAGGCGCTGCTGTGGGGACACTGCCACCAACACGCCACCGGCGGCATCTTGCCCGAACGTGAGTTGTTGACGTCGATGGGCCTCGACGTCCAGTCGGTCAGCGGCGGCTGCTGCGGCCTCGCCGGGGCGTGGGGCTTCGAGGACGGCAAGTACGACATCTCGATGGACTGCGGCGAACAGGCGCTGCTGCCCGCAGTGCGCGAGGCGGACGCGGAGACGCTAGTCGTCGCGGACGGCTTCTCGTGCACCACACAGATCGAGCACGCCGGTACCGGTCGGACGGCGCTGCACACCGGTCAGGTGCTCCGCGAGGCGGCGCGCGGTGACGGCGGCGTCGCCGCTGGCGCTGCCGACGTCGGGGCGCGCCCAGCGCCATCACTGCCACGTCGCGTCGTCAAGACCGCTGGGGCGCTCACCGCGGCGGCTGCCGTGGGTGCGGGCCTCGCCGCGGCGGCCCGCAAGCTCTGGCGCACGGGCTAGCCTCTTGCACACCCGCAGGCCCACCTCACGGCCTGCGCCAGTCGTGCTCCCCGAGGCGTAGGCCCGCTTCGACGCCCATGAGCATCACGCCGCCGTCGACCGGCAACGACGTCCCGGTGATGTAGGCGGCCGCCGGGGTGGCGAGGAATGACACCGCCGACGCGACCTCGTTGGCGTCGCCGGTCCGGCCCAGCGGCACGCCGGGACGCTCCTGCTCGCGCGGATCGACGTCGTCCTGGCCAGTCATAGGGGTGGAGATCTCACCGGGAGCGACCGAGTTCACCGTGATGCCGTACTCGGCCAGCTCAAGGGCGAGTACCTTCGTGAGTGCGCCGAGCCCGGCCTTGGCCGCGCTGTAGGCCGCGAAGCCAACGCGGGGTTGGTGCTCGTGCACGCTGGTGATGTTGACGATCCGGCCGCCATTGCCGCCGTCGATCATGTGCCGCGCCGCGCGTTGCGTGCACAGGAACGAGCCGTCCAGGTCGACGCCGAGCACGTGGCGCCAGGTGTCGAAGTCGGTGTCCAGCGCACGCTCGCTCGTAATCGTTCCCGCGTTGTTGACCAGCATGTCCAGTCCACCGAGCTTCTCGGCGAGGGTGTCGATCGCGGCGGTCGCCGTCGGCAGGTCGGCGAGGTCCATTCGCTCGACGGCGGTTGCTACGCCCTGCTCGCTCGCCTCCCGGGCGGTTTGCTCGGCGCCCTCGGCGTCACGGTGGTAGGTGATGCCGACGTCGACGCCGCCACCCGCCAGCGCGACGGCGGTCGCCCGCCCGATACCTGAGTCGGCGCCGGTGACGATGGCGCGCCTCGGGCGCCCTGGTAAGTCCTGCGGAAGTGGTGCTGGCGTTGTCATACCGAAGCGGTACCCGCCGATGCGCCCGGGTACACCCGTGAGGAGGGTGAAAGCGGTCCCGACGGGGTACTCGTCGGATATGGCGACCCGGACCACAACGGCGGCGGACTTCTTGCCCGCCCACCGCGACATCGAGAGCCTGCGTACGGCCGCGGCGTCGTGCCAAGGCTGTGGGCTGTACCAGCACGCCACTCAGACGGTCTTCGGCGACGGCCCGCGCGACGCGAAGCTCGTCGTGGTCGGTGAGCAGCCTGGCGACAAGGAAGACACGGCGGGGGAGCCGTTCGTCGGTCCCGCCGGAGCCCTGTTGGGACGGGCGCTGACCGAGGCTGGTATCGACCGCCGTGAGGCGTATGTGACGAACGCCGTGAAGCATTTCAAGTTCGTCCCGCCGGAACGCGGCAAACGCCGCATACACCAGAAACCTTCGCGCACGGAGGTCGTCGCGTGCCGCCCGTGGCTGGTCGCCGAGGTGGAGGCGCTGCGGCCCCACCTGGTGCTGTGCCTCGGCGCGACGGCGGCGCAGTCGGTGCTCGGGACGTCGTTCCGCATCACCCAGCAGCGCGGGCAACTGCTGGAGTGGGACGTCGACGCCGCGGGTGTCGTGACCGATCCGCCCGCCGTGCTGGCCACGACACACCCGGCGTCGGTGCTGCGTGCCAGGGACGAGGATCGCAAACGCGCCTACGCGGACCTCGTGGACGACCTCCGGGCGGTCGCGCGAGCGCTGAGCTGACGCTCAGTCCGTCCTGACCGCGATCTTGGCGGGACCTGCCGCGCCCGCGGAGTCGCGGATGGTCACTTCGAGCACCCCTTCGTGGAAGCTCGCCTGGACGTCGTCATCCTGGACGCCTTCTGGAAGGGTGATGTCGCGCCGGAACTGTCCGGTAGACCGCTCCCGCACGAGGTAGTCCTCCTGCTCGTCGTCCTCGCCGCGGGTGCCCGCGATCGTCAGCGTCCCTCGGGAAAGGCTCACGTCCACGTCCTCGGGGTCGACGCCGGCGAGGTCGCAGCGAATAACAAGATCGGAGTCCTTGGCGAGGATGTCGGTCGCCGGGCTCCACGCGTCGGAGTACGGCCTTGGTTGCCCTGGCGTGATTGATTCTCCGTCGAGTCCGGTCATGCGGTCCGCGATTCGGTTCATTTCGCTAACTGTGTCGACGACGCCGCGGAACGGGTACCGATGCGCCTGCTTTCTACGGCGTAGGGCCATGTCGATCAGTCCTCCATGGGTGAGTGCGGGGTCACGTGTCAACGGATTCCCTGACGGGCTCGTGATCTTTTCGCGCGGTGCCGCGTTGTCGGCTGGCGTCGCTCGCGACGAGCGCGGACGCCGAGGGCACCGACGCAAGCCGCTCACTCCGGAAGCCCTTCGCGAGGCCGATCGCGAGCAGCACGAGTGCGATGCCGAACGGCAACCCAGCGGTCACCGACGCCGCCTGCAACGCCCCAAGGGCAACGGCACCGCCGACCCAGAGCAGCACCGCGGCGATGGCACCTTCGGTGATCGCCCAGAAGATCCGTTGGGCCCTGACGGGATGTGGGTCGCCGCCGTTGGTGAGCATGTCGACCACGAGAGAGCCGGAATCCGACGAGGTGGCGAAGAAGACGGCCACGACGATTACGGTGAGCAGCGCGAGAGCGGTCGCCAGCCAGCCCGTCAATGGCAGCGCGCCGAGCAGGGTGAACAGTGCCTCTTCCGGCGCGGCCGACGCGATGTCGACGGCGCCGTTGCGCTGGTAGAACAACCCGGTTCCGCCCAGCACGGCGAACCACACGATGGAGGCGACCACCGGAGCGAACAGCGAGCCCGCGATGAACTGCCGGATCGTGCGGCCATAGGAGATGCGGGCGATGAACATTCCGACGAACGGTGACCAGGACATCCACCAGCCCCAGTAGAACAACGTCCAGCTCGCCTGCCACGCGGCCGCGTCAGGGTGCGTCTCCGCGCTGAAGGTTTCGAAGCTCATTCCCACGACGTTCTGCAAATACTCGCCGGTGTAGTCGGCCAGGCCGGTGAGGATGAACAGCTTGGGTCCGACCGCGAAAACGAAGAGCATCAGCAGGAGCGCCAGCCCCAGGTTGAGTACCGACAGCCTGCGAATGCCCTTGTCGATCCCCAGGACCACACTGACGACGGCGATCGCGGTGATCAACGCGATGATCGCGAGCTGCAGGGTCGGATTGTTTGGAAGCCCGAACACCTCGCCGAGCCCCGCGTTGATCTGCTGCGCGCCGAGTCCCAGCGACGTCGCGAGGCCGAACAGCGTGCCGAACACGGCGAGGACGTCGACCACATGACCGACCCAGCCGTAGATCCGGTCGCCGATCAGCGGATACAGTCCGGCCGCTGGCCGCAGGGGCAGGCCCTTGCGGAAGCAGAAGTAGCCCATCGACAACCCGAGCACGATGTAGATCGCCCAGGGATGCAGACCCCAGTGGAAGATGGTGTAGCGCATAGCGTCGGCGGGACCGTCCGGGCCACCATTCGCGACCATCGGGGCGTTCACCAAATGGTACGGGGCCTCGTAAACGCCGAAGAACACCAGCCCGATACCCATACCCGCGCTGAACAGCATGGCGAACCAAGGCAGCGTGCGGTACTCCGGCCGGGAGTCGTCCGGCCCGAGCCGGAGCCTGCCGTAACGGCTCGCCATCATCGCGATGACGAAGGCCAGAAACAGCGTGGCCACCAGGATGTAGAGCCAGCCGAGGTTCGTGGTGATGAAGTCGAGCACCGCGCTGGCGGCCCTGTCCGTCGCGTCGGTGAAGAACACCCCCGCCACCAGGAAAGCCAGCGCGAGGGCGATCGAGGTGAAGAAAACGGGCGGATTGGTATGGCGGCGGAAGTAGCCGTCCTCGCTTTCCTCGCTGGTCGACGCGGGTCGACCGGTGGTGGTCATATCCGGCCCTCCTCGGGTGCGCTCGTGTTCGCGCCCTGCGGGCAGCCGGCGCCGCACAGGCCGCTCCGTACGCGCGCCGGATCCCCGCGCCGACGCGGTCGCTAAACATTCGTCCGGTGAGCGGCACCTCCGCCGCGCGCTGACCGGCGTGTTTTCGCTCGCGGGACGCCGGGTAGCCCCGGTGCGCATCATTCGTCGCGTCGCGGGAGGTGGCATGGGCGGCAGCGGGGACGACGAGCGTCCGGGTGCCAGCGCGCAGGAGGCCGACGGTAAGGACCTGTTCCGGCTGGGCACCCAGCGGGACGACGTCGAGCTGCGCAGGTACGAGTACCCCTGGCCGGAACCCGGAACGCGCGCGGAGAAGCGCGCCCGCAGGCACGTCCTGTACTGGTGGGCGCTGACTGTCGTCAGCGGCATCACGGCGGCCGTGGTGTACCTGGCGTGGCCCTGGCAGTACGTGCCACCCGGCGGTGGTGGCCATACCTGGTACGTGCTCTACACGCCGGTGCTCGGGCTGTCGATCGGCGTGGCGCTGGTCAGCTTCGCGTTCGGCTTCATCGTGCTGGTGAAGCGGTTCTTCCCGGAGGAGCAAGCGGTGCAGCAGCGCCACGACGCCGAGCACTCGCCCGCGGAGGACCGCGCCACGCTCGCCGCGACCGCGGCGGAGGCGGCCAACGCGAGCGGGCTGCGCCGCCGCTCGGTGTTCACCCGCGCGGCGGGCCTCGGCGTCGGTGCGCTCGGTACCGGCCTCGGTGTCACGATCCTGGGCGGCGTTGTGCATAACCCCTGGGACACCACGGGCCTGAACGAGTCCGCGAAGGACACGCTGTGGCGGACCGGCTGGAAGCCCGTCGCGGGCGAGACTGTCTACCTGCGCGCCGACTCGGGGGACCCGCACGAGGTCATTCTGGTGCGGCCGGAGGACCTTGGCGCGCCAGGCATCATGAGCGTCGTCCCGTTCCGGGAGTCTGAACGCGACAACCCGGAGATGCTCAGCAAGGCGCGGCACCGCGCCGACAACCCGGCGACGTTGCTGCGGCTGCCGCCGCGCACGGAGGTCGCGCCGAAGGCGGGCAGGGAAGGCATGAACGTCGGCGACTTCTACGCCTACTCGCGGGTGTGCACGCACCTCGGCTGCCCGGTGACGATGTACGAGGGCAGGACCGACCGGCTGTTCTGCCCGTGCCACCAGTCGATGTTCGACCTCCGCGAGCACGCCAAACCAATTTTCGGACCCGCGACCCGCGCGCTGCCCCAACTGCCGATCGACCTCGACGAGTCCGGCTACTTCGTCGCGACCGGCGATTTCACCGCGCCCATCGGCCCGAGCTTCTGGGAGCTGGAGCCATGAGCCAGCGGCGCAGCACCAGCGGCACCGCGGCAGGGAAGCTGTTCGACGTCGTCGATGAGCGGTTCCCGTCGGCGGGGACGATGCGGCACCAGGTCAACAAGGTGTTTCAGAAGCACTGGTCGTTCCTGCTCGGCGAGGTGGCGCTGTACAGCTTCTTCGTGCTGCTGCTTTCCGGGACCTACCTGGCGTGGTTCTTCGACCCGTCCATGGAGAAGGTCACCTACGACGGCTCGTACACGATGTTGCGGGGCATCGAGATGTCGCGGGCGTACGAGTCGACGTTGGACATCTCGTTCGAAGTGCGCGGCGGGCTGCTCGCGCGGCAGATCCACCACTGGGCCGCCCTGGTGTTCGTCGCGGCGATCGTGACACACATGGGGCGAATCTTCTTCACCGGCGCGTTCCGCAAGCCGCGCGAGGTCAACTGGGTGATCGGCGTGCTGCTGCTGACGATCGCCATCATGGAGGGCTTCACCGGCTACTCGCTGCCCGACGACCTGCTCTCCGGCACCGGTCTGCGGATCACCTCGGGAATCGTGCTGTCGATCCCCGTGGTGGGGACGTGGCTGCACTGGCTGGTGTTCGGTGGCGAGTACGCCGGTGAGGAGATCATCCCTCGGTTGTTCACCATCCACATCCTGCTGCTGCCCGGGCTGCTGCTGGCGCTGATCGGCGTGCATCTGGCGATCGTGTGGTACCAGAAGCACACGCAGTTCCCCGGCCGCGTCAGCCGGGAGTCGAACGCCGTCGGCGTGCGGGTGTTGCCAGGCTTCGCGGCCAAGAGCGGGTCGCTGTTCACCGCCGTCACGGGCTTGCTCGCGGCGATGGGCGGGCTGCTGCAGATCAACCCGATCTGGAACTACGGCCCGTACAAGCCGTCGCACGTCTCCGCCGGGTCGCAGCCCGACTGGTATCTGATCTGGGTGGACGGTGCCGCCCGGCTCTGGCCCGCCTGGGAGATTCCGTTGGTCGACTACCGGATTCCGGCAGTGATGTGGCCGACGGTCATCACGCCGACGCTGCTGGTCGGGGCCGCGCTGTGCTACCCATGGATCGACCGGGCGCTCACCAAGGACTACCGGCGGCACAACATCTTGGAACGCCCCCGCGACGCCCCGGTCCGCACCGGGCTCGGCGCGATGGTCATCACGTTCGTGCTGGTGCTGCTGGCTTCCGGTGTCAACGACATCCTGGCGCACGTCTTGGAGATCTCGCTGAACGGCTTGCTCTGGGCGGGCCGCATCGGGATCGTGTTCCTGCCGCTGGCGGCGTACCTGCTGACCTACCACGTCTGCCGCGCCTTGCAGCGCGACGACCGGAAGGTGCTCGAGGAAGGCATGGAGACCGGCATTATCCGGCGATACCCGCACGGGCACATGGTCGACGTCCACCAGCCGCTGGCCACCTCAGACGGCGAGGCGAAGCCGTTGCCGTACGCGGGGACACCGGTACCGAAGAAGGCCAACGACCTCGGCCTGGCTGGCTCACCGGTACCGGGCGGGCTGCTGCGGCCCGACCCACCCCCGGACCGCGAACGAGAGCGAGGTGAGGACGGGGAGACGTCGTCGGGGGACACGTCATGAGGAAGCGCACCACCCCGGAGGACCGTGTCGCACCCGGCCTGTTCATCGCGGCGTTCGCCTGTCTGCTGTACCTGGGCGGGCTGTTCGTGATGGCGTTGCTGCGGGGTCCGAATCCCGTGTACGTCTACGTCAGCGGTGGTGCGGTCGTGGTGTTCGCGCTCGGTCTCGCGCAGGCTCTGCGGGTACGAGCGCGGAACCTGCGGGCGCGAGGGCGGCAGGGGGAGTAGCGCGGGGTGCGCGCCCGCGACGGCTGTTGGTTCCTACGACTCGCCTTGCGGCTCACCGTAGTGCCGCACCCGCCGTTCCAGCTCCATCCGGGAGTGCATGTGTGGATAGTGCAGCTCGAACGACGGGCGCTCGGATCGGATGCGCGGCAGTTCGTAGAAGTTGTGCCGGGGCGGCGGGCAGGTCGTCGACCACTCGAGCGAGTTGGCGTGCCCCCACGGATCGTCGTGGACGACGACCTCGCCGAAGCGGTAGCTGGCGAAGACGTTGTAGAGGAACGGCAGCATGGACAGTCCCAGCAGTAACGAGCCGATGGTGGAGATGCTGTTGAGAACCGTGAACCCATCGCTGGGTAGATAGTTGGCGATGCGGCGAGGCATGCCTTCCGCGCCGAGCCAGTGGTGCACCAGGAAGGTGGTGTGGAAGCCGATGAGCGTGGTCCAGAAGTGCCATTTGCCGAGCCGCTCGTCCATCATCCGGCCGGTGATCTTGGGGAACCAGAAGTAGATACCGGCGAAGGTGGCGAACACGATCGTGCCGAACAGGACGTAGTGCAGATGCGCCACGATGAAATAGCTGTCGGTCAGGTGGAAATCCATCACCGGCGCCGCGACGATCACGCCGGACAACCCGCCGAGCACGAACGTCAGCATGAAGCCTAGCGAGAACAGCATCGGCGTCTCGAAGGTGAGCCTGCCGCGCCACATCGTGCCGATCCAGTTCCAGAACTTGATGCCAGTCGGCACCGCGATGAGGAATGACAGCAACGAGAAGAACGGCAACAGCACCGCCCCGGTGGCGAACATGTGGTGCGCCCACACCGTGAACGACAGCACGACGACCGCGCCTGTTGCCCACACGAGCGCCTTGTAGCCGAAGATCGGCTTGCGGCTGAACACCGGGATGATCTCCGAGATGATGCCGAAGTACGGCACCGCGACGATGTAGACCTCGGGGTGGCCGAAGAACCAGAACAGGTGCTGCCAGAGAACCACGCCGCCGTTGGCGGGATCGAAGGTGTGCGCGCCGAGCTTGCGGTCCGCGAGCAAGCCGAACAGCGCCGCGGTGAGCACCGGGAACGCCGAGAGGATCAACACACTGACGAGCAGGATGTTCCAGGTGAAGATCGGCATCCGGAACATCGTCATGCCTGGTGCTCGCAGGCAGATGATCGTGGTGACCAGATTGACCGTCGCCAAGATGGTGCCCGCACCACTGACGATCAGTCCGACGACCCAGAGGTCGGGACCGATACCGGGACTGAACTCCGCGCGGCTGAGCGGCGCGTACGCGAACCAGCCGAACGCGGCTGCCCCACCAGGCGTGAGGAACCCGGCAATCACCATCAATCCGCCCGGCAGGTACAGCCAGTACGACAGTGCGTTGAGCCGAGGAAACGCGACATCGGGTGCCCCGATCTGTAGTGGGACGACATAGTTCGCGAAGCCGAGCACGTTCGGTGTCGCGTACAGCAGCAGCATCACCGCGCCGTGCACGGTGAACAGCTGGTTGTACTGGTGTTCGTTGAGGAACTGCATTCCCGGCTGCGCGAGTTCGCCGCGCATCAGCAGCGCCAGCAGACCGGCGAACAGGAAGAAACCGAACGTGGTGACCAGGTAAAGGATGCCGATCATCTTGTGATCGGTCGTGGTGGCGAGCCGCAGCATCGTCGTGCCGAACGGAACACGCTCGCGCCTCGGCCGGACCGGCACCTCGACCAGTTCGGTGTCTTTCGCTCGCGTCATGCTCCCAACCGCTTCCGCCCGTTGACTGGCGTGTAAGGCATACCCACGCCGCCGGACGACTACACGTGGGCGAGCGGCTGGGTGCTCTCGCCTACTTCGCTGACGCTGCGCCGGAGAGTGCTCCGGCCTAGCGGACGGGTCTACCCCTTGCGTTTGCCGGTGAGGTCGCGGGCCTCTTCGATGCGCCGTGCCGCGCTCATTTCCAGCGCGGTGAGCAGGAGATACAGCGTCGAGCCAACGAAAGACCCGAGGGGCCAGGCGACCAGCTCCGGCAGGACAAGTCCGACCAACGCGGCCGCGCCGACCGCCACGGAGATCGACACGATGCCCAGCGAACCGCCGAGCGCAACCACCGTCGTTTGCTCCTGCTCGGCCAGCGAACGACGGAACCCACGTGTAGCGGCGACCTGGATGGCCGCGAAACTGGCCACCGCCCCGAGCAGGAACAGGAAGATGTGGGCCACGCCCGGCGTGCGATGCAGCGACGTCAGCACCGCGAGCACCGACGTGATCATCACGGAGAACCCATAGGCGCCGGAGTTGTTGCGCAGGGAGAGCCGCAGTTCCTGCACGTACAACGAGAACTGCTGGCGCTGCGAGCTGGTGGTCATCAGCGTGGTTCTTCCCGTGCGGGTCAGCGTCGGTGCGGTGGCATGGCGGCTACATGACCTCGTCGGACTCCGGTGGTGGCTCCTGCGGGAACGGCTTGCCCGCCGATGCCCCGATCGCGATCGCCAGCCCTGCCGCCGAGGTGACGACGTAGACGATGGCATTGCCCCAGCCGACATTGAGGTAGGTGCCTTCCGCGATCACCGCGGGAATGCTGTACGCCGAAAGACCAAGGTAGGCCATGAACAGCGCGACGCCGAAGACCTTGGTCGCCGAGCGCCGTATGGGTGCCAACAAGCCCCACACGGCGGTACCCCCGTGCGCCGCGAGCAAGAACCAGCTCACGCCGAAATCGGCTACGAGATGCAGGTGCCCGAGCGGGCCGACCGCTGTGGCGCCAAGACTGATGACGCTGGTGACGGTGATAGCCGCATAGAGGAGGCCGACGGCCAGCGCGAGCAGCTTCGGCCACCCAGGCCGACGGTGATAGACGTCGGACTCGGTGAGTGTGTCGTGTCGGCCGCGCTGGTCAGGCCGATCCCGCTCGTCGGCTCGGCCGGAACGATGAGGCTCAGCGGGCATCAACATCACCTACCGCATCGGTTTCTCAGCATCGGAGTTCCCGCTGTGTCACCCGACAAACCAGGCGCCGCGGGCGCCTGGATGTTTCCGGCACTCGCGGCGGTCACGAACGGTGAGTGCCGTCGCCGAGCGCGATACGGTCGATACCGGGCTGCTCGACGTCGGAATCGTCCAGAATGCCGCGCGTATCGACGACGACTGGGTTATTCGCCGCCGCGCCGATCACCGACCAGTCCAGCTCGGCGAACTCCGGCCACTCGGTGAGCAGTACGACAGCGGACGCGCCCTTGGCGACCTGGTACGGATCGTCGACGAGCCGTATGTCGGCCACCGCCCGCTGCCGGTCGCTCGGCACCTCGGGGTCGTAGCCGGTCAACACCGCTCCTTCGCGGGCAAGCGCGTCGGCGACGGCCAGCGCGGGGGAGTCGCGCAGGTCGGCGGTCCCCGCTTTGAAAGTCAGCCCAAGCAAGCCGATGCGATGTCCCGCGATGCGACCGCACTCCTCGCCGGTCACGGCCCGGCGGACGTCCCGCACGACCCGATCGAGTTGTTGGGCGTTGACGTCGATGGCGGCCCGAACCAGGCCGAAGTCCAGCCCTGCGCGCCTACCGGTGCGGAGCAGCGCCACCGTGTCTTTTGGCAAGCACGAACCGCCCCAGCCAGGCCCAGGCCGCAGAAACGACGCCCCGATCCGGTCATCCAGCGCCATCACCCGCGCGACCTCGCCGATCTCCGCCCCGACCCGTTCGCACAGCGCCGCCAGCAGGTTCGTGTATGACAGCTTGACCGCGAGGAACGCGTTGCACGCGTACTTGGCTAACTCGGCGCTGACCGGGTCGGTGCGCACGATCGGCGCGTCGACACCGTCGTACATGCGCTCGACCAGGTGGCATGCCCAGGCGTCGGACGCGCCGATGACGATCCTGGCTGGCCGCAGGAAGTCCTCGACGGCGTGGCCTTCGCGCAGGAACTCCGGGTTGCTGACCACGGCGACGTCCGCGCGGTTCAGCAGCCGCTCCGCACGATGCGCGCTGCCGACCGGGACGGTCGACTTGCTCGCCACCACCGCGTCGGCGGGCAGCAGCGTCGCGAGCTGACGTACGACCGAATCCACCGCGCTGGTGTCGGGATCGCCGGACTCGTCCATGGGCGTCGGCAGACACAGCATGACGACGCCGCAGACCGCGAGCGCCTCGATGTCGGACGTGAACGACAGCCGCCGCGCGCGGGTGCCATCGTGAACGATCTCGTCGAGACCAGGTTCACGGACCGGGACGGCGCCGCCCCGCAGCTGGGCGACCTTGCGGCGGTCGGTGTCCACGCAGACGACGTCATGCCCCAGATGGGCAAGGCATGCCGCCGTGGTGAGTCCGACGTACCCCGCGCCGACGACGCCAATCGTGCCGGTGGTGCCAATCGCGCGTGCCATCAAGACCACCTCTTGAGCAACGCGGTGGCTTCCCGGAACACCGTTACCGGGTCGATCCGCAGCAGCCCGGCGGACGGCTCGTCGCCGAACGGGTCGCCGACCTCGCCCGCCCACAGCGTCACATGCCGGTCGTCGGGAGGCGGACCCCACCGCGACGGTGACGTCGGGCCGAACAGCAGCACCGACGGCGTGCCGTACGCGGTGGCCAGATGCCCGATGCCGGTGTCGCCGGACACCACCAGCCGCGCGTCGGCGACAAGGGCCGCGAGCGTGTGCAGCTCGGTGTGACCGGCGAGCGTCGCGCTCGACGGCAATCCCGCTTGGCGCACGACATCGGCGGCGAGAAGCCGTTCGTCGCCATTGCCGGTGACGACGACCTGGTGGCCCTGTTCGGCAAGTGCGTGGGCGACGACGGCGAACCGCGACACCGGCCACCGCCGAGCCGGATACGCGGCACCGGGGTGCACCACGACCGCGCCTGTCGCGGGACTGGACCGATTGGGCCGGGCGAGCTGGAGTTCGTGCCGGTCGGCGGTCAGCCCGTACTGTTCGAGTAGCAGGCACCACCGATCGACCTCGTGCACGTCGTCGGGCCACGACGGGCCGTCGACGTCGGGAAAGTCCGGATGGCGATGCGTGAGCACCTCGGCAGGATGCTGCGCGAGCAGGTCCGCGATGCTCTGCGGGCCCTTGCCGTGCAGGTTGACAGCGATCTCGGGCGGCTCGCGCGGCCAGTCGAGCACACCGAGCCCGCGCGTGGGCACCACTTCGTCAACCGCGCCGCACAGCCGCGCCAACGGCTCCAGCCCACCGGGCGCTGCGAGCGCGATCCGGCGATCGGGGAACTCTCGCCGCAGTGCCCGGAGCGCGGGGAGCGCGGTAAGGAAGTCGCCAAGGCCGAGCGCGCGCAGCACCAGCACCTCGCCCGAGACACCGGAGGACGCGGGGACCGACGCTCCGGGCGACGTCGGGGCCGGGATAGCGCCGGCATCGGCGCGGGTCGGCGTGGTTGTCATGGCCACGACCCCTCCTCGGAGCAGGCCACCACCAGCTCCCGCACCTCGCAGCCCGGCGGCTGACGCAGCGCGAACACCACGGTCTCCGCGACGTCCTCGGGCGCGTTCAGCGGCGCGCCCTCCGGCGGCCGGTACTGCTCCGGGCGCTCGTCGAAGAATTTGGTGTGCATTCCGCCGGGCACCAGCATCGTGACGCCGATACGGCCGGACGTCTCGGCGGCGAGCGCACGGCTGAACCCGGTGACGCCGAACTTCGACGCGCAGTACGCGGTGGCGTCGCCGACCGCGCGCAGCCCCAGCGTGGAGGAGCAGGTCACCACGGTGCCCTCGGCGCGCTCAACGTGCGGCAGCGCGGCGCGCACCACCGCGGCGGTGCCGAACAGGTTGACCCGCACGACGTGTTCCCAGTCGGCGGCGGGGATCTTGTCCAACGGGCCTGGGACGTCAATGCCCGCTGCCGTGAACACGCCGTCGACGCGGCCCGCGCGGTAGACCAGCTCCTTGACCGCGGCCGTCGTCTCCTCAGTGTCGGCAAGGTCGGCGCGCACGTGGTCGACGTCGGCGGCGGGAGCGTCACGGTCGATCACCACGGGGGTGCCGCCCGCTGCCGCGATCGCGTCGACGGTCGCCGCGCCAAGCCCAGACGCGCCGCCAGTGACCAGGATCGTGCCGAGTGGCCTCACGTGGCTCCCTCCTGTCCGTGGGTGCTCGCCGCGGTGGCGGCGAGTTTCGTGGTCGAGTAGTCGCCGAGCAGCGGAAGCAGCTCGATGCGCCCGCCGTTGCGCCGGACGACGTCGGCTTCCGGCAGCGTGTCCGGGTCGTAATCGCCGCCCTTCACCCAGACGTCGGGACGCAACCGGTCAAGCACGCTGGTCGGCGTCGGCTCGTCGAAGATCACGACGCCGTCCACCGCGGACATCGACAGCAGCAGCCGAGCGCGGTCGTCCTCGGAGAGGATGGGACGTCCGGGGCCCTTGAGCTGCCGCACAGATCTGTCGGAGTTCAGACACACCACGAGGGCGTCGCCGAGTTCGCGAGCGCGCTCCAGTAGCCGGGTGTGGCCAGGGTGCAGTAGGTCGAAGCAGCCACCGGCGGCGACCACGGTGCCGCCGTCGCGGCCGATGCGCTCGGCGACGTCGAAGGCCGAGACCCCGGACGACGCGGGCGTGGTCGGCACGGCAGCGGCGACCGGTGGTGACGCCGATGCTGCCGCATGGGCCCGTGCGGCGTGGGCCTTCGGTGTTGCCTTGAGGGACAACCCCGTCGCCCCACCCGCCGCGACGAATCGCGCCGCGCTGTCTACGGCGGTGGTCACGGCCGCCTCGGTGTCGACGCCGGTGAGTAGCTCCGCCGCCACGGCCGAGGCGAACCGGTCGCCCGCGCCGCAGGTGTCGGCGTGAGCGCCCGCCGCGCGGTCGGCGGCGCCGGGGGAGACCGGGATCGTGCGGGTGCCGCCGTTGACGGTGAGCAGCGCGCCGCGCGCGCCGAGCGTGACGGCGACGCCGTCGCAGCGCCACGCGTGCCGCAGCAGCGAGGCGATGTCCCGGACACTTCCGTTGTTCGTGTGGGATCCGCCGGGCGTCCCGAGGGCGAGACTGTCGTATCTGCCCGCGTCACTGGCGCCGTCGCACAACCGCCACGCCTCCGGTTCATTCGGCGTCACCAGCCGGGTGCGGTCCACTGGCGATGCGCCGGACGGGTGCGGATCCCACACCACCGGGACTCGCTGCGCCAGCTCGGTCAGGTGCGCGCGCAATGCCTGGTTCGACGTGATGCCCCTGCCGTAGTCGGACACCAGCACGGCGCCTGCCGCGTCCAACGCCTGGTGCACCCGGTCGTCCAGCGGGGCGTGCTCGGCCCTGCCGTCGCCGGAGTCCATGCGTAACAACGACTGCCCGCCCGCACGCACCCGGCGTTTGCACACGGTGGCACCCCGCAGCGGCACCGGCACCACCTCGGCGGCGTCCGCGAGCAGCCGAGTGAGCCTGCCGCCCGCCTCGTCGTCGGCGATCGCGGTGATCAGCACGACGTCCGGTGTCGAACGGGTGGCCAGCGCGGCTGCCAGTCCCGCGCCGCCGGGCCGCAGCCACTCGTCACCGACGTCGACCACCGGCACCGGCGCCTCGGGGCAAAGCCGGTCGGCGCGTCCTTCCAGATCGACGTCGAGGAACGTGTCGCCGACGATCACGAGCGGTGCGCCCGATGGTTCGGACCTGCGAGCAGTCCTCACGTCCGATGGTTCGGACCTGCGAGCAGTCCTCACGAGGCGACCCCCAGCGCGTGGTCGACGACGGCGCACAGCGCGTGCACGATCGCCAGGTGCATCTCCTGCACGGTGGCCACGTGGTCGGCAGGCACCGCCACGGCGTCGTCGGACAACGACGCGAGTGGGTTGGGCGCCCTGCCGGTCAGCGCCCAGGTCATCATGCCGCAGCCGGACGCCGCCTTCGCGGCCGCGATGATATTGCCGCTGCGGCCGCTTGTGGACAGTCCAATGAGGATGTCGCCTGGCCTGCCATGTGCGCGCACCTGCCTGGCGTAGACCTCGTCCGCGCCGTAGTCGTTGCTGATCGCCGTGGCGGCCGAGGTATCGGCGTGCAGCGCGATCGCGGCGAGGGGTATCCGGTCGTCGACGAACTTGCCGAGCAGCTCACCCGTCAGGTGCTGCGCCTCCGCGGCGCTGCCGCCGTTGCCGCAGGCCAGTAGCCTGCCGCCGTGCCGGAGCACGTCGGCGAGCTGGTGGCCCCACCGGCTGACGGTCGGCGCGGCGAAGCGGGAACGGTCCAGCGCCGTCGTCAGCGCCGACCAGTGCCGGTCAACTGGCGAGACGTTGGTCATTACGGTCCACCTCCTCAGGTGAGTGGCCAGGCGTGAGCTGAGCGACGGCGCCGACGACCTGGTCAGGATCGAGCGAGTCGAGGCAGGGATGTCCGGTCACCGGACACGTCCTTGCCCTGCTGCCACGGCAGGCAGCGGCCTGGTCGCCGAGCAGCAGACACTCGACGCCGTACGGCGCCCAGCGTCCCGCCGGCACGACCGGCGCGAACAGCGACACCACGGGGGTGCCGACGGCGGTGGCCAGGTGCGCTGCCGAGGTGTTGGGCGCGACGACGGCGGCGGCGTTGTCGAGGACGGCGGCGAGCTGCGGCAGCGACGTCTTCCCGCCGAGGTCAAGGACGGATTCGGGGTCGCCCGCGCTGTCGCTGATCGCGTGGGTGAGGTCGGTGTCGCCCGGTCCGCCGGTGACGACGACTCGGTGTCCGGCCTCGGTCAACCCCCGGACAATGGCGGCGCTGGTCGCGGCGGACGGCTGCCGCGCGGCGGCCGACGCGGCTGGGTGCACCACGATGTAGCCGGGTTCGCCGACGAGTCGCCGTACGCCCGGCAGCGGATGTTTGACACGCGGATGCCAGTCGCGGCGTGGTAGCCGGAAACCCGCCGCCGCGGCGAGTGACAGTCCGCGCAATGCCTCAGGCGGGTCACCGTCGACGCGATGGCGCAGGTCGAGCAGCGAGCCGGGGTAGTCGTCGCTGATCGCGCCAATCCACGGCACGCCAGCCAGCCGCAGAGTGAGCGCCAGCGGCAGCGGCGACTGGTGGAACGACGTCAGGATCAGCGCGGCGTCCACCCGCAGTGCTCGGATTCGCCGGACGATGTCGTCGATCATGCCGGCATCGACCGGGGCTGGTTCGGGGTCGATCCATGGCGCTCGCCAGCACACGATCTCGTCCACACCAGGCAGCAGTTCGGCCGCCGCGCGCCCGCGTGGGCCGACGAGCATTGTGACGGCGTCCGCCGAGCGGGCCACAGCTCGCACGCACGGTCCGGCGAGTAGGACGTCGCCCAGGTTGTCCAGGCGCGCGACGAGGACCCGGCCAGTCATGACACACCTCCTAGGCTGATCGCCTCGGTCAGGTCGCGAGCGAGGCGTCGCTCGCGACGGGCGCGCAGCACCTCGACCGGGCGGGTGCGGGGGCTCGGCACCAGCACGCCGCGTGCCCCCGCGTTGTCGGCCGCGCGAAGGTCCGCCTCGGTGTCACCGATGACGACGCAGCCCGACGGCGCGACACCGAGCACGTCGGCGGCGCGTCGCACCAGACCGGCGCCGGGCTTGCGGCAGTCGCAGGCGTCGTCCGGTCCGTGTACGCACATCTGCCAGGTGTCGAACGGGCCGAGCAGCGCCTCGACGCGGGCGTTGACGGCGGCCAGTTGCCGTTCGGTGAACCGCCCGCGCGCCAGGCCGGACTGGTTGCTCACCACCCCGACCGGCACCCCCGCCTCGCGGAGCCGTTGGAGGGACTCGGCCGCCCCCGCCAGCGGGCGCACGCCGTCGGGGTCCGCGAGATAGGGGACGTCCTCGATCAGCGTGTCGTCGCGGTCGAACAATACGGCGGTTCGCGCACGAGTCGACGCCGCGCGCCGAGCCGCGACCTCGCCGCGCAGCCGGTGCCAGCAGGCGGCGGGCGGGATGAGCGCGCTCGTGACCGCCATGGTGGCGACCTCACGCGGCGTCCGCGGACCAGGCAGGATGCGCTTCACCGCGAACCCGGCCGTCAACGCCGCCCACACCGCGCTCGCGGTCAGCGCAGCCCGGGGACGTCCCGCCGCACCGGCGGCAACAGCGACCGCGAACGCGGCTGTCGCACGCACGTGCGCGCCGAGTCTGCCCGGTCCCGCACCCGCCAGCTCGCGCCAGCTCGCGCCGTACGTGCGGCGCATCAGGGCGTCTGCGGCGTTGCCCCGCTGTGCGCGGACACTCGTCAGCAGCGCCTCGGAGCGAACGGGATGGCCCGTGACACGCTCGCCGCGCACGATGCGGTACCCGGCGCGCTGGATGCGCAACGCCAAGTCGGAGTCCTCCCGATACGCGCGGGGGAAACGCTCGTCGAATCCGCCGACCTCGGCGAGCACCGAACGCCGGTATGCCATGTCCGCGGTGATCCACCACGCCGTCATCAGGCCCGCCGCGTCGCGTTCGTTGTCGGTGAGCGGCCAATCCGGCAGCGGTACCTCCAAGCGCGCCTGGCTGCCCGCGCAATCGGACGTCAGGTCGCTGATGTCCTTGACGAGCCTGCGCGGCCATTCGGCGGCGATGCTGACGTCGTCGTCGACGAAGGCGATCCACTCGGTTGCCGCCGCGCGCCAGCCGACGTTGCGTGCCGCCGCTGGGCCGCCGCCACCGGAGGTCAGCATCCGCACTGGCATGTCGAGATGTCCGACGTCAATCGGCACGCCCGAGCGGCGATCGTCCACCACGATGACCTCGGCGGGGTCGGGGCCCTTGGCGCTCTCCAGAGCACACAGCAGGGTGTGGAGGTTGTCCCTGCCCGCGGTCGGGATGACCACGGTGTAGTCGAGCTCGGTCGGTGTTCGCGACACTCTCATGCGCGCCTCACTAGGTAGGGGCCGATAGCGAGCACGTCGATCGGCGCGGATCCGAAGCACTCCAACGCATCGCGCGGGTCGTCCGCCATCGGGCGGCCCGCCGTGTTCAGGCTGGTGTTGACGACGGCGGGCAGCCCGGTGCGCTTCTCGAACGCGGTGAGCATGTCGGTTAGCAGCGGCTGGTCGTTGGCGTCGACCGTCTGGATGCGTGCGGTGCCATCCACATGGGTCACGGCGGGGATGCGCTCCTGCCACGACGGGGCGACGTCGTGCACGAACAACATGTACGGGCTCGGCAGCGGCCCCCGGCTGAACAATTCGTCCGCGCGGTCGGCCCGTACCATCGGCGCGATCGGGCGGAACTGCTCGCGGCCTTTGACGTCGTTGAGCCGTTCGATGTTGCCGGCCTTGCCGGGATGGGCGAGCAGCGAGCGGTGGCCGAGCGCGCGGGGGCCGAACTCCGCCCCGCTCTGGAACCACGCCACGACCTTGTCGTCGGCGAGCGCGTCGGCGACCTCCGACGCGAGGTCGTCCGGCTGCTCGTAAGAAACCTTGGCGCGCCGCAGCGTCCGCTCGATCTCGGCGTCGTCGAAGCTCCTGCCGAGGTCCGTACCCGCCATCGGCGTGACTCGGTCGCCCAGGTCAGTGGCCACGTGAAGGGCGGCTCCCAGCGCCGTGCCCGCGTCGCCTGCCGCCGGCTGCACCCAGACCTCGTGGAACGGGCTCTCGTCGTGCAGTCGGGTGTTGGCGACGCAGTTCAGCGCGATACCGCCTGCCAGCGCGAGGTTCTGCTGTCCGGTGCAGCGGTGCAGCCACCGCGCCAGGTCGAGCAGGACGTCTTCGAGGCGGCGCTGCACGCTCGCGGCGAGGTCGGCGTGTTCCTGCCGCATCGGCTCGTCCGGCGCGCGACGGGGTGCGAACGCCGCGAAGTCCATCGGGGGCGCGTGGAACCCGCCGTCGTCGGTGGCGTAGACGTCTTCTGCGAGGCGGTCGGCGAAGCGGGGCTCGCCGTAGGAGGCCAGCGCCATCACCTTGTACTCGTCGCTGGAACGCGTAAACCCGAGGTGTTCGGTCAGCGCCTCGTACCAGAGTCCGAGCGAGTGTGGCAGTCGCTGGTGGGTGATCTCGTCCAGCTCGCCGTCGCGGTACTCGCCGGCCAAATAGGACTCCGTCTCGCCCCGGCCATCGGCCGTCAGGACGGCGGTGTCGCCGAGCGGCGCGGCCAGCCCGGCCGACGCGGCGTGCGCGACGTGGTGGCGGACGAACCGGACGACGCCGGGATCGAGTCCTGGCAGTGCGGTGGCCAGGAAGTGCGGTGTGCGCCGGGCATACATCGTCCGGAGGTCTTCCCAGCCGGGGTCGAGACCGTCGAGCGAGTGGTCGACGAGGTCTGGGTCGTAGGAGTAACCAATAGCGTCCACATCGGATGGTGCAAGGCCAGCGACGTCGAGGCACCACCGCGCCGCCTGCTCCGGCAGCTCCCACGCCGCGAACGGCACCGGGCGCTTGCCGTGCTTGCGACGGGAGAACCGCTCCTCCTCGGCCGCCGCGACGACATGGCCGTCAACGACCACCGCCGCGGCGGGGTCGTGGAATACGGCGTTGATCCCGAGTACACGCATGATGCTGTCCTCTGCAACCGGGTCGTGCGAGCGGCCGGTCTGCCGCGCGCCGTCTACTGAATCGCTACCCACCGCAGCGACGCCCCAAACAACACACAGGTGAGCAGTGGGTTCCGTGGGGTGGGCGGAAAACTGTCATTCACCGCGTGTGGCGGACTGGACGTCGCCGACGTCTGCGTCCGCGAACCACCCGATCGTCCGCCGTAGTCCGTCGGTGAGGTCCGTGCGCGGCGACCAGCCGAGCACGGCGCGGGCGCGGGTGATGTCCGGACACCGTTGGCGCGGGTCGTCCGGGTCCGCCGCCACATGCCGCACCGGAGAGCCGCGCCCGGCCAATCGGCGGACTTCGTCCGCGATGGTAATGACCTGTAGTTCGTCGGGATTGCCGATGTTGACCGGCTCATGCTCCGCACTGGCGGCGAGCGCGAGCAGCCCGTCGACGGTGTCGTCGACGTAGCACAGTGACCGCGTCTGGGTGCCGTCGCCGTGGACGGTAACCGGCTCGCCCGCGAGTGCCTGCCGCACGAACGTCGGCACCATGCGGCCATCGTCGGCGCGCATCCCTGGGCCGTAGGTGTTGAAGATGCGCGCGATCGCGACGTCCGTGCCGTACTCGCGGTGATAGGCCGCCGTCAGCGCCTCGGCATAGCGCTTCGCCTCGTCGTAGACGCTGCGGGGCCCGATCGGATTGACGTTGCCCCAGTACGTCTCCCGCTGCGGGTGCTCGAGCGGATCGCCGTAGACCTCGCTGGTCGAGGCGAGCAGGAACCTGGCCGACGACGTCCTCGCCAGCTCCAACGCGTGCCGTGTGCCGTCCGCGCCGGTCCGCAACGTCTCCAGCGGCAGCCGGAGGTAGTCCACGGGCGACGCCGGGCTCGCCAGGTGCGCGACCAGATCGAAGCGGTCCAACGGTGGCAACGGCCCCGCGACGTCGTGTTCAAGGAAGCGGAACCCGTCGTGTCGCAGCAGCCACGCGATCGCGCGCGTGGTGCCGGTGCAGAGGTCGTCAACGCACACCACCTCGGTGCCGTCGCGCAGCAGCCGATCGCACAGGTGGGAGCCGACGAAGCCGCCACCGCCGGTGACGAGCGCTCGTTCGAACCGTCGGGAGATCATGCCGTGGTATACCCCGGCCTGACCGGTACAAACGCCGCGAACGACGTGCCGGCCGCGATTACTCGGCGGACGTAGCGGGTATAGCGGTCGCATGCGGGTGTTGGTGACCGGCTGGCCGAGCTTCCTGCACGGCGAGGCGACGGCGGGCGATGTGTTGAGCATGTGCCGGGTGTGTGACGCTCTCGGCGAGTGGGGCATACCTTGCGAGACGGCGTGGAGTCCTCGGTTCCTACCGTCGGAGCGAAGCCTCGACGACGTCGATCCGGCGGTGTACACGCATCTGGTGTTCGCGTGCGGGCCGGTGACCGGCGACCAGGTGGCCGCGCTGCACGAGCGGTTCGCGCGGTGCTACCGGATCGCCGTCGGCGTCAGCGTCGTCAACCCCGCCGACCCCGCAGCCGTGGGATTCCACCGCATCCTGCCGCGCGACGGGGGAGCGGCATGCCACGCCGACCTCGCCGATCCCGCGGACACGACTCCGGTACCGGTCGCGGGGGTCGTGCTCGCGCCGAGCCAGCGCGAGTACGGCGCTCGCGGATCCCACGACCGGGTGCATGCGGTGTTGGACGACTGGCTGTCCACTCTCAACGCGGCGCTGTTGCCGCTGGACACCCGGCTCGACACCACTGACTGGCAGCACCACGCGACGCCGGACCAGTTCACCGCCGTGCTGCGCAGGCTCGACGTCGTCGTCACGACGCGCATGCACGGCCTTGTGCTCGCCGTGCGTTCCGGTGTGCCCGCTATCACCGTCGACCCGATCGACGGTGGCGGCAAGGTCACCGCGCAGGCCGCCGCGCTGCGCTGGCCCGCCGTCCTCGGCGCGGATGAGGTCAACGCTGAGCGGCTCGATACCTGGTGGCGGTGGTGCCTGTCTGGGGAGGCGCCCGAGGCGCTGCGCACAGCGGGCGGCGATACCCGACTGCTGGAGTCGTTGTGCGGCGCGCTGCGGCTGGAGCTCGCGGCATGACTGACGAACACGCGGGAGGGCGCACCAGCGTCGTGATCGCGACTCGGAACCGCGCGGCCACACTGGCCGTGACGCTGCGGCGGTTGCTCGAACTCCGACCGCGCCCGCCGATCATCATCGCGGACAACGCCTCGACCGACACCACCGGCGACGTGGCCAGCGCACTCGCCGAGCGGCACGACGGCGTCCGGGTGCTGCGGCTCGCCGAGAACCTTGGTGCGGCGGCCCGCACCCTCGGCGTGCTCGCCGCGCCCACACCGTATGTGGGGTTCAGTGACGACGACTCGTGGTGGGCGAGCGACGCGCTCCCGAGGGCTGAAGCCGTGTTCGATCGATGTCCGAACGTTGGCCTCATCGCTGCGAGAACCGTGGTGGAACCGCGCGGCGAGGTCGACCCGACGTCGCGGGCGATGGCGGACAGCCCATTGTCCACTGGGGACGACCTCCCCGGCAGGGAGGTACTGGGATTCCTGGCGTGCGGCGCGATCGTGCGCCGTGCCGCGTACCTCGATGCGGGTGGGTTCAGCCGCCTGCTGCAGCTGGGTGCGGAGGAGAAGCTGCTCGCCTACGACCTCGCCGCGCGAGGATGGCGGCTGCGGTACGTCCCGGAAGTGCGGGCCCACCATGAACCCGCCGTCCGTGACGACGCCGACCACACCCGCCGCAAGGCTCTCGTCCTGCGCAACGACGTGCTGATCAGCGTGCTGCGACGGTCGCCGAGCACGGCACTGCGCTCCGGGTTGGCACTGGCCGTTTCGGCGACCCGCGACGTCATGGCGGCCCGGGCCCTGGCGGGACTGGTACGCAAGCTGCCCACCGCGCTGTGGCAGCGCCGTCGGCTCCCGCGCGGCGTCGAAGCGAACGTACGGCTGCTGGAGCGCTGAAGCATGCGAGTGACCGTCGTGATGATGACGCACAACCGCCGCGACGAGTTGCTGCGCACGCTGCGGCACATGACCGCGTTGCCGGACGCCGCCCCGATCATCGTCGCGGACAACGCCTCGACTGACGGCACCGCCGAAGCCGTGGCCGCATTCCAGCGGAATCACCCCGACGCCGACGTCGCATTGCTGCGCTGCGGACGCAACCTCGGGGCGATCGCGCGGAACCACGCCGTCGCCGAGTGCGACACCGACTACGTGGCGTTCTGCGACGACGACACCCGCTGGCAGCCCGGCGCGCTGACCCGCGCGGCCGACCTGCTCGACGCCCACCCCGGTCTGGCGTCGATCACCGGCCGTTGCCTGGTCGAACCGGAGCTGGCCGAGGACCCGATCACACCCGAGCTGCGGCACTCCCCGGTGCCTGGCCCGGACTGGCTGCCCGGACCGGCGCTGTTCGGCGTCATGGCGGGCCTGACGACGTTCCGAGCCGAGGCGTTCCGTGAGGTCGGAGGGTTCTCGGAGCGGATGTGGCTCGGTGGTGAGGAGGAGCTGCTCGCGCTTGACCTCGCCGCGCACGGTTGGTGGATGTGCTGGGACCCGGACATCGTGATCCACCACGCGCCGTCGCGGGCGCGCGACCCACGTCGCCGCAGGCAACTCGGCATCCGGAACACACTCTGGACGCTGTGGTTGCGGCGTCCGGTGCGCAGCGCGCTGCGCCGTACGGTAGACGTCCTGCGCTCAGCACCGGCCGATACGGCAACCGCCGCCGCCGTGGCCGAGGCCGCCGCGTCGGTGGGCTGGGTGCTGCGGGAACGGTGCGTCGTGCCGGACCGAGTGGAGAACGGACTCCGGCTGCTGGAGCACTCCCAGCGCCACTCAACGGCACGGCGCTACGTGGGGTGATGCCCCGGCGTGGGCTGACGCCGCGCGGTGAGGTGATCCGCGCTACGTCGGCTGATACACCTCGGTCATCGGCTCCTGCACACTCGCGGGCAACCGGTAGCTGGCGTAGGCGGCGTTAATGACCGGCTGCGCGACGTTGCGCACCGGCACCCCGCCCGGCGTCACGCCGCGCTCGCTGCCGAAATGCGCGTGGCCGTGCAGCGCGAGCGCGGTATCGCAACAGTCGATCGCGTTGCCGAGCTGGTACGCGCCGAGGAACGGGTAGATCTCCGGCGGCTCGCCGTGCACCGTCTCCGGGATCGGCGCGTAGTGCGTTAGTGCCACCTTGACGTCGCAGTCCAGTGAATTCAGCGTTGTCCGGAGCCGGTCGGCGGCCGCGACGGTGTGGGAGATGAACGCCTTCATCTCCGGCTCACCGAACGCGCTGCCGCACTTGCCCTCGAAACCGCCGCCGAAGCCCTTTACCCCGGCGACGCCGAGGGTGCCGCCGGGCAGCGACAGGACGACGCCGTCGCCTTCCAGCACGTGGATGTCGGCGTCGGCGAGCACCTCGGTCACCTCGGGCACGGCGTCGCGGTCGTAGTCGTGGTTACCGAGCACCGCGATCACGGGGACGTCGAGTCCACCGAACTCGTCGGCGACAACCCGCGCCTCGGCCACGGTGCCATGCCGGGTCAGGTCGCCCGCCAGCAGCAGGACGTCGGCCTTGTCCGCGATCCGGCCGAGGGCGGGGCGCAGGGTGCCCGCGGCGTCCTTGTCAAGATGGACGTCCCCGACAGCGCCGATCGTGATCATTCGATGTCCTCCGCTTCGCCGGGTTCCGCCGCACTGACGACGGTGATGTCGTTGGTGACGTGTAGGCCGGGCTCCGCTTCCTGCGCCACGACGTCAACCTCCGTCTTGCGGGCCGCGGAGGCGACGGTGCCCGTGAGGCGCACTCGATCACCTCGCACGGAGATCGCGACGCCGAGCTCCGAGGTGCGGGGGTCCTCGGCCAGCGCGCGGCGCAGCCTGGCGGCGCGGTCGTGCGGGGCGACGTCGTGCTGGGCGGCGTACTCGGTGGCGTGTTCGTGTGCCATGGTCACTCTCCTCGCTGGGCGCCAACGGTGGGCGCGAGCGTCGCTGCCTCGGGCACGAGGCCGGTCTCGGCGGCCAACCACAACAGCGCGCGGGCGTATGGCGAGTGCTCGGTCGCCGTACGCACCGCCGCCCAATCGACCTGCTCGCGTAGCGCCGCGAGGATCGGCAGCAGCGGCGTGAAGTCGCAACGCTCGGGGTTGAGCACCAGGATTTTGTCGATGACGACGTCGGTGGCGGGCAGCACCGGCACCACCGTGTCGCCGAGCCGCCGGGGCACCGCCCGGTTGAGCAACTCGTCGGTGACCGGCCGCCTATTCGGTCGGTGGATCAGGTCGACGAGGCATGGTCCGTCGTAGGCCTTGGCGAGCCAGTCGTGGGGCGCGTCCGCCGCACGCATCCCCGCCTCGACGAGCGCATGCCGTGCCGGGACGACGTCGCGCTCGGCGAGGAAGATGTCCACGTCGTGCTCGCTGACCGGACCGCCGTGCGCGTACACCGCACAGCCACCGCCCAGGGCGAACGGGACGCCTGCCGCACGCAGTGCCTGGGCGGCTTTGGCGGCGGTCGCGCTGAGCTGGTCCTCGTCCACAGCCATGTCGTGTGGATACCCGTGGTGATCTGGGCGATAAACCGTCGGTGCTCGCGCTGTCGCGGTTCGTCGGCGCGGCAGGCGGGTACTCCGACGGCATGGCAGAACAACAACCACCCCAGCAGCAGCAACCACCCGGCGAGACGCCCCCGATGCGGCCGCAGCCGCAGGACACGATGGCGGACTACGTGGGCAGAGATCTGCTCGCTGACCGCGTCGCGCTCATCACCGGCGGCGACTCCGGCATCGGTAGGGCGGTCGCGATCGCCTTCGCGAAGGAAGGCGCCGACGTCGCACTCGCGTACCTGGAGGAGCACGACGACGCCGAGGAGACCGCCAACCACGTGCGCGGCCACGGACGCCGGTGCGTCCTGCTGCCCGGTGACATGGGCGACGCCCAGCACTGCGTGGACATCGTCGAGCAGACCGTCACCAAGCTCGGCGGGCTGAACATCCTCGTGAACAACGTGGCCACCCAGATCCCGGTGGACAAGCCGGACGAGATCACCGCAGAACAGTGGCTGCGCACCTTCGACGTCAACATCCACAGCTTCTTTCACGTCACCCACGCTGCGCTGTCACACCTGGGCGAGGGAGACGTTGTCATCAACACCGGCTCGGTGAACGGCCTGCGCGGCAACAAGTCGTTGATCGACTACTCGGCGACCAAGGGCGCGGTGCACTCCTGGACCTATGCCATGGCGCAGGCGCTTGCGGACCGGGGTATCAGAGTGAACTGCGTGGCGCCGGGTCCGGTGTGGACGCCGCTGATCCCGTCGACCTTCGGGGCGGAGAAGGTCACGAAGTTCGGTGGCAACGTGCCGTTCGGTAGGCCAGCGCATCCGGACGAGATCGCGCCGTCGTACGTGTTCTTCGCGGCGAACCAGTTGTCGTCGTACTACACCGGCGAGGTTATCGCCGCGCTGGGCGGCGAGACACACCCGGGGTGAGGGCACGACGCCGCCGTTACAACGTCGGGGGCTCGGAGTGCACCACCTTTGTCGTGGTCATTTCCTCCAGCAGCTCGGGGCCGTAGCCGAAGCCTTCGCCGCTGCGGCCCCGAGGATGGGCGGCCCCGCCGGGCGCGCCGCCGAAGACCGCGTTGATTTTCACCGAGCCCACGGGCAGTTCCCGCCACGCCTGCTGGGCGTGCGCCATCGAACTGGTCAGCACCGTCGCCGCCAGTCCGTAGCCGCTGTCGGTGGCCTCGGCGAGCGCGTGGTCGAACGATCGCACCGCGCGGACCGGGGCAACTGGCCCGAACGTTTCTTCCGACATCACGGCCATGCTTGGTGTGCAGTCGGTCAGCACGGTCGCCGGGTAGTGCGAGCCACCGCCGCTGGGCAGCGTGCCACCAATCGCGCGGTACGCACCCGCGTCCACCGCCGCCATCACGGCGTCGTGCACTTGCTCGCGATGCTGGTGGTCCACCAGCGGCGGCACCGAGGCGTCGGCGGCGGCGTCGACCAGGGCGCGCAGGAACGGATCCAGGACAGCTTCGTGCACGTAGACGCGTTCCACGGACACGCAGATTTGGCCCGCGTTGGCGAACGCTCCCATGGCGGCCTGCCGCGCCGCCCAGCCGGGATGGACGTCGCGGTCCACGATCAGCGGGTCGTTGCCGCCGTTCTCCAACAGCACCTTGGCGCCGGTGCCCGCCGCCCCGATCGCGATGTCGCGCCCGGCCGCCGTGCTGCCGACGTGCGCGATGAGCGCGATACGAGGATCGCCCGTGAGAGCCGCGCCTACCTCGCCGTCACCGACAAGCCGGCACAGCACGCCGTCCGGATGGACGTCGGCGAGCAGTCCGCACAGCAGTTCGCCGGTGCGCGGACACCGCTCGCTTGGCTTGTGCACCACGGTGTTCCCGGTGACGAGCGCCGCGCCGAGCAGGCCGCAGGCGACGGCGACCGGGTCGTTCCACGGCGTGATGACCGCGACGACGCCGCGCGGCTGGGAGATCATGAAATCCGTCGCGCCGTAATCGCCCTGCAGTGTCTTGCCGCGATGCAGCGGGCCTAGCTCGGCGTACTGTTCCAGCGTCCCCGCCCCCGCGAGAACGCCCTCCCGCGCCTCGTCGCGCGGCTTCCCGGTCTCGGCTTCGTTCAGTTCGGCGAGTTGTTCGACGTTGTCCCTGACGACGGCGGCGGCGCGGCGTAGTGTCGCGCCTCGCTCGGCCGGGGAGGTGCGTGCCCACTCGGGCTGGGCCACGCGCGCGGACACGATCGCGTTCTCCACATCGGCGGGTGTGCTCACGGCGACGGCGCCGAGCGACGACCCGTCGTGGGGGCTGCGGATGTCGATCGTCCGCTGCCCGTCTTCGGTGCTCCTGGGTGCGGTGTGAGGCTGTGTTGTGGTCACAGGGCTGCCACCTTCTCGTTTGGTTCTTCGGTTTCGGCGAGTTGGGCACGGACGCGGTGGTAGATCCGCTGGGTGTCCGCGGCGATGCGGTTCCACGAGTAGCGCGACGCCACTCGCTTGCGCCCCGCGCTGCCATAGGAACGTCGCAACGCCGGGTCTGCCAGGAGTTCTTGGGCGGCGTCGGCGAGTTCGCGCGGCTCCCGCGGGGGCACCAACGTGCCGGTCACACCGTCCACGACGGTGTCGGTCAGTCCGCCGACGGCGGCGGCGATCACCGGGACACCGGAGGCCATGGCTTCCAGCGGCACGATGCCGAACGGCTCGTACCACGGGACGCACGCGACGACGTCAGCGGAACGTAGCAGCGCGGGCATGTGCTCGCGCGGGATCTGGCCGGTGATGCGCACCCGGTCGGCGACGCCATGCCTGCGTGCGATCCGCAGTAGCCTGCGGGCCTCGTCGTCATCGTGCAGCTCGTCCGGTCGAGGACCACCCACGATGACCAGCTCCGCCGTTGGCAGGTGCCGCAGCGCCGCGATGGCGATGTCGAAGCCCTTGCGGGGAACCAACCTGCCGACCGTCACGATCCGATGTGGACAAACACGCCGGGGGACGTCAGCGGCATTATCGGCGTCGGCGGTGAAACGCTGGAGGTCAACGCCGCACGGCACCACCGACATCCGTGTGTGCGGCGTACCCATGCGTGCCAGTTCGAACAGTTCGTCCGAGCAGGTCGCGAGGACGCGGTCGACGTCAAGGCTGAGCCGGCGTTCCAGTTCGACGCGGTTCGCGGGGCTGGTGTCGGTGCTGCCCTGGTGGCGGCGCTTGACGACGCCGAGGGCGTGGAACGTCTCCGTCACTGGGATGCCGAGTCCGTGCGCGCCGCGCACGCAGGCCAGTCCGGACATCCAGAAGTGCCCGTGCGCGATGTCCGGCGCGGAGCGCGACCACGTGCGGTGCAGCCAGTCGCCGAACTCCGGCATGTACGGTAGCAGCTCGTCGCGTGGGATCGGCTCGGCTGGCCCTGCTGGCACGTGGACGACGTCGTAGCCCGCTGGCGTGCGGATGCGCTCGGGCTGCGACGGGTCGTCGCGGCGGGTGTAGACCGTGACCGCGTGTCCTTTTCGTCGTAGCGCCGCCGACAGCTCCGCGACGTGCAGGTTCTGCCCGCCCGCGTCGACGTTGCCCAGGGCCGCGAGCGGACTCGCGTGCTCTGACACCATCGCGATGTGCATGTGACTCCCTCCCGCTGTGTCAGGTGCTGACAGCAGCCAGTACCTCGTCCCAGGCCCGCAAGAACGTGTCCAGGTCGTAGTGGGTGACCGCGAAGTCGCGCGCCGCCTTGCCGCTGTCGGCCGCCAGGTCCGGGTCGCGCACGAACCGCCGGACCGCATCGGTCAGCTCGGCGACATTGCTGGATACGACGCCCGCTTCCGGCGGGATCGCGGCCGGCGCCTCGGTGCTCGCCACGGCGACCACCGGCATGCCGAGATACATCGCCTCTAACAGCGACAGCCCAAGCGACGTCCACCGCGCGGTGTGCACGTACACGCGCCGTCGCGCCATCTCGTCGTGCACCCGATGCTGTGGCAGGTCGGCGATTCCGGTGACCTGGGCGTAGCGGTCGCGGACGTCGCCGGCACCGATGCCGAAGACGTCGACCGGCGCGGCCTGACCGAACGTGGTCAGCAGGTCGGTGCCGGTGATCCGCCACCGGCGCATCGGCTCGTTGATGAGCACGGCCGCGTTGGGCAGCTCGCCCTGGTAGCGCGGGCCGGGATCGACGATGCCGTGCTCGATGACGCGGGTGGCGCAGCGGCCGTTGTCCCACATCAGGTCGTTGAAGTGCGTCACGTGCACCAGCGGGATCTCCCGCTGGTCGGCGAGCGGATGGCGGGTAGCAGCGGCGTGCTCCGGCGGGGTGTTGTGCTCCACGAACACCGCGGGCACGTCAACACCCGGCCGCTTGCCCAGCCACCGCTCGGCGAGTTTGAGCTCGTCCTCGCGTTGCAGCACGACGACGTCGACGTCGGTGTCGGCCAGGTCGTCGGGGGAGACCTCGGTGGTGGCGGGCCAGTCACGCCCGCTGCGCCCCCGGCCCCACGGCCCGCCTTCCGGTAGGGCCGGCAGCAGATACTCGTGGCCGCCCCGCACGAACGACGTGGTCCATGAGCCATGCACGTGCCAGAGCAGCACTCGCAACGGTCGTCTCGCTGTCGGCATACGCAAAGAATTGCCGCAGTCGCCGTCTATAAACGTCGCCGCGGAGCGTCACCGTTTCCGTGACCACACGTGTCGGTGTCTTCGCCGCGTTCGCTGATTAGCCGCGCGGCCTGCCGGGAACTCCTCGCGAAGACGCGTAGGGCGAACCGAGGATCTAGATCGAAAGGCAGCTGATGAGCGGCTTCTTCGGAGCGGGCCAGGGACCGAGCCCGTTCGACGAGTTCATGGCACAGTTCTTCGGCGGTGGCGCTCCGGGACGCCGGGCGTATTCGGTCGACATCATGCGGCTGATGAGCGACCAGGCGCGTGCTCTCGTGTCGGAGGCGGCGACGCGCGCGGCCGAGTGGGGTAGCAGGTCGCTCGACACCGAGCACCTGCTGTGGGCGGCGACGAAGACGTCGGGCAGCAGGGATCTGCTCAGCCAGGCGGGTATCGACGTCGACGCGCTGGCGTCCGAGATCGAGCAGTCCGCCCAGCTGGGGGATGGGACGCGGCCGCCGCTGCATCTGACGCCCGCCGCGAAGCGGGTGCTGCTCGACGCGCACCAGATCTCGCGCGGGCTCGGCACGACGTACATCGGCCCGGAGCACCTGCTGCTGGCGTTGATGGCCAACCAGGAGACCATAGCGGGCAAACTGCTCGCGCGGCATGGCGTGACCCCGGAGTCGATGCGGCGGGGTCCCGAGCAGCAGTCGCCACCCGGTGCTGGTCAGCAGCAGACGTCCACGAAGACGTTGGACCAGTACGGCCGCGACCTGACCGAGCTGGCGCGGCAAGGCGAGATCGACCCCGTCATCGGCAGGGACGACGAGATCGAGCAGACCATCGAGGTGTTGGCCCGGCGCACCAAGAACAACCCGGTGCTGATCGGGGAGGCTGGTGTCGGCAAGACCGCGATCGTGGAGGGGCTGGCGCAACGGATCGTGGACGGCCAGGTGCCGATCACCCTGGAAGGACGTCGTCTCGTGCAGCTCGATCTGACCGCGATGGTCGCGGGCACTCGGTACCGGGGTGACTTCGAGGAGCGGATGACGAACCTGCTCAACGAGATCCGGGAGCAGAGCGACAAGCTGATCATCTTCGTTGACGAGATCCACTCGATCGTCAGCGCGGGGTCGTCGGAAGGCTCGCAGGGAGCGGGCAACATGCTCAAGCCCGCGTTGGCGCGCGGGGAACTGCATGTCGTCGGCGCGACGACGTTGGACGAGTACCGCACCGGTATCGAGGCGGATCCGGCGTTGGAGCGCCGGTTCCAGCCGATCCTGGTGCCGGAGCCGACGACGGAGGACACGTTCGCGATCCTGCAGGGACTACGCGACCGGTATGAGGCGCACCACCAGGTGCGGTTCACCGAGGAGGCGCTGCATGCCGCCACGACGCTGTCCGATCGCTACATCACCGACCGGTTCCTGCCGGACAAGGCGATCGACCTGCTCGACCAGGCAGGCGCGCGAGTGCGCACCCGGATCGGGCGCAGGCCCGCCGAGGTGCGGGACCTGGAGGCGAGCGTCGAGCAACTGGAGCGAGACCGCGACCAGGCCGTGTCCGAGGAGAACTACGAGCGGGCGTCGGCGATCCGCGATGAGCTGAAGGAGATCCGCGGACGCATCAAGGAGGCGTCCGGCGGGCCGGCGCCCGACGTGCCGGACGTGACGGCCGAGGACATCGCGCAGGTGGTGTCTCGGTTGACCGGTATTCCGGTGCGGCAGCTCACGACGGAGGAACGCCAGCGGCTGCTGGAGTTGGAGCAGCACCTGCACGAGCGCGTGATCGGGCAGGACGAGGCGGTCAGTGCGGTCGCCGAGGCGGTGCGCCGGTCGCGTGCGGGGTTGGCCGAGCCGAACCGGCCGTCGGGGACGTTCCTGTTCCTCGGCCCGACCGGTGTCGGCAAGACCGAACTGGCGCGGGCCCTCGCGGCGGCGCTGTTCGGCGACGAGGACCGGATGATCCGGCTGGACATGAGTGAGTACGGGGAGCGGCACAACGTCAGCCGTCTCATCGGCGCGCCACCGGGTTATGTCGGCTACGAGGAAGCCGGGCAGTTGACGGAGTCGGTGCGGCGCAAGCCGTACTCGGTGGTGCTACTTGACGAGATCGAGAAGGCCCACCCCGAGGTGTTCAACGTCTTGTTGCAGGTGTTCGACGACGGCAGGCTCACCGATGGAAAGGGGCGCACGGTGAATTTCACCAACACCGTCGTGATCATGACGAGCAACGTCGGGTCGGAGCTGGTCGTCAGCAGCACGCAGGGCGCGCTCGGGTTCGCGCCCGCGAGTGAGGCCGACACGGACCGGCCGGTGCGGGACCGGCTGATGCGCCGACTGCGCGACGAGTTCCGGCCGGAGTTCCTGAACCGGATCGACGACATCATCGTGTTCCGGCGGCTGGAGGCTGAGCAGCTACGCCACATCACCGAGCTGCTGCTGGAGGACACCAAACGTCGCGCGCACGCCCAGGGTGTCGACGTTGAGTTCGACGCAGAGGCGATCACGTGGCTGGCCAACGCGGGGTATCAGCCGGAGTTCGGCGCCCGGCCGCTGCGGCGCACCATCCAGCGCGAGGTCGGCAACGAGTTGTCCCGGCTGCTGCTGGACGGCACGGTCCATTCCGGCGCGAAGGTTCGCATCGGCGTCGCGAACGACGCACTCACCTTCGAGACAGTGTAATTCCCAGCCGGAATGCCGGGCGCGTGGTGAAGGCGCGCACTTCTTGAGAACGGGTTACCGTCGCATTCTCGCGCGCCGCGATTTCGAATATCGGGCATTGAATCTTCCGGTTCCATCTGATCAGTTTTTGACCCGCGTCACGACGCCGAAGTACGGTGATTTTGATGTGTCGGTGACGCGATCGGTACGACGGTGGAACCGGGAGTGACGCGGTGCTATTTCGACGTCTCAGTGCTGTCGCGACGGTCGGGTTGATGATGGTCGCGAGTGGCTTCGCCGTAGCGCTGGCTGCCGAGGGCATCGATGAGGCCACGGTTGGTACGGCCACCGAGGCGTGGTACGTGCTGCCGGACAGCGACACCTGCGCCGACGCCGACTGCTCCGCGCTGCCGACGTCAGAGTATCCGAAGAACACGCTGCATGTGGGAATCTCGGGCGGTACTCCGACCACCGCGACCTATGTCGAGCTGGACCTTACGGCCTTGCCGTTCGGGGCCACCGTCACTGGTGGGACGTTGGAGTTGCCGGTCGACAGGAACACTGGCGACGGGTCGGTGCGAGCGGCCGAGGCGAAGCTCAGGGTCTGCCAGATCACCGGCTCGTTGGCTGACACCAAGGCCTCTCCGGACACGCCGCCGGAAACCGACTGCGACGCCGCCGCCGCGAAGGCGACCTATTCGGCCAAGCCACGCCCGGCATTCAGCGTCGATCTCGCACCCTTCGTGAAGGACTGGTCCGAGGGCGCGTCTGCCGCCGTCGCGATCCTGCCCGCGCCCGCCGCCGTCAAAGCCTCGGACACCTGGCACGTCGCGTTCTTCGGTAAGGACTACGAATCGGGCGAACAGCAGGCTCCGCCCGAGGAATCACCCGCGCCTGAGCCGCCCGCGAGCGGGGAAGACGTCGGCGCGAACGATCTGGCGGGAGACGTTCGCACGAAGGAGACGACGTCGAACCCGCCGGTCGAGCAACCGGGCGAGCAGCAGGAACCCGCCCCCATCACCGCGTCGTTGACGTATGAGGAAGAAGAGTTCGCCGCGCCGCCGCTCGCAGAGCCGCCGCCTCTTGAACCCGAACTCGGGCCGCCGCCACCAGCACCCGAAGTGGGTCCGATCGCCGCGCCAGCGCCCGAGGCGGCCGGTCCGGTGCCGCCCAAGCAGGAACCGGCGCAAGAGCCGGAGGCGGCACCGGTGCGAGCGCCGGAGGCGGCGCCGGATTTCATCGAAGTCGGCTACCAGTATCCGATCGCCTGGCTCATGCCGCTGTTGTTGCTGGTCGGTTTCGCCATGACGGGACATTCGCTGACCAGGAACCTCGAACATCCGGAACGCGCGTTGACGTAGAATTTGAAGAATTTATCTCATGTTGACTCTGCCGCACGTGGGTGTGACGATTCCAGCGGGCTGATGAGCGGCGGGAGGTAACCTGCGTGGTTTTCGATTTCCTGCGGCGGAACAAACGGCGGCGTCCCGAATCGCTGCTGGCGGTCGGCGTCGTCAGAAATGCGTTCGCGGGCGCCCAGCGCCATGCCATCGAGAAGTGGTGTGATCAGAATGGCGCTCGAATCATAGTCTGGGTCGAGGAAGATTTCCCTTTCGGTACTCCCTGGCATCGCCCTGAGTTGGAAAATTGGCTCACGGGCCATCCGCCGCGGCGGTGGGACGTGATCGTCGCTCATGGCATGGAACGACTCACGGCGATCGATCTCCTCGAATGGTGCCGCGATAACGGGAAGCGGCTCGTGCTAGCGGAGGAGCGCGGCGATTCGGACAAGTGGCTGAAGCCGTCCACTCTCGCCCCAGCCGAGCAACGAACCACGTCACTGGTGCTCCCGAACGAAGTGGAGCGCTAGCTCGCCCGGTTTTCGCCGAGCTCACCGCGTATCGGGTGCTCCGGGATGTTCTTGTCCTGTTCGGACAATCCTGGCTTCGTGTGTAGCTTGCGTTGTGCCGCCCGGTCAGCCTCGGCTTGCCTCGACTCCAGCGGCGCCGCACGAAGCACGTCGGTTTCGCTCTCGTAGATGACCTGCGGGATCGCGTTGAGCGCGCTTACCGTATCGGCGTCCGCTCCAGCCCGGAGGGCCGCTTGCACGAGATCGCTTTTGTCAGCCGGGTAGTCAACGCTGGACAGAGCCTGGCACAACCGATCGACATCCGTTGCCATGGCCAACCTCCGCATCAGATGGTGCCGTTACCGTGATGCCCTTGAGTAACCGCGATGAGGGCAGGGCAAACCCGGTGCAGCAGTCGGTCACCGATTACGCCGAGCACGGTCGCCGACGTGCTGGCGCCGAGCGCGATGCTCCAGCCGACTGGGCCGAGCGGAGTGCAGCCGAAGAACTGGCTCACGCCCGGCGTCTGGATGGCACCGCCGAGCACGAGTGCCGAGCCGATGCTCGCCAGCAGCACCCGCCGGTCCAGCCCGCCGATCGCCAGCGTCTGACCGAGCTGTGTGCCCACCAGCGAGGCGAGCGCCACGGTGGCCGCGCGCTGGCGACGTCCGGTCAGCCGGGCCGCACCCCAACCCGCCGTCGCACCGAGCGTGGTGACCACGGCGCGCAGCACGAGCTCCCGATTGAGCTGCGAGCCCAACGCCGACGTCGGGCTGCCGCTGAGGAGACCGTCGACCTCGTCCCGTCGCGGCTCACGCAACGCGATCGCGACAGCGGGGGCGAGGTCGGTCAGCAGGTTGACCAGCAGGATCTGCCGCGCCGTCAGCGGCGAGCGGCCGGTGAGCAGCGACGCGAGGACACTGAAGCTGACCTCACCGAGGTTGCCGCCGAGCAGGATCGCGAGCGCGTCACGCACGGACGACCACAGCGCGCGACCCTCCAGGAGAGCGGCGGTGATGGTGGCGAGTTGGTCGTCGGTGACGACGACGTCCGCCGCGGTGCGGGCCGCGGGTGTGCCACGACGGCCGAGTGCGATACCGACGTCTGCCAGCCGGATCGCGGGCGCGTCGTTGGCCCCGTCGCCGGTCATGGCGACCGTCCGGCCCCTGCTCCGCAACGCCTGGATGATGCGGACCTTGTCCTTTGGGCTGCACCGGGCGATGACGTCGACGTCGCGGAGCCGGTCGGCGAGTTGCTCGTCGTCCAGCTCGGCGAGTTCGGGTCCGGTGACGACGTGGGCCGCACTGGTGGCGGTGGGCACATCGTCGTTCGCGCCGCCGTTGACCGTGGTCGCGATGGCGTCGGCCGTCGCGGGGTGGTCGCCCGTGAGCATCACGACCTGCACCCCGGCCCGCCGGAGTTGCGCCGCCGCCGGGGCGGCGCTGGTCCGCACCGGATCAGCGAGCGCGACGAATCCCCGGTACACGAGGTCGGTGACGGCGTCGTCGTCGATGTCCCGCGCGCCCTCGGGGCTGCCGCTCGTGCCATCGCGACCGGTGTCGTCGGTGGCGCTGGTATCGAGTGTGCGTTCGGCGATCACGAGCACTCGGTGTCCCTGCCCGGCCAAGCAGTCGAGCGTGCGGCTCACCGCCTTGCGGGCGCGATCACCGAACCGGACGTGCCTGCCGTCGCTATCGGCGTACGTGCAGCGCGGCAGCACCACCTCCGGCGCGCCTTTGACCGAGAGCAGGCAGCCGCTACCCGTGTCGCCGACCGTGGCGTGGTAGCCGCGTGACGGTTCGAAGGGCAGGTCGGTGCCACGCCGCCAGTCGCGTGCGTCCGTGTGCGCGTCGACCCCGGCCTCTCGCGCACCCGCGACGACGCCCCGATCGGTGGCGTGCTCCAACTCGTCCGGGTCTTTGTCACCCGGCGTGGCCCTTAGGGCGGCGGCGAGCACGGCACGGTGCGCGTCGTCGAGCTCCTCGACGTCCTGGGTGGCGCTCGTGTCGCCCACACTGGTGAGGCTCAGCGTGCCGCGAGTGAGGGTGCCGGTCTTGTCGAAGCACAGCACATCGGCGCGGCCGAGCGCCTCCAGCGTGCGAGGGTCGCGCACGAGCGCGCCCTGGTCGGCTAGCCGGCGTGCGGACGCGAGCTGGGCCGCGTTGCGAACGAACGGCAGTCCTTCCGGGACCGACGCCACCGCCAGGTTCACGGCTGTGCCAAGGCTCTCGCTCAGTGGAACGCCACGCGATAGCCCCGCGGCCGCGACGGTGGCCGCGCCGCCGATCGCCAGCGGCGTGCCCTTCTTGGTCAGTTCGTCCAGCCGCGCACCAGAGCCGGGCGGCGCCTCCGACCCGGCGGCCACGGCCATGCTGCGGCCCGCCACCGTCGCCGTTCCGGTGGCGACGACGACGGCGACCGCGTGGCCCACCGAGATCGTGGTGCCCTCGTAGAGCATCGACGTTCTGCCGCCGATGTCGGCGGCCGCGACCGGAGCAGGGCTCTTCGCGACCGGCAGCGACTCGCCGGACAACGACGACTCGTCTACCTCTAGCTCGTCGGCCTCGATGATCCGGCAGTCGGCGGGCACGACGTCGGAATGGCCGAGCACGACGACGTCGCCCGGCACGAGCCGCGACGTGGCGACGTAGTGCTCGGTGCCGTCGCGGCGCACCGTTACCCCGGCTGCCGACTGCCGCAGCAGGTCGCCGAGCGCCCGATCGGTGCGGACCCGCTGCATGCCGCCCATCACGGTCGACGCGCCGGTGACGGCCGCGACGAGCCCGGCGTCGGTGAGCGACCCGGTGGCGGCTGACAGGGCAGCGCCCGCCGCGAGCACTGGCGTCAGCGGGTTCGCCAGCTCATCGGCGAACGCCTGCCACAGGCTCACGCCGACCGGTGCGTCGCCGTCGCCCTGGGTGCGCGCCCGCTGCTCGGCCTCCGCCGCGGAGAGGCCGTCGGGGTCACTGCCCAGGCGTGCCAACGCCGTGTCCGCGGGCATCAGGTGCCATGGCGCGCTGCCCTCCGGCGCGACGGCAGGCCGCGACAGCAGCGAACGTGAGCGCCACCGGCCACCGGCGAACGCCGCTGCCGCTGCCGCGTTCACGCCCAGCATCCCCCGGGACGCGGCCCGCGCGCCCGTGCCTTGCAGCGCGGCGACCGCGCCGACACCGGAGCCGCCCGCCGCGAGCGTCATGCTCTGATCGTCGACGGTGGCGGCGACATCGATGGCGTCAATGACAATCGTGGTCGCCGCGGCGTCCTCGCCCAGCAACAGGTGCGCGCCCCACGGTGGCGGCTCGCCGTCGCGATGCAGCCCAAGCCCACAGTCGGCGGCGGCGACTGCCTTCTGGTTGTTCGAGACAACGACGGTGACCGCCCCGTCCCGTTGCAGATCGCGCACCTGCTCGGGCAGCTCGTCGCCGCCGGGGATGACGTCGTCGGCGTACGGATGCTGCGCCTGACCTCGGTCATTGTCCTTGCCGTCCGCGACCACCACAGCTGCCCGCACCCGGCGCGCGGCCGCGATGACGGATCGCAGCGCGTCCGTCTGCTCGGCGGACACTCCGGCGACACCGCGTAGCTTCCGGCCCCGGGCGATGCCGAGCACCCGGTCGGCCCCGCGCTCGCGCAACTGCCTCGCGGCACGACGTCCGGTGGTCCCGGACAGCTCCAGGTCGTCCAGTGGGGCGAGCACCCAGCCATCACGTTCCTGCCGCGCGCCGGGCGTGTCCGGCTGGAACAGGTCGAAGCCGACCTCGGCGATCTCGGCGGGGTCCGCGTTGGCGACCGGAATCAGGTCGGTGATCTCGTGACGCCCGCCGCGCATCGCCGCCGCGTCGATGACGACGGTGTCCATCCGGCCGAGCTGGCGCAGCACGCTCCTATCCATGACGACAACGCCGCGCTGCGCCAGGACGCGTCCGATGTGGGTGGCGAAGCCCTCGCGGCCCGCCGCCGGGGCCTTGGGCAGGCTCGCCAGGCCGACCGCGAGGCCCTGCCGTGGTCCAGTGAACGGAACGGCGGCGGCTCCCGCGGTCGCACCGATCGACATCGCCCGCCGCGCGTAGTCGTCGGCCGGGTCGGCGCGCGGTGGGTTTTCCCTGGCCGGAACCGGATCGGCGGCGGCGTCCGACTCGTCGCGCACCAGGTCGGGTTCGCGCCGCCACCATGCGTCCTGGTGCGCGCGGGCCTCGCGCCACTGCTCGATCCGCTGGACGACGTCGAGCACGATGCCCTCGCCGCCCGCGGCGAGGCCCTGCGCCAACGCCGAGACGACCGGCAGCGCGGCATCGGCGTCGTGCTGGCTGTGCAGCGCTTTCCCGGTCAGCCGTCGCAGTGTCGGGTGATGGTGGAACACCGACCCAATCGCGGCCACCTCGGTCGGCAGTGGCACCCAGCTCCCCAGCCGCGTGACGGCCGACAAGCCGAGGCCGAGCGCGTCGGCGGCGAGCGCGGTGACCGACTGTGTGGTGCGCGGTCCCTCGCACGGATGGTGCAGGTCTTCACACTCGTCGTCGCATTCCGCAGGGACGGCAGCGTCCCGCTCTGCCTGGGCAACCGCGCGCACGAGGTCGTCCTCCCGCAGGGACCGCGACGATGCCGCGTCGACGACGACCCGGTGGGTCGGCGCGTTCACTCGCGCCCAGCGCACGCCGGGAAGCTCCCCGACGGTGCGCTCCACGGTGCGGATGACCCGACGGGCGTGCGGCTGGTCCAGCCCGTGGACTTCGACGTAGAACCTGCCGTCGCGCGCCCGGATTTGTCTTCCGCCGAACCCGCCCAGTCGCGCTGCGGCTTTCAGCGCGCGTACCGGCACGTCAAGCGGCAGCATGAATCCCGGCCCTCCCGAACGTCCGTTGGTCTCGTCGGCCACGTGTCGATCACTCGCCGAGCGTCCGGCCGCGCGCCGCCTCCAACAGCGACACCACCCGCTCGTCCGTAGTCTGGTGGAAGTCGCGGTACCACATTCCGACCGCGCCGAAGCCTTCCGGTGTGGCGAGGCAGACGACGTCGTCAGCCTCGTGCCGCAGACGGTCGGCGCTCTCCGGTGCGCACACCGGTGCGGCGAACACCACCCGGCGCGGCGCGTCCTCGGCCACGGCCCGTAGCGCGGCCGTCGCGGTCACGCCGGTGGCGAGCCCGTCGTCCACGACGAGGACGTCGCGTCCATGACGCGGGATGTGCTCGCGGCCCTGGTGGTAGTGCCGCACTCGCCTGCGTGCCTCGGCCCGCTCGGTGGCGGTGGCTGCTGCGAGGTCGGAGGGCGTCAGCCCTAGGCGACGCAGTGTGTCCTCGTGGAAGTACGCCGGTCCTTCCGCGGTCACCGCGCCGACCCCGAACTCCGGCTGGCCCGGCGCGGCGATCTTGCGCGCCACCAGGACATCGAGCTCGCCGTCGAGGCGGTCCGCGACGGCGTCAGCGACCGGGACGCCGCCTCGTGCCAGGCCGAGCACCAGCGGATCGGTCCACTGCGCCTCGACCAGCATGTCGGCCAGCCGTTCGCCCGCGTCCCGCCGGTCGGCGAAGGTGATATCGGCTGTTGTGTAGGGCATCCTCGGACCTCCCTGCCGCACGTGGGTACGTTCCGATTACCCGGATCGACCTCGGCGTCAAACCGGGTTGAACGGGCGCGATCGCGGGTACTGCTGTGGCATGGCTGGAGAGAACTGGACACGCGGCGACCACCCGACCGAGCCGGCGGAAGGTGCGCGCGACATCGGCACGCCGCCCCAGTCGCCACCGACGGAGCCGCACACCGGCGTCCGTTCGGACGATCTGCGGGCGTTACTGGACATCGAGGACGACGACGCCCGCCTGGTGCTCCAGGAGGGCAGGGTGCAGCTCCGCACGGACTCCGGGGACACGACCGGGGCGGTCACGATCATTTCCCGCGCCGGGCTCCGCGAGCGGCTGGCGGGGGCGACGCCGGACGCGCGGCGGCTGCTGGATCAGGCCGTCGAGCTGAACACCGAGATCGCGTCGCTGGGCGCCTAGGGCGTGTCTCCCGAATATCGGCCGGTGGTTCGCTGATGATCGGTGAATGATCAGAACTGGTGTGATCACGGACGAGTTGTGGGAGTCGATCGAGCCGGTGTTGCCGTCTGATGTTGGGCGGCGTGGTGCGCGCTGGCGTGATCACCGTCAGGTGCTGGAAGCGATCGCGTGGCGCTTTCGCACCGGATCGCCGTGGCGTGATGTGCCCGCTGAGTTCGGCCCCTGGCAGACCTTGTGGAAGCGGCATCGCCGCTGGTCAAGCGACGGCACGTACGAGCGGATCTTCGAGCATGTGCTGTCCGACCACGCCGATACGGGCAAGCTGGACTGGTTGCTGTCGGTGGACTCCACCGTCGTGCGGGCGCACCAGCATGCCGCCGGCGCGCCCTCCGCGGACCACACAGGGGGCCAGGTCGAATGACAAGATTTCCGAGCCGGACGACCACGCGATCGGTCGTTCGCGCGGCGGATTGACCACCAAGGTCCACGCCCTGGTCACCTCCGGTGTCCGCCCGGTGGCCATGCTGCTGTCCGCCGGGCAAGCCGGGGACAATCCGCGCCTGGCGCCGTTGCTCGAGGCCCTGGCCGCGACCGGGCACCGGCCGGATCGCCTGCTGGCGGACAAGGCCTACTCACACCCGTCGACTCGCCGCGAACTGCGGCGGCGACGCCTCCGGCACACCATCCCCGAGCGCTCCGACCAGGCCAAACGCCGTAAGGACAAGGGGTCCGCCGGTGGTCGGCCACCGGGTTTCGACCCCGAGCTCTACAAGCAGCGCAACACCGTCGAGCGCGGTTTCGGCCGGTTCAAGCAGTGGCGCGGAATCGCGACCCGCTACGACAAGTACGCGCGGACCTACTTCGGCGGCGTACTCCTCGCCGCCACCGTCATGCTCGCCCGATGAATCGGGAGACACGCTCTAGGCGCGGCTGCGCGGTGGCGCGGTGGCTAGAGCGGTGCGACGTCGCACACCGACGCGCGTAGCGGTGAGCTGCCGCTGATTGGGTCGCTCGGCGTCTGGCGCAATACGGCGTTGAGGTTCGCGCTGCCGGGTCCGGTGACCGGATAACCGGGCAGGTCGAGGTCCGGGCAGGCCTGCCACCAGCCATGCTGGCCGCTGACGACGTTCGGGTCGAGGTTGGTGGACAACTTCGCGCGGGCGCGCACGCTGCCGTGCGGCGTGTCCAGCCGTACCCAGTCACCCGCCGCGATACCGCGTTCCCGCGCGGTGTCGGGATGCAGCTCGACCTGCGGGTCGGGCATCTTGCCGCGCAGGCTCGCGATGTTGCGATGTTGCGTTTCGCAGAACCACAACGACTTCGCGCACGTCAGGACCAGCGGGAACTTCTCGGTCAGATCCGGTCGCGAGCGGGGACTGGTGCCGGGCTCGATGAACTCCGCGACCGGCGCGTAGCCGTGGTCCGCGAACGTCTCCGAGAACAGCTCGACCTTCCGAGACGGCGTGGCGAACCCGCGTGGCACGCTGTCGTCGTCAAGTTCGGCGTACTTACGGTGCCGCGTGGTGAGCGGCACGCGGACTCCGGCGGGGTCGGCGCGGAGCTGATCCAGCGTGATGCCGCTGGGCGCGAGCTGATGCCCCAGTCCGGCATCGACGTCGCCGTCCCAGAACTGCTTACCCAGCCCCAGGCGTACAGCCAGGTCGAACACGATGCGTATGTCCGAACGCGACTCGCCACGCGGCGACGCGACGGGACGCCGCAACTGCACCAGCGACTGCGCCTCCTGGTTGACCTGGAAGCCGATGGCGAGTGCCTCGTTCTCGAACGCGCTCGTCACCGGCAGCACGATGTCGGCCTGATCGGCGGTCGGGTTGAGGAACAGGTCGGCGTGCACCATGAAGTCCAGTGCGGCCAGCGCGTCCCGCCCGCGTGTGCTGTCGCCGTGCGCCATCACGAGGTTCGCGCCGAAGTTCACCAGCGCCCGCGCGCGGTACGGGCGGGCGTCGAGTGTGGCGGTGTAGAAGTCCTCGCCGGTGACGAACTCGAATCGCGCCGGGCCAAGCGGCCGTTCCTGGACGCCGATGGCCTTGGCGAGCTGGTCCGGCGCGAGCGTGCCCCTGCCGTCGATGCGGTTGCTCGGCACGGCGGCGAACTTCACGTTCCCGCCAGACGCGTCGAAGTCCCCGGTGAGGGCGTAGAGCTGGTTGACGGCGCGGATGGTCTGGGTCGCGTTGCTGTGCTGTTCCAGCCCGCTCCAGGCGTAGAACGCGACCGGGCGAGACTCCCACAGGGTGCGGGCGGTGGCCTCGATGTCGGCGGCGGGCACGCCGGTGATGTCGGCCGCGACGTCCGGGGCCATGCCGCGGCACTGCTCGGTGACCAGGTCGAACGCCGGGCGGCAGGGGACGCCGCCCACGTCGTAGGTTCCGGACAGCGAGAGCCGGGCCTCGTCGACGGCGTAGCCCCGCGCGGGGTCGTAGGCGACCGGCGCTCCAGACGCCTCCTCCCAGGCGACGTAACGTCCTTCGTCGCGGAGCAGCCGTCCGGTGTCGGTGCGTACCAGCAGCGGCGCGTTGGTCCAGCGGCGCACGAAGTCGACGTCGTACCAGCCGCGCTCGATCATCACGTGGGTCAGTGCGAGCGCGAGGGCGGCGTCGGTGCCGGGCCGGACCCGCAGCCAGTGGTGCGCCTTGCTCGCCAGCCCTGCCCGCCGAGGGTCCACGACGACGAGCCGCGCGCCGCGTCGCAGCGCAGCCGTGGTGCTGGTGGCGTGCGCCAGCCGGGACACGGACGGGTTGTAGCCCCAGAACAGCAGGCATCCGGCGTTGTCGATGTCGGGCGGCTGCTCGCCGGGGACCGAGTCGCCGAAGGTGTAGAGCGAGGCCAGGTAACGCCCCCACCCGCACAGCTCCATGTAGGCGAGCATGTTCGGGCTGCCGAACGCGCGCCGCAGCCGCATCACCCAGTCGACCGAGTCGGACATCGCCGACGTCGATGGCGATGCGGAACCGAACACGACCGACTCGGGACCGTGCTCGCGGGCCAGCGCCAGCAGCCGTTCCGTGATGGTGTCCAGTGCCTCGTCCCAGCCGATGCGCTGCCAGCCGGGATCAGCCGCGCCTTTCGGGGCGGTGCGCTTCAGCGGGTGCAGCAGCCGATCGGGGTGCGCCACGATTTCTGGCGCGGCCTTGCCCTTGATGCACAGCGCCTGGCCGGTGGGGTGCGACGGGTCGGGATCGAGTGCGGTGAATACGCCGTCGGTGACGGTCGCCGTCGCTCCGCAGCGGGACACGCACAGCGGGCAGAACGTCGCGACTCGCGTGGCCGCCGATGTGGCAGGCGCCTCTGGCTGGGGCCGTGTGGCCGTCATACCGGTTAGTCGGGCGGGATTGGGATGCGTTACTGGTAGCCACCCGTGTGAGGTACGTCGGTGAGCGCCGGTTTTCGCCCGAGCGGGCGCGGGTAGCCGCTGGCCATGGTGTTGCGACGGATAGCGAGCGAGGTCGGCAAGGGCATCTTCGCGGGACTCGGCGGGACCGCCGCGATGACCGCGTCCAGCACAGCGGAAATGAAGCTACGTGGCGGCCAGACGAGCACCACACCCGCCGCGGCGTTGTGCACGCTCCTCGGTGTCGAGACGCTCGGCGAGACCGAGAAGACGCGGCTGACGAACCTCGTGCATTGGGGCTACGGAGCGGGCCTCGGCGCGCTGCGCGGGCTGCTCGCCGCCACCGGCGTGCGGGGCGCGAAGGCCGCGGCGCTGTTCTTCGGCCTGGTATGGGGCGGAGAGCAGGTCATGCTGCCCGCGTTGAAGGTGAGCCAGCCGATCACCGAGTGGAGCGGCGAGATGGTCGCGAGCGACCTCGCGCACCACCTGGTGTACGTGCTCGGCACGAACACCAGCTACGAGGCCATCCAGCGCACCTGACGCTCATCGGCTGAGCCGATCCTGCCCTGCGTCATAGACCAGCACCTCGTCGCGGCGCACCAGTCGCGCCTCCGGGGTCGGGCGATGCGGGCGCAGCGCGCCGCCCGGCATGAGGTGTTCGACGTCGACGCCGCGCGCGAGCAGCAGGAAATCCGCGATCAGCTTGCGGTGGCAGCGCCACCACACGGACTCCGCGCACATCACCGTCGTCAGATCCTGCTCGGCGTCGGCAAGCAGGTCGTCGATGGCGGCCAGGAACTCCGGCGTGCGCATGTGGGCGGCGTAGCCGCTGAACGACGCGTTACGCAGTGCCGTGTCCGGGCTGTCCGGGTGGTGCGGTCGCCAGCCGCCGAGGCGCTTGTCCCAGCGGTAGGCGATGCCCGCGTCCGGCAACCAGCGCGCCATCGCGTCTCGGTTGGCGTCGGGGTTGTGCCTGCTTCCCGGGGCGGTGCGGACATCGATCAGACGACGCACCTCGGCCGACCGCAGGAGCCGGGAGAGCTCGGCGGCATCGGCGGTGCCGTGACCAACGGTGAGCACGCGCGCGACTTCCCGAAGGTCACGGCCGGTCAAAGCGGACTCGGGCTGGCTGGACACTGGATTACGGCGTGCGTCGGCGTGGGCATCCTGGAAGTCATAGTGCATCCTGCTCGCGTCGTGCTTCTGCACCAGGAACACCGGGCCGGCATGCCGACGCTTCGTCGTGCCGGATGGCTCGGGGAACGCGAGAACCGCCGCTTCCTCTGGTACTCGTTCAGTGCCATGTGCACGGGCTACCCAGCGGCGACGCCGTTACACGTCGTGGCGCCCGCGTGCGGTTTGGCGGCGTGGGCGTTGGGTATGCCTTGGGCGACAGGCAACCGCGTCGATGTTGTCAGGAGGATGAAGAGCAATGGCGCAACGCGTACGTGAGCTGATGGCGAGCGCTCCGGTGGAGATGGACGCGCGCACGTCCGTTCACGAGGCGGCCAAGAAGATGCGCGAAGCCGACATCGGAGACGTGTTGGTCACCGAGAACGGCACGTTGTGCGGGATCGTGACCGACAGGGACATCGTCGTGCGCGCACTCGCCGCCACCGAGGATCTGAGCGGCCACCGGCTCGGCGACATTTGCAGCAGGCAGTTGATCACCGTTCGTCCAGACGAAGACGCGGACGACGCCATCGCCCGCATGCGGGAGCACGCGATCCGGCGGATCGCGGTAGTCGAGGACAGCAGGCCCGTCGGGATGTTGTCGATCGGTGACGCGGCGGTGGAGAAGGACCCGCGCTCGGCACTCGCCGACATCAGCGCGGCACCCGCGAACGCGTAACGAGCGCGGGTGACCGGTCGGCGCGCGGCGCGGTGTTTGGTCCGACGGCTGCTCGCGTGACTTCGCGATGACCCAGCCCGAGCCATGGTGCTGTGCGCGCGAGCGCGGTACAACCGGAGTATGGCCGGACAGGCAGAGCGCCGGGATCCGCACGCCACAGTGAAGCGCGAGCTGCTGGTGCGGTATCTCGACGCCTGGACGGCCGCGGTGACGCGGTCGCACCGCAACGCGACCTACATCGAGTCGGCGCTTGGCGGTCCCGCCGCGGACGCGCTGCGCGTCTTCGGGGAGTTCGCGGATCGACTCAGCGGACATCAGTTAGACGTCGTGCTGCTCGGCGCGCCCGCGGAGACGTTGGCGCCGGTGTTGCGGGAACTGGGAGAGCCGCCAGGGGTCGCGGTCCATAGTGTCTCGGAGCCGGACTCGCTCGTGGTAGAAGGACCCGCGCTGGCGCATTTGGACGTCGTGGGGGAGAGCGTGCTTGATGAGGAAGCGACATGGCGCCTCGCTGACGAGCTGGCACGAGCGAAGGCGCGTGAGGTTTTGCTGACGGTGCCGCCCGCTACGGCGGGGAAGGTGGACGAGCACCGGGCTCGGTTGCGTTCGGCGGGACTGTCCTATGTGGTCGCCGTCGAGCTGGTGGATAACGAGGATCACGGGCAGTTGCTGATGTTCGCGACCAGCGCACGCAAGCATCTCGCGACGTTCAAGGACGAGCTATGGGCCGTCGACGAGTTCGCGGGCGTGCGCTACCGGGATCCCGGCGACGACGAGGGCGCGCTGGTGGACATCTCGCTGACGCCGCAACTGACACCGCTGCGCCGGATGCTGTTGGCCGAACTGGCGCGGCGTGGCTCGTGCGGTGTCGCTGACTTGCAGGAACACACGTTGCTGCGGACGATCTATCGCCCGGCGGAGGCCCTGCGGGTGCTGCAGTCAGCTGCGTCGGCTGGCGCGATCAGCAGGAAGCCGGAGAAGGGACGGCTCACCCCGCGCACGGTGGTGGCGTCCGCATAGACGCCCGACACGACCGATACGCGGGAGATCGCGGCTGCGACCCGGCTTCGTGAGCGGGCAGCGGCACGGTCGGTTAGGACCGGGCGCCACCGGGAAATCCGGGGACATGGCGAAGGAAATGGAAGGCGATAATCGGCAACGCAGGCGTAAGGCTCGGCGAGCCCGTAACAAAGAAGGTGTCGCGCCCAGTCGTTGCTGTCGCGGGTCGTCGCCTGTTCGAGTGGTTTCCGCTCCGGGATAAGCCGACGTACCCAGCCTCACCGTGCCGTGTAGGCGGTTCTGCCTGCTCAGGGGCCTCCGACCGCATTAGCGAACTGGTGTTCGAGAGAGTAGTGTCCTCGGTACGGCCGATCCGTCGGTCGTCCTTTTCGTAGTGGAGGTTCGCGTAGGCGAGCTTCGCAGGAGTCATTTCGGCGTTCGCCGGACCCTGCTCCGCTGCGGGCGCTGCAGATCCCGTTCATTGCCGCACGAGGCGGCACGACAGTTAGGATAGCTATGCCCGCAGAATCCAACGACCTCGAATCCCGAGTGACGGCGCTCGAGAAGAAGATGCGCGCCGTCACAGCGGACGCGGCGGCAGCCCGTGTCCTCGCCGGGGGCGCCGACTGGGATGTGTCCACGATGCAGGATCAGCTCCGAGCTCAGACGAAACTGCTTAACGCGCTCCGCGAGACCCAGATCGAACACGGCGAGTGCCTCGGCCGCCTGGACAACCGCATGGATTGTCTTGAGAACCGCATGGACGGTCTGGATCAGCACATGGGCGCCCTGGAAGGGCGCATAGATGGCCTCGACGGGCGCATGGACGGTCTCGACGGGCGCATAGATGGCCTCGACGGGCGCATGGACGGTCTCGACGGGCGCATAGATGGCCTGGATCAGCACATGGGTGCCCTGGAAGGGCGTATGGACGGTCTCGACGGGCGCATGGACGGTCTGGATCAGCACATGGGTGTCCTGGACCAGCACATGGGTGCCCTGGAAGGGCGTATGGACGGTCTCGACGGGCGCATGGACGGCCTGGACCAGCACATGGGTGCCCTCGAAAACCGCATGGGCACCCTCGAGGGACACATGGATGGCCTCGAAGAGCGCTTCGACCGCATGGAGAGCAAGGTGGAGGGCGGTTTCACCAAGGTCAACGACGACATCGCCAAGGTGATCGATCTCCTCGCTGCTTAGCGGAGACACCGTGGGCAGCGCGGTGGCGGCGTCGTAGCGATGTCCGGTGCCGCCACCGCGCACTACTGGAGGTTCAGATGGGGATACTCGGTTGGATCGTTCTCGGGCTCGTCGCCGGCGCGATCGCCAAGCTGTTGATGCCAGGCAAGGATCCAGGCGGGTGCATCATCACCATGCTGATTGGCGTGGCGGGCGCGTTCCTTGGCGGTTGGGTCGGACGGACGCTCTTCGACGTCGATCTCGGCACGTTCTTCGATGCCCGCACCTGGGGACTGGCGATACTTGGCGCGCTGATTCTGCTCGTCGTGTATCGGTTGATCTTCGGGGTCCGAACGAGAGACTGACGAAGCGGCGTCGCGAGAGGTAGGCAGGGCGTCAGGAAGCCCAATACCTAGATGTTGCGGAGTACCGAGACGACGATGCCAATCACGACGGCCTCGTCACCGTCGATGACGTCGTAGTCGGGGTTCCTCGGCTCCAGATAGACGTGCCCGTTGCGGCGGCGATACACCTTGACGGTGGCCTCGTCGTCGAGCATCGCGGCGACGATCTGTCCGGAGTGCGCCTCGGTCTGCTGCCGAACCACGACGATGTCGCCATCGCAAATCGCGGCGTCGATCATCGAATCGCCGCGTACCCGTAGCCCAAACACCGTGCCTCGGCCGGTGAGGCCACGGGGCAGCGTCAGCATGTCGTCGGCGTGCTCCTCGGCCGTGATGGGAGCGCCCGCGGCGATATCGCCGACAACGGGGACGCTGACCGAGTCGCTGGATTCGCGTGGTGAGGGGTCGCGCAGGAAGTCACGTACGTCAATCGGCCGGGACATCGTGGCGCTGCGCCGCAGGAACCCCTTCTCCTCAAGGCTCGCCAGGTGTTTCGACACCGACGACGATGACCGAAGGCCGACGACGTCGCCGATCTGGCGCGTGCTCGGCGAGTACCCGTAGCGCACGACCCAGTCCCGGATAGCGAGCAGGATGCGCTGTTGGCGCGGTGGCAAGGTGGAGGTGTCCATGTGCTCGAACGGGTCAAGATCATCGTAGTAGGTCACCTGCGAAATCGTAGGACACGTCGGCTGTTCTCGATCGAGTGCCACCTCGCGGACCGTGAGCGGCTTACCGCGACCGTGACCGCATCCTCCCGCGGCGAGCGAGTGTCGCACCGCGGCGTGCGGTGTGCCTGGCGCGACGCAGCGCGTCACTATGGCGCAGTCGCCGCGCCGCGGCGGTCACAAAGTCTTTCAGCCGGCCGGTTGGCGCGGAAGGTCGCGTCGAGCTGGGATCAGTCTCTGTCGGGTTCAGCGTCCCGTTCCGCTGCATACGGTTGACCGCGGCGACAAGGCCTACGATTCCGTCAATCGCCGCCTCGAGTAGCTCGCGGTCGCTGATCGCGCTGGGAGTCGTGGTATCGCGCGCGGTGGCCGGGTCCGGGATGAGCTCGGTGAGTTCGCCCCAGACGTGCACGCCGCTGTGGGTGACGTCGTCGGCGATGCGTTTGCTCTGCTCGATGACCCACGGGTAAAGATCGGCTGGCAGCGTCAGTGAGGGCTCGCGGTCGCCGCGTCGGGTCAGGACGCGCTTGCCGAGCACTTGTTTGAGCAGCCGTTCGCTGGGTTTCCACCGCAGGCCACGTTCGCGTGCGACGGAGTTGACGCGCCGCATTAGTTCGGCCGACACCATCCCCAGCGAGAGGTTGCGGCCCTTCGGTGGGATGTCGTACTCACTCGGGTCAATTCCGAGTACCGCGGCGAAGCGCTGCCACAGCAGCTTTGGGTCCGTTCCCGGCGGCGGGACGGTGAGGACGTGCATCCGCTCAGCCGGGACGGCCTTGCCCCACCTGCGCAGAATGGCGCCGAGGTCTTGCTGGCGCCAGAACCGTGTCGCGACCTCGAGGGTGGCGGACTCCGGAGCGGTCACGGCGGCGAGATAGTCCTCCCAGGTATAGGTGAACCAGTTGCGCATGTCCTCTTGCCAGCTGGCGGGGATGTTGCGCGCGAGATCTCGGCCGGAGAGGATGACGTGGACGTCGGCGGGAGCGAGGCTGTCGATCGCACGCCGAATGTGCCGTGGTTTGGCGTCGACCAGCCATTCCATTGACACGACGGCGCTGTGACCGTCCCAGGCGTGGATCTCGTCGACGAGGCGCTGCCACGCCCCGGCCGTCTCCGCGCGCCGATGGTCGGTAGGGGTGATGTTGGCGAGATCGCGCACCGCATGGACCTGGTCGCCCCACGTGCGTCCAGGCCACAGCACACCCTGCTCCGCGAGGCGTTCCCGATTGTGTCCGAGCACTCCCTGCAGGAACGTGGTGCCCGACTTGGGTGTGCCGATGTGCAGATACACCGTCGGGTAGCGGCGGCCAGCGGTTGTGTCCTCGGTCAACCCTTACCTCTGTCTCTAGGTTTCGCGTGGTCACCGGGAACGATAGCGCCATCGTGGTACAGCGCCCGACGAGGTCAGGTCGAACCCGAGCAGGAGAGCGCGATCGAGGGCGAGGACCGCCTCGGTCACGGCTGGGGCGAGTCGGGCTCGCTGACCGTGAGGGTGACCCCGTCGGCCAGCCGGTACGGATTCGGCGTGATCAGGGCACCGACGACACGTCGCAACCGAGAGACTTCGGCACGGACGGTCACCGCGTGCTCGGCGTCGCCGTAGAGCAGGGTACTCAGCCACCCTGCCGACAGCCCATCGGAGCCTGCCTCGCTCAGCGCGCGCAGGAGCTGCGCGTGTCTCGGGGTAAGCGACGTCCGCCAGCCTGCTTCGTCGGAGCGAACTTCCAGCACGGGTTCGCCGGTGAGGTCAAGCCGGGCGGTGATCGCCCCCTGCTGGTCGCGCGGACGTATCAGCCATCCGTCGGTGATGCGTTCCGGCAGGCAGAGGCCCATCCCCGGCACGGCGAGGGCACGATTCGCACGCGGGACTTCGATCCGGTCCTTGGCGGCGATGCCGGAGTGGTGGGCGACCCAGCCATGGTCGTCGACCACGAGCAGCGGCCCCGGCCGCGTGCCCAGCAGTGGTTCGGTCTCCCGACGCAGCCGGTCGAGCTGATCTTGGTGCAGTCGCCACAGCCTCGCCTCCGCCAGCCGGACCGCGCTTCGTACCAATGAACCGATCGCGGGATGCAGCGTCAGGGCTGGTCCACTCACGTCGACGACGCCGAGCAGGTCCCCGCTGCGGGGATCGTGGACCGGTGCCGCGGTGCAGTACCACGGATGCTGCGTGTGCTCGAAGTGCTCAGCGGAGAACAGTTCGACCGGGGCGTGCTCGGTGAGCGCGGTGCCGATCGCGTTGGTGCCGACCACCTGCTCGGTCCACCGAGCGCCCTCGACGAAACCGAGCTGGTCGGCGACGATGCGTACCCGAGCGGAGCCCTCCCGCCACAGCACGATGCCTTCTGCGTCACAGACGACCATGAGGAACTGGGAGGCGTCGGCCACGCTGGTGAGCACGGTGCGCAGCTCGTCGATCACCTGGCTCAACGGTGACTCGTGGCGCAGTCGCTCGATCTCGGCCGCGGGCAGGTGCTCGCGGGCATTGCGGTCGGGGTCAAGGCCCATCGCCATCATCCGCGACCAGGACCGGGCTACCAGCGCACGTGGCCGCGTCGGTGGGCGGGCACCACCGAGCACCGCGTCGTGGATCCGTTGCAGCTCGCGCGCATGGGTCGACAGATCCGTGCCAGGTGCGACCGCACCGAAAACCGCCGTCGTCATCTCGCCTCCGCGAACGTTCCCCTCAGGATAAGCGGGAGCGTGTGAGGGGCGCCACGGCCATCGCGATGCAACACGCCGCAACGCTTCGGCTCGCTCGCGCGCGGGTGTGTCCTGAAACACATGACTGACACCCTGATTACTCCGACAGCCCTGTCCGCCCAGGAACGCGCGGAGGCCTGGTTCGAAGGCTTCGAAGAAGCCCTTCGCGCTCGCGACGTTTCCCGCGCGGCCGCGATGTTCGCGGCCACCAGCTACTGGCGCGACCTGATCGCCTTCTCCTGGAACCTCACCACCGTCGAACAACCAGACGGCGTCGCCGATCTGCTCACCGAGACGGTGGCACGCACCGACCCCAGCGGGTTCACGATCACCGAGCCTCCGGAGGAGGCCGACGGCGTCGTCACGGCGTGGTTCCGGTTCGAGACCGCCGTTGGCCGAGGAAAGGGCCTCGTGCGACTCGTCGAAGAGGCGGGCGAAACCAAAGCGTGGACGTTCCTCACCACGATGTATGAACTGAAAGGTCACGAGGAGCCGCGCGGGCCCACGCGTCCCAAAGGTGTCCAGCACGGCGCCTTCAAGGACCGCGTGACGTGGCGCGAGCGGCGGCAGCAGGAGGCCGAGTCGTTGGGTGTGACCACCCAGCCGTACGTGCTCGTCGTCGGCGGCGGCCAGGGCGGCATAGCGCTGGGTGCCCGGCTTCGACAGCTTGGCGTGCCCAGCCTGGTCGTGGACAAGCACCCGAGGCCGGGGGACCAGTGGCGGAACCGCTACAAGTCGCTGTGCCTGCACGACCCGGTCTGGTACGACCACCTGCCCTACATCCCGTTCCCGGACAACTGGCCGATCTTCTCACCTAAGGACAAAATCGCCGACTGGCTGGAGTCGTACGTCAAGGTCATGGAGATCACGTACTGGTCGAGCACCGAGGTGAGGTCGGCGTCATACTCCGAGGAGACGGGGGAGTGGACAGTCCAGCTCGAACGGGAGGGCCAGCCGCTGACCCTGCGTCCCAAGCAGTTGGTGCTAGCCACCGGCATGTCCGGCAAACCCAACATGCCTGACGTCCCTGGCGAGGACGTCTTCCGAGGCGACGTGCATCACTCCTCAGCGCACCCCGGGCCGGACGCGTATGCGGGAAAGCGGTGCGTTGTGATCGGCAGTAACAACAGCGCCTTCGACATCTGCGGGGCCCTCTGGGAGCACGATGCCGACGTCACGATGGTGCAGCGCAGCTCAACCCACATCGTCAAGAGCGACACCCTCATGGACATCGGGCTCGGCGACTTGTACTCCGAGCGCGCCGTCGCTGCCGGGGTGACCACCGAGAAGGCTGACTTGATCTTCGCGTCGTTGCCGTACCGGATCATGCACGAGTTTCAGATCCCGCTGTACGAGCGGATGGCGGAACGGGACAGGGACTTCTATGAACGACTTGAGCGGGCCGGGTTCTGGCACGACTGGGGTGAGGACGGCTCTGGCCTGTTCATGAAATACCTGCGTCGCGCGTCCGGCTACTACATCGACGTCGGCGCTGCCGAATTGGTCGCCGACGGCGAGGTCAAGCTCGCGCACGGCGAGGTTTCCCATCTCACCGAGGACGCTGTCGTGCTGGACGACGGGACCGAGCTGCCCGCTGACTTGGTCGTCTACGCGACCGGGTACGGCTCGATGAACGGCTGGGCCGCAGACCTGATCAGCCAGGACGTCGCCGACAAGGTGGGCAAAGTGTGGGGCCTTGGCTCGGACACGACCAAGGACCCCGGGCCGTGGGAAGGCGAACAGCGCAACATGTGGAAGCCGACCCAGCAGGCGGGACTGTGGTTCCACGGCGGCAACCTGCACCAGTCGCGGCACTACTCGCTGTACCTCGCGTTGCAGCTGAAGGCCCGTCACGCGGGCCTTCCGACACCGGTGTACGGGCTGCCTGAGGTGCATCACACGAGCTGACCGTCGGGCGGCGGTCCGCCGTCGGCCTTGATGGGCCTCCGGTGAGCTCGGTGCGGTCGCCGTCCCTCGCGAGCGGCTTTGTCGTTCTGGACAACGCACGCGCGGATATTTGTCCCGTCGGGCTAGTGAGAGCCACGCCACAGTCGGCTTCACTGGACGACAGGCAAATCAGGAGGTCCGCCATGAGCAGCGAGTCCGTGCAGCTGAACGACCGCGAGCGTGCCACGCTGCGCGCCGTCGGTGTCGGCCGCGCGGAGATCACCTGTAGTGCCGAACCCGACCTGTTCATCGACGGTCTGGCGTGCTGTGACCAGGGCACGGCGCGTCGGCTTGCTCATCTACGGCTCGTCGTCCCGCGGCGATCGGGACGCACGGGAGAACGGGTTCCCGCGGCTCTCAGTGATGCCGCCCGCGCGATGCTTGGGCTAGTCAGCGAAGCGCGGGACGACGCCGCGGCGTAAGCGGTGGACTCGGTGCCCGAGGCCCGCACGACGTCGTTGATCACGTCTACTCGTGCTGTTGTTCGCGAAACCGTGCGAACCAGGCATCTTCGCGCAACGACGCGAGTAGACGTGATCAACTTCGCGCGCGGTGGTCGGTGGTGCTGAACGGTCGCGGCACGGACGAATCGGTGGTGGCCGGACCCGAAAGGTCCGGCCACCACCACGCTGTCGAGCGTTGGCGTCGACTCAGCTGGTGCTGTTCTTGCGGCGACGCTGGAAGATCAACGCACCCGCACCGGCGATGACGAGCCCGGCGCCGATGAGCAGCGGTGTCGTGATCGAGGCACCGGTCAGGGCCAGATCATCGTCGTTGCTCACCGGGGCTGGCGGAGTATCAGTGGTCGTCGGGGCCGGAGGCACCGTCGACGTGGACGGTGCGGGAGCGGTCGAGGTCGTCGTCGGAGCAGTCGTGGTCGTGGTCGGTTGCGGGGGAGAGGTCGTCGTCGGAGCGGCCTGCCACGTGGCGGTGGCACCGGCGGAGAGGGTGACGTCCTCGGACTGGGCCACGATCAGCGACTGGGCCGGCTTCTTCTCGTAGTTCCCGGCAACGAACAGCCGCCCGGTGTTGACATGACCGGTCCCCTTGATTTCGAAGGACCCGTTGCCAGCGGACATGCTCGCGGGGACGTCGACGTAGATCTCGGCACCATCGGTGATGTCCGATTTCGATAGTTCATTGCCATCCGCGTCGGTGAGCGTGGTGCCATCGGGCAGGTCGGTCGTGAGTTCGGAGATGTCACCGGTCGTCGCGACCGTGAACGGCCCAATTCGCTCGCCAGCCTGACCGGACGCCGTCTCTGGTGCCACCTCCAGTGTCGGCGTTGGCTCATCGATGTCCTTGGCCTCGCTGGTCAGGTAGTCGTACAGCGCGAGGACGTCCTGATCGGTGGCGTCGTCGGCCTGGGTCGCGTTAGGACGCTGCAGGCCCTCGTCATCACTGAACCGCCAGACCGCGGCCTGGGTCGCGGTGATGGCCTCCTTCTTGGACAAACCGTCGTGCAGCGTGTCCGCGCCGACCGCCGCTTCGAGCGCCTCGATGCCTACGTTCGGATACCCGTTCTGCAGCACCCAGTGGATCTTTCCGCGGTTCTCGTGGAAAGGGGACTCCGGATTCGGGTATTGGTCCCACGGCGTTTCGACCATCGTCTCGCCGTGGCGCAGGTCGACCTCGATTTCGACGCAATACATGCGAAGCGTGTTACCGCCGTCCAGCTTCAACCCGAACAGAGCGGTGTGCAGGTTGGTCTTGTTCTCGACGTTCACCTTATAGCCGGCGGTCTCATGACGTGGGCCGAGCACCGTTCCCGACGCGTCATCGGCGGACGCGGGTGTGGCGGTCGACAAGACAGCGAACGAGGCGCCGAGAACGACGGCGCCCGCGCGAGTGAGGACTGATCTCGTGCGCATGCGTCTCCTAACCCTCCCCTGTGGAGCTTTCGATAAAGATCACACTTTCTAGTGAGGGCGCAGCATACACATAGGCCAAGTACGACCCGAATCGGCTACCCGATAGGGATTCTCTTACTCCGTTCGATCTACACCTTTAGTATCGGACGGTGATTTTTGGACAGCACTGACGCTAATAATGACGACGATTGTCGACGGGTCCTACGTGTGGCGTATCGCCGTCGGTTACTGCTCGCTCCGGACAGTGTCCGATGTGCCGAGGACTCGCCCGTTCTTGTCGAGGGCGACGGCGGCGAAGAACGGTCCGTCGGCATTGACGGCCACCGCGGTCTCGAAGCCACTCCGGGGCATGGTCGCCACGGGTGTGAGGTCGTCGGCGTTCGCTCCGGCGAGGATTCGCCAACGACGGACGTCGGTGGCCCCGTTCCAGCTCGCGTACACCAGGAAGCCCCGTGCTGGGTTGGTGGTCACGCCGACGGCTGGTGCGTCATCCGGGGTGCCGGTCCAGTCGAACGAGTACGCCCGGTACGTCTGGTCGGCCGCGGGGAATCGCCAGTCCCGTAGCAGCTCACCGTCCGATGTGTACTCCGATGCGTACGGCTGGGCACCCCAGCCGATGATCACCCTGCGATCGGAAAGCACCTGCATGTTGCCCTGGTTGTCGGCCAGCAGGTTGGTGGGGTGGACGTACTCCTGGACGACGTCAGCACGCATTGCCTGGGTGTCGAGGTCGAGTATCAGTCCACGCGATCGTTCCGCTTGCGGCGGTGCGGCGGCATTGTCGAACAGCGACATTCGCCGCTTCGACAGCCACCTGGCGTCATGCTGCCAGTAAAATTCAGCGTTGGCACCGAGCGTGAAGTCTGACTTCTTCCCGCCTAGCCGCCAGATCACCTCACCCGTGCGACGCGAGATCTTGTATATCGCCCAGGTATTGCGCGCGGACATCAGCAAGTCGCCGTCGTCATCGAGGTCGATGGCGTTGATGTGAAAGTAGTCGAACGGTGTCTTCCGCGAGCCCGTGTCCGCCAGCTCCGTGTAGGCCTCCGTGAGGTCGACGTGGTCGATGCTGTCCCAGTGCGACACGACCTTGCCGGTCTCGACGTCGACCTCCTGCACGACCCCGGAGAACGCCCAGCCCCGCGTGGGCCCGCCTAGTTCCGACAGGTCCACCGCGTGCGGCTGGTAGGCCATGAGCAGCGCGGTGCCGTCGTCGGTCAGTAAAAACTCGTGCAGGTCAGCGTCCTCGACGTCGTCGCCGGTGTTGACCTCGGCCACCTTTCGGTACGAGCTGTCGTAAATGACACCTTTGCCCGTGCCGTAGCCCTCATGGACCGTGCCCTGCCACCACGTGAGTACGGGCTCGCCCCGGTAGGTTTGCACCTTGAAGTCCATCGGGACCTCGTTCTCCCCTTCGCGGGGAAGGAACCACACCGGCTGTCCCATGCGGTTGGCGAGCATGCACCCGCGCTGACCCGGACCGTCGTCGGGATACCCCTTGGGTGCCAGTGTGAGGTAGCCGGGGCTGCGGGGGAGCGATGCCAGTTCATCGCCGCCCCGGCCGTCAGCGACACTCAGCCGCGGCGGTGTGAGGTCGGGGCGCGAGACGAAGTGGTGGACATCCGGTGTCTGATCCGTGCCTGATGGCTGGTTGGTGCCTGCCGTGGCGGGCTCGGCGTCGGTTCGGGGCCAGCTGTAGCCGACATAGCCAGCGGCCGCGGGCGCGACGACCGCCGCCGTGGTCCAACCCGCTCGCCGCAGGAATCGTCGGCGGCTGACGTCGTCGTCTGACATCCGGTTCTTCCTCTCGCCTGCGGCTGACCGAGCCGCGCGTTCGAACGCGCTGGATGCTAGCCAGACCGCCGACGCCCGTCGAGTCCCGCGATACCGAGTCGGCCGTCGCGGGCGTGAGGCCAGGGGTCAGGCACTATAGGGTCCGAACCACGTGATGACCGCCAAGAGAGGGAATTCAGTGCCTGCATCGTCATTCACCCGGGGCCTTGCGCCGGACGCCGTCGCCACCGATGATCACGCTTTCGCGGAGTGGGCCGCGACCGAAGCTGGGCGGCTGCTGCTTCAGGTGCGCGAGTCCGGCCTTGAGGGCAAGGAACTCAAGAACGCCGGGGACCGGGAGTCGAACGAGCTGTTGCTGAGCCTGTTGGCGGAACATCGCCCGGAGGACGCGGTGCTGAGCGAGGAGAGCCTCGCGAGCCACGGTGACGCGACGCGACGTGACGCCGAGCGGGTGTGGATCATCGACCCCCTGGATGGCACGCGCGAGTTCTCCGAACCACCCCGGGATGACTGGGCGGTGCACGTGGCGTTGTGGTCGAAGGGTGAGCTGATCGCGGGGGCCGTCGCACTTCCCGCCAGGGATGTCACCTTTTCCACCGCGTCGGTCAAGGCGCCAGAGCCGACGCCGACGCCGGCGTTGCGAATCGCGGTGAGCCGCACGCGCGCACCCGCGCTGGTGCACGACGTGGCCAAGACGTTGGGCGCGGAACTGGTTCCCATGGGCTCAGCCGGAGTCAAGGTCATGGCGGTGATCGATGGCTCTGCCGACGCCTACATCCATGCCGGTGGTCAGTACGAGTGGGACTCCGCCGCACCCGTCGCCGTCGCCAGGGCAGCGGGAGCACACACCAGCCGGATCGACGGCAGCCCCCTGAAGTACAACCAGCAGGAGGTGCTGCTTCCTGACCTGGTCGTGTGCCGGAGCGAAGTGGCGGAGCAGGTGCTGAACGCGATCGCGGACGCACCCGCGGAGGCCGCTGGATAGCGTTTCGGCGCTGGGCCGTCACGCGGGGTGTGGTTACGTCACCCCGCCAGCCGTGATCCCGATATGAGCGTCGCCCGAGTTCGCGACCGACGCCGTGAGAGCCGACATCTGACGCGGATCGGTGCGAGACTCCGAGGTTATGACCCGCGACGCTAGCCGCCGTTCTGCCCGCCGGTACATCTCCCGCTCGATCCGATTGCGGGTTCGGCTGTACCTGGTGGTTTTCGGCCTCGCGCTGGTCACGGCCGGGCTAGAAGCGGTCAGGATCGGCGGTGCCGCCCTAGGGTTCGTGCTGGGCGGAGTGCTGGCAGGGAGTGGACTCGGTGTCCTCGCCAGCAGAATGACACGGCTGCGGTGGGACGTCTTCGCCCGCGAGGTAGTCGGCAAAGTCGATGCGATCGGCGCGGTCGTCCTTGTCTTCTATGTCGCGTTCGCGGTGTTCCGTAGCCAGATCGTGGACATCTGGGTACATGGCCCAACTGGCAGCGCCACGAGTCTTGCGGTGCTTGCCGGGCTGATGGCCGGGCAGGTGCTTGGCATCCGGTACGGGCTGATCCGGCTGTATCGCGCGACTGTGCGCCCCGAGTAGCCCTCATCTTCTTACCGGGGCGTTACGACTGCGGACTTGTGGGGATGAGCCGTGCGCTCCGGATCAGGGTGAATTGTATGTACCAAATATCTACTATGACATAACCCATAGGGCGCCAATATGGCGCGTGGCGTTTCGCGCTCCAGGCACAACCACCCAGCAAAAAAAGCACAGAGGAGGAGTGCTAGCCCTGGCCGTCCGCCGATTTATTGATCTTGCGTACCACATTGTCGATCTTGTTGTGGTACTTGCCCTTAGTCTGCTTGTCCACGAAGGAGCCCGCCTTCTCGGTGTACTGGCGCACCTTCTCCGGGTTGTTTCTGGCATAGCGACGCGCGGCCTCTACCGCGCCGGTCAGTGCCGTGATCCTCCGCATGAACGCCACCGCGTGCTCCCTTGGCTAGTCGTGCGGACATTATCTAGGAATCAGGATCGCATTCCGACATGATCTTGAGACGTTTCGGTCGCTATGACGACTGACGACCAGAACGTCTCAAGATCCACACTTTGATAGGGGTCGGCCTGCTTGCGGTCTCGTCCGCCGCGCGCGTGAACCAATCCCATCGTGCGATAGTTCCTGCCGGAGGTGAGCACGTGCGCATCAAGATCACATGGCCGTCGGGAGAAGTGACCGCGGAATTGCGAGATACCCCGTCCTCGCGAGCGGTGTGGGACGCGCTGCCCGTCGAATCAGACGCCCAGACCTGGGGCGACGAGGTGTACTTCGACATCGGGATCGATCTCGAACTGGAGCCGGACGCGGCGGACGTCGTCGAAGCGGGAGCGGTCTGTTACTGGCCACCGGGTAGCGCGTCGGCTATCCCGTATGGTCCCACCCCGGTCTCGCGTGGTGGTGAGTGCCGACTCGCGTCACCGGCCACGGTGCTCGGGCAACTTACTGGCGACGCGCGCGCCCTGGACACGGTTGACTCGGGCGCCACTATCCGCGTGGCACGCGCCGATTCGGTGGGGTAGCGACAGGACCGGGAGTATCACGTCCTGGACGGCGCCGCGGGTCGGTTCAGCGGGATTCTGGTCCGGTCGACGTCGTCCCGGTCAGCTCCGGTGAGTCGTCGGCCGGGTCGGGCGTCTCGGGGATGGCCGCGCTCTCGATCTCGTCGACGGTGGGCTTGCCGAACATCGGCAGCCCCTCGCGCTTGCGAAGCAGCCCCCAGACCAGGGGAAGCGCCACCAGCATGCCGATCCCGATCCACAAGATCAGGAAGGGGTTGGTGTCGTGCGCGCTCAAGGGCCCCCAGCCAGCTTCGTCGAGCAGGGCGAACCCTGACATGGTCAGCACGATAACGAGGCTGCGCCGGATCAGGGATGCGGGCACCTTGGGCGCGATTCTCGCGCCGAGCAGCGTTCCCGGGACGGACCCGATGATCAGTGGAATGGTCAGGGCAAGGTCGAGCCCGTGGGTGAGGATGTTGGCGATAGCCGCGGCAAGCACGAGCGGAACCGCTTGCACAAGATCGCTGCCGACGAGCTTGACCGCGGACAGCGTGGGATACAGCGTGATCAGGGCGATCATGATGACCGACCCGGCCCCGACCGAGGTGATGCCGACGAGCAGGCCGCCAAGGGCGCCGACCAGCATCGTGGGAACCGGTTTGATCACCGGCTCGCCAACGCGATGTTGTCCGCGCCGTACTCGGCGTAGCTGAATGTAGAGACGGAGCGCGAACGTGGCGGTCGCGAACAGCAGGGCGAAGCCGATCGCCATCGTCAGGATCGTCTCGAGGTCACCGGGTGGCGCGAGCCACCTGAGCAGGGGAGGTCCCAGCAGTGCTGTCGGCACCGAGCCGATGACCAGCCACAGTGCGAGCTTGAGATTCGGCGAACCATGCCGCCAGTGGACAAGCGCCCCACCGGACTTGTACACGGCCGCGGCGGTCAGGTCGGCCGTGATGACAGCCGAGGGGTTACCAGCCCCGAGGAACAGCAGTGCGGGCGTCATCAGCGCACCACCGCCCATGCCGGTGATGCCGACCACGATGCCCACAAGGAAGGCCGCGATGACGATCTGGATCTCGCTCTGGTAGGACGTCAGCCAGCCTTCCGCGGCCCACTGCTGCACGGCTTGCCACACTTGCGGTCCTCCAGGGGTGCTCTGCGATCCGGGAGCGCCGTCGACGACCCGAGTCCTGCAATTGTGCACTAAGTCGAGTCAATCTGTCATATTCGGGTCGCGAGTCGATGATGACCTGCGAATACATCGAGCGACAGCGCGCCGCACGGGCACACGGCCAGATACACCTGGTGGCGGGCCTTGCCCTCGGGGGACGAATTCGACGTCGGTCTTCGCCCCCGTAGGACCATCTCTCCAGACAAAAAGTTCCTATACTGGCTCTTACAGGAGAAAGGGGGCGATGATGCCCGACTCCGTGAGCCCGTCCGTCGCGCTGGGAGTACCGGGGGTGCACCTTTCGCCGGGAGATCATCTGTGCGCCTTCTACCGAGGAACGAAGGAACGCGACGAGATCCTGATTCCGTATCTGCGGGAGGGCCTGCTCAGCGGCGACAAGTGCATCTGCGTCGTTGACGCGACCGAGCCGGAGTCGGTACTCGCCTCCTTGGGTGATGATCTCAATCTGACGTCGTGGCTGTCGGATCGCACGCTCGACGTCCAGTCGTCCCGCGAGACGTATCTGCGCGGTGACGGTTTCTCCACGACGGCGATGCTCGACTTCTGGGACAAGGCGGTCGGCGGGGCGTGCAGCCAGGGCTACGAGTTCACCCGCGCGGTCGGTGAGATGACGTGGTCGCTGCGTCAGCTTCCCGGGGTGGACGAACTCGTCAGTTACGAGTCGGAGCTGAACCGCTTTCTGCCACGGTATCCCCAGATCATCCTGTGCCTGTACGACTTGGACCGGTTCAGCGGCGAGGTACTGATGGACGTGCTCAAGACACACCCCAAAGTTCTTGTGGGCGGCATGCTCATCGCTAACCCGTACTACCTCGACCCGGACGAGTTCCTCGCGGGACGGTCGTGAGCGCACCCACCGTCCCGACCGCTCGCTCCGCGTTCGCGGAGCGGGCCTTGCGTGATCAGCTCTCCAACCTGCGCGGCCTACTGCTGCTGTCGATGTTGATGACCGAAAGCACCGAGGAGACCCAGATCCTGCGGCTGGCGGAGACGTCGGTGCCGTCGTTCGGGCACTGCCGCACCGAAGGAGTGCATCTGATCGACGGCGGCTGGCGCTCGGTGGCGTCATCGCTCACGGATCGGGCACGCCTCGCCGACCTCGACGCGGAACTCAAGGCGCTCGGCCGCAACGGCGGCCCGGTCACCAGCCTGGATCGCACGTGGGCGTGGGCGTTCGCGCTGCGCAGCGTCGGTGACTACGCCGGGCACCTGATCGTTAGCGCCGACGATACGCCATCCGAGCACGAGCAGTTCGTGTTGCAGGCGCTCGCGCAACAGACAGGTGCGGCACTCGCCAACGCGAGGTTGCACACCAAAGAGCGAAACACCGCCGCCGAGCTGCGAGCGGCTAACGCCACCCTCGCGGACACAGTCAGGGCGCTGGAGCACACCACCCAGATTCACGACCGTTTCACCAGGGTCGCCGTCGCCGACGAAGGCAGAGAAGGCATCGCCACCGCGCTGCACGAGCTGACCGGCTACTCGATCGCCATCGAGGACAAGTACGGCAACCTCCGCGCGTGGGCGGGACCGAGCAAGCCGTCGCCGTATCCCAAGGACCCACCGGCACGGCGCGAGCAGATGCTGCGGCGAGCGTTGCGGGAGGGCAGACCGATCCGCGAGGGAGGCAGACTCGTCGCGGTCGCCAGCCCCCGACCGGACATCGTAGGCGTCGTCGCGCTGATCGACCCCGGCGCCACCGTGCGCGACCAGGAGCTGCTCGCACTGGAGTACGCCGCCACCGTGCTGTCGATGGAGCTGGTGCGGCTGCGCAGCCTCGCCGAGACCGAGCTGCGCCTGCGCCGCGACCTCGCGGAGGAACTGCTGGCGGGCACCGATGAGCAGAGCGCGCTCGGCAGAGCCGCCGCGCTAGGTTACGACCTGGAGCGCACCCACCGCGTCCTCGTGGTCGAGGGGCGCGCCAGAACCCAGGACCAGGACCTATTCTTCCACGCCGTCCGCCGCGCGATGCGCACCACGGCGGCCGGGTCGATGCTGGTCGCACGGGGTGACACCGTCGTCGTGCTAGCCGATCGGCAACTATCGTGGGAGGACTTCCGTGCCGCGGTGCTCACCGAACTAGGCGGTGGCCGGTGCCGGATCGGCGTCGGCGGACCGTGTGACCGGCCGAGCCAGTTCCCGCGCTCCTACCGCGAGGCGACGATCGCGTTGAAGATGCAGTGGGCCGCGCGCGGTGACGACCAAGCAGTGTCCTACGAGGACCTCGGCGTCTATCAGATCCTCGGCGAAGTCGAGGACCCGGAAGCGGTGGAACGGCTGGTGCGGCGCTGGCTCGGTCACCTGCTCGACTACGACGCCAAACGCAAAGCCGAGCTGGTCGCCACGTTGAGTCAGTATCTGGAGTGCGGCGGCAGCTACAACACGACCGCCGCCGCACTGTGCGTGCACCGCAGCACGCTGAAGTACCGGCTCCAGCGGATCCGTGAGATCTCCGGGCTCGACCTCACGGATCCGGACACCCACTTCAACCTGCAACTGGCGACCCGGGCGTGGCGCACGCTTCAGGCACTGCGCACCTGAACGCCGCGCCGTGTGCCGACCCTGTGCCGCTGTGCGTCACCGCCCGAACCGCGCCCAGTGCCGCGCGAACAACTCATCCTCGCTCACCGGATGCGGCTCGACCGGCCGGGACACCCAGGTCAGGTTCACGAAGTGGCGCGCGTTGACGTTCTCGGTCGTGATGTTACCGCCCCACGTGCCGCAGCTCAGGCTCAGCGTGAACGGCAATCCGTTGCGCGCACTGCCCGCGCCCTCGTTGAGGTTCTGGTTCACCAGAACCCGCGCCGTGCGCGTGCCGTCGGCGAGCTGCCGCACGTGCTCGTCGGAGCTGGTGTGGATGCCGCAGGTGTGACCCAGCCCTTGATAGCCCGTAATGGCGTTGACCAGGTCCACGGCGGTGTCGATCTCGCCCCGGTACCGATAGACGGCCAGCACCACGGACAGCTTCTCTCCGGAGAATGGATGCTCCGGTCCCGTGCCGTCCTCTTCGACCAGCAGGAACGTTGTCTCGGGCGCGACCGTGAAGCCAGCCTGGTCCGCGATCACCGCGGCGGACTTGGCGATGACGTCCAGGCGTGGGATGTGGCTGCCCGCGTCCCACATCGCCTCCCGCAGCGCGGCTTTCTCCGTGTCGGAGCAGACGTGTCCGCCCGCCGCACGCAGTCGCGCCAGCAGGTCGTCGTAGACGCCGTCCGCGACGACGAGGGCGTTGTCGGCGAGGCAGCTGGTGGCCCAGTCGAACGTCTTTCCGGCGACGATCGCGGCGGCCGCGTCGTCGAGGTCAGCGGTCTCGTCCACGACGTGCACTGCGTTGCCGACACCGACCCCGTACGCCGGAGTACCGGAGCTGTAGGCGGCCTTGACCATGGCCGCACCACCGGTGGCGACGACGAGGTCGGCTTGGCGCATCAGTTCCTGCGTCTTGGCGAGCGACGGTTTGTCCAGCACCTGCACCAGATCCGCCGGTGCGCCGACCTGCTCGCACGCCTCTCGCATGAACGCCACGACCGTCGCCGTGGTGTCGGCCGTCCTCGGGTGCGGCGCGACGACGATGGCGTTGCGGCCCTTGAGCGCGAACAACGCTTTCACCGGCGGGGTGGCGTCAGGACCTGTGGTCGGGATCAGGCCCGCGACGACGCCGACCGGCTTCGCGATCTTGGTGAGTCCGCGAGCCGAGTCGGACTCGACAACGCCCACCGTGGCCACGTCGCGCATGTCGCCCAGCACGCCGAGCACCCGCTTGCTGATTTTGGTGACCTTGTCGGCGTAGTTGCCGAAGCCACCCTCATCGACCGCGAGCTTGGCCAGCGCCTCCGCGCGATCCGGGCGCGCCACCGCCCACCCCACCGCGGTACAGAGGTCGTCCACCTCCTGCTGGGTGTAGTGCGCGATCGCCTCCTGCGCGCCACGCGCCCGCGCCACGATCTCGGTCACGGCCTGCACGGGGTCCTGCTGCGTCTGCGAGTTCATGCCATCACGGTGACCGAAATCGGCGCGCGCCGACTCGACACGACGGGGCGAAGTCTCGCGCGCGGCTTGCCCAACCAGGACAACCTGTGTGGACAACCTGTGTGTCAGACTCGGGTGATGCGCATCGGGATCGGCGTTGGCGGCGAGGTGATCGGTGAGCCGATCCCGCCGGGCGACGTCGTTGAGCAGATCACCCAGGCCGAAGCAGACGGGTTCGACGCCGCGTGGACGATCCACACATCTCGGGGTATCGACGCGTTGAGCGCGCTGTCCGTCGCCGGTTCCCGAACCAGTCGGATCGAGCTCGGCGTTGGTGTCGTGCCGACCTACCCTCGGCATCCGGTCGCGCTCGCGCAGCAGGCGGCGACGGTGCAGGCGCTCAGCGGCGGGCGGCTGACACTCGGGGTGGGTGTGTCGCATAAGCCCGCGATCGAGGGGCTGTACGGCATCCCGTACACGAAACCCGCCGCGCACATGCGTGACTACCTCTCGGTGCTGGTTCCGGTGCTCCGCGACGGCTCGATCGAGCACGACGGCGAGTTCTTCTCCGTACACGGCGGCTTCGACGTGCCCGGCGCGAGTCCGGTGTCGGTGGTCGTCGCGGCGCTGTCCCCGTTGATGACACGTGTCGCCGGGGACCTGGCCGACGGCGTCGTTACCTGGCTGGCCGGGCCTCGCACGGTTGAGTCGGTCATCCAGCCCGCCTTGGCGGAGTCGACGGCCAGGGCGCCGCGCGTGATCGCGGGGGTGCCACTGACCGTCTGCGATGACGGCGACGCCGGACGTGCGCGGGCGAGCGAACTTTTCGCACGGTACGGGACCCTGACGAACTACCAGCGGCTCTTCGAGCGGGAAGGTGTCGCGTCACCGGGCGAGTTGGCCGTGGTGGGCACCGAGGAACAGGTCGCCGAGCAACTGCGACGGTTCGCTGACGCGGGTGTCACCGAGCTGTGGCCGACCGTGTTCGGCACCGGCGACGACTCGGCAGCCGCCGTCCAGCGCACGAAGCGGTTGCTGCTGGAGCTGGACGATCGAGGACAGGCCGAGACGAGCTGAGGTCAGCGGCGCCGTGCCGTGTTCTCGGTCGCCACGTGTCACGCCCCGTGCTCGGCCCGGACGATCGCTGCCCCTTCGGCGAGCGCGCGCAGCTTGTTGGCGGCGATCATGCGGGGCATATTCGGTAGGCCGCAGTCTGTGGTCACGCCGAGTCGTTCGATCGGCACATACTCCATGACCGCACGAATCCGATCCGCCACTTCGTCCGCCGTCTCCGTGATCAGGCTTTTGACGTCAATGACGCCCGCCACGAACGCCTTGTCCCAGTTGTTGTCCGCGAGCGGCTTGAGGTCGTCGGGACCGGTCCGGCCGACCTCGTAGTTCAGCACGTCGATGTCGGCGCCGAGCACCTTGGGGAAGATGCTGCGTGCCCGCTCGGTCGTCTCGGTCGAGCCTTCCGGCCTGCGCTCGAGGTTGTAAATGCCCAGGTCCTTGTCCTCGTCGTCGCCTTCGTAAGGCAAGTAGGCAGGGGTGCCACCCCAGTTGCCCCAACACACGTGCAGCCAGATCTGGGCGTCGACGCCCTTCACCGCGGCGTTGAGGCATTCGATCTCCCAGTCGCCCATGCCGTACGGCCAGACGAACTCGTCGAGCTGGACCGCGTCGACGCCGACGTCAGCCAGATCCTTGAGGTCCTCGTTGATCGCCTTGGCCAACGCGAGACCGAGCTCTTTGATGTCGGAGTAGTAGGTGTTGTTCGTCGCCGCGGTCATGGCGCCGACTCCGGTATAGGACACCTTGATCGGACGATCGGTCGAGCGGCGTAGCGCCTTCAGCGTGTCGAGGTGGAACGGATAGCGCCGCCGTACCTCACCGACACAGGTCGGCGCGTAGAGCGCGCTGTAGATCGGAACCGGCAGGTTCGGACCGTTCAGCTCGTATCCCGTCATCCGTTCCATGTAGTGGTACAGCAGTTGGGCGTAGGCGTCCTCGCCACCAAAGACTCGACCATCGGCGATGAGATCGAGACCGGCGCGTTCCTGGTCCCGCGCGATGCACTGGATGCAGTCTTCGAGCGCCTCCTTGGAGATCGAGTCGAAGACGAGGTTGCCGGGCAGCCCTGGGTAGCGAGCGAACGATTCACCGCGATACCAGCGGGGTTCCGGGTAGTTGCCGACCATGGTCGCTGGCAGCAGTACTTCCTGATTTCCGATACGCATGACAAACCTTTCGTGAGCGGAGGTGATGTGATGACTCGATTGGGAGTGACCTGTCAGCACTGAAACAGCGCCGCCAGTGCCATGGGAATGTGCGGACGGGCAAAGCCTCGCTGCGGCGATTGCGCGAGCGTGTCCGGCGTGCGGTCCTCACGGCCAGACGCGCGGGAACATCTCGCACTCCAGCGGGGCGCCGGGAGTCAGATCGGGTGCGGTGACGTGTCCGGTGAGGCTCTTGTTGTGGAACATGTTCGCCGGGTGCGGATTCCACGTCGCCTTGTCGCCGACATAGAAGCTGGTGACCGCCCTGCGGTAGTTGTTGGTCTTGTTGCCGAGGGAACCGTGGACGGTGCGCGGGTGGTGCAGTAGGACGTCACCGGGCTCAGCTTCCGCGATCAGCCAGTCGTACGAGTCGTACTCGGCTTCGAAGTCCGGCATGTCCTCGTACGGCGACTTCACGTAGGTGTCGGTGATGATCGGGATGTCCTTGAATCCGATCGGGTGGTAGATGACGTTCCACTTGTGGGAACCCCTGAGATAGTGGATCGCCCCGCCGTCCGCGGTGACCGTGTCGAAGGGCACCCACAGTCGGATCTGCTGTTCGCCCGTGACGGGCAGGAACGGCAAGTCCTGATGCCACGGCGTCGCCTTGGTCGCCCCGGGCTCCTTCACGAACACCTGGTCGTAGAAGAACGTGATGCTCCGCGCGTCGGTCATGACCTGATGTGCGATGTCCTTGAGCGGGCCGTGGATCGCCCATGCCTTGAACGCATCGTCGAACAGCCAGGGAAAGGTCAGCGAGAAAAACCTCGGATCCCCGTCGTCGGCGTAGTTCTGCGAGGACGGATCGGGGCTGTCCAGCAGCCGTGTCACCGCCTCGCGCATGTACTCGATCCAGTCGGGGGCGATGACGCCACGGACGATCGCGGCACCGTCTCGCTCGTAGGCGGCCCGCTCCTCGTCCGAGACCGGCCGGAGCAGGCCGGTACGGGGAAAGTCGACATCGATGGCGTGGATGGATGCGGTCATGGCGTACTCCTTGCTCGCATGGGTCTGGCGCGGTTCATGCAACAGCGCGGTGTGCGGCAGGGACCATGTGCGGACGGGAAAACCTACGCCGGATCGCTTACCCAGGTGTGGCAGTCAACGGGTCCGGACCCCGGTACGCGCTGAGCGACCTCGCGCGGCGGGAAGCGGGTGCGCCATGCGCCGGTCGAGACAAACGGCGGGGCTCGACTTGTCCATGTGAGACATCGCGCCGAGTTGACGCGGAGGCGTTGACTGCGGTCGGCGGACTAGCCCAGCGGTAGCCGGAATCGCGGCCGAGGAGCGGCACAATGGGGCACACTTTCACGACGAGTAATGAGCGCCGCGCGCGGACGAACCTGACCCTCGACGACAGTCGCCGGCAGATCCGATGGCCCCGCCTCATCGCGGAACTGGCGGTGGCAACGGCCGACAGCCCGGAAGCGGTCGCGGGCGTCGCCGTGATGGCCGCGCGCCCGCTCCTCGGCGCTGAGATCGCCACGGTGGTGCGATGGCAGGACGGCCACCCGATGTTGCTCGACTCACTGGGTGAACTGCCGTTAGCGCTGACGCCACGGCCGCCGGAAGGGATGAGCTGGTCCGACGGTCGACCGGTCGCCACCGTCTCCATCGACCCGCGCACCGACCTGATCGTGTCCCGATCTGCCGCGGTGCCGTTCGACGGAGCTGATCTGGAGGCCCTACGCGCACTGGGGCAGCTGGTGCACCACTCCTGGCTTGGCTGCGCTCCTGGGCTCGCCCTAGCTCGTATGGCAGCTCGCGTGGTCTCGTCGCTCGAGCCGGACGAGGTGTTGGTCGCGCTCGCGGACGCGACCGCCCACCTGCTGCGTGCTGACATCGCGGGCGTACTGCTCCGATGTCCCGATGATGAGCTGGAGATGCGGTGCGCCATCGGCAACACCCGCTTCGACACCGGCCGCCTACGCATTCGCCCCGGCCAAGGGCTGGCAGGCAGGGTAGCCCTCGCGGGTCGTCCCGAGCGCATCGACGACTACTCGACCGATCCGCGGTCGGCGCCGGAGTTTCTCGCTCTGTCCGACGTCGAGGGAACCTGCTCCGCGATCGCGGTTCCACTGTCATGGGAGAACCGGGTGATCGGGGTGTTGTGCGCGTGGCGGCGACACCGTGTCCCGTTCACGAACGAGGACGAGAGTGTGTTCGCCACGCTGGCCGAGTTGTGCGTCGGTTCCCTGCACAACGCCGAGGCCCATCGCGCACTGCGGCTGCGTGCGGACGCGGCCGAAGCCGCCAGAAACGAACTCGCGGAGCGGCACAAGCACGCCGTGAACGAACTGGCCGTGCACACCGAACTGCTCAGCATCGCCGCGGAAGGCACCGACGTCGAGGCGATTCTCACCGCCGTCAGCAGGCTCATGACCGCGGCGGCGGCAGTGATCAGCGAGGACGGCAGGGTGCTTGGTACCGCGACGAACGGCGCGCGTCGCCCGTCCGCGAAATGGCTCGACCACGTGCGTGGCGCCGTGATGTCAGCGGCGGCGGACGGCGATTCCGTCGCGGAATACCCCGCGGGCGAGCAGGTGATGCTGATAGCGAGAGTACGGGCGTCCGGCATGACGTTTGGTCACCTCGCATTGTTGTTCGCGGACACTCCGCCAGCGGGGGCGCGGCTCGCCGCCGAGCAGGCGGCCGTGGTAACCGCACTGTTTCTGGCCCAGAAGGAGGCCGCGGTCGCCGCGGGCAGGCGGGCGCAATCGGAGTTCGTGTGGGACGTGCTGGAAGGGCGGGTGCCCGACGCGGTGGAAGCGGGCGTACGGGCGCGGCACCTCGGCATGGGATTCGCGTTGCCCGCACGGGTGGTCGCCATCGAACTGCATCGTTCGGCCGAGACGGCGTCGCATGCAGCCGATCCCGAGCAGTTGGAACGGGCTCGAGTCCAGTGCTCCCGGTTGATCAGCAGCGAACTGGAGAGGTACGGGGCGCGTAACGCCGTCCTGGCACGCCGGGCGGATCGTTTCGCCATTATCGTCCCGCGTGCGAAGCGTGTCGCGCTGCCCGCACTACGCCGTCTCGCGACCACGTTCGCCACGTTGACCTGGCCGGACGACCTCAGCGCCCGAGTGGGTGTCGGCGGCGTGGTCCGGGAGATGACCGGCATGCCCACGGGCTGGCAGGAGGCATTGCTCGCGTGTTCCGCCGCGCTGCCAGGTCACGCGCCCGGCCTGTTCGAGGATCTGGGAGTGCTCCGATTTCTGCTCGCGCCGGCGAACCGGGAAGATCTGGATTCCTTCGCGCGTCAGGTGCTTGGACCGGTCCTGGATTACGACGCATCCCACGGCAGCGAGCTGCTGCGCACATTGCGTGCCTATCTGACAGCCGGATGTAGCACGAGACAGACGGCCAGCATGTTGTGCGTCCATCACCGGACAGTCGCGTACCGAATACAGCGGGTCGCCGATTTGACAGGGTTGCGCCTCGCCGATCAGGAAAGCCGTTTCGAGGCACAGCTGGCCTGCAAGATCCTCGCGCTGTCAGGCCAGTCTCCTGAGCCCTCCTGTCCCAAGCAGACAACCATTTCCGAGTCCCTCGCCCTGGCGGGCCGAAGCCAGGAGCGCAGGTCGACTTCTACCGTCGAGTTCAGTTAACCGACATCTCACTTCAGGCGGTGGCACGTGGACATCAGGAACCAGCACTACAACCTCGGCGAATGGAACGATCTGATCGAGCGGTCGCTCGCGGACTCGAACTCGGAGCCGTTGCTCAACCTCGCCGGCGACCCGGACCCGATCTACGACGCGATCTTCGTCGGTGGTGGGGCGGCGGGTCGGTTCGGCGCTGCCTATATGAAGGCGATGGGTGGCAGGCCGCTGATCATCGACGCCTGGCCGTTCCTCGGTGGCTCGTGCCCGCACCAGGCGTGCGTGCCGCACCACCTGTTCTCCGAGGCCGCGGAGGAGCTCGACAGGATGCGGTGGTTCTCCGACGAGCTGTTCTTCCCGAAGTTCGACTCGTCGCGCGCCAGCATTCTCGAGTTGGTGAAGGTGTTCCTCGCGGGCAGGGGCACCGCGCACGCCTTCATGAACTGGCAGACCAAGGAGCAGCTGGAGGCCGAGTACGTCCTCAACGCCCACGCGACGATCATCGACAAGAACACCGTCGAGGCGGCGGGCCGCAGGTTCACGACCAAGAACCTCGTGCTGTCGATGGGCGCGCGGCCGGTCGACCCCGAGATCCCCGGCCTCGATCTCGACGGCGTCTACGACTTCGTCAGCCTGGTCGAGGAACTCGACTACGAGCCAACCCAGTGCGTCATCATCGGCGGCAGCAAGGTCGCCATGGAGTACGGCTCGTTCTTCAACGCCACCGGGTGCGAGACGACCATCGTGTCGCGCTCACCGTTGATGCGGACCAAGGCACTGCACCACGTCGACGAGGACCTGCGGACCTACGTCGTCGACGGGATGCGCAAGCGCGGGATGACCATTCTCGAAGGTGCCCATCCCGTCTCGGTGAACGGCACGAACGGCCGCGCCACCAGCGTCACCGTGCGCCTGGAGTCCGGTGAGGAAGCCGAGCTGGCGACCGACTTCGTCTTCCTTGGCACGGGGGAACGGCCCAACGTCGGCCAGGCGCAGGAGGCACTTGGCATCGACGTCGGCGAGACCGGCAGGGTCGTGGTGAACAAGCGGATGCAGACGAGCGTGCCTGGCGTCTACGCGGTCGGCGACATGATCGACGGCCCGATGGAGATGTTCAAGGCACGCAAGTCGGGTGTGACCGCCGCGCGCAACATCATGGGTGAGGACCTGGAGTTCGACTTCACCGAATACCCGGACTTCCTGCACACCACCTACGAGGTCACCTGGGTCGGGCTGACCGAGGCCGAGGCGCGCGCCGCCTACGACGACGTGATCATCATTCAGATGCCGCCGTACGTCGAAGGTCTCGACACACCCAACCTGCCGTTGCCGTGCGCGGAGGGCACGATGCTGTACGCGTTCCGGAAGCCGGAGCTGTCCGGGTTCCAGAAGCTTGTTGTCGACGGCACCTCGCGGAAGGTGGTCGGCGCGCACCACGTGGGTTACGGGGCCAAGGATGCTTTCCAGTACTTGGACTACCTCATCCACCGCCCTGAAGGCCTGACGATCGACACGCTGGGGTGGATGAACGAGTTGTTCCTCAACCCGGAGCACTTCGTGCAGTTGTCCCGGCTGCGTGCTGGTCGCAAGCGGCTCGAGAACCTGTGAGCGGAGGTAATCAGCGATGCCTGGGATGAGTGAGCCACAGCGTGTCGCCGTGGTGACGGGCGGCGGTTCAGGGATCGGCGCCGCCACGTGCGGACGTCTTGCGGCGGACGGGTACACGCTCGCGGTACTCGATCTGGATCTCGACGCGGCCAAGGCGGCCGCGGGGCCCGAAGGCATCGGGCTGGCGGCGGACGTCGCCGACGCCGAATCGATGCGCGAAGCGATCAACACTGTCGTGCGAACGATCGGGCGTATCGATCTGCTCGTCAACAACGCGGGAATCACCGGATCGCAGGCGGCGGGCCGGTGTCACGAGACGCCGATCGAGGAATGGGACCGCGTGCACGCGGTGAACGTGCGTGGGCTGTTCCTGTGCTCCCGGGTCGTGCTGCCGGTGATGCTCGCGCAGGGATCAGGTCACGTCATCACGGTGGCGTCGGTGGCAGGGCAGGTGGCGTTCCCCGCGCGGTGCGCCTATACCGCGTCGAAGGGTGCGGCTCTGCTGTTCGCCAAGTCTCTCGCGGTCGACTATGCCACAGATGGTATCCGGTCCAACGCCGTGTGTCCCGGCTTCGTGCAGACGCCGATGACGCAGTGGCGGCTCGACGTTCCCGAGCTGCGGAGCCGGGTCGAGGAGAACATCCCGATGCGACGGGTCGCCCAGCCTACCGAGATCGCCGACGCCATCGGGCTGCTCGCCGATGAGCGGCTGAGCTACCTCACCGGGCACGCACTGACCGTCGACGGGGGCTGGACGGCGCTGTGAGCCCAAGGTGAGCGACACGGTGCCGACGCACCTCGCGCACTGGGGTGCGTTCAGCCCCATCGTGCGCGACGGCGCCGATGGCGTGGACGGTCACGCGGACGTCACCGCCGTGCGACCATCCACTTCGGACACCGCACCTTCACCGCTGCTCGGCAACCTGGTCGGCTCGCTACGCCATCCGCTGCGCATCGACCGGCCCTATGTCAGGGCAGGCTGGTTGGAGCGAGGTCGTGGCCCCGACCGACGCCGTGGCGAGGACGCCTTCGTGTCGATGTCGTGGGACGACGTGCTCGACGTGCTCGCGGACGAACTGCGCGGGGTCTACGACACGGCTGGGCCGGACGCCGTCTTCGGCGGCTCCTACGGGTGGTCGAGCGCGGGCCGGTTCCATCATGCGCAGAGCCAGGTGCACCGGTTCCTGAACACCCTCGGTGGCTACGTCCGGTCGGTGAACACGTACAGCGTCGGTACCTCGGAGGTGCTTCTCCCGCACATCCTCGGCGGTGGGGTCGAGGTCTTGGGCGCGTTGACCAGCTGGCAGGTGCTCGCCGAGCACACCGAGCTCATGGTGTGCGTCGGCGGGCTTCCCGCGAAGAACACCGCCGTCGCACCCGGTGGGGTGAGCAGGCATCGTGTCAGCGAGCACCTGCGGTCGATGGCGGACAGGGGAGTCGAGTTCGTTATCGTCGGACCTGACCGCGCCGACATTCCCGAGGAGCTCAGCGCGCGGTGGCTGCCGGTACGGCCGGGCACCGACACCGCCTTCCTGCTGGCGCTGGCGTACGTCCTCGTCACCGAACGCCGGTACGACGCGGCTTTCGTGCGGACACACTGCACTGGGTTCGACCGCGTGGTGCCGTATCTGACTGGAAAGGCGGACGGGATCGCCAAGAACCCCGCTTGGGCCGCGGCACTGTGCGGCATCGACGTAGCGGCGATCACCGAACTGGCACGGGCGATGAGCACGCGGCGCACCATGCTGACCGTCACCTACGCGCTGCAGCGCGCGGAGTTCGGTGAACAGCCGGTGTGGGCCGCGGTGCTGGTCGCGACCCTGCTCGGTCAGATCGGGCTACCCGGGGGTGGGTTCGGACACGGCTACGGCTCGATGGCGGACAACGGGCTTCCGGCACAGACCTGGTCGCTGCCGACTCTGCCGCAGGGCACCAACCCGGTTACGACCGCGATCCCGGTAGCCCGGATCGCCGACATGCTACTGAACCCGGGGCGGGAGTACGACTACGACGGTCGACGGCATCGCTATCCGGACATCGAGCTCATTTACTGGTGTGGCGGCAACCCGTTCCATCACCACCAGCAGCTCACGAAGCTCCGCGAGGCCTGGCGCCGCGTGAACACGATCGTCGTGCACGAGCCGTACTGGACCGCCACGGCCCGGCACGCCGATATCGTGCTACCGGCAACCGTAACGCTGGAGCGCGACGACATCGGCGCGTCCCGTGCCGATGCCGTGCTCACCGCGATGCGCCGGTGCGCCGATCCCTACGCCGAAGCATGGGACGACTACGCCATCTTCGCTGAGTTGGCGGCTCGACTCGGCGTGGCCGAGGCCTACACCGAAGACCGCACAGCGGAGCAGTGGCTTCGGCACCTCTACGAGGACTGGCGGCAGCGGACGGGAAACCCCGACCTGCCGGACTTCGGCGCGTTCTGGGCGGCGGGCAGTGTCACGCTACCGGAACCGCAACCGAGCGTGCTTTTCGCGGACTTCCGCCGCGACCCCATGGCGCATCCACTGCGCACACCGAGCGGGCGGATCGAGCTGTACTCCGCGACGATCGCGTCGTTCGACTACGAAGACTGCCCCGGCCATCCCGCGTGGCTGGCACCAGCGGAGTGGCACGGATCGCCTCGTGCCGAGTGGTTTCCGCTGGTATTGCTGGCCAACAATCCGGCGACGCGGCTGCACAGTCAGCTCGACTTCGGCCCCTACAGCCAGGCGTCCAAAGTGGCCGGTCGCGAGCCGATCAGGATGCATCCCGCCGACGCGGCATCACGGGGAATTGTCGATGGCGACCTGGTGCGGGTCTACAACGACCGTGGCGCATGCCTCGCGGGTGCCGTGCTGGACGACGACCTGCTGCCCGGCGTCGTCCAGCTGTCGACCGGCGCGTGGTTCACGCCGGTCCCGGGCACCGACCCCGTTCTGTGTACCGCTGGCAGCGTCAATGTACTCACCAGGGACACCGGCTCGTCGCGACTGTCTCAGGGATGTTCGGGAAGCAGGGTCTTGGTCGAGGTAGCCCGATGGTCCGGGCCGGTGCCGCCGGCGCCGAGTTGAGCGCGCAGCTCACGCTTGAGCACCTTGCCGTAGGCGTTGCGAGGCAAGGCGTCGAGCACGTGAATGCGGCGTGGACGCTTGAAGCTGGTCATCCGCTCACGGCAGAAGACGATCAGCTCATCCGGGTCGACCTCGGTGTCCGGCACGACCGCTCCGACGACCAGTTCGCCCCAGGTGCGATCTGGGACGCCGAAGACAGCGACCTCGTGCACGGCCGGATGGCGCAGCAGCACCTCCTCAACCTCGCGAGCGTAGACGTTGCTACCGCCGGTGATAATGAGGTCCTTCATCCGATCAAGGACGTACAGGTACCCACGCTCGTCAAGCATCCCCACGTCACCGGTATGCAGCCAGCCATCACGCAACGACTCCGCCGTCGCATCCGGCCGATTCCAGTACCCAGTCATCACCGCCGGGCCTCGCACGATGATCTCGCCAGCCTCGCGCGGAGCGACGGCCACTCCGTCGGCATCGACGACGCGCACCTCCATGGCGGTGCGGGCCACGCCGGTCGAGGTCAGCACCTCGGTGTCGGGCCGATCAGGACGATGCTCCTCTCTGCGCAGGTAGGTGATCGTCATCGGTGACTCGCCCTGCCCGTACAGCTGCACGAACACCGGCCCGATGCGCTTCACCGCCTCGGCGAGATCGGCCGCGTGCATCGGGGCACCGCCGTAGACTATATGCGTGAGCGAAGACAGATCCGCGGTCGCGAGCGACGGATGGTCGAGCAGCATCCGGATCTGTGTCGGCACCAGCCATGTCGCGGTGACCCGGTGTGCCGCGATCGCGTCCAGCACGACTGCCGGATCGAACCGGTCGTGCACGAGGGCGTGCGCGCCGCGCGCGACGGTGACGAGCGCATGGAACCCAGCGCCGTGGGAGAGTGGTGCGCAGTGCAGCACGACGTCCTCTGGCTGGAGCTGATGCAGGTCGGCGCACCAGCTGACGACCATGAAGGCGAGGTTGGCGTGCGTCAGGATCGCACCCTTGGGGCGACCGGTGGTACCCGAGGTGTAGAACAACCAGGCAGGTGTGTCCGGGGCGACGTCCACGACCTCAACGCCGCCCTGGCTGGCGTCCTGGTGCCGCGCCAGCAGCGCCTCGTACTCCGGCCCGATTCCGATGCGTCGCACACCGGGGATGCTCGCCGCCCCGTCAGCGAAGTCTTCGCTGTAGACCAGTGCCGTCGCTCGTGAGTCGCTGATGTGGAACGCGACCTCGTCGACCGTCACCTTCGCGTTCACCGGCACAACGACCAGGCCGATGTGCCAGCAGGCGAAGTAGGTTTCGACGACCTCGGGGCGGTTGTGACTCCACACCACCACTCGGTCACCCCTGCGGAGCCCAGCCTCAGACAATGCTGCCGCGAACGCGCCGGCTCGGGCGTGTAGCTCCGCGTAGGTGCGCGTCGTCGTGCCACGGGTGAGGGCGGCCCGGCCGGGGTAAGTCCGGGCCGCCTCGGCGAGAAAACTCCCGATGTTCACTCATACGTCCAATCAGGACAACCGGTCGCGGGCGATGCGGGTGCCTTCGACGAGCGCGTGCAGCTTGCGCTGGGCGTGTTCTCGTTTCAGGTTGAGCATGCCGCAGTCGGTGCTGACGCAGATCCGCTCGGCGGGCACGTGCTCCGCGGCCGTCGTCAGCAGCTCCGCCACCGACTCCGGCGTCTCGATCACCGTGCTTTTCACGTCGATCACGCCGACCCCGAGGCTCATCCGCTCTGGCAGACCCGCCAGGTGTGGCAGATCGCCCGGACCTCTGCGAGCCGCCTCGATGTGGATCTGATCGACGTCGGCGTCGAACGCGAACGGGAACATGTCCTGGCCGCGCTGGTCGGCGACGCCGGGGTTGCCGCCCTGGTTGCCGTAGCAGATGTGCCAGATCCGGTGCGCGTCCACGCCCTCGAACGCGGTGTTCAGCACCTCGAGGAACCACGGCTCCTCGCCATAGTAGGTGAGCGGTTCGTGGATCTGGATCCAGTCGACGCCGCGCGCCGCGAGGTCCTTGAACTCCGCGTTGAACGCCTTGGCGATGTCCATCGCCAGCGGCTTCATCTCGCCGTAGTGGTTGTCGGTGCAGCAGTGCGCCAGGAACAGCGGACCTTGTACCGCGATCTTCACCGGCTGGCCGTTCGCGGCGAACTGGGCGGCTTCCGCGGCGGGAGCGTAGATCGGCCGGACCCATTCGACGTCGCCGGTGACCATCGGCGCGTGGAACTTCTTGTAGAGGTCGATGGCGATCGGGTCACCCCAGCGGGCGAAGCCCTTGAGGTGGTGCGCCCAGAAGTGGAACACCTGGCCGTACTCGTGCATGGTCTCGGTCTCGAAGTACTGCTGCCCGTCGGCCAGCACGTCGAGACCGGCGCGGACCTGGTCGTCGACGCAGAGCTGCACGGCGTCCCAGAACCGTTCCTTGGTGCCGTAGTCGATGTAGTCGGGTTCGTCATACTCGCCGAACACCTTGCCGGTCAGCCAGGTCGGGCGGGGATAGCTGCCCACCATGGTGGTTGGCAGGAGGATGTCGGTGTCGCGGACACGCATGATGGCTCCTTCGTTTCGTATCAGGCGGTTGCCGTGGTCGCTGTGGTGCCGGTGCCGAGCTGGTGACGCAGCCGCACCAACGCGGCGCCGTCCGCCAGTGACCGCAGCTTCTGGAACGCGGTGAGGCGCGGCAGGTTCTTGAGCCCGCACCCGGTGGTCAGCCCGAGCCGGTCGGCGGGCACCACCTCAAGGACACGCTCGATCCGGTCGGCGACCTCGTCCGGTGTCTCGACGTAGGTCGACTTCGGGTCGATCACGCCGCACACGAAGTCGATGTCGTCTGGAAGGGGATGCTTGCGCAGCGCGTCCAGCACTCCCTCATCGGAGTCCTCGATCACCTGCAGGTTGAGGATGTCGATGTTGGCCTCGTACACCCGGGGAAGCACGGACTCGTAGACGAGCGACTCGCCGCGGCGAGCATGCAGGTCGAACGCGCTTTCACCGGGGACGGCGGTGTCGTCGGGCCGATAACCACGACCACCCCGGTAGTTCCCGACGCACAGGTGCACCATGACCTTGGCGTTGCGGACACCGGCGACCGTGCGGTTGAACGCCTCGATGCTCCAGTCCTCGTACTCGTACGGCCAGAACCACTCGTCGAGCTGCAGGATCGCGACCTGGTCCATCGCGTCCACCTCGAGAATGTCCTCGTTGAGTGCCTCGGCGATAGCGAAGGCGCGCTCGGCGTCGCTGCCGTAGTGGTTGTCCGCGGACAGCCCGGTCAGCGTCCCCGCCGCCGTCCACTGGATCTTCAACGGCGCGTCGGTGAGTTCCGTCAGCGCTTCGGCGATCGGCGTCATCATCGGCGCGGCGCGGGAGATGTCGCCGACACACGTCGGCGAGCGCAACGTCGAGTACAGCGGGTACTTGACGTTGGGGCCGTACGGCGCGAACCCGGCCAGCCTGCCGTAGTAGTACGTGACGACGCCGGAGTAGTTGCCCGCGGCGAACAGCCGGGCGTCGGCGACGACGTCCATCCCCGCGCGCTGCTGGTCACCGATCACGCCCCACAGCGCGTCCTTGAAGACCTCGGCCTGAACCGTGTCCTCGACCAACGCGCCGAACGGCACGTTGTAGCCGGCCGCGACGAAGTCGTACCACTTCGGGTTGGAATAGGCCATGTTCATCGTGGGCAGGAAGACGTCGTTGCTGCCGATTCGCATGATGGGCTCCTTCGTGGTGAATAGGCGGTGTCAGCAGCACGAACAGCCGAGCGAGACCACATGGGTCGCGACGACCTCACAGGTCGCCGAGCACTCCGGACAGCGCCGGGCACGCCTGAGCGCCTCGTCATGCAGCGCCAGCGCGGTGTGCGTCGAACCGCACTCCGAACACCGCAGCGTGAGTCTGGCGGGCAGTTCTACGCGGGTGGGCTGGGTCATGATGAGCCTCCTCGTGGCACCGGGTGTGCCGCCCGGTTGCTGCTGGTGACATCGCTGACGCTAGGGAGTCACGGTGGCGAAAGTCCTCGACCCGTACAGCTCAACCCGCAGCGGGGATTGAGCTGTAAAGGTCGAAGCCCGAGTGCGGTCGCCGGCGGCACGATCGCCGTGACAGTCGTCACAACAAGGAGAGTGCGATGAAGGTCCGGGGAAATGACATCCTGCTGCCCGCCACGATCGTCGGGGCGTATCCGCGTCCCATCTTTCTCGAGGGCAGGATTCTGCCGATCGGTGTGCACGCGCCCGAGTTCGTCGATTACCGTGCTCGCGAGCTGTACCACCACGCGGTGAGCCTCGCCGTGCACGACATGCTCGACGTCGGGTTGGACGTTGTCACTGATGGCGGCCAGTACTACGAGAACGAGACCGGTTACGAGTATGCCGAGCTGTTCCACGCCATGGCGCACAAGCTGGACGGCTACGCCGGATATGGCGACCGAATCCAGGTCGGCGCGTTCGACCTGCCGATCTACAAACCCAGCGTGATCGGCGAGGTGGCCTGGCGGCGTCCGGTGTTCAAACCGATCGCTGAGGCGGTGCGGCTGGTGACGGACGCGCCGTTGAAGATCAACGCGTCGCTCGGCCCCGCCACGCTCGCCGCGTTGTCCACCGACCGGCACTACCACGACCTCAAAGTGCTCTCGCAGGAAGTCGCGAAGGCGTACAACGAGGAGTTCCGCGACCTGGAGCGTCGTGGCGTCGACATGATCCAGATCACCGAGCCGCTCACCTTCTTCGAGCCGGAGGAATGGATCATCGACGCGATCAACACCGCGTTCGAGGGCATCTCGGCCTACAAGGTCGTTCATATCTGCTACGGGCACGAGGAAGGCCAGCCCGGCATCCTCGACCTCAAGGGCAACCGGCTGTTCCCGTGGGCGTTCGACCTGCACTGCGACCAGATCCACTTCCAGATGGCAAGCCACGAGTTCGCGGAGGTCGACTCGCTGCGCGGCTGGCCGAAGGACAAGGACATTGGTGTCGGCGTCGTGGATATCGAACTGCTGCGTGTAGAGACGGCGGAGACCATCGCGGGCTGGCTACACCGGCTGTTCGACGCGGTCCCGCCGGAGCAAGTATCGGTCTCGACCGACTGTGGTATCGCATCGATGCGCCGCAACGTGGCCAAGGCAAAGCTCGGCGCGATCGTGGCCGGTCGTGACCTGGCCAGGGCACAGCTGACCGGCGAACGCTGACCGGCGGACGTCCCCTGCGGCCAGTGACGATTGACCGTGGGGGACGAACACGCCGCTCGTGTTGAGCTCTCCAGGTCGAGTCGCGGCCGTGGCCGTGCGGCTAGCGTCGGCGGAATCATGGCAAGACTTCCGACGGCGTCGCGGTGAGGTGGTCGCGCATGCAGGACACGGTCGTCCTCGGCCTGCCGGGTGTTGATCTGCACCCCGGAGACCATGTCTGCGCCTTCTATCGCGGCCGCGACGAGCGCGACAAGATCCTGCTGTCCTTTCTCCGAGAGGGAGTCAAGGCGGGCGACAAGACCATTTGCGTGGTCGAGCCGGTCGGTCCCACCGAGGTGATCGCCGCGCTCGGCGACGCGGCGGGCGCGGCCATGCGCCACGGCGTGCTTGACGTGCTGACCCCAGAACAGACGTATCTCCGTGGTGGGCAGTTCGTCATGGCCGACATGCTGGAGTACTGGCAAACCGCCGTCGAGCGGACGCTCGCTGATCCGAGGTTCGACTTCGTCAGGGTGATCGGGGAGATGCCCAGCGCCCTGACCGACAAGCCCGATATGGACGAGTTCCTGTGCTACGAGTCGGAGTTGAACCGGTTCGTCAGCCAGCATCCGCAGGTCATCGTGTGCCTGTACGATCTGGACCGGTTTGGCGGCGCGCTGCTCATCGACATCTTGCGCACGCATCCGGTCGTGCTGCTCGGTGGTGCGGTGCTTGATAACCCGTACTACCTCAAACCGGACGAGTTCCTCGCCGCCCGCAGGCTGACGTACTCATGACGTCCCGGTCGGCGCTGGTGCCGTTGCACCCCGACCGCACGGATCGGGCAGAGCTGTCCGACCTGCGTGCGCTACTCGCGTTGTCCATGGTCATGACGGAAGCGGCCGATGCGAGTTCCGTGCTCGCGCTGGCCGCTGAGGCCGTGTCCTCACTGACCCGATGTCACGTTGAGGGCATCCTGCTCGCCGACGGTGGGTGGCGGCAGACCAAGCGGCCCTGTGCCGGGCGAGCCATGCGAGCCCACCTCGAGGACCAGATCTCGGCCTTTGGCGCGATGGGCGGCCCGGTCGACCTTCCCACCGAAAGCTGGGCGTGGGCATATCCGATGCGCAGCCTACGAGGCAACGCCGGGTTCGTCGTCACGGGATCAGAGCAGGAGCCGAGCCCGCACGAGCAGTTTCAGCTGCGTGTGTTGGCCCAACAGACCGGCCTCGCGCTGACGAACGCGGCGATGCACGAAATGGAACGGCGCAACGCCAGCGAGTTGGCCTTGCTCAACGAAAGGTTGGAAGAGACCGTCGCGGCACTGCGACAGGGCATGCAAATCCACCAACGGCTGACCGACGCCGCCGCGTCCGGAGTCGGTGTGGAAGGCATCACGAACGTCGTGCACGAACTGACCGGGCTTCCGGTCGTCGTGGAATACCGGGATGGCGTGCGGGGAGCGTCGGCGGGCATCGAATCCGATGTGGTTGGGCTCGACCTGGCGGGACGCCGCCGAGACAAGATGCTTGCCGCGGCGCTGGACGAGAGCAGGTCAATCCGTCACGGCGACCGGTGGCTCGCCCTGGCGAGAGCGCGTGACGAGATCCTTGGCGTGATGGTGTTGATCGACCAGGACGACGTCGCACGGCCCCAAGACCTCATGGCGCTCGAATACGGTGCGACCGTACTGGCGAGCGAGCTGGCACATGTGCGCAATATCGCCGAGACCGAACTGCGTCTGCGCAGGGACATCGTCGAGGATCTTCTCGCGGGCACGGACGGCGAGAGCGTGCTCATGCGGGCCAAGGGCCTGCGGTACGACCTGGAACGACCGCACCGGGTCGTGATCGTCCAACCAGACGCGGGAGTTGGCTCGGAACGGTTGTTCCGAGCTGTCCGACAAACCGCCACGGAATGTGACGTCGGGTCACTGCTTGTGAGCCGGGCCGACGCGGTGATCCTGCTCGTCCATACGGATATGCCGTGGGAGAAGTTGCACACCGCGATCCAGCGAAGACTCGGAGAAGGGTCTTGCCGCCTCGTCGCCGGTGGGCGCTGCGCGCGGGCGTCCGGCTTCCCACAGTCCTACCAGCAGGCCCAGTTCGCGTTGCGGTTGCTCGGCACCCGAGCACGTAGCCTGTGCTTCGACGATCTAGGTGTGCTCAAAGTGTTCGGCAGCGTCGCCGACCCGGGCGATATCGAGGACCTTGCCCGACAGTGGCTGGACGATCTGCTGACCTACGACCGGGAACACGGCGGTGATCTGGTGGCCACGCTGTCCGCGTTTCTCGACTGCGGCGGCAACCACGAGCAAACCGCCGACACGCTGCTGATCCACCGCAGCACCCTCAAGTATCGGCTGAAACGCATCAGAGAGGTCTCGGGTCACGATCTCGGGGACCCCGATACGCATCTGCACCTGCACTTGGCCACCCGCGCCTGGCAGGTACTCGGGGTGATCACCGAAGCGTGAGGAGTGTCGCGCACTGAAGTTGACGTGTTCACTCCGCCGTGCTGACCGCGCGGGCCTGCTCGATGAGGTCGTCCTCCGCCACCCGCGCCGCTACCGCTCGGTCGGCGGACCACGCGGCGGCGGTGCTGACGCGCTTGGCGACGTCGGCGCAGTGCGCCCGCACCCGCTCCGGGGCGCTGCCACCGGGCACGTCTCTGCCGAGCGTGCAGGTCGCCGGGTCGAGCGTCCGCAGCACGTGGTCGGGGTCGAGGCCGAGTTCGGTGCCACGTAGCTCTTTCGCGGCGAGCGCGAGGTCGTCGTAGGTCAGCTCCGTGCGCCCGGCCGCCACAGCCGTGGCCACTGCCTTGCCGACCACCCGGTAGGCCGAGCGGTAGTCCACCGACGTCCGCAGCACCAGCTCCTCAGCGAGATCAGCCGCGGCGGTGAAGTGCGCGCCCGCCGCGGCCGCCAATGCGTCCCGGTCCACTCGCATGGTCGCGGCCACCTCCGCACCGAGGGCGACGACCTGGCGGGACAGCTCCAGCGTCGAGGCCAGCTCGCCGTACGCGCGCAGCCAGTTGTCCGTGCGCGCCGACGGGCTGCGCTGGGCCACCAGCAGCCCGGTCGTGCGCCCGATGAGCGTGCTCGCCCCGGACCGGATCACCGCCAACGCATACGGGTTGCGCTTCTGCGGCAACAACACCGACGCCCGGCACAACGACGCATCCAGCGCCACGTACCCGAAGCCGGGGCTAGCGAAGATCTCCAGATCCTCCGCGAGCCGATCGACCGTCGTGGCCGCCTGCGTGCAGGCCAGCGCGGCGTCGGCGAGCCCGTCCACCGACCACATCACGTCGCGGGTGTGCGCGCCAAGGTCCGCGAACCCCAGCAGCCCGGCCAGCTCGTCGCGGTCCACCGGCACCCGCGTGCCCGCCACCCCGCCCACGCCCGCCGGGGAGCGGTCGAACCACCGGTATGCCGCCGCGAGCCGGTCGAGATGCCGGACGCCTTCCTCCGCGAAAGCCCCGAGGTAGTGCCCGAACGTCGACGGCTGCGCCGGTTGCAGATACGTGGTGTCCGCCCACACGGTGTCGGCTTCCTGTTTCGCGCGGTCCACCAGCGCGCGGACGAAGCGCACGACCGCGTCGTGCAACGCCAGGACGCGCTCCCGCATCGCCAGGCGGAACGCGATCCGGCCCGCCTCCCGCCGCGTGCGCCCGGTGTGCAGCCACCCGGCGACGCTGCCCAGCCTGCGTTCCAGCTCCCGCTCGCGGCTGTTGTAGGCGTCACCGTAAACCGCGTCGTACGGGAAGTCCTCGGCAGGCGTGTCCAGGACGTCGAGCAGGACGTCGAGCAGGCGTGCCGCATCGTCGTCCGGGATCACCCCGGCACGTCGCAACGCGAGCACGTGCGCCAGATCGGCGAGTCCGAGACCGTGGTGCAGCAGGGGAGCGTCCGCCAGTTCCACGGCATAACCCGCCTCGACAAGCTCCGGCGCGGGACCGCTGGTGATCCTGGCGTCGGCGCCCAGGTACCCCTCGGGTGACGTGCCGCTCACAGGGCCGCCTCCAACGCCGCCGCGCCACGTGAGGTGCTCGCGCGTCCGGCGAACAACGTCGGCGCGCCACCACTGACGAGAAACACCACCGGCCCCACCAGAGGCTTCTCCCGCGCCCGCCGCACCAGCGCACCCATCGCCTTGGCGGCGAACACCGGATCGAGGAAGACACCCTCGGTCTGGGCGACTAGTCGCGTGGCCGCGTCGCCCTCGTCGGACGGGATGCCATATCCCGGTCCGATGTGGCCGCTCAGCACGGTGATCTCGCCGGGAACACAAGGCAGATCGAGTAGCGCGGCGACGTCGTTCGCGAGCGAGTCGACCCGCCGCACGCATTCCGCCGCTGGCCTGCTGACGCTGACACCCACGACCTCGTAGGGCGCGGCGAGCCAGCGGGCACCCGCCACCAAGCCGGCCTGTGTGCCGCACGATCCGGTCGCCAGCCACAGCTGGCTCGGGGAGAGGCCCGCTCCGAGTAGCTGTTCGGAGAGTTCCAGGCTCGCGCGCAGGTAGCCGGTCGCGCCGAGACCGGTCGCGCCGCCCCTCGGCAGCCGGTACGGACGACGTCCCATCACGCGGAGCTTCTCGGCGACGGCGTCGATCACCCGGTCCACCGAGCTGCGGTCGGAATCGCCCGTGTAGTGGACCTCCGCGCCGATCAGCTCATCGAGCAGCAGGTTCCCGGTGGCGGGACCAGCGCCGGGGGAGCCGTAGAACACCAGATGCGGGTCGAGGCCGGTCCGGCGTGCGGCGAGCGCGGCCAGCATCGCCCAGTTCGACTGCGGACCCGCCCCGGTGACGAGGCAGTCGCAGCCTTGCGCGAGCGCGTCACCGATGAGGTACTCCAGCCCGCGCGCCTTGTTGCCGCCCAGCCCGAGCCCGGTGAGGTCGTCGCGCTTCAGCCACACCTCGACGCCGAGCGTGTCAGAGAGCCGGGGCGCGGGCTGCAACGGCGTCGGCACCGTCGCCAACGACACGCGCGGCAGCGTGAACAGCCGGTTCATGCCTCACCTGCCACGCGGTCCACGAACGACCGCGCCGCACCCAACGCGGCCTCCGGGTCGAGGCAGCGGTCGATGTCGTCGGCCTTGAGGTGGGCGGTCACCCGTGAGTCGGCCAGCAACGCCGTCCGCAGGTCGACGCCGCGTTCCCGCCCGGCCAGGCTGGCCTCGTAGATCACCTCGTGCGCGGCGTGCTTGCCGATTCGCGCCGCCAGCGCCCGCATGACCGGCTCCGAGACCAAGTACCCGCCGTGCGCGTCGACGTTCGCCCGCATCCGGTCAGGGTCGGCGCGCAGCCCGTCGAGCAGCGTGTGTGCGAGTCGCAGCGCGGTGTGGCTGTAGAGGCACACTTCGGGCACGATCGCCCACTCGGTCTTCCACGCGCGACCGTCGCGTTCATGCTCGACGACCATCGCCTCCACCGCGACGGAGGCGTCCGAGCGCACCAGTCGCGCCAGCGTCACCAGATGCTCGGACAGCTCGGGATTGCGCTTGTGCGGCATGGTGATGCTGCCGACCTGACCCGTGGTGACCGGCTCGGCCAGCTCACCGATCTCCGGGCGTTGCAGCGCGTAGACCTCCTGGCCGATCTTGCCGAGCGTCGCCGTGATCAGCGCGAGCAGGTTCACGAACTCCGCCACGCCGTCGCGCGCGGTCAGCCACGGCACGTCCGGTGCGGCCAGTCCGACCCGGCGGGCGAAGGCGTCCAGCAGCGGCAACGCCGCATCGCCCCAGAACTCCATCGTGCCCAGCGCACCACCCAGCTGCGCCACTTCCCAACGGCGACGTCCTTCCGTCAGCCGGGCACGGTGGCGGCCCAGCTCCGCTGCCCACACCGCCGCCTTGAACCCGAAGGTGATCGGCAAACCGGGTTGGCCATGCGTGCGGCCGGGCATCACGGTGTCCCGATGCTGCTGCGCGAGCGTGCGTGCCGCCTGCTCGATGTCGGCCAGCTCGCGCGCCACCAGCGCCCCGACGTCACGTAGGACCAGCGCGGTCCAGGTGTCGGTGAGGTCCTGCACCGTGGCGCCGTAGTACACCCACTCGCGCGCCGGCTCCGGCAACACCCGGCGCAGACACCGGATCAGTCCGAGCGTCGAATGTCCGCACGCACGCGTCTCGGCCGCCACGTCGTCCAAGTCGAGCAGGGCGACGTCGGCGTGGTCGGCGATCGCCCGCGCCGCGTCGTCCGGCATCAGGCCGACCTCCGCCTGGGCGGCGGCCAGCGCGGCGAGGATGTCGAGCCAGCGCTGCACGCGCGGACCGTCGTCGAGCAGCGCGTGCGTCTCGTCGGTGCCCCACAGATGCCGGTACAGCACGGAATCCGTGATGTGCGCGCACATCGCTACGCCCCCGCCGCGCCGACCGTGACGGCGTCCGGCGTGTTAGCGGTGTCCACGCCGGTGAGCCGCCGCAGCGCGAGCCGGATCTCGTCCAGATTGGACCCCCACGGCACGATCGCGGCGGAGTCCTCGAACTCGACCCCGCGTTCCAGCAGGCAACATTTCGCAAGCGTCGGCTCGGACAGATCGCGCGTCGCGCGAGGGCAGATGTCCACGCGGGGCGGCTCGTCACCGTAGAAGTGCTCGTGGAACTGGACCGAACGCTGGCAGCCGACCATGGTCCAGTCCAGGCGTTCCGCCGGACGAGTGTCCAAAAAGGCCACCGTGCCCGCGACCTGCACGCCGGAACCACGACACGGCAGCAAGTACGCGGCGGCGGGGTGTTCTGCGGTGAGGGTGCGGATGTCGACAAGATCGGCGACCAGCTCGATCGGCGGCAGGTCCTCGTCGAATGCCACCACCTGCTCGGCCATCGCGAACAGCTTCGGCGGCTCCGGCGGGATGACCTCGGTGACCTTGATCCGCACCGGCGCCGGTTCCCAAATGAAGTTGACGTGCTCGTAGCGCCCCTCCACGACGTAGGCGCGGGCGCCGGGCCGCGCGTGCGCCAGGGCGGTGCGAGCCAACGCCGTCGCGTTGCCGACGTCGGTCTCCGGCGAGCGCAGCGACACGACCTCGCTGGGGCTCGCCAACACGCGCGCCTCCACCACCGGCGAGAACAACGGCTCGTACGACTCCTTGCGCACCGCGACCAGCGCGGTGTCGGCACCGTTCCGGAACACCAGATACTCGGTGCGGCGATACACCTCGCGGCCGAGCAGGAACGGCACCAGGTCGTCCTCGGTCAGCGGCACGTCGGTCTCCTGCACCGACAGGCCCCGGTAGGGCCGGGTCATCGTGTTCGGGGCTGGGTCGGGAATCATCGCGCCACCACCGCCCGGTGCGTCACGGCGGTGTCCGCCCGCAGGCCGACCCGCAACGTCTCCAGCGGCATCACCTCGTCCGGCGGCACGTTGCCGAGGTTGACGTTCGCCCCGAACCGCTCGATCAGCCACACCTGCTGCTGCTTGCGGGGCGCTTCGAAGATCACCCGCTCCAGCGGCAACCGCGCGGCGATGGCGTCGACCAGGTCGGTGCGCAGGCTGCCGTCCGGGTGGTAGAGGCCCACGGTGCCGCTCTCGCGCCCTTCGACCACCGCCCACTGCGCGCCCGCCGCGAGATCGCTCGCCATCTCGGACACCCAGTCGGACACCACGACGGGCGCGGCGCTGTCCTTCGCGCCCGTTTCAGCCAGCACCAGGAACTCCCGCGACAACCGGTTCACCAGCGACGTCTTCTCGCTCCGGCTGATCGCCTGCAGACCGTTGGACACCTCGATCGCGCTGACACCGACGCCGGTCGCCCAATCCACCAGCTCGTCGATCCGGTGCTGAGCGTGGCAGATCTCCAGCAGCGTGCCACCGAGGCACGGCACGATCCCTGCCGACCGGCACAACGCCACCCGGTCCTTCACCGCCGGATCGAGATACGCCGTGCCCCAGCCGATCTTGAGGACGTCGATGAGATGTCCGGACTGCGCCAGCATCGCCTCAAGGATGGGGATGGGCATGCCCTTGTCGAGCACATGCGTCAGGCCGCACGAGCGGGGTTTCTCTGGACGCTCGGGTAGATCCAAGAAGCTGGGACAGTCCCACATCCGCCGTCTCCTCTGCCGCCGCACGCCTGTTCTGGTGCTTTCGACGGTACGAACCACACGCCGGGGAGTCTGTGTCCTGCGGGTACCAACCTGGGCCGTGGCTTCGCCCTCCAGGGACATGGGGACTTCGGGCGCGACGCGCCTACGTTCGTCCTTAGTCAAGCCGCAAGGAGGAACGAACCGTGGGCTCTCGACTGGTGGTCGTGGGAGGCGGCGCAGCAGGCATGTCCGCCGCGTCCGCCGCGCGCCGCACCGACCCTGCGCTGGAGATCGTGGTGCTCGAAGCCAGCGGGTACGCCGCCTACGGGTTGTGCGGGATTCCGTACTACCTCGCGGGATCGGTGACCTCGGCCGACGACCTCGTCGCCTATCCACCGACGTTCTTCCGTGACCGGCGACGCATCGACCTGCGGCTGCACACCAGCGTCAGCCACATCGACCCGGAGCGACGGCACGTCACCGTCAGCCAGGACGGCCACGAACGTCGCCTCGGCTACGGCAGCCTCATCGTGACGACCGGTGGCCGGCCGGTGCGCCCACCACTGCCCGGTCTGGACGACGAGCGGGTGTTCACGATCCGCACCCTGGAGGACGCGATCAGCCTGCGGTGCCTACTCGACGCGGGCCGTGTCGGGAGTGTGCTCGTCGTCGGCGGCGGATACATCGGGCTGGAGATGGCCGAGGCGCTGGCCGAGCGTGGCGCGGCGGTCACTGTTGTCGAGGCCGAGAACCAGGTCATGCCGAACCTGGACTCGCCGGTAGCCGCGCTGGTTGAGCAGGAAGTGCGTCGACGGGGCGTTGACCTGCGGCTGCGAACGATGCTGCACGGGGCCGAGCGAATCGGTGACCAACTCGCGGTGCGCGTCGGCACGCAGCGGCTCGTCGTGGACGCCGTCGTGCTCGCCACCGGCGTGCGGGCCGCCAGCTCCCTGGCCGCCGACGTGGGCGCGAAGACCGATGACACCGGCGCGCTCCTGGTCGACTCCGCCATGCGTACGTCGCTGCCCGATGTCTTCGCGGCGGGGGACTGCGTCGCTCCGCATCACCGGGTGCTGGGCAGGCCCGCGTTCGTGCCGCTGGGACCGGCGGCCAACAAGATGGGCCGCGTCGCGGGCATCGCGGCCGCAGGCGGTAGCGCCACTTTCCCCGGCGTCGTCGGCACGGCCGTGGTCAAGGTCTTCGACCTCGCCGTGGCCCGCACCGGGCTCACGCTCGCCGAAGCGCTGGCCGAGGGACTGCCCGCCGTGGCGACCGACGCGCTCGGCAAGTCCCGAGCCAAGTACTACCCGGGTTCCGGGCCGGTGCATGTCCGGCTGGTGCACACGAACGACGGCAGGCTGCTCGGCGCGCAGGTCGTCGGCGTCGGTGACGGCGTGGCGAAACGGATTGACGTCGTGGCCGTCGCGCTGCAGGCCGGGCTCAGCGTGGCCGACCTTGTCGCCGCCGACCTGTCGTACGCCCCGCCATACGCGCCCGTCTACGAACCCGTGCTGCTCGCGGCGCAGGCCGCCGACGCGCTCGCCACTCAACCCGATTCCCCCGTCGCCGCCTAGTACCCAGGAGGACACCCGATGTCAGGACGACTACAAGGACGCACCGCGTTCATCACCGGGGCGGGGTCCGGCATCGGCCGCGCCGCCGCCGAGCTGTTCGCCGCTGAAGGCGCCGCCGTCGCGGTGGCCGACCTGCGCGGTGACGCCGCCGCCGAGACCGTCGAGAAGATCACCACCGCTGGCGGCACGGCGATCGCGCTGAGCGTGGACATCTCCGCCGCCGACCAGGTCGCCGACGCCGTCGAGCGGACCGTCCGCGAGTTCGGCGGGCTGCAGCTGCTCTACAACAACGCGGGCGTCGACAGCTCCGGATCGGTCGCTGACACCACGGAGGACGACTGGGACCGCTGTTTCGCCGTCAACGCCAAGGGCACGTACCTCTGCTCCCGCGCGGCGATTCCGCACCTGCGCACCGCCGGGGGAGCGATCGTCAACCAGGCGTCGGTCGCCGGGCTGGTCGGCGTGCCGAACTTCGCTGCCTACTGCGCCGCGAAGGGGGCCGTCGTCTCGCTGACCCGCTCGATGGCCGTTGACCTGTCACCGCAAGGCATCCGGGTGAACGCGATCTGCCCCGGCACGGTGTTCACGCCGCTCATGGAACCGATGCTGCGGGCGCGCGGCGGCGGCGATCTCGACGCGGGACTGGCGAAAACCCTGCTGAAGTACCCGATCGGCAGGCTCGGCACACCCGAGGAAATCGCCAAGGTCGCACTGTTTTTGTGCAGCGACGAGTCGTCGTTTATGACCGGGTCGATCATCGCCGCCGACGGCGGCATGACCGCGCAGTAGGAGGTGACCGATGGGCTTTCACCTGGACGCGGACAAGCTGGTCGGCCTGGATCGGGCGGCCGCGCTCGTCGGTGACGGCGCACTGGTCGCGCTCGGCGGCGGGTTGTCGGCGCGGCTGCCGATGGCGCTGGTCCGCGAGCTGATCCGGCAGGGACGACGCGGGCTGCACGTCATCGGCTCCGCGCACGGCATCGACGTCGACCTGCTCATCGCGGCCGGCGCGATCGCGGTGTGCGAGGAAAGCTACGTCGGGTTCGAGCAGGACTTCGGCCTCGCGCCCGCCTACCGTCGCGCCGCGCAGAGCGGCAGCGTCGAGGTGCGGGAAAGCTGCTGCGGCACCATGCTCACGCAGCTGCGCGCCGCCGAGTTCGGGGTGCCGTTCCTGCCGGTGCGCGGGGTGGCCGGGTCCGACATCCGGCGGCTGCACCCCGAGTACGGCGAGGTGACATGCCCGTTCACCGGGGAGACGCTGGTGGCCGTGCCGCCGCTGCGCCCGGACGTCGCGCTCATCCACGCCCGGCTCGGCGACCGGCACGGCAACCTGCACCTGGCGCAGCCGTACGTGCTGGACGAACGGTTCGCCGCCGCCGCGATCGACGTCGTCGCCACGGTGGAGCGGGTGGTTTCGACCGAGGAGGTCGCGCTGGCGGGCATCACCATTCCCGCGCACCAGGTCAGCGCCCTCGCCGAGGTGCCGTACGGCGCGCACCCCAGCTCCTGCTACCCGGACTACGCCTACGACCGCGCCCACCTCGGCGGGTACGTCGACGCCGCCACCGAGGGCGGCGCGGCGCTCGCGGGCTACCTCGACGAATTCGTCACCGGCACCCCGACCGAGGAGGCCTACCGCAAGGCGATCGGGGAGGACCGGCTCGCGGCGCTGCGGTCGTGGTCGACGTCGACGGCGCGGTGGAAGGAGCTGTTCGCATGAGTGCTGCTCGCAGGCACGAATCATCGGCACAGAGTGCTGCTCGCAGGCACGAATCATCGGCACAGAGTGCTGCTCGCAGGCACGAATCATCGGCACCGGGCACCAAGGGCTTCTCGATTGACGAGTGGTTCGTCGTCGCGCTCGCACGCACGATCCGCGACCGCGAGGTCGTCTTCCACGGCTTCGGCAGCCCGTGCGCGCAGGTCGCGATGCACCTCGCACGGAAGACGTCCGCCCGCGACATGTTGCTGGTGGAGGGAGCGACGTACGCGGTGAACCCCGACCCGCCGTTCATCCCGCCCACCGGAAACGACGAGAGCCTGCAACGCGGCGCGGCCTACCGGATGCGGTTCGAGGAGTTCTTCGACGCGGCGCTACGTGGCGACGTGGACCGGATGTTCCTCTCCGGCGGGCAGATCGACGGCTACGGCAGCACGAACGTCACCGCGATCGGCCCGCTCGACGCGCCGAAGGTCAAGCTCGGCGGCGGCGGGGGCGGCTGCAACCTGTCCGCGACGATCAAGCAGCTGACGCTGTGGACGACGCGGCACCGCTCAGGACGGACCCTGGTCGCTGACTGCGACTTCGTCACCGACCTCGGCCACCGCACCCGCGAGGGCACCCGCGCGGAACTCGGATTCACCGGCGGCGGGCCGGAGTGGCTGGTCACCGAGCTCGGCATCTTCGACTATGACGAGGACGGCCACGCCCGGCTCCGGCGCGTGTTCCCCGACATCGACGTCGACACCGTGCGCGCGGCGACCGGCTTCGAGCTGCGCGTGGCCGCGGACCTGCGGCCGGTCGACCCGCCGAGCGCGGCCGAGATCGCCGCCGTGCGCGGGATCGACCCGCTCGGGGTGCGGCGTTCGGAGTTCTCCCCGGACGAGCTGCGCCGCACCTTCACCCACGGATCTCGCGCGTCCTGCGCATGCTGACCACGGCCAGCGCGCTCGCCGCGGTGTTCGCACCCCGGCGGATCGCGCTGGTCGGCGCATCAGACCGGGACGGCAGCGCGGGCCGGTTGTTCTGGGACAACCTCCGCGACTTCCCCGGCGAGGTCGTGCCGGTCACGCCGTCGTCGTCCACTGTGGACGGTGTGTCTGCCGTGGCGAGCCTGCGCGACGTCGAGGGCGCGGTCGACCTCGCCGTCGTCGTGTCGCCCGCCGCGTCGGTGCCCGGCGTCATCGCGGACGCGGCCGCACGCGGCGTGCCTGCCGCCGTGGTCATCAGCGGCGGGTTCGCCGAGGCGGGGCCGGAGGGCGCACGTTTGCAGGCGGAGATGATGGCCGCCGCTTGGGCGGGCGGGGTGCGCATCATCGGGCCGAACTGTTTCGGCGTGCAGAACTGCGGCCTCCCGCTGAACGCGTCGCTCGGACGCGGCCTACCCGCTGGCGGCGGGATCAGCGTGGTGACCCAGTCGGGCGCGTACGGGATGGCGATTCACACCCTGGGACGCGACGAGCACGCCCGGTTCGCGAAGGTGTGCGCGACGGGCAACAAGGCCGATGTCGGTGACGCGGACCTGCTGCGCTATCTCGGCGACGACCCGGCGACCACGGTGATCTGTTTCCTGTCCGAGTCGATGCCCGACGGACGCGCGTTCATCGAGGCGGCGCGGGAGATCACCCCGCACAAGCCGGTGATCGTGGCCCGCCTCGGACGTTCGGCCGCCGGGGCACGCGCGGCGCTCTCGCACACGGCCGCGTTGGCGTCGCAGGACCGGGTCGCGCGAGCCGCCTTGGCTGACGCGGGCGCGATCGTGGTGCGGTCCGGGCTGGAGATGCTCGACGCCGCGCGTGCGCTGGATGCCAGGCCACACCCGGCGGGCGCCAGGGTCGGCATCGTCACGAACTCCGGCGGCACCGGGGTCGAGCTGACCGACCTGCTGGTCGAGCACAACCTGCTGGTGCCGGAACTCTCGCCGGGGTTGCGAGCGGAGCTGCGTGCGCTGCTGCCCGCGGTGGGCAGCCCGCACAACCCGGTAGACATGACCACCGTCTGGCACCGCTACACCGAGCTGTATCCGGCACTCATCGACCGCATCGCCCGCTCCGGCGAGGTCGACGTCGTCGTCCCGGTGCTGCTGCACCGCTCGGCGAGCGAAGAGGTGAGCATCGCGGTGCGCGCCGCCGTCGCCGCATTGCGGGCGGACGGCGTGGCTGTGCCAGTGTATGCCTGCTGGGTCGCCGACCGCGATCAACGGGCCGGGGCAAAGCTGCTCCAGGAAGCGGGGGTACCGTGCTTCGACTGGCCGGAACGCACCGCCCGCGCGGTGGCCCACGCCGCGGAGGCCGCGCGGAACGCCGATCCGCTGGCACCGAGTCAGCCAGATCATCCCAGCGCGCCGGGCCCGCCCGCGACCGCGCCCGCAACGGTGGCCGCCCAGCCGATCGACCGCCAGCTCGACGTGGAGCAAGCCGCCGACCTGCTGCGGAACGCGGGCATCGATGTCCTGCCATCCACTGTGTGTCACAGCGAGCGGGACGCCGTCCGCGCCGCTCGGGGGCTCGGCTATCCGGTCGTGGCGAAGGTGGTGCACCCCAACATCGCGCACAAGAGCGACGTCGGCGGCGTTCGAACCGACCTGCGAAACGACGCCGCCCTGCGCGCGGCGGCACGGGAGATTCTGGCGATCGCGCCCGGCGCATCGGTACTGGTGCAGCCGCACCGCGTGGGTGTCGAGGTCATCGTCGGTGGCATCCGCGACGCGAGCTTCGGACCCGCCGTGGTGGCGGGGCTGGGCGGCGTATTCGCCGAGACGGTGGACGACGTCGTGTTCGCCCTCGCGCCCTGCACCGAGGCCGACGCGCACCGACTGCTGCGTCGGATGCGGGGCTACCCACTGCTGGCGGGCGCGCGGGGACAGGAGCCGGTCGATCTGGCCGCGCTCGCCGCATTGGTCACCAGAGTGAGTGAACTGCTCGCCGCCACCCCCTGGCTCAGCCAGCTGGACCTGAACCCGGTGTTGTGCGGAGCGCGGCACGTCATCGTCTCCGACTGGCGTCTCTACACCCAAAATCAGTCCCCACGGGACGAGACAGCTCGCCGAGATTCGCCCGGCCATGGCGGAGAAATGGCACGCAGGTCTCCGTAGCGTTCGCTGTATTCCAAATCACACCGAAGGAAGGCGAGAGCTATGCGAGTCGGCTCCGAAGACGTATTACTCCCCACCACGATGGTCGGCAACTACCCGAACCCACGGTGGTATGACGGTCAGCCATTCGCGGTGTATCCCAATGGTGAGTTCATATATGACGCCATCAGTAGGGAAGCACTCGAGGACGCGGTAGGCGCGATCGTGAATGACCAGGAGCACGCCGGTATCGACGTGATCAGTGACGGCAAGGTGTACGGCGGCGACTCACCCTACGGCACCATTCTGTATCACTACGTACAGCGGATGACGGGCTACAAGCTCTCGGGACCGCCGATCGGGCTGCCTATTTACTCGACGCTGTTCGCGCCCACCTGCACCGGTGAGGTGCGGCGGGAGCACCCGTTCCACCTAGCGACGTTGCGTGCCATCCGGAAGGCCACGAAGAAGCCGGTGAAGATTTCCTACACCGGTATTCAGGTGCTGGCCGCCGCCACCAACAACCAGTACTACAAGGAAACCAAAGAACTGGCGCTGGCCATCGCCAAGGCGTTCAACGAGGACCTCAAAGAACTGGCCGACAACGGCTGCGACATCGTGCAGTTCGACGAGTTCGTCTGGCCGTACGGCATGGGTGACTGGGAAATCGAGGTGCTGAACAAGGCCATCGAAGGCGTCAACATGCAATCGTGGGTGCACACCTGTTGGGGCAACTACTCCGGCACGCCGGGCTACTTCCCCGATGACGAGGAAACCGAGTTCGGCGCGTGGGTGTTGGACAAGCGCCCGTCCAGCGCACCCGCACCCGAACGGGCGAACGCCATCTTCCCGCACGTCAACGACGCCAACATCGACGCGCTCAACTACGAAGTCGGCCGCATGGGACCGGACGACCTTAAGCCGCTGGTGGACCACGGCTTCCAAAAAGACTTCGTGGCAGGCGTGATCGACGTGAAGAGCACCATCACCGAGACGGCGGACGAGGTCGCCGACCGGATCCGACAGGTGCTGGAGTACGTGCCCGCCGAGCGGGTCGGGCTCTCGACTGACTGCGGCCTGATCAACCTGCCGAGGATGGTCGCGGCGAGCAAGCTCCGTGCGCTCGCCGATGGTGTGGCCATCGTGCGTGAGGAACTGCGCGGCGCGTAATCACCGCCGCTGTCGCGGTCACGGGCGGGGCGGCACGTCTCGATGGCGCGCCGCCCCGCCCGCTGTTGATCTACGGTGCTCGTGCGACCGCCTCAGGTACCGTAAGGTCGATTACCGACCGAAAGGGCGCTGATGCCCGGAGACCGTGCCGCGCTGGAACAGACCGGTCGTGACGGGTGGCCGGAGGTTTATCGGCGGTTGCGTGCCGTGAACCTTGATTCACTCCGGCCCGAGGAGCTTGAAGCGCTCGCGGACGCCGCCTGGTGGCTGTCGCGGGTCGAGGAGTCACTGGCCGTTCGCAGGCGAGCGCACGCGGCGTACGTCGCCGCCGGGGACGCGCGCCGGGCGGGCTACCACGCTTGGATGTTGGCGACGGAGTACGGTTTCATCGGCAAGGACGCCCTCGCCGCGGGATGGTTGACCAAGGCACGGCGGCACCTTGGGGACCAGCCGGAGTGCACGGAGCAGGGGTTCCTGGCCTTCTCGGACGCCGAGCTCGCGGCGGCGTCGGGCGACCACGACGAAGCGTTGCGACTGGCCCGCCACATGGCCGACATCGGCGTCCGTTGCGGCAGTCAGGACGTCGTCGCGATGGCCCGCCTGCTTGAAGGCACGTTACGCATCGGCGCGGGGGAGACCGCGACCGGCCTGGCGCGCCTTGACGAGGCGATGTGCGATGTCATGGCGGGCGCCGTGAGCGATCTGATCGCTGGATGGCTGTACTGCCTCGCGGTGCCGGTCAGCTACGAGCTGGCTGACATGCGCCGCGCGTCCGCCTGGAACGATGCCGCGATGGCGTGGTGTGAGACGTTGCCTGCCGGGACGCCCTTCCACGGCCTCTGCCGGGTCCACCACGTCGAACTGCGGGTTCTCGGTGGTGCCTGGGACGAGGCGGACACGGAAGCCGAACGGGCGTGCCGGGAACTGCTGAGCTACCACCCGAACATGGCGGGTGAGTCGTTCTACGTGGCTGGCGAACTACGGCGTCGCAAAGGAGACCTGTCTCGCGCCGAGGACGCCTTCCTGCGCGCCCACGAGCTCGGTCGCGACCCGCAGCCTGGGCTCGCGTTGCTCCGTCTCGCCCAGGGCAGGGGAGAGGCGGCAGCCACGGCGCTGGCGTCTTGCCTTGCTGGCGGCGACTGGCAGGGACTCGGCAAGGCGCGGCTGCTGGCCGCCCAGGTGGAGATCAGTCTCGCCGTCGGCGACCTCGACACCGGGCGAGCCGCCACGCGTGGACTTGAGACGATCGCCCGTGAGTCCGGAACCACGCTGCTCAGCGCGCTGGCGTCGCACGCTCGCGGTGCGGTCGCCGTCGCCGACGGCGATGTGGCGGACGCGCTCGCACGGCTGCGGCGTGCCCGCGGTGCGTGGCTCGAACTCGAGTTGCCGTACGAGGCGGCACAGACCCGGCTACTGCTGGCGAAGGCCTGCCGGGCGGCAGGCGACTACGACACAGCGGAGCTGGAACTGCGCGCGGTGCGTGCGGCTTTCGAGCGGCTCGGGGCTGCCGACGGGCTGCGCCAGGTCGAGCGGTTCCTCGCGGCCAGCAGGGACCTGCCGTCCGGTCTGACCGCACGTCAGCTTGAGGTATTGCGACTCGTCGCTGCGGGGAAGAGCAACCGCGACATCGCCGACGAGCTGGTCATCAGCACACACACCGTCTCGCGCCACCTGGACAACATCTACACCAAGCTTGGTGTATCGAGCCGCGCGGCGGCAGCCGCTTTCGCTCACACCCACGATCTGGCCTGACCACCTGGTGCGTTCACACCACCTGCCGAAGCAGGACGTTGGGGCGTTCACGCGATGTGCGCGCGCTCCACCGCGTTCGACACTGCCGATCGGGAGCAACTGAGCTTGGGAGGCAGATCATGACCGTCACCGACACCGTCACCGACACCGTTGTCGACCCGGCAGTGGTCGAGACGCTGCGTACCGCCGTGCGTGGCCAGGTGCTGACCCCGGACGACGACGGCTACGACGACGTCCGCACGATCTACAACGTCATCCATGATCGACGACCCGGCGCGGTGGTGCGGGCCGCGAGCGTCGCCGACGTCGTCACGACCGTGACCGCCGCGCGGGAGCACGAACTGCCGTTCGCCGTGCGGGGCGGCTCACACGGCATCGCGGGGTTCGGCACCTGCGACGATGGGGTCGTGCTCGATCTGGGCGCGATGCGTGGTCTGCGTGTGGATCCTCGGCACAGGACGGTGCACGCCGAGCCGGGACTGACCTGGGGCGACCTCAACCACGCGACCCACGCCTTCGGGCTCGCCGTGACCGGCGGGATCGTGTCCACCACCGGCATCGCCGGGCTGACGCTCGGCGGCGGTCTCGGCCATCTCGCCCGGCGGTGCGGGCTGAGCTGCGACAATCTGCTCAGCGCCGACGTCGTCACCGCCGACGGCCGTCTGCTCACGTGTAGCGCGAACGAGCACCATGACCTGTTCTGGGCGCTGCGGGGCGGTGGTGGGAACTTCGGCGTGGTGACGTCGTTCGAGTACCGCCTGCACCCGATCGCGGACATCCTCGGCGGCCCAACGTTTTATCCGCTGGATGCCGAGGTCGTGCGCGGTTATCTCGACATGCTGGCTGACGCGCCGGACGAGCTGAATCTCGTCCTGGGGCTCGTGCGGGCGCCGTCCGCTCCGTTCGTGCCGGAGGCGTGGCACGACAAGCCGGTGTGCGCCGTCCTGACCTGCTGGAGCGGCCCGCGTGAGCAGGATGACCAGATCCGCGATCGGCTCGAACGGATCGGTCCGTCGGTGGGGCAGTTCGTCGACCGGATGCCGTACCCGGTGATCAACACGCTGTTCGACGACCTGCTGCCGTTCGGGTTGCGTCACTACTGGAAGGGGTGCTTCAACGCGAGCCTGCCCGACGGTGCGATCGACGCGCACGTGTCCTTCGCCGCGACGCTGCCGTCACCGGAGTCGGCCACGCTGATCTTCCCCATCGATGGCGCGTGCCACCGGGTCGGCTCGAGCGACACCGCGTTCGGCTACCGCGATGCGAATTTCGCCGTCGGGATCGGCGCCACCTGGCACGATCCGGCCGACGACGCGGCCAACATCGCGTGGACGCGCGCCTACTACGACGCGCTGCGCCCGACCGCGATGGCAGGCGGCTACGTCAACTTCTCCTCCGACGACGACCCGGCGCAAATCCGCGCCAACTACCGGCACAACCATCACCGGCTGGTGGAGGTGAAGCGACGCTACGACCCCGGCAACCTGTTCCGTCTCAACCAGAACATCGACCCCGGCGCCGCGCTACCGAGCTGAGCCGCCGCACGGGTCAGTGTGCGGCGGCTCAACAGGATGGGCTTCAGTGGACGACGTCGTAGACGAGCTTCTGAATGCCGTTGGAGTAGGACTCGCTCTCGATGAGTGCGAGCTTGGTCTTGTTGACGTCGGACTCGCTGAACATCCGCTTGCCCGCGCCGAGCAGGACCGGGAACACCAGCAAGTGGTAGCGGTCGATCAGGCCGGCGTCGGCGAGGTCGCGGCATAGGTTCGCGCTGCCGTGGACGATGATCGGCCCGCCCTCGGTGTCCTTGAGCTTGGCGACCTCGTCGAGCGAGCGCAGGATGGTGGTCTCGCCCCAGTTGTCGACCAGGTCGTCCTCGCTGAGCGTGGTGGACACGACGTACTTGGGCATGGCGTTGTAGCCAGCGAACTCCTCGGTCATCGTCGGCCACACCGGCGCGAACGCCTCATAGCTGACGCGGCCCAGCATGAGCGCCGATGCCTCCTCCTGCTCCCGGCCTTTGAGCTCGTACACCTCCGGCTGGAACTCGATGTCGTTGAATGTCCAGCCCGCGCTGCGATGGGTTTCCGCCGGGCCACCACCAGGGGAGTCGATGACGCCGTCGAGGGACAGGAAGGCGGTGTAGATCAACGTGCGCATGAGAGTTGCTCCTTCATCACGAGGTTTCATCTTCAGTCGAGACGTCGGAGCTGATCGCGCACCTTCGACATCCCAAGCGAGATTTTCTGGAGAAGTTTCGTCGCCGCTTAGCGCCTCGCCCACTCGGTGGCAGCGAGCCGTGACATCGCATCGTGTCATGAGGTGGCCCGCGAGGTCTGTCGCCACAGCGAGGCCCAGTGTTGGGCGTCGAGGTCTTTCGGCAATGCGTGCGGCGAAACCTGGTGTTTCTGTAGCCATTTCCGCAGCGCGGCACGGTCGATGTGGCCTGTACGCCTCAGGACGTCGTGCACGCCCCGGCCGGGGCCAGTGAAGACGTCGCGGACGAAACGCTGGTATGCCGCACGTTCGGTCACCAGGGGATGCGCACGGCGAGTCATGGTCAGCAGTCCGCCGTCAACGGCGGGCACAGGCCGAAAGGCTCTGGCGGGCACGCGCGAATGCAGGCGGAACTCGTACCACGGCCACCATTGAGCGGTGAGCAGGGTCGCTCCGCCGACGCCCGCTCGGCGACGGGCGACCTCCCACTGCATCAGCAGGATGGCGGACTGCCAGCCCCGCGCGGGCAAGAGGCGTTTGAGTGACGAGGTGGTGAGGTGGAACGGAAGATTCGCCACCACCACATGTGGGTGTTGGGGGAGCCGGAAACGTAGCAAGTCAGCGTGGACGATCGTGACGTTGCTCGTGACACGACGCTGGAGTCGCCGCGCTCGTTTGGGATCAAGCTCAACGGCGGTGATGGGTCGGCCCGAGCGGCTCAGCGGCACCGTGAGGGCGCCGTCACCGGCAGCGAGTTCGACGATCGGTCCGCTCGTTCGGGCAACGAGGTCGGTGATCGTGCCGATGACCGATGAGGCGACGAGGAAGTTCTGGCCAAGCTCGTGTGGCCCGCCTTGATAGGCAGCAGACATAGGTGTGCTCCGCAAACAACTGAGAAACCGGAGCCGGGCAGCACAACAAGGCCGCACCGGCGATGACACCGATGTGCGGCGGAGCCGAAAAGGTGAGTCAGCCCGCCGCTATGCGCGGCGCGGCCTCACGAAGTACATGGCATTCATGCGTAAACCCATCGAGGAGATGGTAGCAGCGGCGATCGTGCGACCACCACGAATTTCAACCCGGTCACGCGCGTTGACCGCGGCGCCACCGTCGCGGTGTGATGCCGTAGCGCTCCCTAAATCGCCGGACGAGATACGTCGCGTCGCGCAGGCCTGTCCGGGTGGCGATGACGTCCAGCGGCAGGTCGGTCTCGCGCAGCATTCGCCGCACCTCGGTCATGCGCCGCTCCGTGATCCACTCCAGCAGCGGTCGGCCGGTGCGCTCGCGGATCACCGTCGTGAGGTGCCCCGGCGTGTACCCGAGTGCGCGGGCGACGTCAGTGGCGGAGATCGGCTCGCGGAACGTCGTCTCGATCTGGTCGAAGACCCGTTCCACCAGCGGGTCCGGCTGGCGCTGCGCCGCGGGTGTAAGTCGCGCGGTCGCGACCAACAGCCGGGTGAGCAGTGCGGTGACGACGTCGCTGGCCCCGAGACGTCCCGGATCGGCCAGCTCCCCGGCCAGTTCGGTCAGCCACGCCGACCACCGTTCCCGGTCAGGCTCGGCGACCCGACCGATCCCCGCGTCGGACGCGAACAGCGCGAGCAACGGATGCTGCGCCCACGCCAACGGTGAGACCGCTGCCAAGGCAGGCACCGCGTCCGGCGTGAACGCGACCGACCACGCGCGGCAGCGCGCCAGCTCCGTGACAGCCGAAACGCCGACGACTTGCCCGGGAGGCACCGCGTGCACATCTCCGGCGTGCAGCGACCGCTCGACGCCGTCCACCGCGAACGTGCCCGCGCCCTCCTCGACGTAGACCAGGACGAGGAAGTCGTGGGCGTGCTGGTGGTCCGGCAGCTCGGCGTGCGCGGTCTCGGTGTCGAACCGGCTCACCGAGACCGGAGGCACGCCTGGGCGTTGGTCGTAGCGGTAGATCGGTGTGCCGTCCGGTCGCACCGTGCGCAGGCTCGAGGGGGCGCCCGCCGCGCTCTGGACCGAAGAATGTGCCATAGCTCCCGACTTCTGTACTGCCACCGAACCGCAGGATGTCCAAGACTGGTAGTACAACCAGATCTACCACAGCAGTACAGGGAGACCCCATGGCAGCCGACGTCCGCATCATCGACCAACGCACCCCCGAGGAGCGGTACCGCCCGTTCCTGCCCGGCATGGGCAAGGCCTGGCTCATGCCGCTGTACGACGTCTTCAGCCAGGTGGCGGGCGTGCGTGCGCTGCACCGGCGCGCTGTAAAGGCCGCCGATGTTGGGCCAGGCGAGGCGGTGGTCGACGTCGGTTGCGGAACGGGCAACCTGTCGTTGGCGATCCTCGCGGCGCAGCCGGACGCACGTGTCACCGGCCTCGACCCGGACGGCGACAGCCTGCGCCGGGCCGCGCGCAAGGCACGTCGTCGCGGAGTCGCCCTCACCCTCGTTCAAGGGTACGCCGAGCGGATTCCCGCCGAGGACGCGTCGCTGGACCACGTCGTGTCGTCGTTGGCGCTGCACCACGTCGACGACGACGGGCGGGTCGGGTTCGCCCGCGATGCGCTGCGCGCCCTCCGGCCGGGCGGCACCATCACCATCCTCGACTTCGGCGGCCACGCGTCCAGCGCTCACGATGCGCACGATCACCAGCACAACCACCAGCACGGCCACGGCCCGTTCCACTTCCTGCGGCACCTGCCCCAGCTCCTGCGCAAGCGCGTGGCCCAGAACCCGATCCTGGCCAGCAACGCTGGCAACGGCATCGTCACGCTCCTCGCGGACGCCGGGTTCACCGACGCTCGCGAGGTCGAGCACGTCGACCACCGGTTCGGGCGCGTCGCCATCGTGCGGGCGACCCACCCGTAGCGGCATCCTGGGAAGCCTCGTGCCGCGACGCGACACCGCTGCGCCACTATGGTGCCAGCGGGAGATCGCGCAGGAGGGGCGGATGGTCAGTAACGACGCGGTGGTCAGGCAGCATCCGGTACTCGCCGTGGTGGCGGAACGCCTGGCGTCCGGTAGTCGTCCGGGGGAGCGGCCCGACGGGCATCGTGTGGTGCTCTCGATCGAGGGCGGCGGCAACCGTGGGGTCATCGCGGGCGGCATGGCGCTCGCGCTGCACGAGCGTGGCCTGCTGTCCGCGTTCGACGCCGTGTACGGCGCGTCTTCCGGAGCGCTGACCGCCGCGTGGCTGCTCAGCGGCGACATCGCCACCGGGATGCACGCGTGGACGCGACCGGCCGACTTCGCGCGGTTCTCCAGGCTGTCCAACCTGCTGCGACGTCGTCCGCTCGTTGATCTCAGCTGGTTGATCGGCGAGTACTACGATCGCAGGCTCGGGCTTAACGCCGCCGAGATCCTGGCCAACCCGGTTAGCATCCATCCACTCGCGACCGACGTCGACACCGGGTCGGCGGTGGACCTGCATCCGCGGATCAGCGACAAGGAGTCGTTGCACACCGCGTTGCGGGCGAGCGCGGCGCTGCCGCTCGTCGCGGGGAAGCCGGTCGAGCTGGCGGGCAGGCGGTACCTCGACGCGGGCGTCGCCGAGTCGGTGCCGTTCGAGACGCCACTCGCGGCAGGAGCGACGCACATGCTGGTGCTCACCTCGCGCAAGAACGACGACCTGGCCCAAGACCCGCTCGTGGTGCGTCGGATCGCCGACGCCTGGCTGCGCCGGGCCGCGCCGGGCGCTCGGGCGGCGTTCCTCGCCAGGGAGACCCGCTCCGCCGCGACGGCGGAACGGCTGGCGAACCACAGCGCGGACCCGGACGGCTCACCAGCGGTGCTCGCCATCCGACCCGGCCCGGACACGCCACGGGTGGCGCGAATGGAGTCGGACGGGTCGGTGATCGCCGCGGGACTCGCGGCGGGGCACGACGCCATGGCCGCGATCCTCGACGACGGGATGACCGCGCGAAGCTGAGCACGGGTCCGTGGGTGCTACCGCAGTAGCTTCGGGAGGCCTGGGCCGTCTAGTGTGAGTGGATGGTCCGACGTGAAACCGCAGGTGACACGGGGGGCGCGGCGGTGCTGGAACGGGGGCGGGCGGCGTATGCGCATGGCCGCTGGGCTGACGCCTTCGAGGACCTGGCGGAAGCGGACGAACAGTCACGTCTGGTCGCCGAAGACCTCTGCGCGCTCGCGACCGTCGCGTTCCTGGTCGGCCATGACACCGTCGCCCTCGATGCCTTTCAACGGGCGCATCACGCCTTCCAGGAGGACGGCGACGTTGGGCATTCCGTGCGTTGCGCGTACTGGCTCGGCTATGTGCTGATGCTGTCCGGCCGGATGGCAGAGGCGATGGGCTGGTGGATGCGCGGTCAACGGCTCCTCGAGGAGGACGGTGTCCAGCGCGTCGAGCACGGCTACCTGTTGATCCCGGCCTCGCTGCGGAAGGTGAACGACGGCGAGCCGCGCGCCGCGTACGACGGGTTCCGCGAGGCCCTGGCGATCGCGGAACGCTTCGGCGACCCGGACCTCGCCGCGTGGAGCAGGCTCGGCTGTGGGCGAGCGTTGATCGAGATGAGCCAGGCGGATCGTGGCATGGCCATGCTGGACGAGGCGATGGTCGCCGTCACCGCAGGCGAGGTATCGCCCATGCTGACCGGCCGCATCTACTGCGCGGTGATCATGGCGTGCCGGATGACGTTCGACCTGCGGCGTGCCCAGGAATGGACGGCCGCGTTCAGCCGCTGGTGCGCCACCCAGCAAGGGCTGAAACCGTACCGGGGCCAGTGCCTGATCCACCGCTCGGAGATCATGCAGCTCCACGGCGAGTGGTCGGAGGCCATTGATGAGGTCGGGCAGGCGTGTGCGCATCTGTCCGACCCGCCCGGCGACCCGGTGCTGGGCATGGCGCAGTACCAGATGGGCGAGCTGCTGCGGCTGCGCGGCGAGTTCGCCGCGGCCGAGGACGCCTACCGGCGCGCGGGCGAGTGCGGGCACCACGTCCATCCCGGCCTCGCGATGCTGCGCCTGGCGCAGGGCCGCCTCGATGACGCCGTCGCCGCGATCCGCAGGGTCGCCGCCGAGTCCGAGGCGGACCGGACGGAGCGGGCCAGGATTCTCGGCGCGTTCATCACGATCATGCTCGCCGCTGACGACGTCGACGGGGCACGGACCGCCACCGAGGAGTTGGAGCAGCTCGCGGCGGACTTCGACGCGGTGTACCTGCACGCTGTCGCCGCCTCCGCTCGGGGCGCGGTCGCGCTCGCGGACGGCGACGCTCACCGCGCGTGCGCCTCGTTCCGGCGAGCATGGCAGGCATGGCAGGAGCTGGCCGCCCCGTACGAGGCGGCCGAGGTGCGGCTGTCGATGGCGAAGGCGTGCCGCGAACTGCGTGACCACGACACCGCCGAGTTGGAGCTGAACGCCGCCCGTAGAACGTTCGAGAAGCTGGCGGCGGCCCCTGCGCTGGAAGCAGCCATGGGGCTGTCCCGGACCACGGCTGCCACGGACCCCACGCTGACGCGCCGCGAGCTGGACGTCGTGCGGCTGGTGGCGAGCGGGGCCACCAACCGCGACATCGCGCGGGCGCTGTCGATCAGTGAGAAGACGGTCGCCAGGCACCTGAGCAACATGTTCGGCAAGCTGGGCGTCACCTCACGCTCCGGTGTCACCGCCTACGCCTACGAGCACGACCTCGTGCCCGACCGCTGACCGGGCTACACATATCTACCCATATCGCATCGACGTCGCGAGTTGGGCATTTCTTTCGACGCGCCGCCGGGCTCGCGCGGCCGATGCTGGTGAGGTCATAGCTCACCAAGGAGACGGACCATGACCACACAAGCACCGGGCACCGAACAGATCCGCCAGGCATGGGAGTCGGTGGCAGCGGAGTTCGACGACAGCGTATCGCCGTTGACCATGCGGTTCGGGGAAACGGTCGTTGACAGGCTCGACGTCGGCCCGGGAACCACGCTCCTCGACATCGGCGCGGGCAGCGGCGCGCTCGCCATCCCGGCGGCACGGCGGGGTGCGGACGTCCTCGCGGTGGACCTCGCGCCGACCATGATCGACCGGCTCAACGAACGGGCGCGCGAGCTGCCGAACCTACGCGGCCAGGTGATGGACGGCGAACACCTCGATCTCGCGGAAAACACGTTCGACGTGTCGGGCTCGATCAACGGCGTCACACTGTTTCCGCACGTCGACGTCGGTATCGCCGAGATGGCGCGGGTGACGAAGCCGGGCGGGAAGGTCGCGCTCATCGGCTTCGCCCACGGCGTCGCGCGGGCGGAGTTCGTCGCGTTCCTTTTCGCCGCCGTACGGACGGCGGTACCCGACGCCGTCCTCCCGCCGACGGACCCGCCGCCGCTGCCGTTCCAGCTAGCCGACCCGCGAACGTTGCGCACCAAGCTGATCGACGCCGGCCTGGCCGACGTCTCGGTAGAAGTGACGACGTGGGACATCGAGGTGCGCTCGGCGGCGCACTACTGGGACGCGGTCACGGCAAGCAACCCGATCGCCGCACGGGTCGTCGCGCAGCTCAGCCCCGAGCAACAGATGGACGTCCGGCGCGTCATCGACGGGATGCTGCGCGAACGCTCGAACGGCGCGCCGGGGGCGGTATTGCACAACGCGATGAACCTCGGCGTCGGAACAGCCGGCTGAGCAACCAGGAAGGAGCCTTGTCATGACCTCGACAAAGACAACCAGGAGCCGCTATGGCGCTGCCGCCCTCGCGGTGGCGCCCGTGGTGATGCTCGTCGCGCTGGTCGGGCATCCGTACATCACGCGGCTGCCCGACGCGAACGCCGTCGCCACCGCCGCAGAGGCGAACACGACGCTGTGGGCGGTGGTGCATTTGCTCACAATTCTCGGTGTCGTGTTGATCGCGCTGGCGTTCGTCGCGATCCGCGCACACCTGCGTGACGCGGGCGAGAACCGGTACGCCTGGGCGCTGCCGTGGGTACTGTTCGGCAGCTTCCTGTACGGCATCCTGCCGGGACTGGAGTTCACGCCGTTCGCGGTCGCACGAACGGGTGGCGACGTCGCCGCGGCACAGCAGGAGCTGGCGCCGGTGTTCATCCCCGTGTTGGCGGTCAGCGCGATCACCTTCGCGATCGGCGTGGCGGGCTTCGCGAAAGCCGTGCTCGTCAGCGACATCCTGGGCTCGCCGTGGAGCCAGGTCGTCGCGACCGCGTTGGTCGTGCTCGCACTGTCCCGATTCGTGCCGCTGGGCGCGGTGCAGTTCTACGTCCAGGCGGCGGCCGGGCTCGTGGCACTGTGGCCGTTGGCGGTGCACATGTGGCGCGGCACCGTGCCGACGCCGGTGGTGCGCACGCACGCCGCGGCCACGGGGTGACGCCCGCGCGCATCGACGTCGATCAGACAGCTGGTCGACGTCGATGCCGCATGATTGGACTACCGCTGTTCAGGCACGCCCGCCGCACGCAGGCCGTCCAGATACATGGCGCGCTGCTCTGGTCGCTTGAGGTAAAACAGCTTCCGATCGGCATAGTCGATCGAGAACATCGGACACTGCTCGAGCAATGCCGGAACGGCGGCCGACGCCTGCGGGGTGCGTCCAGAATGCGCCAAGGCCACCAGCCGATGTGCTGTCGTCCAGTACTGGCAGTTGGGGATGGATGATGCCCGCTCCGCCCATGTGATCGCGTCGTCGAAGCGGTGAGAGAACAGCAGAGCCAACGCACCGTAGGTGAGGAAGGCCCACAACTGAGGGTCATGCGAGCCGAGTGTCACCGAACGTTCGAATTGGACGAGTGCCTCGTCGTAGCGGCCTTCGTAACACAGCGAGTCACCCAGCCCGCAGTACGCCGCCGCGAACGTCGGATTCAGCTCGATGGCCCGCTGGTTGGCGACGAGGGCAGCCTGATACTCGCGGCGGGCGAGCCGCACGCGGCCGTGCAGCACGTGGAACAGGGCATTCTGGTCGTCCGTTCGCAGCGCCTTGCTCGTGGCGTCGAGAGCGGCATCGAGCAGGTCGGGCTTAGGATCAGTGTCCCAGTAGACCATCCCCAGCACGACGGCATAGGCCCACCAGGCGTGCGCATCGGGAAAGTCGGGGTCCTGTTCCCGGCACTGGCGCAGCATTCGCTGGGCCTCGACATTGCCATCCCTTGTGAACTGGAAAAAGCGGTCGACGCCGAGATGAAACAAGTCCCAGGTACGAAGGTCGGTGTGTGGACGGGTGCTGCTCCGGCTGCGTTCGGCGTAGCCGACCTCGGGTTCGACCGTCGCCACTATCACCTCGGTCATCTCGTCGAGCACGTCGAAGAGATCCTTGAATTCGCGGTCGAAGCGATCGGCCCAGAGACACACGCCCGCCGCCGTATCGGTGAGGGTGGCGGTGACTCGGAGCCGCTGCCCGTCGAGACGGATGGTGCCCTCGACGGCGTAGCGGGCGCCGAACTCCTCATGGAGTCGGGGGACGACGTCAGGAACATCTTTCAGGCCCGCCGTCGCCGCCGCGGTCAGCACACGGATCCAGCGATGCTTTGACAAGGCGGCGATCACATCGTGGGTGAGGCCTCTGGCCACGTGCCGACTACCTGGGGACGGTGTGAGGTCGGTGAAGGGAAGCACGGCCACGACCGGCCGGTCGTGGGCCGTGGGCGCGGGCCGCTCTGACCGGCCAACGGGTCCCGCCTCCTGACGGGCTGTATCCGGCGTCCCGGTAGCTTCTCCATCCGTCCCGTCGCAGACGACGGGAGCGACGAACATGTAGCCACGCCCGTGCACGGTTTTCACCATGCGCTGGTCACGTCCGGTATCGCCGATCGCCCTACGTGCGCCTTTGATTTGGGCGCTGAGCGCTGACTCACTGACGAACCGATTCCCCCAGACACAGTCCAGCAGTTCTTCCTTTGGCACCGCCCTATCGCGGTGGTCGATCAGGTGCAGCAGCACTCGTAGCGCTCGCGGCTCGATCGCTACGACCTCTCCGGCGCGGCGGAGCTCGTAGCGGCTGCGGTCGAGCACGCAGTCCCCGAAGTAGAGCGCCACATGACGAAAATACCACCTAGGGCATAACGGACCGTGATGATCGCGTCGCCCGCGGCCGCCCGAGCGCAGGTGGTCACGGGAGGGTGTCGCGGCCCGGTGGGACACCTGTATGCTCCTAATGAAAATGATTGTCGATACAGATTGTTCCTGGAGCGTGACGTGACGACCGGAGTGCGAATCAGCAGGGCCGTGGCGATCGCGGCGGTCGTGGGAATGGCCTCCGGTTGTTCACCGGGCGCCGCGGACGACCAGAGCGACTCCGGGCCCGTCAAGGTGGCCGCCGGGTTCTATCCGTTGCGGTTCCTCGCCGAGCGGATTGGCGGGCCTGATGCCGAGGTCACCGGGCTTACCCCGCCGGGTACCGAGCCACACGATCTCACCCTGACCGGCCCTGCCAGAGCCGCGGCGGAAGAAGCCGAGGTGATGATCTACGCCGGTGAGGACTACCAGCCCGAGGTGACCGACGTGGTCCGGCAACGTTCCGGCGACATGACCGCGCTCGACATCCTCGCGGTTTCGGAGTTGGACCTGCTGCACGCCGACAAGCATCACCACGGCCATGGTGGAGACAGGCACGCTGACGAGGACTCCCACGATCACTCCGGTGACCAGCGGGCGGTCGATCCGCATGTGTGGCTCGACCCGCTGCGCTACCAGCGCGTCGCCGACGCAGTCACCGAAACTCTCGCGAGGGAACGCCCCGAGCGTCGCGCCTCGTTCGAACAGCGACGCGACGAACTGAAGGTGCAGCTGCGAGACGTTCACCGCCATCTGCGGGATGCGACGTCCGACTGCGCGTCACGAACACTGATCACCAACCACGCGGCGTTCGGCTACCTCGCTGACCGCTACGACCTCGAGCAGGTGCCGATCGCGGGCTTGTCTCCGGAGCACGAACCTGACCCAGGGACACTCGCGCGGATCGCCACCGAGGCGCGCCGCGCCAACGTGAGCACGATCTTCGCCGAGGAAGGCATCCCGGCCAAACTCGCTCGCGCCGTCGCCGACGAGGCGGGCGCCGAGGTCGGGGTGCTCGCGGTGATCGAGTTCGCACCCACGTCGGGCGACGGCGCCGACGGCGGCGACTACGTCAGCCGCATGCACGCCAACGCGGACGCGCTCCAGGCCGGACTGGACTGCCGATGACGCCGGACGCCCCGATGGATGCCGTGCTGTCGGTGCGCGACCTCACGGTGAGCTTCGGCAGTTCGCTTGTGCTGCGCTCGGTGCATCTCACCGTGTACGCCACCGAAGGCGTCGCCCTGCTCGGCCAGAACGGGGCGGGAAAGTCGAGCCTGCTCCGCGCCATCGCTGGACTCCAGCCGTATCGCGGTGACGTCGATGTGCCGTCGACACGACATCGGGCATCGAGCGTCGCCTTCGTCGCCCAGACCAGTGGCGGTGGTCACGGCATTCGATGGGACCTGCCACTCAACGTCAGCGACGTCGTCGGGTTTGGGCTGCTCCGACGCCGACGCCCGCGGGCAGGTCGCGGCAAGGCCGATCGCGAGGCGATCGCCGACGCCATCGCGCGGGTCGGACTTACTCCGCTGGCACGACGTCCGATCAACACCCTCTCCGGCGGCCAGCGGCAACGGGTGCTGCTGGCCCGTGCGTTGGTGCAGCGCCCCGACGTCTTGCTGCTGGACGAGCCGTTCGCCGGTGTCGACGCCGACACCCGCGACACCCTCGGCGAGCACTTGCACCAGCTGCGGGGGGCCGGTGTCGCCGTGCTGTGCGCACTCCACGAAGAGCATCTCGCTCACCGCTTTTTCAGTCGCGTGCTGACGCTCGAGTCTGGACGGCTGCACGCCCCGCCGTTGCTCTCACCGCATGACACCCGCGATATGCCGCACCAGGCGGGTGAGCCGGCGTGGCGTTGACGCTGCTGACCGAACCATTTCAGTACACGTTCTTCCAGCACGCCACGCTGGCGACCCTCGCCATCGGCGTCGCCGCGCCACTGGCAGGCGCGTGGGCCATGCAGCGACGGCTGGTGTACCTCACCGACGCCCTCAGCCACGGCGTGCTGGCTGGAGTGGCGTCCGCCGCGCTGCTCGGCACCAGCCTGATCGCGGGAGCGCTGGTCACCGCGATCGTGATGGCCTCTCTGATCGCGCTGCTCGTCATCAGGGTGAAGGTGCCAGAAGACTCCTCGATCGGATTGGTCGGGCAAGGGCTGTTCGCCCTTGGCGTGCTCGGTCTGACGTTGCAGCGCGATCCCCGTGCGCTGCAACACGTGCTTTTCGGCAACCCGCTCACCGTGACCAGCATGGACGTCGCGGTCGACATCGGTCTCGCGCTGGTAATCGTGTTCGCGGTGCTGTGGCTCCGGCCGGTGCTGAGCGCTACCACGTTTGACCCGCAGCACGCCCGCACCCTCGGACTCCCTGTCGCACTTGTCGACACGGGTGTTGTGCTCGGCCTCGCCGTCGTCGTCGTGATTGGACTCTCCAGCGTCGGGGTGCTCATGGCGCTGACGCTGTCGCTCGCGCCCGCCGTCGCGGCACGGCTGCTCTGCCAGCGCACATCCACGCTGCTCGGCTGCGCCACCGCGGGCGGCGTCGCGGCGGGCCTACTCGGCCTACTCGTCAGCTATCACGCCGGGTTGCCGACCGGCCCTGTCGTCGCGCTGCTCGCCACCGCCGAAGTGCCCCTCGCCGCCGTCATCGCCGTGCTGCGGAACGCGCCACGCGCAGCCCGCACCGCGAGGGCGTGACGCACCAGAGTCCGTGGCCACGCATCGCCCGCAGTGGCGGACCGTGGGGGAGCACGGCGATATCGCGCTGTCAGGCAGCGTGCTCGCAGGTGGGGCAGGTGCAGTCCGTGCAGGTGCAGCTGCTGCACGCGTCGTTGCATGACGCGCACTGGCATTGGGCGTGGTTGCAGGTAGGGCAGCTGCAGTCGGCGCACTCGCACATCGCGCAGGAGTCGGCGCAGTTCGCGCAGGAGCAGGTGGTGCACTCGTCGTAGTGCACGCCGTTGGTGTCGTGGTGCTCGCGGTGGACGTGCCCATCGTGCAGGTAGTCGACGTGGTCGCCGTGGATGACCGACGCGTGCCCGCAGCCGGGTCCGTGGGTGTGGTTGTGGTGTTCGGCAGGGCGGTGCTCGGTCGCCGTCGTCATGGTTCCTCCTTGGACCCGGCTGGATACCGCCCAGCGTCGAATGCATAGGTACGCATGTCAAATTGAAACGTCACCCAGGTGATGTTGGTCGGCCCCTGCCAGGCTCAGACTGCCTCCGATGCGGCGTGATCAGCGAGCGCTCAGGCGGCGCGGGTCGGTAACGGTAACCCGGCCCCGGGAGAGGGAAACGATCGCCGCGTCCTCGAGCTCACGCAGCACGCGGTTGACGGTGGCGCGCGTGGTACCCGCTAGGCCGGCGATCTCCTCCTGGGTGAGCGGAATGGCGACCGTCGCGTCGCGGCCAGCGCGGTCGGCATACAAGGTCGCCAAGCGGGCGAGCTGCCGTTCCACTCGCTTGTCCACCGGTAGGTACAGCGCCTCGAGAACCTGGCCGCTGAGCCTGCGCACATACGCGCTCATCATCGACAACAGGAAGGCGTCGATCGTGCTCGACTCATTCCGCAGCGCGTGAAAGCTGTCGCGGTGGATCGCCAGCGTCATCGTCGGTTCCAGCGTGATCACCGTAGCCGTTCGCACGCTCCCTGGATCAAGCAACGCCAGCTCACCGAAGGCGTCACCTTTACCGAGAATCGACAGCGTGACCATTTCGCCCATGGGTGTGGTCACGCGCACCGCCACCCGACCCTCGTCGATGAAATGCAGCGTGTCTCCAGGGTCGCCTTCGTGCCAGATGATCTCTCTGCGGCCGTACCGCCTCGGTTTGCCTGCTTCGCGCAGCTTGCGGCGGTCGTCGCCGCTCAGCGACGCCAGGTGAGTCATGTACCTATTGTGCAGCGTGCGGAGATGCGCGCATCGGCGAGACGACGGTACCGACGCTGCCGGCGCGCACGCTGGAAGTGTCGCCATCACGACAGACGGCGACGTCACCAGGGGCGACGCTGGAATCTCATTCGTCCGACCACCAAGAGATCACGGAGAGAACGATGAGCTACCTAGTGAAGCTCGGCGTCGCGGCGGGCGCGGCGATCGCGTTCGGCGTACTGCAGGCACCGGCGGCCCTCGCGCTGCCGACCGAACCGGTCCTGCGGTACTGCGAGTGGAACGGCAAGTACTACAAGCCGGGCGAGGAGATCGAGGTGTACTCACCCGACGGGACGCTCAGAACCTACCGCTGCGACCCGGACGGGACCGGGGAGTGGGAGGAGGTCTCGTACACCTACTCCCACTCGTACGGCTACACGGCCTACTGGTGGTGATCGTCAGGAACCCAGTGAACGGAGTACGAACGCCTCGACGGGTTCGCTCTTGCCCTTCACCGGGAGCGGCCCGACTGGCTCGACCGTGGCGATATCACCAATCGCGCCACGTGTGGCGGCGCTGACGACGACTTGGCCGGGGTCAGCGGCGGACTCCAGTCTTGCGGCGAGGTTGGTGGTGTCGCCGATGGCCGTGTAGTTGCGGAACTCGTCGGATCCGATGTTTCCGACGAGCGCACGGCCGGTGTGTATCCCAGCCCGGAACCGTGGCCACTCCGGATGCGCGCCACGGACACGCTCGACGGCCTCCTGTAGTGCGAGCGCGGCTCGCGCCGCGCGACGCGGGTGATCGGGCTGGCGGGCGGGGGCGTTGAAGATCGCCATGACGGCGTCACCGACGAACTGCACCACGGTCCCGCCATGTTCGAGAATCACCGGGACGACCACGCGATAGTAGGTGTTGAGCATCGCGACGACGTCATCCGGCTCGCCGCGTTCCGCGAACGGCGTGAAGCCGTGCAGGTCGGCCATGAGGACGGTGACGTCGGCGATCTCCCCGCCGAGCCGAGCCTGCGAGGGGTCGGCGATCAGCGAGGTCGCGACGTCGGGGGAGAGATAGGACCGGAACAGGTCTTCCATCGAGGCATACAGCCGGGTGTTCTCGAGCGCGATGGACAGTTGGCTGGCGAAGGATCGCAGCAGCGCGAGTTCGGTGTCGTCGACGGCGCGTCGGGGATGCGTGACCTCCAGTTGGCCCGCTCGATGCCCCTTGACGTCGAGCGGAATGACCACGGTCGCCCCTTCCGTTGGGTCGAGCGAGACACCGCCGTCGGCGAACTCGAGTCGTCCGTCGGTCATGAGTCCCAGGCGCAATCGCAGCGGGGCGAACGTCTCTGACGCCACGGCCATCGCCTTCTCGAGCAGCTGCCGCTCGTCAGTGTTGACGCTGGCCTGCTGTCCGACCGTGACGAGCGCCCCGAGCCGCTTCGTCTGGGTGCGCTCACGACCCAGCGCGTCCGCGGCACGCTCCAGCACGTCGAGTTGCTGCTCGGTGAGGTCGAACCGTCCGGCGATCGACGAGATCTGGTTGCTCAGAGTGCCGTCGTCGCCGAACTCCGCACGCTGGCGCATGGCACGGGCGAGCTCATCGAGCGCGTCGGCGTAATCGCGGCGCATCCGATTCACCGTGCTCGCCAGCGCGACACCATGGAACAGCCCGGCGGGTGAGCCCTCTCGCCGGTACTGCACGTAGGCGCTGTAGGCGACGAACGCGAACGCCAACGCCATCAGCACGTGCCATTCCCACCACGAGGCGTGCCAGTTCCTGCCGTAGCCGATGGCGAACATCGCCTCGGCGAGCAGGGTGAACGCGGTGATCAGGCTGATGAGCATCACCGCGGGTCGCCGCCGGTAGATCAGGTAGTAGCGCAACGCCGAGACGCCATACAGCGCGGTACCGAGAAACGCCGCCGCGACCAGCAGCCGCTGCCCGATTTCGGCGTTCAGTGGCCGAGCCAGTATCGGGGCCTCCAGGAGCGACAACGCTGCCCAACCGGTGAGCACGGCCGCTACCGCCGTCCACATGGCGGGCCGCAGGCGCCGTAGCCGCCGGGTGGCGGCAGGGGAGAACTCGATCGATGACACCGCGGCGAGGATGCTGGCGAGCAGGAGACCCACGGGCGTCGCGACGTCGAACCCGGTGTTGGACGAGGCGAGGATGATCCCCGGCGTCGCCAAGGCGTGTAAACCGAGGAACCCCGCCGCGACGACGAACGCCAACCCGATCAGGAACAGCCGGTCGTCGTCGCGACGCCGGGCCGCGTCGCCGACGACCACGCCCAGCGCGACACTCACCGCGGCGGTGAACAGTACCAACCAGAAGTGCGCGGGATGGTGTTGCCAGCGGACGTCCATCTCCGGCCGCGCGACGAGCAGCCACAGTGCGGCCACGGGGATGAGCAGGTGCAACACCCACACGGCGGGCCCCGAGAAGATGGCCCGTCGATAGGGCGTATGCAAGTCCGTCATCCACACTCCCGTCCGAATGGTCGACGTCGCCGTGTCCAGCTCCAGCATGGTATTCCGAAGAGTCCGGTTCGCACAGGCGCGGCGGGTGACGGTCCCTGTGTCTGCTTCGTGATGTCGTCGGGCGTTGTTGGGAATCGCGGTGCTCTTCTACGATCAGCCGGGGGTTGATCATGGGCGAGCTTCCGTCACGGCCTGGTGCGCCGCCGGAGACTCGCTACGACGAGGGGACGGCGACTGTGACGGTGTGGTCAGCCGGAGTTCGAGCCCGCTACGTCATGGCGGTGGGGGTCGTTCTCGCGCTCGCGAGTTCGATCGTGGGGGTCGTGCGGGCGTTCGCGATGGACGGCCAAATGCTGCGCGGTATGCCGATGGCCGACATGCCAGAGATGTATCTCGCCGGTGCGGGCATTGTGCTCGCCGTGGTCGGCGCCCTGCTGCGCGGCGCCCCGCCCGCCGTCCCCGCCGTGGCCATACCGGGCACCCGGAGCCGGTGGCCGGTCGCGGTCGTCGCCACGACCGCGCTCACCATCGACATCAGCAAGACGTCGACACTCGGGTTCGTCATCCCCGGTATGAGTGGCGAGTATGGCCTTGGGCCGACCGGCGCTTCGATGCTCGCGGTCGCGGGACTGAGCGGCACCGCGATCGGCGCGGTGGTGTTCAGCCACCTCGCTGATCGCATCGGGCGGCGCGCGTCCTACTTGATCGCCGCGCTCGGGTTCACCGCGACCAGCCTGTGCGCCAGCATGCCGACATTTCTCGGCAACGTAGTCATGTGCTTCCTGATGGGTATCGCGGTCGGCGGACTCGCTCCGCTGCTGATCACGATCCTGACCGACCTGTTTCCCGGTGGCGCGCGCGGCTCGATGGTCACGGCCCTATCGGTGGTCGCAACGGCGGTCGGCTACCTGGTCGCGTCCGGGTCCGCGTTGTGGCTGGAACCGTCCTACGGCTGGCGGGTGCTGTGGCTCATCGGCGCGCCGACCGGACTGCTGCTCACACTGGCCGCCGTCGTCATCCCGCATCGCGCGCCCGCGGACACGCGAGCGACCGATCATCCGCCGCGGCACGTGGCCCGGACGACGTTCACGACACGCCTGCAGTGGCTCTACGCCGCGATGGTGGGCGTGCTGACGTTCGGGCTCACATCCTGGGTGCCAACGATCGCGCGAGCGGGTGGCCTCGCCACGACGACGGCCAACACACTGCTGACCATCGTCGCGCTGGTGATGGTGCCCTGCGCGGTCATGGTGGCGATCGCCTATCGGCGGCTCGGACCCATCCCGCTTGCCGTACTGATGGCCGCGGGCACGGCGTCCGTATTGCTCGTACTGACCGTGTCCGGGCTGGCGGACACGCTTGTCTGGTTGTCCGCCGCCGTTCTGGCGGCGACGCTGTTCGCGGTCAACACCATGGCGGCGATCTTTCTGCCGATCGCCGCTGATCTCGCCGACCCGGCTAGACGTGGTCGCGCCACCGGCACGGTATCGCTGTTCAATCGCATCGGCGGGCTCACCGGGCCACTCGTGCTGTCATTCATCGTGACGTCGACGACCGACGTCCTCACCGCCGTGGCGACACTGGCGTTGCTGTGCGGGGCCATCGCGGCCTACACCGGTCGACGCCACCGCACGGTCAACGCCGCCGCCGAGCGCGAACTGCTCTCACGCTGAATCTGAATGCCGCTTCCTGCGATCTGGCGGTGAGATCGCGTGGGGTTTCGTTACCCGTTTCGGGGGTCCTCGTTACTGCTAGCAAGCGGAACGAAGGAGTCGACATGCGCATCAACAGGTGCCTTCCCTCGGCCGGGCGGGAACGAAACGTCGCGGCGAACAGGACCGGACGTATCTCCCGCCGACTGGTCACCGCCTATGCGGCGGTCGGACTCATGCTCTCCGGAGCCGTGGCGGCGATACCAGCCGCCGCACATCCGGACCCAAAGCATGGAGAGCAGCAGGTGGGCGGGGTCGGGGTACTGGTGAACAGTCCCGACGACTTAGCCGGGTTCCATCAGGCGAATCACTGGAGCGGGTCGGGCCCCGTCGCGGACCAGACGGCCGATCTCGTCTACGCGGGCACCGGCTGTTCCCCGGTCGTCTACCAGCAGGTCGATGTCGACGGCAAGATCGCGATCGTCGACGACCAACTCGACAGCCCCATACCCGGCGATGTCTGTCCGACCTACACCTTCTTCCAGAAGGCCCAAGCAGCGGAACAGGCCGGGGCCATCGGCCTCATCCAGGTCCGCCGCGATGACCAAGTCACCGGGCGCAACGCTGTCTCATCCGAGATTCCGGTGCTCGAACTCAAGAACAGCGACGGGCAACCGATCCGGAATGCTGTGGTCGACGAGGACCGAACGGTCAACGTCTCGCTCACACGGATCACGACCGTACCGACCGAGCGGTTGTCGGATGTGCCATGCGTGGACGGCATGGCAGGCCCGTTCGAGTGTGACGGTGTCGACCTGCTCGGATTCGTGCCCGAAGACGAGTTCGACAGCGCGGGTATCAGCGACATCTGGGGCTGGACCGATCCCGAACCCGGCGCCGACGGCGTGCACGACGAGTACGTGATCCTCGGCAAGACCAACGGCATCGCCTTCTTCCGCGTCACCGACCCGTCCAACGCCGTCTATCTCGGCGAACTACCGAACCCGGGCCTTGTCCACGCGGTCTGGCACGACATCAAGGTGCACGACAACCATGCGTTCACCGTCAGCGAGTCGGAGCAACACGGGATGACGGTGTTCGACCTGACCCGCCTGCGCGGTGTGGAGGAGCCACGGGAGTGGGACTCCGATGCTCACTACCGCTTCAACTCGGCCGCCCACAACATCGCCATCAACGAGGACACGGGATTCGCCTACATCGTCGGCGGCAACTCCGGGCTCGTGGTGCCGGACCAGTGCCTGTCCGGTTTGCACATGGTGGACATCAACGACCCGAAGAACCCGACCTTCGCCGGTTGCTACCTCGAGGAAGGTGGCCCCGGGACCGCGGCTCGCGTGATCGGCGGCCCCGCCGAGGAGGCGTCACCGGCGGCCTATGTGCACGACACGCAGTGCGTGGTCTACGACGGCCCCGACGAGCGCTACACCGACAGGGAGATCTGCTTCAACGCCGCCGAGACCAAGATCGTCATCGCCGACGTCACCAACAAGGCGGCGCCGGTGACGGTCGGCGTGACGGACTATCCCGACGTGGGCTATGCCCACCAGGGCTGGCTCACCGACGACAAGGGCTTCCTCGTCGTCAACGACGAACTGGACGAGATCAACGCGCAGCCTGAGGAATCGGGGGAGCCCGGCATGAACACCCGCACGATCGTGCTCGACGTGCGGAACCTAGAGGACCCGAAGGTCCACTTCGAACATTTCCACGACACGGTCTCACCGGACCACAACAATTACGTCCACGACGGGCTGCTGTATCAGTCGAACTACAGCAGCGGGCTGCGAGTATTCGACACCGCCGCCATCAATGACCCGGCCGATCCGAGGCTGGAGCCGGTCGGTTACTTCGACACCTTCCCGGACCACAGCGGGGTGACGTTCGACGGAACCTGGTCGAACTACCCGTTCTTCTCCTCCGGCACGATCGCGGTGAGCGGCCGAGAGGAGGGCCTGTTCCTGCTCCGGATCGCCGACGAATCGACGGATCTCGGTGTCGAGCTCACCACCGCCCGGCAGCCAGTCCGTGTTCGGGCAGCTGAAACCGGGACGGCTGGGCTTCTGGTCAGCAACGTCGGCGAGGCCGCCGACACCTACCAGCTGACGGTCAGCGACCTGCCGGAAGGCTGGACGGCGACGATCGATCCCAAGGAGCTCACCGTGGCCTCCGGCAGCGGTGGCCCGGCGGCGGTCACCATCGACGTTCCGCCAGGGGAGCGGCCCGGGAGAACCACCTTCACCGTGACAGCGACCTCCACGACCGATGCCGAGGTCTCCGCGTCCGCGGAGGTTGCCGTCGTCGTCCACGAATAAGACTCAGCACCCGAGGCGGCCCACTTCGTGCGGGTGGGCCGCCTCGACCAGTGTGGGCGCCCTGGCCGGGTTCAGTCGTCGCGGGCGGCCACGCCGAGGTCGGGGAAGTCGGTGAACACACCGTCGACGCCGAGGTCGTAGTACGCGCCGAGTTCCCCTATCACCTCGCCGTGCTCGGCCGGGTCGTCCGACGATCGGTAGTCGGTGGGCAGGAAGGCGTTCTCGGCACGGAAGGTGTACGGGTGCACGACGAGTCCGGCGTCGTGGGCGTCCGGCACGAGGTCGGTCGCCGCGCCGAGTGAGCCGTCGTCGTTCCACGTGATGACCATGGTTTTCTCCGGCCCGACGCCGTCAGCGTACGTCCCGATCTCGGCGAGCCCCTCCGGGGTGACCATGTCCGCGTAGGTGCGCTCGTCACCCGCTTCGGTGAAGTCGTAGGGCTGGCCGTCCTTCCACACCAGCTGGACCAGCGGCACCCGCAGTGCCTTGTCGAGAGCTTTGAGGTTGCTGACCTCGAACGACTGCACGAATACCTTCGCGTTCTTGTGATTCAGCCCGTTGCGGGTGAGCGTGCGCACCAGCGGCGGTTCCAGCGGTAGCCCGATTGACGAGAAGTAGCTCGGGTGCTTGGTCTCGGGATAGATGCCGATGTCACGGCCGAGCTCGCGGGAGAGCCGCTGGGTCAGGTCAATGACTTCCTGAAACGTCGGCACCTCGTAGCGGCCGTCATAGCGTGTGTTGTCCGGGCGCAGCCGCGGCAGCCGCTCCTTGGCACGCAACGTCTTGAGCTCAGCCAGGGTGAAGTCTTCGGTGAACCAGCCGGTGACCTCGTGGCCGTCGATGCTTTTCGTCGTCTCTCGGTCGGCGAACTCGGCACGCTCGGCGACGTCGGTGGTGGTGCTGATCTCGTTCTCGTGCCGCGCGACGAGCACGCCGTCCGCGGTGGCGACCAGGTCGGGCTCGATGTAGTCGGCGCCCATCCGCGCCGCGAGCTCGTACGACGCCAGCGTGTGCTCCGGCCGGTAACCCGACGCACCCCGATGCCCGATCACGAGCGGACGACGATCGGCGCCAGGACGTGCCTCGGCAGCGCGGTCGCGCGGAGCGCCCGCCGCGGGCGGGACAACGGTGAGGCACACCAGCGTCGTCGCCGTGACGGCGAGCAGGAGCCGGGGCAGTAGGGAGGTGGCCATGTACGAACGCTCCTCGATCGGGTGTCGCCGCCGGATTGGCGGTCTCATGGGCAACGGTCACCGGGCCGAGCGACGTCCACTCGACTCCGGACGTACCGCGCGGTTGCCGACCCGTTAAATGTTCTGACGCGATAGCACCGACCGCATCGTAGGGCGACATCATCACGCACGCGTTCGAATCGCTCTACTTCGCGTAACGATCTCGGATATCGCGCCAGGCCCGGGCCAGACGTGAGATGCCTTCGGCAAGGGTGTCCGGTTCTCGGACGAAAGAAATCCGGACATGGTCGTCGAACCGGCCAACGGGCGACGTGGCGGGGCCGGGAAGGACAGCGACCCCATTCTCGGCACCCCGGACGGCCAGCTCGGTCGCGCTACCGTGAGGAAGCCTGGCCCACACGAACAGTCCCCCACGTGGTTCGGTGACGTGCCAGTCACCAAGGTGCTCGGCGAGCAGCTCCAGCAGCGTCGCCGACCGTGACCGCAGCTCGCTCACCCGCTGCTGACGCAGTTTGTCGTGCTGTTTCAGAAGTTCGACCGCGAGCTGCTGGCTCGGTGCCGAGCTGGACAAGTCCCAAATCGTCTTGAGCCGTCCCAGCCGGTCGATGACCGGTTGTGCGGCGCGAATCCAACCGATCCGCAAACCGCCCCAGTAGATTTTGCTGAGTGAGCCTACCGTGATGACGGACCGCGGCGGGGCTATCGCGGCCAGCGGCGGTGGCGCACCGGCGTATGTGAGTTCGGCGAGCGTCTCGTCCTCGACGATCAGCGTGCTGTGCTGACGAGCGGCGCGGATTACTTCCAGGCGCTGCTCGTGCGTGAGCATCCGGCCAGTCGGGTTATGCACCGTGGTCATGACGTAGAGCGCGCGTGCCTGTGCTGACCGGAGGGCCGCCGCGTAGGAGTCGACGGGTCCGACCGTGTCCATCGAGAGGGGCACGACACGCGCGTCGACCCGCCGGAAGGCATCGATGGCACCGGGAAACGTCGGGTCCTCGATCGCCACGGCATCTCCGGGGCGGCAGAGTTCGAACGCGATGAGGGCGATCGCTTGCTGCGCGCCCGAGGTGATGAGCACGTCGTTCTCGGTGGTCGGTAGACCGCGCCGACGGAACAGCGCGGCGACGGCCCGCCGCAGCGGCGGGTATCCCAGTGGCCAGTAGCCGGTGTGCCCGACCAGGTCCCGTGTATCGCCCGTCCACGGCATCGTGTCCAGGGTCGGCGGAGCCGTGGGTAGCGCGGCGGCCAGGTCGATCCGGCCGCGCTCGCCAGCGACGTCGAGCACCGTCAGTTTATGACCGCCAACCCCGACAACCTGCTCGCGCGACGCCCCACCATCGAACGCGGGTTCAATCCATGTGCCGCTGCCCTGTCGTCTCCCGACGATCGACATGGCCTTCAGCTTCCGGTATGCCCCGGCCACGGTGTTGCGGCCCACGGCGAGGGCGGCGGCGAGATCGCGTTCTGGTGGAAGGCGCCATCCCGCGGACAGTTCTCCCCGGCGGATGGCGGCCGCCATAGCGATGGCCAGCCGCTCGACCAGGGACCCTTCACCGTCCTGCCAGCCATCGAGGGTGCGAGTCACCTCATCGGCCGAGAACACCAACGAATCTGGATTGGTTGTCACCATGTTGAGCATGGAACTAGATGTGTCCGTCGGGAAGGGCTGTCCGCCCGCCCGTGGCGCATTCTCCGCCGGATCGGCCAATACGTGCTGATTGGTTGCATCGTCGACTCGTAGCGTAGCCACCGTATCGCGGCAATGACTCTCTCGCGGCAGCGGTGGCTGCGCGGACGGACAAGATGGAAGGTACAGCGATGACTCGCCTGGTCACTTCGGCGGCCGTCGCCGACGCGTGTGATCGACTGTCCGTGCCGCTACGGGCGGCTCCGGCTGGGCTGACACCAGTCTGGCCAGGAGAGGTAGTGGTAGGCGCGGCTCTACCTGTCAAACACGTCGATGGCGTCGACGTGTTCCTCGATGCCATCGAGCGGTCCCACCCGGGCGACGTGTTGGTGGTCGACGACGGCGGTCGGATGGATCGAGCGTGCCTCGGCGACCTCATCGCCGCGGAAGCGAAGTTCGCCGATGTGGCCGGGATGGTCGTGTGGGGCAGTCATCGCGATACCGACCAGCTGCGCGAGATTGGTCTTCCTGTCTGGAGTCTAGGCGCGACAGCGACGGGTACGACGCATACCGGCCACGTCGACGGTTCCGACGTGTTGCTTGGTGCGCACCGTGTCGAGGCGACGGACCTGGTCGTGGCGGACACGGACGGGGTGATCCTCGTGGCGGAAGACGCGAGGGACGAAGTGCTCGAGACGGCACGAGGCATCATGGCGACGGAGGCACGTCAGCAGAAGCGCATTAGCTCGGGACGGTCGCTCCGCGCCCAGCTACGGTACGCGGACTTCGCCGCACGACGGCGGTCCGATCCGACGTACACCTTTCGAGACCACTTACGCGCCGTGCGTGGCGCGATCTAGCCGCACGTGCCGAACCGGGAAGAGGTGGCAGGGAGCGGGGCACGGTTGTCGTCGCGCTATCGGCTCAACATTGGGCCCAGTACCCGGGTGAGGTCTCCTTGATCGAGCTTTCCGTGTAGGTGTTCCATAGTCCCAGGTTCTGATCGGAACCGTTGGCGTAGGTGTAGCCGCCCTGGTGGTAGGCGCGCCCTTCCTGGGTATGGGCATAGTTGTCGTCGGTCACGCAGGTCGGTTCCGGCTCGTCCGTCGTCGTGGGACTGGGATCAGTCGTCGTGGTGGGATCCGGGTCCGTGCCGCCCGCGCCACCACCGAATGCCTCGATCATATTCATGATCGTGGCGATCTGCTCGCCGCCCTTCTCGGCGTATGCGGTGTCTCCACCGTAAGCCCACCAGTTGTAGCATCCTCGCGGGTTCAGGGGGTTGGAATCGCTCTTGGTGGTTTGCGGGTACAGCACGATCATGTTGTTGGTGTCGGCGTATTCGTTCAGATAGGCCTGCTTCATGAATGCGTCGCCGATCAGACCGTAATACTGATAGCAGCCGTGCAGCGCGACCATGAGCGTGCAGGCTTCGCTCTCGCACGTTTGGGGGACGTAGGCGAATCCCGCCTCTCCCATGCTGATCGCGGATGCGCTGCCGCTAGGGACGTACTGATTCTGGTCGAACTGCATCGTCTCACCACTGGGCGATGACGCCGGCTCCTGGACGTCGCCGAGGAGGTGACGGAGCATGTTTCCGGGTTCGTCCGTACCGCAGTCGTTCATGTACGGTGACGCGGTCGACGAACAGGCCACCGTCCCCTTCGGACTGACCCAACCGTGCCCCGCGGGAGAGTTCTTCGAGTAGGTGACGTTCGAGCCGAGCATTTCATAGTAGGTCGCCAGATCATCCATCACCTCCTCGTCAATGGTGGTGTCGTTCGTGCCGCGATATAGCCACACCGGGTCGTCCGCGAGGTTCTCGACCGGGTCGACCGTGCCGCGCGAGGCGCGGTCCTCGGTCAACCCCACGAGTTGGCTGGGAGACTTGCGGGACATGAACGTGTCCATACAAGCGTTGAGCGCCGTGGAAAGATCTCCCTCGGCGCAGTAATACGGACCGGCGGTGAAGATACCCGCGCCCTGAAACACGCCTGAGTGAGCGACGTGCAGCTGGTTAGCCATGTATCCGCCGGACGATACACCGGACACATAGGTACCGGTTATGTCGTATGGTGTCCCACTTTCCTGCGCCGCGTTGGCCGTCTGCGTATTGCCGCTTGTCATGGTTGCCAGCGCGATAATCGCCGACGCGACGACCGCGCCCGCGAGACTAGCTAGGTGCCCTACCTTCATCGGTACCTCCATGTACGGATGGGAGGGTCTTATCCTGCGCACGCGGATGTGTCCCACACCACGTCGCGGAAGGACACTTTTACACGGCCGCCGATGTAAGTCGGCTACACCCGAACCGTCTATCGAGCCGAGGACCAGGCTTTGTGTGCCTTCTGTTGTGAGTCCCTGACCTCAGCGAACCGCTCACCGTCTGGCTGTCGGGAGAGCACGTCGGCGAGACCCGTCAGTGCTTCTGACGTGCGTGTGCCGGCCCGCGCGAAGGATGTCACGAGATCAGCCGGGATGTCGCCGCCGCCGGGACCGGCTTTGGCGGATACGTTCTGCTGTGCGTCTCGTGCCGTCTCCCACGCGGCGCTGAGCTGCGAGAAGGCGTCTAGCAAGTTGCGCCACACCGTGATCTGCGCGGTGTTGGGGGTGGTGGAATCGTCCGTCATCAGAATCGACTTCCGCAATCACGTCGGGTGCATAAGTTTCGTGGTATGGGTACCCGACCACGATTCGCCGCATGCCTGCCCGCACTACAGTGCTGGTCTGGTCACCAGGTTGTAGGAGGGCGTTGACGTCTCGAGCGGGCTAACGGCGATGTTGATGAACGCTCGTGCCGCACGCGCCAGCGGCCGCCTCGGATGAACGATACCTAGCGTGCGGCTCAGCGGCGGGGTGAAAGACCTGATCGTGACGCGTGATCCGAACGTACGGACCGCGATGTCTCGATACCAGATCAATGACGCCTTCCCGTCGAGCACGCTCGCCACCCAGGCGACGCGCTCGTCGGTTTCCACGGCAAAGGTAGGGCGCACACCGGTCGCGGTGAACAACTCTTCCAGTTCCCGTCGCCGTCCGCCGCTGCGCGCCGGTACGACCATGGGCAGCCCGTCGAGCCGCTCGACCGGAACCGGGTTTGGCAGGCCAGTACCGGGCGGTGAGACGAGCACGACCTCGCGGTCCCGCAGACTATGCGTCATGAGTTCCTCATCGACCGGCAAATCGACGAGGCCGATCTCCGCGGCTCCGGTACGCAGCGCCGCCACCACGGTTTCGCGTGCTTCACGGCGGATCACCTCGACATCGACGTCGGGATTGTAGCGAGCGAAGGCGGGAATCAGCTCACTGGCGAGATCGATGGCCAGCGTCGGAGTCGACACGATGCGCAGCTTCGCGGCTGTGCGCACGTGTGTGGCGTGCCCACCTCCGGACATCGAATCGATGACCTCGAGTGCGGTGCGCGCGAGGCGCACCATCCGACGTCCCTCGCGGGAGAGTGCTGGCTGCGCGACATACGTCCCGGCGGCCGCTGCGGTGATGGAGCCGTAGTCGGCGACAGCGACCAGGTACCGGAGTTGCTGAAGCGTCATGGAAGGACGATAGCCCGCATCACGCCGATGAGTGGATCTATACCGATTGGGTATGCCCGCGTCCTGCCACTGTCCGGGAACTCAGCGCAGGTACGCCAGTCGCGCCCGGAGGGTGGAGCGGATCGTGCTTGATGCGGTCCAGTCACCGTCGAGCGGGGTCACCGAGATGTAGGCGTCGGCAAGGGCGTTGTTGTCGGAACCGCTGACCGGATCACGCCCGAGATCCAGCTGTGGCCGAACGAGGTAGCAGGAAGCACATAGATCGGTGCGCTCGAAACGGGGGCGGACGAACGCCGACCGGCCGGTCCTTGTGATCCGTGTGCCCTCGACCTCGGACTCGGCCGGATAGTTGACGTTCAGTGTCACGTGTTCGGGCAACAGCGACTCACGCTGGGCGGTCAGCTGTAACCGCTCGATCAAGCGAACGGTATAGCTCGCCGCGGCACGCACCGAGCCGACCCGCGGGGGAGAAGTCGTGGGATCGATCTCGACGCTGACCGCGATCGCGGGAATTCCCAGCTCGCCAGCCATGACGGTCGCTCCGACCGTGCCGGAGTGGTTGGTAACCGCGCCGGCGTTCTGACCGGGGTTGACACCGGAGACCACCAGGTCGGGCTGGCCCGACGTGAACACATTCTGCACGCCGAACAGCACGGCGTCGCTCGGTGATCCGCATACCGCCCAGACACCCGGTGACGGCTGTGTCGCCGTGATGGTGTTCTCTCTAGATGGCACGCCGCGCACGTAGTTGCTGGCCTGCTTCGTTCCACTGCCCGAAAGGTCGTCACACGGCGCCACGACGGTGACCTGGTGTCCCGCCGCGCCAAGCGTTTGTCGCAACGCACCAAGCGTTCTCGCGTCGTATCCGTCGTCGTTGGTGAGCAGGATGTCGAGCGGCTCGGTGGCTGAATGTCCTGACGTGGCCTGCTCCGCGGTCGCGGCGGCACCGGTCAGCATGCCAGCCGTCAGCATGAGCGTGGCTAGCACGGACGTACCGGTTGTCACGCGTGAGGTCATGGTCGTTCTCCCTGCACTGAGGCGATGTCGGTCGCATCCATAGGACCGCCGCGAGCCGAACCATGTCCAAGCCCGGATAGGACTGCCGAAATACCGGATTGGTATGAGCCGCGTGCCGTTTCGGGACCGCGCTCAGGACTGATCCGTTTCTGGTTCCGTCCGTGGCCGGTAGCCGAACCGGTGCACAAGGCGTCGCATCAGGCTGGGTGTGGCGACGTCGAGCAGGTCGAGCACGCGCGCACCGGGCACGTTGATGACCTCGCGGCGGGTGTGTGCGGCACGTAGCACCAACCGGGCCGCTTGCGGCGCGCTGAGCGCCGGGATCCCGCGGAAGGCAGACTCGCTCGGTGTGATCATCGGGGTGCGCGCCAGGGGCATGCGCACCGAGCTGAATGTCACGTTGTCCGCGGCCAGTTCGCGGCCGGCGGTACGTCCAAATTCCTCGAGAGCGGCCTTGGAGGCGAGATAGGCGGAAAACCGCGGGGTGTGGATCTGGATGCCCTGGGTGGTCACGTTGACCACGTGTCCGAAGTGCTGCTCACGCATGGCTGGCAGCAGGCCGAGGGTCAGCCGGACCGGTGCGAAGTAGTTGAGTCGCATGGTGCGCTCGTAGTCGTGCATCCGGTCCACCGATTTCCGCACCGACCGTCGGATGGAGCGACCGGCGTTGTTCACCAGCACGTCCACCCCGCCATGCTGGTCGAGCACTTCCTTGACGAGGTCGTCGATCGCCTGGGAGTCGGACAGGTCGCACGGATACACGTGCGCGGTGCCGCCCCGCTCGGCGATCTCCGCGGCGACCTTCTCGAGCTCGGCGTGCCTGCGCGCGACCATGAGCACACGCGCACCCCGCTCGGCGGCGGCCAACGCCGTCGCACAGCCGATCCCAGATGACGCGCCGGTGATCAGCATCCGCTGGCCCGCCAGCGCGATCCGGTTACTCATCGCCACACTCCCTCCTGCGCCGGGTCGACGACGAACTCGTCGGTATGCCGATCTCGCAGCATGCGTGCGTGCCGATGCGGGGACCAGGGCCACACCTCAGGCAGGCCGTCCTTGCCCAGGTACCAGCTCTGGCAACCGGTGGCCCAGACGGTGTTCGGCATCGCGGCCCGCAGCCGCGCGTTGTAGTCGTCGGTGGCCTCGCGGGTCGGAGCGGCGGTGGTGTACTCGCCACGTTGCCACGCCCTGATCCAGCTGATGGCGTAGTCGGCCTGCACCTCGGCGATCGGCACTAGGGAGAAGTTGCCTACCGGACTGTGCGGACCCATCAGCAGGAACAGATTGGGAAACTCCGGCAACGCGACGGTGCGGTAGGCCCGAGGGCCTTCTGACCATGCGTCGCTGAGCGTGCGCCCGGTCGGGCCGACGAGCTCCACCGGGCGCAGGTAGGCGTGCGAGTCGAAACCGGTGGCCAGGGCGAGCACGTCGACCTCGTGCAGCGTGCCGTCGGTGGTGACCACCCCACGTGGCTCGACGTGATCGATCCGTTCGGTGATCACCTCGACGCCGGGACGTCGCACCGCGCGATAGAAGCTGGGTGACATCACCAACCGCTTGCACATCGCCTGGTAATCGGGGGTGAGCTTGCGCCGTAGATCCTGGTCGCGCACGGTGCGCAGGTTCAGTTCACACAGCTTGCTGATCATCGTCCGCTGCCAGCCGGGCCGGGTGACCGCGGCGACGAGGATCGAGAAGATGCCCTCGATCAGCCGGTACTCGAGGCTGGTCAGTGCCGGGAACCTGCTGCGCAGCGCGCGGGTGAGACGGTCGTTGCGCCAGTTCGGCACCGGCAGCACCCACTGCGGCGTTCGCTGGAACAGCGACAACTTCGGCACCGACCCGCCCAGCTCGCTGACGATCTGCACTCCCGTGGATCCGGTCCCTACCACCCCGACACGCTTGTCCGCCAGCGACACCGAATGGTCCCAGCGAGCGGTGTGGAACCATGCACCGTCGAAGGAGTCCAGTCCCGGGATGTCGGGTACGACCGGATGGTGCAGCACGCCGCTGGCAGAGATCAGGAAGTCGGCCTCGCGCGTGCGGCCATCCGCGGTACGCACCCGCCACCGGCCTTCGGCGAACTCCGCCCGGGTCACCTCGGTATCCAGCTCGATGTGCTCGCGTAGCGCGAACCGGTCCACGACACCACGGAAGTAGTCCTGGATCTCGTCGCCGGCGGCGAAGAAGTGCGACCAGTCCGGATTGCGGTCGAAGAAGTACTGGTAGAACGCCGACGGTACGTCGCAACGGAGTCCGGGATAGGTGTTGTCGCGCCAGGTGCCGCCGACGTCCGAGGCTTTCTCCAACACGGTGAAGTCGGTGATGCCCGCCCGTCGCAGTTTGACCGCCATGCAGAGGCCGGACATCCCGGCGCCGATCACGATCACCGAGGGCATACGAAACATGGCGAAGTCACTCTCCCGGGACCGAGTCGCGTCGCATGACGTGCCGCCCACCGGCCCTCCTCCGTCGCTCACACGTTTACTGCGACAGCATGTCGCATACATCTTTCCGTGACAAGGTGTCGCAGACACTTTCGTGGTGCAGTACCGTGCCGACATGCTCGAATCGGCGAACACGAGGCCGGACGTGGACGGACGGGCCACGCGCTGGGACGCGCACAAGACCCGGCGGCGCCGGCAACTGCTCGACGCGGCTGTCACGGCCATTGAGACGCTCGGCCCCACCGTCGGCGTCAAACAGATCGCCGAGCAAGCCGGTGTCCCTCGCTCAGTCCTCTACCGGCACTTCGCTGACCGCGCCGATCTCGACGAGCAGATCAGCCAGCGCATCGTCGACCTGCTCCAGTCCCAACTCGCGCCAACACTGCGCCCGAGGGGAACGGCGACCGAGGCGATCCGCAGGGTCGTCGGCACCTACCTCGACTGGATCGAGCAGCATCCCCACCTGTACACGTTCCTCGGCGCGCACGGCCGCACACCCGCTGGCGGATCCCGCGTGGTCGCCGGCACCAAGGCCGCTCTCGCCGCCCAGGTCGCCGAACTGTTCGCCACGGCAACTCGAACCGCTGGAAGGGACGCCAGCTTCGCCCCGACCGTCGCTTCCGGCCTGGTCGGCTTCGTTGACGCCACCGTCAACCACTGGCTCGCCGACAAGCGACGCATGATCAGTACCGAAGAACTCGCCGAGTACCTCACCCGCTCGATCTGGTCGGTCCTCGACGGCAACGCCCGCGCGCTCGGCATCCAGATCGACCCGGATCGCCCGATCAGCGACCTACTCGACGACTAAGCCACACCCATGCCCTTTCGGCGGTCGTCGCGGGGAGTGGCTCAGCGGGACTGCCGCACGGTGATGGTCGGTGCCCCGCTCGGCAGCACATATTTCGCGACAAGCAGCGGTGTTCGCTCGACCGAGACCACGTGGGTGACGAGCACGACGGGGGTGTCGGGCGAGCGCCCGAATGTCGTGCCGCGCAGCCTGCCGAGCACCGTCGCGGTCATGGTGCTCGACCCGGTCAACGGCAGGTATGGGGCACCGGAGATCAGCGTGTGCAGCATCGTGTGTGGCGCTGGCTCGCCCGCGGTCAACGCATCAGGCAGCGCCGGGGCGATCTCGGCGAGCGTCTCGTCTGGGAGGCACCACTCCTCGGTGAGGCACGCCGGCATCCCGTCGACGTCAATGACGCTGTTCCAGAACCGCACCTCACAGCTTGCTGGGACCGGAAGGTGCTGCATCACCAGGTCGGTCGGTTCTTCCAGGATCCGCCTCAGCGGCCGGACCTTGGCGCTGCCCTCGCCGAGTAACGCTTCCATCGGCTGCAGCCGTTCGAAGCCGCGACGAACCGGACGCTCACTCACCGTGCGCCCGACCCCGCGCCGGACCGTGATCACGCCGTCCTCCTGTAGCAGGATCAGCGCCTCCCGAAGAGCAGGGCGACTCACACCGAATGCCGTAGCGAGTTCCAGTTCGGACGGTAATGTCGAACCAGGTGGGTAGACATCGTCCCGGACCGCGTCGACGATTCGTTCGTAAAGCTCGACGACAGGTCGCCGCTGCGGACGTCTCGGCGTCACGATGCACCCCTTCGATCGGATGTTGTCAGACAAGTTAAAGCGCGTGATCGCATGCGTCAACGCTCGTCACCCCACGTAGAAGGGCCCGACCTTGATCGGCATGCCTTGACTTTCGGGTGGATGATGGGTAGAAGGGTCAGTCAATGCGAACGCAGATGTCAGACAGGCGATTGGGACAACCCCGCAGCCATCAGGAGGTAACGCGTGCCGGACGTGCCAAGCCTTGACCAGATCCAGCGCGCACCCAAGGTGCTGCTCCATGACCATCTCGACGGTGGCTTGCGACCGGGAACCGTGCTGGAACTGGCCGAGCAAACCGGCTACGACGAGCTGCCGGTATCCGACGTCGCGGGGGTTGCCGATTGGTTCGCCGCCGCGGCCGAGGCAGGGTCACTCGAGGAGTATCTGCGCCGCTTCTCTCACACGGTGGGTGTCATGCAGACCGAGGACGCGATCAGCCGCGTGGCCGCTGAGTGTGCCGAGGACCTGGCCGCCGACGGTGTCGCCTACGCCGAGGTCCGGTACGCACCGGAGCTGAGCACGCAACGCGGCCTGAGTCTCGACGCGGTCGTCGAGGCGATCCTCGACGGGTTTCGCCGGGGCACGGCGCGCGCCGCGGAAGCGGGCCGCCGTATCCGACTCGGGCTCCTGCTCTGCGCGATGCGCCACGAGGCACGGGCCACGGAGATCGCCGAACTGGTGGTGCGTTATCGCGACGACGGGGTCGTTGGCTTCGACATCGCCGGACCGGAGGCGGGTTTCCCTCCCACCCGGTTCCTGGACTCCTTCGAGTACTTGCGGCGCGCGAACTGCCACTTCACCATCCACGCGGGCGAGGGTTTTGGGCTGCCATCCATCTGGGAAGCCATCCAATGGTGCGGCGCCGCCCGGCTCGGCCACGGGGTCCGCATCGTCGACGACATCGAATTCGGCACCGACGGGACGCCGAAGCTCGGTCGCCTCGCCGCGTTCGTGCGGGACCGGCGCATCCCGTTGGAGATGTGTCCCACCTCCAACGTGCACACCGGCACCGTGACGTCGATTCGTGAGCACCCGATCGCCCTGCTCAGAAGACTGCGGTTCCGCGTCACCGTGAACACCGACAACCGGTTGATGAGCCAGACGTCGATGACGACCGAGTTCAGCCGCCTCACCGACGAGTTCGGGTACGACCTCGACGACATGCAATGGTTCACGGTCAACGCGATGAAGTCCGCCTTCATCCCGTTCGACCAGCGTCTCGCCCTCATCAACGAGGTAATCAAGCCCGGTTACTCCGCGCTGCGCTCGGAGACCGTCTTCGGCAAGGTCGCCGACCATCAGACCGCTATCGGCTGAGCCGCGCGGCGTGCGCCACAGCCTGGAGGCGGCTGCTCGCGCCTCTGCTCGGGATGGAAGGCGTGACTCAGCTATCGTGGCGGAGTCCGTGATCACTGATTCTCGAAGACACATCGGCATCTTTCACTGACGCGTGCGGCCCAATCGATAGGGCAATTCTTGTTGCGCACAACGGAGAATCAATTCCGAAGGCCACTCGATAGGCGTGACCGTTGCGAGCGTCGCTTTGTTCGATGATTCTCCGAGTTGCCCCCGCCGTCTCGCCGAAAGGAACATGTGTCATGCGACGAATGCGTTTCCGCTCCGCCGATCGCCCATGGCGCGAAGCCCGGTCGCTATGGCGGACCGCGATCGTTGCCGCGAGTATGATCACAGCGCTGGCGACGCCCGCATTGGCGGCACCGTCGGCTCAGGCGTTGGACCCGGAGGACGTGCCTGATATCGGCGCCGACACGGGTCGGTTCAAACTACCCGTGGCGTGTGACATCGGGTTTCACGGATTCCCCATCACGACGTTCAACACTGATGTGGATATCCAAGGCGTCGCCCCGGTCGTCCTGGGCCCCGGGCAGGAGTTTTGGCTCACGCAGGGTGAGGGAAGCTTGACGATCCCTGGCAGCATCACGTCGCTGGCGGGCGCCTTCGGCGTCAGGACAGCGGATGCCACGGTCAACGAGATGAACATCGGGGCGACCCACGCGTCACCTGACGTCGTCAACGTCGCCGAGAACCCTATCGAGATCAACGACATCGAGATCACGCCCGGCAAGGACCTCACCGTCCGCCTGCCTCAGCACGGCACATTCGACGTGGGTCCGTACCATGCCCCGGACGACGGCAGCGTCACGTTCAACTTCGCGGGCGCTCAGATCGACATCCAACTCAACTCCGCGTTCGGGCCACTACCACTCACGGCGGATTGCGAGGCGTCGGCGGGCAACGCGCTGCTGACAGTCGCGGTCGGCGGCCCTGAGGATCAGCCACCCGCGAAGATCCACGGCCAACCGCTCAACTTCAGCGAAACAGCGTCAAACGAGGCCATCGGCATCATCAACGCCAGCTACATCTGCGAGCTTCCCGCCCTCGGACTCGAGCGTGAGGTCGGCATCGCCGTCGGCGGCACGTTCCCGTTGTCACTGGCGCCAGGGGAGAGCTTCTCGTTCGTCGATGCCTCTGGTGCGTTGGTGCTAACACCCGAGGTGGTGAACGAGTTGATCGACCTGGGCTTCCATACAGTCGCGGGCACGGTCAACCGGCTCGACATGAACGTCACCGGCGGCACACCGGCGGTGGACAACGTCGCGGAGGGCGGCATCGAGATTCCGGAATCGACCCTGGTCCGCGACGAGCGCTTGGTGATCCCGATGCCCGCGGAGGGGCACCTCACCGCAGGACCTTACACACCGGACGCCGGTTCGGACGGGATGCTGTTCGCGATCGGCGCGGCCGAGGCAGACCTGATATTGGACGGCACATCGGTGAGCGCCACGTGCGTCGAGCCAGATCCACCAGCCAATCTGGCGGACGCCAAAGTCGTCGCCCCGTATCGCGGCGGCTTCGGAGGCTGACCGCACTGATCTCGCGGCGTGATCGTCGGCTCAGGCATCGTCATCACGCCAGTTGGCCACCGTGCGTGCGGCGGTCCCGTACTGGCCAAGTGCTGTCTCGGCGTTAGCGGTAGCGACCCGTGTGACGAATTCGGCACTTCCACAGTGGACTTAACCGGGTGTCTGCCAAGGAAACCGATCTGCCACCCGCGGGGCCGCACACACCGAGCGGCATCGGCAACGCTCGCGACCCGCAGGTTTTCTTGCATCCCGGTGACGAGGTTGTCACCGAGATCAGCGGTCTCGGTGCGCTGCGCAACCGGGTGGTCTCCCGCGGCCTCGGCGGTTACCAAGGCTAGAGGTACGGGTTTCGGAATCGCGAGCAGATCATCGTCGACGCCGAGGACGCCCTTCAGCACGCGTATGCGATAGCTGCCGTTGCCAAGCAGGCGGTTGACGACCACCGACTCGGTTACGATCGCGCTCATCGTCCGCGAGGTGCGCATGGAGGAGCGAGTGGCCGAGCAGTTCACGATCAGCGCGTCAACCGCAGCGACAGTCGTCATCACCACCGTCGGCATCTATCTGGCCTTCATCATCCTGGTGCGACTGATCGGGCAGCGCAGCCTCGCCAGTATGTCTAGCTTCGACCTCGGGTGCGTCATAGCCCTCGGTGCGGTGATGGGGCGCACCGTGCTGTTGGAGATACCCACGCTGGCCATCGGGGCGGTCGCGCTGACGACCTTCTTCGTAACGCAGGGCCTGCTCGGTCTTCTCCGGCAGCGGCGCGGCATGGACCGGCTGATGAACCGACAACCCGTGCTGCTCATGGCGGGACCACGACTGTTGCATGAGAACATGCGCAAGGCACACGTGGTCGAGGACGAACTCCGGCAGGTGCTGCGAGGTGCGGGCATACGCCGTCTCGCGGAAGTGCGGTGCGTGATCCTGGAACGCAACGGTTCGGTCAGCGTGCTCCGCCAGGACGATCCGATCGACCCCTGGCTGATCGCCGACATCGACGGAGCCAAGAACCAGCTCACCGAGGGATAACCGACATCAGCTCCCCGGTGCCAGCCCCGTGGCCGAGGTAAGGTTGCTGGCGGGGCGGTTCAGGATCGTCGGGAGGGCGGCACTGGTGTCGGCTGAACAACAACTCGGGACTTCCGCCGAGCTGTCACCGAAGACGGTGCGTAGATGGCGCCGTTTCAGGGCCGATGAGCACGAGCAGGCTCGGGCGTATCGCGAACTGGCCTCCCGGCGCGGCGGCGAGGAACGAGAGATTCTGCTTGGCCTCGCCGCAGCTGAGGAGCGCCACGCGGCTTATTGGGAACGCTTGCTGGGCGACCAGGCTGATCCACCGCGTCGCGGCACCGTCCGGATGCGGCTGCTTGCTTCGCTGGCCAGGCGGTTCGGGTGGGTCTTCGTGCTGGCGCTGGCGCAACACGCTGAAACTCGCACGCGCTACAAGCATGAAGCGGGTGTCTCGCGCACCATCGCCGCTGACGACCGCATCCACGCCGAGGTCGTGCGTGGATTGGCGGCGCGGGGCCGGGCTCAGCTTTCCGGGACACTGCGGGCGGCGGTATTCGGGGCCAACGACGGCGCGGTCAGCAACATGGCGTTGGTGCTCGGTGTGATTGGCGGGGGCGCCAGCGCGCAGACTGTCGTGTTGACCGGTTTGGCCGGACTGATGGCAGGGGCGCTGTCGATGGCGGCGGGGGAGTACGTGTCGGTGAGTTCGCAGCGCGAAATCCTTGCCGCGTCCACACCGGACGACACCACGAAGCAGATCGTGGCCGATCTCGACGTTGACGTAAACGAACTGGCCTTGGTGTACCGCGCCCGCGGGATGTCGACCGCGGAGGCCGATGACCGTGCGCGGCGGGTGTTGCGGCACGAGCCCGTCGGCGCGGCGATGGCCGATGTCACGGACGATTCCGCGGACGTCGTCGGGAGTGGGGTTCGAGCGGCCTCGGCGAGCTTCGCCTTCTTCTGTATCGGTGCCGTGATACCCGTGCTCGCGTTTCTGTTCGGGATGGAAGGCGTGATGGCGGTCGTGGTAGCCGGAGCGCTTACCGGAAGTGCGCTACTTCTCACCGGAGCGGCGGTAGGGGTGCTTTCCGGCGTATCACCGCTACGCCGCGCGCTGCGCCAACTCATCATCGGCGCCGCTGCCGCGGCGGTGACCTACCTGTTGGGACTCGCCGTCGGGGCGACCATCACGTGACCCACAAGGTCAGGACAACCCTGTTCGGCGGCCGGTGAAGACCGCGGGACGGCGCTTGGAAAGTCGCATGACGATGGCTACTTTCCTGGCTACGCTCATCGCATGCGAACGATCTCGGTGCCGTATCACCTCGACGAGTATGTGTCGGGGTTCGAAGCGCCGTTGCCGCCGGAGCGCACGATCACGGCAGAGCTGGCCGACGGTGATGTGTGGGCGCGCATGGCCGACCTGTATCGCCCAGTCGCCGACACGGTCGCCGACAACGCTCAGCGTGGCGAGCGGTCACTGGTGATGTCGAGTGACTGCACGACGTCGCTGGCCGTGGTCGCCGGTCTGCAACACGCGGGTCAGGCACCGTCGGTGGTGTGGTTCGACGCGCACGGCGACGTGCAGACGCTGGAGACATCGACGTCCGGCTACCTGGGCGGGATACCGTTGCGGCTCATCGCGGGATACCGGACGGAGCTGATCGCCGACGCCATTGACCTGACACCGGTCGCCGAAGACGCCATTGTGCTGGTCGACGCTCGCGACCTTGACCCGCCGGAGCGCGCGTATCTCGAACGCTCGCGGATCCGACACGTCGCTATCGACGAACTGGCTACCGATGTGCTGCCGAGTGGTCCGATCTACCTGCACATCGATCTCGACGTGATCAACCCGGAGTACCTGTCAGGACAGCTGTTCCCCGCGGCAGGGGGACCAACCGTGCAGGCCGTGGCGCAGGCTGTGAGCCGCGTGGTCGACGTCGGCCGAGTCGCCGCGGTCGGCCTTGGCTGCACCTGGCGTCCCGGTCATGGCGCGGCAGCGCGCGTGCAAGCCGTGGTCGACGCGGCCATCCGGAACTCTCCCGCACCAGGTGACCGCCCCGGCGGCACGTTCGACCCGAAGGCGCGGCCAGCCGAATATCCCCACGCCACCCGGGCGCCCCGGCAGCCTCCGAAGGGGCCTACCGCACCTGTCACGGGCTGGCTTTCCCGCCTAGGGCGTGTCTCCCGAATATCGGCCGGTGGTTCGCTGATGATCGGTGAATGATCAGAACTGGTGTGATCACGGACGAGTTGTGGGAGTCGATCGAGCCGGTGTTGCCGTCTGATGTTGGGCGGCGTGGTGCGCGCTGGCGTGATCACCGTCAGGTGCTGGAAGCGATCGCGTGGCGCTTTCGCACCGGATCGCCGTGGCGTGATGTGCCCGCTGAGTTCGGCCCCTGGCAGACCTTGTGGAAGCGGCATCGCCGCTGGTCAAGCGACGGCACGTACGAGCGGATCTTCGAGCATGTGCTGTCCGACCACGCCGATACGGGCAAGCTGGACTGGTTGCTGTCGGTGGACTCCACCGTCGTGCGGGCGCACCAGCATGCCGCCGGCGCGCCCTCCGCGGACCACACAGGGGGCCAGGTCGAATGACAAGATTTCCGAGCCGGACGACCACGCGATCGGTCGTTCGCGCGGCGGATTGACCACCAAGGTCCACGCCCTGGTCACCTCCGGTGTCCGCCCGGTGGCCATGCTGCTGTCCGCCGGGCAAGCCGGGGACAATCCGCGCCTGGCGCCGTTGCTCGAGGCCCTGGCCGCGACCGGGCACCGGCCGGATCGCCTGCTGGCGGACAAGGCCTACTCACACCCGTCGACTCGCCGCGAACTGCGGCGGCGACGCCTCCGGCACACCATCCCCGAGCGCTCCGACCAGGCCAAACGCCGTAAGGACAAGGGGTCCGCCGGTGGTCGGCCACCGGGTTTCGACCCCGAGCTCTACAAGCAGCGCAACACCGTCGAGCGCGGTTTCGGCCGGTTCAAGCAGTGGCGCGGAATCGCGACCCGCTACGACAAGTACGCGCGGACCTACTTCGGCGGCGTACTCCTCGCCGCCACCGTCATGCTCGCCCGATGAATCGGGAGACACGCTCTAGTCACCCGAGTGGAACTTGACGGTCCCACCGACCGCGACCGCGTTTCCTGTTCGGCCCACCTGCGTGCCGAAACGAGCGACGGACAGGCGATACTCCTGCTCGATGATCGTGGCTGGTCGTCGTCCGGCCCGACCAACATCTGGGCGTACCAGACTGTCGAGGACATCGAGTCGACGGCACGCACGGTGGTTGGCCCCGACGAGCCACGGTCCGGCCAGACCTACGACGAGGCCGACGCCGAGTACTGGGATGCGCTGGCGGACACAGTGCGGCGCTACGGTGTTGAGATCGATCCCACCGAGCTGGCCACGCTGCCTCACGATGTCGAGCTGTCCAGGTCGGTGTTGGCACAGCTAGGGCGTGGGGAAGCAGGCGAGGAACATCCCTCGATCTAAGCTGATCGCATGATCGGGGCGTGGCGCGATCGGGTGGTGGAGCGGCTGCCTCGACGGCTCCGTGTCGCCGGACGGCTTCCGGTCCGCACCGTGACCAGCAGCCTGGCCGATCGAGTGCCGGGCCTTGCCGCCGAGGTGGCGTTCTTCTCCTTGCTGTCGCTGCCCGCTCTGCTGCTGATGTTGCTGGGATCGCTTGGCTTTCTCGCCGCGGCGCTCGGCCCAGCGGGTGAGACAGAACTACACCGTCTGGTGTTTGACGTGCCGCGAACCTTCCTGACTCCAGGCACCTATGAGTGGTATTCCGGCGTGGCGACGGACGTGTTGCGAGAAGGCCGGGCCGGGGTAATGTCCTTCGGAGTATTGCTGAGCCTGTGGTCAGGTTCCCGTGCGGCCGCTCGGTTGATCGAGACGGTGGCCATCGCCTACAACCTGGAAGATCCCAGGCCGCTCTGGCGTCGGCGCCTGCTGGCACTCGGCTTGACGCTCGGTGGCCTGATCGTCGGTATCGCGATCCTGCCGATCATGGTGATCGGACCGCGGATCATCGGCCTTATTATCCCAGGAAGTGTTGAGCAGGCCGCGAGCGGAGTGATCAACGTGCTGTTCTGGCCCGGTATGGGCCTGGTGGTGCTCCTGCTGCTGGTGTCCTTCTACCACGTGGCCGCACCGTGGCAGACACCGTGGCACCGGGACCTCCCCGGCGCTGTACTCACCGTCGTCATCTGGATGCTGGCCGCGGCCGGGCTGCGGTTCTACGTCACCGTCTCGCTACGCGGCGACGAGGTGTTCGCGCAGCTGGCGGCACCACTCGCTGTGGTGCTGTGGCTCTATGTGACGGCCTTCGCCGTGCTGATCGGCGCCGAGTTCAACGCCGAGATCGAAAAGATGTGGCCGCATCGCGACTTCCCGTGGCAGCTCAGGAGAAGCACCTGAGGTAAGCGGCGCCCCGCTGACCTCCTCGCCGCGCTCGACGCGTATCGCTGGATCCGACTTCATCGCGCACGCGCGGCGTCGACGGTATGCCAGAGCAGCAACGCGGTGGTGACCGGACCGACGCCGCCCGGCACCGGGGTCAGCGCACCGGCTATCGCCCCAACCTGGGCGGCAGCCACGTCCCCGACCAAGCCGCCGTCATCGGTCGGGTTCGTACCGACATCGACGACCACGGTTCGGGCGGCGATGTGATCTCCCGTCACCAGTTCCGGCCTGCCTGCCGCGACGATGACGATGTCGGCTTGCCGAGTGTGCGCCGCGAGGTCGGCGGTGCGGGAGTGGCAAACCGTCACGGACGCGTCCCGTGCCAGCAGCAGGTGCGCCACCGGCACCCCAACGACCGTTGACCGGCCGACCACCACCACGTCTTTACCCGCGAGCTCGATCTCGTGGTGGTCGAGCAGCGCGATCACGGCCTCGGCGGTGGCCGGTGCGAACGCGGGGAGGCCCGTGGCCAGACGTCCGAGGCTGGAGGGGTTGGCGCCGTCGACGTCCTTGGCGGGGTCGATGCTCGTCACGACGTCCTGCGCCGCTACCCCCGGTGGCAGGGGAGTCTGCACGATGGTGCCGTGCACGTCGTCATCGTCGCCGAGCGCGGTCAGGGTCTTCTGGATTTCCGGTGTCGAGGCGCCAGCACCAAGGTCGACGATGTCGCAGGCAAGCCCGACCTTGTGCGCGGCTCTCGCGATCGAACGGACGTAGGCGTGGCTGGACTCGTCCTCCGTGGCGACGACGACGGCGAGCTTCGGCGGTGGGGTGCCACCGGCGGCCAGCTCCGCCGCGACTTCAGCGCTGCGAGCCCGGAGTGTGGCGGCGAGCTCGGAACCGACGAGCCGCACCGCGACGTGCTCGCCGGGCACCGATGCCGCGCTCATGCGGTGATCCTGGCGCGAACGTCGGCGGTGACCTTGTCAGCGCGATCGCAGATCGCGTCCACCCGGTGCACCGACGCGGCGAGGCCGCGCCGCTCGGCGTCGTCGGTGATGCCACCGAGGTTCACCTCGATGTTGACCCGTGCGGTCGTCGCGCCCGCACGGGCGGCCTCCGCGGCAGCCGCCACGTCGGTGATGACGTTGCGATTGCCGACCGGCAGCAGCTGCTCAGCGAGGGTGACGACGCGCTCCGCGAGGTCGATACCGTCGGCCGGTGGTCGGCATGCCTCGACCAGCGCGTCGGCGATCGCCCGCGTTCGCGCGGCCCGGTCTTCCTCGCTGTCCTTAGGCAGTCGGTATGACTCGGCGACATGGGAGAACGCGGCGGCGTCCGCTTCGGCCAGTCGTAGGGCGCGGCCGCGCAGAGTGTCCGATTCGGACACGATCGCGGCGACGGTATCCGCGTGCTCGGCGTACTTCGGCCCGTCGCTGTAGCGACCGACCATGCCGACCAGCGCCGCGGCCTGCGCCAGGTGCAACGCGGCGGCCGTACCACCACCGGGAGCTGGAACACGCGCCGCGAGATTGGCGAGTAGGTCGTTGAGCGACTCGTCGCGCATGGGTATCGTCCTTCCCGTCATCGGAACACCACGGTGCTGTTGCCGTTCAGCAGCACGCGGTGCTCGCCGTGCCAGCGCACCGCGCGCGCGAGCGCCAGTGCCTCCGCGTCCCGGCCCACTGTCGCGAGCGCCCTTGGGTCGTGGCCGTGGTCCACCCGCAGCACCTCCTGCTCGATGATCGGTCCCTCGTCCAACTCCGGCGTGACGTAGTGTGCGGTCGCGCCAACGTACTTGACGCCACGGTCGTAGGCCTGGTGGTACGGCTTGGCGCCCTTGAACCCCGGCAGGAAGGAGTGGTGAATGTTGATCGCCTTGCCTGCCAGTTTGCCGCACAGGTCGTCGGAAAGCACCTGCATATAGCGTGCGAGCACGACCAGATCCGCCTCGTACTCGTCGACCAGTTCCAGCAGCCTGGCCTCTGCCTCCGGTTTGACGTCCGGTGTTACCGGCACGTGGACGAAGTCCAGCCCGGCTGCGTCCGCCATGGGGCGCAGGTCCTCGTGGTTGGAGACGACAGCGGCGATGTCCGCGCCGAGGCTGCCAGCGCGCCACCGGAAGATCAGGTCGTTCAAGCAGTGTCCGGCCTTGGACACCATCACCAGGATGCGGGTCTCCCGGTCGTCGAACAGCTCGAACTCCATCTCGAACTCGCGCGCCACCGGCCCGAACTGCCTACTGAGGTCGGCCACCGTCGCCTGCGGCGCGGGGCAGGTGAACGACGTGCGTTGGAACAGCGTGCCACGGACGCGGTCGTCGAACTGCTGGTGCTCCACGATGTCGCAGGCGCGTTCGACGAGGAACGACGTCACCGCGTGCACGATGCCCGCCCGTTCGGGGCATTTCAGGGTCAGAGTGAACAGCCGCGCCACGAGTCCTCCTCGCCGTAGGGCCATTTTGGCCTACAACTGATATATCAGTCGCAGACTACGAAGTCCCGGTGCCCGTGTCAACGCCCTTCGACGGGACTCGACGTGATCAGCCGCTATAGGCTGGGGCTGCACCGACGAAGGGCACACGGCGTGGAACGGAAACAGCTCGAATACTTCCTCACCATCGCCAGCCACGGCAGCTTCACCAGCGCCGCGAGCTCGCTGCGAGTCGCGCAGCCATCGCTGTCCTATGCCATCCGCTCGTTGGAGCGGGAACTCGGCGCGCCGCTATTTCGACGTCTTGGGCGCGGCGTCGCTCTGACGCCCGTTGGCGAGGCGCTGGTCGGGCCAGCTCGCCAGGTGCTCAAGGACTTCGGCCAGGTGCAGGCGGTGGCGCAGCAGGTCGTGGGTCTGGTGACCGGCACGTTGGACATCGTCGCGGTGACCACCCTCGCCGTCGACCCACTCGCGGACTTCGCCGGGGAGTTCCGCACACGGTATCCCGGCGTCGAGCTCAGCGTGGTCGATCCGGAGAACGCGGCGGCGGTCGTGGACGTCGTCCGCAGGGGGCACTGCGAGCTGGGCCTGACCGAGCACGGGATCGCCACCGACGGCCTCAAGGTGCTGGACCTGCCGGAACAGGAGGTGCTCGCCGTCTTGCCGCCTGAGGCCGAGCGACCCGCCTCCGGTGTGCTGTCGGCAAGGGAGTTCGCGGGCCTCGACATCGTCACCACGCCCCGCGGCACCACCACGAGGGACGTGCTGGAAGGCCTACTCGCGGTGGCCGGCGCGCGGCCGCGTATCGCCGTCGAGATCACCCATCGCGCCGCCATCGTGCCGCTTGTCCTAGCGGGCGCCGGTTCGACGCTGCTGCCGCGCAGCTTGGCTCGCGACGCGGCAGCGCTGGGGGCCGTCGTGGTGAAGCTGGACCCGCCGCTGACCCGTCGTGGCGTCCTCGTCTGGTCCGACAGCGCGCTGTCGCCAGCGGCGGAAGCCTTCGTGGATCTCGTGACGCGATGGCCGACCGATTAGGTTCCTATAGAGAGTGTCTATCTGAGCTACTGAAAATTGGTCTAGCTCGGCGCTTGGAATCTGTTGATACGGCTATTCCACTGTGCCACGGTTAATCGACGTCAATCGCCCCATTCTCATGTTCTCCGAATGGGAGACAGGTGATCCACAATTCGTCGGATCACCACGGTAGAAAGGGTTTTAATGATGCATATCCGACGACGTCGTGTCGTGGTTTCCCTGTGCATGGCGCTCACCGCGATCCTCGCGAGTGCCTGCGGCGCATCGCAGGGTTTCGGGTCGGGCGACGAGACCGGAAGCACAGAAGTGCGGCTGGTGCAGCAGCCGTGGGAAGACCTGGTCGTTGAGAACCAGATCGTGAGCCAGATTCTGGACAAACTCGGCTACAGCGCCAAGATCCAGGAGCTTTCCGTTCCGCTCGGCGCGCAGGCTCTGGCGACCGGTGATGCCGACGTCTACCTCGGCAACTGGTGGCCGAGCCAGAAGTCTGTTTTCAACAAGCACCTGGAGAGCGGGGACGTCGAAGTGCTCGGCACGCTCGTCACCGGGACGACGTACGCGCCGGCGGTGCCGAAGTTCGTCGCCGACGAGCACGGCATCCGCTCGTTGGCCGACCTCGCGTCCAATGCGGACCTGTTCGGCGCGAAGTTCCTTGGTATCGAGCCGGGAACGCCAGGGAACCAGTACATCCAGGACGCGATCGACCAGAACGCGTACGACCTCGGCGACTGGCAGCTCGTGCAGTCGAGCACCCCAGCCATGCTCGCCGAGGTGGAACGCCACGTCGGCAAGGAAAAGCCGGTCGTCTTCCTTGGCTGGGAGCCGCACTGGATGAACGTGGACTGGGATCTGGTGTACCTGGACGACCCGAAACAGGTGTGGCCGGGCGCCGGTGAGATCAGGGTTGCTGCCAACAAGAATTTCGCCGCCGAGAACCCGAACGTGTCGCGGTTCCTTTCCCAGATCTCCATCGACCGTGACACCGCGTCGGAATGGATTTACCAGCTCAGCAAAAAGAACACGCCCGCCGAGCAGATCGCCCGGAATTGGCTCAGCGAGAACTCCGACGTCGTCAGTAAATGGCTGCGCGGCGTGAAGACGGCGGACGGCACACCGGCGGAGGAGGTCGCGTGATCGACGTACGCGGGCTCACCAAGGTGTTCGGGCTGCCGGACGGCCGGGCGCGGCGGGCGCTGGACACAGGTGCGGACAGGGCCAGCGCGGTGCGTGCGGCTGGCGGGGTGTTGGCCGTCAACGACGTGTCGTTCTCGGTGGAGCCCGGCGAACTGTTCGTCATCATGGGACTGTCCGGTTCCGGCAAGTCCACGGTCATCCGCATGATCAACCGGTTGGTCGAACCCACCGCGGGCACGGTGAGCTACGACGGCGTCGACGTCGGTGGGATGAGCGCCGAGCAGTTGCGAGAACTGCGTAACAAGCGGGTCAGCATGGTGTTCCAGCACTTCGCACTGTTTCCACATCGGACGGTGCGGGAGAACGCGGCCTACGGGCTGAAGACGCGCGGCATGTCGAAACGCGAACGGCTCGACCGCGCCGACGTCGCCCTGGAACAGGTGGGACTCGCCGACCGTGGTGACGCGTACCCAAGCGAGTTCAGCGGCGGCATGCGGCAGCGGGTCGGCCTGGCCCGCGCGCTCGCGACCGACCCAGACGTGCTGATCATGGACGAGCCGTTCAGCGCGCTCGACCCGCTCATTCGTCGTGCGATGCAGGAACAGTTGCTGCAGCTACAGCAGGAGCTGGGCAAGACGATCCTGTTCGTCACCCACGACCTCAACGAGGCCATGCGCATCGGCGACCGGATCATGGTGATGAAGGACGGCGAGGTCATCCAGCTCGGCACCGGGCCGGACATCATCGGCAACCCCGCCAACGACTACGTCCAGGATTTCGTCTCCGACGTCGATCGCACCCGGGGCCTCACGGCGGGCTCGGTGATGCAGTCGCCGTGGTTCACCGCCACCGCCGACGAGGAACCCGCGTCGGTGCTCGCCAGGATGCGTAAGGCGCGTGGCGACGGCGTCTACGTCATCGAGACCGACGGCACCATCCTCGGTGTCGCCACCGGCGAGCAGCTCACCCTCGCGATCCGCGACGGCGCGAGCCACGTGCGGGACTGCGTCGTCGACGACTACACCGCCGTGTCCGATGAAACACCGATCGCCGAGTTCTGCCACCTCACCGGCGGGCACGTCGTGCCGCTCGCGGTGGTGGACAGCGACAAGCATCTGATCGGCGTCGTGCCGAGGGCGCACGTCCTCGAGGCCATCGCGACGGCCACCGAGGAGGTGCCCGAACATGCCTGACATCCCAGTCGGATCCGTCGTCGAGTCCGCCCTGCAGTGGCTGGTCGACCACGCCGGTTCGCTGTTCGACGCACTCTCGGCGGTGCTGCTGCTCTGTGTCAACGTCGTGTACGAGGTGCTCGCCACGCCGCCGACGTTCCTGCTGGTCGCGATCTTCGCCGTGCTCGCGGCCGTCGTGCTGCGCAGCGTCGGCATGGTCGCCTTCACCGTCGCCGCCTTCTTGCTCATCGACGGTATGCAGCTGTGGTCGGAGACGTTGCAGACGCTCGCCGTTGTCGTCATCGCGGCAGCCATCGCGATCGCCGTCGGCGTCCCAATCGGTGTGCTCGCCGCGAGCAGCACCCGCATGAGCCGTGGTGTGCGGCCCATGCTCGACTTCATGCAGACGCTGCCGGTCTTCGTGTACCTGGTTCCCGCCGTGTTGTTCTTCGGAATCGGCGTGGTGCCCGGCATCGTCGCCACCACCGTCTTCGCCGTGCCGCCCGCCGTCCGCCTCACCGAGCTCGGCATCCGGCAGGTCGACAAAGAGATGGTCGAGGCGGCGCACGCCTTCGGCGCTCGCAGGAAGCAAGTGCTGCGCGATGTGCAACTTCCCCTCGCGGTGCCGTCCATCATGGCAGGTGTCAACCAGGTCATCATGCTGGCGCTGTCCATGGTCGTCGTCGCGGGGTTGGTCGGCGCCGAGGGACTCGGCGGCGTCGTCGTGCAAGGAGTCACGCAGTACAACATCGGCACCGCCGTCGAGGGCGGCATCGCCGTCGTCATCCTCGCGATATTCCTCGACCGCCTCACCGGGTCCCTCGGCACCAGGCGCACCCAACGCGCCTTGCTCTCCCGCCTGCGGCCTCGCCGCCAGCGAGACCCTCAGCCAGCCACAGCCTGAACCGGAAAGGAGCGTCGATGGCCGACCAGCGCGCCACCAGACAACACCTCCCCATCCCCGACGCGCCCGACCAACCGGCGACCGCGATCGACGTCCGCGACCAGCAACCGCCACACCAGCCGACGCAGCCGCTCCGGCCACCGGAGGGCGCGCCCAACGTCGTCGTGGTGCTCATCGACGACATGGGCTTCGGCGCGCCGTCGACGTTCGGCGGCCCGTGCCACATGCCAACTGCCGACCGCCTGGCCGGGAACGGGCTGCGCTACACCCGCTTCCACGTCACCGCGATCTGTTCGCCCACCCGGCAATCGCTGCTGACCGGGCGCAACCACCACTCGGTCGGCATGGGCGTGACGACCGAGATGGCGAGCGCGTCCCCCGGCTACAGCGGGATTCGCCCGCGCAGTGCGGCCACCCTGGCGCAGGTGCTGCGCGGCAACGGCTACAACACCGGCGCGTTCGGCAAGTGGCACCAGACGCCTGCCCGCGACGTCAGCCCGGCGGGGCCGTTCGACCGGTGGCCGACGGGGGAGGGTTTCGAGAAGTTCTACGGCTTCCTGTGCGCGGAGATGAACCACTGGTATCCGGTGCTGTTCGACGGCACTGTGCCGACCGAGCCGAGCAGGAAGCCGGAGGACGGCTACCACCTGTCCGAGGACCAGGTCGACCAGGCCATCGACTGGGTCCACACGCAGCAGACGCTCAATCCCGACTCGCCGTTCTTCGTCTACCTGCCGTTCGGCGCGACCCACGCGCCGTATCACGTGCCGAGGGAGTATCGCGAGAAGTACCGGGGGCGGTTCGACCACGGCTGGGACAAGCAGCGCGAGATCACCCTGCGGCGGCAGAAGGAACTCGGCGTCGTGCCGGAGGACGCCGAGCTGGCGTCGTGGGCCGAGGGCGTGCCGCACTGGGACGAGCTCACCGACGCCGAACGCCGCTCGGCGGCGTCGCTGATGGAGCTGTACGCCGGGTTCGCCGAGCACACCGACGTCCAGGTCGGACGCCTCGTCGACGCCATCGACGAGGCAGGGGAGCTGGACAACACCCTGTTCATCTACATCCTCGGCGACAACGGCGCGTCGGCCGAGGGCGGGCTCGGCGGCACGCTCAACGAGCACCGTTTCGCCAGCGGCATCCCGGACACCGCCGAGTACATCAACGCCCACGACGACGCGCTCGGCGACCCGACGACGCACGCGCACTACCCGGTCGGGTGGGCGTTGGCGATGAACACGCCGTACCAGTGGACCAAGCAGGTCGCCTCCCACTTCGGCGGCACCCGCGACGGGATGGTGGTGCACTGGCCGGACCGGATCACCGAACGCGGCGGCATCCGGAACCAGTTCCACCACGTCATCGACGTCATGCCGACGATCCTGGAAGCAGCCGGACTGCCCGAGCCGTCCAGTGTGGATGGAATCGCGCAGCAGCCGATCGAGGGCACCAGCATGCTCTACAGCTTCAACGACGCCGGGGCGCCGGACCGCCACACGGTGCAGTACTTCGAGATGGTCGGCCACCGCGGGATCTACCACGACGGCTGGATGGCGGTCGCGCGCCACGGCGTGCCGTGGGAGATGGTGCAGAGCGAGCGCCAGTACTTCGATGACGACGTCTGGGAGCTGTACGACACCAACGTCGACTGGACCCAGGCCCGCGACATCTCCGCCGAACACCCTGGCAAGCTGCGCGAGCTGCAGCAGTTGTTCCTCATCGAGGCCGCGAAGTACAACGTCTTCCCGCTCGATGACCGGATGACCGAGCGGGAGAACCCGAAGGAGGCGGGCCGCCTGGACCTGCTTGGTGAGCGCCGCACCATCACGTTCCATGGCCCGGGCCTGCGGCTGACCGAGGAGACCGCGCCGAACGTGAAGAACCGCTCGCACACCATCACCGCGCAGGTGGACGTCGGCCCAGACGGCGCGGAGGGCGTGCTCGTCGCCCAGGGTGGCCGCTTCGGTGGTTGGTCGTTGTATGTGTGGCAGGGCAGGCCGTGCTACGCCTACAACTACTTCGGGCTAGACGTGCACAAGGCCGTGGCACCCGATGCGCTGACCGCTGGCAGGCACGAGATCACGATGGAGTTCAGCTACGCCGGCGGCGGCGTCGGGCGTGGCGGGACCGCCATGCTGCTCGTCGACGGGGAGAAGGCGGCCGAGACGCGAGTGGACGCGACGATTCCGTACTACTTCGCGTTCGATGAAACCTTCGATCTCGGGTGCGACCGCGCGTCGCCGGTCACCGACGACTACGCCACGGTCGACAACGCCTTCACCGGCACGTTGCGCCAGGTCCGCGTCGACCTCGCCGACGACCTCTGTAGCGATGGGGCGAGTGAGACCGCGCGTGAGCAATTCCGGGCGGCCCATGACTGACAGCGCGACCCGTGGTGGGTGCTGCGCCCCGTCCCGTGGCGGGACGCAGCACCCACCCGAACAGCACGCCGCTGGCGTCAGCGGCAGCACGGACGGTCTGGTGCTGCTCGACGGCGGCGAGTTCCTGATGGGCAGCGAGGGCCCGCTCGCCTATCCCGGTGACGGCGAGGGGCCGGTACGTCGTGTCGAGCTGAGCCCGTTCTGGATCAGCCCGACAGCGGCCAGCAACGCGGCTTTCGCCGAGTTCGTGGACGCGACCGGGTACCGCACCGAGGCCGAACGGTTCGGTTGGTCGTTCGTCTTCGGCGGCATGCTGCCGGACGACTTCCCGCCGACCAGGGGCGTGGCGAACGCGCCGTGGTGGCGTCAGGTGCACGGCGCTGACTGGCGGCATCCCGCCGGACCGCAGTCCACAGTAGACGGTCTGGAGGATCATCCCGTCGTGCACGTGTCCTGGCACGACGCCCAGGCGTACTGCGCATGGGCGGGCCTGCGGCTACCCACCGAGGCGGAGTGGGAGTGCGCGGCGCGCGGCAGGCTTGACGGACACCCGTTCCCGTGGGGCGACGAGCTCGAACCTGGCGGGCAGCACCAGATGAACGTGTGGCAGGGCGAGTTCCCGCAGCACAACACGGAAGCCGACGGCTGGTACGGCACCTGCCCGGTCACGGAGTTCCCGCCCAATGGCTTCGGCCTGCACAACATGACGGGCAACGTCTGGGAGTGGTGCCACGACTGGTTCCACAACGCCGTCACGACGTCGGACACCGGACGGGACCCGCGCGGCCCCGTGCACGGCACCCGCCGCAGCGCGCGCGGCGGGTCGTATCTGTGCCACGAGTCGTACTGCCGTCGCTACCGGGTCAGCGCCCGGCAGGGCCTCACCCCGGACTCGTCCATGGGCAACACCGGCTTCCGCGTCGCCCGCGACGTCTAGCGGGCAGAGTTACACCTCGATCAGTCGTCGGAGCACGAACCGAATCGCTTCCACTTCAGAATCCGACAGCTTTGCGGTGTGTTGTTTCACGAGTCACACCAAACATGCGGACCGGTCGTTGTTGATCTACTTGCCCTGCGCTGTGACCATCAGAACTGGATAAAGCAGGCGCCTGCGTGTCGCAGCCCAGGGGAAGTTGATCGACTTCGGTCAGCCGAGCGGGTCCAGCGCCCCTCCCGCGTCCGAGCCAGCCCGAGTTCAGCACTCCACGACGTTGAGGGCGAGACCTCCCCGGGACGTCTCCTTGTACTTGTCCTTCATGTCCGCGCCCGTGTCGCGCATCGTCTTGATCGCCTTGTCCAGGCTGACGAAGTGCAGGCCGTCGCCGCTCATCGCCATGCGTGCCGCCATGATGGCCTTGATCGACGCGATCGCGTTTCGCTCGATGCACGGAATCTGCACCAACCCGCCCACCGGGTCGCAGGTAAGCCCGAGGTTGTGCTCGATCCCGATCTCCGCCGCGTTCTCCACCTGCGCCGGAGTCGCGCCGAACACCTCGGCAAGCCCGGCGGCGGCCATCGAACAGGCCGAGCCGACCTCGCCCTGGCAGCCGACCTCCGCGCCGGAGATGGAGGCGTTCTGCTTGAACAGCATCCCGATCGCGCCCGCGGTGAGCAGGAAGTTCACCACGCCGTCGTCCGAGGAACCTGGCACGAACCGCCGGTAGTAGTGCAGCACGGCGGGGATGATCCCGGCCGCGCCGTTGGTCGGCGCGGTGACGATCCGCCCGCCTGCCGCGTTCTCCTCGTTGACCGCCAGCGCGAACACCGTCACCCACTCCATCGCGGACAGCGGGTCGTCCACCCCGTCCGCCTTGACGAGGCGGTCCTTTAGGTTCGCCGCCCGCCGCCGCACCTTGAGCCCGCCGGGTAGTACGCCGGACGTCGACGTCCCGCGCTCGACACACTCGGCCATCACCGACCAGATGTGCAGGAGCCCATCGCGGACCTCCTCCTCGCTGCGGCGGACCGTCTCGTTGGCCATCATCAGCGAGCTGATCGACCGACCGGTGCGCTCGGTGTGCGCGAGCAGTTCCTCGGCCGTCGAGAACGGGAACGGCACCGGCGTGCGGTCCTCGACGAGCTGCTTGCCGCCTGCCTCGTCCTCCCCGAGCACGAACCCGCCGCCGACCGAGTAGTACGTGCGCACCGACAGCACCGTTCCCGTCCGGTCGAAGGCGTGGAACATCATCCCGTTGCTGTGGAACTCCAGCCGCTTTCGCCGATGCAGCTTGACGTCGTCGGTCACTGAGAACGGGATGCGCGTACCACCGGCCAGCTCAAGCGAGCCGGTCTCCGCGACGCCGTCCACCAGGGGCTGCGCCGCCACCGGATCGACCTCGTCCGGGGCGTACCCGGCGAGACCGAGCACGACGGCCTTGACGCTGCCGTGCCCGTGGCCAGTGGCACCGAGTGAGCCGAACAGCTCGACCCGCACCGACGCCACCCGGCCCAGCAGCCCCTCCTCGGCCAACGACTCGACGTACGTCTTGGCGGCGCGCATCGGGCCGACGGTGTGCGAGCTCGACGGTCCGATCCCGACCTTGAACAGGTCGAACACGCTCAGGCTCATACCGGTTCCTCCCGGTACTCCACACCCGCGTCAAGCAGCCACGCGGCCAGGTAGCGCGCGAACGACGCTCGCACCAGCACCGTGAACTCGTCCGCGCCGCGAACCAGCAGGACGATCCCAGCCTGCGCGAGCAACGTCTGCACGCAGGTTCCGGTGGGCGATACCGACGGGTGCAGGTCGATGGCGCAGCCGTGCGCGAGCAGGTCGCGTGCCTTCGGCCCGGCCAGCGTCAGCGTGGTGCGCTGCGCCGAGACGTCGACCACCGCGCCGTCCGCGTCGCCGATGGCCTGCCGCAGCGCGCTTTCCAGCGTGCGCTGCAGGCCAGGCTGTGCGAGCACGAGGTACTCGTCCGGGCCGAGCCACGCCACCTCGACCGGCCCGTGCGGGCCGTCGCCCTCGGTGAAGGTGCACGGCGTGCGCGGCAACTCGGCGCCGAGGACCGCGCTCACCGCCGCCGCCCTCCCGACATCGCGCAGCCGCAACGTGATCTGTGTGCGGAACGGCCGCTCCGCCACCTCGACGGCCGGTGCGAGCTTTGCCAGCCACTCCACCCAGCCGTCGAGCGGGCTGCGGCGGGTCCTGATGTCAGCCGTCACGGCGGGCTCCTTCCTTGTCGTAGAGCACGGTTTCGGTCACGGTGACGGCGACGAGGTCGTCGCCCACCGGGGCGTAGAGCTTCTCGCCGATGCGGTCACGCCCGGACCGCAGCAACGCGAGGGCGAACGTCCTGCCGAGCGCGGCGCTGTCGTAGCTCGACGTGACGTGCCCGAGCATCCGCACCGGCGGCTCCGGCAGGTGGTCGGACTCGATGATGTGCGCGCCTTCGGGCAGAAGTACCGTGGGATCGGCGGGCACCAGGCCGACGAGCTGCTTGCGGTCCGGGCGCAGGTTCTCCGCCCTGCTGAATGAACGCTTGCCGATGAAGTCGGCCTTCTTCTTCGACACCGCCCACGACATCCCGAGGTCCTGCGGCGTGACAGTGCCGTCAGTGTCCTGACCGACGATCGGGTAGCCCTTCTCGGCGCGCAGGACGTGCATCGTCTCGGTGCCGTAGGGGGTGATGCCGTACGGTTCGCCCGCCTCGATCAGCGCCTCCCACAGCGCGAGGCCGTCCCAGGCGTGGACGTTGATCTCGTACGCCAGCTCGCCGGAGAAGCTGATCCGGCAGACCCGCGCGGGAATCCCAGCGACGACGGCATCCTGCCAGGTCATGAACCCGAAGGCGTCGCCCGCGACGTCGAGCTCCGGCGCCAACTCCGCCAGCACATCTCGGGACTTCGGGCCGACCAGCGGGACGGTCACCCAGTGCTCGGTCACCGACGTGGCGAACACCCGCAGGTGCGGCCACTCGGTCTGCAGCCACTCCTCGAGCCAGTCGAGGACCATCGCCGCGTTGCCGGTGGTCGTGGTCAGCAGGAAGTGGTCGTCGGCGAGACGGATCACCGTGCCGTCGTCGATGACCATGCCGTCGATGCCGCACATGATGCCGTATCGGATGCGGCCGACCTTGAGCGTGCTCATCATGTTCGTATAGAGCATGTCCAGCAGTTCGGCCGCGTCCGGGCCCTGGACATCGATCTTGCCGAGCGTCGAGGCGTCCATCAGCGCGACGCCTTCGCGTGCCGCGCGGCACTCGCGCAGCACGGCGGCGTGCATGTCCTCGCCGTCCTGCGGGTAGTGGCGGGCGCGCTTCCACTGCCCGACGTCCTCGAACTCCGCGCCGTGCGCCACGTGCCAGTCGTGCAGCGCGGTCACCCGAATCGGGTCGTACAGCTCGCCCCGGTCGCGACCGCCGAGCGCGGCGAACGGCACCGAGGCGTAGGGCGGGCGGAACGTCGTCGGCCGCCGGTCGGCCAGGTCCGCGCCCAACTCCTCCGCGACGATGGCCGCCGCGAGCATCCCGGACGTCTTGCCCTGGTCGTGCGCGGTGCCGATGGTGGTGTAGCGCTTGACGTGTTCCAGCGACTCCAGGCCCGCGCCGGTCGCGCGCGTGACGTCGGAGACGGTGGCGTCGCGTTGGAAGTCGACGAACTGGGTGTCGGTCTCACCACCCGGCACGCGCCACAGCACCGCTGCCGCGGTTTCCTCGGCGCGAGCGTCGGCGGCCGGGGCGGGAAGCTCGGCGCCCGGCGTGAACCCGGCGGCGGTGATGGCCGCGCGTCCGGCGTCGCGGCCCTGCTCGATGCAGGCCGTCAGCTCGACCATTCCCGTAGCCGAGCCCGCCACCCGCGCGGACGACAGCGCCTCGCCCGGCACGTAAGCACCCACTTCCGGCGAGTACCGCAGCGTGCCGCCGAGCTGGCTGAACAGGTGCACGGCCGGGTTCCAGCCCCCGGACACGAGCAGCGTGTCGCACACGAACGTGTCGGCGTGCCCGCCAGTGATCGACCTGATGTGGACGTCGGTGAGCCGTTCGGCTCCCTCGGTGCCGGTGACGACGTGGCCTGGGTAGACGTCGATGCCTCGCGTGGCGCACTCCGCGCTGAGCTTCGGCGGCACGTCGTGTCGGGCGTCGATCAGCACCGGGACGTCGATGCCAGCCTCGGCCAGCTCGATCGCGGCGTGGTAGGCGCTGTCGTTGGTGGTGAACACGCCGATCCGCCTGCCGACCTGCACCCCGTATCGGTGCAGGTAGGTGCGCGCGGCCCCGGCGAGCATGATGCCCGGCCGGTCGTTGTCCGCGAACACGATGGGGCGTTCGTGCGCGCCGGTCGCGATCACGGTCTGCTTTGCCCTGATCCGCCAGATCCGGTGCCGGGACACGTGGCTCGGCGCGTCGAAGCCCAGGTGATCGGTGCGGCGCTGCAGCGCGAGCACGAACCCGTCCTGGTACGCGCCGAACGCGGTGGTGCGGTCAAGCACCAGCACGTCGGGCAGCGAGGCAAGCTCGGTGACGATGTCGCGCACCCAGGCGTCGGACGACCGTTCGTCCAGGTAGTCGTCGCGGCCCAGCAGCGAGCCGCCCGCTTCGCTCTGGTCATCGACGACCACGACGCGGGCACCGGAGCGGGCGGCGGTGAGCGCGGCGGCGAGACCAGCGGGACCAGCGCCGACCACCAACACGTCGCAGTGCGCGTGCTTGTGGTCGTAGCGCGCGAGGTCCGGTTCGGCGGGGAGCTTGCCGTGCCCGACAAGGCCGTCCGCGACGAGGCCGTCGCACAGCTCGACCGTCGTCGCGGTCAGCATCGGCTCGCTGTACGGCTCGGCGACCTGCACCAGCGCGTTGGGCTCCTCGACCCCGGCGGCCATGATGCCGCGCGGGCGGCCGTACTTGATGCTGGTGGTCACCTGGTGCACGCCATTGGCGAGCAACGCGGAGGCGAGCGTGTCGCCCTCGCGGCCCGCCAACGACTGGCCGTTGAACGTGAAGCGCAGCCGGGTGTCGCGGTCGATGCGGCCACAACGGGGGAGACGGAAGTCGGCGCTCATGTCGTCACCGGCCTTTCCTCGTCGAGCCGGTACACGGCGAGCAGTTCGTAGCTGCGCGTGTCGCGTACGGCGTTGAACCAGCGGCGACAGCCCGCGGAGTGGCTCCAGCGCTCCGCGAACGGTCCGCGTGGGTTGTCCCGGAAGAACACGAACTTCGCCCACTCTTCGTCGGACAACGCGGCGGGCTCGGCGGGATAGTCGACGTGGGCTTGGCCGCCGTAGTGGAACTCGACCTCCTCACGAGGCCCGCACCACGGGCAGGGAATGAGTTGCATGACGACTCCTGAAGTCTGGGGTGCTTGACATGTCTCAGTGCGCGACGGCGGCGGCACCGTGCTCGTCGACGAGGGCGCCGGTGGTGAACCGTTCGAGCGAGAACGGCTCGTTGTACGGGTGCGGCTTGTCGTTGGCGATGGTGTGCGCGAAGCAGTCGCCGACACCGGGCGTTGCCTTGAACCCGCCGGTGCCCCACCCGCAGTTGAGATACAGCCCGTCGACGGGGGTGAGGCCGATGATCGGGGAGGCGTCCGGACTGACGTCGACAATGCCCGCCCAGGTACGCAACAGGTGGGCGCGCGCGAAGATCGGAAACAGCTCCAGCGCCGCGGACATCTGCCGCTCGATGATGTGGAACGAGCCGCGCTGGCCGTAGCCGTTGTAGCTGTCGATGCCCGCGCCCATCACGAGTTCGCCCTTGTGCGCCTGCGAGACGTAGACGTGCACGGCGTTCGACATCACGACCGTCGGGTGCACCGGCTCCAGCAGCTCGGACACCAGCGCCTGCAACGGATGCGACTGCACCGGCAGCTCGATCCCGGCCATCGCGGCCAGCTCGGACGAGTGCCCCGACGCGCACAGCGCTACCTTGCCCGCCGCGATCCGGCCGCGGGTGGTGTTCACCCCGGTGGCGCGGCCGTCGGTGGTCTCGATGCCGGTCACCTCGCAGTGCTGGATGAGGTCGACGCCGAGCCGGTCCGCCGCGCTGGCGTAGCCCCAGGCGACGTAGTCGTGCTTGGCGATACCCGCGCGGGGCTGGTAGGTCGCACCGAGCACGGGGTAGCGGACGTCGGGGGAGACGTTGATGATCGGGCAGACCTCTTTGACGGCGTCGGCGTCAAGCCAATCCGCGTCGATCCCGTTGAGCCGGTTGGCGTTGACGCGCCGCACGCTGTCGCGGACATCTTGGAGGCTGTGCGCGAGGTTCAACACGCCCCGCTGGTCGAACAGGATCGGGTAGTCCAGCTCGTCTTCCAGCCCCTCCCAGAGCTTGAGGGCGTGCTCGTAGATTCCCGAGCTTTCGTCCCAAAGGTAGTTGGACCGGATGATCGTCGTGTTGCGCGCCATGTTGCCACCCGCGAGCCAGCCCTTCTCCAGTACCGCGACGTTGGTGATCCCGTGCACGGCGGCGAGGTAGTAGGCGGTCGCGAGTCCGTGGCCGCCGCCACCGACGATGACGACGTCGTAGGGGGCCGCCGGGTCGGGGTTCCGCCAGAGGAACGAAGGGTGCTCCGGCAGGTCGGCGCCGGGCTGGGCGGGTGGTGTTGCAGAGGGCATCGCGGCACCCCATCCTTCTGCGGTCCGTTTGGTCAACTACTGATATATCAGTCTCTGCGCTACAGTAGGTCAGGTGAGAACCCAGGTCAACACCCAACTGTCCGACGGGATCGGCATCTCCCTTGCCGAGCAGGCCTATCGGGTCCTGCGGGATCGCCTGGTGATGCTCGACATCAAACCGGGCGAGCCCATCAACGAGGACCGGCTCAGCAGCGAGCTCGGCTGCGGCCGCACGCCGATCCGCGAGGCACTCAAGCGGCTGACGAGCGACCGCCTGGTCGCCGCGTTCCCCCGACGAGGCACGTTCGCCACCGACGTCAACATCGCGGATCTGGCCCACATCTCCGAGGTCAGACGCGCGTTGGAGCCCATGGCGGCGGCTGCCGCCGCTGAGCGGGCGACCGCCGAGGACCGCGCGACGCTGGCCGAGCTACGCGACAAGCTGGACGCGAGCAAGGGCGCTGAGGACAACGACGCGCTGCTGCGGATCGACCTCGACGTGCACCGGTCGATCTACCACTGCGTCTACAACCCGTTCCTCGAGGACACCCTCGTCGGCTACGACAACCTCGCGACGCGCATCTGGTGCGTGTTCGCGCCCCGGCTGTCCGGCATGGCCGGACACGTCGGCGAGCACGGCCCGCTGCTGACCGCGATCATCGACGGCGACGCCGAGAAGGCGGCGGACCTGGCGCTGCAACACGTCACCGGCTTCGAGACGGCCATCCGCGCGCTGATCTGAGCGTCAGGACCGGGCGTGCTCCCGGCAGGTCACCGGGAGCACGCCTCGCCCACACATCACACCTTGTCTGGGACGACGTCCTTGACGTCGGTGGCCGTGTCGTTCGGATTGGTCCAGCCCTCGTCGATCAGGTTTTGCGATACCTGCTCGGTGAGCTCTTCCCGCTGTAGCTTGCGCTGCAGGCGGAGCTGCGCCCGGCGCTCCGCGCCGAGCTCTCGCCAGGTAGCCACACACATCGCCAGCATGACGAAACTGAACGGCAGGGCGATCGTGATCGAGACCGTCTGCAGTGCGGTAAGCCCGCCAGCCAGCAGCAACGCGATCGCGACCAGCCCCTCAAGGACAGCCCAGAAAACCCGGCTCCACTTGGGCGGATCGACGTCACCGCCGGAGGCGAGCATGTCGACCACCAGCGAGCCGGAGTCCGATGAGGTCACGAAGAACAGCACGATCAGGATGACTGACCCCGCCACCAGTGCCGTTCCCGCTGGGAGCTCGCTGAGCAGTCCGAACAAGGCGCCGTTGGTGTCGACCTCGCCGTCAACGACGAGTCCGCCGCCGCCGAACAACTCGCGGTGCAGAGCGGTGCCACCGAACGCGGTGAACCAGAGGAACGTGACGACGCTGGGCACGACGAGCACGCCGGTCACGAACTCACGAACGGTCCTGCCCCGCGAGATGCGGGCGATGAACACGCCGACGAAGGGCGCCCAGGAGATCCACCAGCCCCAGTAGAACGCGGTCCAGCCCGCCTGCCAGTCCTGTCCCGCCGCGCCTTGCAGCGCTGTGGTGTCGAAGCTCGCCTGGATCAGGTTCTGCAGGTAGAGCCCGACGGACTGCACCGTCTCGGACAGGATGAACGCGGTCGGCCCCGCGACCAGCACGAACAGGAGGAGTCCGGCCACGAGCACCATGTTGATGTTCGACAGCCACTTGATGCCGCGTTTCACGCCGGTGACAACCGAGAACACGGCCAGCGCCGTGATGCCGCCGATCAGGATGATGTAGGTCCAGTTGCCAGGATCGGAAACGAGACCGAGGAAGCTCAGCCCGGACGAGATCTGCAGCACGCCGAGACCAAGCGAGGTGGCGACGCCGAACAGTGTGCCCACGATCGCGGCGATGTCGATGGCGTCACCGACCCAGCCGTTGACCCGGCTGCCGAGCAGGGGTTCCAGCACCCAGCGGATGGAGACCGGGCGGTTCTTGCGGTGGATCGCGTACGCGATCGCCAGCCCCGCCACCACATAGATCGCCCACGGATGCAGGCCCCAGTGCAGGAAGCTCTGCACAAGGGACTCCTGCGCGAGGTCGTCCGGCGCGCCGCCCACGCCGGGCTTCGGCGCGACGAAGTGGTTCAACGGCTCGGCGACGCCCCAGAACACCAGTCCGATGCCCATACCAGCGGCGAACAGCATCGCGAACCATGAGCTGCGCCGGAACTCCGGCTCCTCGTCGTCAGGGCCGAGCGTGATGTCGCCGGTGCGACCCAGCCCCACGGTCAGCGCGAACACGACGAACCCGGTCACGATGAGCGTGTAGTACCAGCCGAAGTTCCCGATGATCGAGTCCTGGATCGAACTGATCGCCGACGCCATCCAGCCAGGGGAGATGACCGTGACCGTGACGAAGGCGACCACAAGGGCCGCCGACGGCCAGAACACCCTCGGTGCGACCGAGCGCCGTGCGGCCGACGCCGTGGTGCGATCCGATGTGGTCATCGGCCAGCACCTCCTTCCGTCAGCACGCTTTGCACCCAGTCATGGAACGCCCCGATGTGGTGCTCCGAGGGGACGAGCACGCCGCCGTTGTCGTAGGCGCGCGAGGACATCGCCGGTTGGCACCGCTCGCAGGCGTCGAAGTCCTGCTGGTTCACGCGGTGGAACAGCTCGACCGAGTGGGACACGTCGCGCCCACTGGCCACGACGTCCTTCGCGTAGAGCCAGTCGCACTCGATGAGGGTGCGGTCCGCCGCGAGCGGGAACATCCGGTGAATGATGACGTGGTCCGGGACCAGGTTGATGAACACCTGCGGGCGCACCGTGATCGCGTAGTAGGCGCGGTCCTGCTCCTCGCTGACGCCGGACAGCCGCTCGAAGCCCTCGGAGCCGTCCACGGTGAAGCCGTCGACGTCCTCACCGAACGCCGCGCCGTGGCCGACGTAGTACTGCGCGGCGAAGCCATCGGCGAACTCCGGCAGCACCTCGGTCAGCTCAGGGTGGATGGTCGCGCAGTGGTAGCACTCCATGAAGTTCTCGATGACGAGCTTCCAGTTCGCCTTGACGTCGTAGGTGATCCGCCGCCCGAGCGTCAGCTCGTCGATGTCGTAATTCTCGATCGCCTCGACGTCGCCAAGCCGGTCGGTCACGTCGGACTGCACGGTGTCGACGAACGATGGCGGCTGCTCCGCGAGGCACAGCCAGGCGTAGCCGAGCCATTCCCGCAGGTGCACCGGCCGGAGACCGTACTCGGTGCGGTCGACGTCCGGCATCGACTGCAGGTTCGGCGCGGCGATCAGCTTCCCGTCGAGCCCGTACGTCCAGGCGTGGTACGGGCACTGGAAGGACCGCTTCACCGAGCCGGTCTCCTCGACGCAGAGCCGCGCGCCCCTGTGCCGGCAGATGTTGAGGAACGCCCGCAGCGACCCGTCGCGCGAGCGCGTGACGAGCACGCTCTCGCGTCCGATCTGGACGGTGCGGAAGTCGCCGGGGTTGGGCAGGTCCGCGGCGCGTACGGCGCAGAACCACATCGACTCGAAGATCTTGATCTGCTCGAGCTCAAAGATCGACGGGTCCACGTAGGTGTTGCCGGGCAAGGTTCTGATGAGACTGCCCGCGTGCCCATTACCGGTGTCGGCCTCGCTCTCGGTGGCCGTGTCGGCGCTGAAGGTGTCGGTCATTCGTTTCTCCGTGGGGGTGTCAGGAGCGAATCCGGGTCATGTCCGGGTCAAACAGGGGTTCGGCCGCGACGACCGCCGCCACCCGTTCGCCGAAGTACTCGATCTCCACCGGCGTGCCCGGCTCGGCCAGCTCGGCGGGCAGCCAGGCGTAGGCGATGTTTCTGCCGATGGTGTAGCCGCGGGCGGCGCTGGTGACGTAACCGACCGGCTTCCCGTGCGCGTAGACCGGCTCGGAGCCCATGACCACCTGGTAGTCGTCGGCGATGGTCAGGCAGGTCAGCTGGCGGGTGTTCGGGGTCTCCATCCGCTCTTCGAGCGCGTCGCGACCGAGGAAGTAGCCCTTGTCCATGCGGACCGCGAAGCCGACCCCCGCCTCGAACGGGTCATGCTCGGTGGTCATGTCGGCGCCCCAGGAGCGATAGCCCTTCTCCAGTCGCATGCTGTTGAACGCGCTGCGTCCGGCGGCGATGACGCCGTGCCGCTGGCCCGCCTCCCACAGCGTGTCCCACAGCTTCAGCCCCATGTCGGCGGTGGTGTAGAGCTCCCAGCCGAGTTCGCCCACATAGGACAGTCGCATCGCGGTGACGGGGACGTCGCCGATGTAGGCGTGCTTCGCTTTGAAGAAGCCGAGGGCCTTGTGGGAGAAGTCCTCCTTGGTCAGCGGTTGCAGCAGGTCGCGGGCCCGAGGACCCCACAGCCCGATGCAGCAGGTGCCCGCCGTGATGTCACGGACCTGCACGGTGCCGGTCGGCGGCAGGTGGCTGCGCAGCCACTCGAGATCGATGTTGCTGTTGGCGCCGATCTGGAACCGGTCCTCGGCGAGCCTGGCGACGGTGAGGTCGCTGCGCACGCCGCCGTCCTCACCGAGCAGCAGGGTGTAGACCACGGCCCCTGGCTTGCGGTTGAGCTGGTTGGTGGTCATGGTCTGCAGGAAGTTGAGCGCCTCCGGTCCGGTGACCTCCAGCCGCTTCAACGCCGTCATGTCGAACATCGCCACCCGCTCGCGCGCGACCAGCGCCTCCGCGCCCGCGATCGGCGACCAGAACCGCGACGCCCACTCGTTGCGCTCGGGGATGAGGTCGATCTCGGGCAAGTTCGCGTTGGTCTCGTACCAGTGCGGGCGCTCCCAGCCGGACGCCTCGAGGAAGTACGCCCCCAGCTCCGTCTGCCGGTCGTAGAACGGGCTGGTGCGCAGCGGGCGCGGTTTCTCGGCGGGCTGCAACGGGTGCAGCACGTCGTAGACCTCGTTGAAGCTCTGGCAGCTGCGTTGGTGCACGTAGCCGGGGGAGAGCTGGACCTGCTCGAAGCGGTTCAGGTCGCAGTTGTGCAGGTCGATGCCGGGCTGGCCCTCGATAAGCCATTCCGCCATCGCCTTCGCGACACCGGCGGAGTGGGTGATCCACACGGCTTCGGCTACCCAGAACCCGTCGAGGTCGGGGTGCTCGCCGAGCAGCGGGTTGCCGTCCGGGGTGAACGAGAACAGTCCGTTGATGCCCTCCTCGACCTTCGCCTCGGCGAGGCACGGCAGCAGGTCGACCGCGTCCTCCCACGACTGGTCGAAGTCCTCCTCGGTGAACGCCATCTCCGACGGCATGGTCGGCGCGACGTCGGGGTCGAGGATCTCGTCGACGCCGATCGGCATCGGCCGGTGTCCGTACGCGCCGATGCCGATACGGTCCACGTGCTCCCGGAAGTACAGGTCGGCGTCCTGGTGCCGCAGCAACGGCTTGCTCATCTCGTGCAGCTCATCGTTGACGCCGTCGAGGACCGGCAGCGGGCTGGTCTTGGCGTACTGGTGGGCCATCGGAACGAGCGGGATGGTGAGGTCCACCATCGCGCCGATCCTCGGACCCCACATGCCGACGCAAGACACCACGATGTCCGCGCGGAACTCACCCTGATCGGTCGTCACCGCGCGGACCTTGCCCGCATGGCGTTCGATGCCGGTGACCTTGTGGTGGGCGAGGAACCGCGCGCCCCGGTCGATGGCCTCGCGGGCCTGCGCCTCGGCCGCGCGCAGCGGCTTGGCCAGCCCGTCGCTGGGGTTGTAGAAGCCGCCGAGCACCTTGTCCGGGTCGAGCAGCGGGTGCAGCTTCGCGCACTCCTCCGGGCCGACCAGCGAGGTCTCGACGCCCCACGACGTCGCCCAGCCCTGCTTACGGTGCAGGTCGTCCCACCGCTCCCGCGATGTGGCGATCTCGAGCCCGCCAAGCTGCTGGAAGCACCACTTCCCGTCGAGGGTCATGTCGGTGTACTTCTCGACGGTGTAGGAGGCGAGCTGGGTCATCGTCTTGCAGCCCACGGTCTGATACACCAGACCAGGCGCGTGCGAGCTGGAACCGCCGGTGGCGAACAGCGGCCCCTGCTCAAGGACGGTGATATCGGTCCAGCCGCGTGCGCTGAGCTCGTCGGCCAGGGCACACCCGACGATGCCGGCGCCGATGATGACGACGCGAGGCTGTCTAGCCATGAAGGTACTCCTGGTGTGAGTCGTGGTTCGGGGTAACGGCGCCGGTCAGTGGCCCCGGCTGATCCAGTCGTCGAGGTTCGGGGCTTCCTCGCCGATCGTCGTGGTCGGTCCGTGTCCGGTGTGGACGGTCGTGTCGGCGGGCAGGGTGAACAGGCGGGTGCGGATAGACTCGATGATCGTTGGAAAGTCAGAGCCGGACCTGCCGGTCGCGCCTGGTCCGCCCTGGAACAGCGTGTCCCCGCCGAACACCGCCGCCAGCTCGGGTGCGTAGAGCGACACCGAGCCCCAGGTGTGTCCCGGGGTGGACAGCACCCGCAGCGTGGTGCCCGCGACGGTGATCTCGTCGCCGTCCGCGAGCCAGCCGTCGGGCTGCCGCTCCGGATAGACCGTGCTCCAGAACGCCTCGTCGTCCTGGTTGATCAGCACCGGGGCCGACGTCTTGGCCGCGACCTCACCCACCGCGTTGATGTGGTCGTTGTGGCCGTGGGTGCAGACCACGGCGGTCACCCTGCGGTCACCGACCGCGTTCAGCACGGCCGCCGCGTCGTGAGCTGGGTCGATGACGATCACCTCGGTGTCGTCGCCGATGAGCCAGACGTTGTTGTCGACGTCCCAACTGCCGCCGTCGAGGCGGAACGTGCCCGAGGTGACAACCCGCTCGATCCCGGCGCTCACAGTGTCACCACCGATCGCAGCACACTGCCGTCGTGCATCGCGTCGAAGGCCTCCTCGACGTCGTCCAGCCCGATGGTCTCGGTGACGAACGGCGACAGGTCGAGCCGCCCCTGGAGGTAGAGGTCGATCAGCATGGGGAAGTCCCTGCTCGGCAGACAGTCGCCGTACCAGGAGGACTTGATCGCGCCGCCCCTGGCGAAGACATCGATCAACGGCAGCTCGACGGTCAGGTCCGGCGTCGGGACGCCGACGAGCACCACGGTGCCCGCGAGGTCGCGCGCGTAGAAGGCCTGCTTGAACGTCTGCGGGATACCGACCGCGTCGATGACGACGTCGGCGCCGTTGCCGCCGGTGAGTTCGCGGATCGACTCGATCACGTCCGCGCTACCGGCGTTGACGACGTGGGTCGCGCCCATCGCCTGCGCCCACTCCAGCTTCTTCGGGTCGAGGTCGACCGCGATGATCGTGGTCGCGCCCGCGAGTCGCGCGCCGACGATAGCGGCGTCGCCGACGCCGCCGCAGCCGAGCACAGCCACGCTGTCGCCCCTGCCGACCTGCCCGGTGTTGATCGCGGCGCCGATGCCTGCCATCACGCCGCAGCCCAACAGCCCGGCTACTTCAGCGGGAGCCCTGGGGTCCACCTTCGTGCACTGTCCGCTGTGGACTAGCGTCTTCTCGGCGAACGCACCGATGCCGAGCGCTGGGCTCAGCGGCGTTCCGTCGGCCAGCGTCATCGGCTGCGCCGCGTTGTGTGTCTCGAAGCAGTACCACGGCTCGCCACGACGGCACGCGCGGCAGGTCCAGCACACCGCGCGCCAGTTCAGGACGACGAAGTCACCGGGGGATAGGTCGTTCACGCCCTCACCGACCGCCTCCACCACACCGGCGGCCTCGTGCCCGAGCAGGAACGGGAACTCGTCGTTGATGCCGCCTTCGCGGTAGTGCAGGTCGGTATGGCAGACGCCGCAGGCCTTCACCTCGACCAGCGCCTCACCAGGGCCGGGGTCGGGCACTGTAATGGTCTCGACCGAGACCTTGGCGCCGGCCACGCCCGCGACCACGCCTTGGACTGTGTGTGCCACGTGAATGATTCCTTTCTCGGGAGCTAGAGCGCGGCGTAAAGCGGGTGCTTCGCCGCGAGTGCCTCACAGCGGGACCGCAGTCCCGCCAGGTCGGGTTCCGGCCGCAACGCGGCGGCGATGACGTCAGCGACTTCCGCGAAGTCAGCCGCGTCGAACCCGCGCGCGGCCAGCGCGGGAGTGCCGATGCGGAGACCCGAGGTGACCATCGGCGGCCTCGGGTCGTTCGGCACCGCGTTGCGGTTCACCGTGATGCCGACGCCGTGCAGTCGCTGCTCGGCCTGTCGTCCATCCAGTTCAGACTGGGCGAGGTCGACGAGCACGAGGTGCACGTCGGTGCCGCCGGTGAGCACCCTGACGCCGTCCGCGGCGCAGTCGGCCGACGACAGCCGCTCGGCGATGACGCGGGCACCATCGAGCACCCGGCGTTGCCGCTCAGCGAAGTCGTCGCTGGCAGCGAGCTTGAACGCGACCGCCTTCGCCGCGATCACGTGCTCAAGCGGCCCGCCCTGCTGGCCGGGGAAGACCGCCGAGTTGACCCGCTTCGCCAGCTCGGCGTCGTTGGTCAACACCACGCCGCCACGCGGCCCGCCAAGCGTCTTGTGCGTCGTCGTGGTGACCAGGTCGGCGTGCGGTACGGGGTTCGGGTGCAGGCCAGCGGCGACCAGCCCGGCGAAGTGGGCCATGTCCACCAGCAGGTAGGCGCCCACATCGTCGGCGATGCGGCGGAACGCCGCGAAGTCGAGCTGGCGCGGGTAGGCCGACCAGCCCGCGATGACGACCTTTGGTCGCCGCTCGTGCGCGAGGCGTTCGACCTCGGCCATGTCGATTCGGCCGGTGTTCGCGTCGACGTGATAGGCGGCGACGTCGTAGAGGCGGCCGGAGAAGTTGATCCGCATTCCGTGCGTCAGGTGGCCGCCGTGGGCGAGGTCGAGCCCGAGGATAGTGTCGCCGGGGTCAAGCACGGCCGACATCGCGGCGGCGTTGGCCTGCGCGCCGGAGTGCGGCTGCACGTTGGCGTAGGCCGCCCCGAACAGCGCCGTGACTCGGTCGATCGCCAGCCTCTCGACGACGTCGACGTGCTCACAACCGCCGTAGTAGCGCCGCCCCGGGTAGCCCTCGGCGTACTTGTTCGTGAGCACCGAACCCTGCGCTTGCAGCACGGCCACCGGCGCGAAGTTCTCGGAGGCGATCATCTCCAGGGTGGACCGCTGCCGGCGCAGCTCGTCGTCGATGGCGGCCGAAATCTCGGGATCGACGTCATCGAGGTGCTGCTCCAAGCAGGCAGCATGGACCGAGGTCGAGGACACGGGACTCCTTTCGGAGGGACGAAGTTGCGCATTACGCATCGCGGATCGCGATACGCAACGCGTATGCGCCTAATGTGGAGCCCGTCACTGACGCTGTCAAGAGGTGAACTGAAGATGTACGCGGAATGGCCGCAGCGGGCGATGTCGGCGGCGTGTCCAGTCCGGACTGGACAGACAAAACGGGCGAGCCGCGAGGTGTCGCGGTCCGCCCGTTCGTGCCGAAGGATGGCCTTCGGTATCGCATATGCACCGAAGGTCATCCTTCGGCTCCGGGATCGCTGCTACCGCATGTAGCCGAGCTGCCCGGAGAGCTCGGATGCCGCACTCCGGAGCTCGCGGGCGATCTGCCGGATTCGCTTGCGGGAAAGCCGATAGGCGGGCCCGGACGCACTGATGGCGGCCACGACGTTGCCGGTTGGCCCAAGCACCTCGACGGCGACCGCGTGCAGCCCCGGCTCAAGCTCCTCGAAACACGTGGCGTAGCCGTCCTCGGCCACGCGTTTGAGCACGGTCCGCAGTTCGTCCGGCTCGACGATGGTGTTCGGCGTGTAGGCGGTGAGGTCGCCCGCGAGCACATTCTCCTGGTCCTGCTCAGCCATCGACGCGAGCAGAACCTTGCCGCTGGACGTCGCGTGTAGCGGGGTGCGCTGACCGGTCCAGTTCTGTGCCGCCACCGCGGATGTGCCCCGTGCCTGGCTGACGTTGATCGCGACCAGGCCGTCGAGCACCGCGATGTTGACCGTCTCGCCCAGTTTCTCGGCGAGCGATTCGCACAGCGGCGTGCCCAGTCGGGCGAGATCGATCTGACCGGTCACCGCGCCAGCGAAGCGCAGCATGCCGATGCCGATGGTGAACCGGCCTCGTTCGCCGTGCTGCTCGACGAGGTCTCTCGCCTGCAGCGTGTAGACCAACCGCGAGGCGGTTGACTTATGTACGCCCAGCTCATCGGCAATCTCGCTGATTCCGGCCTCGCCCTCGCGCAGCAGCAGTTCGAGGATCTCGATCGCGCGGTCGACCGACTGCACTGTGACGGGCTCATTACTTCCAGATGAGTTTGCCATTACGCAACTGTAAGCGCTAAACGCAACTATCGGAAGATTGCCCCTGGTTGCTCCTTGACGCGCGGGGGTGGGTTGGGCACTATCACTGGCAGCACGCTGTTGCGCATTACACACAAAGTTTCTTAGTAAGCAACTGGAGGGTTCCGATGATTCCAGCCTGCTCCGTGACGGACCTGCCTCCGGGTGAGTCGGTTCGCATCCAGGCGGACGTCCCCATCGCCGTGTTCAATGCCGACGGCGACCTCTATGCCATTGATGACACCTGCAGCCACCAGGACGCCTCGCTCTCGGACGGCTGGCTGGAAGGTTGCTTCGTGGAATGCCCGCTGCACGCGGCACTGTTCGACCTGCGCACCGGCATGCCGAGCTGCCTGCCAGCGAAGAAGCCCGTCCGGACCCACATGGTGCTTGTCCACGACGGCTATATCTACGTCGACACCAGCGCGCACGAGCGCGTGCCGGAACACACCGCCGAGCCCGTGCGGGCGAGCGAGGCTGTCGCATGAGGACAGTGACCGTCGTCGGCGCGTCCTTAGCCGGCCTGAACTCGGTGCAGCAGCTGCGCCACCAGGGCTTCGACGGGCGTATCGTCGTGGTGGGCGACGAGCCGTACCGGCCCTACGACCGCCCTCCGCTGTCCAAGGCGTTCCTCGCGGGCCGGGCGCGCGTCGACGACCTGTGGCTGTGCGACGCCAGCGAGCAGGACGAGCTGGAGGCGGAGTGGCTGTTGGGTGTCCGCGCCGAGCAGCTCGACCCCGCCGCGGGCCGGGTGCGGCTGTCGAACGAGACCGAGATCGACACCGATGGCGTCGTGATCGCCACCGGAGGCCGTGCCAGCCGGGTTCCCGGAACCGAGGACATGCGAGGCGTGCACACGGTGCGCACCATCGAGGACGCGATCGCGTTGCGCGCGGACCTGACCAATGGCGTGGAGAACGTGGTCGTGGTCGGCGCGGGCTGGATCGGTGCCGAGATCGCGTCCACATGTCACGAGCTTGGGCTCAGCGTGACGTTGCTCGAAGCCAGCGAGGTGCCGCTGTCGCGCACGCTCGGCGACGCGATGGGATCGGTATTCGCCGCGCTGCACACCGATCACGGCGTGAGATTGCGCTGCGGTGAACGAGTCGGCGGGTTCACCCATGTCAATGACGGGAACGGACGGCGGGTGACCGGGGTCTGGCTGGCCGACGGAACACAGCTGCCGGCCGACGTCGTCGTAATGGGTGTCGGGATACGACCGGCGGCCGACTGGCTTGCCGGGTCGGGCATCACCGTCAGCGATGGGGTGGTGTGTGACCCCGGCTGCGTCACTGAGCTGCCGTCGGTGGTCGCCGTTGGCGATGTCGCGCGGTACCGCACCACGAACGGCGGCACGGTGCGCCACGAGCACTGGACCAACGCGGCCGAACAGTCGGCGACGGCGATCCGCAACCTGCTCGCGGGTGCCACGATCGAGCACTACCGACCGTCTGGCTACGTCTGGTCGGACCAGTACGGGGTTCGACTACAGGTCGCGGGCGAGCTGGCCCAGCCCGACGAGGTCGAGGTGATCGACGGATCACCCAGCGACCGCAGATTCGTCGTCGCCTACCGGCAAGGCGGTGAGACCGTCGGCGTGCTCGCCATGAACAATCCCAAGCTATTCACCCGGATGCGCAAGCAGCTGGCGAAACGCGTCACGTCCGCGTGACGGGTACGTCGGAGGTGTCAGTCCCTTCGGACCGACCCAGCGTACGCCGATGCGGTGGTCGGATACGCCCGCGGTCGAAGCCATGTGACGATTCCGTCGCGCTGACCGTACCCCGGCAGCGCGCACGGACTAGCATCGTTGGATGGCACAACGAGTAGGTCAGCCGGGCGAAGCGGAGGACCAGTTACGCCGAATCGAACACATCACCGATACGGCACTCGCGCATGTCGACCTGGAGGACCTACTGGGCGAGCTGCTCGAACGGGTACGTGACCTGCTCGATGCGGACTCGGCCGTGATCCTGATGCACGACGCTGACGCTGGTGTCATGGTGCCCACAGCGGCGCGTGGGCTCCAGTACGACGTACGGGAGGCCGCCCGTGTGCCCGTCGGAAGCGGGTTCGCGGGCTCGGTTGCCGCCCTGAAGCGCCCGCTCGTGCTCGACCGGGTCGACGAGACGACCGTAGTCAACCCGATGTTGTGGCAGCAGGGGTTGAACTCGCTCCTGGGTGTTCCGATGCTGGCCGAAGGGCATGTCGTCGGGGTGCTGCACGTGGGCTCCGTGGCGCGACGCCCGTTTACCGAGGACGACATTCGCTTGCTGCAAGTCGCTGCCGACAGGATCGCGCTGGCGACGCAGGCCACGACGAACCGCACCGAGCGCACCGCGGCGGCGGCCCTTCAGCGCAGCCTCATGCCGTCGAAACTGCCGGAGGTGCCTGGTCTCGCGCTCGCCGCCCGGTACGTGCCGGGCGGCGGCGCGAGCATCGGGGGTGATTGGTATGACGTGTTCACGCTGCCGTCGGGGCGCCTTGGACTGGTGATCGGCGATGTCGTTGGGCATGGCCTACACGCGGCGGTGATCATGGGGAGGATGCGCAGCGCGGTTCGCGCGTACGCGCTGGAGACCGAGGAGCCCGCCGTGGTCATCGAGAAGCTCGATCGCAAGATGAAGCACTTCGAGCCCGGTGCCATGGCCACCGTCGCCTACGCGATCGTCGACCCGTCGACCCACCAGATCGAGGTGTCGCTCGCCGGGCATCCGCCGCCGGTCCACGCGCTGCCCGGGCATCCCGCCGCGTTGCTCGACATGCCCACCGACCTGCCGATCGGTGTCACGCTCCCGGCGAAGAGCCGCCGGACAACGCGAGTCGACCTCGGGGCCGACGGCGTGCTGTGCTGCTACACCGACGGGCTCGTCGAGCGCAGCGGCGCGCCGATCGACGACGGGCTGGACCGACTGTGCGGCGCCATCAACGTCGGGACACCGGCCGAAGACGTGTGCGGCACCATCATGAAAGAACTCGTCGCAGGAAAAGTCCCGACTGACGACGTTGCCCTTGTCGTACTATGCGGCAGCGGTTCGTTCAATTCGTCCCGAGTCGAATGAGATCGGCCGATACGGACCAATGCGGCCGAACAGTCGGTGCCCGCGATGCCAGGACCAGAGGCGCGGGTGACGGTCAGGGCACGAGGACCATGCCGACGCCGAGCACGGCGAGGTCGGCCTTGTGGAACGCGCGAAGCCGGAACGTGATGCGCTGACCGACGCCGGTCATCGCGCCCTCGCGCACGTTGGACACGTCGCCGGGTGAGCCGAAATGGTCTCCGCCCGCCGCGCGCCACGGGGTGAGGGCGCCATCGACGCGCACGATGTCAATCGCGGCCGCGTTGTCACGGTCGAAGTCGCTGAAAGAGTCGATCACCGTGATCTGACACCACGCATAGAAGGTGCGCCGGTAACCGAGGTTGACGGTGGCGGTCTCGCCGCCAGCACCGCTGGCCGACGCCAGGTTGACCGTGAATGCTTGCATGACGCGCTCCGGTTCATTCGGCCGATGATGCTTCGACCTCGATGGTTTGACGGAGGTGAGGATCGACAACGAGCCGGTAGCCCCTGCGGGGACGAGGATGGTCCGCTACTTCGAGAACGGCGACGTCGATGTCGGGATTCTCCGGCATCGCGGCGGCGAGCACCTCCTCGTCGGTAAGTGTTGCTGTGTCCTGCGTACCGGCGATGACCTCGCTGTGTATTCCGATGACCGCACCATCACGGGTGTCGTAAAGCACGTAGAACGGCATCAGTCGACTCCTTCATCGAGGACAAGCACCAGCGCGTATCCACCGACCTCGAGATCGGCGACATGCCCGGCGACGAGCCGGAACATGACCGTGCGCCCGTAACCGGTATACGCCGACTGGTGCGGGTTCGCGGGCGAGCTCGGCGAACCGAAGTGGTCGCCGCCTGCCGCTCGCCACCCGGTGCGCGTGCCGTCGACCTCGAACACGTCGACGAAGCACATGTTGTCGCGGTCCAGGTCGATCTTGGCGTCCAGCACGGTGATGATGCCCCAGGCGAGGAAGTTTCGTGGACGTCCTAGATCGATGGTGACGGTGTCGGTGCCCCCGGTTACGCTGACCGCCCACAGCGGGTAGGCGATGAACTGCCCGTCGCGACGCACCACGGGTGCGTAGAGACTCTTCACGCCTCGGATATCGACTTCTTTCGGCGTGTCCCAGCTGTCGTGGTAGTAGGCGTACATCGTTGAGTTCTTGACCGATGAGTGCCGCAAGCCGATCGCGTGCCCGATCTCGTGGGCCGCTGTGGCTTCGATACTGAGATCGCTCCAGTCCTCGTGGTCGTCGAACTCGATGAGGCCGTTGGTGGGGAAGAACCCGCGTGCGTAGGTGTTGTAGTCCTTCGACCCACCCTTATCGAACGGGTAGTCATCCTCCGACGGGGCGCGGAAGTCGAACTCCAGGTGCGACGGTGTGCCGGTGGTGCGGGTGAAGCTCAACGGGCTGACATCAGCCCACGCCTGCATCGCCGACCGGATCTCCGACCACTCGTTGGTGACATCGGACGTCCCGTCGAGCTGCCGGTAGGTCAGCGTGACGTCGTCCCAGTGGTTGTCGCTGAAGACGATGGGGTCCTCCTCCGACGTCCCACCTGGCCCGGACACCGCTTCGCCGAATCCGCTTGCGACGACGCGATTCTCCGGCTGTGTATCGTCGTCGGTGGTGATGTCGGGGACGGCACAACGCGGCAGGTGCATCAGACGCAGCGCGTCTATGGTCAGCGCTCCGTTGGCGCGGAGGCTGAAGGCGCGTTGGAAGCGCACCAGCGCACCCGCCACATGGCTACAGATCTCGGAATGCCGGCAGTCGCAGCCTTCCCGCAGGTAACCGAAGTGGCGCAGGAACGTTCGCACCGACGCGACGAACGGATGGCTTTCGCCGGGCCGCAGCAGCTCTTCGGACTGTCCGGTCCTCTCGACGGGGATAAGTGGGGGCCGCAGCGTGATGTGTTCCTGCCTGCCGCGGACCGCGATCATCGTGGCGTAGGGCCGGTGACTCTCGATGCGGACGATCGCCAGATGGTCACCGAGTGGGACATCGGTCAGAGTGTGCTCCGCCCCGGTCAGCGACCAGCGGCGTTCGAGATCGCGAGCGGGCGTCTTCGCCGCGCGGTGGACGTGCAGCAACGTAAGCTCGACCGGGCAGGAGGCGAGCCACCGTCCGGCGTCGGTGACCTCGACCGAGACCTCGACCGTCGCCGTGGCGCGTCGGCGGGGTGCTGTTTGCCGCCTATCGGGTACCCGCCGCTGCTCGCCCTCGTCCCAATCCACCCGTCCCGTCCGCGCGGTGTCGCCCGGTGGGTTGATATCGAGGCGCATGCGCCTCACCTGGCCTGCCGCAGACATCTGGGACCCTTCGACGTCGTCGCAGCACGGTGCTGTCGGTCCAATACTTAGCGTGAACCTGGCTAAGTGATTCGGTCAATGAGACGCAAGTAGTTGTCACCGGTATGGACCAGCCATGACGTGAACTCACTCGGCGCGCCGGATCATCGGCAGGCTGGATCGGGTGAGCAGCTAGTTGGGCACGGGCTCCATCAGGGCCGACGTCATCAGCGGCAGGATCTCGGTGACGAGCCGGTCGGCGGGTCCGCTGCCGCCCTCGAAGAGACCGCGCTCGATAGCGGCGTCATACAGCGAGATGACGACCAGCGCCGCGTCCCTCGGCTGGACCAGTAGTCGCATGCCGATGCGGTCGAGCATGTTCGTCAGCACGTTCGCTAGATCGTCGAGCAGGCGTTGCTGCACCCGTTCGGTCTGCGCGCGTAGCTCTGGCTGACGCAGGGCTTGCGCCCGGAACTCGGCGTTGAGCAGGTACCAGTTCTCGTCGACGGCCAGCTGGTCCGTGAACGGCATGCTCGCCCGCACGACGGCGTTGAGCACACTGTCTGGTCGTTCGGGGCCGAACGTGGCCAGCGCCTCGTTCACGGACTGCTCGAGCTGCTCGAGTCGGAGCTGGACCTGCTCCTCGAGGATCGCGAGGAAGAGGTCCTCCTTACTGTCGAAGTTCGAGTAGAACGCGCCGCGGGTGAATCCGGCACGGTCGCAGATCAGCTCCACCGGCGTGTCGCGAATGCCGTGCTCGATGAACACTTCCAGGGCGGCCTGGAGGAGGCGTCGCCGGGTCACCGCACGTCGCCGGGTCGCTGGTTGCTGGCTCTTGGTGTCGTCCGTCATCGCGGCCTCAGCTTGTCACACAGGTCGTTCGCCGAGTGATTCGGTACACAGTGTATTGAATACACGATGTATCGCGATACAGACTGTATCGACTTCGTCATCAGGGATCGACAAGGAGCCGAGACGTGTCGTCGTTCCTCTACCGGCTCGGCCGGTCGGCCGCCAGGCACAGAGCGCTCGTACTGCTCATCTGGATCGTGCTGCTCACGGGCGCTGGTGGCGGTGCCACGCTGTTCAACCACGGCACGGACGACAGCTTTGAGATACCCGGCTCCGAGTCCCAGCAGGCACTCGACTACCTGGACCGGGTTTTTCCCGAGGTGAGCGGGACGTCGGCGCAGCTGGTCGTGGTCGTTCCTGAGGGAGAGCGCGTCGAGACTCCCGCGATCACGTCGGCGACCGCCGACGCGGTCACCGAGCTCGAACGTCTCGACCAGGTCGTCATGGTGCTCAACCCGTTCAGCGACGACGTCACCGGCGCACTGTCGACCGACAACCGCGCCGCCATGGTCTCCGTGCTGCTCGAGGTAGACCTGCTCAACGTCTCGGAGGAGACCAAGGCGGGTATCACCACGATCGCCGAGGAATACGAACGCGCGATCGGTGGCGACGCAGACGTGTACGCGGGTGGCGACGCGCTCTCCGAGCGGGTGCCCGAGCTCAGCGTCGTGGAGGCCGCTGGTCTCGTCATCGCGTTGGTCGTGCTGCTCGTGGTGTTCCGATCGTTCCTGGCCGCGGGTATGCCGTTGCTGACCGCGGTCATCGGGGTCGGCGTCTCGATCGGCCTGATCATGCTCGCGACGATCATGGTTCCGATCTCCTCTACGGCGCCCATGCTCGCGGTGATGCTCGGGCTCGCCGTCGGCATTGACTATGCGCTGTTCTTGCTCGCACGGCACCGAGATCAGCTCACCGACGGAATCGGCGTCGAGGAGTCGATCGCGCGGGCGACGGCCACAGCGGGATCCGCGGTGATCTTCGCCGGGCTGACCGTGGTGATCGCGCTGCTCGGGCTTGCCGTTGCCGGCATCCCGTTCCTGACCACCATGGGTGTCGCCGCCGCGGCCGCGGTGGCGGTCGCCGTCATCATCGCGGTCACGCTGATTCCCGCTTTGCTCGCGTTCGCGGGGGACCGGATACGGCCCAAGCGCCGGCGCCGCGCTGGTCGTGAACATGCCGGACTCAGCAGGCGCTGGATTCGGTTCGTCACCCGCGTCCCGGCACTGACTGTCGTGATTGTCGTGGCCGGGCTGGCGGTAGTCGCCATTCCCGCTACCGATCTGCGGCTCGCACTGCCCGACAACGGAACCGAACCACAGGGCAACCCTGCCCGCGACACCTACGACGTAATCACCGAGCGGTTCGGACCCGGTTACAACGGCCCGCTACTCGTGACCGTCGACGTGCTCGCCAGCAACGATCCTGTCGGTGTCACGAACGAGATCGCCGACGAGATCAGGGACATCGATGGTGTGGCGCTGGTGCCGGTGGCCACACCCAACCGCAAGGGTGAGGTGTCGGTGATCCAGGTCGTGCCCACGACGGCACCGGACTCACCGGGGACCGAGGAGCTGGTCGCCACGCTCCGTGCCAAAGCACCACACTTCCTCGAAACCTACGGAACGGCCACGGCCGTCACCGGGATCACCGCGGCAGGCATCGACGTCTCGGCGCAGCTCGGTGACGCGCTCGTCCCGTTCGGCATCCTCGTCATCGGGCTGTCGCTGGTGCTGCTGGCGATGGTGTTCCGCTCGATCTGGGTTCCGATCAAGGCAACCGCGGGATACCTGCTGTCGGTCGGCGCGGCGTTCGGCGCCACATCGTTCGTGTTCCAGCAAGGCCATTTCGCCGACGCCCTTGACATCACCCGTACCGGCAGCGTGATCAGCTTCCTGCCGATCATCCTGATGGGAGTGCTGTTCGGGCTCGCTATGGACTACGAGGTGTTCCTAGTTTCCCGGATCCGGGAGGACTACGTGCACGGCGGGGACCCGCATCGCGCTATCGAGACCGGGTTCGTCGCGACATCCCGGGTGGTCGTCGCGGCGGCGCTGATCATGTTCGCCGTGTTCGCGGCGTTCGTGCCCGAAGGCAGTTCGACGATCAAACCAATCGCCTTCAGCCTCGCCGTCGGCGTGTTCGTCGACGCGTTCCTCGTGCGCATGACACTGGTACCCGCGATCCTCGCGATGCTCGGTCACCGGGCATGGGGGTTGTCGCCCAAGCTCGACCGCAAACTGCCGGTCTTCGACGCGGAAGGCGACGCTCTGATGCGGGAGCTGCGGCTGGCTGACTGGCCATCGCCGGACTCCGCCGAGGCCGTCAGTGCGGCGAACCTGACGCTGACCGACGACCGGGACCGCACCGTGTACCGGGATGTGGAGATTCACCTGCGAACCGGCGAGACGCTCGTGCTGCACGGCCCTGGAACCGTCGGCAAGAGTGCCTTGCTGTTCAGCATCGCCGGGCGCGTGCCGCGACTGCAGGGTGACCTGAAGGTGCTCGGCCACGTCCTGCCGCAGCACACACACGCGCTGCGAAGTCAGGTCGCGGTCATCTCCTGCATGGAAAGCACCAGCCCCGCAAGGGAAGTCGCCACCGCGGTGGACGATGGGATCGAGCTGATCCTTCTCGATGATGCCGACCTCGTGCCGCACCCCGAGCAACGCGCCGAGCTGCGCCGACTGATCGACCACGCGACCCGCACCGAGCGCGCGACAGTCGTGCTCACCTGCCAGGACCCAATTCGGATACAAGACCTGCTCCCACGGTCTGGCGTGACCACTCTTGCCCTGACAACACAATCACTCGAGGCCAGCTCATGTTGAAGCCGTTCGCCAACACCGCCCGTGCCACCGCGTCCGGACCACTGACGTGGCGGACCTGGACAGGGCTCGTCGTTGTCCCCGCGCTCATCGTCGCCTTGCTCAGCTGGGCGTACTGGTCGCCGCAGGCCGACCACGGGACCGCGACGGCCGCGGTTGTCAACCTCGACGAGCCGGTCACCGTCGACGATCAGTTGGTCCCGCTGGGCAGGGAACTGGCCGCGAACCTCACCCACCGCGCGGACTCCGCGTACCGGTGGGTGCTCACCAGCGCGGACGACGCGGAAGCCGGACTCGCCGACGGCTCCTACACCGCTGCCGTGACGATCCCGGAGAACTTCTCGGCGCGCGCGACGTCGGTCGCCACCGCCGAACCACTCGAGGCGACCCAGGCCGAGGTCACGGTTCGTACCTCGGCGGCAGCCGGCGTGATCGACCCGGAGGTCAGCAGGCAAGTCGCCGAAGCCACCCAGCGGACGCTGAACAAGCAGGTGGTCGAGACCTACCTTGGCAACATCTACATCGCGTTCGGCACGATCCACGACAAGATCGCCGAAGCGGCCGACGGCGCGGGTGAACTGGCCGATGGTGCCGGTGAGCTCTTCGCGGGCACGCGGGAGCTGGCCGATGGTGCGGACAAGCTCGCCATAGGTGCCGACGAACTCTCCACAGGGGCCGACGAGTTGGACGAGGGGGCCCACGAGCTCTCGGCGGGTGCGGCGGAGCTCGCGGACGGCACGGCGCGGCTCGCCGATGGCTCGGCCGAGCTGGCGGACGGGCTGACCCAGGCTGAGCGCGACACCGCCCGGCTGCCCGAGCTCACCCGACGGCTCGCCGAAGGCGCCCGGCAGGTCGCCAACGGCAACGAACAGATCGCCGATGTCGTGGTGCCGCTGGCGAATCGGATCATCACGGCCATTGACGCCCTTCCGGCGGCCTCATCGGCCGCCGCGGAGTTCCAGCGACTGGCCGACGAGTGCGAACCCGATGGTGAGACCGGGATCTGTGATCGGCTCCGCGACGCGGCTGCCCGGTTCACGGCCGAAGCCGAGAAGATCGACTCCGTGCGGGAGTCCGTCCGGCAGTCGGTGGTCGAGACCAGGGACTCGGTCACCGCGCTCGCCGAAGGCGCCCGCAAGGTCGCCGACGGCAACGCCAGGCTCGCGGACTCCGCCGGTGAGCTCGCGGCGGGTATCGCCGACGCGGCGGAAGGCGCTCGCAGGCTGGACGACGGCGTACGGCGAACCAACGACGGTGCACACGAGCTAGCTGATGGAGCGAGCAGACTCGCCGAGGGCACCGGTGAACTCAGTAGCGGCGCCAGCGAACTCAGCGGCGGCGCCGGCGAGCTCCGTGACGGTACGGGCAAGGTTCGCGACGGCGCCGGCGAGCTCCACGACGGAGCCGAAGAGCTGGCGACCGGCCTCGCCAGCGGCAAGGACGAGATCCCCACCTACACCGACGACGAGCGAGACCACCTGAAAACGGTCGCGGCGACGCCGATGACCGCCGACGGGTCCGGGATCGACATCGGCCGGTCGGCCATCGCGTTGTTCGTGGCGCTGGCGCTGTGGGCAGGGGCGCTCGCGACGTATCTGATCACTCGCGCCGTGCCCTCTGCGGTGCTCACCTCACGCGAGCCGACCTGGCGGATCATCGCCCGTGCCGCGATGCCCGGCGCGACAGCGGCGGTACTGGCGGTACTGGGGCTGAGCCTCGTCCTCGCACCGTTCCTCGACCTTGGGCTCGGCCAATGGCTTGCGTTCCTCGGCGTGACATTGCTGGCCGCGCTCGCGTTCGTCGCGCTCAACCAGGCGGCGACGGCCATCTTCAAGCGGCCGGGACGGCTGGCGTCACTGGCGGTGCTTGTGCTGACCGCCGCCACCGGTGTCGTATCGACCATCCCCGGCCCGCTGTACGCGATCTCCGGTGTGTTGCCGACACACGGTGCCGTACTCGCGCTGCGCGCGATCGTGACCGAGGCCGGCGGCGCGACCACCGGTGTCATCCAACTTGCCGTTTGGCTTGCTATCGGTGCTCTCGCCACCATCGTCGTCACCGATCGACGCCGGTTCCTGACCGGCAAGCAGCTGCGCAGCGGATCGTTCCTGCCCGCGGCCACGTAGTCTGATCGGCGCGTCGCCCGAGTTCTCACGGGATCGGATCCCAGCGACCACTCCTGAGCCGGACCCCCTATCGGCGGCGGGTGAGACGGGGGCCTTCCCCGATGTGCGCCCTGAAGCGGCGAGCCACGGTTGCGGAAAGTAAGCCGTCAGGTAGCGCGAAGGGAGAGCATGATGACACGCGACCAGTTTCCCCAGACTGGCAGGGACACTCCGTACCCGCCGGATGACCCCGACACCGAGCGGCCGGACGGCCCCTTACCGGTACCGGACGGCGGACCCGACCGGCCGCCGCCACCGGATCCCCCGCCGCCGCCGGTATCCGATCAGACCGGACAGCCGGAGCACGGCAGCACCGAGCCGAACCTCGACGACGCTTTCGCTGGTTTCGAATTCGGCGCTGGCGCTGACCTGGATGAAACCAAGCACGACACCGTCGCGGTGCCAGGTGTTACCGGGGATGCGGAACCGGAGCACGCGATCGCGGAACCGGAGCACGCGATCGTCGATGTGACCGACGCCGAGCCGGAGCACGCGATCGCGTCGACGTCCGACGACTTCACTCACGCGATATTCGAGCATGTCACGAACGGTCTCGACGCGGTGGAGGACGGGCATTCACTGAGCGACTTCGACATGGACGGCTAACGCCACCGATCCGTGGATGGTGCTGCCCGATCCGCCGGCCGATGTACCACCGCTTGACTCGTTCAGCGTCCTCTATGGACTCTCGACCGCGTGGAACTCCGCCATGGACGACGTGACGCGGCAAGCCGAGCGGCTGGTGGCGGAGCGGTCGGGCGGCAAGCGGTACGACGTGAACGTGCAGCTGGCACCGACAGGGGTGGCGAGTACGTTGGACCCGCACCGTGGTGCCCAGCTCGGAGCGAGTGTCACTGGTCTACAGCATCGCTTCGCGACGGTGGAAAACAGCGCTAGTGACGGGTCGCGGGCGCGCGGAGGAGGGGATGCTGAGCGTCCCTGCTTGGCCCGGCGAAGTGGGTGTGTGATGACAGACGACCGCGCGTTCCTTTCGCTCGCACTAGGACTTCGTCACTCACTGCCTGACCTACGACGTTTCGCGGTGTGAGTCGAACGCACACCGAGTCTTGACATCAGGTAGAACTTGTTTCAGTCTCAAGGTTCGGGTTGTTGCCTGCGCCTTGTCGCGAACAGTTGCCGCGGCCACGGCGAATGGTGAGACGGGAGCTGGGTGCCGATGGCTGGAGAGCTGAATCGGCGCTCTGTCCTGCGTGGTGCCGTGGCCCTTGGTGGCGCGGTGGCGGGTGGGCCGATTCTGTGGCAGCGGCCCGGCGACACCGCGATGCGGCCTAGCGGCATTCACCTGACCTACGGTGCCGACCCGCGGCGGGAAATGGTGGTGTCGTGGAGCACCGCCGAGTCGGTGGCCACGCCGAGGCTGCTACTCGGCGACACGCAAGGCGGGTTGAGCGAGGTAGTCGATGCCGAGTCGAAACCAGCGCCTGGTGTCGATGCGGTGCAGCACCACGCGCGGTTGTCGAATCTCGATCCTGGCAAGACGTATTTCTACCGTGCGGCCCACGACGGCGGTAGTAGTGACGAGCTGACGTTTACCACAGTGGGAAACGAGCGTCGGCCGGTACGGTTCACCGCGTTCGGGGATCAGGGCACCTACCAGAACCGGATGGCACCGGTCGTCAACACCGTCGCGAGCTTCGACCCGGACCTGCACCTGCATGTCGGCGACCTGTCGTATGCCTCAGACACGGGCGGAATCCGTGCGTTCGAAGCCCTGTGGGCCGATGACGAGCGGCGCTACAACCCGTCAGCATGGGACGCCTGGCTTGCCGGGTTGCAGCCTTTCGCGTCGCGGGTCCCGTGGATGCCGGTGCTGGGCAACCACGAGATGGAGGTCGACGGCACAGAGTTGGGCTACGCGTCCTACTTCGCGCGTTTCGTGCCGCCGGACAACGGCGCAGGCGGACCGCGGGGAGCGACGTGGTCGCTGCGGATCGGCAATGTCGCATTCATCGCACCGGACAGCAATGACGCCAGCGCCGAGCTGCCCCGAAACCGGGACTACCTCGGCGGCGCTCAGGAAAGCTGGCTCGAAGCGACCCTGGCCGACTACCGGTCACGCCCGGACGTGGACTGGATCGTGGTGGGTTTTCACCATTGCCCGTACTGTTCGTCGAGCCGCCATAGCTCCGATGGTGGCGTGCGTGACCGCTGGACCCCGCTGTTCGACCGCTACCAGGTCGATCTCGTCATCAATGGCCACAACCACCTCTATGAGCGCACTCACCCGATCCGGCAAGGCAACCCCACTACGGAGGCCCCGATCGGCGCGACAATCGACCCGGGACAGGCAGGCACGACCTATATCGTGTCCGGACTATCCGAGGAGGATGAACGACTACCGGACATCGCGACGGCGCCCGTCGCCGGGGTCACCCACTACACCGGTACCGATTTCGGACTTCGGGTTCCTGAGGTCGTCACGTGGTCCGCGGTCAAAGACGAACTCTCGCCCATCGTGATCTGCGCCGAGGCATCCCCGCCCGATAGTGGCGGCACAACCACCTTGACCATCCGTTCGGTTGACGCGGGCGATCGACGCGTCGTCGATGAGCTCACTCTCCTCCGTTCGCATATGCCGAGCGCGCGGCACTCTCGTGACGGGAAGGAACCATCGTGACGACGCTACTGTCCATCGGCCGATGTTGCGCGATGCTGCTGGCGCTGCATGTCCTCCTCGCTGCCACACCCGCCAGCGGCACGCCGCAGGATCGGTCTGATCCGGACTGGACTGTCAGCGGCCCGATCGAGGGCGGTGTGTTCGACCGGCCACAGACCGACTGCCTGTTGACTGAACTAGGTGGGGCATATCCCCAGGTCAGTGACCCTCTACTGGTTGTGCTAAACATCTGCGTCCATGGACGAGACGCGCGTTCCGTCGCGGGATCTGGCGACGCTGGTGGTGCCCCAGGTTGGGAGGCTGGCGGCTACCGGCGATGAGTGGGATCCGTACCGGTTACTCGACGGCGGCGGGGCGACGGTGGAGTCGGTGGCGGCGTTCTTCCGTGAGCTTCAGGCCGCCGGTCGTTCAGGAGCGACGCTGCGGTCCTATGGGATGGACCTGCTGCGCTGGTTCCGGTTCTGCTGGGCGGTCGGCGTCGACTGGGATCGGGCGACACGAGTCGAGGCTCGTGACTTCTGCCGCTGGCTACAGGTCGCGGGCAAGCCTGCTCGCGCGCATTGGCGTCGCCCGGGCCAGCCTCCTAGCGGAGCGCCTTCGCCGGCACGGGCGTATGCGCCGTCGGTGCGTGCACATAGCGAGACGGTGCTGCGCGGCTTCTACGAGTTCCATCTCGACCTCGGTGACGGGCCGATCCTGAACCCGTTTCCGCTGGAGCGGTCCTGACGCGGGCGGCGGCCGCAGGCACATCACAACCCGATGGAACCGCACCGCAACGAACGCACCGGGCTCTACCGGCCAACCGTGCCCACCCGGATTCCTCGCAGCGTCCCGGACGATCAGTTCAACGAGATGTTCGCTCGGCTGCCCTCGCACCGGGATCGGGCATTGGTGGCGTTCTACGTGTCGACCGGAGCACGGGCCTCGGAGCTGCTGTCGGCCACCCAGGGCGGTGTCGACCCTGGCCGGCGTCTGATCACTGTTGTCCGCAAGGGCAGCAGGCAGCTGCAGGAACTGCCGGCGTCGCCGGATGCGTTCGTTTGGTTGCGGCTCTACCAGGTCGAGATGCAGGAGCTGATCCCCCGCGGGCGCAGTCAACCGCTGTGGTGGACACTGCGCCGGCCGACCCGCCCGCTGACGTATCACGCGGCTCATCGCATGTTCGAGCGGGTCAACCAGCAGGTCGGCACGAACGCCACGCTGCATTCGTTGCGCCATACCGCGGCTTACCGGATGGCCGAAGACCCGGACCTTCCGCTGACTGACGTGCAGCTTGTCCTCGGACACGCCGCGTTGACCACCACACAGCTGTATTTGACGCCGCGCAAGGAAGAAGTCATCCGACGGATGCTCGCCCATCACGCCGAGCAGGCTCGGCAGGCCGCGGCGCGGGTGGCCCCTGCTCCGGCGCCGGGCTACCGCCCGGAAACGCTGGGCGTGTTGTTCGGGACGGAGGTATCGTCATGACCGCGGTGATCGAGAGAGTCCAGGAATCAGTATGGATGAAACGCCGCGCGGCAGGCAGGACGCGGTTCCCGGCCCGACCCGCGGCGGAGGCATGGGATGCGACCCAGCAGCCGCGGGATGTGGTGCTGGCGCGCTTGACCGCGCCACCGTTCGTGCAGCACAAACCCAACAGCCAGAAGGTGCGTGCCAGTGGTCTGAGGTTGCTGCTGGACTGGCTTGAGGAGCAGCCCGGCACCACCTGGCAGCAACGGTGGCTGGCCAGCGGAGCCGAACAGGCCGGTGCCGACTGGCGGAAGGTGACGGCGGCATGGTTGCGCGCTCGATCCGAGCCAGCGCAATGGCGCCAGTGGGCGCTGTCCGGGGCGGTCATCGTCGCGACGTGCGGTGACATCATCCGCCCGTCCCTGTCCTGGCTGGCGGGCGGATCGACGGGCCGGGGAGCGCTGGTCCGCAACATGGCCCGCAGCCGCGACGTCGAAGGGTTCGCGCGGTTGCGGGCCATGTGTGACACGGACGCGGACCTCAGTCCGGCCGAGACGAAGCGGACCCTCTACCGCAGCGCCAACATCCTCGCGGCCAAAGGCGGCACCCTGTCCGACGTCGCCGTCGGCGATGTCCTGGAACTGCTGGATACCGAGAACGACGTCCTCGTCAAGCGAGCTGCGGGCACCACGGCGTTCTATCGCACGCTGCACCGGATGGGCATCTTAGAACCCGATGCGCCGAGCTCGCTGCGGGAGCTGCGCACTCTGGGGCAGCTCACCCCCGCTGAACTGGTCGATCGCTACCAGCTGACCTGCCGATCGGTGCGCGATCTGCTGGTTGCCTACCTCTGTGAACGGCAACCCACGCTGGACTACGCGAGCGTGAAGTCGCTGGCGCATTACCTGGTCGGGCTGTTCTGGGCCGATATCGAACGGCACCACCCCGGGATCGACAGCCTGAACCTGCCGGCCGAGGTCGCCGCCGCATGGAAAGAGCGTCTACGCAGCAAGACAACGCGAGTCCGCACCGACAGCGGCACCAACAGCGACGTCCGCGTTCCTCGCATCAGCTACCGGGAATCTCTCATGCCGGTGCGAGCGCTCTACCTTGACCTCGCATGCTGGGCCGTTGAGGACCCCGCCCGGTGGGGTCCCTGGGTCGCGCCCAGCCCGGTCAGCGCCCAGGAAATCGAGGTCCGCAAGGCCAAACGTCGGCACAAGTCTCGAATGGACGCTCGCACCCGGGAACGGCTTCCGGTCCTGCCGAAGCTGATCCACTCTGTCGACCAGCACCGCAAGGACGCCGAAGCGCTGCTCCACGCGGGACGCAACGCCGGTCCCGGCGACACGTTCACCGCCGCGGGCCAGACGTTGGTGCGCGCGGACACGCCCCACGCTCGCGCTGGCAAGGTCTGGGTCGAAGATCCCGACACGGGGCAACGCGAGGATCTCGTGCTTGCCGAGGACTACGCGTTCTGGACCTGGGCGGCGGTGGAGGTTCTGCGAGCCACTGGGGTCAGGATCGAGGAACTCCTCGAACTCTCCCACCACAGCCTGGTGCAATACCGTCTGCCCACGACCGGGGAACTCGTGCCGCTGCTGCAGATCGCCCCATCGAAGACCGATACCGAACGGCTCCTGCTGGTCAGCCCCGAGCTCGCTGACGTGCTCGCCGCGATCATTGGTCGGATCCGCAACGAATCCGGTGCCATTCCACTCGTGACCGCCTACGACCATGAGTGCGTCTGGCGTGACCCGGCGCCGCTGCTGTTCCAGCGCCGCGTCAACATCGAACACCGCGCCCTCACCCCGGACTTCGTGCGCAAGTTGCTCTCCAAGGCCCTGGCCCGCACCGACCTGACCGAGCCCGACGGCAGTCCGTTGCGCTATACCCCGCACGATTTCCGAAGGTTGTTCATCACCGACGCCGTTCTCAACGGGCTGCCGCCGCACATCGCACAGGTCATCGCGGGTCACCGCGACATCAACGTGACACTCGGCTACAAGAACCCTCGGGAATTGCATCCAACGGGCGAGAAACTGCGGGTCGCCTGCTGAGAGCGCTTCGGCAATGCCGGTGGTGGGCGGCTGCGACACGCCGTCTGACCTGCGTCGCTTGCCGAGTGATCCCGTTAGGTGCATGATCCCTGCCCCAAACGGTCCTGGTGATCTTGGTTTGGAGGCGTGGTGGGACGGGGTGATCTGGCCGGCGCGGCGCACCTGGAGCTGGTCTCGGGTGTGGTGCAGTTGCGGCCGGAGGACGCCATGGTGGAGGCGATGCTGCGCGGCTGGCATGCTCAGCAGACGGCGCGGGGGCTGCAGGAGTCCACGATGGCCCCGCGGGTGCGATTGGTGCTTCAGTTCATCTCGTTCACCAATGAGTACCCGTGGAGCTGGGGACCGGCCCATGTGGACGAGTGGACGCAGTGGCTGACCAGCGAAAAGCATCTGACCCCGGCGACGATCCGGAACTATCAGACGGATCTGCGGTTGTTCAGCGAGTACCTGTGCGACGCCCGGTATGGCTGGGCGGCCGCGTGCGAGGGCGAGTTCGGGCCGGGGGTGCATCCGGTGCCGATCTGCCACGAGTGGAACACCATCGCCCACCTCAACGAGTACGAGGGTGATGCCGAGGCGCGGCCGTTCACCCGCGAGGAGTTGCAGCGGTTCCTCGACTACGCCGACGACCAGGTCGACCGCGCGGTGCGGGCGAAACGCAAGGGCGCACTGGCTGCCTATCGTGATGCCACGCTGTTCAAAGTCGCCTATGCGTGGGGGTTGCGCCGCACCGAGACGTCCAAACTGGACATCGCCGATTGGGGCCGGAATCCGGCGGCGCCGGAGTTCGGCCGGTACGGGATGCTGCACGTCCGCTATGGCAAGGCGGTGCGCGGGCAGCCACCGCGGCGGCGGAACGTGCCCTCGGTGATGGGGTGGGCGGTCGAGGCGGTGGCCGACTACGTGGACAACATCCGTCCGAGGTTCGGCTGCGACGAGCACCCGGCGATGTGGGTCACCGAACGCGGCGGAAGGGTCAAACCGGCGGAGGTCAATGCCCGGTTCGTCGCCTACCGCGACGCCCTCGGCCTGCCGAAACAGCTGACGCCCCACTCGCTGAGGCACTCGTGGGTCACCCATCTGACAGAGCAAGGCGTGGATCGTCGGTTCATCCAGGAGGCCGTGGGGCATCGGTGTGACACGTCGACGGCGATCTACACCCATGTGTCCGGTGACTTCATGAACACCGCGCTGCGCAAGGCGTTGAACCCGGCCTTCGACCCGCAATGTCGGAAGGAATCGTGAATGACCCGCAAACTCGACTACCGGTGGCGGCTGCGAAACGTCATGGCCGACCGGGGCCTGTTCGCCACCACCGACCTGATCGAACCACTGGCCCAGCGCGGCATCCACCTGTCGTCCAGCCAGGTCTACCGGCTGGTCGCCGAGCGGCCTGAACGGTTGAGCCTGAACGTGCTGATGGCGTTGCTGGACATCCTCGACTGCACGATGGACGAGTTGATCGAGCCGATCGCCGGGGCCACCCCGCTTCGCCGGTCCAAGGCTGTCGGCGATACCGAGGCCGGGGTCGGCGGTCTGCGCCCCAAGCGGGCCCGCATCACCCGCGTCGACGGGTAGACCATGCCAGTCCCGCTGGCACCGGAGGTGCTCGCCAACCCTATCGGCGTCATCGTCGACCTTGTCGCCGCACGCGAGCCCAACTTGGACCGCACGGTGATCGAAGCCACGGTGACCGGTGTTGCCGGGGGCCGGGCCAAGCGCCGCGGCATGGCCCAAGCGCTGCTTGAGAAGCCAGTGCTGCTGGCCGACGGTCGCTCCCCAGCACCCAGGGGTGTCGGGGATCTGCTCATCGCGCTGCGCGAGGCCGGCGCGATGGAAGTTTCGCCGCCGGTCTGCGCTGAATGCGGTAAACCCCTGCGCACCCTGCAGCGCCGCGGCCAGGACTGGTACTGCGGCGTTTGCGGTCCCCGGCGAGACGCCTGCGCGGCCTGCGGCAAGGTCCGGCCGGTGAACTGCCGAGACCGGGACGGGAATCCGCGATGCGCCCACTGCCCGCCCGATGCGGGTCGGGATCCCGTCGACATCGTCGTGGGCGTGGTGACCGGCGTGGATTCGACACTGTCGGCGGACGTCGTGGCCGCCGCAGTTCGTGCGACAGTGCCCGGCGCCGGACGCCGCTATCAGCTCGCATGGGCGGTGCAAGATCGGCCCGAACTGCTCACCGGGGCTGGCGCTGAGGCACCCGTTCTCGCAGTGCTGCGGCTGGTCGACAAGCTCCGCGACGCCGGAGCGCAGGCCATCGTGCGCCCGTCCTGTCCCGGCTGTGACCGAGTCATCCATTTGCACCGCCGGATCGACGGACAGTGGCTGTGTCGCAACTGTGTGGCCAAATCCCGCGCCCAACCCTGCTCGCGCTGCGGCGTGGTCCGCGAGGCGGCCACCCGCGACGAGCACGGCCAACCGCTGTGTCCGAACTGCATGATCACCGACCCCGCCAACCAGGAAACCTGCCTCGACTGCGGCCGACGCCGTCCCGTCAACGTTCGCACCGCCGAGGGCCGCTCTGCGGCAGCTGCGTGCCATACAAGACCCTGACGTGCCAGATCTGCGGGAAGGACGCACCCTGCGTGATCTCCCAGGCGACCGGCACGCCCTGGTGCCGGGCCTGCAGACAGCGGTGGATTCGTTGCGTCGGCTGCGGCGAAGACGCACCGATCCGTGGCGGCACCCTCGATGAACCGCTCTGCGCGAGCTGCGCCCGTCCCGACCCTGGCTTCTGGCGCAGTTGCCCCAACTGCGGTCAACCCGACCGCATTCACGCTGGACGGTGCGCCCGCTGCGCCGTCCAGCAGCGGCTGCGCGACCTGCTCAGCAACGACAGCGGCGAGATTCGCCCCGAACTGCAAGGCCTCTACGACACCCTTGCCGAGGCAAAACGACCCACCACGGTCGCGAACTGGCTCAACAAGAGCGCCGCCCCGGCGATCCTGCGCGATCTGACCGGGCAATCGCTCACCCACGCGTCCCTGGACGCGCTGCCCGAGGAAAGACGGTCGAACACCTGCGCAGCGTCCTGGTCGCCATCGGAACGCTGCCGCCACGGGATGAGCAGATGGCGCGGCTGGAACGGTGGATCACCGACATCGTCGCCGACCGTGCTGACCCCGACGAGCGGCAGATGCTGCACCGCTACGCCGTCTGGCATGTCATGCGGCGGCTGCGTGGCCGAGTCAAGGGCGCCGACACCACCCACGAGCAGGTCGTCGCTGCGCAGCGGGTTATCAAGGCCGCCATCACCCTGCTCGATTGGCTCACCGATCACAGGCTCACGCTGGCCACGGCGCGGCAAGGCGACCTGGATGCCTGGCTGGCCACCACGAAACGCAGCTACCGCACCGAGGCCGGCAACTTTGTCCGCTGGGCCAAGAAACAGAAACTGACCCAGCTCGACTTCCCAGCCACGAGGTGGGACGGACCCTCCGGCCTCATCGACACCGAAACCCGCTGGACACAGGCTCGCTGGCTGCTGCACGACGACACGCTCAAACCCGAGGACCGCGTCGCCGGGCTGCTCGTGCTGCTCTACGCCCAGTGGCCCGCCGCCCTCAGCCGCCTCACCATCGACCACGTCGAACACCACGACAACCAAGTACGCCTGCGGCTCGGACGCGAGCCGATCGAGCTGCCCGAACCCCTCGCTGAGCTCGTTCTCCAGGTTGTCGCCGCCCGCCACGGCAAGGCCGTCGTCGGCGACCAGGGAACCTCCCCCTGGCTGTTCCCCGGCGGTCAGCCCGGCCGGCCCATCAGCGCATTCGGCCTCGCCGAACGTCTCCGCAAGCTCGGCATCAACTCGGCCCGATCCCGATCCGCAGCGCTGTTTCAGCTCAGCACCGAACTGCCTGCTGCCGTCCTGGCCCGACTGCTCGGCATCCACATCACCGTCGCCGTCGCCTGGCAACGCGCCAGCAGCGGCGACTGGACCAACTACGCCGCCGAAATCAGCCGCCGAAGCAGCCGATGAAGCCAGGAATTCGGACAGTTCTGATACCTGAGTCCGCCAGAGGCGGTCTACCCCGACGAAGCCATTCAAGCCCATCTGGCGTTCCTCACCCGCCGGCGAGCGCTACGCCCCACCGAGGAATACCGCACCCCCACCGACGCCGAATGGCAGGAGTTTCTCGGCCACTTCGAACGCCGCAAGGTGTCCATCGGCACCTGCGCCCGAGCGTTCGGAACGCCGTGCATCCATGAACATGCCTGCGTCCGTTGCCCGGTTCTCTGGCCCGATCCCGCCCAACGTGATCGGCTCATCGAGATCCGTGACAACCTCACCGCCCGCATCGCCGAGGCCGAACGCGAGGGCTGGCTCGGCGAGATCGAAGGACTGCAGGTCAGCCTCGCCGGAGCCGAAGACAAGCTCACCCAGATCGATCGCCACCCCGCACGACCAGCCAGCGTCGACCTCGGCATACCCATCGTCACAACCGAGTGACACGATCGGATGGACATCACCGCGGCCCGAAGACCTTGATCAAGTTCAGAGAAAGCCGCTTCTCGCTGGAACCGTTCGGCTATGTCGAGGAGGAGTATTTCATCACGGGGACGGCGGACACCTACACGTCCGCGCCCTCCCGTGCCGACTACATCACTCGGTTCGTCGTACGGCGGCCGGTCCATCCGGCACGGTTCAACGGCACGACGATCGTGGAATGGAACAACGTCTCCGCTCAGTTCGACAACACCCCTGACTGGCTGTGGGCGCACGAAACGATCCTGCGGCGCGGTTATGCGTATGTACATGTCTCCGCACAGGCGGCTGGACACTGCTGCGCCCCCGGGTCACTGAAGATGACGGACCCGCCGCGCTACGAGCCGCTGTCGCATCCGGGCGACGACTACTCGTTCGACATCTTCACCCACGTCGCCGAGGCGATCAGCACACCCGCTACTCGCGGTGTCGACCCGATGGGTGGCCTGCGCACCAGGCGGGTGCTCGCGGCCGGGCACTCGCAGTCTGGTTTCCGGTTGTCCGACTACGTCACCGACGTGCAGGACAAGGCGGGGGTGGTCGACGGCTTCCTCATCGACGGCGGGGGCAAGCGCGGCGCGTCGGCGACCGAGCCGAGCGTGCCCGTACTCAACGTGCTCGAGGAGGTGTTCTTCACCCCCGAGCCAGCCTCGGCGGCCGAGAACTACCGGCTCTGGGAGGTGGCGGGGTCCGCGCACGCGGACTACTGGCTGCTGCGCCACGAAACCGATGCCGCCGACCACATCGTGACGCCGGGCCACGAGCCGTACCCGGCTGGGTGGGAAGAGGCCGAGCACGAGGTAGCCGGGAACTACGGCTATGACATCGAGCCGCGCGAACTCATCTGCACCGCGGGCGGGAATATGTTCCCCAAACGCTATGCCGTCTCGGCGGCGTTGGTCAGGCTCGACGAGTGGGTCAAGGGCAGGGGAGCCCCGATCCAGCCTCCTCGTGCCGAGTTCACCGCAACCGGACTGCTCGCGCGGGACGAGTTCGGCAACGTGAAGGGCGGTTTACGGTTGCCACCGATCGATGTGCCGGTCGCGCGATACCTCGGCGCGAGTTGCGGGCTGTTCGGAGCGACCATCCCACTTGGTCCGGCGACCCTGGCCGAACTCTACCCAGATCATCAGGCCTACGTAGCCACGATGCGCGACGCCACCGACACGGCGGTGACCAAGGGCATCCTGTTGCCGGAGGACGCCGAGGACCTGATGCGGCGGGCACGGCAGTCATCGATCCCCGAGCAAGGTGTGGACTCGCCACTGCTACCTCGCTGACCCGTTCGAAGGGTCGGCTCGGCTAAGACATCGGGGTCAGGTCCGTGTCGCCTCAGTGGCAGGACTCCGAGTGGTGTTGTGTTCTGTTGTGGTCGCGGGGGTGCGGCTGAATCGCAGGACTCCGTCGTCGATGCGGTCTCGCCGCAGGGTGAGCGCATCCCGGTAGACGTTGTTGAGGACCTTCCATGGCGCGCGGGTGCCCTGCCTCGGGATGACGGCGTCGGCGCGCCGGATGTAGCCGGACCGCAGCGCGCTGCCCATCGCCGACTCCTCGGCGCGGTCACCGGGCTGGGCTTCGGCCACGACCTGCGTGTAGCCGTGTTGGTCCATATGGGACAGCAGGCGGCAGAAATACTCGCAGGCGAGATCGACCTTGAGAGTCCAGGACGCGTTGGTGTAGCCGATTACGATCATCGCGTTCGGCACACCGTCGAGCATGACACCCTTGTATATGACGTGATCGCGTGGTGAAACCGGGCCTCCGTCCACGTTGATCTTGACGCCACCGGCCATCTGCACGACAAGTCCTGTCGCGGTGATGACGATATCGGCGGGGATCTCCTCGCCGGACCGCAGCACGATGCCGGTCTCGGTGAAGGTGTCGATCTGATCGGTGGCGACCGATGCTGTGCCGTTGCGTAGGGCGGCGAACAGATCGCCGTTAGGGACGACACAGAGCCGCTCGTCCCAGGGGTTGTAGTGCGGCGTGAAGTGCCGCATGTCGATCTCGCCGCCGAGTTGGGCGCGCACCACCTGTCGCAGCAGCGATCGCACAAGGCGCGGCCGCGACCGAGAGACCTGGAACAGTGCACGCTGCAGCGCGATGTTGCGCCAGCGGCCGAGCTTGTAGATCGTAGCGTCGGGAACGCCGACACGCTTCAACAGCCGCGAGACCGGATCCTCAGCAGGCACCGGCAAAACGTAGGTCGGCGAGCGCTGCAACATCGTGACATGAGCGGCCTCGCGAGCCATGGCAGGGACGAGCGTGACCGCCGTGGCGCCGCTGCCGATGACCACCACGCGTTTACCCCTGTAGTCGAGATCGTCCGGCCAGTGCTGCGGATGCACGATCCGGCCACCGAAGGTGTCCTCGCCGGGAAACTCGGGCCGGTACCCGGAGTCGTAGTCGTAGTAGCCGGTGCAGCCGATGAGGAAGCGGCTGGTGAAGGTCTCGTGTTCGCCCGTCGCCTCGAGAACCGTTTGGACCGTCCACACTCCGTCCGGCGTGGACCAGCTGGCCGAGACGACCTTGCGGCCGAAACGGATGCGCTCGGTAACACCGTGCTCAGCCGCCGTCTGCTCGACATAGTCCTTGATGTGCGAACCGTCGGCCAGCACCTTTGTGCCCTGCCATGGCCGAAACCGGTAGCCGAAGGTGTACATGTCCGAGTCCGACCTGATCCCGGGATAGCGGAACAGATCCCAGGTGCCGCCGATCGCGTTGCGCCGTTCGAGGATGAGGTAGCTCTTACCGGGTTGCGCACGGGTCAGGTGACAGGCAGCGCCGATGCCTGATACGCCGGCGCCGATGATCAGTACGTCCACGTAGTTGTCATTCATGCGCTGGCGCTCCTCGTTTCCACGGTTGGCCGGTACATCGCGCGGTCCGGGAACGGGCTCCGCACACGTAACTGTGACAGTATGTCTCAGTTAATTCGCCGCAAAGTCGCGTGAGACGTAGGCCACAATTGGTTCGGAGTCCACGGTCGCTCGACGCTCCGGTAGCTACGGCCAACGACGCCATCCGCGCGGTGATCGTGCTATTACCGACACGTCAGCTGCCGCCCTTGGCAGAATGAACGTTGTGAGCGACACCGAGGCGGCCTGGGATGACCGGCCTCCGTCGGTTGTGCGGGCGACCGGGTTTCTTGTGCTGAGCCTTCCGATCCGGGTGGCTCAGTTCGTGCTGGTCGTCGCGCTCGCCATAGTCGGTATCGCGACGACCGTGGTGTGGGTCGGGGTGCCGATTCTGATGGCCGCCACGTCGCTGGTGTACTACCTCGGCGACCACGAACGACAGTGGGTTCACCGCATGCTCGGCGTGCGGGTGCCGCGTCCGTCCGACGGCCCCGATCGTGGTGGCGCACCGTTCCGACGGTGGTTGGCGACGCTGACTGAGCGGGCAACGTGGCGATACTTGGCCTACCTACTGATCGTGTTCCCGCTTGGTGTGATCGAGTTCGTGATCGGTGCCTGCGGCATCGTGCTGGTGCCGGTCGGGCTCTGGGTGTCGCCCTGGGTGGCCTGGTTACACGGCAAGCTGGCGATGGCGCTGCTGGGGCCCAGCGAGTCCGAGCGGCTGGCCGCGAAGGCAGCACGACTGCGGGCGTCACGTGCCAGGGGTGTCGATGCGGCGGAATCCGAGCGGCGCCGCATCGAACAAGACCTGCACGACGGAGCGCAACAGCGCATGGTCACGGTCGCCATGACACTCGGACAGGCCAGGTCCAAATTCGCCGTTGACCCCGAGGAAGCACGCACGCTGATCGACGAGGCACACGCCGATGCCAAGCTCGCGGTGTCGGAGCTACGTGACCTGGCGCGTGGCATCTATCCATCCGTGCTCGGCGACCGTGGCCTCGATGCCGCCCTCTCGGCGTTGGCGGCGAAAAGTCCGGTACCGGTCGAGGTCGCCGTTGACCAAGGACTTGTGGAACAGCGGCCTCCGCAGGCGGTGGAGACTTGTGCGTACTTCATTGTCGGCGAGGCGTTGGCCAACATCGCCAAACATGCTGGCGCCCAGCAGGCCAAGGTCACGGTGTCCCGTCGCGCCGCGACGGTCATCGTCGAGGTGACCGACGACGGCCGTGGCGGCGCCGAGCTTCAGCCGGGTGGCGGACTCGCAGGGCTTGCCGATCGTGCCGCGACCATCGACGGCGTCGTCACGGTCGTTAGTCCGCGCGGAGGACCCACCGTGATTCGCGCCGACCTGCCGTGTGCCTGGTAGAACCTCAGTATGCGGATCGTGATCGCCGAGGACGCGGCTCTGGTGCGGGCCGGGTTGCAGCGGCTGCTCGCCGACGACGGTATCGAGACCGCGGCTACGGCGAGCAATGGCGACGAACTCCTCGCCGCGGTCCGTGAGCACCGGCCGGACCTAGCCTTGGTTGACGTGCGCATGCCACCGACGTTCACCGACGAAGGACTACGAGCCGCCTTGGCGGCTCGCGTGCTGATGCCGGGGCTTCCGGTGCTGGTGCTGTCCCAATATGTTGAGGAAAGCTACGCGGACGACCTGCTCGCCAAGGGCACCGGAGGGGTTGGCTACCTCCTCAAGGAACGAGTCGCCGACGTCGCGGAGTTCCTCGACGCAGTACGGCGGGTCGCGCGCGGCGGCACGGCTATCGATCCCGAGGTGATCGCCCAACTGCTGGCGCGTCGTCGAAACCCGCTGGACCGGCTGACGCCACGTGAACGTGAAGTGCTCGAGCTGATGGCGCAAGGGCTGTCCAATGTGGCGATCGTGGGGCGGCTGGTTGTCTCGGCAGGCGCGGTAGAAAAGCACATCGGCAATATTTTCAGCAAGCTCGGCCTCGACGGCAGCACCGACGAGCACCGCAGGGTCCGGGCGGTGCTGACCTACCTCAACCGGCATGGCGATCACGTCTCCTGAACGGTGCGTCGTTCCTGGCGTGGATCACGGCCTGGCGCGCCATGGGGGAGTTTCCACGTTGGTCGCCGCACGGAGCAGCCACTCGACCGGGCCGTACCGATGGGTTCGCATCCACCCCGCGCTAGCGACGAGCTGCGCGGCGAAGATCGCGATGGCGATGCCCAGCACCGCGAGTGGCGGCACCGTCCCTACCAGGCCGAATCCCACGCCGGTGAAGAGGACTACGCAGATCAGCGACTGGCCGAGGTAGTTGGACAGTGCCATGCGCCCGGCGGGGGCGAGCAACTCGGCTATCGTCGTTCCCCACGCTGTGTGGCACAACCGGAGCAGGGTCGCGGCGTAGGCGGCGGCGAGAAAGGGTGCGGTCGCGACGCTGATCGACAGCCCGGCGGCGCTGCTCGTACCGCCGAGGGAGGCGAACACGACGCCACCGGCCAGGCCGATCGGGAAGCCGACCAACTGGATCGTCCGAAGTGCTCGGTTTTGCCGCGCGGTGTCGGAGAGTGCGCGTAGCTTTCCCGCCGCCAAGCCCGCCAGAAACGCGGCGAACGCGATCGGGCCCTGCTGGACGACGAGGGCGACCAGCATGTGCGGAATGGCCGCGAGATGTTCCGTGATCAGCGAGGTGATGCCGCCGGACAGGGCGATGGTGCTCTGTTGGCCCTGCTCCAAAGCCTGTGCCTCGTTCACGATCGGAGCGTCGCCGAGCGAGATAGCGCCGAAGAACAGTGCGACCAGGGCGGTGAGAGTTGCGGCCACGATGAGAGCCGTGCGGGGCTGAATTCGATGCACGACGAGCAGAATCAGGCCCAGCACGGCGTATGTCGTGAGGATGTCGCCCTGGAACAGCAGAATCGCGTGCAGCCCTCCGATGACGAACAAGACCGCCAGTCGCCGGAGAAAGCGAGGACGAAATCGTGCTCCACTCCGCTCAGCTGAGTCGAGCTGGAGGGTGAAGCTGTAACCGAACAAGAATGAGAAGAGCAGGTAGAACTTCATTTCGACGAACGCGGTCACCAGCCAGTGCACGCTATGGTCCACGACAGATGAGAACGCCGGATCGGAGACCTGATGGAATGGATATCCCGATGCGAAGTAGGCGATGTTGACGACCAGAATTCCCAGCAGCGCGAAACCACGTAGCGCGTCGACGTCCCGGAGGCGGGATGTTTCTAGCGATGCTAGGTGATGAGACGTGAAGGTCGGTGTCATGACGGCGACACTAAGGATCAGCGGACTCGGGTGGAATCCAGACGACTAGACAATGGAGGGTGGGGGTAGCCCTACCAGCGCTGCGCTGTGTCGAGGATCGCGCATGTCACGAAAAGGGACGCCCATCGGTGAGCGTCCCGTTTCTATCGCGGTCTCAGTTTGCGTTGTTTCCTTGGAGTTCGGCGTGCCAGTTCTTGGTGAACTCGCGGAGGGCGGGCAGGTCGAACTCGTCGCACTCAAGCTGTTGTTGTGCGGTGACGGCTCTCAGCGGGCCGTCCTGGTCCGGTGCCGCGCCCGCGAGCATTCCCGCGCCGTCGGGGCCGGTGATGAGTTTCTTGAGTTCGGCGACCTGGGTGTCGGGCAGAGTGGTGGGGTAGTGGACGAGGACGTAGCCGTCGCCGAGGACGTGTCCGAAGTCGGTTTCGGGGTAGTTCTCGCTTGGTCCGTAGAACGGTTTGGCGGGGTGCCCGCCGCCAGCCGCACTGTAGGTCGTGGCGCGCGGTGTGATGGTGCAGCTGCCGAGGGTCTCGGCGCGAGCGTCGTTGTTGACCCCGGTGAGGGTGAGCGTGGTCAGCACGAGTGCGGCGACGACACCGATGGCGACGAATCCGCCGTGAGTGGCGCGTTCGGCGTGGGTCCAGGTGATGAACCGGGTGAGGAGTTTGCCGAGCACCACCATGACGGCGATCGCGGAGAGCTGGCCGATCTCGATGCCGATGTTGAACGCGATGACGCGGGCGAGCATACCGTCTTCGGGCAATCCGAGGGCTTGGAGCCGGGTGGAGAGGCCAAGCCCGTGGATGAGGCCGAAGCCGAGCACGGCCGTGCCGAACCACGTCCAGCGCTGGGGGCGGCCGATCCAGCCGACGATGCCTACGAAGGCGACGCTGAGCGCGATGACGACGTCGACCGCGAGGGCGTTGATCTGCCATCCGGCCAAGGTCGCGATGATCAGCGTGGTGCTATGCCCGAGGACGAACACGGTGATCAGCTTGGCGGCGCGGCCGAGTTCGCCTGCCAGGAGCACGACGCTGCCGATGAACAGCAGGTGGTCCCAGCCGAGCAGCATGTGCTCGATGCCGAGGGGCAGGAACTCCCACACGTCCAGATCGGCAGCTGAGCCACCAATGCCGTGGGCGAGCGCGACACCCGGCGCGCTCGCGAGCCCGGCGAGCATCACCGCGAACACGGCGGCACATCGGCGCAGTGCGGTCACGAGCAACGGACCCCCTTCTGGGCGAACCACCGCTGCCCCGTCAGCGGTAGCCCCGAGCGGCAGGTGGACGGTACGGGGCCGACACTGTGCCATACGCGCGAGTAACCACCGCGGCGGGCTACGTCGTGTGGTGTGGCTAGCTGGGGATCGATGGGGCTTCGTCGGCGCCGGCGGAGGTGGCCGAGCCGGGTGGCGGATTCTCACGGATGCCGTGGCGCAGGTGGTCGATGTGGTAGACGGCTTCGTCGAGCAGCATGGCGACGTGGCTGTCGTAGAGGGCGTAGACGACGCTGCGGCCGTGTCGGGTGCCGGTGACCAGGCCGAGTGCGCGCAGCAGTCGGAGTTGGTGGGAGACGGCCGAGGGTTCCATGCCGATGGCGTCGGCCAGCTCACCCACGGCGCAGGGGCGCTGCCGCAGTTGGGTGAGGATCAGCAGGCGACTCGGGGTGGCCAACGCCTGCAACGTCGCGGCGACGGCGTCCGCGTCGGCGGCGGTGAGCCGCGCCGGTGGTGCCGCGTGTCCGGGTGGTGTGTGCCCCATACGGGGAGTCTAGTCGACACAAATACTTGAAGATGTCTTCATATATTCTGCTATGGTGGCGCCCATGGGCACGGGCGTTACGACGACGGCGGGGGTGCGGTCGCTGTTCGGGGTGCGGGACTACCGGCATCTGTTCGGCGCGCAGGTGATCGCCCTGCTGGGTACCGGGTTGGCGACGGTCGCGCTGGCACTACTCGCGTACCGGCTGGCCGGGTCGAGAGCGGGAGCGGTACTGGGTACGGCACTGGTCATCAAGATGGTCGTGTACGTGACGATCGCCCCGATCGCGGGCGCCTACGCGGATCGGCTGCCGCGCCGCTGGTTGCTGGTCGGTCTGGATATGGTGCGAGCGCTGGTGGTGCTCGCGCTGCCGTTCGTGACGTCGGTGTGGCAGGTGTATGTGCTGATCGGCGTGTTGCAGGCAGCGTCGGCGGCGTTCACCCCGACGTTTCAGGCGGTGCTGCCGGACATCTTGCCGGATCAGCGGGACTACACCCGCGCGCTGTCGGCCTCGCAACTCGCCGCGAGCATGGAGACGCTGCTCAGTCCTGCGCTCGCGGCCGCGGTGTTGACGGTGGCGAGTTTCCACTGGTTGTTCGCGGGCACCACGGTCGGGTTTGTCGCGTCGGCGATGCTGGTGGCGACGTCGACGATCCCGAGCGCGCGGCCCAGCGACCGCACCGGACCAGTCGATCGGATCGCCGCCGGGATGCGGATATTCGCGGCCACCCCGCGACTGCGTGGCGTGCTCGGGCTGAACCTGGCGATCGCGGGGGCGGGCGCCATCGTCATGGTCAACACGGTCAACATCGTCCGCGACGTGCTCGGCGGCGATGACAACGACGTCGCGCTGCTGTTGGCCGCCAATGGCGTCGGCACGATCGTCGTCGCCGCGTGCCTGCCGAGGCTGCTAGATCGGGTGCCGGAGCGGCCGGTAATGCTCAGCGGTGGGATCGTGCTGAGCGCCGGTGCCGCCGGGGCTGTCGCGCTCTCGACCGTGACGCTCGGCGAAGTCCGGTCGGTGGCGGCGGCCGTCGTGTGGGCGGTGCTGGGTGTCGGGGCCGGGCTAGTGCTTACCCCGGTCGGGCGGGTGCTGCGCCGTTCCGCGCGGGAGGCCGACCGCCCGGCCGTGTTCGCCGCCCAGTTCTCGCTGTCGCACGCCTGCTGGCTGCTCAGCTACCCGATCGCCGGATACCTGGTGACCTCAGCCGGATTCACGATCGGCTGGCTGGCCCTCGCCGCGCTCACCGTCACCGGCACCGTCATCGCCGTCGCGGTCTGGCCGCGCCGCGATCCGGTTCGGCTGACGCACACCCACCCCGCGCCGCCGACGGGCGAAGGCCACCTCGCCGACGCCATCCCCGCCGGCGCATACACCCACACGCACGAGTTCATCATCGACGCCGACCACCCCCGCTGGCCCACGCCACACGGGTGAGAACGCCGCTGACGGTGAGCTCGACGCTCAGTCGCGGCTCGATCGACCCAGGCTGGCAGGCGTCACAAGCCTGCTCGGTGAGCGCGGCACAACGCGATGTTGGTGTGGAGTCCGAACGCCATGCCAGCCGAATCCACATAGGACTGTAAAGCGGAGGCGGCGTCGGCGATGATCGCGGCTCGGGTGGCGGGTGAGAGGCTCGCGATGCTCGGGACGGGCGCGGCGGCGAGGAACGCCTCTACCCACGCCTCTGCCGACGGGAACCGCACGGTGCCGGTGCGGCGTTCGACGTCGATGTCGTCGAATCCAGCGTGTTCGAGGAGTCGTGTGAGTTCAGTGGGGTCGCTGAGCGCGAAGATGGCCGTGATGAACCTGAGTGGGGCGGGGTCGTCAGGTCGGTGGCGTTGCAGCGCCGCGGCGATCGGGGCGTAGCCAGCGTCGCCGTCATCGAGGGCACACCAGGTGGCGATCACCGCCCGGCCGCCGGGTGCGAGGACGCGGTGGAGCTCTCGCAAGGCGGCAAGGCGGTCGGGGAAGAACTGGAGGCCTTGCTGGCAGACGGCGACGTCGAAGGACGCATCCGGCAGGTCGATGCGGCTGGCGTCGGTCTGCCGCCACTCGATGTCGGCGTCGGCGCGGCGGGCGATGGCGAGCATATTCTCGTTGACGTCGAGTCCGCACACGTGCCCGTGTGGCATGACGCGCCGCGCGGCGGCGCGAGCGACCACGCCGGTGCCGCAGGCCAGGTCGAGTACGCGGTCGCCGGGCCTGATGTCGGCGACGTCGATGAGAACGCTGGCCCACGGCTCGAACAGCGCGGGCACGAGGTCGTGCTCGTAGCGTTCGGCGGCTACGGACACGCCGCTCCAGCTGTGCCCTCCGCGACGGCTGGCGGTGTTGGTCGCGGCCGGGTCCTCGTGGGCGTCGTGGCTCATGTGACCAGCATTTGGCGCGCTGGCGGGGGTGGCAAGGACACAATATGAACTACGCCCATCGGGGTTCTCGATGTGAACTAGCGGCGGTCGACGCCGCGGCGCACACTGACCACATGCGCAGCTACGGTCAGTTCTGTCCGATCGCACGAGGGTCAGAGGTCTTTGCCGAGCGGTGGACGCCGATCATCCTGCGCAACCTGCTGCTCGGGTGCCACACGTTCAACGAGATTGCCGCCGGAGCACCCGGGCTGTCACGGGCCCTGCTGACGCGGCGGCTGCGGGAGCTGGAACGAGCGAGGTTGGTGACCATCCGCCCCAAGCCCGACGGCCGAGGCTCACGCTACGAACCCACGCCGGCGGCGGAGGCGATGTGGCCGATCCTCCACGCGCTGAGCGACTGGGCCGAGGAGTGGACTGACCTCACGACCGATCACGCGGACCCTGACGCCGTGTTGTGGTCGTGGGTCCGGTCTCATTTGCGGACTGAGTTGCTGCCGGAGCGACGAGTCGTGGTGCGGTTCGACTTCCACAACCGAGGCCGACGTACCGTGTGGCTGCTCGTGGAGCGGGGCGGCGCGGAGATCTGCCGGTTCGATCCCGGTTTCGGTGACGACGTCACCGTCAGGATCGACGAGCCCATCGCCTTCGCCCGCTGGCACCTCGGCTCCCTCGCCTGGGCCGACGCCGTGCGCTCCGGCGCGATCACCATCGACGGCCCCCGACACCTGCGCCGGGCTCTGCCAACCTGGAATAAGGCTCCCGCTCCCCGCACCGCCAAGCACGATCACGGGTGACCGACCGCGGCTATGTGCAGGCCGCAGGTCGTAACTCCAGTCCAGCGACGCCTCCAGCGTGCGCTGCCGCCGGACTCGGCGTCGGCCTCGGGCACCGGCAGGCAGCCCGCTCCGCATCGTCATGGACTCCACCCGACCCGGTCGAGAACGTCGCCGCCGACGTCCGGGTGTGCGCTCGGCGTCGGCAGCGGATCATTTCACTGGTCGCTTGATAATCATGTCCGCTCCGCGCCCGGAACGTTGGTTCGTCGCAGATGGCAGGGCCCATGGGCGTTGTGGCGGCCAGGGCAACGGCAACGCCGTCACGGTAGAGGCCGCCACCCTGCCATGCGCGGCGGGAGTGGTCGGTGGCATTCAGGGCCTGGCGTTCGACTGGCCGAGCGTCGGGGGATGCCAGGGTCGACGCGGCGTAGACGTCGTGCGATCCAACAGCGTGATCAGGCGCGGCCGTGCCAGCGGAATGAGTGTGCGGCGATGGCGGTGGCCACGGCCGTCAGGGCGAGCAGCCACGCGGCGTGGGGGAGTGCTGCGCCGATCGCGCCGCCGAGGCCAGCGCCGTCGGGTGCGCCGTCCCAGCCGATTCGCACGATGCCGGCGATCGCGCCGCCACCGGTGGCCGGTACCCACCAGTCCAGTTCGCCTGGCGCGGTCGTGGTCGCCCAGATTCCGCCGCCGATCACCGCTGTTGTCGCGGGCAGCAGGGTGACCGATGTTGCTTCGACGGTCCGGGTGCACGCGGCGGTCACGCAGGCGAGCGCGCACCCGAACGCGCCACCGAGCACAACCGCGATCCCGAGGACGAGCGGCCGGTCCGGCGCGCTGCCTGTGGCGTACGCGGTCATGGCGAGCAGCAAAGTCGCCTGGCCGGTGAACAGAACCAGCGCCGGGGTGAGGGTTCCCGCGAGGATGGCTGTGTTCGTGGCGGTCGACAGGCGCCACCGTTCCAGCACGTGCTGCCCGCGTCGCGCGACCAGCGTCGTGGTGGCCACACTCAGTATGGTGAACGCGATCAGCACAAGCAGTTGCAGGACAGCGCCGAACGACGCGAACTTGCCAGGCGGGTCTGAGACGATCCACAGTATGCCTAGGGCAAACGGAACGAGTACCGCGTTCACCAGCGCCGTACGGTTGCGGGTGAGCATGACTAGTTCGGCTCGCGCGAGTGCGACGGTCGTCATCATCGGGACACCTCCTCGGGCGTTGTGGTGCTGACCTCATGAAAGACGTCAGCCAGTGTGGGCAGGCGGCGCGCTGCCAGTACCTCGTCGAGGGGTCCTGAGACCGCGACGCGGCCCCGATGCAGGATGGCGAGCCGATCCGCGAGCGTGGCGGCTTCCTCCAGGTAATGAGTGGTCAGCAGGATGCTCGTGCCGCGCCGCAGGAAGTCGCGCAGCAGGTCCCACGTGTCCGTTCTCGTCTCCGGATCGAGTCCGCTGGTTGGTTCGTCGAGCACAAGCAACTCGGGGTCGGTGGCCAACGCGGTGGCCAGGTCGAGCCTTCGGCGCTCTCCACCGGACAGCCTGCCGATGCGCACGTCACGACGATGCGCGAGGCCCACGCACGCGAGGTTGTCGTCCGAGGGGATGTGCGTGGACGCCGCGTCGGTCAACCGGTTCCACAGGCGGAGGAACTCCAGCGGTGTCAATTCCTGCGGCAGCGCGGACTCCTGGAGCACGATGCCGACTCGGGCAGTGACGTCGCGACGTTGCCGCCACGGGTCCATTCCGAGCACCCGCACCGAGCCACCGCCGGGCTGGCACCTGCCTTCCAGCACGTCCAGGGTGGTGGTCTTGCCTGCACCGTTCGTGCCGAGCAGAACGAACAGTTCGCCGGAGTGCACGTCGATGTCAACGCCCCGCAGTGCCTCGAACGAGCCGTAGTCGTAGCGCAGGCCACGTACGTGCACGGCGGGTGAGTGTGTTGTCGTCATAACGGCGACGATGCTGCTCACACGCTTCTGGTGGCAGTGTCACAACCGCGTGACTTCTCGTGAGTCCGGCACGCGAATCGATGACAGATGGCACCGGTGCCCGAGACGTCGGGTGCGGCATCATGACGGGAATGACGGATTCTGCGGGCAACGTCGAGCGAGTGCGGCGCCTGACGTGGTGGTCCTCGGTTGGGCTCGCCGTCGCGTTCGGTGTTGGGCTGGTTGCCTCGATCGTGACCACCGAACCGAGCGTCACGCTGGCCGCGATCGCCGTCGCGGGCACGGTCGCGGGTTCGGCCGGTGCCGCGTCTCTGCTACATCTCCGTCTCGCGGCCGACGCTGAACGCGGCCTCGCGTTCGTACCCGCAGCGTTGGCAGTCGCGGGCGCGCTGATAGTCACGGTCGCGTCGCAGTGGGCCACGGGCAGTCCCACTCTCACCTGGGCGGTCGTGGCGGGCGTCGTGATCGGTGCGATTGCGTGCGCAGCGCCGTCGCGCTGGCGGCCCCGGATCGTGCTTGTGGCGACGGCATCCACGACCACCGTCGCCGTCACCGCACGGTTCCTCGCGCGTGGCGATGTCTCTCTGCCGGACACGGCGTTCGGTGCGGTGCTGATCGTGCTGCTTGCCGTGGCACTGCGCACTGGCGTCTGGTACCTCGACGTCGTAGTCCAGCTCGAACACGCCCGTCGCGTGGAGGGCGAGCTCGCCGTCGCCGACGAACGCCTACGGTTCGCGGCCGACCTGCACGACGCGCATGGTCACCACCTCCACGTCATCGCTTTGGAAAGCGAACTCGCGTCACGGTTGGCCGAGACCGACCCGCAGGCGGCGGTCGCTCGCATGCGGGACGTGCACCAGCACGCACAGAACGCCCTAGCAGAGACCCGGAACCTCGTGCACGGCTACCGCACCACACCGCTGACGACCGAACTGACAAACGCGACCCGGGTGCTGGTCGCAGCCGGTATCGAAGGGCGCCTGCACCCAGGCAGCGAATCAGCTGCGGACTCGGTCCCCAGCGACCGGCGACAGTTGCTCGGCCAAGTCGTCCGCGAAGCCACCACCAACGTGCTACGACACAGCCACGCCGACGAAGCCACCCTGACACTCTGGACCGACGCGGACGGCGTGCGACTACGCGTACGCAACAACGGCGCGGTAGCTCCCGCAACCGAACCGGGCAGCGGACTGGCGACGTTGGCTGAGCGACTGGCCGTATCTGGCGGCGTGCTGGACTGGCACCGCGACGGCGAGTGGTTCACCATCACCGCTCTGCTACCCGACGAGGAAGGAGCGCGGACGTGATCCGACTCTTGCTCGCCGACGACGAAGACCTGGTGCGCGGCGCGCTCGCCGCGTTGCTTGAACTCGAACCGGACATGACCGTGCTCGCGCAGGTCTCGACCACGACCGAAGCCGTGCGCGAAGCCAAAGCGCACCATCCCGATATCGCGGTGCTCGACCTCGAAATGCCTCCGGCGGACGGGTTACGGGCCGCCGAGGACATCCGCGCGGAGCTCGACATCGACGTCGTCCTGGTGACGCGGCACGCACGACCCGGCGTGCTGCGCAGAGCCCTCGCGACCGGCGTCAGCGGATTCGTCCCCAAGACCACACCCGCCACCCGACTCGCGGAGATCTTGCGGGGTATATCGGCCGGGCGGCGCTACGTCGACCCCGACATCGCGGCGTCGGCACTCACCGAACACACCTGCCCGCTGACCACGCGCGAACTCGATGTGTTGCGCGCGGCCCGTACCGGCGACTCGGTGCACACCATCGCGGCACAGGTTCATCTCGCACCGGGCACCGTGCGCAACTACCTCTCCGCCGCGATGAGCAAACTCGGCGTCACCAGCCGTCACGCTGCGGCGTATCGGGCATGGGAAGAAGGCTGGATCTGACCGCTGATGGGAATTGCCTGCTCATCACTACTAGCCAGCGTGGTGTTTGTACCGCTGGCGCAGCCATCGCGGCCTTGCTGCTGCGATCACACGGTAAGCCAATACTGGCAGGGTCGCCCCAAGTAACCCGGGCACATAACCGATACACAGATCGCGCACCGATTAGGTTTTCGCGCCGCGCCCGTCTATACGTGTGAGATCGACTCACGAAAGGCTGGCATGATGCGGAAACTGATCTTCGGCATGAACCTGACCCTGGACGGCTACATCGCCGCACCCGGCGACGACATCGGCTGGAGCGGGCCGAGCGACGAGCTGTTCCAGTGGTGGCTCGACCAAGAGTTGGCGAGCGGGCTATCGCTGTACGGGCGCAAGCTGTGGGAGACGATGAGCTCCTACTGGCCGACCGGCGACCAGCAGCCCAACGCCACCCCTGCGGAGATCGAGTTCGCGCGGAACTGGCGGGACACGCCGAAGGTGGTGTTCTCCTCGACGATCGACAAGGTCGACTGGAACACTCGCCTGGTCACCGGCGACGCCATCGCCGAGATCACCCGGCTCAAGGCCGAAGACGGCGGCCCCATGCGCATCGGCGGTGCGACACTCGCTGGGGCTGCCATGCGGGCCGGGCTGATCGACGAGTACGCCCTGGCCACCCACCCCGTCCTGGTGGGCGGCGGCACGCCATTTTTCACGGCGATGGACAGCTGGCTGAACCTGAACCTCGTGGAGACGCGCACGTTTCCCGGCGGCGTGGTGCTGACCCGATACGAAACGAGGCGATGAGCAGGTGTGATCACAGTGTCGGGGGCAGGTCCAGCCATGGTTTGTCGGTGACGTCGAATCCGGTGAGCTCGGCGATCTTCCCGTCGACGATGTGCAGGACCGCGATGTTCAATAACCGGTACTCCGGGTCGCCGGGGGTGCGGAGGTACAGCACGGCGGCAGGCATGCGGTTGACCGTCGTGGCGACACAGCGCCAGTCGTCGTAGCCGCGCTGGAAGAGCCCACCGGAGATCCAGCCGTCCACCGCGTCCTTGGCCGTCGTGATCACGGTGCCCGGCTCGGGCAGCATCGCGAACCGCAGGTCGTCGCGCAGCAGGGACGTCAGCCCGTCGAGGTCGTTGCGCTCATGGGTGTCGATGTACGACTTCACCACGCCGCGCTCGTCATTCGACAGCTCGTGGGTGGCGGGGCTCCGCCAGTCGTGACGGCGCTCGGGCAGTTGCTCGCGCATCGTCACGCGCGCCCGCTGCAGCGCGCTGGTCACCGATGCGACGGTCAGCTCAAGGGCGTCGGCAGCCTTCGACGCCGGCCAGCCGAGGACATCGCGCAGGATGAACACCGCCCGCTGCCGTGGCGGCAGGTGCTGGACGGCGACGATGAACGCCAGCTCGATCGTCTCCCGCGCCACCACCGATTCCTGCGGGTCCTCGGGGAGCATCCGGTCGGGATACGGCTGCAGGTACGGCAGCTCGGAGCCGGAGTCCGACAGCTCGGTCGGTACGGGTGTGCGGTCATTGCGCTTCTCCAGGAAGTCGAGGCAGACGTTCGTCGCGATCCGGTACAGCCAGGTCCGCAGCGCAGCGTGGCCCTTGAACGACTCCCGCTTGCGCCACGCTCGCAGGAACGTCTCCTGCGTCATGTCCTGGGCGTCCTCGTAGTTCGCGAGCATCCGGTAGCAGTGCACCTGCAGCTCACGCCGGTGGCGCTCCGTGATGAGCGCGAACCGCGTCGTATCGCCTGAGCGGACCGCCGCGATGGACGTGGCCTCGTCGGCGCCCAGCGGTCTAGCGTCGGTCATGGTCATCAATCCTTCCACCGGTTGCGAGGGCACTACCAGAACTGACGACGTAGCGGAGGATTTCTGATCGCGGATGCCGTTGCCCGTATGTGGCGCAACGTGCGGGTGCGCCTGACCCACTAGGCTTGAATTATGCCAACTGATCTCCAGCTGAAGACGATGAACGCCGGGCACCGACTTCTGCTCAAACTCACCGGGGGCAGGCTCGGCCGCACGATCGCGGGTATGCCGTCGCTGGAGCTGATCACGATCGGCCGGAAGTCCGGTGAGCCACGATCGGTCATGCTCACCGCGCCCATCGTCGACGGCGACACCATCGTCGTCGTGGCGTCCCGAGGCGGGGACCCTACCCATCCAGCGTGGTTTCTCAACCTGCGCGACAACCCCGCTGTCGAGGTGTCGTTGCAGCAAGGGCCACGACACCCGATGAAGGCCAGGATCGCCAGTGCGGACGAGCGGGCCGCGCTCTGGCCGCGTGTGGTGGAGGCATACCGGGGCTACGCGAGCTACCAGCGCAAGACCACGCGTGAGATCCCGCTCGTGCTACTCACGTAGGCGCGGCCTTGTGATCGTACCGCTGTTTCCAGTTTGCCCCCGACGTTACTGATCGTCGGCGGCCGTGAGGCGAGCGGATCGGCGACCCGCCTTATGCGGTCACGGTCAGTTCGGCAACCAGCCCGAGGCCGGTGGGCGTCAGCCGCGCCGGCACCCGCTGGCCGACCTGGCCGGGGTGGGACGGGTAGACGAGGCCGTGATGGGTTAGCTCGTGCGCGGCGAACTGGTCGCAGCAGGGCAGTCCATCGATGAACAGATCGGGTTCGGCGCTGCAGGTCATAACAGCTCGGCCTGCCGCGACCGCACGCAACATCGCGACCGTCCGATGGGAATAGGCGACCTGGTCCACATCGCCATCGTCGTAGCTCATGACGCCTCCCCGGCCACACCGAACTGCTGTCTGCGGTCGGAACATAAGCCCGGCATGGCAGGGAGCGGCAGAGGCGAACTCCCTGCGGTCGTACGACCTCGGACCTCTGATCAACACCCAAGAAGTCCTCGGAGAGCCGGTAGCAATGACCCTCGGTCCGAGACTCGGTGAACCTGCCGACCCGGCGGCGGGCCTGTGCGTGCTGGTCGCCGATCGCTGGCGGGGGTCTTGACCGTTCGGGTTGACCTGGCGGTCACTTGCTGGCCGGGTCATTCGGCCCTTGTTGGCCGGTCGGGCTGGCGGGTTCGGTGGCGGGTATGGACACGCAGCACGCCACCAGGTTGGACTTCGCCACGGCCATGACCCGTGCCTCAGGCATTCACCCGCGTTCGCCAGCAGGTAGCTGACGCACCCTGCTCGATGGTCTATTCGTGCAGGTCGGGTTCGTCGCAGTGGTCGGCGATCGCGGTCCTGGCGGCGTGTTCGAGTGCGACGGCGGCGTCCCACCCGGTGCCGGTGGGGTGGAGGGGTTCGCCGACGACGAGGTGGATCGCGCCGCGGTGGATGACGGTGCCGTGGTCGGGCCGCATCATGGCACGGGTGCCGGAGATCGCGACGGGCACGACGGGTTGGTGTGCGTGTGCGGCGATGACGAACGCGCCCATGTGGAACGGTCGCAGGCCCGTCATGGGGGAGAGGCGTCCTTCCGGGAATATCACTAGCCGTTCTCCAGCGCGGACGTCGTCGATGAGCCGCTGGGTGTCGGCGACGCTTTGCAGGTGTTGGGTGCGTTCGATGAAGCGGGTTCCGGTGCGCCGCAGGACGATGCCGATGAACGGTTTGTGTTCGAAGACCTCTCCGGCGACGAAGGTGTATTGGCCGGGGAGCGCTGCGGTCATCGCGATGCCGTCGAGGAAGCTGGCGTGGTTGGCGACGACCACGCACGCCGGGGTGTCGGCGAGGTGGTCGGTGCCGTCCACGGTGATCGGGGTTCCGGTGAGGTGGGCGAGAGCGCGGGCGGCCGAGCGGACGACGGCGCGGCGGGCCGCGAGGCTGGGCAGCACCGAGAGCGCGATCAGTGTGGGTGCCCCGATCAGGGCGAGTAGCGACCAGCACCAGGCGGCGAACGCCACCGTCGAGGCGGCGCGGCTGGTGCGGCGCAGCCTCGGCAGCACTCCGTGCGCGGCGAACCGGGCGAGTTGCCACCATACGGGTTGGCGGCGTTCGGCATGGCCACGCTCGTAGTGTTCGCGGGTTGCGGCGCGCCGGATCTTGCCGCTGGAGGTCTTGAGTACCGTTCCCGGTGGTGCGAGGGCGATGTCGTCGGGAGGTGTGCCGAGCAGGTCGACGCTGACGCCGGTGATCCCGTTGCGTAGGTCGGCGAGTTGGTGGGGGTCGGTGTGCCGGGTTTCGGCCAGCACCACGAGTCGTTCGGTGGCGTCGCGGCCGGAGGTGGCGAACACGGCGACGCAGCCGGCGCGGATTCCGGGGATGTCGCCGACGGCGCGTTCCAGTTCTTCGGGGTGCAGGTTTCGGCCGGCGCGGATGATGAGGTCCTTGATGCGACCGGTGACGTACAGTTCGCCGTCGTCGAGGTAGCCGAGGTCGCCGGTGTCCAGCCAGTCGTGCCGGATGAGCGCCCTGCTCGCGACGGGGTTGCGGAAGTACCCTGCTGTGGCCGAGGCGCCGCGGAACTCGATGCGGCCCTCCCTGCGGTCGCCCAGCGGGTTGCCTGCCGGGTCGACCACCTGGATCTGGTGTCCGGGGATGGCCCGGCCGCAGGCGACGAATCGCAGCGGGTCGGGGTCGTCGTCGGCGGCTGGGGCGGCGCGGCCGGTGCGTAGGAAGGCGTCGCGTGTTACGCGGTCGATCATCGGCCCGCGGCCGATCGGAGGGAAGGCGAGCCCCACGCAGGACTCGGCCAGCCCGTATACCGGGGCCAAGGCCTCGCGCCGGAGTCCGTAGCGGGCGAACCGCTCGGCGAACCCGGTCATCGTGTCGGCCTGCACCGGCTCGGCGCCGTTGTAGAGCATGCGCACCGAGGCGAGGTCGAGGCCGTCGAGTTCGGCGTCGGTGGTCTTGCGCAGGCACAGCTCGTAGGCGAAGTTCGGGGCGGCCGACAGCGTGCCGCGGTGGGTGTGCAGGGCCCAGAGCCAGCGGGCGGGCCTGGTCAGGAAGTCCAGTGGTGACATCACCGCCAAGGGCACCCCGTAGTACATCGTGGCCAGCCAGGCGCCGATGAGGCCCATGTCGTGGTAGAGCGGCAGCCAGCTCACGAAAACGTCCTGAGTGGATACGGCGGCCGCCTCGCCCATCGCGCGGATGTTCGCCAGCAGGTTCTGGTGGGTGAGCATGACGCCCTTCGGGTCGCCGGTGCTGCCGGAGGTGTACTGCAGCAGCGCGAGGTCGTCCGGGTGGCGTGCGACCGCGACGGTGTCGCCGGAGCCGGTGAGCTGGTCCGGTGTCAGCACATGGCGCAGCGGCTCGACCTGGCCGCGGACCAGCCGGGCCAGCCGGACGGCCTGCGGATCGCTGACGAGGACTCGCGCTTGCGCGTTGGCCAGGATGCCGACCTGTCTGCGCAGATGCGCCGCCAACTGCGCGGGCCGAGCGGGCGGGTAAACCGGCAGCGGGACGCCCCCGGCGAGCAACACCCCGGCGAACGTGGTGAAGTACTCCCGCCCGGTGGGCAGCATGATCGCGGCCGCATCGCCCGGACGCAGGTCGTGGGCGAGCAGACCCGCCGCTGTGGCGGTGGCGTCCCGCCACAGGTCGGCATAGGTGACCAGCTGCTGGCTGCTGTCGGACAGTATCCGCAGATGCACGCGGTCGGGGTGGATGCGGGTATGCCATCGCAGCGCTTCGACGAGTGTGGTCGTCGCGTCCGGAACCCGTGCGACAGGTGGCGGGGCGGGATGCCGCTCGACGCTGGTGTGATGGCGTTCCCGGCTCGGTGCGGCCCGCACGGCATCCAGCAGGTCTCGCGGGGTCGCGGCCCTGGCGATCACCTCGTGGGGCAGGTCCACACCGAAGGCGTCCTCCAGGCGCGTCACCAGCTCGGTCACGCTCAGGCTGTCCAGGCCAAGGTCGCGGTCGAAGGTACTGTCCAGCGTGACACTCGCCGCGCGTTCGGCCGAATGTCGTTCGGCCACCAGTGCATGGACGACCGCCAACAACCGGTCCTCCTGGCCGGTGGTCGGCATCGGTACCGCAGCCGCCATCTCACACTCCTCACGATGGCTTCGGCGATCTCAGGTCAAGGCCACCCGATTACGTCGCGTTCGGACAGGGGCGAACGTCCCCGCTGGTGCGGGTCTCACGACTGTCGCGCCGCCGGATGGTCCTTCGGCGCCGGTGGTGGCGTCCGGCTGGTCAGCGCGCTGGCGCGTCGCGCGTCCGGGAGCGAGTCCAGGGCCAGGTCATGAGCGCCCACACGGTGAGCACGAGAGCGATCTCCGGCAGCAGGTACACCGGCCACGGCCCGAGGACGTCGAGCACGGCGGCGACCACGACAAACACCGCCAGCACCGTCAGGTGCGAGGGGCCGTAGAGGGTGAACTCGCGCGAGTCCGCGGCGCGCATACACCGAGGGTGACCCACCCATGCGGCCGCGTCCAGGGGACGGCCCGGAACGGCGTCAGCGCTGCCGTAACCGCACTTCGGTGATGGCGTGGCCCTCGACGCCGGTGACGTCGGCGGTCCAGCCGGGCAGCTCGACGCGGTCGCCGGGTGCTTTGGGGATCTCGCCGAGCACGACCAACAGCATCCCGGCGATCGTCGTGTAGTCGCCGGGCGGCAGGTTGGTGATGCTGACGCCGATGTCGGTCAGGTCGTGCACCGGGAAGGTGCCGGGGATGGTGATGGTGCCGTCGTCGCCCCTGCGGGCTTCGATGACGTCGGTGTCGGTCTCGTCGTAGATCTCCCCCACGATCTCTTCGAGCAGATCCTCCAGCGTCACGATCCCGTCGACCGCGCCGTGCTCACCCACCACCAGCGCGAACTGCTGCCGCTCCGCCTTGAACCGCCGCAATGCCTCCGACACGCGCAGACTGTCGGGGAACAACAGCGGCGGTTGCGCCACCCGCGCGACGGTGAGTCCGCTGGTAGCCGGAGCGCCCTCCCCGGCAGCGCCATCTCCGGCGGTGGTATCCCCGCGAGTGGCATTGCTGGCCGAGACCGCAGCGCCCTTCCCGCCGATGAGGTCTCGCAGGTTCACCACCCCGATCGCGTCGTCTAGCTGTCCCGACGGTCCGGCTACCGGGGCGCGGGTATGCCCGGCGTGGGCGAGCTGTTCGCGCGCCTGGTCCAGCGGCAGGTCGCCGGGCAGGGTGAACACCGTCCCGCGCGGTCGCAGCACTCGCCGCAACGGCCGTTCGTGGATCTCCAAAGCCCCGGTGATAATCGTGCGTTGCTCGGCGCTCAGGCCACGATGCGTGGCGACGAGGTCGCGCAGCTCGTCTGGCGACAGCGGTTCCTTCGCCGCATGAGGGTCGCCGCCGAACAGCCGCACGGTGACGTCGGTGGCCGTGCTCAACACCCACACCGCCGGGCGCGACAAGGTCGCCAGCCAGTCCAGTGGCCGCGCCACCACCAGCGCCCATCGCAGCGCGTGTTGCATCGCGAGCCGCTTCGGTGCCAGCTCGCCCAGCACCAGCGTGATGAACACCAGCACCAGCGTGACCAGCGCGATTGCCACCGGCCCCGCCGCGCTACCGAGGAAGCCCAGCAGCGCCACGAGCGGCTCGGCGATCGTCACGGCCGCCGTGGCCGACGCCAGGAACCCGGCCAGCGTGATCCCGATCTGGATCGTCGCGAGGAACCGGTTCGGATCCCGCGCCAGCCGCACCAGCGCACGGCCACCGCCGCTCCCGGCGCGCTCTACCTGCCGCAGCTGCCCCTCCCGCAACGAGATCAGCGCGATCTCGCTGCCCGCGAAGACAGCGTTCAACGCCACCAGCACAGCCAACAGGAGCAGCGTGACCGTCAGACCGTCCATGACCGCCGATGCACCCCACTCTCCTGGCCAAGGCGACGACGATGCTCACGCTAGTCGTTCCCGGCGGCGAGCCCCTGAAACGCCCGGCCATCGGCTGCTGGTCCAAGTTACTGGGGTGGAATGACGTCCGACTCTTGTGGCCGGCCTGCGCATCAGCCGCCGCGCCGGCCACGATGAAACCAAGCTCATGGCCGAGGGACAGTCCCTCGGCGTGAGCGAGGTGCTGATCTTGGCTAGCCAGTCGCGCGCGGTGTTCTCGGCGTGGAAGAGGGGATCGGACTGTGCGGCCATGTGCTGCCTCCTGGATGTCACGGCGTGTCGTTGGGGGAGATCAGGCCGTAGTGGCCGTCGTAGCGGTGGTAGAGCACGCTGCCGCGCCCGCGTTCGGCGTCGAGGAAGAACAGGAACCGCAGACCGGTGAGGGCCAGCCGGGTGATGGCTTCGGCGACGGTGAGCACCGGCGCGGGTTGTTCGCTGAGGCTGACCGGCACGTGGTGTGGGGCGAGCTCGTCCGGTGCCGATGGGGTGATCTGGGCGAGCCGGTAGCCGGTGGATCCGGTGGGGTAGAGGACGCTGTCCTTGCCGGTGGCGGTCTCGGTGAACAGGCAGAAGTCGTAGTCCATCAACTCGAGGTCGGCTGCGGCGTCGTCGATGGTGCTGCGGCTGAAGGTGAACGTCTTGTGTCGGATGATCTCGCGTTCGTCTTCCGGGCGCGGGAAGTAGCTCGGGCGGTGGTTGGGCTCGGAGGCGTGTCGCCACTCGTGCGGCTCAGTCGAAGGCATCCGGCCACGGCGGGCTTCCCAGTGTTCGGCGATGCGTTCCAGCCGGTGCCGTAGCCGCGCTTCGAGCCGGTCGATCGCCTCGCGGGCGGTCGGGCCGGTGACTTGGGCGCGCACCAGCCGTCCGTTGACGTCCAGGTTGGCCTGTGCGATCACCGGCTGGGACACGGCCGGGTCGGGGTGTTTGCTCAGTCGTACCCGCGCGAACAGCACTGGTGTTGGCGCGAGGTGCAGCAGCGCGCCGATCTTCTCGCGGGCGTAGTCGTCGGCCCCTGGTAGCTGCCCGTGGCGGACGACCTGGACCTCGACGTCGGCATTGTGGGTCTTCGCGGTTTCCACATCGCGAGTCTCATGCGCGACGGGCGTGCCTGGCGTGAGCACTAGGTCCCGACCTGCGGTGACCCACGACCTACGGTGCCGTGCAACCGATCGCCGCCCACGGATGCGACCGGTCATCCCTTCGGGCGGGTCACCGGGTTTCCCTGGTGAGATCACGACGTCGACGGCTGGCCTGACCGCACTGGCGGTTAATTACCGGGAACTGGCCTGGCCGGGTGGCGCTGCGGCATCGAGGTCTTCGAGCGCGAGCTGAATGACCTCAGCGCGTTTGAGGGTTAAACCAGGCTCGGCAGCCAGGATGGCGCGCCGTGTTTCGATCAGCGCGATTTCCAGGAGCCGCCGCGCCTCGGGAGCCAGTATGGGGTCACGCAACCGGTCTTCCGCGCGCCGCATCGTGGGCAGAGCCGATCCCACGACGTCGTCGGCGGAGACCGGCGGCTGCACGCTCGCACCCGGGCATCGCTTACCTTGGTCGGCGGATTCCCGGTGAAGCCGCTGACTGGAGTTGATCCAGGGACGTTCCATGCCTCAGCTCCTTCCAGCCCACCGGCGGTGTGGCTCTGCTGGCGATCGCCAGGGTGTGACGATCCGTGGTTCAGGTGTCGATCCGCGCGATGACTTTTCCCTGTGGCACGACGGCTTCTTCTGGCACGAAAAGGTGGACGGTGCCCGCCGCGGGGGCGGGCACCTCTGCGGATGCCTTGTCGACCTGGACCTCGGCGATGAGCTGATCCTTGGTCACGGTCTGGCCGTCGGTGACGAACCAGGTGGCGACGACACCTTCGGTGTCTGGCGTGTCCGACAACGCGGGGAACGGGACCTCGATCACTCCTTCATCACGCCTTGGTCACCCGGTGCAGGGCCTGTTCGATGCGGTCCTGGGTGGGCAGCACCGCGTACTCCAGCGATCGCGCGTAAGGGATCGGCACGTCCGGCACGGCCACCCGGGCCACCGGTGCCCGCAGCATCCCGGGGTCGGCGTCGGCCACGGTGGCGGCCACCTCGCCGGAGAGCCCGAAGGACAGGTAGTCCTCGTCGACCACGACGAGGCGCCCGGTTTTGGCGACCGAGGTGAGGATCGCGTCGCGGTCCAGTGGCTTCAGGCTGCGCAGGTCGATCACCTCGGCGTCGAGCACGCCGTCGGCCGCCAGCCGCTCGGCGACGTCGAGCGTGTCGTGCACCGACCGCGACACCGTCACGACGGTGACATCGGCGCCTTCCCTGGCGATCCTGGCCTTGCCGATCGGGACTTCGTAGGGTTCCTCCGGCACGACGTCGGTCGCGTGTGGATTCTTCTTCATCCACGGCAGCCCCATGACGCCCTTGTGGAACATGTACACCACGGGGTTGTCGTCGCGGATGGCGGAGATCATCAGGCCCTTGGCGTCGTACGGGGTGCTGGGGACGACGACCTTCATGCCAGGCAGATGCGCGAACGTGCCCCACAGGCACTGCGAGTGCTGCGCGCCGTCCGAGTAGCCGCCACCGACGGCGGTGGTGAGCACCATCGGCACGGTGACGTTGCCGCCGGACTCGTAGTGGATCTTGGCCATGTGGTTGTAGATCTGATCCATGCACACGCCGAAGAAGTCGACGAACATCAGCTCGGCGATCGGCCGCATTCCTTCGACGGCGGCGCCGGTCGCGAGCCCGATGTACGCGGTCTCCGAGATCGGGGTGTCGAGCACCCGCTCCGGCCCGAACGTGTCGAGCAGGCCGCCGGTGGAGCCGAAGATGCCGCCGTAGCTGCCGACATCTTCGCCGAGGTAGAACACCGACGGGTCGCGCTCCATCTCCTGCGCGATGCCTTCGGCCATCGCTTTAGCGGTGGTGAGCTTTCGCGTCGAGGTGGTCTCGACGGTGGTGAGCTGGGTCGTGGTCACAGTGGGCCTCCTCAGGCGAACACGGCGGACAGCGCCGTCGCCGGGTCTGGTGACGGGCTGTTCTTGGCGTAGGTGATGCCGTCGTCGACCCGGGCGGTCGCGTCCTCGCGGATGCGAGCCACTTCGACGTCGTCGAGCAGCCCCGCGTCGCGCAGGGTCTGTTCGTAGGCCGGGATCGGGTCGTGTTCGGCGACCGTCGCGAGGTCGTCGCGGTAGGTCTGCGGGTCGCCTTCGAAGTGCCCCCACAACCGGAGGGTGTGTACCTCGATGAGCGACGGCCCCTCGCCCGCGCGTGCCCGCGCGACCGCACGGCCCGCTGCCGCGTACACGGCCTCGACGGCGTTGTCCTCAACCCGCTCGCCGGGGATGCCGTACGCGGCGGCGCGGTCGGCGTTGGACGCGATCGGTGTCGAGGCACGCCGGGGTACCGAGATAGCCCAGTCGTTGTCCTCGACGACGAAGACCACCGGCAGCCGCCACTGCGCGGCGAGGTTGAGCGACTCGTGGAAGGCACCCTGGTTGACCGCTCCTTCGCCGGTCACCGCGACCGCGATCCGGCCGGTGCCTTGGCGTGTGAAGGCAAAGGCCTGCCCGAGCGCGGGCGGGTAGCCCTCGGCGATGATCCCGGAGCACGAGAAGTGCGTCGTGGGGTCGAACAGGTGCATGTGCCCGCCGCGTCCCCGGCCGAGGCCGGTCTCGCGGCCGAAGATCTCCGCGGCCAGGGTGCGCAGGTCGACGCCATGCGCGATCGCCAGGTGGTGCGGGCGGTGGGTGGCGGTGATGGCGTCGTCGGTCGTCAGGTGGGCACACACCCCGGCGGCGACCGGTTCCTGCCCCGCCGACAGGTGCATCTCGCCGGGGATCAATCCGGCGCCGATGTCGAAGACGGGTTTCTTGTCCGCGTGGTAGTCGCGCAGGATCGCTTCCTCGAAGGTCCGGATGAGCACCATCGTGCGATAGAGCTCGGTCCGGACCGACGTGTCGAGGCCCTGCGCCGGTTCGGTGACGGTCATACCGTCCTCCTCGAGTCGAGCGGTCTGATGTGCCCAGCACACTGCGCCGGGAGACAGGCGGCTAGAGACGAAAGACCCGTCGCACACGCGACCTCCGACTGTGGTGCCCGGGCGGTTCAGCCGTCGGGCTCGGCGCGCCAGCCGATGAACCCGGCCAGGTCGGTCTCGTCCTCATCCCAGTGCCCCAGTGGTGGCGGCCGTCGAGTAGCGGCGGGCGCCGATCAGGAACGCCACCCGCTTGGCGAGGGAGACGGTGTGGTCGGCGAACCGTTCGTAGTAGCGGCCGAGCAGTGTCAGGTTCATCGCGGTGGCGCTTGGCAACTCCCCGGACAGCAGGTGCCTGTGCAGGTCGGTGAGCAGCCGGTCCATCTCGTCGTCGTAGGCGATGACCTGCTCGGCGTCCGCCACGCTGCGGTTGACCAGTGCCGAGCACACGCGCTGCGCCATCCGGTCGGCCACCCGCGCCATGGCCTGCACCGTCGGCCGCAGCTCGGCCGGAACGATGGGACGCGGACCGTCTACCAGCGCGAGCGCGGCGACGTGGTCGGCGAGGACACCCATACGCTCCAGATCGGCGCTCATCCGCAGGCCAGCGACGATCGTGCGGAGGTCGCTCGCGACCGGTTGCTGCCGCGCGAGCAGCGCGATGGCATGCTCGTCAATGCGGTGATGCAGCTCGGTGACGGCTCTCCGGTCCGCGTTCACGGCACGCGCCAGCGCCACGTCGTCCTCAAGCAGCGCGCACGTCGCCTTGCGCATCTCCCAGCGCGCCATCTCGGCCAGATCGTCAAGGCGAGCGGCGAACTCAGCGATATCGTGCTGATACACGTCTCGCATGGCGATCTCCTCACGATCTCAACGTGGTTTCCCCGTTGCGGTGACTCTGGCGGCGCGAGGGTGTTGTCCGGCAGAGGACGATGGCCCCGATCGCCAAGGACTTCGGCAATCCAGGGACATGGTCGAAGCAGCAGTTCCGGAAATCCCGTGTGGACCGCGTGTACCGGAGTGCCCCGGTTCAGGGGTCCAAGGACCCTGGGTAACCGGGTGAGGCGCGCCCACGCTCGCGGCATGAAGACAACCTCAAACACTCGCCGCGAGTGGGCATGGCTACCTGACTCGCGGCCCGGCACGGTGGCCGTCGGACTCGCAGCACTAGTCCTGTGCGGGACGATTCTTCTCGCGGTCGGCTTCGCGCTCGGTATGGAACCGGCGGAGACATTCACAGACAACTGGCTGCTCACCGTCGCGGGCGCTGTCATCCTGGCTGGCGGCCTCGCTGCCGCGGTGGTGGGCGCGGTGGCTCTCGTCCGCCGCGACCGCTCGTGGGCGGTGGTTGTGGCAACGACGGTCGGGGTGCTGGTGACCGCTTTGCTGCTTCAGCAACTCGCCGAAGGACTGGGCTAGCTGACGTCGTAGCTGGTTTGTTCCGGGGTGGGAGCTGCGCCGGTGGTCCGGAGATATGCGCCGGAGTGGATCGATGACCGAGGTATCGGCTGGCTGGCGTTCCGGTCTCAGCGCGGAGGAGGCCGCCCTGCGGCTGCGGCGGGATGGTCCGAACGCGTTGCCGAGTCCGCCTCGGGCGCACCCGTTGCTGGTGTTCGGCAGCCAGTTGGTGCATTTCTTCGCGGTGATGTTGTGGGTGGCGGCGGGGCTCGCTCTGCTGGGCGGCATGCCGGTGCTCGCGGTGGCGATCGCCGTCGTGGTTGTCCTTAACGGCGTGTTCTCGTTCGTGCAGGAGTATCGGGCGGATCGGGCGGCTGAGCGGCTGCGGGACCTGCTGCCGACACGTGCGACCGTGCGCCGCGACGGCGTCGCGCACGTCGTGGCCGCGACCGAGTTGGTCGTTGACGACGTGGTGCTGTTGGAGGCGGGGGACCGGGTGTGCGCGGACCTGCGCGTCGGCGAGGGCGCCCGGTTGTCGGTGGACGAGTCACCGCTGACTGGGGAGAGCGTTCCGGCGCGATGGTCGGCGGGCGACGTCGTGCACGCGGCTACGTATGTGGTGGAGGGCCACGGCGATGCCATCGTTGTCGCGACCGGCGCCAGGACGCGGTTGGCCGGTATCGCGGCGGTGACCGGACGGGCCAGCCGTCCCCGCAGTCCACTGGCCCGTCAGCTTCACCGGGTGGTGCGGCTGATCGCGCTGATCGCGATCGGTGTGGGCGGTGCGTTCTTCCTGGTGCTGCTCGGCCTCGGGCGGACGGGTGCCGAGAGCCTGCTGTTCGCGCTCGGGGTGACGGTGGCGCTGGTGCCGGAGGGGTTGTTGCCGACGGTCACGCTGTCGCTGGCCAGGGCCGGGCAGCGGATGGCGCGCCACGATGCGCTGGTGCGCAGGCTGGAAGCGGTCGAGACCCTCGGCGCGACGACGTTCGTCTGCACCGACAAGACCGGCACCCTCACCCGCAACGAGATGTCGGTGGTCGAGGTGTGGACACCGCAGGGTGTAGTCATGGTGTCCGGTGAGGGCTACCGCCCCGACGGCACGTTGACCGGCCCGGCGGATGCGATCAGGGCCACGGCTGCGCTCGCTGACAGTGCCGCCCGCTGTTCCCCGGACGCTCACTCGGCACACGAGGGTAACCACTGGCATCCAGTGGGTGACCCGATGGAGGTGGCGCTGCATGTGCTGGCCACCAGAGCCGGGGTCAGGGTGCCGCCGAGGCCCCTGCGGCGACACCCATTCGATCCGCGCCGTCGCCGCGCGTCGGTGGTCGACGTCGACGGCGTGCACGTCACCGGGGCCGCCGAGACTGTGTTGGACGCCTGCGTGGACGTGCCACCTGGTACCGCCGCGGCCGTCGACGACTTGACGCGGCGCGGGATGCGCGTCATTGCCGTCGCACACCGCCCGGCGGCACCCGACCAAGGGCACGACACCGAACGAGGGCTGCGGTTGTGCGGCGTGGCGGGGATGGAGGACCCGCCCCGGCCCGATGTCGCCGACGCCATCACGTCGTGTCGCCGCGCCGGGATCAAGTTGGCCATGGTGACCGGCGACCATCCCGGCACGGCGGCAGCGGTCGCGGCGGAGGTCGGGCTGCTCGGCGACCACCGGTTCGTTGTCACCGGCGCCGACCTGCCGGACGACGACGCTGCGTTGGGCGACCTACTCGACCGCGATGGTGTCGTCGTCGCCAGGGTGACACCGGAGCAGAAGCTGCGGATCGCGCACGTGTTGCAGCAGCATGGCCACGTCGTCGCCATGACCGGCGACGGCGTCAACGACGGACCCGCCCTGCGCACCGCCGACATCGGCGTCGCGATGGGTGCCTCCGGCACGGACGTGGCACGCGAGGCCGCTGACCTGGTGCTGCTCGATGACCACTTCGGCACCATCGTCGCGGCTATCGAGCTGGGCAGGGCGACGTTCGCCAACATCCGCCGGTTTCTGACCTACCACCTCACCGACAACGTCGCCCAGCTGACGCCGTTTCTGGTGTGGGCGCTGCTCGCAGGGGAGATCCCGCTGGCCATCGGCGTGCTCCAGATCCTGGCTCTCGACATCGGCACCGACTTGTTGCCCGCACTCGCGCTGGGCGCCGAACCACCCAACCCGCGCACCATGCGCGGCCCCGCCCGCACCGGCGGCCTGCTCGACCGGCGCGTGCTGACCCGCGCGTTCGGGGTGCTCGGCCCCGCCGAAGCGGTCATGACGATGACTGCGTTCCTGCTGGTGCTCGTCGCAGGGGGCTGGACGTTCGGTGCCGACGCCGACCCGGAGCTCCTGGCCACGGCGTCCGGCACCGCGTTCACGGTGATTGTGCTCGGCCAGCTCGCCAACGCCTTCGCCTGCCGAAGCGAGGCTCGTTGGATCGGCCGAGTCGGTGTGTTGGGCAACCCGCTGCTGCTGGTCGCGATCGGCTTCGAGCTGGTCATGCTTGCGGTGTTCCTGCTGCTCCCGCCGCTACCAGGGCTACTGGGCGGCACCATCCCGAACGCCCTCGGCTGGCTACTCGCCCTGCTCGTCATCCCGGCGGTGTGGTTCGCCGACACCGCGTACAAGGTCATCAGGGCGCGGTAGCGACCTGCCGCGGCAGAGTCAGTCGCCGACGATGGCGGCCACGATGTTCAACGCGATCAACGCGACGGCCACGACCATACCCACGACGGCGGGTGCCACACCGCCTCGATCTCCGCGTTGCCGGGCGCGCCAGCCGAAAAACGCCGCTGTGGTGGCTGGAGCGACGAGTACAACCACGGCGGGAATCCCGGCCAGCAACGCCGCTCCGATCAGCGGGCGATCCTCGGCGCCGCTCTCGTAACCCTGTACCGACAGCAGCCACTCGCCAACCAGCATCGCCAAGACGAACGACACGGGCAGGAACGCGAGCGAAATCCAGGCTGCGCGCACATCACGACGCGCGGGTCGCACAGTCCGGGTTCCCGGATCATGGCGGCTAGACATGTGTACCTCCAGTCTTGTGGCGTCAGCCGCCGACGCGGACGCCGGTGATGGCGAACCGTTCGACCTCGGCGACGTGTCCGCCGGTGGCGACGGCGATGGTGAGCACGCTGCCTGATGGCGCGGTGAAGGACACCTTCGTGGACCACCGGCTGTTTTGGCCACCTGCCGGGATGCCGTCGGACTCCGCTATCTTGCCGGTGCCGAGCTGCCAGACGGTCACGCGCAGGTTCTCGTCCACGCCGGTGATCGACCCGCCTACGGTGACTGGCGACGTCACGCTCGCCCCGTACGGCGGGCTGGTCAGGGTCAGCGTGGTGTCCTTCGTGCCGACGATTTCCCAGGGCGCGTCCGCGCCACCGCCGACCTTGGCCAGATGGACCACGGCGGCGGTGGTGTCCTCACCGTTGGGTAATTCGAAGCCCACACCGACCCAGGCTTCGTCGCCTCGAATGCGGGTGCTCACGACCCGGTCGATGTTGTCGTAGCCGAGGTAGGACTGGGCGAACTGGCGCGCGGTGAACTCGGCGTCGAGGTGCCACGGTTGGTGGCCGCCTTCGCGGTACGCGCGCTGCCACTCTGCCGCGTCCGCGACGCTGGCGAACGGCCACAACGGCTGGTAGCCGAACGCGGGCACCGGCTCGGACGACGTCGTCGTCGTAGTGGTGGTCACGCTGGTGGTGGGGGGTGTCGTGGTCGGTTCGGTCGCCACGCCGCCCTTGTCGTCGTCGCCGCGTAGCGCAAGCACGATGACGACGGTGGCCACGAGCGCCACGGTCGCGGCGAGAGCGGACGCGATCCACGCCCACCGGCGCGCTCGACGTGTCTCGTCCGATGGTCCATCCGGCTCGTCAGGCCGGCCCTGTTCGGTGGGCTCGGTTGGTTCCGTCATGCTTGATCACCTCACCGGCAACACTCACCGTGACGTCGGCGGCGTGCCCAGGGCACTTGGTCCCGAATGCGGACTGAATGAATGCCCAGCCCGGTCCTATGACCTTGGTGTCGGTGACTTATGGACCTCGCGGCGGCGTTGTGGTGTTCGTAGCGTCCGCGGCGATGACATCATTTCTGTGGACGGTGGCAGACGGCATGGATCGTGCTGCCGACGACGACGGCAACGACATTGTTGTCGGTATTGACGGTTCCGCCTCGGCGCTGGCTGCCGCTCGTTGGGCAGCGGTGAGGGCGCGGGCATGGAACGCGCCGCTACGGCTGGTTCACGCCAAGGCGGCCGGTACCGGTTCGGCGGCTGGTTCGCGCCCGCTTACCACCGCCGTTGAAGCGGTGCGTGCGCTCGCTCCGGAGGTGCCGATCGCCTTGTCGGCGCAGTACAATGCGCCGCAGGACGCGCTGATCGACGCGTCGATACGGGCGCGGCTGATCGTGGTGGGCGTGCGCGGGACCAGCGACCGCGTGGAGGACGGGCCCGGCGCGGTCGCCAGTGCCGTGTCTCACTACGGCGGTTGTCCGGTGGTGATGGTGCGAGGTCGTGGCACGGCGCCATCCCGTTTCGGCCCGGTCGTGATTGGGGTGGATGGCTCGCCGTCCGGTACTGCCGCGCTGCGCTTCGGGTTCGAGTTCGCGCGCAGCAGCGGTGCTCCCATTGTCGCTGCCCACGCCTGGACCGAGGTCGCGCTCAGCCACCACGAGTGGACGATCTTGCCGGGCGGTCCCGCAGAGATTCAGGCAGCGAAGCAACGACAGCTCGCCACCTGGCTGGCTCCACTGCGCGCGGCATACCCCGAGATCGCGGTCACCGAACACGTTACGCACGATCGGCCGGTGCGCGGCTTGCTCGCTATCACGAACCCACCCGACGGGCCTGCCGCGCAGCTGCTCATCGTCGGTTCCCGGGGCCTGGGCGTATCGCACGGCATGCTGGCCAGCTCGGTCGGCCAGTCGTTGCTGCGTCACGCCGACTGCCCGGTCGCGGTCGTCCGGCCGCACCAACTCGACGGCGTCCAGCCCGGACGCTTCGGCACGGTTGGCGCTCCTACTGACCGTGTCCACTGACACTCCACGATCACGACACCAGCCATGGGGGTGTGATGACACGGCAGCCGAGCAACACCGCACCGCCGGGCGTGGTCGAGATAGCACCCACCCGGACCGCATGCTGTCGAGCGTCGTTGATCGACGCGCCAGCCCGACTGGTTCTGGCGTGCGGAACTCCCGTGCCGATCCTTGCCACCTACTCGACCGGTGTCGCGCTCACCCTGCATAGCGTGGAGCGCGCCATCGCGTTCCCCTGCTTCGCCTGCCAGCAACAACGGGAAGCGACGATCGTGGCATTGCATCGCGGACACCTGGTGTGTCCGCGATGTCATCCACAGCTCGTGATCGACGTTGGCCGCGCCGACGGGGTTGCCCTGCGGTGGCGGCAGGGTTGCCATCTGGCCCCTGTGTTCAGGGACTTCCCGCTCTACGACACCGCCGATTCGTCGTCCACGCTGACACAGGTCACGGCGCGGTGATGATCCGCGCTCGATCACGACACTACCCATGATGATGAGGAGATACCGCGCATGGTGCTTGCCGAGTCACGCCGCGTGAGAGCGGCACGCGCAGCGGATGCGACGTGCACGTGGTGCGGCACCTCCAACAGCATGCGCGAGTTGAAGACCAATGCGCTGCGTCGAGCCATCGCCGCTTTCGTGCTCATCCCGGTGCTCACGGTCACGCTGACGATCGTTCTCGGTGTCGAACCCGCTATCGCCAACGTTGCCCTCACCGTGACGGCCTGGACCGTGCTCGGTGTCCCGGCCGCGGTCTTGGCCTTGAAGTCGGCCGCCACGCCCGCGTGCCGGTATTGCGGATCGCCGGACCTCGCCGAACTCACGGCCGCCACCGCATGCCGTACTACGGCAAAGCGGCGCCAACCGGAGTGAGCAGCGAGTAGGAGATCAGGCCTGTTGTCAGCTGGTCGCGATCGTCGATGCTGAACACGGGCGACGCGGTGCTCGGTGACACGAGGCCAGCGAGGAACTCGTGCGCGAACTGGGCGACCGTGGCGGGACGGGGCAGCAGGGCGCTACCGCAATAGCTGAGCACGGTCAGCTGACTGGATGTGTCGGTTTCGAGTGCGCCGGCCCATCCGTAGCGCTCGTCCCACAGCAGTGCGGTATCGCAGTCGGGGAAGTTCGGTAGCCGCGCGTTGAGGGCCACGTAGGCGTTCATCGGGTGAGCGACGTCGAGACAGTAGGGACGGCCGGTGAGCGCGAGCGCCTCAACGGTCTGCTCCACGTACTGGCGTAGCCCGTGCGCCAGCGCCTGATCGATGCCCAACTCCATACCGACGTCACCTCGCAGCTGTCCCCGGCTTGACGTGGCCGGGCATGTTCACGCGCCCAGCTTTGCCTGCTGCAACGGGCTGCCAACAGAGCCGAAAAGCAATCCTCCTCAGGACCTTGGTCCTGCCCCGTGTCGCCGACTCGCACCCCGTTACGTCCCGACCGGCGTTTGTCGACCTATGTCGCGGGTAGGGGACGCTCCAGGTCAACACGGTGCCCGTTCCGCTGGTGGGGCTGCTGATATCGAAAGCGCCGTTGTGGCGAGTAGCGCGGTGACGCATGTTGGCCAGTCCGCTGCGGCGGGTGGGTGCGCCGAGCCCGCGGCCGTTGTCTGCCGTGGCCACCTGCTCGGAAAGGCCGCGGAAGATCACACAGGCACGGCGTTCACCCGAGGCGTCGTGGAAGTTCGCTGAAGCCAGATCAACGGTGAACACCGATCCATCGCCCCGGCGCATGCGCACCTGGGTACGCACGTGACCGGCGCGTTCCCGCTCGGCGACCGCGTCTGCCCATCGTGAGTCGGTCGCACACCGTCGATGCTGTGCTCGAAGATCGCCCGAAACGACTCCGCGTCGAGCGCGCGCCATCCTCGTGGCCTGTGGCCCGAATGGTCGTCGTTGTCGTGCATCGCGTCCTCGCGGTGTCGAGTCTCCTGTGCGTACACGCCGCGCGCGGCGGAGTACCCAGACAGTCGTTGAACGAGGTCGACGAGCGTTTGTTGGATCTCTACATGTCGGCGGTGGCGACCGCGCTGCGGGTGTACCGGCGGTATGAACGCGCCCGCGAGCTGGCCGCGCAGCTTGAGTACGCACTCGGATCGCGCGCGGTGATCGACCAAGCCAAAGGAATCCTGATGGCCATCCACGCCATCAGCGCCGACGAGGCATTCACGCTGCTGGTCGAGCAGTCCCAGCGGGAACAGGTCAAAGTCCGCGATGATCGTCACGTGCGATTCGAAGACTCGCGTGTCAGTTCGTCGCGAGTCAATCCGAGTACGCGATGTCGGTTCATGTCGGTGTAGTCACCGGCCAGCGCTGCGGCGATACGTTTGCAGCAGTCGACGCAGCGATAGTGGTGGTCTCCCGTGGTATCGAACAGCGATGGCCACCGCGCGATACCGCCGCATCCGGGGGTGCCGCATCGACCGTTGGCCACGCCGTAATGCTGATCGCGGTAGAGGCGTTGGCACTCTGGGCACGAGACGCGCTCGAACTCCGGTGACATGGTGCCGGCCGGGTGAGCGGCTGTTGTCGCACCCACGCGGAAACCGAGACCGATACCGCACAGCGCGGCGCGGTCTGGCCGCGTCCTGTCCGCGATGATGTGCACATGATTTTGTGTCATACCCGGCTGGCTAGCTGGCTGCATTGTCACGTTGGCGGGGAACGGTGCCCACCTGGGCGAGGATGCGTCGGCACAGCGCGTCGATGCTGTCGCAGGGGTCGGCCGCCACACCTCGGCAGCGGATCAGCTGCGAGCCGACGCGGGCGATGCCGGTAGCGAGGAACGCTGTCGGCATGGCGGGATGACCAGGCTGCGACAGCCACACCTCGACCTCATCGACGTCTACGGGTGACTCGGACGCCGCCTCGTGCAAACGCTCGAGTGCGTAGCCAACATGCGGTGTCACGGCATCAGCGCGAACGTGGACTTGGATGACCGGCGCGTCGCCGGGCTGCGGAATATCAGGTAGCACGCAGGCGACGTTTCCCCACCGCAAGATGGTCGGGAAGGGAACGAGGACCTGAGAACCAGGGACCTCCGGTCCGGTCTTCCCACGGCAGCGCGTCCGCCGCGCTCCTACTCGTGGCGAGTTTCGCCGGAACGGAACCGGGTTTCGTACATGCGGACGGCGACGAGCAGGACGTTGGCGGCGAGGACAGCGACGCGGTCACGTCCGAGGAGCTGCTGCGGCGAGTCAAGACCGGTACCGTCACCGTCATCGACGTCCGCCCGCGCGAGGAGTACCGCGCGGGCCACCCCACCGAAACCAGCACCTCCTGACTGGAGGCCCTCGGCTGTGGACTTTGGTGCCGTGGTTTCGGGACCTTGGAAAGGCTCGGTTAACTCGGCAGCCGCCTTACCGTCGTGGTCATGCTCAGCAGATCCAAGGCCCGCTATCGCAAGGCGGCCGCCGCGCTGGCCGAGTACGGCTCGCATCGCAGCGATCACCAGCGGCTAGCGGTGCGGTGTCAGCACGGCCATCACCTCGCGTTCGTCTACGACACGCCGTCTGGTCTGGTGTATTGGGCGATCACCGGTCCGCATGCGCACGGGTCACGCGATTTCGTTGACACGCCGCATCACGCGGCCACCCGAGGCAAGGAGTACGTCGACCTGCTCGAAGCGGAGCCGTACGCCGACGACGAGGTGCCCGCGTGGTGCGACTGCGGTCCCCGCAGTCTGTCCCGCGCCGCGCTGGCGCGGGCGATCGCGGATGAGCGGCGCACCATCCATCTGCCGTGACGTGTCCAGAACCAATGACGTTGGAGGTTGTGTCATGACGACGTTGTCGATAATCAAGGCCGACACTGGCGGGTTCGTCGGTCATTCCTCGGTGCACCCAGACATGCTGGCTGTCGCGCGTAAGGCGGTTAGGGACGCGGTGGGCGACGGATTGCTGATGGACGGCACGGTGTCGTACTGCGGTGACGACGTCTCGCTGATCATGACGCACGAGCATGGCGCGGACGCCGAGGCGGTGCACTCGTTCGCTTGGGACACGTTCTTGCGCACCACCGAAGTCGCCAAGCGACTGGGGCTGTATGGCGCGGGGCAGGATCTGCTGTCGGATGCGTTCTCCGGGAACCTGCGGGGGATGGGGCCCGGCTATGCCGAGCTGGAGTACACCGAGCGGCCGAGCGAGCCAGTGATCTGCTTCTTGGCCGACAAGACCGAGCCGGGTGCGTGGAACCTGCCGCTCTACAAGATGTTCGCCGACCCGTTCAACACCGCGGGGCTGGTGATCGACCAGGTAATGCACGCCGGGTTCCGGTTCGAGGTCTACGACCTGTACGAGGAGAAGCGGATCTGGTTCGACACACCGCGCGACCTGCACGACCTGCTGATGTACATCGGCGCCCCGGCCCGTTATGTGGTGCACGCGGTCGAGTCGGCCACGCTCGGCATTCAGGCGGCGGCGACGTCGACGCAGCGGTTGTCGTTGATCGCGGGCAAGTATGTCGGCAAGGACGACCCGGTGATGATCGTGCGGTGCCAGTCGGGGCTGCCCGCCGTCGGTGAGGTGCTGGAACCGTTCGCGTTCCCCTACACGGTGGCGGGGTGTATGCGGGGTTCGCACCACGCACCGTTCATGCCGGTCGGGCTTGACCAGGCACACCCGGCCCGGTTCGACGGCCCGCCGAGGGTGGTCGCGCTCGGCTTCCAGATCCACGACGGCAAACTGATCGGGCCTCGGGACCTGTTCGCGGACCCGTCATTCGACCGGGCACGGTCGCAGGCCAATGAGGTCATGGACTACCTGCGCCGCCACGGCCCGTTCGAGCCGCACCGGCTGCCGCTGGAGGACCTCGAGTACACCACCATGCGCCAACTCGAACACGACATGGCCGACCGCTGGGAACCCTTGGCCGCGCCGGAACCGGTCGTGCCCGCATCGCGTCGTGGCTGACCATTGACGGGAGGGAGGCATTCGTCGCGTTAACCGAGGACTACCCCGAGGACACGGTGTTCCTGGTCGACACCTACGACACGCTCGCCGGTGTGGCTCGCGCCATCGACGTCGCTGGCGTGGGCGAGTAGCCGCCGCACCTTCTCGTTCACGAGCCTGCGCGCAGCGAGCGCGAGTGGCGCGTCCGGCCCGATCTCCTGCAACGGCGTCGCCATGACGTCGAAGACGATCGGCGACACCATTGCGGCCTCCAATAACTAAAACTGCGCTGGCAGCGCGCGGTCGGTGTCGGCCGGTGCGGTGACGAGACTAGTGTGTTCGCGCAGCATCGCGGCGATGTCGTTGCCGTCGACGTCGGGGAAGTCGACGTACCAAGAGCGCAGGTTCCGCACCCAGCGCATCGCCTTGGGGCAGATCACCTGGTCCACCATGCGGTTGACCTGTTCGAGCACCGGGGCGGGGGCGACGGGCACCGCGAGGATCACCCGTCGCGCGCCCTTCGCGCGCAGGACCCGGATCGCGACCCGAATGGTCGCGCCGGTAGAGATGCCGTCGTCAACGAGCACAACGTTGCGGCCGGTCAGGTCGACGGGCGGCATGGCGCGACGCAGCATCGCCATCTGCCGCGCCACGACGCCATGTTCGTGGTGCGCGGCGTCGGCCAGCTGGTGCGGCGAGATCCGGCATTCGCGCAACACGTCGTGGTTGCTGACGATCACCGCGCCCTCGCCGACGGCGCCCATCGTCAGGTCCTGATAGCCGGGAACGTCGAGCTTGCGCACCACCAACGCGTCCAGTGGCGCGTCGAGCTTGACGGCGATCTCCCTGGCGACGGCCACACCCCCGGCAGCGACGCCGACGACGACGGGATCGTGGCCGCGCAGGTACAGCACCCACTCAGCCAGGATGCGTCCCGCGTCCGCGCGATCTTGATATACCATGCTCGCCCTCCTGTGTGATTCACCCCGAAGCGGCCGTCGAGTAGCGGCGGGCGCCGAGCAGACCCCGCTGCGCCATCCGGTCAGCACGAGCCAGCGTTAGGTCCTCCTCAAATAGCGCGCACGTCGCCTTGCGCATCTCCCAGCGCGCCATCTCGGCCAGATCGTCAAGGCGAGCGGCGAACTCAGCGATATCGTGCTGATACACGTCTCGCATGGCGATCTCCTCACGATCTCAACGTGGTTTCCCCGTTGCGGTGAGTTTGGCGGCGCGAGGGTGTTGTCCGGCAGGGGACGATGGCCCCGATCGCCAAGGACTTCGGCAATCCAGGGACGTTGTGCTCTAGCGCCTTCCGACCTCACACAGTTTGATGAGCAGCATGGAGGCATCACACTGTGCCGAGCTGGATTTCGGGACCGCGTTCGCGTCGCCGAGCGCGTGCCCCGACTGCGGCTCGCCCCGGCTCACCGCCCACGACGCCGGGGACAAGACGTACTTCATCTGCGAGGACTGCCACACGACGTGGGGTATCGACATGGGGCGAATCGTGCGGGTGACGACGCGGCGCGCCGTGCCGGAACCTCGTTAGGCTCGCCGCATCCGACCAGCCCCGGGAGGCACAAGCCGTGACCGAGCCATGGGCCGCGACCGGCAGGCCGGACCACGGCGCGCTCGGCGAGGACCGGGTTACGCTCATCGACGGCTCGACGTTCTGTATCAGCGAGCGCGACGGCCGGGTGCGCGTCGGGCAGGCGCAGGGGCTGTTCGTGCGGGACAGCCGGTATCTGTCCCGATGGGAGCTGCGCCTCGACGGCGTGCTGCCCGAGCCGTTGATCACCCATCGGGGGGAACCGTTCGGCGCGACATTCATCGGCAGGATGCCGCCGCCAGCGGGGCACGCCGACAGTTGGCTCCTGGTGCTCGTCCATCGCTACGTCGGCAACGGGATGCGGGAGGACGTCGAGCTGCGCAACCTCGCCAGCGAGCCGGTGACCTGCGTCGTCACGCTGGACCTCGATGCCGACTTCGCGGATCTGTTCGAGGTCAAGGCGGGCAGGGGCGGCGCGCGCGGCACGGTCGCGGTCGCGAACGGCGACAGTGCGATCGACCTCCGCCACGAGCACACCCCACTCGGCCAGGCGGTGCGAGTGGAGTCGCTCGCAGCCGCCGAGGCGACCGGCCGCACGCTGCGGTGGGTCGCGACGATCCCCGCGCGTGACACGTGGTCGGTGACGGTGTCGACGCAGCCGTTCGAGCACGACGTCCCGCTGCCGCTGCGGCACCCGCATGGTCACCCGGTCGAGCACACCGAACCCGCTCGCAGCCTGCGCGAGTGGCGCCAGCGCGGACCCCGCGTCAGCACCGCGGACGTCGATCTGGCCGCCGTCTTGCGGCAGAGCGTCGAGGATCTGGGTGCGTTGCGGATGTTCGACCCGAAGCACCCGCGGCGCGCGGTCGTCGCGGCGGGGATGCCGTGGTTCATGGCGTTGTTCGGGCGGGACTCGCTGCTGACGTCGTGGATGCTGCTGCCGATCGACCAGCGCCTCGCCATCGGTACCGCGCAGACGCTCGCCGCGCATCAGGGCGTCGTCACGGACCCGGTCACCGAGGAACAGCCGGGACGCATCCTGCACGAGATGCGCTTCGGGCAGGCGGCGGCGCTCGCGCTCGGCGGCGGTACCGCCTACTACGGGACCGTCGACGCCACGGCGTTGTTCGTGATGCTGGTCGGTGAGCTGCGCCGGTGGGGCCTGGACGACGAGCAGTTCGAGGAGCTGCTGCCGCACATCGACCGCGCGATGGCGTGGCTGACCCAGCACGGCGACATCGACGGCGACGGCTTCGTGGAGTACCACCGCGCGAGCGAGAACGGCCTGGTCAACCAGGGTTGGAAGGACTCATGGGACGGCGTGACATTCGCGTCAGGCGAGCTCGCGGCCTCGCCGATCGCGCTCGCGGAGGTGCAGGCGTACAGCTACGGGGCGTACCGCGCGCGGGCGTACCTCGCGGGCGAGCAGGGCGACGAGGAGGCGCGTCGGCACTGGTCGGACCGGGCCGCCGCGCTCAAGGGGACGTTCAACGAGACGTTCTGGCTGCCGGAACGCGGCTGGTTCGCGCTGGGCCTCGACGCCGACAAGCGCCCGATCGACGCGCTGGCGTCGAACATGGGGCACTGCCTGTGGACCGGCATCGTTGACGACGACAAGGCACCGGAGGTCGCGCGGTGGTTGCTGTCTCCGGAGCTGTTCAGCGGCTGGGGCATCCGCACGCTGGCGACGTCGATGGGCGCGTACAACCCTATGAGCTACCACAACGGCTCGGTGTGGCCACACGACAACGCCATCTGCGCGGCGGGGTTGATGCGGTACGGGTTCGTGCCGGAGGCGCAGCGGGTGGCGGTCGCGATTCTGGCGGCGGCGCGGGAGTTCGGGCACCGGCTGCCGGAGCTGTTCTGCGGCTTCTCCCGTGACGACTTCACCGAACCGGTGCCGTATCCGACGTCGTGCGCGCCGCAGGCATGGTCGGCGGCGGCCCCGCTGCTGATGCTGCGGACGTTGTTGCGGCTCGACCCGCAGCTCCCGCAGGGCCACGTCGCCGTCGATCCCGCCGTCCCCGCGCGCTACCTGCCGCTGGAGATCAGCGGGCTGCGCATCGGCGCGTCGGAGCTGACCATCCGCGTCACCGAGGACGAAACCGTCGTGCACGGCCTCGGCCACCGGGTTGAGCGTCATTAGTGGCCCGCTCGTGTTCAGTTCACAACAGGTCTATTGCTGTGGGCGTACGAGAACACCCACGGGGCGGCGAACGCCACGACGCCGGCCGCCGCCGTCATCCACTCGTCGATGACGGCGCCCGGCAGCGCCAATGAGACAAGGACGAGCCGGCGATCATCACCATCACGCCCACCGGTGGCGGGGTCAGCCTTTGGCGACCTTGATGGGGACCTCGGTGCTGGCCTGCTGCTTGGCGGGGCATGGCACGGTCACTTCGAGGATGCCGTCGGTGTAGGTGGCGCTGATCTTGCCAGTGTCCGCGCCGACCGGCAGCGTCCTGGTGCGAGTGAACGAGCCGTACCGGAACTCGCTGTGGCCTTCGCCGGTCTCGCGAGATTCCCGCTGCGCACTGATGGTCAACATCCCGTTGTCGGCGGTGACATGGATGTCCTTGTCCGGGTCGAAGCCGGGCAGTTCGGCGCGCACGTGGTAGACGTCGTCCTTCATCGACTCCTCGATGCGGATGGCGTGCTCGGTCGTGGCGAACGGCCAGGACTGCTCCAACCACTCGAAGGGGTCGGCGAAGGTGAACTTGGGCCGATGGATCAGCGATGTCATGTCATGCTCCTTCGTGGTGAAGAGGGATTCCACGGCGAGGCGCCGGACGGCACCCCACGACGGTTCCGAACGTAAACGACCCCGTGGGCGCGGAGCAGGGCCGAAATACCCCACGAGAGCGGACCTTCGCTGACGGTTCGGCCGCAGGCACTGACGACTCTATGGGGTGCGTGACGTCGCCGACCGTGACAATGATGCCGTCAACGTGGCCTGATCGGCTCACGCCGAGGGCAGGTCGGCGTTCTGCTCGCCGGGCATGGTCCACGCGGTGGTCGCGGTGATGCGGTGGTAGAGGTGTTCGTGGTCGCGGGCCATGCGTTCGGTCGAAAAGCGGGTGACGGCGGCGTCGCGGCAGGCGGCGCGGGAGATGTCGGGCAGCCGGTCGAGCGCGCCGACCATGTCGTCCTCGTCGGTGCAGAGGAACCCCGTTGTGCCGTGCTGGACGATCTCGGGTGCGGCGCCGTAGGGGTAGGCGAGCACGGGGGTGCCGCAGGCGAGTGACTCGGCCATGACCAGTCCGAACGGCTCGGGCCAGGTGATCGGGTTGAGCAGAGCGTCGGCGTGGCGCATCAGCTCGACGCGCTGGGCGAGCGGCGCTTCGATGGGGCGGGGGTCGTCGGGGGCGAGCAGGGGCAGCACGTGTTCTTCGTAGTAGCGGTGTTCGGCGGGTTCGCGGATCTTGGTGGCGATGACCAGCATCCGGCCCGCTTGTTTGGCGATCCGCACGGCGCGGTGCACGCCCTTGTCGGCGCACATGCGGCCGACGAAGAGGAGGTACCCGCCGCCACCGGGACCTTCGACGTAGGTGTCGAGGTCGATGCCGTGGTGGATGACCGTGCTGATCGGGATGTGGCGGGCGTAGCGTCGTTGGGCGTGGGATATCGCCACGATCGATGCCGTCTCGGCGATGCGCGTGTAGGTGCGCAGCCGCATCGCGTCGAACGCGCCGTGGGCGGTGGTAATCACCGGCGGCAGCGGGTCCGGTGATCCGGCGGCGAGTAGCGGGCCGAGCGCGGTGTGGTCGTGGATGACGTCGACGTCGGCCAGTTCCTCGTAGGCGGCGAGCACGTGGGCGGCTTCCTGCTCACCGGCGCCCATGTCCGCGACCGGATGCCGATAGAGCCACGAGCGAGGCACTGGGCAGGTGGAGTCGCCGACCGTGAACAGCCGGACGTCGTGCCCGAGTGTGGCCAGCCCGCGCGCGAGGTTGTCGACGACGGCTTCGGTGCCGCCGTACGCGGGCGGTGGGACGGGTATCCATGGCGGGGCGATCAGACCGATCCGCATCACGGGCCTCTTTCGACGGGGTGGCAATGGCGGGCAGGTTCCCGCAGACGCGCCAGGGTGGCGCGCGTTCGCGAGCGGGGCGTCAGTGCTTGGTGATCGGGATTTCCGCGCTGTCGTGGGTGCTGCGGCGCGGCATCGTGACTTCGAGGACGCCGTGGGTGTACTGCGCGTTGATGTTGTTGGTATCGGCGCCTGCCGGGAGTGTCCTGCTCCGGGTAAATGAGCCGTATCGGAACTCGCTGCGGCCGTTGCGCTTTGTGTGGGATTCGCGCGTCGCACTGATGGTCAGCGTGTCGCGGTCGGTGGTGACGTGGATGTCCTTCTTCGGGTCGAACCCGGGCAGCTCGGCCCGCACCCGATACATGTCGTCCTCAATGGACTCTTCGATGCGGATCGCGCGTTCCTTCTTGCGGAACGGCCACGACTGCTCCGGACGGGCGAACCGGAAGGCGGGTCGACGCAGCATCGGTGCCATGATGGCGCTCCTTCCCGACGCGGATACTTGGCGGAAGGTGCCCTATTTCGCCGTGCGGCACCTAGCATCGAGCAAATCCCGGAAGCGAAGGTGGCGGCAGGGTCGAAATGCCCAGGGTTGGCGGACCTTCGCCCACCGGCCGTGACCGGATGGAGCACCTGTCGGGCGAATGACCGTCCCGAGCGGTTGCTGGTCATGTGACGGGTACGAGCATGACGGGGAGCTTGGCGTCGCGGACGGTGGTGAGCACGGTGCGTGCCCTGCCGGGGGCGAGGTTCTGTGACCAGCCGAGTGCGACCAGGTCGGGGTGCAGTTCGGCGGCGACTTCGACGACTCGCTGCCCGGGGGTGCCCCGGCGCAGCTCCACCTTGGTAGCGGGTGGGATGCAGCAGGTCTCGCGGAACTCCTGCTCCCAGCCGTCGCGGGCGTGGGCGGCCTGGTCCCAGAACATTGGGGTGTGCGCGGCGTCGAAGACGTGCAGCACGATGAGTTCGACGTCGGCGTCGGCGAGCAGCCGCATGGTGTCGCGCACGGTGAGCGCGGCTTCGGTGCTGCCGTCGAGGGGCACCAGTACCCGCGAGATCGCGGGGGAGGAGCGGACTATGAAGTGCCGTGGCACCACGATCAGCGGTTTGTCGCTGCGTTGGATGACCTGCCACAAGTCGGTGGGGTGGGGCACGAGTACACCGAGCAGGGTGCCCGGCCGGGATAGTTCGGCGAGGAACGAGTCGGCGTCGGGGTAGTCGGCGGGGTTCGCCGCCAGCGTGTGTACATCGGAGTGGGTGATGCTGGCCATCGCTGCGGCGACGTCGAACACCGCCGAGGCTTCATCCGGCGCGGCCGCCAGTATCTGGCTCATCGCGTGCTCCTTGGTTGACTGGTGCGTAGCGCCACGCGGGCGCGCGTGGTCACCGTGATGTCGGCGTGGCCGGGCAGGCGTACTCGCAGCGGGCCGTCCGTCTCGATCGCGACGTCGTCGTGGTCGATGTCGAGGCGCACCCGCCTGCCGAGGCAACCGAAGCGGAGGCCGAGCCGGGACCATGCGCTCGGTAGTACCGGGTCGAGCCACAGCACGCCGTCGGCGACTCTGGCGCCTGCGAAACCGAACAGCACGGCCTGCCAGCAGCCACCTATCGCGCCGAGGTGCAGCCCGCCAGCGGTGGTGCCGGTGACATCGTCCAGGTCGAGGCGCAGTGCGGTGCGCAGCTCGGCGAGCGCGTCATCCGGCCTGCCCGCGCGAGCCAACAGAGACGCGCCGATCGCGGGCGACAGCGACGACCCGTGCGCGGTGCGCGGGCCGTAGAAGTCGAGGTTGCTCACCAGCGATCCCGGCGCGGGTTCGTCGGGCAGCAGATGATGCGCCATCAGCACGTCGGGTTGTTTGATGAGCTGCGAGCGGGCCACCCGCTGCCTGCCGAGCAGCACGTCGGCGGCCACCGGCGGGGTGGCGACCGCGTCGATGCGCAGCGGGTCCAGCGCGAAGTATCCGGCGAACTGCTCGTAGCGGCCGGTGCCCGGCTGGTACCCGTCGACCAGGGTGGCGGCGACCCGTCGCCACCGGCGGGTCTCCGGAGAGCTTCCGGTGGCGCGTTCGACCAGTTCGGCGGCCGTACGCAGGTTCCAGCGCGCCATGATGTTGGTGAAGGCGTTGTCCGAGACGCCCTCGTGGTACTCGTCCGGGCCGATCACGGTGTCGATGTGGGCGGTGCCGTCGGCGGCGAGCCGGCATCGGGACGTCCAGTACCGGGCCGTCGCCACCAGCAGCTGCCGCCCCGGCCCGCGCAGGAACGCGGTGTCGTCGCTCCAACGGGCGTAGTGCCACGCGCTCCAGGCGACGTCGGCGGTGATGTGCTCCTCCCACAGACCGGTCTTGATCGCGACGGTCTCCCCGCCAAGATCGCCCGTCACTGGGGTCACGTCCACGCCGAGCGAGGCCGATTCCCACGGAAACCGGGCCCCGGCATAGCCGCGTTCGGCCGCCGCCGACTTCGCCGCGGGCAGGCGGTGAAGCCGGTAGCTGACCATCGCCCGCGCGAGGTCGGGCGCCATGCTCGCGACGGCGGGCAGTATGAACACGTCGGCGTCCCAGAACACGTGTCCGTCGTAGCCGCCGCCGGACAGGCCGCGTGCACCGACCGCGGCTTCAGTGGTCCCGCCGACGTTGCACCACAGCTGGAACAACGCATAGCGCAGCGCCAGCTCCGCATCGGTGTCGCCGTCGATCTCGACGCCGGCGTCCGTCCAGCGGGCAGCCCACGCGGTGCGGTGCTCGGTGAGCAGCCTGTCGAAACCCGCCTCGCTGGCTCGGCGCACCGCCGCGATGAGATCCTCGGCGCGTGCGGTGCCGTCGGTGTCGTAGGCCGCGATACGCTCGGTCACCTCAACCCCGTCGTGGTCACGCTGAATGTGGGTGGCCGCGACGGCGATGCCTGGCGCCGAGGCGAGCCAGTACTGGCCGTCGAAAGTCCGATGGGCCTGCGGTGTGCCCGGATACGCCCGCAGGGCGTCGCCCGGCTTGACCCTGCCCGGCGTGGCCTCGGCCCGTAGCACCACGATCCCTGGCCGTACCGCCGAGACGAACCGCACCGTCCGCAGTGGACGCTGGTGATCAACCGGTGCCTCGGTGCGGGTCAGCACCCCGGTTCGCAGGTCGAGCGTCTGCCGCCACGCCGCCGGTGCCGGGTCGATGTCGAGACCCGTCCAGGACGGCAGCGGCAGCAGTCGCTCGCCCGGCACGCTCCGGTCGTACACCCCTGAGGCCAGCACCACCGGACGCGCGTCGGCAGGAGCCTCCTCGGCAACTCCTCGGGTGGCGAGTCCGTGCGCGCCGATCGTCAGCACGGCATCGGCGACCGCCCGGGGGAGCCGATCACCGGAGTGCCAGGTGATCGCCCACCCCGGTTCCGGCTCCGGATACGGCGCTGCCATGTACTCGCACCCCAGACGTCGATAGCCGCGACGTCAGGACTTGGCGCAGATCTGCTCGACGAAATGGGCAACGGTGGCATCCGGCAGATTTCGCGCCACGTCGGCCTCACTGATCACACCGACTAGCCGGTGCTCGTCGAGCACCGGGATCCGGCGGATCTGGTGCTGTTCCATCTCGCGCAGCACGTCGGCGATCTCAGTGTCGGCGTCGGTGGTCCAGACGCTGCCCTGCGCCAACTCACTGGCCGTCATGGTGGCCGGGTCACCGCCAGCGGCGAGGCATTTCACGACGATGTCGCGGTCGGTGATGATGCCGTGCAGCCGGTCGTCGTCGCCGCAGATCGGCAGCGATCCGACGTCCAGTTCCCGCATCTTGCGCGCCGCCGCGTCCAGGGTCTCGTGCGCGCCAATGCATTCAGCGCCCGCGTGCATGATGTCTCGTGCTGTTGTCATCGCTCCTCCATCGCTGCCGTATGTCCATGGAACGGTTCCGAGCCTGCCCCGGCCTGGGCGGCGGACGAAGGGCCACAAGGACCGCTTCACCGGGGACCTCCGGCCCTGCCAGAGGGCGTGACGGGTTCCCTAGCGTCGAATACGGATCGCACACCGGTCGGGGGTGTGCGATCCCAATAGCGAAGCTTGGTGGTTTGGAGGAGCGATGCGTGCACACGAAGGTGACTGGCTCGTCGTTGATCGCGCCACGGTAGGGCAAGAGCCGCTGCGGGGTTTGATCACCGAGGTCCGCTCCGAGGACGGCGGACCACCGTACATGGTGCGATGGACCGACGACGACCACACCGCGCTGGTGTTTCCCGGCCCAGATGCCCACGTACTCAGCCACGCCGAGATGGACGAATTCGAGCGGCGCCGGACGCGCAGGCTCGAACAGTTCCAGGAGTCTGTGGCGCGGTCCCGCGGGCAGTCCGTAACCTGACCGCCAGGTGCCGCGGCACGCACCAATCGGCCAACGCCACCGTCTCCGTCAGACTTACGTGTTACGGCCTGATGTACTTGTGGTGTCTGCGGGCGCCGGATGCACGGACAGTGCAGCAACGAGCGCCCGTACTACCGATGCGGGTTCCTCACTGAATACCGGCTGGCGAACAGGGCGCCGCACCCGCGCAACGTGTACCTGGCCGAAGCCGACGTGCTGCCCAAGTTCGACCGCTGGCTCTCGGGACTCAAAAGCGGCGAGCGTCCGCGCGAGCCCACCTGGACGGCACGTCAGCGCCAGAGTCGCTGACCAAGGCTGAGGTGTACGCAATGAAGTTGCGCCGCACCCCGTGTGGCTAACATGTGTGTCCGAGGGGGGACTTGCACACTAACCACACGGATCAACGTGTCGAGCCGCGCCGCGCCGGCGATCTGTGGGCGCGATGACTCGTGTGAGCGCGGTGTCTAGTTTTCGAGCTGGGCGCCACACTATCGGGCAGACCTGGTAGGCAACAATGTTTCGGTGTTATATAGGCCATTGTTCTGGGATGGGCTGCCGTGCTGGGCGGAAGAAACTTCGACTAAAAGCCCGTATACACTCCCCATAATTCGCGATGATCGACTTCTTGCAAGTGTTCCTACGGGGGCCAGTCGCCTCCCAGCCGCGGGGTTCGGTTGTCACCGACCACGTCGACTCAGGAGGGACCGCACTGCGGGTCATGGCCTCAAGAACTGCAATATGTGGAGATTCGAGATCGGTAAGTGCCGCGACGGGCAGGTGCTTAGCGATGTTCCGCAGCGGTCACACGCTTCGTTGCACAAGCAGTTGGAGCGGTTGAGCGAGGGGGCAACACTGCCCGCCGAGTTCGACCGAGTTCGCGATCACGCGGGATCGACGAAGAGGTCCAGCGCCGGTTCACCATCGGCGGGTTGGTAGGCCGACAGGTCGGTGATGCCTTCTTCGGCGAGCACCTCGTCGTCGATGAAGTGGTTGCCGGTGCAGTATCGCGCGTGGCGGGTGAGGATCGCGTGCGCGGCGTCGGCGACGATCTGTGGTGTGCGGGCCCGGTTCGCGCCGCCGATGACGTTGCGTACGGCGGCGGTGTCGATCAGGGTGCGTGGCCAGAGTGAGTTCGCGGCGATGCCGTCGACCTTCCACTCCTCGGCGAATCCGATGGTGCACAGGCTCATCCCGTATTTCGACAGCGTGTAGCCCAGATGCGCGCCGACCCAGGCAGGGGAGAGGTTCAGTGGCGGCGACAGGGTGAGGACGTGCGGGTTCGCGGCCTGGCGCAGGTACGGCAGCGCCGCTTTGCTGAGCAGCACCGTTCCCCGCGTGTTGATGTCCTGCATGAGGTCGTAGCGCTTCATCTCGAGCTGTTCTGTGGTGGACAGATCGATCGCGCTGGCGTTGTTGAGCACGACGTCGATACCGCCGAACTGCTCGGCGGCTTTGCTCGCCGCGCTCATGACGTCCTCGTCGGAGCGCACGTCGCCGACGAGCGGCAGGGCCTGACCACCGGCGGCCTCGACGTCGCGGGCGGCGGTGTAGACGGTACCTTCGAGCGTGGCGTGTGGCTCGGCGGTCTTGGCTAGCAGGGCGATGTTGGCGCCATCTCGGGCCGCCCGTAATGCGATGGTCAGGCCGATTCCTCGGCTGCCACCGGACATCAGGATCGTTTTCGCGGCGAGGGTGCGTGTCATGCGTTGGTTCCTCTCTCTAGTGCCGGCAGCTAGCCGGTCATGTCGCGGCCGAAAACCTGGCGTGCGATGACCCATCGCTTGTGGCCGTCGATCCGCCAGCCATTCGTGGCACTGGTGGTACAGCCGGTCGGCCTGACGTGCGGGAACGTTAACCATGCGCGCGTCATATCATTCGTAGAACGTACGATTGGGTGAAGCCTTGCTTCGCCCGTGGTGACTGGCGATGGCCCTGCCGATAATCTCCTTCATGATCTCGGTAGTGCCGCCGTAGATGGTCTGGATACGGGCGTCGAGAAAGGCACGGGCGACCGCATACTCGATCATGTAGCCGTAACCGCCGTGCAATTGCAGGCAACGCGTAATGACGCGCTGCTGAAGCTCGGTGGTCCACCATTTCGCCTTGGCGGCATCCACCGATGACAGGTCGCCGGTGTTCAGTGCGCGCACACAATCGTCCACAAACGAACGAGTGACGTGGCATTCCGTGGTCATCTCGGCGAGCTGGAACCGGGTGTTCTGAAAGTCGCCGATGGGCTGCCCGAACGCGGTGCGGTCGAAGCAGTAGCGGATGGTTTCGGCGAGCACGGCCTCGGCGGCCGCGAGCGCGAACGCCGCGATGCCTATGCGTTCCTGAGGCAAATGCTCCATCAAGTGGAAGAAGCCGCGGCCCTCGGTGCCGAGGAGGTTGACTTCGGGCACTCGCACGTTGTCGAAGTACAGTTCGGCGGTGTCCTGGGCACGCAAACCGATCTTGTGCAACTGCCGTCCCCGGGTGAACCCACAGGTGCCGGTCTCCACCACGATGAGGCTGAAGCTCCTCGACCCCGCGTCGGCGGTTCGGGCGACGACGATGACAAAGTCGGCATTGACACCACTGGTGATGAACGTTTTCTGCCCATTGATCACCCATTCGTCACCCTTCTGCACGGCGGTGGTGCGCACGCCCTGCAGATCACTGCCCGCGCCGGGTTCAGTCATGGCGATCGCGCCGATGAGCTCGCCTGAGGCCAACCCGGGCAGCCACCGGCGCTTCTGGTCGTCGGTGCCCAGGTCCGCGACATACGGAATCACGATGTCGTCCTGCAGCCCGAAGCTCGACGACAGCGACGCCGCCCCGGCCTGGGCGAGCTCCTCGCACACCACCATCCGGTAGCGAAAGTCGGGCTGACCCGCCCCACCGAACTCCTCGGGGACGCCGAGTCCGATCACGCCTTGCTTGCCTGCGGCCCGCCAGACCTCCCGGCCCGTGTTGCATTCGTCGTCCCACCGCTCCAGGTGCGGGGACACCTCCCGTGCGATGAACTCGCGCACCATTTCGCGGTACGCCTTGTGGTCGGCGGTGTACAGACTGCGCTGCATCGAAAATCCTTTCGTCTCGCCGATCGGCCCAGCGGACGCTTCTCGCCGAACGCGCGGGAGCTTCCGTTGGCACCACCTACTTGGTGAAGTCACCCCAGCGGGGCAGTCATCAACGGCCGAGATGTCGTCCCAGCCGTTCGTGCGGCAAGCTCGCGCGCGTCGCCGGACAGCTTCGGATTCGCCAAGCATCACCGACTAGCGGTACAGCGCAGCGATCGCGTCCGACCGGGTGGATCCGACTACGGAACGTTTCACCTTGAGTGTCGGAGTGAGCTCGTCAGATTCGATCGAGAAGTCCGAATCGAGGACCGCGAACCGCTTGATCGCTTCCGCGTTGGACACCGTGCTGTTGGCCATCTGAACGACTTCGTCGATGTCAGCAAGGAGTTCGTGGTGCATGGCGACCACATGTATGGGCGTGGTGGCCGGCAGTTGATGCCGCTCCAGCCAGCCTGGAACAGCCTCAGGATCGAGTGTGATCAAGGCGGCGATATAGGGCTTCTGGTCGCCGACAACCAGACATTGACTCACCAGAGGGTGCGCCCGGATGGTGTCTTCAAGCTGTGCCGGAGCGACATTCTTTCCGCCAGCAGTGATGATGATTTCCTTCTTCCTGCCGGTGATGAAAAGGAATCCGTCCTCGAGCCGCCCGATGTCACCCGAATGAAACCAGCCGTCGCGGATCGCTTCTACGGTGGCCTCCGGGTTCTCCCAGTAGTGGGAGAAGACCGTGGGCCCCTTCAGGAGGATCTCGCCGTCCTCTGCGACGCCGACGGTCACGCCTGGAAGCGGTCTGCCGACGGAACCAATCCGCCGTTCGACGTTACTGTTGGCCGTTACGGCCCCGGTGGTCTCGGTCAGCCCGTAGCCCTCGTATACGGGGATCCCGGCACCGTTGAAGAAGTGCCCCAACCGCTCGCCGAGCGGTGCGCCGCCGGAGATGACGCCTTCGCATCGTCCACCCAACGCGGCACGGAGTGGGGCGTAGACAAGTGGGTCGAACGAAGATCGTCGTTCGGCCAGCGCTGGAGCCAGGTTTCCCGACTGCAGAGCTTTGCTGTACTCGACAGCGGTACGGGCGGCCTCTGCGAAGACCTCCCCATTGCCGCCGTCCTGGGCTCGTTGCTCGGTCGCGTTGTAGATCTTCTCGAAGATGCGCGGGACCGAGAGAACGTACTCGGGCTTGAATGCCATCAAGTCGGGGATCAGGTTCGGCAAGTCGTTGGTATGGCCGAGTCTTACCCGGTTCTCGATGCAGCCGACGGAAACGACTCGTGCGAACACGTGCGCCAGGGGGAGGAACAGCAGCGTGGACCTTCCTTCTTCCATGCCGACCCCGACCGCTCGACGGGCTGCGTCGCATTCGGCGAGGAAGTTGGCATGCGTAAGGGCGACTCCCTTAGGTTGGCCGGTTGTGCCAGAGGTGTAGATCAGGGTCGCGATGTCAGACGATCGCGAGTGCGCGTGCCGCTGATCCAGAACCTGATCCCCCACCGATGTGCCGCGCGCGGTCAGTGCTGCGAGGGCTTTGTCGTCGATGACCAATGTCTCCCGGAGGTCTGCGACGTTCTTGATCACCGCCTCGTGACGTGCGTAATGCGCCGACGTTTCGAGGATGAGTAGGGAAGTGCCTGAATCTGCCAAGATCCACTCGAGTTGGGCGGGTGCGGTGCTCTCGTACACCGCGACGGTGGTTGCTCCGGCGCGCCAGATCGCGTAGTCCAGAACGGTCCACTCGTAGCGGGTGGAGCAGAGGATCGCGACCCGGTCTCCTGCGGTCACGCCCGAGGCGATCAACCCCTTCGCTGTGGCGTCGACCTCGTCGGCGAACGCTTTTGCGGTGACGGTGACCCACGCGCCGTTGACGCGTCGTTCGATCAATGCCAGTTCCGGACGTTCGGCTCGATACCGGAGTGGTGCGTCGACGGTCGTCACGTCGTCCTCGATCAGAAGATTTGACGCGGTGGACTGCTGCTTCATTTCGGGGCTGGCCTTCCTTTACGAACGGAGCGGCGTTCGCGCCGGGTTGATGCCGACCTGGGCGCGCCCGCCGGCGCGATGCCGCCACGCTAGCATACAGACGACAGGTGTCGTAAACTGTCATTTATCGTGTTTGAGTGGCGTCAAGGTCGGCAGGGCGCTGTGCGTACGCGTACCGGCGAGTCAGGAGTTGCGATGGGTTCCGTCAACGAGAGAGACCAGATCGGTTCGGACGTCGCTCGCCTGCGGCGCACCTTCGATGGCGGTCGCACGCGTTCGGTGGGCTGGCGGGTCCGGCAGCTTGAGGCGCTGTCGGGGCTGCTTTCGCGCCACGAGCGGGAGATCGCAGCCGCTCTCCAGCGCGACCTCGGTCGACCTGCCGCTGACGCTTGGCTCGCGGACATCGCCGCCGTTCAAGTGGAGATCACGACTGCCAAGCGCAACGTGAAGAAATGGATGGCAGACAAGAAGGTCCGCATGCCGTGGACGCAATGGCCGGCGAAGGGGCGGGTCCACCGCGAACCCCTCGGCCTGGTAGTGATCATCGGGCCTTGGAACTACCCCTTCTACCTGGCCCTTGGCCCACTCGTGGGCGTCCTGGCGGCCGGGAACTGCGCTGTCATCAAGCCATCCGAGCTCGCCCCAGCCTCATCGAGGTTGCTGGCCGACCTGCTCCCGCGTCATCTCGACAGCGACGCGGTCGCCGTCGTGGAGGGCGGCGCCGTCGAGGTATCGTCGATCATCGAGCAGAGGGTGGACCACATCATCTTCACCGGCGGACCGACGGCCGGAAGGAAGGTCATGGCCGCCGCGGCGGCACATCTCACGCCGGTAACGCTCGAACTCGGTGGCAAAAGTCCCGTGATCGTAACGGCGGAAGCTGATATCGAGGTCGCCGCGAGACGTATCGTGTGGGCGAAGCTGATGAACTCTGGTCAGACTTGTATCGCGCCGGACCATATCTTGGTCTCCAGGTCGGTCACGTCGCAGTTGGTAGAAGCAATCGTTGGCACGCTGGCCGAATTTCGCGCCAATGAGGCCGGGGGACTGCCCATTGTCGATCGTCGGCAGTTCGACCGGATCGCGTTGCTTATGAAAGATCACGGTGGGCAGGTGATCTGTGGTGGAGGCTCCGACTCAGACGCGCTGACCTTCGAACCAACTATCATCCTCGACCCCGACCTCGACGCGCCGGTCATGCGCGACGAGATCTTCGGACCGATCTTGCCGATCGTTCAAGTGGGGGACCTCGATGCCGCGCTAGGCTTCGTGCGAGCCCGAGAGAAGCCGCTGGCGCTGTATCTGTTCAGTTCGTCGCAGGCGGAGGCGGCGCGTGTCGTCGGCGAGTCGAGTTCAGGGGGAGTGGTTGTCAACCACATGGGCCTGCACTGCATGACCCCAGCGCTCCCGTTTGGTGGTGTCGGTAACTCTGGAATGGGCGCCTACCATGGGAAATGGGGCTTCGACACCTTCAGCCACCGCAAAGCGGTGCTAGCGACAAGGACCCGCCCAGACCTCCCTCTGCTCTACCCGCCGGTCAGCAAGTTGAAGGGGTGGATCCTGCGCAGGCTCTTTTAGCGTCGCGCGCCGTTGGAGGGCGAGTCGGTTGCGGGTTGGGGACAGCCCGGAGTGTGGCGAGAACGGCCTCGGATGCACCGATCATTCCCTCGCGGTTGGCCTACATGAAGGCAGCCATCGGACAAGTGACAGAATCTGTCGTAGTCGGCCGGCGATTCGAAACGATGGGACAACACGTGGCTTCGAGTGCAGACGCAGTGACGCGAGCGCGAATCCTTGAGGCAGCGCGCCCGGTCGTGGAGCGATTCACGGTCGCCAAGTTCAGCATCGAGGACGTCGCCCGGGCAGCCGGGATCGCTCGACAAACCGTCTACAAGTACTTCTCCGGCCGGGACGACCTGGTCATGGCTCTCTTTGTCCAGCAACTCAAGGAGATGGCCAGCCAGTTCGCCGAGCGCGCTAAGGCTGAGCCGTCGATCGACCAGTTGGTCCAACTCTTCGTGGAAGAGCTGGAAGCTGGGCGCGAGTTCGTCCTTTTCGAGGCTGCGCTCGATCCTGTGCACGCGCCCAAGATGGCCGAGCTGGTCTTCAGTTCGAGCGAAATATTCGAAGCGCGGAACGAGGCGTGGTTTCCAGTTCTTGAACGCTATGCCGAAGCGGGGATCGTTGCAAGTAACGTGGACTTCGCAGCGGCGGTTCGATGGATGACCTATCAAGCCTTCTGGATTCTTGTGCACCCCACGGTGCTGGCCCCGGACCGCGAAACGCTGTTGGTCTACGTCCGTGACTATATTCTCTGCCCGCTGCTCGTTCAGCGGTAGCAGATGATCGATGAACGTGTCGAGTCCTCATATGCTGTGTCACCCGGGATCGTGTCACTGATCGATTGTCCCGCGCCATTCGCTCGTCGCTGACCGCCTGCGTCGCGATCGGGACGCTGCTTGAGCGTGATCACCGCCGAGTTCAGCGACAACTCCGGATCCCGCTCGCGGGCTTTTGTGCGAGCCGGATCGTCCGCAGCGTCTTGACGTCGACGTGCACGGGCTCGTCCGGTTGCTGCCCGTCCACTCATGTATGCCCAATCAGGTAAGCTCGACCGGCTTGCGTCAGGTGACGAATACTGTAGTCTGTCACCCACGAGGCCCACGCCACATCCGGCGCTGGGTGACCAAGGAAGGGGATGCCCGTGCGCCCGAAGCAGTCTGAGCGGCGCGGCCTGGACGTTCCGGCCGGTGTGCCGCGTGGTCGTGAGCTCGGCAGAACAGTGAACTACGAACACGCCGTGAGCGTTTATGGCCGTCGGGACCTGGAGTTCTTCACGAGCCAGTACAACACCGGTGACGAACTTGGCTACGCGGCCTACCGTGCGCTGAAGGCTATCGGGGGCGACGGGAAGTCGATGTTCGACCAGGCGCTTGAGCACGGGATCGAGAGCGTTTCTGACGCCCCCGCTGAACTGGTTGCACTCTTCGAGTCGGTGGACAACGTGCCCGATTGGGTCGACCGATCACAACTCCGTCGGGGTAGCGTGGCCTACTGGCGCCACGGCAAGCTGGTCGTGATGGCGCTCGCCTATGCGGCCATCGGCGCTGGATTCCGATCCTACGGCGGAACCCGTTCGCTGGTCATGAGTCGACGATTAATCGAACGTGACCAAGTGGGTCGACGCCTGATCGAAACACTCCGCTGGGCGGCCACCTCGACCCGTCCAGGAGCGATGGACCGGTACGGCGATGGCTTCCGCCTGACGATGCAAGTGCGGTGGATCCATGCGGCGGTCCGTTATCACCTGTCGCGCAGTGACGCTTGGGACTGGGACGACTGGGGATTGGTCGTGAGTAACGTCGACTCGATCTACACGATGGGCTCGTCTTTCTGTGAGGCCGTGGTGGTCGCACTCGAGAAAGCTGGCGTCAAGATCACCCAGCACGAGAAGGAAGACATCACGGCGATGTGGCGGTATATCGGTCACGTGATCGGACTCCCGGAGGACGTCAATTTCCGCAACTGGTCTGATCTTCGCCGGAAATCGGGAATGGTGAGAATTCTGGAACACCCTGCGGACGACGGCAGTCGCGCACTGATGACTTCTCTCACGGACTACATGTGCGAAGAGAAGATCGACGGGTATCAGGTCCTCCCTGCTTTCATCGACAACCGACTCGCACCGCACCAGAAGCGCAGACTGACTTACGGGCTGATGCGATCCTGGGCGGGTGACGACGTTTGTGACGAGCTTGAGATCGCCAACAGTCGACTGCGGTACCTGCTGCCGGCTGCGAAACCCCTGATCGTCGCTTACGACCGGATCTGCCGGGTGCTTCCGCACGACGACGAGATCAAGGCGATGCGGACACTCGATGCCTTCGGAGTGGCAACCGCCACCCGCGACGGTGAGAGCGACGTTGCTGATGCGGACGACGTTGTCCAAGGTTTCGTTCGGAACAGCGCCCGTGCCCGTGACTTGTTCACCCGTCGGGCCGCATTCACGCGCCGGAAGGCCTCACGTCGGTCCAAATCTCAAACGTGGGGTATTCGATCCACCGGAACTGCCGTTAGCGGTAGCGCGCCAGCACGTTCGTCCACAAGACCAAGATGATCTGCGAACTGAAACAGCACCCCGATCTAGACTTTTCGGCCTCTATGGCAGGTGAACATGGCAATCACACGAAATCGCGAAAGCACGCGGCCTCCCGCCTATTCCGGGGCGCTGGCACGGGCCGTGGGCGCCGTGCCTGGCCCGTTTCGCCGGTTCATCAACGAGGCTGCGGGCATGGCCATCTTGCTCGGCGAAGTGGTGTGGAGCGCGGTCCGGCACCCGCACGGGTATTGGGGCGCGGTCGTTGACGACATGTACGAGACGCTGCGCCGGTCATGGTTGCCGATCTCGGCGGCGTTGTTTGGGTTTTTGGTCTTCATGTCGATTCTGGCGGTGCAGTTCTTCGGTATGGTCGGCGCCGTTCAGTTGTTCGGCCCGATGCTTTATCTGCAAAGCATGCGGAGCTTCACGGTCTGGATCCTGACTGTCGTCGTCGCCGGCGTGATCGGCGCCGCGCTCACCACCGAGGTCGGTACTCGCAAGGTGCGCGAGGAGATCGACGCGATGGAGGTAATGGGGATCGATCCCATTCGCGACCTCGCCGTCCCGCGCGTCATTTCGGTCACCATGATCACGGTCCTCCTCGCGGTGCCCTCGCTGCTGGTGACGCTCGTTTCCATGCAGGTCGGCGCGAGTTTCGTCGCCCACATGTCGGCCTCTCACTTCTATTCCAACGTATTCAGCAACGTGGGCGTTGTCGACGTAGTGTCGGTAATGGTCAATATGTCCATCGCCGGCCTGCTCATCGGCACCGTCTGCTGTTACAAGGGGTTCGCCGCGGCGGGCGGTGCGATCGGCCTGGGACGTGCGGTGAACCAGGCGGTGGTCATCGCCTTCCTTGCCGTGTTCGTCCAGCAGTTGGCGTACAACGCACTGTATTTCGGTTTCTATCCAGACGTGGGGAGTCTCCGGTGACGCTTCCAGCTCAAGACGTCCCAGGTGCCAGGCGGCGGGCTCCGGTCGCGGCGTCGCCCGGCCCATTCTCCAGTGCGGTGCGCAACACCGGCACGGTACTCGAGTTCTGCGTCGAGGTACTGCGGGAACTCCCCATCGCCGTCCGGCTGTACCCGTCCGAGATCTTCCGGCACGCGGGCATCTTGATCAGGCAGAACTCCATGGTCGTGCTGGCCATGGTGTTCGTGTTCGGTGCGGTGCTCGGCCTGACCGCGCACTATCTGTTCATCGCTATAGGCATCGACAGCTATATCGCAGCGGTCAATGCGGTCGGCTCGATGCGCGGGATCCTGCAGGTGGCGTTCGGGTGGATTATCGCTGCGAAGGTCGGGTGCGGCATTGTCGCCGAGGTCGGTGCGATGCGCATCAGTGAAGAGATCGATGCCATGGAGGTTATGGGTGTCCGCTCGGTGCCCTATCTCATCGGTACCCGTTTCATCGCGGGTGCCATGGTGATGCCGTTGCTGTGGCTGGTCTCCTTCGGCGTGAATTGCTTCGCGGGATACCTCTTCAACGCACTGCTGCTCGACACGGTATCCGAGGGAGCCTTCGTCTACTTCCTTTTCTTGTTCCAGAACACCTACGACCTCATCGTGTCCACGATCTGGGCCACTGTGCTCGCCCTCCTGATCATGCTGGTCTCCGGCTACTACGGGTACACCGCGCGAGGCGGTCCGGTCGGCGTCGGGCGGAACACGGCGCAGTCCATGCTTGTCAACCTCGTCCTGGTCAGTTTCACCGCGATGATGCTGGTGCAGCTCTTCTACGGAAACGACCCGAACGCTCCTATTGGAAACTGATGGATCCCTACAACTCCCGCATCTGCAACGGAGGCCAGTGATGTCGCCTGCCACCTCAGCAAACGCGTCTGTGAGCGGCGTGTTGCCCACGAACGGTCAGCGGGACAGGAGGCATACGATCGAGCTGTTCGATCTGTACAAGAGCTTCAACGGCACCCCTGTCCTCAACGGCCTCTCCGCTGGCTTCGCTGACGACGCGATCACCACCGTGCTCGGGCCGTCGGGGACCGGCAAGAGCGTTCTTCTGAAGCACGTCGTCGGTCTACTCGAGCCGGACGAAGGTGAGGTTCGGGTGTTCGGCCAGGACATCTGGAAACTCAAGAAGGACGCGCGCTACGAGATCCGCAAGCGCTTCGGTGTGCTGTTCCAGGATGGCGCGCTGTTCGGGTCGATGAACCTGTACGACAACGTGGCATTCCCGCTCCGGAAGCACACTGAGAAATCGGAAGCGGAGATCCGCGAGATTGTGATGGACCTCCTGAGGGAGGTCGGTCTCGAGCAAGCGACGGATAAGGAACCGAACGAGATTTCCGGCGGTATGCGCAAGCGGGCCGGGTTCGCCCGCGCCCTCGTGCTGCAGCCCGACGTCGTGATGTTCGACGAGCCGGACTCGGGCCTGGATCCGGTGCGCACGAAGCTGCTCTGCCGGCTCATCCGCAAGGTCCACGAGCAACACGGCGGGACGTATGTGGTCATCACCCACGACATCGCGAGCGCCCATTTCCTGAGCGATTACATCGGCATGCTGTGGAAGGGAAAGATGGTGCACTACGGCCCCGCCGCTACCGCGTTCGACTCGGAAGACCCGTTCGTCCGTCAGTTCCTTGCCGGCGAACCGGACGGCCCGTTGGGAATGGAATGACAATGCGACGAGCGAAATGGGTCGCCGGCGCCGTCGTGGCCGTAGTGGTCGCCGCGGCCGGGATCATGGCGTTGGATGGTGACGACGGTTACGAACTCCGGATCCTTATGCCTTCGGCAGGCAAGACCTTCGTCGGCGCGCGCGCCGTGATCGACGGTTCGCCGGTCGGCGAGGTGACCGACCTCGGCGTCGTCGACGACAAGGCGCTGGTCACCGTCAGTCTCGAAGACGGCGCGGCGCCGCTGCACGAGGGAACGACAGCCAGGATCACGTGGGAGTCGGTCATTGGCGCCCAGGTGGTGGAGTTGCTGCCTGGTCCGGGCCGCAACGCGGCGCTGCCCTCGGGCAAGCAAGTCGTGTCGGATATCGAGAGCGTCCAGGTCGACGACGTGCTGGCCGCGCTGGACAAACCGACGCGGGCGAGGTTGCAAGGACTGGTCAAAGAGTTGGACAAGACACTGTCCGGGCGCGAGAAGCAGCTGCGTGAGACTCTCGCGACGGCGGGTCCGGCGGTGCAGGGCGTCGGTGAGGTGCTGCGTGCCGTTGGTGAGGACGGCCCCGCGATCCGGCAGTTGATCAGGCAGCTTCGGGAGATGGCAGGTGAACTCGCATCCCGGGATGAACACCTTGCCCGATCGGTGCGCAACGTCGACGAGCTGACCGCGGAGGTCGCGGGGCAGCAGAGTCGCCTCAAGGAGGCGCTCGATGAACTTCCCTCGACGGTTCAGGAGGGTACCCGCACGCTGGATAAGGTTCCTGGAACAGTCGACTCGCTCGGTCCGCTGCTGGCTGATCTTCGGCCGGCGACGCGACAGCTGCCCGAGACGGCCAGGAACCTCAGCCCCGTCCTGAGCGAGCTTCGGCGGACGGTGTCGGTCCTCAAACCGACATTGCGTGCTGCAGATGGCCTGTTGCAGCGAACACCGCAGCTGCTGGACAGCGCGCACGGGACGCTCCCCGGCGTGACGGCCACGATCAACGAGGTCCAGCCTGCGGTCGCCTACCTGCGACCCTACACGCCGGAGCTGGCCGGATGGCTGAGCAACTGGGTCTCGGCCTTCGGGAGCCAGGCGTCGAACGGGCGCAACATCGCGCGGGCGTTGATTACCGGGTCCTCGACGAGCCTGACCGACAACCCCGGTGTCATACCACCCGGCGTGAAGCAGGATCCGCGACCAGCTCCGGGGTCGATCGCGGGTCAGCCCTGGGTCGACGCGAATGGGGACGGTGTGCGATGAGAAAGCTGGTCGTGAAGCGCTCGCTTGCCGTTCTGGTCGGCGTCGGCGTGGTCGCCACGCTGGGCGTCGGCATGACCGCAACCGATGACACTGATGCCGCAGCAGGCACCACCCTGGTGGCGTTCATGACCGACGCCAGCCCGCTCGAGACGGGAAGTGTGGTACGTGCCGCCGGCGTCAAGGTGGGTTCGGTCTCCGATATCAGGCTGGAGAACGAGGTCGCGCGGGTCGAGCTGGACCTGCATGAGGGTGTCCTGCCGCTGCATGAGGACTCGTCGCTGCAAATCGACCCGGTCAACTTGCTCGGAGAGCATTACGTCAAGCTCGACCCCGGGTCGCCCGACGCTCCGTTCATGAACAGCAACGTGATTCCCAAGGAGCGCACCGACTCAACGGTCACGCTTCAGGACGTCATCAACACCTTCGACGACCCGACCTCGACCGCCACGGCGGCCTTGCTGACAACACTCGGTGAAGGCCTCGCCGGGCGCGGCAAGGACGCGGCGTCGGCCATCAAGGCGCTCGCCCCGTCGATGAAGCGCACCGAGGAAATGGGCCGCCTGCTGTCGAGCCAGAACGCCGTGCTCGGAAAACTCGTCGAGCAGGCGGAACCCGTCGCGGCGGCACTCGCCGACGACAAGGGCACGACGCTGGATCTCCTCGTGGGCTCTTCGGAGAAGACGCTGTCCACGCTGGCGGCTAACCGACGCGCGTTGGACGCCACCCTGGCCGAACTACCCGAGACGCTGACAACCGCACGCAAGACTCTTCGGGAACTGGCCGGCGTGGCCGACGCGACAACTCCGACGTTGCAGTCGGTGCGTCCGGCTATTGGTGATCTCGACGAGATCACCAATGAACTCCAACGGTTCGCCGACGCCGCCGACCCGGCCCTGGCCTCGCTGCTGCCGGTGCTCAAGCGTGCCGACAAGCTGCTAGACCAGGCGGCGCCGGTCGTCGACCGGCTTCGCACGGCGGGTCCTGACCTTCGTGGGACCGCCGCGTCGGCGCGCCCACTCGGCGAAGAGCTGCTGCACGCCCACCTGGGCGACCTGATGGACTTCGTCCGGAAGTGGTCGTTGAGCACCAACGGTCGTGACGCGTTGAGCCACTACTTCCGCGGCGTCGTGCACGTCACACCGAAGACGCTGCAGGACCTCGCCGAGTCCCTTGTGCCGTCAGCGGGCCGTCCGAGCGAACAGGGCACGGCCACCGATGCGAAGCAGCCAACTCCGGGCGACAAGGCACCGTCCCTTGACAAGGTGGCGCCGTCGCTGCCGCTCATCGGTGGTGGTCAAAAGTCCGATTCGAACAGCGCGACCGGTATGACGCCGGAACAGGAACGGTCCATGCTCGGGCAGCTACTGGGGGTGAACTGATATGGGCAAGCCAGTGCATCGTCGTGATGCCCGCAAGTTCCTGTTCGGGCTCGGCGTTCTCACCGTACTCACGGTCATCGGGCTCATCGGAGCGCAGGTGCAGGGTGGCGGCGTACTGCCGGGTAAATCCTACACCTACGTCCAGGCAGCGTTCGACGACGTCGGAACCCTCGACACGCGACAGGACGTCACGCACAACGGCGTGCGAGTCGGCACCGTGTCGGACATCGAGTTCGTCGCTGGTCGTGCCGTCGTGACGCTGCGCCTCGAGGGCGACCGCGACGTCTATCGGGATGCCAGTGTGGGGCTGGCGACTAAGCGGGTGCGCATCGGCAACGAGTCGGCGCTTGGCAGGCGATACGTGGAGTTCGATCCTGGCACCCAGGGCTCCGGGCCGCTCGGTGACCAGGTCATCGCCTCGAGTCAGACCCGCAACTCCGGTGCGGTGAACGACCTGTTTGTCGCTTTCGACACGAAGACCCGCACCAAGCTCGCCACCGGGTTGCGGAATCTGGGCGGAGGACTCGCGGGACACAGCGGCGATCTCAACGACGTCGTCAAAGCTGCCCCGGACCTGCTGGACAACCTCGGTCAGATCAGTGGTGCACTGACCGCCCCGGACGCGGACGTGTCCGGTCTGCTGCGGGATGCGAACCAGCTAGCCAGCCGCTTCGCCGACCGGGAGAACGAACTGCGCTCGCTGTTGCGGCAGACCGACACCACTCTGCGAGCCATCACTGTCGACGGTGGCGAGCCACTGCGGCAGACCGTCGGCAAGCTCCCGGGGACGCTGCGTACCGCACGGGCGGGACTGTCCGATCTCAACGATCCGTTGGCCGACATCCGGTCGACCATGAATACCGTCCAGCCGGGAACGCGGGCACTCGGCCGAGCGACCGAGGATCTGCGCGGAGTGTTCCGGGAGGCACCGACCCCGCTGCGAAAGCTGCCCGGCGTGAGTGACAAGTCCAAGCCTGCGGTCGACGAACTGACCAAGACGTTCGCCGATGCCCGCCCACTCGCGCCGCAGCTGGCGCGGACGGTCTCCGACGCCAACACGCTGTTGGACGACGTCGCGCCATACTCGGTCGACATTGGGATGTTCTTCGCGTCCCACGACCTGCTCAGTGGGCGTATCGCGCCGGGCAAGCACTACTTCAGCGCCATGGTCGCCTCGCCAGGTCTTTACAACGTCAGCGTCGACGATCCGCTAGGGCCCGGCACGGACTACTACCCGCGTCCCGGCGGCGGTGGCTGGGCGAACACTCCGCCTAGTGAGCGGCCCGACTCGATAGGAGAGCGATGATGAGTCGCACGGCCGGAGTACGAAAGGGCACGTTCGGCATTCGCGGAACCACGTTCCGGTTCGGCGCCGTGTTCCTCATGATCACGGCCGTGGTGCTGGCGCTGCTGGCGGTGAAGCCGACATTGCAGACGATGCTTCGGTCGGGCAGCACAATCGACGTGGAGTTCGCGACGAACTACCACGGCAAGCTCTATCCGAATGAGACGGAGGTCAAGTACGCCGGCATCGTGGTCGGCGTCGTCAGCGACATCGAGCAAACCGACAGGGACACCGTCGTGACATCCCTGAAGGTCGACGACGAGGTCGTGTCGATGCTCGGTTCCCGCCCCACCGCCAGGGTGACCCCGAAAACCGTGCTGGGCGGCCAGTACGCGATCGAGCTCGGCCCAGGCGGGGCAGGAGAATTCACCGGGGACACGATCCCGGTGGAGCGCACCAGCACCCCGGTCGAGCTGGACCGGTTGTTGGAGTCGCTGCCTGGGCAGACCAGGGAGAGCCTGCAAGACGTGGTGGCGAACTCTCACGCCACCCTCGCCAAGGGCGGTGGTGACGCGCTGCGCGATCTCGCGGACAGCGCGCCGGACACGCTCGACCCCGCTGCGGACGTGCTCACATCTGCGCTGGGAACCCAGCCTCGCCAGGACCTTCCGCGGCTGGTCACCAACCTCAAGGCGACGGCGGAGTCGTTGCGCGGCCGCGACGGTCAACTCGGAGAGGTCATCGAGTCGCTCGACACCACCACCGCCTCGCTCAGCGATGCGAGCGGCCCACTCGCCGACGCGGTGGCGGATCTGCCCGACACCCTGCGCTCCACCCGCAGCGGAATGGTCGACCTCCGCGGAACCCTCGACCGGTTGAAGGCGACCGCCGCCGATCTCCGACCCGCAGCGCGGGAGCTAACGCCGTTGCTGAACACGCTGAACCCGGTCCTGCGAGATACCAAGCCGCTGCTGACCGACCTGAACCCGCTCCTTCAGGACGCGGAGCCAGCGATCGAAGACTTGGTTCCGGTCGCCGAACGGGGCACCAAGGTGCTCGAGGACATACGGGGGCCGGTGATCAAGCGGGTCCGCGGCCCGATTCTCGACAAGGTGATGAACACCTGGCGTGGCTCGGGGCCGTACGAGAACAGCGGTGGCGGCATGCAGGCCGACCACAAGCTCTACGAGGAGCTCGCCTACATGATCGTGAACCTCGACCGCGCATCCAAGACGCAGGACGCGCAGGGCTCGCTGCTCGGCTTCCAGGCCGGGCTCGGCTCGAGGTCGTTGGCTGGAGTGCCGTTCACACTGCCCAACCTCGTCGAGCAGATCCAGAAGTACGCGGGAGGCGCGTGATGAGAAAGCTGTCGAGGACCTGGGAACGCATTCGCAACGTGCCCGGTCTGGGCAACGACATCGTCGCCTTCACGGTGCTGTTCGTGCTCGGTCTCGTCGCGGGCGGCTACATACTGTCCCAGTACGATTGGGAGCCGCCGTGGGAGGACCGGGTGAGGTTCGCCGCCGAGCTGGAGAAGGCGCCCGGCGTGTTCACCGATGCCGTGCAAGAAGTCCGTATTGCCGGGGTCACGGTAGGCAAGGTCGAGTCGGCCGAGCCGTTGCCCGGCGAGAAGGCGCGCCTGACGATGTCGCTGGAGGAAGGCCACACGGTCTACGACAACGCACGGCTGGTCTGGCGTATGAAGGCGCCCATCAACGTCATGTACGTGACACTGGACCCCGGCGGTCCGCCGGGCAAGCCGTTGCCTGAGGACGGCGTCATCCCCGCTGGTCAGACCGAACGGGCGATTCAGCCGTTCGAGCTGCTCGATAAGCTGGACGAACGCACACAGAGCGCGCTGACCGCTCTTCTGAACCAGGCCGACACTGCCCTGGCGGACGCCCCAGCGCAGCTTCCCGAGGGACTGGCCGCCACGGACGGCACGATCGCCAGCTTCAAGCCGGTGATCGATAAGCTGCACACCCGTCGCGAGTACATCGAGCGCTTGGTGACCGCTGTTTCCCGGATCTCCACCGCTGCGGGAGGTGACCAGCAACGGCTAGCCAGCCTCACGTCGTCGCTGCACTCGACCCTGAACGTGCTTGCGCAACGCGACGGCGAGCTCCGCGCCGCGCTGCAGACACTGCCCGGCTTCGTCGACGACCTGGACGAAGCGATGCGCAAGACCGGCACGCTCACCGATGAACTCGACCCCACGCTTGACTCGCTCGAGTCCGCATCCGACAAGCTGCCGCAGGCGTTGCGCCGTGTCACCGACACGGCGAGAACAACGGGTGACGTGGTGAAGAAGGCGTCGCCGGTGGTGGCCAAGGCGAAGCCGGTGGTGGCCGACCTTCGGCCGCTGACGGCCGATGTCAACAGTGCGCTTGGTGATCTCGCTCCAGTCACTGGTCACCTCCCGAAGGCCACCGGACGCATCGTGCCGTGGCTCGACCACCTGGCCGCGTTCGTCTACCAGACGTCGTCGGCGTTCAGCCTCGCCGACGTCAACGGCGGCTACGGACGGGCGAATGTCGTGATGGATCTCAGCAACCCGACGGGCGGCGGTGACGGCGCCACTCCGCCGGAACGCAAGGAAGGCGAGTGACGCCCATGACCTCCCTGTCTCGTCTGCCGGCCCGCCTGTTGACGGTGTTCGCCTTTATCCTGGTCACGGTCCTTGGTTTCGGTTACATGTGGGTCCAGTCCGGTGGATCGCTGCCTGGCATCACCAAGTCGGACTACCGGGTCGTCTTCTATGCCAAGGACATCAAGAACCTAGAGAACAGCGGCGACGTCCGGATGGCGGGCGTCCGTGTCGGTTCGGTGGCCGACCGCACGAACACGCCGCAGGGTGCTCGAGTCGTGCTTGACCTGTCGCGGGAGGTCGCCCCCCTGCACGAGGGTGCCACCATTCGCGTCGGGATGAAATCGGTCGTCGGGATGTCGCAAGTAGACATCGACGACGGCGACGGCGCCGAGCTGCCGTCGGGCTCGACACTGCCGGCGAAAGCCGTGGAACCCGCAGTCGACATCGACGAGGTCATCGCGACGCTGGATCCCGAGACGCGTAAGGCGCTTTCCGGCACATTACGATCGCTGGGAACGGCGACCAGGGGCAGCAAGGACAACATCAGCAAGCTGCTGTCCGGCATGGGACATCTCGGCAGGGAGGGCCACGTCGCGCTCGACGCCCTCGCGGCCCAGACCGACGACCTCAAAGCCCTGACCAGGCAGGCCAGCACCATCATGCGGGCACTAGACACCGGCAGGGGTCGGATCGCGAATGTTGTCCGCAACACCCAGCGCATCACGCGCGCGACGTCGGGACAGCGCGAGGCACTCGAGAGCACCATGCGGGCGATGCCCGCGCTGCTGGACAACGCGAAGACGGCGACGGCTGATCTCTCCGAACTGTCGCAGTCGCTCGCGCCGGTCGCCGAGGACCTCACCAACGCCGCACCAGCCCTGAACAAGGCGTTGCTGCAACTGCCTGCCGTCAGCCGCGACTTGCGAGACCTGCTTCCCTCGCTGGACAGCGCACTTGACGCGGCACCTGCGACGCTGGAACGCGTACCCGCCGTCGGAGCGGATGCCCGCGCGCTCATCCCGGAGGCCCGGGCACTGCTCAAGGACGTGAACCCGATGCTGGCATACCTCAAGCCCTACGGCACCGACATTGGGGCGTTCTTCCCCAACTTCGGCTCGTCATTCGACCTGCTGATGGACAACGGGGTTCGGGCGGTGCGCCTGACGCCGATCTTCAACCAGGGCAGCCTGCGCAACATCCCGTTCACGGCATTGAGCGAGCTTGATCCGACGACCTGGGCCAACCCGTACCCGAAGCCCGGTTCGGCGGCGTCGCCGGAGCCGTTCACAGGCAAGTACCCACGCGTGGAGCGCGGCGACGGATGAGGCACCGTGTGCGTGGCATCGCCGCCTGGTTTCGGAACCGTATGACGGCCCCGGCGCCACGTTCGGTGCATAGCCGGGTCATCGCCACGACGCTCATCGGAGTGCTGTCCGTGCTCGCCGTTGGTGGACTGCTCCAGGTACGCATCGATACCTCCATGCGGTCGTTCCTGCCCGCAGGCGACCCGGCGTACGAGCAGATGGAAGCGAAGGCGCGCGAGTTCGGCGGCGATCCGGTTGTCGTCCTGCTCGAGTCGGAACAGCCGCGGCAACTCATCCTGGAGCAGGACAAGCTGCTGCGCCTGTTGCGGCTGGAGGGTAAGCTCGACCAGCTGCCGGACGTCGCCGACGTCTACGGTCCGGCGACTATCCTGAACCAGACAGCAGGCTCCGCGCAGAACCTGCTCGCTCGCCTTAGCGGCCACCGCGACGCGCTGCGGAATCTGGCGGTGGAGAACGCCAAGGAGCGCGGAGCCGACGACGCCGAGGCCGAGCAGGCAGGCGGCGATGCGGTCGCCCGGTTCGACGAGCGCTACGGCACGCTTCTCGTCAAAGGCCTGCCCGCGGGCCTTCCCACGCTGCGTAATCCGAAGTTCGTAGCGTCAGTCGTGTTCGGCGACAACAGCGAGCCCCGGCCTCAGTGGCGGGCCGTCGTTCCCGATACCCGGACGGTCGCGGTGCTCGTCCGGCCGCGGGCCAACCTCGACCAGGGTGCGGCGGGCAGACTGACCGACGCCGTTCGTTCGACGGTCGACGACGCCGGCCTCGGCGCCGAGACGACCGTTACCGGTGTCCCGGTCGTTGCTTCCGGGCTTAGTGACCGCGCCCAGCAGGAGATGCCAGTACTCGGCGCCGTCGCGGTAGTTGCGGTCGGGATCGTGTTCGTGGCGCTGCCCTGGAGCCGCCGTAGGCGAGCGCGGTTGCGGCCGTTGGCGGTCGCGCTGGGCGGCACAGCCCTGACACTGGCCGCGTTCGGGTGGCTGCAACACCCGCTCTCGCTCGGGGTCGTTGCGTTCCTGCCGATCCTAATGGGCATCGGCAGCGACTACCCGTTCTACCTCTCGCAGCCGGGACACCGCCGCAGAGTGGTGGTCACAGCGGTCGCCGGCGCCACAGCATTCGCGTCGCTCGCGCTGTCGCCCTTGCCGTTCGTTCGCGAGCTGGGCATCGCCCTCGCGGTCGGGGTTCTGGTGATCCTCGGTCTCGCTCTGGTGGTGCGCCGGATGTTCGGCCCCGTTCCGGGCGCCGACCTTGACAGCAGCGGCGAGGACGCCGCCCCACGGCCGGTGAGACACCGCTGGTGGCCGCGGCTCGTCGCGCTCGGGCTCGCGGTCCTCATCGCGGGGCTGGGGTGGGCGGCCCTGCCGCGGATCGGCATCGAGGCGCGGCCGGACCAGCTCGCCGACGGCCTTCCCGAGCTCGCCGATGTCCGGACCGCAGAGCGGGTGCTCGGGTCGTCGAGCGAGCTGAGTATCGTTCTGCGAGGCGACGACGTACTGTCGACGCAGGCACTGGCGTGGACCCGGCAGACCCAAGAGGCGCTGGTCCGTGAGCACGGTGACCAGCTACACCCGATCGTCAGCATCGCGGACCTGCTGCGCTTCCTCGGCTCTGATCCGTCCGCGTCGCAGCTGTCGGCCGCGATTCGCCTGTTGCCCAGCTACCTCACGTCCGCGGTAGCTGTGCCGGACGGCTCCGCCGCGCTGATGACCTTCGGCGTCGCGCCGAAGGACGTCGATCGACAACGAAAGCTCGTCGAGGACATCCGCCGCACGATGCCACCACCTCCACCGGGCATTGACGCGGAAGTAGTGGGCATTCCCGTGCTGACCTCCCGCGGACTCGACCTCGTCTCTGGCGGGCGAACCCTGATCAATCTTACAGGGATCGCGCTCGTCGGCCTCGTCCTCGCTCTCGGCCTTTCTCGACGCAAGGACGCCGCGTGGGCGGTGCTCACGGTGCTGCTCGCGATCGGGTGGGTGCTCGCGCTGGTCTGGCTGCTTGCCGGGTCGCTCAACCCGCTCACGGTCGCCATCGGGTCGCTAACCACCGCCACGGGATGTGAGTTCGCGGTCATGATGACCGGGCGGGGACGCTCCGCGGCCGGTGCGTGGCGCAGGGTCGGCATCGCCGCGCTGGCGGCTACGGCCGGCTACCTCGTGCTCGCGCTATCCGGACTTGCGCTGCTACGGGAGTTCGGCGTGCTGCTCGCCGCCGGCGTTGTGTGCTCCTACCTCGCAGCGCTGCTCGTGACCGGGTTACGCGCACCGCGACAGGACGACGACTGTGATGAATCCCCGACAAGGGTGCCCGCAACAAAGAAGGAAGTGACGGCGTGAGAAGGCCGAATCTCGCCGCAGTGGCCCGGTGGCCGGACATGACTCCTCGTGCCCGCGCCGCGGTGGCCACGATGATCGCCGCTACCGTGACACTACTGGCTTCGCTTGTCCACATTGGAATCGACTGGGCTACCGCCCTGCCGGACGATGCGGTACTACAGCTAGACGACACGGTCGTGACAGAGGACGAGTTCGAGCACCGCGTCGACGCGCTCTCCGCACTGTACGGCGTAAAGCGGCCGGAAGGCGGTGCCGAAGCAGACCGGTTCCGGCGAGACGCCGCGAAGGCTATCGCGGTGAGCATGATCCTCGACCGAGCCGCCAGCCAACGCGACGTCGTCATCGCCGACAAAGCGGCTCAGGATGCCCTGGGCAAGATCATCGAGGACCAGCTGAATGACAACAGGTCCGGTTTCGTGCAGTTCCTGTCCACCCAGGGGCTAGCGGAGCGGGACGTACTGGATGAGGTCAAGCGACAGCTTGCGACGTCGAGACTGTTCTCCGAGGTCACATCCGACTTGGGGGAGGTGACCGACAAGGAAGTTCGCCAAACGTTTGAGAAGCGGCGCGACGAGATGGTCGTGCCCGAACGGCGACACCTGCGCAACATCGTTGTCGACACCCGCGAGAAGGCCAGCGACATCCTTGCTGAACTTGACAGTGGTGCTGACTTCGCCGTGCTCGCTGCTGAAAGCTCGATGGACGGCAGCACCAGGGACAAGGGCGGAGATCTCGGGACCCTCGCCGCCGACCAACTCGACAAGGGCTTCGCCAAAGCCGCTTTCGGCGCGTCGGAGGGTTCGACGTTCGGCCCGGTCAAGACCAAGCACGGATGGAACGTCGGCTACGTCCAGTCGGTCAAGACGGAGCAGCAGCTCTCCTTCGAGCAGGTGTCCGATCGACTCAAGACCGAGCTCACCCAACAGCGAAAGCTGGAGAAATGGCGGTCCTGGCTCGGCGATCTGATTGAGGCCGCCGAGGTCGAGTATGTGGACGAGTACCGGCCGGCGGACCCGGACGCTCCCCCGGAGACAACCCAGCCGGCGGGAGCGCCGCGCTAGTGGTGCAGCCGTCAGGGAGGATCAGATCGACAGCGCCGATGGAGATGCCGCATGACCTACGTGGTGACCCAGAACAGCTGCAGCGCCGTGGCGAGCACGTTCGTCAGCGTGGGGGTCAGGGTGTCCAGTGCGGGGTCGTTGCCGGTGGCAGCTGCGGTGTGGTTGATCTCGGCCAGCCGGTTATCGGCGACCGCACGCCGCGTCGAGGGCAGGTACAGACACCGCAGCGCGGCGATCAGGTGTTCGGCAGCGCTGCGGCCGCCGCGGGCGTTGCGGCGGAACACGACATGCGTGCGGACGTGCTCGGCCAACAGTTTGATCTCCGACGCTGTGGGCTCATCGAGCCGCCGGTGGCCCCAATGCTGCTGGATGCGACCCCAGTACGACCAGTACACGCGGCGGGTGCCAGCCGAGCGACCTGCGGAATGTACGCGGCGAAGGCCGGTATGTGGCGACGCCGCGATGTGGCGCCGAGCAGGTCGGCTGGTGTGACGCCCATTCCGCTCCAACACGAGGCGCGCCGCGTCTAGCTCCGCGGCACCTGGGCTGTGGTGAGCGCAACTCACGCTCGATCACCGCCGCCGTGGCGGCGTGCCAGTGCCGTGACCATCGCCTCGAGCGCACCCATCGTGTAGATCACCAGCATGCCCTGCGCTGGTGTCGCGGCCAGCAGGACCCGGCCAGCCGACATGCCGTTTGCAGGACGTGTTCTGCCGCGGCCAGAAACGGGGTTGGGACCAGGGGACGACCACCGGCACGAACGTCTCAACCACGGCCGTCACCCCGCTTGCGCGGAGCTGGCCGCACAACGCGACACGGCGGCGGGCGCTGTGCGCCACGCCGTCGCGTCAACCGGAAAACGCTGGAAGATACGGGAATAGACTTCACCCACCGGTGTCCGAGGGGGGACTTGCACACTAACCACACGGCTGCACCTGGCGTGGGCAACCTCGGAGCGACGCGGTTGACATTTTTGTGCATGCTCGTGACACTTTGATGCATGAGGACCACGATCCGGCTGGATGATGACCTACTTGCCGAGGCGAAGGCGGTAGCGGCACGGACCCATCGCAGCCTCAACGACGTGATCGCGGATGCCGTGCGCGAGTCGTTGGCCAGGGTGCGGCAGCGGCAGGCGAGTCCGGTTTCGTTGACGACGTTCCGGGGCAATGGGCTCCAGCCCGGAGTTGACCTCGACGACTCGTCAGCATTGCAAGATCTCATGGACGAGTCCGAATGATTTGCCTCGATGTCAACGTCTTGGTTTATGCTCATCGAGAGGATGCGCCGAGGCACGCCGAGTATCGATCATGGTTGGAGTCCGGCCTCAACGGCGATGAGCTGTTCGGTGTGACCAGCCTGGTGCTCACCGGTTTCGTGCGTGTGGTGACCCATCCGCGGATATTCGATCCGCCAAGCCCGCTCGACGTGGCGCTGACGTTCGCCGACGAGATCCGCGGCCACGACAACTGCATCGCCCTGGAGCCAGGCGAGCGACACTGGGAGCTGTTCAAGGCGCTCTGCCGCAAGAGCGATGCGCGCGGGAACTTGGTGACCGACGCGCACATCGCGGCCGTCGCGCGGGAGTCGGGCGCAGTGCTCGCTACCACGGATAAGGACTTCAGCAGGTTCGATGGCCTCCGCCGGGCGCACCCACTCGCTGAAGGATGAGACCACTGCCCGCCGTTGAGACGGGTACGAAGCGAGATGCGCTCCCGAACCTCCGTTCGTTCGTACGCGATAATTGTCGACTCACTCGGCAACGTCGGCGAGGCACTCAACGACGCGGAACCCGAAAAAGCTGAACGAAGCGTTACGGCTGGAAATGACCTATTTAACGCTGCGCGGTGGGCCAGGTGCTCGGCAAAGTCGTTGATCGGAGGATGTGAGAAGTGCTCGGCGGCGCCACGCTCGGCGCACATGTCCGGGATGCGCGATTGTCTCGGCGCTGAACGAGAACCAGCGTCAGTCCGCGCTCGTGCGACGCGCCTGCCTCGAAGACGTCTACATGCGACTGACCGGCAAGCGACTTCAACCGGCGGCCGCGGCGGAGCTGACGAGCACGTGACCTTCAGCGCTGTCTTTGCGTTCGAGGCGAAGCTGGCGAGGTACGCGAACACGTGGCGCTCCGGCGTGTTGGCGTCGACAGTCGTGCCGGTCTTGTAGCTGTTGGCGTTCGGGTCCGCGCTGGACCGTCGTGGTCGACGACGTCGGCCTATTCATGCACGATGACGCCTGGATCGCCCCGCTGGGCAGCACCACGACCGCGTGCAACGCGAACGGACACCCGCTGGTCGTCGCGCCGAAGGACGCTCGGGTCAGTGTGAAACCTCCCGACGTACCGTCCCAGTTCGCGTTTGAGTCGGGTGCCATCCGACTCGGGGACCTGGTCGGCGACCCTGGACCAGGGCGCGCCCTTGAGCATGTCGATGAAGATGTAGTCGCTGTCGGGAGCCACTTCGAACCGTCACTCCGGGCCAGCTCAGGTTGACACGGTCACTCTCCGCTCTGACTAGGGCCCGAGGTGTCATTCCATGTCAGTTGACGGCACAATATGTGCTGTCCTGGATGGTTGATCGACGCCCGTCCACCATGCGTTGCGCAAGTTGCTGGTTTCGTTTGAGTCTTCTCGCTGCATCAGTGACACCGATCAGGCCAACTTCGCGCGATAAGAAGCAGCGCGCTTCTGTAGGTCCGCAAGCGTGAGGGCGCCGATGATCGACCACATGGTCCGTGCGGTCGCCGTCTTCGTGGTCCGTCGTACCCAGGACTCGAACGTCAGGGAGTCGAGCTCGGCGGCCTTCGAGGTGTGCAGCTCGTCGTTTTGGGGAGCGGCGTTGGCCAACCGGTCGAGTCGCATCAGCGACTGAGCGAAATCGCCAGACCCGAGCGGATCGCTTGCCCACGGCATATAGCTAGCGAAGCGCAGCACCCGGCCTTTGCGCTCGAAGACGTGCTTGCCGTGCTGGTGGTGCGGCCAAGTGGGCACGTCGAGTTCCTTGCCCAGAGCGATCAGCCGCTTGTACTGCGGCCCGACCAACTGGCCGCCTTCCTCCACGACGCGGCCCGTCTTGAGTCGGGGCTGCTTGGTCCGGCCCCCACGCGGTCGCGGGCCTCAAGCACTCGCAGCGAGGTGAGCCCCGCCTGCCGCAAACGACGCGCAGCAACCAGCCCAGACAAGCCCGCGCCAACCACGATGACGTCGAGGACTTCTTCGTTCTCCATGCTGTCCTCCCTGTGACTGACGGCAAGTCAGGCCTGCTGCGCCTCAAGGAGCTGCTGCTCCAGCGCGGCCGCATCGAAGCAGTAGACGTCTCGAATGATCGCGAGCGAACCCGGGGCGAAGGTGCTGAACGCCGTCGCCATCCAGCGCAGGCGCTTGCCGGTGGTAGCCCCAGCTGGCCCGTTCAGCGTCCCGGTCAGCTCATAGACCACCCCGATGGTGTCGCCGTCGACGTGCGCGGCCGCGACGCGAGGGGAATAGTCGGGGAACATCGCGTACATCTGGTCGAGGAAACCGATCAGGCTGTCCTTGCCGCCCTGCTCGCCAGTCGTGCCGTCAACGAAGACACAGCCGTCGTCGAAGTAGCCCAGAACCCGATCGACGTCGTGAGCGGTGACTGCCGAGCAGACGTTTCTGATCGTGTCCACGTATGGATCGGCAACAGATTCGATGCTTGACATGGTGCGTTCGCTTCTAGATAGGGGCTGGAGGTTCACGGCCAAGGACTGTGTCCTACCTTCCCCATCTCGATGGGGCGGGTACTACTGCAGGACCCACTCGTCGCATGCTCGACCTGGTGCACTGTTCACCACGCCCGGCTACATCCTGGATCGACTCGACGGGTTCGATGCCCGGCGCAGCCCATGCTCAGGCGCCGATGAAGTCACTGACCACCTCGACGACGTCCTGGCGTTCGGTCGTCCCCTGGTCGGCGAACTCGGCCAGCAGCTGGAAGAACGCCGCTGGGTCGATGGCGCCTTCGGGGCCATGCACGCCAGGAGCGGTGACCTCGCCGCGCGCGGCCATCAGCGCGCCCACGGCAAGCGGGATGCCGGTCATGGTGCCCATGCTCGCGTTCGGGACCGCCAGCGGCCGGGCACCGACGCGCACCGGCCTGCCGTCCTTGATGCCCTCGGCGAGCCCGAACAGCACCGGTAGGTTGGGAGCGGTGCCCGCGGCCCGGCCCATGGTGTTCGGCTCCGCAACCAGTGCGTTGGCCGCCTCGGGCACGGTGAGCTCGCCGGACCGGACCCGTCCCGCGGTCTTGATTAGGGCCTCCATCAGGAGCGGACGAGAGCTCATGACGTTGAGTGACTCCTTGAGCTCGGGTCGAACTCGACCCAGGGTCAGGGGCTCGGGGTGCCCACAGACCCACACCGACTCCTCGCCCCAGCCGGGGTAGGCGAGCCGGCGCTCCTCGAGCGGCTCCGCGTCGGCTAGCTTGCCGCCACGCCACACCTTGATGGTCGCGGCAAGGTTGTGCACCCAATGCACCACGGCGGCCGTGGCCTCGGGCGGGGTGGTGCCCTCCGGCACCGGCGGGTAGCCGTTGGCCCGCCAGCAGGTGTAGGCCCGCTCGACGGTGTCGCAGCCGCTCATCGCGAGCGCTGCGAGGAGGTTGCTGATGCCCGGGCTGGCGCCTAGGCCGATGACCGCGGTGACACCGGCGGCCCGGGCCGCGTCGTCGAGCTGGAGCATGTCAAGGGTCGGCTCCCAGTCGTCGCAGATGTCGAGGTAGGTGGTGCCGGCCTCGATCGCGGCGTTCAGGACGTGCTTGCCGAACAGGTAGAACGGCCCGGCGGTGTTGAGCACGATGTCGGCTTTACCGAGAGCCTCCTTGAGGCTGCCAGAGTCGGTGAGGTCCAGTTGGAGCGGCGTCGCCTTGACACCCAGCGTGGCGGCGAGCTCCCGTGCTCGGTCGATGTCGCGGTCGGCGATGATCACCTCGGCAATCTCGTCGGCCCCGGCCAGGACGCCACAGGTGTGGGTGCCCATCTCGCCGGCGCCGCCGATGACCAGGACGCGCTGCGGTGCAGGGCCCGTGGTACGGGTCTGGGTGGTCCTCATGTGTCTCCTTAGGTGCTTTGCGTGGTGAAGGCCGTAGCCGTCATGGGATGAGGGGGGATCCGGCTCCGGTCAACGTGGCCATGTCGTGCTCCAGCGCCGTGCGCTCGGGGATCGTCAGGGGACGCGATCGGCGGGCGGTGGTGTCCCAAGCGACGAGCGTGACCACCGAGGTGTTGCAGACGCGCTCGTCCGGGTCGAGGAGCGCCTCCTCCAGCCGCAGGCTCGACCGGCCGACGTGAAGCGGGCGGATCAGTACCTGAAGTGGCTCGGTGGTCTCCCGGATCTCGGCGAGGTACTCCATGCGGTGCGACGCGACGACATATGCCGGCCGTGGCGTGGCCCAGCGTTCGGCGAGGTATCGCACCCGGCCCTCTTCGAAGGCCTTGGGGTAGATCGCCGCCGTCAGATGTCCGAGGTAGTCGAAGTCGTAGGACCACGGGTGAATCCGTGCACGCCAAAACCCGTTGATCTCGCGAGGCACCAGCCGGTGAGTCACCTGGTTGCTGGTCGAGCCCTGACCCATGGGTTCTCCTTCGGACGAGATGCGGCGGTGATGGGCGCGGTCATCGATATGTAACAGGACAACGGCGGTCGCGTCCGGTGCACACTGCACCACCCTCGGCGGCAGTACGCCTCACTTGGTCGAGAGTCCGATCACTGGGTGCAGACCGCTACGCAGGCGCTGAGGGTTCAGATGCGCGCCCGCGTAGCGGCGTAGCAATCTCCCGCGGCGCGTCCTTCTCCAGCTCGGCGTCAGCCAGCAGCCGCTTGAGCCGGGCGTCCTCCGTCTCCAACTCCTTCAGCCGGATGGCGTTCTCGGCTTTCAGGCCCCGAACTGGTTGCGCCACCTCAAGTAGGACTGCTCCGACACACCTCCAGGCCTCTACGCATCACATTACTCAATCGTGAGCTGCGGTCCGCTCAGTCTCGAGTTTTGAATCCGACCTGTCAGGCAAGTAAACCACGTTGGTCCCAGGGAGAAATAGATTCCCGCCACGCAAGACTAGCGGCACGACGAACACTGCAATGAGTGCTACTCCACCCGCGAAGTAACCGACGGCGATCAAGTCAATGATGCCAATCTGAGCAAGCCCCAAGCACACGACCAATACCCCGACCGTGACTCCGCCTCGGGCCCGCCCCGACAGCGGCTGGCGGCCGAAATCTCGTAGGTTCTGGTCAACGCGCACCAGAACAGCATGGGTCAGCCCGACAGCGGTGGCGATCAAGGTCCATCCCACCAGAATTCCGTAGACGACAACCACCCAATTCCCCTGACCTTGAAGCATCTGCAGCCACGGGACTGGAGCATCGAAAACATCTTCCTGTGGATAGAATCCAATCAGCGAGAAGTAGGTGAGGAACCAAAGCAGGGCGAAGAACCCGCTCGTCAGTCCGGCTGCCGCAACCGCCTCGCGCCGGGAGCGCAGATGTCGAACCGTGATAAGTGTTGCGGGAAAGACTACCGTCGCCAAGCCAGCGTAGACGAGGCCCGTCAACGCCGCGCTCCAGATACTGGCGTCCGGCTGGAGTTCATGGTTGCCGGAGTTAAGGATGTTCACGACTTGGCCCCAGTTCCCCGGGATCACAAGAAGGCCGAACAACACGTAACCGAATATCAGCAATGTTGAATTGATGCCGTTGAATCGCTCGATAAATTGCGTGCCACTGAATACGACAAGTCCGGTCGCGACGACTACCAGACCCACGCCGATCCAGTGGTTGAGCCCAAGCGTCACCTCGAGGATGCTTCCCGAGCCCGAAGCCAGCACCCCAAGGATGATGAGAGCCAGGAAGACGTAGACGACATCGAAGAGCCAATAGAATCTACCGATCAAATGCCGCAGCATGCTGCGGTAGTCAAAAAGTTGATGCCTGCGAGCCATTTCATAGAAGATGTAGCCGATCAGAGCAAAGGCGACTATCACTGAGACGCCCGTTCCCCAGCCAAGCGCACCGTAAGCTGCTCCAAACTCGATGACCTCCCGGCCGGTGGCGAACGCGCCGCCAACCCCGACGGCCACGAACGTCAGCGCCGGAACTAGGGCCCTGCTCAGGCCGCTAGACGACTTCCTGCCGGTTATCGATGCACGACCCATGGGTTGCTCCTTCGGACAAGATGCGGCGGCGATGGGCGCGGGCATCGATTTGTAGCAAGGCAACGGCGGCCGCGTCCGGTGCACACTGCACCACTCTCGGCGGCGGTACGCCTCATTTGGTCGTGGCGGCTGGCGATGCCGGTGTTGAACCATCGAGCAACTGCAGGTGTCCACCCTCGTCGAAGGGAATCAGCGTGAGCGTCGCCCTGCGCCACTGCCCAGATCGCCTGGTCTTCGACCGGGTCGGGCCGGTTGACGATCTCATTCGTGCGGCGAGGCAGGACCCGAGTCGTGCGATCTTGCGTACCCGTGATCACGAGGTGACGGTCGGCGAGCTCGTTCGGCAGGCCCGGGAGGCGGCCGGGGTGCTGCGACGCCGAGGCGTCCATCCGGGGGATCGTGTCGGGCTGTTGTGCGGCAGCTCGTTCGAGCGTGTGGCCTGGATGTTCGGCATCTGGTGGGCCGGCGCAATCGAGGTGTCCATCAACACCGAGCTCCGTGGCCCGATGATGGCGCACGTCTTGACGGATTCCGACCCTGGTCTGGTCGTCTGTCAGCGATCCCTGGTCGGGCGGGTCGATGAGACGAGCGCTATTGACGTCCTGGTCATCGAGGACGTCGCGCCGGAACCCGTGGCGCCCGCGTTGTTCGAGGAACTCGATGCGATTCAGGTGTCGTTCCAGCCAGAGGACCTCGCAACAATTCTCTATACGTCGGGCACCACCGGACCGTCCAAAGGCGTGATGCTCCCGCGTGCCTACTTTTCGAACCTGGCCGAGATCTGGGCGGCCGCGATGGAGTTCGACGAAGGCGACGTTGGCTACTTCCCGCTACCGTTCTTCCACGTCGACGCGCACGTCCTCATCACGGCCGCTATCCAGACCGGCAGTGTGCTGGCCTTCCGAGAGCGCTTCAGCGTGTCGGGGTTCTTCGACGACATCCGGCACTTCGGTGCGACCTGGGCGCTCGGCGTCGGCTCGATGCTGTCGATGCTGGCTCAGGGGGACCTGCCGGAGCCGGGCTCGCTCCCGCTCACCCGCATGCTCTGCGCACCGGTGCCCGATATCGCGTACGAGGTTTTCGAGGATCGACTGGGCATCCCGATCCTGACTTTGTTCGGGCAAACCGAGTGCGACGCGATCGCGATGGGCGGCGATGGTGCACGACGTCGGGGCTCTGCCGGTCGGCCTCATCCTGCGATCGACCTACGTATCGTTGACGATCGGGACCGCGACCTGCCGGTCGGACAGACAGGTGAGATCGTCTTCCGGCCGATGCGCCCGCACCTGTGCGCCCTCGGGTACTGGCGGCGGCCGGACGCGACAGTCACTGCGTGGCGAAACCTGTGGTTCCACACCGGCGATTCGGGCCATCTCGATGAGGACGGCTACCTCTACTTCGACGGCCGGCGCACCGATAGCTTCCGTCGTTGCGGGGAGAACATCTCCGCCTGGGAGCTCGAGCGCACGATGTCCTCGGCCGAGGGTGTGCGGGAGTGCATCGCTGTCGCTGTGCCGGATGAGCATGGAGGCGAGGACGAGCTCAAGGTCTTCGTGATTCCCGAGGACGGGCGCGATGTGGATCCGGCCGAGTTCATTGCCTACTGCCGCAGCGTGCTGCCTGGCTTTGCCGTCCCACGCTATGTGGCAGTAACCGATGGCGGCGAGTTCGTGCGAAGCCCGGGTACAGGCGTCGTGCAAAAGCACTTGCTCTCACGCGATATCGATCCCGACTACGTCTATGAGGTGGAGCGATGACCGAGAACAGACCCGCCGAGCGGGATTCTTCGGGGGAGCCGGGCCGATCGACAGTGGGCTTCTCCTGGGAGGCCGAACTGCGGCAGTTCGACGTGCGCCGCGAGCGCGCCCGCAAGTTGGGTGGCGAACGGCGCGTTAACCGTCAGCGGGAGCAGGGCCGCTACACGATCCGAGAGCGGATCGAGAAGATCGCCGAGTCGTTCAGCGAGATCGGCGAGTTCGCGGTCTACCACGAGTACGACGCCCTCGGAAACAAGCTCGGCACCCTGCCGTCCAGCTATGTCTGCGGTCTGGCGAAGGTCGACGGGCGCTACGTGGCACTCGGCGGCGAGGACTTCACCGTGCGCGGCGGAGCGCCCCAGACCTACCTTGACCGGATGAAGGGCGGGACCGGCGGCTTCATCGACGACCTGGCCCACGACTACAAGATCCCGCTGATGCTCTTTGTCGAGGGTGTCGGCGGCGACGTCGCGGGCCAGGAGGAGAAAGGCCACGCCTACCTCAACAACTCCATCAGCTGGAACCGCTGCTTCGAAGTGCTCTCCGAGGTGCCGGTGCTGAGCATGGTCAGCGGAGTCGCGGTCGGAGCCGCATCGGCACGCGCACTTGCCAGCCACTTCTCGGTGATCACCAAGGACAGCGTCCTCATCACCGGTGGCCCGCCCCTGGTTCGACGGGCACTCGGGATCGAGATCGACAAGTTCGACCTCGGCGGCGCGAAGCTGGTCACGAGCATCGGCGCGGTCGACAACCTTGCCGAGGACGAGGACGACGCGATGAACCAGATGCGGAGGGTGCTGAGCTACCTCCCGCAGAATGCCTGGCAGTTGCCGGAGCGCGCACCGTGCACGGATCCCGTCACCCGCCGCGCGCCGGAACTGCTCGAAATCATCCCGGAGAACCGTCGCCAGGCCTACCGCGCTTCGCGGGTCATCCAAGCAGTGGTCGACCAAGACTCGTTCTTCGAGATCGGCTCGCGCTGGGGCAAGAGCCTGACCACCGGCCTGGCTCGGATCGACGGCATCCCGATCGGCGTCTTGGCTAACAACCCGCAGAGCCTGGGCGGCGCGATGGACGCGGCAGCCTGTGACAAGCAGGTGCGGCTCATCAGTCTCTGCAACACCTTCCACCTGCCGATCCTCTACTTCGTCGACGTCCCCGGTTTCATGGTGGGTCCGCAGGCGGAGAAGGACAACACCCTGCGCTGGGGACTGAAAGCGATGGAATCGATCATCTCGGCGACCGTTCCCGTCGTCACCATCCAGGTGCGCAAGTCCTATGGGCTTGCGGTCTCGGCGACGTCCAACCCGGAGAAGCTCGGGCTGCGCCTGGCGTGGCCCAGCGGCGAGTGGGGAGATCTGCCCATCGAGGGAGGCGTGGAGGCAGCGTATCGACGTGAGATCGAGGCCTCGGAGAACCCCGAGCAGCTGCGTGCGGAGATCGAAGCCCGGATGGGTGCCCTGGTCGATCCTTGGCGGACGGCCGAGGCCTTCGGCGTGGAGCACATGATCGACCCGCGGGCGACCAGAGAGATCGTGGCCACGTTCTTCGAGGCCAGTCTCGGATCGATGTCGGCCGGCGGCAACCTGCCGCGACCGGACTGGCGCGGCCGCTCCTGAACACAGCGCCCGCCTCGGCCCGACTGGTGGCGCAGACCCAACTGGCAATTTGAGATATGGAGACGACCAACGTGAGTGAAATCCTGGCGGACTGCGTCGGCACGGTCTGGAAGGTGCTCTCCGCTCCCGGAGACCGGGTCAGCGAGGGCGACGTCCTGATCATCCTCGAGTCGATGAAGATGGAAATCCCCATCGAGGCAGAAGAGGACGGCGTCGTCGTCTCCGTCCACGTCGCCGAGGGCGCCCAAGTCGACGATGGCGACCTCCTCGTGAGGATGGGGGAGTAGGGACATGTTCGAGAAGGTGCTTGTCGCCAACCGCGGTGAGATCGCTGTCCGGGTGATGCGCAGTCTTCGGCGGCTCGGCGTCCAGTCGGTAGCTGTCCATTCCGACGTTGACGCCAGCAGCATGCACGTGCGTCAAGCCGACGAGGCGGTCGAGATCGGCTCCGCGCCCGTCGCGGACAGCTACCTGCGCATCGACCGGATCATCGAGGCAGCAATTTCAACAGGAGCTCAAGCAATCCATCCCGGTTACGGGCTGCTGGCGGAGAACGCCGGATTCGCCCGCGCGTGCGCCGCCGCTGGTCTCGTCTTCGTCGGGCCGAGCCCGGAGTCCATGGACATGATGGCCTCAAAGATCCGCGCCCGGCAGACGATGGCCGCGTCTGGGATTCCCGTCGTGCCAGGCACCACGTCTCCTGTCGTCGCGGGAGCCGACGCGCATGCCGCCGCCGCAGAGATCGGATTCCCCGTCGCGGTCAAGGCAGCGAGCGGCGGCGGCGGCAAGGGATTCCGGGTCGCCTTCAGCCCCGACGACCTCGACGAAGCTGTTGAGGGCGCAGCCGGAGAGGGAGCTCGATTCTTTTCCGACGACACCGTATATCTCGAGCGCTACCTCGAAGACCCGCGCCACGTCGAGATCCAGGTGGTCGCGGACAACTACGGCAACGTGGTGCACCTCTACGAGCGCGACTGCTCGATCCAGCGCCGACACCAGAAGCTCATCGAAGAAGCACCCTGCCCCGCGCTTAGCGACGACACGCGCGCCCGCCTCGGCGAGATCGCCATCGCCGCGGCACGTGCTGCCCAGTACACCTCCGTCGGCACCATCGAGGGTCTTCTTGTCGGGGAGGAGTTCTTCTTTCTCGAGATGAACACCCGCATCCAGGTGGAGCACCCGGTGACCGAGATGGTCACCGGCGTCGATCTCGTCGAACTGCAGCTGAGGATCGCAGCCGGCGAGCGGCTCGGCTTTGCTCAGTCCGACATCCAGGTACGGGGACACGCGATCGAGTGCCGAGTGAACGCCGAATCCGCAGCCAAGGGGTTTCGCCCGGCCCCAGGCACAGTCGCCTTCTTCGTCTCACCCAAGGGTGACGGCATTCGGGTCGACGCAGGGGTCGAGGACGGTGATGTCGTGCAGCCGTACTACGACCCGATGATCGCCAAGGTCATTGTGTGGGGAGACAGCCGCGCTGACGCCACCGAGAAGATGCGCACCGCATTGGAGCGCATGGAGATCAACGGCATCACCACGTTGCTGCCCTTCCATCGGGCACTGCTGGCGAGTGATGAGTGGCGTGAGGGAAGTACCTGCCGAGAGCTTCTCGAGAACCGAGGTTGGCTGAAGTCGACAGACGAGTGGGCAACGTCCGGCGCACGGGCGCTGTCCGGAAAGGGGCAAGCATGAGTATTGGGCCCAACGGCGTCCGCACGGAGATCGATGCCTTGGTCATTGGGGCCGGGCCCTCCGGCGTGACAGCAGCCAGGATGCTGGCGGAGAGCGGCTTCAAGGTCACCGTTCTGGAGCAGGGCGAATGGCCCAACGTCGCCGACTACCCCAGCGACAAGCTCGAGCGAGAGCTCTTGGCTGCCGGCGCCTGGAACCCCAACCCGAACCGTCGCAAGGGACCGTCCGACTACCCGATCAACGTCAAGGACTCCGACGTCCACCCCTTCATGTACAACGGCGTCGGCGGCAGCAGTGTCCTGTTCTGGGCGGAGTGGCCTCGGTTCATCCCCTCCGACTTCCGCGTCAAGTCAGTGGATGGCATCGCCGACGACTGGCCGATCACCTACGAGGATCTCCAGCCCTACTACGAGATGGTCGACGAGCTGATCGGCGTGTCCGGCCTCGGCGGCTACCCGGCCTATCCGCCGGGCCAAGGCCCGCCGCAGCCACCCCTGCCGATCGGCAAGGCCGGCCGTCTTGCGGCCGAGACCTTCAACAAGCTCGGCATCGGCTGGTGGCCCGGCACTTCGGCGATCCTCTCCCAACCGAGCGGAGACCGAGGGGCTTGCGCCCGTTGGGGAACCTGCAGCAACGGCTGTCCGGAGGGCGCCAAGGCCTCCTTCGACGTGGCCATGTGGCCCGGTGCACTGGCCGCGGGGGTCAACCTCGTGACCGGCGCCCGGGTGCGCGAAGTCGCCGTCTCCGACCAAGGCCTGGCAACCGGTGCCACCTGGATCGACCGCGCAGGCACCGAGCAGCACACCTCAGCGCCCGTCGTCATCATCTGCGCGAACGGTATCGGCACGCCGCGACTCCTCCAGCTCTCCACGTCGTCGCGGTTCCCCGATGGGCTCGCGAACTCTTCCGGCTACGTCGGGCGCAACTTGATGATGCATCCCGTTGTTTCAGTCCTGGGGGAGTACGACCGGGACATCGAACCCTGGGTCGGCCCGGAGGCGCACCCGATCTGGTCGATGCACTATGCCGAGACCGACCTGAGTCGTGGATTCCGCCGCGGCGCGAAGTGGAGCTCGGTCGTACATCAGGGTCCGGTCGCACTACTCGAGCTGTTCGCCGATCTGCCCCTCTCTGAGCGTAGCGGCGTAGCAGGGCATGAGCTGGTGGAGCGTCTGAGCGGGCGCTGCTACGAGCTGGCCGCCTCGATCGAAGACCTCCCGGTCTTCGACAATCGGGTCACTCTCGACCCCGATCTCGTCGACAGCGACGGGATCCCGGCGCCCAAGGTTCACTACAAGATGTCGGACGAGAGCAGGCGCTGTATCGACTGGAACGTGGACCGGCTGGTGGAGGTGCACGAGGCGGCGGGGGCACTGTCGACCAAGCGTGTCGAGTGGATGCCCGAGAGCGGCTGGCACCTATTGGGCACCGCCCGCTGCGGTGACGACCCGGCCACCTCGGTGGTTGATGGATTCGGTCGCTCACATGACGTCCCAAACCTGTTCATCTTCGACGGCAGCGTCTTCGTGACGTCGTCCTCGGTGAACCCAACCCCGACTGTGACTGCCTTCGCCCTGCGTGGTGCCGAGCACTTGATCGAGACCGCCGCCGACCAAAGGATGCCGCTGTGACCGAGACGATGACCATCACCTGCCGCGACGGTGCGGCCCGACTCGCCGACCTCTGGTTTCCGGGAACGGCGCGGTCGCCCCGGATGATCGACCTCCCGGGCTACGAGTCGCTGCTGAATCGTGCGATGCGGGCCAACCCCGAGTTGGCCCAGGCCTTCGTCGAGGTCGCCGAGCTGGCCAGCGGCGTGGATGTGCTGACTGCCAAGGACGTCGCCGAGTGGCCGACCGAGATTGTCGAGGCCGCCTGGTACTTCCTCACCTCCACCTACTACATGGCCACCGAGGTTCGCGAGGCGGTCGGCTATCCCGGCCAGCGGCGCAATCCTGTCGCACAGGCGACGCCCGACCAGATGGTCGACGACGATCTGCTGGCGCCGGTGCTGGCCATGGGATCGACCTACGTGCCCACACCCACAGTCGACTGAGAGGACCGGACTGGAACATGGCTCTTTCCCAAGACATCTTCGCCGAGGCCCGATCGCGCATCGACGAGCTGCCGTGTGCGCAGTACATCGGTGGCCGGTTCATCGAGAGCACGAGCACCGACATCGCGGAGGTTGTCGAGCCCGCCACGGGAGCACGACTGGGGACTGCGCCCGTCGGCACGGCCGCCGATGTTGACGCTGCCGTCACTGCCGCGCGCGCCGCGCAGTCATCCTGGTCGCGGCTCACTCCCGGGACGCGATTTGAGATCCTGAATCGATTCGCGGACGCCATCGATGCCCACAGCGACCTGCTTGCGGCGTTCGAGGCGCTCAACGTCGGCAAGTCGTTTGCCGTTGCGGCGTCCGAGATCCCGCTGGTCTCCGACGGACTGAGGTTCATGGCTGGAGCGGCTCGCACGGCGCAGGCGCCGGCTGCGGGCCAGTACGCCGACGGGCAGGTCTCCTACATACGCCGGGAGCCGGTTGGCGTCGTGGGCGCGATCACCCCGTGGAACTTCCCGCTCCTTATGGCGTCGTGGAAGATCGCGCCGATCCTCGCGGCTGGCAACACGTTGGTGCTCAAGCCTTCGGAACTCACTCCATTGAGCACACTTGTCCTGGCCGACCTGGCGACTGGGATCTTGCCCGATGGGGTATTGAACATCGTGGTCGGCGACGGCGCAGTGGTGGGTGAGGCGATCAGCAGTCACACCCACATCGACATGGTCGCGCTCACCGGCAGCGTGCGCTCTGGCCAGCTGGTTGCCAACGCCGCGGCTGCCACGGTCAAGCGTGTCCACTTGGAGCTCGGCGGCAAGGCCCCCGTGGTCGTCTTCCCGGACGCAGACCTTGACCACTTCGCAGCGACGATCACCGCAGCCGCGTACGGCAACGCCGGTCAGGACTGCGGTGCCGCGACTCGGGTGCTCTGCCATGCAGATATACAGGATCAGGTCGTCGATGTCCTGGCTGCCTCTGCCACCCAGCTGACCAGTGCCGACGCTGCTTCGGGCGCGGACTTCGACCTCGGCCCCCTCATCAGCGCGGCACAGAGGGATCGGGTCGCGCAGATGGTGGACCGTGCCCGCGCTGACGGCGCTCGGGTCGTCGTGGGAGGCCAGGTGCCGGACGGGCCCGGCTTCTTCTACCCAGCCACCGTCCTGACCGACATCGCGCCGGGCTCGGAGATGGCTCGCGAGGAGGTCTTTGGTCCGGTGATCTCAATTGAGGCTTTCGACACCGAAGCCGAGGCGCTGACCAGGGCTAATGACGTCGAATATGGTCTAGCTGCTTCAGTGTGGACGGGGGACGTCGGTCGCGCGCTGCGCTTCACAGAGGGCCTGAACTTCGGGTCGGTATGGGTCAACAGCCACATCACATTTGTCGCTGAGATGCCATGGGTCGGTTTCGGGAAGTCCGGATACGGCCGCGACAACTCGGTCTACGCGCTGGAGGACTACACCCGCACCAAGCACGTGATGGTTGGCATGGGCGCAATGGGCACCGGCGACTGACGCCGAACCGGCGTGGACACGCTCCGGGCGGTGCGGCGGTAGGCATCTCGCACCGCCCGGCAACCAACCGGTGGGGTCAGCGGCCCTCCTTCAGCTCGAGGAGAGCCAGCGCCGCGTCCACAGCTGCCGGGTCTTGTCCCAGGGGGCGAGGCAACAGTTCTTCGACGCGTGCGAGACGCCGATCAATGGTGTTGCGGTGAGCGAAGAGCGTCTCGGCGGCCCGCGAGGCGTTGAACTGCTCGGCGATGAACACTCGAACCGTGTGGCGCAGCTCTGGATCGGCGGTCGCCAACGCCCCCAGCGTGTCGGCAACGAACTGCTCCGCCTCGGCGATGTCACTGGTCAGCAGCGAGATCATCTGCACATCGCCGAACCGAACAACACGTCGACGCGAGCCAAGCCGGGAAAGGAGGCGTTGAGCGGCCACGGCATCGATATGACTTCGTCGAAAGCCGTTGACGTCGACCCCGGGTCGGCCAAGGACGACCCGAACGCCGGGCGTCTCGGCCACGTGGGCCTCAAGGTCGGCCCGGGAGGGAACCTCGGCCACCGGCAGCCAGATCCACAGCGCCGAGACAGCGGCCACCAGGGTGAGGCGTCGCTGCGCACCGCATGCCCGCATCACCTGTTCCGCGGCCAGTTCGAGCTCACCGACGTCGTCCTCAGAGTCAACCCACACGATCGCGGCTACGTGGTGGCCGGTCAGTGGGTAGCCGAGCTGAGCCTCGGCACGGGCCCGGGTGATCGGCGCCCCTTGAAGGATGAGCTGTGCGGTCGCCAGCCGCTGCACCTGCGGCCCGCCGGCCAGCTCGTCGCGGACCTTCTCCACATGTGCCGCAATCGCGTCGACAAGGTCGTCTTGGTAGGTGTTGAGCGAGTTCACCGAGACCTCGATCAGCTCGCGCATCTCATCGGGCTCCAAGGACGTGGTGAAACACGCGGAGATCCACCAGTGCAGGACAACCCGTTGGAGGGCGCGCCACGCCTCGGCCTCCTCAGGGTCGATGCCGCGCAGCGCCAGGTCGCGACTGTACTTCTCCAGTTCGGGGAACTCATGAATCTCGACTCGGGACCCAGGATTCGCGATCGTCATCTGCACCCAGTGCATCAGTCCGTTGCGGCTGAAACGCCGATCCAGGTCGGCCAGGATTTCGCCGTCAGCAACGGTCCGGTGCTTCAACCAGTCCTGGCCTGCCCTCCACCCCTGGTCGGCGACGTCGAGCACCTCGGCTGCGTGGTCCATGGCCAGCTTGCTCATGGCCTCACGTACCTCCAAGCTCGGCAGGGGCCAAGGCTGTCTCCTGTCCACCTCCACCGCGCCCTCCTCGCATTCGTGCCTGACCGGCTGCGCACGGCACGTCCTTCTCCGGGCGCATCCGGTGGGCCTCGATGCTAACGAACGCGCCCCTCGGGCCGCGTCGGTCGAGTCGCCCAGACCCCGACCATTGCCGGTGCAAAGTGCACCTGGTCGGGCGCTCCTCTGAGCGTGATTGCCGTGGAAGGGGTTCGGCCGCGCAGCCCAGCATGGAGGTCCCTATGGAATGTGGCACCAGCCTGGCAGCGCAGGTCGTCGCTAACAGTGCCCAGATCCTGGTCCAACCAACAACAGGAACGGAGAAGATGCGTCGTGAAGGTCGTGATCGTCGGCGGAGCCGGTGCGATGGGACGCAAGCTGGTGGAGACGGTGGTCACTTTCGAAGAGGTCTCGGAAGTGGCCGTCCTCGACCGTGACGTGGAGCGACTCGGCGCCCTGGCCGAGGAACTGGGGCCAAAGGTGAAGCCTGTCGGCTTCGATGCGCTGGCGGATGACTACGCGGCGTACCTGCGCGACGCCCGCGTCGTGGTGAGTACACTCGGGCCGTTCACCGTCTTCGGCGGGCGGGTCTTGTCTGCGGCCATCGAGGCAGGGTGTGACTACCTTGACATCAACGATGACTGGGAGCCGACGCTCGGCGTCCTGAATCTCGATGGTCGCGCCCGCGATGCGGGCATCACCGCACTCGTCGGGATGGGTCTGAGCCCCGGGATTTCCAACCTCCTTGCGGTCCGCGCGGCGTCCGAGCTCGACCGTGTGGACGAGCTGTACACGGGGTGGGACCTGGCCGGGGCACGAACCGAACCCGGCGGCCCCCGCCCGGCAGCGGCGACCGTTCACCTCGTGAACGAGTGCACGGGCAAGGTCCAGGTCCTCAAGGACGGAAGCGCTGAGTTGGTCCGACCGCTCGAGCGGCTGGCACTCATGTATCCGGGTCGCGGAGAGGTTGAGGTTCGCACCATCGGGCATCCCGAGGCCGTAACGCTGCCCCGTGTCTTCCCGAATCTCCGAACCTGCGTCAACGTGATGGTGGCACCCGGATGGTGGTTCGACGGTCTCGAGGCCGCGATGGCCAGGGTCGACACCGGCGAACTCACCGCTCACGAGGCAGCCGTACTCGTCGAGGATGGTTTCCCGAGACCCGCCGACGCCCCGAGAAGCGTGCGCATGCCGTTGGTGTGGGCACTGGCGCACGGCGAGCGAGATGGCAAGCCGACACGTGTGTCGGCCGGCCTCGAGCGCTGGCCCGACGGACTGATGGCCGGAGGGACCTGCGTTCCGGCGGCGATGGCCGTGCGACTCATGCTGCAAGGCAAGATCGCCCGACCTGGGGTGGTCACGCCCGAGGAAGTGGTCCCCTTCGCCCCGCTGATGGAAGCGCTGGACCCGCTGTACGTGCATCCCGCGATGGACCGCCCGCTCTTTGACGTGGTCGCCGACGAGATCAGCGACTAGCTGAGGTAGGGCGGCGTCAGGCTGTCGCTGCTCGGCATCGGAAGCTCTCGAGGTCGGGCAGTCTCGCGGCCGCCCTCAGCACTGTCTCCCACCGCGCCGAGTTCCGACGTGCAACCGGGTTCGTACGACCGGACAGGCGAATACTCCAGACGCCGATGGTCGTCCTAAGTCGAAGCCTTGGCGCTGCCGGTGTTGAGCGCACTCGTCGGTGCGTTCTCAGTCTCTGGCCGAAGACCTCCGAGCACTTTCTCACGTTTGCGACCTTAAACGTCCTGCTCGGCAGCCAGGCCGTGATCGCCGTGATCGCATTGGGCGCTCTCATCCCGTTGATCGCCGGACAATGGGACCTTTCGGTTGGAGCGATCGCCGGACTCGGGGTGGTGCTCGCTGCCCAAACATTGTCAGGTGGGCGGCCAATCGCGCTGCTCGCCGTCGGGCCGACCAGCGGGTCGACCTTCATCTGGTCTTCCGAAGGACCGCTCGGGAATGCAAGTCATGCCGCGAGCAATGATGGCCCCAGGCGTCAACGAGCCGTCCGCCGCGCCAGGTCTTGATCGGCTCAGTGCAGTTGCGCACCCAGTGCTCGAGAGCCGCATTGGTCTGCGGCTCCTCGCCATCGGCGGGGACGGAAGCGCGCCGGCGCGCCACGCCGTGTAGACACGGTCGACCGTGTCGCACTGGTTCATCGCGAGCAGGGCGAGCAGGTTGCTACTGCCGGGGCTCGCGCCCATGCCGATCACTGCCGTGACGCCGGCGGCGCGTGCCGCCCCGTCAAGCTCGAGCATCTGCAGCGTCGGCTCCCAGTCGTCGCAGATGTCGAGGTAGTTCGTGGTCGTGGCGATCGCTGCGCTCAGCACCTCCCGACCGAAGCGGTAGAACGGGCCAGCTGTGTTGAGTACTTGTTGGGGGAGTTCCCACTCACCAGCAGACCGGCCTGTCGCCCTGGGGTGCGCTCCAGTTGCCGCCCGACGCCTTCATATAGAAAACGCAGTCGACGCTGTCGGTGCCTTTGGGGCCGTAGCTCAGCGGAACGGTCAGCCCTCCGAACCGCTCTTTCTTGAATCGGTAAAGTGCATCGATCAGCCCTGAACGAGTAATCTCTTTCGCGCTACGCACCGCCTTCTCGAAGATTTTTGCCGCAGCCCATGAATTGACCGCCAGTGGGTTAGGTGGTTCCTGATAATGCTTCTCCCATGCCGCCGCGAACTCTTGGTAGGCCGGCGTGGAAGTTCCGGAAAACGGGATCGCCTGCTGCGCCGAGATGATCTCGTCAATGAACTTCGCCTGGTCCGGTTCCGCCACGGACGTAGATATGAGGTACTCCGGGGTGAAGTTCTGCCTGCGACACGATGATGCAATCCGTTTCGTGGTGGCCGAGTCCGTTGCTAGCGCAAGAATCTCAACACCGGCGTTCCGTGCCTGGATGCACTCGGAGGTGTAGTCCGGCTGGCTTAGCGAGACGTCTGCCTGGTAAACGGGATCGAGTCCAGCACGCTTCGCGTAGCCCTGACCGAACCAGCGGTCCTTGGCGGTCGTACAGACCGCATCCTCCGAGCAGAACAGACCGCCGAACTTCGTACCCTGGCCGTGCTTCGCCGCGAGGAAGACGGAGCCGTAAAGCTGCGCGTCAAAGGAAGGACACTGGCTGAAGAAGGTGGGACTGGTTTCCCAGACCGTAGCGTAGCAATTCCCGCCGATCGCGGGCACCTTCTTTTTCTCGGCATAGTCCTTCCACGCGTTGACGGAGGAGGTCCAGCCGTCATTGGCGACCAGCGCGACTACCTTGTGCTTCTCGACCAGTTCCTGTGCCTGGCTGCGCGCCTTGGCAGCGTCGCCTCCGGGATCCTTGATGATGACCTTGACTGGTCGCCCGTCGATGCCACCCTTAGCGTTGGTGACGGCGGCCCACGCCCGCAGCGCGTCTCCCACTTGGTCGTATCCCGCCGAGCCGAGTCCGGACGAATCCGCGACGCTACCGATCACAATCGGTCCACCCGGCGTCCCCCCACCCGGACGGTCGGTCGCGGACGTTACCGCGGTGGTGCCCGCCGTACCCGACTCAGTACCCGCGGTACCTGACCCAGTGTCGGCGGTACCTGACCCAGTGCCCGCCGTACCCGACTCATTTGCGAGCCCGGTCTCTCCCGGGACTCCGGGTACTCCGTCCGCCGGGGCCGAGGGGGCAGGTGCGGCTTGGCCGTTGGACGTTCCTGTGCTGCCCCCTGCCCGCACGATGTCGTCGTGACTCAGCCTCGTCCCGCAGCTGGCCGCCACCAGGCTGGCAGCTGCGACGAGTGCGAGCACGCGACGCCTGCGTCGGTGTGTCATTACGGTCATACCTCCGTTCAATCCGAACTCGCACCGACGTACTGTGCGATGAGGCTGTCGCTGTCGAGTTCGGTTGGCTCGCCTGCGAATTCGATGTGCCCGCGATTGATGAGATAGACGTAGTCGGCCAGGTCCAGTGCCCGGGACACGTACTGCTCGACGAGGAGCAGCGTGGCACCTTGGGCGGCGAGTTTGCCCAGGAACTCGAAGAGTTCGTCCACCACGACCGGCGCCAGGCCCATCGATACCTCGTCGAGCAGGACGTACGCGGGATCGGTCACGTAAGCCCGGCAGAGGGCGAGCATCTGTTGCTGTCCACCGCTGAGCGATCCGGCCGACTGCGTCAGTTTCTTGCCCAGGATGGGGAACGCCGATACCGCCTTCTCGACGGCCTCATCGGCGTTGCCACCAGCCGCCTGAACGAGGATGTTGTCGCGGACGCTGAGGTTAGGGAAGATGCCCCGGCCTTCTGGGACATGGCAGACACCGCGGCGAGCCAGCGCGTGAGGTTGGCTGCCCGTCACGTCCTCGCCGTCCAGAAGGAGCTGTCCAACCGTGGGTTCGAGCAGCCCGGACGCCACCCGGAGCAGGGTCGTCTTGCCGGCACCATTGGTGCCGAGAAGCGCGACCACCGAGTTCGGCGGCGCCCACAGCGAGACGTCGCGCAGCACGGCGGTGCCCCCGTAGCCGGCGGTGATCTGGCGTAACTCAAGCATCGACTGCCTCCGATCCCAGGTAAGCGGCTCGGACGACCTCGCTGGCGCGCACTTCGGCGGGGGTGCCTTCGAAGATCATCTCGCCGAAGTCGAGTACGTAGAGGTAGTCACAGATCGACATCACCAGGGCCATGTCGTGCTCGACGAGCAGCACCCCACAGCCGCGCTCGGCCACCACGCGTTGCACGATGGCCCCGAACCGGCGGGTCTCGGCGGAATCCAGTCCCGAGGAAGGCTCGTCCAGCAGGAGAAGCGAGAAGCCGCCAGCCAGCACACGGCCGAGGTCGACCAGGCGACGGTGGCCGGTCGACAACGATCCCGCCGGCTCGGCGCGGAGGCCGGTCAGACCGCACACGTCGAGGACCTCCTCGGTGGCGTTCCGCACGGCGGTACGTTCGGCTGGCGGGCTGAGCAGTTGCTTGAGCGGATTGCTGCCCGCGACACGCGCTTCCAGGCCCAATGAGACGTTCTGTTGGACGGTCAGCGAGTCGAACAAATCCATGCGCTGAAATGTGCGCCCGAGACCACTGCGGGCACGTCCGGCTGGTGGCTGACGGGTGATGTCCTGACCAGAGAGACCGATTGTTCCTGTTGTCGGCCGCAGTAGGCCTGAGCAGGCGTTGAAGGTGGTGGTCTTTCCGGCGCCGTTCGGTCCGATCAGTCCGGTGATCGTGCCCATGGGGGCGTGGAAGGAGGCGTTGTCGACGGCCGTGTTGCCGCCGAAGCGGACGGTCAGTCCGTCCACCCGCAGGCCGGAGTCGTCGCGGTGGTTGCCGGTCATCGCGTCCTCGCCGAGATGGAAGTGGCGACCCTGACCCGGGTCGAGTCGGGTGTCGATCGCTTGCTGGCGGCGCCGAGCGCCGAGCGCAGCCGTTCCGCGGCGGGTCCTGTTCCGGCCAGTCGATCCGCGGCGCGTGAGCTGTTCGCCGCCGTGACGTGACGCGCCGCGCTGCGATGGGCGGTCCTGGTGGATTCGTAGATCGCTACGAGCACTGCGGCGATGCCGAAGAATGCCAGAGTCCATTCGTTGACGGTCTCGTTGGTGATGTATGCCGGCACCACACCAAGCGCTGTCGCGGCGAAGATGGGCTGGGCGGCACCAGTACCGGGGTGGAGGAAGAGGATCGCCAGCCAGGTGAGGGACACGAACGAGGTGAACGGCGCGCCGGTGGCCGAGTGGCCGTTTGATGCCCACAAGGCCCCGGCCACACCCGCGATGAACGCCGAGATCGCGAACACTGTCATCCGGGTGACGTTGGTGCCCAGTCCGAGTGTGGACAGGGTCGTCGGTGAGTCGGCGAGGGCGCGGAGCAGTCGGCCCAGCCGGCTGCGGCCGATCATCGAGATGACAACGCCGCAGCCGATGGCGAAAGCGAGTAACACGTAGTAGAAGGCGGTGTCGCCTTCGAACAGTGCTGGGCGGTGTGCGGGTAGCGTGTTGGTCGGTCCGAACATCAGCTCCGATCGATAGAGGACATTCTCCAGGAGCAGGCCGAACCCGAAAGTGGCCAGGGCCAAGTAGAGACCAGACAGCCGGATTGACGGAACCGCCACGAGCGCACCGACCGGGATCGCGACGACCCCGGCCAGCACGACCGCCATCAGCCAGGGCAGGCCCGCACCGACGGCTAGATGGGAGAACGCGGCCGACCCGACGGCCACCAGGCCGGCGTGGGCCAAGGAGATCTGCCCGGACGTGCGCACCAGGAGGTTCAGCGAGTAGAACACGAGCACCAGGACGAGTGCGGAGGCATACACCGGCAGCTTCGCGCCGACGACGAAGGGCACCAGTGCCCCGACCACGATAGCCAGCAGGCCAAGTATCCGCGCTGTGCGTGTGCTGACCAGCGGCGCCGAAAGCGGTGCCACGCGATGCCCGCCGATCTCGACCAGCTTCCCCCGCGGCACCACGAGCAGGACCACGAACAGCACTAGGAACGGGATCGCGGGCGGCAGCCCCGACAGGATCTCCGAACCCGACACGAAATTGGTCGCCAGCGCCGCGAGGACCCCAACCAGCAGCCCGCCGACATAGGTCATCGGCAAGCTGGAGAATCGGCCAACCGCCGCCGCCCCAAACGCCTGCACGACGAGCAGCGTCAGCATCATCGCGTCGAGCCCGATCGTCGGAGCAAGCATGGCACCGGACAGCGCGGCGAACCACGTGCCGATCAGCCACGCCCAGCTCCGCACGACGAAGGGGCTGGTACCAGACAGGGAAAGCAGGTCGGGATCGTCCACCACCGCCCGCATCCGCACCCCCATCGCCGACATCCTGAAGAAAACGAAGAAGCCGACGGCACCCGCGGCCGCGAGCCCGGCAGTGATCAGCTGGTCCACACCCAGCAGGACACCGAGCAATTCCACCGTGTCGATGGGCAGGAACGCCGGGAAGTCCAGCATCGATCCGCCGTAAACGGCGAGCAAGGAACCGACGATGGCCAACTGCAGCCCGACGGTGCCCACGATCTTGAGGGTGGGAGTGCCGCGCGACAGTACGCGTGTGATGCGTTCGAGTACCAGCGCCATCATCGGCGGTAGTGCCACCACAGCGACGATCAACGCGACTGGCCACGGCAACCCGCGCACCGTGTGCAACTCGTAGAACACGAACGCGGCCGCGGCGGCGATCGCCCCGTGCCCGAAGTTGAAGATGCCCGAGGTCTTGTACGTCAACACCAGCCCCATCGCAGCCAGCCCGTACACCGACCCGGTCGTGATCCCGATGAGCACAAAGGTCATCAGCTCGGTCACGGCGTACACACCCCACACGGTCTGCAGCCGGCCATATCCGCTGGTTCGACGTGCTTGTCAGCGACCAGCGGGCAGTCAGCGCGATGCACCCGGGCCGCGCCCGGTATGCACACCAAGTGCGATGACTCGGTCGCAACGGCCCGCGACGGCGCGGCCTGCTCGTCCTCATCGGTGTCCAGCCACACCAACGACGCCCGCCGCTCACCGACGGCACGACGTCCCCGCAGCAGCCACAGCGCGTTGCCGGCCGCGAAGACGGTGACGCCGGCGACGCCCAGGTTCAGCCAACCCATCTGCTGCGAGACCGAACCCGAACCACTCGCACCAAACCACGCCCCAATCAGCACGAACAGCCCGATCGCCGTCGTTACCGCCACCGTGATGATGTCGCCATCCCGCCAGGCAAGCCGCGAAGCATTCGACGATGTCATGACGGGGCCTCCACCCCAACGGCCGACAACTCCCGCGTCTCGTCGATGATCTGAGTCTTGTCGATGATCTGATCGGCGTCCGCCCGTGCGCTGAGGACGGCGTTCTCGATCCGGTCCAGCTTGCGCCACTCGTCGTGCAGGTCAGCGGATAGCCAGAGGACAGCCGACACACCCAGCAGGAACAAGCCGCCGAGTCCGGCACTGATGAGGTACGGCATCTGCTCAGCGGGATACGCCGTGCCACTCACGCCGAACCATCCGGTCGCCAGTACCACAGCTCCGGCGATTGCGAACATTATGGCGAGCAAGCGGTCCCACTGAGTTCGCGCTCGTGTCATGAGATCCATCGCGTCTTCACTCCCAACAGGCGCAGCAACGTGCCGCTGGCGAACATCACCAGCGCGCCGAGAACGATCACGAGATAGGCGCCGCTCAACCCGATGTCGAGCGGGAGTCCAGCCGGCGTCACGGGTGCGGCGACGGCGGGCTCCGGCACCGGTGCTGGAGCCGTCTCCGGAACCTGGCCTGCGGCCACCGGAGCCGCCGGCGCCCCGGCGGCTGGCGCCTCCGCGGTTGGAGGAGCAGGACCGCTCACCGTGGCCACGCCGGAACTACCGGAATCTGGCGATGGCGACGGGGCACTCGACACTTGCGGGCTCGGTGCTGCACGCTCTACCGGCGCCACCGCTGCGAACGACCGGCCAACTACATAGTGGACGGTCGTCACGGCGCCCGTCTGTGGATCCTCGTTGCGCGCTCGAATCTCAACGCCGGCCGAGAGCACGCCAGAAGCGCTCCGCTCAGCCGCCAGGTAGCGGACCGTGACGCCGGCTTGTTCGAGTACGTCGGCCGGTTCCTCGGCAGGCAAACCGACGGTCTGTCCCGCCGCCTCCAGGCCCCGTGGGGTGACTTTCACTTCCTGGCCGGCAACCGTGGTGTGGCCGATCTCCAGCTGCGAGCTGCGTTTGACATTTCCGTCCTCGGACAGCCGCGCCTCCGCCGTGCTGTGCACCCGGCCTAGCCGCAGGACGTCGTTGATCAGCAGCGGTTCGGTGTCCGACGCCGCCGTCGAGGTGGAGGCCCCAGATGCCGGATCGACCTTGGCCGTCGCCGTCGCGACGGTCGACCCGGCCGCTGATGCTTCAGTTGACTGATCGGAACGGGCGTCGGCATTGCTCCCAGTCTCGGTACTGCTCGCGCTGAGAGAAAGGGTCGCTTCGCGGTAGCCGGCGCGCTTGCTCGACGGATAATCCGAACTCGCATACCAGGGGTAATCGGGAACTGGCGCGCCGGTCTGCCCGCGAACCAGCCCGGGCGCCGTCAGGACGGTCTCGCCCGGGTATGGGTTGCTCGCGAATGCTGTCGACTTGTCCAGCGCATAGTTCACACACGCCTGAGCGGACGGAACGGAGAGCCCGGCCGGAGCCTGCAATGCCAGGTCGTCGCTCTTGCTCACCATCAGCTGCACGCCCTGCGCAGCAGCCACGACCGGACAACCGGCGTCTGGCGACTCCTGGGCGTTCGCGACGCCCACTGACCCGCTCAACGCGACAAGTATCCCCGCGCCGACGACGGCACCGGTCGTTTTCGCCCAAGCCACAGATGGCCTCCAACCTGCTAGTTGTGAAAGCCCGGAGCCGGATCGTGGTCTCTCAGAGACCGAGGTGGTCTGCAAGTTCGCTGTAGTCGACCTGCCAGAGCCCGGGGGAGCCCGTCGGGTACTGGGACCGGAAGCCGATGAGGCGCTGCACGCGCGGCGAGAGAGTCTTGGCAAGCTCCCTGTCGACCAAGAAGGGGTACGCCTCCTCGCCGACAAGGTATCCAGCGTTGAAGGCGAAGGCCAGTGCACGACGGTAGAAGTCGGTCGTCTGGTTCGCTCCTCCGCCGTGAGCAGTCTTGCCGCTGAAGAAGAGGGCATCACCTGGCGACATCTCTGCCGGGACGGTCTGCTCCGGCGTGCCGCGGTCCTCGAAGTCGGGCCAGTGGTTGCTGCCGGGAATGACGCGAGTGGCGCCGTTCTCGTCCGTGAAGTCGGTGAGCGCGATCAGGAAGTTGATAATGACCTCGGGACCGCTCGGTCCCATGCCGACGAAGGGGAACCAGTTCTCAAGGTCTCGATGCAGCATCTGCGCCGCGTTACCCGGACCGATCTCGATGACCTGCGTGGTGGTCATCGCGTGGGTGCCCGACTCCTCGAGGAAGACTGCTTCAGCCAACGCGTTGACCAGGTCGTGGTCGATGACCTCAGTAGCGAAGGTCTTGCTGCGAGTCACCAAGTTCGTCAATCGCTTGGTGTTGCGTCCATGGAACTCGGCAACGAGCTCGTTCTCGTGCTTGGAACCCGGCTGCATTGCCTGGATGTCCGGCTCGATCTCTCGATTGACCCGTTCGACCTGCTCCGGGGTAAGCAACCCTTCGATGATGACACCGCCGTCTTCGTGAAAGACGGACATGATCTCGGCGATCGGGGCTGAGCTCGGCACTCGACGAAGGCTGACTTTCGTAGTGGACATGGTGGTGACACTCCTCCTCATCGTCTGGACGCGTCCGGGTCCTGGGAAACCTTCCCGTCGGCCGGCGCGATCCTCAGAAAACGGAATCGTCGAAGGCGTACGGCCTTCTTCTTGTGATCTGACTCTCAGAAGTCTGGTCGCGGTCGAATGCCTGGATCCACGCCATCTGGCCCCCATCTGGCGCCCTCGCCGGTGCATGATGCACCTCGCTCGAGCGATCCAATGCAGGTCGCGAGCGACTCGTCGACACGATCGTTGCTGCCAGCGCCGCAGCGGCCCCGCCGACATCAACCCGGTCAGCGGGCCCATGATCGAGCTCGACCTCGCCGCCGCCCGGAAAATCGTGGAGGTCAACTGCCTCGCTGTCCTGGGCTGGACTCAGCAGGTTCACTCCTTTTGGATGAACGAGCACGGCGGATCAATCGTCAATCTCTCCTCGGTCTCCGGGGTCAAGCGTTCGCCACATCGCTCTACGCTGGCCGCGAAGACGAGGTCGCCACCCAGTACCGCTCAAACGGCTCGGTGCCGCGCAGGATGTCGGCAGCGCGGCGGCCTTCCTCCTGGTCGAGGACTCCGGATGGGTGACCGGGCCGACCCTGGTCATCGATGGCGGCCTCGCCTTCATGGGCGGCGTGGAGTGAACGGGCAACGCGGCGTCGTCACGGGCGCCGCCCGAGGGATCGGGCGCGCGCTCACAGCCTGTCTCGTCACCGGAGGCGCCCAACCGGTCAACTACCTCGGCCCGGACAGCGCAAAGGCGACTGCGGACGAAATCGGTACCGTGGCCTGCCAGGCGACGCAGCGATCGAGGCCGGGATCGCCTCCCTCGTCACCAGGGAGTGCAGCCATCTCGGCGGGATCGATGCCGGGATCGCCAACGCAGATGTCGCTCGAAGCGGGGGACCCGAGACCCGCGGTATGTGCACACCGCACCGATGGCCCGCTGATTCTGGGGCAGGAGTGTGTGGAGCGCCACACGCTTCTCCCCGTTTGATGGTCCCACACCACGACGCCCTTAATGAAGGAAGTGCATCATGCAGGACACAAGAGAGGTCGAGTCTGTCGACGTCGTGATCATCGGTGCTGGTGTATCCGGTATCGGTGCGGCGAAGTACATGATCAACGACTTCCCGGACCGGAGGGTCCTCCTTCTGGAGTCACGTGCCTCCATTGGCGGCACGTGGGACCTGTTCAAATACCCCGGCATCCGGTCGGACTCGGACCTGCACACCTACGGGTACGAGTTCAAACCGTGGCGGCACGAGAGCGCCATCGCCGAGGCGCCACTCATTCGTGATTACCTCGCCGAGACGGTGGAGGAGCACGGCCTCAAGGATCTGCTTCGGCTTGGTCACCGCGTGATCGCGGCCGACTGGTCGAGCGCCGAGGCTCGATGGACCCTCACGGTGGTCGTGACCAACGATGCGGGCGTCGAGCGCGAGAAGACGATCAAGGCCAACTGGGTGTTCAGCGCGACCGGCTACTACAACTACGACGAGGGCTACACGCCCCACTTCGATGGCCGCGAGGAGTTCAGCGGTGACATTCTCCATCCTCAGCACTGGCCCGAGGACTACGACTACAGCGGCAAGCGCGTCGTAGTGATCGGTAGCGGCGCCACGGCCGTGACGATGATTCCGGCGATGCTGATGGGGGACGGTGCGGCGGCGCACGTGACGATGCTCCAGCGCACGCCGAGTTACATCGTGTCGCTACCCCGCGTGGACAAGCTCGCCGTCACGCTCTCCAAGTTGTTCGGCGCCAAGTGGGGATACTTACTCACGCGTCAGAAGAACATCTGGCTTGACTACCTGTTCGTCAGCGCCCTGACGAAGTACCCAAACTGGGGACGCAAGCAGTTGCGCAAGTGGGCGCTGAAGGAACTCCCCGCCAACGTCGACGTGGACGTTCACTTCAACCCGCCGTACGCCCCTTGGGACCAACGCCTTTGTGTGACGCCGGACGGCGAGTTCTTCGCCGCACTGCGCGACGGGAGCGCCGACGTGGTCACCGACCACATCGTGCGGTTCACCGAGAACGGCATCCTGTTGAAGTCCGGCAAGACCTTGGAAGCAGATCTCGTCGTCACTGCCACAGGTCTGAACATGCAGATGCTCGGTGGCATCCAGCAGACGGTCGACGGGAACCCGGTGAAGGTGGCCGACACGGTCCTCTACCGTGGTGCACTTATGTCTGGCGTCCCGAACTGGGCCATGATGCTCGGCTACACGAAGGCATCTTGGACCCTCCGGCTCGCCAACGTGTGTCGCTTCGTCAGCGATGTGCTGCGGCACATGGACGCAAACGGCCACGACATCGTCGTGCCGATCATCCCCAAGGGTCTCGGCACCGAGGATCTCGTCGACCTTTCTTCGGGCTACATGCGGCGGTCCCTCAAGGATCTTCCCCGCCAGGGCACCGAGATGCCATGGCAGATGCGCACGACCTTCGTGAAGGACAACAGGCTGTTCAAGGGTCATCTCATCGACGAGAACCTGCGCTTCTCCGCTCACACGGCTCAAGCGCCCGATCTCACCACGGTCGGAGCAGACAAGTGACCAGACCGCGACTGACCGTGGGTCAGCGTTCTCAGCGCGCGTTCCTCATTGCGCTGAGCCGGATCCCGACACCGATCCTGCGGATTCTCATGCGCCCGCCGGTCAACCGCAACGGCGAACGCATGTCCCCCGACATCGCGCTCCTGATGAAGATCACCGCTGCGGGAGACGACTACAGTGATTTGGATGCTGTCTCGGCCCGAAAAGTGACCGAGGACGACGCGATGCTCTTCGCCGACCGCATCGATCCGTGCTCGATCGAGCACGAGCTGAAGATCGCCGATGGGCTGATGGCGACCAGGTACAGCTCGGGTCAGCGGTCGCGCGGCGTGATCATCTTCTTCCACGGTGGCGGCTTCGTCCTGGGAAGTCGAGCCAGCTACGCCGCCCCGGCGCGAATGCTTGCGCACGGAACCGGAGCTGATGTCCTGTCTGTCGAGTACCGACTGGCGCCTGAGCATCCCTTCCCAGCAGCGCATCAGGACGCACTCACTGCCTGGGAGTTCGCCGTCAAGCACGCCGCAGAGTGGGGCATCGACCCGCATCGCATCGTCGTCGCCGGTGAGAGCGCCGGTGGCAACATCGCGGCGGTGCTCTGTCAGCAGGTCCTCGGTCAGGAGGTGCAGCCGCTACTCCAGGTCCTGATTCAGCCGGTGACTGACATCTCAGAGCGGCGTCCTTCCCAGGACGAGTTCGCCGACTCCCCGGCGCTGTCGGCCAAGCAGGTCCGCTGGTTCATGGGCCACTATCTGCCCGAGGGAACGGATCGCCGAGACTCTTGCGTTTCCCCGCTTGTGTCAGGCAGGATTGCCGGCTTGCCGCCGACAATCCTTGCTGTCGCCGGTTTCGACCCGTTGCGTGACGACGGGCTCGCCTATGCCGCCGCCCTGAAAGACGCTGGCGTGCCCACCGAGGTGATTCACGAGAGCGGTCTCGTGCACGGCTATGTGTCCTTCACGGCGCTTAGTCCCGCAAGCAAGCAGGCGATGAAGCGGTTGGTGGCAGCGGTGGCCAAGCGGCTCGCGAACGCGTAACGCGGCGCAGGGCAACCAACCCGTTGTACAACCAGCATCGCCTCATGCACCGACTCGGCCACGTCCCACCCATCCAAGCCCGAAGCTCACTGCTATGCGCCACACGTGAGCTACCAACAGGCCTGCTCACAGAATCCCGAGAGCATGAAACCACAGGACGGTTCACTATTCCTCGCTGTCGTGATCCGCCTGGCACCGCTTCTGGCTTGGCCGGGTACGTACCCGGGCGGGACACTCAGCAGACGCCAGGAAACTGCTCACCTTCCCGGCAGCGACGGCGCGTGCTTCTGACGCCGTGTGGTTATGAGGTGTCCTGGGGGAGTGGACCCAAGCCCAGGCTGATCTACGGCGCTGACCTGCAGCTTCGGTGACCGCGGCCCTACGCTGCCAATGTGGTGCGTCTGCCCTCCTGCTGTCTTGGACAGTGCTCTCGTCGATGCGCCGCCCGTAGCTATTGCAGTTCGATCGTCGGTGCCAAGTGGTGTAATACGTTCATGAGCCTCTACACCAAGAACGGTCGGCCCCTTCAGGTGTCCGAACCGAACGTCTACTCGCGATCTGGCACCTACGTCGGACGGATCAGCGGGAACAAGATCTACGGCGCGAATGGACGCTACCTCGGGACGATTGTGGGCGACCGCGTCGTCTACCGCTCGACCGATAGCGCCTCGATCGGTAGCCCTACCGTGAGCGCGGCGCGCGCGGGATCAGCCATGGCCAACGGCGCCGTGTCCGCAATCTGGGGCGACGAACCGTCGCTTCCCGACTGAGCGCCGAAGCAGCCGACAGCACACGGAGATCAATCAGCGCGCGTCATTATGAAGCATGACGTACTTCGGCACCACCGTGGTGAGCGACGTGATCGTCGCAACAAACCAGCAGATCACCGCGACACTGAAGCGCCAGCCGGTGAGATTGGTGGAACGAGCGCCGCGACGATCGTCGCTGCCGCTGTCCTGAGCCCGGTGTAGACGGCGATTGCGTCAGACCGGCGCGTATGACGACGCCTTCGAGCGCGCCGCCCTAGGCACCGCCGTCGATGTCGGCACCCTCCGGGAAGCGGCAGCCTCACGAACGGCCTAGATCCATACCAAACAGGGGCTACCCGCGCCGTTTTACCCCGGTTCGGAACTTCGCCTTCACTGAGCGGCCTTTCGCCGCCGCCGACGTAACCAACTTCCCCGTGTTGGCCGGATTACGGGCGGTCGACTTCGCTGCGAGTTGGCTGACACGCTGGTTCGAGACCTTGAGCACGGCAGCGATGTCCCTGTTCTTCAACCCCACCTGCTTTAGCTGCCGCACCACGCTCCGCTGCTGTTCGGCGGCCAGTCGTTGAGCCTTCACTGCCTTGAACGTCGCGTCACGGGCGGCGGCGATCTCGTCATCGAGACCACCGGGCAGGTGGAAGTCGACATCCACCTCCACGTCCTCAATCGGCACATCAAGCATCGCCGCGACCAGATCCGGCGCCATGCGCTTGGCCTCTTCGATACTGCGGCAACGTCGATGCCAGCGCCATCGTCGGCGTGGCGAAGCCACAGGTGCTGCGCCATTGGGACTGGGACGACGGCACGATGCGGCTACGTGCGGAGCTGATGACCCTGCTGCCCGGGCGGGTGTGCTCGTCCACCCCGGAGCTGCGCCACCGGTTGGAGCTGCCGCACGACTGGTGGCGCGAGCTACGTGCGTCACTGGCGGCGCTGCGCGAGGTCGACACCATGCGCGTGCATCTACGGCAGGAGGACATCTCCCGACGACTAACGGTGTTTTTCGGCGATCGCGTCGCCGACACGCGCGTCTCGGAGTGGGCCGCGGCGCATACCGATCTGCACTGGGCGAACCTGCTGGCCCCGGAATGCGCCCTGGCGGACTGGGAGGGCTGGGGCGTGGCCCCGGCCGGGTTCGACGCGGCCTGCCTGTATCTGCACTCGCTGCTGGTGCCGGAGATGGCCGAGCGGGTGCGCGTCGAACTGGCCGCGGAGCTGGACAGCCGCGACGGCCTGTTGTCGCAGCTGTATGTGGTTGGGCGGATGTTGCTGCGCGTCAACGCCGGCGACTACCCGGACCTGGCCGTGCCGCTGCACCACCAGGCCGATGGGATCATTGCTGAACTCAGTCGTCGCTGAACAGGTGATGCAGGAACCGATCAGGCTCGGTCAGGAACGCGCGGGTAAGAGAGACCGGTTCGGCCTCGTCGTAGGTGACCTGGGCGATGGTGCCGTCGGGCTCGATCTGCAGGATGCGGGCGCCGGGGACGGCGAGCAGAATCGGTGAGTGGGTCGCCACCACGAACTGGCTTCCCTGCTCGACGAGGTCAGTGATCCGGGTCAGCATCGCCAAGCAGCCCCGCACCGACAAGGCCGCTTCCGGCTCGTCCAGCAGATACAAGCCGTGGGGGCCGAAGCGATGCACCACCAGGTCCAGGAACGACTCGCCATGCGAACGCTCGTGCAGCGACTGGCCACCATAGGCGGCGAGCAGGCCGGGATCGGCGCGTTCGAGGTTCTCAATCTCGGTAGCGACGTTGTAGAACGACTCCGCCCGCAGGAAGTACCCGGTGCGCGGCTTGATGTGCCCCAACGCAGCACGAGCGCCTCGCCCAGGCTGGACTCGCTGGCGCGAGTGGCGAACCGGAACGACTGCGACCCACCCTCCGGGTTGAACCCCGCCGCGACAGCCAGCGCCTCAACCAGGGTGGACTTGCCGGTGCCATTGTCACCGACCAGCAACGTCACCCCAGGATCCAACTCCAGACCATCTGCCTGGATCACCGACCGCACCGCCGGCAACGTGAACGGATACCGGCCGGTATCCGCGCCCGGCTCAACCGACACGCTTCGCACGAACCCACCCGCCCGACGAACTGCCCCAGACGGCGTGGGGGAGCGGCGAGACCGGCTCATGACACCACCCTCGGCACGGCGCACTGCGTCTCCCAGGACGTCACCCCGTCGGCGGGCCCACGTGACGGTTGCTGGCTCATGCACCCAGTCTGACCCCTTTCGGCAGGCGCGACCAGCAGCGACGCCTGGGCTGCCCGGGATCCTGCCAACCGGGTCCGGGGCCCAGCAGCCGCCACCGCGTAGATGGGGTCGATCCGAGCGATGCCTCTTGTCTCTCGTGGCCTGACCATCGGTCGGATTCTTGCTCCGACCCGACCTCGCGATGAATGGGGCAGCTCTCACGGCTCTACGGGGTCATTCCGCACCTGGTGGTGCGTCTCCTTCCGGGTCTGGAGGAAGGGAGTAAGGGCATGGCGGCTGATATGGCTCGGGTCGGTGAGGATTCACTGGAGGGGTGGGCCGAGCGGGCTCGGTCTCGCCAGTCGAGGGCGACGACCAAGCCACGACTCGCGCACGGGGCGGGGTTGCGGTTCGCGCTGTACGGGCGGATGTCGACGCGGACGTATCAGGAGCGGGAGTCGTCGTCGCGGTGGCAGCGCGAGGTCGCCGAGGGCGTGATCGCGGGCCGTGGGGTGATCGTGGCGGAGTTCTTCGATATCGGCATCTCGCGGCGACTGCCGTGGCCGGAGCGCCCGCAAGCCGCCGCGCTGCTATCCGCGGTCGCGGAGCCGGAGCGTGGGGTCGATGCGGTGGTGGTCGGCGAGTACGAGCGGGCGTTTCAGGACGACCAGGCCGCCGCGGTCGCCGCGGTGCTGGATCGGCACGGGGTGCGGTTGTGGCTGCCGGAGGCGGGCGGCCCGGTTGATCTCACCAGCGCGACGCATCAGGCGTTGATGCTGCTGTTGGGCGCGCAGTCGAAGCGTGAGGTGTTGCGGTCTCGCCATCGTGTGCTGACCGCGATGCGCGGCCAGGCGCGCGTGCAGGGCCGTTATCTCGGCGGGCGTCCACCGTATGGGTATCGGCTGGCCGATGCGGGTCCGCACCCGAATCCCGCGCACGCCAGCTGGGGACGCCGGGCGCATCGCTTGGCCCCCGACCCGGCCACCGCCGAGCATGTGCGGTGGATCTTCGCCCAGCGGCTGGCTGGGCGCAGCGTCGCCGGGATCGCCCGCGCACTCAACGACCGCGGTGTACCGTGCCCGTCGCGCGTCGATCGGCGTCGCAACCGGCACCGCACCGGCGAGGCGTGGACGCTACGCACGGTGGCGTGCATCCTGGCCAACCCGCGCTACACCGGACGACAGGTGTGGAACCGCCACGGCACCGACGACAACAGCGCGGCGAGCCTCGATGGTGACGAGCAGCAGAAACTGGCGGGGGAGTGGGTGATCTCGCAGACGGTCGCGCACCCGCCGCTGATCTCCGAGCATGACTTCGTCGCCGCCCAGGCCATCCGCGCCGCCCGACCCACCGCCGACGGCAGCACTCGCACCTACCTGCTCACCGGGCTCGTGCTGTGCGGGGTGTGCGAACGACGAATGGAAGCCCACTGGGTCAACCGTCGCGCCGGTTACCGCTGCCGCCACGGACAGACCAGCAGCCGATCACGCGAACCAGGCCGCCTGAAGATTCGCTATGTCCGCGAGGATCACCTGCTCGCCGACCTCGCCGAGCGGTACAGCCTCACGGGTACGCTGCACGCTATCGCCGCCGAGATCCGCGACCGCAACATCACGATCATCTGCCGGGCGACAGGATCGACCGTCACCCACGAGCAGGGCACCCACGACCTCGGCGCTCCAGACGATGCACTGTTCCAACAGCGCATGTGGTAATGACGTGTCCGAGGGGATTCGGCCCCGCACACGTGGGAGGAATCGCCGTTTCGGGGATTCGACTCCATGGCCGAAGATCCTAGCTCTGGCGATGTCGGCCGTCCAGCCGGGGTGTCCAAGGCATAGTCGAACCGAAGGCACGCGCGGAGTGTGCCCATGGCTCATCAATCACTGGGGCCGAGGGATGCATCACTACATCGAGCGCCATCGTTTTGTGGCGAGGCGGATGTCGACATCACTGACCTGGTTGAGCAGGTGGCCAGGTAAGGTGCAACGGCGGGTGCTATGCCACCAGTTCGATACCTCACCGCGCAGTTCGTTTCGCCGTTGCGCTGGGCGGGATGACGACCTTGCCACGGAAGTGCCGAGAGGTACCACCTTCCTCACGGCCGTTCGGTGGGCCTTTCTCTACACTGCGGGTATGGATCGAGGTGTGCGATGAACCGAGCTGGAACGTCCGCGTCGGAGACCGCCGCGGCCCGGTTCGTGCGTCATGTTCGACTCGCGCCCGGGGCCGACACGGGTCGGTACCCGTTCACGTTGCCTGCGGTCGCGTCGCTGATCCACTCTGACGGACTATCGCTGGCACCCGGGGTGACCTTCCTGGTGGGCGAGAACGGCAGCGGCAAGTCCACCCTCGTCGAGGCGATCGCAGTGGCCGCTGGGTTCAACCCGGAGGGCGGCAGCCAGCACTTCCGGTTCGTGACGCGGGCCTCGGAGTCTTCGCTGGGGGATCAACTGGTGCTGAGCTGGGAGGGCCGTAAACCGCGTTCGGGCTTCTTCTTGCGCGCAGAGTCCTTCTACAACGTGGCCACCGAGATCGAGCGCTTGGACGAAGACGGGGTCGCGGGCCCGTTGCTGCCCGCCTACGGTGGCATCTCACCGCACGAACGCTCGCACGGCGAGTCGTTTCTTGATCTTGTGATCCATCGGTTCCGGCCCGACGGGCTGTACGTGCTGGACGAGCCCGAGGCGGCGCTGTCGGTGCGCGGCTGCATGGCCTTGCTCGCTCGTCTGGCCGAGTTGGCCGACCAAGGCTGCCAGGTCGTTGCGGCCACGCATTCGCCGATCCTGCTCGCGTTGCCTGGCGCCACGATCTATGAGATCGACGACGACGGCGAAATCTCACCGACCGACTACGACCATGCGCTACCGGTCCGGCTGACCAGGGATTTCCTCGCCTCCCCTCAGCGGTACCTGCGGCACCTGCTCGACGAGGACGAAGCCTGACGGGATGAGCGAGGAAGTGCCCGTGCTGGAGATGGAAGTCTCGGACGAGAGGTTCGCTGAGTGGATGCGAGCCAACCTCGCGACGGCCGCTCGTCATTTCGATGTGGCTGTGGATGGCGAACTCGTGTTCGGGTGGCGGTTGCGCAGCATCGGCGTGCGGGGATCGCGGGCAGGCGCGTGGTGCTGGTTGCGCGTCGTCTCCGACTATCCGCAGTGGGCCAGCGGCGATGGCTGGACGGGGAACGCCGACGCCAACGCGCTGCTCGGCATCGCCAAACCGCAACTGCTCGATGTGTGTGAGTGGGACGACGACGGCAGGCGGCAACGGGCCGAGTTGTTCACCCTGCTACCCGGCACGCCGGTGTCGACCACCGAGGTCCTGCACCGCCCAGTACACCTGCCGGAAAGCTGGTGGCATCAGCTACGAGCGAACCTCGAGAAGCTCCGGAACACACCCACCGGGCGCATCAACGCCGATCAACAGATCGTGTCCCGGCGCAGCGCGGCGGCATTCGGCGCGGATCTGCGTGTCCAGCGCTGGGTGACGGTGCATGGCGACCTGCATTGGGCCAACCTGCTGTCGCCGAAGCTCGGAATCCTCGATTGGGAACTCTGGGGTCAGGGGCCCGTCGGTACCGACGCCGCGACTCTGTACTGCCACAGCCTGCTCGTACCGGCGGTGGCGAACCAGGTCCGCTCCACCTTCGCCGACGTGCTCGACGGCCCCGATGGTCGCATCGCGCAACTAGCCGTCGCCGCCCGGATGCTGGGGCGCATCGAGAACGGAGACTACCCCGAACTCGAACACCCGCTCCGTGAGCACATCGCCGCGCTCGACGCACCCCAGCCGAGCGGTGAACGTCGTTACCGGCCGTAGTTCGGTCGGCAGCCACCCCGAGGTGCGCACGGGTGCCGGGTGCCCTGCGGCATGCATGCCGGGCCGCATCGAGGTCCGCACTGCGGGTCGCACATCTCCGGGACGCAGATCCCGGCAGTGGCGAACCGGCCATCCAGATGTTCACGGACTTCCGCGAGCCGCGGCCCGGAGGCAATCTCGGACAGTGATGTGTCCCGAACGTTGCCGACCGGAAGCCACCGCGAGAACACGCACGGCCATGCCTCTCCACTGGGGGAGACAGCCAGCACGCCATTCGCGCAATTGCCGCACAGCTGGTCCACGCCCGGTTCGGCCTCGCGAATGCCGCGACCAACTTGCCGTAGGCGGTCGTGGCCGACATCGGTGACGCCCACGCTCGCGAGGTCTGCCACAGCCTCCTGAACGCGCTGACCATTGAAGGTGTCCACCACGCCAACACGCAGCGGGATCGAGCGCCGCACGGCCTCCGCGATGTTCGCCCTGGTACGTGCGTGACTGCCTGCGCGCCCGGTCACCGCTGAATGCTCAGCGGGACTGTCCGAATAGTACGAACACGCCAGTCGCACCCCTGGCAGCTCGAAAGCTTCCCACTGCGACGACGTAACATGCACCAGATTGGAAAACACCTCGACCTCCAGCCCAAGCCGCGCCGCGTGCCTGAGCAGTTGAACCAGGTCCGGGTGCAGCGTCGGCTCCCCGCCGATGAATTGCACCATCCCCACACCGAGCTCCGATGCCTCGTCCAGCACTCGCAGCCAATCCGAGGCCGTCATCACCCCGTGAGTGCCGGACGGACCACTTTCGGCGTAGCAGTGACCGCATTCCAACTGACACCGCCCGGTGATCTCCAACCACAAAAACGATGTCCCTGTCCCCACCTCGACCTCCCTGACGCGATCGACACGGTCCAGTGTGGCCTACGGCACCGACAATGTCGTCTTCCCGCGCCGCGACGAACCTTCCCGAGCATGCATCGTTTCGCCGCCGACCCGGCCACGGGCCCGCACGCGGTCGGCGAACCGTGTCTCCACACTGCCAGGCCGGTCCGATCAAGGAGATGCGGAAACAGCATCATCCGACGGGTGGCGCAACATTCGGCATTGCGAAAACTGGGACGTCCCAGAGTGGCTGGTGCCGACTTGACACGAAACGAGCGTCAATGCCGCGCACGGCGGGCTGGAGCGCTCCTGTGCGGCGCCGCCGACGCGTTTGTGTCCCAATCTAAGGAAGCGGCACGACCGGACGACCGTGCCATCACGACCAGGGCCTCAAGCAGCGGCGACCGCGACGCCGTTGCCCCACGCCCATCCCGCTCGACGCTGCCCAGAAGGAAACCGAGGAACCGAGGACGACGCTGCTCGACTACGACACTGGCGGACGAGGTTCCGACCGCGATGCTTGATGGTCAACGGGCCGACCGTGGTCCCTACTACACGGGCTTTCCCGGTGCGAGCCATAGTATGCAAACTGCGTAGCTATCGTGGTTCCGTGAGCGAGCGAAGTTGGCGAGGCCACTGGCGGGTGCCAGAAGATCCCGAGGTCGTTGTTCCCGGCACTCTGTATTGCGCCGATGACGGCCGTGCAAGGCTTGAGCTGGTCGGCGGATTTGACACGGAGATTCGCCAGGCTCTACCAGGCGGCAACGGCTACACGGTCAGTATCGACTCTCGCGACTTCCCGCTAATTCACGGCACCTCCGGCAGCGAGCGCTTCACCCTGATCGATACCCATGCCACCCACACGAGCGGGGGCCTGTTTCAGGACGTCGTCGAACAAGACCTCAGTCCCAACCGCGTTCTGCGTGGCATCCACCTGCGGAGTCTTGACGAACCAGTGTTCGTTCGAGCCCGTTTGCAGCTCGAGCGGCTCCTGCACTGGTCTACCCGAAGTACCTTCGATCTGCACGTCCAATTGGGTGAAGGCGGAACCGGCATCCGCGAGCAGCAGGCCACAACCCATCCAGTCCCACCGGTGACCGCGACCTATAACGGTATGACGATTGTGCTGCGAGTCCGAAGCACGGAGTTCAACATCGCCCACAGCCCTGTCGCGAACAGGAGCTCGATGGAGACGGTCGAGCGGGCCATTCTGGACTTTGACGCGCCGGAGCCGGTGCCCTTCGGCGCCTTCGACACAGTCAGCAAGGACATACAAGACCTTCTCACCCTCAGCGCGTACGAGCCTTGCGGCTCGCGCGGACGGTCCTTAATCCTTCCCACTTCCGAGGCCCATCCAGGACCGTTCGATACTAAGGAAACCGAAGTTGTCGGCCGCCAGGTGTTCCAATCCGATATCGAGAAAACGGAAGGTCCGCACCGCAATTTCTTGTTCACGCTACGCGACCTCGACTTCCCCGAGCTGGTTCCTCGGTGGCTCGCGCTCAAGGACAGCGCGCGCCTCGGTTTCAACATTTTGTTCGGCTTGCGCTACATCAGCACCGGCTACGTTGGCACACGCCTCCTCGGCGTGGCTACCGCAGCCGAGAGCATTCACAGGGCGCTCTGCCCAACGTCGACGCCGCTTCCTAAGGCAACCTACAGAGAGCTGAAGGCGAAACTCTTGGATGCCATCCCGGACGAACCAGTACACCTCCGCGAGTTCGTGAAGCGGGGTCTGCGCAACGATCCCACCTACAACGAACGGATGTTGGAGTTGGCGTCCCTGCCTGATGCAGACGTTGTGGACCAGCTCCTCACCGACCGCGCCAAGTGGGCGGCAAGGCTCAAGAACGCTCGGCATGACCTCGCTCATGCGAATGAGCGGTCGGGACAAAGCACGGACTCATCGTCTGCGTTCTGGCTGCTGGAAATCACATACGCGCTTTTGTGCCTCGTCGCGATGTCCAAGCTCGGGCTGAGTCCTGAGGTGCAACGGCGCGCACTCGATCATCCGAAGATCCAGTGGGCAGCGCACCAGTTCAAGAAGCTCCTGACGACGTCCGAGTAGTCCTGGTGCGCAGAAATCGCGCGCATTGAATAACGGCGGAGGACCAAGGGCGTTGGTGGCGAGTGCGGCCCGAATCCACTGCTGGATGCCCGCCCTCTGATTCACGGACAGTGAACTGTCGGTGGTTCTGGTTATGCTCGCGCCATGGACTTGGTCGGATTGATCATCGGTGCACTGGCGTTACTCGTGTCTGCCTTCGTCGGTTGGCGACAGATCAGACTGCAAAACGCAGCCAACGAAGTGAGCGACACGGTCCAGAATCTCGAGCAGCAGCGTCGGCATGACGAACTAACCCGGAGTTCGATCTGAACTATCAACACCAGGGAGAAGGCACGGTTCGACTGAGGGTCGAGCTTGTCGGCCCAGTTGGCCTATCGGAGTTGGACAGCGTCGCTGTCGCTATTCGGGACGATATCGTGGATAGGAGACCGCAGATCGCGGGCGGGCCATCCATCGAAGAGATCCGCAGGCACATCTGGGGGCCATACCGGTTTCGGCCGGGAGTCGATGGCGCTGATGTCACCGGGCGGGCTGTTCCACCCGTGCCGCTCAAGCGGGGCGAGGCGTTGTACTACACCCTTGAGCCGAGCTTCGCCCCGCCCTGGAATCCGGATGCGTCGTCGTGGCATCGTGAGTATGACGGTACCCCGTTACGCTTGACGCTGGCCTGCACGCAAGGGTCAACAACCTGGGACGTGCCGCAAGAAGTTGCGATTGAGGCACGGAGTCGACCGAACTTCCGCTGGCTGGGATAGTTGAAGCGTGCCGCGCGGGCACACGCAGTGTCACCTCGTCCCACCATTGTGCCCCGGTGCCGTCTGGACTTTTGAAGATCAGGTCCCTCCACGGTGGCGGTCTTCGAGCCATCCGACTGCGGCGAGGTCGCGGGCCAGCCACCTGTACGCCAGGCTCGTGGCCGGGCAGGTGGCGTGCAGCGGCAACTGGAGTTCTTGCAACGGGTTCGGCCCGAACCTGGTCCGGGCAGAGTTCTGATGACTCCGGCCGAACTCCCAGAAGGTACGGTCATGGTCAGGGGTGATAAGACGCAGGTCAACGATGGGATTATCGGGATTGCGCTGATTCGGGTCGGGATGGAGCATGAGAAGCATTTCGACACTGCTGGTGTCGTCGTCATGATCAGCGGGTCTACCGACGAGTCCTTCGACGCGCACGGGCAGCATGCTATACAGGCCCATGACATCGCCGAAGGCGGGAAAGTTGAGCTCGACGAGCTGGCGGTAACCGACGAGGGCTTCGCGCACGATGGCCGTAGCTATGGTCAGCGTCAGCTCAGGTGAGTACGCTTGCCAGATCCACTTGCCTGTGTGGGGTTGATCGCCATCGGGCCACGGCGCCTCCAGCGCATCGCTGTCCTCCAAAGCAAGTTGCGTGGAGAGCCAGCGGATGTCGTCGGAGTCGACGTCGCGGCCTGCTGACGACCACCACGTGGACCGTTGGGATGCGTTCACGCTTTCCAACCGGGAACCGACCGTCTCGCAAAGTTCGGCGAGGACGATAGGGCGTCGACGTCGCGCGGAGGCGAAGTCCTGAACAAAGGCCGCAAGATCGTAGGTGCGCTCACGCGCCAGCCAGGACGTGCGCGGCACCAGCAGGGTTTTTCGCTCGATCGCGATCTGGAGTTGTTCTTGCAGTTCCTGTTGGGCGAGAAGCCAACGACCGAAGTCCGTGGTGGGAAAGCAGAACTGCGTCACGCGGTGCCATCCGTCCGCAAGGCTCGGGCGGATTTCGGCCAGCTTGACGACGTCCGGTGGCGCGGCGGTGTGGCGTGCACGAGCAAGGGTGAGATAACCGCTTTGCAACCAGACGCCCCACTGGACCGGATTCCCGTCGCGGTGCCGGACTAGCGACTCTGCGAGCGGCCCGAGCCCGGTCAGCAGCGCCTGCTCCGCCTCCCGCAGCCACAAGCCTGCTCGGATCGCCAGGTCAGGTTCAGTCGGGGCGCCGCGTGGGGCGCGGCGCTGGATCAGCGCTGCGAGTTCCTCATCGGATGGACCACCCAGTGTCTCGCGCTCTGCGGTTTCGGCGGTCTCGTCAAGGATCCAGAACACAGCTGCTGGATTGATCCTCGCCAGTTTGATCAGCAGCGTCTCCTGCTCCGGGGCCGTGGCACGCACGACGGCAAAGGCAAGCGCATACCGCCACTGCGGAAAGGAGCTGGCCGCAGCTATTTCGTTGAGGCTCACCAAATCGAACCTGATCGCTTCCGCCCCGAAGTAGTGCTCGAATACAGGAAGGGCGAACGCCAACGTGTCCTCGTCTTGGACGACAAGATCGGTCGCGAGGAGGCGCTGCAGGCGAGGCAGCGGGGAAAACGAGGCAGCGGTCGACGACTCGGGCCGTTCAAGGAGTGCGACGGCGAGCCGGGCCAGGTCGTACCAAGTTTCATCAGGCACATCAATGTGGTGCGACTGGATCACCATGGGGGCGAGCTCGGACAACAGTTGGGCGCGAGAGACCTGAGTGTCGCGACCGGTCCGGACGCGATGTGCTAGAGCTAGTGCGGTGAGCGGGCTCGTCAGTAGGTCGTCTGGCTCGGTGGCCCGCAAATACGGGGAGAGTTGCTCGCCCGTCGCCACTTCGACAAGCTTCGCTCCGCGCTCGGCTGGCCAGGGGGCGACGTCGATCTTCTCCTCTGCGGTTGCCGCAATCCTTGGGCGCGCGGTTGCCAGCACGCTGACTTTGGGCCACACCTGGACGAGTTGGCGCGCCTCCGAGAGTAGGCAATCCGCTTTCTGGGTGGGCACGCTGTCGAGGTCATCGATCACTATGCGGCAGTAGCGGGCCGGGTCATTACCGAGTTCGGCGACGACCGCCTGTTCCAGGGTTGTCACGATCTGGCGAGCGGTGAAGTACAGCGGAATATCGGTATCAGGATCGTGGGCGGCTGCCGACAATCCTTGCTCCCACCACCGGTCGGCCTGTTCGGACTTCCCGGCGCCGAGACGAGCGACCAGGACCCGGACCTGGCCCGCTGGAACATCGACGATGGGCGCGTCGAGTACTGCCATCCACGCCAGCACCGAATCCCGACGCTCTGAGCTCACGAGCGGGGTCAGGCGAGCCACCCGCCGGGCATGGCCTCTGCGCACGGCGAGTTGCCATGCCTCCGCACGACTCCGCATCCGCGGGTTGAACGGCACCACGTCGCCTATCGCCTCGATCGCAGTGAGCAGATCGGGCGGGGCGACAGCTTCCCGAGCGTCAGCGTCGGTGATCGTCCACCCTCTGCGGGCACTCTCGTATTTGGCTAACTGAGCGCGCTTCCACTCCCGCAGCACTTCCGCAGGGTACTGCTCAGGTACGTCGTCGACCTCCCAGGCGTGGAACAGGCACAGAAGAAGCAGGTTGCTGGCATCGCGGTTCTCCGCCTCGCTCATCTTGGGATTCCAGCGAGGACCGCCTTTCCTACGCGCGTGGATATGCGCGACACGACTGTTGAGGACTTGTTGACCGGTGCCCTCGTGTACCAAGTAGAGGTCAGCATCGCATCCTGGTTTGCCGCAGGCGAACGCGGTGCCGTAAAGCTGCCGAACCGTACTCGACGTTGGTGCACGATGTTCGGCAGGCTCTTGCCTGGTAGCGCGGGCGGTCACGGTCACATTATCCCGAACCGGACGGCGAGGTCCGAGCATCCGAACCGGCGTGGCGCAACGAGCGCCGAGCTTAGGGCTCGTCGTCCAGATCTCGGCGCTATCGTTCAACCACCACTCGTGATCAGATCGCGGCTCACCTACGCACCCAGGGCACACCCGAAGCCCGTCATCGTGTGTGGCCGAACGATAACCACCATTTGATCGTGAGCGCCTTACCAGTTTGCCCGTCGCAGGCAAGAATCTGATCGACCTGCCGAGTCAACTCGGTGCACCACCGGACGGTTTGCCGCCGTTGCCGACGCCACTCCACAATCGGACCACATCAGGCGACAACACGCATCAAACGCATGCGATGACTACGTTGCTTGGCCTGTGTCGTCAGTCGGCGAGTTCCACGATCGCGGTCCTAGATGCGTTCGGCCCGAACCGCCTATCCCGCGGTCCGTCGAAAACATCTCGTGGCAACGGGGTGGCGGACTCGCTCATCGTCTCAATGACGTCAAGGAAGACATCGCCTCCATCAGGTGCCTGGATCTTCTCTGCCGCCAGCAGGTCGGCGACAAGACATTCCGGGTCGCTGTAGCGTTCGTGGTTCTCGGCAATCCATCGCCGCGCCCATTCGGCTGCGTGTGAGGTCTGGCGGAGCACGGCGACCGCGCTGATGTACGTGTGATGGATTCGTAGCCGACCGTTCTGCCCGCCTGACATGGTGAACTCACCGAGGGAGCCGTCATCGAACGCTGGGGCAGTCAGGATGGGATCGCCGTACATCGCCGCCGCAACCAGGCTGGGATCCGTCGGGACGGCGTATCCAGCTGGGTTCGACAGGACCACCATCAGCGGCCAACCGCGGTCCTTGAGGCGCTTCAACTGGCTAGCCGCCTTCTTGATGTCATCCCGGTGAGGCGCGAGAACGGCGTCCATCGATCGGCTACCGATCTTGAGCCCAGGTGCGGAGAAGAGCCCATCGCTGTTGAACGACTTCACTTCGCACACGATCCGGGCACCCGCAGCGTCAACAAGGTAATCCGGCCGCTTGCCGATGCCAAGATCTGGGTGAGGCTCCCAACGGTAGCCCCGCTCATTTAGGTACCGCTCGAACAACTGCTCGCCACGTCGGCTGACGTCCATCCCGTTCACGCGCCCATCCCCGCTCAAGACCCACGTTTAAACAGTATAGGAAACGGCGAATCTGGTGAATCCGCACCGAAAGCGCTGCCGAAGCCGGTCTTGGCAACCCAGCTGCGCTCTCGACGAACTTTTACAGCCATCTGGTTGACCATCCGGTCTTCCTCGCCGACGCCGACGTAGTCGCAGCGAATCCACGTCACCACCTGGCAGGTGAATGACGGCAGCTCAAGCGACCCCGCAGGCGGGTCATTCCCGCGCTTCGGGTTAGCTGTGGTTCACCCTCGGCTGCCAGGGTTCGTTCCTGGTCGATTATGAATTGCACTCGGGAGGGCGGAGTTGGGCTGCCACGACAGCTCAAAAATCCAGGCAGCGCGCCTTTAGCACGAAGACCATTGGCCGTGCAGCGTGTTACCGTCGAAAAGCCTGTGAGCAGGAGGGGAGCCGTGGACAAGGCGAGCGGGGAAGGCGACGCGGTGGGCAGCAGGGTACCGACCCTGGAGGATGCGGTGCGGTGGGTATTGGGCCAGCCCGCGCCCGCGCGCTCCCTGTCCGAGTTACTGGACCTTGCCTCGGTGGGCATCGTGTTGCACGCGTGGCGCAACAGCCCGTTGGAGGATGCCCATGCCTCGGATTGGTGCCCGCTCAGTGATGGCGAAATGATGCGCACCAACGCCGCGACGACGCGCGTGGTGCGGGAATTCCTCATGACGTTCCTCGCCAACGCCCTCGACGTCTCTGTTCCACGGCCAACGTCCAGTGCGCCGCTCGCCGTCCACGACACCGTGGCCGATGCCGATGCGCTCGCCTCAGAGGATCTTGACGAGTTCGATGACGCCGATCTGTTGGTCGAGGAGTTGCTCGGCCCCCTGCATGTGGCGCTGGTTCGGCGTGTGTTGCCGTGTGGGCATACCGTTGCCGAAGCAACCGGCGAGTTCTTCGACGAGCTCGACGACCACGTCGCGCAGGAGCTGGACACGTTTGCGTACGTCACCGAGACGTACGGCCTCCGTGCGGCCTTGTACCTCAAGGCGATCGCGGGAACCAGCCAACAGTGGTGGCTCACCCCCGCCTGGCCAGGCACCGTCGCTGCGCTGCGGATCGTGCTCGCCGACTCCGGTCACCGCCATTGGGATATCGGGGGCTATCCAGAGCTGTCCACCTGGCCGGATCGGTGCGCCGACATCGATCAGCTCGTCGACGTGTTGTATGCGGGTCCAGATCGGCTAACGGCCGCTGAAGCCCGATGGTGCGTGCAGCAGGCTGGCATCGGTTTCGTCCGTCATCAGGTCGAGTGATGGCTGGCGCTTTGCCCGGTGGAGGGCAGTTACGGGCGGGCCAGTGGGTGGGGGTGTCCGGTCAGGGCCGCGAGGGCGGTGGCGACGGCTTCGAGGTCGGCTTTGATGTAGGTGGTCGTGGGCGGGCCGGTCTTGTCGGTGTGGCCGGCGTAGGCGCGGGCGATGCCGTAGCCGAAGTGGCGCTCGACCCAGGTCAGGGTGGTGTGACGCAGCCAGTGGGTCGTGATGCCCTGGGCGGCGACCCACGGCAGGTGGCGGCCGAGTCGGGCCCAGAGGTGATCGTAGCGACGGCTGGTGAGCGCGCGCCCGTCCCGGTAGCGCAGCAGCGGATCGGCGGGATGGACCGCGCCACGGCAGGCGGCGTGCTCGGCCAGGCTCGTCGCCAGCACAGGGCTGACGGGTTGCCAGCGGACGGTGCCGCCCTTCTCCTCGAGGCGGATCAGGCAGTGGTCGGTGTCGAGGCCGCCCAGGCGCAGGGCGAGGGCGCCGCCGCGGCGGCAGGCGGTCTCGGTGTGCAGGCGCAGCAGCAGCGCGTCGAGGACGACGTCGTTGCCGGTGGCGCGGGTGACGGTGTTGATCTGGTTGAGTTCGAACGGGGTCAGCGCGCGTCGGGTGCTGGGCAGCCGGCGGGGTTTGGTGACCCGGTGCGCCGGGCTGGTGCCCGGGGCGAGCAGTTCGTCGGCGATGGCGCGCGTGTAGATCGCGCGGGCGGCGGCGATGACGTGTTCACCGGCGTGGCGGCCATGGCGGCTGTTGCGCCGCAAGCGTGCGGTGGCGGCCACGGCGTGCTGCATCGCTTCGATGTCGCTGGCGGCGATCTCATCCAGGCGGCGGGTGCCCCACACGGTGAGCATGCGGTCCCAGTAGCTGCCGTAGGTGCGGTTCGCGCCAGGGCCGGCCGCGGCGCGCACGGCCGGCAGGTAGTCGGCCAGCGTCGGGACCGGGCACGGGGCACGGTCGTCAGTGGCGTGCAGGTCGGCGACGGTGACGCCGAGCTGGGCCAGCGCTCGGCGGGCGGCGGCGACCCGCGACGCGTCGGCGGTCACGCCCGCGCACCGATCAGGTCGCGGTAGTGGCCGGCCAGCAGGCGTGCGACGGTCCCGACGGGGTGGACCACGAGCAGTTGGTCGGCCACGGCGGCGGCGAGCACCAGCGGCGGGCCGGGGTCGATGCCGCACATCCGGCGGGCCGCGGCGGGCAGCGTCACGCCGCAGCGGCCATCGATGCGGTACCAGCCCAGCTCATCGGGGGCGAGCACGATCATGCCGCCGACCGTGTCCAGCGCCAGCCGCTGACCTGGCTGCCAGCCGAGCGCGCGCAGCAGCGCGCGGGCATGGACCCGGCCGGCGCGATCAATGCGGGACGTCTCGATGAGCAGCTCCGGCCCCGTCCGGTCCGGCAGGGGTGACGCGGGCAGCGTCGGCAGCCGCGCGGGTGGCGGCCTCCGCGCGGCCGTGTCCGGCACCAGCGCCGCGATCAAGCGTTCTCGCGGGGGCGAGCGAAGGTCGGCCATGTCGTTATCGTCGCGCTCGATTGCCGCATCGCAACCGCACCCGGTCGGCGCACACCGCGCAGGGCTACGGCACGTAGCCCTGCTTCTGTCGATCGAGTACCGCCGTCACTCGTGGGAGTGGAGTGACGGCGCACGCAAGTGGTGATGGTTCACCAAAACTGGTGTCCGAGGGGGGACTTGAACCCCCACGCCCTTTACGGGCACTAGCACCTCAAGCTAGCGCGTCTGCCATTCCGCCACTCGGACTCGCTTTGTTGACTCGCTTTGTTGTTGCTGGCTCACAGCGTATCTGATCGCCAGAACCCCTTGCACCCGGGGTGCCACCCGTTTACTGACTGCCACGGCAGCGGCGCCCACCGTCGTTCGTGCTCTGCGGCCAACTCCGCCGACGGTAATAGCGCCAGAGGGGTGGCGGCCAAACGGAGGTTGAGGCAGTCACGGGTGCGGCGGAACCCGTCCGGCTCGACTCGGCGGTCTAGACTCGAAGCCAGCGAGACCGAACTGAGGGAGGTAAGTGTGGGCATCGAATCGTCTGACATGATCACCATCCCCCGTGCCGAGCTGGATGCGTTGAAGGCCGAAGTCAGGAGACTACGGCGCGAGGTCGGACGGAGCGTCGCCAAGCGCCGTGCTCACGTCGATGATGGTCCAGGCGATGGCGCGCCGACCTTCACTCGTGAGGAACTGGCGTCAGCGTGGGGAATCAATGAGTGATCGCCTCGTCCGCTTCCCCGGCGCGTCTTGGGATGAGATTGAGGCCTTACCGCAGCCGCTGCGATGGACGGTACAGCGGACCATCTTCCACTTGCTGGACGAACCAGTCCCGACTCTCGCCACCCCTTTTCCTGATGATGACCCGCTGCCGGGTGCCTATGAACTGCACCTCCCTGGTGACGCGGTGACAATCTGGTACACGGTCACCGTGCATGAAGGACGCGAGGTCATCAGTGTGCAGCACGTAAGCGTCGACACGTAACCGCAACTTTGGGCGCAGCCGGTTGAAAGATCCTTCCCACGCCAACGCCAGCCGACACCAGCATCGTCCAGGTACTCCATCGAGCCCCGGCTTAATGGTAGGAAGACGTCTGTGACCGAGCACCCAGACACCACACCCAGCCCGGACATCGCCGCCGTCGCCGAGGAGGCGGTGACGCTGGTCAGCGAGCTGATCCAGATCGACACCACCAACACCGGCGACCCGGACACGGTGGTCGGCGAGCGGGCCGCCGCGGAGTACGTCGCGGCGAAGCTCACCGAGGTCGGCTACGAGATCGACTACGTCGAGTCCGGTGCCAAGGACCGGCACAACGTCATCGCACGGCTGCCGGGAGCCGATCCGACCAGGGACGCACTGCTGATCCACGGGCATCTCGACGTCGTCCCCGCCGACGCTTCGGAGTGGTCGGTGCACCCGTTCTCCGGCGCCATTCGGGACGGCTATGTCTGGGGCAGGGGAGCGGTCGACATGAAGGACATGCTCGGCATGACCCTGGCCCTCGCGCGCCACTACAAACGCAACAACATCATGCCGCCTCGCGAGCTGATCTTCGCGTTCCTCGCCGATGAGGAGGCTGGCGGCCAGTACGGCGCGCAGTGGCTCGTCACCCACCGCCCGGAGTTGTTCGAGGGCGCGACCGAGGCCATCAGCGAGGTCGGCGGCTTCTCGTTAGCGCTGTCCGAGGACGTCCGCGCCTACCTCATCGAGACCGCCGAGAAGGGTATCCGCTGGATGAAGCTGCGGGTGCGTGGCACGGCGGGCCACGGTTCGATGATCAACAACGACAACGCCGTCACCAAGTTGGCCGAGGCGGTCGCCAAACTGGGCAATCACCAGTTCCCGCTCGTACTCACCGACAGCGTGCGGGAGTTCTTCGCCGGGGTGAGCGAGCTCACCGGGCTGGAGTTCCCCGAGGATGACCTCGACGGCGCCGTCGCCAAGCTGGGTGGCATCGCCCGCCTCGTGGGCGCGACCCTGCGCGACACCGCCACCCCCACGATGCTCGACGCTGGCTACAAGGCCAACGTCATCCCCTCGGTGGCCGAGGCCACCGTCGACTGCCGCATCCTCCCGGGCCGGATGGCGGCGTTCAACGCCGAACTGGACGAGATCCTCGGCCCGGACATCGAGCGCGAGTGGCTGGAGTTGCCACCCGTCGAGACCACCTTCGACGGCGCCTTGGTGGACGCGATGCGCACCTCGCTGCTCGCCGAGGATCCCGACGCGCACACGCTGCCGTACATGCTCTCCGGCGGCACCGACGCCAAGGCGTTCGACAAGCTCGGCATTCGCAGCTTCGGCTTCTGCCCGCTGCGCCTGCCACCCGATCTGGACTTCGCCGCCCTGTTCCACGGCGTCGACGAGCGTGTCCCCGTCGACGCCCTCAAGTTCGGCACCAGAGTGCTCGACCGGTTCCTCCGTAGCTCTTGAGCGACGACACCGTGCGGCTGTCTGACGGCACCGCGCTCCACGTGGTCCGCGACGGCCCGCCCGCCGCGGACGTCACGGTCGTGTTCGTCCACGGCTACGCCCTCGACCACCGTTGCTGGCAGTACCTGGTCGCTGATCTGCCCGCCGCCGTCGAACACCCTGTCCAGGTCGTGGCCTACGACCAGCGCGGACACGGCGCGTCGTCGACGGCCACCTCACACACCGCGACGGTGGAGCAACTGGGAGACGACCTCGCGGAACTGATCGAGCAGCTCGCGGTCGGTTCCGTCGTGGTCGTCGGGCACAGCATGGGCGGACTCACCGCGCTGGCCCTGCGGGAACGACACCCGGAACTGTTCGAACCCACCGACGACGTCCCGCCCAAGGTCGCGGGCCTTGTGCTGCTCGCCACCGGCTCGGGGGAGCGAGCGGCAGAGGCGCGCGCGGCCACCGGACTCGCCGTCGAGTCATCGACGTCTCGCATCCCGGCCGTGATCAACAAATTGATGTGGGACCTGGAGTCGTTACTCGGCCCCGCGTTAGTCGACTTCGTCACCGACCGCTCCCACAAGGCGATGGTGACGTCGATGCGCTGGTCATTGTTCGGTGATGATCCGCGCCAGGACGACGTCCTGTTGACGCTACGGATGATCCGGCACCACTGGCCGAAGACGATGGCGCTGTTCCGGACGGCGCTGGACGACTACGTGCGACGCGCCCGGCTGTCCCTACCCGAGGGGACACCGGTGATCGGGGTGGCGGGCGAGCGGGATCGGCTCGTGCCGGAGCAGCAAGTCGCCGCGCTGCTGGACGGGATCGCGGACGCCACGACGTTCGTGTTGCCGGGCACGGGACATCTGGTGCCGCTGGAAGCGCCCGCGCTGATCTTGCCGCGTGTCACCGCCGTGGTGCACGCGGTTCAGCGGCGGCTGCGAGAGGCTAGGTGATTACCCCGGGCAGCCCTGTTGGTGTTGGTCGGTACCGTCGGCGGAGCCACACCCTGCGGGTACCGTCGGCGTACAGTCGCACGGTCGACAGTTCCCACCCGGAAAACTCGGCGTGGATGGCGAGCTGCGTGGCCGCGGAGGGCCGGGAGATACCCGGTGGAAGACGCAGCGGGCGGTACTCCCACTTCTCGTCGACCACCGACCCGCCATCGGTTAGAGAATCCTCGTCGGCCACCGCCTCGGTGCTGTTCACGGTTCGATCACCTGTATTCCTTCACCGTCTCCAGAGGCAACCACTACGGTACCGGTCGTTGGGTCCGTCGTAACCGCATTCGGCTGCCGAACCGTGGAAAATCGAGCGGCTTCTTCAGGTTCGCCGCCCGCGACGTCGAAGGCCACGACCTCGTTCCGCGCCGTCAACGTCACCCACGCGAGGTCCTGCTTCGGGTCGTAGGCGATGCCATACGGACCGCCTGGCACCGGATAGCGCTGCCGCAACACCAGCGGATCGAGCGAGAACGCCAGCAGGTACTCCTCACGCGTGTCGACCACCAGCACGCGGTTGTAGGCATCCGTGACGGCGTTCGTGGCACCCTGTCCAGCCCTTAGCCCGAGCCCGATATCGGCCTCGCCGGTTTGCACCTCGAACAGCGCACTGCGCAGCCGGTCCAGCACCACGGCGGCACCCCCGCTGCTGACCAGCACCTGATCCGCGCTCGCCAGCTCACCCGACGTCCGCGAGGTCTGCTGCTCATGCTCCAGAACAGCGACCGCCTTCGCCTTGCGCAGCCCGACCAGCGTCGTGCCGTCCAGCTCCGCGATCGACGTCGGCGCACCGCCGATCGACGTCTTCCCGACGACACCGCCCAGCGTCAGGTACAACACCGTGTTCTCGCTGGGCACGGTCGCGGCGAACTGGTCGTCACTAACCGTCAGCCGCTCCACCGGGCCGTCGACGTCAACCCGTTTCGGCGCCTTGGTGGGCTGGGCCAAGCGGTAGAACAGGACCTCGGTGTCGCCGTCGTCCCCTGTCACCGCCGCCGCGAGAGTGCCCTGATTGACCGCGACGCAGGTGACGTCGCCATCGACATCCAGCAGCCTGCCGTCGGGCGTGTCCTCCTGCTCCGGAGAACTGGCCGGGGACGCGGCCGTGGGGTTCTCCACGAGCTGGAGTTCATCCCTCGGCGCGCCGTCGTCGCTGCACGCGGTGACCAGCAGCAGGACAGCCGCGGCGAAAGACGCTTTCACTGCGTTGGACGCGCCCCTCATCCGAGCCTGCGCTCCGGATAGCCCAGCTCCAGCGCGCTGACATCGTCCAACGCACCCTTGATCTCCGCGGGCAGCGTGATCTCCTCCGCCGCTAGCGAGCCGGTGAGCTGCGCGGTGTCGCGCGCGCCCACGACCGGCGCCGTCACGCCGGGTTGGTCGCGCACCCACGCCAGCGCCACCGCCAACGGCGACGAGCCCAGGCCTTCGGCGGCGGTGACGACCGCTTTCACGATCCGCGACGCCCGCTCGGTGCGATGGTGCTCGACGTAGGGCGCGTAGTGCGACGACGCACCGCGCGAGTCGGCCGGGGTGCTGTTGCGGTACTTGCCGGTCAGCACGCCCCTGCCGAGCGGTGCCCAGGGCAGCACGCCGACGCCGTGGTGCTCGGCGGCGGGCACGACTTCGCGTTCGATGCCGCGCTCCAGCAGCGAGTACTCCGACTGGATGGACACGATCGGGTTCGTGGGCGAGGCGTGGCGCTGCCGCGACGCGGCGGTGGCGAGCTGCCAGCCGGTGTAGTTCGACACCCCGACATAGCGCACCTTGCCCGAGCTCACGGCGGTGTCCAACGCGGCGAGTGTTTCCTCGATTGGTACGCGCTCATCCCAGGCGTGCAGCTGCCACAGGTCGATGTGGTCGACGCCGAGCCGACGCAGCGAGCCGTCCAGCGCGGTCAGCAGCGCGCCTCGCGACGCTCCGCCGCCGAACGGCCCCTCGGTGCGCCGCGCGACCGCCTTCGTGGCGAGCACGATGTCCTCGCGGGGGACCAAGTCACCGAGCAGCGAGCCAAGCACCCGTTCGCTCTCGCCATCCTGGTAGACGTCGGCGGTGTCGACCAGTGTGCCGCCCGCGTCGATGAACGCGACGAGCTGGTTGGCCGCCTCCTCGGCGTCGGTGTCCTCGCCCCAGGTCATCGTGCCGAGCGCCAGTCGGGACACTCGCAGTCCCGAGCCCCCAAGCCGTCGCTGCTCCATGGGCGCCGAGATTACCCGTGCCGCGCGCGGCAGCGCCGCACGAGGTGCACGGTGTCGCACGTCCGCGCGGTGGGCAGAGCCGGACAGCGCGGGGAGTGACCCCGGCAGGAACCCGTGATCATCGCTGGATAAAGTCACCCGATCGAAGGGGCCGGATGCTAGCCGCCCCGAGTGTGGGCAACGTAATGACACGAAAGGGCGGGATCACCGAACATGGGCTGGCTGGAAGCCGTCGTACTCGGCATCGTGCAGGGGCTGACCGAGTTCCTGCCGATCTCGTCGAGCGCACACGTGCGGATCACGGCGGCGTTCGCCGGTTGGGAGGACCCGGGCGCGGCGTTCACCGCCGTCACGCAAATCGGCACCGAGCTGGCGGTGATTCTGTACTTCGGCAAGAAGATCGGTAACGTCCTCACCGCGTGGTTCTTCTCGCTGTACAAGCCGGAATACCGGCACCACCCCGAGGCGCGCATGGGCTGGCTGATCATCGTCGGCACGCTGCCGATCGTGATTCTCGGACTGCTGTTCCAGGAATACATCAAGTCGGCATTCCGCGACCTGCGGCTGACCGCGACGGTGCTGATCGTGTTCGGCATCCTGCTCGCGCTGGCGGATCACTACGGCCGCAAGTACCGCGATCTGGATCACCTGAACGTGCCGCACGGCCTCGGCTACGGCCTCGCGCAGTCCCTCGCGCTTGTCCCTGGGGTGTCCCGTTCCGGCGGCACCATCACCGCGGGTCTCGCGCTCGGCTACAAGCGCCCGGACGCCGCCGAGTACGCCTTTCTGCTCGCCGTGCCCGCCGTGCTCGGTTCCGGGATTTACGAGCTGAAGGACATCGGCAATGGGGCGTCGCCCGCGTGGGGACCGACGCTGCTGGCGACGATGATCTCGTTCATCGTCGGCTACGCCATCATCGCGTGGCTGATGTCCTACATCCGCCGCCGCAGCTTCATGCCGTTCGTGATCTATCGGATCGTGCTCGGCACGGTGCTGCTGGCGCTGGTGTTCACGGGCGTCCTCGACCCGCAGGCAGGCCCGGCGAGCTGAGCCGGGAACGCGCCACACAGCGTCGTGAGTGACGAACACAACGTTCGGAGCGCAGGACACGGCGTCGTGAGTGTGGGACACGGCGGTTGCGTGTCCGAGCACACTGTGTGCGAGGCGGTACCGCGTTTACGCTGAGGCCGTGGGAACGGTGATCTTACTGCGGCACGCGCGCTCGATCGCCAATGGTGCGAAAACCCTCGCGGGCCGTACGCCCGGCATCGAGCTGGACGAGACCGGTCGGGCCCAGGCTGCCGACCTGGTGGGGCGTCTTGCCGCCGTACCTCTGGCCGGGCTGGTGCGCTCCCCGCTGCTGCGCTGCGAGCAGACGCTCGCCCCGCTGGTACACGCCACCGGCGTCGAGCCGGTCGTGGAAGACGACCTGGCCGAGGTGGACTACGGCTCGTGGACGGGCAAGGAGCTCAGCGAGCTGGTCGACGAGCCGCTGTGGCGGGTGGTGCAGACACACCCGTCTGGTGCGGTGTTCCCTGACGGCGAAGGGCTCGCCGAGGTGCAGGCGCGTGCGGTCGCCGCCGTGCGCAGGCACGACCGGCGCATCACCGCCGAGCACGGCGAGACGGCGGTGTGGTTGCTGTGCAGCCACGGCGACGTGATCAAGTCCGTGCTGGCGGATGCCCTCGGCCAGCATCTAGACGCCTTCCAGCGCATCGTCGTCGATCCCGGCTCGATGTCGGTGGTGCGCTACACGGAGCTGCGGCCGATGCTGTTGCGCCTCAACGACAGCGGGGGAGACCTTGGCGAGATCGTGCCCAAGCAGCAGGAGAGCGGCGCGGAGAAGCCCAGCTCCGACAACCCCGTCGGGGGCACGACCGGGGCCTGACGCCCGACGCCGAACGCCCCGCTCCAGCGAGCCGAAGGTGGCTTTCGGTACACAACGCATACCAAAAGCCACCTTCGGCGTCCCACGACCTGCCGACAGTGTGATCAGAGCACGCGGTCAGACCAAGCCGAGCTTGCGCACCGCCTCGCGCTCATCGGAGAGCTCCTGCACCGAGGCGTCGATCTTGGCGCGGGAGAAGTCGTTGATCTCCAAGCCCTGCACGATCTCGTAGGAACCACCCGAGCAGGTGACCGGGAACGACGCGATCAGGCCCTCTGGAACCCCGTAAGAACCGTCGGACGGGATCGCCATCGACGTCCAGTCCCCGGCGGGGGTGCCATTGACCCAGTCGTGGACATGGTCGATCGCGGCGGACGCCGCCGACGCCGCCGAAGACGCGCCCCGCGCCTCGATGATCTCCGCGCCGCGCTTGGCCACGCGCGGGATGAACTCGTTCTCCAGCCAGTTCTGGTCGTTCACGGCTTCGGCGGCGTTCTTGCCGTTGACCTCGGCGTGGAAGATGTCCGGGTACTGCGTGGCGGAGTGGTTACCCCAGATCGTGAGCTTCTTGATGTCGGCGACCGAGACGCCGAGCTTGCCCGCGAGCTGCGCGAGCGCCCGGTTGTGGTCCAGGCGGGTCATCGCGGTGAACCGCTCGGCGGGCACGTCGGGCGCGTGTGCCTGTGCGATGAGCGCGTTGGTGTTGGCGGGGTTGCCTACGACGAGAACCTTGATGTCGTCCGCTGCGCCCGCGTTGATCGCCTCACCCTGCGGCTTGAAGATGCCGCCGTTGGCTTCGAGCAGGTCGCCGCGCTCCATGCCCTTCGTCCTCGGGCGTGCGCCGACCAGCAGCGCCACGTTCGTGCCCTCGAAGGCCTGTTTGGCGTCGTCGAAGATGTCAACGCCAGCGAGCAGCGGGAACGCGCCGTCCTGCAGTTCCAGCGCCGTGCCCTCCGCGGCCTTGACGGCCTGTGGGATCTCCAGCAGGCGCAGCTTGACTGGCGTGTCCGTACCGAGCAGCTGGCCGGACGCGATGCGGAACAGCAGCGCGTAGCCAATCTGACCGGCAGCGCCGGTGACGGTGACGTTGACGGGAGCGTGGGTCATTGCGTTTCTCCTGCTCGGGGACAGATGGCGTCGGAGAAGGATGCTATCCCCCCATTCTCGGGAGGAAAGAGTGTGTAGGCATGGTTTCCGTCACGCATTCGGTCGTACGTGCGCACGCTCGACCTCACCCGCTGGTCCAGCGTTGGTTCGCGCTGAGGTGGATCTGTCGGGTGTGTAGCCTTTGTCGGTGACATGGACACCTCTACCAGCCCCGACACCGTGCCCGCTCGGCCGTTGAGCCGAGCATCCGCCACGACACCGCGCTGGCGGCGATTCGCGACAGGGGATGGCGCGGTGTCCTCGCCGTTTCCGCGTCGCACGATCGCGCTGGGCACCATTGGTGCGGTGCTGATGCTCGCCGCATCGATCGGCGCGGGCGGCATCCTCGTCTCCGACCCGGTGATCGGGACCGGCCAGTGGTCCTGGCTTCGCTACGGACACGGCCGCAACCTCGCCACCGCCGTGCTGTACATCGGGTTCGGCCTGGTGGTGTGGGCGTGGGTACGGCTAGGCCGCTACGTGCTCATGCACCGCGTCGGAGTCCGGCCGGTACTGGTGGCGGCAGGCTGCTGGATGGCGCCGCTACTGTTCGCGCCGCCGCTGTTCACCCGCGACGTCTTCGCGTACCTGGCCCAAGGCGCGCTGCTCTACGACCACGACCCGTACACCAACGCGCCCAACGTCCTCACCGAGATCCCCACGATCGTGGAGAACGTGTACTCGGCGTGGCAGAGCACCCCGTCGCCGTACGGGCCGGTGTTCCTGGCGTTCGCGAAAGGCATCGTGACGCTGACCGGGGACAATCCGATCGCGGGGGTCATCGTCACCCGGATCGCGCTACTGCCGGGCCTGGCGCTGCTGGTGTGGGCGCTCACCCGGCTGGTGCGGCATCTCGGCGGCAATCCCGCGATCACGATGTGGCTGGCCGTCGCCAGCCCGATGACGGTCATCCACCTGATCGGCGGGCCGCACAACGAACTGCTGATGCTCGGCCCGCTACTGCTCGGCGTGCTGCTGGCGCTGGAACGCAAGCACGTACTCGCCATCGTCGTCGGCACCGTGGCGATGCTGATCAAACCGACGGCGGCGATCGCGCTGCCGTTCATCGTCTGGATCTGGACCAACCACCTACCGGAGACCCGCGGCAAACTGGCCAACTTCCTCCGCGCGGGCACCGCGTCCGTGTCGGTGTTCGTCGCGGTCTACGTGGCGGGGACGTTCGCCGCGCTCGGCTCGGTCAACCTCGGCTGGCTCGGCGGGTTGGAAGGCCCGCAGCTGATCAAGAACTGGCTGAACTTCCCGACCGGCATCGGCCAGCTGACACACGTCATCACGAACCTGTTCACGCCGGTGACGCAGTCGCCGTTCATCACGGGCGCCCGTGGTGCCGGGTGGGTAGTGCTCGCGGGCTTCGGCATCTGGCAGTGGTGGAAAGCCCGGAACGGGGGGACGACGGCGGTCTACCACCTCGCCGTCACGCTCATCGCGACCGCGATGCTCGCGCCCCCCACGCTGCCGTGGTACTTCACCTGGGGTTTCGTCATCGCCGCCTGCTTCGCCTGGCAGGTGAGGCACCTCGCCATCGTCGTCGGCGTGTCGGTGTTCCTGGTGCTGGTGTACTACCCGACAGGGGAGCAGGCGCTCCACGACCCGTCGATGGTGGCGGTATTCCTGGTCAGCGGCTACGCGGCCTGGTGCCTGCTGCGGCCCGACCCGCTGGGCATCGTGCGTGCGTTCACCGGCCGCGAGGAACCCGCGCCCGCCGACGACGTCCCCAACGACGTCCCGGTCGGCCCCGCGGAGCCGGTGACGGTCAACTCGGGGCAGCCGACCAGCCGCTCCACCGGGTGACGTCGATCCGCACCACCGGTCCCTCTGGCGGCCGCTCGGCGTAGGCCGGATACTTCGCGGTCAGCAGCGCCACGGCGGACGCGTCCTCGTCGTGCACCTCGGCGTGCCCATCCGCCCGCGCCCACCACAGCCGGGTCCAGTCGTCCTCGTAGTGATCCACCAGCAGGCTCACGGCTGGGTTGGCCGCGATGTTGCGCAGCCGACGCAGCGCGGTCGTCGTCTTCGGCTTGTGGTCCACGGCGAACACGATGACGTCGCCGTCCACCGCGAAGGTGACCGGCACGATGTGCGGCACCGCCTCGGCGTCGGCGGTGGCCAGTCGCGCCGCCGCCGCCTCGGCGAACAGCAGCCGCGCTCGCGCGCTGTCGAGCCGCACGGCCGTCACCGCCGCAGTGGCAACGTCGGCACACCGGGCGGGTCGAAGCCGAGCGTCTGGCCGTAGAACGACAGCTCCGACTCCAGCGCCTCGATAATCGTCTCGGCGCGGCGGAAACCGTGCTGCTCGCCGTCGAAGAGCCGGTAGGCGTGACCGACGCCGGATCCGGCCAACGGCTCGACGAAGCTCTCCGCCTGCGCGGGCGGGCAGATCTCGTCCTCGGCACCTTGCAACAGCAGCACCGGGCACGCCAGCGACGAGACGTGGGTGATCGGGGAACGGTCGATGTAACGCTGCCGCTGCTCAGGGAGCGGCCCGACCAGGCTGTCCAGGTAGCGCGACTCGAAGTCGTGCGTCTCGCCGCTGGCGAAGGTCAGCATGTCGATGACCGGGAACATGATCGTCGCGGCGGCGTAGGTCGTCGTCGTGGCCGCCGACAACGCGCCGGTGTACCCGCCCGCGCTACCGCCCCGGATCGCGAGGCGTCGCGGGTCGGCCGTGCCCTCGGCGGCCAGCGCCTCGGCGACAGTGGCGCAGTCGGCGACGTCGACCACGCCCCACTGCTCGCGCAGCCGTTCCCGGTACTGCCTGCCGTAGCCGGTCGAGCCGCCATAGTTGACGGCCACGATTCCGATGCCCCTGCTGGTGAAGTACGCCAGCTGCATGCTCAGCGCAGGGGAGACGCCGCTGGTTGGGCCGCCGTGGACGTGCACGACATACGGCGGGAGTTCGCCGTCCGGCGCGGTGTAGTCAGGATTCGTGGGCGGATAGACGTAGGCGGGGATGTCCACGCCATCCTGGCTTCGGAAGGTGCGTTCGCTCGGCACCGGTAGGTACCCGGTGGGCACCTGCTCGCCGCGTGGCTCACTGACCTCCCGCACGGTGCCGAGCCGAGGATCGACGGCGACCACGGTCGGCTGGGTGCGGGGTCCCGCGGCGACTCCGGCGACGACGCCGTCCCGGACGGCCAGGGTGGCCGACCAGGCGGGCAGGTCGGCCGTGGCCTCGACGTCGGTGACGCTGCCGTCGCGTTCGTCCAGCACCGCCAGCCTTCCGGAACGCAGCACGGCATGGCGGCCGTCCCCGAGCGGTTGGAACCAGCGGTAGCCCAGTTGCCACAGCGGCCCGCCGATTTCCTGGGCGACCGGCGCGAGGTTCGTGCCGCTGCCGTCGAGCTCGATGCGGAACAGGTTCCACCAGCCGTCAGGATCGACGAGTGCGAGCAGGGTGTCGTCGGACTCCCACTCGACCTGGCACACCGCGACGTCGTGTCCCGCCTTCCCGACGTCGTGTCCCGCCTTCCCGACGTCGTGTCCCCCGCTCAGGACGCTGTGTTCCGCGAACGCGCCGTCGGCATGGATCTCAGCGACACACAGCTGGGCGGTATCCCACGGCATGTCCGGATGGTCCCAGCCCAGCCACACGGCCCTACGCCCGTCCGGCGACGGCTTCGGCGCGGTCAGGAAGTGGTGGCTCGCGCCGAGTACTCGAACGTGACCATCCAGGCTGACGGCGACGTGGTCGCGGGCGACGTCCGTGGGCTTCGGTCCGGTGATCGTCTCCCGCACCGCCCACACCTCGCCGCCGGGACCCGCGGTGAGGTCGGCGTACCGCAGGCCCTGCGGCCGGTCCGGCGCCGGGCTCAGCGGGGCGATGCTGCCGTCGGATCGGCGCAGGTAGAGGCGCTGGTCGTCCCAGTTGGTGAACACGATCGTGTCACCGATGGCCACCCATGGCCTGCCGCCGTACTCGTGCACACGGTTACGCACGTTGTATGGGGTCGGTACCAGCTCCTCGACCCCGGACGGCGTCTCGCGCATCAGCGTGGTTCGGCCGCCCTCGCTCGTCAGCGGCTGTGCCCAGACGATTTCGCTCTCGACGAAATCCGTCCAGTGGGCCGCGCCACTCGCCGCGGCGGCGATCTCGGCCGTGATCGGGGATGTCCAGGTGCCATACGGTGCGGTGCTGCTCACCCGGGCGAGGATAGTGTGAAACACCTCGGCCATGCCGGTCGCGCGGAACAAGACACCGTGGCTTAGGGTCGTTGATGTCATGGCTCGTGTGATTCACGTTTTCCGTCATCCCGATCGGTTCGTCTCCGGCACGGTCGGCGAACCTGGCGACCGCACGTTCTACCTGCAGGCGAGCGAGGCGCCCAGGCTGATCAGCGTCACGCTCGAAAAACAACAGCTGCAGGTGCTCTCCGAGCGCCTGAACTCGCTGCTGGAAGAGGTGGCCAGCCGGTTCGACACCGAGGTGCCCGACGAGGCACCCGCCGAGATGGTCGACAACGACCCGTTGGAGGTCCCGGTCGACGAGGAGTTCCGGGTGGGCACCATGGGACTCGGCTGGGACGCCGAGTCCAGCTCCATCGTGATCGAACTGCTCGCCGTCACCGACGAGGAGGTCGACGAGACCGTCGTGCTCGACGACACCGAGGAGGGGCCGGACGCCGTTCGGGTGTTCCTCTCGCCCGGCTACGCGCGAGCCTTCGCCGAACGCGCCGAGCGCGTCGTCAACGCGGGCCGCAAGCCCTGCCCGCTGTGCGGCGAGCCGCTCGACCCGGAAGGCCACATCTGCCCAAGGCAGAACGGCTACCGCCGTGAGTCGGGTCTCCTCGAGGGCTGAGCCCGCTACTGTTGCGCCATGGACACCGCCGACGTCGACCTCGTCACGCACGGCGAGCTTGAGGTGGAGGGGCGTCTGCTCGACGCGTCCAACGCCACGCTGTACTGCTCGCTGCGACTCGACGGCCGCACTGCCAACGCGGTCTACAAACCCATCGCGGGGGAGCGTCCACTGTGGGATTTCCCCGACGGAACGCTCGCCGGACGCGAAGTGGCCACGTACGCGATCGCGACCGCGAGTGGCCTGGGCCGGGTGCCGCCGACGGTGTTGCGCGACGGCCCTCTCGGCGAGGGCATGGTGCAGCTCTGGATCGACTCAGGGCCCACGGAACTGGTCGACGTCGTCGCGCCGGATGACGTCCCAGAGGGCTGGCACGTGGTGCTGCACGCCCACGACCGGTTCGGCACGCCCGTGGTGCTGGCCCACTCCGCCAGGCACGATGTCGCGGAACTCGCGCTGCTGGACGTCATCGTCAACAACACGGACCGCAAGGGTGGGCATGTACTGCTCGGCGCCGACGGCCAGGTTTACGGCGTCGACCACGGCATCTGCCTGCATGCCGACCCCAAGTTGCGGACGGTGCTGTGGGGCTGGGCGGGCAAGCCGGTGCCGCCGGAGTCGGCGCGCAAACTAGAGCGGCTGCTCGACCTCCTCGACCACTCGCTTGGCGACACGCTGACCGAGCATCTGACCGACGCCGAGATCGACGCGCTGCGCGCCCGCACCCGTGACCTCCTCGACACAGGGGCGTTTCCCGCGCCGCACGACACCATCCGAGCGATTCCCTGGCCGTTGTTCTGACGTCGTCAGGTGCGCGACCGCTCATCCACCTGGAAACTGGGCTTATGCGCAGGTTCGATTTCCGTGACCGACTCACCGCGCCCCTCCCGGGCCCCCGCGACATGCTCCGGATCGCGCTGGAAGGCGGCTTCCGAGGTTCGACGGAAAACCGCGACCGGATTCCGGTACTGCGAACCGGCCTGCCTCCGGTGCCGCCTGGCGCGACAGCGTGGACCTGGGTGGGACACGCGACATACGTGGTACGCATCGGCGGAGCGTGCGTGCTCATCGACCCGGTGTGGTCAGACAAGATCCTCGGCACACCGCCCCGGTTGACCCCACCGGGCGTCGCGTGGTCCGAACTGCCCGACGTCGACGCGGTGCTGATCAGCCACGACCACTACGACCACCTGGACTGGCCAACCATCCGCAGGCTGCCCCGGTCGACACCGATCCTGGCGGGCAAGGGGTTGGGCAAATGGTTCACCCGGCGCGGGTTCCACACGGTGACCGAGCTGGACTGGTGGGAGTCGGCCGAGGTCGCGGGGCTGCGATTCGACTTCACCCCGACGCACCACTGGAGCAAACGCGGTCCGTTCGATACCTGCGCGACGCTGTGGGGCGGCTGGGTGATCACTGCTCCGGATGGCACTCGCACGTACCACGCGGGCGACTCCGGCTACGGTGAGCGGTTCGCCGAGGTCGGTAGGCGTTATCCCGGTATCGACGTCGCCATGATGCCGATCGGCGCGTACGAGCCACGCTGGTTTATGCGGAACCTGCACATGAACCCCGAGGAAGCGATCCGCGCACTGGACGACCTCGGCGCGCGGCGAATGGCGACGATGCACTGGGGCACGTTCGTGCTGACCAGGGAGCCAGTGGACGAACCTTTGCGGGTGATCCGTAAGGACTGGGCCGCGGCGGGCAAAGACCCGGACGATCTCTGGGCCCTGGCGGTCGGGGAGACGCGGATCGACTCGTAGCGCCTCGGAAAGGCATCGCCTGACGGCGTGGCGACGCCCGGACGACGTCGCACGCCGGTAACGTCACCGCCGTGCGTTCCCACAGCTACGGTGACGTCCTTTCCCGCAAGCGCAAGCGGACCGTGCCCGAGGTCGAGGCGGAGCCGGGTCTTGTCGTCGAGGATCCAGGCAGCGGGTTCTGCGGCGCGGTCATCCGGACCGAGCACGGCAACGTCATTCTGGAGGATCGCCACGGCGCTGAGCGTGCCTTCCCGCGGCACCCGGCTGGGTTTCTGCTGGAAGGCAAGCCGGTAACGCTGATCCCGCCGACCCACCGCACCGACACCACACCCGCCCGGTCCGCCTCTGGTTCGGTCCACGTCGGTCCGGTGCGCGCCCGCACCGCTCGGGACTCACGCATCTGGGTGGAAGGCACCCATGACGCCGAGCTCGTGGAGCGGGTATGGGGCCACGACCTGCGCGTCGAAGGCGTCGTCGTGGAACCGCTGCACGGCGTGGACGACCTCGCGGCCGCCATCGCTGAGTTCGGTACCGGTCCGGGCCGACGTCTCGGCGTGCTGGTGGACCACCTGGTCGACGGCAGCAAGGAGTCGCGCATCGTCGACGCCATCGCGGACGAGAACGTGCTGGTCACAGGCCATCCGTACGTGGACATCTGGCAGGCCGTGAAACCAGCGGCGGTGGGTATCCCGGCGTGGCCGGAGGTGCCGAGGGGAGTGCCGTGGAAGGACGGCGTCTGCGAGAAGCTGGGCTGGGGCGATCCCGCCGCGGGCTGGCGGCGAGTACTCGCGTCGGTGTCCAGTTTTCGCGACCTGGAGACACCACTGCTCGGGTCGGTCGAACGGTTGATTGACTTCGTGACCAACCCCGAACAAGATCACGCGTAGGTCACGGCGGCGGTAATCGCACGTGCCCCTAGCCGTTTTCTGACACGATGGAGCCATGGCAGCGCTGATCTGGTTAATCGCGGGCATCGCACTGTTCGCGGCCGAGGTGCTCTCGGGGGATCTGGTGCTGGTGATGCTCGGCACCGGTGCGCTCGCCGCCGCGGGGGCGACCGCGCTGACCGGAAGCCAGTACGCCGCGGTCGCGGTATTCGCGGTCACGTCCATCGGCTTGCTCGTGCTGGCCAGGCCCGCCCTCAAGCGCCGGTTCCTGCTCGGCCCCGGAGTGCGAACCAACGCCGAAGCCCTCGTCGGAGCCAGGGCGGTCGCCCTCTCCACTGTGGACTCACACCAGGGCAGGGTGAAGCTGGCTGGCGACGAGTGGTCCGCGCGCAGCTACATCGAAGGTCAGGTCATCGAACCTGGCACGACCGTCACGGTCGTCGAGATCGCGGGTGCGACGGCCGTCGTGTCGTCGGAACCATAGGAGCGAGTGTCAACATGCCCGCCCGCGCATACCGCACTACCGTGCGAACCAGCGATGCCGTCGGCGGGAACCAAACAGGGGAGTAGATAGAGCAGTGGAAGCGACAGCCCTCATCGTCTTGATCGTCATCGTCCTGTTCGTGGCGGTGGTGCTCTTCAAGGCGATCATGGTGGTACCGCAGGCGCAAGCCGCGGTCATCGAACGACTCGGAAAGTTCAAGGCGGTGGCGCCACCAGGGCTCAACTTCCTGGTGCCGTTCCTCGACAAGGTGCGTGCCCGCATCGACCTGCGTGAGCAAGTCGTCTCGTTCCCGCCGCAACCGGTGATCACCCAGGACAACCTCACCGTGTCGATCGACACCGTGGTGTACTTCCAGGTCACCGACTCGCGCGCGGCCGTGTACGAGATCTCCAACTACATCGTCGGTGTCGAGCAGCTGACGACGACCACGCTGCGCAACCTCGTCGGTGGGATGAGCCTCGAGGAGACCTTGACCTCGCGTGACCAGATCAACCAGCAGCTGCGCGGTGTGCTGGACGAGGCGACCGGCCGCTGGGGCATCCGTGTCGCGCGTGTCGAGCTGAAGGCGATCGACCCGCCACCGTCCATTCAGGACTCCATGGAGAAGCAGATGCGCGCCGACCGGGAGAAGCGCGCGATGATCCTCAACGCCGAGGGTGACCGGGAGTCCGCGATCAAGAAGGCGGAGGGTCAGAAGCAGAGTCAGATCCTGGCGGCGGAAGGCGCCAAGCAGGCGGCGATCCTGTCGGCGGAGGCAGAGCGGCAGTCCCGCATCCTGCGCGCCCAGGGTGAGCGTGCCGCCCGCTACCTGCAGGCGCAGGGCCAGGCGAAGGCGATCGAGAAGGTGTTCGCCGCGATCAAGGCGGGCAGGCCAACGCCGGAAGTGCTGGCGTATCAGTACCTGCAGACGTTGCCGCAGATGGCGCAGGGCGACGCCAACAAGGTGTGGCTGGTGCCCAGCGACTACGGCAAAGCCCTCGAGGGCTTCGCGCGCAGCCTCGGCAAGCAGGACGGAGACGGCGTCTTCCGCTACGAGCCGCCGGAGGAGACCACCGAGCCGCCGCACCTCGACGAGGACGAGGTCGCGAGCTGGTTCGACACCTCAACCGACCCCGAGGTCGCCGAGGCGGTGCGCGCCGCCGAGGCCGTCGCGCGCAAGGAAGTCGAAGGGCCGATGACCACTCCCGGCTCTGGCCCGGTGCCACCCGCCGTCGCCAAGACCCTCAAGGGCGACCCGAGCGAGGCGCAGAAGGTGCTGGGGGAGAAGCCGGACAACGAGGCCCAGCAGCCCCCGAACCCACCCCGACCGCCCGCGAGCGGCGGCGGGCCGCAGGGTGGTCCGCCGCCCGGCTACAGCCAGCCCTAACGACGTCGCACACGGGTGGCGGTCGGATTCTCCGGCCGCCACCCGTGTGCGCGTTGTGTCCTGCACTCTCGACACTGTATTGAGCATTCCCGACATCATGTCGCGCACTCCGGACACCCGGCCATCCGCGACATGCGCCGGTCTCGCCAAACCGGCATGCTGGCGACCATGGACATCGCACGAGCACAAGAGACCCTCGCCCACAGGCATCGCGCGGTACTGGCGACCGCGCGTGCGGACGGCTCGCCTCAACTGTCACCAGTGCTCGTGGCCCTGGATGCCTCGGGCACACCCGTGATCAGTACCCGCGCGCCCGCGTACAAGGTGCGCAACGTCCGCCGCGACCCGCGTGTGTCGCTATGCGTGCTGCCCGACGAGTTCTTCGGCGACTGGATGCAACTCGACGGCACCGCGGACATCGTCGAGCTCCCCGAGGCGATGGACGGCCTCATCGAGTACTACCGCACGATCTCCGGCGAACACCCGAACTGGGACGAATACCGCGAAGCCATGCGCTCCGAACAGCGGGTGTTGCTCCGGATCACGCCGACCCGAGCGGGTCCCGACCGGGCGGGATAACGCGCCAAAGATCGTGTCGTGGGCGGAAAACCGGCCGACACTGTCGGTGTCCTGCGGCAGACTGGTCCCACAACCCCGACTCTCAAGGGACCACTTTCATGACCAACGCGATTGTGGCAGAGGGGCTCGTCAAGCGATTCAGCGAAACAACCGCGCTTGACGGGATCGACCTCGCCGTTGAAGCAGGCACTGTGTTCGGCTTGCTCGGGCCCAACGGAGCAGGCAAGACGACGGCCGTGCGCATCTTGGCGACCCTGCTCAAACCGGACGCCGGTCAGGCGACCGTCGGCGGCTATGACGTCGTACGGCAGGCCCATCAGGTGCGCCAACTCATCGGCATGACCGGGCAGTACGCCTCGGTCGATGAGACGTTGACGGGTGCGGAGAACCTGCTGCTGATCGGCAGGCTGCTCGGCGTCCCGCGACGTGAGGCGAAGCACCGAGCCCGTGAGCTGCTCGATCGGTTCCACCTGACGGAAGCCGCCGACCGTGCGGTCAAGGGGTACTCCGGCGGCATGCGCAGGCGACTCGACCTCGCCGCCAGCCTCGTCGGCCGACCGCGATTGCTGTACCTGGACGAACCGACGACCGGCCTCGACCCCCGCAGCAGGCTGGAACTGTGGGACCTGATCCGCCACCTCGTCGCGGAAGGCGTCACGGTGCTGCTCACCACGCAGTACCTTGATGAAGCGGACGCGCTCGCGGACGAGATCGCCGTCGTCGACCACGGCAAGGTCATCGAAACCGGCACACCGAATGAGCTCAAGGCCAAGATCGGCGCGCAGTCCCTAGCCGTGCGACCGACGGACGCCTCGGCGCTGGCCACGGTGCGTGGCATCATCAGCGAGCTCACCGGTGTCGAACCCGACGTGCGGGGACTGCTGGTCACCGCGCCCGTCACCGGCCATGACGTTCTTTCTAGCGCGGTGCGGAGGTTGGACGACGAGGGCATCGCGGTCACCGAACTAGCGTTGCGGAGCTCCAGTCTGGACGAAGTGTTCCTGTCGCTGACCGGACACCCCGCGGAGCAAACCGGCAACGGTCAGGTATCAGACAGGGAGGTGTCGGCATGACAGCGCCGGAGTTGTCGCCGCGGGTCACGCCGATCGAGGGATTGCGGCAGACGCTGACGCTGGCCTGGCGCACCGTCGTCCAGGTGCGTCACAACCCGTGGGAAATGAGCGATTTCAGCATCCAGCCGATTATGTTCGTGCTGCTGTTCACGTACGTCTTCGGCGGTGCGATCGCGGGGGATACCCAGCGGTACCTGACGTTCATGCTGCCCGGCATGCTGGTGATGAACATGCTGTTCGTGACGCTCTACGTTGGACAAGGGCTTAACACGGACCTGACGAAGGGCGTGTTCGACCGGCTGCGTTCGCTGCCGATCGCGCGCTGGGCACCGCTGGCGGGACGCATCACGGCCGATCAGGTGAAACAGTTGTGGTCGATCGTCCTGGTGCTTGGTGTCGGCGCGATCCTGGGCTTCCGCGTCGAGACCAACATCGCGGGGCTTCTCGGTGCCGTGCTGTTGTTGCTCGCGTTCGCACTGGCGTTCTCCTGGGTAGCCGTGCTGGTGGGTGTGATGGCCAAGGACCCGGAACGGGTGCAGATCTTCGGCTTCACCGCGCTGTTCCCGGTCACCTTCGTCAGTAACGTCTTCGTGCCGACACACACGATGCCGGGGTGGCTGCAACCGTTTGTCGACGTCAATCCGGTGAGCATTCTCGCGGACGCCTGCCGCGGCCTGATGATCGGCGGCGAGGTCGCGCAGCCGGTGTTGGGGTCGCTGCTATGGGCGCTCGCGATCGTGCTCGTGTTCGCGCCGCTGTCGGTGTGGGCGTTCAAACGTCGTGTCTGAGCGAGGGGAGCGGCTGAGACTTACGGAGGGTTCATGTACCTGGAGAACGTGATCGTCGACGCCGTCGAACCGCGGCGGCTGGGCCGGTTCTGGGAGGCGGTGGTCGGTGGTGAGCGGCTCACCGACGAGCCTGATGGCTTCGAGACCCGACTCACCATCGAGGGCGGACCGGTGCTGGACTTGTGCTTCCAGCGAGTTCCCGAACCGCCTTCCGAGCCGCTGCGGCTCCACCTCGACCTTCTCGGCGGAGCTCGCCAGACCAGCGAAGTCGACCGCCTGCTCGGGCTAGAGCGTGTCTCCCGATTCATCGGGCGAGCATGACGGTGGCGGCGAGGAGTACGCCGCCGAAGTAGGTCCGCGCGTACTTGTCGTAGCGGGTCGCGATTCCGCGCCACTGCTTGAACCGGCCGAAACCGCGCTCGACGGTGTTGCGCTGCTTGTAGAGCTCGGGGTCGAAACCCGGTGGCCGACCACCGGCGGACCCCTTGTCCTTACGGCGTTTGGCCTGGTCGGAGCGCTCGGGGATGGTGTGCCGGAGGCGTCGCCGCCGCAGTTCGCGGCGAGTCGACGGGTGTGAGTAGGCCTTGTCCGCCAGCAGGCGATCCGGCCGGTGCCCGGTCGCGGCCAGGGCCTCGAGCAACGGCGCCAGGCGCGGATTGTCCCCGGCTTGCCCGGCGGACAGCAGCATGGCCACCGGGCGGACACCGGAGGTGACCAGGGCGTGGACCTTGGTGGTCAATCCGCCGCGCGAACGACCGATCGCGTGGTCGTCCGGCTCGGAAATCTTGTCATTCGACCTGGCCCCCTGTGTGGTCCGCGGAGGGCGCGCCGGCGGCATGCTGGTGCGCCCGCACGACGGTGGAGTCCACCGACAGCAACCAGTCCAGCTTGCCCGTATCGGCGTGGTCGGACAGCACATGCTCGAAGATCCGCTCGTACGTGCCGTCGCTTGACCAGCGGCGATGCCGCTTCCACAAGGTCTGCCAGGGGCCGAACTCAGCGGGCACATCACGCCACGGCGATCCGGTGCGAAAGCGCCACGCGATCGCTTCCAGCACCTGACGGTGATCACGCCAGCGCGCACCACGCCGCCCAACATCAGACGGCAACACCGGCTCGATCGACTCCCACAACTCGTCCGTGATCACACCAGTTCTGATCATTCACCGATCATCAGCGAACCACCGGCCGATATTCGGGAGACACGCCCTAGGCGCACGACACCTCGACATCGGCCAGGGCGATGTGCCCTGGGTGGTACTCGCCGATCCTGAAGACAATCCCTGCTGCGTGATGGAGCACCGGGCAGCGTACGTCGACACCGGCCCGATCGCGGCGCTCCCGCTCGACTCCGCCGACCCAGACAGCGACGGGGAGTTCTGGTCATGGCTGACCGGCTGGATTGACGCTCCTGGGGTCGCGCCTCGAACGTTGCGCCACCCGTCGCTGCGAGGTCCGCTCCTCGAACTATGCCCTGAGCCAGCTCCCAAGGGCACGGCCAAGAATCGGATGCACCTCGACATCCGGCTTGAGGCCGGAGACAACCCCGACGAAGTCGCGGCAGGCATCGCCGAACGCGGCGGCCGCGAGCTCCACCCCGCCTGGGGCGAAGTGCCGTGGCGGATCTATGCCGACCCGTCGGGCAACGAGCTGTGCGTGCTGCCGGCTCGGTCGTGAGGCACGGTCACGCAGATTCAATCGTGACCTAGCGCCGGCACATCGAGGCGACTGGCCGGATAACTGGCAACCTAGCCCGTTCCGCCAGATATGCACATTGACTTATGCAGGTAAATACCTGCATAATTCTGGTGTGAACGGTGAGACGAGGGAGATGGACCAGGCCTTCAAGGCGTTGGCCGACTCAACTCGACGACTGCTGCTAGACAGACTTCGAGAGTGACCCGCCCCGGCGTGTCTGGAGGCTTCGTCTTGTGAGGAGGATGGAGTCATGGCACGTCGGTCGAGCTATCCGCAGGAGTTGCGTGAGCGCGCGGTGCGGCTGGTGGCCGAATCGCGCGGGAACTATGACACCGAGTGGGCCGCGATGGGCGCGGTCGCGACGAAGCTGGGCATCGGTAGCACCGAGACGCTGCGTAAGTGGTGTCGTCAGGCCGAGATCGACGCTGGGCAGCGTCCGGGGACGACGAGTGAGGAATCGGCCGAGCTCAAGCGGCTGCGGGCCGAGAACCGCGAGCTGAAGCGGGCTAACGAGATTCTGCGGTCGGCGTCGGCTTTTTTCGCGGCCGAGCTCGACCGGCCCTCGACACGCTGGTGAGGTTCATCGAGACCCACAAGGACGCGGTGGGACTCGAGTCGCAGCTGCGGTGGGGTGTCGAGCCGATCTGTCGCGTGTTGTCCGAGCATGGGATTCCGATCGCCCCATCGACCTACTACGAGGCCCGCAAGCGGGGCCCGAGCAGGCGCCAGCAGACCGATGAACAGCTCATTCCCGAGATCACACGAGTGCATGCGCAGAACTACGGCGTCTACGGTGCGCGCAAGGTCTGGCTGATGCTCAACCGCGAGGGAATCACGGTGGCCCGGTGCACGGTTGAGCGGCTCATGCATGACCTCGGGCTCGAAGGCGCCCGGCGCGGGCGCCGCACACCGCGCACCACCGTGTCTGATCAGAGTGCGCAGCGGGCCGCAGACCTGCTGCGGCGTGACTTCACCGCCGCGGCACCCAACACTCGTTGGGTCGCGGACTTCACCTACGTGGCCACCCACGGCGGCACGGTGTATGTCGCCTTCGTGGTTGATGTGTTCTCCCGCAAGATCATCGGCTGGCAGGCCTCGACCCGCATGCGCACCAGCCTGGTGCTGGATGCCCTGGAAATGGCGCTGTGGCACCGGGAATGCCACGGCCAGTTAGGGGATGGGCTGATCCTGCACAGCGACGCGGGTAGTCAATATACGTCGATCGCGTTCACCAACCGCCTCGCCGACGCCGGGGCACGGCCCTCGGTCGGCAGCGTCGGCGACGCCCTCGACAACGCGCTCGCCGAAACCACCATCGGGCTATACAAGACCGAACTCATCGACAACCACGGCCCCTGGCGCGGACTCAGCCAGGTCGAACTGGCCACATTGGAATACGTGGACTGGTACAACCACCGGCGCCTTCACGGCGCCTGCGACGACCTCACCCCCGCAGAAACAGAGGAGGCCTACCATCAACGCCACGCGACGTTAAATCCCGAAACAGCCCCAACACACTAACCCTCCCGACACGCCGGGGCGCTTCAAGAGCGCAACGGTCAGACGCTGCGAGAGCTGTGTGAACGCCTCGACATGGCACGCCAGTCGGCGACGCAGCACCTCGACATCCTCGAACGGGCCAACCTCGTCACGGTGGTGCGGCGCGGACGGGAACGGCTCCATTACCTCAATCCGGCACCGATTCACGAGATCGAGCAGCGCTGGATCTCTGGCTTCGACAGACCCCGACTACAGGCGATCAGTGCCATCAAGAGCCAGGCGGAGGAGTACGCCATGACCGAAACCACGTCCGTGCCGACCTATGTCTACGTCACCTATATCCACGCGAGCGCCGAACAGGTGTGGCACGCCCTCACCGACGCCGACCTGACGGCGCGCTATTGGGGACATGCCAACGTCTCCGATTGGCAGCCCGGTTCTACCTGGGAACACCGGCGTGTCGATGGCTCCGAACACGTCGACGCCTCCGGTCGGGTAGTGGAAGCGGAACCTCCGACGCGCCTTGTGATCACCTTCGAGGACTCCGACGAGGAACGACCGAACGGCCCCTCCGTCGTCACGTTCCTCGTCGAACCGCACGAGGGCATCGTCCGGCTGACCGTGACTCACGAGAACCTGCCCAACCACGAGATGTTCAACGGAATCGCGAACGGTTGGCCAGCCGTACTGGCCAACCTCAAGTCACTGCTCGAAACCGGAGACGTCCTCCCGCACGCGCCGTGGGACATGCCACGAACGAACGTCTGACCCGTCGTCATCACTATTCGAGGAGCATTCGTGACCGAAGCGCCCGCAACTCCGCTTGCCAAGAGCGTCGCCCTGTTCGAACGGTCCACCAACTACACGTTGGAGGCACTGTCCGGAATCACCGACGACGCGCTGACCCGGCCGACGCCGTGCACCGATTGGGACTTGCGAGCACTCCTGCTGCATCTCGCGGACGCGGCCGATGGCCTCGCGGATCTCGTCACCACGGGCGAACTGCGCCTCCCGACGCCGCCTCGATCCGACGATCCCGACCCGGTTTCGGTCGCGCACGACCGGATCCGACGGCTACTCGACGTCCTGGAAACGACGGTTCAGCGCCCCACGCTCACCGATGAGCAACTCGGGTGGGCTACCACTGCCGCACATGCTGGCGCGATCGAGTTCGTGGCACACGCCTGGGACAGCAACGTGGCTTGCGGCGAGGAACGTCCCATCCCCGCAAGACTGGCCACTGAACTCCTCGAGTTGGCCATGTCACTCATCGCCGACGACAGCAGGAAGCCGCGGTTCGGCCCCGTCGTCTCCGTTCCACCGACCGCCAGTCCGAGCGATCGTTTCATCGCGTTTCTAGGCCGACGCCCGGGTCTACGGGCGTAGGTCGAGGCGTCGCGCGGGGAGCGGGGACTACACGACTGACATTTCGTCACGTGACGAAACACTGTGCGCTGGTTCCGAACTCGTCGCCCGATGGGGCAGATGGTCCGGCGGGGCGGCACCCATGGTGTCAGGTGTCATAGGTGCACGCAGGGACGTGGATCTTGAGCACCTGTGGCTGCTCAGACGACACAGACGCTCAAGATCCACGCAGCCAGTCGGACACAGCGGTGTCGGAACGTCCTCAGCTACACCGTTCCACCTGAGCGCAGGGGAGAGCCATACTCACTGCGCACAGGATCTACTTAACATAATGTAGCTTATCGGCCTAATATCAGGAGTACGTCTTTGCTGCCTGACCTGGAATGCCCTGAGCGTCGAACACGCCGGACACAGTGTCGTGAGTGTCGAACACAACGCCCTGAATGCCAAACACAACGCCCTGAACGTCGGACACAACTCACGCGCGGAAACGCTCCGCCTGACTGGCGGCTTCGGCGACGTGTGACAGCAGCGTTCTCAGCTCGCTGGACGACGCACCGTCGTCCAGCGCGGTCAGGACGTCCTCTGTGGCGCAGCGCACCTGAAACAGCCGGTCCTGCAGATTCGCCACCTCGGCGCCGGACAGCACGACGGCGTCGTCAGGCAGCCCGCCACGTTGCACTGCGGTACGTCGCTCGTAGGCTCGCTGCCGGCACGCCTGCCCGCAGTACCGACGCCGCCGTCCGGCCACACTGGATTCCGGCAGCCGCGAACCGCACCACTCACAGTGCCGTGGCCGCCCATTCCCCTCTACCCCGCCGCCATATATTTCGTCACGTGACGAATCGAGGAGAGTGCCGCTGTTCATAGCATCCGACCTTAACCAGACATCCATCGCTCACCCGTAGGCCACGCCGAGACGGCACACTGGAGTCGTGACTTCGCGCTATCCCTACCTCGCGTCGCCAGTCCCGCGCGCCTTCGCGCACCGAGGCTGGCACATCGACGACCTGCACGGCATGGAGAACTCGCTGCCCGCGTTCCGCCGCGCCGCGGACGAGGGCTACCACCACATCGAGACCGACGTCCACGCCACGTCCGACGGCGTGCTCGTCGTCCATCACGACGACACCCTGGACCGCACGACCGACCGGTGCGGCTCGATCAACCAGCTCACCTGGTCGGAGGTGCGCCGCGCCAAGATCGGCGGCCAGGTGCCGGTCAGCAGGCTCGAGGACGTTCTCGAGGAGCTACCGAACGCGCACTTCAACGTCGACATCAAGACTGATGCCGCGGTGGAACCATTTTTGCGCACGATTCGGCGATGCAAGGCCGTGCACCGGGTCGCGGCGGCGTCGTTCTCCGCCAGGAGGCTCGCCAGGATCCGAAAGTTCGGCGGCCCCCAACTCGTGCAGGCGATGGACCCGGTCTCCGCGGGCATCGTCTGGGCGACCAGCAAGGTCCCGCTCGTTCCTCTTGGTTTCCTCGCCAAAGGCGCGATGGCGCAAGTCCCGTTGCGCCAGGGCAAACTCCCCGTGGTCTCCCCCGCGTTCGTCCGCCGCGCACACCGCATGGGCGCCGAGGTGCACGTCTGGACGGTCGACGACGCCCCGACCATGCGGAAATTGCTCGACATCGGCGTCGACGGCATCATCACCGACCGGCCAGACATCCTGCGCACCGTGCTGCGCGAACGCGGCGCGTGGCCGCACGGCGCTACGGACGAGGCGGCTTCCCCTCCCACGCCGCACGCCACGTCTTCGGACCAAGCCGACCCGAGTCATTGATCCCGTTGGCGCGCTGCAACGCCAGCACCGCCCGTTTGGTCTGGTCGCGGTAGCAGCCCGATCCGGTGAACGTGTAGCCGAGGTCGAACACGTTCATCCGCAGTTGGAAGTCCTTCAGCGGCACCGCGCAGTCACCATAGGCGTACACGACGCCCGGCCATGGCGGCATTTCCGCCGGCCCGGTATCGACGTCGGTGCCGTCTGGCAACGGCGGCAGCTCGCCTTCACCACCGATGTAGGCCGCGTCCTCATACGAGGGCACCACTTTGCTCCGCGCGTCGGCATCCTCCCGCAGGTTCAGGAAGTGCTTGTTCGCGCACTCCCACGGCTGCCAGCCGCGCATCCGGTACAGATACAGCGCGCGGTAGTCCTGCTCGGCGGGGCTGGCCTGGTGGGGCTTGCCGGTGCCGCCCACGCTGCGCCAGGTCGGCAAGTCGAACTGGTAGGCGCCGTAGTAGCCGGTCCCGGTGTTGATGTCATAGCGGTCGCTGGACTCGCACATGCGCAACCGCGCCCACTGCTCCCAGGTTGGATCCGAGGCCGCGGGCAGCGCTGTCACCACGCTCGCCGCCAGCGCGACCACGAGTACCACCGCACCCCGCTTGATGCGCGGGAGAACACGCCAGCCTCGGCCCATAGCCAGCACGGTAAGCAGGGGGCTTAACCACCACAAGAGTCACAACAAGCACATCAGCATCACACGCGACGAAAAGCACCCACCTGAGCGACACCGCCGAACGGATGCCGTCGTCCGGCGGTGTCCGTTCGGCGCGGCGTCCACATCGGGACTGCGAATTGGCCACGATCCTCCAGCAAGCGCCACGAGCTAGGGCGGCGCACAGTAATGTCTGCCCCACCAGACGAGACAACCCCTGACGAGGTGGCATGCACAGCGACCGTGTCGGCCCCGTTCCGGCGACCGACCCTCGAGCCCGCAAGCGCGAACAGCGCGGCTGGTACTTCTACGACTGGGCCAGCCAGCCGATGTACACGTCGGTCACGACAACCTTCGGCGCGCTGTTCCTCAACGCGCTGGCCACGGAAGACGCCAAACAGAACACCGCCCGCAACGGTCCGAATCCGTGCGTGATGCCGGATGGCAGCGAGAGCAGTCTGCACAGCTGCGACGTCAGCTTGTTGGGCTGGACGATGTCGGCGGGCGTGGTGTGGAACTACCTCGTCGCGGCGGCGTTGATCGCCCAGGTCATCGTCCTACCCATCACTGGGGCGATCAACGACCGCAGCCACAACCGCAAGGGCATCCTCGGTGCGCTCGCGTTCACCGGTGCGACATCGATCGGTCTGATGGTGTTCGCGGCTGGTGACAACTGGCAACTCGCCGCGTTGCTCTACCTGATCGGGCAGGTCGCTGCGGGCGCGTCGATCATCGTGTACTACTCGTTCCTGATCGACATCGCCGATCCCGACGAACGAGACGCCGTGTCGTCGCGCGGCTGGGCGCTTGGCTATCTCGGGGGCGCGCTCGCGCTGGCGATCCAGCTGATACTGGTGTTTCTGCATGACTCCGTCGGTCTCACGCAGGGTGAGGCGGTACGGATCGCGTTCCTGCTGTCCGGCCTGTGGTGGGCGGGCTTCACGCTGATCCCGTTGCGCCGCATCGTCCAACGCAGCGACCCGCCGCCACTCGTGCAAGGCCGTCCGGTACTGGTCAGCGGCTTCGTCGAACTGCGCGACACGGTGCGCGGGACCGTCGCGGTTCCGCTGACGCTGCTGTTTCTCGGCGCGTACCTGGTCTACAACGATGGCGTCGCGACGGTCATCAACGTCTCCGCGCAGTACGGCGACCAGCAGCTCGGGTTCGGCCCTGAGGTGCTGACGGTGACCATCCTCGTGGTCCAGCTGATCGCGTTCGTCGGCGCGTGGGCGCTCGGCAGGGTCGCCCTCCGCGTGGGCGCCAAACGCACCATCCTTGGATGTCTTGTGCTCTGGATCGGCGTCCTGATCGCCGCGTACAACTTGCAGCCAGGTGACAAACTGATGTTCTGGACGGTCGCGGCCGGCATCGGCTTCGTCCTCGGCGGCACCCAGGCGCTGTCCCGCTCGCTGTACAGCCAGCTCATCCCTCCGGGTAAGGAGGGCCAGTACTTCTCCCTTTACGAGATGACCGAGCGCGGAACGTCGTGGATGGGGCCGCTGCTGTTCGGGGTCATCGCCGATGCGACTGGCTCGTTCCGGCCCGCGATCATCGCGCTGACGGTGTTCTTCGTCGTCGGCTTCTGCCTGCTCGCACTGGTACCCGTACGCAGGGCGATCACGGCGGCGGGCAACCAGCCACCGGAGCTGCTCTAGGCCCATCCGCACCGTCGCACGACGCATGCGACCACTCAGCTACGGAGCGTTACTTGAGTGATGTCCCTCATGGCGGAGGTGTTGACCGCAACCGTTATCTGTCAAGCTGGCTAAGACAATGCTTAACCCAAACGGGGGTTATCCGCATGTCGAAGGGCACGACGTCATCACGTATGCGGTTCAGTGGCGTCTCAGTCCCGCAAGCTAGAACAACAGCGTGATGCGATGCATAGTGCGCTCCGACGGTGTACTCGGGAATCCTGACGGCCTGCCCACCGTTGCATAGGGTAAGCGCCGACAGGCTGACGCGAGCCTGAACAGAAAGGAACGACAACATGGCCGACCGTGTTCTCCGTGGCAGCAGACTGGGAGCGGTCAGCTACGAGACCGACCGCAACCACGACCTCGCGCCGAGGCGCACCGTCAGCTACGCCTGCCCCAAGGACCACGAGTTCGAGGTTCCGTTCTCGGACGACGCCGAGATCCCCTCAGTCTGGGAGTGTCGGCTGCACGGTACCGAGTCGAAGATCATCGACGGCTCCGAGGAGGAGCAGAAGAAGGCCAAGCCAGCACGGACCCACTGGGACATGCTGCTGGAGCGCCGCACCATCGGTGAGCTTGAGGAACTGCTCGACGAGCGCCTGACCGAGCTGAAGGAGCGCCGTTCCCGCAGTGCCTGATGCTTGACCGGCGTGCGTGCCTACGCACGCCGTGCTCCGCGATCGGCCCCGCATCGGCGTAGACACGGTGAAGGCCCCGCAGCGACCTGCTGCGGGGCCTTCACCGTGTGCTGGCGACCGTTACCGTTTCAGACGTCGCAGCAGCCCGGAGACCTGTTCACCGCGCCGGCGCAACCCCCAGCGGCCGACCTGCAACACCGCTTCGAGCACGATGTCCTTGCTCATCTTCGACTGCCCCAGCTCGCGTTCGGTGAACGTGATCGGCACCTCGGCGACGGTGAACCCCGACCGCACCGTGCGCCAGGCGAGGTCGATCTGGAAGCAGTAGCCCTGCGAGGCGATATCGTCCAGCGGCAGCTTCTCCAGCACCGACGCCCGGTACGCCCGGAAGCCCGCCGTGATGTCGCGAATGCTGACGCCGAGGGCGAGCCGGGAGTACAGGTTGCCGCCGCGCGAGAGCAGCTGCCGCCGCTTCGGCCAGTTCACCACCCTGCCGCCGGGCACGTAGCGCGAGCCCAGCACCAGGTCGGCGCCCTGAAGCGCGGCCAGGACGCGCGGCAGGTCCTCCGGCGCGTGCGAGCCATCGGCGTCCATCTCGACGAGCGTGGCGTACTGCCGTGCCAGCCCCCAGCGGAATCCCGCGATGTAGGCGGCGCCGAGCCCTGCTTTCTCGGTGCGGTGCAGCACGTGCACCCGCTCGTCGTCCGCCGCGAGCTCGTCGGCCAGCTCTCCAGTGCCGTCAGGGCTGCCGTCGTCGACGACCAGCACGTGCGCCGCGGGCACGGTCTCGAGAAGGCGTTCGATGACGCCGCCCAGTGTGTCGCGCTCGTTGTAGGTCGGGATCACCACCAACACGGGTGTCGTGGTGTCACCGATTTCGCTCATGGACTCCTCCCCGACTCGGCCCGGCCGCTGGATCCTCTCGAGGAACCGCGGCCACGGACCCGCCACCCTATCCGACCCAGCAACGCGGCAAGTCCGGCACCGATGATGATCCACTCCGGCCACGCGCCGACGACCGTGGCGATGGTGGTGGTATCGCGCAACGGGATGTCGGCCACGAGCGAGTCCGGGGTGTAGAGACCGGTCTCCTGGAGCACGCTGCCGTCCGGCGCGACGATAGCGCTCACCCCACTGGTCGCCGCGACGACGGCCGCCCTGCCGTGCTCCACCGCGCGCAACCGGGACATCGACAGCTGCTGGTAGGTCATCTCCCCCGGCCCGTACCAGGCGTTGTTGGTGGGGATGACCAGCAGCTCTGCCCCGTCGCGCACCGCGTCACGCAGCACATAGTCGTAGGCGACCTCGTAGCAGATCGCCAGCCCCGCCCGCACCTCACCGGCGTCGAGCACGGCGGGGCCGCTCCCCCAGCGCATGTCGGCGGTGTTGTCCAGGAACGGCGTGAACCACGCCGCGATCGGGCGCAGCGGCACGTACTCCGCGAACGGCACCAGTTCCTGCTTGGCGTAGCGACCGTCCTGCCCGGTCTCCGGATCCCAGGAGATGACGGCGTTCTCCGACTTGCCGTCGTCGCGGCCGTAGAGCGCACCGATCAGGGCGGGGACACCGAAACCTTCCACCATGGCGTCCAGTCCGGGGTCCTCGCCTACGACGGCGGTGGCGGTCTCGGGCCACACGACGAGGTCCGGCCGCGGCTGTTCGCCTGACTCGATGGCCGCCTGGAGTCGTTCGCTCTCGGCGAGGTGGTTGCGGCGGAGGACGTCGCGCATGCCGAGCAAATCGAGGCCGACATTGGGGGCGTTGCCCTGCACGGCGGCGACCGTGACGGTGCCGGACGTCGACGCGGTGCCGATGAACGGCCACATGATCCCGCCTGCGGCGACCGGGACGACGACGGCGAGCGCGGCGATCGCGAGCGCCCGGCCCCGCGCGCGGTCGGCGACGGCGAGCACCAGCCGGGCGAGGCCGAATCCGGTGAGGACCACGGCGAAGGTAACTAGCGGGACACCACCGAGCGCGGCCAACGACGTGAACACGCCTTCCGGCTGGCTGTAGGCGACCCGCCCCCATGGGAAGCCGTTGAGCGGCACCGCACCGCGCGCGGTTTCGAATACGAGCCACAACGCCGCCATCCACACCGGCCCACCGCGCAGCGGCGCGACCACGGCCATCGCCGCTCCCGCCAACGCCGCGAACAACGCGACGATCGTGCTCAGCGCCAGCCACGGCGCGAGACCGAGCTGTGCGCCGAGGAAGTCGTTGATCCAGACCAGGTGCGGCAGCGTGAACGCGAGCCCGAACACCAGCCCGAGCCCGAACCCGGCGCGGGCGCGCCTGCCGTGCAGCACCAGCCCCAGCCCGGCGAACGCCAGCGGGGCGAGCCACCACAGCTCGCGCGGCGGGTGGCTCAGAAACAGCAGCACACCGGACGCGGCGGCGGCCAGCACCAGTCCGGCGACCGGCAGCAGCCGCGCGCGGCTTGGCGCTGGCGACGTCTGCTGGGCGGCAGCGCTCATGGTGTCGGTCATGACGACTCGTAGATGGTCACGCCCGCCCGCACGGTCCGCATGCAGCGTGGCAGCGGGTCGTCCGGGCCGAGCGCGGGCAGCGGTGGCACGCGGGAGCGCGGGTCGGTAGACCAGCGCTGCACCCGCGAGTCAGCGGCGGCGACGTGCAGCTCGCCCGCGTCCCACACGGCGTAGTGCGCGGGCGCGCCGGGCACAAGGCTGCCGCTGACGCCGTCGTTGACGCCTGCCGCCCGGTGCCCACCCCTGGTGTGGGCGTTGAACGCGGCGCGGGCGGACAGTGAGTGGCGGGGTGTGCGGTGGGCCGCGGCAGCGCGCACGCTGGCCCACGGGTCGATCGGCGTGACCGGCGCGTCGGAGCCGCCCGCGAGCAGCACGCCGGTGGCGGCGAGCATCGCGAACGGGTTCATCAGCTCGGCGCGGTCGGCACCCAGGCGCTGGACGTACATGCCGTTCTCGCCACCCCACAGCGCGTCGAACCGCGGCTGCACCGACGCGGTGACGTTCCACGCGGCGAGCTGGGCGGCCTGATCTTCGTCGATCATCTCGACGTGTTCGAGGCGGTGCCTGCCCGCGACGATGGCGCGCCTGCCGCGTTGGCGTTCCGCCTCGGCGAACCCGGCGATGATCTCGGACAGCGCGGCGTCGCCGATGACGTGGAACCCGGCCTGCAATCCGGCGTCGGTGCAGGCGATGACGTGCGCGGCGATCTGCTCGGCGTCGAGGTAGCGCTCCCCGATGCCGCCCGCGTCGGTGTACGGCTCGTGCAGACACGCGGTGCGCGAGCCGATGGCGCCATCGGCGAACAGGTCACCCGCGAGGCCCCGCGCGCCGAGCTCCTTGGCGCGCAGCACCACGTCGGTGCTGTCCTCGGAAGTGGCGAGCTCGCCCCAGTACGGCACGACGTCCGGCAGACCGGGGTCTTCCGCGAGGTCGATGAGCGCGGCGAGATCGGCCTGGCCGCTGATGTCCGGTCCGGCGCACTCGTGGACGCTGACGATGCCGTGCGCGGCGGCGGTGTCGAGGAACGCGCGCTGCGCGGTGGCCCGCTGCTCAGGGGCGATGTTGTGGCGAACCATGGCGCGCACGTGGTGGTGCGCGGCGGCCGTGAGCGGACCGTCCGGGGTGTAGCCGCCGACGTCGGTGACGTCGGGCGCGAGGTCGAGCAGCGCGGTGGAAACCAGCGCGGAGTGAACGTCTATGCGGCTCAGGTAGGTGGGCACCGCGCCAACGGCGTCGTCGATGTCGGCCCTGCTCGGCAGCCGCGGCGACATCCAGGTGGTCTCGTCCCAGCCGTGCGCGATCAGCACCCCGCCCGGTGGCACGTCGCGCGCGGCGTCGGCGATAGCGGCCAGCAGCTCACCCGCGTCCCGGACCCGCTCCAGGTCGACGCCCGACAGGTGCAGTCCGGTAGCGGTGGCGTGCACGTGGGCGTCGACGAAGGCGGGCGCGACGAACGCGCCGTCCAGCTCGATCTCCTCGGCGTCCGGGTGTAACGCGCGACCGGGACCGTCCTGGCCCACCCACACCACGGTGCCGTCCGTGACGGCCATCGCGGTCGCGTCGGGTGAGCTGGGTGAGTGAATCCGTCCGCCGGTCAGCAGGGTCGTATCGGTCACGAGTGCAGTTTGCCTTGTCGCAGCTCAGCGGCGCAGGGCCGGTCGTTCCGCATCACAGCACGATCACGCAACGCCGCAAGATTTGCGTTCTTAACTCAGTATGACAGGATTATTTGTGTTACTCGCCCCCATAAGGAGGAGAACACATGACCGCCGTTGCCGGGCCAGAACAGGCCGTCACCAGCGATCAGCACCTGGAGCAGCCCTACGTCTACCGGCGCAGAGAGCTGACCGAGCCCGACTGGCGCCGCTTCCCCGGCTGGGCCGACGTCACCGAGGCGCAGTGGCGCGACGCGCAATGGCAGCGGGTGAACTGCGTGCGCAACATCAAGCAGCTCAGGAAGGTGCTCGGTGACACCGTCGATGAGCGCTTCTACGAGGACTTGGCGGCCGACCAGCAGGACATGGCGACCATGTCGATGCTGCTGCCGCCGCAGATGCTCAACACCATGGCGCCGGAGGCCAGCGGAGGCGAGCTCACCGACGCGCTGTTCGCGGACCCGATCCGGCACTACATGATGCCGGTGCGCTCCGACCGCGACCCGCGCTGGCCGTCGCACCCGCACGCCGAGCGCGACTCGCTGCACGAGGCGGAGATGTGGGTGGTCGAGGGCCTGACCCACCGCTACCCCACCAAGGTGCTCGCCGAGCTACTGTCGACGTGTCCGCAGTACTGCGGGCACTGCACGCGCATGGACCTGGTGGGCAACTCGACGCCGCAGATCGACAAGCACAAGCTCGCGCTCAAACCGGTGGACCGGCAGGACGCGATGATCGACTACCTCAGAAACACTCCCGGTGTCCGGGACGTCGTCGTCTCTGGGGGTGACGTCGCGAACGTGCCGTGGCACCAGCTGGAGTCGTTCCTGATGCGGCTGCTCGACGTCGAGACGGTGCGTGACATCCGGCTCGCCACCAAGGCGCTGGCCGGTCTGCCGCAGCACTGGCTGCAGCCGAAGGTCGTCGAGGGCATGGAGCGGGTCGCCCGCACGGCGGCGCGGCGCGGCGTGAACCTGGCGATCCACACCCACGTCAACCACGTGCAGTCGGTGACGCCCCTGGTCGCGGAGGCGGCGCGGGCGATGCTCGACGTCGGCGTGCGCGACGTCCGTAACCAGGGTGTGTTGATGCGCGGGGTGAACGACACCTCGGACGCGCTACTCGACCTGTGCTTCGCGCTGCAAGGCGAGGCCAGCATCCTGCCGTACTACTTCTACATGTGCGACATGATCCCGAACTCGGAGCACTGGCGCGTCGCGGTGTGGGAGGCGCAACGGCTACAGCACTCGATCATGGGGTACCTGCCGGGCTACGCGACACCGCGCATCATCTGCGACGTGCCGTACGTCGGGAAGCGTTGGGTCCACCAGGTCGCGGAGTACGACCGCGAGCGCGGCATCTCGTACTGGACGAAGAACTATCGCACCGGCATCGAGCTGGACGACCCGGAGGCGCTGGAGCGCCGCTATGAGTACTACGACCCCATCTCGACGCTGCCGGAGTCGGGCCAGCGCTGGTGGGCAGAGCACGGCGCGAGCTGAGCCGGTGCGGTGGCAGACGCCTTCACCGCAGCGAAGACGTCTGTCACCGCACGAGCAGCGCCCGTGTGGATGGATCTTGAGGCGTCCCAACGATCCGTATCGCCACGAAGCCTCATGATCGTCATGCCCGACCCCGACTTCGGGCATGACGGTCAGGACGCTCAGCCGAACGCCGACTTGATGCCGTCGAACAGCCCGCCCGACTCCTTCTCGCCGGACTGCTCGCCCTCAGCGGACGATGCGTCGTCCTGGCGCGGCTGCTTACCGGGACGCCCGTCTGGGCCCTTACCGTCCGGCCCCTTACCGTTCGGCGGCTTGTCCCCCGGCGGCCCTTTCGGCGGCTCGCCGTTGCCCGGCGGGTCGGTCGGAATGCCAGCGATTTCCTTGATCGCGGCACGTAGCCGAGGATAGGTGCCGCACCGGCACATGTTCTCGATGGCGTCGATGTCGGCGTCGGTCGGCTTGGGCTTGCGCCGCAACAGCGAGACGGCCGCCATGATCTGGCCAGGCTGGCAGAACCCGCACTGACCGACGTCGGCGTCGACCCACGCCTGCTGCACCGGGTGCAGCTCGTCGCCGTTGGCCAGCCCCTCGATGGTGGTGACCTCTTGGCCCTGGCACTCCGAGACCGGCACGACGCACGGCTGAATCTCGTCGCCGTTGAGATGGCTGGTACAGGCACGGCACAGGCCGACGCCACAGCCGTACTTCGGGCCGGTGATGCCGAGCTTGTCCCGCAACACCCACAACAACGGCATGTTCTCGTCGGCGTCAACCTGGACCTGCTCGCCGTTGACGCGAAATGTGTGCTTCTTCGGCACGAAAGTCTCCTCTAGTGGTTGATCGGGAAGCTACGGGGCCTTGTGCCGGTCGCCCTGGCGTACGCGTTCGCCACCGCACCCGCCGCGGCAGGCAGGGCCAGTTCGCCCGCGCCACCTGGCTCCCAATCCGTGCGAATGAGGTGGACCTCGAACCGCGTCGGGGAGTCGCCCTGCTTCGTCCAGTGGTAGTCGCCGTAGCTGCTCTCCCGTACCGCGCCGTTGTCGATGTGCACACCCGCTTGCAGGATCGTGGCGATTCCGTCCATCGTGGCGCCCATCAGCTGCGCCTCAAGGCCCTTCGGGTTGACCACCTGACCGACGTCGGCGGCGATGAACGCCTTGGTGACCCTCGGGTTCGCCTTGTCCGTCGCGTTGATCTCGACGACGCACGCGGCGTGCGAGCGGTACTCCGAGTGATAGCCAACCCCCAGCGCGTGCCCTGGCGGCAGCTTCCTACCCCAGCCGGCCACCTCGGCGACCTTCGTCAGCACGGCTTTGCCGGAGTCCGCCTTGGCCACCTGACGCCGAAACTCGAGCGGGTCTTTGCCCATCCGCTCCGCGAGTTCGTCCATGATGACTTCCTCGGCCGCGCGCACCGTGCCCGAGAACACCGATCGGAAGCTGCTCGTGGGGATGTCGAGCCGCACTTCCTGCAGTGTGTGGTTCACGATGCCGACGTGGTACGGCATCGACTGGGAGGCGGTGAAGTAGTACTGGCTCGCGCCGCCTTCCACGGTCTGCGCCAACGTCGACGTCAGCGCCTCGCCGAGACCGTGATCGAAGTCGAGCCCGACACCGGTGACCCGGTGCTCGAAGGACAGCACCTCCCCCTTGGTGTAGCTGGCCCTGATCTTCTGGTGATACGCGGGACGCATCCTGCCGTGCTTCATGTCATCCTCGCGGGTCCGCATCAGCTTGACCGGGCGACCGATCGCCTGCGACACCCGTGCTGCCTCAAGACCCACATCCGCGAACAGCCTGCGCCCGAACGAGCCGCCAGCACGGGTCACATGCACTGCGACGGCATCACGGCTGAGGCCGAGTTCCGTTGCGATGGCGCCTTGCGCCCAGATCGGTGTCTGCGAGGGCATCCACACCTCGGCCGTGCCGTCACCGGGCACCGATGCGACCGCGCTTTCGACTTCCATCGGCGCGTGATTGACGAACGCGAAGTCGAAACTCGCGTCCAGATGCCTGCCGCGCAATTTCGGCGCGGCGAGCGGATGGGACGCATTCTTCAGTTTCTTACGAATGTCCGAATCCGACACATTGTCGATCGGGCCCGGATTCCAGGAAATCTCCAGCGCGTCCTTGGCACGAATCGCGTCATAAAACGTCTCCGCGCTCACCGCGACACCGGTGGGAATCTCGGTGACCGCGACGACACCAGGCATGGCCCTCGCCTTCGCGTCATCGACAGCGCCAACGGTGCCATTGATCGTCGGTGGCCGTGCCACCACCGTCGGCAGTGCGCCTTCGATGTTCAGATCCATGGCGTACCGCGCCTTGCCCGTCACGACGTCGCGGGCGTCCGTCCTGGTGACCGGGGTGCCGACCACTGTGTACTCGGACGCGGGCTTCGGTTCGCCGTTACCGGATTCCTCCCGTGCCGCGGCCGACAGTTCCCCGTAGCTGAGGGTGCGCCCGTCGGGGGCATGCACCGCCGAGTCGTTCGTGGTCAACCGCTCGGCGGGCAGGTCCCACTGCTTCGCCGCCGCGTTGACGAGCCGCGCACGCGCATCAGCCGCCATCCGCCGCACCGGGTCCCACAGCACCCGCATCGTCGTCGACGCGGCGGTGATCTGGTTGAAGTGCAGCGCTGGCCGGGAATCGGCCAGCTCGACGTCGACGTCATCGAGCCTGGCGTCCATTTCCTCGGCGAGGACCATCGCGATCGAGGTCGAGATGCCTTGACCAACCTCGACCCTCGGCAGCTCGAACCGCACCCTGGTGTCCTCGGTGACCTCGAGGACCATCAGGTGGGTCGTCGGCATGCTGGCCAGGCGGATCACCTCGCCGAGGTCCGCGACCTCCTCCAGCGACGGCAGGCTCGGCACCGCTGACGCCTCGGTCAACGCATCGAACCCGAACCGCCCCGCGACAGTGAGCGTTGGGGCGGCGACAAGGAACGTCAGGAACTTTCGCCGCCTCAGCCCACGACCCTTGTCCTGGGCTGCTGGCTCCGGTTCAGCCATCCAATCTCCTCTCAAAACGCCAAAAAACACGAGATGTCAGCGTCAATGGCAAGCAAGCATTTCGTCACCCGACCGGGTGCGTCACGCATCTAATCGCATGTCGCGTTTCGTTGTCGCCACACAACGAACTTTCTCGGCATGGCACCGGTTTTTCTTGTAGCTAGCGCAAAACATCCGGAGGCGCTCTCGATCGCCATCGTGGCTGTCGCTACCCTGCGCCGAGACATCTGCGATGCACGCTGGATGCTCACGCACAGTAATGATGGAAGGTTCTGGAATAACCCCTATGGGAGTACTCTCGCGTTCGCGCGGATCTAGCACGATCAACGCTCGCGTGCTGCGCATCGCACTGATTCCCAGCGTCGCGCTGATGATCGTCGGCATTGGACTGTCCGGCTACCTGGCGTTGCAAGGCCTCAACACCCGTACGTTCGCGGAGAACGTGCGGAAGTCACTTGAGCCTTCGACCCACTTCATCGCGACGGTGCAGGAGGAACGCAGGCTCAGCACGCTCAAAGTCGTCGACGGTCTCCGGCCCGGTGACGGGCTGCTCGCCGACCAACGCACCAAAGTGGATGGTGCGGTGCGCGAGATGACCGACGTCACCGCCGAACTGGCCGAGACCGCCCCGGACCAGCTAGCTGGTCCGCTGCAGGACCTAAAGGCCCTCACCGCGGAGCTGCCCGCGTTCCGGCAGCGCATCGACTCCGGCGGCGCGGACGCCGAGCAGGTCTACGAGTTCTACGGCGAGATGATCGAGCTGGTCGGCGCTGGCATCCAGGGTGTCGCCCGATCCGCGAGTGACGCCGAGGTCGGCTTCGAGCAGATGATCAGCTACGACCTGTTCCGCTCGACCGAAGCGCAGTCCCGCTCACACGCGCTGCTGCTGCGTGGCATCGCCCAGGGTCTCGACCTGGACGAGTTCCACGAGCTGGCGCACCAGATGGGTACCTACCACGAGATCGCGGAAACCATGTATCCGCGCATGACCCCCACCGAGCAGCAGCGCTACGACCAGATGAAGGAAGCGCGGTGGTGGGACACGGTCGTCTCCGGCGACAACAGCATCATGGCCCGCGGCCCCGGCCAGCACCCGGTGACATTCAACTTCAGGGCCTGGCAAAACGCGGCCGCGAAGCTGTCCGACGGACTGCGCGGGCTGTACGCGTCGCACTCCTCCCATGCCGCAGGACTCGGCGCCAACAGTGGTAACCAGCTCCTCACCACCTCACTCGCCGCTGGCGGGATCCTGTTGCTGGTCACCGCGACGTCGATGGTGGTCGCGCTGCGGTGGTCCAGGAAGCTCGCCCGCAGGCTGACCCGATTGCGGGACGACACCCTCGACCTCGCCGAGCACAGGATGCCGGAGGTAGTCGACCGGCTCAACCACGGTGAGCCAGTCGACATCGACACTGACGTGCCGTGGCTCGATCACGGTGATGACGAGATCGGTCAGGTCGCCACCGCCTTCAACCAGGCACAACGCCAGGCCATCGCCGCCACGGTGCGAGAGAATGAGATCCGGTCCGGTGTGCGGGCGGTGTTCCTCAACATCGCCCACCGCAACCAGGTCACCGCACACCGGCAGCTGCAGGTGCTCGATCAGGCCGAGCGCTCCCAGGAAGACCCGGAGCAACTGCAGCTCCTCTTCGAGCTCGACCATCTCGCCACCCAAGGCAGGCGCAACGCGGAAAGCCTGATCATCCTCGGCGGCAAACAGCCCGGCAGGCAGTGGCGCAAGCCGGTCGAACTGCGCGACGTGATCAACGGGGCGGTCGCCGAAACCGCCCAGTACACCAAGGTCAACATCAGCAAGGTCGCCGACGTCGCGGTGCGCGGCGACGCCGTCGCCGACATGATCCACCTGCTCGCCGAGCTGTTGGACAACGCGACGTCGTTCTCACCGCCACAGACCGACGTCGACGTGCGCTCTGCGATCGTTGGCAGAGGCGTCGTGATCGAGATCGAGGACCAGGGACTCGGCATGGACGCCGAGACGCTCGACGAGATCAACGCCATGCTGCGCACTCCGCCCGACTTCAGTGTGATGTCGCTGTCGGAGGAAGCCCGGATCGGGCTGTTCGTTGTCGCCCGGCTGGCCGCCAAGCACGACACCAAGGTCACGCTGCGGGAGTCGCTGTACGGCGGCATCAACGCGGTCGTGCTGATCCCAACCAAGACGCTCGCGTCCGAGACCATGCCAGCTCCCGCGCCAGAGGACGCCAGCGCCGAATTCGGTCCCGACTTCAGTACGGACTTCGGCGCCGACTCCGCGGGCGGAACGACCATCGGGCACGGTGCCGACGCTGGCCGCGGCTCGAGGCGCCACGCCGAGCCGGGCTTCGTTCCTGGCACGGGACGGGCGTACGACTCCGGCTACGCGCCCGCTCCTGGCGGGCACCCTGATCCCGACATCAACGACCGCGTGGTCCCGATGCCACCGCCGTCGCAGCGGCGCGCCAAGCCGGAACGCCTTCCCGAACCGAGGTTCGAGGACACCCAGAAGGACATCCCCGCGGTGCCGCCGGAGCACGACAACGGCATGGCACCCGCGAACGCGGGACCGCCGACCAACGGCAACGGTAGCCCGTCAACCCACACGGGCCGCCACGCCAGTGGCGGCAACGACACCATGCGGTTCTCCTCCCTGGGTTCGGCAGTCGGCAATGGCGCAGCAGGTTCGCCGGGCGCGTCCTCGCACACCGAGCAGTACACACCGCCAAGGCCGGGTCCCGCGGCGGGCAACGGCGACGGCGGGAACGGCAAGCCGCCGTTGCCGCAGCGCAGGCGGCGGGAGAGCCTCGCTCCGCAACTGCAGGCCGACACCGAGGAGTCCACCGAACCGGAACCGCCCGCGAAACCGGAACCACCTGACGAACAACCGGGTGACCCGAGCCCGGAGAGATTCCAGGCCACGATGTCGGCGTTCCAGCGCGGAACGCGACGGGCGCGCACCGACGACACGGATACCCCTCACCCACCACGCTGGCCCGGAGGCGAGACGTCATGACGGTCAATCTGTCACCGAAGGAGTCCAACTGGCTGCTCGATGATCTGCTGCGCCGAGCTACCGGCGCCAACCGCGCGGTACTGCTCTCCTCGGACGGCCTGCTCATGGGCAAGTCGCACGACATGTCCGTGGCGGACGCGGAACATCTGGCCGCGGTCGCGTCCGCGTTGCAGAGCCTCGCCAAAGGCACGGGGAAGTATTTCGACGGCGGCGCGGTCCACCAGACGGTCGTCGAACTGGAACGCGCCTTCCTCGTCGTCACGGAGGCGGGAACCGGCGCATGCATCGCCGTGCTCGCACAGGCGGACGCGGACCTCGGGTTGATCGCCTACGAGGTGAACCGCATGGTGGCGAGTGTCGGGAAGCACATGGCGACCGCGCCGCGCAACCCGGCCGCTGACTATGCGAGAAACTCCGAAGCATCATGAGCGGCGAAGACAGCGCCTGGTTCGACGAAGACGCTGGACCGCTCGCCCGCCCCTACACGTTCACCCGTGGCCGGACCCACGTCGCGCGCGATGACCTGAACATGATCACGCTCGTCGTCGCGCTACGCGGAAATCACGGCGGCGAGCTGGACCACGCCCATGAACGCATCCTCGAGTGCTGTCAGGACCCCATCTCGATCGCCGAGGTCGCCGCCGGCGCTGATCTACCACTCGGCGTCGTCAAAGTGTTGCTCAGCGACCTGATCGAGCAAAACTACGTCATTTTCCGGACCGGCTTGGCCAAGCACTCATCGGCTGCGAGCCCGGACACGCTGCAGAAGGTGCTGGATGGAATTCGCGAGCTCTGACCGCATGATTCGACCCGCGATCAACGCGACGGCGCTCAAGATACTGATCGCTGGCGGGTTCGGCGTCGGCAAGACCACGCTGGTCGGCTCGGTCAGTGAGATCGAGCCGCTGCGTACCGAGGAGCAGCTCACCGAGCGCGGCGCGGGCGTCGACGACATCACCGGCGTCGAGCGGAAGCGCACCACCACCGTCGCGCTCGACTTCGGCAGGATCACGATCAACCAGGAACTGATCCTGTACCTCTTCGGGACCCCCGGCCAGGACCGGTTCTGGTTCATGTGGGACGAGCTCGCCCAAGGAGCGCTCGGTGCGATCGTCCTCGCCGACACCCGGCGCCTCGCCAGTTGCTTCGCCGCGATCGACTTCTTCGAGGAACGTCACGTGCCGTTCGTCGTCGGGGTGAACTGCTTCGACGGCACCCAGATGTACACCGTCGACGAGGTACGCGCCGCCCTCGACGTCGACCCGTTCGTCCCGGTGCTGCTCTGCGACGTCAGACAGCGGGAGTCGACGAAGAAGGTGCTCACCACCCTGCTGGAGCACATCATGTCGCTCACGGGCCACGCGCAGCGCGCCGCCGCCGTGGACAACTGAGTCACCCACTCCGCGGACACCCTGCCTACGCAGGGCGGCTTGACTCGGCAGTTGATCATCCCTAGTATCACCGCGCCGATCGATAGTTGTCGCCCATACGGCGTAAAGGCTTGGTAACTTTGAACACCTGGGGTGGCTCTCGTTGACATCAGCTCATCGCCAGCAAGTCCACGTTCCCGGCGAGCGCGCGGGCGGGACGGCACAGGAGATCCTGTCTACGATTCCGCCTTCGCAGATAGCGGCTATCGTGCGGCCGGTCGCGGGACGAATGATCACTGAAATCGTCAAGGAAATCCGAGCGAGTGTGCCCGCGTATGGTCAACCACGCGACGACGAATTGACGCAGCTGCTCGTGGCATCGGTCGAACGCGCCGTGCGCCGACTCGTCGACGGAAAAGACACACCGCGTACCGATGGTCGCACCAACGAGGATTGGTTTCGACGAATCGGACGAATGGAATATTACGCGGGCCGCAGTATGGACGCGATGCAAACCGCCGTACGCATCGGCACCCGAGTGGCGTGGCGGCATTTGTGGCGAGCGGGCGCCGCCGCCGGGGTGCCGAGCAGCACCTTCAACACCCTCGCGGACGCGCTCTTTCACTACTCGGACGAACTGTCCGCGGCGGCCATCGCCGGACACAGCGAGGCGCAGGCGCGTGCGGACGGGACCGCCGAGCGGATCAGGCAGCGGCTGGTACGCATGATCCTGGCCGACCCACCGATCTCACCGCAGGCGATCGCGGATCTGGCAGCGGACGCAGGCTGGACAATGCCCGACTCCGTCGCTCTCGTCGCCGTCGACCAGCGCCCGGGACAGCGCCCGCTGCAGGCGAGCGCGTTCGGCCCTGACGTACTCGCCGACGCGGACCGCGCCGAGCCGTGTCTGGTGCTCGGCCAGCCCGAGCGTCACTTTTCCGAGCTGCGACGCACCCTGCGCGGCAGGCTTGCGGCAGTCGGCCCGCTGGTCCCGATCCCCCAGGCCGTCAAGTCGCTCGAGTGCGCACACAAGGCGCTCGAACTCGGACGTAAAGGCGTGCTGCCCAGCAGTGGCGTGATCGACTGCTCGGAGCATCTGCCCACCCTCGCGATACACGCCGACGAGTTCATCCTCAAGCAGCTGACTGAACGTGCGTTCCGACCGTTCGCCGATCTCACCACCCGACAACGCTCCCGGCTGTCCGAGACGTTGCGGGCGTGGCTCGACGCCGGCGGCGGCATCAGCGACGTCGCGGCCCGCCTCGACGTGCATCCGCAGACAGTCCGCTATCGCATGAACCAGATCACGAACCTGCTTGGTGGCACACTCGACAATCCGGACGAACGATTCCTTCTCGACATAGCGTTGCGGGCCGTCCACGTGCGCGGCTCCGACGGCTCGGACATTCGCTTGTGACGTCGCCCCGCACGTCACAAGCGGCCGTCAACCCATAAAAAAGTGGTTTTTGCTCGCGCCGCACAAAAACCAACCTTGCGTCACGAAATTATTCGTCACAATCCACAAGCCGACCGTGGCTAACACCCGGAAACGGAGCACAGGAAATGGGGGTACGTACCGGGCCGTACTTACCCATCGGTAATACTCGCGGTATGCGAAAAACATTCCACCGCAAAACTCCGGTGGTGCTGGCCGTGGCGGCGTTCGGCCTGCTTGCCACCGCGTGTGACTCCGGCGCGGGCGCCAACGAGGACACCCAGGCAGCGGACGCCCATTCGGGTCATGCCCTGAGCCATTCGGGCGCGCTGGAAACTCCTGCGAATGCCAGCGACGCCTTCACCTACAACCAGCGACTCGCACCGGTTGGCGCCGAGATGGCCATCGAGATGACGCCCACTGATAGCAGCACGACGTTTTCGCTCGAGGTCAGCGGAATGCTTCCCAACCGGGGCTACGCCGCACACGCGCACACCGACAAATGCGGACCGAACCCTGACGCGTCCGGCGGGCACTACCAGCACCAGACCGCCCCTGAGAACGGGGCGAACACGCCCGATCCCAAGTACGTCAACCCGGAGAACGAGTTCTGGCTGGATCTGAACACCGACGCCGACGGTAACGGCCGTTCCGAGGTCACGCTCGACTTCGAGGTCACCGACTGGGACCGACCAAGGTCGGTTGTCGTGCACTCCGCCCAGAAGACGTCGGCCGCACCAGGCAACGCCGGTGCCTCGGGCGACCGGATCGCTTGTCTTTCCCTGCCACACTCGCACTAACACCGCACACGAGGGCCCGTCACCTCACGGTGGCGGGCCCTCGCTGTTCGTGGACCTCGTAGCGCCGCGTCAGCCTCCCGCACGGACGTCGGATTCGATTCCTAGCTGTTCGCCGCTGGTGACCTTGCTCCGCCAGAGCCGCACCGCGGTCGCCGTCCCGCGCTCGACGATGAACCACACCGCGACGCCGAGCGCGATGCCGGCCGCCGTCACCACCAGCCGCGACGCGATGGCGAGCATGCCGGGCAACAGAACGTAGTGCGTGAGGTAGATGTAGAGCGAAGCGCTGGCGATCAGCCCGATCGGTGCGACCAGGACACGGGGAACCCGCAGCCGAGGGACGAACAGCACCAGCACCAGTCCGACGAGGACGATGCCCTCACGGGCGAGGTCGTCGAAGAATCCGGGGACGGTCACCAGCGCCGCGGCCACGACGACGAGCTGCTGCGGCCACGTACGCGCACGGAACACCAGCCAGCCCAATGCGAAGAACCACAGCATCGCGTGGGTGGTCAGCGCCCAGTCGAAGAAGTGCGCCATGTCGCCGACGAACAGCCGCCCGGTCAGCGACACCGCCAATACCACCAGCGGCATCAGGAACGGGTGGCGCCGCTCGAACCGCCGCACGGCCGGGATCGCGAACAGCAGGCTCAGCAGCAGCAACGTCTGCACCAGCACCTCGACGAACCAATACCCGTTGGCCGGCGACGTGCCGAGGTAGTTGTGGACGAGCAGGACATTCGCCCATCCGACGTCCTCGGTCACCGCTGCCCGCCACGCCAGCCACGCCACGCTGGGTACGGCGATGCGGGCGGCGCTGCGGAGGATGGCGCGGGGCGTCGTGAAGGGCTCCTTTCTTGCGTCAGATGCGATAAGGAAGCCCTTCGCCGCACCTGCCCCCAGGACGAACCGGGCGAAACTCCACCCGGCGAGCATCAGCAGCAGATGGGCCCCGCCGAGGATGTGGAACAAGCCGACGTGACCGCTGACGACGAGCACGATGGCGATCGCGCGCAGAATGATGTTGGTCTCGACGACGGCGAACGCCCGGCGCCGCGGCCGGTGCCGCTCCAGTTCCGCCACTGGTAGCGACGGCCAGTCGGCAGGAAGCTCGCCGAGCAGCTTCTCCAGGGCGACGGACGCACGCACGTAGGACAGTGAGTCCCCGCCGAGGGTGACGAAACTGTCGCCGTCGCGGATGTCTCCAGGCGTGTAGTGCGGCAGGACCGACGCGAAAATTTCCCGCACCCCCGCGGCGGGTGGTGGGTCCTCGGATTGGACGTCGGAGGCTGCCAGGCTGGCGGAGAGTGCCGCGTAGTCGACCTTCCCGGACGCCAATCTGGGCACCTCGCCAACGACGCCCACCCGTACCGACGCGGCGGGCAATCCGAGCGCCGCGGTGACGAGGTCAGTCACCGGGGCGACATCGTCGTCCGTGGATACCGCGACGAGCACCCGCTCGTCCTCACCGGTGCAGTGCGCGACGATCCCCTGCTCGGCGCACAGCCGCTCGACACGGTCCAGGTCGATGCGTAGGCCGTAGACCTTGACGAACCGGCTGGCACGCCCGGTGATGACGTAGAGCCCGTCCGGGGTGCGGCGCGCGAGGTCACCGGTCGCCAGCGCCGTGACGGTCCTGCCCTCGGCGAGGTCTTCCGGGTGTTCGGCGTAGCCGAGCATCACGTTCGGGCCCCGGTAGATCAGCTCGCCCTGATCACCGCCGTCCGACACGAAGGCGAGTTCGAAGTCGCCGCCGGGGATGGCGACGCCGATGGCATCGGGATGGCGTTCGGCCTGTTCGGGTGGCAGGTACGCCATGCGGGCGGTGGCTTCAGTCTGGCCGTACATGACGAACAGCCGCCAGCCGTCGCGTCGCCCGAGGCGGGCGAACTCTCGTACCCGCTCGGGTGCGAGCTTGCCGCCTGCCTGGGTGACATACCGCAAGCTCGGCAAGTCCATCTCCGCGAAATCCGCGCGGTCAAGCAGGTCAAACGTGTAGGGCACACCGTGCAGACTGGTGCAGCCGTGCTCGCGAAACAGCGCCCAGAACTCCGGCTCGATCACCGACGCGTCGGTCAGCACAAGGCCCGCGCCGCGCAGCAGGTTGCTGTTGATCACTGACAGCCCGTAGCAGTATTGCATCGGCAGCGAGGTAATCGGCCGATCGGTCGGCTCGATCTCCAGGTATCGCGCGATTGACTCGGCGTTGGCCTGCACGTTGCGCGCCGAAAGCCGCACCAGCTTGGGCGAACCGGTGGAGCCGGACGTCGACAGCAGCAGTGCGAGCGAGGGATGCAGCGTATGGGCGGTGCCGACGCGGCGCTCGGTGAACTTCTCGTCGATGACGACATCGGGGTCGTAGCTGGCGATCAGTTCCTCGCGGTACGCGGCGTCGTGCGCGCTGGCCAGCAGCACGGGGTGTCCGCCGGACAGCGCCGCCAGATAAGCCACGATCGGATCGACGTCGTTGGCGGCGGCGACCAGCACTAGCCTGCGCGTGGTGCCGAGCCTGGCGCGCATCGCCGCGACCCTGTCGGCGAGCTCACGATATGTCAGGCGCTGCCCGTGCGCGTCGATGAGCGCGGTGCGCTCGCCGTGCTGGGCCAAGCTCGTCGCGAACGGAACACCAGCGACGCCGCGGTCCTCCACCGTCCGGTGCGGTGCGGCATCGACCGACATGGGCCACCTCGTCATAGCGGAGCTTAGGCTTCGCTAAGCAAGCATAGGCTAACCAATCCGGATAACCTAGTCCTGTGGCGCAGACGACGCATGTCGGGCCGCGACCGCATTGGCATCGGATCTTTCTGGTTCGTTTGCTTGACCTTGGAGCGCGCTCCCAGGTTTACCGTCGATAGCGTGACGACGAAGACAGCACCGGGCCTGCGCGTGGCCGAACTGGCCGCCCGTGTCGGGGTCCGGCCGGACACGATCAGGTACTACGAGCGCGCAGGGCTACTCGCTCCACCGCCGCGCACGCCGTCCGGCTACCGCCTCTACCCCACCGAGACGGTGGAGCGGGTCGGCTTCATTCAAGGCTGTCAACGGCTCGGGCTGCGACTGCGGGAGATCGCCGACCTCCTCAGCGTGCGCGATACCGGCGTATGTCCGTGCGAGCCCGCCGAAGGGTTGCTGCGCAGGCGCATTGACGACATCGACGACGAGCTGGCACGGCTCACCGCGTTGCGGGCCGAGCTGGCCGAGACGCTCGCCGGACTGCCGAGCGGGCGGTGCCCCGACGTCAGTCCCGGCGAATGGTGTCCACCCGATGACTCGAACGACCAATCGGAAGGGAGGTGTGAGTGATGCGCGACACGAACCCGCTGCTCAACGGTGGCGACGACTGCTGCGAGGACTGCGAGAACTGCTGCTGAACCGGCCGGGTTCGTGGCGATCTGAGGCCACTGGCAACGCTGCGACACCACGGACCCGTCGGAGCATGTAGAAATTTCTTCGGATCCGAGGGTGATCCTCTCCGGGGCGTCGTGGTTCGCCCCGCACGGGATCAGCGAGAAGGGCTCCGACAGTCAGAAGCTGCCGGAGCCCTTGTCGCGCCCGTACCGCCTCAGCGGCCCGTGCCGCCTGCCCGTACCATCGTGATCGGCAGGCGATACATGGGTGAGGTTCTTCATGTCAGACGATGAGCTGGACATCCATCTGCGCAGGTTGGGGCTTGGCCGCGAGGATGTCCGGCTGTATCAGTGGCTACTCGGTACTGGCCCCGCCACGCACAGCGCGATCGCCAGCGCGCTCGACCTGTCCGAAGCGGACACCGCGGCCGCGGTGGAGAGTCTGACCAAAGCAGGGCTTGTCGCGACAACGGACGTCGACACCATCGCGCCGATCGAGCCAAGCACCGGTCTGCAACGGCTCGCGCGGGCGCGGGAATCCGAGCTGCGCGCCGCCGAACTCGCCGCCACGAACGCCTACCGGCAGTTCCGCCGTTCGGTGTGGCAGCAATCGCCGGACGATCTGGTCGAGGTGATCACCGCACCCTACGTCGCGGAGCGGGTACACCTGGAGGAATCCGCCGCCACCAAGGAGGTGCTGCGGTTCGACTCGCCGCCGTACACCACGCAGCGAGGCCCGAACGACCTCGAGGTGGAGAATCTGGGGCGCGGCGTGTCGTACCGCTGCGTGTACGCCCGCGCGGCGGTGCGGCAGCCGGACTACTATGCCGAGAACATCCAGCCCTGTATCGCCGCCGGTGAGCAGGCGCGGGTGCTGCCGGATGTGCCGGTCAAACTCAGCATCTATGACGGCCGCCTCGCGCTGGTGTCGCTGTCGGACGCGGAGATGGAGATCAGTCGATCCAGCCTGCTGATCCGGCAGTCCAGCCTGCTCGACGCGCTGATCGGGCTGTTCGAGAGCTCCTGGCGCGCGGCGCTGCCGATGCACCTTGGCACCAAGGAGCCGTCCTCGCTGCGGCCGATCGAACGCAAGATCATCGAACTGCTCGCGAGCGGCATCACCGATCACGCGATCGCGGAACTGCTTGGTATCAGCCGTCGCACGCTGTCGCGGAACCTGGAGAGCTTGACCACTCGCGCTGGAGTGGTAAACCGCTTCCAGCTGGCCGTCTACGCCTGCCGGAACGGCTGGATCTGAAGACGTCCTCGCGCCTGCTCAGGAGTGTGAGTCATTATGGTCGCGTCAACAACCGCAACGACTCACAGTCCGCCCCGGCTGAGACCTCGTTCGACCTGGTCGGCGACGCGACCGGGGTGGTGACGCACGGCGTAGGAGGCGAACTGCAACAGTCGTCTACCGTCGATGCTCAGCTCGTTGTGCCGGTCGAGATCCGCGTCCCAGTTGCGAATCTCCAGGTGCGGAAGGCCGTGGATCTCTACCGAGAGGTCGTAGGTGTCCCAGTCGGCATCGAGGTAGTATCGGCCGTCCGGTCTGCGCAGCCGCCGCTGACGTACCGGCGCCGGTAAGCGACGGCCACGAAGAATCTGGGCGAACTCCCGTTCTGGCAGTGAGTGGACCCCACCCTCGGCATCATCGATAGTCTCGGCGATCAGCGCGCGATGGGAGCAGGTGGCACGACGCGCCAGTGCCGCGCGCAACTTCTCGGGCACAGTAAGCGCCTGCTGCACAGCCGCCAACACGGGCACGCGCGCTGCCTTCGCGCTCACGGCGTTGGTGCTCATGTCCAGGATGCTGCGCTCGATCCGCGTACGTCGCGGACTCCGTTCCGGGTGCACGTCGTCGTCGCCGAGATGCCGCGACTGGAGCACGACGACACCGCCGCGCTGGGGCTTGCGTCGTCCATACGGGACGACGATCCACGGCCGCCGCGATTCCAGGCCGAGCAGACCGTCGAGTTGCGCGGCAGTCGGTCCGGCGAGCGCTGAACCCGGCGGTGCGGCCAGCAAGCACACCCACAGCTCCTGTTCCCAGGTCAGCGGGCCATTGTGCGTGACAAGCACACCATGGTGCGGCCGCTGCCACCGGCCAGCAGCGACCCGCGCACGAACCTGTCCGCGACTCATGCAGGCCAGCGCTTGCGCGACCGTCACCACCCCGCACTGGACGTCGAAAGGGCTCATCCCAGCAACGATCCAGGAGCGGCCGACCGCGCGGGCCGTTATCGCAAATCTGTGGACAACTCGGGCTCGGCGCGTTCTTGGTGGGATTGCTGTCCACAGCGCGGAGCGAGTGTGAGTCATTCTGGTCGTTGGCGCGACCACAATGACTCACACTCGGCGCGGGGTGAGTTTCGAGCAGGCCGAGCGCTACGACGACATCGTGGCGGCGCCCAGCTCCGCCTCCAACATCGACGTCCACTGCGCGACGATACGGGCGCGACGGGCGGTGTCGTCGGAAAGCAGGTTCGCCAGCCCGAGCCCGCGCGCGAGGTCCAGCGTCGCCTGGACCGTCTCGCGCACGCCAGGCACGGACTCATCGACGTCGAGCAGGCTCACCGCCATCCGGTGCGCCTCCCGACCCACCTGCCGCTCCAACGGCTTGATCACCGCACCCAGCGGCTCGTCCGTGGACGCGGCCACCCACAGGTGCAGCGCGGCGCGGAACGACGGCCCGGTGTAGAGGTTGAGCAGCATCTCCACCACGGCACGACGTCGAGTGCCGTCGGTGGGCAACGCCGCCACCTGCTCCGCCAGCTCTTCGAGCTGCACCTCGGAGACGTAGTTGACGGCGGCGTTGATCAGGTCCTCACGGGTCGGGAAGTGGTGCTGTGCCGCGCCGCGCGACACCCCGGCCCGCTCGGCGACGACCACCACGGTGGTGCGGGTCCAGCCCAGCTCGGTCAGGCACTCGACGGCGGCCTCCAGCAACCGCCGCCGCGTCTGCCTGCTCCGATCCTGCTGCGGCTGCCGCACCGACGTCATACTCAGCGGCTCCCCTCGACCCACAGGTCCGGCGAGAGGTCTTCCTCTCGCTCGCACAGCCGGTACTGCGCGAAGTCGGTGACGCCCGCGGCGGCCAGCACCTCATCGTCGATGAAGAACTGCCCGCTCGTCTCCTTGCTGGGCTTGGTGACGATCGCGTGCGCCGCGTCCGCCATGATCCGCGGCGTACGCGACGTGTTCGCGAGTTCCGCGCCGACGACGTTGCGGATCGCCGCGGTGTCGATCGTGGTCCGGGGCCACAGCGAGTTCGCCGCGATGCCGTCGCCGCGCAGTTCCTCGGACAGTCCGAGCGTCACCAGGCTCATGCCGTACTTCGCGATCGTGTAGCCGGTGCCGATGCGGCCGAACCACTTCGGGTCGAGGCTGATCGGCGGCGACAACGTCAGGATGTGCGGGTTGTCGGAGTGCCGCAGATGCGGGATCGACAGCTTCGACAGCAGGAATGAGCCACGCGTGTTGATGTCGAGCATCAGGTCGTAGCTCTTCATCTTGATGTGCTCGGTCGGTGACAGGTCGATCGCGCTGGCGTTGTTGACGACGACGTCGATGCCGCCGAACCGCGCGACGGTGTCTTCGACCGCCTTGGCGACGGACTCGTCGTCGCGGATGTCACCAACGATCGGCAGCGCCTGCCCGCCTGCTTCTTCCACGGCTTTCGCGGCGGTGTAGATCGTGCCGGGCAGCTTCGGGTGCGGCTCGGCCGTCTTGGCGATCATGGCGACGTTGGCGCCGTCGGCGGCGGCGCGCAGGGCGATCGCCTCACCGATGCCCCTGCTGCCGCCCGACATGATGAGCGTCTTGCCCGCGAGCGATGTCATGGATGACTCCTTAGTACGACTTCGGCAGGTCAAGGCTATGCTGCGCCACGAAGTTCAGGATCATCTCCCTGCTCACCGGCGCGATTCGCCCGACCCGCACGGCCGCGATCATCGCACCCAGGCCGTACTCGGTGGCGAGCCCGTTGCCACCGTGGGTGTGCACCGCCTGGTCAACGGCGTGCACAGCGGCTTCGGCGGCGGCGTACTTGGCCATGTTGGCTGCCTCGCCCGCGCCCATGTCGTCGCCGGCTTCGTAGAGCGCGGCCGCCTTCTGCGTCATCAGCTTCGCTAGCTCGATCTCCACCTTGATCTGCGCGAGCGGGTGCGCGATGCCCTGGTGGGAGCCGATCGGCGCACCCCACACGTTGCGCGTCTTGGCGTACTCGGTGGCCTTGTTCAGCGCCAATCGCGCCAGGCCGAGCGAGAACGCCGCGCCCATGATGCGTTCCGGGTTGAGCCCGGCGAACAGCTGCAGCAGCGCGGTGTCGGTGCTCTCCCCGACCAGCGCGTTCTTGGGCAGCCTGAGGTTGTCGAAGAAGAGCGTGAACTGCTTGTCGGCGGAGACGATGTCCATCGGGATGTGCTGGGCCTCGAAGCCGGGCGCGTCGGTGGGCACGATGAACAACGCGGGCTTCAGCTTGCCGGTCCTCGCGTCTTCGGTGCGGCCGACCACCAGCACGGCTTCCGCCTCATCGACGCCGGAGATGAACACCTTCTGGCCGTTGAGGACCCAGTCGTCACCGTCCTGCCGCGCGGTGGTGGTGATCTTGTGCGAGTTGGAACCCGCGTCGGGCTCGGTGATGGCGAACGCCATCCGTAGCTCGCCGGTGGCGAACCGGGGCAGCCAGTGCTGCTTCTGCTCGTCGGTGCCGTAGCGGGCGATGACCGTGCCGCAGATCGCGGGCGAGACGACCATCAGCAGCAGCGGCGTCCCCGCGGCGCACAGCTCCTCGCAGACGGCGGCGAGGTCACCGATGCCGCCGCCACCGCCGCCGTATTCCTCCGGCACGGCGACGCCCATGTAGCCGAGCTTGCCGGCTTCGTCCCAGACCTCGGTGGTGTGGCCACCTTCGCGGGCCACCTTGAGGTAGTACTCGTGGCCGTACTTGCTGCCGAAGTCATACACCGCCTTGCGCAGCGCCTGGCGTTCTTCGGTCTCGGTGAAGTTGTTCATGCGTTAGCCCTCCTCGGCGTGCACGACGGCGAGCACGGTGCCGACGTCGACCTGTTGTCCCTGGCTGACCGGTAGTTCGGCGACGACGCCGTCAGCCGGTGCGCTGATCTGGTGTTCCATCTTCATCGCCTCGAGCCACAGCAGCGGTTGTCCTGACTGGACGGTGTCGCCCTGCGCCACGGCGACCCGCAGCACCGAGCCGGGCATCGGCGCGAGCAGCGACCCGGCGGGCACGGCGGCGTCCGGGTCGGTGTAGCGCGGCAGTCTGCGCAGGCTGACCGGCCCGAGTGGTGAGTCGACGCAGGTGAGGTCGCCGTAGCGGGCGACGTCGAAGGTGCGCCGCACCCCGGCGACGGTGAGCACGACCCGGTCCGGTGTGGACGACACCAGCTCGACGTCGTCGTAGCCCGCCGCGGTGAGTCCGGTGCGCGTGATGCGGTAGTCGACGTCGACGGTGTCCTCACCGACGCGGTAGCTCTTGCGCTGCCGCTGCGAGGGGACGTTGCGCCAGCCGCTCGGCAGTCCCGCGAGGACCTTCGCCTGCGCCCGGTTGGCTGCGGCCTCCGCGAGCGCCGCCGCCAACGCGCTGAGCTGGCGCGCGCGGTCGTCGGCCAGCGGTGTGGCCAACGTGTCGAGGCCGTGGCGCTCGAAGAACGCGGTGTCGGTCTCCCCCGCCAGGAACGCCGGGTGCCGCAACACGGTGACCAATAGGTCCCGGTTGGTCACGAGGCCGTGGATCTTGCTGCCCGCCAGCGCCGCCGCGAGCGCCCTCGCGGCCTCCCCGCGCGTGGGTGCCATCGCGATGACCTTGGCCAGCATTGGGTCGTAGTGCACCCCGACGACCGAGCCGCTCTCGAACCCGGAGTCGAGCCGGATGCCGCCGCGCGGTGGGATGCGGAACTCCGTAGCGACGCGCGGGACGTCGAGCGCGTGGATGGTGCCGCTCTGCGGCTGCCAGGCATGGGCAGGGTCCTCGGCGTAGAGACGCACCTCGATGGCGTGTCCGTGCTGGGCAGGCGGCTCCGGTGGCAGACGGTCGGACTCCGCGATCCGCAGTTGCAGCCCGACCAGGTCGAGGCCAGTGACACACTCGGTGACCGGGTGTTCGACCTGGAGGCGGGTGTTCATCTCGAGGAAGAAGAACTCGCCGTCGTCGGTCGCCAGGAACTCGACCGTGCCGGCGCCGACGTAGCCGATGGCCTTGGCGGCGGCGCGAGCGGCGTCGAAGAGTTGCTGCCGCATCGCGTCGTCCACCAGCGGCGACGGCGCTTCCTCGATGACCTTCTGGTGGCGGCGCTGGATGGAGCACTCGCGCTCGCCAACCGCCCAGATGGTGCCGTGCTCGTCGGCAAGCACCTGCACCTCGATGTGACGTCCGGTGGGTAGGTAGCGCTCGCAGAACACCGTGGCATCGCCGAACGCGGACCCCGCCTCGGCGGAAGCGGCCTTCACAGCGTCATCCAGCGCGTTGAGGTCGTGGACCACGCGCATGCCGCGCCCACCACCACCGGCGGACGCCTTGACCAGCACCGGGAGTTGGTCCTCGGTGATCTCGGCGGGGTCCAGTTCGGACAGCACCGGTACACCGGCGTCCGCCATGATGCGCTTGGCCTCGACCTTGGACCCCATCGAGGCGATCGCGGCGGGTGGTGGTCCGATCCACGTGAGTCCGGCATCGACGACGGCCCGCGCGAAGTCGGCGTTCTCAGACAGGAAGCCGTAGCCGGGGTGAATGGCGTCCGCGCCCGCCTGCCGCGCGGCCTCGATAATGAGGTCTCCCCGCAGGTATGTCTCGGCGGGCGTGTTGCCCGGCAGCCGGACCGCGGCGTCGGCCTCGCGGGTGTGCGGCAGATCGGCGTCCGCGTCCGAGTACACGGCGACGGTGCCGATCCCGGCGTCCGCGCAGCTGCGGAACACGCGGCGCGCGATCTCACCCCGGTTGGCCACCAGCACGGAGTTGATCATTGGGTTACATGCGGAAGACGCCATAGCCCCTCGCTCCTTCGACTGGTCCGTTGTGGATCGCGGACAGGCTCATGCCGAGCACGGTGCGGGTGTCGCGGGGGTCGATGATGCCGTCGTCGTAGAGCATCCCCGAGAGGAACGTCGGCACCGACTCCGCTTCGATCTGGCCCTCGACCATGGCGCGCATCGCGGCGTCCTGGTCCTCGTCGTAGGCCTGTCCCCTGCTCTCGGCGGACGCCCGCGCGACGATCGAGAGCACCCCGGCGAGCTGCTGACCACCCATCACGGCGGACTTCGCACTCGGCCACGCGAACAGGAACCTCGGGTCGTACGCGCGCCCGCACATGCCGTAGTGGCCCGCGCCGTACGACGCGCCCATGAGCACCGAGATGTGCGGCACCGTCGAGTTCGACACCGCGTTGATCATCATCGCGCCATGCTTGATGATGCCGTTCTGCTCGTAGTTCTTGCCGACCATGTAGCCGGTGGTGTTGTGCAGGAACAGCAACGGCGTGTCTGACTGGTTCGCCAACTGAATGAACTGCGTGGCTTTCTGTGATTCCTCGCTGAACAGCACGCCACGCGCGTTGGCGAGGATGCCGACCGGGTAGCCGTGGATGTCCGCCCACCCGGTGACCAGGCTCGATCCGTACAGCGGCTTGAACTCGTCGAAGTCAGAGCCGTCCACGACGCGGGCGATGACCTCGCGCGGATCGAACGGCACCTTCAGGTCGGTGGGCACGATGCCGAGCAGATCCTCGGCGTCGTAACGCGGCTCGGAGTAGGACGGCTTCGGCGACGGCCCCTTCTTGTTCCAGTTGAGCCGCTTGATGATGCTGCGGCCGAGCCTGATCGCGTCCTCCTCGTCCACCGCGAGATAGTCCGCGAGGCCAGAAGTCCTGGCGTGCATTTCCGCGCCGCCCAACGACTCGTCGTCCGATTCCTCTCCGGTGGCCATCTTGACCAGCGGTGGACCGCCCAGGAACACCTTCGCCTGTTCCTTGACCATGACGACGTAGTCCGACATGCCAGGCAGGTACGCGCCGCCTGCTGTCGAGTTGCCGAACACCAGCGCCACGGTGGGCACTCGCTCCTTCGACGCGCGGGTCAGGTCACGGAAGGTGCGGCCGCCCGGGATGAAGATCTCCTTCTGCGTCGGCAGGTCAGCGCCGCCCGACTCGACCAGGTTGATCGTCGGTAGCCGGTTCTGCGCGGCGATGTCGGCGGCGCGGAAGCCCTTCTTGACGCTCCATGGGTTCATCGACCCGCCTTTGACCGTCGGGTCGCTGGCGATGATCATGCACTCGACGCCTTCCACGACGCCGATGCCGGTGACCATGCTCGCCCCGACCTTGTAGTCCGAGCCCCACGCCGCGAGTGGCGACAGCTCCAGGAACGGTGAGTCCTCGTCGATCAGCAGCTCGATACGTTCCCGCGCGAGCAGTTTGCCGCGTTTGCGGTGCCGTTCGGTGTACTTCTCGCCACCGCCCTCGATGGCCTTGGCGTGTTCGGTTTCCAGCTCGTCGAGCTTGGTCAGCATCGCATCGCGGTACTCCGCGAAGTCCTCTGCCGCCGGATCGACGCTGGTGCGCAGTGCCGTCATGCTGCCTCCGATGATTCCGGCGCTTCAGTTCGGGCCCGCGAGCGGCCCTCACGCCTGCGAGCAGTCCCAAAGCCCAATGATTCGGACCCGCGAGCAGTCCTCATGAGTACCCCAACAACTTCGCCGCGAGACCGTTCATGATCTCGTTCGTGCCGCCACCGATGCCCAGGATCCGCATGTCCCGGTACTGACGCTCCACTTCGGACTCGGTCATGTAGCCGAGCCCGCCGTGCAGCTGGACCGCCTCGTTGGCGACCCACTCGCCCGCCTCGACGGCGGTGTTCTTCGCGAACGCCACCTGCGTCAGCACGTTCTCGCCCGCGATGTACCGGCGTGCCAGGTCGCGGGTGTAGACCCGGGCGACATCGGTGCGCCGCGCCATTTCGGTGAGTTTGTGCTGCACCAGTTGCCGCGAGATCAGTGGCCGTCCGAACGTCTCCCTGTCACGACACCACGCCACGGTCACGTCGAGACACCGCTGCGCCGCCGCGTAGGCCTGCACCGCGAGGCTGAGCCGTTCGCTCACGAAGTTCTGCGCGATCTGGACGAAGCCGGTGTTCTCCTCACCGACCAGGTTCGACGCGGGCACCCGGCAGTCGGCGAACGACAGCTCGGCGGTGTCCGAGCAGCGCCACCCCATCTTGTCCAGCTTGCGTGACACCGTGAAGCCCGGCGTGTCCCGCTCGATCACTAGCAACGACACGCCATGTGCTCCCGGCCCGCCTGTGCGCACCGCCGTCGTCACGAAGTCCGCCCGGCAGCCGGAGGTGATGAACGTCTTGGCGCCGTTGACGACGTAGTCATCGCCGTCGCGCTTGGCGGTGGTGCGGATACCAGCGACGTCGGAGCCGCCATCCGGTTCGGTGATCGCCAGCGAGCCGATCGTCTCCCCGGCGAGCGTGGGCCGTACCCAGCGGTCGATCTGCGCCGGGTCGTTCGCGGTCGCGATGTGCGGCAGCGCGATGCCGTGCGTGAACAGTGACGCGATCAGGCCACCGGACGCGCCCGCGTAGATCATCTCCTCGGCCACGACCAGCGCGTCGATCGCGTCGCCACCACCGCCGCCGTGTTCTTCCGGGAACGCCAGCCCCAGCAGCCCGATCTCGGCCGCCTTGCGGTGCAGGTCGCGCGGCAGCTCGCCCTCGCGCTCCCAGTCGTCCTGGTGCGGCAGGATCTGCTCACGGGTGAACCGCCGCACGGTCTCCCGCAACGCCATGCGTTCCGGCGTCTCGAACAAGTCGGTCACAGAAGTTCCTCCGGGATGTCGATGTGGCGGGACCGCAGCCACTCGCCGAGGCCCTTGGCCTGCGGGTCGAACCGGGCCTGGGACGCGACACCCTGGCCGAGGATGTCGTCGATGACGAAGTTCAGTGCCAACAGGTTGCCGAACACGTGCCGCGTGACCGGCAGCTCGGCGGTCTCCGGCAGCAGCCGCCGCAGCTCGTCGACGGTGAGCGTGTGCACCAGCCAGCGCCAGGCCTGCTCGGAGCGCACCCAGACGCCGAGATTGGCACTGCCGCCCTTGTCACCGCTGCGTGCGCCAGCGATCGTGCCCAGTGGGACGCGGCGCGTCGGTCCGACTGCCAGCGGCTCAGGCAGCGCGGGTTCCGCAACCTCGGTGAGTTGCTGCGTGCGTGCCGCCGGGGCGATGTCGGTGCGGGTTCCGTCCGGTGCTACCGCCACGTGCGGCACCGCCTTGGCGTCCACGAACGCCGCCCGGTACACGCCGTACGGCGAGGCGTCCGACGGCGGCGCGGTGACGGTGAAGCCTGGGTAGCTGGCCAGCGCCAGCTCGATCGCCGCGCCACTGAACGGCCTGCCGATCTTGGCGGCGTCGGTGTCCTTGACCGCGCACTGCAACAGCGCGCTGGCCCGCTGCTCGGTTGGCGCGTCCTCGACGTCCGTGCGCGCCAGGGTCCAGTCGATCTCGGCAGGCGGATTGTCCGCGAGGGCCGCGTGCACCTGACGTTTGATCAGCTCGGCTTTAGCCTCGATATCGAGTCCGGTGAGCACGAACATCACGGCGTTGCGGAACCCGCCGAGGGTATTCAGGCACACTTTCAGATCCGGAGGTGGCGGCTCACCGCGCACTTCGGAGATCCTGACGCGGTCGGGGCCGTCCTCGGCGAGTTGGATCGTGTCGAACCGCGCGGTGACGTCCGGTCCGGCGTAGCGCGGGCCCGCGATTTCGTACAGCAGTTGCGCGGTGACCGTGCCGAGGCTTACCGCGCCGCCCGTGCCGTCGTGCTTGGTGATGACGCTGCTGCCGTCCGCAGCGATTTCCGCGATCGGGAAGCCAGGCCGGTCGAGTGAGTCCAACTCGGTGAAGAACGCGTAGTTGCCGCCCGTTGCCTGCGCACCGCACTCGATGACGTGGCCCGCGACGACCGCGCCCGCGAGCGCGTCGTAGTCCTCCGGGCTCCAGCCGTAGTGGGCGGCAGCGGGTCCGACGACCAGCGACGCGTCGGTGACCCGGCCGGTCACGACGACGTTCGCGCCGCCGCGCAAGCACTCAACGATCCCCCACGCGCCGAGATAGGCGTTGGCGGTCAGCGGCTGGCCGAGGTCCAGTTCCTCGGCGCGAGACCGCAGGTCATCGCCCTCGACGTGCGCGATCCTGGCGTCGACGTCCAGTTCAGTGGCCAGCTCCCGCAGCGCGTGCGCGAGCCCGGCCGGGTTGAGCCCGCCAGCGTTGACGACGACTTTCACGTCTTTCTCGACGGCGAGCGCTAGGTTCTCCCGCATCTGCCGCAGGAACGTCTTGGCGTAGCCGCGGTTCGGGTCCTTCATGAGGTCGCGGCCAAGGATGAGCATGGTCAGTTCGGCGAGGTAGTCGCCGGTGAGGTAGTCCAGCTCACCGCCGGTGAGCATCTCGTTGACGGCGGCGAAGCGGTCGCCGTAGAAGCCGGAGGCGTTGCCGATGCGGATCACGACGCACCCCCACCGTGCTGTGGTTCCCTGCCGCCGCCAGGCGGACCCGCGAAGGCCTGCGCGATGCTAAGCCACGTGTCCGCATCGCTGCCCTCGGTGGTCAGGGTGGTGTCGTCGCGATGCCTGCGCTGCGTGACCAGTAGGCAGAACTCCAGCGCGTCGCCGGTGACCCGCTGGGTGGCGTCGTCGGGTCCCCAGGTCCAGATGTCGCCGTCCGGGCCGGTCAGCTCGACGCGGAACGGCTCGGACGGGGCCGGCCTGCCGTTGACGGCGTAGGCGAAGTCTCGAGTGCGCACGCCGATGTGGGCGACGTGCCGGAGCCGGGCGGCGGGCTGGCGAGTCAGGCCGAGCGTGTCATAGACGTCCTGGCCGTGCGCCCAGGTCTCCATGATGCGCGCGGTGGCCATGGACGCCGGACTCATCGGCGGCCCGAACCACGGCACCTTGGTGCCGTCGGGCACGCTGGCCAGCGCGTCGCTCAACTCGGCCCGGACCTGCCGCCACGCGGCCAGCAGCTCGGCCGGGTCACGTCGCGCCCCGGCTGCCGCGGCGTCGTCGACCAGCGTCTGTGGGTCGGCCTCGGCGGCGACTCGCTCCAACTCGCTGACGAAGACGTCCGGCTTGCTCGCGGCGAGCAGCGCCTGCTCATCAGTCCAGGCGAGATGGGCGATTTGGTGCGCGATGGTCCAGCCGGCAGCCGGGGTGTCGAGCCTCCACTGCTGATCGGACAACCCGGCCACGACCTGGTCCAGTTCTTCGCTCTCGGCCGCCAGATCGGCGAGGACAGCCGACAGTTCGACCATGCGGTCCTCCTGCTTCATTGCCTGGACGCATCCTGCGCTTGTTCGCTCACCCTGGCACTCGGACAAGAAAAAAGCAAGCATGCGTGCTTGTTTTGGACCAGTCGCGCAGCACCGGGACGGTGAACTCACCTACAACGCGACGTCGCCCACCCAGCTGCTCCCTCTTGACGCGCGGCCAACAACGGGGAACGGTGAGCTGTACATGCGTATAGCGCACCTCTTGGGAGGACTCGATGCCGAACGAACTCGTGACCGGCCTCCGCGAACGCGTCCCGACGCTGACCTCGGTGCCACTCCCCCGCGCCGTCGACAACAAGGTGCTCAACAAGACCTGGCCATCGGAACCGTTCGCCGAACCACCATCCGGCAGCGGCCTCAAACCGGTGCCCGGCGACTTCGGCATGCCGTTCGTCGGACACAGCCTGGAGTACATGCGTTACGGGCTCGATTTCGCCCTGCGTCGCTACGAGCGCTACGGCCCGGTGTCGTGGTCGGGCATTCTCGGTGAGCGGATGGTCAACCTGGTCGGCCCGGACGCCGCGCAGCAGGTGCTCGCCAACGGCGACAAGGCGTTCTCCCAGGAGGGCTGGCATTTCTTCATCGACCGGTTCTTCCACCGGGGCCTGATGCTGCTCGACTTCGACGAGCACAAGTTCCACCGCAGGATCATGCAGCAGGCGTTCACCCGCCCTCGCATGGCCGGATACGCCGACCACGTCGCCGCCGCCGTGCGAGAAGGTATGCGTGACTGGCCCACGGGCCAACGACTGCGGATGTACTGGCGGCTCAAGCGACTCACTCTCGACATCGCCGCACGAGTGTTCATGGACGCGCAGCCCGGTGGGCAGACCGAGCGCCTCAACCGCGCGTTCGTCGACACGGTGCGCGCGAGCACCGCCGTCGTCCGCTACCCGGTGCCGTTCGGCCGGTGGTCGGCGGGCCTGCGCGGCAGGCGGCTACTTGAGGACTACTTCACCGAGCGGCTACCCGCGAAACGCGCCAGTGACGGCTCTGACCTGTTCACCGCGCTGTGCCATGCCACGACCGAGGACGGCGAGCGCTTCGACGACGCCGACGTCGTCAACCACATGATCTTCTTGATGATGGCCGCGCACGACACGTCCACGATCACCAGCACCGCCGCGTTGTACTACCTCGGCAAGCACCCCGAGTGGCAGGAACGGGTCCGGGAGGAGTCACTCGCCTTGGGCGACGACCTGCCCGATCTCGCCGCGCTGGAGTCACTGCACTCGCTCGACCTGGTGATCAAGGAGGCCCTGCGCCTCATCGCCCCGGTGCCCAGCCTGCCGCGCAAGACCGTCAAGGACGTCGACGTCCTCGGGCACTACATACCAGCGGGGTCTTTCGTCGGCCTGTCACCGATGGTGACGCACTTCCTGCCCGAGTACTGGACTCACCCGATGCGGTTCGATCCGGAGCGCTTCGCCGAGCACCGCAGGGAGGACAAGTCGCATCGGTTCGCCTGGGTTCCCTTCGGAGGGGGTGCTCACAAATGTATCGGGATGCAATTCGGCACCATCGAAGTGAAAGCCCTACTACACGAATTGGTGCGAACCTACCGTTGGAAACTGCCGGAAAAGTACGAATCTCGGTGGGATTATGTCGCATTGCCGGTACCGGTGGACGGCCTTCCAGTGCATCTGCACAGGATTTCCCGCGAAACCACATAATGTAACCGGTAATAGCTCAAGGTCACTCTATCGGCCGGTAGACACGTCACACGGTTCATGGTGATTTAGCAAGGGTTCGCTCTCCGCCATACTCACTGTTGGCTCTGTCCGGCCTGCCCACCCCGACTGGGCCGCACGCGCAGCGGTTCAATCGGCAACACCCCGACGAGGTGCACCTTGAACGACCCGTGTGCTCCGCTTGACACGCGAAGCGCGGCCAGCGATCGGTTCGTCGCCCTCTTCTCCCACGCTCCCGTCGGTATCGCGCTGCTCGATGCCGACGGCGGCATCGTGAGCGCCAATCCCGCGCTCGGCACTTTGCTCGGTATCGCGCCCGAAGCGTTGGCTGACACGAAATTCACCAGCTACGTCACGAGCAAACCCGATGCCGCCGCACTGGACGCGTTGCTCGGGAGCTATTTCGGCACCGACCCCGCCGAGCCGACCCGGTTCGAGACCGCGTTGGAACAAACCGACGACGGCGACATGCGCGCCAGACTCACGCTCAGTTCGCTGCCCGCCGACCAAGCGGGCATGTCCTACCCGGTCGTAATGGTCGAAGACGTCACGGATCTGAACCTGCTGCATGAGCGGTTGCGGCATCAGAACCTGCACGACCCACTGACCGGGCTGCCCAACGGAACGAGCTTCCACGGTCAGCTCGAGTCGGCCATGGTCGATACGTCGCGCGCTGTCGTGGCGCTGGTCCTGCTCGACATCGACGGCTTCCGCGTGATCAATGACGGTCTTGGTTCCGAGGCTGGCGACAAGATCCTCAAAGGGGTCGCGACCACTTTGCGTCAGGTGTTCGACGGCGTAGACGAGAACGTCGCCAGGCTGACCGGGGACGGCTTCGGCGTGCTGCTCAAGGGCGACCTCACACCGCAACACGTCATCAAGCGCGTCGAGCACGCGTTCGACCGGCTCGCCGAGCCGATCTACTTCGGTGACACCGGTGTCGGCATCAGCGCCAGCGCGGGCATCGTATTGCGCGCTCCCGGCGGCGCGTCGGACAGGGACATGCTGCGCGCCGCCGAGGTCACGCTGCACCGCGCGAAGGAAGCGGGCAGAGCGAGATGGATGTTGTTCGAGACCGACCTCGACACCGAGGACCGGCGTCGCTACCGGCTCGGCGCTGGTGTCGCGGGCGGTCTGGAACGCGGCGAATTCGAGGTGCACTACCAGCCGACCGTGCGCCTGGACGGGTCACGGGTCGTGCCGGTGGTCAACGCCATGCTGTACTGGAACCATCCCACAGAGGGCCGCCTTGACTGCGACGACTTCGTGCCGTTGGCAGACGCGACAGGCATGACCGTCCGCATTGGCACGTGGATGCTCGACCAGGCACTCAAGGACTACGCCGAGTGGCGGCGGCATGCGGGAGACCGCGCGCCAGACCTGTGCGTGCGGCCCCCTCGACGACTCGCGATCGACGACGACCTAGTGAAGATCGTCCGCTCCCAGCTCGACAAGCACGACGTCCCGTCGACGGCCCTACGGCTGTGCGCGGACGGCGGAACCCTTGTCGACGCCCGAGGCGAGGTCCATGACTCGCTGAGCGTGCTCAACGAGATCGGCGTCAAGCTGGTGCTAGCGGTCTCGGCGGCGGCCGATCTCGAACTGATCCGTCGCAACGACATGCCGGTGGACTACGTGTCCCTGAACGGGCAGATCGTCGATGCGCTGCTGGACGCGGTCGAGTCCGGGTCGACGCAGTACGAGCACCTGGCACACCTGGTCCGCAGCGCGCAGCAGCTCGGAGTGCGGATCGGCGCGGCAGGCGTGCGCACCGAGGAGCAGGCCAACGCGCTCGCGGGCATGGGCGTGGTGGCGGCCCGGGGCCGGTTCTTCCGTGGCCCGCTGCCCGCCGAGGATCTGGCCGAGCTGATCAACGCGAACTGACCGCGGCGAAGCCGTGCCGCGCCCACCCAGTACGCCGAACACGTAACCCGAGGTGATCAGGCACGATGTCGGGTATGCAGAGAGGTGATCTCGTCGCCGACTTCACGGCGCAGGACCAGCACGGCACGCCCCGCAGCCTGTCCGAGTTCCTCGAGAAGGGGCCGGTCGTGCTGTTCTTCTATCCCGCCGCGATGACGCCGGGGTGCACCGCGGAGAGCTGTCACTTCCGCGACCTCGCCACCGAGTTCGCGGAGGTTGGCGCGCAGCGCATCGGCATCAGCCGTGATTCGGTCAACACCCAGGCCAAGTTCGCCCAGCGCTATGACTTCGACTATCCGCTGTTGTCCGATCCGGACGGCGAGATCGCCGCGCGATTCGGCGCCAACCGCGACCTCGGCCCACTGCGGACCAAGCGCAAGACGTACGTGATCGGAACCGACAGTCGCATCGTCGACGTCATCAAGAGCGAGTTTCGCATGAGCGTGCACGCCGACAAGGCGCTGGCGACGCTCCGAGCGCTGCGAACCGACGGCACGGACAGCGCCGGCGGCTAGGAGTCCGACACGATCCACGTCCACCTCACGGTCACGACGTCACGCGGGCCCGGCACCTGTTTCGGTGCCGGGCCCGCGTCGTGTCGACGTCCATCGCGTCAGTTCACGATGACGTCCTTGGGAATGGGTTTGTCGTTGCGCAACGCGGTGAACAGCTGCTCGGACTTCGCCGGGTCCCAGTTCGTCGCCGCGCCGGAGGTGACCGGCACGGTCGTGGTGACCGTCCCGCCGGACGAGATCCCGCGTAGCGCCCAGCCAAGTCCGACGACGTTGTGCAAGTGGTCGCCCTCATCGATCGTCAACGCGTCCGGCGCCGCACCCAGCAGCGGCACGACGTCGAACGGGTTGAGGAACGTGGCGGGGCTGGCCATCTCGCCCGCGAGCGCCCCGATGAACTTGCGCTGGTTGACCACCCGGTCCAGGTCAGAGCGCGGTGTCGCCGAACTGTGGCGCATCCGGACGAAGCCGAGCGCCTGCGCGCCGTCGAGTTCCTGCTTGCCCTTCGGGATCGTCACGCCCGTCTTGGTATCGACCATCTTCTCCGGAATCGTCATCTCGACGCCGCCGATCGCGTCGACGATCCGCGCGAACCCACCGAATCCGATCTCGGCGTAGTGATCGATGCGCAGCCCCGTAGCCTGCTCGATGGTACGTGCCAGCAACGTCGGGCCGCCGAACGCGAACGCGGCGTTGATTTTGTTCGCGCCATGGCCGGGGATGTCGACCACCGAGTCACGCGGGAAGCTGACAAGGGTGGGCTTGGTGCCGTTATCCGGGAGGTGCGCGAGCATGATCGTGTCAGTACGCTGCCCGCTCGCGGCACTCTCGTCGCCACTGCGCAGCCGCTTCACTTGCTCCGGGGTCAGCCCGGCCCTGCTGTCGGAGCCAACGATCAGCCAGTTGGTGCCCTCGGCGGCGACGGGCTTGCCCTCGTAGTCCGGGAGCGCGTCGACCCGATTGATCGAGAACTCCAGGTACAGCCACATGGCGACGAGTAGTGCCACCAGCACGATCGCGATCAGGCTCGCCACACGGCGAAAGCCCCAGCGCTTCCGATTCGCGGGCGGGGCAGGGGGCTGCCCACCGCGCCGCGACGATCGCGCTGGCGCGGGCGGCGGCTGCCGTGGAGGCGTCGGCATCGCGCGGGTTCTCGGGGGCTGGTTTCGCTGCGCGCCCGGTAGCGGCATCATCTGCGCGTCCTGGTGCCGTCTGGCTCTCCCCCCGCCCGCGGGGCCGCCCCGTGATCCACGCATGTCTGCCATCAGCCTCATCCTCTCCCGTACGCCGCCGTGCCGACGGCGTCAAGCCGCGTTCGGATGGGGCGCATCATTCCACCAACGTCGGGAGAGCCGCAGAGGTGCCCCGGCGAGGCGGTGAATTACACCCGGAAGCGGAGTCTGTCGGGCGCGGGAAGATCCCACGCCCGGGTCAGGAGGGGTTCTCGCTGCCTGTTTCGGGTTTCTATTCCCGCCGCGTCCAGTGTGAACTCGAGAATGAGTCGCGTCCAGATTCCGGGTCGCCGCAGCAGCGCGTGACCCTCGCGCCGTACCTCCGCGCGAACGACGTCGGTCACGTGGTCGGCCCGCCGCGCGTACTCGTGCGACGCTTCCGGCGACGTGATGGCGTCCTGGGTACCGTGGGCGATCAACACCCGCACGTCGGCGACCGGCTCGACCCAGTCCTTCTCAGTGGTCCACGGAGCCAGCGCGCACACCGCGACCACGTTCGGGTCGTCGGCCACTCGCAGTGCGACGCGGCCGCCCATGGAGTGCCCGATGAGCACGACCGGCACGTCAGGGTGGTCGCGACGGATCTCGGCCAACGCGTCCCTTGCGTCGTGTACCGGATGCAGGTGGGGCTTGTTCCAGCCACGCACCCGGTTACGCACCAGCCGCACCTCGAGCCCGTGCGTCCTGCCCGCCCGGTGCAGCGCACGAGCGAACGGCACCATCCGCAGGTAGGCGTGCGACCACGGCCGGATGCGCTCATGGCCGTGCTCGGCTCCACCGTGGAGCACCAGCGCCACCGCGCGCACCGTCGTGCGTGCCCGCAGCACCGTCAGGCTGGCATCGTGTTCGATCTCGACCGCTTCGTCACTCACCCGAGCATCCTCACCCACGCGGGAGCCCGGTGGCACGGCGGGTCGTCACGACGCCACCGAGTCCAACGCTTCGTCATTCTTCGGACCATCGGTGGCGAACTGAGTCCGATACAACTCAGCGTAGCGGCCGGATGCCCCGAGCAGTTCCTCATGCGTCCCGCGTTCGACAATCGTGCCGTCCTCGACCACGAGGATCTGATCGGCGGCCCGCACCGTGGAGAGCCGGTGGGCGATGACGATCGACGTCCTGCCATCGAGCGCATCGGCCAATGCGGCACTCACCGCCGTCTCCGACTCGGAATCCAGATGCGCGGTGGCTTCGTCCAGCACGACGACCCTCGGCCGCGCCAGCAGCAGCCGAGCGATCGTGAGCCGCTGCCGCTCGCCGCCGGAGAGCCGGTAACCGCGCTCGCCGACGACGGTGTCGAGCCCGTCCGCCAGCGACAGCACCAGATCGTCGAGCCGCGCCCTGCGCAGCGCGCTCCAGATCTCCTTGTCGCTGGCCTCCGGCCGGGCATAGGCCAGGTTGGCGCGGATCGTGTCGTGGAACAGATGGCCGTCCTGGGTAACGACGCCGACTGTCTGCCGCAGCGTGTCGAAACGCAGATCCCGCACGTCGATCCCACCGAGGCGAACCGACCCGCTGTCGACGTCGTAGAGTCGCGGCACTAACGAGGCGATGGTGGACTTGCCCGCGCCGGACGAGCCGACCAGCGCGACCATCTGCCCGGCCGCCGCGTGCAGGTCAACGCCGTGCAGTACCTCCTCGCCGCCCCGGGTGTCGAGTGTGGCGACTTCCTCCAGCGATGCGAGCGAGACCTCTTCCGCCGACGGGTAGGAGAACCGCACGTTCTCGAACTCGACCGATACGGGACCGTCCGGCAGCGACGTGGCATCGGGCTTCTCTGTGATGCGTGGCTTGACGTCGAGCACCTCGAAGATCCGCTCGAACGACACCAGCGCGGTCATCACGTCCACGCGAACGTTGGCCAGCGCGGTCAGCGGCGTGTAGAGCCGGGTGAGCAGCAGCGCGAGCGAGACGACGGTGCCCGCTCGCAGGTCGCCGCCGATCGCCAGCCAGCCGCCGAGGCCGTACACCAGCGCGAGCGCGAGTGAGGACACCAGCGTCAGGCTGGTCAAGAACCAGCGAGTGAGCATCGCGGTGCGGATACCGATGTCACGGACTTTGCCCGCGCGCTCGCCGAACTCGTCCGCCTCGGCCACCGGTCGCCCGAAGAGTTTCACCAGCGTCGCACCCGGTGCGGAGAACCGCTCCGTCATCTGGGTGGTCATCGTGGCGTTGTGTGTCGCGGCGTCACGTTGCAGGTCAGCCATCTTGCGGCCAATCCGCCTCGCGGGCAGCACGAAGATCGGCAGCAGCACGAGCGCGCACAGGGTCACCTGCCACGACAACGTCATCATGACCACAAGGGACAGTGCGAGCTGGATGATGTTGGTGACAAACCCGGAGAGCGTCGCGGTGAAGGTGCGCTGCGCGCCTATGACGTCGTTGTTGAGCCTGCTCACCAGTGCGCCAGTGCGAGTGCGGTTGAAGAACGCGATCGGCATGCGCTGGACGTGTTCGAACACGGCGCGACGCAGGTCGTAGATCAGCCCCTCACCGATATGGGCGGACTGCCACCTTTCGGCGAGCCCGATCCCGGCGTCCGCGATGGCGATGCCCGCGATAGCGAGCGCGAGGAGGACGACGATACTGGCGTCCTCACCGCTGACGATGGTGTCAACGACGCGACCCGCGAGCAGCGGGGTGCTCACGGCGAGCACGGCGGAGATCACGGTGAGCAGCAAGAAGACGATCAGCCTGCGCCAGTGGGGTCGCGCGAACGTCACGATCCTGCTCACGGTGCCTGGCCGGAGACTTCGAGGCGCGTCCGCGCTGCGCATACTGCCCCGCATCAACATCCACGCGTTGTCCACGCCGATCAGCTCCTCGTCGTCGCCATCGCCCGCGCGGCAAACCTTGACCTAACTCCAAGATCGCGCGCCGTCCGTGCAGCGTAACGTCGAGATCCAGATGTTCATTCCCGATCTCGTCGCTACGGCGTCCTCCATCATGCACGCCGGGACCGACAGGCAGCGCAACCGTCGCCGAGAAGACCGCGACGTCCAACTGCGTCGGGCGGCGCGGGCACCGTTCTCGTACACGCCGGATGTGTTGCGAGACCTTACGAACAAGGTCCCGCTCCGAAACCGCGATCACCGCACCTGACAACCTACTGCCGTGTCGCACACCGACACGGCAGTAGGCTGCGGAGCGCGGGCCGAGCGGACAAAAGTGGGGTGCGGCGTGACGGACACGGCAGAGCGGCAGGCGCACCGCCACGCCGCGGTTCGCGCGCGCTGGCTCGATCTCGCCGTCTACGTGGGCTTCACTGGGTTCGCGGTGATCACCGCGCTCGCCTCGGAGTTCGCGACCCACCGTATCTGGGGCGGCTACGCGGCGGTTGGCTACGGGCTCGCCACCGTCCACGCCGTCGTCCTTGTGGGGTACGCACACCGCGCCACCGTGCCCCGCCAGTGGTTCCACTCGCGGTGGGTCTCGGTGGCGTTAGCGACGGTGCTCGGCCTCCTCGCGCCACTGGCACACCTCGTGCTTCGCCGGCTCGGGGGCGGCGACTGGAGCGACAACCCCGCGGCGTGGGGGGCGCAGCCCGAGGTGTGGGTGATCGAGCGATCGGCGCTGTTGCTGTTGCGTGACGGTAGCCCGTATCTCGACGTCGCGGCGCTCGACCGGCAACCGGTGGTCGACGACTACACCCCGTACGGCCCGGTGATGGCCCTGTTCGGCCTGCCGAGAGCGCTGGTGACCGAACTCGGCGCAGACAACGCCGCGGCGCTGGCGCTCACCGACTCCAGAATCGGGTTCGCACTGGTCGCGGCGGCGGGCGCGCTGCTGGCGTGGCGGCTGCTTGGCAGGCCGTCGGTGCCGATCGGGGCAGCGCAGCTGGCCCTGGTCTCCCCCGCGACCGCGCTCACCTTCGCCGCCGCCGGACCCGACCTCGCGGTGCTCGGGCTGCTGCTGGTGGCGATCGCGCTGGCGGCGCGCGGCAACCCGATCACGTCCGGGCTGACGCTGGCACTCGTGGTGAGCGCGAAACTCACGGCGGCACCAGCGATCCTGGTGCTGCTCATTCTGCTGGTGGTCCGGTACGGTGCCCGTGTGACAGCGGCGTTCGCCGGCGCGCTGTTCATCACGGGCGCGGCCGTGACCGTGCCGTTCCTGGCAACGGAACCACGGGCGTTCGTCGAGAACGTCCTCCGGTTCCCGTTGGGCGCGGCCGAGGTCGCCTCACCCGCCGCCAGCCCGCTGCCGGGACATCTGCTCGCGAGCACGGGACCGCTGGGGCATGCGCTAGCGCTTACGCTGCTCGGCGTCGCGGCCGTCGCGATCACGGGATGGCTCGTGCTGCGACCTCCGATGATCGCCTCCGACGCGGCCCTGCGAATCGCCGTCGGTCTCGGTGCCGCCACCCTGCTGACACCGGCAACGAGGTGGGGCTACCTCGTCTATCCGTTGGTGCTGCTCGGCGCGTGGCTGTGCTTCCGTGGGCAGCCGACCACGGCGCCGCACCACACCCGTCCACGCGCCGGGTAAGTGCGACTACTTTTTCTTTCGCGTGGTAGCCCCGCCACGGCCGCGCAACTGTACGCCGGACTCGCACAGCACACGGTGCACGAAACCGTAAGACCGCCCTGTCGACTCGGCGAGGGCACGGATGCTCGCACCCTTCTCGTACTTCTTCTTCAGGTCAGACGCCAACTTCTCGCGCGTGTTACCGGTGATGCGCGCGCCTTTCTTCAGATCAGCCACGGTTGTCACGCCTCCCGCCGGAGTGTTCTGGGCCAGAAGAGGCCCCTTCTAGCCGCAATGATCGAACACTGCGCGGCTTAACGCCAGACGGGAACGCAAATAGCGGCTAACGCACCACGTACGGCCTAATCTCGAACGCGCTCAGTGGCGGCTACCTGCCGGTATGCGATCGGCCCCACGATGGGACGCGGAACATCTCCATCCCGTTGACGCCAGCGGTACCCCATTCGCGGGACAGCTAGGGCACGCGACTCAGGCGAGCTGGACCAGTTCCAGGTACTCGTCCGACCAGTGATCCTCGGTACCATCCGGCAACAAGATCACCCGCTCGGGTTCCAGCGCTTCCACCGCGCCCGGGTCGTGGGTCACGAGGACGACCGCGCCGGTGTAGCTGCGGAGCGCGTCGAGCACCTGCTCGCGGCTGGCCGGATCGAGGTTGTTGGTCGGCTCGTCCAGCAACAGCACGTTGGCCGCGCTCGAGACCAGTCCCGCGAGCGCCAGCCGGGTCTTCTCACCACCGGAGAGTGTCCCGGCCGGTTGGTCCAGCTGTTCCCCGGTGAACAGGAACGTCCCAAGCAGCGTGCGCAGCTCCTGCTCGCCGGTGTCGGGCGCGAGGCCGCGGATGTTCTCCCACACCGAGCGATCGTGGTCCAGCGTCTCGTGCTCCTGCGCGTAGTAGCCCAGCCGAAGCCCGTGGCCGAGCACGCGCTCGCCGGTGTCCGGCTGTTCCATGCCGCCGAGCAGCCGCAGCAACGTCGTCTTGCCAGCGCCGTTGAGACCGAGCACGACCACCTTCGAACCCCGGTCGATGGCCAGGTCGACGCCGGTGAAGATCTCCAGTGAACCGTAGGACTTCGACAGCCCGGACGCCGTCAGCGGCGTCTTCCCGCACGACGCGGGCGCCGGGAAGCTGATCTTGGCTACCTTGTCCGCCTGACGAGTCTCGTCCAGATTCGCCAACATCTCGTCCGCGCGGCGCGCCATGTTCTTCGCCGCCACCGCCTTGGTCGCCTTCGCGCCGAGCTTCGCCGCCTGCGCTTGCAGTGCCGACGCCTTCTTCTCGGCGTTCGCACGTTCGCGCCTGCGCCGCTTCTCGTCGGTGGCACGCGCGTCCTGGTAGCGTCGCCAGTTCATGTTGTAGACATCCAGTTCGGCGCGCGTCGCGTCCAGGAACCAGACCTTGTTGACGACCTCGTCCAGCAACTCGACGTCGTGGCTGATCACAACGAGGCCGCCCGCGTGCTGCTTGAGGAAACCGCGCAGCCAGGAGATCGAGTCGGCGTCGAGGTGGTTGGTTGGCTCGTCCAGCAGCAGGATGCGGTTGGACTTGCCGCTCGCCCCGGCCTCGGACGCGGCGAACAGGATCCGCGACAACTCGACGCGCCTGCGCTGCCCACCGGAGAGTGTGCGCAGCGGCTGCCCGAGCACGCGGTCCTCAAGACCCAGATTGGTGCAGATCCGGGCGGCTTCGCTCTCTGCCGCGTATCCGCCGAGCGAGGCGAAACGCTCCTCCAGCTTGCCGTAACGGCGCACCGCCTTATCCCGCTCCGCGTCGTCGGCCAGCTCGGCCATCGCGAGCTGCACCTTCTCCATATCGCGGGCGATCTGATCGAGGCCGCGCGCCGAGAGAACGCGGTCCTTGGCGGTCACCGACAGGTCACCCTCGCGCGGATCCTGCGGCAGGTAGCCGAGCGCGCTACTGCGGCGCAACTCCCCCGCGTAGGGTTCGCCCTCCCCGGCGAGCACCTTCAACGTCGTCGTCTTGCCAGCGCCGTTCCTGCCGACGAGGCCGATCCGATCGCCGGGCTGGACGCGCAGCGCGGTGTCGGACAACAGGATGCGGGACCCGGCGCGCAGCTCAAGGCCGGAAGCGGAAATCACCTAAGAACTCCGAACGTGGTCGTGAAAGGGCAGGACATGCGTGCGTCCCGCGCTCGGACCCGGTTCCGGGGAGCGTGCGGGACGCCGTTAGTCAGCTATTCCAATCGAACGACCACGGAACCCAGTGTACGGGTCGGTGTCGAGTGATTTGTGGCCCGGTGACGTGGCTCATTCCGACGGCTCTTGACCAGGGCTCGCTGTACTCAAACCCCATCGTGCGGCGCTCGCGAGTAACGTGCGGTCATACGTGACGAATGCCGTGATGCGTGCGGGTCCGAAGACGCCATGTGCGGTGGCCAAATGGATCGCGTCCACTGTGCGCAAGTGCTGGTCCGTGTAGCTCGCGGCTGTCGAACGGACCACGTCATCAATCGCGTAGCGACCGATGTGGGCCAGCAATGCGGGCACCCCGGCAAGCAACTCTGGCTCCGTTCGCCGTAACGCTCTCGGCAACTCGACTTCGCACAACGCGGACGACACCAGGGAGGTGTCGGTGGCTTCGTCGAGCCAGTCGGCAAGAGCGTCACTTTCCGGCTCGCGCCGAACGAGCTTCACCAGCGCGGCCGTGTCGAGGTAGATCATCAGAACCGTTCGTCGTCACGCATCTCGCGAAGCAGATCACCCGCCTGGCTCTCGGTGCGGATCGGACCAGTTGGACGAGGGATCGGACCAGTCGCCGTCGCCGGTCGCAGGGCGCCTGACGCGATGAGGTCCGCCATCGGGGCGGGCTGCGCGGGTACCAACCGTGCGATAACGGTGCCTCGCTCGGTCACGTCGACGGTGTCACCACGCTTAACCCTGGCCAGCACACCGATCGGCACCTACATCGCACGCCGTGTGCTGGTGAGGTGTGAGTCATTGCGGTTGCGATCGCGACCAGAATGACTCACCTTCGACGTCCCGGGGTGCGCGGTCGCTGGACCGACATCGGTTAGGCGTCACGCACGACGATCTCCACCGCACGCGCTCGGCGCGCGGCGTCCTCCAGCACCAACTTCCGGGGTTCGGCGACGTCGAGCACCCACGGCACCACCCGCTCGGTGAGCGCACGCGGCAGCCGGGAGTCAGTGAGCAGGTCGTCCAACGCCGCCTTGTCGCCCCCGCACACGACGACGTCCAACGACGTCGCCTCGGGACCAAGGACGTCGGAGACGTCGCGAGCGGCGCGGTCGATTGCCTGCCGCGCCTGGTTCCCGCGCCGTCGGGCGAACCGTTGCTGCGACCAGCCGCCCTTCGCCGTGCGGCCGTGCACCAGATGCCGATCCGTGCGGGACGTGACCACCCGCTCCCCCTCGGCGATGCCGATGCTGTGCGCCCCTAGCCGGACCAGCACCAGCCCGATCCGGCGCTCGACCTGTGCGTGCCGGACCAGGGCATCGACGTCGAGACCAGCACGCTCGCCGGAGACGTCCAGCGGCGGGAACGGCACCGCCGCCGTGGCAGTGGTGCCATTGGCCGCCGTAATCACGACCTCCGTGGGGCCAAGCACGGTGCGTTCGGCCGGGCCGTTGCGCCGCTCGAACCCGGCGAACCACCGCGCCAGTCGTTCCGGCGGCACCTCGACGGCACGCCCGCCGCCCGCGACCTCGCGAACCCTCACAGCACGAACGAATCCGACCAGGGCGCACTGACCCGGCCCGCGAGCGCGTCCAGCAATGTCGCTCCCTGCTTGTCGGTCAGCGATGCCACGAAGTCCACGATCGCGCGCCCCTTGGCGAGCGACGCCACGTCCGGTGCCGCCGTGCCGTCCGGCGCGACAAGCAGTTCGGGACGGTCCTTGGCGAGTGCGGCGTACTCCGCGTGCGCCAGTTCGACCAGGTCGTGGAGCCTGCGCGGGATGCGCGACGACTCCCGCGCGTCGCTGAGCCAGGCATCCAGCTCGCCGACCAGGTTCGTGATCAGCGACGCCTGGCCGCGCTGGTGCAGCGCCAGGTCGGGTCGCAGCAGCACGAACCGGCGGTGCACGAATTTGAGGACCTGCACTTCATGCCACTGCTGGGGGCGCAACGTCACATGCCCGGAACGGGTGGACGGCGAGTCGGTGACGGCGACGCCGTCGACCAGCCGGGACGTCCATCGCGCCGAGAAGTCCGCGAGCGCCTGCTCCGACTCGACCGAACCGTCGAAGACCTGCGCGAGCAGCCCGTCGACCAGCTCGGTGCGCACCGTGGTGACCGCCGCGCGGAAGGCATCGTCATCGACCATCGCCGCATCCTTGGCATGCATCCGCCGCCGTAGCTGCTCCAGGGAATAGCCAGGGCGCCGTGAGTGCGTGGCCAGCGTGGCGTCGTCCAGGTGCGCCAGCTCGCGGGACGCCGTCAGCCACACACTCAGCTCCGGCGACACCGACGCGTGCTGCAGCACGCCAATCCGGTGAAAGTCCTGCAGGTCGTGGATGGCGTAGGCGATGTCGTCCGCGGTGTCCATGACCGACGCCTCGATCGTCTGCTGCCACGGCTCGATCGCGTCCGCGAAGGGAGCCCGCGCCTGGTCGAGGTCGTCCAGTTCGGTGACGTACGCGGAGAACTTGCTTGACCCCCACCCGGGTGCCTCAGCAGACTCGGCGGCGCCACGCGGCGGAACATCCATGGTGGACGGGTGCGGCCGCGGGTAGCGCGAGCGCGCCCACGGGTACTTGAGCACGGCCGCCCGCACGGCGGCGGTCAGATCGAGCCCGACGCCGGAGGGCCCGCGCACGTCCGTGGTAGTGAGGATGCGGAAGCTCTGCGCATTGCCCTCGAAACCGTCTGCCAGGCCAAACCGGTCGCGGGCGATGTAGTCCAGCACTTGCTCACCGAGGTGGCCGAACGGCGGGTGGCCCAGGTCGTGGCCGAGTGCCGCGGCTTCGGCGACCTCGGGGTCGCAGCCGCCCAGCTTCTCGGCGAGCGCGCCGTACTCGGCCGACGCGTTGATGCGCTCCGCGACGGCGCGCGCGACCTGCGCGACCTTGAGGCTATGGGTCAGCCGGTTGTGCAGCACGCCCGCATCGGTACCGCTGACCACCTGAGTGACTCCACCCAATCGAGCGAAGAACGGCGAGACCGCGACCCGGTCCCGGTCGATGCGAAAGTCGCTGGCCACGCCGATCGGCGGGGTCGCGGTTCCGTCGCGGCGCGTCGCCCGGTCGGTGTTGGCCGTTGTTGTCTGTCTGACTCTTCGGTCGTCGTTCACACATCCACCGTAATCGGCACACCAAGCGGCGCACGGACGTGACCGCCCACGCCAAGTGGCCACGCGGTGTCGTCGAGGTGAACACCCGGATGTGCGGCGTGAATATACGTTGACATCACTGTCGGGTGACGACGTCCTGCGGCAGCATCGGCGCCGTGGCTGGCTTCTCCGACTCCGTGCGGTTCGCGTTTCAGCCGCTCTACAGCCTGCACACCGGCGACGCCGTAGCCGTCGAAGCGCTCGCCGGGACGTCGGGACCGACGCCGCGAGAGATCCTGCGCCACGCCGGTGATCAGGGACGTCTCGTCGAGACCGACGTCGCGCTCGCGGCCGCCGCGGTCGAGCAGGAGGCGGAGACACCGACACTGCTGCCGCTGCACGTCAACCTTTTGGCGGTCTCGATGGCCGCCGATCAAGTGTCGCTGCATCCGCTGCTCGACGCGCTCGAGCGGGCGGGCCGCCGCACAAGCCAGGTCGTCATCGAACTCGGCCCGCCGTTCGCCCAAGCTGACCCCAACCGGCTGATCACGGCCGTCTCGTGGCTGCGTGAGCTGGGACTTCAGGTCGCCTTCGACGGCCTTGGCTCCGGCGACCTGCCGCTTACGGTGCTCACCGCCGCGCCGGTCGACGTCCTCAAGCTGGACCGCTCCATCGTGCGCGCGCTACCTGGCGGGACGACGTCGACCGCGCTCGTACACTCGCTGCTGCACGTCGCCTCACACACCGGAGCGCGGCTGGCCGCGACCGGAGTCCACACCGAGGACGAGTTCGCCGCCGCCCGCGACGCCGGGCTCCGCATCCTGCAAGGACCGCTACTGGACGCCGACGCCGGATCGCTCACGGTGCGCACGGCGTTGAGCGGCGCGCGGCAGGACAATGCCGCGCTGTCGTCGTTCGGGATTCCCACCGTGGCGGACTTCGTGCGGCCCGCCGTGACGCTGCCCGCCGACGCCACCTGCGACGACGCCCGCAACGCCCTGGCCGCGGACGACGAGCCGCAGGCGCTGGTGGGACTCGACGAGTATGGACGTCCGGAGTGGACGGTGGACAGGAGCCGGTTCCTGCTGGCGCTGTCCGGTCGCTACGGGCACGCGCTGCACGCGAACAAGCCTGCGGCGACCTTCGCCGACACCCCGCACACCGTGCCAGCGGGCGCCGGAGCGCTCGACTTGCTCGACGTCGTGGCCGCGGCCGAGGCGAACCGGATGCACGACGACATCGTCGTCATCGGTAGGGACGGCGTGTGCCTCGGCATCGTGCGGGTGGCGGAGGTGGTGCGCGGCGTCGCGGAGGCCAAAGTGGAGGAAGCCGCCTCGCTGCACCCCATCACCGGTCTGCCCAGCAGCGCCACCATCGCGAAAGACGTCGAACGGCGCATCGTCGCCGGGGAGCCGTTCATCGCGGCGTCGCTGGACATCGACGAGTTCAAGCAGGTCAACGTGCAGGTCGGCTACGCGGCCGGAGACGAGCTGATCCGCTCCCTCGGCGAGACGCTGACCGATCTCGCGGGACAGCTGCCCAAGATGACCGTCAGCCATGTCGGCGGGGACGACTTCCTCATCACCGCCGACATGGACGAGATCGGCACCCTCGCGCCCACGCTGCTCGACACCCCATGGACGGTGGAAGGCATGGCGGTCAACGTAACGCTCGCGGGGCTTACCTGCGCGCCTGGCACGGTGACCTCCTATCAGGAGGTGTCGCGTGAGCTGGCGCGACTGAAGCAGCGCGCGAAGTCGATCGGCGGCACGAGCTGGGTGCTCGGCAGGCCGGGTGTGGAGCACGTCGACGTCTTGCGCGGCCGGGCGGCGCCGGGCGCGGCGTAAGGCCGTGGGCGCTCACTGAAACGGCAGGCGGCGAACTCGAATTCGGTCGCCCACGATCGACACCACAGCTCCCTTGACGAGTGCGGCTTCGAACTGATCGAGGTTCCCCAGAATGAGAGAACTGACCTGCGCCGCCGTTACCTCTGGCAGGTTTCGGAGCAGAACAAGTGACGGCCCCGAGGCTTTCCGATAGTGCAGCAGGTTGGTGAAGTCGGTGTCCTGCGACACGATCACGAAGCCATGCTCAGCCGCGAAGTCCATGATCTGCTCATCACTCGCGCGCCGGAGGTCAACGTCACGAACATGCTTCGTGTCATGTCCCGCCTCAGTCAGGCAGGCAGCGATGAGCGGCGACAGATTCGCGTCGAGCAGAAATCTCATGCCGAATGGCGCAGCGGAAGGTAGCTGTCCGCATCAAGGGACGCGGCCGCGAACTCGAGTGCCTGCCGGATGTCCTCCGCTTCCAGGTCGGGATGCTCGGCGAGGATCTGTTCAGCAGACATGCCTTGGGCAACCATGCGAACGATGGTCTTCACGGGGAATCGCATGCCACGGATGCAGGGCTGCCCCCCCATTACCCCTGGCTGCGTGGTGATGCGATCGAGTACCACAGTTCCTCCTGGCAGCGATAGACACCGCTTCGCCATCGTAGCAGCGATAAGCCTCACGAACCGGTTGCACGTGTCGAACAGACCACGCAACTCTCCTAGCCCGCGACCTGATCGTCCTCACCGCTACCTGGCGGCTGCTGTCCCTCATGGCCACCAACGTCGAGGCCGATCTCGTCGGGTGTTCCCTGTGCTTGTTGCGCTTATTGCGCATGTGCCGCCACTGCCCTATTATTAAATGTACGTTCATTTATTAATGGGAGGTGCGGTGGCAGGACGTCCCCGAGGGGTCGACGACGCGGTGATCCTGCGCGCGACGGCCGAGGTGATCGGCCAGGTCGGTCCAGCCAAACTCACCCTGGCGGCGGTGGCGCGCGAGGTCGGGATGGTGCCAGGCACGCTGGTGCAGCGGTTCGGCTCGAAACGCGGGCTGCTGCTGACGCTGGCCGAGCAGTCCGCGCAGGACGCGCGGACGCTGCCCAAACGGGCGCGGGCGGAACACGGCTCCGCGCTCGCGGCGCTCACGGCAATGGCGGTGGACCAGCTGGCCCCGATGGTGACGCCGGAAGCGTTCGCGAACCACCTCGCGTTCCTCTGCGTCGACCTCACGGACCCGGAGTTCCACCAGCACGCGCTGGCGATCCACGAAGCCCAGGGCGAAGCGATCCGAACGCTGCTGGCCGAGGCCGTAGCCGACGGGGAGCTCACGCCTGACACGAACGTCGAGACGCTGACCAGAATCGTGCGGTCGGTCATCGCCGGCGCCGGGCTCACCTGGGCACTCGACCGCGAGGGCACGTTGCCGCACCGCCTGGCGCAGCAGCTTGACGACGTCCTGGCGCCGCACCTCTCACCAACCAGCCAGGAGGCGACATGAACAGCGACACGCACCCGCTCACCGGCAAGGTCGCGCTGGTCGCGGGCGGCACCCGAGGCGGCGGGCGGGGCATCGCCGTCGAGCTCGGCGCCGCGGGCGCGACGGTGTACGTCACCGGCCGCAGCAGCGCGTCCGGGCGGTCCCCTATGGACCGACCGGAGACCATCGAGGACACGGCGGAGCGCGTCACGGCCGCTGGCGGCCTGGGTATCGCCGTCCGTACCGATCACAGCCAGCCGGACGAGGTCCGCGCGCTGGTCGAGCAGATCGCGGCCGAGCAGGACGGGCGGCTCGACGTCCTGGTCAACTCGGTGTGGGGCGGCGATCCGCTCACCGACTGGGAACACCCGCTGTGGGAGCAAGACCTCGACACCGGGCTGCGGCTGCTGCGGCAAGCGGTGGAGACACACGTGATCACCAGCCGCTTCGCGCTGCCGCTGCTCATCGCGCGAGGCAGTGGCCTTGTCGTTGAGGTCACCGACGGCAACACCGACCGGTATCGCGGCTCGGTCTTCTACGACCTCGCGAAGTCGTCGGTGATCCGCCTCGCCGTCGCACAGGCCGAGGAACTACGGCCGCACGGCGTCGCTGCCGTCGCGGTGACGCCGGGTTTTCTGCGGTCCGAGGCGATGCTGGATCACTTCGGCGTCACCGAAGCGACATGGCGTGACGGCGCGGCGAAGGACCCCCACTTCGCCTACTCGGAGATGCCGACCTACCTGGGCCGCGCGGTCGCCGCGCTCGCCGCCGACCCCGACGTCCTGCGCAAGACCGGACGCGCGTTGGCCACCTGGGAGCTGTACCGGGAATACGGGTTCACCGACGCCGACGGCACACAGCCAGACTGGGGTGCGCACTGGGACGACGCGCTGGCGACGGAGTACGGACCGCTTGGGCAGGCGTTGTAACGGCCGACATGGAAGCATGGCGCCATGCTGCTGGAAATTCGGGGACAACACTTTCCCGGCCGCTCCTGGCATATCGACGGTGAACCGTGCGACAACGTTCATGTCGGGGTCCAACTGGGACGTGAGCCGAGCGATCTCGTTCCCGGCGACTCCCCTGGCACGGTATGGACCGTCGAGATCGACGTCGTCCAGGGCGACGAGGGTATCGATTTCCGTGGCCCGGCGGTGCAGGGCCGCAGGCACGATCGGTTCGTCTACCTGACATGGGGCAACCTCAACACCGACGGCAGCTTCACGATGTTCCGCCGCGCCAAGCTCATGCTCGCCGATCTGAACCCTCTCGTTCACCCAACGCATTCCGAGCAACGAATCATCGCCACGGTCGACCTGACCGATGAGCGCGGCGGCCCACGCTGTGCTCGGCTTCGGCAGCCAGCATTGATCCTGGCCGCGGGTTAGCCTTCCGCTCGCTCCGTTGACACCGCAACGTTTTCCGGCTCCGCCGATTCGTGCGTGATGTCGTTCGGTGATCGCTGTGAGCCGAGCAGGGTGTCCACCCTGGCGTTAGCCTCGGCCAGTGCTGTGCGCAGTGATTCCACCGTGGCCTGCGCCGCCTCGGCTGTCTGTTCGGCGACACGGCGGGCGGCGTGCTCCTCCGCCAACCGGTTCAGGGCGTCGTCCCTGTCCGCCCGCTGCCGTCGCGCCTCCTCGACCAACTCTGCCGCCTGATCCTGGGTGCGCGCGACCTCCTTCCTGGCGTGCTCGGCCGCGTTCTCCGCGGCGGCTTGCTGCGCGCGGGCGGATGACAGCCGTTCCGACAACAGCGCCACTTCGGACCGCTGCTCCTCCAGCTCGGTGCGCGCCTCGTCCCGTTCCCGCCGGAGCGCCTCCCGTTCTTCGCGCAGAGCGTCCAGTTCCGCCCGCGCGGACCGCAGCGTCGCCGCGAGTTCGTCCCGCGCGTTCTCCGCGACGACTCTCGCGGCGTCGGCCGCACCTGCCGCGCGTTCGTGCTCGGCGACTTTCTCCCACGCCTGCTTCGTGACCGCCTCGGCCTCCGCCGTCGCGGTCACCGCCGCCTTCTCGGCTTTCTCGCGCGCCTGCCTGTCCTCCCGCGCCTGAACCAGTGCCGCGTTCCGCGCGCGGTCGCTCCGCTCGGCCCGCGCGACAGCGTCCTCTGCCTCGCTGCGTGCCGCCCCAGCCTCCTCCTCGGCCCTACGCACCTGCGCGATCGCGCCCTCCTCAGCAGCCGAGAACCGCTCCTGCAGCGCCGTAATCGCCTCAACCACTGGCGTTGTCACCGCGCTGAGCGACTCGCTCGCCTGCCGCAGGTCCGACAATGGGTCGATGACCGCCGCCGCCTGAGCCACCCGCCGCGCACGTGACGCCGCATCCGCGTGTGACTTGCAGCAGTACGACGATGGCCGACCACCCTTGCGTCGGCCGTGCTGATCTACCGGTCGCGGCGGCAACGGGTTGTCACAGCCATCCAGAGCGCAGAGCGCGGGCGGCTCGTCAGCCGTGTGCTCGATAGTTGTGCTCTCGTCGCCGCTGTCAACGCCATCTTCGCGGTCACCCACGTCATCGGTGGTTCCACCGTGCTCCACATCGCGCTCAGCGCCCGCCTCCGGCTCGTTTCCCTGCTCCGTGTCCAGATTTTCGCCCATCGTCATGCCTTCTAGTTTCGCGTACGCAATCGTGTTTTCGTATCGCGACACGCGATACTGCTAAATCTTTGCGTTATTTTACTTGGTGATAATGCCAGTTATGACCGAGCATTTGGAAGCAGGGGGCTCCCCCGGTCGCTCATTCGACCTCGCACGCGATACCAACCGCGTCCCGGACCTCTCCGCGAGCACGCGGACGGGGCTCCGGCACGCGATCACCGCCGCCGTGGAACTACTGCCGGCGCTACCGCCCGCCGATCCCCTCGACCGCTACGGCATCCGGCAGATCACCGTGCTGTGGCTGGAAACAGACAAAACCGAACACACTCGCCGGGCGTACTACGCCGATCTCGCGGCATGGCTGTCGTGGTGCGACCGCACCGGGCTCGATCCGCTGCAAGCACGACGAGCCGATGTCGATGCCTGGAAGAACGGGCTCACCGTCACCGGCAAGGACGGCGTGCCCCGGCCCGCGTCCGCGTCGACGATCTCCCGCACGCTCGCCGGAGTGTCCAGTTGGTACCGCTACCTACAGTCCAACGACGTCACCGAGCGCAACCCGGTCGCCGCGGTGTCGCGACCAAAGCGTGGCAGAACGTCACCGCTGCCCGCGTTAGACGGCTCGGCCGCCGCGCGGCTGCTCAACCACGTCGAGCAGCGCGCCGCACGCAACGACACCGAGGCGTCCTGGCGCGACGCGGCCGTTGTGGCGCTGCTGTTCTACACAGGCGTGCGCGTCTCGGCGATCACGACGGCGCGTATCGAGGACTTGGACACCGATGCGGGCCACACCATCCTGCGCTATCTCGCCAAGGGCGGGCACCGCGATCTAGTGCCGCTTGCCCCCGCGGCGCTGCACCCGCTCAGCAACTACCTGCGGCATCGTGCCGCTCGGCTTGGCGTCGGTGCGGACGGGCTCACCGGTCCGCTGCTGGCGACGTCACCACACCCGTACGACTCGGCCAAACCAGGTGGCAAGCCGTTGACGCAGCGCCACATCTGGCATCTGCTGCGGACCCAGGCGCAAGCGGCGGGCATCTCCGGTGCGGACTCGATCAGCCCGCACACCGCGCGGCGCACCACCGGCACGCTGCTGCTCGCCAACGACGTCCCCGTGCAGAAGGTGCAGGACCTGCTCGGCCACGCCGATATCCGCACCACCCGCGACCACTACGACGCGCACCGGCACAAGCTGGAGACGTCGCCGGTGCACGCACTGGCGCAGCTGCTCGGCGACGCCCGTCACCGGCAGGGCGACAGCGACGGATAGCACGAACCCGCCGCCCTAAGGTTGCGAGACCTCACCTCCTCGAGAGAGACTCTCTCATATTAAGAGTCTCTATCTTCGAGGAGAGTTCATGCTGCGGGTTGTCCAGTGGGCTACCGGCGGAGTCGGCAAGGCTGCGATCGAAGCCGTCCAGGCTCATCCCGAGCTGGAGCTGGTCGGTTGCTATGTCCACTCCAAGGCCAAGCGCGGCAAGGACGTCGGTGCCATCCTCGGCACGCAGCAGGTGGGTGTCACCGCATCCGACGACGTCGAGGACATCCTGGCGTTGGACGCGGACGTGGTGGTGTATGCCCCGCTAATCCCGAATGCGGATGAGGTGGCGCGCATCCTGCGATCCGGCAAGAACGTGGTCACCCCGGTCGGCTGGTTCTATCCGAGCGAACGTGATGCCGAACTGGCTCGGGCGTGCGTCGACGGCGGCGTCACGTTGCACGGCACCGGCATCAATCCCGGTGGGACGACCGATCTGCATCCGCTGGTGCTCTCGGCGATGTCGTCGAAGGTGACGTTCGTGCGGGCCGAGGAGTTCTCCGACATGCGCGGCTACGACGCCCCCGAGGTGCTGCGGGAGGTGATGGGCTTCGGCGGCACCCCCGAGCAGGCGCGCGATTCCCCGATGCTCGGTCTGCTGACCGGTGGGTTCAGCCAGTCGGTGCGGATGTGTCTGGACACGCTCGGATTCGCCGACGCCCCGATCCAGACCTCCCACGAGATCGCCGTGGCGACCGCGCCCATCGAGTCGCCGTTGGGGATCATCGAGCCGGGCCAGGTCGCGGGGCAGCGCTTCGGGTGGGAGGCGATGGTCGGCGATCAGCCGGTCGTCCGGATCGCCGTCAACTGGCTGATGGGAGAGCAGAACCTGGAGCCTGCCTGGGAGTTCGGCCCCGAGGGGGAACGCTACGAGATCGAGATCAAGGGAGACCCCGACACCTTCGTGACCATTCGGGGTTGGCAGCCCGCGACCATCGCGGAAGGGCTGAAACGCAATCCCGGCATCGTGGCGACCGCGAACCACTGCGTCAACTCGATCCCGTACGTCTGCGCGGCCGCACCCGGGATCAAGTCCAGCCTGGACCTGCCCGTCGTCGCCGGGCGCGCACATCCAGACCTGGAGGCCGCACGTGGCTGAATCGTTGCGGGACCGGCAGAAGGCACTGATCCGTCAAGACATTCAACGGGCGGCGTTGCGACTGTTCGCCGAGCGCGGTTTCGACGCGGTGACCACCGAGGAAATCGCGGCGGCCGCGGGTATCGGGCACAGCACCTACTTCCGGTATGTGACCAGCAAAGAAGACCTGCTGTTGGGCACGCTTCGCCGCGCCGGCGCGGTCATCGTCGACAACCTGCGGGCACGGCCTCGCGGCGAGTCGGCCGAAGAAGCGCTGTGCCAGGCGAGCCTGCGGTGGAGCCGAGCATTCATCGCCGAGGAGGAGGCGCTGGAAAACTGGCGCGCCGCGGTTCGGGCAGCACCGCATGTACTCGACCGAGCCGCGATGATCGGCCCGTTCGAGCGCGCGCAACTGACCAAGCTCCTCGGCGACCGGATGGGCGCGCGACCCGACGAGGACCTCGGGCCCGGCCTTCTTGTCCACACGATGCTCGCCGCCGCCGAGTTCGCCTTCCTGCGCTGGCTCGAAGACGACGATCCCCGTGGCCCCACCTTGCATCAACTCACCGAACAAGCTCTAGAAGGAGCCCGAACCCAATGTTGGAAGTAACCGAGTCCACGGCGACACCCCCTGTACGCGGCGCCGGTATTCTTCGTGTCTGGATGGTGGTCGCCGCGTTCGTCGTGGTCGGCGCGGCGGTACCCATCGCCTCGCATATCGCGCGATATGGCCCGAACGTCGGGCAGCTCATCCTGGTGACGTTCACCTGGATCAACGTGATGATCGCACTGTGGGAGATCTCGCTGAATCTACGCATCTCCCTGATCGAGCGCCAGCACAAGCGGTTCGTCGCGGACTACCGCGGACGCGAACTCGACCGGGTGATCGACTTCTTCACCGCCCCCATCCGACTCCGCGAGATCGTGCGGCCCAGTACCTGGGCGCAGGTCTGGTCGTCGTACTCGCTGTTCGATCCTGCCTATGCCAACCGGAAGTCGTTCGGGTTCTGGGTCGACTCCGGCAACGGGTACGTAACGCTGATCCCGTCGCTACTGTTCATCTACGGCCTCACCTTCGACATCATGCCGGCGCGCACGTTGGGGATCATGGGCCTGGTCATCTTCTGGATGATGTTCTACGGCACGGTCCTCTATTACGTGGCCTACTTCTTCAACAAGGAACACGTCGGGCACACCAAACGCGACCTCGCGATCTTCATCGGCGGGACCAACAGCCTGTGGATCTTCGCACCGGCATGGGGCGTGGTCGCCAGCATCATCCTGATCAACACCGATTCTTACGGGTTCCTTCGATAAGTACGCACCCCACCCCACAGCCCCGTTACGGCTGGCCGGAAACAGGCCCTGTCGGCCGCGCCGCCGTCGCGATCGGCGGCAATGGCGCGTGGAGCAGCGCGCAGACGGTGCGCAGGAGTTCCAGCTCGGCCACCGTCATCACGCCGTCGTGGCTGATGACCAGCACCAGGCCTTCGACAAGGCGGGCCTTTTCCTGGCCGTGCACCCCGTCGAGCAGCGCCCACCCCGCGTCCAGCGCGATGAGACCTTCGCGTGGCACCGCGAATGGAATCGACGCTCCGGGCAGTACCCGGCCCATGCCCGCGTCGTAGGCCGCCTGCCCAGCGGCAGGATCGTCGCTGCCGATGCGAGCGAAGAGCGCGAACAGCCGCGCCACTGCGTGCGCGGTGGTCTTGTCACCAAGCCGCTGCCTGCGCTCGCCCCACGGCGGGCGATGATGCAGCACCTCGTAGAGCTCGGTGTGTAGCAACGTCGAGAGGCAGTACTCGAAGACGTCGACCCGACCATCGGCGCGCACCAGCTCCCCAACCGTGGTCATGACCTGGTTCAGTTCCCGCGGATCGCGCCTGCGCAGCGCGGAGAATGCCAGCTCAGCCAGCGGCAGCCGCAGTTCCGGGTCGAGCCCACGCAGCGTCGCGGCCTCGGCGGCGACGGCGTCCGCGAACGCCTCCCCGTAGCGGCTGGTCAATGCGGCCTGCTGGTGCTGCCGTGCCTCGTCGTCGCTCGCGATGAGCAGGCCGTACACCAGCTGCACGACCGTGTCGACACGGCGTGCCCTGTCCCGCAGCTCGGCGGGAATCCGACGCAGCAGCTGCTGGCCCTGTTCGTACGACCCGGACGACGGATCACCGATCCCGGCGACCACGCCCTCCGGGTTGACGGGAACGCGTTGCGGCGTGGGCGGCACGGCGTCCGGTGCCCGTTCCGACGGCGTGGGTGGCGGTGGCGCGGCCGGTGCCTCACGCGTCGCCCCAGACGGAGCAGCCATCCCGTCCTCGGTTAGCCCGAGAGCGGCGTCCTCGGCCATGCCGTTCGGCGGCCGTGACGACCAACGCTGCCGCAGCGCCTGCAACTCGTCAGGGTCGAAGCTCGGGTCGAGCTGCTGGATACGTTTCGGCAGCGGCGGGTGGGTGGCGAACAACGACGAGAACCGCATGCCTTCACCGAACAACATGTGGCTGACGTCGTCGGCTTTGCCGCTTCGTAGCCGCGACCCGGCATCCAGCCCGCCGATCTTCTTCAGCGCGCCAGCGATACCTTCGGTCTGCCGGGTGAACTGCACGGCGGACGCGTCCGCCAAGTACTCCCGCTGCCGTGACACCGCCGCCTTGATCAATCGGCCGCAGAACAGCCCGATGTAGCCAGCGATGATCGCGAACAGGCCGATCACGACGATCGGCAATCCATTCCGACCGCGACCGGCGTACAACGCGATCCGACCGACGACGGCGAGCGCGAGGATGCCGAACAGCACTCCCATCAGCCGGATGTTGAGCCGCATGTCACCGTTGACGACGTGGCTGAACTCGTGCGCGATGACGCCTTGTAGCTCGTCACGGTTCAACCGTTCCAGCGTCCCGCGTGTCACGGCGACGGCGGCGTCAGCCGGGGACCAGCCCGCCGCGAACGCGTTAATGCCCTGTTCGTGTGGCAGCACGTACAGCTCCGGCACCGGGGTGCCGGACGCGATCGCGATCTCCTCGACGACGTTGCGCAGCCGACGCAGTTGCGGGTCCATGGTGTCCTCCGGGACGTACACCCCGCCGAGCGATCGTGCGACCTTGCCGCCACCGCCGTTGCGCAGGCTCAGCATCCGGAAGAACGATGTCCCCACGATCACCAGCAACACCAGCAGCGTGATCCAGATCAGCGCGTTGATCGCGTTGCCCACACCCTGCTCGTACAGGCCGAGCAGGAAGAACGCGGCGGCGTCGATGACGACGATGATGCCGACGACGGCGATGACGAACAGGAACACCAGGCGCGCCGACACCTTGCGCACCTGGTCCTGGCGCTCGAAGAAATTCATGGCCTCGGGTCCGGCTGTCGGGCAACGGTCTTAGCGGAGCGGATCAGAAGGACACCTCCGGCGCCTGCCGCATCTCCGGCCGATCCACCTCGAGCAGCGCCGCTTCGGAGAACCCGAACATGCCAGCGAAGATGTTCGACGGGAAAACCTCGCGCTTGTTGTTGTAGGCCATAACGGAGTCGTTGTACGCCTGCCGTGCGAACGCGACTCGGTTCTCGGTGGACGTCAGCTCCTCAGAGAGCTGCATCATGTTCTGGTTAGCCTTGAGGTCCGGGTAGCTCTCCTGCAGCGCGAACAGCCTGCCCAACGTCTGGGTGAGCGCGTTCTCCTGCTGACCCAGCTGGTTCATCGCTTCCGGGTCGCCAGGATTCTGCCGCGCCGTCTCCTGCGCGTTGACCGCCCCGGACCGCGCCGAGATGACCGCGTCGAGGGTCTCCCGCTCGTGCTTCATATAGCCTTTGGCGGTCTCGACCAAGTTAGGGATCAGGTCGTGCCGCCTAGTCAGCTGGACGTCGATCTGCGCGAAGGCGTTCTTGTAGGCGTTGCGGCGTTTGACCAGTCCGTTGTAGGCCGAGATCGCGACGAACACGAGGATCACCACGAGCAGGACGATCACCCCGAGAATGATCCATCCAACGACACCCACGAGCGTCCCTCCTCACCAATGATGGCTCCGGCCCCATTCGGACCGATTCCCGTGCGGCCAGCATACTCACCGTCACGGTCAACGGGTCCAAAACCGCCGAATCAGCGATTCCGGATTCGTCGAGTCATCGGCCGTCCGCGTCCCGCCAGCGGTAGACGTGCTCGGGCCTGCCGGTCGTGCCGTAGCGTGGCGCGCGCTCTACGAGGCCGCGATCGGTCAGATGCTCCAGGTAGCGCCTGCCGGTCACCCGCGCCATGCCCAGGAGTTCCGCCAGTTCGGCGGCCGTCAGCCCGTGCCCGGAGTCGCGCAGCGCGTCGACCACCGTGGTCAGCGTGTCGTCGCTCAGTCCCTTCGGCACCGGCCCGCCCGCACTCCCCCGCAACGCGCCGAGCGCACGGTCGACGTCGTGCTGCGCCGTACCGTCACCCTCCCCGGTGAGTTGGGCGCGGTAGTCGGCGTAGCGCCGCAGCTTGTCCTTGAACGCCGCGAACGAGAACGGCTTCAGCAGGTACTGCACCACGCCGTACGCGACGACGGACCGCACCACCCGCAGGTCACGCGCCGACGTGATCGCGATGATGTCGACCAGGTGGCCGCGCGCCCGCAGTCCCCGGCACACCTCCAGCCCGCTCATGTCGGGCAGGTAGATGTCGAGCAGCACCAGGTCGACGTCGTGGGTGGCGAGGAAGTCCCACGTCTCGACGCCGCGATACACGATGCCGACGCACTCGAAACCGGACACGCGCGCCACGAACTCGGCGTGTCCCGCGGCGATGTCCGGGTCGTCCTCGACCACCAGCGTGCGAATCACCGTGCACCTCCGTCCCGTGGCGGCAGTTCGACGTCGAACGTCGTCCCGTTATCGCTGGTCACGTCGACGCTGCCGCCGTAGCGGGTGATGATCTGCTTGACCAGCGCCAGCCCAAGACCCCGGCCGTGCGGTGCGCCTTCGGGCTTGGTGGAGAAGCCCCGGGTGAACATCTCCTCGACCCGCGCGGCGTCCACTCCGGTGCCGGTGTCAGTGACGGTGAGCCAGAGGCCGCCGTCGACCGACCGCGCGGTCACGGTCACTCGACGGGGTGGTGGCGCGGCCAAGGCGGCATCGATCGCGTTGTCGATGAGGTTGCCGACGAGCGTGACCAGGTCGCGCGAGTCGATCGCGACGTCACCCACGTCGGTGTCGTCGGTGATGGCCAGCTCCACGCCCTTCTCGTGCGCCTGCGCGGACTTGCCGAGCAACACCGCCGCCAGCGTAGGCTCCGCGACGGCGCCGACGACCTGGTCGGCAAGCTGCTGCGCGGACGCCAGCTCGACCGTGGCGAGCTCGACCGCCCGTTCCGGCTGTCCGAGCTCGATCAACGTCACCACCGTGTGCAGCCGGTTCGCGGACTCGTGCGCCTGCGCGCGAAGCGCTTCCGCGAACCCGCGCGCCGAGTCCAACTCGCCGCTCAGTTCCTCCAGTTCGGTGTGATCGCGCAACGTCGTCACCGTGCCCAGTCGTCTGCCATCCTTCTCCGCGCGTTCCTCGTTCACCACAAGCACCCGATCGCGGTATACGATCAGCTCGTCGGACACCTGCGCTTGCTCGGTCAGCATCGAGCCGAGCGGCTCGTCGAGCGCCAGCTCAGCGACAGTCTTGCCTTCAGCGTCGGTAGGCAGGTCCAGCAGGCGGCGGGCTTCGTCGTTGGCCAGCGCGAGCTTGCCGTCCAGGTCCACGATCAGCAGGCCCTCGGCCACCGCGTGCAACACCGCGTCGTGTTGTTCGTAGATGCGGGTGATCTCGGCGGGCCCGAGGCCGAGCGTCTGGCGGCTCAGGCGTCTGCTGATGAACAGCGACCCGAGCGCGGCGAGCCCGAGGGCGCCGCTGGAAACGGCCAGCAGGACCGGCACCCGTTGCAGCAACTCTTTGCCGATCTCGCGTTGCAGGATGCCGATCGACAGCAGGCCGATGACCTCGCCGTCTTCGGTGATCGGCACGACGGCGCGCACCGAAGGGCCGAGGGTGCCTTCATACGTCTCGGTGACGGTGCCGCCCGCGAGCGACGGGGCAACGGTGCCGATGAACCGCTGGCCGATGCGTTCCGGCACGGGATGCGAGTACCGGGTCCGGTCAGGCGCCATGAACACCACGAAGTCGGTGTCCGTCGCGGTGCGCACCGACTCGGCGAGGGGTTGCAGCACCGCGGACGGGTCCGGCTCGGTCATCGCCTCCCGCACAGCGGGCACGCGGGCGAGCCCGGCGGCGAGTGTCATGACCCGCCGCCCGGCTCCGACCTCGCTGGCCCGGCGCGCGTCGAGGAAGGCCAGCAGCGCCCCGGTGCCGACCAGGAACACGATGACCGCGAGCTGAAGCACGAACAACTGTCGCGCCAGACTCATCCGCACTCGCATGTCAGCAGTGTTCCAGGTCACGCCGGGGCGCTCGTGGTCAGCGCGGTCAGAGCGTGATGCCCAATGCCCAGCCGCCGAGCGCCATCGCGGCTCCGGTGATCAGCACGACGCCGACGACGTTCAGCCAGACACCGCCGCGCACCATCTGGCCCATGGTCACGTAGCCGGAGCCGAACACGATCGCGTTCGGCGGGGTGCCGACGGGCAGCATGAAGCTGCACGTCGCCGCGAACGCGGCGGGCACGAGAACCAGCAGCGGGTCGATGCCCATGCCGACCGCGACGCCACCCAGAACGGGCAGGAACGTCGCCGCCGTCGCGGTGTTGCTGGTCAGCTCGGTCAGCAGGAGGATCACCAGGCACACGGCCGCGACCATCACGACGGTTGGCAGGACGTCGAAGCCGCCGACCTTGCTGCCGATGTACTCGCTGAGCTTGGTCTCCTGCACGGCCGCGGCAAGGCTCAGGCCGCCGCCGAACAGCAGCAGCACGCCCCACGGGATGCCGGACTGCGCGGTGCGCCAGTCCATCGCCATGACGGCCCTGCCCTTGCTGGACGAGACCGGCAACAGGAACAGCGCGATGGCGGCGGTGATCGCGACGATGGCGTCGTCGAGGTTCGCCACGAACGGCAGCGCCGACGTCAGCGCGTCCCACTCGGCCAGCGGCTCGCGAAACACCCACAGCAGCGCGGTGGAGACGAAGACAGCGAGGACCGTCCATTCTCCGCGCGACATCCGGCCGAGTTTGTCCAGTTCGGACTGGATGACGTCCTTGCCGCCGACGACGTCGGTCAGCTTCGTCGGGTAGATGACACGGGTCAGCAGCAGCCACGCGATGACAAGGAACGTCGCGGACAGCGGCACGCCGATCTTCATCCAGTCGGCGAACCCGATTGTCACGCCGTCGTACGACGTTTCGACGAACCCGGCGAGGATGAGGTTGGGGGGACTGCCGATCAGCGTCGCGAGCCCGCCGATGGTGGCGGCGAACGCGATCGCCAGCATCATGCAGGTGGCGAAGTTCTTCGTGTCCTTGTCCCCGAACATCTCGGAGACGGGACCTGAGCCGCCGTCGGCGTCCGCGTCCTGGGTCGCCTTTCGGGTGGCGACCAGCGCGAGCACGCTGATGCCGATCGGCAGCATCATCATGGTGGTCGCGGTGTTACTGACCCACATGGACAGAAAGGCCGTCGCGATCATCACGCCGAGGATGAGCTGTTTCGGCTTCGTGCCGACCGCCCGCATCACGACCAGCGCGATCCGTTTGTGCAAGTTCCACTTCTGCATCGCCAGTGCGATCACGAACCCGCCGAGGAACAGAAACACCGTGTCGGACGCGTACGGCGCGGTCGCCGCGTCGAGTTCCAGTACGCCCGCCAGCGGGAACGCGACCAACGGCACCAGCGACGTCACGGCGAGCGGCAGCGCCTCGGTCATCCACCACACCGCCATCACGATCGTGATAGCGGCGGTGGCGCGGGCGGCGCTCGACAGCGCGTCGTCCTCCGGGAGCAGGAAATACACCGCGAGCCCGAGCGCGGGGCCAAGCACCCGGCCGAACCACATCCGACCCGGGGACAGGTAGCTTTCATCCGCGCCGGGACGTTGGCCCGCTGAAGCCTCCGCCCCGTCCCGCGCTCGTTCGAGCGTCGCCGTCATCTGAAACCTCCGCAACGTCGTTGTCATCAAACGCTGACGAAGGTGACACGCATCACGAGCGTCGTCGCGGTTTCGTGCTTAACGGTCTCCAGATGTGCGGTGTACTCAGGTGGCCTGGGTGGGTCAGACCGTGAAGCCGAGGGCGCGCAGCTGCTCGCGGCCGTCCTCGGTGATCTTCTCCGGTCCCCAGGGCGGCATCCAGACCCAGTTGATCGTGTAGTCGTCCACGACACCGGCGTTGCCGACCAGCACCGACCGGGTCTGGTCCTCGATGACATCGGTCAGCGGACACGCCGCCGAGGTCAGTGTCATGTCGATAGTGGCGTTGTTGTCCTCGTCGACCCGGATGTCGTAGACGAGCCCCAGGTCGACAACGTTGATGCCGAGCTCGGGGTCGACGACGTCGCGCATGGCTTCCTCGACGTCCTCGACGGTCGCCACACCCCCGCCGGCAGTGGTTTCGGCCTGCTCCGGCAGGTCGGCGGCGGTACGCCCGGCACGCGGATCGGTCTGTTGCGGCGTCTCAGTCTGGTTCTCTGTCACTGCACTTCAACTCCCTGTGCGGCTTCCGCCGCTCCGGCACTGGCCAGTGCGGCCTTCAACGCCATCCACCCGAGTAACGCGCACTTCACCCGGGCAGGGTACTTCGCGACACCGGCGAACGCGATGCCGTCGTCCAGCACGTCCTCGTCCGGCTCGACCGTGCCGCGTCCCTGCATCAGCTCGACGAACGCGTTCATCGTGGTCATCGCCTGCTTGACGGTGTTGCCCACGACGAGATCGTTGAGCACCGACGCCGACGCCTGGCTGATCGAGCAGCCCTGGCCGTCATAGGAGACGTCGGTGATCGTGTCGCCGTCGACGTGCACCCGCAGCGTGATCTCATCACCGCAGGTCGGGTTGACCTGGAACGACTCGCCGTCGAACGGCTCGCGCAGACCACGGCCGTGCGGGTTCTTGTAGTGGTCCAGGATGATGTCCTGGTACATGCTTTCCAACTGCATGGGTTATGCCTGACCGCCTGCCTGTCCGTCCTCGGCGACACCGAAGAACCGCCGCGCCTCACGCACGCCAGCGACGAGCGCGTCCACGTCGCTTGGCTGGTTGTACAGATAGAACGACGCGCGCACGGTCGCGGGAATTCCCAGCGCCCGGTGCAGCGGCCACGCGCAGTGGTGACCGACACGCACCGCGATGCCGAGGCTGTCCAGGACCTGGCCGACGTCGTGCGGGTGCACCCCGTCGACCACGAACGACACCGCGCCGCCACGGTCGTGGACGTCGCCGTCCGCCTCGATGCCTGGCCCGATGATGCGAACACCCTCGATGGCGCTGAGCCCGGCGACCGCGGCCCTGGTCAGCTCGTGCTCGTGCTTGGCGATGTTGTCCATGCCGATGCTGTTCAGGTAGTCGATGGCGGCACCGAGCCCCACTGCCTGCGAGGTCATCGGCACGCCAGCCTCGAACCGCTGCGGGGGCGGCGCGAAGGTGGACGCCTCCATCTTCACCAGCTCGATCATCGACCCGCCGGTCAGGAACGGCGGCATGGCCTCAAGCAGCTCACGCCTGCCGTAAAGGATGCCGATGCCGGACGGTCCGAGCATCTTGTGCCCGGAGAACACGGCGAAGTCCACGTCGAGTTCGTGGAAGTTCACCGGACCGTGTGGCACCGACTGGCAGGCGTCCAGCACCGTCAGCGCGCCGACCTCGCGTGCCTTCGCGACGATCTGGCGCACCGGGTTGATGGTGCCCAGCACGTTCGACTGGTGAGTGAACGCCACCACCTTGGTGCGCTCGGTGATCAGCTCATCGATGTTGGAGAGATCAAGCCTGCCGGCTGTGTCTCCCTGACCGACGCCGAACCACCGCAACGTCGCCCCGGTGCGCTGGCACAACTGCTGCCACGGCACCAGGTTCGCGTGGTGTTCCATCTCGGTGATGACGATCTCGTCGCCCTCACCGAGCGTGAAGCGCTCCATCTCAGGGCCCGCCGTGGCGGCGTTGCTCATCGCATACGCCACCAGGTTCACACCTTCGGTGGCGTTCTTGGTGAACACGACCTCGCCGACATCAACGCCGACGAACGCCGCGATCTTGGCGCGCGCGTCCTCGTAGGCGTCGGTGGCTTCCTCGGCGAGCTGGTGCGCGCCGCGGTGGACGGCGGCATTCGCCGTCTCCAGAAACTTGCGTTCCGCGTCAAGCACCTGGCGGGGCCGCTGCGACGTCGCCCCGGAATCCAGGTACACCAGCGGTTTCTCGTCGCGCACGGTGCGGGTCAGGATCGCGAAGTCGGCGCGCAGCGCGGCCACGTCGAGCGGCACATTGGCCGGGGTGGTCGCGGTCGAGCCTCGCCCCACGCTGTCCGTCTCACCCGGCGTCATGCTCGTGGTCATGCGCTGCCTCCTCTCGGGTGCGGGTCGTGAGTGGTAAGCGGGGTTTCTAACCCGGATCCGCACTCACGACGGGTCGTCAGATACGCGCCGGTTCCGGCTTCCCGATGTACTTGACGTAGCCGTTCTCCTCGAGCTCGTCGGCGAGACCCTTGCCGCCGGACTCAACGATCTTGCCGTCCGCGAACACGTGCACCACATCCGGGTGGATGTGCTTGAGGATGCGGGTGTAGTGGGTGATCAGCATGACGCCGATCTCGGTGGACTGCGTCACCTCGTTCACCGCCTGCGAGACGACCCGCAGCGCGTCGACGTCGAGGCCGGAGTCGGTCTCGTCGAGCACGGCGAACTTCGGCTTCAGCAGCGCCAGCTGCAGAATCTCGTGACGCTTCTTCTCACCGCCGGAGAAGCCCTCGTTGACGCTGCGGTCGGCGAACTCGCCGGAGATCTCCAGCTTCGCCATCTCGTCCTTGACTTCCTTCACCCAGTGGCGCAGCTTCGGCGCGTCACCACGCACCGCGGTCGCGGCCGTGCGCAGGAAGTTCGACATCGACACGCCCGGCACCTCGACCGGGTACTGCATGGCGAGGAACAGTCCGGCGCGGGCGCGCTCGTCCACGCTCATCTCCAGCACATTCTCCCCGTCGAGCAGCACCTCGCCGCCGGTGACCTCATACTTGGGGTGCCCGGCGATGGCGTACGACAGGGTGGACTTGCCCGAGCCGTTCGGGCCCATGATCGCGTGGATCTCGCCCGACTTCACGGTGAGGTTGACGCCCTTGAGGATTTCCTTGGCGCCCTCGTCGGTGGTGACGCTGGCGCGCAGGTCCTTGATTTCCAGAGTCGACATGGTTCTGTTCAGTTCCTTGTATTCGTGGTGGTGGCTCAGGCAGTGCTGGTAGCGGTCTCTTCGGTCTCGACGGCTTCGAGTTCGGCCTCGATCGCCGCCTCGAGCCGCTCGCGGACCTCGGGCACGTCGATCTTCATCAGGATCTCGTGGAAGAACCCGCGCACGACGAGCCTGCGCGCCTGGTCCTCGGCGATGCCGCGCGACTGCAGGTAGAACAGCTGCTCGTCGTCGAACCGGCCGGTGGCGCTGGCGTGGCCAGCACCCTCGATCTCGCCGGTCTCGATCTCGAGGTTCGGCACCGAGTCGGCGCGCGCGCCCTCGGTGAGCACCAGGTTGCGGTTCAGCTCGTAGGTCTCTGTCGCCTCGGCGGCGGCACGGATCAGCACGTCACCGATCCACACCGAGTGCGCGCCATTGCCCTGCAGCGCGCCCTTGTACATCACGTTGGACCGGCAGTGCGGCACGGCGTGGTCGACGAACAGCCGGTGCTCCTGGTGCTGGCCCGCGTCGGCGAAGTACAGTCCCAGCATCTCGACGTCCCCACCCGCCTCGGCGAACCGCGCGGTCGGCGAGACGCGCACCAGGTCACCGCCCAGGGTGACCACGGTGTGCTTGAGCGTGGCGTCCTTGCCGAGCGAGAGGTGCTGCTCGGAGACGTGTACCGCGTCGTCGGCCCAGTCCTGCACCGACACCACGGTCAGCTTCGCGCCCTCGCCGACGACGAACTCCACGTTGTCGGCGTAGGTACCGGAACCGACGTGGTCCAGCACGATCGACGCGTTGCTGAACGCTTCCACCCGTAGTTGCAGGTGACCATAGGCGGTCTTGCCCTCGCCGGGACCGGTGACGCGCACCAGGGTCGGCTTCTCCAGCTTGGTGTCGGCGGGCACGGTGACGACGGTGGCCTCGGTGAACGAGGAGTACGCCTGCGCGGCGACCCGGTCACTGGGCGCACCGGCGACGCCAAGACGCTCATCGCCTCGCCCGACGACCTCGACCTTGACGTCGGACACCGCGTCGACGTCGACGGTCACGCTGCCGTCGGCGACGGCGGTGCCGTTGTGCAGGCCGCGCAGCCGCTTCAGCGGCGTGAAGCGCCAGTTTTCCTCGCGGCCACCCGGCACCTCGAACGCCTCGACGTCGTAACCGGTGAACCGCTCGCCACGGGAGGCCGCCGGAATGACGGCCTCCGCGGCAGTAGCGACGTTGTTGTCAGCCACCGTCACCCGACGGCTCCTTCCATCTGCAGTTCGATCAGTCGGTTGAGTTCGAGCGCGTACTCCATCGGCAGCTCACGCGCGATCGGCTCGACGAAGCCACGCACGATCATCGCCATGGCCTCTTCCTCCGACAGGCCGCGGCTCATCAGGTAGAACAGCTGGTCCTCGCTGACCTTCGACACCGTGGCCTCGTGGCCCATCGACACGTCGTCGTTACGGATGTCGACGTACGGGTATGTGTCCGACCGGGACACGGTGTCGACCAGCAGCGCGTCACACACCACATTGGACTTCGAGTGATGCGCCCGCTTCGCGACCTTGACCAGACCCCGATACGAGGTGCGGCCACCGCTGCGCGCCACCGACTTCGACACGATCGACGACGAGGTGTGCGGCGCGAGGTGCTCCATCTTGGCACCGGCGTCCTGGTGCTGACCCTCACCGGCGAACGCGACCGACAGGACCTCGCCCCTGGCGTGCTCACCGGTCAGAAACACCGACGGGTACTTCATGGTGACCTTGGAGCCGATGTTGCCGTCGATCCACTCCATGGTCGCGCCCTCTTCGGCACGCGCCCGCTTCGTGACCAGGTTGTAGACGTTGTTCGACCAGTTCTGGATCGTCGTATAGCGGCAGCGGGCGCCCTTCTTCACGATGATCTCGACGACGGCCGAGTGCAGCGAGTCCGACTGGTAGATCGGCGCGGTGCAGCCCTCGACGTAGTGCACGTAAGCGTCCTCGTCGACGATGATCAGCGTCCGCTCGAACTGGCCCATGTTCTCGGTGTTGATCCGGAAGTAGGCCTGCAGCGGGATGTCGACGTGCACGCCCTTCGGCACGTAGATGAACGAGCCACCCGACCACACCGAGGTGTTCAGCGCGGAGAACTTGTTGTCACCGGCGGGGATGACCGAGCCGAAGTGCTCGCGGAAGAGCTCAGGGTGGTCACGCAGCGCGGTGTCGGTGTCGAGGAACAGCACGCCCTGCTCCTCGAGGTCCTCACGGATCTTGTGGTAGACGACCTCGGACTCGTACTGCGCGGCGACACCGGCGATCAGGCGCTGCTTCTCCGCCTCGGGGATGCCGAGCCTGTCGTAGGTGGTCCTGATGTCCTCCGGCAGGTCGTCCCAGCTCTGGGCCTGCTTCTCGGTGGACCGCACGAAGTACTTGATGTTGTCGAAGTCGATGCCCGACAGGTCGGCGCCCCAGGTCGGCATCGGCTTGCGCTCGAACAGCTTCAGGCCCTTCAGGCGCTGCTCGAGCATCCACTCGGGCTCGTCCTTCTTCGAGGAGATGTCTCGAACGATCTCCTCGTTGATCCCGCGTGTCGCACTCGCGCCCGCGTCGTCGCTATCGGCCCAGCCGTACTCGTACTTACCGAGCGAGGCAATGGTCTCTTCCTGGGAGAGCTGTTCCCCAGGCTTGGTCTGCACCGTGGTGGGGGTGCGCTGCTCTGCAGCGGCAGTCATGCGGGCATCCCTTTCTTCGCGGATCCTGCTCTTGCGTCCCTCGGAGGATTCTGCACATCCGTGGGTACGTGTGTGGTGCACGCGGCGTCGCCCCGTGCGATGGTCGCCAGCCGCTGCACATGGGTGCCGAGCAGCTCGGCGAACGCCGCCGTCTCGGCCTCGCACAGCTGCGGGAACTCGGCGGCGACGTGCGCGACCGGACAGTGATGCTGGCACAATTGTGCGCTCGCACCGCCGACCGACTCGCGCTGCTGCCCCGTTCCCGGGGCGACTCGCTGAGTCGACGCAGCGTAGCCTTCCCTCGTCAACGCGGCGGCGAGGGCCTCAGCCCGCGCCTGCGGGTCCGAGACCCGCATGATCGCCTCGCGGTGCGGGCCGACGAGGGAGGCGACCCGATGCTCGGCGAACGCGCGGATGGCGTCCTTACCGCCGTGCTCTGCCAGGAACCGGATAGCGGCGACGGCGAGGTCGTCATAGGCATGGCCAAAGCGCGCCCTACCCGCGTCGGTCAGTAGGAACGACTTCGCTGGCCGCCCCCTTCCCCTGCGGACCCTACTCGGCGCGTCCCGCGTCTCCGCCTCGCCGTCGGCGAGCAGCGCGTCGAGATGCCTGCGCACCGCCGTCGGGCTGATACCGAGCTGGTCGGCGACCGACGCCGCGGTGATCGGGCCCTGCTCCAGCAGCAGCCGGGCGACCTCGTGCCGCGTCCGGCCCTCATGTCCAGTATGTGCGGGCGCACCAACAAGCGGCAGGTCGCGGCCGCGTGCGCCGCCTCCTGTCGCCACCGTGTCGGTGCTCCCGGTCTTTTTCACAACACAAGTGTGTCTTATTTACGGGCCGCCCGCAAAGACCACCCCCTGCGAGGTGAGTGGGCTCACTCTGCTATTAGGCCCGCCGTAGCATTCCGGTGCCGACGGCGAACGCCGTTCTCGATAGTCTGTCGTGCTGTGGCGGTCAGTGAGCGAGAACGACAGGCTGGGAGCACCGAGCTCAGCCTGCCCTGGCTCGACGACGACGGTCCCGCCCCGTTGAACACCACCGAGCTGCGTGCGCTGACCACTGTCCGCAGGCTCGGCACCTTCGGCGCGCTCTTTCTCGCCATCGGTTCGCTCGGCGCGGGCGCGGTGCCGGTGATCAACCCGGCACACGACATTCCGGTACTGAGCCTGTTCACCCGGGTGACCACGGTATCGCTGGCGATCGCCATCGCGGGGATGTTGCTGATGGTTATCGCGTGGCTGCTCTTCGGCCGCTACGCCAGACCTGGCCGGGCGCGGATGGCCACCACGGCACAAACCATCCGCACCGTCGTGATGTGGCTGACGCCCCTGGTCATCATCCCGCCGCTGTTCTCCCGCGACGTCTACAGCTACCTCGCGCAAAGCGAGATCGTGCATCGCGGCCTCGACCCCTACTCGCTCGGTCCCGCCCAGGCGCTCGGCGTGGGTGACCCGCTGACCATGGGCGTGTCCAACGTATGGCGCGATACACCCGCGCCATACGGGCCGCTGTTCCTCGAGCTCGGCAGCTGGATGTCCGGGATCAGCGGCAACCACATCGTGCTCGGCGTGATGTTGCAACGCGCCATCGCGCTGATCGGGGTGGCGTTGATCATCTGGTCACTGCCCCGGCTGGCGAAGCGGTTCGGTGTGGAGCCGACGACGGCGCTGTGGCTCGGCGGCCTCAACCCACTGCTGATCTTTCATCTCGTCGCGGGAGTGCACAACGAGGCACTCGGGATCGGCCTGATGATGGCCGGGTTGGAGCTTGGGCTGCGCAGGCTGCCGATACGGGTGAAGGGCGACTCCACACCGCCGCTGGCACCAGGCGAGCTGCGCTACATCGCGCTCGGCGCGGTAGTGATGACGCTCGCCGCCGCTGTCAAGATCAACGCGGCGCTAGCGCTGGGTTTCTTCGGGGTGATGATCGCCCGCCGCTGGTATGGCGGGCTCCGCGACCTTGCCCGCGCGGCAGCGGGGCTGACCGTCATCTTCGTCACGGTGATGATCGGGGTCGCCGTCGGCACCGGACTCGGGTTCGGCTGGATCGGCGCGCTCGGCACACCCGGTATGGCCCGCACGCTGATCTCGCCCGCGACGTTGCTCGGTTACCTCACCGGCGGCATCGGCATCGCGTTCGACCTCGGCGTGCACACCCACGCCATCATGGACATCTTGAGCCTGCTCGGGCTCGCCATCGCCGCGGTGATCACGGTGCATCTGCTGTGGCGCAGCTTCCACTGGCAACTCCGGCCGATGATCGGTCTCGGCGTGGCGATGGCCGTGGTCATGGGACTGCACGTTGCGCTGCACCCGTGGTGGATGTTGTGGGCGGTGATCCCCCTGGCGGCCGCGGCGGGCACATCACGCTTCCGAGTCGCGGCCACCATCGGCAGCGCCATCCTCGCCGTGGTCGTCACACCCACCGGCAGCCCGTTCGACGGCAGGAGTTTCGTGCTGCCCCAGGCGTACCTCGCCGCCATCGTCGTCACGGCCGTCGCCCTGCTCGTGGTGCGCCGTACCGTGCCGTTGTTCGTCCGCGCGCCGATCCCGCCCGGCCCGCAGCGGGAACCGGCCTCAGCTATCACGGCAGGAAGTTCTACCCTTGACAGTTGTGAGTGAGTCCCCCCAGCGCGCCGATGGCGACAGCCGTGAGCCCGCGCTCGATCTTGTGGGACTGACCAAGCGGTTCGGCGCCACCACCGCCGTCAACGGCATCGACCTGCGCATGCCGCGCGGGCAACTGCTGGCGCTGCTCGGCCCGAACGGCGCGGGCAAGACGACCACGATCGAGCTGTGCGAGGGGTTCCTGCGGCCCGACGCGGGCACCGTGCGCGTGCTCGGCCTCGACCCCATCGCCTCCGGTGCGGCGCTGCGCCCGATGATCGGTGTGATGCCGCAGGGCGGCGGCGCCTACCCCGGCATCGGCTGTGCCGAGATGCTGCGGCTGGTCGCCAGTTGCGGCGCGAACCCGCTCGACGTCGACTGGCTGCTCGACGTCCTCGGCCTCAGTACCTGTGGACGCACGCCATTCAAGCGACTATCCGGTGGCCAGCAACAGCGGCTCTCGCTCGCCTGCGCCATCGTGAACCGGCCGGAGTTGGTGTTCCTCGACGAACCGACGTCGGGCATGGACCCGCAGGCGCGGCGGCTGGTGTGGGAACTACTGGCCGCACTGCGCGCGGACGGCGTGAGCGTCCTGCTCACCACCCACCTGATGGAAGAGGCCGAGACCCTTGCCGATCACGTCGTGATCATCGACCACGGCGAGATCGTCGCCTCCGGCTCGCCAACGGCACTCACCAACGGCGACCCGGAGAACACCCAAGTCCGCTTCCGCGCACGGGCTGGACTCGACACGAGACTGCTGGCGGCGGCGCTGCCGGAAGGCTACGCGGTGCGCGAGACGTCGCCAGGCAGTTACCGCGTCGACGGCAGCGTCGACCCGCAGGTGATCTCGGCGGTGACGGCGTGGTGCGCGCAGCAAGGCGTGCTCGCCGAGCACCTCCAGGTGGGCAAGCGCGACCTGGAGGATGTCTTCCTCGAGCTGACCGGACGGGAGCTGCGCACATGACATCCCCGCGCTTCGCCCCAGGCACCTTCGCCCCCGCACCGGGGCGCGGCAGCGTCGCGCGGATGCTGTTCAGCCACGCGCGAGTCGAGACACTACTCACGCTGCGCCACGGCGAACAGATCCTGCTCACGCTCCTGATTCCGTTGGCGCTGCTGGTTGGCCTCACGCTGCTCGACGTCCTGCCGATGGGTGACCTGCTCGCGGCCGACGGGTCGCGGGTCGCCAAGGTGGACTGGATCACGCCACGCATCCTCGCGCTCGCCGTGATGTCCTCGGCGTTCACCGGGCAAGCGATCGCGCTGGGTTTCGATCGCCGCTACGGCGTACTCAAGCGGCTCTCCGCCACGGCGCTCCCCCGCTGGACGCTCGTGACCGGCCGGATCGTCGCGGCGCTCGTGGTCATGGCCGCACAGGTGATCGTGCTCGGCGGGGTCGCGGCACTGCTGGGCTGGCAGCCGGAGTTGTCCGGGGTGCTGATGGCGGTGCTGCTGCTGGTCGTCGGCACGGTGTGTTTCGGCGCGCTCGGTGTGCTGCTCGGTGGCGCGCTGCGTGCGGAGATCGTGCTGGCGCTGGCCAACATCGTGTGGTTTGTGCTGCTTCTCGCGGGCGGCATCCTGCTCGCGCCCGCCGCGTTGCCGGACACCCTGGCGGTGGTGGTGCGGCTGTTGCCGTCCGGCGCACTGGCCGAGGGGCTGCGCGCGGCACTGGTTGATGGCGCTGCGGCCTGGACCGAGCTGGGCGTGCTCGCCGCGTGGGGCGTGGCCGCGGGCGCGCTGGCGACACGCACGACGAAGCTGTCGTAGGGCGGGAGCGCCCGCTCTCCTCGCGAAGGTGAGTCGTTGTGGTCGTCGTCGCGACCACAACGACTCACCTTCGGCCTGGCGACCGCAGGATCAGCGTGGTCTCGACCACGGTTCGCCACCCCACACCGCACGGCGTCAGCGCGCTCGACCTACGATCGTGAAGTGCGTTTCGCCCGCGTCCGTTCGTGGACCAACTCGCTGATCGCTCGCCTGCCGCGGCCATCCGCCGCCACGCAGCAGGCGCTCGGCCTCGCCGCGGTGGCCACGCAGGCCGGCATCGGCGTCACTGGCTCCGTGGTTCGCGTGACCGGCTCCGGGCTCGGATGCTCGACCTGGCCGCAGTGCCACGACGGCTCGATGTTCCCCGTCGAGCACACCGAGTACGAGACGCTCAACCAGTGGATCGAGTTCGGTAACCGACTGCTCACCGGCGTCGTCGGGGTCGTCGCGATCGCGTGCGTGTTGGCGGCGTGGCGGCTGCACCTGGAATCACGCGGACGTCCCCGGCTGGTGAAGTACGCGCTCGCCGTGCTCGGCGGTACCGGTTTCCAGGGGGTGCTCGGCGGCATCACCGTGCGAATGGAACTGCTGTGGTGGACGGTCGCGCTGCATTTCCTGGCTTCGGCCGTGTTGGTCTGGATCGCGGTGATGCTGCTGCACGCTTTCCGTGAGGGCGAGTCCGCACCCCGCTGGCTGGTTCCTGACATCGGACGTCGCCTGCTAGTCGCGCTCGTCGCTGCGCTCGCCGTCGTGCTGACGGCGGGCACATTCGTCACCGGTGCGGGACCGCACGGCGGTGATCCGGAGACGCCTCGGCTCGACGTCTCGATCGCGTTGCTGACCAAGATCCACGGTGGCGCGTTGGTGGTGTTCCTCAGCGTGCTGGTGCTGCTCGGATTGACGTCGCTGCACGCGGCTGGCTCTCGCCGCTTCACGCGCCGCTACGCCCTGCTGTGGGCGGCGGCGCTGGCGCAGGGCGCGCTCGGCTCGGTGCAGTACGAGTTGGGTGTCCCGGAGTCACTGGTGTCGCTGCACGTGCTCGGCTCGGCGTTGGTCGTCATCACCACAGCCGCGCTGTGGTGCTCCGCCCGCGACCGCGGCGCACCGCCGCCGTCGACGCTCGCGGCGTCGTCGCCCGAGGCCGCTGCCGCGCCAACGCGAAGTTGATCAGCCTCGCTCCTTCACCGCACCAAGCCCAGCGGGCACGCCATGCGCTTCAGCCGTCCAGCAGCTCCCGCACCGCCTCAGCCATCCGGATCGCGGCGGCGTCACCGGCCAGGGACAGCCCCAGCGACGGCTCCGTCAGCTCGAGTTCCAGCAGCATCGGCGCGCCGTCCACGCCTCGGACGACGTCGATCCGCGCGTACAGCAGGTCGTCACGCCGCAGCGACAGCACTGACGTCGCGGTGTCCATCGCCTGCTCGGCGAAGGCGAGCACGTCCTCCGCGGGCTGCTCGGCGTGGACTTTCTCCGCGACGAAGAGCCCCGAGTCGTCCATACCGGCCCCGGACAGCATCGGGCCTTTGACGAACGCATGCGAGTAGCGGCCGGCGATGAACACGCACGCCGTCTCGCCGTGCGCGTCGACGTCGGCCTGGTATGGCTGAACCAGGGCAGTATGGCCGTCAGCGTGCAGCTCGGCCAGGTGCTCGCACGCGCCGTCGACGTCGTCAGCGGCGAATCGTCGCGCGCCGCGCGAGCCAGCGCCCACCGACGGCTTGACCACGAACTCCCCAGCAGGCCACTCCGGCAGGCGACCTGGCGGGACGACCTCGGTTGGCACGGTCGCCAGCCTCGCGGCGGACAGTTCGGCCAGGTACGCCTTGTCGGTGTTCCACCGAGCCACCGACGCAGGATTCCGCAGCATCGGCACGGCCTCACACCATTGGAGGAACTCGTCGCGGCGTCCGGCGTAGTCCCACGTGGCGCGCAGGATCACAAGGTCAGCGTCGGAGATCGGCGCGCTGGGGTCGTCCCACACGATCCACTCGGCCTTGCAGCCCGCCTCGGCGAGCGCGGGCAGCAGGACGTCCTCGTCACCGTCGCCGCGTGGCAAGTCAGCACACCCGGCGAGCAGCACCCGTTTCGGCTCAGCCACGTAGTAGCGAGGGGCCCATTCGGCGCCGGTGCGCCGGTCCGATGGTGGTGGCGCCGACCGTGTCGGAGTCCCATTCGGACTTCTCCAGGTCATCGACGGCATCGATGAGCGCGGTACCGGTCTCGACCGACGGCACGAGGACATCGCCGATCGCACCGTCGTCGCCGACGAGCACCACGCGCGCACCTGACCGGCCGATCGGCTCCACGACGGCGCGCACCGGGGTACCGTGCGCCTTGGCGAACGCGCGGGCGCTCGCCACCTGCTGTCGGGTCGCTGTCGCTGTGGGGGTGGTCTTCTCCTCGCTCACAGCGGCAGTGTAGATCGGACGACGCACCAGCGGGTGCGTCCAGCGCCGTGGCACTTGTCATACCAAGGAAGCCGATCGTGCGCCGACCCACCCGGCGAGCTTTCGGTTGGATTGGTATCTACTGACACAGTAGTGGACTCACTCACACCGACGAACGGAGGAACGAGCCATGCCCAAGGCGATCGTGGTCGGCAAGACCGGCGGCCCGGACGTGCTGGAGTACACCGACGTCAGCGTGGCGGAACCGGGTGAGGGTGAGCTGCTCGTCGACGTCGTCGCGGCCGGTGTGAACTTCATCGACACGTACCAGCGCAGCGGGCTATACCCGAGGAACCTGCCGTTCATCGCCGGGGTCGAGGGGGCGGGCACGGTCGCGGCGGTCGGTCGTGGCGTGTCCGGGGTCCGGGTTGGTGACCGGGTGGCCTGGGCGATGACACCTGGCAGCTACGCGGAGCAGGCGGTGATTCCCGCGTCGTCGGCGGTGCCGGTTCCGGACGAGGCGGACATCGAGCTGGCCGCCGCCGTGCTGCTGCAGGGGCTAACCGCACACTACCTGGTCACGTCGGTGTATCCGGTCCGCCAAGGCGACGTCATTCTTGTCCACGCGGCGGCCGGTGGTGTCGGGCTGTTGCTGACGCAGTTGGTGCGCTCGCGCGGCGGCAGGGTGATCGCCACCGCTTCGACGCGGGAGAAGGCCGAACTCGCGAAAGGCGCTGGCGCGGAGACCGTGCTCGGCTACGACGACTTCGCCCCGCAGGTGCGCGAGATCACGGCCGGTGAGGGTGTCGCCGCCGTCTACGACGGGGTTGGCAAGACGACGTTCGACGGCAGTCTTGACTCCCTGCGGGTACGTGGCACGCTCGCGCTGTTCGGTGCGTCGAGCGGGCCGGTGCCGCCGGTGGATCCGCAACGGCTGAACTCGGCGGGCTCGGTGTTTCTGACCCGGCCGAACCTGGCGAACTTCATCGCTACCCGCGACGAGCTGGAGTGGCGTGCCGGGGAGTTGTTCGACGCGCTCAGCTCAGGTGACCTGACCGTCCACATCGGCGGGAAGTACTCGCTGGCCGAGGCGCGTCAGGCACACACTGACCTGGAAGCCAGGAAGACGACGGGCAAGCTGCTCCTGCGGTGCTCGTAGCTACCAACTCGACCGGCAGCGAGTGAACGTGTGGGAAAGCCGGGATCGCACGCACACTCGCTGCCGGCCTGCTTGGTATGCGTGACCGCGCCGAGGATGCGGCCACGGTAGCCGAGCCTCAGCTGATGGCCTGTACCTCGATGACCAGCGCCAGGGTCTCGTCCTGGGCGTAGTCGAGCTCCTGAGTGCCGGTGGTCGCCGCCGCGCCCTGCTTGGGCGGGATGACGACGAGCGCGCGGCCCTCGGCCTTCATGCCGACCAGCGCCTTGTCCCAGCCGGGGATGACCTCACCGGCGCCGACGGTGATCTGCTCGGGCGTGGTCTCGGTTGGCGATGTCCAGCTGGTGACTTCCTTGCCGCTGGTGACGCCGACGAGGACGTAGTTCACCGACACCGTGTCACCCTTGCTGACCTCGGGTCCAGAGCCAGGCTTGAGCGTGGTCTGCTGGAGCTTCGTCGGTGTCTCGCAGTGGTCGGGCACGACGATGCTCGGCTTGCGGTCGGAACCGCCCTCCACGGTGAAGTCCTCGATCGGGCACGCGTCGTCCGCGGCGTCGTGCTCCGGCGCCCGCGTGAGGCTCGCCGGCGCCGACAGCGACATCGGCACTTCCTGACCAGGGGGCATGTCGGAGGGCTCCTCCAGGGAGGGGGAGCACGCGGTGAGCGCGGCGGCGACGGCGGCCACGCACACACCCGATACGACGTTGTTGGCTCGAATCCGCATGCAGCAGAGATTAACCATCGCTCACGGCGGCTTTGACACCGCCCAGGCAGCGCGGCAGCGACTCCCCCGCGGTGACGACGCCGAGCCGCTGGGTGGCGCGGGTCAGCGCCACGTACAGGTCAGCGAGCCCACGCGAGGACGCGGCGGCGATCTCTCCCGGCGCGACGACGATCACGGAGTCGAACTCCAGCCCCTTGGCGCGGTCAACGGTGAGCACCGACACCCGCTCGCCCGCGACCGAGGTCCGTAGCGACCCCTGCAGCCGCTGCGGGCAGACGACGGCGACCGTGCCCCCGTCGGCCTCAGCGCGCTCGGCCTTGGCCAGCGGCGCGACCGCCTCGGCGATCTCGTCGGCGTTCGAGGCGCCAGTACCGTCCAGGGGCGCCGCGCCGTCGAGATCGTGCCGCCATGGTTCGACGCCGGTAGCGCGCACCGACTTCGGCGGCGTCAAGTCCGGCCCGATCTCGGCGAGCACGTCACTCGCCAGCGTCATGATCTCCGCGGGCGTGCGATAGTTCACGGTCAGCTCGGCGAGCCGCCACCGGCCGTCGACGTGTGGCGCGAGCATCTGCTGCCACGATGCCGCTCCACCAGCGGCGCCGGTCTGCGCGATGTCACCCACAAGCGTCATGGAGCGGCTGGGACAGCGACGCATCACCATCCGCCAGTCCATCGCGGTCAGTTCCTGCGCCTCGTCCACGATGACGTGTCCGAAGGTCCAGTTGCGGTCGCCCCGGGCGCGTTCCACCGCACTCAGTTGGCTGCGATGTTGCTCACGCTCGGCAAGCAACTCGGCATCGAGCACGTCCGCGACGCGCAGCCGTTCCTCATCCGCGATCTCGTCGTCCTGGTCGAGTACGTGCAGCACGCCCTCGGCGTAGGCCCGCTGCTCGCGCTCCTGCCGAGCGCGGCGCTCCGCCTCCTCGGTGTCGTCCTCACCGAGCAGTTCCGCCAGCTCGTCGAGCAGCGCGATATCACCGCTGGTCCACCGCCGGGGCTTCGTCCGCAGCAGGGCCGCCCTGTCTGCCGCGCTGAGCACCCCGTCGGCGGCGCTGTCGAGCCGGGAACGGTCAGTCAGTAGGTCGCCAAGTACCTGTTGCGGCGTCAGCTCCGGCCAGAGCGCATCAAGCGCGTGGCGGACGGCGTCATCGCGTGCGAGTTCGGCCCGGATGTCGGCAACGTCACGTGCGTCGAGCAGCACAGCGTCCGGGTCCTCGTCCTCGGCGTAGGTGACATCGGGGACGTCGTCGAGCACGGTGCTGGTCAGCGTGCCCGCCGCCTGCTCCGCGAGAGTGTCCAGCATGGCATCGACGAACACCCGCCGGGCGAGGTTGTGCGGCCTCCGGGTCGCGCGTGCCTTGTCGCGAGCCACCGCGCAGTCGTCTGGGCGCAGCACCAGCCGCTCCTCGTCGGCGACGACCGCCACCGGGGTGTCAGGCACCCGCTGCCGATCCGCGACGGCGGCGGCGAGGACGTCGGCCATCGCCGCCCTACCCTTGATCTCGGCTACGGCCCTGTCGTCGGTCTCGCGCACCCGCGCGCCGGGGAACATGCCGCCCACGGTGGACAGCAGCACACCGGTCTCACCAAGGGACGGCAGCACCTGGCCGATGTAGCGCAGGAATGTCTCGTTCGGACCGAGCACGAGCACTCCCCTGCTGGACAACGTCTCGCGGTGCTCGTAGAGCAGATACGCGGCGCGATGCAGCGCGACGGCGGTCTTGCCGGTGCCGGGTCCACCTTGGACGACGAGTACGCCCGAGAGATCGGCCCGGATGATCTCGTCCTGCTCGGCCTGGATGGTGGCGACAATGTCGTGCATCGAGTCGTCACGCTGCCGGTTCAGCGCGGCCAGCAAGGCCGCCTCCCCCGCCAGCCCCAGATCGGCGCCGGTGTCCTCGGCGTCGAGATCCAGCACCTCGTCGTCGATATCGACGACCTGACGCAGCCTGGTGCGCAGGTGCCGCCGCCTGCGCACCCCGAGCGGAGACGCGGCCGTCGCCAGGTAGAACGGCCGCGCGGCGGGGGCGCGCCAGTCGATCAGCAGCGGCTCGTAGTCGTTGTCGGCGTCGAACAGCCCGATACGGCCGATGTGCATGCTGCTGCCGTCGGCGTTGTCGAGCCTGCCGAAACACAGCCCCGCTTCGACGGCTTCCAGCTGGTCCAGCCGTTCCCGCAGTGTGGTGGTCGCGACGTCGCGGTCGGTACGCTCCTGCGGACTGCTACCGCTGCCATTGCGCAGAATGCGGGCCAGTCGTGTCGACGTCTCCTCCCGTTCGGCGTCCAGCTTGGCATAGGCGGTAGTGACGTGCCGTTGCTCGACCGCCAAGTCGGCGTCGGTCTCGGTCGTCGTGTTGGTCACGGGCTCGTGTGCGCTGGCGTCACCGGGTCCGGACAAAGCGGTGCCCCACTTCCTGCTGATCCCTGGTTGCTGTGCGGTAGATACCAATCCGACCGACTGTTCAGCGTACCGATTTATTCCGTCGTCAGGCGACAATCCGGACGCCGAACGGCACCGTGCTCAGCCTCAGAAGGGCAGGCCGATGACCGGCAGTCCAATGGCGGAGTCAACGGCGAGCGCGACGAACACGATCATCAGATACGTGTTCGAGCGGTGGAACAACTGCATCGGCTTCGTCTTCTCGCCCGCGCGCACCCCGGAGTAGAGCCGGTGCGCGTAGAACAGGAACCAGCCGCCCGCCAACAGCGCGAAGCTCGCGTACAACCAGCTCGTCGCGGGCGCCAGCAGCAGAGTCCAGCCCACCATCACCCAGGAGTAGATGACGATCTGCTTCGCGACGTGCTCCGGGGTGGCGATCACCGGCAGCATCGGCACCCCGGCGCGCTCGTAGTCCTCCCGGTAGCGCATCGCCAGCGCCCAGGTGTGCGGCGGTGTCCAGAAGAAGATCACGCCGAACATCACAAGGGCGGGCCATTCCACCGTCCCGGTGACCGCCGACCAGCCGATGACGACCGGCATACAGCCCGCCGCGCCACCCCAGACGACGTTCTGCGCGGTGCGGCGCTTGAGCACCAAGGTGTAGACGAAGATGTAGAACAGGATCGTCGCGACGGCCAGTACCGCCGAGATCAGGTTCACCGTGAGGTACAGCACACTGAACGCGGCGACGCCGAGCGCGATGCCGAACACCAGCGCGCCACGCGGCGACACCGAGTCCCGCACGAGCGGACGTCGTTTGGTGCGGTTCATCACCTTGTCGATGTCGGAGTCCGCGACGCAGTTCAACGCGTTCGCGCTCCCGGCTGCCATGGTGCCGCCGACCAACGTGGCCAGCACCAGCCACGGGTCCGGGAACTCCCTGCCCGCCAGGAACATCGCTGGGATGGTCGTCACGAGGAGGAGTTCGATGACCCTGGGCTTCGCCAGTGCGGCGTAGGCGCCGATACGGCGTTTGGCGCGCTCGATCCCGCTGACACCGTGGTCCGACGTCCGAGAGCGAGCACCGTCGACCAGTGTCATGTCGCTCCCAGCGGCAGGTCGGATGTCATGTCGGGTCGGTGTCGCGTGGTCTACGACCGGCGCCGTAGACCACCAACAGATGGTAATCGCGGTGACGGGCACCACCTGAGCCGGGTAGTAACCGCACGGTAACCACACCAGGCAGTACTTCGCGCGCGTGAACCATTACCCTTGAATACTGTCTGGCCGCCGCCGTCCGGAATACCGTGTGCCCGATGACCCGATCGGCTCGGCCGACGTCGCGTCATCGGGCACGGATGCCAGCACGCGCATCAGCGCCCGACATACCTGCCGACACCGCACGCACCACCCGCACGACGCCGTGCGAGCACCTGAATGGAGTCAGAGCCCTCGTGTCCGACACCGCCACTACCGCCGACAACAACCCGCTGGTTCGACGGAACGTGCCTGCGGACTGGACGGATCTTGACACCCGTGCTGTGGATACTGTTCGTGTGTTGGCCGCTGATGCGGTGGAGCGGTGCGGTAGTGGGCATCCTGGCACGGCGATGAGTTTGGCGCCGGTGGCGTATAGCTTGTTTCAGCGGATCATGCGCCACGACCCGGCCGACCCGAACTGGCTGGGTCGGGATCGGTTCGTGTTGTCGGCGGGTCATTCCAGCCTGACGTTGTATATCCAGTTGTTCCTGGCGGGGTATGGCGTGGAGCTGGAGGATTTGAAGGCGCTGCGCACATGGGGTTCGCAGACTCCGGGGCATCCGGAGTATGGCCACACGCCGGGTGTGGAGACGACCACCGGCCCGTTGGGGCAGGGCCTGGCCAATGCCGTTGGTATGGCGATGGCCGCTCGGCGTGAGCGGGGCCTGTTCGATCCCGAGGCCCCGGTTGGGGAGAGTGTGTTCGACCATCATGTTTATGTGATCGCTTCGGATGGGGACATCGAGGAGGGGGTGACGTCGGAGGCGTCGTCGCTGGCGGGTCGCCAGGAGTTGGGCAATCTGGTGGTGATTTATGACGACAACCAGATCTCTATCGAGGACGACACCGCGATCGCCCTGTCGGAGGACACCGCCAAGCGCTATGAGGCGTACGGCTGGCACGTCGAGACCGTCACTGGTGGTGAGGACATCGTCGCGATCGAAAAGGCCCTGGCGGCGGCGCGGGCGGAGACGTCGAAGCCGTCGTTGATCGTGTTGCGCACCGTGATTGGGTATCCGGCGCCGACGCTGGCCAACACCGGCGCCGTCCACGGCGCCGCCCTGGGGGCTGAGGAGGTCGCCGCCACCAAGCGGGTCCTCGGGTTTGATCCCGATCAGCACTTCGCCGTCGACGACGACGTGCTGGCCCACACCCGGGCGGTCGCGGAGCGCGGCAAGCGGGCGCACGCGGAGTGGAACGAGCGCTACGACACCTGGGCCGCGGCCCACCCGGAGGCCAAGGCACTGGCGGATCGGCTCGCCGCGCGTGCGTTGCCGCAGGGCTGGGCCGACGCGCTGCCCAGTTGGGGCCCGGACGCGAAGGGGATTGCGACGCGGAAGGCCTCGGGTGAGGTGCTCAACGCCGTCGCCGATGTGCTGCCCGAGCTGTGGGGTGGCTCGGCGGATTTGGCGGGTTCGAACAACACCCTGATCAAGAACTCCGACTCGTTCGGCCCCGCCTCGGCCAGCACCGGCATGTTCACCGCCCAGCCATATGGGCGGAACCTGCACTTCGGGGTGCGCGAACACGCCATGGGCGCGATCTGCAACGGCATCGCGCTGCACGGCGGCACCCGCCCTTACGGCGCCACGTTCCTCATCTTCAGTGACTACATGCGCCCGGCCGTGCGGCTCGCGTCGCTGATGGGGTTGCCGGTGACCTACGTGTGGACGCACGACTCCATCGGTCTCGGTGAGGACGGGCCCACCCACCAGCCCGTCGAACACCTCGCGTCGCTGCGCGCCATCCCCGGGCTCAACGTCGTGCGCCCCGCCGACGCCAACGAGACCACGGCCGCGTGGCGACGCGCCCTGGAGATCACCGACGCCCCCACCGGGCTGTGCCTGACACGGCAGAACGTGCCCGTGCTCGACGGCACCCGGGAGAAGGCGACCGAGGGTGTCGCCCGCGGTGGTTATGTGCTGGCCGACGCCGACGGCGGCACGCCGGAGATCATCCTGATCGGCACCGGCTCCGAGGTGCAACTCGCCCTCGCCGCCCGCGACACCCTGCACGCCGAGGGTGTGCCCACCAGGGTGGTGTCCATGCCATGTGTCGAATGGTTCGACACCCAAACCGTCGCCTACCGCGAGTCCGTGCTGCCCCCATCGGTCACCGCGCGGGTGGCGGTCGAGGCGGGCATCGCCCAGTCGTGGCACCGCTTCGTCGGCGATGACGGCGAGATCGTCTCGCTGGAACACTTCGGCGCCTCAGCCGACCACACCACCCTGTTCCGCGAGTTCGGCATCACCACCAACGCCGTCACCGACGCGGCACGCCGCTCACTGGCCAACGCGGGCTAGGCGGGCAGGAGCGACTGCGGTACAACCGAAGAGGGCGCTGATCACGCGACCGGTCCCGCAGCGGGAACACCGGCGCCGCGTGACTCCGACTACATACTGCGCACACAAGGGATGGCAGATTATGACGACCGATCGACTCGCCCAACTGTCCGCCGCCGGGGTATCCCTCTGGCTGGATGACCTGTCCCGAGAAAGACTTGCGTCGGGCAATCTGGCCGAGTTGATCGCGGACTCGCACATCACCGGGGTGACGACGAACCCGACGATCTTCGCGGGGGCGCTGTCCAACGGCGCCGCATACAACGAGCAGATCCGCGAGCTCGCCGCGCGGGGCGCTGACCTCCAACAGGCCGTGCGGGAGCTGACGACCACCGACGTGCGCGACGCGTGCGATCTGTTCCGGGAGACCTACGAGGCCACCGGCGGCGTGGACGGCAGGGTGTCCATCGAGGTGGACCCGCGCCTCGCCCGCGACACCGACGCCACCGTCGCCGAGGCGCTGGACCTGGCCAAGACGGTCGACCGGCCGAACCTGCTGGTCAAGATCCCCGCGACGGTCGAGGGGCTGCCCGCGATCAGCCGGGTGCTCGCCGAGGGCGTCAGCGTAAACGTGACGCTGATCTTCTCCCCTGAGCGCTACCGCGAGGTAATCGACGCCTACCTGACCGGGCTGGAACAGGCGCGGGCCAACGGCCTCGATGTCTCCGCCATTCACTCCGTCGCGTCGTTCTTCGTGTCCCGCGTGGACACCGAGGTGGACAAGCGGCTCGATGCGATTGGCACCGACGAGGCCGCCGCGCTGCGCGGTGAGGCGGCCATCGCAAACGCCCGCCTCGCCTACGCGCTCTACACCGAGGAGTTCGCCACGCCGCGCTGGCGTGCGCTGGCCGAGCAGGGCGCGCACCCGCAACGTCCATTGTGGGCGTCGACCGGTGTGAAGGACCCGGCGTACTCCGATACCCGCTACGTCGACCAGCTCGTCGTGGCGGGCACGGTCAACACGGTGCCGGAGGCGACACTGCACGCGGTCGCCGACCACGCCACCATCATCGGCGACACGGTGACCGACACCCAGGCGGTCGCGACCAACATCTTCGACCGGCTCACCCGGATCGGCGTCGACCTCGACGACGTGTTCCACGTGCTGGAGGAAGAGGGCGTGGCCAAGTTCGAGAAGTCCTGGGTGGAGTTACTCGAAACGGTCAACAGCCAGCTCGTCGCGGCGCACGAGGACTGACCGGCATGACGGCATCCACGACCACGGTTACCGTCGACATCACCGACTCCAGGTTGGCCGCCGCCGCGGCGCCGCTCGCGGCGCGGCTCGTCGAGGACAAGGTCGCGTCCAAGATCACGGCGCAGGACCCGACGCTGTGGGGTGCCGAGGCCGAGCAGGAGGCGGCGATCCGGCTGGGCTGGACGACGCTGCACGTGACATCGCGGCAGCTCATCGGCGAGATCACCGACCTCCACACCGAACTCCAGGCCGACGGCATCGACCGCGTCGTGCTCGCGGGCATGGGCGGGTCGTCACTCGCGCCGGAGGTCATCGCGGCCACCGAGCCGGTGACGCTGACCGTGCTCGACACGACCGACCCAGGCCAGGTCGCCGACGCACTCGCGGGTGACCTCACCCGCACGGTGCTCGTGGTGTCGTCGAAGTCGGGCACAACCGCCGAGACCGAAAGCCAGCGCCGGATCTTCGCGGCGGCGTTCGCCGAGGAAGGCATCGACCCCGCCAGCCGCATGGTCGTCGTCACCGATCCCGGCTCTCCCCTGGCGGAACTGGCCACCCAGGAGGGCTACCGCAAGGTATTCCTCGCTGACCCGACCGTGGGCGGGCGCTACTCGGCGCTGACGGCGTTCGGACTGGTACCCGCTGGCCTGGCGGGAGCCGACATCGCCCGGTTGCTTGACCAGGCGACGGCGGCGGCTAACCAGCTCTCTGACGACTCGGTCGCCAATCCCGCGATCCAGCTCGCCGCCGCGTTCGGCGCGGCGCACGAGGCGGGCGCGGAGAAGATCGCGCTCACCGACACCGGCTCCGGCATCGTCGGGTTGTCGGCGTGGATCGAGCAGCTTGTCGCGGAGTCCACCGGCAAGCACGGCACCGGGTTGCTGCCGGTCGTGGTGGAGTCCGCCGAGGCACCCGGTTTCACCGACGCCGGCGACGACGCCACCACCGTCAGCATCGGCAAGATCACCGACCACCCCGGTGCGGCAGCCATCGTCACCGAGGGCTCACTCGGCGGGCAGTTCCTGCTGTGGGAGTACGCCACCGCGATCGTCGGCAGGCTGCTCGGGATCAACCCGTTCGACCAGCCGGACGTCGAGGCAGCCAAGCGCGCCGCCCGCACGCTGCTCGACGGGTCGGCGAGTAGCACGATCGCGCCGTCGGCGGTGATGGGATCGATAGAGGTGTACGCGTCGTCCGGGGTGTCCGGTGAGGGTTCGCTGACCGACCTGCTGCGGCAGTTCGTCGCCACCGTGCCGGAGAACGGTTACCTGGCGGTGCAGGCCTATTTGGACCGGCAGGACGACGCCTCGGCGTCACTGTTGCGGGCCGAGCTGGCCAAGCGAACCGGCGTGCAGGTCACGTTCGGGTGGGGGCCGAGGTTCCTGCACTCCACCGGCCAGTACCACAAGGGTGGTCACCCGAACGGTGTGTTCCTGCAGCTCACCGGCGCGGTCGAGGAAGATTTGGACGTACCTGGTCTGCCGTACCAGCTCAGCACCCTGCAACTCGCGCAGGCACGCGGCGACGCGGAGGTGCTGACCGACCGAGGACGTCCCGTGCTGCGGCTGCACCTGACCGACCGGCTCGCCGGGCTGGCGGAGCTGGTGCGTGCCGTACAGGATCTGTGAGTGCGGTTGGGAGCTGCTGCGCCCATCGGCGAAGGTCACAGAGCTGGAGAGGTTATGACCTGGACGAACCCGCTACGCGATGACCGGGACAAGCGGCTCCCGGTCATCGCGGGACCGTCCAGCCTGGTCATCTTCGGGGTGACCGGCGACCTCGCCCGCAAAAAGCTCCTTCCCGCCGTCTACGACCTCGCCCACCGCGGCCTGCTGCCACCGGGGTTCGCGCTCGTCGGCTGCGCACGCGGACAGCAAGAGGACTTTCCGGCCATCGCTCGTGACGCCGTCGAGCGGTACGCCCGCACGCCGTTCAAGGAGTCGGTCTGGCGGCGGCTCGCCGAAGGCATCCGTTTCGTGCCGGGCGACTTCGGCGAGGACGAGACGTTCGAGCGGCTGGTCAAGACCGTCGAGCAGCTGGATGTCGAGCGTGGCACCGGCGGCAACCACGCTTTCTACTTGTCCATCCCGCCCAGCGTATTCGGTGTCGTCACCCAGCAGCTCGCGAAGTTCGGGCTCGCGACGTCCACACAGGACACCTGGCGTCGGGTGGTGATCGAGAAACCGTTCGGCCATGACCTGACCAGCGCCCGCGAGCTGAACTCCATCGTCGGTGCCGTGTTTCCCGAGGAGTCGGTGTTTCGCATCGACCACTACCTCGGCAAGGAGACGGTGCAGAACATCCTGGCGCTGCGGTTCGCCAACCAGCTCTTCGAGCCGATCTGGAACTGCCACTACGTCGACCACGTGCAGATCACCATGGCCGAGGACATCGGCGTTGGCGGCAGAGCCGGGTACTACGACGGCATCGGCGCCGCCCGCGACGTCATCCAGAACCACCTGCTGCAACTGCTGGCGTTCACCGCGATGGAGGAGCCGCTGTCGTTCGAGCCCGCGGCGCTGCGCACGGAAAAGGTCAAGGTGCTGCGCGCGACCCAGCCGGTCGGACCGTTCGACGCCACCACGGCACGCGGCCAGTACACGGGCGGCTGGCAGGGCGGCGAGCAGGTGCCCGCGCTGCACGACGAGGACGGGTTCGCGCCGGAGTCGAGGACCGAGACGTACGCGGCGGTGACGCTGGCTGTGCAGAACCGGCGCTGGGCCGGAGTGCCGTTCTACCTGCGCACCGGCAAGCGGCTCGGCAGGCGCGTCACCGAGATCGCCGTGGTGTTCCACCGGGCGCCCCACCTACCGTTCGACTCGACCTCGACCGAGGAACTGGGCCAAAACGCGCTGGTCATCCGGGTGCAACCGGACGAGGGCGTCACAATGCGGTTCGGCTCCAAGGTGCCGGGCACCACGATGGAGGTCCGCGACGTCACGATGGACTTCGGTTACGGGCACGCGTTCACCGAGTCCTCCCCCGAGGCATACGAACGGTTGGTGCTCGACGTCCTGCGCGGTGAGCCGTCGCTGTTCCCCCACGACGAGGAAGTCGAGGAGTCCTGGCGCATCCTCGATCCGGTGCTGGACCACTGGGCCGAGCATGGCGCGCCGGAACCCTACCCGCCCGGCTCGTGGGGTCCGTCGTCGGCGGACGCGGTACTCGCTCGCGACGGCAGGAACTGGCGCAGGCCATGAGCACTGTGGACGTCCACACGCGCCCCGGGAGCCGCCGGTGATCATCGATCTACCGTCGACCACGACGTCGAAGGTCAACCAGAAGCTGGTCGAGCTGCGCGAACGCGGCGGAGCTGTCGCGCTGGGCAGGGTGCTGACGCTCGTGATCGTCACTGAGGACGGCGCCACCATCGAAGACGCGGTCGACGCGGCCAACGAGGCCAGCCGCGAGCACCCGTCGCGGATCATCGTCGCCGCGCGCGGGTTGCGAGAAGCCGCGCCGCGCATCGACGCGCAGATCCGCGTCGGTGGCGACGCCGGTGCGAGCGAGGTGCTGGTGCTGCGGCTGTACGGGCCGCTCGCTAGGGAAGCGGAGAGCGCGGTGGTACCGCTGCTGCTACCCGACGCGCCGATCGTGACCTGGTGGCCCGGCGCCGCCCCCACCGAACCGGCGACCGACCCACTCGGGCGCATCGCGCAGCGACGCATCACCGACGCCGCCGCCGAGGCAGACCCGGTCGCCGCACTACGCCGCCGCGTGACGTCCTACACCGATGGCGACACCGACCTGGCGTGGGCACGGCTGACGCATTGGCGCGCTCAGCTGGTCGCCGCGCTCGACCTGCCGCCGCACGAGCCGGTAACCGCCGCGACCGTCACCGGCGACAGCGACTCGCCGTCCACCGAACTGCTGGCAGGCTGGCTCGCCTACTACCTGCGAGTGCCGGTGCGCCGCGAGCGGGCCAGCGACGCGCCGGGCATCGTCTCGGTATCGCTCGAGCGAGCGTCGGGGTCGGTCGACCTGCATAGACCCGACGGCAAAGTGGGCATCCTCCGGCAACACGGCCAGCCGGACCGGACGATCGACCTGCACCGACGGTCACTGTCCGACGTGCTGGTCGAAGAACTGCGCAGGCTCGACCCCGACGAGGTATATGAACGCGCCCTGCACGGGGTGGGCCTGCTGCCCCACAACCAGGAAGGCGCAACCGCATGACCGGACCGCAGATCCTCGTTCACCGCACCGCCGACGTCCTCGCCGCATCGGCCGCGGCCAGGCTGGTGACGACACTGGTGGACCTGCAGGCGAGCAAGGGCAGCGCATCGGTCGTGCTCACCGGGGGCGGGGTCGGGATCGCGCTGCTCGAGCAGCTGTGCCGCTCCCCTGCCCGTGAGGCTGTCGACTGGTCCCGGCTGGACCTGTACTGGGGCGACGAGCGATTCGTGCCCGGCGACGACGCCGAGCGCAACGAGCGGCAGGCCCGCGAGGCGTTGCTGAACCACGTGCCGGTCGATCCCGCGCGGGTGCACCCGATGGCAGCGTCAGACGGCGCGTTCGGCGACGACCCGGACGCCGCCGCCGACGCCTACGCCCGGCTGCTCACCGAGCACGCGGGCGGTCGCGGCGACGTACCAGCCTTCGACGTCCTCCTGCTGGGTATGGGCCCGGAAGGCCACATCGCGTCGATCTTCCCGGAGTCGCCCGCCGTGTACGAAACGGAGGCCAGCGTGGTGGCGGTGCGCAACTGCCCGAAGCCGCCACCGACGCGCGTCTCGCTGACGCTGCCCGCCATCCGGCACGCCTCCGAGGTGTGGCTGCTCGCGGCGGGTGAAGGCAAGGCGGACGCCCTCGCGCTCGCACTGTCCGGCGCTGGCGAGATCCAGCTGCCCGTCGCGGGCGCCACCGGCCGAGGCCGCACCCTGTGGCTCGTCGACGACGCGGCAGCCGCCAAGCTAGACCACCGCTGAGGCTACCGCGAGTCCACCGCTGGTCCCGACACCCACTGTGACGCCCTGACCACGGCGTGACATTTGCGTGCGCACACTTTTCGTGCGCCGACCGTCCCATCCGGCCCTTGTGAGCCTCTTTCATAACGAGAAGCGAACGCGGCCGGAGGTCTTCAGCATGAGTACTCAGGGACTGTCTATCCCGGCGCTGCGGGTCGGCCCGCGACCAAAGGCGCTCGTCGCTACCCTGAGCGGCATCTCGCGTGACCGTCCCTCCCTGTCCTCGCTCCTGCTCACCACGCTCGCCATCGGCATCGCCGTGCTCGACGTGTGGCTGGTCATTCCCGAGGACGCGCCCACCTACTCCCTTGTGTTCTCCAGCATCGCCTGCGCGGCGCTCGCCTGCCGCAGGCGAGCGCCCTTCCTCACCGTCCTGGCCACCATCCCGGGGTTCTTCGTCGGTTGGTCACAGCTCGCGGCGATGATCGCGCTCGGGTTCCTCGCCTACCGCAAAGGGATGCACTGGCAGACCTGGGTCGGGGCAGGTCTCGTCGTCGCGTGCCGCTTCGTCCTGTGGCCATGGCCCGAGATGCTCGCGCTTGACTGGCGCCAGCACGTGCTCGACTTCATCTACGGCCTGATCGTCGCGGGCATGCCCGTCGTGTTGGCACTGCTGATCCTTGCCCGCAAAGACCTGGCCCGAAGGCTCGCCGAACTTGACGCCAGCCGCGATCGCGAGCGGCGCATGCACGCCCGCGCCGTGCGGGCCGATGAACGTGCCAGGCTCGCCCGGGAGATGCATGACGTCGTCTCGCACGAGGTCACACTCATCGCGATGCAGGCGAACACGCTCGAATGCGCCAAGACCCCCGACGACGTCACCGCTGCCGCCGACACCATCCGACAGCTCAGCACCCGCACGCTGGAAGAGCTGCGCTCGCTGGTTGGTGTGTTGCGCTCCAGCACGGACGAGGAGCTGCCCGCGCCGCAGCTCACCGACCTCGGCTCGCTGATCCGCGACGTCGACGTCCCGGTGCGGCTCAAAGTGGAGAACGTGCCGGAGACGCTGCCAAGCCAGGTCTCCGCGGCGGCGTTCCGCACCGTGCAGGAAGCGCTGACCAACGTGCACAAGCACGCACCGGGAGCGGCTGCGACGGTTCGGGTCGCGGTGGACGACGGGGCGTTGCACGTCGCGGTGCGCAACGACCCGCCCTGTCAGCCCTCACGGTCGCTGCCGTCCGGCGGACACGGCCTCGCGGGCCTGGCTGAGCGGGCGTTACGGCTTGACGGTACGTTCCACGCCCGCTCCACGGACGACGGCGGTTTCGAGGTGCGTGCGGACTACCCGCTGCGCACCTGATCGGCTATGGCGGGGTGCCCTCCACCCGGTAGGCCCACTCCTCGTGCCAGGTGTGCGGATACACGCCCCGGGTGAAATACGCGCGGATGCCGCGAATAGGACGAGCAGCATGGTCGTGATAGAACCACCAATACGGCAGCGCGGTGGCCACCGCGTAGTTCAGCCCCACTAGCGGCAGGTACAACGGTCCGAACAGCCGCGCCTGTAGCACGTGCACCGCTTCGTGCCGGTCGACGCCAGTCCCGGTACCTGCCTGGACCGGACCGATCGTGGTGCCCGCGTAGCCGGGTATCGCGGGTGAGCGCAGCCCGATATGGCCGGAGAAGCCCCGATCCAGCCGATTACCGAACGCCACACTCACCGCGAGGAACACCGCCCCAACCAAGGTGTTCGGCAGGCTCCAGGTGTGGTCGACGACGAACGCCACGACGCCGCGCGACGACCTCAGGTCGTACACCGGCGCGACGGCGACCGCCCAGCCGTAGACGGCACTGAGACAAAGCCCAACGGCCAGGCCGAGCAGCAGCCAACCGACCTCCCCGGTGAGCAGACCGAAACCTGCGCACCAAGCGGTGATCAGTGCCCCAGAGAGGATGCCGGCCACGGCCCTCAGCGCGGGGCGTCAGGCGCCCCTGCGCTCCCGTAGCCGCTGCAGCGCCTCCGCCAGGATCGCCTCACCGTCCTCGTCGCTGCGGCGCTCCTTCACGTACGCCAGGTGCGACTTGTACGGCTCGGTCCTGCGGGCCTCCGGCGGGTTCTCCCGCTCCTTACCGGCGGGGAGGCCGCAGTGCTGGCACTCCCATTCGTCCGGGATCTCGGCGTCTACCGCGAACGACGGCGTCGCCTCGTGGCCGTTGGCACAGAAGTACGACACCTTGATCCGGGGCGCGGACTCGCCGCGCTCCGACTCGCCGACCGGCCCGGCTCCGATGCGCGTACCCCGAATGGCATTACCGCCAACCATGGTTCTCACACCCCCTGTGTTTTACATGTGGAAGTAGCCGCTCCGGCGCACCAGCACCGGACTTAGAGCTTCAGTAGCAGTCCGACGCCGATGATGCAGATGATCCACACCAAACCAAGGCCAAGCGTGATCCGGTCCAGGTTCTTCTCGGCAACGCTCGATCCCGCGAGACTGGACTGCGTGCCACCCCCGAACAGCGATGACAGTCCGCCACCCCTGCCCTTGTGCAGCAGGACCGCCACGATCAGCAGTACGCTGGTCACAGCGAGCAAGACCTTCAGGAAGAATTCCATCTCATCCTCATGGTATGGGGGCCGTTGTTCGGCCGCCGTGTTCCGCTGTCTGTGATGCACCAGGCTACCGGGTGACGAGATCGCCACCACAGCACCCCTTGGCTCACGAGCCCGAATTGCCCCACAGGCCGGGGTCGTTGGCCGCGAGCGCGCAGAGCTTGGTGAACTCCTCGGCATCCAGGCTGGCACCACCGACGAGCGCACCATCGATGTTGGGCTGCTTGACCAGGTCGACGATGTTGCTCGACTTCACCGAGCCGCCGTAGAGCACTGGTACCTGTCCGGCGATCTCCTCGCCGTACTTCTCGGTGAGCGCGTTCCGGATGGCGGCACACACCTCCTCGGCGTCAGCCGGCGTGGCGACCTTGCCGGTGCCAATGGCCCACACCGGCTCGTAGGCGATGACGCACTGGCCCACCTGCTCGGCCTTGAGTCCCTTGAGACCGGCGATGAGCTGGCTGCTGGTGTGCTCGATGTGGTCGCCTGCCTCCCGCACGTCGAGCCGCTCACCGACGCAGAGGATCGGCCGGATGTCGTTACGCAGGGCCGCCTTGACCTTCTTGTTCACCAGCTCGTCGGTCTCGCCATGGTGCTCACGGCGCTCCGAGTGACCCACGGTGACGTAGCCGCACCCCAGCTTGGCCAGCATCGGCCCGGACACCTCACCGGTGTACGCGCCGGAGTCGTGCACCGATATGTCCTGCGCGCCGTGGGTGAGCTTGAGCTTGTCGCCGTCGATCAGCGTCTGCACGCTGCGGATGTCGGTGAACGGCGGCAGCACCGCGACGTCCACCTTCGCGTAGTACTTCTCCGGCAGCGTGAACGCGATCTTCTGCACCAGAGCGATGGCCTCGAGGTGGTTGAGGTTCATCTTCCAGTTGCCCGCGATCAGCGGTTTGGTCGTCATGGAGTGTTGCCTCCTGTGCTCAGCACGGTCACGCCGGGTAGGTCCTTGCCTTCGAGGTATTCCAGCGACGCGCCACCGCCGGTGGAGATGTGGGAGAAGCCGTCCTCGGCAAGCCCCAGCGTGCGCACCGCGGCCGCCGAGTCGCCGCCACCGACGACGCTGAACGCGTCGCTGTCGATGATTGCCTGTGCGACGCCCTTGGTGCCCGCCGCGAAGTCCGGTACCTCGAACACGCCCATCGGGCCGTTCCAGAACACCGTCTTCGCGCTGGCCAGTTCCCCGGCGAACCGCCGCACGCTCTCCGGTCCGATGTCGAGGCCCATCCTGTCCGCGGGGATCTCCCCCACCGGCAGCACGTCGGTAACGGTCGGCGCCTTCAAGTCATCAGCCGCGACGACGTCGGTCGGCAGGACCAGCTTGTCGCCAGCCTCAGCCAGCAGCCGCTCGCACGTGCCGATCATGTCCTTCTCCAGCAGCGACCCGCCGACCTGGCCGCCCTGCGCGGCGGCGAAGGTGAAGCACATCCCGCCGCCGACCAGCAGCTTGTCCACCTTTGGCAGCAGCGCCTCGATCACGGCGAGCTTGTCGGACACCTTCGAGCCGCCCAACACGACGACGTACGGCCGGGCTGGGTCGCCAGTCAGCGTGCGCAGGACGTCGACCTCGGACAGCACCAGGTCACCCGCGAACGCGGGTAGGAGCGTCGCGACGTCGTATACCGACGCCTGCTTGCGGTGCACCACGCCGAACCCATCGGAGACGAACGCGCCATGCTGGCCGACCAGCGTGGCGAAGTCCTCCGCGAGCGCGACACGCTCGGCGTCGACCTTGCTGGTCTCGCGCGGGTCGAACCGCACGTTCTCCAGCAGCGCGACCTGCCCGTCGGCCATGTTCGTAACGACAGCCTGGGCGCTCTCGCCGACGACGTCGCCAGCCAGCGTCACCTCGGTGTCCAGCAGCTCACCGAGCCGGGTGGCCACCGGCGCGAGCGAGAACGCCGGGTCCGGCGCACCCTTGGGCCTGCCGAGGTGGGCGGTGACCACCACCCGTGCGCCCGCCTCGGCGAGCGCACGAATGGTGGGCGCGGCGGCGCGGACGCGGCCGTCATCGGTGATGACGCCGCCGTCGAGCGGGACGTTGAGGTCCGAGCGGACCAGCACCGTCCTGCCCGCGACGCCCTGGGCGACCAGGTCAGCGACCGTTTTCATACCTGCCAGCATGGCTCAGGAGAGCTTCGAGCCGACGAGGGCGACGAGGTCGGACAGCCGGTTCGAGTAGCCCCACTCGTTGTCGTACCAGCCGACGACCTTGACCTGGCGGCCGATGACCTTGGTCAGCGGCGCGTCGTAGATGCAGGAGGCCGGATCGGTGACGATGTCCGAGGAGACGATCGGCTCGTCGCTGTAGCGCAGCACACCAGCCAGCGGTCCTTCGGCGGCGGTCTTGAAGGCGGCGTCGACCTCTTCCTCGGTGACGTCCCTCGACAGGGTGGCGGTCAGATCCGTGGTGGAGCCGGTCGGGACGGGAACGCGCAGCGCGTAGCCGTCGAGCTTGCCGTTCAGCTCCGGCAGCACCAGGCCGATCGCCTTGGCGGCGCCGGTGGAGGTCGGCACGATGTTCAGCGCGGCGGCGCGGGCGCGACGCAGGTCCTTGTGCGGTCCGTCCTGCAGGTTCTGGTCAGCGGTGTAGGCGTGGATCGTGGTCATCAGGCCCTGCTCGATGCCGAAGTTGTCGTGCAGCACCTTCGCGAGCGGGGCGAGGCAGTTCGTGGTGCAGGAGGCGTTGGAGATGACCGTCTGGGTGCCGTCGTAGGCGTTGTCGTTGACGCCGAGCACCACGGTCAGGTCCTCGCCCTTCGCGGGCGCGGAGATGATGACCTTCTTGGCGCCAGCCTTGACGTGCTTGGCGGCGTCCTCGGCCTTGGTGAACAGACCGGTGGACTCGACGACGACGTCGACGCCAAGGTCGCCCCACGGCAGCGCGGCCGGGTCCTTCTCGGCGAAGACCTTCACGGTGCGGCCGTCGACGACGATGCCCTCGTCGGTGGCGCTGACCTCGGCATTCAGCCTGCCGAGCACGCTGTCGTACTTGAGCAGGTGGGCGAGAGCACTGTTGTCGACCAGGTCGTTGACCGCGACGATCTCGATGTCAGTGTTTCCCGCCGCCGCTCGGGCTGCTACGGCACGGAAGAAGTTGCGGCCAATACGGCCGAAGCCGTTCACACCTACGCGAACCGTCACTGCTGTTGTCTCCTTGCGTTTCCCCTGGCTGATTCGATCCAGGAACCGGGCTGACTTCGGTTGCCACCCTAGCGGCAACCGCCCATGGTCACGAGAAGGCGTCCGGGGTGTGTGACAGGCCGCACGGCGCCCCAGGTCATGACCGCCGTGGGAAGGAATTCAGCGGAACAGCGTCTCCGAGATCGTGATCGCCCCTGGTCCGATGATGACGACGAAGATCACCGGGAAGATGCATACGATCAGCGGGAAGAGGATCTTGACCGGCACCTTCTGCGCTCGTTCCTCCGCACGTTGCCGACGTCGTAGCCGCAGCTCCCTGGATTGTTCCCGCAACACCGTAGCTATCGAGATGCCCAGCTCGGTCGCCTGCACCAGCGCGGACACGAACGCGCGCAGCTCCGTGACCGTTGTTCGGGCGGTCATGCCGCGCAGCGCCGCGTTGCGGGAGGTGCCAATCTGCATCTCCCTGAGCGCGCGCGAGAACTCCGCGGCGAGCGGACCCTTCGTATTCCGTGCGACCTGTGCGAGCGCGGCGTCGAACCCCAGCCCCGCCTCGACGCAGACCGTCAGCATGTCCAGTGCGTCCGGCAGGGCACAGCGGATTTTCTCCTGACGCTTGATGCCCGCGTTGTAAACCAGCAGATCCGGCAGAAAGAACCCGAACGCGCCACCAAGTGCGGCGCACATGATGAACCAGCCGGCCGAGAAGGACAAGCCATACAACGCACCAAGGCCGGCGAGTCCGAACAGACCGAGCCCCTTGGCGGCGAGCACTCGATCCGGTGTCCACCCGGCCGGGTTACCCGCGAGGTCGAGTTGGTGCTGCAACCTGTCCGCGATCCCGCTGGGTGACAGCCGCTCCGCGACCGAGCGTAACCAGCCGGGCAGCGACTCGAACCTGTCCCGCACCGCCTCCGCCCTGGATGCCTCTCGCGCGGCGTAGGTGTCCTCGATGCTGGCCAACCCTCGCGAGACACCTTCCTGCGCGGGGCGGGTCACGGTGACCACGACGGTGACCACGATGGCCGTGACGATGGCGCCAAGGCCAAGCAGCAACAGCAAGCTCATGTCACACCTCCACCTTGACGAGACGGCTCATCCAGAACGTGCCGACAGCCATCAGCACCACAGAGCCAGCGAGCATCAGCCACCCGACCGCTGTGGTGTAGAGCGGTGCCATGTATTCGGGTTTGGTCGTTACGAAGAACGTCCCAATGACGATGGGCAGCGCGATCAGAATGTAAGCCGACAACCTGCCCTCCGCGCTCAGCGCCCGCACCTGCCTGCGCACCTGCGCCCGCTCTCGCATGGTGGCGACCGTGGTCAGTAGCACCTCGGCGAGGTTGCCCCCCACCTCGCGCTGGATCTGGATCGCCATCACGATCCAGCGCAGATCGTCACTTGCCATCCTGCCCGCGACCCGTTCCAGCGCGGGTTCGAGCTGCGAGCCGATCCTGGTCTCCGCCAGCGCGCGCGAGATCTCGCCAGCCGCGGGCTGGGTCCCGTCACGGACGACGGCGTCTAGGGCCTGCGCCAGTGAGAATCCGGACCGCAGTGATCCGGCGATCAACTGCAATACGTCGGGCAACTGGTCGGCGAAAGCGGCGCGCCGCCTGCTGATCTTGATCCGTACCAGCGCCGATGACACGGCCCACGACACGAGCGCGCCGAGCGGAATGCTGAACAGCAACGGCACACCGAGTAGTGTCAGCAGCGCGATGAGCACCACCCCGGCGCACACGCGCAGCAACGTCCACTCCGCTGGTCTCATCCGAATGCTCGCGAGGTCGAGTCGCTCAGCGAGCCCCGCTTCCCAACCACCAGACCGCAACACTTGTTCGGTGAGCCCGACGGCACTCCGAGCGAACGGGTTCTCGTCCCTGGTCTCCGGTGAGTTGGCTTCCTGATTCTCGCCGTATCGCGCGATCGCCGCCACGACGCGCGACCCGGTGTCCTTGGTGCGACCCATGCTGGTGAACAGCACCAAACCCACGAGCAGCAGCGTAACGAAGCTGATGCCGATGACGACCCATAGCTGCCAGGTCCAGCCCCGCGTGTCCGGCAGCAACGCTTCGTACCACGGCTCGGCCGGGGCGCTGGGCGCAGCTGCACCCGCCAGGCTCACCTGCATACTCGCCTCGAACGCGCCCGCCTCGGAGTCCACCCGCACCCGCAGCAGCGCCGACTCACCCGCGAACGAATCCGGGATCGTCACGGTCACCTGCGCCCGCTCAGTGAAACGGCGCGCTATCGACTGGAAGGCAGCCGACAACTGACCCGCGTCGTCGGCGGTGATCACCTGACCACCGCCAGCCTTGGCCAGGTCACGCACCGTCGAGATGTCTTCGTTCTTGTACTGGAACGCCACGACATCCACGCCGACGCCCTGGTCTTCTAGCGACCCCGATGCCTTCTCGAGCGAAGCCTCGCTGACGGTGTCGATGCCATCGGACAGCACGACGAGCCTGCGCCGCGCCGCCTCTTCGACGCCGTCCAGTGTGGACACACCGAGCTCGACGGCGTCGTGTAGCGCGGTCTCGCCGTCAGCCTTCAGGCCGTCGAGGCCACGTCGGAGCGGCGCGCGATCGGTGGTCGGCCGAGCAACGAGCACCGGCTTGTCCGCGAACGTGATCAGACCAACGAGGAGGTCGTCTGGCACCGAGTCCAGGTAGTGCAGGGCCGCCGTCCTTGCCGCCGTCAGGTTGGTGCCCGCCATCGAGCCGCTGGTGTCGAGCAGCAGCATCGCGGTGCGCGAGGGGGGTTCCTGCGCCGCGCCGGAGCCCCGGTCGGTGCGGTCTCTGTCCTGCGATGAGACCTCGGCGGGCGCTGGGCTGCCATTGAGCGTGACCCGCACGTCGGCATCGGACAGCGAGACCTCGGATGGCAGATCCGACGTCGTCAGGCTGACCTCCGCCCGCCCGGGCGAGACACGTACGTCGTCGATCTGCGCTGACGGCGCCTGTGGCCGTGGCGCTGGTCCTGCCATGCCGCTCGCCACCCCGGCCATGGCGGGACCTGCCGCGAGCAGCGCCACCGCCGCGGCACTCGCCGCGGTGATCTTGAGCAGCGTTCGCCGCGCCGTCATCAGCCTGGCTCCTGGAACTCGAACAGCCCCTGCGGCACTCGCACGCCCTTGTCGAGCAGCTTCTCGAGGAACATGGGACGCAACCCCGCCGAGCGCAGTGTGCCGCGATACCGGCCGTTAGGGTCAACCCCGGCGTGGTAGTCGAACAGGAACAGGTCCTGCAGCGTGACAACCTCGCCTTCCATCCCGACGACCTCAGTGATGTGGGTGATGCGACGGGTGCCGTCTTTGAGCCGGGTTTGGTGCACGATCAGATCGATCGCGGAGGCCATCTGCTCGCGGATCGCTCGCGATGGCAGGTCGACGCCCGCCATCAGCACCATGGTCTCCAGCCTGGCGAGCGAATCGCGGGGCGAGTTGGAGTGCACCGTGGTGATCGAGCCGTCGTGGCCGGTGTTCATCGCCTGCAGCATGTCGAGCGCGGCACCGTCACGGACTTCACCGACGATGATGCGGTCCGGCCGCATCCGCAGCGTGTTGCGGACCAGGTCGCGGATGGCGACCTCTCCCCTGCCCTCGGTGTTGGACGGCCGCGATTCCAGGCGCAGCACGTGTTCCTGCCGCAGTTGCAGCTCGGCGGCGTCCTCCACAGTGACGATGCGCTCGTCAGCTGGCACGAACGACGACAAGACGTTCAGGCTGGTCGTCTTCCCGGACCCGGTGCCGCCACCGATGAGGATGTTGAGCCTGCCACGCACGCATGCCCGCAACAGCTCCGCGACTGGCGCGGTCATGGTGCCGAACGCGATCAAATCGTCCACTGTGAACGGATCAGCGGCGAACTTCCGGATCGTCAGCAGCGAACCGTCCAGCGCGATCGGTGGCACCACGGCATTGACGCGGCTGCCGTCCGGCAGACGCGCGTCCACCATCGGGCTCGCCTCGTCCACGCGGCGGCCAATCCGGGCCACGATCTTGTCGATAGTGCGGCGCAGGTGACTCTCATCGGTGAACACCGCTTCCACCGCGTGTAGCTGCCCGCCGCGCTCCACGTAGACCTGGTCGTAGCCGTTGACCATGATCTCGGAGACCTCCGGGTCCCGCAGATACGGTTCCAGCGGTCCGTGGCCGAGAATGTCGTCGGCGACTTCCTGAGCGACCCTGGCGCGGTCTGCCGCCGTCATCGGTGTCTCGTCGCGTTGCAGCACCGCGCGCAGTGTCTGCGTCACCTTCTCTTCCAGCTCACGCTGATCGAGGTGCGCGTCGTAGAGCTTCGGGCCAAGTGTTTCCAGCAGACCCTCGTGCACACTGCGTTTGACGCCAGCGAACGGGTCGATGTAGCGCGCCTGCCGCCGCGGGACCGACGTGCCATCGGTGTTCGTCGGTGTCGCGGCGGCGGTGCCTACCGTGCCGTTGCCGTTGCCGTTGGTGGCACTATGGCCGTTGTTCGAGGTGGCGCTCGCGCCGTTGTTCGTGGTCGCGGGCTGCCGCTGCGCGAGGCGATCGGACAGGCTCATATTCATCGCCTCCCTTTGCGCAACCGCGCGAACGTGCCCTGTTTGCGCGGCGAGGGAACGCGCGAGTCGTGAGACGTCTCGATCGCTTCGGCGGCGGTCGCCGAGCTCACCGTCACCAAGGACTCCCGCGCGAACCGCGTGATCGCCTGGCTGACCGCGTGCTGCGGCGTCGACGTCCAGATCGGCGTGCCCTTGTTGATCGAGATCGGCACGTCGCGGCTGGACGGGATGTACGCCGCGATGGGAGCGCGCACCACTCGCGCGACGTCCTCAGTGGATAGACCGACCTTGGCGTCAGAGCGGTTCAGCACAACCGAGCGCATCTCCCTCGGGTACGACAGCAGGTCGAGCATGTCGAGGGTGAGGCGTAGGTTTTTCAGCGCGGGCACGTCGGGAGTCGTGAGCAACACGTGGTGCTGCGAGGCATCCATCGCGTTCAGCACGTGCTCGCTGAACTGCGACGGCGTGTCGACAACAACGTAGTCGACGGTCTTGCGCAGCGCGTCGAGCAGTTCGGTGACCAGCGCGGCAGGGATCTTCTCCGCCTCGCCAGGCGTCACTGGCGCCATCAGCACGGACAGTCCGTCACGATACGGCGTGAGCAGCGACGTCGCCCCGGTCTCATCCATCCGCCCAACCATCGACAGTGCGTTGGTAAGTGTCCGATTCGGATCGAGTTGCAGGTTGATAGCGACGTCCCCGAACGCGAGGTCGAGGTCGACGAGGCACACCGACCGGGCGCCACCGTCAGCCAGCGCGAGCGCGAGGTTGACCGCGAGGGTTGTCTTACCGCACCCGCCCTTGGCGGAGAAGACCGTGACGACCTGTCCCTTGCCTGCTTCAGCTTCGGCATGCGGAACCGGCGCGCTTCGAGACAACGCACGGGAACGTTCACAGGCCTGGGCCAGCTCGGCGAACTCCCCTGCGGTGACAACCTCCCGGACGCCCGAGCGCAACGCCCTGGTTAGCAGGTCTACGTCGACGTGTTCCCGCAACAGCACCACGCCGAGCGCTGGCCGCCGCAACCGTTGCCCCGCCGCGAACGCGAGTGCGGCCTCCGTCTCGATGTCGGGACCGATCACCACGAGTGTCTCGCTGGAATCCGCGGTGAGCAGCTGTTCCACGTCGGCGAGAGTGTCGGCGGCGCGGACGCGACCACCGATGCTCGCGGCGAGTTCGGGTGAGCGCCCGACCGCTTGCCACAAGATCGACATGATCAGGCTCCCTTGTTGAAGAGGTTCCGGTTGTCGACGCCCCTACCGGGCTTGACCTTGGAGTCGTCGTTCACCTGGGCGAGCGAGACGGTGCCGGTGTTGAGCGCGTGGATCAGCTTCTCGGCTTCCTGCTGCGACACCGCGACGGTGACCAGGTACTTGCCGAAGCCGCTCGCGGAACGCTCCTCGTCCCGTGACTTCTCAGCGACGACGTCGATCACCTCGACCTTGGGCAACAACAGCCGCGTCGCGTGGTTGTTGCCCTTTTTGAACATCAGCTTTTCGCCGGAGGGGATGAACCCGGGGCCAGCGCCCTGCTCAACCGTGAAGGTGTCGAACACCGCCACATGCAGGCCGGATGTCAGCTGCTCGTCGCCCTGACTGCCAGCCTCGACCGGAATGGTGACGGCCAGCTTGCCCTTGGGCAACGCGATCGATTCCTGGACAGATCGATCCACCAACACGGATCGGGTGAGTAGTTGCCCCGGTGCTAGCGGCGCCGAGGTCACCAACTCCTCGATGTCGGCGTCGATTGAGCCGAGCACATCGGAGGGCACCGACTCGGCGGGCATGTTCTCGGCGCGTAGCAGCGCCTTGGCGTCCTCCGCCGAGGTGCCTGCCGGAATCGACTCCTCCGCGACGAGTACGGGGACGGGTTCCTTGCCTTCGATGGCCCGTGCGTCGGCGTTGTTGACGTAGATCAGCACGGCCGTCGTGCCGACCACGGCAAGCAACACCGCGACGATGATGGCGACGATGCGACGGTTCATGGTTCCTCTTTCGTGGTAACGACTGGCTGATCAGCCGGTGAGAACGACGATGTCCACGCCTCTGTCAGGACCACCGATCGTTCCGGTGGACGGCATGGTGGTGTCGACGAAGAAGCCGTTGATGCACTTCTCCGGGCCGTGGCAGTCATTGAGCGGGTTGGCCCAGTCCGACTCCTTGAAGCCGGGAAGGTGGTAGCCGGTGACGATGAACGCCGCGAAGCCGTCGAACGTGTACGTCCCGTTGGTTCCTGTTCCGGACACCTCTGAGTAGAGCGGAATGAATACCGGCGTGTGCTCCGTCCACGCTTTGTGAAGCAAGTCTTTGCACGACTTGCTCGCCGGCGCACCGGTATCGGACGAGTAGGTCCCGCCATCGATGAAGACCGAACAGGTGGAGTCGGGATCATCGACCCAGCCGAACTGTCCCGGACCGTCGACAGCTTTCGGGTCCTGACAACTCCCGTCATCGCCGGCCGTGCTGCTGTCCTCATGTGGGTCATGCAGCCGCAACACTCGGTCAAATGGTGCGTAGAAGAATGGCTGACTAGACGGGTCTGGATCCAGCGGGTAAGGAGCGTAAACGGTTCCGTCCGCGGTCGCTTGCTTCCACTCGCAGGTTGAAATCGTGACAGCGATGGTGTTCGCGGTCTCTGGTGGTCCCCACTGTGCGCGGGCGCAGGCCCTGACTTTCTTACCGTCGTAGTCCTCGTTGCCAAGTATGGTGCGCGCGAATACTGGTGGAAGCAGGCTTGCGCCGTCACTGGTAAGCGTCGCGGTGTGCACGTCGACGTACTCCACGCCGGACGGCGGTGCCGACGGGCAATCGGTGATGGCTCCGCTCGATCCAGGACAGGGAGGAAGCAAGCCCAGGTCGTCACTCCCACACACCGGAAAGGTGAAGTCGCCGTCGAGCGCGGAGACGCCGTCGTCCGTGCTGTTCTCGTCGGCGTAGCGTTTGGCGGTGTTCTCGGCACCGAGCAACGTCGAGCATTCAACGTCCTGGCTCGCGCAAGCCTGCGCCACCGCGAGCGCGCCCGCATCGGCGCCGTTCTGCAGATAGGCACGCTCGCCGTAGATCTGGCCGACGTCGATGACCAGCGCCGCGAAGCCGAACAGCACCCCAGCCGAGACCAAGACTCCGACCAGCACACCAACGGCGCCCCTGTCGTTAGCTGGCCCTCTGTGATGCGGCACCCGCATCAGCCTTCGCATGGCATGACTCCCTCAGACGTCAACGTGATGGGATCGCCGTAGCTGTTACCCCCGAACATGGCGCCGATCGCACCGACCGGCGTGGCGAACTCAAAGGTGTAGGTGACGGTGACGACGGCGTCGTCGTTGTCAGGGCAAGACGACGAGATGGAGACTCCCGGAACCGGACTAAGCCCGGTTGCCGCTGCCTGCGTGCGATTCACGACGTCGTCCTGGTCAAGCGCTTCGAGACGCGCGCCTTCTCGGGCAGCCTGAGTGAGGGTGACCTGCGCATTCAACGCGCGCCCGAAGTCGATGATGCCGAACACGAGCAGCAGCAATACCGGCAGCACAATGGCGAACTCGACCGCAGCCGCGCCGCGATCGTCGCGACTGTGGCTGTGCCCGAGCCTCATGATCTGTCTCCTTCAGTTGCCCACACGAGCGGCGTGAGAACGCATGAGTCCCCACGTGCGAGAGCGGATGCGGTGGGGCGGCCGTCACGACCGCCTCACCGCTCTGGCCGCGTCAGGGAAGTTCGGTGACCACCGTGTTGAAAGCGGTGTTGATCTTGCCGCCGAGGGTGACAACGATGGCGACGATGACAGCCGCGATGGCGGCGACCATGAGGCCGTATTCGACGGCGGTCGCGCCCTTCTCACGGTCCTTGTCGAACGGCTTCGCGAGGAAGCTCTGCAGCAACGTGAAGTAGTACAGCATCGGAGTTCTCCCTGGTGGATGCGGTTGCACCGGTGGCCCCACCGGCGTGGCGGCCCTGTGCCGCCTGCACAGGCGAGAGTGCTCCTAACTGGACATCCGCATAATCGGTCAAACAGACAGGAATCGCTTTCCAAACGGATGACATGTCATCCGTTTGACCGACAAAGCGCATCAATCGGACAGAGTTGCGTCGCAGTCGTTCCTTCTCGCCTCCTCGCCGCATACCGTCGGGCGCATGAACGCGACCTGGGCAGCGGCAGGGGTACTGCTGGGTGTCCTGCTCGCCCCGGTCCTACGCGGCCTCGTGATCCGGCACGCTGTGCCATCCGGCGAGCCACTACGCGACACATGTCCTGGATGCCAGCAGCGATTACCCAGATGGCGAGGCTTCCGCTGGCTTAGCACGCGCTGCCCGTCATGCCGAGCCTCGCTCACCACTCCCCTGCTACTCGAACTAGCTACCGCGGTTGTGCTCGCGCTCGTGCTCGGCCGGTTCGCGGGCCAATGGGACGCGGCGGCGTTCGCGTTCCTCAGCGTGCTCGGCGTCGCGCTAGCCGCCATAGACGCGCGGGTGCAGCGACTCCCCGACCGTCTCACGCTGCCTTCCTACCCAGCCGCGATAGCGCTCTTCACCGTCGCCGCGGTCGCGAATGCCGACATGGCCGCACTGGGACGCGCCCTACTCGGCGGCCTCGCACTCGCGGCATCGTTCTACCTACTCGCCTGCCTGCGACCCGGCGAGCTCGGCCTCGGCGACGTCAAGCTCGCCGGACTGCTCGGCATGGCATTCGGCTGGCTTGGCTGGCCGGTTCTCGCGTTGGGAACCGCGGCCGGTTTCGTGTTGTTCGGCCTGACGAGCATCGGCTTGCTCATCACCCGCCGCGTCACACTGTCCAGTCAGCTCGCGTTCGGCCCATTTCTGCTGGTCGGGGCACTCCTCTCGGTAGTCGCGCTGTAACCGCGATGGCCGCGTCAACCCCCAAATGCGCACCAATACGACTTTCGTTGTGACTCAGATCGATTACGACATGTAGCGCGAACGACTTAACCATCGATAACCCCGTCGAGGAGGGATGTTGTTAGGGCGTAACCAACCGCCATGCCGAGCCGACGGGATAGGACATGCCAGCACGAGTCGCTGTTGTTGACGGGCACACGCTGACCAGGTTTGGGCTGACCGGCCTGCTGTCCGGCCAGGAGGACCTGGAGGTTGTCGCCGAAGCCGACAGTATTGAGCAGGCACGACGCGTCATCGCGGCCACCGCACCGGACGTCGTGACCGTCGACGCCGCACTGCCCGATGGCGATGGGCTCGCCCTCGCCCGCGAGCTCCGTGACCGGTACGCCGAACTTGGCATCGTCGTGCTCACGTCGAACGGCGAAGACGACGTCCTGTTCCGCGCGCTGGAGAACGGCGCATCAGCCTTCGTCGCGAAGACCGCACCGACGCACGAGGTGCTGTCCGCCATCCGGCACGCCGCCGTCGCCGCGTCCTCGTTCACCGCGACGGGTCTTGCCGACGCACTTACCCGTAAGCAGGACGCACAAGCCCGCTACACCCTGAGCCCGCGAGAAGCAGAAGTACTGCGACTGCTCGGTAACGGGCTATCCATCCCCGCCATCGCCCGCGAGCTTTACCTCAGCCCCTCCACCGCCAAAACCTATGTCGCCCGCATCTACGACAAGCTCGGCGCATCCAACCGCGCGCAAGCGATTATGAACGCGCTCGCGACCGGACTGATCCGGCACGACACGGCGGCACGCACGGCTTCCTGAAGCAGCACTGTCGCTCACCTTCCGACTCAAGCTCGCACACCAAACGGTGGCGAAGCTCCCTCTCTTCCGTGCTGTTGTGGTCTGATCCTGTCGACGCGACACCCGGCGCCATTCGGCGCTCTATGGATTATGTCATAGTAAATATTCAGATAATAAAGTCTCAGCCTCAACGTCGACCAACACAGCGCGTCACCACGTGCACACCCCTTCTCACGGCCAGTTAACGCGGCTCACGCGAAGCATGGATTGTTACCGTTCCGTGATACAGGTAGCTCGGTAACCGGCCGGTACGCGAGGGGCAACGAGCCAGCGGTGTCGCCAAACGGATCGCGCACCTGTCAATCGCCCCGTATGCAGGGGTTCACCACCGGCGGTACGCATATGCACGCCGCGACCGCCGCCCCTGGTGTTGACTCATCACGTGCGCGCTACCGACACACGATGGCGCCGTATCCGCTCACGTTCAATCGTTGAACGAAAATATCAAGCCTGCGCTGTTACTCCAGCTCAGCGCGATGTATCGCGACCTCACTGTTGAACTAAAAGCAACATTGTTTCATGCCACTCTTTACAACGGCGGCGTCGCGCACCATGATTTAGGTCACATATCCAGGCTGCGCTGCCAACATCACGACGTCCGTGAGGAGTGCTCATGACACCAACCGCCATACCCACGCTGTGGGCTGGGGGGCAATTGTTCACGCAGCAAACGTATCCGGATCAAGTCACGACGAACTCGCTCGTACAGAACGTCCTCTACGCTTCGGGCACCGTTGGCGCGATCTTCATCGTCGTCGGCCTGCTACTCGTGAGCCTTGGCGGTGTCCGGCGTGCGAACGCCTTCGACGCCGTCATCCAGAAGCTCCTTGGCTTCTTCATCGGGTTCGCCGTGTACTTCCTGATCGGGTTCGCCATCTGGAACTGGCAGTACTACGTCGCATTCGAGGTAGCCAACCCGTACTGGCAATCGATCGCGGACTGGTGGCTAGGTGGTGCGCTCGCGAACGAGACCGCGCAGAACGTCGACCCCGCGGCGGGTATGGGCGCCGCGCTGAACAACCAGCAGATCTTCATCTTCTTCCTGGCTTGTTTCGCGGGCATCATCAACGTGCTGATCCACTTCGGATGCGAGGAACGGATCAAGCCGTCCGCCTACTACATCATCTCGGTCTTCACGGCCATCACGTCGTCCGTGCTCAGCTGGCTGACGTGGGGTTCGACCGGGCCGTTGACGAACCTCGGCTACCACGACTTCTTCGGGTCCGCGTTCGTCTACGTGTTCGCCGGCGTGGTCGGGGTGTACCTGACGCGCAGGGTCGGACAGCGTATCGGCATGTATCGGCCGCATCCGAGGATCGGCGAGTACCGCAACTACAACCTTGGCTTGGCAGCGGTCGGCCTCGTCGTCATCTTCGGCGGGCTGCCGCTGGTGATCTTGTCGTGCGGGTTTTTCTTCGACCCGGAAGCGCTGTTCGTCAGCGTCACCATGGCCGACTCCAGCGTCGGTATCGCATTCAACAACTTCGCGCTGTCCTGGGCAGGCGGAGCGATAACCGGGCTGCTGATCGCGTATCGCACGAAGAACTACATCTACACGCTGCTCGGCCCGCTCGCGGGCTATCTGTCCGGGGCACCGGCGTTCGACATCTACAAGCCATGGCAGATGTTCCTGGTCGCACTGTTCGCTCCGGTGGTCGCCTACCTGATCTACGAGTGGACGCAGCGTCACGAGCACGACGAACACAAGCTCGGTCCACTGCTCATCGGTTCGAGCGCCTACGGAATCATCATCGTCGGGCTGATTCAGTGGGGGACGCCGCACGGTGGATACTTCGGCGTCGAGTCGGGTACGTACGCGTTCCAGAACGCTGAGGTCAACGTCGGCTGGCAGTTGCTCGGCCTGGCCGTGACCGTGGCGCTCGGACTCGTCACCGCCGCCGTGCTGTCGTTCATCCTCGAGCGAACCAGCGGACTCCGCGTCACCGAAGAGGTCGAGGTCACCGGCTTCGACAAGCACTACTGGGACGTGGTGCACGACATCGAGCCGCAGCCTACGGCGACGCTCACGGCGGATGGCGACGGTCGGCCTAGTTCCCGCGCCATCAAGGAGACCGTCGACGACATCGCCGAGCCTCGCTGAGGCGGCGGCGAACCGTCGACACCGCATCACACATCGCCTCCGTGACCCGTTCTCGCGGGTAGCGGAGGCGATGTGGCGTGTACGCGGCCCGCACCGTGGCCGCCGCGCCCGACCGCCAGGCCCGGTCACCCCGTGCGCTGATACACCCTTGTCGCCGACAGCCGGGCGACACCGTCCTCGTCGCCGAGACCATCAAGATGGTTGCGGATCGTGGCGTCGACCGAGAGGTACTTGCGGCCAGCACGAAGATCGGCGTCATTGCGCATCCGAATGATCAACGGAAACTCACTCAACGCTCCGGCATCGAACAGGCCCGTCGTGTAGATCAGCTGCACCCCGAGCGCCTCCGCGACCGCGCGCTGCAGTTCGAGCAGATAACCCGCGGAGGCACGGCCGATCGGGTTGTCGAGGAACAGCACTCCGGAATGCCGGTCACGCAGGCGACCCTTGTCGTTAGCCCGCAGCGCGGCCATCGTGCAGTACAGGATGATCGCCGCCGTGAGCTGCTGGCCCCCAGAGAAGACGTCGCGGATCTCCGACACCCGCTGCCGTTCCGTACGCAGCACCGAGTCCGGCTTGAGCATGTCGATCCGGAACCCCTTCGGCACCGCCGCCCGCACACCGCGCAGCAGCAGCGACATCCCGTCGTTCTTACCGTCCTTTCCGCCCTTACCACGCTTCGCGTCCCGCACCTGTGCGGCGGCCGCCTCGTCGACGACTTCGCCCAGCTGCTCCGCCAGCTGCGACTCGTCCGGCTCCGCGAACTGGATGCGCAGGAACTCGCTGCCGGACCAGTCACCGAGGCCATCCGGGAGCCGCGACAACCGCTGTGCCGCCCGCAGCACCCGCAAGCCGCCTTCGACCATGCCTTGCAGCCGGGTCACGATCCCTGAACGGTGCCGATCGATCTGGTCGAGATCGCCGGTCAGCGTGCGCAACCGGGGCCGCAGCGCGGCCACCCACTCCTCGGCGTGTTCGGGTAGCGAGTCGCGACGCACCGAGATGATCTGCCTGCGCACCGGGCTGCTCAGCTGCTCGAAACGCTTCTCCGCCGCGTATTGCACCAGCTCGTCGACGTAACCGCGCATCGTCCTCTCGGCGTCAGTCACCGCGGCTTGTGCCGTGCTGAGCTTGCCGGTCAGGGTCTGTGCGCGCTCCCGTGCGGTGTCGACGTCACCGTCATAGGGGCTGACGTCATCGCCCGCATGTCCTTCCGCTACGGACGCAAGCGACTCCGCGAGCATGCCGAAACCAGTCGCGGCCGCCTCCGCTGTCCGCAACGCGTGCTCGGCTTCGGCGCGGGCGGTCTGCAGTTCCTCCACCTCGCGCGCTGCGGACGAGGCCTCTTCCGTCGCGGACTCGATCAGGTCCATACCGTAGGTGATGGAACTGGGTCGTTCCATCGAGTCAAGCACGGACGGCGCGGCGGGCAGCGCCTCGTACTCCGCCCTGCGAGCCGCGAGCACACCGATCGCGTCGCCGCGTTCCATCTCCAGTGCCTGCAGCGCCCGCTCCGCTCGGCGTTCCGCCGCTTCCCGCGCGGCCGCGTCCGAGCCGTCCGGGGTGTCGAGCAGCTTCGTGGCCAGCATCCGGACGTCCGGGTCGAGCGCCTCAAGCGCGGCGCGTGCGGTCGCCTCGGCGTGCTCGGCGTGATCCAGCTCGGCACGCAGGTCATTGCCGACCTCCACCTTCGCGTAGGCGGCCGCTGCCGCCGCGAAGCTCTGCCGCAGTACCGCGACCGGTTCTTCCGGCACCGGCTGGTCGGTGCTCACCGAGCCACCACCGGGTACCTCGGCGAGTTCCGCTCGCGCGCTGGACGCCGTCCGCTTGTGCTCGTCGGCCTTTCGCTGCGCCTCCGCGATTCGCTCCCGCCATCGCACCGCCGAGGCCTCCGCCGCTTCGGCCTCCTGCCGTGCCTGCTCGGCCGCCTCCCGCGCGGCGGCGCAGTCGGCCGTCCACTGCCCGATCCGGGCGGCGGCGGTGGCCAGTTCACTGATGGCACCCAGGTCGGCCGCGGCCTGCCGTGCGGTGTCGCGCAGACCGGGAATCTCGGCACGCAGCTCCGCCCGCCGCTCCGCGAGCCGGTCGACCGTGGCACGCTGCTCACGCGCGGCGGCGACGGCGGCGTCGTGCTCGGACTTGGCGGCGTCGGCCCGCTCCGCCAGCGTGGTCAGCGCACCAGCGGGATAGTCCTCCCGCCACGCGGCCAGTTTCCACTCCAGCGCGGCATCGCCCTCCGCGCGCTCCCCCAACCTGGCCAGTTCCTCCTGTCGCCGCGACTGCCGCGCCGCGATCGCCTCGCGAGTCTCCTCCGCCGCGTCCTCGTCATACAGCGCGGGGTTCGGCGGCACGACGAAGCTCGCTCCGGGCGCCAGCGCGTCGGTGAGGTGGGAGGTCTCGCCGGAGCCGCCGTCCGCCGTGAGCGTGCTGGTCACCCCGACCGCCAGCACAGCGCTCGGTAGCAGCGTCGCCTCGGTCAGCACCTGCTCGGCCTGCGCCAGCCTCGCGGGGTCGTTGATGAGCACACCGGACACCAGGTGCGGGTACCGCAGCAGTGCGGCCCGCCTGCGCTCGGCGTCCAGTGTGGACAGGAACCGCAGCCCGGACCACGCGGTGATGCCGTGCTGTTCCAGCAGGTCCAACGCCTCGCGGACGTCGTCGGGCGCGGGAAGCAGTCCTCCACTGCCGAGCGCGGCCAGCGCACGTTCGTCGTTCGACGCCGCGACCCACAACTCGGTCTGCGCGCGCTCGGTATCACCGCGCGCCTCCGCCAGGCGCGCCCGCAGCGACTCCAGGTCGGTATCCAGCCGGACATCATCGACACCGAGCACCTCGGCGAGCCTCGGTTCGGCGGCCAGTGTCTCCGCCCTGCGCCGCGCGGTCGCCAGCTCGGCATCGGCGCTCTCCCGCGCGCTCTCGGCCGCCGACCGCCGCTGGTCGAGCCCATGCAGGGTGTCTTGGGCCTCGGCGAGCTCTGCTTCCACCCGTTCCAGCTCGCGCTCGGCCCGCATCAGCGCGGACTCGGCGTCCTCGGCGGCCGCGCGAGCCTGCCGCTCGGCGTCGGCGACCTCGGTACCGCTGGGCAGCGTGCCCGCCGCGACCGCCTGTCTCACGCTGTCGTTGACCTCGTCGATACGGACCTGCAGTGAGTCCGCGCGAGCGCCATGCTCAGCGGCGGTCCTCGTCGCGGCATCACGCTCGCGCTGCGCTTCGTCGGCGGCGGCACGCGCCTCGTCGGCCTCACGTTCGGCGGCGTCCGCGTCAGCCCCCGCGTTCTCGGCGATGGCGAGCAACCCGCGTGCCAGCGCCGTCGCCGCCTCTTCCTTCGCCGCCAGCGCGGGTTGCGCGCGCTGCTCCCGGTTGCCCACCAACTTGCGGGTCGCGTCCGCCTTGCGCGCGGCGGCCATGTGACCGAGCACCGTCGACGTCGCTCGCCACGCGCGCGCCGTCGTCCGAGCCTCGGCGACCTGCTCGGCGAGCCGGTCGGAATCCGCCTGCGCCGCGTCCAGCCGCAGTCCGGCTACGACCCTGCGCAGCTCGGTCACCACGGCGTTGCGCCTGCGCAGATCACCCTCGGCGAGTCGTTCGGCGTCGCGTAGCTCCTCGACCTGCTGCGACAGCCCTCCCAGACGTTCCTTCTCCGCGGCGTCCCTCGCGATGACGGCGGCGGCGAACTCACCGGCCTCCCTGGCTGCCGTCTCCGCGAGCGAACGAGACGCCGCCGCGAACGACTCGGCCTCCACCAGCGGCGCCAGCAGCTCCAGTGCGCCGGACACGAAATCGCGCTCGTTCATCAGCTCGCCGCGCTGGCTCAGGCTGTCGGCGTAGTTGCGCACCACGTCCGCCAAGTCGGCGGGCGCTTGCTCGTCGAGTACCGCCCGCAGCAGGAACTCCACGAACGCCTCATCGGTCCCGAACGAGAACGCATCCGCGGCCTCGCCCTCTCCCGCGTTCATCGCCCGCTGGTAGCGGAACAGCTCGGTGTCCAGGCCCATCATGCCGAGGTGTTCGGTCCACTCGTGGTGCTTGCGGGTCCAGAACAGCTCGATCTCGGTGGCCTCGCGGTAATGCGCGTCGAGTTGGTCCTTGAACGCCGACATCGTCAGCAACCGGTTGTCCTCGGTGAGCGGGAGCGAATCGAGCTGCAGTGACACGCTGGGCCGGAAGCAATACCAGGCGTCGAGCAGGTTGGCGGGATCGGACGAGACGACATGCCCGCGCCACTCCGAGACCTTTCCGGTGATCACCCGCTGCCCGGTCTGGGTGTGTTGCCACTCCAGTACCACGTGCGCGACGTCCTTGGCGCCGACGAACTTCTCCAGCACGCGGGTGTTGGTGGTTCCGACGACCTGCCTGCGGCCAGGCAGCATCACCGAGAAGATCAGCTTGATCAGCACCGACTTGCCGCCGCCGTTCTCCAGGAACAGCACACTCGCGGGCGACGGCCGCCTCGGTGGGCCAGCCTGCTCATCGTTCAGGTGCACGCCCGCGCTGAACAGCGCCTCCTGTGACGGCGAGCTGACCGGCTCCCCCACCCCGCTCAGGTCAAGTACGACGTCCTGGTACCGCGCGCCCGCTGGGCCGACGGAATGCAACCGCACCCGGGATAGCTCGTACATCGCCGCTCCTACTGTGTCCTGGTGGGCCCTGGTGGTCCTCGTTGTCCTAGTGGTCCTCTAATGCTCCGAGCGAGCCCGGTAACGCCTCGCGGTCCGCTACAACGTCCCGGTGGTGCCCGCGCGCAGTGACCCGTCCTCGCCCGAGACCGCCACCACGTCGAGCTCAAGCAGCTCGGTGAACGCGGCATCGGCCGCCAGTTCCCGCACCTGCACCTGGTAGCGCGGCGTCGTCCGGTACGTACCGCCGTCGTCGGCGCTGACGTGCACCAGAAAACCTTGCTCGGACAGGAACCGCAGCGCCCTGCTGATCATGCCGCGCGTGGTGTCAGGAGAGAGCCTGCCGTCCTTGGTCGTGGCTGTCTCTGGCCGTCGCGCGTAGGCACGCCACGCCTGCTCCAGTTCGGGCGCGTCGGAAGGCGGGTCGCCGTTCGCCTCCGCCTGCTCGGCGCGTTCGTCCAGGATGCGGCACGCTTCCCGCACCACGGCGTCCACCTGGTCGACGGTGACCCTGCCGACGTAGGTGTCGTTGCCGAGGTCGTCAGGGCGCGGGAACGCCAGCGCCGCCACCGCGAGATGGACGATGCCGTGCATGACCTTCTCGGTCTCGCGTCGCTCGCGGATCTTGCTCTGCCGCGCGTAGCTGTCCATCTTGATCTCGAACGCGGACTCGTCCGTGGCGGCCAGTACCGCGCCCGCCTGGTGGCTGACGTCGAGCACCATCAGCCCGAGCCCTGCCGCGACCGACTGGGTGAGCTGGGTGAACTCGCGGTCCTCGCCGTAACGGCGCACCAGCTCGGCGTAGCTCGCGTCGCGGGCGGGCAGCTGTTTCGGCCGAAGCCCATAGGCGATCAGGCGTGCGGCCGACTCGGCGTCCTTGGCGGTCTCCCGTGGTGAATTCACGCGACCTCCTCGGCGTTGGTGGGGACGGCTGCCAACTCCTCGGACAACACCGCCGTGGCGACCAACAGGTCGGCGCCGCCGAACTCCGGGTCGTCCAGTGGAGTGCCGTCGTCGACGGCGATCAACGCGGTGGTCTCGCCGGTGCGCACCGCCCCGCCGATCTCGGGGCTGTAGGCGTGCAGCACCCGCAGCGCGATCAGCCGCGCCAGATCGGCGTCAATCTCCCTGGCTTCCTCCAGCAGCCCGGACAGCCTGCGCGGCACCTCGGCGAGATCCAATAGCTCGTCGGCGCGGCGCCAGTGCTGCTCGCTGAACCGATCGGCGTCCTCGGCGGGCGCGAGCTCCGGCTCCGGCAGCTCCCCGACGAGCGTGCTCCGTTCCGGCGCGGGCCGCAGCAGCATCGACACCAGTGACGGCAAGGTCGCGACGCCAGGGGTACTTGGCCCGCTCGCGGCACGGAAGTACGCCTCAACGGGTGCCTTCGCCTTCCCCATGGCCAAGCCGAGCGTCGGCACAAGCAGCTGTCCGAAGACGTCGACGCCGCCCTTCCGAGGTGGTCCGGCGAACTGCTGCCGGTCCTGCTCCGCGCGGAAGTACGCGCCAGCGGCCTGCAGCCGGGCCTGCAGCTGGGTGTGACGGGTGATGCAGTCGGTGACGATCTCCACCAGCTCCGCCGCGCTGCGCTTACGACCAGGGTCCTCCGCCTCGTCGCGCGCCTTGGTGATGTTGCGCAAGATCGCGTTCTCCGCCTGGAACCGCGACTCAATGTGCTCCAGCGCGGAGTCGAGCAGCTCGGGCACGGCGTGCTCCCAGTCAACGGAACGGACGTCGCGCCGCGTGGCGTCCAGGATCGTGCGCAGCGTCTCGCCGTACTGCACGGTGCGGTAGCGGGCCTGCTCGGCGGCCAGCTTGGCATCGGCCAACCTGCCGCGTTTGATCAGGTTCTCCAGCTTCACCTCGGCGGCGATCTGAGCCGACTCTACGTCGGTGTCCAGCGCCCCCACCAGCACGTTGATCGCCTCGTCGGTAGCTCGCAGGTAGATCTCGCCGTTGGGCGCGGACAGCTCAACCAGCAGCTTGAAGTCGAACGCCCTGCGCTCGTAGGCACCGTCCGGCCCGACCGTGCCGTAGATACTGCGGAAGCCGCGATCAACGGTGCCGACGTTGAGCAGGTTGTCCAGCACCCACCGGGCGACCTTCTCGTGCTCAGCCTTGTCTCTATGTGGCGCCTGCGCGGCGATGAACGGCAACAGCCTGCGCACGATCACCTCGTGGCCCGCGCCGGTGTCGAAATCCATGGCCACGGTGACCTGATCGATCGTGTGCAACGCGATCTCGGCCATCTGGTACGCCGTGGCGTCGGCCCAATCCAGCTTCGCCTTGCGGGCATCGAGGTCGTGCAACGGGGCCGTGCAGGCGAGCGCCTTGAGCCTGCGGGCAAGGCCGCCGTCAAGGCCACCGTCGATCATCCCGCTCGCATCCTCACGCACGACGTCAGACGGTAGCCTGCCAGCTGGCGGCTCGCCGCACCTGGTCTGGGCATTCGGCGTTCATTCACCGTTACTGGTGGTGACAGACCGTCACGCTTCGGCTTCGAGCATGTCCTCGGTGACGGCCGATTCGGTGTCCGGGATGCCGAGATCCTTGGCGCGCTTGTCCGCCAGCGCGAGCAGTCTGCGGATGCGGCCCGCGACGGCGTCCTTGGTCATTGGCGGGTCGGCGAGCTGTCCCAGCTCCTCCAGCGAGGACTGCCGGTTGGACAGCCGCAGCCTGCCCGCGGACAGCAGATGTTCGGGGGCGCTCTCACCGAGGATCTCCATCGCACGCTCCACCCGTGCCGCGGCGGCGACCGCCGCCCGCGCCGAGCGACGCAGGTTCGCGTCGTCGAAGTTGGCCAGCCGGTTCGCCGTGGCACGCACCTCGCGTCGCATCCGGTGTTCCTCCCAGCGCAGCACGCTCGCGTGCGCGCCGAGCCTTGTCAGCAGCACTCCGATGGCGTCGCCGTCCCTGACGACGACACGGTCCGCTCCCCTGACCTCGCGGGACTTCGCCTGGATGCCGATCCGGCGCGCGGCACCGACCAGCGCCAGTGCCGCCTCGGGCCCAGGGCAGGTGATCTCCAGCGACGACGAGCGACCCGGCTCGGTGAGCGAGCCGTGTGCGAGGAACGCGCCCCGCCATGCCGCCTCGGCGTCGGCGATGCCGCCGGACACCACCGCGGCGGGCAGACCCCGCACCGGACGTCCCCGCTGGTCGATCAGACCCGTTTGCCGCGCCAGCCCCTCGCCGTCCTTAACGACACGCACGACGTAGCGAGTGCCTTTTCGCAGCCCACCGGACGAGATCACATGGACATCCGAGTGATGCCCGTACAGTTCGTGGATCTCCTTACGCAGCTTGCGCGCGACCGAGCCCGTGTCAAGCTCGGCCTCGACGACCACCCTGCCGCTCACGATGTGCAGGCCCCCCGCGAATCGCAACATCGACGCCACCTCGGAACGCCTAGGCCCGATCTTGGTGATCTCCAGCCTGCTCAGCTCGTCCTTGACGGCGGCGGTCATCGCCATTGCCTCTCCACTTCCTTTCGCTCACCCTTTCAGTGGTTCGCTCGACCCCGCGAGCGGTCTTCGGCACTCCCCGCTCCCGCGTTACGCGCCATCACGTCCCGCACGAATCCCGAAAGCCTCTCGCACACTCGCCGCGAGCGCATCCGGAGCATGCCTACCGGACACGCTCGGGTCAGCCACGTCGGCGAGCACCGCCCGCGCCCCGACCGCGTCGGCGGCACGGTACAACCGCGCGGGTGCGGGAACCGACCCACGATCGGCGATCACCGCGTCCACGCGCAACTCGGGAGCCTGCGCGCGCAGGACATCGACGTGCTGCTCCGGCGAGTACCCAGCAGTCTCCCCTGGCTGCGGCACCAGATTCAGCACGACCACCTTACGCGCCGCCGTTCGAACCAGCGCATCGCGCAGATCGGGCAACATGACGTGCACCAACACACTGGTGAACCAGGACCCAGGTCCCAGCACGACGAGGTCCGCCTCCCGCACCGCGGTCACCGCCGCCGCGCATGCCTGCGGCTCCGCGTCCCGATCCCGCGCGTTGTGTAGCGAGATTCGTCTCACCCTGCCGGGGGTACTGGCCACCGCGACCTGACCACGGATGATGCTCGGCTCGTCGCTGCCGTTCAGTCCCGACACCTCGGCCTCGATGCACAGCGGGTCGACCGACATCGGCACCACCCGCCCGGCGATACCGAGCAGCGCACACGCCTCGTCGAGCGCGGTGACCGGGTCACCCACCTCCTCGAACAGCCCGGCGAGCAACAGGTTCCCCACCGCGTGGCCCGCGAGCGCCCCGCTGCCACCGAACCGCCGCTGAAACACCCGCGCCCACAGCGCGTCGCCGTCCTCCGCCGTCGCCAGCGCCGACAGCGCCTGCCGCAGATCACCCGGTGGCAGCACGCCGAGCTCGCTGCGCAACCTGCCGGAAGAGCCACCGTCGTCGGCGACCGTGACCACGGCGGTGACGTCCGCGGTCAGTTTCCGCAGCGCGCACAAGGTGGTGTGCAGGCCGTGGCCACCGCCAAGGGCAACAGCTCGCAGCGGGCGCCCCGACGCACCGCTGATCCGGCCCGCGTCGGTCGCGTCACCGCTCTCACTCACGGCCAAGGTCCCGGTGCACGACCTTGACCGACAGCGAGTCGTCCTCCGCCGAGAGCCGCCGGGCGAGCTCCTCCGACATCGCGACGCTGCGGTGCTTGCCGCCGGTGCACCCGACCGCCAGCGTCAGGTAGCGTTTGCCCTCTCTCCGGTAGCCGGCACCGACGATCCGCAGCAGCTCCTGGTAGCGGGTCAAGAAGTCCTCGGCACCCTCCTGGGTCAACACGTAGTTGCTCACCTCGCTGTCGAGCCCGGTGTAGTCGCGCAGCTCGGGGATCCAAAACGGGTTCGGCAGGAACCGGACGTCGACGACGAGGTCAGCGTCCATGGGCAGCCCGTACTTGTAGCCGAACGACAACACGGTGATCTTGGTGCGCAGGCTCGCCTCACTGCCGAACGTCTCCTCGATCTTGGCGCGTAGGTCGTGCACCGACAGCGATGACGTCTCCACGACGACGTCCGCCTCGTCCCGCAGCGGCGCGAGCAGCGCGCGTTCGGCGACGATGCCGTCGGAGAGTCTGCCGTCGCCTTGCATCGGGTGGGTCCGCCGCACCTGCTCGAACCGCCGGATCAACACCTCGTCGGTCGCCTCGAGGAACAGCACCCTCGGCTTGTACCCTTGCGCGTCCAACTCCTTGATCACAGCGGCGAGATCGTCGGTGAACGCCCGCGACCGGACGTCCATCACCACGGCGACCTTCGTGATCGCGCCGCGCGCCTGCGCGCCGAGCTCCACCATGGTGGTGATCAGCTCAGGCGGCAGGTTATCGACGACGAACCAGCCGAGGTCCTCAAGGCACTTCGCCGCCGTGCTGCGCCCCGCGCCCGACAGACCGGTGACAACCGCGACCTCCATACCCGAGTTGTCGGAGTCGCCGCCACCCGGCATCGTGTTCTGGCTCATGTTCACTGTTGTCCGTCCTCGTCTTGCGGATCCCGCGGTGTGTCCTGCCCTGTGCCGTGCAGTGCCGCGTAGACCGTCTCCGCTGTCGCCTGGCCGAAACCCTTGACCTCGGCGATGTCGGCGACTCGCGCCTGCTTGAGTTTCTTGACCGAACCGAAGTGCTTGATCAGCGCGGCCTTGCGGGCCTTCCCCAGCCCAGGCACGGCGTCAAGTTCCGATGCTCGCACGCGCTTGGCTCGTTTGTCCCTGTGATACCGGATCGCGAACCGGTGGGCCTCGTCGCGCACCCGCTGCAGCAGGTACAAGGCCTCAGCTGTGCGCGGCAAGATGACCGGGAACTCGTCGCCTGGCAGCCACACCTCCTCCAGCCGCTTGGCGAGCCCGATCACGGCGATGTCGGTGATGCCGAGATCACCAAGGACGTCGGCGGCGGCCGTGGCCTGCGGGCCCGCGCCGTCCACGACAAGCAGGTTCGGCGGGTAGGCGAACTTGCGCTGTTTCGGGTCCGGCGGCTCGGGAGCGTCCGTGGTGCCGGGATTGTCGGTCTCGTCTTCGGCGGCGCGCGCGGTGCCCGTGGTGCCGGACGGCGCCTCCGCTTCGGCGAGGTAGCGGGCGAAACGACGGCGCACCACCTCCGCGATCGAGGCGACGTCGCCCTTCTCTGCCGCCTCCTTGATCGCGAACCGCCGGTACTCCGACTTGCGCGGGATACCGTCCTCGAACACCACCAGCGACGCGACGACGTCCGCGCCCTGGATGTGGCTGATGTCAATGCACTCGATCCGCAGCGGCGCGGTATCGAGCCCAAGGAGATCCTGCAGCTCGTTCAGCGCGGCCGAGCGGGAGCTGAGGTCGGACGCCCTGCGCAGCTTGTGCTGGGTCAGCGCCTCCTTCGCGTTCCGCTCCACGGTCTCGGCGAGCGCGCGTTTGTCACCACGTCGCGGCACCCGCAGCCGCACCTTCGAGCCCCGCAGACCGGACAGCCACTGCGCGATGGCATCGGCGTCTTCCGGCAGCGCGGGGACCAGCACCTCGCGCGGGACCGGCGGGCCCGCGCCTTCGGCCTCAGCCGCCAGCTCGGCCTGCTCGCCGTAAAACTGGGCGAGGAACTGCTCGACGAGCTGGGCGCGCACGGCTGTGACGTCCTGTTCGCCGTCCTGTTCACCCGGCACCTCGTCGCGGTCAACCACCCAGCCACGCTGGCCGCGCACCCTGCCGCCACGCACGTGGAACACCTGCACCGCCGCTTCCAGCTCGTCGTGCGCGAACGCGACGACGTCGGCGTCCGTGCCGTCGGAGAACACCACGGCCTGCTTCTCCATCGCCCTGCGCAACGCGCCGATGTCGTCCCGCAGCCGCGCGGCGCGCTCGAAATCAAGCGACTCGGAGGCGGCGGCCATCTCACGTTCCAGCTCGCGCACCATGCTTTCGGTGCGCCCGGCGAGGAAGTCGCACAGCTGCTCGACGATCTCTCGGTGCCGCTCGGGGCTCACGTCGCCGACGCACGGCGCCGAGCACTTGTCGATATAGCCGAGCAAGCAGGGTCGTCCGATCTGCTTGTGCCTGCGGAAGACGCCGTTGGAGCAGGTGCGGGCGGGAAACACCCGCAGCAGCAGGTCCAGCGTCTCCCGGATCGCCCACGCGTGCGCGTACGGGCCGAAGTAACGCACGCCCTTCTTGCGCGGCCCCCGATACACATGCGGGCGCGGGAACTCCTCGTTGAGCGTTACCGCGAGCACCGGATACGACTTGTCGTCGCGATAGCGGACGTTGAACCGGGGGTCGAACTCCTTGATCCAGTTGTACTCCAGCTGGAGCGCCTCGACCTCGGTGGTGACCACGGTCCACTCGACATCCGCCGCCGTGTTCACCATCTGCCGCGTTCTCGGGTGCAGCCCAGCGGGGTCGGCGAAGTAACTGCTCAGCCTGCTGCGCAGGCTCTTGGCCTTGCCGACGTAGATAACCCTGCCATGGGCGTCGCGGAACTTGTACACGCCCGGCGCGTCGGGAATGCTCCCCGGCGACGGGCGGAACGAGCCGCTGCGCGACGTCCCACGGGACAGGGACGCGTGACGGGTGGTGGACAGATCAGCCACGGCACCAGCGTACGTCGCGGCGCCGACAACGGATCGCCCCCACCCGGTCACGCTCCGGGTTCCGCCGCGTGAGTCACTCGGCGACCTACCCTGCTCGGCGGCGCGATACACCGGATGATGTCGGTGGGCTCTGGCATGCTGCTCCACATGGAGATTCCGGAATATGTCGCGGCACTGCGCGACGCGGGTGAGCGGCTGACATCGGCCGCCGCGAAAGCGGGTTGGGACGCGGCGGTGCCGACGTGCCCTGACTGGACGGTGCGCGATGTTGTCTTCCACACCAGCGCGGTGCACCGCTGGGCTACCCGCCACGTGCGGGAGGCACTGACCTCACCCGGCGAGGAGCCCGATCCCGGCGCTGACCCGCACCGCGACGCCGAGCATCGTCCCGCCGATGACGCGCTGCTCGACTGGTTCCGCAAGGGCCACGCGGCGCTGCTGGACGTCATCGAATCCGCGCCCGCTGACCTGGAGTGTTGGTCATTCCTACCAGCGCCGTCACCGCTGGCGTTCTGGGCGCGCAGGCAGACACACGAGACGACGATGCACGGCGTCGACGTCGAACTCGCCGCGGGTTCTCCGACGCCGATCGATCCCGCTGTAGCGACCGACGGCATCGATGAGCTGCTCACCGGGTTCGTGATCCGGCCTTCCGGCAAGCTCCGCAGCGACTCGCCGATCACGCTCGCACTGCATGCCAGCGATACCGGCGCGGGTTGGCTGATGCGGGTGAGTACCGAACCGGTCGTCACCGAGCGGGTGGCGGATCTGCCCGCCACCGGTCCGGTCGACGGAGCGGATGTCACGATGCGCGGCAGCGCCGAGGACGTCTACCTCACGGTGTGGAACCGTCGGCCACTGAGTGCGCTGGAGACCGTGGGGGACGCCGACGCGCTGCGGGCGTGGCCGGATCTGGTGCGGGTGCGGTGGAGTCGGTAGTTAGGCTGCGACCGTGCGGATCGCCACGTGGAACGTGAACTCGGTGCGCTCGCGGCTGCCCCGACTGCTCGGGTGGCTTGAGCGCGTGAAACCGGACGTGTTGTGCCTCCAGGAGATCAAGTGCGCGGCCGAGGCGTTTCCCGTCGCCGAGGTCGCTTCGCTTGGCTACGAGGTCGCCGCGCACGGCACCGGCCGGTGGAACGGCGTGGCGATCCTGTCGCGTGTGGGGTTGGCCGACGTGACGCGGGGATTGACGGACGAGCCGGGCTACCTGGCCGACGGCGCGTTGTTCGAGACCAGCGAGCCGCGTGCGATCGGCGCGACCTGCGACGACGTGCGGGTGTGGTCGGTGTACGTGCCCAACGGCCGCGAGCCGTCGCACCCGCACTACGAGTACAAACTCCGCTGGCTGGCGGCGCTTAGGGCCACGGCGATCGCGGAGCTGGCGGAGGAGCGTCCGTTCGCCGTACTCGGTGACTTCAACGTCGCCCCGACCGACGACGACGTGTGGGACATCAGCCTGTTCGCGGAGAGTACCCACGTGACCGAGCCGGAGCGCACCGCCCTCGCCGCGCTACGCGACGCCGGACTCGCCGATGTCTTCCCGCGCGCGTTGAAGTACGACCACCCGTACACCTACTGGGACTACCGCCAGCTCGCGTTCCCGAACAACAACGGCATGCGGATCGACTTGGTGTATGGCAATCCGGCGTTCACCAAGGCCGTCACCGACTGCTACGTCGACCGGGACGAACGCAAAGGCACTGGTGCGTCCGACCACGCACCCGTCGTGGCGGACCTGGCGCTCTGAAGGCGGGTTCGCGCCTGCTCCCGGACGCGGGACAGTCTCGCCAGGCGTACCTGCGGCAGCAACTGATCGATACAGCTGATCCGCTGAGCCCTACCAACGAGCCGAGCCTGTAGACGTTTCGGTTGCTATAGCGACCACGACGTCTTCAGATCAACTCGCGCACGGGTGTGCGCCGGTACGGCCCGCGCTACTCCTGACCGTCCCGCCAGGCCTGCCGGTGCAGCGCGCGGAGCGCGCGGACGGCGGTAACCGCGCGCCAGCCGTCGACGGCCTGCACCGCCATCACGGTGTAGTACTCGTCGTCCGGCAGTTCGAGGCGGGCGAACGCCGCGCCGTCCGGGAAGCTCACCGCCAGCACCTCGCGCCACGCGAACCGCCGCGAGGTCAGCACGTTGCGCACCCGGATACCGTCGGCGTCGGCGCGCACCCGAGGCACCGCCCACAGCATCGTCGCCCCTGCCAGCAACACCCCGAGAAGGATCATCGCGACCTGATCGGACGTCCTAAACACCGCGCCGGTATCCGATCGAGGCAGCAGCAGACCGACGATGGTGAACACGATGACGATCAGCACGGCGAGCGCGCTGGCCATGATCACTGAACGGTGCGGCCGGAACCGCACCGGCTCGGTGGGAGGCTGAACGTCGCCGGAGCCCCGCGCACTGGCGTCCTCGCCACCGCCCCGCGCGCCATCGCTCTGAGTATCGTCGGCCACCGTCACGCCATCCCCTTGCTCTCGGTCCATCGCCGACGCAGTGAGCGCAGCACGTGCGCGGCGTCCAGCGCGGCGACCGTCGCCTCGTAGCCTTTGTCCTCCGCGGAGTCGGGCAGCCCAGCGCGGTCCAGTGCCTGCTGCTCGGTGTCGCAGGTCAGCACACCATTGCCCACCGGGGTGCTCTCGTCCAGCGCCACCCGGGTCAGGCCCTGGGTCACCGCGTCACAGACGTACTCGAAGTGCGGCGTGCCACCCCGGATGACCACGCCGAGCGCGACGACGGCGTCGTGGTCGCGCGCGAGCGCCTGCGCCACCACCGGCAGCTCCACCGCGCCCGCGACATGCACCACGGTCGGCTCGACGTCGAGCCGCGCCTCCTTCGCGGCTGCCTGTGCCCGGTCCAGCAGGCGCTCGGCGATCTCGGCATGCCAGCGCGTGACGACGATGCCGAGCCGGACGTGCTCGTACGCGCCAGGTTCCGGCGCGACCTCGGGACGTCCTTCACCGCTCATGCGGGTACTCCCCCGTCCTTCCCACCGGCGCGGTCCTGGCTGTTCCCCTCCAGCTGCGCACCAACGTCGTCCAGGTGTTCCAGATGCGTCAGGTCATGGCCCATGCGGTCGCGCTTGGTCTGCAAGTAGCGCAGGTTCTCCGGGTTCGGCGACACCGGCAGCGGCTCACGGCCGGTCACGCGCAGGCCATAGCCTTCAAGTCCGATCCGCTTCGCGGGGTTGTTGGTCAGCAGTCGCATCGACTTGATGCCGATGTCGCGCAGGATCTGCGCGCCGGTGCCGTAGTCGCGGGCATCGGCGGGCACACCGAGCTTGAGATTCGCGTCGACGGTGTCCTCGCCGCCGTCCTGCAACTGATACGCCTGGAGCTTGTGCATCAGGCCGATGCCTCTGCCCTCATGGCCGCGGATATAGAGGACGACACCCCTGCCCTCCTCAGCCACGGCGCGGAGCGCGGCGTCGAGCTGCGGGCCGCAGTCACAGCGCAGCGAGCCGAACACGTCCCCGGTCAGACACTCCGAGTGCGCCCGGACCAGGACGTCCTCACCGTCACCGATCTCGCCGTAGACGAACACGATGTGTTCGATGCCGTCCAGCAAGCTGTCATAGCCGATCGCGCGAAATGTGCCGTGCCGCAGCGGGATTCGTGCCTCCGCGACGCGCTCCACCTGCTTCTCGGTGCGCCTGCGGTACGCGATGAGATCCGCGATGGTGATGAGCGCGAGGTCGTGCTCGTCGGCGAACACCTTCAGCTCGTCGTAGCGAGCCATGTCGCCTTCATCCTTCTGCGACACGATCTCGCACAACACGCCAGCTGGCCGCAACCCGGCCATGCGCGCGAGGTCCACCGACGCCTCGGTGTGGCCCGGCCGCCGCAGCACGCCGCCTTCCTTCGCACGAAGCGGCACCACATGGCCGGGCCGGTTGAAGTCGTCGGCGGTGGCGGTGCGGTCAGCGAGCAGCCGGATGGTGTGCGAGCGGTCGGACGCCGAGATGCCGGTGGAGACGCCTTCCTTGGCGTCGACGGTGACCGTGTAGGCGGTGCCACGCACGTCCTGGTTCGCGTAGAACATCGGCGGCAGGTTCAGCCGGTCGGCGTCATACTCCGTCAACGGAACGCAGATGTATCCCGAGGTGTAGCGCACCATGAACGCGACAAGCTCCGGCGTCGCCTTCTCGGCGGCGAAGATCAAATCGCCTTCGTTCTCACGATCCTCGTCGTCGACGACAACGACAGGCTTACCCTCGGCGATATCGGCGATCGCGCGCTCGATCTCGGCGAACTTGTCCATCCTCACTCCTTCTCGCCGGCATTATCGCCAGGACCGTCACCGGGAGGAGCGCCGGGATCGGCGCGACCATTCCCAGCGGGTGCCGCGATCAACCGTTCCACGTACTTCGCCAGCACGTCGACTTCCAGATTCACCGGATCGCCTGGTGCCTTGCTACCCAGGTTGGTCATCTCCAGCGTCGTGGGGATCAGCGCTACCGCGAACTCGTCGTCGTCCACCGACGCCACCGTCAGCGACACACCGTCCACCGCGATCGAGCCCTTCTCGACGACGTAGCGCGCCAGGTTCCTCGGCAGCGCGAACCGCGTCATGCCGTAGGCGTCCCGGGCGAGGTAGGTACCGGTGCCGTCGACGTGGCCCTGCATGATGTGCCCGCCAAGCCTACCGCCGACCGCGGCGGCCCGTTCAAGGTTCACTCCGTCGCCGACGTGCACCTTGGCCAGGCTGGAACGCTCCAGCGTTTCGTGCACGACGTCCACGGTGAAGGTCGATCCGGCGACGTCGACCACGGTGAGGCAAACGCCGTTGACCGCGATCGAGTCGCCGTGCTTCGCGTCGGTGGTGACCAGGGGTCCTGACAAGCTCAACCGGGCGGCGTTCGGCACCTGTTCGATGCCGATGACCTCACCGATCTCCTCGACGATTCCGGTGAACACGCCTACCTCCTAGTCCTGATGTGCCGGGACCGCGCTGACCCGCACATCGTCTCCTGTCATGGTGACCTCTTCGACCACCCACCGGTGCATGTCGGTGACCGTTGACACTCCAGCATCCCCCAGCGCGGCCGGACCCGCACCAGCGAGCGCGGGTGCGATGTAGGCGAGCAGCCGGTCGATCCTGCCTGCTTTCGCGAACGCTCCCGCCAGCGTCGGGCCGCCTTCCAGCAGCACGTCGACCACCCCCCGGTCGGCGAGTTCGGTCAGGACCTTGTCCGGGTCGTGGGTAGCGATGACCACGGTATCGGCGCTGTCGTCCAGCACCCGCGCCGACTCGGGCAGCGCCCTGGTGCCGACGACGACACGCAGCGGCTGGCGATCGGTCAGGCGGCCGTCGGCGTCGCGGGCGGTGAGCCGCGGGTCATCGACGAGCACGGTGCCGGTGCCCGCCACGATGGCGTCGATCTTCGTGCGGAGATCGTGAACCTCGGCACGTGCGGGCTCGCCGGAGATCCAACGGCTGGTGCCGTCGTCGGCGGCGACCCTGCCGTCGAGGGTGGCGGCGTACTTCCACGTGACGTGCGGACGGCCGGTGCGGACGAAGTGCAGCCACGCGCGCAGCGGCCCGCGTCGGACGTCGTCGGCGAGCAGTCCTTGGGTCGTGGTGACCCCGGCCTGTTCCAGCACCGCGCTCCCGCCTTGAGCGGCCGGGGTGGGGTCGGCGACGGCGTAATGCACCGCGCGCACGCCCGCGTCGAGCAGCGCGTCAGCGCAGGGTGGAGTGCGACCGTGGTGAGCGCACGGTTCAAGCGTGACGTAGGCAATGCCGCCCCTGGCGCGCTCACCCGCGCCGCGCAGCGCCATGACCTCGGCGTGGGGTCCGCCCGGCGGCTGGGTGGCACCACGCCCCACCACGACGTCATCCGCGTCACAGATCACCGCCCCGACGGGCGGGTTCGGGCTCGTCGTACCCCGCACGGCCTCGCTGAGCGCGATCGCGTCCCGCATGGCCTGCTCCGGGGTCATCAGCCGTTGCCGTCCTGTGCGCCCTGCGCGCCGTGGCGGCAGCCCGCCGCCGACGCCGCCTGCTCGCGCAGCGCGGCGACCGCCTTCCCTGGGTCGTCGGCGCCATACACGGCAGTGCCCGCGACGAAGCAGTCCACGCCGGCCTCGGCGGCCTGCTCGATGGTGTCGTTGTTGATCCCGCCGTCGATCTCGACCAGCAGCCGCAGGTGTCCGGTATCGACAAGCCTGCGCGCGGTGCGGACCTTGTCCAGCACCTCGGGGATGAACGACTGCCCACCGAAGCCCGGCTCCACCGACATGACCAGCAGCGTGTCGTAGTGCTTGAGAATCTCGACGTAATCCTCAAGCGGGGTCTTTGGCTTGACCGACAGCCCGGCGCGCGAGCCGGCGGCCCGCAAGTTTTTGGCCAGCATGATCGGGTCGCGGGCGGCCTCGGCGTGCACCGTGACGTTGTACGCGCCCGACTCGGCGTAGCCCGGCGCCCACCGGTCGGGGTCCTCGATCATCAGGTGGCAGTCCAGCGGGACGTCGGACGTCGTCAGCAGCGACCGCACTACCGGCAGGCCGATCGTGAGGTTCGGGACGAAATGGCCGTCCATGACGTCGACGTGCACCCAGTCGGCCCGGTTGTCGCCCTCACCCGCGACCGAGGTGATCTCCTCGCCGAGGCGGGCGAAGTCGGCGGACAGGATGCTGGGTGCGATCATCGGGCGGTTCGTCACGGTACGTAGTTTACGGTTCCGCCACCCGGAGCACGGCAGGGGTGCGAGCCGGATGTGACATCGAGCGCGCGCTCACCGCGTCTTGCGGAGCAGCGCACAGAACATCGCGTCCGTCCCGTGACGGTGCGGCCACAGTTGGACGAACGGGGCGTCGCCAACGTCGGGCATGTCAGGGAACTGTTCGCGAGCGTCCAGGAGCTCCGCGCCGCTGCGGCGGGCGACCTCGCGGACGACCCCGTCGGTCTCGGCCAGATGCGGCGAGCACACCACATACGCCACGACGCCGCCGACCCGTGCCAGCCCCAGCGCCGATGTCAGCAGCTCCGCCTGGAGTTTCGTCAGGTCAGAGACGTCGGACGGCTGCCGCCGCCAGCGTGCCTCCGGACGCCTGCGCAACGCGCCAAGACCGGTGCACGGCGCGTCAACCAGCACGCGGTCGTAGCCCGCTTCCAGGCCGGGGTCACGGCCGTCGGCGACGTGCACCGTCACCGGCAGATCGGTCACGGCATGCTCCACCAGCTTCGCGCGATGCTCGGCTTGTTCCACCGCGTCCACCGTCGCGCCTTGTATCGAAGCGAGCGCGCCAAGCAACGCCGCCTTGCCACCCGGTCCAGCACAGAGGTCGAGCCAGCGTTCGTCGGGGCCGTCCAGTGGCACTGTGGTGAGGGCCCGCGCGCAGAGCTGGCTACCCTCGTCCTGCACGGCGGCGAGTCCCTCGCGCATGGGTTCGGACTCCGCAAGGTCGCCCGACCCAGGTGGCAGCCGCACCCCGTACGGCGAGTATGGCGCGACGTCGCCACCGGTGATCGCGGCAAGCTCATCGGCGCTGATCGCACCTGGTCGCGCTACCAGGTGGACGTCGGGGCGCGCGTCGTCGGCCTCCAGCGCGGCGGTCAGCTCGTCACCGGAGGTGCCCAGCGCCTCGGCGAAGGCTCGCGCGATCCACCTCGGGTGCGCGGTCCGGAGCGCGATATTGCCGATCCGGTCCTTCTCGGGCGACGGCGCGAGCTCGTCGAGCCACCGCCGCTCGTCCTTCTCCGAGATCCGGCGGAGCATGGCGTTGACGAACCCCGTGACGTACGAGCCCGCCGCGGACCGTGCCAGATCCACGCTCGACGTCACGGCGGCGTGCTCCGGAACCCTGGTCCGCAGCAGCTGGTACGCGCCGAGCCGCAGCACGTCAAGCACCGCACCGTCCACGCTGGACAAACCGCGGTCGCTGCACGCCGCGATGATCTCGTCAAGCAGCCCCCTCGCGCGGCAGGTGCCATACGTCAGCTCGGTGGCCAACGCGGCGTCACGGCCACTGATCCGCCGTTCCCGCAGCAGGTCGGGCAGCACCAGATTGGCGTAGGCGTCCCGCTCACTGACCGCGCGCAGGACGTCGAACGCCGCCTGCCGCGCCGGGTCGACCTTGGGCGGTGTCTTCGGGCCTTCCTTGCGGCGCGCCGGCCTGCTGTGGTCGGGCCGGGAAGGCTTGCGCCGGTCGTGCCTCATCGAAGCCGCTCTCCTTCGTCGATACGTGTGCCGCGCGCCCAGTCCTCTGCCGCCATCCGCTTCTTGCCCTGCGCCTGCACCTCGGTCAGCTCGACCGGGTCGGTCGCGGTGCCGACCAGTACCCTGTGTCGTTCCGCCCGCACCTCTCCGGGAGCGAGGCCATCGGCGTCTCCCGCGATCCGCACCGGCCCGAGCTTGAGGCGCTCCCCTCGGAACTCCGCCCACGCGCCGGGCTCCGGCGTCACCGAGCGCACGTGCCGGTCAACGGCGACGGCGGGCGTGTCGAACGCGACGTGGGCCTCCTCGACGGTCACCTTCGGCGCGTAGCTGCGACCCTCGTCCGACTGCGGGACCGCGCGTAGTGCGCCGTCCTCGACACCGTCCAGTGTGGACCGCAGTAGCACCGCGCCGGACTCGGCGAGCCTGCCGAGCAGCGCGCCCGCTGTGTCATCCGGCCGCACCGGCTCGGTGACCACACCGTACACCGGGCCAGCATCCAGCTCGGGCACGATCTGGAACGTCGACGCGCCCGTGATCTCGTCACCAGCCTTGATCGCGGCCTGCACCGGAGCCGCGCCGCGCCACGCGGGCAGCAGCGAGAAGTGCAGGTTGATCCAGCCGTAGGTAGGGATCTCCAACGCGGCCTCCGGCAACAGCGCGCCGTAGGCCACCGTCGGGCAGGCGTCCGGTGCCAGCTCTCGCAACCGCGCGAGGAAGTCGGGGTCACCCGCCTTCGCGGGGGTCAGCACCTCGATGCCGTGCTCATCCGCGAGCGTGCCAACCGGAGACCGCACCAGTTTGCGCCCCCGCCCCGCCCGCGCGTCCGGACGGGTGACGACGGCGACGACATCGTGCCGATCGGAGTCGAGCAGGGCACGTAAGGACGGGACTGCCACATCGGGCGTCCCCGCGAAGACCACACGCATAGTGCCGTCGAGTCTACGGGCGGCGATCGAGCGCTCGGCGCGGCGGCCAGGGTCGGCGCGATCAGATCGGGCTGAGCGGATCGAGCCGCACCCGGACGGTGTCCGGCTCCTTGCGCGCTCCCCTGCTCGCCTGCAACGCAGCGAGGGCGGCGGCGAGGGCCTTCCCGTCCACGTTCGGCACCCGCAACAGCGCTCGCTCCAGTTCGCGCTGCTCACTCTGCCGGTCGGGACGTTGCGGTGTCATCACCGGTACCGGTCCGAGCACCTCGGCCGATTCCGGCAGCACGACTTCATCCAGCGCGGCGGCCAGCGGCTCGGGTTCACCTTCCAAGCTGGCCATCCGCACGGCGGGCGGGAACCCCAGCTCGCGCCGTTCGGCGAGTTCTCGCTCCGCGTGCCAGGCCGGATCCCACCGGATCAGCGCCTGCGCCGGAACCAATCCGGCGTCGGCACCAACGACGACCCTGCCGCCCCGCTCGGCGGGCCGCACCAGGGCGGCGGCGGTCATCCAACGACGTAGCGTCTCCTCCCCAGCCCGCAGGTCCTGCCTGCCGAGCAGCGCCCAGCCGTCCAGCAGCAGTGCCGCGCCGTATCCGCCAGCGGCGACCGGCTCCGCGCCCGGGGTGGCGATGACAAGCGCGGCGGAGCCGTCGACGTGCGCGAGCACCTCCTTGCCGCCCGAGGTGCGCACCGCGACCCCTGGAAACGCCCTGCCCAGCTCCTCCGCCGTGCGGCGCGCACCGATCACCTGCGCGCGCAACTGTGCGGAACCACACGCGGGACAGCGAAACCGCGACTCCGGCACCCCACACCAGCGGCAGGCAGGCGCCCGAGCTGTTTCCTCGTGTGCCTGCTGCCCCGCGGGCACGGCCAGTGGACCGGCACAGCGGCGGCACCTCGCTGGGGTGCGGCACGACCCGCAGGCCAGCGACGGCACGTAGCCGCGCCGGGGCACCTGCACCAACACGGGAGCATCCGCCTTCAGCGCGGCACGAGCCGCTTCGAACGCGACGGCGGGCAGCCGCGCGGCACGAGCGGCCTCGTCGCGCGCCAAGTCGAAATCCTCCCCGAAACCCGTCACCCTCGGCGCATTGGAGCGCAGGCTCGTGCGGTCCGGCACAACCGGATGAGCCCAGCGGCTCTCGACGAGCAGCTGCGCCTCCGCCGTACGCGCGAACCCAGCCACCACCAGCGATGCGCCAGATAGGTGCGCCCGCTGCACCAGGACGTCGCGCACATGCGGGTACGGCGCGCGCGGTTCGGCGTGGAGGTCATCGCCGTCGTCCCACACGACGAGCAACCCGAGGTCGGTCATCGGGGCGAACATCGCCGCCCGTGTACCGACGACGACCCGCGCGGCGCCCCGGCGGGCACGCAACCAGCGGCGGTAGCGCTCGGCGGGCCCGAGGTCGGCCGACAGCGCGACGACCTGCCGCTCGCCGAGCCGCTCCGCGCACGCGTGGTGGAGCCGGGCGACGTCGCGGTAATCGGGGACGACGATGACGGTGCCCCTGCCGCTGGCGGCGACCGTAGTGGCCGCTTCGGCGAGCCGCGCGGGCCAGTCCTCACCGGGCAGGGCCTGCCACACCGCCCGCGCCCGGGTGCCCTTGCCGAGCGCGGTGAGCAGTGCGTCGCCGTGCTGGTAGCCGCCCCAACCGTGGGACACGGTGTCCGGAGTGCCAGACACAACGTCGGGAGCGTCGGACACGGCTTCGGCCTCGACTTTGGCATGGCGGGGCGGGATCGCCAGCCGCAGCACGTCGACCATGGTGCCCGCGTACTTGTCCGCGACCGCGCGGGCGAGGGTGGCGATCTCCGGCGTGAGCACCGGTTCCGGTGAGACGACCCGCTCCAGGTACGCGAGCCGACCGGTGTGGTCGGTGGTGTCCGCGCGCTCGACCAGATAGCCGTCGACGAGCTGGCCCGCGAACCGCACCCGCACCCGGCAGCCGACGACGGCGTCGTCGTGCTGGGTGTCGGCGACGCGGTAGTCGAAGGTGCGGTCCAGATGCGGGAGGCCGACGTCGACGTAGATCCGCGCGATGGGCAGCGACGGGGCGGGGCGTCGCTCCCCCTTGCGCGCGGTGGCCGCTCGTGCCATCAGGCGCCAGCGGCCTGCTTCAGCGCGTCGGCGCGGTCGGTGCGCTCCCACGGCAGATCGACGTCGAGACGGCCGAAGTGGCCATACGCCGCCGTCCGCGCGTAGATCGGGCGCAGCAGGTCGAGGTCCCGGATGATCGCGGCAGGACGCAGGTCGAACACTTCGGTGATGGCCTGCTGGATCTTGGCGGGATCGACGGTCTCGGTGCCGAACGTCTCCACGAACAGCCCGACAGGGGCTGCCTTGCCGATGGCGTAGGCGACCTGCACCTCGATCCGGCTGGCGAGCCCCGCGGTCACCGCGTTCTTGGCGACCCAGCGCATCGCGTACGCGGCGGAACGGTCCACCTTCGACGGGTCCTTACCGGAGAAGGCGCCACCACCGTGGCGGGCCATACCGCCGTAGGTATCGACGATGATCTTCCGGCCGGTCAGCCCGGCGTCACCCATCGGACCACCGACGACGAACCGGCCGGTCGGGTTGATCAGCACCCGCATATCGGCGGAGTCCAGCGCCAGCTCAGCCAGCTCGGGCGCGATCACCCGCGCACGCACGTCGGCCGCCAAGGTATCCAGGTCGACGTCCTCGGCGTGCTGCGTGGAGACGACCACGGTGTCGAGCCGCACCGGCTGCTCCCCCGCGTACTCGATGGTCACCTGCGTCTTACCGTCTGGGCGCAGGTAGCCAAGCACGCCGTTCTTGCGCACGGCGGCGAGTCCGCGGGAGAGCCGGTGCGCCAGCGCGATCGGCAACGGCATCAGCTCGGGGGTGTCGGTGCAGGCGTAGCCGAACATGAGGCCCTGGTCACCGGCGCCCTGCTTGTCCAGGTCGTCGAGCTTGCTCTCCACCCGCGACTCGTACGCGGTGTCGACACCCTGGGCGATGTCCGGCGACTGCTGGTCGATCGCCACGTTGACACCGCAGGACGCGCCATCGAAACCTTTGGCCGAGCTGTCGTAGCCGATACCGAGGACGGTCTCGCGCACGATCGACGGAATGTCGGCGTAGGCCTTCGTCGTCACCTCGCCCGCTATGTGCACCTGTCCGGTCGTGATCAACGTCTCGACCGCGACCCTGCTGTTCGGGTCCTGCGCCAGCAGCTCGTCCAGCACGGAGTCGCTGATGGCGTCACAGATCTTGTCCGGGTGCCCCTCGGTCACCGACTCGGAGCTGAACAGCCTGGTTTGCGATGCGGTCACGGTCATGCCTCGATTCTTCGCCGTACGCGCTCCCCGCGCTTGGGATCAGATTACGCGCCGCTACGCGGGCGGTGTCGCGAGTGCATCACGGCTGGTGCAGCGAGGCAACGGCGTCCCACACGGCGGCGGCCAGTTGCGATTTCGAACCGAACGGGATTTGTATCTCGTCGCCGTTCGCGGCGAGCAGCCAGCCCGCGTTGTCCTCGACCTCGAACGCCTGGCCCTCACCTACGGCATTGACGACTAGCAGGTCACTGCCCTTACGGCGCAGCTTGGCGCGCGCATGGTGCAGCACGTCGCCGGTGCCGTCGCCGGTCTCCGCGGCGAACCCGACGATGATCTGCTCCGGCCGCCGGTGGCGCACCAGCTCGGCGAGCACGTCGGCGTTGCGTTCCAGCACCACAGGCGCGGGCTCGCCGTCGGTTTTCTTGATCTTGTACTGGGCCAGCTCGCTAGGGCGGAAATCGGCGACCGCCGCCGCCATCACGACAACGTCCGCCGCCGTGCCAACCTCGATCACAGCGTCCCGCAGCTGTGCGGCGGTGGACACGCTGACCAGGTCAACCCCGGCGGGTGTCGGCAGCGACACGGTGTGCGCCGCGACCAGGGTGACCCGCGCGCCACGGGCGGCGGCCACGCGCGCGAGCGCGTAACCCTGCTTACCGGACGACCGGTTGCCGAGATAGCGCACCGGGTCGAGCGGTTCGCGAGTGCCGCCCGCGGAGACGACCACGTGCATCCCGGTCAAGTCGCGCGGCAGCGCGTCGGGATTGGCGAGCAGTAGCTGCGCGAGATCGATGATCTCAGCGGGGTCAGCGAGCCTGCCCTTGCCGGTGTCAACGCCGGTGAGTCTGCCGGAATCCGGGTCGGGCACGATGGCGCCACGCTGTCGCAGCGTCGCGACGTTGGCCTGCGTCGCGGGGTGCTCCCACATCTCGGTGTGCATCGCCGGGAAGAAGGCCACCGGGCACCGGGCGGTGAGCAGTGTGTTGGTGAGTAGATCGTCCGCGAGCCCGTTGGCGGCCTTGGCGAGTAGATCGGCCGTGGCCGGGGCGACCACCACGAGATCGGCTTGCTGGCCAGTGCGGACGTGCTCCACCTCGGGCACGTTCGAAAACACCCCGGTGCTCACCGGGTTTCCGGACAGTGCCTCGAAGGTGGCGGCCCCGACGAAGTTCAGGGCGGCCGCCGTCGGCACGACTTTGACGTCGTGGCCCGACTCGGTCAGCCCCCGCAGCACCTCGCACGTCTTGTACGCCGCGATGCCCCCGCCGACGCCAAGCACGACGCGGGTGCCGGAACGCGGCTCACGAGCCATGGGGTGTCCTGAACTCATCGGGGTGAGCCGCTCGGGCTCACTCGCCTTCGGAGTGCTCGAGCAGGCCGGAGTGGATCTCCCGCAGCGCGATGGAGAGCGGCTTCTCCCTCGGGCCCGGCTCGACCAGCGGGCCGACGTACTCGAGCAGGCCCTCGCCGAGCTGCGCGTAGTAGTCGTTGATCTGCCGTGCGCGCTTCGCCGAGTAGATCACCAAGGCGTACTTCGAGCTGACCTTGTCGAGCAGGTCGTCGATCGGCGGGTTCGTGATGCCTTCGAGCTTGTCGCCCGACAGACCAAGCGTGGTGGTCACTCGCAACGCTCCTGTGCTGAGGTGGTGGGTGTGGTGCTCGCGGCGCGAGCGCTGTCGTCGCCGCGGTCGTCTCCGTGCAACAAGGTTAGCAACCGCTTCACGGTCCGCCGCAGGTCGGCATTGACAATGACCTCGTCGAACTCCTCCTGCGCCGCCAGCTCCTGCCTGGCCGTCTCCAGTCGCCGCTCGACGTCGGTCGAGGTCTCGGTGCCCCTGCCGACGAGCCGATCGACCATCTCGTCCCAGCTCGGCGGAGCGAGGAAAACCAGAATCGCCTCTGGCATGGCGTTACGAAGCGACCGCGCACCCTGCAGGTCGACCTCGACCAGCGCGGGCAGCCCCTCGGCGAGCCGCCGCTCGATCGGCGCCCGTGGCGTGCCAGAGCGGTGCAGGCCACCGTGGATATCGGCCCACTCGAGCAGTTCACCCTCGGAGATCATCCGATCGAACTCGGCGGCGTCGACGAAGTGGTAATCCTTCCCGTCGACCTCGCCTGGCCTGCGCTGCCGGGTCGTGGCCGACACGCTGAACCACAGCTCGGGGTATGCCTTGCGCAGCTCGTTGACGACAGTGCTCTTACCAACGCCGGCGGGGCCGGCCAGTACTACCAGCCGGCCCCTCTGCCGTGAGTCCGTCACTCGCCGCTGAACTCGGCGAGCAGCGCCTTGCGCTGCCGCTCACCGAGGCCGCGCAGCCGCCTGCTGGCCGCGATCTCCAGCTTCTCCATGGTCTGCTGCGCCCGTACCTTTCCCACGCCGGGGAGAGCCTCGAGCAGGGCGGAAACCTTCATCTTGCCAAGGATCTCGTCCTCGTCAGCCTGCTTGAGCACGTCGGCAAGGGTGGTGCCGCCGCGCTTGAGCCGCTCCTTGAGTTCGGCGCGTGCCCGGCGAGCGGCAGCAGCCTTCTCCAGCGCAGCAGCACGCTGTTCCTCGGTCAGCTGGGGAAGTGCCACGATGTCCTCCGATTAAGTCTGGTCGCTTCGTCGTCGCGACGGTACCTACCCGCGACCTTCGGCTACAACGCGGGGTATGCGTCGTGAGCTGCGTTTGGTCGCGCTGTGTTGTCGCTCTGTTCTGCTATCTGGGTCGCCGGATCGGTTCCGCTGCACCATGGGTCCGCGCGGCGGACGCCGGTCCGGCTACGCCCGTAGCTCGCGAAGAACATACCGCTAGCCGGTGCGGGACCAGCTCCCGGTGTTGATCTTCGTCTGCGCCGAGCGCTGCGCGTTCAGGTGAACGCGCACGGGCAAGACTAGCGGCATTACCACGATTGTGGGGCACTGGCATGCCGTCAATTGCCGAGGTGTCGGCCAAATCTCGCCAACGGCACGCCTGAGCCGGCCAGCGGTAACACCAGGCTCCGGCGGGATCCCCGTTCCTGTGCGGTGCTCGCCGCTATTCCCCCGGCAGGGTTGCCACCACGCGCGCGGAGGCGGCTCGCAACGCGTCGACGTCCGGCCCGTGCCGCAGGATGTCCCGTGACGAGGTCGGCAGCACCCCGGCCAGGTCAGCGCCGAAACGGCGCGTGAGGTCGTCCGTCGTGGCGCCCTGCGCGCCGAACCCTGGGGCCAGCACCGGACCGTTCAGGTGACTCAGGTCAAGGCCGTGGTCGGCCGTCGCGCCCACGACGATCCCGACGTCGCCCAGCGGCGATGCCCCGGCGTTGCGCTCCGCCGCCGCGTCAACCACGGCCTGCGCCACGCTGCGGCCGTCGGTGCTGGACACGGTGGCGAGTTGCACCGCACCGCCTTCCGGATTCGACGTCCGCGCTAACACGAACACGCCCTTACCATGCTGCTCGGCAAGCTCGATCGCGGGCGTGAGGGAGCCGAACCCGAGATACGGCGAGAGTGTCACGGCATCGGCGGCCAGCGGCGAGGCGGCGTCAAGGTAGGCCCGAGCGTAGGCGGCCATCGTTGAGCCGATGTCGCCGCGCTTGACATCGAGCAACACCAGCGCGCCCGCCTCCTGGCAGGACGCGATGGTGCGCTCAAGCACGGCGATGCCCGCCGAACCGAACGCCTCGAAGAATGCCGACTGCGGCTTGACGACGGCCGCGTCCTCCGCGAACGCCTCGACGCAACGCTGCGCGAACTGGGCGAGCCCGAAGGCGTCAGCGGGCAGCCCCCAGGCGTCCAGCAACTCGGGGTGCGGGTCGATGCCCATGCACAGGCGCCCCCGCTTCGCGACGGCGTCACTGAGGCGCTGCCCGAACGTCATGCGCCCGCTCCCCCGCTCTGTGCGACGAACAACGCTTGCACGGCGCTCGGGAGCGCGCTACTTACCGACCGCTCGCGGGTCGCACCGTGCGAAAGTTGATCAGCCTCGCTCCCTGAGTTACCAAAATTTGTCCGCTTTGCCGGATATTTTTCGTCAGCCAGGGAGTAAGGTTGATCAACTCGGCGCCCGGGGCGCCACGGCGCACGCGGCGTCCGGGCAGACCGAGCGGCCGCGACTTCCGCCGCGCTCACGACGCCGCCTGGCCCGCGCGCAGGGCCGCTTGGAGTTCCTGGAGCGAGCGGACACCGATCTCACCGCGGATGGCGGCCTCGATGCCGTGCACAGCCGCTGCGGCGCCCTGGATCGTGGTGATGCACGGGATGTCGCGGGACACGGCGGCGGTGCGGATCTCGTAACCGTCGATGCGCGGGCCGCTGTTGCCGTACGGGGTGTTGATCACCATGTCCACCCCGCCGTCCAGGATGATCTCCACGATGTCGCGCTCACCCTGCGCGGAACCCTCGCTGTGCTTGCGTACCACCGAGCAGGCGATGCCGTTGCGCCGCAGCACCTCGGCCGTGCCCGCCGTCGCAAGCACCTCGAAGCCCAAATCGGCCAGCCGCTTCACCGGGAAGATCAGCGAACGCTTATCCCGGTTGGCCACCGAGACGAACACCGTACCGGACGTCGGCAGCGGGCCGTAGGCCCCGGCCTGCGACTTGGCGAACGCCTCGCCGAACGACGCGTCGACGCCCATCACCTCGCCGGTGGACTTCATCTCCGGACCGAGCAGTGAGTCGACGCCGTGGCCTTCCGGCGTGCGGAACCGGTGGAACGGCAGCACCGCCTCCTTGACCGACACCGGCGAGTCTGGCGGCAGCGTTCCGCCATCACCGCGCACCGGGAGCACCCCGGATGCCCGCAGCTCATCGATCGTCGCGCCCAACATGATCAGCGAGCACGCCTTCGCCAGCGGCACTCCAGTCGCCTTGGACACGAACGGTGCGGTGCGCGACGCCCTTGGGTTGGCCTCAAGCACGTACAGGACGTCGTCCTTGAGCGCGTACTGCACGTTGAGCAGCCCCCGCACACCAACGCCCTTGGCGATCGCCTCAGTGGAACGCCGCACGGTCTCGAGATCGGTCGCGCCAAGCGTGATCGGCGGCAGCGCGCACGACGAGTCGCCAGAGTGCACCCCGGCCTCCTCGATGTGCTCCATGACGCCGCCGAGGTAGAGCTGCTCGCCGTCGTAGAGCGCGTCGACGTCGATCTCGATGGCGTCGTCCAGGAACCGGTCGACAAGCACCGGGTGCTCCGGGGTCACCTCGGTTGCCCGCTCGATGTAGCCCTCGAGGTGAGCCTCGTCGTAGACGATCTCCATGCCCCGCCCACCGAGCACATAGGACGGACGCACCAGCACCGGGTAGCCGATCTCGTCGGCGATCCGCTTGGCACCCTCGAACGACGTCGCCATGCCGTACTTCGGCGCGGGCAACCCGGCCGCGTCAAGCACCGCGCCGAACGAACCCCGATGCTCGGCGAGGTGGATCGCCTCCGGCGGGGTGCCGACGATCGGCACGCCCGCGTCCGCGAGCCGCTGCGCGAGCCCGAGCGGCGTCTGCCCGCCGAGCTGCACGATCACCCCGGCGACCGTGCCGGACTCCCGCTCGGCGTGCACCACCTCGAGGACGTCCTCGAAGGTCAGTGGCTCGAAGTAGAGCCGGTCGGAGGTGTCGTAGTCGGTGGAGACGGTCTCCGGGTTGCAGTTGACCATCACGGTCTCGTACCCGGCTTCACGCAGCGCGAGCGCCGCGTGCACGCAGGAGTAGTCGAACTCGATGCCCTGGCCGATGCGGTTCGGACCGGAGCCGAGGATCAGCACCTTCTGCTTCTCGGGCTGCGGCGCGATCTCTGACTCGGCGGCGGGATCGAGCTCGTAGGCCGAGTAGTGATACGGCGTCTTCGCGGCGAACTCCGCCGCGCAGGTGTCGACCGTCTTGTACACCGGCCGCACGTCGAGCCGGTGTCGCAGCGCGCGCACGCCGTCCTCCCCCGCCAGTTCCGGCCGCAGCGCGGCGATCTGGCGGTCGGACAACCCGTAGCGCTTGGCCTTGCGCAGCAACGCTTCGTCCAGCACGGCGGCCTCGACGATCTCCGCGCGTAGTTCCACGAGCGACAGGATCTGGTCCACGAACCACGGGTCGATGCCGCTGGCCTCGCTGACCTGCGCGACGCTCGCGCCGAGCCGCAGCGCCCGCTCCACGGTGTAGATCCGGCCGTCGCGCGGCGTGCGCAGGTCGTCCAAACAGGACGCGACAGTGACACCCTCGGGGTCGGGCTTGGTCCAGAAGCCGATCGCCTTGGTCTCCATCGACCGCAGCGCCTTGCCAAGCGCCTCGGTGAAGGTGCGGCCGAGCGCCATCGCCTCGCCGACGCTCTTCATCGTGGTGGTCAGCGATGGGTCCGCGCCGGGGAACTTCTCGAACGCGAACCGGGGCACCTTCACCACGACGTAGTCCAGCGTCGGCTCGAACGACGCGGGCGTCTCACCGGTGATGTCATTGGTGATCTCGTCGAGGGTGTAACCGATCGCCAGCTTCGCCGCGATCTTGGCGATCGGGAACCCGGTGGCCTTCGACGCGAGCGCCGACGACCGCGACACCCTGGGGTTCATCTCGATGACGACCATTCGGCCGGTCTCTGGATGGAAGGCGAACTGGATGTTGCAGCCGCCGGTGTCGACGCCGACCTCGCGGATCACCTTGATGCCGACGTCACGCATGTGCTGGTACTCACGGTCGGTGAGCGTCATCGACGGCGCGACGGTGATCGAGTCACCGGTGTGTACACCCATCGCGTCGAAGTTCTCGATGGAGCAGACGACGACCACGTTGTCGTGGTTGTCGCGCATCAGCTCCAGCTCGTACTCCTTCCAGCCGAGCACGCTCTCCTCGATGAGCACCTCGGTGACCGGGCTTTCCTCCAGCCCGAAGGACGCCATGCGCTCCAGATCCTCCTGGGTGTGGGCCATGCCGGAACCCAGCCCGCCCATGGTGAATGACGGCCGGATGACGACCGGCAGTCCGACCTCGGCGACGGTCTCGTGCACCTCGGCCATCGAGTGACACACCCTGCTGCGCGGGACCTCGCCGCCGATGGCGCGCACGATGTCCTTGAACTTCTGCCGGTCCTCGCCGCGCTGGATGGCGTCGATGTTGGCGCCGATCAGCTCGACGCCGTACTTCTCGAGCACACCACGCTCGTCGAGGGCGACGGCGGCGTTGAGAGCGGTCTGCCCACCGAGAGTGGCGAGGAGGCTGTCGACTGGCCGCCCAGCTTCTGCTTCCCTCGCGATGACCTGCTCCAGGAAGTCCGGCGTCACCGGCTCGATGTAGGTGGCGTCGGCGAACTCCGGGTCGGTCATGATCGTCGCGGGATTGGAGTTGACCAGGCTGACGCGCAGCCCCTCCTCCCGCAGCACCCGGCACGCCTGCGTGCCCGAGTAGTCGAACTCGGCGGCCTGGCCGATCACGATCGGGCCGGAGCCGATCACGAGCACGTGCTCGATGTCTGTGCGCTTGGGCATTACCGGCCGTCCTCCTGCATCAAAGTCGCGAAGTCGTCGAACAGCGGCGCGGCGTCATGCGGGCCCGCCGCGGCCTCGGGGTGGTACTGCACCGAGAAGGCGGGCACGTCCAGTGCCCGCACGCCCTCGACGCAGCCGTCGTTCGGGCAGTAGTGGCTGACGACGGCCTTGCCGTAGGGGCTGTCGAACTCCGTGCCCGGCTCGCCGTCCAGCGCGAACCCGTGGTTCTGCGCGGTGATCGCGACCTTCCTGGTCGCGACGTCGATCACCGGGATGTTGATGCCCCTGTGGCCGTAGCGCAGCTTGTAGGTACCCATGCCAAGTGCGCGACCGAGGATCTGGTTGCCGAAGCAAATGCCGAACAGTGGCAGCTTCCGCTCCAGCACGGCCTTGGTCAGCTCGGTGGCGTGTGTCGTCGTCGCGGGGTCGCCGGGCCCGTTGGAGAGGAACACGCCGTCAGGCTCCACCGCGAGGATGTCGTCGATGCTCGACGTCGCGGGCAACACGTGCACTTCCATGCCACGCTGCGACATCATCCTCGGCGTGTTCGACTTGATGCCGAGGTCGAGCGCGGCCACCCGGAACCGGGTCTGGCCCTGCGCGGGCACCACGTACGTCTCGGCGGTCGTGACCTCGCCCGCGAGGTCGGCGCCGCTCATCGGCGGGGACTCCAGCACATCGGCGACCATCTCGTCCACGCTCGCCAGCCCGTCACCGGAGAACACCCCGGCCCGCATCGCACCCTGCTCTCGCAGGTGGCGCGTCAGCGTGCGGGTGTCCACGCCCGCGATACCGACAACACCCTGGTTCGCCAACTCGACGTCGAGTGCCCGCGTGGAGCGCCAGTTGGACGGCACCCGCGCCGGGTCACGGACCACATAGCCCGCGACCCAGATGCGGCTGGACTCGTCGTCCTCATCGTTCCACCCGGTGTTGCCGATCTGCGGGGCGGTCTGCACCACGATCTGCCGGTGGTAGGACGGGTCGGTGAGGGTTTCCTGGTAACCGGTCATGCCGGTGCAGAACACCGCTTCGCCGAGCGCCCTGCCCTGCGCACCGTAGCCGGTGCCCCGGAACACACGCCCGTCCTCGAGGACAAGCGCTGCCGGTGGCGCGGTGGATGTGCTCACTGGGTCTCTCCCTTGTCGTCGCTGGAGTCGGACGGGCTGGCCGGTGTCGCGGCCGATGCCGCCGTGTCGGTGGCGGCCGAGGTGGCCAGTTCAGCGGGCCGGGCTGGGCGCAACGCGGCGATCCAGTCGGCGTAGGTGCCGCGGTCATCGCCCCGGAAACCGGTGTCCACCTCGGTGTCGCCGTGTTGCCATGTGATGACGAGCAGGCCGTCGGTGCCCATCACCTTGCCCGCCATGCCGCGTGCGGTGGTGACGTCGCGGATGGCGTCGGCCGCGATGAACAGGTCCCGCGCCCCGCCCCTGCTGACCACCACGCCAGCGCGGTGACGTCGCAGCGTGGCCGGACCGCGCCAGCCGACGCCGTGGGCGACGATGCGGTCCTGCCAGCGGCCCGCCGCCGTTGTGGCGACGTAGATGCCGTCCATGCTCGCGATCGGCTCACCTAGATCGACACCGTCGTCCGCGGGTGGCACCAGTGGGAACGGCGCGTACCTGGCGCGCTGTGCGGCGGCCTTGCGTCGCCAGCCCACCCACATCGCGGTGGCGCACAGCAGGAAGAACCCGACGACGACCAGGGTCATCATGAAGCGCTCCACTATCGGATCCTCCCATCACGCGCGGTGACACGCCCGCGCAGCACGGTCGCCGTGACCCGCGCGGGAAGCTCCATCCCCTCGTAGGGGGTGTTGGCCGCGATGCTGGCGAACTCCGCGCCGCGCACGGTCCAGCGTGCCTCGGGGTCGACCAGCGTCAGGGTGGCCGGTTCACCCTCGGCGATGGGCCTGCCCTGGTCGGCGAGCCGCGCGATCTCCGCGGGCCGTTCGCTCATCACCCTGGCGACGTCACGCCAGGTCAGCAGACCAGGCCGCACCATCGTCTCGGCCACGACGGACAACGCGGTCTGCAACCCGAGCATGCCCGGCCGTGCCGCCTGCCACTCGCAGTCCTTGTCTTGCTCGGCGTGCGGCGCGTGGTCGGTGGCCACACAGTCCACGACGCCCTCAGCGAGCGCGTCCCGCAGGGTCTTGGCGTCCGATGTGGTGCGCAGCGGCGGGTTGACCTTGTTGATCGGGTCGTAGGTCTCGAGCTGGTCGTCGGTGAGCAGCAGGTGGTGTGGGGTGACCTCGGCCGACACCTGCGTGCCGCGTTGCTTAGCCCACCGCAGGACGTCCACCGTTCCGGACGTCGAGACGTGGCAGACGTGCAACCGGGCAGCGGCGTGCGCGGCGAGGATGCAATCACGGGCGACGATGGACTCCTCGGCGGACGCGGGCCAGCCGGACAACCCGAGCCTCGCGGCCTGGGTGCCCTCGTGCGCCTGCGCGCCCACGGTGAGGCGGGGTTCCTCGGCGTGCTGAGCGATCACCGCCCCAAGCGCACGGGAGTACTCCAGCGCCCTGCGCATGATCAGCGGATCATGCACGCAGAGGCCGTCGTCGGAGAACATCCGCACCCGCGCGGCGGACTCGGCCATGGTGCCAAGCTCGGCGAGCTTCTCCCCGTTGAGGCCCACGGTGACCGCGCCGACCGGGTGGACATCGACCAGCCCGCACGCCTGCCCGGCGCGCCGCACGTGCTCGACGACCACGGCGGTGTCGGCGACCGGATCGGTGTTGGCCATGGCGAACACGGCGGTGTAGCCGCCGAGCGCGGCGGCAGCGGACCCGGTCGCGACGGTCTCGGTGTCTTCCCTGCCTGGTTCGCGCAGGTGGGTGTGCAGGTCGACGAACCCGGGCAGCAGCACCTGCCCCTCGGCGTCGATCACCTCGGCGTCCTTGGGCGGGGTGATGCTCGAGGCGATCTCGGCGATGACGCCGTCAGCGGCGAGGACATCCACCGGATCACCTTCGCCATAGCAGCGCACCCCCTTCAGCAGCACGGGCGTCGTGTCATGACGGTCAGGCACTCTCGGCTCCTTCCGAGGCCAGCAGGTGGTAAAGGACGGCCATCCGCACGTGGACGCCGTTGGCGACCTGCTCGGTCACCAGCGCGTTGGGCGCGTCGGCCACGCGAGAGGCGATCTCCATGCCACGCAGCATCGGGCCGGGGTGCAGGATCACGGCGTGCTCGGGCAGCAGCGCCGCGCGAGCTTCGCTGAGCCCGTAGCCGATGGCGTACTCGCGCGCCGATGGGAAGAAGCCGCCGTGCATCCGTTCGGCCTGCACCCGAAGCATCATCACCGCGTCCAGGCTTGGCAGTTCGGCGTCGATCTCGTGCGAGACGGTCACCGGCCAGGTGTCGATGCCTGCGGGCAGCAGCGTGGGCGGGGCGACGATCGTCACCTCGGCGCCGAGGCACGTGAGCAGATGCACGTTGGAGCGGGCGACGCGGCTGTGCAGGACGTCACCGACGATGCCGATGCGCCTGCCTTCCAGCGACCCGAGTTTCTCCCGCAGCGTGGCGGCGTCCAACAGCGCCTGGGTGGGATGCTCGTGCATCCCGTCCCCGGCGTTGATCACGGCGGCGGGGGTGTCCGAGAGCCAGTGCGCCAGCCGTTGCGCCGCACCGGACGCCGGGTGGCGGATGATCACGCAATCCGCGCCAGCCGCCGTGAGCGTGAGCGCGGTGTCGCGCAGCGACTCGCCCTTGCCGACCGACGAGCCGCCCGCCGAGACGTTGATCACGTCGGCGCTCATCCATTTCCCCGCCAGCTCGAACGAGACCCTGGTGCGCGTCGAGTTCTCGTAGAACACCGTGATGACGGTGCGCCCACGTAACGTCGGCAGCTTGCGGACCTCCCTGCCGAGCAGGGTCTGTTTCAGCCCGTCGGCGGTGTCCAGCAGCTCCGTGATGGTGTCGCGGTCGAGACCTTCCGCGGCGAGTAGGTGTCTCACGCCTGGTCCTCCTCCCGTGCCGCGCGCAGCAGCACGGCGTCCCTGCCGTCGACCTCGGTGAGCAGGACCGAGATGTCCTCCGCGCGCGAGGTGGGCACGTTCTTGCCGACATAGTCCGCACGGATCGGGAACTCGCGGTGGCCGCGGTCGACGAGCACGGCGAGTTGCACGGCCTTGGGCCGCCCCTGGTCACGGAGCGCGTCCAGGGCGGCCCTGATCGAGCGACCCGAGAAGAGGACGTCGTCGACCAGGATCACGATCTTGCCGTCGATGCCGGACTCAGGCAGCCGAGTACGCTCCAGCGGGCGCGTGGGATGGTGCCGCAGGTCGTCGCGATAGAGGGTGATGTCGATACTGCCGTGCGGCACGGTGACACCGGAGAACGCGGAGATCCGGTCGGCGAGCCGGTCCGCGAGCGGCGCGCCACGTGTGGGAATGCCGAGCAGCACAGGAGGCTCGTTGTCCGCCCCGACGGCGGTCTTTTCGATGACCTGGTGGGCCATCCTGGCTACGGTGCGCGCGACGTCACCGGCGGAGAGCAGTTCCCGCTCCGCCGCCGCGCCCGTCGCATCGCGTGATCGCGACGCCACGTTCGACTCCTTCCCCGCCTCACTGGACGGGTCGTTAAAGGACTCCGGTTCGGTGTTCAGTTGGTGACACGATGCGCTCGGCAGTGCTTAGCCCGCGCACGACTACCCCACAGACCGTAGCAGGGGCTTCCACTCAGCCGTCCGGGTGGTGTATTCGTGTTAGTCCAATTACCCCAGAAAGATCGGGTTGACCTGGTGACGACATCGGGTAACCATTACGCTGAGTATTCGACCAGGGAAGGCTAGCCACCCCCGAAGGCGAAAATCGGCCATGACCAGCGCCGATGATCGCATCGGACCGCATTGGGCGCCACGCGACCCAACGGAACAGGCTCGCCACCCGGCGTCGGAGAGGACACAGGGAGTGCCCGCCGCTCACCAGGGCTGCGGGGTGCAGGAAACGGAGATATGAGCATATGGGCGATTACGCCAAGGCGCTCGGGGCCAAGCTCCGCGGGATCCGGCAACAGCAGGGCCTCTCCCTGCATGGCGTTGAACAGAAATCCGGTGGGCGGTGGAAGGCCGTCGTGGTTGGTTCCTACGAGCGTGGCGATCGTGCCGTGACCGTCCAGAAGCTCGCGGAATTGGCCGACTTCTATGGGGTGCCGGTAGTGGAGTTGCTGCCGGAAGGGCGAGTGCCTTCCGGCGCGGAGCCCGCCACCAAGATCGTGATCAACCTGGAGCGGCTCCAGCAGCTGCCCGCGGAGAAGGTTGGTCCGCTCGCTCGTTATGCGGCCACCATCCAGAGCCAGCGCGGCGACTACAACGGCAAGGTGCTCTCGATTCGCACCGAGGACCTGCGGTCGCTGGCGATCATCTACGACATGACGCCAGGTGAGCTCACCGAGCAGCTGATCGACTGGGGCGTGCTTCCACCGGAGGCACGACCTGCCAAGGACGACGCCTGATCGCTGGCCATCAGAGTCAGTGACCGGCCGACCCGCGCAGGGGCGAAGGCGCGGGCGGCCAGGCGGCGCGGCGTACCAGCCACGCCAGGCCGCCGACGTCACGCGGCGACCCAGCGCGGCCAGAAACGGCCACGGTGTCCGCTGTGCGGCCTAGAGCACGGCGCGAAGCCGATCGGCGATACTGCCGAGCCTGCCGAGCACACCGTTGACGAACCGGGGCGAGTCGTCGGTCGAGAGCTCCTTGGCGATACCGACCGCCTCGTCGATCGCGACCGGGTCGGGTACGTCGGCCGCCCACAGCAACTCGTACACCCCCACGCGCAGCACCGCTGCGTCCACCGGTGGCATCCGGTCGACCGTCCATCCCTGGGCGTGCTCGGCAAGCAGCTCGTCAATGTGCGCCTGATGTGCCGTCACGCCCTCGACCAGGGCGATCGTGTAGTCGGCGATGGGGTCGACGTAGGTCGATCCCACCCGGTCCGACAGCAACGTGACGGCGTCGATGTCTCGCTGCCGCGCCTCGTAGAGGAGCTCCACCGCACGCCGCCGCGCGTCCCTGCGGGACGGCGGGCGGCCACGCGTGGCGGAACCGGTGCTCAACTGGAGACGCGGCCGAGGTAACGGCCGTCCCTCGTGTCGACCTTGATCTTCTCGCCGCTCTCGACGAACAGCGGCACCTGGACCTCGGCACCGGTCTCCAGCTTGGCGGGCTTGGTGCCGCCGGTGGAGCGGTCGCCCTGCAGGCCAGGGTCGGTGTGCTCGATCACCAGCTCCACCGAGACCGGTAGCTCGACGAACAACGGCTCGCTCTCGTGGAACGAGACCTGCACCTCGGAGTTCTCCAGCATGAACCGCGCGGTGTCACCGACAAGGGTCGGCGTCAGCGCGACCTGGTCGTAGGTCTCGTTGTCCATGAACACGTAATCGGTGCCGTCGTTGTAGAGGTAGGTCATCTCACGCCGGTCGACGGTCGCGGTGTCCACCTTGGTGCCCGCGTTGAACGTCTTGTCGACGACCTTCCCGCTGAGCACGTTCTTCAGCGTGGTCCGGACGAACGCGCCGCCCTTACCTGGCTTGACGTGCTGGAAGTTCACGACGGACCACAGCTGGCCGTCAAGGTTGAGGACCATGCCGTTCTTCAGGTCGTTAGTGGTGGCCACGAGTCTCCAGCTCTCCTGTTACGAATCTGCGCGTCAGACGGTCACCAGGTCCCGCGTCGAGAGCGTCAGGACGTCGTTGTCACCCTCACCGACAACCACGACGTCTTCGATCCGCACACCGCCGCGGCCGGCGAGGTAAACGCCTGGCTCGACGGTGACCGTCATACCGGCGGAAAGTGTACCTACGCCCGTCTTGGCCAGCGTCGGTGCCTCATGGACATCGAGGCCAACGCCATGGCCGAGCCCGTGCAGGAACTCGTCACCGTAGCCCGCTCGCTCGATCACGCCACGGGCCGCCTCGTCGACGTGCGACACCTTCTCGCCCGCCCGAGCGGCGGCGACACCGGCGGACTGCGCGGTCATGACGAGGTTGTAGAGATCGCGCTGCCACGCGGCGGGTTTGCCGACGACGAGGGTGCGGGTCATGTCGGAGTGATAGCCATCGATGATGGCGCCGAAATCCAGCTTGACGAAGTCGCCCTCGGCGAGGGCCGCGTCGCTTGGCCGATGGTGCGGGATCGCGGAGTTCGCCCCCGCCGCCACGATCGTGGGGAAGGACGCGCCTTCCGAACCGTGGTCGAGCATCAGGTTCTCCAGCTCGCGGGCGACCTGGCGTTCGGTCCAGCCAGCCCGCACGCCGCCGTGCTCGATCAGGTCGGCCAGCGCGCGGTCGGCGGCGGCACAGGCCATCCGCAGTGCCTCGATCTCGCTCGTGTCCTTGACCATGCGCAGCTGCTCGGTCAGACCGGGCGTTGGCCGCAGCGCGATGCCGGACGCGAACCTGGTGAGCGTCTCGAACGTGTCCACGGTGACGTGGTCGCTCTCGAACCCGAGCGCGCCGTGCGCCGCGGGCTGCTCCGCCGCGCGCGCCACAAGGGCGGGCGCGCTGGCTCGTTCCAGCACGTGCGCCAGGTCGGGCACCTCGGTCTTCGCCTGCGTGGCGTACCTGCGGTCGGTGCAGAACACCGAGCGCTCCTCGCCCTCTGCGTGCACCAGCAGCGCGGCGTTGGAACCGGTGAACCCGGTGAGGTAGCGGATGTTGGGCAGATCGGTGACGAGTAGCGCGTCCAGCGCGGCGTCAGCGAGCAGCGCACGCAGGGCGCTCCGCCTGGTCAGGTGGATGCGTTCGAGTCGCGAGTCGGGCACTCCCCGAGCCTAGCGTTCCCGTGGCCTCCTACAGTGGACCCGTGCCTGCCTGGTTGGTTCGCGGTCTCGTACTCGCCGCCGTCTACGCCGCCGCCGCTGTCGGCGTGGCGTGGGCCGACGTCTTTCACCGGGACGCCATGACCGTCGTGACGTCCGTCGTGTTCGCCGCGATGCTGGGCGTCGCGCTCACCTGGGGCGCGATCGACGGCTGGGCGCGGCGGCCCCACCGCGGCACGACCTGGCTGTACGCCGCGCTGACCGCGGGACCACTCGCGGGGATCGCCTACGTGATCGGCAGGGCGGTGTTCGTCGACCAGACCGGCGTTTCCGCGCTCGGTGTCCAGCTCACCAGCGGCGCGGCGTTCTTCGTGCTGCTGGTGATCGTGCCAGCGTGGGTGGGGCAGGTCGTGGGCCGCAGGGTCTCGCCGGACCCGGCCGACCGCACGCCGGAAGCCGACGGTGACGCCGCTGCGCGGCGCTGACGCCGGGCGAGCTCAGCCGAGCACGGACGCGACCGGGTAGGCGCCCCAGGCGATGTCGCCAACCGTGCGCACGTGGGACTCGTTGCGTCGCGCGATCCGTTTCGCCAGGGCGGGCTCGCGCAGTGGCCAGAGCCGCCCGTCGTCCAGCAATAGACCGGTCTGCCCGTCGCGTGAGCGTAATACGGGAGCACCGCTGTTGAGCCGTGCGGTGACGTCGAGTTCGGGAAGGTGTGGCCGCTGCGCGAGTGTGCCCTCAGTGGCCAGGATCGTCGCGACGGAACGCCGTTCCACACGGAGCAGCTCGCCGTCGACGATCAGGTCCATGGTGTGCTCCGGCGAGGGGAACGCATGGCCCTCCAGCAGTCGCACGGCGTCCGCACGGGCCAGGCATCCCCGCGCCCCAACAAGGTCAACGCCAACGTGCCGAAAAGCGGTTCGTTTCGGCCTGCCCCGCGTCGCGCGCACCATGTCGACCGGCACCCTTTCGCAGGGATCGAGCTCCGAGCGCGGAGCGTGCCCCGAGGGAGTGCGGAGCAGACCAGGGCCGTCTTTGCTGGAAGCTCGCACCGTGACCCGCGGATAGGGGTGCCCGCTGAAGCCACGATCCCAGAACGTCAGCATCGTGCCGGTTTCCGTGCGGTGCACGACCGCGAAGGCGTCCAGGAGGTCGACCCACATCAGATCAGCGTCAGCGGCATCGGCGATCGACCAGGTGCGCGGCGCGCCGGTGCCGTGGACAGTACGGAACCCGCGTTCGCCGAGCGCCTGTACCCGCTCGCGGAACGCGGGGTCGCGCGAACGCAACAGAAACTGCCCACGGTTTCCGCCCTCACCGGCGGTGCTGTCCGTGAACAGCAGGTAGAACCAGCCGTCGAGGTGAACGACGGCGGGTCGCCCCGCGCCGTAGCCGTTCCGCTTCGGCCGAGCTGGGCGCACGATCGGCTTGCCACCGTTGGCGCGCCGCCATCGCACGCCGTTCTTGCTGGTGGCGAGCCCGATGGCGTTGCCAGCATCAGACTTGCCCCTGGTGCCGGTGTAGTACAGGTAGTAGACGCCATCGACCTTGATCACCGACGGGTCGCACGTGTGCGCGGCGTCGAATCCGCCCTTGCTGCCCGCCAGCGCGACGCGCGGTGGCTTACCGCGCTTCTCACCGCGTTTCGCGCGGCCCGTGCTGGTGAATCGGCCTTCCAGGGTCCGCGCGCTGGCGTGCAGGATGACAGTGCCCGAACGGCTCAAGCGGCCCCCTCGGCGTGCGAGTTTCGGATCGCGGTTCCGGCCGCACCACCACAGCCGGGTGCGCTTGCCGTCGCGCAGCAGCGTCGCGCCGTGATCGGTGGCCGGATTGCGGCTCGCCGCCTTGACGCGCGACCCACCCGGCCGCCGCTCCAGATCGAGCCGGACGGCGGGTTCGGTCGGCGACCCGACGTCTGGTGCCTTGGTCGGTGACGACGACCGTGTGTCGGGACCGGTCCATTCTCCCCGCACCGTCGTGCATCCGGTGACCACGAACGTTATCGCGAGCAGCAGCGCCAGCCCGGGGACTCGGACAGCAGGACGGCGTGCCGCACCAATTCGAGACCCCCTGCTCACCCCACCAAGCATGGTTGCGCGCTGTCCTCCATCCCCAGAACTGACGACCCGCGACGCGGATGCAGGGCGCCAGTCTATGGGGTGAAGACACCGTTACGCGTGCGGTGCCCCATCCATGCTCACTGGCGGATCACTCCAGATGCTTGGCCATCCAGCGCAGCGCGAGCGCGTAGCCGTCAGCGCCGAGTCCGGCGATGACCCCGGTCGCCACCGCCGAGATCATACTGTGGTGCCGGAACTCCTCGCGCTGATAGACGTTCGACAGGTGCACCTCGATCAACGGGGCGGTGAGCTGCGCGCAGGCGTCGCGCACCGCGATCGAGTAGTGCGTCCACGCGGCGGCATTCAACACGACCGGCCACTCGGCGTCGGCTGCCTCATGCAGCCACTCGACCATCTCGCCTTCATGGTTGGTCTGGCGCACCGCGACATCCATGCCGAGCACTGCCGCCGTTCGCTTACACAGATCGACCAGGTCGTCATGGGTGGTCGAACCGTAGATGTCTGGTTCGCGAGTGCCGAGCCGGTTCAGATTGGGCCCGTTGAGGACGAGGACGTTCACAGCAGCACACCTCCGTTGGCACCCTCGCCCCCTGCGACCGCCGAGTACGCGGCGGCGAGCAGCGACGGGTCTGGGCCTTCGAGCCTGCCCGGCTTGGCGAGCCCATCCAGGACGACGAACCGCAACACACCGGAGCGGGACTTCTTGTCCTTGCTCATCGACTCGAGCAACTGCGGCAACGCGTCGGCGTCGTAGGTGGTAGGCAGTCCGAGCGCGGTGAGCACGCTGGCGTGCCGGTCGGCCGTGGCGTCGTCCAACCTGCCCGCCAGCCGGGCGAGCTCGGCGGCGAACACCAACCCAACACTGACGGCGGCGCCATGGCGCCAGCGGTACCGCTCGCGACGTTCGATGGCGTGCGCGAGCGTGTGCCCGTAGTTGAGGACTTCCCGCAGCATCGACTCGCGCAGGTCGGCGGACACGACGTCGGCCTTCACCTGGATCTTGCGGCGCACCAGCTCGGCGAGCACGTCCCCGGTCGGGTCCACAGCGGCCTTCGGGTCGGCTTCGATCAGGTCAAGGATCACCGGGTCGGCGATAAAGCCACCCTTGACCACCTCTGCCATGCCCGCGACGAGTTCGTTGGCCGGCAATGTCTCCAGCGTGGCGAGATCGACCAGGACGGCGCTCGGCTCGTGGAACACACCAACCAGGTTCTTGCCCGCCTCGGTGTTGATTCCGGTCTTGCCACCGACGGCGGCATCCACCATGCCGAGCAGTGTGGTCGGCACATTCACCAGTCGCACACCGCGCATCCAGGTAGCGGCGACGAAACCGGCCAGATCGGTGACCGCTCCCCCGCCGAGACCGATGATCACGCCCTCACGATCGAGGCCGATCCTGCCGAGCACCTCCCAGCAGAACCCCGCCACCGAGAGCGCCTTGCCGTCCTCGGCGTCCGGGATCTCGACGCGGTGCGCGTCATGACCCTGGTCGTTGAGCTCGTCGCGGGTGGCTTCAGCGGTGGTCGTCAGCGTCGGCGGGTGGATGATGGCCACCTTCGAGGCCCCGGCGACCGCCTGGCCGAGCTCACCAAGCAGCCCCCTGCCGATGATCACGTCGTACGGCTTGGCCGTGTTCACAGCGACGCGCACCGGCTCGCTGGCACTTGTGCCCAACCGTGTGTCGGCTGCCCCGGCCGCCCCGCCTGTCGGCTCGCTCATCGCTGTCCTTCCTGCGTCTTGCGCGCCACGAGAATCTCGTCGACCACCTCGTCGGGTGTGCGCTCGTCGGTGTCGACCTCGATCGTGGCGACCTCCCGGTACAACGGCATCCGCTCGTCGAGCAGCGCCTTGAACGTCGCACGTGGGTTCACGCCAGCGAGCAGCGGTCGGGCGGTCGACAGCCCGGTACGACGCATGCCGACGGTGAGCCCCACGGTGAGAAACACGACGGTGTGCCCGGCGAGGCGTCTCCTCGTCGCCGCCGACAGCACCGCGCCGCCACCAAGCGAGAACACGCCGTCGTGGCGCTCCAAACCCTCGGCGATGATCCGCTCCTCCACCTCGCGGAAGTACGGTTCGCCGTGCTCAGTGAAGATATCCGAGATCGCACGGCCCTCCGCCGCCTCGACGTCGGTGTCCGCGTCGGCGAAGCCACAGCCGAGCCGGTCGGCCAGCAGCGGGCCTACGGTGCTCTTGCCCGATCCTGGCGGGCCGATCAGTACTGCCTGAGGACTGTGTGAGGTCACGGCACTCACGGTAGCCGGTCGCCTCACGGCCGCCGCGTACCGGCGGGCACGCCGTGTGGTGCTCGCCGCGTCAGCGTGACCACCACTCCCGCAGCCCGTCTAAGTACGACGTCGCGTTGCGAGACGTCTCGGCCAGGGAGTCGCCCCCGAACTTCTCCAGCGCCGCCTCGGCGAGCACCAGCGCGACCACCGACTCCAGCACGACCCCAGCCCTCGGCACCGCGCATACGTCGGAGCGCTGGTGGATCGCGACAGCGGGCTCCTTGCTCTCGACATCGACCGTGGCGAGCGCGCGCGGCACCGTGGATATCGGCTTCATCGCGATCCGCACCCGCAGCGGCTCGCCGTTGGTGATGCCGCCTTCCAGGCCGCCAGCACGGTTGGAGCGCCGCGTGACACCAGCGGGACCGGTGCCGAGGTCGATCTCGTCGTGGGCTTTGCTGCCCCACCGGCGCGCGGTGGTGAACCCGTCGCCGACCTCGACACCCTTCATCGCCTGCACACCCATCAGCGCACCAGACAGCCGGGCGTCCAGCCTGCGGTCCCAGTGCACGTGAGAACCGAGGCCCGGCGGGAGGCCATAGGCGATGACCTCGATAACACCGCCCACGGTGTCGCCCGCCTTCCGCACGGCGTCGACCTCGGCGATCATCGCCTCCGCGCCATCGGGATCGAAGGCACGCACCGGGTTCTCGTCGATCGCGGCCAGATCCGCCGGGGTCGGCAGCGGCCCGTCCGGGGCTTCGGCGCCACCGATGCTGACCACGTGGCTGATGATCTCGATGTCGAGCAACTGACGCAGGAAAGCCCGCGCGACCGTGCCGAGTGCGGTGCGCGCCGCCGTCTCCCGCGCACTGGCGCGTTCCAACACCGGGCGGGCCTCGTCGAAGCCGTACTTGAGCATCCCTGGCAGGTCCGCGTGCCCGGGCCGGGGCCGGGTGAGTGGCTCGTTGCGGGCGAGGCCAGCCAGCTCGGACTCGTCGACCGGGTCGGCGGACATGACCTTCTCCCACTTGGGCCACTCGGTGTTCGTGATGTGCACCGAGATCGGGCCGCCCTGGGTGCGGCCGTGGCGGACGCCCCCGGTGAACTCGACGGTGTCGGTCTCGAAACCCATGCGTGGGCTCCGACCGAAGCCGAGTCGCCTGCGGGCCAACTGCTCGCCAAGGTCCGACGTGGTGATCTCCACACCGGCGACCATGCCCTCCATGACTCCGGCGAGGCTTGGACCGTGTGATTCTCCTGCGGTTATCCAGCGCAACACCAGGAGATTTTGTCATGGCGGCGTCCGCGCCGCGGATCAGGCCCATGACCACTGCCAGGGGAACACCGCGATCGCCCAGGTCGCGGCCAGTAATCCCGGCCCGTACGGCACGCCGTCGCGCCACGCGGGTCTTCGCAGGACACGGGCCGCCACGCCCAGCAGGAACGCCACACTCGACGCCAGCAGCATGCCGAGGAGCACGGCCTGCCAACCAACGGCACCGAGGACGGCGCCGACGCTCGTCGCCAGCTTGACGTCACCACCGCCCAGCGAACCCGGCGCCACCAGGTACACCGCGAGGTGAGCCGATGTGAGGCTCACCCCTCCCCACGCGGCGGCGCCCAGCACAGCCGCCGTGCCAGCGCTGACCGCCACCGCGACCAGCACGCAGGCGGTCACGCCGATGGCCGAGAGGGTCAGCGCGTTGGGCAGGCGGCGTTGACGAAGGTCGGTCGCGGCGAGCGGCACACCGAGCAGGGTGATCGCGATCGGCACGGGCAGCCACCACGCGGGAAGCGCGTCCGTGACCCACCGGAGCACGATACAGCCGAGCAAGGCGGCGATCGCCATGAGTTGGTAACCGGCATGCGATGTCATGCGCTCTACGCTGGCCGCTCGCGCTGACCTCGGCAATCGCCCCTCGTGCGAGTGGAAGCGCTTGCGGGTCAGTTCGTCGATGACGCCTGCCGTTGGCGCCACTGGTGGGGCAACAACAGCATGGCCCCCGCGAGGATGCACGCGACGTCGGTGACCACGCCCCACACCTCCAACGCCGTCCGGAACTGCTCCTGCACGCCGAAGAAGCCGACCGTCAGCGACATCAGGTAGGCGCCGAGAGTCGCCGCGCCGAAGCCCAGCGTCGCCACCCCCACTAGCCAGTGCCGCCACACCACGACGGCGATCGCGAGCACCACCGACGCGGCGACGTTCAGCAGGAACAGTGGCCCGACGACCGACGTGTAGCGCGCCCAGTCGAACCACCCGACCAGGTGCACGATGCCGACTCCGAGGAGCGAGGCGACGGCGAACAGGCGGATCAGTAGTGACATGGGCCAGTCCTTCGATCGGCGGTACGGGTCGGCACTAGCATGACGCGCGGTAGTGGCGAGCACCACACACGGACCGTGTGTTTACCTGTTGTTCGGTCGCGGCGCCGGTTTGGATTGGCGCGACCCACATCACCTGTCGGTGGCCTGTTCGCGCACCCACACGCCACGCCTGGAAGAGTACGGAGACGAGTGATCCGATCGATCACCACATGGTCGGTACGCGACGAGCGAGGATGGGGATGCGGAGCGTCAAGTTGATCGAGCAGTGGCCCGTCGATCACGCGGCGATGGCGGTGATCGACGCCGATGGCACGGTACTCAGCGACTACGGTGACCAGCATCGGGTGTTCCCGCTCGCCTCGGTGACGAAGCTGCTCACCGCCTACACGACATTGATCGCGATCGAAGAAGGTGTCTTCGAGCTCGACTCCCCCGCCGGCCCCGACGGCGCTACGGTGCGGGATTTGCTCGCCCACACGTCCGGGTTGGCGTTCAACCAGCACAAGGTGGTCGCGGAACCGCGCACGCGGCGCCTGTACTCATCCACCGGGTTCGAGCAGCTTGCCGACGCGCTCACCGAAGCCGCTGGCATCGAGTTCGCGCGGTACCAGCAGGAGGCGCTACTCACGCCGCTGTCGATGACGGCGACCGAGCTGAAAGGCTCCCCCGGAGCGGACGCCGAATCCACCGTGGACGACCTCACTCGGTTCGCGGCCGAGCTGCAGCGGCCGACGTTGCTTGACGCGTCCACCATGGCCGAGGCGACAACGGTGGCACACCCCGGACTCAACGGCGTGCTGCCCGGCTTCGGACACCAGAAGCCGAACGACTGGGGCCTCGGTTTCGAGATCCGCGACGACAAGAGTCCACACTGGACCGGATCGGCGAGCTCACCGCGTACGTTCGGCCACTTCGGACAGTCGGGCACGTTCCTGTGGGTGGACCCCGACGCTGGGCTGGCCTGCGTGGCACTGACCGACCGCGACTTCGGGCCGTGGGCAGCGGAAGCGTGGCCGGAGTTCACCGACGCCGTGCTGACCGAGCACCGGTAGCCCTCGGCGCTCGGCCATCAGGCCTCGCTATCGAGCCGTCACTTCGGTGGCGACATCACTCGCACCGGCTCTCCGGCCGCGAACGCGGCGATGTCCTCGACGGCGTCCTGGAAGAAGACCCGGTAGACGTCGTCGGCGACGTAGCCGATGTGCGGCGTCAGCACGGTGTTGGGCGCCTGCCGGATCGGGTGATCGGCGGGCAGCGGTTCGGTGTCGTAGACATCGAGCGCGGCGCGGATCCTGCCCTCGGTGACCGCGTCGATCAGCGCGGACTCGTCGATGATCGGACCACGTGAGGTGTTGACCAGGAGCGCACCGGGCTTCATCAGCGCGAGTTCGTCCGCGCCGAGCAAGCCCCGAGTGCGCTCCGACAGCACCAGGTGGATGGAGACGACGTCCGCCGTTCGGAGCAGTTCCTCGCGCGAAACGGCCTGCACTCCGTGTTCTGCGGCGCGCTCGTCCGTCAGGTTCTGGCTCCACGCGATCGGGTGCATGCCGAACGCCGTGCCGATGCCGGCAACGGTGGAGCCGAGCCTCCCGAGGCCGATAAGACCCAGCGTCTTGCCGTGCAGGCTCATGCCGACTGTGCGTTGCCAACCGCCGTCGCGGACGGCTCGTTCCTCCTCCGGGATGTGACGGGCGGCGGCGAGGATGAGCGCCCAGGTGTGCTCTGCCGTCGGGTGCGGGATATAACCGGTGCCGGACACGACGATGCCCTGCTCGTTCGCCGCCGTGACGTCGATCGCGGCGTTGCGCTGGCCGGTGCTGACGAGCAGCTTGAGGTCGGGCAGTCGTCGCAGCACGTCGGCGGAGAACCGGGTTCGTTCCCGCATGGCGACGACGACGTCGTACCCGGCGAGGGCGGCTACCACGTCGTCCGGGTTCGGGATGTGCTCGGTGAAGACGGTGATCTCGGCGTCGAGCTTGTCCCAGTCGGCGAAGGATCGGGCCACGTTCTGGTAGTCATCGAGGATGGCGATGCGCATGCTCCGCACGCTATCCGACCGCACGCGTCGTCACCGGATCGGCATGCGGGTACCCACGTCGTCGGACCGCGGCTCCCGGTGAGCAGGCGCTCAGGCCGATCGCGAACGTCGCCGTATCCTCAGATCAACGGCAGCGGCAGGATGTCGCCCGTGGCGGCGCGCAAGGCGTCCCGCATGGCTTCCCGGGGCGCGGCGCGCCCGGTGAACTGCTCGACTTGCCCGAACGCCTGATGCAGCAACATGTCGAGACCCGTGGCCAGCGCGCCACCGCTCGCCTCCCGCGCGGTGGCCAGCGGCGTCGGCCATGGGTGGTAGATCACGTCAAGCAGACAGGGCGCACGCACCACATCCGCGATGTGCTCGGAGACGGCGTCCGACGGCACCGTGCTGACCAGCGCCGCCGATTTCTCGGCGAGGGCGCGCCAGTCAACATCCGACCACCGCAGGACCTCAACGGTGAGCCCGAGTCCCCGTGCGGCCGCGGCCGTCGGTGCGGCACGGACGGGATCACGAGCGACGATGCGAACCTTCGCGAGCCCGAGGTCCGCGAACGCGGCCACCGCGGCGGCGGCCGTGCCACCGGCACCGAGCACCACACCAGGGCCGCCGGAGCCATCACCGAAACCGCCAGCCGCCAGGAGCGCACCGACCACGCCCGCGACGTCAGTGCAGTCCGCCCGCCAGCCGCCGTCGATCGGTACCAGGGTGTTCGCCGCGCCGACCGCGGCCGCGCGCGGCGTCACCTCGGTCGCGAACTCCAACGCGGCGCGCTTGCCTGGCATGGTCACCGACAGCCCGGCCCACTCCGGTCCGAGTCCCGCCACGAACGAGGGCAACCCGTCGGCGTCGACTTCGCACCGCTCGTACGTCCAGCCGGTGAGACCGAGCGCGTCGTACGCCGCTTGATGCAACACCGGAGACAACGAGTGCGCCACCGGTTTGCCTAGCACGGCGGCCTTGCGGATTCTCTCGGCAGCCACGGTCACCAAACCCCGCGCCGCTGGGCGTCGGCGACGTTGGCCCTGTGCTTGTCATACGTCTTCGCGAAGCAGGACAAACCGTTCTCCTCGCACCGGACGAAGTAGAGCCACTTCCCCTTGGGCGGCTCCACCGCCGCCTCAAGCGCCTCCGTACTCGGCGAGGAAATCGGCGTCGGCGGCAGGCCCGTGTTCCGGTACGTGTTGTATGGCCCCTTCTTCGCCCTGTCATTACTCGACGTGCGCAGGTTCGGCTGGTCGAGCACGTAGTTGATGGTCGAGTCCATCTCCAGCCGCATGCCCTTGTTCATCCGGTTGTAGATCACTCGCGAGATCTTGCCGAAGTCGGCCGTAACGCCTTCCCGCTCGACCACGGACGCGATCACGACGATCTCATACGGGCTGTAGCCGGTGTTCCTCGCGGCGTCTGGCAGGCCAGCCGCCTCGTACCGGGCCGAGGAAGTGGTCAGCACCTCGGTGAGCAGCTCCTGCGCCGACCAGCCAGGCTTGACGTCATACAGCCCTGGCGCGACCAAGCCTTCCAGCCGCCGGTCGGCAGGCGCGTCGGCGGCGTCACGTGCCAGCCACTTCGGTACGCCGAGGGCGACGAGGTCGGTCTTGGCCGCGACCTTGGCAAGCTGGTCGGCGCTCACGCACGTGCTCTCACCATCGAGCTTCGTGCACGAGGCCTTCGACAGCTTGCTGAACACACCGAGTGACTGACTGCCATCGGACAGCTTGACGTCGTGCAACTGCGTACCACTCTTCAGCTGCAGGTGTCCGACCCTGGCCTTGTCCTCGAGCAGCGAGTTCAGCGCGTTCGCGCCAGACGCCTTCGCGCGCATTTTGTAATAGCCAGGCTGGATGCTGCGGATCTCGGTGTTGCCCTGCGCGGCGGTCAGGAACGCCTGCCTGCTGGCGACGACGTCGGCCTCGACGAGCGTCGTGGCGATGGCGCTGGTCGAGTCCCCCTTGGACACCTTGATGACGACGTCGGAGACGCCAGCGCCCTCGTAGTCGTCGTAGTCGAACCCGAGAAGTTTCTGCGAGCCGAACCAGATGCTCGCCGCGAGTCCCGCGATCACGCCCAGCGCGGCGATCCAGCCGAAGAACCGACGCCGCGTCCGTGCGCGCTTGCTCCGCCCTCGCTGTGGTCTTGACGGTGCCGATCGGCGGTCGCGACCGGGTTTCGCGTCGGACCGTTCGGTGCGCCCCTCGCGTTCGGGCCGCCGCCCTCGACTCGGCGGGACGTCGGCCGCACGCGCGTCATCGGCGTACTCGTCGTCATTCGCACGGCCATCCGCGCGCTCGTCGTACTCGTCGTAGGCGTACTCGTCGTAGGCACCGAAATCGGCATCGTAGTCGTCGTAGCCACCGTCGCCGTAGTCCTGGTGCGCACGGTAGTCGTCGCGAGCGGCGTAGCCGCTGCTATAACCGCTGCGGTAACCATCGAACCCCTCGAAACCCTCGAACCGGGCGCGTGGCTCATCGTGGTAGTGACGCGGGGGCAGCCGTTCGATGTCCTGATCGGGCGCGGGAGGGCGAACGTCGTCCCGGGATGGTTCTGGCGCGGGCCTTCGGCGGCGCATCGGCGGTTCTTCCGGCATCCGGCGGGCGCGTGGCGGAGGCTCCGCGCCCCTTGGGCGGGGTTCCCTCGGCATCCCCGGCGGCGGCTCCGGCGCCCCTGGCGGCCCCGAAGGACGTCCTCCTGGCGGTGGCGCCGACCGCCTCCGCGGTGCCCGCGCCGGTGGCGCACCCTGCGGCCGCTGGGGCGGGGACGCACGCCTACGCGGTGGCACTCCTGACTCCTGGCCGCCCCCTGGCGGCGGCATCGGGCGCCGTCGCGGCGGTGGCCCAGGCGGCCTCGGCGGCCGTCCCGGCTCGTCATCGCCTCGGTAGGGCCCCGTCACTTAGGCGCCTTTCCCACCGGGTTCATCCGTCCGACGCCGTGCGGCGCGTGCATCCAACCACCCTTGCAAAATCTCCACCGCGGCCGCTTGATCGACGACAGCGCGTTGCTTACGACCCTTGATACCCCTATCAGACAACATCTTGGTCGCGCTTACCGTGCTCAACCGCTCGTCCGCGAGCCGCACCGGGACCGTGCCCAGCCGATCGCGGAGCCGGTCCGCGTAACGGACGGCGGTCTCCGCCGCCACGCCGTGCCGGTTCCGAAGTGTCCGAGGCAATCCCACGATGACCTCGGCCACCTCGTTCTCGACCACGAGCCGCGCCACCTGCTCGATGTCACTATCCGCGTCGGTATCACGCGAAAGTGTGACAAGCGGCGACGCAAGCATAGGGGAAGGATCACTCAGAGCGATACCTACTCGCACTGAACCCACGTCGACGGCGAGCCGCCGCCCGCCGCCGGGGTCGTCCTCGCCAGGAGTGTCAGGACGTGCGCTCATACGCCAGCACGGAACCGAACTTCGCTCACGCTCCGCTCCTGATAGTGGCTTCGACCGCGTGGATCGCCCGCTCGATGCCAGCCGGGTTGCTACCGCCGCCCTGCGCGAGGTCCGGCTTGCCGCCGCCCCTGCCGCCGATCGCCTCGGCGAAGCCGGGCACCAGCTTGCCAGCGGCGAAGCCCTTGTCGCGGGCTTCCGCGGTCGTGGCGACCGCGAAGCTGACTTTCTCCCCGTTCGGCGAGAACAAGGCCACGACGCCGGGCCGCGAGCCGAGCCGGTTACGCACCTCGCCCGTGAGCTTGCGCAGCCCGTTCGCGTCGATTCCCTCGGCGACCTTGGCCGCGACCAGCGCGATGCCGTCAACGTCGCGGGCCTGCTTGGCAAGCTCGCCCGCAGAGCCGAGCACCTGCTGGGTGCGCAAGTTCTCGATCTCCTTCTCGGCGTCGCGCAGCCGCTTGAGGACGTCCTCGATGCGCTCCGGCAGCTGCTCACTCGGCACCTTGAACGTGCCCGCGAGCTGCGACACCAGCAACTGCTCCTTACGGACGTACTGCAACGCGTCCTTGCCGACCAGCGCCTCGACACGGTGCACACCGGACCCGATGGACGAGTCGCTGACCAGCTTCACCAGCCCGAGCTGGCCGATGCTCCCGACGTGGGTACCGCCGCACAGCTCCCGGGAGTACTCGCCCATGTCGACGACGCGCACCTCGTTGCCGTACTTCTCGCCGAACAGCGCGACCGCGCCCATCTCGAGCGCCTTGTCCATCGACGTCGTGTAGGACTGCACCTCGACGTCGGTGACGAGGTAGTCGTTGACCTCTTCCTCGACGGCGGTGAGCACGTCGGCGGAGACCGACTTCGGCGAGGTGAAGTCGAACCGCATCCTGCCTGGTGAGTTCAGCGAACCCGCCTGCGCGGCCCGCCTGCCATACGCCCCGCGCACGGCGGCATGCACCAAGTGGGTGGCGGAGTGCGACCGCTGGATCGACATCCGGCGTGCCTCGTCGACCGATCCAGTGACCTCGGTGTCCAGCCCGATCTCGCCCGCGATGACCTCGACGGTGTGCACGAACAGACCTGGCACGCTCTTCTGCACGTCGAGCACCTTGGCCTCACCCGCTGAGCCGATCAGCACGCCGGTGTCGGCGATCTGCCCACCGCTCTCGGCGTAGAACGGGGTGCGGTCCAGCACGAGCTCGGCCTTCTGTCCCTCACGGATGCTGGTGACTGACTGCCCATCGCGCAGTAGCCCGAGCACCTTCGCCGTGGCCTGCAAGTCGGTGTAGCCGAGGAATCGCGTTTCGCCGTGCTTGTCGAGCAGGTCACGGTAGGCCGACAGGTCGGCGTGTCCGGTCTTCTGGTTCGCGGCGTCGGCCTTGGCACGCTGCCGTTGCTGCTCCATGAGCGAACGGAACCCGTCCTCATCGACTTCGAGGCCCTGCTCGGCGGCCATCTCCAGCGTCAGATCGATCGGGAAACCGTACGTATCGTGCAGTTGGAACGCCTTGTCACCCGACAGGATCGAGCTGCCGGCCTCTTTCGCCTTCTCCGCGGCGATGTCGAAGATCTTCGAACCGGTGGTCAGCGTGGCGAGGAACGTTTCCTCTTCCTGCGCGACGACGTCGTGGATGCGCTCGAAATCACGAGCGATCTCCGGGTACGACGGCGCCATGGCGTCGCGAACCACGGCGGCGAACTCCGGCAACACCGGTTCGTGCACGCCGAGGAGCCGCACCGAGCGGACGATGCGCCGCAGCAGGCGCCGCAGGACGTACCCGCGCGCCTCGTTGCCCGGCGTGACGCCGTCGCCGATGAGCATGACGCCGGAGCGGGCGTGGTCGGCGATGACGCGGAACCGGACGTCGTCGGGGTGGTTGTCGCCGTAGTGGCGGCCGGAGATCTCCTCGGCCTTCGCGATGACGGGCCGCACGAGGTCGGTCTCGTAGACGTTGGACACGCCTTGGAGCAGGTAGGCGACGCGCTCGACGCCCATGCCGGTGTCAATGTTCTTCTTCGGCAGCTCCCCGATCGGCGGGAAACCCTTCTTCGGCGGGTCCTCGCCCCGGATGTCCTGCATGAACACCAGGTTCCAGATCTCGAGGAACCGGTCCTCATCGACGACGGGGCCACCGTCGCGGCCGTACTCGGGGCCACGGTCGTAGTAGATCTCCGAGCAGGGACCGCCGGGACCGGGCACGCCCATGTCCCAGTAGTTGTCCTCGGCGTTGCGGTACTGGATGCGCTCGTTCGGGATGTCGGTGAGCTTGCGCCACAGCCCGGCCGCCTCGGCGTCGTGCTCGAACACGGTGACCCAGATGCGGTCGGGATCAAAGCCGTAGCCGCCGTCGGCCTGCGACTTGGTGACAAGGTCCCAGGCGTAGGTGATCGCGCCTTCCTTGAAGTAGTCACCGAAGGAGAAGTTGCCCGCCATCTGGAAGAAGGTGTTGTGGCGGGTGGTCTTGCCGACCTCGTCGATGTCGCCGGTGCGCACACACTTCTGCACGCTTGTCGCGCGCGGGTACGGTGGCGGCACCTCGCCGAGGAAGTACGGTTTGAACTGCACCATTCCCGCGTTGACGAAGAGCAGGTTCGGATCGTCGAGGATCAGCGAGGCGCTGGGCACCTCGGTGTGCCCCGCCGAGGTGAAATGGCGGAGAAAGCGGTTACGGATCTCGTGTGTTTCCACGTGGTGGTCCTGTGTCTTGTGGGTGTGACCCGTACCGGGTCAGCTGGGTGGATCGTCTCGAACAGGGGCGGCGGACAGCGGCGAGCGCGGCTCAGCCGTCCGCCCGGGGCGCTCGCGCCTGCCGTACCGCCCGGTCGGCGCTGTAGGCATGCCGCCCACGCGGGGTCTCTTCGTGCCTGGTCGGCACGCCCGTCCGCTGCGTCACCGTGTCGTGCAGCTCCTGCTCCCGTTCGGTCATCCCCGCGCGCACTTCGGCACCAAACGCGCCAGCGGCGTTCGCCAGCTCACGCATCGCGTCCCCCAAGTTCGAGGCTAACCCCGCTGGGGTCGCCTGGCGAGCGGTGTTACTCGCCTTACGTGACAGCGCCACACCGGCGGCGATGCCAACGCCGAGCCAGAACATCCGCTTCACTTCCTGCCTCGTTTCCTCGTCCGGCGGGCGTGCTTGCCGACCTCACCCGCCTTGGCCTGCTTGCGTGCCTTGATCGCCTTGCTCACGCCATAGGAGAACGCGGCCGTCTTGACCAGCGGGCCGCCGAGAGTCGCGGTGAACACCGAGGACAGCGCGGAGGCGTTGCTCGACACCTGCTGGACGTTCGCCGTCACGCCGTCCACCCGCTCCAGCTGGGTGTTGACGTGGGTGATGGTGTCATTCGCGCCGATCAGCAGCGGGTCACCGCGCTCGTGGGCCTTGCGGATGGCCACGGTCGCCTCGTCCAGAGTGCGGCCGAGTTTGACCAGGGGTATCGCGAGCAGGATGACCAACACCACGAATGCTCCTGCTGCGACAAGCGCTGCGATGTGCCCTGGCGACACGGGGCCTCCTCCATCTGACGTGCCGGAACGTCCCGTCAGGCTACCGCGCGTTGCCCTCGGCCGACGGAGTGACCCGCCCCTGGCTGGGACGTCGAATCCCGGTAGGAGAGCCCGTCGCGGTTACTCCCCACGCACGGCCGCGCGCAGTTTCGGCACCCGGTCGGCCAGCACGCGCTCCGCACCACGATCGGTCGGGTGATAGTAGTCCGCGCCAACCAGCTCGTCCGGCGGATACTGCTGCGCCAGCACGCCCTCCGGGACGTTGTGCGGATAGGCGTAGCCCTGCGCGTTGCCCAGCTTCTTCGCTCCCGCGTAGTGGCCGTCGCGCAGGTGCGGCGGCACCGTGCCCGCCTTGCCCGCCCGCACGTCGGCCATCGCGGCGTCGATGCCGCTGATCACGGCGTTGGACTTCGGCGCGGTCGCCAGGTGCACCGTGGCCTGCGCCAGCGCGAGCCTGCCCTCGGGCATCCCGATGAACTGCACCGCGTGCGCGGCGGCCACCGCGGCCTGCAGCGCCGTCGGATCGGCCATGCCGATGTCCTCGCTGGCGTGCACCACGAGCCTGCGCGCGATGAAGCGCGGATCCTCCCCCGCCTCGACCATGCGCGCCAGGTAGTGCAGCGCCGCGTCGACGTCCGAACCTCGGATCGACTTGATGAACGCGCTGATGACGTCGTAGTGCTGATCGCCGTCCCGGTCGTAGCGCACGGCGGCCTTGTCGACGGTGGCCTCCACCGTGGCTAACGAAATGCTGGGGCGCTCGCCGGTGGCGTCGGTGTCGTCGGTCACGGCGTCGGCGGCGGCTTCCAACGCCGTCAGTGCCCGCCGCGCGTCCCCGCCAGCGAGCCGCACCAGATGGGCGCGAGCGTCGTCGTCGAGGTCATACGCACCGCCGAGACCACGCTCGTCGGTAAGGGCACGGGTGATGACCTCGCTGATGTCTTCGTCGGTCAGTGAGCGCAGTTGCAGCACGAGCGACCGCGACAGCAGTGGGGAGACCACCGAGAACGACGGGTTTTCCGTTGTCGCCGCGACCAGCAATACCGTGCGATCCTCCACCGCGCCGAGTAACGCGTCCTGCTGGGTCTTGGAGAACCGGTGCACCTCGTCGATGAACAGCACGGTGTCCTCTGCGGCGTGGGAACGCCTACGGCGGGCGGCGTCGATCACGCCGCGCACCTCCTTGACTCCGGACGACAACGCCGAGAGCGCCACGAACCGACGTCCGGTCGCGCCAGCCATCAGGTAGGCGAGCGTGGTCTTGCCGGTGCCGGGTGGGCCGAACAGGATCACCGACGCGGGCGCCGCGCCTTCCACCAGCCTGCGCAATGGGGCGCCCTCGCCAAGCAGGTGTGCCTGGCCGATGACGTCGTCGAGGCCGCGCGGGCGCATCCGCACCGCGAGCGGCGCGGCGGGGTCGGGCACACCCTCGGTGGTGTGTTCGCCTGGGTCGGTCACGTCCCGGTTGACGGTGAACAGTTCGTCCTGCACGGCTCAACGCTACCGCGTGGCACCGACGCGCCGGACTACCGGAACGCCGGGTACAGCGCGAGTTCGAGACCGGGGCCGAACCGCCGCTCGATCGCCGCCGCGACGCTGGCGGCGTGTTCCGCGATCCCGTCGGTATCCGAATGATCCGCCCTGGCCGCCAGCTCACGCCACCACGACTCCAGCGCGGCGGCCCTGCTGGTCGAGCCGGTGTCGCTCGCGTCAGTAAGGCCGGGCAGTTCGCGTGCGGTTTGCGTCCACACGCACGCGATGTGGCTGTCCAGCAGCGCGCTGGCGAACTCGTCGTCGTCGGCCAGTCGTGGCCAGATCCCGGTCACCTCGGCACGCCACGCCGCGATCATCGCCTCGCTCATCCCCGCGGGCAGCGCGAGCGCGCCACGCCAGAACGCGAACGGCACCCTGAGGTGCGCGACGTCGATCATGGCGTTGCGGACACGGCCGTGCTCGAAGTCGAGGAACCGCACCCCGTCGCTCGTGACGAGGTTGTTCTCCGGAGCGAGGTCGACAGGGGAGAACGCCCGATACTCGCCTTCGTCAAGCCGTCGTGATGCCAGCCTGACCCGCTCGGCGACCGCCTCAGGCGTCGCGACACCGAGTACGTCCGACAGCACGCCGGGTAGCTCGTCGGCGGAGTCGGCCGCCTCGGTGTCTTCGCTCGCCGGTTGGCCACCGAATCGGCGCAGCAGCGCGTTGAAGTCCGCCTCCCGGTGTGCGGTCGTGGCGTGCATCCTGCCCAACGCCCGCGCCCAGGACAGCAGGGTGCCCTCCGCGACCCGTGCGTCGCTCATGCGCAGCTTGTCCGCCAGCGTCGGTGCGCTGCCGAGGTCGGAGAGCACAAGCACCCGGTGATTGACGTCGTGGCCGAGCAGTTCGGGACACATCCTGTCTTCCGAGGTCAACGCCGTGAAGAGCTGGTAGCTGACCGCCTCGGCCGCGAACGGGTCGCTCGCGTCGTCGTCCGGCTCCGGGTAGTGTTTGATCACCAGCGTGCGTGGCAGGGAGAACGGCGAGGACGCCACGGTGGCGCGCACGACGACGGCCGGCCCGCTCCCAGCGAGGTCTTCCGGCTTGGACAACGTGATGGCCGACCCGAACCGGTTGGCCAGCGCCAACTCGGCGGCGTCGAGCGCCGCGGCAAGAGCGTTGCCATGCGATTCGCCGTCGACCCGTTCGTCGTCCTGTGCGGAGGAGGTGTCCACGTGCATCAGCAGGGGAGCCTACTAGCGTGGAAGTCGCGATGAGAAGCACCAAACAGTCACAGCACAACCAGCCCGACCGCGACCGCGATCCCGAGGGCAGGGCACGAAACGCCAGGCCACGGGACGGTTTGGGCAGGCCACTGCCCTACGGCACCCCCGGGGTCGAGCGACAGCCCGAAGGTGTAACACGCTCCCCCGCCCGCACCATTGACGAAGCCCAGCGCCTGCTGGACGAGGGTAAGCCGTTCCACGCGCACGAGGTGTTCGAGGACGCATGGAAGTCCACCGAGCACGACGAGGAGCGCGCGCTGTGGAAGGGGCTCGCACAGCTCGCGGTCGGGCTCACCCACGCGGCGCGCGGCAACGTGGTCGGCGGCGCGCGGCTGTTGCGGCGCGGTGCGGAGCACATCGGTCCCTACGCCGAGCAGCCGCCGCACGGGATCGCCGTCGCGTCGCTGGTGACGTGGGCGGAGACGCTCGCCACCGCGCTGGACGACGGCGTGCCGGTCGACGCGCCGGAGTCCCATGCACCTCGCCTGCGGGGCTGAGCTCGCGGTTAGCTACCGGGCTTGGGTGGCTTGACGTCGACGCCGGCCTCCTTGCGCTGCTGCGCGGTGATTGGCGCTGGCGCGCCGGTGAGCGGATCGTAGCCGCCGCCGGTCTTGGGGAACGCGATGACGTCCCGCAGCGACTCGGCCCCCGCCAGCAGCATGACGATGCGGTCCCAGCCGAACGCGATGCCGCCGTGTGGCGGGGCGCCATACGCGAAGGCGTCCAGCAGGAAGCCGAACTTCTCCCGCGCCTCCTCGTCGGTCACGCCCATCACCTCGAACACGCGCTTCTGCACGTCGGCGCGGTGGATACGGATCGAACCGCCACCGATCTCGTTGCCGTTGCAGACGATGTCGTAGGCATCCGACAGCGCGCTACCCGGGTCGGTGTCGAACTTGTCAGCCCACTCCGGTTTCGGCGCGGTGAAGGCATGATGTACCGCGGTCCACTCGCCGTGGCCGACGGCGACGTCGTCGGTCGCGCCCGCTGGCTCGAACAGCGGCGCGTCGACCACCCACACGAACGACCAGGCGTCCGGGTCGATCAGCCCGAGCCGGTGACCGATCTCGTCGCGCGCAGCGCCCAGCAGTGCGCGCGCCTCGTGGGCCGGACCAGCGGCGAAGAAGACGCAGTCGCCTGGCTTGGCGCCCACCGCGTCGACCAGGCCCTCGCGCTCCGACTCGGACAGGTTCTTGGCGACCGGGCCGCCGAGCGTGCCGTCCTCGGCGACGAGCACGTAGGCCAGCCCCTTCGCGCCGCGCTGCTTGGCCCACTCCTGCCAGGCGTCGAGCTGCCTGCGCGGCTGATCGGCGCCACCGGCCATCACCACGGCACCGACGTAGGGTGCCTGGAACACCCGAAACGGGGTGTTGGCGAAGTAGTCGGTCATCTCGGTGATCTCGAGGTCGAAGCGCAGGTCCGGCTTGTCGGTGCCGTACTTGGCCATCGCCTCGGCGTAGGTGATGCGCGGGATCGGCAGCGTCACCTCGTGCCCCGTGAGCCGCCACAACGCGGCGATGACTCGCTCGCTCAGCGCGATCACGTCATTCTGGTCAACGAAGCTCATCTCGACGTCGAGCTGGGTGAACTCCGGCTGCCGGTCGGCGCGGAAATCCTCGTCGCGATAGCAACGCGCGATCTGGAAGTAACGCTCGATGCCGCCGACCATGAGCAACTGCTTGAACAGCTGTGGCGACTGCGGCAACGCGTACCAACTGCCGGGCTTGAGTCGCGCGGGAATCACGAAGTCACGCGCGCCCTCCGGGGTGGAGCGCGTCATGGTCGGCGTCTCGACCTCGACGAACCCTTCGTCGTGCAGCAGCTCGCGCGCGACGCGGTTCACCTCGCTGCGCAGCCGCATCGCCGTCGCGGGGCCGCTGCGGCGCAGGTCAAGGTAGCGGTGCTTGAGCCGGGTCTCCTCACCTACGTCGACCCTGTCGTCGATCGGGAACGGCAGCGCGGCCGACTCCGAGAGGATCTCCAGCTCGGTGACCAGCACCTCGATCGCGCCGGTCGCGATCTCGGGGTTTTCGTTTCCCTCAGGGCGCGGGGACACCTCACCGACGACCCGCACGCAAAACTCCGAGCGCAGGCCATGAGCGCGCTCGGCCATCTCGCCTTCACGGAACACCACCTGCGCGACTCCGGTGGCGTCTCGCAGGTCGATGAAGATCACCCCACCGTGATCACGCCTGCGCGCCACCCATCCAGCGAGGGTGACGGTGGTTCCGGCGTGGTCGGCACGCAAACTGCCTGCGTCGTGGGTGCGAAGCACGGGCGTAGCTCACTCTCTGAGTCGATCGGGGTCGGCGGGATGGGCACTAGTGGCAAGGTTAACGAACGCCCGGTTCTCGCCGGTCACCTGGCACGAACGACGTCCGGTCCCGCAGGATGGAACCGTGACATCACCCCGGGACGGCAGACGGCGCCGCGCCGACCGCCGTGGCGACAACGAGGCCGAGACCAGGCCCATCCCACGGATTCCAGACGCGGCAGCGGGGCAGCCACCCCGACGGGTGCCCGGGGAGGGCGGTCGACGTCGGAAGCCAGAGGACGCTCCTGAGCCACAGCCGGGACAGCGGCGACGCCCCGCGGAGCGCGAGCCACATCGGCAGCGAGAGCAGCAGCCTCGCGACCAACAGCGACGTCCTCGGCGGCGACACCGGTATATCGAGCCAACCGCGGACGTCGACGGCCCCGCCACCAAGCCCACGACGCCGGCCGCGCCGCCTAGGTCACCGCGACCTCCGCAGACCGCCGGGCCGCCGAGTCCGCCCGATCGAGCCGAGCCGCCACAGACCGCACCGGAGCCGCAGTGGCCGTCAGGGCACACTCCGACGGAATCGGAGCCGTCCGAGCACACCGGACCACCCGAACAGGGCACACCCGCCCACACACACGCCCACGGCCCTCCGCCCCCAGCGTCGAAGCAGCTACGCATGTTGCTCGCGGCACTGCTGGCGCCCTTCCTGCTCGCGGTGTTCGTGGTGTTCATCGCCCTGCTTCCCACTGGAGACTCACCGGACAGCGCGGTCGACTCAGGGACGCCCGTCGACGGCACGGTTACCGCGGCGACCCTCGGGTCCTGCCTGCGCCAGCCAGGAGCACAACCAGGTGCGCAACCCAGCCAGCCCGACCCGGGTGAGCCGCAATGCCTGCGACTCGACATCGCTCTCACCGACGGCCCCGCCGTGGGGAGCGTGATCACCAAGACCGAGCCGATCGGGCCGTCGCGGCCCACCTTCGCCGTCGGCGACGACGTTGTGCTGGCCTTCACCGGCGAGGACCCTCGTAACGACGACGCATACCTGATCATGGACTTCCAGCGCGGCACGCCGTTGCTGATGTTGGTCGCGGTGTTCCTCGGGGCCGTGCTGCTGCTGGGCCGCTGGCACGGGGCGCGCGCGCTGGCAGGACTCGGCGTCAGCGCGGCCGTGCTCGGTCTGTTCGTCGTGCCCGCCATCCTCGCGGGCGAAGACCCACTGCTGACCGGTATCACCGGCGCCGGACTCATCATGTTCGCCACGCTGTATCTCACCCACGGTGTGTCGGTACGCACGTCAGTGGCGCTGCTCGGCACGCTGATCAGCCTGCTGCTGATCGGCATCATCTCGGCCGTGTTCTCCGGGCTGGCGCGACTAACCGGGCTCGACGAGCAGACCGGCAACCTGATCGCGGCGCTCGGCCACGGCATCGACACGCAGGGCCTGCTGTTGGCCGGGGTGGTCATCGGCGCGCTCGGTGTGCTCGACGACGTCACCGTGACCCAGGCCAGCGCGATATGGGAGCTGCGACGGGCGAACCCGACGCTGAGCTGGCGCGACCTCTACGACGCCGGGGTACGCATCGGCAGGGATCACGTCGCATCCGCCGTCAACACCCTCGTCCTCGCGTACGCGGGCGCCGCGCTGCCGGTGCTGCTGTACACGGCGGTCTCCGGGGTCGGGCTTGGCTCGATCCTCACGTCGCAGGACATCGCGCAGGAGATCCTGCGCACACTAGCGGGCAGCATCGGCATCGTCGCCGCGGTGCCACTGACGAGCCTGCTCGCGGCGGCCATCGTTATCCGCGAACGCCAGCCGGAGCCCGGCGTCGAATCCCACTGAGCGGCGAGTTCGCCCCATGGCTTCCGCCACACGATGTTGGGCAGAACGAGCCAGCGCCGGTTAAGGTGCTCGACGGATCGCGCAGCGGCGGGCGTCAGGCCGAGCAGCAACGGTCGTCATCGCCGGAGTCGGTGGCGCCGCCCCGGCACGGGACATGGGCGTGGCCGCCCCGACACAGGAATGGAAACACCGAGCATGAGCCAGCGCAGTGGGCAATGGACTGGACGCGGCCAGCGACGGCAACGGCTCAGCGACGTCACGGTGAACATGATCGTGACCCGGCCGATCGACGCCATCGACGCGACCATCTACACGTCGGCGAAGGTCATCGAGGACACCTCGGCGGCACTCGGGGCGCTGCCCAGCCTCGCCCGCACGCTGGAACAGCTGCGGCCGGGCGGGGTGCTGCTCGAGGAAGTCGTCAAGCTCAAGAAGACGCTGGACCGGATCGACCGGATCGGCACCTTCGTCGCCGAGGAACTCCCCGAGACGCAACAGCAGCTGGAGGCACTGAACAGCCAGCTGAACGACTCGGTCAACCGGATCGGTGAGCTCGCGCGGGCGATACTGACCCAGACCGCGGTGAACAACGCGCTCAACGACTCCATCCGGCTACTGTCGAAAGGACTCGGCGTCGCCCAGGGCACGGCGGAGACGCTCGGCAGGGCATTGGGCCGCACGCGGGCCACCAAAGACGAGACCTGAGCCTCCACAGCCACTTCACAGGCGGTGCCCATAGAATCCCGCCAACGTGGTTTTGTGTGACCGGCAGACACGCAAGCCGGACCCGAGAGGCGAGGAGTGCGCGTGGCGACCAACCAGCAACGCCGTGAAGCCGCGAAACGGAAGCTGGAGCGGCAGATCGAGCACCGGCAACAGCGCGCGAGGCGCAACCGGATGATCGGCGCGGCCGTCACCGCTGGCGCCGTCGTCATCGTGGCGGGCCTTGTGGTGTTCCTCGCGACCAGGAGCGACGACGACTCCGCCGCGCGGGCCGACGAGCAACAGCCTCGGGAGCCAAGCGTGCAAATCCCGTCCGAGCGCGCACCCGTACCGGAGCGGACGAAGCCATTGCCGAAGCAGGTCGACTGCTCGTACGAGAAGAGCCCCGAGCCTGCCGCCAAAGACGTCGATCGGCCGAAGAACGGGAAGGTGCTCGCGCGCGGCACCATCGACGTCTCGATGGAGACCACGGCGGGCCCGATCGGGCTGACGCTGGACCGATCGCTGGCCCCGTGCACCGTCAACAGCATGCTGAACCTGGTCAAGCAGGACTTCTACGAGGGCAGCGAGTGTCACCGGCTCGGCACGCGGGGCCTGCAGATGCTGCAGTGCGGCGACCCGACCGGTAGCGGGCGCGGCGGCCCTGGCTACTCCTTCGCCGACGAGACGTTCCCCCAGCTCTCCTACGGCCGAGGGTTGGTCGCGATGGCCAACAGCGGGCCCGACACCAACGGTAGCCAGTTCTTCCTTGTCTACGGTGAGGCGCAGCTCGAACCCAACTACACCGTGTTCGGCACCATCTCCGACGAGGGCCTGGCCACGCTGGACAAGGTCGCCAAGGGCGGCATCGGTGAGCAGGGTCCGACCGGCGACGGCACCGGCAAACCGCAGATCCCTGTGAAGTTCACCAAGGTGACGGTCCAGTCGTAAGCGGGGGCCGTAAGGTCTGTGGCATGAGGACTGCTCGCAGGTCCGAATCATTCGACGGCATGCCGGCCGACGTCAGGGCGTTGGCGCGGCGTGCGGCGCGCGAACAGGAGGCCGCATGACGGCAGGGCTGGAGCTGACGCGGACGGGCAATGTCGCGCGGCTGACGTTCACGCGACCGGACAAGCACAACGCGATCAGCTTCGACATGTGGTCGGCCATCCCTGACATCGTCACCGAGGTGGAGGACGACCCCTCGGTCACGGCGCTCGTGGTCACCGGCGAGGGTGCGAACTTCTCGGCGGGCGCGGACATCGCCGAGTTCGGCGAGCTGCGTTCCACCGCCGATGGCGCGGCCCTCTATGACAAGGCGGTGCACGCCGCCGTCACCGCGCTGGCGGACATGGTGACCCCAAGCGTCGCGCTGATCAGGGGCAACTGCATCGGCGGCGGGTGCCAGATCTCGGTGGCCTGCGACTTCCGGTTCGCCGCCGAGGGTGCCCGGTTCGGCATCACACCGGCCAAGCTGGGCATCGTCTATGACTACACCTCGACACACCAGCTGGTGTCGCTGGTCGGACCCGCCAACGCCCGCTACTTCCTGCTGTCGGGCAACCTGGTCAGCGCCGGACGGGCACGCGAGATGGGCCTTGTCAACGACGTCTACCCTGACGGCGAGGTGGACGCCGCCGTCGAGGACTTCGTGGCGACGCTGGCCACCCGGTCACAGACGTCGGTGCGCGGCATGAACCGGATCATCGGCAAGATCGCGACAGGCCAGAACGAGCCGGACGACGAAATCGAGCGACTCCGCAGGGACGCCATCCACGGTGCGGACTACGCCGAGGGCGTCGCCGCGTTCCTGGAACGTAGGAAACCGCGGTTCACCCACCACCACTGAGGGCGGTTGCCCGCTGGCCGACGTTGATCGGATGACGTCAGGGGCAACAGCGGACCATCCGGCAACCGCGTCAGGACGCCGATGTGACGCGATAGACGTCGTAGACGCCCTCGACCTTGCGCACGGCGTTCAGCACATGGCCGAGGTGCTTCGGGTCGCCCATCTCGAACGAGAACCGCGACACCGCCACCCGGTCGCGGGATGTCGTCACCGACGCGGACAGGATGTTGACCTTCTCGTCCGCGAGGATCTTGGTGATGTCGGAAAGCAGGCGGTGCCGGTCGAGCGCCTCCACCTGGATGGCGACCAGGAACACCGACGACTCCGACGGCGCCCACTCGACCTCGACCAGCCGCTCCGGCTGGTTGCGCAGGTCCTCGGCGTTGGTGCAGTCGGTACGGTGCACGCTCACCCCGCCGCCGCGCGTGACGAAGCCAAGGATCTCGTCGCCGGGCACCGGGGTGCAGCAGCGGGCCAACTTCGCCCACACGTCGCCCGCGTCCTTGACGACGACGCCGACGTCGTTGCTGGAGCGCCTGCGGCTTATCGTCGATGGCGTCGCGCGCTCGGCGAGTTCTTCCTCGGCCTCCTCGACACCACCGATGAACGCCACCAACCGGGACACCACGTGCTTGGCGCTGGTACTGCCCTCGCCAACCGCCGCGTACAGCGCCGTGATGTCGCTGTAGCGCAGTTCGGTGGCCAGCGCCCCCATCACGTCGGCGGAGATCAGCCGCTGCAGCGGGAGGCCCGCGCGCCGGATCTCCTTGGTGATCGCTTCCTTACCCGCGTCGATGGCCTCCTCGCGGCGCTCTTTCGCGAACCACTGCCGGATCTTCGCCCGCGCCTTGGGTGAGCCCGCGAAGCCGAGCCAGTCCCTGCTTGGCCCCGCGCTCTCGGCCTTCGAGGTGAAGATCTCGACGACCTCGCCGTTGTCCAGCTTGCGCTCCAGCGCGACCAGTCTGCCGTTGACGCGCGCGCCGATGCAGCGGTGGCCCACCTCGGTGTGCACCGCGTAGGCGAAGTCCACCGGCGTCGACCCAGCGGGCAGCGTGATCACGTCTCCCTTCGGCGTGAACACGAAGATCTCGCGGGTCGCGAGGTCGTAGCGCAGCGACTCAAGGAACTCACCGGGGTCGGCGGCCTCCCGCTGCCAGTCGAGCAGCTGTCGCATCCACGCCATCTCATCGACTTCGAGCGCCCCGCTCTTGCCGCTGTAGTGGGTGCCCCTTGTCTCCTTGTAGCGCCAGTGCGCCGCGATGCCGTACTCGGCGGTGCGGTGCATGTCGTAGGTGCGGATCTGCACCTCGAGTGGCTTGCCGTCCGGGCCGATCACCGTGGTGTGCAGCGACTGGTACACGCCGAAGCGCGGCTGCGCGATGTAGTCCTTGAACCTGCCGGGCATCGGCTGCCACAGCGCGTGCACCACGCCCATGGCCGCGTAGCAGTCACGAACGTCGTCTACCAGGATGCGCACCCCGACGAGGTCGTGGATGTCGTCAAGGTCCCGGCCGCGCACGATCATCTTCTGGTAGATCGAGTAGTAGTGCTTCGGCCTGCCCTCGACCTTGGCCTGCACGCGTGACTTCGCCAGGTTGTCCAGCAGTTGGTTGATCACCGAACGCAGGTAGACGTCGCGGGACGGCGCCCTATCCGCGACCAGCCGCACGATCTCGTCGTACTTCTTCGGCTGCAGGATGGCGAACGCCAGGTCCTCCAACTCCCACTTGACCGTGGCCATACCGAGCCGGTGTGCCAGCGGGGCCAGCACCTCAAGGGTTTCGCGGGCCTTGCGGACCTGCTTCTCCGGTGGCAGGAACCGCATCGTGCGCATGTTGTGCAGCCGGTCAGCCAGCTTGATGACCAGCACCCGGGGATCGCGGGCCATCGCGATGACCATCTTGCGGATGGTCTCGGCCTCCGCCGCGGTGCCCAGCTTGACCTTGTCCAGCTTGGTCACGCCGTCGACGAGGTGCGCGACCTCCTCGCCGAAGTCCCGCCGCAGTTTGTCCAGCGAGTATCCGGTGTCCTCCACCGTGTCGTGCAGCAGCGCGGCCACCAGTGTGGTGGTGTCCATGCCGAGCTCCGCGAGGATCGTGGCGACCGCGAGCGGGTGAGTGATGTACGGATCGCCGGACTTGCGGCGTTGGCCACGATGCAGCTCCTCGGCGACATCGTAGGAGCGCTGCAACAGGCCGAGGTCGGCACTGGGATGCAGTTCGCGGTGCACCGCGGCGAGCGGTTCGAGGACCTGCTTGACCGAGGCGGGCCGCTGCGCGGTGATCCGGCGCGCCAACCGCGCCCTGACCCGCCGAGTAGCGGACGGTCCGCCGTTCTGCTGCTCGCCGCCGTGGCTCGCGCGCTCGGAGCTCCGCTGCGGCACGCCACCTCGCCCAGCGTCGTCCTGGGTCAGCGGGGACCGGAGCTCGTTGCTCACCCGCACCTCCAACCGGCGCTCACTGGGTCACATCCTGAGTGCCACCAGCGTAGCTCCGGGACTCTCCCCACGGCACGCTGCCATCCCTATGACCACGTGCCACGGCGAGACGAGGCGAAACCGTCGCGCCTATCTCCCGCGCTTGCCGGTGGGTTTACCAGCGGATTTGCCCGTCGGCTTTCCCGCGAGCCTGCGCTGGTCACTCTTCTTCAGGTTGCGGCCAGGCACGGCGGATGCCGCGACGAACGCCTTCTCCTTCCGCAGCTCCGCCTCGTGGGCCTCGTCGTCGGTGTCACCGTCGGTGTCGGACAGTCCGGCCGTGGCCCGCGCGGTCTGGCTCGCGGTGCGCTTGCCAAGCGTTCGCCGCGACTCAACGCGCTGCGCCTGCTCCTGGTAGGCGGGCTCACGCATCTTGAGATCGACCAGCACCGGAGTGGCAAGGAAGATCGACGACAGCGTTCCGGCGACGATGCCGATGGCCTGCACCAACGCTAGGTCCTTCAGAGTTCCCGCCCCGAGCAGCCCAGCGCCGATCAGCAGCAGGCCGAGCACAGGCAGCAGCGAGGTCAGCGAGGTGTTGATCGAACGCATCAACGTCTGGTTCAGCGCGAGGTTCGCCGACTCCGGGTAGGTCTGCCTGCTCAGGTCGAGCAAACCCTTGGTGTTCTCCTTGACCTTGTCGAACACGACAACGGTGTCGTAGAGCGAGTAACCAAGGATCGTCAGCAGACCGATCACCGTGGCCGGGGTGACCTCGAAGCCGATAAGCGAGTACACGCCGGGCGTCACAGTGAGGTCGAAAACTAGCGCGGCGAGGGCGGCAACGGCCATCCATCGTTCGAAATAGACCGCGAGGAAGATCATCACCAGGACGAGGAACACCGCGAGCGCGATGAGTGCCTGTTTGGTGATCTCGTCACCCCACGACCCGCTCACACCGCTGTCACTGATGGCGTTGACGGTGGGTTCGCCGTCCGCGCCGATCGGCTTGAGCTCGTCGAACAGCGCGCGCTTAAGCTGGTCGATCTGACCGACGTCAAGCGTCTCCGACCGGACCTGCACGGACTGGCTCCCACCGGAACCGATGAGCTGCGTCGACGCGGGCACCTTACCGAAGGTGTCGGCGTAGACGTCTTCGACCTCGTCCGCGCTGATCGGGCCCTCCGCGCCCTGCGCCGGCAACTGGATCTGCGTGCCGCCGACGAACTCGATGCCAGGGGTGAAACCGCGGAACACGATGCTGCCGACGCAGATCAGCATGATCACCGCGGCGGTCACGTACCAGGTCCTGCTCCTACCGACGATGCCGAAGCCGCCGGTGCCGAGGTACAGCTTGGCGAACCTACCCTGCTTGGCAGGGCGCGCCGCCGCCTCGGTCCGCTCTGTGGTGCCCGTCGAGTCCGCCATGCTCAGACCCCCCTCGCTGCCGCGGGACCGGACTGTTTCTTACTCCGCTGTGCCGCGGCGCCCACGTCGGTCACCATGCCGAGCCCGGAGAGCGCGCGGTTGTTGAGGATCTTCCACTTCCCGGCCATGACCAGCATCGGATGGGTCACCATGAACACGATGACCAGGTCGAGCACCGTTGTCAGGCCGATGGTGAACGCGAAGCCCTTCACGCTGCCGACCGCGAGCAGGTAGAGCACGACGGCGGCAAGGAGTACGACAGCGTCCGCTGAAAGAATCGTGCGTCTAGAGCGCACCCACGCTCGTGGGATCGCCGAGCGCACACTGCGCCCACCACGTATCTCGTCCTTGATGCGTTCGAAGTAGACGACGAACGAGTCCGCGGTGACACCGATCGCGATGATCAGACCCGCGACACCAGCGATGTCCAGTGTGAATCCGACCGATCGTCCCAGCAGGATGATCACCGGGAACACCAGGGCCGCCGTCAGGCCGAGCGAGGCGATCAGCAGCACACCAAGCAGCCGGTAGTACACGAGGCTGTAGAGCACGATCAGCCCGAAACCGATGGCACCCGCGATCAGTCCAGCGCGCAGCGACGAGAGGCCCAATGTCGCGGAGACGGTCGTCGCGTCGGACGTCTCGAACGACAGCGGCAGTGAACCGTACTTCAGGATCTGCGCGAGGTCTTGCGCCTCGGCACGAGTGAAGTCACCGGTGATGCGGGTATTGCCCGCGATCGCGGTGGTCACCGTTGGCGCGGAGACGACCTCGGTGTCGAGCACGAACGCGACCCGCGCGGGGTTACCCGGCGAACTGGCGGACTCCTTGGCCAGTTCCGAGGTGATCTGTGCCCACCGGGAGTTGCCCTCACCGGTGAAGGTGATGTTGACCTGGTAGCCGACACCATCGGAGTTCACGCTAGCGGTGGAGTCGCTGATCTGTTGCCCGTCGAGAATCACCGGACCGAGCAGGTAGGCCAGCCGGTTATCGGTAGCCTCACGTTCCTGATCGCACGCGACCAGCGGCAGATCGGGGTCGTCATTGCCGCGCAGCGGATCCTTCGCGCCCTTCGAGCAGTCGATATGCCGAAGCGCCCGCTGCAGCGCCTGCTGCGCTTCGGGACCGGAGCCGAGTAGGTCCTTGTCCTGCCGGATCTTTCTCGCCTCGGTGATCTCCTCCTGCGTCTCCTTCGGCAACGACGGTTCGTCGTCCTGCGCGGCGAGTGCGGTACCAGCGGCGCCGCCACCCCCTGACCCATCGGTGTCGCCGGACTTGTCGCCGTTCTGCTTCGCCCCGTCACCCGGCGTCGCGGTGCTGTCGTCGCCGGACTTGCTGGACCCGTCGCCGGAACCATCGCCACCGCCCTGGCCCGCCTGCTGCTGAGCGGCGGCTGGGTCGAACGGACCGGCGATGACCTTGCGGAACGCCAACTTCGCCGTCTGGCCGAGAGTCTTGGCCTCCTGTCCCTCCTCGCCGGGCACCGTGATCACGATCTGCTTACCGTCCAGCACCACCTCGGCGCCGGAGACGCCGAGACCATCCACACGCTCGGCGATGATCGCCCGCGCCTGGTCCAGCGACTCACGGGTCGGCTCCGAGCCGTCCGGGGTGCGCGCGGTCAGGGTGACGCTGGTGCCGCCTTTGAGGTCGATACCGAGCCGGGGGCTCGGGTCGCGGTCACCGGTGAAGAACACCAGTCCGTACAGCACGACGACGATCAAGATGAAGAACGCCAGATAGCGTCCTGGACGGATGGTCCCGGCGGGTGGTGCCACGGGAGGGTCTCTCCTCGAACTAGTCCTTGACACGGCCCCGTGTGGGGCTCATGACACTCGTCACATGGCCGCACGACGGCCATGGCCCGGGAACTGTACCCGCGGCCACGTGAGTCGCGCGTTATGTGCGGAAGATCGTTACTTACCCTTGTGCTCCAACGGCGGCGCGACCTGAGCGTCGCTACGCTCGTCGCCGTCCTCGTCGGAATCCGTGGTGTCAGCGTCGTCGCGGTCCTCGTCGGTCTCGTCAACGTCCTCGTCGAACTCGTCCGCGGCCTCGACCTTCTCCCGCACGGCGGGCCGAAGCCACGTCGTCACGACGCCGTCCGCGATCTCCAGGTCGATCGTCGTGTCGTCACTGGCGTCCACGACGGTCGCCTCGAGCCCTGACGTGGTCCGCACCCGGTCGCCCTCGGTGAGGCTGTCCTGCAGCTCGTGGTGCGCCGCCATCTCCTTCTTCTGCTTGCGCACGGCGAAGAACATCATCAAGCCGAGGCCAGCCATCATCACGATGAGCAGTTCCATCGATTTCTCCCTCTTCCGGGCACGGCGACGTTTCCCGCCATGCCCGTTGCGAGTACGTATTTGTTGCGAGTCTGCCAGTTTACGCCCTAGCTACCTACGGCAGCCCCTCCGTCACCGCAGGCCTGCCCGCGTGTCAGTCGAACAACGACTGAGTGGCCTCCGGCGTTCCACCTTTCGGCGGTGGCAGCCCGAGGTGTTGCCATGCGGCTGGCGTGGCCACCCTGCCCCGCGGTGTGCGAGCGAGCATCCCGATCCGCACCAGGTACGGCTCGCAGACCTCCTCCACCGTCGAGGACTCCTCACCGACGGCGACAGCAAGGGTGGACACCCCGACCGGACCACCGCCGAACGACCGCACCAGCGCGCTGAGCACCGCCCTGTCCAGGCGGTCGAGGCCCCACTCGTCGACGTCGTACACCTCGAGTGCGGCACGGGCGGTCTCCCTGGTGACTCTGCCGTCCGCGCGCACCTCGGCGTAGTCGCGGACACGCCGCAGCAGCCGGTTCGCGATGCGGGGCGTGCCTCGCGAGCGGCCCGCGATCTCCTCGGCTCCGTCCGCTTCGAGCGACACACCGAGAATGACAGCCGACCGGCGCAGCACCTGCTCCAGCTCGACCGGCTCGTAAAACTCCATGTGACCGGTGAAGCCGAACCTGTCCCGTAGTGGACCGGTCAGCGCGCCGGACCGCGTCGTGGCACCGACCAGCGTGAACGGTGCGATCTCCAGGGGGATACTGGTCGCGCCCGGCCCCTTGCCGACGACGACGTCGACCCGGAAGTCCTCCATCGCCAAATACAACATCTCCTCGGCGGGCCGAGCGATGCGGTGGATCTCGTCGATGAACAGCACGTCACCCTCGACCAGGTTCGACAGCATCGCCGCCAGGTCACCAGCGCGTTCCAGGGCGGGTCCGGAGGTGATGCGGATGGCGCTGTCCAGCTCGGACGCGATGATCATGGACAGGCTGGTCTTACCAAGGCCGGGCGGGCCGGACAGCAGCACATGATCCGGCGGCACGCCCCTGCGCTTGGCGCTCTGCAGCACCAGTTCCAGCTGCTCACGCACCCTGGCCTGACCGACGAACTCAGCGAGCTTGCGCGGCCGCAGCGTCGTCTCGACCTCGCGCTCGCCGTTCTCCGGCAGGGCCGACAGCGACGTCGACTCCGCCGAGGGGTCAGCAGGACCTGCGGCGTCTTGCTCGCTCATCACTTCCTTATCGTGCATCCCGCTCGTCACCGCTTCTTACCGAGGACCCCCAGCGCTGCCCGCAGCACGGCGGAGGTGTCGCCGGCACCCCCGGAACCGTTGTCGCCGCCATTCGCGGCAAGCACGCCGTCGACGGCCTTCTCCGCCTGCTTGGTCTGAAAGCCCAGCGAGACCAGCGCCTCCACGACGTCCGGTTTGACACCGCTCGCGGCACCACCTGCCACCGCGCCGATGGCACCACCGGCCGCGCCGCTCGCTGGGACGGCGTCGACCTTGTCGCGCAGCTCGAGGCTGAGCCGTTCCGCGCCCTTCTTGCCGATGCCAGGCACCTGCGTGAGCACCGTGGTGTTGCCCTCGGCGAGCGCGCCGCGCAAGGTGTCAGGGTCGAGCACGGCGAGCGCGGCGAGCGCCAGCCGTGGGCCGATGCCGGAGACCGACTGCAACAGCACGAACAGTTCCCGCGACTCGGTCTCGACGAAGCCATACAACGTCAGCGAGTCCTCCCGCACCACGAGCTGCGTGTGCAGCGTCGCCTGCTCCCCCACCCGGAGCGTGGCGAGCGTGGCGGGAGTCGCCAGCACCGCGAGTCCGACACCACCGACCTCGACCACGACGTGATCGAGCGAGATCGCGAGCACCTGCCCGCGTACCGACGAGATCATCACGTTCCTCCTCGGCGCGGCGCTGCACTCTGCCTTGCCGCGCCGTTTCGTTGTGCCCGCGCGGCCGCCAGCCGCGCCTTGTGTGCTTTGGCCAGATCAGTCGCGCGCCGCTCCGCCTCGGCGAGCCTTGCGCGCATCGGTTCCCGCCAGATGTGGCAGACGGCGAGCGCGAGCGCGTCGGCCGCGTCGGCGGGTTTGGGACGTTCCGGTAACCGCAACAGCCGGGTGACCATGGCGGTGACCTGTTGCTTGTCCGCTCGCCCCGAACCGGTGACGGCCGCCTTGACCTCGCTCGGCGTGTGGAAACCGACCGGCAGCGACCGCCGAGCCGCGCTCAGCGCCACCACGCCACTCGCCTGCGCCGTACCCATGGCCGTGCGAACGTTCTGCTGGCTGAACACCCGCTCGATGGCCACCGCGTCTGGCTGGTAGACGTCCAGCCACTCCTCGACAGCGTCAGCGACCTGCCGCAGCCGTACGGCAAGATCGGCGTCCGCCGGAGTGCGCACCACATGGACGCCAACACAACTGACCTGCCGACCGGTGCCGCCGTCGACGATGCCGACCCCGCATCGGGTCAGGCCGGGGTCCACCCCGAGAACGCGCACCGACAACCTCCACTACGGCGAACACTCGTTCGAGGAGGTAGGTTACCCGCCCGCTCGCCGCGGGTTCGACCCGACGCGCCGGGACGTCGTCAGTCGAGCGAGAACGACGGCCTGCCGGTCGCGTTCAGCACCGGCTGCCACCGTGCGAATCCTTCCGGTGCGTCGTCATCCCACGGCCAACTGCCCTCCGGGGTCGGCACGATGATCTGCATGCCGGGAAAGTCGCCGTCCGGGTAGAGCACGAACGCCGAGCCGAAGAACGCCGGGTAGTACGCGGGGTCCACGTGCTCGAACGCGACCGGGATGCCCTCGAAGAAGCCGTCGTAGAGCACGCCTGGCTCGAACTCAACGCCCATCACGGCCTTGTCGACGTACGCGTCGAGCAGCACCGTGGCGAGCTGTTCTGGCAGGCCGACCACGACCGCTTCCGGGACGCCGTGCTTGCGCCACGCACCCGCGGTGAAGCAATACCCGCCGACGCCATCCTCGGGCGCGACCGACACGACCGCGTTGCCTCGGGTGTCCGCTTCGTTGATCAGCCAGTCACGAAGCCGCTCGATGTCGTCGGTCTGGGGCGCCGGTGTGGGTGATGCGTCCGTGGTCACGGGCGTTCATTGTGCCTGCTTACGGTCCGCTGTCCCAGGACCGTCCAGCGGAACTTCGCACCACCCGTCCGGCGTAGTGATCACGGCGCGGCATGCTGCCGTCGGTACCAGTCAGCCGACCTCGGCGAGCACCTCGTCGCTGACGTCGAAGTTGGCGTAGACGTTCTGCACGTCGTCGGCGTCCTCAAGGGCCTCGATCAGCTTGAACACCTTCTTCGCGCCGTCCGCGTCGAGCGGCACGTTCACCGACGCCAAGAAACTGTTCTCCGCCGACTCGTAGTCGTACCCTGCCTCGCGCACCGCGTCACGCACCGCGAGCAGGTCGGTGGCCTCGGAGACGATCTCGAAGCTCTCACCGAGGTCGTTGACCTCCTCGGCGCCGGCGTCGAGCACCATCATCAACACGTCATCCTCGGTGAGGTCGTTCTTCGGGACGATCACCACGCCCTTGCGATTGAACAGGTACGACACCGAGCCCGGGTCGGCCAGCGAACCGCCATTGCGGGTCAGCGCGGTGCGCACCTCGCTGGCGGCGCGGTTCTTGTTGTCGGTCAAGCATTCGATCAGCACAGCGACGCCGTTGGGTGCGTAGCCCTCGTACATGATCGTCTGCCAGTCGGCGCCACCGGCCTCCTCGCCAGCACCCCGCTTGCGGGCACGCTCGATGTTGTCCTTGGGGACGGAGTTCTTGTTCGCCTTGAGGATCGCGTCATAGAGCGTCGGGTTGGCGTCAGGATCGCCCCCGCCGGTGCGGGCCGCCACCTCGATGTTCTTGATCAGCCGTGCGAACAGCTTGCCCCGCTTGGCGTCGAGGGCGGCCTTCTTGTGCTTCGTGGTCGCCCACTTGGAGTGGCCGCTCATTTGTCCTCCATGTCGCTTTCGATGAACAGCGCTTCGTGGTCGCCGCAGTACCATCCCAGCGTGGAGTGGCCGCTCATCTCTCCTCCATCTTCTCTGCTACCCGTTCTGGTAGATGCCAATCCGGCCGACGTGGCCGAACAGGCAGGTCAGCGAGCGTATGCCCGTCGCCCTACTTTCGACCTTCTTGGCATATCGGTCCTCATGCCGCGTCCTCGGACACGGCCGCACGGACGATGTCCGCGAACAGCCGGTGCACCCTGCCGTCACCAGTGAGTTCGGGGTGGAACGCGGTCGCGAGCACGGCGCCCTGACGAACCGCGACGATCCTACCCGCGGCTGGTCCCGCGGCGGCGGTGTCGGGCACTGCGGCGAGGACCTCGACGTCGCCGCGTGCCGACTCCACCCACGGCGCCCTGATGAACACCGCGTGCACCGGTCCATCATCGATTCCGGTGAACGCCAGGTCCTCCTCGAAGGAGTCCACCTGCCTGCCGAACGCGTTCCGCCGCACCGTAATGTCCAACGCGCCGAGCTGGTGCTGGTCTTCCCGCCCGTCGAGCACCTCATTGGCCAGCAAGATCATGCCGGCGCAGGAACCGTATGCGGGCATCCCGCCGGCGAGCCGCTTACGCAGCGGTTCCAACAGGTCGAACGTGTCCAGTAGCCGCGACATCGTCGTCGACTCGCCACCGGGGATGACGAGGCCATCCACGGTGGCGAGTTCCGACTCCCTGCGCACCGTCATGGTGCGCACGCCAGCGGCGCGCAGCGACGCGACGTGCTCCCGCACATCGCCCTGTAACGCGAGCACACCGACACATGGCTGAGCAGCAGACAAACCGCGAATCCCTCCGGAAATGACTGCTCACCAGCCTAATCGCGCAGCGTCAGCGAGCACCGACCGGGTGCGGCTACCAGCCGCATCGCGACTATGCCGTCGCCGTTGGCATCGCGAGCGATCGCTTACCGGACGGGCAGCGGCGAACCCCGCTCGGCAGTGGGACGCGTACCGAGAATGCGGCGATCCTCTTTGTTGATGCGAACGTCGTTGATGCTCGCCTCACGACGGCGCATGAGTCCGGCGTCGGTGAATTCCCACAGCTCGTTGCCGTAGCTGCGCCAGTACTGACCCTCTTGGTCACGGCACTCGTACTGGAAGCGCACCGCGATCCGGTTTCCCCTGAACCCCCACAGCTCCTTGCGCAGGGCGTAGTCAAGCTCGCGCTCCCATTTCCCGCGCAGAAACTCGACGATCTCGGCGCGGCCGGTGACGAACTCGTCGCGGTTGCGCCACACCGAATCCTCGGTGTAAGCGAGCGCCACTCGTTCCGGGTCACGCGTGTTCCAGGCGTCCTCGGCGGCCTGCACCTTCTGCGGTGCGGTGTGCTCGTCGAACGGTGGGAACGGTGGTCGTTCGGTCATCACGGTACCTCCTCAGCAACCGGAGAACGATCGTTCTCCGCACTGTGCGGTAGTGTAGAGAACGATCGTTCTCGATACTAGTGGGAGATGTCGTGGATCACAGCGAGGCTTACACGCGGGTGCTGAACGCCGCCGAGGAACTGTTCTACGAACGCGGCGTGCAGGCGGTGGGTATGGACGCTATCCGCGCCAGGTGCGGGGTCTCCCTCAAGCGCCTTTACCAGTCATTCACCTCGAAGGAGCACCTCGTCGTGGAGTACCTGCGGCGACGTGACCAGCGCTGGCGAGAAGCGCTGATGTCGTTCGCCGACCAGCGATCCGAACCCGCTGACCGGGTGACGGCGGTCTTCGACTGGCTGCACGAGTGGTTTCGCGAGCCCGGCTTCCGGGGCTGCGCCTTCATCAACTCCTTCGGAGAACTGTCCGCCACCTCCCCGGCCGTGGCGGACATCGCCCGGCACCACAAGGATGAGCTCAAGCGCTACCTGACAGCCCTGGTGGAACCGCTCGCTGTCGATGAGCCGCTCGCGGTAGCCGAACAACTGCTACTACTCATCGACGGCGCGATCGTATCGGCGTCGATCACCCAGAACCCGGACGCAGCCCATGGTGCACGGGCCGCGGCAGAAAGCCTGCTCACCGCCGCGGCCGGTGCGCAACGTGCGCACTGACCGAGCCGCTCAGGGCACCCCGGCCAGCCGCAGGAGCGCGGCGGTCGCGGCGGCGGCGAGCACCACCACGGCGAACGGCACCTTGCGCCAGGCGAGCACCCCACCGACCAGCACCCCGGCCGGGCGTGCCCAGCCAGCGAAGCCGCCCGCCTCCGTCAAGGCCGCCGTACCGACCAGCGCGGCCAACAACAGCACGGCAGCCAGCGTCATCGCCTCCTCCGCCCGTCGCGGCAGCCGCACCCGCTCACGCAGCACTGGCCCGCAGGCGCGTAGCGCGTAGGTTCCGGCCGCCAGCACAACGACAGCGCCAATCAGCGTCATCTGCTCGGACACGACGCCTCCTCCCCTGGCTCCGCCGCGCATGCGGATTCCCGTACCTCCCCTGCGTCCGCGCGTCCGCGGGCGCCGCGCAGCACAAGCGCGATTGGCAGGGCGAGCAGCGCCAGCAGTACGGGCAAACCCGCGGGCAGCACCGGTGTCGCCACCAGCGCGATCACGACGCCCATCAGAGCCGCCGCGCTAGTCGCCTTATCTCGCAGCGAAGGCAGCACCAGCGCCAACAGCACGGCGGGAAACGCGGCATCGAGGCCCAACGTCGCGGTGTCGCTGAGAGCGGTACCCGCGACGGCACCGAGCACGACGCCGACGTTCCAGCACACGAACAGACCGACGCCGCATACCCAGTACGCCGCCCCGCGCCGGTCGGCGTCCCGCTGGGCGAGCGCGAAGGCCACCGCCTCATCGATCATCACGTGAGTGCCCATCCATCTGCGCCAGCCGCTGCCCAGGACGTCCCCGACAGCGAAGCCGAACGGCACGTGACGGGCGTTGACCAGCAGGCCAGCGAGCACCGCGGCGACCAGGTTACCGCCCGCTGCGATGATGCCCACGAACAGAAACTGCGCCGCACCGGCGAACACCAGCAATGACAGCAGCATCGGCAGCCACATCGGCAGTCCGGCCCCGACCGCGATCGCACCGAAGGAGACACCGACGATGCCGCCCGCCAGCAGCACGAGCGCGATGTCCCTGGCGAGATCCCCCTGCACGAGACGTCGTGTTCGGTATAGCGAACGCATGGGCACTATAATGAACGACAATGACATCGTTCGTCAACACGAACGAGTGTACTTGTGGAGCGAACAATGCCGGATGACCACACCACCGCGCCCTTGACGGCCATCGCCGACGCCCTCCGACGCGAACGCACGCGCGCCGGACTGTCACTCAGCGAGGTCGCCAAGCGAGCCGGGATCGCCAAGTCCACGCTCTCGCAGCTGGAGTCCGGCGCCGGAAACCCCAGCATCGAGACGCTCTGGGCGCTCGGCGTCGCCCTAGAGGTGCCGTTCTCGCGGCTCGTCGACCCACCCAAACCGACGGTCCGAGTAGTCCGGGCGGGCGAAGGACCCGCCGTTACCTCCGAGCAGGCACACTTCATCGGCACGCTGCTCGCGTCCTGCCCGCCGCACGCCCGCCGCGACCTCTACACGATCACCATGGAGCCGGGCGCTCCCCGCAAGGCGGACCCGCACAATCCCGGCACCGTGGAACACCTGATCGTCGGCGCGGGACGGATGCGCACCGGCCCCGCCGAAGACGCCGTCGAACTGGACGCGGGCGACTACACGGCGTTCCCGGGCGATGTGCCGCACGTCTACGAAGCACTCGAACCAGGCACTTGGTTCATCCTGGTCATGGAGCACATATGAGCGAGCGACCCGAACCGATCAACTGCGAGCACTGCGGCAGGGACCGTTCGACCGACACCGACGTCGACGCGCTCGCCTGGGCCAGCGACACCGATGCCACCGGGACCCACTGGCTGTGCCCCCAATGCGCCCGCGACCACGTGCGCGATATCGAGGGCAAACTGCCACGCGAGTATTGGTAACAGCCTCGGCTGTAACACGAACGGGTTACAATACGACGGATTCTGTACATCCCGGTGCTACCGGGACGTCACGTCTGCGCCACCGTCACGCACCCGTGGGAGTAGGACCGGTATGCCCATCGTCGTCGAACTTGCCCTGCTGCTCTTCGTCGTGATCGGCCTTCCCCTGCTTCTCGTCAGGCGGGTCTGCCGAGGCATCGAACGCGAGATCGCGTCCTGGGCGCCTTCTGGTACGCGCAGGCACCAGTTCCAACTGGTCAGTGTGATCAAACAACCGCGCGGCGCGCAACGGATCGCGGCCGACTGGTGGCCGCGCGACCGCTGGTCGCCACCCCACGTCTGAGCCCACACGGGCTCCGTCACGCGAGAAGGCTGATCGACTCGCGCGGCGGGGAGCCCGAGTCCGGCCCGCTTGAGCGGTTACCAGCCGCGCTCGGCCAGCCGGTGCGGCTCAGGGACCTCTTCGACGTTGATCCCGACCATGGCCTCGCCAAGACCACGGGACACCTTGGCGATCATGTCGGGGTCGTCGTGGAACGTGGTGGCCTTGACGATCGCCTCGGCACGCTGCGCCGGATTGCCGGACTTGAAGATGCCGGAACCGACGAACACGCCCTCGGCGCCGAGCTGCATCATCATGGCCGCGTCGGCGGGGCTGGCGATCCCACCGGCGGTGAACAGCACCACTGGCAACTTGCCATTACGCGCGACCTCGGCGACCAGCGGGTACGGCGCCTGCAGCTCCTTGGCCGCGACGTAAAGCTCATCCTCAGGAAGCGAGGACAGCTTGCGGATCTCGGCGCGAATCTGCCGCATGTGTGTGGTCGCGTTGGAGACGTCACCGGTACCGGCCTCGCCCTTGGAGCGGATCATCGCGGCGCCCTCGGTGATGCGACGCAGCGCCTCGCCGAGGTTGGTCGCCCCGCACACGAACGGCACGGTGAACGCGAACTTGTCGATGTGGTTGGTGTAGTCGGCCGGCGTGAGCACCTCGGACTCGTCGATGTAGTCGACGCCGAGCGCCTGGAGGACCTGCGCCTCGACGAAGTGGCCGATCCTGGCCTTCGCCATGACCGGAATCGAGACGGCGTTGATGATCCCGTCGATCAGATCGGGGTCGCTCATCCTGGCGACGCCGCCCTGCGCACGGATGTCCGCGGGCACGCGCTCGAGCGCCATAACGGCGACGGCACCGGCGTCCTCGGCGATCTTGGCCTGCTCCGGCGTGACCACGTCCATGATCACCCCGCCCTTGAGCATCTCGGCCATGCCGCGCTTGACCCGCGCGGTGCCCTTCTCGATGCCCTGCTCGGGGGCCGTGGTTGACGTCGTCTCGGATGGAGTCTGGGCAGCGGTCACTGCGAGAACCTTTCTCAGTCGTGGCTTCATTGCCATCCTACGTCGCACGTGGACCGCTCAAGCAGGCCAGTACGGGGGTATTTCAGCAGTCCACTTGGTGATTCGTGCCACCCACGTGGCCGGTCAGGTGCGGTAGTGCCCTTGCCCCGAATCGCGATCAGGTGTGTGATCGAAGACACATCTCTTCCCGCTGGGACAGGAGGCCGCCATGGCTGACAGACATACGCGCAACGGCGGCTCGAGCACCGCTGTCGCTTCGCCCTCCAGCGTGCGCAACGTGGCACTCGTCGGGCCGTCGGGATCCGGCAAGACCACCCTCACCGAAGCCCTGCTCGCCGCGACCGGCACCGTCTCGCGAGCTGGCAGCGTCGTCGAGGGCACCACGGTCTGCGACCACGACCCGGCCGCCGTGCGGCAGCAACGCTCGGTTGGCCTCGCGCTCGCTCCGCTTCGTCACGACGGAATCAAGATCAACCTCATCGACACGCCCGGCTACGTCGACTTCATCGGTGAGCTCCGAGCTGGCCTGCGCGCCGCCGATTCCGCGCTGTTCGTCGTCTGCGCCGCCGACGGCATCGACGACACCACCGTCGCGCTGTGGCACGAGTGTGCCGCCGTCGGCATGCCCCGCGCCGTGGTGATCTCCCGCCTCGACCATCCTCGTGCCGATCTGAACGCCGAACTCACCGCCTGCCAGCAGGCGTTCGGTGGCGGCGTGCTCCCGCTCTACCTCCCCTCGGGTGACACCGGACTGATCGGGTTGATCTCGCAGCGGCTGTCGGACTACTCGAACGGCTACCCGCCGGTGGCGGGCACCCCTGCCGACGACGACCTCGCCGCGCTGGCGGAAGCAAGGGACGCACTCATCGAGGGCGTCATCGAGCAGAGCGAGGACGAGACGCTGATGGACCGCTACCTCGCCGGTGAAGAGGTCGCTGAGGCCACGCTGATCGACGACCTGGAGACCGCCGTGGCGCGCGGATCGTTCCACCCCGTCATCCCGGTCTGCGCTACAACGGGCGTCGGGCTCGCCGAGTTGCTCGAGGTGATGACCAGGGCGTTCCCGTCGCCGCTAGAACACGAGCCGCCCGCGGTGACGTCGCCAGGCGGCAAGCCGCACGATCCGCTGCACGCCGATCCGGACGGCCCGCTCGCCGCCGAGGTCGTGCGCACCACGATGGACTCCTACGTCGGCCGGGTGTCGCTCGTGCGGGTTTTCTCCGGCACGCTGCGGCCGGAGCGGCAGGTGCACGTGTCCGGTCACGGACTCGCCGAGCGCGGGCACGCCGACCACGACGTTGACGAGCGCATACTGCACCTGTACTCCGCGCGCGGCGCCGAGCTGGAGGAGGTGCCGTACTGCGTCGCCGGTGACCTGTGCGCGCTGACCAAGGTGACGTCCGCCGAGACCGGCGACACGGTGTCCTCGCCGGACGATCCACTGCTGATGGCCACCTGGCCGATGCCGGAGCCGCTGCTGCCGGTCGCGGTGGTCGCCAACAACCGCAGCGACGAGGACGCGCTCGCCCGCAACCTCGCCCGGCTGGTGGCTGGCGATCCAACGTTGCGGCTGGAGCGCAACGCCGAAACGAACCAGCTGGTGCTGTGGTGCATGGGCGAGGCGCACGCCGACGTGGCACTGTCCCGGCTACGTTCCGGTGGCGCGGACGTCGGCACGGAAGACGTGCGCATCCCGTTGCGGGAGACGTTCGCCGCCAAGGCGCACGGGCGCGGCAAGCATGTCAAGCAGTCCGGTGGGCACGGGCAATACGCCGTGTGCGAGATGGAGGTGGAACCACTCCCCCGAGGATCAGGGTTCGAGTTCGTTGACAAGATCTACGGCGGCGCGATCCCGCACCAGTTCATTCCGAGCGTGGAGAAGGGCGTCCGGGCGCAGATGGCGAAGGGGCTGCTTGACGGCAACCCAGTGATCGACATCAGGGTGACGCTGCTGGACGGCAAGGCGCACAGCGTCGACTCCTCCGACGCCGCGTTCCAGACGGCAGGGGCGCTCGGACTCAAGGACGCGGCGGCCAACGGCAAGGTCATCCTGCTCGAACCGCTGGACGAGGTCTCGGTAACCATGCCGGACGAACACCTCGGCACGGTGCTCGGCGACCTGTCCGCGCGCCGAGGGAGAGTGCTCGGCACCGAGTCGGCGGGCGACGGACACAGCATCATCAAGGCGGAGGTGCCCGCCACGGAGCTGCTGCGCTACGCGATCGACCTGCGGTCGATGACGTCCGGCACGGCGACGTTCACCCGGACGTTCAGCCGGTACGAGCCACTACCGCAGGGAATGCACGCCCCAGCCTGAGTAAGAAGGCCCTGCGCTCACGGGTCGGGTTCGGCGATCTCGAAGTACTCCGGCGCGGGGGCGCTACCGGCGAGCCGGAAGTAGCGCACCTTGCGGCGCCGCCGCAGCGCGAGGGTGTCACGGACGGCGTCGTTATGGACCCGGCGCGCGATCACCACACGGTGCTCGGCGTCGGATAGCTCGCGCGCGAGCCCGTCGGGTAGCACGGTCCGGTCGAGGCGGCTGAGCAGTCGAGTGAGTTCGTTCTCGGTCATTTCCCGCTCGGAGCGCGGTGCGGACTCGGCGGCGTCGGCCGCCGCCCGCAGCCGGGCCGCGAGCGGCATGGGGGTGCCCGCGCTGGCGACCGCGCGGGCGACGACGGCCCTGCGTGCGAGCGCGGCGTCCAGTGCGGCCCAGCCCGCGTCAGTGCGGACGTGCAGCCGGTCCAGCCGGTTGGCCGTGGCCACAAGCACCGCGCCGAGCAGCAGCGCGACCAGTACCACGGCGGTGAGCAGCAGGAGCAGCGCGGTCGTGCTCACGTGTCCTGCTCCGAAGGAACGGTGGCGACCACCGGCGCCTCACCGACACGGCGCGGGTCGGCGGCGATCGCCGTCTCGTAGACCCGCAGCACCTGCTCACAGACCAGTCGCCAGTCGTAAACGGCCACGCGCTCGGTACCAGCGGCGGACAGCGCGGCCAGCCTGTCAGCATCGCCAAGCAGCTTTCGCAGGGTCGCCGACAACGCCGCCGCGTCGCCCGTCGGCGTCAGCACCCCTGCTTTTCCGTCGGCGAGCACGCGGCGGAACGAGTCCAGGTCGCTGGCGACCACGGGCGTGCCCGCCGCCATCGCCTCGGTGAGGATCATGCCGAAGCTCTCCCCGCCCAGGTTCGGCGCACAGTAGACGTCGACGCTGCGCAACGCGCTCGCCTTGGTCTCGTCGTCCACCTGGCCCAGCAGGTCGATCCGCGCCGCCAGTTCCGGCCCCGCCTGTTCGTACAGCTCATCGGGCTCGCCCCCACCGACGACAAGCAGCCGCAGGTCAGGCACCTCACTCAGCAACGGCCGCAAGGCGTCAAGCAACACCGGCATGCCCTTACGAGGTTCGGTGAACCGTCCGACGAAACCGACCGTGCCGCCGCGGCGCGGGTAGCCCGGCAACGGCTTCGCGTTCGCGTAGAACGGCACGTTCACGCCGTTCGGGATCTCCACGGCGTCGCCGCCGAGGTGTTCCACTTGCACCCGGCGCGCCAGCGCGGACACCGCGATCCGTGCGGTGATCTTCTCGAACAGCGGGCGCAGCACCGGCCGGAAGCCGAGCATGGTGCGGGAACGAGCGGTGGACAGGTGAAACGTCGCCACGATCGGGCCCTCAGCCACCTTCAGCGCCAGCATCGACAGGCTGGGCACCACGGGTTCGTGCAGGTGCAAGACGTCGAAGTCGTTGGCTGCGATCCAGCGCCGCACCCTGGCATACGAAACAGGACCGAACTGCAGCCGGGCGACCGAACCGTTGAACGGCACCCCAACCGCCCTTCCGGCGGGATGCACGAAGTCGGGCAGTTCCGAATCCGCGGCGGCGGGCGCGAGTACCGAGACCTCGTGGCCGCGGGCCAGCAGCGCCTTCGCCAACTCTACGACGTGACCCTGCACTCCACCCGGCACGGCGAACGAGTACGGGCAGACGATCCCGATCTTCATGCGCCGAGCCTCACGGCTCACCGGCGTCAGCGGTGTCGAGGTCGTGCCGTCTCGTCTCATCGAGATCGGCCAGCCACAGTTTCTGCAGCATGTGCCAGTCGGCGGGATGCGCGGCGATGTCCCCGGCGAAGGCGTCCGCGACGTGCTGCGTGGCCGACGCGATCTCCTCGCGGTCGTTCACCCGGACACGAGGGTGAATGCGCAAACCCCAACCGTCCTCGGTGAACCATGTGGTCACCGGCAGCAGCGCGGCGCCGGTGCGGGCGGCGAGCCACGCTGGCCCCGAGGGGATACGTGTCTCCTCGCCGAAGAACGTGACCGGTATCCCGGAACGGCTGAGGTCGCGGTCGGCGAGCAGGCACACGATGCCGTTGTCCCGCAACCGATTCTTGAGAAGCGGCAGTGCTCGCGCGCCGCCGGTCAGCGGCAGGATCTCGAAGCCAAGCGACTCCCGGTAGCTGACGAACCGCTGGTACAGCGACTCCGGCTTGAGCCGCTCGGCCACGGTGGTGAACCGCCCGTAGCGGTTGACGAGCCACACTCCGGCCGCGTCCCAGTTGCCGCTGTGCGGCAATGCCAGGATCGCGCCGTTGCCGTCCCGCAGCGCGGCGTCCAGGTTCTCCCTGCCTTCGATGCCCGCCTCGAAACGCTCGGCGAGCTTGATGTGGTCCATCGACGGTAGCCGGAACGCCTCCTGCCAGTACCGCGCGTACGAGCGCATGGCTTTCTTGGTGAGCTCGTCCAGTTCGTCGTCGTCCGCCTGCGGGACGACGCGCCGCAGGTTACGCCGCAGCTGGGACACGCCGGAGCCACCGCGCACCGCCGCGATGTCGCCACCGGCCGCGAACAGCGCGTCGGCCATCTTCGCGGGCAGCAGCCGCACGAGCCGCCACCCCGCGCCGAACCCGGCGTCGCTGAGCCAGTCGGTGGTGCGGCTCACGGCGTCACCTCCCGCGCTGATGTGCGCGCCGAGCGTACCCGCTGGACCAAAGTCAATACCGACAGCACCGCCAGTAACCACAACGACACCGGAATCGCGTACGGCACGCCGAACCCTTCCAGCCCGGTACCGACGAGGGCGATGATGAGCCGCTCGGCGCGCTCGATCAGGCCACCGTCCGCGTTCAAGCCGGACGCCTCAGCGCGGGCTTTGATGTAGGAGATGACCTGCGCCAGCACCAGCACGAACAGCGCGACACCCGCGGTGACGCCGTCCTCCGCGACGGTGAACGCCCACCAGGCGATCGCGGCGAACACCGCGCCGTCGGTGAGCCGGTCGCAGGTCGAGTCCAGCACCGCGCCGAACGGCGTCGACTTCGTCGCGCGGGCCATGGCGCCGTCGAGCATGTCGACCATCGCGAAGCCCCACACCGTGAAGGTGCCCCACAGCAGCATGTCGTTCGGGAAGAACGCCAGCGCACAGACGATCGCGCCCACCGTGCCGATCAGCGTCATCGCGTTCGGGGTCAGCCCGGCACGCACCAGCGCGGCCCCGATCGGGTCGACGACACGCGAGATCGACGCACGGGCGAACACGTTCAGCATCGGAGACGGGGCCTAACTTCCGGGGACGCGAGCGGATACGTGCGATCAGCCTAGCTGCCCGTCAGGCGCGCAGCCGTCAGACTCCCGGTCGGACATGTCACCGGAGTGGACGACGTCACACGTCTCGTTCAACGCCCTCATCACGGCATCACTGATCTCGTCGAGCCGATCAAGCTGCTCAGCGGTAAGTCCGTCGAACAGCGCGTACTTGACGGCGGCGTCCCGCGCGGGTGTGGCCGCCCGCAGCGCGTCCGCGCCAACCGGGGTGAGGGTGGCCAGCGCGCCGCGCTTGTCACTCGGGCACGGGGTACGCCGCACCCAGCCTGCCGCCTCCAACCTGCCGATGGCGTGCGACAGCCTGCTACGGGAGAACCGCACCGCGCACGCCAGTTCGTTCATCCGCAAGGTCCGTTCCGGCGCGTCGGCCAACGTGGCGAGGACGGCGAAGTGGGCGTGCGGCATTCCGGCGTCGGCCTGCAACCGCCGTTCCAGGTGCTCGGTGAGCATTGTGATGGCGGTGCTGAAACCGTCCCAGGCTTCGCGCTCGCGCGCGGTGAGCCGTCCCGTCTCGTTCACGTCGCCATGGTAGGAAGCAGCACCCTTGGTACGTCCCGTCACTACGCTGGATAAAGTTCGATCTTCGCGTTGTGGCCGTTACTTCACACTCGTTCGCCCTCGTCGCGCAGTTCGCGCTGGATGCGGACTATCGAGTCGCGAGAGACCCCCATGCCGCCTGCTCGCCGCCTGTCGGCTCGGGCGAGCAGCTCAGCCATGGTGGGGCCGTTGGCGAACTCCGCGCGCTGGTGTTCGAGGTACGCCTCGAGGCCGAACGGGTCGCCGTCAGCGGGCGGCTCCCGTTCGCTGAAGTCGTCGGCATCTCTCGCGTTGTCTGCCATGTCCCCAGGCTAGACCCGACCAACGACAATCACGGTTGATTGACTGGCCGCTGAAACCACCGTTAGACGTCGTACCAGGCGTCGGCCAGCAGCTTCCTCGTCTCGCCGAGCAGCTGCGGCAACACCTTCGTGTGGCCGACGACCGGCATGAAGTTCGAGTCGCCGCCCCAGCGGGGCACCAGGTGCTGGTGCAGGTGCGCCGCGATGCCCGCACCGGCGATCACGCCCTGGTTCATACCGATGTTGAACCCGTGCGGGCCGGAGACCGCCCGCACGGCGCGCATCGCCCGCTGGGTGTACTCGGCGACCTCGACCGTCTCCGTCGGCGTCAGGTCCGTGTAGTCGGCGACGTGCCGGTACGGCACCACCATCAAGTGCCCCGGGTTGTACGGGTAGAGATTCAGCACCGCGTAGACCTCGCCGCCACGCGCCACGACCAGACCCGACTCGTCGTCCATCTCGGGGATGCGGCAGAACGGGCAGCCTTTCGGCTCATCGTCCTCGGGTTTGCCCTCGCCCTTGATGTAGGCCATGCGGTGCGGCGTCCACAGCCGCTGCAGCGCGTCGGCCACACCGACGCCGTCCTGCTCGGTCAGCTCGGGGCCGTCCGTCACGCCAGCACCGCTTCCACGGCCTCCGCCGTCGGCGAGGCGTTCTCCTTGCGCTCGACCCAGTCCGCGATGATGTCCACGGCCGAGGCGACCGGCACGCCGTTGACCTGGCCGCCGTCACGGAACCGGAACGACACCGCGCCGCCCTCGACGTCCTTGCCGCCCGCGAGCAGGAGAAACGGCACCTTCTCCTTGGTATGGGTGCGGATCTTCTTCTGCATCCGGTCGTCGCCAGTGTCGACCTCGACGCGGATCCCGCGAGCCTTGAGCGCCTTGGCGACGTCAAGTAGATGCGGGGCGTGCTCGTCAGCGATCGGGATGCCGACCACCTGCACCGGCGCCAGCCACGCGGGGAACGCGCCCCCATAGTGCTCCGTGAGGACGCCGAAGAACCGCTCGATCGAGCCGAACAGCGCGCGGTGGATCATCACCGGCCCCTGCCGGGAGCCGTCCGAGGCGGTGTAAGAGAGGTCGAAGCGCTCCGGCAGGTTGAAGTCGAGCTGGATGGTCGACATCTGCCAGGTGCGGCCAAGCGCGTCCTTGGCCTGCACCGAGATCTTCGGACCATAGAACGCCGCGCCGCCAGGGTCGTCGACCAGCTCGAGGCCGCTGTCGGTGGCCGCCACCCGCAGCGCCTCGGTGGCCTCCTCCCACACCTCGGGCGAGCCGACGTACTTGTCCTCGTTTCGAGTGGACAGCTCCAGGTAGAAGTCGTCGAGGCCGTAGTCGCGCAGCAGGTCGAGCACGAAGGTCAGCAGCGACTTGAGTTCGTCCTGCACCTGCTCCGCGGTGCAGTAGATGTGGGCATCGTCCTGAGTCATGCCCCGGACGCGGGTAAGCCCATGCACGACGCCGGACTTCTCGTAGCGGTACACCGAGCCGAACTCGAACATGCGCAGCGGCAGTTCCCGGTACGACCGGCCACGCGACGCGAAGATCAAGTTGTGGAAGGGGCAGTTCATCGGCTTGAGGTAGTAGTCCTGCCCCGGCTTGCGGACGGTGCCGTCCTCGTCGCGCTCGGCGTCGAGGTGCATCGCCGGGAACATGCCGTCGGCGTACCAGTCGAGGTGCCCTGAGGTCTCGAACAGCGCGCTCTTGGTGATGTGCGGCGAGTAGACGAACTCGTAGCCCGCCTCCTCATGCTTGACGCGCGAATAGTCCTCCATGGCGCGCCGGATGATGCCGCCCTTCGGATGGAACACCGCGAGCCCGGAGCCGATCTCCTCGGGGAAGCTGAACAGGTCCAGCTCGCTGCCCAACTTGCGGTGGTCGCGACGTTCGGCCTCGGCGAGCAGTTCCAGGTGCTCGTCCTGCGCCTCGGCCGACTCCCACGCGGTGCCGTAGATCCGCTGCAGTTGTGGGTTGTTCTCGTTGCCGCGCCAGTAGGCGGCGGCGACGCGGGTCAGCTTGAACGCGGGAATGTGCTTGGTGGTCGGCACGTGCGGCCCCCGGCACAAATCGCCCCACACGCGCTCGCCGGTGCGCGGGTTGACGTTGTCGTAGATGGTCAGCTCGCCGCCACCAACCTCCATGACCTCGCTGGTGTCGACGTCGCCCTTCACGTCGACGAGCTCCAGCTTGAACGGCTCGTCGGCCAGCTCCGCCTTGGCTTCCTCGACCGACTCGAACGCACGGCGGGAGAACCGCTGCGAACCCTTGATGATCTGCTTCATGCGCTTCTCCAGCGCCTTCAGGTCATCGGGGGTGAAGTGGTGATCGATGCCGAAGTCGTAGTAGAAGCCGTCCTTGACCGGCGGGCCGATGCCGAGCTTGGCCTGCGGAAACTCCTGCTGCACCGCCTGCGCGAGTACGTGCGCGCAGGAGTGACGGATAACGCTGCGACCGTCCTCGGTGTTGGCCGCGACCGGCTCGACCTCGACGTCGGCGTCCGGCGCCCAGGACAGGTCGCGCAAGTTGCCCTCGGCGTCGCGGACGACGATGACGGCATCTGGGCCTTTACTCGGCAGGTCGGCGTCTCGCACCGCGGCACCCGCCGTAGTGCCCGCCGGCACCACCACGCGTCCGGTGGGTGCGGGGGCGAGCTGCGACGGCTGTGACACGGTGAACTCCTCGTGTTCGGCTGGACGGGTGGGTGCTACGGGGCCGCGCCGAGCGGCACCCCGTAACTACCGATGCTATCGAGTGCCGCTCGGCGTTTTCCCACCGTGTCAGCCGTGCCGATTCGTGTCCCCCGTTCCCGACGCCGTGTCCCCATTCCCGACGCCGTGCCTCCCGTCAGAGCTCGGTGACGACCTCGTCGTACTCCAAGCGGGGCAGCCGCTCGAACCACGCGTTCTCCCCTGGCTTGCCGATGTTGACCACGACCAGCGACTTCGTGGTGCCTTCCTGGAAGAACTCGGCGTCGACGCCCGCGTTGTCGAAGCCGGTCATCGGGCCAGCCGCGAGCCCAGCGGCGCGGACACCGAGAATGAAGTAGGCAACCTGCAGGGTCGCGTTCAAGCGCGCGTTCTGATGCCGGAAGTCGTCGGCCGCGAAGACGTCCTTCGCGCCGGGGGCATGCGGGAACAGCCGAGGCAGGTGCTCGTGGAACTCGGTGTCGGCCGCGAGGATCACGGTCAACGGGGCGGACTCCGTCTTGGACCGGTTGCCCTCCATCAGGTGTGGTAGCAGCCGCCTGCGCGCCTCGCCCGAACGCAGCAGCGTGAGTCGGAGCGGCTGCTGGTTCATCGACGTCGGTGCCCACTTGACGAGGTCGTAAATCGCGCGGATCTGCTCGTCGGTGACAGGCTCTTCGCTGAAACTATTGGCCGTGCGCGCCTCGCGGAACAGCAGGTTCTGGGCGTCGCCCGAGAGGTGAAGTACGTCGGTGGTCGCGGTCGGTGCTGCCATGGGGATGGGCTCCGTTCCCTGGTGTCGGTGTGGAATGCCTACATCCCGCGGCAACATGGTTGAACGTTGAACTATTTCTGTGCCACACGGATGGCGATGTGGATCACACCCCCCACGCGCGTCGGCCGTTCACTCGGAGGGTCGTGCCTCACTCCTCGACCGCTCCGGTGCACGCAGCGGGTCGTGTCCGATGTCCATCAGCGCGTGTCGCCAGGCCGAATCGCCCTGTACCGGCTCCAGGTCCTCCCGACGCTGAGCGTGCACCTGGTCCACGACGTGGCGGATCAGCTCGACGTCGTCAGGCGTCAGGTCCGCCTTGCGCTTGCGCAACACGTGCAACACATGCTGGCCGGTCTCGGTGCCAGCACGGTCGGGTACCTCCTCGCTCTCCGGAGTGGCCGACTCGATGCGTAGCCACTCGCTGAGCTCCCGCGAGGTCATGTTCACGACGCGGTGGAACTCATCCCAGAGCTCGTTGTCGATCACGGCGTGTTCTCCCTCCTTCGCCCGCCTGTTGGGTACCCGATGCCGCTCCCCCGCACACCAACCGGCATGTGAGATCGCCCGGCTTACCGGGTACTCGCATGGCGGAGACGGAAAGGAGCGGAGCAATGGCTAAGAAGGCCGAACCGATCACGACTCAGCTCGACACCACCCAGCGCGACACCACATGCCGGGTGTTGCAACAGACACTGGTGGATCTGGTGCATCTGCACCTCGCCGCGAAGCAAGTGCACTGGAACGTCGTCGGGTCGCAGTTCCGCACGATTCACCTGCAGTTGGACGAGCTGGTGGCCAGCGCGCGCGAGTTCGCCGACCAGGTCGCGGAGCGATCGGCCACGCTGGGCGTGCCCGCCGACGGACGTCCGCACACCGTCGCGGACACCAGTGAGGTACCCGAGCCCGAGGACGGCTGGTGCCGTGACGCCGATGTGATCGAGTACATCGTGTCCGCGTTGGATCGGGTGATCCGGCGGCTGCGTGCTGGGATCGACGAGACCGACAAGAGCGACTTGGTAACCCAGGATCTGCTGCTGGAGGCAGCCGCCGCGCTGGAGAAGGCGCGCTGGATGTGGCAGGCGCAGCTGGCTGGTCGCTGATCACGGTACTCACCACATCGGATCGCGGAACTCACGCGATCGGAAAATCGGGACTCGCGCCCCCATAATGGGGATTCGCGTGTCCCGAAGACGCGCACCTAGGATCCGCCCCGCGCCAGTCAGTCCACGACCCGGATCGCCAGCTGGCTCGTCGCTGGAAGCGAAACATCAAGATCGTGGACATGAAATCTGTCGGTGTCGATCGCGGCGCCGCAGTCGTTTGGCGCGGAACCAGCGACGCGGAGTGGTCTGGCCTTCTGAACTCTCCCAGAAGTACCTTCCTGTTCATGGCACGGGACTGGTCCGGCGGCGGACAGCTTCGGCGACGTGCCCCGGGTGGCTGTGCCATCACGACAGCACCGATCATGGAACACCAGCGGTAGCAAGGGAGCTTGAGTGAGCATCACGGTTGGCTACAAGGCCTCGGCGGAACAGTTCGGCCCACGGGATCTGGTGGAGTTCGCGGTGCGCGCCGAGGAACTCGGGCTGGACAGCGTGGTGACCTCCGACCACTTCCTGCCGTGGCGGCACGCTGGCGGACACGCACCGTTCGCCTTGGCCTGGGTGTCCACCGTCGCCGAGCGCACCAGTCGGGTGCGAATCGGCACCAGCGTGCTGACGCCGACGTTCCGGTATCACCCCGCGGTGATCGCCCAGGCGTTCGCCACGATGTCGTTGTTGTCCGACAATCGGGTGTTCATGGGCGTCGGCACTGGTGAGGCGCTCAACGAGGTCGCCGTGTCTGGCATGGAATGGCCGGAGTTCAAGGAGCGGTTCGCGCGGCTGCGCGAGGCGGTGCGACTCATGCGCGCACTCTGGACGCAAGACGACGTCACGTTCGACGGGAACTACTACACCCTGGTCAACGCCAAGATCTACGACCGCCCCGGACAACCCGTCCCGGTGTATATCGCCGCCGGTGGCCCCGTCGTCGCCAAATACGCGGGCCGCGCCGGGGACGGGTTCATCTGCACGTCCGGCAAAGGGATGGAACTCTACACCGACAAGCTCATGCCCGCCGTCGCCGAAGGCGCGACAGCCGCGGAACGGAACTCAGACGACATCGACAAGATGATCGAGATCAAGCTCTCCTACGACCGCGACCCCGAGCGCGCCAGGGAGAACACCCGGTTCTGGGCGCCGCTGTCACTGACCCCCGAGCAGAAGCACAGCGTCGACTCCGCCGAGGAAATGGAACGTCTCGCGGACGAGCTTCCCATCGAGCAGGTGGTCAAACGCTGGATCGTCACCTCAGACCCGGACGAGGCCGTCGCCCAGATCAAGCCCTACATCGACGCCGGGCTCAACCACCTCGTCTTCCACGGACCCGGCCACGACCAAAATCGCTTTCTCACCCAATTCGCCGAAGACATCATGCCGAAGCTGCGGAAGCTCGGCTGAACGCGACCAGGCCGACGTGGCGGGATAGCACGGTCGAACCGAACGGAAGCCATTTCTACGTATTCCGATCGAGGTATGCGGAAATCGGCGCGAGTGGCGAATAGGCGCGCAGCATGACAAGATGGCCGTTCGTGTAGTTTTAATTATCCGCGCCGCCTAAATACTCTTGAAGGAAATCGCATGGAGAGCCGGGATGTTACCGTTACATTTTCTGTGGCGCTGACCAATCGTGCGCACTATCAGGGTAGCGAGGCGTGGAACGCCGTCGCTCATGCGATGCAGGAAGAACTAGCTGACTTCGCGTATCGGGACGCGAGAACGGGATTCGCATTCGAGTCCGAGAGCGTCAATACTCGCGTCAAACCCAAGAGCACCGAGTTTGGCGAGTACGGTCCCCATGATTACGGTGATATCCGTTAGGTCCATAGCCGGGCTTTTCGTGGAATCGCATTGCGCGGGTGGTCAGCGTAGCTGCGGGGTGAAAGTGGTGATGCCCTCGCCGTCGTAGTCGTACGTGTCATAGGGAGCGACGTCCGCTTCGCTGATCCGAGCCAGGTCGCTGAGCCGGCGGAAATCGCGTAGGGCGGTGCCGGCGCAAGCGACGTCGACACCGGGAGCGCCCTGCCCGCCGCGGACGTCAGCGATGTGAACGGTGCGGAAGTCAACACTGTATCGGGTGACGTCGCTGGTGTTGGGGATGCTGGCGTGGAGCTGGTCACCCGCGAACAGCATGATGCCGCCGACCGGCGGCAGCAGGCACAGGCGCGGTTCGTCCTCGGGCAGCGGGTTTTCCGGCGCGGGATGCACGCGGGCATCCACACCGCCGCTGAAGTCCTTGATGCGTGAACGCCAGAGGTTGGCGCGGTAGTAGTTGTAGGCGCCGCTGGTGTTCGGGATGGCGCGGCCGAACCAGCGTGGGTAGAACTCCATCGCGTTGTTCGGAGCGACGGGCCAGACGGGCAACCACCAGTTGATCTGCTGACGCGGTGCGGCGTACCAGGTGTCGCGATGAGGCTGGAACGCCTTGGCGATGCCGGTGCTCAACCCGCCTTCGGGAAACGCGGTGCGCAGCTTCGGCACATCGGCGTGGGTGTCGGCAGGCGCCGCCCCAAGCGCACTCGTGATGCGCCGCACATGTGCGATGGACTCCGGATGGTGAATGAACCGCGGCTTGAACTCGATGAGGATGTCGGCCAGCTCATCCGGCGTCCGGGACGAATGGACGCCGCGCGGCTCGTCCGGCGCGACGGCGTCGGCGATTAGCTCGCGCGTGAATTCCACGAACGCGACGACCTCCGGAACGCCGGTGTAAACGATGACCTCACCGGCGAACAGCCTGCGTCGACATTCCTCATCGTCATACGACGGATCAACCGCGACGTTGACCAAACCTAGACCTCTTCCACCCGTACCGCATTCGATTACGCGGTACTGCTTGACGGACATTCGTCGCGAACGAGACCCGCGTTACGCCGACTGACCGCACGAGAATCCATCGCCGCCCGATGCACACTTCATGGCCGAGGCGAACGCCCCACGCTACTCCCGATAGGGTTTCACCGTGGCCAGTGAGGGAAGCACCAAAGCCGTCATCACCGCGATGTTCGCCAATCTCGGCATCGCCGTCACCAAGTTCGTCGCCGCCGCCCTGACCGGCTCGTCGTCAATGCTTGCCGAAGGGGTGCACTCGCTGGCGGACACGAGCAACCAGGCGCTGCTCCTGCTCGGCGGCAAGCGCGCGCAACGCCCCGCGACCCGCCAGCACCCATTCGGTTACGGCCGCGAACGCTACGTCTACGCGTTCATCGTCTCCATCGTGCTGTTCACCCTCGGCGGCCTGTTCGCCCTCTACGAGGCTTGGCACAAATGGAGCCACCCCGAGGCGATCACCAACTGGCACTGGGTCCCCATCGTCGTGCTGCTCATCGCGATCGTGATGGAAAGCTACGCACTGCGTACCGCCGTCGTCGAATCCAACCGCGTCCGCGGGCGCCAATCCTGGCCCGAGTTCGTCCGCCACGCCAAGGCACCCGAACTCCCCGTCATCCTGCTCGAAGACCTCGGCGCACTGCTCGGTCTCACCTTCGCCCTCGCCGGTGTCTCCCTCACTCTCGCCACCGGCGACGGACGCTGGGACGCCGCGGGCACCGCCATGATCGGCGTACTGCTGGTCATCATCGCCGTCGTGCTCGCCATCGAGATGAAATCCCTGCTTGTCGGCGAAGGCGCCACTCGCGAGCACCAACTCGCCATCCACCGGGCGCTCTCCGGCGACGGCATCGACGCCATCACCAATCTACGCACACTGCACCTCGGCCCCGACGAACTTCTCGTCGCCGCCAACGTCGCCGTCGCACCCGCCGCCACCGCCGAAGAAGTCGCCAACGCCATCGACGCCGCCGAAGACCGCATCCGCACGGCCGTCCCCATCGCCAAGATCATCTACATCGAACCCGACCTCGTCGGCGAGAGCAACGCCACCCACCAGGCATGACACCGTCCGCACCTCCCGCGGGCGGGTAGCGAGCGGTGAACCTCCTGGAGAGTGATCAGTCCGTTGGCTCGCTGCGCCCGATGCGCCAGTAACCCATGAACGCGATGCCGCGACGGTCGATGCCGAGGTCGGTAACGAGGTGCCGACGCAATGTCTTGATGACGCCGGCCTCCCCCGCCAGCCACGCATACAGCCCGCGAGCCGCCGAAGCGTAGTCCGGTACCTCCCAGAGCAGGTCGCCATCGACGTCGACATCGTCGACCGGCTGACCGGGGGTTCGTCCTCCGCTCCCACCGAAGAACCCGGCGGCGGTGTCGCGCAGTGCGGGGCCAAGCCGGTCGCCATGAGCGACACCGTCACGTCCCAACCATGTGACTCGCATCCGGTGCGGACGGGCCAATGTGAGGGCGTCGGCGGTGTGTGGCACCTCAAGCAGCACCTCGCCGGACGCGTCAGCGGGCAGTGACTCGAGGATGCTCGCGATGGCAGGGACGGCGGTTTCGTCGCCCGCGAGCAGGATTCGCCGGGTCTCGGGGTGCGGAAGGAAGTCGAGGCCACCGTGAAACCCGCTGTACGCGGCGTTCGGCCCGACGATCACCAGCCGATCGCCGGGCCGAGCGGCGGCGGCCCAGCGGGAGGCCGGGCCGCCGTCGTCGTGCAACGCGAAGTCCACGTCGATCTCGCCCGCGTCGCGGCGGATGGCGCGGACAGTGTAGGTGCGGATCGGGTTGCGCAGGTGCCCAGGGAGCGTCCGCCAGTGCTGATACCAGTCATCGCCCCGCGAGAGGTGGTGAAAGCCGACGCCGGGCAGCGGCAGCACGAGCTTGATCCGCTGGTCGAATCCGTTGTCGGCGAACTCTCCCAGCTCAGGACCAGTCATGGTGATCCGCTGGAAGGTCGGGCTCAACCGCTGGGTACGCAGCGTCTCGACCTCGAACAGGCGAAACGGTGACACCTGAGCCAGCTGTGGCGCGCCGCTCACGATCTCGTTTCCCGTCGTACTGACACTGTGGTCATCCCCTCGGCCACGTTAGGACGCGTTCGCTGCCGCGTCGGCGAGCTGCTCCACCAGGTCGGGTAACCCCCACGTCACCGACAACGCCGTGGGCGGCGAGACGGCCGCGACCTTGGACTCGCCGACCACGTGGGCGACAGCGTCCGCCTTGACCTGCGGCATCGATTGATAACCGGGGTTTTTCCGCAGCGTCTCGAACGCCTCGGAGCTGTCCGAGTAGCTCAACAGGACATCGGAGGTGAGCCGGTCGGCCTGTTCGAAAGAGAACGCCACGTAGAACGCGCTGTCCTCGGCGGTCTTGGTGAAGTCGAGCACGCTCTGCGCCGTCTCGAACCCGAGGTCACGGAGCACCTGCTCGCGCGGGTCGGCCTGCGTGTAGGTGTAGAGCTCGTTGCTGCCCGCTGCCAGCGTGGCGATGGTCAGTCCCTCGAACTCGGGGTGCTCGGCAGCCGCTTCGGCGACCGTGGCATCGATGTCGGCGAGAACCTCGTCAGCCTCGTCAGCCAACCCGAGCGCCCGCCCCGTCGTGGTCACGATCTCAGCCATGGAGGTGGACCACGGCGTCTCAGGGTACGCGACCGTGTCCGCGATCTTGGCGAGCTTGCCGTATTGCTCCTCCGTGATGCCCGAATACGGCGCGAGGATGAGGTCTGGCTCCAGCGCCAGGATCTGCTCGTACGCCGGGTCGGCGCTGTTCGCCGATGGCAGCAGCGTCGGGGTCTCGGCGTCGAGTTCGTCGAGCTTCTCGGCAACCCACGGCAGCACGCCGTTCTCGTCGCCGCCGTACTCCTGCTTCTCGATCCCCACCGGAACGACGCCGAGAGCCAACATCGCGTCGGTCGAACCCCAGCCGATGGTCACGACGCGCGTCGGTCGTTCGTCGATTTCGGTGCTGCCGAAGGCGTGCTCGATCGTCGCCGGCTCGAAGGACCTGGCCGCGGGTGACGAGGAGTTCTCCGTGGTACCGGAGCCCGTGTCGGTGCCACAGGCACCGAGCGTGAGCGCGGCCGCCGCGACAATCGCGCCTCCGACCACGCGGCGTCGGCGTCTAGGGAACGGAAATTCAGACATCTAGCTACTCCATCTCGAGTCTGACACGCGGCACGAACACCACGATCGAGCGACACTATACATAGGTAAGCCTTACCTTAATAGTGGGTCACGATGTGGACTTGCGCGGCACCACCATCGGGCTCCCGGTGACCGGATCCGGCACCACCATGGCCCGGAGACCGAACGCCGTGTGCACGGCGTCCTCGGTCAGCACCGAGCCAGGCGGCCCCTGGTCCACCGCTCGACCCCCGGCCATCACGACCATGTGGTCGGCGTACCTCGCGGCCAGGTTGAGTTCATGCAGCACCATCACCACGGTGGTGCCACGCTCGGCGTTCAGCCGACTCAGCAGGTCGAGCACCTCGATCTGGTGGGCGACGTCGAGAAATGTGGTTGGCTCGTCCAGCAGCAGCACGTCTGTCTGCTGGGCCAGCACCATGGCGATCCAGACGCGCTGCCGCTGCCCGCCGGAGAGCTCGTCGATGCGGCGTTCGGCGAGGTCAGCGGTCCCGGTCGCGTCAAGGGCCTCCGTGACGATCGCCAGGTCCGCGGCGCCGGGCCGTGTGAACACGCCCAGGTGCGGGAACCGGCCACGCGTGACAAGGTCCGCGACGGTCAACCCGTCAGGGGCGACGGGCTGCTGCGGCAGGAGCCCGACCCGGCGTGCCAGCGCGCGGCTCGACATCGTCCGGATGTCTCGTCCACCGAGCAGGACCTGACCGGACTTCGGGCGAAGCAGCCGCCCCAGACCGCGCACCACGGTCGACTTTCCGCACCCGTTGGGTCCCACGATCGCCGTCACCCGCGCCGCGGGCAGCTCAAGCGTGAGCCCCTCAACCACGGGATGCTCGCCGTACGCGAGGGTGAGCTCTCGTGTCGCCAGCGACGTCGCGGCGTCCGCCCCTACCGACACATCCGCACTCACGAACTCCTCCTCACTTCACGCGACTGCGTGAGCAACCAGAACAGGTACGGCCCACCGATCAACCCGGTGACGACACCAACCGGAACGGTGCTGCCGGGCGCCAGATGCTCCGCGATGACGTCGGCGCCGAGCGTCACGGCGGCACCCACCAGCGCGCTGGCCACCACGACGGGCTTGCCGTCGCCGACGAGTCGTCGCGCGATCGGTCCCGCGGTGAGCGCGACGAAGCCGATCGGCCCCGCGACGGCGACCGCCGAGGCCGCCAACCCGACAGCGAGCACGATGGCTGTCACGCGGGTCCGGGTGGCAGGAACTCCCAGTCCTGCCGCCGTGTCCTCCCCCAACTCGAGCATCGCCAGCCGCGTCTCAAGGAGCAGCGCGAACGGCACGAGCACGCCGACGACACACGCGAGCCGAACGAGATCGTCGTACGTCGCTGAGCCAACGGATCCGGCCAGCCAGAGCAGAACCGTGTGCGCCTCGCGGACGTCGCCGCGCGCGAGCAGGTACGACGTGACACTGGCGCAGGCGAAGGACAAGGCTATCCCGCAGAGCACGAACCGCCGACCGGCCAACCCGCCCCGCCACGCCACCGCGAGATTCAGCACCGCGACGGTCAGCGCCCCCAGCCATGCGGCTGCGGAGATCCACAGACCCGCCAGTCCCAACCCGAGAACGGCGATCACGGCGCCCACGGCGGCACCCTGGCTTACGCCGATGATGTCCGGACTGGCCAACGGGTTGCGAAGCACGGATTGGAACAGCGCTCCCGCCGTGCCAAGCGCCATCCCGACCAGGACCGCCACGAGCAGACGAGGCAGCCGGAACTCGACAAGGACGAGACGCGCGGGGCCCTGCTCAGCGCCCACCGCCACCGCGAGCGCGTCCCGAGGGCTCACCGGGAACTCGCCCAACATCAGCGCCACGAGTGCCAGCCCCACGGCCACCCCTGCCAGACACACCGACACGGCAGCGCGGCGACGCCGCCGCGTCCGGAACGCACGGGTGACCCTATGACGCGTGCTCGTAGGGCCACCGGCGCGCGCATGGGTCGGCGTCACGACGGTCCCGCTCACATCGACACCTGTTTCTGATGCCGCACCAGCCAGATCAACACGGGCGCACCGACGAAGGCGACCACCACTCCGGCCTCCACCTCAGCGGGACGGACGAGCAACCGACCGATCACATCCGCCACGAGCAGAACGACCGGGCCGAGCACCGCCGACACGGGCACCACCCTGGCATAACTGATCCCCGCGAGCGCCCTGGCCAGATGGGGAACCAGCAGACCGACGAACGCGATCGGCCCCACCAGCGCGGTCGCGCCTCCGGCCAACAGCACCGCCGCGGCAAGCACGCGCATCCGACCACCGTCGACGTCCTGCCCGAGCCCCCTGGCGAGGTCCTCGCCCAATGCCACCGCGTCCAGGAACCGGGCACTGACCACCGCGAGCAACCCACCGACCGCCGCGATGGGAAGCACAAGAAGCACCAGCTCAGCGGGGCGGTTCACCAAGGCGCCGACCGACCAGAAGCGGTAGTCAGCGAAAACCGACTGGTCGGTGAGCAGGACCACGGTGATCGCCGACGTCGCGGTGGCCGTCACGGCCGCCCCGAGCAATGCGAGCGTGACCGGAGTCGGACCGTCCGGCCCCAGCGTGGCGGCCGCGTAGACGAGCGCGGCCGCACCGGCCCCGCCGATGAACGCGAACCACACGAACCCAGCGGGATCGGTGACGCCGACAAGACCGATCGCCGCCACCACCGCGAGCGAGGCGCCCGCATTGATGCCCAGCAGCCCAGGGTCCGCGATCGGGTTCCTGGTCAACCCCTGCAGGAGGGCGCCAGCCACACCCAACGCGGCACCGGCGACAAGACCGATCGCGGTCCTCGGCATGCGCTGGCGCCAGATCACCTCGTGGTCGGGGTTCGATACATCGCGGGCGAGAAGTGCCTCCCACACTGTCTCGAACGGAATCTCCCGCACGCCCCACCGCACACTCGCGAAAACCGTCGCGGCCAACGCCACGACAAGCGCACTGATGACCACCGGCCAGCTCACCCGAGCAGCGGACAACAGCCGCGGCAACGCTCGCGGGCGAGCGGAAGACGCATCAGACGGGGCCACGGATCTCACCTACTCGCGTTTGTATAGGTGAGCCTAACCTTAACAACCTTAACCGCTATCAATCAGGCTTGGGCGTCAGCCTGTCAGCGGGTACTTCGACCAGACACGCTGGAAGGGCTTCCTGTCCGAGGGTCAGAGCCATCGGCCGAGTTGTGGTGGTTCGGTGGTTCGTCCGGTGAGCCAGGCGACGAGGTCAGCGGCGCCCGCTTTAGCGTGTGTGCTGACGACGTCGGTGGCGAGTGCGGTGGTGAAGTCGTCGGGTAGGTCGTCGAAGGTGACGCCGCTGTCGAGGTCGACGGCGTGAACGCAGACTTCGCGGGCGCGTAACCACGGGATCTCGGTGGCGGGCACGACACGTCCTTGGGCGGTGATGACCTGCCGCTGCCACGCTTCAGCGGGCAGGGCATCCATAGCGGACGCCAACGCCGTCGCGGAGTCGCGCACTAGCGCGCGCAGTTCGGCCGCGGGCAGCTGGGCGCCGGAGGCGATCTCGGTATTGCGTTGCTCTGTGCTGGCGTACATACGGTTCTCGACTCCGGTGGCCGCCCAGCTCACCAGCCGCCGAAGGGCCTCGGCGTTGTAGTGCACATGCGCCACCAGGTGTTTGCGGGTCCAGCCCTCCAGCGCGGTGCTGGCGTCGAGTTCGGCGTCGGTGAGCCCGTCGAGCGTGTCAAGGAACAGCGTGGTGCCGATGTCAGTCCACTCGCGGGCGCTCATACCGCCCTCGCGGTGTTGTCCAGCCTGCCGATACCCACGATTTCGGTGACGACGGTGTCACCGTCGACGAGATAGCGAGCAGGCGTGCGGGCGTGGCCGACCCCGCCGGGGGTGCCGGTGGCGATGATGTCGCCGGGCCGCAGGGTGAGGATGGTGGAGGCGTAGCGCACCAGGTCGACCGGGTCGAACACGAGGTCGGAGGTGTCGGCCTTCTGCATCACCTCGCCGTTGATGTCGCAGCTGATCGACGCAGCTGGCCGCACACCACCGGGCAGTTCGTCCGGGGTGACCAGCACCGGCCCCACCGGCGTCGATGCCTCGAACGTCTTGCCCTGCAACCACTCCTTCGTGCGGAACTGCCAGTCCCGCATGGAGACGTCGTTGAGCACGGTGAACCCCGCGATCGCCGCCTCGGCTTCCTCCGTGCTCGCGCGGCGCACCGGCCTGCCGATCACCACCGCGAGTTCGGCCTCCCAGTCCACGGTGTCGGACTCCGGTGGCAGCTCGATGTGGTCGCGGGCACCGATCAGCGACTCGACGAACTTCGCGAACAACGTCGGGTGCTCGGGCAGTTCGCGGCCCATCTCCAGGATGTGGGTGCGGTAGTTCAGCCCCACGCAGAGCACTTTGCCCGGCCGGGTCACGACCGGCGCGAGGTCTGCCCCGCGCGGAGGGTGGACCTCGCCGTCCGACGCGGCGCGGCCGGTCCAGTCGTCGTGCGTCAGCAGATCGCCGACGTCGGTGTAGCCGAGGTCGACGTAGCCGTCTGCGGTGAGCCGGGCGGCGCGGGTGCCGTCGCTGGTGCGGATGGTCGCGAGTTTCACTGCGTGGCCTCCGTAGAGGTGCGGTGCTGGTGGAGTCGTTCGAAGATCGGGGTGTCGCTGAACCGGAACAGGTCCAGCCCCGTGTCGGTGGTCAGCGCCAGTGGCTGCCAGGACGGCACCACGAACAGGTCGCCCCGCTCGACCTCCCAGCTGTGTTCGCCGACGCTGGCCTCGCCGGTGCCGTCGAAGACCTGATACACCGAGGATCCGACCTCACGGATCGGCGCGGTCGCGGTGTCCGGGGCGAGACGGTGGAACTCGGTGCGCAACGTTGGCATAACGTCGCCGCCGGTCGTCGGGTTGGTGTAACGCACAGCGGCGTGGCCCGGCTCGACCGTCGCCGAATACCCCTCGGCCTCCAGCGCGAGCTGCTCACGCAGGGCGTGGTCGGTGTACTCCCACCGATATGCCAGCAGCGGCGTCGCAGGCGTCGGCGTCAACTGGGTCAGTGGCCGCAGCCCGGGGTGTGCCCACAACCGTTCCGAGCGGGACCGTTCCGGGGCTTCGCGGGTCTCGACCTCGTCGGGGCCGAACTCGAAGAACGTCGACTCGACGGCGTACTGGAACGGGATGTCGAGGCCGTCGATCCAGGCCATTGGCCGGTCGGTGCGGTTGTGATGGCCGTGCCAGTGCCAGCCCGCCTGCGGCAGAAAATCACCCCGCCGCATCGCGACCGGGTCGCCGTTGACGACGGTCCACACGCCCTCACCCTCCACGACGAACCGGAACGCGTTCTGCGTGTGACGATGCACCGGCGCGTCCTCACCAGGGTTGAGGTACTGGATCGCCGCCCACAACGTCGGCGTCGCGAACGGCCGCCCACCCAGACCAGGGTTGGCCAGCGCGATCGCGCGCCGTTCGCCTCCGCGTCCGACCGGTACCAACTCCCCCGCCTCGGTCGCCAGCGGTATCAGGTTGCCCCACCGCCACAGGTGCGGCACCGCCTTCGACCGAGGCGACGGCGGCATCAGGTCGCCGATCTCGGTCCACAGTGGAATCAGCAGCTCCGACTCGAACCCGCGATACAACGCCTCCAACTCGGGAGTGCGGTCAGGCTGGTCGTCGGCGTCGGTCGCCGTGATGGTGACGGGGGAGGCACTGGTGGTCATCAGCGTGCGGCTCCTTCCTCGATGCGCCGTGCGATGTCCGCGCGTAGCGCCTTCTTGTCGATCTTTCCGACCTTGGTCGTCGGTAGCTCGTCCACGGTGACCAGGCGTTCCGGCCACTTGAAGCGGGCGGCGCCCGCCTGTTCCATCACCGCGCGCATATCGTCGATTCCGACGGTGGCCCCGGCGTGCGGAACGACGTAGAGGCAGACACGTTCGCCGAGGTCGGGGTCCGGCATGGCGACGGCGGCGGCGAGACTCACTTCTGGTAACTGGTAGGCGAAGTTCTCGACTTCTTCCGCGGAGATCTTCTCCCCCGCCCGGTTGATCATGTCCTTGTCGCGACCCTCGACCACGAGATTGCCGTCCGGGCGCAGCCGTACGATGTCGCCGGTGCGATACCAGCCGTCGGGGGTGAACGCCTTGGTGTTCTGCTCGGCCGCGCGGTAGTAGCCACGCGGCGTGTAGGGACCACGGGTGAGCAGCACGCCCGGTTCCCCCGGCGCCACCGGCCGGTCGGACTCGTCCACGACCAGGATCTCGTCGGCCTCGCACATCGGCCTACCCTGGGTGTGTGCGATGACCTCCTCCGGGTCGTCCAGCCGGGTGTAGTTGAGCAGCCCCTCTGCCATGCCGAACACCTGTTGCAGCGTGCAGCCGAGCACCGGTCGGACGCGGCTGGCCACCTCGTCGGCGACCCGCGCCCCACCGACCTGCAACACCCGCAGGCTGCTCAGGTCATGGCGGTCACTCGCTTCGCGGAAGTCCAGCCACCGTTGCGCGACGGCGGGCACCGCCGCCGTGACGGTGACGCCTTCGTGCTCGATCAGGTCGAACACCTTCGCCGGGTCGGGCGACGACGCGACCACGACTCGGCCGCCCACCGCGAAGGCGCCGAGGATGCCGGGGCAAGCGAGCGGAAAGTTGTGCGACAGCGGCAGTACACCGAGGTAGACGGTGTCCGGCCCGAAGCCGCACACCTCACCCGCGCGCTTGGCGTTGTAGGCGTAGTCGTTGTGGGTGCGCGCGATCAGCTTCGGCAGCCCGGTGGTGCCACCGGAGAGCAAGAACACCGCGACGCTATCCGGGTCGGGCGGGGTGGCGTCGAGGTCGGCGCGGGCCTCGGCGGGCTGCTCGGCAGGCGCGCACAGCGCGCGCAGGTCCACACTGGACGGTGCCACGGTGTCGGCGACGACTAGCACATGCTCCAGGGTGTCGCTGCGTGCGGCGATGTCATGCGCCACGGCCTCGTGGTCGAAGTCCTTGACGACGCCTGGCACCGCGATGGCCCTGGCTTCGGCGTGCTCGGCGAGGTAGGTGAGCTCGTGGCCACGATGCGCGGGCAGTGCCATCACCGGCACCACGCCGAGCCGCAGGCAGGCCAGCGTCAGCACGATGAACTCCCAGCCGTTGGGGAGTTGGACGACGATGCGGTCGTCGGGTCGCAGTCCCAGCTCGCGCAGCCGCAGCGCGGCGCCGTCCGCGCGTGCCATCAGCTCGGCGTGGGTCAGCCGGAGTGGGCCGTCGACCACGGCGACGGCGTCCGGGGTGGCGTCAGCCTGAGCGTAGAGGTGCGCGCCGAGCGGCTTGTCCTCCCAGTAGCCCTCAGCGCGGTAGCGGGCGGCGGCCTCGGGTGGCCACGACACGACTCCGGCGCTGGTGGGAGCAACGACGTCGGTATTTACCGTTTCCGATGGTTCGGACCTGCGAGCAGTCCTCACGTGCCCTCCTGTGTCCTGGTGATCACGGCGTCCAAGGCCAGCAGCCCGGCGTCGGTCACGCGCAGCGGGTTGATCTCAATCTCGTCCAGTTCGGGGTAGGCCACAAGGGCGTCGCCCAACGTCGTCACGACGTCGGCGAACGCGTCGCGGTCGAGCACCGGGCCGCCACGCCAGCCGTCCAGCAGGGCGCTTCCCGCCAGGTCGCCGGGCATGGCCGCTGCCTCGGCATGGCTGACCGGGGCGACGCGGATGGCGACGTCGGCCAGGGCTTCGGCCGTGGTGCCGCCGAGCCCAACCAGCACGACCGGCCCGAAGACCGGGTCGCGGCGGGCGCCGACGACGAGCTCGAAACCGGGCGGGGCCATCGCCTCGACGAGGTATCGGGGCGCGCCGGTCCGCGCCAGCGCCCGCACGGCGTCGGCCAGCTCGGGCTCGGTGCGGATGCCGAGGTGCACTCCCCCGACCTCGGTCTTGTGCGTCACGGTGGCGTCGAGCAGCTTGACGGCGACGGGCCCGCCGATGTCGGTGAGCGCCGCACACGCTTGGGTCAGCGACGTGCACACCCGGCTCTCCGGTGTGCGAACGCCCAGCGTCGCCAGGTACGCCTTGGCCCGCGCCTCATCCAGCGGACCTTCGGGCACCGATGGCACCATCGCCGGGGAGCGCGTGGGCGCGGCGGCGCGGTGGCAGGCGCGGGCGTCGGCGACCAGCGCGCGCACCGCGTTCGCCGCCGCAGCCGGGTTGGTGAGCGCGGGCACACCGATCTTGTGAAGCTGCGCGCGCACCGCGTCGGTCTCGTCGACCAGGCCGCCGATCGTCAGCACGGCGGGGACGTCACCGGGCAGTCCGGCGTCCTGCGCGACGCTGGTCAGGTCGAGCGTGTCCGGTTCGGACAGTGTGTACGACGCGACGACGTCGATGGCCGGGTCGTCGGCGACCGCCCGCAGCACAGTCGCGAGCGAGCCGTCCGGCCTTCCGGTGTCGACCGGGTTGCGCTGGTAGGTCAGCGGCGGCAGCACCTCGGCGATCCGCGCGCGCGTCGATTCGGCCAGCTCCGGCAGCCGCACGCCGTCAGCGCGGAGCCGGTCCGCCAACAGCAGGCCCGGTCCTGCTTGTGCTGTCACCAGCCCGACGCCCGGGTCGGCCGACGGTTCCAGTCTCGTGTGTGTGAGCGCGGTGACGGCGTCGACCAGCTCGCGGTCGTCGTCGACGATGACCGCGCCTGCCTGCCGCAGCGCCGCCCGGGTGGTGCGCCACGACGTCGCGAGCGCGCCGGTGTGCGAACGGGCGAAGTCGGCGACGTCGCTGCGACCGACCACCAGCGCCACGACGGGTTTCACGGCGGATGCGGCGCGAACGGCCGCGAGCAGGCGGGGTCCGTCCGGGACGGTCTCGACGTGCAACGCGATCGCGGTCGTGGCTGGGTCAGTGGCCAGGTACTCGACGACGTCGGCGGCCGTGACGTCGATGCCGGTGCCGATGCCCGCCGCGACGCTGACGCCGGTACCAGCGTTGGCCAGCGCGAACGCCAGCGCGTGGTTGACGCCGCCGCTCGCGGCGACCACGCCAACCGACCCCGACGGCACCTCGGCCGCGGCGGGGACAAAGCTCGCGGTCAGGCCGTGCGCCGGTGCCACGAACCCCGACGTATTCGGACCGAGCAGCCGCACCCCGGTGCTGGCGACGACGTCGGCGAGCGCCCGTTCGTGCGCCGCGCCCCCGTCGCCGATCTCGCTGAAGCCGCCCGCGCACGCCACTGCGGCGCGCGCCCCGGCGTCGGACGCGTCGGCGAGCACGGCGGCGGACGCGGCGGCAGGAACGCAGAGCACCACCAGGTCGACAGTCTGTCCGGTCTCGGCCACCGCCTCACGCAGAGAGGGGTACACGCCTGCCGCCGGGTCGGGATTGCGAGAGTTGACCAGCAGGCAGCCGCCGGGGAAACCGGCGAGGGAACGCGCCATCACCGCGCCGAGCTTGGTGCCATGCCGCGAGGCGCCGATGACGGCGACTGCTCTCGGCTCGAACAGCGCGTGCAGATCATCGCTCGTGGCTAATGATTCGGACCTGCAAGCAGTCCTCATGCGCCCACCGCCTCGGACGTCGCGACGACGTCGGCTCGCCCGGACAGCACCAACGTCGCGGCGCGGTCGACTGTGCCTGAACCGACGTCCGGCTCCGCGAGCACCGTGGGAATGCCGTGTACCAGCCGGGCCTGTTCGGACAACAGCGCCCGTGTCAACGACGTTCCAGAGTGGACGACGACAGCGCTCGGCCGCTGCCAGGCGAGCGCGTCAAGTTCGGCGAACACGGCGGGCAGCCCTGCCTCGGTGTCGGGTGCCGCCAGCCGCATGGCCCGCGGGCCGAGTGGGACGTCGTCGGTGAGGAACCGGCCGTCGAGCCGTAGGTCGTCCAGTTCCAGCGGGGTGTCCAACACGTCGTGGCCGTCGTGGCTCGCGCGCCAGGCGTGCTCGGCGATGGCGACGAACTCCGGATCGCGTTGGGCGAGCTTGGCCCGCCCGATGCTGCGGGACAGGAAGTGGAAGGCGAACTGGGCGGGCTCGAACGCGTCGTGGTAGCGCCCGAAGTGTTCCCACCATGACAGGCTGGGACGCGCCGAGTCCTGGATCTTGGCGACTTGAGGTCTGCGCACCTGCTCGTAAGTGTCCAACGCCGTCGCGAGGTCGTCCGGCGTCGCCGCGAGGGCGTCGGCGAGGGCGATAGCGTCCTCCATGGCCATCTTGGTGCCGGAGCCGACCGAGAAGTGCGCGGTGTGTGCGGCGTCGCCGAGCAGCACAACATTGCCGTGGTGCCAGGAGCGTGCACGGCGGGTGCGGAAGTTGCCCCATCGGGAGTTGTTGGTGAGCAGCGGGTGCCCGTCGATCTGCTCGGCGAACAGTTTCTCCAGGTACCGCTGGGTTTTCTCGTCGCTGGGGCCGGGTGGCTGGCTGGTGTCAAACTCGTCCAGCCCGGCCGCGCGCCAGGATGCCTCGTCGGTCTCGACGATGAAGGTGCTGATGCTGTCGCTGACGGGATAGCCGTGCACGGCGAACGTCCCGTGCGGGCCGTGTTCGTGGACGAAGGTCAGGCCGTCGAACAGGTAGCTGGTGCCGAACCAAATGAACTTCGCCGTCGCGACCTCGGCGCTGGGCGCGAGCGCATCGGCGAGCTCGGCGCGGATGCGTGAGTTGGCTCCGTCAGCGGCGACGACGAGGTCGAATTCGTCCAGTTCGGACAGACCGGCGACCTCAGTCTCGAACCGCAACTCGACGCCGACCTCGGCGGCCCGGCCCTGCAACAGCGAGAGCAAGGTCTTGCGATGGATCGCCGCCATGCCGTTGCCGCCACAGCGCAGCCGTTCGCCTTTGAGCCGCACCTCGATGCGGTCCCAGTGTCTGCCGTGGTCGTGCAGACCGCGCAACAGCACCGGGTCGGCCGCGTGGATGCCGGCCAGGGTGGCGTCGGAGAACACCACGCCGAAGCCGAAGGTGTCCTCGCGCCGGTTGCGCTCGAAGACGGTGACCTCGACGTCAGGCATCACCTGCTTGGCCAAGGTGGCGAAGAACAGGCCACCAGGCCCACCCCCGACACATGCGATCCGCGAAACCATCCGCACCTCACTTCGGGTCGACGTTGCGAAACAAATATAACACGTCCGTCGCTAGATTGACACTCTTTTGCGCCGTCTCCGGGAATGCGCCAGCGGTATCGCGGTCAGGTGGCCTTCGGTACGGGATACGCACCGAAGGCCACCTGAGACTCGCCTCCGCGAGCCGAACCGCCCGTGCTATCCGAACCGCCGCGGCTCGCCGCAGCCCAGCAGTGTCACCTCAACGGGGCCGTCCGTGGTGACGTCGAGGGCGGCGTCGCAGTCGACTCGGGCCTGCGCCGGGTCGATGACCAGCGCGCCGATGTTGGACACGGTGACCTCTAGCGCGTTCCGTCTCGGCGTCGTGGGCGGCTCGGGCAGGTGCCGGTACTCCCGTAGATACGGGTTCACCGGCACGGTGTTGCCCTCCGCGGTGCGCACCTCACGCCCAACCGACGGCACGTCGGGATCGCCGACGCCGAAGCCGTGCGAGACGACGTCAACGGTGCCAAGGGCGTCCTCGCGCGTCTGGATGTCGGACACCCAGTACGCGCGGTCGCCGACCAGCCCGGAAGCCGGGTCGTCCATCAGCGGATTGCGCACGTACGTGACGTGCGCGGGGTCGACGGCGCGCTGGCCGTCGCCGAGCCAGCTGGTGAGCACGTCCCAGGTGCCGCCCGCGTGCATGCCGAGCACCCCGGCGTCGCACATGACCGCGTGCTCCGAGGCCACCCCGGCCCAGGTGATGAACTCGTAGTCGTAGTCACCGGCAGCGTAGGCCTCGGCGCGCTCACGGGTGATGTTGTAGGGAATAAAGTCGTCGTTGGCGCCTGCCCACTCCATCACCGGCTGGTTGCGCCGCGACGGCAGCAGCGGGGTCAACGTCGAGCCCTTCTCGTGCTCGGTGAGCGTGTCGACCGGCAGCGTGTCGGCGACGCCGTTGAGGCCGGGGAACGACGGCGCTTTGTTCAAGCCGTCGCAGATGAACGCCTTGCCGAAGGCGTCCGGGAACTGCAGCGACAGCTTGTTCGCGCCGTACGCGCCGCTGGAGAACCCGCCGAGCACGCGACGGTCCGGGTCGAGCGGGTAGTGCCGCGCGGCGTCGGCCATCGCCTCGAACACGCTCGCACCGCTCTGGCCGTAGTACCAATTATCCGCGCCACGGGCGTCCACCGCGATCACGGCCGTCGGATGCTCAGGCCGGTTGGCCACCGACTGGTAGAGGTCGCGCTCGCCGGTGACCCAGTCGGCCGGGGTCTCGGCGTAGCCAGGCAGCCAGGTCAGCGAGCCGTAACCGGCTTCGGGTGCGTCGATCTCGGGCACGTAGATCAGGTACCGCTGCAGCTGCCCGGCCAGACCTGGCACACACTCGTCGCGGCACACCCAGCCGAACTGTCCGCTCGGCCGGTCCGACGAGCCTTCCGAACTGTCCAGGTTCAGGCCGTTCTGCTGACTGAACGCCCCGACCGGTGGACCACCGGGGTCGCCGGGCAGCCGCCTGCCCTGTCTACTCTCGAAGTGGGTCGGGTAAATGCGGTGGATGTAGCCGGTCTTCGGGACACCGCCGCGTTGGCCGGTCATGTCGTCGTTGACTCGTCGGGCGAGCTTGGTGAAGTCGACCTCGGCGTAGAACTGACTGATGTCGCCGTCCGCGATCGCTTGCTTCTGCAGCCGGTCGCGCCAGGCGCTGTCCATCGGCTCGTCGTAGCGGAACGCGACGTCGAAGAATGCCGACGGCGTGGCATCGCCGATGGACGCGCCACCCGGGCTGTCGGCGTCGGCGGTCGGCTGCGGCGTCAGGTACCGGCCCGCCTCGGTGTCCCACAGGCCGGTGGCGGCGAGCCGCACGGTCCTGCCGGTCGGGTCAAAGACGTCCTTGGGCACGCGCACCTCGACCTGCCTGCGTGTCAGATCGACCGACGCGGGAAGGACGCGGACGCGCTCGCCGGTGGCGGCGTCGACGACAATGGCCCGCGCGCCGTGCACGGTGACGAAGGTGCGCGCGGGCAGCACGGTGTTCGCGCCGTGCGGTGCCTGGCGTGGCTGCGCGGAGGCGCCGAGCGCGATCGTGGTGGCGACCAGGTCGGAATTGGTCATGGTGTTGTAGGTAATGCGGAATGCCGTCGTGTTCCCGTGCGGCTTCGCGCGCAGTTCGACCAGGTCGGCCGCGTTCGCCCGGTACGCGGGATCGTCCGGGTAGGTGTAGGCCTTGAGCAGGGTGCTAGCGGGCCACTCCAGCGGAAGGCCGCCGCCCTGGTCGTCCCACAGGCAGCCCTGGTAGAGGAACTCGCCCGCACGGTAGGCACTGGTCAGGCACACCCGCGTCGGGTTGGCGTGCCAGATCCCGGTGTTCTCCAACTGCGGCGCGTCCGGCGGCGGGGCGTGCAGGATCGCGGGCCCAGCGTCGTCGCGCCAGGAGCCGCGCGTGCTGTCCGCGCCCGCGACGTCGCCGACGGCCAGCATCGACACGGCGAGCGCGCCAACCACTATCGGGAGGAGGGCGCGGCGGCCACGCTGTCGCCTCGGTGCTGTCATCGTCGACCTCCGATACGTGTCATAATTGAGACGAACGTTAGTAGAACGCAACGCAACTAGCCCGTCAAGCCGTAGCGCCTCACCTGTTCGGGTGGCGACATCATCGACAGTCACGTCGAAGCAACGGGTACTATGCGTCAGATATGCAACGACCGTCAGCCATTCGGCACGATCGCCAGGTCCACGACACCGCGAAAACGCCGTCCCCGCCGCGACACGGCAACGGCGCTGTCCGTGCGAAACTCGGGCAACATCAGCCGGTGCCCGCGAAGGAGGAGCGCATGCGCCCGCGGTCGATCGTGTTCGACCTGTTCGGTGACTACATCCGCTACCGAGGCGGCTCCGCGCGGCTACGCACGCTCAGCGCGCTGATGAGTTGCTTCGACGTCGGCGACAGCACGGTGCGCGTCGTGATGGCCCGGTTGCGCAAGGAAGGCTGGTTCGACGCACACAAGGACGGCAGAGAGACCTCCTACGCGCTCAACAGTCGAAGCCTGCAAATGCTCAACGAGGGTCGCGAGCGGATCTTCACCCGGGCGCGCGAGCCGTGGGACGGGCACTGGCACATGGTCATCTACTCCGTACCCGAGGCTGAACGTGGCGTGCGCGACCGGGTTCGCAAGGACCTCGCCTGGCTCGGCTTCGGCCCGCTGGCCACGTCGACCTATATCTGCCCGCATAACCGGCTCGAGCAGATCGCCGAGCACTTCGCCGACGAACCCGCTGTACGGCTGAACCTGCTGACCTGCCAGTCCGGCAGCCTTGCCGTCGACCGCGACATGGCGGCCCGCTGCTGGGACCTCGACGAACTGGACGCCGACTACAACGAGTTCCTCGCCACCTACGAACCCCGGCTGGAGACCTACCGGCGCGGCACGCTGACCGGCAAACAGGCGCTAGTCGAGCGGATGCAGTTGACCTACGACTACCGGAAGTTCCCGTTTCGGGACCCGGACCTGCCCGCCGAACTACTGCCGACGCAGTGGTCAGGACGCCGCGCCCACGACGTCTTCATCGAGGCACACGACCTGCTGCAACAACCAGCCGAGCAGTACTTCGACGAGGTCACGGCCGAGTAGACCGCGCGGCAGACCCTCGGGCGCTGCCGTGTTGACACACGAGCCATCACGAACCCGCCTGACAAGCAACTAATTTATGTGTCGTTATTGACACGACCGTCGTTTAGATGTTTCCTCTCCAGTGACCCAGCCCACTCACCGGAGAGAGGTTTGAAGTGGACCGCACCCGCGTCACCGCCGCGAGCGTGATCGTGCTCGTCATGCTGGCCCTGCAGTGGACAGGATGGCTTGGCTCGGCGATCGAACCCGTCGTGGCGGGCATCCCGATCCAGTTCTCCTACTTCCTCGCCTACGCCGCGCTGTCGGTCGTCGCACTGTGGGGCATCTTCCGCCTCGTCTGGCCCCGCGACAACGACTGAACCCCGCCGAGAAGAGAGACCAGCCATGTCACAAACCGCCCTCGTCCTTGTCGGCGCCACCGCGTTCGTGGGGCTGATGGTGCTGCTCGGCCGCGCCGCCGCGTCAAAGACCAGCGCCGACGCCGAGAGCTACTTCCTCGCCAACCGCGGCCTGCGCCGCTTCGTCCTGTTCGCCGCGATCTTCGGCACCAACATGACCGCGTTCGTCATGCTCGGCCTGCCCGGCGTCGCCTACCACGGCGGCATCAGCATCTGGCTCATGCTGGCAGGGCCGCTGCTGTTCGTGATGCCGCTGTCGTTCTACTTCGGCTACCGATGCTGGCTGGTGGCCCGCAAGTACGGCTACGTCACGCCGGTCGAGTTCTATCGTGAGCGGTTCCAGAGCGACGGCCTCGCTGTGCTGATGTTCCTCGGCTTCGTCGGCTGGACCATCCCCTACATCCTCACCGGTGTGATCGGCGGCGGCCGCGCGCTGGAGAACTTCACCGGCGGCAGCATCCCGTACTGGGCGGGCGGGCTCGCCGTCACCATCGTCGTCGCCTACTACACCTGGGCCGGCGGCATGAAGGGCACCGCGTGGACCAACACCGCGCAGACCCTGCTGTTCATGGCCTTTCTGCTGCTCGCCGTCGTGCTCATTCCCACGGCGTCGGGCGGCACCGGCAGGATCATCGAGACGCTCCAACGCGAACAGCCACAGTTGCTCACCCGCAGCTGGGACGGACCCTTCAGCCTCGGTGCCACGATCAGTCAACTCATCCTGTTCTCGTTCATCATCTTCGCGTTCCCGTTCGTCTGGATCAGGATGATCTCCGCGCGCAGCAGCAAAGACCTCCGTGCCTCCGGGATCGCCTACCCGGTCGCACTCGTGGTGACCTGGGTGCCCGCGATCCTGCTCGGGCTCTGGGGCGCGTCGCTGGTGCCCGGACTCATCGGCGCCGAAGCCGACTCGGTCATCTTCCTGCTCACCGCGCAACTGCTGCCCGACTGGGTCGCCGCCTTCGGCCTGGTCGCGCTACTCGCGATCGTCATGTCCTCAATGGACGCCCAGGTGCTCACCCTGTCCAACATGCTCAGCCGCGACATCGTCGGCCGCTACCAGCGCGGGTCAACGCCCGGCTCACAGGTGCGCTGGGCGCGGGTGTTCGTCGTAGTCCTACTCGCGCTCACCTACGCGGTGTCCCTGTTGGACATGCCAGGCATCTTCGATGTCGCGCAGTTCGCCTTCACCGGCTTCGCCGTGTTCTACCCGCTACTCATCGCCGGCATCTTCTGGCGACGGGCGACCAAGTGGGGCGCCATGGCAAGCCTCGTCGTCGGCCAGACCATCGCGATCACCGGCTACCTAGGCTGGTACCCGGTCATCGCGGGGCTACAGCCAGTGTTCTGGGGCGTCACCATCGGCACCGCCACCCTCATCGTCGTCAGTCTGCTGACGCCCCGGCAAGACACGGCGGCCGAGCGCTTCCACGCCGTGTGGGACGAGGCGCGCGGGCGGCGCAGTCCCGCCGTCTCCCGCGCACCGGCCACGGCCAGGTGACCAGACGCGGTTACCCGGTGTGCCAGCGGTACTCCACCTCGGGACGCCCGCTGCCGCCGTAGCGGGTGTGGCGGTCGGCGAGCCCAGCGTCGGCGAGGTGCTCCAGGTAGCAGCGGGCGGTGACCCGTGAGCTGCTCAGCTGCCGTGCGACCTCGGACGACGACAGCCCGGTGCCCGCCGTGCACAACGCCGACCGCACCGCGCGGACGCGGCGCAGCAAGTCGAGCGCCCGATGATCGCGGTCAGCAGCCACATCCCGACATAGTTCAAACAGAGCACTCATCGTTTCAAATCGACTTATTGGTCAGTACGACAGCTGAGTCGATCGGCGTGAGCGAACCGGGGTCGGCGGAGTTAACCTGCCAGGATCCATGTCGCATGGCTCGGCGGAGGTCTGTGGCCCCCGGCGAGCCCAGGCACCAGGAGGCAGCGATGTCTGTCGTGCCAACGGACGGCCACGCCGACGAACCGCTTGTCGCGGACCTGATCGACCGGTTCGACTTCGACGGGGTCGCGCGCCGCATCGTCGAGACGACACTGCCGACGATCCCCGACTACGCGCGCACAGCTGTGGAGGTGACGTGACGACACCAGCCAAGGCCGCCGATCATCTCCACACCACGTTGGCGGGCCTCAGCAGTCCCGCGCTCGCCGAGTCCCTGCAACGCTACTTCCCCGGCTCCGTTGCGGCGCTCGGCGTGAGCAACGCCGCAGTGGCCACGCTCGCGAATGACTACGTCAAGGCGCATGACCTCACCCCGGCAGACCGGCTGGAAATCACGGAGCTGCTGCTGCGGCGAGCCACGTATCACGAGGAGGTTCTGCTGGCTTTCGCCGTGCTCGAGAAGGTTGCGCGACGCAGTTTCGATGCCATGCTGCTCGACCGCTTCCGCCGCTGGCTAGAGACGGTCGTGTCCAACTGGGCCCAGTGCGACGATCTGTGCCTCAAGGTGGTCTATCAGTTCCTCCTCGGCCACCCGGACCTCATCACCGCGACGCGCGACTGGCTCGGCTCCGCCTCGCCGTGGGCGAGGCGGGCGGCCAACGTGGCGGTGGTCAAGTTCGTCCGCCGCAAGATCGGCGCCGAGATCTACCGGCTGCCGCTCGACGTGGTCTTCGGCAACTCGCTACGTCTCATCGACGACCCGGACCCTTACGTCCAGAAGAGCATCGGGTGGCTGCTGAAGGTCGCGTCGGTGGAGCACCCCCAGGAGGTAGTGACTTTCCTCCGCGACCGCGGCGGCGAGATGGCACGGGCGACGCTGCGCATCGCGGTCGAGAAGTTCGACCCGAACGTGCGCAGGTCACTGCTAACGGTAGGGACAGGACCGCCCTGACGGGCACGCGGCGGGCATCCAGTCTGGTAATCCGGTGCGTCGCTGGTGACCAGCCCGAGAACAACGCCGACGGCAAGCACCCGTTCTTGGGTGACGCCAGACATGACGCAAGGCCTATCCCGACGGCCTTCGGAGTGATCACTCGAGCCTCTCGGCCCCCCGACCAACCGCCGGGTGCGCGGGCAGCCGCCGACCCATATGGATCACAGCACTCCACCGGCGGTTCAGCTCTCGCCGGACTCTGGGTGATCCAGCCGACCCAGGACCCCGCGTAACCCGGTTCATTCCATGAGCCGTTCCACGCATGTCCTGCTCAAACGCCACTGGCCAGCGTTTCCGCTGGCCAGTGTTGGTGCGCGATACTGGGATTGAACCAGTGACCTCTACCGTGTCAAGGTCGCTATCGGAGAACACCAAAGCATCTACCTGCGACTTCGGTGTACCAACCGCTCCCCTGGACCTCAGAATTCACGCTCTTCGACCCCAATTCGCGTCACGAGAGGAGTCACGGCGTGTCGCGGCCGGCCAGTACGCATAAGCGCTGGAAGTGTCATCACCGCCAGGCGGACTCCAGCGACAGAGCACAGCTACGACACCTGCACGCCTCGGCCGCACGGCGGCATGCCGGGACGCACGTCGAGCTATCGGACTACGAGCTCGAAGCCCGGTGCATCCGGTTCGGCGAGGCTTTCATCTCCTAAGCCGAGCTCCAGGCGCCTCGCTTGCGGCCGGCCACACCCCAGTCGTCTTGACGATTCTCACTGCGACAACCATCCTCAGCCGCTAGTCTCGGCTGCGAGTCGATCACGGAGGGATCAGTGCCGGAGGACTGGGCTGCGGTCGCCGAAGCGATCAGGACACGTGTGCGGGAGCTCGGCTGGGAACAGCGGGAGTTGGCGCGGCGTTCGCATGTCTCGCCAGCGATCGTGCGGGAGATTCACGGGCACACTGTGGAGCGGCGCCGCAGTTCGCGCACGTTGGAGGCGCTTTCGGTCGCGCTGGGGTGGCACCCGCGGCATCTCGATGCGGTCTTGCGTGGCCGTACACCACCTCAGGTGGATGAGTCGGTACCCGACGATGCGGTAACGGTGTGGTCGCGTCTGGACTCGATCGAGCGGCGTCTCGTAGCGCTCACCGAAAAGCTAGACGATATCGACCGAAACGTGGCCACGGTGGCCGAGCATGTGTCGGCGAAACGGCGTGGACGGTCTTGACGCGAGGCACTGGAGATTCTGGTGACGCAGCCAAGCGCTAGCGACGAGCAGCCACCTATTGCCGCGGCGATCATCGTCGATCACGGGCGCGTACTGCTGGTGCGACGTCGGGTCGCGGAAGGCAGCTTGTCGTGGCAGTTCCCGGCCGGGAAAGTCGAAGACGCCGAGGATCCGGCAGACGCGGCCGCGCGAGAGGCGAGAGAGGAGACCGGACTGGTCGTCGCCGCACGCCAGGTACTCGGTGAGCGTGTCCATCCCGCCACCGGCCGGACGATGATCTACGTAGCGTGCAACGTCGTGAGCGGGGAAGCGACCGTGGCCGACAAGGAAGAGCTCACCGACCTCGCGTGGTCCGACAGAACCCAGCTGAGCGGCTATATCCCGCACCCGCTGTACGACCCCGTCCAGAACTATCTCGACGCAATGCTCGGGCCGTAAGCCAAGGTCCCTACGACATGGGCGTGCAGGCCTACGCATGCGTGGCCAGTCGTGCATCCAGTGCGTCGAGCACCGGCGGATAGATCCGCTCGACGGGAATGAGCCGGATCATCTGGGATCGGTCCGCCCAGGCGACTCCCGCGTTTTCGACGGTATCGGCGTTGGACGTGGTTCCGACGACGTATTCGCAAAGCACATAATCGCAGTACACACGCGTCACCGGATGGATCCGGCTGCCCAACGAACGCACGACGAGGCAGTGCACCGCCGTCTCGGCGAGCACCTCGCTCACCGCGACCCACCGCGGATCCCTGCCTGGCTTAACGATCCCCGCAGGAAACTGCCAACGAATCTCGCCATCGGGCTCCTCGCGACGGCACACGAGCAGCACCCGCGCATCATGCACGACCACCGCGACAGCAACATGCAACGCCCTGGCTTCCAGCACATTGGTGTCGGCAGCGGATTCCGACAGCAGCACACTGATCGGCATCCCAAAGATCCGCTCCAGCAACCGAGCCGTTGCCGGACGCGGTGGGCCAACCGGGGCGCCATCCGGCCGACGCCCGGCCACCAGGCGCTGCAAGTGACGCAGGCTCAATGTGCCCGGCTCGCCATGTTCGCGAGCGAAGCGCGCCGCGAACTCGACGAACTCCTCGAACGTCTGTCGACGTTGACGAATCAACTGCTCCAGTACCGTCCTCGCACCTGAAGCGTCGTACCCAGACATACCTCCACCACCTTCGTCCGTGAGGTCCCGACGTGGGCCTGTCGCCTCCATGGCGCTCTCACGTCGTTCCGATCAATCTGCCGCTGACAGAGATTGATTTCAGTCTCACATGACGTAGGGAGCAGGCGATGACAATCAACCGGGCGTGCCGCCACGGCGGGAGTCCAGACGATGCGCACGAACCCCCGGTCGCACACCAGACTTCCGGCAGCACCACGACTGACCACGACGGAAGCACGCTCAGCCGGCTGGATGCCATCGAGGCCCATCTCGACGAGATGCTCATCCAGCTGGACCAGATACGCGCACACCTGGCACCCCTCCTCGCCGAGCTCGCACCTGGTAAGTCCGAGGACCAGGATAGGAGCACGCCGCAGTGATCGATCACCGCGAGCGACTTGTGTGGGTCACCTCCGCTGGCAACGCGCGAGATCACGCCGTGCTAGCCGCAACGGTGGCGGCGGGCAGCCGCGCTAGTGCCGAAATCGTGGCAGAGTGCGGCACGAGGTTCTGGCCCGCTCCCCTGGTCGCGGACCCGGGGCCGCAGTGCCCGCGCTGCATCAGGCAGCCACGCGACCACCGGAACGGAGGGCGCGTCAGGCATCCCGTTCGGCAGCGAGAAGGCGTCATCGGCCGGTGGCTCACGGCGGTCACCCGCGCGGCTCAGCACACCACAGCTACTGCGGCCCCCAACAGACCGGCCGATCAGACCACATCCAGCACGGACACGGTGGTGCACCGGTGAACCTGCACGCTTACGAGTGGCGCGCCGGCTGGGAAGAGCACGGCACGCGAATCCGCGACGACAGAGCTGTCCCGATCCGTCTCGGTGTCATCAACGCCGAAGGTTTTCTGACCATGGCGATCAGCGTCGCCTGCACAACGCCCGTAGCGATCACCCACCGAACCGCGACAGGAATCGGCGAGCTTATGCAGTGGGCACAGGAGGAACACGAGATGCTCTACGAGCAGCAACAGCAACGGCGCGCCGAGAGCGCGAAGGAAGCGTTCGACCTGGCCCTGCTCACCCGCAGGCAGTGGAAGTCCATCCTGCGCGCCATCACGGATGCGGACTCCGATCACTTGGCGGAGGCGGCAGCGGCACTGCGTGCCGCAGCACCGCGCGCGTGGACGGACGGAGCCGCCGAGGAACCGCACTCCGATGTCGCCGACCTCGACCAAGCGATCCCGTGGCTCGACGACATCGACGCGCAACTCAGCGACATCGCCACCCAAGTCAACGAGCTACGCCGCCACTTCCCAGCACCGTCCGACGACGCCGGTACCGAGACGCTAGAAGAGCGCGGACACGTCTCGAGCCACGCTGAGGACAGGTAGCCCGATGGAAAAGCCAGGAACACCGCTGGCGCAGCGTTGGTACGAGGACATTGACCGACTCTTACTGGACCCAGCACGAATGTTCGTCATGGGCGTCCTCGTCAACTGCCCCGACTACTTCCGGTTCGGCAACCTCTGTGAGAACTCCGGCGTCACGAAAACGGTACTGGCGCGGCACGTACGGAGGCTGCGGCTCGCCGGATATGTCGAAACAAGGAGAGGCGCCTGCAACGAGCTGTGGATCCGCACGACCTCACTCGGGCAACAGCGATTCGAACTGCACGTCAAGGCGGCACAAGAAACGATTACGCGAGCCCGCGACGTCGGGAACTCAGCGCGATCATGACCGGCGACTACGGCACCATCCGCGACACCGTACCGAGACTTACCTCTGGCGACTGGCCGCGGTGCGGCGCGTGCGGGCATGCAAGGCGAGTACACATGAACCAGCGCGGCGTGTGTTTCGAATGCAGGCCCGCATCCAACTGGCGACCCCACGCGGGCTGGTGCAACCGGTACCGCAAACCACAGCCAGTGGTCCGGAAATGGACCGGCCGAGAAGCCGAAGCGCTCCGACGCGCTACACGGATGACTGTTCGAGGCTTCAGCGAATATCTGGGCGTATCGGCGCGTGCCGTATCCCAGAGGGCCAAGCTCGGCACCGACACGATCCCCCGGCCCTATATGCAAGCCATCGTGGGGTCCGTAACGTGAACGGTGTTTCCGGCGTAGTTGGTCAGTAGGTCTCGGCCGCCGGCCAGCGGTCACCGAAGGTGATGGCGAATGCGTTGATTACTGGCTTCCAGCGCATCATCCATCGGGTGGCTCCCGTCCCGGTCGGGTCGAGGCTTCGGGTGACAAGGTACAGGCACTTCATCGCCGCTTGCTCGGTTGGGAAGTGCCCGCGTGCCCGCACCGCTCTGCGGTATCGGGCGTTCAACGATTCAATGGCGTTTGTTGAGCAGAGCAGCCTCCTTATTTCAATATCGTAGTCAAGAAATGGGACGAACTCGGTCCAGGCATTACGCCACAGTCGAATCATGGCCGGATATTTTTTCGACCATTTCTCGTCGAGTTCATCTAAAGCCGCTTCGGCGGCGCCTGCGTTGGGTGCCTCATAGATGGCTTTCAGATCGCGCTTCAGCGCATCGGCGTGTTTCCGGGAGGTGAGCCGGAAGGAATTCCTGATGAGATGGATCAGGCATGTTTGGACGATGGTCTGCGGCCAGACCTGCTCGACCACTTCCGGCAGGCCCTTCAGGCCGTCACAGACGAGGAAGAACACGTCGCGCACGCCGCGGTTCTTCAGGTCGACGAGCACGCTCATCCAGTACTTGGCGGAAGCGCACGTGTTCACGCGAAGGTGTGCGAGGTGACGCCTGAACTGTTACGGGTTCGGCATTCGATCGCGATCGACGTGGTCGGCGAGGTAGGCGGTGACGCCGTCGTTGGTCATGCCGTAGGCGGCGGCGACGAGTTTGGCGTCGACGGTGGTGACCAGGTCGGTCAGGCGTGTGGAGCGCAAGATTCGAGGCTGGATGCCGACTGGGTCGAGGGTGTGTTTGACGTAGCCATCGGATGGTGCGGCTCGGGTGGCGTTGGTCCTCGCGGTGACTACCAGGTGCGGGTTGCTGCTGCCGAGATGGTGTCGGTGATCGAGGCAGCGCTGTAGCGCGGTCCAGGTCCAGGGGTCGAGCGGGGTCGGTCTGGGTCGGCGACCGAGGTGGACGGTTCGGGCGTTGTGGTCGATCAGGTCATCGGTGAGGTCGCGGATGTCGCTGGTGGTGGCGCCGTGCAGGAGCGCGAGCAGTCCGACCAGCGCCTCGTGTGGATGCACCGTCGGGTCGGTGCTCCAGCGGCGGAACAGGTAGCGCTCGCGTTCGTGAGTGAGGGTGGGGCCGCGGAATCCTCGGGGTTGCCGTGCGGTGAGGGTGCGGGTGGGGTCGACGAGGATCCGCCGGGTGCGGACGGCGAATCCGAAGAATTGCCGCAAGCCAGCCAGGTAGGTGGCTCGGCTGCTCGGCTGGCCGGGCAGGAATGCCTCGAGGTCGGCGACGTCGACGGTGGCCCAGTCAGTTTTGCCTCGCTCGCGGGACAGGAAGATCGCGAGGTCGCGGACGGCGTTGAGCTGGACGTCGATCGTGGCGTGCTTGTGTGGCCGGGTGCCGGCCCGGCGGGCTCGCTCGCGTTGCGCGAGCAGATGTTCGGCGAAGGCCTCGGCTGCCGGGCGCAGCGGCTCGGGGACCGCGTCGATGCGGCGGCGCCGCCGCCCGGCGGCGCGGCGGTCGTCCCAGTCCAACGGCAGCGCCAGCCGGTTGCTGACGAAGAAGTCTTCCAGCCAGCGGGCCAACGCGGCATCGGTCTCCGCGGCGTGGTCAAGGAGCGCCTGCGGATGCGACGGTGGGCCGCCACTCGGCAGGAGGTGTCCGAGCCGGGTGAGCATGGCGCAGGCGCGTTGCGGGTGCAGGCGCGGGATGAGGTAGGTGGCGAACCCGTCCAGCCAGGGTGGCGGGTTATCGAGGGAGTCAGCCAGGCTGGCGGCCCGCACCGGCACGCGGTGCTGGGAACGGTTCCAGCAGCGACGGCAGCGACCAGCACCCGTGAGCCGGGTGGTGGTGCCGCAGTCGAGGCAGGGCGCGTCCGGGTTCGGTGGGCGGCCGGGTCGCGAGCACGGCCCGCACCATCCGGTCGCCTCACGCAGGGTGCCGGGTTTGCCGCAGCGTGGACAGGCGGACTTGGCCTGTTCGCGCAGCTCGCGGCGGCGACAGCCTGAGCACAACTCCCGGTCCTTGAGCAGCACTGCTGCCTTGCAGTGGCCGCAGGTGCGCGAGCACCGCACGCACCTGCCGGTCTCCGGCAGGAGCACCCTGCGTTGCCCGCAGCGCGGGCAGACCTGTTTGACCGGGGCATGTCGGGCGGCCCAGTGACACCGGGCGCACAGGTCCCGATCAGCGCGGCCGACACTACGCCCGCACTTGGCGCAGTCGCGGACTCGGACCGTCACTGCTGTGCTCGTTGTCAGAGGGGCGGCATCGATCGGCCGCGCTGCACGTACGTGTTGTCGCCAACAGCCTTAGCCTCGGGGACCACGGACGCGGTCGTGCTGGCGGGGTGTTCGACCGGGGTGGTGTCAACCTCGAACAGGTCGTTGGGGGTGCAGTCGAGCGCGGTGCACAACGCGACCAACGTCGACAGCTTGACTTGGGAGGGCTCCTTGGTGAACAGCGCCGACACCGATGCCGACGACATCTCCAGCCCGGCCTTCTCGGCTAGCAGCCGCCGCAACTGGGCGCCGGTCCAGACCTCCCGCTGCGCGGCCGCCATCCGCAGTTTCCATCGAATTCGCATGCGAATCAGTCCCCTTCGGTCAACTCGGTCAGCGTCGCCGAGATCGCGCGCTGGTAGGCGTCCTCGATGAACGTCTCAGAGGGACGCTCTGGCGGACTCAGGTATCAGAACTGTCCGAATTCCTGGCTTCATCGGCTGCTTCGGCGGCTGATTTCGGCGGCGTAGTTGGTCCAGTCGCCGCTGCTGGCGCGTTGCCAGGCGACGGCGACGGTGATGTGGATGCCGAGCAGTCGGGCCAGGACGGCAGCAGGCAGTTCGGTGCTGAGCTGAAACAGCGCTGCGGATCGGGATCGGGCCGAGTTGATGCCGAGCTTGCGGAGACGTTCGGCGAGGCCGAATGCGCTGATGGGCCGGCCGGGCTGACCGCCGGGGAACAGCCAGGGGGAGGTTCCCTGGTCGCCGACGACGGCCTTGCCGTGGCGGGCGGCGACAACCTGGAGAACGAGCTCAGCGAGGGGTTCGGGCAGCTCGATCGGCTCGCGTCCGAGCCGCAGGCGTACTTGGTTGTCGTGGTGTTCGACGTGGTCGATGGTGAGGCGGCTGAGGGCGGCGGGCCACTGGGCGTAGAGCAGCACGAGCAGCCCGGCGACGCGGTCCTCGGGTTTGAGCGTGTCGTCGTGCAGCAGCCAGCGAGCCTGTGTCCAGCGGGTTTCGGTGTCGATGAGGCCGGAGGGTCCGTCCCACCTCGTGGCTGGGAAGTCGAGCTGGGTCAGTTTCTGTTTCTTGGCCCAGCGGACAAAGTTGCCGGCCTCGGTGCGGTAGCTGCGTTTCGTGGTGGCCAGCCAGGCATCCAGGTCGCCTTGCCGCGCCGTGGCCAGCGTGAGCCTGTGATCGGTGAGCCAATCGAGCAGGGTGATGGCGGCCTTGATAACCCGCTGCGCAGCGACGACCTGCTCGTGGGTGGTGTCGGCGCCCTTGACTCGGCCACGCAGCCGCCGCATGACATGCCAGACGGCGTAGCGGTGCAGCATCTGCCGCTCGTCGGGGTCAGCACGGTCGGCGACGATGTCGGTGATCCACCGTTCCAGCCGCGCCATCTGCTCATCCCGTGGCGGCAGCGTTCCGATGGCGACCAGGACGCTGCGCAGGTGTTCGACCGTCTTTCCTCGGGCAGCGCGTCCAGGGACGCGTGGGTGAGCGATTGCCCGGTCAGATCGCGCAGGATCGCCGGGGCGGCGCTCTTGTTGAGCCAGTTCGCGACCGTGGTGGGTCGTTTTGCCTCGGCAAGGGTGTCGTAGAGGCCTTGCAGTTCGGGGCGAATCTCGCCGCTGTCGTTGCTGAGCAGGTCGCGCAGCCGCTGCTGGACGGCGCAGCGGGCGCACCGTCCAGCGTGAATGCGGTCGGGTTGACCGCAGTTGGGGCAACTGCGCCAGAAGCCAGGGTCGGGACGGGCGCAGCTCGCGCAGAGCGGTTCATCGAGGGTGCCGCCACGGATCGGTGCGTCTTCGCCGCAGCCGACGCAACGAATCCACCGCTGTCTGCAGGCCCGGCACCAGGGCGTGCCGGTCGCCTGGGAGATCACGCAGGGTGCGTCCTTCCCGCAGATCTGGCACGTCAGGGTCTTGTATGGCACGCAGCTGCCGCAGAGCGGCCCCTCGGCGGTGCGAACGTTGACGGGACGGCGTCGGCCGCAGTCGAGGCAGGTTTCCTGGTTGGCGGGGTCGGTGATCATGCAGTTCGGACACAGCGGTTGGCCGTGCTCGTCGCGGGTGGCCGCCTCGCGGACCACGCCGCAGCGCGAGCAGGGTTGGGCGCGGGATTTGGCCACACAGTTGCGACACAGCCACTGTCCGTCGATCCGGCGGTGCAAATGGATGACTCGGTCACAGCCGGGACAGGACGGGCGCACGATGGCCTGCGCTCCGGCGTCGCGGAGCTTGTCGACCAGCCGCAGCACTGCGAGAACGGGTGCCTCAGCGCCAGCCCCGGTGAGCAGTTCGGGCCGATCTTGCACCGCCCATGCGAGCTGATAGCGGCGTCCGGCGCCGGGCACTGTCGCACGAACTGCGGCGGCCACGACGTCCGCCGACAGTGTCGAATCCACGCCGGTCACCACGCCCACGACGATGTCGACGGGATCCCGACCCGCATCGGGCGGGCAGTGGGCGCATCGCGGATTCCCGTCCCGGTCTCGGCAGTTCACCGGCCGGACCTTGCCGCAGGCCGCGCAGGCGTCTCGCCGGGGACCGCAAACGCCGCAGTACCAGTCCTGGCCGCGGCGCTGCAGGGTGCGCAGGGGTTTACCGCATTCAGCGCAGACCGGCGGCGAAACTTCCATCGCGCCGGCCTCGCGCAGCGCGATGAGCAGATCCCCGACACCCCTGGGTGCTGGGGAGCGACCGTCGGCCAGCAGCACTGGCTTCTCAAGCAGCGCTTGGGCCATGCCGCGGCGCTTGGCCCGGCCCCCGGCAACACCGGTCACCGTGGCTTCGATCACCGTGCGGTCCAAGTTGGGCTCGCGTGCGGCGACAAGGTCGACGATGACGCCGATAGGGTTGGCGAGCACCTCCGGTGCCAGCGGGACTGGCATGGTCTACCCGTCGACGCGGGTGATGCGGGCCCGCTTGGGGCGCAGACCGCCGACCCCGGCCTCGGTATCGCCGACAGCCTTGGACCGGCGAAGCGGGGTGGCCCCGGCGATCGGCTCGATCAACTCGTCCATCGTGCAGTCGAGGATGTCCAGCAACGCCATCAGCACGTTCAGGCTCAACCGTTCAGGCCGCTCGGCGACCAGCCGGTAGACCTGGCTGGACGACAGGTGGATGCCGCGCTGGGCCAGTGGTTCGATCAGGTCGGTGGTGGCGAACAGGCCCCGGTCGGCCATGACGTTTCGCAGCCGCCACCGGTAGTCGAGTTTGCGGGTCATTCACGATTCCTTCCGACATTGCGGGTCGAAGGCCGGGTTCAACGCCTTGCGCAGCGCGGTGTTCATGAAGTCACCGGACACATGGGTGTAGATCGCCGTCGACGTGTCACACCGATGCCCCACGGCCTCCTGGATGAACCGACGATCCACGCCTTGCTCTGTCAGATGGGTGACCCACGAGTGCCTCAGCGAGTGGGGCGTCAGCTGTTTCGGCAGGCCGAGGGCGTCGCGGTAGGCGACGAACCGGGCATTGACCTCCGCCGGTTTGACCCTTCCGCCGCGTTCGGTGACCCACATCGCCGGGTGCTCGTCGCAGCCGAACCTCGGACGGATGTTGTCCACGTAGTCGGCCACCGCCTCGACCGCCCACCCCATCACCGAGGGCACGTTCCGCCGCCGCGGTGGCTGCCCGCGCACCGCCTTGCCATAGCGGACGTGCAGCATCCCGTACCGGCCGAACTCCGGCGCCGCCGGATTCCGGCCCCAATCGGCGATGTCCAGTTTGGACGTCTCGGTGCGGCGCAACCCCCACGCATAGGCGACTTTGAACAGCGTGGCATCACGATAGGCAGCCAGTGCGCCCTTGCGTTTCGCCCGCACCGCGCGGTCGACCTGGTCGTCGGCGTAGTCGAGGAACCGCTGCAACTCCTCGCGGGTGAACGGCCGCGCCTCGGCATCACCCTCGTACTCGTTGAGGTGGGCGATGGTGTTCCACTCGTGGCAGATCGGCACCGGATGCACCCCGGCCCGAACTCGCCCTCGCACGCGGCCGCCCAGCCATACCGGGCGTCGCACAGGTACTCGCTGAACAACCGCAGATCCGTCTGATAGTTCCGGATCGTCGCCGGGGTCAGATGCTTTTCGCTGGTCAGCCACTGCGTCCACTCGTCCACATGGGCCGGTCCCCAGCTCCACGGGTACTCATTGGTGAACGAGATGAACTGAAGCACCAATCGCACCCGCGGGGCCATCGTGGACTCCTGCAGCCCCCGCGCCGTCTGCTGAGCATGCCAGCCGCGCAGCATCGCCTCCACCATGGCGTCCTCCGGCCGCAACTGCACCACACCCGAGACCAGCTCCAGGTGCGCCGCGCCGGCCAGATCACCCCGTCCCACCACGCCTCCAAACCAAGATCACCAGGACCGTTTGGGGCAGGGATCATGCACCTAACGGGATCACTCGGCAAGCGACGCAGGTCAGACGGCGTGTCGCAGCCGCCCACCACCGGCATTGCCGAAGCGCTCTCAGCAGGCGACCCGCAGTTTCTCGCCCGTTGGATGCAATTCCCGAGGGTTCTTGTAGCGCATCGTCGAGCTCACCGTCCAATGACCCAAAAGCTGTTGTATAGCAACGAGATCCACGCCGCGTTCGTAGAAATGGGTCGCACACGCCCGACGTAGTCCGTGCGGGCTGAACCAGTCGGCCTCCGGGCGTCCTTCAACCCCCATGAGGTGGCGCAACCGGTTGCGGATCGTGCCCGCGGCCAGCCGGCCACCGGACTCGTCGCAGAACAACACCGGTGACTCGGGGAACCGGCAACGAACATCGGTCACAAACCAGCGCAGCACGAGATCCAGCCCGTCCAGCATCGGCACCCACCGCGGGCGCGGCCCGGACGTCCGTGCACCCTTGCCGAACCGCACATGCAGCTTGCCGAACGGGCCCCGCTCGAAGTGGGCGTCCGGCCAGTCAAGCATCACCGTCTCTTCCGAGCGCACCCCAGCGTGATAGAGCGTGCGAAACAGCGCGTAGTCCCGCGCGGCCGGGCCGTACTTGCGGGCGGTAGCGATGCGCTGCTTGAGGAAATCGAAGAACCCGTCCACCCGCTCCGGCGTCGGGGGCGCCAGCTCGGCGACGCTCTCGGGACCGACATGACGGGCGGCGTTGAACTCATCGACCGGACACCGCAACCGGATCCCGAACGCGGCCTCGATCTCGGTGGCCTTACGAACCTCAAGGAACCGATGGAACCCCTTGAACGTCTGCACATAATGCCGTCGTGTCGAGGCCGCCCGCCCCTGCGAGGCCATCGACCCGACCACCCGATCGACATCCTCGGCGGTGACCTCCCACGCCGGACGACCCAGCGCAACGAGCATCCGCTCCAACACCCCGGCATCCTTGACGATCGTTACACCCGAGAACCCCCGAGCCGTCCAGGACGCCACGAACTCTTCCACGCACTCAGCCTGAAACTGAGCCGGATCCAACGTCCGCACCACCGGCGCGGTCTGTCCCTGGATGACCTGCAGCCGACCAGCACCCACCCGCACACCTTCCTCGCACCTGAACGATCAAGCTGACACCTAGCAAAGAAGTCCGCCACCTTGAAAGTCAAGGAAGATCACCCAGACGGGAAAACCTCAGGCAGCAGCACAAATCCAGTCAAACGAACATGTGCCCGTCCCAAAACCCTCGCCGCCGGTGCCGGCCCACAGCCCCAGGACGTCCTTGCGGCCGTCCACGGTGACGCCGATGGCGGCGTAGAAGGGCCGGTTGGCCACCTGGCCGTCGCGTACCTTCACGTGCACAGCGTCGATGAACAGCGCGGCGTAGACCGGCTCGAGCGGTCGGCTGGCCCACTCGGCCATTTCCGCTATCACCTTGTCGGTGATCCGGGAAACGGTCTCTTTGCTCACCGACGCGCCGTAAATCTCGGCGAAGTGCGCGGAGATCTCCCCGGTGGTCAAGCCCTTCGCATACAGCGACAGCACGATCTCGTCGACATCGGTCAATCGGCGTTGCCGCTTCTTCACAATTTTCGGCTCGAAGGTCGATTCCCGATCCCGCGGAACGTCGATGTCAACCTCTCCGGCCGCGTCCGAGACCACCGTCTTCGGCCGCGTACCATTCCGGATGTTGGTCGCGTCTTGCGTCTGAGTTAGATGACCATTTGATCTTTGAAATACCCAGCCACGAAGCGGTGTGTCTGACCGTTCCGGAGGCTGATGATGACGTCCAATACGCCCATGAAGGCACGCAAGCAGCGACGGCTGCTCTCGCCGAGCCAGAAGTACGAGATGTATGTGTCGGTGCTGACTGGGCAGTGCACGCAGCGGGAGGCCGCGCAGAAGTGGAAGGTCGACCGCACCACGGTGACCACGATCTGCCGTACCGCCAAGCAGGGCGCGCTGACCGCGCTGTCGGCTCGGCCGGGCCGGCCGGGCAAGACAGTCGAGCAGCTGGAGTTGGAGGAGGCGCGGGCGGAGGCCGAGCGGCTGCGCGCCACGGTGACCGAGCAGGCGGTGGCGCTGCATCTGCACGAGGGAAAACCCGCCTGGGGCTGATGGCCGGCCCGGTCCCGGCGCGGGTGCACGCTGACGTGAAGGCCGGCCTACTCGAGTTGATCGAGCACGCCGTCGAGCGTGGCTGGTCGGCGCGGCGGGCATGTGACCGGCTGGGCCTGGAACACGGTCGCTACCAGGCGTGGCTGGCCCGCCAGGCCGCCGGGCGGCTGGACGACCTACCGCCGGGCGGGCATCCCCTGCACGGGATCCTGCCGGGCGAGCGGGCCGCGGTCGTGGAGCTGTTCGAGACCTGGGGCGAGACCGACCGTAGTCATCGCAAGCTCGCCCACCGCGGCTCGCGGATCGGACTGGTGCATGTCTCCGAGTCCACGGTGCGGCGGATCCTGGCCGCCGAACGGCTCGTTCTTCCTGGTCAGCCGCCCCGCGAGCCGATCGGTCGGGCGGAGTGGCCGCCCTGGCTGGAGTGGAAGCCCAACCGGGTGTGGGGTTACGACTTCACGCACTTCACCCGCGCCCGGGTCGCCGCGATCGCGATCCTCGACATCGTCTCCCGCAAGTGGATCACCACCCTGGTGTCGGCCGAGGAGTCTTCCACCCAGGTCGAGGTCGCCTTCACCGACGCGCTGGAGGCCGAGAACCTGTGGGCGGCCGCCGACGCCCGCGCGACCGACGCGCTGGTGGCCGCGCTGGCCTCCGGCGACCGCGACGCCGTCGGCACCGCGATCGGTGACGGGCAGCTGCCGTTGCTGCTGGCCATCAGCGACAACGGGCCGCAGATGCGCAGCCACACCACCCGCGAGTTCCTCGCCGGTGTGGCCATCGCCCGCCAGTTCGGACGGCCCGGCACACCGACCGATCAGGCGTGGATCGAGACGCTGTTCGGGCACGTGAAGGGCGAGTGGCCGCACCTGGAAAAGATCCGCGACCCCGGCGAGCTCGAAGCCGAACTCGAGCTCGTACGGGCCCAATACAACGGGGTCAGGCTGCACGCCGCCATCGGGTATGTCACGCCCGACGACGAACACGAAGGACGAGGTGACGCCATCCGCAAGAACCGACGCGACGGACTCGCCCAAGCACGCGAGAACCGCCTGGCATACCGTCGAAGCAGAGCACCTGAGGAGAACCAATGACCACGCACCGGCCGTGGCTGGGTATTTCAACCCGCGATTGGTCAATTAACTCAGACACACCTCAGTCGATTCGCGATCCAACTCGGCCCGATTCTTCTCGTGCCCGAGATGCTCGGTCATCTCCTCGTTCAGCGCCGTCTCCAGCACGTTCTTGGTGAACAGCTTCAACAGCCCGTCCGGCCCGGTCAGCGCCAGCCCACGCTCGCGGGCCTCGCCCACCATCGCCGCCGCAGCGGCCTGCTCCGGCGACAGCTGCCGCCCCGACTTCTTGATCTCCTTATCTGCGCTCACGGCGTCAGATGTCATCACTCACAGTGCCCAATCCCGCCGAACCTCGGCCCGGCGTGTCGGGCCGGAAACACCGCTCATGCAACAGTCCCCCATCGTGCGACATGAGGTCAAACGTTATGAGTGATTACGTCGAAGGAGGTGCGACGGTTGTCGTAGACGTAGTTCGGGCCAGTGTCCGGGCCCGTCTCCACCGTGACATGCGCGGACGGGTCTTGTCCGGTTCGGGTGTGAAGCTCACGGGAAAGCCCAAGGGTTCCCGCTCCGTCTGGGGACTACAGGCGAGGGGAAGGCTGGGCATGGGGTGAATGTCAGTGAAGCCTTGATGATGCCTCGTTATGCATGCTCTTCGGGACGGGTAGTTATGCCGGAGTGGCAGGGACATGCCGTTGGAATGCGGCAAGCGGCGGCCGAAAAGGTGGTTTGGCCGTGTGGGCACCGCCGTCCCCGGGGTCGAGAGGACGCCCAGCCCTAGTCGTTTCTCATACATGTGGAACATGGAAACCCCGCTAGGGTCCGACACATTCATTGGTGTGTCGGTAAGCCGACCGTAAGGGGGGCATAATTCCATGGCGGGACAGGATGCCCAAGAAGCGAATGCCGGTGGCTGAAAAGCAACAGGAAAGCGCGGTCCGATGACCGGATCCTTCGCCGGTGACCGCGCATAACTGGCCGGATACCGGGTCGTGTTGCCCGGACCCGAAAGGGGGCTGACGTGAGGCAGGTGAGCCTTTGACGACGAAACTACCGAACCGCTGGAACCGAAGGATAAGTTAGACGCGATGACAGGCTACAGTTTCTCCACCCCTGCGGTGGCAGAATCGCCCTGGATAGCGAACGGACCGGAGGACGATGGCTTCAACTGGGATCGCGTGGAATGGCGGACCCACGAGGACAACGTACGGCGGCTACGGCAGCGGATCTTCAAGGCGGCGCAGGCGCAGGACTGGCCAAGGGTCAGGAACCTACAGAAGCTGATGTTGCGGTCCTGGTCGAACACGCTGATCAGCGTGCGACAGGTGACGCAGCGCAATGCTGGGCGCAAGACCGCGGGGATTGACGGGGAGGTCGCACTGACTTCCCCGGACCGGACAGATGTGGCGGAACGCGTGCATCACACCATCTCGTCCTGGCAGCCCCGCGCGGTCAAGCGTGTGTACATTCCAAAGAACGGCAACAAGAACAAGTTGCGGCCACTCGGAATTCCCGTCATGATGGACCGCTGTCATCAGGCAAGGGTTCGAAATGCGTTGGAACCCGAGTGGGAAGCCCGGTTTGAACCCAAATCATATGGGTTCAGGCCGGGCCGTAGCTGCCAGGACGCTATTCACGCGATTTATAAAACCTGCAATGGCCCCCACGCCAAACGCGTGTGGGCACTTGACGCGGACCTGGCAAAAGCGTTCGATCGAATTGACCACGAACGCCTTCTCGAAGCCATCGGCGATTTCCCCGCCAGGGATATGATTCGAGGGTGGTTGACGGCGGGCGTGTTCGAATCGAGCAAAGGATTCGCGCCAACAGAAGAGGGAACTCCCCAAGGCGGTGGTGCGACGCGAGGTCGCACGGTAGTGAGTGGATGCACCGATGGAGGTTCGATGGTGACGAAGGTGTAGTCCCCGATCAGTGTCCGCGGATCGGTCCTCGCCCCGACGTGCGTTGCTGGTAACGGCAGGGTGCGAAGCTCGGGGGAAAGCCGGAGGGTTCCCGTTCCATCCGGGAGCCACGGGCGAGAGGAAGACCGGACGGGTGAACGTTGTGAACCCTTGATTGATGTCTCGTGACTGCGGATTCCCCGTGATGGGTAGTGGCAGCGGGGTTGCAGGGCTGGCCGTTGGAAAGCGGCGGGTGCCGACCGGATCATTCCTGTCCGGTCGGGTGGACACCACCGCCCCGGGATAAAGAGGGCACCCACCCCGGTCGGGTCTCACACGTGCGGAACGCGGGAACCCCGGCTGGGGTCCAGGGCGACAGGGTTCGTCGTGGTAGGCCGACCGTGAGGAAGGCACAGATCCCCAGTGGGACAGGATGGTCCAAGAAGCGAATGCCGGCGGCTGAAAGGCAGCAGGAAACCGAGGCGGATGAACCGTTGACCTCCAGCGATGCCCCGGATAACTGGCCGGATACGGGACGCATGTGCCCGGCCCGCAAGGGAGCCGACGTGGACCAGGTGAGCTGGTGAACGAAACCTGAGGACGACGTTGGAACCGGAGGGCAAGTTGGACGCCGAGGCGGTCGCTGAGGTGAACGGACCTACGGACGAATCCCTGGACTGGGACGCTGTGGATTGGCGTGCCGCCGAGGAGGACGTACGACGTCTGAGGCAGCGGATCTTCACCGCGAGTCAGGCAGGGGACTTCAAGAAGGTCCGCAACCTGCAGAAGTTGATGCTTCGGTCGCGCGCGAACACGCTGCTGAGCGTGCGGCGGGTGACCGAGGACAACGCTGGCCGCAAGACGGCGGGCATCGACGGACAGGTCATCACGACCTCGTTCGGCAAGGCGGCGCTGGTCGGCTGGATGTGCCAGCAGACCGAGCCGTGGCAAGCCCAGCCCGTCAAGCGGGTGTTCATCCCCAAGTCGAACGGCAAACAGCGCCCGCTCGGAATTCCAGTCGTTGTGGATCGCGTGCTGCAGGCACGGGTGAAGAATGCACTGGAGCCCGAATGGGAGGCACGGTTCGAGCCCAAGTCGTATGGCTTTCGGCCCGGCCGTGGCTGCCACGACGCGATCGAAGCGATCTACCAGGTGGTTAAGGGCCGCAACGCCAACCGCCAGTGGATCCTCGATGCCGACTTGGCGGCGGCATTCGACCGCATCGATCACGACCACCTGCTGAACAGCCTCGGGTCCTTCCCCGCGCGGGGACTGATTCGGGACTGGTTGAAAGCCGGTGTGATGGATCGGGGCCGATTCGCCCCGACGGAGGCGGGAACACCGCAGGGTGGCCTCGTCAGCCCCGTCTTGCTGAATGTCGCGTTGCACGGGATGGAGAAGGCCGCGGGAGTCAGGTACTTCCACCGCAAACGGGGTGGGATCGAAACCGCACCTGACTGCCCCGTGCTGGTCCGCTACGCCGACGACGCCGTGGCCCTGTGTCACAGTCGCCAGCAGGCGGAGCAGGTCAAGGCACGGCTGGCCGAGTGGCTGGCGCCGAGGGGTCTGGTCTTCAACGAGGACAAGACGCGCATCGTCCACCTTGATGAAGGTTGTGACTTCCTCGGGTTTAACGTCCGCCGCTACCACGGCAGAGTGGTCTTGATCAAACCCAGCCGGGAGGCCGTGAGACGCATCCGGAGACGGCTGCGCACCGAAATGCGTGCCCTGCGAGGCGGGAACGCTGCTTCGGTGCTCAAGAAGCTCACCCCGATCGTTCGGGGATGGGCTGCCTACTACCGGACCGAGGTGTCGAGCGAGGTGTTCTCCGCGCTCGATGACTACATGTGGAAGCTGACCTACCGATGGGCACGACACCGCCACCCGAAGAAGTCGCGATGGTGGGTCGTGGACCGCTACTACGGTCAGTTCAACCCGACCAAGCGCAACCGCTGGGTGTTCGGCGACCGGGACACCGGCGCTTTCCTGCCCAAGTTCGCTTGGACCAAGATTGTCCGACACGCGATGGTCGTCGGAACCGCCTCGCCTGACGACCCGGCGCTGGCCGACTACTGGGCACAGCGTCGCCGCAAGCAGATGGACTCGCCGCTGAGCGCATCTGTTCGGCGCCTGCTCAAGGCCCAACAAGGACGATGCGCCGCCTGCGGCGGCTTCTGCTGCATGCCGACCAACACCCGCAAAGCCCGAACGAATGGGAACAGTGGGTGCGCGTCACGCTGGTGGCACTGCGCAAGCAGCACATCACCAGCCCACACACGCGGCGCAACGGCACGGACGATCCGCGTCTCATTCACGCCTTCTGCCGCCGACGAACCATCATCAGCGGCGAAGGTCCAGCCGAAACGCAGGTGGCCTGAACGCCTTCGAGCTTGCTTGAGCCGTATGCCGGGACGACTGGCACGTACGGTTCTGAGGGGGCCTCGGCGGGGCAACCCGCCGGGGCTACCCGACTGATCAGTCCTTTGTTGCCGAACGTCGCGTTGCACGGATTGGAGGAGGCAGCCGGGACCCGGTATCACACCACCGGTAATCAAGCCGGAAAGGTAAAACCGGACTCCCCGGTTGTGGTGAGATACGCCGACGATGTGGTCGTGCTCTGCCACAGCCAGCGGCAGGCCGAACACGTCAAGGAGCGGCTGGCGGAATGGCTGGCGCCCCGGGGCTTGGTCTTCAACGAGGACAAGACCGTGATCGTGCCCCTCTCGCAGGGGTTCGACTTCCTGGGGTTTAACGTCCGCCGCTACCACCGCAAGCTGCTGATCAAACCGAGTAAAGCAGCCATCAGGCGGATCCGGACACGGCTCGCGATGGAGATGCGCAGACTACGCGGATCCAACGCGATGATGGTCATCATCACGCTCACCCCGATCATCCGGGGCTGGGCGGCCTACTACCGGAACGTGGTGTCGTCTGAACCGCCCCGGAGAGTCTGGAGACTTTCTAGTTTGAGGCTCCGGCGGTTGCTGGGGCCTGGTGGTGAGCGTAGTGAGCCTGCTCGGCTTCGACCGGTGTTAGGTCGTCGCAGTACTCGAAGGGTCGGCGGTGGTTGAACCAGTCGACCCATTCGGCGGTGGCGACTTCGAGGTCGTCGACGCTGCGCCAGGGGCCTCTCGGTTTGACTAGCTCGGTCTTGTAGAGCCCGATGACGGATTCGGCCAGGGCGTTGTCATACGACGAGCCCACCGCCCCGGTCGAGGGCTTGATCCCTGCGGTGTCGAGGCGCTCGGAGTGGGCCACGGACAGATACTGCGTGCCGTGATCATGATGGGCGATCAGGCCGGTCAGGTCCTTGCTCTCACGATGCCGGGTCCAGATGGCCTGCTCGACCGCGTCGAGGACGAGCTGGCTGGTCATCGTGGTCGCGACCGACCAGCCCAGGATGCGGCGGGCGTAGGCGTCGATGACGAACGCGGTGTAGCACCAGCCCGACCAGGTCGAGACATAGGTGAAGTCCGATACCCACAAGCGGTCCGGTGCCAGCGGTCGGAAGTCGCGGTTGACCAGGTCGCGCGGCTTCGGTGCCCGCGGATCGCTGATCGTGGTGCGCTTGACCTTGCCACGCACCGCCCCAGCGAGCCCCAGCTCACCCATGAGCCGCTCCACCGTGCACCGTGCGACCGGCGGCGCACCCGACGGGCGTTGTCGGTTCAGCGTCAGCCACACCTTCCGCGCCCCGTAGACGCCGTAGTTCGCGGCGTGGACCGCCGTGATCTCCGGCTTCAGCTGCTCGTCCCGAACTTCTCGCTTAAACGGCGTGCGGGCGCGGTGCTCGTAGTAGGTCGCGGGGGCGATCGTGCAGCCCAACTCGGTGAGCTGGGTACAGATCGACTCGACACCCCAACGCAGACCTTCGCCGTGCTGGCCACCGACGTGCTCGTCGATGTAGCGCACGATCAGCGCCGTGGCCGGTCGAGCTCGGCCGCGAAGAAAACCGACGCGCTCTCGCAGGATCGCGTTGGCACGCTTGAGCTCGGCGTTCTCCCGCCTCAACCGCTTCAGCTCCGCCGACTCCTCCGTGGTGACACCCGGCCGCTGGCCGACATCGATCTCGGCCCGCCGACACCACTTGCGGACCGTCTCCGGAGTCCCGACCCCGAGCAATTCGGCGACCTTGGTCATCGCCGCCCAATCCGACTCGTGCTCAGCCCGGATCTCACCGACCATCCGGACCGCCCGCGCACGCAGCTCGACCGGGTACCTCTTCGACGTACTCCCTGACATGACTCCATCCTTCCCAAGGAACGGAGTCTCCGGACTCTCCGGGGCGGTTCAGTCCAAGCGGTTCGCCAGCCTGGACAACTACCTGTGGCAACTGCTCTACAAGTGGGTCACACGAAGCCACCGGAACAAGCCGAAGCTCTGGATCATCGACCGGTACTTCGGCAAGTTCAACAAGTTCAGGAACGACCACTGGGTGTTCGGTGACCGAAAAAGCGGCGCCTACCTGGTCAAATTCTCCTGGACGACCATCGTCCGACACGTCATGGTCAAGGGCACAGCATCCCCGGATGACCCCGCCCTGGCAGACTACTGGGCCGAACGGCGCACGAAGATCAAGCCCCCGCTCAACAAGTACATGCTGCGCCTGCTCACCAAGCAGAACGCACAGTGCCTGTTATGCGGGGACCACCTTCTGTCCGCCGAGCAGCCACCCCAAACCCCCGAGCAGTGGGAACACTGGTGGCTGCAGCTCACCCGCAAGGCGATAGTCTCCGACTACCTCACCCACGCGGGCAAGCCAGGCCCACCGGGCGGTGACCAAACCGGCCTCGTACACGCCTCCTGCCACCGCGAGCACCTTGCCCGCCAACGCAGGAGCACAGCACAGCGAACCTGAAGGGTCTGTCGGTGAATCGGTGTAAGCGGTCCTGACACGCCGAGCTGTGCTTGGCGGGAAGGAGCGTTTGTGGCCGAGACGATCGAGACTATGGAGTCGTTGACGATCGAGCAGCAGGAGCTGGCTGCCGAGTTGGTGGCCAAGGCTCGCCAGGAAGGTGTGGAGCTGACCGGCCCGAACGGGCTGCTGACCGGGTTGACCAAGCAGGTGCTGGAATCAGCGCTGGAGGCCGAACTGGCCGACCACTTGGGTTACGACAAGCATGATCCGGCCGGCGACAACAGCGGCAACTCCCGCAACGGCACCCGGACGAAGACGGTGACCACCGATATCGGCCCGGTCGAGATCGAAGTCCCGCGCGACCGTAACGGGTCATTCGACCCACAGACCGTGCGCAAGCGGCAACGCCGGTTGCAGGGCATCAACGAGATGGTGCTGTCGCTGACCGCCCGCGGGCTGACCACCGGCGAGATCTGAGGGGCTGTTGATCTTCCGGACAGCGAACCCACTAGGGTTTTTGTTCGGAAGAGAGGAAGCCAGTGTCAAAGAATCGTCGGTCGTTTACTCCTGAGTTCAAGGAGGAGGCGGCGAAAATGGTGGTCGAGACGGGCCGCCCGGTGGCGTCGGTCGCGCGGGAGAACGGGCTGAACGAGCAAACGCTTCGTAACTGGGTGAACGACTACCGGAAGGCTCATGCTGCGGACGAGCCACCATTGACCGTGTCGGAGCGCGCGCGGCTGCGTGAGCTGGAGAAGGAAGTCCGTGAGCTACGGATGGAGAAGGAGTTCCTGGGAAAAGCCGCAGCCTTCTTCGCGAGCGAGTATCGGTGAACGAGAGGTACGAGTTCATCGAGGTGGAGAAGGGCGCAGTGACCGATACTGGCGAGAAAAAGTACACAGTGACCAAAATGTGCGAATGGTTGGGTGTGTCGAAGTCGGGATTCTATGAATGGCGTTGTCGGCCCAAGTGCGCGACGGCGCAGCGTCGCGCCTACCTGGCTCCGTTGATCACGAAGGTTTTCGACGATTCGGATGAGACCTACGGTCACCGGCGCGTCCACGCCCAGCTGCAGCGCCAGGGTGAGCGGTGCACCCCTGAGCTGATCCGCAGCATCATGCGTGAGCTGGGGCTCGAGCCTTGCCAGCCCCGTCCGTGGCGACTCGGCCTGACTGAGCCGTCTGCCAGCTTGCTGCCCGACCTCGTTGGCCGCGACTTCGCCGCATCCGCGCCCGGCGAGAAGATGGTTGGCGATATTACCTATATCCCTACGTGGGAGGGCTGGGTTTATCTCGCGACGGTCATCGACTGTCATACGAAGGGCGTTATCGGGTGGGCGATGGACGATAATTACCAGACGCCTCTCATCGAGAAGGCGATTCGCATGGCCGTACGCAACTATCCTATCGCACGCGGGGCGATATTCCACTCCGACCGTGGCAGCAATTACACTTCCGCCCAGTTTGCCAGCACGCTCCGATCATTGGGCATCAGGCAATCGGTCGGACGCACGGGAATATGCTATGACAATTCGATGGCCGAATCGTTTTTTGGTGCCCTGAAGAACGAGCGGGTTCACCGAGTGATCTACTCCACCCGAAAGAGGGCCAGGACAGATATTGCTGCCTATATCGAACTTAGATATAATAGTCGACGTCTCCATTCGGGACTCGACTATAAGGCCCCAAATGAGGTCTACAACGAGTACCTGAACCGGCAGCAAGCGGCATGAATTGACCCACTAAACAGCTGTCCGGAAAGATCGAGGCCGCTCAATCTCCGCCCACTTCGCCGAGGTGTATGGCGCAAAGGTCAGCAAAGACACCGTCTCGACTATCACCGATACCGTGCTCGAGGAAATGACCGAGTGGTGCCACCGCCCGCTGGATCGCGTGTATCCAGTGATCTTCGTGGATGCCTTGACGGTGAAAATCCGCGACGGGCAGGTCACGAACCGGCCCGTCTATGTCGCCATCGGCGTCACCGTCGACGGCGAACGCGACATTCTCGGACTGTGGATCGGTGACGGTTCCGAGGGAGCGAAATATTGGCTCAGCATCTTTTCCGAGCTGAAAAATCGCGGCATCGAGGACTGCTGCATCCTGGTCTGCGACGGCGTGAAGGGCATGACCGACGCGGTCACCACCGTCTGGCCACTGTGTACGGTCCAGACCTGCGTCATTCACTTGGTGCGCAACACCTTCCGCTATGCGGCGAGGCAGCACCGTGATGCCCTGGTCAAAGACATCCGGCCCGTGTATACCGCGCCCAGCGAATCCGCCGCGGCCGAACGGTTCGCAGAGTTCGCCGACAAATGGGGAACACGATACCCCGCCATCATCAACCTTTGGCGCAAATCCTGGGAAGAATTCATTCCATTTTTGGACTATGATCCCGAAATAAGGAAGGTGATTTGTTCAACAAATGCTATCGAATCTCTGAATGCCCGCTACCGGCGAGCGACCCGGGCACGCGGGCATTTCCCCAACGAGCAAGCAGCGATGAAATGTCTGTACTTGGTGACTCGCTCGCTGGACCCCACCGGCAAGGGCAAGGCACGCTGGGCCGTGCGCTGGAAGGCACCCCTCAACGCGTTCGCCACCACGTTCGAAGGGCGCATCGTCCCCAGCACCACCAACTAGAAACCCGAACGCTTACACCGTTCACCCGACACTCCCCGCGTTAGGGGGTATCTTACGGATCTTCCGGGCGGGGCTGCGGAGCCAGATCTTGATCGATGCCACGTTGACGGCCCCGGGAAGATGTAGTCGCGTTTGTCGGTGCGAGCGACCGCTCGGAAGGCCTTGAGCTTGTTGAACGCGCGTTCGGTGGTGTTGCGATCCTTGTAGGCGATCGGGCCGAAAGCCGGTGGCCGGCCACCGTTGCTGCCCATTTGAGGAAGGTGCGCAATCTGGTCGGCCTTCTCGGGGATGGTCGCGGTGATGCCGCGTAGCCACAGGTGAGCACCGATCTTCTTGGTCGAGTACGCCTTGTCGGCCAACAGCTGGCCGCCCCGATTGCGAGCCCGACCGAGCCCGGTCCGCGCGATGTGCAGCCGGTTCATCAACCGCTCGAAAACCAGCGAATCGTGCCGCTGACCCGCTGTGGTCACCCGCACCACGGATCGAGAGCGCCGGTCGGCCAGCAGGTGGATCTTCGTCGTCAGCTCGCCACGAGAGCGGCCCAACGCCTCCTGGTGCCGACTGTGCCATCACGGGCCTCGGAATTTCTTATCATTCGACCCCGCACCCTGTATGGGCCGGGATCGGCAGCTGCTCCTCCAGAGCCGGGATCAGCCGTTCGGGCGGGATGTCCTTCGGCGACTCGTGCCGCGCACCGGCAGATTCACCGGTGGCCTCGGCGACCCACGGCCCGTCCTGTGAGGCACCCGTCGGCGTCGTAGGCCGGTGTCCACGTGTGGACGCTCACGTATTTCCTCGGCCCTGCGCTCACGTTATTCCGCAGGTGGTGGGTCCTGGTGATGTTCTACTCGGTGGGTTCCTTTCTGTCACTGTCGACACTCCGGGGTCGCTTGTTGGGTCGGTAGCTGGGTCCGTTTATGAAGACCTGGTGACTGGTGTTGATGAGCCGGTCGAGCAGTGATTCGGCGACCACGGGGTTGGGGAACAGCGGGTACCAGTCGACTGGTGATCGGTTGCTTGTGAGCACGAGCGAGTGGCCTGCTCGTTCGCTGATCAGTTCGTAGAGGTCGTCGGCTTGGCGGGCGGTGAGCTCGCGCATGCCGAAGTCGTCGAGGATGAGCACGGCGGGTTTGGCGAGTTCGCGCAGCCGCCGACCCCAGGTGCCGTCGGCGTGGCCGCCGGCGAGGTCGGCGAGCACCCGGCTGGTCTTGGCGAAGCGCACGTCGGCGCCGTGCCGGATGGCCAGGTGCCCGAGTGCTTGCGCGACGTGGCTTTTGCCGACGCCGACGGGGCCGTAGAGGATCACGGACTCGCCGGCGTGCAGCCAGCGCAGCGCGGCCAGGTCCCGGATTTGGGCGGCGGGCAGTTTGGGGCTGGCGTGGAAGTCGAACTCTTCCAGGGTGGTTTGCCGAACAGCCGCGAAGGACCATGCAGGTGCGCGGCGGCACCTGGGTGGCGATCAACTCGCCGGCATCGAAGATCTGCACCACGGTCGGTGTTTCGCGGGCGTCGACCCGGCGGCCGATGTGCCGCCAGGGCACTGAGTACAGCGTCTTGCCGACTTTGACGTGGATATCCGGACCGATCTTGCCGGTCGACCACGTGGCGAGCACGAACGGCCTGCGCGGCAACGGCTTCAGCGCTTCGGCCTCGACCGCGCGAAACACCGACATAGGGGCGGCGCCGCCAAGCGGGCGGCAGTGTCGTTGCCCGGCCACCTCACGGCACCACAACAGCGCTTGTTCCTGCATGTGCTCCAGCGAGGAGAACTCGCGGCCGCGCCAGAAACTGTCGCGCACATACAGCATCGGGCGCTCGACGCGGGGTTTGTCCTTCGGTTTCGCTGCCCGGGCCGGGTCGATCAGGACCCTGTAGTGCTCGGCAAGCTCGGCATAGGAGCGGTTGAGCTTCGGATCGTACAGGTCGGGCTTCTCGACCCCGGTCTTGAGGTTGTCCGGCACCAGCCGGGCAGGGACACCGTTGAAGAAGGCGAACGCCTCGACATGAGCTTCGGTCCAGGCTCGCTGATCCATCCGCAGCACCGGGCGCACGAACATCAGCCGGGAGCAGACCAGCACCAGCACGAAGGCCCACACCCGGTGTTTCTTGCCGCTACGCGGGTCAAACCACGAGCCCAGGTGGCCGTAGTCGATCTGCGCCTCCGCGCCGGGCTCGGCGTCCTCACCGAGCACGGTCACCCGGTCACGGCGGACCTCTTCGGGCAGGTTGGCCGCCACCCACCGCTTCAGCGACGCCACCGACGCTTGCAGGCCCTGCTCGTCGCGCAGCCGCTGGTGGATCGTGGCCTGCGAGACGCCGAGCTTGAGCATATCGGCGATGTAATCGCGATACCGCTCAATCTCCGGCCACGTCGTCTGCCGCAACCGCGTATCCGCCAACTGCGGAAACCAACCCGATACCAGCTCATGCCACTGCGCGGTCGTCTTCGTCGGACCGCCCGGCTCGATGCCCGCGGCGATAGCCGGGGCCAGGTACTTCCTGATCGTCTTGCGATCCAGACCCAGGCTGGTCGCGATCTCGCTCTGCGAGCGACCCGCATACCAGTGGATGAGAATCTCGGTCACATCCGTCACGTCGAACGTTCTCCTCGCCATCTCACTCCCCGGCCACACGTCATGGACCGGGGCAGACTTCCGTTTGCGAGGACCCAGATCGCGGCGACACGCTGGGGAATTACGTGAGCGAGAACCCCTCAGACCTGGGGAATTTCATGAGCGCTGACACCACGCTCCACCGAGGATAGCGCCGAGCCGGGGCGACGATGTCGTCGGAGAGCCCGAACCCCAGCGAGGGCAACCGCCTCTGCTGGGTCGAGAACTCGACGAACTCGTGGGTGCCCCTCACTCCGGGCGGACTCCACAAGCTGCTGCTGATCAATCTGAGCCGACATCGGCTCGATCATCTCGTCCATAACCGGTCCCTCTCCCGAGCCAAGCTCGGCGTGTCGGGACCAGTTGCACCGCGCGCCTCGGACAGACCCGAGCCTTGCGATCAACGATCACTCATCTTCGAGCCAAATCGCAGCGGTAGGACAACTGCGCACTGCCTCCGCCAGTTTCTCGCGGTCATTCTCGTCGGCGACCGTTTGCATTAGTTGTACCTTGCCGTCGTCGTCGATGTCGTAGAACTCCGACGCTGCGATGACACAGTTCGCGTAGCCTTCACATTTTTCGACGTCAGCTGCCAGTTTGATCATGATTACTCCACGAGGTTCGTGCTATCAAACTTTGATGCCCATTCCGCCGTCTGGATGCAGGAATCGGCCTGTCATTCCGCGGGCCGAGTCTGAGGCGAGAAACACATAGCTGCCGGCGTGGTCCCGAGAGGTCAGTGCAACCTCGAGCGGGTTGTTTGACTTGAGTTCCATCGATCGGTTCGCTGTCGCGCCGAGGCTTCGTTCGTTCAGACCGAGCGCGGGTAACCCCCGTAGATCAGTATCGAGCGTGCCTCCCGGAGCGACCGAGTTCACCGTGATTTCCGGCGCGAGTTCGTGCGCGAGAGCTATCACAGTGCCGCGCACTGCGAATTTTGAAGCCAAGTAAAGGATTCCGCCCCGTCCCGGGTAAAAACTCGACGTGGACGATGTCAGGATGATCGTTCCCCGTGATTCGATCAGCGCTGGTACGGCTGCTTTGACCGAGGCGAGTTGGCTGCGGACGTTCGTGCGAAAGGCCTCGTCGAAGGCGGCGTCGAATACCTCGTCCTCGATCGCCCTGATTCCGGTGTAGTAGTCGAACAGTCCGACGCAGTTGACCAGGACGTCAAGGCCTCCGAACGACTCGACAGCTCGGTTCACCGCCTGCTTGTCCTGCTCCAGCGAGGTCGCATCTCCCTCCACAACCACTATTTCGGGGTGCGACGCGCGGAGCTGGTCGCATTTGTCGTGGCTCAGTTCGAGCACCACAACCTGGGCGCCCTCTTCGAGGAAGCACTCCAGGACGGCATGCCCGATTCCTGATCCCGCTCCGACAATTAGCGCACGCTTTCCTTCCAACACCGCCACAATCAGTGCACCTCCGGCCCGTATGGCGTGGACAGCAGGGTCGTGAATAGGTCGGATGTTTGCCAGGTCAGGCTCTCCAGTGCGAGTGGACAGATTGAGATCTCGGCGCCCGATTTCATGTTGTGAATCAGCAGTCGGGATCCGTTGCGCGAGCGGACGTGGCTGATCTTGATCTCGGCGAACTCGTTACCGATCACGAACGTATGCTCCACCTCAGGTTCGTTCATCATAGTAAGGCTCACAGGAAGATGCCGAGGTTCTGCATGCGTAACACGGATTCGTCAACCTCGATATCGCGCCGAGCGAGCTTCAGATCGTCTCCGACGAACCGCAGAAGGTCGGTTCGGCCCGCAGACAATAAGGCCGACTCATTTACGTCACCGCGACTGCGAAAGACCAGCACGGAGGATTCGACACGCAGTTCGTCGGTACGAGTCGTATGGAAGGTGAGGACGTTGGTCACGAAATGCCGCAGGCGGGAGGGCGGGTCCTCGGTCCAGGCGTGTTCGGTGTCGAATCGGGCGACTCGTTTCCGCAGTGAAAAGAGATCCTCGTCGAAATGGCTCATCCCGGCGAGGGTGTCGAATCCAGCGGCTCTCGCCGTGGTGATCCTGACCGGCATCTTGTACCGGACGTCGTCGGTCATCCGCTGCAGCCACTCTGAGTAGCGTTGTTTGTCCAGGAGGTATGCTTCTTCCGTCAGCCACTGCGCTGCCTGTTGGTGGGCTTGTTCCAGGTAGGAGATCGGGCGCGAGGTGTCGATCTCGTCGCGAGTCGACCGGTTCATCGATGTTCACCTCCGTCCGTCGCCGCGAGAGCCTGGGCATGGCCGTTGGCCGAGTCCCGGTCCTCACCACGATCCAGATAGTCCGACCAGAAGGCCAACCAACGGCGTTGGTTGTGCTCACCGTATCCAACATAGGACGTTCCAGGTCCGGAAAACGACTCCGGCTTGGACGAGATAACACTGTCGTCCAATGCCAACCCCATTCGGCTGTTGAGGCGAAGACGACGGCCCATGGCGCCTTTGGCAGTAGAGGTGATGGAGACCCAGTTTTCGACGTCATCTTGCTCGAACATGCCCGAGGAACCGAAGCACATTATGTAGGCCTTGTAGGACTCCTCCTTGAAGTATTCCGGCGCGTCGGCATCGACCGCGAACCAGGACAACACTTCGGTTTCGGACTCACTCACCGGTTGCCATTGACGCAGCGAGATGAAGGGCCTAACCAGTCCGTCGGCATTCACCTGAGGCCAGTTGTGCACGAAACTGAGGTTCGGAAAGACCGTTGCCGCCGAGACCATGAACCCATCCCTGCCGATCAGGTCTTGCTGCTCAGGTGACCAGCTTCTCTTGGTGTTCTCGATCATTTCGTCCGGGTAGCCGACATAGCGTAACCCTTCGTCGAAGTCGACGCCCTGCGGAAGCTTGTATGTCGTACCGCCTCCCGCGCCCGCAAAGTACAGCGCTCCTTCCTTGCGCTTGCTGGCCTTGGGTTCCCCGAATAGGCCGACCTCGACGACACTAGTGTGCGTCTGCGGCGTGTGATAGCTGTCACCGCAGAAGTTCTCAGCGCCGATCTTCCAGTTGGCCTTGATCCGCCACCGTTGCGGACCGCGCAATTCAATACCGGCCGCGCTCTGATTGACATAGAAGTCCAGATAGAAGGCAAAGTCTCCGAGATAATCACGTAACGGAGGCGCGTTCTCGTCGAGACACGCGAAAACCAAACCTCGATAGGTATCGACCGCGGGAGCGGGAAGAAGCGTCTGGCCTTTCTTGGCAATTCCTTTTTCGCCACCATAGGCGTCACCGTGGAACGGCAGACCGATGAGGCGCCCATCGTTCTTGTACGACCATCCGTGATAGGGGCAGCGGAAGTGCGAGGCGTTGCCCACCTCGGCACGGCAAACCTGCATTCCCCGATGAAGACACATGTTGAACAGTACCCGGACGACGCCGTCCTCATCCCGGACCACGATAAAGGAGTCGTTCACGATACGGCGCACCACGTAGTCTCCCGGTTTGGCCACTTCCGACTCGTGTGCGAGAAATACCCACGACTTTGCGAACAGCCGGTCCCTCTCCAGCGCGAATATGTCGGCGTCGTTGTAGACGTGGGCGGGAATCATCCCCCTCCGCACGTCCGAGGTCAGCTCGGATATGGTCACCATTGCAGGTGTCACCTTTCCTCGACGAGAGCGCCAGGGGAGGCTCCGGCCACGCCGTCGATCGCTCGGTTGTTCCGTTCGATGTCAAGACCCTCGTGACGTAGGCGTGCCACGTGAGAGCGCCAAAGGAGAGCGTCATTGAACGCCGAACCGAGGTCCGGCAATTCCGCGAAGTCCTCGTTCGGCACCGGCTCCGGCGTCCCACCACAGCGCGCGATGTCGAGGCATACCCGGGCGAGCTCGTCCACGGTGATCGCTCGGACGACTGCCTCTTCCAACGTCGAACCGACCGTAATGATCCCGTGCCCGCGGAGCAGGCATACCGACTCGTCGCCCATCGCGCTCAGCATCTCCTCGGCAAGATCGCGTCGCCGAATCAACACCGAGCGCTCGTAGACAGGTATACCGCGGGCGGCGAGATGAGAAGCCGGAATGTTGTACGCACCTAAGACAGGGCGCAAGGGCACGCCAGCCAGATCGGCCGCCACCACCGCCGGCGGATGGGCGTGGACAACCGCCATCACTTCAGGGCGGCAACGAAGAGTCTCCAGATGGAGTGGCAACTCGTTGGGTGGACTGTGCTCGCCGAGCTCACCCATGCCATCGAGGCCCAGAAGCCGCACGTCTTCCGGTGATGTGAACAGTAGCCCTTCCTCGGCGGGCCCTCGGCAGCGAATCAGGAGCCGATCCGCAGCGATGCGCACACTCACGTGACCCAAGATGCCCTCGGCAAGGCCCTGACGCGCCAAAATTCGGCACGCCACAGCAACCCGCTCCCGCAGCGATGACAGCTCCCCGGGCACAGCCCCACCCCTCACTCGGATCAGACTTCTATTTTCTGTTTTGCAGAAGATACCTCTGTACAGTAGTCGACGTGTGCGATGGGGTCAAGCGATCGGGCACACGCGACGGAGAGTCCGACAGGACGAATGAAGGGCTCAGGAGAACGTCAGGAGGTCAATGAACGCTATACTTGGCGCAAATCACCAGGCAGTCAGCTACCAAGAAGACTGAAAGTAAGCCGACTGGCAAACTGACTTGACCTGCAAGTTCGGCTTACTTTCGGTCGAATTGGTATCTACCGGCACAGTAATCGTCGGAGGAAACCAAGACGATTAGTGCAGTAGCTTCCTTGCGTCCTGAACGGTAGCCACGAGGAGTTCACCGATCCGGCGGACGTCGGACCGGTTCATCCGGCTTATGGGTACGGCAACGTTGAAGGCAAGGCCGACCGGCGAACCATCGGTGGGCAAGGCGACGGCGACTGAGGAGACTCCTTCCTCGCTTTCCTCGCTGCTCGTCGCATATCCCCGCCGCCGCACCGCCTCGAGCTCTATCTCCAGTTCGGTGCGCGACCGAATCGAGTTGCTAGTGAGTGTCTCGAGTTCTTCCTCAGGGAACAACCGCCGAACCTCATCCTGTGTGAACTGCGCCAGCAGGGCCTTGCCCGTGGACGTGCAGTTCGCCGGCATCGACTGACCGAGACGCGATGCCACCCGAACGGCACGAGGGCTCTCCACGGCATCAATGAACCGGACCGTCGTTCCGTCCAGGATCCCAAGGTGCACGGTTTCTGCTATCTCGCGGTTCAGTTCCTCAAGAAACGGCCGGAGAGTTTCCCGGACGTCGAAACGCTGCAGGATTCCGAAGGCCACGCCGGTGAGCGCGGTACCCGGCCGATAAGCCTTGGAGCGGCTGTCCTGGCGAATGAAGCCCCGATACTGCAGCATCGCCAGCAGGCGATGCGCGGTCGAGGACGCGACAGCAAGATACTGCGCGACGTCGGTCAGTCTGAGCTCGTCGCGTTCCCCCAATAGCAACAACACCTTCAACGCGTTGTCGACAGACTCGATCGGGTACTGCGGAGCGGGCTCGTTGGAGGGAAGGTCGGCCACCGATTTCGCCATAGCAGAATTCTACTCCACCGTGAGGTCCATAGTTGTTACTGACAGTGAGAGTCGGCTCACGCGGTGAAGCCGTCAGTGCCGCGACCGGCGGGACGCTAATGGATGCCGACGGAGGCAGCGATACCGTCCTGCTGAGCGGTCCGGATCTGATCCGTACCACAGCACGCCCAGGGTCAACGGTACCGGCCGTCGTTATGGCCGACGTTCTGCCTCGCCACTCCGGCGACCAGCGGTGAACCTCCCTGTGTCTCGAGTAGCCGCCGCTGCACACCGAACGAGGTTGGCTGTCCCGCTCAACCGACCTTTGTGATGGTTTTCTTGTCTTCAGAGCACATTGAGCATGGTGTGAACCCTTCCTCCGCTGCTTCCTCTCGCGTCAACTCTTCACTCTGCCGACCAATCAGCGATGAGCACCCGGGCTCGTGGAATCGCTTCCGGCCGGGAATGACGCGAACGATCTCGACGTCGGCGTCGGCCACAACGATAGGCACAGCAGTCTCGTCAGCGCCTACCGCTTCCCGCTTGCTCTCCGGCGAATCAGCACCGTCGGCAGTTTCGTTCCGGGCGAAGGCCGTGTCACTGTCGTCATCCAGGGCCGGTTTCTCCAGGATGTCATCCTTTTGATCTGCGGCGTGAGCTGGCGTTGGGTCTTGCTCCGACGCACGTCGGTCGGCCCAACTACGCGCTGCTACCAACGTCACGCTGATCAGAGCGACTACCACGGCGGCGATGCCGTAGTAGAACGTTTCCGTGAACTGTGCTGCGAGCGTGAGCCCCGCAGCGATGACGATGAGCAGAAATACGATCACGCTGTTCACCCGCTTTCTAACGACATCACCGTGCTGGTGTGTCCGACGGAGGCGCGTCGGGGTTGTCGGGCCGGTACTCGTCGGCATACTCGACGTCGGCGGCGGTGATCTGGTTGCCGAGCCAGCTGCGCCAGGTGTTGAGCTTGCGCTGGTCGTTCAGTTTCGCCTCGAGTTGCTTCTTGATCTCGTCGAACGACAGCTGCTTGGCGGGCGTGGTTTGCAGCACTTGACCGATGTTCCAGCCGTGTTGCGTTTTCACAGGGCCGAAGAAGGCGTTCTTATCGGTCCGGAAGGCGGCTTCGGCATACTGCTTGGCGAGCTGGTCGGCGGACAGGCTGCCGAGGTCGCCGCCGGAGTCCTTGGTGCTCGCATCGAGCGTATGCTGCTTGGCGAGACTCGCGAAATTAGCCCCGCCTCGTGCCTGTCGCAGCAGTCGTTTCGCCTTGCTCTGCGAGTCCACCACGATGTTGCGCAGGTGCCGCTTCTCCGGTCGTACCATCTCTTGCTTGCGGTCCTGGTAGGCCTCGCGGACTTCTGTGTCGGTAACCGGTTTGACATCACTGGTGACTTGCTCGAACAGCCTGCTGGTCGTGAGTTGACGCTTGACCTCGTCGAGGACATCGTGTTCGGCGATGCCTCGGCTGGCGAGGAACTGGCCGAAGGCGTCACGACCGCCGGTCAGCTGCTTCTCGATGATCTTGTTCACGGCGTCGCTCGCTTTCTTGTCGGCGATGACGACGTCACGTTCTCGAGCGGCGCGATCGAGGATCAGGCTCACCGCGATGGATTTAGCGGCGTCCTTGTTGAACCGCTCGAGTTGCGGGCCGTCTGCGGGTGGTTTGACCCCGTACAGCGCCTCGAGGACGTCGAGCCGTTGCTGGAACTCGTCCCCGGTTACGACCGTGTCGCCGACACGGAGCACCGCGTCGTCGGGTAACGCGGTCGCCCACGCGATCCCAACCTGTGTGGCGGCGCCGGCAAGTACCGCACTGCCGAGTACGAGGCTGACGAGCCTGGTGCGGCCGGTCGGGACCAGCCTCGGCCAGCGGCGCACCGCGTTCACACCCCGGCCGATTACGGGCCTGATGCGGGGTAGCTTCATACTGCCACCTCCGTCCTGTCGATGAGAGGTTTTGAGGGACCGCTGGGCATGTCGGCCGATCGGTCGGGTGCGGGGGGCAGTGCCCACAGCACACCGAGAGCGGCGAGGTAGGAGCAGGCCACGCTGGCGGCGAGCAGTAGACCGAAGTCCCGCAAGACCGCAACGCCGGAGAGGGCCAGAACGAGGTAGCCGGCCGATCCGGCCAACGCGGCGGTACCCACGCCGCGCCACAGCCAGTGCCGACGCCGGTGGGTCGCGGCGGCGAGCATCACCGCGAACTCGCATCCGGTCGCGGTGACCAGCGAACCGATGGCTACGGTCAGTGGGTTGAGCGAACCGCTGACCGCCCACGCCAGCGCCAGAACCCACCCGGTGGCGAGCAGGATAGTCAGCATCGCGCGCCCGGCGTCCCGTCGTTGCCGCAGCCCGATGGCCAGCACAAGTCCCGCGGCGAAGACGCCGACCATGTTGATTAGGCTGCGTCCGCCAGAGACCAGGTTGAGTCCCTGCACCGCCGCCACCGGCAGCCCGGCGAGTTCGACCTCGTATCCCTTCGGTGGTGGCGGGAGCGCCTGGCGCACTGCGGCGAACAGGGCACGCTGCTGGTCGAGATCGCGCAGCTCGACGCCAAAAGTCATCAGCGCCACTTCGAGGTTGGGCCGAATTACTGCTGAAGTGAGGTAGGAAGGCAGCAGCCGCATCCCCGCGGCGATCTGGTTGCCCGTCGGGTCGTCCCCGAGGAACTGCAGCAGACCGGACAGTGTGATGACCGGATGCATCTGGTCGCCGTGCTCGCGCACCACCGCCTCTTCGGCCTGCCGCATCCACTGCAACGCGTCGGGGTCCAGCACGTTCTGGCCACGCAGCGCGATGCTGACCTCGCCGGTCGAACCCAGCAGCTTCTCGGCATAGCGAGCGTCGTCGAGCTCGTCCAGTCCGCGGGCGAGCTGGTCCGGGCGGGATTCGATGTCCAGCCCGGGCAGCGCGGCCCAGCCGAGCCCGGCCACCCCGACCGCCACCACCAGCACGACGGTTCGCTGCCAGACCCGCGCCTGCGGCAGGCCGCCACGACCGCTGTCACGGCGCGACGGCGCGGGCGGCACAGTACCGAAAAAGCGGCGTATCCCGAACGCCACCCCGACGGTGAGCACAATCCCGGCCGCCAGCGCCAACCCGAGCTCGCGAACAAACGGCAGCGACGACAGGGCCAGCGAGGCGAAGCCCACCGCCGCGGCCAGCGCCGCGACCAGCGCGCGCCGACGATGACCAGGCTGAGACAGGTAGAAGGGGAAGTCGCTGCCAATGCCCAGTAGGATCGGCAAAAACGCCACCACCCCGAGCGACAACGACTGTCCCAGCCAGCCAAAGGCGGCCAGGGTCAGCGCCGTGCCCAGCAAGGCCGCCACCAGCGGCCGCAGCCGCGCGCGGCGCCGAGCACTCCACGGCACCAGGAAGAAGATCAACCCCACCACGACCGTGGCGATCGCGCCCAGTATCGGCAGCTCTTGTTGGGCGCGCTCAGTCAGCGCGGAGGTCACCACTGGCACGCCGGTGACCGTCACCTTCGCCGGGTCCAACTCGGAGTTCTCTACCGTGGTGCGTACCGCATCGGCCAACCGGCCCGCCGCAGCCTGATCCAGATTCCCCCTTGGCCGAACCAGGATCGCCACGGTGCGATCGTTCGGCAACACGAATTGCCACTGCGGCTTCGGCCGCCCCTGGTCATCGTAGAGCACCGTGGCGACGAAACGCGGGTTGCGCACGGTCGGCAGCCCGGCCGGCAGCCCGCGGACCACGAGAGATCCGTAGCGGCGGTCAAACTTTGCCACGGCAGCCTTGCCCTCGGCGGCGGCCTCCGCATCGTCGGCGCCCTCCTGCTTGGCCTGCTGTTCAGCGGCGTTGCGCAGCGCGTCGCGGCGGCCGCTGATTTGCGCCAGCAGGTTCTGCGCCGCAGCGGCAGTCTGGTTCAGCGCCGTCGCTGCACCATGTACTTCCGCCACGTCCGGCAACCGCGACAGCTCACCCTCCAACCCCAACAGCCTCAAGAGCTTCTCCTGCTCCAGCAGCAGCTCCCGGGGCTTGTCCGACTCCAACAACACCACCACCGGATCCCCGCCGAACGCCCGCGCCTTCTCCTCCACCGCTTCCAAGGACGGGTTACCTTCGGGAAGGAACGAGCCGATGCCGGTATCGACGCGCAGCTGCGCTAAACCCGCGAGCAGCAGCCCGGCCAGGACGACGACCAACGCACCCACCCCGACCCGACGCCCGGATAGTCGCGCTCCCCGTCGCCCCCACCCGGGCTTCGACCATCGACGTCGCCGCATCGCTCCTCCCATCACGTCGGCATACGCTCTACCTGCGTGTACTTACCGGTGAAGGGTCTCGGGTCGCCGACGTGCCCCGGCTCCACGGCGCTGTGCCAGGTGCTCTCGCCTGCCCACTCAGCGTCCGATTTTTGAGCCTGCCAGCGCAGCAGTGTCGGTAACCTCATCGAGGGCCCCGATGTACACGCTCGTACCGACCGTCGAACGGCTTGGGATCGGCAGCGCCACCCGGATCGGGATACGCGTTGGACTTGTCGAGCGGTCCCCTGTTGGTCGATAACGGCATGTTCTTCACGGTCTGCTCGTTGTACACCATGAAGACACGGAGGAAATGGCCGTTGGGATCGGAATGGCTCAGCGTGGCTCCGGTGGTGGCAAAGAACGCGGCGATGTCGAGACCATACGGCTTCAGATATGCGAGCATTGGGTTCACGTCCGCCAGCGTCGTGCGAGCATGTGGAATCATTGACCGCAAGTCCGCTCCGAGAGTCGGAACGCGCCGCAGGGTCGACGGCGCCGCATCGAGCGTGCCTGAGAGATCCGGCAGCAGTGCACGCAGATCACTCGTGGTCGAGGGCAGTTGGCGCAACGCCGAGTCGAGATGCGGAGCAGCCGACCGAAGGTCTGCGGCCACCGGAGTGAGGTCCTTAGACAAGTCGGTCAGCGAACCGGTCGCCGTCCGCGCTTGCGCAAGCACGCCTGGTAGTCGTCGCATGACGGCTTCAATGTCGCGGCGACCCTGCGCCGTCGCCGAGGTCAGCGTCTGCGCGTTATCCACCATATCGGCGATCAGTCCGGACCGTGTGTCCAACGCCCGTAGCAGTATCGTTGTCTGCTGGCTCATCTCCTTGAGGCTGACTTCCTGCTCGGCGAGCGCGGCCAGAGCGCCGCGGCCCGTGCGTCCGGTGGTGCCGAGGCCAGATGCGATTCGGCCCAGGTCCCGCTTGGTCCCGGCTGTGCTCGTCTCCAGCGCGTGCAGCAATCGGCTGAACGATCGCCGCGTCTTCGGGTCGAAGCTCTGCAGTACGTCGTTGAGCTGGACGCTGGGTTTGACGGCGCTTCGGGGCAGTGTTCCGCCGTCGGGAATTGGTGCGCCGGTTCCGTCGGTGACGTCAAGATAGGTTTCTTCCACGAGTGTTTTTGCTCCCACTCGGACGGTCGCACCACGGTGGAGCGGTGCGACGTCGGAGTCGAGCCGGAACACGACGCGGGCAGCTTCGTGACCCTTCTCGACTTTTTCCACCTTGCCCACCGCAACCCCGGCCATCCGGACATCACTGTAGAAGACCAGGTTGTCGACGTCGGCGACATTGACCGCCACGCGGTAGCCGGTCTGCGTGAGGCCGGGGATCTTTCCGCCCATGCTGGTCCAGAGAAATCCGAACAACAGGACACACGCTGTAGCGAACACTACGACCACGACGAGGTGAACCTTGGGAAGCGCGCGATAGGAGATCCTCATGGCGTTCCTTCCCTCTTCTTCGGTGCGGCGTTTTCATCCCGGATCGGCAGCGTGGTCGGGCCGATCTTCGACAGTGCGCGGAAGATTCCGCCGTTCGCGTCCTGGAGGCTGAAGACGGAGTTCGTGTTGTAGACGAATGCCTGCAGGTCGGTCAGGTAGGGCAGTGCGGCCGCGGTGACCGAATCAAGCCGCCGGCTCACTGGCCGGATGTCCTCGAGCGAGGCGCCTACATCGCCGATGAGGGGCCGTAGATCGGCTACCACCGGCCTGGCCTTCGCCACGACCGGGCGGGCCGTGGTCACGGTGCGGTCGAGTTGCTCCACCGTGCCGCGCAGGCGCGACAGCGCGGGCGGGAGCTTCTTGGACGCAGCATGGAGTCCGTCGAGCGTCGGATCGAGTTCGCCGGTGAGGTCTTGGGTGCTGGCCATGGCGCGGCGCAGTGTCGCTGTCATTCCGGGAAGCCGTCGCAGGGTAGTTGCGATCTCGTCGTCGCGGGCGGCGACCGCGGCCAAGGTTTTCTCGGTGGCAGCCGCCAGACGCGCTAGCCGTTGATCGTCCTTTCCCGTGGCCGAAGAGATGCGCGCCAGGGCGGTCATCAGTTCGGCGATCTTGGCTCGGCGTGTCTCGAGCCGCTCTACTACGGGTTTGAGATCGACCAAGGCGCGCTCGGTCGCTCGCAAACCGCCCGGAAGCCGTTCGGGGGCGCGCGTCAACGCCGCATCGGACTGCGCCAGCAGATCGCCCAGTGCGGCCCTGCTCCGGGAGTCCAGGTGCTGCAGCACCTCGTCAGGCTGGATTGGGTGCTGTGTCTGGGTTCGCGGCAACACGGCGCCCTCGCTGATGGGATGTCCCGGTGGACCTCCCGGATCGATCTCGACATACATCTCGTTCAGGGGGCTCTTCGGCCGAAGCCGCAGTGCGGCGTTGTCGTAGATCGTATGGCCAGGTTCGATCGCCATGGTGATGCGCGCTGTGCCGTCATGCGTCACCTCAGCTTCGCGGATGTCTCCTACGGGGACGCCGGCGATGCGAACTTCCTGACCGTTGCCGGGACTGACTGCGGGCGCTGCCGTGAATTCCGCGGCGAGGGTGAACTCGGATTGCCACGGCCAGTGGAAGTTCTGGCTGTTGAGAATGTAGCTACCGACCGCCAACCCAAGGATGACCGCGACGGTAATCGTGATGAGGTTGCGGCCAAGACCAGGCTCGGTGCGGATTCGTTCCCAGGCCCGCCGTATGCGTGCGAGGCGGTTGCTAGTTGCCATCTGCTCCTCCCTGACCAGAGCCGACGTTGCCAAGCAGTCGCTCGAGATTAAGCGGCGTGCCGCCCACGCTGCCGAGCGATATTCCTGGCTCGATGGCGACCGCGGCCCCGTTGCGGTCGGTGAGCTTGGACGCGTTGCCGAAGCCGGAGATCATGTAGGCCAGTTCCTGGTAGAATGGGCGATCGGCGCCGGTTCCCTCGTACGGGCCCGTGCCCCGGTACGGGGATAACACGGTGCGCATGATGGGCCCGTTCACCCGGTCCAGCACCGGGCCGCGAACGTCGTCGAGTACGCCGGTCGCGGTTCGGACAGTGGGCACGAGCCGCTCGACGGCGGGCCGCACATCCTGTAGCAACGATCGGACGTCGCGGACAAGGGGTCTGGCGTTGCGCAACACCGGATCAGTCCGCTTCAGCAGGCCTGCCAGGTTGCGGGCCGTGGGGCGTGCCGCTTTCGATGTTTTCTCGAGCCGGACGAGGGTCTTATCGAGGGCGCCCATTGTCGAGCGGGTCTCTTTCAGGGTGCCTGGGGCGGTCGAGATCGTGTTCGCGAGCGGACGCCGCTCGGTGGCGAGTACCGACGTTGTGTCCCGCAGCGACTGGAGGATGTTGTCGAGTTGGTCGTCTCGGCGGGTCAGTTGCCGGGCCGTCGACTCGAGCCCGCTGACGACCTTGGCGAGGTCAACTTCCGGTCGGGTGCCGCGGACCGCCTGCAGTAGGCGCCCGGTCGGCGCGAGCGTGTCCGGGGCGGCATCGACCAAGTCACGAGCCGCCTCCACCCCCTTTCGGCCGAACGTTTCATCGAGGTCCCGGATGGCGCGTTGTGTGCTCGCTCGGGTGCTTGGCGGGAACTCCTCCAGGACTCGGTCGAGTTCGACGGGGACGGTGGTGCGCGAGAGGGGAATCGTGTCGCTAGAGGCTGTGCCTTCGTCTCCACCGGGTAGCAGTTCGACGTAGTAGTTGCCGCCGAACAAGGTCGTCGGACGGATCGCAGCCGACGGGGCCTTGCCGAGTTTTTCGCGAATGCCGGGATCAATTTTCAACGCGGCTCTGATCTTGTCCTGTTGAACGGGCTCGACACCTGTGACGACGCCGATCGGGACGCCCGCGATCTTGACTTTGGTCACGTTCGGTCGCAGCCAGTAGTCGCGCGCGAACTCGGCATGCACCGTCTCCCCGGGTCGCAGGACCGTGCCGATGCTGCCCTTGTAGAAGAGAGCAATGCCGGTCGCCAGGAGAACGACCGTGACCACCGCGCCAATGCGGAATACGAAGCCGTCCCGGGTCAGGAATCCTCGCCGTATCATCGCGGCCCTCCTACCGTCTTCGCGCGGTCATTCTCGGCCTGCCCGGGAGCGGGGTACGGATCGCGATGCACCAGCGGATCCTTCACTGGCGGGGCCCCGGTCACGGATTCACTGCCGGGCACGAGCATGATGCGTAACCAATGCCCTGCCTTGTCGCGATTGGACAATGCGCTTGTGAGGTAGGTGAACCAGTTGCTGACCTCATGCGAGTACGGTGCGATCACCTCGAGCGGCGTACGAGCACTTGCGAGTCCCTTCGCTGCGCTGCGCGCCAACGGACGCGCGTCGGATATCGTCCGGGTGAGATCGACGACCGCAGGGTCGGCTGCTGCGGCGACACCCGGCACCGCGCGCATGGGGTCGACTCCCTCGCGCAGGAGCCCACGCAGGTTCGGTGTGGAGGCGCCCAGAGCGGCCAGACCGGGCCGCAGCGTACGCAACGCGGATTCGGTGTCGGCCAGCGGTTTGTCCAAGGCATCGAGCGCGGCCTGCGCGTCGCGCAATGTATCCGGCAGTTCGTGCAGTGTCCGGCGCATCGGCCCGGTGTCATCGACCGCGACGGCACGCGTCGTCCGTTCGACATTGCGAACGAGGCCCGTGAGTTTCTCCTCCCGGTCGGTGAAACGCCCGGCAAGTTGGTGCGCGCTGCGTAGCAGCGCGGGAAAGTTCGCGTCGTCGGATGCGGCTGCCTGCGCCACCGTGCCGAGATCCTCCAGGAGGTTCGGCGCGGCATCAAGGAAGACGTGCAGGTCGCTGCCGTGCTCGGCAAGGCCACCACCGGATTCCTTCAACGCCTGGCTCAGGGCGTTCCTGGTGGATCGGTCGAACGCGTCGAGCAACCAGTCGAGATCTCGGGCGTTTGCGGTACGACTTCCCGGGATCATTCCGTCGCCGAGCGGGCCCGTATGCCGGTTGCCTGGCGTCAGCTGGACGAACTTCTCGCCAAGACCCGAACGAGCGCCGATGGTCGCACGAGCGTCGCGATAGACGGGCTGATCCCCGTCGAGCTGCAGTGTGGCCACCGCATCCGTACCGTCGTACTCGATGTGCTGCACCCTGCCCACGCGGACGCTGTTTTGGCGTACGTCATCGCCCACCTGCAGCGAGCCCACGTCGTCGAACGCTGCTCGGACGTACGTGTACGACGCAAACGGCAGTCCGCCGGGAGCGATGGCGGCCACGTACACCGACAGACCAGCCACCAGCACGACGGCCACGCCGACGATCAGCGAGCGGGACCCTTTCATGGACATCACACGCGGCATGTCACAAACCTCCCAGTAGCTGCCCGACGAGCGATTGCTCTTGGTCGCGAGTCAGACCCGTGACATTGGACGCATCCTCGCCGACCGCCGGTGGCCGTGATGGCGTGCGCTTCGAATCGGCGGCCTCCCGGCCGGCGTCCTGTGGCCGTGGCACCAACCCGGTCACGCTCTCAGGGTTGACCACGATGTTCGCCCGGAAGTAGTGACTCAGCCCGTCATAGCCGTTCGTGGCGAGTGCCCAGTACCTCACGAAGTTCAGGACATTGCGCAAGTTGTCCATCAACCGCTCCGCCACAGGGCGCGCCGAGGCCGCAACCCCACGGAGATCCCGGCCGGCTGACCCCAAGGTTTCAACCAGGGGCGCAGCCTCGTCGATCAATGATTCGGCGTGCTCAAGCACCGGTTGCAGGGAAGCGAGTGCTGGATCGGTCGCATCGGCCATGCGCTGTAACTCCGTGCTGATGTCACGCAGGTTGTTCGTGACTGGCCGGATAGATGCCAGTGCAGGGGTGGCGGCATCCGCGACGCCGGCCAGCCGGCCCAGCGTGCGCTCGGCCTTGCGCAGCGTCCCCGGCAATTGGGCCAGCGACTCGTCGAGGGCACGGCGATTGTCCGCAGCCGCTTTCAACATCGACTCCGTGGAACCAACAAGGCGATCGAGATCACGCCCGCGATCCGAGGCCAAGGCCTCCGACACCGGTTCGACCCGGTCCACGAGTCCGGTCAGCACCGCGTTCTGCCGATCGAGCATGCGGGCCAACCTCCCGGTTTGCGTCATCGCTGGCCCGAGTTCGGCGATCGCAGCATCCACCTTCGCACCCTGACCGCGAACTCCTTCCCCAAGCGTGGTCAGCAGAGCCGCGAGCGAATGGGCTGTCGGAGCATCGAGTGCGTTGAGCACTTCGTCGAGATCAACTGAGGAATCCGTGTTCTCCGCGGCGATGACGGCCGGTTGCTCGAGGATCGGTGCCGACGCTGACCCTCGGTCTAGATCCACGAAGCGCTCGCCCAGGAGACTGACAGGTCGGACTGTGGCCTTCGCGTCGCGGTGTAAGGGTAACGTCGCCGGGTCGAGGTCCATGACGACGTGGGCTTGCCCGTTGTGGACGGACAGGGAGCTGACTTCTCCCACTTTCACGCCGGAGGTCTTGACATCGTTGCCCGCCACCAGCGGGCTGGCGTCGGCGAACACCGCGGTGACTCGCGCTCGCTGTGCACTGTCACGCCCTTGGATGTAACTGGCCGTTCCACCCACCAGGGCAAGAACAACGACCAGTATCAGCGACAGAGTGTGCGGCTTTCGGTTCCTCATCGTGGACCACTCCCGTGCGCGTCCGTCCAGGGTTGTCCTTCCAGCTCACCGGGGAGGCGGACCGGCTTGTGCTCCAGGCCCGGGGGCAGCACGCCGGGGTTGTTGTTGACGTTTCCGGACCCGCCCTGAACGTGCATCCGGAAGTGGCGGCCGTTGGCATCGAAGTTGCCTGCCGTCGAGTTCCAGTTGGACAACCACCCTACGAATTCCGGTGTGTAGGGGCGGAGGAATGCGAGCGCCGGGGTTGCGGCGTCCAACGTATCGGTCACCTTCGGAAATACATCATGCGCTGTGTCCAGTAGCTTCGGGGTGCGGCCGAGCAATGCGCGCGTAGCCGCCAGCGTGGGTTTCAGGTCTGCTGTGGCAGGCCGCAGATCGCGTAGTAGCGGGCTCAGGTTCTTGGCGACCGAGGGAAGCCGCTTCGTCGCTGGCCGCAGATCAGCCAGGAGTGACTCCGCCGCACCGGCGGCTGACGGTACGCGCCCGAGCGTGGTCTGGGCCGAGTCCAGGGTCGAGGGCATCGCGCGTAACGCCGACCGGAGTGCCTCGTGTTCCTGGGCGGTCGTGTCGGTCAGCGCGGCGAGGTCGGTAACCACGCCCCGGACGTCGCCTTCGCGGTTCGCCAATACGGCGGTCAACTTCTGTAGACGTTGAACGAGCGCGCGCATCGCTGGCCCGTCGCTGTTCAGCGCCGCGGTGACTTGGCCGAGTGCTTGCACGGCAGGACCCGCCGCGCGCACCGTCTCGTTGATGTCGCGCTCGCTGCCCTTCATCATGCTGTCTAGCCTGCGTACCAGCGAGGTCACGTGCTTCCTGGTTGGTGGGTCTAGTGCGGCGAGCACCTCGTCGACTTCGACCCGATGCATGGTGCCTTCGATGAGACCACCGTCAGGAATCGTGGCGTTTTTCTCCTCGCCTGGTCGCAACTCCACAATCCGTTCTCCTAGGGCCGCCTTCCACCGAATTGCGACGTCCGTCCCTGCAGTGAGGGGTGCGCGGCCGTCGTTCACGGCGATCTCGACGATCGCCTTTCCATCGCGGGTAGACAGGTGCTGTACGGAACCGACGTCGACCCCGTCGATCTGTACCGGTGAGCCAACCACCAGGTTGGAGGCAACCGGGAGAACGACCCTGACGCGGTAGTCAGCGAACGCATTGGCTGTGACCGCGGAGATGAGTGCGATCGCGGCGACGACGGCGAGTGCCGTGGCCAGGAGCTTCTTGATTGACATGATCAATCCATCCCCAGTGGGCCGACTGAGTCACCGGTCAGGAATTGCCGAACAAAGCCGTCGTCTGAGTCGAATGCCTCATCGGTCGGCCCGTAGTGCACGAGCGCGCCGTTCCACAGGAGACCGACGTAGTCGCTCAGCCTGCGGGCGGTCGGGATGTTGTGTGTGACAAGCAGGTAGGTACCCCCGTGTTCGGTGTGCATCTCCTTGATGAGATCGTTCAACAGGCTGGTGCGTACCGGGTCGAGGCCTGAATCTGGTTCGTCGAAGAGCACGATGTCCGGGTTGAGAACGAGCGCGCGGGCGAATCCCGCTCGTTTACGCATGCCGCCGGAGATCTCGTTGGGTAGCTTGGCCGCGGAGTGCTCGAGGCCGACTTCACGGAGCCGGGTCATGACGAGGTCGCCGATCTCGGACTCGGCGAGGTCGGTGTGTTTGCGCAAGGGAAAGGCGACGTTGTCGAAGATATTCAGCGACCCGAATAGCGCGCCGTCTTGGAAGAGAACGCCGAATCGTTTCCGTAGCGCGTAGCGCTCTTCCTCGCTGATCTTCCAGATGTCCTTGCCGAACACGACGATCTCGCCCTGATCGGGCGCTTCGAGGCCGACGAGGTGCTTCAAGAGCACGCTCTTTCCGGTGCCAGAGGGACCTAGCACCGTGGTGATCGCGTTGTCGACGAAGTCGATGCTCAGGCCCCGCAGCACCGCGGATGAGCCGAATGACTTCGCGATGTTGTGGACACGGATCGCGTGTGCCTGCTCCACAGGGAGGGTGCCGGCACGCTGAGCGATGCTCACGTGAATCTCCTTTTCGGGTAACGGAAAGGATGGTTCAGTTGGCAATAGGCGCATTGGGCGAGAGGCCCCAGAACAGCCAGGTGCCGAACATCCCGATGATGTGCACGAGAACGAGGTTGACCATCATGGACTTGGCGGTGTTGATGCCCACCCCGACGGGGCCTCCCTGGGCCCGGTAACCGTAGTAGCAGCCGACCAGCACGATCACCGTGCCCATGGCCATGATCTTTGACAGCGAGTACACGAGGTCAGCCGGATTCTGGAACAGCCAGAAGATGAGCCCATAGCCACCGGGCGAAACGCCGCCCAGCTGAACGACGACGACCAGATACTCTGCGACGTACATGACGCCGAGGCCGACGATGTAGAGGAACGGCATCACGATCCAAGCCGCCAGAAGCCTCGTCCCGACCAGATACGCACGGGATCGGATTCCCATGACCTCCATCGCGTCAATCTCATCGCTGATGCGCATGGATCCGATCTCGGCGACCAGACCACAACCCACCTGAGCCGCCAGGATGTAACCCCACATGTACGGACCAAGCTCACGAAGCGCGCCGATCGCCGTCAATGCTCCCGAGTATCCGGCCGCGCCCACCTGTTGGAGTACATAGCTCGACTCGATGCCGACCATAGTGCCGGCCACGAACTCCATCACCCAGATGATCAACGCGCTCGTCATCACCAGCGCGGCCATCTGTCGCACCACCTCGGACGCATAGGACCGAAGGCGCGGCAGATCGCGGATGACAGCGGCGGCGAAGACGGCCATCCGCCCTACTTCCACGAGAAAGAGCCGAAGCTTGCCGATAAGGAGTCGCCGGTCGACCACCAGGTCAGGCGGTCGCGGTGGAGGCGGTAGGGGCCGCGTGTCAGGCGCTGCACTCATGACCTTTCCTTCCTCATCGGACGGTCTGCATATCCGGGTTCAGTCCGAGCACAATCGAGATGAACAGGGAGTTGATGATCCAGATTGCGGCGAACGAAATGACGACCGCCTGGTTCACCGCCCGACCTACGCCCATCGGGCCGCCTTGGGCCCGAAGTCCCTTGTAGCAGCACACCACTCCGATAATGAGCCCGAAGAACAACGACTTCACGACGCTGCCCCATAAGTCGATCACGGTCGCGTTAGCGAAGAAACTACCGAAGTATGCGCCAGGAGAGGCACCGAAGACCGCCACCGACGCGAGAAACCCTCCGAATACGCCGAAAGTCAAGGCGAAGAGATCGAGCAGTCCTGTCATCAAGGTAACCGCAAGGATCCGAGGCAAGACCAGAATTCGGATCACATCGATACCGAGCACCCGCATCGCGTCGAGTTCGTCCCGGATGCGACGGGACCCCAGGTCAGCTGTCATAGAAGTACCGACCACACCAGCGACCACCATGGCGTTAATCCAAGGGGCGAACTCACGTAGGCTGGCCATCAGGTCGAAGGCTCCGAGTCGTTCGGGAATTCCCAGCAGCGCCATCATCGTTCCTGGCGCCAGGCCAGCCGCACCGAAACCCATCGCGGTGGTCGAAATGACCATCGGAAGCCAACACCTCTTGAGGAGCGTGTACATCTGCTCGCGCAGATCGGCCCAGTAACCTCGCGGGTGCCGAATCGCGCCCCAGAGAACGGTCCCAGCCAGTTGCGCCATCTCGCCTACTGTGACGAGCGCGTGACGCACGGGCATCGGCAGAAGACCGGCCACGGGCCGTGCCGACGCCGAACTCAAACGAGTCCCCACGCTAATCTCTCCATTCCAGGCCGACACTCGCGAGGCTAGGGCTAGCGAGCTCCGGAGAACCTCTGCTCGCGATGACAGTACGCGGCTCTTCAAGGAAGTATTCTCTTCTTAGCAGAAGATGGTTCCTTATAGTAGCATCAACGCGTTCCGCGTCAAGTCGACACGGAAGCTCCTTACCAAGTGATTCAGCACAGCGTTGGAACCGGGACAAGAAGGCACCTTAACCGCCGGAGTAAGGCATCTGACTCAAGACCCGATCGCAAAGCGCAGAGACCGCCCAGTGGCCCACGCTGCGCCGTAGGCCTGCATCAAGAGCCGACCAGACCGACGCAAAAGATGCAGTTACTGCATAGCAGAACTACTGAGTCATAGAAGCATGCTCACGATGTCCGGAGTGTCTGGGACGGGGTAACGCCGAACTTGCCGCGATAGGCGAGGCTAAAGCGTCCAAGATGGCTGAAGCCCCAGCGCTGCGCGACCTGGGTCACCGTAACCGAGCCGGGGTCGGACGCGATCAGCTCGTCGTGCACGCGCCGAAGCCGAACCTCCCGGAGGTAGGCCATCGGCGACATACCGACATGCTTGTTGAATCCGTCCTGCAAAGCACGCACACTCACCCCCACCTGGCTCGCGAGCTCGGTGGCGGTGAACGGCGTCTCCGGCCGAGCCTCGAGGAGATCCGTCGCCTGCTTGACCATCCGTGATCGGATCGCCGGTGAGCACCCTTCGGCACCACCTGTGAAGTACGTGTGGGCGTGTGCCAGCAGGAAACCCTGCATGAGCAGGACTTCGAGGTTACGGGCAACCAGTGGTTGCTGTGTGATACCCGCGCGCTGCCCGTGATCGCGCCGGAGCACCGACAACAAGGAAAGCCAATCCTGGCTGGCGGGCGTGGTCAGGTCCATGCTGACGCCCAGTCGTAACGGATCTGGTACCGGTCTACCCAGCAGTCGTTCCAGTTCAAATTCTAGCTCTTGGCGGCGGAACTTAACACACATCTGGGTGCACTTCCCCGACCACGTGATGCCGCCGGGAAGCCCGGCCCGGAACACCGCGGCCACTCGAGCATCATTGATGACCGAGTCGCGGCCGCTCCAAGATTCCGTATTACCCGAAAGGGGGATGTTGATGTGGTAGGCCTCCAGTTCCTCCTGGTTCTCTAGCTGGACGTCGGCTCCGTAGTTGAGATAACCGACTGTTACGGCGCCGAAGGTCACCGCGTCGAGTCGCGCCTGGAAGGGGGCCTTTCGATCCAACCGTTCGAGGCGGTGGGCAGTGAAGATCTGCGACACGGCCTCATGGGCCTCGGAAAGGTCCGCGGTGCGTAGTGGGCCATGTCGAGAAAGTGTGGCCGACACCAAACCTCCCTTCCGCGCACCGTCACGATCACCTCGGATTACCGAGTGTGACGGACGGTGCCGTGTTGTCTCGTCCTGTTGCTGACGAACGTGATGGCGGTATTGGCGCAGGATACCTGACCCGGCGACGCCGGTGGCCGGTTCGGAGCTGTGCCTCAGCGTTGACTGCGAATCCGTCTCGTACATTGCACTAGCCAAGGAAAGTGTCCAGGGTCTTGATGATCCGGTACGCCGTGCGCAGGGTCGGAACTTCGAGCCCTGCCGCATCCGCCGCCGTGAGGTAGGGCGTAATCATGAAGTCGATCTCGGTCTTCCTGCCTCGCACAACGTCCTCATACATCGAGGGATGGCCTGCTACCTCTTGTTCCGCCTGCTGGGCGGCCTGCTGGGTGATGAAGGTGACCGCTTCCTCGACTGAGAGCTCATCGAGCTCCTTCAAACGTGAGAGAGGGGCATAGAAATTCTGCGGGGTATAGCCTTGAGCCCGGTAGACGGCAAGCAGGTCCTTGGCCAGTGCGACGAAATACTCGGCGCCTTCCCGGACCGCCATCCCGGCGAACACGGAGACACCGCGCACCGCACCGAGGGTAGTGACTGACCAGGCCGCCGCAAGGGAGATCTGGGCTAGCTTCTCCCAGGTGATCTGGTCGATGCAGCCGGCGGCGGAGGCGGCCAGGCCTGCTTTGTCGAACGCCGTGGTGATCGCCTCGACCCTCGGCGTGATGCGGCCGTCGAGCTCACCGAAGTACGCGGTGACGTCCGCGGTAAGATGATTGTGTACGGTTCCCGGTTCGACCAGCGTGCCGCCCTCAATGGTGGAGGCTCCAATGACCCGGCCCTCGCCGAGCCACTGCCTGAGCGCGTCGTCCTTTCCCAGCCCGTTCTGCAACGAGAACGCGGTGACCACCTTGTCCCCCAATGGTTCGGCTGCGGTTAGCGCCGCGTGGGTGTCCTTGCCCTTCACCGCGAGGATGAGGTAGTCGAATGGCCCCGTAGCCTGCCCCGGGTCGGTGAGGGCGACAAGATTTTCGTCGACCAGTACCTCACCGCGCCTACCGGTGATCCGCAGGCCGTGCTGGTTGATCGCGTCGACGTGCGCCTGCCGTCCGATCAGAGTCACCTCGGTTCCGGCCTCCGCCAGGAAACCACCCACCACGGAACCGAGACCACCTGCGCCCAGCACAACAACCCGCATCAGAGCACTCCCGCTGCCGAAAGTCGCCCAGCGAGGTCCTCGCGTTCGGCCGGGGCCAGCCTGGCCTGCAGCGGCGGCCGCAGGCAACCGGCGTGCAGGCCCAATAGCTCGAACCACGCCTTGAGGTAGGGCATCGCCGCCAAGTAAGAGCCGGTAGCCGCAATCCGTCCGATGAGAATGTCCTCGTAGACTTCCCGTACCGGGTCCAGCCGCGCGGACAGCGCCAGCGCCTCGTCCGCGCGGCCGCCGAAGGCGAGGTCGGTGTAGCGCCGTAGCTCATCGCGGCGCTTGCCATAGAGCAGCAGCGACAACTCACCGTAAAGCAGCCGGCCGTCGAAGAACGCGATGTCGTGGGCCCAGTACCGCTCGTTCGGTTCGCTGACTATCAAGCGGTCTCCGATCGAGCGCCGCAACGCGATGCTATCGGTCCAGCTCAGCGTTCCGTTCTTTACCCCGACGACGTTCGGGTGTTCGGCAATCCGCAGCACGGCGTCATGGCCGTACACGTAGCCTGACACCGGCGTGCGGTAAAGGACGATGGCAAGATCAGTCGCAGCGGCCACGAAGTCGAAGTACGCCACGACACCCTCGTCGGTCTTGAACTGCACCGAGGGATTCATGATCTCGGCTCCGACGAAACCGAGTGCCTCCACGAACCGCATCTTCTCGACGGCCTGGTAGGCCGAGTTCTCAAGAATGATCGTGAACAGCGGCACACGCCCCGCAGCCGCTTCGGCCACGACCTCATGATACCGCCGCCACTCGGCGAGCGTCATGTTCCAGCCTTCGGCGAAAAACCCGCCGACCACGAGACCGTCACAGCCCATCTCGACGAACGCTTCGATGTTCTCCCCCAAGCCCGCTTCGTCAAGCTGGAAGTCCTCCGTAAACGGCGTAAGCGGACACATGTAAAAGCCTCGAAGCTGCTCGGCAGCCCACGCTCGCGCGTCGAAGCCGACCTCCGGTTCAGCCGTCATCGCACCTCCTCCGGCTCGCGTCAGTTGTCCCACTCGAGGCCGTCAACCTCACCCGCCAGAGTCAACCCTCGGCTAAGAGCGGGCATGTGTGACATGGCGACCTTGACCGGTCCGACAAACTTGATCTTCCGGGTCATGATCGCGTTCCCTGCGCTGATCTCGCCGGTAGCGACCTTCTTCCACACCGCGGTGGTGGCGGTCAGGATGAAGTCCGGTTTGCGCTCGGGCAGCGGCGCCCCACCATAGACGGCCTCGCCCTGCTTGATGTCGATCTGCGCGGCGCGACCGTCCGGAACCCTCCACTCGATCAGCATGTCGAGTTCCTTCGTGCCGTCGCGTGTCGTCGGGGTGGCATTCCACAGTTCGCGATAGGTCTCAGCCCATTCGACCGACAGGAACTGCACCGTGTTCATGACTCTCCTCCGAGCTCGATGACACCGTTGCCGGCCCGCGTCGCACGTTCTTACCAACGCAAAGCCGATATCTGCATAACAGAAATAGTGTCTGGAACTTAGTCCGAGTGGACCGACCAGTCAAATGTGCACGGACAGGATATCCATATTGCGCTGACCGCGCTCCGAAATGCGCAAGGTCAGCTGTGCAGCAGTTCGTTGATCTCCGTGCCGACCGTGGTCAATGCCGTGACGATTCGCCTGATCTCGCCGGAACCGAGTCGGCCAGCAGGTACGGACACGGTCACCGCGACCGCAGGCGCCCACACGCCTGCGCGAATCGCGACTGCCACGGAAGAGACCCCTTCCTCGCTCTCCTCTCGGCTGATCGCGAAACCCTGCCACCGTACCGCGGCAAGTTCGGCTTCCAACTCCGATCGTCGGCGGATCGAGCGTGCCGTCAGTCCGGGCAGGCCGTCGTCGGGGTAGAGTCGCCTCAGGTCGGTGGGGTCCAGCTGAGCGAGGATCGCTTTGCCGGTCGACGTGCAGTGCGCGGGCACTATGCGGCCGAGCCGGGACGTCACGCGGACGGCACGGCGGCTCTCCAGAGCGTCTACGAACCGTATGACCGCCCCGTCGCGCACTCCGACATGCACCGTTTCCCTGAGTTCTGCGTTGAGTTTCTCGATGAAGGGGCGCAGGGTCATGCGGATGTCGAACCGCCGGAGCACGGATGAGACGAGGTTGGTCCAGGTCTCGCCTGGTCCATACATGGTGTGGCCGGGGTTCGGTTGTGCGAAGCCTCGGTATTGCAGGGTCGCGAGCAGGCGCCGAGCGGTCGAGGGCGCGACGCCGAGCCGATCACCGACCTCATCAAGCCGAATATCGGACCGTTCGCCCAGCATGAGGATAATCTTCAGTGCGTGGTCTATCGACACGACCGGGTACTGCGGAACGGGTGAATAGGCACGAAAGCCGTCCGCCTCAACGCTGCTGGGCATGAGAGCATCTCACGGTCCGGGCGACCGAGGCGGCGCCACGAGCTTTTCGTCGGGCACCCGACGGCCACTCAGCTCCTCGAGTTGGCGGCGCGCCTGGTCGACCTCAAGCTCTGTGTCGAGACCACGGCGGATGACGGCCAGCGCCTGCGGCCAGTTTACCGCCAGGGCTGAGTGGACCCAGATTCCGTCGTGGTGGAGCACCGCACGGCGCAGCCCCCGGTCTCCCGGGACGACGAGTGCCTTCCAAGACGGATCGACGTGACCCACCGTTTGGATCTTGGCACCATGCTGGTCGGACCAGAAATACGGCATCCGGTCGTGTGGCCGCGGATTATCCGGGTGCGCGATATTGTGCGCCACCGTGGCAGCCTGTTCGGCCGCGTTGGTCCAGTGCTCGATCCGGACATGGCGTCCCACCCGCGGATCGTACCACCGGGCCACGTCACCCACCGCGAGCACCGTGCCGTCGACCGTCGCGGTCAGGAACTGGTCGGTGACCACGCCGTCGTGGAGCCGGAGCCCGGAACCTTCGAGCCAGTCCGTGTTCGGAGTGACGCCGATGCCCACGGCAACCGCGTCGACGTGCAGTCGCCGTCCATCTGATAGCACCACCGTGCTCACCCGGCCGTCCCCTTCGAGCCGGGCGACACCCACGCCGCAGTGGATCTCCACGCCGCGCTCACGGTGCAATTGCAGTAGAAGCTCCGCGGTCGCAGGGTCGAGCACACCGTGCATCGGTGCCCTCGCCGCCTCGACGAGGCACACGGGGACGTCGAGACCACGCGCTGCAGACGCCACCTCCGCGCCGATGAAACCACCCCCAATCACCACCAGGGGGCCACCGCGCATGAGATCTTCGCGCAGCCCGAGACAATCCTGCATGCTGCGCAGCACATGCACCCCTGCCAGTGTCCGCTCGGGGAACCGCTTGGGCGTGGCACCAGTCGCGATAACGAGCCGGTCGTAGCCCAGGACCTCACCCGTGGCCAGCACGACCTTGCGGGCGTCCCGCTCCAGCCGCACGGCCCTGGTGGTACGCACCTCGACGCCGAAGTCTTGGGACGGATCGCCCAAGGATGCCTGTTCAGGCTCCCAAGTACCCTGCAGCACCTGTTTCGACAACGGTGGTCGGTCGTACGGCCGTGCGGCGTCCGGGGCTACCAACACGATTTCTCCCGCATGACCTTCCTTGCGGAGACCGGCTGCGGTCCGGATGCCGCCGATCGACGCCCCGACGATGACTACCCGCTCGCTCATGCATCCTCCAGCGTCGTGATGTAGGCGGCCTAGGGCAGCAGTACGTTCACCGCTTGAATCTGTGTGAACGATACGAGCTCCTCCAGGCTGTCTTCGCGACCGACTCCTGAGTTCTTCACGCCACCGAAGGGAACGCCCCAAAAGTGCCGCGACGACCCGTTCACCCAGACATATCCCGCTTCGAGCCGGTGGGCCAGCGAGTGCGCAGCACCCACGTTTTGCGTCCACACCGCTGCCGTCAGGCCATAGTCGACGCCGTTCGCCAGACCGACGGCCTCGTCGACGTCCGCGAAACCCAGCACCGAGAGCACCGGGCCGAAGATCTCGGTGCGAGCGATCCTGCTGTCCGGTTGCACGTGCGCGAGGACTGTCGGGGCTACGAAGTAGCCGCGATCACCCGCGCCCGATGGTCGCGCACCTCCGGTCATCAGTTCCGCGCCGTCCCGCACCGCAGTCGCGACTGTCTCCAACACCCGGTCCCGATGCGTGCCACTGATCAGCGGCCCCATCTCGGTCTCGGCAGCGAGCGGGTCGCCCACCCGAATCTGCTCCACCAGCCGACACACCTCATCCAGCACGTCAGGCAGCAGTTCGTTGTGCACGAAGAGCCTGCTCGTGGAACCGCAGGACTGTCCCATCGTGGCGGTGAAGTTCATCCCCGCTACGGCGGCTGCCGCGGCACGCGTCGGATCGGCGTCCGGGAGGACGATCATGGCGTTCTTGCCGCCCAGCTCGAGCGTGACGTCCTTGACGCCAGTTTCGGCGGCATCCCGTTGGATCGATCGGCCGGTCTGCTCTGACCCAATGAATGCGATGCGTCGGACCTGCGGATGACGCACCAAGGTACGGCCACTGTCCGGACCTTGTCCGGTGAGGACGGTGAACAAGCCGTCGGGTAGGACCTCGCCCGCAATCTCGTGGATCCGCAGAGCCGACAAGGGCGTCTGCTCGGGCGCTTTCAGCACAACGGCGTTGCCCGCGACGAGCGGTGCGGCGATCTTCGATGCTGTGAAGAAGAGCGGGTGGTTGTACGGTACGACCCGGGCGACAACACCGTACGGCTGATGCACCGTGTAATGGAGGTGCTCGCCGGTCGCCGGAATCGTGCGTCCGCCCAGTCCGAGCGCGAGATCGCACATGATCTCGATATACTCCACCGCTGCGTCCACGTCGAGTCGCATCGACGACACCGGAAAGCCGCCGTCCAGTGCGTCCAGAGTCGCCAGTTCTTCCCGGTTGTCACGCAATGCCACGGCTAGCTCCCGGAGCCGTCGGGCACGCTCTCGCGGCGCGAGTCGGCCCCAGGCGACTTGTGCTCGGTGCGCCTGCGCCACCGCGAAGTGCACGTCCTCGGCCGTACAGTCGGGTACTTCGGCCAGGGTCTCTTCGGTCGCCGGGTTTTCAGTGCGGTAACGACTTTGCGCACCGAGTTCCCGTCCTGACACTACGATCTGCCATTTTCGGTCCACGACACGGTGGGCCGACGATGTGGCGCTGTGCGCCATGGCTATCCTTCTCCCTTTCACGCAAGCGATCCGGCATTCACATCATGCTTCGGCTGCGTACAGCACGGCGGCGCGCAGGCCCGTATCCGCCAGCGCTTCGCAAGCTACCTCGGCCTTCTCGGCGATCAGGCGCCGGGCGAGATGGACTTCACCGGCACGGCCGACGCCCAGTGCCGCCACCAGTGAACGGCCAGACAGGTAGTAGGCTGCAAAGCGGCCTTCTTCGATACTTCCGCGTTCGACCACCCGATCCGCTCGGTGCGGAAATCCTGTGACTTGCATATTGAGTCCGAACTGGTCGGTCCAGAACCATGGGACCTCACCGAATGGCGCGCGCTGTCCGATCATGGCGCGGGCTGCGCTGGCGCCCTGGTTCTGCGCGTTCTGCCAGTGCTCGATCCGCACCCGACCGCCGAAGCGGGTCTCTGGCCGGTTGGCCACATCGCCCGCGGCGAAGATATGCGGTGCAGATGTCGCGGCTGTCTCGTCGACCTCGATACCGTCCGAGACGCGTAGCCCGGCTGCGGATGCCAACTCCACGTTCGGGACGGCGCCCGCACTGACGACCACCGCATCGGCTCGCCACGTCCGTCTGTCAGCGCTCGTGATCTCGACGCCGCGGGGTCCGGTGTTGAGCTCGCGCACGGGCGTCCCGGTCAGCACCCGGATGCCATTTGCGCGGTACAGGCTGACCAGGCTGTGGGCGATGCGCTCACCGAGAACGGCTGCCATCGGTGCCGCCGTAGCTTCGAACATGGTCACTTCGCAACCCAGCGCGGTGGCGCTCGATGCCAGCTCCGCTCCGATGAAGCCGCCGCCGATGACGGCGAGATGCGTACCGGGTACTAGCGCTGCCCGGATCTTCTCGGCGTCGTCAGCGGTGCGCAGCGCAAGTACGGTATCCGAGCTGTTCGCCAACCCACCCAGTGTCTGCGGGCGGGCGCCGGTGGCGATGAGGGCCCGATCGAACCGGATCTCCGCGCCAGTACCCAGCCGGAGTCGGCTAGTGTGCGGGTCCAGCGATTGGACCCGCACACCGAGCATTAGGTCGATCCCGTACTCGTCATACCAGGACGCAGGACGGAGCAGGCAGCCGTCGAAGGTCATGTCGCCGGTGAGCAACGCCTTCGACAATGGCGGACGGTCGTAAGGCAGCCGATTCTCCTCAGAGATCAACAGTACTCGACCACAGAAGCCCTCGAGCCGCAGCGTTTCGGCCGCGTGCACCGCCGCCATCCCACCACCGACAAGGGCGAACGACTGTGTCCTCGTCACTTCGGCACACCTTCGTCCGCGGACACATGGATCGCGGCGCTGGGACATTCCTTGGCCGCGGCCCGGGCGTCCTCCTGGCACTCAGCCGGGATCTGGTCCGGGACGACAAAAGCCTTCCCTGCCGAGTTGATCTGGAAGACGTTCGGCGCCACCTCAACGCAGAGCCGGTACCCACAGCAGCGCCGCTGGTCGATGTCTACCCGCATCAGTGTCTGCACCTCCGTCTCTTTCATGCTCTTCGAATCGACCAATGCTCACGACAGCGGCGGTCCCGGAGGTCCGGTTCGGCGGCTGATCGTCTGCAGTTCCGTGTACGCGTCAAGGCTCGCCGACGAGAACTCCCGCCCCAAGCCGCTCGACTTGGCGCCACCAAACGGTGCCCGCGGATCGAGGGACGTGAAACTGTGACTGTTGAGGAAAACCGATCCGGTGTCCAGTTTGCGGCCCAACTCGAACGCATGGTCCTCGTCGGAGGTCCAGATCGACGCGGCGAGGCCGTAGGCAGAGCGGTTGGTCAATCGGATGACCTCGTCCAGCTCGGTGTAGCGAAGAATCGGCACTGTGGGGCCGAATTGCTCTTGCTCCACAATGGCCTGGTGAGGTGCCGCTTCGGTCACCACGCTCGGCATCATGTAATGCCCGTGTTCCCAAGGGACCGAGTCAAGCTTGCGGCCCAGGGTCGTCACCGACGCACCGCTCGCGGTGGCTTCCTCGAGGATCTTCTCCACAATCTGCAGCTGACTCGCATTGTTGAGCGGTCCCATCGTCGAGCGGGGGTCGTCACCGGGTCCCACCACGATCTCGTCCACTGCGGCGCAGAACGCATCGACGAACCGGTCGTACAGCTGGTCCGGTACGTAGATCCTTTTCATGCCGAAGCAAACTTGCCCGGTCGTGCTGTACACGCCTTTGACCATGCCCCGCATGGTCTCGTCGGAGAGGTCGATGTCGTCCAGCACGATTGCCGGGTCGTTACCTCCGAGTTCGAGCGTCACGCGCTTGATGTCGCGAGCGGCAGAAGCCATCACCTTCTTGCCGGTCTCCGTACCGCCGGTAAACCCGATCTTGCGGATCAGCGAGTGAGACGCCAGCGTTTCACCAACGGTGTCACCGCCGGTCACCATGCTGAGTACGCCCGGGGGAAGGTGTTCCTGCAACGCGCTGATCACTTTGCTCAGCACGAGCGGGGAATTTTCCGACGGCTTCAGCACGACGGTGTTCCCAGCGGCCAGCGCCGGGGCGATCTTCATGAAGGAGAGCACGACGGGGAAGTTCCACGGGGTGATGGCGGCGACCGGCCCGACTGGGCGGCGCCGGATGCGGGTCGTGCCGCCGGTGTCCCTGATGAGGGTATCTTGTAGCTTTTCTGGTGCGATTTCTGCTGTGTAGCCGCAGATTCCTGAGGCGAATTCAAGGTCGAGGTGCGATTCTTCGAGGATTTTGCCGTTCTCCCGGCTGAGCAGCGGAGCCTCTTCCTCGATCAGGTCATGGATGATCCCGGACGCCGCGAAGAGGGCGCGCTGTCGCTCCTCCACCGGCCGGGCGGACCATTCCGGGAACGCCATCGCGGCGGACTTCACCGCTTCGTCCACTTGTTCGGCGGTCGCATCGGGGATCGTGCCGAGCTTAACCCTGGTGTCGGCGGGGCTGACTACGTCGATCGAGCGGTCAGACGTTTCCTCGCGACCGTCGATGACGAGCTTCGCGTTAATCAATGGTATCTCCTCATTAACTCTTGTGACGGCTACAGCAACGACCGGGTGGCAGCAGGCAGTAGGCTGGGAGCGCCATTCGTTTCGGGACGTCCTTGGGCCCACTCGCGTTCGAGGTAGTAGCGCTCGGCGATTCCGGCCCACCACCGGCCGTACCGCCGCGCGGATTCGACGACGTTGTCGGGAATGTGAACAAACGGTGGCCGGGCGGCACCAGCTCGGCCGTAGCCCGCGACGTCGACGGCGACCTTCCACCAGGCTGACTGCATGGCCTGGAACTCATCCATGGTCAGCCCGAGGGTGCGCATCGGGGCTTGTATCTGGTCGGCGATTACCGCCGCTTTCTCCCAGTCCCCGCGTTGGCACGCGTCGCGCAGGGCCAGTGAAGGCCACGGGCCCATACACACGTCGATGCTCCAGGCGCCCGCCGCGCCAAACATCATGGCGGGGTGCATCAGCTGGTCCAGGACCAGTACGGCCATCTTGTCCTTAACCGCTTTGATCGCGCCGATGACGTTGAAGATGTCCATCGAGGTCTGCTTCAGCGCCACGATATTCTTCACCTGCGCGAGCTCGCCGAACACCGACGGCGGCAGGGTGATCCGGAAGGCATGCGGGTTCTGGTAAATCATCACCGCCAGCTCGGGAACAGCATCCGCGAGGTCCTTGTAGTACTGGACCGCGTTCTCGAGCGTCTGCGGAAGATACATCGGTGGCCCACTCATGATGCCGTCAGCGCCGAGGTCCGCGATGACCCGTGCCCGCGCGATCGATTCCCGCGTGTTCAACGTGCTGGCCCCGATAAAGACGGGCACCCGTCCGTTGACGGTCTCGACGACCGTTGAGATCAGCGTGCGGTACTCGTCGGCGGTAAGCGTGTGCGACTCACCAGCGCTGCCGGAGGTCACGATACCGTCGACGCCGTCCCGCACGAGACGGTCGACCAGCCTCGATAACGCATCAGTGTCCACGGTGTCCACGGCGTCGACGTTGGCAGCGTGCGGTGTCGAGCACGCGGGCACGAAGGCCCACAGCCCCTTCATGTCACTCGGGGCGAGCGCGTTCGTCCTGCGTTTCAAGGAACGTCCTTTCCAGACCCGGCTCCACCGAGCCGGCTTCAGTAGCGGGATCGTAAATCAGTGACCTGGCCCGTACGGCGTGTGGAGGAACCGTGAGAAGACCTCTTTGGACTGCCAAGACAGGCTTTCCAGCTCCATGGCATCCAGGCGGATGCAAAAGCCCAGTCGAGGGCTCGCGATCTCCAGCCGCTCACCGTTACGGGTCTGCACCTTGCTCACGGTCACCATGGCGAACTCGTTGGCCACCACCGCCCTTCCATCTGTTAGCTCGTCCATGTGAACTCCCATCTCGGCCTGTGGTCTGCTGTCATCCTGTGCGATTAGAAAAAGAACGCGAGGTTGTGCGTCGCGATGACGACCTGGTCGAGGATCACAGTCCGCCCCGCCAGCCGGAGGCCGGTATCTGTATGGCGTAGCACGTCGCGCCGCTCCGCTGTGATTAAGTCGGAAGTCCTGCTGTCGCCGCGGCACCGCGAAACCAACACGTTCGAGCGAACGTCGAGTTCGTTCTCGCTCGGGCGGGGACTGACCCGCACGTTCGACACGAAATGCCGGGTCCGGGACGGCGGGTCCTCGGCCCAGGCATATTCGGTATCGAGTCGCAGCACCCGCATCTGCAGGCCGGTGAAGTCGTCATCCCAGTGAGCCATGGTGGTAGAGCCGACGTCGCCCCGCGCCCGCTCCTTCGTCACCTGGACCGGGATAATGTAGTGGATGTCCTCGGTGAGCAATTCGAGCCACTCCCGGAACCGGCCCTCGTCGAGCAGTGCGGATTCCTCGAATAGGAAGTCCTCCACCGTAGTCCGGAGCGCAACCCTGTTGTCTTCCATGTTGATCGTCACGACGGCGATCCCTTCGATACGAATCGGTTCCCGACAAGTCGACTGGTCACGACCCGTCCTCCCCGTCCTCCGAGAGGCAGCGCAGCCACGTGCCCCAGAACTCACGTTGGTTCCGCTCCGCATACCCGCTCGCCATCGCCATTCCAGGGCCTGGCCAGTTTGCGTCGCGGTCGAGCACACCCAGTCCCATCTCGAAATTGAGACTCTGGTTGCCCGCCAGCCGCCCCTGGGTGCCGCGTGTGATAGACCGCCACGTCTCAGCGTCATCCTGTTCGAACACACCGGAGACACCGAACGTGCGGACGTAGGTCTCGTAGGACTCCTGCTTGAACTCCTCCGGAGCATCGGCCTCAACGAGGAACCAGGACCACACCTCCATCGAGTTGTGGCTCAAGGGACGCCACATCCGCAACGTCAACATCGGCACCGGAATTGACATGTGGTCCTTGCTGATAAGGACGTTGAGGAAGGACAGGTTCGGGAAGATCGTGCCGTGGATAAAGATGGTTCGCTTCAGCATGTCGACGTGGACTTGGTCCCCGTAAGCCTCGGCGAGCCCTTCGATCGTCTCCTCGGGATAGTTCATGTACGGCGGCATCTCGTATCCCGGTGGGATACCGAGCACACCGAGCCCGTGTCCGTTGGTGAGGCTGATGTGGGCCGGTTCCGCAGCGAACTTCGGGTCCGGTGGGACCAGGCCGAGCTCGGCCATCGACCGGTGCGTCATCAATGTGTGGTACGCGTCGCCGACGAAGTTGTCCGCACCGAGTTTCCAGTTCGCGTCCATCACCCAGCGCTGTGGCTCACCGCGCACCTCAAGGCCTGCCTTGCTGCGCTTGGTGAACAGATCGATGTACCAGGTCATGTCGCCGAGGTACTCGTGCAGCGTGGGTGCGGACTCGTCGAGACACCCGAAAATGAGGCCGTTGTAGCTCTCCAGCCGCGGTACCTGAGTCAAACTCCACCGCTCTTTGTCCATCGCGGCGCCGTAGACCTCTTCCTGGGCCGGAACGCCGGTGAGCTTCCCGGTGTTCTTGTAGGTCCAGCCATGGTAAGGGCAGCGGAAGTGCGAGGTGTTACCCATCTCCGTGCGGCACAGAAGCGTGCCGCGATGTCGGCACGAGTTCGCCATCGACCGGATCACGCCGTCCTCCCCGCGGGCGACGATAACCGAGTTGTCACCTCCGAGATAGCGCACAACGTAGTCCCCAGGCTCCGGTACTTCCGTTTCGTGTGCCAGGAAGACCCAGCTGCGTCCGAAGACACGCTCGTTCTCCAGGTCGTGGAGCGCGGCATTAGCAACCAGCTGCGCAGGCAACTGCCCTTTTTCGATGTCTTCCCGCGCCGCAGCGACGAGCCGCTTCACATCTGTTTCCCCACTCGTGAGCACCATCTCACACCCACTCTCCTGCCATATTTCATATCCGTTTGTACCTAATGGGTGATCACACGATTACTAATATTCGATGTCGAGGCCGCTTTCGATTTCAGCAAGACGGTCCTGAGCCTTGCCGAGCGACATCATCTTCATCATGTCGCCGTGGACCTTCATCTGACCGGTCATCGCAGCAGTCTGCCCCTTGAGGTCTCCCTTAGATAGGGAGACATTGGTCTGGTAACTCATTTCGGCCGTCACGTCGGCGGGCTCCGTGGCCGTGCCGGTAGCGACCGTGAGAACACCATCGCCGAAATGCATAAAGTAGTCCGACTCGCTAGGGCTGTCCTCAACATGAGCCTGCAAGAGGAGGTGGTGTCCCTTCGCGGCGGCCCGGAACTGCTCATCCGCATTCGCTGCTGACGTGACCGCTTCCGCCCAGTCATCAGTTAGAAATTTGATTGCCACAAGATCCTCCTCGTGATTCTTTTCGTTGCCTTCACGGCACCGCGACAATGGCATCAGTCGGACATTTCAAGCGCACCGGGAGGCGTCTCAGCGACCATGCGGTGGCCCCACACGCTGGGCCGGTCGTATTGCGCTACCGTCCAGACCTCGTCGTCCACGGTGATCGCGCCCCAGCCGTACTCGATGTCGAAGCCGGCCGGAGTTCGGACGTAGAACGAGACCATGCGGTCGTTCACGTGGCGGCCGAGCGTCATGGACAACGGGATGTTCCGCGACATGCACTCGTCGTAGGCCGCTCCGACGTCATCGAGGTCTGCGACCTCGACCATCACGTGGTGCAGCCCCCGCACGCCCGGCATCGGGGTCAGGGCCAGGCTATGATGACGCGGGTTGCAGTGGTAGAACCAGAGGTCCATGAAAGTATAGATTTCATCGCTCTTACGGAACCCGAGGACGTCGCGGAAGAACTGGTCACACTGCTTCAAATTCGGTGTAGCGAGAACGATATGACCGAGACCTTGCGAGCCAGTCACAAACCGAGACATCGGCCTGGCCGGGTGGAACGAGTTCGGGACCAGCTTCTGCCCGTAGAAGAACTCATGCCGCAGCCCCATAGGATCCTGCACGGCAAGTAAACCCAGGACCGCACGATCAGCGCACTCCTCGTCAGTACCCTGGTTGTACGAGATGCCCCGCTCTTCAAGCCGTTCGGCGAGAGCGTGCAGCTGTTCTTCACTGCCCACGTCCCACCCGGCATAGAGCATCCGGTTCCGATCGCCGTAATGAACCGCCAGCCGGTGGTCAGCGTCGTCCATTCGCAGAAAAACTGTATCGGCCCCAGCTTCGACAGGCTGCATCCCAAGGATTTCCGGGCCAAACTCAAGCCATTGTTTGGCATCCGGCGACGCCACTCCTACGTAGCCCAGTGATTTGACAAACACTACCGTTCCTTTCTGCACTAAGCCGAAGTCATAAACCGACCTAGTAGTTCAAGAAGTCAACTCCATACCACCAGCGGGTTGCACCATGCCCCGGACACCAAGGCCCCCGTCACTGTTGATGACCACACCTGTCACCGCCCTAGAGTTTTGCGGCGACGCCAGCAGCACGTAGAGCCCCGCATGGTCGGCCGGGCGCTGCGCATACTGCAGCGGGTTCGTCGTGCTCATGAGCTGTTCGATATCCGGTACCGTCGACAGGACCGTGTCGCCCTGTTCAAGCTTCTCGATCCCACGCAGACCCGTGATCGTGCCGCCCGGAGCCACTCCGTTCACACGGATCTTGGGGGCCAACTCGTACGCCAGTTCGCGGACCACTCCGACGACACCGTGTTTCGATGCCGTGTACAGCGGACCACCGCCCGAGGTGTAGAAACCGGAGTTCGACACGGTGAAGATCACACTCGGGTCATCGCATTTCAGCAACTCCGGCAGGGCGGCGCGGGCACCGAGCAGATAGGCCTTGACATTGACTGAGAAGATCTCGTCGAAGGCTTTGCCGAGCTTTTCCCCCTCGCAGTCAGCCAGGTGGACGAAGTAGTCGAATATCCCGGCATTGCCGATGAAGACGTCCAGCTTTCCGAATGCCTGCACCGTCTTCTGGACAGCCCGGACATTGTCCTGATACGACGTCACATCGCCGACCACACCGACGACATCATCATGGGCCGTGGCCACCTTGTCGACGTCCTCTTTCGACCGGTCGAGGATCGCCACCTTGGCCCCCTCGGCAAGAAACCGCTCGGCTACAGCGAAGCCGATGCCGGACGCGCCACCGGTGATAAGCGCTACGCGTTCTTCAAGCCAGCTCATGACGTGCCTTTCGTTTCGAGCGACGAGGTCTGGTAACGCGCTTCGAGCTCGGCCCACCGACGACCGGCCGCACGGGCTCCCTCGAGATAGTCTTCCGGTACATTGATATACGGCGGCCGGGTCGGCCCGGTCTGCAGGAATCCCGCGCTGCGGAACTGCGCGTTGTCGAGTTGGATGCTGTACTTCAGGAACTCGGGGAAGTCGCCGTTCGGATACAGCGGCTCGAGCGCATCCTGAAGCTCGTGGGTGAGCTGCTGACACTCGGCCCAGCGCTCTTCGGAAATGAGTTCCTTAAGCCGTACTACCGGGGCCGGACCACAGGCGACGTTGCCGGACCAGCACGCACGCACGTCGTCCGGGAACAGGCGGGAGAGGTAGTACCAGTCCGACTCCAGCGGGAGCAGCCGAATCCGGCCATTGACTGCCCGGAGGTCGTCGAAGAAGGCCGCCCCGCCAAGCAGACCCAGATGCTTGGACGCCACAACCTGCGGGATCTTGCTGAGCTGTTCGTACGCTGCGGCGCTGATCTTGCCCTTGAATGCTCCGGGATTGTCGTAGATGACGACCGGGAGATTCGGCACGGCCTCACACAGGTCGCGGTAGAAGCGGACAATGCCCTTGCTATCCAAGGGAAGCCACATCGGTCGACCAACGAAGGCGCCGTCAGCACCAATCTCCTCCAGGCGCCTCGCCCGCCGGATCGTTTCCCTGGTGTTCAAGGTCGTCGCACCGGCGAACACCGGGATCCGACCTTCTATCGCATCGACAACCGTGGCGACGAACGCCTCCGTCTCGGGCCAGGTGAGCGCCGCACACTCGCCGAAGGTCCCGTTGGTCATCAGCACATCGACACCGCCACGAACCATGTCGTCCGCGAGCTTAGCCGCTGCGTCGAGATCGACCGAATTCTCGACGTCCCACCGATCCGCGCCCGGTATGGACGGAGTTGGGATAATCCCGACGACGCCGGTGATGTCCTGTGCCGTCAGCGCCATTTTTGCCACTGTCGGAAAACCTTTCCGTCAATCGTTTCCATGTCGAACGAGGCATACAAGGAGAGGTCAAACATCGGCACCAGAATCCGGCGCGGCTCGTCGCACATCGGCGGGCACCGGCGGAGGCGCCTGCACACCCACCGAAAGCTGCGGTTTCTCGAAGTAGAGGCCAAGTGCCTGCAAGGCGGGCATATCGTTGACCGAGAAGAGAATGGCGTCCTCGGACGAACGATTCACGAAGCGGTGTTCGCTCCAATTCGGGATCACAAAGCTGTCGTGCTGTTTCCAGTCGAGCTCAGTGTCGTCGACGACGGTCACGCCTTCCCCGCGGATGACAAAGTAGACCGCACTGGAGGTGTGCCTATGTGCCTGGGTTTCCTCGCCCGCGCGTAGCAGCTGCACCCAGCAATCCATCGTCGGCATGGTCGGCCCACCGGTCACCGGATTTGCGTACCGCAAAACCACGCCGTCGTAGGGACTGCCGTCCAGTTTCGCCATCCGGTGAAGTTGCTTCTCCACCTCAGACCACGGGTAACGGTATGGGAAATTGGCCTTCTTCGGCCGCTCCCACGCCGGTCGTAACGGACCGCCGCGCTCAAGCAGGTACTCGGCTACATCACTCCGTTCCGGCTGGCGCTCCTCACCGAACGGCTCGTAGAACGGAACGTTGAGCGAGAGAATGAGCCCGATGTCTAGAATGTCGAGCCACACAACGTTGTCTGAAGTGGCGTTATGGTGGTCGTGCCACGTCCAGCGCGGTGTCAAAACGAGGTCATAATCCTCCATAGGGCAGGGTTCGCCATCGACTACCGTGACCAAATCGGAACCGCCTTTGACCGCGAAACGAAGCGCAGACATCGTGTGCCGGTGAGCCCAGGCGATCTCACCCGGCTTCAGCATCTGCATACCCATGTTCATGGTGTGCGTGGTGCCTCGCGCGGCCGGGTTAATAAACGAAAGATTGCGACGGGCAGTGAAGCTTTCCTCGAGCACGTCGCACGATTCCAACAATTTCTCTTCGACATCCGGCCACCGCCAGATAAACGGCACACCGGCAGGCTTGGGCCCCCCAATGACGCTCTCCAACATCTCGTCATAAAGCCACTGGCCACGCATATGCGCCGCCTCAAGCTGCTGGTCGAACTCTTCAAGTGATGGAACGCTCATGCGCGAGACTCCGATCTCACACCATTGGGACTAATGTCTGTTATGCAGAAGCTCCCTCTGCGATATAAACATTGATACTCCGACGGTGTGAGCGAGTCAACACAACAACCCAGAACGGCGCCTAACCTATCCGGATAACGCAATACAAGCTCCAATTTGCGCGGGTTATGACAAGGACGAAGCCTTCCGGTTAACTGGGAGCAGATTCGTGATACCGCGAGGCCAGTGATCGGGCTGCTCGCGACCCGAACGGGGCAGCAAGACCACCGTCATCAGGACGATCGGCGGCTTGATCACACCGACGTGAGGAACGGTCACGCTCGACAGCTACGACAGCCGCCGACGCGAGCGAGGCGGTGGACTTGGTCGGGCCGCATCACCGGCTGGCCACAACGGCTTCCGTCAGTTAGCAGGGCCGGTAGGCGGTGATGGAGGAGCCCTGGTCGTACTGCCGCTCGAACGTGAGGTGCCCGACCTGCGGACCGGCGCTGGAGTTGTAGTTCCCGGTCAACGCCGAACCGAACTCGAGATGGCACGCGTCGATGATCGTGGTCTTCCCGTCCGGCTGTAGGTGGACGACATCGTCAGTAGCCAGCTGTAGTTGACGTACTGGTCGCGATCGCGCACCTGCCGACTGAGCCAGGCGATCGCCTCTGGGCAGGTATTCGCGTCGTGTGCGGCCACGAACTGCTGTTTCGCTGGCGGTGTGAACAGGAAGCACGTCCGATCAATTTTCTGCTGTAAGCCGATCGCCTCCACCAGCAGCGACACACCAGCACCAGGCCGCGGCAGCAGCCGTGCCATCGAGTAGTCGTGATCCTCCCGCCACGCGTGTTCCTGCTGCCGCTGCTCCTGCACCGCGCCAATCGTGTACACGGTCGCGCACGCGAGCAGCACAGCTGGTCCGAGGAGTACAGCCGTCCGCCGCACTGGCTTGCGAGCCTTGATCGTGCCGGTAACGGCGGTGATGCCGAATAGCGTGACTACTGCACCGGCGGCCATCCCCCAGGCGGCGGGCGTTGTTTCGGGCAGCAGGAACCACGTGATCACCGCGAGGCCGACGGCCGGGATCCAAACCCGCCCGATCTGGTCACGGACGCCGAGCGCGCCGAGCAGGGCGCCGACAGCTACCGTCGTGACGAGCCCCCATATCCACGCCCAGGTGTCCCATCCCGACGCCGGCCACAGCACTATCACGGCGCCGAGCAACCCCAGCAGGACGAGCTCCGCCCAAGTGGCGCCCCCACCACCCTTGTTGTTCACTCACAGTTTCCCCATCGGAACCTGGTCAGCAACACGGCACATTACAGCTACGAGCGTACGAACCTGCCCGCGAAGGCGCATGTCGTGGCGCACGGCACGCAAGCGCCGGACACGCGCGTGACCGCAGAGGCGCATTCACAGCAATCCGCTGAGGATGGTGCGCTGTCCACCGTCTTCCTACCGCTGTTATGGCAGTTGCAGGGTCGCTTTCCCGCGCACGCGCCCGAAACGCTGCCGACAGCTGTTGACACGGTCACTGCGACACTGATCGTGTCGGCACTGTACGCATCGATACCGTTCGGCGCTGAGAGCCTGTTCCTAAACTTGATCTTGGCTGGGCGTGTCGTGGCTGGTGAAACAAGGAACTCCTGGTAGGTCGGTCGGTGTCGAATCGCCGCTCTACCAGGAGTTCCGTTGCTATCGTGCCGTGTGCGGCCCGATGCTGTCGTATCGGGTTCGTCGTGTTGTCGCTTGGCGCCGTTTCACCGCCGTGCTCGCCGTCCGCGGTCTCGCCGGTATCCCTCGGACACCACGGATGCGCAGTGGGCGATGATCGATCCTCTGCTGCCGGACCCGGCGTGGCTGGCGGGCCAGGGCGGTCGACGTGAGGTGCACTGCCGCCGCGAGATCGTGGACGCGATCTTCTACGTGGTGGATAACGGCATCACGTGGCGGGCACTGCCCGCGGATTTTCCGCCCTGGTCGACGGTCTACAACTATTTCGCCGCCTGGGAGCAGGCTGGTGTCACCGTCGCCATGCTGGACGTGCTGCGCGATCGGACACGACTGCGCGAAGGGGGTGTGGCTACCCCGTCGGCGGGGATCATCGACTCCCAATCCGTCAAGGCCGCTGAGACCGTGGGCCAGTCCAGTCGCGGGTACGACGCCGGGAAGAAAACCAACGGCCGTAAACGTCACATCGTCACCGACACGCTCGGCCTGCTGCTGTGCGTGATGGTCACAACCGCCTCGGTGCAAGATCGCGACGCCGGACGCACTCTGCTGAAACGCTTGGCCGCGTCGTGCCGGCGGATCCGGCTCGTCTGGGCCGACGGCGGCTATGCCGGCAAGCTCGTCACCTGGGCCGCCATCAGCCTCAAGCTCACCGTGGAGATCGTCAAACGCCCCGACAAGACCGCAGGATTCCAGGTCCTGCCGCGCCGCTGGGTCGTCGAACGCACCCTCGCCTGGATCACCGGCCATCGCCGCTGCGTCCGTGACTACGAACGTTTACCCGAACACCACGAAGCCATCGTCCGCTGGAGCATGATCCGCATCCTCACCCGACGCCTCACCAAGCCCGTTTAGGAACAGGCTCTTAGGAATCGGAATGGCAGATCAACTCGCCCGACCTCCTGGGGCGGCCTTCACGGTCGCGCTGCCAGAGTGCCACGAGGAACCGATGAACAACCGAAACCGACCAAACATGACCCACGAAAGGTCAGTAGGGTCGTTAAAGGTCAAGTATAGCACAAGATTTGACACAGCGTCATCCACTGTGGACCACCGCGCCGACGCGCGAGAGAGTGGTTTGCCAGCTCAGAAGGTAGCCATCGGAGCATGGTGTAGGCACACGCCCTGTCCACCCACCCTACGGCTCGATCGCCCTTCCAGACCGTTGCGGTAGAACGTCTTCAGAAGCAGACATACGTCGTGAGGAGTTCCTGCGAGCCGGTACGGCGAACCTCCAGCTCGTAGTCGGACACATCAGCCGGACCTGCCCCATGTCGGCGAACGGCACCGGTGAGGAGCCGACGGAGCTGGTCCGGAGCACCCGGATCAGCCTCAGCGGTGAAACGTCGGACTTCCTCTCCGATTCGGAGTAGCCGGAGGTCCAGGAGAACGCATTGTTCGCCGGGCTCGCTTGAGTGGTTCCCCACGTCATCTGTCGATACAGATTCCGATGCAGCGCTGTCCTCGCTCGGGGCGATGATCCGAGCCCGTTGTCCTGGCCTGCTCTCGGTGGCGTAACCCCACGTTTTCAGCAGAGCCAGCGCGCGTTGCGCGGTGCTCGCGGAGACGCCATATTCCGCGGTGAGCTGCTTCTGCGTCGGCACCTCCGTGCCATCCGCCAGCTCGCCGTCGAGCACCTTCGTGCGCAGCTCGGCTGCGATGCGCTCGTACGGCGCCTGCGGGTGGGTCTGTGCGCGCTGCACTGGATCAACGTGCTGCGGGCGCGCGGGCATCCGACCGACCAGACTCTGCGCCGCGCGCTGGTCCGCCTCTGATAGCCAGGCCGCGTAGTACTTCAGTGTGGTGATTCCTCCCCCGCCGTGGCCGAGGCGGCCGGCAACGGTGCGGATGTCCACGCCAGCGGCGATCAGCTCGGTTGCCGAGTAGTGCCGAAGCGCGTGCAGCTTCGTCGCGATCCCCAGCCTTCGGACGAGTCGGCCGTATCGCTGGCTGACCGAGCTTGGTTTGGGTGCCACAGCGCCGTCAGGGTCTGGTGAGAACACAAAGGCGTCCCGGTCAAGCTCGACGCCGAGGAAGCGTGCGCGGCTTTGGCAGCGCTCCCAGTGATCGGTGAGCAGTTCGACGGTCTGTTCGTCGAGCACGATCCGGCGCTCCTGGTGCGTCTTGGTGTCCTTCTCCCATGTCTCGGTGCCGTCCTGAGCGATCGCCTTCTCCATGTGCAGCACACCGCTGTCCAGGTCGACGTGTCGCCAACGGATCGCGCATGTCTCGCCACGTCGTGAGCCGATCACCATCGTGAGCCAAATCTGTGCGCCCCAGTCCGGATCGTCCTGCCAGGCCTGGTTCAGAATCCTCGCCGCCTCCTCGGCGGTCGGCGGCTTCGGGTTCGCCTTACCGGCTGGCGGCGCCTCCGCGCCGTCGGTCGGGCTGTTGGTCACCCATTCCCAGCGGATCGCCTTCTTGTACGCACCAGACAAGATGTTGTGGATCTTGCGCACAGTCGCATCGTCCAACGGACGGCACTCGTGCGGGCGGCAGCGCTCGTCGCACTCGTGTGTGCGCGGTGTCCGGTGATCGATGCGCCGTTTCGAGGTGCAGTGCACCCGGCAGCGCCGGAGCTCGGCATAGAAGGAGTCCAGGATCGCGCTGTCCAGCCGCCCTACCTTCAGTTTTCCGATCAGCGGGCGAATGTGCTTGTCGATGTTCGTGCGGTAGGTCGACTTGGTATTGCGCGCGACAGTGGACTGCTCGAGGTAGCGGTCGAGAAGTTGGTTGATCGTCGCGTTGGTCTTCGGGTGACGACGCTCGTCGACCTGGTGCACCAGCTTCGTGAGCGCCTTCTCCGCCGCGCGCTCCGCGTGTGGCCCCGCCGGGATGATCTCTGTGGCGTCATAGCGCTTGCCCGTGATCGGGTCGCGGCCAGCGTAGACGCGTACTCGCGACGCGCCGCTGGGGAGCTGATCGATCGTGCCGCGTGCGCGCTTCTCGGCGCGACGCTTCAGCCGCGATGGAGCCGCCATAACGACGATGGTACGACGACTCGCGTCACAGGTTGCGTCACGCGCCGGTTGCCCGGCGTGACATCGCCAGCGTGTCCGCTGGTCAAGCGTGGTGCGCGATACTGGGATTGAACCAGTGACCTCTACCGTGTCAAGGTAGCGCTCTCCCGCTGAGCTAATCGCGCGAGGCGGAGACGGGAATCGAACCCGTGTACAGGGCTTTGCAGGCCCTTGCCTGAACCACTCGGCCACTCCGCCAGGTGGGCCAACCTCTACGTCGAGGCTATCGCAGGGGCCCAACCGAGCGGACGACGGGACTCGAACCCGCGACCCTCACCTTGGCAAGGTGATGCGCTACCAGCTGCGCTACGTCCGCCTGTAAGCTCCGGGAAGTCGGGGCTGACCTCGCCGCGCTGTGTGTAGAACTCTATAAGACCCATGATCGACGCCGACAACCGGGGGTAGGACTTCGGAATCAGGCCAGGTCGTGCGGGATGAGGTGGGTCAGCGCGTCGTCGACGTCAACCCACAGGTGCTCGTTGCCGGGCAGCACGACGTCGTAGGTGCGATCGAGAAAGTCGGCCAACTCCTGCGCGGAGGCCTCGAACATGGCGTGCCCCGAAGGCGAGTTCAGCTCGATGAGCACCGACTCGGGATCCTCGACGGACGGCCGAATCCGGACGTCACCGTCGCCAGCCTCGGCGAGCAGGCCGTCAGCGAGCAGATCGCGGGCATAGACCCACTCGACCCAACCCGCGCGGCCGGTGCGGAACGCGGCGACCACGGCATACGGGTCGCGTGTGTCATATCGCAGCTCGACCTTCACCGGCACTGCGGGCGTCCGGGGTGCGAGCAAGTCGAACACCGCGGTCGAGCGGAGCGTCACGTGGTCGTTGCGCATCGTCCTACCCTTCGTCTCCCTTCCCCGGCCAACTAACGACCGAGCATCCCAGGTGTGACGCCAGGTCCTGCGATTGAGCCCCGTTTTTGATCGCAGATCACCCAGATGGCGCCATCCAGCGTCCTGGCGGTTCCCGCCCCAATACTGGACGGTAATTTTCGCGAACAACAGGGGGTTCCCGCTAATGCCGGAAGACGAACGTCACACGGACGTTATGCGCCCATTTCTCATCCAACCGGCTGACCACCGAGTTGTTCGCTGCGTGTCGAGACCAATGCTCGGCGTGATCACTGGAATGGACCCGTGTGCGAGCACCATTCAGCGGTCCGGTAAAGTTCTTGATGTTCCCGGCGCGATTAGCTCAGCGGGAGAGCGCTTCGTTCACACCGAAGAGGTCACTGGTTCGATCCCAGTATCGCGCACCCAGCTCACAAGCGATGTCGATCACGATTTGCAGCCTCCTATCCGGGCTGTACAGCACGAAAGTACCGCAGTAGGAGTCACGCAAGACTGTCTCCCAGTCGCTTGAGCGCTTCGCGCGTCTGCTCGGACGAGACTTCGGTGTAGACCTCCATCGTTACAGAAACTTGAGCGTGACGTAGCACACGCATTGCGACACGTGGGTGAACATCAAGGTCGGCCAGCAGCGAGCCACAGGTGCGGCGGGCGTCGTGTACTGTGATCTTACGCACTCCGGCCTTCCTGCATCGGGCGTTCCACGAGCGGTTGAAGTTGCGCGGTTCGATTGGCGTGCCGTAGCGGGTAGTGAACAGGAGCCCGAACTCCTGCCATGCCAAATCGGCTTTGGTCCTGTCCTCGGCGCGATCTTCGAGGCGCAGCTTGAGTGCGGTCGTCGCAATGTTCGGGAGCGGTAGCGGGTCGTCGGACGCTTCGCTCTTGGTCTCGCGGTGCAGCAGCCGCCCGCCGACGCGCTGAAGCTGATAATGGATATCCAGTTCGAGACCATCCAGGTCGATGGCGTCCACCGGTACGCCGAGGACTTCGCCCTTGCGCATCCCGAGCACGAGCACCAGGACGTACGCGGCATAGAACGGGTCACCATCGTTGCGGGCGGACTCCAGAAACCGCCGTGCTTCGTCCGTAGTCCAATGATTGCGCTTGCTCTTGCGAACGCGAGGTAGCTTGACGTGTTTGGCGACGTTCTTGCTGATCAACTCATCGTCAATAGCGCTGGACAGTGCAGACCGGAGGCAGGCGCGAATATCGCTCAACGATCGGGCGGACAGGCGGTCTTCGCAGCACTCCCCTGCCGCACAGCACCGCCGCCTGCCTTCCGGGCGAGCTAAGTCCTTTCCCTGTGCGCAGCATTGGCAGGTTCGAGCCACTTGGTTGATCCAGATTTGGACGTCTCGCTGCCGGAGTCGGTGGAGCCGCTTTTTCCCCAGGCCCGGTCCGATGTAAAGCCGAACGAATATCTCGTAAGTGGAATAGGTAAGCGGCGCACGATTGGGCTCAATAACTTCGCTCAGCCAGTATTCGAGATATTCAGCCAAGGTGGGTGTGTTGGTGGCGACAGGACCCTTACGAGCTTGTTGGTGCAGCTCAAGCCACTTCTCGCGGACGATGTCCTCGGTCTTGCCGTAGACGTATTTCCGTTTACGTCGCCCGTTCGGGGTCTCAACCCACACGTAAGCGGCGTAGCCGTTGCGGTAGGGGTAAATGGAGCCTTCACCGCGACCGCGCAAATGTCCAACCATCCTCAGCCCCTTCGACTTGGTTCGTGACAAACTCATCGACCCATTCCGGCAAGATGCGGCGGCTTCCGCCGATCTTGATGGAGCGAATCTCTCTCTCAGCGATGAGAATTTTGGTTTTCGATACGCTGAAGTTCAGCATTTGAGCGACTTCTCGTACCGTGTACCACCTCGGTTGGATTGCTCTCGTTGTCATAGTGCGTCAGTCCTTTCCGATAGATTTCCTCTCCTGTTAGGCGGTGCGAGATGAGCATTCGAGCTTGGCGGCTTGGTGGTATTCGCGGGCTTTGGCGGCGGCGGTGAGGGCGAGTTCGGCATCGCCGGGGGTGAGCCAGCCGGTGCCTGCGTAGGTGAGTTCACCGACGACGAGGACGGTGTCCTCGGGTTCGAGGTGGTCGGCGGTGCGGTGTCCGGCGGTGCGGATTAGTTGCTGGCTGCGGCGGTAGATGCGCCGGATGGTTTTGAGATGTCTGCGAGTGGGCCCGTAGCGGCGGCTGCGGGTGGCGAAGTGACCGCCGAAGCCGAGCATGTGTGCCCAGCGGCGAAGTCGGCCGTAGGTGTCGCGCCAAGCGGCGCGCTGCGGGGTGATAGGCGCGTTGCGCAGCGGGTGGACGCGCCGCCCATCGGCGTAGGTGCCGCCTCGGGTATGGGGGTTGGCTCCGAGATCCCAGCAAGCGAGCGCGAGACGACCAGGATGGCTGTCGGGATCGACCTGGTCGATGGTGTCGGTGGTGAGACGGCGGGAGACGAACCCGGTGGTCTCGGTGGATTTGGTGGCGTATTTGGCGACGTAGGCGGCGACTTGCTGCTCGGTGATGTCGCTGGCGTTGACGCGGGCGAGGGGGCGGTTGACGAGCTGGTCGCCCCAGGTGATGGTCCAGCCGGGATGGGCGGGGATGCCGAGGCGCGGGTTGCCGGGATGTTCAGGCGTACGAAACGACGTGTCGGTGACGGCCCGAGCGATGTGTTCGTCGAGTAGCCGGGTCAGCTCGGCGGTGAGGTGCGCTGGCGGTGGGAGTACCGCGCTGGGATCGTGCGGGTCGCGGGCGTCGAGCCGGATGATGGCGTGGAAGTGGACGATGCCACGGTGCTGGTATTCGGCGACTTTGCCGAAGCTGACATCGAGTGTAGGCCCCAGGCGTCGGCCGAGGGCGGCGACGAGCCGGCGGAGTCGAATGGTGGTGCGTCGCCAGAGTTCGCTAGCATAGCCGTTCCAGACGGCGTGGGCGTGGTAGTCGTAGCAGTCGGCGCAGAGCGGTGTGCCGAGGCAGCGGTCGTTCTCGCGGTGGCGTTGGGCGCACCAGGTGGGACGGCCATGTTCGCAGAGCGTCATGGCGCGGCGCATGCGGCAGGGTTTGATCGTGCCGTTCTTGCCGACGGCGCGGGTGTGGACGGGGCCGAAGGAGGGGGCAGTCAGCGTGGTGAACACGGCCGGATGCGTCGACACGGTGTCGGGGGTGCCTTTGCCGCCGACGAGCCCGGATTTGATCAAGTGGTACGTGTCAGCGCGGTATGTTTCGGCGCAGGCGGGGCAGACGGTGGCGCGCCGGTCGCCGCAGGGAATGTAGATCACCCCGTCCGGCAGCGCATGGGTGCTGGTCGAGCGCGGGATTTCCCCGGTGGCCGGGTTGACGGTGTGCAGGGTGCCGGTGAGCCGGATGGGGCGGACGCAGCCGTGAGCGCTGGCAGTGTGTTCCAGCCAGCGGGCGTAGCCGGGTCGTTCGGCGCGGGTGCGGACGTCGGCGTGCGCGGGCGGTCGGATCATCGGCGTGACGGTGGTGTTCATGGGTTTCACCTCCCTTCTCGTAGCTCGCGGGCGTGCAGGTCTGGTGGCTGCTACCAGGTGAGGATCGGGAAGCGGCGGAAGTAGTCGCGGGCGATCTGTTCGGCGCGGGCGCGGATGGTGGCGATCTCGGCGGGGGTTTTGCGCTGGGTCCAGAACTCCAGATCGCCGTTGTAGACGACTTCGGCGTGGATGGCGTCGAGGACGGCGACGCCGCCGGGGCCGAGGGTGTCACCGAAGCTCGCGAGGTAGGAGCCGAGGGCGTTGACGATCTCGCGGGCGGTGAGGTCGTAGCCCGGTCCCCACAGGAACACCTCACGGGCGCCGCGTTGAGCTGGGGCCGTGCCGGCATCGCTGGTCGCGGCGGTCGTGCTGTCGGTAGTTGTGGTCATCGTTCGGGTCCTTTCCTGCTGGCGGTATCGCGGGTGGTGTTCGGGCCGACGAGGACGGTGAGCCGGTCGGCGAGGTCGGCGTAGGCGTCGGCTTCTTCGGAGGTGTGAGCTTGATGAGTACGGCAGTAGTCGATGAGTTCCCGCACGCCATCGGTGAGGATGTCGGCGGCGTCGGCGTAGTGGGTGGCGATGATGGATTTACGCATGACAAAGTTGGCCCTTCAGTTGATGAGTGCGGTGAAGAACGCGCTGATCGAATCGGCGGCGCTGGAGAACCATCCGGCAATTCCGGTGGCGTTGTCCGCAGCCTGATCAGGTTGTTTGAGGATCATCACCAGCAGGACGATGACGATGAGTGTCACGATGAGTTTGGGAAGAATGCGTCCGCGCATCGGTCTTTTTCCTTTCTCACTGTATTGATTGGATGTGACGGTTCGGCGTGGCCGTCACCCCCACCACCGGAATGTCATAGTCCGGTGATGAGAGTCGCGGTCACATCACGTTTTCGGATTCCCTGGCTTGGGCCATTTCCTCAAGAGTGATACCGAGGTGTTCACAGTGAGCGGCAACGCGACGAGCCGCATTCACCACGGTGAGGCTTGGCATGGACTGTTGTGTTTCCACACAGTGGTCGCACAGGGTTGCGCACATCACTCCGAGAGATGTGTCGAATGTTGCCGTGATTATTGAAGCGATTGTGGTCCCGCATATGGCGCAGTGATCGTCCAGCGGGCATCGCGTGACATCGTCCAGATTAATCGCCATGACTGCGGTGTCCTTGTCACGCGGTGGCGAGCAGTTCGTAGGCGGTTTGTTTCTTCGCGGCGAGTGCTTCGCTGGTGAGCACGCGGTGTGCCCGGACCTCATCGGACGTGGCGGGCGCGTGGTGGTCGAGGTATTCGGTGATGGCCTGCAAACCTGCCCAGCGTGTTTCTCGAATGCCTTGATTGGTGTCGGCATCGGTGAACAGGTGGTGCAGGGTGTCGGTGCGGCGTTGCCGGTTACCTCGTGCGCGTGTGCCTTCGTTGTCGGGGTCGTAGGGCCACAGTTGGTCGATGATCTTCTGGAACTCGCCGTCGGTGAGGCTGTCCTGAATGAGTTGTTCTGCCGCTTTTTCGAAGGCGTCGCAGTAGTTCCATACGATCCCGAGCGCGGTGCGCGCCTGGGCGATCTTGGATCGGGCGGATGCGGTGTGTTTGATGGTGTAGCTGGCGCGAGCGGTGCGTAGCGCGATGCGTTGGGTGTTGGCGCAGACGATGCGGGTGGGGGTGACGATGACCCGCCAGGGTTTGGTGCCGTCGTGGCTGGACATCGCGGCCAAGTACAGGTCGATGTCGTCGGTGTCGGCCAGCCGCAAGGTGTGGGGCAGTTTCATGGTGACGAAGACTTCGCGTCCATTGCGGAGGCTGCCTGCGGTTTCGAAGTGGGCTCCTGCCTCGTCTACGAGCAGGTTGAGCAGTTCGCAGTGCTGTTCATTTTGGACAACGCGGTAGTCGTTGCCGACCACGCCAAGCACGTCGGGCTTGCTGGTGTGCGGGTGAGTGCGCACGGTAGCGAAGTGGCGGGGCACGTCCAGGGTGGTGACCCCGTTGTCGGTGATCTCGGTCGCGGTCAACGGCAGGAGGCGAACGTTCCAGCCGCCCAGGTGAGCGACCCGCATAACCTCGTCAGCAGTCAGGCATTCGGTGGTGACGGTGCCGAGTCGGTGCCAGGCGTCCTGGCGTGCGGAGAAGAACACGGCGGTGCCGTCATCGAACGTTTCGATGTCGTGCGACATGACCTTTTCCCTTTCGATTGAGTGATTGATTGGTATGACGAACGGGTTTCGTCCGTCACCCCCACCACCAGAACTCCGGTCAATGAATGCCTGGTGGCGAGAGTCGCGGGCGAACAGGTGCTCAGCGGTGTTTGTTCCAGGAATGAGGGAGGAAACCGCCGTTGCTGAGCCATTCATCCAGTGAGGCAACATGATCGTGGAGGACGATGCCGATTTCACAAATGTGGTGGTCGTCGCCACCGTCGTCCTTATTCAATTCCGCGTCCATCTCGTTGATGGCCTCACGGATCCCACGGAGCGTTTGATCCGGGTCCATAGCAGTTTTCCTTTCCTAGTACGATCGAATGTGGTCACGTCGCCGACAAGGAATACGTTCGACCGAATACCAGTGGATGCGGTCATTCCTGTAGTGCTCGCACAAGGCAACTGCGACAGCGATGCCGCCGACTCCCAGCAGCGCATAAGCGACGAGGGAAATAGCGTAGGCGGTGATGTCATTGATGCCTGAGAGAGTGGCAAGAGTGGCCATTCCTGCGGCAATCACCGTGGCAACCTTTTTCTCGTTCATGCAGACACACCTCTCCCGTGGTGCGAATAGCGGTTGTCGTTTGTGCTGGCTGAATGAATTGGTATTGGTGGCGCTGGTTTAGGCGGCGCGGTGTCCGCGCAAATGGCGGGCGACAGCGACGACGGCGCGAATGTCGTCGTCGGAGAGGTAAGCGGCCTTGATGCGGCGCGGGATGCCGCCTTCCGCGAGCAGCCAGCCGACGCCGAGTTGTTCGGGCGTGATCGTTCTCGCGGAGTAGCCTTCTTTGGCCCAGCCTTGGGTCAAGATGATGTCCGACGAACTGTCGGTGGTGCAGCGGAACGCGACGCGGTAGCTGAACAAGTCACGCAGGCTGGTGGGGATGATGTCTGCGCTGGGGCGTTGGATTGCGGCGACGGTGATGATCCCGGCGGCGCGGCCACGAGCGACGATGTCGCGGAAGATACGCACGAATTCGTCGCGCTGTTCCTTGCTGCCGTAGGTGGCGGTGTAGAGGGCGAACTCGTCCAGGACGAACAGGATGGCGTCCAGCCCGTCATCGCGGACGATCTTGCGACGCCCCACCTGGCGGAGCATGGCGTAGCGGATGTCCATCTCGTGCTGAAGCTCACGGGCCGTGGCGATGGCCAGGTCCATGTCGTTACCGACGAACACGTCGGCGACAGCGCGCCACTGGTCGAGTTCGACCAGCTTGCCGTCGAACAGCCACAGTCGACAGTCGGCCGACAGTGAGGCGTGGGCCACGATGGTGTTGACCAGCGACGATTTGCCGGAGCCGGGTTCACCACCCGGTAGCAGGTTCCGGCCTGCCAGGGTGACTTCGACGCGGACGCCGTTCTCATCGACACCGAAGTGGATCGGGTCGTAGATGGACAGCTCGGACACCGGAATCGCCGTGGTCGGCGCGGTTGCGGCGCTGCGTCGCGGTCTGCTGCGAAAGTGATCAAACATAGTCACTCACATCCGTTCCGTTGAACCCGCGCACCGCGGGCTCGGTGGTGTTGTCCGAAGGTGTAGTGCGGTGTGGTGCGGGTGTGCCGCCACGGCGGGCGGACGGGGTGTGCTCGGCTGCGGGTGCCCGCGTTGCCGATTCCCGGTTCGGCGTAACCGGCCGCAGGTCAGTGAACACGTCGTTTCTGCTGGGTAGAGGAACCACGACATCGGTGTTGTCGGTGTTGGTGGTGGGGTCGAACCGATGGAGACCGCCGAGGATGTCGGAGGCGACGGTGCGGGAGTCGAGCGGATCGCGGCGCACAGTGAGGATGGACGCCAGGTGGGCGTTGCGGCCTCGTTCGATGCGGGCGCTGCGGGCGAAGCATGCGGTCGCGATGTTCTCGGTGACACGTTCGAGGTCGTTGACCGACAGGCCCGCCGGGAGCCATACTCGAACGCGCTCCCCGACCGGGGTAGGCCGGGACCACAGCAGTGACGGCAGCTTGCCGTCGTGGGTCATCGTGCGGGTCTGCTCGAAGCAGGCTTTCATCCGATGCCGGGTCAGCACGCACCAGAAGCGGCGCACGACGTACCGGCGGAACACGGGAATCCCAGCGATCAGCAGCGTGACCATGATCAGCACGGTCCAGATTGCCCACGTGGCCATCAGGGTTGACAGCAGCAGCCAGGCCAGCGTGAGGCTGGCGGCGAGAAGCAGTTCGACACGCAACCGGATGAGGATGCCGACAGCGCGCCCCAGCAGGGTTTGCTCCGGGCGCACGAACACCTCAAGGGCCCCGGTGCGGGCGGATTGGCGGGCACGCGCCCGACCACGCCTATACTTGGCCATGACTCACTCCCCTTTAGTGAGTTGATTGATTGGTTTGAGGAGCACAGGGCTCGAAACACCATTTCGGCCCTGTGCCCTCGCTACCGAGCGATTGATTGGTCAGAGAAACACAGGACAAATACCCAGAACTAGGTATTCTCGTGCCACCGTTTCCGGACGATGTCCGGCGCACCGGCCAACATGGCGGCGGGAGTTCCGTCGAAGAACACCGATTGCGGGCCGTGCGTGGTTAACACGAACCATGCGTGCACCAGCTCGGTCCACGCATCGAGCACGTGGTAGCTCTCTTCCAGAATCTCCATCTGCCGTGCCAATTTGGCTTTGGCCTCGGCGTTCGTCGCTTCGGTCTTCCCGACGTCGGTCATGAACTGCTGCGCTTCATCGCACAGTATTTCCAGACCCAGCCAGGTTCCCTCCAGTTCCGTGGAGGACCGACCGAAAATGTTAAGTAGCTCCTGTGGTGACGGCATCGGGCTCATCACGCGACCATCCCTTCCTTGATCACCGATGTGATCAGTCGTTGCGCAATTCAGCGTCAGGACGCGGCCTTGACCTGCTGCTGCGTGGTGGTGGACTTCGCCGTGGAAACCGGCATCACGGACTTAGCGCGGTAGGCAACACGCGGCTCACCCTTGTTCGTGGCCCAAGGCATCGCCTCTAAACCGTCCAAGGTCACTCGCTGCTCCCGGATCAACTCCGGCGGGTTGTCATCCGCCACCGTGACCTGGAGCACTTCAGCACCGTCATCGGTGTAGACAGCCACCTGGCACGCCCACAGCGGCAGCCCAGTACCTCCCTGCTTGTCCCGGCGCTGGTTTCCTTCGTTATCCACACGAGCCGCAAACGGCCGAGTTACCTCAACCTTGTTGAACTGCGACGTATCCAGAATCAGCCTCATAACAACGGCCTCCTTTTCCAGAGGAACATTTAGTCAGTTACTTGCGTGATCCCCATCGATGGGGACACGATTCACTGTGCGTCTGCCACTCCCCCTGCGGTAAGAGGCAACCGGGGGGCAAAATTAGGGGGCACGCTTGCCCCCTTAATCTTCGGAGCAATTAATCACGTGACTGTCGCGGATTCGACGTGCGTGGGGCCGAATGTCCCTCTTGCTGTCAACATCTTGCGATAGACTGGCGCCTGGCGACCGGATCAGCGACGGAGGGGAGTCGACTGGTGACGCAGAGCGACCGGCCTGAGTGGGCTGAGCGATTACTGCGCGAGCGCACGACGCGCGGCTGGACTCAGCGCGACGTCGTCAGAGCCATGCGCAACTTCACGGACGAGGAAATCCCCAACGTCGAGCAGTGAGAACAGAACATGCTCGACCAATACAAGCGCTGGGAGCGCGGTCGTCACAAGCCCACAGATCCACGACACCGCGGCCTGCTGGCGGCCATCTATGGCACCGTCTCCGACTCCCTGTTCGGTGAAACCCGGTCCAAGATTGTCCTCCCCGGTGAACCAGTGGACGACTGGCTGATCGCCCAGGCAGGGATGGACACCATGGAGATACTCCAGCGCATACGTCGGCCGTCGATCAACGACAGCACGGTCGACGCCTTGTCACTCAAGATCGAGCAATTGTGCTGTGAGTACCCGTACGCGGACCCGCGCGACCTGATCATCCGGGGACGGGAATGGCTCAACAAGCTCACCCAGCTCCTGCGGGAGAACAACCTCACGCTGGACCAGCACCGCGACATTCTGCATGGCGCGGGCCAGCTTGCCTTGCTCGTGGGTTGCGTCGAGTACGACATCAACGACCAGACGTTCGCCGAAGCCACCCGCAGCGCCGCCATGCAGCTCGGTGTCGAGTCCGGTAGCGCGCACATCGTCGGATGGGCACACGAAATGACCGCCTGGTTCGCGCTAACCCGGGGCGACTATCGAAAGGCGATCGACGCGGCACAAGCGGGACAGGCCAGTTCACCTAACCAATCTGTGGCAGTACAGCTCGCCGCCCAGGAAGCCAAGGCATGGGCACGCATGGGCGACCACCGCAACGTCACCCACGCGTTAGAACGCGGACGCCAACTGCTGGAACGGATGCCGTACCCGGAGCGCCCGGACAATCACTTCGTCGTCGACCCCGACAAGTTCGACTTCTACGCCATGGACTGCTACCGCATCGTCGGCGAGAACTCCCTCGCCGCCATGCACGCCAACGAAGTCGTACGCAAGGGCACACGACCCGACGGCACCGAAATCTCCCCGATGCGCAACGCGGAGGCACGCATCACCCTTGGCGTCGTTGCCGCTCGCGAAGGGGATCTCGAACAGGCGGTCAGCCACGGTCTCAACGCGCTCAGCAGCTCTCGTCAGTCACGCCCGTCGCTGACCATGGTCGGCTCCGAACTCGACGGCACACTCCGCACCCGCTTCGGCTCCGAGCCGGAAACCACCGAGTATCACGACGCCTTTGTCAGCCTCCGTCGCCCGGCGTAACAAGATGCGGCGGGCTCAACCGGGACACCGAACAATGACACTCTCAGTGGACGTAAGACTACGTGCAGTCGAGCTACGCAGATAGCTCAAACAGCATAGGTTCAATGCAACAGCCACCTCGACGGCGACAACGGAGTGAAGCGCTCACGCCGTTAATGCTTGGCGCAGTATGCGTGGCGCTCTGGCCCTGGGCTGGTTGGTCGTGGTGGCCGTGGCTGTATGGACTGGCAGCGCTGACGATCCTGCGCGTGCTTCGACTGAACGCCTGGATCAGCGAGAGGGCCGCACTCTCCATTGCGCTGGCCGTCGTGCTCGTGGCCCTGAGCCAGCGCGTATCGGGGTGGGCGTTCGGCACCACCGCGGGGCTGCTGCTGGCCAGCCTGGGTGGACTCGCATTAGCACGCCAGCTTCCGTGGAGCGTTCCACGTCGCACGGCCGTCACCGGCATCACCGTGGGGTTACTGCTGTCAACCGTCTTCCTCACCATGTACATCGTGCACGCCCAGCAGGAGAAGGCGCGACAAGAACGAGCTGAACAGATCGCGCGGGAAGAGCTCATGGCTCGGGCGATGCCACGCACCCCGCAAGCTCTCGTGCGCTCATTTCTCGGGAATGTTGCGGACCTCGACGTCCACCGCGTGTGCGTCTGGCGGCTCTCGGACACAGCGCGACAGCAATTCACCGAGGCATGGAGGGCCGACGACTGCCCCGCTGCCGTGAGGGCCATGCACGCTGAGATCCGCGACATACGCACCTACGTTTCCGACATGTGGCCCCCCGCAGACATATTCATCCCGCGAACCGCTGGGCAACGCGTACACGCGGACGCATGTCAACTGGAATGGAGCAACATCCTCACGGGATCACCTCTCACTCCACCAGGTCCACAACTTGGTAAATTGATGATTGAACGTCAGCACCGGTATGGCTACCAAGTGGTTAGCTACCATCCATGTTAAAAGCCATGGGACTAAAGAATCCAAATTCAGTCATACGAAGTCTGGTCCAGGCCCCTTTGCGAGCTTGGCTGTCGACACCGTGGCGCAACGCATTGTCCTACTGCTATGTCCGTGCGCCGCATTCGGCAGGAGCATGTGCCGAATCGGGACTGTTGCATGAGCGGTGTTTCCGGCCCGACACGCCGGGCCGAGGTTCGGCGGGATTGGGCACTGTGAGTGATGACATCTGACGCCGTGAGCGCAGATAAGGAGATCAAGAAGTCGGGGCGGCAGCTGTCGCCGGAGCAGGCCGCTGCGGCGGCGATGGTGGGCGAGGCCCGCGAGCGTGGGCTGGCGCTGACCGGGCCGGACGGGCTGTTGAAGCTGTTCACCAAGAACGTGCTGGAGACGGCGCTGAACGAGGAGATGACCGAGCATCTCGGGCACGAGAAGAATCGGGCCGAGTTGGATCGCGAATCGACCAACATCCGGAATGGTACGCGGCCGAAGACGGTGGTCTCGGACGCGGCCGGAGAGGTTGACATCGACGTTCCGCGGGATCGGGAATCGACCTTCGAGCCGAAAATTGTGAAGAAGCGGCAACGCCGATTGACCGATGTCGACGAGATCGTGCTGTCGCTGTATGCGAAGGGCTTGACCACCGGGGAGATCTCCGCGCACTTCGCCGAGATTTACGGCGCGTCGGTGAGCAAAGAGACCGTTTCCCGGATCACCGACAAGGTGATAGCGGAAATGGCCGAGTGGGCCAGCCGACCGCTCGAGCCGGTCTACGCCGCGCTGTTCATCGACGCTGTGCACGTGAAGGTACGCGACGGCCAGGTGGCCAACCGGCCCTTCTACGCCGCCATCGGCGTCACCGTGGACGGCCGCAAGGACGTCCTGGGGCTGTGGGCCGGCACCGGCGGCGAGGGCGCCAAGTACTGGATGAGCGTGCTCGTCGACCTGAAGAACCGCGGCGTGCGCGACGTGTTCTTCCTCGTCTGTGACGGCCTGAAGGGCCTGCCGGAAGTGGTCGAGCAGGTCTGGCCGCAGACCATCGTCCAAACATGCCTGATCCATCTCATCAGGAATTCCTTCCGGCTCACCTCCCGGAAACACGCCGATGCGCTGAAGCGCGATCTGAAAGCCATCTATGAGGCACCCAACGCAGGCGCCGCCGAAGCGGCTTTAGATGAACTCGACGAGAAATGGTCGAAAAAATATCCGGCCATGATTCGACTGTGGCGTAATGCCTGGACCGAGTTCGTCCCATTTCTTGACTACGATATTGAAATAAGGAGGCTGCTCTGCTCAACAAACGCCATTGAATCGTTGAACGCCCGATACCGCAGAGCGGTGCGGGCACGCGGGCACTTCCTATTAGTTACGTGGAATCTGACCGCAGCGGGGATCATCTCCCTGCGGTGTTACCACGGACTAAGGAGACGCTTTGGGCACGGTGGTGCTGGAGGAGAAGTGGCCGGTCCTGGCTCGGCACGAGCGGGCAGCTGTCTGGTTGCGGGTGTGGACCGATCTGGGTCGGGCCCCGCGGACGATCGACGCGTATGCGCGGGGCCTGGCCGAGTATCTGCAGGTCTGTGAACGCCACGGCATCGACCCGGTGGCGGCGAATCGAGCCGATGTCGCGGTGTTCGTTCGTGAGCTGACCGGCCGAGCGCGCCGCCGGGGCGCGAACGTGGTGTCGCTCGACTCCGGCTGCGGCCTGGCCAACGCCACGATCCAGCAGCGCCTGGTTCCGGTCCGATTGTTCTACGACTTCCTGGTCGAGGAAGGCGTCCGTGAGTCGAACCCCGTGGGGCGAGGCCGATATACGCCGGGGCGGACGTGGGGTGGGCAGCAGCGTGGCCTGGTGCCGCGGGTGGTGAAGCTGCCGTGGATCCCGACCGAGCGGCAGTGGTTGGACATCCTCGCGGTCGCGGCGGCCGAGCCGCCGCGGAACCGGTTGATGCTCGCCCTGGCCTATGACGCGGCGCTGCGGCGGGAGGAGTTGTGTTCGTTGCGCGCTGACGACCTCGACCCGGGTCGGCGGATGCTGCGAGTACGGGCGGAGACGACGAAGAACCGGCTCGAGCGGGTTGTGCCGTACTCGGCGCCGACCGGCGTGCTGCTGTCGGGATATCTGGCTCACCGGGCGACGATCAGCCGGGCCCGTGGACCGCTGTTCCTGTCGGAATCCCGCCGCAACCACTCCGAACCGTTGAGCTTGTGGACGTGGTCGAAGGTGGTGCGCCGCATCGCGCTAGCCGCCGGGGTTCCGCAGTTCTCCACCCACACCACCCGGCATCTGTGCTTGACGGATCTGGCGCGCATGGGCTGGGAGCTCCACGCCATCGCCACCTTCGCCGGGCATCGCAGCAGCGAAACGACACTCACCTATATCAACCCTCGGGAATTGCATCCAACGGGCGAGAAACTGCGGGTCGCCTGCTGAGAGCGCTTCGGCAATGCCGGTGGTGGGCGGCTGCGACACGCCGTCTGACCTGCGTCGCTTGCCGAGTGATCCCGTTAGGTGCATGATCCCTGCCCCAAACGGTCCTGGTGATCTTGGTTTGGAGGCGTGGTGGGACGGGGTGATCTGGCCGGCGCGGCGCACCTGGAGCTGGTCTCGGGTGTGGTGCAGTTGCGGCCGGAGGACGCCATGGTGGAGGCGATGCTGCGCGGCTGGCATGCTCAGCAGACGGCGCGGGGGCTGCAGGAGTCCACGATGGCCCCGCGGGTGCGATTGGTGCTTCAGTTCATCTCGTTCACCAATGAGTACCCGTGGAGCTGGGGACCGGCCCATGTGGACGAGTGGACGCAGTGGCTGACCAGCGAAAAGCATCTGACCCCGGCGACGATCCGGAACTATCAGACGGATCTGCGGTTGTTCAGCGAGTACCTGTGCGACGCCCGGTATGGCTGGGCGGCCGCGTGCGAGGGCGAGTTCGGGCCGGGGGTGCATCCGGTGCCGATCTGCCACGAGTGGAACACCATCGCCCACCTCAACGAGTACGAGGGTGATGCCGAGGCGCGGCCGTTCACCCGCGAGGAGTTGCAGCGGTTCCTCGACTACGCCGACGACCAGGTCGACCGCGCGGTGCGGGCGAAACGCAAGGGCGCACTGGCTGCCTATCGTGATGCCACGCTGTTCAAAGTCGCCTATGCGTGGGGGTTGCGCCGCACCGAGACGTCCAAACTGGACATCGCCGATTGGGGCCGGAATCCGGCGGCGCCGGAGTTCGGCCGGTACGGGATGCTGCACGTCCGCTATGGCAAGGCGGTGCGCGGGCAGCCACCGCGGCGGCGGAACGTGCCCTCGGTGATGGGGTGGGCGGTCGAGGCGGTGGCCGACTACGTGGACAACATCCGTCCGAGGTTCGGCTGCGACGAGCACCCGGCGATGTGGGTCACCGAACGCGGCGGAAGGGTCAAACCGGCGGAGGTCAATGCCCGGTTCGTCGCCTACCGCGACGCCCTCGGCCTGCCGAAACAGCTGACGCCCCACTCGCTGAGGCACTCGTGGGTCACCCATCTGACAGAGCAAGGCGTGGATCGTCGGTTCATCCAGGAGGCCGTGGGGCATCGGTGTGACACGTCGACGGCGATCTACACCCATGTGTCCGGTGACTTCATGAACACCGCGCTGCGCAAGGCGTTGAACCCGGCCTTCGACCCGCAATGTCGGAAGGAATCGTGAATGACCCGCAAACTCGACTACCGGTGGCGGCTGCGAAACGTCATGGCCGACCGGGGCCTGTTCGCCACCACCGACCTGATCGAACCACTGGCCCAGCGCGGCATCCACCTGTCGTCCAGCCAGGTCTACCGGCTGGTCGCCGAGCGGCCTGAACGGTTGAGCCTGAACGTGCTGATGGCGTTGCTGGACATCCTCGACTGCACGATGGACGAGTTGATCGAGCCGATCGCCGGGGCCACCCCGCTTCGCCGGTCCAAGGCTGTCGGCGATACCGAGGCCGGGGTCGGCGGTCTGCGCCCCAAGCGGGCCCGCATCACCCGCGTCGACGGGTAGACCATGCCAGTCCCGCTGGCACCGGAGGTGCTCGCCAACCCTATCGGCGTCATCGTCGACCTTGTCGCCGCACGCGAGCCCAACTTGGACCGCACGGTGATCGAAGCCACGGTGACCGGTGTTGCCGGGGGCCGGGCCAAGCGCCGCGGCATGGCCCAAGCGCTGCTTGAGAAGCCAGTGCTGCTGGCCGACGGTCGCTCCCCAGCACCCAGGGGTGTCGGGGATCTGCTCATCGCGCTGCGCGAGGCCGGCGCGATGGAAGTTTCGCCGCCGGTCTGCGCTGAATGCGGTAAACCCCTGCGCACCCTGCAGCGCCGCGGCCAGGACTGGTACTGCGGCGTTTGCGGTCCCCGGCGAGACGCCTGCGCGGCCTGCGGCAAGGTCCGGCCGGTGAACTGCCGAGACCGGGACGGGAATCCGCGATGCGCCCACTGCCCGCCCGATGCGGGTCGGGATCCCGTCGACATCGTCGTGGGCGTGGTGACCGGCGTGGATTCGACACTGTCGGCGGACGTCGTGGCCGCCGCAGTTCGTGCGACAGTGCCCGGCGCCGGACGCCGCTATCAGCTCGCATGGGCGGTGCAAGATCGGCCCGAACTGCTCACCGGGGCTGGCGCTGAGGCACCCGTTCTCGCAGTGCTGCGGCTGGTCGACAAGCTCCGCGACGCCGGAGCGCAGGCCATCGTGCGCCCGTCCTGTCCCGGCTGTGACCGAGTCATCCATTTGCACCGCCGGATCGACGGACAGTGGCTGTGTCGCAACTGTGTGGCCAAATCCCGCGCCCAACCCTGCTCGCGCTGCGGCGTGGTCCGCGAGGCGGCCACCCGCGACGAGCACGGCCAACCGCTGTGTCCGAACTGCATGATCACCGACCCCGCCAACCAGGAAACCTGCCTCGACTGCGGCCGACGCCGTCCCGTCAACGTTCGCACCGCCGAGGGGCCGCTCTGCGGCAGCTGCGTGCCATACAAGACCCTGACGTGCCAGATCTGCGGGAAGGACGCACCCTGCGTGATCTCCCAGGCGACCGGCACGCCCTGGTGCCGGGCCTGCAGACAGCGGTGGATTCGTTGCGTCGGCTGCGGCGAAGACGCACCGATCCGTGGCGGCACCCTCGATGAACCGCTCTGCGCGAGCTGCGCCCGTCCCGACCCTGGCTTCTGGCGCAGTTGCCCCAACTGCGGTCAACCCGACCGCATTCACGCTGGACGGTGCGCCCGCTGCGCCGTCCAGCAGCGGCTGCGCGACCTGCTCAGCAACGACAGCGGCGAGATTCGCCCCGAACTGCAAGGCCTCTACGACACCCTTGCCGAGGCAAAACGACCCACCACGGTCGCGAACTGGCTCAACAAGAGCGCCGCCCCGGCGATCCTGCGCGATCTGACCGGGCAATCGCTCACCCACGCGTCCCTGGACGCGCTGCCCGAGGAAAGACGGTCGAACACCTGCGCAGCGTCCTGGTCGCCATCGGAACGCTGCCGCCACGGGATGAGCAGATGGCGCGGCTGGAACGGTGGATCACCGACATCGTCGCCGACCGTGCTGACCCCGACGAGCGGCAGATGCTGCACCGCTACGCCGTCTGGCATGTCATGCGGCGGCTGCGTGGCCGAGTCAAGGGCGCCGACACCACCCACGAGCAGGTCGTCGCTGCGCAGCGGGTTATCAAGGCCGCCATCACCCTGCTCGATTGGCTCACCGATCACAGGCTCACGCTGGCCACGGCGCGGCAAGGCGACCTGGATGCCTGGCTGGCCACCACGAAACGCAGCTACCGCACCGAGGCCGGCAACTTTGTCCGCTGGGCCAAGAAACAGAAACTGACCCAGCTCGACTTCCCAGCCACGAGGTGGGACGGACCCTCCGGCCTCATCGACACCGAAACCCGCTGGACACAGGCTCGCTGGCTGCTGCACGACGACACGCTCAAACCCGAGGACCGCGTCGCCGGGCTGCTCGTGCTGCTCTACGCCCAGTGGCCCGCCGCCCTCAGCCGCCTCACCATCGACCACGTCGAACACCACGACAACCAAGTACGCCTGCGGCTCGGACGCGAGCCGATCGAGCTGCCCGAACCCCTCGCTGAGCTCGTTCTCCAGGTTGTCGCCGCCCGCCACGGCAAGGCCGTCGTCGGCGACCAGGGAACCTCCCCCTGGCTGTTCCCCGGCGGTCAGCCCGGCCGGCCCATCAGCGCATTCGGCCTCGCCGAACGTCTCCGCAAGCTCGGCATCAACTCGGCCCGATCCCGATCCGCAGCGCTGTTTCAGCTCAGCACCGAACTGCCTGCTGCCGTCCTGGCCCGACTGCTCGGCATCCACATCACCGTCGCCGTCGCCTGGCAACGCGCCAGCAGCGGCGACTGGACCAACTACGCCGCCGAAATCAGCCGCCGAAGCAGCCGATGAAGCCAGGAATTCGGACAGTTCTGATACCTGAGTCCGCCAGAGCATCTGTCCGGGCGGGAGCTGGCCGACAAGCTCGCACGCGGCATGGAGCAGATCCACAGCTGGCGCGTGGAGATGCTGACCAGCCTCGGCGAGCCGGAAGCCCGCGTCCGATGACCACGACAGTTTCGGCGGCCGCCACCCGGTCGACCGCGGCTCGTGCCTGGGCATGGCCACTGGATCTGAACCGCTACCGACGCCACGGCCAGCTTGCCGACGCCGAATCCGACGGGCTGCACACGCTCGGATTCGAGCTGCTGCGGCTCGGCCAGGACCGCAATTCGCAAGGCTGGCAAGCGATTCGGCGGCTAACAGCACCGCTGGACGACACGCAGACGATGCTGCACTGGCATCCCGACAACCGGTATCAGCGTCGGTTCGCCCGCGATGCCGCGGCTGTCGTGCTGCACCACTGCGCCGAGCTCGGCCGGGCGTTCTGGGCCTGGTCGACACACGAGTGGGCTGAGCTGCTGCGCCCCGAGCACCTGCGCCATCGCTATCCCGGACAGGTCGGCATGTCCGCCCGCCCCTATCTGCTCGCCTATGCTTACCTGCTGACCCGGTTCACCGCGTTCGACCTGGTTGGGCCGTTCGAGCGACGGTCGTTGGCGCAGAAGGTGTTCGGCGCCGACGCCGTCGAGCAGGCGATCGAGCCGATCCGCGAGGTCCTGACCGGTTGGGGCTACCGCGCCAACGAACTGGCCCCGCTGGTCTGCACCCTGCTGCTACTCAACGGCAGCCCACGGCTGAGTGACCTGTCCTCGGAGGTGCTGGCCGAGCTGCGCACGCATCCGGCGATGCAGCGTCACCATCACATCCGTCACCTGCACGGCATTCATCGGGCCCTGGCGGCGCTCGGGCATGCCGGAGCGCCACCGGCGCCGAAATACGGTGACGGGCCCGCCCCGATCACGGGCACCGCCGCGGCCTGGGCGCAGTGGGTCGAACGCTGGCACGCCACCGCGACCCTGGAGCCGACCACACGGGACATCTACCGGGTCGTGCTCGCCAAGATTGGTCGATGGCTCGCCGCCGAACACCCCGACATCACCGAGCCGGGCCAGTGGACCCGACAGACCTGCGCGGCCTGGGTCGCCGCCGTCGACCGGATGACCGTCGGCGATCACGCCCAGTCCGCGGCCTGGCTCAACGGACGCCACGGCGATCTTGGAAAACCGTTGTCGCCGAAGACTAAACGCGCCTATCTGCGCGTCGCACGCACCTTCTTCCGCGACTGCCAGGACTGGGAGTGGATGCAGCGCCGGTTCGACCCCGCGCGAGCGCTGGCCACCCCACCCAGCATCACAGCGTTGCAAGGCCCGGATCCCCGCGTGATCGCCGACGACATCTGGGCGAAACTGCTCTGGGCCGGCCTCAACCTCGACAGCGCAGACCTGCCCAGCGGCTGCGCGCACCCTCTCGAGATGGTCCGCGCCATCACGCTCACCTGGTTGTTCAGCGGCCAGCGCAGCGACGAAATCGCCCGCATCCGCGTCGGCTGCATCCGCTGGCAACACGACCGCACACCGACCAACGACGATCCCAGCCAAGCCAGCGACGCCGTCTGCCTGCTCGACGTCCCCACGCACAAGACCGGCACCGCGTTCACCAAGCCGGTCGACCCGCTGCTAGGCCAGGGCATCGAGGAATGGCAGGCCGTCCGGCCGCCGCAACCAGCCATACTCGACCACAAAACCGGCGAACGGGTGCACTTCCTGTTCGCCGTCCGCGCCGGGCGGATCAGCAAGAACTACATCAACGAAAAGATCATCCCGATGCTCTGCCGCAAAGCCGGCGTCCCCACCGTCGACGTTCGCGGACGCATCACCAGCCACCGAGCCCGCTCCACCATCGCGACGCAGCTCTACAACGCCAAGGAGCCCATGACGTTGTTCGAGCTGCAGGCCTGGCTCGGACACCGCAGCCCGGAATCGACCCAGCACTACGCCAAGATCAGCCCGAACACCCTCGCCAAGGCCTACAACGACGCCGGCTACTTCGCCCGCAACACCCGCACCATCGAGGTCCTCGTCGACCGCGACGCCGTCACCAGCGGCACCGCGGCGGCCGGCCAACCCTGGCAGCACTACGACCTCGGCCACGGCTTCTGCACCTACACCTTCTTCGAGCAATGCCCGCACCGGATGGCCTGCGCCCGCTGCGACTTCTACACACCCAAGGACTCGAGCAAAAGCCAACTCCTGCAAGCGAAAACGAACCTGCAGCGAATGGAGGCGAGCATCCCACTCACCGACGACGAACAGGCCGCCGTCGAGGACGGTCAGGCCGCCCTCGACCAGCTGCTGCAACGCCTCGCCGACGTCCCCACCCCCAACGGGGCCACACCGCGAGAACTCGGCACCCCGGTGACACTCACCCAGCTACCGATCGTAGCCGTCAACCACGGTCGACCAGCACGAACTTGACAAACCTGATTCCACAGAACAACCGAGCAAGCAGCGATGAAATGCCTCTACCTCGTCACCCGAAGCCTCGACCCGACCGGGACGGGAGCCACCCGATGGATGATGCGCTGGAAGCCAGTAATCAACGCATTCGCCATCACCTTCGGTGACCGCTGGCCGGCGGCCGAGACCTACTGACCAACTACGCCGGAAACACCGTTCACGTTACGGACCCGCCGAATCCGGCGCTGGTATCTGTGGCGTTCGGCGGAGCGCAGTGAAGCGTGCGCGTGCCGCGGTTCTTCGTGCCGGAGCTGAGACCATCCGGGAACGCGGGTGACCAGACGCGGATGCGGCTTTCCTCGGGCGGCGTGGCGTGGCAGCCGGTACCGGCGTGGGAGATCCGGACCGGTCCTCCCACGCCGGGTTGGTCAGCTCTCGGGCGGGTTTTGCGAGGCTGGACGGTGTGCCCTGGTCGCCCTGGCGGTGCGCGATCCGCCCGACGCCGGGAACGGTGTGGACCTCCTTACTGGTGTCGTTGAGCGCGTGTACATGCTTGACCGATGTGTTGATTCCCCGACTTGGCTCAATTTAGTGCGCACTGTCGTGCTGGTGGATGGCGTCGAGCGCGTCGCTGAGTGAGGTGTGTCTGAGTTAATTGACCAATCGCGGGTTGAAATACCCAGCCACGGCCGGTGCGTGGTCATTGGTTCTCCTCAGGTGCTCTGCTTCGACGGTATGCCAGGCGGTTCTCGCGTGCTTGGGCGAGTCCGTCGCGTCGGTTCTTGCGGATGGCGTCACCTCGTCCTTCGTGTTCGTCGTCGGGCGTGACATACCCGATGGCGGCGTGCAGCCTGACCCCGTTGTATTGGGCCCGTACGAGCTCGAGTTCGGCTTCGAGCTCGCCGGGGTCGCGGATCTTTTCCAGGTGCGGCCACTCGCCCTTCACGTGCCCGAACAGCGTCTCGATCCACGCCTGATCGGTCGGTGTGCCGGGCCGTCCGAACTGGCGGGCGATGGCCACACCGGCGAGGAACTCGCGGGTGGTGTGGCTGCGCATCTGCGGCCCGTTGTCGCTGATGGCCAGCAGCAACGGCAGCTGCCCGTCACCGATCGCGGTGCCGACGGCGTCGCGGTCGCCGGAGGCCAGCGCGGCCACCAGCGCGTCGGTCGCGCGGGCGTCGGCGGCCGCCCACAGGTTCTCGGCCTCCAGCGCGTCGGTGAAGGCGACCTCGACCTGGGTGGAAGACTCCTCGGCCGACACCAGGGTGGTGATCCACTTGCGGGAGACGATGTCGAGGATCGCGATCGCGGCGACCCGGGCGCGGGTGAAGTGCGTGAAGTCGTAACCCCACACCCGGTTGGGCTTCCACTCCAGCCAGGGCGGCCACTCCGCCCGACCGATCGGCTCGCGGGGCGGCTGACCAGGAAGAACGAGCCGTTCGGCGGCCAGGATCCGCCGCACCGTGGACTCGGAGACATGCACCAGTCCGATCCGCGAGCCGCGGTGGGCGAGCTTGCGATGACTACGGTCGGTCTCGCCCCAGGTCTCGAACAGCTCCACGACCGCGGCCCGCTCGCCCGGCAGGATCCCGTGCAGGGGATGCCCGCCCGGCGGTAGGTCGTCCAGCCGCCCGGCGGCCTGGCGGGCCAGCCACGCCTGGTAGCGACCGTGTTCCAGGCCCAGCCGGTCACATGCCCGCCGCGCCGACCAGCCACGCTCGACGGCGTGCTCGATCAACTCGAGTAGGCCGGCCTTCACGTCAGCGTGCACCCGCGCCGGGACCGGGCCGGCCATCAGCCCCAGGCGGGTTTTCCTCGTGCAGATGCAGCGCCACCGCCTGCTCGGTCACCGTGGCGCGCAGCCGCTCGGCCTCCGCCCGCGCCTCCTCCAACTCCAGCTGCTCGACTGTCTTGCCCGGCCGGCCCGGCCGAGCCGACAGCGCGGTCAGCGCGCCCTGCTTGGCGGTACGGCAGATCGTGGTCACCGTGGTGCGGTCGACCTTCCACTTCTGCGCGGCCTCCCGCTGCGTGCACTGCCCAGTCAGCACCGACACATACATCTCGTACTTCTGGCTCGGCGAGAGCAGCCGTCGCTGCTTGCGTGCCTTCATGGGCGTATTGGACGTCATCATCAGCCTCCGGAACGGTCAGACACACCGCTTCGTGGCTGGGTATTTCAAAGATCAAATGGTCATCTAACTCAGACGCAAGACGCTGAGGTCGGCCGGTAGCGGGTCGGCGGCGGTGATGGTCTGGCTGCCTGCCTGGATTTTGATGGTGCGGTAGCGGCGGGCGGTGCGTACGAACTTCTTGATGGACCAGCCGGTGCGGTCTTCGATCCAGCGACTGATTGCGAGTGCTGCGAACACGATGGTCAGGTGCGCCTCGATGGAGTCGCGTTTGCGGGCATAGATCGGTCGGGCTTGCAGGTCGTGCTTGGACATCCGGAACGACTTTTCGATCTGGAACAGTCGGTGGTAGGCGCCGATCACGAACTCCGGTGTCACCGGTGTGCCGTCGGGGCAGGCGGCGAGGTTGGTGACATAGCCCTTCAGCCCGGCCAGCGCCCGTGCCTTGGCCTCCAGGTCACGGTTGACGGTCTTGGTCGCGCCGGACAGTTGGACGAACCGGTTGCGCTTGACCGCGGCCTTGCCGGCGACGGCTTTCTCGGCTTTGGCGACCTGCTCGTCGATGCCGCGCAGCGTGCGCCGCGCCCGATCAGCGCGATATTGGTAGTAGATGACCTGGTCACGGCGGTTGTCGGTGTGTCCGGCTGGCCAGGGCTGGGTGAAGATCTGTCCGTCGGCGATCGCGGCATCGGGATGCTTCTGGTACCACTCGGCAACCACGTACGGGACATCGGGGATGCGCATGCCGAGGATGAACGACAACCCCGCCTTCTCGATCGCCTGCTGGTTGGCCTTCGAGATCATCCCCGCGTCGGCCACCACGGTCACATCGGTGAGCCGGTGGGCGGCCATGAACGCCTCGAGGGTCGGCAGCATCGTGGCGGTCTCGGCCTTGTTGCCCTCGAATGCGTTGACCATCAACGGGAAACCGGTGGCGTTGGTGAGCAGCCCGATGGTGATCTGGGGCTCCAACCTGCGTTCCTTCGAAAACCCGGGTTCGCGGAACCCATCACCGGCGTCAGTCTCGAAGTACAACGTGGAGACGTCATACAGGACCAGCGACGCCGGGCCCAGGCCAGCGTGCGCGGCGCACACCGCTGCTAACCGCTCCCGCCACGATTCCTGGGCGTAGACAGGCAGGTGGCGTTTGACCGTCGCATACGACGGCGGGCCGGTCCCGACTTCCTCCAGCACTCGCAGCGCATCCAGCTTGCTGGTCGGCTCGATGATCCGCGCCAACACTAGGCACCGGAACATCTCGTCGCCATCAGCAGCAACATCGAAGCCCAGCGCGTCATACGCCTGCGAGAGTGCGTCCCACAGATGCCCCATCCGCGACGAGGTGATCGGCAACGGCCCGCCAGCCCTGCGGCCTGCCTCCCCGGCGGGCGCGAGGTCGAGGTCAAGCTCGCCCTGCCCCGCGGCCAACCGCTGCCTTGCGGCCGCCTTCAACAGCTCAACTTCAGCTTCGTCGTGCGCCGAGCCCACATGTTCGATGTCGCGCGATCCTCGCCGCGAGGAGTGCACGATCTGCACCGCCGTCGCTCCCGAAGCCGTCTTCACCGTGCGCACATACGCCACCGGACCACCCTACGATCCGAATTAGTGCGCAAATCCGCACCATGGGCGCAGCAAAACCGCAGGTCAACGAATCGAGCTCGATCACAACCGGCGATCATGAGCCAAGTCAGGTTACTGGTGTCGTTGAGCGCGTGTACATGCTTGACCGATGTGTTGATTCCTCGGTGGCACAGTAGACCCGCGGTCTACACGACGCGCGCTACGCATAGGATCGATTGGCCGAATGGCACCGTGACGAACCGCTCGATGCTTTTGGTGGCGGGCACGGCGTAGCGGTCGTAGAGCGAGACCAGTTTCGGATTGGGTGTGCGTACACCGCCCTTGCGTACCGCGGCCCACCAGGCGAGTCCGCCGATGAAATTCACTGGGCGCGCGGTGTCGACGCGTAAGCCGGCAGCGCGCACGGCGGTGCTGATGGTGTGAGGGGTGTAGCGGCGCAAGTGGCCGACTTTGCGGTCGAACTCGCCGTAGAGCCGCTGGTAGCCGGGCACCCACAACACGATCGTTCCTTCGGGCACGACGGACTTCGCCATGTCGCGCAGCGCCGCGACGTCGTCGTCGATGTGCTCGAGCACGTTGATCGACACCAATGATTCCACCGGTTCTGATAGTGGGGTGGATCCGTCGATGTGGAACGTGTCGACTTCGATCTCGGGGCGGTCGGCGAACCGTCGCCTCATCCGTGCCACCGCGCCCGGATCGACGTCCGTGACGACGTAACGGTCGAGCCCGGTGAATCCCTCCGCGAACTCACCGAGACCGGCACCGACCTCTAGTACGGTTCGCCCGCAGTGCTCGCCGATCAGTTCGCGCTGGTACCGCAGATAGTTCGGCTTCCCGCGATCGTTCTCCAAGGAACGTCCGGTTGCCGCCGTGAACGCGCCTTCACCGTAGCTGTCGTGATCGTGCATTGCCTACTCCTGTGACGGTTCGCTACCGGTGGCTTGGTGGTGCGATCGCGCTGCTCGGCGGAGTTCGTAGCCGGTTGCTCGTGCCAGCCCGCGGTTGACCAGGTCGCGCCAGCCCTTCCGCGCGGTAACCCGCGCGACCGGCTGCTCCGCCTCGTTGGGCGCCGCGACGGTGGGAATCAACGACGCGTCCGGTGGCGTGATGGTGGTCGAGGTGCTGCCGCTGACACCGGATCCGGTCGTTGCGCTGGGCGTCGGTGGGATCGACGCTCCAGATCGGCAGCGCAGGGTGACGCGCTCGCCGTTGGCGTAGTCGTGGACGATGCCGGCGTCGGGGTGTTTGGCCATGAGCGCGTGCCAGTCGCAGGTGTGCTCGATTTCGAAGTCGTAGGCGCGCAGCATCATCTGCAGTGCCGGGATTGACGGGCGGCCGACCAGCGTGGTCATGCCATGCGAGAACGGGTCGAGTGCGGCCTCACCGGGCTTATGCGGACGGTCGACATACAACTTAACGAACGGCTTGTCCCGGACCGGCACGACCTGGGTGTCCACGAGTAGATGTTGCGGGTCGATCTGGCGGATCCGGTACAGCAGCTCGGTGTGCCGATACGTGTGGTACAGGTAGCCGAGACAAAGGACGACGTCCACCTCGAAATCCTCACGCCTCAGGACATCGAAAATGTCGCCACAAATAAATCGGTAGCTGTCCGGATCGGCGCCGTAATGCGCGAGATTGGCACTGGCGTTATCCACCGCCTCCTGGCGGGCCTCGATGCCGGTGACATGGGCCGCGCCCGTGCGCAGCGCCGCGAAGGACCATCGGCCGTCGTGGGAGGCCAGGTCGAGAACGCGAGCGCCTTGGAAAATGTCGCTGTTTTCTCCGAATATGGCCTCATAGCGGAGGTTGAGACGACCGCGTTTCGGGATGACCGAACTGGTCTCAAAAAATCGTGGGAAATCATCGAAGAACATTATCTGTGCCTTTCTGGATGCTTTCACCCTCGGCAGCGGTAGCGGTCGGCAAGGAAAGCGCCGGCGCCGCCGATCCTCGGGTCAGAGGCAGTCGAAGCAGGAGCAGGCGCGAAACTGCTGCACGGGACACCTCGACGAATGCAGCGCAGTGCGGAATGCGCTCCGCGCTGGTAGCCACAGGGGTGTAATACAGCGATGCGCCAGCTGCCCGAGGCAAGCGTTCACGTCGGTGTCGAACGAAGCGTGCGACACCGTGTGGTAGTGATTCGGGCTCAGGGATGGCGCGCAGGCAGGCCAGCCACAGATAAGGCAGGTGGCGGCGCCCAGCCCGTCGCCGGATCAGCACATGGTGTGAGGCGGGGCGCGGCCGTCGCAGGTTCGATACGGCTGATATTCGTAATGGTCCTCAGGCGGCCCAGAAACGCAGAGGACGGTTTGCCCGGGAGGAAGGATGTCGCAGCCCGCGGGCTCTGCCGCGGCCAGTTGATGGTCGATGACTCGCCGACTGGTGGCGCGTTCCCAATCCTGGGAACTCTTCAGTTTGCGATCCTCGGGGCCACCTCGCGGGTGCGCACGTTGCGCGCATCGGTCACGACCGGCACCCGAACCCCGATCGGATTCGAGCGAATGCGCCGACGCGGCAGGCTCAGCAGCTCGTGGCTGACCAGCCATAACGGGCGACACCCCTGTCGCACCCAGGACCGCGGCCACAGCGCCCAGGACCGCGACAACGATTCCGAGCGCGGCCAAGCGCGACCACGCTCTCGGGTCACCGCAGGCAAGGCCACTACGCGTCATCGCAGACCCTGCGACGGGCATCCGCACGAGTGCGCTCCCAAAGCCGGGGTAAAGATTGCGGCAAGATAACGACACCATACATGGGCTCGAGTGGCCTCGACACACAGGTCCGCGAGAGCCGATAGCCACGCGCTCGTCGCTCCGAGTTGTGAACGCGATTCCGGCGTCGCGTACGTTGGCCCACCTGAGAGAGCAGGCGCCGTGGGAAGGCGATTCGGGCGCAGCGGGCAGCGAAGATCAGCCCGGCGTGGGATCCCGTTCGCCCTGCTGCTGGTTCTGCTCGGGCTGAGCCACCCCGCAGGAGCAAGTGGGCTCAGCGGAGCCGCAGCTGGCCTGCTGCGGAACGCACGGTGAGCACCTGTCATCCGCTGGGCATGTCAAGCTTGACGCGTTCGGCTGAGTTCCCTGAGCAGGGGTTTCGTCTTACCATCGACCTGTCCGCTGACGGGCAAGGTGTAAATGGAACCCGGCATGTCCAGCGAAACCGTGGGATGGCTGCGGCGCCTGCTGCACAGCGGGCGCAGCCCCCTCGCTCGGTCCTGGGATCGTTGGGAGCGGCTGCTCGTTGTCTGCTGCGTTGTGATCGCACTGGCAGCTATCCCGGTCGTTGCCGTCGGCTCGTCCGCAGAGTATGCCGAACGGGTCGACAGGGTCGCTGAGCAACGGCAGTCCCGAGTAGCTACTGTCGCGGTGCTGCAGGAGAACGCCCCAGCTCCCGGCGGAATCAGGCGCGGACCGCACGGGCTCGTGCAGCTTCGCGCGTCCTGGGAGACGCCCGCCGGTGAGATCCGCCAGGGCAGGGTACCCGCTCGGCACGGAGCGCAGAAGGGCACCGAGATCACCATCTGGATCGACTCGCAGGGCAAGGTCACCTATCCGCCGTTGACCCACACCGACATCGTCGTCATCGCGGTCGTCTCGGCAGCGCTGCGCTGGCTCGGGCTCGTTGTGGCACTGTCCGTGGTCGTGTGTCTGGTGCGGATGCTGCTGGACCGGGCACGCTATGCCGCCTGGGACCGCGAATGGAGGGGTTTGTCCGGAAAGGGTCTGTAACCGACACGGCCCGCCTTCTATGTCCTGACGGTACGGTAAAGAGACGGTGAAGTCGGAAACGCGATCGGCGGGGCCTATGGAGCTACACGCATTCTCCCTGGTCGCGGTTGTACTAGCCATCGCCGCGACGGCCGGGATGGTGGCGATCCGGCTACGACAGCCGTTGATCGTCGCGTTCATCGCGGTCGGGATCTTGGTTGGCCCCACCGGCACGGGCTGGGTGGCCGGCGATGCCACCTTCGAGCTGCTCGCGCGGATGGGGATCGCGATCCTGCTGTTCCTTGTCGGCCTGCGGTTGGACCTGCACCTGATCCGCACCACCGGACCTGTCGCGCTGGCCACCGGACTGGGCCAGGTGTTATTCACGTCCGTAATCGGGTTCGGGATCGCGCTCGCGCTCGGCATGGACACGGTCACCGCCGTGTATGTAGCCGTGGCCTTAACGTTTTCGTCGACGATCATCATCGTCAAACTGCTATCCGACAAGCGCGAACTCGAGCAGTTGCACGGCCGCATCGCGGTCGGGTTCCTCATCGTGCAGGACATCGTCGTCGTGCTGGCGATGATCGGGCTGACCGCCTTCGGTCAGCAGACCGGCGACAACATCACCCTCGGCATCGTCCTAGTACTGGCCAAGGGCCTCGGACTGCTCGCGGGCCTGGCCTTGCTGATGCGGTTCGTGCTGCCATGGCTCATCCACCACGTCGCCCGCTCTCAAGAGCTGCTCGTCCTGTTTGGCGTGGCCTACGCGGTATCAGTGGCCGCGCTGAGCGAGTGGCTGGGATTCAGCTCCGAAGTCGGCGCGTTTCTGGCGGGGGTGTCGCTGGCGTCGACTCGCTACCGCGACGCGCTCGGCGCACGACTCGTCAGCCTGCGCGACTTCCTGCTGCTGTTCTTCTTCCTGCAGTTGGGTGCCATGCTGCAGTTCGACGAGGCCGCCCAGGAACTGACCGCCGCCGCGATTTTTTCGTTGTTCGTCTTGATCGGTAACCCGCTGATCGTTATCGTGATCATGGCGGTGATGCGGTACCCGGTTCGGGTGGGATTCCTGGCCGGCCTGACTGTCGCGCAGATCTCCGAGTTCTCCCTTATTCTCGCCGCGCTCGGCCTGTCTCTCGGACACATCGATTCGTCGACGGTCAGCCTGATCACGGTCGTCGGCTTGATCACGATCGGGGTGTCGACCTACCTGATCCTGTACTCGTACCCGATCTACGACCGGATCAAGCACCGGCTCGGCATTTTCGAACGCTCCGGTCACCGCGGAACCACGCTCGACGACCACCATCGCGACGTCGACGTGATCCTCTACGGTCTGGGGCGCTTCGGGAGCCGGCTGGCCGACCACCTCACCGCGACTGGGCACCGTGTCCTCGCGGTGGATTTCGACCGCCATCGGGTCGAGGGCAACCAGCGGAGCGGTGTGACTGCGGTGTTCGGCACCGCCGATGACGTGCACTTCCTGGACACCTTGCCGCTGCAGTGTGCTCGTTTCGTGATCAGCACCGTGCCGCAGCTACACGTGAACCTGGCCCTGTTGCAGGACCTGCGCCATCACCGGTACGACGGACGGATCGCGCTTACCGCGCACACCGAGCACGACGCGGAACAGCTCCGGCGAGCTGGCGCGGACCGGGTGCTCAACCCATTCGCCGCCGCGGCGACCGCTATCGCCGATGCTCTCACCGATGAGGACGGCATCGACGTTGTTGAGCCCGGTGACCACGATGACCCTCGGCGGCCGGGCGGATGACCGCCGTCGCTTACGCGGCGGTGTCGGCGGTATCGCGGGCAGGGTCCGCTGCGGCTGGCGTGGCCGTGCGTGTGAGCTTGCGGGCGATGGGTTCGGCGAACCGGGCGGCGATCGGTCCGGACGCGGCCATGATCAGCACGTAGGTCGCCGCGAGTGCCGCCAGTTCGCTGCCGCCGACCCCTGCCGCGACGGCGAGTCCGGCGATGATGATGGAGAACTCGCCACGCGCGATCAACCCAGCGGCGGCGCGCGCTCGCCCGATAGGCGCGATGCCCTGTCGTTTGGCCGCCCACCAGCCGGTGGCGATCTTGGTCAGGGCGGTCGTGATCGCGAGGACGATCGCCCACCCGAGCACCGGGGGGATGGCGCTCGGGTCGGTGTTGAGGCCGAACAACACGAAGAACGCGGCGGCGAACAGGTCCCGTAATGGCTCGAGCAGCTTCGTGGCGCTGTGCGCGGCCGGTCCGGCGATGGCGATGCCGAGCAGGAACGCCCCGACAGCCGCCGACAGGTTCGCGGACTCGGCCAGTCCAGCGACCAGCAGCGCCGAGCCGAGTAGCTTGAGCAGGAAGATCTCGTTGTTCTCGCTGTAGAGCAGCGCAGCCACGAACCGGCCGAACCGCGCCGCGACCAACAACACCGCAGCGACAACGAGCAACGACACACCGACCGTGGTGAGCCCCGTCAGCAACGCGGCCCCGCCCAGCGCGGCGCTGAGGATCGGCAGATAGGCCGCCATCACCAGGTCCTCGAACACCAGCAGCGACAGCACGACCGGCGTCTCCCGGTTACCGGTGCGGCCCAGGTCGTTGAGGATCTTCGCGATCACCCCGGACGAGGAGATGTAGGTGACCCCGCCCATCACCAGCGCGCCCTGCCAGCCCCACCCCAGGACGAGGGCGATGGTCGCGCCGGGCGCGGCGTTCAGCACGATGTCCAGTACGCCAGCAGCCCAGCCCTGGCGCATGCTGGTGAATAACTCGCCGGCGGTGTACTCCAGACCGAGCATCAGCAACAGCAGGATGACGCCGATTTCCGCCGCGAGGTGGGTGAACTCGCCGATGTTGGTGAGACTGACCAGGCCGCCGTCGCCGAACACCAGCCCGCCCAATAGGTACAGCGGGATTGGCGACATCCCGACCCGCTGCGCCAGCCTGCCCAGCAGGCCCAGGCCGAAGAACACTGCCCCCAGCTGGATCAGGGCGATCACGGTGTGGTCATCCACTGCCCGTTCACCCTTTCGTCACGATGTTCGCCGCGTTCTGCAGTCTCTCCGGCGTGCCGACCGCCACCAGGACGTCTCCTGCGGTGAAGGTGAAGTCCGGGCCGGGGGATAGTTGCACCTGGCCCGCGCGCAGCACCGCCACGATCGACACCCCCGTGCGGGCACGCAGCCTCGTCTCGCCGAGGGTGCGGCCGTCGAAGGGCGAGTCCGGGTTGATCGGTATCTGCCTGGTGCTGACCCCCGACACTCCGCGCTGCTCCTCCGCGAGGGACCCGACGAGCTGCGGCGCGCCAAGCAGGTTCGCGAGGGTCATGGCCTCGTCCGTCGTCAGCGGGAGCGACGCGATCGACGCGTCCGGATCCTGCGCGCGGGAGACGATCAGCTCCAGATGACCGTCCCGATGACTGATCACCCCCACCCGCCGTCCGCCGTGGACCGCGAAATCCATGCGTACACCGATCCCCGGAAGCGGTGTCACCTCCACATGCATACCCCAGAACCTAGCTCACCATCGCCGACCCGGCGCCGCACCGTCGCCACCCAGGGGCAGGCCCTGCCGGTCGCACCTGGCAAGACAGCGGGTGGTCGACCGGCTACGCTCACATCCGGCACGACACGGTGGGCTGGAGGTTGCGAGTAGTCATGACCGCGACACTCTCGCCTCTGTTGCAGCCTCTGCGGCGGCTACGGCGTGGTCGAGCGGCCACACGGCGGCGCGCGCATCCCTCCCGGGCCTTGTTCGTCGGATTCGCGCTAGCGATCGCGCTCGGCGCGACGCTGCTGATGTTGCCGATCGCGACCGAGTCCGGGGTCTCGACCCCGTTCACCGTGGCGCTGTTCACCGCGACATCCGCAGTGTGCGTCACCGGGCTGATCGTGGTCGACACCCCCGAGCACTGGTCCACCTTCGGCGAGATCGTGATCCTCGTCCTGTTCCAGGTCGGCGGGCTGGGCATCATGACCGCCGCGTCCGTGCTCGGCCTGCTGGTCTCACGCCGGTTCGGGTTGCGCCTGCAGCTGACCGCGCACGCCGAACGTCGCACCCTCGGGATCGCCGACCTGAAACGGATCCTGATCAACGTAGTCAAGATCAGTCTCCTCATCGAGGCAATCCTCACCGTGGTCCTGACCGCCCGGCTCGCCCTCGGCCACGGCGCTCCGTTCGGTGAGGCGCTCTACACCGGTCTGTTTCATGCCGTGTCCGCGTTCAACCACGCCGGCTTCTCGCTCTACAGCGACAGCCTCACCCGCTTCGTGTCCGATCCCTGGATCACCGTGCCGATCATGACCGCGGTCATCCTCGGGGGTCTCGGCTTTCCGGTGCTGTTCGAACTGGCCCGCAACGCCCGAAACCCCAGGCAGTGGAGCCTGCACAGCAAGATCACCGTGCTGACCACGGTGGCCCTGCTCGTCGTCGGGTTCGGCGCGATCCTCGCCGTCGAATGGTCCAACCCCGACACCATGGGACCGCTCGGCGTCGGCGGCAAGCTGCTTGCCGGGCTGTTCGCCAGCGTCACCAGCCGCTCCGCCGGCTTCAACACCGTCGACACCGCCGCCATGGAACCCGCAACCCTGATGGTCCTCGACGTGCTGATGTTCATCGGCGGCGGCAGCGGCGGCACCGCGGGCGGCATCAAGGTCACCACCTTCGCCCTGCTCGCGTTCGTCATCCTCGCCGAGGTCCGCGGCGAACCCTCCGTGCATGTCATGGGCCGACGCCTCCCCGCTGAGGTGCAACGTCAAGCCCTGACCATCGCCTTGCTCGGAGTCGGGCTGGTGATGGTTTCCACGATCACCCTGCTCAACATGACCGACTACGACCTCGATCGCGTACTGTTCGAAGTGATCTCAGCCTTCGCCACCTGCGGGCTGTCCACCGGCATAACCGGTGACCTGCCACCCGCAGGCACACTCCTGCTCACCGCTCTCATGTTCCTCGGCAGGCTCGGCCCCATCACCGCCGCAGCCGCCCTCGCCTTACGCGACCGGCCCCGCAAATACGAGCTGCCCGAAGACCGCCCAATAGTTGGCTGACGGCCGGCCAGGCCATGCGGCCCGCCCGGTAGGTGACCGTGTGTGTGCGATTAGGTAAGGTCGCTGCGTAGTCGCAGCACCTGAACCCGGCGTTGGGAGTTCCTCGTGCGGAAATCCGCCGCAGGACCTGCGCCGCTCGGCAGTGTCCTTCCGCGGGGTGATCGGCGAGTCCCGTTGCGCTGGACCGCTCTTTGGGTGCTGCTCGCCGTGCTGGGCGTCCTGGCCGTCGTGATGGGGGAGACGGCGTTCGCGGCTGCGGCGGACAGCAAGCCGCGCGCCGCTGAGTCCCGTGTCGCCAGGCATTCCATGGAGGCCGACAGCGCCTCCGAAGCGGGTCGGTCCCGGTGCGCGATACGCGCGGACCGCACGCATGGCCCCGATGACCACCAGGCCAAGTCCGCGCAGGACAACGAGCGCGCGACCACCCGAAGGGTCATCGACCACCAGGTCGCCGGGGCAGATCCCGACATTGTCGGCATCGCGCCTCCAGCACGAATCGTCCTCACCGCACGTCAGCCGGTCGAGGATGACTACGACTATCGGGCGTATCGCACGGTCGATGGCCGCGCCCCGCCCCGCGCCAGGCACTGATTCCGGCGACAGGCCGGTTGACGCCACTCGCTCACCTGCCAGCGACGGCCGGTGGGCGCACCATCCCGATGCCGACTCGGCAGCACTGGCGTCGCTCGACACGACCGGCAACTCACCTCGGTAGCGGCGGCCGCGTTCCCGTGTAGATCCCTATCGCCGCGTGTGCGAAGCCTTGCGGCTCCGACCGCGCTGCCCGCTGCCGCACCACCACCGGGGTTTCCTGCATTTCACGGCGAGGCCCGCATGTCGGCCTGCCCAGCACGACGTCTACGAGCGATGGCGCCGTATCGGTTTCCCGCTGTGGCGGGCGCAGGCGCCCTAGAAAGGAAATCAATGTTCTTCGACGACTACCCACGCTTCTTCGAAACCAGCACCGTATGGTCCGAAAGTGATCGACTGAATCTCCGATACGAGGCCATCTTCGCGGCGAACAGCGACGTCTTCGACGGCGCTCGCGTTCTCGACCTGGCCTCCCACGACGGCCGATGGTCCTTCGCCGCGCTGCGCACCGGCGCGGCCCACGTCACCGGCATCGAGTCTCGCCAGGAGGCGGTGGACAACGCCAAGGCCAACTTCGCGCACTACGGCGCGGACCCGGACTCGTACCGGTTCATCTGCGGCGACATCTTCGACGTGCTGCGGCGTGAGGAGTTCGACGTCGACGTAGTGCTGAACCTCGGGTTCATGTACCACACCTACCGGCACACCGAGCTGCTCCATCGGGTTCGGCGGATCGACCCGACGTACTTCATCGTCGACAGCACGGTCGTCCCTGATCAGGAACAGCCCTTCGTCAAGCTGTACGAGGACCGCCCGCAGAAACCCGGCGAGGCAACGCTGGACGAGTTCGCGCACGGCACGACGACACTGGTAGGCCGTCCCTCGGTGCCCGCGCTGCGGATGATGCTGCGCGCCTACGACTTCGGAATCGAGCACACCTACGACTGGCGCGCACTCATCAACGAGCACCCGGACGCCAACCGCGTCGGCGACTACGCCGACGGCAAGCGAGTCACGATGCGGTGCCGTACCGGGGTGCTGTATTCACCCGCGCCTGAGCACGGCGGCGTACTGACCGGTGCCGCCGCGCCGTCGCTGGCTCCAAACGCCACGGCACGGATCACGACTGGGAACGGTCAGGACGTCGCGGACGAGACACCGTCCACCAGGTGGCGGGAGCTGGTCAACCGCGGGCTGGCGCGCACGACGGGGTACGAGCTCCGGCGCTCGACGCAGTAGTAACGACGCACCGGCCGAAGACGCGGATTACCTATCGGATTGACCTGTCTGCGGACTTCCCTGGTGCCGTCCAGAGGTGCATAGTCGCGCCTGTCTCGGCACCCGCTGTGCCGAGACGGGCGCTGATCAGCAAGGCCGCTCTGCGTCCCAGTTTCGGTAGCTGTCGGCGGTCCCGCTGCTGATGGCCATCACCGGGTATCCCGGCGGTTCCGCATCCGCCGGCTGAAGGCGGTGGCGGCGCGCGCCGTGACTGCGAGTTTCGGATACCGACGCGCCGCCCGCTGGGCGGCGAGCTTCGTCGGCGACAGCCCGTTGCGCTTCTGCATGACGTGCAGCTTGTTGCGCAGGTTGTCGAGCCGATGCAGTATCCCGACGAGTGCGTCGATCGAGGCGTCGAGCAACTCGGCATCGGTGGCGCTGTCCGGGTGGCGCGGGGCGGTGTCGTCACCCTCCCACACCGGGATCAGCTCCTCCAGGTCGCCGACGACGTGGTACTTCGCTTCTCGTAGCTCGTGAACGATCTCTTTGGCCTGCTCAGTGACCCAACCGTGCTCTTCAGCAGGCAGTCGTAGCGGCACTGACCCCGACCGTGCGGCGAGCACGTTGACGGCCAGGTAGTGCTTGATCATGTTGTGGTAGCTGGGGCCGTTCATCTCATCGATGATCTTGGCGTTGAGGCGGCGCAGCAGGTTCGTCTCAACGAGGCCCATCGACGGGTTGCGGGGCGTCACATCGGCCGGGCACTGCTCCGGATCGATGCCGACGGTGCGCGCGAACCGCATCCACAGCGTGTCCTTGCCCGCCGCGTCGCGTGGCGGCGCGGTCACGATGTGCACCCGTTCGGGTGAGATGTCGGCCGTCCACCTCCGGAGCACGTCGGGCAGGTTCTGGTACTCCCAGAAGATGTTGGCGAAGAACGGATTGACCGTGTCGTCGATGCGCTTGAGCGAGTGCAGGTAGTCCGCGTAGGTGAGCAGGCCGCGGTTCTTGATGTCCTCCTGCCAGTGCGCCGGGATCTGTCGCGCCAGGTCGCGCGCGGTCATCACGATGTGCACCTCGAGGCCGTCGAGGTCGCGCATCGCACGCCGCACGGTGTCGGCGTCTGCTAGCGAGAACATCTCGTGCGAGATGACCGACGGACCGTCCCAGGCGCACACCTCCGCGACGAGCCTGCCCCAGGTCCCTGCGATCTTCGACCCGGAGATGCCGTAGTAGTCGAGCCCGCGCAGGTCGTGCGCCGCGAGGAAGTGCCCCTCATTGTCCGATTTCGGGTAGAGCAGGCCGAGCTCAAGCAGCTGGGATCGCTTGCGCGCCATCACGTGCTGGAGATAGCTGGTACCTGTCTTCGGCGCGCCGATGTGCAAATACACCCGCTGTGAGTTCTCAACAGTGGGCAAGGAAGGTGATGTCATACGTTAGCTCCGTGTGTCGTGATGCTCGACCGGCGGAGTTCGTAGCCGGTTGTCCGCGCCGGCCCGCAGTTGATCAGTTCACGCCAGCGTGTGGCCGACACGCTCCACTAGCCCTTCCCGCTCTGGCTCCTCATCGCGGTGGTAGCTGGCAGTGACGGCGAAGCGACGGCCGACGAACGGTGCGTGCAAGGTCGAAGTCGGTGGATGGGTCCGGTATCGGCAAGGCCGACACCCTGGATCAGTACCGCATGGTGACGAGCGTGGACCGTCCGTGTGAGTACTTCCGCGTGCGGGTCCACATCGACCTGGACGAACGAATCGCGTTGATCCGACACAACCGCGCTGTCCACGATCAGGCAGTACGGGTCGATCTGCAGGTCAGTTTTCCGCCCCAGGTCGAACGAGGTCCGCTCGAGCGAGAGGCGTCGGCCGATCCGTTACCGGAATCAGGACCTGGTGCGGGGCGGGGCGCGGCCGTCGAAGGTGCGATACGCCCGATACTCGTAACGGTCCTCAGTGGACGGTGGGTCATTTTGGAAGGTCGCTCCAGGAGGAAGAATGCTGCAGCCTTCTGGCTGGGCAGCGTCCAGCTGGAGATCGACGACCCTCCTGCTTGCCGCGCGCTCTCGATCTTGCTGGGTCTTGAACTTATCGTCGTCCGGGCCGTCATTTCGGATAGCGCGTTTCGCGCACCGGTGAAGGCCCGCCCCGGAGTCGCTATCCGCCGCGACGGAGTGTGCGGTGACGAGCGCAGCAGCAGGACGTGGCTGGCTGCCCGCGGCAGTTGCGAGCGCCGTCGTGCCGAGCGTCGACGACAGCGCGCCCAGCATAGCCAGCAGCATCCCGAGCGCGCCCAGCCGCGAGTGCAGCCTCGGCCCAACGCGCGAAACAGCACCGCGTACCCGCACAGGTCCTCCGGCGGCTTTCCGCATGAGAGGGGCTCCCAACGCTGGTGTCACGGTGCCGCGATCGCGTGACACCATACATGCCCATGCAAGACCAGTTCGGCGGGGCCACTGATGATCATTCGACAGCGGCAGACATCGCCGAATCCGCTGGAAAAGGGCGCGACGGGATAGTGGTGTGCTCGCCAAGTGCTATGACCAGAATGCCCCTGCTTGCTCCGAGGCTGAGTCGATACTCCCACACGACGAGTTCGAAGCCATGGCCGTCCAATGGCTCACTGACGAAGGAGTTCCGCGGGACCGAGCAGCGGAACTCGCGCGGCACCTCAGCAGCTGTCGGGCCCGTCGACGGTCTAGGGCGTGTCTCCCGAATATCGGCCGGTGGTTCGCTGATGATCGGTGAATGATCAGAACTGGTGTGATCACGGACGAGTTGTGGGAGTCGATCGAGCCGGTGTTGCCGTCTGATGTTGGGCGGCGTGGTGCGCGCTGGCGTGATCACCGTCAGGTGCTGGAAGCGATCGCGTGGCGCTTTCGCACCGGATCGCCGTGGCGTGATGTGCCCGCTGAGTTCGGCCCCTGGCAGACCTTGTGGAAGCGGCATCGCCGCTGGTCAAGCGACGGCACGTACGAGCGGATCTTCGAGCATGTGCTGTCCGACCACGCCGATACGGGCAAGCTGGACTGGTTGCTGTCGGTGGACTCCACCGTCGTGCGGGCGCACCAGCATGCCGCCGGCGCGCCCTCCGCGGACCACACAGGGGGCCAGGTCGAATGACAAGATTTCCGAGCCGGACGACCACGCGATCGGTCGTTCGCGCGGCGGATTGACCACCAAGGTCCACGCCCTGGTCACCTCCGGTGTCCGCCCGGTGGCCATGCTGCTGTCCGCCGGGCAAGCCGGGGACAATCCGCGCCTGGCGCCGTTGCTCGAGGCCCTGGCCGCGACCGGGCACCGGCCGGATCGCCTGCTGGCGGACAAGGCCTACTCACACCCGTCGACTCGCCGCGAACTGCGGCGGCGACGCCTCCGGCACACCATCCCCGAGCGCTCCGACCAGGCCAAACGCCGTAAGGACAAGGGGTCCGCCGGTGGTCGGCCACCGGGTTTCGACCCCGAGCTCTACAAGCAGCGCAACACCGTCGAGCGCGGTTTCGGCCGGTTCAAGCAGTGGCGCGGAATCGCGACCCGCTACGACAAGTACGCGCGGACCTACTTCGGCGGCGTACTCCTCGCCGCCACCGTCATGCTCGCCCGATGAATCGGGAGACACGCTCTAGTCGCCGACCACGGTCACCGCAGCATATGACAGTATGGTGACCGCGACGCGTCCCCGAGGGAGTGTTATGGCACCCGCCAGTGCACGTCGGCCCGGTGTATGGGCTCTGTTCGTGCTGGCTGCGTTGCTGTGGGGCGGCGGGTCGGCTATCCCCGCCACGGTTCTGGCCACTGCGGGCGCTGAGACCGCACCCGTTGAGTCGCGCGCGGACCGTCACGGCGAGCCCGAGATGCAGCCACTGCCTACGGCGCGCGTGATCGCGACCCCGGCGATTGCTCGGGGTGGGGATCTCGATCAATCGCTGCCGTCCACGACGCCCCCGTCGGGCCCGGTTGTGCCGATGCCGACGCTGGCGGGCATCGCCGACAGCGATAGCGCCGCGCTGCCTGAGGTGTGGCGGGGCTTCACCGCCCAGGGCCGGGCACCTCCTGGCTGGGTGAGCGTGTAGCAGGTCCCCCGGCGCGCATGAGCGCGCCAGCAGTCCCGCCCGGCAGCGCATTTGCATTGCAGCTGGGTCTCACCCGAATAGGAAAACCCATCGTGCCGCGTGATGCCGCGCGGCGAGAACTGCTGACTCGCACCTTCGCATGTCTGGCCGTGCTCGCCGCCTCTGTCTTCCTTATCCTGACCTCCACCCCGCGCCTCGGCCTCGACCTGCGCGGGGGCACCCAGATCATGTTACAAGCCCACGATTCGCCCACGGTCACCGCGAACGCGGAAACCACCGACCGCACCATCGAGGCACTGCGCCGCCGTGTCGACGCCCTCGGGGTGGCCGAGCCGATGCTGGCCCGCTCCGGTGAGAACCGGATCATCATTGAGCTACCCGGCCTGCAAGACCCGAAGGAAGCCGTGGAGGTGATCGGGCGGACCGCCCAACTCACCTTCCACCCCGTACTCGGGGTCGGACCCCCCGGCACGCAGCCGGACAAACCTTCCGCCGACGGGAGTCGGGTGCTGCCCGACGAAAGCGGCCAGCCGCTGCGACTAGGTCCCGCCGCACTCACAGGCGACGGCGTCGACGAAGCCACCCACGGCACATCGCAGGTCGGGGTGGGGTGGTCCGTCAACGTCGAGTTCAAGGGTGACGCCGCCGATGCCTGGACCCAGCTGACCGGTCAGGCGGCGTGCTCACCCTTGGGTGACCCGCAACGGCGGGTTGCGATCGTGCTGGACAATGACATCATCTCTGCCCCGCAGGTCGACCAGGGCGTGGGTTGCGGAGCCGGGATCATGGGTGGCAGCACCAGCATCACCGGCCAGTTTTCCGACGCCGAAGCCAAAGAACTCGCGCTGTTGATCAATGCAGGCGCACTGCCAGTCCCGGTGGAGATCATCGAGCAACGCACGATCGGCCCAACCTTGGGTGCCGCCGCGATCGATGCGAGCGCATGGGCCGCCGGGATCGGGCTCGCGCTAACCGCGCTGTTCCTCATGGCGGTGTACCGGTTGGCGGGGCTGCTGTCGGTACTGGCGCTGCTGGCCTACGCCGGGGTGTCCTATGCGGCCCTGCTCGCGCTCGGAGCGACCTTGACTCTTCCTGGCCTAGCGGGGTTCGTACTGGCCATCGGTATGGCGGTAGATGCCACCGTATTGGTGTTCGAACGTACTCGTGAAGAACACACCGCCAAACCGGGCGGACGATTACCACGGGCGGTGGAGAAAGGCTTCCGTGGGGCTCTATCGGCCATTGTGGACTCCAACGTGACAACGCTGTTGGCCGCGGCGTTGTTGTTCGTGCTGGCCTCCGGGCCGGTGCGCGGCTTCGGTGTCACGCTGACCATTGGTGTGATCGCGTCGATGTTCACTTCCCTGGTGCTGCTACGGGTGCTGCTGCAGACGACCTCCGGCTCGGTCCTCGGCAAAAAGCCCCGGTGGAGTGGGTTGACCCACGAAGGGCGGGTGAGGCGGTGGGTCAACCGACGCGAGCCGGGTTTCCTGTCCCGGCCCAAGCGGTGGCTCGTCGGTGCCGGTGTCGCCGTCGGGCTGGCGTTGACCGGGCTGGTCGTGATCGGACCACACCTCGGGGTAGAGTTCACCGGCGGCCGAATGCTCGAATACCGAACCTCGGCTGGGGTCGACGTCGAACAGGTGAGGGCTTCGCTCGCCGACGCCGGCTACCCCGTAGCGGTGGTGCAGGCTTCCGGTGAGGACACCCTCACGGTGCGGACCGAACCAGTTGAGCAGGATGCCGTCGAACAGATTCGGGCGGCCGTGGCCGAAACCGGTGGGTCCACCGAGCAACTCAGCGACGAGAAGATCGGACCCAGCCTCGGTTCGGAACTGCGCACCAAGGCACTCATCGCGCTCGGGCTGGCCGTGGCAGCCCAACTTCTCTACCTGGCGGTACGTTTCGACTGGCGCCTCGGTGTAGCCACCGTAGTCGCGCTCACCCAGGACGTCCTACTCGTGCTCGGCGCGTTCGCCTGGCTCGGCAAGACCTACGACGGGGTGTTCCTAGCCGCACTGCTGACCGTGATCGGCTACTCCGTCAACGACTCCGTCGTCGTATTCGACCGGGTACGCGAACTCCGCCGAACCCGACGACAAGAATCCTTCGCCCACATCGTCGGCGCCGCGGTACTGCAGACCCTGCCGCGCACCGTCAACACCGGAATCGGTGTACTGTTCGTGCTCGGCGCGCTGCTGGTGCTGGGTGACGGATCTCTCGCCGACTTCGCGCTTGCGCTTCTACTTGGATTGATCATCGGTACCGTGTCTACCGTCGCCACCGCCGGTCCCGTCGCCATCCTACTGGACAAGAAGTACCCCGGAGCTGGACGGCCCACGTCTCCACGTCCACAACGCCCGGACGTACGCACGGACAGCGGAGCCGTCGTATGACACGAGACATCGTTCCGGTGGCGATCCGCTACCCAGCGATGAAGGAGCCCGAGAGGTGGTGCGATGACCCTTCAGCAGCTTTACGCCACCTTGCTCGTCGCTGGTGTCGTCCTGCTTGCCGGAGTCATCGCCACTCGCATCGGGACCCGCGTCGGGTTGCCCAGCCTGCTGCTGTTCCTCGCCTTGGGCGTCGTGCTCGGCGAGGACGTCATCGGCATCGACTTCGACGACGCCCAACTCGCCCAGAACATCGGCACGACCGCACTCGCGGTCATCCTGGTCGAAGGTGGGCTGAGCACCAAATGGTCCGACATCCGCAATCTCCTCGCGCCCGCGGGGCTCTTGGCCACTGTTGGCGTCGCGGTAAGCGTGACGATCACTGCAGCCGGTGCCCACTTCCTCCTAGGCGTCAACTGGCAGCTCGCCCTGCTGCTGGGGGCGATCGTGTCCTCCACCGACGCCGCGGCCGTGTTCTCCGTGCTCCGTATTCTGCCGCTCCCACGGCGACTGGCCGGGTTGCTGGAAGCCGAGTCCGGCTTCAACGACGCGCCCACCGTCATCCTCGTGCTCCTGTTCAGCAGCACCCCACTCCACATCAACCCGCTCGGTCTTGCCGGGAGCCTGCTCTACCAGCTCGCGGTCGGCGCCCTGATCGGACTCGTGCTCGGTCGTGTCGGTGCCGAAATCCTGCGACGCATGGCACTACCAGCAACCGGCCTGTACCCCTTGGCGATCTTCGGACTCGGTATCGTCGCGTTCGCCGCAGCTGGCGCCGCGCAAGCGAGCGGGTTCATCTCCGCCTACCTGGCAGGAATCGTGCTCGCCAACAGCGGACTATCCCACCGCTCCGCCACCCGATCCTTCGCCGAAGGACTCGGCTGGCTCGCCCAGATCAGCCTCTTCGTGATGCTGGGATTGTTGGTCACACCCAGCGAGCTGCTGGCCGAGCTGGTACCCGCGTTGGTCGTCGGGCTGGTCCTGCTCCTGCTCGCCAGGCCCCTGTCCGTGCTGTTGTCGGTGAGCTGGTTCAAGACACCCTGGCGCGACCAGCTCTTCCTGTCCTGGTCCGGGCTACGCGGAGCAGTTCCTATTGTGCTGGCGACTTTCCCGGTGGTGCAGAACGTCCCCAGCAGCGACCGCCTAATCGATATCGTGTTCGTCCTCGTGGTCATCTTTACGCTTGTGCAGGCCCCCAGCCTCCGCCCAGTGGCACGCGCGCTTGGGCTGACCAGCGCCGACACCGCCCGCGAAGTCCAGATCGAAGCAGCACCACTGGACACCATCGACGCCGAACTACTTACCCTCACCGTCCCCGAAGCCTCCCGCCTCCACGGCGTGTCGATCATGGAACTTAGACTGCCGCGCACCAGCGTCATAAGCTTGATCATCCGCGACCGACACGTGCTCGTCCCGCGACCCGAAACCTGGCTCAAGACCGGCGACGAACTGCTCATCGTTACCACCGCCGCGCAACGCGACGCCACCGAACAACGACTCCGCGCCGTCGCGCGGCGCGGCCGACTCGCCCGCTGGTTCGGCGAGCACGGCCATCCCAACTGACGCGCTACCGCAGTCGGCAACGACGAGCTGCTGGACGTCGACGTGGAGATCGCCGGCACCTACTCAAGCCGGACGAGGTCGTGTGCTCGGCATCTGTGGCCATATAGCGGGGCCGGGACGCTACTTAGCCCGGAGCAACTCACCGACCTCCTAAGGTTCGACGGCGACGAGCCGTGCAAGGATGACAGGCCAGGCGACGACTACTAAACTGGGTACTTCTCTCCCCAAGCGCGGGCGCTGGGCTAAGCGAAGGTCACGCGTCCGCAGTGGGCCCCGCCCCTGGCACCTAGGACTCCGGGGGCGGGGCCTGCGTTACGGCACGCATGGCCATGTGTGGCGATTTTGTGGGGTAGCGGTCTCTGAAAACGGGCGCGTTTGCTGCAACCAGGGCCGCGTCGCGCAGCCGTGCATCGTGTCGTGTGATCGGTGTCGAGTTCGTGATGACTTTCTGTACGTCTTCAAGCCGCTCCCGCAGGTCGCGGGGACGGACGCGCGCCGAACAGGCGTGAGCCCCAGCCGACCGCTTCGCTGGCTGGGGCTCACAAGACATGCCGTCGGCGTACGCGCCGTACGTGCGAAAGCGGGATCAATTCGTCACCACAACATTGCCACTCACCTAGGGTGCATCCCCGCTGTGCCGCTATGATCTTTACGGCACCGTGTCGGGTCAACCCCGCTGTCGCGCCCGATCCCGGCCGCACTCACCGTAGGAATCCATGCTCACGTTGCGTAGATGGTCACCGACCGGGATCGGGGTTCCGGGTTGACTCCACACGGCACCGCCAAGTGGCGGCAAGGACAACGGGAATGGCAGGCGCCTGCGTGGCCGCACGACAGCAATCGAGCGTGCCGTGGCCGCGTTACCGCGCAGCTGGTCAGCGGTTGACAAGCTGTCCATAGCGTTCTCGGGCGGCTTGTTTGCTGATGCCGAGCACGAGCCCGATCTCACCCCAACTGCGGCCGTTGCGGCGCGCCGCCACGACCGCCTCGTCAAGGCGCTTCTGCTGATTGACCAGCTCACCGAGAGCGAGGCCGATCTCGCGCAGGTCGGAGGTGTCCTCAGCCGGGACCGTGGCCGGGTCGAGCGAATCGAGCCAAGCCTCAGCATCAGCCGCTGCCTGCTCCAGTTCCTGTCGGGTCCGTGGCATGGTCATCACCTCGCAAGAAATCGATAGAATTTCGGACGGAGCGGCATCGCGTGGATGATCGCCGGTTGCTCGCCATCCGGATCGATCACCACAACCTCCAGCAGTCGCCCACCGGCGTCGGCGCCGATGTAGAGCACCCGGTCGTCACCCTGGCGGACCAATCGCAGCGGCACCCGCAACGCATGCAACATGTCTCCGTCAGAGACGCCGTGCTTGCGGGCGCTGTCCGCTACCTCAACCATGACAGGTTTCCTTGACGGCGTCAAGGTAGCTTGCCATGCAGTAGTACAGCACCAAAGTACAGCAACAGCCCCGTCCCAGGGTGGCTACGATGATGAAACATATGTGTCGTACGCTCGGCGTTGACCAGCACAGCACCGGGTGCGCGGATTTCACACCGAAGAGGTCACTGGTTCGATCCCAGTATCGCGCACTCATCTCCGCAGCTCAGTGTTCTGACGTAGGCATGCCGTAGTCGACGAAAGGCATCCGTGACACAGAGCATCCCCCACCGGTTACTCGACAGCACGCGGTTCCGCGTGGTGCTCGCCGTGGGCGTCGCGGTGCACGTCGTGATCTTCCTCATACTCCAACTCGGCATCCCGCACATCGACCTCCAGGTGTACCGGTTCGCCGTGGACGTCTGGTTCGGTAACGGCGACATCTACGGCCCGCTGCCGATGACCGACGTCGACCTGGAACTGCCCTACATCTATCCGCCGTTCGCGATCCTGCCCGCGATCCCGTTCGCGCTGCTGCCGATCGAAGCGGCGTTCGTGCTGCTGTTCATGCTCAACATCGTGGCGGTAGCGGGCACGCTGTATCTCGTCGGCAGGCGGGTGTGGCCCGAAGGCGGCTCGCGCGGCGCGGCAGTGATCGCCGCGGCGGGCCTGTCGTTGTCGCTAACGTTCGAGCCGGTGCGGGACACGTTCTCGTTCGGCCAGATCAACCTGCTGCTCATGGGGCTCGTCGCGGCCGACTGCCTGGCCCGCGCGCCGCGCTGGCCGCGCGGCATGCTGGTCGGCCTGGCGGCGGCGATCAAGCTCACGCCGGCGGTGTTCGTGCTGTTCTTCCTGGTCCGGAAGGATTACCGCGCCGCGCTCGTCGCCGCGATCACCGGTGCCGCTGCTACCGTCATCGGGTTCCTCACCAGCTTTTCGGCGTCGGTGGAGTACTGGTTCGGCGGGTTCGGGGACACCGCACGCATCACCGGCTCGACGTATCGCGCGAACCAGACCGTCACGGCCGCACTGGCGCGGTTCGGCATCGAGAAGCCGCTGCTGACCGTGCTTGTCGCCCTCTCAGTGCTCGCGCTGCTAGCGCTCGTGGTGCGCACGATCCGGCACAGCGGCCCCGCGACGGCGTTCGCTCTGGTGGGGACCTTCCTCGTACTGGCGTCACCGACGTCGTGGTCACACCACTGGGTGTGGATCGTGCCGGGGTCCGTCGTGATGCTCACGGCGACCGCTCGGGCGTTCGGGGACGGCTCACGCGCCCGCTGGCCACTAACCGCCGCGACCGGCGCGACGCTGCTGCTGTTCGTCATCGCGCCGTTCCAATTCCTGCCTGGCAACCACGATTGGACCACCGGTGTCCCCGACATCGAACTAACCTGGTCGCCGCTGCAACACTTCGTGGGTGACCTTTACATACTCGCGGGCATCGCCTGGATCATCGGCTGCGCGATCGCGCTGCGCCCCCGGACGTCGAGTGCGCGGCAACCGCAGGCGGTGAGCGCGGGTGGCTGACGTGCGAACGTCGCCCTCACAGACGACGTCCGCCGCCACTGTCGCCCCTCGCACGATCCGGTGGGACGTCGTGCTCGGGGTGGCTGCCGGTGGCGGCATCGGCAGCCTCGCGCGCTATGGGCTCGCCGTAGCGCTCCCGGCGGCGCCTGGTGAGTTCCCATGGGCGACGCTGCTGGCGAACGTCATCGGTTGCCTGCTGATCGGCGTGCTCATGGCCGCACTCACCGAAGCGGGGCGCCCGCACCGGTTGCTCCGGCCGTTCTTCGGCATCGGGCTCCTCGGTGGGTTCACCACGCTGTCAACGTACGTCGTTGAGGTTTTCGACGCGGGCACGGCGGGCGCACCCGTCGTCGCGGTGCTCTACGGCATCGGCACCGTTGTCGCCGCGCTGTTCGCCGTCGTGGCGGGGCTCATGCTCACCCGCGCCGCGCTCCGCCGGAACCGGACGAGCGAGTCGACGTGACGGCGTTGCTTATCGCGGCGGGTGGCGCGCTCGGCGCCGTGCTGCGCTACCTCATCGATCACGCCGTGCAGCGGCGCAGCGATGGCGGCTTCCCCTACGGCACGTTGACTGTCAACGTCCTCGGCTCCGCGCTGCTCGGCCTGCTCGCTGGGCTCACCCTGGACGGCGCAAGCGGCGACGCGGTCCGCTCCCTGGTTGGCATCGGCCTGTGCGGATCGCTGACGACGTATTCGACGTTCGGCTACGAGACCGTGCGTCTGCTCACCGATGGCGCCCGGCGGCAGGCCGTGGTCAACGTCGTCGGCACGATCCTGGCGGGCTTCGCGGCGGCTGGTGCGGGCCTCTTGTTGGCGGCCGCCTTCTGAGACCGGTCAGCCCAGTTGGCGCTTGAGCCAGTCCACCTGCAGGTGCAGCAGGTTCTCCGCCACGACCTCATCGCTCGGCGTCATATGCGTCGTGCCGACCAGCGGCAGGAAATCGTGCCACTTCCCGCCAGCGAGTAGCGCCGAGGACAACCGCAGCGCGTGCGCGACGAACACGTTGTCGTCCGCGAGCCCGTGCACGATCAGCAGCGGACGCTCCAGGCTCGCCGCGTCGTCGATCAGCGAGTTCCGCCGGTACGACTCGGCGTTGTCGGCAGGGTGGCCGAGGTAACGCTCGGTGTAGTGCGTGTCGTACAGCGACCAGTCGGTGACCGGAGCACCCGCGACGGCGGCGTGGAAGACGTCCGGCCTGCGCAGCACCGCGAGCGCCGACAGGTAGCCGCCGTAGGACCAGCCCCGGATCGCCACCCGAGAGGTGTCCAATTCGGACCGCTCAGCGGCGACGGCGCGCAGCGCGTCCACTTGATCGGTGAGGCTGGTCTCGGCGAGGGCACCGCCGATTTCCTTCTCCCACTCCGGTCCGCGCCCCGGGCTGCCCCTACCGTCAGCGACCAGCACGGCGAAGCCCTTGTCAGCGAACCACTGCGAGGTCAGGAACGCGTTGCGGGTGGAAAGCACGCGCTGCGAGTGCGGCCCGCCATACGGGTCGAGCAGCACCGGTAGCGGCTCGTCGGACGGCTGGTACCCGGTCGGCAGCAATAGCGCACAGCGTAGGTCCCGCTCCCCCACGGTGAGCATCCGCAGATTCGGGGTAATGCCGGGATCGGCCGTGTGGCTCGCGATCGCGGCCGACGTGCCGTCGCGCCGGACGCTGACGCGAGGCCCGGCATAGTCCAGCGACCACGACGACAGCACGCACGTCTCGGCCGTACCCGCCCCGACGTGCACGCCGTCGCCCTCGGACAGCCGTACCACGCTGCCCGCGTCCGTGCGGTAAACATGGATCTGCGTCGGATCGGCCTCGGAGCCGCTGAACAGAACTTCGTCGCCGACGTGTAGCACCGAGCGCACTCGCAACCCGGGGTCGGTCACTGGCTTGCCGTCGATGACCAGCCGGTAGGAGTCCTCTGATGTCTCGACCCGCACCAGCCTGCCATCCGGTGTCCAGGCGGGCACGCCAGTGATGATCTCCACCCACGCCGGGTCGGTCTCGCTGTGCACCAACGAGGTCGTTCCATCCGTGACGTCGATGGCGAGGACGTCCAGCCTGCGCTGGTCACGCGGCTGCACCGTGATCAGTGGCGGCCCTCCCGCCGACCACTGGGCCGAGACGAGGTACTCCCAGTCGCCGCGTTCGACATCCACAGTGGACCCGTCGAGTCCAATGATCCGTAGCGACACGCCGACGTTGCGCTCCCCCGCCGCCGGGTAGGCGACGGTGTTTACCGGCATGGCCGGGTTAGCCGGATCGGCGATGTTCCAGCGCGGCACGCCCGTGCTGTCGGTGCGCTGCGCCAGTACGGCGTCACCGTTCGGCGACCACCAGTACCCGCGGGAGCGGCTCATCTCCTCGGCGGCGATGAACTCCGCGACACCCCAGGTGATCTCCGCGTCGTCCTCGTCCGCGAGCACGGTGTCCGTGCCGGTGGCCAGCTCGATCACCCGCAGCGCGCCGCCCGACGCGTAGGCGACGTGTGTGCCCTGCGGGTTGAGCCTGGGATCGATGACCGCACCGGAGACGCGCTCAACCACCTTCCCGGTGGCGACGTCGACGGAGTACAACGTGCCGCCCAGCGAGAACACCGCTGTCTCGCACGCGGTGTCGACGGCGTAGCGCACCACACCGCCGCCGGATTCCCTGCTGCGCTCGCGACGAGCGCGCTCTTCCCGCGACAGCTCTTCCTCACCGGGCAGCAGTTGTTCCGCGTCGACCAGTTTCGACTCCATCCCGCTGACGACGTCCAGCGACCAGAGGCTGTGCATGCGGTCGTAACCGCCCCCGCTGCGCAGGTACAACACGCGCGAACCGTCTGGCGCGACCTGGAACTCCTTGGGCGCACCAAGGGTGAACCGCTGGGTACGGACGAGCCTACGAAGAAACGAGAGATCTGCTGTCACAGGGTGCACTCTGTCAGACGCGTGAACGGCTACGCACGACTACCAGCGCGGATCGGTGTCGCCCGCGAATAGCGTCTCGTCGGTGCGCAACGAATCGACGAATTTTACGGACAACTACACAACGAATCATGGCAATGCGCAACGATGCCCGGATGATCGAACGCCCACCGGCCGCATAATCTGGCCTCATGACGATGACCGCAGCCACCACATCGCCGCTCACGCGGGAGTTCATCGACGCCGACGAGCGGTGGTCGACGCACAACTACCACCCACTTCCCGTCGTCATCGCAGCAGCGGAGGGAGCGTGGGTCACCGACGTCGAGGGCAACCGCTACCTGGACTTCCTCGCCGGGTACTCGGCGTTGAACTTCGGACACCGGCATCCCGCGCTCGTCGAGGCCACCACCGCGCAGCTGGGCCGCGTGACGCTGACCTCGCGCGCGTTCCACCACGACCAGTTTGGCGCGTTTTGTCGCGAACTGGCCGAACTGACCGGCACCGAGATGGTGCTACCGATGAACTCGGGCGCGGAAGCCGTCGAGTCAGCCATCAAGGTGGCACGTAAGTGGGCCTACCGGGTGAAAGGCGTGCCCGCCGACGCCGCACGGATCGTCGTCGCCAGCTCGAACTTCCACGGCCGCACCACCACCATCGTCTCGTTCTCCGACGACGAGGAGGCCCGTGCGGACTACGGCCCCTACACACCGGGATTCGTCACGGTGCCCTTCGGTGACGCCGAGGCGCTAGCCACCGCCGTCACGGACGACACCGCAGCCGTACTGCTGGAGCCGATCCAGGGCGAAGCGGGCGTCAACGTCCCTCCGTCGGGATATTTCGCCGAGGTCAGGCGCATCTGCGACGACCGAGGTGCGCTGTTCATCGCGGACGAGATCCAGTCCGGCCTCGCCCGCACCGGGAAGCTGCTCGCGCTGGAGCACGAGGGCGTGCGGGCGGACCTGACCACACTCGGTAAGGCGCTCGGCGGCGGCATCCTCCCGGTGTCGGCTGTCGTCGGCAGCCACGACGTCTTGGGCGTGCTCCGGCCGGGTGAGCACGGCTCGACGTTCGGCGGCAACCCGCTGGCCTGCGCCGTCGGCCGCGCGGTGGTCAAGCTGCTCGCGACCGGCGAGTTCCAGCGGCGCTCGACGGAGCTGGGCGCGCACCTGCACGCCCGGCTGGATGAGCTGGTCGGCAACGGCGTGTCCGAGGTGCGCGGACGTGGCCTGTGGGCCGGGGTGGACATCGCCGAGGGCGGACTCACCGGCAGGCAGGCCGCACAGGCGCTCGCGGCCAACGGGGTCCTGTGCAAGGAAACGCACGGCTCGACGTTGCGACTCGCGCCACCACTTGTAATCAGCAAGGACGACCTCGACCGCGGCATCGACGCCGTCGCCGACGTCGTCGCGCGCGGCTAGCCGCACCACGATTCCGGGGGTCGACGGTGGCGCCCGCCGTGGGGGCGGGCGCCGCCCACCGGAATGTTGATGCGGGATGATCGGGGCGTGCTGGTGGTTGCGGTGGTGGGCGCGCTGATCACGACGCTGATCGGGCTGCGCTACGCGGGGGATCATGAGGCGAGCGCGGTGGACGCCGCCATCGAGGACGTCCTGGTCAGCGCCGTCGGGTCTGGCGACCTGGCATGGCTGCTGGTGGCACCCTCTGAGCCGCGGGTGGTGCTACCGCTGGCGGCGCTCATCGTGGCGGTATGTCTGGTGCAGCGCCGGTGGCGCGGCGCGATGTTGGCGGCCGCCGCTCCCCTGCTAGCGGTCGCGCTCAACACCTGGGTACTCAAGCCCGCCTTCGGCAGGCTCTCCGACGGCCATCTCGCGTATCCGAGCGGCCACACCGTCAGCATCGTCACCGTCAGCGCGGTGGTCGTATTGCTGGCGCGGCCAGGGGTCGCACGGTGGGTCGTTGCCGTCGTCGGCTCGGTGGTATCGCTCGGCGTGGGCGTCGCGCTTGTCACGCTGGACTTCCACTACCCCACCGACGTCCTCGGCGGCATCGCCTTCGCGCTGACGGTGGTGCCGCTGGTGGCGTTGGCGCTGCGGCGGTTCGGACCGGAAGCAAGAACACACGGCACCTGAAGTGGGGACTCGCGCTCAGGCGGCGTCGCGAGCGAGCGCGGTGAGGCGGCTGATGGCGCGGAGGTACTTCTTGCGGTAACCGCCGTGCAGCATCTCGTCGGTGAACAGCTCCGAGAGCGGTTTGCCCGAGGTCACGACGGGGATCGCGCGGTCGTAGAGCCGGTCGGCGAACGCCACCAGCCGCAGCGCGACGCCCTGATCCGGCGCGACGGTCACGTCTCGCAGGTGCACCGCGCTGACGCCATCGACGAGCGCGCCGTATTTGGACGGGTGCAGCCGTGCCAGATGTCCGCACAGCTCGTCGAAGTCATCCAGTGTGGCGTCCTCACGCGCGGCCGACGCGGTCAGCTCCTCCTCGCTGACCGGGTCCGGAGCGTCCGGGAGACCACGGTGCCGGTAGTCGGGGCCGTCGACACGCACCACGTCGAACCGCGCGGACAGCGAGTGGATCTCGCGGAGAAAGTCCTCGGCCGCGAACCGGCCCTCCCCCAACTTGTCCGGCAGGGTGTTCGACGTCGCGGCGACGTGGACGCCTACCGCCATCAACTCCCGCAGGAGCCGCGTGACGAGCATGGTGTCGCCGGGATCGTCCAGCTCGAACTCATCGATAGCCAGCAGGGTGTGGCCCGACAGCCTGCGGACGGTCTCCGCGAAACCGAGCGCGCCGACCAGGTTGGTGACCTCGACGAACGTGCCGTATGCCTTGGGGCCTGGCACCGCGTGCCACAGCGAGGCGAGCAGGTGGGTTTTACCGACGCCGAAGCCGCCGTCGAAGTACAGACCACGTGTTGCGGTGCCATCCCCGCGCGAACCACCGAGCAGCGACCGCAGCCACCCGCGCTTGCCGGAGCCCGCGCTGACGCGCTCCGCGAACGCCTGGCCCTCGGCGACGGCGGTGGCCTGGCTCGGCTCGTCCGGGTTCGGCACGTAGGTGTCGAATCGGACGACGTCGAACCGGGGCGGCGGGACGAGCGCGGCGACGAGGTCGTCCGCCGCCAGCTCTGGCACGCGATCGATCAGCTGACCTGGCACCGTCCGAGCGTAACCGCGCGGACGATGTGGTCAGATGGAACCGTGCATGCGCTGTGGCCCCTAACACCCGAACCGGCGTCGGATGGACCCGCACCGGCGCCCATCTCCGACGCCGACTTGGAAAGGATCTACGCCTACCCCGATGATCTCGACCGGCCATGGGTGCAGGTCAACTTCGTCAGCTCCGCGGACGGCGCGGCAGCGCTCGGTGGGTTGTCCGAAGGGCTGTCGCACCCCGCCGACAAGCGCATCTTCGCGCTTGGCCGCGACCTCGCCGACGTCGTGCTGGTCGGTGCGGGCACCGCGACGGCGGAGCAATACACCGGGGTGAAACGCGGCGAGCGCCGTCGCGAGCGCAGGCAGCGCTTCGGGCTCGCGGCGATCCCGCCGATCGCGGTGGTCAGCGCGCGGTGTTCGCTGCCGGTTGATTGCCCACTGCTCACCGACACCCTCGTCCCGCCGATCGTGTTCACGACCGACGCCGCGCCGCACGAGCGCCGCACCGCGCTTGCGGACGCGGGCGCGGAGGTCGTTGTCGCGGGGGACGGTCAGGTACACCTGCCGTCGGTGCTGCATGAGCTGGGCGCGCGCGGGCTGCGGCGGGTGAACTGCGAGGGCGGCCCTCGGCTGCTCGCCAGCATGGTGGCGGGCGACCTGGTGGACCAGCTGTGCCTGACGCTCGCTCCGGTGCTGGCGGGTGCTGGCGCGGAGCGGATCGTCGCTGGCGCGGTCACCGACGTGCCGCGCGAACTGACACTGGCCTCGGTGCTCCACGAAGACGGCTTTCTCATGCTGCGTTACCGCAGGCGGTGACAGTCTCACCGCGCACTCACTCCCGCCGTGCCATGCTCGAGGGAACCGGACCACAACGCGGAGGGGACGACCGTGGCTCGAGCTCGGCCCGGCATGCTGGGCGCGCGGACAGGAACCGCGCGGCGCGCGGTGCTGCTCGCCGCCGTGTTGCCCGCGCTGCTCGCGGGTTGCACGGTGGGGCCGTCCGACCGGCCAGCCGTGCTCGCTCGTGACGGCGGGCCACAGCCGAGCGGCACGACGTCTCGTGACGAGGCCCCGCTGCCACCGCTCGGCACGCAGAGCGATGATCTCGTGTCCTGGAACGACTGCGACCAGGGCACCCGCCGCGCGCTCGACACACCGCGGCGACGGGACGCGCGCGCGGTGCGTTACTCGTGCGCCACGATCGCCAGCACACTGGACGCGCCGCAACTCCCGGAACGTGGCGTGCTGCGGATCGCCGTCCTCAAGGCCGAGTCGGGCGGCGGCGACAAGATTCCGCTGCTCGTCGTCAACGACATCGACGGCGAACCAGGCACGGTGTTCGCGGCACGTCTCGCCGCTCAGCTGCCCGATGAGGTGCTGGAACGGTTCGCGCTCGTCGGCTTCGACCGAAGGGGGACTGGGGAGTCTAATCCGACCGACTGCGTCCCCCCAGGCGTACGTGGGGACATGCTGGGATTCGACCCTGCCGCTACCGACCTCGACCCACTGTTCGACGCGGCGCGCGAAGCTGGCCAGGAGTGCGCACTCATCCTGAAGAACCAGCAGGGCGCGCTCGACACCTGGCGCACCGCCGGTGACCTCGACGAGATACGGCGGCAGCTCGGCTCGCCGTTCCTGCATGTGCTCGCGCGCGGGGAGGGCTCTCGGGTGGCGCAGGCATACGCGCAGCGGTTCACCGACAAGTTGGGCAGGGTGGTGCTCGACGGCACCCCTGACCCTTCCCAGCAGGCCCAGACGGTGCTGGAGGGCAGGGCGGCCGGCGCTGAGGCGACACTGGACGCCTTCGCGCGCGACTGCCGTTCCCGGAACTGCCCGCTCGGTGACGACCCGCGTGGCGCGGTGCTACGGCTACTTGACACGCTGCGCCAGGACGGCGCGCTGCCGCCCGGCCTCGCCGCCCGTGCGATCCTCGCCGGGCTGGGTGAGCCGGACCGCTGGTCGGCGCTGGCGAAGGCCATCAGCGACGCGCGGGACGGCGACGTCCGACCGCTCGCCGAGTTCGTCGGGCCGCTGAGCATGGGCAACCCTTACCCCTCAGTGCTGGACGCGACGCTGGCCACGACCTGCAACGACACCGGCACCCGGCTCGCGCCGCAGCGGATCGCCGAGCTGGCCGACGACTGGCGGCAGCAGCATCCGGTGTTCGGCGGACTGCTCGCGCAGCGGTTGGTGTGGTGCAGCCAGTGGCCGGTGCGCCGGGAGCCGGTGGCCGATCCCGCGATGCGCGGCGCCCCACCGGTGCTGGTGGTCAGCACGGCGACCGACCCGCGCACCCCCGAGCTGGGCACGAAGCGCACCGCGCAGCAGATGCCGTCCTCGGTGCGGATCGGTTGGGAAGGCGCGGGACACGGGGCCGTCGGCAGGTCCGACTGCGTCACCGAGCAAGTCACCGGATTTCTTGTCGACGGGAGCGTGCCCAGTCAGGGCGTGACCTGTCCGCCGTGACGGCCGCGCGGCAGCAGCTCGTCACCTATCGCACTGGTTACGATGCGCTCCCATGACAGCAGCGCCGCCTTCCCATGCCCGTGCCCGTGATGGTTCTCCGCACGAACTCGGCTTCACCCGACAGCACGCCGTGCGATGGCTAGCCCCTCGGGTACTCATCACGACCGGCGCGAAGGCCCTGCTGGCCGCGATCTTCGGCGCCTACGCCGACAAGCGGGAGCTGCAGGGCAGCCTGCCGTGGGAGGTGTATCGCTACACCGGCGGTCACTCCAACGCCGTCACAGGTATCGGGGACGACACCGACACCGAGGGCGACGAGCTGTGGCTGGACTATGTCGCCGACCTCGGCGACGGCTTCGACGCGACCTACTCGGTCGCCACCGTGCTGGCCCGACAGGAGATCGACGTCGGCGACGCGTCACTGCCGCGCGGCAGGCTGCTGGTCATGGGCGGCGATCAGGTGTACCCGGCGGCATCGATCCAGACGTACCGGGACCGCACCAGAGGCGTGTACCAGGCCGCGTTCCCGGAACCGGACGGCGAACCGAGGCCAGCGCTGTTCGCGTTGCCCGGCAACCACGACTGGTACGACGGGCTGACGGCGTTCCTGCGGGTGTTCGCGCAGCAGCGGTCGTTCGGGGCGTGGTGTACCGAGCAGACGCGCAGCTACTTCGCGATCCAGCTACCGCAGCGCTGGTGGCTGTTCGCGATCGATACCCAGTTCGACGACCACATCGACGCGCCCCAGCTCGCGTACTTCGCCGAGGCAGCGGCACTGCTGGAACCCGGTGACGCGGTGATCCTGTGCACGCCGTCGCCAGCCTGGGTGTACGCGGCATCACCACCCGGTGCGGCGGCCTACGACATCATCGAGTTCTTCGACGCCGAGTTCGTTCGCCCTGCCGGCGCGTCGATCCGGGTGATGCTCTCCGGCGACAAGCACCACTACGCCCGCTACGCCGAGCGCGACGGCTCGCGCCAGAACATCACCTGCGGGCTGGGCGGTGCGTACCTCGCCGCGACGCATGAGCTGCCGGAACGGGTGGAGCTGCCACCACCCACGACACGGGAGCGGGAGGAGCAGCCACGCGGGACCTACGACCTCGCGGGGCGCTACCCGAGCAAGTGGCAGTCACGGCTGTTCGCGGCGGGCATCTTCCGGCTGCCGTGGCGCAACCCCGGATTCTGGGGCATGACGGGACTGATGCAGTCGGCCGTGACGCTGGCGGTGCTGTTCGGCATCGCGGGCCCGTTCGGCGGCGAGGAACGCGGGTTCTTCGCACTGGTCGCCAGCTGGACGCCCGCGGTGATCCTCGGTGGGCTGTTGGTGCTGGCCGGGATCTTCTTCGCCAGGATGGACGCGCACACGCCACGCAGACCGGCGACCGTGGCCGGTTCGCTGCACGGCGTCGCGCACATCGCGCTGAACGTCACCTGGGCACTAGGCGTCATTGAGCTGTACCGGCTTGTGCCGCACAACCTGGTGACGAACTGGGCGACGCTGCTGCTGATCGTCGTCGGCACGCCGCTGGTGCTTGGCTTCGCGCACAGTGAGCTGGTCGCGGCGTACCTGATGATCGCCAGCCGATTCGGCATCAACCTCAATGAGCTGATGGCGGGTCAGAGCATCGAGGACCACAAGGGGTTCCTGCGGCTGCACATCGGCGCCGACGGCACGCTGACCATCCACCCGATCGCGATTGGCCAGGTGTGCCGAACGTGGCGCGGGGATCCAGACGGCGCTCCCAGCGACCCGCTCCTGCGTCCGGACGGCCCGCCACTCACCCCAACTCGCATCGAGGACCCGATCGTGGTGCCCCGGAGCGGGTGAGGACGAGCCGCGCGACATAGCCAGCCAGGTTGCCCAAGGTCTGCTGGCCACCTTCGACCGCACCGAACTTCTCGACCGCTTCGTCGCGCTGCGCCTTGGTGCGGAATACCGTGCGCATCTCGATCCGGGTCGTGTCCCCGGCGGGTTCGAAAGTCAGGACCGACTCGAACGCATTCGGGTCGTCACGTCGCTCGCCGTGGATCATCGCGATCCGCTCCGGCGGGACGATCTCTGTCCAGGTGATCCACTCCTGGTAGTCCGTCCCGTCCGGCCCGTGCATCACGAAATCCCAATCTCCGCCGACGCGGAACTCGAACGCCCGCGTGGTGGTGGTGAACCCCTCCGGCCCCCACCACCGCGACAGGTGCCGGACCTCGGTGAACGCCTCGAACACCAGCTCCCGTGGGGCCTCGATAATTCGGGAAATGACGATCTCGCGGTCCGCGGTCGCGGACTGCGCCGGCGTATTCGATCCCGTCGTGCTCATTCAGCTACTCCTTCATTCCTTGCCTGCTTGAGGTCCCGCACATAGGCGTCCAGCCGGTCGAAGCTCTCGTTCCAGAACCGCTCAAACCCTCCGACCCACTCGTGGACCGGCCGTAACCCGCGAGCGTCAAGGCCGTACAGGCGCTGCTTGCCTGCCTTGCGGTCACGAACCAGCCCGACCTCCCGGAGAACCCGCAGGTGTTTGGACGCCCCTGGCTGGGTCATCCCCAGCTCCCGCGCCAACTCGGTCACCGGCCGCTCGCCCGATTGCAGCAGCACGAGGATCTCCCGGCGCTGCGGCTCAGCGATCGCGTTGAAGACGTCCGACGTCGTCGCTGCTCGTGCCATTCCGCAATCATATACCCATATCGGCATGCGTCAAATCCGAGACCTCGATCGCGACTGAGTTGATCAGCCTTACTCCCCGGGCGACCAAATTTTGCCCGGTTTGTCAGATATTCTTCGTCACTCAAGGAGCAAGGTTGATCAACTTTCCACCTTCGATGGCCGCGGGCGCCGTCACGTCGCCACACCACCTCCCAGCGGCCAGCCGACCGAGGTGGCTTACCGTTATCCGAGTGCGGGATCGGACACGGCTGCTTGTGGCGCTTGGCGTGCTCATCGCCTGTGTGGTGCTCGCGTTCACCGCGCCGATCCCCAGCCCAACCGAGGTGCGAGAGATGGCGGTGGCGGCAGGGCCGGCCGCGCCGCTGGTGTTCTTCTGCGTATACGCGGTCTGCGTAGCGCTGCCGCTGCCGCGGACGGCGTTCAACTTGGCCTCCGGACTGCTGCTGGGCAACGTGCTTGGCATCGGTGTCGCGCTCGCGGCGACAATGGCGTCCGGCGCGCTCGGTTACGCTCTCGCACGACCTGTCGGCACCCGCTTGTTCCATCGGCACCTGGACCACGACGCGGTGCGCGCCGTCGACGCGAAACTCACCGGCGGCGGGGTGCTCGGCGTCGCTTCCCTACGACTCATCCCGGTGATCCCGTTCGCGCCGATGAGCTACTGCTGTGGGCTGTCGTCCATCCCGTTGCGCCCATACCTACTGGGCACCGCGCTCGGTAGCGTGCCGGGTACGGCGGCGGTCGTCGTTCTCGGTGACGCGTTGACCGGCCAAACCCCGCCCACCCTGATCGCCTGTTACGCCGCGTTCGCCCTGATTGGCGGGGTCGGCGTCTATCGCATCGTGCGGAGGCCCGCATCGCCGGCCGCCATGCGGGTAACACCGGACGGCCTGACCGCGACACGCCCAAGTGAGTGAGTGGCGGCCGACATAGGACCCGCGGGCACTCGCCAGTACACTCGATCGGGCGTTCGCGATGCTGTCCTGCGGCGGTGTCATCCCCCGCGCCGTGGTGACACGCGGTAGCGCACACCCGAGACACACATCGTTAACTCTGGCGCGGAAACCCTCTCGCTAGGAGCGTTCGTCATCGAAACAGGGCAACTGGTAGCAGGGCACTATCGACTCGTCGAGCACATCGGCACCGGCGCGATGGGCGTCGTCTGGCGCGCCGTCGACGAGCGACTAGAGCGATCCGTCGCGGTCAAAAAGGTCGTTGGTCAGCAAGGGCTGTCTGAGGCCGATCGCGCCGACCTGCACCGGCGCGCGATGCGCGAGGCCAAGATCGCGGCACGGCTCCAGCATCCCAACGCCATCGTCGTCTACGACATCACCGAACACGAGGGCGATCCGTGCCTTGTGATGGAGTACCTGCCGTCGCGGAGCCTGTCGCAGCTGCTCGCGCAACACGGCACGATGTCGGTCGCCGAGGCGTGCCGTATCGGCGAGCAGGTGGCGAACGCGCTGGTCGCCGCCCACCACGCCGGGATCGTGCACCGCGACGTCAAGCCGGGCAACATCCTCATCGAGGAATCCGGCGTGGCGAAGCTCACCGACTTCGGCATCTCCCGTGCGCAGGGTGACATCACACTCACCCAGACCGGCCTCGTTGGCGGCACTCCGGCGTACATCGCGCCCGAGCTGGCGCGCGGGGCCGACCCGGCGCCGTCGTCGGACGTCTTCGCACTCGGCGCGACGCTCTACCACGCGATCGAGGGCCAGTCGCCGTACGGCAGCAACCCGAACCAACTCGCGCTGTTGCATACGGCGGCGAGCGGCAAGATCACCCCGCCACGCGTCGCCGGTCCGGCAACCGCGCTACTGATGGCTATGCTGCGTCCCGAGCCGGGCGACCGCATCAGCATGCAGCAGGCCGCGGAACGCCTCGCCGCTGTCGCCTCGGGTGGTGGCGTGCCAGCTCCTCCCCCGCCGGTGATGCCTGCCCAGCCACCGAGTGAGCCACAGCCGCCGAACAACGGGCAGAACCCGCCCTGGCAGCGCACCAGGACGGCCGTGGCACCGGCAGCGGCGCACCAGCCATCGCCGCAACAGTCCCCGCACGGCACCGCCGCCTTCACCGCCGTGAACGGCACCAATGGCATGAACGGCGCGACCCAGACCGAACACCAGCCTGGCCCGCCACCCGGGCAGCGAACCGGCGGGCGGAACCGCGACGACCGCAAGCGCACCATCGCGCTAGTCGCGGGCGTGGTCGCCCTGCTCGCGCTCGTCGGCATCTCGTTCGCGCTGCTGTCCGGCGACGATCAGCCGGGCACGGCGGCACCGAACCAGGGCAGCGGTCAGGAGACGACCACAACGACCGCGCCGCCGACGACGTCAGAACCCCCGGACGAGACGACGGAGGGCAACGCGGGCAACGACCCGATCCCCTTCTCACAGGCCGGTCAGCTCGTCATCGACTTCTACACCTTCCCCGCGGGCATGAGCAGGTCATGGGACATGCTCACGCCGCGGGCGCAGGAGGAGTTCGGAAGCTACGAGGAGTTCGAAGAGCACTGGTCGGAGTTCAGCCAAGTTTACGCGGAGAAGGCCAGGGGCGAGTACAACGACGACGGCTCCGTCACGATCAGCACGACGGTCACCGAGATCGAGGATGGTGACGACCAGAACAGTGAACGCAGACAACTGCGGGTGGTCCGCTCCAACGGGTCGCTGCTAATCGACTCCGATCCACGCTAACAGCCGACGTAGGAAAACCCGCGAGATTGCCATACGGTGGAACCATGGCGCGTGACGAACACGACGCAGGCCCCAACTCGCGGTTCACCGACGACCTGATCGGCCTCGACCCCGATGACCCGGAGGCGCGCGCGTTCGCGGCACACCTAGACCGGATGGAGCGCAGCGGTCCGAAGTTCACGATCGAGTCCTCGCTGGCTGGTGTGGCCGACTTCGCGGAGTCCACGAACCGCATCGGCGGCGTGCGCAGGCACTTCGCCTGGCTCGTCGTCACGCTGATCCTGCTCGGTGTGCTTTTCGGCGCGTGGGAGACGCTGCGCATGGCACTGACCTGGCTCGGGGGCTGAGCCCGGCGGGTACCGTGGCTGGCATGGAACCAGTTGTTGGCGCTACCCCCAAAGTCGTCAAATCTGATCAGGAATGGCGGGAGGAACTCTCGCCGGACGAGTACAGCGTGCTTCGCCAAGCGGGCACGGAACGCCCGTTCACCGGCAAGTACACCGACACCACGACGGTCGGGGTCTACTCCTGCCGGGGCTGCGGCACCGAGCTGTTCACCAGCGACACCAAGTTCGAGAGCCACTGCGGCTGGCCATCGTTCTACGACCCCGCCGACTCCGACGCGGTGATCACGCGCGAGGACCGCAGCCTGCCGGGCCGTCCGCGCACCGAGGTGCTGTGCGCGACCTGCCACGGCCACCTGGGGCACGTGTTCGAGGGCGAGGGCTACGACACGCCTACCGACCAGCGGTACTGCATCAACTCCGTGGCGCTGACGCTGCGCCCAGCCGAGGAGTGAGGACGTCCGCCGGCCGGTAGAGCCCGGACAGCGGCGCCCACAGGTCCCAGTCCTGCCTGCCGTCGACGGCGCCATGCGGCGGGTCGACGTCGAGTGCCCGCGACACAGTGGCGAGCGCCCGGCGCACTTACGGCAGACCGGTGACGAGATCGGCGGCGGGGACCCTGGTGCCGGTGTAGAACGGCACCTCCTCACGGACATGCCTACGCGCGTCGCTAGCCCGCAGCGCGCGCATCAGGTCGACGATGCGGTACAGCTCGTCGGCTTCGAAGGCCAGCATCCACTCGTAGTCGCCCAGCGCGAATGACGCCACCGTGTTGGCGCGCACGTCCGGGTAGTCGCGGGCCTGCATGCCATGCTGGGCGAGCATCGCGCGGCGCTCCTCGTCGGGCAGCAGGTACCACTCGTAGGAGCGCACGAACGGGTACACGCAGACGTACTTACGCGGCTCCTCATCCGCGAGGAACGCGGGAATGTGGCTCTTGTTGAACTCGGCTGGCCGATGCAGCGCGGCCTGGCTCCACACCGGGTCCGACGCGCGGCCGAGCGGGGTGCGACGGAAACCGGTGTAGGCGTCCTGGAGCTGTTCGATCTCCTCGGCATGCCACCAGATCATGTAGTCGGCATCGGCGCGCAGTCCCGCGACGTCGTACACGCCGCGCACCGTGACGCCTTTGCCATCGAGCGCGTCGAGGTACTTCTGGGTCTCGGCGGCTGCCGGTCCCCTGTCGTCGGCAAGCGTGCCCGGCCGCACCCGGAACACCGACCACATGGTGTAGCGGATGGTCTCGTTGAGCTCGCGGATGCGGGCGGCGTTGGGATTCGATTCGGCCATGGTTCTAGTCTCCCACCAGTGCGGACGCGGACAGCAGTTGGTCGGCGAGCTCGTGGGCCGCGGCACTCGCGGTGCCGACACATGCCGGAATGCCGACGCCGTGCCAGGTGGCTCCGGCGAGCGCGATCCGGCCCAGCGCGGCGACGTCTCGCTCAACGCGGGCGACGCGCTCAAGGTGTCCGACGCCGTACTGTGGCAATCCACCGCCCCAGCGACACACCGTGGCGGCGACAGGTTGCGCGGTGATGCCGGTTAGCTCGGCCAGGTCGGCTCGGACCCGGCGGATCAGCTCGTCGTCGGTGGCGCGCAACGTGCCCTGCTCGCCGAAGCGCCCAACTGAGCCGCGCAGCAGCACCGGGCCGTCGTGGTCGCTCTCGAGATGCGCCCACTTCCGCGACGAGAGCGTGAACGCCTTCGCGGTGAACGGCGTGCCGTCGTCCCAGGTCTCCCCGACGCCGATGAGGATGCCGCTCGCCTCTGGCAGCGCGGTGCCGGACGGCAGCGCCAGGGCCACGACGGCCATGGAGGCGAGTTCGATGTCGGCGAGGTCAGAGGCGGCGCGCTCGGCGCCCGCGCTGGCCAACAGCTTGCGGGCGGCGGGCGCGGGAACGGCGAGCAGCACGGCGTCGCAGTCCTCGGTTCTCGTGCCCGCGGCTGAGGTGACGGACAGGGTCCACCCCGGCTCGGTGCGGCGCAGCTCCCGCACCACGGCGCCGGTGACGACCTCGGCGCGAGTGGCGTCGACGAGCGCGTCCACGAGGACGCCCAACCCGCCGGGCAGGGTGCCGAACACCGGAGCCTCGCTCGATGTACTCGCGGGCGGCAGCAGCCCCGCGACGGCTTCGGTGAGCGAGGCCGTGCCGGCGTCGATCCGCTCCGCTAGCGCGGGCAGCACCGCCAGAAGGCCGAGCGAGTCCGCTCCCCCCGCGTAGACACCCGCCAGCAACGGGTCCACCAGCCGATCGACCAGTTCGTCGCCGAACCGCTCCCGCAACAGCGCGCCCAGCGAGACGTCGTGATCCAGCGGCTCCGGCGGCGGCAGGCTGGGCTCGGCCGCCACCGCCGCCACGCCGTCCTCGGACAGCACCCCGGCGACCTGCTCGGCCGACGCGGGAATGCCCATCAGCGTGCCGGTCGGCAGCGTGGCGGTGCGCCCGCCCGCGCGGACAAGGGGCCGCATCGACGTCGGATGCACCACTCGCTCACCGAAACCGAGTTCCTCGGCCAGCGCCACGGCCTCCGGCCTGCGGACCAGGAACGCTTCCGCGCCGACGTCGACGTCCACGCCAGCGAGCGACTCAGTGCGCAGCTTGCCGCCGGGCCGGTCAGCGGCGTCGAAGACCGTGAGCTCAGCGTCGTCCCCCAGCGCCTGCCGCAGCCGGTAGGCGGCGGTGAGTCCGGCGATCCCGCCGCCGACGACGGCGATCCTCATGCCAGGCTCCCGCGGCGAAAGACACCTTCACCGCACTCAACGCGGCCAAAGACGCTTTCGCTGCATCTAACGCGGTGAAAGCGTCTTTCAGCGCACCGGCTCACTGTGCACCAGCTCCACGATGCGGGTCAGCACGTCGGGATCGGTCTCCGGCAGCACGCCATGACCCAAGTTGAACACGTGACCCGCAGCCGAGCGGCCCTCGGCGATGATGCGGCGCACCTCGCGCTCCACGCCGTCCCAGGACGCCAAGAGCACGGCGGGGTCGAGGTTGCCCTGGACGATCGGCCGGTACTTGCCAGCGGGGCACGCGGCGGCGAGCCTGCTCACCGCGACGTCTAGCGGTACGCGCCAGTCCACGCCCACGACGTCGGCGCCAGCCTCACGCATCGACGGCAGCAGCTCGGATGTCCCAACGCCAAAGTGGATGCGCGGCACCCGCGCGTCGGCGATGCCCTCGAACACCTTCGCCGAGTGCGGCATGACGTACTCGCGGTAGTCCCGCTCGGACAGCGCGCCCGCCCAGGAGTCGAACAGCTGCACAGCGTCCACCCCCGCGGCGAGCTGTGCGCGCAGGAACGTCAGCGCGACGTCGGACAGGCGGTCCATGAGCTCGTGCCACACCCGCGGCTCGGAATGCATCAGCGCCTTGGTGCGCTCGTGGTGCTTGCTCGGCCCACCCTCGATCAAATACGAGGCCAGCGTGAACGGCGCCCCGGCGAAGCCGATCAGCGGTGTCTGCCCCAGCCGCGAGACCAGCAGCTTCACCCCGGCCGCGACCGCATCGACCTGTCCCTCCAGCAGCGGCGGCAACGCGCGGACATCGGCGACACTCCGGATCGGCGAGGCGACAACTGGCCCGGTGCCCGCGACGATGTCGATCTCCACCCCGGCCGCCTTGAGCGGCACGACAATGTCGCTGAACAAGATCGCGGCGTCCACGCCGTGCCTGCGCACCGGCTGCATCGTGATCTCGGCGAGCAACTCCGGCTCGAAGCAGGCGTCCAGCATCGGGGTGTCTTTGCGCAGCTCGCGGTACTCTGGCAGCGAGCGCCCGGCCTGGCGCATGAACCAGACTGGGATGTGGCTCGGGCGTTCTCCCCGGGCGGCGGCGAGGAACGGCGACTCCGCGAGAACGCGCCGAGCGCCTGCCAGGGCTGGTTCAGTCAGTGAGGGCATCACTCTTATGGTCCCACACGGCGGTTCACCACTGATTCCGCAGGCCTGCGATCCATGTCACGGTTTCGCGTCGCCAGCCGTCACCCGCGCCCTCACATGGCCGACCGCCACCTCGTACTGTCCGCTTGCCCCGTCCCCGGCGTGGCTGCGGCCCACCCGGCACGGTTCCGTCCTACAGTCAGCGTCGTGTCTGCGATGACCCAAGCGCCTGCTGAGTTTCAGGAAGCAGTGGCGGCCCTGCGGTCGGTGGAGTCCCGGCCGGAGATCGAACTGGAGCCGGTCCGGCCGCCACAACGGCTCGCGCCCTGGTCCTACGCGTTGAGCTGCGAGGTCACTGGGCCCGCCGAGGTACTGGCGTCGGGCAGACTCGTATTGCTGCACGATCCGGATGGCCAGGACGCCTGGCACGGGGTCCTCCGGCTCGTCGCGTACGTCACCGCCGAACTCGACGCGGAACTGGCGTCCGACCCGTTTCTACCCACGGTAGGCTGGTCGTGGCTCACCGAGGCGCTCGATTCGAGCGAGGCCAGCTACACCGCTCTCGGCGGCACCGTGACCGAGACGTCGTCGGCTCGCTTCGGTGACATCGCGGGACCGTCGCAGACCGAGGACCTCGAACTGCGCGCGTCCTGGACACCGCTATCGAGCGACCTGAGACCACACGGTGAGGCGTTTTGTCAGCTCATGGCCAGTGTGGTGGGCCTGCCACCGGTTGGGGTTACCTTGTTCGGGCAACGCGATAGCTCCTGAACAACCCAGGCGAGCCTCGACGCACGCCCCGGTGAGTGACATTCACCCGAACGTGCGCGGATCCCGCTGCCATCCGACGCAACGCGGCGCGGCACCCGCGCGTCCCCCTTATAGCAACCTGGACTCGTGGTTTCGCGCGAAGATCGGTTCCTCCCTACCGCCCGCGCGTACGCCCGAACGGGCGGCCACGGTGCCCCGTCCAGGCCCGCTCTCGCAGGCGCGCCCCCGCCTGCGAGAGCGGTATGCACATGCACTCGCAAGCTCATCTCACGATGGTTAATCCTGTTACATCGCGTGCCACGTCGTGAGTGTTACAGATTTGGCACTCAATACCCCGTTTGTGGGACATCGATGGCAGACAGTGATGAATTCGTTCAAATACTTACCCAATCGATCCCCCCACTGACCCTCTCGGGCGGCTAGAGTGCTCTCCACGACACCACTTTCGGTCCATAGCTGGCGCGGCTACATGGCCGAGAGTGCCTGTGCCGGTCGGGGGGCACGACCGACTCCAGGGAGGTAGTGACGTGGCTACCGTCGGCTTTACACAGGCCGTTCGATCCACGCCAGCCGGCAACCTGCCGGCAAGCATGGTTCCGCATCCGCGGGAAGAGCTGTTCTCGGTGCTCGTGGTCGATGACCACCCGTTGCTGAGAGAGGCGATTTCCGCACGACTCGCACAAATGGGTGCGGGTACCGTTCACGAGGCCGCCACGGTGGCCGAGGCGAGGTTACGGGCGTCGGCCACTGGGCCGTGCGATCTCGCGATCCTCGACCTCGGGTTGCCTGATGGCAGCGGCATCGAGCTGGTTACGGAGCTCCGTAGCCACGGGTGGCCTCGCGTCGTGGTGCTCGCATCGTCCGATGACCCGTACGCGGTACGGGCTGCGTTCCAGGCAGGTGCCCAGGCGTACCTGCTGAAATCGGCATCACCAGTCGCGGTGACCGACGGCGTCCGCAGGGTGCTCGAAGGTGGGGTGTACGCCGATCCCGGCGTCGCTCCGATACTGGCGACCGGAACGAGGGTGCCTGGCACCGACAACACCCCGCGTGAGTTGTCCTCGCGTGAGGTGCAGGTGTTGCAGCTCGTCGCGGACGGACAGTCCAACAAGGAAATCGGTGAGGAGCTCAACCTCTCCGCGCTCACGGTGAAGTCTCACCTGTCGCGGATTGGCCGCAAGCTCGGCACCGGTGACCGGGCGCAGATGGTCGCCCTCGCCATGCGCGCGGGCGTCATTCGCTGATCACGGGCCCTACGGGACGGACGGCACATCCGTCCGTCCCGTAGGGTTTCAGTCCGTGACGGACTTCTCGGACGCACCCGGCGCTGACGGCATGGGCGGTGACGATCTCGCGGACCAGGTGACGGTGACCCCGTTGCACCAGCCGAGGGATGGCATACCCGACGTCGTCGACGACGACACAGCGCTGAGGCGCGCCTGCGCACGGATCGCCGAGGGCAGCGGCGCGATCGCCGTCGACACCGAACGGGCATCCGGCTACCGCTATTGGCCCAAGGCCTACCTCATTCAGGTGCGCCGCGAAGGCGCTGGCACGCACCTGATCGATCCCATCGCGCTGGACGGCGAGCTGACCCCGCTCGCCGACGTCCTCAACGACGCCCCGTGGGTGCTGCACGCCGCGTCCCAGGACCTGCCTTGCCTCGCCGAACTCGACCTGTATCCGGCCGCGCTGTTCGACACCGAACTCGCGGCACGGCTCGCCGGGTATCAGCGGGTGGCGCTGGGCACAATCGTCGAGCAGCTCCTTGGCTACCGGCTGGAGAAGGGTCACAGCGCGGCCGACTGGTCCACTCGCCCGCTGCCCGCCGCCTGGTTGAACTACGCGGCGCTCGACGTCGAACTGCTGCTGGCGCTACGTGACCGGCTCGCCGAGGAACTGGAGCGGCAGGGCAAGCTCGCGTGGGCGGAGCAGGAGTTCGAGGCCGTCCGCACCGCCCCCGCGCCAGAGCCGAAAGCCGAACCATGGCGACGTACGTCAGGCATCCACAAGATCCGCACGCCACGGGCGTTGGCCACCGTCCGGGCGCTGTGGCACGCGCGGGACCAGCTCGCCCGCAAGCGTGACCGCGCGCCGGGCCGGGTGCTGCCCGATAGCGCCATCATCGCCGCCGCCAGCGCCGATCCGCGCACCGTAGAACAACTACGCGCGCTGCCGGTATTCGGCGGCAAAATGCAGCGACGGTTGTCACCGATGTGGCTACGGCACATCCAGGCCGCGCGGGGCCTGCCCAAAGCGGAGCTGCCCAGCGCGGCGCAGAACAACGGCGGTCCCCCGCCGCCGAACCGATGGGCCGACCGCGACCCGGACGCCGCGGCCAGGCTCTCCGCCGCCCGCACCGGGCTCACCGAACTGGCTGAGCGGCTTCAGCTGCCGGTGGAGAACCTGCTACTGCCAGACCTGGTCCGCCGACTGTGCTGGGAGCCGCCCGACGACGTCTCCCCCGACGCCGTCGCGGCGGAGCTGGCCGCGCGCGGAGCCCGCCCGTGGCAGATCGAACAGACCGCGGAGCTGCTGAGTGAGGCGCTGCGCTCACGTGCTGGGTAGCGCCACCGTCACCGCCAACCCACCGCCGACCACCGGCTCCGCGGCGACCGTGCCCTCGTGAGCGTCCACGGCGGCCCGCACGATGGAAAGCCCCAGACCCGCGCCTGAGCGCCCAGTGCGGCCTCCGCCACCTCGGTGGAACGGCTCGAACAGTTCGGTCACCGTGGCCGGGTCAATCAGCGGACCCGACGAGCGCACGGTCAACGTCGAGTGCGTGGCGAATGCCTCGGTGCGCACGGTGATCCAGCCACCGTCGACGTTGTGCCGGACGGCGTTCTCCAGCAGGTTGCCCGCCACCCGCTCCAGCAGCGCCGGATCACCCACCGCGGGCGCGGGCGCGGCTGACAGCTCCACCCGCAAGCCGCGCTGCTCTGCTTCCTCGGATACCGCCCGCCACGCGGTGCTGAGCACCGTGCCGAGGTCTACCGGCTCCCGCACGGCCAGCCCGGTGGCGTCGGTACGCGCCAGCAGCAACAACGCGCCGACCAGTTGCTCGGCGCGCCGGGTGGCTGTACGCACCACCTCCGCCATCCGCCGCAGTTCGGCTTCGTCGGCTGTGGCGTCGGCGAGGGTGACGTCCAGCTCGGTGCGGATCACCGTCAGCGGCGTGCGCAGTTCGTGGCTGGCGTTGGCGACGAACCGCCGTTGCGCGTCGAACGCCCCGGCGAGCCGGTCCAGCATGTCGTCGATGGTCTCGGCCAGCACGGCCAACTCATCGCGCGGTCGCAGCTCCCCGATCCGCTCGTCCAACGACTCGGCGGACAGACGGCGCGCCGTGCCCGCGATCTCCGCGAGCGGGCGTAGCACCCGTGAGGTCAGCGTCCATGCCAGAATCCCAGCGGCGAGCACCACGAATCCGAACGCCAGCCCACCGGCGAGCAGCACCCGCTCGCGCGCCTGCTCACGCAGATGATCCGCCAGCGCGGACGCCTCCACCTGGACGCCGTCGACCTCCACCATCGTGCCAGGCGGCATCTGCGGCACGGCGGCAACGGAGTCACGCACCAGCAGCCACGCCAGTACCAGCAACGCGGCACTGACACCGGCCGTAAGGCACACGGCGAGCAACGTGATACGCCCGCGGAGTCCGCGGGCGGGAGCCAGCCCCCGCCAGCCGCTCACGCGTTCGCGGCGGTCCCGGCTCCGGGCACCCGGTAGCCAGAGCCGACGACGGTCTCGATGATGCCTGGCTCCCCAAGCTTCTTCCGTAGCGTCATCACGGTCACCCGCACCGTCGTGGTGAACGGGTCGGCGTTCTCGTCCCAAACCCGCTCCAGCAGTTCCTCGCTGCTGACGACCGCGCCGCCAGCGCCGAGCAGCACCTCGAGCACGCCGAACTCCTTGCGAGTCAGCTCGATCGGGCCGCTGTCGCGGTGCACGGTGCGTTTGGCTGGGTCGAGCCGGACGTCACCCGCCGTCAGCAGCGGTGGCTTCGCTGGAGTGGAACGCCTGCCGAGCGCGCGCACCCGAGCCACGAGTTCGGGGAAGGCGAACGGCTTGGCGAGATAGTCGTCCGCGCCGAGAGAGAGACCGGTAACGCGATCTTCCACCGTGCCACTCGCGGTCAGCATCAGCACGCGCGAGAGCTGGCCCGAGGCCACGATCTCCCGGCACAGCTCATCACCCGGCATCCCTGGCAGGTCGCGGTCGAGGACGATCACGTCGTAGCGGGTGATCATCGCCTTCTCATGGCCGTCGTCACCGTTGAGCGCGACGTCGACGGCCATGCCCTCGCGTCGCAGACCCCGCGCGACCGCTTCGGCCAGGGCCTCCTCGTCCTCTACTACCAGTACTCGCACGTCGTTACCGTGCCACAGGTCACGGAGGGGGCTCAGTTCGGGCTCTCCGGAGTGGTTTCGTCCACCACGGCGCGGTTGTCCAGTTCCGCATCGGCGACGACGCCGTCCAGCCGGTCAGCCACCCACTCGGTCACCCGACGCGCGACGTCCTGCGCGGTCAGACCGAGCGAGGCGAGCACCTCGCCCCGTGAGGCGTGGGAGTGGAACCGCTGCGGCACACCGATGTCGCGCAACGGGACGTCGACGTCGGCGTCCCGCAGCGCCTGCGCGAACGCCGTGCCGAAACCGCCGTGCCGCCCGCTGTCCTCCACCGACACGACCAGCCGGTGCCGCCGCGCGAGGGCGACCAGTTCCTCCGGAACCGGCAGCACCCAGCGCGGGTCTACCACGGTGACGCCGATGCCCTGGTCGGCGAGCTTGTCGGCGGCGTCGAGACCGAGCTGGCCGAACGCGCCAACCACGACAAGGAGGACGTCGGTGCCGGACTCGGAGGCAGTGCTTGTGGCTTCCCGCAGCACGTCGACGGCGCCTTCCCGACGCACCGCCTCGATCGGCGCGCCCACTTTGCCGCGCGAGAACCGCAGTGCGGTGGGTCCGTCGGAGACCGCGACCGCCTCGCGCAGTTCCTCCCGCAGCGTAGGCTCGTCACGCGGCGCGGCCACGCGCATGCCGGGCACCATGCCCAGTAGCGACAGATCCCACATGCCGTGGTGGCTCGCTCCGTCCGGGCCGGTGATGCCCGCACGGTCCAGCACGAACGTCACCGCCTGCTTGTGCAGCGCGACGTCCATCAGCATCTGGTCGAACGCCCGATTCAGGAACGTCGAGTAGAGCGCCACGACCGGATGCATGCCGCCCATCGCGAGTCCCGCCGCCGAGGTCACCGCGTGCTGCTCGGCGATACCAACGTCGAACACGCGCTCCGGGTGCACCTCCGCGAGCTTGTGCAGGCCGGTGGAGTGCAGCATCGCCGCCGTGATGCCGACGATGTCCGAGCGGTTCTCCGCGACCCGCACCAGTTCGTCGCCGAACACCGACGTCCAGCTGGTGCCCTTGCTGGCGGGGGGCTTGCCGGTCGCCGGATCCACGGCGGCCGTTTGGTGCATCTGGTCGATCTCGTCGTTGACGGCGGGCTCATAGCCATGCCCCTTCTGCGTGACCGCGTGCACGATCACCGGCTGCCGGAACGCCTTCGCGCGCGTGAGCGCGGACTCCAGCGCGTGAAGATCGTGCCCGTCGACCGGGCCGAGGTACTTGAGCCCGAGATCGGAGAACAGCGCCTGCGGGCTCAGCGCGTCCTTGAGACCCGCCTTGGCGGCGTGCGCGGCCGCGTACATCGGCTTGCCCACCACTGGGGTGTGCTGCAGCAGCTCCTTGCCGCGTCGCAGGAACCGCTCGTAGCCGGGCTGCAACCGCAGCGAGGCGAGGCGCTCGGCGATACCGCCGATGGTGGGCAGGTAGGAACGGCCGTTGTCGTTGACGACGATCACGACGGGGCGCTCAGACGCCGCGATGTTGTTCAGCGCCTCCCAACACATGCCGCCGGTCAGCGCGCCGTCGCCCACGACGGCGACGACGGTACGGCCGTCGGCGCCGGACAGCTCGAACGCCTTCGCCATGCCATCCGCGTAGGACAGGGCGGTGGAAGCGTGGCTGTTCTCGACATGGTCGTGCTCGCTCTCGTCGCGCGCCGGATAGCCGGAGACACCGCCGCGCTGCCGGAGCAGGTCGAAACCGTCCAGCCTGCCGGTGAGCATCTTGTGCACGTAGCTCTGGTGCCCGACGTCCCAGATCAGCGCGTCCTTGGGCGACTCGAACACCCGGTGCAGCGCCAGCGTCAGCTCGACGACGCCGAGGTTCGGGCCGAGGTGCCCACCGGCGGCGCTGACCTTGTCGATGAGAAACTCCCTGATCTCAGCCGCGAGCTGAATCAGTTCGTCCTCACTGAGCCGGGTGAGATCCCGGGGTTCCTGCACGGTTTCGAGCAACGTCACGCTCCACCTCGTCTCCAGCCCATGTCCTGGGAACCGTTCTACCAGTCTAGGAGCGCGACCCCACCCCACGTTGCCACCCGGCCGTTGTGAGGCCCACTACGCGGTGCTAAAGGCGGGGTGTCAGCAGCGCGACGCACTCGACGTGGTGAGTCCGCGGGAACGCGTCGAACGCACGCAGTTCGGATAGCTGGTAGCCGTGACTGGCGAGTAGCGCCACATCCCGGGCGAGCGCCGCCGGATCGCACGCGACGTAGACGATCCGTTCGGGTTCGCGGGTCGCGATGGCGTCGATGACGGCCTTGCCCGCGCCCTTGCGGGGCGGGTCGAGCACGACTACTTGGGGCAGCCCGCTGAGGCGGTCGAGCTGCCGCGCGACGCCGCCCTGCCGCCACTCCACCTGCCACAGGTCGGCCAACACGCGTTCGCCGTCAGCGACCGCCCGCCGGGACGACTCGACGGCGACGACGTGACCGTCCGCGCCCACTTGTTCGGCCAGCACAGCGGTGAACAGCCCAACCCCCGCGTAGAGGTCCCAGGCCAGTGCGCCCGCATCCGCTCGCGCCCACTCGGCCACGACGCCCGCGAACGCGTCCGCGGCGGCCGGGTGCACCTGCCAGAATCCGTGCGCGTCGAACCGCCAGTCGCGTCCAGCCGCGCGCTCGCGCGCCTGCCCGCCGGCGTGCTGTCGGTGTTTCGTCCTGCCTCGCACGGTTTCGCTGGACCGCACGTGCACGCGTCCAGCGCCATCCTTGGTCACCTCGATGTCAGCGCCTGGCCGCCAACGGCGAGCAAGGACGTCGTCCAGCGCGCCAGGCGCCGCGATCGCACAGCCGTGGCCTTCCAGTGGGATCACCTGGTGGCTGCGGTGCGCGCGCAGTCCCGCGCGGCCGTCCTTACCCGCGACGAGCCGGGTACGGGTGCGCCAGCCCAACGACCCCCCGGGTAGTTCCTCGACCTCGACGTCCCACTCGATCCCGGCGAGCCGCCTGAGCTGTTCGGCGACGACGGCGGCCTTGAGCTCGCGTTGCGTTGCGGGCGATGCGTGCTGCCAGTCGCAACCACCGCAACCACCCGGCCCGGACAGCGGGCACGGTGGCGTCACCCTGCCTGGCGCGGCCTCGTGGATTTCGACGGCGTCGGCTCGGCAGAACGACCCGCCGTTGTCCTCGGTCACCACGGCTCGCACGCGCTCCCCTGGGAGACAATGCCGGACGAAGATCACCCTGCCATCGTGCCGGGCGACGCAGTGGCCGCCGTGCGCGACGGCGTCGATGGTGAGATCGAGATGCTGTCCCCGCCAGTTCGCGGCGTCGGCAACATCGGAACCCGATGCGGACTGTCGGTCGGTAGACATGAGACGTCAACAGTAGCCTGGTCGGCAGACAAGACGGTGTTGGGAGGTAGCGGCGTGCGCGTGATCATCATGGGGTGCGGACGGGTCGGCGCCTCGCTCGCGGGCGCGCTGGAACGCCTTGGGCACGAGGTAGCGGTCATCGACAAGAACCTGGAGTCGTTTCGCAGGCTCGGCAGCGACTTCCACGGCGACCAGGTTATCGGCACCGGCTTCGATCGGGATGTGCTGATCGATGCCGGAATCGAGCGAGCGAGCGCGTTCGCGGCGGTGTCCAGCGGGGACAACTCGAACATCATCTCGGCGCGGGTGGCTCGCGAGACGTTCGGCGTACCACGCGTCGTCGCCCGCATCTACGACTCGAAGCGCGCCGCCGTGTACGAGCGGCTTGGCATTCCCACCGTCGCGACGGTGCCGTGGACGACAGATCGGTTCCTGCGCTTACTGGTGCCGGACGGCGACACCGAGATGTGGCGCGACCCAACCGGCACGGTCACACTGCTGCGGCTGCCACTGCACGATTCCTGGAAGGAACACAGCGTGGCCAAGCTTCAAGACATGACCGGTGCTCGCGTCGCGTTCGTGAGCCGCTCCGGTGTCACCGCGGTGCCAGCCGAGAATGACTCGCTGCGCATGGTCGACGACGTCTACGTCGCGACGTCATCGGCCGCGACCCGCGACATCACCGCGCTGATCGCCAACGAACCGAAGGGAACATGATGCGCGTCGCCATCGCGGGTGCTGGCGCCGTCGGACGGTCCATCGCCACCGAGTTGACCGGTGCTGGCCACGTGGTGATCCTTATCGAGCGGTACGCGGGCTCGTTCGAGCCGGAGAGCGTTGATCGGGCGGACTGGATCCTCGGCGACGCCTGCGAGGTGTCCACGCTCGAGGAGTCCGGGCTGGACGACTGCGACGTCGTCATAGCCGCGACCGGCGACGACAAGGTCAACCTCGTGGTATCGCTGCTGGCCAAGGAGGAGTTCGAGGTGCCGCGCGTCGTGGCGCGCGTCAACGCGCCAGCCAACGAGTGGTTGTTCACCGAGCAGTGGGGCGTGGACGCGGCGGTGTCCACCCCACGAATGCTGGCGGCGATGGTGGAGGAAGCCACCGGGCTCGGCGAGCTGGTGCGGCTGATGACGTTCCGGCAAGGCCAGGCGGCCCTTGTGGAGATGACGCTGTCGGAGCACGCGGCGGTGGCAGGCAAGCTGGTACGCGACCTCGCGCTGCCCGCGGGCGCCACGCTGGTCGCGATCCTGCGCGGGCCGACCGCCATCGCACCCCAGCCGGACGACCGGCTCGATGCGGGCGACGAGCTGCTGTTCGTGGCGCGCGCCGAGACCGAGTCCCAGCTCAGGCAGGCGCTTGGTTAGCACCCCGCCGCGTCGTGTCCCCCGCTCCCGACGCCGTGTTCCGCGTTAGGAGTACTTCTCCCGCAGCCGCTGTTCGACGTCGACCTCGGCCTGTTCCCGTTCGGCGGCGAGTGCCTTGAGGCGGCGGTCAGAGCGGCGGATCGCCCAGATCACCACGATCAGCGCGAGCCCGAACAGCGGCAGTCCCATGGCGATCTTGGTGAACGCGAGCCAGCCGGTCAGGTTCTCGTCGTAGAGCCACTGCTGCACGGTGTAGCGAGCGAAGAACACCACCGAGCAGGCAAGCGTGGCGATGTCGTAGGCCCGCAGCGACGGCTTGTCCTTGCGCCACGCCGTGCCCGTGCCATTGAGCAGGTTCCAGGCGACGCCTACCAGCGGCCAGCGCACCAGCACGGAGGCTACGAACACGCCGCCGTAGACCAGGCTGACCCAGATGCCCCAGAGGAAGAATCCGCGCGCTTCGCCGGTGCGGTACGCGATGAACGCCGCGATACCGACGCCAAGGAAACCCGATATCGCGGGCTGCACGGTCTCCTTGCGCACGACGCGCACGACGGTAATGATCGCGGCGCTGGCGAGTGCGCTCCAGATGCCGATGGTGAGGTTTCCGAGCGAGTTCGCCACCACGAACACGATCACCGGGATGGCTGAATACACCATTCCGGTGACACCACCCATCTGCTCCAGCAGCGACTTCTCGTCGAGCTTGCGCCGCGCGTCCGCGGCGGCGTCCTCGCGGGTGACGCCCGTGCCGTCCGGCTGCGTATCGGTGCCGTCGGAATGCGCGCCGGTGTCACTGGGCGCGTCAGCGGATTCGGCCTCGGCCTGTGCCTGCTCTACTCGGTCGGCCACGCGGGTCTCACGTTTCTGTCGTGGTGCGGCTTTCTGGGCTGGTACTCCTGCCAGCGTAGCGCCCAGCGGCGTGGACGCCGATGTGGTCAACGATGATAAGGCGCATGGACGTTCCCGCGAGCCCGCCCGCGCGCACCGCGATCCTGCTGCCCGGGACGGGATCGGATGAGGTGTTCGTCACGGCGGCGTTCGAGCGGCCGCTGGCCGAGCATGGGATCCGGCTCATCGCGCCACCGCCGGAGCCGGGTGCGGACCTGGTGCACGCCGCCAGCAGGGCATTGGACGTCGCGGCGGGCGAGGCGGGCGAACCCGTGCTGGTCGGCGGCGTCTCTCTCGGCGCGCACGTCGCGGCGTCATGGGCGTTGCGCAACCAGCGCCACTGCGCCGGACTGCTCGCGGCGCTGCCCGCGTGGAACGGCGCGGCGGACGCGGCACCAGCGGCGCTGGCGGCACGCTCGTCGGCGAGCCTGGTGCGCGGCCACGGTCTCGCTGGAGCGCTCGACATCGCGACAGCGGACGTCGCGCCCTGGCTGGCCGCCGAACTCACCCGCGCGTGGCACCGCGCGGGCCCTGGCCTCGCGGACGGCCTCGACGCGGCCGCGTCCCACCCCGCGCCGGAGCTGACGGCCTTGGCGACCCTCGATGTCCCCGCCGGGATCGCGGCGTGCCTCGATGACGACGTCCACCCCGCCGATGTCGCCTATGCCTGGGCGGACGCACTGCCGGTGGCCGCTGTGCGGGAGACGTCGTTGGCCGCGATTGGCGCGGACCCGGCGCGGCTCGGCCATGCGGCCGTGTCGGCGTACCTGGCCGTCGCCGGGTAGCCGCTTACTCGCCCTGGCGTGCCGCGATGTGCTCGGCGATGGCGGGTGGCAGCGTGATCGGCAGCGGGTTGCGCACGGGCATCGGGCCGTCGCCCCGGTTCACCACCGTGCCCCTGACTAGCGCGCGCAGCATCTCCGGCGCACCCTCCGCGGCCTGCTGCGGCCCCGCGATGACGCCGCGCAGCATCCACCTCGGCCCGTCGACACCGACGAAGAACAGCGCCGTGTCGCCCATGCGCACTGACAGCTCCATGCCCCACACGCCGCGCAGCCGCCGCACCGTAGCGCCGTCGGAGCGCAGCTGTTCGGCGAGCTCGCCTGCCACGTCCGGCCACAGATGCCCGGTGCGCGGTGCGGCGTAGGCGCTGATGGTGGCCTGGCCGTGCGCGGTGACGACGTGGACGGCGCGCACGTTCTGCGTCTCCTGGTCCATCTCGACCTGCACCTGCGCGCCCTCGGGCACCGGCACCTGCACCGAGCCGAGGTCCATCCGCGCCACGTTGTCGTCCGGCGCGTCGGCGATGTCGTAGGGGCCGTCGGTGTCAGCGAACGTCGCGCCGCGCGGCGCCTCCTCGTAGCCGGCAAAGCCGCCACGGCCGTAGCCATCGTCGTACTCGAGTGGCTCATCCTCGACGTAGTCGGCATCGCCCGGTTCGGGCAGCGCGTGACGCCCCCGCTTGGCGGGCTCGCCGCTACGCTTCCGACCGAAAATTCCCACTAGCCCACTTCTCCATCATTCGCACGCGCATCGCATCGCGCGCGTCGTCCGGGTCCGTCACCTGGTGTATCACGAGTGGTCCCATCAGAGGGTCGCGTGGCCGCCGGTGGATCCGTAACCACCGGCACCCCGCTCGGACTCCGGAAGCTCGTCGACCTCAACGAACTCAGCTTTCGCGACACGCTGCACGATCAGTTGCGCGATCCGGTCACCCCGCAGGAGCTTGATGGACTCCCTCGGATCGTGATTGATCAGACAAACCTTGATCTCACCGCGATATCCCGCGTCAATCGTGCCCGGGGCATTCACGATCGACAAGCCCGACCGGGCCGCGAGGCCGGAACGCGGGTGCACGAACGCCGCGAATCCCACCGGCAGCGCGATCGCCACCCCGGTACCGACCACCACTCGCTCTCCCGGTGCGAGCACCGTGTCACTGGTGGTGACAAGGTCGGCACCGGCGTCTCCTTGCCGCGCGTAACGCGGCAGCGGCACATCGGGATCGAGTCGTGACAAGGGGACCTGAACATCTGGCACGGCAGCCGAGACTACTCTGGAACCTTGTGGGAGTTTCCTCGGAGTCTGGTGAACCGTCGCGTCCGGTAGCGGGCACCGCCCCCGGCGTGCTGTATACGGAGCGGCTCTACGTCGCCTGGTGGGGCTGGTTGCTGCCGCTGACCGCCGCGGTCCTACTCGCTTTCGAGGTGGGACTGGCCTACGGGGCCATTCCGGACTGGGTGCCCTACGCCGTCACGCTGCCGCTGGCGCTCGCCCTGCTGCTGGCGCTCGGCAAGACGACAGTGCGGATCACCACGATGGACGACGGCGAAACCGCATTACACGTGGGGAACGCGCGCCTGCCAGCCCGCTACATCGGCGAGGTCGAGGTGATCGCGCAGCCGGACAAGCGTGTCGCGCTTGGGCCCGGCCTCGACCCGGCCGCGTTCGTCGTTCACCGGGGCTGGATCGGCACGCTGGTCAGGGTCGAAGTCGTCGATGAGCACGACCCGACGCCGTACTGGCTGTTCAGCACCCGCAAGCCGGAGCGAGTGGCCGAGCTCCTGGCCACCGCGGCGAGCCGCGACAGCACTATCGCGGCGAGCCGCGACGACACCGACAGCCAGCGGTAACAACCTCCAAAGACAGCTCGGCGGGGTGACCAGACGCGAGTCCCATCACCCCGCCGCACGCACGTCACGTTGCTCAGGCGCAGTCCCTGCACACCATCTTGCCGCCGCTTTCCTCGGCGAGCCTGCTGCGATGGTGCACCAAGAAGCACACCGAACACGTGAATTCGTCCGCCTGCTTCGGCACGACCTTGACCGTCAGATCCTCCCCGGAAAGGCCGGACAGGTCAGCGCCTGGCAGCTCGAAGTTCTCGGCTGACGCGTCCTCGTCGACGTCGACGACGCCGGACTGCGTCTCGTTTCGTCGCGCCTTCAGCTCCTCCAACGAGTCTTCGGCCAGCTCGTCGGCTTCACTGCGGCGCGGAGCGTCATAGTCAGTCGCCATGGTCCCTCACCCCTGCGCTCAGCATCGTTCATCGGTTACCTGGATACCCGGTCTGCGACCAGGTATGCCGTTTTCGCTGGACAACGATCCAGCACCCAGATTTGTGCCCGAATCGCAAGGGAAATCGTGGGTCAGCGGCGAAGAACGCCTCATACCTGGTGGAATCCCTCCACGCTCCGGAGCCCGCAGAGGGTAGCCCATGGCAGGTGCCCACACGCAACTACTCACGCGGCAGTGATACGCAAGTCACGTCGAGTTTACCCCTTTCGGGTAACGGTCACGCAAATTCCACGCCAACCATCGACGTGTCAACTTGCCTTGGTTGTCCCAATCGTGATCCGATTTCAGCTGGTTAACCGCCGGTAGGTCACCCTGTCGGCGGTCTTATGCTGAGTCCGGCTCACGGCATCCCATGCCTGAGCCGGTGGCCCTGGGACGTAAGACTTACGCTTGATTGACGATATACGGGGCGTGAGTAGCGGTTGGCTGAGCGGAAAGGACAGGCAGGTGCCATCGGGGATCGGGTTCTCGGGACGTAAGTCGCGCCCGTACCGGAAGCACCGTCCGCTGCCTGCGGTCCTGCTTGTCACCCTGCTCGGCGCCGCGTCGCTCTACGTGTGGTTCTCGGTATTCGAGGACGCTGACGACATCAACGAGGCCATCCGCTGCCACCCACCGGCATCGGCACCACCAGGTAGGCAGTACACGTCGGTCGGCCACGACGCGCTGGACGACGTCACCCCGATCCCGCCGAGCAAGGTCGCCGTGCGGGTACTCAACGCGGGTGACCTCCGCGGCGAAGCCGCCATCACCACCGCGGAACTCCGGCAGCTCGGTTTCACCCAAGTCGCCGAACCCGCGAACGACCCAGCCTACGAGGACCGCACCGCCAACTGTGAGGGGCAGATCCGGTTCGGCGACAACGGCGCGGCCGCCGCGCGCACGTTGAGCTTGATCGACACCTGCCTCGAGCTGATCAACGACGGTCGCAAGGACGCGACGGTCGACCTCGCCATCGGCACCCAGTTCACCGACGTGATGCCGCGCAGTGAGGCGATCGAGGTGCTGGACCAGCTCAGCGCGTGGGCGAAACGCGGTTCCGGCAGGGGCACCAGTGAGCTGGCCAGCAACAGCGGCCCTGACATCGACGAGGAACTGCTCGAGGCAGCGCGTCCGAAGACCTGCTGAGGAACGCTCAGACGGCTGCGGCCCCGCAGTCGATCAGGGCGGCCCGCAGTGGCTCCGCGATTGTCGGCGCTGCCGCCATGATGGCGTCGGCGCCCAGTTCTCGATCGTCGCCGGGCAACGTCACCTGAGCACCGGCCTCCGCCGCGATGAGCGCGCCCGCCGCCCAGTCCCAGCGAGAAAGCCCATGCTCGCAGTAGGCGTCCACCCAGCCCGCCGCCACCGCGCACAGGTCCAGCGCAGAGGAGCCGCCGCGGCGGATATCTCGTACCTTGCCTAGCATCGCCGAGATCAGTCGCGCTTGCCGCTGCCTGCGGTCCGATCGGTAGGCGAACCCGGTCGCGAGCAGCGCGAGATCGAGGCTGCCCGGGCTGCCGCAGCGCAACGGCACGCCGTCGAGCCATGCGCCAGCTCCCTTGGTTGCCGTCCAGCGCCTGCCGCTGACCGGGTCCACGACAGCACCCGCGACGGAGACGCCGTCGACCTGCGCGGCCACTGAGACAGCGAAAGCCGGATAGCCGTAGAGGAAGTTCACGGTGCCGTCGATCGGGTCGACCACCCAGGTCACGCCGCCAGCATCGCCGTCGGCCGCGCCGCTGCCCTCCTCCTCGCCCAGCACGGCGTCGCCGGGGCGCAGCTCAGCCAGCCGCGACCGGATCAGCCGCTCGGACTCGGTGTCGGCGGCGGTCACGACGTCGGTCGCGCTGCTCTTGGTCCCCACGCTCATCGCTCCGCCGTCCCGCAGGTCGGCGCTGCGCTGGCGCACCAACTCGGCCGCGTCAACGGCGACGGTCTCGGCGATCTCGGTCAAGCTCCGTTCGTCTGTCACGACGCCATCCGACCACAACCGCGGCATGTAGCGGGCGGAGGGTGCGCGACGCTCCAGGAGAGCCTCTCGGAATTGATACAGACACAACGCCGAACTCGACGCGTTGACCCTCTAGAGTCACATCATCGGCTTATGGATGACAGGAAGGGACGACCGTCCAGATGACCTCCCTCGGCTTCGGTATCGACATCGGCGGCAGCGGCATCAAAGGCGCGCTTGTCGACCTCGCCACCGGTTCCCTCGCGGGCGACCGGATTCGCATCCCCACTCCCCAGCCGGCCACACCTGACGCCGTCGCCGACGTCGTCGCCGAGTTGGTCGAGACCTTCGACTGGTCGGGCCCTGTCGGGGTCGCGCTGCCCAGCGTGGTCAAGCAAGGCGTCACGCAAACCGCGGCCAACGTCGACAAGGCCTGGATCGGCACCGACGCGGACGAACTGTTGGCGAAACGGCTAGGCCGCGACGTCGACGACATCGGCGTGCTCAACGACGCCGACGCCGCCGGGCTCGCGGAGGTACGTTTCGGCGATGAGCGCGCCGGCAATGGTGTCGTGGCGTTCCTGACGTTCGGCACCGGCATCGGCAGCGCGCTGTTCGTTGACGGCACGCTGGTGCCCAATACCGAGTTCGGCCATATCGAGGTGGATGGCGTCGACGGCGAGTCCCGCGCCGCGGCGTCGGCACGGGACAACGAGGACCTCGGCTATCCCGAATGGGCTGAACGCGTATCCCGTTACCTGAACGTGTTCGAAAATTTGCTGTGGCCAGATCTGATCGTCGTCGGCGGCGGCGTCAGCAAGAAATCCGAGCGGTGGGTGCCACTACTGACCGTGCGCACGCCCATCGCGGTGGCCTCGCTCAAGAACCACGCTGGTATCGTCGGCGCGGCCGTCGCGGCCAATGAGGGCCTCGCGCACTGACGGAGAGTAGATTCGTGCCCGACGATGGGCGGCGTGTTCCAGTCCGTTTGGGTGATGAGGACACGGTACGATCGGCGTCGGCGATGATCGCTTCGGAGCCAAGTGCGGCTTCCTCGTTACAATGGAACACGGCCCCCGCTTCCGGAACACGAAACCGCAGGCAGGAGCCGTTATCCCGAAACTTAAGGCAGCTGAGGTCGTTAATCCTCGGCGTAGCAGATTCACGAGCTGCGAAAGGGCATACGTGGCAGCCGCAAACACTGCAACCCGGCACGGGTCCAAGGCAGGGAAGACAGAGCGCGCCGACGACACGACCGACGCGGCGTCGGGTGTCGCCGACGCTGAGTCAGCTCCGAAAACGGCCAAGGGTCGCAAGGGCGGCACGAAGGCGGCAAGCAAGAAGAAAGCCAGCAAGAAGGCTGGCACCGTCGCTGACGCCGCCGAGGCCATCGAGGCAGCCGCCGAGGAGAAGGACTCCCCCGACCTCGCTGATCTCGAGGCGGTCGAGGTCGACGTCGTCGACGCGACCGTGACGGAGGAGCTGGAAGAGGCCGCGGAACAGAAGCCGGCGGGCAAGGTCAAGGCCGACGGGGACTTCGTCTGGGACGAGGAAGAGTCCGAGGCGCTGCGGCAGGCCCGCAAGGACGCCGAGCTGACCGCGTCCGCGGACTCTGTCAGGGCCTATCTCAAGCAGATCGGTAAGGTCGCGCTGCTCAACGCCGCCGAGGAGGTCGACCTCGCCAAGCGCATCGAGGCAGGCCTTTACGCCTCGGAGCGGCTGCGCGTCGCCGAGGAGGAGGGCGAGAAGCTCGCCACCCAGATGCGCAGAGACCTGCGCTGGATCGTCCGTGACGGCGAGCGGGCCAAGAACCACCTGCTCGAGGCCAACCTGCGGTTGGTCGTCTCGCTCGCCAAGCGCTACACCGGCCGCGGCATGGCCTTCCTCGACCTGATCCAGGAAGGCAACCTCGGCCTGATCCGCGCGGTGGAGAAGTTCGACTACACCAAGGGTTACAAGTTCTCCACCTACGCCACGTGGTGGATCCGGCAGGCCATCACACGTGCCATGGCCGACCAGGCGCGCACCATCCGTATACCGGTGCACATGGTCGAGGTCATCAACAAGCTCGGCCGCATCCAGCGTGAGCTACTACAGGACCTCGGCCGCGAGCCCACCCCCGAGGAGCTCGCCAAGGAGATGGACATCTCGCCGGAGAAGGTCCTTGAGATCCAGCAGTACGCTCGCGAGCCCATCTCGCTTGACCAGACCATCGGCGACGAGGGCGACTCGCAACTCGGCGACTTCATCGAGGACAGTGAAGCGGTTGTCGCCGTCGACGCGGTGTCGTTCACGCTGCTGCAGGACCAGCTCCAGTCGGTGCTGCAGACGCTGTCCGAGCGCGAGGCCGGTGTGGTTCGGCTGCGGTTCGGCCTGACAGACGGCCAGCCACGCACACTGGACGAGATCGGCCAGGTCTACGGCGTCACGCGAGAGCGGATCCGGCAGATCGAGTCGAAAACGATGTCCAAGCTGCGCCATCCGTCTCGGTCGCAGGTGCTGCGGGACTACCTCGACTAAGCCCGAATCGTCCATCTCCGCCGTACCGTCGAGTTCGGCCGAATGGCGTATGCGGTCGGCCGTTCAGCGGTACCGGTGGATCATCACGGACGCCATTTACTAACCCGCCCGCACTAGTACTTGACCATGTGTTGTCCCTCTCGCTACACAAGAGGGCACACTACGTCACAGCGGGGATGGGTAAAGGGTGAAGCAGTCACGACAGCGTGGCACGTCGTCTGACTACGTCAGGTACGAAACGGTTCTCGACCACCCCCGAAGCGAGTTGTGGGAGCTGCTCAGCAGGCCTGAGCTGTATCCGCGCTTCTTCCGGGGGCTAAGCGTCTGCACCAAGATCCCGCCCGCCAACCCCGACAAAACGACTGAATACACCGTCCGGGTCACGCGGGCGGGATATGGCGCCACCGATCTGCGACTGCGAACGGTGACTCGGCGCAAGCACGAGAAGTTCGTGCTCGCGCCGGTGCCGGAAAGTGGGAAGTGGATCTCGGTGACGCTCAGCGACGCGCGGCCGGGCAGAACCAAGGTCGCGTTCGTGATGTCGACGCCGATCGGACTGCCGGCCGAGTTCACGCCGCGCAAGTCGGTACTGCGCAGCTGGGTTCAGCAAGGGCTCGACCGCGTGTCGCACTACCTGGGGCGCGTCCCCGACCAGGCCGTGACGCACCCACAGGACGGGTCGACGCGAGTCAACATCGCACGCACGCTGGTGACGTCCGGCATTCTCAAACCAACGCGGCCCAACGTCGGCATCCGGCAGCTCAACCAGCTGAACCGGTGGGGCTTCAACCTGGTCGGCGGCTACGCACAGGCGTCCGCCCGCGACCCACACGTGCCAGCGCTGATCGACGAACACCAGCCGCGTACGTTCGCCGAGACGTGGCAGCGCGCCCAACTGTTGGCCGCGGGCCTCATCGACCGCGGCGTCAGCCCGCGCACGACTGTCGCGGTGATGGCACGCAACCACAGCGCGATGGTCGAGTGCATGACGGCGTGCGGCATCATCGGCGCCACGCTGATCCTGCTCAACACCGGACTGTCCAGCAGGCAGATCGAGGACATCGCCGACGCGCACGAACTGCACACGCTGTTCGTGGACGACGAGTTCGCGCCGCTGGTGCAGTACCTGCCGGAGACAGTGGACCAGATCAGTACCACGCCAGGCGGTACGGCCACGCGGCGCGAGACGACGGACGAGATCATCGATTCCACGCCAGAGCGCACCCTCACCCCGCCGAAACAGCAAGGCAGACTCGTCGTGCTCACCTCAGGCACCGGCGGCACACCCAAAGGTGCCAAACGGCCCGCGGCGAAGGGCTGGAGCACCATCGCGGCGATCCTGTCGCGGCTGCCGCTGCGCACCGGGGAACGCATGATGATCGCCGCCCCGATCTTTCACAGCTGGGGGCTCGCGACGCTGCAGCTCAGCACCCCGCTGCGCGCGACCGTGATCCTGCAGGACAGGTTCGACGCCGAGGAGTGCCTGCGAGCGATCTCGCAGCACCGGGCCACCACGCTGATCGCGGTGCCCATCATGCTGCAACGCATTCTCAACCTGCCTGCCGAAGTCAGGGACAAATACGACACGTCGAGCCTGCGCATCGCGGCAAGCAGCGGCTCCGTGTTGCCTGGTCCGCTCGTCACCGGGTTCATGGATGCCTTCGGCGACATCCTCTACAACTTCTACGGCTCCACCGAGGTGTCGCAGGCGACCGTGGCGACTCCCGAGGATCTGCGGGCGGCGCCGACCACCGCGGGGTATCCCGCGCTTGGCACGCAGATCGCGATCCTTGACCAAGACGGGCTGCGAGTGCCGCGCGGCTCGGTCGGCAGGATCTTCGTCGGCAACGAGATGCTGTTCGACGGCTACACCGACGGCAACTCGGCCGAGGTCAAGGACACCTTCATGGACACGGGCGATCTCGGCTACGTGGACGCGGACGGCAGGCTGTTCGTCTCCGGCCGCGATGACGAAATGATCATCTCCGGCGGAGAGAACGTGTTCCCTCGGCCAGTCGAGGAGGCCCTGGCAGCGCTGCCGCAGGTCAGCGAGGTGGCCGTGGTCGGTGTACCGGACGACGAGTACGGCCAGCGCCTCGCCGCGTTCATCGTGCCGAGGACGGGATCGCGGCTCGACCCCGCGATGGTGCGCTCCTACATCCACCACCGGTTGAGCCGCTTCTCCGTGCCGAGGGACGTCACGTTCCTGACGCGGCTGCCACGCAACACCACGGGAAAGATCCTCAAACGGCTGCTGGTGGAGCGCAGCGGGAGGCCGCCGGAGCTGACGGCCTGAGGTGCCATGAAGGGCATCTTACTGGCGTCAGGCGCCAGTAAGATGCCCTTCATGGCACCTCACGGCGGTTCCTGCGGCGACTCAGCCGTCCGCTGGCCGTCCTCACGCGAGCGCAGCGCCACGCCGATGACGACGGCGAGAATGCCAAGCGCCTCCATACCGGTCGGTACCTGCGCCAGCACGACGAGCCCGATCACGGTCGCCGTCACCGGCAGCAGCGCGAGCAAGAGTGCGAACGCGGCTCGACCGACCTTGCGCAGCACGAATTGGTCCAGCGTGTAAGGCACGACCGTGGAGAGCACGCCGACCCCGACACCGAGCGCCAACAGATCAGGTGCGCCCCACACTTCGCCGGTGCCAAGCGCGAGCGGCGAGAGCACCACGGTGGCCACCGCGAAACCGACCGCGAGGCTGTCGAAACCCGACACACCGGTGTCGGCGAGCGCGACCCGGTTGCCGAGCACGATGTAGCCCGCCCAGGCAGCCGCCGCCGCGAGCGCGAACGCCACGCCGAGGGGTTCGCCCGCGAGCTGGACGTCGGCGATGAGCACCACGCCGAGCGCGACCATCAACAGCGCGGCGATATCTCGGCGGGTCCGGGAGCCGAACGCGGCGACCACCACCGGTCCGACGAACTCAAGGGCGACCGCCGTGCCGAGCGGCAGCCGAGCGATCGCCTCGTAGAAGACCACGTTCATGCCCGCCGTCACGGTGCCGAACGCGCCAGCGAGCAGCAGCGCCTTGCCGCGCCACGCCGCGCGCGGTGGTCTGCGCCACGCCAGCAGCACCAGCGCCGCGCCGAGACACCGCAGCCAGGCCACGCCGGAGGGAGTGGCATCGTCGAACAGCCATACCGCCATCGCCGCGCCGACGTACATCGACGTTCCGCTGATGGCGAACAGCACCGGGGCGGGCGCCTGCGCCAGCCGGGGTGCCACACGCGATCCAGTCACCATGCCATAGTGCCTGACGTGCGCAAACGAGTTTCCATGACGGTCGGCTACTTGATCGTGATCTTCGGCTGCGACATCCGGACGAATTCGGCGTGACTGACATCCCAGCTTGGCGGGAACACTTGCGGTGGTGGAATCGTCTGCAACAGTAGAAGCAACGCATAACGGCGTTGAATCGAGTGGCATCGGGCTCACGATGCTGGGACGGAGGGAGACTCCAATGAGCGCAACGCTCACCCGCCCCGAGTTGACCAAGGCGGACCGCTGCGATCGCTGCAGCGCGGCGGCACAGGTCCGTGCGATCCTGCCCACCGGTGGTGAACTGCTCTTCTGCGGTCACCACGCCCGCCAGCACGAGAACAGGCTCAAGGAGCTTGAGGCCGAGATCCAACGCGACGAGACCGAGTAAGGCGTAGCTTGCCCCCTAGACGCCCTCGGGCGGGAATCCACAGCCGGGATTCCCGCCCGAGGTGTATCTAAGGACGGTGGACCCACGTGAGGAGTTGATCTGAAGACAGTTCGGTCGTCACAACGACCACAACGTCGTCAGATCAACACGTCAGGAGCCTGACACCTCACACCATGTCCAGCACGCCCTCGAACGCCGACTCCGCCGCTCCAAGAAGCTTCACGTCGGCGCCGAGCGCGGAGGTGACCACCCGCACTCCCCCAACGGCGCGGCTGACCATGCTGCGCTGGCGCACCTGCTCGCCGACGTCGTCCAGCACCGGTCGCGGCAGCGCGGCGAACAGGTCACCGAGGACGACCAGCTCCGGACCAAGCACGTTCACGATGCTGACGAGCCCGAGCGTGAGCCACTCCGCGAATTCCGCCAGGTGCTCGCCAGCGGTGCCCGCCTCCCCGAGCAGCCGCAGCTCAGCGACGATCGCTCCGCGTGGGCTGTCGTCGGGCAGGTCGAGCGCTCGCGCCAGCGCGGCCTCACCCACCTCGGTCTCCCAGCAACCGACGTTGCCGCAGTAACACCGTCTGCCCCCGGGCCGCACGATCATGTGGCCGATCTCGCCGACGTAACCGCCCCCACCGCGCAGCGACGATCCCTGAGCGATCACCCCGCCGCCGACGCCGACGTCGGCGGAGACGAACACCACGTCGTCGGAGTCACGCGCCACCCCGCGCAGGTGCTCGGCGAGCGCGGCGAACTCCGCGTCGTTGCCGACCGTGACGGGGATGCCGAGACCCGCGCTCATGGACTCACCGAGCGGCACGCCCTGCCAACGTAGGTTTGGCGCCTCGTGGATGTAGCCGTCCGAACGCCGGGCGACCCCGGGCACAGAGATGCCCGCCGCCACCGGGCGTACACCGAGGTCGGCCGCGAGCAGCTGTGTCGACTCGATCACGTGCGTGATGACCTCACTCGGCTCGCCCATGCGGCCATGCAGGTTCCACCGATTGCGGCCAAGGATCTGCCCGCCAAGGCCGACCAGCGCGATCGCGACATGCTCGACCTGGACGTCGACGGCGAGCACAACAGCGGCTTGCGGCTGCGGCAGCACCAGCAGGGAGGGACGGCCCGCCGCTCCCCTGCCTGAGCGCGGGACGCGCTCCTCGACGACGCCCGACTCGGCGAGCCCGTCGACCAGCGTCTTGATCGTGCTGCGGTTGAGCCCGAGCTCCGTCGCGAGCACCGCCCGCGTGCACGGCCCGGTGACGTGCAGCAGGCGGAGCAGGCTGGATCGGTTATACCGGCGCACCTCGTCGGGTCGGGCAACGGATGTGCTGGTCACGAGAGCATCGTCTCACTCCCTGTGCCACCACCCGTCACAGCACCAACCACAGTGCCGGCCACAGCGCCGGCCACGGTGCCCCCCAGCACACCATGGCCAGCACCGCCGGTACCGGTTCCCCCGTGCGGCATCACCGTGCCGCCGTCACCGCGCGCCTCCGCGAGAGCGCGTCGACCGTCGCGGCGAGCAGCAGGACAAGGCCGGTCACGATGGCGACCACGGCGGCGGGCTGCTGCAGCAAGCCAAGTCCGTTGGCGATGGTCGCGAGCACGGTGCCACCGATGACGGCGTCGATCACCTTGCCCCTGCCGCCGAACAGCGACGCCCCGCCGATCACGGCGGCGCCGACGGCGAACAGCAACGTGTTGAGACCACCGGCCTGCGGGTCCACCGAACCGACCTTCGACGAGTACACGATCGCGCCGAGCGCGGCCATCGAGGAGCACACCACGAAGGCGCTCGCCTTGACCTTGGTGACGTCGATGCCCGCCCTGCGCGCGGCCTCCTTGTTGCCGCCGACGGCGTAGATGTGGCGGCCGTAGCGGGTGCGGTTGAGCACATAGGTGCCGATGACGAGCAAACCGAGCACGATCGGCACGACGTACGGCACGCCGGAGATCTCGATGCTCTCGTTGGGCGAGCGGTTGACCGTCAGCAGTGCCGTCGCCACCAGGCCTAGCACCGCGACGATGCCAACCTTGAACAGCACAAGCGGCGTCGGCTGGGTGACGAGGCCCCGTTTGAGCCTGCGGAAATGCTGGCCGAGCGTTATCGCGGCGAATCCGCCCGCCGCGACAACGAAAAGCAACCAACTGCCCACAGTGGACAGGTTGCCGTTCGCGACCTTGTTCAGCACGTCCGACGTGCTGATGCCGATCACACCGCCCTCGCCGATGAACTGCAGGATCACGCCCTGCCACGTGAGGAACAGGGCCAATGTCACGACGAACGACGGCATGCCGATCTTAGCGACGAGAAAACCGGTGATGCAGCCGATCGCGGTGCCGACCGAGAGCGCCAGCAGCATCTCCAGCCACGGGTTCGCGGCCATGCCCGACAGTGAGATGGCCACGGCGACCAGTGACATCACCACCCCGGGCCAGATCCGCAGCAGCGCGGCGAGCACGGCGGCGAGTACAAGCACGGCGTTGAACACGATGAACACCATGGTGCCCATGCCACCGAGCAGGTTGCCGTTCTCGGCGTAGTGCATCGCGAGCACCGCACCTGCCACGCCGGAAGCCGTGCCCGCCGACAGGTCGATCTCGCCCACGAGCAGCACGAAGACGATGCCCATGGCGAGCATGGTCTGCCCCGCGCCCTGGGCGAGCAGGTTCGCGACGTTGTGCAGCGAGAAGAAGACGTCGGACAGCGACGAGAAAAGCACGAACAGCGCGACGAGGCCGAGCGCGGCGGGCAGCGAGCCGAGCTGCCCACCTCGCAGCCGGGCGAAGTAGTCGCCGATCGCCTCGGTGGTCGACATCGCGGTGGTGTCGATGCCGAAGTCGGTGATCGCCGCACCGGACGGCGCGGAAGAGGTCTGCGTCATGGTGGTTTCTTCCTTGTTCACTTCGCTCACACGACGGCGGTGTCGGGGCGGGCGAGGCCAAGCTCCCCGGAACGGCCCGCGGTGATCAGTTCGACGACCTGGCCATGGGTGACGTCCTTGGTGTTCACCTCGGCGGCGAGCCTGCCGAGGTAGAGCACGGCGACCCGGTCGGAGACCTCGAAGACGTCGGCCATGTTGTGGCTGATCAGCACGACGCCGAGCCCCTGCTCGGCAAGCCTGCGCACCAGGTCGAGCACCTGGCGCGTCTGCGCGACGCCGAGTGCGGCGGTCGGTTCGTCGAGCAGCACGACCTTGCTGTCCCAGAGCACCGACTTGGCGATCGCCACGGTTTGGCGCTGCCCACCTGACAGCGATGACACCGGCGTGCGCACCGACTTCACCGTGCGCACCGACAGCGATGCCAGCGTCTCCCTCGCGGCCTGTTCCATGCTCGCCTCGTCCAGCAGCCAGCCGTTGCCCCGCTCGCGGCCGAGAAACATGTTCTGCACGATGTCGAGGTTGTCGGCGAGCGCGAGGTCCTGGTACACGACCTCGATGCCGAGCCTCGCGGCGTCCTTAGGGCTGCGGATGTGCACCCGCTCGCCTTGGAACAACACTTCGCCTGAGTCGGCGGCGTGGATTCCCGCGATGCACTTCACCAGCGTGGACTTCCCAGCGCCGTTGTCACCGACCAGCGCGGTGACCTCACCGGCGCGCACCTTCAGGTCGACGTCGTGCAGCACGTGTACCGGCCCGAAGCTCTTGTTGAGTCCGTGCAGTTCGAGGAGGGGCTCACTCATGGTTGTCTCCGTGGTGCTGGGGCTGGCCGCGCCGCCAGCCCCAGCGGGTCGAGGTCGGTCAGGAGATGCCGAGTTTGTCGCAGACGTCTTTGACGTCGCGGACGCAGACGTCGCTGGCTGGCACGTAGCCCGCGTCGATCACGGTCTTGACGTTCTCCTTGGTGATCAGCTCCGGGTCGAGCAGTACCGACTTGACGTCGCGGTCGCCCTCCGGATCGTGCACGGTGTCCGATGCCAGTTCGTCGGCCGCGGCCGTGTCACCCTCGGCGAGCGCCGCCGCCAGCTTCGCGGTGGCCTCCGCCTCCTTCTCGATCGGCTTGAACACCGTCATGTACTGGTGGCCACGCAGAATCGCCTTGAGACCATCGGGCGTGGCGTCCTGGCCGGTGACCGGGACCTTGCCCGCGAGACCGTTCTTCTTCAACACGGTGATGATGGCGCCCGCGAGGCCGTCGTTGGCGGCCACGACGCCGTCGACCGTGCCGCCGTTGCTGGTCAGGATCTGCTCGAAGACCGTGCCGCCCTTCTGGTTGTCCCAGTTGTCGATGGGCTGGCTCTGCACGAGCTCCAGCTCGCCCGAGTCGTAGAGCGGTTGCAGCACGTTGCGCTGTCCCTCGTGGAACAGTGTCGCGTTGTTGTCGGTCGGCGCGCCCTCGATCTCGATGACCTCGGCGCCCTTCTCACCCTCGAGCGCCTCGGCGAGCCCTTCGCCTTGTAGTTCGCCGACGCGGACGTTGTCGAAGGAGACGTAGTAGTCCGAACCGCCACCCAGGTTGAGCCGGTCGTAATCGATGGTGGGAATGCCAGCGGCCTCGGCCTTGGACACGACAGCGCTGCCCACCTCGCTGTTGATCGCGGCGAGCACGAGGACGTCGACGCCCTTGGCGATCATGCCGTCGGCGAGCGTCGTGAACTTCTGTACCTCGCCTTGGGCGTTCTGCACGTCGGCTTCGAAGCCTTCCGCGCGCAGTGCCTTCTCCAGCAGGGGCTTGTCGAAGCCCACCCACCGTGACGACGTGGCCGTTTCCGGCAGAATCACGCCCACCGTGCCCTTCGTCGCTTCGTTCGAACCGGTGTCGGCGGCGGCGCCGTCGTCGCTCGGTGCGGTGTTCGCCCCGCACGCGCTGAGCACGAACACGCTGGCCGCCGCGGCGGTCGCGAGAAGTCTCTTGGTCCGCATCACTGGGAACCTTTCGGTCTAAGCTGGCGGCTTACCCGGCTGCGCCGAGGTCCCGCACTCGTAAATGTTGTGAGCGACAACATATTCCCGAGCACGAGGATGCGGAAGACCATCTGTATCGATTTAGTTCCCGACGTCAGGACACGATTCGGCAACGACGCCCGTCAGGAACCCATCGTGCGGTGTTCACCAGGAGCGCAATGTCGCAATGCGCTCCTCCAGTTGCTCCACCGTCGCCATCGCGGTCGGCGGGCCGCCACACACCCGGCGGAGTTCGTTGTGGATCGCGCCATGCGGTTTGTTCGTGCGGTGGTGATACATGCCGACGAGCGCGTTGAGCTCCTTGCGTAGCGCGGCACGCCGTTCCCGCATGCTGGCGGGCGCGGCCTGCTGCCTCGGCTCCGGTTCCGGCTCCTTCGGCTTCCTGCGCTTCTCATCGGCGAGCTGCTCCTCTTGCCGCTTGCGCAGCAACGCCCGCACCTGTTCTGGCTCCAGCAGGCCGGGCAGCCCCAGGTACTCCTGCTCCTCCTCCGATCCGGCGAAGACGGCGGTGCCAAACGAGTTGCCGTCGTAGATCACCTGGTCCAGCTCAGCGGAGGCGTGCAGCGACTGGAAACCTCTGTCGTCGTCGGTCTGCTCGTCCTCGGTGCGGTTGGCGGCGGCGAGCAGTTCGTCGTCCCAGCCGTCCTTCTCGCGATCTGGCTTGCCGAGCACGTGGTCACGCTCGGCTTCCAGCTGGCTGGCCAGTTCGAGCAACGTCGGCACGCTGGGCAGGAACACGCTCGCGGTCTCCCCCGGCCGTCGTGCCCGCACGAACCGACCGATGGCCTGCGCGAAGAACAGCGGCGTCGAGGCGCTGGTCGCGTAAACACCCACCGCGAGCCGGGGCACGTCCACGCCCTCGGAGACCATCCGCACGGCGATCATCCAGTGGTCGTCCGACTCGGCGAACTCGCCGATGCGCTTGGTCGCCTGCGGGTCGTCGGACAGCACGACCACCGGCTCGGTGCCGGTGACATCGCGCAAGATCTTGGCGTACGCCCTGGCCGCGTCCTGGTCGCTGGCGATGACAAGGCCACCGGCGTCCGGCATTCCGCCGGAGCGCAGCTGGGTGAGCCGCACGTGTGCGGCGTGCAGCACCGACGGTACCCACTCACCACTCGGGTCCAACGCGGTGCGCCACGCCCGCGCTGTCTGCTCCACCGTCAGGGGTTCCCCGAGCCGAGCGGTGAACTCCTCCCCCGCGTTGGTCCGCCAATGCGCCTCACCCGAGTAGGCGAGGAACACGACAGGGCGCACGACGCCGTCCGCCAGCGCGTCCGAGTAGCCGTACGAGTGATCGGCCTTGCTGCGCTGGACGCCGTCGCCGTCCTCTTCGTAGGTGACGAACGGGATCGGCGAGTCGTCGCTGCGGAAGGGCGTCCCGGTCAGCGCCACCCGTCGCGTGGCGGGGGTGAAGGCCTCGCGGATCGCGTCACCCCAGGACTTCGCGTCGCCACCGTGGTGGATCTCGTCAAGGATCACAAGCGTCTTGCGGTTCTCCGTGCGCACCCGATGCAACGTCGGATGCGCCGCGACCTGCGCGTAGGTGAGCGCGACACCTCGGAAGTCCGGTGAAACGGCGCCGTCGGCGTTGCGGAAGTTCGAGTCGATCGCGATGCCCGCGCTCGCCGCCGCGCTTGCCCACTGGTGCTTGAGGTGCTCAGTGGGAGTGACGATCGTGACACTGTCGATCGTGCGGTCGGACAGCAGCTCAGCGGCGATACGCAGGCCGAACACGGTCTTACCCGCACCCGGTGTAGCCACCGCGAGGAAGTCCTGCGGCTTGCGCGTGAGGTACTTCGTCAGCGCCCTCCGCTGCCACGCACGCAGCGGCTTCGCTGTCGCGTCCTGTTCCGGCTCTGGCGCGACGAACGTCTCCGGCAACTCGAGGCTCCTCTCTCCGCTGTCGGCACGGCGGACCACCGCACGGTCAGGACAGACGAATGCGCCCACACGAGAGCCATGCCGCAAGCGTCGCGGCACGCGGTGAGGGCGCCCGTTGAGGGTACCTGGCGGGTGCGGGTGACCGGGCACAGAGACACACCACGCGAGCGACAAGCCAAAATCACGGAAATAGACCATGCTGGGAAGTGACATGACTGCTCACGACAACGCGACGGGCCCCAGGGGCGAGCGGCCGAGGAAAGGACCGTTGCGCCTGATCGGGCGTACCCTGAGCAAAGCCTGGCGCGGCAACATCTTCTCCGAGTCCGCGGAAGCCGCGTTCTGGCAAGCGCTGTCCCTGGCGCCACTCATGCTCGGGCTGTTAGGCCTGCTCGGATACGTCAGCGACTGGTTCGGCCACCGCGTCGCGGCACGCGCCAGTGAGCAGATCATCAGCTTCAGCGATAAGGCGTTCAGCGCCGAGGTCGTCGAGAACATGGTCAAACCGACCGTTGAGGGCATGCTCACCGAAGGCAAGGGGGCCATCGCCTCGGTGGGCTTCGTGATCGCGCTGTGGGCGGGGTCCTCGGCGATGTCATCGTTCGTTGACGCCATCACGGTGGCGCACGATCAGCACGGCATCCGCAACGAGGTGTGGCAGCGGCTCTTCGCCCTGCTGCTCTACATCGGCAGTCTCGTGCTGCTGATCGTCGGGCTGCCGCTGATCGCCATCGGGCCCGACCTGCTGCCCCGGTTCTTCCCGGAGTCCTGGCAGGACATGATCGGTTTCTGGGTGCGGGTGCTGTACTACCCCACCCTCGGTGTGCTGCTCGTCGTCGCGCTCGCCACCCTGTACAAGGTGGCACTACCGCGCAAGCTGCCCTGGCACAGGGGTGTGCCCGGCGCGATCCTCGCGATGGCGATTTTCCTGCTGACCAGTGCCGGGCTCCGGTTCTACCTTGGCGGGATCTCGGCGACCGGCTACACCTACGGCGCGCTGGCCACGCCCGTGGCGTTCCTGTTGTTCCTGTTCTTCATCGGACTCGCCGTGGTCGGCGGGGCGTACTTCAACGCCGCCATCGAGGAGCTATGGCCAGCCAAGCCGACCCGCAGACAGCAACGCAAGTGGCGGCGACTGGAGCTGGAGCGGGCGAATCGCGCGCTCCATCCAGAGGGAGACTCGCGCGGCGAGCGGTCTCGTGGCGAATCTCACGATGGCCAGTCTGACCGCGACCCGTCTCGCGCTGGCGACGGGCAACCGCCAGCGCGGGACGGCGAGGATGACCGTCCCACAGCCACGAAGCCCGGGGCGGGGTCCGCGCCGGTGACGCCCAGCGCGAACCCGGACGCGCGGGCTCAATCGTTGTCGTCGCCGCCGGGTGGCAAGCCCTTGTAGATCTTCTCGCACTCCGGGCACACCGGCGAGCCGGGCTTGGCCGACTTCGTCACCGGGAACGTCTCACCGCAGAGCGCCACCACGAAGTTGCCCATGACCGCGCTTTCGGCGATCTTGTTCTTCTTCACGTAGTGGAACATCTCCGGCGAGTCGTCGTCGGTGACGTCCGTACCTTCCGGCCGCGTATCGACATCGGGAAGAACCTGAGTACTCACGCCTCCATTTTGCCTCAAGCCCAGCCGTGTCCCCCACCCACGCCACCGTGTCCGACGTTCCCGACGTTGTGTCCGACGTTCCCGACACCGTGTCTGACATTCCTGCCGTTGTGTTCGGCATTTCCGCCCGGTGGCGAGCGCGTTGGCGCGTTTCGGCACGATGCGAGGCATGGCTTTCTCGATCGCGCCGGAGGTGGCGGACGCACTCGCCGCCGCACGTCCGGTCGTCGCGCTGGAATCGACGCTGCTCGCCCACGGCTTGCCGAGCGGCCGGAACCGCGCGCTCGCGCAGCAGCTCGGCGACGCGATTCGGGCGGAAGGTGGCGTTCCTGCCACAATCGCCGTTCTCGATGGCACACCTACGGTGGGCCTCTCCGCTGATCAACTTGACCGTGTCTGCGCCGAAGGTCCAGCGCTGACCAAGCTCAGTGCGCGAGACCTCGGTCCCGCAATCGCGCTTGGTCGTTCCGGTGCGACGACCGTCGCGGCTACCAGCGTGCTGGCGCACCGTGCGGGCATCGGCGTGTTCGCGACCGGCGGACTCGGCGGCGTTCACCTGCCAGCACCCGGTGACGCCGCGACGTGGGATGTCTCGGCGGACCTCGGCGTCCTCGCGGCAACGCCGATCTTTGTGGTGTGTTCCGGAGTGAAGTCGGTGCTCGACATCGCGGCCACGCTCGAAGTGTTGGAGGCACGGTCGGTGCCGGTGCTCGGCTACCGCACCGACGACTTCCCCGCGTTCTACCTACGCTCGTCGGGGCACCGGGTGCCGTGGCGTGTCGATGATCCCCACGATGTCGCGGCCACCGTGCGCGCCCACCGCGAGCACGCGACGTCCGGGATCGTGCTCGCCAACCCGGTGCCGCCCGAGCACGAGATGGACCGTGCGCTACACGACCGGCTGCTCGCGGAGGGGCTGGACCGGTTGCGGGAGGCGGGCGTGTCCGGCTCGGACGTCACCCCCGTGCTGCTGGAGCACTTCCACACGGCCAGCGGCGGGGCGAGCGTAGCCACCAACGAAGCACTCGTGCTGGCCAACGCCAAGCTCGCCGCCCAAGTGGCGGTCACGCTGTCGAGATAGTGGCTGAGATGACTCACGGACGCCGCGACTGCGCCGTACGGCGTTCGGAGCGTCAGGAAGGAGGGACACAACGTCGGGAACGGGGGACACGGCGCTCAAGGGGGCGGGAGGAGCGCCAGCAGCGCGGATGGCCCCAAGGGGCGCGCACCTTCGGCTTCCACACGGGCGCGCAACTCACGATCAGCGGTGGCGACCAGCACGTGGTCATCCGGCGCATCCGCCAGCGCCTGCCGGGTGACGTCGACGATGGTGGTGTCACCGTCGCGCTCGGCGGCGACGACCTCGACACCCTCCACGCTGGCCGTGCCGCGCGCGGCACCCTCGACGACCAGCACGATGCGCGGCAGCCAGCACCACCGCTCGCTGCCCGGGATGCCGTCCTCTCCGCCGGGTATGCCGTCAGCCGCGAGGACGGCGAGGCGGTCGCGCAGCCGCTCGGCGGCACCGGCGCGGTCGCGCCACCAGCCATCCGGCACCGAACCCACCACGTTGGCGGCGTCCACGACCAGCACCAGCTGCCTGCCCACGTGTTCCCGCAACGCGGGCCACGCACGTGCGAAGTCGCGGTGTAACGGGTAATCAGCCACTTCGTGTGGCGGCACCCACCGCATCCCGGTGCTTTCCGAGTTCGCCGCACGCGCGTCGATCGCGCGTCGCACCGAGGCGAGCACCGTGGTGTAACGCCAAGTGCCGTGATCGACCACGGAGGTCGCCGTGAGCCGCACCGCGTACGCGGGCACAGCGGCCTCTTCCTCTGCCTCCCGTATCGCCGCCTGTTCGGCCGTCTCCGCGCTGCGCAACGCCCCGCCCGGCAACGCCCAGGTTCGGCCGTGGTGCACCCACCAGGCCCTGCGCTGCAGCAGGACACCGCGCTCAGGATCGGACAGCAACAGCCCCGCCGCACCGTTGGTGCCCCAGTGCACATTGCCGCACGCGCACCGCACGAACCCGTCACCGTCACCGAGAAGCACGACGCTAGCCTCGCATATCGTCGGCGGCGGCCGCCGCCAGTGTCGCGGCGCCGACGATACCCGCGTCACCACCGAGTTGGGCCGTCCTGATCCGCGCGAGCGGCCGATGCCCCGCCCCGGTTAGCACCGAGGCGTAGTGTTCGCGCGCGTCGTCGAGGAACAGCGGAGCGGACTCCGACACGCCGCCCGCGATGACGATCAGTTCCGGGTCATAGACATCGGCCACCAAAGCAAGACCCTCGCCGAGCCACGTCGCCAGCTGGGCCATGGCCTGCTTGGCGACGACGTCGCCCTCCCGCGCGGCCGCGGCCACCCGGCGTCCGGTCAGCGCGCTGTAATCGTCCGCGAACTCGCGCGCCAGCACGGTTGACGACGTTTCGTGCCTGGCAAGCAGTTCCAGTGCCGTCGTGGCGAGCGCCGTACCGCTGCAGTAGCGCTCCCAGCAACCGTGCTTACCGCACGAACACGCACGTCCGCCTGGCACGAGCCGCAGATGCCCCAGCTCCGGACCGACGCCGTGGGCACCGTGGAACACCGTGCCGTCCTGCAACAGCGCACCACCGATCCCGGTGCCGATCGCTACCAGCACCACCACTCCCGCGCCACGCGCCGCGCCGTAGGTGTACTCGGCGACAGCGGCGGCGTTGGCGTCGTGTTCGAGCGTCACCGGCAACCCGATCCGCGCGGCGACGCGGTCGGCGACAGCCGCGTCCCGCCATGGCAGATGCGGCGCGTAACGCACGGTGTTGCGGTCGACGGCGACGAACCCCGCGACGGCGAGACCGACCGCGGTAACCGGGTGCCGCTGTCGCAGCTCGTCGACGGCGTGCGCGATCGCCGACTCCAGCGCGTCGGCGTCGTCCGGGGTAGGCGCGAGGACGGTGTCGATCACAGCGCCGTGCTCGTCGACGACACCCGCGCGCAGACTGGTGCCGCCGACATCGATGCCGACCGCGTTCAGAACGTCTCCCGTTGATCGGCGGGCTCGGACGGCTGCGTGGACGCGGCCTTACGCACGGTGATCCGCTGAGCACGGGAACCACTGGCGCGGCCAGTGGCAGGGCGCGTGGGTGCGGTGGCGCGCGCCGCCGCACCTGGCCGGGTAGCGGTCCAGGTCGGTCCGCCGTCCTGCCGTTCCGTCCGTGGCACGCCGGGCATGTGGATACCCTCGCCCGGATACCAGCGATCGGCCAGCACGGCCCGCAGCACGCCGACCAACTGCGCGAGTTGCTCGATCGCTCGCGCGGAGAACTCCGGCTGATTACCGCGTGCCATGCTCACCACGGCGCACAGCGGACACCAGCCACAGTCGTATTGCGACGTCCCGTGCTCGGTGGCTGCCTCGTCGTCCGAAGCGGCGGAGTCGCCACCGAACAGCCCGCCGGTGTGTCCCGCCGCGACGAGCCCGTCCAGCCATGGCGCGGCGTGCTCCACGATCATCTCCACGAGCAGCATGATTTCCGTGCCGAGGTTGGCGACGGCCTCGTTGGCCGAGGCCCGCTCGGTTCGCTCGGTCATGCCTGGCCTCCTGGGTCCGTCAGCAGTACCACCAGACCGTCGGCGTCGGTCTCCGCGCCGATCACCTCGCACGGCCGCAACAGTCGTGGCAGCGCGACCAGTCTGCGGAACCCGTCGATGGTGATGGCCAGATCGTCGTCGATGCGCGCCAGGTCAACGTCGGCGTCCGGGGCGAGCGGCAGCGAGATCCGCAGCCGATAGCCCTCGTCGGACTCGGTGATGCGCAGCATAGGGGCGACGTCGTCGGCTTCGCCCGCCAGCGGGTCCCCGCCACCGTAGAGTTCCTTGGCGATCTCGGCAAGCGCGTCGAGCCCGACCGGCTCGGCCGCTCGGTGCTCAACCAACCGCACGCCGGACAACCCCGCCGCACCAGCCTCGGCGAGCACGGCCTCCTGCTGCGCCCTACGTTCCCGCAGCCACGATGCCGCGCCGCCACGCCACAGGCCAGCGGCGGGCATAAGACGGTTCGCCACGATGCCGTCGACGCGGATCCCCCGCAGTGCGAGCGCGGTCAGCGTGCGGCGGGTCTCGGCGACGACCATGCGTTCCGGAGTGAGCACCAGCCGCACCGTGGTGACCTCGCGGTCGGTGAGCATCGCGCGCAACGACTCGAGGTGGTTCCCCAGCTCCATCACCGACGCCGCCGCGCCGCTCAACGCCCGCGCGCGGGAGGACACCGGTTGCCACCCGTACACGCGGCGCAGGTAGCCCGCGACGGCTTCGGGCAGCGCGAACAGCCGCAGTGTCTCAGCGGTGGGGCCGCAGTCGACGACGACGGCGTGCCAGTGCTTGGTCGCGGTGAGGCGCCGCACCTCACCGAGGGCCAGCAAGTCGTCAACGCCGGGCAGCACGGTCAGCTCCGCCGCGTCCAGCGCGTCAACGCCGATACCGGACAGCGCGTGACCGAGCTGACCGCGCAGCCGCTGCCACGCGCTGTCGGCCAGCGAGCGGCTGTCGATCTGCACCGCGTCCAGTCGTCTGTCTACTTCGGTCGGTTCGGGACCGAGCCGCATTCCGTAGGCGTCGGCGAGTGAGTGCGCGGGGTCAGTTGAAACGACGAGCGTCCGCTTGCCCTGTGTGGCCAGCGTGGCCCCGGTGGCGGCGGCCAGCGTGGTCTTGCCGACCCCTCCCTTTCCGGTGAACAACACCAGCCGCACGCTAAAGACCACTCTCCGCGCGCCGCTTCAGCTCCTTCAACGCGATGTCCATGATCATCTTTTCCGCCTTGCGCCGCAGCTGGCCGATCATCGGCAACGCGAGTTCCACCGACAGGGTGTAGGTCACCTCGGTCTGGCCGTCGTCGAGCGGGGTGAGTTCGTAGCGGCCCCGCTGCGCCTTCTGCATCTGCCCCTTGACCAGGTGCCAGCTGACGCTGAGCCCGTCCGGCGCCCAGTCGTACTCCAGCGTGTAGACGTCCTTGACCGGCCCAGCGTCGAGGGTGAACGTGACCCGGTGCGCCTGGCCGTTCGCATCGCGTTCCAGGATCTCGGTGGACCGCACCGCCTTCGCCCACTCAGGATAAGACTCCAGATCGGCGATCACCGCCATGATCTGGTCTGGTGGGGCGTCGACGACGATCGACTGAGTGGACTCGTCGGCCATGCCCATGAGGGTAGCCGCATCGCCCGACACCGCCAGAACGACGGGTCCCATGTGTCACCACCGGAGCACCAACGGGCGTTCGCGCAGCTTGAAGTGCCCTGCGTTGCAGCACTCCGTCCCGCCGATGCGCAGCCGCTCCGCCAGCGGCTGGTGCACGTGGCCGAACAACGACCAACGCGGTCGCTCCCGCTCGATGGCATCACGCAGGCTTGGCGCGCCCGCCTCGGAGCGTTTGGTGACGACGTCGTAGGTCAACTCGGGTATGTCCGGCGGGATATGGCTGCACAGGACGTCGATCTGGCCGAGCCCGGCGACCGCCTCGGCGAACTCGTCGTGCGATCGCAGGTACGGCGTCCACGCCGACGAGGTGCGGAGGGGCGCGTTGTCAGGGCGCAGCGAGCCGCCGACAAAGCCGAAGCGCAGCCCGCCGATCTTGGCGACGTCACCGTCGAGAACGTGGATCTCGCCGCCCGCGAACTCCGGCCACAGCCACGGTGCGTCCACGTTGCCCGGAGTGGCATAGGTAGGCGCGGTCATGGCACCGAACAGTTCGGCATACTGCTCCCGGATCGCTTCCTCGACCCGGGCAGCGGCCTCGTCGAGGCTGCCCCACAGCTCGCGCGAGTACGCGATGGTCGCCTCGCGATCACCGGAACGGCGCAGGTCGGCGAACACCTTCACCTTCTCGGCGCCGAACAGCCTGCCGAGGATCCCCTTCTCGTGCTGGTGGTAGTCGACGAAGTCGATGAGGTCACCGAGGACGACGAGGGCGTCGGCGCCGTCCCCCGCCCTGGCGAGGGCGTCGGCGTTGCCATGGACATCGGACACGACGTGTACGCGCACTGCGGTTGTCCCCTCGCTGGTCGGTGTTAGCACGACAGCATCGGTCGTGAGTGGTTAGCCGGGTGAGAACACCGCTAGCCACTCACGACCGACGGTGGCACGCCCGGCTGGCGGCCGTCTTCCAAGGCGTCCTTCAGTCCGAGCGCGATCGACTTGGCCGCCCGTGCCCGCGCGTCGTACTCGCGGGCGAGCTGACGCGGGGGTAGATCGAGCGGGTTACCAGCGGTGTCTGCGGGCGTGGCGCGCAGAAAGTAGTGCAGCAACGTGCCGTCCAGCATCGCCTCGCACCAGACCTCCATGGTGCCGACGAGGGCTCCGCGTACCGTCCAGCGCATGCCCTCGTCACCCCGGTCGCGGTACACCTTCAGCACGAGGTCGGGCCAGTAGCGCGACCACGAACGTGGGTCGGCGAACGCGGCGGCGACCGTCGAGGGCGGCACGGCGAGGAATGTCTCGTCCACGAGATCGATCGCCGGAACTGCGGGAATACTCACCTGGTCAGATAATACGGTCACGGCCTGAAGAATCTCACGCCGCCGGGTCGAGGCATCCGGCATGGCCCCCGAAATCGGGCCACCGTTAGAGTTACCCCGAGGTAACCGGTGTCGTAAGAGAGGTTGTCATCGTGCGCGAGTACACCGCTGCGTCCGCCCCGGACATCTCGGCTGAGGAGAACCTCACCGACGTCATTTGGGCGCACGCCGAGCGACACGGCGACGTCGTCAGCTTCCGCCGTCAGGTCGACGGCGCCTGGCACGACGTCACGGCGCGTGACTACGCGGCGGAGGTGCTCCGCGTGGCGAAGGGCCTCATCGCCGCGGGTATCAATACCGGCGACCGGGTCGGCCTCGTCGCCAAGACACGCTACGAGTGGACGCTGCTGGACTTCGCCATCTGGACGGCGGGCGGTGTGACGGTGCCGGTGTACGAGACGTCCTCGCCGGACCAGATCGCCTGGATCCTGTCGAACTCCGGGGCGAAGGCCGTGATCGTGGAGACCGACGAGCACCGCGCGCGCGTCGATGAGGTAGCGGGCAAGCTCGGCGACCTGGACAACATCTGGCAGATCGAGGGCTCGGGCTCCGCGACCCCCGCCGTGACCGCACTCACCGAGCTCGGCGTCGACGTCAGCGATGACACCGCACACGAGCGGCGCCGTTCGGTCGGCGCGGACGACCTCGCCACGATCGTCTACACATCGGGCACGACTGGCCGCCCGAAGGGCGTCGCACTCACCCACCGCAACCTGCTCGCCGAGATCCGTGCCTGCGTGGCCGCGCTGCCGAGGTTGCTAGCCGAGGGCAACTCGATGCTGGTGTTCCTGCCGCTCGCGCACATCCTGGCCCGCGCGATCGCGCTGATGGCGGTGTACTCGCGAGTCACGGTCGGTCACACGCCGGACCCGAAGACATTGCTGGACGACCTCGCCCAGTTCCGACCTAGCGCCGTCGTCGCGGTGCCGAGGGTCTTCGAGAAGGTCTACAACAGCGCGAAACTCAAGGCGCACTCCGAGGGCAAGGGAAAGATCTTCGACGCGGCCGAGCGAACCGCCATCGCCTACAGCGAGCGGCTGGACACGTTCCCGCTGCCGGTGGGGCTCAAGATCAAACATGCGATCTTCGACAAGCTGGTCTACAGCAAGCTGCGCGCGGCGCTGGGTGGTCGCTGCCTTGGTGCGGTGTCCGGTGGCGCGCCGCTGGGCAGCAGGCTGGCGCACTTCTTCCGGGGCATCGGCGTCACGGTGTATGAGGGCTACGGGCTCACCGAGACGTCGGCGGCCGCCGCGGTCAACACCGAGGGCGCCATCAAGATCGGCACCGTGGGCAAGCCGGTCGCGGGCACGTCCGCACGGATCGCGGAGGACGGCGAGATCCTACTCAAGGGTGACGTCGTGTTCGGCGGCTACTGGCAGAACGAGGAGGCCACCGCCGAGGCGCTGGAGGATGGCTGGTTCCACACGGGTGACCTCGGATCGATCGACGACGACGGCTTCCTGTCGATCACCGGCAGGAAGAAGGAGATCATCGTCACCGCGGGCGGCAAGAACGTGGCGCCCTCTGGACTGGAGGACACGCTGAAGTCGAAGCCGCTGATCAGCCAGGCCATGGTGGTCGGTGACCAGCGGCCGTTCATCGCCGCGCTGGTCACCATCGACGAGGAGTTCTTCCCGACCTGGAAGGAACAGCAGGGCAAGCCGGCTGAGGCGACCGTGGCCGACCTGGCCGACGATCCCGACCTGCGAGCGGACGTGCAGGCCGCCGTCGACGAGGCGAACACCTTCGTGTCGCAGGCAGAGGCGATTCGGAAATTCACCGTGCTGCCGGAGGACTTCACCGAGGCGGCGGGCGAGATCACACCGAGCCTGAAACTCAAGCGCAACGTCGTCGGCGAGCACTACGCCGACACGATCGAGCGGCTGTACCAGTCCTGAGCCCGGCCAGCACGGCGGCGGCGCGGCTATACTCCGATGAGCCGCCCGCCCGTCGCGGCGACGTCCGAGATGTCCGGTTCCGGGACGACCATCGGGACCCCAGCTGGCTAGGTGAGCGCTGGCCATGAGCACCTTCGAGCACATCCGCACGGCCGTGATCACACTGCTGCGCGCGGAGAGCGTGGCGTTCGACCCGCCGCCGCGCAGCCTGGCACGGTCGGCGTTCACCCGGCGCGTCGAGCGAGTGGAAATGCGGGCGACGGGCGTGCCAATCGAGGACACCGACATCGTCCTCGCTCGGCTCGACCTGGTCGCCGAGGATGTCCGGGTACGGTTCTCGCTGCGCGGACCCGCGCTCGACGTCGGCGAGACGACGTTCGCCGCGACGCTCACCCAGGACCAGCTCAGCACCCTGGTGCCGCTGCCGCCAGGAGTGGACCGGCTGTCGGTGACCCGGCGCGGGTTCACCTTCCACACCGTCGCCGGCATCCCGATCTACACATCGGTCAGCCTCAACGACAGCAAGCTCGTTGTCGCGCCGTCAGCTCCGGCGAAGGTGCCCTTGCTGGACCTGATCGGCATCGACATCGACATGCCGCAGTTGCCGGTGCGTAGCGGGCTGGAGCAGCTCACCCGGTTCGGGTTGACGTTCGACCTGCCGGAGCTACCCGCCAATGCCGCCATCGAGCGGTTGCAGCTCCACGACGGGCACGTGGTGGTGTCGGGTACTGCTGACTTGAACAGCGCGAACGCGACCTGACGCTCACACCGCCGCCCGTGCCTTGCGGTGTGCCCAGTCCGCCACGACGGTGTTCAGGATCGGCATCGGCAACGGGCCGCCGCCGAGCACGACATCGTGGAACTCCCGGATGTCGAAAGCGGCGCCGAGCGCCTGTTCCGCTTGGCTCCGCATCCGCTGCAGCTCCAGCCTTCCCACCATGTACGAGAGCGCCTGGGCTGGTACCCCCGCGTAACGATCCACCTCGGACTCGATCTCCACGGCGGGCATCGGAGTGTGCTCGGTGAGGAACGCGACCGCGCGCCGCCTGCTCCAGCCGTAGGCGTGTAGCCCGGTGTCGACGACGAGCCGTGCCGCGCGCATCGACTCCTGGCTCAACATGCCGAGCCGCGCCAAATCCCCGGAGTACAGTCCCATCTCGTCGGCCAGCCGCTCCGCGTAAAGGCCCCACCCCTCGGCGTAGGCGTTGATGTCCGCGATACGCCGCAGCAACGGCAGCTTCTCCAACCCGAGCGCCGTCGTGATCTGGAAGTGGTGCCCAGGAACGGCCTCGTGGAACGCGATCGCTTCGGACAGGTGGCGACAGCGCCGCGTCGCGTCGAGAGTATTCGCGAAGTAGGTTCCTGGCCGAGCGCCGTCCAACGACGGCGGCGTGTAGTACGCCAGCGAGCCACCCTCAGCCTCAGCGGCGGGCACCGGCTGAACGACGACCCGCTCCGACGGCACCCGACCGAACCAGCGCGCCGCGACACCCTCCGCACGCGCGATGGCCCGCCGTGCGGAGCTGAGCAGTTCCTCGCCGCTGGACCACCGCAACGCGGGATCGTGCCGGAGCCGATGGAAGATCTCCGCCTGAGACCGCGTACCGAATACCCGCGCGCCCACCGTGGCGTATTCGGCGGACAGCTTCTCCAGCAGCTCCAGCCCGGTCTGGTGCAATTCCTCCGGAGTGTGCTCGGTCGTCGTGTGCACGGCGGCGAGCGCCTGGTAGCGCTGCTCGCCGTCGGGCTGCCACCACAGCCCGGACTGGCCGTCATCCCGCGCTTTGGGCAGCAACTCGTACGCGAGGAAGTCACGATAGTGCCCGTACGCCGGCCGTACGGCGGTGTCGATCAGCAGGTCCCTCCGGGCGGCGAACCTCGCGTCCCGCCGTGGCGGCCGGATCGCGCGCAGCGGGTCGTCGTCCTGCCCGCGCAGGTAGCGGTCGATGAACCCGATACCTGCCCTGACCAGGAACGCTGGCGGCGCGAGGCCCCGCGCGACGCCGTCTCGTTGCCGCTCGGACAACGTCGCCAAGTACGTCGGTAGCGAGTCCAACCGGGCAAGGAAACCCTCGGCCATCTCGTCGTCGGACAACGAGATCAGCGGCAACGCCAGTAACGGCCACAGCGCGGGCGCCGAGAGCCCGTCGCTGACCGAGAACTCCTCCAGCCGGACGTCGATCTCGGCGGCGAGCGCGAACGCCTGCTGGACGATCAGTTCCCTGGTCACCCGGTCCGACTCGTCCAGCGTGGCCGGATCGACGTCCGTCGCGGCACGCGCCAGCGCGAACATGTGGTCCCGGGTGCGCTCCCTGGGATGTTCGCGGTAGTCGGTCAACCGGTGGTGCGGGCCTGGCAGCCCGAGTAGCGACGCCTCGAAGGGATACGCCTCGAAGCGGGCGGCGACCAATTCGTCGGCGAGCTCGGTGATCTCACTCATGCGCCGCGCCGCGCCTCACCATCCGTCCAATCGGTGACCAACTTCTCGAGCACCCCGAGCGGCACCGCACCACTGCCTAGCACGGTGTCGTGGAACCCCTTGATGTCGAAGGCATCGCCAAGCTCGCGCTCGGCGGCGGCCCGCAACCGCTGGATCTCCAGCCTGCCGACCATGTAGGCCAACGCCTGACCGGGATACGCGATGTAGCGGTCCACTTCGGATTCGATCTCGGCGAGCGGCATCGGCGTGTTGTCCCGCAGGTAGTCAACCGCCTGCTGGCGGCTCCAACCCTTGGCGTGCAAACCGGTGTCCACGACGAGCCTGCCCGCGCGCATCGAGTCCATGCTGAGCATGCCGAGCAGCGGCACGTCGCCGGAGTAGAGCCCCATCTCGTGCGCCAGCCGCTCTGTGTAGAGCCCCCAACCCTCGGAGTACGCGGTGAAGCCCCCTATCCGGCGCAGCAAGGGCAAGTCCGTCAGCCCCTGCGCGAGGCTGATCTGGAAGTGATGTCCTGGAATCGCCTCATGGAACGCGGTCACCTCCGCGGTTTGCCGGAACCGTTCGGTGACCTCGTAGGTGTTCGCGAAGTAGGTGCCAGGCCGGGAACCGTCACTCGACGGCATCAGGTAGTAGGCGGCGGGCGCGCCCGGCGCGGCGGCCTCCGGTACCGGCTCGACGGTCCACGGCTGCTCCGGGATGGTGCCGAACCAGCGGGGCGCCTCGGCCGCGGCGCGCTCGATCGTCGTCCGCGCGGTGTCGAGCAGTTCCTCCGCACTGGACCACCGCAGCTCGGGGTCGGTGCGCAACCGCTCGAAAATCTCGGCCGGCGAGCGCGTACCGAACACGCGCTCGCCGATCTCGGCGTACTCCTCGGCCAGCCCTGCGATCAGCTCGAGCCCGGTCTGGTGCAGCTCGTCCGGGGTGCGGTCGGTGGTGGTGTGCACGCGCGCGAGCGCGGCGTAGCTGGCGTCGCCGTCGGGCAGCCAGCACAACCCCGGCTTGTCGGCGGGACGGCCGTGCGGCGCGATATCGGCGGCGAGCCCGTCGCGGTAGGCGGCGAAGGCGGGTCGCACCACATCGCGGAGGATGCGCTCCCGGTCGGCGCCGAACTTCTCGGCGAGGTCTTCCGGCGCCCGCGGACGCAGCAGTGGGTCGGCCTCCGGTGCGGCGAGGTGCCGGTCGATGTGGTCGATCGCCGCGGTGACCAGGTGCGCGACGCCGACCCTGCCGGACGCTACCCCCGCCCGGTGCCGTTCCAACGCGGCATCCAGGTACGCGGGAATCGCGCGGAGCCGGTTCAGATACGCGTCCGCGGAAGCCGTGTCCGACACCGTGAGCATCGGCAACACCGTCAACAGTCCCGACGCGGGTGCGACGAACAGGTCGGTGATGGTGAACTCCGCCAGCTTCAACGCTGCCTCGTCAAGGTGGCTGCTTGCCAGCGCGATGACGACGTCGCGGGTGACGGCATCCTGCTGACTCAGACCGTCCGGATCGATCGCCTTCGCCCGTGCGAGGACGCCCTCGGTGGCGGCGGCCGTGCGCCGCTCGTCGTCCTCGCTGATGTCGCCAAGCCCGGCCCGCGTGTTGTCGACGCCGAGCAGCGCGGGCAGCAGCGGATTCGCCGCGAACCGCACGTCCAGAAGCTGATCAGCCACCTGCGCGACGTCTCGTCGCTCTCCGTCCGTGTTCGTGCCCGTATCGTGCATGGCGGTCAGCCTATCCAACATGCCGTCGGTTCCACGCGGTAGCGTTTGGCGTGTGGCCATAACGGATCCGAACGACGCGCGACTGCTCGCCGCACTCGCCGAACGAGGCAAGGCGCCGGTACACGAGCTTGCCGCATGGTTGGGGATGGATCCCCGCGATGTCGCCTACCGGCTGGTCACGCTCTCCGGCAGCGGACTGCCGCTGCTGGTCGGGGTGGAATGCGACGTCCAGGCGTTGCGGTCGGCGCTCAGCGGTGGCGCCGCGGGGCCGTCCGCCGCGCCCTCGGGACCGTACGGCCCACCACCAGGCCCGCAGCCGGGCGTGTCGTCTGGTCCGCCATCAGGCGCGCAGCCGGTGCGGGGCGCGCCGAGCGGGCCGTATCCAACCCCCGGGCAGATGCCGCGGCAGCCGACCACCTCTGGGCCGCACGCGGTGCCACCGTCGGGGGTTCACCCCGCGCCGCAAGCCGGGACACATCCGCCCCACGGCACGCCGTCCGGGCCGTACGCCATGCAGGGCGCGCCCACGGCCGCGTCGCCGTCCACGTCGGGACCACACGTCTCCGCGCCTGCCGACCCGGTGATCAGCACCTGGGGACCGCCCCAGACAGCGTCATGGGCGCGGGGCGACCAGCCGCCCGCCGCGCCAGCCGCCGCTAACACACCACGCACCGGCCGGATCGGGGACACGCTTGAAAGCCAGGGCCTCGAAGGCGAACGGCTCCAGCTGCAATTGCTGGAAGTGCAGGACCCAGCCGACTACCTGTTCGGCGCGGCGGGATACCGGCTCGACGAGGGGGAACGCGCCGTCGTCGTCCACACCGAGATCACCAACATCGGGCAGACCCCGTTCGCCTCACTACCGGACAACTATCTCGAACTGCTCACTGACGACGGCGTTCCGATCGGCAAGGCCGCGGTGTCGCTGACGTCACGGCCGCCGCACCGGATCGGTGTCCAGCCCGGCGAGACGCTCGGCGGGCACACGGTCTACGTGCTCCCGGAAACCACCATGGTGCGGGCGGTGCGCTGGAGTCCCCGCCCCGAACCGGACGACCGAACGCTGACGTGGTCGCTCGCGGAGTAGCCCGTCGGCACCTCAGCGCTCCGCGCGTAACCGCTCCAGCGCGGCGGCCAGGTCGTCCGGGTACTCCGCGACGAACTCCACCCAGCGACCATCCTCCGGATGGGCGAAACCGAGCGAGCGGGCGTGCAGCCACTGTCGCGCGAGCCCCAGCCGACGCGCCAACGCCGGATCAGCACCGTAGGTGAGATCCCCGGCACAGGGATGGCGCAGCGCCGCGAAATGCACTCGGATCTGGTGGGTCCGACCGGTCTCCAGCTTCACTCGCACCAGTGACGCCGCGCGGAATGCCTCGATCAGTTCGTAGTGGGTGACGCTCTCTCGCCCACCGGCGACAACGGCGAACTTGTAGTCGTGCTTGGGATGGCGGTCGATCGGGGCGTCGATGGTGCCCTTGCTCGGGTCGGGGTGCCCCTGCACCAACGCGTGGTACCCCTTGTCGACGGTGCGTTCCTTGAACGCGCGCTTCAACACGCTGTAGGCGTGCTCACTCTTGGCGACGACCATGACCCCAGTGGTGCCCACGTCCAACCGGTGCACGACGCCCTTCCGCTCGGCGGCGCCTGACGTCGAGATCCGGACGCCGGCGGCGGCGAGCCCACCTATGACCGTCGGCCCGGTCCACCCGGGGCTGGGATGGACCGCGACACCGATCGGCTTGTCCACGACGACGATGTGATCGTCCTCATGCAGCACGCGCAGGCCGTCGACCGGCACCGCGGCCACCGGCTCCGCACGTTCGGGTTCCGGCAGCGTCACCTCGAGCAGCCCACCCGCGCTGAGCCGATCCGACTTGCCCGCCGGGGCACCGTCGAGCAGGACGTCGCCCGCCGTTGCCAGCTCGGCCACGGCAGTACGGGACAACCCAAGAAGCTTCGCGAGGCCCGCGTCGACGCGCATGCCGTCGAGGCCGTCAGGCACCGGCAGCATCCGCACGCTCATTCCTCCGCCACCGACTGCTTGCGTCGCTTGCTCACCGTGCCGTCGAATTCCCTGCCGAGCAGGGTAAGCACCACGATCAGAATGCCGCCGCAGACGATGGCGGAGTCAGCGACGTTGAACACCGGCCACACTTCGCCGTTTGGTGCGAACACCGAGACGAAGTCGACGACATGGCCCTGCAGGACGCCGGGTGCGCGGAAGATCCGGTCGACGAGGTTGCCGAGCGCGCCAGCGAGCACTAGTGCGAGGCCGATCGCCCAGCCCGTCGAACGCAGCTTGGGCGCGATCCAAATGATCGCCCCAACGACGATGATGGCGATGATGGCGAGCAGCCACGTCATCCCGGTCGCCATCGAGAACGCCGCGCCAGGGTTGCGCAGCAACTGCAAGTACACGGCGCCGCCGAGAATGCGGACGGGTTCTTGCCCCTCGAGCACAGCGACCGCGAGAATCTTCGTCGCGAGGTCGAGCGCGAGGACGATCAGCGCGATCAGGGCGACGAGACCGCCCCTGCGCTGAGGTAGCTGCTCGGTGTTCACTCCGCCATTGTCCACTACGTGACGTCGCTCGGCAGCGCCCGGCCACCCCACCCGCCCGCATCTACGGCTCGGGCCCGGTTCAGCCGCCGGTCTCGCCCTTCCAGCGCGCGAGCCTGCCCGCCCGGTCGACGGCTCTGATGCGACGCTCCGCAGCGTCGCGTACCCGCGCCGTCGTGACCACCAGCAGCTGGTCACGCTCCTGCAGCCGGGTGGTGTCCTGCGGTGTGAACCCCTTACCGGACCGCACGATCAGACTCACCGACGCGCCCTTCGGCAGCCGCAGCTCCGCCAGATAGACGCCGTGCAACCGTGAGCCAGGCTGGATCCTGACCTGCAGCAGCTCGGCACCCAGCTCGTCCAGCGGCGCCGCGTCCACCTCAAGCTCCCGAGGCTCGGCCCGCTCGGCAAGCCCGAGTACCCGCACCAACGGCGTCATGGTCGCGCCCTGCACCAGGGTGAATACGATGACCAGCACGAACACCGTGTCCACCAGCCGGACGGCGCCGTCGATGCCTTGCGCGAGCGGGATCGAGGCCAGCACGATCGGCACCGCACCCCGCAGTCCCGCCCAGGACACGAACACCTGTTCCCGCAACGGCACTCGAAACGGCACCAGCGCGAGCACCACCGACAGCGGCCGTGCCAGCAGGAGCAGCACCGCGCCGGTGACCAGGCCGGGCACGATCGCGTCCAGCAGCCGCTCCGGCGAGGCGAACACGCCGAGCATCACGAACAATCCGATTTGCGCGAGCCACCCCAGCCCCTCGGCGAACGACACGGTGTCCGAGCGGTGCGGCAGCCGGGCGTTGCCGAGCACAAGGGCGGACAGATACGTCGCGAGCAAACCAGACGCCTCCGCGAGCTGACCGCACGCGAACGCCAGCACACACACCGCGACGGTGGCCAGCGGATACAGGCCAGTCGCCGGCAACGCGGCGCGCCGGAGCGTCCACGCGCCAACCCAGCCGAGCCCGACACCGATCAGACCACCCACCGCGAGCTGATAGAGCAACTTCACGGGGAACAGCCAGGTCATCGGTTCACCGAGGGCCAGCAGCACCACCAGGATGTAGACCGGGGCGTCGTTGAGACCGGACTCCAACTCCAGCGTGCCGCCGAGCCGCCTGCTGATGCCCGCGCCCCGTAGCACGCTGAAGACGGCGGCGGCGTCGGTGGACGACAGCACCGCGCCCCACAGCAGCGCGATCCGCCAGTCCAACCCGAGCAGCAGGTGCATCGCCGCACCGATCACCGCGACGCTGACGCCAACCGACAATGTCGACAGCGCGATCCCCGGGCCCAGTGACGGCCGCACGTCGCGCCAGCGCGTCGTGAGCCCACCTTCAGTAAGGATCATGACCAGCGCGGCGATGCCGAGCGCCTGCGTCAGCTCTGGGTCGTCGAACCGCAGGCCGACCCCTGCCTCGCCTAGCAGGACACCGATGCCGAGGTAGAGCACCAGCGATGGGAAGCCGAGCGTGATGGACACCCGGACGGCGACGACGGCCGCGAGCAACACGGCTGCGCCGAGCCCGAGGATGATCGGGAGCTGCTCCACCCACACCTCCCCGTCACGCCTGCTGTTCGGCCCACATTCTCGCCGATGAGGTCGTCAGCGGCTCGTTCTTGTGATCAGCGGCGCGTCAGCGGGACAGTAGCCACCTCTGTGGGAGGCGACGGTGCGATCACGGCCGCGTCGCCCTTGCTCACGGCTTCTTCGCCCTCACCGGCAACGGCCGCAAGGCGTTCGGTCGACGCGGGACCTTCTGTGACGTCCTCCGGCGACGCGAGTGGCGGGCCGCTGACGTCGTCGATATGACGGGGAACGGTGACCGGGACAGGCCGCTGGTGCGGTAGCTCCCGTACCGCTCCCGCGGTAGAACCGGCCTGGCCGGACCGCTGCCCGGGTTCACTCGGCGCGTCACGCTGCCGAGTGAGTCCGTCGTGGCTTTCCTGGACGGCGTCGGCCCGCGTCCCGGAATGCGTCCCTTTGACTCGCTCCGGTTCTGGCGCGCGCGATTCGGACAGCGAGTCACCCGGAATGATGACCACGCCCAAACCCACGGCCACGGCGACGCAGGCCAGCGAGATCGGTCCCGTCACGATGCTCCGCGACCATCGGAACGGGCAGAAGGCCAGCGCGACCAGGTCGCGAGTCCGTTTCCTGCGCCGAGTGATGTCGATGAATCGCCGGTACGCGACGGTCGCCGCCCAGGCGGCAGGGTCTAAGCCTGGTGGGCGCCGCTTCGGCCCAGATAGTCCGGAACGGCGCCCACCCCATCCACGAGGAACATGCTGCTATGCCGATGAGAACGCGAACCCGCTTCGCTACTGCCCTACTCCTGTCGCCCGCCCTCACGGCGTGCGTGAACCCCGCCGAGGATGACGCTGTCGAGATCGGCGTCGATCGGGTCACCTTGGAGCAGGAAGCTCAGGGGGCTGGGGTCCCAATGCTGGTGCCGGAACGGCTACCCAGCGGCTATCAGATGCTCGATGTGTCCAGTTCTCGGTCCGCTGACGGTCACGTCGGCGTCCGGGAGTTCACGATCTCCCTCATCGAAGGTGAGCAGACATCGGTGATCTTCACCTGTGTTCAGGGTAAGGGCGCACAGCTCTGCGACGGCGATGAGGAAGGCAAGCGCTCACTCCGGCGGGTGGTGGACAGCGCCGAGGTGGTCATCCGATGGGAGGCCTCGGACAGTGCTGTCGACACGACGTTCTGGCGCGAGGTGCCGTTCACCACGGAACTCGACACCGTTGACTGGCTGACCTGACCCGGCTGCGCGAGCAGCACGTCGGAGCTGGCCCCGGCACCCGGGGCCAGCCCAAGTAGCGCTGTCAGACCTTCGCCACCCGCACGCGGGCCTTGACGCCGTCCCCCACGCTGCCCTGGAACGCCTCGGCGTCCTCGATGGCCCCGTAGGAGACCTCGTGTGCCAGTGCCTCGCTCGCCAAGAACCGTTCGTGCGCCTTGGCCGCGGCCACGACCTCCCCAGGGGCATCCACGGTGAGCGTGATCCGGTCAGACACGTCCAGCCCCGCGTCACGGCGCGCCTGCTGCACCACGCGAAGCAAGTCGCGGGCGATGCCCTCGGCGGCGAGCTCCGGCGTGACGTCGGTGTCCAGGATGACCAGACCCGACCCACCAGGCAGTGCCTCAGCGGCGCCGGGGTCCTTCGACACCAGCTTGCGGTCGTACTCGCCCTCGCGCAGCTCGATGCCCGCCGCGACGACACCACCTTCCGGGGTGGTGGACCACTCCCCCGCCTTGACCGCCTTGATCACCCGCTGCACGTCCTTGCCCAGCCGCGGCCCCGCGGCGCGGGCGTTGACGACGATCTCGAAGCCGCCGTGCTCGGCGACGTCCGTGGTGAGCTCGACCGCCTTGACGTTGACCTCGTCGCGGATGATGTCGGCGAAGTCACGCAGCCGGTCGGCGTCCTCGGCGGCGACCAGCAGCCGCGACAGCGGCAGCCGCACCCGCAGTGTGTTCGCCTTGCGCAGCGCGAGCGCGCACGAGGCCACCTGCCGCACCCGGTCCATCGCGGAGACCAGCGCGGAGTCGCTGGGCAGCTCGTCGATGTGCGGCCAGTCAGCCAGGTGCACCGAGCGCCCGCCGGTCAGCCCACGCCAGACCGCCTCCGCCGTCAGCGGCAGCAGCGGCGCGACCACCCTGCAGGTCACTTCCAGCACCGTGTGCAGCGTGTCGATCGCGTCGGGCTCGCCTGCCCAGAACCGATCACGCGAACGCCGCACGTACCAGTTAGTGAGCACTTCGAGGAAGTCCCGCACGGTTCCGCACGCCCCAGCGATGTCGTAGGCGTCCATCGCGGACTCGACATCGGTGACCAGTTCGTTTGTCTTGGCGAGGATGTAGCGGTCCAGGACGTGAGTGCTGTCCGTGCGGACCTTGCCCTCGACGCCCTCGGCGTTGGCGTACAGCGCGAGGAAGTAGTACGAGTTCCACAGCGGCAGCACGGCTTGCCGTACCGCGTCGCGGATGCCGCGCTCGGTCACGATCAGGTCGCCGCCACGCAGGATGGGGCTCGCCATCAGGAACCAGCGCATCGCGTCCGCCCCGTCGCGGGCGAACACCTCGTTGACGTCCGGGTAGTTCTTCAGCGACTTGGACATCTTCTGCCCGTCGTCGCCCAGCACGATGCCGTGCACGACGCAGTTGCGGAACGCAGGGCGGTCGAACAACGCCGTGGCCAGCACGTGCAGCGTGTAGAACCAGCCGCGGGTCTGCCCGTTGTACTCGACGATGAAGTCGCCCGGGTAATGGTGCTCGAACCAGTCGGCGTTCTCGAACGGATAGTGCACCTGCGCGAACGGCATCGACCCCGACTCGAACCAGCAGTCCAGCACCTCCGGAACCCGGCGCATCGTGGACTTGCCGGTCGGGTCATCCGGGTTGGGACGGGTCAGCTCGTCGATGTGCGGCCGGTGCAAGTCGGTCGGACGCACGCCGAAGTCACGCTCCAGTTCGTCCAGCGAGCCGTAGACGTCGACGCGCGGGTACTCCGGGTCATCCGAAACCCACACGGGAATCGGCGAGCCCCAGAACCGGTTGCGCGAGATACCCCAGTCGCGGGCGTTCTCCAGCCACCGGCCGAACTGCCCGTCGCGGATGTAGCTGGGCACCCAGTTGATTTGCTGATTCAGCTCGACCATCCGGTCGCGGAACTTGGTGACAGCGACGAACCAGGACGACACCGCGCGCTGCATCAACGGGTTGTCGCAGCGCCAGCAGTGCGGATACGGGTGATCGTAGGTGGCGTGCCGCAGCAGCGCGCCGTCCTGCTTGAGGTCGGCGATGATCTGTGGGTTGGCGTCGAAGATGTTCAAACCCTCGTACGGCGGTACCTGCGCGTCGAACTCGCCGCGCGCGTTCACCGGGGTCACGACGTCGATCCCGGCGGCGTCAGTGACGACCTTGTCCTCCTCGCCGTAGGCGGGTGCGATGTGGACGAGGCCGGTGCCGTCCTCGGTGGTGACGTAGTCGGCGAGCAGGATCTGGTGCGCGTTCGGCTGCTGACCGGCGAAGAAGTCGAACGGCGGCGTGTAGCGGGTGCCGAAGAGGTCGGTGCCGACGAAGCGGGCCAGCACCTCCGGATTCTCGCCCAGTTCCCGCGCGTAGCCAGCGACCCGCGCCTCGGCGAGCAGGTAGCGCTCACCGTCCGAACCACGCACCACGACGTAGGACACCTCGGGGTGCACGGCGGCGGCGAGGTTCGACGGGAGCGTCCACGGTGTCGTCGTCCAGACCAACGCCCGAGCGCCGTCCAGGTCAGGGTTGTCCGAGTTCACCCGCAGCCCGACGGTGACGGCCGGGTCCTGCCGCTGCCGGTAAACGTCGTCCATTTTGGTCTCGGTGTTGGACAACGGCGTCTCGCAGCGCCAGCAGTACCAGAGCACCCGGAAGCCCTCGTAGACCAAACCCTTGTTCCACAACGACTTGAACGCCCACATGACGCTTTCCATGTAGTCGAGATCGAGCGTCTTGTAGTCGTTGCTGAAGTCGACCCAACGGGCCTGACGGGTGACGTACTCCTCCCACTCGCCGGTGTAGCGCAGCACGCTAGTGCGGCAGGCGTCGTTGAACGCGGCGACGCCCATCTCCTCGATCTCGTTCTTGTGCTTGATACCAAGCTGCTTCTCGGCCTCGACCTCGGCGGGCAGGCCGTGGCAATCCCAGCCGAACCGGCGCTCCACCCTGCGCCCGCGCATGGTCTTGTAGCGCGGCACGACGTCCTTGACGTAGCCGGTCAGCAGGTGACCGTAGTGCGGCAGGCCGTTGGCGAACGGCGGGCCGTCGTAGAACACGAACTCATTGGCGCCGTTCTCGCCCGGCTCGCGCGACTCGACGCTGGCCTCGAACGTGTTGTCCTTCGACCAGTACGCCAGCACATCCTGTTCGAGCGTAGGGAAGGACGGCTGCGCGGGAACGGCGTCAGCGCCGCCGTGGCTGACCTTCGGGTACGGCATGGGTCGTGCTCCTCGCGGGTGTCGTGCTCGCATGTGATCGTCACTGATCGCCACTCGGGGACGACGCGCACGCCTGCTGGCGTGCGCTCCGCGGTACCACCCCGCTTGTCCGCGCACCTGGCCGCGGACCTCTCATCGTGCGGCTGTGACGGGCCGCTCCCGTCCGGGTCTAGTAAGGCCGCCAGACGGCGGCCCGTTCTTCCGGATGGCTCCCCGGTGATGGCCGGATCGATGCCGTGGTGACTCTAGGTTAACGCCGCCGGGCAACCGCGTTGTTCCGAGGGTCCAACCAACGGACGCTAGCGGCATTTACTCTCGGCCGAGCTTGCCCGACGAGCGCTTCCGTTTCTTCCTCGCGCGGGCGACCAGCGACGTGTCGGGACCGCAACGGGCGCACGGGGTGAAGCCGAGTTCGCGAGCCTCGGACACCGGGATCGGGATCGTGTCCTTGTCGACCAGCCAACCGCACTCTGGCAAGTGGTAGCGGGGCTGCTCGTCGATGACCAGCACCTGATCGTCGAGTTCGGACACAAGTAGCAGATCGGCCGCGTCGGTGTCCTCTTCGCCGGGCGGAGTGTGCGGGTCGTGCCGAGGTGTCGCGGGTTCCGGCGTGGGCTCCGCGGTCTCGGGCTGCTCGGCGGCGGCGCCATCCGACGCTGCCTCGGCCTCGGCGTCACCCTCGGCAACGGCGGTCTCAGTGTCCTCGCCAGCCTCCTCGGCGGTATCGGACGCCACCGCCTCGCGGGCGGCCTTGCGCTGCGCACTCCGTCTGCGCAGCCAGTCGAGGAACAAGGCGACCGCGGCGAGCGCCGACGCACCGATGGACAGCCACGCCCATAGCGACGACGCGGTGATCAGGGCGGTAACCAGCAGCCCCAGCGCCGCCAGCACCAAGATCAACACGAGAGAAAGCACGACGAATTACATCACACGAGACGACGCGGGCGGACCCGTGACACCCGGGTGTGCGACGGCCCGCCGCGAATGGCCGGAGAAGGTGGTGACAAGCCTGGTTCCGGTCCCCCGATACGGGAGACCGGAACCGGCGTGAGGGTCAGTGCGTCGCGTCAGCCCGCCTCCGCGCGCGGGCCGAACGAAAAGCCTTGGTTACCGCCAGCGGGACCGTTCTCGCCGCCACCGGACGCCGCCGCCGACGCGGGCGCGGCGGAACCTCGGTCGTCAAGCTCGCGGAGTTGCGACTCGAGGAAACCACGCAACCGGGTGCGGTACTCCCGCTCGATCGTGCGTAGCTCGTCGATCTTCTTGCTGAGAGCGTCCTTCTCAGCGTTGAGGTTGTTCATGGACTCGGTGTACTTGCGCTGTGCCTCGCGCTCCATCGACGTCGCCTTGTCACGCGACTGCCGCTCGATCGTCTCCGCGCGGGTCCGCGCGTCGTTGAGCATGGTCTCCGCTCTGGTGCGCGCCTCGTTGACCATCGCGTCCGCCTTCGAGCGCGCCTCGGAGAGCAACTGCTCGGACTTGGCTCGCGCCTCGGACAGCATGCCGTCGGACTCGGCCTTGGCCTCGCCGGTCAGCCGGTCGGCCATCTCCTGCGCGAGACCGAGCACCTTGGCTGCCTGCACGTTCGGCTCACCGGATTCACCAGCGGCGTGCCCGGCCAGTGCGGCGGCGTGCGCCTGCGTCTGCTCAAGCGCTGTCTGTGGGTTCGGCACCGACGCCAGCCGCCGAGGCGGCTCCTCGTGCCGCGCGGGCGGTGCGGGCGGAGCGCTCGGCGCGGGAGCGGAGGAGGACTGCGCGTCGCTGCGCGCCGCCTCCAGCTCGGCGTCAAGCTGCTCGACCTGCTGCCGCAGCTCGTTGTTCTCCTCGATCAGGCGGGCAAGCTCGGTCTCCACCAAGTCGAGGAAGGCGTCCACCTCGTCCTCGTTGTAGCCCCGTTTGCCTATCGGTGGCTTGCTGAACGCGACGTTGTGCACGTCAGCGGGGGTCAAGGACATCTGATCACCTCACGCACTCCAGGCCTGCAGGGTACCCAGGCTCTCATCACCCGGGATATGCCAGTTGCATCATTATGAACACAACCAACAGCAGCACCATAATCGATAGGTCCAGTCCCACATTGCCGATTCGCACCGTCGGGATGATCCGACGGAACAACCGAACAGGTGGGTCGGTCACTGTGTAGATGGTCTCCAGCGTCACCGCAACCCCGCCTGCGGGACGCCACTCGCGCGAGAAAGATCGCACCAGTTCGACCACCAGCCTTGCCAAGATGAACAGCCACAGGGCGAACAGCACCCAGTACACAACGATCCGGACAGCATCCACGGGTCCACTCTGCCATAGTGCTCGACTCAGGGCGCAGGCCGCTCATGGTGTACCCATGCTCCGTTTCCTCACGTCTGGTCCTGCCGTCCCGCTTGCCGCGCGCTGCTCAAGACGATCAGCGGCGAAGGAACATGCCATCCTCGGCGATCCGCCTGCGGTCCTCCGCCGTGACGTCGATGTCCGGCGGTGAGAGCAGGAACACCTTGTTGGTCACCTTGTCCATCGCACCGCGCAACGCGAAGGCGAGCCCGGCGGCGAAGTCGACGAGCCGCTTCGCATCCGCGTTGTCCATCTCGGTAAGGTTCATGATCACCGGGTTGCCATCACGGAAGGCCTCGCCGATATCACGCGCCTCACTGTACCCAGTCGGGTGCAGCGTGACGATCCGGCTGAGCGGATCTCGCCCAACGGTCGGCTGGGACTCCGCGACAGGCCGCAACTGTCGGACCGGCTCCGGCTGGCGATCCATCGCCAGCGCGCCGGACACCGCGGGCTCCGACCGGTTCCTGCCCCGCCCTCGCACGGGGTAGGCGTCATCGTCGACATCGTCACCGATACGGTAGGAGGCACGCCGGAGCGCGGCGCGGCTGACCGGGCGCTCGGGATAGTCGTACTCGTCGTGGTAGCCACGACCGTATCGATCCCCGTGCGGGTAGTCGTACCCGTCGTGGATATCGTCGATCCCCTCGTCAGCCGGGACCATCCCGAAGTAGGCCTTCAGCTTCTCCAGCGCGCTCATGCCTCTCCCTCACTCCCGGCATGTCCCGTCATCACTCCCGCGAGGCTAGCCTTCGACCCCCCAGCAACGCAGTACCGACACGCACACAGGTGGAGCCGTGCGCGACGGCACGTTCCAGGTCGCCGCTCATGCCCGCTGACAGTTCGACCACCGCCGGATAATCCCGCTGGACCTGCTGAAACAATCGCTCCAGCCGAGCGAACGTGGCGTCCTGATCGGCTCCGATCGGCGCGACCGTCATCAGTCCCGTGAGCCTGAGTTCACTCATTTGGACTATGTGGCTGACCAGATCAGGCACCTCCTCGACGGGGCAGCCGCCACGCGCCGGGTCGGCGTCCATGCTGACCTGCACCTGAACGTCGAGCGGCCCGGCGCGCTCCCCTCGCTCCATCCGGTTCGCCACCGCGCGCCCGAGAGCGTCCGCGAGCCGGGCCGAATCGACGGACTGCACCTCATCGGCCCAGCGGACCACCGTGCGCGCCTTGTTGCGCTGCAACCTGCCAACCATGTACCAGCGCACGTCGGCATCAGGACGAAGCCGAGCCACTTCGGCGGCCTTGGCTCCGCCCTCCTGGTCCTTGTTCTCGGCGAAGTCGCGCAGCCCGAGGTCGATCAGCGCGGCGACGTCGGTCGCGGGAAAAGTCTTGGTGACGGCGAGCAGACGCACCTCGTCGGGCTCGCGACCCGCCGCGACGCAAGCGTCAGCGATACGCGCCTGGACGGCATTCAATGATTCCCGGAGCTGGTCGAGGCGTTCGGCGCTGGTCGTGTCAGTCGTGTCAACCATGCCCGTCATTCCGATTCGGTCCATGTCACGGCGGCGATTCTGCCGGTCGTGCCGTCACGCCGGTAGCTGAACAGCGAGTCGTCCTCCACGGTGCACCGAGGGTCGACGCCGATCTTGCCGATGCCGAGATCGGCGAGTTGCTCCCAGAGCCCGGCCCGCAGATCGATACCGCTGGTGCCGGACCGCGTCTTGGTCGCGCTGCCTGGCAGATGAGTGGCGACGTCCGCGGCCATCTCGGGCGGCACCTCATAGCACTCGCCACAGATGGCAGGCCCCAGCAGCGCCTCCGTCCTGGCTGGCTCCGCACCGAGTTCGATCATGGCTTTCACGGCGGCTGGCACAACACCGACGCGGCAGCCGACCCTGCCCGCGTGCACGGCGGCCACAACCCCGGCGTCTGGATCGCCCAGCAGCACCGGGACACAGTCGGCGACCAGCACGGTGAGCGCGAGCCCCGGCGTGGCGGTCACCAGCGCGTCGGTGGCCTCCACCGGCTCCGTGGCGGGCTCGTCAACGACGCCGACGGTGCGGCCGTGGACCTGCTCCATCCACACGAACCGCGACTCGTCGACTCCGAGCTCGCTGGCCAGCCGGGCACGGTTGGCCGCGACGGCCGCCGCGTCGTCGCCAACATGGTCACCGAGATTGAACGAGTCGTACGGGGGGCGTGATTGGCCGCCAGCCCGCGTGGTGACCACCCGACGAATCCGCACCCTGCCTGTCCTCCTGTCGTCGCCCGTTGTCGCCCATTTGTCGCCCGGTCGCGATGGCGACCGTCCACACCGGCACCCGTTCTAGCCTCGCACACAGCGGGCGCGCCGCCGACGGGAGTCTGTTGGCATCACACGACGGCCACGAACGCCACACACGGCCCGGGCGCCGCGGTCGGGAGCGGCAGGATTCCGGGCCGTGTGCGCGGGGAGCGCTCAGCGGCGCATGAATGGGGGGACGTCGACCTCGTCGTCATCGGTGTCGTCGACCGGCACGGCGCGGTTCGGCAAGCTGCCTCGGTTGGGCGGTGCGCCCATGCCGCCGCCCCGGTTCGACTGCGGCGGGGCACCGCGGGAGTAGTCACCCGCGCCACCAGCAGGGCCGCCACCCTGCGCGCCGCCGGCGCCCTGCGGCGGCAGCGGCTGCTCCCGCCGAGGCACACCAGGCGTCGGGTTCGACGGCTGCTGACTGGCCTGCTGGCCACTCGACCGGTTCTCCTCGTGCCCGCCAGCCACGCCGTTACCGCCGATGGAGCCCGCCTCGGCCGATGCCGTCGACTCGCGCGAGCCGACCGTCGGCGGGTCGAGCTTCTTGTGGGTGGGCGCGCCCGCGTCGAACCCAGCCGCTATCACCGTCACGCGCACCTCGTCGCCGAGTGAGTCGTCGATGATGGTGCCGAAGATGATGTTCGCCTCGGGGTGGGCGGCCTCCTGCACCAGCGACGCCGCCTCGTTGATCTCGAACAGCCCGAGGTCGGAGCCGCCCGCGATGGACAGCAGGGCGCCGTGCGCACCGTCCATGGAGGCTTCCAGCAGCGGCGAGTTGATGGCTTTCTCGGCGGCCTGCACCGCCCTGCCCTCACCCCGCGACGAGCCGATTCCCATCAGCGCGCTGCCCGCCCCGGACATCACGCTTTTGACGTCGGCGAAGTCCAGATTGATCAGGCCGGGTGTCGTGATGAGGTCGGTGATGCCCTGCACACCGGAAAGCAGCACCTCGTCAGCCGAGCGGAAGGCGTCCATCAGCGAGACGCCGATGTCACCAAGCTGCAGCAGCCGGTCGTTCGGGATGACAATCAGCGTGTCGCACTCGTTGCGCAGCTGCTGAATGCCGTCCTCTGCCTGCTTGCCCCTGCGCTTGCCTTCGAACGAGAACGGTCGCGTCACGACGCCGATGGTCAGCGCGCCGAGCTTGCGGGCGATCTGCGCGACGACGGGCGCACCACCGGTGCCGGTACCACCACCCTCACCAGCGGTCACGAACACCATGTCGGCGCCCTTGAGGACCTCCTCAATTTCCTCGCGATGGTCCTCGGCGGCCTTCTCCCCGACGTCCGGCGCCGCTCCGGCGCCGAGACCGCGCGTGAGCTCCCTACCGATGTCCAGCTTGACGTCGGCGTCGGACATCAGCAGGGCCTGCGCGTCGGTGTTCACCGCGATGAACTCGACGCCCTTGAGGCCGACCTCGATCATGCGGTTCACGGCGTTCACGCCGCCGCCGCCGATTCCGACGACCTTGATCACCGCGAGGTAGTTGTGCGGGGGCGTCATCGGGTCCGCCTTCCTGGTCGTGAGCTACTGCAAGGTGTGGCACCGGCAAAAGTTGCCCACATCGGGTGATTGCCTCCCCGAAAACCCTAAACCTCTACATGAGGGTTAGAGTTATGTCAACTTCCGCCTTGCCTCTGGACGGTAAGCACCACGTCGCGCCGAATCCAGCAGCCACGCCGCGTGTCGTGGGGTTTGTGACAACCACCCCACCAAGATCACCAGCTGGGGGCACCAGGAAGGCGACCACCGGGCCCGAAACGCAGGCTAGTCCGACACCGTGGGTAGCTCCGGGCTCGACACGTCATACACCTTGCCTGGCCGGGTGAGCAGCGCGGCCAGTACGCGGGACTTGCGTCCGATGCGCTGGGCATCGCCCCACTGAACGATCTTGCCGCCACGCAACCGTAGTTCCACGTTCACCGGGCTGTCCGCCGTCACCGTGGCCACCCGGTTGGCGAGCTGGTCAGGGATTCCGGTCAACACCGCCGTCGCCGCCCTCGTGGCGGGGTCGTCGGTGGCAACCGTGTTCACTCGAAGCTCGGGCAGCTTCTTCGGTGGTTTCTTCACCCGATGGAACGGCACACCCATTCGATCGACGAGCCGGATGCCGTCGTAGGCCGCGAAGTACGCGATCGGGGTACGTTCGGTGACCTCGATGCGCACGGTCGACGGCAGCGATCGCACTACAGACACGTTCTCCACCTGCGGCAACGTAGCTACCGCACGCTCGGCGGCATCGGTGTCGATCCGCAGGAGCGAGCGTCGCATCGGAATGTCGGCCAACGTGACGACGTCCGCACGGTCGATCCGCTCGATCCCGGTGACCTCGACGGTCTTCACACCGATGAGCGGGGTGAACAACAGCACGTAGCCGAGCCCGATGAGCGCCGCGACCGTCGCGACGGCGACCAACCGCCTGCGTAGTGCCTTACGCCTGCTCGGCAGGTTCGCGGTCGCCGAGCGGGCGTCGCCCGGTCGCCTGCCCCGCACCGACCGCCGGTCGCGCGCACCACGCGATGCCTGCCCTGCCCGCCGTTTCTGTCGTGCCGGGGTCACCCGCTACTCCCCCGGGGCCGCCGCGCCGCCTCTGCCGTCGAGCTCCCTGATGATCTCCGGGCCCAGCTGCGTGACATCACCCGCCCCCATGGTCACCAGCAGGTCGCCGGGTCGCGCGATGTCCGCCGCGAGGGTGGCCGCTCGGTCGAACGCGGGCTCGTAGTGGCACTTCGCGCCGGTGATCCGGTCCGCGATCAGCGCACCGGAAACGCCAGGTTCCGGTTCCTCGCGCGCGCCGAAGACGTCGAGCACAACCACCTCGTCAGCCAACCCAAGGGCGTTGGCGAACTCGGCGGCGAACGCCTTGGTGCGCGAGTACAGATGCGGCTGGAACACCACGACGACCCTGCCGTCGCCCGCCGAGTGCCGCACCGCCCGTAACTGAGCGGCGACCTCCGTCGGATGGTGGGCGTAGTCGTCGTAGACCCGCACCTCGCCGGAGCGGCCCTTGAACTCGAAACGCCTGCGCACCCCGCCGAACGCCGCGACGCCCTCGGCGAGGCACTCGGCGGGTGCGCCTAGCTCCTCACCCGCGAGCAGGGCGGCGATCGCGTTGAACGCCATGTGCTCGCCGGGCACAGCGACCTGGACGTCGGTTTCGGTGCCGCGCAGCGAGACTCGCACCACACCGCCGTCGTCAGGCAGCGGCCGGTAGTCCAGCACCCGCACGTCGTCGTCACCGGTGGCGGTGCGGCCGTAGCGGCGTACCCGCACACCGTCGGCGAGCAGCCCGTCAGCGGCGGCGCGGGTGGCTAGGTCGTTGGCCGCCGCGTCGTCGGCGCAGACGATCAGCACGCCGCCGGGTGCGATGCGCCTGACGAACTCGACGAACACCGAGGAGTAGGCATCGGCGGTGCCGTGGTGGTCGAGGTGATCCGGTTCGATGTTGGTGATCACCGCGACGGTCGGCTCGAACGCGAGGAACGACCCGTCACTCTCGTCCGCTTCCGCGACGAACATCCGCCCCGTGCCGTGGTGCGCGTTCGCGCCGGACTCGTTGAGATCGCCACCGATGGCGAACGACGGGTCGAGTCGGCAGTGCTGCAGCGCCACCGTCAGCATCGATGTCGTTGACGTCTTGCCGTGGGTGCCCGCGATACACGCGACGGTGTCGCCGATCATCAGCTCGGCCAGCGCCTCGGCGCGGTGCAGCACAGGAATGCCGCGCTCGCGGGCGCGGGCCAGTTCGGGGTTGGTGTCACGGATCGCGGTCGACACGATCACCGACGACGGCGGCTCGGCCAGCGCGTCGATGTTCTCCGCGCGCTGCCCGACGGCGATCTCCGCACCCTGGGCACGCAATGTGAGAAAGCTGCGGGAGTCTTTGGCGTCCGAGCCGGACACCACGCCGCCGCGCGCGAGCAGGATGCGGGCGATGCCGCTCATTCCAGCGCCGCCGATGCCGATCAGATGCGCGCGGCGCAGCACATCCGGAACGCCGTTCTCAGCCACCGCAAGCCTCCAGCACGATCTTGGCGAGCACTTCGTCGGCCTCCCGGTGCCCGAGACCAACCGCAGCGGCACCCATTGTCGCCAACCGCGACTTATCGGACACCAGCGGGATGACGTGTTCGACGACCCATTCTGGCGTCAATCGCGCGTCGTCGACCATGATGGCGGCCCCGGCCTTCACAGCGGGCTCGGCATTGAGCGCCTGCTCGCCGTTGCCGTGCGGCAGCGGCACGAATACCGCGGGCAGCCCGACCGCGGACACCTCGGCCACCGTCATCGCGCCGGACCGGCACAGCACGGCGTCGGCGGCGGCGTAGGCCAGGTCCATCCGGTCCAGATACGGCACCGGCACATAGGCGGGCGCACCGGGGAATTCCCGCACCGCGAGAGTGTTCTTCGGCCCGTGCGCGTGCAGCACCCCGATACCCGCCTCCGCGAGTTCTCGCGCCGCTCCCGACACGGCGTCGTTGAGTGAGCGCGCCCCCTGAGAACCACCGAAAACCAGCAGCGTCGGCGCGTCGGGGTCGAGCTCGAACTCGGCACGGGCCTCCTCGCGGAGCGCCTCCCTGTCAAGGGCGGTGATGCTGCGCCGCAGTGGAATGCCGATCGTCTCCGCCCTCGGCAGCGGAGTGCCGTCCGCGGCGCCGAAGACCCGCTCGGCGAACCGGGCACCGACCTTGTTCGCCAATCCCGCGTGCCGATTCGCCTCGTGCACGAAGATCGGCACCCTGCCGCGCGCGGCGAGGTACGCCGACAGCGACACGTAGCCACCGAAACCGACGACGACGTCCGCACCCACCCGGTCAAGCACCTCGCGAGTGCGCTTCACCGACTCGCGGACCTTGCCTGGCATCCGCAGCAACTCGGGGGTGAGCTTGCGCGGCAACGGCACCGGCGGCACAAGCTCCAGTTCGTACCCGCGCGCGGGTACCAGCTTGCTTTCGAGGCCGCGCTCGGTGCCGAGTGCGACCACCCGCGCCCGCGGCCGCAGCCGCAGCACCGCGTCCGCCAGCGCGAGCGCGGGCTCGATGTGTCCCGCCGTCCCGCCACCGGCGAGGACAACCGTCGGTTCCGTGACGGTCACCGAGTCGCTCACCTTCGTCCTCCACGTCGTGGCTGCGTACCCCGCACGGCCCTGCCCTGGCGCGCCTGGGTGCGGCTCCGGGTCGCCGCCGCGTTACGCGCCGGTGGCCTGCCGCGTCTCGGCTGCTGCCTGCTACCCGCCGGTTTCGACCGGGGCCGGTACGGCTCCGGCGGGCGCAGCCGCAGGATCGTGCCGAACTTGCCTGGTCCCTGGGTCCGCAACGCGGCGACCGCCTCCGGTTCATGCCGCGCGCAGTTCGCCAGGATGCCGAACTGCCCCAACGTGACCACCAACGAGGTACCGCCGTACGAAATCAACGGTAGCGTGACCCCGGTGACGGGGAGCAACCCGGCGACGTAGCCGATGTTGATGGCCGCCTGCGACACCAGCCATACCGTCAGGGTGCCCGCGACGATCCTGATCCACGGGTCGATGTTGCGGGTAGCGATGCGCAAACCGACGACAGCGACGCCGGCGAACAACCCGATCACGACGGTGCAGCCGAGGAAGCCGAGCTCCTCTCCGATCAGCGCGAAGATGAAGTCGTGGTGCACGTTGGGCAGGTAGTGCCACTTCGAGCCGCCCTGGCCGAGTCCCCTGCCGAACAGGCCACCGTCGGCCAACGCGTACTGCGCTTGCTGCGCTTGGTAGCCATCGTCGCTCGGGTCGGAGTTCGATGACAGGAACGACATCACCCTGGCGAGCCGGTAGTCCGCGATCAGCGCCAGCCCGATCACCCCGGCGAGGCCGCCCGCGATCACGGCGGCGAACAGTCCGCGCGGCGCGCCGCCGAACCACAGCAGCGCCACGAGTACGACGCCGAGACTGACCGTGCCGCCGAGGTCGGGCTGGGCCATCAGCAGCGCGAACATCACCAGCGCCACGGGCACCAACGGCACGAGCACATGCCGCCACAAGTGCGCGAGCCTGGCCTTGAGCACGAGGATGTGCGCTCCCCATAGCGCGAGCGCCACCTTGGCGACCTCGACCGGTTGCAAGGAGAAGCCGCTGACGACGATCCAACCCTGCGAGCCGTTCACGACGGCGCCAAGCGGGGTCAGCACGGTCACAAGCAGCGCTAGCGCCACGAACAGCAAGGTGCTCGACGAGCCCCTGATCACGCGCAGCGGCAGCCGCAACGCGACCCAGAACACCACCATGCCGATCATCAGAAACACGATGTGTTTCTTGAAAAGCGAGTATGCCGTCGCGCCCTCGGTGAGGTAGGTCGACTCGACCGAGGACGCCGACAGCACCATCACCGTGCCGATCACGGAAAGCATGCCGCACAGCGCCAGCACGAGGTGGAACGACGCGAGCGGCCGGGACAGCCACGCGGTCAGCGCGGTGCGAAGCGCGGTAAGCCGTGCGGTGAAGCCGTTCTTGTTGCCGCCCCGCCGCGACGTATCTCGCTTCGAGCCCAGGGAGTCGGGTGCCGTCCGTCCCGTCGCGCGTCCGCCTGCTTTGTCGACCTGATCAACCGCTGCCATCTGCCGACTCCCCCGCAAGGGCACGCACCGCGGCGGCGAACGCCTCACCACGGTGGGCGTAGTCGCGGAACATGTCCAGCGAAGCAGCGGCAGGGGCGAGCAGCACGACGTCACCCGGTCGTGCCCATGCGCTCGCCGCGCTCACCGCCGCAACCATGGGGTCATCGTCACCCGAATCGAGCGCGGTCATGGGGACATCCGGCGCGTGTCGGGAAACCGCGTCGGCGATCACATCCGCGTCGGCCCCCAGCAGAACGACCCCGCGCAGCCGCTCGGCGGCAGCGGCGACAAGCGAGTCCACCTCGGCGCCCTTGAGCTGGCCACCCGCGATCCAGACCACGTGCTCATAGGACAGCAGCGAGCCGGACGCCGCGTGTGGATTGGTCGCTTTGGAGTCGTTGATGTAGCGCACCCCGGCGACGGTGGCTACCTCGGCGGCGCGGTGCTCCCCCGGAGTGAAGGCGCGTAGCCCGTCGCGGATGGCATCCGGTGCGATGCCGTATGCGCGGGCTAGCGCGGCGGCGGCGAGCGCGTTGGCGACGTTGTGGTCACCCTCTGGCCGGACGTCGGCGACGTCGGCGAGCACGACGGGCTCGTCGGAGTACGCGGCATCGACCAGGCTGCCGTCGACGATGCCAAGCTGGCCGGGTTTCGGCTTGCCGAGCGTGAAGCCGACCCACCGCGCGTCGGGGTCGGCGTGGTCCGCGACCAGTCGTGTCGAGATCGCGTCATCGGCGTTGGCGACCGCGACCTGGGTCGCGGCGTGCAGCGTGCCCTTGGCGGCGGCGTAGGCATCGAGGTCGCCGTGCCAGTCGAGATGATCCTCGGCGACGTTGAGCACCACCGACGCGCGGGGCGCGAGGCTGCGCGACCAGTGCAACTGGAAGCTGGACAGTTCCACCGCGAGAACCTCGTAACCAGCGAGGACGGCGTCGAGCACGGCGAAGCCGACGTTGCCACACGCGACGGCGTTGGTCCCTGACGCGCGCAGCATCGCGGCGAGCATCCCAACGGTGGTGGTTTTGCCGTTGGTGCCGGTAACCGCGAGCCACACCGGCGGAGGCTTTCGTTCGCTCCCGATACGCCAGGCCAGCTCGACGTCACCGATCACATCGATGCCCTCGGCGGCCGCCGCGGCGAGCAGCGGCGAGTCGGGGCGCCAGCCAGGGCTGGTCACCACGAGGTCGGTGCCGTCAGGTGGTCTGGTGAGGCCCAGCTCTGTCCGCGCCGGGGTGTCGGCAAGCGCGGCGAGACGTTCGGCGTTGGCGTCGGTGACGGTGACCCGAGCACCCGCATCGCAGAGTGTGGTGACCACGGAGCGTCCCGTCACGCCAGCCCCCGCGACGAGCACCGCATGACCGCGCAGGTCCACCTAGCCTCCCACGACAGAGAGCTGCTCGCTGTAGAACAGCCCGAGCCCGAACATGCAGCAGATCCCGGCGAGCAACCAGAACCGGATGATCACGGTGGTCTCCGCCCAGCCAGCCAACTCGAAGTGGTGGTGGAACGGCGCCATCCGGAACAGCCTGCGCCGGGTCGTGCGGAACACCGCGATCTGGATGACCACCGAGACCATCTCCACCACGAACAGCCCACCGATGACGATGGCGAGCAGCTCGGTACGGGTCGTCACCGACAGTCCGGCGACCAGACCACCGAGGGCGAGCGAGCCGGTGTCGCCCATGAAGATCTTCGCGGGGGCGGCGTTCCACCACAGGAAGCCGATGCAGGCACCAGTCGCGGCGGCGGCGACGACAGCGAGATCGAGCGGGTCTCGCACGTGATAGCAGGCGTCCTGCGGAACGGGCGTGCACGAGAGCCTGGCCTGCCAGAATGAGATCACCACGTAGGTGCCGAGCACCATCGCCGACGCGCCGCCCGCGAGCCCGTCGAGGCCGTCGGTGAAGTTCACCGCGTTTGACCACGCCGAGATCAGCAGGTAGCAGAAGATGATGAAGACCGGCACCGGAAAGGTGATCAGGGCGAGGTCGCGCACGTAGGACAGTTGCAGCGACGCTGGCGTGAGCCCGTTATCGTCGGCGAAGTTGATCGCCAGGATCGCGAAGCTGACCGCGATGACGAGCTGACCGACCAGCTTGGACGTCTTGTTCAGCCCGAGGTTGCGCTGTTTGCGGATCTTGATGAAGTCATCGAGGAACCCGACCACGCCGAGGCCGACCGCGAGGTACAGCACCACGAGGCCGGACGCCGAGGGAACCCCGCCGTCAGCGAGCGCGAACCGCAGCAGATGGGCGGTGAAGTACCCGACGACCATCGCCACGATGATCGCCACGCCACCCATGGTGGGCGTACCGCGTTTGGAGCGGTGCCCCTGCGGGCCTTCCTCCCTGATCTCCTGACCGAAGCCCTGCTTGGCGAACACCCGGATGAGGTATGGCGTGAGCAATATCGAGACGAGCAGACCAACCGAAGCGGCGATCAGAATGCTGATCACGCGATACCACCATCCTGTTTCTGCGAGTTGACCGTGTCGGCGATGTCCTGCCCAGCCGCGGCTTGCTCCGCCCCGAGCAGTGCGTCGGCGACTCGCCAAAGCTCGGCCACCTTAGACGCCTTCACCAAAACAGCGTCATCGGGCCCCACCTCCGCTGTGAGCACTGCGATAGCCTCATCGGCGTCAGCGACGAGCATCGACTCGTCACCCCACGAACCCTCGTGGCACGCGCCGTGGTGCATCGCGGCCGCCCGCTCGCCGACCACGATGAGCCGGTTGATGTTGAGCCGCACCGCGAGCCTGCCGATCTCGTCGTGCGCGGCGACGGCCTCATCGCCCAACTCGGCCATCTCGCCAAGCACCGCCCAGGATCGCCGATCCCTGCTCACCGACGCGAGCGCTTTCAGCGCCGCGCGCATGGACTCCGGGTTGGCGTTGTAGGAGTCGTTGAGGACGACCAGCCCGTCGTCGCGGGTAGTGACGTGCATCCGGCGTTCGGAGCGGCGTTCGACGGCGGACAGCCGCGCCCCGACATCCTCGATGGACGCGCCCAGTTCTAGAGCGACGGCCGCCGCCGCGAGCGCGTTGCCGACGTGGTGTTCGCCGTGCAGCCCGAGCGCCACCTCGGTCTCGCCGTGGGCGCTGACCAGCCGGAACGATGCCCGCGCCAGCTCGTCCAGCCGGACGTCGACCGCGCGCACGTCGGCCCCGGGCGACTCCCCGACCGGCACGACCTTCGCGGTCGTCCGCTCGGCCATCGCGGCGACCAGCGGGTCGTCGGCATTGAGCACGGCGATCCCGCCCTTGTCGGCGTGCGGCAACGCTTCGACCAGCTCGCCCTTGGTGGCGGCGATGCCCTCCTTGGAGCCGAACTCCCCGACGTGGGCGCTGCCGACGTTGAGTACGACTCCCACGCTGGGCGGCGCGATCCGCGCCAGCTCGGCGATGTGGCCCGGCCCGCGCGCGGACAGCTCCAGCACCAAGTGCCGGGTCTCGGCGTCGGCCAGCAGCGCCGTCCACGGGTGGCCCAGCTCGTTGTTGAACGAGCCTGGCGGGGCCACGGTCGGACCCATCGGCTCAAGGAGCTGCGCGATGATGTCCTTGGTGGACGTCTTGCCTGAGGAACCGGTCACGCCGACGACGTGGAGTCCGGACTCGGCCAGCTCAGCGACCACGTACCTGGCGAGCGTGGCCAGCGCGGCGAGCACGGCGGCTCCTGAGCCGTCGGTGTCACCCGCGAGCGCGACGGATCCCGCGTTAGCCGCACCCGGCGGCAACGGTGGCACCAGCACGGCGGGCGCGTCGACCGGGCGCGCGGCCAGCACCCCGGCCGCGCCGGAGGCCATCGCTCCCGCCGCGAAGTCGTGCCCGTCAACCCGCTCGCCAGGCAGCGCGACGAACAGGCCGCCCGGCGCGAGCTCGCGGGAGTCGAACTCGACGCCCGCTGTGATGGTCTCGGTGCCGTCGCTGTTGTGCAGCGTGCCGCCGACGATCTCGGCGAGCCGCGCCAGGCTCATGCTGATCACAGCCGCGCCCCTTCCACCGCGGCGCGCAGCGCGGCGGCCAGTTCGTCACGGTCAGAGAACGGGTGCACCACCCCGGCGACCTCCTGGCCGGTCTCGTGGCCCTTGCCCGCGATGAGCACGGCATCACCCGGCGCGGCGAGCGAGACGGCGTGCCTTATGGCTTCCCCGCGGTCCCCGATCTCGACGACCTCACCACCGAGGTTCGGCGCGACCGCTTTCGCTCCGGACAGCACCGCCGCCCTGATCTCGGCGGGATCCTCGCTGCGGGGGTTGTCGTCAGTGATGATCAGCACGTCACTGCGGCGGACGGCCGCCTCGCCCATCAGGGGGCGTTTACCGACGTCGCGGTCGCCACCACAACCGAGCACGGTGATGACCTTGCCCTCGGTCTGCCCACGCAGCGCGTCCAGCGCGAGCGCCACGGCGGCGGGTTTGTGCGCGTAGTCGACGACCGCGGTGAACCGCTGCCCCTCGTCGACACGCTCCATCCTGCCCGGCACCCGCACCGAGGACAGCCCGGCGGCGATCTCGTCCGGTCCGACGCCGGTCACGTCCAGGATCGCGGCGGCGAGCAGCGCGTTGACGACGTTGAACTCGCCAGGCAGTGGCAGCGTCGTGGGGATGGACTGCCCGTCCGGCCCGTGTAGCGTGAAGGACTGCTGCCCGGTCGGCGTCGAGCCGAGGTCGCTCGCGGTCCAGGCGGCTCCGGTGCCCGCGTCCAGCGCGACGGTAATGGTCTGCGGCGTCACCAGCGTCTGGCCCCACGCGCTGTCGATCACGACGACCTCCGTCGTCGAGCGACCGTCGAAGAGCAGCGACTTCGCCGCGAAGTACTCCTCCATGTCGCGGTGGAAGTCGAGGTGGTCCTGCGAGAGGTTGGTGAACGCCCCCACGGTGAACCGGGTGCCGTTCACCCGGCCGAGGGAGAGCGCGTGGCTGGAGACCTCCATTGGCACGTGGCTGACACCCCGCTCGGCCATCAGCGCGAACATCGCCTGCAGGTCCGGCGCCTCCGGCGTGGTGAACGCGCTGGCCAGCCGCTCGCCCGCGATGCGGGTCTCCACCGTGCCGATCAGCCCGGTCGTCCGGCCCGCGGCACGCAGGCCGGACTCGACCAGGTACGCCGTCGTGGTCTTGCCGGACGTTCCGGTGATGCCGAGCACCGCGACCTCGAGCGACGGCTCGCCATAGATCCAGGCCGCGATCTCACCGAGCACCCCGCGCGGGTCGTCGTGGACAAGCAACGGCACCTCAGCGTCGGTCAGCCTCGGCCGAGCAGCACCTTCCGGGTCGGTGAGTACCGCCGCGGCACCAGCGGCGAGCGCCTGGTCCACGAAGTCGGCGCCGTGCGCGCGGGCACCCGGCAGCGCGGCGAACAGGTCGCCAGGCCGCACCTGTTGCGCCCGCAACGCCGCGCCGGTCACCGTGGTCTCATCGATGGGGTCGGCGCCAGCGGCGGGGATGAGACGGCCATCCGCGCGCGCGACGAGGGTGGTCACCGGCACCGGGACCGTCTTGCTCGGACGCCAACTTGTCATCGACCCAGCACTTCCCATGGACACGCGCCGAAGGTTACCGGCGCGGCGGTGCTCACTCGGCCCCGGGATGGGGCGGTGCCTTAGCCGCCCTAGCCGAAGAAGACTTGGGCCTCGGTGTAGCGGTCCTCCGGCACCGTCTTGAGCTTCGCGGTGGCGTCGGCGAGCTTCACTCGGACGATATCGGTGCCGCGCAGTGCCACCATGGTGCCGAAGTCGCCCTCGGCGACGGCGTCGACGGCTTGCAGCCCGAAGCGGGTCGCCAGCACCCGGTCGTACGCGGTCGGCGTGCCGCCACGCTGGGTGTGACCGAGCACGACCGCGCGGGACTCCTTGCCGGTGCGGTCGGCGATCTCCTCGGCGAGCCACTGGCCAACGCCGCCGAGCCGGACGTGTCCGAAGGCATCCCGCTCGCCGGAGTGCAGCACCTCGGCGCCGCCGACCGGCACCGCGCCCTCGGCGACCACGATGATCGGCGCGTACATCCGCTCGAACCGGCGTTCCACCCACGAGACGACCTGCTCGACGTCGAACTCGCGCTCCGGCACCAGGATCACGTTCGCGCCGCCCGCGAGCCCGGAGTGCAGCGCGATCCAGCCCGCGTGCCTGCCCATCACCTCGACGACCAGCGCGCGGTGGTGCGATTCGGCCGTGGTGCGGAGCCGGTCGATCGCTTCGGTGGCGATGTGCACCGCGGTGTCGAAACCGAAGGTGTAGTCGGTGGCATCGAGGTCATTGTCGATGGTCTTCGGCACGCCGACGACGTTCACGCCGTCCTCGGTAAGCCGGTTCGCCACGCCGAGGGTGTCCTCCCCGCCGATCGCGACCAGCGCGTCGACACTCTGCTCGGCCAGTACCTTCTTGATCTTGTCGGCGCCGCCGTCCTCTTTGTACGGGTTGGTGCGCGATGAGCCGAGAATGGTGCCGCCGCGCGCGAGGATGTCATCGACATCGTCCAGCCCGAGTGGCCTGCTGTCGCCGGTCATCGGACCCTGCCAGCCGTTACGGAAGCCGACCAGGTCCCAGTCGTGCACTTCGATCCCCTTACGCACCACCGCCCTGATCACGGCGTTCAGTCCAGGGCAGTCGCCGCCACCGGTCAGCAAGCCAACACGCATGAAGTCCTCCGAGTTCCCAGGTCGCACTGGATGTCGCCAGTGATGTCTCACAGTGCGGACGTCGCGCATCTTGTGCCGGGCCTCACACCGTCGACGTTCAGCCTAGTCACGACAACTGGATCGGTGCAGCCACCCCGGCGCGGACAGCGGCATCCCGACCGTGGCGCGCACCGGGAGCTGTTAGGGTGTGGTCCATGCGGCGTTATTTCTGGTTTAGCGAGCCGGCCCTGGGTGGGTCCGGCAGCCAAACCATGCGCTGACCTCTCACCCCGAGCCGGAACCACAAGCCGGCTCGGACGCCCGGGGCGGCTTGGAGAAAGGAAGACACCATGCCGCCCACCGCAGGCAGAGGCGATGCGCCCGCTCTGGAGCTGCACAATCAACGAGTCACCGGCGTCAGCCCGTTACTGTCGCCCGCGCTGCTGCGCCAGGAGTTGCCACTAGCGCCTGCCGCCGCGAAGACCGTGAGCCAGGGCCGCACCGACACCGTTGACGTCTTGAACGGCGACGACGACCGGCTGCTCGTCGTCGTCGGGCCATGCTCGGTGCACGATCCGGACGCCGCCGCCGACTACGCGCGCAAACTCGCCGCCCAGGCCGAGCGGCTGCGCGACGACCTGCACGTCGTGATGCGGGTGTACTTCGAGAAGCCACGTACCACGCTGGGCTGGAAGGGCCTGATCAACGACCCCGACCTCGACGGCAGCTTCGCCGTGAACCGGGGGCTGCGCATCGCGCGCAAGCTGCTGCTGGACATCTCCGAGATCGGCCTCCCGGTCGGGTGCGAGTTCCTGGACCCGATCACCCCGCAGTTCATCGCCGACGCCGTCAGCTGGGGCTCCATCGGCGCACGCACCGCGGCCAGCCAGGTGCACCGGCAGCTGTGCAGCGGACTGTCCATGCCGATCGGCATCAAGAACTCCACCGAGGGCGACGTCCAGGTCGCCGTGGACGCCACCCGCGCGGCGGCGGCCAGCCACGTCTTCCCAGGTATCAACGACGACGGCCTCGCCGCGCTGCTGACGACGTCCGGCAACGCCGATTGCCACGTGATCCTGCGCGGCAGCGCGTCCGGCCCGAACCACGACGCCGCCACCGTCGCCGACACCCTCTCCCGGCTCGTCAAGGCCGGTCTGCCGGAGCGGGTGATCATCGACGCCAGCCACGGCAACAGCGGCAAGGACCACGTCCGGCAGGCCGAGCTCACCGGTGAGATCGCCGAGCGCATCGCGGCGGGCGAGCGCGGCATCACCGGCATCATGCTGGAGAGCTTCCTCGCGCCGGGCCGCCAGGACCTCACTCTCGGCAAGCGGAACGAGCTGGACTACGGCCGTAGCATTACCGACGCCTGCATGGACTGGGACACCACCAGCGGGCTGCTGGACCAGCTCGCCGCCGCCGTGCGCGCCCGCCGCTGAGGCGGGCCTGTCGTCAGCCAGGCAGCCCCCGCCTGCGACGTTCCTGTTCGAGTGCCTGCCACCGGGCGAGGTTGTGCCGCGCGTCCGCGAGCGCGTCATGCGCGTTCGCGGGCGGCGGCGGCAACCGAGGCTTACCCAGGTCCTCCCAGCGCTGCCGCAGGTCCCTTGTGAAGCGAGGCAGCTGACGCGGCAGCGCGGGCATCGCGCCCCAGAGCTGGGCGAGTGCGACGTGGTCGTAAGCGGCGAACCATGCCCATAGCTGCACCCCACCATGCGGTTTACCGATGAAGTCGAGCAGGTCCTGCCTGATGCGCTCCCTGCTGCGCCACGCCTTATCGCTTGGCGGCGGCAGTTGCGGCAGCACATGCTCGCGCACCCACGAGCCAGCGCGATCCGCGTCGAACTCGGTGGACACCGCGTAGAACTCGCGGCCGCGTTCGTCAACGACGCCGATGGACACCAGGTCGATCGTCCTGCCGTCCTCGATGAACTCGGTGTCGTAGAAGAATCTCACTGGACAACCCTACGAAGCGTGACCGTCGCGCACGGGACGGGGGCCGCTCAGCTCGCCTCGGTCTCCGGCGTGCGAGTGGCGTCGCGCGCGTGCTCTTGCATCGGTACGGCCACCCGGGTGCCCGCGTGCTCCGCATCGGCGAGTTCCTTGGCACGAGCGGCGTAGATGTCGACGTACTCCTGCCCGGAGAGCTCCATCAGGTTGTACATCACCTCGTCGGCGATGGAGCGTTCGACGAACCGGTCGCCCGCGAGGCCGTCATAGCGAGAGAAGTCCAGCGGCGCGCCGATGTGGATCTCGATGCGCCGCGGCCACCACATCTTGGAGCCGATCGGGTTGACCTTGTCGGTGCCGACCATGGCGACCGGGATGACCGGCACCCGCGCCTGCAGCGCCATCCGGGCGATGCCGGTCTTGCCCTTGTGCAGCCTGCCGTCCGGCGATCGGGTGCCCTCCGGGTACACCCCGAGTAGCCTGCCTTCCCGCAGCAACCGCACGCCGGTATCCAGCGCGGCCTGCCCGGCGGACCCGCCCGAACGGTCCACCGGGTACTGCCCTGTGCCTGAGAAGAACCACTTCTTGAACTTGCCCTTGATGCCTGGCTCGGTGAAGTACTCGCTCTTGGCGAGGAACACGATGCGGCGCTTGACGTGCGTTGGAAGGAAGAACGAGTCGACGACGGCGAGGTGGTTGCTCGCCACGATCGCCCCGCCGGTCTTCGGGATGTTGTCGAGACCGGTGACCTTGGTCGGCCAAAAAAGCTTGAGAAGCGGACCCAGGAGGACGTACTTCAAGGTCCAGTAGAGCACTACACACCCTCTTCCTTGCTTCGCGGCGAGATCAGAGTACGAACCCGCGTGGCGCGGGCACAATGTGAGCGAGCCATCCACGGTGCCCCCGCGATCGATCTCACACCTGGGATACCCCGCGTGGGCGGGCTCACCACGCCTGTGGTCCGTGCGACCATGGAACCACAGCAGTGCGCCATGAGAGGTAGAGTCCGGTATGCCAGTTCTGTCCGGTGCTGAGCCGTTCATGCATTCCGGCTCCTCCGAGATCGGTGTGGTGTTGTGCCACGGTTTCACCGGCACCCCCGCCAGCATGCGACCGTGGGGCGAGTTCCTCGCCGACGCCGGCCTGACGGTGCGCGGGCCGCGGCTGCCGGGTCATGGCACGACGTGGCAGGAGATGAACCGGACGACCTGGCGGGACTGGTACACCTGCGTACGCGACGAGGCCACCTCGCTGTTCGCGTCGTGCTCGTCCGTGTTCGTGTTCGGGCAATCGATGGGCGGCACCCTGACACTGCGACTCGCGCAGGAGTTCGGCGACGCGGTCGCCGGCATCACGTTGGTCAACCCCTCGGTGATGACACGACGCAAGGAAGCGCGGCTCCTTCCGGTGCTGTCCCGGTTGTGGCCATCGATTTCCGGGGTCGGCGGCGACATCGCCAAGCCGGGTGCCGCCGAGTTGAGCTACACCCGGGTACCGCTGCGCGCGGCGGCCAGTCTCGCCGAACTGTGGCGGCTGGTACGTGCCGACCTGCCCTTGGTGCGGCAACCCATGCTGTTGCTGCGTTCGCGCGTTGATCATGTCGTCGAGCCGGAGAACGCACGTATCGTGGCAGCGGAGGTCGCCAGCACCGACATCACCGAGGTGGAGCTGCCCCGCAGCTATCATGTGGCGACGCTCGACCATGACGCACCGGAAATATTCGAGCGGAGCCTGGCGTTCGTGAAGCGTATACATGAAGCCAGGACCGACAGGCTACGCACCGAACTGGGCGCGACATGAGCAGGACCGGTAAGGATCCCAACGGCCAGGACGACGTCGACGCGATCTTCGGCGAGATCGTCGCTGATCTCAGGGCGGAGGGCGTCGGCGCACGCATCGATACGGAACGGCCAGACGAGCCGTCGTCCGACGACGGGCCCGACGAGGACCATTGGCTAGACGGTGAGGACGACACCGACCGGCATGAGGGCCGCACGGGAAACCACACCGGACAGGAACAGTCCCACCCCCGTCCCGCCACGAGCGACTGGCGCGCCAGCGAGGTCGGCTGGGACGAGACGATGCTGTCCGATTCGGACTCGGTAACCGATGATGACGACGAGCATTTCGTGCCGCCCGAGCCGCCGCCGCTGCCGAAACCGAGCCGCAGCATGGGAATCGTGGCGCTATTCGTCGTGGTCGGCCTCGTGCTGCTTGTCGCGCCGCACATCATCGGCATCGGCGTGAACGTGGCGACGCCGCTTGGGATGCTCTCGCTCGCGGCGGGACTCGGGTTCCTGCTGCTGCGCGCCCGCGACGACAACCGCCCGCCAGGAGCCGACCCGGACAACGGCGCGCAGGTATGAGGCCCGGCGCTAGCTCACCCCGAGCGCCAGCTCAGCCATCGATGACGCGATGCTCGCGGGCTTCCAGCGCCCGCGCGGGGCGTTCGTAGCGGTTGACCTTTTCCGACTTGCGCGGCGGCCGGTCATTGGCGATGAGCACGGCGATCCACGGCAGCGGCACGGACAGCACCATGAACGCGAGCGCCAGCCACCAGGTCTGGTAGAAGATCCCGGCCAGGATCAGGCATGGGAACCGCAACCCCATCATGATCGCGTACTTGCGCTTGCGTTCGGCATGCTGGTCGTCGTAGGAACGGGCCGCGGCCGTGATCAGCACCGGGTCGCCGTTGGCGGTGCTGCCGTCGCCGGACCTGCTCATCAGACGCCACCTCCGCTCGCTGCTTTCTCCCAACCCTACGCCGGTCAAGCCGGGGTTCCGATAGTCGGACCGCAAGACGCCCGCGCGGCGGGATGCCCGTCACACTGGCACGATAAACGCCGTGACCGCACCGCGATTCCAGCCGTACATCCCTCCCGACTTCTGCGCGCGATTGCGCGAAGCCTTCCTGCGCATCGGATACGACGCGGACGGCGTCCTTGCCGCCATCGGCGGTCTCGCGCACGCCGCACTCACGAGGGACGAACCAGAGCTGGCGTACCGAGCGAGCCGAGACGCGGGCGAGCTCGGCACGGTGATCCGGTTGTTTCTACTCGGCAGCGCGGAGTCCGCGACCGACGCCAAGGCGGCCCTCGCGCCGGTGTCGCTCGACGAAGCGCTCGGCACCGGGCTGCTGCGCGGCGAGGGCGACGCGGTCCGAGCTGGGTTCGACGTCCGCCCCCACGGTGACGAGGACGGCTCATGGTGGGTGATCTCAGACCTGGAGCCGGAGCGCCGCCGTTGGCTCGATCGCGAGCTGTCGACCGACCATGTGCTTGGCATCGGGCAAGCATCGATGAGCCTGGTGCGGGCGACGAGCAGACGTCCGGTGGGGTCTCTCCTCGACATGGGCACGGGTAACGGCGTGCAGGCGCTGCACGGCAGCAGGCACGCCGAGCGAGTAACCGCGACCGACGTCTCCGAGCGCGCGCTGGCCCTCGCGGCGGCCACGTTCGCTCTCAACGATCTGGACGTCGAACTCGCGCGGGGCGAGTGGTTCACCCCGGTCGCGCGTCGGCGGTTCGACCAGATCGTGTGCAATCCCCCGTTCGTCGTCGGTCCGGCGCGAGTCGACTTCACCTACCGCGATTCCGGGCTTGGCGGCGACGACGCCAGCGCGCTCGTCGTCCGGCAGTTGCCAGGCTTCCTTGAGCCGGGCGGCACCGGACACGTGCTCGCGTCGTGGCTGCACCGCGACGGCGAGGACTGGATCGACCGGGTGAGCGGCTGGGTGCCACCCGGTGTCGACGCCTGGTTCGTGCAGCGCGACATCGCCGACCCCGGCCTCTACGTCGGTACTTGGTTGCGTGACGCGGGTATCGACCCTCGCTCTCCGCTCGGACGCGAGCAGGCGGCGACCTGGCTGGACTGGTTCGCCGAGAACAAGGTCGACGGCGTCGGTTTCGGCTTCGTCACACTACGTCGCTGCGACATCGACAACCCCACAGTGTTGTGCGAGGACTTGCGACAGGCCTACGACGACCCGCTCGGCGGCGAGGCCGCGGCGTGGCTGGACCGGGTCACCTGGCTGCGCGAACACCCTGACGTGCTCGCCGAGCGGCTCGTGGTGCCGGACTCGGTGGTACTGGAGCAGATCGCGGCACCGGGTGACGAGGGCTGGCAGCCGACGATCCGCAGGCTTCACCGCACCGACGGACCCGGTTGGCAGCATGAGGTGGACGAGCTGGTCACGGCGCTGCTGGCGGGTTGCCGGGGCGCGCTGCCGCTGTCGGATCTGCTCGAGCTTCTCGCGGCGGCGCACGGCGAGCCGATCGACGAGCTGACCGACGCCGCGCTGCCGGTGGTCCGGGAACTCGTCCGGCACGGAATGCTGGTGCCCGCCAGCGAGGCGACCACATGAGGGCGGTAGTGACCAGGGTCACCGAGGCGAGCGTGATCGTCGACGACGAGATCGTCGGCCAGATCGCGGGCCAGGGACTGCTCGTGTTGCTCGGCATCAGCACCGAGGACACCGCCGAGCAGGTGCCTCGCATGGCCCGCAAGCTGCACGAACTGCGCGTGCTGCGCGACGAGGAATCCTGCGCGTCGGTGGATGCTCCGCTGCTCGTCGTCAGCCAGTTCACGCTGTACGGCGACACCCGCAAGGGCAGGCGGCCCTCCTGGACGGCAGCCGCCCGGCCCGAGCACGCCGAGCCTCTGGTCGACGCTGTTGTCACCGAACTCCGCACACGGGGTGCGACGGTGGAGACAGGCCGTTTCGGCGCGATGATGCGGCTCCACAGTGTCAACGACGGTCCCTTCACGGTGCTCGTCGAGGCATGACACCCGGCTCGCGTCCAACCCGCACCACCTGGCCGTCACCAACGCGGGTAACGGACCAATCAGTCACGTCGACTACGAATGGCCGCGAGGGAACACAGGTTCGACAGGTATCAACCATCACACCTGATCCGATGACGTGTCCGCTCCCCGATCACGGACAGATCACGGCCGCTATGGACCGCCGTCACGTTACTGACGCCAAGCACTCTCACCCATATCGCACAACGGAGGCCGCCGACGCCCACCATCGACGTCACGGACAGTGAAAACGTGGCCACTGACCAGCAGGAAGGTGTGCACTAGGTGGATCTCGACGCCGCGACCAGCACTCTCAGCGAAACTTAAGGTTTGGTCGAGGGTGTTCTCGGGAACACAGTCGGAAAACTTAATCACTCCGGGAACGAATACCGCGACCGCAACGTTGTTCAAGGTGTCCGGCACTTGAGGTGGCCGGACCGTGGGACGGGGTGTCCGTCCACGCCTGTTGCCAGGGTGCAAGGGGAGGCTGAGCATGTCCGTGAAGACTCTCGACCGCGAGACGCGCGACACGCCGATCGAGGCTGACGTGGCTGACGTGACTACGGTCGTGCCGATCCAACCGAGTCCGCAGCACGAACCAGATCTCGACGCGCAAGGCCCAGCAGCCGACCTCGTACGCGTGTACCTGAACGGCATTGGCAAGACGGCACTGCTGACCGCGGCGGACGAGGTCGACCTCGCCAAGCAGATCGAGGCTGGCGTGTTCGCACAGCACGTGCTCGACACCGAAGAGAACCTGTCCCGCGAACGCCGATCGGAACTGGCCGCGCTCGTGCGCGACGGCCAGCGGGCCAAGAACCACCTGCTCGAGGCCAACCTGCGGTTGGTCGTCTCGCTCGCCAAGCGCTACACCGGCCGCGGCATGCCCTTGCTCGACCTGATCCAGGAAGGCAACCTCGGCCTGATCCGCGCGGTGGAGAAGTTCGACTACACCAAGGGCTTCAAGTTCTCCACCTACGCCACGTGGTGGATCCGACAGGCCATCACACGCGGCATGGCGGACCAGGGACGCACCATCCGCCTTCCGGTACATCTCGTCGAGCAGGTCAACAAGCTGAGCCGCATCAAGCGCGACCTGCACCAGCAGTACGGCAGGGAGGCCACCCACGAGGAGCTGGCCGAGGAGTCCGGCATTCCAGAGGAGAAGATCGCCAAGCTACTCGACCACGCCCGCGACCCGGTCAGCCTCGACATGCCGGTCGGCACCGAGGAGGACGCCCCGCTCGGCGACTTCATCGAGGACTCAGAGGCGACCGACGCCGAGAACGCGGTGATCTCCGGCATCCTGCAGGACGACCTGCGGCGGGTGCTTGGCACGCTGGAAGAGCGGGAGCAGCACGTGATCCGGCTACGCTACGGTATCGACGACGGTCAGCCACGCACACTCGACCAGATCGGCAGGCACTTCGGGCTCTCCCGCGAGCGAGTCCGCCAGATCGAGCGCGAGGTCATGGCCAAGCTGCGGCAGGGCGAGCGCGCCGACCGGCTCCGCGCCTACGCCAGCTGAGACCGCCACCCCCAAGGCATCCGCTCGCACGCGACCCGTCGATATCTGGCTACCTCGTAGCGATGCCGTGGCTTGACGGCGGCTGACCGCCGCGACTCCGCTCCGACAGGGGCTGATTACACCGCGCGCACACGAGGAAACCCGATCGGCCGTTGACTTGTGGCCGCGATCACGGCACGGTCTGTAGGCGGTGCGGCAGCGTCGCCTCCGGTTACGGGTAGGTCTTCGTGGTTGGGCACGACTGCCTGCCGCGTTCCCCGGAAGGTCGGGTCCGTCGGGGTGGGCCCGGCCTTCCGACTACCGGAGCCGTACTGGCTCACACCCGCGCCGGGTGGTCACCGATGCCACGACGTCGCGCGCGGTACGGTCTGAGCTACCCGAACCGGAGCGCAGCGCATGACTAGGGAGCCAGCACAGCCGTGACCACCTTCGAGTACAGCGACGTCCTCCCGCTTGCTGAGGACACCACCACCGAGTACCGCCTGATCAGCGACGAGGGCGTGCGGGTCGTCGAAGCGGCTGGCCGCACGTTCCTCGAAGTCGAGCCGGAAGCGCTGACCCGGCTCGCGAAGACCGCGATCACCGACATCCAGCACCTGCTCCGCGGCTCGCACCTGGCGCAGCTGCGCTCGATCGTCGACGACCCGGAGGCAAGCGGCAACGATCGGTTCGTCGCCATGGACCTGCTGCGCAACGCCGCCATCTCGGCGGGCGGTGTGCTACCGATGTGTCAAGACACCGGCACCGCGATCGTCGTGGGCAAGCGCACCGAGCAGGTACTCACCGGCGGTGACGACGAACGCGCACTGGCACGCGGCATCTACGATGCCTACCAGGAGCTGAACCTGCGGTACTCGCAGATGGCGCCGCTGACGTTCTGGGACGAGAAGAACACCGGCACCAACCTGCCCGCACAGATTGAGCTGTACCACAAGCCGGGCGAGGTGCCGTCGTACGAATTCCTGTTCATGGCCAAGGGCGGCGGCAGCGCGAACAAGACGTTTCTCTATCAGGAGACCAAAGCGGTGCTGAACCCGAAGCGCCTCGCCGGGTTCCTGGATGAGAAGCTCCGCAGCCTTGGCACCGCCGCGTGCCCGCCGTACCACCTCGCGATCGTCGTCGGCGGCATGTCGGCCGAGTACAACCTCAAGGTCGCCAAGCTGGCGTCCGCCCGCTACCTCGACAACCTGCCGCGCCAGGGCTCGGAGCTCGGTCACGCCTTCCGCGATGTCGAACTGGAGCAGCAAGTGCTGGAGATGACCCGCCAGTTCGGCATCGGCGCGCAGTTCGGCGGCAAGTACTTCTGCCATGACGTCCGAGTCATCCGGTTGCCCCGGCACGGCGCGTCCTGCCCGGTCGGTGTCGCGGTGTCCTGCTCGGCGGACCGCCAGGCCAAGGCGAAGATCACGCCGGAGGGCGTGTTCATCGAGCAGCTAGAGCGTGACCCGGCGCGGTTCCTCCCCGACGTCACCGACGAGGACCTGTCCGACGAGGTCGTCTCGATCGACCTCACCCGGCCGATGGACGAGATCCGCGCGACGCTGACCCAGCTGCCGGTGAAGACGCGGCTGTCGCTGACCGGCCCGCTGGTCGTGGCCCGCGACATCGCGCACGCGAAGATCGCCGAGCGGCTCGACGCGGGCGAGGAGATGCCGCAGTACCTCAAGGACCACCCGGTGTACTACGCGGGACCGGCCAAGACCCCTGATGGGTACGCGTCCGGCTCGTTCGGGCCCACGACGGCTGGCCGGATGGACTCCTACGTCGCGCAGTTCCAGGCGGCTGGCGGCTCGATGGTGATGCTGGCGAAGGGCAACCGCTCCAAGCAGGTCACCGCGTCGTGCCAGCGGCACGGCGGGTTCTACCTCGGCTCGATCGGCGGCCCCGCCGCCAGGCTCGCACAGGACTGCATCAAGAAGGTCGAGGTGCTGGAGTACCCCGAGCTGGGGATGGAAGCCATCTGGCGGATCGAGGTGGAGGACTTCCCCGCGTTCATCGTCGTCGACGACAAGGGCAACGACTTCTTTGACGCCACGTCGGAGCCGGTATTGCAGATCTCGTTCCGATAGGCGTGTTGTGAAGGGCGTCTCCGCAACGCGAAGTGTTGCGGAGACGCCCTTCATCTCTCCTCACACCGACACGCCGCGCGCGGCGAGCCAGCCCCGCGGGTCGACCTTGGTCGACCCGCCAACCCACACCTCGAAGTGCAGGTGTGGCCCGGTTGAGTAGCCCCGGTTGCCAATGGTGGCGATCCGTTGTCCCGCACGGACGCGCTGCCCGGTCCACGCGGTGATCCTGTTCATGTGGCCGTAGACGGTCACCGTGCCGTCATCGTGGCGCACCTTCACCCACAGACCGAAGCCGCTGGCCGGGCCCGCTTCGATCACGGTGCCGTCCGCGACGGCCACGATCGGCGTGCCGATGTCATTGGCGATGTCGATGCCGGTGTGGGTGGTACCCCATCGGGCACCGAAACCCGACGTCAGCCTGCCGGACGCGGGCCGCACGAAGTCGGGCTTCGCGGCGGCGCGCCGGGCGGCGGCGCGCTTCCTGGCGCGCTCGGCCGCCTCGCGCTCGGCTTCCCGCTTCGCCTCCGCCTTGGCCTTCGCGGCGCGGCGTTCGGCCTTCTTACGCTCGATGCGCTCCTGGCGCTCCTCCTCGGCCTTCACGGCGAGGTCGATCTGGTGCAGTTCGGTGGCGTCCGATACTGGCGCGGGCGCCGGTGATTCCGGCGACGGCTGCCGCACGAACGCCTTGAGGGCGACGTTGCCGTACTCCGGCACGGGCTTCTCCTGCGCTTCGGCGGGCTGGCTGAGCGGCACGAGGGCGCTCGCGGCCAGCAGAGCCGCCATCAGCTGGCGGTGCGGCGGCAGGATCGCCGTGCGGATGGAGGTCCCGGCGTCCGCGTGCTGGCCTTCACCGACCTGCGGCGCCGGGGACTGTCTGTCACCGTCGGGGGATGTCGCGGGCATGCTGCTGCCTTCCGTCTCGGGGAGGTCCGGCCTCGACACCGGGCGGGGGATCCCGGCGGCCCGCGCGCCGCATAACGACGACCGTGCCTATGTCGTGACCGAACCGTGACGTGCCGAGCGACGGTAACCGTGCGCGATCAGAGGCGGCAAACCTTGGACATGACGGCGCTCACACCGTTTCAGGTGACCTGTAACGGCATTGACCCTGGTCACGATCGCGCCCTACCCGATCAGCGCGCCAGCAACGCCGATCCGCGCCCAACATGGGTCTTACCTCGGACATGCCATCGACGTCGTGGGATTTCCTTTGCGCAGCAACGAAAACCGCGTTCCCATGTGGACGACGACAGCCACACCGTCGAGAATGGAGCGTCGTGCACGCAGGGTGATCAGCTACCTTGGGTAGCTCACTACGAAGCGCAAGCCGCCACGCCGAAAAGGTTGCGCGACGTGACGGACGTCATGCCATGGGTGTGGCGCGCGCGACCCGCCTCGTCGCCCAGAAGGCGGATTACTCGACCGGTTCGTCGATGGAGCGCAGCCTGCGAGGCCCGCTGTCCGGCCGCGAGGGCGGCTCTCCGACGGCGATGCGCGCGCCGATGACCGTCGCGCCGTCGGGGGTGGCGATCACCGGGTCCAGCTCCAGCGCCCGCACCTCAGGGATGTCCTCCGACAACGCCGCGACCCGCAGGACGAGGTCGGACAACGCGGCGAGGTCGGCGGGTTCGTCACCGGTGTAGCCCGCCAGCAGCGGCGCCATTCTCGGCTCCCGCACCAGGTCGGCGGCATCGGTGTCGGTCAGCGGCACCGCGCGGTAGGACCGGTCTCCGATCAAGTCGCCGAGCACGCCGGACAGCCCGAACGTGACGAGCGACCCGAACGACGGATCGTCTTGCAGCGTGATCGCGCATGAACTGCCCCTCGGCCCCATGCGCTGCACATACACGTCGGGCATTCCGGACATCGCGAGCAGGTCGGCGTACGCGGTGCGCACGCCGTCGTCGCTGAGCAGGTCCAGCCGGGAGCCGGACAGGTCGGGGCGCCTACTGAGTCGTTGATCCACTGACTTCACCGCGACCGGGTAGCCGAGCCGCTCGGCGGCGGCCACGGCGTCGTCGGCCGAACTCACCCGCTCGTACGGCACCACGTCGATGCCGTAACAGTTCAGCAGCTCCTGGCACCGCGCGTCGGTCAGCCAGTGGTAGACCTCCTCGGAGCCGGTGTCGCCATCGGAGTCGCTCGGCTCGTCCAGCGCCGCCCGCACCACCTGACCAGCGTGTTCCGGGTGCAGTCCGTCCGGGCGTACATACGACCCGGTCTGGCGCTGCCGCCACGCGGCGTAGCGGATCACCCTGGCCAGCGCCGTCACCGCCCGCTCAGGGCTGGGATACGACGGGATGGAACCCAGTGTGGGCGTGCCCTCCTCACCGCGCACAGCGAGTTCCTCCGGCACGCCTTCCACCGCGAGGAACGTCGACACGATCGGCTTCGCGGCGTGCTGCGCGGCGGTGGTGGCGACATCGCGCACCGCACGCGCGTAGGTGGTACCGGCGATCGCCAGCGGTGGCACGAACACGACGACGAGCGCGTCGACGTCCGGGTCGTGCAGCGCGTCGCGAACGGCGGCGGCGAACTCCTCCGGGCCGGTTTGCGCGCCGACGTCGACCGGGTCGAACGCGAGGGTCAGCCCTTGGGCCATCGCGGTGTCGGCGGCCAGCGCGCCGATGGCCGCCGAGTTGCCGACGATCGCCACGCTAGGTCCCTCCGGCAGCGGCTGATTCGCCAACAGCAGCGCGGTGTCGAACAGCTGAGCAAGCGAGTCCACGCGGATCACCCCTGCCTGCTCGAACAGCGCCTGCACACTGGCCTCGTCCACGTTGGCCGACGTCGCCGCCAGCTCGCGGCGCACGGCGTGTCGCCCGGATCGCACCGCGACGATCGGTTTGCTGCGGGCGAGCCTGCGTGCCAGCCGCGCGAATTTGCGCGGGTTGCCGAACGACTCCAGATACAGCAGCACCACGTCGGTGTTGGGGTCGGTCTCCCAGTACTGCAGCAGGTCGTTGCCGGAGACATCGGCGCGGTTGCCCGCCGAGACGAACGTCGACAGCCCAAGCCCGCGCTGCTGCGCGTCCGCGAGAATCGCGATGCCCAACGCACCAGACTGGCAGAAGAACCCGGTGTTGCCGCGCGGCGGCAACACCGGCGCGAGCGAACCGTTGAACCGCACCGAGGGATGAGTGTTCAGAACACCGAGCGCGTTCGGGCCGACGACCCGCATGCCGTGGGCTCGCGCCTCGCCGACCAGCTGTAGCTCGGCGTGCAGGCCGTGCGGCCCGCTCTCACCAAAGCCCGCCGACACGATCACCAGCGCGGAAACGCCCTTGGCGAGCGCACCGTCGAGGACGTCGGAGACCTGTTCGGCGGGCACCGCGACGATCGCGAGATCCACCTCGCCAGGCACATCGACGACAGAGGGATACGCTCTGACACCGCGCACCGACTCGTGCGCTGGGTTGACCGGGTAGACGGTGCCCGCGAAGTCGGCCGTGAGCAGGTTGGTGAACACCGCGTAGCCGATCTTCGACGGGTCACGGGAAGCGCCGATGACGGCGACCGAACGGGGATGCAGCAGGTTGTGCACACTACGCGCCTCGGCGGCCTGCTCCCGTGCCCTTGCGACCGCGAGCGACTCCTCGGTGGGGTCGATGTCGAACTCCAGGTGAAGCGCGCCGTGGTCCAGCTCCTTGCTGACCTGGTACCCCGCCTCGGCGAACACCCGCACCATCGCCCGGTTCTCCGCGAGCACCTCGGCGACGAACCGTTCGATACCGCACTCGGCCGCGGCCGCGGCGAGGTGTTCCAGCAGGATGGAGCCGAGCCCTCTGCCCTGGTGGGCGTCGGCGACGACGAACGCGACCTCGGCACTCGGCCCCCCGTCCAGTCGCTCATACCTGCCAACGGCGACGATCTCGCCGCCGAGTAGCGCGGCGAACGCCACCCGGTTGTAGTGATCGACGACGGAGAACCGCTTCAGGTCCCGCTCCGGGATCCTCGGGTACGCGCCGAAGTAGCGCAGGTAGCGGGTCTCGTCGGAGAGCTTGCCGTGGAAGGCGACGATGGCGTCGGCATCGTCAGGCACGATCGGCCGCAGGTGGGCCGTGCGGCCGTCGGCGAGCACGACATCGGCTTCCCACCGGCGCGGGTAGTCGTACGGGTCGCGGGGACCGGCAACGCTCGGTGCGGTGGTCATGGTCGTCCCTCGGTCTAGTCCCTCGGATCGTCGGGGTCGAGCCCGTGCAGCGGGAATACCGCGCGGCGGGTGCTGGTAATCGCCTCGTCCACCCGGTGCTCGGAGTCGCCACCCCAGGGCTGGCAGGCCGGGTCACCGCCGTCGGACAGCGTGGTGGGCAGCTCCAGCCGAGGAGCGGCCGCGCGCACCGCCCGCAACCACCCCTGCGGCATCGGGGTGTCCGGGGCGAGATCCCTGCCGAGTGCGGTCGCCAGCAGGTGCGTCCACGACCTCGGCACCACCTTGACCAGCTGGTACCCGCCCCCACCGAGCGCGAGCCACTTGCCGCCGGCATGGTGCACGGCCAGGTCGCGAAGCCGCTGGTAAATGGCACGGTGACCGTCGACGGTCAACGCCAGATCGGCGAGCGGGTCGTCCCGGTGCGAGTCGACCCCGCACTGGGTCACGAGTAGCTGTGGCCGGAAGGCACCCAGCAGCGAGGGGACGACGGCGTCGAACGCCCGCAACCAGCCCGCGTCGGAGGTCATCGGCGGCAGCGCGACATTCACCGACCCGCCTGGGGCGTGCTCGCCGCCGGACTCGCTCGGCATCCCGGTGCCCGGCCACAGTGTCATCGGATGCTGGTGCAGCGAGATCGTCAGCACCCTGGGGTCGTCGTAGAACGCTGCCTGCACGCCGTCGCCGTGGTGGACGTCGGTGTCGATGTAGGCGATACGGTCGAAACCGTTGTCCAGCAGCCACGAGATCGCGATCGAGCAGTCGTTGTAGATGCAGAAGCCGGCCGCGCTGTCTCGCATCGCGTGGTGCAGCCCGCCCGCGATATTGACCGCCCTGTCGGTGGCGCCGGATGCGATCTGGTTCGCGGCGAGCAAGCTGGAACCGACCACCAGCGACGCGGCCGAGTGCATGTTCTCGAACACCGGGTTGTCGTCGGTGCCGAGGCCGTGACCGACGTCGTACGGCACGTCGGGCGCGCGTTTGACGGCGTCAAGGTACTCGGCGCTGTGCGTGCGCAGTAGCTCGGACTCCGGGGCCTGTTCCGGCACCAGCAACGAGATGCCGTCCAGCACGCCGAGCTCGCTTGCGAGCCGGATGGTCAGGTCAAGCCGGACGGGGTTGAGCGGATGCGATCCGCCGAGGTCATAGTCGAGCAGGGCCGAGTTCCACACGACTGCGGCATCGGTCGGGGTAGGCACCGTGACAGGGTATCGGGAGGGTGCCGCACTCGCCGCACACCTCGGTCGGCGTGCCAGGCACTCACCTCGGCTCACTCCCAGTGGCGACTGGGCGCCGCGGGTCACGGCTCCACTGTGACCACGATCCCGGATAAAGCGCGGCGGGCTCACGGCGCCCGGCCGCTTCCAGGGCGAGCACCACGGACGACGCGGTCACCCCTGACCCGCAGTACGCTCCGACGGGCCGGTCGTCGGTGACGCCGAGCGCGGTGAATCGTGCGGCGAGCTCGTCGGCCGGGAGCCAGCGGCCGTTCTCGCCGAGATGCGCGGCGAACGGGGCGTTGACGGCGCCGGGGATGTGGCCCGCACGGGGATCGACCGGTTCGGTATCGCCCGCGTAGCGCTCGGGCGCTCGCGCGTCGAGCAATACGGAGTGCCTGGCGAGCGTGCCCGCCGCGTCGATGCCTAGCACCGGCATCGCGCCCGGTGTGACGACGATGTCGCCGGGCTCAGGGTCGGGCACCTCGGCGGTGACCGGCCTGTCCTCTTCCGTCCAGGCGGCGAAGCCACCGTCGAGGACCGCGACATCGGCGTGACCCGCCCAGCGCAGCAGCCACCAAGCACGCGCCGCCGTGGAACCATCCGCGTCGTCGTAGGCGATTACGACGCTGTCGTCGCGTATACCGGCTTCGCGCAACGTGCGCTGGAGGTCGGCGGGCTCCGGCAACGGATGCCTGCCGCCCTCCCCCGGCGCGCCGGCGAGGTCGTCGTCGATGGAGAGAAACACCGCGCCGGGCAGGTGGGATTCGGAGTATGATTCGTGTCCGGGAGGGCCAGTTAGCCGCCAGCGCACGTCCAGTACCACAGGCGGTTTCGTCGATGTGAGGCGTGAGGCGAGTTCTGACGTGCTGATCAGCGGATGCATAATGCCGATTCTTCCGTATCTCCTGGCTTAGCCCGGCACGCCGCCGGACGGTTACCAGCCACGTGCATCGCGGCACCGACGACTACCATGAAGACGTGACGAAAGGTTGTGTCCCGTGAATGAGCTGATCGACACCACGGAGATGTACCTGCGCACCATCTTCGAGCTCGAGGAAGAGGGTGTCGTGCCGCTGCGGGCGCGGATCGCGGAACGGTTGCAGCAGAGCGGTCCCACCGTGAGCCAAACGGTAGCGCGGATGGAGCGCGACAAGCTGGTCGTCGTCGCTGGAGACCGGCACCTGCAGCTAACCGACCATGGCAGGGACCTCGCGGTGGCCGTGATGCGCAAGCACCGGCTCGCCGAGCGGCTGCTTGTCGACGTGATCGGCTTGGAGTGGGAGCACGTGCACGCCGAGGCGTGCCGCTGGGAGCACGTCATGAGCGAGGCGGTCGAACGCAAGCTCGTCGCGCTGCTCGACAACCCGACGACATCGCCGTACGGCAACCCGATCCCCGGTCTCGACAAGCTGGGTGTGGGCGAACCGGCGCCACCCGCCGAGTCGGGCCTGGTGCGACTCGATGAGTTCGCTCGATCCGGTGGTGGTTCCGCTCAGATCCGGCGGATCGCCGAGCATGTCCAGATCGATGAGCGGCTGATGGCCCGGCTGCGTTCGGTGGGCCTGGTTCCCGGCGGGACGGTGAACGTCGTAAAGCCGACGAACGCGAAGGCAGCGGACATCGAGATCTCGGGCGACGGCAACGCGCTGCAAGTGGACGCCGAGGTGCTGCACGCGGTACTCGCCGTGCCCGCCTGAGTGTCGGAGTTCATCCCGGCTCGTCCGGGCGGACCCAGGTTCGGTGGCGACCACGTTTGACCCGCGGGTGGTACCACCCGCGGGTAGCGAAGGGCGCACCTCGCACGATCCTCCCGGCACGGTACGGTCTGCCGACCAGGAGGTCAGCTACGCGGCGAAAGGCACGATCGTGATCGACAACGAAGGAACCCGTCAGAAGCTGGTGGTCACCGGTGGAGCGGGCTACATCGGCAGTGTCTGCACGGCTCGGCTACTCGAGGCGGGCCACGAGGTGACCGTCGTCGACGACCTGTCCACCGGGCATCGCGACGCCGTGCCGGACGACGCGCGCTTCATCGAGGGCGACGCCGCTGAGGTGGCAAGCACGCTTCTGGCGGACGGATTCGACGGCGTGCTGCATTTCGCGGCGAAGTCCCTTGTCGGCGAGTCGATGCAGGACCCGAGCGGCTACTGGCACGGCAACGTGCTGACCTCGCTGCGACTGCTCGACGCGATGCGCGCCAACGGCACCCCGAAACTGGTCTTCTCCTCCACCGCCGCCACCTACGGTGAGCCGAAGGAGACCCCCATCGCCGAGTCGGCGCCCGCTGAGCCGACCAACACTTACGGTGCCACCAAGCTGGCCATTGACCACGCCATCACCAGCTACGCCCGCGCACACGGCCTTGCGGCGGTGAGCCTGCGCTACTTCAACGTGGCTGGGGCGTACGGCCGCTACGGCGAGCGGCACACCACCGAGACCCACCTGATCCCGATCGTGCTGCAGGTCGCCACCGGGGACCGCGCGCAAGTACAGATCTACGGTGACGACTACCCGACACCCGACGGCACCGCTGTCCGCGACTACATCCACGTGGTCGACCTCGCCGACGCGCACCTGCTCGCCCTGGCCAACGCCGCGGCGGGCGAGCACACGATCTACAACCTCGGCAACGGAACCGGTTTCTCGGTACGGCAGGTCATCGACGCCTGTCGCGAGGTCACCGGCCACGAGATCCCGGCCGTGGTCGCGCAGCGACGCGCGGGTGACCCCGCCGTGCTGGTCGCGTCCAGTGAGCGGGCACAGGCGGAGCTCGGCTGGAAACCGGAACGGGCCGATCTGACCGGCATCGTCGCCGACGCGTGGAAGTTCGCGCAGCGGTAACTAGGCGGAGTCGCGCAGCCACTCCCCCGCGCACAGTCCGACGGTGTCATGAGTGGCGAGCGGGCGAAGCTGGCGCGGTGGAAAACCGTGTCGCAACGCTCTGTCCAGCAGCCCGGCGAGTGTGTGGTCCGGGTCCGCGTCGAGAGCGGCGTCGAACGCGATCGCGGCCAGCACGCCGTTGCCGCCCATGTATGCCGCGTACCCGGCGAGGCAGGCGGGGATAGCACGCTCGGGCGCGGGGAGGGCGCGTGTCAGCTCCCCCCACAGCGAGGCCGCCGCGAACGCGAGATCGGAATCCGGCGGGAGCGCGGTCGCCAGGCAGGCGTCCCGGATCTCAACGTCCGCGAGAACGATCGCCAGGGTCGCCAGCTGGCGGTCGGAGAACGCGAGGTCTCCTTCACCGGCGGCACTGAGCGCGTCTCGGACGACAGCGACACGGGCGGCCCGCGGCCACGTCTCGACCACGTCGGCGCGCAGCGTCTCGATGAGTTCCGCACGGCGAGCGAGCTCCGATTCGCCGTCCGGGGCAAGCAGCGACGCCAGCTCGGCACGGCTGCCGTAGGTCACATATCCCCTGCTGGCGAACTCGGCCGCGAGCACGCTGCTCGCGGGATCGGACACGACACCGGTGCGTGTCGCGTCATCGTAGCTGCGGTACCAGACATCAGCGGCGATTTCCGGCACCCAGTACGCGGCGACCTCGGTGACACCGAGGACTGCGAGGTTACGTCGCAGCGCGTCGACCAGCCGAGCGCACGGCGGCAGCTCACCAGCACTGCCATCACCACCCCGTACGCCACCACTGGCGGCGCCACCCTCGGCACACCCGTCGTGACCACCGACGATCACGAGCAGCGCCGAGGAAACGTCGTCGTCCGCGAGCGACGCCGTGATGTCGTGCGCCACGACATCGACGAGGTGGTCCGGTGGCAGGTCGGCGCGCATGGTGCGGCTCAGCGGTGCGCCGCGTTGGGTGCCGCTGAGCAGCATGACCGAGTCGGTCGGATGGAAGCCAAGGAGGTGCGGGATCGCCGCGAGCGTGTCGCCGACGCCGGTCAGGGTGATCACGGGCGTCTGGCGCGTCGTGGGGTCGGTGCTGGTGTCGCGGCCGTCGGGGCGGTCGGTGTCGTGATGAGTCATGCGCTCCAGCCTGCTGCCGGGCACGGCTCCGACACGAGGGTTGCCGCAAGGTCGCTACGGCCTGTGGATGAGTGCGCGCTGTGGATAACGCGACGCACTCTCCCGCGCGGTGAGCCGGTTAGCTCACCCTTGCACGATGTAGGCCTCCAACTGCTCCTGGACGTGTTCTAGCTCGTTCATCCTGCTTTTCACGACGTCACCGATGCTGACGATGCCGACGAGTCGCCCGTTGGACATGACCGGGACGTGCCGGATCCTGCGTTCCGTCATGAGCACGGTGAGGTGGTCAACGGTCTCGTCCGGCCTGCAGGTAGAGACGTCGGTCGTCATGATCTCCGAGACCGGGGCGTGCAGCGCGTTGGCCCCGCGTTCGTTCAGGCGCCGAACGATGTCCCGCTCGGACACGATGCCCGCGAGACCGTCGTCCCCCACCACGACCATGGCCCCGATGTTGCTTTCCGCTAGTTTCGCGAGCAGCTCCGACACGGTGGCCGTAGGGGCTATCGTCGCTACCTCGGTGCCTTTACTACGCAGTACGTCGGCGATCCGCATCGAACACCTTCCACTCCTGGCGTGACATGGTTCACAGCAGGTTAACCCGCCCTCGGCTGCCCACGGAAGACACCAGAAGCGTCACAAAGCGGCATGGATCACTGTTTGCGCAGCTCAGCGCCGGGGGCGGCGGTGTAGCGTGCCCCCGGCGCTGAGCGTGATCAACTGGGCATACCGGTCAGCTGCAGCCCGACGTGGCGCCACAGCCTTCGCAGGCGTAGCAGGAGCCCGCTGGCCGCATCTTCGTGCCGCAGGTCATGCACAGCGGCGCGTCGGCGGCCTTGCCGAGGTGCAGCTCCATCAGCTCCGTCGTGGTGTGCGCGCCGGCGAGGTCCGACGTGTCCTCCGAGGACTCGGTCTCGCTCGCCGCGCTGATGCTGCTGGACTCGACGCTGCCGCGCAGCGCGTCCAGATCGACTTCGTCCTCGCCGGAACCGGCGTCCTCACCCGCGAGTGCCGACGAGCGCTCCGCCGCGGTGAAGATGCCGAGCTGCTCCCGCTTCTCATACGGCAGGTAGTCCAGCGCCAGCCTGCGGAACAGGTAGTCGAGCACGCTGGTCGCGAACCGCACGTCCGGGTCGTCGGTCATCCCAGCGGGCTCAAACCGCAAGTTCTGGAACTTGCTGACGTAGAACTCCAGCGGGATGCCGTACTGCAGGCCCACCGAGATCGACGTCGCGAAGGCGTCCATCACACCGGCCAGCGTCGAGCCTTGCTTGCCGAGCTTGACGAAGATCTCGCCAAGCCCGTCGTCGGGATAGGAGCCCGCGGTCAGGTAACCCTCGGCGCCGCCGACGGTGAACGACACCGTCTGGCTTGGCCGCTTCTTCGGCAGCCGCTTGCGCACCGGCCGGTACTCGACGACCTTCTCCGACTCGTCCGGCTCCGACGCCGCCTTCTCCGACTTGCCCGTCGACAGTGGCTGGCCCACCTTGCAGTTGTCCCGGTAGATCGCCAGCGCCTTGAGTCCCAGCTTCCAGCCCTGGAAGTAGATCTCCTCGACGTCGGAGATCGTGGCGGACTCCGGCATGTTCACGGTCTTGGAGATCGCGCCGGACAGGAACGGCTGCACCGCCGCCATCATGCGGACGTGGCCCATCGGGGCGATGGCGCGCTCACCCATGGCGCAGTCGAACACCTCGTAGTGCTCCGGCCGCAGGCCAGGCGCGTCGATGACGTGACCGTGCTCGGCGATGTACTCGACGATCGCCTCGACCTGCTCCTGCTGGTAACCCAGCGAGGTCAACGCGCGGGGCACCGTCTGGTTGACGATCTGCATGGAGCCGCCACCAACCAGCTTCTTGAACTTGACCAGCGAGAAGTCCGGCTCGATGCCGGTGGTGTCGCAGTCCATCATGAAGCCGATCGTGCCGGTGGGTGCCAGCACGCTGGCCTGCGCGTTGCGCCAGCCGTTCTTGGTGCCGATCTCGATGCCACGCTGCCACTCCTCCGTGGCCAACTTGCGGATCGCGCTGTCATTCGGGTGCTGCGCCCTGATCTCGTCGTTGGCCGCGGCGTGCTTGCGCATCACCCGCTGGTGCGCCTCGGCGTTGCGGGCATAGCCCTCGTACGGGCCAACCACACCGGCGAGCTCCGCCGACCGGCGGTAGGACACACCCGTCATCAGCGAGGTGATCGCCGCCGCCAGCGACCGACCGTCCTCGGAGTCGTAGGCATGGCCGGTGGCCATCAGCAACGCACCGAGGTTGGCGTAGCCGATGCCGAGCTGGCGGAACTTTCGAGTGGTGTCGGCGATCGCCTCGGTCGGGAAGTCGGCGAAGCAGATCGAGATGTCCATCGCGGTGATGACGAACTCGACGGCCTTCGCGAACAGCTTGGCGTCGAACGTGCCGTCGTCCGCCACGAACTTCATCAGATTCAGCGACGCGAGGTTGCAGCTGGAGTTGTCCAGGTGCATGTACTCCGAGCAGGGATTCGACGCCGTGATCCTGCCCGTCTCGGGGCAGGTGTGCCAGTCGTTGATGGTGTCGTCGTATTGCAGCCCCGGATCGGCGCATTCCCACGCCGCCTTGGCCATCGAGCCGAACAGCTCCTTCGCGTCGACCTCGTCGACGACCTCGCCCGTGGTGCGGGCGCGCAACCCGAAGTCGGTGCCACCTTCGACGGCCCGCATGAACTCATCGGTGACACGCACCGAATTGTTGGCGTTCTGGTACTGCACCGAGGCCATGTCCCCGCCACCAAGGTCCATGTCGAACCCGGCCTCACGCAGCGCCTTGATCTTGAGTTCTTCCCGCGATTTGGTCTGGATGAACTCCTCGATGTCGGGGTGATCGACGTCGAGGACGACCATCTTCGCCGCGCGGCGTGTGGCACCACCGGACTTGATGGTGCCCGCCGAGGCATCCGCGCCGCGCATGAACGACACCGGACCGGACGCGGTGCCGCCGGAGTGCAACAGTTCCCGCGACGACCGGATCCGCGACAGGTTCAGCCCCGCGCCGGAACCGCCTTTGAAGATCAGGCCCTCTTCCTTGTACCAGTTCAGGATCGACTCCATGGTGTCGTCGACCGAGAGGATGAAACAGGCCGACACCTGCTGCTTCGACCGGGTACCGACGTTGAACCACACCGGCGAATTGAAGCTGAAGACCTGGTGCAACAGCATCCATGTGAGTTCGTGTTCGAACACCTCCGCGTCGTCGTCGGTGGCGAAGTAACCGTGCTCGATACCCGCGAGCGTGTAGGTCTTCACGACCCGGTCGATCAGCTGCTTGAGGCTGTGTTCCCGCGCTTCGGTGCCCACGGCGCCACGGAAGTACTTGCTGGTCACGATGTTGGTCGCGTTGACTGACCAGAACTCGGGGAACTCGACGCCGCGTTGCTCGAAGTTGACCGAGCCGTCCCGCCAGTTCGTCATCACGACGTCACGCTGCTCCCAGGTGACCTCGTCGTAGGGATGCACTCCCTCCGTGGTGAACACACGCCGTACCGTCAGCCCCCTCGCTGCCTTGCGCTTCTTGCCCGACGTGGTCTTCACGCCCACGGTCTCCGTCATGCCTTCTCCCTCACTGCGGCGCACGGGACGTCCGCACGCCGTTCGCTACCTGCTGTCGTCACTGGTGCCGCTGTCCGTCGCTGGGTTGGCCCCACCGGTCGTCATCGCCGCCCGTAGATCGGCGATCTCCTTCTCGAAGTCCTCGATCGATGTGAACGCCCGGTACACGCTCGCGAACCGCAGATAGGCGACCCCGTCCAGTTCCCGCAACGGGCCAAGGATCGCCAGCCCTACCTCGTGGCTCGGGATCTCGGCGAGGCCCGCCGATCGGATCGACTCCTCAACGCGGTGCGCGAGCTGCTGCAAGTCATCGTCGTTGACCGGCCGCCCCTGGCATGCGCGCCGCACACCCCGAACGACCTTCTCCCTGCTGAACTGCTCGGTGACACCGGAGCGCTTCACGACGGCGAGCACCATCGTCTCCGATGTCGTGAACCGACGCCCGCAGCCAGAGCATGACCTGCGCCGCCGGATCGCCTGCCCGTCATCGACCTCCCGGGAGTCGACAACACGCGAATCCGCGTTCCGGCAAAACGGACACCGCATGTGCTTCGCCACCTTTCCCGGGCACGACGACTCCTACCACCGGGCTACCACTCGCGCGCACGGCATTGGCGGTCGATCCCCTGGCTTCCCCATGGACCACCGCGGCCGCGCTGTGGACACCTACTGCGATTCTAACCCAACTTGTAGAACAACTACACCCATGTAACTACTACATGTTGGGGTCGACCCTAGATCGCCTCCCGATGATCCGCAACGACCCGAGGGGGTGAAAGCCACCGTCGTGATCGGCTTCACGACCAAGGCGACGCACCACGACGGACACCCGTGGCCGCGACCGTCACCGACAGCCTGACTCACCCCCGCGAGATCGGCACGCTGAGCACCGCACCCGCGGTCACCTCGCCCGTCGAGACACCGTTGAGTTCCTCGATGCGCGCCACGACAGCACTTGTATCAACACCGGGTGCGTACCGCTCGGCCAACTGCCACAACGACTCCCCCGGCGCGACGGCCACCACGGTCGTCGATTCCGGCACCGCCGACGCGACCCCGCCCGCGAGCCCACCGACGACCGCGCCGAATCCCACGGTCACGGCGCAGACGGACGCCGCGACGGCCAACGCCACGCGCCAACCCACAGCGGGCCGCCGCACCATACACGCCGACACGGCGGGCCGCGTCACGGTGGGTCGCACCCGTGCTCCCCCGCCCGGCCGCAGCCGCCCCGGCACCCGGCCACGGCATCGTTGCGCGACGACATAACCAGACACGACCCGGCCCGACCTCGCCGCGCCTTTCGATGCCACCACGCCCGCGCCGAATCCCGTCGCACCACCCCCGGCACGTGGGCCCCACCCGGCCGCACGGCTGCCATTCAGAACCGGCATCCTGGTCCTCCTTCGTCACGCGCCCGCCTCGAAGCCGCGAGAACCCGCGACCTCGAACAGCCGTTCTATCGAACGCCTGAGCGAATGTGTACCACGCGGCACCGACAAAATCGAGAACTAGACCCGCACCCCAGACCGTCCAACCGGGACCGCCGACACCTCGGATCAGCCGTTGGACCGGCGAGAATCGCCCGGCGTGTCGCTCGAACAATTGTTTGAAGTCGTGGGCGTGTCGCGCTACGGTCAACTGACAGCACCGCGAAACGACTGGGAGGACACACGGCCGTGGCTGACACGAAGAAGCCCACCTCGAGTGGTAAGGCGAGCGCCAAGCGCGCGGGTGACACCGTGGCACCCGAATCGCCCGCCGAGGACAACGTCCACCACTTCCCCGACAAGAGCGAACTTGAGGACCTCACAGTACGCCAAGGCCAAATCCTCGAGGTCATCCGATCCTGGGTGAGCAGGTTGGGCTACCCGCCGAGCGTGCGCGAGATCGGAGACGCCGTCGGACTCGCCTCGACGTCCTCGGTACAGCATCAACTGCTCGCGTTACAGCGCAAGGGGTACCTCCGGCGCGACCCGAACCGGCCACGCGCGGTCGGTGTGATTCCCGCCGAGGTGGACCCTGCGACGCTGCGTGGACCGGAGGAGCAGTCCGAAGAGGGTTCCCGGCCAACGCCGAGCTACGTACCCCTTGTCGGCCGGATCGCGGCAGGCGGCCCCGTACTCGCCGAACAAGCCATCGAAGACGTCTTCCCGCTGCCGAAGGACCTGGTCGGCGAAGGCGAGCTGTTCTTGCTCAGTGTCACCGGCGACTCAATGATCGACGCGGCGATCACCGATGGTGACTGGGTAGTGGTGCGGCAGCAGCCAGATGCCGACAACGGCGAGATCGTCGCCGCGATGATCGAAGGCGAGGCGACCGTCAAGACTTTCAAGCGCGCGGACGGGCGTATCTGGCTGTTGCCGCAGAACGAGGCCTACGAACCGATTCCCGGCGACGAGGCCACCATTCTCGGCAAGGTTGTCGCCGTGTTACGTCGGCTGTGAGCCATCGGGCACCCCTGGGCACGGGCACGAGAGCGGACGGTGCCGTGGCTAGCGACCCATCCGATCGCGCAGCTTACGCACCAGGCGGACGCCGAACCACACCACTCCGGTGATCATGAGTGCGGCGGCGGCAGCGGGCAGCGGCTTAAGGCCTGCCACACGGTCGATCTCTTCGGGTGACTCACTGTCCACGGTTGCCGCGGGCTCGCTTCGCGCGTCGCGCTCAGCGCGCGCCACGACCCCCGCCACGTCGCGTACGGCCCGCAGCGGCTGCGACGCGCCCTCGCCAGCGGAGAGCATCGTGCCATCCGGAGTCAGTGCGATCGCTTCGCCCTGCGGCTCGTTCGGCAACGGAATTCGCACCGGCTCCCGCGACAGCGCCTCGACGAGATGTCCTCGCGGCGCGGGATACAGGTATGCGTCGGTGTAGGTGCGCAACGCGACCAACGTGCCGTCCCTGCTCACCGCTCCCCCGGTAATCAGGGCGGAACTCACCGTGCCAACCGGCCCGCCTGGGGTGTCGCTGCCGGGAATGGCTACCTCAGCGACCTTCGTCAGCGGCGTCGGACCAGGGCTCCGTAACGTCCGATCTGGCCGGTAGACGCCTGCGCTACCCAGCACGTTCTTGGTCACGATGTGCGGCACGCCGGACGGGCCGAGCAGCAGCGCCTCGGCGTCATGCTTGCCGTCGGGGTAGGTCAGCCGATACATCCGTGCGGTGCCATCGGGGCGTAGCGTGTGCACCGCGACAGTGTCGCGCTTCGACCTGTTGTCACCGGTGTCGGCCAACCACAATGTCCCATCCGTGGCCAGCGCGAGATCTTCGACATCGTACGGATCGATCCCGCCGGTGATGACCTTCCGCACCGCGCAGGATCGGTCCAGCACGTACACCTTGAGCGAGCTGCCGCCGTCGGGGACGCCGTACCACCACGACTCGTCGGCGGCGAGTCCGGACAGCTCGGTCAGCCGCTGATCGCGGATGGTACACAGCGTCTTCGGCTGGCCCGCCGCCAACGCCGCACCAGGCAATGCCATCAACGAGAGCAGCGGTCCCATCGCGACGAGCGCGGTGGCGGCCGCTCGGACCGCGCGATGCCTACGCGACCGACCCATTGGTGGCGAACTCGCTCAGCGCCGCGGCCAGATCAGGATGGACCCGCGCGGTCAGCCGCGTGCCACCTTCGATGTGGTCCTCGGTCAGCACCTCGCCCTCGGCGTGCACGCGTGATACCAGCTCTCCCCGCGTGTACGGGACCAGCGCGTCGATCCGCGCCGCTGGCCGGGGCACTCGGCGCGCGAGCTCGTCGACAAGCGCGTCAACGCCCTCACCCGTAGCGGCGGAGATGACGAGCGCGCCGGGCAGCAGTGTATGCAACCGCGCCAACGCCAGCTCGTCCGCCACGTCCGCTTTGTTGATCACCAACAGCTCGGGCGGCAGTGCCTCGCCCTGGTGGTCGGCGACGTCGCCGAGCACCTCTCGGACGGCGTTGACCTGGTCTTCCGGAGCGGGGTCCGAGCCGTCGACGACATGCAGCAGCAGGTCAGCGTGGGCCGTCTCCTCCAGGGTGGAACGAAAGGCGTCGACCAGCTGGTGTGGCAGGTGCCGCACGAACCCGACGGTATCGGTGAGCGTGAACGCCCTACCGTCTGGTGTCGTCGCACGGCGCGTCGTTGGGTCAAGGGTGGCGAACAGCGCGTCCTCCACCATCACACCGGCACCGGTCAGCGCGTTCAGCACGCTCGACTTGCCCGCGTTGGTGTAGCCGACGATCGCGACGCTCGGCACCGCGTTGGCCAGCCTGCGGCTGCGCTTGGTCTCGCGGATGGTGTCCATCGACGCGATTTCCCTGCGCAGCTTGGCGACGCGCTTGCTGATCCGCCGACGATCGGTCTCCAGCTTCGTCTCACCAGGACCACGCAGACCGACACCACCACCGGCGCCACCGGCGCGGCCACCGGCCTGACGGGACAGCGACTCACCCCACCCGCGCAGTCGCGGTATCAGGTACTGCAACTGCGCCAGCTCGACCTGGGCCTTACCTTCGCGGGAGCGGGCGTGCTGCGCGAAGATGTCCAGGATCAGCGCGGTCCGGTCGATCACCTTGACCGACAGCTTGTCCTCCAGCTGCCGCAACTGACCTGGCGACAGCTCACCATCGGCGATGACGGTGTCCGCCCCTGTCGAGCGCACGATACCGGCCAGCTCGCGCACCTTGCCCGAGCCGATATAGGTGGCGGGATCAGGGCGGTGGCGGCGCTGCACCAAACCTTCTAGCACCTCGGAACCAGCGGTCTCGGCCAGCCTGCCCAGTTCCGCGAGCGAAGCTTCCGACTGCGCGGCCGTGCCCTCGGTCCACACCCCGATGAGCACGACGCGTTCGAGGCGGAGCTTGCGATATTCGACCTCAGTGACATCGGAGAGCTCGGTGGACAGCCCCGCGACTCGCCGGAGCCCGGCTCGCCCCTCGCGCTCCCATTCCCCAGCCGACAGGTCGGTCATCCCGTCCCGAGGATCGTCAATAGAGGTATCACTGTGTGCGATTTCCGTCATCGTGCCCCCATCGTCCCACGACGACGGCTGCCACTGCGAGTGATTTCATCCGGCGACACGCGGCGAGTGCCGCGACCAGAGCAGCGATCGTTACGCAGGGTCACTCCACCAGTTATCGTTGAGCATACCTTCGGCCAGGATAACGGCAGGCCCGGTGAGTGTCGCGTCACCCGCTTGTATACGTACCGTGACTTCCCCGCCGGGAATCCGCACGATCCGGGTGCCGATGTCCTCCCCTTCGGCATATAGATCGGCCGCGACGGCGGCGACCGTGCCGGTACCGCAGGAGCGCGTCTCCCCGACGCCGCGCTCGAACACCCGCATCCGCAGCACATCGTCGGCGAGCCGGTTCAGGAATTCCACGTTGACGCCATGCGGGAAGTCGGCCGGGTCGACATCCGGCTGCCGGGTCAGATCCAGCTCCGCGATGTCCGTGTCAAGTGTGGTGACCAAGTGCGGGTTACCAACATCGACCGCGATACCGGCGTAGCGGCTACCAGCCAACGTCGCCTCCGACGTTCCGGTCACCACGGCTTTGCCCATACTGACCGTCACGCTGCCGTCGGCGTGCACCACGACCGGCTTGTCCCCTGCCCTGCTGCCGACGACGAACTCGCTCGCATCGACCAGTCCCGCGTCGACCAGGTAACGCGCGAAAACCCGCACGCCGTTGCCGCACATCTCCGCGATCGACCCGTCCGCGTTGCGGTAGTCCATGAACCAGTCGCTCGCCGAGCCGACCATGCCGGGGACGTCAGCTTCGCCAGTGACGAGGGCCGCGGTACGCACGACACGCAACACGCCGTCCGCGCCGAGCCCGCGCTGCCGGTCGCACAGCGCCCGCACCCGCTCCTCAGTGAGATCCAGGGTCGCGTCGGGATCGGGCAGCAGCACAAAGTCGTTCTGCGTGCCGTGCCCTTTCAGGAAGGTGATGCCCACGGGTTTCAGGTTACGTGCTCGAGCACGCGAGTCAGTACGCCGGGCTCGGCGGCATTGAACCAGGTGAGCCGCTTGTCGCGGCGGAACCACGAGCGCTGTCGGCGCACGAACCGGCGGGTGGCCCGTGCGGTGTCCTCGGCGGCTGCCGCGAAGTCCCCATCGCCGTCCAACGCGGCCAGGACCTGCTGATAGCCGAGAGCACGGGGCGCGGTGGTGCCCTCGCGCAGACCCTGGTCGATCAGCGCGCGCACCTCGTCGACGAGGCCCGCCTCGAACATCCGCTCCACCCGGACGTCGACCCGCCCGTCCAACTCGGCGACGTCTCGGTCCAGCCCGACGAGCACGGTGTCGTAACGAGGCGTGCCACGCTCCGGCATCGTCGCGGAGAACGGCTGGCCGGTGATGGTGATGACTTCAAGCGCTCGCACGATACGGCGGGTATTGCTCGGCAGGATCGCGACGGCCGCGTCCGGGTCTTGTTCCGCCAACCGGGCGTGCATCGCTTCGGAGCCGATCTCCTCGGCCTCGCGCGCCAGCCGCGCCCGCACGTCGGGGTCGGTGCCGGGGAAGCGAAGGTCGTCCACGATCGCCTGGACGTACAGCCCTGATCCCCCGCATATGACAGGGACGACGCCGTCGGTGAGCAGCCGCTCGATGCACGCCCGCGCGTCGCGCTGGTACGCGGCAACCGACGCGGCCTCGGTGACGTCGAGGACGTCGAGCAGATGGTGCGGCACGCCGCGTCGCGCCTCGGGCGGCACCTTCGCGGTGCCGATGTCCATGCCCCGATACAGCTGCATCGCGTCCGCGTTGATGACCTCCCCGCCGAGCGCGAGCGCCAACTCGATCGCGAGGTCGGACTTACCGGTGGCGGTGGGACCGACGACGGCGACCGGCCTCACGGCGCCATGGCCGGATTCACGGGGTCCGCTCACCGCGCCTCCCATGTCGCGACGTGGTAGCCCACCCCGAACGGTGCCGCCGAGTAGTGCAGCGTGGCGTCCCAGCCGCGGGTGCCCACTACCCCGCGGCTCTCAATGCCCACCACACCGCCCGCGACCTGCAGGGCCACCCTCCCCGCTGCCCCCAATTTCGTACACAGCACGGGATCAATACGCGCGAGACCGTCCGCGTCCGCGCCGCGGAGCGCGTCGGCGATACTCGCGTCGAACTCGGGTGCGCGGTCGTCGTTTCCGCCGGGTGACTTCACACCGTGCCGGTTCGATCCGTCAGCGAGCACAAGCAGCGCGGTGTCCTCGCTGGTGGCGAGCGCGGCACCAGCACGCGCGCAGTCCGGCTGCGCCGTCGCGGGGTCAAGAACATCAACGGTGACGGCGTCGGCACCGGCTTGTTCCCGCAGCCAACCCGCGATCAGCACCGGTAGCGGCAGCGATTCGGAAGACTCGGCTTCTCCCGGAACATCCGCCGACAGGGTGATATCTACGGCGGCCCCATACCCCGCGAAACTGCCCCGCAGCCCGGCGTAACCACCGGGCGCGTCGGCATCAGCAGCGACGGCACGCCAACGGCTCGCACCCTGCTGGAGCCAGCGCGCGGCGCCCAGCACGGCGTACCGGAGCTCGGCGATCTGCCGGTCGTCTCCGGGCGCCACCCGCGGTACCAGCAGCGGCGGGTACGGCACTATGGCCACACGAGTGATCACGCCGATCGAGCGTACGCGGCGGCCTCGAGACGCCGTGAGGACGGCCCAGAGTCGGACAATCACGGCACTGGAGTACCGAACTCGATGCTGACCTGCTTGAATGCGGCAAGCACCTAGTGAAGGGTAGACACCAGGTGTGAGCACTGTCCGGCCCCGCCGCCCGGCGGGGCGCCACCGGCGATGCCAGGCCGGGGGGCACACAGCCGACAAAGGAGCCGTGATGGCTGACCACAAGGCGACCGAGGAGACCACGACGCACGCACCCGCGCCGACCGAGGTGTTGCAAGGCCACGTGAGTATCGCCCATGCGGCGCCACCGGTGCCCAACGCGGAAGCCGCCCCTTCTCGCTGGGGCCGTATCGACGATGACGGCACCGTATACGTCACGACCTCCAGCGGAGAACGCACGGTCGGCATCTGGCAGGCGGGCTCGGCCGAGGAAGGGTTGCTGCACTACGCCCGCAAGTTCGACGACATCCGCACCGAGGTCGAGCTGCTCGAGTCACGTCTGAACTCCCGACGCGGCAATCCCAAACAGGCGCTGCAGACGGCCACGCAGCTCAGGGACGGTCTCGACGAGGCAGCCGTCGTCGGCGACATCGACGCGCTGCGCGCAAGGCTGAACCATGTGATCGAGCACGCCGAAAACGCCGTCGGCGAGGCCAAGCAGGAGCGCGAAGCGGCCCGCGCCGCCGCCATCCAGCGCAAGGAAGAACTCGCCGCCGAGGCCGAGTCCATCGCCGAGAACTCGACGCAGTGGAAGGCGGCAGGCGATCGACTCAAGGAGATCCTCGACGAGTGGAAGACCATCAAGGGGATCGAGCGCAAGACCGACGACGAGCTATGGAAGCGGTTCTCCAAGGCACGGGAGAACTTCAACCGGCGCCGCGGCTCGCACTTCGCTGAGCTGGACAAACAGCGCGCCGCAGCCAAGGTTCGCAAGGAGGAACTCATCGCGGAAGCGGAGTCACTGACCGACTCCACCGACTGGGGTCCGACCGCGAACCGGTTCAAGCAGCTGATGAGTGAGTGGAAGGCCGCGGGCAGGGCGCCGCGTGACGCCGACGAGGCATTGTGGCAGCGCTTCCGTGCCGCGCAGGACACCTTTTTCGCTCGCCGCTCGGCGGCGTTCTCGGAGCGGGACGCCGAGTTCACGGAGAACGCCCGCCGCAAAGAAGAGCTGCTGGCCGAGGCTGACAAGATCGATCCGTCCGCCAACCTGGAGGCAGCCAAGGCGCAGCTGCGCAAGATTCAGGACCGCTGGGACGAGATCGGCAAGGTCCCGCGCGAACGCATCCGCGAACTCGACGGCAGGCTCAAGGCCGTCCAGGACCGGATCAGGTCCGTCGAGGACAGCAAGTGGCGGCGTACCGACCCGGAGGCGCTGGCCCGCGCCGCGCAGTTCCGCGAGCGCGTCGAGCAGTTCGAGGAACAGGCCGCCAAGGCACGCGCGGCCGGCGACGAGCGCCGCGCCAAACAGGCCGAGGAGCAGGCGGCGCAGTGGCGCGAGTGGATGCGGGCCGCCGAGAAGGCCGTGGCCGAGCGGTAAACGCTGGTCGTTACCCCACCACGTCGGGCCGGGCCCACGCCGTCCGCAGCCAGTTCGCGGCGAGCAGGATCATCAGCACCAGCGCGAGGCTCATGCCGATCCCTGGGCCAGCCCCGGCGTGCCCGGACGCGCCGGAGGACTGCTGCGACCAGATCGCCAGCAGGCCGTCCACCGAGGCGATGCAGCACCCCACGGCGCACACCCACGCCAGCCACCAGCGACGGGCGACCAGCGTCAGCGCGGACGCCGCGATGCCGAAACCGGCGGCCGTCGCGGCGAACAGCTTCGGAATGCCGACCTCGTGGTAGAGCAGCACCTGCCATCCGGCGTCGTCGCCCACCCATGGCAGCAGCAGGACGATGATGGCGGCGAACACGAGCACCGCGATGACGAAGCCACGCCTACCGGGTTCGATCCGACGGGCGACCGCGCGCTCGACCTCGTCGATCTCCTGGCGCAACTCGGCCACCTCACGCTCCTCGTCGAATCGGTCGTCATCACCCGACTGGTCGTCTGGCTCACGCACCACAGCGGGCTCGCCTCCCTCATTCAGCACACCGAACACCCGCCGGTGGCGGGTTCCGGTGTCGGCTGCGCCCCGATGGCAGGCATGCCGAGCCCGACCTGTTCGATGCCATCGGTGCGGGGGCGCCGTCCCGCCTCCGCGTTGTCCCCCGCCGTGGTGCGGCGGTGCGACAAGAGGTCGGCATCGGCGACCAGGTGGTGCGGGGCGCCGTAGGTGATGGTCGTTTCCACGATGTCACCCGGGCGCACTTCGCCGTCTACGGCGTCCCCGGATGGCGTGAAGTGCACCAACCTGCCGTCGCGAGCGCGGCCGCTCATCCGCTGGGTCTCGGCGTCCTTGCGGCCCTCCCCGGTGGCGACCAGCAGCTCGACCCGCTGCCCGACGAGCCGCTTATTCTCCTCCCAGGCGATCTCCTCCTGGAGCGCGACGAGCCGGTCGTAGCGCTCCTGCACGACGTCCTTCGGGAGCTGGTCGGGCAGGTCGGCGGCGGGTGTACCGGGTCGCTTGGAGTACTGGAAGGTAAACGCCCCTGAGAACCGCGCCTGGCGCACGACGTCCAGGGTGTCCTGGAAGTCCTCCTCGGTCTCGCCGGGGAAGCCCACGATGATGTCGGTGGTGATGGCGGCATCGGGCATCCGCTCGCGCACCTTGTCGATGATCGACAGGAATCGGCTGCTCCGATAGGAACGCCGCATCGCCTTGAGAACCCGATCGGAGCCGGACTGCAGCGGCATGTGCAGTTGCGGACACACGTTCGGTGTCTCGGCCATCGCGTCGATGACGTCGTCGGTGAACGCGGCGGGATGCGGCGAAGTGAACCGCACCCGCTCGAGGCCGTCGATCTCACCGCAGGCGCGCAGCAGCTTGCCGAAGGCGTAGCGGTCACCGAACTCGACGCCGTAGGAGTTGACGTTCTGCCCGAGCAGCGTCACCTCGAGCACGCCTTCGGCGACCAACGCCTCTACCTCGGCAAGCACGTCACCTGGCCTACGGTCCCGCTCCTTGCCGCGTAGCGAAGGCACGATGCAGAAGGTGCAGGTGTTGTTGCAGCCCACCGAGATCGACACCCAGCCGGAGTAGGCGGACTCGCGCCGCGCTGGCAGCGTCGACGGGAACGTCTCCAGCGACTCCAGGATCTCGACCTCGGCCTCACGGTTGTGCCGCGCACGTTCGAGCAGCGTCGGAAGCGAGCCAATGTTGTGGGTGCCGAACACGACGTCCACCCAGGGCGCGCGCTTGACGATCTCACCGCGGTCCTTCTGCGCGAGGCAGCCGCCGACCGCGATCTGCATGTCGGGCCGCGCCTTCTTCACCCGCGCGAGGTGACCCAGGTTGCCGTACAACTTGTTGTCGGCGTTCTCCCGCACCGCGCACGTGTTGAACACGACAACATCGGCCTCATCGGGCGTACGGCCCTCGGTGGGAACGTAGCCAGCGTTTTCGAGCTGCCCGGCGAGACGTTCGGTGTCGTGCACGTTCATCTGGCAGCCGAAGGTGCGGATCTGGTAGGTGCGTGCCACCCCTCCAGGGTAGGACGTGGCGCAGCGGTGACGACCGCAGGTCACTATCGCACGCACGAGGACGCTACCCGGGCCAGGTGGAAAGGAGTGGATCTTGTGACTAGAGTGACCGGGCGCGCCGTAGCCCGTTCGGTCGATGTCACGTGCCGATCCAGGTGACACGTCGGTTGCGGTTAGGCGAAATACAGAGCACGAGAGTGCCATGGGGTGTTGAATCCCGGTGTCAGATCGAATCGAGGGACGAGACATGTTCGCCGGTATGGAGGCCACATGACAGAGGCGACAGCAACAGGGCCGATGATCCGTGCGGCCGAGGTGAACAAGTTCTTCGGCGATCTGCACGTGCTCAAGGACATCAACTTCGAGGTCCCGCGCGGCCAAGTCGTCGTCGTGCTTGGTCCGTCAGGGTCGGGCAAGTCGACACTGTGTCGCGCCCTAAACCGCCTCGAACCGATCAACTCGGGCACGATCGAGGTCGACGGCAAGCAACTGCCCAAGGAGGGCAAGGGACTCGCCGCGCTACGCGCCGACGTCGGCATGGTGTTTCAGCAGTTCAACCTCTTCGCGCACAAGACGATCATGGACAACGTGATGCTCGCTCCCATGAAGGTGCGCAAGCTGAAGAAAACGGACGCGTACAACACGGCGATGCAACTACTCGACCGAGTCGGCATCGCCAACCAGGCCGAGAAGTATCCCGCACAGCTCTCCGGTGGGCAGCAGCAGCGTGCGGCCATCGCCCGTGCGCTGGCCATGCGGCCCAAGATCATGATGTTTGACGAACCGACGTCGGCACTCGACCCCGAGATGGTGCAAGAGGTTCTCGACGTCATGACCGATCTCGCGAAGGAAGGCATGACCATGTTCGTCGTCACCCACGAGATGGGTTTCGCACGGCGAGCGGCGCATCGGGTCATGTTCATGTCCGATGGTGAGATCGTTGAGGACACCACGCCGGACGACTTCTTCACGAACCCGAAGTCCGACCGCGCGAAGGATTTCCTGAGCAAGATCCTCACCCATTAGAAGTCCATTGCAGGCGGCCGCACCCTGGCCGGCTGGTGGTAGATCGGAAGGGAACAAAAGAAATGCGAATTGGTCGAGTACTGCGAGCGGGCGCGGCGGTCGCCGCTGCCAGCCTGGTCCTCGCCTCCTGCGGCGACGACGGTAACGGGGGCACCGGCGGAAACGGCGGCGGTGACGAGGCGGCGGTCGCCGAGGATGCCTGTCCCGGCGGCGGCGACGAGACGATCACGATCGGCACCAAGTTCGATCAGCCAGGCCTCGGACAGCAGACGCCGGACGGCATGGACGGCTTCGACGTCGCGGTCGCGTGCTATATCGCCAAGCAGTTGCACGGCGACGACGTGAACGTCGAGTGGAAGGAAGCCCCCTCGGCCGAGCGCGAGAACCTCATCAAGAACGGCGACGTCGACCTCGTCGTGGCGACCTACACCATCAACGACGAGCGCGACGCGGTCGTTGACTTCGCTGGCCCGTACCTGATGGCGCACCAGGACCTGCTGGTCCGCGAGGACTACGACGAGATCCAGACCGAGGAGGACCTGGAGGCTTCCGACCTCAAGCTCTGCTCGGTCGTCGGTTCGACCTCGGCGCAGAACGTCAAGAACGACTTCGCCCCGCAGGCCAACCTGGTCGAGTACGGCGGCTACTCGGAGTGCATGAACGGGCTGCAGAGCGGCGCGGTCGACGCGGTCACCACCGACAACTCGATCCTGGCTGGCTTCGCCTCCGCCGAGCAGTACCAGGGTCTGTTCAAGCTGGCCGGGTTCAACCTGTCCGACGAGCCCTACGGCGTCGGCCTGAAGGAAGGCGACAGCGAGCTGCAGCAGCAGGTCAACGACGCCATCCAGTCGATGGTGGACGACGGCTCCTGGCAGGAGTTCTTCGACACCCACCTCGGTGAGACCAACTTCGAGGCCGAAGAGCCCGAGATCACCCAGGGCCAAGGCTGATCCGACGGCAACGGGTGGGTGGCGCGCCGGGGCAGGTGCGCCACCCACTCCCCGACGTGTGAAGGTGCGAGAGCGAAGTGATCGAGGATATTGCCTTTCTGTTCGAGGAGTACAACATCCTCGGCGCGTTCTGGGTGACCGTCCAGCTGACGTTCTACTCGGCGATCGGCTCGCTGATCTGGGGCACCATCCTCGCCGCGATGCGGGTGAGCCCCGTGCCGGTGATGCGCTGGTTCGGCACCGCCTACATCAACGTCGTCCGCAACACGCCGTTGACGGTGATCATCGTGGCGACCTCGCTCGGCCTCTGGCAGACGATGCGCGTCACCATGGGCTCTGACCAGTTCACCACGACCCATTTCCGGCTGGCCATCCTGGGCCTCGTCGCCTACACCGCCTGTTTCGTGTGCGAGTCGGTGCGCTCCGGCATCAACACCGTCGACGTCGGACAAGCCGAAGCCGCGCGGGCGCTCGGGCTGAACTTCGTGCAGGTGCTGGGTCTCGTGGTGCTGCCGCAAGCGTTCCGTTCGGTCATCGGCCCCCTGGCGAGCGTGCTGATCGCACTGACCAAGAACACGACAATCGCGGCGGCCATCGGCGTCAGTGAGGCCGCGCTGCTGATGAAGGAAATGATCGAGAACGAAGCCGACCTGCTGTTCGTCATCTTCGGCGTCATCGCGTTCGGCTTCGTGCTCCTGACGCTGCCCACCGGGCTGATCCTCGGCTGGGTGTCCAACAAGGTGGCGGTGAAGCGATGAGCACTGTCCTCTACGACAACCCCGGCCCCAAAGCCCGGCTACGAAATCATCTCTACACGGTTCTCTTCGTCGTCGTGCTCGCCCTTCTGCTGTGGTGGGTGCTCGCCGCGATGGACGACAAAGGCCAGCTCGAGTGGCGGAACTGGGAGCCCTACCTCGGCGGCACCGAGGCGTGGGAGACGTACCTGATCCCAGGGCTCATGAACACGCTCAAGGCGGCCGGTCTCTCCATCATCATCGCGCTTCCGATCGGGGCGTTCTTCGGTATCGCCCGGCTCTCTGACCACCCGTGGGTCCGCTGGCCCGCTGGCGTGATCGTCGAGTTCTTCCGCGCCGTGCCGGTGCTGATCCTGATGCTGGCGGCGAACATCGCCTACGTGCAGTTCACAACCTTGGAGCCGAGTACCCGACTGCTGTACGCGGTCGTCACCGGTCTCGTCCTCTATAACGGCTCGGTGCTCGCCGAGGTGGTCCGCGCGGGAATCCTGTCGATTCCGCGCGGACAGTCCGAGGCGGCGATGGCGGTCGGGATGCGCAAGGGGCAGCTCATGCGCAACATCTTGCTGCCGCAGGCGGTGACGGCGATGTTGCCCGCGATCGTGAGCCAGCTCGTGGTCATCGTGAAGGACACCGCGATCGGTGGTGCCGTGCTCGGGTTCGGTGAGCTGATCGCCAAGGCCCGCCCCGCGTCGTCGTTCTACTTCAACGTCATCGCGACGCTGGTGGTCATCGCGGCGATCTACATTGTGCTGAACTTCATTCTCACCTCGTTCGCGAGCTGGCTGGAGAAGTGGCTGCGCACCCGCAAGCGCGGCGGCACCAGCGTCGTCGCGGGCGACTGGGTCGAGGAACAGGCGCCCGGCATACATTTCGAGGAGGGCGAAAGCGGCTACAGCCGCTTCTAAAACCTCGTCCGGCCGTGGGAGCGGCCTGTCGTAGGACTGCGCGAGAAGGGGCCCGGTCGCCAAATGGCGACCGGGCCCTTTCTCGCGCGTCAGGTGCTACTTGCCGCGCTTGAACAGCTTGTTACCGAGCCAGACCACCGGGTCATAGCGACGACCCGCGACGCGCTCCTTCATCGGGATCAGCGCGTTGTCGGTGATCTTGATGTTCTCCGGGCACACCTCGGTGCAGCACTTGGTGATGTTGCAGTAGCCGAGTCCGTGGTCGTCCTGCGCGGTGTCACGCCGATCGGCCGCGTCCAGCGGGTGCATCTCCAACTCCGCGATCCGCATCAGATACCTCGGCCCGGAGAACGCGAGCTTGTTCTCCTCGTGATCACGCACCACATGGCAGGTGTTCTGACACAGGAAGCACTCAATGCATTTGCGGAACTCCTGCGAGCGCTGCACGTCCTCCTGCTGCATCCGGTACTCCCCCGGCTGCAGCTTCTCCGGCGGGGTGAACGCCTGTACCTCGCGTGCCTTCTCGTAGTTGTAGGACACGTCGGTGACCAGGTCGCGCACGATCGAGAACGATCGCATCGGCGTGACGGTGATGACCTCATCCTTGTCGAACAATGACATCCGCGTCATGCACAGCAACCGGGGCCTGCCATTGACCTCTGCCGAGCACGAACCGCACTTGCCCGCTTTGCAGTTCCACCGCACCGCCAGATCCGGCGCCTGGGTCGCCTGCAGCCGGTGGATGATGTCGAGCACGACCTCGCCTTCGTTGACCTCGACCTCGAAGTCCTCCAGCGAGCCGCCGTCCGAATCGCCGCGCCATACTCGGAATTGGCCCTTGTAGCTCATGCGGTGTCTCCCTGGGCGGCGGGATGCGTTGTCAGCTCCGCCTCGGTGTAGTACTTCTCCAGTTCGGACAATTCGAACAGCTCGATCAGGTCTTGGCGCATCGGCACCTGTGCCTTGGGCTCGACCGTGACATCCGGAACAACCTGGTCGTCCCCGGATGTCCGGCAGACAAGCAGCTTGTTCCGCCAGTCGGAGTCGAGCATCGGGTAGTCGTCCCGGGTGTGACCGCCCCTGCTTTCCGTGCGCAACAGCGCGGCTTTCGCCACCGCCTCACTGACGACCATCATGTTGCGCAGGTCGATCGCCAGGTGCCAGCCGGGGTTGAACTGCCGGTGACCTTCGACGACGACGTTACGCACCCGCGAGCGGATCTCGGTTAGCCTGCTGAGCGCCCGCTCGATCTCATCCGCGGTGCGGATGATCCCAACGAGGTCGTTCATCGTCTGCTGAAGCTCGTGCTGCAGGGTGTACGGGTTCTCCCGCGCGCCGTCGCCCTCGGTCGGTTCGAACGGTGACAGTGCGGCCCGTGCGGCGGTGTCGATGTCGGACTGCAAAACGACGGGTTTGCGATCGAGCGACTCGACGTAGTTCGCCGCACCGAGCCCGGCCCGCCTGCCGAACACCAGGAGATCCGAGAGTGAGTTGCCGCCAAGCCGGTTCGAGCCGTGCATGCCGCCGGAGCACTCCCCCGCGGCGAAGAGACCCGGCACGGTCGACTCGCCGGTGTCCGGGTCGACCTCGATGCCACCCATCACGTAATGGCAGGTGGGGCCGACCTCCATCGGCTCGGCCGTGATGTCCACATCGGCCAATTCCTTGAACTGATGATACATCGACGGCAGCCGTCGCTTGATCTCCTCGGCGGGCATCCGACTGGCGATGTCGAGGTAGACACCGCCGTGCGGGGAACCGCGCCCTTCCTTGACCTCGGTGTTGATCGCTCGGGCGACCTCGTCACGCGGCAGCAGGTCCGGGGTGCGCCGGTTGTTGTCCGGGTCGGTGTACCAGCGGTCCGCTTCTTCCTCGGTTTCGGCGTACTGCCCCTTGAAGACGTCGGGGACGTAGTCGAACATGAAGCGCTTGCCCTCGGAGTTCTTCAAGACCCCGCCGTCACCGCGCACACCCTCGGTAACCAGGATGCCCTTCACGCTCGGCGGCCAGACCATGCCGGTCGGATGGAACTGGACGAACTCCATGTTGATCAGATTCGCGCCCGCCCGCATGGCCAGCGCGTGCCCATCACCGGTGTACTCCCACGAGTTCGAGGTGACCTGGAACGACTTACCGATCCCGCCCGTGGCCATGATGACGGCGCCGGTCTCGAACAGCACGAACCGGCCAGACTCACGCCAGTAGCCGAAGGCACCGGAGATCGCACCGGAGTCATCCTTGAGCAGCTCGGTGATGGTGCATTCCTGGAAGACCTTGAGCTTGGCCTCATAGTCACCGAACTCGGCCTTGTCCTCCTGCTGCAGCGAGACGATCTTCTGCTGCATGGTGCGGATCAGCTCAAGGCCGGTGCGGTCACCGACGTGCGCCAGCCTCGGGTACGTGTGGCCGCCGAAGTTTCGCTGGCTGATCCGCCCGTCCTCGGTGCGATCGAACAGCGCACCGTAGGTCTCCAGTTCCCACACCCGGTCCGGCGCTTCCTTGGCGTGCAGCTCGGCCATCCGCCAGTTGTTGAGGAACTTGCCGCCCCGCATGGTGTCGCGGAAGTGGACCTGCCAGGAGTCGTTTGAGTTGACGTTGCCCATCGACGCGGCGCATCCGCCTTCGGCCATCACGGTGTGCGCCTTGCCGAACAACGACTTACAGATCACCGCCGTGGTGAGCCCACGCTGTCGCGCCTCGATCGCCGCACGCAGCCCGGCGCCACCGGCACCGATGACGACAACGTCATAGTTGTGGCGTTCTACCTCGGTCACTCATTCACCTCAGCACTTCTGGGAAGAACCGGCCTCAGCCGATGATGCGCGGATCGGCGATCGCACCGCTTGCCACCAGGAACACATAGAGGTCGGTCAGGATCAGCGTGCCGATCGTGATCCAGGCGAATTCCATGTGCCGGGTGTTCAACGCCGACACCTTGGTCCACAACCAGTAGCGGACCGGGTGCTTCGAGAAATGCTTCAACCGACCACCGGTGACGTGCCTGCAGGAGTGGCACGACAGCGTGTAGCACCACAGCAGCACCACGTTGGTGACCAAGATGATGTTGCCCAGTCCGAGCCCGAAGCCTTCCGGGGACTGGAAGGCGAGAATGGCGTCGTACGTGTTGATCACCGAGATGATCACCGCTGCGTAGAAGAAGTAGCGGTGCACGTTCTGCAGGATCAGCGGCAGCCGGGTCTCGCCGGTGTAGCGGGAGTGGGGCTCTGGCACCGCGCACGCCGGCGGCGAGAGCCAGAACGACCTGTAGTACGCCTTGCGGTAGTAGTAGCAGGTCAGCCGGAACAACAGCAGCAAAGGCAGGCTCAGCGCTGCGTACGGGATGAGCGGGTGATCCGGCAGGAACCGCCCGAAGTGCGCCGCGCCCTCGAGGCAACCGTTGGACATGCACGGCGAGTAGAACGGCGTCAGGTAGTGGTAGTCGGAGACCCAGTAATAGTTCTGCTGGAACGCCCGGAACGTCGCGTAGATGACGAAGATCGACAGGCCGACGACCGTGAGCAGTGGTGGCACCCACCACCGATCGGTGCGCAGCGAGGGAACGGGCAGGCGCGGGCGTGGGGGTGCGTGCACCCCGGTCTCGGTTGAAGTCACGGTGTGAGCCTCCAGTGCCGGACGTCTCGGCGAACCAACGTCTCGATGGTCACGATCTTCGCGTGTTCGGCCACTCGAGCAGGGCTTCGCCCCACCATCACCAGGCCGAGCCGAGCCGCCGTCACGAGCGCTCGCCGTGGTAGCCGCCGACACCTTCGTCATCCGCCCCTACCCAGAGGGACTCGTCATACGGAGTGTCGGGAACGACGATGACGTCGGTGCGATCCTTGGCGCCCTGCTGCACCGGCATGGGGTGCGAGACCTCGAACTCGTCAGCGTCGATGTCGAGGCGATCGAGATCGTTGGCGAGCCGCCGCACGACTGGCGCATCCCCATATCGGCTGCGTAACGCGCCCAAACATTGGCGCAGCTGGCCGATGCCTCGTCGAAGTTCCGCCATCTCGCTGGTCGCCACGTCGGCACCTCCATGCCAGTCAACAGTTACGCCGCAGCCCCGCTGGACCGTGGCGTCGCATGGTCGACTCTGCCTTGATCAGGATCTAGTGACAAGTACCACACGCTGATCCTTGGCACCGCACTGTAGTCGGCATCACAGGGCAAACCACATCCGGGTCCCCGACCAGCCGCGACCCGGCATCACGGCCACACTTCGCTAACCGCGGTTACGGCTCCCCCATGGCGCCATCCAGCGAATCGGTGTCACGCCCCGCCGAGGACAGCTCCTCACGCACGACCCGGTATGCCAAACCTTCCGCATAGCCTTTGCGCGCGAGCGCGGCCACCAGCCGCCGGATGACGGCGCGGTCGTCCAGCCGCCTCATTCCGCGCATCCGCTTGCGGACCAGCTCCCGCGCCCGGTTTTCCTCGTCGGCGGGGTCGATCGCGCTCACCGCGTGCTCAGCGGTATCTGCGTCGACCCCCTGGCGGATCAGCTGGGACTTCACGCCCTTCCTGCCGAGCCCCTGGTGAGTGTGTTTGGACCGCACCATCATCTCGGCATACTCGGCGTCGTCGATCAGCTTGGCCCGTTCGAGTCGATCCAGCACCTCGCTCGAGATCTCCTCGTCGAATCCTTTGCGCGCGAGCGCGGCGGCCAGCCCTCCCCTGGTGCGGGGACGCACCGCGAGCAGTCGGAGGCACACCGACTTGGCCTCCCGGAAGCGCTCGTCAGGACCGGACTCGCCAGACTCCTCCACCGCGTCGTCGCGTTCGGCCCGCCGAGCCATTGACCTAGAAGTCGACCGGCGCGGGCGCGGCTTCCTCGGCGTCCAGCGTCGGGCCGATGCCGAGCTTCTCCTTGATCCGTTTCTCGATCTCGTTGGCGACGTCCGGGTTGTCCCGCAGGAATCGCCGCGCGTTCTCCTTGCCCTGGCCGAGCTGATCGCCCTCGTAGGTGTACCAGGCACCAGACTTGCGCAGAATCCCCTGGTCGACACCCATGTCGATCAGTGAGCCCTCACGGGATATGCCGATGCCGTAGAGGATGTCGAACTCGGCCTGCTTGAACGGCGGAGCGACCTTGTTCTTCACGACCTTGACCCTGGTGCGGTTGCCGACCGGCTCGCCGCCATCCTTGAGCGTCTCGATCCGGCGCACGTCCAACCGCACCGAGGCGTAGAACTTCAACGCCTTACCACCTGTGGTGGTCTCCGGCGAGCCGAACATGATGCCGACCTTCTCGCGGAGCTGGTTGATGAAGATCGCTGTGGTGTTGGACGTGTGCAGCGCCGAAGTCAGTTTCCGCAGCGCCTGGCTCATCAGCCGCGCCTGCAGGCCGACGTGCGAGTCCCCCATCTCGCCCTCGATCTCGGCGCGCGGCACCAGTGCGGCGACCGAGTCGATGACCACGATGTCCAACGCACCGGAGCGGATCAGCATGTCGGCGATCTCCAGCGCCTGTTCCCCGGTGTCCGGCTGCGAGACGAGGAGCGAGTCGGTGTCGACACCGAGCTTCTTGGCGTACTCCGGATCCAGCGCGTGTTCGGCGTCAATGAACGCGGCGATGCCACCAGCCGCCTGCGCGTTGGCGACCGCGTGCAGCGCGACGGTGGTCTTACCGCTGCTTTCCGGGCCGTAGATCTCGACGACCCTGCCACGTGGAAGGCCACCGATGCCAAGCGCGACGTCGAGCGCGATGGCGCCGGTGGGCACCGCCTGGATGGGTGCGCGCTCCTCGTCGCCGAGCCGCATCACCGACCCTTTGCCGTACTGCTTGTCGATCTGCGCAAGGGCGAGTTCGAGCGCCTTGTCCCGATCCGGTGCTGCCATGGGATTCCACCTCGCTGTTAGAAGCCTGTGTTATGCGTCGGGGCCGACCGTACGGCTGAGGACCGACAATCTCGGCACGTGGCGGGTACGCCCGGGCCACTCATCGCGACTCATGATAGACGAACAAACGTTCGATGCCAGTGCGACACGCCGAATCGCGGCGCGAAATTCACAACGGCGTCCACCCAGCAGGCCTTCAAGCGCGGTCAGCGGCGTTCGGGAGGAACATCGAACTCCTCGCAGACCGCCCGCCAGATGTCCTTGGCCGGTATCCCCGCCTCCAGCGCCTGCTCCGGAGTTCTGCCGCCGAGCGAGCTGATGACGTGGTCATTCATCAGCGTGCCCGCCCTGATGTCGCCGAACTCCTCGGTCATCAGCCTGCGAAACACCGTGATCCGCACTGTCCTCCTTCCCTCGGGCGGACCTCACCGTACGGCAGCGAATCCGGCCGCCGGTGGCCACGGGTACCGTTGCTGGCGTGGTTATCGCTCAGCTCAACGCACCCGAATGGGCCGACATCGCCGTGCGACTGGCTGCCCTCGTCGTGGTCGGCACCGCGCTCGTCACGCTGATCATCGCCTGGCGGCGGAAACGCGACAACGACCGCTGATCGTCACTCGCCGGGCTGAATCCGCTCCTCGAAGTAGTCAGCGAGGGCGTTCGCCCGCCGCAGCTCGCCGTCGGCGCCCGCATTGCCGCTCGTGTCCTGACGCAACACGCCAACCAGCGGCCGGTCCGACACCATGAACACCAGCACCGCCCGCTGGTCACCATCGTCGGCCGCGAGGTAGCTCCCGTCGAGGCCGTTGCCACGCCACCGCGCGCTTACCCTCAGCCCGGTGCCTAGGGCGGTGAGATGCGCTTCGGCGTAGTCCCGCGCGTCGGCGTCGGACTCCGAATGCATGTAGGCGAGTTGACCGCCGGGCAACCCGGGCGTGGCGCAGCCCACGATCGGGCCCAGCCTGCTCGCTGGTGCCAGTTCCCGCGAGACCCTCGGTGCACAGTCCCCGTGCTCGGCGATCGACCCAGCGAGCTGACGCAAGCAACCGGTGAAGCCGCGAGCGTCGGTCTCGGTCTGCCGCTCACACTCGGCGGCGGCGTAGGTCGTAGCGGACCCACCCAGCAGCACGCCGCCCACGATCGCTGCCGCGACTAGCACTGCCGCGAGACCACTGAGCAGGAGGCGTCGCCCGACGCGGGACCGCGTGGACGGTTGCCGCGGCGCGGGGAATCCGACGAGCGGATGCGATGACCCCGATCCCGGCACCGCGGGCCGCGTGGCCCGTCCGGTGTGCGGGCCGGGCGGCATCGCTGGGGCATACCCCACCTGGCCCATACCGTGCTGCTCGGCCCTCGCGGCGGGAACGGCGTGCGGTCCGCTGATCGTCGCCGCACTTGGACGACGGGGCGGCACGCTCCGGTGATCCGCGGCCACGCGCAGCGCGCCGAACGCGACAGCCGCCTCGGGCTGGTCCATGCTCACCGGCACGACGCCCAGCTTCTCGCTGATCATGCTGCCGACGAGCGGGAGCCTGCTCGACCCGCCGACCAGCGCGATCCCCGCGAGGCCACCTGGTGACAGCCCTGCCGCACGCAGCGTGCGCGCCATGAGCTCGACGCCGCGCAGCATGGCCGGACGGACCAGCGCCTCCAGTTCGGCGCGCGTGAGTTGGACATCGGCGAACGGCTCCAGCATCAGCACCTGGGTCCGTTCGTGCCGCGACAACGCTTCCTTGGCGGCCTTGACGTCGTCCCGCAACATGCGCCGCGCCCTACGCTCGGTCACCGACGTCGGGCGCAACACGCCTTGCCAACGCCGCGGGTCGGTGTGCGATACCTGGCGTCCGATGTGCATGAGCAGCGCTTCATCGACGTCGATACCGCCCAGGTCAGCGAGGCCGTCCTCGGCGAGTACCCGGAATCCGCCGTCGGGATCCGCCGCGACGACCGCGACGTCGACGGTGCCCGCGCCCAGGTCGTACACGGCGAGCGCTTGTCCAGGCGCGAGCGTTCGGCCTGGCAGTGAGGCGAAGTGCGCGGCCGCGGCGACCGGCTCCGGCACCAGCCTGAGCCTGCCGACGACCCCGGCGTCTCGCGCGGCCGCTCGCAGCACGGCACACCGGTCCTGACCCCACTGCGCGGGGTGGGTGAGCCGCACCTCGTCGGGCTGGCCGCCGCCGAGTTGCCGGGAAGCCTCCTCCAGCACCCGGCGAAGCACAGCGCCAAGCGCCTCACTGACCGAGATGACGTCGCCGCCAAGCGTGACCCGCTGCTCGTCGATGCGCCGCTTGGGATTCGGTTCAAATCGGGTTGGGTCGAGCCGGGCCTTACGCTCGGCGTCCCTGCCGACCACGATCGCGCCGTCGTCCTCGGCGAACACGGCTGACGGCATGGTCGCCGCCCCATCGACGTCGACGACACGCGGTGGCGCCGTGCCGTCGGCGAGCACCGCGACCGTCGTGGACGTGCCGAGATCAACCGACAAAACCCGCACGACCCCTCCCTCGTCAACGTGCGCACGGCACCCGAACGATGCTGCCATGCCGCCGTCCCGCGCGAACGCCGCCCCACCGCGACACGCCAGGCTGTCGGTGTCATGCGCGATGATGACGTCATGGCTGGTGACGAGCCCGTGACCGGCGACCCGTCTGACACGGGGCCCGCCGATGCGCTGCGGTTGTTCTCCGCGCCGACCCGCGCGTGGTTCGCCGGAGCTTTCACCGCGCCGACGCCGGTCCAGGATGGCGCGTGGCGGGCCGCGCACTCCGGCGAGCATGCCCTCGTCGTCTCCCCGACCGGATCGGGCAAGACCCTGGCGGCGTTCCTGCACGCCATCGACCGTCTCGCCACCGCACCGGTACCAGCCGACCCACTACAGCGCTGCCGGGTGCTGTACGTATCGCCGTTGAAGGCCCTCGCGGTCGACGTCCAACGGAACCTGCGCGCGCCGCTGGACGGCATCGCCGACGCCGCGCGGGAGGCGAAACTCACGCCGCCGAACATCACGATCGGCATGCGCACCGGCGACACCACGGCACGCGAACGACGCACCCTGGCGCGCACCCCGCCGGACATCCTGGTCACCACGCCGGAGTCGCTGTACCTGCTGTTGACGTCGAACGCGCGCGAGGCGTTGCGCTGCGTGGACACAGTGATCGTCGACGAAGTGCACGCCGTCGCAGGCACCAAACGCGGCGCGCACCTGGCGTTGTCGCTGGAACGCCTCGACGCGCTGCTGCCCGCGCCCGCGCAACGCATCGGGTTGTCGGCGACGGTGCGCCCGATCGAGGAAGTCGCGACGTTCCTGGCGGGTGGACGTCCCGTGCGGGTGGTGCGGCCGGAAACTCTCAAGACGATCGCGGTGACAGTCGAGGTGCCGGTGGCGGACATGACCGCACCGCCCGCGTCACCCGACCCGGCAGGCCCGGATGCCGAACCGCGCAAGCCGTCGATCTGGCCGTCCGTGGAGCAGCGGGTGTACGAGCTGATCACCGAACATCGCTCGACGATCGTGTTCACCAACTCGCGGCGACTCGCGGAGCGGATCACCGCGCGGCTCAATGAGCTGCACGCCGACGAGCAGCGGCCGTTGCGGCGGCATCCGGCGCAGGCGGTGGGTCAGTCTGGCATCACAACCGGGGTCCCGCCCGCGGTGATAGCCAAGGCGCACCACGGCTCGATGGCGCGGGAACAGCGCGGCGTCGCGGAAGCTGAGCTGAAGGCGGGCACGCTGCCGTGCGTCGTGGCGACGTCCTCGCTGGAGCTGGGCATCGACATGGGAGCGGTCGACCTCGTGGTGCAGATCGAGCCGCCGCCGAGCGTCGCGGCGGGCATGCAGCGGGTCGGCAGGGCCAGCCACACCATCGACGCGACGTCCACCGGCGTGCTGTTCCCGAAGATGCGCGGCGAGCTGGCGGCGAGCGCCGTGGTCGCCGAACGGATGGCGGGCGGCGCGATCGAAGCGCTGCACTACCCGCGTAACCCCCTCGACGTGCTGGCACAGCAGATCGTGGCGATGGTCGCGATGGACGACTACGCCGTGGCCGATCTCGCCGCGCTCGTGCGCCGCGCGGCCCCGTTCGCCCAGCTCGGTGACGAGTCGTTCGACGCGGTACTGGACATGCTGGCCGGGCGCTATCCCAGCACGGACTTCGCCGAGCTACGGCCCCGTGCCGTCTGGGACAGGGCGGCGGGCACGGTGACCGCGCGACCTGGTGCGCAACGGCTCGCGGTGACCTCGGGTGGCACCATCCCCGACCGGGGGTTGTATCCGGTGATGACGGCGGCCGCCGACGGTTCGCGTGGCTCCCGCGTCGGTGAGCTGGACGAGGAGATGGTGCACGAGTCGCGGGTGGGCGACACGATCCTGCTCGGCACCTCATCCTGGCGGATCACCGACATCACCCACGATCGTGTAGTCGTCGCGCCCGCGCCAGGCGAAGCCGCGCGGATGCCGTTCTGGAAGGGCGACACCCCGGCGCGACCGTACGAACTCGGCAGCGCCATCGGCGGGTTCCTGCGCGAGCTCTCGGCAGCCGACGACACGGTGGCACGGCAGCGGTTGGCCGAGGCCGGGCTCGACGGCTGGGCCAGCGACAACCTGCTGGACTATCTCACCGAGCAGCGCCTCGCCACCGGGCACGTGCCGGACGACCGCACCATCGTGGTCGAACGGTTCCGCGACGAGCTGGGCGACTGGCGCATCGTGGTGCACTCGCCGTTCGGGGGCGCGGTGAACGCGCCCTGGGCATTGCTGATCGGGGCGGAGCTGCGGGAACGGCGCGGCGTCGACACGCATGTCGCCAGCGCTGACGACGGCATCGTGCTGCGGCTACCGGACTCCGTCGAGTGGGAGGGCACGCCGCATCGCGCTGGCCTGCCCGGCGCGGCGGACCTGGTGTTCGAACCGGAGGCGGTCGAGGAACTGCTGACCGCCGAGCTGGGGTCGAGCGCACTGTTCGCCGCACGGTTCCGCGAGTGCGCGGCCCGCTCGTTGCTGCTACCGAAGCGCGACCCCCGCAGGCGCACCCCGCTGTGGCAGCAACGGCACCGATCCTCGCAGTTGCTCACGGTAGCCGCGTCGTACGAGCGCTTCCCCGTGGTGCACGAGGCGATGCGCGAATGCCTGCGCGACCTGTACGACGTCGACAGCCTCCGCGAGCTACTCACCGCGATCCGGCAACGCACCGTCCGCGTAGTCGAGGTCGAGACGCCGAGGGCCTCGCCGTTCGCGCGCAACCTGCTGTTCGGCTATGTCGGACTCAACATCTACGACGACGACCTACCGCTCGCGGAACGCAGGGCCACCGCGCTGTCGATCGACACCGAGTTACTCGCCGAGTTACTGGGCACCGACTCGCTCCGGGAACTGCTCGACGCCGATGTGATCGCGGACGTGGAGGCCGCACTGCAGCACCTTCCGGAGGACCGGCACGCACGCGGTGTCGAGGATACCGCGGATCTGCTCCGTGTACTGGGGGATCTGACCGTCGCCGAGGCCGAGCGGCGCGGTGTCGCGCCGGAGTGGCTAGCCGAGCTACGCGAGGCAGGCAGGGCGATCGTCGTGTGTATCGCGGAGGAGGATCGCTACCTGGCGGTAGAAGACGCGGGCAGGGTCAGCGCGGCGCTGAAGACGAAGCTGCCACCGGATGTCCCAGACGTCTTCACGGAGCCGGTTACCGATCCACTCGCCGATTTGCTGACCAGGTACGCGCGCGTCAGAGGACCGTTCGGTGCCGACGCGGCGGCGGCCAGGTTCGGTCTGTCGACGTCCGACATCACCGAAACGCTGGATCGGTTGGTCACGCGCGGAACGCTGGTGCGCGGCGAGCTGGACCCCACCGCGACCGGTGGCCTCGACTATTGCGATGCCGACGTGCTGCGCCGCATCCGCCGCGCGTGCCTAGCCCGGCTGCGCAAGGACGTCGAACCGGTGGAGCAGCCGGCACTCGGGCGTTTCCTCCCCGCCTGGCACGGCATCAGCGCGGGACAGCGGCAAAACGGCACGGTGGACGACCTGTACGCCGGTATCGAGTTGCTCGCGGGCGCGCCCATCCCGGCGAGCGCGCTGGAGTCGCTGGTGCTGCCCGCGAGGCTGCCTGGCTACTCCCCCGCCCTGCTGGACGAACTGACCACGACGGGCGAGGTGACCTGGTGCGGCTGCGGATCGGCGGCGTCCGGTGACGGCTGGCTCACTCTCGCCCCCGCCGATGTCGCGGATCTGCTGCTGCCCGAACCAGAACCGCGACCGGACGGCGAGCCGCATGCCGCGATCCTGCGTGCGCTGGATGGCGGCGCGCTTTTCTTCCGGCAACTGGTAGACGCCGTGTCGCGCGACGTACGGCCCGCTCCGACGGACGCCGACGTCGTGACAGCGCTGTGGGAGCTGGTGTGGGCCGGTTGGATCACCGGCGACAGCCTCGCGGGGCTGCGGGCTGTGCTGGCCGGAGGCCGCACACATCGACCGCGCAAGCAACCACCACGCGGGCAAGGACGGGGACGGTACGCCAGACTGCGCGCGGGCCGCCCAGTCATGCCGACGATGACCGGCCCTCCGACCGTCGCGGGCCGGTGGGCGCTTACCCCCGCGCGGGAAACCGATCCGACGCGTCGCGCACACGCCCGCACCGAGGCGTTGCTGGAGCGTCACGGCGTACTGACCAGGGGTGCGCTCGACACGGAACGCATCAGCGGCGGCTTCGCCGGTATCTACCCTGTGCTGCGCGGGATGGCGGACGCGGGCCAGGTGATCCGAGGCTACGTCGTCGACGGCCTTGGCGCGGCGCAGTTCGCCGCGCGCGGCGCGGTCGACCGGCTGCGTTCCCTGTCCGACACCGGTGGCGGCCAGCACGCCGGGGCACTCGTGCTGGCCGCATGTGATCCGGCTCAGCCGTACGGCGCCGCACTAGCCTGGCCCACCCCAGTCGGCGGCACGACGCACCGGCCGGGCCGCAAGGTCGGTGCGGTCGTCGTCCTCGTCGACGGCAGCCCCGTGTTGTACCTGGAACGTGGCGGCTCGTCGCTGTTGACGTTCACCACTGACCGCGCCGTGCTACGCACCGCGGCCAACGCGCTGGCGGCGCAGGTCGCCGCGGGACACATTGACTCGCTGCTGGTGCGCCGTGCCGACGGCGAGCGGGCGTTGTGGTCCGACCTGGCCGAGGTGCTCGCCGAGGCAGGCTTCCGGCACACCCCGCAGGGCCTGCGGCTGCGCGCGTACTAGCGAGGGGTTCGTGTTCGAGCGATGCCGGGTTCGATGCACACGGCGAGACGACGCCACCAGTGAAAATGCGACAAGCTACATGGCGGCCATTCACCGGCTTGGTTACCGTATCCGTTCGCACCGAGATCGGCGAGATCACCTCGACCGCGAGCACACGTCGGACGCCGGCGCCGGCCCTCGCTGCCCGAATACGCTGGTTTTCGCGATCAAGAGATCAGGCGCTCGCACCCCAACCGTCGTGGTTTATGGGCTACCTCTAATGTTCGGCACAGCGACGGGCAGACAATACGGAAGCAGACAGCATTGAAGGCGAGGTGTGGCGGTGGCTGTCCGCGATCTCCGATACTTCGGCGATCCAGTGCTCACGACCGCGTGCGACCCGATCACGACGTTCGACACGAGCACCAAGGCGCTCGTGGACGACTTGCTTGACACGGTCGCCCTGCCAGGCCGAGCAGGACTGGCCGCACCGCAGATCGGAGTGAGCCTGCGGGCATTCAGCTACAACGTCGACGGCAAGCTCGGCTACGTGCTCAACCCGGAACTGGTCGAGCTGTCCGAGGAGACCCGCGAGGTCTCCGAAGGTTGCCTGTCCGTGCCCGAACTGTGGTTCCCGGTCGAGCGTTCGGTCTCGGCCGTGGTGCGTGGCGTCGACGCCAACAACGAACCGGTGACCGTCTCGGGCACAGGCGTACTCGCCCAGTGCCTGCAACACGAGACCGATCACCTCAACGGCATGCTCTACCTCACCCGGCTCACCTCCGATCGCCGGAAGGAGGCGATGCGGGAGTCGCGGAAGTCCGGGTGGTTCTGGCGCCGCTGACGCCAGTTGTCGCCAGGGGCGCCAGAACCGTCCCTACTCACCGCGTCGCCAGCCGCAACAGCGCCCACAGCTGCGCTACCGCGTCGTCGTCTCGCTCGGTGGTGACCATGCTGGTCGCGATGCGACCCCACAACCACAGGTAGACCAGCGCGGGTTCACCCCGAACCACGGCATCAGCCTGGTCGAGCACCGCGGTATCCGCCCGCGACGCCTCGGTGTACGACGGCCCCGCTCGCGCGAACCAGGTCCTGCCACCCGAGCTGACGGCGACCGAGCCGTCCCGCGTGCCGGACACACCCAGCACCTCGAGCCGGTGGTCGAACCACAGCAGCAGCGCCTCGTCGATGCCGTCGACCGCGATGTCCTCGGCCGTCTCGTCGGCGATGCCCTCTAGCGCCATTCCAGCCGCACTCTGCACGTCAGTGCGGTGGATCGTCGTCTCGTGCAGCATGCGACGCAACCAGAATCCAACGGTCTGGTCAGCGGGCCACCACGTCGACGTGTGCGCGTATGGATCGCGATCGGCTAGTTCCTCAACAAGCTCATCGAACCCACCGCGCAGGAACCCGATCAGCGACTCCCCTGCTCTTGGGTCTCGCTGCCACTCGCCGGGCCGCTTGCCATCCCGCAACCAGGAGACGACCAGCCGGTACACACTGCCCACGTGCCGCACGGTCTCCTCGATGGTGAGTCCCGGACACGCGGGCACCCTGGTGTCGCCACGCGCATGCCGGGACGCGTCAGCGAGCAGGTCAACCTCGATCCGCAGCGCATCGAGCATCCTGCCGTGATCGACGAGCACCTGCTCCGACATCAGGCCGTCCGCCGGGCCCGTGGTGCGCTGACGGCACCCTCGGCCAGATCAAGGAACTGCCAGGCTTGCCGGAGCAAGTCGTCAGCGGCCCTCGCGGTCACCTTGCCCCCGATACCCGCCTGCGCGGCCGCGTGCCGCGTGGAATGCGCGGCGAAGAACGCGGCCCATTCCGCCAGTTCGGGTGCCACCGTCGGCAACAGCAGCCACACGCTCGTCGGCCGCGTCCTGCCCCGGTGCGGACGACCAGCCGCCGCGACAACAGCGGCGGCGGCCCGACGCGCCGAGGAGTACGCCACGGTGAACCGCTCCACCGGAGCCGTCTCCGATTCCGCGGCGGCGAGACCTCGCTTAGCCTGCGCGAGGAGACCCCACGCCATCGGCGCGACAGGCACCCCGGATGACGGAGCCATCACAGCAGCACTCATTGTCTTCCCCTTCCGACATTCGGTGCTGCCTTGCGGCGCCAGCGCTTCCCCTCACGGCGCCGCAAGGCATACCCCACACCGCGGATCGAACTCACGTTCGACCTACGTTCGAGAGTAACGACTCGAACGCATGTTCGCAAGACCTGGACGTCACGAACCACGCGCGCCAACCCCGCGATGGCATTTAGACTGCGAGACGTGCCGTGCAGGTCTGAGCGTCAGGCGACGGCTCCACGCCGAGGAGGTCAGACGTGACCGCGATGTCGTCGAGGTACGCCCGGGTCGCCCAGCTGTCCGCTGCGGAGTTCCGCGCGCATCTGCCAGAGGCCCTGACGATTTACATGAACGCGATGAACTACCCGCAGGGCACCGCGGAACAGCGCACGCCGATGTGGCTGGCACACATGCTGCGCGAAGGATGGCGTAATGTCGTCGCGCTTGACTCCGACGACCGGCTGCTCGGACTCGCCTACGGCTACCGGGGGCTACCAGGGCAATGGTGGCACGAGCAAGTGCGCAAGGGCCTTAGCCGTGCTGGCACACGCGACACCAGATGGTTGGACGACTATTTCGAGCTCACCGAGCTGCATGTCCGGCCGGAGAGCCAAGGCGCCGGGCTAGGCGAACGACTGTTGCGCGACCTGCTCGCCGGTGTCGACCGGCCGAAGGTACTGCTGTCCACCCCGGAAGGGCCGAGCAAGGCGTGGCGGCTCTACCGCAAACTCGGGTTCGAGGACGTCCTGCGGGACTACAACTTCGCAGGCGATCCGCGCCCGTTCGCGATTCTGGGCAGACGGCTCCCGCTAGACCCGCCGGAGGACGTCCGGCAGGAGCGCTGAGCCGCCCGCCCTACGCCGTCAGAACAGCTCGCCGAGCTGCTGACGCAGCGTGTCAAGTCCCATGCCGCCGAGCCGCAGTGCCCGGGTGTGGAAGTCCTTGAGGTCGAATTCCGCGCCTTCCCGCGCGCGAGCGTCGTCGCGCGCCGCGTGCCAGAGCCGTTCGCCCAGCTTGTACGAAGGCGCCTGGCCCGGCCAGCCGAGGTAACGGTCGATCTCGTCGCGCACGTGGTCGGGGTCGGTAACGGTGCGGGTCAGCATGAACTCAAGCCCGAGGTCCGGGGTCCAGGTCTCGCCGTCGTGGAAGCCCACCCCGGACGGGATCGGCAGTTCAAGGTGCATGCCGATGTCGACGACCACCCGCGCCGCGCGGAACAGCTGCGCGTCGAGCATGCCGAACCGGTCGCCGTCGTCGGCGAGGTAGCCGAGGTCGTCCATCAGCCGCTCGGCGTACAGCGCCCAGCCCTCGGCGAGCCCGGATGTCAGCGCCATCATCCGCTGGAACCGGTTCAGGGTCGCCGACTGATACACCGACGTCGCGATCTGCAGGTGATGGCCCGGCGCGCCCTCGTGGTAGACGGTGGTGACCTCCCGCCAGGTCGAAAATGTGTCCTTATCGGACGGGACGGACCACCACATCCGGCCGGGACGGCTGAAGTCCTCACTCGGCCCGGTGTAGTACGCGCCGACGCCACCACCCGGTGGTGCGATCAGGCACTCCAGCCGCATCACCTCGTCCGGGATGTCGAAATGCGTGCCGCGCAGCGAGGTAAGCGCGGTGTCGGAAAGCCGCTGCATCCATTCGCGGTAAGCGTCCTGTCCAGTGATCTGATAGCGCTTGTCCGCATCGAGCAGTTCGGCAGCCCGCGCTAGGCTCGCGCCCGGCTCGATCCGCTCCGCGACCGTGCGCATCTCCCGCTCGATGCGGGTGAACTCCTCCCAGCCCCACTCGTAGGCCTCGCGCAGATCGACTTTCGCGCCGAGGAAGTAACGCGACCACAACCGGTAGACGTCTTCACCGACCGCGTCCCTCGACGTCGCCTCCGGAGCGAGTTCGGCGCGCAGGAACCCGGCGAACTCGGCGAACGCCTCCTCAGCGGCGTGGGCGTGATGCGCGAGATCGCGGTGCAAGGCGTCACTCACGCCGGTCACCTCCCGCGCGAGGGCGACACGGGACGTGAAATAGCCGGAGTCGCGGTGCAGACCGGCCCAGGTGTCACACTGTTCGGCCACCTTCGCGACCTGCCGCAGCGCGGGTTCGTGCCCCGCGTCGACCGCCGCGAGCAGCGAGGCTCGAATACCGTCCATCGCCTCCGGAACCGCGGCGAGCCGGGTGGAGATCGTCTCCCAGTCACTCACCGATGCGGTGGGCATCAGGTCGAACACCATACGCAGTTCGTGCACCGGGCTGGCGATCACGTTCAAGTTCGCCCGATCAAGTCCTGCCTCGTGCAGTTCGAGATCGATGCCGACCCGTTCGGTGAATACCGCTTTCGCCGCGCGTTCCGAAGCGTTGGTGGGCTCGGTTCGTTCAACGGCATCGAGTGCCCTGCGCGCGAGCGCGGCGCGCGCGGCGTGGCCTTCCGGCGAGTAGTCGGTGAGTCGCTCGTCGTGGCCCGCGATGCCGAGTTGGGTCGCTACGACGGGGTGGGCCGCGGCGAAGTCGTCGACGTACTGGTCGCAGATCTGGTGGATGCCCTCAGTTGCCATGCCGGGAACGCTACCGCGAGACGTCTACACGCACGCCACCGATTATGCGACCCCAGTGCGGCTGCCCACCATCACGCGACGGACGATGAAGGGGTGACCGATCCCGACACGAACATCGCGACGGCTGTCGAACGCCAGCTTGCCGCGTTCCTGGACCACGCTGCCGAGCCGGTGCGCGATATCGGCCCCTTCAGCGAAGCGCTGGACGCGCTCACCCGCTTCGTGCTGGACGGTGGGAAGCGGCTGCGGCCAACGTTCGCATGGTGGGCGTGGCGCGGTGCGGGCGGCGCGGCGACCGGCGATGACGCGATGGGCGCGCTGCAGGCGGTGTCCGCGCTGGAACTACTGCAGGCATGCGCGTTGATCCACGACGACCTGATGGACGCATCCGACTCCCGCCGCGGCGCCGCCACGGTCCACGTGGCTTTCGCCAAACAGCACGCGGCACGCGGCTGGCACGGTGATGCGGAGCGGTTCGGTCTCGCGGCGTCGGTACTGATCGGCGACGTCGCGCTGGCGTGGGCCGACGACATGTACTCCAGCGCGGCACTGCCCGCTCCGGCACTCGCCGCGGCGCGTCCTATCTGGCGGGCCATGCGCACCGAGGTCCTCGCGGGGCAGTACCTCGACGTCCACACTCAGGCGGTCGGTGACAGCTCACCGGAAGCCGCCCTGCGGGTCAACGAGCTGAAGACCGCGGCATACACGGTGGTGCGGCCGTTGCAGCTCGGTGCGGCGCTCGCTGGCGCGGACGAGGTACTGCTAGCGGCGCTGCGGCGGTTCGGACACGACATCGGTGTGGCATTCCAACTGCGGGACGACCTGCTCGGGGTCTTCGGCGATCCCGCGATCACCGGCAAGCCAGCCGGTGATGATCTCCGCGAGGGCAAGCGGACACTGCTCGTCGCGCTCGGGATGGAACGTGCGCGCGAAGCGGGCAGGCACGCCGACGAGCGCGCGATCGCCACCGCTGTGGGTGACGCGCTGCTCTCGGATATCCAGCTCGACGCGGCGCGGGATGCGCTGCACGCCGTCGGCGCGGTCGACGCCGTCGAGGAGCGCATCGCCCAGCTGACCGAGACGGCGCTGACCACACTGCGTGCGACATCGTTGACCGACAACGCCCGAGAGGAGCTGACGCGGCTCGCGTACGCGGCGACGAAACGCAGCTCTTAATTCCGCGGTCGCCGGTACCGTGGGCCCATGACCACGGCAACGAATCGACCTATCCGCATCGGCTTTCAGCTTCAACCGCAGCACGCCGACTACGACGCCATCCGACGCGCGGCGTCGGAAGCCGAAGATCTCGGTGTCGACATCGTGTTCAACTGGGACCACTTCTACCCGTTGTCTGGCGAGCCGGAGGGCAAGCACTTCGAGTGCTGGACCATACTCGGCGCCTGGGCGGAGAGCACCTCGCGCGTCGAGATCGGCGCGCTGGTTACCTGCAACAGCTACCGCAACCCCGAACTGGTCGCCGACATGGCCCGCACCGTCGACCACATCAGCGGCGGCAGGCTGATCCTGGGCATGGGGGCCGGATGGTTCCAGAAGGACTACGACGAGTACGGCTATGAGTTCGGCACCGCGGGCGGCAGGCTCAACGACCTCGCCGAAGCCATGCCGCGCATCGAGAATCGGTTCAGCAAGCTCAACCCACCGCCGACGCGACACATCCCCGTACTCATCGGCGGCGGCGGTGAGAAGAAGACGCTGCGCATGGTCGCCAAACACGCCGACATCTGGCACAGCTTCGGCGACCCCGAGGTCGTGGCACGTAAGGTCAGCGTCCTAGACCAGCACTGCGCCGACATCGGCCGCGACCCGGCGGAGATCGAACGGTCGATCGGCGTCGGCGGGGACCCCGAGGACGTTGGTCCCGCCATGCTCGGCCTCGGCGTCACGCTGTTCACCGTCGGCGCGAGCGGCCCGGACTACGACCTCTCTCGCCTGCGTTCCTGGATCGCTTGGCGGGACAAGATGAACGGCTGACGACTAGGGCGTGGTTGAAGCCACGCTGAGCGAGCGGGCATTCCGACCGCACCGGTGACCGGTGCGGTCGGAACCGTCGAAACCATCGCGCCTTCGCTAGAACGCCAGTGCCTGCGCGCGCCGTTTCACCTCAGTGCCATGATTGGTGCGCAGGGCGTTGATCGGTGTCACGCCCGGCAGGCTGTCGTCTGAGGTGAACAGCCAGTTCAGCATCTCTGTCGGCTCGAAACCGGAGTCGGAGAGCACCGTCAAGGTGCCAGCGAGCCCCTTCACCGGGCCTCGCTCACCGAAAAACTCCTCGGGGATGCACAGCTCCCCGTCCCGCCGTACGGCGATGAGATGACCGTCCCTGAGCATCTGACGTATTTTGCTCACCGACACGCCTATCCGGTTCGCCGCTTCCGGAAGACTGATCACGGCGATCTCGGCGTTCAAGACGTCATCGGCGACTGGAATCGCACCCACGCATGTCACCTTGCCACACCGCGCACGTGCCAGCCGAGGGTGACCGCACGATTGGCCCATCGCCGCCCACGCCATCACCACGGCCAGCTACCATTTCGTGTCGTGACAGCACGCGAGGCCACCCTGGTCGGGGAATTGCTCGATCACCGGTACGAGGTACGGAGCCTACTCGCGCGCGGTGGGATGTCGGCCGTGTACCGAGGCATCGACACCAGGTTGGACCGCCCGGTGGCGATCAAGGTCATGGACCAGCAGTACGCCGCCGACCGTTCCTGGACCGAACGGTTCGAGCAGGAAGCAAGGGCCGCGGCCAAACTGCACCACCCGAACGTGGTGGCAGTGCACGACCAGGGCGTCGACCAGTCAGGCGACAACGTGCACGCCTTCCTCGTGATGGAGCTCGTCGACGGCGGTACGTTGCGCGACCTCCTCGAGCATCGGGGCAAGCTCGACCCGGCGCTCGCGCTCAGCATCATTGAACAAGTGCTCTCCGCCCTCGCCGCGGCGCACCAGGCCGATCTCGTGCATCGCGACATCAAACCGGAGAACGTGCTCATTGGACGCGTGAGCGGTCCCGGCCAGCAGGGCGGCGGCATCGTCAAGGTCGCCGACTTCGGACTGGTTCGCGCACTCGCCAGCGCGGGAACCACCAGCTCGAGCGTGATCCTCGGCACCGTCGCCTACCTATCGCCGGAACAGGTCGAGACGGGCGTGGCGACCACCCGCAGCGACGTCTATTCGGTTGGACTGTTGCTGTACGAGATGCTCACCGGCAGCCCAGCGTTCACCGGTGACACCGCGCTGTCGGTCGCATACCAGCATGTCAACACGGACGTTCCCGCGCCGAGCGCGAGCAACCCGCGGGTGCCAGCAGCGCTCGACGGCTTGGTACGCATGGCGACCAGCAGACGCGTGCAGGACCGACCGGCCGACGCCACCGCCATGCTCGCCGAGTCGCGCCGGGTCAGGGACACACTCGGCCTCGCACTGGTGCCCGTGCCCGCCCTGCCACCGCCGGACGCCGAGGCCGACGACGACCGCACGGTGCCCGCGATGGCACCGGTCACACCGATATCGAACGACGCGCCCGCGCACGGCGCACCGGCCAACGGCATGCCGCGCAACGGCGAGCCATCAGGGGCGGGCAACAAACCGATCAACCGCACACAGCTGCTGGACCACCCCGACGAGGTCTTCGACGAGCAGCGGACCCGGCGCCGCGTACCCCGGTTCGCGGTGCTCGCCGCCGCCCTGCTCGCCATCGCGGGGCTCGTCGCCGGCGGCATGTGGGTCTACGACATCGCGTCCCGCGTGACCGTGCCTGACGTCGAAGGCATGCCGCTCGAACGGGCGAAACAGGTGCTCGCCGCGGCCGAACTCACCCCGCGCGTCGTCGAAGAGCGACACAACACCATCGGCGAGAACACCGCGATCGGCACCGACCCTGCCGCGGGCGCCGAACTGTCAGCGGGCGACGAGATCACCTTGGTGATGTCGCTCGGCAGGCCCACCGTACCCGACATCGAGCCGGGGACGAGCCGCGCCGACGCCATCGCCGCGATCGAAAAGGTCCAGCTCACCGCCACACACGACCCGAGCATCGACGAGTACCACGAGTCGATCCCCGAGGGCGCTGTCCTCGGGGTCGCACCTAGCCCCGGCACGCCGCTGGCGATCGGTGAGACGGTCACGTACGCCCTGTCCAAAGGCCCACCGCCGACCCCGGTACCGACCGTCGCGGGCAAGAGTCGCGACGAAGCGTTCAGCATCTTGCGCGAGGCCGGCTTCGAGCCGTACGACGCTGGTGAGGAGTTCTCCCCCGATGTCGCGGCGGGCCACGTGGTCCGCACCGATCCGGGGGCGGGCACCACGCCGGACAGCGAGGGCGTGCGCGTCGGCGTCTACGTGTCCAACGCCGTCGAGGTGCCCAACCTGAGCTTCAAAACGGTGGACGACGCACGCCGGATCCTCGCCGACGCTGGGCTCACGGCGGAGATCGTTCGAGGCGGCGATAGCCCCGTCGGTTCCCGGGTCTTCCGGCAGCAGCCCGACGGCGGCGAGCGTGTTGAAGCCGGTTCCGCCGTGCGATTGTGGGCCTTCCCGTAAACGCCGGTGGGCCCGCTCATGAGCACCCGGCAACGTGCACACGGCAATCTGCGCTCGGGACGGGTCAGCGACGCGGTTCGGCGCGGTTTGACCGCGCACGTCCGGACCCAGCTCCGTAGAGTGTGACGGCGGAGCATCGACGCACTCACTACCCACCCGACTTCTGGACGTGGAACAGTGCCACACACCGAACCGCTCAGCGGACTCGACGCGGCCTTTATTGCCCTTGACAGCCCCAACACCCCGATGCACATGGGCGCGGTGGGGGTGTTTCAGCCCACCGGCAACGCGGACCCGGAACAACTCTGGTGGCTGCTCGCGGCACGCGCCGAAGCGATTCCCCGCCTCCGGCTACGGCTACGCGACACCTGGTTTCCGCTCGGCGGTGCGCAGTGGGAACGAGATCCGGTGTTCGATGCCGAACGTCACCTCCGCGTCCGCCACGCTCCCGACGTGCACGACCCGGCCGCGCTGTCGCGCTACGCCTCGGAGTGGATCACCGAACCGCTACCACCGGACGCGCCGCCGTGGCAGCTCGACGTACTCACCGATCTACCGGGCGGCCAGTTCGCATTGCTGCTCAAGCTGCACCACGCGCTGACGGACGGCGCGGGTGCGGTGCGGGTCGCCGCCGGCCTCTTCGACGGGATGCCGCCACACACCGAGCCACCCGCTCCACCGGAACCGGTCGGGCGTTCATGGCGTGACCATCTCGACGACGCCGTGCGTAACGCACGCAATGGCTGGGACATCGCGCGTGCCGCGCGCCCGCTGCACAACGCCCCGCTCGCGGCGTTCCCGTCGACGGCACGGCGGCTCGCCTTCGTCCGGATCGACGCCGCCGACGTGCGGATGATCCGCAAGCGACACGGCGGCACGCCGAACGACGTCGCGCTCGCGGTGCTCTCTGGCGCCTTGCGCACCTGGCTGCGCTGGCGTGGCGAGCGCGTCGACGGCCTGACGCTGCGCGCGCTGATCCCAGTCAGCCTCCGTTCCCGCATCGCGGGCGCGGGCAACCGGCTGTCCGGTTACCTCTGCGACCTGCCGGTCGGTATCGCCAGCCCGCTTGGCCGACTCGCCGAGGTCAGGGCATGCATGGACCGCAACAAGTCGGCGGGCCCGAACGCGGGGCCTGGCACGTTACCGCTGCTGGCGAACCAGCTACCGGTACCACTGCACCGGCTCTTCACCGGGTTCGTCGGGGTGTCGAGCAACGCGTTGTTCGACACCACCGTCACCAACGTGCCACTCCCCAACATCCCGCTGCGAGTTGGCGGCGCCAGGCTCAAGGCGGCGTACCCCGTGGTGCCGCTCGCACCAGGGCAAGCGATCGGCGTCGCGGTCACGCCGTACCGCGACGCCGTCCACATCGGATTCAACGCGAACGCGGACGCCGCACCCGACATCGGGGTACTGGCGGAGGCGGTCGAGAAGGAGACCGCGATCCTGCACGAGCTGTGCAGCTAGCGGTTCCCCGCGCCAGGCGCCGTGTGGCGACGTCGACCCCACGCGGCGCGGTCAACGCCCTTAGTTCCGCAACATCTCCGCGACAAGGAACGCAAGCTCCAGCGACTGCTGCGTGTTGAGCCGGGGATCGCAGGCGGTCTCATAGCGACCGGAGAGATCAAGGTCGGAGATGTCTTGGGCGCCGCCGAGGCACTCGGTGACATCCTCGCCGGTCAGCTCGACATGGATGCCACCAGGATAACTGCCCAGCGCACGGTGCACCTCGAAGAATCCCTGCACCTCGTCGACGACACGGTCGAAATGGCGGGTCTTGTAGCCATTGGACGACTCGTGGGTGTTGCCGTGCATCGGGTCGCATTGCCAGATGACCTTGTGACCCGACGCCTCGACCTTCTCCACGATCGCGGGCAGCACCTCGCGCACCTTGCCGTTGCCCATCCGCGAGATCAGCGTCAGCCTGCCAGGCTGGTTGTGCGGATCGAGCCGCTCGACGTACTCCACCGCCTGCTCCGGAGTGGTAGTCGGGCCGATCTTGACGCCGATCGGGTTGGCCATGATCTCGGCGAAGGCGATGTGAGCGCCATCGAGCTGGCGGGTGCGCTCACCGATCCAGAGGAAGTGCGAGGACAGGTTGTAGAGCTTCGCCTCAGCCGACTCCGGGTCGTCGAGCCGGAGCATGGCGCGCTCGTAGTCCAGCAGCAGCGCCTCGTGGCTGGCGTAGATCTCGGTGGTGTGCAAGGAGGAGTCGTTGACGCCGCACGCTGACATGAAGCGGAGGCCCCGGTCGATCTCACTGGCCAGCGCCTCGTAACGCGCCCCGGCGGGGGAGTTCATCACGAAGTCCTTGTTCCAGTCGTGCAGGTGCGCCAGGTCAGCCATGCCCGCCGCGGTCAGCGCGCGCACCAGGTTCATCGCCGCGCCCGAATTGGCGTAAGCGCGGATCATGCGGGCCGGGTCCGGCACCCGCATCTCAGGCGAGGCGGCGAGCGAGTTGACGATGTCGCCCCGGTACACCGGTAGCCCGAGCGCATCGGTCGAGTTGGAACGAGGCTTCGCGTACTGGCCCGCGATCCGGCCGACCTTGATCACCGGCAGGCTCGCGCCGTAGGTCAGCACCACCGCCATCTGGAGCAAGGTCCGCAGGTTGGCGCGGATGTGTGGCTCGGTGTTGGACTCGAACGTCTCCGCGCAGTCCCCGCCCTGGAGCAGAAACGCCTCGCCGTTCGCGACGCTCGCCAGCCGCTGGGTGAGCCGGTCGACCTCGGCGGGCACCGTGATCGGCGGCACCGACTCCAGCACGCCGCGCACATGCAGCAGGTTCTCGTCGTCCGGCCACTCCGGCTGCTGGGCCGCGGGCAGTGCGAGCGCGTCGTCCAGCCGCTTGCGTAGCTCGGCGGGCAGCGGCGGCAGCGAGGGCAAGGTGTTCATGGGGACGTCGACTGTCCAATTCACGCACCCCATGATACGGGCGCGGTCATCCGCGTGGTGGCCGCGTCCAGCTGACGGATACTAGCGGTTCTGGACGTCCTCGTAGAGCTGCCGTGCCGTGTCACCGAAGTACGGCCCGAACATCACATCCGGCAGGAACACGTAACCGAAGCTGTTCACCGAGTTCTGCATGCCGATACCCCGCAGCGGGTCGAAGCCGACGAACCACGGTCCGCCGCTCGACCCACCCGTCATGTCGCAGTTCAAGCCGAGGTCGTTGGAGAACAGGAAGTCGTCGAACGTCGTCCCAGCACAATAGATCAGTCTGCTGCCGTCGTACGGGTCGGCGGCCGGGTAGCCGAACGCGTACGCCCGCTGGCCACGCGGCTGGTTGAACGCGATGCCCTGGCCACCGACGACGTCGGTGAGCCGTTGCCCACCGACCGAGCGCACCACGGCCGCACCGATGTCGTAGTTGATGTCTTCGCTGGCATCCCACTGAGGTGTGGTGTGCGTACTCGCCGCTGGCCACTCACCGTACGGCGCCTTCCCATCGTGGTAGGCGGGCACGAAGACCCAGTCGGAGTGCCAGCTGCCCTGGTACTTCACGCAGTGACCCGCTGTGATCACGGTGCTCTTGTTCTCGCTGGTGACGGCGTTGCCGCTGCAGGAGGCGTCCCTTCCGTCGATCGTGAAGAACACCCTGCCCGCCGTGGCGACGACGTCGCCGCCGTCCGTCCACGGACTGCCGGTCGACTCGTCGGCATCGGACCCGCCCCCGCCAAGACCGGGCAGCAGGCGCGGCAGCCGGAGTAGGTCAGCGGCGGGGCTCGGTGCGACGGACATCGGCTCGCCGACGCGGACGTCGCCGAGGTCGGGCAACCGCGACAGCTCGATCTTGTCGAGTTCGACGGCGTCGCGCATGCGTTCCGGCGTCCAGTAGTCCGTCGCGTCCGCGGACACCGTCTGGGGCACCAGTCTGCTCGCGATGTCGGCCGCGAGGTTAGGAGCGGGGGCGCTCGCCGAGAGGGCCGCCGCCTGCGGTGTTAGCGCGGCCGAGGCCAGCGCCACCCCGGCGAGCATCGTCGACATTCGTGCGATCAGTCGCTTCATACTCGTCCTCACCATGGCCCTCGCCGCCCGATGGCACTGACCTCATCACAGGATCAACTTGCTCGACGGTAAGCGACGAGCCGCACCGAGCAATACGCGTTAACGCGCCTAACACCTGAACAGAGCAACGCGACGGTGTGACTCGCATCGTGCCAACGCGACTACCCTGGGTGAGATCGCCGGGGCGCCACGCGGCTATCGTGGGTCAGCTCACCGTGGCCAGTGGTAGCGCCGTGGGGTGTACGGGGGCGGGTAACTCGGAGGTGCCGGTGAGGTAGGTGTCCACGGCACTGGCCACCGACCGCCCCTCGGCGATCGCCCACACGATCAGCGACGCGCCCCGATGAGCGTCGCCGCAAACGAACACACCTTCGGCGGACGTCTGCCAGTCGGCGCCACAGGAGATGGTGCCGCGCGGAGTGAGCGTGATGCCGAGGTCGTCCAGCACGCGCATCGGCTCGACTCCGGTGAACCCGATCGCCAGCAGCACCAGGTCGGCGGGGATGCGGCGCACCTCATCGCCGACAGGAAAAACCTCGCGACGTCCACTGGCCGGGTCCTTGTGTACCCGCACGGTCCGAAGGTCGATGTGGCGCACATGCCCGGCGTCGTCGCCGGTGCCAGGCACGAATCGCTCAATGCCGACGGCGAACTCCCGCTGGCCGCCTTCCTCGTGTACCGGGTACGTGCGCAGGATGTATGGCCACGTCGGCCATGGTGAGCGTTCCTCGTCACGCTCGGTCGGCGGGCGCGGGTACTGATCCAGCTGGGTCACCGACAGCGCACCCTGACGGGTAGCGGTGCCGTAGCAGTCGGCGCCGGTGTCGCCGCCTCCCACGATGATCACGTGCTTGCCCTCCGCTGAGATCGGCGTCGGACCGTCGCCCTCGCACTCCTTGTTGGCGGGCACCAAGTGATCCATCGCGAGGTGAATGCCGTCGAGATCGCGGCCGGGCGTGGTCGTGTCGTCCCGGCCGTTGAGCGCGCCGACGGCCAGGACCACCGCGTCGAACCTCTCCCGCAACCGGGGCACGGTAACGTCGACACCGGCCTCGCAGCCGGTGACGAACCGGGTACCTTCGGCACGCATCTGGCCGAGGCGCTGTTCAAGACGCTTCTTCGACATCTTGAACTCGGGAATGCCGTAGCGCATCAGGCCGCCGAGCCGATCGTCCCGCTCGTACACGGTGACGTCGTGCCCAGCGCGGGTGAGCTGCTGCGCGGCGGCGAGTCCGGCAGGCCCCGACCCCACGACGGCGACGCTCTTGCCAGTGATCACCTCGGCGCATTCCGGTCTCGCGTAGTCGCGTTCCCAGGCGTTGTCCGCGATGGCCTGCTCAACGCGTTTGATCGTGACCGGCCCACCGGACGCCTGGTTGATCGACAGCACGCACCCCGCCTCGCACGGTGCGGGACACAGCATTCCGGTGAACTCGGGGAAGTTGTTGGTGGCATGCAACCGCTCGGCGGCCGCCTCCCAGTCGCCCCGGCGCACCAGGTCGTTCCACTCCGGGATCAGGTTGCCAAGCGGGCAGCCGGCCGAGCCGGAATGGCAGAACGGGATACCGCAGTCCATGCACCGCGTGGCCTGCTCGGACACGTCGGCGTCGCGTTCGGCTGGATCGACGTCGGCGTACACCTCACGCCAGTCGCCGACGCGCTCGTCGATGGGGCGCTTCGGCATGTCGCGGCGCGGGTACTTGAGGAAGCCGGTGGGGTCAGCCACTGGCCGCCTCCATGATCGCCTCGTCGATGTCCCTGCCCTGCGCGCGGGCGCGGCGGATGGCCTCCATGACCCGCTGGTAGTCGCGCGGCATCACCTTGGTGAACCCCGCCGACCGGCGCGGCCAATCACCGAGCAGGGACGCCGCCACCGCCGAACCGGTACGGGCGTGGTGCGCCTCGATGACGTTCTTGAGCGTGGCGAGGTCGTCCGCACTGGGTTCCTGCAGGTCCACCATGGTTTGGTTGACCTGCTGCGGGTCGAGGTCGAGTACGTAGCCGACACCGCCCGACATCCCCGCGGCGAGGTTGCGTCCGGTTGGGCCGAGCACGACGGCCATACCGCCAGTCATGTACTCGAACGCGTGGTCGCCGACGCCTTCGGCCACCACGGTGGCCCCTGAGTTGCGCACGCAGCAACGCTCCCCGACTCTGCCTCGCAGGTAGATCTCCCCGCCGGTGGCGCCATAGGCGATCACATTGCCCGCGATGACGTGTTCTTCAGGGCCAGCGCCCTCGAACTCGGCGTCCGGATGCGGTCGCACCACGATCCGACCGCCGGAGAGTCCCTTGCCCACGTAGTCGTTGGCATCGCCGACCAGGTCGATGGTGACGCCGCGCGGCAGGAACGCACCCAGCGACTGCCCGGCCGAACCGGTCAACGTCAACTCGATGGTGCCGTCCGGCAGGCCATCGCCACCGTAGCGCCGGGTGATCTCCGCGCCGAGCAAAGTGCCGACCGTGCGGTTGACGTTGCGCACCGGCAGCTCCAGCCGCATGGGAAACGCGTCCTCAAGCGCCGCCTCCGCCAGTTGGATCACGGTGCGGTCCAGCGCCACGTCAAGGCCATGGTCCTGTTCCCGGGTCTGGTGCAGCGCGCCGCCATACGGCGACTGGCGCGGCAGGTCGAACACCGGCGCGAGGTTGAGCCCGCTGGCTTTCCAATGCTCGACAGCCTCGTCCACCCGCAGGAACTCGGCGTGCCCGACCGCCTCATCGATGCTGCGCAAGCCGAGCGAGGCCAGGGTCTCCCGCACCTCCTGGGCGACGAACCGGAAGTAGTTCACCACGTGCTCGGCCTGACCGGTGTAGCGCTCGCGCAGCTCGGGATTCTGCGTGGCCACACCGACCGGACAGGTGTCGAGGTGACAGACGCGCATCATGACGCAGCCCTCGACGACAAGCGGTGCGGTGGCGAAGCCGTACTCCTCCGCGCCGAGTAGCGCGGCGATCACGACATCGCGACCAGTCTTGAGGCCACCGTCGACCTGCACCCTGATCCGGTCCCGCAGCCCGTTGAGCAGCAACGTCTTGTGCGTCTCCGCGAGCCCGATCTCCCACGGCGTGCCCGCGTGCTTGAGCGAGTTCAGCGGCGCGGCCCCAGTGCCCCCGTCGTGCCCAGAGATCAGCACGACGTCCGCGTGCGCCTTGGCCACGCCCGCGGCGACGGTGCCAACTCCGAACTCGCTCACCAGCTTGACGTGCACGCGGGCGTCGTCGTTGGCGTTCTTGAGGTCATGGATGAGCTGCGCCAGGTCCTCGATGGAGTAGATGTCGTGGTGCGGCGGTGGGGAAATCAGCCCGACGCCGGGCGTGGAGTGCCGGGTGCGCGCGATCCACGGATAGACCTTGTTCGGCGGCAGCTGGCCACCCTCCCCCGGCTTGGCGCCTTGGGCCATCTTGATCTGGATGTCAGTGCCGTTGACCAGATACTCGCTCGTGACGCCGAAACGTCCTGACGCGACCTGCTTGATCGCGCTTCGGCGTTCCGGATCGTAGAGGCGGTCGGCGTCCTCACCGCCTTCGCCGCAGTTGGAACGTCCACCGATGCGGTTCATCGCGATGGCGAGGGTCTCGTGTGACTCGGCCGAGATCGCGCCATAAGACATGCCGCCGGTGTTGAAGCGGCGGCAAATCGACTCGACCGACTCCACCTCGTCCACCGATATCGGTTCTCGCTCACCGCGCAGTTCGAAGAGTCCGCGCAGCGTGCAACCGTCACGTTCCAGCCGGTGCACCTCATCGGTGTAGGCGCGGTAGGCCTTCTCACGGCCGGTGGAACTGGCGTGCTGGAGCAGGAACACCATCTCCGGGGTGAACAGGTGTAGCTCGCCTTCACGCCGGTAGGCATACTCGCCGCCACTTTCCAGGCCACGGTGGGCGCGGTCGGTGGGATTCGCCGGGTAGGCGCGCCGGTGCCGGTAGGCCACCTCCTCAGCGAGGACATCGAGGCCGACGCCGCCAAGCACCGAGGTGGTTCCGGTGAAGTACTCATCGAGGATGTCCTGGCCGAGCCCGACCGCCTCGAACACCTGCGCCGCGGTGTACGCGCCCACCGTGGAGGTGCCCATCTTGGACATGATCTTGAGGGTGCCCTTGACCAGCGCCGTGACATAGTTGCGGATCGCGACCGGCGGATCGACGTCGGTAATCGCACCGGTCGAGATCAAGTCCTCGATGGACTCGAATGCCAGGTATGGGTTCACCGCGGCGGCACCGTAGCCAAGCAGCAGCGCGATGTGGTGCACCTCGCGCGCGTCACCGGACTCGACAACGAGCGCGACACGCAGTCGTTCCTTGGTACGCACCAGATGATGGTGCACCGCGGCGACCAGTAACAAGGACGGAATCGGCGCCCACTGGCGGTCCGAGTCCCTGTCGGAAAGCACCAGGATCCGCGCCCCGTCCGCGATCGCGGCCGACGCCTGATGGCGAACCCGTTCGATCGCGTCCGCCAGCGCCTGACCACCGCCGTCGACGTCGTAGAGCCCACTCAGCACCCGGCAGGCGAAGCCGGGCAGGTCGCCGTCGTCGTTGATGTGGATCAACTTGGCCAGCTCGTCGTTGTCGATCACCGGCAGCGGCAGCTGGATGTGTCTGCACGACGCGGGGCCTGGCGCGAGCAGGTTCTGTTCCGGGCCCATGATGCGCGACATCGACGTGACCAACTCTTCCCGGATCGCGTCCAGCGGCGGGTTGGTGACCTGCGCGAACTGCTGGAAGAAGTAGTCGTACAGCAGCCGGGAACGGTGCGAGAGCACGGCGGGCGGTGTGTCGGTGCCCATCGAGCCGACCGGTTCCGCCCCGGTCGTCGCCATCGGGCCAAGCAGTATCTTCAGCTCCTCGTTGGTGTAGCCGAAGGTCAGCTGGCGGCGCAGCACCGCCTCGTGCGGCTGCACGACGTGCTCGCGGTCGGGCAGGTCGGCGAGCGCGAGCAGCCCGGCGTGCACCCAGTCGCCGTAGGGGTGTTCGCTGGCGAGGTCGTCCTTGATCTCGTCGTCGTCGACGAGCCGCCCGGCAACGGTGTCAACCAGGAACATCCGACCCGGCTTGAGCCTGCCCTTGGCGATGACGCGTTCCGGCGGCACGTCGAGCACACCCGCCTCGCTGGCCAGCACGACGCGGTCGTCGACGGTGCGCCACCAGCGCGCGGGCCGCAGGCCATTGCGGTCCAGCACCGCGCCGACGACGGCGCCGTCGCTGAAAGTGACGCTCGCGGGGCCGTCCCACGGCTCCATGAGGCTCGCGTGGAACTGGTAGAAATCCCTGCGCTTGGGATCCATGGTCGCGTGGTTCTCCCACGCCTCCGGGATCATGATCATGACCGCGTGCGGCAGGCTTCGTCCGCCAAGATGCAACAGTTCCAGCACCTCGTCGAACGACGCCGAGTCGGAGTTCTCCTCGGAGCAGATCGGGTACAGCCGCGCCAGGTCCCCGGGAATCAGCTCGGACTCCAGCAGCGCCTCGCGGGCACGCATCCGGTTACGGTTGCCGCGAATCGTGTTGATCTCGCCGTTGTGGGCGACGTAGCGATACGGGTGGGCCAGCGGCCACGACGGGAAGGTATTGGTGGAGAACCTGCTGTGCACCAGGGCGATCGCGCTGACAAGGCGCTCGTCACGCAGGTCGGGGAAGAACTCCCGCAGCTGCGGCGCGGTGAGCATGCCCTTGTACACGATCGTACGGGCCGACAGGGACGGGAAGTACAGCCCGCAGCCCGCCGCGACGCTCTCATGCTCGGCGCGGCGGCGCAGACCGTAGACCCGCCGGTCCAGCGCGATCCCGGCCGCGCCGTCGCGAGCGGCGACGAAGAGCATGGCCATGCGCGGCATGACCCCACGGGCGGTGGGACCGATCTCCGCGCGATCCGGATCGGTGGGTAGCTCGCGCCAACCGAGAACGTCGAGGGCTTCGTCGGCGGCGAGCCGCTCCACCAGGGCGATGGCGTCCTCCCCTTGCTCGCCGTGTGGCAGGAACGCGATCCCGGCGGCGTAGGTGTTGCCCTGCTCCAGGTCCGGTTCGGGCAGCGCGAAGTCGACGTCGGCGCGCAGCAGTTCGTCTGGGAGTTGCAGCAGGATGCCCGCACCGTCGCCGCTGGTGGGCTCCGCACCGGCCGCGCCTCGGTGTTCGAGGTTGTCCAGCGCGGTCAGGCCGTCACTGACGATGTCGTGGGAGCGCCTGCCCTGGATGTCGGCGACCATGGCGACGCCGCAGCCGTCGTGTTCGGCCGCCGGATCGTAGCCGTTCTGCCGATGTGGGAGCGCCGAGAAGAGCATGCGGCCTCCTCTGTGCGCGGGTGCGCGAGGTCACTGGGGTCTCAGTCTAACGACGTGGAGCGCTGTTGGCCCGACCAAGCGCATTTGATGAGGTCTCTGGTTCAGCAGGCGGTGCGACGAAGGCGGCCGCGTGCGAATGCGCCAGCAGCGCGACACCGAACACGACCACGCCACCACACACCGCGAGCGTCATCGTGACACCCGCGCCGATGCCCGCCGTCTCGCCGAGCACGCTCGCGCCGATGAGAATGGCGGTGATCGGGTTGAGCGCTGTGCCGCAGGCGACGACGAGATCCGCCGGGCCGCTGGCATAGGCGACCTGGATCAGCCACGATCCGGCCAGAAAGGCCGCCGCGAGGGCGAGTCCGGAGAACCACGGGATGCCGGGCTGCTCCATCACCATAACCGCCTGGGTGACACGGCGAATCAGCACCGACACCAGACCATAGAGCGCACCCGCGGCCACAGCGAACGCGAGGCACCGGGCGCGGCCAGTGCGACTCGCGCCAAAACCGACAAGGACCAGCGCGAACGCGGCGACGACCTCACCAGCGAGCAATGTCTGTTCCGTGCTGACCTCGGTGGCCACGGCCGTCCGGGCGGTCAGCGCGACGAACACCGCGAGCCCGCCGGCCGTCGCGGCGATACCGGTGATGGCCAGCGAGCCGAGCTTGCGGCCGCTGGCGCGGGCGCCGAAGAGCGCCACCAATGGCAGCGACAGCACCACGATCGGTTGCACCACGACGAGCGGCGCGAGCGCGATGGCGGTGATCTGCGCGGCGGCGGTGCCGACGTGTGCCAGCACGCCGAGCAGCCAGGTGCGCTCACGTATCAGCAACGGCAGGGTACGCAAGCGGAGCGACCCGTCCACGCTGACCTGACGCACGCCGCTGTGCTGCAGGAACGCACCCAGCGCGGCGAACACCGCCGAAGCGAGCGCGCACCCGATGGCCACCACTGTCATGGCGCCTCCCTCCGCGGAGCCAGCCCCGTGGAACCGGCCAAAAGATCAGGAACGACCCGAGACTAGTGCCCTGTCCCGAATTGTCCGCTCACTTCTCAGCGGGACCTCAGGTGCGGCGCCACGCGGCGGTGTTGATCGCCGTCGATTTCGCCGGCCACACACCCGCCGCTTCCATCGTCGCGCGATCGCGTCATGCCCGCCGGTGGGCGCGCTTTCCGTGCTTGTTGATCAACCTTACTTCCTGAGTGACGAGTTTTTGTCCGTTATGTCCGTATATTTTCGTCACTGAGGGCGCAAGGTTGATCAACTGAGCGACGTGGGTGTGCTCGGCATCATTGGGGTGGGTGGCGACAGCCGTTAGCTGTCGGAGGTGCGCTGTTCGCTCCGCTCCGCGTCGGACTCGGTGGGCTCGCCGCTGGCGGCGACATCGGAAGCATCGCTGTCGCTGGACCGCCGGCCATCGCTGGGCCCGTCGCCGTCGCTGGACCGGTCGCTGTCGCCGTCTCCGGTGTCAGTGCCGGACTCCGCCGACACCACCTTGCCCTGCGCTACCTCCGGTGCTTCCCTGCCGCGTTTCCTGGTGAGCACCAGGTACGTCACCGCACCGAGGAACACCAGCGCCGAAACCCACACGTTGATGCGTACACCGAAGACGTCGGTCGCCGGGTCGCTGCGCATCATCTCGATCCAGAACCGACCCGCCGTGTATCCCGCGACGTAGAGCGCGAACACCCGGCCCCCACCGAGCCGGAAGCGGCGATCGGCCCACACCAGCAGCACCGCGACACCGAGGTTCCACAGCAGCTCGTACAGGAACGTCGGGTGTACGACGGCGATGACATCGCCGGTCGACTCGCCGAGCAACTGGTCGAGCTGGCCGGTTTCCGGATTGATCCGCTGGTAGATCTCCAGGCCCCACGGCACGTCAGTCTCGCGGCCGTAGAGTTCCTGGTTGAAGTAGTTGCCGAGCCTACCGATGGCCTGCGCGACGACGATGCCAGGCGCGACGGCGTCCGCGACCGCTGGCAGCGGGATGCCCCGTGTCCGGCAGGCGATCCACGCGCCGACAGCACCGAGGGCGATCGCGCCCCAGATGCCAAGGCCGCCATCCCAGATCTTGAGGGCATCGATCGGGTTCGCGCCCTCACCGAAGTACCGGTGGTAGTCGGTCAATACGTGGTAGAGCCTGCCGCCGACCAGGCCAAAGGGGACAGCGAAAACCGCGATGTCGATGATCGTGCCCTTGGTGCCGCCACGTGCGACCCAGCGCCGGTCACCCCACCAGATCGCGACGATGATGCCCGCGATGATGCACAACGCGTAAGCGCGGATGGGCAGCGTGACGAATCCGAGGTCGAGTTGCCACACACCCTGCGGCGGGCTGGGGAAGCTGGCGAGGACGGGGCCTGCTGCGATGTTCACGGCGCTACCGTAGCGTGTCCCGATTTTCGCCGGACGCCCCCGGCGAGTTCTTCAGCGAGCGCACGAACCGCGCCCGTGTCCTCTTGGGCAGCGGTGACGAACGCCGAGCCGACGATCACAGCGTCGGCGAAGCTCGCGACCTCGGCGGCCTGGTCGCCGGAACGCACCCCGAGACCGACACCGATCGGCAGGTCGGTGTGCGCGCGGGCACGCCGCACCAGCTCGGCGGCCCCCGCCCCGACCGACTCTCGAGCGCCGGTCACACCCATGACCGCGGTGGCGTAGACGAACCCGGACGACGCCTTGGCCGTGCGAGCGAGACGTTCCTCCGAGGACGACGGCGCGACCAGGAAAATTCGGTCAAGGCCGTGGCGCTCGGAGACGTCGAGCCAGTTCTCGGCCTCGTCGGGGATCAGGTCAGGGGTGATCAGGCCGTGGCCACCCGCCGCGGCGAGGTCACGCGCGAAGGAGTCGACGCCGTAGTGGTGCACCGGGTTCCAGTAGGTCATCACGACCGCGTGGCCGCCGTGGTCGGTGATGGTTTGTACGACGTCGAACGTCTCGCGCAGCCGAAAGCCGTTGCGCAGCGCGGTATCGGCGGCGGCTTGGATCGTCGGGCCATCCATGACCGGATCGGAGTACGGCACGCCGACCTCGACGAGGTCGCAGCCGCCGTCCAGCATGGCGATCAACAGCTCTCGCGACTCGGCCACGGTGGGGTACCCGGCGGGCAGATATCCGATCAGCGCCGCCCTGTCCTCGGCCTTGACCCGCGCGAACAGTGTGTTGAGTCCGCTCACGACTCCTCCACGTAGCCGAAGTGCTTCGCGGCGGTGTCCATGTCCTTGTCGCCACGGCCGGACAGGTTCACCACGATCAGCCCGTCAGGGCCCAGTTCGCGACCAAGGACCAGCGCCCCGGCTAGCGCGTGCGCCGACTCGATCGCCGGGATGATGCCCTCGGTGCGAGAAAGCAATTGGAACGCGTCCATCGCCTCGTCGTCGGTGACCGAGCGGTACTCGGCACGGCCGGTGTCCTTCAACCAGGCGTGCTCCGGCCCGACCCCCGGATAGTCCAGGCCCGCCGAGATCGAGTACGCCTCGATGGTCTGGCCGTCGTCGTCCTGCAACAAGTATGACAGCGCACCGTGCAGCACACCGGGTGTGCCGTGCGAGAGCGTCGCGCCGTGCTCGCCGGAGTCGATGCCGTGCCCACCGGGTTCGAACCCGACAAGCCGGACGTCCGGGTCGTCGATGAAGCCGTGGAAGATGCCGATGGCGTTGGAGCCGCCGCCAACGCACGCCGCGACCGCGTCCGGCAGCCTGCCCGCCTTCTCCAGGATCTGACGGCGAGCTTCCTCACCGATGACCGTGTGGAAGTTGCGCACCATCATCGGGAACGGGTGCGCCCCTGCCGCCGTGCCGAGTAGGTAGTGGGTGGTGTCGACGTTGGTGACCCAGTCCCGCAGCGCCTCGTTGATGGCGTCCTTGAGGGTGCGTGAGCCGGTGGCGACAGGGATGACCTCCGCGCCGAGAAGGTTCATCCGCGCCACGTTGAGCGCCTGCCGCTCCGTGTCGACCTGGCCCATGTAGACGGTGCACTCCAGGCCCATCAGCGCGCACGCCGTGGCGGTGGCGACGCCATGCTGCCCGGCGCCGGTCTCGGCGATGACCCGCTTCTTGCCCATCCGCTTGGTGAGCAGCGCCTGGCCCAGCACGTTGTTGATCTTGTGGGAGCCGGTGTGGTTCAAGTCCTCGCGCTTGAGGAAGATCCGCCCGCCGCCCGCGTGCTCGGCGAAGCGAGGCGCCTCGGTCAGCAGCGACGGGCGGTTGGCGTAGTCCCGCAGCAGCCGGGTGAACTCCTCGACGAACGCCGGGTCCCGCTGCGCCTTGTCGTACTCGGCGGCGAGTTCGTCCAGCGCGCCGATGAGCGCCTCCGGCATGAACCGGCCGCCGTAAGGGCCGAAGTGTCCCCGCTCGTCCGGGTCGTGCGGGTTGCGCTGCTGCTCAGTCACCGGGCGGGCCTCGGACACGCCGGGTGCGAACCCGCCGTCACTAGCTGCACCAGCGCCGATTTCGGGTCGTCGCTGGCGACAAGTCCCTCACCGACGAGGACGGCGTCGGCGCCGTGGCCCGCGTAGGTCATCAGGTCGCCAGGTCCGCGTACGCCGGATTCGGCGATCTTGAGCACGTCTGGCGGCAGGCCGGGCGCGAGACGGCTGAAGACGTCGCGATCGACCTCGAGGTTGTGTAGGTTGCGGGCGTTGACGCCAATGACCCGCGCGCCGCTTTCCAGCGCCCGGTCGGCCTCCTCGGCGTTGTGCACCTCGACCAACGCGGTCATGCCGAGCGACTCGACCCGATCCAGCAGCGCGGCGAGGGCGTTTTGCTCCAGCGCCGCGACAATCAGCAATACCAGATCAGCGCCGTGCGCCCGCGCTTCGTGCACCTGGTACGGGCTGACGATGAAGTCCTTACGCAGGAGGGGGACGTCGACGGCGGCGCGCACCGCGTCCAAGTCGGCAAGCGACCCGCCGAACCGCCGCTGCTCGGTGAGCACGCTGATGACGCGCGCGCCAGCGTCGGCGTAGTCGACGGCCAATGCCGCGGGGTCGGGCAGCTCGGCGAGCTGCCCTTTGGACGGGCTGCGTCGCTTGACCTCGGCGATGACGCCGATGCCAGGCTCCTTCAACGCGGCGATGGCGTTTCGCGGCTCGGGGGCCTTGGCGGCCCGCTGCTTGAGCTCGTCGAAGGGCAACGCCTTCTCTCGCTCGGCCAGGTCCTCCCTGACCCCGGCGATGATGTCTTCCAGCACGCTCACCGGGCGCCCTCACGCTCTACCGGATCGGACACAGTGCTCGCAAGCTCGATCACAAAACCTTTCCCTTCCCGCCGCAAAGATGCTACCCCGCGCATTTCGGCCGATCCCCGCCCGGGGGGCGGGAACGGACTACGACCCCGACGTCGGATCCTCGCCGTCCGACAGGGCCCGCCATAGGTCCTCATCCGAGTCCCTAACTGGGGATTCGCCGCCCGGCGCCGAGTACCTCGCACCGAGCCGCGGCATCTCGGGACCACGCGCCACCAGTACCACTCCCGCGACCACCAACAGCTGGGCGCCGGTGAACGCGGTGATCGGGCCGCGCACGGTGCGCTCTGGGTCGCCGGAACCGTCATAGCCTGGAAGCGAACCAGACCACTCGATCTCATACCCGCCGTAGAAGGCGAACCACACCGCGAGCAGGCCCACCAGCGCGAGCCCCGCACCGAGCACGCGCCGTGCTTGGCCCGGCAATCCGAGTGCGGCGGCAACGGCCGCGAGGGTGAACACCGCCATGGGAACCAGCCACCCGACGAAGTCGGCACCGTTGAGGTCATCAACGGCGCGGCCGCCGACCAGCCGCCCTGGCGGCACCTCGACCCAGGTCAGCCGCGATGAACCCCAGAACGCGAGCGCGCTGAGCAGCAGCAGCGCGATAGTGACCAGCAGGCTCCGCTTGGCGGGTCGCCTCGCGGCGGCTCCGGTGTTCGGGGCGCCAGCACCATCAGCCACTGGGATCTCGCATGGTCGCGGCGGCCGCGACGGCCGAGAGCACCGTGCGCGCCTTGTTCAGCGACTCGTTGTCCTCGTAGTCCGGGTCGGAATCGGCCACCACTCCCCCGCCCGCCTGCACGTAGGCGGTGCCGTCGCGCATCAGCGCGGTGCGGATGGCGATGGCGGTGTCGGCGTCGCCCGCGAAGTCGAAGTAACCGACGACGCCGCCGTAGAGGCCACGGCGGGTGGGCTCCAGCTCCTCGATCAGCTCCATCGCCCGCACCTTCGGCGCGCCGGTCAGCGTGCCTGCCGGGAAGCAGGCGGCGACGGCGTCGAACGCGGACTTGTCGTCGGCGAGCTGTCCGGTGACGGTGGACACGAGGTGCATCACGTGGCTGTAGCGCTCGATCGCGAAGAAGTCCACCACGTGTACGGTGCCCGGTTTACACACGCGGCCGAGGTCGTTGCGGCCGAGGTCGACCAGCATCAGATGTTCCGCGCGCTCCTTATCGTCGGCGAGGAGGTCCTTGGCGAGCACCGCGTCCTCGTCGGGGTCCTGTCCGCGCCACCGCGTACCCGCGATCGGGTGGGTCGTCGCGCGACCGTCGCGCACCGTGACCAACGATTCGGGGCTCGACCCCACGATGTCGAAGGAAATCTTGTCGCCCTCGGTGTCGAACCCGTCCAGCCGCAGCAGGTACATGTACGGACTCGGGTTCGTGTTGCGCAGCACACGGTAGACGTCGAGGGCGTCGGCGTCGGTGGTCATCTCGAACCGCTGCGAGGGCACCACCTGGAACGCCTCGCCCGCGTGGATCGCCTCGACCGCTTCCAGCACGGCCTTGTGGTAGTCCGCCTTGTCGCGGCGACGGGTGAACTCCGGCGTCGGCCGCTCGAACATCGCCGTCGTCGGCGGCGCCTGGGTAGCGAGCTGCTCGGTCATGACGTCGAGCCTGCGCACGGCGTCGGAGTAGGCGGCATCGACCCGCTCCGGCGAGTCGTCCCAGTTGACGGCGTTGGCGATGAGCGTGACCGTGCCCTCGTGGTGGTCGAACGCGGCCAGGTCGGTCGCGAACAGCATGATCAGCTCGGGGATGCGCAGGTCGTTCTCGGCCAGCTCCGGCAGCCGTTCCAGCCAGCGCACCGCGTCGTAGCCGATGTAGCCGACCAACCCGCCGGTCAGCGGTGGCATACCCGGTAGTGGCTCGGTGTGCAGGACATCCAGGGTCTCGCGGAGGACATCCAGCGGGTTTCCCTCGGTGGGCAGGCCGACCGGCGGGGTGCCGAGCCAGCACGCCTGGCCATCGCGCACGGTGAGAGCGGCGGGGCTGCGCACGCCGATGAAGGACCAGCGCGACCACGACTCACCGTTCTCCGCCGACTCGAACAGGAACGTGCCTGGCCGGTCCCGCGCGAGCGTGCGGTATAGCGCGATCGGGGTCTCCGCGTCGGCGAGCAGGGTCCGAACCACGGGGATGACCCTGCGGGACGCGGCGAGCGAGGCGAACTCCGCCTTGCTCGGGCTCACCTCACCCAGGGCGCGACCGGTACTGACCATGGACGTCATTCTGCCGTCAGTGGGGTGTTCCGTGTTGGTCGGGTGCTCGCGAGCGGCACCCGCTCAGGGCCGGGTGAACTGGTAGGCGCGTTCGACCTTGGCGACATGGACGGCGAACGACTCGTACCAATGATGACGGCCGTCCGCTCTGGTCTCGGCGTGTTCGGCCTGGTCGCGCCACGCGGCGATGGATTCCTCGTCTCGCCAGTACGAGACGGTGATGCGCAGGCCGGCCGCTCCGCGTGCGGTGTCCACGCCGAGGAAGCCGGGCTGCTCGTGGGCGAGCTGGAACATGCGCTCCGCGCGCTCGGTGTAGCCGTTGTCGCCGGGCGTTCGTGTCGAGGTGAAGACCACCGCGTAGTAGGGCGGTTCGGGCGGGGACATCGGACGCTCGGGAGACTGCGCAGTCATGCCGCCAGTGTGGCAGGGTGCGTCGTCGCATCGGCAGTGGTTTTCCGGGTGGCGGTCACGGTGGTGACCGGCGGCGCACTCCCGATGCGGGATGATGGACACCGTGAGCGACGAAGCAACGGCGGACGCGGCGGGCGGCACCACAGGCACGAAGCGCCGGGGACGACGCCCCGGCGGCGGCGATACCAGGGGCGCGCTGATCGACGCGGCGCGTGAGGTGTTCGCCGAATCGGGCTACGACGGCGCGACCGTGCGGGGTATCGCGCACCGCGCCGGGGTGGACGCTGCCATGGTCAACCACTGGTTCGGCAGCAAGGAGGGCCTGTTCGCCGAGGCGGTGCTGCAACTGCCGTTCAGCCCGAGAGACCTGGTCACGCAGCTGCTCGACGGCGACCAGGACACGCTGGGCGAGCGGATCGTGCGCACGTTCGTCACCACGTGGGACTCGGCGGGCGGCGGCACGTTCGCCGCGATCGTGCGCAGCGTGACCAGCCACGAGCAGGCCATCCACCTGCTGCGGGACTTCTTCATCCGCTACATCTTCAGCGAGGTGCTGCGCTCGACCGGCTCCGACCAGCAACTGTTCCGCGCGACACTCGCGGCGTCGCAGATGATCGGGCTCGGCATGGTCCGCTACGTCGTCCAGTTCGAGCCGCTGGCCTCGGCGGACATCGACACCCTCGTCACCGCCATCGCGCCGACGTTGCAGCGGTACCTGACGGGGACGATCGACTGAGGGGCTCACAAACTCGAACCTAGCGCCACCAATCCACCATGGTGTAACGAAATGGCGACCTCGTCCCGGGGAGACCCAACCGGGCAGGCCGAGGCTTTTTCTTCCGTCCGGCGCCCGTTGAGCCCCCTGATGACGAGCAGCGATGACGTCAGAGAAGGGGGGGCTCACTCCCGAGCCAGCAGCACCCGCTCGTCGGTGTCGAAGCACGTGGGCGCACCGGTGTGGCACGCGGGACCGACCTGATCCACGCGCAGTAGCACCGCGTCACCGTCGCAGTCAATGCGCACCTCGCGCACATGCTGCGTGTGCCCCGACGTCTCCCCCTTCACCCAGAGTTGCTGCCTGCTGCGGGAGTAGTACGTCGCGCGGCGGGTGGTCAGCGTGCGGTGCAGCGCCTCGTCGTCCATCCACGCCAGCATCAGGACGTCACCGGTGGCGTCGTCCACCGCGATCGCGGCGACCAGGCCGTCCTCGGTGCGCTTGAGTCGCGCCGCCACCGCGGGATCGAGCGAGCTCACCGAACGACCACCCCAGCCTCACGCATCGTCGACTTGACCTCGCCGATGGACAACTCCTTGAAGTGAAACACGCTCGCCGCGAGTACCGCGTCCGCTCCCGCCTCGATGGCGGGCGGGAAGTGTGCCAGCTCGCCCGCGCCACCGCTGGCGATCACAGGCACCCGCACGGCGGCTCGCACCAGGCGGATTAGCTCCAGGTCGAACCCGGCTTTGGTGCCATCGGCGTCCATCGAGTTGAGCAGGATCTCACCGACGCCTAGTTCCTCACCGCGCACGGCCCATTCGACGGCGTCGATGCCAGTGCCCTTCCGGCCACCGTGTGTGGTGACCTCGAACCCGGACGGCGTCGGTTCGCCAGCCGCTGGCACTCGCCGCGCGTCCACCGATAGCACGATGCACTGCGAGCCGAACCGCCGCGACGCCTCCCGCAGCAGCTCGGGGCGCGCGATCGCGGCGGTGTTGATGCTGACCTTGTCCGCTCCCGCGCGCAGCAGTTTGTCGACGTCTTCGGTACCGCGGACACCGCCGCCCACGGTGAGCGGAATGAACACCTGCTCGGCGGTGCGCCGCACGACGTCGTAGGTAGTCTCGCGATCACCGGACGACGCGGTGACGTCGAGGAACGTCAGCTCGTCCGCACCCTCGGCGTCGTAGAGCCGCGCGAGCTCGACCGGATCGCCCGCATCCCGCAGGTTCTCGAAGTTGACGCCCTTGACGACCCTGCCCGCGTCGACATCAAGACACGGGATCACCCTTACCGCGACGGACATGCTCACGAGCGTACTGGCGCGCCTATGCCCGGCTGCGCGGGCGGGGCAACGGCATACGCTTGATCACACGTAGGCGATGTGGAGGACGGCGCATGGCGAAGGCGGGACGGCGACCCGGACAGACCGAAACCCGCGAGCAGATCCTGGCCGCGGCCCGCGGCCTGTTCGCCGAGAACGGCTTCGACGCGACGACGATTCGTGCGATCGCGGCCGAGGCCGGCGTCAACGCCGCCCTGATCCACCACTTCTTCGGCTCCAAGGACCAGGTATTCGTCGCGGCGCTGGCGCTGCCTGTCAACCCCGCGGACGTCATCAGACAGGCGGTCGCGGGTCCGCGCGAGCAGGTCGGCGAGCGGCTCACCCGATTCTTCCTCAGCGTGTGGGGCGACGACGAGGCGAGACAACCGTTCCTCGCGCTGCTGCGCTCGATCGCGTCGAACGAGAACGCCGCCAGGATGATGCGTGAGTTCCTGCTCCGGACGGTGGTGCGTCCGATCGCGGCGGAGTTCGGTATCGGCGAACTGGCGATGACGGCGACATCAGCCCACCTCGTAGGCATCGCGATGCTGCGCTACGTGGTGCGCGTGGAACCCATCGCCTCAGCCAGCGACGACGACGTCATCGCGACCGTCGCCCCGGTGATCCAGCACTACTTCGACTGACCCGCGGCCGCATGACGCCTACCGCTTGACAGCGGCCATTCAACGCGCGCAGAATTAAACGCATGGATAATTCCGCTGTCGTGGTCAACGACCTCCGCGTCCAGCGCGGCGGCCGCGACGTCCTGAAGGACATCAGCTTCGAGATCGAACGTGGCACCGTCACCGGCCTGCTTGGTCCGAGCGGGTGCGGCAAGACCACCCTCATGCGTTCGCTGGTCGGGGTGCAGATCGTCGAGAGCGGCGACGTCACCGTGCTCGGTAGACCCGCTGGCCACAAAGACCTGCGCAGCCGCATCGGCTACAGCACCCAGAACCCGGCGATCTATCCCGACATCACCGTCACCGAAGCGCTGACCTACTTCGCCTCGGTGTTGCGCGCACCGGCCGACGACGTCGCTCGGGTGATCAACGAGGTGGACCTGACGTCGCACGCCGACGCGATCATCGGCCAGCTCTCCGGTGGCCAGCTCAGCCGCGCCAACCTCGCCGTCGCGCTGCTCGGCAATCCCGAGTTGCTGATCCTGGACGAGCCCACCGTCGGCCTCGACCCGGTGCTGCGCGACGAGCTGTGGGAGCTGTTCGCCGGGCTCGCCGCACGCGGGGTGACGCTGCTGGTCTCCAGCCACGTCATGGACGAGGCCACCCGCTGCGAACACCTGCTGTTACTCCGCGAGGGCGAACTGCTCGCCGCCAACTCCCCCGCCGAACTGCGCGCTCACACCGGCGAAGCCGACCTGGAACGCGCCTTCCTCCGCTTGATCAAGGACACCGTGTCATGACCGTCTTGAACCCCACGATCACGCTGGCCACCACGCGCCGCATCCTCACCCAGCTACGCCACGACCACCGCACCCTGGCGCTCATGATCATCATGCCATCGGTGCTGCTCGCGCTGCTGCGCTACGTGTTCAACGACGAGCAGCAGTTCAGCCGCGCCGCGCCCGCGCTACTCGCGGTGTTCCCGTTCGCGATCATGTTCATTGTCACGTCGATCACCACGCTGCGGGAGCGCACCACCGCGACGTTAGAACGGCTGATGACGATGCCGCTGGCCAAGCTGGACCTGCTCTTCGGGTACGCCATCGCGTTCGGTCTGGTCGCCGTCGTTCAGGTTGTCGTCGCGATGGTGACCTCGCTGACCTGGCTCGGCCTCGACATCACCGGTTCGGTATGGCTGCTCGGCGGGATCGCGGTGCTCGACGCGCTTCTCGGCACCGCTCTCGGACTGTTCGCGAGCGCGTTCGCCCGCACCGAGTTCCAGGCGGTGCAGTTCATGCCCGCGTTCGTGATGCCACAGGTGCTGCTGTGCGGGCTGTTCGCACCGCGCGATGAGATGGCCACCGTGCTGGACTGGATCTCCGACGTCATGCCACTGTCCTACGCCGTCGATGCTCTCACCCAGGTCACTCACTCGACGGAGATCGACGGCACACTGGTGAAGAACCTCCTGATCGTGGCGGCGTGTGCGCTGGCGGCACTGGTACTCGGGGCGGCCACGCTGCGCCGAAGGACGCCGTGAGTCGCTAAGCTGGCGGCATGCCCACCGCGCTGCGTCGCCTCGCCGACGAGAAGTACGTCCAGTTGACCACTTTCCGCCGCGACGGCACACCTGTGCCGACGCCGATCTGGGCGGTCGCCGACGACGGTGAACTGTTCGTCTGGACCGAGCGGAACTCCGGCAAGGTCAAGCGCCTCCGCAACAACCCGCGCGTCGAGGTCACGGCTTGCGACCTGCGCGGCAAGCGCACCCACGGCGAGTCGGTGAGCGGCACCGCGCGACTGCTCGACGACGCCGAAACCGACCGGGTGCGCAAGCTGCTCGGTCGCAAGTACGGGGTGCTCGGATTCCTCGGCGTGGTGGGCAGCATCCTGCGCGGCGGCAAGAAGCGCACGATCGGCGTCGGGATCACGCTAGACGACTGAGGCGCCGGGAGACCCGCGCTACCGGACGGCGGCGAGCGCCTCCGGTAGCGTGAACGCCCCCGCGTACAGCGCCTTGCCGACGATCGCGCCCTCGACGCCGTCGCCGGTCAGCTTCGACAGCGCTACGAGGTCGCCGACGCTCGATACCCCGCCGGACGCGATCACGGCGGCGTCGGTACGGGCGCACACGGCGGCGAGCAGGTCAAGGTTCGGTCCGCGCAGCGTGCCGTCCTTGCTGACGTCGGTGACGACGTAGCGCTGCGCGCCGTCCGCGTCCAGCCGGGCGAGCACCTCCCACAGGTCGCCGCCGTCCTTGGTCCAGCCGCGCGCGGCGAGCCGGTGGCCCTCGTCGGTGATCCGCACGTCGAGGCCGATGGCGACCCGGTCGCCGTACTCCGCGACCACCCGCGACGTCCAGTCCGGATCCTCCAGCGCCGCGGTGCCGAGGTTGACCCGCCGCGCGCCGGTCGCAAGCGCGGCATCCAGCGAGGCGTCGTCGCGGATGCCGCCGGAGAGCTCAACATGGACGTCGAGCTTGCCGACGACCTCGGCGAGCAGTTCCCGGTTCGAGCCCTTGCCGAACGCGGCGTCGAGGTCGACAAGATGAATCCACTCGGCGCCGTCGCGCTGCCAGGACAGGGCGGCGTCCAGCGGCGCGCCGTAGGTGGTCTCGGTTCCGGCCTCGCCTTGGACCAGGCGCACGGCCTGGCCATCGGCGACGTCAACAGCGGGGAGCAGCGTCAAAGTCACGGTGTCTCACTCTAGCGGTTGGTCCAGCCGCCCAGTCGGGGGACGGGGCCGCCCTGAGCTTGCGAGGGGTGGTCGTGGGCGCCGGCTTACAGTCGTGGCGGCTGGACCAGAGCTCGCAATCACCGGCGAGTGGCGCGGGTTACGAGAGAGTGCCCAGCCAGTTGCGCAGTACCTGGGCACCGGCGTCGCCAGACTTCTCCGGGTGGAACTGGGTGGCGCACAGCGCGCCATTCTCGACGGCGGCGACGAAGTCCTCGCCATGGTGGGCCCAGGTCACCTTCGGCGCTTGGCCGGTCAGTCCCGACTCCAGCTCCCACGTGCGGGCGGCGTAGGAGTGCACGAAGTAGAACCGCGTGTCGGCGTCGAGCCCGGCGAACAGCACCGAGTCCTCGGGAGCGCGCACGGTGTTCCAGCCCATGTGCGGCAGGACGTCCGCGTGCAGGCCGTCCACGACACCCGGCCACTCGCCAAGGCCCTCGGCCTCGTCGCCGTGCTCGACACCGCGCTCGAACAGGATCTGCATGCCGACGCAGATGCCGAGCACCGGCCTGCCGCCCGCGAGGCGCTTGCCAACGATCTTGTCGCCGCCAACCTCGCGCAGACCTGCGATGCAGGCGCTGAACGCGCCGACACCCGGCACGACGAGCCCGTCGGCGTTAAGCGCGGCATGCGGATCGGACGTCACCTCGACGTCGGCGCCCGCGCGCCGCACGGCACGCTCGGCGGAACGGAGATTGCCCGACCCATAGTCCAAGATCACGACTCGTGTCACGGCTACCAGCCTACTTCCCGCCCTTGGCCGCGGCGGACACCGGCAACACGGCGAGCGCGAGCAACCCAAGCGCGCCGAACGCGACCGGGTAGCTCGTCGTGGCCGCTACCGCGCCTACGGCGACGGCCCCGGCACCTTGACCGGCATCGAACGCGACATTCCACGCAACGCTGGCGTGCGCGGGCGACACCCGCGCGAACATCAGCACCAGTGAGTCGTTCTGCACCATGCCGAACCCCGCGCCGTAAATAGCGACGCAGACCATGGCGACGATCATCGCCGCCATAGTCGCGACACCGGTGCCGCCCGCGAAACCAAGCAAACCCACCGCCACCGCCGCGATCCCGGCGAGCAACAGCCTCCCTGCCGTCGCGGCGCGGTCGCCCCACATGCCTGCGAGCCACCGTCCGCTCAGCGCGGTGGCCGACATCAGCAGCAGTGCGGCCGAGCCCAGCGCGGGGATGTCCGCGAACACCAGCGGCAGGAACGTGACCATCGCCCCGAACGCGATCGAACCCGCCAGCATCGGCAGCCACGGCCGCCACACCGACGCGGCGGCAGCGGTGGCTGGCTGGCTCTCGGTGTGGTCGTCCCGCTGGCCGCGCGGCAGCACCACCATCGGCGCGACCGCCAACAGCGGCAGCGCGAAGCCCGCCGCGAACACCGGCGTGAACCCGGCGTACTCGGCGATCGCGGTGCTCGCTGGCAGGCACACCAGCAACGGGAGGCCCACCGCCAGGCCGTACAACCCCGACCCGCGCCCGAGCGAGCCCGCTGGCAACAGTTCGGCGATCAGCGCGCTGCCGCAGACCGTGACGATGCCAAAGCCGAGCCCCCGCACGCCGGAGATCGCCAGGATCGGCTGCCACGTCGTTGACAACGCCAGCAGCGGCACCGGACCGCCAATCAGTAGCGCACCGACAATCGACATCGCGCGGTATCCGAAACGCCGCACCAGGCCGGTCATCAGCAGCTGCGCCAGCACCGTCGTCGCCATGAACACGCCGGTCACCGCGCCAGCGGCGAACTCGCCACCGCCATTGCGGACCACCCACAGCGGCACGACCGAAACCAACAGGGAGAACCCGGCGAACAGCCCAGCCGACGCGAGTAGCAACGCCAAAAACCGGCCGTTACGCAACGGCGACACGGCCTCCGGGTGGCTCAACGACTTAGCGGGCACATTTCAGTCCTACACTCCAGTGCAATCGAGTATTCCGACGAGTGGGACACCGCGCCGTGTCCGACACTCACGCCGGTGTGTTCGGCACTCCTGCCTTCGTGTCCCCCGTTCCCGACGCCGTGTTCCCCCTCGAACTTCGACTTAACTGGAGGTCATGGCTAAGCTGGTGACGTGACGGCACTCGCGCACCATCTCACGATCGGACAGGTCGCCGAACGCAGCGGCGTCCCGCACACGACATTGCGATTCTACGAGGACCGCGGCTTGATCAGCGCCGAGCGCACGACGGGCAACCAGCGCCGTTATCCGCGTGCCACGCTGCGCCGCATCGCGTTCATCCGGTCCGCGCAGCGCGTCGGGCTCAGCCTGGACGATATCGCGGAGGCACTGTCGACGCTGCCCGCGCATGGCGCTCCCACCAAGGCGGACTGGACGAAGCTGTCGAAGCGGTGGCGCAACGAACTGGACACCAGAATCGACGCGCTGCAGCGGCTCCGCGACAGCCTTACCACCTGCATCGGGTGTGGGTGCCTGTCGCTACGGGCGTGCGGGCTGTTCAACCAGGACGACCAGCTCGCCGAGTACGGCCCTGGCGCACCGAAGTTGAAGGCGGCGTCCGAAGGCGGGATCTGACCGACTCGTCATCGCCGCCGGGGCCTGCCGACGGCGCGGCTTCCCGCGTCGAGCAGGGCGGTGCGGAGCTGGTCGTCATCGAGATCGGCCACCTCGGGCGCGCCGCCGGTTCCTGACATGCCCAGCGCCGCGACGAACGCCGCCACCCGAGCCTCCGGCGTGGGTTCCGGCCCGACCAGCACCGCGATCATCCGCTCGGCCACCCCGCCATACTCGCGCACCGACGCCTCGACGATCCGCTGCAACCCGGGGTCACCGTTGAAGAGCCGCACCAGTGTCCGGTGGCGGATGATCACGTCGGCAAGGCCGTCGAGCATCGTGTCGACCCGCGCGCCGTGCCGCCGTTGCGCCTCGGCCGCGGTGACCGCTGCCCGGAGGTCGCGCAGCCCCGGCTCGATGACGGCGTGAGCGATCTCGTCCTTCGTCTTGAAGTAGTAGTACACGGCGGCCTTGGTGACGCCGAGCGCGTCGGCGATCTTCTGCAACGACGTGCCCTCGACGCCGTGCTCCGCGTAGAGCCCGAGCGCCGTGTCGAGCAACCGCCCCCTTGTGTCGACCGCCTCGGTCATGACCGCCTCCTCGCCTCGACGTCCCTACGCCTCGTGCGTCCGGTCACATGCTAGCCGAACGGCTTGTCGACTACTAGCCGAATGGCTAGCGTCGAACGTGACAGCCCTTCGCACTCTCCCGCGATCGGAGACAGCCGTGGCCACCCTCCTGCACCGGATTGGACGTTTCTCATTCCGGCACCGCGTCCTGGTGACCGGCGTCTGGCTCCTGCTGCTAGCCGTGGTCGGCATGACGTCGGCGACGCTGTCCGGCGCGATGACCAACGCCGTGTCGATACCCGGAACCGAGTCGCAGCGGGCTATCGACCAGCTCGAAGAGCGTTTCCCGCGGGCGGCGGCCGGGGCGACGGCGCGCGTCGTCATCGCCGCACCGGAGGGCGAGACGCTCACCGATCCCGCCAACGCTCGTACCGCCAAGGCGGTGCTGGCTGAGGCGCGTGACGCTGCTGGGGTGGTCGACGTCAGCGACCCGTTCGCCACCCGCTCCCTGTCGCCGGACGGCCGGATCGCGCTGGCACGTGCCACCTACGACGTCCAGCCGTTCGAGGTCACCGACGCGCAGCGCCAGGAGCTGCGCGACGCGGCGCAGCCGGGCCGCGACTCGGGGCTGCGGGTCGAGTTCGGCGGCGACGTCATCGCGGGGGCACCGGAGACCGAACCCACCGAGGTCATTGGCGTCGCGGTCGCGGCGGTAGTGCTCGCGATCACCTTCGGCTCGCTGCTGGCGGCGGGACTGCCGCTGCTCACCGCGCTGATCGGCGTCGGTGTCGGCATGGCGGGCATCGCGACGGCATCCGGGTTCCTCGAGCTGAACGCGAACACGCCGGTGCTGGCGCTGATGATCGGGCTCGCGGTCGGCATCGATTACGCGCTGTTCATCGTGTCGCGCTACCGACATGAGTTGGGCAACGGCCGCCCGCCGGAACAGGCCGTCGCACACGCCGTGGGCACGGCCGGGTCGGCCGTCGTGTTCGCGGGATTGACCGTGATCATCGCGCTGGCTGGACTGACCGTGGTCGGCATCCCGTTCCTGGGCGAGATGGGTCTCGCGGCGTCGCTCACCGTCGCGGTCGCGGTGCTCATCGCCGTCACGCTGCTGCCCGCCGTGCTGGGCTTCGCGGGACGTCGTGTGCTGGCACGACGTCTTCCCGGCCTGCGCAAGCTCGGACAGGGCACCGGCGACACACTGGGACAACGCTGGGCCCGGTTCGTCGCGCGCCGCCGTTCGCTCGTGCTGATCGCGACGGTCGGGGCGCTCGCCGTGGTGGCGATCCCCGCCGCGAGCATGCAGCTCGGGCTGCCAGACGATAGCATGGCGCCGGAGGACTCCACGCGGCGCGCCGCGTACAACCTGATCAGCGAGGGCTTCGGCGAGGGCGCCAATGGGCAGCTCACCATCATCGTCGACGCCACGGACAACGAGGCCGCGCGGCAAGCCGCGGGCAGGATCGCGGAACTGGACCACGTCGCCACGGTGACGCCACCGCGGACCAATCCGGCAGGCGACCTCAGCGTGTTCAGCGTGATCCCGGAGACCGGCCCGAGCAGCCAGGCGACACACGACTTGGTCACCGCCATCCGCGACCTGCGTGAGTCGACCGGCACCGACCTCGCGGTGACCGGGCAGACCGCGATGAACATCGACGTCTCGGAGAAGCTGTCGGACGCGCTGCTGCCGTATCTGACACTGATCGTCGGACTAGCATTTGTGCTGTTGATGCTGGTGTTCCGCTCGATCGTGGTGCCGGTGAAGGCGGCGCTCGGGTTCCTCGGCTCGGTGGCGGCGACGTTTGGCGCGGTCGTCGCGGTGTTCCAGTGGGGCTGGCTGACCGACCTGCTCGGCGTCGACGCGACCGGCCCGATCATGAGCATGCTGCCGGTGCTGCTCATCGGTGTCCTGTTCGGACTCGCGATGGACTACCAGGTGTTCCTGGTCACGCGAATGCGCGAGGAGTACGTGCACGGCGCTGCCCCAACCACGGCGATGGTGACCGGCTTCCGCCACAGCGCGCGGGTCGTCGTCGCCGCCGCGTTGATCATGATCAGCGTGTTCGCCGGGTTCGTGCTGTCCTCGGAGACACTGATCCAGTCAATCGGCTTCGCGCTCGCGTTCGGCGTCGCGGTGGACGCCTTCGTCGTGCGGATGACGCTGGTGCCCGCCGTGATGTCGCTACTCGGCAGGGGCGCCTGGTGGCTGCCGCGCTGGCTGGACCGGGTGCTGCCCACGGTCGACGTCGAAGGCGAGGCGCTGGCGAAGCCGCAGGCGGAGCGGGAGCACGCGCGAGTGTGAGCGGGGTGCTGGCTTCGCTTGCTACTCAGATACTACCAGCGGTAGCATCATGGTATGAAGGTAAGCGTTAGTCTTCCGGACGAGGACGTCGCGTTCCTCGACCGCTACAGCCGGGAGCATCACATCGGGTCACGATCAGCCGCGCTGACCAGGGCCGTGCAGTTGCTCCGGGCATCGCAGCTTGGGCCTGCGTACGCGGACGCGTGGCGTGAGTGGGAGGAATCAGGCGAAGCCGACGTCTGGGATACCACAACCGCCGACGGTTTGGCGTCGTAGATGCTCCGTGGCGACATCTACCTGGCCAATCTAGACCCAGCCCAGGGCGCGGAGGTCAACAAGCGACGGCCAGTGGTCATCGTCAGCAACGACGGCGCCAACACCACCGCAGCACTTTCGCGGCATGGCGTGCTCACCGTCGTTCCCATCACGTCGAACGTCGCCAAGGTGTATCCGTTTCAGATACTCCTGCCCGCCGACGAAGTCGGACTGAACCGCGACTCGAAAGCACAAGCAGAGCAGGTAAGATCGATCAGCGTGGGACGTCTGGGCGCGCAGGCAGGGCGGTTGACACCCGGCCTGCTGAATGAGCTGGACGACGCGCTGCGCCTCCATCTCAGCCTGTAGCCGCTACAGCGAGAACCACCACACCGCCGCGCCGCCTGCCGCGAGGACGGCGGCGACGAGCAGCACCATCGCCATGCCTTTCGCCGTCTTCCAGCTGGTGTAGACCCCACCCAGCAGGAACCCCGCGAGCGCGATCAACACGACAATGACGACTTCGGATGGCACGACGACATTCCTCCAGTGACTCGACTCAGCTGCGCCGAGCCTATCCGGGGCGGACCGCCCTTACAGCACGCCCTTCGTCGACGGGATGCCGCCGAGCCGCTCGTCCGGTTCGGTCGCCGCGCGGAGCGCCCGCGCCACGGCCTTGTACTGCGCCTCGGCCATGTGGTGCGGGTCCCGGCCGTGCAGCACCCGCACGTGCAGCGCGACCTGCGCGTGGAACGACAGCGACTCGAACACGTGCCGCGTCAACACGAACGGGTAGTTGCCCCCGATCGTGAAGGACTCGAACCGCTCCGGCTCGCCAAGCTGTACGCAGTACGGCCGCCCGGAGACGTCGATGGCGGCGTGTGCCAGCGTCTCGTCCATCGGCACCCAGGCGTCACCGAAACGGCGGATGCCGCGCTTCTCCCCCAGCGCCTCGCGGATCGCCTGACCGAGCACTATCGCGGTGTCCTCGACGGTGTGGTGCGCGTCGATGTGGACGTCGCCGGTCGCGTTCACCCGCAGGTCCAGCGCGCCGTGCACGCCAAACGCGGTGAGCATGTGGTCGTAGAACGCGACACCCGTGTCGATCTCGACCTGCCCGGTGCCGTCGAGGTCGACCTCGACCGTGATCGACGACTCCTTGGTGGTGCGCTCCACCTTGCCAATGCGGCTCACACGGCCTCCTTGCTCGCAGCCAGGAACGCGTCGTTCTCCTCCGGCGTTCCGATGGTCACCCGCAGGTGGCCCGGGATACCGACGTCCCTGATCAGTACACCAGCGTCCACATAAGACCGCCACGCGGCGGGTGCGTCCTCGAAGTGTCCGAACAGGACGAAGTTGGCGTCGCTGTCCACCGGCTGGAACCCCAGGTCACGCAACGAGGCCACAACTCGGTCGCGTTCGGACACCAACGTCGCCACCGACGCCAACGTCTGTTCGCCGTGCTTGAGCGCGGCCCGTGCGGCGGCTTGAGTCAGCGCCGACAGGTGGTACGGCAGCCGCACGAGTTGCAGCGCGTCAACCACCGCGGGTGCGGCGGCCAGGTACCCCAGTCTGCCCCCGGCGAACGCGAACGCCTTGCTCATGGTGCGCGACACGATCAGCTTCGCCGGGAACTCCGCCAGCAGTTTCACCGCGCTCGGCTGCCGGGAGAACTCCGCGTACGCCTCGTCCACGACGACGACGCCCCGCGCGGCGTCCAGCACCGTCCGCAGGTCCGTGAGCGGGATGGAGCACCCGGTCGGGTTGTTCGGGCTGGTTACGAACACGACGTCCGGGTCGTGCCGCCGGATCGCCGCAACGGCGACATCGACGTCGAGCGTGAAGTCGTCCCGGCGCGGCGCGGGCAGCCACTCGGTGCGCGTGCCGGACGCCAGGATCGGGTGCATCGAGTACGACGGCTCAAAGCCCAGCGCCGTCCGGCCCGGCCCGCCGAACGCCTGCAGCAACTGCTGCAGCACCTCGTTGGACCCGTTCGCCGCCCACAGGTTCCGGGTGGTCAGCGGCACCCCGGTCGCGCCGCTCAGGTACGCGGCGAGGTCGGTGCGCAGCTCGACGGCGTCCCGGTCCGGGTAGCGGTGCAGCTCCCGAGCGACTCGCTCGGTCGCGGCGACGACGTCGGCCACCAGTTCGGGCGGCGGCGGGTACGGGTTCTCGTTCGTGTTGAGCCGCACCGCGACGTCGAGCTGCGGCGCACCGTATGGTGTCTTGCCGCGCAGTGCCTCGGCCAGCGGCAGGTCGTCCAGCGTGACGTCGTCCATCAGACCTCACCACCGAAGCGGGCTCGCACGGCCTCGCCGTGCGCGGGCAGGTCCTCCGCGTTGGCCAGCGTGACGACCTTGTCGGCCACCGCGCGCAACGCGTCCTGGGAGTAGTCGACGACGTGGATGCCCCGCAGGAACGTCTGCACCGACAGCCCGCCGGAGTGCCGCGCGTAGCCGCCGGTGGGCAGCACGTGGTTCGACCCGGCGCAGTAGTCGCCGAGCGAGACCGGCGCGTACGGCCCGACGAAGATCGCGCCCGCGTTGCGCACCCGCGCGGCGACGGCGCTGGCGTCGGCGGTCTGGATCTCCAGGTGCTCGGCGGCATAGGCGTCCACCACGCGGATGCCGTCGTCGATGCTGGACACCAGCACGGTGCCGGACTGCGCACCACGCAGCGCGGTCGTCACACGTTCGGTGTGTTTGGTGGCGGCGACCCGGCGTTCCAGCTCCGCGTCGACGTCGTCGGCCAGTTGCTCGGACGTCGTCACCAGCACACTCGCGGCCATCGTGTCGTGCTCGGCCTGGCTGACCAGGTCGGCGGCGACGTGCGCCGGGTCGGCGGTCTCGTCCGCGAGGATGGCGATCTCGGTCGGACCCGCCTCGGAGTCGATGCCGATGAGACCGCGCAGCATCCGCTTGGCCGCGGTCAGATAGATGTTGCCCGGTCCGGTCACCATGTCGACCGGCGCCAGCTCGGCGCCGTCGGTGTCGGTGCCGCCGTAGGCCAACAGCGCGACTGCCTGCGCGCCCCCGACCGCCCACACCTCATCCACGCCGAGCAGCGCGGCGGCGGCCAGGATCGTCGGGTGCGGCGTGCCGCCGAACTCGGCCTGCGGCGGCGAGCAGACGACCAGCGAGCCCACTCCCGCTGCCTGCGCCGGGACGACGTTCATCACCACGCTGGACGGGTACACCGCCAGTCCGCCCGGCGCGTACAGTCCGACGCGGCCGACCGGCACCCACCGCTCGGTCACGGTGCCGCCGTCGGTGACCGTCGTGGTGACGTCGGGACGGCGCTGGTCGGCGTGCACCGCGCGAGCGCGGGTGATGGCCTCCTCCAGCGCGGACCGGATGTCCGGCTCCAGCGCGGCGAGCGCGGCGTCTAGTTCGGCCCGCGGCACCCGAACGGTTGGCGGCCTCACCTGGTCGAACTTCTCGGTGTAGTCCAGCGCGGCCTCGACGCCACGCGCCTTGACGTCGTCGACCAGCGGACGCACCTGATGCACCGCCGCGTCCACGTCGACGTCGGCGCGCGGCAGTGTGGCGCGCAGCTCGGCGGCGGAAGGGACACGGTTTCGCAGGTCGGTGCGGTTGAGCATGCCTTAAGGGTACGGGGCGGCCTTGCGGGCATACTGCATGGCAGGAGGTGAGGTATGCCCCACGTCGCATTGTGTCAGGTGACGTCGACCCCGGACCCCGCCAAGAACCTGGAGTTGGTGCGTTCCGGCGTCCAGCGCGCGGCGGATGCCGGTGCGTCCGTCGTGGTGTTTCCAGAGGCGACGATGGCGCGATTCGGGACGCCGTTACGCCCGCTCGCGGAGCCGCTGGACGGGCCGTGGGCGTCCGAGGTGGCGCGGATCGCCGAGCGCGCCGGAGTGCTTGTGGTCGCGGGGATGTTCACCCCGGCCGACGCCGATCGCGTGCACAACACGCTGCTGATCACCGGGCGCGGACACCACCTCGGCTACGACAAGATCCACCTCTACGACGCGTTCGGTTTCTTCGAGTCTCGCACTGTCGCGCCTGGTGAGAAGGTCGTGACGCTCACGGTCGACGACGTCACACTCGGCTTCGCCACCTGCTACGACGTGCGGTTTCCCACGCTGTTCCAAGCGCTGGCGGAGCAGGGCGCGTCGGTGGTGTTGTTGCCCGCGTCGTGGGGCGCCGGTGAGGGAAAGCGGGAGCAGTGGGAGCTGCTGGTGCAAGCCCGCGCGCTGGACTCCGGGAGCTGGGTGTTCGGCTGCGACCAGGCGGACCCTACGGCGAGTGGGATCACCGACGAGAAAGTGCTGCGCGCCCCAACCGGGGTCGGACATTCCCTGGTGGCCGACCCGTTCGGCCGCGTCCGCGCCGGGCTCGACGCCGGTCCCGACACCCTGGTGATCTACGCCGACCCGGAACTGGCGGAGAAGTCCCGGCGCGCCACCGGTGCGCTGGCCAACCGGAGGTCCGGCACGATCTTCTGACGCGGGCGACCGAGCACGGCGGTCGGGAACACCCGGGGTCTGGTTCGAGTTGGCACTGGTGGACATGATCCACGACGAGGAGGACGAGTGACCAACACACAACCGACGGCGCCAGGTGGAGTGTTCCGGCTTGGGGGCGACCTCCCGGTCCACCGTCTCGGCTACGGCGCCATGCAGATCACGGGGCCCGGCGTGTGGGGCGAGCCAGCGGACCCCGATGGCGCGATCGCGGTGCTGCGGCGCGCGGTCGAGCTTGGCGTGACCTTCATCGACACCGCGGACTCGTACGGGCCGTACGTCAGCGAGGACCTCATTCGCCAGGCGCTGCACCCCTACCCGGAGAACGTCGTGATCGCCACGAAGGGCGGTCTGGTGCGTACCGGGCCGAGCGAGTGGGTTCCGGTGGGTCGCCCGGCCTACCTCAAGCAGGAGGTCGAGATGAGTCTGCGCCGCCTCGGCGTCGAGCGCATCGACCTCTACCAGCTGCACAGGGTGGACCCCGAGGTGCCGCTCGCCGACCAGGTCGGCGCGCTCGCGGAGCTCAAGGACGCCGGCAAGATTCGCCACATCGGATTGTCCGAGGTCGATGCCCAGCAGATCAAGGAAGCCGCTGCGGTGACCGAGATCGCGAGCGTGCAGAACCTGTACAACCTCACCGACCGGCACCACGAGGACGTCCTCGACGTCGCCACCGACATGGGCATCGCGTTCATCCCGTGGTTCCCCATCGCGACCGGGGAGCTTGCCCAGCCCGGCAGCGTGCTTGAGACGGCCGCGCGCGAGCATGACGCCACTCCGGCCCAGTTGGCGCTGGCCTGGTTGCTTCGCCGCTCGCCGGTGATGCTCCCGATTCCCGGCACGAAGTCGGTGGCTCACCTCGAGGAGAACGTCGCGGCCGCTGACGTCGAGCTCACCGACGACGAGTTCGCGTCGTTGTCGGCGCTCGGTGGCTGAACGCCCGGAACGGTCGACTACCGCAGATCCATGCCGATATCCAGCGCCGGGGACGAGTGCGTGAGTGCACCAACGGCGAGATAGTCCACGCCGGTCTCGGCGTACGTCCTGGCGACGTCGAGGCGCAGTCCGCCGGACGCCTCGAGCCGTGTTTTCGGTGACGTGGCGTCACGACGGCGGACCGCCTCGGCGCAGTCGGAGGGCGCGAAGTTGTCCAGCAGGACCTCGTCCGCACCCGCCGCCAGCGCCTCGTCCAACTGCGCCAGCGTGTCGACCTCGACCTCGCACGCCAGCGACGGGGCCGTCTCCCTCGCCGCCGCCAGCGCGGCGGACACCGACCCGGCCGCGACGACGTGGTTGTCCTTGATCAGCACCGCGTCGCCGAGGCCCATGCGGTGGTTGACGCCGCCCCCCGCGCGCACCGCGTACTTCTGCAACAGCCGCAGGCCGGGCAGTGTCTTGCGGGAGTCGCGGATGGCGCAACCGGTGCCGTCAACGGCCGCGACCCACGCCGCCGTGGCCGTCGCGATGCCGGACAGGTGGCACAGCAGGTTCAGCGCCGTACGCTCAGCGGTGAGCAATCCCCGCACCGGCCCCCGCACCACCAGCGCGGGTTCGCCCGGGATCAACGACGCACCGTCAGAGCACACGTCTAGGACGTCGTAGTCGGCCCCCAGCACCGCGTCGAACACCGCCAACGCGACCGGTGCCCCAGCGAGCACGCCCGCGGCCCGGGGCGTCAGCTCCGCGACGGCGTGCGCGTCGGCGGGCACCGTGGCCTTCGTAGTGGCGTCCTGCCCGTAGCGCAAGTCCTCATCGAGCGCCGTCCGCACCACGCGCAGCACGTCGTCGACGTCGAGCCCGACGTCGGTGAGCAGGGTCGTGGTGCGGTCGGCAAGCCCGACACCGCTCGCGCCGCTCATGCCGCGCCGCTGGCCAGCGCCGGGGACAGCACGGCCGGCGCGCCGGTGGCGTCCAACCGCACCCGCACGCTGCGCTGCCAATGGACGTCGTCCCGCTCGGAGAAATCGGTGCGCACGTGGCAGCCGCGCGACTCGGTGCGCTCGGCCGCGGAGAGGAGCAGCGCGTCGGCGAGCAGCGTCAGCGCGGCGTCCTCGACGGCTCGGTGGCTGTCCAGCGCACGCTCCCGGCGCGCGGCGGCGATCCGAGACGCGGCCGACGACAGCCCGTCCGTGTCCCGGCCGATCGCCGCGTGGCGGCTCATCAGGCGTTGTACCAGGCTCCGGTCCGCGACCGGGGCGACAACGGCATCACTCGGTGTCACGCGGGTCAGCGGTGCCAGCTCGCCCGCCGCGAGGTCCATCGCCACGGCCTCGGCGGCCCGCTCTCCCACGACCAGCCCCTCCAGCAGGCTGTTCGAGGCGAGCCGGTTCGCGCCGTGCAGGCCGGTGCGCGCGACCTCGCCAGCCGCGTACAACCCGGGCACGCCGGTGCGCCCTTCGGGGGACGTCGCCACGCCACCGCACGCGAAGTGCGCCGCGGGCGTCACCGGAATGGGCTCCCGCGTCGGGTCGACGTCCACCCGAGCGCACGCCGCGTGCACCGTGGGGAACCGCCGCGCGAAACCGTCGATGCCGGTGGCATCCAGATAGACGTGGTCGGTCCCCGCGGCGGCCAGCCGACGGGTGATCGCGGCGGAGACGACGTCGCGTGGAGCGAGGTCCGCCGACGGGTGCACACCCGCCATCACGCGCTGACCAGCGGCGTCGACCAGCACCGCACCCTCGCCGCGCACCGCCTCCGTCACCAGCGGGCATCGGCCCAGCGCACCCCGCGTGTACAGCACGGTCGGGTGGAACTGAACGAACTCCAGGTCGGCGGCCGCCGCGCCAGCCCGCAAGGCGAGCGCGAGTCCGTCGCCGGTGGCGATCTCCGGGTTCGACGTCGCCTGGTAGAGCTGCCCGAACCCACCGGTCGCCAGCAGCACCGCACGAGCGCGGACGACACATCGCGCGCCGTCCGGATCGAGCAGCGTCAGACCGCCGACACCACCAGACGGCGTGCGCAGCGTGTCCACCGCGACGTGGCGTTCCAGCACCGGTACGCGCTTCCTGTCGACATCGGCGACGAGCGCGCGTTCGACCTCCACGCCGGTGGCGTCTCCCCCGGCGTGGATCACGCGGAAAGCACTGTGCCCGCCCTCGCGAGTGCGGGCCAGGCCGCCGTCCGCGGCGCGGTCGAACGTCGTGCCGCGCGCCCGCAGCCGCGCGACGGCGGCGGGTCCGCCCGCGACGATGGCGCGGACGACGTCTTCCTCGCACAGTCCGCCGCCCGCCGCGAGAGTGTCCGCGACGTGGCCCGCGATGGAATCCCCTGTGGCGACGTCGACCACCGCGACGCCGCCCTGCGCCCACCGCGTGTTGCTGTCTGTGACCTCGGCCTTGGTCACCACCAGCACGGACAGCCCTAGCTCGCGCGCCCGTAGTGCGGCCGTCAACCCGGCGACTCCAGTGCCGACGACAACCAGGTCGGCGGTCGCCTCCCAGCCGTCCGCCGGACGCTCAGACCGCGACCCCACGGCACGCGCGGTTTTCGCCTCTAAGTCACCAACTCCGTTACCGACGGTGGTCATTCGCCACCGCCAGGCTGGCCGATGGCGATCATCCGCTCCACCGACGCGCGGGCGCGCCGCGCGGTCTCCGCGTCGACGTGGACCTCGTCGACACCGTCGCGCAGCGACCGCAGCAGCGCCGCCGGGGTGATCATCTTCATGTACCGGCAGGATGCGCGGTCGTTCACGGCGGCGAAGTCGATCTCCGGCGCGGCCTTGCGCAGCTGGTGCAGCATACCGACCTCGGTGGCGACCAGCACCGACTTCGCGCTGGTGTCTCGCGCCTGCTTCACCATGTCGCCGGTGGAGAGGATCTTGACTTTGTCGGCGGGCACCGTGCCCTCGCCCGCCAGGTACAGCGCGGACGTGGCGCAGCCGCACTCCGGGTGGATGAAGAGATCGGCGTCCGGGTTGGCAGCGGCGCGCTCGGCCAGCTCAGGGCCGTTGATTCCCGCGTGGACGTGGCACTCGCCCGCCCAGATGTGCAGGTTCTCGCGGCCGGTCTCCCGCTTGACGTGCGCGCCGAGGAACTGGTCCGGTGCGAACAGGACGTCCTGGTCTGCGGGAATGGAGGCCACGACGTCGACGGCGTTGGACGACGTGCAGCAGATGTCGGTCTCGGCCTTCACGTCGGCCGTGGTGTTCACGTAGGAGACGACGACCGCACCCGGGTGCTGCGCCTTCCACTCCCGCAGCTGCTCGGCCGTAAGCGAGTCGGCCAGTGAGCAGCCCGCGCGCGCGTCCGGGATCAGCACGGTCTTGTCCGGGCTCAAGATCTTGGCGGTCTCGGCCATGAAGTGCACACCGCAGAACACGATGGTCGACGCCTCCGACTCGGCGGCGATCCGAGACAGCGCGAGCGAGTCGCCGGTGTGGTCGGCGATCTCCTGAATCTCCGGTAGCTGGTAGTTGTGCGCGAGCAGCACGGCGTCTCGCTGCCGAGCGAGTCGGCGCACCTCGTCCGCCCATGCCGCGTCCGCGTCGACGCCACCGTACGGCGTGAGGTCAGGAGCCGTGTCCGTCAGCGTCTCGGTCATGACTACTCCCTGTGTTGCGTCAGCCTCGGTTTTCGCCTTAGGATCGAAAACGTGCACAGCCATATTAACACCCGAGCCCCCTTGGCACACGAGGTTCTGTGCGCGGTACTGCACGTGCGATCGGACACACTCCGGGTGCTGCTCTGGCAACGCGCACTCGATCCGCACATCGGGCGCTGGTCGTTACCCGGCGGCAGGCTGCGCGCCGACGAGGATGTCGAGACGTCGATCCGCAGACAGCTCGCAGAGAAGGTCGACATCCGTGAGCTGCGCCATGTCGAGCAGCTCGCGGTGTTCAGCGCGCCGGACCGGGTACCCGGCCCCCGCGTGGTCGCGACGGCGTTCCTCGGGCTGGTGCCCAGCGACGCCGATCCCGTCGTCCCGGAGGACACGGCGTGGCACGACGTCGACGCCCTCCCCCGCACCGCGTTCGACCACGAGGCGATCATCCTGCGGGCCCGCGACCGGCTGCGCTCGAAACTCAGCTACACCAACATCGGATTCGCGCTCGCGCCGGACGCGTTCACCCTTTCCGCACTGCGGGACATCTACTCCGCCGCGCTCGGCCACAAAGTATCGGCCACCAATCTGCAGCGGGTGCTCTCCCGCAGAGGCGTGCTGAAACCGACCGGCACGACCGTGCCGCCCGGCCGCTCGGGTGGACGTCCCGCCGCCCTGTACACCTTCACCGACACCACCATGCAGGTGACCGACCCGTTCGCGGTACTCCGGCCGCCTGGCGCGCGGTGACACGACGTCGGGAACGAGGGACACGACCATCCAGCGAAGCCGCCGAATCCGACGTAGCGTAAACCCGTGCCCGCTGACAGCCATCCCGACCGATCACCCCCCGACCGCCCCACGGCACAACTTCCGCTGTTTCCACTGCACACGGTCCTGCTACCCGGCGTACACCTGCCGCTGCACATCTTCGAACCCCGCTACAGGCAGCTGGTCGATGACTTGGTGCGCGGCGTCGTCCCTGATCGCGAGTTCGGCGTCATCGCGATCCGCAACGCCCTGGTCAGCGACGTCGACCGGATCGGGCAGCTGTATCCCGTCGGGTGCACGGCGCAGCTACGCGAGGTCAGCGCCACCAGCAGCGGCGGGTTCGACATCGTCACCACCGGCGCACGCCGGTTCCTCTTGCACGAGCTGACAGCGAGCGACACGCCGTACTTGATGGGCGATGTCGAGTGGCTGCCGGACGAACCCACGCTCGACCCCGATGGCACCACGGCGCGGACGCTGGCCGAGGCGGCGCGCGCCGCCCACGCACGCTACTGCGAGGCAGCCTGGCACGACGGCGACTGGTCCGCGCCACCCACGTCAGCCGCGGTCGCCGAACTCGCTTATCTGCTCGCGGCGGACTGCCTGCTGCCATTGGCGGAGCAGCAGGCATTACTGCGCCAGACGGACCCGCTGCACCGGCTGCGGCTCGTCACCGCGTTGCTGTCCAGGGAAGCGGGATTCGTCTCCGCGTTGCGGGCCGTCCCGGTCTCGCATGACGAATTGGCTGACATCTCGGGCGCGGCCAAGATGAACTGAGGTCCTGCCACCGGCAGCGACCATCGCCGACCGTCAGTCGGCGGTCTCTCCGGAGGTTCCCGACTGGTTTCCCGATGCTGGCCCTCGGTTGCTGAACTTGTCGCGCACCTTACCCGCGACATCGGTGACCGCGGTGCCGACGTCGGCGAACACCTTCGTCAGCGGGTCGGTCGACTCGGACCACGACGCCTGGTACGAACGCGCCGCGGCCTTGATGTCGTCCCGCCAGGCCGAGTGGGGCTCGTCGTCGGCCCGGCGCGGATACTCGCCGGCCAGCATCGCGCGATACTCCGCCGAACCCGCCCATTTTTGCAGCTCGGCGGCACGCACCACGGCGAGCGGGTACGTCATGGTCTCCAGGCTGCGTAGCTTGAGCAGGCTGTCGCGCAGATCGTCGACTCCCTCGTACTCCTCGGCTTGCCGCAAGAACGACGGGATGTCGATCGTGTCGGGATCGATCCCGCCCGCGAGCTGGATGTGCAGCCGCAGCGCGGCGGCGGCATCCTGGCCACACAGCAAACCCGCGCGGTCGCATGACAGCTCCGCTTTGCGGAACCACTCGTGCAGCGCGGCGAGTACCGCCCGCAAGCCGATACCGCTGATGGGATTCCACGACAGGCTGCGTTGCAGCTCCACAAGGTGGATCATCATGGTCCGGTACACCGCGTGCCCGGACAGCACGTGGCCCATCTCGTGCCCGATGGCGAACCGCAGCCCCTCCGTGTCGGCCATCTCGACCAGGCCGGTTGTGAGCACGATGAACGGTTCGTCCAGGCCAATCGTGAACGCTTTCGGGCTGGGATCGCGCATGACGTACAGCGTGGGCGCGGTGGGGAGGTCAAGCGTGGCCGCACACTCGTCGCGCAGCCTGTCAAGTTCGGGATACTGCTGAGGGCCGACGCGGATCGTCGAGGAGAGCGCACTCAGCCGCAGGCCGCGCTCGGTGAAAAACCCGAACAACGCCTTGAGCACCTGGGCGAAGCCAGGCACCGTCCGCAAGGTAGCCAGCGCTCCCCTGTCGACCGGATGCTCGTAGGCCCGTGAGCTGATGTCGGGGAAGCTCACCCGCTCCCGTCGCCGCACGTCCTCGTCCACGATTCCGCCCCTCTCGTTCGTTGTGCACCTGTCGCGGGTTACGCGAGCCGCCTGCCAAGGTCGTCCCTGCCGTTCCAGGCCGCGAGCAACGCGTACACCAAGGACACCGCGAGCGGCTGCACGATGATCACCCACGGCGAGCCGATCTCAGGGGCGAGCGTGATGACATCGCCGATCTCGGGGCGGCCGCTGACAGCGTACTCGTCGCCGAGGAACGCGTTACCCATCAGCATCCCGAGCCAGCCAGACAGCAACGAGCCCGCGACGGCGGCCAGCATGACGACCGGACCCCGCCGCTCGCGCAACAGCCAAGTCAAGGTGCCGACGAACAGCCCAGCCCCGAGCAGCAGCAACGCGAAGATCACCAGCGCGTCGAACGCGTGCCAGCTCTCCAGATCGATCGGTGTCGGGGTGCCGTCGCGAGTGATAACGGCCTGTCGCGGTGGCGCCAGCCGCGCCCACAACCAACCGATCGGGATGCCAGCCATGCCGATCGTCGAGGCCACCGTCACCGAGGGCAGCAGGTCCGCCTTGACGACGACCTTGGGGCGCTCGCGCCGCACCGGCAGGACCACGCGGGCCTCCTAGAACTCACGACGGGGTTGCGCCGACGCCACATGGACGACGCCGACGGTGGCTACCAAGCAGGCTAGCGTGCCGTCGCCGAGTCCTCACGGGAGGTGGTCTCCCCGTGTCGGCTGCACCGCGCCGTCCACCCGCTCGGCGTCACCTGCACGATCATCCGGCGGGCGCACTGGCCGCAGTAGCGCGGCGGTTCGAGCGTGCTCCGCGGCGTGGCGCACCGCGTGTGGTCGGCATCGCTGATGCCCTTGCCGCAGTGCACGCAATACAGCGCTGTCATGCGGCCGCCTCATCGCGCGCGGCAAGCCGCGCCGACAATCGGTCGGCGGCCAGCATGGAGTCCGATGATTCGGACCTGCAAGCAGTCCTCATACCTGAGAGCTTAGATCGTGTCCGACAGCGCTTTGATGGGCATCTTGAGGTCGTCGAGCATGTCCAGGTCGGACTGCGCGGGCCTGCCGAGATTGGTCAGATAGTTGCCGACGATGATCGCGTTGATGCCGCCGAGCATGCCCTGCTCCGCGCCGAGGTCGCCCAGCGTCAGCTCCCTGCCGCCAGCGAAGCGCAGCATGGTGCGCGGCATGGCGAGCCGGAACGCCGCCACGATGCGCAGCGCGTCTGGGCCCTCGATGGTCTCGTAGTGCTCGTACGGGGTGCCTTGCTGCGGGATGAGGAAGTTCATCGGCACCTCGTGCGGCTCAAGCTCGGCGAGCTGCACCGCGAACTCGGCACGCTGCTCATCGCTCTCGCCCATGCCGACGATGCCGCCGCAGCAGACCTCCATGCCCGCGTCCTTGACCATCTGGAGGGTGTCCCAGCGCTCTTCCCAGCTGTGGGTGGTGACGACGTTGGGAAAGTTCGACCGGGCGGTCTCCAGGTTGTGGTTGTAGCGGTGCACGCCCATCTCGACCAGCTCATCGACCTGCTCCTGCGTGAGCATGCCGAGCGAGCAGGCGATCTGGATGTCGTTGCCGTCCTCGCGAATGGCCCTGATGCCCTCGCGCACCTGCGACATCAGCCGCTTGTCCGGCCCGCGCACTGCGGCGACGATGCAGAACTCGGTCGCGCCGGTCTCGGCGGTCTCGCGCGCGGCCTTCACCAGGCCCGGGATGTCGAGCCACGCGGCGCGCACCGGCGTCGGGAACAGGCCGGACTGCGAGCAGAAGTGGCAATCCTCTGGGCAGCCGCCGGTCTTGACGCTGACGATGCCCTCGACCTCGACCTCGGGGCCGCACCACCGCATCCGGACGTCGTGGGCGAGCGCCAGCAGGTCCTGGAGCGCCTCGCCAGGCAGCCGCAGCACCTCGAGCACCTGCTCCTGCGACAGACCGACGCCGCGTTCGAGCACCTGCTCACGGGCGACGGCGAGAATGTCGTTGTCACCTGCTGCGGTCTCGACCTGATGTGGTGCTGCGGTCACGTCAACTCCTTCGCGTGGTGCGCGGCGGCAAAGCCTGAACAGTCTCCCCCACCGAGGGTCGCTCGTACAGCGACACGGGTCACAGTGACATGCCCCGATCGAAGCTCGGCAGTCCGGCCGCGAACAGTTCCGGGTCGAACCGTCCCCCGAACCAGGGCGACAATCCCCGTTCGGCCGCCGCGAGGAACGCTCCCGGTGACAGCTCGCCGATGCCCTCGTCCAACAGCCCGAGCAGGGGTGCGCCAGCCGCGATCGGCAGGTCCGTGACATTGCAGATCTCGGCAAGACCCGGCTCGGCTGGCCACGAACCGATCACGACCCCGGCGATGTTGAGGCCGCGGCGGGTCGCGACCTCGGCGGTCAAGGCGGTGGCGTTGAGCGTGCCGAGGCCAGCGCGCGCCACTATCACCACGGGCGCGGCCAGCGACCACGCGACGTCGGCCAGGCTGCCGCCCTTGTCATCGAGGCGCACCAGCAGCCCGCCCGCGCCCTCGACCAGCACGAGGTCATTGCTGCTGTTGAGGTCGGCGGCGGCTTCGGCCACCTCGGGGGGCGTGACATGCTCGATGCCGCTGCGGCGCGCGGCGGTGTCCGGGGCGAGTGGGTCGGGGTAGCGGCGCAGCTCGCGCGTGGTGATGTCACCCGCGAGGCCCTTCACGAGGTCGACGTCGCCGGGCTCGCCGTCCGCGACGCCGGTTTGCGCCGGTTTGATGACGGCGACGCGGTGGCCGCGCTCGACGGCGATGGCGGCGATCCCCGCGGTCACCACGGTCTTACCGACCTCGGTGTCCGTTCCCGTCACGATCAGCACGCTCACGATCGGACAGGTTAGTGGGTCGTCAGGCCGCGTCCGCCACTGCCACGATCGCCGAGGTGATCGCGGCGAGGTCGTCGTCGGTGGCGATGTAGGGCGGCATGGCGTAGACCATGTCGCGGAACGGCCGCAGCCAGACCCCGTGTTCGGTCGCCACTCTGGTCGCGACGGCCATGTCGACGTCGTGGTCAAGCTGGATCACCCCGATCCCGCCGAGCACCCGGACGTCGATGACCCGCGCCAGCTCCCGCGCCGGTGCCAGCCCGCGTTCCAGCGCGCTGGCGAGTCGCAGCAAGTCAGCGCGCCAGTCGCCGGAGAGCAGCAGGCCAATGGACGCGTTGGCGACGGCGGCCGCGAGAGGGTTGGCCATGAACGTCGGCCCGTGCGCGAGCACCGGCAGCTCCCCGCGCGAGATGCCGTCCGCGACGCGCGGGGTGCACAGCGCGGCGGCGCTGGTGAGGTAACCGCCGGTCAACGCCTTGCCGAGGCACAGCACGTCCGGCGTCACCCCGGCGTGGTTGGCGGCGAACAGCTCACCCGTCCTGCCGAAGCCGGTGGCGATCTCGTCGAAGACCAGCAGGACGTCGTGGGCGTCGCACGCCTCGCGCAGCACCCGCAGGTACTCGGGGTTGTGGAAGCGCATCCCGCCCGCGCCCTGCACGACCGGTTCCACGATCACGGCGGCCAGCTCGTCGGCGTGCCGTTCGATCGCCTCGGTCAGCGTGCGCACGTAGTCGTCATCCGGCGGGGTGTCGAAACCGCTCGGCGGGGCGGGCACGAACAGCTGCTCCGGCAGCACCCCGCGCCACAGCGAGTGCATGCCGCCCTCGGGGTCGCAGACGCTCATCGGATGGAAGGTGTCGCCGTGGTAGCCGCCGCGCCAGGTCAGCAGCTTCCGTTTGCCATCGCGGCCGAGCGAGCGCCAGTACTGCAAGCACATCTTGATGGCGACCTCGACCGACACCGACCCGGAGTCGCACAGGAAGACGTGCTCCAGCCCGTCGGGAGTGATGTCGACCAGGGTGCTGGCCAACCGCACGGCAGGCTCGTGGGTGAGCCCGCCGAACATGACGTGACTCATCGACTCGGACTGCTCGCACAACGCGGCGTCCAGCACAGGGTGGCCATAGCCGTGGATGGCGGCCCACCAGGAGGACATGCCGTCAATGAGTTCCCTACCGTCAGCCAGCGTCAAGCGCATGCCGCGCGCGGAGCGAACCACGAGCGGGTCGACCGTGCCAGGCATGGGGCCATACGGATGCCAGACGTGGGCCTTGTCGAGCGCGAGCAGCGTGGCGGTGTCCATCGGGCTGTCCATGGGACTGTCCATCCGGCTGAGTTCCATACGGCCATCTTCCTAGGTCGCGCGCGCCCGATCAGCCCGCCCCTGAGCTCGCACTCATGTGCGGGGGCATGTCGGTCACCGGATCCTCCCGTGGATGCCGCCCTCGCCGCGGCGTCGCCGTCAGCGCCGAAACAGCGCGGGTTCACCGCTGAGCAACCCGGCCAGCCGATGCGCGAGCTGATCCCAGCGCCAGTTGTCCCGCACCCACGCCCGGCCGGCCTCGCCCATCCCGCGGGCACGGGCTGGGTCCGCCAGCAGCGCGGCGAGCGTGTCAATGAGCTGCCGGACGTCCCTACCGTCGACGACGTGTCCGGTGACCTCATCGAGGACGGTCTCTGGCGCGCCGCCCGACCGGCCGGCTACCACCGGCAGCCCGATCGCCGAGGCCTCAAGATAGACGATGCCGAGCCCTTCGACATCGAGCCCCTTGCCCCTGGTGCGGGCGGGCATCGCGAAGACGTCGCCCGCGGCGTAGTGCGCTGGCAGCTCAGGCCATGGCACCGAGCCGGTGAGCACGACGTCATCCGCGACACCGTGCGCTTCAGCCAGCTGCCGCAACCGTTTCCGGTAGGGACCGCCACCGACCAGCAGCAGCGCCGCGCCCGGCACCCTACGGCGAATCTCCGGCAGCGCGCGCACCAGCATGTCCTGCCCCTTCCGCGGCACGAGGCGCGACACGCACACGATCGTTGGTCTGCTGGTCAGCCCGTGGCGGCGGCGGATCTCCTCCCTAGCGCCCGCATCCGGCCGGAACACGTCGGGGTCCACTCCGGACGGCAGATACTCCAGTCCCGCGAGCGGACCGAACGCACTGGCGAACCGGCCACGGGTGTACTTGCTGACGTAGGTGACGACGTCGCAGTCGGTGCCGATGCGCCGCAGCGCGCCCCTGGCACCGGGCACCATCGACCAGCCGACCTCGTGACCGTGTGTGCAGGCGACGACCCGCTCGGCCCCCGCACGCCGCAGCGCGGGGGTGAGCAGCGCGAGTGGCGCGGCGGCGCCGAACCACACCGCGTCGAGTTTCCTCGCCCGTATCAGGTCGCTCGCGCGGGATAGCACGTCCGGTGTAGGAAGCATCAGCGACGTCGGATGCCGTACCACCTCGAACGGCTGTCGCGCGTCGAAGTCGGCGTGCCGGGCGCCCTCGCGGTCCCACGAAGGCGCGTAGACCACAAGATCGTCGGCGTTCAGCCGGGACGCCAGCGCGTGCAAGTAGGCCTGGATCCCGCCTGGGCGTGGCGGGAAGTCGTTGGTGACGAGCAGGGTTCGGCGCACCCCGTGAGGCTAACGCCGCAGCTCCCCTAGCGGCATCGCCACCCACGACGCGAGGCCGCCGTCGCACCCTCGGCGGGTGCGACGGCGGCCTCGCTACTCGGGTCGGGGCCCGTGGGGGTCAGGCGTACCGGCGAGCGCCGCTGTATTCGTCCCACATGACGGGGGCGACCTTGACGACGTCGCCCTCCTGCGGAGCGTGCACCATCTTGCCGTCACCGATGTACATGCCGACGTGGGAGACCGGCTGGTAGAAGAACACCAGGTCACCCGGCTGCAATTGCGCCTGCGTCACGGGTGTGCCCGATGAGGCCTGCGCAGAGCTGGACCGAGGAATCGAGATACCGGCCTGCCGGTAGGACCACGACGTCAGCCCGGAGCAGTCGTAGGCGTCCGGCCCTTCCGCGCCGTACACATACGGATCGCCGCGCTGGCTCATCGCGGCGTCGACCGCGTTTTGGGCAGCGGGGCCCGGCGCGACGATGTTGGTGGGTGGCGCGACGTGCTCGCCGTAGCTGGCTTGCTGGGCGGCCTGCTCTTGCGCGCTGAGGCGGTCGTAGGCCTGCTTCGATTTCGCGATCTGCTCGTCGAGCGCCTTTTTCCGTGCGGTGATGTCGGCCTTGTGCTTCGCGGCGGCGTCGCGGGACTCACGGGCACGCTTCCGCGCGTCCTTGGCGAGGCGCTTGGCCTTCTCCGCTTGGTCGACGGCGGCGGCGAGCCGCTCCATGGCGTCGTTCTTCTTCTCGGCGAGCACGTTGATCGCCGCGGAGCGTTCCAGGAACTCGTTGGTCGAGTTACCACTCAACGCCAACGACATCGAGTCGAGGTGCCCGCCGGTATAGGTCGCTCCAGCGAACTTGTCGACGATCTTGTGGTACTTCCGCTTGGCGACGCGTGCCTGCCGCAGGTCCTCCGCCGACTTCTTCAGGTCGGTGTTGGCCTTCTTGAGTTTCTTCTTGGCCGCGGCGAGCGCGTCCTGAGCCTTGAGGTGTTCCTCGTTGAGCTTCTCCGCCTTGCGCTTCAGCTCGTTGTACTGCTGCAGCGCCTCTGAGGCATTGTCGGGGGTCGGGGCGGGGTCCGCGCTGGCGGGGGCACTAAACGTCACCAGGGCCAGCACCGCGGCGATGGCCAGTGCACCTGACGCCATGCGCTTCAGTCGAAGCGACTTCACGTCGCGCGCAACTCCTTCATGGTCGGTCGCTGATCCGGGAGCCGGACCGGGTACGAGGTCGGGGGCCCTCCTACCGGCCTGGCCGTCGCGGACATCTCGTCCGCATCCGGCCGTCGGCGTGCTCGACCGCGAGACACGGATATGTCGTGTCCCGCCGGCACCGCATGGGTACTGCGATGCCGCGGTGAGCCCGGGGACAGCCCTGGGGATAGGGCTGCCCGTGCGACAACCACACGGTGCCGCCTCCTGTGGTGGCGGCTGCGGGGCCGTGAGGTCTCGGCTAGGTTACGAAACCATGCCAGGCTCGTCCACCATCACTGCGCCGTTTGGAGCAGACCAAACGCCGAAACCTACTTGGACCAGCGCTAATTAGCGCTCTGTGATAAGTGCGATACCTGGGCGTCTTGTGTTCACCCGACCGCTCAACGATCCGATTGACCGTTTACCGATCCGACCACTCTCCGTGAATGTGGACGGGGCTTCCTAGCCGCCGACGTACTCCCAATGCCAGGGTTCCTCCCTGCCGCCGCCTTGCCTCGCCCAGTTCGGGTGGATCCACCCGAACGCTGGGGCGTTCGCCCGCATCCACTGGTGTGCCGACGTGCCGAACGACTCCACGCCGCCACACATGTCGATCGCCACACCCCAGCCGTGGTTGCTCGTGCCCGGCACGGCGGCCAGCGACGGTTTCCTGCGGTAGAGGTCGACCTGTGCGGGGAACGACCGGTACGAGTCGGTCACGCACAACCCTCGGCCGGTGTCGGCGGCATGCGCCCGCGACATCGCGGCGAACGACTGCGCGGCATCACACCGCAGCACGTGGCTGCCAATCCCGATGCCACACATCGCGGATGGCGGTATCAGGCCGTTCGGGTAGCCGCCCCACGCGCCGGTCGCGCCAGGGTGGCTTGGCCCGCCGCTCGTCTCGGACGACGTCCGCAGCGGCAGCTCAACACCGCCGCAACGCCACGTAAGCTCGCCGTCATCGCGCCGCGGCACGCGACGCGGTTTCCGGTCCCCGAGCGACGGCCGCGTGATCGCGAGCAGCGTCGGCTCGCCGGGCAGGTCCGTAACGGCGACCGACGCGAGCCTGCCGTCGGCGGCGAGCATCGTCTCGTCGTCGAGCGCGATCCCGACGTGCTGCACGCCGTACTTCGCGGGCCCGATGAACACCAGGTCGCCGGGCTGAATGTCCTCGACGGGCACGCGCCTGCCGGTCGCGTACTGCCGCGCGGCGCGTCCGGGCAGGTCGAGACCCGCGTCCGAGTAGACGGCGTTGACCAGCCCGTCGCAGGAGTACGACGTCGGGCCGGTGCCGTGCTCACGAGGCACGTAAGGTTTGCCAAGCGCGTCGATGGCGTCGCTAACCGCGTCGATGGTCTGCTTCGGCAGCACAAGCAGCCGGTCGCCGCCGGACGTCGGGGTGCTGGCCTGCGCCACGCCACGCAGTGGGTCGCCGTCGTCACCGCGTAGCGGCCTGAGCCCCGGCGGGAGCGAGCCTGGGTCGCGTAACGCCGAGGCCCGCGGGGGCGTGATCCCAGCCTTGTCCAGCCGGTTCAGGTACCGCTGCCAGTTCTTCTTCGTCTTGCGGTTGCGTTCGCGCTGCCGCTCCTGTTGCGCGGCGACGGCGTCGTTGGCGCTCGCTATCGGATCGCGCAGCTCGCTGGAGACGGCGTCAGCGCGGTTGGTGGCGTCGTCGCTGCGCCGCACCAGCTCGCTCTCACGCGCGGCGGCCTCGTCTTCAAGGCGCGCTGCTTCGGACTCCGCTGCCTCGGCGTCGCGCAGCCGGTCGAGTGCCCTGGCCAACTTCCTGTCCTGGCCCTCACGCAGCACACTCACGAACGAGCTGCCCTCGAGCATTTCCTTTGGCCCCGACGCCGACAGCAACACGTTCAGCTGATCGGGACGGCCCTGCGCCATGTACGCGGACCGGGACAGCTCATCAATCTCGTCGCGCAGCTCGGCCAGCGCTGCCTCGGCGGCACGCCGCTCCTCGCGCGCCTCGCTCAGCTTCTCGCGCGCCGTCCGCAGCCTCTCGCGCGCCGTCGCGATCTTGTCCGACAACTCGCCCAGCTCGCGCTGTACCTGGTTGGCGGTCTGCTGCAACGTCGCGACCTCGCGGTCCGCGAACGCCTCCCCCGGCCTCGGGTCGGGCACGCCCGCGCCAGGCGCGACGCCCGCCTCGACGGGTGGCGGTCCCGGGTCGGTGGGCGCCTCGTCCTGCGCGTGGGCGGCCGGGACCGCGAGCAGGCTCACAACGAGCGAAGCCACGGACGCGCCAACGACACCGCGCGTCGTCTGCCGAGGCCACCACCGCATCAACGCCTCCCGTTCCGCCCGCAGCGCGGGTGTCGGCCATCGCCACGTGCGGACGTCCAGTACGAACGCCCTGTTACAGATAACTCGATCAGCGCCAAAACGTGACGCGATCCACCGGCATCAACATGGTTACGTTCGCCCATCTCGGCCTCAGACCCTGCCCAGCTCGTCGAGCAGGACCCTCGGGGGGAGCACGAACGCGCTCCGCTTGGTCACGGCCGTGATGATCTCCCGATCCGCTGTCGCCACGATCAACGGCCTTCCCTTCGGCTCACGTGTCACCATGTCGGTGATGACGTCGTCGGCCGGCACCCCGTCGGCACTGAACAGCACTCGGACGCCACGCACGTTCGCCGACGGCACGGCGACCACCCCCGCCCCGTCAAACACCACGGTGATCTCCACCGACGTCCGCGCGGCCAGCGCCCCGAGCTGACGCACCAGTCGCTGCCGCTGCTCGGCCAGCACCAGCTCCGGGTAGCCGGTCTTGGTCACGTTGTAGCCGTCGATGATCAAGTGTGCCCCGGCCAGCGTCAACAGTCGCTGCAGCCCAGCCGTGTCGGACACCGCGCCACCGGGCCGCAACGCCGTCGCGTTGTCGGCGCTGGCGACGGTGTCCGCGGGGCGTCGCCCGTGGTCAGCCGCCGTGGCCCCGACGTTCAGCTCAGCGCGCAGACCGCCGACGGCGCCGTCGAGAGTGTCCAGCAGCAGCGCGAGCCGCACCTCGTCGGCTTCGCGCGCCTCCCGTGCGGACTGCCGCGCACGCTGCGCATCGGCCTCCGCGCTCTCGGCACGCGCTCGCTCCGCCTCCGCCCGCCTGCGCTGCTTGGCGAGTTGCTCGGCGAGCTCGTCCCGCTCGGCCGCGATCTTCGAGCCCTCCCCCTCGAATCGCTGACGTGCCTCATGCTCGGCGTCTCGCAACCGCCGCAACTCGACACCGCGCTCCCGCAACCGCTCCCGCAGCCGTTCCAGCTCATCGGACCGTTCCGCGCGCGCACGCTGGGTGGCCTCTCGTTCCGCCTTGAGCTCGTCGCGGACCTCGGCCAGTTCCGCTTCGAGACGCTCGATCCTGGCCAGCGCGGCATCTCGCTCGGCGCGCAAGCTGGCCTGCTCGCCACGTTCCGCGACGGTGGTCAGCAGTGCACTGGAGTTCTCGTCGTCCAGCAGCACCGCCGCGGCGGCCGCTGTCACAGGGTCCTCGGCGGCGACGTCGAGGGCGGCGGGCCGGTTGGCACGCGCCCAAGCGACGACCGCGGCCCGGAACCGGCGGGACTCACGCAGGGAGGCCAGTAGCGGCGCGGCGGCTACTCTGCTTCGCTTGGCAGGCGCGAACCGGACCACGGGACGCAGCCGCTTCGGCACGTCGGCCTCGCTCAGCTCGCCGAGGGACGCGGCGGCCAGCTCCACCAGCCTGCCGCGCACCGGTTCCGGCAGCGCGCCCCAGTCAGCGGGCACGCCGTGGGCGCCGTCCTGCCCATGGTGGTCCGCGTCAGCTGGCATTACCCCAGCGTAACTGGCCCGCTGTCTACCCAGCGTGAGCCACGGCATGCTCGCCGCGACACGCCAGGAGCGAGACGTTCGAACAGACTGTCGGTCTGGCTGCCTACAGTGCCAGCCGTGAGCGTCCAGCTGGCCTTCGATGAACTCGGCACCCCACTGCGCGAGACCACCTTCGTCGTGTTCGACCTGGAAACCACCGGTGGCAGGGCAGGATCGGACGGCATCACCGAGATCGGCGCGGTCAAGGTCAAGGGTGGCGAGATCATCGGCGAGTTCGCCACCCTGGTCGACCCGGGCCGCGCGATCCCGCCGCAGATCGTGTCACTGACCGGAATCACGCAGGCGATGGTGTCCAACGCGCCGAAGCTCGACGAGGTGCTGCCCGCGTTTCTTGAGTTCGCCACCGGGTCCGTACTGGTCGCGCACAACGCGCCGTTCGACATCGGCTTCCTACGCGCGGCGTGCGCCGAGCTCGGCTACCACTGGCCCAAGCAGAGCGTGGTGTGCACGGTGCGTCTCGCGCGCAGGGTGCTTGACCGGCAGGACACGCCGAGCTGCCGGTTGTCCGCGCTCGCCGCGCTGTTCGGTGCCAGCACCATGCCCACCCACCGCGCGCTGGACGACGCCAAAGCCACTGTGGACGTCTTGCACGCCCTGCTGGAACGGGTCGGCGCGGTCGGAGTGCAGTCGCTGGAGGAGCTGCTGGACTACCTGCCGGAGATCACCCCGGCACAGCGGCGCAAGCGCGGCATGGCGACACACCTGCCGGAGACGCCGGGGGTGTACTTGTTCCGTGGGCCGAACGACGAGGTGCTCTATGTCGGCACCGCGTCGAACTTGCGGCGCAGGGTCCGGCAGTACTTCACCGGTTCGGAGAGCAGGGGCAGGATCAGGGAGATGGTCGCGCTCGCCGAGCGGGTGGACGGCATCGAGTGCTCGCACGCACTGGAGGCGCAGGTCAGGGAGCTACGGTTGCTCTCGGCACACAAGCCCACCTACAACCGGCGCTCGCGTAATCCTGGCAAATTCTGGTGGGTCACCCTGACCGACGAGCCGTTCCCCCGGCTGTCGGTGGTCCGCACCCCAAGGGACGGCGCGCTCGGACCATTCCGTTCCCGCGGGGCCGCCGCCGACGCCGCCGCGTCGCTGTCCTCGGCCGCGAGACTGCGGACTTGCACCGATCGTATTCCCGCGACGGGCCAGCGCGGCTCACCGTGCGCGCTGGCCGAGCTCGACCGGTGCGGAGCGCCCTGTGCGGGATGGCAGTCCACTGAGGAGTACGCGCCCCTTGTGAGCCGCGTCAGCTCGCTGATCGCGGGCACTGACGGCGATCTGCTACGTACTGCCGCCGACGAAGTGGACACGCTGGCGAGCGCCGAACGTTTCGAACTGGCGGCGAGCCGCAGGGATGAACTGGCCGCGCTGGTTCGCAACGTGGCGTCGGCGCACTCGATGGCGGCGCTAGCCGCGATCGAGGAGTTGATCGCCGCTTCGCCCGACGGCTCTGGCGGCTGGGAGTTCGCCGTCATCCGCCACGGAAGGCTCGCGTCGGCGGGTGTCGCGCGGCGCGGCACCGCGCCCATGCCGGTCGTTGAGTCGCTGGTCGCGAGCGCGGAAACGGTCATCGCGGGGGAAGGGCCGCTGCGCGGCGGTTCGCCCGAGGAAATCTCGGTGCTGCTGCGCTGGCTGCACCGGCCGGGCGTCCGGATCGTGCGCACGACGAGACCGTGGGCCGAACCCGCCCGTGCCGCTGGCGGCTGGGGCGAGTGGCTGGAGCGGGTGTCGCAGGCGCGGGCGCTGGAAACGGCGTCGTAGCGAGCATCCCGCTAGCCCATCCAGCCGTCGCGCACCATCAGCGATCGGTGTAATCGTCGCCACCCACGTATACGAACATTATTCACTTTTTCTGGTGCGCCCCGTACGGTGATGTCGATCACAGAGCCGGCGTTTCGTCGGATCCCACCCACCACGAGGGGGCGTCATGATCACCTCACCCTGCTATCACCCGCTTAGACGCGCGGGCGTGCTCGTGCTCGGCGTACTCACGTTGATCGGTGCGCTGTTCTTGGGCCCGCCGTTCGCGACCGCCACCGCGCAAGCTGGCCAGACGATCACACCGCTGCCACCGGAGCTGGAAAAGATCCGCAAGGAGCGCGCCACCGAGCGCTACGGCAGCCCGGAGATTCGCCCGCGGGCCGAGCGCGACACCGCCGTCGTCAGCATGGGCGACAGCGAGATCTCCGGCGAAGGGCAAGGTCCGTACGAGACCGGCACCAACGGCGACGACGACGGGGACGGCGATGAGAACTGGTGCCACCGCGCCAAGCACGCCGCCATCCATCGCACCGGCATCCCTGTCGACGTCACGCGCAACCTCGCCTGTTCCGGCGCGGCCACCAAGCACCTCATCGAGGGCAGTGGCGCGCGGCAGTGGGACGAACTGAACCAAGGGGACAACCTGGCGATCACCGCTCGCAACCTCAACGTGAAGCTGGTCTGGATCGTGGCGAGCGCCAACGACTCCGGCGGCATCGAGTTCGGTCCTGTCGTCACCGACTGTACGATTCGGCGCATCTTCTTCCTGGGCAACTGCTGGCCGGACTACACAGACACCGTCCAGGCGCGCGTGACGGTGTCCGGCGAGAACCTCGCCACGGCGGTCACCAGCGTGAAGCAGACCATGACCGACGCGGGCTACGCAGCGAGTGACTACCAGCTCGTCGTGATGAGCTACCCAGGACCCGCGAGCCCCGACGTCGAGGACAACCCGGACTTTCCCGGCTGGTACAACGGCGGCTGCCTGCTCTACCTCAAAGACATGGCACTCGGCCGCAACAAGGTCGTCCCGCTGTTCGAACGCGCCATTCGCGACGCCGCCGAGCAGAACGGAGTGCGCTACCTCGACGCCAGCAGGCTGTTCCACGGTCACGAGCCGTGCACCCAGAACACGTGGGTGACCGGCGTGAAGTCCAACGGCGGCGACCCGTTCGACGGCAACACGTACCGGCAGTCCTGGCACCCGAACGCACGCGGCCACGGCGCGTTCGGCAAATGCATGGGTGCGTTCTACTCCCAGCCGGCGATGCCAACGGCGACGTGTGTCGATCCCGGCAGCACCAACGATGTCGCGCTCTACGGCGGGCAGCTCGACTTTCGGCAGTTGCGCAACCTGGCGTCCGGGCTGTGCGTCGACTCGGAGGGCTACTCCACCCGCAACACCTATGACCTGTTGCAGTGGACCTGCCATGGCGGGCGCAACCAGGGTTGGTGGCTCGACCCGACACGCGACACCCTGCATATCGAACTCACCCATGACCGCTGCGCTCACGTCGAGGACGGCCTCGCCGCGGGACACGAGCTAGTGATCTACAACTGCCGAGGCGGGCAGAACCAGACGTTCAGGCTGGACGAAGGCCTGATCCGTTCGACGGCGAAACCGGGGCTGTGCGCCGCCGTCCCAGGGACAGGGAAGGGCGCTCGGCTACGAATGGTGGCCTGCGACCGGTCCGATCCACGCCAGCTGTGGTGGATCGAGCCCAAGACCGGCGACACGGGCTACGGCTACAAGGACTGGATGCCCAGCAGCGCTTACTGACGGGGTTGGGGAGGTTGTCAGCCAACCACCCCACACAACGCGACGGCGGGCGGAGAACTCCGTGTTCTCCGCCCGCCGTGGTGCGTCCAGTGGCGCGGTCAGCTCTCGCGGGTGCTCGCTGGCGCCTCGATCTCGGCGTGACCGTCGCCGCTGCCCTCGTCGTGGCCGCTGACGGCGTGGCCCTCGGCACCGTGACCGTTCGCACCGTTGCCATGCTGCGCGGCCTGCGCCCGCTCCAGCGCGATAGTCTCCTCCGCCGGGTCGGGAGTCAGCCACGACCCCGCGACGGCCTTGCCCGCGTAGCCGAGCTCGTTCATCTTCTTTGGCACCGGAGCGCCCTGGTACTCCAGCGGCACCGGGTGGCCGTGGTCGTCGACCGGGCCGAGCGGCTGGTGCACCTCGATGAACTCACCGTGTGGCAGCCGCTTGATGATGCCGGTCTCGAGACCGTGCTCCAGCACCTCACGATCCGCCCGCTGCAAGCCGAGGCAGATCCGGTAGGTGACGTAGTACGCGATCGGTGGGAAAACCAGCAACCCGATGCGGCCGATCCACGTCGTCGCGTTCAGCGAGATGTCGAACGTGAACGCGATGATGTCGTTGAATCCGGACAGCTCGAGCACCATCCAGAACGTGATCGCCATGGCACCGATACCGGTCCGCACCGGCACGTCCCTCGGCCGCTGCAACAGGTTGTGGTGCGCGGTGTCCCCGGACAGCTTGCGTTCGAGGAACGGATAGGCGATCAGCAGGGTGAACATCACGGGAAGCAGCACGCCGCCCGCGAAGAACACCGGCGGGATGGTGTAGTCGCCCAGGTAGATCTCCCAGGCTGGCCAGATTCGCAGGATGCCGTCAGCCCACGCCAGGTACCAGTCCGGCCACGAACCGGCGGACACCTGCGAGGGGTTGTACGGCCCGATGTTCCACACCGCGTTGATCTGGAACACACCGGACATCAACACGATCACGCCGGTCACGGCCGCGAAGAACGCGCCACCCTTGAGCGCGAACACCGGCATGATGCGCACGCCGACGACGTTGGTCTCCTTGCGCCGCACCCCAGGGAATTGGGTGTGCTTCTGATACCAGACCAGACCGAGGTGCACCGCGATCAGCGCCAGCATGATGCCCGGCACGATCAGGATGTGCAGCGTGTACAGCCTTGGAATGATCTCCGTACCGGGGAACTCCCCGCCGAACAGCGCCCAGTGCACCCACGTGCCCATCACCGGCACCGAGAGCGTGATACCGGACAACGTCGCGCGAACACCGGTACCGGAGAGCAGGTCGTCCGGCAGCGAGTAGCCGAAGAAGCCCTCGAACATACCCAGGATCAGCAGCAGCGCGCCGATGACCCAGTTGGCCTCACGCGGACGGCGGAACGCGCCGGTGAAGAACACGCGCATCATGTGCGCCGCCATCGCGGCGACGAAGATCAGCGCGGCCCAGTGGTGGATCTGCCTGATGAACAGCCCGCCTCGGACCTCGAACGAGATCTCCAGCGTGCTCTCCATCGCCCGCGACATTGGGATGCCCTGGAGGTTCTTGTACGCGCCGTCGTAGATGACCTCCTCCATGGAGGGGTCGAAGAACAGCGTCAGGTACACACCGGACAGCAGCAGGATGATGAAGCTGTAGAGCGCGACCTCACCGAGCAGGAACGACCAGTGCGTCGGGAAGACCTTGTTCATCTGGTGCCGCAGTCCCTTGGCGGCGTGGTAGCGCTTGTCGGCCTCGTCCGCTTGCGCCGCGGCGATCTTCTGCGGCAACGGGTCGCCCTTGGTGGGCGTCGTCAGCTCACTCATGACTTGCGCTCCCAGAATCCCGGACCGACTGGCTCGATGAAGTCGTGCTTGGCCATCAGGTATCCCGTCTCGGGATCCAGCGTGATGGGCAGCTGCGCGAGCGCCCTCGTCGCGGGACCGAACACCGGCTTCGCATACTGCAGCGCGTCGAACTGCGACTGGTGGCACGGGCAGAGGATCCGGTTTGTCCGCTGCTCGTACAGCGAGGTCGGACACCCGACGTGGCTGCAGATCTTGGTGTAGGCGTAGAAATCGCCGTAGTTGAAGTCCTCCTGGCCCTTACGCTTGACGACCTTCTCGGCGTCCTGGGGGCGCAGGCGGATCAACATGACTGGGTTGTCGGCCCGTTTCACGGCCACGAGCAGCGCGTGCTCATCGTCTCGTTCGCTTTCCCGGAACGGGAAGACCGTCTCCATCGATCCCGCGTCGAGGTCCTCCGGTCGAACAAGCACGACCTCGTGCGGGTTACCGGTGTAGCGGCGCAGGAACACCTTCTCACCAGGCTTCTCCTGCTTCCACCCTGTGTGGTAAAGACCGTCTTTAGTGCCGGAGTCCTTGTGCGGGTTCTTGATGAACCCGATCAGCGGCAAGATCGCCGTGCCGAGGCCGAGCATGCCGACACCGAAGCCGGCGCCGCGCTTGATCGCCGACCGGCGCGCGACGGTGCTGCGGTTACCCGCGTCGGCCAAATGCGCCGCGAACGTCTGCCGGTGCAGCTCGTCCGAACCGGCGCCCATGTTGTCATCGCGCTGCTGGACCGCGACCTCGTGCGGGATGAACTTCTTGGTGTACAGCAAGATCCCGACCGCGAACGCCAGGATCGCGACACCGAGAGTGATGCCCAGCATCGGGGTGTAGAGCTGGTACCAGAAGTGCTGCGAACTCTCCGTCGGGGGAGCGTACTGCCAGGGCCACCAGATCATCGCGATCAGGAACGCCAGACCAGCCACGCCCGCGAGCGTGAACCACAGCGCGATCGTACGCTCGGCCCGCTTCTCGGCGCGGGTTCCCTTAACCGGCCACGGGTCCGGGTACTCGGCGAGCTCGACACCGTCCAGCTTGCCGCCGAGCGCGACCAACTGGTCGCGGTCCATCTCGGCGAGCTCAGCCTCGGTGGGAAGCTGCTGGTCGTTACCGCTACTCATGACCTGCCCTCGATCCAATCCACAGCGTCACGGCGATGATGGCGCCGATACCGACGACCCACGCGATCATGCCTTCCGAGGCGGGCCCCCAGCCGCCGAGCGAGTTGCCGCCCGGGTTGTTGTTGCCGTCGGAGACCGACTTCACGTAGGCGATGATGTCCTCTTTTTCCTCCGGGCTGAGCTGCCGATCGGAGAACTTCGGCATGTTCTGCGGCCCGGTGAGCATCGCGGTGTAGAGCTGTTCCTCGTTGGCCGGTTCCAGCGGCGGGGCGTACTTGCCCGACGACAGCGCACCACCCTGCCCAGTGAAGTTGTGGCAAGACGCGCAGTTCAGCCGGAATAGCTCCGCGCCTCGCGCTGGGTTGTCGCCACGCAGCGCCTCACCCTTCTGCTCAGGCCGCTCCGCGCCACCGCCGTGCGCCTGGATATAGGCGCCGAGCGCGTCGATCTCTTCCGGAGTGAGCTTCGCGGGCTTGCGGGAGGCTTGGGCCTCCTGTCGCACCATCGGCATCCGGCCGGTCGACGTCTGGAAGTACACCGCGGCTTCGCCGACGCCGATGAGGCTCGGACCACGGCCCTCGACGCCGTCGAGGTTCGCCCCGTGACACGTGATGCACGTGTTGTTGTAGATCTCGGCGCCCTCACGCAGCAGCGCGGGGTCCCCCTGCGCCTGCGCGGTCTGGGGCTCCGGCACGAACAGGGCATAGAGGCCACCAGCGGCCATCAGTGCGATACCGAGCGCGAGCAGACCGGCGATGCGACGCCTGGCCTTGCTGCCGGAGCGAACTCGGAGCTTCCTAGGGGTCATGTCTGCGGCAACCTTGCTGTCAGTTCGAGGGTGTCACACTGTCTGGTCTTGTCTGGGGTTACGGCACGATGTAGATCACCGCGAACAGCCCGATCCAGACGATGTCGACGAAGTGCCAGTAGTAGGAGACCACGATGGCCGATGTCGCCTGAGCCGGTGTGAACTTACTCATCTTGGTGCGCATGAGCAGGTACACGAACGCGATCAGCCCGCCGATCACGTGCAGCCCGTGGAAACCAGTGGTCATGTAGAACACGGTGCCGAACGGCCCGGAGGGGATCGTGACGCCCTCGTTGACCAGCTGTACGTACTCGTACGCCTGGCCGCCAACGAAGATGGCGCCCATGATCAACGTAAGGATGTACCACCGACGCAGACCGAACACGTCGCCCCGCTCGGCGGCGAACACGCCGAGCTGGCACGTGAACGACGAGGCCACCAGGATGATCGTGAAGGGCAATGCGTAGGGAATGTCCAGGTGGATCGGTTCCCCGGTGGCATCGTTGATCGGTGGCCAGACTCCGTCGTCGTTCTGGGCCTTGACCGTGAAGAACATCGCGAAGAGTCCAGCGAAGAACATCAGTTCACTGGACAGCCAGACGATCGTGCCGACGCTGACCATGTTGGGGCGGTTCAGCGAGTGCACGCGCTGGCTGATCGTGGGCGCTGCCGTAGTCACGTCTCGCATTATGGCTTCTCACCTCCCGCGCCGCGCCCCCGGGTAGGGCCACCGGTGATCATCTGTCCGGTAGCGCTGGCCCTTACCTCGGCAAACCTGACTCCAGATAGAGTCAGCGGCGGCAGCCAACGACACCCTGACTGGGGAATGAAGACGGAGGGCCGACCCGCCATGACCAGCGAGCCGTTGAAAATCCTGGTGCTAAGCCACCGCGCCGACGTCCGTGAGGCGATCATCACAGCGATCGGCCGCAGGCCCGCCGCCGACATCGGCAGGGTCAGTTACGTCGAGGCCGAGACCGTGGCCGACGTGCTCGCTGAGATGGACTCCGGCACCGTCGACCTGGCGATTTTCGACGGCGAGGCGCAGCCGACCGGCGGCATGGGGCTGGCGCGGCAGCTCAAGAACGAGCTGGACGAGTGCCCGCCAATCGTGGTCTCGGTACGCCGCCCCGACGACAAGTGGCTCGCCACGTGGTCGCAGGCCGACGCGGTGCTTGTGCACCCGCTCGACCCGATCGCCGCTGCCGAGACCGTGGCCGAGGTGCTGCGGAACCGGCTGCCAGCAACGGCGTAATAGGAGGACCTGTGAGCACCCACACCTGGCCCGCGCTGCTCGACCGGCTCGTCGCGGGCACCGACCTCACCGCGGAGGACACCGCGTGGGCGATGGCGCAGGTCATGAAGGGTGAGGCGACGCCATCGCAGATCGCGGGCTTCGCGGTCGCACTGCGCGCCAAAGGTGAGACGCCGCGCGAGGTCATCGGCCTCGCCGACACGATGCTCGCCCACGCGCACCGGGTCGAGGTGCCTGGCACGGCGGTGGACATCGTCGGCACCGGCGGCGATCGTTCCGGGTCCGTGAACGTCTCCACCATGAGCGCGCTCGTCACGGCGGCGGCGGGCGTGCCGGTCGTCAAGCACGGCAACCGGGCGGCGTCGTCCAGTTGCGGCGCGGCCGACGTCCTCGAGGCGCTGGGGATCGTGGTGAACCTCTCACCCGACGCGGTGCGGGACTGCGTCGCCGAGGTCGGGATCGGGTTCTGCTTCGCACCCACGTTCCATCCCGCACTGCGTCACGCCGGGCCAACCCGCAAGGAACTCGGCATCCCGACGACGTTCAACCTGCTCGGTCCGCTCACGAACCCGGCGCAGCCAAGCGCGGGCCTCGTCGGCTGCGCGTACGCGGACAAGCTGGAGGTGCTGGCGCGAGTGTTCGCCGGTCGCGGCGCGAGTGTGCTGGTCGTGCGGGGTGACGATGGTCTCGATGAGCTGACCACGACCACTACCAGCACGGTATGGCGGGTCAGCGCTGGTGACGTCCAGCGGACGTCGGTGGACCCGGAGGCGTTCGGCATTCCGCGCGCCTCGGTGGCCGACCTGAAGGGCGGCTCCGCCGAGACCAACGCCACAGTGGTACGCGACCTGGTGGCGGGCACGCGCGGCCCGGTGCGCGACGCCGTCGTCCTCAACGCGGGCGCGGCGATCGCCTCCTACCGGGGCTTCTCCGCGTCGCTCGACGACGACCTGCGCGCGGGCATCGCCACCGCCGAGGAGGCGCTTGACTCCGGCAAAGCGGCCACACTGCTAGAGAACTGGGCGCGGGTCTCGAAGTCACTGGCAGGCTAGCGCCGCCGCGGCCGTGTCCCCCGCTCCCGACGCCGTGTCCCCCGCTCGCCGTGTAGATCTTGAGCACTCGTGGTTATCTGGACGACCATTTGCGCTCTAGATCCACTCAGCTATCGGCGCGCGCGAACGTCGTCCGGTATTGACTCGGGCTCGTCCCGCGCAGCCGCGCGAACTGGTGCCGAAGTGCGGCCGCTGAACCGTAGCCGCAGGCCACGGCGATGTCGTCCACGCCGAGCCCAGTCGTCTCCAGCAGGTGTTGGGCGCGATCCAGCCTGCGTTCGGTGAGCCAGCGGTGTGGCGTCGATCCGGTGGCGGCGGCGAAGCGGCGCAGGAATGTCCGCTCGCCGAGCCCGCTGCGCTGTGCCAGCTCCGCGACGGTGATCGGCTGGTCCAGTCTGCGCTCGATCCACTCCAGCACCTCGGCCACGACGGCGTCGTCGCTCACATCCTCCGGTACAGGTGCGGCGACGAACTGCGCCTGCCCGCCCGTGCGGTGTGGCGCGGTGACCATGCGCCTGGCCAGCGCCGTCGCGGCCGCCACTCCCCTGGTCTTGCGGACGAGATGCAGGCACAGGTCGACGGCGGCGACGGTGCCCGCGCTGGTGAGCACGCCGTCGTCCTCGGCGTATAACGCGCTCGGATCGACCTTCGCGCGCGGGAACGTTCGCCGGAACTGCTGCTCGTAGAACCAGTGCACCGTGCAGCGCCGGTCGTCCAGCAGGCCCGCGTAGCCGAGCGTGAACACCCCGGCGCAGAACCCGGCGACCAGGGCGTCCCGGTCGTGCGCCTCGGCCACGACGTCCAACACCTCGACGGGCGGCGGTTCGGAGCGCGGCGCGCACGTGGGGATGATCACGAGATCGGCTTCGCGCGCCACGGACAGCGGCGCGAGCCCGCCCAGGGTGAACGACGACCAGCTCGCGACGACCTTTCCGCCCGGTGAGCAGACGGCGAAGTCCCAGCCCTCGATGCCGTCGGCGGTGCGGTCGGTGCCGAAGACCTCGCATGCGACGCCCAGCTCGAACGGCGACACCTCGCCGGCCACGACGACGGCCACCCGGTTCACGCCGCGTGTCATCCGACGAGTCTGTCACACCTTTTGCTGTCCATGTCATTTCCGACTCTCGTCGGCCGCTGACGCGCCGGGCAGGCTGATCGACATGACAACGACCCACGCTCCCGAATCCCCTGGCACGGCACCGGAATCGCCGCGGTCATCAATGTCACGGACGCCGCTGGTGCAGTGGACCGCCGCCATGGCGCTGTCCGGCACGATCGGCGCGGTCGTCGTGGAAAGCGGTGCGGAAGCACCCGCGGCGGCGTTCGCGCGATGCCTGGTCGGCGGTCTGCTGCTGATCGTGTGGAGTTCGGCGCGTGGGTGGCTGCTGCCGACGTTGCGTGGGCTGAGCAGGCGTGACTTCGGGATGATCGTGCTCGGTGGCGTGCTGCTGGTGCTGAACTGGGTGCTGCTGTTCACGTCCTACGCGCTGTCGTCGATCTCCGTGGGCACGGTCGTGTACCACACGCAGCCGTTGTTGCTGGTCGGGCTTGCGGCGGTGTTGCTGGGCGAGCGGATCACCCGCGGTCACCTGACGCGTGCGGTGATCGCGTTCGGCGGCGTTGTAGCGATCTCGCTCGGCGCGGAAGGGGCCGACGGTCAGCCGGTGCGGCTGTCCGGCATCGCCCTCGCGCTCGCCGCCGCGACGCTGTACGCGGGCGCGACGTTGATCGCCAAGCAACTGTCGCACCTGCGCGCCCACGTCGTCGCTGCCGTGCAACTCGCGGCCGGGACGGCGCTGCTCGCTCCCGCGCTGCTGCTCACGCCGTTGCCAGCGGACCCCGCCGGATTCGGTTGGCTCCTACTGCTGGGGACGGTGCACACCGCGGTCATGTACGTGCTGATGTACTCCAGCGTCGGACGGCTGCCGACCGGAACCGTCGCCGTGATCTCGTACCTGTATCCGGTGGTGGCGGTGATCGTGGACAGCCTCGCCTACGGGCACCACGTCACGCCCGTGGAAGGCGCGGGGATGATGGCGATCCTGCTGGCCGCGCTCGCACCGAGACGGTCGTGAGCGTGGAACACGGCGTCGAGACCGAGGGAAACGACGTCGAGAGCAGGGGACACGACCGCATCCGGCCGGGGGTATCTTCAGTCGGCGGCGGGACCGGCCTCGCCGCGACCACGGTGGTACTCGAACACCAAGCCACCGATGGTGATCAGCAGCAGGACCGTGGCGATGACCAGCAGCCAGACCGCGAAGTACGCCAGCGCGATACCGGCGAGCGCGGCAGCGGCGGCGACCGCGACCGGCCAGTAACTGCCGGGGCTGAAGAAGCCAAGCTCACCAGCACCGTCGCTTACCTCGGCGTCGTCGTGGTCCTCCGGCCGCTGCTCGATACGGCGGGCGATGAATCGGAAGTAGCTCCCGGCGAGCAAGGCAAGGCCACCGGTGAGGATGAGCGCCACCGTGCCGATCGGCTCGACACCGTCGCGGGTCATCAGACCGGTCATCACGGCGTACACGATGGCGATGAAGAACGCGAAGATCGTGACGATCTCAAAAATCCTCGCTTCGACCTTCATCTGGCCGTCACCCTCTCGCCTCTCAGTGCTTGCGTTGCTGCTAGTGGTTCAGTACGGACGACCACCGGGTCAGCCCACCGCCGAGTCGGCCGTGCGGTCGGTCGTGAACGGGCGGGTCGTGGTCGCGAACGGCTCGCACAGCTCACCGCAGTTCATCTCCTCGAGAGCCTCGGACGCGGTGTACGGCACCTGTGTGTCCGGGTTGACCTGCTTCCGCAGCCGAATGTACTCGTCGTAGTCCGCCGGGGAGAGCGCCCTGACCTCGAAGTTCATCACCGAGTGGTAGGTGCCGCACAGCTCGGCGCAGCGGCCGACGAACGCGCCTTCCTTGTCGATGCTGGTGATCTGGAAGGTGTTGTCCTGGTTGTTCTTCTCGGGGCGTGGGAACACGTCGCGCTTGAAGAGCAACTCAGGCACCCAGAACGAGTGGATGACGTCGGTGGACTCCAGGTTGAACTGGATCCGCTTGTCGGTGGGTAGCACCAGCAGCGGGATCTCGGTGGAGCTGCCGACCGTGCTGATGGGCTCGCCTTCGGAAGTCGTTTCCTCTGGGTACTTGAACTCCCAGTTCCACTGGAAGGCGACCACGTCGACGGTGACGTCGGGGTCCTCTTCCTCCGCGAGCACGCTCACCTCGGTGGTCGCGGTGAAGAAGAACAGCACGCAGACCATGATCGTCGGAAGCACGACGGCGAACAGCTCAAGCGGCACGTTGTACTGGAACTGGCGCGGCAGCTCGTCGTCGTCCTTCTTCTTGCGGTGGAAAGCGACCGACCAGAAGATCAGGCCCCATACCAGCACACCGACCGCCAGCGCCGCGAGCACCGTCCAGGTCCAGAGCTCCCGCATCTGCTCGGCCTCGGGGGTGACCCCGACCGGCCAGCCGAAACGGAGCACCTCGTCGACCGAGCAGCCACTCACCGTGACGGCGACAGCCCCGGCCAGCGCGGCGATCTTGCCCGCTCTCGACCACCGTGATGCCGGGACATGCCTCTTCCGACCCACTGCGTCACGCCTCCTCGACTGGATCACTCACGACGTTTTGTCGCCGAGCGGAGCCTATCCGAACGAACCGGCGTTCAGCGCGCCGGGGCGGCACGCCTCACGTTCCTCGGGCGGGCATACTGAGTCCCCACCAGGAAGAATCGGCACAACGATGAGGTGTTGTAAGCACGTGTGTGGCCTGCTCGGACTGATCTGCGCTAGCGAAGACGACGCCACTGCGGCGCGGCCAGCCGTCAAGGCCGCGTTGCACTGCCAGCGCCACAGAGGCCCCGACGAGAGCGACACCTGGGCCGACGCCGAGGTCGTCTTCGGCTTCAACCGACTGGCGTTCATCGACGTCGAACACTCACACCAGCCGTTGACCTGGGGCCCGCCGGAGTCGCCGCAACGCTACACGCTGAACTTCAACGGCGAGATCTACAATTTCCGTGAGCTGCGGGAACGTCTCACCGCCGAGCACGGCGCGGTGTTCAACACCTCCGGCGACGGCGAGGCCATCATCGCCGCGTACCACTACCTCGGCGAGGCGGGCGTCGATGAGCTGCGCGGCATGTTCGCGTTCCTGATCTGGGACGCCGAGCGCAAGGTCGTCTTCGGTGCACGGGACCCGTTCGGTATCAAGCCGTTGTTCTACGCGGCCGGTTCCCGGGGTGCGGCGTTCTCCAGCGAGAAGAAGAGCCTGCTCGAGCTGTCACACACCCTCGGCACCGGCGACACGCTGGACAAAACCGCGTTGCAGCACTACCTCACGCTGCAGTACGTGCCCGAGCCGGAGACATTGCACGCCGACGTCCGCCGCATCGAGTCCGGCTGTCGCTTCACCGCGGCTCCCGGTGGTGAGGTGAAGATCACGCGGTACTTCTTCCCCGAATTCACCGCACGACAAGTGGCTGGTCCCGAAGAGTCGGCCGCGCTGCACAAGCGGATCACCGATGTGATGCGCGACTCGGTCGCCAAGCACATGATCGCGGACCCGGACATCACCGTGGGGGCGTTCCTCTCCGGCGGTATCGACTCGACGGCGACCTGCGCGCTGGCCAAGGAGCACAACCCGAACCTCATCGCGTTCACCACCGGGTTCGAGCGCGAGGGGTACTCCGAAGTGGACGTCGCGGCGGAGTCGGCGGCGGCGATCGGCGTGAAGCACGTCGTCCGCACGGTGTCGGCCGACGAGATGATGGAGGCGCTACCGCTGATCGTCTGGTACCTGGACGATCCCGTCGCCGACCCCGCGCTGGTGCCGCTGTGGTTCATCGCCCGCGAGGCCCGCAAACACGTGAAGGCGGTGCTGTCTGGGGAGGGCGCCGACGAGCTGTTCGGCGGCTACACCATCTACCGCGAACCGATCTCGCTGCGCGCGTTCGAGAAGATGCCTGGTGGCTTGCGGCGCGCGCTCGGCAAGGTGTCCACCAAGATCCCGGAGGGCACGCGAGGCAAGGACCTACTGCGGCGCGGCGCGCTCCCACTAGAGGAGCGCTACTACGGCAACGCTCGGATCTTCCGGGACGACCAGCTGCGCGGGGTGCTGCGCAGCTACGTCGAGGGCGTCGGGCACGCTGACGTCACCGCTGAGCCCTACCGGATCTCGGAGGGCTGGGATCCAGTGGCCCGGATGCAGCATGTCGACCTGTTCACGTGGCTGCGCGGCGACATCCTGGTCAAGGCGGACAAGATGACGATGGCGAACTCGCTGGAGCTGCGCGTGCCGTTCCTGGACCGCGAGGTGTTCCGAGTCGCCGCCGACATTCCGTTGAGTGAGAAGATCACGAGCGAGACGACGAAGCACGCGCTGCGCAAGGCGTTGTCCGAGATCGTGCCGCCACACGTGCTGAACCGGCGCAAGCTGGGCTTTCCCGTCCCGATCCGACTGTGGCTGCGCGACGAGATGTACGACTGGGCACGCGGCATCATCAACGACTCACGCACCGAGGAGTTCCTCGACAAGCAGGCGGTGCTGCGGCTGCTCGACGAGCACAAGTCGGGCGCGCTGGATCACAGCCGACGCCTCTGGGCGCTGCTGGTGTTCATGATCTGGCACGGCATCTTCATTGAAGGCCGCATCAAACCGGAGATCCCGGAACCGCGGTACCCCGTGCGGTTGTAGCGCGTTCGCGACGTCGTGGGCCCTTGCTCTCGACGTCGTGGACGTGGTCTTACCACTTGACCTCTTACCATTGACTGACTACAGTCCTGGTCATGGCGCTACGACGTGTAGACCGCAGGTCGGTCACCGATGAGGTCTTCGATCAGCTTCTCGCCGACATGATCGACGGCGAACTCGCCGCGGGTGAGCCGCTGCCAAGCGAACGCAGGCTCGCCGAGGTACTCGGCGTCTCCCGGCCCGCCGTACGTGAGGCGATCCAACGGATGACGCACGCCGGGCTGGTCCAGGTCAAACAGGGCGGCGGCACCGTCGTGAAGGACTACCGTCAGCACGCTGGGCTCGACCTGTTGCCCCGGCTGCTCTCGCCGTCCGGGCGGCCGGACCCGAAAGTGGTGCGCAGCATTCTGGAGGCCCGGCTACACGTCGGGCCGAAGGTCGCGATGCTCGCGGCCGAACGCGGCGGCGCGCGACTGAAGCAGCCACTGGCGGAGGCAATCGAAGCGCTCAACGCCGCGACAGGCGACCCCGTCGCGCAGCAACAGCACGCGCTGACGTTCTGGGACCACGTTGTCGACGGCGCCGACTCGATCGCGTTCCGACTGATGTTCAACGGACTGCGCGCGGCATACGAACCCGCGATCGGCGCGCTGACTACCACCATGGCGGCCGAGGTCACCCGGGTCGAAAACTACCGCTCACTCGCCGACGCCATCGTGGCCGGCGACGCCGACACCGCACGGACAGCGACGCTGGACCTGCTGAGCCCAGCGACGACCGCGATTATGACCGTCCTCGATCGACTGGAGGAGCTATGACCAGCGAGGCGAAAGCGGACATCGACGCCAGGGCGAAGGAGCGGCTGCGTTCGGACGAAGCCGCCATGACCGGCTCCCGCAGAAAGTCTTTTCCGCTCAGCGCTGCGTGGCGCGAGTTCTGGCGGCACCCATCCCCGTGGTTCATCGGCACCACGTTAGTCGGGGCGCTCATCGCACGGCTGTTCGTCGGCGACTGGCGACTCACCGACGCGATCGTTCCCGTGATCATGGTCGCGTCGTTCCCGTTCATCGAGTGGATCGTGCACGTCGTCGTGCTGCATTGGAAGCCACGCACGATCGGCAAGGTCACCTTTGACCCACTGGTCTCGCGCAAGCACCGCGAGCACCACGCGGACCCACGCGACGTACCGCTCGTGTTCATTCCATGGCAGGTACTGGCCTGGCTGCTGCTCGCGAATACGGCGATCGCACTGTTCGCGTTTCCTCGGCTCGGTCTCGGTCTGACGTTCCTGACAACACTCGCCGCTATCGGCCTCGTCTACGAGTGGACGCACTACCTGATCCACAGCGACTACCGGCCACGCTCCCGGACATACCGAGCACTCTGGCGCAACCACCGGCTACACCACTACAAAAACGAGCACTACTGGTTCACTGTGACGACTTCCGGTACCGCCGACCGGGTGTTTCGGACATACCCAAGGCCCGGTGACGTCAGCACCTCCCCCACGGTGAAGGCCCTCCACGCCAAGGAGGCCACCCGCTGACGGTCGTGTCCGACGTTCACGACGCTGTGTCCGACACTCACGACGCTGTGTCCGACGTTCAGGACTCTGTATTCGGCACTCGGGACGCCGAATTCGTCACTCAACTTCCGGCATGTCATCCGTGACGTGCCGGATTCTCGTCCACAGAACCGAAAATCGATCTCGAAATTCCTTGACTTCAAGTCAACTTGAAGTTTGACGATGAAGTCATGACTGATTCCACGACACCCATCGCCGTCGTTACCGGCGGCTCACGCGGCCTCGGACTCGCCACCGTCACCGAACTGGTGCGCGCCGGCTGGCATGTTGTCACCGGAGCGCGTGACATCGACCGGCTCATCGCCGCGATCGAACACCTTCCCGCGGCATCCGTCACCACCGTTCCAGGCGATGTCGCCGATCCGGACCATCGTGATGCGCTCGCGGCGGCAGCGGCGGAACGCGGCAACGGTGCGTCGCTGGTCATCCACAACGCGAGCGAACTCGGTCCGAGCCCAATGCCCTCGCTCGCCAGCTACCCCATCGAGTCACTGGAACGGGTGTACGCCGTGAACGTCGTCGCGCCACTCGCCCTCACTCAGCTGCTTCTCCCCCAATTGCGCGCCAACGCCGGCCGCGTCGTCGCCATCTCGTCAGACGCCGCGATCGAGCCATACGCCGGATGGGGTGGTTATGGCCCGTCGAAGGCGGCATTCGATCACCTGACCGCGATCCTCGGCGCCGAACACCCCGAGTTGCGCGTGTACTCGTTCGACCCCGGCGACATGAACACCGCCATGCACCAGGCGGCATTCCCTGGCGAGGACATCAGCGACCGCCCGGACCCGTCCACGGTCGTGCCCGCGCTGCTGCGACTGCTCGACGCGGACTTGCCGAGCGGCCGGTACCGAGGAGCCGATCTCACCGAGGCGGCTCCGGCATGACGGCCGTATCGACGGCACCAGCGACACGTTTCACACTGCCACCTGACGCCGCGGCGACTGAACCACCGGAACGACGCGGCCTCAACCGCGATGGCGTGCGGCTCCTGGTCGCGCGTCCGTCGTCGATCGAGCACACCCGGTTCCGTGACGTGACCGACCACATTGGACCAGGCGACGTCGTGGTGGTGAACACCTCAGCGACGTTGCCCGCCGCCATCGACGGTACTCGACCGGACGGCACACCCGTTCCGGTGCACACGTCCACCCGTCTTGATGACGGCGATTGGGTCGTGGAGCTGCGTCGAACCGACGGGCACGGCCCCGATCTGGGCGCCCACCCCGGCGACGTCGTTACGCTGCCAGACGAGACGCGGCTTCGCCTGGTATGGCCGTACCCGGACCCGGATGCGCTTCGCTCCCGACTGTGGCGTGCCACTGTCTCACCGGACGTCGATGTCGTCGAGTACCTGACGCAATACGGTCGGCCGATCCGATACGGCTACGTCGATCAGCACTTCCCGCTCGCGGACTACCAGACCGGGTTCGCGAACGAGCCGGGCAGCGCCGAGATGGCCAGTGCGGCCAGGCCGTTCACTGCGGACCTCCTGGTGCGGCTGCTGGTGACGGGCGTGTCGGTGGTGCCAATCGTGCTGCATACCGGGGTGTCGAGCCCCGACTTGCACGAGCCGCCAACGCCGGAGCGATTCGCCGTTCCCGCCGCGACGGCCGAACAGGTAGCGGCAGCGCACGCGGCGGGACGTCGAGTGATCGCCGTCGGCACCACGGTCACGCGGGCGTTGGAGACGGCGGCGTCACCGGAGGGCGTCGTGTCGGCGACCGAAGGGTGGACGAACCTCGTACTAGGGCCGGGCCGTCCCGCGCGTGTAGTCACAGGGCTGATCACCGGGCTGCACCCGCCCGAGGCCAGCCACCTACTGCTGCTCGAAGCCGTCGCCGGGCCGGAGCTAGTGGGCGCCGCCTACGACGCGGCAGTGCGGCAGCGCTACCTGTGGCACGAGTTCGGGGACTCGATGTTGCTCCTGCCGTGACGGTGTCGGGAGCGCAGGACACAGCGTCCGGAACGCAGGACACAGCGTCCGGAACGCAGGACACGGCGCGGCGGGTCAGCTGGGTAGAGCCGCGCCGATGTCGTCGGCCGCGTCGTCGCCGTAGGCGCGGCGGATGCGGCTGACGGCATGGGCGCGGTCGAACGTCCACTCCTGCGTGCCTACCGTCTCCAGCACGAGCACCGCGATGAGCGACCCGAGCTGCGCCGCGCGCTCGAGGTTGAGCCCATGGCGCAGTCCGGCGAGGAAACCCGCGCGGAAGCCGTCGCCGACACCGGTCGGGTCGGCTTTCGTTGTCTCCGGGACAGCGCTGACGTGCAGGTACGTGCCGTCGGCGCTGACGAGCTCGACGCCTTTCTCTCCCAGCGTCGTCACGCGCATGCCGACGCGGGAGAGCACCTCATCCTCGCGCCAGCCGGTCTTGCGTAGCAGGAGGTCGAACTCGTAGTCGTTGCTGAACAGCAGGTCGGCACCGTCGATGAAGTCCCGTACCTGCTCGCCGTCCATCCGGGCGAGTTGCTGCGAGGGGTCGGCCGCGAACGGGTACTCGCGCTGCCTGCACTCCTCGGCGTGACGCAGCATCGCGGCGGGATCGTCCGGGCTGATCAGTACCAGCCCGAACACACCGAGCGGGGCCAGCTCGATATTGCGCGCCTCGGCCATCGCCCCTGCGTAGAACGTGCCGATCTGGCAGTTGTCCTCGTCGGTGGTGCAGACGAACCGCGCGGTGTGGGCGACCTCGGACACGTGCACGCCTGTGGTGTCGACGCCGCTGCGCCGCAGCCAGGCGCCATAGTCCGCGAAGTCGTCACCGACCGCGCCGACAAGCATCGGCTCCGCTCCGAGCACACCGAGGCCGAACGCGATGTTGCCGCCGATGCCGCCCCTACGGACGACGAGGTCATCGGCGAGGAACGACAGCGACAGCCGGTGCAACTGTTCCTCGACGAGTTGGTCCGCGAACCTGCCGGGAAAGTGCATCAGGTGGTCGGTGGCGATGCTGCCGCACACCGCGAGCCGAGAGCCAGTGATGTCGAGCCGCGGCATATCGAACTCCCGCCGTAGTAGCTACTTCGGTAATGCCCCAATAGGGTTGTACTGACCTCACCTGGGGAAACTACCCAGTGGTAAGGCTACCGACGAACGCGCGAGCCGCCTACCGTCGACGTCGTGAGCACCGTGAAAGAACCCGAAACCTGGCAGCAGCTCATCGCTGACTGCTCCGACATCCCGCACACGCTCGAGGCGAGCCCTGCGGTCATCCTGCCGCGCGCCGCACCGCACTGGGAAGTCGACGAGACGTGTGAGGCCCAGGTCGCCGACCTGGACGAGTACGTCTGAGAGAACCCGGGACCAGCGGGACCATGCGAAACGACGTCGGGGCCGCGAGCCAACACCGCTCGCGGCCCCGACGTCGTTTACGTCAGATCAGTTAAAGGAGTCCCCGCAGGCACAGGAGCCGCCCGCGTTCGGGTTCTCGATGGTGAAGCCCTGCTTCTCGATCGAGTCGACGAAGTCGATGACGGCATTGTCCACGTAAGGGGCGCTCATCCGGTCCACCGCCACCTTGAGCCCGCCGAAGTCCCGGAACAAGTCGCCGTCCAGCGTGCGCTCATCGAAGAACAGCTGGTAACGCAGGCCAGCACAGCCACCAGGCTGTACCGCGATGCGCAGGTGCATGTCATCCCGGCCCTCCTGCTCGAGCAGGGCCTTGGCCTTGGCGGCCGCGGTGTCGGTCAGCACGACACCGTGCGTGTCCGCTCCGGTTTCGGTCTGCGCGCCGCTCTGCTCAGCAGTCGTCATGGCTCTCCCATCGAGGTCGCGCGTGTAGTCTCTGCCACGTGTCAACGCTGTGGCCGCGCGGTCTGTTCCACGCAGTCGCTTCTTCTCCATGGTGACATACGACGCGCTCGTGGGAACAACTCTGTGACATATCGTGCCCGCCGACCTATCGCGCCCTTGACACCATCGGTGCAATAAGCTGTCCATGTGAGGTTCTTGCGTCGAAACAGCAGCTCGACACCCGAAGGTACGGCCGACACCGAGGACGCCGCCCTTGACGCCGCCGAAGGTAACGGCGACGACTCCGCGCCCCGGCGGCACACCCCGAAGAAGGGCCGTCCGACACCGAGCAGGCGAGACGCCGAGGGCAGGCGGCGTGGTCCGGTCGCGCCACCGCCGAAGACGACCCGCGAGGCGATCAAACGTAGTCGTCAGCTGCGTAAGACCAACCCGGTCAGCAAGGAAGACCGCAAGGCGGAGATGCGGGAACGCCGCGAGCGCATGATGGCAGGTGACGAGCGCTACCTGCTGCCGCGCGACCGCGGCCCGGTGAAGGCGTTCGTGCGGGACTGCGTTGATGCCAGGCACAACCTGCTCGGGCTGTTCATGCCGCTGGCGATCGTCGTCTTCATCTCACTGCTCATCCCGAATCTCGCGGTGCAGCGGTGGGCGACACTCCTGACCATGGCGATGCTCGCCGCGATGGCGATCGAGGCCGTTATCAACGGCAGGCGTATCACGCGGCTGGCTCGGGAAAACTTCCCGAAGGAGAACATCAAGGGCCGCTCCATAGGCTGGTACGCCTTCATCCGGGCGAGCCAGATCCGCAGGCTGCGCGTACCTAAGCCACGGGTGAAGCCAGGCGATCCTGTCAAGGTGTCATGAGCACCGCGGACGAAGTGGCCAGCGCGCGGGAGACCAGCGCGAACGAGCTTCGGTTTGCCGAGGTCGGCCCACCGGACGGCAGCGCCCGTGCCGCGACGCGGCACCTCGCGGGCGCCGACGACACGGTGGGATCGGCCGCTGGCCCGCTTGGGCTCGGTGACCTCACCACGGCTGCCGCCTGGCTCGCCGGGTGCCAGGGCCAGTGCCCGCCCCGCCTGCCATCTCGCCCCCGGATCGTCGTCTTCGCCGCGGACCACGGTGTCGCGGCGCGCGGGGTATCGGCACGCACTGGGGGCACGACGCGCGACTTGGCCGCTGAGCTGGCGTCAGGGTCGGGACCACTCGCCACGGCCGCCGAAGCGGCAGGCGCTGGGGTGCGGGTCGTCGACGTCGGCCTCACCGGCGGCGACGGCGAGTACGCGCTCGGCCACGGCAGCGAGGCGATCGATGTCACCGACGCGCTGACCGAGGAGGACACGCTCGCCGCGGTACGCGCGGGTGCCGCCGTGGCCGATGCTGAGGTCAATTCCGGCACGGACCTGCTGGTCGCGGGCAACCTCGGGGTCGGGGCAACGACCCCGGCGGCGACGCTCATCGCCGCGCTGACCGGCACCGAACCAGTCGCCGTCGTCGGGCGCGGGTCAGGCATCGACGACAAGGGCTGGGCCGTCAAGGCAGCGGCGATCCGCGATGCGCTGCGGCGCGCGAAGCCGCGGCTCGCCGATCCACTCGCGTTGCTGCGCGCCGCCGGAGGCGCGGACATCGCGGCACTGACCGGCTTTCTCGCGCAGGCAGCCGCCCGCCGCACCCCGATCGTGCTCGGCGGTCTACCCGTGTGCGCCGCCGCGATGCTGGCCGAGGAACTGGCATCGGGCACTCGCGAATGGCTGCTCGCGGTGAGCACCAGCACCGAGCCCGCGCATGAGCTGGCACTGGAGCATCTCAACCTCACGCCGCTGCTTGACCTGCGGCTCGGCGGCGACGCCGACGCGGGCATCGTCGCGACGTTGCCGCTGTTGATGACGACGGTGCGCGCCCTCGCGGGCTGATCCCGGTAAGGGACGTCGGGCCAGGGTAGGCGCCGAAGCGAACGCAACGCCCCAGCCCGACGCGCCGTCAGGACAGCGGGTACCGCCAGCCGTGCGGATCCTCGCGGGTGCCGACCTGGATACCCATGAGCTCCTCACGCAGCCGCATGGTCAGCTCGCCCGGCTCACCACCGGCGATGCTGAACTCACCACCGGCGTGCTTGACATGTCCCACCGGCGTGATCACCGCGGCGGTGCCGCAGGCGAACACCTCGGTCAACTCGCCGGAGACGGCGCTTTTCTCCCACTCCTCGGCGGAGAACTTGCGCTCCTCGACGTCGTAACCGAAGTCGCGTGCCAGCGTGATCACGGAGTCGCGAGTGACGCCAGGCAACAGCGTGCCGGTCAGCTCTGGCGTGACGATCCGCGCATCTTCGCCTGAGCCGAGCACGAAGAACAGGTTCATGCCACCAAGCTCCTCGACCCACTGGTGCGTGGCGGCGTCGAGATAGACGACCTGGTCGCAGCCTTCCTCGACCGCCTTGGCCTGTGGCAAGAACGACGCGGCGTAGTTCCCGGCGCACTTGGCATACCCGGTACCACCCGGCGCGGCCCTGCTGTACTCGGTGGACATCCACAGCTTCACCGGCTTAGGGCCGCTGGCGAAGTACGATCCGGCGGGCGAGGCGAAGAGCGTGTACTGGTAGGAGCCCGCTGGCCGGTTCACCCCGAGGCCGACCTCGGTGGAGATCGTGAACGGCCGCAGGTACAGCGAGGCACCTTCGGCGTCCGGCACCCACCTGCCGTCGACGGCGATCAGCTCACGCAGCGACGCGAGGAACAGCTCCTCCGGCAGCTCCGCGATCGCCAGCCGCCGTGCCGATGTGCGGAACCGCGCGGCGTTCATGTCGGGACGGAAGGCCGCGATGGAGCCGTCCGGCTGCCGGTATGCCTTGAGTCCCTCGAAGATCGCCTGGCCGTAGTGCAGCACGGACGTCGCGGGGTCGAGGGTGAACGGGGCGTAGGGCTTGACAGCGGCGTCGTGCCAGCCCTGCTCGGCATTCCAGCTGATGGTCACCATGTGGTCGGTGAACTGCGTGCCGAACCCCGGATTAGCCAATACCTCCGCAACGCGTTCCGGGGTCGCCGGGGACGGGCTGGGAGTGTGTGTGAATGGCATGGTGTTCGTCATGGGGGAACAGTATCGCTTGACACCCGAGGACGGCACCGTCGGTTCCGTAAAAAGAATCCGGTCAGCATGTCACCGATCGCCAATGTAGACGCGATCGCGAGCGCGGTTACCGGGCCGAGCAGGGTCATGACGGCGGCGAGCGCGTACCCCGCGACGACAAGCACGTGCGGCCCGGTGGCGGCCAGCTCACGACGTGCCGTAGCCAGCACCGCGAGCAGCGCGGGCACCGTCGCCAGCACGACGACGGAATTGAACAGCGTGGTCAGCGCGGTCGCGTCCGCCGCGGCGAGCGCGTCGCGTAGCGAGGTCGGTGCGAGCGAGAGCCGCACCGGTCCGAGCTGGTAGAGCGCCGCCAGCGACACCGCGGCGGCCAGCCCAGTGCCAGCGGCGAGCCGCGTGAGCGACGCACCGCGTGCGCTGGCGTTGTCGAGCAGTGCCGCGAACAGCACCGCCGTCAGCAGCACGCCGACCACCGCTGGCGTGATCCGATCGGCGGCAGACATGCCCTCGACAGGCGTGAGGCCGAAACACACGCCGACGAACGCGAGCGCAGCCAGTGCCAGCACCGCCGCGAGCGGTCGGCGCAAGGCGCCAGGGACGTCGGCCCACACCGCCGCGATCCCGACGACGAGCACCAGGCTCACCGCGACGAGCTCCTTCTCCCCCGGCACCAGGTACACCGCCGCCGTCCCCGCGCACATCGCGCCGAGGGCGAGCTGGGTGCCCGCCCGCAGGCCGCGGCGAATGACGCTTTCCCCGCGTTGGGCGCGGGGAAAGCGTCTTTCAGCGCGCCTGGCGACCCCGATGACCAGCGCCGCCAGGACAATCCCTGCCGGGAAGTACGGCCCAGCGACGGCGGCACCGGCCGCGCAGGCGACAAGCAGCCCGGCGCCCAATATCACGACTGATCACCACCTGTTGTCGCGCTGTGACCACCAAGGTCATTAGCATGGCGCACGTTCACACCGATTCCGCTGCTACCCCGGCGGCCGACGACGCATGCGCGAGGAGCCACAAGTGACCGTGCCGAAGTTCGCCCTGATCGACAACACCGATGACGCCTTCGCCAAACGGAAGGCTGGCGTCATCATCATTGGCACCGTCAAGGCGGACACGTCCGACGGTGGGCCCATGCTGGCTACCGGTGCCGACGTCGTGGACGAGGCCTTCGACGGAACGCTGCTCGACGCGCTGACGTCGTTGGGCGCGACCGGCAAGGCGGAAGAGCTGGTCAAGGTTCCCGCGTTCGGCAAGCTGGGCGCCACCGCGATCTATGCCGTCGGGCTCGGCGCGGCAGAGGACGGCCAGATCACCGCACAACAGGTCCGCCTCGCGTCCGGCGCCGCCGCCCGCGCGCTGACCGACGTCTCCCGCGCCGTCACCACGCTGTCCGCTATCGACCTCCAGGCCGCCGTCGAAGGCACCGCGCTGGGCGCGTACAGCTTCACCGAGTACAAATCGGAGCAGAACAGCACGCCGGTCCGAGAGGTCGACGTCGTCGCCCCAGCCAGCGATGAGAACGCCAAGGACGCCAAGAAGGCGTACGAGAAGACCGTTACGGCGGCGACCGCCATCGCCGAGGCCGTGATCATCGCCCGTGACCTGGTCAACACGCCGCCGAGCGACCTGTTCCCCGCGTCCTTCGCCGACAGGGCTACCGCGCTCGCCAAGGACCACGGCCTCGACGTCGAGGTCCTCGACGAGAAGGAGCTGGAGCGCGAGGGCTACGGCGGCATCCTCGGTGTCGGCAGCGGCTCGTCGCGCCCGCCGAGGCTGGTGCGACTGCACCACAAGGGCGACAAGAAGGCGCGCAAAGTCGCGCTGGTCGGCAAAGGCATCACGTTCGACACCGGCGGCATCTCGCTCAAGCCAGCCGCGAGCATGGACAAGATGACCTCGGACATGGCGGGAGCCGCCGCCATGCTTGCCACCGTCGTGCTGGCCGCCAAGCTGCACTACCCGGTCGACGTCACGGCGTACCTGCCGCTGGCTGAGAACATGCCGTCGGCGACCGCGTACCGGCCGGGTGACGTGCTGCGGATGTACGGCGGCAAGACCGTCGAGGTCCTCAACACCGACGCCGAGGGCAGGCTGGTGCTGGCCGACGCGATCGTGCGTGCCTGCGAGGACGAGCCGGATTACCTGATCGAGACGTCGACGCTGACCGGCGCGCAGGTCGTCGCGCTCGGTAACCGCACGGCCGGGATCATGGGCTCGGACGAGTTCCGCGACAGGGTGGCCGAGCTGGCGCAGCGTACCGGCGAGGGCGGCTGGGCGATGCCGCTGCCGGACGAGCTGCGCGGTGACCTGGACTCGAACCTGGCCGATCTCGCCAACGTCACCGGACACCGTTGGGGCGGGATGCTCGTGGCTGGCGTGTTCCTGCGGGAGTTCGTCGCGGCGAACCTGCCGTGGGCGCACATCGACATCGCGGGCCCGTCGTACAACAGCGACAGCCCATGGGGCTACACCGGCAAGGGCGGCACCGGCGTCCCGGTGCGCACACTCGCCGCCGTACTCGCCGACATCGCGGAGAACGGCTGACCCCAGCACCATGCTGGGTGGATTCGGGGAACTGGGCTCCCGGTTCGAGCCGAGGGCCTACATCGACGCCTGTGTGGCCGACGTCCTCCTTGGACAATCGGCCACGCACGCGACTGTCGTCGGCGACGCCGCGCTGCTGCTGATGTGCGTCGGCGGCGGCGCGGCCGCTGATCGGCTGTGCGACCGGTGGCTGGCGCTGACGGAGCGGTCCGCCACCGATCTCCTCGCGGACGACGCGGCCGCGCGCGGATTCGCGCAGCTGTTCGCGGCCCGGGGAACACATCCGGGGTGGGCGGCGAGCCTGACGCCGTTGGACGTCGATGCCGAGGCCGCGGCACACCGCAGGTGGCTGGACCGCGCGGAATCCCCCATGGACACCGGAGTGTTCGAGACGTCGACAGCGGGGCGCGTCGTCGAGGGCCTGGCGCGAAACGCGGTGGCCGAGCCGAATCCGCTCAAGCGGCTCGCGGCACGAGCCGAGGAAGCAGCGGCGGACGGCGACCAGGACCGGGCAGGTGAGCTGCTGACCGAGTGGGCCGAGCGCGCTGGGCCCCGGCCGCGGGTCGCCCAGCTCGCGGGTTGCCGCCACCTCGCCCAGCTGCTGGTCACGGGCGCGCTCGCGACACCGCTTGGCGTTCCCGACGGCTGGCCGGACGACTGCGCGGGCGCGCTGCTGGCCGCGCTCCGGGTGGGGCAACGGGATCACGGCGAGCACGGCGCCACGGACGACGTCAGCATGGCCACGCTTGTCCGCCGCGTCCTCACCGCCCGTCACGCGGGGGCCGCCGAGGACGAACCGGCACCAGCGCCGGAGCCGCCCGCCAGTGCCGACGCCATCGCGGCGGCCGAACGCCGCATCGGGCATCGGCTGCCGGATGATTATCGCGCCTTCCTCGCCACCACCGACGGCCTACCGGCCGACGTCGTCTTCCCCCGGCTGTTGCGCGCGGCCGAACTCCACCCGAGCGAGGCCGGCGTCGTCGTCATCAGCGAGCGCACCGCGGACGGCTTGGTCACGTTGGTGCCATCCCGCGGCGCGGACAGCGGGTGGCAGGTCATCGACGTCGACCTCGGCCTTGGGTCGACCGCGCATCCGAGCTTTACCGCCCTGCTCAGAGCCCATCTTGAGTTACTTGAAGGTAACGATGCCGCCTCGGGACGGGAGGTGCGGTAACGCTAGGCTTCACCCGATTCACGTCTACGCCGCTGCAGAATTCGCTGCCGTTCGGTGTAGTCCCGCATCCGCTGCGGATAACCGACCTTGGCGACCTCATAGACCGGGATGGAGCGCTTGTGGCCGAACTTCTGCGCCGCCTCAAGACTGCCGATCCGACGTCGCGTCCACTCACCGTCGTGCGCGATGAGCACCACGGTGGTCTCGGTGACCACCGTAGGCGGCTCGACGTACGCTTCGACGCCTTTCCGAACATTGGCCCAGTCGTCAAGATGCGCGATATCGGCCGAGGAAGACTGGCGCAACGCCCCTGGCCGCTTCTTCGCCCTGCGGCGCTTGCGCATCGAGTCGAAAAGACCCACTCCGACCACTCCTACCTCATCCGGCGTACACGATCATTGTGCCGTACCACACGGCACGAGACGGCGGCTCAGTCGCCAGCGTGGCAAACGTAATGACAAGATGAGGTGAAGCAAGTCAACGCCCCGGCCACGACCCATGGCTGGCGGCCAACCACAACCGACGAGCGAGCTCTACGACAGGAGTTGAGACCGTGACCGAGACGTCCGCCGACCTCGTGATCCTTGGTGGCGGTTCGGGCGGCTATGCCGCGGCGTTCCGCGCAGCCGAGCTGGGCCTTTCCGTGATCCTGGTGGAGAAGGACAAGCTGGGCGGAACCTGCCTGCACCGAGGCTGCATCCCGACCAAGGCGTTGCTGCACGCCGCCGAGGTCGCCGATTCCGCCCGCGACGGCGAGTCGTTCGGGGTCAAGACGGTCTTCGAAGGCATCGACATGGCAGGTGTCAACAAGTACAAGGACGGCATCGTGAGCCGCCTGTACAAGGGCCTGCAGGGGCTGGCCAAGGCGCACAAGGTGACCCTCGTCGAGGGCGCTGGCACCTTCGTCGCGCCCAACGCCGTCGACGTCAACGGCACCCGCTACACCGGCACGAACGTGCTCCTCGCGACTGGTTCCTACTCCAAGTCGCTGCCCGGCCTCGACCTCACCGGCCGGATCATCGCGAGTGAACAGGCGCTCGCGCTGGACTACGTGCCGGAAAAGGTCGTCGTGCTCGGCGGCGGTGTCATCGGCGTCGAGTTCGCCAGCGTGTGGGCGTCGTTCGGCGCCGACGTCACCATCGTCGAGGCGCTGCCGAGGCTGGTGCCCAACGAGGATGAGTTCGCGTCCAAGCAGCTGGAGCGCGCGTTCCGCCGTCGCAAGATCGGGTTCAAGACCGGGGTGAAGTTCACTGGCGCGACGCAGAGCGAGTCAGGTGTGAGCGTGTCGCTCGAGTCCGGCGAGACCCTGGACGCCGACCTGCTGCTCGTCGCCGTCGGCAGGGGGCCGAACACCGCTGGACACGGCTTCGAGGAGGCCGGGGTCGCGATGGACCGCGGCTTCGTCACCACCGACGACCGGCTGCGCTCCAACCTGCCAGGCGTCTACGCCGTCGGCGACATCGTGCCTGGTCTCCAGCTCGCGCACCGTGGCTTCGCGCAGGGCATCTTCGTGGCGGAGGACATCGCGGGGCTCAACCCGAGCCCGATCGACGAGGACGGCATCCCGCGCGTGACCTACTCGCACCCAGAGGTCGCCTCCGTCGGCCTCACCGAGGACGCCGCCAAGGAGAAGTACGGCTCAGAGGTCACCACGTTCACCTACGACCTCGGCGGCAACGGCAAGAGCCAGATCCTCAAGACGTCCGGGGCGATCAAGCTGGTCAAAGCGCCGGAAGGACCGGTCGTCGGCCTGCACCTCGTCGGCGACCGCGTCGGCGAGCTCATTGGAGAGGCGCAACTGATCTACAACTGGGAGGCTTTCCCCGAGGACGTCGCGCCGCTCATCCACGCCCACCCGACCCAGACCGAAGCGCTCGGTGAGGCCCACCTCGCGCTCGCCGGCAAGCCCCTGCACGTACACGGCTGACTGCCTCAGCCGCCGACAATCCATCAGTCCCTATCGTCCTGAGGAGTCAACAGCGATGGCCTTCTCCGTCACATTGCCGGAACTCGGTGAGAGCGTCACGGAGGGAACCGTCACCCGGTGGTTGAAGCAAGAGGGTGACACGGTGGCGGTCGACGAGCCGCTACTGGAGATCTCAACCGACAAGGTCGACACCGAGGTGCCGTCCCCCGTGGCGGGCACGGTCTCGCGCATCATCGCCAAGGAGGACGAGACGGTCGAGGTCGGCGGCCAACTGGCCGAGATCGACGACGGCTCCGGCGGTGGTAGTGGTGGTGGCGAGGCAGCCAGCGCCCCCGAGCAGTCCGCACCCGCCGCACAGCAGGCCCCGCAGCAGGAGGCGGCCGCCCCCGCCGCCGAGGCGCCGCGGCAGCCAGCCGAGCAGGAACCCGCACCGCAACAGCAGGTCCCCGCCGCGCCATCGTCCGGCGCCAGCGGCGGCACGCCGGTGACGCTGCCCGAGCTCGGTGAGAGCGTCACGGAGGGCACCATCACGCGGTGGTTGAAGCAGGTCGGTGACACCGTGGCGGTCGACGAGCCGCTACTGGAGATCTCAACCGACAAGGTCGACACCGAGGTGCCATCGCCGGTGGCGGGCACGGTGCTCGAGCACAGCGCGGCAGAGGACGAGACGGTCGAAGTCGGCGGCCAGCTGGCCGTGATCGGTGACGCCGCCGAGCAGTCCGCACCCGCCGCACAGCAGGCACCACCGGAGCCGGCACCACCGGAGCAGGCTCCCGCGCAGGAGCCGCCGCAGCAGGCGACGCCCCAGCAAACCGCGCCGTCCCAGCCTGCGCCGCAGGCCGAGCCGCAGGAGCAGGCCGCTCCCCGGCATGCCACGCCCGAGCCCGCCGAGTCGGGCGAGAAGAAGACGCCGTACGTGACGCCGTTGGTGCGCAAGCTGGCCGCTGAGCACGGCATCGACCTGAACTCGCTCAACGGCAGCGGCGTCGGCGGACGCATCCGCAAGCAGGACGTCATGGCCGCCGTCGAGGCGAAGCAGGCCGAGCAGCCGCCGCAGGCTCCCGAGCAGCCAGCGGTGGCACAGGCGCCGAGCGCGCCCGCAGAAGCCGCGCCGAGCGCACCGTCGGCACCCAGTGCTCCTGCGCCGGTGGACACGTCGGGACTACGAGGCACCACACAGCCCGCCAACCGGATCCGCATGACCATCGCCAAGCGCACCAAGGAGTCGCTGCAGGGTTCGGCGCAGCTCACCCAGGTGCACGAGGTGGATGTCACCAAGATCGCGCGGCTGCGTGACCGGGCGAAGGTGTCGTTCCAGCAACGAGAGGGCGTCAAGCTGACGTTCCTGCCGTTCTTCGCCAAGGCGACGGTCGAGGCGCTCAAGCAGCACCCGAACGTCAACGCCTACCTGGACGAAGAGGCCAAGCAGATCACCTACTTCGACGACGAGCACCTCGCTGTCGCCGTCGACACCGACAAGGGCCTCATCTCACCGGTGCTGCACAACGCGGGTGATCTGAACCTGGCAGGGCTGGCGCACGGCATCTCCGACCTCGCCGAGCGCACCCGCACCAACAAGATCAAGCCGGACGAGCTGTCGGGTGGCACCTTCACCATCACGAACCTGGGCAGCAACGGCGCGCTGTTCGACACGCCAATCATCAACCAGCCGCAATCGGGGATCCTCGGCGTCGGCGCGGTGGTCAAGCGGCCGGTCGTCATCACCGACGCCGACGGCAACGACACCATCGCGATCCGATCGATGGCCTACCTGGCGCTGACCTACGACCACCGGCTGATCGACGGTGCCGACGCGGGCCGCTTCCTCACCACCATCAAGGAGCGGCTGGAGGAAGGCGCGTTCGAGTCGGAGCTGGGCCTGTAACAGGCCAGTACGAAGCCGGTAAGAGACTGGCGACACCGCCGCGCGGGCACTGTTCCTCGGTGTCCCCGCGGCGGTGTCTCTTACGGACAGCGTCGCTTACGGTCAGCTGGCGGAGGTCGCGTCCGTTCCATCCGGCCGCCGGCCGGTGATCCGCACGATGACCTGTTCGCTGTTTCTGGTGTAGCCCTCGTAGCTGAACGTGGTGCCGGTCCGTTCGACGTACTCACGCCAGGCGCGGTGCTCGTGCCCGCGCCACCCCGGGTAGTTGAAGTACTCGTCGAAGACGACGATCGAGCCGATGCGCAATCGTGGGCCGACAAGATCGAGCACGGTCCGCGTCGACGAATACAGGTCGGCATCCAGGTGCAGGAAATCCACCTCGCCGGGGTGCTCCGCGAGGAACCCGGAAAGCGTCTCGTCGAACCAGCCAACCACCAGCTCGGCACCCTCGACCTCGGGCAGGCCGTCCCTACCGAACGTGCCGGCGGGAAATCCGCTGCGCCAGTCCTCGGGCAGCCCTTTGAAGGAGTCGAAGCCGTACACGCCCGTGCCGTTCCGGTACCGGGCGATCGTCTGCAACGTCTCACCCGAGTACACCCCGAACTCGAGCGCCATCCCGGTCGTCGGCGCCATGTCCAGCGCGTGCCGCAAAGTGTCCACAGGCCGGGCGAAGGTGGGCACCGTCGGCATGTTGTCCTGCGCGAATCGGGCGCTGTCGAGTGCCGCGTCGAGCTGCGCGACGGCACGCAGGTCGCGCCGACTCTTCCGGTCAGTCCTGCGGACGGTGGCGACCGCTTCGTCCACCGCGTCGATCGTGCGCTTGGCCGACCGGTCCGCCTGGTCTCGCATCACAGCGGTGAGCTCCCGCCGCAGCTCGCGACGTTCATGGCGGATGACCGCCTCCAGTTCCTTCCGGTGCCGGGCCGTGACCTCCTCGACAACACGCACCAGCCGCGCTCGTGCCGCCTCACGAACTCGCTTCAGCATCGCCTCAACCCGTCATGCTCATGGCACCGGCCATTGCCACGGTCACTGTTCTTGGTGGGAGAGATGACAGCCCGCCTCCCGACTTCCCATCGCATGTGTCGAGGTAACTCGCGGCGGAGACCGCCCGAACTATGGCCAGCACCATAGCAACGACGCCTCCGAAGACTCCATGTGGTCTATCACGCTCACCCGTCAGTATCAATCTAGGCCAGCGACGCCGTCTGCCCTTGCCGTTACAGTGATCACATGCGTATCGCGGTCGCGGGGTCAACCGGGTTCATCGGCAGCGCGCTCGTTCCTGAGCTGGCCAGCGCGGGCCACGAAGTGCGCAGGCTGGTGCGCCGCGAGCCGACCGAGGACAACGAGTTCACCTGGGACCCGCCAGCGGGCACCATCGACGACAACGCCCTCGCCGGCGTCGACGCCGTCGTCAATTTGTGCGGCACCTCGCTGATCGGCCGCTGGAGCGCGGCGCACAAACAGGCGATCCGCGACAGCCGCATCGAACCGACCGAGGTCCTGGCAGAGGCCGTCGCGCGCGTGGGAGTGCCCGCGTTGCTCAACGCGTCCGGCATCGGGTTCTACGGCGACACCGGGGATGTCACCGTTGACGAACAGGCGGGCCAGGGTGCTGGGTTCATCGCCGAGGTCGTCGGTGATTGGGAAGCCGCGACCAAACCAGCCACCGACGCTGGAGCCCGCGTGGTGTTCATGCGCAACGGACTCGTCCTCTCCACCGACGGCGGACTGCTGCGCATACTCAAACCGATCTTCTGGCTCGGTCTCGGCGCGCGGCTCGGCGAAGGCAGGCAGTTCATGCCTTGGATTTCCCACCCTGACGCGATCGCCGCCATCCGGTTCTTGATCGAGCACCCCGAGGTCAGCGGGCCGGTGAACCTGTGCTCTCCGCATCCGGTGACGAACCGGGAATTCACCCACGCGTTCGCCAGCGCGCTCGGTCGTCCCGCGCCGTGGTTCGCACCGAAGACGGCACTACGCCTCGCGCTCGGCGACGCGGCCGACGAGATGCTACTAGGGGGTCAGCACGCACTGCCGAAGAAACTCACCGACGCCGAGTTCGAGTTCCAGCACCCTCACCTCGATGCCGCGCTCGCCGCTGTGACGTAGCACGCCCGCTCTCCAGCACCGACGCCGCGGCGCGCCAACGGCGACACACGCTCCCCATCTACGGCCCGGGCGCGGTAACCTCGCCGTCGTGAGCTATGCACGAGCCAGTTGCCGGGCGAGTACCGACCCCGTCACGGTCGAATCGATCGGCACCATCGAGTACACCGAAGCCTGGGAGCGGCAGCGCAAGCTGGCGATCGCGCGGGCGGAGGGCAACGGCCCCGACACCATGCTGCTGCTCGAGCACCCGTCGGTCTACACGGCGGGCAAGCGCACCGAGGCGCACGAACGTCCGCTTGACGGCACGCCGGTCATCGACGTCGACCGCGGCGGCAAGATCACGTGGCACGGACCGGGACAGCTCGTCGGCTACCCCATCGTCAAGCTGGCTGACCCGATCGACGTCGTCGACTTCGTGCGGCGGCTCGAAGAGGCACTGATCGACGTCTGCGCGACATTCGGCGTCGAGACCGGCAGGGTGCGCGGGCGCAGCGGCGTCTGGCTGGCGGCTGACGGCATGCGGCCGGAGCGCAAGATCGCCGCGATCGGCATCCGCGTGCAGCAGGGCGTGACGATGCACGGCTTCGAGATCAACTGTAACGCCGACCTCGGTGCGTTCGGCCGGATCGTGCCGTGTGGCATCGTCGATGCCGGGGTGACGTCGCTGAGCGCGGAGCTTGGCAGGGAGGTCACGGTCGCCGAGGTGCTGCCGGTCGCCCGTGACGCCGTGCTGGCGGCGCTCGAGGGCGAACTTCCGGTCAGCGACGATCGCTGGCTGCCCGGCCACGAGGAGGAACCCGCGCCGGAAGCGACGTCCGCACCCAGCTGACGGAACCGACCACGACCAGGGGGCGCCATTGGGTCACACAGCGCTGATCACCGGCGGCACCGGTGGGCTCGGCCACGAGGTCACGACCGCGTTCCTCGACGCCGGGTGGCGGGTGGTCGTGCCAGGCACCACCGAGGCAACGCTGGCGCGACTGCCCGAGCACGACAACCTGCGTACCGTGCGGGCAGACCTGTTCGAGGCCGCCGACGCCGAGCACGTCGCCAAACTCGCCGCATCGGCCGCCGACGCGCCGTTGAGCGCCGTGGTGAATCTCGTCGGTGGCTTCGCCATGGGCGGCAGGGTGCACGAAACCGACGTCGCCGAGTTCGAGCGGCAGTTGCGGCTGAACCTGCGGCCGACCTATCTCACCAGCCAGGCCGCGCTACCGCATCTGATCGCGAACGGCGGTGGCTCGATCACCTGCGTGTCCAGCAGGGCCGCGCTCCGGCCGTTCTCCGGCGCCGCTGGCTACATCACCGGTAAGGCCGCCGTGTTGTCGCTGGTAGACGCCATGGCCGCCGAGTACAAGCGCGACAACGTGCGGGTCAACGCGGTAGTGCCGAGCATCATCGACACCCAGGACAACCGGGCGAACCAGCCCGACGCCGATCGCGGCAAGTGGGTCTCCCCCGCCGACATCGCCCGTGTCCTGCTGTTTTTGTCCTCGCCGGATTCGGGTGTCGTCAGCGGGGCCCACGTGCCGGTCTACGGCACGGGATAAATCTCCGGGAAAAGACACCCCTAACACGCGGTAAATGCCGCGTTCACATTTTTCTGACATTTCCCGCCTACCGATTCTTTGTGGCGCTCGACCTCGGTATGTCGTGACCATCACAGCCCACATACCGACGGAATCCGGCACCGTCGTGGTAGTTTCGAAGTGTCCGGACATACATTCCGAATGACAATGTCACAGATCACGACTTACCTTTTTCGTGCTGTGCGTCACTGTAGGGGAAACAGTTATGAGCTGGAACGACTTCTACGCGCGCCGCGACATCATGCGTGACGCCGTCGACCGAGCGGCCAAGGACAACGGACGGCTGCCCTTCGCCGAACTGGACGGCGCGGACGAACTCTTCGGCACCGAGCACCAACTGCTGCTGGCGCTGTATCACCGCTGGACACTGCTGCTGGGTGGGAAGTTGCGCGCCATGGCCGCCGCACCGGAGGACGGCCACGCCCCCGATGTCGACACGGACCTGCCCGACCGGGTTGGTGCCGCCTGGCGCGAGACGGCGGCGGAGCACCCGACGCTGCGCGCGGTGCTCGACACCGCCATCGAGGCCGATCCGGAGTCGCTGCGGCCCGCGCTGGAAGCCGAGCAGCGCATGATGGCGTTCGCCGCTGGCCTCGCCGACCCCGGCGAGCCGATCACCGAGGCTACGAAGGTCGGCGCGTCGTTTTTGACGTTGATCCGGCACGCGGGTGCGGTCCCGGCACGCGGGCGCACCCGCACCACGCGACGCGGGCTGTTGTCGGTCGCGAGCTGACGGCCCCGCCAGGCGGCTTGTACTGGCGAGTAGGCTCGGGCGCATGGCTAGCGGATGGCACGAGTCTGACGTCCCCGACCAGCATGACCGCACTGTGGTCGTCACCGGCGCGAACTCCGGCCTCGGCCTGCGCACGGCTGTCGTGCTGGCAGGCAAGGGCGCCCGCGTGCTACTGGCGTGCCGCTCACCCGAACGCGGCAAAGGCGCGCTCGACGAGGTCGCCCACGCGGCGACCGGGCCGAAACCCGAGCTGGTGCGGCTGGATCTGTCCAGCCTCGACTCCGTTCAGCAGGCAGCGGCGCACATCCGTGACATGACCGGCGACGCGCTACACGTGCTGGTCAACAACGCGGGCGTGATGGCCACGCCGAAGGGCACGACGGTCGATGGTTTCGAGACCCAGTTCGGCACCAACCACGTCGGCCACGCCGCGCTGACCTGGCTGCTGCTGCCCGCCCTGCGCGGCGCGGGCACTACCGACTCCCCCGCCCGCGTCGTCACGGTGTCCAGCATGGCCGCGGCGAGGGGCCGCATCGACGCCGACGACCCGAACTTCGAGCACCGCCGCTACGACCCCGCCAGTGCCTACGGCCAGGCGAAGCTCGCCAACCAGGTGTTCGCGCTTGAGCTGGACGCCCGGCTGCGCGCGGCGGGCGAGCCGATCATCAGCGTCGCCGCGCATCCTGGCTTCACCGCCACGAACCTCACATCGAACATGGCGAGCAGTTACCGCAACCCGGTGATCGCGGGCGCGCTGCGCGCGGGCAGCTGGATCGGCGAGCGCGTGCTGGCACAAAATGTGCGCAACGGCACACTGCCCCAGCTCTACGCCGCGACCGCGCCAGACGTCGCCGGTGGCGACTACATCGGCCCGAACGGCTTCCAGCAGATGAAGGGGCCACCGACCCGGGTGAAACCGCTACGACCTGCACGGGACCCGGAGACCCGCGAGGCGCTGTGGTCGGTGACGCAGCGGCTGACCGGGATCACGCCTGATCTCGGCTGAGTTGGTCGGTAGGGTGAGGGATGTGAGCGCACCCGCACCTGAGGGCAGGAAGCTGTTGCGACTAGAAGTCCGCAACAGCCAGACGCCCATCGAGAAGAAACCGTCCTGGATCAAGACCCGCGTCAAGATGGGGCCGGAGTTCACCGAGCTCAAGGGGCTGGTCCGCCGCGAAGGCCTGCACACCGTGTGCGAGGAGGCGGGCTGTCCCAACATCTACGAGTGCTGGGAGGACCGCGAGGCCACCTTCCTCATCGGCGGGGATCAGTGCACCCGGCGCTGCGACTTCTGTCAGATCGACACCGGCAAGCCGCAGCCACTCGACACCGAGGAGCCGCGCAAGGTCGCCGAGAGCGTGCAAGCGATGGGGCTGCGGTACTCGACGGTCACCGGCGTCGCCCGTGACGACCTTGAGGACGGCGGCGCGTGGCTGTACGCGGAGACCGTGCGGCAGATCCACGCGATGAACCCCGGCACCGGTGTCGAGCTGCTGATCCCGGACTTCAATTCGAACGACGACCAGCTCGCCGAGGTGTTCGGCGCCGCGCCGGAGGTGCTGGCGCACAACACCGAGACCGTGCCGCGCATCTTCCGGCAGATCCGGCCTGGCTTCCGCTACGCCCGCTCGCTTGAGGTGCTGACCAAGGCGCGTGCGGCGGGCCTGGTGACGAAGTCCAACCTGATCCTCGGCATGGGCGAGACGCCGGACGAGGTCGAGCCCGCGATGCGCGACCTGTTCGAGGCGGGCTGCGAGATCCTGACGATCACGCAGTACCTGCGCCCGAGCGTGCGGCACCACCCAGTGGACCGCTGGGTGAAGCCGGAGGAGTTCGTCGAGCACTCCAAGGCCGCCGAGGAAATCGGGTTCGCCGGTGTCATGGCGGGACCGTTGGTGCGGTCGTCGTACCGCGCGGGCCGGTTGTACGCCCAAACCAAGCGGCACCGGGGCGAGGAACTGCCGGAGAACCTGGCGCACCTCGCCAATGCTGGCCCCGCGTCGCAGGAAGCGAGCGCGCTGCTCAACCGGTAACCCACGTCCGGCGAGTGTGCCGAAGGGCCGATACGCTTATCGGCATCGGCGCGATTCGCGAGGGACACTGGTGATCACTGACTTCCTGAACTGGCTGGCGGACCTGCCACCAGTACTGCTGCTCGTCGGAGCTGGGTTGCTCGTGTTCGGCGAGACTACGCTTGGCCTCGGGTTCATCGCCCCCGGTGAGACGGGGCTATTCATTTTGGGGACAACGGCGACGTCGGTGCCGAAGTTCGTGCTGATGTGGGTGGTCACCACCGCCTGCGCCGTGCTCGGCTACACCGTCGGGTACCTGCTGGGCAAGTACTTCGGGCCGAAACTGCGGCAGACGAAGGTGGTCCAGCGCCACGGCGCGGACGCGTGGGACAACGCGGTCGGATTTTTGCGACGTCGAGGCGCGATCGCGGTGATGATCGCGATATTCCTGCCGGTCATGCGCACCCTCGTGCCCGCGGCCGCTGGCGCGGCGGGACTGCCGTACCGCAAGTTCCTGCCGGCCGCCGGGGTCGCGGGCACCGCGTGGTGCGCGCTGCACATCGGTATCGGCGCGGCGCTAGGCGAGTCGGCGAAGTGGCTTGAGGAGGCCATCGGCAAGGGCAGCTGGGTAGTGCTCATCCTGCTAGTGGCGGTGTTCGGCTTGGTCCTGCTGATCAAACGTCGGAAGTCCGGCGCGCTGGCCGAGGCCGTGGGCGCGCAGCCATCTGACTCGGCGGGCGCGAAGTCGGAGTCGGAGACGAAAGCGCCGCACTGACCGCGCGGCCAGCGCTGGCGCGCCGTCGCGTAGCGGTCGCTGTCGCACCTTCTCGCGACGCGGGCATTCGCGGCACCCCGTCAACCGGACGTACTTTCACATTCCGCGTGACCACTCGATCGGGTGGTCGTTGGTCCATTCGTCCCCTACCCGGCAGACGAAGGACCACCGATGACCTCGATGGCACGCCGCTGGCGCACCACGGCACTCGGGTTCGGCGCGGCGATCCTCCTCGCGGCGACCACCGCCACCGCACCCACGGCGGGCGCTACACCCGCGACCCACGCGCCCCCGAACCAGGCATACGACTACACCGAGACACCCCGGCTCAGTGAGGACCGCTACGAGACGGTCAAGGAGACCTTCGAGATCCCGATGCACGACGGCGTCGAGGTCTACGTCGAGGTGACGAAGCCGAAGCAGTCCGGCGAGTGGCCGGTGGTGATGGAAGCGAGCCCGTACCACGGCACGCTCGCCGACCGCGAGGGCACGCGCATCCTGCCCGAGCCGCGCGACGAGAACGGCAACCCGGTCGGGCTGACCGGCTACTTCGCCCCCAAGGGCTACGCCGTGGTGATCATGGACCTGCGCGGCACAGGCCTGTCCGGCGGCTGCCTGGACCACCTCGGACCGAACGACGCCAAGGACCTCGAGAACGTCGTCGAGTGGGCGGCGAGCCAGGACTGGTCCAACGGCCGCGTCGGCATGACCGGCCACTCCTACGTGGGTTCGACGCCGTCGCTGGCGGCGGCGGTAAACCCGGACGGGCTGGAGACGATCGTGCCCAGTGCGGGGCTCGCGACCATGTACGACCACCAGTTCCAGGCGGGCGTGCCGTACTTCCTGCAGTGGGTCGGGCCGATGTTCGCCTACGAGCAGATCGCGCTGGAGCGGCACCTGCCTGGCGGCGAGAGCTTCGGCAAGAACCAGGAGGACACCGGCTGCGGGCTGCCGAACACCTCGCTGACCGCTGGTGAGGCGCAGCTATCCGGCGAGTACACCCACTGGCACGCCGAGCGCGACTGGCGGGCCGAGGCGGCGGCAGCCGACCTGCCGGTGTTCATGGTGCACGGCGTCAATGACAACGCCGCGCGCGTCGCGGGCATGGAGTGGTTCACCGAGCGAGGTGGGCGCGAGGGCGACAAGCTGTGGCTGGGCCAGTGGGACCATGGGTCCGGCTGCTGCCCGACACGACGTGGCATCCAGTGGACGTATGCGCTGCACGCGTGGTTTGACAAGCACCTGATGCAGCGCAATGTCAAGACCGGGCCTGACACCGAACTGTTCCTGTCTGACGGCACGTTCGAGGGCGCGCGCACCGGCGACCGCACCGAGATCCACGTCGACAGCCAGTGGCCGCCCGCCAGCGCTCGCATGCTGGAGCTGTACCCGACGGCGGACGGCGCGCTGTCCGACTCGGCCCCGATGACCCCTGGCTCGGCGAGCTTCGCGGGTGACCCGTCCGGATTCACCGACCCGCAGGGCACCGGCGGCGTCGAGTTCGCCACCGAGCCGCTTGAGCAGGACGTCCTCTTCGGCGGGCAGCCGCAGCTCGACCTGGTGGCGTCGGTGACCACGCCACGCGTGCACCTGATCGCCAACCTCTACGACGAGTCGCCACCCGCCGAGGACGGCACCGTCGAGCGCCGCCGCATCAGCCAGTTCGCGATCAATCCCGAGCTGCGGTCTGGGCTGTCCACCCCGGCGCCGGTGCTGCCCGGTGTGCCGTACGAGATGGAACCACCCGGCTTCGCGATGGCGCACGACCTGCGCGCGGGGCACCGGCTGGTGATGCGCGTGACGATGTCCGATCCGGACAAGGTGCCGACGTTCGCGACCGACCCGCAGATCACGGTGATGACCGGGCCGGACGCGACGGCGCTGCGCGTGCCCGTGGTCACCGACCCGGCACTGGTCACCGACGACGTCCCGTTCGAACTGGACGCGCCGGAAGAGGCCGGGACGCCACAGCCGACGCAGCGGACGTCGGTCACCCCCGCCCTCGGTGGGCCGGAGCGCACCGAGGCCACGGTGGCCTACTACGAGTTCGACGTCGAGGAGGACTTCGACAACGCGAACCTGATCGTGGGAGCGGTGCCATCGATGCCAGCCGACATCGACCTGTACGTGCAGCGGCAGCAGGCCGACGGCACGTGGGGCGACGACCTCGCGAGCGGCACGTCCGGGTCGTTGAGCTCCGAGCAGCTACGGATGCGGCGGCCCGAACCCGGGCACTACCGCGTCGAGGTCCACAACTGGCTGGGCGCGCCAGCCACCCGCGTCGACCTGACGCTGACGTTCCTCAACTCGGCGGGTGAGCCGGGCGAGGGGGCGTAGGCGGGTGCCATGAAGGGCATCTTCATGGCACCTGGCGCCAGCAAGATGCCCTTCATGGCACCTCATCGCCCTCCCCGTGCCAGCTGCGGAATCACACCACCGGCCAGCACGTCGTCGACCTGGCGGGGCGACAACTGGTGCCGAACCGGGTACGTCTCCCCCTTGGTCGTGTTCCGGACCGTGAGCTCGTGGCTGTCCGGCAGCGTGGCGCGCAGGTCGTCCAGCGTGAGGACGTCGCCGACGTCGATGCGCTCGCGGTCGGCCGGTCGCGCGAACTCCAGCGGCAGGATGCCGAAGTTCACCAGGTTCTGCCAGTGAATCCGCGCGAACGACGTCGCCAGCACCGCCCGCAGCCCGAGATGGCGGGGCGTGATGGCGGCGTGCTCGCGCGATGACCCCTGGCCGTAGTTCGCGCCGCCGATGACGACGTGGCCACCGGACCCGGCCAGTTCCCGCGCTCGCGGCGGGTAGTCCGGGTCGATGACGGTGAACGTAAAGTCCGCCAGCTTGTCCACATTGGAGCGGAACGGCAGTGCCTTCGCACCCGCGGGCGAGATCTCGTCGGTGGAGACGTCGTCGCCCATGGTCAGCAGCACCGGCGCCTCGATCCGGTCCGGCAGCGGCGGAAAGTCCGGCAGCGCCGTGATGTTCGGCCCCTTGACCAGTTTCTCACGGCGGGCCTCGTCGGGCGGCAATGGAGGCTCCATCATCTCGGTGTCCACCGACGCCTTCTTCGGCAGCGCCAACGATGGGTACGTCATGCCGAGCTTGTCGGCGAAGTCCCGTGGATCGATGATCTCGCCGGTCAACGCGGCAGCCGCGGCGGTTTCCGGCGAGCACAGCCACACGGAGTCTTCCCTGGTCCCCGACCGCCCAGGGAAGTTCCGTGGGAAGGTGCGCAGCGAGTTGTGCCCGACGGCGGGCGCCTGCCCCATGCCGATGCAACCCATGCACCCGGACTGGTGAATCCGCGCGCCGGACGAGATCAGATCGAACGTCGCCCCCATCTTCGTGAGGTCGGCGAAGATCTGCCGCGACGTCGGATTCACGTCGAAGCTGACGCCCTCGGCGGTTTGCCGCCCACGCACCATGGCCGCCGCGATCGCGAAGTCCCGCAGTCCTGGGTTGGCTGATGAGCCGATCACCACCTGCTGCACTGGCGTGCCCGCGACCTCGCGTACCGGTACGACGTTGTCCGGCGCGGACGGCTTCGCGATCAGCGGTTCCAGCGTGCTCAGGTCCACCTCGTCGGTGACGTCGTAGGTCGCGCCCTCGTCGGCGGCCAGCGGTAGGAAGTCGTCGCCCCGATCCTGGGCTCGCAGGAACTCGGCCACCGCCTCGTCGCTGGGGAACACCGAGGTCGTCGCGCCCAGTTCGGCGCCCATGTTGGCGATCACGTGCCGGTCCATCGCGGACAACCCGGCGAGCCCGTCACCGTGGTACTCGATGATCCGGTTCACACCTCCCGACACCGTATGCCGCCGCAGCAGCTCAAGGATGACGTCTTTCGCGGACGTCCACGGCGGCAGCTCGCCGGTCAGCCGGATGCCCCAGATCTCCGGCATCCGCAGGTACACGGGCTGGCCCGCGATGGCGCGGGCCACGTCGAGCCCACCGGTGCCGATGGCGAGCATGCCGAGCGACCCGGCGGCCGGGGTGTGCGAGTCGGAGCCGACCATGCTCGCGCCGGGCACACCGAAGCGCTGCATGTGGGTCGGGTGGGAGACGCCGTTGCCCGGTTTGGAGTACCACAGCCCGTACCGGCGGCAGGCAGAGCGCAGGAAGGTGTGGTCCTCGGCGTTGCGCTCGTCGGCCTGCAACAGGTTGTGGTCGACGTACTGGACGCTGACGTCGGCCTGGGTGCGGTCCAGCCCGATCGCCTCTAGCTCCTGCATCACCAGGGTGCCGGTGGCGTCCTGGGTCAGCGTCTGGTCGATACCGAGCGCGATCTCCTCGCCCGGTGTCATAGCTCCCTCGCGCAAGTGTGACTCGATCAGCTTCGCCGCCAGCGTGCGTCCCATGCTGACCGGGTACCTCACATGTGCCGGATTCAATCCCGAGACCGGCACCCCGCGTATGCGACTGACACCCTCCGTATTTCCTGAAACAAAACGAGAGTTTCGGTAGACAGCTAAGTGGGGCCACGACCCAAGGAGGTCAGCCCGGGATGGCTCAGCGACGACCGTGGCAAGACACTCGGGTCCTGCTCACCGGCGCGAGTGGGTTCATCGGAGCCCACGTGCTCCGCCGACTCCGCGAGCAGGACGCCGACGTCCACGCCACCAGCAGGGTCCCGCCGTCGAACGCCGACGGCGGGACCTGGCACGCCATCGATCTCACCGACGCCGACGCGACCACCGCGTTGATCCGCAGCGTGCGGCCGGACGTCGTGCTGCACCTCGCCGCGACGGTCAGCGGCGCGCGGACGATCGACATGGTGTCGCAGACGCTGTGGACGAACCTCGTCGGCTCCGTCACGCTGCTGACCGCGCTCGCCGACGCGCCGCCGGACGCCGTCGTCTTCGCAGGCTCCATCGAGGAGTCCTCGCTCGGCGACCCGGCGGCTTCGGCGTCCTCGCCGTACGCGATGGCGAAGCTGGCGGCGACCGGTTACGCGACGATGTTCCACCGACTGTGGGGCGTGCCGGTGACGGTGCTGCGGATCGCGACCGTCTACGGCCCGGGCCAGCCTGACGAGTCGAAGCTGGTGCCGCACGTGATCACCAGCCTGCTCGACGGCGTCCGCCCCAGGTTGAGCCGGGGCAGCAAGCTGGCCGACTGGGTCTACATCGACGACGTCGTCACCGCGATCCTCGCCGCGGCGCGACGTCCCGACGCCAACGGACAGGTGATCGAGATCGGCTCCGGCGAGCAGGTCTCGGTCGCGCGAACGGTCGCCACGATCCGCGACATCCTCGGCACGCCACTGACCGCGGAGTTCGGCGTCCTGCCCGATCGGCCGTTCGACCACGACCAGCGCTCGCACCTCGTCGCGGCGGACAGGCTGCTGGACTGGCGGCCCGACATCGGGCTCACGACCGGGCTTGGCCGGACCGTCGACTGGTATCGAAATCGGCGCAGCGCTCCGCAAAACAGCATGTCACGCCAAGAAAACCCGTAACGGAACGAAGTGGACGTTCGAACCTAGAAACGACACCCAAGTCACACGCATCACAGAACATCCGGGCTCGCGCGGACTCGGGCACATCGGGTTCCCCTGGGAGAGGCGGCAGCGGCATGAAGATCAGCGTGTTCGGGCTCGGCTATGTCGGCTGCGTGTCCGCTGCCTGCCTGGCGAGCCGGGGGCACGAGGTCGTCGGAGTCGACGTCAACCCGCGCAAGGTCGAGATGATCATGCAGGGCTCGGCCCCCGTCGTCGAGGAGCGCATCGGTGAGCTGACCGCCGAGGTCGTCGGCTCAGGGGCGCTGCGGGCCACCGCCGACGTCGATGAGGCGATCGGCGCGACCGAGATGTCGCTGGTCTGCGTCGGCACGCCGTCCTCACCGAACGGCAGCCTGTCCACCGCGTACTTGGAGCGGGTCGCCACCCAGATCGGCTGGGCGCTTGCCGACCACAGCCACCGGCACACCGTCGTGTTCCGGTCCACGATGCTGCCCGGCACCTGCGAGCACCTGCTGATCCCGACGCTGGAGAAGGCGTCGGGGCGCAGCGCGGGCACCGACTTCGGCGTCGCCGTCAACCCGGAGTTCCTCCGAGAAGGCAGCAGCGTGAAGGACTTCTTCGCGCCGCCGAAGACCGTGATCGGGGAGTTCGACACCGCAAGCGGCGACCCGGTCGCGGCGCTGTACGAGGGCATCCCCGGCGACGTCTTCCGGGTGCCGCTCGCCGTCGCGGAGATGACGAAGTACGCCGACAACGCCTTCCACGGCCTCAAGATCGGCTTCGCGAACGAGATCGGCGCGATCTGCCGGGCGCTCGGGCTGGACTCGCACGCCGTGATGGACGTCTTCCTCGCGGACCGCAAGCTCAACATCAGCCCCGCCTACCTGCGGCCCGGGTTCGCGTTCGGCGGCTCCTGCCTGCCTAAAGACCTGCGCGGGCTGGTCTACGCCGCGCGCTCCGCCGACGTCTCGGTGCCGCTGCTCTCGCACGTGCTGCCCGCCAACGAGGAACACCTGCGGCGGGCGTTCGACCTGATCGCGGCGACTGGACGTCGCAAGATCGGCCTGTTCGGGTTGTCGTTCAAGCCGGGAACGGACGACCTGCGGGAGAGCCCGCTGGTCGACCTCGCGGAACGCCTGCTCGGTAAGGGCTACGACCTGCGGATCTTCGACCCGACGGTGACGCTGTCGCGGCTGATGGGCGCGAACCGCACCTACATCGAGGAGCGGCTGCCGCACCTGAGCGAGCTGCTGTCCAGTTCGGCGAGCGAGGTCATGGCGCACGCCGAGGTGTGCGTCATCGGTTCGACCGGCGAGGACGTCCTCGCCGCGCTGGACGACGCTGGCGACAGGCCGATCATCGACCTCGTCCGGCTGCCGGACGCCGACACGCGTCGGACGCAGAAGGGATACGTCGGTCTTGGCTGGTAGGGCGCTGATCCTCGTCGAGAACCTCTCGGTGCCGTTCGACCGCAGGGTGTGGCAGGAATGCACCACGCTGCGCGACGCGGGCTGGGTAGTGCACGTCATCTGCCCGCGCGGCGAGCAGCAGGACACCGAAGCCGAGGTCGTCCTAGACGACGTCCACATCCACCGCTACTCGCTGCGGCCCGCGACCGGCGGGCCGCGGGGGTACGCGCGGGAGTACGGGCTGGCGCTGGCGCACACACTGTGGCGAGCGCTACGGCTGACCTGGCGGCACGGCCGGTTTGACGTGGTGCACGCCTGCAACCCGCCGGACATGCTGTTCCTCGTCGGTGCCGTGCTGAAGTTGCGCGGTGCACGATTTGTGTTCGACCAGCACGACCTCGTGCCGGAGCTGTATCTGTCGCGGTTCGACCGTGGCGAGGACGCGCTGTACCGGGCGGTGCGGGCGGCCGAACGGCTGACCTACCGCACCGCGGACGCCGTCATCGCCACTAACGAGAGCTACCGCCGCACCGCGATCGAGCGCGGCGGCAAAGTCCCGGACGACGTCGTGGTGGTGCGCAGCGCCCCGGCCGTGGAGCGGTTTGAGCAGGTGCCGCCGGAGCCGGAGCTGAAGCGCGGCACGCCGCACCTGCTGTGCTACCTGGGCGTGATGGGTCCGCAGGACGGCGTGGACTACGCGCTGCGGGCGCTGGCGAAGCTGCGCGACGACGTAGGCCGGACCGACTGGCACGCGGTGTTCGTCGGTGCGGGCGACACGTTCGACGCGATGGTCCGACTCGCCGACGACCTCGGGCTCGCCGACCGGGTGCAGTTCACCGGCCGCATTCCGGACGCCGACCTGCTGCGCTACCTGTCCACCGCCGACGTCTGCCTCGCGCCCGACCCGCGCAATCCACTCAACGACGTCTCCACGATGAACAAGATCATGGAGTACATGGCGATGGCGCGACCCATCGTGTCGTTCGACCTGACTGAGGCGCGGGTGTCGGCGGGCGAGGCCGCCGTATACGCCACGCCGAACGACGAGCTGGACTTCGCCAAGCAGATCGCGCGGCTGCTCGATGACCCCGAGGCGCGGCAGCGGATGGGCGAGATCGGGCAGGAACGGGTCAGCGGGCCGCTGTCGTGGCGGGAGTCGGCGACGGCGTTGCTGGCCGCCTACGACCGAACCATGAACCGGACAAACAAGCGATAGCAGGTGCATTCTTCACAACATGTCCATCACGGCCGTTGATTCCCCGCCGAATCACCGTAACGGTGCGGCGGCTGGAACGACCTTCCAGTCGATACCCGCTCGCGGCCGACATCGCCGTGGAGCACGCCAGTGAGGGGACGCGGTAGTGACTGACGAGGTCGTGCGACTGTCCATGATCGGCCAGGTGCTGCGCGGGCGTTGGCTCGCGCTCACCGCCATCACCATCGCGGGGGCGCTGGTCGGAGCGGCCGCGTCGCTGGTGGTCTCCCCTGGCTACACGACGACGAGCCAGGTCCTGCTCCGGGGCCAGCAGGCCGACACCGTGTTCGACGCGCAGGCCGAGCTCGCCACCAGCTCGACCGTGCTTGACCGCGCGGCCGCCGCGCTCGGGTGGGAGGCGACCGGCGCTGACCTGCGCGACTCCGTCGACGCCGAGGTCTCGGAAGGCGGCCTGCTTGAGATCACCGGCGCCGCCGACACCCCACGCGCGGCGCAACAGCTGACCGACCAGGTCGCCACCGAGTACGTCACGTTCGCCAACGAGCTGATCACCACGACCACCGACGCATCGACACAGGTGCGGCTGGAACGGCTCGAGGCGCTGCGCCAACAGGTCGAGATCACCAACCAGCAGATCAACCGGCTGCACCGTGCGGCGACGCAGGGCGACCTGACGCTGGACACGGTGCGCGCCCGCACGGAGCTGGAGTCGTTGCGCAATGACCTGGCCGAGGCGATGTCGCAGCTGGACGAGGCGGCGGCGTCCCCTGGCGGGCAGGAGCCGCTTGTCATCGGTCCCGCAGCGGTGCCGACGAGCACAGCGCCGCCGACCATGGCACACCTCGCCGCGGGCGGCGCGGCGGTGTTCCTGCTGCTGGGCGGCTTCGGGTTCCTGCTGGCCGCCCGCGCCGACACCCGGCTTCGTGACAGCAGCGAGATCGGCGCGGCACTCGGCGTTCCGGTGTCCGGCACGCTGCCGGTGCCGGACGAACGCGTCCGGCCGAAGCTGCTGTGGTGGCGTTCGCATCCTCAGCCCGCTACCGACGACCCTGGCGACGACCCGCAGGTGCGCCGCGTGCTCCACCGGCTCGCGGCGCACGACGACCGCCCCCTGCTGCTCGTCGCGGCGGACGACGATCCGCTCGCCCACCGCGCGGTGACGCGGCTCGCCATGGCGGCAGGTGCCGATGAGACGCGGCGGACCGTGTTGCGTATCGCCCACATCGACCCCGAGCAGCCGGTGCTGGACGTCGTCAGCGATGACGTCGGCGGCGCGGTGCTGGTGATCAGCGCGGGCACGCGCACCGGCTGGGAGCTGGTCGGCATCTCGCTCGCCTGCACCGACGCCGGGCACGCACTGGCCGGGTCGGTGCTGGCACAGCGTGCGACTCGGCCCGCGACGTCCCAGGCATCACAGACAGCGGCGGAACAGGAGCAGGCGGTGCGGCAGGAGGAGACAGCTGAAACGGGGCAGGCGACACAGGCGGAGTCGTCATGACGGCGCCGAAGAACGACCCCGAGAGCCCCCGGCCCACGCCACTGCTAGACCTGCAGCAGCTCGTCGTTACGCTGCGCTGGCGCAAACGCCTGTGGCTGTCCTGTGCGCTGCTCGGCCTGCTCGCGGGCACGTTGCTCGCGGTGTTCCTGCCGCCCCCGCCGACCGCTGTCACGCGGCTGCTGCTCGTGCACGAGAACGACCAGCCCACCGACAGCGGCACGCTGATGGATACCGACATCGCACTGCTGGACACCGTGCGCATCGCCGAGGCGACGCTGCGGCGGCTCGGCTCCGACGACGACCCGGAGGCGTTCCGGGAGTCCTACGAGGCCGAGGGGCTGACCAACAACGTCGTCGAGATCACCGTCACCGCCGACTCCGGCGAGGCCGCCGAGGCGAGGGCGCTGGCGCTCGCCGAGACGTTCGTCGCCGACCACATCCGGCGCGCGCGGGAGACCGCGCAAGCCGAGGCGGAGGCGTTGCGCGACCGGCGCACGCAGGCCGAGGACGAGCTGGCGCGGGTGGACGCGGCCATCGAGACCGCCGCGGACGAGGGCCGCAACCCTGCCTCGCTCGGGTCGCTGTACGCCCGCAGGGCCGACGTCGCCGCGCAGGTGGCGGACCTGAGCCGACGCGCGACCGAGGCCAGCATTGGCACCCCCGAGGTCGCGGCGGGCACCAGCATCGTTGACGCGCCCCGGCTGGTCGAGCGCTCCGCGACCGCGACCCTCGTGACCTACGCCATCGTCGGCGGTGTGCTCGGTCTCGCGGCTGGACTCGCGCTGGCCGCGGCCGCGAGCGTCGTCCGCGACCGCCCGGTGTTGCGCCGCGATATCGCCGAACACCTCGGCGCGTCGGTGCTGGCGCAGGTGCCGCTCCGGCGCAGAGGCCCAACGCGGCTGCTGCACCGCCCGCGCAAGGGCGACCGCGTCAGGATCGCGGCCACGGTAGCCAGGACGATCGCACCGGACGACACCGACCTGGCGCCGGTGTCGGTCCTGGCACTCGGGTGCACGTCGACGGCCGCCGAGCTGGCCGTGGACACCGCGCTCGCGCTCCGACGTCCCGTGTTGTTGGTGGATGACCTGCGCAAGCACGACGTCACCAAGCTCGTCAACCGTTGCGGCGACAACGTGCGCCTCGTGACCGGCACGGACTATCTCAGCGGCGCGGACCGGCCGGGTCCGCAGGAGTTGCCACTCGCCGTCGGATCGGTCGACCCCGGCGCCGCGTGGACCGACCTATCCGCGCTCGGCACCCAGACCGTGCTGGTCGTGCGCGCCGGACACGCCACAACCGCGTGGCTGCACACCGTGGCGCGGCAGCTCGCCGACGCCCGGATCGTGGTGATCGGCGTGGTCGTCGTCGAGCCGTACCCACGGGACCGCACCGACGGCACGCTGTGGGACGGCGTGCACACCGCGCTCCGAGGACGCCTGCGCGCTGCCGAACGCGCCGCGCTCGCGAAGGGCGATCCCAGCACCAACGGCAGGGTCCCGCACCCGACGCTGACGCACGAAGACGCGGAGGTGTAGCGCGGCATGTGCGGTATCGCGGGCAGTTACCTGTGGCCGGACGGCGGCCCGCTCACCGACCGGCTCACCGAAGTCATCGCCCACCGAGGGCCGGACGCCACCGGCAGGTACCGCCACGCCGCCGGCGACGGCGAGGTCCATTTCGGACACGCGCGACTGTCCATCATCGACCTGTCGGAGACCGGGGAGCAGCCGATGGTCGCGGACGGACTCGCGTTGACCTACAACGGCGAGCTGTACAACGCGCCCGAGCTGCGCGCCAAGCTAGAAGCGCACGGGGCACGGTTCCGGGGCACGTCGGACACCGAGGTGTTGCTGCGCGCGTGGCGGCACTGGGGCACCGACTGTCTGCCGATGCTGCGCGGGATGTTCGCGTTCGCGGTGTTCGACGAGCGCACCGGTGAGCTGACGCTGGCTCGCGACCAGCTCGGCATCAAGCCGCTCTACCTGCTGCGACGCGACGGCGGGCTGGTGTTCGCCTCCGAGCTGAAGGCGCTCGCCAGCCAGCTTGGCGACTCGCTGCACATCGACGACGCCGCGCTTGTCGCGTCGCTGCTGTACTACTGGGTGCCAGACAGCCGGTGCGCGTTCCGCGAAGCCGAGAAGCTGCCGCCGGGAAGCTGGCTGCGGCTGCGCCCGGACGGCAGCGCCCAGCGGGGGACGTACTTCTCGCTGCGGGACATGGCAGACGCGGCCGAGCACGCGGGCGACCTGACCCCGGCCGAGCTGCACGAGGTCGTCGCCGATTCCACCCGCGCACACCTGCTCTCCGACGTCCCGGTGGCGACGTTCCTGTCCGGCGGCCTGGACTCCAGCTACCTGACGGCGCTCGCGGCACAGCACCAGCCGGGCATCTCCGCCTACACCATCGGTTTCCGCTCGGAAGACGCCAAGTTCGAGGCGATGCCCGACGACCTGCGCTACGCCCGCCAGGTCGCCGCCCGCTACGGCGTCGAGCTGCACGAGATCGAGATCGCCCCGGACGTGCACGATCTGCTTCCGCGCATGACGTACCACCTGGACGAGCCCATCGGCGACCCCGCCGCGATCAACACGTTCCTGATCTGCTCGGCCGCGCGGGAGGCCGGGGTGAAGGTGATGCTGTCCGGGATGGGCGCCGACGAGCTGTTCGGCGGCTATCGCAAGCACCTGGCGAACCTCATCGCCCGCCGCTACCAGCGCATCCCCGCCACGCTGCGACGTCCGGTGCACGCTGCGGTGGACCGGCTGCCGGTCGCGTCCGCGCGTCGGGGCTATCGCTCGGTCCGGTTCGCGAAGCGGTTCCTGTCGTTCGCGGACCTGCCGGAAGAGACGGCGTTCCGCCGCAGCTACACCCTCTACGACCGCGCCGAGCTGCTCGACCTGATCAACCCCGATCTCGCGTCCACTGTGGATGACGTGCTGACCGAGCACGCCGACACCTACCACGACACCGCGCTCACCGACGTCGTCAACCGGATGTGCCTCGCCGACGCCCGGATGTTCCTGCCGGGGCTGAACCTCGGCTACACCGACCGCTCCAGCATGGCGGCGTCGACCGAGGTGCGGGTGCCGTTCGTGGACGTCGAGGTCGTCAAAGCCGCGTTCCGCATTCCCGGCAGGGAGAAGATCGCGGGCGGGCAGGGCAAGCTCGCGCTCAAGCGCGCGGCGTCCGAGCTGCTGCCGCCGGAGATCGTCTACCGGCCGAAGGGGCTGTTCAGCGCGCCGCTGCGGGCGTGGATGAGCCGCGATCTGGCGCCGCTGGTGCGCGAGGTGATCCACGACGGCGCACTGGTGTCGTCCGGGTTCCTGCGCCGCGACACGCTGGAGCGGCTGGCGGCCGAGGACGCGACCGGCAGGGAGGACCGGAGCAAGCACCTGTGGCACGTCCTGACCTTGGAGTACTGGTACCGCGCCGCGACCGAGGCGGGCGCGGGGCAGGTCAGAGCGGCATGAGCCAGCGAGACACCGTGAAGGAGCGCAGTTGAAGCAAGTCGTGCAGAACTACAAGAGCGGGGAGCTGACCCTGCTCGACGTGCCCGCTCCGGCGTGCCGACCCGGCGGCGTGCTTGTCAGGACGGCGTTCTCGCTGATCTCGACCGGCACCGAGCTGATGAAGGTCTCCGAGGCGAGCATGTCGCTGCTCGGCAAGGCGCGGGCGCGGCCGGACCAGGTCGCGAAGGTGATGCAGAGCGTGGCGTCGAACGGTGTCGGCGCGACGTACCGCAAGGTCACCAACCGGCTCGACTCCTACACCCCACTGGGCTACTCACTCTGCGGGGTGGTTACCGAAGTTGGCGAGGGGGTGGACGACGTCGCCGTCGGGGAGCTCGTCGCCTGCGCGGGCAACGAGCACGCCCTGCACGCCGAGCTGAACTGGGTGCCGAAGCACCTCTACTCCCCCGTGCCAGCCGGAGTGGCGCGCGAGCAGGCCGCGTTCGGCACGGTCGGCGCGATCGCGATGCAGGGCGTGCGGCGCGGCGAGCCGCAGCTCGGCGACGTCGCGCTGGTGATCGGGCTCGGCCTGATCGGGCAGCTCGTCGTGCAGTTGCTGATCGCCTCCGGCGCGCGGGTGATCGGCGTCGACCCGGACGCCGATCGCTGCGCACTGGCCGAACACCTCGGCGCGTTCGCCTGCGGCGCGCCGGGCTCGGACATCGTCGACAACGCCGTCGCCGCCGCCACTGATGGGCACGGCGTCGACCAGACGTACCTCGCGGCGGGCGGCAGCAGCAACGACCCGGTGGAGCTGGCCGCGCGGCTGAGCCGCGACCGCGCCACGGTGGTGGACATCGGCAAGTGCGGGCTCAACCTGCCGTGGAACGCCTACTACGAGAAGGAGCTCGACGTCCGGTTCTCCCGATCGTACGGGCCGGGCCGCTACGACCCGTCGTACGAGCTGGACGGTCGCGACTACCCGATCGGCTACGTGCGCTGGACCGAGCGTCGCAATCTGGCGTGCTTCCTCGACCTGCTTGCCACCGGCAAGCTCGACGTCGCCCCGCTGATCACGCACGTGCGAGACTTCGCCGACGCGGAGGAGACCTACCGCGCGCTGAACGACGGCGAACTGCCCGCCCTGGCGGTGCTGTTCCAGTACCCGGACGCGGCAGATACGACCCCGGCGGCGGATGGGAATGGGGCGGCTGGTGCCGTGAAGGGCACCTTTATGGCGCCTGACGCCAGGAAGATGCCCTTCACCGCACCCCCCGCCGGCCAGCCGGTCGGCATCGGCTTCATCGGCGCGGGCAACTACGCCTCCTCGATGCTGTTGCCGCACCTGGCCGAGCGGGACGACGTCGCGCTACGGCGTGTCGTGACGACGTCGGCGCTGTCAGCGGCCAACGCGCGGCGCAAGTTCGGCTTCGCCGAGGCCGACACCGACGTCGACGCGCTGCTCGCCAACGACGCGATCCACGCGGTGTTCATCGTGACCCGCCACAGCTCCCACGCCGCCCTCACCGCGAAGGCGTTGCGTGCGGGCAAGGCGGTGTTCGTGGAGAAACCCCTGGCGCTCAGCGAGTCCGGACTTGACCAGGTCCTCGACGCGGTCGCTGACTCCGGCAACGACCGGCTGCAGGTCGGGTTCAACCGCCGGTTCGCACCGTTGCTGCGTAAGGCGAAGGGCCGGTTCGGGCGCAGGATCGGCCCCGCCACCGTCCGGTATCTGGTCAACGCGGGCAGTCTCGAACCGGGCAGTTGGTATGCCCGCACCGACCTGGAAGGCACGCGGTTCGCGGGCGAGGGCGGGCACTTCATCGACACCGTGTCCTGGCTGCTCGACGCCGACCCGACCTCGGTCTACGCGTGCGCCGGGCCGCACGGCCAGGACCCGCAGATCACGCTGCGCTACCCGGATAGCTCCACCGCCGTCATCAGCTACACCACGTCGGGCTCGGCGAAGTTCCCGAAGGAAACGCTCGACCTCACCGCCGACGGCAAGGTGCTCACGTTCGACGACTTCGTGCGCGCCTCTGTCTATGGCCGCTACCGCTCGCGCAGCCCCCGGCTGCCGGGCGGCAGGGACAAGGGCCAAGCCGCCGAGGTCGCGGCGTTCATAGACGCGGTCGCGACCGGCGCACCGATGCCGGTCCCGGTGACGTCGCTGGTCGCGACGACGCGCGCCACCCTCGCGGTGGAGCAGAGCCTGCGCACCGGCGCGCCGGTGACGGTGTCGCCATGACCACGCCCGGCTGGTATCTGCGGCGGCTGTCGGCGATGGGACCAGCCGAGGTCGCCGGGCGCGTGGCCGACGTTGTCCGCAAACGCCGTTGGCGCCGCATCGCCGCGCAGCCACCCGCGCCCGCGCCGCTGGCGGAGCGCCGCTTCACGACGCCGCTCCCCCACGGCACCCTGGACGACGTCGCCAGCGACGCGCGGCAACGCCTGGTGGCGACCGCCGACCGGCTGCTCGACGGGCACGCGGAGTACTTCGGCGTCGCGCGTGACGACCTGGTCCAGCCGGACTGGTCGTTCGACCCGAAGACCGGCCGCCGCGCCCCCGCCGACGTCTACACGTTCGACGTGCCTTACCGCGACGAAGCGGCGATCGGTGACATCAAACAGATCTGGGAGCCATCTCGGCACCAGCACCTCTCCGTCCTCGCCGCCGCGTACGCCCTGACGAGCGAGTCCCGCTACGCCGAGCGGGTGGCCGACCACCTCAAGTCGTGGTGGGCGGCGAACCCGCCGTTGCGTGGGGTTCACTGGGTCAGCGGCATCGAGCTGGGCATCCGGCTGATTTCGTGGGTGTGGGTGCGGCGGCTGCTGGACGGCTGGTCCGGCGCGGCCGAGCTGTTCGAGCACAACGACGTGGCGCTGCAGCAGATCTGGCACCACCAGCGCTGGCTGGCGGCGTTCCCAAGCCGGGGATCGTCGGCCAACAACCACGCCGTCGCCGAGGCCGCCGGGCAACTCGCGGCGTCATGCGCGTTCGGCTGGTTCGCGGAGTCAGCCATATGGCGCGCGAACGCCACTCGCGCGCTCGACAAGCACTTGCGCGCCAACACATTCGCATCCGGGCTGAACCGCGAGCTCGCCACCGAGTACCACGGCCTGGTGCTGGAACTCGGCCTCGCGGCGACGATCGAAGCCGACGCCGCCGGGGCACCGCTGCCCGAGACGACGTGGCCGGTGCTGCTACGCATGACCGACGCACTCGCGGCGATCGTGGACACCACGCTGCGCCCACCGAGGCAGGGCGACGCCGACGACGGATTTGGCTTAGTCCTCGACGGGGAGGGAACCGACCGCTGGGCCTCGCTGCTCGCCACCGGCGGTGTCCTTTTCGGACATCTCGGCTGGTGGCCGAAGGTCGCGCCCGGCGACGTCCGTACCGCGGCACTGACGGCGCTCGCGCACGGGGCGACGCCGCAGCGTGCCGTGCAAGAGACCACCCGCCCAACCGACCGCCCTGACGACCTCGCCGACGCGGGTCTCACGCTGTTGCGCACCCGCGCGCACGAGGCGCCCAACGCACCCGAGCTGTGGTGCCGCTGCGACGCGGGACCACACGGCTTCCTCGCCATCGCCGCGCACGCGCACGCCGACGCGCTGTCGGTGGAGGTGCGCCACGACGGCGTCGACGTCCTCGCGGACCCCGGCACCTACTGCTACCACGGCGAACCCGCGTGGCGCGCCTACTTCCGTTCCAGCCTCGCCCACAACACGCTGCGACTGGACCGCACCGACCAGTCGACGTCCGGCGGGCCGTTCCTGTGGACGCGCCACGCCCGCAGCCGGGTGTTGCGCGTCGACACGCATGGCAGCGTCGCCCGCTGGCAGGGCGAGCACGACGGCTACGCACGCGGCCGCCGACAACAGCACCGACGGAGCGCAACCCACCGCCGCGCCGTCACGCTGGACCGCACCGCGCGCATCCTCACCATCGAAGACGACGTCGAGGCGGCCCAGCCACACCGCTGCGAGCTGGCGTTCCACCTCGGGCCCACGATCGACGTCGACCTCGCGAACCACACCGCACGCCTGCGCTGGAACAGCCCGACCACCCGCACCGCAACGCTCGAACTCCCGCCCGAGCTGGTCTGGACCGACACCCGTGGCGAGGACGCCCCGCCGCTCGGCTGGTACTCCCCCGGCTTCGGCCGCAAACAACCCGCCACCACGCTGCTCGGCATCGGCATCGTAGGCGGGAGCGAACACACAACCCTGACGACAGCACTCACCTTCCACGACTGAACACCACTGACGGAGGCAGCCATGACCACCCGACCGAGGACAGCGGGCCATCGCGCCGTGCTCGTCCTCGGCGCGCTCGCGATCCTCGCCTCGGCCTGCACCGGACCGCAGGCCAAGGAGCCCCCGAAGCCCGGCGACGGCGCTGCCGTCTGCGGCAACACGCAACGCGGCCCCGCGCGACCACCGGACAACGCGGTCGTCGTCGACCCGGACATCGCGGGCAAGCTGACCACGGCGACCCAGGACAACCCGGCCGGTACGACGTTCTGGCTCGCACCGGGCACCCACATCCTTGGCGACGGCGAGTACGACCAGGTCGCGCCCAAGGACGGCAACACCTACCTCGCCGCACCCGGCGCGATCCTCGACGGCCGCGAGACCAATCGCTACGCCTTCACCGGCAAGGCGGCCGACGTGACGATCACCCACCTGACCGTGCGGAACTTCGTGCCGCCGGTCAACGAGGGCGTCGTCAACCACGACTCGGGCGCGCGTTGGACGTTGGAGCACAACACGTTCCGCGACAACTCAGGCGCGGCGCTGATGGCGGGCGACAAGCAGGTCATGCGCGGCAACTGCTTCAAGAACAACGGGCAGTACGGCCTCAACGCCTGCTGCGGCGACATCACCGACCTCGTGCTTGAGCGCAACGAGTTCGTCGGCAACAACACCGACGACGTCGAGGCAGCCAACCCCGGCTGCGGCTGCACCGGCGCGATGAAGTTCTGGGCGATCGACGGCGCGGACATCATCGGCAACTGGATTCACGACAACCGGGGCCCCGGCATCTGGGCAGACACCAACAACAACGACTTCCTAATCGAACGCAACCTCATCGAACGCAACGACGGTGCCGCGATCATCTACGAGACCAGCTACAACGCGGTGATCAGGGACAACCTGCTGCGCCGCAACGCATGGGTAACCGGACGCGAGTTCGCCGCCAACTCGGACAACTTCCCGGTCGCGACGATCTACATTTCCGAGTCCGGCGGCGAGCCGCGCGTGCCGGCGCGCACCGACCGGATCGAGATCGCCCGCAACACGCTGGAGAACAACTGGTCCGGCATCACGCTGTGGGAGAACGCCGACCGGTTCTGCAACTCCGCCGCCAACACCTCGACCGGGGCATGCACGCTGCTGGTCGACTCCGTAGAGCGCTGCGCCCGCCCCGGCATCGCGAAGCCACCGCTCTACGACGACTGCCGGTGGAAGACCCAGCGCGTCGAAATCCACCACAACCGGTTCGTGCTCGACCCCGAGGTGGTCGGCTGCCGCGTGCTGTGCGCGCGGATGGCGGTGCTGGCGAACTTCGGCACGTTCCCGGACTGGTCGCCGTACGAGGGCGACGTCGTGCGGGAGGCGATCACGCACGAGCAGGACAACCGCTGGCACGACAACGACTACCGGGGACCGTGGACGTTCCTCGCGTTCGACACCAACACGACGATCACTTTCACGCAGTGGCGTGCCGCGCCGTACCAGCAGGACGTCGGCAGCTCGTTCGCGCCGGTGAGCGAATGAGCGGCCAGAACAGGAGCAGCCGATGAACGAAGCCGAGGTCCAGTCGTTCTGGAACGCCCACCCGTGCGGCGACCACATCGTGGGCGGCCTGCACGGCGCGTTCGCCGACGACTACGCCCGCTTCTTCACCGCGTACGACGCCTGGCGCTACGGCCGCGAACGTCACATTCCCGACTGCCTTGACCGCGTCGACTGGCGCGACAAGCGAACGCTGGAGATCGGGCTCGGCCAGGGCGCGGAGTCGGAGCAGCTCATCCGGCGCGGCGCCCGCTGGTCCGGCCTCGACCTCACCGAGGAGTCGGTGCGGAGGGTGCGGGCGCGGCTCGCCGTGCGCGACCTGCCGCACGACGACGTCAAGCAAGGTTCCGCCGTCGCGATCCCCTGGCCCGACAACAGTTTCGACATCGTGTTCAGCCACGGGGTGCTGCACCACATCCCGGACATCCACGCCGCGCAGGCCGAGATCCACCGGGTGCTCAAGCCGGGTGGGCTGCTTGTGGCGATGCTCTACGCCCGCGGGTCGCTGAACTACCAGGTCAGCATCCGGCTGGTCCGCAGGGCGGTGCTCGCCGCCGTCTACCCGCTGCGCCGCACCCGCTTCGCCACGCGGTCGTCGATGCTGCGAGAGCACCTGGCCAACGCCGAGCGCACCGGCCTGCGGGAGTACCTGCGCCTCGACACCTTCACCCACCGCAACACCGACGGCCCGCTCAACCCGTACGCGAAGGTGTACTCGTTGGCCGACGTCGCCCGCGACTTCCCTGCCTTCGACGTCGCCGACTCATACCAGCGCTACCTGCACGCCCCACCGCTGCCGGTGCACGGACTGCCTGGCGAGCGACGGCTCGGATGGCACCTGTGGGTGCACCTGCGCGCGAGACCGGCGGGTGCGCCATGACGACGCTCGCCGCACGCCGCGACCCCACAGCACCGAGAGACGCAGACACCGCAGGCCGCACGCCGCCGCTGGTCGGCGTCGCGTGGGGCCTGCTGATCGTCAACACGCTCGGCTCACAGGGCCCGGAGACGCTGGTGGCGATCCCGCGGCCGATCGCGCAGGCCGTGACGATGGGCTCCCTGCTCATCGCGTTCACGCTCGCGCTGCTGCTCAATCCCCGGCTGAAGGTCCGGCCGAGCGCGTTCCTGCTGCTGCTCACGCTGCTGCTGGTGCTGAGCATCGTGGCGAGCGCCCGCATCGACTCCGGTTACGGCGCGCTGATGCGCTGCGCGAGGCTGGCGATGTTCCTGGCGACGTTGTGGCTGCTGAGCTACTGGTGGCGCGGCACGGTCGCGTTCGTGCGCTACCACATCACGACCTTCGCGGTGGTGCTCGCGGTGGTCGTTGCCGGGCTCATCACCGCGCCCGGTCTCGCGATGCCGGAGGCCTACGGCGGACGTCTCGTGGGCGCGTTGTGGCCAATGCCGCCGCCGCAGATCGCGCAGTACGCCGCGATCGTCGCCGGACTGACGTTGCTGCTGTGGCTCGGCCGCCGCACAACGGCCTCCAGCGTGCTGCTGTTCGCGGTGCCCGCCCTCGGTCTGCTGCTGCTCACCCACACCCGCACGGCGACGTTCGCGATGCTCGCGGGACTGGTGCTCGCGGTGTTGTCGCTGGTGCTGACGACGTCGCGTGCCCGCAAGGCCGCCCTCGGCATCGCCGTCGGCGGCGGGCTGGCGCTGGTGGCGTTCCTGCCCGCGATCCAGGGGTGGATCAGACGCGGCCAGGACGCGGAGAACTTCACCAGCCTCACCGGGCGGGAGAAGGTGTGGGACGCGCTGCTCGCGGACAACCGGACCGTCACCGAGCAGTTGTTCGGCGTCGGGCTCACCGACAAGTCGTTCAACGGCTTGCCGATCGACAGCGGCTGGCTCGCCGTCTACCACGAGCAGGGTCTCGTCGGGCTCACCCTGGTGTTCGGTTTCCTCGCCACCCTCGCGGCGGTCGCGGTGCTGCGCCCGCCATCGCTCGAACGGGCGTGCGCGATCTTCCTGATCGTGTACTGCCTGATGGCCTCCTACGCGGAGGTCGGGCTCGGCGACGCCTCGCCGTACCTACTGCACCTCGCCGTGGCCGCGACGTTGCTCGTGTCGAGGCACGACCCCGCCCGAAACCCGCATATAGAGATCGAAACCGACGTAACGGAATGGCAGGACGGGACGAACTCCAAACGACGCCACCGCACACATTTCAGGGGCGGCACCGTTCAGGGGGCATGAGCAGGGGGACGGTTACGTGACCACGGCATGGCCACGACGCCGACGATTCGAGAGGTGAGCTAGCAGTGAGCCGACCAGGCGTACTTCTCGATCGGGACGGCACGATCATCGTAGACCACGGCTACGTCGGCTCCGTGGATCGCGTGGAGTTCATCCCCGGCTCGATCGAGGCCATCGCCGCGCTCAACGCGGCGGGCATCCCCGTCGCGGTCGTCACCAACCAGGCGGGGGTGGCGCGCGGCTACTACGACATCGACGACGTCCACCAGGTGCACAAGCACATGATCGCCGAGCTGGCGCGCAAGGACGCCCACGTCGACGTCTGGCTGTTCTGCCCGTACCATCCGGACGGCAAGATCGCGGCGTTCGCGCGCACCAGCGCCGACCGCAAACCAGCGCCCGGTATGGCGCTCGCCGCCGCCGAGGCGCTTGATCTCGACCTGACGTCGTCTTGGGTCGTCGGCGACGCGGAGTGCGACATCGGGCTCGCAGCGGCCGTCGGTGCGCAGCCGCTCTACGTCGGTCCGCCGGACACGACGCGCGACGGCGTACGGTCGTTTCCAGACCTGGCGCACGCTGCTGACTACATCCTCACCTGCCGCACCGTCCCAACGCAGCCGCGCGACACACCGATGCGGTTTCCCACGCATCGCTTCGACAGCGCGGACGCCTACGGCGGCGCGTACGTCACCGAACTCGACCGCGCGGTGCGCAGCGTCGACCGCGCGCAGCTCGGCCGCGCCGCGGAGATCTTGGACAACGCCTACCGCGACGACCGCGCGGTGTTCGCGTGCGGCAACGGCGGGTCGGCGTCCATCGCCAACCACCTGCAGTGCGACCACGTCAAAGGCGTGCGCAACGGCACCGACCTCACCACGCGTGTCTATAGCCTGTCGACCAACATCGAGACGCTGAGCGCGATCGCCAACGACCACGGTTACGAGCGGGTCTTCGAGTACCAGTTGCAGTCGCACGCAAGGCCGGGCGACGTGCTGGTCGCGATCTCGTCGTCTGGCGGCTCGCCGAACATCGTGCGCGCGCTGGAGTGGGCCAGCGCCAAGGGCATGCCGACGATCGCGCTGACCGGCTTCGACGGCGGCGCGGCGCGACGGCTCGCCACCGCGTCGATCCACGTCAACGCCCACAACTACGGAATCATCGAGGATGCGCACCAGGCGTGCATGCATCTGCTTGCCCAGTACGTTCGACAATCCCGGATGGCTGCTGATGTTGTTGCGTCCCAGACATTCTGACGGCATGCGCGTCGCGATCAACCTGCTCACCGACGATCCGGCGAACCCGTCAGGGGCGCACTGGTTCTGGACGCGGGTGATCCCCGAAATGGCGACGCGCCTCACCGGCGACGAACAACTGCACCTGCTGGTCAGCCCGGCCTCCCGGACGTCGCACAGCGACTACGGCCCCGGCGACTACGGACAACGCGTTCGCCACATCACGTTCCCGTGGTCGAACGAGCGCAGAAACCTGCGCACCGCCAGCGAGCATCTGTACGCGCCGCTGCGACTGCCGTTGTCCGGCATCGACGTCTTCAGCACGCTGATGGCGCCGATCGTGCGCCCAGCGCCGGGGCTGGTGGTGCACTTCAAGACGTTGCACGCCTACACCGCGCCCGGCTCGGTAAGTCCGGCCGCGCGGCTGTACCGGCGGCTGAGCTATCCCCGCACCGCACGGGTCGCCGACGCCATCATCATCAACTCGGAGAGCCTGCGCCACGAGGTGCTGCACTACCTCGACGTCGACCCGGCCAAGCTGCACCTGATCCCGGAGGCCGTCGACCACGAGCTGTTCCACCCCGGCGACGCCGCCGATTCCGCCGAGCAAGCAACGCACGCGCTGCGGCTGCGCTACGGCGTGACGAAGCCGTTCGTGCTGTTCGTATCGTCGTTGTGGCCGTACAAGAACTGCGCCGGGCTGCTGCGGGCGTTCGCGGCCGCCAAGCGCGAGCTGGGTGACCGGCAGCTGGTGATCGTCGGCCCCGGACGCGACGGTCCGCACGCCGCCGAGCTGGCCGCGCTCGCGCGTGAACTGGGCATCGCCGATGACGTCGTGTGGGTCGGCGGGGTGCCGATCACCGAGACAGTGCTGTTCTACCGAGCGGCGGACGTCTTCGTGTATCCGTCGTTCAACGAGACGTTCGGGCTGCCGATCCTGGAGGCGATGGCGACCGGGTGCCCGGTGGTCACGTCGAACATCAGCGCCATGCCAGAGACGGCGGGCGGCGCGGCGCTGCTCGCCGATCCGTCCGATCCCGAGGCGATCGGGCAGGCGATCCTGGACGCCTGCGGGCCGTCCGCGGACGGACTGCGCGAGAAGGGACTGCTGCGGGCGAGCGAGTTCTCCTGGGCACGCACCGCAGAGCGCACCCTTGACCTCTACCGTGCGGTGCACGCCAGGCGAGGTGGTCGGTGATGCGGATTCTGGTTACCGGCGGGGCCGGGTTCATCGGTTCGCACACCTGCGACCGGCTGGTCGCGCTCGGCCACGACGTCATCGTGCTGGACGCCGTCGCCGCCCCGGTGCACCCCGGACCGACGCCGCAGTACCTCACGCCGGGCGTCGAGCTGTTCATCGGCGACGTCCGCAACCGCGAGCTGCTGGCGAACCTGCTGCGCCGGGTCGACGCGGTCTACCACTTCGCGGCGCACCAGGACTACCTGCCAGACTTCGCGTCGTTCACCGACGTCAACGTGACCGCGACAGCGCTACTGTACGAGATCATCGTCGCCGAGCGGCTGAACATCACGCGGGTCGTGCTCGCGTCGTCGCAGGCCGCGCTGGGTGAAGGGCTCTACGTGTGTCCCGAACACGGCGAGCAGACGCCGGACATGCGCCCGGAGTCGCGGCTCGTGGCGGGCCGGTGGGAGCACACCTGCCCGGTGTGCGACGGCGAGCTGCGGATGCTGCCGACCCCGGAGCGGGTGACGAACCCGCAGAACCCATACGGCATGTCCAAGCTGGCTGGCGAGACGATGGCGCTCAACCTGGGCCGCCGCTACGGCATCCCGACGGTGGCGCTGCGCTACAGCATCGTGCAAGGTCCGAGGCAGTCGGTGTACAACGCGTACTCCGGCGCGTGCCGCATCTTCTGCCTGCACTACGCGCAGGGCAGCGCGCCGACGTTGTACGAGGACGGCCAAGCGATCCGGGACTACGTCAACATCGACGACGTCGTGGACGCGAACCTGCTCGCGCTGACCGACGACCGCGCGGTTGGCAGGGCGTTCAACGTCGGCGGCGGCACGCCGTACACGACGCAGGAGTTCGCGGAGATCGTCCGCGCGCAGTACGGCTCCGACGAACCCGCGCGGATCACCGGCGAGTACCGCTTCGGCGACACCCGCCACATCCTGTCCGACATCGACGCGCTGCGGGCGCTCGGCTGGACGCCCCAGTACACGCCGAAGGACTCCGTCGCGCGGTACGCGGAGTGGCTGGCGGGCAAGGACGGCCTGGACGACGTCCTCAGCCACGCGACGTCGACGATGCGGCAGCTCGGCGTCGTCCGCCCGGTGCGGTCGGGTGATGCGTCATGATCATCACGCAGACGCCGTTGCGGATCGGCCTCGTCGGCGGCGGCACTGACCTGCCGAGCTACTACCGCGAACACGGCGGGCGGGTGCTCAACGCCGCGATCGACAAGTACGTCTACGTGATCGTCAAGCAGCGCTTCGACGACGACATCTACGTCAACTACTCGCGCAAGGAGATCGTCTCGCGGGTGGAGGACCTGCAACACGAACTGGTCCGCGAGGCGCTGCACATGACCGGCGTGCGGGGAGGCATCGAGCTGACCACGCTGGCGGATATCCCGGCCGCCGGGTCAGGGCTAGGGTCGTCGTCCGCCGTGACGGTGGGGCTGCTGCACGCGTTGTACGCGTACACGGGCACCCAGATGTCGGCGGAGGAACTGGCCGAGCGCGCGTGCACTATCGAGATCGACCGCTGCCGCAAACCGATCGGCAAACAGGACCAGTACGCGGCGGCGTTCGGCGGGGTGTGCGACATCCACTTCGGACAGGGCGACCGGGTGGCGTTGCAGGAGCTGGCACTGGAACCCGTGGTACAGCGGCGATTGCAAAGCGAGCTGCTGCTGTTCTTCACCGGCATCACCCGCGACGCCAACGTGATCCTCGGGGAGCAGAACGCCAACATCGCCGACCGGCTGCCGCAGCTCAACCTGCTGCGTGACCTCGCGGCCGAGGCGGCGGACGGGCTGCGCGCAGGAGACGTCACCGCGCTGGGCACCGCGCTGTCCAAGAGCTGGGAGGCCAAGCGCAGCCTCGCCTCCGGCGTATCGAACCCGCAGATCGACGAGGCAGTCGAGGCGGCGCTGGCGGCTGGCGCGACGGGCGCGAAGGTCACCGGCGCTGGCGGTGGCGGGTTCTTGCTTGTGACGTGCCCCGCGGCGCACCAGGCCGCCGTGCGGGAGCGGTTGTCGGGCATGAAGGAGCTGCCCATCAAGCTGGAGCCGCTTGGCTCTCGGGTGATCTTCAACGTCCATCGCGACATCTGGAGCTGACGCTATGCCGCGACGGCTCTGCTCATCGGCCGCGTACCCACCCGCGTTGCCCGCGATCGCGGCGTACCGGTCGCCGGACACGCGACTGGAGCTGCCCCGCGAGCCGCTGGCGCCATCGGCATGGCGGGAGGTGGTCCAGGGAGCGTGGCGGCATCGCGTGACCGGCGCGCTCGCGGCCGCCGTGCACGACGGCGCCATGGCCGCCACCGACGCGCAGCGCCGCGAGGCCGTCGCGCAACACAGAACCGCGCAGCTCCGTGTGTTGTTCCTCGAACGGGAGCTGGCCGCGATCGTGACACGGCTGGCGCGGGCGGGCGTGCCCACCCGCGTACTCAAGGGCCCCGCCTACGCCCGGCTCGACTACGCGGACCCCGCGCTTCGGTCATTCCACGACATCGACCTGCTGGTACGACCAGACGACCTCGGTCGCGCGGCGGACACCATGCGCGCGGCGGGCTACCGACGCACGCTCGCCGAGCCGCGCCCTGGCTTCGACCGGCGCTTCGACAAGGGCATGACGCTGGTCCCACCGGCTGGCTACGAGCTGGACATCCACCGCACGTTCGTGCTTGGTCCGTGGGGCGTGCTGGTGGACATCGACGAGCTCTGGCACGACAACGGGGAGCGACTGGTGGTGGCGGGCCGCCCGGTGACGCCGTTGACGACGCTGTCGCTGCCGTATCGGCTGCTGCACGCCTGCTACCACGCCGCCCTCGGCGACTGGCCGCTGCGGCTAGGGTCGCTGCGCGACGTGGCGGAATTGCTGCGGCGGGTCGAGGACCCGGCGGGCTCGGCGGGCTCACCGGGCGGCTCCGACGTGGCCCGCACCACGCGCGCGATCGCGGGACGCTGGGGCGTTGAGGCGGTCCTCGCCGCGGCCATCGCCGACGCCACCCGGCTACTCGGCCTACCCACGACCGGACCGTTGTCCTCCTGGGCGTGGGCCTACGTCCCGAGCAAACGAGCGGAAACCTGGCTGGCGCTGCACACGCACGAGAACAAAACGTTCGCCGCCCAGGCACTCGCCACGGTGCGCGTGTTACCGCGCTGGCGCGACAAGCTCGCGTACGTCCACGCCCTCGCGCTGCCCAACCGCGACTACACGGACGGACGACACCGGTCCTGGCTGCGCCGATTCAGCTACGCCGTCCGGCAAGCTCGCCAAGGTCGGGCCGCTGGCTGAACGCCGCCGAGTCCCGCCTATGAATACGGCTATAGCCGCCTACGAGAAGGTGATGTCACCAAAGAGGGTCCCCGCGGCGAAGTCGGCGTCGAGCTTGCTTCCCTCGGCCTCACCGAGCGTCAGCTCGGCGACCGTCCCCAGTTCCTCGATCTCGGGGGCAACATACTCGCTGCGCACTGTCCTACCCCTTTCCGCCGACATCCTGAAAAGCTGCGTACGTCCCCGTGAACGGATCCGCGTCGCACCTCAATAACCTGATGTCGCACTTAGCAACGAGCACGTTACGCCTGCTCCTGGATATTTGCCATATTTCGGCCATTCTCCCGCAATACCGATACGCTCGTGCGATGCCCCTGTCAGGCAGAACGCGCACGTCGGCGGCCACACCACGGTTGGTAGCGGCCGCCGCGCGAGAGGTCGTGCGAGCCGACCGAGCTGGCACCGTCGTCGCCACGCTGTACCAGCTCGTCGGCGCCGCGGCGTCGCTCGGTGTCGTTGGCGCTGGCAAGCTCACCTTCGACGCGCTGCTGACACCGGACGACGCCCGCATCGGTCTCACCCCGGCGTTGATCGCCCTGGCGCTGCTGACCGCACTGTCCGGCGCGATCGGACCGCTGCAAGCGCAGCAACATCGCCTGCTCGGCGAACGTGTGTCGCAGCGGGTGTGGGACCGCCTGCTCGACGCCACCGCCCGTGCCGACCTGCTCAGCTACGAGGCCACTGGCTTCGCGACCGACCTGGAACGGGTCCAGCAGAACGCCCTGACGCGCCCGTTCGCGGTGACGACGTCGCTGCTCGGGCTCACTGGCGGCCTGCTCGGCGTGGTCACGATCTCCGCCGCACTGATCGGGATTGAACCGCTCCTGGTGCCCGTCCTGCTGGCAGCCGGTGTGCCTGCCGTGCTGCTGTCGCGGTGGGCCAGCCGCAGCGAGTTTCGCTTCGCCTCCCGGCTGACCGCGCTGTACCGTCGCCGCAACTATCTTCGGCAGTTACTCACGCAACGTCGCCACGCGGCAGAGTTGCGGGCGTTCGACTCCGCACCACGGCTACGCCGCTACCACAGCGCCTTGAACACCGACGTCGCCAACGAGCTGCGCGGCCAAGTGCGCCGGCGGCAGCTGATCGCGGCCATGACGACGTTGGGCATGGCCGCCGCGCTGACGATCGCCTTGCTCGCCATCGTCGAACTGGTGCGCCGAGGCCGGATCGACCTCGCTACGGCGGGAGCGGCCGCGATCGCCGTCCGCCTGCTGTCCACGCAGCTCAGCACGCTGTTCACCGCGATCGGTGGACTCATCGAGTCCGCGCCGTTCCTGGCCGATCTGGAACGGTTTCTCGCCGCCGTTCCCATGACGACAGCGCGCGGCACCCGACGTCCGCTGCGCGACCGCGTCACGCTGAACGGCATCGGCTTCCGCTATCCCGGCCAGCAGCAGCGAGCCGCCGACGACGTCGACCTCACCATTCGCGCTGGTGAGGTGGTCGCGCTCGTCGGCGAGAACGGTTCCGGCAAGACCACGCTCGCGAAGATCGTCGCGGGCCTGTACGACCCGGACGTCGGTGTCCGCCGCTGGGATGGCGCGGACATCGACCCGGCGGACCTCCGCGCCTCGGTCTCGGTGATCTTCCAGGATTTCGTGCGCTACCAGTTCTCGCTGCACGAGAACATCGCGATAGCGGAGGATGGCCGTGGCGATGGCCGCGATGATGGTTCGGACGTTGGCCGCAATGGCTCCGGCGATGGTCACGACAGCGCTGCCGATACCCGCGACGCCTCTGCCGCCGTCATCGACGCCGCCCGCCGCGCTGGGGTGCTCGCGGCGCTGCCGTCGTTGCCCGACGGCATGGACACGGTGCTCGGCCGTGACCTCGACGAGGGCGTGGACTTGTCCGGGGGCCAGTGGCAGCGGATCGCGTTGGCGCGCGCGCTCTACCGCACCGCCGACCTCGTCGTGCTGGACGAGCCCGCCGCCGCGCTCGACCCGCGTACGGAGCACGCGCTGTTCACCGACGTGCGGACCACCCTGGACGGCCGCGCAGCGCTGTTGATCTCGCATCGGTTCTCCAGCACGCGCATGGCCGACCGTATCTACGTGATGGACCAGGGCCGGATCATCGAGTCCGGCACGCACGACGAGCTGATGGCGCGCGACGGCCAGTACGCCCACCTGTACCGGCTCCAGTCCGCTGCCTACCGCTGAACCGGTGCGGTCGTGGCGGCCATCGTGTCGCGCAACGCGGGCAGAACACCGTCCAACGCGTCACCCCATGGAATCGTCGCCAGCACCACGGGCACCCGCTCGACCAGGTCGGCGAGGCCGTGGAAGGTGGTCGCCAGCGCGTCGGGCTCGCGCCAGCCCAGCACCCGGGGGAATCGGCTCAGCAGCAGCAACGCCCGCGCCGGAGCGAGCCGCTCCACCGCGAGTTCGGTGGCACCGCGGTCAGGACGCGGCACGACACACAACGCTAGTGGCACGGGGCTAGCGGGCACGCCCCCGGACACCCTGCCCGGCACGGCGCCAACCGCCCTGTCGAGCCGCACCGCGAGCCTGCCGTCTGCCGTGCGCCGCGTGCGGGCGCCGTTGGCGAGCAGCTCCGCACCGGGACGCAGCCGAGTCTCAGCGCTGCCCGGGTAGACGCGCATGCCAGCCGCTTCGCGCCGCACGGCCGCCTCGTGCCGCCCAGCCGCCTCATGTCGCTCGACGCGTAGCACGTCGTCGGCAAGCAACGAGCAGCCGTCGCGGCACAACGCCGTTGCCAGGGTGGACTTGCCCATGCCGGACGCCCCGACGAACGCGATCGCCGCGTCGCCGTCCCGAACGGCACTCGCGTGGAGCACGAGCTCGCCCCGCAGGATCAGATGCAGCGCGAGCATCATGCCGGTGGCGAGCACGGGCAGGTAGCCGTCGTCGACATTAGGGTGCGGATACGCGGTGACCTCACCGAAGTCCTGATCACCGACAAACTCGCACAATCCCGGGTAGCGCAGCACAACACCGGCACCGGCACGGGCGATGCCGTAGCGCAGCGCACCGTCCGCATCGGTCAACGTCGCCACCAGAGTGCCATCGGGCGGTTCGGGGCGCACCGGACGCCCAGGTCCCCGGCGCAGCACCAGGTCAGGCTCGGCGGCACTTCTCGTGCCGATGCTTGTCGTGTCGCCGGGCGGCAACGGAAGCTCGATCTCACTGACGACGTCGAGACCGTGGGCGCGGTACTGGTACGTCACGACGTCCTCCCGCGCACGTTGCCGAGGGCCGCGTAGTGCAGGGCGGCTGGGTCGAGTGGGACGCCGTCGATCTCAAGCCACGCGTGCGCGCCGAAGGTCGCTGCGGCTCGGCGGACCCCGATCCGCAGCACCGGGTCAAGCTCGCGCAGTCGATGGCCAAGCAGCAGGCACCGCCGCAGGCACGTGTCCCCTCCCGGCCACACCGATGCGACGGCACAACAGGCGCGCACCGGCGTCCTGGTACGCCGTGGCAGCACGACGTCACCAGCACGCGGTTGGCGTGCGCTGGTCAGGTCGCTGCGTACGCCGAGGCGCACGCACGCGGTATCGACACCACCGCTACGCAGGAGCACCTCGATGACGAGGAGTGTCAGCACTGCCCGCACCGACTCGACGGCGAAGCGGCCCGTACGCAACGGTTTCACGACGTCACCGCCGTAGCGAGCCATGCCTGCTGCAGCAACAGCGCGGTACCTGCCGGTGGATGGTCAGACAACCACGCCGCACGGAGCGCGTCCGGGTCGATCAGTTCGGCGTCGCAACCAGCTCCGTCCCATGTGCTGGCGAACGCGCGCGAGTGGCTGCCGAAACGGGATGCGTTGAACGACGCCTTGTCGGTGCGGCGAAGCACGGCGTCCGGGAGGAGCCCGTCGGCGAGCAACCTGGTTGCCGCGATGCGCGTAAGCCCGTCCCAGTGTCCACCGAAGGCGGCATACGCGGCGATGAACCGATCGTCCGCCAGCGGTTCCACCAGCGCGCAATCCTTCCCGCGCGCCACGACGCCTCGGGTCCGCTCCCCGATGGTGACCGCACGGGACGTCCTGGCCGACAGTACGCTGCGATCCCAGCGCAGCGGTTGTCGCGCCGCGTTGCGAGCGACGACGCGACTGGCCGCACGCCGGTATGCCGGTCGCAGCCAGCATGGGTCGGTCACCTTGTATCTGGCGATGAGGTACCGCAGCGGCGATGGGGCGGCGCTGGCTCCCACCACAATCCAGTCCGAACGGGACAGTCCGCGGCCACGCCGTCGCAGCACCGCGCGCAGTACGGCGGCCCGGTGGTTGCCGAGGATCTCGTCGCCACCGTTTCCCGTCACGAGGCTGCCTCCCGCAGCGTAGTCAGCAAGGACGACGGTGTTGGCCAGCGCGGCTGGATACACCGGGCCACCGTGGGCTCGCAGGACCGGCGCCATGACAGGGCCGATGAGGTCAAGTTCTGCGGTGATCTGCCTGCGTTCCCATTCGAAACGCACCCCCCGTCCGCGCAGGTGTGCGACAACGGCTTCTTGCCATGCCGACTCATCGGCCTGTGGGTCGTCGGCATAGCGCAAGGTGAGCGCGACCGGTGGCGCATGGCCTTCGCGCGCCGCCAGATCGGCCGCGACAGCGAGCAGCAACGACGAGTCCCTACCGCCCGAGAAAGCGATGACACAGGGGTGACGTCGCAATGCCCGGCGCAACGCGGCGCGCAAGGCGCGGAAGGGGTTAGCGGCCGGTGTCCGCGCTGTCAGCGTTCGCCACCCTCGCGATTCGATCGGATACCCGAACGCTATATCGGCAGGTGTGAGTAGCGGCAAACCGGTCGGTCCGATTCGCAGCGGTTCGTCGTGGGCGAGCAGCACAGTCGGTTCCGTCAGTGCACCAGCCCTTCATCGCGCAAGCGTGCGACGAAGGACTCAACGTCGCGGCGCGCCACAGCACGGTCGACGTCGTACTCGGAGACGATGGTGTCGACGAGGTCATCCACCGATCTGTCTTCGACGAGCAACTCAAACAAGCGAACGCCGACGCCCTTGATCGTGAAGTACCGCGACCTCGGTAGGTTGAGCACGATCGTCTCATCGCCGATCGTGCGGGCCGACGTGTCAGCCAACCGGACGCGCATGATGCCCCCTTTGTCCCGCGCGAGCATGGTCATAACCAGGTTCGCCGTAAAGCGGTGACCTGTTACGCCGAGGCTGGTGACCGCGGCTAGACCAGTGCTGGTGGGCACGGCTAGAACGGTGGTGGGCCGGGGTCGGGTGGCTCGGGTGGTTCCGCGCCGGGCTCGGGCGGTGGCTCGGGCTCGGGCGGTTGCTCGGGTTCGGGCTCGGCGATGCGGGGCGCTCGGGGCCGGTACTTGCGGCCGGTGGGCGTGGTGATCGTCAGCGTGTCCCCACTGAACTCGAAGCTCCACCCTGGTCGGCCCTTGAGCCGGTGGTGCCTCCGACACAAGCACACCAGGAGCTTGGCGTCGGTGGTGCCGAGGTGCTGCCACTCGATGCTGTGGTCGGTATCGCACCGCCGGGAGGGCCGGTTGCAGCCCGGCACCAAACAGCGCTGGTCGCGGGCCCTGACATAGTCGCCAAGCTGCGCCGGTGGCCGATAGCGGTGACGTCCCATCTCCAGCAACTGTCCCGTGGCGGGGTCGGTGAGCAACCGCCGCCACGTACACCTCCGGTCAGCCGCCATCTCACGAGCGATATCCGCCGGGATCGGCCCATAACCCTCCAAGTCACCGGGCAGGTCCCGTGCGCCGAGGAGCGTCGTGACCGGAACGGTCACCTGAATCCGCACCTGCCGGTAGCTCTGCCGCTTACCGAGTAGCAGTTCGGTAAGCACGTCAGCGCGGATGGCGTCCAAGCCGCGCTCATCACGACGGGACTTGTCCGACTTCGCGATCGCGTCGATCCGGGAGTAGATCGCGCACGCGGTCTCCGCCGGGAGATAGGCGCACAGGTCGGCCATCCCGTTCTCGGCGAATCGCAGCTCCAGCCTCCGGTCTTCCCGACAGCGCCGCACCCGCTCGGCGGCACCCTCGGGATCGAGCTTGTCCACGCGGTAACGGGCGGAGCGTTGGATCGCCGCGCCGTCCCGCCCCGCCAGCAACGACTCCATCTCCGCGTCAAGTTGGTCCACGTGCTCATCAGAGAGCAACGCGCCCGTCTCCACGACCTTCGCGGCCTTCGTGACGTCCACATCGCCACGCTCCAACGCCGTCAACAACCGAGGAAACCGCGACGTGATCTGCGTGGCGAGCTCGATCTGACGATCAGCCTGATGCTGGCTCACGGCTAACGCGAGTCCGACTTCGTCAGCGGTCTCCCGCTCATTGCCACGCCGCCGCCGCAGCTCCGCGAGCGCCTTAAGCTGCACCGCCTGAACCTGCCCGATCAGACGCTGAGAGAGCTTCGCGAGCTCCACCAGCACATCCGGGTCGAAGGCAGTCCACTTGACATCGCCAAGACGAAGCACGTCCTCCGGCGTCGATAGACAACCCTCACCACCGGAGTCGCGCTCGTCGTTGGGTACGCCTTCGACGTCTGATTCGTGGTCGCTTCCGCCATCGGACGGCTGTTCGCCGTTGAACTCCGGCTCGGACATCGGCCTCACCCCCTGCCGCGCGCGTTGACACTGACTCGTCATCCCGCGCCCCAAAGAAGAGGCCTACGCCCACCATAGTCGAACTAGTGTTCTAGACACAAGCGTCGCACTGCCTGCAAAGCCCACCCAGAAGTGTCGTCCGCGAATGGCGTTCGCACGACGTGCGCCGCCGTAACATGAACACTCCACGCAGAGCACGGCCGCAGAACCTCGTCCGTGACCGGGCACGTCGATTTCGGGATCGGAACGAGACAGCTACGTAGCCGAATACGTGAAGTCACGGCTTCGCGTTCGCGCTCGCTCAGCAAAGCTGACAATCCCGACTGCTCCCCTACGAGGTGACGCATGGCCGAACACAGTCACCACCAGCCCGGCACCCATCGACACGAAACACGACGCCCGAGACGTCGACCGCGCCGGACGCTCACCGCCCTGCTGCTCGCCAGCGCGACCGCCGTCGTGATCACGGGCGTCGTCACGGTGCTCCCCACCAGCGCCGAAGCGCCCGTGCCCCGGCTCGCGGTGGAACGCACCGTCACGTGCCTCACCGACGCCGAGGGCATGTGCACTGTCGGACACACGCTCGGTGTGGTGCCCACGCGGATCGAGGTCACCCCGTCCCTGCCGCCACGCGCCCGCGCCTACGACGTGGCCGTCGTGCCAGGGTCCGCGACCGATCAGCGGTTCGAGGTACAAGCAGAGCGGAACAACGGCAAGCCGAAGTCTTTCAGCCGCATCCGATTCGACTACCGCGCCTCGGCCGGTGGCGAGCTGGGGGTGGCGACAACCGAGGGCACCACGGCGCGGGAGACAACCGAAGCAACAGATCCCACCCCAAGTACGACAACCGACTTGGCCAGCCCCACGCCCACGACGACAGCAACGACGTCCGACGAGACAACGACCACCACCACGCGAACGACGTCCGACACGACGCTCCCCGCGGGGGCCACCAAGGTATGCGGCACGGACGCGCTGGATGGCCCGGACAACCCGCCAGCGGGCGCCGTCGTCGTCCCGGCGGGCGACAACAGCGACATCGACTTCGGCCACGCGGACACCACATACTGGTTCGAGCCCGGCGTTCACACACTCGGTCAAGGCGAGTACACGCAGATCGTGCCTGGTGACAACGCGACGTTCATCGGCGCGCCAGGCGCGGTGCTCGACGGCCAGAACACCAACCGCTACGCCTTCACTCAGCACGCGAGCGGCGTCACGATCCGCTACCTCACCATCCGCGACTTCGTCGCGCCAACCAATGAGGGCGTCGTCAACCATGATTCCGGGGATGGCTGGACGATCGCGCACAACACGCTGATCAACAACCAGGGCGCGGCGATGATGGCAGGCTCTGGCCAGCGCATGATCGGCAACTGCGTCAAGAACAACGGCCAATACGGCCTGAACGCCTTCCAAGCGGGGAACCAGATCCGCGACATCGTGCTGCGCGACAACGAGTTCGCCGGCAACCACACCGCGGACCTGGAAACCCAGATACCTGGCTGCGGGTGTAGCGGCGCGATGAAGTTCTGGTCGGTCGACGGCGCCGAGATCGTGGGCAACTGGATCCACGACAACCACGGCCCCGGCATCTGGGTCGACACCAACAACAACGATTTCCTGATCGAAGGCAACCTCATCGAACGCAACGACGGGCAGGCGGTGTTCTACGAGATCTCCTACAACGTCGTGGTGCGGGACAACGTGATCCGGCACAACACGTGGGCCACCGGACGCGCCTTCGCGAACCGCGGCGACTCGTTCCCCATCGGCACCGTGTACCTGTCCGAGGCGGGTGGCGAGCCGCGCGTGCCAGCGCGCACCTCGGTCGTGGCGGTGAGCGGCAACCGGTTCGTCAACAACTGGGGCGGCATCGTCGGGTGGGAGAACGCCGACCGCTTCTGCGGGACCAACACCACCAGCGAGTGCACGCTGCTGATCGGCGAGGACGGCATCGACCGGTGCGCGCCGCCCGGCATCAACACCGACCCGGAGTACTCCGATTGCCGCTGGAAAACGCAGCGGCTCCGTATCAGCGGCAACGTCTTCGTGCACGAACCCGCCAAGATCGACGGCGGCTGCCCCGCGGGATACTGCGGCGTGTCGGCGTTGCTGGCGAACTACGGCACCTGGCCGGACTGGTCGCCGTATCAGGGCCGCACCGTGCAGCAGGCCATCACGTTCGAGCAGGACAACCGCTGGTTCGACAATGACTACACCGGGCCGTGGCGGTTCACGCCGTACGAGACCGGCAGGCTGCTCACGCTAGCCGAGTGGCAGGCAGCGCCGTACGAGCAGGACGCGGGCTCGTCGTGAGCAACCCCTAGCTATACCGTCGCAGCACCGGCGCCACCGGCCGACCGCCCATCCAGGGCGTCGGGTCGGCGACGTCCAGTGCTTTGCGATACACCGCGCAGGCGCGTCCGACGACGTCGATGGTGCGGTCGATGTCGTCCTCGGTCAACGCACTGCTGACCACAAAGGACGGCCCGAGCACCCCGCCGAGGACGAGCTGCCGCAGGAACAGCGTGCGGTACTCCTGCGACGGCCGCAACCGCTCATCGAGCGTGGCGAACACCAGGTTGCTGGCCCTGCCGCGCACCATGACGTGGTCGGCGACGCCCATCGCGGCGGCCACCTCGCTCACCCCGGTGGCGAGCCGCTCCCCCAGCGTGTGTAGTCGCGCGGTGATGCCCTCGGCGCGGTAGGTGCGCAGCACGGCCATCGCGGCGGCGAGCGAGTGCGTCTCCGCGCCGTGCGTGGTCGAGAGTAGGAACGTCCGCTCGCGATCGGAGTGCAACCCGCCCTGCTCCATCAGCTCCCTGCGCCCGGCGAGCGCGGACACGGCGAAACCATTGCCCAGCGCTTTACCGAACGTCGACAGGTCCGGCGTGACGCCGTACAAGCCCTGCGCACCGGACTCCGACCAGCGGAAACAGGTGATCATCTCATCGAAGATGAGCACGCAGCCGTGACGATCCGCCAGCGCGCGCAAACCGGCGAGGTACCCATCCGGTGGCTCCGTCAGCGTCGCCGGTTCCAGGACCAAGCAGGCGACGCGGCCCTCGTGGCTGCGCAACAGCTCCTCGGTAGCGGCGAGGTCGCCGTACGGGAACCGCACGGACAGTTCCGTGACCGGGTCGGGAATACCCGCGTTCATCGGCGTGGTGCCGATGAACCAGTCGTCGGTGGAGAAGAACGGTTGGTCCCCGCAGAACGCCACCAGGGGTCTGCCGGTCGCGGCGCGGGCGAGGCGCACCGCTGCCGTCGTGACGTCGGAGCCGTTCTTGGCGAACTTGACCATCTCCGCCGTCGGCACCGTGTCGAGGAACAGATCGGCGGCCTCGGCCTCGATGATGCTGGGCCGCACGAAACCGGCGCCCCGCTCCAGCTCGCGGCGCACGGCGGCGAGCACGGCGGGATGCGCATGACCCAAGCTGACTGATCGCATGCCAGCGCCGTACTCGATGTAGCGATTGCCATCGACGTCCCACACGTGCCCGCCGTGGCCGTGTGTGATGACGGGCGCGAGGCCCTCCGGGTACTGGTCCTCGCCCTTGGCGTAGGTGTGCGCGCCGCCGGGAATCAGTGTGTTCAGCCTGCGGTTCAGTTCGGTGGATAACGGCAGCACGCCGTTCACGGTGTTCATCCGCGCCGTCCAATCACCTCCGACAGCGGCCGCGCATGTCGATCCCGCTCCGACATCGCCGTGACCGGCAGCGGCCACGGGATGCCCAGTGTCGGATCGTCGTGCGCGATGGCGATGTCGGCGGCGGGATCATGCGTTTGGTCGATGCGGTAGGCGACGTCCGCGGGCTCGGTGAGTGCCTGGAAACCATGCGCGCAGCCCGCCGGGATGTAGATCGTCACCTGCGACTCGTCGGTGAGCTCGAATGTCTCCACGGCCCGGTACGTGGGCGAGTCCGGCCGCAAGTCGACGACGACGTCGAACACCGCGCCGTACGAGCAGCGCACCAGCTTCGCCTCGCCCTGATCGCGGCGTAGATGCAGACCACGCACCACTCCCTTGTGCGAGCGCGACGCGCTGTCCTGCACGAACGCCGCCGGGTCGATACCAACCGACCGGACGACATCGGCATCGAAAGTGCGGCTGAACGTGCCGCGTTCATCCTGGTGCGGCCGCGGTTCGAACCGGTACGCCCCGGCGATGGCCGGAATCGGGATCGCTTTCATCATTCCCCCTCGGTGTGACGGTGCTCGGTGTGACGGTGCTCGGTGAACAGGAGAGCGGACAGCTCCGCGAGCTGCCGCTCCACACCTACACGCGAGGCCGCGCTGCGAGCGGCCATGCCCTCCCGCAGCTCGGGCGCGCGACGCTCCAGGTCGGTGAACTGCGCGATGAGCCGGTCCAGGTCGGGTTCCCACGCCGGGTGGCAGAACTCGGCGAGCCCGGACTCGGCCATGGTGACCTCGGTCTTGGCGGAGTAGCCAACCGCGACGATGGGTTTGGCGAGCATCAGCGCGCAGACGATGTTGTGATAGCGCGTGGCGACGACCGTCTGGACGGCCGCGAGCTGCCGCAGCACATCATGCAGATTGGTCAGTGGTTCCGCGATCAACCGCGACGGGTCGAGATCGGGATGGCGTGCACGGGCGGCGGCCAGGATCTCGTCGACGACGTCGGTGTCTGCCTTGTCGCCGGATAGCAGCCGCACCGGCCTGCCCGCGGCGAGCAGCCAGAGCACGAATCCGGTCATGGTGGCGACGTAAGCGCGGTGAATCTCGTCAGCGCGATCTCGGTCGTCGTTGCCGCCGTGGTAGGCCATCACGCCGACACCTACGGCCCCGTCCCTCGGCTCGGGCAGTTCGGGCACAGGCAGCGCGAACGCCAAGTCTGGGTAAACGCGGTCGCCGCTGACGTCGAGTCCCATCTGGCGCAGCGCGTCGCGGGAGTGCTCGTCCCGGTAGGAGCGGTAGTCGGCGAGCCGTGCACCTCGGATGACCAGCCAGCGGGTCAGCGGTTTGCTGATGACGTTCGCGCCGACGCTGACGAGCGCGACCTTGGTGCCGGTGAGCTTGCTCGCCAGGCACAGTGACAGCAGCGAGTACGGCATCGCCCACGGTCGCAGGGGCAGCGCCGCCTCGAGTACCCCCATGCCGGGAACGATCACGACGTCCTTGTCGCGTACCCAAACCAGCGTCCGCAACGGATCGAGCAGCTTCCCGATGATCTTGAGCAGCGTGGCCCGCGCTCCGGTGGCGTTGCCCGCGTGCGCCTCGTACCACTGCAACGGGCGGGCGGGAGCGTCGTAGCGACGAGCGAGCCGGTCGGGGCCCATGCAGAAGAACCCGATCCGCGTGTCGGGATGGCGCTTGGCTAGGTAGTTGGTTACCGCTTCCAGCGACCCGTCGTTACCGAGGTTGCCAGAGCCAAGGATGCCGAAGAACCCGACATGATGAGTGCCGCTATCTCGCCAGCGCCGCCTGGTCATCTTCGTTTTCTCTCGCGCAGCGTCGAGGACTCCGAGGACCCCGAGGTGTCGACCTGGCCCGCCCCGAACGACGGCAGCACGCGGGCGAACGCCAACCGACGCGCCGGGATACGCATCCCCCGCCCGGCGAACCAGCCGAGGATGGCGCGGTAACACGCCGCGCGGTCCCGAGGGGACAATGGCGACCGGCGGATCACACTGAGGTAGCCGCCAACGTACTCGGCGAGCAACCGCGCGGTGCTGTGGTTCGCGCGACGCGGGTCAAGGTTGCTGCAGACCGCCGAGATGCTGGGCAGCCGGTCACCGCGACCCGGATGGTCGCGGCGGAAGTACAGCACCTCCGGTACCTGCAGGAACCGCCCGTATAGCGACAGCCCGGCGACGAACACCCTGCCGCCGTTGTGATAGCTGTCCATCCTCGGCGCGCGGCGCATCACATCGAGGCGCACCACGCCGTAGAAGTCGTCGCCGCCGTCGGTGACGAGCAGGCTCTTGAACCGTTCCGGCGCGGACGGCGAGTCAGTGGCGATGGTGTAGTCGTACTTCTCCGCCAGGGTGCCGTCGGCGTCCACGACAGCCATGTGGGAGTGGCACAGCACCGCGTCGGGCTCCGTGTCGAGCGCGGCGACGCAGCGCTCCAGCAGCGTGTCCCCGAACCGGTCGTCGTGCGCCGCCCATTTGAACAACTCGCCGCGCGCCTGCCCGACCAGGAAGTTGTGGTTGGGAACCGCGCCGATGTTGCGGGGCTGGCGGATGTAGCGCACGCGCGGGTCGGCGTCGGCGTAGGCGCGGCAGATCCGTTCGGTGGCGTCGGTGGACGCGTTATCCGAGATGATCAGCTCGAAGTCGGTGTAGGTCTGGCCGAGCAGATCGTCCAGCGCTTCGGTCAGGTAGTTCTCCCCGTTGTAGACGGGAAGTCCGATGCTTAGCCGTGGCGTGGTGGTCATGTCGCTCACTCCTCGTTGCCGGTGGTCAACACCACCGGAGCACTTCCGGGTGTCGTGATCTGCCGGGCGTGATCGCGCAACCCGGCGTGCAGTTGGGTCCACCAGACCAGCGCCGCACACCAGGCCGCGATGGCGGCGCCCCACGCGGACCCGCTCGCGCCCGCGATGGCCGCGCCCAGGAGTCCGCCGGTGACGAGCCCCGCGGCGGCGAACAGTTGACAGCGCAGACTGCGCGGGGCCGCCCCAAGTGCTCGTAGTCCCGCCGTGGCGCCGTTGGACAGCCCGACGCCGGCGACGGCGAGGGTGGCGGGAATCAACAGCGCCGACGCGGCGGGCCAGACCTCGCCGAGCAGTCCGACCCCGAGCGCGTTCGGCAGCAGCACCAACAGTCCAAGCCCCCACAGCAGCGCGCCACCGACCTGCAGTCCGCCGAGTCCGAGACAGAACAGCCGTAGTCGCCGCGGGTGGGTGCGTAGCACGCGAGACGCCTCGGGGACCGCGACCAGCGCGAGCCCCATGGTCACCGCGATGAACGGACCGAGCATCAGATCAGCGCCACGCACCGCGCCGACGTCAGCCAACCCGGCGATGGCACCTAGGCCATACATCCTGATCTGGGCGGCGCCGCTGATGCTGACGTTCTCCACCAGGTAGCGCGGGCCGAGGTCACGCTGCTGCCGCAACCACGGTCCGACGCCGCGCGCGTGTGGCGCGAGCCCCGTCTGCACCCAACCAAACCCGGCGGCGACGGCGGCGGCCCCGCCCCAGGCGAGCAGGAACGCGAACACGCTGCCACTGCCAGCCGCGAGCATCAACGCTGGGACGAGCGCGGCTGCCCACACCATGTCATTGGTGAACGCGCGGCGGCCCTCCCCCGCCGCGAAGAACGCGAACCGCCAGCTGTCCTGCCACAGCAGCGCGGGCAGGATCAGCCCGAGCGCGACGAACGCCGCGCCGAGCGTGCCGCCGATGGCGGTACCCGCCGCGATACTGACTACGCCCGCTGCCGCGCCGACGCCGAGCGCGGTGCCGCAGGAGCGCGGGACGGCCTCCCGCCACTCGCCGTGCGGCACGCCGCTGAAGCGCACCGTGAGCGGGTCGGTGGCAAGCCCGCGAGAGATATTGAGGACGACGCCGTAGGTGACCCAGGCGAGGGTGAAGATGCCGAATTCGACCGCACCAAGCGTGCGGGCGACGACGACGCTCACCGCGAAGTTGGTCATGCTCGACACGGCTTGGTCGGCGAGACCCCAGCTCAACCGCCCCGCCATGGCTCGGACGGTTCGGGAGCGGATCGCGGCGCGCACGGGCATCACTCCTTGACCAGCTCCGCGGCGAGCAGCGCGTCCGCGGCGGCGGCGATGGCGTCGAACGGCAGCTTGGCGCGTTCGGCGATGTCGAGCAGCGAGTGGTCGCCGTCGGAGTAGTTGAGCACCCAGAGCATCGCGAGCTGCGCCTGCTTGGCGTCGCTACGACCGCCAAGCGCCTCGTAGAGCCCGCGTTTGCCGAGTTGCGGCTCGCCGTGCGGGTTCAGGTTGACGTAGCGGCGGTCACGGTCGAGCACCGCGAGCAGCTCACGGCAGACCGCGAGAGTGTCGGCCATGGCGTCCGGCGTGACGAAGTCGGGGTTGTCGGCCGAGGTGTGGTACTCGGAGTACGCGGCGTATGGCGTCCTGGTGAGGCAGCCTACGCCGAGGTTGAAGCCCGGCGAGCAGTACTGCCGTTCGTCATAGCCATAGGGCGAGAAGTCGACAACGCGATGTGGACGCTCCGATGTGGACAGCACGTGCGCCGCGGCCCTGTCGATGCCCGCGTCGCCGCGCCTGCTGCGTTTGTAGGTGAGCTGACCCCGGTCGCCCGCGCAGGCGAGCACGAGGCCGTGGGCGACGCGGTCGATCCGGTGCTGGTTGCGCGCGAGCCAGGTGATCGAGCCAATGGTGCCGGGCGCGAACAGGAACCGGTAGGTGTAGTGGGGTGTCTGTCGCGCCAAGTGTCGGGCGAGCTGGCTGGCGACGGCGATCCCCGCGAGGTTGTCGTTGGCGAGCGACGGGTGGCAGACGTGGCAGGAGATCAGCACCTCATCGCTGACCTGGCCGGGCACGACGTGCTCGGCGTAGGTGAGGTGGCCGTCGGCGAGGTCAGCGTCGATGACGACGTCGTATACGGCGTCATCGCCGTCCCGCTCCAGCGCGTCGAGAGTGCGCTGGGTGAGGCAGAAGCCCCAGTCGCGCTGGTAGTAGCTGGTTCGATAGGGAATCCAGTCGGGATGATCGGGCAGCGTGTGCAGGTGCGGCCGCAACTCGGCGAGGGACATCCGTCGCGACACCGGCTCGCTGTAGCCGACGACGTGCAGGTTCGACACGGCGAAGTCGACCACGCGCCTGCCTGCGGCGTCGACGATATAGGCATCCCGGATGGTCCACTCCGGCGGCACGGTCCAGTCGAAGACCTCGGTGCCAGACGGAACCTCGGTGACGTCGAGCGGGAGATCCTCGCCGATGATCCGTAGCGTCTCGCGGACACCGTCGCCGGTGATGCTGCGACACAGTGGGTACAGCCGCCGCACCAGTGTGTGCATCTCGGCGCCAACGGCGGATGCCGTGCTCATCACGCCACCGCCTTCGTCGGTCGCAGCATGGCGTCGATGTCGCCCACGTCGGTGCGGTCGGACAACCACGCCAGCCGGGTGAAGCGGCGTTCGAAGTCCGCCGTGGTCAGTCCGAAGCGGCGGTAGGCGTCGGCGAGTTCGACCGCGCCGTCCGCGACGGTCCAGCGGGCGGCGAAGCCGGTGGCGGCGCGCATCCGGGAGAAGTCGACGCGGTAGGAGCGCGGGTCCGAGCCGTTCTCGCCGGTGATGCGCAGCTCGGCGTCCGGCACGGCGGCGACGACCTCGTTCGCGATCTCGGCCACGGTGAGGTTGTTGGTTTCGGTGCCGACGTTGAACGCCGTGTCGTGCACGTACTCGCGCGGCGCGACCAGCGCGGCGGCGAACGCGGCCGCGATGTCAGCGGCGTGGACCAGCGGCCGCCACGGGGTGCCATCCGACAGCACCAGCACTACGCCGGACAGCAGCGCGTGGGCGACGAGGTTGTTCAGCACGATGTCCGTGCGCAGCCGGGGTGAGAACCCGAACGCGGTCGCGTTACGCAGATACACCGGGGAGAAGTCGACGTCAGCGAGCGCGTGCAGATCGTCTTCGACCCGCACCTTCGACTCGGCGTACGGGGTAACGGGCCGCAGCGGCGCGTCCTCGTTGAGCAGGTCGTCACCACCGGACGCGCCGTACACAGAGCACGTCGACGCGTACAGGAACCGCCGCACCCCCGCATCACGTGCGAGCCGAGCGAGGCGGACGCTGGCGCGGTGGTTGATGTCGAACGTCAGCTCGGGCGCGAGCGACCCGAGCGGATCGTTGGACAGCGCGGCGAGGTGAATCACGGCGTCGAACCCTGACAGGTGGGAGAGCGTGATCTCGCGCAGGTCGACCGGAATGCCGGGTGGGTCCTCCGGCTCGGCGCCGAGCACGCAGGAGGCGAACAGACCCGAGTCGAGCCCGGTGACCTGGTGGCCCGCTTCGGCGAGAATCGGCGCCATGACGGTGCCGAGATAGCCCTGATGTCCGGTCAGCAGCACACGCATCAGATCAGCCCTCCAGGTCCAGGGTCACGGTGGTGGTGTGGAACGCCTCTGCGTAGCGGGTCTGGCATTCGATGCCACGAATCCGCGCCAGCCCGAGGAACGCCTCATCGTCGAACCACGGGCGGTGCCGCTGCGACGCGTAGTGCTCATGCAGGACGTCGACTTTCCGCCGCGCCACGTCGTCAGCCAGCGGGTGGTAGACAGCAGGCCTGCCGAGGTCGCCGTCGGACTTGACGATCTCGTAACCAAGCACCAGGTGGTCGCGGAACACCTGCGGTACCAGTTCGGCGAGCAGCCGGTGGTCTTGGTGGGCGTCACCCGGGTTCGGCGCGAAGACGACATCGGCGTTCAGACCGGTGTCGGCGCGCTCCCGCAGTTCTCGCACCGCCGACTTGGCCTCATCCCAGTGCGCGGGGGTACGACCATCCGGCAGTTTGAGCACGGTCAGGTCGATCTCTGCGCCAGGGCACAGCGCGGTGAGCGCGGCGCGTTCCTCTGTCTCGCGCTCGGTACCGCCGCCGGTGAGCACCAGTGCCGTGACCCGCACACCTGGGTGCGCACGGCAGGCCGCGTAGAGACTGCCGCCCGCGCCGATGGCGATGTCGTCGCAATGGGCACCCACCGCGACGATGCGCTCGACCTGTCCAGCGCGCAGGCGGATCATACGTGCCGCGCCAGGGCCTGGGCGGCGACCGCGCCGTGCGTGGCGCCATATACCGCCGCACCGTTGGATGCCGCGCTCTCGGACGTCACGTCATGGGTCGCCGCGCCATTCGACCGCGCCACGTCCTGCTCCCAGAGTGCCCACGGCCGGTCGCCGCGCGAGTATGCCTCGTCGAGGGCGACCCGCTCCTTCACGGTGTCGGTTGGCCGCCAGTAACCCCGATGCGGATACGCCAACAGCCTGCCGCGCTTAGCCAACTCAACGCAGGCGTCGCCCACGAGGTCGCCGTTCTCCGGGAGATGGTCGAACACCTCCTGGCGTAGTACGAAGTAGCCGCCGTTGACCCACAGCGGCATCTCGCTGACCGGCGCGATCGAGGCGACCATGCCGTCGTCACCGACGTCGATGCAGTGGAACGTGCCCGGCGGCGGCACCACCATCATCGACGCGCCCGCGTCGGAGTCCGCGAACCGGTTGACGATCTCCGGCAGCGGTGCGTCGGTGAGCACGTCGGCGTAGTTCGCGAGGAACATCTCGTCGCCGTCCAGATACTCGCGCACGCGCCGCAGCCGCTCCCCGATCGGTGACTCGATGCCGGTCTGCACGAACGTGACCGTCCAGTCCGAGATGTCGGTGGAGAGCAACTCAACGCCCCCGTCGCGGAGCACGAAGTCGTTCGAGGTCGTCTCCTGATAGTTCAGGAAGAAGTCCTTGATGTGATGCGCGCCGTAGCCGAGGCACAGGATGAAGTCGGTGTGGCCGAAGTGAGCGTAGTAGCGCATCACATGCCAGATCAGCGGCCGCGGCCCAACCAGCTGCATCGGCTTGGGGACGTCACCCGGCGTTCCGGTGCGCATCCGCGTGCCGTACCCACCGCAGAACAAGACGACTTTCATGGCGTCACCTCGACGATCTCGACGCTGGGGATGGGGAAGACGAGCTTGCCACCCCATTCGGCCACATAGGACAGTTGCGCGGTGATCTCGTCGCGCAGGTTCCACGGCAGCACCAGCACGTAGTCCGGGTGGTCAGCGGCGATCCGCTCCGGCGGCAGGATCGGGATGCGCATGCCCGGCGTGTAGGTGCCGTGTTTGTAGGGGTTGCGGTCGACGGTGTAAGAAAGCAAGTCCGGGCGGATACCGCAGTAGTTCAACAACGTGTTTCCCTTACCAGGCGCGCCGTAACCGACGACGGTGTCGCCGCGCTGGGACGCCGTGAGCAGGAACACCAGCAGATCGCGCCGTAGCTGGTCCACCCGCTGTCCGAACCCGATGTAGCCGGACATGTCGTGCAGGCCTGCCGCCTTCTCCCGGGCGAAGACGTCGCGCATCCGTTCACTCGGACCGTTCGCTACCTCGGCGGGCCGCGCCCACAGCCGCAACGAACCGCCATGGGTGTCCAGCGGTTCGACGTCGACCAGCGCGAGCCCACCGGAAGCGAGTGCCCGCTGGGCCGAGGCGACGGTGTAGTACTGGAAATGCTCGTGGTAGATGGTGTCGAACTGGTTGTGCTCGATCAGCGAAAGCAGGTGGTGCACCTCGATCGACACCCAGCCGTCGTCGGCGACCAGCCGCCGCAGTCCCTCGGTGAACCCGATGACATCAGGCACGTGGGCGTAGACGTTGTTGGCGACGACTAGATCAGCGGGGCCGTGTCCCGCGCACACCGTCGCGCCCAACTCCGGGTCGAGAAACCCGGTCAACGTCGGGACCCCCGCCTCGCGCGCGGCCTCACCGACGTTGACGGACGGCTCGATACCGAGACAACGGATACCGCGCTCGACGCAATGCCGCAGCAGGTAACCGTCGTTGCTCGCGACCTCGACCACGAAGGAGTCGTCGTCCAGACCGAGCCGGTCGGCGGCGTCGGTTACGAACCGCCGAGCGTGCGCCACCCACGACGTCGAGTACGAGGAGTAGTACGCGTACTCGCGGAAGGTGTCCTCCGGCGTGATGAGCGCGGGGATCTGCGCGAGCAGACAGGACTGACACACTCGCAGGTGCAGCGGGTACGTGGGCTCCGGCTCGTCGAGCATCGCCTCGGTCAGCACTCGCTCGCATGGCGGTGTCGCTCCGAGGTCGAGCACGCTGGCTAGCGCATCCGAACCACACAACCGGCACTGTCGCATCTAGTAGGCCCCCTCACCGCTCACGACGGCACGAATCGTCTTCCACAAGATCAGCGCGTCAAGGGCGAGCGACCAGTCCTCGACGTAGCGCAAGTCGAGGCGCACCGACTCTTCCCACGACAGGTCGCTGCGCCCGCTGACCTGCCACAGTCCGGTCATACCTGGCTTGACAAGCAGGCGACGTCGCACGTGCGGCGGGTACTCGGCGCACTCGCTTGGCAACGGTGGACGCGGACCGACGAGCGACATCGACCCGGCGAGCACATTCAGCAGCTGGGGCAGCTCGTCCAGGGAGTATCGGCGCAGGATCGCGCCGACGCGGGTGATGCGCGGATCGGTGCGGAGCTTGAACAGCGGCCCAGCGCCCTCGTTGTCGTCCGCGAGCTCGGCGAGGCGCTGTTCTGCGTCGGGATGCATGGTCCGGAACTTGATGATGCTGAACTCGGTGCCGTCCTTGCCGACGCGACGCTGCCGATAGAACACGCCGCCCTTGCTCTCGATCGCGATCAGTGTCGAAATGATCACCATCAGCGGAGCGAGCAGCGTCAGCAGCAACGCGGCGCCGCCCCGATCGACCAACTCCTTGACGACTCTGCGAAACCCAGTGAACGCGGGTTCGCTGACCCGCAGTAGCGGCAGCCCGAGGACGCCGCTGATGTGCAGCCGGGGTCCGGCGACCTCCATCAGACCGGGATCGATGACCATCTCGGTGCCGGTGCCTTCGAGGTCCCAGGCGAGCCTGCGCAGCCGATCAGGTGTCCAGTAGGCGTCCGGTGTGATGGCGACGATGCGGTACCCACCGCGCCGCACATGTTCCGCGACGTCGTGGAACGTGCCGATGATGGGAACGCCGTCGAGGTCGGTGTCGGTGGTGGAGGGGCCAGCCATTCCCGTCTCGGTGCATACCGCGTCCACCCGCCAGCCGACATGCGCCGCGTTCCTGGTGCGGACGATGAGGTCGCGGATCGCGGCGGGATTGCCCGCGGCGAGTACGGGCAGAAGGCATCGGCCCCGGTAGCGTTGCCGGTGCAGCAGCTGCCGCAATAGGTAGCGTTGCGGAAACACCAGCAACGCGATGGCTGGCACGACGACGAACACCCACAACCGCGCACCCGCCGGGGTACCGACAGCCAACAGTGACAGGTTGAGCGTGACGACAGAGGCGAACAGTCCCTTGCCAAGCCGGTTGAACTCGTCCGGCCCCTGACCGAGCACGACTGGATGCCACACCCGGCTCAGCCCGAGCGCGCATGCCACCGCGAGCACGGTCAGCACTTCCAGGGTGACCAGGGATAATGTCGTCCATCCCGGGTGACGCATCTTCATCACGGCACCCACGACGATCACGACGAGCGCCGTCGCGAGGACGTCACCGCCGATCACCGCCTGCCGGTAGCGGGGCTCCCACCGGGTGGCCGACAGGCTGAACGCACGGCGCTCTCGGTGTTTTCCACGCGGTCGCTGCCGAGTCCAAGCGGGGCGAGCGGGTCCGGTCGAAATCGGACTCGCGAGCCGAGAGTCGACGTCTTCGGTCACTCTGTCCCGCCCCCTAACCGTGCCATTACCGGGGCCTGCCCGTGCCCCAGCTCGGGTACGCCCGTCCACTGTGGTGTCCTCACGTGTGCCGTGACCGCCAACATGCGGTCACGCAGTCCGCGGGTTACTGCCCCTAACTTCGCGTGGTCACCTGGAAGAGTTACGGCCTGGCCGGACTTGGGACGCGATATTCGTTAAAAGGGCATTACGGGAGGAAGCAGGCAGCGCTCGAGTCGCCCCGGCGAACGTCCGCCGAGCACAGTGAAGGCGTCATCCACCTCAGTCACCGCGGGGCAGCTCCCGGCGCCGTCCCCGCTCGACAGCGCGCGCCGAAAGGCCGGAACCGAGAGTGGTGGCGGAACGCCCGCTCAGCTCATCGCGGCCGGCGTCAGGGTCGATAACGCGGCTGGCCCTCACGTGCTGAACGCGTGGCCGGTCACTATCCGCGGCCAACGCGTCCGAGCTACTCGCCGCCTCACCGCTGGACTCCTCGTGCACGGTGACGCTGCGTTTCCTGGTGAAGGTGACCCGCAGTTCCTCGACGTCCTCCAGCAGCGTGCGGGCCGTCTTCACCGGATTGGTCGCGACCTGGGCGGGCAGCTGGGTGATGCGCTCCGGGATCAGTCCAGTAACGGCTCGCGCGAGGCTCGGCAGTGGGCCAGGCAAGTTGTCCAGCGGCCCCGGCACGTGACGCGACACGTCGCCGGATCCGGACGGGCGCTTCAGTGCGGTCCCAGCGGCATCGGCGGGCACGGCGGAACCAGCCTCCGGAACAACGTTCGCCGAGGAACCCGCATCCTGGCCGTCCGAGCCGCTGGCGGCCAGCGCCTTCGCCGTAGCCCACTCCCCCTCACGACGCGCGGTCGCGGTCAGCACGGGCCGCTCCACGTCGGGTCGTTCCGCGAGCGCGGCGAGCGCTACGGCCCGCTCCGCGGGTGGCAGCGACGCGTGCGCGGCAGCCGCCTCGGTGCGTGCCTCCGCTCGTGCGATCGCCAGCGCGGTGTCCGCTTCCTCCTCGGCCCGAAGCCGCTCCCGTCGCGCGAGGATCCTGCGGTCCTGCTCGGTCTGACCTCGCCAGAGTCGCAACAGCAACGGCAGCAGGGTCAGCGCCACGAAGAACGTCAGCACCCCGAGCCGAAGCACAAGCGCCACAGGGTGCGCCGCAGTGTAGCCGTGCATCGCCTGCCACCTGGCGTCGATGCCGGAGTCGGCCCGGGCCAGCGAGACCGCGCGCTCCCGATCGGCGGCTAGCTGTTCACGCAGCTCAGCGATGTCGCGGTCGAAACCTGGTGCGTCCTGGTTCCGCTCCGCGCGCGCCCGCGCCAGGTCGCGCTCCGCCGCCGCGAGGGCGGCTTGGGCTTCGCGGGCTTCGTCAGCAAGGCCGGGGTCACCGGTGATCTGGTCCGTCGGACACCCAGGGCCCGGGTCGACCTCACAGCGCGCCACCGCACGGGCGCTGTTGCGCTGCGCGATAGCGGCGTTGACGTCCGTGTCGAGCTCCCGCCGCTCCTGCTGCAGCCGCTCCAGCCGCTGCGCGGGTTCGCTGGTCGCGACGTCGGCGCGGGCCTGGTCGACTTTGTCGTTCAGCGCGCGGTCGACCGGTCCCGCGAACAGCGCCAACGCGGCCAGCTCCCCCACCACGAGCCCGATGAGCACCGCGACGAGCCCGCCAACGACGTCGCCCAGCCCGAATCGCCTGGTGCGCGTCAGTCTGCTCGCCAACACCCTGCCGAACGCGCCCACCAGCAACCCGAGCGGCAGTGTGAACGCCGCAGCCAGCAGTGGGTGCACGGAACTGACACTGAGCGTCGCCGCCGTGGCCACACCCCACGCCATCAGCGCGTTGAGCAACACCAGGAAGCCCGCGAGCTGGTAGGTAGCGCGTTCGTCTCGGTCAGCGAGGTCGCGCCAGTGACCACCGCCGAACCACACCATCAGCCTGCCCGCTCGCGTGATCGGCTCGGACGTCTCTGCGGAAGCAACGGAAGACACAGCTTCTCCTTCGCGGGGGCGGCCAGGCACAAGGCGGCGGGAACCGAGCCATCATGGGCCGTTCGCTGGGCGTCGACCAGGCTTTTGTAACCGGCTTCACCGGGTGATTCGTGCCGGAGTGTCAGCTCGCGCGCAACTCGTAGTCGTCCAGCGGAAAGCGGTTGGCCCGCCACCGCGCGGTGACGCTGGACTGAGGCCGAACGATGGACGGCCTGCCGTCGCGGTCAAGGTAGTAAGTGTTGGACCCGGCGCAGGACGGGTTGAGGAACAGCGTCTTCTCGTGTCCGGTGTCCATCTCCCGGTAGAACCGGCGTTGCGCGTCCGGGCGCACCCCTGCGTACGTGGCGCCGTTGCGCAAGGCGTGGCTGATGACGCGCTGCGCGTGCCGGGTCTGCGACTCCACCATGACCAGCCAGGACCAGCTCGTCGCGAAGTGCGGGGCCGGGATCAGGAACAGGTTCGGGAAACCGGTGACGCTGATGCCCTCGTAGGCCTGGTAGCGGTTGTCGACCCACCAGTCCCGCAGATCGACACCGCCCTCGCCGCGCAGCGGGTAGCCGGGCACGCTGTCGTACTCGAGGAACTGGAACCCGGTCGCCAGGATGAGCGTGTCGATCTCACGAACCTGACCGTCGACGGTCTCGATGCCGTGCGGCAGGATGCGCTGAATCTTCTCGGTCACCAGGTCGACGTTGTCGCGGGTGAAGGTGCGCCAGTAGTCGTTGGACAACGCGGGACGTTTGCAACCGAACTCGTACTGCGGCCGCAGCCGCCGACGCAGCTCAGGGTCGGGCACTTGACGTTCCAGGTGGCGCTCCGCGAGCTTCCGGATTCCTTTCACCAGGAACGGCAGCCGTGTGTGGTTGGTGACGCCGAGCAGCATCGCGATCTCGATCCCGGCGCTCACCGCCGCGCGGGCGGCCCAGCGCGCGGGCGGCAACGCGCCAAACAGGCGCCGCACAGCCGGTGGCACCCGCACATCAGGCCGCGGCACGACCCAGATCGGGGTGCGCTGATAGACGTCGAGCCGCTCGACCTTCTTGGCGATCTCCGGTACGAGCTGCACCGACGTGGCGCCGGTCCCGATGACGGCGACACGCTCACCGGTGAGGTCGTGGTCGTCGTCCCAATGCAGCGTGTGGATGGTCTTGCCCGCGAAGTCCTCGACGCCGTCGATGTCGGGGCGCTTCGCCTTGGAGAACACGCCGTGCGCCGAGATGAGAAACCGCGCGCTGAGGGTGCGGCCGCCGGCGGTACGGACGCGCCAGCGGTGGTCGTCCTCATCGAACTCGGCGTCGACGACCTCGGTGTTGAACCGCACATGCTCGCGAAGGCCGTAGCGGTCGACGACGTCGTCGACGTAGTCCTTGACCTCGGCGCCGCGTGCGAAAACGCGTCGCCAGTCGCTCTTCTGCGCGAAGGAGAACTGATAGGTCACCGACGGGATGTCCACCGCGACGCCGGGATAGCGGTTGTCGCGCCAGGTACCGCCGACATCGTCGGCGCGCTCCAGCATGACGAAGTCGTCGATGCCCGCGTCCTTGAGCCGGATCGCCGCGCAGATCCCGGCGAAACCAGCCCCGACGATCACCACCTCGTGCACGTCGTCCGACATCGCCTTGCCTCGCAATCATTGATGAACACCGCTTCAGATACCGATGGTATCCGAAATGCCCGTGCGGTGTCACGTGCCCCTCGCCACGGTTGGACGCGAGTTGGTGAAGGGCGTCTTCGCAACGCCACGTGTCGCGAAGACGCCCTTCACTTCATCGCCGATGGAGCCGACGGCGGAACACGGAGGACCTGGCGGGCACGGGGTTCGCTCCCAGAACATGCCTGGCAGGCCCTCCCCCCGACTGATGTCGCCGTGTCCCGGCCGCCTCCTCGGCGATCGCACGGCGCGCGGGGCGGGCGCGCCTATCCGATGCTGATCACGAGACTGCCGATGGTGATCAGGATGTCGTCGCCGTCGAACAAGTCGATGACGATTCCTGGATCACCCACCGTGATGTCCGAACTCGGTGCCGCGTGAGCCGCTGGCGCGAGCACCAAGACGCCGGCGGCCATGGTTGCCGTCAGCCCTGCCAGTCGTGTTGTCCGGCGCATCTCGCTACCTCCTGATTGGGGTGAAACCCCATGGTCAGGGGCACGTGGCTGTGATCGCGAGAGGCTGGCGACACCACCACACGGCAGGTGGCCAATCACTACCCGAATGCCAGTAATCACTTTCCGTGGTCGACGGGAGGTTGTCGCGATATCACCTGCTCGCGCGTTTTTTCCGCCCGGGATGGCGGCGAACCTGAACCGCCCACCACGCACAGAAAGCGCGAATCTCCGACGCCGCGCGCGAGGATGCCCGCCGCACCTCGACCTTTTGGGCCTGTGACAGCATTATGTCTGTTTCATCCGTTTCTGCCCGCAACAACCCTAGGAACGTCCAGATGACGTTAGGGCAGACTGCGGACCATGGCAGGCAAGCGCAGCGCCGGGCTCCTCGTCTATCGCACGCGAGCGGGAGCGACGGAAGTTCTACTCGCCCACATGGGCGGACCGTTCTGGTCGCGGCGCGACGCCGGGGCGTGGTCCATCCCGAAGGGCGAGTACGACGACATCGAGGAACCGCGCGCGGCGGCGTTTCGCGAATTCCGCGAGGAGTTGGGCCTCGCACCGCCGGCCGGCGACGTGATCGCACTCGGCGACGTCCGGCAATCCGGCGGCAAGGTCGTCACGGCGTGGGCGGTGGCGGGCGACGTCGACCCGGACGCCATCGACCCTGGCACCTTCGAGATGGAATGGCCACGAGGGTCAGGGCGGATACGAGAGTTTCCCGAGGTCGACCGGGTGGCGTGGTTCGGGCTCGACGAGGCGGTCGAGAAAATCGTCGCTGGCCAGCGCGACCTGCTGGAGCGGTTCCGCGAGCGCCTTGACTCGTAGCGATGCCGCCTGATGACCAGGCGCACCGTCCGAGCGGTGATACCGTGCACTGTCGTCGAGACGAGGGGGCATGTTGACAGCGGCTGAGTATGAGGAGCGGTACGGGCCCAATCCACGGAGCGTGATCTTTCTCCTGGTCAGCGCGGTCTTCGTCGGGGTATTCCTTTGGCCGGGACCTGACATACCGATACTCGTGCGGGTTTTGGGACTGGCCTTGTTCGGTGGCGGCAGCGTGATCATGCTGCTGCTCATGTTCTCCAGGAAGACAGCCTTACGGGTCGATTCCTCGGGGATCACGTTGGGTGGCTCCCCGCCACGTTATCGGGCGACCACGGCTTTCGTCCCGTGGCGCGACGTCGTCGCCGTGGTGCTGTGGCGGCAGCGCATGGCTCCCGGCGCGAGGATGGATTACGTCGGAGTGCAACGGAAGAAGGGTCTGCCACCGCTGCCCGGCCCAGGCACCGGTCGGCTCGGCCAGCGCACCGCGTCGGTTATCATCCCGCACATTCCCGGGGAGGTCACGGTCGCCAGCCGCCCGGTGAACGGATGGTCGCTTGACCCGGCGTCGCTCGAATCGAGCGTGAAACGAGTCGCGCCACACGTCAGCGTGATCGACGCTCGGTAGCGCGTCGAGCAGTGTCGAGTAGCGCTCATCCCCGCACCCGTACCGCGGCTATCGCCACAAGCACGATGATCGCCACGACGGAGATCGTCGCCAGCCACGGCAGCACCCGGGCCGTGACGGGCTTCGTGACCGACATCGGTTCCGACATGGGTGCTGGTGAATCGGCCACCCGCGCCGTGGGTGGCGCCAACTCTCGGAGCGAAGCACCGTAGCCACGGTTGTTGACCAGCACGGCGAGGTTGACGAACAACGCGGGTATACCCCACCAGCCGAGCGTCAACGTCCGCGCCTGCACGTCTCGCCAGATCGCCGTGCCACAGTTCTTGCACAGCGTCGCGGCGTAGCGGTCCGAGCTGTGCAGGATGATCAGCCCCGTGAGTGCCCGGATGTCGATCCAGACCGCAGGTGTGTACCCGCAGATCTCGCATTCCCGATCGCGCGGGCGGCGCGCCCGGTCGTGTCGCGCGGCGACGTGATCCTCGGTTGACCTCTCCCGGTTAGCGGCCTGCCGCACGGTGTCGCCGGGCGTCGACGTCCCGCTCCGCAGCGCTCGCCACGCCTCGTTCAGCTCCGCCATGGCCCGTTCCGCCTCGTGACGAGCGGCATTCGAGGTGTTCGCGTGTCGGTCCGGATGGATCATCTTGGCGCGCCGCTTGTATGCCGCACGAGCTTGCTCCCGGGTGGCGTGCGGGCTGATTCCCAGAACACGGCGTGCGGTGTCGTCATCCATGCCGCACTCCCTCGCATCGAACGTCCGCGAATGGGTACTCGGCGAGCATGACGCAGACACCTCACCACATACCCGATCCACGCCTGGACGACAACTTGGCCGAGACCGGACAGGTAGACGATACGACCATCACCGCCGTCGGCAAGCTGACCGAGGCGTTCGAGACCGTCGAGTGCGCACGCGGTCATCTGTACACGTTCCACCAGCTGACCGGATCAGCCGACTTCAAGCTGGAGCGAGCGATCGAACTGCTGGACGAGGCCGGTCACGGCGGGCTCGCGCGCAAGCTCCAGCGCGAGCTTCTCGGACGCAACGTCCTACCTGGCCGGTGGACGTTCCAGGTGATCGAGGAGTACGACGACCTCTACTACGCACCGTTTCGCGAGTTCGAGCGCCAAGCCCGCGAACTGACCTTGGGCTACCGCCATCTGTACGAGGCAGGACTGAAACGTGCGCGCCGCACCCCTGGCCTCCCAGGCCATGAGGCGACCCCTGCCGAGACGGATGGAGGGTGACAGCCATCAGGACGGTGGGCGCAGCTGGGTTCGAACCAGCGACCCCTTGCTTGTAAGGCAAGTGCTCTTCCGCTGAGCTATGCGCCCGATCGGGCCCGCTACACGAGCGGGCACCGCATTACATCATGCCTCGGTAACACCGCATGATGCCGCGTACCGCTACCGACATCATGCCGTGCCGTCAGGTCAGCCCGGCAATGGCCTTCTTCCAAGCACCTTGGTCCCGTGCTTCGCCTGGCTCGTTGACCTCGGCGTAGCGGACGACGCCATCGGTGTCGATCAGGAAGGTGCCACGCACGGCGAGCCCAGCCTTCTCGTGGAACACCCCGTACGCCTTGGCGACCTCGCCGTGCGGCCAGAAGTCCGACAGCAACGGGAACTGGTAACCCTGCTGGTCAGCCCACGCCTTGAGCGAGAACGGCGTGTCCACCGAGACGCCGAGCACCTGCACGCCGTTACCGTCGTAGTCGTCGAACTCGTCGCGGAGCTGACACAGCTCGCCCTGGCAGATCCCACTGAACGCGAACGGGTAGAACACCAGCAGCACCGGCTTGTCGCCGCGGAAGTCCGACAGCGTGACGGGCTGCTTGTTGTAGTCGTTGAGCGTGAAGTCCGGCGCCTGTGAACCAACCTCGACCGCCATCGGCGACATCCTCTCGATCACCTCGGGTGTGTGCTGCTCCTGATCACACCCTATCGGCCTCGAGAACGGCTCAACGCTTCGCCTTTTTCGGCGATACGAGGCGAGAGCCCATCCACGCTTCTCCGACGCTGACGTTCGACGTCTGTGACAGCCCCACCGTAGGCACGGCCTCGGCGAGCTCGGCAGGCTCGACGTGACCGGGTCGCCCCGTCTTCGGCGTCAACACCCAGATCGCACCGTCCTCGTCGAGCGACACCCGTGCGTCGACGAGCGCGTCCCCGAGGTCGCCGTCGCCGTCGCGCCACCACAGCAGCACGACGTCCACCACTTCCTGGGCATCCTCATCGAGAAGCTCGTCGCCCGTGAGCTCCTCGATCGCGGCTCGAACATCCTCGTCGACGTCCTCGTCCCAGCCGATTTCCTGGACCACCATGTCCGGCTTGATGCCGAGCCTTTCGGCGACGCTGCCCCCAGCGTCTCCAGAGGCGACCACGACCGCTGTTCCTCCATTCTCGCGCGCGCTGACTCGCAGCGCGTCAATGTCACACCTTCATGCGCTAGCGAACACGGCAACGGCGTCACATGCAAGCGGCAACGCCCGACTTGACTCCTTACACGATCAAGTTTCCGCCGATCACCGGGGTCGCACGGAGTGAGACACAGTCCTCGTACTGGCTAGTAACAGTGACGTGGACTACGAAACACGCCAGGATGACTAGTAACCCGCGCGCGCGTACCCGAACCGCGACAAAGTCGGGCGCGGAGCACAATGACAGTAATCACAGTTCCACGAGGCTAGGAGATCCCTTGCCCCAGCACAGCTCGAACGGCAACGGTGCACCGGCTGGCCACGCCAGCCCGTCGCGCGTGCACGTCATCCGCGACGGCCTTGCCGCCCACCTGCCCGACATCGATCCCGAGGAGACCTCGGAGTGGCTCGACTCGTTCGACGCGGCGCTCGCCAGGGGTGGTCAGCAGCGCGCCCGCTACCTGATGCTGCGCATCCTCGAACGAGCCCGTGAGCGCAATGTCGGCGTACCACCGCTGACCGAGACCGATTACGTCAACACCATCCCCACCGAGAACGAACCGTGGTTCCCCGGTGACGAGGAGATCGAGCGCCGCTATCGCGCCTACATCCGGTGGAACGCGGCGATGATGGTGCACCGGGCGCAGCGCCCCGGGGTCGGCGTCGGCGGACACATCTCCACCTACGCCTCGTCGGCCGCGCTGTACGAGGTGGGTTTCAACCACTTCTTCCGAGGCAAGGACCACTCCGGCGGCGGCGACCAGATCTTCATCCAGGGCCACGCCTCCCCCGGCATCTACGCCCGCGCGTACCTGGAGGGCAGGCTCACCGAGTCGCAGCTCGATGGCTTCCGCCAGGAGTACTCGCACGCCGGTGAGGGCGGCGGCCTGCCGTCGTATCCGCACCCGAGGCTGATGCCGGACTTCTGGGAGTACCCCACGGTGTCGATGGGCATCGGCCCGATGAACGCCATCTTCCAGGCGCGGTTCAACCGCTACCTACACGCGCGTGGCATAGCCGACACCTCCGACCAGCACGTCTGGGCGTTCCTCGGGGACGGCGAGATGGACGAGCCGGAGTCGCGCGGCCTGATCCACGTGGCGGCCGGTGAGGGGCTGGACAACCTCACCTTCGTCATCAACTGCAACTTGCAGCGGCTCGACGGTCCCGTCAGGGGCAACGGCAAGATCATTCAGGAGCTTGAGGCGTACTTCCGGGGTGCGGGTTGGAACGTCATCAAGGTGATCTGGGGCCGCGAGTGGGACGCGCTCCTGCACGCGGACCGGGACGGCGCGCTGATCAACCTGATGAACACCACGCCGGACGGCGACTTCCAGACGTACAAGGCCAACGACGGCGCCTACGTCCGCGAGCACTTCTTCGGCCGCGACCCGCGCGCCAAAGAGCTTGTCCGCGACCTCTCCGACGCCGACATCTGGAACCTCAAGCGCGGCGGCCACGACTACCGCAAGGTCTACGCCGCGTACAAGGCGGCGCTGGAGCACCACGGGCAGCCGACGGTGATCCTCGCGCACACCATCAAGGGCTACGGCCTCGGCGCGTCGTTCGAGAGCCGTAACGCCACCCACCAGATGAAGAAGCTCACGCTGGACGACCTGAAGCTGTTCCGGGACGCCCAGCGCATCCCGATCAGCGACGAGGAGCTGGAGCGCGACCCTAAGCTGCCGCCGTACTACCACCCCGGCGAGAACTCACCGGAGATCGAGTACATGATGGGCCGCCGCAAGACGCTCGGCGGGTTCCTGCCGGAGCGGCGCACCCAGTCGAAGCCGCTGGTGCTGCCTGGCGACAAGGTCTACGACGCCATCCGCAAGGGGTCTGGCAAGCAGGACGTCGCCACTACGATGGCGTTCGTCCGGCTGGTCCGCGAGTTGGCCAAGGACGAGGGCATCGGTGACCGGCTAGTGCCGATCATTCCGGACGAGGCCCGCACGTTCGGGCTCGACTCGATGTTCCCGACGGCCAAGATCTACAACCCGCACGGCCAGACCTACACCGGCGTCGACGCCCAGCTCATGCTCTCGTACAAGGAAAGCGAGCAGGGCCAGCTGCTACACGAGGGCATCAACGAGGCTGGCTCGGTCGCGTCGTTCACCGCGGCGGGGACGTCGTATGCCACGCAGGGCGAGCCGATGATCCCGATCTACATCTTCTACTCGATGTTCGGGTTCCAGCGCACCGGCGACTTCTTCTACGCGGCAGCGGACCAGATGGCGCGCGGGTTCGTCATCGGTGCGACGGCGGGCCGCACCACGCTGACCGGTGAGGGGCTGCAGCACGCCGACGGTCACTCGCTGCTGCTCGCGGTGACCAACCCAGCGGTGGTGGCCTACGACGCGGCGTGGGCGTACGAGATCGCGCACATCGTCCGCGACGGGTTGCGCAGGATGTACGGCGACGACCCAGAGAACATCTTCTACTACCTGACGGTCTACAACGAGCCGTACCAACAGCCTGCCGAGCCGGAGAACCTCGACCTCGACGGCCTGCTGCGCGGGCTGTACCGCTACCAGGAGGCAGAGCGGGGCTCCGGTCCGAAGGCGCAGATCCTCGTCTCCGGTGTGACGATGCCGGACGCCCTGCGGGCGCAGGAGATGCTGGCGAACGAGTGGGGCGTGCGCGCCGACGTCTGGTCGGCGACGTCCTGGTCGGAACTGCGTCGTGACGCCGTCTCGGTGGACAAGCACAACCTGCTGCATCCGGACGACGAGCCGAAGGTGCCGTTCGTGACCGAAAAACTGCTCGACACCGAGGGGCCGATCGTGGCGGTCTCGGACTGGATGCGTGCGGTGCCGGACCAGATTCGACCGTGGGTACCCGGCGACATGATCAGCCTCGGCACCGACGGGTTCGGGTTCTCCGACACCCGGCCCGCGGCCCGGCGGTACTTCCTGGTCGACGCCCAGTCGATCGTGGTCGCCACACTGGCCGCACTTGCTCGCAAGGGGCAGGTGGAGCAGTCGGTCGTGTCTCAGGCGACGCGCACGTACCGGCTGGACGACATCGCAGCCGCGGGCCCGCAGCTGTCCGAGTCCGGCGACGCGTAACGCGATAGCAGGGGCCCTTCCGGCCGCGCTGACAAACCGGAAGGACCCTTGCTCTTTTCGGGTGAGTTGGCAGCCCGCCAATAGCTGTTGGCCATTGTTCAACAGTACCGTCATAGCCCATGGCGGAACGGCGGGAGACATCATGAAGCCACCCGTGCCCCGTAGGTCCTTCCTCCGCACCGTGGCCGCGACGGGCACCGCCGCTGCCACGTGGAGTATCGGCGCACCCGCGTCTGGCTCAGTTCGACGGCCTCCTGGACGTACCGTCGCGATATTCGGTGCCGGGGTCGCCGGACTGACCGCCGCCCACGAGCTGGTCGAGCGGGGCTTCGACGTCACCGTGTACGAGCGCAAGTCGTTGGGCGGCAAAGCACGCAGCATCCCCGTACCTGAGTCCGCCACCGGCGACCGCAAGCCGCTGCCCGGTGAGCACGGGTTCCGGTTCTTCCCTGGCTTCTACCACGATCTCGGCGACACGATGCGCCGCATTCCGTTCCCCGGCAACGACAAGGGTTGCTGGGAGAACCTGACCAGGGCCACGACGTATCTCGGCGCGCGAGCTGGTGACCGGGCGGATCTGACGATCCCGTTCCCCGAGCCGTTCCCGCCGAAGCCACAGCCGTACACACCGGAGTCATTCCTGGAGACAATGCGCGCGGGAGCCGAGACGGCGTTCCGGCTGCCGCCACACGAGGCGGCGTTCTTCGCGCAGAAGGCGCTCGTGTACGCGACCAGTAGTGACGAGCGGCGACTCGGCCAGTGGGACCGACTACCGTGGAGCGACTTCATCCGGGCCGAGCGGATGTCAGACGAGTATCGGGCGTTCCTGGCCGATGGCATGATCCGCAACCTCGCGGCGATGAAGTCCGCCGATGCCAGCACGCACTCGATCGGCCTTGTCGGTGAGACGACGGCGTGGAGCGCGATGGGCAGGGGCAACGAGGAGGACGCCTCCGTCGACCGGGTTCTCGATGGGGAAACGAGCGAACGGTGGCTGGACCCATGGATCGAGCACCTGCGCGAGCTCGGCGTGCGGTTCGAGGTCGGCTGGACACTGGACGGCCTCCAGCTCGACCGCGGCCGGATCACCTCGGCGACGGTAACCGGGCAGGATGGCAGTACCACGGCGGTGCACGCGGACTGGTTCGTCTCGGCGATCCCCGTCGAGCGATTCACCCAGCTGCTGACGCCCGATCTGCTCGCGGCGGACCCAAGCCTTGCCAGCATCCGCGATCTGCGCACCGACTGGATGAACGGCTTGATGTTCTACCTCAAGCAGCCGGTACCGATCACCCCTGGCCACGTCAACTACGTCGACTCAGGGTGGGCGATCACGTCAATCAGCCAGGCGCAGTTCTGGCACCGGGACTTCGCCACCTACGGTGACGGCACGGTGTCCGACTGTCTGTCGACGATCCTGTCCGACTGGACCTCCCCTGGCATGTTCACCGCTAAGGCGGCCAAGGACTGCCTTCCCGAGGAGATCGCCAACGAGGTCTGGGCCGAGATCAAGGCCCACCTCAACGACACCGGCGACTATGTGCTCACCGACGACATGCTGCACTCCTGGTTCCTTGACCCCGCGATCATCGACTCCGGCACACCTGATGTCCGCAATGACGAACCACTGTTCATCCAGTCGCCTGGCTCGTGGGCGGACCGCCCCGAATCGGCCACCGACGTAGACAACCTGTTCCTCGCGGGTGACTGGGTCCGCACCGATATCAACGTCACGACGATGGAAGGCGCGAACAAGGGTGGGCGGCAGGCTGTCAACGCGCTGCTGGACGCGGCGGGTGCCGACGCGGAGAAATGCCAAGTCACGCCGCTGTTCCGGCCACCAGAGTTCGAACCGGCCAAGCAGTGGGACCGCCAGCTGTATCGGATGGGCCTGCCCAACCAGTTCGACGTCCTCGATCCCCGCTTCCCCTGAGGCAGCACGCTGTCCAACGACGCCTGAGCACGACAAGGGCCCTTCCGGCCGCACTGACAAACCGGAAGGGCCCCTGCTACTCAGCCGAGCTTACTGCTTCGGCATGAGCACGCTGTCGATGATGTAGACAGTCGCGTTGGCGGTCTGGACGTTGCCGCAGGCAACGCTGGCCTCGCCGTTGACCGTGAACTCCTCGCCACTGCCCGAGGTCTCGACGGTGCCGCCCTGCAGGGTCTCGAACTCACCTGAGGACAGTTCCTCCGGGGTGACCTCCTCGCCGACCACGTGGTAGGTCAGCACCGAGGTCAGCGTCTCCTTGTCGGAGAGCACCGCGTTGAGGTCCTCCTCAGGGATCTTGCCGAACGCGTCGTTGGTCGGCGCGAACACGGTGATGTTCTCGGCCGAGTTCAACGTGTCGACAAGGCCTGCTTTCTTCACCGCGGTGACCAGAGTGGACAGCACAGGGTTGTTGGACGCGGCCGTGGCGACCGGGTCCTGGGCCATACCCTCGAAGCTGCCAGCGCCATCCTCCGGCACGGCGGAGCAGGCTTCGCCGAACTCGCCGCTCGCGGCCTGGGTCTCGGCCGGCGCCGCGGTCGCGGTGTCGTTGCTACCCGTGTCCTCGGAACCAGAGGCGGCCTCCTCACCCTGCGAGCAGCCGGCGAGCAGCAGACCCGACGCGGCGATACCCGCGATGACACCCGCGAATCGATTCATTGTCCTCGACATTTCTGTGTTTCCTTCCTACGAACCCGACGAGCCTTCGTGCGGGTGCTATGGGGTGACGGTCACGGCAACGGAATGCCAACCGGACGCACCGTCGGGGAACGGTCGCGTGCGCTTCTCGGTCTGCGGGTCCCCATTGCCGTCGGCGGCTCTGACCTCGAACCGGCGAGTGCCGGGACGAGCGGAGAAGGTCGTGCGCCATTGCCGCCAGGTATCGGCGCTGACCTGTGTGGAGAGCTCAGCGTCCTGCCATGGACCGCCGTCCATGCGGACCTGAACCGCACTGATGCCGCGATGCTGAGCCCAGGCAACACCGGCGACGGTGATTTCGCCTTGGCTCACCCGTTCGAACGGTCGCGGCACGTCGATGCGCGAGGCGGTCTTGACGACCCCGCGCGGATCCCAGTCCCGTTGGGTCCAGTACGCCTGGACCTCGTCGAACCGGGTCGCGGTCAGCTCGACGACCCACTTGGTCGCCGAGGTGTAACCGTAGAAACCCGGCACGATCATGCGAGCGGGAAATCCATGGTTGACAGGCAGTGGCTCGCCGTTCATGCCGACCGCGAGCAGCGCGTCCCTGCCGTCGAGCACCCCTTCCATGGGGGTGCCGATGGTCATGCCGTCCTCGGAACGGCTCAGCAGCTGATCCGACGAGCTGGACACTCCGGCCTCGCGCAGCAGGTCACCGAGCGGGATGCCGAGCCAGCGCGCCGTACCGACGTAGGGACCGCCGACCTCGTTGGACACGCATGACAGCGTGAGGTCGCGCTCGGTCAGGCCGCGGTCGAGGAGGTCACGGAAGCTCAGCTCGATCGGCCGCTTCACGTCGCCACCGATGCGCAACGTCCACTCCTCGGCGGGAACGGACGGTAGCGACAGCACGGTGTCGACGCGATAGAAGTCCTTGTTCGGCGTGAAGTACGGGCTGATGCCCGACACCTTCGTGCGGTACCCGGCGGGCAGCTCCGGCGCGGGATCGGCCGGTTTCGGCAGTCGCACGGCGGCGCGGGACTCGGCGACGTCCCGCCGGACGGCTTGCAGCAGCCTGCCCGCCGTCGCCGCGACGGCGGCGACCGCGACGCTGGCCGCGCTCGCGATTAGCAGGCCCCGACGGGAAGGCGTGCCGCGCTCGGTGGTGCCCTCGGTGGTGCCCGCAACGGAGTCCGGCGCGGCGTCCGGCGTATCGGCGGGCGTCACGTCGCCGGGAGCTACGCCTTCCGCCATCGCGGGCTCCTCGCCCTTGCGCCACACACGGACCAGCAGGTACAGCACGCCGAGGGCGGCCACACCCGCCAGCGCGGACGGCATGCTGTCGGTCGGCTGCGCGCTGGCGCGGGTCACCGCGGCGAGCACGCCGAGGACACCGAAGGAAATGAAGATGGCCGCACCGGTGGCGAATCGCGTCCTGACCAGGATGCCCCCGAGCGCCGACAGGACCACGAGCACCGCGAGCACGCCGGAGATCAGCACCAGTTTGTCCGCGGTGCCGAAAGTGCGGATCGCGAACTCCTTCACCGGAGTCGGTGCGAGGTCGATGGCAGCCGAACCAACCGAAAGCACTGGGGACGTCGCTGGCCCCGTGACGGCCGCGGCCAGCTCACCGAGCGCGAGTCCGGAGCCAGCGGCGATGACGCCCACGATGGCGCCGATCAGGATGCGGGCACCGCGGCGCGTTCCATGCTTCCGGTCGTTGGTGGTCATGCCCAGCATTCGGCGCGGTGATCGCGGCGGATTGGTCGTGTGAGCACTTCACTCGAACGTATGGTCACCTGCGCACCGCCGAGACGCCGAGCAGGACAACGGCGCTGGACAGGTGCAGCACGCTGTCTGGACCAGTTCCCGCGAGCGGGTGCGTGCCCGTGCCAAGCAGGATCAGCCCCACGAAGCCCAGCGCGCCGTAAAGGGCACCCGCGATGGAGTTCATCAGCATCGCGTGCCGCAGCCCGCGATAAGCCGCGAGACCGAGCGCTATGCCCAGCACCACGTGCAGCAGGCTGTAGAGCGGGTTCGCCTGGAACACCAGCAGCCGGGACGTCTCGCCAAGGGCGAACCCCGTGATCGCTGACAGGGTCAGCCCTGCCATCCCGATGAGGGTGTGACACGCTCCGACGACCGCGCCGGCGACCCGGTTAGGTGATACCGCGCGGATGTGAAGGTGCGAGTCCATACTGTTCTCCTGCTGCCGTGTCGTACTGGGCGGTCTGCCGACCGCGTCGGTCATTCGGCGCAGACAACGTCATGGACTGGTCACCGCAGAAACGTGCGCAGCGCACCAATCCGAGACGACCAGCGGCTCCGAACACCTTGCGGTTAGCTGTCCGCGATGAGGAGATGCGATGCACGGTGCGACACCTGAGCGCCCGAGTTCCGGCACGCCGGACCTGCGTGCGGTAGCCCAATCAGGTCATCAAGACTTGATGAGCCAGGTGGCCCGAGGAGACGAGCATGCCTTCGCCGAGCTGTATGACCTGCTCGCCGAACGGGTGTACGGGCTCGTACTCAGGGTCATGCGGGACCCCGCCCAGTCGGAGGAGGTCACCCAAGAGGTCTTCGTCGAGCTGTGGCGCACGGCGTCGCGGTTTCAGTCCGAGCGGGGCAGCGTGACGTCGTGGGCGATGACCATCGCACATCGCAGGGCGGTCGACCGGGTGCGCTCGTCGCAGTCGACCATCGACAGGGAAGCCCGGATGGCGGCTAGCCAGCGGGACACACCGTTCGACAGTGTCGCGGACGAGGTCGCGAACCGGTTCGAGCAACATCAGGTACGCAACTGCCTTGACACGCTCACCGAACTGCAGCGAGAGTCCGTCGGCCTGGCGTACTACCAGGGTTACACCTACGGTGAGGTCGCCAGACTGCTCGACACCCCGCTCGGAACGATCAAGACACGCCTCCGTGACGGCCTCATCCGGCTGCGCGACTGCTTGGGGGTGAGCCGATGAACGCCGACATTCACACCCTGACCGGTGCGTACGCGCTGCATGCGTTGTCGGAGTCCGAGCGCGCGGCGTTCGAGGACCACCTGGCCCAATGCGCGGCGTGCCGCAAAGAAGTCAGCGAGATGCGGGAGACGGCGGCCCGCCTCGGCTCCGCCGTCGCGACGCAACCACCCGAGTCGCTCAAACAAGACGTCATGGCCAGTATTCGCCGGGTGCGCCAACTTCCACCGGACGAAGGTCCTATCATCCCCCTCCGAGGCAGAAAGTGGCCGCTGCGCGTGACGGCGCTGGCGGCAGCCGCGGCGGCGATCGCCGCGATCGTGCTCGGCTCGCAGGTCATCCGGCTGGACGACGAAGCGACACGTGCCGAGCAGCGGCTTGCCGAGGTCAGCGATCGGTACGAGACGGTCGCCGACATGATCGCGGCGCGGAACACCAAGATCATGGCGGCGAAATCCGGCGATATGCGAGCCACCGTCGTCGTCTCCCGCCAGCACGGCAAGGTCGCCTTCCTACCGAAGGAAGTGCCCGAGCCTGGCGAGAACAAGACGTACCAGCTCTGGTTGATCGGGCCAGACGGCGCACACTCCGCCGGGCTGCTGGCCGACCAGGACACGCCGGTCATCGCGGACACCATCGCCGGCGCCAACGTCCTTGGCGTGACCGTCGAGCCGGAAGGCGGCTCCGAACAGCCCACCACCGAGCCGGTGATGACGATGGCGCTTGGCTGACGCCGGTTCTTTGTGCGCGATTTACCGAATCTTCGAGGGCTTTTTATACCGCCGAAGCTCTAAGTCATGTTTTCTGAGAGACTTTGTGTCATGCGGGTCTCAGCGAAGTCTGATTATGCGCTCCGCGCCCTGATCGAGTTGGCGCGGCGGCCGGAGGGCGAGGCGGTCAACGCCGAGGAGATCGGCCGTTCGCAAGACGTCCCGCATGGCTTCCTACAGGCGATCCTCGCCGACATGCGACGGGCTGGCATCGTGGTCAGCCAGCGAGGCCAGTCCGGTGGCTGGCGGATGGCCCGCGACGCGGCCACGGTGACGGTCGCGGACGTCATCAGGGCGGTGGACGGCCCGCTGGTCAGCATCTACGGCCTGCGCCCAGAGGGCGTCACATACAACGCGTCGGCGGCGTCGTTGCAACACGTCTGGATCGCGGCGCGCAGCAGCCTCCGCGAAGTGTTCGAGCAGGTCAGCATCGCGGACCTCGCGGCGCAACAGTTGCCGGACCGCGTCATGGCCCGCACGAAGGACGAAGACGCCTGGCAGCCGCGCTAGCGGCGGTCGTGAAGCGACTCACGACGGCGCGCGGATCGCGATTGGACCCGGCTCGACGTCTCGGCTGGCGGCGCACGGTCGGACGTTTTGAGCGAGTCATCAGACTCACGGCCGGATTTCGAGTTGATCTGAAGACGGTGTGGTCGTTATGACGACCGAAACGTCTTCAGATCAACTTCTTCGAGATGGGGAACACGACGAATGGGGCATTGCGGGCGGAACGTGGCACGGTGCACCGTACCCACGCGACGTAGGCCCCACGCCACCCGCGCTGAGGCCAGGCGGCGCAGACCTGACCCCAGCGGACCCGCGGGTAGCGGGCTAGGAGCCTGCCCTAGGCGGGCTTGACCATGGAGAACTGCCAGTCGTCCAGATAGGACGATCGGAAGCCCGCCTCGCTGTAGGCGAGGTAGAACTCCCACATCCGCCGGAACGTCTCGTCGAAGCCACCGCGGCGGATCTCGTTCCAGTTGGCAAGGAAACGTTCCCGCCACAGCCGCAGCGTGTGCGCGTAGTCCAACCCAAGCGTGCGGCGCTCAACCACCCGCAGCCTGGTGTTGTCGGCGACGGCTTCCTCGATGGCGCGCACCGAGGGCAACATCCCACCGGGGAAGACGTACTTGTGGATCCAGGTGTACGACTCGCTGGTGGCCAGCATCCGGTCGTGCGGCATGGTGATCACCTGGAGCCCGATCCGCCCGCCGGGCCGCAGCAGCCGGTCGACGGCGGCGAAGAACGTGGGCCAGTACTCCAGCCCGACCGCCTCCAGCATCTCCACGCTCACGATCGCGTCGTAGCTGCCAGTGACCTGCCGGTAGTCGCAGAGCAGCACCGTCGCGAGGTCCGACACCCCGGCCGCCTCGATCCTCGCCTCCGCCAGCTCACGCTGCTCCCGCGAGATCGTCACCGACGTCACGTGCGCGCCGCGCTGCGCCGCGCGGATGGCGAGCGCGCCCCAGCCGGTGCCGATCTCCAGCACCTCACTGCCCTCGCGCACGCCCGCGTAGTCGAGGATGCCGTCGATCTTGCGCAGCTGCGCGTCGTAGAGACTCTGACACGAGTGCTCGAACCACGCCGCCGAGTACGTCATGGTTTCGTCGAGGAAGGCCGCGAACAGGTCGTTCGACAGGTCGTAATGACGGCCGATGTTGCTGCGCGCCCCGGAGAGGTCGTTGCGCTCGGCATCCGGCCTGCGGCGATCCACCCAGCGCCGCAGCCGCTGCAGCGTCGGCGGCACCAGCGTGGCCATGCGCACGGCGAACGGTGTCAGCACCTCGGCCAGTTCGTCGGACGTCCAGTCGCCCGCCATGTACGACTCGCCGAAGCCGATCTTCGCGTCGACGCCGAGCCGGTGGTAGAAGTCGGCGGGCCGCACCAGCCGCATCGCGGGCGCGTCCGGTTTCCCGGCACCCAAGTGGGAGCCGTCCGGCAGCAGCACCCGCACCGGCAGGGACCGCACCGCTTGCCGGAACAGCAGCTCGGCCAGCCATGCTCGCGGCGCGGACCGGGGAGCGGTGGCGATCCCGGGCCACGCCGTAGCCCTGTCGATGGTCATGTCGCTGGTCATGTGGCTTTCTCCTCGTTGGTCACGACACGGGGAACGATCGGCAGGCCACGCAGCCAGAGCGCGATACCGCGCAGGCGAATGGCCGCCGAGACAACCAGGGGTGCGAGGGGGTAGCGCAGCAGGAGCCGGACGAACTGCCGCGCAGTCGCGGGCAGCCGCGTGCCGCGCAGGACAGCGGTGAGCACGCGGCCGTCGGCCTGGTCCAGCGCGACGGTGACGTGCAGCCGCTCGCCCGGCTCAGGCACGTGCAGCCGATACGTCCCGTCGACGGTGATGAACGGCGAGACGTAGAACCGCTTCTCGGCGGTGTCGTCGCCGCTCACGTCCGGGTAGAGCAGGTAGCGGTGCCTGCCGCCGTAGGTGTTGTGTACCTCCGCGACGACGCAGGCCAGCTCGCCGGTGTCGCGGTAGCACCAGAACACGCTGAGCGGGTTGAACACGTGCCCGAGCACTCGCGCCGACGCCAGCATCAGCACCCGGCCGCCGCGCAAATCGACGTCCTGCTCGGCGAGCCAGCGGTCGAGGTCCTCGCGGATCGTCGCGCCGCGTCCGTCACCGTGGTCGGCGGCGCGAAACCGGGCGAACGGCGCGAGTGGGCACGGCAGCCTCGGCAGCACGTCGACGTCGACCAGCCACAGGTAGAACCGGTGGCGGAACACCGTCACGCGCGGCTGTCGCCGGGCGTGCACCACCGTCGTCTCGTACAGCGCGGGTGCCGTGATCACGCCCAGGACACCCCGAACGCCTCAGCGGCGGCGACGCCGGACGCGCACCCGTCCTCGTGGAAGCCCCAGCCGTGGTAGGCACCGGCGTAGGTCGTGGTCGCGGTGCGCAGCGACGGCAGTTCCGCCTGCGCGGCCACCGACCCCGGCGTGTAGATCGGGTGCTCGTACGTCATCCGCGCGATCACGCTGCTGTCGTCGAGGTAGCGAACGCCACGCCGGTCCACGAAGTCCGTCGCGTTGAGGGTGACGACATGCTGATCGCTTGTGGACAGGTTCATCAGCCGGTTCATGTCGTAGCTGATCAGCACCTTCTCCGGTGTGACGTGGCAGCCGAGCTTGAGGTAGTTCCACGACGCCCTCGCCTTCGGGGCGTTCGGCAGCACGCTGTCGTCGGCGTGCAGCCATGTCTCGTTGACCGAGTAGCCGAACGCGCCGAGCACGCGGCGTTCGTCATCCGTGGGATCGGCCAGCAGGCTGAGCGCTTGGTCGGCGTGGGTGGCGATGACGACCTTGTCGACGTCGTGGGTCTCCCCCGCCTCGTCGCGCACCGTCGCGCCGCCGGAGTGACGAGACACCACGCGCACCGGTGTCGACGTCCGCACGGCGGTGAGGTTCTTGACCGCGCGCTCGACATAGGTGCGCGAGCCGCCGGTGACGGTGCGCCACGTCGGCGATCCGGTGACCGACAACATCCCGTGGTGGTCGAGGAACCGGAACAGGTAGCGCGCCGGGTAGTCCAGGCAGGTGCGCAAATCGGCAGACCACACCGCCGAGATCAGCGGCAGCAGCATGTGGTCGGCGAAGTAGCGGGAGTAGCCGCCCGCGCGCAGGAACTCGCCGAGCGTGGTGGTCGTGCCATCGTCTTCCGCCGCCAGCACCGCATGCGCGGCACGATGGAAACGCGGCAGCTCCGTCAGCATTCGCAGGTAGGCGGATCGCAGCAGCGCACGGGGCTGCGCGGTGACGCCGCCGACGCCCCTGCCGCCCGCGTACTCCAGCCCGCAGCCGTCGCAGCGGACGCTCATCGACATCTCGGAGTCCTGCGTGGCGACGCCCAGCTCGCCGAACAACCGCAGCAGGTTCGGGTAGGTGCGCTCGTTGTGCACGATGAACCCGCTGTCGACGGCAAGCTGCGTACCCTCCGACGTCGCGACGTCGTGGGTGTGGGCGTGACCGCCGAGCCGGTCGTCCGCCTCGAACAGCAGCACGTCGTAGCGGCGCTGGAGCAGGTACGCGGCGGTCAGCCCCGACACCCCCGCGCCGATCACGGCGACTCGCTGGCGACTCATCGATGTCCTCTCGTTCATGACATGCGAAACGGCGTCACATCTTCATTCGGCGCCGACGCCCGCCCGGATGGGTCGAGATCGGCTCGTTCGCCAATCCGCGTTCGAGGCCTCTCCGAACAACGGATAGGCAGCGGGACCGAGGAAGGGGTAGGCGATGACGGGTGTTGCCCAGGAGATCGAGCGCCTGATGACGGAGACGATGGGCGTGGCACTCCCCGTCGGGCTCAAAGGTTGGGACGGCAGCCATGCCGGACCGGTCGACGGCCCGCAGGCGGTGCTTCGCTCACCGAAGGCGTTACGCCGACTGCTGTTCAAGCCGGGCGAGCTCGGCCTGGCGCGGGCCTACGTGTGCGGCGACCTTGACGTCGAGGGCGATCTGACCGAGGCCCTCCGGCGGGGTGGCGCGGCCGTGCGCGACGCGGGCACGAGCGGGATCAGCGCGAAGACGTTGTTGTCCGGGCTCGGGTTCGGACTACGACGCGGCGTGCTCGGCCCGCCACCGGCCCCGCCCGCCGAGGAGGCGCGGCTGCGCGGCCGATTCCGGGACCGCGCGGCGATCTCGCACCACTACGACCACGGCAACGACTTCTACGCACTGGTGCTCGACGAGCACATGGCGTACTCGTGCGCGTACTTCACCGCCGACGACCCCGACTACATGCTCGACGACGCGCAGCGCGACAAGCTCGACCTGATCTGCGAGAAACTCGGGCTCCAAGAGGGCATGCGGCTGCTCGACGTCGGCTGCGGCTGGGGCTCGCTGCTGCTACGGGCCGCCGAGAAATACGAGGTCCGTGCCGTTGGCATCACACTCTCGGCGGAGCAAGCTGAGTTCGTGCACGCCAGGGCGAAACAGCGCGGACTAGACCACTTGGTCGAGGTGCGGCTGCGCGACTACCGGGAACTGCCCGACACCGAGGACGCCGGGTCGTTCGACGCGGTCGCCTCGATCGAGATGGGCGAGCACGTCGGCGAGGACAACTACCCGCGCTACACCGAGACGTTGCGGACGATGCTGCGACCGCAGGGCAGGCTGTTGCTGCAACAGATGTCGCGCGGCACGAACGCTCCCGGCGGTGGCGCGTTCATCGAGTCCTACATCGCACCGGACATGACGATGCGGCCGCTGTCGGCGACCATGGCGCACCTGGAACGCGCCGGGCTGGAGATCCGCGACGTGCAGGCACTGCGGGAGCACTACGTGCAGACCGTGCGGGCCTGGCAGGACACCCTCGAACAGCGCTGGGACGCCGTCGTGGCGCACAGCGGCGAACGGTTCGCGCGCGTGTGGCGGCTGTACCTCGCTGGTGGCGCGCTGGCGTTCGAGGAGAACCGGATGGGCGTCGACCAGATCCTCGCGGTGCGACTCGACGGCGAAGGCCGCAGCGGCTTCGGGGTGGGCGCGTGAATTTGGACGGCCTGCTGGTCAACCTCGTGGCGTCGGCGGTGGCCGTCGTCAGTGTGCTCGCGGTGACGTTCGCGGTCACCGTGGCCAGGGGCCGCAAGGACACCATCGACACCGCGTGGGGACTCGGATTCGTCGCCATCGCGGCGGTGGGCGTCGTCGTCTCGGCGGGCGAGCCACGGGCGTGGCTGGTGCTGACGCTGACGGCGGTGTGGGGCGGCAGACTGGCCGCCCACCTGCACGAACGCAACAGCCAGCGCGGCGAGGACCCGCGCTACACCGAGATGGCCGAGCGCGCGGGCGGCAACCCGTACCGGCACCTGCTTCTCGTCGTCTTCCCGGCGCAGGGCGCGATCATGTTCCTCGTGTCGCTACCACTGCAAGCCGCGGCACACCTGACAGCGGGCCTCGGCGTGCTCGACGTCCTCGCCGTGGTGGTGTGGCTGATCGGGTTCCTGTTCGAAACGATCGCCGACGCGCAGCTAGCGAGGTTCTCCGCCAACCCTGAGAACAAGGGGCGAGTGTTGGACAGTGGGCTGTGGCGGTTCTCGAGGCACCCGAACTACTTCGGCGACGCCTGCGTCTGGTGGGGCCTGTTCCTGTTCGCCGGCTACCACTGGATCGGGCTGCTCACCGTCGTCGCGCCAGTGGTCATGACCACGCTGCTCGCGCGTGGCACCGGCAAGCCGATGACCGAACGCCGAATGCTGTCCAGCAGGCCCGGCTACGCCGACTACGTGCGGCGCACCAGCGGGTTCGTCCCGCTGCCCCCGAAGCGGGCGTGAGCAGCACTTCCCGGCCACCTCGGTAGTGGATCAGGGCCGGGCCGGGCTCCCACGCCCCTACACACAAACGGTGCCCGGTGACGGACTTCCGTCACCGGGCACCGGGGTCGGGGCGAACCCGTAACGTTACCGAACGGGGTTGCCGTGCGGCGGGGTTGGCGGCTCAGTACCCTGCGAGGCCTGCGCGGACCGCGCGCCCGCGCCAGCGGTAGCGCGAGTCTGCTGTTGGCCACCGCCGCCGAACTGACCTTCAATGTTGGCAAGCCAACCGGGCCAGCGCTCCGAGGTCGCCTTGATGAGGCCACCACCGAAGCCAACGACGATCACGCCGCCGATGGTGGCGAGCACCGTGATCAGAACCGGACCGGTCACCGTGGTGGCGATCTGGACCTGGTTCAGTGCGGCGATGATGCCGAAGGCCAGGATGAAGTAGTAGGCGATCGACGCGAGCAGGTTGCCCGCTCCCCTGCCCGCCATCGCGTTGCTGACCAGGCCGCGCACCGCGTTGCCGATGGCCGCCGCGACGACCACCAGCACGATCGCGACCACGATCCTCGGCAGGAAGGCGATGACGTCGTTGAGGAGCTCGCTTACCGGATTGGTCGGGCCAAACGTGCCGAACGCGAGCTGCAGCGCGATCAGCAGGATGAAGTAGTACGCCAGTTTGGCGATAATTCCCGTCGCGTCAACCTTGGATTGGCTGAGCGTTCCCGAAAGACCGGTCTTCTCGATGAGCTTCGGGAAACCAAGCCGGTTGAGAACCAGCGTCAATCCCTTGGCAACCGCTTTCGCGATCAGCCATCCAATCAGCAGGATGATCAAGAATGCGAAGAGCTTCGGCACGAACGTGGCTATAGCGCTCCACGCGTCGCCCAAACCCTCCTTGAGCTGATCCACTGCAATCTCCTCCTTGGTCGTGACAAACGCCGGTGTCTGGCGAGACCTTAATCAACGCACAGAACGGGGCAACTCGAAACGGCGACACGAAAGAGTGAGTCCGGTGGCGTATCCCGAATCTCGGGGTCCATAGTGGATCCACCGGTGGGGACCGGGGATGCCGAGAAACCCGGTGCGGCGCGCCGTACCCGTCGCACCGGGTTTCTCGGCACGGCATCGAATTCGCGCACGTAGCGGCGTTATGCCGGATTTCTCCCAGCAGTTCGCGCTATCTCGCTGTGATGACTCGCCAGGTTCTCCGCGCATTATCACGAAACCGCCGCCCACCGCAGAGTGGCAATCCGCGAGATTATCCCCGAAATGGGTACGAATCATCCGAGTCATCGGGCGATCGTCCTGTTTTCGCCCGCCACACTCGGGCGACTCTCGGGCAGCACTCGTGGCGCCGCTACACGACCGAACCGAGGCCGCACCGCAGTCGATTACTGTTGCCCCATGGGCGCAGACGCGACATGGCAGATGAGACACGAGGGGGAGCTGTCGGCGCGCACCGTGCGGAAGGTGGAGCGCGCGTCAGGGGAACTCGCGGCCAAGAGCGTGGCGGCGATGGCGGAACGACTGCCATGGTTCTCTCGCATGCCCGCCGACCAGCGCGCCAGCATCCTGCTGATCACTCAGGTCGAGGCGGCGGGCTTCATCGAGTGGCTACGCGACCCCGACACGGCGCAGCGTCCGAAAACCGATGCCTTCCGCAACGCACCGCAGGAACTGTCGCGCTGGATCAACATGCGCCACACCGTGCTGCTGATCCGGATCGCTCTCGACGTCTTCGAACAAGAACTACCCAAGCTCGCCGCGAACGAAACCGAACGCGCGGCACTGGCCGAGGCAGCCGTCCGGTATGGGCGCGAGGTCGCGTTTACCGCAGCGACCGCCTACGCTACCGCCGCCGAGTCACGCGGCGCGTGGGACGCACGACTGGAAGCCCTCGTCGTCGACGGCATCGTGCGCGGCGACGCCGAGGAGGCGCTGCTCTCCCGCGCGTCGGCGTTGGGCTGGGACCTCGCCGACGCGGCCACGGCGATCGTGGGCAACGCGCCGCCAGAGGATCCACCGATCGCGGTCAAGGACGTCCGCGCGCGGGCAGCACGCATCGACCGGCCGGTGATGCTCGGCGTGCAGGGTTCCCGGCTGATCGTCGTCGTCGGCGGACCCACCACAGGCTCGGCGCGCGCGGAGACCGTGCTGGACACCCTCGCGGAGTCGTTCGGCGACGGCCCTGTCGTCGCGGGGCCAACGGTGACCAGCATCGCCGATGCCCACCAGAGCACCGCCGAAGCACTGTCCGGGCTCCGAGCCGTCGTCGGCTGGGAAGCGGCGCCACGGCCCGTCCGTTCACTGGACCTGCTGCCGGAACGCGCGCTGACCGGCGACGCCGACGCCGAGCGGCAACTCATCGACCAGATCGCTCGGCCGCTCGATGAGGCGGGCGGCGCCATCGAGGAGACCGTCGCCGCGTACCTCGAGGCGGGCGGCGTTCTTGAGGCATGCGCTCGGGCGCTGTTCGTGCACCCGAACACGGTGCGCTACCGGCTGAAGCGCGCCACCGAGCTGACCGGGCGGAACCCGATGGACCCGCGTGACGCGTTCGTGCTGCGCATCGGCATGGCCGTCGGCAGGCTCGCTCGATCACGGGGCACATGGTGAGCCGGTCACCTACGCGGCTGTGAGCAACCTCTCAGCGCGACCGCTGTCCCGAACGGCGCCGTGAGTGATATGCGGATCCCACAAGAGTGATCGCCACAACCAGTTCATCTCCCAGAAACGTTTGGAGGAATCCTCCAAAGTCGTGGAAAGTACTTCGTGCTCTCCGGCATCCCCGAAACCCCCGCTGACCGTGTTCCCTGGAGCAGTGACCTTTGCTGTGCTCGCTCCAGGACAAGGCTCCCAGTCTCCCGGCATGCTGACGCCGTGGCTCGACGTCGACGGCGCGCGCGACGCCATCGATCGCTGGTCGGAGCGCGCCGGGCTCGACCTGCGCCGGCTCGGCACCACCGGTGACGCCGAGGAGATCACCGACACCGCCGTTACGCAGCCGCTGATCGTGGCGCTATCGCTACTGTCGTTCGACGCCGCTCAGCAGCGCGGAACGCTGTCCGCCGACACCCCTGTCGCCGGGCACTCGGTTGGCGAGCTAGCCGCCGCCGCGATCGCGGGTGTGCTCGACGCCGACGACGCCGTCGCGCTGGCCGCCGTACGGGGTGCGGAAATGGCGAAAGCATGCGGGCTGGCCGAAACCAGTATGGCCGCCGTGATGCTGGGCGACCCGGACGAGGTCGTGGCATGGCTTGCGGAGAACGGACTCGCGGCCGCGAACCAGAACGGCGCTGGTCAGATCGTCGCCTCGGGTGCGGCCGACGCCATCGAGCGCATCGTGGCGGAGCCGATGCCCGGCACGAAGGTGCGGCAACTGCGGGTCGCTGGCGCGTTCCATACCGAGTACATGGCCCCTGCCCGCGAGGCCCTTGCGGCCCACGCCGAGAAGATCACGGTGCGCGATCCCTCGCGTCCACTGCTGTCGAACCATGACGGTGCCGTCGTCGAGAGCGGCGACGAATACCTGCGACGTCTCGTCAACCAGGTGACCAGCCCCGTACGCTGGGACCTCACCATGGACACCCTAGCCAAGCTCGGCACGACGGCTACTGTTGAGCTCGCTCCCGCCGGTACGCTCACCGGGCTGGTGCGGCGCCAGCTCAAGGGCACCGTGACATCGACGGTCGCACTCAAGACCCCGGACGACGTCGCCAAGCTGGCCCCGACCGACGAGGACACCGCATCGTGACGACCCTGCGCCAGTCGACCGGCGTCGCAGCCACCCGCATCCTGGGAATCGGGAGTTTCCAGCCGGAGAAGGTCGTCACCAACGACGACCTCTCGAAGGTGATGGACACCAACGACCAGTGGATTCGCGACCGTGTGGGCATCATCGAACGCCGCTTCGCGGACAAGGATGAACTGCTTGTCGACATGGCGGTCACCGCTGGCGAGCGAACGCTGGCCGACGCGGGCGTCGAGCCGTCCGACATAGACACGGTGATCGTGCCGAACTGCACCATGCCGTCTCCGATCCCGAACGCGGCGGCGCAAGTGGCTGACCGGCTCGGCATCAAGGCGGCGGGCGCGTTCGACCTCAACGCCGCCTGCGCGGGGTTCTGCTACGGCCTTGGTGTCGCCTCCGACCTGATCAAGGCGGGTTCCGCTGGCCGAGTGCTGGTCATCGGCGCGGAAAAGCTCACCGACGTCGTCGACCCGCTGGATCGGGCGAACGCGATCATCTTCGCCGACGGCGCGGGCGCCGCTGTGGTGGGGCCGTCGGATAAGCCGGAGATCGGCCCGGTGACCTGGGGTAGTGCGGGTGATCTTGTCGACACCATCTACATGCGCGACCACCGCTACATCTACCAGGAAGGTCAGTCGGTCTTCCGGTGGGCGACCACCAAGATCGCGCCGGTCGCGCTGGAGGCCGTCGCCGCCGCCGGGCTGGAACCGTCGGATGTCGACGTGCTCATCCCCCACCAGGCCAACCTCCGCATCGTCGAAGCCATCGCCAAGCGCCTGCGTGCCAAAGGCGCACGGGAGGACATGGTGGTCGCCGACGACATCAAGTACTCGGGCAACACCTCGTCGGCGTCCATCCCGATGGCGCTCGACCACATGCGCGCGGCGGGCAGGGTCTCGCGGGCCGACGTGGTGCTGGCCGTCGGGTTCGGTGCCGGGCTGTCCTACGCGGGACAGGTCTTCATCGCACCCTGATCACCACCCACCCCGCCACACCGCGCGGGGTGCAACCAAGGAAGGAAACGGGACACACATGGCTGACAAGCAGCTCACCGAGCAGGACATCGTCGCTGGCCTCGCCGAGATCGTCGAGGAGGTCGCCGGGGTCGCGCAGGACGAGGTGACCAAGGAGAAGTCGTTCGTCGACGACCTCGACATCGACTCGCTGTCCATGGTCGAGATCGCGGTGCAGGCCGAGGACAAGTTCGGCGTCAAGATCCCGGACGACGAGCTGGCCAACCTCAAGACGGTCGGTGACGCCGTCGCCTACGTCGCCAACAACTCCTGAGCACCCGCGGTCACTCAGGCGCCGCCCGACGTACTCGAAGGGACTCTCAATGAAGTTGTCAAGCAGTAGCGGCGGCCGAACTTGGTTCGGCGAGGGTGAAGGTGCGTCCGTCACGCAGCAGTGCCCACAGCACGTCGACCAGGCGTCGGGCCAGGGCTAGGAGTGCTTGGGTATGAATGAGCCGCTCACTGCGTTTGCGGTCGTAGAACCGCCGCGACGGGCCGTTGGTGACCTTGAGGCTGGACAATGCGGCCATGTAGAACACCCTGCGCAGGCGCCGGTTGTAGCGTTTGGGGCGGCGCAGGTTGCCGCTTACTCGCCCGGAATCACGCGGTACGGGCACCAGTCCTGCGTAGGAGGCCAGTCGACCGGCCGTGCCGAATGCGGCCAGGTCGCCACCGGTGACCACCAGGAACTCCGCGCCCAGGCCGGGTCCCATGCCTGGCAGAGATTCGATGATCGCCGCCCATGGATGGGCGCGGAACCGGGCGGTGATCAGTTTGTCGGTGTCCTTGATCTCGCGGTCGAGATCAAGCAGCTTCGCCGCGACGCGCTTGACCAGCATCGCGGTGTCGGTCTCACCGGGCAGCGCGATGGTCTGGGCTTGGGCGGCGGCCAGGGCGGCGGCCGCGGTCTTGGCGATCCCGGCTGGCCACGCCTTGTTCTCCCGCAGATGCGCTGCTACGCCGTCGATTCCGGCGGTGCGGATCTCAGCCGGCGTGCACATCCCGGCGACCAGGATCAGCGGGGTCCGGTTGGAGTAGTCGAAGGCGGCTTCCAGGCCGGGGAAGATCGACCCCAGCAGTGCGCGAAGCCGGTTGATCCCGGCCACCCAGTCGCCCATCAGGTCGGTGCGGTAGCTGGTGAGCTGGGTCAGCCCGACCACCAGCTCGTCGGGCATGGCGACCTGGTCCAGATCTCGCCGCAGGCGCGCGGTTTCGGCGATCACGCGTGCGTCTTTGGCGTCGGTCTTGCCCTCGCCGCGGAAGCCTGCGGTCATGGTGTTGACCACCCGGCCCGGGACATAGGTAACCGTCTGCTCGGCGGCCAACAACACGCTGATCAGCAGCAACGCCAGTGGGCTGGTCAGATCAACCGCCCATCGCACCCGTGGGGCAGTGTGGCCGGCGCGGGCCAGCAGCTGCTCGATCGAATGCTGGTCGTTGCCGAGTTTCTGACGGAATATGACCTTCCCGTCTGGGTCGATCCCGCACGCGTGATGCGTCTGCTTTCCTACGTCGATCCCGACCCAGATCTCCGGGTGATCGGCCACCGGTCAACTCCTGTCGTTACTGGTCAAGCCCGTGGACAACCCCGCCGGCAGATCCCTAAACAGCGACGGTCCGCATCAGCTCTCAATCAGCGGCCGGAGCGTCCAGCACGGCGGGGCAGCCAGTCCTCTCCAGCCTCGACAAAGGCGAACGATCATCAGCTACACCCCACCGCCCTGGGCGTCCAGGGCATCAACCCCAGACACCAACAACCTTAGGGACGATCATGAGTAACGCCGAAGTCGTGGTAACCGGACTCGGCGCGACGACGCCGCTCGGCGGGGACGTCGAGTCCACGTGGGACGGCCTGCTCGCGGGTCGCAGCGGGGTCGCCAGGCTCGACGAGGACTGGGTGGAGCGCTTCGACCTCCCGGTCAAGATCGCCGCGCGGCTCGCCGTCGAACCGAGCGAGGTGCTGCCGAGGGTGGAGGCCCGACGGCTCGACCGCTCGGAGCAGGTCGCCATGGTCGCCGCGCGGCAGGCGTGGCAGGACGCGGGCTTCGGCGAAGGCAACGCTGACGACGTCGATCCCGAGCGGCTCGGCGTTGTCGTCGGCACCGGCATCGGCGGCGCGACCACCCTGCTGAACATGGACGACCTGCTGGAGACCAGCGGGCTGCGCAAGGTGTCACCGCTGACCGTTCCGATGCTGATGCCGAACGGACCAGCCGCCTACGTCGGTCTCGAACTCAAGGCACGAGCAGGGGTGCACGCCCCTGTCTCGGCCTGCGCGTCCGGGGCGGAGGCGATCGCGTGGGCGTGGCGGATGCTGCGCTCCGGCGAGGCGGACGTCGTCGTCGCGGGCGGCGCTGAGGCGTGCATCGCGGCGATCACCATGGCGGGCTTCGCGCAGTCACGCACCATGAGCACCCGAAACGACGAGCCCGAAGCGGCGTCACGGCCGTGGGACGCCGAGCGGGACGGCTTCGTGCTCGGCGAGGGCTCGGGCATCGTGGTGCTGGAGCGGGCGGAGCACGCGAAGGCGCGTGGTGCGCGGATCTACGCCTCGCTGGCGGGGATCGGCACCAGCGCCGACTCGTACCACATCACCGCCCCGGACCCAGAGGGCTCCGGCCAGGCACGGGCGATGGCGGCGGCGCTGCGCACCGGCGACATCGACCCGTCGCGGGTGGGGCATGTCAACGCGCACGCGACGTCGACGCCGGTCGGCGACGTCACCGAGACGGTTGCCGTCCGCAAGGCCATCGGCGAGCACCCGGTGCTCACCGCGCCCAAGAGCGCGCTGGGACACCTGCTCGGCGCTGCCGGTGCGGTGGAGTCCGTGGCGACGATCCTGTCGCTGTACCACGGACTGATTCCGCCGACACAGAACCTCAACGAGATCGACCCCGGCGTCAGCCACGACGTCGTCACAGGGGAGCCGCGCAAGGCCGACCTCGACGTCGCCCTCAACGACTCGTTCGGCTTCGGCGGCCACAACGTCTCGCTGGCCTTCGCGGCGGTATGACCCGTCGGGCTGCCCGAGGTCAACGGCGCCCCCGGGCAGCGCGCGGTGTCGGTTACGGTGTCGGTTATGGTCCGCAGGATGCGGTGAATGACGCTTTTCTCGCGTTGACCGCGGCGAAAGCGTCATTCACAACGGCAGGCACTGTGATCCGCGAAGGGGTGACACGTGGTGGAACACATCTGGATCCGAACGTTCAGCGACGGCCTGGTGCGTGCCGACCAAGTCATCGCGATCACGGCGCATCGCACCCCATCGATCGTCGGGAAACCATCGCGATGGCTGCTTGACGTCGCGCTCGCCGTCCCGGCTGGCAGCGGAAACAACGAGGGATGGGATATCGCGGACCTGCACCGAACCATCCTGCAGACGGATTACGAGCCACGCGGTGCCGTGGAGTCCCTCGCCACGACGTTGTATCGACTGTCCCGTAAGGACGCGGCGGGCATCGTTCGCACGGTGATCGTCGATGGCGAGATCAGGTTCGAGTTCGACCGGTTCGACGAGCCAACGGCCGCTGGCGAACCAACGCCAGATGACTCCCCGGCCACACCGTCCTGAAGGCGGGCTCGGCATCACGACGACGTCGGCTGTCCCATGGCGACACCGGCAGCCAAGTGCGACGTAACGCGACGAATCAGCACGCCGCCATCTCGGGCACCGTTCCCGGCGGGACGGTGTCGATCTTCCAGTGGCCACGTTCCAGCGCGATGGGCAGGGCGAGCCACCAGCGGATGCACCGACGGGGCAGGATCACCGGCGCATCGCGAATGTCCTGCGTGCTGGTGAAGCTGAGCAGCACCCGCATGGTGTCGTCGTGGGCGGTTTCGATGCGGTGTACCAGGATGTTGCCATCCTGCGTTGAACGGTAGTCGCGCAGCCACTGCCGCTCGGTCTTGGCGCGGACTCGCTCGCTCGTGACCGACGTCTTCCAGCGGTCATAGTTGCGACCGTTGATGCCGTCGAAGTACGCCTGCAGCAACCGCCGCACCGTCTCGTCGTGCGGGTGCCGTGCCGCATCCGGGGTGAGCTTGACCAGCGGCGAGCCGGGCTGCTCCTCGGCCGCGAGCGAGGTCGTCGTCGGCAGGCTCACCGGTCCGATCGCGGCTTCGCTGTCGGCCCGCTGATAAAGATCGCGCGCGAGCAGGCCGCCCGCGAGGGCGAGTGAGACGACGCCGATCAGCACCGGCACCAGCCAGCGGCTGCTCACGCTGGCGTTGACGATCGCTGGCACACGGCCAGCTTAGTAGCTCTCCACACCGGACTGGTCCAGACGAGTGATCAACCGACCTGGTGCAACCAGGTGACCGTCGCACCGTCCCCCGCATGCCGGAATGGCTCCAACGCCTCGTCCCAGCTCGCGCCGAGCAGTTCGTCGATCTTGTGCGCGAACTGTTCCCCCGCCCTGCTGTTCTCGGCGAGTGCCCGCAACTGGTTCTCCGCCACGATGATGTCACCGTTCGCACTCGTGCGGCCGTGCCACAGTCCGAGTCCCGGTGCATGGCAGAACCGCTCACCATCCACGCCGGGACTCGGTTCCTCGGTGACCTCGAAACGCACCATCGGCCACGCCTTGAGTGCGTTGGCGAGCGCGCCAGCGGTGCCCGGCGCGGCACGCCAGGCGCATTCGGCGCGCAGTTGTCCCGGTGCCGCTGGCTGCGCGGTCCACTCCATCTCGGCCCGCTGTCCCAGAGCACCAGAAATAGCCCACTCGACGTGCGGACATACCGCAGCTGGCGACGAGTGGACATACACTACGCCACGGCTGAGCTCACGTGCGCTCACTGCTGACCTCCGCTTGTCGACGGTGCTGGATTGACGAGGAGCATCTTCCCCTACGACCTCGTCAGTAGCCCCGGAGTTCAGTCATCGAGCGCGAACTCGCTCTCCTTTGTGGTCACACACTATGTCATGTCGCCCCATCCGCACCAGGTGTCACAACGAAAGAAGGCTCACCGGGAGCCACAACACGACACGATCGTGTCATAACTCCCGGTGAGCCGCTGTGTTTTCGCGGGTTTTCGCGGGTTTTCGCGGCGAGTTCCCGCGGGAGGAGGTCAGGACGTCGCGGTCAGGTGGTCCACGGCTGCGACAACGTCGACAAGACCAGTGCCCTTGTCGAAGCTCGACGTGTAGTCCTCGAGCGGTTCGTAGGCCGCGCCGTCGGTGTACTTGTGGGCGGTCGCCTTGAGCGCGTCCTCGATCTCAGCCGGGGTCGCGTCCGGCTTGGCTTGGTACAGCTGCGCCACGATGCCGGTGATCTGCGGCGCCGCCATCGACGTCCCGCTGATCACGTTGTACGTTGCGAGATCGAGCAAACCAGGACCGCTGTACGGCTCGCCACCGGTGCTGCAGATCAGCAGGTACGGGCGGCACGCGGACACGATCGCCTCACCAGGCGCGGAGATGTCCGGCCACGTGGACGAGTCCTCGGCAAGACCGCGCGAGGAGAAGTCGGAGACCTTACCGTCGCGGGTACCGGTGCCCTCATCGAAGTACGACGCGACGGAGATCACACCGGGGGTCGGGTCCTGCCCAGGCGGGTTGGACAGGCTCTGCGAGCCGTCGCCGCCGTCATTGCCGTTGGCCCAGACCGTGACGACACCTTCGGCGGCCAGCGCGCGCTGCAACTTGACGGTCGCCGAGTCCGGGTCGAACTCGCCACCACCGCTGGGACCGTAGGAGTTGTTGATCACCTTGATCGGCGGGCATTCCTCGGCGGAGACGTCGGCACCGCAGGGCGCCTCATGGTTTTCCAGGATCCAGTCCAGGGCGGCGTTGGCACCGAGGATGACGAGGCCCGCGCCGGTAGAGATGGACACGATCTTGGCGCCAGGCGCGGAACCGCCGACGTCGATACCGGACAGCGAGTACGGCGCCCCGGCAGCGATACCGGTGACGTGGGTGCCGTGGCCACCGACCGACAGGGTGTCGGTGTCAAGCGGACCGGCGTCGATGATGCATCCGGTGTCCTGGTCGGAGGTGCAGAGGCTCTTGAGGTTGCGGACCACCCTGCTTGAGCCGTCCTCGGCGGCGAAGGCCGGGTGGTTCGGGTCGACGCCGGTGTCGATGATCGCCACCGACGATCCGCTGCCATCCAGCGCCTCGCCGGTGGGACTCGTCCGCGAAAGACGTGCCTCGGCGCTGCGGGTGGCGACGGTGCCCGATGAGGCGAACAGTTCAATGGGGTCGTTGTTCTCGACGTAGGTCACACCCTCGGCCCCGCGCACCTCGCGCACCTGGTCGACGGTGCCGGTCGCTGCCACGACGGCGATCCGATCAAAGCTGGTGACGCGGTCCATGCCCACCTTGGCGATGGCCGCCTCGGCCGCGGCCAGGTCGCTGCCGTGCACCAGCGCGGTGACCTGGGAACCACCGGCGAGCGTGCCCAGCAGCCCGCTGAGCGAGTCGGACACTGGCGCGAGCGGGGAATCGCTTTCCTGCGCGGAAGCGCTCGACACCCCCATCATGGGTAGCGCGAGCGCGGCGGCAGCGGCCACCGCGAGCTTCCGGCGCCACCGTGAGCGATCGGTCATGCTGACCTCCTCCTCGTGTTCACCCATTTGGGCGACCATCAATTGGGTCTACACAACTAGGTGAGTCGGCTCACTGTCAATAATGACGCTTGGCTTATGATGAATTTTTCTCGTGGCATAGATCACTGCCGCTAGAATCGCCGCCGGTAGCGACACGGTGACGCTGTGCGATGAGAGCCGAGTCGAACCCACTCGATCGAATGACTGGATAATCTGTGCGCGTGACATCGAACGCAGCGCGGAACCCCACGATCGCGACACCACGCGGGGCGGAGGCCGAATGCGGCTAGTAGGCGACGGAAAGCCGAACTCACTTATCGCCGCCGACATCAGCGCGAGCCTTCGCGGCCTCGGCCGAGGTGACGGCACCGTGGGCGGCATGGCCCTCATGAACGTGACGCCGCGGGGCTTCAGCACGCCGTTCGACGCTATCGTCGTCACGCCGCACGGAGTGTTGTTGATCAGCGGCGTCGAGTTGCCAGGGCCTACCATGCGGCTGGATGCGCCGCTGTACGGACAGTGGAAGGCCGACAACTGGCCACTGGTCGGTTCGGGTGACGCGGTCAACCCCGGTTCGCCCGCGCTCGCGGCATCCCGGCACCTTGCCCAGCGAATCGCCCACGAAGCGGGGCTGACGGTACCGGTCGCCACGGTGCTGGCAGTCGGTCCGTTCGTCGACTCGGTAGCGCCTGGCCAGGGCGATCTCGACCAACCGGTGCGGGTGCTCTATCCGACGATCAACGGCCTCAAGAACGCCATCGCGGCGCTCACGCCGCCCGGCCCAAATCCGTGCTCGGCGGAACAAGCGCGGGCCGTGCTCCGCGCTGTCGACCCCGCGACTCCGATCCAGCCGGACACCACGCTGGCGAAGGAAGGGTTCCCGAGCGCGGTAACGACCGCACGGCCGCCGTCGTCCGGCGCGGCTCCGCACGGGCAGCCGCCTGCCGCGCCGCCAGGGCCGACGCCGCAGGCGCCCGGTGCGGGGCCGCGGGCCGTGCCCGGTCGTCCGCACCCGACAGCATCCGGCCCGCCGCACCAGCAGCCGTCCAGTAGCCCTCGACAGCGATCGATGTTGCTGCGTCCGCTACCGATCGCCGTAGTCTGCCTGCTCGTGGTTGGCCTCATCGCGGTGATCGCGGTCGCGACGGCGGGAGCCAGCGACTCCTCCCCCACCGGCAGCAGCACGCCCCTTCCCGACCTAGTGATCCACAATGTCGATGGGCTCGACTTCCATGTCATGGCGGCGGACACCGATCGGCGCTGCGCACGCCACACCTACGGCGACCTCCGCTCCACGGTGGCCGCATCAGACTGCGAGGGCGTCCACCTCGGCAGCTACCTGACCACCGTCGACGGCCGACGTGCCGCCGTCAGCATGGCGCTTTTCGAGTTCGACTCATCGAAGCAGGCTGAGCGCATCGACAAGCTCGTGAACACTACCGGAACCGGCTGGGCGCTGGACCTGGCAACGGACCGCGACGCCTGGCCGGACACGTCCGCAGTCGGCACGCCGTCGTACCGCAGCGCCACCGCTGACACCCGGCTGCGCCTGGTCCGGGCGATCTGGCTGGATGAGTCGGACGACGGCGACGACACATCACTCACACCGGTGGTCCGGCGCGCCTTTGTTGTACCTATGCCGCACTTGCGCTGAACTTCGAACGGGGACTGTCGGAAGCGCGGCCTACGGTGGCAGGATCAGTTGCACCCGACCCAGGGAGATCACCACGATGACGCCAGCGTCCGACGTCGACCGGCGCGTGAAGCGGAACCAGCACGACATCGAAGACCTTTACCTGCTGCTCGACGAGACCAATCAACAGCTCATCGAAACGAATAGAACGATCTCGCGCATTGACGCCACTCAACAGGAACACAGCACGGCCCTGGCGCGGCATGGCGCCGTCCTGGATTCCCACAGCGCAACGCTGGAGTTCCATACCTCCATCCTTGGTAGGCACAGCGCGAAGCTGGACTTGCACACTTCGAAGCTCGACTCACTGACTACCACGGTCGACGAGCACACCGCGAAGCTTGACGAGCACACCGCGAAGCTCGACGACCACGGCACGAAGCTCGACGAGATCCTGACGATCCTGCGCGACAACCGCGACGCGCCAAGCGGCGCATAACGCACACCACCAGACACACACCGGGGCGGGCACGGAACCGCGTCCGCGCCCGCCCCGGCGGAGTCGACACCCTAAAGCTGTTTGAGCTCCTCGACGATGTCCGCGACCGATGACTTGGCGTCGCCGAACAGCATCGCTGTCTTCGGGTCGTAGTAGAGCTCGTTCTCGATACCGGCGAAGCCTGGGCTCATCGAACGCTTCAGCACGATCACCGACTGGCTCTGGTTGACCTTGAGGATCGGCATGCCGTAGATGGGCGAGTCGGGGTTAGTCTCGGCTGCGGGGTTGGTGACGTCGTTGGCGCCGATGACCAGCGAGACGTCCGTCTGCCCGAACTGCGAGTTGATCTCGTCCATCTCCTTGAGCGCCTCGTAGGGCACGTCGGCCTCGGCCAGCAGCACGTTCATGTGGCCTGGCATCCGGCCCGCGACCGGGTGGATCGCGTAGGAGACGGTGATGCCCTTCTCCCCCAGCAGCTCGGCCATCTCCTTGACCAGGTGCTGTGCCTGCGCCACCGCGAGGCCGTAGCCGGGAACGACGACCACGTTGCCCGCGTAGGCCATCTGGATGGCCGCGTCGGCGGCGCTGGTGCTGTTGACGTGCCGGTCCTCGCCGCCGGTGTCGCCACCGCCGCTGGTGCCACCGCCACCGAAACCGCCCGCCACGATCGCGGGGATCGACCGGTTCATCGCCTTCGCCATCAAGCTGGTCAGGATGGAACCGGACGCACCGACGATCATGCCTGCCACGATCAGCGCGGTGTTGTCCAGCGCGATGCCCTTGGCGGCGGCCGACAACCCGGTGAGCGCGTTGAGCAGCGAGATCACCACCGGCATGTCGGCGCCACCGATGGGCAGCACCACCATCAGCCCCAGGATCGCCGATGCGATGAGCAGGCCGATCATCCACCACTCGGACGTCTGACCGGACGCGATCGCCACCGCGCACACCACGGCCGCCACGAAGGTCAGCAGGTTCACCGGCTGCTGCAGTCGCCCCAGCCCGACCGGTTTGCCGGGCAGGATCTCCTGCAGCTTGCCGAACGCGACGTTGGAGCCCCAGAACGAGATCGACCCGACCAGCGCGGCGAACAACGACGCGATGACCTTGGACAGCTCCTCCTCGGCGAAGCCGCCGGTGTCGCGGAACTGCGCCCACGAGATCAACGCGATCGCGCCACCGCCGAGGCCGTTGAACAGCGCCACCATCTGCGGCATCGCGGTCATCTTGACCTTGTAAGCGGCGGGGATGCTGATGACGGTGCCGACCACGACGCCGAGCGCGATCAGCCACCAGTTGCTCATCCCCCGGATCAGCAGCGTCGCCACCACGGCGACGCCCATGCCCGCCGCGGCGATCCAGTTGCCCTGCACCGCCGTTTTTGGGCCGGTCAGCTTCATCAGCCCGTAAATGAACAGCGAGAAGGAGATGATGTAAAGGATGTTGATGAACGCGGGGTCCTGGATCCAGCTCACGCCGTCTCCTCCTGCTTCTTCGCCTTGTCACCCGGCTTGCCCTTGAACATCCCGAGCATCCGGTCGGTCACCAGGAACCCGCCGACGACGTTGATGGTGCCGAAGATGATCGCGATGACGAGCAGAATGTCGTTGAACACGCCCAGGTCGACGCCCTGACCGAGCACGATCAGCGCCGCGAGCACCACGACACCGTGCACCGCGTTTGTCGCCGACATCAGCGGGGTGTGCAGCGTGTTCGGCACCTTGGAGATCACGAGGAACCCGGCGAATCCCGCGAGCACCAGGATCCCCAGGTTCTGTACCAGCTCGCTGTCCATCAGCTGTCCTCCGTCCCGCTCGCCGGCTCGGGTTGGCTGAGCTTGTCGTTGCCCGCGACGCACGACTTCGCGATGATCTCGTCGCCCGCGTCGAGCGTGAGCCTGCCGTCGGTGTCGATGATCAGTTCCAGCAGCTCGACGATGTTTCGCGCGTACAACTCGCTGGCGTGGTCTGGCATCTCGGCGGGCAGGTTCAACGGCGACACGATCGTCACGTCGTGCGCCGTTGTGACCTGGCCCGGCTCGGTCAACTCGCAGTTGCCGCCAGTCTCACCCGCGAGGTCGATGACAACACTGCCGGGCCGCATGCCCCGCACGGCCTCGGCGCTGACCAGTTTCGGTGCCGCGCGCCCCGGGACGAGTGCGGTCGTGATGACGACGTCGAAGCCGGTGATCGCTTCGGTGAGCTTGCGCTGCTGCTCGGCGCGCTCCTCCTCAGTGAGTTCCCTGGCATAGCCGCCCTCACCGACCGCCTCGATGCCGAGGTCCAGCCATTGCGCCCCGACGGAACGCACCTGGTCGGCAACCTCGGGTCGGACGTCGTAGCCGGTGGCCTGCGCGCCGAGTCGCTTCGCGGTCGCCAAGGCCTGCAAGCCGGCAACGCCAGCACCGAGGACCAGTGCCTTCGCTGGCTTCACGGTGCCCGCCGCCGTGGTCAGCATCGGGAAGAACCGGGCGAGATGCTGCGCCGCGAGGAGCACCGCGCGATAACCCGCCACATTTGCTTGTGAGGACAGCGCGTCCATTGCCTGCGCTCGCGAGATCCGGGGAATGGATTCCATCGCGAACGCGATCACACCGGCTTTCTCCAGCGCGCTGATCCGATTTTGATCGGACAGTGGCGCGAGGAACCCGGCGAGGATAGTGCCTTCCCGTAGCCGCGCGATCTCGGCGTCACTCGGTGGCGCGACGCCCACCACGACGTCGGCGTCGTAGGGCTCGCCGATGGTCGCGCCCGCCTCGGTGTAGTCGTCATCCGAAAGGTGCGCGCCCGCGCCCGCACCGGACGCCACGACAACACGCGCGCCCCGGCGCGTCAGCCGCTGCACCATCTTGGGCACCAGCGCGACCCTGCGTTCACCCTCACCTGACTCGGCGACCACACCGATCGTGATAGCCCTTGCCTCCCCCGATTCGGTTTCCGTCACCGCACAACCTCCTGCTCGGGACCTTGAGCACGAACTGGCCAGGATCGCTGGCGTGCGGAATGTTTACCACGCCGCACCGTCGCGCGCGATCTTCGGTGGGCTTCGTTACAACCCGATTTCGCAGGCCGGAAGGCGCGGCGCGTGCGGCATCACGTGCTCCGCCATCCGGCCACCCCTACCACGATCAGCCGTAACTGCTTGCGTGCCTTGGCGGCGATTTCCTCCTCGGCGTTCGGCTCGGGGGTACGGATGTCGACGAGTTCCATCACGATGCCGAGCATGGCGGTCACGATGAGGTCAGCCATCATCCGCAGGTCCTCGGCGCTCCACTCCGCCAAGCCCTCGAAGCGCCCGAGGTCGACCGCCAGTTCACTGCCGAACAATCGCAATTCGGTCGCGATCGCGGCCTGCACAGGACCGGTCCCACCGTAGCGTTCCCTGGTCAGGAACCGGAAATGCGCCTCGTTGGCGCGCACGTGCGAGCACAACGTGTGTACCGACGCACGGATCGCGTCGTCGTAGGTCGCCGGGTTCTGGCGCGCTTCCCTGATCATGGTGCGCAGACTGCGCATGGCCCGTTCGACCAGCGCGATGCCGAGGTCGTCCATGGACTCGAAGTGCCGGTAGAACGCGGTCGGCACGATCCCGGCTTCCTTGGCGACCTCGCGGAGGCTCAACCCGGCGAACGTGCGGTCCTTGGCCAGCCGCAATGCCGCGTCAAGCAGTGCCTGCCTGGTGCGCTGCTTGCGCTCCTGCCTGCTCACCGGCTCATCGGGTTGCCTCGTCGTCACAGGCTTCAGCGTACGTGCGTCCACCGCACCTTCCGCTTCGGGTGTATCGCCCAACTCACAGTCATGCCTGGTTGACACGACTTCCCGATTCCAGTGCACTTGTTAGTGCACAGATGTTCACTGTAATGCGTTGGTTGATGACCGGAAGGACGAGCACGTGAGGACACTCCTGCCGAGAAGGGCGACGACAGCGCGCAAGGCCGCGATGTCGCTGGCGGAACGGTTACTCACCCCGCACGGCATCGACCGCTACCTCGAACTCGTCGATCCGCTGCTCGTGCGCTTCGAGATCAGGGCGCGCGTCACCGGAGTAGCGCACCCGACGCACGACACGGTCACGCTCACGTTGTCGTTGAACAGGGCGTGGCGCGGGTTCAGCGCGGGTCAGTACGTGCGGGTCTCGGTCGACATCGACGGTGTGCGCCGCACGCGCTGCTACTCGCCGGCGAACTCGCAGTACGGCGACCCGCGCACCCTGGAGCTGACGATCAAGGTCGACCCGAACGGCCTGGTCTCGCGGCACCTGCACGAGCACGCGCACGAAGGCATGGTGCTCGGCATCTCGGACCCGGATGGCACCTTCACGCTGCCCACGTGGCGGCCAGACTCGCTGCTTTTCATCAGCGGCGGCAGCGGTATCACGCCGGTGCTGTCGATGCTGCGCACGCTGCACGACGAGGGCTACAAGGGCCGGGTCGCGTTCCTGCACTACTCGAACACCGCGGACGATGTGCTCTACCGCGACGTGCTGACCGCACTCGCCGACGACAGCGAGACCATCGACGTCGCGCTCGGGTACACGGCCACCGAAACCGGCGCCGACGTGCACGGCCTGTTCACCGCGGAGCACCTGGACGCGGTCGCGCCGTGGTGGCGCGAGGCCGAGACCTACCTGTGCGGCCCGCAGGGGCTGATGGACGCGGTGCGCACCACGTATGCCGAAAACGGCGTCAGTGAACACCTGCACACCGAGGAGTTCTCACCACCGGCGCTGGAGATCGACACCGCCAACGCGACCGGCACGGTGCGGTTTTCCCGCAGTGGCAGGGAGTCGGCCAACTCTGGTGACGTGCTGCTGGAACAGGCCGAGCAGGCGGGACTGCGGCCGGAGCACGGTTGCCGCATGGGCATCTGCTTCTCGTGCACCCAGGTCAAGACGAGTGGCTGCGTACGCAACGCGCTAACCGGTGAGCTGTCCGCCGAGGAAGACGAGGAGATCCAACTGTGCATCTCCGTCCCCGTCGGCGACGTGAACATCAACTGCTGAGCACCGGCGCTGAACACACCAGGAGGAACGCACCATGACAGGATTGCAGGACAGGCTCACATCGGAACAGGTCGAGGAGTTCGGCCGCGAACTGGACGCGATCCGCCAGCGGATCGTCGCCGACCTCGGCGAGGCCGACGTCGACTACATCAACCGCGTCATCAAGACCCAGCGTGGGCTCGAGGTCGCGGGCAGGGGCCTGATGTACCTCGGGTTCCTGCCACCGTTCTGGCTGGCAGCGGTGGCCTCGCTGTCGGTGTCGAAGATCCTCGACAACATGGAGATCGGCCACAACGTGATGCACGGCCAGTACGACTGGACCCGCATCCCCGAGCTGAACTCGAAGACGTTCGAGTGGGACACGGCCGCGCCAGGCGACAACTGGCGGCACTCGCACAACTACCTGCACCACACCCACACCAACGTCCTCGACAAGGACCGCGACATCGGCTACGGCGTGCTGCGCATGGACCCTGACCAGAAGTGGCACCCCTACTACCTGGGCAACCCGGTCTACGCCACGCTGCTGGCGATCTTCTTCCAGTGGGGCGTGTGGTTCCACGACCTCGAGGTCGACCGCATCGTCAAGGGCGAGCTGAGCTGGGCGGAGACCAAGGAGGTGCGCAGGAAGATGCGCGCCAAGGCCACCAAGCAGATCGGCAAGGACTACGTGCTGTTCCCGCTGCTCACCGGACCGCTGGCACCGCTGACGTTCCTCGGCAACGCCAGCGCGAACCTGGTGCGCAACCTGTGGGCGTTCTCGATCATCTTCTGCGGCCACTTCCCCGCGGACGTCGAGAGCTTCTCCGAGGAAGAGACCGAGAATGAGACACGTGGGCAGTGGTACCTGCGGCAGATCCTGGGCTCGGCCAACATCACCGGCGGGAAGCTGTTCCACATCATGAGTGGCAACCTGTCGCACCAGATCGAGCATCACCTGTTCCCGGACATCCCGGCGCGGCGGTACCCGGAGATCGCGGACGAGGTGCGCGCGATTTGCGAGAAGTACGGCCTGCCCTACCACACCGGGCCGCTGCACAAGCAGCTCGCGTCCGTCGCGAAGAAGATCGTCACGCTGGCGATGCCGCCCAAGGGCGCGCTGCGGGCGCTTGTCGGTGGTCACACCGACAGGTCAACCGAGGCGCGGCAGGTTACCGTTGACGCACAGCAAGACAGCTCCCGGGCCGGAATAGCAGCGTGACACGGCCTGACCGGGGCATCACGAAGGGAACGGCGATGGTCGGCGAGTTCGAACGCAAGAAGGACACGGTGCAGGAACTGACCGAGTCGGCGGCCGAACGCGTCGGCAACATCGCCAAGATCATCACGGGTGCCGTCGTCGGGGTCGCCCGCGAGATCGGTGACGGCATCACCGACGCGATCGAGATGCGCGAGGCCGCGCGGCGCGCCAAGAGCGACGACGAGGAGCGCGAATAACCCTCGCCACCACGAACATGCCAGCACACCCACGTATGTCGGCATGGAACAGGCGAGGGTGAGGATCGTACGGTAGAGGTGTGGAATCCCAGCAGATCGAGGTCCGCACCGGCTCAACCGCCGTGGTGCACGACCTGACACGCGACGCGGAGAAGTTCCTCGCCGGATGCGGCGGTGGTGACGGCCTGCTGCACGTCTGGGTGCCGCACGCGACCGCGGGACTCGCGATCATCGAGACCGGCGCGGGCAGCGACGACGACCTGCTGCGTGCGATCGACGACCAGCTTCCGCGCGACGGCCGCTGGCGCCATCAGCACGGCACCAGCGGCCACGGCAGAGACCACGTCCTGCCCGCGTTCCTACCGCCGTACGCGACGGTCCCCGTACTCGGTGGCCAGCTCATGCTGGGGACCTGGCAGTCGATCTGCCTTGTCGACACCAACATCGACAATCCTGTCCGCCGGGTGCGTTTCAGCCTGCTGCCCGGCTGATCGTCGCGGGACGGCGAGCAGAAGCAGCCCCCCGACGAGGATCCCGGTCAACACCCATACCGCGAATGTCACGTCGGGGACATCAGAGGTGCCCGCTAGCAGACTGCGCAGCGCCTCCGAGGGAAACCGAAACGGTGACCACGACCACAAGGCGACCCGGTAGCCGGGGTGCAGCAGTTCCGGCACCTGGGCGGCGACGACGGACGCCGTCAGGTACAGCGGTGCCAGCACGGCCATCGCCTTGATTCCGAGCAGATGCAGTAGCCCACCCTGCACGGCCGCGAAGGCGAGCGTAACCAGCGCGAGTAGGCCGATCACATCCCAGCCGAGCGGCAGCGACGAGTCCCACAGCAGGACGAGCCCAGCCAGCACCGCTGTCACGAACACGCTCGTCACACCCATTCCGGCGAGCCTGCCAGCCGCCCCGATCCGCACCCGGCCGCGCTGCGCCAGCAGTGTCAACGTAGCCCCGGCTACGAGACAGCCCAGCCACGCCAGTGCGCTCAACGCGACCGGTATCGCACGCATCGACGTCCCGACGGGATGGATCCGCTCAACCTGTATCGGCTCCGCGTCCGCACCGGCGTTCCGCGCGGCAGCCGCCAGCACCGCCTGGCCGGCACCGGTCAGCGCCTGTTGTGCGACCTGCGTACCCGCGGGATTGACCGCCCCAGACGTCACCACCGTGACCTGTGGTCCGCCCGGACCGGCGGAAAGCTCAAGCACCCCATAGACCTCCTTGTCATGCAGCAGGCCTCGGGCCTTGTCTGGCGTGGTCACTTCGACATCCAGCCGATCACCCGCTCGTGCCTCGACCGCACCGATCGCCGCGCGCAGCCCCGCTGACGTCGGATCGTCGGCGACCGCGACGGCGACTGGCACACCGTCCGGCCCCGCACTCGCCTGCGCTCCGAAGGTCAGCAGCGCCAGAACACCCGCGACCAACCCGCCCACCAAGGCGGTGACCACAACCAGTGGCGCACGCTTACTCGTTGACTTCGCCATGACCCCCTCCAAATTCTACGTACGATGAATTATTGGTGACCTGAGCGTACGGTTGGCACCCCGAATATGTCAACGGTTGTTGAAATCTGTGGCTGGCGCCTCCCTTCCCGAGGACGGCGGTAAGGTTTCGCGCATGAGCTATCCAGGGGGTTGGGAAGGCCAGCAGGTCGACCCGTTCACAGGCGATCCGATTCCGCACCATTACCCACCGCGGACCGGCTACCAGCAGCCGCACTACCAGCAGAACCAGACAGACTGGCAGCGGGAATACGGCGGGTTCGGGATGTACCAGCCGCCGGAACCGCCAAGGAAATCACGGGGACCATTGATCCTGGCTCTGGCGGTCGGGCTCGTGGTGCTGCTCAGCGCCGGTGGGGTTGTGGCCGTGCTGACACTGCGCTCCGACCAGAGCAGCGCCGCGGCATCCGGCCCTGTCACCTCAGCGCCACCAGCCGCACCACCGTCCGCTGAGCGGTCCTCGTCGGAGCAGGAGCCGTCAGCGCCCGGCAGGAGAACCCAAGAACTGCCGAGCCAGCAGGAGATCCGCATCGACGCGGTGACCAGCGGTTGGCAGGGTGTGTGGTCACCGAAGGACAACGTCGCCTACGACGTCCCCGAGAAGGGCTGGCAGATCGCGACCCCGAGCACGCTCGCGGGCTTCGAGAATCCGAACGGCGACACGGCGATCATGCGCGGTGTCTCGACCTACAAGGACAACTACTGCGGCGAGCCGGTGGAGGGCTGGCACCGTGCACGGGTCGGAACGCAGACCGCGGGAGACCTCGAGCCCAGCAAGGCAGCGGTGGCAGCCACCCAGTTCTGGGGTGCGGCAGCCGGTGAGCTCCCGGTGGACTCGAAGAAGGTCTCCCCCACCGCCGCCAAGGAAGTCTCGATCGCGGAAGGCTCGCTCACGGCACACGTCTCGTCCGCGATGGTCCCCTTGCCTGAGCAACAAGGAGAGAAGTGCGCCGACGCCGACAAGATCCGGCTGAGCGTCGCCGCCTTCCAGCCAGCACCGGGCGCCGACACGATCATCCTGATCCTCTACACGGACGTCGGCGTCGACGATGAGCTCGCCACCGACGTGAGCGACAAGATCATCGCCAGCCTGCGGCCATACGAGGGCTGACGACCGACGTGCCCTTGAAAGCCAGTCTCACCGCATGAGGGCGGTGAGGTGGGCGACCGCCTCACCCACTGGCACCTCGGTGCGCTCGCCGGTCGCGCGGTCTTTGACCTCGACGACGCCCTTGGTCAGTCCCTTACCGACCACCAGGATGGTCGGCACGCCAACCAGCTCGGCGTCGGCGAACTTCACGCCGGGGCTGGACTTGCGGTCGTCGAGGATGACACGCACCCCGGCGTCGTCTAGCTCAGCCGCGAGCTTCTCCCCTGTCTCCGTGACGGCGTCGTCCTTGCCCGCGAGCACGATGTGCACGTCGGCGGGCGCGACAACCCGAGGCCACACCAGCCCGAGGTCGTCGTGATGCTGCTCGGCGATCGCGGCGATCAGCCGGGACACGCCGATACCGTAGGACCCCATGGTGATGCGAATCGGCTTGCCGTCGGCACCGAGCGCGTCCAGCGCGAACGCATCACTGTACTTGGTACCGAGCTGGAAGATGTGGCCGATCTCGATGCCGCGCGCGGCCTGGAGCGTGCCGGAGGATTCCGGCGCGGGGTCGCCCTCACGCACCTCGGCGGCCTCAATGGTGCCGTCGGGGGTGAAGTCCCGCCCACACACCAGGTCCACGACGTGGTGGTCCGGCTTATCGGCGCCGGTCACCCAGGCGGTGCCCTCGACGATGCGCGGGTCGACCAGGTACCGGACCTTGTTGTCCTGCAGCGCCTTCGGCCCGATGTAGCCCTTCACCAGGAACGGGTTGCGCTCGAAGTCGGCATCATCAAGCAACGCGACCTCGGCGGGCTCCAGCGCCGCCTCCAACCGCTTCATATCCACGTCGCGGTCACCGGGCACGCCAACGCACACCAGCTCCCACTCGTCCGAGCCGGGCTGGCGTGTCTTGAGCATGACGTTCTTGAGCGTGTCGGCCGCGGTGAAGGTGCGGCCGATCTCGGGTTGCGCGTTGAGGTAGTCGACCAGGGTCTCGATGGTCGGTGTGTTGGGCGTGTAGTGCACCTGCGCGGCAGGTTTGTCCTCGATGGACTGCGCGGGCGGCACGGGTGTCACCACGGCCTCGACATTGGCGGCGTAACTGCCGTCGCTGCTGCGCACGTAGGTGTCCTCGCCGGTGTCGGACTCCGCGAGAAACTCCTCAGAGGCCGAGCCGCCCATCGCGCCCGAGGTTGCCTTGACGATCACGTACCGCAGCCCGAGCCGATCGAAGATCTTGATGTAGGCGTCGCGGTGTTTCTCGTACGACCGCTGCAGCCCCGCGGCGTCGAGGTCGAACGAGTAGGAGTCCTTCATCACGAACTCCCTGCCGCGCAGGATTCCCCCTCTGGGCCGCGCCTCATCGCGGTACTTCGTCTGGATTTGATACAGGATGACCGGATAGTCCTTATAGGACGTGTACTCGCCCTTCACGGTAAGCGTGAACAGCTCTTCGTGAGTGGGACCAAGCAGGTAGTCCGCGCCCTTGCGGTCAACAAGCCGGAACACGTTGGGCCCGTACTCGGTCCACCGGCCGGTCGCCTCATAAGGCTCGCGCGGCAACAGCGCGGGGAACTGGATCTCCTGCGCGCCGATGGCGTTCATCTCCTCGCGCACCACCCGCTCGATGTTGCGCAGCACCATGAGCCCCAGCGGCAGCCAGGAGAACCCGCCCGGCGCGACGCGCCGCACATAACCGGCACGCACGAGAAGTTTGTGGCTGGGTACTTCGGCGTCGGCAGGATCCTCGCGCAGCGTGCGCAGGAACAGCGACGACATCCTGGTGATCACTCTGGTAGCTCCTTGACGACGAGCCTATTCGGCTATGCACGCAGGGTATGCGACGGGCTCAGCGCCATCGCAACCGGTTATCCGTGCCGATCCGGCGCTGACGTTCGCGACATGGCACGGGACGATTCCATGGCGGTTACGGGGACCGCGTCGACACGGCCAGGGGCGTGGGCGACACTACGGTATCGCTTAGCCTGTTCAGGTGCTGGTACTGCTTCCTCCGTCGGAGACCAAGGCCGTCGGCGATGGCGAGGCGTTGGACCTCGATGCGCTGTCGTTTCCAGAGCTGACGTCGACACGACGCGACCTGGTCCAGGCGTTGTGTGCGCTCGCGGAGGACGTGCCCGCCAGTTTGGCGGCGCTCGGCCTTTCGGAGCGACAGACCGCCGAAGTCGACCGAAACCGGGAGCTGCTCAGCGCGCCGACCGGGCCCGCGCTGCTCCGCTACACCGGGGTGCTCTACGACGCGCTCGGCGCAGCGAGCTTCAACCAGGCCGAGTGGGCGCGCGCCGAACGTAGGCTCGCCACCGCGTCCGCGTTGTTCGGAATCGTCCGGGCGAGTGACGCGATCCCGGCTTACCGGCTCTCCGCGGGCAGCACACTGCCGGGCATCGGACCGCTGCGCGCGGTGTGGCGACCGGCGCTGGCGCCCGTGCTCGCTGGACTGGATGAGCTGATCGTCGACCTGCGGTCCGGCGCCTATGCGTCGTTGGCGCGGGTGTCCGGTGCCGTCACCGTCCGGGTGGTCACGATCGACGCGAAGGGGAAGCGGAAGACCGTCAGCCATCACAACAAGGCGTACAAGGGGCAGCTGGCCGCCGCGCTGGCACGCGCGACGCGAGAACCCTCGGGCGTCGACGACGTGCTGACGACGGCATCGGCGGCGGGTTTGAAAGTGGAGCGCACGGGCGAGCGGAGCCTGGAGTTGCTCACCGACTAGCGCGCTCATCGGCCCGCGAGATCGGCGACCTCGTCGGCACAACCCCAGGACAGCGTGACGCCGACCCCACCGAGCCCGTAGCAATGGATCACGTCGCCCTCGCGGTCGAGCCGAATCCGGTCCCGATGCGGTCGCAGCCCCACTTTCACGCGCAGGATCTCGGCGTCCTCGATACCGGGCAGCAGCGCGGCGCACCGACGCAGGATGTCTTTGGTGGTGTCGGGGTCGGGTTCGAGGGAGTCCTCCCCGAACTCCTCAGTGCCGCCGCAGACGGCGTGGTCACCGTGCGGGAGGACGTAGCTGAAGTCGTCCTCGTCGACGATCCATTCGGTCAAGCCGGGATCAGCGATGTGCACGACCTGGCCGCGCGCTGGCCGCACCGTGTCGTCACCCGCGAGCCTGCCCGCATCCATCCCCGCCGCGTTGACCACCATATCGGTCTCGTCCGCGACATCGCTCAGCGCGCGCACCGTACGCCGCTCGAACTCGACTCCAGCACGCCGCAGTTCGGCTTCGAGCCATGCCACGTACCGCCCGGTGTTGACCAGCGGCGAAACGCAGCGCAGCGCGTCGGTATAGGGCGCGGCGACGTCAGTGTCACGGGTCATACCGCCGACGGCATCCGCCCACGGTGGCATGGGGCGATCGGTGCGTCGCAGCAATGCTCCCGGCCGGAACCGAACGCCGGTTCCCGGCACCTCGGCGAGCCGGTGGAACTCGGCGACGCTGACTTCGGTCCAGCGCGCGACCCGCTCGACCGGCTCGGCGTGGCGCGGATAAATCAACCCGCCAGCGACAGTCGTCGTGGTCTCGGTAAGCGGGTCCGCGCTGACGACCGTAATTCGATGGTCGCGCCGCGCCAACCGCAGCGCGGCGCTCAATCCGACGACTCCCCCACCGATGACCGTGATCCGCACGCCGTCTCCCTTCTCGAAGCTGCCGCCCCACACTGCCACGGAAACCACGGCCCAGGAACGGGCGAACCGAAAGCGGCCCGCGAGTGGAAGCACTCGCGGGCCGCTTTCATGGCTATGGCGTCATACGCAGGTCAGTCACGCCGTTGCCGTCGGCCGCCGGACGGCGATGTCCGCCGACGCGGGCCACCACCTTGGCGCCCATAAGCCGTACCCTGGTGCGGGCGACGACGGCCATCCGAACGCGGCCCACTCGGCCTGCTGCCCGCCTGCGGTTCGGCCACCGGCTCACCCGACGGCTGCCGCGCGCCGGTAATACGCGCGAGTTCGGTGTCGCCGGGCCGAACCTGGGTCGTCGTCGGCTTGACGCCAGCTTGGTCGGTCAGCCGCCGCATCGTGCGCCGCTGGTCCGGGGTGATCAGTGTGACGACGGTGCCGTCGGCCCCGGCGCGAGCCGTCCTGCCCGCGCGGTGCAGGTAGTCCTTCGAGTCGTTGGGCGGGTCAACATGCAGCACGAGGCTGACGTCGTCGACGTGGATGCCGCGCGCGGCGACGTCGGTCGCGACCAGCGCGTTCGACCTGCCGTCCTTGAAGTCGGACAGCACGCGGTTGCGCTGTCCCTGCGTCTTACCACCGTGTAGCGACACCGCGGACACGCCAACCTGTCGCAGTTGCTTAGCGACCCGGTCGGCATGGTGCTTGGTTCGCACGAACAAGATCGTGCGGCCCGAGCGTGCCGCGATCTCGGCCGCGACAGCCTGCTTGTCCACCTTGGTGACCGAGAACACATGGTGCTCCATGGTGGTCACGCTCGCCGTCACGGGGGCGACGGAGTGCTCGACCGGCTCCACGAGATACTCCCGCACCAGCTGGCCGACCGCGCCATCGAGGGTGGCGGAGAACAGCAGCCGCTGCCCGGTCTTCGGGGTGAGATCGAGGATCTCCCGCACCTGCGGCAAGAAACCCATGTCGGCCATCTGATCGGCCTCGTCGAGCGCGACGAACCCGACGTCGGACAGCGTGCACGTCCCCTGCCGGACGTGGTCCGACAGCCTGCCGGGCGTGGCGATGAGCAGGTCGACACCGCGCTTGAGCGCGTCGGCCTGGCGCACGAACGACATACCGCCGACGACGGTGCGACACCACAGGCCAGTCGCCTTCGCCAGCGGCATCAGGACGTCGGCGACCTGCATGGCCAGCTCGCGCGTTGGCACCAGCACCACCGCACGGGGCCTGCGTGGCTGGGCCGTGCCGCCGTTGAGACGCGTCAACAGCGCGAGACCGAACGCCAGCGTCTTGCCGGAGCCGGTCTGCGCCCTACCAAGGACGTCGCGTCCAGCGAGCGCGTCGGGAATCGTCGCCGACTGGATGGGGAACGGGTCGGTGATGCCCGCGTCCTGGAGCGCGCGCAGCAACGCGGGCGGCAGGCCGAGAGTGTCGAACGACGCGGCGGGCCGTGACGTCGTAGGGGTGCTGGTGTAGGTCGCGGCACGGGGCGAGAACCGGTTCTTGACGGTTGTGCGGTGCCGGGGTTTGGTGTGCTTGGGCGCGCGCGAACGCGGCTGCTCAGTGGTAGTCACAGATGCCTTTCGGATGGTGGCACGTCACCGTAAGGCCCGGACAGCTCCGCGTCGGCGCGAAGCGATCTCACCGGCAGCCGGTGGGGGTAACAGGGACGAACCCGGCGCGAGGTGCGCCATGAATCAACCGATCAAGAATACCTGACGGTGTTACCCGGCCCGCATCCGGCCTGCCCTCCCGGCACCTCCTCACATCGGAAGCTGGGTTCGGTGCGACACTGCTTGACGTGAGCGTCGAAGGTCCTGCCGCCCCGGTACCAGCAGACAACGTCCTCGACTGGCTCGACGTCGAGGCCGAGAAACGCGCCCAGGCCGGCCTGGTGCGCCGCCTCAGGCCGCGCGCGGCCGCCGCGACCGAACTCGATCTGGCTGGCAACGACTACCTGGGGCTGGCCAGGGACAAGCGCGTCGCAGGAGCGGCCGCGGCCGCCGCGCTCAAGTGGGGCGCTGGCTCAACGGGCTCACGCCTTGTCACCGGCTCCACGGAACTGCACGCCGAGTTGGAACAGGAGCTGGCACGCTTCTGCGGCACCCAGGCGGCGCTGGTGTTCTCCTCCGGATTCACCGCGAACCTTGGCGCGGTCACCACGCTGTCCGGCAGGGAGTCGGCGATCGTCACCGACGCCTCGATTCACGCCTCGCTGATCGAGGGTTGCCGCCTTTCCCGCGCCGACATCGCTGCCGTCGCCCACAACGACCCAAGCGCCGTCGCCCACGCGTTGCGCACCCGGCGACACAAGCGCGCGCTGGTCGTCACGGACTCGGTGTTTTCGGTTGACGGTGACAAGGCTGACCTGACCGCACTCAACAACGCCTGCCGCGAGACGGGAGCGGCGATGCTCGTCGACGACGCGCACGGTCTCGGTGTGCTCGGCGACGGCGGCAAGGGAGCGGTGCATGAAGCTGGGTTGAACGCGGCCCCCGACGTCGTCACCACAGTGACGTTGTCCAAGGCGTTGGGTGCGCAAGGCGGTGCGGTGCTTGGGCCGCGCCGGGTGATCCGGCATCTCACCGAGACGGCGCGCAGCTTCATCTTCGACACCGCACTGGCTCCCGCGAGCGCGGCAGCCGCGCTCACGGCGTTGCGAGTGCTGGTCGAGGAGCCGCAACGGGCCGAGCGGGCCCGCGAGATCACCGCGACGATGGCGGAGCGGTTCGCGGCGGCCGGCTTGCCTACAAGCACCCCGGAAGCAGCCGTGCTCGCGGTGCGCGCCCCCTTCCCCGATGACGCGGTAGCTTGGGCGGCGCGCTGCGCCGAACGGGGCGTGCGCGTCGGCTGCTTCCGGCCACCGTCGGTGCCGGACGGCATATCCCGGCTCCGGCTCACCGCGAACGCTGGCCTGACGGACGCCGAGGTGGAGCAGGCAATCCAGGTCGTTACCGAGACAGCACCCGCCGCATCGTGATGTGCGGGATGCCGTCTTCGTCGTACGGCTCGCCCTCGGTGCGGTAGCCGAACCGCTCGTAGAACCCGGTCGCGTAGGTCTGCGCGCCCAGCACCGACTCGGCGTCCCCGATGACGTCGAGCGCGGCCGTCATCAGCCGCGCACCCACTCCGGTCCCCCGCGCGGCGGCCGACGCGCACACCCGCCCCACCCGTAGCACACCGCCGCCGTCGTCGATGATCCGCAGACAGCCTAGGAGGGTGTCGCCCTCGGCGAGCCACAGGTGGCACGTGCCGGGCAGCAGGTCTAGGCCGTCAAGCTCTGGGTATGCGCACTCCTGCTCGACGACGAAGACGTTGACGCGCAGCCGCAGCAGTGCGTACAGGTCGGCGGCGGTGATCTCGGGACCGGTCGCGGAGCGGACGTCTGCCATGCACCGTGCTTAGCACACCGTGACGGCGAACTCCGCATGCCGGATAGCTGACCGCTCCCGGGCGGCGTCCGGCCTCAGTCGCCACCCAGGATGGGCAACGTGATCCCGCCGCTCTCAGGCTCGCGGGAGTCGCCCTCGTCATCGGGCGCTTCCTCGTCAGCGGGCGTCGTCGCTATCTGCTTGGCGTACCGACGCACCTCGGTGTAGACGCCGTACTTACCCGGCCGGGCGCAGCCCTCACCCCAGGACACGATGCCGATGAGCCTGCCACCAGTGATCAGCGGCCCACCGGAGTCTCCCTGGCACGCGTCCTTGCCGCCCTCACGATACCCCGCGCACACCATCTCGTCCGCGACGTAGACCCCATAGGCGTCCTCGCAGTCGGCGTCGGCGCGCAACGGCACCTTGGCGGCGCGCAATCGATCGGACGACTCCCCGCGCTCCGCCGTCTTGCCCCAGCCAAGCACGGTCGCCTGCCTGCCGACCCGGTAGAGCTGGTCATCGTTCTCGGTGGCGGGCTGAATCGTGCGGTACGGCAGCTTCTTCGCCAGCAGGAGCACGGCGATATCGCTACCTTCGGTCACGCTGGCGTAGTCCTTCGGGACCCACGTGCGCTCGACGCTGGCTTCACTGCCGTCATCGCTACGGATGTCGTTCCTGCCCGCGACAACGGTGAGATCCTCCGGGTCGGCGGCACTGACGCAATGGGCGGCGGTGACGACCTTGTCCGGAGCGACCAACGTGCCGCCGCAATACGGCATGCCGTCCTCGTCCGCCAAGTAGACGACGTACTCCCGGTTGCCTGACTCGACCTCGCTGCCGCCGACGATCGTGGGTTGGCTCGCGGAGTTCGGCGCGGCGGACGTCACGGACACCAGGCCAAGCAGACCCGCCGTCACGATGGCGATCGTCAGTCCCGCCCACCGGGCGAGTCTCGCCCTGTTACTCACACGCGCTCCTCGGGATCGATCTCAGAATCTCGGCATCGCTCGATACGCGGCACGAGACTGGTCGATCGTACTGGCCACGAACGCGACACGGCGTCACCGAATCGAGTGGATCTGGGCAACCTGGAACACCGCTCGCTCGTCTACGGTTGACTATTTGTGTGACCCACTACGACCTCGTGATCATCGGTACTGGTTCCGGCAACACCATCCTCGACCAGCGGTTCGCGGACTGGCGGGTGGCGATCGTCGAGAAGGGGATATTCGGCGGGACGTGTCTGAACGTCGGGTGCATCCCGACGAAGATGTTCGTCTACCCCGCCGACATCGCGCAGGCCATCAGCACCAGCGAACCACTCGGCGTCGACGCCGAACTCCGTGAGATCCGCTGGCATGAGGTGCGCGACCGGATATTCGGCAGGATCGATCCCATCGCGTCCGGTGGCAAGGACTACCGAGCGGCCCACCCGGACAACGCCAACGTCACTCTCTACGACGGCACCGCGCGCTTCACCGGGGAACGGACACTCCAGGTCGCACCGAGCGACGGTGGCACACCGGAGTCTCTGACCGCCGATCGGATCGTGCTCGCCGCGGGCAGCAGGCCTATCATCCCGGACCTCGTTGCCGACGCCGACGTCGAGTACCACACATCTGACACCGTGATGCGCATCGACAAGCTGCCGTCAAGTGTCACCATCCTCGGCAGCGGCTACATCGCGGCGGAGTTCGCGCATGTGTTCTCCGCATTCGGCGCCGACGTCACCGTGGTCGCCCGCTCCAACGCGCTGCTGCGCGCGCACGACCTCGACGTCAGCACCCGGTTCACCGAACTCGCCGCTAAGCGCTGGGACGTCCGCACGCAACGCACCCTCGTCGGAGCGCGCCGGACCACCGAGGGCACGACACTCGATCTGCGAACCAAGGACGACCGGAACGAATCCATCACATCGGAACTGCTGCTCATCGCGGTAGGGCGCACACCAAACGCCGATCTGCTCGACGCCGAGGCGGGTGGTATCGCCACCATCGACGGCAGGATCAACGTCGATGAGTACCAGCGCACCTCCGTCAACGGGGTGTACGCGCTTGGCGATGTCAGCTCGCAGTACCAGCTCAAACACGTGGCCAACCACGAGGCACGGGTGGTGCGGCACAACTTGTTACACCCCGACGACCCCGTGGCCAGCGACCACCGATTCGTGCCGCAGGCGGTGTTCACCTCGCCACAGATCGCGTCCGTGGGATTGACCGAGCAGCAGGCGCGGTCCCGCAGACTGCGGTTCGTCACCGCGACGCAGGACTACGGCGGGATCGCGTACGGCTGGGCGATGGAGGACACGACCGGGTTCGTCAAGCTGCTCGCTGATCCCGAGTCTGGACAGCTGCTCGGCGCCCACATCATCGGCCCGCAGGCGCCGACCGTGATCCAGCCGTTGATCCAGGCGATGAGCTTCGGGCTCGACGCCCCCAGCATGGCTCGCGGGCAGTACTGGATCCACCCGGCCATGCCCGAAGTGGTGGAGAACGCGCTGCTGCAGCTGGAACTGGACTGAGTGGTCGAATACTCGACGAGCGCGTTGTTGATCAACACCCCCACGAGGGTCTCCGGACGCACGTCACGGCAGCGTCAGGATCTCCGCGCCATCCGCGGTCACCAGCAGCGTGTGCTCGAACTGGGCGGTCCACTTCTTGTCCTTGGTGGTGACCGTCCAGTCGTCGTCCCACAGGTCGTAGTCGATGGTGCCGAGCGTGATCATCGGCTCGATCGTGAAGGTCATGCCTTCCTCGATCAGGGTGGTCACGGACGGCTCCTCGTAGTGCAGCACGGTCGGCGCGGTGTGGAACGCGGGGCCAACGCCGTGACCGGTGAAGTCCCGCACCACGCCGTAGCCGAACCGCTTGGCGTAGGACTCGATCACCCTGCCGATGACATTGAGCTGCCTGCCGGGCCGCACCGCCTTGATCGCACGCATGGTGGCTTCCCTGGTGCGCTCGACCAACAGCCGCACTTCCTCGTCGACCTCTCCCGCGAGGAAGGTGGCGTTCGTGTCGCCGTGCACGCCGCCGATGTAAGCGGTGACGTCGATGTTGCAGATGTCGCCCTCTTCGATGACAGTCGAGTCGGGGATGCCGTGGCAGATGACTTCGTTCAGCGAGGTGCAGCAAGACTTCGGGAAGCCCCGGTAGCCCAGCGTGGACGGGTACGCGCCGTGGTCGAGCAGGAACTCGTGCACCACCTTGTCGATATCGTCGGTGGTGTTGCCCGGTTTGACGGCTTTGCCGCCTTCCTCGAGCGCCTGTGCGGCGATCCGGCTCGCCACCCGCATCGCCTCGATAACCTCGGGACTGCGCACACCGTTGCCAGGAACCCGCTTCGGCTCGGGCTTGTCCACGTACTCGGGGCGGACGATGGACTGCGGTACAGCACGGCGCGGAGACTGCACGCCTGGCTTGAGTGGAGCACGCATATAGCCCAGCCTAGCCCAGCGCCGTGAGCATTCCGCGAGCGACGTCGACCGCTGGTTTCGAGCTACCACCACCCACGATCAGCACCGCGAACGCGGTGTCGCCGCTATATCCGACGAACCAGCCGTGTGACTTCGACCCATCGCCGTACTGGGCGGTTCCGGTCTTGCCGTGCACCTCGGAAAGCCCGGACAGCTCGGTGGCGGTTCCCCGAGTGACGACGGCGCGCATCATCCGGCGCACCGCCGAGGCCTCGGCCTCCGGCAGCGGCTCTCCCATCCCTTTCGCCTCGGTCTTTTCCCCGTCGAGCAAGGTGGGGACGGGCGTTTCACCCGCCTTTACCGTGGCCGCGGCCAGCGCCATCCCGAATGGGCTCGCGAGCACGGTGCCCTGCCCGAACCCGTTCTCCGCCCGTTGCACCACGTTCTCCGCCGTCGGCACCGAGCCGGTAATCGTGGTGATGGCTGGAATGACGAAGTCCGCGCCGATACCCAAGTCGCGCGCCGCGTCGGTCAGCGCATCCGGCGGCAGATCGGCCGCAAGCGACGCGAACGTGGTGTTACACGACCGCGCGAAGGCCGTCGACAGCCGAACCTCGCCGAGGTCGAACTCGTCCTGGTTGGGGATCTCCCTGCCTTCGAAGGTCACCGTGCCGGGGCACTCGACCATGCTGCGAGGCCGCACCTCGCCTCTACTCAGCGCGGCGAGCGCGGTGGCGATCTTGAACGTCGAGCCAGGCGGGTAGCGACCTGTGAGCGCGATCGGCCCCCGCTCATTGGCCTTCTCGTTCTGCGCCACCGCGAGTAGCTCTCCCGTCGACGCCCGCATCGCCACCACGGCGGCAGGCTTCGGGGTGTCGTCGATGGCGGCCTCGGCAGCGGTTTGCGTCCGCTCGCTCAGCGTCGTCTCGACCGCTTCGCTCGGCGACGGTGCCTCGGCGTGCAGCTCAGCGGTTTCCGCACCGGAGGCGTCCCGTGCGATGACCCGCCAGCCGGACTTTCCCTCGATCCGTTCGCGCACGACACGGCGGACCGCCGACAGCACGTGCAGACCGAAGTCTTTGTTCTTGGCCAGCAGCCGTTCCTGCCGACTGAACTTCACGCCAGGCAGCTCATAGATGTCCGGTTTTACGCGCTGGTAGTCCTTTTCTCGCAATACGGCGACCAGCGTGGACCCATTCTTGCCGTCCACCTTCCGCGCTTGCCTCACGATGGAACGCGCCGTGATCGAGTCGTCGAATCGCACCAGCGAGTCAGCCAGTTGGCTCGCGACCTCCCTGAGCCCGGTGTCGGCACGGGCTTCTGCCGGGTAGAGCACGATGGACACGACCGACTGCGGACGAAGCAAGGCGTGACCGTCCCGGTCGAGGACGGGTGCCAGTTCCGGTTCCTCCTCGACGACAGCCACGGTCTGCTGCGCGGCCAGCTCCGGGTGGAGCACCGAAGGCGTCCAGCGCACCTGCCAACCGTCCTGGCTGGGCAGCAGCTCGAGCTGAGTCTCGTAGCGCCAGGTGCGGTCCGCTGGGAGCTTCCAGGTGAAAGCGAGTGTCGCTCGCGCACTCGATGAGTCGGCCGCTTCGGCGACGGAGGCGATCTCGCCGGTCAACGCCTGCGGTGCCAGCGCATCGATGGCCTGATCTATGGTGTCTCGTGCCGACTCGGGGGAGTCGGTCAGCGCGGCCGCACCCGCGACATCACCGTTACCCAAGGCGTCGACGAAGCGCTCGAGCGTGTCGTCCGGCCCATCCGAGTCGAACAACGAGCAGCCGCTGACAGCGAGCACGGCGGTAAGCAGGAGACTGAGGCTGGTTCGCACGCCACCGGAGTATGCCGGAAGGCACCGACGTTCGGGGAGGTCGCCGCACCGAAATCGCCCCAGCCGCGCGTGGTGGCCCGCGAGTGGCGCCATTGGCGGCCAGTCTCGCCGCCCGAATAGCTCAGAACAGCACGGTCGCGAACTCACCAACCTTGGTGAATCCGATCTTCCGGTAGGCGGCGAGTGCGGGCGCGTTGAACGAATTGACGTACAAGCTGGCCGTCCTGCCGAGATCATGGATCAGCGTTGCCGCCACCGTCGCCGTTCCGGCTGAACCCAGCCCCCCGCTACGACGTTCCGGGTGCACCCACACGCCTTGGATCTGCCCGACGGTGGCCGATAACGCACCGATCTCCGCCTTGAACACCACCTCACCGTCCTCGAACCGGGCGAATGCGCGACCGCCCGCGATCAGCTCGGACACCCTGGCGTGATAGCTGGCGCCGCCGTCCCCCAGCCGTGGGTCCACGCCGACCTCCTCGGTGAACATCGCGACGGCTGCCGGATAGTAGCGATCGATCTCGTGCGGCCGAACCCTGCGGACACGGGTATCGCACGGGACGGCGGGCGCACGGTCCAGGGCGAGTAGCGGCTGCTGGCACCGCAACTCGCGCGCTGGACCCCAGTCGCTAGCGAGCTCGTCCCACAGGCCGAGGACCTGGGTAGCTGGTCCAACGATGGAGGAACAGCGCCGAGGCCCGCGCAGCGCACGGTCAGCGAACGACTGCAACGCACCGGTGTCCCCACGCAGTGGGATGAGGTTCGCTCCCGCGAAGCACAGCCCTGGCAGGCGGGTATGGCGGTGATAGCGCGACTCGAGCGCCCACAGTTCACCACCGAGGCGGAACGGATCGAGACCGAGGCTCTCCACCCGGGAACTCACCATGCAGCTCGCGATCGGGTCCGACGCGAGCGCAGCACGCACCGCCGGGTAGTCCCGTTCGTCGACCAGACGGGCGCCCGCGAGCCGCAACACGCATCCAGCGTGCCAGAACTTGGCACCCGATACCTAGTGCCGCTGCCTGCGCAAACGGGTGGACCAGTGTGCGATGAATGACGGTTTCAATGCACTCAGCGCAGTGAAAGCGTCATTTGCGTCGCCCGATGCGGTGAAAGCGTCGTACGCCCCACCCGTCGACGACGTCAGCTCACCGTCACCGTCGGCGAGCCCTCACCGGCGTCCATGCCGGACTCCTCGGCGATGCGCATGGCTTCCTCGATGAGGGTCTCCACGATCTGTGCCTCAGGCACCGTCTTGATGACCTCGCCCTTGACGAAGATCTGCCCCTTGCCGTTGCCGGAGGCGACCCCGAGGTCGGCCTCCCGCGCCTCACCTGGCCCGTTGACGACACAGCCCATGACGGCGACTCGCAGCGGGATTTCCATGCCCTCAAGACCGGCGGTGACCTCATCGGCCAGCTTGTAGACGTCGACCTGCGCACGTCCACACGACGGGCACGAGACGATCTCCAGCTTGCGGGGCCGCAGGTTCAGCGACTGCAGGATCTGCGCACCGACCTTGACCTCCTCGACCGGCGGCGCGGACAGCGAAACCCGGATGGTGTCACCAATACCCTGCCGCAGCAGCGCGCCGAACGCGACGGCGGACTTGATCGTGCCCTGAAACGCCGGACCGGCCTCGGTTACGCCGAGGTGCAGCGGGTAGTCGCACTGCTCGGCGAGGAGCTCGTACGCCCTGATCATGGTAACCGGGTCGTGGTGTTTGACGGAGATCTTGACGTCGTGGAAGTCGTGCTCGGCGAACAGCCCCGCTTCCCACAACGCCGACTCGGCCAGCGCCTCCGGCGTGGCCTTGCCGTGCTTGGCCAGCAGGCGCTTGTCAAGCGATCCCGCGTTGACCCCGATACGGATCGGCGTGCCGTGATCCTTCGCCGCCTTGGCGATCTCACCGACGCGATCGTCGAACTTCTTGATGTTGCCCGGGTTGACCCGCACCGCGGCACAGCCCGCCTCGATGGCGGCGAACACGTAGCGTGGCTGGAAGTGGATGTCAGCGATAACCGGGATCTGGGACTTCCGCGCGATCGCGGGCAGCGCGTCGGCGTCATCGGACGTCGGGCACGCGACTCGCACGATGTCGCATCCCGCCGCCGTGAGCTCGGCAATCTGCTGCAACGTGGCATTGACGTCGGCGGTCTGCGTCGTCGTCATCGACTGCACCGACACGGGATAGTCGCTGCCCACACCGACCGGCCCCACGTGCAACTGGCGCGTCTTCCTGCGATCGGCGAGCACGGGCGGCGGACTGTCGGGAAGACCAAGGTCGACGGTCATCAGATCCGCAGGCTCCTCACTTCACGGGTATTCGCCAGCAACGTTACCGCTACTCCGGTAATCGAATCGGGTTGACGATGTCAGCGGTCACTGTGAGCAGCACCACCGCACCACCAATAATCACAAACACCATGGTGACCGCTGACAACTTCGTGTAGTCAACCGGTCCCGCCGCCGCTTTGCCCATAAGTCTGCGAATCGCGTCGCGCGCCTTCTCGTACCAAGTGACGGCGATATGTCCGCCGTCGAGCGGTAGCAGCGGCAACAGGTTGAAGATGCCGACGAAGAAGTTCAGTGCCGCCAACATCAGCAGGAACAGCTCCCACAGCCCGCGCTCGGCGGCTTCACCCCCGATACGGCTCGCACCGACGACGCTCACCGGGGTATCGGGATCGCGCTCGGCACCGAAGATCGCCTCGACCACCTTCGGGATGCGCTCGGGGAACCGCAGCAGCGCGTTCCAGGTGTTGTGGAACATGTCGCCGGTGAACACGGCGGTAGCGGGCACGCCGTCGAGCGCACCGTACTCGAACTGGGACTGCACGGCGATGCCGATCATGCCGACGCTGACGATGCGCGGATCTTCGCCCCTGTCCAGAGCACCTTGGGTGATCTCGGGACGTTTGGCCTCCACGACGTCCACGGTCAGCCGCACGGTCTCGCCGCCACGGAGCACCTCAATGGGCGTTGGGCCGGAGCTCTCCCGGATTTCCCTGCGCACGTCACTCCAGTCGGAAACAGCGGCGCCGCCGACAGCGGTGATGACGTCGCCAGGCCGCATGCCGGCCTCAGCCGCGGGAGTGGGATCGCCGGGCTCGCAGCGGTAGTTATCCAGCTGCTGCTCGGTGGTGGCGTCCTTGACGCAGGACAGCGACTCGAGCTGAGCTTTGCCGTCGATGTTCGGCAGGCCCATGCTCACCGCGAGGAAGTACAGCACGAGGAAGCCGATGATGAAGTGCGTGATCGAGCCCGCGGCGAGCACGACGGTGCGCTTCCACACCGGGTAGCGCCACATCGCCTTGGGCGATTCCTCCGGCGTGACCTCGTCGAGGGCCGTCATGCCCGCGATGTCGCAGAAACCGCCGAGCGGGATCGCCTTGAGGCCGTACTCCGTCTGGCCCCTGCGAAAGGAGAACAGGGTTGGTCCGAAGCCGATGAAGTAGCGTCGCACCTTCATGCCGAACCACTTCGCCGTCATCATGTGCCCGGCTTCGTGCAGCGCGATGGACACGCAGATGCCCAGCGCGAACAGCACCACTCCGACGATGTAGAGGAGCAGGCCCGAATCCACGTACTAGTCCCTTCCCAGCTCGGCGGCGCGTGACCGAGCCCAGTTCTCGGCCGCGAGCACGTCGTCGATGTCCCGTGGCGCACAGTGCCATTCGTCCGCTTCAGCCACCACCTTGGATACAGTGTCCACGATCGACGTGAAGCTGGTGTTCTGCGCCAGGAACGCCTCGACGAGCACCTCATTCGCGGCGTTGTAGACGGCGGGCAAGCAGCCGCCCACGCTACCGGCGTGCCGGGCGAGGTCGACGGCGGGGAACGCCTCGCTGTCCAGCGGTTCGAAGGTCCACTCCGCGGCACGGCTGAAGTCGCAGGCGGGGGCGGCGCCGGGTACCCGGTGCGGCCAGTTCAGGGCGAGCGCGATGGGCAGCCGCATGTCAGGCGGGCTGGCCTGGGCGAGTGTAGAGCCGTCGGTGAAGGTCACCATCGAATGCACGATCGACTGCGGGTGCACGACGACGTCGATGGCGTCGTAGTCGACGTCGAAGAGCAGGTGCGCCTCGATGAGTTCGAGACTCTTGTTGACCATGGTGGCGGAGTTGATGGTGACGACAGGCCCCATGTCCCACGTCGGGTGCGCCAGCGCCTGCTCCAACGTGACCTCGGCCAACTCGGCCTTCCCGCGTCCCCGGAACGGGCCGCCGGACGCGGTCAGCACCAGCCGCTCGACCTCTTCCGCGCGGCCTCCCCGCAGCGCCTGAGCCAGCGCGGAATGCTCGGAGTCCACCGGCACGATCTGGCCGGGTTCGGCCGCCTCCCGCACGAGCGGCCCACCCGCGACCAGGGACTCCTTGTTCGCCAGCGCGAGCGTCGCGCCGGTGCTTAGCGCTGCGATGGTCGGGGCGAGCCCTTGCGAACCGGGCATCCCGTTGAGGACGACGTCCACCCTGACCGCATCGATCAACTCGGTGACGGCGTCAGCGCCAGCGAACACTCTGGGCAGGGCGAACTCACCTCGGGAGTAGCCTCGGCGTTGCGCCTCGGCGTAGAGGGCGAGCTGGACATCCTCCAGCGCGGTTGGCCGGACCACCGCGATCGCATCGACCCCGTGGCTGATGGCCTGGTCCGCCAGCGCGGCGGGGTCCGAACCGCTCGCCGCGAGACCCGCGATTCGGAACCGGCCCGGGTTCCGAGCCGCCACGTCCAGCGCCTGCGTTCCGATCGACCCGGTGGAGCCCAGCACGAGCACCGACCGGGTATCGGTGTCGTCACGGGAACGACCGTAGCGACGGTCGTGATTGGGGTCACCAAGTGAGGCGCGCGTGTTCATCACGCCCCATTCTCGCCGATGCCCTGCCCGACCGATGCGAGCGGTGTGTAATCATCGACGCCGGGCGGGTGAGCTGGCTCGTGAAGGACGGTCACCTGCCCGCTGGGACGTGACGCAGAAGGAGTAATCGTGGCGCCGACGAAGGAGATCGAGACGAAGTCGCAGGTCGACCCCCGCGACGAGCCGTCAGCCGAGTGGGGCTGGCATGGCAACTTCCCCAGGGCGACGCAGATCATGGGGTGGACCATCGTCGTCATATTGCTCGCGATGCTCATCGGAAACCACGAGGGCAATGTCGAGAATCTCTGGCTCGTCGGCATCGCCGCGGTAATCGTGGGCATGCTTGTCACGGACATCCGCCGCCGTCGGCTGTCCTGGCGGCGGTGACGGGACCGCACTCCGCACCTCACGCCGGTCAGTTCTCGACGTGAACCGCTAGCTCTCTCCCGCCAGCTGCCCACAGGCCGCGGCGATTTCCTGCCCACGAGTGTCGCGAACCGTGCATGCCACACCACCGGCGTTCACCCGGCGCACGAACTCCCGCTCCACGTCCTTCGGGCTGGCGTCCCACTTCGACCCGGGCGTCGGGTTCAGCGGGATGACATTCACGTGGACCAGGTGGCCCAAGTGCTCCCGCAGGCGCTTGGCCAGCAGGTCCGCCCGCCACGGCTGATCGTTCATGTCCCTGATCAGCGCGTATTCGATCGATATCCGGCGCCCCGTGCGATCGAGGTAGTAGCGGGCGGCCTCCAGTACCTCGGAGACCGGCCACCGGTTGTTCACCGGAACCAACGTGTCGCGCAGCTCGTCGTCTGGCGTGTGCAAGGACACCGCCAGCCGTACCTGCAGCCCCTCATCGGCGAGCCGCCGAATCGCGGGCGCAAGTCCGACCGTGGACACCGTGACCGAGCGCTGCGAGATACCGAGGCCATCCGGCGCTGGCGCCGTGATCCGGCGCACGGCCGTCACCACGCGCTTGTAGTTGGCGAGTGGCTCGCCCATGCCCATGAACACGATGTTCGATAGCCGCCCCTCAGCTGGTTCGCCGTCCGGGCCGGGCATCAAACCGTCTCGCATCACCGCGGCGGCAGCTCGCACCTGGTCGACGATCTCGGCCGCCGACATGTTCCGTTCCAAACCGCCCTGGCCGGTCGCGCAGAACGGACACGCCATGCCGCACCCGGCCTGGCTGGAGATGCACAGCGTCGCGCGGTCGGGGTACCGCATCAGTACGCTCTCCAGCAGGGTGCCGTCGTGTGCCCGCCACAGCGTCTTACGTGTCGTGCCCTCGTCGCACGAGATCGCTCGCACTTCCGTAAGCAGCGGCGGCATCAGCTCGGCCACCAGTCGTTCCCGCGAGGCAGCGGGGATATCTGTCATCGCTACCGGGTCAACCGTCAGCCGCGAGAAGTAATGGTGCGACAGCTGCTTGGCACGGAAGGGTTTCTCACCAAGCTCGGTGACGGCATCAGCGCGCTCGGCGGCCGTGAGGTCGGCGAGATGCCGTGGCGGCATGCCGCCACGGGGTGCGTCGAAAACCAGCGGGAGGGCAGTCATAGCGCCCACCAGTGTCCCACGGCCATCACTGTGACGTTCGTCCGGCGTTGTCGCATGGCCCTGGCCCGGAGCACCCGGCGGAAGGCAGGATGCCAAGCGGAGGGCCACCATGACGTCACACACCACCGCGGGCCGTCCGGCTCCCGGCACTCCCTGCTGGATCGAACTCGCCACGCTGGACGAACAGGCGGCGCGAGCGTTCTACACCGGGCTGTTCGGCTGGCGGTATCAGAGTAAGCCCGATCCGGCGACCGGCACCTACACGATCGCGAGCCGCGACGGCCAACAGGTCGCCGGACTGTATCGGGCGCTGCCGAACCAGCGGCCAGCCTGGCTGGTGCACCTCGCCGTCACCAACGTCCGTAGCGCGGTCGGCTGGGCCACCAACCTGGGCGGCACGGTGTTGCTCAATCCCGTTGACATCCCAGGCAGGGGCAGTGTCGCGCACGTCAAGGATCCGTCAGGCGCCGTCTGCGTTCTCTGGGAGACGCCGGAAGGCTGGACCTTCGGCCGGGACCAACCCGGCACGTTCTGCGCCGCCGACCTCAACACCTGGGATGGTGATGCCGTCGACGGCTTCTATCCCACCTTGTTCGGCTTCGCCGGTCGGCAGGTCGGCTACGCGCCCGGTCTGGACTATGTCGAGTGGCGTCTCGACGAACCCATCCTCTATCGCAACATCATGGGCGATGAATATCAGCGCAGCACGCCCCCACACTGGCTGATCTACCTTGGTGCGGATCCACGTCACGGCACCGATACGCTCGCCGCACGAACGGAAGCATTCGGCGGCACGGTCATCCTTCCGCCGTTCGACACCGGATATGGCCGTTCCGCCGTGGTGGCCGATCCCGCCGGGGTACGCTTTGCCATCATCGACCGCAGTAGATCGGATCCCGACTGGCGTGCCGAGGTCGATGATCCCTATGACGACTAACTCGGCTCCAATGCGGCCGTACGCGGTGACCTCGGTCCCAGGTCGCGCGTAACGACCAGCGACAACTACGCGAACACCGATAGCAACGCCCAGGAGACCACGACCGACGGCAACAGCGAGTCCAGCCGGTCCATCATGCCGCCGTGGCCGGGCAACAGGTCGCCCATGTCCTTGATGCCGAGATCGCGCTTGATGACCGACTCGACCAAGTCTCCCAGCGTCGCCGTTAGCACGATCGCCGCGCCGAACAGCGCGCCCTGCCATACCGCGCCGTCCAGCAGAAGCGTCACCGTCACGCCGCCGACGACGGTCCCCGCCGTCATCGACCCGGCGAAACCTTCCCAGCTCTTCTTCGGGCTGATGCTGGGCGCCATCGGATGCCTGCCCTTGAGCACTCCGGCCGCATAGCCCCCGACGTCGGAGGCGATCACCGCGAGCAGGAACGTCAGCACACGCGCGACGCCGTCGTCCGGCAGCACGAGCATCACCGCGAAAACCCCGCACAGCGGCACGTACCCCAGCACGAGCGCGGTCGCGGAGACGTCGCGCACATAACCGTCGCTACCGCCAGGCAGCCGCCACAGGAGCGACAGCAACACCGTCCCCGCCAGCGCGACCACGGCGGCCTCCAGCCCGAACGGCCACACCAGCCACAGCATCGCCTGTCCGCCGACCAGCACCGGAATGAGCGGGATCCGGATGCCCGCCGCCGCACGCAACGCCGTCGCCAGCTCGAACGTCCCGACGGCGAGCGCGACCGCGACGACACCGATGAACGCGTGCCGCACGGCGAGGAGAGACAGCAGGATGCCCGCGCCGAGCAGGACGCCAACGGCGATCGCGGCGGGCAGATTCCTGCCAGCGCGCGAGACCTTCTTCGGTTCGCTCACGGCGGGCTCATCCACGCGCCGCTCCGCCCTGATCGCGCACACTGGCTCCTAGACCTCGAGCAGCTCGGCTTCTTTGTGCTTGACCAGGTCCTCGACCTGGTGCACATAGGTGTCGGTGAGGTTCTGCAGCTCCTTCTCGGCACGGGTGACCTCGTCCTCGCCGACCTCGCCTTCCTTACCGAGCCGCTCCAGCTCCTCCTTAGCCTTGCGGCGCACACCGCGGATGGAGATCTTGGCATCCTCGCCCTTGGATTTGGCGACCTTGACCATCTCCTTGCGACGCTCCTCGGTGAGCTGCGGGATGTTCACGCGGATGATCGTGCCGTCGTTGCTCGGGTTGACGCCGAGGTCGGAGTCACGGATGGCACGCTCGATCTCGTTGAGCTGGCTGGCGTCATACGGCTTGATGACCGCCATCCTGGCTTCGGGGATGTTGATTCCCGCGAGCTGGTTCAGTGGGGTCGGCGCACCGTAGTACTCCACGGTGATCCGCGAGAACATCGCGGGTGTCGCCCGCCCCGTCCGCACCGAGGCGAGGTCTTCCTTGGCGACGGACACCGCCTTTTCCATCTTCTCCTCGGCGTCGAGGAGGGTCTCGTCGATCACGGTTACTCCTTGCGGCTCTGCTGCGGCTTTGTCTTGTCAGCCCCTTGAAGCGGGCACCGGTGCGGCCGGGGTCGCGACAAGCGTGCCGATCCTCTCACCACGCACCGCGCGAGCGATGTTGCCCTCCGTCAAGAGGTTGAACACGATAATGGGCATCTTGTTGTCCATGCACAGCGAGAACGCGGTGGAGTCGGCGACCTTGAGACCTTTCTCCAGTGCCTCGGCATGGGTGATGGTCTCGTACATCGTCGCGTCGGGGTCCTTCCTGGGATCGGCGGTATAGACACCGTCGACGGCCTTGGCCATCAGCACGACGTCACAACCGATCTCCAGCGCCCGCTGCGCCGCGGTGGTGTCGGTGGAAAAGTACGGCAGGCCAGCGCCGCCGCCGAAGATCACGACCCTGCCCTTCTCCAGATGGCGTTCCGCCTTCCGAGGGATATAGGGCTCAGCGACCTGCCCCATGGTGATCGCGGTCTGCACCCTGGTCGGCACGCCTTCCTTTTCGAGGAAGTCCTGCAGCGCGAGACAGTTCATGACCGTGCCGAGCATGCCCATGTAGTCGGCCCTGTCCCGGTCCATACCACGTTGCTGGAGTTCAGCACCCCGGAAGAAGTTGCCACCACCGATCACGACCGCGATCTGCGTGCCCCCACGGACGACGTCGGCGATCTGCCTGGCCACGTCGTGCACGACGTCGGGATCGACGCCAACCTGGCCACCGCCGAACATCTCACCGCCCAGCTTGAGCAGGACTCGCCGGTAGCCGGTGGGCTGATCTGTCGTCACGCTTCCTCCTGTGCTTCGCCCGGCCCCGTTCATAATTGTGCCCCGCCCCCAATGCTCGGGGACGGGGCACAAACGTTACTCAACGGCTTGGTGCACCGTGATCACCGGCTCAGGCCTGGCCGACCTCGAACCGCACGAACCGGGTCACCGTGGCACCCGCCTCGTCAAGCAGCTGCTTGACGGTCTTCTTGTTATCGGTGACAGACGGCTGCTCCAGCAGCACGTTGTCCTTGTAGTAGGCGTTCACCTTACCTTCGACGATCTTCGGGAGGGCGCGCTCCGGCTTACCCTCCTCCTTGGCCGTCTGCTCGGCGATGCTCTTCTCCTTCTCGACGACGTCGGCGGGAACGTCGTCGCGAGTGAGGTACTTCGCCCGCAGCGCGGCAACCTGCATCGCGGCACCGCGAGCGGCCTCGGCCGCCGCGTCACCCTCGCCGGTGTACTCGACGAGCACACCGACGGCGGGCGGCAGACCCGCGCCCCTCCGGTGGAGGTAGGTCTCGACCTTGCCGTCGAAGTAAACGGCCTTCTTCAGCTCCAGCTTCTCACCGATCTTGGCCGACAGCGCCTGGATCGCGGCGTCGACAGTGCCGCCGTCCAGCTCAGCTGCCTTGACCTGCTCGACATCCGTAGCCTTCACGGCCCGGGTAACGTCGACGATCTTGTCGGCGAGCGCGACGAACTCATCGTTCTTGGCGACGAAGTCGGTCTCCGAGTTCAGCTCGATCAGCGCACCGCCACCACCGGCGACGAGGCCCTCTGCCGTGGCACGCTCGGCACGCTTACCGACGTCCTTGGCACCCTTGATGCGGAGGAGCTCGACCGCCTTGTCGAAGTCACCGCCGCTCTCCTCGAGCGCCTTCTTGCAGTCCATCATGCCGGAGCCGGTCGTGTCGCGGAGACGCTTGACGTCAGCCGCGGTGTAGTTCGCCATCGTTGGTTGTTCCCGTCCTCTCGATGCTGGTGGTGGCGATCAGGAGCCAGTGGTCTGCTCTTGCTTGGCCGCGGCGTCCGCGTCGGCGGTCTCACCCGACTCGGCACCCTCGCCAGCGAGCAGCTCCTTCTCCCACTCGGCGAGCGGCTCGTCCGTGGCGACGCCGGCTTCCGGCTTCTCCTCACCCTCGGCGGCACCATTGCGGGCACCGGAACGGGCGAGCAGGCCAGCGGCAGCGGCCTCAGCGACGACCTTGGTCAACAGCGCGGCCGACCGGATGGCGTCGTCGTTGCCCGGGATCGGGTAGTCGACCTCGTCCGGGTCGCAGTTGGTGTCGAGGACGGCGACGACCGGAATGCCCAGCTTACGAGCCTCGCCGACGGCGATGTGCTCCTTCTTGGTGTCGACAATCCACACCGCGCTCGGGACCCTGGACATGTCGCGGATACCGCCGAGCGTGCGCTCCAGCTTGTCCTTCTCGCGGGTCAGCGTCAGGATCTCCCGCTTGGTGAGCCCCTGGAAGCCGCCCGTCTGCTCCATCGACTCGAGTTCCTTGAGTCGCTGCAGCCGCTTGTGCACGGTCTGGAAGTTGGTGAGCATCCCACCGAGCCAGCGCTGGTTGACGAACGGCATGCCGACGCGCAGCGCCTCGTTGGCGATGGCCTCCTGCGCCTGCTTCTTCGTGCCGACGAACAGGATCGACCCGCCGTGCGCGACCGTCTCCTTGACGAACTCGAACGCCTTGTCGATGTAGGACAGCGTCTGCTGCAGGTCGATGATGTAGATGCCGTTGCGCTCGGTGAGGATGTAGCGCTTCATCTTGGGGTTCCAGCGCCTGGTCTGGTGCCCGAAGTGCACACCGGAGTCCAGAAGCTGCTTCATGGTGACGACGGCCATGACCGAAAGCACCTCTTTTGCGTTGTGGTGATGCGCTGGGCATCACCGGTGTCGGTTGTCGCGGCTGCCGGGTGGTCAGCCGCCCTGGTGCGGTGCCGATGCCCTGACCCCGGTGAGTTTCTCGGGGACCGCAGGGCGCCGTGGCCAGCGATGGATGCACCACCCGCCGACCGCGCACGCGCACGCGAAGTCAATCCACACGAGGCGGACTGCACGGATCAGTGTACGCGGCTCGTCACTGCCCATGAGCAGCGGATAGGCCTGTCGGCCGTCCCCATCGCCCGGACGTGCCACCGCCTGATACGCCGCTGGCGCCATCGGCACGCGAAATCATCCCCATACGCGCGGCGGGCGGCCACGAAGCGCCGTGGCGGACGACGGTAATGGCCATGACGACACGACGACAACGCAGACCAGCCCGTGCCCTCGTACTGCTGGCCTTCGGAGTGCTGGCACTACTTCCAGCAGCGACCGTGCCGACGGCGGAGCCGGCGATAGGGCACGCCAGCCGGACCGTCACCGAAGCCGTGCGATCCGATCCACCACGGTTCGACTGGCCACTACCGGGCAGACCTGACGTCACGCGTCCGTTCAGCGCGCCGCTCTCCCCGTTCGGGCCTGGCCACCGAGGCATCGACCTCGCGGCCCCGCCAGGGACTCCGGTATACGCCGCGGCCTCGGGGGTGGTGATCCATGCCGGGACGCTGGCGGGCCGGGGCGTGGTCTCGATCGACCATAGCCTGCTGCGCACCACCTACGAACCCGTGGAACCGACCGTCACCGCGGGAGAGCAGGTGTACGCGGGACAGCGAATCGGCACACTGCGGCGGGGCCATCGCGGTTGCGTGCCTGCCTGCCTGCACTGGGGCGTCCGGCGCGGATCAGCACCGCCGGAGTACCTCAACCCGCTACCACTTCTGGCACACACCACTGTCCGGCTGAAACCATGGCCGGACTGAGCCCGCACGACCGTCTACACGCTCGCCTGTTCGGTCAGCTTGGCACGCAGTCGCAGCACCGCCCTGGTGTGCAGCTGGCTCACCCGCGATTCGGTCACACCAAGAACCTTGCCGATCTCGGCCAACGTGAGGCTCTCGAAGTAGTACAGGCTGACCACGATCCGATCCCGCTCGGCGAGTTGCGCGATCGCGTCGGCGAGCTGCCTGCGGTTGTCCCTGTCGACGAGCACCGAGACCGGATCGATCGCGTCGTCATCGGGCAGTGCGTCGACAAGGGAGCCGGACTCCCGACCGGCGCCGATGAGCTCCTCCAACGCGACGACGCTGGTCAACCGCAGCTGCCCGTAGAGGTCGCGAAGTTCGGTGACCGTGTAGCCGAGTTCGTCGGCGAGTTCGACGTCGGTCGGGGTGCGGTGTAGCCGTCCACCGAGACGTTCCAGTGCTCGTTCGACCTCACGCGCCCTGCTACGCACCACCCTGGGCACCCAGTCCTGGGAACGCAGGTCATCGAGGATGGCGCCACGGATCCGCTGCATCGCGTAGGTCTCGAACTTCCATCCCCGGTCTGGGTCGAACTTCTCGATGGCGTCGACGAGACCGAAGATGCCAGATCCGATCAAATCCCCGGTGTCGATGTGCGTTGGCAAACCCGTACCGACCCGGCCGGCGACATACTTCACCAGCGGCGCGTAATGCAGTACCAGCCGATCACGCAGGGCACGGCTCGGCAGGCGGACGTACTCCCGCCACAGCTCGTCGATGTCCGAGGTGGGGGTGCCGGTCTCGTGCTGCCCGTCCCGATCAGTCGCGCTCTCGTCGGACGGCACCTGAACCTGGACGCGATCGGTTGCCCTGGCCGGAGTCGTGGCCACCTCGACGGATCGGGACGTCGCCTCGTCACCGATGCGGTCATCACGCGCGGGGATGGGTTCGGTCATGTATCGCCTTCAGCCGCTCGACGGTCACATGAGTGTAGAGCTGGGTCGTCGCTAGCGTAGCGTGACCAAGTAACTCCTGAACGCTGCGAAGGTCAGCCCCACCGTTGAGTAAATGGGTCGCCGCGGAGTGTCGCAGCCCATGCGGTCCCATGTCAGCCGCACCTGGAACGCTGCCTACCGCAGCATGCACGATCTTACGGACGGTGCGCTGGTCGATTCGGCCCCCACGTACACCGAGAAACACGGCATCACCCGCTACCCTCCGTGAGCCCTCGACCGCGCCGGTAGACGAATCAGCGGAAGCACCATGGGACGTCGTGCGACCAGCCAGGAGCCTGGGGCGGCCGTGATCAAGCCATCCCCGGAGGGCCACGGCGGCCGGTTTCCCGAACGGCACCACGCGCTCCGTTCCTCCCTTACCGAGCACCCGCAGCAGGCGCATCGAGAAATCGATGTTGTCACGATCGAGCCCGCAGAGCTCGGCGACCCTGATGCCAGTCGCGTACAGCGTCTCCAGTATCGCGGTATCCCGCAACATCACCGGGTCTTGTTCCGTGGCCGGAGTACCGGATGCACGCAGCAGTTCGCCCGCCTGATTGGCGCTGAGCACGGTAGGCAGCGTCCGCCGGGGCCGCGGTGCGAGCACTCGTACGCCGGGGTCGCTGTCGAGGTAGCCCGCCCGATGCGCCCACGCGGTGAACGTACGCACCGACGCCGTCCTGCGCGACAACGTTGAGCGACTGACACCCGACGCGTGCTGCGCGGACAGCCAGCCGCGGATCTCAGCGATGTCAAGGCCAGTGAGGTCAGCGTCGTCCGGCACCCCCTCGCCGCCCGTCTCGGTGCGTGCGGGATGGCAGGAACCGTCTCGGTCCGAGTCAGCGACCCCGTGAAAGCACGCCAGCAGCGACACGGCATCGCCAAGGTAGGCGCGCACGGTATGGGGCGACAGGCCCCGCTCCGCGCTCAGGTGCCGTTCGTAGTCCGCCACGATCGCCGCGGTCGCACGTGGCAGCGCCGACCGCGACGCGGCTAGGCCGGGCGCGCGAGCACGCCCGTTCCCTCCTTCCCGCACCATGGTGTCGACGCTGCGCGAGCGGACACGCGTCGTCAAGCACCATCAGCCCGTGTCGCGCCGTCCGCGACCAGTGCCACGCCGCCAGCCCGCATCGCAGCGCTGGCTCAAGCCATCGAGTTCGAGCGCACACAGCACCGCACGAGCCTTGGTGGTGGGCACACCCGCCTCAGCGGCGATCCAGTCGACCGACCGGCCAGCCCGCGGCGGTAGTGCGTCATACACCCGCAACGCGTCGCCGCTGAGGCGATCGGTATCACGAGAGGGCTTGGCGGCGGGCACGGCCAGGTCGATACCAAGTCTGCCGACGTCTTCCAGCACATCGTCAGCCGTTGTGACCAGCCTCGCCGTACCTGAACGGAGCATCTCGTGGCAGCCGGACGACGTGCGTGACGTGATCGGTCCTGGCACGGCCATGACCGCCTTGCCGAGCGCGGCGGCGGTGCCCGCGGTATTGCGCGCGCCGCTGCGCAGATCAGCTTCTACGACAACCGAACCGGCGCTCAGAGCGGCCAGCAATCTGTTCCGCACGAGAAACCGGTGCCGTGCTGGCGGTGTCGTGTCCGGATACTCGCTGAGGACGACGCCGGACTCGGCGATACGCCGCAGTAGCGTGTGATGTCCGGCTGGGTAGCCGGCGCCGAGCCCACAGCCGAGCACGGCCGCACTCGGCCCACCCGCCGCGAGCGCGCCACGGTGCGCCGCCCCATCGATGCCATACGCCGCGCCGGAAAGCACCGTCACGCCAGACCGCGCCAAGGCGTAGGCCCACTCAGCGGCGATGTGCTCGCCGTAGCCGGTCGCCGCACGAGAACCGACGACGGTAACCGAGCGATCGAGAATCTCGTCAAGCCGGGCGGGACCGCGTCCCCACAGCGCGATGGGACCGGTCATTCCCCGCACACCGCGCCCGTCGGCCACCCGCAGCGACAGCAGCGGCCACCGCGGCCATTCGTCGTCCTCCGGGATGATCAGCCGGGTCCCGGCTTCTTTGGCGTGCGCGAGATCCTTCTCGGTGATCTCGCGTCGGCTGCGTGCCGCTGTTTCCTTGGCGACAGCATCGGGCACCTCCCCGTTTCGTACCCGGTGGGCGGCGTCGATCGGACCGCATTTCGCGATCAGCGCCGACACGGCGGGTGCGGGTGGTTCAGCAACCGTGAGCAGGTACGCGCGGGCGAGCCGGATCTCGCTGATATCGCTCATATCGCCGTCCTGTCCCGCAGGTCCATCGCCGCCGCGACCTCGTCGACACCAGGCCGGCTCCGGCCAGCGAGATCAGCGAGCGTCCATGCGAGCCGCAAGCATTTGTCCGCCCCACGTGCCGTGAGGAACCCGCGCTGCAGTCCTCGGTCGAGCAACGCGGTCGCGTCCCTATCGGGCGCGGCGGTCGTGCGCAGGCGAGGTCCTGGCACGTCGGCGTTGGTGAGCCAGCCGTGCTCAGCCCATCGTTGCCGTGCCCTGCCCCGTGCCGCGACGACCCGCTCCCGGACCGTCGCGGTCGACTCGGGCCGTTCCGCGAGGTGGGCGTGCATAGTGGTGACCGGACGCATCTGGACACTGATGTCAACTCGATCAAGGAGCGGCCCTGACAATTTGCCGAGGTAGCGCCGTCGGGTCATGGCGCTGCAGGTGCAGTCGGACTCCGTGGGTGAGGCACAGGGGCACGGGTTCGTGGCCAACACCAGCTGGAAGCGCGCGGGATAGGTGACGACGCCACGCGCCCTTGCCAGCCGGACCTCGCCTTCCTCGAGCGCGGTACGCAGCGAGTCCAGACTATTCGCACCGAACTCGCAGCTCTCGTCGAGAAACAGCACCCCGCGATGGGCCTTGCTGATCGCCCCTGGTGCGGCAAGCCGCGCCCCGCCACCAACAAGCGCGGCGATCGAGATGGAGTGGTGGGGTGCGATGAACGGCGGTGTCCGTACCAGAGGCGCATCCGGCGAGAGGGAGCCGTCGACCGAGTGCACCGCCGTCACTTCCAACGCCTCGTCTATCGATAACGGCGGCAACAGGCCTGGTAGCCGTCGCGCCAGCATGCTTTTCCCTGTGCCGGAGGGACCAAGAAACAAAATGTGATGGCCGCCGGCGGCGGCGACCTCGAGCGCCCACCGGGCCTCCGGCTGGCCAGTGACGTCGGCGAGGTCCGCGACGGTGGGCGCGGCATGGGCGCGTGGTTCGGGTGCGGGACGCAACGCTACGGCGCCACGACACCACGCGAGTACCTCGGCGAGGCTGCCCGCACCAAGCACCTCGACGCCGTCCACCAGACCGGCCTCGGCGAGCGTGTCGTTGGGGACGACGATCCTGCGGAGACCGTGGTCGCGGGCGCAAAGCACGCTCGGTAGCACACCGCGCACCGGCCGGATCCTGCCATCGAGCGAAAGCTCGCCGAGCAGCACGGTGCCCGCGAGCTTGCCCTCCGGCACCGTGCCCGCGGCCGCGAGCACCGCCAGCGCGATACCCAGGTCGTACGCGGAGCCGACCTTCGGCAGGTTCGCCGGGGACAAACCGAGCGTCAGCTTCCGGTTGGGCCAGTCGCACCGCGAGTTGCGCACGGCCGAGCGCACTCGATCCTTGGCTTCCCGCAAACCGGGATCTGGCAGCCCGACCAGCGTCGTACCCGGCAGGCCGACACCGATGTCCGCCTCGATCTCGACCGGGATACCGCACACACCGAACAGCGCGATGGACCACGTCCGCGCGATCGGCATCAGAACGCGCCCTCGATGTGCTGCAACCACGCCTGGCCGTCCTGGTCGAACAGCACGCTGATCACGTCGAAACGAGTCTGTCCCCACGGCCGGTGGTAGGTGCACTGCCACAGCTGCGTGAGTCTGCGGATACGCGCGATCTTGGTGCGTGTCACCGACTCGGCGGGGACGCCGAACCCGGTCCCGGAGCGGGTTTTGACCTCGCAGACGATCAGGAGTGTGCCGCGCGATGCGATGATGTCCAGTTCGCCCGCTCTGCTCCGCCAGTTGCGCGCCAGCACCGTAAAGCCCTGCCGCTCAAGATGACGCGCCGCGAGTTCCTCCCCCTCGCGACCCAGTTCCTGCCGCGCCGTGGCGCCGCCGCGACTGTCGGCCGCCATCGCCTACCCCCGTTCCGAGACCGTCGTGTGTGGCGACACAACGATCACGCGGCGATTGGCGGTCAGACCAGACCGGATCCGCGCCTGTGGACAACTCGGCGCGGTGGATAACCCGGTAAGCGAACGGCGCACTGGGCCAGCGGTGAACCCACGTCGGCTCGGCGAACGACCCGCCTCCGAGCCCGCGCGCTCAGCCCGCGAACGGCCCGTCTTCGGGCAGCCGCAAGTCGGGCTTGTCCAGTTCTTCGACGTTGACGTCCTTGAACGTAATAACTCGAACGTTCTTCACGAAGCGGGCAGGGCGATACATATCCCACACCCAGGCGTCGGACATGCTCACCTCGAAGTACACCTCGCCACCGGCGTCGCGGACCTGCACATCCACCGCGTTGGCCAGGTAAAACCGCCGCTCTGTCTCGACGACATAGGTGAACTGGCTGACGATGTCGCGGTACTCCCGGTAAAGCGAGAGTTCCATCTCCGTCTCGTACTTCTCGAGATCTTCCGCGCTCATCGTGCTGATGTCCCTCCCGCCCGCAGGTCGGCTGTCGTGTCCACGGTCAATCCATTCTGACTCACGGCGCCCTCGTCAGCACACAGCGATCCCGTGGCGACCGCGCGCACCGACGCGGCGCTCCGTAACACCCGCCGAGGTGGCACCCTGCCGTGATCACGCCCGGCGATGGCGACATTGGCGAACGACCAACGGTGCATCTCGCACGGTCCGTGCGCGGTGAGCGCGGCGGTGTGATCACCGGTGCTGTACCCCTTGTGCACGTCAAAACCGTACACGGGGAACTCATCGTGCAAATCAACCATGATCCGATCGCGCGTGACCTTGGCGAGCACCGAAGCGGCGGCCACGCAGGCCGCGATGCGGTCACCTTTCGCCACCGGCACGTTCGGCGCGGTCAGCCCAGGTACCCGAAAGCCGTCGGTGAGCACGTAGCCGGGATGCCGGTCCAGCCGCGCCACCGCGCGCCGCATGCCCGCGATGTTCGCCGCGTGTACACCGTCGGCGTCGACCTCTTCCGGCGGTATCACCACGACCGCGAACGTCACCGCCCGCGCCAGTACCTGATCGTAGATCCGTTCCCGCACGGCGGGTGTGAGCAACTTCGAGTCGGTCAGGTCGGCGAATCGGGTGCCGTCACCAGGACGTAAGACACACGCCGCGACGACGAGCGGGCCGGCGCAGGCACCCCTGCCCGCCTCGTCGACTCCCGCTACCGGTCCGAGCCCTCGCCGGTCCAGCGCACTCTGGAAACCCCAGCTTCCCGAGTCGTATCGGATCGGCACCCGCGCCGGACGCAACGCCGAAGCCGTCACCCGCTCGCCTCCTGCTGTGGATTGTGGTCGCTGACGACACCCCAGCGGCCCGGCGGTAGCACGATGACGCGAGCCTTGCCGATGATGTTGTCCACCGGCACGGGACCGTTCGCTCGCGAGTCGCTGGAGTTGCCACGATTGTCTCCCATCACCCACACCATGTCCTCCGGCACCGTGACGGGGTCGAATGGGTCATGCTGGTGCTCACCACCAGGCGGGTAGTAGACGTAAGGCTCGTCAAGCGGTTCGCCGTCGACGACGACGCGATTGTCCTCATCGCAACAGCGCACCGTCTGCCCGCCGGTGGCGATGATGCGCTTGACGAAGTCCCGCTCGTCCGCGGGCGCGAGCCCGACAAGGGAGCCGAGATACTGCACGAACCCGGCGAAGATGTTCTCGGAGTCCGATGTCTCGGCGCCGTCGAGCCACGTGTCCGGACCCCGGAACACGACGACCTCGCCCGGCTCGGGATCGCTGAACCGGTACACCAGCTTGTCGACAAGCACCCGGTCCGGTGTGCAGCCGGTACAACCGTGCAGCGTCTGCTCCATCGAACCGGACGGAATCATGTACGGCCGCGCGATGAACTGCTGAATCACGAACGTCAGCAGCAGCGCAACGAGGATCAGAATCGGGAGCTCTTTCCAGAACGACCGTTTCTTGCGCGGTGTACGCCGCCGGTCCGTCTCCTCGTGTGGCTCGTCACCGTAATCGTCGTCAGTCACGTCATCGGACACGTGCGCAAGGTTACGGGAACCAGGTGGCGGCGCTGAGTCGGACCGAGGCGTGTCCGATCAGGGCGGTCGCGAGCCCTGATCAAGGCAGCGGCAGTCCCTTTTGCGGGTTGTAGTCGCTCACCGAGCCCCAGCGGCCCGGCGGCAGCACGATGAGCCGGGCCTTGCCGATGATGTTCTCCACAGGGACGGCACCCCGCACGCCGCCACCACCCTGCACGCGGGAGTCGCTGGAGTTGTTCCGGTTGTCCCCCATGACCCACACGCTGCCAGCTGGCACCGTCACGGGACCAAACTCCGCTTGCTCCTGGTTATACGGCGACGACCAGTAGAGATAAGGCTCGTAGAGCGGCTTGCCGTCGACGACGACGCGGTTGTTGCCGTCACAGCAGCGGACCGTCTGGCCGCCAACGGCGATGATGCGCTTGACGAAGTCCCGCTCATCCGGCGGCGCGAGGCCGACCAGCGACCCGAAATCTTGAAACACGTCGGTGAGGCTCTCCCCAGACGTGTCGAGCGGAACGTCGTTCTCCGTCCACGGGCCCGGCCCCTTGAAGACGACGACGTCACCGGGTTCTGGATCGGTGAACTGGTAGATCATCTTGTCCACCAGCACCCGGTCCGGCGTACAACCGGGGCAGCCGTGCAGCGTCTGCTCCATCGAGCCGGACGGGATCATGTACACACGCGCGACGAAGTGCTGGATCGCGAAGGTGAGCACGAGCGCGACGACGATCAGGATCGGCAGTTCTTTCCAGAACGACCGCTGCTTCCTCGGTTTCCTGATCCGATGCGCGCCGCGCGAAGGCCTTGGCCCGGCGGACTCGTCGTTCACCCGATAACGCCGCGGCCGACGCTCGCCTTCCGCACCGCTCGCTGACACAACGTCGACCACAATGCCAGGTTACGGCACCGCGTGCGGTATCAGGAGGCGGAAGGAGCCTCTCGCCGCTCCTTGATCTTGGCGGCCTTACCGCGCTTGTCGCGCAGGTAGTACAACTTCGCCCTGCGGACGACACCGCGCTTATCGACCTCGATCTTCGCGATGTTCGGCGAATGCAGTGGGAAGGTGCGCTCCACACCGACGCCGAAGGAGACCTTGCGCACGGTGAAGGTCTCGCGGATACCGCCGCCCTGGCGCGCGATGACCACGCCCTGGAACACCTGGGTGCGCTCCCGGTTGCCCTCGATGACGCGGACGTGAACCTTCAACGTGTCGCCTGGCCGGAAGTCCGGAATGTCGGAACGCAGCGACTCGGCGTCAAGAGCGTCCAGGGTGTTCATCGGTGGTCCGTCCTCATCGTTCGCACTGGGTCTACGTACTCGCAGAGGCGCGCTTCGAGCATGGTGCGAGTCGCCTCAAGGATGCGGGCGCGCCGACACCGGCCGCGCCAACCAGGCAAGTATTACAGACAGCGAGCTGGCTCCGGCATCCGGGGGGTCACTGATGGTTACTCCCCTTGCTCGCGCAGCTCAGCCAGCAGTTTCCGATCAGCGGCGTCCAGGTCCTCTTCCGGCAGCGCGTCGAGTAGATCTGGCCGCCGCAGGAAGGTCCGGATCAACGCCTGGTCCCTCCGCCAGCGGTCGATCTTGGCATGGTCACCTGAGCGCAGGACATCAGGCACAACGAGACCGCGCCACCGCTCCGGACGGGTATAGCTGGGGCCTTCCAGCAGACCGTGCAGCGCACCGGTGAACGAATCCTCCTTGGCGGATGCCGGGTTGCCGAGCACCCCTGGCAGGAGCCGAACGACGGACTCGACGATGACAAGCACCGCGGCCTCGCCCCCGACAAGCACGTAGTCGCCGATGGAGACCTCATCGACGGGCATCCGACGCGCCGCGTCGTCGATGACGCGCTGGTCAATGCCCTCATACCGGCCGCAGGCGAAGATCAGGTGGGACTCGCTCGCGTACTCGTGCGCGAGCGACTGGGTGAACGGTCGCCCGGCAGGGGTCGGCACGACCAAGCGCGCGCCGGTGCCTTCCGGCGCGACGTCGTCCAGTGCCTCCCCCCACACCTGCGGCTTCATCACCATGCCCGGCCCGCCGCCATAGGGGGCATCGTCCACCGCGCGGTGCACGTCGTGGGTCCAGTCCCGCAGGTCATGAACGTCGAGGCGGATCAGTCCGCGATCGATCGCACGGCCGAGCAGCGCGACACGCAGCGGCTCGAGGTACTCCGGGAAGATGGTGACGACGTCGATGCGCATGGTCACTCGAACAGACCATCGGGCGGATCGATGACGACCTTACCCGCCGCGACGTCCACCGTAGGCACGATCGCCTTCACGAATGGCACAAGGACGTCGCTGCCGTCGACGTCGACCGCGAGCAGTTCACCCGAAGGGACATGCACCACCTCGCGCACGGTGCCCGCGGGAGTGCCGTCGACGAACTCGGCGGCTAGCCCAGCGAGTTCGTGGTCGTAGAACTCGTCCGGATCTTCGGTAGGTGGCAGGTCGTCGGTGTCGGCGAGCAGCAATGCGCCGCGCAGCGTCTCCGCATCGTCGCGTCCTGCCACTTCTTCGCAGCGCAGCAACAGCCGATTGCCGTGAGAACGGGCGGACGCCACGGTCAGGCTACGCGCTGGTTGGCCGCGCTTCTTCGCCGTCAGCACGGCGCCGACGGCGAAGCGCAGCTCCGGTGAGTCGGTGCGGACATCGACGGCCAGTTCACCGCCGATGCCATGCGCCTTGGCGACCCTTCCGACAGTGACGTCCACTGACTTCCGCCGCTGGTTATCTGTCGGTATCCACGACGTCGACCCGAACACCCTTGCCGCCAATGCCACCCATAACGGTGCGCAGGGCGGTCGCGGTGCGGCCACCCCTGCCAATCACCTTGCCGAGATCGTCGGGGTGCACATGCACCTCAAGGGTGCGACCACGGCGAGTGGTGATCAGGTCAACGCGAACGTCATCCGGGTGCTCGACGATGCCCCTGACGAGGTGTTCGAGTGAGTCGGCCAGGAAGCTCACGCCTTGTCCTCGGCCGACTCCGCCTCCTCGGACTTGGCCTCGGCCTTGTCGTCGGCGCCGGACTCGTCGGCGTTCTCGGCCTTGGTGCTCTTCTTGGGCTGCTTCTTCTTCGGCGTGGTCGCCTCGGTGGTGGGCTCCTCGCCCGCCTCGGCCAACGCCTTGTTGAACAGCTCTTGCTTGGTCGGCTTCGGCTCGGCAACCTTCATGGTGCCTTCCGCGCCAGGCAGGCCCTTGTGCTTCTGCCAGTCGCCGGTGACCTCAAGGATCCGCTGCACCGGCTCGGTCGGCTGCGCGCCGACGCCCAGCCAATACTGCGCGCGCTCGGAGTCGACCTCGATGAAGCTCGGGTCTTCCTTCGGGTGGTACTTGCCGATCGTCTCGATGGCCTTGCCATCACGACGGGTGCGAGCGTCGGCGACGATGATCCGATAGTACGGTGCCCGGATCTTGCCGAGGCGCTGCAGTTTGATCTTGACGGCCACGGGTGTGGGACTCCTTGCTTCTCTCGTTTGGTCGCTGCTCGGCCGCGCGCGCTTCCGAGTGGGGACGGATGCCGCGGCCGGAAGTTCTGGTAGGCCCCGGTGCGGTGAGAGGGGTCCGACCGGAGCGGACAAGCAAACATTCTGCCAGACGCACCTGTCTGCCCCGCGCCCACCCGCCCCGCGGACACTAAGACCGCATCGCGGAGCACGCGTCAGAACTGCATGACACCGAGCGCTGGGAGCAGGATAGCCACCGCGGGCAGGAAGTTGTTCACCTGGTGCGCGACGACACTACCGAGCAGCCTGCCGGTCACCAGCCGCGCCAGACCGATCGGGATGGCGATGACCAGCAGTAGCGATGTACGCAGCGGTTCGAGGTGGCTTACCGCGAACAGACCGGTGGAAAGCACGAACGCCGCCCAGCGGCCCCAGCGCTCGCTCCCCCAATGCAAGCGCTCGACAGCGCCCCAGAGCAAGCCCCGGTAGATGATCTCCTCGCAGATCGGCCCGACCAACCAGATGTAGCAGAACATCACCAACGCGGCCCTGACCGACATGGGCTTGTCCGCGACCAGCGTGCCGATGGCGGACTGCGCGTTCTCCTCGCCGACGAGATTGGTCCAGACGGCCACACCGACGGTGGTCACGACCAGCCCGATGGCACCAAACCGGAGCCCGGTCTTGACGTCGTCCCAGCGCCATTCCAGCCGAAGGTCGGTCATCGGGCCGTTGCCACGCACGACCGTGATCAGCAACGCGGCGAGCGCGGCGATACCCGTCGGCGCGATGGTGCCGATCAACACGCCACGCACCGGGATCGACTCGCGTGGCTCGTCGGCGGCCAGTAACACCGACACCAGCGCCGCCGTCGCCAGCAACAAGGCCTCTACGAGAAGGAACGCTCCGAAACCCCAGCGGTGGCTCGGATAGGTGCGCTCGTCCGACACCGCCGTCACCATGCCCCCACCAGGATCAGCGCCGCGGGTGGTGTGTTGTTCACCGCGTGCGCGACGACACTCGCCCCGACCCTACCGGTGATCAACCGAGCCGCACCGAAGGCGAGTCCTTGCCCGACGAGCACCAGCGTGCGGGAGGAGTCGGTGTGCAGATAAGCGAACAACACCGAAGTGACGACAAGCACCGCCCAGGGCGGTACCCGGTAGTGTGCTAGCGCCCGCCACAAGGCCCCGCGCATCAGCAGTTCCTCGGCGAGCGGCGCGGCCAGCACCATGATCACCGCGACAGTGATGAGCACCACCGTCGAGCCGTGTAAACCGGACAAGACATCGCGCAGCGGGGCGTCGGAGAGTTCGCGGTCGCCGTACACCGGCCGCAATAGCCACGTCAGCCCGTACGCGACGACCAGTGCCGCCGACCCGCAGAACAAACCGACGCGCAGGTCATGGCGGTTCGGCAACGGATGGAAGTCCCGCGGCAGGCCTTCGCCCCACAGCAGCGAGCCGATCACGGGACCACCGGCCAGCGCCACGGTCGGCACGAATGCCAGTACCACCGCCGATCCGAAGTCGTTTTCCGCCGTGCCGGGCAGGATCACCGCGAAGACGACGTTGAGCAGGTGATAGCCACCGAGGCCGATCAGGAACGCCAGCAGTGCCCAGTGCGCACCGAACACGAGCCTGGCACGCGACGACTCCGACGACCCCGAAGGCAGCGCGGCGTCTTCCTGCCCACCGGGCTCACCACGGTGGCTCACCGCACAACCACACCGCGCAGCACGATCGCCGATGGGTCGCGCAACACGGCGAGGTTGTCCCTCGGGTCGGAGTCGAAGGCGAGAACGTCAGCTTCCGCGCCGTCGACGAGCCCCGAGTAGCCGAGCCATTCCCGTGCGTGCCACGACGCGGCACCGATCGCCTGTTCCGGCGTGAGACCGACCCGGTGCAGTGCCTCGATCTCGTCGACGATGCGACCGTGCTGGACGACGCTGCCCGCGTCGGTGCCCGTGTAGAGCCGCACGCCAGCGTCGTGCGCGGCACGGATCGTGTCGTCGCAACGGGCGTGCAGGTCGAGCATGTGTGCCGCGTAGTCAGGGTACTTGGCCGCTTGCGCCGCGATGTCAGGGAAGTTCGCGATGTTGATCAGCGTAGGCACCAGCGGGACGTCGCGGCGCACCATCTCGGCGATGGTCTCCTCGGTGAGGCCCGTACCGTGCTCGATGCAGTCGATGCCAGCGGCGAGCAGCCCCGGCAGCGCCGCCTCTCCGAAGACGTGCGCGGTGACCCGCGCGCCACCCTCGTGCGCCACCTTGATGGCTTGGTCGAGGACGTCGTCCGGCCACAGCGGCGCCAAGTCGCCAACTTCGCGGTCGATCCAGTCGCCAACCAGCTTGACCCAACCGTCCCCGTACGCGACCTGCTCGGCAACGAACTCCGGCAACGCATCCGGGTTCTCGATGTCGACGCCGAAACCGCGCATATACCGCTTCGGCCGAGCCAGATGCCTACCAGCACGCACGATGCGTGGCAGGTCCGAACGCCCCTGCAACGGCCGAGTATCGATCGGGACACCACAGTCGCGCACCAGCAGAACCCCGGCATCGCGCTCGGTGAGCGCCTGCCGCTCGGCAGTGTCGATGTCCACACCGCCGGTGGGGCCGATCCCGATATGGCAGTGCGCGTCCACCAGCCCAGGAAGCAGATACCCGGAGCGCACCACCGTCTCCGCACCCGCGACCGGCTCGTGCGTGATTCTGCCATCCACGAGCCACAAGTCGCGTTCCTCACCGTCCGGCAGGACAACACCGTGCAGGTGAAGCGGCGCCACGAGAACCCCTTCCTCGACTCGACCTTGCGACTGGCCTTCCGATCATTCGCCTCGACTCCGCCGTGGCAGTGCCGTGATGGCGCCATGGCGGCAGGCTGCCGGGCTACTTCTTCTTCGGCAGTTTCAGCTTCGAGGGGTCGAAGCCGGGTGGCAAGTCGTTCATGCCACCACCGAGTTGCGAAAGGTCGGGCCCGCCCTGGCCGCCGCCACCTGGCGGCGGCATCATCGGCATGCCGCCGGGGAAGCCGCCGCGCGCCTTGGGCTGCGTGGGGCCCTTGTTCTTGCCCTTCTTCCCCTTCTTGCCCTTGCGCTTCTTGGTGGCGCTCTTCCCGCCACCCATGCCGAACTGACCCGCCATCTGCTGCATCATCTTGCGGGCCTCGAAGAAGCGGTTCACCAGGTCGTTGACCTCGCGGACCTGCACGCCGGAACCGTTGGCGATGCGAGAACGACGCGAGCCATTGATGATCTTGGGGTTGGCTCGCTCCTCCGGCGTCATGCCCCGAATGATCGCCTGCAGCCGGTCGAGGTAGTTGTCGTCGATGCCCGCGAGCTGGTCCTTCATCTGGCCCGCGCCCGGCAGCATCCCGAGCAGATTGCCGATAGGGCCCATCTTGCGCACCGCGAGCATCTGGTCGAGGAAGTCCTCCAGCGTCATCTCGCCGGTACTGAGCTTGCTCGCCGCCTGCTCTGCCTGCTCCTGGTCGAAGGCCTGCTCGGCCTGCTCGATCAGGGTGAGCATGTCGCCCATTCCCAGGATCCGACTCGCCATCCGGTCCGGGTGGAAGGCGTCGAAGTCCTCCAGCTTCTCGCCGTTGGACGCGTACAGGATCGGTGCGCCAGTGACTTCCCGCACGCTCAGCGCGGCACCACCGCGGGCGTCACCGTCGAGCTTGGTCAGCACGACGCCGGTGAAGCCGACACCGTCACGGAACGCCTCCGCCGTGGACACGGCGTCCTGACCGATCATCGCGTCGACGACGAACAGCGTCTCGTTCGGCTCGACCTCGTCACGGATGTCGGCGGCCTGGCGCATCATCTCCTCGTCGACACCGAGGCGACCCGCGGTATCGACGATGACGACGTCGTGCTGCGCCGAGCGCGCCTCCGCGACACTGTCGCGGGCGACGGCGACCGGGTCACCGACGCCGTTGCCCGGTTCAGGCGCGAACACCCGCACCCCCGCGCGCTCGCCGACCACCTGCAGCTGCGTGACAGCGTTGGGGCGCTGCAGGTCGCACGCGACCAGCAGCGGCGCGTGGCCCTGCTTCTTCAGGTGCATGGCGAGCTTGCCCGCCAGCGTCGTCTTACCGGACCCCTGTAGACCGGCGAGCATGATCACCGTCGGCGGGTTCTTGGCGAGGTTGAGCCTGCGGGTCTCGCCGCCGAGAATGCCGACAAGCTCCTCGTTGACGATCTTGATGACCTGCTGTGCCGGGTTCAGCGCCTGCGAGACCTCCGCGCCCTTGGCGCGCTGCTTGATCTGGTTGATGAAGGTGCGCACCACAGGCAGCGCGACGTCCGCCTCGAGCAGCGCGATCCTGATCTCGCGCGCCGTGGCGTCGACGTCGGCGTCGGTCAGCTTGCCTTTGCCACGCAGGTTCTGCAGGGCCGAGGTGAGCCGGTCGGAAAGGGTCTCGAACACGAGTGGATACTCCAGCGGGTCGATGAAGTGGCTGCCTTCCCGCCGCGCGGGCGGAAGGACCCTCATGACCACCGTATCGCGTCACATACGCGCGCCGCCTGTGAGGATGCCCGTCAGCCGGTCGCCGCGGCCAGCACCGCCCGCTCGACACCGCGCCGCCACTCCAGGTCAGCCCGCCCGCCCTTCGGCCGCAGCGCGAACGAGTCGACGCAGGACACGCCCAGCGTCGCCACCCTGGCCCAGCGCACTTCGGCGTCACACGAGCGCAGCGCGTCGGCGACCCGGTAAAGCAGCCCGATCCGGTCGGTGGCGCGCAGCTCAAGCAGCACGGTGTCCGCGCCCTCGGTCTCCTCGTCGAACCACAGCACTCTCGGCTCCGCCTGTTGCGGCTGGTCGCCGTAGTCGCGTTCCTTCGACGCCAACTGCTCGCCGAGCGCGTCCGGCACGCTCACCGCGCGGGTGAGCTTCTCCCGCAGCAACGCCGGGTCGGGTGGGGTGCCGAAACGGGGTGATGCGCTGAACAGCCCGACCCGTACTCCGGCGTGGACGTGCAACGACGCCTGGTGCACCTCAAGGGACTGCAACGCCAGCGCGCCAGCGGCGGGCGCGAGCAGGTCGCCGCCCGGAGGTGCGGCGATGGCGATGGTGGCGACGTTGCCTTCCGACGTCACCAGCACCTCGGTACGACCGGACGACTTCGCCGTCTCGGCGAGCACCCGCTGTCGCTCGTCGAGGGGTTCCTCGGTGACCAGCGGCCCGCCCCGCATGACCGCCTTGCACCGCGCGACCAGCTCCCGCAGCAGTCCTGCCCGCCACTCGCTCCACACACCAGGTCCGGTCGCCAGCGCGTCGGCCTTAGCGAGCGCGTGCAGCAACTCAAGCAGCACCGGATTCTCGTCAAGCGTGGCCACGACGCGCTGCACTGTCTCCGGTTCGGAGATGTCGCGACGCAGGGCGGTGTGCGGCAGCAGCAGGTGGTGCCGCACCATGCCGGTCAGTAGCTCGACGTCTGGCCCTGGAAAACCGATGCGCCGCGCGACCTGCGTGGTGATCGCGGCCCCCAGCTCGGAGTGATCGGTGCCGCGCCCCTTGCCGATGTCGTGTAGCAGCGCACCGAGCACGAGCAGGTCGGGCCGGGACACGGTGGTGGTGAGCGCGGACGCCTCGACGCAGGTCTGCACCAGGTGGCGGTCCACGGTCCAGCGATGCACGGGCTCGCGGGGCGGCAGGTCGCGGACCGCTCCCCACTCCGGAAACAGCCGCGCCCACAGCCCGGTGTTGTCCAGTGCCTCCACCGCGTCGACCAGGCCCTCGCCCGCGCCAAGCAGAGCGGTCAGTTCCTGGCGGGCATCAGCGGGCCACGGCGTACGGAGTTCCGGCGCGGAGTCGGCGAGCGTGCGCAGCGCGGCGTAGGTGATCGGCTTGCCGGTACGCGCCGCGGAGGAAGCTACTCGCAGCAGCAGCGTGGGATCCTTGGCGGGCAGCGCCCCCTTGGCGAGCGCGACCTCGTTGCCATGCAGCACGACACCCTCGTCGAGGGGCTTACGGGCACCGCGTAGTCCGAAAGCGCGCTTCGGGGTGTCGGTGTTGGCACGCAGCGCGACGTCGACGGCGTAGCGCACGGCCCTGCCCGCGCCCGCCAGCTCGCGGGCCAGCGCGAACCGGTCGTCGAAGCCCAGCGTCGCGGCGATCTTGTCGGCCTGCGGCGCCGCGAGGACGTCGCGGTCACGGCGAAGCTCTAGCCGCAGTTCGGTGCGGACGTCGAGCAGCAGCGTGCGAGCGCGGTGCAGTTCGTCACCGGGCCGATCGACGAGCTGGGCGGCTGAGAGCGCGTCCAGCAGTCCGAGGTCGCGCAGCCCGCCGCCGCCGTACTTGAGGTCGGGTTCGGCGGACTGGCCGATCTCGCCGGTGCGTCGCCAGCGCTGGCGCACCGAGTCGGCCAGCTCCCCGACGCGTTTGCGCGCGGTGCGCTGCCACTGCTCACGCGCGGCGGTCACCAGCGACGCGGCGAGTTCGGCGTCGCCCGCGATGTAGCGGGCGTCGAGCAACCCCAGTTGGGTGCGCAGATCCTTGCGTGCCACGGAAAGCGCTTCCGACGTGGTGCGCACCGAGTGGTCGAGTCCGACGCGGGCGTCCCACAGCGGATACCACAGCGCGTCCGCGGTCTCGGCGATCCCTGGCATGCCCGTGTGGACAAGTACCAGGTCCAGATCGGAGTAGGGCACGAGCTCTTCGCGCCCGAGGCCGCCGACGGCGACCAGCGCGACACCGGGATGGTCGGTGTCGACGCCGGCCGCCGCCGCGCCTTTCCCCAGCCAGAACTCGTAGAGGTCCACCAGCGCCGCACGCAGCGCCGCCGCCCCCATCCTCCCGTTCTTGGTTTTGCCGCCGAGCAGCCGTTCGGCCGCTTCGACGAGCTCCCCTGCGATCACGGGCGCTTAGAGCGCGTCCGTGCCGCGTTCACCGGTGCGGACCCGGACCACCTGCTCGACCGGGGTCACCCACACCTTGCCGTCGCCGATCTTGCCGGTGTGCGCGGCACTGGTGATGGCCTCGATGACCTTGTCCACACTGGACTCGTCCGTGACCACCTCGACCCGCAGCTTCGCGACGAAGTCAACGGCGTACTCGGCGCCCCGGTAGACCTCGGTGTGGCCCTTCTGCCTGCCGTAGCCCTGCACCTCGCTGACGGTCATGCCGAGCACGCCGAGCTGTTCCAGCGCGTTGCGGACATCGTCAAGGGTGAACGGCTTGATGATGGCGGTGATCAGCTTCATGACTTGCTGTCCTCCAGCTTCTTGGTTGCCGGAGCGGTGACGGAGCCACCGGTCCTTCCGCCACGCAGGGCGCCGAACTCGTAGGCGACCTCGGCGTGTTCGGACTCATCGATACCAGACGTCTCGACGTCTTCGCTGACCCGGAAGCCGATGGTCTTCTGGATCGCCAGACCCAGGATGATCGCCACCGCGCAGGAGTAGATCATGACACCGAACGCGCCGGCGAGCTGCGGGACGACCAGGTCAAGGCCACCGCCGTAGAGCAGGCCCTCGGTGAAGGCCTCCTCGGTGCCCGCACCAGGGTCGACGGTCGAGGTGGCGAACAGCGCGATCGTCGCGGTCCCGATCAGACCACCGATCATGTGGATGCCAACGACGTCGAGCGAGTCGTCGTAACCCAGCTTGTACTTCAGGCTCACCGCGAGCGCGCAGACGACACCGGCGATGAAACCGATCGCCAGCGCGCCCCAGGTGTCGACGAAGGCACACGCCGGGGTGATGGCGACCAGACCAGCGACGATGCCGGACGCCGCACCGAGACTGGTGGCGTGACCGTCGCGGATGCGCTCGAGCAGCAGCCAGCCGAGCATCGCGGCACAGGTGGCCGTCAGGGTGTTGACGAACGCGATACCGGCGACACCGTCGGCGGCGTACGCGGAACCAGCGTTGAAGCCGAACCAGCCGAACCACAGCAGACCAGCGCCGAGCATGACGAACGGCAAGTTGTGTGGCTTCATCGGCTCCCTCGGCCAGCCCTTGCGCTTGCCGATCACCAACGCGAGGCCAAGCGCGGCGGCACCGGAGTTGATGTGGACCGCGGTACCACCCGCGAAGTCAAGCGCGCCCATCTCGGCGATCCAGCCGCCGCCCCAGACCCAGTGCGCGACCGGGAAGTAGACGAGGGTCGCCCACAGGCCCGCGAACAGCAGCCATGGCCCGAACCGCACCCGGTCGGCGATGGCACCCGCGATCAGCGCGACCGTGATGATGGCGAACATCGCCTGGAACGCGACATCCACCGTCGTCCCTGTCGGGTCCTCGGCCGGGTCCATCAGACCGTTCAGCCCGATCGCGTCGGACGACCAACCGAACAGCGTTCCGATGGTGTCGCCGTAGGCGATGCCGTAGCCGTAGATCACCCACAGCACGCCGATCAGGCCCATGGCGCCGAAGCAGAGCATCATGATGTTGAGCACGCTCTTCGAGCGGACCATGCCGCCGTAGAAGAACGCGAGACCCGGCGTCATCAGCAGCACCAGCGCGGAGCTGGTGAGCAGCCAGGCGGTATTACCTTCCATGGTGTCTCCTTGAGACGTACTCGCCTACATGACAATTGGCCCAAAGCATGGGAAAGCCATGTTGCGCGGAATGACGTGCCACGTTTCCCTGCCGTGAACCAAGCGACAGGGCGTGTTAACGGTGCGTTTCGCGCATCCGCTGTCCACCCCCTGTCCGATTGATTCGGGAGAGCATGACCAGGGATATTGAACGGAGTGCGATGGTTAACGCACGGTCGGTGACTGCCTCCGCGGGCGGCGTGTGTAGGCCATCTGTATTACGAGCTTTGCGCTGTTCGCTGTGTGGCACTGGTTTCGCGATCGCAGGGCGCGCCGTGCGGTGCGAGCAGGGACACAACTTCGACATCGCCAAGCAGGGCTACGTCAACCTGCTGCACGCGAAGGTGCCGTCGGGGACGGCCGACACGAAGGAGATGGTCGCGGCGCGGGCGGCGTTCCTGGACGCGGGGCATTACACACCGCTGGCGGAGGCGGTCTCCCGTGCGGCAGCCGGCACCTCGGGCCTAGGGCGTGTCTCCCGAATATCGGCCGGTGGTTCGCTGATGATCGGTGAATGATCAGAACTGGTGTGATCACGGACGAGTTGTGGGAGTCGATCGAGCCGGTGTTGCCGTCTGATGTTGGGCGGCGTGGTGCGCGCTGGCGTGATCACCGTCAGGTGCTGGAAGCGATCGCGTGGCGCTTTCGCACCGGATCGCCGTGGCGTGATGTGCCCGCTGAGTTCGGCCCCTGGCAGACCTTGTGGAAGCGGCATCGCCGCTGGTCAAGCGACGGCACGTACGAGCGGATCTTCGAGCATGTGCTGTCCGACCACGCCGATACGGGCAAGCTGGACTGGTTGCTGTCGGTGGACTCCACCGTCGTGCGGGCGCACCAGCATGCCGCCGGCGCGCCCTCCGCGGACCACACAGGGGGCCAGGTCGAATGACAAGATTTCCGAGCCGGACGACCACGCGATCGGTCGTTCGCGCGGCGGATTGACCACCAAGGTCCACGCCCTGGTCACCTCCGGTGTCCGCCCGGTGGCCATGCTGCTGTCCGCCGGGCAAGCCGGGGACAATCCGCGCCTGGCGCCGTTGCTCGAGGCCCTGGCCGCGACCGGGCACCGGCCGGATCGCCTGCTGGCGGACAAGGCCTACTCACACCCGTCGACTCGCCGCGAACTGCGGCGGCGACGCCTCCGGCACACCATCCCCGAGCGCTCCGACCAGGCCAAACGCCGTAAGGACAAGGGGTCCGCCGGTGGTCGGCCACCGGGTTTCGACCCCGAGCTCTACAAGCAGCGCAACACCGTCGAGCGCGGTTTCGGCCGGTTCAAGCAGTGGCGCGGAATCGCGACCCGCTACGACAAGTACGCGCGGACCTACTTCGGCGGCGTACTCCTCGCCGCCACCGTCATGCTCGCCCGATGAATCGGGAGACACGCTCTAGTCGTGGACGTCGGAGCGGGCACCGGGTACTACCTCGCGGCGACGCTGGAGGCACTCCCCGACGTGACGGGCCTCGCGCTGGACCTGTCCGCCGCCGCGTGCCGGCGCGCGGCACGGGCGCACCCGCGCGCCGCCGCCGCCGTGTGGAACACGTGGGAGCCGCTACCGCTCGCGGACGGCTGCGCGTCGGTCGTGTTGAACATCTTCGCGCCGCGCAACCCCGCGGAGTTCCGGCGCGTGCTTCGCGCCGATGGGATCTTGGTCGTCGTGACACCGACATCCGCGCACCTGGCCGAATTTCGCGAGTTCACCCTCGACGTCGATCCGGCGAAGGAACAGCGGTTGACGGAAGGCCTGTCGCGGCATTTCGAGCAGGCCGACGCCGAAGACGTCAGCTACCCGCTGGAATTGTCCGCGACGGAGGCACGGACACTGATCGAGATGGGACCGGCAGCGCATCACCTCTCCCCGGGCGCGCTCGACGCGCTGCCGGACAACGTGACGGTCACCGTGTCGTGCACGGTCGGCGTGTACCGGCCCCGAGGTGAGGCGGGATGACGGAGTTCAGCGCCGCGTTAATCACCGACCCGGACTGGATGGCGGAACGGTTGCGGCTCGCGCGGGCGCTGTACGGGTCGGCGCCGAACCGGGTGCTTGGCACGGTGTGGTGGTACTCGACGTCGTCGGTGCTGGTCGCGCCACCGTTGGAGGCGCTGCTGCACACCGGACGAGCCGCTGATCCCTCGCTTGACGCGGTGACGTTGCAGATTCACTCCGACGGTCGGCTGGTCGACGCGCACTCCTCCCGCCCCTTCGACGGTGACGCTGTCGCACTGGGCAAGGCGATGGGTGCCGCGCTAGCGGCCGCCGTCACTTCGGTGTCGTCCGCGTGTGGTGCTAGCGAGCGGGCGTTGTGGGCGATCGCCGCTGACTCGATCGCCAACCGGGCGCTCTGGGCAGGGCAGGCAATCGGTGACGTCGACCGTGCGCTAACCGTGGTGAGCGCGGTCGCGGACGGGATTGGCCCCGCACTCCCCCGGCCACGGTTCGAACGCTACGGCGACCGTCTGGTCGTGCGGCGGGTGTCTTGCTGTTTGATCGACAAGGCCACGGGACTCGCCAAGTGCGCCAGCTGCCCCAACCAGCACCCCGACGAACGTGCCCGTCGCATCCGCGCCGCCCTACCCTGAGCCACCACCGCGCCGTGTCCGACACTCACGACGGTGTGTCCTGCGTTCCCGACGTTGTGTCCGACACTCACGACAGTGTGTCCGACACTCACGACGTTGTATTAGGCATTCGCGCCAGTCGTTCGGCGCACTGCTGCGTGGGACACGGGTTTGTCACCACGACCTGTGGGTACGCCGGACCACAAACGCACCCCATCAGGGAGGTGAGATGGAGCGCGAAAGCGAGAAGCATTCACCCCGACAGGACGAGGCGCTCAAGGAAGAACTCGAAGGCACGCTGCGTGGCGACAAGCCGACGCGCGCTGAGACGTGGCGCGATCCGGAGCCGCCCGCCGACGACGACCCGGACGTGCCACCGTTCGAGCCACGCACGAACCGCCCTGACTGACGGACACAACGTCGTGAGTGCAGGACACAACGTCGTGAGTGCAGGACACAACGTCGTGAGTGTCGGACACACCGTCGGGAACGCAGGACACAACCGCATGGCCGCCCCCGGCAGTGACCGGGGGCCGCCATGCGTCACCTAGGACGGTGTGTCACTGGATGCGGTCGTAGGCGGGCAGCGTCAGGAAGTCCGGGAACTCGTCCGCCAGCGCGACCTGCTCGAACAGCTCGACGGCTGGGTCGAGCACCTCGGCGTCGATCTCGCCAGCGAGCTCCTTCCGAGTCTCGGCGAGCACCTCGCGGACCAGGTCAGCGGTGACCTTCACGCCGCCTTCCAGCTCGACACCATTGTTCACCCACTGCCACAGCTGCGAGCGGGAGATCTCGGCGGTCGCCGCGTCCTCCATCAGGTTGTGGATCGCGGCCGCGCCGTTACCGCTCAGCCAGGACGCGATGTAGCGGACACCGACGTCGACCGCGCCGCGCAGCCCAGCCTCGGTGCATGAACCTGGGGTCTCCTCCACGGCGAGCAGCTGCTCGGCGGTCACCGAGACGTCCTCGCGCTTGCGGTCGACCTGATTCGGCTTGTCGCCGAGCACCTTGTCGAACTGCTCCCGGCACAGCGCGACCATGCCGGGGTGGGCGACCCACGAGCCGTCGAAGCCGTCGTTGGCCTCGCGGTTCTTGTCGTCGGTGACCTTGGCGTAGGCCTTCTCGTTGACCTCGGGGTCCTTGCTCGGGATGAACGCGGCCATGCCACCGATGGCCATCGCGCCGCGCTTGTGGCAGGTGCGCACCAGCAGCTCGGTGTAAGCGCGCATGAACGGCGCGGTCATGGTGACGGAGTTGCGGTCCGGCAGCGTGAACTTCTCGCCCGCGTCGCGGAAGTACTTGATGACGCTGAACAGGTAGTCCCAGCGGCCCGCGTTCAGGCCGGCGGCGTGGTCGCGCAGCTCGTAGAGGATCTCCTCCATCTCGAAGGCTGCCGGGATGGTCTCGATCAGCACGGTGGCACGAATCGTGCCGTGCGGGATGCCCAGCTCCTTCTGGGCGTGCGTGAACACGTCGTTCCACAGCCGCGCCTCGAGGTGGCTCTCCATCTTCGGAAGGTAGTAGAACGGACCGGTGCCCCGCTCTGTCAGATACTTCGCGTTGTGGAAGAAGTGCAGGCCGAAGTCGACAAGCGCACCCACGGTGATCTCACCGTCGACGGTGATGTTGCGCTCGGGCAGGTGCCAACCGCGCGGACGCACCACGATGGTCGGGCGCTCGACGTCGTCGCGGAGCTCGTACTTCTTGGCGCCGGTGTCCAGCGAAATCGTCTCGCGCGCGGCGTCGTACAGGTTGACCTGGCCGGAGACGACGTTGGACCAGTGCGGCGTGTTGGCGTCCTCGAGGTCGGCCAGCCACACCTTGGCGCCGGAGTTCATCGCGTTGATGGTCATCTTGCGGTCGGTCGGACCTGTGATCTCGACGCGACGGTTGCGCAGCGCCTCCGGGGTGGGAGCCACCTGCCAGTCGCCCTCGCGCACCTCCTTGGTCTCCGGCAGGAAGTCAAGCTTGCCCGCCTTCGCCGCGGCGTCCCTACGCTCGGCGCGTGCACGGAGCAGTTCGTCGCGCCGGGCGGCGAACGCCTTGTGCAGCCCACCGACGAAGGCGAGCGCCTCGGGGGTCAGGATCTCGTCGCCTCGATCGACGGAGCCACCGAGGACACGAACATCAGTCATACGAACTCTCCAAGCCACGGGTTACTGCGCTTCTCTACATAACGGACTATAGTTTCTGCATTACGGAACAACAATGTGGGGCTCGACGAAAGGAGTCGGCATGACATCCCCGAAGCAGACCGGCGGTGGGGGCGGCGGCGTCCAGTCGCTCCGGCGCGCGTTTGAGCTGCTCGAGGGGCTCGCCGACACCGGGGGCGAGGCGAGCCTCTCCGAACTGGCGGCCACAACGGGGCTACCCATGCCCACGATCCACCGGCTGATCCGCACCCTTGTCGAGCTGGGCTACGTCCGGCAGAACGCGAACCGGCACTATGCCCTCGGCTCTCGCCTGATCCGACTCGGCGAGCAGGCAAGCAAGCAGTTCGGCACCTGGGCACGACCGCACCTCACGGAGCTCGTCGATACCACAGGCGAGACGGCGAATCTGGCCGTGCTGGAACGCGACGAGATGGTCTACGTCGCGCAGGTCCCCTCGAAGCACTCGATGCGGATGTTCACCGAGGTGGGACGTCGGCTGCTGCCACACGGCACCGGTGTCGGCAAGGCAGTGCTCTCGCAACTTCCACCCGATGAGGTGAGGGCGCTGCTGCGGCGAACCGGCATGCCCGCTTACACCCCACACACCCACACCGACCCGGAGGAGTTCATCTCCCACCTGGCCGACATCGCCACACAGGGGTACGCACTGGACGAGAGCGAGCAGGAGTTGGGCGTCCGCTGCATCGCCGTGCCACTGACCGGTTGCCCCGTCCCGGCAGCGGTGTCGGTGTCCGGCCCGGAAGGCAGGCTCACCCCGGAGATCGCGGAACGCATCGCACCGACGGCGATCGAGATCGGCGCCCGGCTGTCCAAGTCGATCGCCGAGCAGGAACGCGGCGGCTGAAGCGACCCGGCGCATCGACCGACGGCACCCCGCGAGCGAGCGGGGTGCCGTTTTTTGTCGCCGTAGCGACTCGCTTGACGCAGCTCACACCCGCGTCGTACGCTAATTTCCAGAAAACAGAACAATATTTCCGCATCATGAAAGTACAGGAGCCATCATGGACCGGCACGCGAATCGCTTCGCGGTGAACTGCTCGATCCTGTTCACCGAACTGCCCGTGCTCGAACGTCCGGCGGCAGCGAAGGCGGCCGGTTTCGACGCCGTTGAGTTCTGGTGGCCGTTCGCGGAACCAGTGCCGAGCCAGGCGGAGCAAGACGAGTTCGTGGCCGCGCTGGACGACGCGGGCGTGTCGCTGATCGGGCTGAACTTCTTCGCCGGGGACATGCCCGCCGGTGACCGAGGCATCGTGTCCTGGCCAAGTCGCGAGCAGGAGTTCCGGGACAACGCCGCCGTCGTCGCCGCCCTGGGTGAACGCACGGGCTGCCGGGCGTTCAACGCGCTGTACGGCAACCGTTTCGACGACACGGACCCGGATACGCAAGACAAGCTCGCGTTGGACAACCTCAGCCACGCGGCATCGGCCGTCGCCGAGATCGGCGGCACCGTGCTAATCGAACCCGTCAGCGGCGCGACCGGATATCCACTGCGCACCGCCAACGACGCCATCGACGTCATCACGGCGCTCGCCGAGCGTGGCGCGACCAATGCCGCACTCCTCGCTGATCTCTACCATCTGCACGTCAACGGCGATGATGTCGCGCGGGCCATCGACACCCACGCCGACCGCATCGCCCACGTGCAGATCGCCGACGCGCCAGGCCGCAACGAGCCCGGCACCGGCACGCTCGACATCAGCGGCTACCTGGACCAGCTCAGCGAGCGTGGCTACACCGGCTGGATCGCGGCGGAATACAAGCCATCCGGTGCCACCGCCGACAGCTTCGGCTGGTTCACCCGATAGCACATAGAAAGGACTTGAAGCGATGACCACAGTGGGATTCATCGGTCTCGGCATCATGGGTGGGCCGATGGCGGCCAACCTGGTGAAGGCCGGTTTCGACGTCGTCGGCTACAACCGCAGCCAAGCGGCGGTGGACCGGCTGGCCGAGCAGGGCGGCAAGGCCGCGTCATCAGTGGCCGAAGCGGTGCGCGACGCCGACGTCGTGATCACCATGCTGCCGGACTCCCCCGACGTCGAACGGGTCGCGCTCGGTGAGGACGGCGTGCTGGCCAACGCCAAAGCCGGGGTGCTCTACATCGACTGCTCCACGATCAAGCCGGACACCGCCCGCACGGTCGCCGAACAGGCCGCCCAGCAGGGCGTGCGGGCGCTGGACGCTCCGGTTTCCGGCGGCGAGCAGGGCGCGATCGACGGCGCGCTGTCGATCATGGTCGGCGGCGAGGCCGAGGCGTTCGAGGCGGCATCGGCGGTGTTCGACGCGGTCGGCAAAACCGTGGTGCACGTCGGCAAGGCAGGCTCCGGCCAGACCGTCAAGGCCGCCAACCAGCTCATCGTGGCGGGCACCCTGGAGCTGGTCGCCGAATCGATCGTGTTCCTGGAAGCACACGGCGTTGACACCGAGGCCGCGCTCTCGGTGCTGAACGGCGGACTCGCGGGCAGCGCGATCCTGGAACGCAAGGGCGCGGGCATGCTCAAGCGCGAGTTCACGCCGGGCTTCCGCACCGAGCTGCACCACAAGGACCTCGGCATCGTCCAGGCCGCTGCCCGCGAGGCAGGCGTGACGATCCCACTCGGCGCGGTGGCCTCCCAGCTGGTCGCGGCCCTTGTCGCCCGCGGCGACGGCGCGCTGGACCACTCCGCGCTGCTCAAGCTGGTCGAGGAGCTCTCCGGCCGCAGCTAATCACCTGATCCCCGGTGCGGCTGTCGACATGCTCCCTGTGCGTATGTCGACAGCCGCACCCTCCCCACAGCCTTTCCCGTAGCCCGCCCCAGCAAGGAGAACGCCCATGGCTCGTATGACGGCCGCCCGCGCGGCGGTGGAGGTTCTGAAAGCCGAAGGTGTCAGTACCGCGTTCGGTGTGCCCGGCGCGGCTATCAACCCGTTCTACGCCGCGCTGCGTGACTCCGGCGAGATCGACCACGTGCTCGCCCGCCACGTCGAGGGCGCCTCCCACATGGCCGAGGGCTACACCCGCACCACCGCGGGCAACATCGGCGTGTGTATCGGCACCTCCGGCCCCGCAGGCACCGACATGATCACCGGGCTGTACTCGGCAGCCGCCGACTCCATCCCGATCCTCTGCATCACCGGCCAGGCACCCCGCTCACGGCTGCACAAGGAGGACTTCCAGGCCGTCGACATCTCGTCGATCGCGAAGCCGTTGGCAAAGCTGGCGGTGACGGTCCTGGAACCGGCGCAGGTGCCCTGGGTGTTCCAGCGCGCGTTCCACGAGATGCGCTCCGGACGCCCCGGACCGGTGCTGGTCGACCTGCCCCTCGACGTCCAGCTCTCCGAGATCGACTTCGATCCAGACACCTACCAGCCCCTCGCCGTGCACAAGCCCGCCGCGAGCCGGGCACAGGTCGAGAAGGCGCTCGACATGCTCGCTGAGGCGGAGCGGCCACTGATCGTCGCGGGCGGCGGCATCATCAACGCCGACGCGTCGACCGAGCTGGTCGAACTCGCCGAACTGCTGAACATCCCCGTCATCCCGACGCTGATGGGGTGGGGCACCATCCCGGACGACCACCCGCTGATGGCGGGCATGGCCGGATTGCAAACCGCGCACCGCTACGGCAACGCGACGTTGCTCGAATCCGACTTCGTGCTCGGCATCGGCAACCGGTGGGCCAACCGCCACACCGGCGGCCTCGACACCTACACCCAGGGCCGCACCTTCGTGCACATCGATATCGAACCCACCCAGATCGGCCGGGTGTTCGCGCCGGACTACGGCATCACCTCCGACGCGGGTGCGGCGCTGCGCATGCTGCTCGACGTCGCGCGGGAGCGAGCGACACGAGGCGGGCTGCCAGACCGCGTCGCGTGGGTGGCCGACTGTCAGCGCCGCAAGGCGACGTTGCAGCGAAAGACCCACTTCGACCAGACGCCGATCAAACCGCAACGGGTCTACGAGGAGATGAACCGCGCGTTCGGACCGGAGACGCGCTATGTCAGCACGATCGGGCTGTCCCAAATCGCGGGCGCGCAGTTCCTGCACGTGTACCGGCCGCGGCACTGGATCAACTGCGGCCAAGCCGGACCCCTCGGCTGGACCGCACCCGCCGCCCTCGGCGTCGCCAAGGCCGATCCGGACGCCACCGTTGTCGCGCTCTCGGGTGACTACGACTTCCAGTTCATGATCGAAGAACTGGCGGTCGGCGCGCAGTTCAACCTGCCCTACCTGCACGTCGTGGTGAACAACTCCTATCTCGGGTTGATCCGGCAGGCACAGCGGCAGTTCGACATGGACTACGGCGTGCAGCTCAGCTTCGACAACCTCAACGCCCCCGAGCTGAACTCATACGGCGTGGACCACGTCAAGGTCGCGGAAGGTCTCGGCTGCAAAGCCATCCGCGTGCACGACCCCGACGAGATCCAACCCGCCTTCGACAAGGCCCGTTCACTCATGGCCGAATACCGGGTTCCGGTCGTCGTCGAAGTCATCTTGGAGCGAGTCACCAACATCGCGATGGGCACCGAACTCGACAACGTGAACGAGTTCGAGGAGTTGGCCACCTCGGCCGAGCATGCCCCGACGGCGATCGCCACCATAGGTTCATGAACCAGGTGGTGGTCGCGCCAGACAAGTTCAAGGGTTCGCTGTCCGCGCCGGAGGTCGCCGCGCACGTCGCGGCGGGCCTGCGGCGCGCGCGACCTGACGTCGACGTCCGCGAGGTGCCGGTCGCCGATGGCGGTGACGGCACACTGGACGCCACGCTGGCGGCGGGTTTCACCCGGGTGCCGGTGACCGCGAGCGGCCCCACCGGCGAGCCGGTGACCACCGCCTACGTACGCCAGGGTGACACCGCTGTGGTGGAGCTGGCCGACGTCTCCGGGCTGTCCCGTCTGCCAGGACGACGGCTGGCTCCGCTGATCGCGACGTCGTTCGGCACCGGCGAGGTCATCCGTGCCGCGCTGGACGACGGCTGCCGCACGATCGTGCTCGGTCTCGGGGGCAGTGCCTGCACCGACGGTGGCGCGGGTATGGCACAGGCCCTCGGCGTGCGGCTGCTCGATGAGCACGGGGACGACCTGCCGCCGGGCGGAGAAGCACTCACGAGGCTGGCCACCGTGGACGTATCCGGTGTGCATCCGGCGGTGGGCGAGGCGGACATCGTCGTCGCGAGCGACGTCGACAACCCGCTGCTCGGTAAGCACGGCGCGGCAGGGGTATACGGCCCGCAGAAGGGCGCTGACGCCGAGCAGGTCGAGCTGCTGGACGCCGCGCTGGCCCGTTGGGCTGAGGTGCTGGAGCGAGACGCTGGCGTCGCGCCCGCGACCGCGACGTTGCCCGGCGCTGGTGCGGCGGGCGGTGTCGGGTTCGCCGCGCTCGCTTTGCTCGACGCCAAACTCCGGCCCGGTATCGAGTACCTGCTCGACCTCGTCGGCTTCCACCGGCAGTTGACGGGCGCATCGCTCGTCGTCACCGGGGAGGGGTCACTCGACGAGCAAACGTTGCGTGGCAAGGCACCCGCTGGTGTAGCCGACGCCGCTCGCGCCGCCGGAGTACCGGTGGTGGCGGTGGCGGGCCGGTGCCTGCTGCCCCACGCGGCCCTCCATGCGGCGGGGTTCGCGGGTGCCTATGCGCTGACCGACATCGAACCGGACCAGCGCCGTTGCGTCGACGAAGCGGGCCCGCTGCTGGAGCGGCTCGCCGAGCAGCGGCTGGCGGCGATAATCGACACCGACACCCACTTGGAGGAGACGCGATGACGAGCACCGCATTCACCGACCTGCCCGATCTCGCCGCGAGGGCGCTCGGCGGTGCCGTCATCGCGGCCAACGACGAGTTCTTCGCGGAGAAAGAGAACCTGCTCAATCCCGGCGCGCCGGAGTTCCGCCCGCACACGTTCGGTCACAAGGGGCAGGTCTACGACGGCTGGGAGACGCGCCGTCGTCGTGAACCCGGCCACGACTGGGCCGTGGTGCGGCTTGGTGCGCCCGGCGTCATTCACGGAGTCAACGTCGACACGGCGTTCTTCAAGGGCAACTACCCCGAGGAGTGCTCCGTCGAGGCGGCCGCGATCCCCGGCTACCCCTCCCCCGATGAACTGGCGGACGCCGAGTGGGTGGAGATCCTGCCACGCTCCCCGCTGAAGGGCGACACCGCGAACCTGTTTCCCACCGACTCGACGCAGCGGTTCACTCACGTGCGGCTGAACATCCATCCGGACGGCGGCGTCGCACGGCTGCGCGTGCACGGCGAGGTGGTGCCGGACCCGCGCTGGTTCGTCGGGATGCCGCTCGACCTGGCGGCGATGGCGAACGGGGGCGCGGTCACCGACTGCTCCAACAGGTTCTTCTCCACTCCGAACAACCTGTTACTGCCCGGCAACGCGCACAGCATGGGCGAAGGTTGGGAGACGGCTCGTCGCCGCGACGACGCCAACGACTGGGTTAGCGTGCGGCTCGCGGCCGAGGGCGTCGTGCGGCAGGTCGTCGTGGATACCACGCATTTCAAAGGCAACGCACCCGGTTGGTTCCGCCTTGTCGGCGGAACTGATCCCGACCACACGCAGGACTGGCAGGAACTCATCAGCCGCACCCGGCTGCAGCCCGACACCTGCCATCGGTTCCTGGTCGCCGAGTCCGCTCCGGTGACACACGCTCGGGTCGACGTCTATCCGGACGGCGGATTCGCTCGCCTCCGGCTGTTCGGCGACCTCACCGCAGCGGGGCGAAAACGGATCGGGCTGAACTGGTTCGACCGGCTGCCCGGCGCGAACGCCGTCACGGTGCTGACCGAGGATGCCGGGCTCAGCGCGTCGGCGGCCGAGGTCGTCGTCTCCAAGCGACCGCTGGCCGACGCCGATGGCGTGCGCGCCGCGCTAGCGGCCGCGGCGGTGTCCGAGCAGGCCGCTGTCGACGTCGAACGTCTTGTTCTCGGCTGAGCAAAAGTCCCGGACGCGCGATATGCGCGCTCTTGACCGAACTCCCTGGAGGTTTCCCGTGGTCTATATGTTCCTCAATGGCGGCGGAATGCGCGGCGGCGATCTGCATCACCAGTTGCGGGGCGCACCGCTGGTGAAGGAGACACGCACCGCGCCGAAGTACCGCTTCCATTCTGTCGACGACCGCTTCCCCGCCCTGGAGCCCGTCGACGAGGGCGGCGTCGCTGTCTGGGGTGAACTGTATGACCTGCCGATGGAGACGCTGCGCGACTCGCTGCTGCCCGCGGAGCCACCAGAACTGGAGCTAAGCGTCATCGAGCTGGAGGACGGCACGTCGTCGTTCGCGGTCGTGCTGCGTAAGGAATACCGCCGCACGGCAACGCTCACCGACATCTCCGACGTCGGCTCCTGGCGTCAGTACAAGGGCATCGAGCCTCCCGCCTAGGAAGAGGGCCGAGCGCCAAGCCGTCCACAAGGCTTGGCGCTCGGTCGCCCTGAGTAGTTGATCAACCGTGCTCCCTGGGAGACCGAATTTTATCCGCTTTGTCGGATATTCTTCGTCACACGGGGAGCAATGTTGATTAACTCGGCACTCGGGATCAGTGCGCGGGCTCAGCCTCGACTCGCGCTGCTTCTCGGTGCCCCCGCATGAACAGCACGTGCAGTACAGCGCCGATGGCCGCGCCGAGGATCCACGCGAACCCGGTCAGGTTCGTCAGCGCCGGTACCCACACGGTCGCCACCGAGAACACCGCGGCGATGCCGAATGCGGCGAGGGCGCGCAGGTTCCAGCCCTTGACGTAGTAGTACGCACTGCCCTCCTCGGCGTTGAACAGCTCCTGAACGTTCAGACGCTGCTTGCGCACCAGGTAGTAGTCGGCGACCAGCACGCCGTAGAGCGGTGCGAGCACGGCGCCGAGCGTGTCGACGAATTGCGCGATGCCCATATTCGACACGAACGACACCCACAGCCCACCGATGACGAAGGCGATGGACGCGGCGATCATGCCACCGGTCCTGGCGCTGATCTTGCCAGGCATGAGGTTCGCCAGGTCGTAAGCGGGCGGGACGAAGTTCGCGACCAAGTTGATGCCGACGGTCGCCGCGAAGAACGTCAGCGCGGCGACCACGGTGAGCCAGATGTTGTCGACCTGCTCGACGATCGCGGCCGGGTCGGTCAGCGCCTCGCCGTAGAGGACACCGGTACCGGCGGTGATCACCATCGCGAGCAGCGAGAACACCGCGAGGCTTACTGGGAGGCCCCAGAAGTTGCCACGCCGCATCTTGCGCTCTGTCTTCACGAATCGTGAGAAGTCGCCATAGTTGATGATCACGGCGGCGAAATAGGCGACCATCGTGCCGACGACAGCGACGAACGCGAGCACTGGCCCGCCGTCGTACGAACCTACGCCGGAGAACATCGTGCCGAGCTCGCCGAGCAGACCTCCACCCGCCCGCACCCAGATGGCCACCATCAGCGCGATCATCACGACGTAGACCATCGGCGCGGCCCAGTTGAGATAGCGGGAGATCCAGTCGATACCGCGCAGGAACAGCCCGACCTGGAACACCGCGACGATGACGTACGACAGCCAGCCGATCGCGGTCATCCCAAGGAACGTCGGCCCACCGGACGATCCGGTGACGGCGGTGATGAGCAGCGCGATCGCGGTCGACGCGAAGTACGTCTGTACGCCGTACCAGAAGATCGCCACGATGCCGCGTACCAACGCGGGAAACTGCGCGCCGCGCACACCCATGCTGGCGCGCGCCATCACGGGGTACGGGATGCCGTAGCGGACGCTGGGCTTCCCGGTCAGGTTCACCAAGCCCATGACGATCAACCCGGCGAGCACGATGCCCGCCATGACCGCCCAACCGCTGAGGCCGTAGGAGATGAACAGCGTGGCCGCCAGCGTGTAGCCGAACAAGCTCTGGATGTCGTTGGACCAGACGTTGAAGATCTCGAACGCGCCCCACTTGCGCTTGGCGTGTGGCAGCGGGGCGAGGTCCTTGTTGTAGAGGGTGGGGTCGTCGGTGGGGACGACCAAGGAGTCCGGCTCCGCGGAAGCCGAGGCCGAGACGTCCGGAACGGGGGTGGACGGGCTGCGATGGATCCTCGCGGCGATCTGCTCGTTACTCACGGGAGTCTCCCTGAGTGCTGTGGATAAGGCTGTCTATGATTCCGCTTTACGGAAACAAGCTTCCGTTCATTGGAGTACAGCACTTAGGTGTGACGTACGTCAATAGATGAGCGACGTCTTTGTGAAGCGATAGCTGAACACCGAGTTGGGTCACGGTGTCGTGACAAGCCGACGACGTCACCTCGATCGCCCTAGACTCGACAACGTTATGGCTCATGCGCCGCAGGACGTTCCAGACGAATCACGCGACGGCGATGACATCGGCGCCCGCATACGCACCCTTCGTCGTGCCAAGGGCACGTCGCTACGCGCGCTCGCCGGCGAGCTGGGCATCAGCCCGAGCGCACTGTCGCAGATCGAGCGCGGCACGATGCGGCCATCGGTCACGCGCCTGATCCAGATCGTGTCGCTGCTCAACGCGCCACTGTCGGCGGTGTTCGAACCCGGGCGCGCCACCCACGCCCTCGACGACGACGTCGTCGTCACGCGCGGCGGCGACATGCCGATGCTCGAACTAGGCCAGGGCGTGCGTTACCGGCGGCTCCTACCCGAATCCGTGCCTGGACTGGAGATCTACGAATGCACCTATCCGCCTGGCGCGGAGTCCACCCAGGACGGTGAGTTCCTGCGCCACGGCGGGCACGAGATGGGCAGCGTGCTGTCCGGGAGGCTCCTCATCGAGGTCGGCGACGACACCCACGAACTCGGCCCTGGCGACGCCATCAAGTTCCCGTCCAGCAGGCCGCACCGCATCGCCAACACCGGCGCGGTGCCCGCCGTGGCGGTCTGGGTCAATCTCGGCTAGTCAGCACATCCCGCGTCGCAGCAACGTCCCGGTGGGCTCCTCCCCCGAAATCTCCGCGCCGCGCAGCCAGGTGTTGCGCACAACGCCGGAGAGCGTGCGGCCGTGGTAAGCGCTGACCGGGTTGCGGTGCGCCAGCTTCCCGACGTCCACGACGAACCCCTCATCGGGTGCGAACACGCAGAAGTCCGCGTCGTAGCCGAGCGCGATGTGCCCCTTGCGGCGCATGCCGACCTGCGCGGCGGGACGTTCTGCCATCCAGCGGACGACGTCGGTCAGCGCGAAGCCGCGCTTCCGCGCCTCGGTCCAGACGGCGGGCAGGCCGAGTTGCAGGCTCGCGATGCCGCCCCACGCGACGCCGAAGTCGCCGATGTCGAGCCGTTTCAGCTCCGGCGTGCAGGGCGAGTGGTCGCTGACGACGCAGTCGATGGTCCCGTCGGCGAGCCCCTGCCACAGCAGTTCCCGGTTCTCCGCCTCGCGGATCGGCGGGCAGCACTTGAACTCGGTCGCGCCTTCCGGGATCTCTTCCGCGGTGAAGCACAGGTAGTGCGGGCAAGTCTCCACGGTCAGCGCGACGCCGTCGCGGCGGGCGGTGGCGATCATCGGCAGCGCGTCCGACGAGGACAGATGCAGGATGTGCACCCGTGCGCCCGTCCACCGCGCCAGTTCGATGACCTGCGCGATCGCCACGTTCTCCGCCCCACGGGGACGTGAGCGCAGGAACTTCTCGTACTGCGCCCCCTGTGCGGCGGGCGCATGCTCGATGGCGTCGGAGTTCTCGGCGTGCACGATCATCTGCGCCCCGAAGCTACGCACCGCGCGCAGCGCGTCCTCCAGTTCCTGCGCGCCGAGCGGCGGGAACTCGTCCACCCCGGAGTGCAGCAGGAAGCACTTGAACCCGAACACGCCCGCGTCGTGCAAACCGCGCAGGTCCCCGAGATTGCCCGGCACGGCGCCGCCCCAGAACCCGACGTCGATATGCACCTTGCCCTCGGCGGTCTTGCGCTTCACCTCAAGCGACTCGACGTCGACCGTGGGCGGGATGCTGTTCAGCGGCATGTCCACGAGGGTGGTGATGCCACCTGCCGCCGCCGCGCGGGTCGCCGTCTCGAAACCCTCCCACTCGCTGCGGCCAGGGTCGTTGACGTGCACGTGGGTGTCGACGAGGCCGGGCAGCAGCACGACGTCGTCGTCCAGGTCGATGACGCGATCGGCGTCCAGATCGGCGTCGTACGGTTCGATGGCCACGATCTTTCCGTCCGAGACGCCGATCGACCGCGCGACCTCGCCTGCCGCCGTGATAGCTCGTCGCGCCCTGAACGCCAGGTCAACCATGCCCGCCTCCGCACTTCCGAGTCTTGGAATGCATTTACCGGAATACGAAATCATAGTGGGTCACATCACGGCATCTCGTCAAGGTGGCCACGAACGATCGTCGCTTATCACAGTGTCACCCCGCTGGACTTGGACGAACCGCGTCCGTGGTGCAGGATCAGGGGCCACATCGCGAGATCATTCAGCACCGGCAGGAGGACGATCGTGACGTCGGACGACAAGGTCTCGGCCCCAGACCAGGGCGAAAGCGGCAATATCGTGGACCGTTTCTTTCGGCTAAGCACGGAAGGCACGACCGTCGGCAGAGAGGCCATCGCGGGCGTCACGACGTTCCTCGCGATGGCCTACATCCTCTTCGTCAACCCCAGCATTCTCGGCGAAACCGGGATGGACACCGACGCGATCTTCGTCGCGACCGGGCTGGCCGCCGCGCTCGGCACGCTGATCATGGGCCTGTGGGCGCGCTACCCTATCGCGCTCGCGCCAGGCATGGGCTTGAACGCCTTCTTCGCGTTCACCGTGGTGCTGACGCTGGGCATCCCGTGGCAGACTGCGCTGGCGGGCACATTCGCCTCCGGCCTGCTGTTCTTCCTCCTCGCGGTCACCGGTGTCCGGGAAGCGATCATCAATGCCATCCCCATCCAGCTCAAGCTCGCCACCGGCGCCGGGATCGGCTTGTTCATCGCCTTCATCGGGCTGCAGAACGCCGGTGTCGTCGTAGACAGTGACTCGACCCTGGTCACTCTGGGCGACCTGACCTCGGCGGGCACCGTGCTGACCGCGTTCGGTCTGCTGATGACGACGTTGTTCCTGGTGCGCGGCATTCGGGGCGGCGTGTTCTACGGCATGGTGCTCACCGCGGCGGCCGGGGTCATCACCGGCTACATCGACCCGCCTGACGCCGTGGTCAGCGGCGTGCCCAGCCTGGCACCAACGTTCGGCGAGGCGATCACGAACATCCCGGAGCTGTTCACGGCGCAGATGGCGATCGTGGTGTTCACGATGCTGTTCGTGGACTTCTTCGACACCTCGGGCACGTTGATCGCGATCGCCAACCAGGCCGGCCTGTTGCGTGACGGCAAGCTGCCCCGCGCGATGCGCGCGTTCACCTCCGACTCGGTAGCGACCATGGGTGGCGCGGTGCTCGGGACGTCGACCACGACGTCCTACATCGAGTCGTCCGCCGGTGTCGCCGCTGGTGGCCGGACCGGGCTGACGTCGGTGTTCACGGCGGTGCTGTTCCTACTGTCGCTGTTCTTCTCGCCGCTGCTGGCGGTGGTGACGCCCGAGGTGACCGCGCCCGCCCTGATCGTCGTCGGTGTGTTGATGGCGACCGGTCTCGGCGGCATAGAGTGGAACAAGCTGGAGTTCGCGATTCCGGCGTTCGTGATGGTGATCGCGATGCCGCTGACGTACTCGATCGCCAACGGCATCGCGCTCGGCCTGATCTTCTACCCGCTGATGATGCTGTTCCGGGGGCGCTGGCGAGACGTCCACCCGGCGCTGTACGTACTGCTGCTGGTGTTCCTGGCCTACTTCATATGGTTCGCGGCGTAGCCGGGTCGTGAGTGCCGATCGGGGGTGCTAACCCTGATCGGCGCTCACGAACGTTCAGCCGTTCCAGGCGTCGACCTCGACGAGCAGGCGCTCCTTGGTCTGCTCATCGAGGAACGACGCACGCACCGAGTTCTCCGCCAGCGCTCGCAGTTGCTTCTCGGTGACGCCCAGGTGCTCGCGGATCGCGGCGACGTTGGCCTCGACGTTACCGCCGAAGTACGCGGGGTCGTCGGAGTTGACGGTGACAAGCAGACCCTCGTCCAGCATCCGGGGCAGGGTGTGCTCACGAATATCGCCGAACACGCCGAGCCGGACGTTGGACAGCGGGCACACGGTCAGCGGGATCTGCTCGCGACGCAACCGCGCCACCAGCTTAGGGTCGTCGAGCGCACGGATGCCGTGGTCGATGCGCTGCGCACCAAGGACGTCCAGTGCCTCGCGCACGTACTCGGGCGGGCCCTCCTCCCCCGCGTGCGCGACCACCTTCAGACCCTTCTCGCGAGCGCGCTGGAACACCTCCGCGAACTTCGACGGCGGGTGCCCCACCTCGGCGGAGTCGAGCCCGACACCGATGATGCGGTCGAGGTACGGCTCCGCGGCCAGCAGCGTCGCCATGGCGGATTCGGCGGTGTCGTCCCGCAGGAAGCACAGGATGAGGCTCGCACTCACCTGATCACGGTATTCGTCGATGGCATCACACAATCCGGTGATGACGGTGTCGATCGATACGCCCCGCTTCAGGTGCGCCTGCGGGTCGAAAAAGATCTCCGCGTGCCGCACGCCCTGTTCAGGACAGGTGCGCAGGTAGGCGGCGGCGAGGTCGTGGAAGTCCTGTCGCGTCCGCAGCACGGCCATGTTCTCGTAGTAGATGTCGAGAAAGGACTGGAGGTCGGTGAAGCGGTACTTGGCCTCGAGCTCGGCGACCGAGTCGTAGGGCAAGTCGATGTGGTTCCGCTCGGCGAGGTCGAAGACCATCGCAGGCTCGAGCGTGCCCTCGATGTGGACGTGCAGCTCAGCCTTGGGTATCGCAGCCATGCTGCCAGGGTGTCAGAACCACCACGCGCGCGGTAACCGGTGCGGGTGAGGTTGTGATCACCGCGGCAAGAGCTCGGGGTTTGGCGAACGGTGTTACGCCCGTTCGTCCAGGAGGTAACGACACCGGTCCGGTTGCCCCGCGCGCTGCACCCAGCGCCGATCGAGCGTGACGAGCTCGACATCCGACCGTTGACACGCCTGCCAGATCAGCGCGTCGTGAATGTCGCCGCGCAGCCCAATCGCCGCGCCATGACGAAACACCTCGGCGTAGTCCTCCCGCGTAGCCACCAGAAGATCCCGGCCCGACTTCACGAGCGCCGTGATCACTTGGCCAACGGTCACCGGATCAAGTCCGAACGCTCGAGTCAGCACCGACCACGACTCGGCAAGACACGCCGCTGGCAAATGGGTCGCGCGTGTCATCGCACGGCGCGCGGGCGCGTGGTACTCATGCTCCGCAATCGTGGACGCGATGATCACGGACGTGTCGACCGCGAAGCTCACCGCGCTCCCCGGTCACGATCGATGACGTCCAAGACACTGTCGTTGGTGACGGCGGCGCCACCCAACGAGATCACAGGAAGACCATTTTCCACGGTCACATCCGGTTCAGGCGCGACCTTACGAATCGAGACACCCTCAGCTGACAGCATGAGTTCGACTTCGCCACCTTCCTCCAGTCGCAAGGCGCGACGAATCTCAAGCGGTATGACGACTCGTCCTGCCTTGTCAATTCGTGAAGCGGCCATCCGAACTCCTTCGCCGTTCCACGGCAATGGTAGCACAATGGCAACGGATTACCACTGACCCTGTTCAGGTGCTTCAGCGAGTTCCGCGCGGGTGCGGCGCAGGCGGTCGCGCCACCAGGCGACGCGGTCTGGATCGGTCTGCTCTGCTGCGGCGAGCCGGTCTTGATCCGGTGCCAGCGGCGTGCGGGGCACCGGCACGGTGCCGTTGACGGGCCGCACCGGCTCCGCCACGACGTCGTCCCACAGCAACGACGTCGTGCCGAGCCCGCACGCGAAGTCGAGCTTGGGCAACGCCCCCGCGAGCGCGAGCTGCGCACCGAGGCCGATGCTCGTCTCCAGCGCCGAGGACACCACGCACGGCAGTCCGGCCGCCTCCGCGATGCGCAACGCGCGCCGCACCCCACCGAGCGGCGTGCACTTGATGACGGCGACGTCCGCCGCGCCTGCGACGGCGACGCGCATCGGGTCCTCGGCCCGCCGGATGGACTCGTCCGCCGCGATCCGAACATCGACCGCGCGCCGGACGGCGGCCAGTTCCTCGATCGTCGGGCACGGCTGCTCGACGTACTCCAGTCCGCCTGCCGCCTTGTCGAGCTGGCGGATGTGGCGGATCGCGGTGTCGATGTCCCAGGCGGCGTTGGCGTCGACGCGGATGGCGCCGGACGGGCCGAGGGCGCCCCGCACCGCCTCGACGCGGGCCAGGTCGTCGGCAAGCGAGTCGGGATGGTCGGCGACTTTGATCTTGGCCGTGGCGCAGCCCGACGTTTGCGCGATGTGGTGCGCACGCTCCGGCTCGACGGCGGGCACGGTGCAGTTGATCGGTATTTCCTCGCGCACCGGCTCGGGCCAACCCACCGCGCTCTGCTCGACGGCCGTGGCCAGCCACGACGCCGCCGTGCGGTCGTCGTACTCCGGGAACGGGCAGAACTCGCCCCACCCAGCGGGGCCGCGCAGCAGCATCCCCTCGCGCACCGTGATGCCCCGGAACCGCGTCGTCATCGGGATCGCGTAGACGCGGGCACCGTCGAAGTCGATGTCATCCAGAGCACGCACGACGATGACGGTAGCCGACGACCACTACCGAGCCCGCAACGCGAGAAAAAAGTCCACCCGGTGCTCCAGCGTCGACAACGACCGGCCGGTCAGCTCCTCGATGCGCTTGATCCGGTATCGCAGGGTGTTCACATGCACGTGGAGCCGCTCCGCACACACCGTCCACGATCCGGAGGCGGCCAGGAACGCCTCTAGTGTGTCGATCAGGTCGGAGCCATGCCGCTTGTCGTAGGCCAGCACCGGACCAAGCACGCGGTTGAGAAACGTTCGCCGGACGTCGTCGGGCACCGTCGCGAGCAACAGCGCGTGGGAGTCGATCTCGTCGGTCGCCAGCACGGCGACGGTGCCGCCGCGCAGTTCTGCCAGGGTACGGGCCTGCCGCGCCTCACTGAGCGCCGCGCTCAACCCATCTGGTCCCGACGTCGGCAGACTCACGCCGAGTAGCAACCGTCCCTCCGCCATCGCGGGAGCGAGCGCGTTCGCCTGCGCGCGCAACACGTCCGTCGCGTCCTCCGAGCGCAGCGGCAGCAGCGCCACCGCCTCGTCGTCGACGGCCGACACGAGGGTGCGCCCGTCCCGCACCACCGTCGCGAGCACTTCATCGAGGATGCGGCAGGCGAGCTGCCCATCGGCTACCGGCAGCAGTGAGGCCGACACGGCGACATACGACTGGTCGGCCAGGCCGAACTCGGCGAGCCTGCCCGCGATCTCCTCGCGTGTCGATCGGCCCGACATCACCAGGCGGAACAGTTGCTCTGCCACGACGCGATCCGCCCGCCGTGCTTCCTCGATACGCTCCCGCTCCAGCGCGAGCAACGACGCGAGCTCCGTCACCGACTCATGCCGCGCCCGGGGCCACTCCCGGAAGTCACCCTCGCACGCGAGGAACCACGCGGTCGCGCGATGCTCACTGCGGACGTCGACGGGGAACAACGAGTACGCCACCGGAGCCGGGCCTCGTCTCGACGTCCGCACCGCCGGATCGTGGGCGAATCCCCTGCTAGACGGCTGATCCACCGTGATGACATCCGGCAGGCTCCCCGCCGCGAGGAACCGCTCGGCCAGCACAGCGTCGTCGGCGTCACCATCGACGCGCTCCGACGTCACCGGCGACCGCCCTGTCGCCGTACGAAGTACGCACCGGACGTCCGAGCCTTCCGTCCACAGCCGCAGCACGGTGTCCAGTCCCGCGCCCTCGGCGACGGCGGCCAGCAGCTTGCGCCTGCGGTCGAGCTGTTCGGCCAGGTCACCCTGCCGTTCGATGGTCAGCAGGTGGATCACGCGATCGGTGATCGTCGCGAACGACACATCGATCGGCACTTCGAGCAGCGGGATCTCGCGTTCCACACACGCGGCGACAAGATCAGGCGGCACGGTGCCGTACGCGGCGTCGCCAGCGGCGACGCACGCGACGCGACGCGCCGCCGTCACGGATGCGAACTCGGCCGAGTCGTCGGGACTACGCCGCCACATCATTCCGGTGAGAACGAGTTCACCGCCGTTCAGATAGCGGCCAGGATCAAGCAGGTCAGTGGTGTAGACCCACCGGATAGGCCGGTCCATGCCGACTTCGCCGGTCAACGGCACGAGATGCAGGTCGCTCATCTCGACGAGGTCCCTGACGCGCATGGCCGCACCGCCTTCCCCACGCCTCAGGCCAGCAGACGCTTTGGATGATCCTACAACGCCAGCGCCGCAACCAGGCTGGTCTTTCATGCCTCCTGCCACTGGTCGCACGGGGTAGGGGCTTGGTGTACTTCTTGCTATGGCGCAGCTCACATCCGACCGCGACGACCCGTCGCTGACCTGGCTCAACAACGCCGACCCCGAAACGGCGCGCGACGCCGTTGTCCGCTGCTGCTCCGCCCCGGCGTGGGTGGACGTGGTGACCGCGAACCGGCCCTATCGATCTTTGGATGATCTGCTGAACACGTCGGACGACGCTGTGTGCGGGCTCACCGACCACGACATCGAGCAGGCCATCGCGGGACACCCCCGCATCGGGGACACCTCGGGCGAGCGTTGGTCACGGCAGGAGCAGTCCGGCACGCATAGCGCGTCCGATGACGTGCGCGCCGAGTTGGCCAAGGGAAACGCCGCCTACGAGGAGCGGTTCGGCCGGGTGTTCCTGATCTGTGCCACCGGGTTGTCCGCCGAGGAGATGCTCGCCCAGCTGCGCGAGCGCATCGGCAACGACCCCGAGACCGAACGCGCCGTCGTGCGCGAAGAACTCCGCAAGATCAACCGACTGCGACTGGAAAAGCTGGTGCGTTCATGAGTCTGTCCACCCATGTCCTCGACAGCACGCGGGGACGTCCCGCCGCCGGGGTGCCGGTCCGCCTGGAGACCCGCAAGCAGGACGGCTGGATCCCGGTCGCCGAGGCGACGACCGACGACGACGGCCGGGTCCGCGAGTTCGTCCCCGACGGGCCACCCGAGGGCGTGCACCGGCTGGTCTTCGATACCGAGACGTACTTCGCCGGAGCGCGGACCTTCTACCCCGAGGTCGTCGTCACCTTCCAAGTCACCGACCCGGCCGAGCACTACCACGTACCGCTGCTGCTCAGCCCGTTCGCCTACTCCACCTACCGAGGGAGCTGACCCATGACCATCCAGCTTGGCGCGAACCAGTACGGCAAGGCCGAGACCCGCCTGGTGCACGTCACCCGGGGCGCGGAGGCGCACGAGATCGTCGACCTCAACGTCTCGACGGCACTGTCCGGCGACCTCGCCGACACCCACCTCACCGGCGACAACGCCAAGGTGCTGCCCACCGACACGCAGAAGAACACCGTGTTCGCGTTCGCCAAGGAGCACGGCGTCGGCGAGATCGAGGACTTCGGGCTGAAGCTCGCGCGGCACTTCGTCGGCACGCAGGAGCCGATCCACCGCGCCCGCGTCACCATCGAGCAGTACGGCTGGGAGCGCATCGACGTCGACAGCTCCCCCGCGCCGCATTCGTTCCAGCGCACCGGCCGCGAGACGCGCACCGCGATGGTCACCGTCGACAACTCAGCCACCACGGACGGCGAGCGCGCGTGGGTGGTGTCCGGGCTGAAAGACCTGGTCGTCCTCAACACGACCGACTCGGAGTTCTGGGGCTACCCCAAGGACCGCTACACCACGCTGCCCGAGACGCACGACCGCGTCCTCGCCACGGCTGTCAACGCGCAGTGGCGGCACGTGGACGCCGACAGCGACTGGGGAAAGTCGTACGACGCGGTGCGCAAGCACCTGACCGAGGCGTTCGCGACGACGTACAGCCTGTCGTTGCAGCAGACGCTCTACGCGATGGGCGAGCGGGTGTTACAGCACTGCCCCGAGATCGCCGAGGTCCGGCTGTCGCTGCCGAACAAGCACCACTTCGTCGTGGACATGGAGCCGTTCGGGCTGCGCAACGACAACGAGGTGTTCTTCGCGGCCGACCGTCCCTACGGCCTGATCGAAGGCACGGTCGTCCAGGACACCGCCCCCGAGCCGGGCCTGGCGTGGTGATGGCGATGGAATTCCTGCGACCCGCCACCTGGGACGAGGCGCTGGCCGCCAAGGCCGAGCACCCCGGCGCGCTGCCGATTTCGGGCGGCACCGACGTCATGGTGGAGATCAACTTCGATGCCACCCGGCCGGACTTCATGCTCGACCTGACGCGCATCGCCGAGCTGACCGACTGGTCCGCCGACGGCGACCGACTGCGCATCGGCGCCGGCGTGACCTACACCCGGCTGATCGCCGACCTGGCCGACCAGTTGCCCGGCCTGGCGATGGCGTCCCGCACGGTCGGTTCGCCGCAGATCCGCAACCGGGGCACCGTCGCGGGCAACCTCGGCTCGGCGTCGCCCGCCGGGGACTCGCACCCGCCGCTGCTCGCGGACGACGCCGTGGTCGAGGCGCACTCGGCGCGCGGGGTGCGGCATATCCCGATCACCGAGTTCTACACCGGCGTCAAGCGCAACGCGCTCGCGGACGACGAGCTGATCGCGGCGGTGCTGGTGCCGCCAGCCGACGGTCCGCAGCAGTTCACCAAAATCGGCACCCGCAACGCCATGGTCATCTCCGTGACGGCGTTCGGGCTGGCGCTGCATCCCAGCACGGGCAAGGTAGGCGCCGCGTTCGGCTCGGCCGCGCCCACTCCGCGCCGTGCCACGAAGGCCGAGGAGTTCCTGTCCGCCGAGCTGTCCGACACCGGCCGCTGGGACTCCCGCGCCGAGCTCGACCCCGCCGCCGTCTCCCGCTTCGGCGCGCTGGTCGCCGAGGCGGCGTCACCGATCGACGACGTCAGGGGCACCGCCGACTACCGCACGCACGCCCTGTCCGTGATGGCGCGACGGACGCTCGTCTGGGCGTGGACCGACTACCGCAGGAAGCGGGTGAGGACATGCGCGTGAAGTGCACCGTCAACGGCCAGCCGCAGGAGATCGACGACGTCTGGGAGGGCGAGAGCCTGCTCTACGCGCTCCGCGAGCGGATGGGACTTCCCGGTTCGAAGAATGCCTGCGAGCAAGGCGAATGCGGCTCGTGCACGGTCTATCTCGACGGCACGCCGGTGTGCGCGTGCCTGGTCGCGGCAGGCCAGGCCCAGGACCGGGACGTCGTGACCGTCGAAGGGCTCGCCTCCGACGACGAGCTGCACCCGGTGCAGCAGGCATTCCTCGACGCGGGAGCGGTGCAGTGCGGCTTCTGCACGCCAGGCCTGCTGGTCGCCACCCATGACCTGCTGGAACGCGAACCGCACCCGAGCGACCCCGAGATCCGCGAAGCACTGGCGGGTAACCTGTGCCGTTGCACCGGCTACGAAAAGATCCTGGACGCGGTACGGCAGGCCGCCACCACAGCCGCACAGGCGAAGGCGGGTCTGGAATGACACGCACGGTCATCGAAGGCTGCGCCGTCGCGACGGTGGACCCGGCGGGCACGGAGTACCGTGACGGCCACGTCGTCGTCGAGGACGGCCGGATCACCGCGGTCGGGCCAGGCAGGGCACCGGAGGCGCAGGGGGCCACCGGGCGAGCCGAGCACACCGAGTACGTCGACGGTTCCGGGTGCCTGGCCACCCCCGGCCTGGTCAATACTCACCACCACCTCTACCAGTGGGCCAGCCGTGGGCTGGCGCAGGACGAGACGCTGTTCGGCTGGCTGACCACGCTCTACCCGGTGTGGGCCGGGATCGACGCCGACATCACTTCCGCCGCGGCGGACGCCGCGCTGGGCTGGCTGGCGAAGTCCGGCTGCACGACGTCGACCGACCACCACTACGTCTTTCCCGACCAGAGTGGCGATCTGCTGGCCGCCGAGATCGACGCGGCCCTGCGGGTCGGCGTGCGGTTCCACCCGTGCCGAGGCTCGATGGACCTGGGCAAGTCGGCGGGCGGACTGCCGCCCGACGAGGTGGTCGAGGACCGCGACAGCATCCTCACCGCCACCGAGGCCGCCATCGACACCTGGCACGACCCGTCATCCGACGCGCTGGTGCGGGTCGCGGTGGCACCGTGCTCGCCGTTCTCCGCGTCCGGCGAACTGATGCGGGAGACCGCCGAGCTGGCACGACGCAAGGGCGTGCGGCTGCACACCCACCTCGCGGAGACGCTGGACGAGGAGAACTTCGCCCGCGAGCAGTTCGGCCGCTCCCCCATCGACTACATCGACGACCTCGGCTGGCTTGGCGACGACGTCTGGCTGGCGCACTGTGTGCATCTCGACGACACCGCCGTGAAGCGACTCGGCACCACCGGCACCGGCGTCGCGCACTGCCCGACGTCGAACGCCAGGCTGGGCGCGGGCATGGCCCCGGTGCGGGCACTGCTCGACGCGGGCGCGCCGGTCGGCCTCGGTGTCGACGGCGCGGCGTCCAACGAGCAGAACTCCCTCGGCGACGAGCTGCGCCAAGCCGCCCTTGTCGCTCGGCTGCGCGGCGGCCCGGCCGCGCTCACCGCCCGCGAGGCACTTGAACTCGGCACGCTCGGCGGCGCGCGCTGCCTCGGCCGCGAGGCCGACATCGGCTCGCTGGAGCAAGGCAAGCTCGCCGACATCGCCTTGTGGCGCGTCGACGGCCTTGGCCACGCCGGGATCGCCGACCCCGTGGCGGCGCTGGTGCTCGGCCCGCGCCCGCCGCTGGCGCGGCTGCTGGTCGGCGGCCGCACCGTCGTCGAACATGACCATCTGTCCACCGTGGACGAAGCAGAGCTCGCCCGTGCCGCGCGCACCGCGAGCCGCACGTTGCAGGAGGCGACATCATGAGCACGCCCACCCGCACCGACCAAAACTTGGGCACCGACATCGCGGGCGGCGTCGGCGAGAGCCCGCTACGCCCGGACGGCACCTTGAAGGTCAAGGGCGAGTTCGCCTACTCGTCCGACCTGTGGCTGACCGGGATGCTGTGGGGCGCGACGCTGCGCAGCCCGCACCCGTCAGCGCGCATCCGCTCCATCGACATCACCGAGGCGGTGCGCACCGACGGCGTGTACGCGGTGCTCACCCACGACGACGTCCCCGGCGACAACCTCTACGGCCTGGAACACGCCGACCAGCCGGTGCTCGCCGGTGACGTCGTCCGCTACCAGGGCGAGCCAGTCGCGATCGTGGCCGCCGACCACCCGGAGACGGCCCGGCGCGCGGTGAACAAGATCGTCGTCAGCTACGAGGTGCAGGAGCCCCTTGTCGACCCGGAGCGCGCGGTATTCGACGACACCGCGCCCGCGCTGCACGCGGGCGGCAACGTGCTGCGGCACCTGCCGATCCGCAAGGGCGACCCGGACGCCACCGCCGACGTCGTTGTCTACGGCGAGTACGAGGTCGGCATGCAGGACCAGGCGTTCCTCGGCCCGGAGTCCGGTCTCGCGGTACCTGCCGACGATGGCGGCATCGACCTCTACATCGCGACCCAGTGGCTGCACGTCGACCAGAAGCAGCTGTGCCGGGTGCTCGGCATGCCCGCCAACAAGGTGCGGCTGTCCCTGTCCGGGGTCGGCGGCGCGTTCGGCGCGCGCGAGGACCTGTCGATGCAGGCGCACGCGTGCCTGTTCGCGCTGCACACCGGACGTCCGGTGAAGATGATGTACTCCCGCGAGGAGTCGTTCTTCGGCCACGTGCACCGGCACCCAGCGAAGATGCGCTACGAGCACGGAGCCACCCGCGACGGGAAACTGGTCTACGTCAAGGCGCGGATCATCCTGGACGGCGGCGCGTACGCGTCAAGCACGCCCGCCGTCGTCGCCAATGCCGCCACGCTCGGCGTCGGCCCGTACAAGGTGCGCAACGTGTCGGTCGATTGCTACGGCGTTTACACCAACAACCCGCCGTGCGGTGCGATGCGTGGGTTCGGAGCGGTGCAGGCCGCGTTCGGCTACGAGTCCCAGATGGACAAACTCGCCGACGAGCTTGGCATGGACCCAGTCGAGGTGCGCCGCCGCAACGCGCTGCACGAGGGCGCCACCATGCCAACCGGGCAAGTGGTCGACTCCGCGGCGCCGGTCGAGGAGCTGCTTGAGCGGGTCAAGGCGATGCCGCTGCCAGCAGAGCCGGACGCGTCCGATGAGGACGGTTACGATCTGCGGCTGCTGCCAGGCGGCGTGTCCAACACCACCCACGGCGAAGGCGTGCGACGCGGCATCGGCTACGCCATCGGCATCAAGAACGTCTGCTTCTCCGAAGGCTTCGACGACTACTCGACCGCACAGGTCACGCTCAAGGTGAACGGTGGCGACGCCGTGGCCACCGTGTACACCGCGGCGGCGGAGGTCGGTCAGGGCCTGGTCACCGTGCAGCAGCAGATCGCACGCACCGAGCTGGGCGTGGAACGGGTCGTGATCCAGCCAGCCGACACCGGCGTCGGCTCCGGCGGGTCCACCTCGGCGTCCCGGCAGACGTACGTCACCGGTGGCGCCGTCAAGGCCGCCTGCGAGCAAGTCCGCACGCGGGTGCTGCGGCAGGCCGCGAAGAAACTGGACCTGCCTGCCAACCAGCTTCGGCTGCACGCTGGCAAGATCGTCTCCGCCGACGAGACCGTGGTCGCGGCCGTCGTCGACGTACTGGGCGACGAGGCGATCACCGAGACCGTCACCTGGCGGCACCGGCCAACCTATCCGCTGGATGACAACGGCCAAGGCAACGCACACGTGCAGTACGCCTTCGCCGCCCATCGTGCGGTGGTCGACGTCGACGTCGAACTGGGCCTGGTCCGTGTGGTGCAGCTGGACTGTGCCCAAGACGTCGGCAAGGCGATGAACCCCGACGCCGTCGTTGGCCAGATCCACGGTGGCTCGGCGCAGGGCCTCGGCCTCGCCGTCATGGAGGAGATCCAGGTGTCCGGCGGCACGGTGCGCAACCCGTCGTTCACCGACTACCTCATCCCCACGATTCTCGACATGCCACCTATGCGGGTGGACGTGCTCGAACTCGCCGACCCAAACGCCCCGTACGGGCTGCGCGGCGTCGGCGAACCCCCGACGATCTCATCGACCCCAGCGATCGTCGCCGCCATCAGGAACGCGACGGGCCTCGACCTGACCCGGGTCCCCGTCCAACCCCACCACATCACCGGTACCCCGTAACGGCACCGGTACACCGTAGCGGCGCGTCCTCAGCGACGTTCCGCGTCACCCTCGCACGCCCAATTCAGGGAGCGGCCATGTTCGGCAAGTCCGCAAAGAACTCTCCCCCAGCAGAACCGAAACACCCGGTCGACGAGGTGCTGCCCGTCGGCAAGATGACCATCTACGGCGCCCAGCACCTGCTCACCTTCTACGCGGGCGCTGCCATCGTCCCGCTGCTGGTGGCAGGTGCGCTCGGCATGAGCCAGCAGAACCTCGCGTTCCTGGTCAACGCCAACCTGTTCACCTGCGGCATCGCGACACTGATTCAGGCCATCGGGTTCTGGAAGATCGGCGTGCGGCTGCCGGTCGTACAGGGCACCACGTTCGTCGCCGTCAGCCCCATGATCGCCATCGGCTTGGCCGAGGGCGGCAGCGTGCCCGGCCTGCTGGAGATCTATGGCGCGGTGATCGTCGCGGGCGTCTTCACGTTCGTGATCGCGCCGTTCTTCGCGAAGATCGTCAAGTTCTTCCCGCCGATCGTCACCGGCACGGTGATCACCGGAATCGGGTTGGTACTGCTGCCGGTCGCGGCGATGGAAGCCGGTGGCGGCAATCCCGAGGACCCGCGGTTCGGCAGCATCCCCAACCTCGCACTCGCCGCGACGACGCTGGTGCTGATCCTGGCGCTGTACCGGTTCTTCCGTGGCTTCGTCGCCACCATCGCCGTCCTAATCGGACTCGCCATAGGCACTGGGATCGCGGCGTTGGCAGGCAAGGCGGACTTCAGCAGCGTCGCCGGGTCCTCGTGGGTCGGTGTCATCACGCCGTTCCACTTCGGACTGCCGACCTTCGGTGGCGCCGCCATCGCCTCCATGATCATCGTCATGATCATCACCTGTGTGGAGATGACCGGTGACACGCTCGCCGTGGGTGAGATCGTGCGCAAGCCGGTCGGGCCGGACGGCATCGCACGGGCGATCCGCAGCGGTGGGCTGTCCACCACCATCGGTGGCGTGCTGAACTCATTCCCCTACACGAGTTTCTCCGCCAACTCCGGGCTGATCCGGCTCACCCGGGTGCGCAGCCGCTTCGTGGTGGCAACGGCGGGCGTGATGATGATGATCGTCGGGATGGTGCCGAAGACCGGCGCTGTCGTGGCGACCATCCCGGAGCCGGTGCTCGGCGGGGCGAGCCTGGTGCTGTTCGGCGTCGTCGCCGTTGTCGGCATCCAGATCCTGCGCCGCGCCGACCTCACCAACGAGCGCAACGTCATCATCCTGGCCACCAGCCTCGGGTTCGCGCTGATCCCGGTCGGGTTCCCCGAGTTCTACTCGTTCCTGCCCGAGGCGTTGCAGATGATCTTCGCGAGTGGCATCACGATGGCGGCACTGTCCGCGATCTTGCTCAACGTGTTGTTCAACGAGATCGGCGGCAAGCGAAAGACCGAGAAGGCAGCCGCACCCCCTGCGCCTGTCGACGTCGACACCGTCAACGCGATGAGCGACGCCGAGTTCGCCGAGCGGATCGGCTCGGTGTTCCAGGGCGGCGAATGGATCGCGCAGGAGGCGGCGTCGCAGCGGCCGTTCGACGGCGCCTACGCGCTCCGGCGGGCGCTCCATACCACGCTGTTCGCGGCCGACCAGCAGCGACAGCTCGAGCTCATCCGCTGCTACCCCGACCTGGCGGGCGCGGCACTGGCCGAACATCAGCTCGGGCGAGAATCGCTGCGCGACCAGTGCACGGCGGGGCTACACCAGCTACCCCCCGACGAGAACGAGCGGCTCACCGAGATCACCGACGCCTACCGAGAGACGTTCGGGTTCCCGCTGGTGATCTGCGTGCGTGGGCTGTCGGCCAGTGAAGTCGTGGACATCGCGGAGTCACGGCTGCACAACCCACCCGAGCAAGAGCGGGCGACCGCGCTTGTGGAGATCGCCAAGATCGCCAACGCCCGGCTGAACGACATCGTGCGGGAGCGGGAGCCGGAGTCCGCCGAGGCGAGCAAGGCGGCCAAGGCAAGCATCGACGGCTGAGCCACCCGACCAACCCGTTGCCGTGCCGTGCCGCATCGGCGGCACGGCACGGCAACACCAGACGAGAAGGAACCGACATGACGCGATCCGAGACGGTGCCCCACATGGGGCCCGACACCGGCACCTCCGACTCCGGCTGGCTGACGTTGGCCGTGCGACTGGCGCGGGAGAACGTCGCCGCGGGCGGCGGGCCGTTCGGCGCGCTGGTCGTGCGCGACGGCCAACTGGTATCAACCGGCACCAACCGAGTCACGCTGGATCATGACCCGACCGCGCACGCCGAGGTCGTGGCCATCCGGGAAGCTTGCCGCAAGCTCGGCACGTTCGACCTCACCGGCTGCGAGCTGATCAGCTCGTGTGAGCCGTGTCCGTTGTGCGTGTCGGCGTCGCTGTGGGCGCGAGTGGACCGCGTCGTCTACACCGCCGACCGTTACGACGCGGCCAAGGCAGGCTTCGACGACCTCGCGTTCTACGACATGCTCGAGCGGCCCCGCGCCGAATGGTCGATGCCAGTCCGCGTGGTGTCGCTGCCGGACAGCCGGTCACCGTTCGACGCGTGGCTGGCCAACGCCGAACGGGTGGAGTACTAACCCGGCCAACGACGAACGGCCCCGTCCCTCAGCGTAGGGACGGGGCCGTTCGCGTCAGAGTCAGAGCGGAGCGAACCTCAGAGCTCGCCAGCCTTCAGCTGGTCGATGTAGTCCGGGTTGTCCTCCAACCACTGCTCGACCGACTCGGCGTTCTTCTCGCCGTTGTTCTGGTTGAACATGATCTCTTCCAGCGAGCTCAGCTGCTCGTCGGTCATCTTGAAGTTGCCGATCCACTCCGCGGCCGTCGGGAAGTCCTCGCTGAAGCCGCTCTTGCCGAGCGCGTGGATCTCCTCCGGGTCACCAAGGGCGTTCTTCGGGTCCTCAAGGTCCTTGATCGGGAATGCCGAGTACGCCCAGTGCGGCCGCCACAGGGTCACGACGACGTTCTCGCCCTTGTCGATCGCCGACTTCAGCTCGGCCAGCATCGCCGGCGTCGATGACGTCACCAGCTTCATGTTGTCCAGCCCGTACTCCGGGATCACCTGGTCCTTGGTGATCCGGGTCAGCCCTGCGCCTGGCTCGATACCGATGATCTCGTTGTCGAACTCAGCCGCGTTCTCGCTCAACTCCTCGAGCGAGTCGATCGGCGCGTCCTCGTTCACCGCGATCGTCAGCGGTGCGTCGTCGAACCAGGTGGCCAAGTCCTCCATGTCGTCACCGAAGCGCTGCCAGTAGTCCTTGTGCGTCTCCGGCAGCCAGGCGTCGAACGTGACGTCGAACTGGCCCTGGGCGACACCCGCGTAGATCGGACCTGGGTCGGCTGTCTCATAGCTGACCTCGGCACCAGCCTCCTCGAAGATGTGGCCCCAGAGGTAGGAAGCGGCGATGCCTTCCTCCCAGCCACTGAACACACCGATGGTGATGTCCTTGCCTTCCAGCGCGGCTTCGCCATCACCCCCTCCGCCACCGCCTGCGGTGCCGTCCCCGCCATCGTCACCGCAGGACGCGAGCACCAGTGACGCCGCCGCCAGGCCAGCGATCAGCTGCATCGCACGGGTAGTTCTCTTGATCTTCATGTGTCCTCCTTAGTCGTCCTTGCTCGGACCGATACGCGCCCGGCAAAGCGGGTGCGCCACCGTGATAGAGCCGAGCCCGGTGATGCGCCCGACCCCGTTCCGAGCGCTGCGGTCACCCTGTCCAGGTAGATCGCGAGGATCACCACGGACAGGCCAGCCTCCGCCCCAGGACCAATCTCAACACGGGAAATCGCCGACAGCACTTCTTGCCCGAGGCCGGGGGCACCGACGAACCCGGCCAGCACCACCATCGACAGCGCCAGCATGATGACCTGGTTGATGCCGGCCATGATCGTCGGCCGTGCCAGTGGCAGCTGGATCTGCCGCAGGATCTCACCGGGAGCACTGCCGAATGCGTGGCCCGCCTCGACGACCTCCTGGTCGACCTGCCGGATACCGAGCTCGGTAAGCCGGATGCCTGGCGGCATCGCGAAGATGATCGTGGCGATCAACCCGGGCACGACGCCGACACCAAACAGGATGATCGCCGGGATCAGGTAGACCAGCGGGGGCATGGTCTGCATGAAGTCGAGCACGGGCCGGACGACGTTGCTGACGATGTCCGAGCGCGCCGCGGCGATTCCGATGGGAATAGCGAGCACCGTCGCGATGACCACAGAGCCGAGGATGAGCGCCAGCGTCTCCATGGCGGGATCCCACAAGTTGAGCAGCGAGATCACGAACAACGCGGCCGTCCCGCCGAGGCCGAACCTCCAGCCGCGCGCGAGCACGCCGAGCACGCCGAGGATCAGGATCATCACGACGTCCATTGGCCAGATGAGCAGGTCCGCCAGCGCCTCGTAGCCACCAAACAAGACGTCGGACAGGAACTCGAAGAACGCCGGGAAGGTATCCGTCAGCCAATCGACGAATTGCTCGACCCACCGGCCGAGCGGGAGACGCCACTCTTCTATGGCCTGGAGCCACGCCTTGATGTCACCCATGGCTGGCCTCCTGCTCCCGGGCCTGTCCCTCGTCAGCTCTGACCATCGCGTGCAACAGGGTGCGCTCGTTGATGACACCCAGCGTCCGGTTGTCGCCATCGACAACCGCCAGCGGCAGCGGGTTGCGCTCGGTCATCGCGAACACGTCCGACAACAGCGTGTTGGCCGAGACCCTGCCGTACTGGTCGTGCGAGCCAGCCTGCTCGGTGACCGGTTCCATGACCGACGACGCCGTGAGCACCCTGGTGCGGTCAACGTCCTTGACGAACTCGGCGACATAGTCGTCAGCCGGTTCGCGCAATATCTCCTCCGGCGTCCCGATCTGCACGATCCTGCCCGCACGCATCACGGCGATTCGGTCACCGAGCCGCATCGCCTCGTTGAGATCGTGCGTGATGAACACGATCGTCTTGTTCAGCCGGTGCTGCAAGTCAATGAGCTGATCCTGCATCTCACGACGGATCAGCGGATCGAGCGCGGAGAACGCCTCGTCCATCAGCATGATGTCGGTCTCGGCCGCCAGCGCCCGCGCCAGACCGACGCGCTGCTTCATACCGCCAGACAGCTGGCTCGGCAGCCGGTCCTCCCAGCCGGACAAGCCAACGAGGTTGAGCGCGTCGCGTCCCTTCTCGTCGCGAGTCTCTTTGTCGAAGCCGCGCACCTTAAGCGCGTACGCGGCGTTCTCCAACACTGTCCGGTGCGGCAGCAGCGCGAAGTGCTGGAACACCATGCTCATTTCCTCGGAGCGCAGCTGGCGCAGCTCCTTCGCTCCCAGCATGGAGACGTCCCTGTCTCCAACGTGGACATGTCCCGCCGACGGCGTCAGCAGACCGTTGAGCATGCGGATGAGCGTCGACTTGCCTGAGCCGGACAGTCCCATCACGACGAAGATCTCACCGGGTTGGACCTCGAAGCTCACGTCGATCACGGCGGGCGTCGCGCCACGGGCGACGACGTCTTCCGTACTCGCGCCCTCGTCCAGCTGGCGCACCACATCGTCGGGGCGCCTGCCGAACACTTTGTAGAGCCCTTCGGCTCTGATAGCGGCCACGAACACACCTCCCGGGCCGGTAGGTTAGACGGACCGAGTGGATCATGCCAGTTCCGCCTATCGTGGTTCTCCACGACGGTACATCGGCATATCAGACGTTTCGAGCTCACGGGCCCGTAACGCCCCGTCCAAGCGTGAACCGCAACCGCATCGCAACACCCATGTTCACAGGCGTACTCATGACGCCGCTTGCCGGACCACGCGCGCTCCCCCATTCGCCACCACGCTCAGTCACGCTCGCCGCCACGACGCCACCAGTGCCAGCCGACGTGCTCACTAAGAGTTACAGCAGTGTTATCGCCGCGACCTGCCAGCACGCGACTGATCGCGACCGGTCGCACCGTCGCCGTTACCGAGCGCCCATCCGCATTCCATTGTCGACACCACGCACCCGCGTGCGCTACTGTTTGGGCAGTCGTCCAGGTCGATCGTCCAAGGAGGGTGCATGGTCACGTCGGCGGAGCGTGGCAAACAGGTGCGGCAGCAGTTGCTCACCGCCGCGCTCGAGCTGATCCCGGAGCGCGGCTGGCTCGCCGTCAGCACCCGGCAACTCGCCGAGCGGGCAGGGGTCGCCCCGGGACTGGTCCACTACCACTTCGACTCGCTGCCCGCGCTGCTGCGGGTGGCGGCAGTTGGTGCGATGCGGGAAACGGTGTCCGAGGTCGAGGACGTGCTCACCGAGGCGACCGACGCGGCAACCGGCCTCGACCTGATGCTGCGCGCGCTGGACGACTACACGGGGACCGACCCGACGTCGCTGCTATTCGTTGAGACCTATCTCGCCGCCACGCGCGACGAGGCGCTGCGCGCCGACCTCGCCGACGTGCTGGCGGGTTTCCGAGACCGGCTCACCCATTGGCTCGACGGCATAGGCACACCCGATCCGGCGAACACGGCGGCCGTGCTCGCGGCGAGCATCGACGGCTTGCTGCTGCACCGGGCGCTGCATCCGGACCTGACCGCACGCGCGGTGTCACCCGTGCTGCTGCGCGTGCTCACCGCGAGAGAGGGGAACTGACATGCGAGTGGTGATCTGCGGCGCAGGCATCGCAGGGCTGGCCCTGGGGAACCTGCTGAGCGAACGCGACTGGGACGTCACGATCGTCGACCGCGCGCCAGCGCCGCGCACGGCGGGCTACATGGTGGACTTCTTCGGCCTCGGTTATGACGCGGCCGAGCGGATGGGCCTGCTGCCGAGGCTCACCGAACTGGGTTACGACGTGCCGGGCGCGAACTTCGTCGACAACGCCGGGCGCGTACGGGCGCGGCTCAGCTACGAGCGGTTCGCCCGCGCCGTCGACGGCAAGCTGTTGTCAATCATGCGGCCGGATCTGGAGCTGGCACTGCGGGAGCGGTTGCCCGACGCGGTCGACCTGCGCTACGCCACCACGGTGTCCGCGATCGATGAACGCGAGAGCGCGGTCGCGGTCGGGCTGTCGGACGGCAGCGACATCGAGGCCGACCTGCTGGTGGGCGCGGACGGCATCCACTCCGTCGTGCGCGGCATGATGTTCGGCGACGAACAGCGGTTCTTCCGCTATCTCGGGATGCAGACCGCCGCGTACACGTTCGACGCGCCCGAGGTGCACGCGCAACTAGGCGACAGCTTCGCGCTGACGGAAACGTCGCGGCGGATGATGGGCTGCTACGCGCTGCGCGACGGCACGGTCGCGGTGTTCGCCACCCACTACCGCGACGACCCCGCGCTACCCGGCGACATCCCGGCGTTCCTGCGGGCGGAGTACGGCTCGCTCGGCTGGATCGTGCCGACCGCGCTGGCGCGGATGCCGGAGGCGCACGAGGTCTACTACGACCAGGTCGCGCAGGTCGACGTCCCCCAGTGGAGTACCGGTCGGGTCACCCTGATCGGGGACGCCTGCCAGGCGGTCTCGCTGCTGGCGGGGCAGGGCGCTTCGCTCGCGATGGCGGGAGCGTACGTGCTGGCGGCATGCCTGGCCGATGCGTCGTCGGTGACCGGAGCGCTACGGCGGTACGAGACGCACTGGCGGCCCGTCGTCGTTGAGAAGCAGGCTGCGGGACGTCGCGGTGCCGAGTGGTTCCTGCCGACATCACGCGCCAGGGTGTATGCGCGCAGGGTGATGCTAGGGCTGGCGGTACTGCCGGGGATGGAGTCGCTGCTCGGTTCGTCACTGGTCGGGAAGAACGCCGTGCGGCTCGACGACCTCAGCGCCGAACGGCTGACGACGAGCTGAGCGCGACCCCTGGGATTGTCGGTGGTTGATGCGAACATGTGTTCGTGTCAGCACGGCCGAGTGAAGCAACAATCCTGCACGCCGACCTGGACGCGTTCTTCGCGTCGGTCGAGCAGCGTGACGATCCCGCGTTGCGGGGACGTCCAGTGCTTGTTGGCGGCGGGGTGGTGCTCGCGGCGAGCTACGAGGCGCGGGCGTACGGGGTGCGCGGCGCGATGGGCGGGGCACAGGCGCGGCGGCTGTGTCCACATGCGGTGATCGTGCCGCCTCGGATGTCGGCGTACGCCGAGGCGAGCAAGGCGGTGTTCGACGTCTTCGACCGGACCAGCCCGCATGTCGAGGGGCTGTCGATCGACGAGGCGTTCCTCGAGGTGTCCGGGCTCCGGAACATCGCGGGCAGCCCAACCGACATCGCCGCACGGCTGCGACGCGAGGTGCGGGAGCGGGTCGGGCTGCCGATCACGGTGGGCGTGGCGCGCACGAAGTTCCTGGCGAAGGTGGCCAGCGGCGTGGCCAAGCCGGACGGTTTGCTGGTGGTCGAACCGGACGCCGAGCTGGACTTCCTGCACCGGCTTTCGGTCGGGAAGCTGTGGGGCGTCGGCCCGGTGACCGAGGCGAGGCTGCGCGATCGGGGAATGCACACAGTTGGGGACGTCGCCCGCTACAGCGAGGCCGCGCTGACGGCGCTGCTCGGGACCACGACGGGACGGCATCTCCACCGGCTGGCGCACAATCATGATCCGCGTCCCGTCCTGCGGCGCAAGCGGCGCGGGTCGATCGGGGCACAGCGCGCGCTGGGCAGGACACCGAAGACGTCCGACGACATCGACGCCGCACTGACCGGGCTGGTCGAACGGGTGTGTCGCCGGATGCGCCGGGCGGATCGTCGCGGTCGCACCGTGGTGCTGCGGCTACGGTTCGACGACTACACGCGCGCGACCCGCTCGCACACCCTGGCGGCGCCGACCGCCAGGACATCGCTTGTGCTAGCCACGGTGCGGCACCTGCTGCGGGAGGTGATGCCACGCGTCGACCGCCAGGGGCTAACGCTGATCGGGGTAGCGGTGGCCAACCTCAGCGACGAGGCGTCCGCGCAGCTGGAGCTACCGTTCTGGAACGCCGAGGCCAGGACGTGTGCCGACACCCACTCCTGGGTTGACGTCGATCCCGTGCTGGACCACGTCCGCGAGCGCTTCGGCGTCGAGGCCATCACCCGAGGCACCCTGCTCGGGCGCTCCCCCGGCGTCGCTATGCCGACCCTGCCGGATTGACCGACGCGAGCCTCACTCAAGCAGCGCGTCGACGAACGCCTCCGGCTCGAAGGGTGCCAGGTCGTCCGGCCCCTCGCCGAGGCCGACGAGCTTGACCGGGACGCCGAGCTCGCGCTGCACCTGAAACACGATGCCGCCCTTGGCGGTGCCGTCGAGCTTGGTCAGCACGATGCCGGTGACGTCAACGACCTCGCCGAACACCCGTGCCTGCATCAGGCCGTTCTGGCCAGTGGTCGCGTCGAGCACAAGCAGCACCTCATCGACGCGGGCCTGCTTCTCCACGACGCGCTTGACCTTGCCCAGCTCGTCCATCAGGCCGGTCTTGGTGTGCAGCCTGCCCGCGGTGTCGACGAGGACGGCGTCCACCCCGGCGTCGGTGCCGCGCTTGACCGCGTCGAACGCGACCGAAGCCGGGTCGGCACCCTCCTTGCCGCGCACGACCTCCGCTCCGACGCGCTCCGACCAGGTCTGCAACTGGTCGGCGGCCGCCGCGCGGAAGGTGTCGGCCGCGCCAAGCACGACCTTGTGGTCCTGGCCGACGAGCACACGAGCGAGCTTGCCGGTCGTGGTCGTCTTGCCGGTGCCGTTGACGCCCGCGATCAGCACGACGGCGGGTCGTTTGCTCCCGTCAACCTCGTGCGGCAACGCGCGCACCGACCGCTCCAACTCCGGGTGCAGCGCCTTGATCAGCACCTCCCGCAGCACCGCACGCGCCTGTTCGGACGACCGCACGCCGCGCGTGTGCAGCTCCTCGCGCAACTGGGTGACGATCTCGGTCGTGGTCGCCGCGCCCAGGTCGGCGACAAGCAGCGTGTCCTCGACCTCTTCCCAGGAATCTTCGTCCAGGTCGCCCGCGCCGAGCAGCCCGACGAGGCTCTGCCCGAACGCCGACCGCGACTTCGACAGCTTGCCACGCAACCGTCCGAGCCTGCCCGACGGCGGTTCGATCTCCTCAAGGGGCGCGGGCACGGCCTGCGGTGCGGGTTCCGGCGCCGCTTGGCGCTCAGGCGCCTCGGTGTCGGTGGGGCGCTCGGGCGCGGCTTCCGGGGCCGTGTCGACCTTCGGGGCGGTCTCCGTTGGCCGCTCTGCGTCCGTTGCTTCCGCCGGGGGCCCGGCGGACGGCTGCTCGGTGTCGGCTTCCGCCGCGCCCTCGACGTCTGCCCGCTGTTCGCTGGGCAGCGTGACGTCGACGATGCCACGCCGCGCCGAGTCGCGGGGCACGGCAGCGTCGTCCCCGACGCCGGGCTCGCCGTCGACCTCGGTGCGGTCTTCGACCGGGTGGTCCGGCGGAGTGCCGCTCTGTCGCTGTTCCGTGCCGCCAGGTGCTAGCGCGATACCGCCACCGGCGCTATAACCCCGCCCAGACGGGGTGCCTCCCTCGTCGCCGCGCCGCGCCTCGCGCAAGCTGACCTTGCGCTTGCGGGCGAGCGTGAATCCCGCGACGAGCGCGACCGTCAGCAGGAGGACGACGACGAGGATGACCCATAACCAGAGGTTGTTCATCACAAACCCATCCTCGCATCCGGTCGTGCGCGGCAGGGATGGCGGTGGTGCGACGACGCCAGGACACCGCCGCCGGGTACGACGTGCCGTCCCGGGCCGTGCGCGGCGTGGCGGCGACCTAGCACACGAGCCCGCTCCCTACGCCGGGACGGGCTCCCCGGAGCGCAGCCGCTGGGAGATCACCTTGGTGATGCCGTCGCCCGCCATGCTGACGCCGTAGAGCGCGTCGGCGATCTCCATGGTCGGCTTCTGGTGGGTGATCACGATCAGCTGCGAGTTGTCCCGCAGCCGCTCGAGCAGGCCGATCAGCCGACGCATGTTGGTGTCGTCCAGCGCGGCCTCGACCTCATCGAGCACGTAGAACGGCGACGGCCGCGCCCGGAAGATCGCCACCAGCATCGCGACCGCGACCAGCGACTTCTCGCCACCGGAGAGCAGCGACAGCCGCTTGACCTTCTTGCCGGGCGGGCGCGCTTCAACGTCGACACCGGTGGTGAGCATGTCGCCCGGCTCGGTCAGCACCATCCTGCCCTCGCCGCCGGGGAACAGCGCCGCGAACACAGTCTCGAACTCGCGCGCCACGTCCTCGTACGCCTGGGTGAACACCTCGAGGATCTTGTTGTCGACGTCGGAGATCACCGACAGCAGGTCCTCGCGAGTGGCCTTGAGGTCTTCGAGCTGAGTGGACAGGAACTTGTAGCGCTCTTCAAGCGCGGCGTACTCCTCCAGTGCGAGCGGGTTTACCTTGCCCAGCGTCGCGAGGTCGCGCTCCGCCCGCTTGAGTCTGCGCTCCTGCTCGCCCCGGTCGTACGGGATCGGCTGCGGCTCGCTGACCTCCTCACCGCGTTCCTTCGCGGCTTCGTACTCGGCCATCTCACCGGGGCTGGCTGGTACGGGCTGGTCCGGGCCGTACTCGTTGACCAGATCCTCGAGTCCGATGCCGAACTCCTCAGCGATCTTGGTCTCCAGCTGCTCCAGCCGCATCCGCTGCTCGGCACGCACCACCTCGTCGCGGTGCACCGCGTTGGTCAGCTTCTCCAGCTCGGCGGACAGCTCACGCGCCTTGGTGCGCACCTGCGCCAACGCGTCCTCGCGGGACTGCCGTTGCTCCTGGATCGCGTCCCGCTCGGCCGCCGCACGCCGCAGCGACACCTCGATGCGCTCCAGCGCGACCTCGCCGCCTTCGACCACCGCGGCGGCCACCTCCGCGCCGCGTTGCCGGGCGATGCGGGCCTGCTCGGCGCGTTCCCGTGCCTGCCGCTCGGCCTGCGCGGCCCGCAGCAGCGAGTCAGCCCTGCCCGCGATGCCGCGCGCCCGTTCCTCCGACGTCCGCAGCGCCAACCGGGCGTCCATCTCCTGCTGCCGGATCTCGGTGACAGCGGCGGCGGCTTCGTCACGCTCGGTCGTGTCAGGGTCATCGTCCACAGGCTGATCGGAGACGGCGTTGAGACGTTCCTCCAGTTCAGCGAGCTGCTCCAGCGCGGACTGCCTGCTCTTCTCGACCTTGTCGCGCTGCACCCGCAGGCGCTCCACCTCGGCTTCCGCCGAGCGCGCCGCCTGGCGCAGCCGATCAAGTCGCTCCGCGACCCGCGCCTTGTCAATCTTCGATTCGGAGATCGCCTCGCGGGCCTGGCCGACATCGTCGCGCCGAGCCTGCTGCTCGGCCCTCGCGCCCTCCAACTCGGCGGTGATGCGTTCCAGCGAGCGTTGCGCCTCGATCAGCCGGTCCTCCGCCTCGTCGACGGCGGCCTGCACCTCGAGCACACTCTCGCTGCGCGAGGATCCGCCGAACGCGAAGTGCGTGCCGAGGACGTCACCCTCACTGGTCACGGCGCTAACGTCCGGATGGTCGCGCACCAGTGCCTCGGCAGCGGGCAAGTCTGCGACCAGCGCCATCTTCTCCAGCGCCACCTCGACCGCGGGCCGTAGCTCCTCCGGGGCGGAGACGACGTCCCGCGCCCAGCGCGCGCCGTCCGGCAGCGTGGGCCAGCTCGCGGTATCGACGTCGGCGACGGCGCTGCCGAGCAGCAACGACGCCCTGCCCGACTCGTGCTCCTTGAGGTACTTCAGCGCGATCAAGGCATCCTCACCGCAGCGCACGGCGACGGCATCGGCGACGGGACCGAGCGCGGCGGCCAGCGCCACCTCGTACCCGGACTCCACCGTGAGCAGTGCGGCGACAGAGCCGAGCAATCCAGGCAGCTGTCCCGTGGCGCTGAGCAGGTCGCCAGCACCGTCCTTGCGGGAAAGCCCCATCGAGAGCGCGTCGACTCGCGCCTTCTCGCTGGCGATCTCGCGCTCGGCCGCGCGTTCGGCCTCGACCAGCTCCGCGACCCGCGCCTTGGCGGCGTCGTTGGCGCGCATGGCCCGCTCGAGACGTTCGGTGAGGTCGCTGTCGTCGGTATCCGGATCGCCCTCGGCGGCCTTGGCTTCCTCCAGCTCCTCGGTGGCGGTCTCCGCGCGGGCGCTGGCCTCCTCGATGGCGGTGGTGAGCCGGTCGATCTCCTCCGAGGTGGCACCCGTCTTGCTGCGCAGCGCCTCGACCTGGCCGGACAGCTTGGCGATGCCCTCACGGCGGTCAGCGACGGCGCGCACGGCGGCCATGTGGGCCCGTTCGGCTTCCTGCGCCTGCCGCTCCATGTCCTCGCGACGCTCGATCACGCTGGACAGCGCCGCCCGCGCCTGCTCGACCTCTTCGGTCAGCTCCGCCTCGCGCTCGGCGGCTTCCTCCGCCTCGATCTCCAGTTCCTCGGGGTCCTTGCCGCCCGACGGCATGGGTTCCTCTTCGGAGAGGTGGCGCTGCCGCTCGACGGCGAGCCGCACAGTGCCGCGCAGCCGCTCGGCCAGCGCGGAGAGCTTGTACCAGGTGTCCTGCGCCGCGGCGAGCTTGGGCTGGTCCTCGGCGAGGGCTTCCTCCAACTCGGTCTGCCTCGCGCTGACGGACTCGTATTCCTGCTCGACCTCGTCACGGCGCTGCTTCACCCGTGCCTCGTCGGCCTCGTCCTTGGCGATGGCCTCGCGCTGAGTGACCAGGTCGTCGGCGTAGAGCCGCAGCTTGGCGTCGCGCAGTTCGGACTGCACGACCTGGGCCTTGCGCGCGATCTCGGCCTGCTTGCCGAGCGGTTTGAGCTGCCTGCGCAACTCCGCGGTCAGGTCGTTGAGCCGGTCGAGGTTGCCCTGCATCGAGTTGAGCTTGCGCAGCGCCTTTTCCTTGCGCTTGCGGTGCTTGAGCACCCCGGCGGCCTCTTCGATGAAGGCCCTGCGCTCCTCCGGCTTGGACTGCAGGATCTCGGACAGCTGCCCTTGCCCGACGATGACGTGCATCTCCCTGCCGATACCGGAGTCGGACAGCATCTCCTGGATGTCGAGCAGGCGGCAGGTGTCGCCGTTGATCTCGTACTCGCTGGCGCCGTCGCGGAACATCCGGCGCGTGATCGACACCTCGGTGTAGTCGATGGGCAGCGCGGCGTCCGAGTTGTCGATGGTGAGCGTGACCTCGGCGCGGCCGAGCGGCGAGCGGCCGGACGTGCCCGCGAAGATGACGTCCTCCATCTTGCCGCCGCGCAGGTCCTTGGCGCCCTGGGTGCCCATGACCCAGCGCAGCGCGTCGAGCACGTTCGACTTGCCCGAGCCGTTGGGGCCGACGACGCAGGTGATGCCTGGTTCGAAGCGCAACGTCGTCGCCGATGCGAAGGACTTGAACCCCTTCATCGTCAAGCTCTTCAGATGCACAAGTGACGACCCTTCGTTGTCCGCGTCAAGCCACACATCGTACCGGCGGCGCGATACGGGGTTCGCACTGCTCGGCGTGTGTCAGGGCGCATTCACCCGCAGGAGGGTTTCTCCCGCACCACTGGCCTCAACGGTCCCGCACGTCACCGTTGTGTGAAGTCCGACAGGTTTCCCTTGGGGTCCGACCACCGCTCCACCACGGTGTCCACCCAACCGGGTGTATTACCGGAGCGTAGCGCGGCGAGTAGTCGCTCACAGTGATCATGCGGTCCTTCCGCGACGACCTCGACCCTACCGTCGGCGAGGTTGCTCGCGTGCCCGACGAGGCCAAGCTCAAGCGCCTTACTACGCGTCCACCAGCGAAAACCGACACCCTGCACCGCGCCATGCACCCACGCGGTTAGCCGAGCGTGCTCACGTCCGTCGCTCACGAGATCCATGGTGCCGTATTACCCTGCGAGGTCAGGTACGCACTCCACGATGCACTGAAAGGTGTCAGGCTCACTCTTCAGTGATACAGTTCGCACCGCCTCCGTGAAATAGCTGTTCTGATGCGACCCCGACCGCATAACCAGGAACAAGGAGCCTGTATGCCCCCGACTGGCTCTGCCGATGAGCCGCGCGTCACCGTCGCTCCCCCGACCGTCGGCGACGCCAAGTCCCGCAAGGCCGGATACCTCGCGCTGGTCGCGAGCGGCCTGATCACCGCGACCGCCTTCGCGGGCATCGCGGACATCGCCGGCACCACCATGAACACCGCCAGCCCGCCCCCGACGCAGGACTACGAACGCGCGCCGTCCGACCCCTCGAACGGTGAGGAGCTTGTCCCCGGCAACGCGAGCCCCGAACAACGTGACGTCACCGTCAGCGGCGCCGCGTCCACCGATGAGCTCGCGACGTCGAAGCGGAACACGACCACGCCGACCACGGTGATCATGACCAACCCGGACGGCACCACCACGACCACGGTCATCCGGCCCGATGGCACGACCACGACGACCACGACGAACTCTACAAGCACGACGAGTTCAGAGACGTCAGAGCGGTCATCGACGTCTACCAGCAGCAGCCCTGATACGACGTCCACCTCGGATTCGGAGCCCCCGTCGGAGACGACGGAGACGTCGACCAGCGACTCCCCCAGCCCGACCACGACCGAGACGTCTGAGCCGACCACGACGTCCGAGACGACCACGACCACGTCCGACGGCGGCAGCACGACAAGCCAAGGCACGCAAGCCGGTGGCGATGGCGGCGGGGATCAGTAGATCGGCCTAGACCGCCACGTTCGAGCCTCTAACGTTCAGTTGATCAACATGTCTGACAACCGCGCCCAATCCGCGACGTGGCGCGGTTTGCTGCGCAACGACGAGCGCGACTCGCCGTGTGAGCCGCGGCCCGGCTAGCCGCGCCGCGGACGCGGCTGACAGCGTGGGCAGAAGTACGATGACCGGTTGGTGAACTTCTCCCGCCGGATGAGCGCGCCGCAGCGGCCGCACGGCTCGTCCTCGCGCCCATAGACATTCAGTGAGCGGCTGAAGTACCCCGAACTGCCGTTGACGTTCACGTACAGCGAATCGAACGACGTGCCGCCTGCCGCGAGGGCCTCCGTCATCACCTCGCTGGCGGCGTGCAGCAATCGGGTGGCCGTGGCGGGCGCGAGCCGACCGGTAGGCCGGGTGCCGTGCAGCTTGGCGCGCCACAGCGCCTCGTCCGCGTAGATGTTGCCGATCCCAGAAATGAGCGTTTGATCCAGCAGGGCGCGCTTGACCTCGGTGCGTTTGGCACGCAGCCGCACGACCACCTGGGAGGGGTCGAACCGGGCATCCATCGGATCGCGGGCGATGTGTGCGATCGGCTCCGGCACGGCGGTGCCATCGACGTCGACCAGCTCGGTGAGGGTGAATCCCCCGAACGTGCGCTGGTCGACAAAGCGCAGCTCGGTGCCGTCGTCGGCGAACCGCAGGCGGATACGCAGGTGGGGCCCGTCGTCGATGTCGCCGGACTGCACCAGCAGCTGCCCGCTCATGCCGAGGTGGCCGAGCATCGCGTCGCCGGAACTCAGCTCGAACCAGAGATACTTGCCCCTGCGTGACACCGCCTCGATGCGCTGACCAGCGAGTCTGCCGCTGAAATCGGCGTCGCCGGGCACGTAACGCCGGATCGCGCGGGGATGCAGGACCTCGGCGGCGACGACGGTCCTGCCGGTGACGTACTTCGCGAGACCGGCACGCACGACCTCGACTTCGGGAAGCTCGGGCACGGCCGCCGTCAGCTCGCGGCGTCGTCGGCCGAGGAGGACGCCGCGCCCGCGGTGGAACTCAACTCCGCCGACAGCGCCCGCCACGCCATCTCGGCGGCGTTTTGCTCGGCTTCCTTCTTCGTGGAACCACTGCCGCTGCCCCGCTCGTCATCGTTCACGATGACGGTCGCGGTGAACTCCTTCTGGTGGTCCGGTCCGGTGTCGACCACCTTGTACTCCGGCACGCCGAGCGAGGCGGACGCCGTCAGCTCCTGCAGGCTGGTCTTCCAGTCGAGTCCAGCACCCCGCAGCGGCGCCTCGGCCAGCAGGTCACCGAACAAGCGGTGCACGAGTTCCCTGGCGACGTCGATGCCGTGTTCCAGGTAGACCGCCCCGATCATCGCCTCAAGGCCGTCGGCCAGGATGCTGGCCTTGTCCCTGCCGCCGGTCATCTCCTCGCCCTTGCCGAGCAGGAGATGCGCGCCGAGCCCGCCGTCACCGAGCCCTCTGGCGACGCCGGCGAGCGCGTGCATGTTCACCACGCTGGCACGCAGCTTGGCGAGCTGCCCCTCCGGCAGGTCAGGGTGCTCGTTGTAGAGGTGGTCAGTGATCACGAGACCGAGCACGGCGTCCCCAAGGAACTCCAAGCGCTCGTTCGGCGGCAACCCACCGTTCTCGTACGCGTAGGAGCGGTGGGTCAACGCGAGGGTGAGCAGCTCATCCCGCAGTTCGACACCCAGCGCCCGCAAGAGCGGCGTGGTGTCGGACGCGGGACCGCTCACCGTGTTCGACGCCATCTCGCCTCAGCCGATCAAGCAGGCTCGACGACCTGACGACCGGAGTACTGACCGCAGTTCGGGCAGGCGACATGCTGCGGCTTGAGCTCCTTGCACGCGCGGTTGGCGCAAGGCACGAGGTGCACGGCGCTCGCCTTCCACTGCGAGCGGCGGGACCGCGTGTTGGAGCGCGACATCTTCCGCTTCGGGACAGCCACGACTACCTCTCCTCATTCTGGTCAGCTCGCACGGCGAGCATGTTTCGGTCTGTGTTGGTGCGGACATCGCGCCCGCGAAGTCCATGGCGACGACACTGCCCTCACCGCGGCACGGTCACTGCCTGTCGCCTTCGGCGGGCGGCGTATCCGAGCCGGGCTCGCCAAAGCGTTCGACAAGCGCTGCCCACCGAGGGTCTATCTTCTCATGGCCGTGTCTCGGTTCGAGATCGGCCCACTTGATCCCGCAGTCGGCGCACAGTCCCTGGCAGTCTGGCGCGCACAACGGCACCTGCGGCAGCGCGAGGACCGCCGCGTCGCGCACCATGGGCTCCAGATCGACCAGATCATCAACGAGGCGGCTGACCTCGTCTTCCTCGGTGGTCTCCTCGGTGGCGGAGTCCGGGTAGGCGAACAGCTCGGTGAACCGCACCGAGACCTCCTCGGCGATGGGGTCGAGGCAACGCGAGCAGGCGCCCTCGATCGGGGCGGTGGCCTCGCCAGAGACCAGCACACCCTCAACAACGGCCTCCAGCAGGGCGTCGAGCGTGAACTCCGCCCCTGCTGGCACCTCGATGACGCCCGAGACGCCGAGCGGCTCTGGCACCGGAAGCTGACGCCGCACGGTGCGGCTGCTGCCCGCGCGCCTGCCAAGGTCCTTGGTGTCGATGACCCACGGATCGCGCGGATCGAGTGCGGCCGATCGCTCGGCGCGGTGCATGTCTGACATCACCTCAAGCCTACCGGTCACGTCGGTGGCACCGGCCGAGAGACCTCAGTAGTCGTAGCCGTTGCGGGAGTAACCGCTCGCGTTGCCAACGGCGCCGCGCAAGTGGTGACGCCCCTGGTCGACGGTGCGCAGCGTCTGCGAGAGCAGGTCCGAGAACTCCGCGAGCTTCTCGTCGACATACGCGTCGCAGTCGGCGCGCTGCCGGTCGGCCTCGGCGTTGGCGTCATCGACGATGCGGGCCGCCTCGTTGTGGGACGCGCGCACCACCTCGGTGTCGGCCACCAGCCGTGCCTGCTCAGCGAGACCTTCCTGCACCGAGCGATCGTAGGCGTCCCTGCCCGCCTCGATCATGCGTTCCGACTCGCCCCGCGCCCGCTCGGTCAGCTGGTCGTACTCCGCGCGACCGGCAGCGACCGCCCGGTCGGCCTCCGCGTCGGCGTCGGCGAGGATCGCCTCCGCCTGCGCGCGAGCGTCCGCGACAAGTCGTTCCGCCTCCGCGCGCGCGTCGGCGCGGGTCTGCTCCGCGTCGGTGTTGGCCGAGTTGATCGTCTCGTCGGCCTGCTGCCTGGCGGTGTTGAGGATCTCGTCGCGTTTATCCAGGACGTCCTGCGCGTCGTCCACCTCACCGGGCAGCGCGTCCCGGACGTCATCAAGGAGTTCGAGAACATCGCCACGCGGCACGACACAACTGGACGTCATCGGCACACCGCGTGCCTCTTCCACGATCGTGACGAGTTCGTCGAGAGCCTCGAACACGCGATACACGGCAGTCTCCTTGGGCCTTGCTGAGTTTGCTTGCTCCAAGTCTGCCCCGAGACGCCACGAAACGGGCGCACGTGCGTGATTGTTGGGCGTGTTGCTCAGCTGTTCTCGCGGATCCGGCGCAGCAACTCCTCGCGCACGTGGTCCGGCACCAGCCCGGTCACGTCACCGCCGTGGGTGGCGACCTCTTTGATCAGCGAGCTGGATAGGAAGCTGAATTCCGGGTTGGTCGACATGAACAGCGTGTCGACGCCGGAAAGCCGCTTGTTCATCTGCGCCATCTGCAGCTCGTAGTCGAAGTCGCTGACCGCGCGCAGGCCCTTCGTGATCGCCGCGATGGCGTTCTCGGTGCAATAGTCGACAAGCAGGCCGTACCACGAGTCGATCCGGACGTTCGGCAGGTGCGCGGTGACCGTGCGCAGCATGTCCATGCGCTCATCGATGGAGAACAAGCCTTTCTTGCTCTTGTTGATCAGCACCGCGACCACGACCTCGTCGAAGAGACCGGCCGACCGCTCGATGACGTCGAGGTGGCCGTTGGTGACGGGGTCGTACGATCCGGGACACACCGCTCGCCGCATGCAGCGGACCGTAGCACCCTCACCGGTGGCCCGTTGGCGTGAGTGGCTCAGGCCACGTACTCGGCGCGATCCAGCCTAGTGCCGCCATACGTGCGGGGACGCAGCCGCCGGTATCCGGCTGGCCAGTCGACCTCGGGGGTCTTTCTCTCCCGCTCGACGACGATCAGCGCGTCCGGTGTAAGCCACCCACGGGTGGCCAGTGACGTCAGGGCCTGTTGGATTTCATCGTTGGTCACCGCGTAGGGCGGGTCGAACAACACGAGATGGAACGTCGTGGGCGCTGGTTCAGCGACAACCGTGGTGACGGCGCCGGGGCGGACGGTGCCACCGAGGGCGAGGGCGTCGACATTCGCACGCAGATCGGCCAGCGCTCGCCGGTCGGACTCCACGAAGTAGGCGTCCGCCGCCCCCCTGGACAGCGCCTCAAGCCCGAGCGCGCCAGAGCCCGCGTAGAGGTCGAGCACCCTGGCGTTCTCGACATCCCCAGCAGCGTCGAGGGCGTTGAACAGCGCCTCTCTCACCCGCTCGGCCGTCGGCCGCGTGCCGCGCGGTGGCACGCGCAATCGCCTGCCACCGGCCGAGCCCGACACAATCCTCGTCACGCCCCGATATTGGCGTATGCGGGTGAGGTGGCGTGGCGGTGGGGGGGTGGCGGGAAGGCGTATTCTCGACGTTCCCCTCATCACTAGGAGCGCCGCGTGTCGGAACCTCGGGTCAGGCGAGCCGAGATCGCACTGGAGCAGGCCCACGTCGACCGGGTGTACGCACGCCTCGGCGAGTTGCGCGAGAGCGCGGAGCAGATGCGCTCCAAGGGCTACGAGATCGGTCACGGCGCACAGCAGGAAGCCGTCTTCGAGCAGGCGTCGATGCTGTTCGAGCGGGACATGATGGTCTTTCACGCGAACCAGACCCTGCACACGCTGGACGCCGAGTACGAGGGCCTGGTCTTCGGGCGCCTCGACTACACCGAATGCGGGGAGCCGATCTATGTCGGCAGGCTCGGCATCCGCGACGCGGACTTCGACAACGTCGTCACGGACTGGCGCGCGCCAGCGTCCGCACCGTTCTACCAGGCCACGGCGCAAGAGCCGATGGATGTCATTCGGAGACGCGTCATCCGCTGCTCCGGCGCTGAGGTACTCGACGTCGATGATGACGTGCTCATGGCGAGCGCGGTACCGGACGACATGGTGATCGTCGGTGAGGGCGCGCTGATGGCCGCGCTCGGTCGCGCCAAGGGCGACCGGATGCGCGACATCGTCGCCACGATCCAGAAGGAACAGGACGACGTCATCCGCGCGCCGTGGCGCGGCGTCACGGAGATCACCGGCGGACCGGGCACCGGCAAGACGGCGGTCGCGCTGCATCGGGCGGCGTACCTGCTGTACCGGCACCGCCGGCAACTCGGCGGAGCCGGGGTGCTTGTCATCGGACCGTCCGGGGTGTTCACCAGCTACATCTCGCGCGTGTTGCCCGCGATGGGCGAGACCGACGTCGAACTGCGTGCGCTCGGCGAGGTGCTGGACGGCTTCACCGCCGAGCACGTCGACCCTGCCGCGGTCGCCGCGATCAAGGGCTCGCTGCGGATGCGCAAGGTGCTGCAGCGGGCGATTCGCGACACCCCGCCGGACGTGCCGACGCGGCTGCGCATGGTCTACCAGGGCCAGGTGCTCACCCTGGAGCGTGACGCACTCGAACGAGTAAGAAAGCGGGTGCTTGCCAGCGGCGGCCAACCGAACCGCATTCGAGTGCGCGCAGCTGAGGCGCTGCTTGAGGCACTGGCGGACGTGGCTGAGCAGGCAGCCCGGGATGACGGCGAGGCGATCTCCCCCGCGCGGCGCGCCGATCTGATCACCGAACTGGGCGAACGGATGGAGTTCCATCGGTTCCTCGTCGTCTGGTGGCCGGTGCTGTACCCGGACGAGGTGTTGAGCTGGCTGGGTGACCCTGGGCGGCTGGCAAGGGCCGCGCGCACGACGTTGACATCGGACGAGGTGGCGTTGCTGTCGGCGTCGTTCGCGGACCGCTCCCGGGGGTTCTCCGTCGCGGATATCGCGTTGTTGGACGAGCTGCGGGTGTTGGTCGGCAAGCCGCGCCGCAGGCGGCGCACCGTGGAGAGCCCCGAGCCGGAGCGCGGCGAGCACGCCGGACGACACCGGCCCGAGCACTACGACGAGTACTCGCACATCGTCGTCGACGAGTCGCAAGACCTGTCCCCGATGCAGTGGCGAATGGTCGGTAGGCGGGGCAAGTACGCCAGCTGGACCGTGGTGGGCGATCCGGTGCAAAGCTCGTGGCCGGACACCGCGGAAGCCCAGGCGGCGGCCACTGAGGCGTTCGGGGCGCGCACCACTCGCAGGCGATTCACCCTACGCACCAACTACCGCAACTCGGCGGAAATCTTCGACCTGGCCGCGCGCGTCGTCGCGGACGCGGCCGAACCGGGCGAGCTGCCTCAGGCGGTGCGCCGGACCGGGGCGGAACCGGAGGTGCGCGACGTCGACGTCGCTGAACTGAAGAGTGCCGTGCCCGCCGCCGCCGAGGAGTTGCTGCGGTCGGTCGAGGGCACGGTCGGCGTGATCAGCGCGATGGAGCGGGTGCCGCACGTCGAGAAGTGGGTGTCGACGCTGGCCGACGAGCGCCTGAAGGTGGTCGGCAGCCTGGACAGCAAGGGCCTGGAGTACGACGCTGTCGTCCTGGTCGAGCCGCGCGAGCTGATCGCGGAGTCGACAACCGGCACCCGGCTGCTCTACGTCGCCCTGACCCGCGCCACGCAACGGCTGGTCGTGCTGGCTTCTGATCGGAGCTGGCTGGCGGAGTGATCATCTCCGCCGGCCGCCATCCGCCAGGACGGCTACCCGCGTGTGCTCCGTCCTTCCGCGCAGCGGGACGCGCTTGTACTCCCGCCAGTGCTTGCGTTCATCGTCGTCACAGGCTCGCTCCAGCACCCGCATCGACGCGGCGACGTTGCCCCGCACGGATTTGGCAAGCTCGGTCAGCCGCGCCGCCTCGTTGACCGGGTCACCGATCACGGTGTACTCGAAGCGAGTCTCCGCACCGACGTTGCCCGCGACCGCGGGGCCAGCCGAAACGCCAATCCCCGCCGGGAACTCCGGTACCTCGGCGCGCAACCGCTCGTTCATACGGCGCGCGGCCTTGAGCGCCATGCATTCGGCGTCCGGCAGCTCGGTGGGGGCACCGAAGATCGCGAGCGCGGCGTCGCCCTGGAACTTGTTCACGAACCCGTCGTGGGCGTGCACCTCGTCGACGACGACCGCGAAGAACCGGTTGAGCAGCTCGACGACCTCGGTCGGCGGACGGGTGGCCGCGATCGCGGTCGAGCCGACGACGTCGACGAACAGCACCGCGACGTCGCGCAGTTCGCCACCCAGCTCGACCTGCTGCGACATCGCGACCTCCGCGACGTCTTCGCCAACAAGCCTGCCGAAGATGTCCTTCACCCGTTCGCGTTCTCGCAGCCCGGCGACCATGTCGTTGAAGCCGGTTTGCAGCCTGCCCAGCTCGGTGCCGTCGAAGACGACGACCTCGGTGTCGAAATCACCACGCTCGACCCGTGCCAGGGCGGCGCGGACAGTTCGGATCGGCGCGGTCGTCGCGCGAGTGGTCAGCAACGTGACACCGAAGCCACCCGCCAGTGTGATCGCGCCAAGCACGAGCACGGTGACCGCGAAATCGAACCGCGAGACGTCCTCCACCCGCAGCAGTGCCAACAGCGCGACAAGCATCAGGCCCAGCACCGGCACGGCCGTGCCCATCGCCCAGAACAGCAGAGTCCGCAACGTCACGCCGACGCTCAGCCGCCGCAGCCGTGGTCCGGTCGACAGCGCCCGCGCGGCGATGGGACGCAACGCGAACTCGCTGAGCAGATAGGCGTTCGCGCAGGTCACCGTGCCACTGAGCACGATGCTGAACGCGATCTTCAACAGCAGGTCAGGATTGGCGAGCCCATACAGCAGCGAGAACACGATCAGCCCGCCGAGCCACGCCAGCGCCTGCATGATCGTGAACTCGGCTGGCAGCCGCAACGTCGCCCTGCGCTGGTGCTCGTCGAGCTGCCCGCCGTCGGTGGCCCAGTGCAGCACCCGCAGCCCCCGGATCACCGCCCAGATGTTGATGCAGGCCCAGGAGACGACGATATAGGCGGGAACAGCGACGAAGTTGACAAGCACCAGTTCGTCGGTGAACACCGGCGGCCCCGGCATCACCAGCGTCACCAGCAAGATCGCGACCGTGGCACCGACGATGTTGGCGATGGCGAGCAGCCCGCCGAGCAGCCAGCGCACCCGGATGCGCAACTTGCCGCCGTCCTGATCGCCTGAACCGAGCAGCCAGGAACCGAACGGCGATTCCCGCATCACCCGATCTTCCGACTTACGTGCCATCCGCAGCCGGTCGGCCATGGTGGGTGGCGACGTCTGTTGCTCACTCACCATGCCTCCCGGTGCTCGTCACAGGCGCGTCAATGGTGGCGCGCTAGTCCAGTACGACGAGGAGGTCTCCGCCTTCGACCTGTTGAACCGTGTTGATCGCCAGCCGGGACACGGTGCCCGCGGTGGATGCGGTGATCGCGGCTTCCATCTTCATCGCTTCGATAGTCGCTACGGTATCGCCAGCACCGACGGTATCGCCCTCGGACACAGCAAGTGTGACAACTCCCGCAAACGGCGCGGCGACGTGACCCTTGTTGGATTTGTCCGCTTTCTCGGCAGCGGGCAGGTCGGAGGCGACCGACGTGTCACGCACCATGATCGGCCGCAGCTGCCCGTTCAGACTGGCCATGACGGTACGCATACCGCGCTCGTCCGCCTCGCCGACCGCTTCCAGCTCGATGAGCAGCCGCACACCTGGTTCCAGGTCGACCGCGTACTCCTCCCCCGGCCGCAGCCCGTAGAAGAAGTCCTTGCTTGCCAGCACGCTGGTGTCCCCGTAGGCCTGCCGGTGCTGCTCGTAGTCCTTGGTCGGGCCGGGGAACAGCAGGCGGTTCAGCGTGCTCCTGCGGTCCTCGGCGAGGCCAGTACGGTCCTCGGCCGAGAGGGCGACCACTGGTTTCGCCTCGGCGCGACCTTCGAGGGCCTTGCTCCGGAAGGGCTCCGGCCAGCCGCCGGGCGGATCGCCCAGCTCACCGCGCAGGAACCCGATCACCGAGTCGGGGATGTCGAAACTGTTCGGGGACTCCTCGAACTCCTTCGGCTCCACCCCGGCGCCGACCAGGTGCAACGCCAGGTCACCGACCACCTTCGACGACGGCGTGACCTTGACAAGGCGGCCAAGCATCCGGTCCGCGGCCGCGTACATGGCTTCGATGTCGGTGAACCGATCACCGAGACCGAGCGCGATCGCTTGCGTGCGCAGGTTGGACAACTGCCCACCGGGGATCTCGTGGTGGTACACCCGGCCGGTCGGCGAGGCCAGGCCCGCCTCGAACGGCGCGTAGATCTTGCGGACGCTCTCCCAGTACGGCTCCAGCTCGTTGACCGCATGCAGGTCGAGGCCGCTGGGCCGGTCGGAGTGGTCGGTCGCGGCGACGATGGCCGACAGCGACGGCTGGCTGGTGGTGCCCGACATCGACGCCACAGCCCCATCGACGGCGTCCGCGCCCGCCTGGATCGCCGCGAGATACGTCGCGAGCTGCCCGCCCGCGGTGTCATGGGTGTGGACGTGCACCGGCAGGTCGAACTCCGACCGCAACGCGCTGACCAGCTTCTTCGCGGCTGGCGCACGCAGCAGGCCCGCCATGTCCTTGATCGCCAGCACGTGCGCGCCCGCCGCGACGATCTGCTCGGCCAGCTTGAGGTAGTAGTCCAGCGTATAGAGGTTCTCAGCCGGATCGGACAGGTCCGAGGTGTAGCACAGCGCCACCTCGGCGATCGAGGCGCCGGTCTCCCGGACGGCCTCGATCGCGGGCCGCATCTGCTCGACGTCGTTGAGCGCGTCGAAGATCCGGAAGATGTCGATGCCCGTCGCGGCAGCCTCCTCGACGAAGGCGTGCGTCACCTCGGTCGGGTACGGCGTGTAGCCGACGGTGTTGCGGCCTCGCAGCAGCATCTGCAGGCAAATGTTCGGCACCGCTTCCCGCAACGCGGCCAGCCGGTCCCACGGGTCCTCGGCGAGGAACCGCAGCGCGACGTCGTAGGTCGCCCCACCCCAGCACTCAAGCGACAACAGCTCCGGGCAGGTCGCGGCGACCACTGGCGCCACCGCCAGCATGTCCTTGGTGCGCACCCGGGTCGCCAGCAATGACTGGTGGGCGTCCCGGAACGTCGTGTCGGTGACGCCGAGCGTCGGCGAGGACCGCAGCCACCGCGCGAAGCCCTCCGGCCCCAGCTCGGTCAGCTTCTGCTTGGACCCAGACGAAGGTTCGAGACCACTGATGTCGGGCAGCTTCGCCGAGGGCTCGATCAGGTGTGGCCGGGGACCGTTCGGCTTGTTCACCGTGACATCGGCCAGGTAGGTCAGCAGCTTGGTGCCCCGGTCGGCGGAATGGCGCGCGGTCAACAGCTGCGGCCGTTCCTCGATGAACGACGTCGTCACCCGCCCAGCGCGGAAGTCGGGGTCGTCCAGCACGGCTTGGAGGAACGGGATGTTGGTCGCCACGCCCCTGATGCGGAACTCGGCCACCGCACGGCGTGCCTTGCGCACGGCCGTGGTCAGGTCGCGACCCCGGCAGGTCAGCTTCACCAGCATGGAGTCGAAATGCGCTGAGATCTCGGTGCCCGCGAACGCGGTGCCGCCATCCAGCCGGATGCCGGAGCCGCCCGGCGAGCGGTAGCCGGAGATCATCCCGACGTCGGGACGGAACTCGTTCGCCGGGTCCTCGGTGGTGATGCGGCACTGCAACGCCGCACCCCGCACGTAGATCGCGTCCTGGCTCAGGCCGAGGTCGTCCAGCGTCTCACCGGAGCCGATGCGCAGCTGCGACTGCACCAGATCAACGTCGGTGACCTCCTCGGTCACGGTGTGCTCCACCTGGATACGCGGGTTCATCTCGATGAAGTGGTACTCACCGGACTCGTCAAGCAGGAACTCCACCGTGCCCGCGTTGCGGTAGCCGATCTGGCGGGCGAACGCCACCGCGTCGGCACAGATCCGTTCGCGGAGTTCGGGGTCAAGGTTCGGCGCTGGCGCCAGCTCGATCACCTTCTGGTGCCGCCGCTGCACCGAGCAGTCCCGCTCGTAGAGGTGGATGACGTTGCCCAGCCCGTCGGCGAGGATCTGCACCTCGATATGACGCGGGTTGACCACGGCCTTCTCCACGAACACCGTGGCGTCACCGAACGCGGACTCGGCCTCACGGGACGCCGCCTCGATCGCCTCCCGCAACTTCGCCGGGTCAGTCACCCGCCGCATGCCGCGTCCGCCACCACCGGCGACGGCCTTGACGAAGACCGGGAACCCGATCTCCTCGGCAGCGACGACCAGCTCATCGACGTCGGTAGACGGCCTGCTTGAGCCCAGCACCGGGATGCCCGCCTCGCGGGCGGCGGCCACCGCGCGAGCCTTGTTGCCGGTCAGCTCCAGGATGTCCGCGCTCGGTCCGACGAAGGTGATGCCCGCCTGCTCGCAGGCCCTGGCCAGGTCCGGGTTCTCGGACAGGAACCCGTAGCCGGGGTAGACCGCGTCGGCACCAGCCTCCTGAGCGGCGCGCACGATCTCGTCAACGGAGAGGTAAGCCCGGACGGGGTGTCCCCGCTCCCCGATCTCAAGCGACTGGTCCGCCTTCAACCGGTGCAACGAGTTGCGGTCTTCGTGCGGGAACACCGCGACGGTCCCGGCCCCCAGTTCGTAGGCGGCCCGGAACGCGCGGATAGCGATCTCGCCCCGGTTAGCGACGAGCACCTTGCGGAACATGCCCGATCCTTCCTCGGCAGGTTACTGAATCGGTTCTGAGACATTACTCGGTTCGCCCTGTTTTGCCGAGTCCCCGGCCACATAGTGGGAGCGTGCCGGAGATGCGAGCACAGCGCTACGTCGTCAAAACCTTACCCGCGCGAGACCGCTCTGTGGTGACACGACGAGGTGGGGCTGGCAGACACTCGGCATGTCCGCCAGCCCCACCTCGGACCCCGGTCAGTGGTCCAGTTCGGCCTCGGCGCGCGCGATGGCCTCGAACTCCTCCTCCGGTGCGTTGGCCACCAGGTGATGCCTGCTGTGGAACCAGAAATACGCGATCGCGGCGAGGAAGATCCCGGCCACGATGGCCGCGGCGAGCAGGTCGACCAGGAACACCGCGATCAGCGCCGTCACCGCGAGGACCAGCGCGACACCCGTGGTCGCGACGCCACCTGGGGTGCGGTACGGGCGCTCCATGTCCGGTTCGCGCCGCCGCAGCACGATGTGCGAGACCATCATCAGCACGTACGACACCGCCGCGCCGAACACCGCGATCTGGATCATCAGGTCGCCCGCCTGCGTGATGGACGCCAGCGCGAAGCCGATCGTGCCGGGGATGATCAGCGCGAGGTACGGCGTGCGCCTGCTGCCGGTGACCGACAGCCAGCGCGGCAGGTACCCGGCCCGCGACAGCGCGAACAGCTGCCGAGAGTAGGCGTAGATGATCGAAAAGAAGCTGGCGATCAGCCCGGCGAGCCCGATGTAGTTGACGAAGTCCGCCAGGAAGGTGTTGCCGCCGTAGGCCTGCCGCAGCGCGTCCGGCAGCGGATTGTCGGAGTCCATCAGCGCCCGTGCCCCCGCTCCGCCCGGCGCGGTCACCAGGATCAGGGCGGCGGTGACCAGCAGGATCGCCATGCCGACGATGATTCCCCTCGGCATGTCGCGCTTGGGGTCACGCGCCTCCTCCGCGGCGAGCGGGACGCCCTCGATGGCGAGGAAGAACCAGATCGCGAACACCAGCGCGCCCCACACGCCAACGACGCCGAACGGCAGGAACGAGCTGGCGCCGAACGCGTTGGTCATCGGGACGTCGAACAGGTTGTCCACGTCGAACTTGCCGATCATGCCGACCACGAACACGACCAACGCGACCAGCGCGAACCCGGTGATCACGAACATCAGCCGGAGTGCCTCGCCTACGCCCCACAGGTGGATGCCGACAAAGATCGCGTACGTGACGAGGAAGACCGGCCAGCCGCTTGTCAAGCCGAACAGCCCGAGCGCTTCGACGTAGCCGCCGATGAACACCGCGATCGCGGCGGGCGCGATCGCGTACTCGATGAGGATCGCGGTGCCGGTCGCGAAGCCGCCGAGCGGCCCGAGCGCCCGCCTGGCGAACCCGTAGCCCGCACCCGCGACCGGCATGGCCGCGCTCATCTCCGCGAGGCCGTAGACCATGCAGGTGTACATCGTCGCCATCAGGACGGTGGCGATCAGCAGGCCGCCCCAGCCGCCCTGGGCGAGCCCGAAGTTCCAGCCAGCGAAGTCGCCCGAGATCACGTAGGACACGCCGAGCCCGGCGAGCAATACCCATCCGGCCGCACCACGTTTCAGCGAGCGCTGGTCGAAGTAGTCCTGGCCCTTGCGTTCGTAGTCCACGTCGACGCCGTGGCCGTGCACATGGGTGACGTCCGCCTGTCGATGCTGCTCCGTACCGGCCATCGCGGTCCCTTTCCTGCGTCGTGGCAGTCGATCGGCGACGAGCCGATCGCCGGATTTCAATGGTCTAGGGTCGGTCCATTGTCAGATGGCAGGTGAGCGTGGCATGAATCACTCGAAGGTGTCAAGGTCGTCCCCGCGACGCCCTCCGTGACGCTCATGGCGCATTTCGCGCTCACCATTGACCCCGAGCTCGGATGGTGGTTGCATGCTCAAAGGACTGTTCTTATACCTTTAGTTCGAGTTAGTTCGAGGCGGCCGCGGGGCGCACGCGGGCAGGAAGGAGCGGCGATCGTGTCCGCACAGCAAGGACTACTCACCGTCGACGAGCTCCGTGCGCTGGTGGACGCAGGCGAGATCGACACCGTGCTCGTCGCGGCGACCGACATGCAGGGGCGGTTGCAGGGCAAGCGGTGCGCCGCCCGCTACTTCCTCGACGAGGTGCTGCCGCACGCCTCGGAGGCGTGCAGCTACCTGCTCGCGGTCGACGTCGACATGAACACCGTCGATGGGTATGCGATGTCGTCGTGGGAGCGCGGCTACGGCGACTTCGTGCTCCGGCCCGACCTCGCGACGCTGCGCAGGGTGCCCTGGGCCGACGCGACCGCGCTCGTGCTGTGCGACGTGCGGTGGGAAGGCGGCGACCCCGTCACCGCGTCGCCCCGACAGGTGCTGCGCAAGCAACTCGACCGGCTCGCCGAGCGGGGACTGCACGCCTACGTCGGCACCGAGCTGGAGTTCATCGTCTTCAACGACAGCTACGAGAGCGCCTGGCGCAGCGGCTACCGCGACCTCGAGCCCGCCAACCAGTACAACGTGGACTACTCGATGCTCGGCACCGGCAGGGTCGAGAAGCTGCTGCGGCGCATCCGCAACGGCATGACTGGCGCCGGGATGTACGTCGAGTCGGCCAAGGGCGAATGCAACCTCGGCCAGCACGAGATCGCGTTCCGCTACGACGAGGCGCTCACGACGTGCGACAACCACAGCATCTACAAGACCGGCGCGAAGGAGATCGCCGCGCAGGAGGGCATGAGCCTGACCTTCATGGCGAAGTTCGACGAGCGCGAGGGCAACTCCTGCCACATCCACATCTCGCTGCGTTCCGACGACGGCGACCCCGTTCTCGCTGGAGACGGGCCGTACGGGTTCTCCCCGCTGATGGCGCACTTCCTCGCAGGGCAGCAGGCCTGCCTCGCTGAGCTCACTTACCTGTTCGCGCCCAACGTCAACTCCTACAAGCGCTACCAGCCGGGCAGTTTCGCGCCGACCACCGTGGCGTGGGGGATCGACAACCGCACGTGCGCGCTGCGGGTGGTCGGGCACGGGCCGTCGCTGCGGGTGGAGAACCGGGTGCCAGGCGGTGACGTCAACCCGTACCTCGCGGTCGCGGCGCTGGTCGCGGCCGGACTGCACGGCATCGAACAGGAGCTGGAGCTCGAACCCGAGTTCAGCGGCAACGCCTACGCCGCCGACCTACCGCAGGTGCCCGCGAACCTGCGCGACGCCGCTCAGCTGTTCTCGGAGAGCAAGCTGGCCCGCGCCGCTTTCGGTGAGGACGTCGTCGACCACTACGCCAACGCCGCGAGGGTGGAGCTGGCCGCCTACGACGCCACCGTGACCGACTGGGAGAGGTTCCGTGGCTTCGAACGGCTCTAGCACAACGCGTCCGCTGATCGGGCTCACCACCTACGCCGAGCGGGCACAGACCGGCGTCTGGGACACCGACTTCGCGCTGTTGCCCTACAACTACGTCGAGTCCGTCAGCCGCGCGGGCGGCGTGCCGGTGCTGCTGCCACCGATCGAGCACGGCGCCGAGGAAGTCGTCGCGGCGCTCGACGGGCTGGTGGTGTCCGGCGGCGCCGACATCGACCCTGCCCGTTACGGCCACCAGTCGCATCCGGCGACCACCGCCACCCGCCCCGGTCGCGACGAGTGGGAAGCGGAGCTGGTGCGCCACGCGCTGCCACGGGATCTGCCGGTGCTCGGCGTGTGCCGCGGCGCGCAACTGCTCAATGTCGCGCTCGGCGGAACGCTGCACCAGCACCTTCCCGACGTGGTTGAGCACGAGGCGCACCGGCCGGGGCCAGCGGTGTTCGGCGCCACCCGGGTGCGGCTGGCGGCAGGGAGCCTCGCCGCCACGATCCTCGGCGACGACGTCAAGGTGCCGTGCTACCACCATCAGGCACTCGACCGGATCGCCCCGGCGCTGACGGCGACCGGCTGGGCGACCGACGGCACCGTCGAGGCCGTCGAGCTGCCGGGGCACCGCTTCGTGCTCGGCGTGCAATGGCACCCCGAGCAGGACGCCGACGACCTCCGTCTCTTCCAGGCACTCGTGACCGCCAGCTCAGCCGCAAGCCACGACAAGGAAGAGAGCCAGTGACGACGTTCGACGTGATCAACCCCGCGACCGAGCAGCTGGTGCGGACCGTGCCGCTGGCAGACGTCGAGGAGACCGACGCGGCCATCGCGCGCGCCGTGCGGGCGCAGCGGCGGTGGCGCACCGTCGCACCCGCCGAGCGGGCACGGCTGCTGCGCCGGTTCGCCGACGCCGTCGACGCCGACCTGGAGCACCTGGCCACGCTGGAAGTGCGCAACTCGGGGCACACCATCGGCAACGCGCGCGGCGAGGCAGGCAACGTCCGGGACGTCCTGCACTACTACGCGGCCGCACCTGAGCGGCAGTTCGGCAGGCAGATCCCGGTCGAGGGCGGCGTCGACGTCACGTTCGCCGAGCCACTCGGCGTCGTCGGGATCATCGTGCCGTGGAACTTCCCGATGCCGATCGCGGCGTGGGGCTTCGCGCCCGCCCTCGCGGCGGGCAACGCCGTGGTGCTCAAACCCGCCGAGCTCACCCCGCTGACCGCGCTGCGGCTGGCGGAGCTGGCGCTGGACGCGGGCATCCCTGAGGACGTCTTCCAGGTGATCCCCGGCAAGGGCGCGGTGGTCGGCGAACGGTTTGTCACCCATCCCGACGTGCGCAAGGTGGTGTTCACCGGCTCAACCAGCGTGGGCAAGCGGATCATGGCGGGCTGCGCCGAGCAGGTGAAGCGAGTGACGCTGGAGCTGGGCGGCAAGAGCGCCAACATCGTGTTCGCGGATGCCGACCTGGAGCGCGCGGCGGCGACCGCGCCGTACGGCGTGTTCGACAACGCGGGCCAGGACTGCTGCGCCCGGTCGCGCATCCTGGTGCAGCGCGACGTCTTCGAGAAGTTCATGGCGCTCCTTGAGCCCGCGGTCACCGGGGTGAAGGTTGGCGACCCCGGCGACGAGGGCACCGAGATGGGGCCGCTGATCTCGGCCGCGCAGCGGGAGACGGTGGCGTCCTTCGTCCCCGACGACGCGCCGGTCGCGATTCGGGGCAGCTGCCCGGACGGGGCGGGCTTCTGGTTCCCGCCGACGGTGCTCGCGCCGGTCGATCCTGGCTCACGCGCGTGGCGGGAGGAGATTTTCGGGCCGGTCGTCGCGGTGATGCCGTTCGATGACGATGCCGACGCCGTCCGCATCGCCAACAACACCGACTACGGCCTCGCGGGCTCGATCTGGACCCGCGACGTCGGCAGGGCGCTGCGGGTGGCGCGCGGGGTCGAGAGCGGCAACCTGTCCGTCAACTCGCATTCCGCCGTGCGGTACTCGACGCCGTTCGGCGGCTTCAAGCAGTCCGGCCTCGGCCGGGAACTCGGCCCGGACGCGCTGGACGCGTTCACCGAGACCAAGAACGTGTTCATCAACACCCAGGAGTGAACCCATGACCCAGCGACTCGACGGCAGGGTGGCCGTGGTGACCGGCGGCGCGAGCGGTATCGGCCTTGCCGCCGTGCGCAGGCTCGCCTCGGACGGCGCGAAGATCGTGATCGGCGACGTCGACGCGGACCCGGGCAAGGCCGCCGCCGACGAGGTGGGCGGACTGTTCGTGCCGACCGACGTCACCAGCGAGTCCGACGTGGCGAACCTGCTCGCCGCGGCGGACGATGCCCACGGCGCGATCGACATCGCCTTCAACAACGCGGGCATCTCGCCGCCGGACGACGACTCGATCCTCGACACCGACCTCGACGCGTGGCGGCGGGTGCAAGACGTCAACCTCACCTCGGTGTACCTGTGCTGCAAGGCGGTGATCCCGTACATGCGGCGACAGGGCAGGGGATCGATCATCAACACCGCGTCGTTCGTGGCGGTGATGGGCGCGGCGACGTCGCAGGTCTCCTACACCGCGTCGAAGGGCGGCGTGCTGTCGATGTCGCGGGAGCTGGGTGTGCAGTTCGCACGCGAGGGCATCCGCGTCAACGCGCTGTGTCCCGGCCCGGTCAATACCCCCTTGCTGAAGGAGCTGTTCGCCAAGGACCCGGAGAAGGCGGAGCGCCGCCTGGTGCACGTGCCGATGGGCCGGTTCGCCGAGCCGGAGGAGATCGCCGCCGCGGTGGCGTTCCTGGCCAGCGACGACGCCTCGTTCATCACCGCGTCCACGTTCCTTGTCGACGGCGGCATCTCCAGCGCATACGTCACCCCGCTGTAGGCATGGCTCGTCCGGCGGTCCGGCCACCATCCGTAATATCGTGATGTCGGACCATTAACCATTGACGAAGGCCGGAGGCCGTCGTGGCGAGCAGTCAAGAGGCGACGCCGCTCGAGTCGGCAGGCACCGTCGATGCGCTGTTCCGACCGGTCAGGGCGGGCAACGCCTTCGAGGAGACCGTTGAGCGGCTGCTACAGACGATCCGGCTCGGCGTGGTCGACCCGGGCGAACGGCTACCTGCCGAGCGTGAGCTCGCCGCCCGGTTCAACGTCAGCAGGGTCACGCTGCGGGAGGCGATCCGCGCGCTGGCGCAAGCCGGCTACGTGGAGTCACGCCGGGGCCGCTACGGCGGCACATTCGTTAGCCGGACGCCGCCCCGGCCCCGCAAGCGCGACCTCAAGCGGATGGCGAGGCAGCTGGGCGACGGGCTGGACGACGCCCTCACCCTGCGCTACGTCCTCGAGGTGGGCGCGGCGGAGGCGGCCGCGGCGCGCGAGCTGTCCGACGCGGAGCGGGACTACCTGCGGCGCAGGCTCGACGAGTGCCGCGGGGCGACACTGGACAGCTACCGGCGGCTCGACTCCCGGTTCCACCTCGCCATCGCCGAGCTCAGCGGCTCCTCCTCGCTGACGGCCGCCGTCGCCGACGCGCGGATGCGGCTCAACGAACTGCTCGACGCCATCCCGCTGCTGACCCGCAACATCGAGCACTCCAATCAGCAGCACGCCGCCGTCGTCGAGGCGATCATCGCCGGTGACCAGGAGGCCGCGCGGCAGGCGATGGCCGAGCACGCCGCTGGCACCGCGTCGCTGCTGCGCGGGTTCCTCGCCTGAGGCGCTGGGCGCGTCAGGTCTTCTCCAAGTAGTCCGCCCTATCCGGGTCGATCAAGTCGGTGACCAGGTGCGCGAGGCCGAGGTGCCTGCCGAGGGACGGGTCGTCCGCGACGATCCGCAGCGCCGCCTCCCGCGCGTCGGCGATCATGTCCTCGTCAGCAAGCAACGACAACAGCTTGAGACCAGAGCGACTGCCAGACTGCGCCGCGCCGAGAATGTCACCCTCCCGGCGTAGTTCCAGATCCTTGCGGGACAGCTCGAAACCGTCCAGCGTCGACTCGACGGCGGCCAGCCGCTCTCGCGCCGCCGTGCCCTCCAGCGTCTCGGTGACCAGCAGGCACAGGCCAGGCACGTCGCCCCGGCCGACCCGGCCGCGCAACTGGTGCAACTGGGACAGCCCGAACCGCTCGGCGTCCATGATCACCATCGCGGTCGCGTTCGGGACGTTCACGCCGACCTCGATCACCGTGGTCGCGACGAGGACGTCGATCTTGCCCGCCGCGAACGCGCGCATCACGGCGTCCTTCTCGTCGGCGGCCAGCTTGCCGTGCAGCACCCCAATGCGCAGCTCGGACAGCGGACCGTTCTCCAGCTCGGCGGCCATGTCCAACACAGAGATGGCGGGCCTGCCCTCGCCGTTGGTAGCCGGTGGCTCGTCACCGATCCTCGGGCAGACGACGTACGCTTGGTGACCCTTACGCACCTCCTCCACGATGCGCTCCCAGGTTCGATCCAGCCACGTCGGCTTCTCCGCGGCTGGCACCACGCTCGTCTTGATCGGGGATCGGCCAGCTGGCAGCTCCCGCAGCGCGGAGATCTCCAGGTCGCCGTAGACGGTCATCGCCACGGTGCGCGGAATCGGCGTCGCCGTCATGACCAGCACGTGCGGGCTGGTGAAGTCCGCGCCACGTGACCGGAGCGCGTCCCGCTGCTCGACGCCGAACCGGTGCTGTTCGTCCACGACGACCAAACCGAGATCAGCGAAGGACACCGTGTCCTGGATCAGCGCGTGGGTACCGACGACGATGCCCGCAGCGCCGCTCGCCGTGTCCAACAGTGCCTGCCTACGCTGCTTCGCCGACATCGACCCGGTGAGCAGCGCGACCCGCGTCGCTCCCTCGGCCGCGCCCAGCTCCCCGGCGCAACCAAGGTCACCAAGCAGGTCCCGTAGCGAGCGGGCGTGCTGGGCGGCGAGCACTTCGGTGGGCGCGAGCATTGCCGCTTGCTTGCCCGCGTCGATGACCTGCGCCATCGCCCGTAACGCGACGACGGTCTTCCCACTGCCGACCTCGCCCTGCAACAGCCGGTTCATCGGATGGTCCTTCGCGAGGTCGGCCGCGATGTCCGCGCCGACCTCCCGCTGACCATCGGTGAGCGCGAACGGCAGCCGCTCGTCGAACGCCTCCCGCAACCCGCCGGATACCGGCGGGCATGCCGGCGCGGGCCGCGATACCGCCGACATTCGACGCTCGGCGAAGATCAGCTGGATCGCCATCGCCTCGTCCCACTTGAGGCGTTCTTTCGCGACGTCGATCGACTCGAGGTTCGGCGGCCGATGAATCATGCGCAGCGCGGTGTCTAGGCTGGCGAGCCCGCGCGCGGCGAGCAGTTCGGGCGGCATCGGGTCGTCGTCGATCTCGACCATGTCGAGCACCTGCCGCACGCAGCGGGCGATCACCCAGGACTGCATGCCTTCCGCGGCGGGATAGACCGGGATGATCTCGCCGACGAAGTCATCGACTGATGACGCGCTCATGTCGTCCAGCAGTTCGTACTCCGGGTGCGCGAGTTGGAGCACGCGCCGGTACTCGGACACCTTGCCAGCGAACAGACCGGTTTTGCCCGGCTTCAGGCGCTGGGCGTGGAACTGGGCCTTGTTGAAAAAGGCGAGGCGGAGCTGTTTGGTGCCGTCGGTAATGGTGACTTCGAGGATGCTGCCCTTGCGGCTGCGCATCCTGCGGAGGTTGGCGTTGACCACGCGCGCCATGACGGTGACGTGCTCGCCCTGCTCCAGCCCCGCGATCTCGGTCAGCGCACCGCGATCGGAATAGCGACGCGGGTAATGGCGCAGCAGCTCGCCGACGGTGGTGATCTCCATCTTGTTGGCGAGCAGGTTCGCCGATCGGGTGCCGATCAGCGACTTGAGATCGTCGCGCAGCGTGGCCACGGTTACTACTCCACTCCGAACGTCAGCATCGACTCGGTCTGTCCACCCTGGTACGCGGCGAATTCGACCTCGGGATGCGCTCGCGCGAGCCGTTCGGCGACGGCGGCGTCGATCCCCTCCGGCGCCCTTGCGCCGAGCAGCAGGGTGACGAGTTCGCCACCCGCGCTCAACATCCGCTCGACCACGCTCATCGCCGCGTCCGCGACCACGGTAGCCGACGACGCCGACACTTCCGGCTCGATCAGCACCACCTCGTCGTCGACGAACCCGACAAGGTCACCCGCGTTCACCCGGCCCACCCAGGTCATCGCGTCCTCGGCGGCGACCAGCAGTTCACCCCTCCGGGTGGCAGCGGCGGCCTCAGCCATCGCCACGACGTCGTCCGCGGCCCTGCGCTCGACGTCGTGCACCGCGATCGCGGCCAGCACCTGCACCGGGGACGAGCACGGGATGACGACGACGTCCTTGCCCGCTGTCACCGCACGTTCGGTCGCGGCCTCGACGACGCTGGTCGTCTCAGCGCCCGCGGGCAGCACCACGACGTGCGACGCGCGCAGCTCGGTGACGGCGCGCATGACGCGGTCGATGCTCAACGGGTCGCGGGTGTCACAGGCGAGCGCGGTAACCCCCTCCTGGCGGCACAGCTCCCCCAGTTCACGGCCGTGGACGACGGCGAGCACCGCCCTGCCGCCGAGCAGCGAGCCACCCGCCACCGCCAACGACTCCACGCGCACGTCGCGAGGTCTACCGACGTCCAGTCCCGCCTCGATCGCGGCACCGATGTCCGCGCAGTGCACATGGACAGCGTGGCTGCCAGCGCCATCACCCGCGATGGTGACGCAATCGCCCAGTGCGCTGAGCCGGTCGCGCAACTCGGGCAGGGCAAGGTCGGACATGCCGTCGAGAAGGTACATGACCTCCCACGGCTGCGAGCTCTCCGTGAGTTTTCCCTGCGACGGGACCGGGTCGTCGCCGCCCGCGAACTCGGGTCGATTCCTGGCTGGTCTGCCCGCGACGACCCCGGCGAGTTCATCCAGCACGGCTAGCACGCCACGTCCGCCAGCGTCGACGACTCCCGCGTCCGCGAGCGCGGCGAGCTGGTGTGGTGTCTCGGCCAGCGCGGCGGCAGCCGCGTCGGCCGCCGCCTCAGCGACGTCTCCGACGTCCTCTCCCCTGGCGTCCCGCGCACCTCGTGCGGCCGCGGCGAGCACGGTGAGCATCGTCCCGTCGACGGGCCGAGCGACAGCGGCCGTAGCGGTACGCTCCGCGCGCGCGAGCGCCGCCACGAGCCCGGGCGCGTCGACGACGACGGCATCGCCGACGGACTCCGCGATGCCCCGCAGCAGCTGGGACAGGATCACGCCGGAGTTGCCGCGCGCCGCGCGCACGGCACCTCGCGCGAACACCGCCAGCGCCGCGCCCGCGCCGTCATCCGGATTGCCCGATTCGTACCGGGTAAGGGCGTCCCGCGCACCGGTGACGGTGTAGAGAAGGTTGGAGCCAGTGTCGGAGTCCGCCACCGGGTACACGTTGATCCGGTCGATATCGGCGCGCAGCGCGTCGAGCACGGTGACACACGACGTCGCCCACGCCCGCACGGCAGCCGCGTCAACAGCCCGCATATCTACCTCGGAACCTCTACCTGAGTCGCCACTGTGTGCCTTCCGTACCTGCCGCGCCCGCGAAGCACTCACACAGCGTGCCCGTGCCACGCCGGAAGCGCCACAACCTACCGCTCTACCTGCGCAGAGTGAACGTCTGACACCCTGCGAAGACGCAGCCTATCGACCCGGATGCGCCCAGCGAGATCGCACCGGCTACCCTATCCGAGTCGCCCGATGCGTTTCGGGCCTGCACATTTCTTTCCCTGATCTAAGGAGTGTTCGACGTGGCTGCCGTGTGCGACGTCTGCGGTAAGGGGCCGGGCTTCGGCAAGTCGGTCTCGCACTCCCACCGGCGCCACAACCGCCGGTGGAACCCCAACATTCAGACTGTTCACGCCAAGATCGGTGCTTCCGGCAAGAAGCGCATGAACGTCTGCACCTCGTGCCTCAAGGCGGGCAAGGTGACCCGTGTGAGCCGCACCGCGGTCTGACACGCGGCGCGAGAGCGCGAACTGACGAAGCCCCGGCGCGACCTCGTCGTGCCGGGGCTTCGCGTGTGTGGGGCGCTGCCGCTAGGGCAGCTTCCAGTCGATGGGGGCCGCGCCCTGCTGTTCCAGCAGCTCGTTGGCGCGGCTGAACGGCCGGGAGCCGAAGAAGCCGTTATGCGCGGACAACGGGCTGGGGTGCACCGATTCGATGCACCGCTCCGCTCCGATCAACGGCTTGAGCTTGCGCGCGTTACTGCCCCACAGGATCGCGACCAGCGGCTCGTCCCGCGCCGCGAGAGCGCGAATGGCCTGCTCGGTGATCTCCTCCCAGCCCTTGCCCTGATGCGAGTTCGGCTTGCCCGGCTGCACGCTCAGCGCTCGGTTCAGCAACAACACACCCTGCTCGGTCCACGGCGTCAGGTCGCCGTTGGACGGTAGCGGATGACCGAGGTCGTCCGAGTACTCCTTAAAGATGTTGACCAGGCTTTTCGGCAGCGGACGTACGTCGGGGGCGACCGCGAAGCACAGCCCGATCGGGTGTCCCGGCGTCGGGTAAGGGTCCTGGCCAACGATCAACACCCTGACGTCGTGGAACGGCTGCTTGAATGCCCGCAGCACGTTGTCCCCCGATGGCAGGTACGTACGTCCCGCCGCTATCTCCGCGCGGAGGAACTCCCCCATCCGCGCGATATTGGGCGCGACCGGCTCCAGGGCCTTCGCCCAGCCTGCTTCAACGATCTCTTCGAGGGGCCGTGCTGCCATGCCGCCTGAGCCTAGCGCGCCCGATTCGCGGCCATGCATCGGCGTGGGGTGTACAGCGCCTTCACTGCGTCCAGCGCGGCGAACGGCGCTGTCACTGCACGCTCGCGGAGTTGATCAACAACCTCAGGTGTGTACCGCCGCGCCTTCACGCCGTCAGGCCACCTGGGTCAGGCTCTCGACACGCCAAAAAGCGCATGACTCCGATGTCGCCGACGAACACTTACAATTTTAGGCAAGAAAAGCGCAACAGCGAGCGGGGTGTCGCGATGACTGAACATTTCACCGGTCCACCGCCTGTCCGGTTGGAACTGAACCGGGTGCTCGACGCCCTGTCGTCGGGCATGCCAGCCGACGCAATCGAGTCCGAACTCGTCGACATGAAGGAAGAGCCCCGGCGTCGAGGAGGCCGTAAGGAAGTTCTACCCGCTACCACGACCAATGAGGCAGCCGCGAGCTACCTCGCAGGAGAGCTCGCGTGTCTGGCGAACTCCGGTGGGGGCGCTGTTGTGCTCGGCGTCGCCGACGACGGCACGGTCATTGGCACGCAGCTCGATGTGGATTGGCTGCGACATCGGATCTACGAGCTGACCGATCGCAAACTCACCGTGACGGCTGCCGCGCTGCCGCTGCGAGGCGAACGGGTGCTGGAGATAGTCGCGCCCGCAGCATTGGAGCCGATCCGGTTCCGCGGCAAGATCCGTCACCGCGTCGGCAAGAACTGCGTCGAGATCGACGCCGCGACCTGGGCCGGCACACATCAGATTCGCATGGGCTACGACTGGTCCGCGCAGCCGTCCACGCGCACGCTCGCCGATGTTCGCGCTGCCGCGCTGGAGGTCGCGCGCGACTTCCTGCACGCATCCGGCGAGGCCGCCGCCGCGGACCTTGCCGCAGCGTCTGATCAGGACCTGGTCCGTCGACTCAACCTGTGCGATGGCTCCGGCGCACTGACCAACGCGGGGGCGCTGCTGCTGTGCTCCGGACCCGCCGTGATCGACTATCGCCGCCGGAAAGTTGCTGGCGGGGACGCGGTCACCCGAATTCACCGTTCTGGCCGGTCGGTACTGGAGCAGTTCGCACAGGTCATCGATGCGGTCAGGCTGCACAACCCGCGAGTCGAACTCGACGTGCGCTGGGTGCGCGGCCAGACATACCGGATTCCTGACCTCGCCGCACGTGAGGCCGTGGTCAACGGCATCACGCACCGGGACTGGCAGTCACCTACGGCGACAGAGATCGAGCACGTTGGGGACCGATATACGGTGACCTCCCCCGGTGGGTTCATCGGCGGTGTCGGGCCGGACAACATCATCACGCATCCTTCTGTTCCGCGATACCCACGGCTCGCGCAGACGATGGCAAAACTGCGAATCGCCGAGCGTCAGGGGATCGGCGTCGACCGCATGCACCGTGACATGCTCGCTCTCGGTCTTCCCGCACCAGTCATCGAACAGCTTCCCGGACCATCGGTGCGCACCACACTTCTCGGTGGCGAGCCGGACCACGCATGGCTAGAACTGCGAGCGCGCATGTGGCCCGCAAATGCTTGCGACGATCTGGATTTCCTGCTCGTGTTGGACGCCACCGCGCGCCGAGGCTGGATATCGGGACCAACGGCGGCGGCTGCGATGCAACGTTCACGCGCCGAGACGACGGACGTTATCGAACGGCTCACGCAGGTGACGGTCGAAGACGATGGGAAGCAACTCTTCGTGGAGGTGGACGGCGACCCGCATGCCGACAAGGATCCCTACGATGCCGCGTGGCAGCTCTCCAATGACGTGCGTGCCCGGCTCGATGCATCCCGCCGACGCCTCGGACCGTCGCGCGACCAACTGCTCGCAGGCTATGCGCGCGAACGGGGTCGGATCTCATCCACTGAAGCCGCCTCGCTGCTGGGATCGTCTGCGAACACAGCTCGCACCGCGTTGGACGACCTCGAGCGCGATGGCGTCCTCGCGTCGGGTCGCGCACAACGCCGCGGACGGGGATTTTTCTACGTCCCCGCCTCCTAGCGCGCCGTCACGCCGACTGCGGCAGCGCCTTCGCGTAGCACCGGCTGGCGGGGTCCTCGCGGTAGACGCCGAACCGGGGAATGGCGTGGTACCCGGACGACTCGTACAGCGACATCGCCTCGGGCTGCTCGGTGCCGGTCTCCAGGATCATCCGCTTCCTGCCCGTATCGCGGGCGCTCTGTTCGATGACCTCGAGCAACGCACGCGAGTAGCCGTTGCCGCGCACCGACTCGGCGACGTACATCCGCTTGATCTCGGCATCGCCCGGCGTGTACTCCGGTTCGGGGCCGTCCTGGCAGCGCCAGCCGCCGCAGGCGACCGGCGTGCCGTCGAGGTAGCCGACGAAGAACCGGCCGCGCGGCGGCGCGAAGTCGTCCGGATCGACCGGCGTGACGTCCTCGTAGCCATACCGGACGACGTACTCTCGCTGCACCTCGACGATCAGCTTGGTCGAGTCGGGGTGGTCATAGGGAACTGGTGCGAACTCCACGCGCGCGAGCCTACGTCAGCGCCCGCCGCGAGCTCGCCCGATTTTTCACCGGTGAGACGCAGCGCTCACCCGCGCCAGTGCTGCCAGCCCTGCTCCGGCTCGTACGGCTTGCCGTCAACCGTCACCCCGACACCCCTGTCGGCTGCCGCCGCGACGACGCCGATGCGCCGCCAACCTGGCGGCACCTCCCGCGCGCTGGGGAACGTCGCGGCCAGGGCGTGATCCTCGCCGCCAGTGAGCACCCACCGCAGCGGTTCCGCTCCCAGCGCGGACGCCACCTCGATGAGTTTCTGATCCACTGGAAGGGCGTTGGAGTCGACGTCGATACCCACGCCGGACGCCGTGGCGACGTGGCCGAGGTCGGCGAGCAGCCCGTCGGAGATGTCGATCATGGCCGTGGCCCCTGCCGCCGCTGCCTCGGGCCCCGCCGCGTACGGCGGCTCGGGGTAACGGTGCGCGTTGACCACGCTGACCGGCGAGCGGAAACCCCTGCCCAGCACGGCGAGCCCCGCAGCGGACCAGCCGAGCCTGCCGTTGATCGCGACGACCTCGCCCGGCCGTGCGCCCGAACGCCGCACCGCCGTGACGCCACGCAGGTCGCCCAGCGCCGTCACGCTGATGACGATCTGATCGGCCGCGACGACATCCCCGCCGACGAGGCCGACCCCGGCGCGTTCAGCTTCCTCCCACATGCCGTCGGCCAGTTCGGTAATCTGCTCGGTGCGTGTCGCGCCGGGGCAGGCGAGCCCGACGAGTACTGCCGTCGGCATCGCGCCCATGGCAGCGACATCGGCGAGGTTCACCGCGACCGCCTTCCTGCCGACCTGCGCGGGACTGGACCAGTCGAGCCGGAAATGCACGTTCTGCACCAGCATGTCGGTACTTGCGACGACCTTGCCATCCGGGGCGGCCACGAGCGCGGCGTCGTCTCCGGGACCAAGCAACGTGTGCTCCGGCTGGCTGCGATGCCTCGTCACGGAGTCGATCAAGCCGAACTCACCGATCTCCGCGACGGTGCCTTCGGTCGGTCCCTGTTGCGACGGCACGCTGACCTCCAGAGTCTCGGGGTTGGATACTTGCGACAGCCGGACGCTCACGGCTGACGAGCGGCTCCTGATGGCTCCTGATGGCATGGCGCTGCCAGCCATCGATGGCTGCGGTAGGTTGGGCGATCCACGTCCATCCTGCCTCACTACATTGGACACTGAACCGACCGACGCAGACGAAAGGGCGCGCCGTGGTCAACGCATACATCCTGATTCAGACCGAAGTCGGCAAGGCCGCCTCGGTCGCGGCCGAGATCGCCGAGATCCCCGGTGTGGCCAGCTCAGAGGACGTGACCGGCCCGTATGACGTCATCGTGCGGGCCGAGGCGGAAAACGTCGACGAACTCGGGCAGTTGGTTGTCGCGAAGGTGCAGAACGTCAGCGGAATCACACGCACCCTGACCTGCCCCGTGGTGCACCTCTGAGGCTGTGATCTCGTAACGCCGTGTCTGAACCCGATACCCCGGACGCTGCCGCCCCGTCCCGCCCGCTGATCATCGTCGCCACCGTGCTCGGCCTCGGGCTGGTGGCCGCAGTCGTCGTCATTGGCTTGACCACCAGGGACGACGCGCCGGGCGACGCGGACGCGCCATCGGGGCCGCTGCCCTTGCCCGCGGTCGCGGCGCCGAAGTCGGGGGCGCCCGCCTGCGACACACTGGCCGCCGCGCTGCCGGACACGCTGGAGTCCGCCGGCGAGGAGTTGCCACGCCGAGAGTTGGCCGAGCCCGCTCCGGAGGGCGCCGCCGCATGGGGCGGAGTGAATCCGGTGGTGTTGCGGTGCGGGGTCCCGAAACCAGGGGAACTCACGGCCACGTCGAAACTGCGGCAGGTCAACGGCGTGCGGTGGTTGCCCATCACCACCCAAGGATCGACGACCTGGTACGCGGTTGACCGAAAGGCGTACATCGCGTTGACAGTGCCCAACGACGCGGGCACTGGCCCGCTGCAGGAGATCTCGAACATCATCGACGATGATCTGACGGCGGTGCCGCCTCGGCCGTAGCGCCGGATCGAGCGCCCGTCAGCGCAGGCCGGTGCCCCTGCTCAGGGCCGTGTCGACCAGCGTCGTCAGTAGCGTCGCGTAGTCGACGCCGGTGACCTCCCACATCTTCGGGTAGGCCGACGTCGTCGTGAACCCAGGCAGCGTGTTGACCTCGTTGATCGTCAGCTCACCGTCGGCGCCGACGAAGAAGTCCACCCGAGCCAGCCCCTCGCAGTCCAGCGCGGCGAACGCACGCACCGCCATCGCCCGCAGCCGATCGGTGGTGGTGTCGTCCAGCTTCGCGGGAATATCCAGCTCGGCGGCGTCACCGAGGTACTTGGTCTCGAAGTCGTACCAGGCTGAGTCGTCGTCGCCGAGCACCCTGATCTCGGCGGGCAGCGACGCCTCGACACGCCCGTCGGGGAACTCCAGCACGCCGCACTCGACCTCCCTGCCGACGACCCCGGCTTCGATGAGCACCTTCGGGTCGGTCTCACGGGCCAGCGCGATCGCGTCGTCGAGGTGTGCCCAGTTGGTGACCTTGCTGATGCCGATGGACGATCCCGCTCGTGCCGGTTTGACGAACACCGGGAGTCCGAGACGGTCGCGTTCGGACTCGTCAAGCGTGGCGGCGTCGCGGTCGAGCACCGCGTACGTGCCTACCGGCAAGCCTTCCGCGGCGAGGAGCTTCTTGGCGAACACCTTGTCCATGGCCGCGGCGCTCGCCAGCACCCCCGCGCCGACGTAAGGTAAGTCAGCCATCTCAAGCAGGCCCTGGATGGTGCCGTCCTCACCGAACGCGCCGTGCAGGACGGGAAACACGACGTCGACCCCAGCGAGCGTGTGCAACTCGTCCCCGGAGCCGATCAGGACAAGTTCGCGTCGGGTCGGATCACCCGCGAGCACCAGTTCATCGCCGGACTCCACCGAGGGCAACGTCCTGCCGTTGATGGCGAGCGCCTTCGGGTCGCTGGTGCCAAGCACCCAGCCACCCTCCCGAGTAATGCCGATCGGGACGACCTCGAACCGCTCCGGGTCAAGGTTCGCGAGGATGCTGCCCGCCGACACGCACGAAATGGTGTGTTCACTGCTGCGGCCGCCGAACACGACCGCCACCCTCGTTTTGCGCCCGTGCGGTGCCGAATGTGCCTCGCTCATGACCGCCGACCCTACCCCTGACGTGTGAGCACCTGGACGAGCACACCCACCGCATCGTGGAGTTCGTTACGGGAACACCCGGCGTAGCCAATCGCGATGCCGTATGCGGTCGGTTTGTCCGCGAAGTGCCGTGCGAGCCCGTCGAGCACGATGCCGTGTTGTCGCGCCGCCCGCAGTCTCGCGCGCTCGTCGTCGGCCGAGCGCAGCGGGACGACGAGGTGCGCGCCCGCGTCGTCACCGACCATCTCGATGCCCGCCTCCCCCAGCGCTCCGACCAGCAACTGTCGCCGCTCTGACATCTCCCTGCGCACCCGCCGCAGATGACGACCAAGGTCACCGCTGTGAGCGAACTCGATGAAGACCCGTTGCCCAGCGGGCGACGGCCGGGTACCGGTGCGGTCGCGGTAGGTCAGCACGGTGTCCGCCACTCCGCGTGGCGCGACCAGCCAGCCGGCGCCGAGCGTCGGCGTGAGGATCTTGCTGGTGGTGCCCAGGTGCACGACGACGTCCGGAGCGAGGCCCGCCAGCAGCGGCAGCGGCGCGACGTCGAAGCGCAGTTCACCGTCGTAGTCGTCTTCGATGACGAGGAACCCCTCGGCCCGCGCGCGCTCGACCAGTGCCACCCGGCGCGTCGCGCTCATCCTGCTTCCCATCGGGTACTGATGTGCCGGTGAGCAGTACACGGCCTTAGCGCCCGCCGGAATGGCATCGACGACGACGCCGTCGGTGTCCACCGGCACGCCGACCACCCGCAGCCCCGCCGCGAGAAACGCCTGCACCGCGCGCTGGTAGCCGGGCTCCTCCACGGCGACGACGTCGCCCGGCTGGAACAACGCCGAGGCCAGCTCCGCGACGGCGCTCGTGGTGCCCGCGGTCGCTAGCACACTGGCGGAGGCGATCATCAAGCCCCGATGCCGCAGCAGGTGCTCGGCGATGGCGGCACGGTAGGCGGTGAGCCCGGCCCGCTCGGTCTGCTGCGACGGCGGCGTGTCGGCGGCGGCCCGCCACGCCCTGCGCCACGCCGCGCGCTCGATACCGTCCGCCCACGGCACGCCGGGCACGAGCGCGAGCAGGTCATCGCCGTCGGCGTCGTCTTCCGGTACGGTGCCGCGCTGCGGCGCGCCGGTGGGCGGCGTGGTGGTGACATAGGTGCCGGAGCCGTGCTTGCCCGCGATCCAGCCCTCCGCGTGCAGTTGCTCGTACGCCGCCGACGTCACGGTCCTGCTGACCCCGAGCCGCCCCGCGAGCGCGCGAGTGGACGGCAGCCGGTCCCCGCCGCGCAGGTGTCCGGTGGCGGCGGCGTCACGGAGCGCGTCGGCCAGTTGCACCGCCAGGGGCACCCCGGCACGCCGATCCAGCGCGACCGGGAGGGCCGTGTCGACTCCCGCGTTCACCCCGCTCCGCGCCGGGTAGGTCGCCATGCCAGCTCCAAATGGACTTCTGATTCCCGGAAGAATTGGCCGTTCCATCATGCCACTTGGCTGGCGAGGATGGCGGCATGACGATCTCCACGCCACTGTCCCCGACGGAACGGAGCACCCCAGGCCGTACCAAGCATCGTGCCGTCTTCGACCGCGCGGCGCTCTACGACGTGCTGGATACTGGCCTGATCTGCCACCTCGGGCTGGTGCTCGACGGCTCGCCCGTCGTCCTGCCGACAGGATACGGCCGCGACGGCGACACGCTGTACCTGCATGGCTCGACCGGGGCACGCAGCCTGCGCGCGGCGGCAGACGGCATCGACGTCTGCGTTACCGTGACACACCTCGACGGCATCGTCTACGCGCGGAGCCTGAACCACCACTCGATGAACTACCGCAGCGCCGTCGTGCACGGCCGCGCCCGGCCCGTCACCGAGCGAGCGGAGAAACTGCACGGGCTTCGGATGGTCACCGAGCACCTAGCGCCGGGGTCGTGGGACCACGCACGTGGGGTCAACGCGAAAGAGTACGCCGCCGTGTCGGTGCTGGCGCTGCCGTTGCACGAGGCGTCGGTGAAGGTCAGGGCCGAGGGCCCGAACGACGACGCGGAGGACATCGAGGCGAACGCGGTGTGGGCTGGCGTCCTGCCGGTCCGGCAGGTGTTCGGCACACCGGAGCCCGCGACGGACCTACCGGTGCCCGCGCACGTCACCGCCCGCGCGGCTCAGGCCAGTACAGGACCCTGCTCGGGATCGTCGCGGTAAGGCCGCATCGTCCTGCCGCCGTAACGGTAGACGTGAATGCTCACGGCTGGATCCGGGCCGACGTTGGTGACCTGGTGCACGTAGCCGGGACCGAACACCCGCGACTGGCCAACGGACAACTCATGGATGTCCAATGCCTCGGGCCGGGACTCCGGCTCCGCCACCGCGCTGCCGCGCGCGACGACCTCGGTGAGCTTGCCGCTGACGACGGTGAACGCACCGCTGGTGTCGCCGTGGTCGTGCAGGTCGGTGCGCTGGCCAGGTAGCCAGCTCAGCAACCAGATCTCGTCGGCGTCGGTGCGCTCGATGAGCGTGGCGAACCGCTCGTCGGGATCGTAGCGGAGCAGGTGCCGCCAGGAGTCGCGGTCGGTGGCGTAGGAGAGGGCGACGCGCACCGGGTGCCGGAGTGCGGGGTTCTCCGGTGCGGCGATCGTGTTGTCAGGAACGGCGAACATCGAGAAGTCCTTGCTGGTCACGACGGTGGGATGGGATATGGCCGCGCGAGAGACGCGCGACGGGTCACCGACAACAACAAGGACACGGACACGGCGTGGCGGCGGCACGGGGGATCCCCGGCCGCGAGAACAGCGCACGCTCGGTCATGGCGTCTAGCCAATCAGGCGCGTCAGCGCCGGTCAAGCCGGTGCCCACGGAGTGAGACGCAGCGCGACGCCGCCACTACCCCCACTCGGACTTCTTCGCCCGGTCGAACAGCTCCGCCACCAGCTTGCGGGGCGGGACGCCCTCGTGGCACACGCGGTGCATCGCGTCGGTTAGTGGCATGTCGACGCCGTGTGCCCGCGCCAACTCCCGGATCGACGAGCAGGACTTGACGCCCTCGGCGACCTGGCCACCGGTGGCGTCCTGCGCCTGCGCGACCGTCTCTCCCTTGCCGAGCCGTTCCCCGAACGTCCGGTTGCGCGACAGCGGCGATGAGCAGGTAGCGACCAGGTCGCCCACCCCGGCGAGCCCGGCGAACGTCAAGGGGTCGGCGCCGAGCTTGCCGCCAAGGCGGGCCATCTCCGCGAGACCACGCGTGATGAGGCTGGCCACCGTGTTCGCCCCGTACCCAAGCCCGGCCGCCATGCCGCAGCTCAGCGCGATGACGTTCTTGCAGGCCCCTGCCAGTTCGCAACCGACGACGTCGACGTTGGTGTAGGGCCGGAAGTAGGGCCCCGAGATGGCGCGCTGGATGGCCACCGCGCGGTCGTGGTCGGTACAGGCGACGACGGCTGCTGCGGGCTGCTCGGCGGCGACCTCCACGGCGAGATTCGGCCCGGACACCACAACGACCTGTTCCGGAGACACGCCGGTGACCTCGACGATCACCTCGCTCATCCGCTTCATCGTGCCGAGCTCGACGCCCTTGGCGAGGCTGACGAGTGGCACGTCGGTGGGCAACACCGGCAGCCACGACGTCAGATTCGCGCGCAGCGACTGGCTCGGCACCGCCAGGACGACGGCCTCGGCATCGGCCAGCGCGGTGGCCGCATCGGTGGTGGCGCGCACCCCTTCCGGCAGCACCAGATCCGGCAGGTACGACGTGTTGGTGCGCTTCTCGGTGATCTCCTCGGCGACCTCGGTCCTGCGGGCCCAGATCGTGACATCCCTGCCCGCGTCGGCGAGCACCTTGGCGAACGTGGTGCCCCACGAGCCCGCACCGAGCACCGTGATCCGCTGCGGGGTCGGCAGCGGCATCTCCTGCTGAGTCTCCTGCCGCGCGCCGGGTTCAGGCATCGTTGGCCTTCGATCCGCTCTCGGCCGCCGGTGGCTGCTCGCCCCGCAGTTCGGCGAGCAGCGCGGTGACCTCACTGGTGATCAGGTCGGTGACCTCACGCCGAGTCGCCGCGCTCTGCGGGAGCGCGCGGTACTTCGAGAGGTCGATCGGCTCCCCCACGCTGAACTCGACGGTCTTGCGAGGGAACGGCCGGAACTTCTTGCGGTAGCCGTCGAGGATGAGGTTGGTGCCCCAGCGCGCGATCGGGATCACCGGGACATCGTTCTCCAGCGCGAGCCGCGCCACGCCGGTGTAGGAGTGCTTCATCCAGCCGTCAGGGTCCTTGGTGATGGTGCCCTCCGGGTAGATCACGACGAGCTTGCCTTCGCGGAGCGTGCGATGCGCCTCGCGGAGCGCGTCGCCCGCGCTGGTCGTCCCCCGATATACCGGAATGCCACCGGAGCCGATCAGGATCCGCCGGAGCACCGGGACGGAGAACAGGCTCGCCTTCGCCATGAAGCGCGGCACCCGTCGCTGCCGGTGCACGAACACCGCGTCGACGACCGGGTCGAAGTGCGAGACGTGGTTGAGCACGAGCAACGCTCCGCCGCTGCGGGGCACCCGGTCGGCACGCCGGTAGCGATGGCCAGCTAGCCAGCTCAAGGGGTAGAAGATCGCCGCGGTGAAGCCGACCCAGAACCCGCCTCGCTCCCGCTCGGTCACCGTCGCATCCCTCCGTCCTGACTGCCGTATCGCAGTGTCGCGCGCCTCATCGTGCTCGGTCCAGCACGGCCAGCCCCCACCAGGACCCCGCGCGTCAGGCAAGATAGCCGCGTGGTGCCTTCGGTGAGTGTTGTCGTGCCGATCAAGTCGTTGACGCTAGCAAAGTCACGGTTGCTCGGCTGCTGCTTCCCGAGTGATGAACGCAACCGTGCCAGGCTGGTGCTCGCGATGGCGGCCGACACCATCGCCGCCGCACTGGCCACGCCGGGTGTGGACCGCGTGCTGGTCGCGGCGGCGAGGCCGGACGAGGTCGCCGAGCTGCGCGCGCTGGGCGCCGACGTCGTCGACGACGGGAACGCGGCCGATCTCAACGCCGCCCTGTGCCACGGGGCGGCGCTGCTGCGGCGGGCGGACCCGGATGGCGTCATCGGGGCGCTGCAAGCGGACCTGCCCGCGCTGCGATCCGATGACTTGGCCGCTGCCATCGCCGAAGCGGATGGCAAGCGGGCGGTGTGCGCCGACCACGCGGGCACCGGGACGACGTTGCTGCTGTCGGCGTCCGGCGGCCCCTTGGAGCCCCACTTCGGCGACGGCTCCGCCGCCGCGCACGTGCGCTCCGGCGCGCTGCCACTGGCCACGCCAGCGGCGACGTTGCGCACCGACGTGGACACGATCGACGACGTGGCGCGGGTGCGTACGCTGGGTGTCGGTCGTAACACAGCCGCGGTCCTGCGCGGCGCGCGTCACAGCTGCACCAGCGCCGAGCCGGTATCGTGAAACCAGGACGATCAGCCCGGCCCGCGGGTCGGACTAAGTACAGGACAACGGCGGGGTGAACAGGCAGCGGGCGCCACAACCGCGTGACGCGCGGGGACGATTTACACGGGCGGTACAGGTGAGCACAGGCAGCGCGGAAAGCACACCGAGTACCCGGGCGGCAGCCGGGAACGGTTACGTCGCGGCCGATTCGCTCGCCGTTCCCACGGCCCCGCCGGCGGTGACCCCCGCGACGGCGGCGGGTGAGCTGCCGGACGACCGCTACCTCAACCGTGAGTTGTCCTGGCAGGACTTCAACGCTCGGGTGCTCTCGCTGGCCGAGGACACCTCGCAACCGCTGCTGGAACGCGCTAAGTTTCTCGCCATCTTCGCGTCCAATCTCGACGAGTTCTACATGGTGCGCGTCGCGGGATTGAAGCGCCGCGACGAGACCGGCCTCTCGGTGCGCAGCGCCGACGGTCTCTCCCCGCGCGAGCAGCTGGCCTACATCGCCAAGCGCAACCAGGATCTCGTCTCGCGGCAGACCAAGGTGTTCGAGGAGTCGGTGCGGCCCGCGCTGGACTCCGAGGGCATCCGGATCGTGCGCTGGGCCGACCTGCCGACCGGGCAGCGGGAGCGGCTGTCGCACTACTTCACCGACCAGATCTTCCCCGTGCTGACGCCACTCGCGGTCGACCCGGCACACCCCTTCCCCTACATCTCGGGGCTATCACTGAACCTCGCGGTCACGGTGCGCGATCCGGACGGCGGGCTGGAACGGTTCGCCAGGGTGAAGGTACCGAACAACGTGCCTCGGCTGATCCGCGTCGAGACCACCCCTGACGAGCCGACCGCGACGTTCCTGTTGCTGGAAGAGCTGATCTCGGCACATCTCGGCGATCTGTTCACCGGCATGGAGGTCACCGAGCACCACGTCTTCCGCGTCACCCGCAACGCTGACTTCGAGGTCGAGGAAGACCGCGACGAGGACCTGCTGCAAGCACTCGAACGCGAGCTGGCGCAGCGTCGGTTCGGTCCACCGGTGCGGCTCGAGGTCGAGCAGAACATGAGCGACCACATGCTCGAACTGCTGCTGCGGGAGCTCGAAGTGGACCCCCGCGACGTCGTCGCCGTGCCTGGCCTGATCGACATGACCTGCCTTGAGCTGCTGGCTGACGTTGACCGTAAGGAACTCAAGTACCCACCGTTCGTGCCCGCGACGCACCCGGCGTTCGCGGATCGGGAAACACCGCGCAGCGTGTTCTCGACGCTGCGCGAGGGTGACGTTCTCGTGCACCACCCATACGACTCGTTCTCCACCAGCGTCCAGCGGTTCATCGAGCAGGCGGCGTCGGACGATAAGGTGCTGGCGATCAAGCAGACGCTGTACCGGACATCGGGTGACTCGCCGATCGTCAACGCGCTCATCGACGCCGCCGAGGCGGGTAAGCAGGTCGTCGCGCTGGTCGAGATCAAGGCGCGGTTCGACGAGCAGGCCAACATCGGCTGGGCCCGCACACTGGAACGCTCAGGGGTGCACGTCGTCTACGGCCTGGTCGGTTTGAAGACGCACTGCAAGACGTCGCTGGTCGTGCGACAGGAAGGCCAGCGCATCCGGCGCTACTGTCACATTGGCACCGGCAACTACAACCCGAAAACCGCGCGGTTCTACGAGGACATCGGGCTGCTCACCGCGGACGACGACGTCGGCGCTGACCTGACCGATCTGTTCAACGTGCTCACCGGGTACTCGCGGCAGAGCACCTACCGCAACATCCTCACCTCACCGAGCGGCATCAGGAACGGGATCCTGCGCTGCATCGCCGAGGAGATCGAACGTGCCCGCGATGGCCAGCGGGCTGGCGTGCGGATCAAGGTGAACTCGTTGGTGGACGAGCAGATCATCGACGGGCTCTACCAGGCGTCGCGCGCGGGCGTGCCGGTCGAGGTCGTGGTGCGTGGGATCTGCGCGCTCAAACCGGGCGTGCCCGGCCTGTCGGACAACATCACGGTGCGCTCCATCCTCGGCCGTTTCCTCGAGCACTCGCGAGTGTTCCATTTCAGGGCGAGCGGGCAGTACTGGATCGGCAGCGCCGACATGATGCACCGTAACCTCGACCGCAGGATCGAAGTCATCGTCGGTGTCAAGGACCCGAAGCTGGCCAGGCAGCTTGACGAGCTGTTCGATTCGGCGCTCGATCCGGTCACGCGCTGCTGGGTGCTGAGTTCCACTGGCGAGTGGACCCCTTCTCCCGCCGACGTGACCCAAGTCAGGGATCATCAGGTGGAACTGCTGGCCAAGCACAGAGCGACCGGGTGAGCTGAGGACACGCGTGGGCAATTTCGACGGCAGCCACGATCACGACCACCACGACGCGCGAGCGGGTACGACAACGACAGCACCGAGACGCACGGTGCGCGCGGCGGGGGCGGTGCTGTGGCGCACTGGGCCCGATGGCGGTGACGGAATCGAGGTGGCGGTGGTCCACCGACCACGCTACGACGACTGGTCGCTGCCGAAGGGCAAGCTCGATCCTGGCGAGACGGTGCCCGCCGCCGCGGCGCGAGAAGTGGCCGAGGAGACCGGATTCTCGTGTGTGCTAGGACCACGGCTGTCGCGTTGCCACTACCAGGTACAAACCGGATCCGGTGCGGTGGCGGACAAGGCCGTCACCTACTTCAGCGCTCGCGCGCGCGACGGCGTGTTCCAACCCAACGAGGAAGTCGACACGCTTCGCTGGCTCGCACCTCCCGCCGCGCGGGCCTTACTCGACTACGCGGGTGAGATCGAGGCACTCGATGAGCTCTCCCGGCTTGGTACCGACCTGACGACCGTGCTGCTTGTCCGGCACGCCAAGGCGGGTAAGCGGGAGCACTGGCGCGGCGACGACGACCTGCGCCCGCTCACCCCCGCGGGCAACCAGCAAGCGGACGCGCTTCGGACGTTGCTGCCGTTGTTCGGCCCTGACCGGGTGCACTCCGCGCCAAGGCTGCGATGCGTGCAAACCGTCCAGCCCATCGCTGACGACATGGACGTCAGCGTCACGCACGAGCCACTGCTCTCCGAGGAGGGTTACTGGAGCGACCCGGATGCCGGTCTCGCCCGACTGCGCGCGCTGGCCGCTGACGCGGGCACACCGGTCGTCTCCAGTCAGGGCAAGGTGATTCCGCACCTGGTCCGCACGTTGGCCGAGCACGACGGCGTCCCGCTCGACGATGTGCCGAGCAAAAAGGGGTCGGTGTGGCTGCTGAGTTTCCGGCGCCCCGCCATAGAGCCCGTGAGCACCGACGGGATTCCCCGGCTGGTCGCCGCCAGTTACCTGCCACCACCGGCGGCGGCGGCGACCAGCGACACCGAGTGAGTTGAACTGCCAACGGAAACCGCGCGAGTGACGAGTACCCGCGACCGCGCGCCAAAGTTCAGCGGAAGTACGACGGAGGTGCGACGCAGGGTTATTGCCTGATTACCTCTTGTCACCGAGGATTGCAGTGCGGTCCCGGGGCAGGGCAGGCCCGGACACATCTCGGCCCCGGTGACCGCTTCACTTGCGGCAGCGCGAACGCGCGCCAAGCGGCGAAGGGGGATTGGTGGCAACAGAGGACGGCACTGGTGTGGTGGTCAGGTACCCGCGGACGGCGGCGCACACCACGAGCACCACGGGGACAGGCGCGGACGCGCGCCCGAACGCCAGGTATGAGGCCGCGTTCGCGGCGGTAGACAGGGCAGGCTTCGCCACGAAGTCACGGCAACCGCCATCAGCGACCACGGTGAACCAGATGCTGCGGCTACTCGGCGCGCGGCCTGGCGACCGCGTGCTGGAGGTCGGCACCGGCTCCGGCTACACGGCGGCCGTATTGTCCGAACTCGTCGGCAGGACCGGCGATGTCGTCACCACCGAAGCCGACGTTGACGTCGCGAGTCAGGCACGGGAACGGCTGATCGCCTCGGGCAGAGAAGCACGCTACGGTAACGGACTCATCAACGTCACGGTGCTCCGGCGCGAACCGTCCGATGTGCCGGAGCCACCACAGCTATGGGATCGCGTCCTGCTGAGTACCCCAGTGCCCCTTGGCAGGGTGCCGTACACCGCCGTCACCGGAACCCGACCCGGTGGTGTACTCGTGGCGCGACTAAGCACCGAATTCACGACCGGTCCGCTCGTACGGTTCGACATCGGATCCGACGGAGTAGCCGCGGGCACGGCCGATTCAGCCAGCATGGAGCGCATCACTCCACTGCCGACCGTCCCTGCTCGCTCCCGTACCCCGCGATCGGACGTCGATGTCAGCCACACGACAATCGACGTCGCGGACCTGCTGCGACATCCCGCCTGGCGTTGTGCGGTGGCGATCGCGGTGCCGTCGTGCCGCTATCAGGACGCGATAATCGCGGAAGACCACGCCGGTCTCACCCGAGCCGGCGTGGAACTCAGCGACCCGATGACGTCGTCATGGGCACACATCGAGCACGGCGCTAGCGGCGACCACATCACCGTGCGGCAAACCGGGCCACGACTACTCGCCGACGAGGTGCTTGCCGCCGTTCGGTGGTACGCCGATCGCGGTGCGCCGCCGCTGGAGTCGTGGCGATGGGAAGTCGGCCCAGGCCGTCAGTGCGTCACGATTCCCAAGTGACGCACTGACGGCCTGGCTCCTACTTCTTTTTCTTGGTGGTGGCGGTCGCCTTCTTGGCGGTACTCGCCTTCGACGTGGTCGACTTCTTCGGCGCCGTCTTGCTCGCCTTCGACGCCGTCGACTTCGACGTGGTCTTCGGCGCCGCCTTAGCGGTCGACCGTGTTGTCGACTTGGTCGCCGTCTTGGCGGTGGACGCCTTCGACGTGGTCGACTTGGTCGTCGCCTTGGCCGGAGCCTTGGCGGTCGACTTCGTTGACTTCGCGGGCGCCTTGGCAGCCGTGCGTGTCGTTGACTTCGCCGCCGTCTTGGCAGGCGCCTTCGCCGTGGTCCGCGTCGCGGACTTGGTCGCGGTCTTCGGCGCTGCCTTCGATGCCGACTTCGCTGTCGTCGCACGCTTGGTCGTCGACCGCGTACCAGCCGACTTCGTCGCCGTCGCAGGTGCCTTCTTCGCGGTCGTCGACCGCGAAGCGGCGGGCTTCGCCCCCGCGCGCGACGTCTTGCTCGCCGTGGTGGAGGCGGTCCGCCCCGTCGTGGACGCGGCGGACGCGCGCTTGGCTGGCGCCTTGGGCAACTTACGCTGCCCGCCAACGACCTCACGGAACATCGTGCCTGCCTTGAAGGCGGGCACGTTGGTCTTCTTCAAGCGCACCGCCTCGCCAGTGCGAGGATTCCGAGCCGTGCGGGCAGCCCTCGGGCGCTTCTCGAACGCGCCGAAGCCCGTGATCGTCACCTTCTCGCCCTTGTTCACTCGGCGCACGATGATGTCGACGAGACCATCAACCGCCTCGGCAGCGACCTTCTTATCGCCGAGACGATCAGCGAGTGCCTCGACGACTTCTGACTTGTTGGCCATACGAGTCCTCCGGAGAACTGCAGTTGTTCACGGCCTCACGGACCGACTTGAATGGCACGCTATTACTCAAATCACGAGATGGCCACACGACACAGCCGTAATTGCCTTGTGTGACCGGAAAAAACCCCTACGGGTGAACGTTAGCGATACCCGTTAAGCGTCAGCGACCGCAGTCGTCGTCGGTTTATAGCTCGGGCGAGAACCCTCAAAAGCGGCGATATCGTCCGCGTACCGCAAGGTCAACGCGATGTCATCCAGCCCCTCTAACAGCCGCCAGCGGGTGTAATCATCGATCCGGAACGACGCGGTGAAGTCCTTGGCGCTGACCGTCTTTTCCCGCAGATCCACGGTCACCTCAGTGCCGGGTTCGTTCTCAAGAATCTTCCAAAGCTGCTCTACATCAGACTGCTCGCACTCGGCGGCAAGCAGCCCCTGCTTGCCCGAGTTCCCGCGGAAGATATCGGCGAAACGCGACGAGATGACGACCCGGAAACCGTAGTTCATCAGCGCCCAGACGGCGTGCTCACGCGAGGAACCCGTCCCGAAGTCGGGTCCCGCGACGAGCACACTGCCATCGCGGAAGGCGTCCTGGTTCAGCACGAAGTGCTCGTCAGTACGCCACGCGGCGAACAGGCCGTCCTCGAACCCAGTGCGGGTGACCCGCTTGAGATAGACGGCCGGAATGATCTGATCGGTGTCTACATTAGAACGCCGCAGCGGGACACCGACCCCGGTGTGCACGGTAAACGGTTCCATGAGTGCTCTCCTTGAGAAGTCTGGGGACCTACAGGTCCTCGCGCCTAATGGTCGGACCCTGCGAGCAGGTCCTCCGGAGACGACAGAGTTCCTCGCACCGCCGTCGCCGCTGCCACGAGCGGTGACACCAGGTGGGTACGGCCGCCCTTGCCTTGCCTGCCCTCGAAGTTGCGGTTCGACGTCGACGCGCTGCGCTCCCCCGGCTCGAGCTGGTCCGGGTTCATGCCGAGGCACATCGAGCATCCTGCCTGTCGCCACTCCGCACCCGCGTCAAGGAACACCTTGTCCAGGCCCTCTTCCTCAGCCAGTTGGCGCACGCGCATCGAGCCAGGCACCACGAGCATTCGCACACCATCGGCGACCTTGTGCCCGGACAACACTTCCGCCGCGGCGCGCAGATCCTCGATACGGCCGTTGGTGCAGGAACCGAGGAACACCGTGTCCACCGCGATGTCCCGCAGTGGCGTGCCCGGCTTCAGGTCCATGTACGCGAGCGCCTTCTCGGCGGAGTACCGCGCGGTCTCGTCCGCGATCTGCTCCGGATCCGGCACCGACTCGCCAAGCGGCAAGCCTTGCCCAGGGTTAGTGCCCCACGTGACGAACGGCGTCAGCTCGTCGGCGTTGATCTCGACCTCGGTGTCGAACTCCGCGTCGTCGTCGGTGGCCAGCGCACGCCACGCCGCGACCGCCTCGTCCCAGTCCGCACCACGCGGCGCGTGCGGACGGCCCTTGAGGTACTCGAACGTCGTCTCGTCCGGCGCGATCATGCCCGCGCGAGCGCCCGCTTCGATCGACATGTTGCAGATCGTCATCCGCGCTTCCATCGACAACGATTCGATGGCCTCGCCCCGGTACTCCAGCACGTAGCCTTGCCCGCCCCCGGTACCGATCTTCGCGATCACGGCGAGGATGATGTCTTTCGCCGTCACGCCGGGACGCAGCTTGCCGGTGACGTTGACCGCCATGGTCTTGAACGGACGCAGCGGCAACGTCTGAGTGGCCAGCACATGCTCCACCTCTGAGGTGCCGATACCGAACGCCATCGCACCGAACGCGCCGTGCGTCGAAGTGTGGCTGTCGCCACACACCACCGTCATGCCGGGCTGCGTCAAACCGAGCTGCGGGCCGATGACGTGCACGATGCCTTGCTCGGCGTCGCCCATCGGGTGCAGCCGGACACCGAACTCCTCGCAGTTCTTGCGCAGGGTGCTGACCTGCGTGCGCGAGACTGGGTCCTCGATCGCCTCGATGTCAGCGGACTTCCGCGAGGGGTCGAGCGTCCACGTCGTCGGGACGTTGTGGTCCTCGGTAGCGATCGTCAAATCGGGGCGACGCACAGGACGGCCGGCGAGCCGTAGCCCGTCGAACGCCTGCGGGCTGGTCACCTCGTGCACCAGATGCAGATCGATGTAGAGGATGTCGGGTTCGGCGCCGTCGCCGCGGCGCACCACGTGTGCGTCCCACACCTTCTCGGCCAATGTGCGGCCCGTCGCCGTCATGAGGTTCCTCCTAGCGTGCACCGATCGCTACGCCCTAGACTACTTCTCAGCATCTGGACATCCCACGATTCGGGATTATAGTATCGCGCTGTGGGACAGCATACAGGTCAGGAGACACCCGTATCGCCCGGCACAGCCACCAAGCTGTCCAGCGGTATCGGGGTGCTCGACAAAGCCGTCGCCGTGCTGCAGGCCGTGGCGACCGAACCGTGCGGGCTCGCGGAGCTGTGCGCGAAGACCGGCCTGCCAAGGGCGACGGCGCATCGGCTCGCGGTGGGACTCGAGATGCACCGGATGCTGCGGCGCACACCGGATGGACGCTGGCGCCCAGGCACCGCGCTCGCCGAACTGGCGGGAGGAGCCACCGATCCGCTGCTGGACGCCGCCGCTTCCGTGCTTCCCAAGTTGCGAGACATAACCGGCGAGAGCGTGCAGCTCTACCGGCGCGACGGCGCGCAGCGGGTGTGCGTCGCCACCGCGGAGCCCCCGAGCGGGCTGCGCGACACCGTCCCTGTCGGCGCGCGGCTGCCGATGACAGCGGGCTCCGGCGCGAAGGTACTCGCCGCCTGGTCCGATCCCACGACACAACGTGGCATCCTGGCCGACGCCGTATTCGGGGAGCGCACGTTGCTCGAGGTACGCAGGCGCGGCTGGGCACAGAGCGTCGCCGAGCGCGAGCCCGGTGTGGCGAGCGTGTCCGCGCCCGTACGGGACTCGACAGGCACGGTCGTCGCGGCGGTGTCGGTGTCGGGCCCGATCGAGCGCATCGGCCGCAAGCCGGGCGTGCGCTGGGCGTCCGACTTGCTCTCGGCCGCCGACGCACTGACCGAACGTCTCTAGTCCCTCGGGGTTTACCTACGTGAGTTCTGGCTGGCAGTTCTGGATCGACCGGGGTGGCACGTTCACCGACATCGTCGCCCGACGTCCCGACGGCACCCTCGAGACGCACAAGCTGCTCTCCGACAACCCGGCGCACTACCGTGACGCCGCGGTGGCTGGCATCCGGGTCCTGCTCGGTATCGGCGAGAACGACCCGGTTCCCGCCGCCGACGTCGAGTCCGTGCGGATGGGGACGACGGTCGCCACCAACGCGCTGCTGGAGCGCACCGGCGAGCGCACGGCGCTGGTCATCACACGTGGTTTCGGTGACGCGCTGCGGATCGGCTACCAGAACCGCCCGCGCATCTTCGCGCGGCGGATCGAGTTGCCGAGCGCGCTCTACGAGCGGGTGATCGAGGTCGACGAGCGCGTCGCCGCCGACGGCACAGTGCTGCGCGCACCCGATGCCGACACGCTACGACGGGACCTGCGCGATGCCCACGACGCGGGCATCCGCGCGGTCGCCGTCGTCTGCCTGCACAGCCATCTGTATCCGGAACACGAGCGGCGCATCGCTGAGGTGGCCGCGGACGTCGGCTTCGCGCAAGTGTCCCGTTCCGCCGAGGCGAGCCCGCTCATGAAGCTGGTGCCACGAGGTGACACCGCCGTCGTGGACGCCTACCTCTCCCCCGTGCTGGGTCGTTACGTGGATCAGGTTGGGAGTGAACTCAACGGCGAGGCAGCCTCAGCCCCCGAATCGCGCCTGATGTTCATGCAGTCCAACGGCGGGCTGGCCGAGGCGCACCACTTCCGAGGCAAGGACGCGATCCTGTCCGGGCCAGCCGGTGGGATCGTCGGCATGGTGCGGATGTCGCAGCTCGCGGGCTACGAACAAGTGATCGGCTTCGACATGGGCGGTACGTCCACGGACGTGTCGCATTTCGCCGGTGAGTACGAGCGGGTGTTCCACACCGAGGTCGGTGGGGTTCGGCTGCGCGCGCCAATGCTTGACATCCACACGGTCGCGGCGGGCGGCGGCTCGATCCTGCACTTCGACGGCAGCCGCTACCGGGTCGGGCCGGACTCGGCGGGCGCTGACCCCGGCCCCGCGTGCTATCGCAAGGGTGGGCCGCTGACCGTCACCGACGCCAACGTGATGCTCGGCAGGGTGCAGCCCACGCATTTCCCGCACGTCTTCGGCGCGAGCGGCGACCAACCCCTCGACGTCGACGTGGTGCGGGAGCGGTTCACCGAACTGGCCGGAGAGATCAAGGCAGCCACCGGGGACGTACGGGGGCCGGAGGAGGTCGCGGCCGGGTTCCTGCGGATCGCGGTGGCGAACATGGCTAACGCCGTCAAGCGCATCTCGGTCCAGAAAGGACACGACGTCACCCGCTACGCGCTGACCACGTTCGGCGGCGCGGGTGCGCAGCACGCCTGCGCCGTCGCGGACTCGCTCGGCATCGATACCGTCCTGGTGCCGCCGATGGCCGGGGTGCTGTCCGCGCTGGGAATCGGGCTGGCGGACACCACCGTGATGCGCGAACAGTCGATGGAGCTGCGGCTCTCGGCCGAGGCCGTGCCCCAACTGCGCGCGGAGGCCGACACACTGGTGGGCGACGCCGAGACGGAGCTGCGCGACGAAGGCATCCCGGCCGAGCGAATACGCACCGTGCGGCGAGCGCACGTGCGCTACGACGGCACCGACACCACGGTGACCGTCGCGTTGGACGACGTCGACGCGATGGTGGCGGAGTTCGAGCAGGCGCATAAGGCGATGTACTCGTTCCTGATGGACCGCCCGCTGGTCGTGGAGGCGCTGTCGATCGAGGCGACTGGGCTGACGGAGCAACCAGACCTCGCCCTGGCACGTCCCGAAGTGGACGCGGCGGAACCCGAGACGGTGCGCCTCTACGGCTCGGAGGGCTGGCAGGACGCTCCGCTGTACAGACGCGACGCACTGCGGCCGGAGGACCCGGAAAGCATCGTGACCGGTCCGGCCGTCATCGCGGAGGCCAACAGCACGACCGTGGTGGATGACGGCTGGCAGGCGCAGGTCAACACGCAGGGCCATCTCGTCGTCGAGCGGGTGGCGCCGCGCGCGGGAAGCGATCTCAACGTCACCGAGGTCGATCCGGTGTTGCTGGAGATCTTCAACAACCTGTTCATGTCGATCGCCGAGCAGATGGGCACCCGGTTGGAGTCCACCGCGCAGTCGGTGAACATCAAGGAGCGGCTGGACTTCTCCTGCGCGCTGTTCGACCCGGACGGCAACCTCATCGCGAACGCACCGCATATCCCGGTGCACCTTGGTTCGATGGGCACCAGCGTCAAGGAGGTCGTGCGGCGGCGCGCGGGCGAGATGCGCCCCGGCGACGTGTACGCCGTCAACGACCCGTACCACGGCGGCACGCACCTGCCCGACGTCACGGTCATCACGCCGGTGTTCTCGTCGTCCGGCGACGAAGTGCTGTTCTACGTGGCATCCCGCGGGCACCACGCCGAGATCGGTGGCCTCACGCCGGGGTCGATGCCCGCGCACAGCAGCGATGTCCACGAGGAAGGCGTCCTGTTCGACAACTGGCTGCTGGTGTCGCAAGGCCGGTTCCTCGAGGACGAGACGCGGCGGCTGCTGACCGAGGCGGCGTATCCCTCGCGGAACCCCGAGACCAACCTCGCGGACCTGCGCGCGCAGATCGCGGCCAACCAGAAGGGCGTCGACGAAGTCGGGACGATGATCGAGCATTTCGGGCTCGACGTCGTGCAGGCGTACATGCGGCACGTGCAGGACAACGCTGAGGAAGCGGTACGTGGTGTCATCGACACGCTCACCGATGGTGAATACGTCTACGAGATGGACTCCGGCGCCACGATCGCGGTGCGCATCACTGTCGACCGTGCGGCGCGGTCGGCCACGATCGACTTCACCGGCACCACGGCACAGTTGCCGACGAACTTCAACGCACCGTCGGCGGTGGTGACGGCAGCCGTGCTGTACGTGTTCCGCACGCTCGTATCGGATGACATCCCGCTCAACGACGGCTGCCTGCGGCCGCTGCGGCTGGTGATCCCGCCCGCGTCGATGCTTTCGCCGGAGTACCCGGCGGCGGTCGTGGCGGGCAATGTCGAGACGTCGCAAGCGATCACCGGCGCGCTGTACGCCGCGCTCGGCGCGCAAGCCGAGGGCGCGGGGACGATGAACAACGTGACGTTCGGCAACGACCGACACCAGTACTACGAAACGCTGGCGTCCGGTTCGGGCGCCGGCGACGGCTTCGACGGCGCGCCGGTAGTGCAGACACACATGACGAACTCGCGGTTAACCGACCCGGAAGTGTTGGAGTGGCGCTACCCGGTGCGAGTGGAGGAGTTCGCGGTGCGGCGCGGCAGTGGCGGCGCGGGACGGTGGCGCGGCGGCGACGGCGCGGTGCGCAAGCTTCGGTTCACCGAGCCGATGACGGTGTCGACACTGTCCGGACACCGCCGGGTGCCGCCGTACGGCATGGCAGGCGGCTCGCCGGGTGCGTTGGGGCGGAACCGGGTACAGCGCACGGATGACACTATCGAGGACCTGCCGGGTTGCGGCTCCGCCGACCTCGCCGCGGGCGAGGTCCTGATCGTCGAGACGCCAGGAGGCGGCGGCTACGGCACGCCCTAGCGCGGTTGTGTCCGACACTCCCGACACTGTGTCCGACGTTCCCGACGCTGTATTCGGCATTCGAGACGCCGTGTCCTGCGTTCCCGACGCTGTGTCCGGCACTCAGGACGCTGTATTCGGCATTCACGACGTCGTGTCCTGCGCTCCCGACGCTGTGTCCGGCACTCAGGACGCTGTATTCGGCATTCACGACGTCGTGTCCTGCGCTCCAGATGCCGGATTCGTCGGCGCCGATCTTTGTACCCAACACATCAAAGATCAACAACGCCGACTGGGCCAATATTATGAAATTCCTTCAAATTATCCGTAACGGCGTGCGACGCTTGCTCGTTGGTCGAGCTATACGGCCGTCAGTGGCCTGGCTCACGAACGGAGGCGGTACTGGTGCGCGGAGTTCGGACAGCGGTCATCGCGGCGTTGGTGGCAGCCCTGGTGAGCCCCGGTCCACCGACGAGCGCACAACCCGCCCCGACCGACCGCTACGCGCTCGCGGGCGGCTGTTTCACCGCGCAGACGCCCGACGGTAACTACCTCACCCGCACTGAGAACACCGCGACCGCGACCTCCCGCGCCGAGGCTGAGCCGTGGCACCTGCAAGCCACTGACCTGGGACGATACCTGCTGTTCGGCACCGAGCGCGACTTCCTCGCCGCGTCAGACGGCGAGCTCGGCAGGGCGCTCGGCGGCGCGCTGGACAACTCGGCGGGCGCCATGGTCGACGGGCTCACCAAAGGCACCACCGGAGACGTCGCGGACAAGCTCGCCGAGGGCCCGCTCGGCACCGCGAGCGGCAGGGGCGCGCGTATCGTCACCGCGGCCGAACCGAGCGAGCTCGCCGACTGGCGCATCACCGACGCACCCGGCGGCTTCCACCTCATCCTCCCGGCGCTCGACGCGTGGCTCACCGTCGACGATGACGGTGCGCTAAGCCTCACCCCGCACGAAGCCGACGCCACCACGATCACCTTCCACCGCGCCACCGGCTGCGCGCCGTGGCCGGAGGCCGACGTCAACGTCACCGGGCCGGTCGCGACAGGCGAGACGCCGTACGGCGAGGTACGCGGCTTCCTCGACGGCCACCTGCACGGCATGGCGTTCGAGTTCGTCGGCGGCAGGGCACGCTGCGGCAGGCCGTGGCATCGCTTCGGTGTCACCGAGGCCTTGCGGGGCTGTAAGGAACACGAGGCGTCCGGCGGACGCACACACGTGCTGGAGACGGTGCTCTCTGGCCGCGATCCGATCGCGGGCCACGACACGCGGGGCTGGCCGACGTTCCACGACTGGCCCGCGCACGACTCGCTCACCTACGAGCAGGTCTACTACCGGTGGCTGGAACGCGCCTGGCGCGGCGGGCTTCGCATGGTGACCAACCTGCTCGTGGAGAACCACGCGCTGTGCGAGCAGTACCCGTTCAAACGCAACGACTGCAACGAGATGGACAGTGCAGTGTTGCAGGCCAAGCGCGTCCGGCAACTGGAGCGCTACATCGACGCGCAGCACGGCGGGCCCGGCGAGGGCTGGCTTCGGGTCGTGGACGACCCGTTCGAGGCACGCCGTGTCGCCAACGCGGGCAAGCTCGCCCTGGTGCTCGGCATCGAACTGTCGGTGCCGTTCGACTGCGGGCTGCGAGTCGGCATGCCCACCTGCGACCGCACGCAAATCGACCGTGCCGTCGACGAGCTGTACGACCTCGGCGTCCGGCAGATGGAGCTGGTCAACAAGTTCGACAACGCGCTGACCGGCGTCAAGGGCGACGCTGGCACCACCGGCGTCATCGTCAACAGCGGCAACGCCTACGCCACCGGGGAGTTCTGGCAGATGCGCAACTGCGAACACGCTCACGCGCACGACCACACGCAGCACAACATCCCCGACGACTCGGGCGCTCCGAAGGAACTCACCGGACGCGACTCGATCTTCGGCGCGATTCTGGCCGCGACTGGTACCAGTGGCGCGGCGCCGCTGTACCCGGAAGGGCCGCACTGCAACGTCCGGGGCCTGTCGGAGCTAGGCGAGCACGCGCTGAACCGGTTGATCGAGCGCGGCATGGTGTTCGACCCGGACCACATGAGCGCCAAAGCCGCCGACCAGGCGCTCGACCTGCTGGAGCGCAAGGGTTACTCCGGCGTGATCTCCAGCCACAGCTGGGCGGACAAGACGGTTTACCCACGCGTCTACGAGCTTGGCGGCGTGGTCACACCGTATGCGGGTGACTCCGAGGACTTCGTGGCGAAGTGGCGCGAACACCGGGAGTGGGCCGACGACCGATTCTACTTCGGCTTCGGCTATGGCTCGGACACCAACGGGTTCGGCGCGCAAGGCGCACCGCGCGGCGACACTCCCACGAAGGTGGAGTATCCGTTCACCGGATTCGGCGGCGCCACGATCCACCGGCAGGTCAGTGGCGAGCGGACGTTCGACGTCAACATCGACGGTGTCGCGCACTACGGCCTCTACCCGGATTGGATCGAGGACCTGCGGATGCAGGCGGGCGACCAGATCGTCGAAGACATGGTACGCGGGCCGGAGGCGTACCTGCAGATGTGGGAGCGCGCCATCGGCATCGCACCGGATTCCTGCCGGGACGACGTTGGAGACCTCACAGACAGCGACGCCACCCGCGTCGCGCCGGGCATGACCCCGCCCGAGGTGCTGCGCGCGCTGGGCCAACCGGCCTCGCGTGACAACCGCACCTTCACCTACTGCCTCGCGAGGGATCGCTCCCTGCGCGTGCGGTTTGACCGACACGACCGAGTGGCGCAGGTCCGTTCCAGCCGGGCGCGCTAGTCGTCAAGGAGGTTGTCATGTTCCGCTGTACCAGCCTGATCACCCTGGTGGTGGCGCTGTTGTTCGGCGCGGCCACGCCCGCGTTGGCGCACGAGGAACGCGAGTCGCAGTTCCCGCCCGGCGACGGCAGCGTCCCGGTGCACCGCGGTCTCGATGAGGCCGCCGACGTCCTCGTAGTGTGCAAACCAGACTCACGGCAACGAATCCGACAGCTTGCGGATCCTCGGCTGCGGCGCTTCAACCGGCAACTGCTCGCCCAGTGCGAGTTCCAGCACCTGCAAGCGGCGGTGAACGCCGTGGCCGAGCAAGGCACGAACATCTACGTCCTTCCGGGCGAGTACCGCGAGGAACCATCGTGGGATCCTCCGTGCACCAAGGATTACGACGGTGGCGTTGTCGACTACGTGCTGATGACCACGTGCGGCGAGGTCGTCAACCTCGTCACGATCACGGGAGACGACCCCGACGACCCGGACATCACCTGTGACAACGCGCGGTGTGACCTGCAAATCGAAGGCACCGGTGACGACGCGGACGACGTCACGTTCACGGGCGGATTCCGCGAGAACGGCGACTGGGTCAAGCACAACGGACTCAAGGCGGACCGGGCGGACGGCTTCTACCTAGCGAACGTGACCTTCGAGCTTTTCCGCGAGAACGCCATCTATGTGCACGAAACCGACGGCTACGCGCTGGACGACGTCGTCGCACGAAAGAACGACCTCTACGGCATCCTGACGTTCACCTCGGACCACGGTCTCATCACCGACTGCGAGACGTCGTACAACGGCGATTCCGGCGTGTATCCCGGCTCGCCCGCGGACGTGAACTCGCAGGACACGAACACCGGGCCACTGCAACGGTGGTCGGTAGAGATCACCGGCTGCGACACCCACCACAACGCGCTCGGGTTCTCCGGCACGGCAGGCAATTCGGTGTACTTCCACGGCAACGACGTCCACCACAACGGGGCGGGCTACGTGACCGACTCTGTCGTCGGGGACCACCCTGGCATGCCGCAGGATCACGCATGGCTAAAGGACAACCAGATCTATTCCAACAACGTCAACTACTACCCGAACGTGCAGGAAGGCGGCCCCTGCACGGCGGAGAAACCCGCCGATCGCGGGCACGAGGACGGAGTGGTGTGCCCAGCGTTCCCCGTGCCGGTCGGCACGGGCGTGATGATCGCGGGCGGCAACCACAACTTCGTGACGTCCAACGAGATCTACGACAACTGGCGCAACGGTGTCATGCTGTTCTGGGCGCCAGCGGCGATCCGAGGCGAATACGACCCGACGACGCAACAGGACAACCCACACCGCAACGCGTTCACCAAGAACCAGATGGGCTACCAGCCGGGCGGCGCGGTGTTGCCCAACGGACTGGACTTCTGGTGGGACGACTCGGGCAACGGCAACTGCTGGGACAGCAACCTCGCCGCTCCAGGGGCGGAGATCACGCACAACGCCATCGATCCACGTGGGTTGCCGGGCTGTCCGACCGGATCGATGTGGCCGATCGGCAACGTGGTGAAGTCCGCGCAGCTGCTGCCGTGTTCGCAGTACAACCGGGAGTCCAACCCGGACCCGGTGGGGTGTGACTGGATGGACACGCCGCCTCGGCCGGGTTCGTCGGAAGGCTCGCTGAGCACGATGTCGATGCCGTCACAGGCCACCACCGCGAGCGGGATCGGCGTGCTGCTGGCGGCAGCGGCACTCGGTCTAGTGGCGTGGCGTCGCAAGCGTGCCGGGACGTTGTGATGTGGCGTCGGGCGACATGGCGCCGGATCATTCGGCGCAGGTCCACCCGGCGCAGGTGGGTTGCCGCGAGCGGGCTACTGCTCGCGGCGCTCGCCGTGGCCGCCTACGTGGCACTGCCGTCACTGGCGCACTTCGCGGGCGGGACGTCGCCGACGATGCCGGACGACGCGCACGTTGCCGTGCCTACGTTCGGTGAGCGCGGCAGCGATGTGCTGGCCTACGAGCACGGCGATACGTTCACCATGACGTTCCCGCTGGTCAACGACGGCTGGCTGCCCGTGACCGTCCGCGATGTCCAACTGTCGGACGAGCCGCGTCCGCTCGCCAGCGTGACGTCGGTGACGTCGGACGGCACGCCACTACCGGTGACCGTGCCCGCCGGTGAGACGCGGCACGTGGAGCTTGCGGTGCGGTTCGACAACTGCCGCTACTACCACGAACGGGAGATGCAGGTGATCTCCGGCGCGGTGGTCGATGGCAGCGTGTTTGGCCGGAACCTGCGGACGACGGCTGGCTTCCAGCACGACCTCGTGGTGTCCAGCCCGATGATCGCGAGTTGTCCGGATCGCACGCTCCGTCGCGACGACGACATCCGGCGGTAAGTGTCCCCAGTTCCCGACGCGGTGTCCCACGCGGGCGATCGCGTCGTAACTTCACGCCATTAGACGTCGTTGACAGGCACATGAAGTTCACGCGGGCGCTGATCGCGCTGGCCACGGTGATGACGATGGCGACGGTGAGCGCCCCACACGCGGGCGGCACCGTGTCGACCGGATCGGATGGTCCGTTCGCCGGTGCGATCGTCAGCGAACTGATCGCTCCGAAACCCGACTGGTACACCGACGCACTCCACACGAAGGTCGTCGCGGCGGGCAAACAGGGCGAGAGTGTCCCGATCCCAGACGCCGTCGACTACCCGACAAGCGGACTCGCCTTCACCGGCATCCGGCCCGGCGCGTGGATCATCGCGCCAGCCGGGTGCACGACGAACTTCGTTTTCGGCAGCGCAGGCAACTACTCGATTGGCACGGCCGGGCACTGCACCGAGGTCGGCGACGAGGTCACGCTCATCGCCGCGCCCGGCGTGCTGATGAACATCGGCGAGACCGTCAAGAGCGTCGACAACGGGATAGGCAACGACTTCGCGCTGATCGACATCTACCCCGCCATGCAGCAGTACGTGACCCCGTCGATGGCGTACTTCGGCGGCCCGACGTCGAAAGGCGACCCCCGCTTCGGTGATCTGGTCGAGCACGCGGGCCACGGCCTCGTGATCGGCACCGGCGGCACGCCGCGTGCCGGTGTCGTGGTCTATCGCGGCTCGGGCGAGAACGGGGGCGACGCGTTCGCCTGGGATGGCGCGGCCACACCGGGCGACTCCGGCTCCGCCGTGCGAGAGGCGACCGGCGAAGCCGCGGGTAACCTGACGCACCTCGTCGTCGGCGACAAGTACGCGCCCGGTGTCGTCGCGGGGACGTCGATCGACCGCATGCTCCGCATCGCGGGCAAGCCCCTCGCCACCGCGCCGAACCTGCCGAACCCGCTGTACTGAGCGCGGCTAGCTACCGTCGCGAGCGAGGGATACGGCGTCCCGAGCGGGCGATACAGCGTCGGGACGGGGGAACGACCCCTACAACCCCGCGAAGAGGTCGTCGCCTGGCTCGTCGCCGGGGCGGATGAACCACTCCGTCCCGAACATCAAGCGGAACGCGTCGTCCGGCATGCTCAGGAAAAACGACTGCTCGCCGATCTGGCTCGCGTGGGCGCGCATCGCGGCGCGCTTCACGTCCAGGAAGTCCGTGACGTCCACACCCGTGGTGATCACCGACTCCGGCTTGCCGAAGTTGGCGTCCGACTCGATGTCCGGCAGTTCGACACCAGCGGCCGTGGCTTGCTCGGCGAACGCGGACATCGTGCGCATAGCCTGGTCGCGATTGATCGTGCTCTCGTACACCTTCGGCGTGCCAGCCAGCTCGGCGGCGCGCCAGCCGACCCGGTGCACCTGGATGTGATCCGGGTGGCCGTAGCCGCCGTTGTCGTCGTAGACGGTGAGCACGTCGGCGCGCTCTTCCCGCAGGATGTCGGCGAGCTTGGCCGCCGCTTCCTCGACCGGCGTGGTCCAGAACGATCCCGGCGCGTCGTTGCTCGGTTCACCCATCATGCCGGAGTCGTTGTAGCCGAGGAACTCCACGCGATGCACGCCGAGGATCTCCGCCGCGGCGTGTGTCTCGGCGACCCGCCGCTGCCAGAGCTGTTCCCCTTCGGCGAGGAAATCGTCCGGCACCTCGCCTTCCTCGCCCCTGGTCGCGACGACGAGCACGACGCGATGGCCGTCCTCGTATGCCTTGCGGATGACACCACCGCAGCCGATGCACTCGTCGTCGGGGTGGGCGTGAAACGTCACCAAAGTAGCCACGGGGGCGACATTACCGAACACCACCGACAGCGGGGCGTGCTCAGGCGGTCTGGGACTGCTCCGCGACCGCGTACTCGTTGACGGACGGCATGCTCGACGTGATGTGGAATCGGCCGGTCAGTCCAGCCACCTCGATAGGCCGCAGCACCGCCCGCTCGCTCGCGATCACCCACAGCGTGACGCCGCGCTCCCGGCATTCTTGATCGGCCCAGATCAAGAGCTGGAGACCGATGGTGCCGAAGAACGTGACGCGGGCGAGGTCGAGGACGAGCTTGCGCCGTCCCCGCGATGCCACGAGCGCGCTGCGAAGCCGACGTTCCAGGTCCTCGGCGGTACTCACGTCTACCGCTCCTTGAGCCTCGACCACGACGGAATCGCTGAAGACGTGAGAGTCGACGCGCAAGGTATGCATGCTCATCGTCCTCTCTGTCGGGAGCGTAAGCCGATACAAAGTAGGCTCACGACCTTGCTATCAGAGACAGACAGGTCTGTCTACCAGTACGATAGTGGCACCATGAGTGCTGGTAGTCCGGCCGACGAGGCCACCGCGGCGCGGGAACGCATCCTCGACACCGCGTACGACCTGTTCGCGCAGCGGGGCATCCGCGCGGTCGGCATCGATGAGGTCATCGCCGAGTCCAAGGTCGCCAAGGCCACCCTCTACCGGCACTTCCCGTCCAAGGACGATCTTGTCATCGCCTTCCTCGAGAATCGGGAGCAGCGCTGGACCTTCGGCTTCGTCGAAGCCGAGTCGCGCCGCAGGGGCGCCACTCCCGAGGCGCAGCTACTCGCCATTTTCGACGTCTTCCACGACTGGTTCCACGAAGTCGAGTTCGAGGCATGCTCGTTCATCAACGTCCTGCTGGAGCTGGGACCGCATCACCCAGCGGGCGCAGCCTGCGTCAAGCACCTGGCCAACATCAGGGGCGTGGTCGCCGATCGGGCGCGGCGCGCAGGGCTGCGCGATCCCGAGGACTTCGCCCGGTCGTGGCACATCCTCATGAAAGGCTCGATCATCAGCGCCGCCGAGGGCGACGCGCGGGCGGCCCAGCGCGCCAAGGAGATGGCCCGCGCTCTCATCGAGCGATACCGGCAAAGCGCCAAGTAACGCGGCCGCGTCGGTTCGGCGGCCATCACGCGGCTCACCGGCGGGGAGGTACCGGCACCCTGGTCAGGTCCGCCGCGACGACGATGTCCCCGCCGAACTCCTCCCCCGCCTCCGCCGCGAACCGGTCAGCGTCGGTGTAGCGCTGCGAGAAGTGCGTCAGGACAAGCGTGCGCACGCCGCACTCGGCGGCGACCCTGCCCGCCTGGGCCGCCGTCAGATGGCCGTACTCCGCCGCGAGGTCGACGTGCTCGGACAGGAACGTCGACTCGATCACTAGCAGATCCGCACCGTCCGCGAGCGTGAACACGGCGTCGCACAGCCGAGTGTCCATGACGAACGCGAAGCACTGACCCCGCCGGGGCACACTGACGTCGTCCAGCAGAACCCGCCGCCCACCCACGGTCAACGCGCCGTCCCGCCGCAGCCTGCCGATGTCGGGACCGGTCACGCCGTGTGCCGCGAGTGCGTCGGGCAGCATCCGCCTGCCGTCCGGTTCGACCAGCCGATAACCGACGGTGTCGATCCGGTGGTCCAGCCACCGCGCGGACAGCTCACCGAACTCGCCGGTGGCGATCACGCCCTCCCGATCGATCGGGTGTTCCCGCAGGTCGGCGTGCTCCGCGAACGCGCATGCGCCGCGCAGCCGCGCGAAGTACTCCGCACCGGCCACCGGATAGTGCGCGACGACCGGGTGCGGCACACGGTCGAGGCTGAGCCGCTGGATGATGCCCGGTACACCGAGGCAGTGGTCGCCGTGGAAGTGCGTGACGCAGATTCGGGTGATGGCGGTGGCAGGAACTCCGGCGAAGATCAGCTGCCGCTGGGTGCCCTCGCCCGGGTCGAACAGCAGGCCCTCGCCGTCCCAGCGCAGCAGGTAGCCGTTATGGTTGCGCGTCCGCGACGGGGCCTGGCTGCCCGTGCCGAGCACGACGAGTTCCCTGACCGACACGCGACGACCCTAGCCCGCACGTCATCAGCGCGCGAAGCGGCCGACCAGCGTGCCGCGCGCCAGCACGTGCCCGGCCATGGCGGTGCGGACGTCGGCGGCGTTGGCGTCCATCCGCAACCGCAACGACCGATCGACGGCGTAAACCTGGAACAGGTAGCGGTGCGGGTCGTCGCCGGCGGGCGGATGCGGCCCACTCCAGCCAGGCGCACCGAACCCGTTGCGGCCCGCGATACCGCCGCGCGGCATGTCGGCCTCGTCGACGCCATCGACGTCCGGCTCGATGTCTTTGACGACCCAGTGCACGAACGTGCCAATCGGGGCGTCGATGTCCTCGCACAGCAGCACCAGTTCCGCCGCTTCCTCGGGAACACCACTCCACAGCAGCGGCGGGGACAAGTTGTGGCGTGCGTAGGAGAACCGTTCGGGGAGCGCGCCATCGTCGTCGAACTCGGGACTGATGAGCTCCAGCTCGGCGATCTCGTCCGCTTCGCCGGTGGTCTCGGCATCGTCAGTACGAGTGACCTGCTCTGGCATGACGTTTCCTCCCAGGGCGAGCTGTCCAACCCACCGCTACGTTTACCCGCCACAACGACGCCCCTCACGCACGACGGCGACCGTTTACCGAGTCACGTGTCACACCGGGTTTGACCCTCGGCGTCGGCGGCGATTCCGTTGGCACAGACCGAAAAAGGGGGCGTCACTAATGGCACAGTTCGTCGCTCTCGCCCTGCTTCTGATTGTTTCAGGCGCGATGTTCGGACTCCACGCACCGGGGTTGGTCCTGGCCGCCAGGATCGTGTTGCTGTTCGTGACGCACTTCCTTCTCAGGAAACCGCACTGGATGGAGGATTAGGCGCTCGCAAACGGGGGTAGCCCGCTGTCGACGTCTGATGCATCCGAAGGAGGGCGACCCCATGGCAGCACCGTCAACAGCCGTCAAGGACAAGAACTACGACCTGATCTCCGCGCTGCAGGCTTCGCTGCACTACGCCTGGCAGGTCGAGACCTGGGCGCAGGATGCCGAGCAGCAGGGCGACTCCGAGCTCGCGGAATGGTTCCGCAAGATCCAGCACAACAACCAGAAGGCCGCCGACCAGGGTAAGGAAATGCTGATGCGGCGGCTGGCCGAAGACACCTGACTCTCGAAGGAGCACCACGGACGCGGGCCAGGTCGCACGTAGCGACCTGGCCTTCCTCCGTTCGGCGCGCTCACGATGTCGGTGGCGATTGGTAGCGTGCGCGCCATGACTGAGGGGCTGGAACCTATCGCGGAAGACTGGTCGACGGCGCTGGCGATCGTCGCGCATCCAGACGACTTGGAGTACGGCGCCGCCGCCGCGATCGCGCGGTGGACCGCGCAGGGCAAACAGATCGCGTACTGCCTCGCGACCAGTGGCGAGGCGGGGATCGACGGCACCCCGCCCGAGGAGGCCGGTCCGCTGCGAGAGCGGGAGGAACGCGACTCGGCGGCGATCGTGGGCGTGGATACCGTCGAGTTCCTCGGCTACCCGGACGGCGTGGTCGAGTACGGGTTGCCGCTGCGCCGCGACATCGCGCGGGCGATCCGCCGCCATCGTCCCGACGTCGTGATCACCGGGAACTTCCGGGAGCACTGGCCCGGTGGCTTCCTTAACCAGGCGGATCACATCGCGGTAGGGCGCGCGGTCGTGGACGCGGTGCGCGACGCGGGTAACCGCTGGGTGTTTCGCGAACTGCTCGACGAGGGGCTTGAGCCGTGGGACCACGTCCGCATGGTGTTGGTCGGCGGCTCACCAGAGGCACGGCACGGCGTCGATGTCAGCGACCACTTCGAGACCGGCATCCGGTCCCTGCGGGCGCACGCCGCGTATCTCGCGGGGCTTGGTGACGGCCCGATGAGCGACCCGACGGAGTTCTTGACCAGCATCGCGAGTGAGGCGGGCGGCCAGCTCGGCTGCCGCTACGCCGTGGCCTTCGAGCAGCTCGCGATGTGAGCGTCCGCGCTAACGGTTACGAATCGTGCAATGAACCGCCAGTTCTAGCGCACTACCCACCCGCACGTGGCAGGCCCGAGGCTGGCTCGGGCCTGCCACGTGGTCATCGGGCCATCACGGCGTCCGGCGACTGGTACACCGTCGGCCGGGTGTCCAGCCGCAACACCAGCCTGTAGGTCTCGTCGTCGTAGTACGGCGTGATCGCGCTGACCCGGGTGCCGAGGCCACTGATCAGGCTTTCCAGGTCATTGTTGAGTAGATCAACCGGGCCCTGCACCGAAGGCTCGACGTCGGATGTCCGCCCGGTGAAGCCATCCGCGATGGTTTGCTCGACACTGTCGACATCGCCGAGGTTCTTCAGCCACCGAACTACCTTGCCGACCGTGTAGGTCCAGTCACCGTCGACGTTCACGCCATTGGAGTCCGGCATCACCACCGCCTCAGCGGACCTCAGGTCGAGCGGTTCCTCGGGCCACGTGTCGGTGCCGAGGTCTAGCCGCAGGCCGATGGCGAAGTCCATCGTGGCGGTCGGGTCGCTGACGTAGTCGGCGTCAACCTTGGCGCGCATCTGGTGCCCGCCGACCATGTAGAACAGCGATACGCTTTTCCACTTCGGACTGACGGTGAGGTTGAGCAGGCTGTCCGAGTCGGCGCTGGCCAGCGTCACGTCGACGTCGTAAAGCGTGCCGCCGGACTCGGCCTCGATCTGCTGCTCCAGCTGGGTTTCCAGCCCTCGCAGCCCCAGGTTCCACGCTGCTTGTAAGCCGTCCTTCACCTTGAAGCTGTCTACTTCGGACTCCGCATAGGGGAAGCGGTGCACCGTCACCGCGGTGTCGCCGCTCCAGCCGCCGGAGTAGCTGCCGGGGTCCGGGTCGGGGTCAGGGTCACCGTCCGGCGGCGGGATAATCTCGCCGTCGCCGATGTCCGTGCCGGGTCGGAGTGGAAGGCGCTGCCGGGCGAGGGCATCCGGAGTCGCCGGGGCGTCGGGGCTCGGCGTCGTGTCGAGCACCAGCGGCTCGGACGCGGCCGGTGCCGACGTCGAGTCCGGCGCGACGTCATGCGTCCTCTCCGGTGCCGCCTCCTGCACGCCAGGGAACAGCCGCCCGAGGAAGAACCGGAACGGGTCGTCCGACGTGGCGTCCTCCGGTCCCGCCTTGGCGGTCGGCATGCCACCGAGTACGGACGCGACCAATCCTACGGTGATCGCCACACCGTAGACGGCGAGCTTGGCGCGGGACGCGGGTTTGCGATGACGACGAGTTGACATGACGGGCGCTCCTCACACTCGAGCCGGTCCAAACTCCGGCCATATCCGAGCGTGCTGTGCGCATGCCGCGCCCGACATCGGGGCGAACCCCGTCCTCGCACGACGTGGTTAGGGGATCGCTGGCCGACACGCGAGCGGGCCGGGTGACGATACCCGGCCCGCGGTCGACTAGCTGTGACGATCAGCGTGCTGACCTGCGTGCTGTCATCATCGGCAGCATCGCGGCCAGGCCCAACACGACGACAGCCGCACCGCCGATAATGTTGCTCAGCAACATCCCGGTGGTGGTATCGATGCCGCTCATGACCCAGTGCGCGATGATCGTCCACACACCAAGCAGCGGACACACCCACGTCAGCCGGTGGGTGCGCTCGTACGCGAACGCGAACCCCGCGCCGAGCCCCGCGATGGCGAGGCCGATGACGAGGTTGTTGATCGCCACAGCCGACTCCGTGAACCCGACGATCCACGGCGACAGCGCCACGAACAGGCCAGCGAGGACGGTCAACGCGTCCGCTGCCTGCGCGGTCGGGGTTTCCGCGGCGCGCTCATAGCGAGCGCCCATCGCCACGATGTCGGGATGCTCGGCCAACTTGGTCGAACCAGTGCCCATGTTCTCCGTTGACATCCCTATCACCTCCAGGTGAGATGGTTCCCCTGGTCGGATTATCCACCTTTGTCCGGGGTAATGACCACGTTAAGTCGCTACGGATCGTGCGTCGTGCATCCTGCCCGTAGCGTGCTGACGTAGGTTGTGGCGTGATGACCTCGGACACCTACCGCCCTACGCGGGCGGACCTGAACGCCGCGCGGGACCGCACCATCCCCGACGTCATCGCGGCCGACCTGCGGGTTCTATTCTGCGGCATCAATCCAAGCCTCTACTCGGGCGCTACCGGCCATCACTTCGCCCGACCGGGTAACCGGTTCTGGCCCGCACTACACGTGGCGGGATTCACGCCTCGGCAACTGCGCCCCAGCGAGCAGGCCGAGCTGCTGAAATACGGCCTCGGCGTCACGAATCTCGTCCGCAGGGCCACCGCCCGCGCCGACGAGCTCACGAACGCCGAGCTACGTGACGGCGCGCGACGGCTAACCTCGCTGGCCCGGCGGTATCGGCCGCGCGCGATCGCCGTCGTCGGCGTGACCGCGTATCGCAGCGCGTTCGCCCGACCACAGGCCGTGGTCGGGCCACAGCCGGAGTGCATCGAGGACGCGGTGCTGTGGGTGCTGCCGAACCCGAGCGGTCTCAACGCCCATTACCAACTTCCCGACCTGGCGGCGGAGTTCGGGAAGCTCCGCGAGCGTGTTAACGCGGATCCGCGGAGCTAACGGTTCGGCCTACGAAGCGCCGCCGACGCGGCGCTCGACTCCGAAAGCGCAACAGGCTCAGTCGGAGCTCGACAAGGCGCGACAACGGAAGTAAGCCTGATCAAAAGTCTCACGCGACAGGTTGAACAAGGCGAAGAAGTCCCGAAAACAGAAAAGACGCGCCCGAAGGCGCGTCTTTTCTTTGTACCCCCGATGGGATTCAAACCACATCCACGCGCCCTACAGGTACCGTGAGCTAAGGATTTCCTCGAGACGTATGCTCATCCGACGACGTCGACAGCGCAAGCCACGGTAGGCAAGGACTCTGCGCAGCGGGCTGGGCAATCACGTCGACAGCGCAACGAAGGGCGTACGTGCCATCTTCAGATCACAGCGAACGTTCTACTGACAAGACCAGCTCAGGGTCCGCCGACGACGGCTTTGCCGGGGCTGTTGTGGAGGAACGAGTTCAGGTCGGCGCGAGCGTCGTCGGAGGCGAAGACGGAGAGGAAGAGTGCCCGCTTGTACCGGAGACCTGATCTCAACTCGGCATCGGCCACGCGATCGGCGACGCGGCCACGGCCAGGGGTGCCGAGTGCGTGAACCGGGACGCCCACTCGACGACGGATGAGTGCGCCTCTCCGGCCGGGACCTCGTCAACGAGTCCGATGGGCAGCGCGTCGGCTGCGCTCACCTGACGACGTGTCATCAGCAGTTCTTTGGCTCGACTGATGCCGATCAGCCGAGCTAGCCGCGGCGTTCCCCCGCCGCCTGGGATGAGTCCGAGGGTGACCTCCGGGAGGCCGAGCTGGGCATGTTCCGAGGCAATCCGCCAGTCGGCCCCGAGTGCGACCCCGAGTCCCCGCCGAGCGCGAACCCGCTGATGGCGGCAACGGTGGGCTGGGGTATGGCGGCGATCGCTCTTGAGATCGTCCTGCAGCTCGCTCATCGACGCCGTCATAGTGGACAGATTTAGACGTACGACAAGTGATCTCATTAACGACGTCGCGTCTATCCCGAATCAGCGGCGTGTCCAGGGCCCCACGACTCGCCGATGGCGCACGCGGCATGGAGCGCCACAACGCGCTCAATCCGGTGGAATACCAGGCCGACCAGTCACGCCGGGATGAGCACGGGCCGTCTGGTGTGTATGGCGAGTCGTCGCAGGCATGAGCCAGCAGTCTCACGGGTAGTCCCAGGTTAGCCCGGCATGTGAAGGAGGTCATGGTGCTCAAGAAGAATGTCGCGGACGGCATCCACTGCGTGGAGGACTCGTACGTCAACTGGTTCATCATCGAGGGCGACGGCAAGCTCACCATCGTTGACGCGGGCCTGCCGACCTCGTGGCAGTCGCTGCAGCAAGCCCTCGACGAGCTGGGGAGGCAGCCAAAGGACATCGAGGCACTCTTACTGACACACGGCCACTTCGACCACCTGGGCTTCGCGGAGCAATTGCGATCTGAGATCGGCGTGCCCGTGTATATCCACGACAATGACGTACCGTTGACGCAGAATCCACGCCAGTACGGACGCGCCCGCCCGCTCACCTGGTACCTACTCACCCAGGTCAAGGCAATGCCCATGGTCGCGGGGTTCGTGAAGAACCGCGCGTGGTGGCCGAAACCGATTAAAGAAGTGCGCCGGATCCGCGACGACAAGCTGGACGTGCCGGGCGGCCCACGGGTACTGTTCACACCTGGCCACACACTCGGCCACTGCGCGTTCCACTTCCCGGAACGCGATACGGTCATCGCAGGCGACGCCGTGGTCACGCTCAACCCTTATCGGGGCACACGAACACCGCAGATCATTTCCGGAGCGGCCACCGTGGACCCCGAACGCGCCCTTGAGTCATTGAGCGTGCTTGCCGATACCGGCGCGCGTACCGTGCTCACCGGGCACGGCGAAGCGTGGAGCGATGGCGCCGAGCGGATGGTCGAACTGGCCCGCCAGCACGGCCCCTCCTAACAATCCAGGCACCCTAGCCAGCACCCCGGCCCTGCACTGATATTCTGGACATCCGCTGGGCCATGCTCGTGCTCGACCATGGACTGTCAATCACCGCCTTCGGCGAACTCGGCGTGGCACCACATCACCGGGCCAACTGGGTGTCGGCGACGCGCTGATGGCCACCTACACACCGCGAAGGTACATGCACCGGATCAACCCCGATAGGTAGGAAATTGCCGCCACATGCGGCGATCTCGTCTTGCGTCTGAGTTAGATGACCATTTGATCTTTGAAATACCCAGCCACGAAGCGGTGTGTCTGACCGTTCCGGAGGCTGATGATGACGTCCAATACGCCCATGAAGGCACGCAAGCAGCGACGGCTGCTCTCGCCGAGCCAGAAGTACGAGATGTATGTGTCGGTGCTGACTGGGCAGTGCACGCAGCGGGAGGCCGCGCAGAAGTGGAAGGTCGACCGCACCACGGTGACCACGATCTGCCGTACCGCCAAGCAGGGCGCGCTGACCGCGCTGTCGGCTCGGCCGGGCCGGCCGGGCAAGACAGTCGAGCAGCTGGAGTTGGAGGAGGCGCGGGCGGAGGCCGAGCGGCTGCGCGCCACGGTGACCGAGCAGGCGGTGGCGCTGCATCTGCACGAGGGAAAACCCGCCTGGGGCTGATGGCCGGCCCGGTCCCGGCGCGGGTGCACGCTGACGTGAAGGCCGGCCTACTCGAGTTGATCGAGCACGCCGTCGAGCGTGGCTGGTCGGCGCGGCGGGCATGTGACCGGCTGGGCCTGGAACACGGTCGCTACCAGGCGTGGCTGGCCCGCCAGGCCGCCGGGCGGCTGGACGACCTACCGCCGGGCGGGCATCCCCTGCACGGGATCCTGCCGGGCGAGCGGGCCGCGGTCGTGGAGCTGTTCGAGACCTGGGGCGAGACCGACCGTAGTCATCGCAAGCTCGCCCACCGCGGCTCGCGGATCGGACTGGTGCATGTCTCCGAGTCCACGGTGCGGCGGATCCTGGCCGCCGAACGGCTCGTTCTTCCTGGTCAGCCGCCCCGCGAGCCGATCGGTCGGGCGGAGTGGCCGCCCTGGCTGGAGTGGAAGCCCAACCGGGTGTGGGGTTACGACTTCACGCACTTCACCCGCGCCCGGGTCGCCGCGATCGCGATCCTCGACATCGTCTCCCGCAAGTGGATCACCACCCTGGTGTCGGCCGAGGAGTCTTCCACCCAGGTCGAGGTCGCCTTCACCGACGCGCTGGAGGCCGAGAACCTGTGGGCGGCCGCCGACGCCCGCGCGACCGACGCGCTGGTGGCCGCGCTGGCCTCCGGCGACCGCGACGCCGTCGGCACCGCGATCGGTGACGGGCAGCTGCCGTTGCTGCTGGCCATCAGCGACAACGGGCCGCAGATGCGCAGCCACACCACCCGCGAGTTCCTCGCCGGTGTGGCCATCGCCCGCCAGTTCGGACGGCCCGGCACACCGACCGATCAGGCGTGGATCGAGACGCTGTTCGGGCACGTGAAGGGCGAGTGGCCGCACCTGGAAAAGATCCGCGACCCCGGCGAGCTCGAAGCCGAACTCGAGCTCGTACGGGCCCAATACAACGGGGTCAGGCTGCACGCCGCCATCGGGTATGTCACGCCCGACGACGAACACGAAGGACGAGGTGACGCCATCCGCAAGAACCGACGCGACGGACTCGCCCAAGCACGCGAGAACCGCCTGGCATACCGTCGAAGCAGAGCACCTGAGGAGAACCAATGACCACGCACCGGCCGTGGCTGGGTATTTCAACCCGCGATTGGTCAATTAACTCAGACACACCTCAATCTGTTGCCGACATAACCATCCGGCCAGGTAGATCTATCTAGCGCGGCTCTTCGGAGATAAGGCCAACAGAACTCCCATACCTCCGATATACGCACCGGCCACGCTCACCAGAGTGGGCAAACAATCGGCTTCTTGCCCGTTGCTGGTTCAGACCGGTCGCTGTCGATCCAGCGGCGGAAATGCGTCGGTCTTGGTCATAATATTGACCAGATCTAAGACGATAGTGGCAGCAGGAAGCGCCGTGGTCTCGGCGTGATAGTCACGGTCCCTCTCCCTAACGGCTAAATTTATTCGCGTTAATCGGCCTCGACCTGCCTCCTTTACAGCGCGCACGACCTGGGACGCGCGCTGATGACCCGCGGCGTCCAGTTCGCCACCCCACTCGCCACGACGATCCAACCTCACCGAATACAACGACGTGGCGATCACGGTTGACGGGAAAGCGGTTCGCCCCCGCATCAAGAAAAGCTACGAACTGCTCGCCTTCCTCGCCACCCGGCATCGCCATGCGGCAGGCAAGGACGCGCTCCTCGAAGCCCTGTTCGAGGGACGTCAGGACGATTGCCCCGTGGCCTATCTTCGACAAGCCATTCGCCAACTTCGCCAGGTGCTTCCCAGCGAAGCGATCGAATCAGGCGCAAGAAACATCAACATGACCACCCACGTCGCTCTCACCAACGACTCCGAACGATTTCGCTCTCTCGTGACACAGGCCGCCAGGCTCCGCGGCGAAGATCGCTCACCGCCCTCACCGCAGCACTGCCTCTGATCGGGAACGGACATTACCTGACTGGGTTCCCTCACCGTGATCGAAGAGCGCCAGCAACAATTGGTTGTTCTGGCTGCGGAGTTCCGCAGCGATGTCAGCGAGCTGGCCTTCGAACTCGGTGACTGCCAACTCGCTTCTGCACTGCTCGAAACCACCCTCCACGACGACCCGTTCCGGGAATCGGCATGGCGGCTGACAACGCGCATCGCGGATGCCACCGGCGAAACGGTCCGCATCGCACTTGGCCCGTCAATGATCGCTGGTGCCCTCGCGCGCCTGTTGTGCCACGTAGTGGATAGAATAGACGGAGGCACTCATTCGATCTTCTTGGCCAGGTGTCTGAGGCGCAGGCGACGGATAGCGTTGATCCTTTGCTCTATTACCGCGCTGATTCCGGTCGATTCGGTAGCCTATCGAGCGACAACTTGCCAAAATCCGGCTACTTGCCCAACGAAAACACTGAAGATTTGGTGGCGATGGGAATCGCACCGCACGCCTTCCGGCTTGGCATTTTTATGCATCTTGAACCGTACTATTCCGGCGGATTCGAGCAGTCACACAGTAGACGCAACAGAGTCATGGCCTGGGTACCGAACTGCACGTAGTTCCTTCGGCTGCTGGCTCAGTCGGTGGCGACGTCGGTGGGGGCGAGTCGTACGCAACAGAGGTGGGGGGCGGGGTCGAGACGAGCGGTGAATCCGGTGTCGGCGAGTCCGTCGAGCATGCCGCTGAGTAGGCAGAGGTTCATGCCGCAGACCAGTTCGGTGTGTTTCTGGGCCAGGTCGTGGAAGGGGCAGTTGCCGAGCAGGATGTTGGTGTCGGCGACATGGGGTTCGAAGCCGTGGCTTTCGAGCGTGCGCAGGAGGACAGGCTGGTCACCCTCGCCCGAGCCGGCTGCGCGCGAGGCTGCGCCGAGTCGCGTGCCGAGTTCGCGGGCATGCCGGTCGAGCAGGATGCGTGGCGACTGTCCGGATTGTTCGGCTTCTTGGACCGCGGTGGCCAGTAGTTGTCCGGCTAGCTCGTATTGCCGTTCGGGCAGGTTGACTTCGATGGGCTGCCGGGACCGGTGGTAGAGCTTCGCGGGACGGCCCGCACCTGGACCGCTGCGGCCGGTGCGCCGCTCGTGCACCACGTCGAGCAGTCCGGCGTCGGCCAGCCGGTCGAGATGAAACGCGGCCGTTGCTCGCGCCAAGCCCAGGGCCGATGCTGCCTCGTCGCGGCTCACCGGTCTCGGCTGGCGCACCACGAAGTCGTAAAGCCGCCGCCTTGTCGGCTCGTCCAGCGCCGCGACCGCGGCGAACCGCGTTTCCCGCGAGTCGGCCATTCTCACCTCTAAAGATAACAGTTATTGACTAAAGAATCGCACCCGATCTAACGTTAACACATCTTGTCGATAGAAGGAGTCGTCATGAGCACACCTACATTCGGGCTAGACACTGCTGGCCGCTCGTTGCGGTCGGACCCCGCCTACCAGGCGTTTTTCGCGCTGCGGACGGTATTCACCGTGGCGCCGACCCTGTTCGGCTTAGACAAGTTCACGAACTGGCTGGTCGAGTGGCCCATCTATCTCGCGCCATGGATCAACGACATCGTGCCAGGAACGGCCCAGCAGGCCATGTACGCGGTCGGTGTCGTCGAGGTCGTCGCCGGGATCGTGGTCGCGCTGATTCCGCGCTATGGCGGACTTCTTGTCGCCGCGTGGCTGGCTGGAATCATCGTCAACCTGCTGACCATTCCCGGGTTCTACGACATCGCCCTGCGTGACTTCGGGCTGCTGGTCGGCGCGGTGTCGCTGGCACGGCTGGCCGCACGGTACGCTCCGGCCCGCCGTGGACGGGCGACATGAGCCTGACCGAACCGGACGACCCAGGCGAACCGCAGCAGGGGGCAGTCGGCGCACAGCGCCGTCGGCTGCGCGTCGCCGACGGCCGCGACGATGTCGATCTTCTCGCCGCCCAACAAGCCGTGACCGATCTGCTCGTCGCCCTTGGCCGCGACCCGTCATCGGAACACCTGGCTGACACGCCACGACGAGTGGCGCAGGCCTACGCCGAACTGCTCTCCCCACGCGAGTTCGACCTGACCACGTTTCCCAACGACGAGGGTTACGACGAGCTCGTGCTAGCCAGAGGCATTCCCGTGCGGTCGCTGTGCCAGCACCACCTCCTGCCCTTCCACGGCGTCGCGCACGTCGGCTACCTACCCGGCGACCGCATCCTCGGACTGTCCAAACTCGCCAGGGTCGTCGAGTTGTTCGCCCATGACCTGCAAGTCCAGGAACGCCTGACGAAACAGGTCGCAGACTGGCTCGCCGAACACCTGACACCGAAGGGAGTCGGTGTCGTCATCGAGGCAGAACACCTGTGCATGTCACTGCGCGGCGTGCGCGCCGTCGGCTCCAGGACCGTCACCTCCTCGCTGCAGGGAGTGCTACGTAACGACGCCCGATCCCGGCAAGAGTTCTTCGCCCTCACCGGCGTGCACGGCTAACGAATTTCAGGAGGATGTCGTGACAACTGATCGCACGTTCGTCATCGTCGGCGCAGGGCTCGCCGGCGCCAAGGCCGCACAGACGCTGCGCGAAGAGGGCTTCCCCGGGCGGGTAGTACTCATCGGTGCCGAAGCCGAACGGCCCTACGAGCGCCCGCCACTATCGAAGGATTACCTACTCGGCAAAGCTGACAAGTCGAGCATCTTCGTTCACGATCACGGCTGGTATCAGCAGAACTCCGTCGAGATGATGCTGGGTCGCTTGGTGACGCGGCTGGACCGATCGACGCACGAAGTCGAACTCGACGAGGGTGAACGGATCGGCTACAGCAAGCTGCTGCTGGCCACCGGCGCCTCTCCGCGAACGCTTTCGATACCGGGAGCCAGCCTCGACGGCGTCTTCTATCTGCGTCGGGTCGAGGACTCCGAACGGCTTGCCGAGACGCTGCGCGGCGGTGGCCGGGTTGTCGTGGTCGGCGCGGGCTGGATCGGGCTCGAGACGGCAGCGGCGGCCCGCGAATACGGCTGTGAGGTCACCGTGATCGAACCCCAACCGGCACCGCTGATGGCGGCACTCGGACCCGAGATGGGAGGCTTTTTCGCCGACGTGCACCGTAAACACGGCGTGGACCTCCGCCTCGGCCAGTCGGTCACCGAGCTGCGCGGGGATGCGGGCGGGGTCACCACGGTCAACACCGACGATGGCACGGCGACACGCGCCGACGCGGTCATCGTCGGCGTGGGCGTACGGCCCAACACCGAACTGGCCAAACACGCAGGTCTGGCCGTCGACAACGGAATCCTGGTCGACGCATCGCTGCGAACCGACGATCCCGACGTATACGCCGCAGGTGACGTCGCCAACGCCGCTCACCCTCACTATGAGCAGCGGGTGCGGGTCGAGCACTGGGCCAACGCACTGCACGGCGGTCCGGCTGCGGCGAAAGCGATGCTCGGCCAGCCTGTCAGCCATGGTCGGATCCCATACTTTTTCACCGACCAATACGACGTCGGCATGGAGTTCACCGGCTGGTTCCCACCTGGCGGCTACGACGACGTCATCGTCCGCGGCGATACCGCCGACGGCGCGTTTCACGCCTTCTGGCTACGCTCCGATCGTGTGGTGGCAGGAATGCACATCAACCGCTGGGACGACGGCATCCAACCCGCACAGCAGCTCATCATCGGTGGTACCGTCATGGACCCAGCACTGCTGGCCGACCCCACCGTGTCGCTGACTGAACTCGCCGCCAGCACACTCTAGACACACATCTAGGCCAGGAGTACCAGCACAGAGCCGACCAGACGAAAGCGTCCTCCGGGCTACGGGTTTCGTAACGGCGATCGTGCGCAACCGATGGCAGCATCCGAGCGCCGGCATCATTTCCCGATTGAGTCCCTGGAGATGTGGCGCCATTCGCGCTCCCAGTCGGCGTATCGGGCCCGATTCAACAATGCGCGCACCCCGCAGTAGACCCAGACCAGTGCGAACACGAGGGCCAGCCAGGCACCAATAGCCGTGGCGATGGCGAAGGCGGCAGCGTCTCGACGTGTCAACGGAGGCACCGTCAGATCACCGTTCGTATCAAGCCAGACGTCGACCGCGGTGCCTTTTGCGGCACCGTACGGTGCCGGCACCTTTCCCTCATGACGGATACCGCTCGCCGACATCCAAGAGGCCCTGACCTCGGTGGTCGCGGGGCTGCCGCGGACCTTTTGGCTCCCGGGCGGAGCGTCCTCAAGCAATATCGCTTGCGCCGGGTACCGGCTCGCATGCTGGTCGGCGACCAGCTCGAGTCGTTGCGTGTACATGGTGTGTCCCATGACCGCGAGAATGGGAATGGCGAGCAACGCGAGCACGGTCACCGTGATGAGCAGACGGCTCTCCATCCGATCCCACCGTCGAACCAGTGGGTGCTCGCCCGGACGAACGTGTCGCCACAAGCGCGTGAATGATTCGCTGCACATCGCCGACCTCCGTCGTGACTTGCCTGGCTACTTCCCGCTCACTGTCGCGAGTGCTTTCCGCGCAGCCGGATGTCCTGTTGCTCGTCGCCGTCACGGCCCGTCGCTCTGCTGCGCCGATTTCCAGTCGATCAGTCTGTTGGTTGGTGATCTGCGACTCTGCTGTGCCGGTGTTGGGCCGGTGTCGATGGTGGTGAGCGCCCAGCCGAACGGGAGTCGGTGGAGGAGGAAGTCGGTGGCACTGACGTCGGTCGAGGTGGTGGTGTCGGTGAAGACATGGCCGAGCAGCTCGGATGCGACCAGGGTCAGGTGATCGTGGTCTCTGAAGGGGCGTAGTTTTGGGGCGGTGTCCAGGGTGATGGTCTCCGGATGCCAGGTCCGCACGACCGCGCTGGGGAGAAAGACTTCGCGGACGCCGATGCCCGCCAGCAGTCCGGCCACCAGTGGATACTGGCCGTGGCGCTGCTGAACTGCGACATCGAACACGTAACCCAAATACTGGTCGTGGGGCCCGAGCACCAATCCGTGCAGCAGTCGGCGCACGGAGAGGCCCTGCCCGTTGCCGTGCCCGACCGTGCTCCAGGGGGCTGGCTTGGTCATGACAGCGCCCCCTCTGCCGTCGTCTTTGGCGCCGGGAGGAGGGTTGAGTGGCGCAGCGTGGCCGCCATCGGCACCTGCTCGGGCATGCGGCGGGGTGGCAGCGACAGCACCCGGCCCCCGTGCCGCAGCACCGCCACCACCGCGATGTCCGCCTGCCGTGCCGGGTCCGGATATTGGCTGAGCGGCACGATCAGGTGATCGTCGTGCTTGTGGGGCCGTGGGGTCACGGTGGTGGAGACGAACAGGGTCTCGACACGACCCCGGTCGGCCGCGGCGAAGAGCTCGCTGGGTTCGGTGACGGTGCGGCCATCGCGGGAGAGCCTGCGGTAGGTCGCGCGAGCCCGCTCCTCGGTTTTCGTGCTGAGCATGGGGAACAGGGGACAGAGGGCGAACCGGTCACCGAAGGTGGCCAGCGTCGGCACGGGCCGGGGGAGCCAGTAACACCGGGCGCTGCCCGGTCCGGCGAACATGGCCATCCCGCGGTCAGGCCGGTCCCACGGCCAGGCGTCGGCGAGCAGGTCCAACGGACCGTTAAGTATCTGGCGGACCCGTGCGGCGGGGACGCCGTCGGCGCGCATCGCCGCTTTCGCGTCGTGGACCAGGTTTCCCCACCGAGCCTGGTTGACAGACCTGTCCGGCTCGTTGCGATCGGTGGGCAGGAACAGCGACAGCCGAGGTTCGCCGCGGTCCGCAGCGAGCTGCAGCAGGTCCTCTGGGTGCAGCACGCGCATCAGACGTCACCTCATGTCTGCGTGCCGTCGGATGCGCTGAGGCCACGACGACGGGGCGCGATCGGGGCCTGGCCGGTTGCTGGCGCGTGCTGCCCATAGGGCACTGCCCGCAGCAGGGTCACCCGCACGATGCCACCGGCGGGGACGCGATACATGCGCCGATCGCCCTGGCGCGCTCCGGACAGGGCTTGCCCGAGTGGCGATTCGGGTGAGTACACCTCGAGGCCATCGAGGCCGGCGCCGTCGCGGGTGCCAAGCAAGAAGGTCTCGATCTCATCCTCGCCGTCGTAGCGCACGGTGAGCACCATGCCGGGCTCGGCGATGCCGTCATCGGGCGGCACCTGCCCGACCACGGCATCGTCCAGCAGGTCGCGGATCTGCCGGATGCGGGCGCGCCGGCGGCTCGCGTCCGAAATGAACTCGGGGTCGCTGTCCAGCGTGTGCGCCCCGTCGGGGTCGTCTACCTCATGAGGGTGTTGGCCGAGCAGCATGGCGAGTTCGTCTTGCAGCCGTTGGTGGGCGTCGTGGGTGAGCCACACATGATGCGTCTCGGTCATCGTGCTGTTCCTCGTGGTGCTCGATCGGGTGGGCTGGTTGTGAGACATCGCCACGGCGCTGGTGCGGCGCAGCAGGGTGGCGTTGGCGTCCTCGGCGAATCCGGTCGCGTCCCGGAGCAGGATGTCGCGCTCGGTGCGTAGCAGCGCGTTCTCCTTGCGGAGCCAGTCGAGTTCCGCCTGTTCCTCGGCGGCACGGACCGTAGCGGGACCCAGGGCTTCGTGGCTGGACATGGCGATCAGTGTCCTTTTCTGGCGGTCGGGCGCTTAGCGCAACGGGTTGAAGGCGCGCAGCAGTTCGGGCTGTTTGCCGGTGGTGATCTGTTCGGCGAGCAGTCGTCCGGTGATCGGCCCGTGGGTCAGTCCCCACATGCCGTGCCCGCTGGCCAGGTAGACACCGGGGGCAGTGGGCACGGCGCCGATCAGCGGGCACCCGTCCGGGGTGACCGGGCGGGGCCCGACCCATTGGTCGGTGCGCTCCTCCCACCGCACACCTCGCAACAGCGGGCTGGCGGAGGCGATGATCGCCCGGATCCGGGCCGGGTCGAGCGGGTCGTCGGGGCCGCGGAACTCCATCGTGCCGGCGACCCGCAGCCCATCGCGGTACGGCGTACACGCCACCCGCACGCCGGGCAGATAGATCGGCCCGGCGACCGGCTCGTCGGTAGGAACGGTGAACGAGTAGCCGCGACCAGCACGGATCGGTACCCGCACTCCCAACTCGCTTCCTAGGCGGCTCAGCCAGGCGCCGGTAGCCAGCACGACCACGTCGGCCGTGACAGCCTCGCCCGATGTCGAGCGCACCGTCACCTCGTGCCGCTGACGGCGTGTCCCGGTGGCATCGAATCCGCCGCGGATGATGCCGCCGCGGGCGGTCACGGATCGGGCAAGGGAGGCGACGAACTCGCCCGGATCGACGAAGCGTTGTCCGTGCAACCGGACACCGGCCCGGATTCGGTCCGATACCTGCGGCAACTGTTCGCGTACCTCGGTACCGGTCAGGCCGGTGTAGTCGACCCGCTGCCCAGCCTCATCCACCCGACGCAACTCCCGCAGCAGGCCTGCCGACTGCTGCGCCGTCTCGAACACAGCGGTGATCGGCGCCTCCACCATGGGCGCCTGTACCGCGTTCGCGGTCAGCACGTCAAATGCCTCGAGGCACTCGGCGTTCAGCGGCAGGTTGGCCCACATCGCCCGGTCCCACGCGCCCCAGCGGCAGTGCGCGGCGAATCGTGCCAGAAACCGCCACAGCGGCGGATCCCACGACACCGGCACGTGCAGCGGCGCGCCCGGATCAAGGATCGTGCGCAACCCGTAGCGCAGCACGGTCGGCTCGTTCAACGGCACAGCCAACGCCGGCGAAAGCCACCCCGCATTGCCCCAGGACGCACCAGCGGCCACCCCCGTACGGTCGACCACCGTCACCTCGACCCCTCGTTCCTGCAAGAACCAGGCCGTCGAAAGTCCCACCACGCCAGCGCCCACCACCACCGCCGTACGTGGGGTGCCCGTTATTTCCCGGACTGTGGACCGCATAGGGTCCGTTCTGGAAGGGATGTTGGTTCGTGGCAAGGAAGTATCAGAAGTACACGCCTGAATTTCGTGAGCAGGCGGCGAAGCTGGTTGTGGAAGGGCAGCGTCCGATCGCTGAGGTCGCTCGCGAGTACGGTCTCGGGGAAACGACCCTAGCTAATTGGGTGAAGAAATACCGCGAGGATCACGCCGGGGACGAGCCGCCGCTGGAATTGTCTGAGCGTGCCGAACTCGCCGAACTGCGTCGCCGGGTGCGCGAGCAGGAGATGGAACTGTCCTTTTTGAAAAAAGCGGCAGCGTACTTTGCGAGGGAGCAGCGGTGAGCGAGAAGTACGAGTTCATCGCCGCCGAGTACGCGCACAACAAGGGCCATAATGTGGCGGACGCTCCCACCCTGACGCAGATGCTGGCGTGGCTGGATGTGTCGAAATCGGGCTACTACGAGTGGTTTCGCCGGCCGCCGTCGGCGACCGAGCGGCGCCGCGAACTGCTCAAGACCAAGATTGAGACACTGTTTGACCTCTTCGGCGGCACCTACGGTTACCGGCGGATCCATGCCGAGCTCGTCCGTGCTGGTGAGCGGGTCGATGACGAGACGGTCCGCCAACTCATGCGCGAGATGGGCCTGGTCACGGTGCAGCTGAAGCCGTACCGCACCACCACCGTCCGCAGCGCTGAACAGCCCGACGGCGTGCCAGATCTGGTCGAGCGGAACTTCACCGCCAACCGGCCCGGGGCCAAGCTGGTCGGCGACATCACGTTCATTTCCACCTGGCAGGGCTGGCTGTATTTGGCGACCGTGATTGATTGTTTCAACAACGAGGTCATCGGCTACGCGATGGCCGATCACATGCGCACCGAATTGGTCACCGACGCCCTCGACATGGCCGCACGAAATCACACGCTTGAGTCGGGCTGTATTATGCACAGCGATCGCGGCACCCAATATACATCGGCCGAATATCGCGCGAAACTGGATGAACTCGATTTGCGACATTCCCTCGGTCGCACCGGGATTTGTTGGGATAACGCGCTCGCCGAGTCGTTCTTCGCCAGCCTCAAAAACGAGCGCGTTCATCATATGGTGTATCCCACACGAAAAAGGGCTTCGACTGATATTGCCCGCTATATCGAACTTCACTACAATCGGCGACGAATCCATTCAGCACTGGGATACAAAACTCCGCACGAAGTCCGCAACGAATACCTGAATCAGCAGTTCGCGGCATAAAAGGACACAAACTCACCAGTCCGGAAAACACGGGGCAGCCCAGCCAGCCCCCACTTGACTTGCGCCTCGGTTCATCAACCGCTCTTCGGTTCGTCGGCCGCCACTGCGTCGATCCGTTCGGGTAGTTGTGTTTCTTGTGCCTCTGGTAGTCCAGTTTCGGTGCGTGCGCCAGGCAAGGTGTATTGCCGCTGGAGTCCGTCGTACCAGATGGCCTTCACTTGCTCGCTCGCGGCGTGCTTGGTGAGCAGGCTGCCCAAGAGCAACGCTGCGGCACCGACCAGGTAGCCGGGAAGGATCTCGGTGATGCCGAAGGGATTGCCAGCTAGTTCCCATCCGATCGTGGCCGTTAGCCCGGCGATCATGCTGGTGATGACCCCGAACCTAGTGGCCCGGCGCCAGAACATTACCGCGAGGAAAGGCAGCACCAGCGCCACTGCCGACCACTTCAGTGTGTAGGTGTAGATCCCGACGATGTCGGTGATGAAGAACGCGATCAGCAAGGCGGCCAATCCGATAACCGTGACGCCCCAACGCGACATCTTCAGTAGCTTCTCTTGGCTCGCATCCGGGCGCAGGTGACGCTGATATAGGTCACGTGTGAGGTTCGCCGTTCCTTGCAGGAGGAAGGAATCACCCCCGGATACCAGTGCGGCCATGAGTGCCATTGCGAGGATGCCGCCGACGTATGGCGGCAGGATGTCTTGCAAAACAATGTAGAAGACGGAGTCGGGACGTACATTATCGCCGGGAACGAACGAGCGTGCGGCCATGCCGATGAAGATCGGGATGACGGAGATGACGAATCCGGCGAGTGCGATACCCACCGCGTTGCCCCACAGTGCGACTCGTTCGGTTCGAGCGGCGTAGATGCGTTGCCAACTCGATTGCCAAATGAGGTAGAACGGACCGATCGTAAGCGCGAAGATCAAGGTAGCACTCGGATCAGCTCCGGCCGGGTTGAGATGTGTCCCCGGTATAGCCGGAGCGATCTCGGCCATGCCGCCTGCATAGACCCAGGTGGCAACACCCATGATGACCAAGCCGACGACGAGGACGACCGTCTGGATGCTGTCGGTGATGATGACGCTGGGCAGGCCACCGAGCATGGTGTAGCCATAGACGATCGCCCAGCCCAGCAGAACCCCCCACCCAAGAGGCATGCCGAAGAGCACGTTGAATAAGGCACCCAGCGCGACGATCTGCATCGCCGTGACCGGTGCGGCGTAGAGGCAGACCGACAGGATCGCCGGGATGACGCCGGCGGGCTTGCCGAATCGCTCGTCAAAGATGTCGGGAACGGTGTAGAGCTTCGTCCGGCGCAGCTTCTTAGCGAAGAGCAGGATCAGCAGGAGCGAGAAGAAGGCCCCCGGAAGGGCGAAGCGCATGTAGCCGGAGAGACCGAACTCGTAGCCGAGTCCGACGCTGCCGATGAAGATCGACGCCCCCGCCCACGTGGCGATCACCGTGAGGGTGATCTTGATTGCACCGACGTTCCAGCCTGCGATCAGGTAGTCGTCGGCGCCCTTGGTGTGCTTGAAGTGGTAGAGGCCGATACCAAACATGACGACGATGAATAAGGCTATGTAGAAGGCATACCAGATCATGAGGGATTCCCTTCCGCAGTAAGACCAATACTATAATTGACCGTCCGCTACGATTTTCATGGTTCGACGGACTATCTGGTTGAATACTTCGACACCAATCTGCAGATGCTCTTCCGGGCTGCCTTCATCACGATTGTGCGATATGCCATCAGTCGATGATACGAACAACATCGCGGTTGGCACCCGAGACGCCATGGCAGTGGCGTCGTGTAGGGCGCCAGAAGGCAATGACATGTCCTGGCCGCATGCGTCTCGACAGGTGTTTTGGACCAGATCGACCAGTTTTTCATCAAAGGGCCGTGGCTCAACGGTCAGTAATGGTTCCCAGGATACGGTGCAATCTTCGCTTGCAGCGGCAACTTCCGATGCCGATCGGACCCGTTCGTGCATCGCCTTCAACGAATCCGCATCGAGGTGACGTTGGTCTACCAAAATGGTGGCTTGTTCCGAAACGGCTGTAACTATTCCAGGAACAGTGACGATGGAACCGACCGTGCCCACGCCGTCGTGCTCGATGGCGGCATCGCGAACTGCGATCGCAGTGTTGGCCGCAGCTAGGACCGGGTCGTTTCGCCGATTCATGGGCGTGGTACCGGCATGTGCTGCCCGTCCGGTGAAAGTGACCCGATAACGCCTCATTCCTACCGTGCCTAACACCGCGCCCACCGGAATATCGTTGGCCTCTAAAACGGGACCCTGTTCAATGTGCGCCTCTAGCCTCGATCTTTCTCGCGTTTGAGGTGTCGGCCTGACTGCGCTGGGCGGTGGTGTTGTTGGCCTCCTTTTCGGTCGGTGGCGAGCTGCAGTGGCCCGTGGTCAGTCGGGGCGGCCTGCCGGGTTCCACGGGCCCGGGTGGTGTTTCGTCTCGTCGGGGCGGGTTGTCGCTGATCAGGGCGGTGCGGGTGGTGCGGCGAGCCGGGCGAGCGCGGTCTGTATCAGATCGGCCCAGGGTGCGTGCGCGGACAGCCGTAGGCGTGTGCGGCGGGCGTGACGGGCGATGCGGCCGGCGATGGAGAACAGCCGCAGCCGCAGGCGTTTGGGTTCCCATCGGCGGGCGGGGTGGTCGGCCAGCGCGAGCAGCTGCATCCAGGCGGTGAGCTCGACGGCGAGCGCGACGATGGCCAGCCAGATCTGGTTCTGCGCGAAGTCATGCAGCGGCAGGTTCGACAGGCCGGTGTCCTTACAGATCCGGATGCGGTCCTCGCAGCGGGCGCGGCGGCGGTGCCGCAGCTCGAGGTCGGCCAGCTGCCCGCGGGCGGTGTTGGTGATGAAGGCGGTCAGCCGGAGTCCGTCGACGTCGGTGAACCGCAGCTGCGCGCCGGGATGCGGCCGTTCCTTGCGGACGACCACACGCATGCCCTCGGGCCAGCCGGACAGGTCCAGCACACCGGTGGCGTCGGCGACCCACGCCCCGTCGCGCGGGTCGCCGTCGGAGTCGTAGGCCGGTGTCCACACGTGCGCGGGAATGGTGCCGATGCGGGCGACGATGTCGTCGGAGAGCCCGAATCCGAGAGAGTAGGACAGCTTCTGTTTGGTCAGGTAGTCGACGAAGTCGTGGGTGCCGCCGGCACCGTCGGCGCGAATCAGCACCTTGCGCCCGACCCGGCCACCCCGGGCGGTGAACGGCAACTGGCGCAGGCATTCGGCCACCACCGTGATGTGGTCAGCGGCGGTGTTCGCTCCGGCGTTTCCCGGGCGCAGCAGCCAGCCCAGCGGCTCCCCGGTCCCGTCGTCGCCGTGGTCGACGAACCCGAGCAGGGGATGGAACCCGAAGCTCTTCTTATAGGTCGGGGCCGCGTTCTCCTTCTCCGAATGCGCGGTCACCAACGTCGCGTCCAGGTCGATGACCAGCGGGTGCTCGGCGTCGATGCCGTGATCGGGGGCGCGCTTGCCGGCGTGGCCCCACGCCGTCTTCCGCGCTGCCACGCGGGCCCGGCCGATCGCCGACAGGGCCTTGCCGGCGTCGGCGGCCAGGCAGGAGATCAGCCGGGACACGGTCGGATCCGACGCCACCCGGCCGAACACCGCTGGCTGCTCGCGCAGCAGAGCGATATCGGCCAGGCAGTCACCGCCCAGCGCCACCGACACCGCGAGATCGAGCACGACCTTGCCCGGATCATGTGTGGCCAACGGCTTGCGCCACGGCGCCAACGCCGCCGACAGCGCCGCAGCAAGACCGGCCTTCTCGGCGGTTCGCAGCAGGATCACCGCCCCGGCCTGCGACACGACCCCACTTCCGGCGGTATCGACCGACAACGACGGGTACGGACCAGTAGACTTACCCACCAGAAAGGTGCTCCTGAACTCGCTCGAACATGACCCTCAGCAAGTCATATTCTTGCAGCTCAGAGCACCTTTCTTCATGATCGACACAGCCCGCGGGCCGAACCAGCGTGAAAGCGCGAGGTTAGTGTCGAGCCAGACACGGCCCTTGGACAACTGGTACCAGACCAAACGCAGTCCGGATGTTCATACAGCCGACAAGCCACGATTCGTAGGCGATCAGCCGCTCTTGCGCCTCGTCGACATGATCGCGGCCACAGAACACGCTGGGTGGCTGTCGACAGGCTCCTCGCTCTTGGAAGGCAACGGGCGAGTGCAAAAGGAATTCGGCCGGTATGCCACCGATCTGGCCAAGCTTGTCCGGCGGGATCGGCGGCACCACTCGATAACCCACGTGATGGGCGACAAGTCCGGCAAGCACACTCTGCTCGTCTGGGCTTGCCATGGGCCTAACGAAGACATTGAGACTGCAGTGTCGTATCTGTCGCCGTATCTCAGAGCCAAGAAACATCAGACGGGAGCCTACCGAGCGGCCTGCATGGTGTTCGACGCAAAGGGCAGACAGCTTGAACGGCTCTTGTACGACAATATGCCCGCAGTTCCGGACTCAGACCTCGATGAATCGGTTGCGCGCCTCGTTCCACTGGAGCGGATGACGCGCAAGGTTCCCCGACCTGGGCGTTCACGGACAACTGGCCGTTGAGTAGTCCGCCTACGGAACCGTCTGTTCATGCCGAAGTCGGAGCACGGGTGCCCGTTGCCTCCACATGCACGTACGAAACGTGCGGTCATGCCGCATATGGCGGGTCAGTTCACAAGGCGTCCACCTCCTGCGAAGTCATCATTCGCGCCCCATCGGACGGGGCGGATGCCGATGGGCTCGCCGAAGGTGGGCGCGTCAATCATCTGGCCGTTGCCGATGTAGATGCCGACGTGGTGGACCTTGATGTTCGGGTTCCCGTAGAAGACGAGGTCACCGGGCTGGAGTTCGGCCTCGGACACCCGAGCGGTGGCGTGATACTGCGTGTGCGCGGTCCTGGGGAGCCGGATTCCGGCTGCAGCGTAGGCGGCGGTGGTGAGGCCGGAGCAGTCGAAGCCAGCGTGGCCGTTGGCCGGTCCGTCACCTCCCCACTCGTACGGCACGCCGAGCTGTCCGCAAACGAATTTGAGGACCACTCGGGCAGCGCTGCTAGGTGCATCCACACCCATACACCTATTGGCGTCCTCGATCGGAGCGCAGGTCGCGTCGTTTAGCGCGGCGACGATGGTGCGCGCGGCGCTCTCGTGCTGCGAGTACGCGTTGGGGAAGCCGGAGCGTTGCACCGCTTGGGCGGCGTCGTTGACGCTCATGCGCTCCCAGCTGGGGATGTTCTGGAGGTGCTGGTAGAACTGGGTGGTTGCATAGCTGGGGTTCATGATCTGCGCTGGGGTACCCCATCCTTGTGACGGGCGTTGCTGGAACAGGCCAAGGCTGTCGCGGTCGCCGTAGTCGACGTTACGGAGTCGGGACTCCTGCATGGCGGCGGTGACGGCGACGACCCAGCCTCGCTGCGGTATGCGCAGTTGTTTACCGACAGCGACGATCACGCCCGCATTGGAGAGCTGTTCAGCGCCGTATCCCGCTGGTTGCGCCTCAGCAGAACCGGACGGAACGCACCTCGTCGGGCCGTCGGCGCCACTGACCACGGCCGCCACCGTTCCTCCGATGACACCAGCCAGGGTGAGGACGGCCAGGACGGCCGCAACGGCGGCGCCTGCTATCGCCTTCTGCATGCCTCAGGCGCGTGATGCCAGGTGAGATCCCGGGCGCTGGACCACGGCGGCATCGGCTCCGGTGGCGTCAGCGTCGCGGTTCCGCCTGAGTCGGCGATTCTTGCCGCCTGCTGATCGGATCGGGCTGGGACGGCGACGTGCGGCCACCGGTCGGCGAGGTCGGCCAGGCGGCACCGATCCGGAGTCGGCGGCTCGAGCGGCAACCACACGGCCTCGGCTGCCGAGTGGCGTATGCGGTCGGCACTCGTTGTGGCAATCGGAGTCGTGTCGGCGTGCGCGGTCTCGCGGACCTGGCGGGTGAGGATCTCGCGGGCATGGGCTTCCCGGTGGGGACTGGCGAAGCACAACAGCAGCGGCGTGTTGATCTGAGTGATCGCGCGGAGCTTGGCGTAGTCGTGAAGCTTCGCGGCTAGCCGTTGGAGCTGGTAGCTGCCGGTGTCCCATTCCAGGAACCACTCGAGGGTGCGGCCGTGCTCGATCCAGCGGCCGTAGCCGTCGGGGCGGACGATGTCGCCGAAGTGGCGGGCGCAGCGGGTTTCCGGCCACCACGCCAGCAGGCGGCTGCGCGGGTGTCGGCGGGCGGTCGCGATGAGGCCGGTGAAGAAGCCGTTCACGCCGTGCAGGTGGGCGAGGCGGATGGAGTGGGCGATGCCGATGGATCGCTCGGGGCGATACTTCAGCGCGGTGGGGTCGGTGCCGTCTTCGTGGGCGAGCACGTGGGCGCCGGTGATGTCGAGGACGTAGAACATGGGTGCGCGGCCTCGGCCGATGAAGGGCTGGAAGCGGTTGACGACTCGCCATTGGTAGAGCTGGCGGAGCCGCAGGTTGGCGGCGCGCCGGGAGGGGAAGGCGAGCTGAGTGAGCTGCGTGGAGGTGAGCACGCGGTGCTCGGCGAGCATGCGAGCGATCCAGCGGTCACGGCGGGTCAGGTGTGCGGCGACCCAGGCGTGGTGCTGCGGGGAGGCGGCGGCCCGGTCGGCCGGGCGTTGCGGCAGCGGGGCCCGGAGATCCTTCTGTTTCAGCAAAGGGCGCACCTCAGGCTGTGCGGCGGGGATCGGCGCCGACCGCGCGCGCTGGCGAGACTGCCGATCGGGCAAGGGGTTGGGTGTGGGCGGCGGCTGCCGCGCGCACGGCACGGGCTCGGCCGGGAATGGCTGGGCCGAGCGGGCGGGTCGTGATGGTGAAGGGGCGGACTTCGGCGCCGTTGACTACTGGGCGTACGGCGGCGTGGAAGGCGTCAAGGTGGGCGAGGTCGTGATCGGTCAGGTGCGGCGCAGTGTGGCGTGCAAGTTCGCGTGCGTCGCGCGGCGAGACTGAGAAGTAGATCTTGGTGCGGGCGTTGGCGGAGATCGCTTCGCTGAGGTCGCGGCCGAGCTGGTCGAGGTGCTGGTGCGCCAGGGTCATGGAGAGGCGGTAGCCGCGGGCTTCGGCGAGCATGTCCTCGACGGCGTAGGGCAGGGTCAGGAAGTTCTGCGCTTCGTCGACGTAGAGTCCTGCGTCGCGGCGTTGGGACTGTGGGGTCGCGGATCGGGCGGTGGTGGCCTGCCAGATGCGGGCGAGGATGAGCGAGCCGAGTAGCCGGCTGGTGTCGTCGCCCAGGCTGCCCTTAGGGATGCGTGCCAGCAGTAACCCGCCGTCGAGCACGGTGCTGAGGTCGACGGTGGAGGGTCCGGCCGCGATCGCCTTGACGACGAACGGGCGCAGCAGGAAGGCGCGTAGCTTGTTGAGTACCGGGGCGATGGCGTGGGCGCGGGCGGCGTCGGAGAGCTGGTCGTAGGACGTCCAGAAGCCGCGCAGCACGGGATCGTCGGCAAGCTTGGCAATGTGCCGGATCCGCTTGGCGGGATCGGTAAGCAGGCCGGACAGGTCGGCGAGGGTGGGTGTGTCGGTGTCGGCCCGCAATGTGAGGCAGGCTGCGCGCAGAATGTCGTCACTGCGCGGCCCCCAAGCGGAGGCGAACACCCGCGCGAACACCGAGACGACGTTGTCGACGGCGGAATGCTTATCGCCTTCGAGGGGGTTCAGGCAGGGCACCGGGCCGCGAGTGTCGGCGTCGAACAGCACGACCCGATGGCTGGCGTGCAGCGGGAGTCTAGTGAGGATGTCGGTGATCAGGTCTCCTTTGGGATCGATGACGACGGCACCGCGGCCACGATCGGCATCGGCGAGGATCATCTGCGCGAGCAGCGTCGACTTGCCGCTGCCGGTGGCGCCAAGCACGTGCAGGTGGTGACGGGCGTCGGAGACGTGCAGGCCGACGGGGCGGGCATGTGCGGTGTCGGAAATGCCGAGCGGTCGGATGTCGGGGCCTTCGGTCGGCGTAGCTGGTGGCGGCGGGACGGCGCGGGCCCCGGCCCGGGCCACGCCGGGGATCGCTTCGTCGGTGGGTAGGTGCGCGATCGCGGCCAACTCGAGGACGGACAGCAGATCTCCACGCCGGAACCGGCGGCGGGCCAGCACCGTCAGCGGCTGGCGGAGTCGGAGGCGGCGGTAGTAGTTGTGCTCGGTGAATGTGGAGAAGGCGCTGGCGATCGCGTGCGCTCGGCCGCGGATGCGCTCGGCCGCCCGCCGGTATTCTTTGCGTGCCGCCGATCTCGGGAGGTGGGTGGTGACGGCGTAGCGGATGAGCGTGTCGTAGTGGCTGCCGCGATCCTTGGCGACGATGGCGCGGTCCTGCGCCGCGTACGCCAGCGCGGTGTGCCGGTCAATCTGAGGTTGCGCCGATGGCTGCGCGGCTGGTCGTGGAGTGAGTAGATCAAATACCCGCCCAATCCGGTGGTGGGAACGTCCAGTGCGCAGGTGACGGGCCAAGCGCCGGGCGCGGGCGACGCGTCGCCCGGTGGCCGGTCGCGCCAGTACCTGAACACACGCTCGGTCGTCGGTGCCGAGACCGGCGGGTGCGCCGAGAAGCGCACGGAGTGGATCAGCCGTGAAGTCGGTCCGGATCGGGAGAGCTTCCGACCGTGCGAGGCGAAGTACACCTCCGGTCACGAGCACCTGGCGCTCACCACTTGGTTCTATGGGGAGGGGCGGGTCGGCTGGGCGGGTGCGGGTGCGGGTGCCCGGCCAGGCGGCCTCGATGGCACGCTCGACGAGTCCGGGTGGCACGATCCCTGGCACCCATAGGCGTAGCTGGACGCCGTCGCGATCGAAGTAGGATTCGAACGCCAGGTGCGGTTGCCCGAAGATCAGCCGTTTCCATGCGGGCCGCAGAAGCCCGACGAGGTTGGACCAGACGGCCAGCGCCCCAGCCGGATCCACCGTCGGCGGGGCCATGATCGTGACCGCCCGCGCGTCGGCGTGCAACGCTTGCTGGCAGCGGCGGAACCACCATGCGCGCAACAGGACCGCCGCACCGACCACGAGAACGAGGACTGGTCCGAGCACTGGTGACCACGCGAGCAGCCAGGCCGCAGCGGTGTCCGCGAGCTTGCGAATTGCGGTCCAGGGGTCGACGAGCAGCTGTTCCACCACGACCAAGAAGTCCGCGATCGGCGCCGTGAGCAGACGTCGAAATGCTCATTCGTCGAGTTTGACGACGTGTGCACTGTTGTCGTCTCGGGCGGCGTGTTCGGCCGGATCTGTGGTGACCAGCGCGTGTTCGAATTCGGAGGCGTCGGCGCGCAGGACGACCCGATGCGGGCCGCAGGCCATGAGCGCGCTGCCCCGTTCCGCCGACAGCAAGAACTGTCGCTCGCCTTCGGAGAGGGCGAAGGTGCGGACGACGTCGTCGATGGCCTGGGGTGCCTGTCGTAGGAGGATCTGCGTGGCGGCGTTGGCGATGACGGCCTTGCCGAGATCGGTGCCGAGCACGTCGCCGACGTCTTGGGTCGCGACGGTCAAGCCCGCCCAGTATTTCCGCGATGCCTTGGCCATGTGGAAGAGGAACTCCGCGCCGACGTCTTGTCGCATCAGCAGCCATGCCTCATCGACGACCACCAGGCGGGGGCGTTTGTGCGTGGGGTTGCTGATCCAGCGCCAGATGGCGTCGAGGGTGAGGACGGTGGCTGCGGGCTTCAGCTCCGCGGGCAACTGGCGCAGCGAGAACACCTGTAGGTGGCCCTCCGGCGCGGTGGTTGTGGGGCCGTCGAACAGGCCGCGGAACGCGCCGTGGGTGTACGGGTGTAGTCGCTCGGCGAGCAGTGTTCCGGTCCCGCCCTGTTCGGCGAGAGCGTCGCGGAGGTCGGCCAGCATTGGTGCTGGCCGGGCCCAAGTCCGCGCGTCCGTAGTGATGCCAGCGTGGGCGTAAGCGGCCGTGATCGCCCGGTCGACTGTCGCTCGTTCGTCGGCAATGAGCGTCTGACCAAAAAGGACGGTCAGCAGGGTGTGCAGGAACAGACTGCGGCGTTGCAGGGCGCCCGCCGGTGCGGTGCGGCGTCCGTCCGGGTGTCTGGCGATGGGTAGGTCGAGCGGGTTGATCCGCACGCCGGTTGCACCGAGCGCCAGGTGGTTGCCCCCGACCGCGTGGGCCAACCGCGTGTATTCGTCTTCGGGATCGATGACGGCGACCTCGACGCCACGGTAGAGGCTGCGCAGGGCTTCCAGCTTGACGAGGTAGGATTTGCCTGCGCCGGAGCGGCCCAGGATGACCGCGTTGTGGTTGTCGCAGGCGAACCGGTCCCAGTGGACCAGACCTTGACTGCTGAGGTTTCGGCCGTACAGGACTCCGGTCGGTGCGCCGAACGATGCCGGGTCAGGCGCTGGCAGGTCCGGGGATGCGAAGGGAAACGCGGTGGCCAAGGCTGGGGTGTCGAAGGTACGGGTCATGTTGATCAGATCCATGCCCATCGGCAGCGAGGTGACCCATCCCTGCAGAGAGCGGAAGGTGGTCGGTTTCGCGTCCAGTAGCAGGCTGGCTGCCAGGGTGCGGACCGCGCTGACTTCGGCGGCCAGTTCGCGTTGAGTGGTGGCGTGGACGGTCAAGGTGAGCCCGACCCAGAACAGGCGTCCTTCGCCGCGGGCGAGTCGCGCGGCGAGATCGTGGGCGTCCTCGGTGGCCGCCTCCAGCTGAGGGTCGGCGAGGCGCCCGTGGGTGACGGTGTGGCGGCGACCAGATTCCAGCTTGGCGAGCTGCCGCTGAAGCCGCTCGGCTGCGACGGCCGCGTTGACGGGCTCGACGTGCAGGGAAACATCGAGCCGCCCGGGATAGGACAGCAGGGGCTGCAACCACCCCGGGTGGACCTCGCGCGGATAGCCGACAACGGAGAGAGTGGCCACCCATTCATCACCGACGCGGACGTGCCGGGGGTCGACCTCGAGTGCATGAGGTGCGAAGGCGGGCGTGGGCCGGCGTGGTGTGTGGCGGCGTTTCCGCATCGACCTCAGCTCCCGTCATCGCGCCCGGCCGCCGTGGTGATGACCTCATCGGCGCCCGCTAGACCCTGAGATGGGGTGATCAGGGTGTCGGGGTTGCAGGCCGCGCTCAGCACGGCGGTGGTCTGCCCGGCATCTAGCGGGGTGACCGTGATACCTGCGGCTGCGAGGAGCTCGACGGCCTCGGCCAGGCGCTGCAGCAATCGTGCCGCGCTGGTCCCGGCGGGCTCGCGCACGACGATGAAGATCTGGCGGTGCAGCAGGTCGGTGCGGGCGGCGAGCCGCTCGAGGTGGCTGGCGTGATCGCGCGCGGCACGTTCGAGCGCGGCGTGCGGCAGGCTCGGTGCGCGGGAACGGAGCTGTGCGATCTGGTCGGACAGCTCGAGGTGCATGGTGCGTACCAGGAGCTGCACGGGTTCGGAGAGACTGTGTAGCCAGCGGCCAAATGCGGCAACGAGAGCGTCCTGCTCGGCTGGGGTGCGTAGCGCAAAGTTCACGGTGGAGGCGGCGGCGATGGCCGCGATGCCGTCGTTGCCGAGGTCGACAACGCCGGCTTCGCTGACCCCAAGGGCCGGCAGATCCAGTTCAGCAGCCCGCTCGCCCGGTGGGGTCGGCAGCCAGTCAGGGATCCGCGCTGGCGTCCCGGATGTGGCGATGCGCCGCCGTGGTTGGAGGCGCTGTCGCACTGCGGCCACCAATAGTGAGTCCAGCGCGACCCCGTCGCGTCGCCCCAGCACCACGACGGTAATGAGCACCCCGACGGGTAGCGTAAGCGCCACGTAGACGACGGTCGGCATCCACGGGCGCGTCAGGGCCCAGCCGCCGTACAGCACGAGCGCCGTGACGCTCAGCTTGATTAGCTGCCGGGTCGTGAGACCGGCCAGGATGCGGTCCTCCAACTCGATGTCGGCAGGAATCCGTGCGGTTCGCCCGGTCATTGTGCGTCCCCGCGTCTGGTCAACGGCCGCCATGCGCGCTGAGCGGCGTCGCGGGCGCGGGCAGGTTTGGGCTGGCCCCACGGGGTGGACTCGATGGGTGGCGCCGGAGTGGCCGGCACCGGCGTGTACGGACCGGTCGGTCGCGCCGGTGGCGGCAGGACCGGCTGGGACGGCTTTGGGTGGGAGGGTGGCGGAGCGTTTCCCGCGTCGCTTCTGGCGCGGGCTGGGTGTGCGGGCGCTGCCGCCGCGGGTGCCGGATTCCCGGAGTGTCGCCCCGTCAAGAGCCCGAACGTCTTGTACGCGATCCAGCCGCGCACCAGCGATCCGGCGATGGAACGGCCACCGGTCGAGCGTGTGGCTGCGAGAATCCAGAACGGGATCTTCAGCAGCACGTATATCAGGGCGAGTGCCACGAGCAGGTTCACCAGCCCGCTGGGCCGCGGGCCGAAGGGTGTCCAGCCACTCGGGTCGAAGAACACCTTGAGCGCGACGATCAGGGTGAGCGACTGTGCCACTTGGATGGCGAGGACCCCGGCGAAGGCTTTCCACCACCAGCGCGCGACGGATTCGGTCTGCGGCAGGGCGTGACACATCAGGGCCAGTGGCGCCCCGATCAACAGGATGACGGTGATCGCCACGCGCAGGACGTAGGTGATGAGCAGCGCGACGAGCATTCCGGCCAACGCCAGGCCGAGCAAGAGCAAGAACAACCCGCCTCCAGACAGGGCGCCGGTAATCATGCTGGTCAGCGCGTCCCCGGCGGAGTCGGCGTCGAGGCCACCCGCGAGCAGGGCATGGGAGAGCGCGTTGGCCAGCAGGATGGCCTGCTCGGCGATCACCAGGCTGAAGAAGGCGGCCAGGAATCCGACGACCAGCCGGGGCGCGATCTCCTTGATCGTGTAGCGGGTCTGCAGGGTCTCGTAGCTCATCACGACCATGCCGCCGATGAGGATCAGTGCCGCGTAGGAGGCGATCACGATCTGCCACGAGACGTCCCAGAGGGGGCCGACTTGCGGCAGCTCGTTCAGCGTCGGCGTGGTGAGCAGGGTGTCGGACAGCAGCCGCAGCAGCGGGTTCAACGCCGTCTCCACGATGCTGCGGAACAGGTCGTTGATACCTTCGCCGATGTGGCAACCGATGTCGAACGTGCCGCAGCCCGGTGACTGCGCCACCCTGATCCCCCAGGCAGCTGCCGTCACAGGCCGACAATCCCCGACAGAACGGATACCAGCAGCGGCGCCAGGGCCGCCAGCGCGAATCCGATGCCCGCCGCTTTGAACGCGGTCTTGGCCTTCTCGACTTCGCCGGGATCGCCGCCGGCCATCACGTAGCGGACGCCACCGATCGTGGCGAACACCGTCGCCAGCATCGCGAGGATGCCCATCAACCAGTTGCGGATGTTGCGCAGCACCTGGGCCACCGACTCCGCCTGCGCGAACACCACCGACGGCTCCGCCTGCACGGTTGCGGCAGAGGCCAGTGCGGCGAACGCAGCAACCAGCGTCACCACGCCTGCGCGATGGAGGAGACGGCGAACGGGCATCGGGACCTCTCGGCATCGTCGGTGTCGGGGCGGGTGGGTCACCCGCAGCCAAGAAGTCCGGGATCGTCGCCGTGAGCAGACGATGACCCCGCCAGGCGAGCCTTGATCCAGACCGCCAGCCTGTGTTCCGCACGGTGGCGGCCGCGCTGCACCTGCGCATAGGTCAGGTTGTGCGCGGCGGCCCAGTCGGCGAGAGAGATGCCTTGCAGCCGGGTGTCGCCGATCAGCTCCGCCTCATAGCGTGAAAGCACGCCGGCTTCGACCGCGCGGGCCAACACAAGGTCGGGGTGGCCGAACGGCGGCGGTGGTTCGCTCGGGCCGAACCCGGACGGGACCGGGGTCGGACCGTCCAGGGTGGCGAGGAGGGCTTTGTGGCCAGCCCGGTAGGCGGCCCAGCGCAGCCGGATCACGATCCGCCCTTGGTCGAGATCCACCGTTGAGAGGGCGCCGAGGAACCCGCGCAGCACCTCGGCGTGGATGTCGTGCGGGTCCCCGGCGAACCGTACGGTCAACTGTTCGCAGATCCGCGACAGCATCGGCAAGGCCAACCCGACCGCGACCAGTGTCCAGGTGGCGCCGTGCCACCGGGATTTGATGATCACGTGCGCCCAGACCTGGTCCCAGACCCGACGTGGGCAGTCGCGCACCAGCAGCAGCTCGCGCAGTTCATCCACCGCGATCTCGCGGTCGGGCAGGTAGTCGAACAGGCAGCCGTCGACGGCAACTGGATCTGGTCCTGCCGTCAGCCAGGCGAACGCATTGCCAGCGGCCGCCAGCGGGCTCGGCGACCAAGCGGCGGGATCGTCCTCGTGGGAGAAGCTGCTCTCGGGTGTCTCGGACATTCGCGACCGCTCCTTCATCGCAGGCGGACAGTGACGCCTTCGAGGTGGCCACATCAGAGACAACAGACCGCCCAGCGGCGGCCTACCGAACGACTAAATTGAGCTCCTTGTGCGGCGCCACACCGGTATGCGGGCGTTCCCGCCTTGCGGTCGCTGCCATGGACGTGTCGCAGGCTGACCTGCGGTTTTAGTCACTTGTTAGTCGCTCGTTGGCACCGTCCCGCCTGTGCGACGGCGCCAAGGAAAAGAATCTTGGCGACGTCGGTCACGGGCTGGCCGCCTCGCGAGCGCGGCCGGATATCGCCCGTCGCGTGTCTGGCCGCGGCGGGCAATACGGACTTCTTGAATGTCCCTCACACGATCAACCGGAGCCCGCCGTGAACACCCACCGCCACCGTCACAGCAGGACCGTTCGCTACTGCCCACTCGAACCGCCCTGGCTCTATCCCGACGTGCTTGCCGCCGCGGCACCAATCCTGGTCCCCGTCTATACCGAACCCGGCCACCGCGTCCTTCTTGTCGAACGGGGCCAAGCCGATCATGCAGACCGTTGGGACACTCGCCGGGATGAGGCGATCGAAACCATCCTCCGTCTCGGCCGCGGCGCCACAACTGCCGTCAGCGCCAAGGCTTCCGCCGACGATGAGCATGCGGTCTACGACCTCATCGTCTGCCCGAGGACAGGAAGCACCCCGATCGCGGAGTGGGCACGGCTGCTCAGTCCGGCGCGCAGTCTCATCGTGCTCACCATCCCTCGCGCCTTACTGCCCTCGGGCGGGCGGAACGATGGCGTGGCACCCGACTCGGCGCTACGCCGGGAAGCGGCACTCGCCGGACTGGCGCTGGTCGACCGGGTGGTATTACTGCACCACCCGCCTAGCGCTCGACCGCCCTGCCGGAAGCGTCAGCGCCTGGCCGTCACCCTCGGCGGACACCGACCCAGCCACAGCGAAGCCCACGTCTTCCAGCCCAATGACACCGAACGCGCACGCGCGAACGCCCCTCGACACGAGGACGGAGAGAACGGTGGCGAACATCGTGCCTGACAGCCGACCTATTTCCCGCCCAACAAGCGCGTGGGCCACCGGTGAAATCGGTCAAACCGAACAGCTTGCCGATCGCTACGTCGCCGCCACCCGGACCGCTATGGTCGCGATGACACCCGCCATCGCGCGTCGCTGCATCCTCACCTACACCGCACCGGGCGCCACCGTGCTCGACCCCAACCCCACGGCCGGCATCGCGCTGACCGAAGCCGCCCGCACCGGCCGCCACGCTGTGGGCATCCAACCCCGCCAGCCACAGTGGCAATCGGTGTGCGACGCCAACCTCGACCTTGCCTGGCTCGCAGGTGCTCCCGCACCCGCACGGACACTCACCGGCATCGCCGACCCCCAGGTCGCCAACCTCCCCGCCGCCGTCGATCTCGTCCTCACCGGCGTCCTCCTCGATCGTGACGGCGGGCACTACAACCGCGCGCTGCTCGACCTCTACGACGACCTTCGCGGCGTTATCGACTGGGTGTGGCCCGGTGGCTACGTCATCATCACCTGCCGAGCGTGGCACACCAGCCGAGGACTGCTCGACCTACCCGGCGAGGTCGACGACATCGCCCGCGCCGTAGGCCTCGCTCCACACGACCGCTGCGTCGCCCTCACCTCCCCCATCCGACTCCGACCCGGTTCCGCGGCGACCCATATCGATGTCATGATCTATATCGTTTGTCAGGGTCGAGCACCGTGCCTCTCGCTACGGGCGTGACTCGCACAGTGAGCAGCCAGCGACTCGATGGAACAAGCATCAGGTGGGCAAACATTGCACATTCAAGCCCACGTCGACGGATCCTTCCAGATTCCGACCTGGCAAGATCACATGTGTCCTGATCCTATGACTGCGAGAGTGAACGTCGTGGGCGGCAAGCGCTGGAACGAGCGGTTCAGTCACGTGCGCCTGCGCGCGGTGCGAGAGAGTCGTGGGCTCAGCCAGGCGCGACTTGCAAAGCTAGTCGGTCAGGCGAGGGAAACGATCGCCAAGTACGAGAACGGCAAACAGATCCCACGTGTGCCGACACTCCATGTGATCGCCGACGTCCTCAACGTAGACGTCACCGAACTCCTCGAGCCAGGCCCAATGGACCTGGCAGTCCTGCGTGCGCAGCAAAACTTGTCGCAAGCCGACGTCGCCGACGCTCTCGGAATCAGTCAACCTTGGTATCAACATCTCGAAGCGCGGAAGGCGCGCCTGGATCCCGCTCTGCTCCCCCAACTCGCCTCCCTACTCAAGGTCGAGCCCGACGTACTCGTAGGACTCGTTCGCCTCCGCACAGCTGACGAGTAGCCCCACCGACGCCTTCGTTGCTATAAAATCGTCACACGTGACGTTTGTATAGCACTTGGAGGCCGGTCGTGACTACCTGTAGCGGCATTACGCTGCATGTTGTTGAGGCGTCCATGTCTGTTGCCGGTGCCGTTCGTGGACTTCTCCGGCGTGACGGACTGGTCTCGATCGCCAGACTCGACGGCTACCCGGGAGTGGGTCGGCGGCTCACCGCTACGCGAACGCGGCGGACGCCGGCACGAAACCCACGTCAGGTACGTCGACGGAGCGGCGGGCGAACGCCTGCGGAGCGAACTCGCTGCGATCACACGAGAGCTTCTCGAGTGGGCAGCGCACGCCAGCAAGCAGGAATCCGAGGACGGTGAGGCAGCGTGAGCGATGCGGGCCTGTCTGACTACGCCATCTCGCCGTTCGCGATGCCCGCCAGTCTGCTGCGCGATGAGGTTCGGGTGGCGTTCCTCGGCCGCACATCCACTGAGGATCAGCAGGATCCACGCCAGTCGCTAATGCGTCAGCTTGGCAACTGCAAGGCCGCGCTGCCCGAGTCGTGGGTGATCGCCGCGCACTTCTATGACGTCGAATCCGGACGGATGGAGCTGGATCTGCGCGGCCGGGGCGTCAACTACGAACGGTTCGGCATCCCCATCTCCCGCGAAGGCGGCATCGCCGAGCTGCTCACCGAAGCCGCTGAGCCAGGCCGGCGGTTCGACGTCGTGATCTGTGAAGGGATCGCGCGCGTCGCTCGCCGCGCCTTCGAGGGGATCTCCATCGAGCGTGAACTGGAGCGCGCCGAGGTCCCCCTGTTCGCCGCCAACGAGCCGATCACCCTGACCGGCAGCACCGCGCAGCGGATCCTGCAGCGCCGGATCAACCAGTCCATCGCCGAGTACGAAGTCCTCAACACCCTCGAACAGTCGTGGGGAGGCCTGTGCACGCACGTGCGCGAAGGCTGGAACATCGGAAAGCCGCCGTACGGGTACCGCGCGAAGACCTTCCGCCACCCCAACCCGACGAAGGCGAACAAGGGCCTCACGAAGTCGCGGCTGGAGCCGGATGGTGTCCGTGGCGAGACTGTCACCCAGATCGCCCAGTGGCGCTACTACGAAGGCGTCGGTTATAGCGTCATCGCTGACAGACTCAATTGCGATCCCGAGCAGTACCCTCCTCCAGAGCCGACACGCGCGGAACGTGCACGAGGGGCTTGGGCCAAGAGCGCGGTCTACGAGATCCTTCGCAACCCGAAGTACACCGGCCACCAGGTCTTCAACCGCCGCGCCACCAGTTCCAAGCAGGGCAAGGTCAACGATCCGGTCAAATGGCTTTGGTCGGCCGAGCCTGCTCATGAGCCGCTGATTCCGAAGTGGATGTTCGACGAGATCAACACAAACAGCACCGCCAACGAAGGGTCCCGGCCCGGCGGCCGACCCAATCGCCACCCGGCGACCAAACGCAGCTACCGCCTGCGCAGCATGGTGTTCTGCGGCTGCGGGCGTCGTATGATCGGCGACCGCAGACGGGACGTGATCTACTACCTCTGCTGGCCACCGAAGAACAACCGAGGCCGCCCCTGGCATAGCCTCGGTCACACCAACGCGCTACGGATACGAGAGGACGAACTTCTCGACGAAGTTTGTGCCTTCTACGCAGAGCGAGTCTTCGGCCCCGACCGGCGCGCGCTACTACTCGCCGACATCCCCGCTGCTGACGACCAAGCCACGCGCGAACGCGAGGCGCAATGCAAGCGCCTCCAACGCACGCTGGCCGACATCACGCGTCGCCAGGACGCCATCCTCCGGCAGGCGCAGACCGGCGACCCCGACGATCCGTTTACGAAGGCGTTACGCAGCACCTACAACGACCTGGAGTCCCAGAAAGCCGCGAGCTCGGCCGCGATCACCAAGCTCAGCGAGAACAACAACCGGCACCAGATCACCGATGATGACCTCGCAGTGCTCGACGCGCTTCCGTTCCTGGAAGCAAACCTCGCGCATGCGCCGGAACGGACGCAACGCCGGCTATTCGAGCTGACCCGGCTGAACATCCGGATGAATCCTGACGACTTTACGGAAATCACGCTCGAGATCACACTGCCTGCGGACCAGCTATCGCAAGTTGCTCAGCTCACTACAACATTACCAAAGCGCAGCGAAACAAAAACGCCGTCACCCTCTCCGAGTGACGGCGATCCGCGTGGTTGCGGTTTGTACCCCCGATGGGATTCGAACCCACGCTACCGGCGTGAGAGGCCGGCGTCCTAGGCCGCTAGACGACGGGGGCTTGCTTTGTCGACCTGGAATAACTTACCAGATCCCTGCGAACCTCTCGCAGCTGGGGTACCAGGACTCGAACCTAGACTAACTGAACCAGAATCAGTCGTGCTGCCGATTACACCATACCCCAAGGGCAGGTCCCTGCCTGCCGGAAATAAATAGTAGACCACGGCATTCACGCCGCTGACACCGGGTCCGGTCACCGAGGCGGCGGCGCCCCGAGCTGCGCAAACTCGCACACGACGAGCTCGGGAACATCGCTAAGACTAGCGAGCCGCACCACACCGGACTCCTCCGCGACACCTTCCGTGTCCTGCTGACCGTCGCGGTTCAGCCACACACCGCACATTCCGGCGGACTGTGCGCCGATCGCGTCAGTATGCAGTCGATCACCAATGTGCAACGCCTCGGACGGTTCACAGTCCAGCGCGGCACACGCCGAGTGAAAGATCATCGGATCGGGCTTGGCCGCACCGACCTCACCCGCGATGGCTACGTGGTCGATGAATCGGCCCAGCCCGAGCGCGTCGAGCTTGGCGCGTTGATGCGACCCTGAGGCGTTGGTCACCGCAGCGATGCTGAGGCCAGACGCGCGAAGCCACTCGAGACACGGCAAGACGTCATCGAAGAGGCGGAACCCGGAATGCATCTCGGCCGCGCGGTTACGTTCGAACCGCGCGGCGTCGTGATCGCTCACGTGCATGCCGAGCTCGGCCAAGAAAGCCTTGGTGCGCTTACGGTGCATCGTCGGATAGTCGAGTTTCCCCGCTACCACCATGGCGACGTGCGCCTCGGTGACGCACTCCCAGAGCGGCCACATGTCATCCCTGCCGATCATGATCGCCAAGGCATCCCTTGACGCCGACGTGAAATCGATCAGGGTGTCGTCGATGTCGAAGCACACGGCGCGCAGCTGAGAGCGATCCCAGACAGTGGGATACGACTGCGCATTACGCGGCTCGGTCGGGGCAAGCGCGAACTCCACCTAAAGAGGCTAGATGTTCGGGGACCTTTTTCGCCTCGTCCATAGAGGTGAACTAGACACGCACTGACACGGTCAAGTTATTCACCCTTCGAATTTGTCCAAAACGCTGGTGAGCCGGGAAACCGATTTCTCACGGCCGAGCAATTCCATTGACTCGTACAACGGGGGTGACACCGTTCGTCCAGTTATCGCAACACGTACCGGTGCGAATGCCTTACGAGGTTTCAGACCGAGATCATCGACGAGCGCCGATTTGAGTGCCTGTTCGATAGCTTCCGCGTTCCACACTTCGAGAGCATTCAGCGCATCCACCGACGCGCGCAGCACGGTAGCGGCGTCATCCTTGAAGCCCTTCGCCGCGGCCGACTCCTCGATCTCGAACGAGTCCTCATCGACGAACAGGAACCGGACGAGCGGCACGGCTTCGGAGAGCACCGTTACCCGCTCCTGCACCATCGGCGCGATCGCGTGCAGCGTCGCGACCTGCACCTCACTCGGCCGCTCCGGCAGCACACCAGCGTCGACCA